>OY282381.1:0-4765000 GCA_958295915.1 uncultured Caldilineaceae bacterium
GAATCGCAAATACGAGACGATGGATGCGCGGGTTGCGGAGACCTACGCGCAAGCCTCGAAGGCGACCAATAAGAACAAACTCTCCGACCCGTATGTGAAGGCGATCCGCTGGGCAGCGGACCGCATCGGCGAGGAAGGGATTGTCGCCTTTATCACCAACAACAGCTTTCTCGACGCTGTGGCCTTTGATGGCATGAGAAAGCATCTGGCAGACGATTTCGATACCCTGTACAGTCTCGATTTGGGCGGGAACGCGCGCAAGAGCTTGAAGGTCTCGGATGCCAATGTATTCGGCATTCGGGTCGGGGTAAGCATCAATCTGTTTGTGAAACGTAGGGGCGGGCAACCACAAGGCCAGCTATCTCGCATCTATTACTATCGAACCGACGATCTGTGGAACAAAAAGCGAAAATTCGACTTTCTGCATGAACGTCAACACGCAGGCAATATCGAGTGGCGAGAGATCAGACCGGACAGGCGACACACCTGGCTGACAGAGGGACTTCACGCCGAGTTTGAGAGCTTCATCCCGCTGGGAAGCAAGGAAGCGAAGGCGACAAAAGGCGAGGCGGTGGATGTAATTTTTAAGGTGTATAGTCTCGGTGTCAATACGGCCCGTGATGTTTTGGCTTACTCGTTCGATCTCAAGCTGCTGCAAGAGCGAGTTGGCGCATTTATCGAAATATACAACAGCGCCGTTGACCGCAAGAGAAGGCATGACCCCAACGACCCTGTTGAAAGTTTTATTGATACGAACGACCCACGCATCAAATGGACTCGTCAGCTTAAGGCATCACTTAAAAAACTGAAGCCAAACGACTATGAAGATTCGCACTTTCGCACCTCGTTGTATCGTCCGTTCTGTCAGAAATACCTCTACTTCGATAATTTCTGGAATGAAGAGCGCTTTCAACAGCATCGAATTTTTCCCACACCGAAGACCGAAACAGAAAATCGGGTGATAATCGTCAGCGATCATGGTTTCCGCGCAGGCTTCAGTGCTCTGATGGCGAACCTGATTCCCGACCTTCACACACTCTCGGCAAGTGACGGCTTTCAATGCTTCCCCTTCTACACCTACGACGAGGATGGCGGCAACCGCCAGGAGAACATCACCGATTGGGCGCTGGCGCAGTTCCGCACGCAGTGCCGTGACGACACAATCAGCAAATGGGACATCTTCCATTATGTCTATGGCCTGCTGCACCACCCGCACTATCGCACGCGATACCAAGCCAACCTCAAACGCGACCTGCCGCGCCTGCCCTTTGCCCCGGACTTCCGGGCCTTTGTCCAAGCCGGCGCGCGTCTGGCGGAAATCCACGTCGGCTATGAAGAGATGCCCGCCTATCCCCTGACAGTCAGCGAAAACTCGGATCTGCCGCTCGATTGGCGCGTGGAGAAGATGCGCCTCTCCAAGGACAAAACGCAGATCCACTACAATAATCTTCTGACACTGGGCGGGATTCCACCAGAAGCCTTTGCCTATCGGCTGGGCAACCGCTCGGCTCTGGAGTGGATCATCGACCAGTATCGCGTCAAGGTGGACAGACGCAGCTGCGTCGTCAACGACCCCAACCGCGCCGACAACCCGCGCTACATCGTCAAGCTGATTGGCAAGGTCATCAACGTAAGTCTGGAGACAGTAAAAACTGTAGAGGGCCTGCCGGCCCTGGGGAAGAAAACGCAATGTCGCCATGGCGCAAGGGCGCAAGGAAAAACCGACTATAGATTTATGTGATTATTCAAGATCGACCATGATTTCATCCTGTCCATCATATCAATCAGGAGAATCAGAGTCCGACCTTGAAAGCGAAGGAAGGATATGCTTGCAGAACAGAATGAATTTCTCCTCCAGATCTCAGAGCAAGATAATGTATACGTGCTGATGCGCGCGCTGCCCAAGGGAGCTCGTCTTCCGCTCGGCGAACACACGATCGTCTGCGAAACGTCTCTGGGGCTTGGACATAAGATCGCGGCCCGAGCGATCGCCGCCGGCGAGAAGATCATCAAGTATGGCGCGCCAATTGGCTCGGCTCTGCGGGATATCCATTTGGGCGAGCATGTCCATCTGCACAATATCAAGAGCGATTACATCCCTACCTACACCCTGGATGAGGAGCGCAGTTATGTCAGCCAATCCTGAGTTCCAAGGCTATCTACGCCAGGACGGCCGTAAGGGCATCCGCAACACAATCCTCGTCGCCTATCTGGTGGAGTGCGCCCATCACGTGGCCCGCGAGATCGTCTATCCCTTCCGCAAGGATGGCGCGCATCTCATCGGATTCGGCGGCTGCTATCCCAATCAGTATGCCTTCGACATGATGTCCCGGCTTTGTTGTCACCCGAACGTGGGCGGCGTGCTTCTCATCTCACTGGGATGCGAAAGTTTCAACCGCTACAGCCTGGCGAAGCGCGTCAAAGCAAGCGGCAGACCCATCGAAACCCTCGTCATTCAGGAGCGGGGGGGCACGCTCTCCACCATAGAGAAGGGCCGGGCGTGGTTGCGGCAGACCCTCGCCGCGCTGGAAGAGACGACAAAGTTGGCGCCGATGACAGTAAACGAACTGATCGTTGGCGCGATCTGCGGCGGTTCCGACGCCACCAGCGGCATTACCGCCAATCCGGCTATCGGGCGCTGCTTCGACCTGCTGGTGGCGCACGACGCCAGCGCTATTTTCGAGGAGGGCGGCGAATTGATAGGCTGCGAGCGGATTATGGCAGAGCGGGCAGTGACGCCGGAGCTGGCCAACGAAATCCTCTCCACAATGGAAAAGACCGCCCGCTACTACACAATTATGGGGCACGGCAGCTTCGCCGCCGGCAATGCTGACGGTGGCCTGACCACAATCGAAGAAAAGTCGATGGGGGCCTATGCCAAGAGTGGCTCTTCACCGATTCGGGGCCTGCTCAAACCCGGGGATGCGCCGCCGCGCGGCGGCCTGTATCTGATGGACGTAGTGCCCGACGGCGAAGCTCGTTTTGGCTTTCCCAATATCAACGACACGGCCGAGATCGCTGAACTGATTGCCTGTGGCGCGCATCTGACGCTCTTTTCTACCGGACGAGGTTCGGTGGTCGGATCGGCTATCTCGCCGGTCATCAAAGTATGCGCCAATCCCGAAACCTATCGCCGCATGGCGGGGGACATGGACGTGGACGCCGGGCGCATTCTCGAAGGGAAAGCTACCCTCGACGAGGTCGGTCAGGAGATTTTTGAGCAGACGCTGGCCGTCGCGCGGGGCGCGCCGACGAAATCCGAGAGCCTGGGCCATCAGGAGTTCGTGCTGACGTACAAAACATTCGAGCCGATTGGCCCAGCATGCCTTCCCCTATAAAATCAGTGGCTAGTGATCAGTGGTTCGTATACCACTGGGCATTCAAATCCTACGATAGATTTTTCGACCATGAGGTCTGGACTGTATACTGTCAAGCTGTCGGCAGATACGCTGCGCAGGTGTTTGCCCCGGGAGACCCGATTTGACAGCGAGAACACAGACACGAAAGTAGGCCCTCGATGCAACAGCAATTCGGCATTCCCGCCAGTTCAACATCTGAATCACAGTCGGCATCTGACAGGCGCCCAGACGCTGTGGATCAACTGGGGCGTGAGCGAACATGGCGAGACTACCTGGGCCTGGCTGCGCGCGGGTTTCTGATGGGCTGCGCCGACCTGGTGCCCGGCGTTTCCGGGGGCACTATGGCCTTTATACTCGGCATCTATGAAGAGCTGGTGTTGAGCATTCGCGCCGCAGCGCGGGCGCCGTTCTGGCTGGCCTTGCTGAGATTCAATCTGGCCGCCGCGCTGAGCGCAGTGAACGCCCGATTTCTGAGCGCTGTCCTCGTCGGCATTGTTGTTGCGATTTTGTCTCTCGCGTCCGGGCTGGAGTGGATGCTCGAGAACCGGCCGGCGCTGATCTGGAGTTTCTTCTTTGGGCTGCTGTTCGCCTCAATCGTCACTGTCAGCAAGCGCATTCGCCGCTGGACACTGCCGCTGGGCGCCGCGTTGGCCGCGGGCGCGGTCGGCGCGTATTTCCTTGTTGGCTCCGTCCCTCTGCAGACTCCCGAATCGGCCTGGTTTCTTGTCCTCAGCGGCATGTTGGCCAGCTGCGCCATGATCTTGCCGGGCATCTCTGGCTCATTCATTCTGGTGCTATTGGGAAAATATGAGTTTGTCCTCGGCGCCGTCAACCAACGGGATATCGTCAGTATCGGTATTCTTGCCGTCGGCGCGGTCGTCGGCATCATCACCTTCGCTCAGATTTTGGCTTGGCTATTCAAACGCTACCACGACCTGACCGTTGCCCTCCTCATCGGCCTGATGGTGGGTAGCCTGCGCAAGATCTGGCCCTGGAAGGAGACGGTCGCCTCAATCATCGACCGGCACGGGGAGATCCTGCCCACGGTGCAACGGAACTATCTGCCTTCTGATTTGACAGGTGAGGTATTTTTGGCTGTGGGATTGGCGCTGGCGGCTTTTGCGATCGTGATGCTGTTGGATCGCTATAGCGCCTTGAAGGGCGCCGACCACTGATCACCGCTGTTTTACTGGTAAGGGAACAAGCAATTGGCCAACCTCACTCTTCATCGCGCCGAAAACCCCGCGCCATCAGCCCGCGCAGTTCGTTGGTCTTGCGGGCTTGCCGCGCCTGTTTCTCAGCCTCCGCCCGATTGGCAGTCGTGGTGGCCCGGATGATTGCGTAGTCGTTGGGGCGCCGATAGCGGTTGATAAAGACTGGACGGGGCGTGTCCGAGTGGTTCTGCTTGGATCCGTGGATCGTCTTGACATTGAAAAAGATCGAATCCCCGGCCTGCCCGATGATCGGCAGGGATGCCTCCCAAGGCCAGTCATCCTCGTCCAGCCCCAAGTGGGAGAATGTGTCGATGTGCCGGAGTTGTCCCTTGTTGTGAGAGCCGGGCACTATGCGCAGGGCGCCATTGACCAGATCCGTGTCCACTACATAGGTGAGAATTGCCACCGGCCCTTCGTAGCGGTGCTCAAAGTAAGCCGAGTCCTGATGCAGATGCTTAGGATGGCCGCCCACCGGCTCTTTTACCAGAGATTGCCCGTTGCCGAACAGTTCGATATCTGGACCGAGAATGGCCTCCAAAATGTCCAGGGCGGTCGGGTCTGTGGCAGCCCGCAAAAAGGCGGCGCTGGTGTAGTAGCTGATGCCGACGGTCATGATCTGCTTGTCCCGATTGCAGCCCTCAGGCGCAGGGATAAACAAAGAACCGTTGGGCACGACCCAGCCCTCGGGTTTTCTTTCCGCTTTGTCGAGCATCGCCACCGACCGCTCGACAGTCGCGGCGATGTCGCGGGCCATCTCCGCTACATACTGCTTCATCAGCCCGCGCGCCACCAGGCAGCCGTGCTCCCGGTAGATCGCCGCTGCGCGATCGATGTCCAGCGCATCGACCGACACTGAAATCTCCTCGGCTGTGATCTGTGGCTTCAGACTCTTCGCGTTCATTGTTCAGAATAGATTCTCCGGTGTCGTCGTCGGGCACCAGCGATGGGCACTCAAGTAGTCGATCGCGATATGCAGAGCCTCAGGGGCGCCGATGCGAAGTAGGGCATCCACCGCATTGGCCCGGACGTAGCGATTCTCGTCTCGCAAGGCCGCCTGCAGAGCCGGCACTGCCGCGGCCGCGGCCGCGCCGAGGCGCTGGAGAGAGAGCGCAGCCGTAAACCGCACCTGTCCGTCCTCGTCAGTCAGCCCGTCTACCAGGGCGGGAACGAGCGCATCTGCTGGTTCTTTCACCAGCCCGAGAGCCTCCACTGCCGTGCGCCGCACCAGGACCGATTGATCTGTGGTGGCCTGGGCCAGATCCTCGGCGACATCGGCGGCGTCTTTGCCCAACTCTCCCAGAGCGAAGGCCGCGTGCATGCGCGCCTCTTCGGTTTCGTGGTGTAACGCACGCAGCAGATCTGCCTGCGCGGCGCGGCCGACGGCGCTCAGGCCATAGCCAGCGTTGCGGGCGGCAGTGACATTGCCGCTGGTGAGAGCCTTGGCGAGGAATGGAATGGCCGCCTCTCCCCGAGTCGCCAGACGATAGCCAGCGTCGACGCCCTTCGGCTCATATGAGGAAGCCAGCTGTTCAGCCAGAGCTGGCAAATCCGCCTCTCCCCCGGGCGCGGACACACCCTTCGATTCTGCCCCGTTTCCTCCACGATGCCAGCGCCATTGGTGCGCCCAAAGTTCGTTGTGGTCGACCGCTGTACCATTGACCTCTACCCAATCTGCCTGCTGGTTGTTCCATGCCGGTGTTGTGGGCGCATCCATCCGCACAAACTGAAATTTCATCATGGCCCGGGTTTGCTGAGAAAGGTTGGCCTCGCCTCTGTGCCACAGGTCGTAGTGAAGCAGAGCGAATGTGCCCTGTGCTCCCTCCATATAGACCGGCTGTTCGGTATCGTCACCGGCCCGCCTCGTATAGTATTGTGTGCCGGGCAGAATGCCCGATGGCCCCATCTGGCGGTCCACCGCGTGGGGGTAGTAGAAGATCATCGCCCACCAGTTGTGATGGTTGCGCACCTTCTGGTGTCCCCAGTAGCTGTCTCTGTGCCAGCCTTGAACCTTGCGGCCGGGGTATGTGAAGTGACAGTGGCGGTGCGGGTGAACCATGTAATTCTGCCCGAGAATGCTCGACAGGGCCCCGTGAATCACTGGATGCCGAAATACTTCGTTCACTTCGCGCAAACGGGGCAGAATATTGTTGCCGGGGTTGCCTTCCTTTTCCATCACTTCGGAAAGTTTGGCGTTCAGCGTTTCGTGAAACTCCTTAGGAAAGTCGGTCCGCAGCAGTAGGTAGCCGCGGGAGATAAATTGGCGCATCTGATCGTCGGTCAAAAGATGGTTCGAAACGCTCATGTCAATTCCCTCTACCTCTATTGAAAAACATGCTCGGCCGTCGCGCCTCACAGTGGCGCGCAACGCAACCCCTATCCCGCAGCCAAGGCTTCGGCAGCCGGTACCCGTTGGCCGTTGCGCAGAATCGGGATCGCCTGACCCCATAGGCCGGTTCCTGCGCGGTTCAAGATCGGCTCTGCGGAATATTGAGCCAGGTAACAGCGCCGTATTCGTGATGTTGTGTTGGGACCACTACGGTGGAATGTGCGACTGCTAAAGACGATGATACTGCCAGCAGGCACAATCGCCGGCACGCCTGGGTGATCGCCCTGATATCCGATTTTGTCATTGCTGCCGGCCTCCACTGTGTGGTCGTAGAGATCGTCCGGCGTCATACCAATGGCGGAGTAGGGCAAAACGGAGACAGTTCCATTTTCGATCCTCATATCGTCCAGCGCGCACCAGCAAGAAAGGTAGGGTCGGTGGTAGTGGCCCACGTAGCCGGAGTCCTGATGCCAGCCGAATTTCGTGCCCACTTCTGCGAACTTGACTACGTACTGTTCGTGGAACAGGTAGGCGGTATCGCCAAGAGTTGCCTGACATATGGCGGCCATGCGTTCGCTGAACAGAAAGTCGGTCATAACACGGCTTTCCAGCCCGCGCCGGCTGATGAAGTAGCGCTTCTTGTAGTGGTTGATCCCCTGAACCGTCACTCCTTTGGCTTCCATCTCCGCGTCGTAACGCTCGATGTAGCGCCGACATTCCTGGCGCAGGCCTTCCACCTGCTGCGCGGGGATGACGTTTTCGAGAAAGAGATAGCCTTCGGTACGGTACTGGTTGCGTTGCTCTGCGGTGATGCGCATAAAAACCTTGCCTATACTCGGAGCGGTAGTCTTGCCTAATGGTATACATCAGGGCCGCAAGAATGTCAAACGCAAAGATATTCTGCCATCGATTCCTGAAGCGCGCCCCAACCATACCAAGCGCTCTACAGCAGCGCGCAACACAACCCTTCGCCCGGGTAGACGCCTGTCATCCCCGGCGCAGACAGTTTGCGAGTTGTTCTAATGGCGTGTATACTTTCCAAACCGCTTTAGTAACGTTCGGAAAAATACTCTTTTCCTCAATAGCTTCTTGAACTCAATTTGAAGTGCGTTTCAGCATTCCCACCAGAACAGAAAACTACGAATTGGGCAGTTCATGCGTAATGCGCAATTGAACAGTTCCTGATCGTCCACGCTCATGCCTCAGTCGATGAATGGTTTAGCAAAAGCAATTCGCTATATGCGTCCCTATAGCTGGATGGCGGTGTTGGGGTTTGTCACAACGATTCTGCCAGTATTGATGGAACTGGTAGCCCCGCGCATGATCCAATTCGTGATCGACAAGGGCATCCGCGCCGGTGACATGAATGCCGTCTGGCAGGCTAGCGCCGTGATGCTCCTGGCCGCTGTGATCGGCGCCGCGACAACAATCGGTCAGGGAATCGCCAGGGCGCAAATCTCCCAAGGGATCGCCTTTGATCTGCGCAACGACCTGTTCCGGCATATCCAGCGTTTTTCCTTCGCCAATCTGGACCGCATGCAGACCGGCCAGCTCATGACGCGGGTGTCCAGCGATGTAGATGTGGTGCGCATGTTTCTCAGCGCTGGTCTGGCCCTATTGCTGCGCACTCTATTGATGGTCATTGGCAGCCTTGTGATGATCCTTCTCATCGATTGGCAACTCAGCTTGGTCATGATAGCGATGCTGGGGCTGGCAGGGGGCATCATTCATTGGTTTTTGCGTGTCGTCAGCCCGCTCTTCTCAATTGTGCAGCAAAAGCTGGGTGAGCTCAATACCATGGTGCAAGAGAACCTGGCCGGCGTGCATGTCGTCAAGGCATATGTGCGCGAACAGCATGAAATCGAACGCTTCAGCGCCCAAAATCAAGAGTATATGGAGCAAAATATCAAGGTCGGACGGTATCTGGCATTGGTGCTGCCGGTTCTGCTGATCCTGACAAACGTCGGCGCAACGGTCGTCATCTGGCAGGGCGGGCTGGATGTCATCGGCGGACGGCTGACAATCGGCGAGCTGATCGCCTTCAACAGCTACCTGATGATCGGCATGTCGCCCCTACTTCTCCTCAGCAACATTCTGTCGATGGTGTCTCGGGCAGAAGCTTCGGCCAAACGGATCGTCGAAGTGCAGGAGACAGAACCGGCCATTCAGACGCCGGCTGCCCCCATTGTGGTTGAAGAGCCGGCCGGTGAAATCATCTTCGATGATGTGAGATTCCATTATTCCGGCTCTCAATCAATAGAGGCTACCATGGCCTCCCGCGAGAGGCTGAAATCTGGCGAACAGACCCTTGCAACGCAGCCAGCAGGCCCAGGCGACCTCAGAAACCCGGTTCGAGAAAACAGAGTGGTTCGGACGCTGGAGCCTCCCAACTCCTGTGGCAACGCCAGAACTCATTCGGCGTTTCGGCCAGCCCAACGGCTGGAGGGCGCTCATGACTCAAGCATAGGCGAGGAAGTGCTGGATGGCATTCATTTGCGCGCGCTGCCGGGCCAAAAAATTGCCTTGATGGGCGCTACCGGCGCCGGCAAGAGCACCCTCGTCAATCTCATTCCTCGCTTTTACGATGCCGGGAGCGGCGCCATCAAGCTGGACGGAGTCGATGTGCGAGACTGGGAGCCATCTCGTCTGCGGAAACAGATCGGAGTGGTTCTGCAACAGACGACGCTCTTCGGAGGCACCGTGCGCCAAAACATCGCTTACGGACGGCCGCAGGCATCAATGGAGGAAGTCATTCGCGCGGCCCAAGCCGCTCAAGCCCACGATTTCATCGCGCGCATGCCCAACGGCTACGACAGTGTCGTCGAGGCCAGGGGGGCCAACCTTTCCGGCGGGCAAAAGCAGCGCATCGCCATCGCCAGGGCACTGCTGACGAATCCTGCCGTGCTGATCCTCGACGACAGCACAAGCGCCGTAGACCTTGACACTGAAGTTCGACTTCAAGAGGCGCTCAAAGAGAGATTGGCGCACACTACAACCTTTGTTGTCGCCCAGCGCATCAGCAGCGTCATCGATGCGGACCAGATCCTCGTCCTGGACAACGGAAAAATCGCTGCCCAAGGCGTCCACGGGCAACTCCTGGCAACCAGCGAGATCTATCAGGAAATCTACTACTCCCAGTTCGAAGAGGCCTGAGCGAATCTCTGTCGCGCCTCACAGTGAGGATCGAGCGCAACCGCACAAATCACAGCTCAGCCCTTGAACTGGCGCGAAACCCGCATTGGCGCGCAAAACAACATTCCCTATGACTACATCCCGTCCATCCCAACAACCCCAGATGCGTCTCGGCTTCGGCGGGGGCGGAAATCTTACAGGCGAGGCTGCGGACAACACACGTCACACGCTCAGTCGTATGGCCTCTTATCTGCGCCCCTACCGTCTGCAACTGCTGGTCGTTGCCTTGTTTGTAACGATCAGCACAGTGCTGCGGCTTTACGGGCCGGCGCTTCTCGGCCGCGCGATCGATATCTTCATTGTGCCGGGGAACGCCGCTGGATTGCAGGATCTGGTCGTCCAGATTTTGGTCGTCTATGTCGTTGCCGGGGTCACGTCCACAGTGCAAGGCCTGATTATGGTGCATCTCGGTCAGCGCTTTGTATCCGACATCCGCTCCGAACTGTTCGGTCATTTTCAGATCATGTCCATGGCCTTTCACGATCGCAATCAGGTGGGCGACCTGATGAGTCGGATCACGAACGACTCGGAGGCCATCAATCGCACACTATCCAACGGGCTGATCGAATTTATCTCCAATATATTGTTGCTGGGCGGCACCTTTGTGGCGATGTTTATGCTCAATTGGCAGTTGGCGCTGGCGATGCTGATTCTGATGCCGCTGATGCTGTACATCACCGGCGAGGTGACCCGCCGCAGCCGGGTAGCGTTTCGTAGTGTCCAGCGCAACCTCGGCGCATTGAACGCGGTGATGGAGGAGAACATCGCCGGCGCAAGGGTCGTTCAGGCTTTCGCCAGAGAGGATGACGTATTCGCCAGGTTTCACGAGGTCAATACTACCTATCGCCAGGCCGGTATCACCGCCGATATCATCACCGCCGCGCTTGGCCCGATGTTCACGACGATGATGACGATCACGATTGCCGCCGCAGCCCTATTGGGTGGCTGGTTAGCGATTGAAGGGGTTCTTGAAGTCGGCGTGCTGGCGACATTTATTATCTACATTATGAACTTCTTCCGACCTATGCGGGGCATTGCAATGCTCTACAATCAGTTGCAATCGGCGTTGGCTGGGGCAGAGCGCATCTTCGTGGCGCTGGACGCGCAGCCGACGGTTACGGATCGCGCCGGCGCGCCGCCTTTGGAAGAGATCCAAGGAGATGTGGTTTTCGACAAGGTGAGTTTCAGCTACGAACCGGCAGAGCGTCTGGATGCCGATACAGAGTACCACCTTTCCGACCAGATAGATAAGACGCCACGGGAGCCGGTCTTGCAGAACGTCAGCCTCCACGCCCAGGCCGGCGCCACAATCGCGCTGGTCGGCCCAACCGGCGCCGGCAAAACCACGATCATCAGTCTGCTGAGTCGTTTCTATGACGTGGTGGAGGGCAGCATCCGCATCGACGGCCAGGACATACGAGACGTTCGGCAAGCATCCCTGCGTAAGCAGTTGGGAATCGTCCTTCAGGATACGTTTCTCTTTTCCGGCAGTGTACGCGAAAATATCCGCTACGGTCGGCTGGACGCTACCGATGAGGAGGTGGTAGCCGCCGCGAAACTGGCCAATGCCGATGGGTTCATTCGTCTGCTTCCGGGCGGATACGACTCACGGGTTTCTGAACAGGGAAACAACTTCAGTGAAGGGCAGCGCCAGCTTTTAGCCATCGCCAGAGCCGTATTGGCAGACCCCCGCATTCTGATCTTAGACGAGGCCACCAGCAGCGTGGACACGCGCACGGAAGCGCACCTGCAGCAGGCTTTGTTGCGGCTGCTGGAGAGGCGCACGGCATTTGTGATCGCCCATCGGCTCAGTACCATTCGCAATGCGGATCAGGTGTTGGTCGTGAACGATCACCGGATCATCGAGCGGGGTAGCCATGAAGAACTGCTGGCCCAAAAGGGCTTTTACCATGATCTGTACATGAGCCAATATATGCGGGTGAGGGTTGAGCGCGCCGCAGATGTCGCGCATCGCGTGAAACCCGAATGACAGACGCGGCATAAGGGGACGGGCAGAGGATTGCTTTATTCTATGCGCGCGCCGGTCTGTGATTCAAAGAAATGCAGCCCCGTCGGCTCCAATTGCGCTACAATCCGCTCGCCCTGAGTCAAACGGGCGCGGATGTCTGCCTGACCCACAAGACGTTGGCCACCGGCCTGGATATACACCAAGGCGCGCCGACGCCCGTAGTCCGGTTCCACCGACTCCACTATGCCTGGCCAGACGTTGGTCAAGGGCGACTGCAGCGCAGCATCATTCAAGTTTACCGGCTGCGCATCCCCATCGGCGACTGAGGGCGGAGCGCCGCGCGGATTGCGCGCATCGCGCGACGCCCGAACTGTTACCTGCACAGATTCTGGACGAATGCCGACGGTCAGCGCATGGCCGGGCTGCAGGTTTTTCAATAGAGAAGGGTCCGGCCTGATCTGCAGTCCATCGCTCAGCGCAATCTGGCCATCTCTCACCTCAGCGCCGGGTAGCAGATTCATGGGCGGGGCGCCGAGAAAACCGGCGACGAATGTGTTGGCGGGGCGCAAGCGCACATCCGTAAATGGGCCGACCTGTTCGATCTGTCCAGCTCGCATCACCGCCACCTGATCTCCCAAAGCCATAGCTTCAGTCTGGTCGTGGGTAACATACAAAGCGGTGATAGCGAAGCGCCGCAGTAGCCGTTTGATCTCCACCCTTGTTTGCGCACGCAGCTTTGCATCCAGGTTGGAGAGAGGCTCATCGAAGAGAAAGACCTGGGGCCGACGCACGATAGCTCTGGCGATGGCGAGTCGTTGCTGCTGACCACCGGACAGTGTGCCTGGCTTGCGCTGGAGCAGAGCCCGGAAACCGATGCCCATAATTTCCGAGGTGATGCGGATCCGCTCTTCTATCTCTTTGTCCGGCGCTTTGCGTATGCGAAAGAAGAAGGAGAGATTGCCGTGGCCCTCAAAGTGGGGGTACAGAGCGTAGTTCTGGAAGACCATCCCGATATAGCGGTCTTTCGGCGGCACGTCCTGCATATTCCGGTCGTCGTAGAAAAGATCGCCGCTGTACTCCCCTTCCAGCCCGGCGATCACCCGCAGCAGCGTGCTCTTTCCACAGCCGGATGGCCCCAGCACTGCCATTGTCTGACCCTCGGGGACCGTCAGATCGACGCGATCCAGCGCGTAGACCCGGTCAGGATCCTCAGCAGCTGGCTCTTCCCGAGCATATGGGGTGAACGCGCGCCTCCTGCTGCCGCTGCCAGCCTTCTCTCGGCGGGGTTTGCTGCCCAGCCCGAAGGCTTTGCGCACATCGCGCAGTCGAATTGTAGCCAATCTCTACTCCACCACCTGGCAAGTCGGCTCAGGCGCAGTAAGGCAGTGAGCAGTTACTGCTCTAGCCACATATCACTGCCTCAGCGCCACGTGAACGTCGACCGCTGTTCACATGAGGGCGGGTGTGGAGGCCGAGGCCTGATCTGGTTCCAGCCCGTACTTCTCCCGTAAGCCGTTGACGAGGTACGCTAGATCTTGCACACACGCCAGGGAGTCCAGCAATCTCTGCCAACTCAGGCGTCGAAGAAGCCCCTGATGGAGGGAGGCGCCGACCGCGTCCTCCCACTGCGCTTTAGCCTTGCCGTTGGCCTGGAACGCGGGGTTGCGGGCATCGTATACAATAAGCATGTGCCCTCCGTTCGGGTCAAGTTCACCCTCTGGTGTGATCGTAGCGGCAAGCGCGTTCCGTGCCAGTTGGTAAACGCCTTTGAATGGGCACGGCTCGTGATCGCGCTCGGACGGCCAGTTGAACAGGCGGGGCAGGTGGTCCCAGTACCGGATGCCGATCTCTGTGAGCGCGCATCGGTGACAGCGGCCGCCTTGGACTCGGTAGTTCCCGTCGCAGTACTTCTTGGGATCAGGGTAGTTATTCTTACTTGTGCGCGAGCAGCAGCCAAACTCGCCCTCTGTGAATTTGCACTCGACGGCAACTCGCCGCCCCGGTCGGCAAAGCAGCACGTCGACACTGGTCGGCGTGGGTTCCTTTAAGCTCCTCACCTTGTACTCGAAGGCGAGCGTCCAGTCCCGGTGGTCATCGAAGAAGGCTGGCCGACCGCACTCGGCGGCTACGTTCTCAAGCAAATCGAGGCGACTGAAGGCACAGAGCGCGCCGAAAACACTCTGCGACAGGGCCTGAGAGCTTTTCAAGCTGCAGAATTTCTGATGGCGCTGGCTACAAGGGATAGCGGCGCGAATGTCATCAGCTTTTGTTTCATCTGACGGGACCAGGACATTTCTAGAGGCATACTGAGTCGAGAGAAACGGCGGACGCCCCTGTCTCATTTTACCGTCGAGTTTGCCCTTATGATGTTGATCGGCATACGTCCACAGGGATTGTGTCACCGCTTTCAAATAGGTTGCTTTGTTCAATTTAGGTCCCATGCTCCCTCTTGTGGCTCTGATATGAGATCTCTGGACTGCGCGCAATATAGGTATTCTGTGAAAATTCTACCATAAATTCATTCGCTCACTGCCATTCTACAGTTGAACCCAAAAATAAGCGAACCCTGAGTTAGATTGGCCAGAGCCGCGAATGTCTGCGCCAAGGGTAGATGAATCTTCGGCAAAGCGGGACCGCTTTTGACGACGAACGCTAGATACATTCAGGAAGACCATGCTCTACATTTGCCCTGCCTATCGCTCGTGCTATAATCTACCTTAACGTAGGGGCAACCCTTGTGGTTGCCCAGCCGTTTCACGAACAGGATACCACGTAGTCGCGCCCAACAGTGGCGCGCAATGCAACTATACACCGAAGGACGCGCAGGTGCCGGATGCCCTGAATCGAGTCCCGTTGAATAATAGACAGGTTGCCGATGTGTTCAGAACTATCGGAGATCTGTTACAGATTTTGGGTGAGAGTCGCTTCGTTATTCTCGCCTACCGGAACGCGGCCCGCACAATCGAAGACCTCAATCAGGACATCAACGCGGTTGCCGCCGCCGGCGCGCTGGAGGATCTACCGAAGATCGGCAAAGCCATCGCCGAAAAGATCCGGACCCTTCTGGAAACCGGCGCCCTGCCCTATTATGACGACCTGGCGGCGCAAGTGCCTGCTGGAGTTGTGGCAATGATGCAGACGCCGGATGTTGGCCCCAAAACCGTCCAGCGCTTGTGGAAGGAGCTGGATATTACCAGCGTGGAAGCGATGAAGGCGGCCGCGCAAGAAGGGAGGCTGCGGAGTCTGAAGGGGTTCGGGGCCAAAACTGAAGAGCGCATTCTCAAAAGCATCGACCTGATCGCCCGCCGTTCCGATGACCGCACGCCGATCGGTACCGCTCGCCCCTTTGCCGAAATCCTCGTGCGAGGGCTACGGGAAGCGCTGGAAGCGGATGCGCTGGAAAAAATCGAAATCGTCGGCAGTCTGCGCCGCTGGCGAGAGACCATCGCCGAGTTGAATCTGCTGGCTGTCAGCAGTGCGCCGCAACAGGTGCTGGATGTATTCCAGAGATTGCCTCAGGCAGCGGCCGTCGTGGATAGCGGGGCTGCGAGGGCCAGTATCGCGCTGCCCAATGGTATGCAAGCCACCCTGCGCATGGTGGAGGCCAGACATTGGGGCGCGGCCCTTTGCAATGCCACCGGCAGCCAGGCTCACAACAGGGCCCTGCGGGAGCGGGCCCAGAGACTGGGTTGGCGTCTCGATGAATACGGCCTGACTGCCCAAGACCATCCAGTCAGACATGAGCGCGCCCAACCAAGCCCTACTGTACTGGCGGAAATGCGGGAATGTCGAAAACGCGACGAACAACGCTTCTTTAGCAGCGAAGAGGATCTGTACGAATTCATTGGCTTGCAGTGGGCGCCGCCGGAAATGCGGGAAGACACCGGAGAGATTGCTGTGGCTCTACGTCACGACTTGCCGCGACTGATTGCAGAGCGGGACATTCTTGGCGAGTTACACGGCCACACCACTTGGAGCGATGGTAGTTCGTCTGTAGCGGAGATGGCGGAAGCCGCTCGCAACAAAGGCTATCGCTATTGGACTGTCACCGACCACAGCATCGGCCTGGGCGTGACCCAGGGCGTGGATGCCGACGCGCTGTCAGGCCAACGCCGGCAGATCGACGCAGTGAACGAACGCTACGCAGCGGAAGGGATCGACTTTCGACTGATGCAAGGCACGGAAGTTGAAGTGTTGGCCGACGGCGAGTTAGGCCTGCCCAATGCGGTTCTGGCCTCCCTCGATGTAGTGGTCGCCAGCATCCATAGCGGCCTGCGCCAGGATCGCGCCACGATCACAGATCGTTGCCTGAAAGCGATCCATAACCCGCATGTGGATATCCTGGGGCACCCCACCGGACGACTGTTGGGTCAGCGTCCGCCATCGGAAATCGACCTGGACCGGATCATGCATGCCTGTGCCGACACCGGGACGGCAATTGAGATCAATGCCAATCCCGCCCGCCTGGACCTGTCCGCTACCCACGCCCGTCGAGCCGTCGATCTGGGCTGCAAGCTTGTCATCAACAGCGACGCGCATAGCATCGACCAGCTCGATCTGATGCCCTACGGCATCCATACGGCCCGACGTGGTTGGCTGTGCGCCGAAGATGTGATCAATACTAGACCGCTGGATGAACTATTCAAACTGCTCAAAAGATCCATGAGGTGCGAAACGTGACTAATGACACCCAGCGTCCGAACAGTGAATCTGAATCCGACGAGCCGGTATTCCGGGACCAAGACCCCGAGCGCTCCGTAGAGACGCCCCTTGAGGGCGCCCACACAACCCCCTCATCCGCGGATGAACCTGTCTTCGCCGCGGAGAGCAGCCCAACTGAGTCGAAGAGCGGTGTCCCTGTCGATCCTGACGCGCCTTCATCTGACCATCCATCGAATGCCACAGATTGGGGAGATGCCGCATCGGGTCCGAATGAGGAGAGGTACCACCGGTTCGATGAATCACAAGAGGCGGAATCGACCGGCGCTAAGCCCCGTCAGCTTGGGCGCTCCGGTCCGCTCTGGCTGATCGGCGCCATAGTCGCTCTGATCATTGTGGCGGTAGTGTGGCTGGCTATCGCTCGCCTCTCCTCGCCGGCAGAGGAAGCCTCTTCACCGACTGCTTTGCCCACAGCTCCTCAGGCGGAAGAACCAACCCCGACATCGGAACCGCCGACGCCTACACCCACGCCCCCATTCGCTCCGGTGGAGTTGCCGATTGGCGCGCATGTCATCGTCGGCGACACCGACGGCAAGGGCGTTAAGTTGCGCGAGGAGCCGGGCCTGGCTGGCCTCCTCGTGGCGATTTTTGAAGAAGGGGAAGAAGGGGCGATCTTTGAGGTTCTGACTGCGGCTGAGGCTAAGGCTGCGGCTAAGGCCGATGATGAGGCTAAGGCTGATGATGAGGATGAGGCTGAAGAATATCCGGTGGCTGATGACGGATATTTCTGGTACCGGTTGCGATCCGTCGGCGAAGTGAAAGGCATTGACGCAGACGGAGTGGAAACAGTAAAAGTATGGGAGGGCTGGAGCGCGTCTGATTTCTTTGTTCCAGCCGACCAATGAGGAGAGAGGGAAGAGAGGAGGGAGATTCGCTATTGAGGGCGACGATGCGGATAGCGGATCTGCGCCAACAGATCTCTCATCATCAGCGCCGATATTACGTTCTCGACGACCCGGAGATCAGCGATACAGCTTTTGACGCGCTATTCCGGGAACTTCAGGCTCTGGAAGCCCAATACCCGGAACTACAAGATCCGAACAGCCCGACCGCGCGGGTGGGTGGCGCTGTTGCCGAGCGATTTGAAAAAGTACGGCATCAGGTTCCGGTTCTGAGCCTGGCAAACGCTTCCGGGGAGGAGGATTTGCGGAGTTGGCGGGAACGCCTGTTGCGCCTGTTGCCAGAGCCGGATCAGGCCCAGCTGGGTTACGTTGTCGAGCCGAAATTCGACGGCCTGACGGTGGTTTTACAGTATGAAGATGGTCAGTTTGTGTTGGGCGCTACGCGGGGTGATGGCGAGATCGGCGAAAATATCACCCTGAATTTGCGCACGCTTCACCAACTCCCTTTGCAAATCCCTGTCGATCCGCAATGCGGGCGTCGCGCTATGCGCGGAGGATGCGAGGCGCTCAGCCCTCAGCCTCCCCGCCGTTTAATCGTGCGCGGCGAAGTCTATGTGGACATCGCCGCCTTTGAAGCCTTCAATCAGGTCCAGGCTGAGCAGGGCGAGCGCACGTATGCGAACCCTCGCAACTTTGCGGCCGGCTCCCTGCGCCTGCTGGACGCGACGATCAGCGCAGAGCGTCCACTGAAGCTATGGGCCTATCATTGCGCGCTCCACAGTAGCGCGCAAAACAACACCGCCCCGCTGTCCCACTGGGACTCCCTGCAACGATTGCGCGCCTATGGCTTCCCCGTCTGTGACGAGTCTCGCCGCTTCAACGACAATGAGTGGGAAGAGCTGATTCAATTCGTCACAAGCTGGCGCGAACTACGGGCGCGTCTGCCTTATGAACTGGATGGAATGGTGGTGAAAGTCGATCTGCTGGCCCATCAGGAACGACTGGGCTTCACCGGCAAAGACCCCCGTTGGGCAATTGCTTTCAAAACCGGTGGCGAAGAGGCGACCACAAAGCTGCTGGACATTACTGTGAAAGTAGGGCGCACCGGCGCGGTCACGCCGAATGCGGCCTTAGAGCCGGTCGCCATCGGTGGCGTGACCGTGCAGGCTGCCACGCTCCACAATGCCGATTATATCGAGGATTTGGACATTCGCATCGGCGATACTGTGCTGATGAAGCGGGCCGGGGATGTCATCCCGAAAGTGATAAGCCCTGTGACGGAACTGCGAGACGGCAGCGAACAGCCCTGGCAGATGCCGCGCGTGTGCCCTTCCTGCGCAGAGTGCCTTGTGCGCCCACCAGACGAAGTGGCCACATATTGTGTCAACAACGCTTGCCCGCATCAACTCGTGCGCAAAGTCGAGCATTTCGTATCCAGAGGCGCGATGGATATCATCGGCCTCGGCACAAAGCAGGCGGAGTTGTTCGTAGGAGAGGGCTATATTCGCACACTGGCCGACATCTATCGCCTGCCTTGGGAACAGATCGGCGAAATCGAAGGCTACGCCGAGAAACGGATCGCGAATTTACGTCAGGCCGTGGAGGAGAGCAAATCCCGAGGGGCAACGCGTCTGCTCACCGCTCTGGGAATTCGCTATGTCGGCTCTGTGGTTGCAGAGCTCGTGATGGTCCATTTCGACAGTCTTCACGAGCTGATGGCCACTGACGTGGAGATCCTCAGCGCTATCGAAGGTGTCGGCCCGAAGATCGCTGAAGCGATTGTCGCCTATGCCGCGTTAAAGCCCAATCGGGCGCTGGTGCAGGCATTTGCCGATCTGGGAGTCGATCTGAGATCTGAGCGCACCGCAGCGTCGCGCCCTGCAGTAGTGGCGCGCGCCACAACCCTTGCGCATCGCGCGACGCCCCTCGAATCGAGGGCGGAGGTAGGAGCGCCCCTTGTGGGCGTCCACAGAGTCGACGCACAGGCCAGCCCCGCTGGCGAGGTCGAAGATGAGCTGCTCTTCTCCGGCAAAACTTTCGTCATAACCGGCGCCCTGCCTACCCTCAGCCGCAACGAAGCCAAAGCGCGCATCGAAGCGAGAGGCGGGAAGATCACAGGCAGTGTCAGCAGCAAGACCGATTTTCTGCTGGCCGGCGAAAAGCCTGGCGGCAAGTTGAAAAAAGCTCAGCAGTTAGGGGTGACGATCCTGTCGGAAGAGGAACTGTTCAATTATGAATTATGAATTGGATAGTTCATAATTCATATTTGCGAAAAACAAAACTGGATTTTCATGAGGAATTGGATTGAAAATTATGAGTGAAATTTGGACCCCAAGCAGCCCGCCTCCCTCCCAGTCATCGGGTGGGATCGAACTCCCCAAGGGGTTTTCCAGCTCTCGACGGAACGAAAGAGAGCAGCCAGAGGAAACACCCGACAGTGCAGGGCAGGCGCAAGACCCGCCCCAACACGCGGCAGACGAACAACCCTCTTCCCAACGACCGGATCCTGCGCGGGCCGATGCGGAGTGGGCGCCCCCAAGAGGCGCCCCTACGGATCAGCCTGACTTGAATCTGCTCTTTCCCCCTGCCGGCGCACAGGTAACCTGTCCGAACTGTGGAACAGCCTACACAGCCGCGGTGTTCACGATTATCGATTTGGGCGCCAATCCGGAATTGCGATCGCTGATTTTGGGCGGGCAGGTCAATGTTGCTGTCTGCTCCTCTTGCGGCGCAGGTGGCCCCCTTAGCGTACCTCTGATGATCCACGACCCAGAGCATGAGTTTCTGGGCATCGTAGTCCCTGGCCAGGTCCGCATGGACGATATGCAGCTTCAGAAGGTGATTGGCGAGATGAGCCAGACGTTGATGGGGCAGCTCCCGTCCGATCAACGCCGAGGCTATATGCTCCAGCCCCAGCAGTACTTTGATTGGGACTCCCTGATGGAGAAGCTGTGGGGCTTTGAGGGTGTCACGCCGGAGATGCTTCGTCGTCGACGGGAGCAGTCAGACCTGATCAGCAGCCTCCTACGCTTGGACAGCGACGAAAGCGCTATGCAGGTGGTTCTGGACCGGAACAAGAACTTGATCGATTCAGAGTTTTTCGTTCTGTTAGGCCAGGTGATCAATGCAGTGGCCGCGCAGGGCCAGACCCAACAGCAGGAGGCGTTGATGAACCTGCGTCGTACGCTGCTTGATACGACCGAAGCGGGCCAGGAGGTCAAGGCATTGGAGGAACGGGTACAGGAGGCGTTGGGCAAAATCAAGTCAAACACGACCCGTAAGGAGTTGCTTGACCTGCTGCTGGGATATTGGTTAGAAGGGGACAGCGGCGAAACTATCGCCACAACAGTTCTGACCGCGGCGGCCAGCTTGGCCGATTACCAATTCCTCCTCGGCCTGGCCGATCGTCTGGAACATGCCAACGATCCGGAAGAACGAGCGGCATTGATCGCCCTGCGGGACCGCATTGTCGAGATGAACGAACACCGCAGCCAGAGCCAGCAGGCAGCCGCGCAACAGATGCAGGCTATTCTGCAGGAGGTGTTGCAGGCGACAGACACGGATGCCGCGCTGCGGGAGCGCGCCGACCACATTAACGAAATGTTTCTGGCTATGCTGGCCTCCAACATCAAGCAGGCGGAGCAAAACAAAGCCACATTCGCAGCGCAGCGGCTGCGAATAGTCTATGAAAAGTCTCTGGCCATCGTAGAAGAACGACTGCCAGCGGAGTTGAAGCTGCTCAATCGACTTCTGTCTGCGCCGGACGAAGGCAGATTGCGGCGATTGCTGCAAGAAAATCGTTCTGAGCTTTCCCAGGAGTTTGTGGACGCGCTGAAGACACTGGAGGAACGGTTCCGCAGCGAAGGCAATACCCCCCTGGCTAGCCGCGTCAGGAGCATCCGCGGACAGGCCGCCCTTATGCTTTAACTGCTTGAACAATTCCTAATTGGTCACCAACCACTGGGGTTTCAACCATGACTGAATCTAAAAGCGTCTCTGCCGAACTTATAACCTCCGGCACAGAGATCCTTCTCGGTGATATCGTCGATACAAACGCAGCCTGGATCGCCCAGCAATTGCGGGAGATCGGTGTCAATCTCTACTACAAGACTACCGTCGGCGACAACGAGCCGCGCCTGCGAGGCGTGTTGGAGATGGCCTTGGCTCGCAGTGATGTGATTCTCGTAACCGGTGGGCTAGGTCCGACCGCAGACGATATCACCCGGGATGCAATCGCCAACGCCACGAGCTGTCCTTTGCAACGCCATGTAGACATCGAAGCAAAGCTACGGGAGCGGTTTGCCCGTTGGGGCTATCAGCAGATGAGCGAAAACAATCTTCGACAGGCTCTGATTCCCGAAGACGCGACGGTTCTTGAAAATCCTGTGGGTACCGCGCCTGGCTTCATCACCCATGACCGCCGACATACGCGTAACGGGAAGGTCATCGCCATGCCCGGCGTCCCACGCGAGATGAAACAGATGATGACGGATCTGGTGTTGCCCTACCTCCGAGAGCTGACCGGTGGCGTTGGCGTCATTCGCCGGCGCATTCTGCGCACAGTCGGCATCGGCGAAAGCAGTCTGGATGCCCAACTCGGCGCCTTGATGGACAGCGCCAATCCGACGATGGGCTTGGCAGCCCATCTGGGTCAGGCGGATGTACGGATTGCAGCCAGAGCCGCCAGCGCTGACGAAGCCGAAGCGCTATTGGACGAAATGGAAGACCGAGCGCGCGCGAAAATCGGCGACTATATCTACAGCACAACGCCGGATGAATCGATCGAGGCTGTGCTGGCGCGGCTGTTGAACGAAGCCGGCGCACACCTGATCGTGCTGGAAACCAACTCAGCCCCGCCAGTCCGCCAGCCCACTGATTCATACGATTGCGCTCAGGATCGCGCCCCACAGTGGCGCGCAATACAACCTTCAGACAACGGTATCATCGCCCAACGGCTGCAAACTGCAGCCGGCCGCTCCCCGGTGGCCCCCGCGGCTGTTCAATCAGCGGATAAGCTGTCTCCGACGCTGCAGCCTCTGCTTGCGTTGCCACCGGGGAGCGATGTGGCGCGACAACTGGCCCAGCAACTGCGGAAGGACTTTGTCAATGGCGAATCGCCGCCATACCCCGTACTCTACGGATTAGCCGTGATCACAAGTGGACAGCCGCATGAAACCTTCCATTCCAATCAGGGTGGCGAGACGTGGATAGGTTGTGCCGGGCCGGATCGCACCGAAGTGGTGCGCTTCCCTTTCGGTGGGGCAGACCAGCTGACAAATGCTTGGGTAGGCAACCGGGCTATGGATTTACTGCGTCGGATTCTGCTTGATCTTGCCATTTAGATCGAAACTGCCCTGTTCCTCTGAGGCGCATTCCGGTTATGAGCCCTCGGCTTAACCTCCCGGCTCCACTAAAGTCCCCGAAAAATGTCCTGCGTCGGAGCATTCGTCCGTTCATACGTCCATACTTGCTGTTGATTCTCGGAAGCGCCATTCTGCTGAGTATCATCGTCGCTCGCCCTGACGCGCTTCCTGCTGATGACGCAGAAAAGGTCGTAATCTCTGAGCCGACCGTAGGGACGCCCCTTGTGGCTACCCGACGTGGAGAGACGCCTGCTGAGGACAGCCAGCAGGTCGATCCGATTCCATCTGTCGAAATGCCACAGGTGGCTATGCCAATCGATGTTGAGGCGACTGCGACGCCGTCACCGACCGCGACGCCGTCACCGACCGCAACCCCGCAACCGACCGCAACCCCGCAACCGACCGCGACGCCGTCACCGACTGCGACGCCGTCACCGACCGCGACGCCGTCACCGACCGCGACGCCGTCACCGACTGTAACCTCGCAACCGTTAAACAGAACAACAAATGTGCTGATATTGGGCAGTGATCGTAGACCGGGCCATCCAAATTGGCGGACGGATGTAATTATCCTGCTGATGATGAACCCGTATCTGCGCGAAGCAGCGGTCATCTCCTTTCCTCGCGATATGTACGTTGATGAGATTCCGGGCCATAGGCCGAATCGCATCAACGCCATCGACTATTTGGGGGAACAGGATGCGCCGCATGGGGGCGGCCCGCGGCTGTTGATGTCGATCCTGGAGGACCGTCTGCGGATTTCTATCGATCATTATGTGCGTTTTGAGTTCCAAGGGTTCGTTAAAGTGATCGACGCCCTGGGGGGGCTGAAGATTCACGTAGATTGCCGTTTGTACGAATACTATCCGCAGGAGGGCATCTATCTGGACCTGAAGCCAGGTGATCATCTGCTGACCGGGCAGCAGGCGCTCAGTTACGTGCGCAGTCGTCAGTCCGGTGGTGGGGATTTAGAGCGCGCGCGCCGACAGCAGCGTGTGGTCTGGGCACTGCGGAAGCAGGTTACAGAGCAGAATCTTTGGCCCCATGCGCGGGGGTTATACGTGGCGCTGCGCGATTTCATTGAAACCGATGTCGGCGTATGGGCGGCAATGCGATACGTTCACTTCGCCCTGGCGCTGAATGAAGCGAGCGTAAAGGGGTATGTGATCGAGCCACCTGCGATAAATCCGAGCTGGCGGCAGGGCATGTCTGTATTTCTGGTAGACTGGCCCTATATCGCTGCCGATCTCCAACGCGTCTTTCACCGTCCGCCATTTGTCGAGACAAATACCGCTGTCGAGCATGCTGCCGGGAGTCCTGCGGGTGCTGGTAGCAATACGGACACGAACTCCGCATGCCCCTGAAACAGAGAAGTGAGAGGGGAGAAGTGAGAACTGCTCGGGAGCTGGCGCTATCTCTTCTGTAGCAGATACCAGCGAGATTGGCGAACAGACGATGATCTGCTGCGTTCAGAAGGAATTCCCCGTTCTTCGGTCACGATTTGCAGCGCATCTCCAAACAGAGCCGCCACCTCGCCATCGTCCATTCCGCGCGCGTTGGAACTGCCAGCAGAGATCTTGTCCCGGTCGAACGCATATACGTGATAATATCCACCGGGACATAGCGCCCGCCAGATTCCCCGGGCGTACAAGGGACGGCGCGCGTCCGGTAGGCTGTGGAGACAACCGATATCCAGCGCGTAGACCGCTCCTATCGGGCCTACTGGCAATCTGCTGACATCCGCTTGGACAAATACTGCCTTGCCAGTTTGCGGGAGAGAATCATCGCTGACGCTGGCCCGCAGCCGCCTATGCGCCAGCATCAGCGCCCGCCCGGAGAGATCCACCCCAATCGCGCACAATCCCTGACGAGCCAGAAAAAGCGTATTCAGACCGCTACCGCAGCCGATGTCTAGCGCATACGCGCCGGGGCGGGGCAACTCCGCATCTGTCCAGAAGCGTTGCACTTCCGGCGGGGTGATGCCTGTGTCCCAGGGGGTCTGCCCACTGCGATAGCGCTCATCCCAATGGGCGCGCAGATCGGTTCCCATTTCAGCTGTCATAGGTCGGCCCGACCCAAAGGGCGATATTCCGCATCAGAGAACGGCGGCATCTGATGTTCAGGCGAATGTGAGTGGGTCCAGATCCGCTCGGTCTTTATCTGTATCCGAATCGCTTTCCTCTGCGTACTCCCGGGCCTCCTCAAAGCTATCGAAGTCCTCGGTAATAAAGTCGATAATCCGCTCCGCCAGGACGACAGGAGATTCAATCATGGGGCTGTGACCGATTCCCCGCAGGATTTCAAGATTGGCCGCTCCCGGAATCGCAAGCAGCGATCGGGTGGCCGCATCTCGTTCGACGATGATATCTTCCGCACCCAGCATCAGAAGCGTTGGCAGGGTGAGCCGCTGCGCCTCTTCTAAGCGATTCCAGCGGCCTACGGCCTCGGCCAGCGCTGTAAAGGCGGCAGACGCCATCTCGGCCGCGTCGTCGACAAGCAGATCGAAAAATGCGTCAAATTCCGGCCTGGTCATCGTAGGAGGTGGTACAGACGGCATGAGCGCAGCCAGGGCCTGACGCAAGAGAGTACGATCTGCGCGCATCTGTGACAGCAGTTGCAGCCCCTGCAAGGGTGTGAACGCTCCCTCAATTGGCACGCTGTCCACGAGAATCAGACTATGTACATGTTCTCTATAGCGAAGGGCGTACTCTGTTGCAATGGCCCCGCCGCTGCCGTGTCCAACGAGATCGAACTCGGACAGCGCCAATGCCTCAGCGAACTCCGCGACGTCTGCTGCCTGGTCGGCAATCTCGTATCCGCTCTCCGAATGGCTGCTCTGACCGCATCCCCTCAGGTCCGGGGCGACGGCGAAGATAGAATCTGGCAGAATGGCGAAGAACGGCTCCCACCAACGGCTGGACGCGTGCGAGCCGTGGAGCAAAAGCAAGGGTACTCCGTCGGCATCGCCGTGGGTGCGGTAATGGAATATCATACGGGAAGTCTGAACGAATCGCATACAGATTATTGCGCGTAGTCAGCAAAAACAATCAAAATATCCCTGCACTATCCCCGTCTTTTCATCTCTCGTCCCGCCTCATCCTCCTCCGGCGCAAAAATCAACAATAAGGCTGCAGCCGCTGCTTCCGGCTGTGGACCGTCTACACGACCGATTTCCTCCTCAGTGAAGATCAAACCGCCCTGAATGACCGTTCCGTCCGCTTCCAGCCAACCTAATTCGCCACCTTCAAACAGCCCATGGCTGCGGATTCTCCAATGTGTCGAAATGCCGCCCAGTTCCTTCTCGCCGTGGCGCGTAGCGCGAAAAATGCGCCAACCGCTTTCTTGCCGTTCGCTGCGTCCGATATGGATGCCTGCATCCCAACGCAGGCGGAAGATGGCCTCGCCGGCCACGTAGCCAACAGCGTCCTCGCCGCTGCTGCGAAAGCGATAGATCGTGGTGCGTTCACTTGTGGAAGAGAGGACGCTCATTTGGCTACTCGTCGTAGATTTGTTCCAGATAACTGAAGCAGTTGTATTCGTGTAGTCATATTCAGAGGCATATCCGCCACTTCCTCTTGATTGCATTAACGAATATAGCTGCGGAACCACGCCAGCGTGCGCTCCCAGGCCGCTGCGGCCGCAGCGGCCCGGTAGCTGTTCCTGGTGTCGTTGAAAAAGGAATGAGGCGCTCCCTCATAGATGTGGGCTTCGGCGTCAAATCCGGCCTGGGTTTTGATGATTTCGATCATCTCAGCGACATCATTCAGATCAAAGCGATCCGCTGTGCCGTAATGGGCTTGGACCGCTGCTTTCACCTGAGCCGCCTGGTCCGGCGACAGCAGCGCGCCGTAGTAGGGGACGGCAGCGGCAACCTGCTCGCTGACGGTTGCCGTCTGTAGGGCAAGTCCGCCGCCGAGACAGTAGCCAATGATTCCAGCCTTTACACTGGCGACAAACTCGTGTTCCAGCATAAAGCTGATGGCCTGATCGATTTCCCGGACAGCGGCGGCCATGTCCAGTTCCATCACCAGCTTGCGGGCCTCGTCCGGCTCTGTCGTGACGCTACCGTGATACAGGTCCGGCGCCAGGGCAGCGAATCCGGCTTCGGCGAAGCGGCGGGTGACGGCACGGATGTGTTCGTCGAGGCCCCACCACTCTTGAATGACGATGACCGCCGGGGCAGCGCCCTCAGCGGGGCGGGCGAGGTAACCGCTTAGCGTACTGTCATCTCGGTCAAGGTAGAGAACGTCCTCGGCGACGATGCCTGCAACAGGCGCCGCTTCGGGCGCGGGTGAGTTGGTGGGCGTAACCGGAGTGGGGGCCGGCGCGTTGGGGGGCACAACGGCACAGGCTGCCAACAGCGAGTTGGCCACAGTCAGGCTGCCGAGAGCCAGAGACGCGCGCTGCATAAACTGTCGTCGAGAGATCTGCCCTAACTGATACGAAGTCACGAGATTCATCACATGGATGCGGTCCATAGCAAATTTCCTTCGTGTAGACAAAACTAATGAACAAACGGAAAACACAAGTAATATAACACAAAACACACTGTCCCGTTAGAAGAGTACCCCAATAGAAAACAACAGGCTGTAAAAAAGAGTGAGTTGGGTTGTTGCAGCCAGCAACGAATTGAGAGCCGTTCCTGTTTCTGTATACATAGAATAGGCTCTTTGCATGGCCAGAGGTAGGCTAAGAAGGGGAAGAAGAACCGTAGGCGCACGATCGAATCCAATCCATAGGACGAATGGCAACGCGTAGGCCACACCCAGTAGAATCAGGTACTGGCGCCGGGTATTGCGACGACCAATCAGAACGGCGAGTGTACGTTTGCCGGCCTGGGCGTCGGTCTCGATATCCCGTAGATTGTTGACCACCAGAATGGCTGTGATGAGCGCGCCGAGCGCTACCGCGGCCATGACGACTGTAGCCGAGAGAGCGCCTGTCTGCACAAAATAGGTTCCAGAGACGGCAACGAGGCCGAAAAAGATGAAGACGAACAGATCCCCCAGCCCGTAATAACCGAAAGGAAACGGTCCACCCGTATACAGAAGGGCCGCCAGAAGTGATGCTACGCCCACGGCAAAAATTGGCCAGCCGCCAACGAAAATCAGATAGACGCCAACCAGAGCTACCAGACTGACGACCGCAGCCATCCCCATACGCATCTCCAGCGCAGACAGAAGACCGGCGGCCATAACCCGGGTCGGGCCCAGGCGTTCGCCGCTATCGGCTCCCTTGACAAAGTCAAAATAATCGTTGGCAAAATTGGAGAGAATTTGCAGTAAGAGCGCGCCAATGGTTGCGGCCAATGCCGGCATGGGGGCGAAGAATCCGTCAGACCAGGCCAGCGCCGTTCCGACCAACACCGGCGCGATGGCGGCTGGTAAGGTTCTCGGGCGAGCGGCCAGCAGCCAAACCTGCCACTTGGATGCGGCGTTATGGACAGCCGGCGCGTCTGGTCGGCGATCGTTCATATCCTGTTACGCGTGCCCCAATCGTTTGACCGACCGCGCGATCCACAGGCCAAGCCAGAAGATCCCAGCCAACATACATACAGAAGCGTATTCGATCAGTGGAATGCGCAGAATTTCGTCGATCGTATGCCAACCTCTTTGGCTGTACAGATAGAGAGCCGCGACCACAAATCCGCTGAGAATGAGTAGGCGAATTCGTATCGATAAACCTAACCCATGCATTTGAGTAATAACAACAATACCAGCGAATCCAAAGAAAAACATCGGCCAAATGCCGTTGCCCTGCATGATAGCCACGAGGGTTCCGTGGATCAGAACGGTCGCCTCCAGGACAAAGGTCCACCATCGATTTGTGTGGATGCGGGTGTAAAAGAGACTGCTCTGTAAGAGCAGAAGGAACATGTAAAAGAAACCAATCAGATGGCCGCTGGTCGCCACCATTGGGTGAAACCAGAATGTGTAGATTATCGCCCAAGCGAAAAAATAGCCGTGATAGGTGCGCGCAAAACGGATCACTTCCTTTGCGAAGGGAGCAGGCTTGCCGAAAAACTGGCCCCGTCGATTATTTTCCATCAATAGCACCCAGACGAGCAAAACAATTACAGATCCCTGGCTGCTAAAGATCGACATGTCCTGGGCTAGACCGTCATACCAGATGTGGGTCTGAATCAGATGCAGAAAGATAAAGAAGGCATTTGCCACCAGCGCCAAAACGTTGCTCCGGTGGATTCCTTTCGTGTAGCGATGTTTACGCTGAAATTGAACATGATAAAGAATCCACCAAATTACGAACTGATGGGCTAGATAGAATCCCCAGGAGGTCGCGTGTGTCCAGAAGGTCGGTTTCGCTAGTTTCCAATAATACCAACTGGCGCCAGTGTCGGGCAGTAGCGCGATGCTATCCAGGCGAGAATCTAGCGCCCAGATGAAGAGGGTGAAGAGGGCGCTGAAAGCAATTCCCGCCCATAAGACAAGAGAAGAGGAAAGGTCTGAGGGTTGGAATGATCTGGCAGGTGTAGATTTCTGTGTGTTGGCGCGCATTGTCAAATAGCCTGTAATCTATTCTGTGGGCATTGTTTTATTTCGTGTAGTGAAAAACAGACAACACTACACACCACAAAATACTACCTCACAACACATCACACACTGCTACAAACGCTTCTGAAAAAACAAACTCATATCCATCCTCTTGCAAACGAGTCGGAACAGCCCGTTGCCCATCAAGCAGAACGGTCGACATGTCACCAAACGCTACTTGCAAAGCGAAGGACGGAACCGGCATCAAGGCTGGTCTGTCCATCGCTTTGCCAAGAGCTTGTACAAACTCTTTGTTCTGAAGGGGATTGGGAGCCGTACAATTGTATGGGCCGGATGCGCTTTCATTCTCCAGCAAAAAACGGATGGCGCCCACTTCATCGCTGATGTGAATCCACGGAAAGTACTGTTTTCCGCTACCGATAGGGCCTCCGACAAAAAATCGGAAGGGCAATGCCATCTTCGGAAACGCGCCGCCCTGTGCGCTGAGAACGACACCGGTGCGAATAACAGGACGCCGCACACCCATTGCCTCAACGGCGGCTGTCGAGGCTTCCCAATCGACACAGACCCGCGCTAGGAAATCAGGCCCAGGGGCAGCTTCTTCGGTCAGGATTTCATCCTCACTTGGCCCATAATACCCTACAGCTGAGGCTTGAACCAATACTTTCGGCTTTGTTTCCGCTTCCTGGACAGCAGCTACAAGCGCCTTGCCGGCATCGATCCGACTCTCCAGAATTCGTTTCTTGCGCGTCGCTGTCCAACGGCCATCCGCGATGCCTTCGCCGGCGAGGTTGACGATTGCATCCACATTTGACACCAGATGTCCCCAACCCCTCGGCGTTGCGGCATCCCACTTCTGCAGCCGAACGCCGTTGGGCACTGTGTCCTGCTTTCGGTCAGGCGTTCTGGTCAGGACAATAACTTCGTAGCCGCTTTCATGCAGACTTTTCACCAACGCCGAGCCGATGAGGCCAGTGCCTCCGGTTACCAGAATTCGCATAATCCCCTCCTAAATTTAGGCCCAAACGCTCAATCCCATTTCCAACGGATAGATACAGGCCGGATGATGAGGACGCACTCGCACGCCGAAGCAGAACTTGCCTGTATCGTCGGACACAAATACGCCACGAAAATTAACGCGATCCGCCGCATGCTGTTCAGCCAGATCCATGGCAATCGTCTGAGAAATCATCGGGAACTCCTGGGATGCGCGCTGGCCGATGACAATTTCGACCGCCAGATCGTCCAGAGACAGTCTGCCTGGCCAGATCTGGGCCACAAACTCAATTGGTTCGCCGACCACTGCCTGAGCAGGCGGTAGTTCCTCTACATGCACTCGCACGGTCGGCCACGCGTCGCGTACATACTGCTTCCAATGGGAAAGATTCCGGGCGACATAGCCGTCGTTTTTCCGGTAGACTTGGTTGCTATTCATGGCCGGCGCATAAAGAGAACGTGTATAGTCAACCAGCATTCGTCGCATACTAAACTGCGGCCCGCAAGAGACGATCGCTCGGCGCATTCGTTTCAACCAATCTGCCGGACGATCATAGTATTCCGGCACAATTTCGTCTTCCAGAACGCCATACAAGCTGAAGGCATCCGCCTCATCTTGGGTATCCACATCTTTATACTCCCGCTCTTCGCCGATAGCCCAGCCGTTCCTATGATCGTAGGCTTCCCGCCACCAGCCATCCAGGACGCTGAAATTCGGCACGCCGTTTATCGCCGCCTTCTGTCCGCTCGTGCCGCTGGCCTCATACGGACGGCGGGGCGTATTCAGCCAGACATCCACCCCGCTGATCAGATGGCGGGCGACATGTATATCATAGTTCTCGACAAAGACGATCTTGCCGAAGAATTCCGGCTCCTGGCTTATCCGGTAGATGCGCTCGATCAGGTTCTTGCCCAGATCATCCGCGGGATGGGCCTTGCCGGCAAAAACAATCTGCACTGGACGCTCTGGATCGTTCAACAACCGCGAAAGCCGCTCCGTATGCCAAAAGATAAGTGTGGCGCGTTTATAGGTGGCAAAGCGACGGGCAAAGCCAAGCGTCAACGCATTGGGATCGAGCGCTTTCTCCACTTGTGTCAGTTTGCGATGACCTTCTCCGTGGCGCAACTGCTGCCGCTTCAACCGTTCACGCAGGAATTCAATCAGCTTCTCTTTGCGCGCGCAATGGACTGCCCATAACTCCTCATCGGGTACCGACTCAATCTCTTGCCAAACGAACGGATCGTCTGCCTGGTCCAGCCAATCCTGCCTGAAATAGCGACTGTATAACGCGCGCAGCTCCGGCGCCAGCCAGGTGTCCGTATGCACGCCGTTCGTGATGTGGCCAATGGGGATCTGTTCCACTGGCGTGCCCGGCCATAGATCTTGCCACATCCGCCTTGAAATGTGCCCGTGCAGCTCGCTCACACCGTTATGATAGGCGCTCAGACGAAAAGCCAAAACGGTCATGCTAAATTGAGATCCCCATTCATGATCGTGACGAGCCAATGCCAGAAAGCGTTCTCGATCGATGCCCAGTTGCCCCCAATACTGCCAGAAGAACTTATCGACGAGTTCGAATGCAAAGGCGTCATGTCCAGCGGGTACAGGCGTATGGGTAGTGAAAATGTTGCCAGCGCGCACGATCTCGGTTGCAGTGTTGAAGTCCACTCCTTGCTGCACCAGTTCCCGAATCCGCTCCAGGCTTAGAAAGGCGCTGTGGCCTTCATTCATGTGCCAGGCTGTCGGCTCATATCCTAATGCTCTCAGGGTTCGCACTCCAGCGATGCCCAATACAAACTCCTGACTGATGCGCATTTCGTTGTCGCCGCCGTAAAGTCGGGCGCTGAGTTCTCGATCCTGGGGCGCGTTGTGTTCTATATCTGTATCCATCAAATACAGGAATACTCGACCCACCTGGATCTTCCAAACTTTGGCGTAGACTGTGCGCTCCGGAAGATCTACATGGACTACCACCGGTGCGCCGTCTGCGTCCAAAGCAGGGGTAGCCGGCACTTCGAAAAAGTCGATCTTTTCATAGATCGCTTCCTGCTGGCCCTCGGCGTTGATCTGCTGGGTAAAATACCCTTGCGGATATAAGAAACCGATACCGACGAACGGCAGGCCCATGTCGCTTGCCTCTTTACAATGATCGCCACTGAGGATCCCCAGCCCGCCACTGTAAATGGGAAGAGCTTCATGCAGTCCAAATTCTGCGCTAAAGTAGGCGATCAGTTCGTCTTGCCGATCCGGGTAGTTACGTCGGAACCACGTGTCGGCATCCGCTGCCATATAGGCATCAAAACATTGCAACACCGACGTGTAGCGCTGCAGATAGTTTTCATCCTGGGAAATCTCTTGCAACTTCTGCTGCTTGACACTACGCAAAAACCTGACCGGGTTCCTGTTGACCCGCTGCCAAAGTTCCTCATCGATAGACACGTACAGATCCTGGGCGTCCGGATTCCAAATCCACCACAGGTTGTAGGCCAGCTCCTGTAGGCGGACGATGGATGTTGGCAGGGGAGGGAGGACAGAAATAGCGCCCAATATTTTCACAGCTACACGCTCCTGATGAAGTAGTATTCGATCTTAATCACATCAAATCACAGTCTGTGGCGAATTTGGTTGCTGGCCTATGGATTTGTATACTCTTTTGGTATGTTAACACGTTTTCCGGTTAGCCTATGGGTCATCCTCTTCATCGCTCTGTTGGCCATACTTCTCGCTGGTCCATTCTGGCAGATAAGCGGGCTACCAGGGGGCACTCCGGATGGAGGAGTGCATTCTCACCGCAGCGCTGCAATGTTTCGCGCCTTCGAGCAGGGTATTTATTGGCCTCGCTGGTTTCAGACTGTTTACAATGGACTCGGCGCCCCCACTTTTCATCATTATAGCCCAGGTCTGTATTGGTTGGTAGCTGCCGGCCAATGGACCGGCAGCAGGCTGGATCAGGCAGTGAAAATCGTCGTGACTGCGGCGCTCATCCTGTCCGGTTTCGGTGTATACGCCTGGTTGCGCTACACGTTCAGTCCGGAAGCAAGCTTAGCCGGCGCCACACTGTATCTGTTCCACCCTCATATTTTGACACGAGCGTTTTACTTTGTGGGAGACTACCCTCAGCTTCTGGCATTTCTGCTCCTGCCGGCCTGTCTGTGGGCCTTTACTGCCCTCCATACACAGTCGCGCGCGCGCTATTGGCTGGCGGCAGTCATCACTTTAGCCGCTCTGATCTTGAGCCACAATCTGATGGCAATGGTCGGGGCTGGTATACTGACTCTCTACTGGCTGCTGTTGGCTGCTGGCTACCGCAAACCGCACGGTCTTCTGCGCTGCGCCGTGGCAGCGCTGTTGGCGGCATTGCTGTCAGCAGGATTCTGGCTGCCGGCATTGGCCGACCTTTCACTGGTGCAGATCGACAATGCGCGACAAGGTTTTTTTCATTATAGCAATCATTTTCTTAGTTGGTCGGATCTCATTTCTGTCCAGTCTTTTGTCATAGACAGTCGGGCGGGCAATGCGCTGAAACCGCCCATCACCTTCGGTGCAGCATCGTGGCTGGCTGTGGCTGCCGGGCTATCCAGTTCATTGTTCGTGATCTGCAAAGAGCGCCGAATCTGGGGCGTTGCCGGCGCTCTGTTTGCCCTGGCAGTGCTCACGCTCTCGCTCCCAGTGTCTGAACCACTTTGGAGAACGGTCCCAGCACTCGATTTTGTTCAATTTCCCTCTCGTTTTCTAGCAATCGCTCCCCTCGGCGCGTTGCCGGCGGCCGCGCTGGCTATCGACGCCTGGCAGCCCGGCCGGCGCTGGCTGCCGGCTCTCACCCTGGTGATGACCTTTATCCTCTTTCTCTTCCCTTATCTGTTTCCTGCTTATACATCTTTTTCACCCTTCCTGCCAATGAAAACATTGACCGCCGAAGATACCCGCCTGTACGAACAGTTAGGCGACGCCTGGGGCATGACCGGCAGCAATGAATTTTTGATTCGAGGCGCAAACTGGGACATCATTACCGGACAGACAGCAGAGCCGAGTGCAACAAGGCTGACATGGCGTTCACCCCACGAAGGGATTGCCGATCTCTCCGAGCAGACAGAACCGATGCTCCTGCGTTTGCATTTCCACCCAGGCTGGAGCGCCGGGGAGCGGGCAACGCTGACGCAAGGCCCCGCCGGCTGGACGCAAGTGACAGAACTACGACAACCGGCCCAGCCGCTCATGATACGCTGGGAAGGGACCGCCTGGCAGCGCTGGGGTGAACGCCTGAGTCTGGTCGGTCTGCTCGCAAGTATAGCCGGCCTTCTATTCCTGAATCACAGGAGAAAGGGCAGAGGAGAAAGAACAGCATCGTCGTCTCTCACTTCTCCTCTTGGCGCGATGGTGGCGTGCGTTTTTGTTCTGGTGGTGGCGCGCTATACGCTTGATCGCTCCGGTGGAGCTCCATTTGTGAGACACTCACCGCCGGGGCAATTGGCCTTTGCGGTGGAAGGGCAGCCCATCACATTGGGCGATGCTACGACCTATCAGGTGACGCTCCTCGGCTGGGAGCTGTTGAGTAGCGCAACGCCCAAACCCGGCGATACGGTTATCGTTCGCCTGTACTGGCAACCGCACGGTCGCATCGACGAGCAGCTAAACGGTTTTCTGCACTTGTACACACCCTCCTTGAAGCGTTCCTGGGTTGTCAAAAATCGCGGATCGGGGCGCCCAGACTCCCAATGGTGGAATCCAGACAAATATTACGTGGACGAATTGCGTCTCACCATCCCCCTTGACACACCGCCGGTTACGTATTCATTAGTCGCTGGGCTGGTATCTTCTGATGGCGCCAGACTGGCCGTGCCCGGCTCGACAGACGGTGTGGTCCATCTGCGATCTCTTGAAGTAGCGCCAACGCGTCCAGGGCTCCTCCAACGGGAGCGGCCCATCATCCGTGCGCGGGCCGATACCGCTGACGGTCTGCGTCTGCAGGGCTACGACCTGCAGACAGCAAACTCACATGAATCACAGGCGCACAGCGGATCGATCCTGCGCCTCTTCTGGGAGACGACAGCGCAAGGCCCTGCCACCGACTGGATCACATATGTTCATCTGCACGATCCCCAAGGAGAACGCATCGCCCAATTCGACGGGCCGGCCCTGGCCGGCCTGCAACCGACCAGCCACTGGCAGACCGACGCCCTGTACATCGACCAACGGCAGATCAGCCTGCCAACCGATCTACCGCCAGGGACGTATCTGTTTCGCATCGGGCTGTATAATTTCTCGAGCGGAGAACGATTGCCATTCCGGCCTGACCCCGACGACCAGGCCCACTTTGAAAACAGCCAATTGCTTGTTCCCCTCACGATTCCAGAAGAGAGTGCAGAGGAGTGAGACGCAGTAGCCAGTGGTCAGTTTTCCAGCCCCTGGCCACTGCTCACGAACCACTGGGGTATTGAAAATTTCTGTAGCGCGACAACGGATTCTGGCCTCGAAAGTCATATATGCCCTTTTGGGCGTTGTCATGTTGTTCGGGTTGGGGCTGCGCACATGGAATGTCAACTTCGATGGCGGGTTGAATGTCCACCCGGATGAACGCAATATCGCCTGTTTCTACGCGCCGACCATCGGCTGGCCGTCCTCTGTGGACGAGTTTCTCGATCCCCGGCGCAGCCCGCTCAATCCCCTGTGGGATCGGGAGAACGACCGGCGGCGCTCCTTTACCTACGGACACTTTCCGCTCTATCTGGGCATCCTCAGCGGCGAGCTGCTGAGCGAGCTGGCGGCGGCGGGCGGATGGCTGCCCCTCCCGCCCAAGATCCTCGCCCTGATGGAGCAGGCCAACAGCCCCTGCGCGGGCGTGGCTGTTGCTGGTCGGCTGCTGATGGCTCTGCTGGACACAGCGACGATCGGCTTGCTGTTTCTGCTGGGGCGTCGGCTGTACGGAGCCGCTGTTGGTCTGCTGGCGGCGGCTTTCTACGCCTGCGCGGCGCAAGCGGTGCAGCTCAGCCATTTTTTCGCCATGGATCCCGCCAGCGCGACCTTCGTTGTACTGGCCGTCTACGGCGGAGTGCTGATGGCGCAGGATCGCTTCTGGCGGGGGGTGGTCTGGAGCGGCATGGGCTCTGGGCTGGCGATAGCCGCCAAGTTCAGCGCCGCGCCGATCCTGGCTGTGCCGGTTGCGGCAGCCTTGATCGTCTGGCGGACGGGCGCTCATGGCTGGCGTCTGGTTGCGGGGGCGCTGCTGGCGCTGCTGTTGGCCTGCGCGTTTTTTATTCTCACCAGCCCCTATGCGGCGCTCGACTGGGAGAATTTCATGCAGGCCACGCTGGTCGAGCAGGGTCGGATGGTTCGGGGTCTGGCTGATCTGCCCTACACGCGTCAGTACCGCAATACAACGCCCTATCTGTATTTCATGCGGCAGCAGGTTGTGTGGGGTCTGGGGTGGCCTCTGGGTCTGCTGGCGCTGGCGGGCAGCGGCTGGGCCTTGGCGAAGGCGGCGCTGCTGCGCGCCAGGCCGGGCGAGCTGGTCGTCTGGACCTGGTTGATTCCCTACTTTGGCGTCACCGGCGCCTTTCTGGCCAAGTTCAACCGCTATATGAGTCCTGTGCTGCCCTTTGCCCTGCTTTTCGCTGCGGGTCTGGTCGGATGGCTGTCGGCTGGAGAGAGAAGCGGAGAGAGGGGGGAGACGCGACGCGCGCGCCTCTGGTCGTTCCCAGGGTTCGGGCTGCGCGCGTCGCGGGTTGCGCGCCTTGCGCGCGGCTCGAAAATTATTCCTGTCCTTCTCATTGGCGCCGCTCTTGGCGGCGGTCTGTTCTGGTCTCTGGCCTATGTTCATGGCGTCTATGGACACGAGCACACATGGGTGGCTGCCAGTCGCTGGGTGTACGCCAATGCGCCGGCTGGTTCGGTGATTCTGTGGGAGCTGTGGGATGATCCTCTGCCCAAGCGCATTCCTGGTGAAGCGGGTCTGGACATGGGCAGTCATGGTCTGCGCCATATCGACTGGTCTCCGTATGAAGAGGACACGGGGGAGAAATACGCCATTCTCAAGCGGAAACTGCGGGAGGCGGACTACGTCATCTACAGCTCCAAGCGCATCTACGAGAGTGTGGATGAACTGCCTGAACGCTACCCGCTGACCATCCGCTACTATGAGCTGATGTTCGGCGAACAGTTGGGTTTCGTCCAGGCGGCCGAGTTCACGTCTCCGCCGCGTTTGCTGGGTTGGGTCTTTGCGGATCAGGAGGCGGATGAAAGCTGGAGTCTGTATGACCACCCGCGTGTATCGATCTTCGCCAAACAGCGGGAGCTGAGCGACGCAGAGTTCGACGCCCTCCTGGAAGGCTCCTGGAAGGACGCGTTTTTCGGATATCGGGGAAAGGACTCACTGCTCAACTGGGCAACCCTTGTGGTTGCTCCTACGATTTCTACGTTTTTTCAGCGGGCAACTACTACACAGAGCCAGCCACTGGACGCGCAGTCGGTGATTTCAGCCTGGCGCCCCAATCGATCTGAGGCTGTTAGTCGCTGTGATACATTTCCTGATGATGGCGAGCGAATCACAGTTTGCTCTTGCCGGAGTAGGCCTCCCGCAGAGGAATGGCGCTCACTGCATAAAAGGCTGACAGCAGGGCAGCCCATCACATTGGGGGATGCCGCCAAGGTGACGCTCCTTGGCTGGGAGTTGTTAAGAGGGTCAACGCCCCAACCCACCGAGACGGTTGTCGTGCGTCTGTACTGGCAACCGCACGGCCGTATCAACGAGGAGCTACACAGTTTCCTGCACCTGTATGCCCCCTCCTTGCAACGCGCTTGGGTTGCCACACAAAATCACTATCCAAGCTGTCAACCTACCAAACGCTGGCATCCAGGCAACTATTATGTGGACGAATTGCGTCTCACCATCCCCTCCGACACACCTCCGGTTCCCTATTCATTAGTCGTTGGTCTGGTGTCTTCTGACGGCGCCAGACTGGCTGTACCTGGTTCGACAAACGATTTGGTCCATCTGAGGCCTCTGGAGGTCGCGCCGACCCGGACAGGGTTCTTTCAGAGGGCGCTGTTCCTGAGGGAGCGGCCAACCATCCGTACGCGGGCCGATACCGCTGACGGTCTGCGTCTGCAGGGCTACGACCTGCAGACAGCAAACTCACATGAATCACAGGCGCACGGCGGATCGATCCTGCGCCTCTTCTGGGAGACGACAGCGCAAGGCCCTGCCACCGACTGGATCACATATGTTCATCTGCACGATCCCCAAGGAGAACGCATCGCCCAATTCGACGGGCCGGCCCTGGCCGGCCTGCAACCGACCAGCCACTGGCAGACCGACGCCCTGTACATCGACCAACGGCAGATCAGCCTGCCAACCGATCTACCGCCAGGGACGTATCTGTTTCGCATCGGGCTGTATAATTTCTCGAGCGGAGAACGATTGCCATTCCGGCCTGACCCCGACGACCAGGCCCACTTTGAAAACAGCCAATTGCTTGTTCCCCTGAAACTGCAGTGACCACTGGCCACTAGGGTTTCAGGGAAAACTAGACTGCATGCCAGTTTTGCCCTTCTCTTGCTAACAAGTTGCCGGCTTCTTCCGGCCCCCAGGTGCCGGCCGGATATTTGGGCAGTAGGAAGGGATCATCCCTGCTAACTACCTGTTCCTCCTGCATATACCATCCTTCCAACACCTGTGTAATCCGCTGCCATGCTAACTCTACCTCATCTCGTCGGGTAAAGAGTGTGGAATCCCCAAGAACCACATCCAACAGAAGCCGCTGATAGGCATCCGGGGGGTCGCCGAAGCTATGGCCATAGGTAAACTCCAGATTGACAGGTGTCAGATTCACAGATGGGCCGGGCCGCTTGGCAAGCGTTTTAAGGGTAATGCCTTCATCTGGCTGAATACGCATCGTGAGGACATTACGGCTGAGGATATCTCGATTCAATGGCGCCGCCATGTCCGCAGACTGACGCGCTGCGCCGTCGAAACCCTCCGTCGATTCGAAAAGCAGATGCGGCACGCTGCGGAATGTGACAGATATTTCGGATGCTTTGCGAGGCAGGGCCTTGCCTGTGCGCAGGTAGAAAGGGACGCCTTGCCAGCGCCAATTGTCGATCTCCAGGCGCCAGGCCACATAGGTTTCGGTGGTGGAGTCAGACGCTACCCCGTTTTCGTCCAGATAGGCAGGGATCGGTTGGGTCGCGGCAGTACCGGCCTCGTATTGGGCGCGTACCACATACTTTGGCACCTCTTCCGGTTGCAGAGGACGGATAGCTTGAAGGAGATTGACTTTCTGGTCGCGCACCGCTTTGGCATCAAATGCAATCGGGGGCTCCATGGCCGTGAGCGAGACGAGCTGCATGAGATGATTTTGCATCATATCGCGCAATGCCCCTGCTTTCTCGTAATAGCCGCCGCGGCCCTCTACACCGATGCTCTCAGCCACAGTGATCTGCACATTGTCCACATAGTTGCGGTTCCAGATTGGCTCGAAAATCCCGTTGGCGAAACGCAAGACAAGAACATTCTGGACAGTCTCTTTGCCCAGGTAGTGATCGATGCGATAGACCTGATCCTCTTCGAAGACCGACAGCACATGGTCATTCAGCTTGTGGGCGCTCTCCAGATCGCTACCAAACGGCTTTTCGATAACGATACGGGTCCAGCTGCGCCCGCCAGTGGGCTCGACGAGTCCTGCAGCGCCCAAGCAGGCAACAATCGGTTCATATACCGAGGGGGGTGTGGACAGATAGAACAGACGATTGCCGCCGATGTCCCACTGTTTATCTAACGACTTCATCCGACAGCGTAAGCGCTTGAAACCTTCGTCGTCATCGTAATCGCCGGAGATGTAAAAGAGCCGTGTGGCAAATACATCCCAGGCCGAGCTCTGCAGATCGCCATCCGCGTGCGCAATTACACTTGACCGCGCGCGGCTACGGAATTCATCGTCAGTCAATGGAGAGCGGGCGTAACCGAGAATAACGAAGTTGTGCGGCAAAAGCCGCTGCTGGAAAAGTTTGTAGATTGCAGGCAACAATTTGCGATTTGCGAGATCACCGGACGCGCCAAATATGACCATCAACGCCGGTGACGAGACCTGGAACTGCTCTTGAATATTCGGCGCCTCTTCCAGAATGACCTCACTCACGCTCTGCTCCCCCCTTTGCTACGTCAGTGGCTAAACTGCAGTGACCAGTGAAACCTCACTGGTCACTGGGAACCCGCTCTTTTATAGGCGATCACCGGAGAACGGACCGTCACCTGAAGTGGCTGATCCGGCACGTAACCGTCCGATGTCCCCAAACGCGCATCCAGAAAAGTGCCGCTGGGAAGTTGCACAGTGATCAACTGATCATGACCAAAGAAAAGTGTATGGCGCACCCGGGATGCAGGCAGACCGGGGGAAGCAGGTAACAGTTCAATATTTTCCGGACGGAGAAGAATGTCCACCGGGCCGCGTGCCGGCTTCTGCGTGGCTAGGGTTCCTAGTTCACATTCGATCGTGTCTCCGTACCCAATTCCGGGCAAAAAATTAGCGTCGCCGATAAACTCAGCCACAGCCCGGGTGGCTGGATTCCTGTACAGTTCATGCGGCGCAGTGACCTGCTTCACTGTCCCATCGAGCATCACAGCCACCCGATCTACCAAACTCAGCGCCTCTTCCTGATCGTGGGTCACGAAGATGGCGGTCGTATTGGAGGCGCGAAGGATTGAACGCACCTCGGCGCGCACGCGCGCGCGCAGGCTGGCGTCTAAATTGCTGAAAGGTTCATCCAGCAGTATCAACGCCGGTTTGGGAGCCAATGCTCTGGCCAACGCCACCCTTTGCTGCTGGCCACCGCTCAATTCATGGGGCATCCGACCTTCCAAACCGGTCAGCCCGGCCAACTCCAGAACCTCCTTGGCGCGAGCGGATTTCTTGTCTGCCGGCAATCTACGTAGCCCGAACTGAATATTGGCCAGAACGTTGACATGGGGAAACAAAGCATACTCCTGAAAAACCATTCCTACCCGACGCTTCTCAGTCGGCGCATGCACAGTCGGGCTGGCCACAACAACCCCGTCAATTTCGATGGACCCGGCGTCCACCCGTTCGAAACCGGCGATGAGCCGCAGGGTCGTTGTCTTACCGCACCCAGAGGGCCCTAAGAGCGCAAGCAATTCGCCGTTGCGCACTGTGAGCGTAACTTCGTTGACGGCTGTGACGCCACCCTCAAAGCGTTTGCTGACTCCATGCAAGCATAGCCCGGCGGGCGATTCTGTTCGCAAAGCGGAATCATATAGATCAGCGGTTGCGCTCAACATCGAATTCTCGAATTCATTCTCTGACATCCTTTTCCTCCTGCATGAGGACAAGCAAGATGCTGCATGCCGACATGGCAAGAAGCACCAGCGCCGGCGCGGCCGCTCTGGTAAAAAACGCCTCATCGGTAGCCGACCAGATTTGCGTTGCCAATGTGGAGAAGCCTGTCGGACTTAACAGCAGAGTCGCCGGCAGCTCCTTTACTGTTGTCAGAAAAACAAGCGCCATACCTGCCAGAACGCCCGGACGCGCCAACGGAGCGATAATCCGTCCGAATACGGCCCGATTTCCCAGCCCCAGACTATGCCCTGCTTCCTCCAAGCGAGGATTCATCTGCAACAGGCTCATTTGTATGGCCCCCATCGCTTGGGGCAAGAAACGGACTACATAGGCAAACACAAGCATCCACAAAGTTTGATACACCAGCGGCATAAAATTTGCGCCGAAGAAAACAAGGCTGAGGGCAATAACAATCCCCGGCAGACCATAGCCTACATATACCGCCTGCGCAGCGAAATTCGTTACGCGCCCCGCCATTCGTATCGCCGCATAGGCGATGGGCAGACCCAGCGCTGTCGCAGCCACGGCTGCCATGACGCCTGCTCGGAAACTGTTGAGCGTCGCTGTCCATACCGGAACTAAAGATTCTCCGGAGGCCAGACCGCGCAGCAACCAAAACAGAATCACGCCAGCGGGCATGATGAGCGCCATCAGGATCACACTACCACAGAAAATCAGCGCCGGCCATTTCTGGCGGGCCAGAGGGATGCGCTGACGCGGGGGGACAACCCCGGCGCTACTACGGTAATAACGAGGGCGACTGCGTCCTCGGCTGTTTCGTTCCAACAGCAGAAGTATAATCGTCATCACCACCAGCGCCAATGAAAGTAAGGATGCAAGATTGCGATCAAAACTACTCAAATACTGGACGTAAATCGCCCTGGTAAAGCTGTTGAAACGCAGCAGAGAGACCGCTCCGAAGTCGCTTACTGTGTATAGAGCGACCAGCAGTCCACCCGCCGTGATGGCCGGCCGCAAATTCGGCAATGTTACCCGCAGGAACGTTTGCCAACCATTGTATCCCAGGGAACGCGCGGCTTCTTCAATCGACGGATCGAACCTGTGCAAAGCGGCACGGATACTCATAAAAATATACGGATATGTAAAGAGTGTCAAGACCCAGAGAGCGCCGGTAAAGCCGTAGATTGACGGCAGACGCTCGACGCCGAAAGGGGATAACAGCTCTTGCAGAACGCCCCGTGGCCCGAACATAGCGATCAGCGTAAACCCACCAACATAGCTTGGGATCACCAGAGGCATCATGGCCAGGATAGTCCAAATACGCCATCCTGGCAGATCTGTGCGGACGGTCAGCCAAGCGAGAGGCAGCGCGAGCGCCAGAGAAAGTGTAGTGACACTGCATGTGAGAAGTAAGCTGTTCCACAGAATATGAACGGCGCGGGTACGCGCCAGCAGATTCACAGCCGTTGGCAAACCAACACCAGCAGCCCGGTAAAGCAGATAGGCCAACGGCAACAGCATTAACAGAGCGATCAGGAGGACGACCACTCTGAATAGATCACCGAAGTATCCATGAACAGACGTCCCCGTTCGGGCGCGCCATCTGCTGATCACTGCCCTCCACCTGTCTGAGGGGAATGCCCAACCAACTCTTGGCGGTTGCATCGAGCATGGAGACGCGTTCTGTTGAGAATCTGTAGACGACCGGCTTTGTTACCCCCCATTGATTCCCTCTGGCGTATGCGTTACCTGGCGAGCTTGGCCAACATTCAGACCATACTGTCCCATTATGGATGGCCAGAACAGCCAAATAAGTCCAATCAACGGTTGAAAGAAGGGAAAATAACCGTAGTCAGCTCCGAAATGTCGCCACACAGTACGACCAATCGTCTCGGGGATCAGTAGGCTGAGGCTACCCACAAGCAATGTGAGAGCCGTCTCGAACGCTAGAACACCTACGGAAAGACGCCAAGACCAACGCGCGCGGTAGGCAAAGCCTATGGTAGCTGTCAGATAACAGAGAGCGGCCACCAGACTGAGGGCCGGCGCCAGATGGTTGCTAACGCCTTCCTTCAAGAAAAGTTGAAATAAAGCCCGCACGCCAGTAGACAACGCCAGGAGCGGATATGAAACAGTAAGGATATAGCCAAAAACCGTTACCATCTCATTTGTATTCGTTTTTCTGTCCGGGCTGTTAAAGGCCAGGCGCGATTTAGTCATCAGCGACCTACCCTGACGGCAATCCGAATCGTCACATCCGGCGCATAACCGTAACACATTTCTACCTGAGCCGTCTACTCAGCCAAGAATCGAAGAGCAGGCGCCCTGATACACTCTGCGCGCAAGACCTACGTGATCTCTACCGGATCGTCCGCAAGGAAGCGAGTCTGAATGAACGCCCTGGCTTCAGTATAGTTGCGGACGATCGGTAGATGGGGATTGTCGATAATGACATTTTCCGGCGGATCGAAAAGCATACTCACATCAGCCGTTTCCAACATTGCGATATCGTTGTAAGAGTCGCCTATTGCCAATGTGTGGAACCGGAGCTCCCGAAATGCTAACATTGCCTTGTGTTTGGGTTTGTCCAGGCGCAGCCGGTATCCTGTGATGAAGCCATCCGCATCAACGTCCAGTGAGTGACAGAAAATCGTCGGATAGCCGAGTTGGGCCATCAGGGGCATGGCGAATTCGTAAAATGTATCAGAAACGATGATAAACTGTGTCCGCTGACGAATCCAGGCGACAAATTTCTCCGCCTCTGGGAGAGGGGAGATGGTTGAGATTACATCCTGTATATCCTGCAAGCGCAGGGTATGCGCCTGCAGAATCTCCAGCCGCATCTGCATCAGCTGATCGTAGTTGGGGATGTCGCGGGTCGTCAAGCGCAGCTGCTCGATGCCGGTCTTTTTGGCAAATTCGATCCAGATTTCAGGGACAAGAACACCTTCCAGATCGCTCGCGATCAGTCGGGGTCTCGGATCAAGCATGGCATGTCCTTTCAATACGTCATGAATTCCGCTGTCAAATGATCCACCCGATTCGTATAGCGGATAAGTACAGACAAATTGCTGTTGGTTTGGGAGCGCACAAAGTCGACCCGAGTGATGGCGGTGTTGTGATGGTTGAAATAAAAATCATTACCGGGGAGTCGCCCCAGCAGGGCCTTGAGCAGGCTATCCATAAAGGTTCCATGGCTGATGGCAGCGATGATCCCATTATCTGTATCTTGCGCCATCTGGCGCAGGGTGCCCGCCACCCGCACAGCCCGGGCGTAGCAAGAGGCCATATCCTCCTCGGCGCCGTGCCACCAACCCTTCTCGCCGATGCCGTCAGACAGATACCCTGGGAACATCTCCTCCACCTCTGAACGGTTGAGACCGGGGAAACCGGTAGCCTCCGCATCAGCGCCAGGGCGCAGGAATAGGCCACCCTGTTCATGCAGGTCTGTCCAAACGGATGGCGCAAGATTCATGGCTTCGGCGATAGGCCGCATAGTCTGCATCGAGCGCAGCATTGGACTGCTGTACAGACGGGTGATGCGCAGTTCATTGACATAGACGCCTAAAGATTTCGCTTGAGCCTCGCCGATCGCGGTTAGGGGTGGTTCGGCAACCCGTTGGCTCATATACGTATCGTATGGAACACTGAAGGGCCCATGCCGATTTCTGAGTTCCTCGGCAAGAAGATTGTTTGTCGACTGACCATGACGAATCAGATACAAAATCATTCGGGCAGAATCTCCAATCCGAATTTGATGGCTTTTGTCGAAGTTGAGAGTACACGAACAGAAGTGAAAAGGCAAGAAAGGGGCAGGATGAATAGGGGCCGTGTACATATATTTACTTTGTATAATAATGATTATACAAAGTAAATAATCAAGAGGCCTACTTGACCATCAGACCACACCATTGCATAATCTCACCTGATGAATCAGAATCCTGTTGATGACACTGCTGATGACGTTCCCAGCGAATATCTGCTGAAGATTCGACTGAATCGATCGTCGATGCCTCAAAAGAACGGGCGACGACCAGACGCACGCGAGCTGATTCGAACGGAAACTCACTCGAAGTTGCACACACCTCGGGTATTGATTATCGGCTTCGCAGGCATTATCTTCCTGGGAACAGTTCTGTTGAAGCTGCCGGCTGCCTCGACTTCCGGTATTTCGATTAGCTGGATAGAAGCGATCTTCACCGCAACCAGCGCTGTAACAGTTACAGGGCTTGGTGTCTTAACGACTGCAACCGATTTTACACGCTTCGGCCAGCTAATTATTCTGATTCTTCTTCAAGTCGGCGGCGTTGGGTTTATTGCCTTCAGCGTTCTGCTTTTCCGTTTGGTTGGCCGTCGAGTCACCCTCAATGAACGATTTGTGATTCAGCAATCGTTAGGCGTCGAGAGGGTCCGCTTTAACGGCGCCGGCGGCGTTGTAAACCTCGCACTTTACATCCTCGCTGTTACGGTGTCGATCGAGGCAATCGGCACTGTCTTGCTCTGGCTGCGCTGGCGAGCGGAATTCCCCGCTGGCGAGGCCCTATGGCTGGCTTTGTTCCACGCGGTCAGCAGCTATTGTAACGCCGGATTCGATCTGTTCTCAGGCGCCGGCCATCCACCCGTCTTCGGATTCGGCACAGACTATTACTCTCTGTCTGTGATGGCTGCCTTAATTCTCCTGGGTGGGGTCGGCGTTGCGGTCCTGTACGATATGGTCAGTTTTTTCAAGCATCGAATGCTGTCTCTCAATACCCGCATTACGTTGGGGTTGACATTGGCGCTGATACTCTCCGGCTTGGTCGTGATGCTGTTGGATCGACAGCTCTATAGCGCTGTTTTGGCCGGCAACTCCTTGGGTGAACGACTTGCCGTCAGTACTTTTACGATTATTTCTGCCCGCACCGCTGGTCTGACGATTTTGCCGCTGGATAATCTCAGTCAGAGCACCCAACTCATGCTTCTGATCTGGATGTTCATTGGTGGAGCGCCGGCAAGCATGGCCGGCGGTGTCACCAGCAGCACTGTCGGAGTGTTGTTGATATCCGCCTTGGCCACCGCCAAAGGAGGACAGGGTGGAGCGGTCGCATTTGGCCGATCTGTACCCAGGGAAACATTGAATAAAGCCGTTGCGATTATGACAGTCAGCACCCTTTTGGTTGCAGTGGTAACAATCGTTCTTTCGCTTCTGGACCAAGGCGAAATTTTTGACCTGGGCTTTGAAGTTGTGAGTGCCTTTGCCAATGCCGGCTATTCTTTGGGATTTACCTCAAATCTGGATAGCTGGGGACAAGCATTGATTGCCTTTACCATGTTTTGGGGGCGCCTGGGGCCACTGACAATCGTCATTGCTCTGGCCCAACGCGAGCGCTCTACTTTACTCCATTACCCTGAAGAATCGGTGATTTTAGGATGATGCGCTACACAAGGAGGTTTTTACAGCCATGACGGTTTCGACAGCATACACCCTCGATGACATGAAAGCCGGCGCAGAGATAGCGGTGAACATCTGCATGGCCGTGCAGCCCGGCGAACGGGTGCTCATTCTCGGCGACGAAGCGTCGACATTGATTAGCCAGGCATTGGCCAACGCAGCCAGCGCCATCGCCGCGCAAGTTGAAACGTTCACCTTGGAATCCTTCGGTCAACGTCCAATTACGACGATGCCCGACAATCTCCAGGCAGTGCTGGAGCGATTTCAACCCCATGTGAGTTTCTATACCGCCAGCAGCCGGCCGGGTGAACTGAAATTTCGTCTGGACTATAGGCCGGCGGTGATGCGGGCAAATCCAGACGGCGCCCGGCACGGACACATGATTAACATCACGCCCCCGTTGATGACGCAAGGGATGCGGGTGGACTATCAGCGCATTTTCGACGTAACCATGCGGGTACATAAGATTGTGCGCCGCGCCGCCGAAATCCGGGTCACGAATCCGAAAGGCACAGATTTTACGGCGACATTCAACCCGCATCGCAAGTGGATACCCTGCCACGGTCTGTATCATGAGCCGGGTACGTGGGGAAATCTTCCCGAGGGAGAGACCTTCACCTCGCCAGAAAACGCCAATGGTGTGTTGGTAGTGGACGAATTAGGCGATTATTTCAGTGAGCGCTACGGTATTCTCAATACCCCTGTCACATTTGTCGTCGAAGATGGGTGGGTGCGCGCGGTACGCTGCCAGGATACAGCCCTGGAAAAGGATGTCCAATCCTACATTTTCGGTGCGGAAAACGCAGATCGGGTCGGAGAATTCGCCATCGGCACCAACATCGCATTGACTGGCCTGGTCGGCAACCTTTTGCAGGACGAGAAATTTCCTGGTGTCCACGTGGCCTTTGGCGACCCCTATGGAAAACAGACCGGCGCCGATTGGAAATCCGATCATCACATAGATGTGATTCCGACACAATGCACGATCGATGTCGATGCCAGACGGATTATGGTTGATGGAAAATTTGTTGTTGGGATTGTAGATTTGTGATGTGTATGGGGTAGTCTGTGTATGACTATGCGAAATAATTCATCAAAATTAAACATGTAAATTTACAACGATCCAACCTTTAGCCATCAGCATTGAAGGTCGTTATACGCGGGCGGAAGGCACGATCGAACGCTTCCAATTTCTCCTTGAACCAAGTGTGCTGCTCCGCCCACTGCGCCCGGTTCGTCGGATCAGCATTGTATCTGCGTAGCATCACCTGGCCCTGCTTGTGTTCCGGCAGCTCGCGCCACTCCAGCGCATCTCCGATCTCAGACCCTATCTCCCCGCGTTGCTGGTATAGCGTATGATAAGAAACATCGGCATCCCCCTCACGTATGATCAGTTGCACGCCAATCCCGCCCTCGCGCATGTTATTGAAGGCGGTCATACGTAGACGCCAATGGCCCACATCAAAGTTCATCCAGTTCTGCGAACGCGGTGTGCCCGGTCGAATGAAACTGCCGCTGCTCTCCAGATAGTGCCGCAGCGATTGCCAGTATTCCTTCTGCAATTCATTCTCCACAAGCTGATATTCCTTCTGTAAGTCATTCTCCACAAGTTGCAACTGATCTTCCATTTTTTCCGGGGTCGCGCCCGCGACCGTGTCGCTGGCAATATCTTTTTCTGGCGCGGCTCTCTCCCGCCAGCCGTTGGGCTTGCTGACAAGATGGAATTTGGGGGCCAGCGGCGAATCGGCGATGCGCCACAGCTCTACTTCCAAACCGAAAAAATTTATGCTATCCCTTGTGATCTCATTCAGCCAGTTGAGCGTATTGCGATCCTCCTGCGTGAACTGGGCCGCCACCCACACCATTGTCACCGCCTTCAGATCCGCCGCATAGGCCAACAGTTGGCCCAGATGACTCTGATCTGTGTGCTCCAACTGGTTTTCGATCACCACATAGCTGCCATTCCCTCGCTCCCGACAGACGACACCCCCTCGATAGGGCGTCACCCAGCCATCCATGTTTTCCAGCTCCAATTCCAAATTGAGCGCTTCACCCAGCATCGCCAGACTCTCGCTCCGCGCCATCCACGACGCAAAGTCATTGTCTTCGCTCACCCACACCGTGCGCAGCTCCACCTGTTCCAGACGGCCAAAGTCAAACTGTATCATCCGATTGTTCCCTCCTTTTGCATAAAAGGTGTATTAAGCCGCACCCAGAACTCGCTGTCCCGACCACCTGTGGCGCCCGAAGATAGAGATTCTGCGTGAATGGTATAAAAAGCATTAAGGGGCTGTTGCCTGATAAACGTTTTACCTAATTTGAGGATTTAACGCAAGCTGCGATCATTCACAGTTGACAATACTACGCTGCATCCGTATGATGTATTATACTGTGTTCATATTATAGAGTACCAATAGCTATATGGTACAATTGTGAGTCACAGAGTGAAAAAAGGTTTGATTCTTATGCGGGCGTAGTTCAGTGGTAGAACGTCAGCTTCCCAAGCTGAATGTCGACGGTTCGAGTCCGTTCGCCCGCTTACATTGCTTACATTGTAAATGAGACCTCCTGATACCACCAGATACAGTGGTTCAGGAGGTTTTTCTTTACGCATCAAAACAGGTCGCTTTCTTGCGCGCGAACCCGCAGATCGCCCTGGCCAGCCATAATCCAGAGCTGATCCGGCGCCGATTCCGTATACCGTATACATGCACACACCTTAACGCGATGGCCACCCCTCGTCAATCCATATCTTTTATCCCGCGCTTGACGCCAAACATGCAAACCAGTATCCTTATAGATGATTCTGAGCAGTTTTGCTTCCAGCGCGTTGCAACGACAATTTGAAAGGACCAATCACCTGACTGCCTACGCGGAGCGGTCATCGAAGGCGGCATCAACTATGACTCAACTATGACACTGCCAACATCACCTCTCCACCTACAGAGTTCAGGCCCTTCGCCCCATTGAGCGCTTCATCCATGACAGCCGAAATGATCGTGCTCGTTGTCATTCTTGTGGTAGCGACGTTTCTTTATTTCAGCGACTGGTTGGCGACGGAGACGACCTCAGCTCTCGTCATCGCCGCTTTGGCCCTGACCGGTATTTTGAATACAAGCGAGGCTCTCTCCGGCTTCGCCAGCACAGCCACGCTTACAGTTGGCGCAATGTTCGTGGTCAGCGGCGGACTGCTGCGCACCGGCGCATTGGAAATCGTTACCATCGGACTAGCGCGCTTCTCCGGAGGCAGCCCCCGCCGGCTGCTGATTCTGTTAGGCTGTATCATCCCTTTGGCAAGCGCCATTATGAACAATACGCCCGTCGTAGTCATGATGATACCGGTGGTCCTCTCACTCAGCCAGCGCTTTCGTATCCAACCTTCCAAGTTGCTGATTCCTCTGAGCTACTTTGCGGTCCTCGGCGGCACCATCACCCTATTGGGCACCAGCACGAATATTCTGGTCGATGATCTATACCGAGCAGCGGGCGGCCCTGGTTTCAATCTGCTGACATTTACGCCTCTGGGGCTGATCTTTACAGTTGCAGGCGGGATCTTTGTGGTTGTCACCAGCCAGAAGCTGCTGCCGGAGCGTTCACCCTTGGCCGGACTCGGCGATGGCCGCTACCAGCGCACCCCCTTTATCGCCGAATTGACCGTGGAAAAAATGAGTCCGCTGCTCGGTCAGACAATTGGGAATGTATTCAACGACGCAACGGGTTTCCAACTCCCCCGGCGCAGGTCAGAGCGTCACCACCGGCGTGTATCCCACACCAGAGGCTCACGACAAGCCAATGAGACAATCGAGTTGCTGGAACTTCTGCGCGACGGGAAACCCTACCGCTCGAGACGTCCAAGCGCCTCCCGATTTTCGAGGATTGGACAGTTCGAGCCAGACAAGGCACAGTCACTACGCATCCAGGAAGATGATGTCCTGGTAATCTGCGGAGCGCCCCCGTTGATTGCCCGCTTCATCGAAACACACTCGGCTTTCCGACCAGGGTTTGGGCAAGCAGATGCGCCTGCCCAAACCGACAAAGCCACCAGGAATCTCCCCGCCCCCAGACTCGTCGAAGCGGTCATCTTGCCAGACTCCCTTGCCACCGGCAGACGGCTGGCCCAACTGGAATTCGAAGACAAGTACAATGTACACGTGTTCGGTCTACAGCGACGAGATGGTCATCGCCGCATCGGATTGCGGCAGGCGCGCTTGCAAAGTGGCGACGTACTGCTCCTGCAAGGCGAACGATCAGGCCTGCAGACGGTGAGCGAACTGTTCAAACTCCTGTTGGTAGAAGGAGTGGAAGGCGCAATCGTCAGAAGGGCAAAGAACCGGCTGGCATTGTTGATCATGGGCGGCGTCATCCTGCTCGCCAGCCTGACTGATATTCCCATTGTCATTCTGGCACTGAGCGGCGCGGCCTTAATGGTTGTTACCCGCTGTCTACGCACAGACGAAGCGATGTCCTCCCTCGATGGGGCTACACTGCTGCTTTTGGCCGGCACAATCCCATTAGGCATTGCCCTCGAGACAACGGGGCTGGCTCAACTGCTTGTGGATCAACTGATTCTGCTTGCCGGCCAAGCCAACCCGCTACTATTGCTGTCACTGTTCTACTTGTTCACCAGTCTGCTCACGCAGCTTATCAGCAACAATGCCGTCGCCGTGCTCCTCACACCGATCGCCCTCTCTTTGGCGACCAGCTTGCACGTGAATCCCCAGCCACTGCTGATGACGATCGCCTTCGGCGCGTCAGCCAGTTTTATGACGCCCATGGGCTACCAGACAAATGCAATCGTCAGGGGAGCGGGAGGGTACACCTTTGCCGACTACTTGCGCATTGGAATCCCTCTGACGCTTATTATGTGGCTGCTGGCAACAGTTCTGATTCCGTTGTTTTGGCCTTTGTTTTGATGAGAAAAGTTGAGATTTTTTTGACTACACGAAAAAATCTGCGTGACTCTACGCGCTGAACAACCCCAAAAGGAGAAATTTTCATGACCACTGCATCCACGCCATCTGAATCCCTGAATCACCGTCCAGAGGATTGGCAACAAGGAATCGTCCGCTATCCCGACCCAGCCATTGAGGCGCTTGACAAACGCTTCATCAGCTATAGACATGGCAATGCCGCTGTCGAACGTCTGTTCACTGGCTGTCGCTGGGCCGAAGGGCCCGTCTGGTTCGGGGACGCCCGCTGCCTGATCTGGAGCGATATTCCCAACAACCGCATGTTGCGTTGGAATGAAGAGAGCGGCGCCGTCAGCGTCTTCCGCAGCCTATCCCACAATAGCAATGGCAACACGCGGGACCGCCAAGGACGACTCGTTACCTGCGAACATAGCAGCCGCCGGGTCACGCGCACAGAGCACGATGGCTCAATCACCGTCCTGATGGATAGCTATGGCGGCAAGCGCCTCAACGCGCCCAACGATGTCGTTGTCCACTCAGACGGAAGCATTTGGTTTACGGACCCCGGATACGGTATTCTGTTGAACTACGAAGGCCAGCGCGCAGAAGCGGAGCTTCCCAACCGAGTCTACCGATTAGAACCGGAATCGGGCGCGGTCACAGTTGTGGCCGACGACTTCCTGCGGCCCAATGGCCTCTGTTTTTCGCCCGATGAAAGCTTGCTCTACATCGTCGATACCGGACGCTCCCACGACCCAGACGGTCCTTCCCATATCCGTGTCTTCAATGTGACAGACGACAATCGACTACGGAGTGGCCGGGTCTTTGTGGACATGGGCGTCGGCGGCGCCGACGGCATACGCTGCGACGAGGACGGCAACCTGTGGGCGGCTGCCGGCTGGGGCGGCCCTGGCTATGACGGCGTCCACTGCTACGCGCCCGACGGCGCCCGCATCGGCCAGATTCATCTACCGGAAGTCTGCGCCAATCTCTGTTTCGGTGGCGTTAAGAAGAATCGGCTTTTTATGGCCGCCAGCCAATCGATCTATTCGGTATACGTGGAGACAGTCGGCGCGCAGAAGCCGTGAGAAGAGAACATCTCTATGAAAAATGGAGAGAAGGAGCTAAATCAAATGCCGTACAACATTCACTCAACGTTGCGTGAGCTTCTCACCGACGAACAGGCCAAAGCCATCCTGGAAAGACACTTGCCCGGCTCCTCTTCCCATCCGGATCTGCCAATGGCCCTGCAGATGACCTTGCAGCAAATTTCCTACTACCCAGAGGCGATTCAGGCGGGACTTACCCAGGAAACGTTACAGACGATCGACACAGAGTTAAGGAATATTCGCTAATGCGCACCCAGCGCCTGACGCCACCCGCGACAGGCATTTAACCATTGCCGCGTTTGCGCGCCATTTCGAACGAATCATCCTGGGGCGTGTAGTCCAGAATCGCCTTTGTGTCGGTCATGTCCAGCCGTTTGTAACGATTGTCCGACAGCCCGTGGAAGTTGCCGAAGAGCAGATCGTCGTCAGCGTCGATTGCCGCAGCGATCAAGCGCGCAGTATCGTCCAGGGTCTGGATAATGTCGATATATTCGTGATCCAGGTGGATCCATTCCGAGTCCCTGGCCTGAACAGCCCCAAAACGCAAGCACAGACAGGAGAGGCGATGGGTGGCCGAATAGTAGCGCGCCAACGCCTCGCCCCAACATTTGGTCGCGCCATACAGGTTGACAGGAAAGACCGGCAGATTGGTATGCACCTGCTTTTCCGGCGGATAGCCGAAAACAGCGTTGATGCTGCTGGCGTAGACCACGCGACGGCATCCGGCCTGACAGGCTGCTTCAAACACATTGTAGGTAGCAATCACATTGTTGGGCAGCAGACTTTCCCACGTGGCATCCATATTGGGATCGGCGCCCAGATGGATGACTGTGTCGACACCATCAAAGAGGGAACGAATGGCGTCAAAGTCGCTTAAATCTGCCTGGAAAAACGGAACGCCTCTCGTATCCGTCGGCTCGACGATATCCGTGAGGAGGAAATCATACCTGTCGGCGTAGACGCTGTGGAAAAAACCGCCGATTTTACCGGCTGCGCCGGTGAGTAATAGTGCGCGAGTCATAGATAACCTCATACGTTGCGGTTTGCGAGCAGCCAACTGCTCACCTGCCGTTCCTGAACGCAGTCGCCCTTGTTATTACCTCTGACATCTACAACGCAATGCCGCTATGACGCAAAGAAAAACCGGGGGTTCATTGCGCCTTTGCAACTCTGCGTCTTTGCGTTAATAAAAAGAAAAACCGGGGGTTCATCTCGACGCTTGTCCATCTTACCTGCCCATGCTATAAAGAACAAGCGAAAGGGCGTGAAAATGTGAGATATTCAACAGGAGTTTTCTCCACAAAGGATAATGAAAATGGCCGCAAAATCTTCCCAAGCGAAAGGGCCTGCTATGTCCGCAGAATGGCGCTCAGCCCCTACCGACAGCCAGATCCCTGTAGACAACGACGACCCCAGTCTTTTCGATGTACAAACAAATGCCCCCGGACCCACAGGCGCCTTGCCCCTGGATGAAGAATTTCTGCGCAACGCGCCCAGCGGAGATATCTTCGGCCTGAGCCAAGACGCGGGCATGGGCTGGAGCCCCCGTCGCCTGCGCAACCCGGAATTTCTGATCCTCAGCACCCAAGGCGGCATCCGCGCGCCAGATGGCACGCCCATCGCGCTGGGCTATCACACCGGCCACTGGGAGGTCGGGTTGCTGATGGAGGCTGCGGCAGAAACGCTCAAGGAGTTGGGCATGGTACCCTTCGCCGGCTTCGTCACCGACCCCTGCGATGGCCGCTCCCAAGGAACGCCGGGCATGATGGACTCGCTGCCCTACCGCAACGACGCGGCCATCGTCCTGCGTCGGTTGATCCGTTCACTACCGACACGAAAGGGCGTGATGGGCATCGCCACCTGTGACAAGGGGCTGCCAGCCATGATGGTCGCCTTGGCCGCCCAGCGGGCGTTGCCGGCGCTCCTCGTGCCGGGTGGCGTAACCCTCCCCCCCACGTACGGTGAAGACGCGGGCAAAGTGCAGACCGTCGGCGCGCGCTTTTCCCACGGGGAGATCACGATGGAAGAAGCCGCGGAGTTGGGCTGCCGGGCCTGCGCCACCCCCGGAGGCGGCTGTCAATTCTTGGGCACCGCGGCCACATCCCAGGTAGTGGCGGAAGCCTTGGGCCTCACGCTCATGCATGCTGCTCTGGCGCCTTCCGGTCAGCCTATTTGGTTGGATATGGCAAAGCGTTCAGCGCGGGCCTTGATTTCACTACACGAAAACAAACTCACGTCCGCCGACATTCTGACAGCAGACGCCCTGCATAACGCAATGGTTGTTCACGCAGCCTTCGGCGGCTCGACGAATCTGCTACTCCATATCCCCGCTGTGGCCCACGCTGCCGGCCTGCCTCGCCCCACAGTCGCCGACTGGCAGCAGGTGAATGCAGATGTGCCGCGGCTGGTGGATGTACTGCCCAACGGCCCGCAGGGCCATCCAACTGTTCAGGCCTTCCTGGCAGGCGGCGTGCCAGAGGTGATGCTCCACCTGCGGGATCTGAACCTGCTTCGACTGAACGCGCGAACGGTTCATGGCCAGAGGCTGGATGATCTGCTGAACGAGTGGCTGGGCAGTGAACGCCGCAAGCGTCTGCGCGAGCGACTTTACGCCGCTGATGGCGTCGATCCGGACGATGTGATCATGGACCCGAAAACCGCCTCCGCACGCGGGCTGACCAGTACCGTCACCTTCCCAACGGGCAATCTGGCCCCCCAAGGATCGGTCATCAAGAGCACAGCTATCGACCCGTCGGTGGTGGATACGGACGGAATATACCGCAAGACCGGCCCGGCCCGCGTCTTTGTGAGCGAGCGCGAGGCCATCGCCGCCATCAAAGGCAATCACGAAAAGCCGGTGCAGGCCGGAGACATTCTGGCGCTGATCGGCCGGGGCCCTATGGGCAGCGGCATGGAGGAGACCTATCAGATCACGTCGGCCCTGCGCTATCTGCCCTTTGGCAAGCAGGTGGCGCTTATCACCGACGCCCGTTTTTCCGGCGTCAGTACCGGAGCCTGCATCGGGCACATCGGCCCGGAGGCACTGGCGGGCGGCCCCATCGGCCGCGTGCGTGAAGGGGATACAATCCAGATCGAAGTGGACACCGTACACCTGCGTGGCAGTCTCAATCTTGTCGGCTACGACGGACAAACATATGACCCGGAGGCAGGCGCGGCGTTGCTGGCGAACCGGCCTCTCCACCCGGATCTGACGGGTGACCCGCGTCTGCCCGGCGATACCCGACTGTGGGCGGCGTTGCAGGCGGTCAGCGGCGGCACGTGGGGCGGCTGCGTCTACGACACGGAGCGAATTCTGGAGGTGCTGGAGGCAGGCGAAAAGGCGCTGTCCCCTGGGTAAAGAAGCCGCAGAGCCGGGCGCTGCCCCTACGGATCGCTACAATCCCGGGTGAAGCCGCACCGACGGCAGATGATTTTGCAGTGGCGTTCGCTCACCTCGCCGCCGCAGAGCCAGCAGTACATATCATCAGCAGGTTGGTAGGATGACGGCCGCAAATCGGGCGCAGTACGCCGGCGCTCCCGCTCCACATGCCCGTTGAGACCGTAGAAGGTGGCTTCGTATCCCTGAAAAACGCCCGCAGCGTAGATAAATTTCGCCGAGAAAAACCGCTCCTGAAACAGCCACGGTATGAAAATCCTGTCCCCTGGCCACAGGTTCAGATCCAGCAGGCGCTCATTGTCGATCCAGGCCAGTTCTCCTTCCGGGGAGTCGATGAGCCGCCCTTCCCATTCAGACATTGTAAAGAGCCAAACGTACCAATCATCCGAACCGTCAAAAACCGGAAAGGTGATCTGCCCGCGCAGAATCGGATTGCGACCAATCAGTCCGCTCTCCTCGCAGACCTCGCGCAGGACGCATTCCTCCGGCGTTTCTCCCGCCTTAAATTTCCCGCCCAGCCCGTTCCATTTGCCCTGATGGTAGTCATTTGCCTTTTTTACCCTGTGGAGCATCAGCGTCTGGCCAGGACGTTGAATATAGCAGATGGTAGCGAGTTTCATGCCAATGCCGCGCTCTGTTCTAAAATGCCGCCAGTTCTTTTGCCCGCTGGTAAATCTTCTCGGCATGGGGCCGGTAGGCATCTTCCAGGGGCGGACTGAAGGGGACAGGAATATCGAGACCCGTCAGACGTTGGATGGGTGCGTCAAGCCACTCGAACGCCTCCTGCGCGATGAGGGCCGCTACCTCTGCGCCCACGCCGGTGTTGCCGGTGGCGCTATGCACGATCAGAACTTTGCCGCTCCTGCGGGCAGCCCTCAGAATGGCGTCCGTGTCCAGAGGCTTGAGCGTGCGCAGATCCAGAACTTCGGCCTCGATGCCATCATCTCCCAAGCGCTCGGCCGCCTTCAGAGATTCCCGCACCTGTGCGCCGTAGGTGATAATCGACAGATCAACCCCAGGCCGGGCCGTATGGGCCACACCGATGGGCACGAGGTGCTCACCGTCAGGCACAGGGCCGGTCTCGGAGCGGTAGAGAATTTTGCTCTCCAGATAAATGACCGGATTGTTGTCACGGATAGCGGCGACTAATAAGCCTTTGGCGTCGGCAGGGGTGGCAGGGGCCACCACCTTCAGGCCGGGCGCGTGGGTGAACCAGGCTTCCGGATTCTGGCTGTGGAAGGGGCCAGAACGGAGGCCGCCATCGCACGGGGCGCGGATCACCCAAGGAACGGCTGCGCCCCAGCGGTAGTGATTGGTGGCGGCGAACTGAACGATACTGTCGAAACCGCTGGAGATGAAGTCGGCGAACTGCATTTCGATGACTGGCCGCATGCCCATCAACGCCATACCTGTGCCCATGCTGATGAAGGCGTTCTCACACATGGGCGTATTGAAAATGCGTTCAGGCGGGTATTTCTCCGCCAGGGATTTCGTCACCTTGAACGCTCCGCCAAAGGGAGCGGCCACGTCCTCACCGAAGATGACGACATCCGGGTCGCGTGCCATCTCTAAATCAAGGGCCTGGGAAATAGCGGCAATATACGTCAGTTCCTCACTCATTTGCCATCCCGATTCTTCAGCTTACACCACGCCATTTGTGCGTCTCCACTGGCAAGCGGCAGATAATGCGACCTCCCAAGCCCCCCGGGAGCGCAGGCGTCCCGCCTGCATCACGCCTGCGCCACATCGTGCGCAGACATTTTACCACAGAACGATTGAACCTCCCCGTCAGCTGTGCTATACTGAAGACATCAAAACAGCGTAGAAAATTTCTGGTTTATGGAAGCCTATGACAACCGCGAACAACAGACTCTACTTCGGCGACAACCTCGATATTCTACGCGAGCGCGTCGCCGACGAGAGCGTTGACCTGATCTACCTCGACCCGCCGTTCAACTCCAACGCTACCTACAATCTGCCGTTCCGGGAAAAAAGCGGCGCACAGTCGGCGGCGCAGATTACAGCCTTCGATGACACCTGGCAGTGGGGCCTGGAATCCGAATCCGCCTACCATGACGTGGTCACAGACGGCCCAAAAGCCTTGACGGATTTGCTGCAGGCCATGCGCTCATTCCTGGGGCCGAACGATATGATGGCCTACCTCACCATGATGGCGCAGCGCATGGCCGAACTCCAGCGCGTGCTCAAGCCCAGCGGCAGCATCTACCTCCACTGCGACCCCACCGCCAGCCATTACCTGAAGTTGATTTTGGATGCAATCTTTGGAGCTACTAAATTCCGTAACGAAATCGTGTGGCGTCGCACAACTGCGCACAGTGATTCAAAACGATATGGAGCGAACATAGACATTATATTGTTCTATACCAACAGCGCCCAATGGACGTGGAACCCTCAATATCAGCCTTATGATGAGGAATACAAAGCTCGCTTTCTGCACAAAGATCCTGATGGACGCCCCTGGTCTGATGGTGACCTTACGGCAAAAGGTTTGTCTGGTGGTGGGTATGAATACGAATACAAAGGGGCAAGATCGTTGTGGCGCGTTCCGTTGGCAACGATGCAACGATTGGACGCCGAGGGGAGATTGCATTTCACGAGAACAGGCGGCATCAGACGCAAACGATATTTGGATGAAATGCGGGGCAGACCTGTTCAAGCTCTTTGGGATGATATTGACGCGCTCAATTCTCAGGCGCAGGAACGCCTGGGCTACCCCACGCAAAAGCCGGAAGCCCTGCTGGAACGCATCATCAACGCCAGCAGCAACGAAGGCGACGTCGTGCTCGACCCCTTCTGCGGCTGCGGCACAGCCATCGCAGCGGCGGAACGCCTCAATCGCAGGTGGATGGGCATTGATGTCACCCATCTCGCCATCACCCTCATTCGCCATCGACTGCATGACTCGTTCGGCGAAGACCTGAAACCCTATACTGTCATCGGCGACCCCAAAGACCTGCCCAGCGCCGAATCCCTGGCCCTGCGCGACCGCTATCAATTCGAATGGTGGGCCTTGGGCCTGGTGGATGCCAGACCGGCCCAGGACAAGCGCAAGGGCGCGGATTCAGGCATAGACGGCTACATCAATTTCTTCGACGACAACAGCGGCAAGGCCAAGCGCATTATCGTGCAGGTCAAGAGCGGCAAAGTCAGCGCGCCGCTGATTCGGGATTTGAAGGGCGTTCTGGCGCGCGAGAAGGCGGAAATCGGCCTGCTCGTTACCCTGAAACCGCCCACAGGCCCGATGCGTACCGAGGCGGCCGCGGCCGGCTTCTACCAACCGAGCCATTTCCTGGAGCACGCGTTCCCCCGCGTGCAGATTCTTACCATCGAGGAGTTGCTGGCCGGCGCGCAGGCGCGCTACCCGCGTTTCGCTCCCCAGGCTACCTTCCGCCAAGCGCCCCGCCGCCTGCGCCAGCAACGCGAACAGACACGCATGATCTGATGAGAGTCGGGGCTGTACGTAGAATGCGGAAACGGCCACTTTCCCTCCTTGCAAGGTTGCCACTATGACAATCACAAAGATCAGAATCTCAAATTTCAAGAGTTTCGCTGACCAAACCATTGAGCTGAAAAATTTCAGCCTATAGACTATATTTCAAAAGAACAGTTTCAGGTACTTTATGCAGAAATACCAATCCCTCAGATAGCGACAGCAAAGCCATGACAACCGCGAACAACAGACTCTACTTCGGCGACAACCTGGACATCCTGCGGGAGCATGTCGCCGATGAAAGCGTTGACCTGATCTACCTCGACCCGCCGTTCAATTCTAAAGCCACGTACAACGTGCTATTTAAGGAAAAAAGAGGCGCACAGTCGGCGGCGCAGATTACAGCCTTCGATGACGCCTGGCAGTGGGGCCTGGAATCCGAATCCGCCTACCATGATGTGGTTACGAACGGCCCGAAAGCCTTGGCGGATTTGCTGCAGGCTCTGAGGGGATTTCTGGGCACAAATGACATGATGGCGTACGTAACTATGATGGCTCCCAGAATCGCCGAATTACGGCGTGTTTTGCGACCTACGGGCAGCATCTATCTGCACTGCGACCCAACGGCAAGTCATTATATCAAATTGCTGTTGGACGCCGTATTCGGGCATAAAAATTTCAGGAATGAAATTACATGGCAAAGAACAGAAGGACATAATAATACGACTGGTCGGTATGGTAATGTAGCAGACATTCTTCTTTTCTATTCAAAATCTGACAAAGCGGTGTGGAATCGGCACTTCCACGAGCATAACGGTCAGAAGTATAGCCAGCAACAGCTAAAACGCTTCCGCCACGTTGATGCGGATGGACGAAATTATAAGCTGGAGAACTTGACCGCTCCCTCCAAGCCGAACAGCGATTCCGGGAAATTCGAATGGCGGGGCGCAATACCTGGACCAACGCGCGGATGGGGCTACAAGCTCGAACAACTGGAACAGTGGTGGGCAGAAGGTAGGATTCAGACCAAGCGAGATGGAACTCCACGCACAGATGGACTGAAAGTTTATCTCGATGAGTCAAAAGGGAAGCCTCTCCAAAATATATGGACTGACATTCCAAGAATCCCTAATACTTCGTCGGAACGCCTGGGCTACCCCACGCAAAAGCCGGAAGCCCTGCTGGAACGCATCATCAACGCCAGCAGCAACGAAGGCGACGTCGTGCTCGACCCCTTCTGCGGCTGCGGCACAGCCATCGCAGCGGCAGAACGCCTCAATCGCAGGTGGATGGGCATTGATGTCACCCATCTCGCCATCACCCTCATTCGCCATCGACTGCATGACTCGTTCGGCAAAGACCTGAAACCCTACCACATGCTCGGCGACCCCAAAGACCTGCCCAGCGCCGAATCCCTGGCCCTGCGCGACCGCTATCAATTCGAATGGTGGGCCTTGGGCCTGGTGGATGCCAGACCGGCCCAGGACAAGCGCAAAGGCGCGGATTCGGGCATAGACGGCTACATCAATTTCTTCGACGACAATAGCGGCAAGGCCAAGCGCATTATCGTGCAGGTTAAGAGCGGCAAAGTCAGCGCGCCGCTGATTCGGGACTTGAAGGGCGTTCTGGCGCGCGAGAAGACGGAAATCGGCCTGCTCGTTACCCTGAAGCCGCCCACAGGCCCGATGCGTACCGAGGCGGCCGCGGCCGGCTTCTACCAACCGAGCCATTTCCTGGAGCACGCGTTCCCCCGCGTACAGATTCTCACCATCGAGGAGTTGCTGGCCGGCGCGCAGGCGCGCTACCCGCGTTTCGCTCCCCAGGCTACCTTCCGCCAAGCGCCCCGCCGCCTGCGCCAGCAACGCGAACAGACACGCATGATCTGAAACGACAAAAAGAGAGATGACAGAATTCGGAGGCCACAGTGAACGTAGAGATTCGAGAGGAAAGATTCCGCGCGGTTGTCGGCGACGATGTCGAAATCGAGGAAGTTGGCCACGGCTTCGACTTCACCGAAGGAGCGGTATGGAATCACATTGAGAATCACCTGATCTTCAGCGACATACCCGGCAACATCATGCGCAAATGGATGCCTGATGGCAGCATAGAGATATGGCGCCAGCCAAGCAATATGGCCAACGGCAACACCTACGACCGCGCCGGCCGTCTCGTGACGTGCGAACATGCCACCAGCCGTGTGACGCGCACGGAGCCCGACCGCTCGCTCACAGTCCTGGCGACATCCTTCGACGGCAAGGAACTCAACAGCCCCAACGACATTGTCGTCAAGAGCGACGGCTCGATCTACTTCACGGATCCAAGCTTTGGCCGCATGGAGTACTACGGCGTCCCCCGCGAGCAGGAGCTCGACTTCCAGGGTGTATACCAGCTGGCTCCCGACAGCGGCGACGCGGCCCAACAGTGGCCGCGCCAAACAGACCTGTCTCTGCTAGTGGATGACTTCGACCAACCCAATGGTCTCTGTTTCTCGTTGGACGAGTCGCAGCTATACATCAACGACACCATGCGGGCGCACATCCGCGTGTTCGATGTGAACGACGACGGGACGATATCCAATGGCCGGGTGTGGGCCGATGTGACCGGCGACCAAGACGGCGCTCCCGATGGTATGAAGATCGACAGCGCCGGCAATCTGTTCGTGACCGGGCCTGGCGGTATCCACGTATTCTCGACAGATGCGACCTGTCTTGGCGTCATCTACCTCCCCCAAGGCGCCGCGAACTTCTGTTGGGGTGGGGACGATATGAAAAGCCTGTTCATCACCGCGAGCACATCGCTGTATCGGTTGCGAGTCAGAGTGGCGGGCAACCACACTTTCTAGGATGTCCAGTAGGGGCGATCCTTGCGGTTGCCCAGCGCTAATCACCGACCACTTCAGTATAAGCTAAGGAATGCGGAATGATTGCACTCAACGTATACTTTACATCGAAATCAGACAGAGCCGCCGAGCTTGAGAGAACGATAATCGAAGTCTGGCTGGAGGCGATGCGCAAGCAGCCGGGCTTTCTGCGCGCAACGATGAATACCCCCTTCCCAGATGAGGAACTGGAAGCGCTGGAAGCGTCCAAGCCGACACACACGCACGAGGTGGTCTCATACTGGGAAAGTGAGCGGCAGCGGCGCGACTGGGTGGCACGCGACATTCACCAGGAAGTCTGGCCGCAGGTAGTTGCGTATGCCGACAGCGTTTCCTATACGCTGTACACATGCGACGAAACCTGGAATATGTAGGGGCGTCTCGTGTGCGCCGACCCTGACGATTTGAAAAAACGCGCCGTCGCCAGAACGCGGAGACGCACTCCCGTCTATCACAGGAATCATACGAATCCTGGTCATTACATTGGGCAATCCTTACATTGGGCAACCCTTGTGGTAGCCCCTACGAGCCACTGGTGTGCGCGTCGACGACCGCCAGGATGGCGACGTTTACGATATCCACGACTTCGGCGCCGGTCGCCAGAACGTGTATCGGTTTCCCCATCCCCACCAGAATAGGGCCGATGGCTTCGGCGCCGCCCAGGCGGTTGAGGAGTTTGTAGGCGGTATTGGCCGACGCCAGCTCCGGGAAGACGAGAACGTTGGCGTCTTCGATTCTGCTGAAGGGATAATGCCGGCGCATCAGATCCGGCACAACAGCCACGTCCGCCTGCATCTCACCGTCGATCTGCAGGTTCGGCTGCTGAGCCTTGACCAGTTCGGTTGCCCGGCGTACTTTGTCTACCTGCGGATGACGGGTGCTGCCGAAATTGGAGAAGCTCAGCATCGCCACCCGAGGCTCCACATCGAACTGCCGGGCCACGTCGGCGGCATTGATAGCGATGGACGCCAGAGTTTCGGCGTCCGGGTCGATGTTCACCGTTGCATCGCTGAAAAAGTAGACGCGATCGCGCACGATCATCAGATAGACACCGCTGAGAACCCCCCGGTCGGGCGCAGTGCCAACGATCTGCAAGGCCGGACGCAGCACATCCGGGTAGTTGTAGGTTAAACCAGAGATGAAGGCGCCGGCATCCCCGTGCAGCACCATAGCCGGCCCAAAATAGTTGGCCTGGCGCATCAGTTCGTTGGCCCTGGCCAACGTGACCCCTTTGCGCTGACGCTTTCGATAGAAGACGCTGGCGTACTCGTGACACATGTCGTCCTGGCGGGGATCGATCACCGTCGGACGGTAGTCAAGGCCCAGATCCTCGCAGCGAACGCGAACCACATCCGCGCTACCCAGCAGTACCGGCGAGCCGATGCCTTCAGATTCGACCGCATAGGCCGCTCGAATGATCTTCGGGTTCTCACCCTCTCCAAACACCACCCGTTTCGGATTCTGTTTGGCTTTGCTCTGCTGGATGCGCATCACCTGCACGCCTTTGCCGATACGCAATGCCAGTTCGTCCAGATATCTGTCCAGATCGATGGCGCGCCGCGCCACGCCGGTCTCCATGGCAGCCTTTGCCACAGCCGGGGCCACCCACATCAGCACCCGATTATCCAGAGGTTTGGGGATGATGTATTCCGGCCCGAAGCGCAGGAAGTCCAGACCGTAGGCATTCAGAACGCTATCCGGCACGTCCTCCTTCGCCAGATCCGCCAGCGCGCGGGCAGCGGCCAATTTCATCTCCATATTGATCGCTTTCGCCCGCACATCCAGCGCGCCCCGGAAAATGAACGGGAAGCCGAGAACGTTGTTCACCTGATTGGGAAAGTCGCTGCGCCCCGTGCCCATAATGACCATATCTTGTCGGGCGGAAACGGCATCGGTGTAGACGATTTCCGGATCCGGATTGGCCATGGCGAAAACGATGGGTTTTTCCCCCATCGAGCGCACCATCTCCTGGGAAACAGCCCCGGCCACAGAAAGACCGATGAACACGTCCGCGCCGACGAGAGCCTGCGCCAAGGCGCGAGCGTCGGTGTCGCTTGCGTATTCTTCTTTCCATTCGTTCATGTTTTCCATGCGGCCCTTATAGATGACGCCGCGGCTGTCACACATAATGATATTGCCCTTGTCCGCGCCGAGAGCCACGTAGATGTCGGCGCAGGCGATAGCCGACGCGCCGGCGCCGTTGATGACGATCTTCGCCTCGCGAAGCGATTTGCCGGTGATCTCCAGGGCGTTCAGCAGCCCCGCGCCGGAGATGATGGCGGTTCCGTGCTGATCGTCATGGAACACTGGAATATCCAGCCGGGCCTGCAGGGTCTGTTCAATGAGAAAACATTCCGGCGCTTTGATGTCCTCCAGGTTGATGCCGCCAAAGGTGGGGGCGATCAGTTCACAGAAGCGCACCATTTCGGCCGCGTCTTCCGTGTCCACTTCAATGTCGAATACGTCCACGTCTGCAAAACGCTTGAAGAGCACCGCTTTGCCCTCCATCACCGGTTTGGAGGCCAGCGCGCCTCTGTTGCCCAGACCGAGGATGGCCGTGCCATTGCTGATGACAGCCACCAGATTGCCCCGTGCCGTATACTCGAAGGCATCCTCCGGCTTCCGAGCGATCTCCAGCACCGGGTGGGCGACTCCAGGAGAGTAGGCCAGGGACAGATCCCGCTGGGTCTCCATCGATTTGGTGGGCGTGATCTTCAGTTTGCCCGGGCGTCCTCCGGCGTGATAGTCGAGTGCATCTTGTTTTGTCAATGTCATTTTTTGTGCCTGGGATCGCAGGCGTCTCGCCTGCGCCGTACCTTGCTGAGTAGGGATATCTCTTGTGGGCCCTAGCCACTGGCTACTGACCACTGGTACTACACCTGCCTGTATATCATTGTATGCGATATGAGGTGGATGCGCACACGTCAGAATAGGCAAGCGACGCCAAAACGCGTTCGCTCCAGATTTGACTGGCACCTGAGGCGTGTTATACTTACCCATGATCTACGGGCGACGCCCATGCGGGCCTTTTTCCCCGAGGCCGGGTCGAGACTGTCACAATCACTTCTGAAGACAGTAGTTTGTCTGCCAGCGGCTTCAGATTTCGACCGTTATCCATCCTTGTTCAGGAAAATCCATCTTATGGGACCAGCGGCTGACGTATCAGACGTCAGTACAGGGCAAATGATCAGCCCTTCCTCCATACTAGGCGCCGTCTGGCGCTCCTACTTCGTTCGTAAGTTTCTGCGCGCCCTGGCCACAATTTTCATTGTCACGACGATTATTTTTTTCCTGGTGCGTCTGCTGCCCGGCAACCCGATAGAAATCTATGTGAATCAGTTGGTCGTTACCTACGGGCTGCCCATTCACGAGACTCAGGATCAGGCAGCCGCCCTGTTCGCCATCGACCTGGACCAGCCGGTCTTCTTCCAGTACCTTTCCTATCTGCGCAATCTGGCGCAGGGCAACCTCGGCAAATCGGTCCTTTCGCCAGGAACCACTGTCACGGAAGTGATCCTGCGCTTTCTGCCGTGGACGCTTTTCAGCGTGGGCCTGGGATTGCTGATCAGCTTTTTGATTGGCATCCTGTTGGGCGTCATAATGGCATACCGACGGGACAGCTTTCTCGATCACGGCCTCACCGTGGTGAGCTCAGTCATCAGTTCCGTGCCCGATTTCTTGATGCGCCACCAGAAATCACCTGAATCACTGTCGCGCAGGTTCTCCTCAGCGAATAGTCGTGACTATGGCCAGCAGATGGGCAGGGGCAGAGGGAGCAGACCGCGGAATGCGGAACGCAGGGCCGCCGACCTGCTGGAAATCGTCGATCTGACGCCGGTAGCCGACTTTCTCGATAAGTATCCCCACCAGCTAAGCGGAGGCCAGCGACAGCGCGTATCTGTAGCCAGGGCTTGACAGTTGAGCCAAAGTTTATTGTGGCCGATGAGGCCGTGTCGATGGTGGATGTTTCGATTCGAGTCAGTCTGCTGAATATGCTTTACCGGCTGAAAGACGAGCTCGATGTCACCTTTTTGTTCATCACCCACGATTTGGCATTGGCGAAATATTTCGCCTGGGAAGGGCGCATTACTGTGATGTATTTGGGACGGATCGTTGAAGAAGGACCGACCTCCCGTCTGATCACCGACGCCCGTCATCCGTATACCCAGGCCCTGCTGGGGGCCGTGCCGGAAACAGTAAACATCAGTATATTCACACCTTTTCAATTTCAATTCTCAGAGCAGGCGAGACGCCTGCGTTCCAACAGGATGAACTGGTATGAACCGAAAGCTTCGGCTCGTCTTAACACTGATTGCCGCGCTGGTCATCAGCGCCTGCGGCGCGCCGGCAGCAGACGACGGCGGCGCGGAGGCCGGAGCGGCCGCTGCGGAAGAAGCCGCTCCGGCAGCCCAGGAAGACACTGGGGCCGAAAGCAGCCTGGCCGAGTTCCATCCAGCCTGGCCCTATGCGCCCCCGCCCACCGGTCACTTCAACACCTGGGTCACCAACGGCATGACGCTGGGCATCTATCGCGCGCTGATGGAACCACCGCTATTCATGTTCCTGTGGGCCGATGGCAGCTGGCTGCCCGTAGCCGGCGAGTCCTGGGAATGGGTCGATGACACAACCTTGCGGATCAACCTGATTCAGGGCGCAGTGTGGAGCGACGGCAGCGCCTTTACCTCACAGGATGTAATCAACACCTTCTCGATTGCCCGGCTCCTCAGCCAGACTGTCTGGCGCTTCCTGAGCGACGTGCAGGCAGTGGATGACCACACGGTTGACTTCATCCTCAGTGGGCCGTCCACAACTGTGCCCCGCCGCGTACTGCGCGAAATACACACCACAGCTTCATCCGTCTACGGTGATTTCGCCCAGCGGACGCGAGACCTGGTGGCCGCCGGCAAAACCAACGCAGACGACGAGTGGAAACAACTGCTACAGGAGTTCAATGAATTCCGCCCAGATGAAATGGTCGTGCTGGGTCCCTATCAGATCGACCCGAACAGCATTACCGAATCCCAGATGATTCTCAACAAAGTCGAGACATCCTACTGGGCCAATACTGTACGCTTCGACCGGATGGTAAACTACAACGGCGAAACGCCGGTGGTCACGCCGCTCGTGCTCTCCGGTGATGTGGATTATGCCACCCACGGCTTCCCGCCAGCCACCGAACGGGAGTTCATGTCTCTGGGCTACCGCATTATCCGTGCGCCGATTTACGGCGGCCCGGCCCTGTACTTCAACCACACAATTCATCCTTTCGAGATGAAAGAAGTGCGTCAGGCCCTGGCCTACGCCATCAACTTTGAAGAGAATGCCTTCATCTCCCTTGCCGAATCCGGTGTGGCCCAAGAGTGCATGTGCGGCTTCTCCGACAATCTGACGCCGCTCTGGTTGAGTGGCGATGCGCGCGCCAAGCTGAATCCCTACGCCCAGGATCTGGAATTGGCCGAGCAGATGCTGTTGGACATCGGCTTCACCCAGGCCAATGACGGCGTCTGGATCGACGACACCGGCGTACGCATGGAGTGGGAACTCACCGCGCCGGCCGAGTATTCCGACTGGTCTGCCGCGGCTGAGAACGTGGCCGAACAGTTGACCAACTTCGGCTTCAAGACCAGCTTCCGGGGCGTGAACTTCCAGCAGCATCCCATCGATGTGAACGAAGGCAAATTCCAGATGGCCATTCGCGGTTGGGGCGCCGGCAACCCCCACCCTTCCTTCTCCTATGAAATCAACTTCAGCACCCACAACGCCGCCGCGACCGGCGCCAGCGGTGGCAGTGGCAGTATCGATCTGCCAGGCATGTCCTTTGACCTGAATGTCAGTACGGACAGTGTCGGCAATGTTGACCTGTGGGCACTGACCAAAGAGGCCGGCTCCGGTGGCGATGCGGCCATGCAGATCGAAGCGCTGGACACAATTGCCCAGGCGTACAACGAACTGCTACCGCAGATCCCCCTATGGGAACGGTACGGCAACAACCCGGTCCCCAGCCGCTTTGCCAGCGGTTGGCTGCCGGAAGGCGCCCCCATTTACGTCAACAGCCCATACGCTGACTCTTTCGTTGTCATTCAGATCCTGACCGGCCAACTCGGCCCGGCTGAATAACTGCAGTGGCTAGTGACCAGTGGCTAGTGACCACTAACCACTGGTTTTTCACTGACCGCTGATCACTGGTTTTTCACAATGAACACACATCTAACCCAGAAACAGATCGATTCATACCAGGAAAACGGATTCATCGTCATCCATGACTTCCTCACACCAGAAGAACTGGAGGAGTGGCGAGAAGCGGTGGATGAGGCAGTGCGCAAACGGGGTAAGCAGCGCATTCTGAGCCAAGAGGAGAAGGATCGGGCCGAAACCTATTACGATTATGTGTTTGTTCAGCGGGTAAATCTCTGGCAGGATAACGAACGGGTGCGGCGACTGATTCTGGACCCAGGCCTCGGCAAGATGGCAGCAGACCTGGCCAGGGTAGACGGGATGCGGATCTGGCATGATCAGGCGTTGATCAAACAGCCCTGGGCCAACCCCACCGGCTGGCATCTGGACAATCCATACTGGTCCTATTCCTCGCGCGATACGCTCAGCATTTGGGTTGCCCTGGACGACGCCACCCTGCAAAACGGCTGCCTGTACTTCCTGCCCGGCAGCCACAAGACAGCCACCTTCGACAACGTCGGCATCGGCGAAAATATCAGCGATATCTTCCGCATCTATCCCCAATGGAAGGAGATTATGGCAGCGCCCGCGGAGATGAAGGCCGGCTCCTGCTCCTTCCACAATGGCCTGATCGCCCACGGCGCAGGCGCCAATATGACCCCTGGCTGGAGGCGGGCGATGACCTGCGGCTTTATGCCCGACGGCAGCGCATTCAACGGCAAGCAGAATATCCTCTCCGATGAACAGTTCGCCAGTTATACAATCGGCGATGTGCTGGACGACGATATCCAGAATCCGCTACTCTACCACCGGGCAAAGCCGTATAGGGAGAAACTGGAGAAAATCAGTGGCTAGTGGCCAGTAAGGGTAACCCTTGTGGTTGCCCCTCTACTCACAGGGGTTTCAGAGGAGGAAACTTTCATGCTAAAAGTAGCGACGATTGGAATGGGCAACATCGGCAGCGCCCACTCTGGTGTCTACCAGGCCAGTGAGCGGGCGGACCTGGTCGCTGTCTGTGATCTCGACCAGAAACGAAGCGATGCGGCCGCTGAACGCTACGGCGTACCTGGGTTCTACAGCATCGCTGATCTGCTGAAAAACGTCGAATTGGACGCCGTCAGCGTCACCACAGCCGGACCGGAAAATGGCGGCCATCACTTCGAACCGGTAATGGAATGTCTGGAGGCCGGGCTGCACGTGCTGTGCGAAAAACCGATCTCCAATGACATACAAGCGGCTCGCAAAATGGTGGCCAAGGCCGATGAAACCGGCCTCTATTTCGGCATCAACCTGAACCACCGCTTCGTGCCGCCGGCGGCCAAAGCCAAGGAATGGGTGCAGACAGGCAGATTGGGCGATCTGCTGCTGATGAATATGACCATGTGGATCGGCAACCCCAATGACACATCGCCCTGGTTCCATATCCGCGCCCTGCATCCCCACAGTCTGGACATTATGCGCTACTTCTGCGGCGATGTGAAGCGGGTGCATGCCTTCTTCAACCAGGCGCCGGGGCGGGTCTGCTACTCGAATGCGCAGCTCAACCTGGAGTTTGCCAGCGGCGTCGTCGGCCACCTGACAGGCAGCTACGATACCAATCCGCGACACAATTTGGAACGCTGCGAAGTGATGGGCACAGCCGGCCGCTTTGTGCTGGATAATCTCTACCAGGAGTTGACCTTCTACCCCAGGCGCAGCGACGAACTGACCGTCATCCGCAACAGCATCATGGACGGCCTCAGCGGCTTCAGCGCTACCTTCACCAACCGTATCAACCGCTGGATTGAACAGGTGGACGACGGCGTGCCCCGAGATGAGATTGACGCCTCCGGCCATGATGGGTTGGCCGTGCAGGAGATCATCGAAGCGGCCATCCGCTCCCACCACAGTGGCTGCGCGGAGAGTATACCGCCACGCTAACTGCAGTTTTCGTTGTCAGTTTCCACTCGAAACGAAAAACCAGAAACTTTCCGATCACAGGGGTTTCAACTATGACTTCATTATCGCAAGAGATTGAAGAAGGCTTGACCCAACTCAACCGGGACGGCTTTTTGCTGATGCCCGGCGCGCTGCCAGCGGAACGGGTTGAGCAGTGGAAGTCGGTCCTGTACGCGCTATACGACCGCGGCGCATATGAGATCAGCAACGGCGTAGGCAATGTGGCCTTTGAGAAGCTGCTGGCGCTGGAGCCGGAATTGGCCGCAGAGCTGATCGGTCACGCCAGCGTTGCGCCCTTCCTGCGCGAGATCCTGGGCAAGCAATGCCAGCTTCGCAGCCTGCGCGCCCACGTGAATCCGGCAGCCTACCACCAGGAATGGCACATGGATTTCTACGACTACTACTATCAGGTAGAGAAATCCGAAGCGCGGCAACCGATCCAGGCCCAATGCATCAACACGACATTTTATCTGACGGACAACACCCCTGAGCGGGCGCGTCTGACATTTGTCAAGAACTACCTGGACCGCCCCGTACCCGAGGAACTGCTCCCGTTCCTGCGCTATACGGAAGATCGCAACGACCCTTTCCAGCGCTGGTGTGACGAGCAGGAGCTGGCCCACCTGCACCCAATGGCCGGCGATGCAGTCATCTTCTATAGCCACATCCCCCACCAGGGCGCCAAAATCGGGCCGGATCCAGAGGACGAGATTCGGGCCAATATCGTCCTTCATTACCAGCAGAATCCGATGTTTCCCAGCATCCGGTTTGTCAGCAACCCCCAGTTCACACTGGAGACACTGGGATACGCGGGCACATTTCCATTCGCAAACCCCAGTGGCTAAACTGCAGTTTTTCGTTGTCAGTTTCCAGTCGTTACTCGAAAACAAAAAAACCAAAACTTTCCACTAGCCACTGCAATTAAGGAGGAAGTCGATGAAACAGTACCGATCGATTCTCGGTCTGCTCCTGGTAGGGGCGCTGGCGCTGACGGCTTGCGGCGCCCCCGCAGCAGAGCCTGCCGATGTGTCGGCCGCGCCGGCGGCCGCGGCCGAAGAAGTCGTGGATATCGAAGAAACCACAGCAGAAGAAGAGGAACTAAGCGGCGACATTGTCGTTAGCATCGCATCCAACGACGTGCAAACCTATCAGGCACTGGCTGATGCCTATATGGAGATGCATCCCGGGGTCGATGTGCTGGTTGAGTTGAAAGCCCCAGGGGTGGATGCCTACTTGCAGTGGGTGCGCACCCAATTTACATCGGAAGTTCCCCGCGTGTCGATCGTCGAATCGCCCCACCTGCGCGAGTTCGCCCAAGAGGGGCGTCTGCTCAACTGGGCGCCATACCTCAACAAAATCAATCCCTACACCGACGAAAAATGGGAGCATAGCTTCGAAGATTGGGGGCTCAATCTGGTGCGGGATCCCAATACCGGCCAGATGTTTACCATGCCGTATATGTCGATCCAGACCTTTTGGCTCTACAACAAGGCACTCTTTGAAGCGGCCGGCATCAGCGACGTGCCCGCCCAGCCTACCTGGAATCAGTTCGTCGAGTGGAATGAAAAAATCAGGGATGCAGGCTACATTCCCATCGCCATGGAAGGCACCACCGAGCAGATTTGGGGCGGCGGACGCATGCCCTGGCTCATGCGTTCAGCGATGGATCAGTACCACCGGGATGAATTGCAGAGTATCCGCTGTCAGGAGGGCGACTGGTGCTTCCGAGAAGGGATCGACGACAAATGGATGTACGATCCTGCGGACGTGCGCAACGATGACCCCGACCGCATTTCTGTCAACATCTCCCGACACCTGAAGGCCCTGCGCGACGGAGACATCAACTTCAACAACGAGTGCACCGTCGAAATGATGGAGCGGATTGGCCGGGTATTCAAGACAGAAAACGGCTTTGTGCCCGAAGGTTGGAGCGGCATGACCGATGCCTATCCGCTCTTTCTGACCCAGAAAGCGGCCATGCGGATGGTGCATGGCGGTATCTTCACCAGTTTGCCCAAAGACATCCGCTCGCTGGCCCAGGGTGAATATGGCGGCAGCGGCGAAGTCGACGAAGAGGATGCCGCCGCCGCCGTAGAGTTTGAATACGGCCGCTTTGCATTTCCCAACATCGAAGGGCCCTGTGCGCAGGGAACAGCGCGCGCCAATGAGTTGACGCAAGGCTATCTGGCGATCCCTCTTAAAGACCGCGCGCAGAATGATCTGGAGGTGGACTTCATCATGTTCTGGACCAGCCCCCAGGGGATGAAAATCTTCCTGGAAAACAAGCTGGACCCCGACAATCTACAGGGCGGAATCGCCGGCCCACCTCTGATCAAGGACGTGGAACTGCCAGGGGAGTGGAAGGAAGTATTCGACAATAGCGTCTTTATCGGCAACTATGAAAAGCCCGGCGCGCCCGGTGATGCAGTAGCGCGTGGCTTCTTCAAATATGAAGTGACAAAGCGCGAATGGTCGATCATGGTACAGGAGTTCTTCGCAGGCCAATTGACGGCAGAGGAGTTTGCCGCAAGCTATCAGGCTCTGCTGGAAGACAACTTCGACGGCCTGCTGGAGTATCTCAACCTGACACACGAGGACCTGGACAATCCGGAAAAGCGCCCGCCAGGTTGGGTGGCGGCCGGTCCGTACTAAATTCAATTAGGAATCGATCAATTCCTAATTCCAAGCTGGTGGCAGGAATGCCGAATGAAGATCAAGCGGGCAATTGGCGGCATCGGGTTGGCCCTGGCCATACTGTTGGGCATTGCTTTACCCCTCGCGGCCCAGACGCCGCAGGGTCTATTGTGGGAGCGGGTAGTTGCCACCCGGATCGAAGCCGTCGCTCTGGCCGGCGCAACCTCCCAGCTTTCGGAAAACGGCGCGCGTGTCGCTGTCGGCAGCAGGGATAATATCCTGCGGCTCTTCGATGGAACGGGCAATCCGCTCTGGCAGTTCGAGGCAGACAACAGCATTCTGGGCGTGGACATCTCCCCAGATGGGCAATGGCTGGTAGTTGCGTCAGAGGATCGCTTCGTCTATCTCCTCAATGAAGCGGGCGGGACGCTGTGGCAGTTTAAGGCTGCCCGCTCGATGAACAACGCCGCTGTCGCCAAAGACGGCTCGCTGGTCGCCGCCACATCCGATGATCTGTCTGTGTATGCCCTGGACGCCGATGGCAATTTGCTCTGGCAGGAAGCGCTGGGTATCGGCGTGCGGGCTGTAGACATCTACGGCAGCGGCGAAAAGGCGCGGGTCGTTGTCGGCTCCGATGATGGGCTTGTGACGATCTACAGCCGCACAGGCAAGGCTCTGCTTCAGGCCGAGCTTGATTACAGTGTCCGGTCCGTATCCGCAATGTCGAACGGCGCCCGCATCCTGGCCGGCGCCAACGACGGTTCGGCCATTCTTCTCAACGGCGCCAACGGTTCTGAACTGTGGCGCTTCGAGGCCGAAGACGCCATATCGAGTGTATCTCTTGCCGCGGACGGCTCCAGCGCGCTGGTCGGTTCAGAGGACGGTAGCGCCTATCTGTTAGCTGACGATGGCGCACTCATTCATCGCTTCCAACAGGCCGAAAAGGTGTTGAGCGTCGCCCTGGCGCCAGACGGCAGCCGTCTGGTCGTGGGCGCCGTTTCTGGCGTGGCCAGGGTCTACGATCGGGAGAAGGCCCTGAGCGAGGCAGCCCAGTCGGCCGCCCATCAGCAACGGACCATCGGCGGCGTCATCGGCGGCGCGACCTTGTTGGCGCTGCTGGGTGTATGGGTCGCTCGCAATACAGCCGCGGGGCAACAGGTCTGGCGACGCAGTTCGGCCGCGCCCTGGGCGGTTCTGCAAACGATGTGGAAGGCCCGGCTCTCCTACCTACTGATTCTGCCGACGCTGGCCCTGCTCCTGACGTTCAACTACTATCCGGCCTTTTCCGGCCTCTATCACGCCTTCACCGACTGGAGTCCTGGGGCGCGCACTGAATGGGTGGGGTTGGCCAACTTTCGTTTCCTCTTGGAGGATCGCTTTTTCCTGTCCGGCTTCCGCAACGCAGCGATTCTGGTTGTCGTCTCGATTGTGAAAACGATGACCGTCCCGCTGCTGGTGTCGGTGTTCATCTTCAACCTGCGCAACAGATTCTCCCAATACTGGTTCCGGACCCTTTTCGTCGTGCCGATTGTGCTGCCGGCGGTAGTGGAGATTCTCGTCTGGAACAATATCTACGATCCGGCCATCGGCCTCCTCAATGAGAGCCTCAAACTTATCGGCTTGGAAGAGTTCACCCGCGTCTGGTACGGGGATGCCCGCGTAGCCCTCGTATCGATACTCTTCATCGGCGTTCCATGGGTGAACGCCTTCGCGCTGTTGATTTTTTATGGCGGTCTTATCTCGATTTCCAACGAAATCATCGACGCCAGCAAAGTGGATGGAGCCAGCGCCTGGCGACGCTTCTGGAAGATCGAGCTGCCTCTGCTGATGGGTCAGATCAAGCTGCTGCTGATTCTGAATTTTATCAACGCCGTGCAGACATTCGAGCTGGTCTTCCTGACGACCGGCGGCGGCCCCGGCGCGGCCACCTATACGCCAGCTTTGGAGCTGTACTATATGGCTATGCGAATGGACCGCATGGGGGTAGCGTCGGCCATAGGCATGGTTTTATTCCTGATTATCCTGGCAGGCACCGTTCTGAATATACGGTACGTAAAGTCCTCCACTGAATTTGAGGCCTAGCATGGCACTGGCTCGAAGCGGCAAAAGAAGTGACGGTGGCCAGATTCTGCTCTATCTGGCGTTGCTCGTCCTTCTGATCATTACTTTCATCCCTATCGTCTATCTGCTGGCCCTCTCACTGAAGGACAACGGCCAGATTTACGGGCGTTTCTGGTCTCTCCCCCATCCCTATCGGTGGGAAAATTTCGGGCTGGGCGCATTGGTGATCTGGCGACCGATTCTCAATTCGATCCTGACCTCCGGCACATCGACAACCGCGACACTTGTGCTGGCCAGCCTCAGCGGCTATGTGTTCGCCCGTCACCGATTTCCAGGCAAGGAGCTGATTTATACGGCGATTTTGGCCCTGCTGATGATTCCACCGATTTTAACGCTCATTCCGGCTTATGTGCTGATCCTGAATATGGGATTGGAAAATACCTACTGGGCGCTGATTTTGCCGTGGACATCCGGCGGGCAGGTGTTCGCGCTGCTCCTGTGCCGCAGCTTTTTCGCCACGCTGCCGGAGGAATTCTTCGACGCCGCCCGCATCGACGGCGCCACAGAATTGCAGAGCTTTGGGCGCATCGCCGTGCCTCTGTCCGCGCCGATTCTGGTGACGGTTGCGGTGGTGCGTCTCGTAACGACATACAACCAATTTATGTGGCCGCTGGTAGTCATCTCCAGCCCGAAACAGCAGGTGGTGGCCGTGGCTCTGACCCAATTCACGTCGGAGATCGGCGTCACAGACATCGGCCCCCAGATGGCCGGCTATATTCTGGCATCTCTGCCGCTGATCGTTCTGTTTTCCTTCGGTATGAGGCACTATGTGCGCGGCCTCACCGCCGGTGGGCTGAAAGCGTAAACCCCTGTGGTTAGCGGCTAGTAGCCAGTAACTGCAGTTGTCAGTTTCTAGGTAGTCAGTGAACTGCAGTTACTCAAAACGAAAAACTTTCCACGGATCACTGAATTTCACTATTCACTGCAGTGAAGGAAATTGGCATGGACAGAGTACGTATCGGTATATTGAGCCACGCCCACGGCCACAGCAATATCTATTGCCGGCAGATGCAGAAGTTCGATGATGTGGACCTGGTAGCCTGCTGGGACGACAACGAGCGACGGGGACGGGAAGCAGCCTCCACTTTCGGCCTGGAATACCGTTCTGATGCAGACGCGGTCATCGACGATGCGGATATCGACGCCGTGATCGTTACCACGGAAACGAACCGCCACGCGGGGTTGGTGGAACGGGCCGCGGACGCCGGCAAGGCGATCCTCTGCCAAAAGCCGTTGGCGACGACATTGGCCGACTGCGATCGAATTATCGCAGCTGTCCAGCGCAGTGGAGTCAAGTTCAGCGTGGCCTTTCAGATGCGCCACGACCCGGTCAACCGTACGATCAAAGAGCTGGTAGAGGCGAACGCGGTAGGGAAGATCGCTGTCGTACGACGCCGGCACTGCATTTCCGTGTTGCTCAATGAGGCATTCGTCACCGGGCCATCCCGCTGGCACATCGACCCAATGGCAAATGTGGGGATGTTCTTTGACGACGCCATCCACGCAGCCGACTGGTTCTACTGGACGTTCGGCCCAGCCAAACGGGTGATGGCCGAAATCGACAATGTGGTCACTGCCGTCGCGCCGGACGACAACGGTGTCGCCGTCTTTCGCTTCGAGAGCGGTGCAATCGGGACATTGTTCAACGGCTCTACAACAGTCGCCGGGGTGAACACGACAGAGATCTACGGCGAGGAAGGCACGATCATTCAGGACTACGGCGACGGCCCCTCCACCGCCGCCCCCCGACCGGCCGGCGTAGCCCCTCTGCGGATGATCCGCCAAGGAGACCGCGACTGGGAACAGTTTCACATACCGATCCCCGCCAGCCAGGCGGAACGGATCGCCGCTGTGCCCCGTCCGTTCATCGATTATGTGCGCGGGCTGAACGACGAACGCGTCAGCGCCGAAGAAGGACGCAAGTCGGTGGAGATGATCCTGGGCGCGTATCGATCCGCCCGGGAAGGTCGGCGGATTGCCCTGTGAACCGCAGTGGCGAGTGCACTGCAGTTACCGACCACTCCTGATCACTGGCCACTGGTTTCAAATAAGCGGCAGCAGCGTTTTGGCCGTCTCCTCTACCAGCCAACTGTAGAACTCCTCCGAGAGAACGCCGCTGCCATGATCCTGAATGAACTGAAGCTGTTCTGCTGTCAGCTCCTGCTCGGCGGCAGCGACGGCGTTCGTGTAAAGATTGGCCGGCGTGCGGTCCAGAGGCGCTACGAATTCGACGGTCAATGCCCCGTCGTAGCCGATCTCTTCGAGCGTGCCAACGATCAGCGGCCAGTCCAGCGCCCCCATCCCGCAGGCCATGCGGTTGTTGTCGGCCACGTGAAAGTCAACAAGACGTTCCTTTGCGCTTTTGATGGCCTCGATCATGTTGGCCTCTTCGATGTTGAGGTGGAACGTATCGATGCAGACACCGCAGTCCAGCCCGACCTCCTCAGCCAGAAGCATCGCTTGATCCGCTCGATTCAGAAAGTTCGTCTCAAAGCGGTTGAGTGGCTCCAGAGCCATACGCACACCTTCCTTTTGCGCGTGGGCGTACACCTCCTTCAACCCCTCGACAGCCCAAGCCCATTCCTGCTCCGGCGTATCCATCGCTGTGACCTTGCCCACCTGCGACGGTACGATCGTCATCTCATAGCCGTCCAATTCCTTCACCATCGTAATGCAGTCATTGATGTACTGGGCTGAACTGACGCGCACGGCCTCGTCCGCATGGATCAGATCTCTGCCCTCGAACATCAAGGTGACGGATCCCCAGCAGGCAAGGCCATTTTCATCCAGCAGTTCGCGCACTTCCTTTGTATCGAAGATGTCCGGCTCGCCGCTGATTTCGATGCTTTGATAGCCGTAGCGGGCCAAGCGGCGGATGGTTACGTCAATCGGCTCGGCCCGCATCCAATTGTGCATGGAAAGATGCATCGATCCTCTCCTCGACCACTGTTTGATGTGATCTATATGACCACTTCTGAAACCTATTCTGATCGCCCCCTGCCAACCCAAGCGATTTCGAGATTCGCCCGGGAAAGCAGATGGCTGCTCAGATCGCCCACGTGTTGCTGCAGATGGCGAATCGTGTAGATCTGCAGCTCCATCTTATCGCAGGGCAGCCAGTGAAAGCCAGATCGGGCGCTCAAGTCAATCGTCGGCACGATACGGTCTACCTCCGCCCGACAGAATGCAAGATACGCCAAAATTTCCTCCTGGCTATAGGGTTGTTCGGCCTCGGGTTGCGTGTGGGGCGGCCACGGCGTCGGCCCCAGGAATTGATACCCTTCGCGCCCTTTCTCCCAAGGGGAGAAGTCTTCTTCGGTTGGTTGCAAATAGAGATGCACGTAAAAGAGCGCATGATATGCCACGCGCCAAAATGGATTTGCCTGCGCGGGGTCATCCCACAGACCTTGCGGACAGATGCGGACAGTCTGCTCCAGCATCGACAAAGCGGCGTGGAACTGAGAGGCAATCGTTTTATGTATGTCCACTTCGGCAACTCCTTTCAGAGTGAAACGTCAGCGCGTGGCGCTATCCCGGGATCGCAGGCGTCCCGCCGGCACAGTATCAACGTGAGCAGGTCGTTCAAATAGATTGTGATTTATGTGAGTATAGAAGAATCGCACAGTTTGAAATCTATTGTTTTGAAATCTATTGTACTGACCGGTCCCTGAACTGTCAATCGTGGCGGCAATCGGATTTATGTCCGCCTGAAAGATGAGTCAGTCGCCCAGAACAGAACAGGGATGAAGAAAAAAGATAGCCTGCGCAACCCTCCTTAGTATTTGGACAAGAATCGGCAAGACTGCTACGCTACTGGTCGTATCGTATCCAGCATTTCCCACGCGGAAGGAGGGGGGGCTGCCGATCTCGGGTCACTGAATTCATCGGCCCCGCCAACCCGTTCATCCCGTTCATCCTGATGCCAATGTCGGAAACAGGCGCTGCGAAATTGATTCCCAAGGCAGTCTATCGTTTTGGCCGCACGAAAAAAATTCGCTACTATCGGGCAGAGCGCACCCGTTCTGGCGTAGATTTTCTCTATCCGATCAGCGTCAACGGCTCCCGTATTGTGGACACCAGCAGCGACGGGCGCGAATACGTTGTGCTCTATCTGCTGACGAAGTGGGGTAAATTGGCCGCCGGCGGCTACTGGTTGAAGCCCAGGCAGATATTCGAGAAAGCATATGTCACCGACGCAACACCGGCTGACCTGGTTCTGGTGGCCGAACGGCTCGAAGATCTGCCCGACGCGCACCTGCTGCTGGACGATGTGCTGAATCGGGCAGATGTGCATGTGGATATGGACGTGTGGGGCAGTGCCCTGGACTGAAACCCGCAGAGCGGACAGAAAACAGGGTGCGGACCGTTCACAGGAAATCACGGAAGCGCCAATATGAGTTCTCATGATCAGAGTTCTTCGATTCATCCATCCTTGTTGGAGGAAGGGACGACCCTGACTCTGGATTTCGACAAGCTGCCGGCCATTGGCCGGGGGGACGCGGCGGTCATACCGGTGGCCGTGCAGGACGCAGACAGCAAAGAGGTGCTGATTATCGCCTACGCCAATCAGGAGGCCCTGACCTATACGCTGACCCACCGAGTGGCGGCCTTCTGGAGTACCTCCCGCAATGCGTTGTGGGTGAAGGGGGCCACCTCCGGCGATACGCTGGAGTTGATCGAAGCGCGGGTCAACTGCGAGCAGAACTCCCTTCTCTATCTGGTGCGTCCTCTGGGCGCAGGAGCCTGCCACACGAAGGGAAAAGACGGAAAAACCCGCCTCAGCTGCTATTATCGACGCATCGAAAGACGCCAGGGTTCTCTCGACCCTGAGAAAGAGCGCATGGAGGCTTCTACCTGGCGCTTGACATCTGTCCCGCAACAGGCCTGACGCGGGCCACCGTGCCAGCTGGCCGTCGGACCAGAGACATTCATCATCCAAACATTCGCGCATACCTGGAGGATTTCAATGAATCGCTTGATTTTCGGCATTCCAAAGGGCAGTCTGCAAGAGTCCACGCTCGCTCTGCTGGCAAAGGCTGGCTATCGCGTCTCTGTACGGGAACGCTCCTACATGCCCTACATCAACGATCCGGAGATCGGATGCTTGATGTTCCGAGCGCAGGAGATCGCCCGCTATGTAGAGCGGGGCGTTCTTGACGTCGGATTGACCGGCAAAGATTGGGTGCTGGAAAACGAAGCCGATGTCCTGGAAATTGAGGATCTGGTCTACAGCAAAGCCACCGCGCAGGCCTATCGCTGGGTGCTGGCTGTACCGGACGATTCCGACATCCGCCGGCCCCAGGATCTGGCTGGCAAGCGCATCGCCACAGAACTGGTGCGCGTCACCCGCCGCTATCTGGAACAGCACGGGGTGCAGGCAGAGGTGGAATACTCCTGGGGCGCGACAGAGGTAAAGGCGCCTCTGCTGGTCGATGCAATTGTGGAGGGGACAGAGACCGGCTCCTCCCTGAAGGCCAATCGGCTGCGCATTGTGGATACGATTGCCGAATCCACCACCAAACTGATCGCCAATCACAGCGCCTGGGCCGACCCGTGGAAACGGCAAAAGATCGAAACGTTGGCGTTGCTCTTACAAGGCGCGCTACAGGCCGATGCCAAAGTCGGCCTGAAAATGAACATCCCCAAGTCAGCTTTAGAGGCCATAACAGGTCAGTTGCCAGCCCTGCACACCCCGTCGATCACCCATCAGACGGACCCGGATTGGGTCGCGCTGGAAGTGATCATCGACGAAAACATCGTGCGCGATCTGATACCGGATCTCAAGCAGGCCGGCGCGACCGGCATCATCGAGTATCCGATCAACAAAGTGATCTATTGAACGCCCGCGTGAATGGGACTGTGATTTTCCTGATTCGGACGATAGACAGGATAAACTCATAGTCAGACTAATCACACAAATCATAGTCCAATGGCCGCTGCCAGGGTATTTCAGGATTACATCAAGAATCTGCGCGCGAACCTGGCGCAGGGCAATGCCACCGAACACACCCACAGGCCAGCGCTGAAAGCGCTCCTCGAATCTGTCGCCGATGGAATCGTAGCCACCAACGAGCCCAAACGCATACAGTGCGGCGCGCCTGACTTCATCATAACCACCTCAGCGCACACACCAGAAAATCAACTGACTGTCGGCTACGTCGAGGCGAAAGACGTTGAAATCGACCTGACGCAGATAGAGAGGGACAGCAAGCGCACAAACCCATCTACAGCCAACGGGCGACAGTTGAAGCGTTACAGAAACTCGCTGACCAACCTGCTCCTGACCAATTACACCGAATTTCGCTGGTACGTGGACGGCGAACAGCGCCTGACCGCCCACATCGCGACCCTCGAAAGCGACGGCAAGCTGTCTCAGAATACAACGGACTTCTCCCCCATCGACAGACTTCTGTGGGAATTTCTGCACAGAAGCCCCGCACGCATCGCCAGCCCCGCAGACCTGGCCCAGCGCATGGCGCGGCTCACGCGCATGATACGCAGCGTCATCGCAGAGGGATTCAGGCAAGACCAGGTGTCTCAATACCTGAAAGACCTGCACGAAGCCTCGCAACGCGTGCTGGTTCCCGACCTCACAGCCGAAGCCTTCGCCGACATGTTCGCGCAGACGCTGGCCTATGGCCTGTTCGCCGCCAGAGTCAACCACAACGCCGGCGCCTTCCGCAGACAGGACGCAGCGCACGCCATCCCCCCAACCAATCCATTTCTCCAGCAGTTGTTCTCGGCGCTCACAGGCCCAGCCCTGGACGATGAGCCTTTCGTCAGCTTCGTGGACGACCTGACACAACTCCTGGGCAGCGCGGACATGGAAGCTATACTGTCCGACTTCGGGAAAAGAGCCGTGTATCAGGACCCTGTCATGCACTTCTACGAAACCTTCCTGGCCGCCTATGACCCCGCGCTGCGCGAGCGACGCGGGGTCTACTACACCCCAGAGCCGGTCGTATCCTACATCGTGCGCTCCGTGGACTACCTGCTGCGCCAACGCTTCGACTGCCCAGCCGGACTCGCCGACCATGCAATGACCACCTACGAATATGCGGACAGCGAGGGAAACACAGCCCGGAAGCGCGCGCCCCGCGTCCTGGTGCTGGACCCCGCCTGCGGCACAGGGACATTCCTCTACGCGGTCATAGACCACATCAGGGAATACTATCGTCATAGCGACAACGCCGGGATGTGGAACGGATACGTCAAAGACCACCTGCTCAAGCGGCTGTTCGGATTCGAGCTGCTGATGGCGCCCTATGCCATGTCCCACCTCAAGCTGGGAATGCAGCTCGCCGCCGCGGACATGCCCGAGGAGTACCGATCGGACTGGTCATACGAGTTCGACAGCGGCGAGCGGCTGGGCGTCTACCTGACAAACTCCCTGGAACAGGCCGAACGACGGGCGATGACCCTGTTCGGCCCCCTGCGCGTGATGACAGAGGAAGCCAACGCCGCCTCCCAGATCAAGCGCGACCTTCCCATCATGGTGGTGCTGGGCAATCCCCCATACTCAGGACATTCAGCCAACGCCAGCAGAAAAGACGACCGCCAGCTCGCATGGATCGGGAAACTTATTGAGGAGTATAAACAGGTTGATGGCATGTCCCTCGCTGAGCGAAATCTCAAATGGTTACAGGATGATTATGTGAAGTTCATCCGCTTCGGCCAGTGGCGCATCAGACAGGCCGGCGCCGGCATACTGGCCTTCATCACCAACCACTCATACCTGGACAACCCGACGTTCCGCGGTATGAGACAGCAGCTGGTGTTGACCTTCACCCACATCTACCTTCTGGACCTGCACGGCAACGCCAAGAAAAAGGAGCGCGCGCCCGACGGCAGCCCCGACCAGAACGTCTTCGATATACAGCAGGGCGTTGCCATCGCCATATTCGTCAAGGAGGCAGGGAAGAACGGCCCAGCCGTAGTGCGCCACGCCGACCTGTGGGGCACGCGCGCAACCAAGTACCAGAGCTTGACCAGTTCGGATCTGTCAACCACCGATTGGAAAACGATCGAACCCTCGTCTCCCAACTATATGTTCAAGCCCTGGAACCGGGAACTTGAGGCCGAATATCAGCGGTGGCCCAGGATTAACGAAATCATGCCCGTCAACTCGGTCGGCGTTGTCACCGCGCGCGACGGTCTGACCATTCGCTGGTCGCGCGCTGAGACGATGGAAGTCGTGCGCGATTTCGCGCGCCTGCCGTCTGAAACGGCCAGGAGCAGATACAACCTGGGCAGGGATGTCCGCGATTGGAAGGTCGACCTGGCTCAAGATGATATAAATAGCTCTGGAATGAGGCCGGAACTGGCAACGCCGATCCAATATCGGCCATTCGACACCCGATACACCTACTATACAGGCAAAGATTGCGGTTTCATCTGTAGGCCGCGCCCAAACGTAATGCGTCACATGCTGGCGGGGGAGAATTTGGGGCTGCTTATTTGCAGGCAGCAATCACAATCAGGGGTTGGATGGTCTCATTGTGGTGTAACGCATTCCATTGTTGAATCCTGCGCTGTTTCCAATAAGACGAAGGAAATCAACTATCTCTGCCCTCTCTATATCTACCGCTCCGAACAGGAAATCGCCAGTGGCCTCTACAGTCCCGGCGACCGCCAGCCTAACCTAGCGCCCGAGTTCACCCGAGATCTGGAACAGCGCCTCGGCTTGCGCTTCATCGCCGACGGCAAAGGCAACCTGCAAGAAACTTTCGGCCCCGAGGATGCATTCCACTACATCTACGCTGCCTTCCACTCGCCGACCTACCGCCAGCGCTACGACCAGTTCTTGCGCGCCGACTTCCCCCGCGTCCCCCTGACCGGGAACGTGGCCCTATTCCGCGCCCTGGTCGGGCTGGGCCGGCAGCTGACCCAGGTTCACCTGCTGAAGTCTCTCAGGCTGGATCAGACCGCAGTGGGCTTTCCCGTCCCCGGGGACAATGTGATAGAAAGGGGACATCCGAAATATCTCCCTCCAGGCCATTCATTGCCCACTCAGAAAGCTCCTCTCGAACAGGGCCGGGTCTACATAAGCAAAGACGACCAAAAATCCGGCAAACGCGGGCAGTGCTTCGAGGGCATAGCGCCAGAGATCTGGGAATTCCGCATCGGCGGCTACCAGCCCCTGGACAAATGGCTGAAAGACCGCAGAGGCCGGACACTGTCCTTCGACGACCTGAACCACTACCGACGCATGGTCGCCGCGCTGGCAGAGACAGGGCGACTGACGAAAGAGATAGACGTAGCCATTAGCGACGCGGGCGGGTTATTGTAGGGGCAACCCTTGTGGTCGCCTAGGACAGGTACAAGACGCCGACCCTACTGTGATTTATGTGATTAGAGCGCTCATGCTTCACGCCCAAGTTATTAGGGAATTCCCGTGCAGATAAACGAGGAGTGATACCGATGTTTGAGAACCTTCAGATACGGAACTATCGCATCTTCAAGGAGTTCAAAATCGACCGATTGCGCCGCATTAATCTTATTGCTGGCAGAAACAATTCCGGCAAGACAAGCCTGCTGGAGGCAATCTTTCTGCTGTCTGGAGCTGGGAACGCAAATATGGCAACAAATGCCAATGTTATGCGAATGGGTCTAGGACAACAAAGCGAGACTCTCTGGAAACCTATCTTTTCCGATTTGGATATGAGCAGATCCATCGAGATCGATGGATATCATACGTCACATGGTCAACTGACTTTAGAAATCACCTCGGGGCGACAACCTACTGAGATTCCTTATGATTATGCTCTGGCTCTGGGAAATCCGGCGATCAACATTCCTGACGAATTGGCGCTCAGATTTCAGTATAGCGGTCCCACAGGTACACAAGTCAAAAGCCGCATACATGTACAGGATTCGAAAATTATTAGTCATCAGTCGAGGATCAATGTCCCATTTATCGCGACGCTTCTCCAGGCACGAAGCGCAAATAGCCGTGAAGATGCCATACAGCTGGCAAGGTTGAGGAAACAAAAACGCGACCATCTGCTCTTAGAGGCGCTACAGGTCGTCGAGCCGAAGCTGCAAAGCATCGAAGACAATTCTTCCAGCGGCACACCGATGATCTGGGGCGACATTGGCTTATCGGAGTTGATACCCCTGGCGATAATGGGCGAAGGCATGACCCGAATTGCCCAACTTATTTTGGCCATAGCTTCTGTAGCGGACGGGGTGGCTCTGGTAGATGAGGTCGAAACCGGCATTCACCACTCCGTATTACCAAAGGTCTGGCAAGTCGTTGATACAGCTGCCAAACAATTCCGCACACAGGTATTTGCGACCACGCATAGTCTTGAATGCATTAGAGCGGCGCATGAATCCCTGGGCGCTGACGACTTTCGCCTGCACAGACTTGAAGCCACTGATACCATGAGCCGCTGCGTCACCTATGACCCGGATTCAATCCGCGCCGCGCTCCTGCACGATCTCGAGGTCCGCTAGGTATGGCAAAAGCAATACAGATCGAATCGAAAATCCAACTGCTCGTCGAAGGCAATGATCAGCGCAACTTCTTTGAAGCGTTCATCAAGCATCTGGAGATCGATGATGTCCAGATTCACAACTTCGGCGGCGTGCCCCAACTGCGTGATTTCCTGCTTGCGCTTGTGGACGCGCCGAATTTTCGTGAGATCGTTCAGAGTGTCGGTATCGTTCGCGATGCGGAAGAATCTGCCGCAGCGGCGTTCCAAAGTGTTCAGTCTTCGCTAAGGCATGCCGAACTGACTATGCCGGACCGCCCGGCAATACGTAGCGGCAACAGCCCGGCGATATGTTTTCAGTACCGTTCGCGATTTTCTAAGAGCGCTGAAGAAGTGAGGCCACAAGGCAAGAGACCTAAACAGCTGTAGGAGCCACGATATGCCTATCAAACAGTCAGTCTGTATCCCGATCTTGCCACAAGATGCCATGCCCCAGGAAGAACTTCTGGCGAAGATCGCCGCGATCGGCTATCCGGCCATCGAAATCTGGGCCCGAGATGACAACTTCCACAGCCTGTGCGAGACAGCCGCCCGCTACGGCCTGCAAGTGATCAGCATGATCGGCCACCAGTCCTTACAGGACGGCCTCAACAATCCGGCCAATCACGACCGCATCGAGGCCGAACTGCAACTGTCGATCGACCTGGCCGCCGCGCGCGGTCTGAGCGCGCTGGTCTGCTTCAGCGGCAACCACATCCCCGGTATGAGCGAGGATGTGGCCATCGCCAACACTGCCGCCGGTCTGCGTCGGATCGCGCCCTATGCCGAAGCCAAAGACATCACCCTCAATCTGGAACTGCTCAACTCCAAAGTCGATCACCCCGGCTACCAGTGCGATAACAGCGCCTGGGGGCTGGCGACGCTCCGTCAGGTGAACAGCCCGCGCGTGAAGCTGCTATACGACATCTACCACATGCAGATTATGGAAGGGGACGTGACCCGCACCCTGACCGCAAATCTGAACGCCATCGGCCACATCCACACCGCCGGCAATCCCGGCCGGCACGAGCTTGACGATCACCAGGAGCTGAACTACCGGGGCATCTGCCGGGCCCTCGACGACGCTGGCTACACAGGGTACATAGGCCACGAATTCCGCCCCCGGGGCGCCCTTGTCGCGGCTCTGCGCCAGGCGTATGAGCAGTGTGCCGGCGCATAATCTGGAGAAACAGAAGGAGCCTACAATGACTACCCAGCCCCATGTTATCTATATCCTGTCCGACGAGCACTTCGGCGGAGCCATGAGCCACATGGGCGATGCAAACGTGCGCACGCCCAATATGGACCATTTAGCCGCCACAGGGGTCAGCTTTGATCGGGCCTACGCCAACTGCCCCATCTGCACGCCTTCCCGGGGGACGATCTTTTCCGGACGGCACGCCCACGCTGGGCCAGTCCAGTATTTCTTTGACGTGTTCAAAGCAAGCTCTCCCAGCACAGCTACGGCCCTGCGGACGGCCGACTATCACACAGCCTATTTCGGCAAGTGGCACTGCGGCGTCGTGCACGATCAGGAACCGCCTCTCGTGCGGGCAGAAAGGGAGGAGTACACCCGCTGGCCCCATCGCACGCCCGAGTATCATCGCGCCGGCTTTCAGGATTGGTACGGTTTCGAGATCAACAATGCGCCCTTCAAAGGATTTTACTACCACCAAAATGAGGCCAATCCCCGCAAGATGGTCGGCTATCAGACCGACTTCCTGACCGATCTGGCCATCGACTATCTGCGCTCCTACGCGCGGGACGAGCCTCTGTTCCTCGTTCTCAGTGTAGAGCCACCCCACTTCCCCCTGGAAGCCCCGGACGCGTTCGCCCGCTTCGATCCCGCCGCGCTGGAAACACCGCCCAACTTTGCCGACTCGCCAGAGATGCGCGCCCAACTGGCCACCTATTACGCCATGGTGGAAAACCTGGATTGGAATATCGGCCGCCTGCACGAGACCCTGAACAGCCTGTCGGAATTCCGCGACAATACGCTGACCGTGTATTTTTCCGATCATGGTGACTACATGGGCGCCCACGGGGCTATCAACCGCAAGGAGAATCCCCATGAAAACTCCGTGCGTATTCCAGCGATCTTCCACTGGCCAGAACGGATTCCAGCTCAGGGCCGGCGGGATGGACTGCTGTTCAGCCTCGTTGACCTTTTCCCGACCACCCTGGGACTGCTAGGGCTGGACGTGCCAGCCCACAATCAGGGGATCGATTTCAGCGACGCCCTGCGGGGGCAACAGAGTTTCACGGGGCCGGAAGCGGCGCTGCTCGAAATGTCGGGCAATCCTCGTTGGAATCTGGACTTTCTCGACTGGCGGGGGTTGGTGACAGCCCGCTGGAAGTACGCTTTCTATGAAACAGGTCACCAACTGCTCTACGATCTCGACAACGATCCCTATGAGATGAACAACCTGGCCGCTTCGGACACGGAAACCTGCGCCGAGATGCGCTGCAAGCTGCTGGAACTCCTGGCCGACAGCCGGGAACCCTACTTCGACGTGCTGATAGAGCATGGAGTGCCGCCGGCAGGGCCAGCCCTGGATGTGGGCGCATCCACCGGCAAAGGCCAGTTGGCTCCTATATGGCCGCAACTGGCGCGCAAGCACGAGACATGACAGCAAGAAGCCATCACCGAAATTGAGGTGCAAGCATGGAACTCCCGCAACACATCTTCTCCTACCTAAAGGATTGGACGACCGACGTAACCGTGGCTTTTGCCCTGCTGGGTAGCTACGCCAGAGGAGATGCCGGACCGTTCAGTGATGTGGACGTGGTCCGTTTTGTGCAGAATGACGACCACGATACCGACGACCACAGTTTCCTGCTTGACGACATCGATAGGGACTGCAATGGCCAATCGCAATGCCCTACAGTGACGCCGCACTGGCGTTCAGGGTCCTCCAACAGACGCGCCGGCAGTGACTTCCGCACACTGGTCGTACTCAGTACGGCCACGCCCAGTCAGGTGGAGAGCTGGTTCACGGAGCCAAGCCAGGTGGTCAATGTCATCGCCGGGCTACGAGACGGACGCGCTCTTTGGGATCCAGATGGCGTCTTTGCTGGAATTCAACAGCGCGCGCGCCAGTTTCAATGGACCCAAGAGCATCAGGAGAAAGCGAATCACCTGGCGGGAAAGGAGTTGATCGGCTGGATCGAAGAGGTTCACAAAGGGTTGGAGGGCCTTCGTCGCAACGACACCGGCCGGCTGCTCAACGCCCGCTTTGGGCTGTCGTGGGGATTGGCGCGGGTGATGCGCGTGCAGCGAGGCGTGCTGTCGAACAGCGACAACGCCTCTTTCGAAGATCTGATCTGTGCGGTCGGCCCAGAAAGCGCATGCTCCCAGCTTTTGCGTTGTGTATTTGGCCTAACGGGAGATGGTCAAAGTGTCCGATTATCACTACGCGAAGAAGTCCAGGCCGGCTTATTGCTCTACTGTGAAACCTTTGCCTTGCTGGATGAGGCAATTCCTCAGGAAGCACGCCCGCTCATCGCGGCAACGGTCCGGGGCATCCGCGCAGAATTAAAAGAGTATCAGGATTCGAGCAGCCATATTCAGTACGGATGATCGTGCCTGCCATGATCCCTGTGCCTGCAGTTGCGCCAACCTCCCTTGTTTCGGTACACTATGGGAAGAGAGAAAAAATCAGGCTGGCGGGCAGGCGCACAAGGCCCGCCCTACTGACCACCGCAGTTATACTCACCCACAGGAGATGACCCAATGCTCACGCAGCAACAGATCAACTTCTATCACGAACACGGCTACCTGCGCATTCCTCAACTGTTCACACCTGAGGAGACCCAGGAACTCTCAGACGAGATGGACCGGCTTGTGGAGGATTGGGCCTTCACAAGCCCTGGCTGGAGCGGCCCTTGGCGTCAGGCCTACATGGATCCGAAGACCGAAAAGAAATCCAAGCTGACGGCAATGCACGACCTGCACCTTTACTCCGTCGCCTGGATGCGGGCCGCCACCAATGCCAGACTCGCCGAAGCTCTCAGCGATCTGCTGGGAAAGAATGTGGAGTTGCACCACACGACGATGCACATCAAGCCGCCCCAGACCGGGCACCCGTTCCCTATGCACCAGGACAACCCGTTTTACGGCCATCAGGACGGACGTTTCATCGACGTATTGGTCCACCTGGACGATACCTGCCACGAAAACGGTGAAATCCGCTTCCTCGATGGCTCGCACAAAAACGGCCACCTGGAACACATCACCCAGACCGAAGACGGCCCTTGCACTCCCCATCTGCCCACAGATCAGTACCACCTGGAAGATACAGTGCCAGTTCCCGCCACAGCCGGCGATGTCGTGCTCTTCTGCATCGACACCGTCCACGGTTCCTACATCAACCAGACAAAGAAACCCCGCCGTCTGGTGCGCATGGGCTACCGAGACCCGCAAAACCGCCAAGAGTACGGCCAGAGCCTGGGACGTCCGGGGCTGATGATCAGCGGCTACCGCGAGCGCAAAGAAGGCGACGAGTTGCTACCCAATAGGTGAGAAAAGAGTGGAGAGATGTGAGAAAGGGGGAGGGGATCTCCTCACACCTACTCTCTCACTCCTCGCAGATGAGGCATGCAACATGATCTACAACACTCTTATCGTGGGCGCGGGCTCAGCGGGGAATATCCTCGCCGCCCGCCTGACGGAAGATCCAAACCGTCAGCTACTGCTCCTCGAAGCAGGCCCGGACTATCCAACTTCAGACAGCCTGCCCGCAGACATCAGACTGGGCTACGGGACCTCCTCCGGTATCTATTCTATAACCCACGACTGGGGCTACACAGGCCATGCGACCGCGCAGGTGACGGCTATGCCGGTCCCCCGCGGTAAGCTGGTGGGCGGATCCAGCGCGGTCAACGCACAGGTGTTTCTGCGCGGGGCGCCGGAGGATTTCGCCGCCTGGGCCGCGTTGGGCAATGATCAGTGGAGCTTCGAGCAGGCGCTGCCCTACTACTGCAAACTGGAAAACGACCGGGATTTCGGCGCAGCGGACTATCACGGCGCTGACGGCCCCATCGGTGTGCGTCGCTATCCAGAGAAAGAATGGGGTCCGGATCAGCAGGCCTGGTTTGACGCCTGCCGTCAGGCCGGTCATCCCCACTGCCCGGACGCCAACAAACCGCACTCCACCGGCGCGGGGCCGTTCCCTCTGAACAATATCGATGGTATACGCCAAAGCACCGCTGTGACATACCTGGCCCAGGCCAGAGGCCGCCCCAATTTGCGCATCCTGGCCGACTGCACGACCCGCCGCGTGCTCCTGGAAGGCAAGCGGGCCATTGGCGTGGAAATCGAGCGCCACGGTCAGCAGGAGCGACACTACGCCGACGAAGTCATCCTCTGCGCCGGCGCGGTGGGCACACCGCAGATCCTGATGCTTTCCGGTATCGGGCCAGCCACGCAATTACGGGAAATCGACGTGGATGTACGCCATCACCTCCCTGGTGTCGGGCAGAACATGCGCGATCATCCGACGACGAACCTACAATGGCTGTTGCAACCGCAGTTTACGCCTACCGACCATCATCACTGGCTCCAGGCCTGCTTGCGTTACACCGCCGATGGTTCGGATCTAGACAACGATATGATTGTCTACACGATTGCTTCATCTATAGATGAACTCTTTTGGGTGCGACCGACGCTTAATCTTGCCCTGGGACGGGGCGAACTATGCCTGCGCTCCGCGAACATCCACGACAAGCCAATACTCAGCTACCACTACTTCGAAGAGCCATTCGACCGGCAACGCCAGCGGGAAGGGATCCGTCTTTGCGCAGAAATGGTCGAGGAACACCCAGCCTTTCGACAGCTAGTCGGCCCACTGAAAAGCGGACCCGGCAACGCCCTGCACGACGATGCAGCCCTGGATCGCTGGATATTCGCCAACGCCGACACCAGCCATCACACCTCCAGCACCTGCAAAATGGGACCAACCACCGACTCGCTCGCTGTCACCGACCAAACAGGACGCGTGCACGGCATCGACAGCCTGCGTATCGTCGATGCCTCGCTGATGCCGGACAGTGTGCGGGCGAACATCAACGCCACAGTCATGATGATGGCGGAAAAGATCGCCGATAACTACAGTTTTTAGTTGTCAGTTTCTAGTAGTCAGTGAACGGCAGTTGCTAGAAACTAAAAACTTTGCACCGACCACCGAGGTTTCAAATGACCTACCGTATCCTGATTACCGACTACGCATGGCCGAATCTCGACATCGAAAAGGAAGTGCTGGCCGCAGTCAATGCGGAGCTGCTGGTGGCAGAAAGCGGCTCCGCTGAAGAAATTATCGCGCTGGCCCCCCCAGCTGATGGGATCCTCACCTGCTGGAAGGATGTGCCAGCGCAAGCCCTGGACGTCGCGCCCAACTGCCGGATCGTCAGCCGCTATGGCATTGGGCTGGACAACATTCCCGTCAGCCGGGCAACGGAACTGGGAATGCTTGTCACAAACGTGCCCGACTTCTGCCTGGAGGAAGTGTCGGATCACGTGATGGCCCTGCTGTTGGCGTCGGCGCGCCAACTGTTCCCACTGGCGCGCACGCCCCAACGCAGTGGTTGGACGCGGGAGACGCCCCAGCCGATTCCCCGAGTGCGAGGGCAGACCCTGGGGCTGATCGGCTTCGGCAATATCGCCAGGGCGCTCGTGCCCAAGGCTCTGGGGTTCGGGCTGCGGATCATCGCCTATACGCCGCGGCTGCGCGCGGAAGACGCCCCGCACGGCGTTGAAGTGACAAATGACCTGTCAGCCCTGCTGGCCGCGTCCGATTATCTGTCGATCCACTGTCCACTCACCGACGAGACCGACCATCTCATCGACGACTCGGCTCTGGCGCAACTCAAGCCATCCGCGGTGCTGATCAACACCAGCCGGGGTGGTATCATCGACGAAAACGCGCTCATCCAGGCGCTGAAGGCCGGACGCCTCGCCGGGGCCGCACTCGACGTGACCGATCCAGAACCGCCGGCAGCGGACAATCCTCTGTTGGCGCTGGACAATGTGATCGTCACCCCCCACGCGGCTTTCTACTCAGTGGCCGCCACAGCAGAGCTGGCTCGCAAAGCCGCCGAAAACGTGGTGACAGTCCTGCGGGGTGAAACGCCCAAAACACTCGTGAACGCAGACGTGCTGGAGCGGGAAAACTGTCGATTGACAAAAACGTAGGAGCGACCCTGGCGCGCGCCCCTACCCCAACGTCTCCAACTCTGGGAATTGCAGCACAGACAAAAACGAATCGTTGAAATCCCCCCGCCCCGACAGCTCATGGTATTCCACAATCTCGGGCAGTGAGCGGGCTACTTCCCGTTCGCGAAAAGAGAGCAAGGCTATTTTGGCGCCTTCACCGGCGGCATTGCCCACCGCCTTGATCCGTTCAACCGGCACGGGTGGCACCAGCCCGATGATGCGCGCGCTTTGGGGGTTGATATAGCTGCCAAAAGAGCCGGCCAAATAGACTTCGACCAGATCGTCCGCCTCGACGCCCAGCTCCTGCATGACCACATCGATGCCGCCGGCGATGGAACCTTTGGCAAACTGAAGTTCGCGCACATCGCGCTGGGTCAGCACAATGGACTTCCCGCCGCCGGACTCCTCAGCCCACGCCAGGACAAACGCCCTCCGGCCCTCATCGTCGGTAATGATGCGTCGCGCCAGCTCGGGAGCAACGAACTGGCCCGCCTCCTCTGCCTGGACAAAACGCCCCGACGGCAGCATCAACCCGCTCAACCGCAGTTGCGCCACCGCGTCCAGCAGACCAGAGCCACAGAGGCCAATCGGTGATCCGCCGCCGATCACCTGTAGCTCAATCGCGTCGTGTGTAATGATCACAGCCTCGATGGCCCCGTCACTGGCGCGCATGCCATCCTGGATCTGCGCGCCCTCAAAGGCCGGACCCGCTGGCGCGGCAGTGGCCACTGTGCGCGCCGCCGACCCCAGAATGATTTCGCCATTGGTTCCTACATCCACCAGCAGACGAACACCTTCATTTTGGGCCAAACCCGTGGCCAGAAGCCCGGCTACCAGATCGGCCCCTACATATGCGCCCAAATAGGGCAGAAGATGCACCTGGGCCTGCGGCAAGATGGCCAAGCCCACCTCGCGCGCGCGAACCTGCACCATATCTTCGACCACAGGAATGAAGGGCTCGAGACCAATCGCCTCAGGATCAGCGCCCAAAAACAGATGCTGCATGGTTGCATTGCCAGCAGTGACAACCTCATACACCTCGTGCGCCGCCACTTGCCCTTCATGCAAAAGGTCCGCGATGAGGCGATTCAGCGTCTGAACGATGACCCCGTTCAATCGAGACAGACCATCTTCGTTGAGCATCGTATAGCTGATGCGGGAGATCACGTCGGCCCCATATATCGCCTGCCCATTGAGAGTCGAACGGACCGCAACCGACGCGCCGCTGTTGAGATCCAGCAACATACCCACAACTGTGGTCGTGCCAATATCGAAGGCCAGACCATAGGCGCGTCCCGTCGTATCCCCCGCCTCAACACCGACCAACTCCTGGCCAACCACCACTGCCGTAATCTGCCACCGACTCTTGCGTAAGATACCCGGCAACTGGCGCAAAAGTGTCAGCGATGCCTCTGCCTCATACCCCTCCTGCGAGAGGGCGTCACGGATGCGGCTGTAGTCGCTACGCTGATCTTCCAGAGTTGGCGGCGTCAGCGTCAGAAGGATTTTGTGGACATTGGCATTCAGAATAACGTGGCGATCGAAGCCCATCAGCGCAGCCTTAGGGTTCCCCATCAAGCGCGGCACTTCGCAGACTACATCCGAGTGGGCTTCGCTCCGACAGGAGAGCCGCCAGCCGTCGGCCAGCTCCGCCTCTGTAAAGACTTTGCGATCGGCCGGCGTGGCCCCGTTGTGACCTCGGAGGATGCGTACCTTACACTTGCCACACGTGCCCTTGGCCCCACACGTGCTGTCGATGGGCAAGCCAATCCAGTTGGCGGCGTTGAAGAGCGTCATGCCGGGCGGCACGCGGGTCATCTTAGGGGTCGCAGGCGTCTCGTCTGCAAAGTCGTGACGAAATTCGATGGAAACTTTAGTCGTACCCGATACAGTCGTAGTCATTTGGCTAGTGGCTAGTAGCAGTTCTCCGTCCTGACCGAAATGCTTGAATCAGATTGCCGGCGTAGGCATCGCGCCCCATCAGCAGGTCGGCGGCATAGATCGTGCGTCGAATCTCGATTTCAAGTGGATTGGTGATAGCCGAAGTCAACCCAGCGGCGATTGCCATGGACAAAAACGCAGCATTGACGGTCGGGCGCCAAGGCAGACCAAAAGAGATATTGCTGGCCCCACAGGTCATGTTGACGCCCAGATTCTCGCGGATCAGGCGCATCGTCTCCAGGGTGATCAGGGCGGCATTATCATCCGCGCTCACAGTCAGGGCCAACGGGTCGATCACCACATCTTGCGCCGGGATGCCGTGGTCGGCCGCGCGCTCGACGATCAGCTTGGCAATGCGCAGACGCTCCTGCGGTTCGTTGGAGATACCGCTATCATCGTTGGCGACACCGACGACCGCCGCGCCATATTTCCTGACCAACGGCAAAACCTTTTCCAGCCGCTCCTCCTCATAGGTGACCGAGTTGACCAGCGCCTTCCCCTCATACACCGCGAGGCCCGCCTCCAGCGCTTCGACCACAGACGAGTCGATAGAGATAGGCGCATCTACGGTCTGTTGCACCGCTTCGATAGCGAGTCGCAGGATCTCCGGCTCCACCCCATCGACAGGAACGCCAGCGTTGACATCCAGCACATGGGCCTGGGCCTCGACCTGCCGACGGGCATCGCGGCAGACCATGCTCATGTTGCGGTCGATCATCTGGGCTGTCAGGACTTTGCGCCCGGTCGGGTTGATGCGCTCACCAATGATCACAAAGGGATGATCCGGGCCGATGACCACAGTCTGCCTGGCCGATGAAATCACAGTGTCCATATAAAGCTACCCACCTTCTGGAATCGCAGGCGTCTCGCCTGCATCATCCCGCATCTTCCTATCATTAGAATATACTCATCCTTCTCCGTGTTCAGCCTTCACCATCAGCTCCTCCACAGCCTGGACCGCGCTAGCCAGGGCCGAAGCGCCCTCGCTAGCATCGCCGCCCCCCATACTGACATCATACCCCATGTCGATCATCAGCTGTTTGGCCAGGCGCACCGCGGCGCTGGCATCGGGCGCGAACCCATCCGCGCCGACGCTATCGGCATACTCCTGCGTCACCGGCGCGCCGCCCACCATCACCTTCACCGTATCACGCAGGTCAGCTTCCGCCAACGCCGCCAGATTCGACTTGAAAAAGGGCATCGTTGTGGTCAGGAACGCCGAAAAGCCCAGAAGTTGAGGTCGATGTTCCTGAACCGCCTCGACCACCTCCTCAGGCTTGACATTGACACCCAGATCGACGATCTCAAACCCTTCGCCTTCCAGCATGATATTGCACAGGTTCTTGCCAATATCATGGACATCTCCCTTCACCGTCAACATCACCACCCTGCCGATGGGTTCCGCGCCCTTATCGACCAGCAAAGGACGCAGCAGCGCCATCGCCCCTTGCATAGCCCGCGCGGCAACCAACATCTCAGGCACAAAATACTCACCGATCTCAAACAGACGGCCAACCTCCTGTAGAGATGGAATCAGCGCGCCGAAAAGAATATCCAGCGGGTCCATCCCCCGGTCGATGCCCTCCTGAGTGAGGGCTACCACCTCCGACGCCTCCCCCACCAACGTATGCTCGTACAACCCTTGCTTGATCTCTTCTTCACGGCTCATAACCCTCTACCTCCTACCTGGGATCGCAGACGTCACGCCTGCATCGTTTTCAATCCTATCAACCACAATCACATGCCATGATCTTGGCAGGTTTCCACAATCGCTTTCAGATTGACCACCGGGGCCTGTAACGGGACAGCGCATTCTGGCGCAATGATATCCACGCCAGCGTCGATTGCGGCTTGCGCCTCCGCGCGCGCCTCCTCTGGGCCGCGGGCATAGAGCGTGACCGGGTTATTGACATTGCCCGCCAGCTTCATCTTGCCAGCCGCCTTTTCCACCATCTCAACAGGCGGGTTGGCAGACTCGAAATGATAGCAAGCAAAGCCCGCTTCGCTAAAATACTCCACCCGATCCAGCGTCTTGCCGCAGCAATGCAGGATCACAGGGGCCTGCACCTGGGACACCAACTCCTGATGATGGGGCAAAAGGAAATCCCGATACATAGTGTTGCGCACCAGATCTCCGGTCGCGTGATCGGCCCAGACTACGGCATCCGCGCCGGCCTCCAGCTGGGCTTCGGCATAGGCAAGCGGCACGGGCGCCAGCGTCTCCAGCGATTTGCGCACCCGATCCGGATCCATGATCGTATCGAAGAGAAACTCTTGCGTGTTGTAGCAGTGATAGGAAAGGGTCCACGGCCCCATCACCTTGCCCAGGATCATAACCTCATCTCCGAAATGCCGCTTCAACAGGCGGATGGCATCGATGGAACATTTGACATACTTGTCTTCCAGAAACGAATCGGGAAAGCCATCGGGCAGCTTGATTTCTGCATCGCGGTCAGACCACGGCGAATCGGTCGGGTTGGGCATCATATCCGTATCCGACCAGTCCACCTGGCAACCGAGCGCCACCGCCTCCTGGGCGATACTGAATATCGGCATTACGCTGTCAAATCCCATCACCTCGTGCGCGCCCGCCGCCAATGTCGCCATCGGCTCCGGTTCGATATTGGCGGCGGGGAAATGGGCGCCAGTGATATCCATCAGTTCATAGGTGATCACCGACACGATACTGGCCGCCGACGGACGATCCACCGGCTCTCCGTTTAACCCAGCCATAAACCGCTGCTTTGAACTCATTTGTGCCATTGCTATGCTTCCTTTCATCTGGAATCGCAGGCATCTCGCCTGCGATGTCTCCGCTCGTGTATACCTGCCTCTACCAACAGTCTGGATCGAGTCCGAGTGTTCGCGCCTCCTGGCAGATGGCAGACCAAGTGGTCTCGTCGATCTCAATGCCTTCGGCTTCCTTGCGTTGCGCGCTGCGAAACTCCGGCTCGCCCGGAGCCAGAATCTCCTTAAATCCAGGCGCGAGCCGGCTCGATTTGACATGCCGAATCAGCGCCTCTACCTCCTCATAGTAGGTAGACAGATCGGTGAAATGCTCAATGTTGTAGACAGTAAAGAGCACGCCATTGCTTCTCATGGTATGGGAGCCCGCGGCACAGCCCTCTCCGCTGAGCGCGCCACCCAGCAATTCTACCACAAAGCTCAAACCATAGCCTTTATGGGCTACGACTCCGCCCATTGGCAGGATAGCGCCAGGTGGATCGGCCCTGAAATCGTTCGGGTCGGTCGTAGGATTGCCCTGCGCGTCGATGAGCCAGCCCTCGGGCACATGCTTGCCCTGGTTGATGGCAACGCGCACCTTGCCCTCGGCCACCACAGAGGTAGTCATGTCGACCAGGATGGGATCAGCAGTAGGGCGCGGCGCCGCAAACGCAATGGGGTTGGTGCTGAGACGACCATCCACCCCCCCAAACGGCGCAATCTGATAGCCAAGTCGGCCAGCATTGACAAAAGCCAGACCGATCATCTTCTGACGCGCTGCCATCAATGGATAGGCGCCCACTCGACCTACGTGGCTCGTATTGCGCAGTGTTACTGTGGCGAGGCCATGTTGCCGGGCTTTCTCGATGGCCAGATTCATGGCGAAGGTTGCGCCCACCTGTCCCAGCGCGCCGCCTGCATCCACAACCGCGGTGCACGGCTTATCGCGAACCACCTCGGGCGTTGCGCGTGGCTGGAAACGCCCATCGCGGATGGCGCGCGTATATTCATAATAGCGGATGGCGCCATGGGAGTCGTGACCAAACAAGTTCGACTCGACCAAATGATCGACCACAGCCCGCGCATCTTCGACGGTGCATCCAGAAGCTTCAAATAGTGCATAACCGATATCGCGCAGTGTTTGGGGTTGGATGGTAGGCATGATTCTCCCATCTTATCTCATTTGAATATATTTCGTGCATTTAGCTTACCATACATCAAGGCAGAAGTCGGCAGGAACTCCCGATAGAGCTGTGAAATCTGGGAAGGATTCAGCATACGTCGACTAAGTGAAGATGACGAGACTCTTCATCGTTCAAGGCTTTCGGCAAGTGGTCGGCCATTGACATGCCCCAACTGCGCCCCCAGCTGGCCCCGTGCCTTGTCCAGATCGGCGTTTTCCAGGTAGGCCCGCACCTTGTCGAGTGTATAGCGTCGTTCCTCTTCGGAAAGCCCCAAGAGTGGTGGCTGTATCGGATCTAGTTCGAGCGGAACAATACGCGTCACGTGTTGCGGTTGGCCGCCATTATCGGGAACAACACGGGTCGCCATGTGGGCGAAAAGAACATGGCGCAGGATATCCGGGTGGCCGATGAAGACGGACGAATGGGTGTTGGAGAGCGCCTGACGCAGGGGCCAATCTGCCTGCTCCGGATCCGAAAAATCCGTCACCAGGTTCTGTAATAGATGGGCCATGCTTTTCAGACGGGAGGGATGAACGCCGTTCTCCGGCTCCTCAAAGCAAAGGAGACCCTCATGTTCAGGATCGTTTTTCAGCGTGACCAGCGCCAACATCCGCAGTGTGCCGTCGGAGAGGACCCGGGACGAGAAACGCCGACCATCCTCAACCTTCGCCCAGATTACATATCGATCCAATTTGCGATCTTCTTCCACCTCGACTTGCACAATACCAGGGACCCGGTTGGCCAGATCCCGGGAAACGTCGGCCAGCAGCAGCGGATCAGTGGTTTTCATGCGCGCCAGCGCGTTGGGCAGATATTTGCCGTCGGCGGCCAAAGTATCAGGCGCTATCATCGGACTGGGCTGGCGCAGGACTTCGGGATTGAGTTGAAGAAAGCGCCACGCCCGCATCTCTTCAGCCACAGCGAAAGCGTGAGGAAACTCTGTGTTCTGAATCCCACTCAGGACAGTCCGTTCCGCCTGCTCTGCCACAACATTGCGCCGTCCGCTTCTGCTGTCTTGATGCAACGCAAGAGTAGACACGCCCTTTTCCTCATGCGTAGAGATGAAAGGCGATGAGCGTCCACCGGTCATCTTGGGAATCCAGGCGCTTCCCGTCTTCAGATCGTAACATTTCGTCCACCGGTCCTCACGGCGTGAAATGGGGGCCAATGATTCATGCTCCACGTAAAGCCGCTCCAGACCCTGGACATCCTTGCGCCGGGTAATCGTCAATTCGTAGCGCATACGGGGAAATTTCAGTTTTTGGCGCGCGCCCCAATCGTCCTGCACCTGGCGATTTACCAGCATCTCGACCGCAATGCTGATACGATCGGTCGTCCCACCGTCCGGACGGATGGTGAAGAGTTCGCCTACCTCGCCCCGCAGATCCTGAAACGCCGAGCGCAGGTCGGATTCCGCCAGCCGCGCCAGCAACTGTAAAGCATCGAAAAGATTGCTCTTGCCCGCCCCATTGGCGCCTACAATGACCTGCAGTGGAGCCAGATTCAGGAAAAAATCCTGAAACGTTTTGAAGCCATCGAGTTCGATACGGGTAATCATTGGCTCTCCTACCACAGTTGGCCGGCAATCTCCATTATACCACAAATAATCCCACCACGGTTTGCGTGCAAGGCTGAAATGACAAATATCCGCTGAAAGTCAAATAGGATCTATCATTATGAGACAGGAAAGGGTATGAACGATGAAATCACCTGACAATGCTCGCAGGAGGCACTGCTGCAGATCGTCCGAAGCAACAGAAAAAGGGGTGACATCTTCTGTCACCCCTTGTGTGGCTGCGCATAGGCGTATCGTACGCCCGTTCTTTACTATCTTTTCTCCCACCAGACAGAAATCGAAGCCACCCCTTCGGCCTCGAAGTACTCGACTCGAATCGTGTGATTGCCCTCACTCAGATGGATGTCTCTGAATGTCCCTGTGGCCGGATGGATGGCCCAGTCTGCCAAGATCAGAACATTGTCCACATAGACCCGCACCCCATCATCCGAACGGCTGAAGAAGCGATACGTGTCAGCCTGAAAGTGGCTGGTGGTTGTCCAGACAGCGCTGAAATTATTACTGAAGAGCCTTCCGTCCGGGCTGCCTGTCAGCCAATCAAAGTGGACAGCTGCATCCTGTCGGGTCAGGACCGGCGCGCCGCTCAGGTGCCGATTGTTGTAATAGGCGCCCGTCCACACAGCAGTCGTCTGGGGCGGCTCCGGCGTCGGTGCGACCGGCGGAGCGACATATCCTCCCTGAGGAATCCACAGCCTTGTCCCCCTATACAGAACCTGGTTGACGCTGGAAAGGTCGTTGGCCTGCATGATTGCATACACGGTCACGCCATAGCGAGAGGCGATGCGACTCAGTGTATCGCCCTGCCCCACTTCGTGCCATACACCGCCTGTCGGCCCGGCAGTGACAGGCTCACCGCCAGTGATATGCCCACCGCCAATGACGTACCCACCGCTACCAGTGCCATGCCCATCGCCGGGAATATGCAGCCTCCGCCCAATGTAAATAAGATTCACATCATGGAGATAGAAATCAACCACCGCCCGTTGGCACTTGCCCGTATGGGGTTCTCTGTCCGTGTGGACGAACGCCATTTCCGAAATGCGGTTCCCGTCATTGTTTTCGATCCAGAACCACCAGTTTCCTTTCCGCGTGCCGGGCGTTTGAAGAATGTGGGTGTAATGACCCGGATGGGAATCCTCTCCAGAAATCGTCCTGGCCACTATCTCCCCGTCTGGCTGCCAACTGAAAACCACCCGATAGCCGCTGACCGGTTGGCCATTCACCCGCACTGTACCCTGCACCTGTGTGCTGTCCGCATCAGGCTCGCAACTCACCAACTCGCCCCGGTTAAAGAGGTTGTTGAATGCCCTCAGCTCCTCGACTGAAACGCCATAAAAAGCCGCAATATTGGCAAGAGTTTCGCCGGGTCTGACGATGTGGTTGTAGTGAGCGGTTGGGCGGTCCAGGGGCGCCGCGACCACAGTCTGTGGCAGCAAGGACAGCAGCAATGCCGCCACGACTGCCACTGCCGCCAGTTGCGCCCGACAAGTCCATCTGGGAAAAGACCTATCTGCAGACATCGTAATACCTCCTTTTTAGGTTAGGATAAAATGTTAAGGATCAGAAATCCACTTACCTGAAACTACGATAATGAAACACTGTTGCGGCCGTATTTCCGTCGGGTTGCGCCAGTATCGTCATCCAGATTCTTGACAACACCTGCAAAGGCATTTTTGCCAACAAAAGCAGTTTCAACATTCTTTACACTTATACTATACGCAGCGTGCCGCGCTATAGTTGCACCGATAAGAAACATATTGTCTGAATCAGGATTATTCGGGATGGAAAGATACTCTCAGTTCTTTATACTTGCGATACGCAACGTTCTATGATAAGGTAGCATAGATGATGAATAACCGCAATGTTGGTTTTGGCCTCCACGCCACGCCCCCAACACTACGGAGCATCAATCCTCGTCAGCTTTTTGTCTGCCTCCGCGTCCGCGGAATGTCATTCTCCAATCGTCTAAGTCGGCTATTCTGCGTAATGAAAGACCAGCAACTTTTGCCGGCGCGGTTCGTAATTGTGTGACGAGTAGTAGTCAGCAGGCAATCACGACCAGTTCGCTGCCTACTACGTACTGACAACTGCTTACGCACGTGATCAACTGACACAGAAGGGACACTACCCCATGGCAAATCTACTCGAAAAAGTATCCACGCTGATCTCCGCCAACCTGCACGCATTGGTGGATCAGGCATTGAAAAGCAACAGCCCGGCAGTCATCGACCAGTATATCCGTCAGGTAGAGGACAATCTGGAGGACCTGGAAGACGCGGCCGCGACTGTCGGTGGCGAAGTACGCTCTCTGAGGCGCAAAATGGGCGAATACGACCAGAAGGCTGAAGAACTGGACAAGGCCATCGACGCCTTCCTGCTCGAAGGAAATGAAGAGTACGCGACCGCGACCCAGAGCAAGCTGAACAGCAACCAGCGCCTGATCGAGACCTATCGGGAGCAGACCGAACGGCAACAGGAAGAGTACCAGAAGATCCTGAACGCGAAGGTGAAGCTGGAGGCCCGCTTGCAGACGATGAAGCAAGAACGGGCAGAGTTGATGGCTTTGCTCGAGCTGGCGAAGAGCAAAGAGACGACTGTCAAAGCGATGAAAAGCCTTGACGATCTGATGGGCGTGGGCGACAGCGACATCAGCCGCATCGCTGAGAGCATCTACGGCCGGCTGGACAAAGCCAGCGTCGCCAGCGAAATACGGGCCGCCAGCCTCGACGAGCAGATGGACCGCGTGCTGGAACGCAGCGCCATCAACAACCAGTTGGCCGAGCGGCGCAAGAAACTGGGCATGGACGAGTAGGAGAATCCGACCGCAGGCATGGAAGCGCAGAGAACGCGGCGTGTACAGAAAAGGCGTTCATCTGCGCTCTCCGCGGTAGTTTCAGAAGGGCTTCGGTTGCCTGAACCCCGCCCACCACTGACCCGCAGGGAGCGGATTCCATTTGCGCAACCTGGCTGAGACGAAAATCCGGGCCACCGGGTTGGATGCCGGCAACACCCCAAAAGCAAGCGGCAGGGGGAGATGAACAATAGTGCCAGCGGCGGAGATATTCAGACATACGCTAAAGTCAGGAAGCTACACCAGCATCGATGCAATGGAGCTCCATACTCTGATGGCCGCTATAGATCGCCCCAATCAGGATGCCCTCTACAGAGCAATCAACATCTTCCAGGATGCGATGCGGCCGTTTATCCTTCGCTGCCTTAGACGGGCGCCTGGCGCTACTGTAGAAGAGACCATAAGGCGGTCGCTGTTGCCCGCCCAGGCCGATGCTTTCGACCGGAATCTGCGCTGGAGCAACGACCTGGCATCGGTGATAGACGTGAACTACTTCCCAGCGCTGGTCGAGAAGAATTGGCGCGACGTTTTCGCGCTCGAATTCAAGGGTGACAAGACAATTCTGAAAGAACTAAAGATGATTACCAGTGCGCGCAACAAGGTGGCGCATCCCGGCACGCAGGACTTGGAGACAGAGTACACCAAGTTGCATCTCGACCACATAGCTTATATGCTCGGAAGAATCAATGCTCCGGACCATAAGAAAGCTGTGAAAAACATCAGGGCAGCCCTAGTGATTCGTCAGAGAGATAGCGCCGGGGGTATTCAGCCCTTATTAACGACATTGCTGTATTTCGCGGGCAAGGCTTTATTGGGTCAGAAGGGCAATGCCAGCGGCAGGAGGATGCAGCCTGGCGCCGGCGAGACGAATGCCAACACACTGTACATCGAATGGCGCAACACGCCCGGCAACACCTGGCCCGCCGGTACGCATGACGAGTTGAACGCCTTCATTCAACATATGGCGGCCCTTGGCATTGGGCCCGCAACGGTAGATACTGCACAGCAACATGGCTACCCAATTGAATCACGTGCCCAAAATCAGCGCAGACATTGAGCTTTACTAGTGAAAGCCTTCAGGCGCGCTGGGGAAAACACGCGGCAGAGACGATACCAGCGTGCCTCGCGACCAGAAGGGTGATTCTTCACTGACACGTGGACCAAAATCCAGCTAGGCCGATGGAAGGGGACATGGGGAACATGGATAGAATCGCTCCACGCCGTGTCCAGAGTCTATAGACCAACAGAAAGCCAGCGTCAGGAAGATGGCGGCGGGGGTAGTCAGACGGAGAGAGGAGAATATCAATGGATTACGCTTCTCTAGGGTTTCTTCTTAGTTTGGGCATCATCTTATTAATTGGGGTTGTCATCGCTGCGCTACTTGGCCGTATATATGGTATACACACGGAGAAACAGAGACAGGAAAAAGCCCTGAATCAGCGCGAAAGTGAACTGAATCAGCGCGAAAGCAAACTGAACCAGGAGAAACAGAGACAGGAAAAAGCCCTGAATCAGCGCGAAAGTGAACTGAATCAGCGCGAAAGCGAACTGGACCAGGAGAATCTGCGACAGAAGAAACTGGCTGTGCAGAGCGCGGAAGCACAACTGAATCAGCGCTCGAAAGCCCTGAATCAGCGCGAAAGCAAACTGGACCAGCACTCGAAAGCCCTGAATCAGCGCGAAAGCAAACTGGACCAGCGCTCGAAAGCCCTGAATCAGCGCGAAAGCAAACTGGACGAGCGGGAAAGTGACCTGTACAGTGACCTGTACGAGCGGGAAAGTGACTTGGACGAGCGGGAAAGTAAACTGTACGAGCGGAAAAGTGAACTGGACGAACTGTACGAGCGGTACAATCTGATCAAGCAAAAAGCTCAAATGCCTGATCAGATCGCCAAGGGAACCCAAGGATATAGTGACTATAGCCGATTGTATGGTCGGGATTCGGCGTGGAACTGAGCCGCTGGAAGATATGTATGGATACGCGCGAGGCGCTGGTCATGCCTGTGGATGTACCGCCCATACGAAAGCCTTCAGACGCATGGGGAAGATATCCCCACTGAAGAAGAGACGCTGGACTATACGCTCAAAAACATGTAGACTAAGTATGTAAACTATGCGAAATTTAACATTTTCCGCTCCCCGCCAGGGGCTGACCGGCGGTGTCTTTATGATAGGGCTGGCAATCCTGTTCGCTACTGATTGGATCTGGCCAGGCATCCTCGTGCTCATCGGCGTCACCAGTCTGGTAGGGGCTTATATCAAACGCTCGGACCCGGATGACGATGACATCCCCTTAAAGGCGGAGCCGCCACTTGAAGAACCACCCCCGAAAGTGCGCTATGCGGCGCAGTGCGCATCCTGTGGCGCGGCCACGCCGCAGACACTGCAAGACAGCGCTGCCTCCCAGCAGGCCGCTGTCTGCAGCTACTGCGGCTCCCAGCTGGATCTGGCGCAATGAATCGCACGCGTCTGCTATTTGTCGCAATCATATCCGTTGCCGTGTTGCTCGTCATCGGTACGCTCGTGTGGGGCGCGCTTACCCGCGATCCCGCGAACAATGGGCTCACCGTCCCCCGCCCGGAAAGGCTGCAGATTCGGGTGATTACAGCCCTACCAGTGGAGCCGTGGGCGCGGGCCGCAGCCGATGAATTCAACGCTGGCGAGCACGCAGTGGACGGCGTGCCCATCGACGTAGAAATCATCGCCATGGACGGCCTCACTGCGCTGGGCAAATGGGACCGCAATGACTTCGCTGCGCTGCCAGCAGAAGTGCGCCCGGACGATCTGACCGCAGAAGAACAAGCTGTCCTCGATCATTTCCCCACCGCCTGGATACCGGACAGCCGCTATCTTGTGGAGTTAGCCAATGCATCCTACAAAGAACGACTGGGGCGGGATGTCTTCCTGAGCGATGGCCAGTACCGCGCGCGCCCCGTGGCAGTGAGTCTCTTTGCCTGGGGCTTTTACAACAGCCGGGGAAAGGCCTTGCAAGAAAATCTGGGCGAAATCTCCTGGTCCACCATGCACGACGCCGCCATCGCGCCTGCAGGTTGGCCGGAACTCGGCGGAGAGGCCGCTTGGGGATTTTTCAAGCTGGCGATCCCCGACCCCCGCAAGAATGTGGGAGGGCTGGCGACAATGATCGCGGCAGCCGGAGAATACTACAACCGCACAAATATCTCGGTCGAAGATGTGACCGAGCCGGAGTTTCAGACCTGGTTGGCGGAGCTGATGAGCGCCGCCACGGACCTGAGCGGCGGCAGTGCCTATACCGCGGAGGATTTCGCTCTGTTCGGCTACACGGCCGGCGACGGAGGACAATTTCTGGAAAGCGATCTGCTGCAAAATTTACAGGGCATTCTGACCCGCTGGGAAGAATCGCCGATTATTCACTATCCAAAATTCATTACCTGGTTCGACTTCCCATTCACCGTTTGGGTCGGTCCGGAGACATCGGCGTTGCAGAAGAACGCCGCGCTGGCATTCCAGCGTTTTCTGCTGAGCGAAGCGCAACAGCGCAAAGCTCTGTCCTTTGGACTGCGTCCCGCCAACCCGAATGTGCCTGTCGATGCCTCAGACGACAGCCTCTTCGTGCGCTGGCAGGAGCAAGGTGTCCAGGATGTGGTTCCGCGCACAACAGCCATGCGCTCTCCGAACCGGAATGTACTGCTGGCGCTCCTGCGCTGGTATGAGTTGAATGTAGCGCCATGAACACGTCCCCAAAGCCGAAACACCGCCGCTTTCCGGCGCGCGGGCAATTTCTCATCATCGGGATCGTCGTCTTCCTCCTCCTCTGCGCCTGCGCCACCACAACGGCGCGCGTAGGACAGTGGCTTGTCAACTCTCTCGTTGGCGACGGGCTGCCAGCAGCCCATGATGACGAGACCGCCTTCTTTACCTGGGCAGCCAACAGCTCTGAACTGACCGTGGCCGTCTCACCAGTAATGGCTGAAACCCTGCTGGCTCAAGCGCAAGCCTTCAACAGCCGTGGCCTCACGACGGCCGACGGCGAGCGCATGCGTGTGGAACTGGTGACAATGCCGCCCCAGGAGATGGTAGCGCGCGCGCTCCAGCAGCCAAATTTTCAGGCCCTGGCGCCGGACAGTTCTCTATGGCTAGGACGCATCGACCAACGCTGGGCCGAGCTGTTTCCGGCGGCGGAGGGCAGCCTGGCCGCCAGGCGGGTCGGCGAATCCACCCGCTATGCGGTCAGCCCTATCGTCATCGCCGCTTGGGAGGACGCAGCTCGACAGTTAGGCTGGCCAGAGCAGCCCATCGGCTGGCAGGAGATTCAAGCCAGAGCCACAGCCGACGCAAATTTCAAGTGGAACCATCCCAGCACTGAAAACGCAGTGGGAATGCTGGCGACTTTGGCCGAATTCTACGCCGGCGCCGGCATCACTCGCGGCCTGACCGAAGAGATCGCCACCCGTCAGGCCGTGCTGGAGTACGTGCGAGATGTGGAAGCGACGGTTCGCTTCTATGGCGAGGGCGACCAGGCGATCGTTCAGCGGCTGGCAGATGAAGGCCGCAACTTCCTCGACGTCTTCGTGACACAGGAACAGACGGTCATCGCCTGGAATCAGAACCAGGATAGCGGACAAACCCTGCCAGCAGAGCGGCTGGTGGCTATCTATCCAAAGGAAGGAACTCTCTGGGCAGATCACCCCCTGGCTTTGCTGGAACTGGATGGGCGCGCCGGCCCGGCTCTAACCGCTAATCAGCGGCGCGCCTATCGGGCGTTCACAGAGTTTCTCCTGGATGACGAAAGCCAATTGGCTCTGCTGCAAGCCGGCTACCGACCGGCCGACCTGACAATCGATCTCAATGCCGCGCACAGCCCATTTGCCAACAGCGAAGCAGTAGACGCCCATCAACCTCAGACCGTCTTACAGATCCCATCGACGCCAGTGGTGGACGTGGTGTTGAACGTATGGCGCTACACAAAACGACCCACCAATGTCTACTTGGTGGTGGATACCAGCGAATCGATGGAAGGGGACAAACTGAGACGCACAAAAGCCGCCCTGCAATCCTTCATCGCCCAGATTCAGGGGGATCGGGACAGAATCGGTCTGGTGGAGTTCGGCTCCGGCGTGAAACATTTCGACTCCCTGCAATTCATGGATAACGACGGACGCAGTCAACTGTTGCAAGTGATCGAGCGCATGCAAGCCAACGGCTATACCACCCTGGTGGATGCCGTTCGGACCGCATACCTGGACTTGCAGAGCATTGCCGACGCCGATGCCATCAACGCCATTGTGGTGATGACCGACGGCCAGGAAAACGATAGCCACTACAAACCGCGGGATTTGCAGCTCGCTGTGCGCGACGCGCAAGTGCCGGTCGTGATCTTCACAATCGCCTTCGGCCGCGACGCGGACAGATCGCTGTTGGAGGAAATCGCCCGTATCGGCGGCGGCCAGTTCCGTCGAGCCGATGAGACGGATATCGAAGAACTGTACCGCATTATTTCGACATATTTTTGACTATGATTCGTGTGATTATCCAGGATTGACCATGATTTTATCCTGTCCATCATATAAATCAGGAGAATCACAGTCGATGAGCACACGCACCGATCTGCAAAAAGAAGCGCAATCTCTTCTGAGACAATACGCGTTCTTCCGCTGGGAAAACGCGGTGGTGATCGCCGTCGCCCTGCTTCTGACAGTGCTGTCTTACCGCTTCCCGCTCGGCTTGCCTTTCTGGGGCTGGATGCTTTTAGGTCTGGTGGGCGTCGCTGTGATAGTCTACAGCAGCCTCACCGATTCGGAAGCCAACGCTCGCCTTCTGTTAGAGCTAATGCAGGAGGAGTTCAATCCCCGGGCGTTCCAGGATCGGGCCCTGCGCCAGGATGTGGAACGGACGCTGGAATATCAGCGGCGGATCGAGGCGCAGGTGCAAAAACAGCAACCTGGGATCATGCGGGATCGACTGGAGGAGACAGCCGGTCAGTTAAGTGATTGGGTGGGTACTATCTTCGCTCTGGCCAAACGGCTGGACGCTTACAAGGCAGACAACCTCCTGCGCCAAGAGATGCAGACAGTACCCGACGCAATCAAGAGTCTGGAAGCGCGCTTGGAATCGGAAACCGGCTCTGCTACCCGCGAGCAGATGCAGAAGGTGCTCGATGCCAAACGCAGTCATCTCCAATCGCTGCAAGCCCTGCACGCGCGCATGCGTCAGGCCCAGCTCTCGATGGAACAGAGCATGACGGCGCTGGCGACAGTGTACTCACAGCTTCAACTCATCAGCGCACAGGACATCAACAGCGGCCGGGCCGAGCGCTTGCGCGCCGACATTCAGGAGCAGGTCAAACGCTTGAACGATCTGGTAACCAGTATCAATGTGGTATATGACTACAGTACAGAAGGGCTGGGATAAGGCAACTGCAGTGATCAGTAATCAGCGGCCAATGGCCAGTACAACCCCAGTGAATAGTGATAAGTGGCCAATGGTCAGTAACTGCAGTTTCTGGTCACTCGCCACCGCTCTGATCATCTTCGCAGTTCTGCTCTCCGCCTGCGGCGGCAATCGTGGGAGGGCCACTTTCGGCGACGAGGCGATCGTGTATGTCGCCATGCCGCTGAGCGGGTTCCAGGCCAATGGCGGGCAGACGGTACTGGGCGGGGTACGGCTGGCCGCAGAGGAGATCAACCGCAGCGGTGGTCTCCTGGGGTACCGTCTGGGAGTACGTCCCCTGGATGATGAATCGGATAGCGCTGTGGCTGTCGCCAATGTGGAGGAGGTGCGGCAAGCCCTCGACAGAGGAGAGCGGGTCGTCGGCATTATCGGTCATCTGAACAGTGGCCAGACCTCGGCCACGCTCCCGCTGTATGAGAAGATGGGGGTCGTGCTCATCACCCCAACCGCTTCAGAGCAATCCCTTACGCACCGAGGGTACACAAAGTTCTTCCGCGTCAATGCCAACGACGGCGTGCAGGCAGCCGTAGATGCCCTCTTCCTGGTTGAGCGGATGAACGCGCAGCGTGTGGCCGTCGTCCATAATGACACCGACTACGGCAGAGGCTTAGCCGCGTCGCTGGTTGAAAACCTGCAGAAACTCGGCGCTTCCACAGCGATCCAGCTGGAGGTAGCAGAGGGGCAGAGCGACTACGCGGACCTGCTGCCGCAGATACAAAACAGCGCCGCTGATGCGCTCTTCTACGCCGGCTACGAAATCGAAGCCCCCTATTTGCGGGCCAGCCTTGTGGAGGCGGGGATCGATCTGCCGATGCTGGCCAGCGACGGCGCCTTCCTGGCCGCTACTATCGACGAAGCGGCCGGCGCCGCCGAAGGGATGTACGTGAGCGCATTTGCGCCCAGCCCGCAGAACGCCGCGGATACGCGCTGGATCGAAGCCTACCAGGCGGTCGAATATCGGGATCCAGACACCTATTCAATCAATGGATATGTGGCGATGCAAGTGCTGGCGGAAGGGGCGCGCAAGGCAAATTCATTCCAAGGGGATGATATCGCCCATGCCATGCGCAAGAATGAGATCGAAACACTCCTCGGCGCCCTGCGTTTCAGCGCCAACGGCGATCTGATCGATCCGCAGATCTGGATATACCGGGTAGAAGAGAATGAATTTCAGCAGGTGCAGTAAGACGGAAGAGGCGCTTGCCGCCACTGCGCATCGAACCTCCCCCCTTGGTGGGCAGAATCGCGACCGTCAGGATTCCGGTGCACCCGTCCCCCGGCAGAAACCTTGTTTTCATTCGCTTACGGGTTGACCCGAGTCGAGTTCATACTGTGAATGTCATCTCAAACCGATCCGCTTCCGGCCCTGAGCAGGTAGATCCCAATCGTATAACCGAAATAGATCACCAGCATCAGCGCCCCGTTCCAGCGGTTCATGACGTGGTCAGCATCGTTTGACCGTCGTCCGACCAGGAGGAGGACGAGAGGCAGCATTGTCACGGTCAGCATGACCGGAAAATCGACGCCCCGCATATACAGAGGCGCGGGCAACGGTCGTACCGCAGCCGTAATGCCAATGACAGCCATCACATTGAAAAGATTGCTGCCGACGAGATTCCCCAAGGCAATCTCCCCTTCACGTCGCAAAATCGCCACAACAGATGCCGCAAGTTCCGGCAAGCTTGTGCCCAGAGCCACCAGACTCAGGCCAATCACAAGTTCGCTGACGCCAAAGGCGAGAGCGATAACCGTGGCTGAGTCCACCAGCCATTTGGACCCAATCCCAAGAATCGTAATGCCGAGTACCACCAGCCCCAGCTCCCGCAACAGGACCGAATTGAACGGGTTCGCTGACATCCCCTCGACATATTCCAGGGCTTCGCTTTGTTTTTCCTCCGCCAGTGAGCGGTCGGCAGTGTAACTCCAGAAAATAAATGCGATCAACCCCAGAAAGAGAATGAATCCCTCCAACCGACCCACTTGCCCATCCCAGGCCATCCAAATAAACAGCAGCGAAACCGCCACCATCAGAGGATATTCCCGCAGAAGCAGTTGCCGATCAACACTGAGAGGGCGCAGCGCCGCCACAACCCCAAGGATCAGAGCCAGATTGGCGATGTTGCTACCGACGACATTGCCGATCGCCAAATCGGCCGTGCTCCCACCCTGCAGATTGGCCAGCAGACTAACGAATAATTCCGGCAGACTGGTGCCAAATGCCACAACGGTCAAGCCGACGACCACCAGCGGCACATGTAAGCGCACAGCCAGGCGGCTGGCTCCACGCACAAGAAAGTCAGCTCCGCCGGTCAGAAAGACGAAGCCGAGCAGGAAAAGAAGGATATGGGGAAGTAGTTCGTTCATGTATCAGTGGTCAGTGAAACCCCAGTGATCAGTGGAAAGTTTCCCGTGGCCACTAGCCACTGGTCACTGCAGTCAGGCGATATATCTCGCACAAATCGGCCCTGCATACTCCACGGGCCGGCCCAGGTGATCTGCGCTTCGATAAGCCGCCCGCTATGATTCACTGACGACTGCGCCATAGTATCATATTCAACCGCATCGACGAACACAAGTTTGTTCTGCCGAGTGCGGCCCCGCCACTTGCCTTTGTGTTGCCCTTCGATGAGCAGTTCGACGGTTTCGCCCAGCAGAAGAGCATTGATTTCTCCGCAAACCCGCTCCTGCAACTGTTCCAGCGCTTTATGACGGCGGATCTTTTCGACTTCAGGTACATCATCCAGCATCCGCCGTTCGCTGACAGTGCCAGGCCGGGGACTGTAGCGGGCCAGATGAGCTTTATCCAGACACAGATCAGACAGTAGTTGGTAGGTGTCGTCAAACTGAGCCGCGCTTTCGCCGCAGAAGCCGACGATAATGTCAGTATTGATGGCCACGTCAGGAATCACCTCGCGAATATGGGCCACCAAGCCTCGGTAGTCGGCCTGCGTATACCCACGCTTCATCCGCTGCAATAGTTCATCGTTGCCTGCCTGCGCCGGCACTTCGATATGCTCGCACACCTTGGGCAGATCTCGCACAGCTTCGAGGATACGATCCGACATGTAGTTGGGATGGCTGGTCAGAAAACGAATGCGCCACAGCCCGTCTATCTCGTGGACGGCGCGCAGCAGGTCGGCAAGATCAGGAGGACCCGCCCCTATCAATTCAGGGACGCCCGCGCCATTGCGCCAATCATGCCCGTACCGGTCTACAATTTGCCCCAGCAGTGTCACTTCGCGGACACCCTGGGCGACGAGGCCACGCACTTCGTGTACAATTTCGTCCACAGGGCGGCTGCGCTCGATGCCCCGGCGAAAGGGAATGATACAAAAGGCGCAGGCATGGCTACAGCCGTAGACCACCGGCACATGCGCTGTCACCGATGCGTCCCCGCTCTGGCGCAGGTGTCGGATCGATTGGCCCATGTTGATGGCGCGGTCGTCGTCCTGCTTTGCATAGCGGCGGGCTAGTTGCTCCTGCTCAATGCGGGAGGCCTCGGCGGCGATCTCCTCCCTCTGCAGGTAGTTCGTAAGCGGCGCGGCCTCGCTAGGTGGCATGAATACATCTACATGAGGAAAACGCGCGCGAAGCTGTGGGCTGGGCTTGACGCCCACCATGCAGCCCATCAGCGCCAGCGTGCGGTTCGATCTGCCACGCTTCCACGGCTTGAGGCTGCCGACCCTGCCGATGCCTTTGTTTTCCGCGCTCTGACGCACAACGCAGGTATTCAGCACGACGACATCCGCGTCATCCACGTCATCGGTCGGGTGGTAGCCGATCTTCTCCAGCGATGCGGCCACATGATTGGAATCGGCTACATTCATCTGACAGCCAATGGTCCAGATGTGATATCTGCCCCTGTTCTGCATAGGTTCCTCATTTAGAAGTACGAATTGAGAATTAAGAGCTGTCCAATTCGAGAATAGGACGGTTGTGTCAACAACTTAAAGCGGTTCGGCAACTGCAGTAGCTAGGTAGCGGCATAGATCAGTTGCCAGTAACGGCACTGGCAACTGGCAACTAGCCACTGAAAACTGCAGTTGTGGTTGCCCAGTGCCCACTGATCACTGCAGTTCTCTCTCCTCACCCCGGCTCTCTCACCTCTGGTTTGTAGAATTGTTTTGTATAATTGTAACGAGAATAGGACGGTTGTGTCAAAAATTTGAAGCGGTTCGGCAACTGCAGTAGCTAGGTAGCGGCATAGATCAGTGGCCAGTGCCGTTACTGGCCACTGGCAACTAGCCACTGAAAACTGCAGTTAGTGAACCCAACAATGATTCCTTGAGCGCCCACAACCGCTCACTTACGGAAACATGGTACACATGCGGATTGATCAGCCGACGCACCCCCGCATCGATCCGCTTCACGTCAGCCCGCCGTACTGCTCGAATCTCCTCAATGCCGGGTCTGTCGTAAACCAGACGCCCATCCACGAACACATCCACCAGAAGTGGTTCGATGTGGGAGACCTGCTCGGCGGCAAGCGCCCTCTGCTTTGCGCGTTCAATCGGATGACGCAGAGTCAGGGCCGCTGGAGCGGGGCAGGCGTCCCTACCATGACACACAGACCTTTGTAAATGCTTTGTTAGGTTTTCATCCTCCAGCGTAAGAAAATCAGCGGTAGCCCGACCCCGCTCGTCGTACAACCGCCAGACCCGCTTATTGCCTGGAATGGGCGTTTTGATCGGATTCTCTGACACCTTGATCACCGGTTGCCAATCGAACAGCGCGTCAGCAACAGCGCCCGACTGCTGGTTCGGGCTGAAGGCGCCGCAGGGTTTGCGCATCGCGCGAAGCCCGCCTGAGGGTCCGCCGCCCGAACCGCTGTTGCGCGCCAGAGCGACAAGCTTGTAGACACCCCCCAGAGAACTAGCCCCGGCCGAGGTGATCAAGCGCGTACCCACGCCATAGACCAGGCGGCGGATGATCCGGTCCGGGTCAACCCCGTAGCGCCCGGCCTCCTGCGCGATCTGTGTCTTAATCTGCCAAATCATCAGTTCGTCCAGATCGTTCGACAGCACGATTGACACATCAGGAAAGCCAGCCGCGTCCAGCATCCTGGCCGTTTGCGCGCTCAAGTAGGCCAGATCGCCTGAGTCCAGGCGCACACCCACCGGCGCGTACCCCTTTCTCCGCAACTCTTCAAAGACACGTATCGCATTGGGCACACCGCTCTCCAGGGTATCGATCGTATCCACCAGCAGCAGACATTCGTCGGGATAGATCTGCGCATACGCCTGAAACGCATCCAACTCCGTCATACCCTGGGCCAGAAACGCCTGAACCAGCGAATGGGCATGGGTACCCTTCGCTGGATAGCCCAGTACATGGGAGATGCCGACGTTGGAGGAGAAATCCGCGCCGCCAATCAGGGCCGCACGCGTGCCGGCGTTACCGCCTCGATCGTGGGCCCGGCGCATACCGAACTCAAGCACCAGGGCCTCGCCGGCGCTCTCGCGCAGACGGGCAGCCTTGGTGGCGATAAGTGTCTGATAGTTCAGAATGTTCAACAGAAGCGTTTCCAGAATCTGGGCCATAACAATGGGACCACGCACGACCGTCAGGGGCACATGGGCGTGGACGACCCGCCCTTCAGGAATCGCCTGCAGAGAAATGCCGCGAAAATCCCCGTTTGCCCCCAACCATGCCAGAAAATCGTCGGCAAACAGTCTCTGGCCTGTACGGGTCATCATCCCCCGCATCAGATCGAGCTCGGCCGCGCCAAAATGGGCCGCCCCCATCCACTCGATCAGCCAGTCCAGCCCGGCATTTACACAGAAGCCCGCCTGGTGCGCGCCGTAATCCGGATAGTTGCGGAAGAAGTGATCGTACTGGGCCTGCTTCTCGTGCATCCCCATGCGAAAATACAGCTGCGCCATCGTCAGTTGGTACTGATCGGTGAACAGAATACCTTCAGCGATGGAACGATGATCCATGACTGCAGTGGCTAATGGCTAGTGGCGAGGGCAGGCACAAGGCTGCCCCTACCGATTACACTTCCGATTCCTTGCGTCCCCCTGCGCCTTCGCGCCTTTGCGTTGAGACACAAAGCCCGCCCTTTCTATATACCCTCTTCAGCCTACCAACTGGTCGGCGGTTGGCTCCGCTCAACAGAACCAATGCTCGGTCAGACGCGGCGGCTGCGGAATGTAACCGGACGGAATCGGCCAGTCAGGCGCTGCGCGACCGGCGCGTCTGTATGCGGTCGCCTCGATACGGCGGAAGACGGCGAAAGGGTTGGCAGTTTCTTCCGCATTGAATGGCGCGCCCGCAACGGCGCCCAACTGCTGGGAGGTTGCGCCATCCAAGCCCGCGGTCTCGGCAATCCGCGCCACCTGCTTCTGGAGCGCGTCCATGCGCGCATCCGGGTGCTGCCAGCGATAGGTGAAATTGGCCGCGTCCAGCGTTCCCCGCCACGCATGCGCGTCAATGCTTTCAAGCAAAGCGCTGTCCGGCGGCGCCAGCATTCGAATCGAAAGTTGCACCGCCGGCACATGTGGAATCAGCCCCTGTTCCCGAATCCATCGAAGCAGAAACAGGTAATCATCCAGACTGGTCCAGGGCGTGAACGGCATCCACGTAGGCTGGACCGCCAGGCCGACTTCCCTCAAAATGACAACCGCCTCTTCCATCTGCCGCCGGTTATGACCTTTTTGCAAACGGGCCAGCACCTGGTCACTGGTGGATTCAAAAGCCGACACAACAAAGGAAGCGCCACAGGCCACCAGTTCCGGCAGAAGCGCCTGATACTTCAAAATGTGCTCCACTTTTGAGGTAAAATTAAAACTTATCCGCGGAAAGGCGGCATGGAGAGCCTGGGCCACTTTACGGGCATGCCCCGGCCCATTGAGGAAATCGGGATCGCCGAACGTGATGTGCCGTGCCCCCGCTTCTACCTGTTGGGCCACATCCGCCAGAACCGTCTCGACCGGCACGACGAAAAAGCGCCCTTTGTAGACCGGTACAACCGGGCAGTGCCGGCAGGTGTGCAGACAGCCTCGGCTGGCCTCTACATAGCCAGCCAGGTGGGCGACGATGTCTTCTGGAACAGATTCGTCGGCCTCGCCTTCTAGTGGCCGAGATCGATCCCCATAGAAATCAACGTCAAGACGCGAAGACGCAGAGCCGCAACGTATATCGGATTCCTTGTCTGCCGACAGGCGGGGCTTTGCGCCATCCAAGCCAGGCATAGAGGAGGGCGCCGCCACATAATGGGCGTATCTGTCCAAAGGCGGCAAGGTGGATCGATCCGGCAGAGGGAGGGAAAGCCGAGCCAGATGGGGCGCTGCTTCATGGTGCGGTGTCGTCAGTCCCGGCACATCTGCCGGAGTCATGCCCGCAGCCAAGGCCTGCGCCAAACCGACCAGCACAGGCTCCGCTTCGCCGGCCATAACAGAGTCAGCAATCCGCCCCCCGCCATTCATCCCCTGCAACAGGTACGCCCGATTGAGCCAAGCATACAATCCAAAAAAGCAGAGATGCGCATCAGGATGAATGGCCCGTACCTGACGAGCGGCATCGACGCCGATGCGCAGGGCCGTATGCATTGGCACGGCAATGGCGACCAGATCGGCGTTGGCCACCTGCTCGGCAGGCAAGGCTTCTACGGCGAGATCCACAGTAGAACTATCCAAACCGGCCGCGCGCAGAGCTGCCAGAGGCCAGGCCAAACTGAGGGGTTGATGACCGAGTTCGTAGCAGGATATCAACAATACTGAGAATTTCATGATAAAGACGATGCCGGCAGGCGACTAAACGACAGTGACCAGAAGCGACAACTGACCACTGATCGTGGCGAGAAACCAAAATCATTGGTTAAGTACATAATTCCCAATTATATCCTATCGCCCCAAATTCGGTATTCCCGCCAGTTTACTGTTTGAGTGCCAATTCATATGATTGCGCTCATACCTCAACCAACCACTGTTTTTTCCCTCTCCTCGCCTGCCAGCTGTTTACACATCCGGCAAGTTTCTGCTATGCTTATCATTTCCTACCTATCCCACAGGCAGGCGCAAGACCTGCCCCTACGAAGCAGAAAGGATATTCAGAATGGCAGATTCAACTTCTTCGAATGGGCCTGAAATGACCGACGGACGGCGAACAGACCCTTTCGACGAGCCGGTGCGCGTCGGAATCAGCGGATTAGGCCGCAGCGGCTGGAGCATCCATGCCAACGTACTGGCCCAAATCAGCGAGAAGTTCAGAGTCACCGCTGTCTGCGACCCCGACGCCAGCCGGCGGGAAGAGGCCATCGAACGCTTCGATTGCCTGGCCTATGCCACCATCGATGAGATAATCGCCGACAACGCTGTCGAGCTGATCGTAGTCGCTACCCCTAGCCAATTGCATGTGAACGATGCCACCGCGGCCATGCAGGCCGGCAAGCACGTCATCGTCGAGAAGCCGATGGCGCCATCGCTGGATGGCGTGGACGAGATGATCGCAGTCGCCGAAAAGACCGGACAGATCCTGACCGTAAACCAGAACTATCGCTATCATCCGGATTTTCTGAAGATCAGAGAAATTGTGGATTCCGGCATATTGGGCCGCATCGTGCAGATCCGGATCACCGGCAATGGTTTCCGGCGGCGCTGGGATTGGCAGACGCTCAAACGTTTCGGAGGCGGCGATCTCAACAACAAAGGCGCGCACTCCATCGATTGGGCAATTCATTTTTTCGACGACCCCCACCCAGAGATCTTCTGCCAGATGGAAACAACTCCCCTCTTCGCCGGCGACGCCGAGAGCCACGTGAAGCTGATCATTAAACCTGAAGACGGGCCACTTATCGATGTGGAAATGACGAATTGCTGCGCCTATCCGCAAGATGCCTGGCTGGTCATGGGGACGCAGGGGACACTCGTAAGCCCCAACCGGCGGGAAATCCACTGGAAATATTTCGATCCGGCGGAAGCGCCAGCGCTAGAGCTGGACACAGCGCCAACCCCGGACCGGGGTTACAATAGTGAGACCCTCCCATGGAAGAAGGAGTCCTTCACGCCGGATTTCAGCTTTCTGAACAGCATGAACGCCTTCTACACCAACATATTCAACAGCATCCGAACAGGCAGCCCGTTAGCGATTACCGCCGCCAGTGTTCGACGCCAGGTGGAAATTCTGGAACGCTGCCGCGAAATGAGTCCGGTGTAACGTTCGTTATTGCCTGTTCGCTACCCATTTGAGGATATGTTGACCCACAGAAACAAGCTCCCCACCCTGATTGACGACACGAATGTCAGCGACAGACCGTCGTCGCTCGCTGTCGATAGCCACAATTTCATAATGAACGCTAATCGTATCGCCGAGAAAGACCGGAGCCAGAAATCGAATGCGGTCGTATCCCAAGGAAACCGGCGTCTCTTCCGCGCTGCCACGGGAATTGGCAATGGCCATTGTCGATGCAGTGGACATATAGCCGATCAGCAGCGCGCCGTGGGCCATACGACGGCCATAGCTGGAACGCTTCATGTACTCCTCATCGACATGATTGGGCGATAGGTCGCCGGTAATGCCGGCAAAGAGATACACATCACTTTCACTGACGGTTTTGCTGAATGATACGCTATCACCAACAGCCACGTAGAAATCGCTCACCGGCTCGAATCTCCCGGGTCTCCCTCAGCCGCAGTGGTCAAGTTGCCGTTAGCTGCCTCCGGCCGTCCGGCGCCACGATAGGCGGCGATGGGCGTAGTGTTGGTAAAAACGCAGTCGATCTCAATGCCTACCGCTTCCAAGGTTTCCAACTCACACCTCTACTAGCCTTTTCTCACGCCCGGAGGCGAGAACAGCCAGGGTGGCCGCAAGCGTCCGCAGCCCCTCCTCCCCGCTGACGAGCGGCTCTTCAGCACGGCGAATGACCCGGCAGAAGTGAGTCAGTTGCGCAGCCAGAGGATCCCCATCGGGCGGCGTCCGCAGCTCTCGTTCCAACGGGCGCCGCCAGCCCGCGTGTCCGAAAGCGCCTTCAGCCCGAACAGCGGGATAGCGCCACAGCTCCATTTTGGGAAAGGCCAACGAGCCTTCCGTGCCGAAGAAAAAGGCGCAGTTTTCCGCCACATGGGCATAGGAGGGGTTCTCGAACATCGTCAGTTCATAGGACCAGGGCGAAGGCGCCGCGTCCGAAAGGAACACCGCCCCCACGGCGCCGCCAGCAAAGTTCAGCGTGATGGCCGCGCTGTCTTCCACTACGAAACCACGGATCGCCGAACTCGTGGCCGCAAATACGCTGACGATCTCCCCACAGATGTACCGCAGACTATCGATTTCGTGGATTAAATTGATGAGCGCCGGCCCGCCGCCGGGGCGGGTGCGCCAGAGAACATCGTAGTAGTCGTCCGGCTTCTTCACAGCCCACAGAATGGAGGCCCCTATCAGTCTACCGATGACGCCCCCTGTCACCAGTTCCCAAAGCCGTCTGATGCGAGGATGATAGCGCCGGTGGTGGCCTACGAGCAAGGGCATAGCGGCATCGTTGGCTGTGTCTACCAGACGACGTCCCTCCTCCAGTGTGGTCGTGATCGGCTTTTCCACCAGCGGCACAACGCCTCGGCGGATACAGGCCAAGCCCATCTCTTCATGAAGTTGGGTAGGCGTGGAGACGATTGCCCCGTCCGGCGCGGCCAGATCCAGGGCCTCCGTGTACTCATGGAAGAACGGCGCATCAAATTCCGCAGCCAGCCGGGCCGTCTGCGAATCCGCATCGCAGACAGCGGCCAGTTCGCAGCATTCGCTGGCGTGAATGTATTCGATGTGCCGGCGGCCCATCGCCCCAGCCCCGATGACGACAATGCGCGGTTGGCTCACGAATTCACTCCATGGTGGCGACTTTGCCTAACGACATTTTAGCGGATCGACCTCTGCTTTTCCATCAGGATTCTCTGGCTCATTGGCATCTCGTTGCCCGGGCTTTGCATGGCGCCTTCCGTCTCCTTATCCCTTTCTTTTGCGAATTCATTGCATTCAGTATAACAGTGCAAATCCAGTTCGACAAGCATTGGGCACGAGATTCGCAGCGACGCCAGCGGCGCGGCGCATGATCGATTGCGCTTGACTGTGCGCTTGACTTTTCGGAGGTCGGCGTAGTAGAATATCCTGCGCTTTCCCGTTTCCATTCTCCCGAAACTTCACTGCGCTGGGAGTTCGAATCCTCCTGGCAGAACGACTGGCACAGATACTGCTCATGTCATATCCTGCAGGCTCTCCTCAGGCAGATGCCACCGTGGCTGCATATTTTGCCGCATATTTTTGCCGCGCCAATCTTCCCTGACCATATTCGCAGGGAACTGGATGCCGCCTGGGTGTCTTATTCCGCGCATTCTGTTGCCTCTCACGCGGCCGGCCCTGGCTGTAGTGACTATATCACGACTCAGACATTGAACCGGCGGGAATACCGAAAAGGAGAACCACCTGATGCAAACCACTGAATCCGCTACAAACCAAACGGGGTACAAAGCCCTGACGCAGAAGCAGGTTGCTCGCTTTTGGGAAGATGGGTATCTGATCGTCGGCAAAGTGCTCAACGACGACCTGATTGAGCGAATGCGTCGCGAGTACGATGCGGAATTTGCGCTGGCGCGCAGCGGCGAACGTCCTGTCCGCAACCTTGCTGTTGACGATGACGCGCATGATCATGATGAGGGGGAGCGGCAGGAGATGCTCCAATTTATGCAGATCTCTGAGCACAATCTCCACTTCCACAAACTCACCTACCATGAGCGCATCCTCGACATCATTGAAGATCTACTTGGCCCCAATATTCAGCTGTTTCACAACCAGGCGCTGTATAAGCCGCCGCATCACGGTGGCCCCATCTTCTGGCATCAGGATAATGCCTACTGGCAATGTCTGCCAGCCAATCTGGTTAGTTGCTGGCTCACTTTGGACGACGTGGATTTGCGCAATGGGGCCATGCAGTTCATCCCAGGCTCTCACTTGCGTCCCATGATCCACGATCAGGCCCAGGGTAGCGATGTCCTTCTGGATATGGGCAAACAGGTAGATGATTCCCAGACGGTCGTAGCCGACCTGCCAGCCGGCGGCATCACCCTTCACCATTGTCAGACCTTGCATCGCACTGCTCCCAACACAACTGACCGTCAACGCCGGGCCTATGCCATTCATTTCATGACACCGGGCACAAAGTCGATGCGCACCGCTGAAACGATCGCTGTCTCGTTCAGCCATCCTATGCTGCGCATGCGAGTGTGAGTATGAGCGCAACCCTATAAATCACAACTCAGCCATTGAACCGGCGGGAATACCGAAACGGCTTGCAGACAACGATCGATCTCGAAAAAATCGCTGGCTTTAGCCAGCAGACGTCTCCTAAGTTCCTGGCAGTGGGCAACTGCACATTGGACGATGTTGTCACACCCGATGGACAGATCGCGCCCCGGCAGCTTGGCGGCAATGCAGTCTACGCTGCCGCTGGCATGCGTCTGTGGGGCGCCCGCGTTACCCTCGTCAGCGTGGTCGGCGCAGACTTTCCCAGAGCGTGGCTCGATCGACTGGCTGAAGCCGGCATCGACATTTCAGCCATCTCCCAGATTCCAGAAGCCCATCTGTTGCGCTCGCGCGCATTCTACTTTGCGGATGGCCGACGCACCGACCGCATCGACGAAGCACGGGAGATCTTGCCGCCCCATGCCGGCGAGATCATCGACCTCGTCAGTGAGTACACCGACACGGGAAGTCCGCTACATCGCCGGCTGTGGCCCCTCTTCTCCCCGGCCCCCACGCAATGGGCAGAAGTGGCGTCAGATGCGTCTTTCGCCCATCTGGCGCCGGGTCCGCTGGAACGCAGCCGCGCCAATGCAGCTTTCCTCAAGCAGCTTAGAGGCGAGCGGATCGTGATCAGTTTCGATTGGCCCTGGTGGGACTGGGATCAGGAAGCCCAAGTCGATGCAGATCTGCTCCAGAACATCGACTATCTGTTGCCGAGCATTGAAGAATTGACAGCTCATGCGGATGCCGTTCGAAAAACATTTCAGGCTTCGCACTATGCGCCGCAGACGCGCGGGGCGCTCAGCCCTCACAGTGTGCGCCTATCCCACCAACAGGGCGAAGCCCAGCATGCGCATGTTTTTGAGGCCGCCCGACGGCTACTTGCCTTTGGGCCGCGGGGAATCGGGGTGAAGATGGGCGCCCGAGGCATGCGCATGGCCCTGCATGACGAGGAGGATTGGCATCAGATACCGCCCTATCCCACTCAGGTTGTCGATCCAACCGGAGCCGGCGATGCCTTCTGCGGCGGCTTCTTAGTCGGTCTGTCGCAGACCGGCGACCCGATCCAGGCAGCCCTGTACGGCGCGGTTTCGGCCTCATTCATCATCGAAGATTTCGGTGTTCTACATGCTCTGAAGGTTGACCCGCGCGTGGCCCAGTCAAGGGTGCAGCGGTTGCGAGATCGCCTTTCGGGCCAGAAATCGAAATCTTGACAAGGGGCCCTCTATTGATATAAGCTCACCATGACACCTTATCCTCAAATCCGACTTCAACGCAAAAAGATATGAGCGCAACCATATACATCACAACCGGACATTGAACCGGCGGGAATACCGCAAGGAGGAAATTCAAATGAAATCTATGCAGCATGTGTTGCTGACGTTGTGCGTAGCTCTGCTGGCATCTCTCATGGTTGCCTGCGCAGCACTGCCGATATCATCGACCGACTCCACAGGAGCGGCCCAATCCGACGATTCCCAGGCCAGCGAATCCGCGCCGAGTGAAGGGCCGCGGATGGGAGGCGTCGTAATTGGCTTCGTCTCATCGGATCCAAAGAACTTCGATCCGGCCGCCATCGCTGGCTGGGACCAGGGTGTGATCGCGCCCAACCTTCTCGAAGGACTCTTCCGCCTGTCGCCCGATGGCCGGGAGATCGAACCGGCCATCGCCGAAAGCTTTGCCGTGTCCGACGATGGCACGATCTGGACCTTCCACCTGCGCCAGGGCGCCAAATTCCACAACGGCCGGGAGATTACGGCGGATGACTTTAAATACAGCTTCGAACGCGTGCTGAATCCGGCGACCAGAAGTCCCAAGGCTTGGATGTTGTCAATCGTCGTCGGCGCGCAGGCATTTCAGGAGGGCGCGGCCGATGAAGTCAGCGGTATCAGAACCCTGGATTCGCATACTCTGGAAATTACACTGGCCGAGCCTTTGGCGCCGTTCAAGTCGATGCTCGCCAGCATCAACCTGGCTGTGGTGCCCAGGGAAGAGGTGGAAAAGTGGGGCGAGGACTTCGGGCAGAATGTAGTTTCTGCCGGCCCATTCTCATTGGGTGACTGGAACCTCAATCAAGATGTGACGCTAAATGCTTTCGATGACTATTGGAACGGGCGTCCCTATCTGGATGCGGTTCAGTTCCGCTTCATTCAAGACGAGAACACGCGCATCGTCGAACTGGATGCCGAGCGATTGGATATCGCCTGGGTGCCGCCAGCTCATTGGCAGCGCTTCAGCGCCGATCCGGTCTTCAAAGAGAAACTCGGTTGGGCTGAGACCTTCCACACCGATTTCCTGGCGGTCAACCTGGACAAGGAGCCCTTTGGCGCCAATCCCAAACTGCGCCAGGCCGTCCGCTACGCGCTTGATCTGGATGCTGTCATTGCCAGCTTGCAAGGGCGGGCCACAGTTGCCCAAGGCGTATTGCCCCCAGGGCTCTTGGGCTTCGATGAAGGCGCTATGTTGCACTATCCAACCAATTTGGAAACAGCCAAGGCGTTGATGGCAGAGGCTGGCTTTGCGGATGGCGTCCCAGGCTCGTTCGAGGTCATCCTCCCGCCGTGGGGCAACCTGATCAAGCTGCTGGAGATCTATCAGGCCAATCTGAAGGAAATTGGCATTGCCATTGAAATCAGGCCCACTGAGTTCGGCCCCTACATGGAAGCCCTGGAATCAGGGAACTATAGCCTGGCCTGGATGTATCGTGTGACAGACTATGCCGACCCGGATGGGTTCTACTACCCGCTCATGCACTCCGACAATTTGGGCTCCGGCGGCAACTACGCCCGCTACGCCAACGCCAATGTGGATGCCAATATCGCCACTGCCCGCGCAACAGTCGATGATGCCGAACGGGCCAAACTCTACCAGGCCGTGGACGCGCAGTTCGCCGAGGATTTGCCCTACATTCCGCTTACGCACAACATCTACGTCGATGTCTCACGACCACGCGTGCAGAACTATGTCCCCTCGCCTATGGATACGCATATGTTCCACCGAGTCTGGTTAGCGGAGTGAGAACCGCAGTGGTTCGTGGTCAGTGATCCATGATGCTGAGCACAGCCGCTTTGCACTCAGTGATCAGTAGAGGCAGGCCTTGCGCCTGACCACTGGTCACTGAGGTTTGGGAGGTATACAATGAGCATGACATCTGGAGCAGAGGAGGCCACTACTATGGACGCCTATATTCGTGAAGGGGAGCGTATAGCCTACGCGCTGGGCAATCGCGGCCCGATCAGATTCGACGATGACGGCACGCTTGACCAGGAGATCACAGAAGCCTACGGGCGATGCGGTTTCTACGTATTCGAAGGAGCCCTGAGCGCGGAGGAGCTCCACGACCTGCAAACGGATCTGGAATACGTGTTCGAGCGGGCGCCGCACACCAAAGATGCGACGGTTGACGCCCAAGGCCGACCCGCCCTGGGAACCGAGTTCACGCGGCCAACGTTCCGCTTTGCCAAGCCGTTGAGCGACCCCTATGGCGGCACGCAGCTGGCCAACGGCCGCCACCCGGCCAAGATGAGCGAACCTCTGCCCCCCGCCGACGCCCCCGATTATGTTATTTCCAATATCTCCGCCCCCCTCCAGATCATGGACTCCTGCCTTCGGCTCTACGGCCACCCGCAGCTGCTGTCCATCGCCGAACAGATCAACGGCCCCGATTTCACGCCGTTTACCGAGTCGATCATCGTCAAACCAGCGGGATTGGGAGCCTCGGTGGCCTGGCATCACGACGGAACGACCCACTGGGACAGACCAGACTGGGACGAAGGTACGCACGGGTTCAATTTCATGGCGCAACTCTATGGAAGCACTGCCGCCAACGGGGTCTGGGTGCTGCCCGGCTCCCACAAGCAAGGCAAAATCGATATCAAGGCGCTGATCGAGGCCAACAACGGCTCTGATCGACTGCCCGGAGCAGTGCCGATGGTGTGCCAGCCAGGCGACGTGGTCATGTCCAATCGCCAAGCCCTGCACGGCTCGTTCGCCAACACCTCGCCGCACAAACGCATGACCATCAATTTCGGATTTCACCGCCGTCGCTCCGTACTCAACGTCCGCACCCAGCACAGTGGCGAGCCGGTGCTCTATGACGCAGCGCGTATCCACGAGCGCTCCCGCCTGATCGCCCTGGCCATCGATGCCCGGCGGCAACGCTTCCCCCACGAGCCCCGCTACGTCTACAAGCCCCTGACAGAGCGGGAGGAGGACAATCGGTGGAATGAAACAACGCGGGAGAGCATCCTCAAAGACTACAACCTGAGAGACCTTTCCATCTGAGGGCGTTGCATTGTTCATTAGACACGCCAACCCGCCGCGCAGCGCACTTTGTTTCAACGCAATGTCGCCATGGCGCAAGGAATAGCGCGACATAACTTTGCGCCATGGCGGCTCCGCGTCTCTGCATTCTATTCAGAGGAGCTATACTTTTGTCCGTAGCGACGACATAGTCTATCGCAGCATGCTCCGTTACATCATTCGCCGGCTACTGCTATTCATCCCCATCCTCATCGGGCTTGTCACCATGCTGTTTGTCCTGTTGCACATCTTGCCCGGAGACCCTGCCCGCTTGATGGCCGGCCCCTTCGCCAATCCCGATGTTGTGGAAACCATCCGCCAGGAGATGGGGTTTGACCGCCCTATCTGGATCCAGTATCTGGACAATCTGAGGCGTCTGGCGCTGGGAGACTTCGGACGCTCCTACCAATCGCGTCGCCCCATCCTGGCGGATTTGATCGAGGTCTTCCCCAAAACTGTGCAGTTGGCGCTTGCCGCCGAGGTGACAAGCAGCCTGATCGGGATATGGCTGGGTGTCATCGCCGCGGCGCGGCGCAACGGCTGGGCCGATCGGCTGATTATGACGATCGCGGCGCTGAATCTCTCCTTCCCGCTCTTCTGGCTGGCCCTCATGTTGCAGATCGTCTTCGCGGTGTCCCTGCGTCTTCTGCCGCCGTCAGGATATGGCGCTGGCTTCGATCGCTTTGTGATTCTGCCGGCAATCACCCTGGCATTGCCGTCTTTGGGGCTGCTGGCTCGCATCACGCGCGCCGCGTTGATCGAAGTCATAAATGAAGATTACATTCGCACCGCACGCGCAAAGGGATTACAGGGGACGTTGATTATGCGCCGACACATCCTCCCCAACGCTCTCATTCCCATCGTGACAACCATCGGCGCCGATTTTGTGCGCTTGCTGGGCGGTATCCCAATGATTGAGATCATCTTCGCCTGGCCCGGAATCGGGAAGTACGCCTATGACGCCCTGGTTTTCAGGGATTTACCAGCTTTGCAGGCCTCGGTGATGATCCTGGCCGTCGCCGTATCTGCGGTCAACCTGGTGGTGGATATTCTGTATGCCTTCATTAATCCGCGAATTCGCTACGTTTGAACCGCAAGGTGGCGCTCCACATCCGCAGGATGACACGCCACATTGGCGACGGTTCCGGCAAGATCGTCTTGAAAAGAAACGCAACGTCGCCAAGACGCGGAGACGCAATGAAATCCCTGGTTTTTCCTTGCAGCGTCTGCGTCTTGGCCTTGAAAACCGGAGGCGCTGATTGAAAAGAAACGCACTGTCGCCAGGCGTTGAAAACCAGATTCCATTGCTCGGCATCGGGGTCATCCTCGTTTTCATTCTACTCGCTGGTTTTGCGCCCTACATCGTCCGCGATCCAACACAGATCGAAATGCGCCGTGAACAGAATGGCAGGACGATCACGCCGCCTTATCCGCCGAGCCAGCGCAACCTGTTTGGCACAGACCAGTTAGGACGCGACATCTTCGCGCGGGTTATTTTCGGCTTGCGCACCTCGCTCATCGTGGGTCTCCTGGTGCGCGGCGTGTCGATGGTGGCCGGCACACTGCTGGGCCTCATCTCCGGTTTCTTCCCCCGCATCATAGATAGTGTCATCATGCGGATTACGGATATCATGCTTGCTTTTCCCGTGATTCTTCTGGCTATGACCGTGACAGCCGTGCTCGGTCCTGGGCTCGTCACAGTCTGTGTGGCTCTAGCGCTCGTGGCCTGGCCCGATGTCGCTCGCTTGGTGCGAGGTCACGTCTTGTCGATCAGGGAACAGACATACGTTGAGGCAGCCCGCTGTGTGGGCGCCGGCAATCGACGAATCCTGCTGCGCCATGTATTGCCCAACTGCATGGGCCCGATCATTGTCGCCTTTTCGATGGGGATTCCCGGCGCGATCATGTATGAAGCCGGCCTGAGTTTCTTCGGCTTCGGCATTCAACCCCCGACCCCCAGCCTGGGATCGATCATCAGCGATGGACGCGGCTATATTACAACAGCCCCATGGTACCCCGGCTTCCCCGGTCTTGTGCTGACCTTGCTCGTTCTGAGCGTCAATCTGGTAGGCGACGGACTTATCGACGCGCTGAACCCGCGCGCGGCAAAGGCAGTTGACAGCCGAACATCTACCGCCTGATTTGGATGCGCGCTCTGGTGTCTGCTAAACTCCATACACCACTACATAAGAGCGGTCAGACCCTGAGCAACCATAAGGGTTGCCCCGACTGGCAGCGCTCGATAACGATTGGAGTTCGTTCGATGGCAACGGATGCGCAGAGCGTCAAAGTGCAAAAGGTCGAGCCATCCTTCAACCCCGTCCAGGATGAAGACCTCGATCAGTACTCCGACGAACTCGCAGAGTACACCATTGTGGATGTCGACGTTCATGTGGATGACACCCTCATGTTCATGCTCGACTACATGGAGGGGCATTTCAGAAAACGGCTGGAAACCATCCTGCAGGTGGACTTCAAGGGCGAGCCAGGAAACTCTCTGCGGAACATGATCGCTCATATCGCCTGGCTCGGCTCCTCGTATGACAAACCGCCGCGCGCCAAGCTGGCGAGCAAGCAAGAGTTGCTGAAGCGGATGGAAAAGGGCATTATCGACTATAGCATTCTCTTCCCCAGCGAACTGCTGCCAATCGGCTATCTGCCCGAACCAAAGTGGGCGGCAGCCCTGGCCACAGCCTACAATGAATATATGGTCGACGCCTACCAAAATCTGGCCGGCATCAAGATCGCCATCGTCGTCGCGCCGCAATACCCTGAACGGGCAGCAGAGGAGATCGACCACCACGCCGGTCACCCCGACATCGTGAGCGTGTGTATCCCAGATGTCGGGGTCAATCCACCGATAGGAGATCAGAAATACTGGCCCATCTTTGAGGCCGCCGCCAGGCACAGCCTCCCAATTTGTTTTCACGGCATCGAGGCCCTTATCCACGACAACTACCCACTGCGCGTGGCGCATTTCCCAACGCTCATGCAGGTCAACAGTATGGGCTTCCCTTTCACGTCGATGCTACAGATCATGTCCGTGGTGTGCGCCGGCATTCCTGTCCGCTTTCCCAACCTGAAATTTGCTGTGCTCGAGGCTGGTCTCACATGGATGCCCTTCATTATGTATCGGCTCGATGCCGCCTATCTCCGCTATCGAACCGAGTTGCCAGCCTTGGAGAAAAAGCCCAGCGACTACATCCGCGCCTGGCACATTGGCTCCCACGAGCTGGAGGCGCTGCCAGGACGCGGCGATCTGGTCAAGCTGATCGAACTGTACCAAGGCCAGAACACGACCATGTGGGCCTCCGACTGGCCGCACCTGGAGCGGGATCTGATCGCCGGTTTCATGCGCTACGATATGGACGAGAATCTTCGCCGCAAGATCCTGGGTGAAAACGCGCTCCGATTCTTCGGATTGCCGCCACAGAAATAATGCCACAACAGCCCTCGCCTAGCAGCCGCTCGAAACGCAAAATCACCGTTGCGGCGGTGGAAGACTTTCCACCAGGCACACGGATGGAAGTACAGGTGGGCCGTGCAGTGATCGCGGTATTCAACATCGATGGCGAGTATTATGCCCTGTATGGCCGCTGTCCGCATCAGTCCGCGCCCCTGAGCCGAGGCCGGCTGCAAGGCACGGTGATCTGCAACGCTGAAACCGGTTGGGAAACTGAATGGGCCTATGACGGTGAGGTGTTGGTCTGCCCTGGCCACGGGATGGAGTACCACCTCAAGAGCGGTAAAGCCTTTGGCTATACCTTCAAACTACGCACCTATGAGGTTGTGGTGGAGGAAGGGCAGGTGAAGCTGGTCATGTAGAGCCTACTTGCCAGTGACCAATGCAAAACGCACACATGGAGAAACAACCGATGCGCGCGCGCCCGATACGTCAGGCTGAATTCGGGGAGCCGATCCCCGTTACCATAGACGATATGCTGAACGAAATCAGCGCCCAAGGCCCTGCCATCCCAGCCGTGATGGCCTCGGTGCAACCGCAACTTGAGACGATGGATAGGTCTCTCTTTACCGAAATATCCCACATCTACATAACCGGCTGTGGAGATTCGTATTTCGCCGGTCTGGCGGCGCGCTATGCTTTTGCCCGCTATGCCGGCGTGCCGACCGAGGCCGTGGAGGCCCTGGAATTCGGACGCTATGTCGCTGAATTCATGCCGGCCCGATCTCTGGTCTTTGGCATCTCAAACTCAGGCAAAGCCACCCGCTCCGTCGAAGCGCTAGTGAACGCGCGGCTGGCCGGCGCGCGCGCAGTCGCGATTACCGGCAATCGCCAAGGCTGGTTAGCCCAGGAGGCCGACTCCATCCTGGATCAGAGCGTGCGGCTCGAAGGTGAACGTATCGGCATGCCCAGCAACCTGGCAAGTGACCCGGACGGTGAGAAACCACAGCGTGGTTCGTTTGGCCTGGTGAATTACCTGGCGAGTTTGACGACGTTGTATCTGCTTGCCTTTCATATCGGCGCGGCACGCGGCCATCTGTCAGCGGACGAAGCAGACGCTTTGCGCGCCGAGTTGCAGGCAACCGCGGGGTTGATCGCCGAGACAGTGCGCATCTGCGCGCCAGCGGCCAAAGCATATGCCGAGCAGGTCAAAGACATCGACACATTCACGATTCTGGGGGCCGGCCCCAGCCTGGCGACCAGCTTGTTCTACGCCGCCAAAACTTATGAACTCCCGCGCGTGTACGGCGTTTCCCAGGAGCTGGAGGAATGGGCCCACGAGCAGTTCTTCCTCACCGGGCCAGGGACCCAAGTCCTGTTCATCGCGCCGCCCGGCCGCAGCATGACTCGGATTCAGGAGTTGGCGCGCACGGCGCAGACAATGGGAGGGTGTGCCGTTGTGATCACCGACGAAACCAACCTTGCGTTGGCAGAGGCCGCTGATGTGGCGCTTCCAGTCGCCGGCCCGGTGCGCGAAGCGCTGTCCCCGATCGTCTATTGCGCGCCCGGTCAACTCTTCGCGACCTACCTGGCCCAGGCCCGCGGCCGGCTGGCCTTCGAGTTCGATTCCACGCTTCAATACGAGATGAACATGCGCACAATCCAGGAAAGTCAGCTTATCGAATTTCCTCCCGCCTAGCGCAGAAATGAGCCGTCTATTCGATACCGAACTTTACCGCCAACACCGCCGCTTCCGTACGGTCGGATACATCTAACTTGGCGAAGAGCTCGCTTACATAGTTGCGTACCGTGCCTGGCGCAAGATAGAGTTCAGTGGCGATATCACGGTTTGTCTTCCCTTGAGCAATCCGTCGCAAAATCTCGCGTTCGCGCTTGCTCAGGTCTGCAAGCGGCTCTACTGAGGTATGCGTGACATAATTCATCAGCTTACGCGCCACATCCGGACTGAGCTGCGCCTCGCCCGACGCGATCCCCTCAATCGCCTGCACAAGCGCATCCCGCTTGGTATTTTTGAGCAGATAGCCCGCCGCGCCAGCCCGAATTGCATCGTAGACCCATTCATCTGTGGCATAGGTTGTCAGCGCCAACACCTGCACATCTGGATACCGTTCACGAATATGGCGCGTGGCCTGCACACCATTCATCACAGGCATGTTCAAGTCCATCAGCACCACATGTGGCTGAAAACGCTCTACCATCTGAACCGCTTCCTCGCCATGTTCAGCGGCTCCCACCACCTCAATATGAGGGACAACGCTGAGAATCGCCTCCAATCCTTCGCGGACAACAGTCTGATCATCACAGAGTAGAACGCGAATTGGCTGCATAGGTTAACTCCAAAGCAAAAGAAATACGTGTTCCGTGTTGCGGTCGGCTGTCTACATCCAGCGCGCCGCCAATTAATTCGGCCCGCTCATACATCCCGCGCAGCCCCATACGACGAGCACGCCGACTCGGCTCAAACCCATGACCATCATCAGCCACGAGGAATCTGAGTTGTTCGGCAGTTTGCTCCATCTGTACTGTCAGATGACAGGCGCGTGCATGGCGCACCACATTTTCCAAGGCTTCTTGCAGGATACGGTAAATATTTTGTTCGATGTGAGAGGGTAGGGGGACAATCAGGTCGGGAATACCGATCTCGACCTCTAAATCCGCCCGCTCTGCGGCTGACTTCGCCAATTCGCGCAGCGCAATCGTCAGACCAAACTCTTCCAGCGGCGCCGCTCGCAATGCCTGCAGAGCGCGACGAGCTTCGACAAGGCCGTCATCAGCCGACTTTTCCGCCCGGGCTAAGATCGTCTGCGCTTTCTGTGGGTCCGCCTCCCAGAGCGAAGTTATCGCCTGTAACTGAACCGCAATGGCACTCAGTGAATGGGCCAAGGTATCGTGTAACTCGCGCGCCAGGCGGTTGCGCTCCCGGCTGACCGTCAACTGCTCTACTGCCGCAGCATACCGGGCCATCTTCTCATTGGCCGCTACCTGAGCCGTGTGGCTTTCTACCAACTCCCGCCGCTGTTTGCGATTGATGCTGCGCAGATGCGTCACCACGTATCCCAGCAACAAATAGATGAGGCCGCGAAAGATGATATGCGCCATAACATCGCCAAATGCCCCTATGTGAACATCACGCACGGGCCATGTAATTGCGGCATCCCCCAGCGACACCATCACCACATAGAGCGCTACCGCTCGAAAGCGATATTGCCATGCCACAATCAGTATGCACAAGACAAAGTCATCAAAGAGTAAAATTGCGCTAAAAAGCGATTCTAAATGTGGATTGGGCTGCAGAACCGGCAGAATAAGCCAGATCCGCTCCAGAAAGAAGGGAATCGATGCCAGTGATACAACGAACGGCAGAAACCAGCTTCTCAGCAGTTGTTGAGCAACGTCCCAGCTAAGTAAACCCAATGTCAACAGATGAATGCCGACCAGAACTGCACGTTGGGAAACCGGCAAAGGACCTTCTAGCCGCAGAAAAAGGTGGAAAATAACGGCGCCCACAATCCAATGCGCAATCCAGTAGATGACAAAGACGCGCATTGTCGGAATCAGTCCGGGTTCAATCTGTTTTGAGAGATCGGTTCGCTCATTCATAAAATAAAGAGAATACCATAATCAATGTCATAATTTCCAGTGTCATCTGTCATGTGACATTTTGCCTTTCTGTCCTGAATTTCGATGACACATCGATTGACGGTTGCCGCTGACATTGTTGCTGGAATATGCTATACTGAACTGTATCAGTACGATTTCGTTCATCCTCCAAACGTGATGCAAACCGCGACTTGTCAGTCAGAGAAAGCCTGCATTGCATCCATAACGGTAGATGAGCCTTGAAACTTTGTGCCGCGCAGTATCAATCACATCTCAACATAAAAGGAGGATCCGATGCACACACAACGAACGAGGCGATGGGTACCAATCCTTGTGATTGGCCTTATCCTGTCAACAGTATACGCAGCCAATCCAATGCCGGCGCTGGCTGCCGCGCCAGCGGATGGACTCTATGCCAGGGCTTATAGCGAAGACGCGAACAAAGCCATCATCCAGCGTCTTTACGATGAAGCGCTCAACGGCCGCAATGTGGATCTGCTGGATGAACTCTACGCCAGCGACTACATCGAACATAGCGAAGCGTTACTGGGCGGTGTAGAGGTATTAAAGACGACTTTCCTGAGCAATTTCAACCAGTTCCCCGATGCCATCTGGGAGATCAAACGCATGGCCGCCGATGACGATCTCGTCTGGGTTCATGCCCAAATCAATCCCACCGGCGAACAGGGGAATGAGTGGGTTGGCTTGGCGATTATCGAGATTTACCGTCTCAAAGATGGGCGAATCGTCGAACATTGGGAATCCCAGCAATATATTCCCGAAGAGACCGTCAGCGGTCATACCATGTTTGAGGAGTTGACGCCTGCTGTGACCGAACCGGTCAGTGAAGAGGAGATGGAGCGCAACAAAGAAGTCATCCGCAAGCTATGGGCAGAGTTCTTCAACCCACCCCATAATTTTGACCTTTTGCCCGCTATCTTTGACGCCAATCACAAAGAGCACAACCCCGGAGAGCCAGATGGGGTAGATGGGCTTATCGAGATCTTCACGGGGCTTTTTGAGCAGGTGCCTGACTTTGGCGCTGAAATTCTTTTGCTTTCCGCAGACGGACCCTATGTATGGCTCTACAACCAGCCAATGATCGTCGGAGCCGAAGAGAATCCGCTGGCGGCAGGCAAAGGCGCTGACATCTACAAGATGGAAGATGGCAAGATCATCGAGCATTGGGACGTCGTCTACTCCCAGACGCCGGCGCCGACCATGACCCAGCTGGATGAGGGCGTCTATCACTTCGTTGGCAACTTCGACAGCAGCCTGGTTGTGGTGACGGATGAAGGCGTACTGATCACGGATCCGTCCAATACCGCCCGCGGCGAGATGCTCAAACAGGCCATCGCCGAACTCACAGACCAACCCGTAACCCACATCGTGCTGACCCATGAACACTACGACCACACAGGAGGCACGGAGATCTTCCCCGCTGCCCAAATCATCTGTCATGTCACGTGCGCCGACATCTTCCAGTTAGATGAGTATGGCCTTGTCCCAGATAAGGTGGACATCTCCTTTAAACACTTTCTGTCTATCCGGCTGGGTGATAAAACCGTGGAACTGCACCACATGGGGCCCGGCGACGGCGTAGCGACCACGATCATCTACCTGCCCAAAGAGCAAGTGGTCACGTCCGCTGATCTCTACGAACCGCGTGCCCTGACGCATGCCCTGCTTATGGACGACAAAAATCTGCTGGGGGTGCGCAAAATTCTTAACGAGGTCGCTAGCTGGAATCTCAAACACGCCATCAATGCCCACTCCTCCGGAACCGACCCGCAAGACCTGCGCGAAGCAGCCGGCTACTATGAAGATCTGTACCAGGCCGTGAACGCAGTGTTGCAACCCATCGTCGAACAAGGTGGCGCCGGCGCAGCCTTTGGTATCTTGGCCACGCTGCATGAACAGATATCGCTCCCCCAATATGCAGAATGGCGCGAGTACGACACTGCGTTTGCCAAGCATGTCTTCCGCATGGCCATGGGGCTGATACACGGAGGCTAAGCGCCCGTGTGGTCAGTGACCGCTAACTGCAAGTTGCTGATCACTGACCACTTTACGAGTATCATGTCGCCTGGAGATTCCTGGCCGACCACGAATGGAGAATTCAATGTATATACAACGAGTAAGACGATGGGTACCAATCCTTGTGATTGGCCTTATCCTGTCAACAGTGTACGCAGCCAATCCAATGCCGGCGCTGGCTGCCGCGCCCGCGGATGGACTCTATGCCAGGGCTTATAGCGAAGACGCGAACAAAGCCATCATCCAGCGTCTTTACGATGAAGCGCTCAACGGCCGCAATGTGGATCTGCTGGATGAACTCTACGCCAGCGACTACACCGAACATAGCGAAGCGTTACTGGGCGGTGTAGAGGTATTAAAGACGACTTTCCTGAGCAATTTCAACCAGTTCCCCGATGCCATCTGGGAGATCAAACGCATGGCCGCCGATGACGATCTCGTCTGGGTTCATGCCCAAATCAATCCCACCGGCGAACAGGGGAATGAGTGGGTTGGCTTGGCGATTATCGAGATTTACCGTCTGAAAGATGGACGAATCGTCGAACATTGGGAATCCCAGCAATATATTCCCGAAGAGACCGTCAGCGGTCATACCATGTTTGAGGAGTTGACGCCTGCTGTGACCGAACCGGTCAGTGAAGAGGAGATGGAGCGCAACAAAGAAGTCATCCGCAAGCTATGGGCAGAGTTCTTCAACCCACCCCATAATTTTGACATTTTGCCCGCTATCTATGGCGCCAATCACAAAGAGCACAACCCCGGAGAGCCAGATGGGGTAGATGGGCTTATCGAGATCTTCACGGGGCTTTTTGAGCAGGAGCCTAATTTTGGCGCTGAAATTCTTTTGCTTTCCGCAGACGGCCCCTATGTATGGCTCTACAACCAGCCAATGATCATCGGAGCCGAAGAGAATCCGCTGGCGGCAGGCAAAGGCGCTGACATCTACAAGATGGCGGATGGCAAGATCATTGAGCATTGGGACGTCATCCTCTACCCGTCACCACCTGCAGCAGAGGCGACCGAGACACAACAGGCGGCGCCCCAGATGCCGGAACCGACCATGACCCAGCTGGATGAGGGCGTCTATCACTACTTCGGCGGCTTCTACAGCAGCCTGGTTGTGGTGACGAATGAAGGCGTACTGATCACGGATCCGTCCAATGCCGCCCGCGGCGAGATGCTCAAACAGGCCATCGCCGAACTCACCGACCAACCCGTAACCCACATCGCGCTGACCCATGAACACTACGACCACACAGGAGGCACGGAGATCTTCCCCGCCGCCCAGGTCATCTGTCATGTCGCGTGCGCCGACATCTTCCAGTTAGATGAGTATGGCCTTGTCCCAGATGAAGTGGACATCACCTTTAAGACCTATCTGTCTATCGAACTGGGTGATAAAACCGTGGAACTGCACCACCTGGGACCCGGCGACGGCGTAGCGACCACGATCATCTACCTGCCCAAAGAGCAGGTGGTCATGTCCGCTGATCTCTACGAACCGCGTGCCCTGACGAATGCCCTGTTTATGGACGACAAGAATCCCCTGGGCGTGCGCAAAATTCTTAACGAGGTCGCTAGCTGGAATCTCAAACACGCCATCAATGGCCACTCCCCCGGAACCGACCCGCAAGACCTGCGCGAAGCAGCCGGCTACTATGAAGATCTGTACCAGGCCGTGAACGCAGTGTTGCAACCCATCATCGAACAAAGTGGCGTCACTGCAGCCTATGGCGCCTCATTCTCGCTGCATGAACAGATATCGCTCCCCCAATATGCAGAATGGGGCGAGTACGACACTGCGTTTGCCAAGCATGTCTTCCGCATGGCCATGGGGCTGATGCACGGAGGCTAAGCGCCAGTGGTCAGTGACCGGCAACGTGCAGTTACCGGTCACTGACCACTTTACGAGTATCATGTCGCCTGGAAATTCCTGGCCGACCACGAATGGAGGATTCAATGTATATACAACGAGTAAGACGATGGGTACCAATCCTTGTGGTCGGCCTTATCCTGTCAGTAGTTCAGGCAGCCAATCCGATTCCGGCGCTGGCTGCCGCGCCCGCGGATGGACTCTATGGCAAAGCTTACAGCGAAGACGCGAACAAAGCCATCATCCAGCGTCTTTACGATGAAGCGCTCAACGGCCGCAATGTGGATCTGCTGGATGAACTCTATGCCAGCGACTACACCGAACATAGCGAAGCGTTACTGGGCGGTGTAGAGGTATTAAAGACGACTTTCCTGAGCAATTTCAACCAGTTCCCCGATGCCATCTGGGAGATCAAACGCATGGCCGCCGATGACGATCTCGTCTGGGTTCATGCCCAAATCAATCCCACCGGCGAACAGGGGAATGAGTGGGTTGGCTTGGCGATTATCGAGATTTACCGTCTGAAAGATGGGCGAATCGTCGAACATTGGGAATCCCAGCAATATATTCCCGAAGAGACCGTCAGCGGTCATACCATGTTTGAGGAGTTGACGCCTGCTGTGACCGAACCGGTCAGTGAAGAGGAGATGGAGCGCAACAAAGAAGTCATCCGCAAGCTATGGACAGAGTTCTTCAGCCCACCCCATAATTTTGACTTGTTGCCCGATATCTTTGGCGACAATCACAAAGAGCACAACCCCGGAGAGCCAGATGGGGTAGATGGGCGTATCGAGATCTTCACGGGGTTTTTTGAGCAGGAGCCTGACTTTGGCGCTGAAATTCTTTTGCTTTCCGCAGACGGCCCCTATGTATGGCTCTACAACCAGCCAATGATCGTCGGAGCCGAAGAGAATCCGCTGGCGGCAGGCAAAGGCGCTAACATCTACAAAATGGCGGATGGCAAGATCATTGAGCATTGGGACGTCATCCTCTACCCGTCACCACATGCAGCAGAGGCGACCGAGACACAACAGGCGCCCCAGATGCCGGAACCGACCATGACCCAGCTGGATGAGGGCGTCTATCACTACTTCGGCGGCTTCTACAGCAGCCTGGTTGTGGTGACGAATGAAGGCGTACTGATCACGGATCCGGCCAATGCCGCCCGCGGCCAGATGCTCAAACAGGCCATCGCCGAACTCACCGACCAACCCGTAACCCACATCGCGCTGACCCATGAGCACTACAACCACACAGGAGGCACGGAGATCTTCCCCGCCGCCCAGGTCATCTGTCATGTCGCGTGCGCCGACATCTTCCAGTTAGATGAGTATGGCTTTGTCCCAGATAAGGTGGACATCTCCTTTAAGACCTATCTGTCTATCGAACTGGGTGATAAAACCGTGGAACTGCACCACCTGGGGCCCGGCGACGGCGTAGCGACCACGATCATCTACCTGCCCAAGGAGCAGGTGGTCATGTCCGCTGATCTCTACGAACCGCGTGCCCTGACGAAGGCCCTGTCTATGGACGACAAGAATCCCCTGGGCGTGCGCAAAATTCTTAACGAAGTCGCTAGCTGGAATCTCAAACACGCCATCAATGGCCACTCCCCCGGAACCGACCCGCAAGACCTGCGCGAAGCAGCCGGCTACTATGAAGATCTGTACCAGGCCGTGAACGCAGTGTTGCAACCCATCATCGAACAAGGTGGAGCCGACGCAGCCTTTGGTGTCCTGGCCACGCTGCATGAACAGATATCTCTCCCCCAATATGCAGAATGGGGCGAGTACGACACTGCGTTTGCCAAGCATGTCTTCCGCATGGCCATGGGGCTGATGCACGGAGGCTAAGCGCCAACGTGGTCAGTGACCGCTAACTGCAAGTTGCCGGTCACTGACCACTTTACGAGTATCATGTCGCCTGGAAATTCCTGGCCGACCACGAATGGAGGATTCAATGTATATACAACGAGTAAGACGATGGGTACCAATCCTTGTGGTCGGCCTTATCCTGTCAACAGTATACGCAGCCAATCCAATGCCGGCGCTGGCTGCCGCGCCAGCGGATGGACTCTATGCCAGGGCGTACAGCGAAGACGCGAACAAAGCCATCATCCAGCGTCTTTACGATGAAGCGCTCAACGGCCGCAATGTGGATCTGCTGGATGAACTCTATGCCAGCGACTACACCGAACATAGCGAAGCGTTACTGGGCGGTGTAGAGGTATTAAAGACGACTTTCCAGAGCAATTTCAACCAGTTCCCCGATGCCATCTGGGAGATCAAACGCATGGCCGCCGATGACGATCTCGTCTGGGTTCACGCCCAAATCAATCCCACCGGCGAGCAGGGAAATGAGTGGGTTGGCTTGGCGATTATCGAGATGTACCGTCTGAAAGATGGGCGAATCGTCGAACATTGGGAATCCCAGCAATATATTCCCGAAGAGACCGTCAGCGGTCATACCATGTTTGAGGAGTTGACGCCTGCTGTGACCGAACCGGTCAGTGAAGAGGAGATGGAGCGCAACAAAGAAGTCATCCGCAAGCTATGGGCAGAATTTTTCAACCCACCCCATAATTCTGACTTGTTGCCCGATATCTTTGGCGACAATTACAAAGAGCACAGCCCCGAAGTGCCAAATGGGGTAGATGGGCTTATCGAGCTCTTCATGGGGTTTTTTGAGCAGGAGCCTGACTTTAGCGCTGAAATTTTTTTTCTTTCCGCAGACGGCCCCTATGTATGGCATGGATGGCTCTACAACCAGCCAATGATCGTCGGAGCCGAAGAGAATCCGCTGGCGGCAGGCAAAGGCGCTGACATCTACAAGATGGAAGATGGCAAGATCATTGAGCATTGGGACGTCACCCACTACCCATCACCACCTGCAGCGGAGGCGACCGAGACACAACAGGCGCCCCAGATGCCGGAACCGACCATGACCCAGCTGGATGAGGGCGTCTATCACTACTTCGGCGGCTTCTACAGCAGCCTGGTTGTGGTGACGGATGAAGGCGTACTGATCACGGATCCGGCCAATGCCGCCCGCGGCCAGATGCTCAAACAGGCCATCGCCGAACTCACCGACCAACCCGTAACCCACATCGCGCTGACCCATGAGCACTACAACCACACAGGAGGCACGGAGATCTTCCCCGCCGCCCAGGTCATCTGTCATGTCGCGTGCGCCGACATCTTCCAGTTAGATGAGTATGGCTTTGTCCCAGATAAGGTGGACATCTCCTTTAAGACCTATCTGTCTATCGAACTGGGTGATAAAACCGTGGAACTGCACCACCTGGGGCCCGGCGACGGCGTAGCGACCACGATCATCTACCTGCCCAAGGAGCAGGTGGTCATGTCCGCTGATCTCTACGAACCGCGTGCCCTGACGAAGGCCCTGTCTATGGACGACAAGAATCCCCTGGGCGTGCGCAAAATTCTTAACGAGGTCGCTAGCTGGAATCTCAAACACGCCATCAATGCCCACTCCCCCGGAACCGACCCGCAAGACCTGCGCGAAGCAGCCGGCTACTATGAAGATCTGTACCAGGCCGTGAACGCAGTGTTGCAACCCATCATCGAACAAGGTGGAGCCGACGCAGCCTTTGGTGTCCTGGCCACGCTGCATGAACAGATATCGCTCCCCCAATATGCAGAATGGGGCGAGTACGACACTGCGTTTGCCAAGCATGTCTTCCGCATGGCCATGGGGCTGATGCACGGAGGCTAAGCGCCAGCGTGGTCAGTGACCAGTAACTGCACGTTGCTGATCACTGACCACTTCACGAGTATCATGTCGCCTGGAAATTCCTGGCCGACAATTAATTGTGAATGCGCGCGACCGGGAATGACTGCTGAAGAAATCCGCGGGCCACGCATATTCACCATGAATGGAGGATTCAATGTATATACAACGAGTAAGACAATGGAGACCAATCCTTGTGATCAGCCTTATTCTGTCAGTAGTTCAGGCAGCCAATCCAATGCCGGCCCTGGCTGCCGCGACAGTGGATGAACCCTATAGCGGGGCCTACGCCGAACATGGCAGGGTGACGGAGCCACAAGAGACAGCCCAGGACCCCGACCCACTTGGCCCAGGGCCATACGCCGTCGGTATCGTTACCAACTTTGTCAAGGATTTCGGGCAGCCCTTTGATGAATGGGGGGCCAAGTATAAGGGCGATGCCTATCGCGCCTTCTCGGAACAGATGAAGGAGGCTGGCGAGCCACGCACAGTCCTCACCGACATCTGCTATCCTGCCATACCTGCAGCGGGCGCCAGCGTCGAATCCAATGTGTTCCCGGCGCCGCTGTTGCCGGCGGCCGCAGGACGCCCCGCCACCTGGATGGATTACGCATTGGATGATGCGGACTTCTTCCAGCAGTTTGCCATGAACTTTATCGGTTTTGGCGCAGAGGGATTGGTGACAGAATCCGGTCGGATGCTGGCCGAGCTTCTGCAGGGAGACCAAGCGGCCTTATCTAAGATTGTCGGTCCGCTCATGCAGGAGTGGGCGACCCGCGAACGCAATAGCTATATTGGCGCGCCCATCGCCGATGGCGAGTTCCCATTGGTCATTATGGCCCCCGGTCTGGGTGGCAGCCGCTTGACTTGGGCGATGTCCTGTGAATATCTGGCCAGCCACGGCTATGTTGTGGCAGTAGTTCAGTTTATCTCCGATTCGTCGCTGGGCTTTATCTTCCACGACCCAAACTCGCCCTTTGCCCAGCAAGCTACGCCTGCCGAAATTCGGGCGGCGTATGGGCAAGTGATGACGCAACCGCCGGTCTTTCTTAAGTTCTTTGAGTTCCTGTACGGTGTGGAATCCGGCAGCGGCTTTGGCGAGATGCCCAACCTCGCCCAATCCACAGCTGTTGAGGGCGGCGCCGAGAAGATGACAACGATGATGGCGGAGCTTTTCCAGCAGCGCACGAACGATGTGGCCGCGGTGATCAACGAAATGAAGGCGCTCAATCTGTCTGCGGAAGAATGCCGGGCCCAGTTGGAACTCAATGGTGTGGTCAAGGATATCTGCAGCTTCTTCTCTGGCCATATCGACACCGAAAATATCGGCATGATGGGCCACTCGCTGGGGTCGATTACATCGCAAGTGGCGGCTGTGCAGTTGCCCGACATTAAAACCGGCATTGGCTTTAACAACGGCATCCCCAAGCAGTGGGAGCCAGCTCCCGGCTTCCCCAATGTCAACGGCAGCGATGAACAGCCCGACGGCGTGCCCAAGGATTTCCTCTTCCTGATCGGCTCGGACGATGCCTTTGTTCATTTTGTCTTCCGCCAACTCTTCTATACCTGGTATGAGGAGGCCGGTGGCGATGCCACCGAAATCTTCCCCTTGCCGGGTGAGCAGGGCATGCCCACAGCCGACAACCCACAGCCGATTGCCCGCAACGCCTATGAACGGGCCACAGCCAACAAAATGCTGGTCATCGCCAGAGACCAGAATCATGGCACCATGGCCGATGATGAGTTGGATTTCCACTTCCCCCTGTGGAAGCTGGAGGCAGGCGAGGCTTTGATCGGTTACAACTCGATTGGTACCCGCATTCCGCTGGAAGATGATGCCTTGGATAGGAGCTTTGTGCCCGAACAATTTCCGCTCACCAGTTGGGTAACCGAGGGTGAGGGCGCTGACGCCACGCATACCCACATTCCACAGCAGATGCGGAATTACTATATCACCTCCTGGTTCGGCTGGCAGTTAAAGGGGATCGAAGCCTATCGTGCCGGATTGATCAATCATCCCTTTGGCGAGCATATCCAGGCGACCCATGAAGATGGTGTTTCTGTACAGACGGCCGCCTCTGCCGCGCCGGCTATGCCGGAACCGACCATGACCCAGCTGGATGAGGGCGTCTATCACTACTTCGGCGGCTTCTACAGCAGCCTGGTTGTGGTGACGAATGAAGGCGTACTGATCACGGATCCGTCCAATGCCGTCCGCGGCCAGATGCTCAAACAGGCCATCGCCGAACTCACCGACCAACCCGTAACCCACATCGCGCTGACCCATGAACACTACGACCACACAGGAGGCACGGAGATCTTCCCCGCCGCCCAGGTCATCTGTCATGTCGCATGCGCCGACATCTTCCAGTTAGATGAGTATGGCCTTGTCCCAGATGAAGTGGACATCACCTTTGAGACCTATCTGTCTATCGAACTGGGTGATAAAACCGTGGAACTGCACCACCTGGGACCCGGCGACGGCGTAGCGACCACGATCATCTACCTGCCCAAAGAGCAGGTGGTCATGTCCGCTGATCTCTACGAACCGCGTGCCCTGACGAATGCCCTGTTTATGGACGACAAGAATCCCCTGGGCGTGCGCAAAATTCTTAACGAGGTCGCTAGCTGGAATCTCAAACACGCCATCAATGGCCACTCCCCCGGAACCGACCCGCAAGACCTGCGCGAAGCAGCCGGCTACTATGAAGATCTGTACCAGGCCGTGAACGCAGCGTTGCAACCCATCATCGAACAAAGTGGCGTCAGTGCAGCCTATGGCGCCTCATTCTCGCTGCATGAACAGATATCGCTCCCCCAATATGCAGAATGGGGCGAGTACGACACTGCGTTTGCCAAGCATGTCTTCCGCATGGCCATGGGGCTGATGCACGGAGGCTAAGCGCCAACGTGGTCAGTGACCGCTAACTGCAAGTTGCCGGTCACTGACCACTGCAATTCAGGAGCTTCGACAATGCACAAACATGAGCAAATATCACGAATCCAGGCCAGCGCAATGCGCGCCCTACTCCTACTGGCTGCCATTGCCTTGACGGGCTGTCAACTATCGCCCGAATTTCAAGCCGCCATAACCGAATCGGAAGAAGCTACAGAGGCTACAGAGATGACGGAGGCCGCAGATGTGCTGATCACCAACGCCCGCCTCTTTGACGCCACCGGCTCGGACATTATTGAGAACGCCACGATTGCGATTACTGGCGACCGCATTCAGTCGATCTCAACCGGAGAAACGGACATTGACGCAGAGACGGTCATCGATGCTCAGGGTAAGACAGTTATGCCAGGGCTGATCGATGGACATATTCATGTTTTCTTCGATTTCACCGAAACCGGAATCGAGTACCCCAAAAGCCAGGAAGAACTAGACGCCTATATCGAAACGCGCATGCAGGAAAAGTTTGATGATTTCCTGGCGCACGGCTTTACCAGCATCATGTCGCCCGGAGATTCCTGGCCGACAATTGTGAATGTGCGCGACCGAGTGGCTGCTGGTGAGATCCGCGGGCCACGTATGTTCGTCTCTGGCGGTATTTTTACCGCGCCAGGCAGCCATCCTGCCGAGGGGATCTGTAGTGGCAGTGCGTTCTGCGCCGAGCATGTAGCCGTTGAAGTCGACGATGAAGCATCGGCCCGCGAGTGGGTGCGCAAATATGCCGAGAGCGGAGTCGACCTTCTCAAGATTACCTATGTAGAGCCAGATGAGGAGCCGCTCGGTCCCAAACTTCGGCCGGAGGTGGTGGCCGCTATCATCGATGAAGCCCATCAGCAGGGGATCCGGGCGCTGGCCCACGCTTGGGATGCGGCGGATGTCAATGATCTGGTCGAGTGGGGGATCGATGGCTTTGTCCACCCATTTGGCATCACACTCGACGCAGATGGCTCTCTTTTGCAGAGCGCAGGAGAAAAAGGATTGGCTGTCTCGTCTACATTCGCCAGCGCAGCCCTCTTCGCTGCTGACGGCCCTGATCCAGAGCTCGAAATCACTTTATCGAATGTACAAACCGCCATGCGCTATGGTTCGCCCCTGGTCTTTGGCTCCGATATGCCAGGCTTGCCGACGGAGATGGTCTTGTCCGCCGTGATCAGCGCTATGTCCAACATGGGCTTAAGCAATGCCGAAGTCATCCAGGCATCCACGCGCCATACTGCGCAAAGTCTGCTCGCCCAAGATGATTTGGGGACGATTGAACCAGGCAACCTTGCCGACATCATCATCGTGAACGGTGACCCGCTCGAAGACTTGGCTGCTTTAAGCCAGATCGAAATTGTCATCGCCAACGGGCAGATCGTGGTCGATAATCGTTAAGTAGGTCGGGTGGGATTCGAACCCACACGGGTAATCAACCCGGCGGATTTTAAGTCCGCTGCGTCTGCCATTCCGCCACCGACCCAAGTTCATTGTAGGAAATCGGCCGCCTGGTGTCAATTCAGTAGGGGCTGGCCTTGTGCCAGCCCCCTTAGCGGCCCTGATAACGCCGCACATTCTCTACATGTTCAGCATAGGTTAGGGCAAAGACGTGGGCGCCGCTGTCGTCCGCTGTCGCGACAAAATACAGATAATCGTGCCGCTCTGGGTACAGAACTGCGCGAAACGCGTCAAGGCCAGGGTTGGCGATAGGGCCGGGCGGAATCCCCTGGTGAATATAGGTATTGTACGGGCTGTCTACGCTCTGGTACTCTTCCAGGAAGACCGGTGTCTTCCACCACTGATCACTCGCCTGCTGGTAGCCCATCGCATACTGCACTGTCGGGTCAGCTTCCAGGCGCATACCCACTTCCAGACGATTCAAATAGACGCCGGCGATGGCCGGACGCTCCGACTCGATGACAGCCTCCCGCTCAACAATACTGGCCAACACCAGGATGTCATGCAGATCCAGCCTCTTCCTGCCATCGACCATCGCTCGCTCGTACAGCGGCAGAATTTGATCGGCAAAGGCGTCAAGCTGACGAACGATCAGGTCGCTCGCCGTCGGATTATTCGCTGGGAGCTGATAGGTGGCGGGAAAAAGGTATCCCTCCAGGCTCGCGCCGACAGGCCGCTCGTTCAGAAACGGCCAGCGTTCCGTTGCCACAGAACAACAAGACAGTGTCAATGCCAAGCCACTGAGATCTGGCATTTCCGCTCTACGGCGGTATTCCTGGCCGTCAATCAACCCGCCAGCGTCTAAGAAATCGGCAATCTGTTCCAGTCGCCACCCTTCGGGAATGGTGATGCGGATGTCGGCGGCCCGATCAGCCTGCAAAATTGCGGCAATCTCCACAGGCGTCATACTGGCGCGCAGGAAAAATACGCCGGCCTTCAGGCGATGGGCCATGTCCATGGCGCGTACATACGCTTCAAATAACTTCGCGTCGCGGATCAGACCGGCCTCTGCCAGTTGTTCGGCGATTGCGCGTGCCGGCGTGCCCAGCTCGACATCGAAGCGGAGCGGTCGATCATCGTCAGAAGCGGGGAGATTCAGGGCCGCGCCATGTTCTCGCAGATAGCGGTTCAGGTCCGCTTCCCGGGTGCAGGCAGCTGGGATCAGCGCGAGAAAAAGGGTGACGATGATTAGCTTCCAAAGATTTCTGCGCTGAAGCAGTCTTGGTAGTGGGGACGTCATATCAATAGGATGAATTCAACGCCAAGACGCAGACGCCGCAAGGACGCAATGAACTCCTGCTTTTCCCTTGCGTCTCCGCGCCCTGGCGACATTGCGTTTCTTTCCAACTTGTTGATTGGCATCAGCTTCTCTGGCGCGCAGTATACCATTCCAGTCGAAAAAGAATCAATTTCGAGATGAATTCAACGCCAAGACGCAGACGCCGCAAGGACGCAATGAATTTCCTGCTTTTCCCTTGCGTCTCCGCGCCCTGGCGACATTGCGTTTCATCTATGCCGTTCTGCTATAATGCTATCTTCAAGAAAGGCATCTTTGTGCGAGTACTCATTACCGGAATCGCCGGATTTGTCGGCTCGACACTGGCGAACCATCTCCTGAACGACAGACGCCGCCAGTCCCAATCTCTGGCAATCCACGGAATCATCCACCGCGCCGACTGGCGCATCCGACTTCTGCGGGATAGGCTGCGCCTGCACAAGGGGGACATGCGCAACCCCGCCTGGGTCGATCAGATTGTTGAGACTGTGCGGCCGGATCTCGTCTTCCACCTGGCGGCCTGGAGCGATGTGAGGAGGAGTTGGCAACAACCTTGGGCCGCCTACGAGCTCAACATCGGCTGTCAACTGAACCTGCTCGAAGGGCTGCGACGCCACGCGCCCGCAGCCCGGGTTATAGTCGTAGCGTCGTCAGAGGTCTACGGCCTGATCCAACCGGCGGACCTGCCCATCGACGAGGACACGCCGCTACGACCCAACTCGCCCTACGGAATCAGCAAAGTCGCCCAGGATCTGATGGCCCAGCAGTATTGGTTCAACTTTGGGCTGCCGACCGTGCGTGTGCGCAGCTTCAACCATATCGGGCCAGGCCAGTCAGACGATTTCGTCGCCAGCGCCTTTGCTCGGCAGATCGCCGAAATCGAAGCCGGACTGCAAGAACCAATAGTGAGAGTGGGGAATCTGGAAGCCGAGCGCGACTACACCGACGTGCGAGATGTAATCCGTGCCTACTGGCTGGCGGTCCAGCACGGCCTGCCAGGCGCAGTGTACAACGTTGGCAGCGGTACAGCGTACCCTGCCCGCCAGTTGCTGGACATTTTGCTGGAACTGAGCGATGTCGATATCGCCGTCATGCAGGACCCGAACCGTCTGCGCCCCAGTGACGTATCCCGCAGTGTCTGCGATCCCAGAAGGTTGACGAAAGCCACCGGCTGGCAACCAACCATCGACCTCCACCAGAGCCTGGCCGATATTCTCCAATTCTGGCGCGGCCAGACACAAGGACACCGGGACAGTGTTGAAGTGCGCGCCTCTGTTGGGCGCGACCCGCCCGACGTTCCGACTGTTTAAGACCGCGCAATTTTCTACGACAGAGGAGCCAATTTTATGCCCACAGCCCTGATCACCGGCGTTACCGGCCAGGATGGAAGCTATCTGGCCGAGCTGCTACTACAACAAGAGTATACCGTCGTCGGCATGGTGCGGCGCACAAGCACCATAAATTTCGACCGCATCAAACACATCCAGAGCCAGATCGAAATCGTCCAGGGTGATCTGCTGGATCAGATAAGCCTGATCAACATTTTACAAGAGTACCAGCCCCAGGAAGTCTATAATTTAGCCGCCCAGAGTTTCGTGCCCACCAGTTTCACCCAACCGGTGCTGACCGGTGAGTTCACCGCTCTCGGCGTTACCCGCATGTTGGATGCCATCCGCATCGTCGATCCCTCAATCCGCTTCTATCAGGCCAGCAGCAGCGAAATGTTCGGCAAAGTCCGGGAAGTCCCACAGACCGAACGCACACCCTTCTATCCGCGCAGCCCCTACGGCGTGGCAAAGGTTTACGGCCACTGGATTACGGTGAACTATCGGGAAAGCTACGGCATCTTTGCCTGTTCCGGCATTCTCTTCAACCATGAAAGCCCCCGACGCGGCCTGGAATTCGTGACCCATAAGATCACAAATGGCGTCGCCCGCATCAAACTTGGCCTGAGCCAGGAGCTGCGACTGGGCAATCTGGATGCCCGCCGAGACTGGGGCTACGCGCCGGATTATGCGCGCGCCATGTGGCTGATGCTCCAGCAAGACAGACCAGAGGACTATGTGATCGCCACGGGCGAGACCCACAATGTACGGGAGTTCCTTGAAGAAGCCTTCAGCTATGTGGATCTCGACTGGCAGGAGTTCGTCATCCAGGATGACCATTTCTACCGCCCTGCCGAAGTCGATCTGCTGATCGGCGACGCCTCGAAAGCAGGCCAGCAACTTGGTTGGGAGCCAACCATCACCTTTGTGGAGCTGGTGCGCTTGATGGTCGACGCCGACATCGAATACTGGGAACGGCGCCTGAAGCAGGCTGCCGCCATCTCAGCCTGATAGTACGGCCAGGCCCGCCACCCAGTCCCCTGCATGCCCACAAGCATAACGAACGTGTTGGTTTTTGACATTTCTACCGAAAATCAGAGACAATAGATGCACTGTCGAAGGGATCGCAGCGCCCCAGCCGTCACAGACACCGCCAAACCCCTTGACGTTCAGGCCGGATTCAACCTTCGCGTGGTTCACCTAGCATTTGTGCGCACAATATCCTTCCCAACAGAACAGATGAGTCAGGTTCCCAAGAACGAATTGTAAAATTAGCATGGCCGAAAAACTTCGAATCTTCGTCAGCGCAACCAAAGATCTGGAACAGGAACGAGCAGTTGTTGGGCGCATTCTGGCCGAACTGCCTGTACAAGTGGGCGCCGAAATCCGGCGCAGTCCAGCGGATGGAATCGACTATAATACGCTCTTTGAACTGATCAGCAATGTGGACCGGATCTACTTTCTCTTGGGTCGAGACATCAGCGCGCCCTTTGGAGCGGAATGGCAGCTTGCCTTGCGCTTGGAGAGGACGATCGTGCCCCTGAAGTTGAAAGGAAGCCGCACCCAGGCCGGACAAGAATTTCTGCGAATCGCCCACGCGCCCTGGAAAACCTTCCACAACAGCCGACACCTGGGACAACAGATCGGGCTCGACCTCGTCGACACACTCCTCCACCCGGAAAACCGCTATGGTTTGCAGCTTGTGGAAGTGGAGGCGCTCCAGCAACGCAAACAGGCGTTGCGACAGGGCCTTGTTCAGGGTGTCAGCGACCCCGGCGGAGCGGAAGGCGGCGGCGTGATCCTCGATCCAGCGGAAGCCCAAGCATTCATCGCTGAAGAACTGGAACAACGCTGACCTTCACTGACGCGAAGAGATGCCGCCCCGCGCAGATAGCCAGAACCGCAACACCCAATCGATCGGCGACGTGATGCGCGGCGATGCGAAGAACTCCTTATCATCCTATCAATCGAACGAATCTATAAAGTGCACGGAGCCGGCTTCTATGCGCGGGTCCTACTGTGTAGTGCCTGAGATCGATCCAACGGAAATGCATGCTCTTGCGACCAAGTATGGCAGACCACTTCGTCGCCGTTATTTCATTGAAGCGGACGCGTATATGCGCGCATATCGCTGGCAAAAGCATCCTCCCGATCGGAGGGGAGAGGTTGTTTTCGCGATTCGCCAGCCCAATGGCGAAATTCTGCTGCATACAAAACATCGCTACGAGACTCCAATCTATCGTCTACCTACAGGCGGCATCGAACCGAACGAATCGATCGAAGCAGCATTGTTCCGCGAGATATCCGAAGAGACCGGACAGAGCGTTTTGCTACGGCGCTTCCTGGGTGTGCTGGACTGTCACTTTCTATGCGAGGGGTCCAGCATGCCGTTTGTCAGCTATATTTTCTATCTGGAAAGCCAAAATCAGCAGTTGTGCCCTTCTGACAAAGATGAAATCGCAGGCTATCGCACAGTTCCTGTAAACGGACTTGCCCGCGTCGCGCAATGCCTGCGCGAACTCGACCATGGACGCCGCTGCTGGGGCTACTGGCGCTCCCTGGCCCATGATTTCGTCCACAGCGCCTTGGCCAACGCGCAATGGCAGTAAAACTCCACATTAACCACAAGATTTGATAGAATCATCTGACGTTCAGGCAATTGAAACCGCCAAAGGCTTTGGTTACAGCCAAAAGCCGCCTATTTCTTTGAGAGAGCAAAATGCTTGTCCCCCTGTCCTGGCTAAAAGAATACGTTGACATTACGCTTCCTACACCTGAACTGGCGGAACGGCTGACCCTTGCCGGCCTGGAAGAAGCGAGCCTTACCCGCACCGGTGATTGGTGGGAAGCGGACAAGATCGTCGTCGGCCAGGTGGTGGCCGTGACGCCCCACCCACACGCCGACCGCCTTGTGCTGGTGGATGTGCTCCACCAAGCGATCTCAGATGGACAGCAGAATGAGGGCGCGGCCACAACCGCGTTCCCATCCCCTACCTCGGCAACGCAATCAGCCTTGCGAGTCGTGACCGGCGCGCCCAATCTATGCGAATTCAGAGGCCGGTCCGTGGCTGCAGGGGATCTGCCGATTCTCAAAGTGGCGTTCGCGCGCGCAGGGTCTATGTTGATCGATGCCTATAGCGACGAACAGCCCCGCCCGCTGAAAAGGCTGAAAAAGGCGAAAATCCGCGGCATTGAATCGCGGGGCATGGTCTGCTCTGAGCGGGAGCTGGGACTAAGCGAGGAGCACGAGGGCATTCTCGTCCTGCCGGAGCAGGCGCCTGTGGGCATGCCCTTGCGCCAATATCTGAGCGATGAGATCCTGGAAATCGACCTGACGCCAGATATGGCCCGCTGTCTTTCCCTGTGCGGCATCGCCAGAGAGGCGCATGCCCTGACCGGCAGCCCGTTGCGCCTGCCGGAAGATGTAAACAGCGCGCAGGGCGACGATAGCGCCGCAGACTACCTGGCCGCGGAAATCACCGACCCAACCCTTTGTCACCGCTTCACCGGTACGCTCATTCGCGATATAGAGATCGGCCCATCGCCGCAATGGATGCAGGAACGATTGACAAAAGCCGGTATGCGTCCTATCAATAACATCGTCGATAGTACCAACTACGTGATGCTGGAATGGGGTCAGCCCCTCCATGCCTTCGATTACGACCTACTCGTCGCCAGAGCCGAAAGTATCGGGGAATCGATGCCGACCATACTTGTCCGCACCGCTGGCCAGGGTGAGGAGATCAAAACTCTGGACGACCAGACGCGCAAGCTCGATGAGTCGATGCTGCTCATCACAGATAAGATCGGCCCAATCGCCATCGCCGGTGTGATGGGCGGCCGAGATACAGAAGTGCATGACGATACCCGCAATATTCTGCTGGAAGCAGCCACGTTTGACGGCATCAACAACCGACGCACATCCCAGACCCTGAGACTGCATAGTGAAGCCAGCTACCGCTTCACTCGGGGGGTACCGGCAACCCTGAATGACATGGCCGCCCGTCGCGCCGCTGATCTGATGCGTCAATATGCAGGAGGCCGAGTCGTGCCAGGCATTGTGGATATCTACCCAGTGCCCCAACCGCAGGTGACAGTCTACACCTCTCAAAGCGATGTGCAGCGCCTACTGGGCATGGACCTGTCGTTGTCAGAGATCGGCGACGCCCTGCGTAAACTCGATTTTGCCGTTGTAGAACGCGAAGACGTGCCCAAAGATGCGCCGCAACAGGCCTCTCTCGGGCTGGCCCGCGCGGCGGATGAGTCGGTTTTAGCGGCCACCGCGCCCTGGCACAGGCTGGATATCGCCTTGCCCGCTGACCTGACGGAAGAGGTCGCGCGGGTCGTCGGCTATGATCGGATAGGCGAAACGCTGCTTGATACGGTCTTGCCGCCTCAACGCCGCAATGCGTTACTGGAGACGGAAGAAACGATCCGCGACATTCTCATCGGTTGCGGCCTGCAAGATACCGTCAACCACACACTCACAACGCCGGAAAATCACGATAAACTGCTGGCCATAGACGAGAAGCGCAGCGAATGGTCTGGCAGTGACCCCGAAATCGCGCGCGCCTCCAGATCCCCTTTCATCGAATTGACAAATCCTCTGTCCCCGGAACGGCGGGCGATGCGTCGCAATCTGATGGTGAGCGCGCTGGAAAACCTGGCCTACAACCAACGATACGCCGAGCGGTTGGCCGTCTTTGAAATCGGACGGATCTATCGGCCGGAGGACGGTGTCGCGCCTTTGCCGGACGAGGAACGGCGGCTGTGCATCTCCCTGCGCGGCCCCCGGCGGCCGCTGCAGGCCGACCTGAAATCTGACCCATCGGAAAACGATGTAGACGCATTCGATTTCTTCGATCTGAAAGGCATCATTGAAACGCTGCTGGACAGGCTTGGGTTCCGCCACAGTGACTATCTGTTCAGCGCGGCGGAGGCCGCGCGCGGCGAAGTAGGGACGCCTGCCTGTGAAGCCAGCTTCGGGCCCCGCTGCGCTCTGATTTCGCTGCAAGGTGAACACTTGGGGATCGTTGGCGAGTTGCACCCAAGGGTGCGCAACGCCTTTGGGCTGGGGAATGCGCGCGTGGTGTTGGCGGAAATAAACATCGGGCCGCTGGCGCGTCCGAGCTGGCGGGTCTCACAGATGACGCCGATCAGTGTCTACCCGCCTGTGGTAGAGGATCTGGCATTTGTGACGCCAGAAGATGTGACCCAGCGCCGATTGCATGATGCGATTGTAGATGGCGGCGGCGATCTGCTGACAGCTGTGGAATTATTCGATATCTACCGCGGAAAGTCACTGCCCATCGGCTACAAATCCTTGGCCTATCGCGTCACCTACCAGAGCTTGGAGCGCAGTCTGAACGAAAAGAACGTCAACCGGCTGCGGCAGCGCATCATTCGCACTGTCGAAAAAGCTACGGGCGGCAAGCTGCGTTCCTGAGTTCGGGGCAGGCCTTGGCCTGCCCCTACGAATGTCAAAAACGGAACGCGCTGTGGCCAGAAGGCGGAGACGCGCTCCTGCCTATCACGGGAATCATAGAATCCTGGTCATTCATTGCGCCTCTGCGTCTTTGCGTTGCATTGGTCGTCTTTCCCACCGGCTTCCCCCTGCGCCCCCGCGTCTTTGCGTTGCATTGGTCTTTTCCACCGGCTTCCCCCTGCGCACTTGAAACAGATCCAAGTCGCCAGCGACAACTGTGGCGGGGAAAACAGACTGGGCCTCGGCCAGAACCGCCTGAGGATGATACCGCCGGCTGATGTGATGGAGCGCCAGCTGCTTCACGCCCGCCTTTTGCGCCAGACGAGCCGCCGCCCGGGCGGTGATGTGCCCGTGGCTCTTGGCCATGTCCCGATCCGTTTCCAGGTAGGTCGCTTCGATGGCCAACAGATCCGCGCCGGCGACAGCTTTGTGAAGAGGTCCGGTGCGGCTGACATCGCCCACAAAACAGAGTTTGGCGCCCTTTTGCGGCTCTCCTAATACCTCATCCGGTTGAACCGTGCGGCCATTTGACAGGGTTACGGGCCGACCGGCCACCAGTTCTCTCCGTTCAGGCCCGGCAGGAATGCCAAGGGCTTCGGCCTTCGCGTTGTCAAAAGGAGAGCGGGTCTCCTCCTCAAAGGTGAACCCGAAGCAGCCGGCGCCTCTGTGGGGCACAGAGAACGCAGACAGCGTAAATCCTTTGCCTTCAAAAAGCGCGCCGACCTCAATAGGGTTGAGGCTGATACCGGCCTGCGGAATGTTGCCAGACCCGAAAACAACTTCCATCAGTCGGTGGACCCGTGCCAGGGCTGATGCGCCGCCATAGATGTTCAAGGCTTCCAGAGCTTCCCAGTGCCCCAGTGTGCTGGCCAGGCCACCTAATCCCAGGATGTGGTCCAGGTGACCGTGGGTGAGGAGAATTTTGTCCAGGCGGCGAAAGCCAAGCCCGCTGCGCAAAATCTGGCGCTGGGTGCCTTCACCACAATCGATCAGAAAACGATGCTCCTGCGCTATCACCAGCGCAGCGGAAAGACCCCGATGAACAGACGGCGCAGAAGCGGATGTGCCGAGGAAAACCAATTCAAACAAGGAATATTCTCACAGTGATTGCAGTGATCAGTTCAATTCGCCAAGACTTTGCAACCTATATGTATGGCTCTCACAATCATACAGCCCCCAGCTCGGCGCGCCGTATCGCCCCATCACTTCGCCGGGATTGATCAGCAAACAGGCGCCGATCCGCTCCCAATTCTGCAGATGGTTGTGACCGTAACAGACCAGATCGAAGATGCCGCTTTGCGCGATGCGCCGAGCAGGTTCCGGGTAATGAATGAGGGCAATCTTCCGGCCGCCGAATTCCAATTCAGCATAGGGTCCGTGTAATGTCACGTGGGAAAAGTCGGCGGCCACTTGCTGCTGCAAACGTCCGTCGCCGTCGTTGTTGCCCTCCACGATGTGAATTGGACCGGCAAATGACCGCGCTATCTGGGCGACAATGAACGGCGCTACCAGATCGCCACAGTGCAGCAAGACATCAGCTGCGGCTTCAGAGGCGCCGGCCAGCGCTTTATCCAGATTCCAGATAGTATCATGGCTATCAGCAAGGATGGCGATTTTCATCAGTTCTCTCCAAGCAGGATTTTGAGCAGGCAATTCAGGTTTCGCACGATGCGCAAAGGGTATAGGGCGCGCCACTGTAGGGCGCGACATCTGCGGCGCGCTCAACCCTCACAAAATTTGCTCCTACGTAGTATATCCGACCGGTGTGTTATCGGCAACGGCGCGGCTATGTGGTATACTATAGTTTCTGACTGTGATTTTCCTGATTTATCTGATGGACAGGATAAAATCATGGTCAATGCCAACTGTGATTCTCTTGATTCCTCTGATGAACAGGATAAAATCTGGGCAACCACAAGGGTCGCCCCTGCCGGCCCGGCATCACAATTCGAGTTTCGCACGATGCCCACACTCTGCGGCGCGCTCAGCCCTCAGATTGTGTTCAGCATTGGTTGCGCTGTCCATTCGCTGGACATTCGCTATCCTCGCCCTGTCCGGCTGTGGGCAAGTCATCACACTTACGCCGATCCCAACGCTGACTCCGACGGCAACAGTCGCCCCGATCACTGGGCCGAGGCCGCTCGCCACCGCTACGCCGATTCCCTACACGCCGGCGCCGACAGCTACCCCGACAGCAACGCCCACACTGATCTTCTACACGATCCAGTCAGGTGACACGCTGACTACCATCGCTGGTCGGTACAATGTCACTATCCCCGCGCTGCAAGAAGCGAACGGTATCCTTGATCCCCGTACCCTACAATCCGGCACGCAATTGGTGATTCCTTCGTTGAACGAGAGTGAAGGATCGACAGCCAACGCCACACCAACACCCACCCCCATGCCAATTGCCACACAGAACATCTACTTTAGCTACCCAACCAGTGGCGGTCTGTTGGTTCTGGGCGAAATCCGCAACGAAAGCGGCGATATCCTCGAACAGGTGCGTGTAGGCGTGACTTTCCTGGACGCGCAAGAAAAAATCTTAGCTGAAGGCGACGGATTAGCAATGCTGGACTTGGTACTGCCGGGAGAAGTGGCCCCATTCACGATCCTCTTTGCCGAGACGCTGAGCAAGTTTGAACGATACCATATATATCCGCTCAGCGCGGTACCGGCCTATGTAGGCGGATATTATCGGGATCTCGTGGTAGAAGATCTGAGAAGAGAGAGGGAACGATACGAATCCTATACGGTCAGGGGAACAGTGCGCAATACCGGCAAGGAAGAAACAGTCAGCTTGCAGGTGATTCTGACCGCCTACGACTCAATGGACCGGGTAATCGCCACCCGAAAGATCGTGCCGGATCACAATGTTGTGGCCCCGGGCGGCGAGACGACATTCACAGCCATTCTGGTGCCGATGGGGGGGCCGGTTGCGCGCATCCACGTCGCGGCCCAGGGCCGCCGATACGCGGTAAACAAGAGAAATGAAGGGTGAGAAAAAACCAGTGGTCGATGGAAAGTTTTTCATTTCGAGATTTTCTCGCGCTGGGGAACACTCGCAGTTATCGACGTGTGGTCGGTGGAAAATTTTTCGTTTCGAGGAACTGCAGTTCACTGACTACTAGCCACTGCAGTTCCTCTGCGCCTCGGCCCAGGCGCGCAAAGGCACGTCATCCTGATCTTTAGTCTGCCAGTATTGGGACGATGGAGTGATTTCCGGCGCGCTGCCCAATGGGTTGCCGCCACTTGCCAATGCGCCCAATAACTGCCTGCGGATGGGTGAACTGCGATTGATCAGCGCCGGATCCTGGCTTATATAGTCGGTGGGACGCAGCCAGCGATAATGATAGCCGATGTGCATAATTTTGCGGATTTTGTCGGATAGATTGGGCCCGACGCAGTGCCAGACCGCTGTGCGCCACAGGACCGCCGCGCCAGGGCGCAGGCGCAGTTCCAGCGCTTCGCTGGGATCCACGTTCTGGCCCATCTGCCACAGTTCATTGGGCGAGCGCAGATGACTGCCCGGCGCCATCCACAGATTGCCGCATTGGGATTCGCTCAGGTCCGACAAGACGTAGAACACTTTGATTTCCATAAAAGGCAGCCGTCCGTCCAGTGATGGGGCCATGAAAAGGACGTCGCTGGCCAGATCGGGGTGCCAGGTCAGATTGCGGTAACCGACCTTCTGGTCGGCGCCGTCGCCCACGCCCAATGCGCCGGGCTGCAGGTCTTCAGGGTACGGTGGTCGATAGTCCAGATGGGTGGTGCGGATCTGGATATTCCAGCCGATCGCGTCCACCACCAACGGCAGCATACGTGGGTGATCGATCAGATCGAGGAAGGCATCGTGATGGGCCAGGGCATTGCGCACGGCAAAGGGGTCATTCGGACCCAAGCCCTCGAAGCGACGCACGCGTTCCGCCACCTCATCAACGGCCGCCAGCAGCCGCTCCAACTCCGCTTGCGTCAAGAAATTCTCAAGAATGATAAACCCTTGTTCGTCGAATTCTGCGCGCTGTTGTGGGTTCATGGCAATGGACACGGCATCCCTCCTGATTTCTGTACTCTCTCATAGCCCCCAATGGGCATCGATCGGATCCTGGAAAGCGGATCGTGCGCCATTCAGGACCTCATCGACATAGATCACTTCCCCGCTCAGGCCCGACTCGTAAATCGCATCTCCAACCGCGAGCGAGCGCATCCCCTCCCAGCCGTCGATCTCCGGCGCAGCTCGGTTTCCACGAAGAATTTCCAAGAACTCCCAGATCTCGATGGAGAAGCCGTCGGTAGCGCCGCCCGGATATAGCAATTCCTCTTCCACAGGGCTCAGGGATGCACGGTGCATCTCTTCCAGTTGACGCATGGTATAGACAGTCCCATCATCACACGCTAGGCGGGCCGATTCCTTTTGGTCAGGCTTTCGTTCAAACAGATGAAAGATTGAAAAGGAGCCTGCGGTCGTATCCCGCAACGACCCTTGGCTGCCATAGAAGGTCACGTTATAGGCCTCTTCGCCAGGGGCAGCCAGACTCCACGCCCACGTGCCGACGAGGCCGCTCTTGAAGGAAAACGTGACGAATACCGTGTCTTCGGGGGCCGCGGTAAAGGGCAGAGCCGTGCCCGTCTTCAGGGAGCGCAGCTCGGCGTATACTTTTTCAACGTCACCGAAGAAGTAGCGGAGCGAATCGCAGTAATGAAAGCCACTGTCCAGCACCGGTCCGCCGCCAGACATGAGTTTATCCTGACGCCAACGCACATGTTCGGGAACTGCTTCGCTTCCCACTTTCGGCGGGGAGGAGGGGGTGCGGTAGTGGTGAAAGAAACTCAGGGGCTTGCCAATCAGACCTGATTCATTGAATACCCAGTGGGCCACCCGCTGGCCCGGTTGACGACGGTGGGGGGCGGCGGTCGAAAGGAGCCTGCCGGTACGCGCAGCCGTCTCGGCCATCAGGCGACAAGCCTTGACTGTGATGCCAAGTGGCTTTTCACACAGTACATGCAAACCGGCCTCCATGCAGTCCACGGCGATACCATGATGCAGACCGTGGGGGAGACACAGATCCACAGCGTCTACCTGCGCTTCAGCGAGAAGTTCCTGATGAGTCTGGTAGAGGGCAGGCCGAATGCCAAGTAGCTCCTCCAACATATCCGCCCGCTCTATCGCCGCCTGCTCATTGGCATCGCACAGCGCGGTAACGGCGAAATCGCCGCGCCCGCGTTTCTGCAGATCCTGCATAGCAAGCGCGTGGCGTCGCGAGATCCTCCCACAGCCGATAAGGGCCAATCGTATAAGCATATCGTGACTTCTCCAGATGGACGATAGGTGCGAACAGAGCTGCGCAGACCAGATTCAGCCTTTGATTCCGGTCAATGTGATGCCTTGCACGAAGGTCTTCTGCAAAAAGAAGAAGAGTAGAATGATAGGCAGGGTGATCAACACCGAAGCCGCCATCAGCAGACCCCACTCAGCGCCGTACTGTGACCGGTACTCGTAGATTCCGAGAGACAATACATATAGTTTCTGATCACTCAGATAGATAAGGGGTCCGATGTAGTCACGCCAGCGAGCAATGAATTCAAAGATAGCCACCGTGGCCAAAGCTGGTTTGGAGAGAGGCAGAATAATGGAGTAATAGATCTTCAACTCGTGGGCGCCATCAATCCGTGCCGCTTCGGACAACTCCATGGGAATGGTCATAAAGAACTGCCGCAACAGAAAGATGTACAGGGCGCCGCCAAACCAATGGGGCACGATGAGAGGCAGCCAGGAGTTTACCCAGTCCAGATTTTTGAAGACAATAAACAGCGGAATCATCGTGACCTGAAACGGTAGCATGAGTGTGGCTACGGTCAGGATGAATAGAAAATTGCGGCCGGGCCAAGGAATCCGAGCGAGGCTGTATGCGACCAAAGAGGAAGAGATCAGAACGCCAATGGTGGCGAGCACTGCAATTGTGATTGTATTGCGCAGATAAAGGAAAAAGGTGATATAGGTGACGGCATCTGGGTAGTTGGACCATTGAAGCGGACTCGGAATCAAGACCGGAGGGTAGGAATAAAACTGAACGTCCGGCTTCAGTGAAGTCGATAGCATCCACAGAAACGGCACCATGAAGACAAAAGCCGCCGGAATCAGACTGGCATGGATTAAGGCGCTACGGATAACGCCGCGTATGCGCTTGGCCATCAACAGGCTGGCGCGGTCGTGCGCAATCGTGGGCTGGGCTTTCTGGCTTTCAACCGCCATCCTATTCTTCGCCTCCTGCGTAAAAGACCCAAAGACGCGCCGAGCGGAAGATGATCAGAGTTACGATCAGGGTGAACATGAACAACAGCCATGCCATGGCCGACGCATACCCCATCGTCAGGTATTGGAACGCATTCTTGTAGAGGTAGATGGAATAAAACAGCGTCGTGTTGGCAGGGAAACCTGTGCCCCCCGTCATAATATAAGGGATGGCAAAGAAATTCAGCGCGCCGATAATGGATGTCACCAGATGGAAGAAGATCACTGGTGTCAGAATGGGAACTGTAACATTGCGGAATTTGGATAGGAAGTTGGCGCCGTCTACATCGGCTGCATCGTACAGATCTTGGGGGACATCCTGCAGACCGGCGAGGTATAAAATGATCTGCTGCCCGATGATCCAAAGCGCAAGCAGAACGAGTGTAGGCTTTGCCCATTGGGCGCATGTGAGCCAGCAGGGACCACGAACACCCAAAAACCTGAACGGTGTCTCGATCAGCCCGATACGCGGTGTGAATATGAAAACCCAGACCAGGGCCAGAGCGACTTCCGGCACAAGCGTCGGTAGAAAGTAGATCGTGCGATAGATTACCTGGCCCCGAATCTTGGCATTCAACATCAACGCCAATCCAAAAGCGCAGATGATGGCCAAAGGAATCGAGACCACCGCGAAGTAAACGGTATTATAGATTGCCGCCCTGAAGTCATCATCATCTGTGAACAGATCGAGGTAGTTATCGAGCCCGATCCATTGCGGATTCATGACGCCGTTGTACTTGGTAAAGCTATAGTACGCTGACGCCAGGGTCGGGTAAATCCAAAAGACAAGCAGGCCGATAATCCAGGGAGAGGCAAAGAGCAGACCGTTTATTGTATGGCGCGTCCCTTGAGACCAACGTCTGCGTGGATATTGGACGGGCGAGCCTCCGAGCTTTCCGGAATCGCTTGCTCGTTCGACAGTAACAGAGGAGAGGGCAATTGCCATAAAGGCCTCACGAAGAAACGTATCCTGTTGCGTAAGGAGAAAAGTCAGGTAGGGCTATCTATGTAGCCCTACCTTTCGCTATAGATGCTGAAGAGGCGAGAGAAACGTTTGTTCGCAAAGCGGCTGTGCTCAGCAACGATTAGCTGAAGAAGCCTATTTCCTCGAGACCCTGATTGATCTCCTCGTCAATATCCATCAGCGCCTGTTCCGGGGACTTCATGCCGTGGGGAATCTCATCACGGAAGGCCTTGACCTGCAGATCCCACAACTTGGACCCCAGAGGAATCGGCGGACGGGCATGCGATACAGGGAGTAGATCCATAAATACAGCATGCAACGGATCTTCGCTGAAGAATGGATCCTCGGCGGCTGTCTTGATCGTGGGAATATGGAAGGTGTCTTTGTTGTACTTCAGCTGCCCTTCGGGTCCGCAGAGGTAAAAACAGGCGTCAAACGCCGCTTCCACATCATCATAACCGGTGGGAATTGCCCAACTCCAACCACCTGCCCAACTGGCATGGGGCGCGGGGCCATCCGGGCCTGGCATGGGCACGACGCCATAGTTGGTGTTGGGCTTATAGCGATGATGCTGGGCTACTTTCCAGTTGCCGCTGCAAGTCATTGCGCTCTGTCCAGTCCAGAAGTAGTCATTCTCACCCCGGCAGTTCCCGCCAGCACAGGCGGCCAGCATGACGTCGATATCCTCAACGCCGATCTCATCGACAAAGGATTTGACGAACGTCATCGCTTCGATGTTCTTGGGATGCGCAAAGGTGATCCGCCTGTCGCTATCCTGGAACTCACCACCGAAGCCAAAGCCCCAGGTATACAGCCATGCCTGATCATAGATCGGGTTAAAGCCATAGCGCTCAATTGCGCCAGTGCTGTCGCGAATGGTCAGTGCTTCTGTGGCCGCTCGCAACTCATCCAGATTGGTCGGAGGGGATTCCGGATCGACGCCGGCTTCGGCCATGGTATCCATGTTGTACCACAAGGCCCGCGTGTCGGTGTCGAATGACAGCGCGTAAATGTCGCCCTTATAGACCGTTTCATCCCAGGCAAAGTCGAAATAGAGTTCTTTGGTAACGCCGCCCGCTTGGGCAAAATCCGTGATATTGGTAAAGAAGCCCTCATGGGCGAACTGCGGGACGGTAAAGCGGTCGGCATAATGGAGCGCAGGCGGCGTGCCCCCAGCGACAGCGGTCAAGAGCTTTTCATCTGCCTGGCTGCCCTGAGTCTGGGCAATGTAGACAAACTCGACCTCCACGCCCATTTCGTTTTTCTCGTTGTAAATGTCGATAATCTCGCGAATCGACTCTTGCGCCAGGTCGGTCATCCGCGACCAGGCTTCCAATTTCTTGACCTCCTGCATTGGCGCCGCATCACCGTCGCTATCTGCCGGGGCACTCGGCGCAGGCGCGGGGCAAGCCGCCAAAAGCGCGGCGCCGGTTGCCAGCCCTGAATACTGCAAGAAGCGACGGCGCGAAAACCTCTGTTTTTGGGTGTCCATACAATACATCCTCCTGAGGAAAATACTGATCAGCATTGCGCTGCCCAGGTCGCGCAAAGCACGATTACGGCGCAGCGACAAGCCAACTGACTAGGTGGTTTTGTCTGACCATCGCGCTACGCTTTGTAGGAGCCGGCGATTCAGACAACAATAGAAAAACTGTAACGGGTTATGCGCGCAACAGGGGGAAATTGCACTCTCACGGACCATCATACCCACTTTAGCGCAACATGTCAAAATCCGCGCTGCATTTCTAACTCGTATTCCAATCAGCGGGAATGCCGAATTGGCCACGCCGCCACTGCTTCCGCCGGCGCGTTCAACCTCCGCAGATCTTGGATCAACGCATCGTGCAGGTCGTCCGCTATGTCCATATGATCGCCGATAACGTTCGTCTCGGCCAGAGGGTCGGCCGCCAGATCGTACAATTGTCGCTTCCCGTATGAACCGACAGGCACGTATGCCCAGCGCTCCGTGTAGACGACCGGCGTCACACAGTTGGCCGGCAGTTTGCCATCCTTCAGCCGCATGTAGGAAGCCGACACGACGCTCTCGTGGAGCGGAACGCTGCTCTGCCCCCGCAGGAGCGGCGCGAAGGAGCGCCCATGCATCGGTTCCGGCGGCTCCACCTGTACGCCGGCCAGATCCAGCAGCGTCGGCGCGATGTCTGCCGGGCGCAGAAGGGCATCGACCGTACGGCCGCCTTCCAGCCCCGGCGCCGCCACCAGAAAGGGAATATGGGTGATCTCCGGATAGAGGGGCCAGAAGCGGTCATCGTTCTTGTTGATGTTCGACTTGCCCGTGCGGTTGTGTTCGCCCAAACTCATGCCGTGATCCGACATAAAGACGACAATCGAGTTGCGCCACAGGTCCAGATCGTCAATTTTCGTCAGGATACGCCCCACCCAACGATCCACCAGTTCCGCCTCCGCGCAGTAGTGCGCGCGCAGATTACGCAGTTCCGGCTCTGTGTAGTCGCTGGCTTTGCCGTAGTTGGGATGCAGCATCGGTGGGCCGTCGTAGTCCGGGTCGTAGCGGCGCGCCATATACTCCGGTGGGTCCCAGGGCTCGTGGGGATCGAAGAAGTCCACCCACAGAAAGAACGGGGTATACTGATCGTTCTCTTCCAGCCACTCGACCGCCAGCTCCGCTGTACGAGGCGGAAAGCGGTCGATCTCCCGGTACCAGCGCCGATTGATCCACTTGTGCAGGTCGATGAGGTTACGTCCCTGGAAGTGCTTGCCCACATTGCGCGTCTTCTCGTCCGCCATCGCCTGTTCTATGGCATGATTCATGCCCAGAAAGTAGGTGTTGCCCTCCTGACCGGACAGGGTGTAGGCCCCGTTGAACCCCTCAAAGAATGCAGCCCGCATCAAGTGGGGGCAGTCTCCCAGCAGTTGGGTAACATACCCGACTTCGCCAAGAATCTGGGGCAGGTGATTGGGGCTGCTCAGCCGTCGATCCTGCCAGGGGTACCAGGGCCAGCCCACGCGCCCGGTTGTGAAATCCGTGCGCTGCGGAATCGTCGGGAAGCTGCCCGTATACAGCCGGGACAGATCCACACAGCGCGCCGAGAAGCGGTCCAGATGGGGCGTGCGCACGGGCATTTCAGTCGCCCGGTCAAACAGATTGTCGTAACGGAATGTGTCGGAGATAATGACGATAATATTCATTCGATGCGCTCCTAAATTGCCTCAGGATGAATGCAAGGCACAGATGCAGACGCCGCAGAAACGCAATGAATGACCAGGATTTGTATGATTCCTGTGATAGGCAGGGGTGCGTCCTGGCGACATTGCGTTTCTTGCGCGCCTATACGGTCAGAATGTCCGGCCCCTCGACGGCGGCAGCCTGTGCCAACGCGCCAGACGTCGCCAACTCGCCCATAGTAGCGAATGCGGCGCCTGGCTGCCGGCCTACATGCTCCGACACGGCATCGATCAGGCGAAAGGTATGCTCATAATCGTCGGCAAGGCCATGGGTGTGCATTAACATGACGACAATCGGGCTTTCCTTGCTGATTCGGTCCAGGTCTTTCCGCGCCAATTCGATGAATTCGGCGCTGCGCTGCCCGGCGCCGCGCCAGTTGTATTCGTTTATGATCGGCGCCTCGATGATACCCTCATACCAACGATAGGGCTGGCGTGGAATCGCAATCCTCTGTTCGGTATTCCCGCCAGTCGATTTCTGTTTGATGTGATTTGCATGATTGCGCTCATACCTCTCTACCCAGTCTTGCGTAAGCTTTCCACTGTTGTGAGGCAGATGCGCATAGCCGCTGCCGCTGATATACATACAGGTGTGATAGCCAATGCCGACTTCACGCAGGGCGGCAAACATGGGCTTGGAGATGGCCCCGCACGGCGCGCGAAATACGGTCGGGTCTACGCCCAGTTCGCGTGTGAAAATCTCCATTCCTTCTTCAATGCGCGCGCGCAAGTTGGCTAAGGTGTAGCGCGGCATCAACTCGTCGCGACGCTGGTCGAAGTCGGATTGGAGCGTCGGCAAAATCGCGGTCGCTGGCCAGGCGGGGGGTCCGAACTCGTAGCAGTCCGCATGGGTCAGGCCGTGCAGTTGCAGGTCGTGCCCAGCATCGCGCGCGGCGATAAGCGCCTCTTTCCATTCAGAAGAAAGAGGTTTGTCGCCGGGTTTGGGTATGGTGAACCAGGTAGACCCCAGTCCACGCGAACTAAAGAACTGACACGCGCGGCGCAACGATTCCACCATTTTGCTGCCGCCCGAACCGGCATCATCAATACTCCATACGTAGGTTGTCATGGCTGCCCCTTTCTACTGCGGTTTTTAGTAGTCAGTTGCCAGGGGTCGATGAACTGCAGTTACTCGAAACGAAAAACTTTCCACCGACCACACGCCGATAGCTGCGAGCGTTCTCCAGCGCGAGCAAATCTCGAAACGGAAAACTTTCCACTGACCACTGGCAACCGGTTTTTTCTCTCTCCTCGATCTGCGGCTACCCTTTCATCGCGCCGACCGTAAGACCCTCCAGGAAATACCGCTGCAAGAATATGAAGACAACTATGAGCGGGATCACGCTGAGAAACGCGGCGGCTGAGGTGATGCCGTAGTTCACCTGAAATTCGCTACGCAACAGAGCCAGGCCCAAGGGTAGCGTATAGAGATTCTTATTGTTGAGCACCACCAAGGGCCAGACCAGGTTGTTCCACTGCGCCGTGAAGACGACAATCGACAGGGTCGCCAGCGCCGGCGTCGACAGTGGCATGATTATGCGCCAGAAGACACCAAAATCGGAGCAGCCGTCGATACGCGCGGCATGTTCAAGCTCTACGGGCAGAGTCTGCATAAATTGACGCAACAGGAAAACGCCAAGCACATTGGCCAATGAGGGAATAATGAGTCCGCCATAGGAATTCAGCAGCCCCAACTGGTTGGTAATGAGGAAGGCCGGGATCAGCAGCAGCGCGCCGGGGATCATAATGGTAGCCAGCATCAGGCCGAATAGCAGGTCGCGGCCCCAGAATTGTTTCTTGGCAAACGCGTAGGCTGCGAGGGCATCGATCAACACGGTGCCCAGGGTTACGAGCGCCGCGACCAGGATGGTGTTGATGAACCAGGTGCTGAAGGGCAGTTCCCCCAGGATGTATGTATAGTTGTCCCACACAAACTGCTCTGGAATCAGCCGCGGCGGGATCGATATGAGCGTATAGGTCTCCTTAAAGGAGGAGGCAAAAATGTAGAGGTAGGGGCCTAGCATGACGATCGCCAATGCGGTCAAAAGCGCGTAGATGAGCGCTGCCTGAGGCAGAATGCTGGTTGTTTTCCGCCATCTACGTCTCAGCCTGTCTTGCGTCATGGTATTATTCCTTGCGCGTCGGGGAACAGTCCCGGCTGCGTCCTGGCGACATTGCGTTTCTTTTCAATCGGCGCCCTTCTACATTTTCGGGCTTCGCACGATGCGCCCAAGTTGAATTGCGGGGCGCTGTAGGGCGCGACCTGCGGGGCGCTCAACCCGAATCGCCTAATACGCGCATCTGAACAAACGAAATAGGCATGATGATAAGCAACAATACCACACCCATGGCCGCGGCCATGCCCACTTGACCGTAGCGGAAAGCGTGATTGTAAATGTACCAGACGATGGTCGCTGTGGAATGCACGGGGCCGCCATTGGTGAGTACAAACACAGTATCGAAGAGCTGAAAGGCCCAGATAGTCCCCATAACCACTGAGAATAGAATCACGGGGCGCATCAGGGGGATCGTCACGCGGGTGGCGACCTGCCAGGCAGAAGCCCCATCGATCCGCGCGGCTTCGTGCAGTTCCTCTGGAACGCCCAACATGGCGGCCAGGAAGAGAATAATATGGAAGCCAATCCCGCGCCACCACTCCACCAGCAGGATTCCATACAGGGCCACGCTTGGATTTGACAGCCAGTAGATCTCAGGGATGCCAACGAGACCCAGCAAATAGGTCAGGATGCCGTAGCGGGGCGCCAATATGTAGCTCCAGATCTGAGCTGTGGCCGCCGCCGATGCCAATAAGGGAAAAAAGACCACCGCCCGAAAGAAATCTTTGAAACGCACCAGTCTGTTTCCGATCAGAAAGGCCAGCGCCAGCGCGGTGATCACCGTGATCGGCACCACCGATACTGTATATTGGAGGGAGTTCCTGAATACCTGGAGCGTGATATTATCTGTTGTCAGGCTGGCATAGTTTTGAAAGCCGACAAAGGGTTTCACGGGTGAGACCAGGTCGCCGCGCAGCAGGGAGAGCCAAAGCGCCCAGAAAAACGGACCGATGTTGAAGATGGCGAACAGCGCCACAAAGGGCAGGATGAAGAGGTAGGCTGTGAGGTTGCGTCTGACGGCTGAACGTTGCCAGAATCGCACACGCTCTATGTTACTCTGTTTTGAAGGCACGGTGGCTGAAGTCATGTCAAAGGCGCCCTATCAAATTGCAGTGGCTAGTGACCAGTGGCCAGAAACTGCAGTTTTTAGTTGCCAGTTTCTACTAATCAGTGAACTGCAGTGACTCGAAACTAAAAACTTTCCACTGATCACTGGGCCACTGCGATCGTTACGCTCCTTCTTCTTCTTTGAGCAGGTCGTTGAGCTGAACCACCAGATCTTCCACTGCTTCTTCAACAGAGCGTTGGCCCAGAAGGAAGGATTCGATCGACGTGCTCTCGATATCCCAGAACTTGAAAATCCAGCTGCGATAGGGCCAGAAGAAGGTGTACTGCAGCGTGTCCTGCGCGGTGGTCAACACCTCGTCATCAGGATAGAAGTTGACGGAGGGCGCCACACTCATAAAGCCCAGGCAGCCGATCCAGGAGGTAAGCAACTCAGGCGTGACCAGGCATTGGATCACAGTCCAGGCTTCCTGGGGATGCGCGGTCTTGTTGGCGATGGCCAACATGCCCACACCGCCGTAACAGGCGCGGCCACGCGGCCCTTCTGCTGGCCCTGTGGCCATACGCGCCGCTCCCAGTCGGAATTCAGGCTTTTCGCTACGCACGGAGTTGGCAAAGACATTCTGGGCGGTGATCATGCCCACTTTGTCGTCACGGAAATAGCCTCCCACACCCGGCTCCTGTCCTGAGATCGCGCCCGGCATCGCGATTTCATATTCATGGTAGAGAGCATTCAGGAAATTCCAACCTTCTAAGGCTTCGGGCGAGTTCACTATACATTCGGTCAAGTCATCATTGAACCAATGTCCGCCAAAGCGACGCGGCCATTGGCTGTTCTCGTGCCAATCTTTGGGCGCGCTGGCAAAGCCATAAACGTCCTCGCCCAGTGCGGTGATCGCCTGGGCATGGCTCAGGAAATCTTCAACTGTGTCCGGCGGTGTATCGGGGTCGAGGCCGGCCTGTTCAAAGAGATCCTTGTTCCAGAACAGGTTGGAACCGCCAATGATCCAGGGGAAGGAGTAGGTTGTGCCATCGTAGGTGCCGGGCTCCCAGGCGCGATCATAGAAGAAAGAGCGGTCGAAATCGCTGGCATCGATCATGTCGTCCAGCGCCATGATGTGGCCGGCGTTCACAAAGCGTGGGAACGACTCTGTCTGGTAGCTCACATCTGGCCCGGCATCGGCTGCAAAGGCCGCGGTGAACTTCTCGTTGTACTGTCCCCATGGGATCTCACTGAAGTCCACGCTAATCTCCGGACGCATCTCTTGGAGCATATCCAGGGTGGGTTGGGCGCACAGTTTTGTCTCGTCCCCGGCTGCCTTGTGGGGACCCTTCCACATGGTAAGTGTGATGACCTCCATTGCCGGCGCTTCCTCGCCCGCGTCTGTCGCCGCCGGCGCCGCCGGCGCGCAGCCGGCCAGACCAGCGCCAACTGTTGCCACACCGGCTGCAGTGGCTGTGCGAACCAGAAACTCGCGACGGGAAAAAGTTGTGCTTGTAGCCATAAGGGAATCCTCCTCGGCTTTTTGGTTAGGCGACGTCGATTCGCCACCACGGATGAGTGGTTTGGATGATGGACAGGATGAAATCATGGTCAAATCCTGGATAATCATAGTCGATACTCACATGAAGCATAGTTGGCGTTGTTACGCGATTACGTCCAGCACTCGATTCAACCCTTCGATTGTTTCCTCCACATCTTCATTGGTCAGTAACGGGCTGATATTCAGATGCACGGCGCGCGCCAACAAGTCCAGGCTGCGCGGGCACATATCTGGCCGGTATTCGATCTCGCGCTTTGCCCAGCGCCAGGGGCCACCGGCAGCCGTCCACGTGCGCTGGTTGATAATCGGTACCCAGTGGGCATAGACATGATAATCGATCTGGTCTGGTGTATAGAGCACGCCGGCGCCGATATTTTCTGCCTGCAGCGCCTCTGCCACTGCCGCCGCTTTGGCTGGGCTATCCATGAAGAAGATGGTGGCGATAGCTGTGTCTCCCTCCGGGTCCGCCAGCTCGCGAAAGCCGATACGCCTGCGTTGGGCCACATCCTCTATGCCTGCTTTGAGCATCCGCTTGCGTTGGCGCATGTCGTCTAACAGCCCATCCAGCCTACGCAACTGCACAAGCGCTACCGCGGCCAGAAGCTCTGGCATCCGGTAATTGACGCCGCATAGCAGTTCATCCGCCTCAAACTCCAGCTTGAAGGCGCCGATAACGTCGTGATACATATGCGTGCGTTTCCAGGTCTTTTGATCATCGGTGAGCACCATGCCGCCTTCGCCAGACGTGATGATCTTGTTGAACTGAAGGCTGAAGCAGCCCACATCGCCAAACGTACCCAGAGAGCGCCCCTTGTAGCTGGCGCCGTTCGCCTGGGCCACGTCCTCTATCACTTTTAGCCCGCGCTTGTTCGCCACGGCCATCAGTTCATCCATTCGGCAGGGCGCGCCGCGCATGTGCACGGGCATTATCGCCTTGGTGTAGGGCGTTATCTTGCGCTCTACATCGATCGGGTCGAGCAGGAGCGTCTCATCGACTTCCGCGATCACGGGAATACCGCCGACTGCGATGACAGCGGCGGCTGATGCGATCCAGGTGTAGGCTGGCACAATCACTTCATCACCTGGCCCGATGCCAATGCCCTGCAGGCCGCAGGTCAGCGCCGCTGTGCCGGAAGTTACGGCAATGGCATGGCGCGCGCCTTTCTTCTCGGCAAACGCTTGTTCCAGCTCGCTGACTTTAGACGAAGCCTCATCGGGGCCGTAATAACGAAAGAGGCGTTTGGCGCGCAATACATCCAGCACCGCCTGCTCCTCTTCTTCGGCAATGGCCATGCCCCCAGGATACATCGGTGGATCGGGATTCTGTTTGGCGGGTGTGCCGCCATGGATAGCCAATTCGGGTTTCGCACGATGCGCGCTGTGCTCAGCCCTCAATTTGTAATCTGGCGTTTGCGTCATCGATCTTCTCCTTGAACTCCTACCTGTACTGCGGTGGTTAGCAAGGGCAGGCCTTGCGCCTACCACTGATCACTGGCTGATCTCACTGGGGTTTCGCCGTCTCCACATATACATAATAGGCGCCCAACTCCTCTCCATCCTCCAACTCAAACCATGTCTGCAGATGCGTCGCGCCTGCGGGTAACCACAGGGTGAAGACGATGCCGGCGTCGTTGGGGTTTACCGATGTGGAGGCTACCTGGCCGGCGATGGCAATGCGGGCGGCGGCGACGGGCAGGGCTACGCCTCCGCCCCAATCTATTTGATGTTTCAGCTGTTCGGTGTGATTTGTGTAATTGCGCTCATACTTCAGCGCCTCTCTGGGGCCGCCTGTTTCCACACCCAAATCGATACGCAGTTGGCTGAAAGGCGTCGGCTCAGCGCCCGGCAACCCCGCTGTGATCGGCGCGTCCTCTTCCAGGGGCCAGCGGCGCAGGGTAAATTGGTACGTCCCCGCCTCTACAACCTCCACCTCCCAATGGCCGTTACAGATCAGACCCTGGCGGACGAGGCTTTGGTTCCAGGCACATTCGCACTCTTCGTTGCGCCAGTCGTGGGTGTTCAGCCGCAGGCGGGACGCGGCCGGGCCGCCGATGGAAATGGGGATCTCTTCGTCAAACTGTCGGGAGACTTTCTCCCACCAGTCCTCGTAGGCCGCACGCAGCTCTGTCACTACGTGCGGATGTCCGGCGGCCAGATCCCGGCGCTGCTGTGGATCTAGTTTGATGTCGTATAACTCCTGACCGTTCACGAGCCGCCAGCGGTCGGTCATCACCGCGCTTTTGCGCCACTTCACCGGGTTCGCCAAGCGTTGGGAATCGGTGACCAGCGCACGCTCTGGCAGTGTTGGCGATTCTGGGCAGGCCTTGTGTCCGCTCCGGGCCACCCTTGTGGTTGCCCCTACCTCCCCCCGCATCAGCGCCGCCAGACTGCGTCCATCGAAATCGCAGGCGCGGGGATACTCCAGACTGCACAATTCGATGAGCGTCGGCAGAATATCCACATTGGCCGTCACCTGCCCTATGTCCCGGCCTGTGTCGAAGCCCCCGGCGGGCCAGTGCAAAAAGAACGGTACCCGGTGGCCGCCATCGTATTCAGAGCCTTTCTTTCCTCGCATCCCCGCGTTGAAGCCACTGACAACATACTGGTCCTCGTCCACCTCCACGCCGCCGGCGGAGCCGTTATCGGTCATAAAGATAAAAATCGTATTCTCCGCCAGGCCCAACTCGGCAAGCCGACGGCGCAGCCCAGCTACGTTCTCGTCGATGTTCGCCAGCATGCCGTAGAAGTTGGCCCGCTCCTGATGGGGTGTCAACGGCACATACGGATCGCTGTAGCGGGGGGCTACCAGGTGGGGCGAATGGGGCGCATTTGTGGAAATGTAGCAAAAGAAGGGCATCTCCTGATTGCGCTCGATGAACTTCAGCGCCTCCTGAAACCAGATATCTGTGCAGTAGCCAACGAAGCGTGCATGTCGCTGGCCATCCCAGTAGCTGTCATCAAAATAGTTGTTGCCCCAGTAGTCCGGAGTCTGGCCGACGCCGCCTCCGCCGTGAACCACCACCGTCTCAAAACCTCGGTCCTGGGGACGATAGGGCGCGGTGTCGCCCAGATGCCACTTGCCGAAGATGCCGGTGGCGTAGCCTGTGTGGCGGAAGAAATCGGCCATGCTGATCTCATTGGCGCGCAACAGGGAACGTCCGCCGATTGTGTGCCACACGCCGGTGCTGTTGGCGTAGTGGCCGGTCAGCAGTCCGGCACGCGTCGGCGCGCAGGTCGGCCCCACGTGATAATCGGTCAGGCGTACACTGCATGCGTGCAGCGCGTCGATATGCGGTGTCTTCACCACGGGATTGCCGTGGCAGGAAAGATCGCCATATCCCTGATCATCCGTGAGGACGAATACCACGTTGGGATGGTCGCGCTTCACGTTTCACGCCGATTCGGGCTGCGCACGATGCGCGAAGGTTGTAGGGCGCGCGCCTGTAGGGCGCGCCATCTGCGGGCGTCTTCAGACCTCACATTGCCCATGGTCTCTCCCTCTCCCCAAAGTTCATCTCGGTGTCCGTCCCTCGCACAATCACGGCCTTCCAGCGGTCTCCAAAGGAGTTGACGTCCGCTTGGCGCACCCATGTGGGCACGTAGCGCAGGGTCAGGCCACAGCGCCGCCTTTGCGATCGATTGGGCAGGCTGCCGTGAATCAGCGTGCCGTCATGGATGGATATCTGACCGGCCCGCAAGGGCAGATCCACTGCACTGGCTGCTTGCGCCGGCGTCATGTGGACCTCCTGATTGACGCTGAGGAGATTGCCCACCTGCTGGGCTTTGCCGTGCTCTAACACGCCGGAAACGTGTGTGCTGGGGATCACCTGCATACAGCCATTTTCTACATCGCTGTTGTCGACAGCGTACCAGGCCGTGATGGCCAACGGCGGCTCCAAGCCCCAAAACGTCACGTCCTGATGCCAGGCGACAAAGGCCTCCGCCTGATCGCCTTCGCCGTATTTATTAAAGAAGTGGGTCGCCAGCAGCAAAACATTCGGACCGATCAGAGCTTCGATGGCGTCCAGAATCGTGGGGTGTGTGGCAAGCTCCCAGATGAACTTCTTCTCAAAATGATAGTCCACCAGACCGATCTGGGCCGTTTCCGTGCCCACCCGGGCTTCCAAATCATCAAAGGCCTGACGGTAGCGGGTTACCTGTGGTTCTTCGATCACATCGATGGCGTTGAGATAGCCGTCCCGCTTATATGCCTCGACCTGTGCAGCGGAAAGGGTCATGATTTCCTCCTTGGCAGAAATAGACTTGTCACCTTCTGAGAATACCGCCAGTACGCCGGGAATGCAAGATGACAGAATGGGAGGAATGGGCTGCAAAGCTGTCGGAGATATGATATACTTAGCATCAGGAACGATAGAAACCCTCTTTCATGGCACTTGGCGCCTGAATCGGATGAGGAGAACGTCATGGCAGAAAACCGACAACCCGGCTGGGTCACAGATCACATTCGCCGCTATCTCGCATCCAATGGTGAGGACGGACATATCTGGAACGATGTGCCGACACTGTTGCTGACCACCACCGGCCGACGCACAGGCAAGCCGCGCACCACACCGCTCATCTACAGCAAGGCCGAAAGCCTTCGAGACGGTGACAGCTATGTGGTCATCGCCTCCCGCGGCGGCGCGCGCCATCACCCGTCCTGGTATCTCAATCTGGTCGAGACGCCTGCCGTGCAGGTACAGGTTGGCGCAGAATGCTTCGATGCCACGGCCCGCACCGCTACAACAGAAGAAAAGCAGCCTCTGTGGGATCGTATGGCGGCGATCTGGCCCGCGTACAACGACTACCAGGCCAAAACCGATCGCGATATTCCTGTCGTTATTCTGGAACGGGTCTGACCGATTGCGGCCTCGTTGACGCGCCTTGCGTCAGCAAGAAGCGAATATGAACCGATCCTCAGTCAGCAGTCAGCGCACTGTCCAACATGCGTCTCCCGTTGCCCGCTCCTTCCATCTCCCCACTCCCGTCGCCATCCGCGCTGTCGAGACCGACAACTACCGTACGAAAACCTTCGTGCTCGACGCGAGCTTGGACGCGGAGCCAGGTCAGTTTGTGATGGCCTGGCTGCCACGCTTCGATGAGAAGCCCTTTTCCCTGGTCGATGCCGACCCGGTTACGCTGATGATCACAGCGGTCGGACCGTTCACCCGCCTGCTCCACGAAAAGCGCCCGGGGCATTCTCTCTGGCTTCGGGGGCCGTTCGGCAATGGTTATCGGGCGCCTCGGCCAGGACTGCGCGTAGCTCTGGTGGGCGGAGGCTATGGAGTGGCCCCTTTGCTATGGCTGGCCCGGAGCTGTCGGCAGCGGATGGCTGCGCTGACTGTTGTGATCGGCGCGGCCACAGCCGCAGATCTGTTGTGCGCTGAGCGCTTCTCCCCGTTGCTGGAAACGTCTGCAGGCGGCGACGCAGCGCGGGCGCTTCTCCTCTGCACGGAGGACGGCAGCGCGGGTCTGACCGGGCGGGTTACCGATGTTCTGACAACTCGGTTGGCCGCAGGCGAGATCGATCTGATCTGCGCTTGTGGCCCTCACGGCATGCTGGCCGCTCTCGATCGCCTGGGCGAAGACTATGGCGTCCCGCGGCAGCTTTCCTGGGAAGCGTATATGCGTTGCGGCATTGGTATCTGCGGCTCCTGCGAACACGATGGCAAGGTGCTGTGCCTGGACGGGCCGGTGTTGCAACATGGATAGGGACGTTACCCGAGTATCCCACGTCAACAGCCAGGGTTGGTAGCGAAGTTGGGCAGGCACAAGGCCGGCCCCCTACCACTGGCCAGTGATCGGTTCTGGCGTCAACTCCGCGGCTGCGGGCAGGCCGTGGGCAGGCGTGGCGTTGCGGATGCCGTCGAGAACCGCGGCGGTGACTACGTCGGCGGCTATAGCCCCAAGCAGGCTCAATTCGAAGGGAGAATCCAGGGTAGCGGTTGCCAGGGCAAATAGACAGTCGCCGTCGTAGAGCGTATGGGCCGGACGAGTTGTGCGACTGACACCGGTCTGGGCCATCTGCGCCAATTTTGTGGCTTCGGATTTATTGAGGGAAAGATTGGTGGCGATGACCCCGATTGTCGTATTTTCCTGCATTGGGTAAGAAGCTGACGGCTTGGCGTCCCGCGCGGACTGGGCCGCAGAGTCTCCTCCAGTTGAATGGCGCAACGATGCCTGAAAGCTGGGAGGTTGCGCCATCCAAGGCGGTGGTCGAAAGAAGAAGGAGTCGAAACGCGCGGCGGCCACGGATACACTATCCACCAGCCGCCCGCTTTCCGGGTCCCGGGAGCCGGCCACCAGTTCTGCCCGCGCCGGATCCACTACATCGCCGAATGCGTTCACCGCCACCGCGGCGGCCACCACCGCGCCGCCGGGCAGGGCCACTGATGCCTGGCCCAAACCGCCCCGGGTGGCGTTCACCGTTCCCAACACTTTGCCCACCGTGCAGCCGACGCCCGCGCCGACAGAGCCGCGGCTGCCGTTCGCCGTGGTGGCGGTCTCGCAGGCAGCGTAGGCATCCTGCTGGGTTGGGTAGACAGTAGAGCCGGCAAACCCCAAATCATAAAGAATTGCCGCCGGCACGATCGGCACAGGCGCGGCCGGCGTCGGCCAACCATAGCCCTGTTCAGCCAGCCAACAGACAACCCCATGAGCAGCCCCCAGTCCGTAGGCCGAGCCGCCGCTGAGGAGGATGCCGTGAACCTGATCCACGCGATTTATCGGATTGAGCAGCGCGGTTTCGCGAGTGCCAGGGGCCGAGCCGCGCACATCCACGCCGCAACAAGCGCCCTCCGGCGCCAAAACGACCGTGCAGCCGGTGCCGTGGAGGAGATCCGACCAATGCCCGACCAGCAGGCCGGGCACGTCTGCAAGAGCATTATTCACCGCTCGCCATTCTCGTGGTCACTTGCCTTTTCAGATAGGCCATGAGAACGTGGAGGGCGCGCAGGCGCTGTGGAGAGATCGCTTCATGCAGGCCGAGGAGGTAGTGAATGTCGTCCGGTGTGTGCAACAGCTCATCTGGAGATACGCGGGACAGCCCTTCCTGCACGACCGCTGCGTAGCCCCGTACCGTCGGGGCTTCTCTCGGCACATCGATGTAAATATGCACGCCGGCATCGATGATTTCAACAAAGAGAAAGATCGGCGTCTGACATTCGTGAACCTGCTCCATCTGATCCCGGGCTTCGTGAAGAAAATCCGGCAGATCCGGCATATTCATGGAAAAGTCGAGCAGGTATTCCAAGCGCTCCCGCGGGTCCATAGAGCGGAACTCTTCAATAATCTCTCGTAGGGACGGTGGAGTCCGTTCGATCTTTTCTTCAAGCGTGAGGTTGAAATCCATACAATTTCGTTATTGTTTCTTTATTTGGCAATTGAATTTCGTATGATTGCGCTCATGCCTCGGCAGATCGGTTCTTGCCTCAGTCTTCTGTCAGTATTGGGCCTATTTTGAGCGTCTGACGTATCATGGCAAGATCGACAGCAGGTCTTGCAGCAGCGGGATGGCAATGCCGGCAATGCCGAAACCCAGCATCCACTTCAACAAGCGCAATTCCGACTTCACGGCTGCCACATCGCTTTGCAGTTCAGATCTCAGACCCGTCATATCGCTTTGCAGTTCAGATCTCAGACCCGTCATATCACTTTGCAGTTCAGCTTTCAGACCCGCCATATCGCTTTTCAGCTCAGCTTTCAGACCCGCCATATCGCTTTTCAGCTCAGCTTTCAGACCCGCCATATCGCTTTTCAGCTCAGCTTTCAACGCCTGCATGTCGGTCTTCAACGCCTGCATGTCGGTCTTTAACGCCTGCATGTCGGCCTTGGTCGCCAGATGTTCGTAGGCGCCCTCGATGCGGGCAATGCGTTCCCCGTCCGCTGTTCTTTGTGTCATTGTCGCGAGTCGCCCTTCATTTCATTGGTAAGGCTGCTTGCAGCCCGTTCCCAGGCTTTCCGCGCCGCCGCAGGCGAGACATACATAGCCGTTGCGCCAGGAGGTCGGTCGCTTGTGTCGTGTCCGAATATGACGAACGACCAGCGCATGCCCCGCCCCTGCTTCACCAGCCCGGAGCAGGGCGCACCCAGCAGCACGGGCGCCGCCTGATTCAGGCAGCCTTCGAGCGTTTGAGGACCGGCAGGCCGTTCTTGCTCTCGGACACTTCATAGCCTTCCGGTACAGCATCCAGCGCGTCCTCCTTCACCTCTTTGGCGAAAAAGTAGAGAGTCTGTTGGCGGCCATTACGCAGGGTTGTTTCCCGGGAATGCAGGTAGTAGGTGTTGCCCCTTGAGTTTGTATGCGCGTACGCCATGGGAGGCTCCTTTCCTCTGACTCTGTGCAATCATCGACTTCGGTATTCTTGAGAACCTTGCGTCTGATGGTTCCGATTCGGTGCGAACTTTGGGTGATGTGTTTCAGTCGCGGTTATCTTATTCGCTCAGCAATTGTAATCCATCTATCAAAAAAACAAAAATGTCGCCCATTTCTTTACAGGGGAGGATGCTGCTTCACGGATCGGGTGGCGATGTATGTATCGGTAAAGTCTGCCGGCGGCTGCCCCTCCCAACGATCTTCATAAAAACCGGTCAACACGAAACCGGCGTCGAGCTGGCCGGCGATCTGGTCGGTGAGCGTGTGGCCGAACTCCAGAGCCTCACTGGCACGAATATACGCCTGCCGTTCTGCCTCTGGAATACTAATGAGATCTGAATAGGGAAGTTTGTGGCGCACATCCAGGATGCCGTCATCGATCTTCTGTTGATCGAAAAGAAATAGTACGGGATTGACAAACCCCGCGAGCAGGACACCGCCGGGCTTCAGCACACGAGAACACTCCCGCCACAGTGGGCGCACATCCGGGATGAAAAGATTCGAGCAAGGGTTGACGATCAGATCGAAATGCCGATCGGCAAAGACGCGCAGATCCCGCATATCCCCTTCGACGGTGGCCAGCGTCAGACTTTCCCTGGCGGCCACGTAGCGGTCCTGGGCGAGCTGCCGGGGCGAATTGTCGAGAACGGTCACACGCGCGCCGACACTTTCCCCGGCGGCGGCCAGCAGGGGCCCCTGCTGGCCGCCGCCGGACGCCAAACAGAGAATCTCAGCGCCGGTAAAATCTGGGAACCAATCCCGAGGCGTCGCTTTCGTTGGGGTCAGGTTGATCTGCCAGGCGCCCCGCCGAGCCTTCGAAATCGCCATCATCCCTACGGGAATCGTCCACTGACTTTTTCGATCGACCGCTAGATCCCAAGCATCCCGGTTATGGGAACGAATATCTATAGATTGTTCCATGAATCCCTACATGGTTCACCTGTCTCCCGCCTCTTCTTCCCCTTTCAAACTCTTGCGGTAGGGGGGCGGCGCTTCATCGTTCTGTTGCCTACTCGTTCTGTTGCCTACTCTTTCCAGCGCGCTCTTTCGGCGCGCGGACCGCTCCTGTTGGATCTGTTCACTCATGCCTGGGAGCGGCCCTTCCCGCATGACGCAGATGATCTCTGCCAGAATGCAGACGGCGATCTCCGCTGGGGTGATGGCGCCTATGTCGATACCGATGGGCGCGCGTACGCGGTCGAACTTCGACGCCGGAATGCTCCGCTCCGTTTCCAGTAGTTCAAAGACCGCGCGGATGCGTCGTCGGCTGCCGATCATTCCCAGATAGGCCACAGGATCATCTACTACTTCCAGTAGGCAGTCGATGTCGTGCTGGTGTCCTCGGGTGACGAGGACGAGAGAGGTGTCGTTGTCGAAAACGGGTCTACCCTGGCGCAGTTCGTCAAGCATCGGGCGGAACGGCCCGGCCACCACCCGGTCAGCGGTCGGGAAACGAGCGGGATGGGCATATTGGGGGCGATCATCCAAGACTGTCACCAGAAAGTCGCAGGTCTTGGCCATAGAGGCCAAGGGCACGGCGATGTGCCCGGCCCCGGCAATGATCAGATGGGGTGGTCGCGCCTGCACCTCCGCAAACGCTGTAAAATTGCCGTTCTCCAAGGCATAATGGAACTGTCGATGTGTCTTCCCCGCTATCGCGTTGCGTGCATCGGCGAAAACGGAACGACTCTGTTCGCCTAGGCCCAGATCCCCCACCGGGCAGCGTTCTGGCTGGGGCCAGACGACAGCATGGCGGCTCACGGCTTGGGCATAGACGCCATCGCCGGCGGTGATAGTGACGAGTGCCACAGATTCTCTTTGTTCGACCGCATCGATCAGTGCCTGGAGCACCTGTTTCTGCATGATTATTCTGACTATCCTGATTCGTGGATGCCGAGCGTGAAACGGGTGCGCTCAGCATCATTTGCGTTTAGGCACGTACCGATCTAAGTGCTAGAATCCGTCATGATCAGGATATTTTTCAGCCCACCCTTCCTTCTCCAGGCGCAAGGGGTTAAGGAACGCCCGATGGAACTTTTACACGCCGAAAACTTGGTCGCTCTGCTGACTCTTGTGCTGTTGGAGATCGTTCTAGGCATCGACAATGTGATTTTTATTGCGATCTTGAGCGGCAAACTGCCCCCGGAGCAGCAGGGCCGGGCCCGTTCCATAGGGATTGGGCTGGCTGTGGTAACCCGCATAGCGCTGCTGTTCAGCATCACGTGGATTATGCGGCTGACCCAACCGCTGTTTTCTCCCTTCGCTCATGAAATCTCCGGGCGGGATCTGATTCTGCTGATCGGCGGCCTCTTTCTGATCGGCAAAAGCACATTTGAAATTCACGAAAAATTGGAAGCGCCGGAACAGGGCAGCGCAACCAAGGCGGCCGCAACGTTCGTATCTGTCATCACACAGATTATACTTATCGACATTGTTTTCTCACTGGATTCGGTTATCACAGCAGTGGGGATCTCAGGCAATCTCTGGGTGATGGCGCCAGCAGTGATCATTGCCGCTGCGGTGATGCTCTTCTTTGCTGGACCGATCGCTGCCTACGTTGAACGCCATCCGACGATGAAAATTCTGGCGTTGGCCTTTCTGATCCTCATCGGATTCCTGCTGGTGTTGGAAGGCTGGCTCCACAAAACAGTTGAGGATCTGCATCTGAAAAACTATGCCTATTTTGCCATGGCATTTTCTATCATTGTAGAGATGATCAACATACGCGTGCGCGAAAAATCCCAACCGGTTCACCTGCACAGCCGCTTGGCGACAAAGCCGCCTAGCGACCTCGAACGGCAGTGATGCTGAGTGGCCCAGAGGGCGCGCCCCGCTTTGCGATCAGCGGTGCATTCCGAATTCGGAATTGGTCGATTCCGAATTGGGCGTATCCACTTCCTCCCCCCAGCGCTCGATGAACACATCCATCACGCCACCGCAGACACCCAGGCTATTCATAGAGATATCTTCGGTCAAGTCCACGTGAACTGTGCGTGGAAGCCCGTTCTCAATTACGTCCAGCCCGGCGCGGATCACATCCGCCTCGCCGCAACCTCCGCCGACCGTACCCACATGCCGGCCAAGTGGATGGATGAGCATCTTTGCGCCCACTTCCCTGGGCACAGAGCCTTTGGCATCCACAATTGTGGCCACGGCGACGGTCTGCTTCTCGTCCAACATTTTCTGCAAATACTGATAGATTGTTGCTGCCAAGGTAGTCCCCTATCCTCTTTTCTCAAACTCCTCCCGCAATGCGTCGTATTCTGCAGGCACATCCATATCCCGGCGGATGCTGTCAGTGTCCAACGCCACGTAGACGATCTCCTCGCTGTAGCGATTCAGCAGATCCCGTAATGATTGTTCTTTTCCCAGCGTCAGCAGCGCCGGCCACAACCAACGCGGCAAGTAAACAGGGTGTCCCCGTCGTCGATTGTGGCTGGGAATCACGACCGCTGCGGGCTTTGTCTGAGCCTCGACGATGATCTGGTGGATCACACTTGCAGGCATATGCGGCTGATCGCCCAGGGCCAGCAGCGCGCCACTGGCTGACGCCTGCCCGTCGAGTAGCGCTTGAATCCCCACCTGATAGGAACGCAACATTTCATGGCGCGCGTAGTCGGGATTGGGGACAACCCAAGCCGGTCCAGCGGCCAGATGGTCTGCGACTTCAGCGGCGCGATGCCCGGTAATCACCAACACCGGCGTCGCGCCGCCGCGGGCAAGCGCATCCACGACAGACTCGATGACCGTCCTGCTATCCCAGGGCAGTAGCGGCTTGAAACGCCCCATACGTCGGCTGAATCCGGCGGCCGCTACGACCGCGGCCACTGGCAACTCGGACGGCGCAACCTCCCATCGGCCTGATGATTGGGGGAACCCAGTCAAATCGTCCACCTTTGTTCTCCGGCCCAACCAACGCTCGCTACTGGCATCCATATATTCAGTATACCACACGATTTCTACTCTGCTATCCATTCTCCCCCAGGAATTCGCGCGCCACCTGTATAGAGTGCTATACTCTTTGTATGCAGGATTCAGTTCCCACCTCGTCTAATAACAGGTCTAAACGCATGGACGCAGCCCGCCGGTACGATCTGACGACGGATCCGATCTTTTATGTTACCTGCGGGCTTTTTGCCCTACTCACAACAGTTCTGCCTGCCGCTATGGGGCAGCCGAATTTCCTGCCGATTGCGCAGACCTTGGCCCTCACTATTTTTCTAGCGATTCCTCTGCGCCGGGGAAGGGTGGACCGGGGGATCCGGGCGCTCATCGTATGGTTGACCCTGCAACTGCTGATCATGATTGTAGGCACTGCGCTGCTGCCGCGGGTCTTTGAGCGGGCGATCCATGATGGTTTTGGCTATCACAGGGCGCTGATAGAGTGGTCTGTTACCGGTCGGGGGCTCCCCGGCTGGCTTCTGCATAGCCCGTTGTCCCGACTTGGCGAAATCGTCGGCGTTTTGCTGGGCAGCCTGCTTTCGGCTGGCCTGGTCGGACTCTGGTTTCTCTTGCGCGCGCTGAATCAGTTCGGCTATGCGGCGGGACGTATGGCCCTGGAGACCTCGCCAGGGCTTCTACTAGGCCTGATGCCCTGGCGGCTGGTCACATTCGCCGGCTATGTCGGTTTCATATCTTTGCTGGCCCAGCCGCTATTGAACAACAACTGGAGTCCCATTTTCTATCTTACACACCAGCGCCGTCTGGTACTCACGTCCACAACTCTTATTGCTCTCGGCCTGCTGTTGGAACTGATGCTGCCAGGGCTGTGGCGGATCCTCTGGGCGCCGCCTTGAGCTATCGGCCGTGTGGGGCCTATCTGACCGCCGCGCCGCGCAAGAGAATGCAAGGCACAGATAAGGTGTACCGTCCCATATCACCTCTCCTATGCTTCGTATCAAACGAGTCGTCATAAAAGGGTTCAAGACATTTGCCCAGCAAACGGAGTTCGTCTTCGATCCGGGCGTGACAGCAATCGTCGGGCCAAACGGCAGCGGCAAGAGCAATGTGGCCGATGCCGTTCGCTGGTGTCTGGGCGAACAAAGTTTCGGCTTGCTACGCTCGAAGAAAACTGTCGATGTAATCTTCTCCGGCAGTGACAAACGAGCCAGACTGGGCATGGCAATGGTGAGCCTTGTGCTGGACAACAGCGCTGGCGAACTCCACATCGACTTCAGCGAGGTGGAGATCACCCGTCGGGCCTACCGGGATGGGGACAATGAATATCTGCTCAACGGCCAGCGGGCGCGTTTGCAAGACATCACCCAACTTCTAGCCCCTGGTGGGCTGGGCAAACGTATGTATGCCGTGATCGGCCAGGGGTTGATCGACAGGGCGCTCAACCTGAAGCCGGAGGAACGACGCGCGCTTTTTGAAGAGGCTGCTGGCATCACCGGCTATCAGCAGAAGCGCGCCGCCGCCCTGCGCCGGTTGGAGGCCACACAGCAAAACCTTGAACGGGCGCATGATATCCTCACAGAACTCTCGCCCCGGCTACACTACCTTAAGCGTCAGGCCGATCGCGCGCGGGAGCGGCAACAGGTGGAAACAGATCTGAAAGACCTGCTCCATACCTGGTACGGCTACCGTTGGCGCCGCGCCCTTACGAGGCTGCAAGAGGCCCGCCTGAAGGTTCAACAGGACGAGCGCGCCACCCAAAATCGCCTCCAGCGCCTGGCTGATGTCACCGCCCTCATCGGCTCCCTGCGCGCCCGCCGGACCAGCCTTCGGGTCAAACTGAATGAGCGGCGCCTGATCATCAGCGCCTGCGGCCAGCAGGCCGAGGAAGTGAGTCGCCGTCTGGCCGTGACCCAAGAACGTCACCGGCAGACCGTCGCCCGACACAAGGAACAGAAAAGAGAATGCAGCGAACTGCGCACGGAGCGAAAGGCCATCGAAGCTCGCCTGACGATCCTCGGCGCAGAAGTGGAAGAGGCTCAGAACCTACGCCACGAGAGTCAGAATGCGCTGGAGCGTCTGCAAAGCCGGCTGTCTGAACGGAAGCGAGAGCAGAGCGTCTACCAGCAGCGCCGGCGGGAGACGGAGAACGCTCTACATGAGATCGAGAAGCGTATCACCGACCGGCGCAGCCGGCTGGAACAGCTGGCCGAACGCCGGGATACTATGAAGCGGACGCTGGCTCAGGCACAGGAACGAATTTCCGCAGCCCAGCAAGCTGCGGACCACGCGGCCGCCACCCTATCTACGGCAGAGGCGGATAGCGTGGAACACGGCGCGCAGCTAGAAGAGACCCAGAGCGCAATCGCTGCCCCCACACAGCGGATCGCGGCGCTTGACAGCGCCCTCTGGAAGGAGGAAGAGGGCCGGCAACAGGCGGAGCGGGACGTTGTGCGGATACAGACTCGACTCGATCTCTTGCAACCCCTCCTGCATGAAAAATCTTATGCCAGCGGTGTGCGCTCAGTTTTACAGGCCTCTCAGAGCGGCGAACTGAATGGAATTCTGGGCACTGTCGCTTCTCAACTCTACGTGCCGGCCCGACTGGAACGGGCGATTGAGGTGGCATTGGGAGGGGCATTGCAGAATGTGATCACACGCACATGGCAGGATGCGCAGGATGCCATCGAACAGTTGAAGCGTTCCGCAGGCGGACGCGCAACATTTCTACCTCTGGATCGGCTGCGGGCCGGCGAGCCGATTCCGGCGCCCAAACAGGCCGGCATTCAGGGCAATGCCAAAGAGTTAGTCAACTTCTGCCCCCACGTAGCTCCGGCCATGGAGCAACTTTTGCAGCGAGTGTGGATCGCCGACGATTTGACCGCGGCCCGTCAGGCGCTGGATACACATGCGGACGCCAGGCGCCCTGGGCGCCGCGCCAACGCCGCCAAGAAGGCTTCATCGTCCCAAGGAAGATGGAAGGGCGCGCTGTCCCAGCCGACGGTCGTTACCCTCGACGGTGAAATTATACGGCCTGGCGGCGCGGTCACCGGCGGCAACGACAACCGCAAGCGGCAGGGCTCAGTGCTGGCCAGGGAGCGAGAAATGCGAGAGTTGCCGCTCAGGTTGGCGCGGGCCACAGAAAAGGTTCGCCTGGCTGCGGACAACGCCCTTGCCATCCGCCGACAGATCGAAGAACAACGGCAGCTTCGGGATGCTTTGGAAGAGCGGAGAAATGGGCTTCTCCACGCGGCTCGACAGCGGCAAGAGACGCTGGAACAGATCAGGTTGACAGCAGCCCAGGCCCGACAGGCAGCCAATTGGCACACACAGCTATTCATCCAATCCCAGCAAAACCTTGCCGAACTGAAGCCCCAGGAGGAGGAGTTGCAAAGGGAGCTGAATGAGCTCATTGCCTCTCGCCAGGCCGCGCGCCACCGGGCCAGGTTGGCAGAACAGGCGAACCCATTCCCCCGACTCGATGCGTTGCTGCGCCAGTTGGCGGACCTACGCGCGGCGGCGGCCGAAGCCCAGGGCCACCTGAACAGCCGTCGCGCGGTTCTGGCGGAGCAGCGGCACACACTGGAACGGACCGACAGCCAATTCCAATCAAAATCCCAGCGTTTGGATGATCTGCGGCAGGAGACGGGGCGGCTTCTTGAGGAGATCGAGGAGATCTCTGTGGGCGAGCGCTCGTTGCGTGCGGAGATCTCCCGCCTGCAGCAGGAGATAGAGCCATTCGAGACGGAACTCCAGCAGTTGGAGGCAGAGCAGGCGCAGGCAGAGGCAGAAGAACGCCCAATGCAGCAGTTGCTCCGTCAGGACGAAACAACCCGGAATCTGTCCCTGCTCGCCCTGCGGCGCGCGGAAGATCGGCTGGAAAATCTGCGCCGCGAGATTCGCCAGGATTTCGGCCTGGCTGAGTTGGAAGAAGTAGAAGAATTGGCCTGTCAACCGCCCTTGTCTTTGCAGGCATTGGTGACCCAACTGCCGATCGTGGATCAGCTGCCGCCAGGATTGGACGATGAGGTGAGCGAGACCCGCGCCCGGTTACGGCGCTTGAACAATGTCAATACGGAAGCGCCGAAAGAGTACGAACAGGCGGCGGAACGCCATCGCTTTCTTCAGATACAAGCGGATGATCTGGAGAAGGCAGCCCGTGACGTACGCCTGGTCATCCGGGAGTTGGATGTCCGCATGGAACGGGAGCTGCGCCGGACATTTGACGCTGTCTCCAGTGAGTTCGCGCATTTCTTCAGACTGCTTCTTCAGGGAGGTACGGCCCAACTTTCGATCACCGATCCAGACGATATCCTCAACACTGGTATCGAAATCGTGGCCCGTCCGCCAGGCAAGCGCCCTCAAAGCCTGGAGCTGCTTTCTGGCGGTGAACGTTCCCTGACAGCCTGTGCCCTGGTGTTTGCCATCCTGCGAGTCAGTCCAACACCGTTCTGTGTGCTGGACGAAGTGGACGCGACTCTGGATGAGGCCAACGTGGACCGCTTCCGAGTGGCGCTGGAAACCCTAAGCTCTCATACCCAATTCATTCTGATTACCCACAACCGGCGCACTCTCGAAGGGGCGAACAGCATTTACGGCATTACAATGGGTGACGATGGCGTCAGTCGGGTGATCAGCCTGCGGCTGGACGGTGACCAAATGGTGGAAACCAGCTAGCTGCGGAGCCGACGCCCACAATCGCCATGTATCAGAAATTAGGAATTATTCAATTCATAATTCATAATTCATAATTCGTAATTTGTGATTCGTAATTGACCAACGGAGCGTGGAGATGAACAGAGTACATCCACTGATTCGAGTGGGCGGCCCGATTTTGGGCGTTCTCATTCTCATTTATGTGATCAACGCCGGTGTAAGAAGATTCCAGGCGGATTTGAAAGCGGCCAGTGATGCCGAACGAGTGGCAACGCTGGCCGCCGCGGCCCAGTCGGAAGCTGAATCTGAAACAGAAACGCCCTCTTCCACAGCCCCGCCACAGGTCGAATCTACACAAGAAGAAGCCGTTACAGAGAGGGTCTTCTTCCTCCAGCCGACCGACCGCGCCACGGTTTCGTCACCACTGGAGATCGTGATGGAGGCCACCGGGCTGGTGGTCGAACCATCCGGCGAAGTGAATGAGGGGGCCGGGCACTTTCACATTCTTGTGGACACGGATTTCACGCCTGCGGGCGAAGTCATCATCACTGACGAACAGCATCTCCACTTTGGCAAAGGCCAATTGACCGCCACCCTCGACCTGACGCCCGGCGAGCACACGCTGCGCTTGCAGTTCGCCGACGGCGCGCACACCGCCTTGGAGGGCGCGCAGTTCCAGGACACGATCACCGTCTTTGTGGAAGAGAGCGCGGCTCAGCAATCCGTGCGCTTTGTCCAGCCGACCGACCGCGCCACGGTTTCGTCACCGCTGGAGATCGTGATGGAGGCCACCGGGCTGGTGGTCGAACCATCCGGCGAAGTGAATGAGGGGGCTGGACATTTCCACATTCTCGTGGACACGGATTTCACGCCTGCGGGCGAAGTCATCATCACTGACGAACAGCATCTCCACTTTGGCAAAGGCCAATTGACCGCCACCCTCGACCTGGCGCCCGGCGAGCACACGCTGCGCTTGCAGTTCGCCGACGGCGCGCACACCGCCTTGGAGGGCGCGCAGTTCCAGGACACGATCACCGTCTTTGTGGAAGAGAGCGCGGCTCAGCAATCCGTGCGCTTTGTCCAGCCGACCGACCGCGCCACGGTTTCGTCACCGCTGGAGATCGTGATGGAGGCCACCGGGCTGGTGGTCGAACCATCCGGCGAAGTGCGCGAGGGGGCTGGACATTTCCACATTCTTGTGGACACGGATTTCACGCCTGCGGGCGAAATCATCATCACTGACGAACAGCATCTCCACTTTGGCAAAGGCCAATTGACCGCCACCCTTGACCTGACGCCCGGCGAGCACACGCTGCGCTTGCAGTTCGCCGACGGCGCGCACACTGCCTTGGAGGGAGATGTCTATCGCGATCAGATTGTGATTGTAGTCAGCGCAGAGAGCCAGACCGAGACCGCTGGACAAGAACAAGCGCCCGTTGAATCTCTGCCGCAAGAGATAATCGATCTGGCCATCGCCGCTATGATCAAGACCGGCTGTAATAGCTGCCACATCACCCCTGGGCTGCCTAATGCGGCCGCCACCATGCTTGGCCCCGATCAGTCGAACATGGGCGTAGTGGCTGGTAGCCGCATAGATGGCTATACAGCAGAGGAGTACATTCGCGAGTCGATTCTGTTGCCAAGCGCATTCATCGCTCCGGAATGTCCGATGGGGGTGGGGATGTGTCTCGAAGTAATGCCCCAGAATTACGGCGATCTGCTCACCGTGGAAGAATTGGACGCCATCGTCGCCTATTTGTTGACGCTCAAGTCTGAGCCGTAGGCGTGTAGGGTCGGCGTCTCGCGCCTGCCCATTTCACTCGGTATAAAACGTATACCCAATCGAAAAAGTCCCCGGCGCTGCAACAAGCAGGCGCCGGGGACTTTGATTGCTTTTCATCCCCTCGGATATTTGAGGAGTTCAAATTGGAAAGCAAGGATTAGGGGGGCAATCCCTGTGGTTGCCCGCTTATCCTGACATTATCACCAAAAAGAGCACCCTGAGGAAACCAATTGAGCTAATGATGCTCACTGCCATAGCCAGGAAAAACTTCGGGCTGTATTTGTGCCTGCCGGGTTGAACCCTGCGCGCCTTCACCGGCAGCAGAGATCTCGAGCTACTCTGACTTTTTTTTGGCTTAAAGCGCTGATGGGCGCGGCGCTGAATAGCGGCGTTAAACGTCATCATTGCCCTCCTCTCTATGCGCCTCTTCCTTATCCTGTTCTCTTATTGCCGTTCTAGTATACACGATCGGCGCTCGCCTGTCTATAGAACAACCGTTCTATCTTCCACAACAACGACTATGCAAGCGTGAATTGTCTGGCTCAATACTGCCAGGGATCCTCCTCTTCCGGCATCTCCTCTTCATCGTCAGCGAAATCCGGGTCGCCGTCATCTACGCCGTATAGACTCTCGTCCATGTCATCCTCGAAGATCGATTCATCATCCACCCATTCCAAATCCAATTCGTCGTCCTCGTCTTCAGTCTCTGCTACGACCGACAACAGCTCATCGGCCAGTTCGATCTCATCAAAAGTAATACAGGACAGAGTTGCCAGGTCCAACTCGATTTCATCGGCGTCACACCAACCATTCATCCAAAAGCTACAGCGCTCCTGCGGGCAGCGCACCCGGCTCATTCGGTTCCCTCCCATATAACGACCGGACTCAACAGTTTGATACTATCGAGTATAGCACATTTTTTCGGGTCGTCAACCGTTTTCGAAGAATAGCCGCCAGGTAGATGCGCTCTGTACGCCGCGCTACGGCGGGAGGCTCTGGCACTATGATATACTATTGTCACTTCATACTACAGTCGCGACCCGGGGTATTTATCCGTAACCGGTACTGCAACCCCACAGCCGACTCGTGCGTAATGGAGTACAGACAGCCGCGCCTGGCTGTCAATCTGAGGACAACGGCGTCTGACAGGCTATTACTGACAGACTATTACTGGCGAATTCATTCACAAACCGTTCAAGGTGACAAACATGGGTACAGTCGGCAATATTATATGGCTCATTTTCGGCGGTCTGATCGTCGGGCTGGTGTATATCTTTGGTGGGATGCTGCTTTGCATTACAATCATCGGCATTCCCTTCGGGCTGCAATCGATGAAACTCGGCGTTGCTACCTTCGCGCCTTTTGGCAAGGAAGTTGTCGAGGTGAGCGATGCAAACAGCACGTTGCGCGTTCTTTTCAATCTGCTGTGGCTGGTGCTGTTCGGCTGGGAGATTGCGCTGGCGCATCTGTTCTCAGCGCTGGTTCTCACTATCACAATTGTGGGAATCCCCTTCGCCAAACAGCATATCAAGCTGATCCCGCTCTCCCTCTTCCCGTTCGGGCGCCATCTACAATAGATCATTACAATAGACCATTACAATAGACCATTCGCAAATCTCTACGCATTTTCGCTTTGGTTCTCTCCAGATTTTTCATGCTCCCCGCGCCTACCGAAATTAGGAATTGTTCAATTCGTAATTCATAATTCGTATGGGTGCAATGATGGCATACAGTCAAGGAGTGGTTTGAACAGAGAATGTTAGCAGCGTCCATCGGTCTCTTGCTGACAAGCGGATTGATCCTCTACCTGTTGCGCCCGGAGCGGCGTGCGTGGGCCGGCTGGTTGGCCGCGCTGCCACCGCTGGCGGTCACCGTCTGGCAGGTGGATGTATCCGCTGCGTCAGTTTTCGGCTGGGGCGCCGCGGCAAAGCCAAGCCTTCTTGATCTACAGAATGGCGCAATCCAGGCTGAACGGTACAACTGGGTCGAAAGCCTGGGGATGGTTCTTTCCTTCCGCCTGGATGGCCTTTCTCTCCTTTTTGGGCTGATCATCACCGGCATCGGCGCTGTGGTTGCCCTCTACACCCACTACTATCTGGAAAACGACGAGCGCCAAGGCTATTTCTACCTGTCTCTGTTCGCGTTTATGGCCTCGATGTTAGGGATAGTCTGGGCGGACAATCTGCTGACTCTTTTCGTATTTTGGGAAGGCACCAGCGTCACCAGCTATCTGCTCATCGGCTACAGCCATCAATCGGCAGCTGCCAGAGGCGGCGCGCGCAACGCCTTCATCATCACCGCGGCCGGTGGGCTGGCTCTGCTGGTGGGTCTGATTCTGTTGGGACAGGAGGCCGGCAGCTATACGATCAGCGCGATCATCAGCCGCCCTGGGCTGACCGACTCACCGCTCTATCCGGCCATTCTGATTCTGATTCTGCTGGGCGCGTTCACAAAGTCCGCCCAATTTCCCTTTCACTGGTGGCTGCCCGGGGCAATGGCCGCGCCAACGCCTGCCAGCGCCTATCTGCACTCGGCCACCATGGTGAAGGCCGGCATCTATCTTCTGGCCCGCCTGCACCCAGCTCTCAGCGACTCCCCACTGTGGCTATGGGCGCTTCTCGTCTGTGGCGGCATTACGATGCTTCTGGGCGCGGTCATTGCCATCCGCCATTGGGATATGAAAGCCCTGCTGGCCTATGCCACGGTCAGCCAACTGGGCATCCTCACCACCTTGCTGGCCTTCCGCAGCGAGGCTGCGCTGCTTGCAGTCGTCGCCGGCGTCTTGGCCCATGCGCTCTACAAAGGGCCTCTCTTTCTGGTAGCGGGCATCGTCGATCACGCTACCGGCAGCAGGGATTTGAGGCGACTGGCCGGCCTGTGGCGCGCGTTGCCCCTCACGTCCGCTGTAGCCATTTTTGCGGGGCTGTCCATGGCCGGTTTTCCGCCGCTCTTTGGTTTCGTCACCAAAGAGGCCCTGTTGGAAGGGTTCCTGAAAGCAGGCGAGCACGGAGACGCGGCCGGCTGGGTCGCCCTTGGCGCCGCAGTCATAGCAGGGGCGTTTGCCGTCGCATACAGCCTGACACTCCTATGGGAAGCGTTTCTACGGCCAGATGTCGCCGACGACCAGGGAGATGCGCCGCTGACGCCGGCGGGACGCCTGCGGGCCCAGGGGGTCCAAGTCCACCACGCGCCGGCCGCGCCGTTCGTCGCCGCGCCGCTGGTTCTGGTGGCGTGTGGGACGGTAGCGCCCTTTGTTTTGCAACCATTGGCTGCTCTGATTACGCCAGCTGCGGCAGCCATCTACGGCGGACCTGTGCAAAAATATGTGGCTCTCTGGCATGGATTTACGCCGGCGTTGCTGCTAAGCCTGTTCGCCATTGCCCTGGGTGTCGGGCTGTTTCTTAACAGATCCTTCCTGCGCCGGGCGTTGAACCTGCTACCCGATGGGCTACGGGGCGTTGTGTTGTTCCAAAACATCCTGGACGGCATCTACGCGTTGGGCCAGATTACCGCCCGGTTTTCACAGGGCTACACATTGGCTACGCAGGTGGCCATCGTTCTGCTTGCGGCCTTTGTGCCGGTGGTAGCGGCCCTGCGCTACATCCCCTTGAACGCCCTGATGCCGGCAAAGGAGCCGTCTCTGGGGGCGCCGGAGACGATTCTGGTTTTGCTGACGGTCGTGTCGGCCTACGTCACGGTGCGGGCCCGCACGCGATTGGGCGCAATCATCAGCCTGGGCGTTGTCGGCGTCACTGTGACGCTGTTTTACATTTTCTTCAGCGCGCCGGATCTGGCGCTGACACAGTTGCTGATCGAAGTGCTGACCCTCGTGCTACTGGTGCTGGTATTTACGAAATTGCCGCCCGATACGCGGCCGCCCATGCAGAGGATAAAACAGGCGCGCACTATACTGGTGGCGCTCGCCGCCGGCGCCTTCGGCTTTTTTCTCGTGCTGTTCAATAGCAGCGAGGCCATGCAGGCTGCGCAGTCCATCAGCGGATACTTTCTGGAAAATGCTGTGCCCGGCGGCCACGGCGCCAATGTAGTCAATGTCATACTGGTTGATTTCCGTGGTTTCGATACAATGGGCGAAATCACCGTCTTGGCCCTGGCGGCTCTCGGCGGCTATGCGCTGCTGCATGCCCCACGCGTGCATCTGCCGGACGAAAAGCAGTCGAGACGCCTGCGCGCCCAAGGAGGGTCTGCAATCGCAGGCGGCTCGCCTGCGATTGCAGACCCTGCAAAAGAGGAAATGGAAGAAGAACCCACAAACCTATCTGCCAATTCGGGCTGAGCGCGCCGCAGGGTTTGCGCAGCGTGCGAAGCCCGAATTCTGAATCGCTGAGTCTCTATCATGCCGGAACTTTATCTCCGTCTGTTGAATCGCATCCTGACACCTGTCCTACTGCTGCTGGCTCTCTTCCTGCTGCTGCGCGGACACAACCTGCCCGGTGGCGGATTCATCGCCGGGCTGATGGCGGCATCCGCCTTTGAGCTGCAGATTTTGAGCCGTGGGCATGAAACGGTTCGCCAAGCGATCGGCCCGTACCTCAACAGCGCGATTGGATTGGGGCTGGGGGTTGCCATCTGCTCTGGAATCGCCGGACTGCTGGAAGGCACTTTCTTCAAAGGCGTGTGGGTTAACCTGCGTCTGCCCCTATTGGGCCAAGTGGATATCGGCACACCGCTACTCTTTGATCTGGGGGTATTTCTTATTGTGGTAAGTGTAACGACTTTCTATCTTCTTGGCCTCAGCCGGGCCTCGGACGGCGCCATCTCCCAGCTTTCGGGCGCGGTTGCGGACGCGCCGTTCGATGCAGACAGCGTCGGGGAAGGAGAGGCAGCCACAGGGGTTGCCCCTAGAGGAAGGGCCGAATCATGATTGCCTTACTCCTCGCGATTGCGGTCGGAAGCCTCTTTGCGTCTGGCGCATATATGATAATGCGAAGAGGACAGATCAAGCTGATCCTCGGCCTCGGACTGTTGAGTCACGGCGTCAATTTGCTGCTGTTCGGTTCAGGCGCTCTGACGATGGGGCGTCCGCCAATCTTTCTGGACAAAAAAAAGTACGCCGAGACCCTGGCGACGGTCGTCCCGGCGGATCCTCTGCCCCAAGCCCTGATCCTGACAGCCATAGTCATCAGCTTCGGTATTACTGCCTTCGTGATCGTGTTGATCAACCGCAGGCATACCATCACCGCCACGGACGTCGTGCATGGCGAGCTTGTGCCTCTGCTGCGGGAAGGGGATCCCTTCGACTTCAGCGAATCTCAGGACACTGACGAGTACGACTGGCTGGCCTATGAGGTGGATGAGGTCTATGATAGCGACGAATCGCTGACTGGCTCAACACAGCGGCCGACATCGGAGATCGACGAATCCGAGGCTATGAAAAGGGTCGACTACCGATGAACCTGAGTGCCATGTTGAATGGCGCGTCCGCAACCGCGCCCGAAAGCTGGGAGATGGCGCTATCCAACCTGCTGGCTGCGCCGGTCGCCATTCCCCTCCTGACGGCTGCCCTCATTCTGCTCTTCGCCCGTTGGGGAGGCCGACGGCGCATCCGTCTGCAAGGCGTCCTTACGGGGCTGGCCCTATTCCTCAATCTGGCGGTTGCCTTATTCCTGTTTCAGGCGACCGCGGGACGGGGCGAACGATTCGTTCTACAGATGGGAGCATGGTCGGCGCCCTTTGGCATCACCGTCTATGGCGACGGCCTCTCGGCCACGCTCTTGTTGCTGACGGCGCTGGTAGCGATGGCTGTATATCCATTCGCTGTCGCCACAATCGACTACCACCGGGAGCGGATGGGCTTTTACCCCTTGTATCTGTTACTTCTGATGGGTGTCAACGGAGCGTTCTTGGCGGGTGATCTCTTCAATCTGTATGTGTTCTTTGAGGTGCTGCTGATGGCGAGCTTCGTGCTGCTGACGGTCGGGGCGCAGCCAGCCCAGACGAACAGTGGAATTCGTTACGTTGTCCTCAATTTGCTGGCATCGACGGTGTTCTTAGTCGCTGCCGGGGTCGCATACGGCACTTTGGGCACGCTCAATATGGCCCAGATCGCGCAGCGGTTGCCGCTGGCTTCTGCGGCAGTGCGCACGGTCTTCGCCGGTCTGTTGCTGGTTGGATTCGGCAGCAAGGCCGCTATCTTTCCGCTCTTCTTCTGGCTGCCGTCCAGCTACCACACGCCACCGCCGGCGGTCACAGCTCTGTTTGGCGGGTTGCTGACAAAAGTCGGCGTGTATACGCTCTTTCGTAGCTATACGCTCTTCTTCCCCGATCTGCTCATCGACTGGCAGCAGCCGCTGCTGACTTTGGCCGGGGCGACGATGCTCGTGGGCGCGCTCGGCGCGCTGGCCCAGCCGGGGATCCGTCGGCTGCTCAGCTTTCACATCATTAGCCATGTAGGCTTTATGCTGATGGGCCTCGCGGTCGCGCTGAGCGGCAATCAGTTGGCCATCGGCTTCGGTCTGGCGGCCGCAGTGCTGTACCTCTGTCATCATATGATCGTCAAGACGGCGCTGATCATGGCTGGGGGGGCGGTGGAACTCTATATGGGCAGCGACCGCTTGGCTTCCATCGGTGGGCTGGTGACTCGACAGCCTTTTCTGGCATTTCTCTTTTTCCTGGCCGCTATCTCACTGGCCGGCATTCCCCCTTTCAGCGGCTTCGTGAGCAAATTGAGTCTGTTGCAGATCACCCTGGATACGCGACACTGGCTGGTGTCGGGTGTAAGCGTCTTCGCCAGCCTCTTGACTATGATCAATATGATACGCCTCTGGCGGGAGTCTTTCTGGGGTGAGTATAAACGGCCAGGCCGGATCCCATCCCGCATCTTGCAGAGCAAAGCCCGTCAGTGGCTCATGCTGACTCCAATCGCCGTGCTTGTATTGCTCAGCCTCGGTCTGGGCATTCTGGGAGAGCCGGCCTTCCGGTTGACAACGCGGGTGGCGCAGCAGGCATTGGATCGCCAAGCGTACATCGAAGCGGTAAGACCAGCGGCTAGTGACCCATGGTCGGTGAAACGATGAAGAATGTAACGCAAAGGCGATGAGGAAGAATACAACGCAAAGGCGCAGAGACGCAAAGGACGCAAGGAACCCCCTGGAAACATCTTGGCTGCTTTGCGTTAAAAATTCATCATCCCCATCTTGAGACGCACCCATTCCGTATTCATGGTTACGCAGTAGTTGACAAAGCAGGTAGAATAAGAGAATAAGGGCAGGATGTGAAAGATCGACTTCTACAGCGCCTCTTCCGAGCAGAGGCGCAAGTCAACCTCCTCTCTGACCGGTCAGGAGACTAAACCTATGGCAACGACAGCGGCGCCCGCCTCCCTGGAAGAACGCATCGCACGGCTGGAAGCGCAACGCAACGCCCCGATGCCCACTGAACGCCTCGCCCGCATCGAAGGCGCGTACGAACACCTGGCAACCAAAGCCGATCTGCAGACCGTCAAGGCGGATATCGCAACCGTCAAGGCGGATATAGCAACTGTCAAGTCGGAGCTACAAGGAGAGATAGCAGCCGTCAAGGCGGATATAGCAACTGTCAAGTCGGAGCTACAAGGAGATATTGCAGCCGTCAGGTCGGAACTGCAAGGGGATATCGCAGCCGTCAGGTCGGATATCGCAACTGTCAAGTCGGAGCTACAAGGAGAGATGGCGGATGTTCGCGTCACTGTGCAGGCCGTCCAATCGGAACAGAGAGCGCTCAAGTGGATGATGGGCATCGGGATTGCAGGCATTCTGTTCCCGCTGCTCCGTGACCTCCTGGCGCAGTTGCCCTAGCCAACACACCCTAGCCACTGATCACTGCAGTTACTGACTTATGCAGCGTCTCCTTGTGCTTAATCTGTTCATTTCACTGCTATGGCCGATTCTGAACGGTGACCACTCATTGCGCGCGCTGCTCATCGGTTTCATCTTAGGTTTTGTTCTGCTGTCGATTGTGCAACGGAAGTACGGGTACTATACACTGAAACTTTTCAGATTCACCGCCTATGTCCTGTATGCGATCCTGCAAAGCAACCTGCGGTTGGCCGCGATAGTGCTTGCCAACGCCTTGCGCTCTACATCCAGCCTGCGCCCGGGCATTGTAGCCGTGCCGCTTGCGTTGACCAATCCTTTGGATATTACAGTGTTGGCATCGATCATCACCCTGACACCTGGCACCTTAAGCGTTGATTTAGACGAGAATGTTCACGGGCATATTTGGCCCTACAACGGGTCGGACGCCGCAACCTCCCAGCTTTCGGGCGCGGTTGCGGACGCGCCGTCCGATTCTGACGACGAACTGGTGGAGGCAAAAGCGGACGGCGGCGCGCTTCAGCATCCGAAACTGCTGCTTGTCCACACCGTACATATCGTCGAGCCAAAGGCGTTCCGGGCAGAAATCAAACACAACTTCGAACGCCCGATCCTGGAGCTGCGGTGGCTTCTTGAAGAGTTGGATGCCGCGGACATGTGAGGAAAAACAAGCAACGATGAGCAACGAACTTTTCGAACTGAGCCTGGGTGTACTGATGACACTGCTGACATTTTCCCTGCTGCTCTGCTTCTGGCGGCTGCTGCGCGGGCCGAACATCCCCAACCAGACAGTCGCATTCGATCTGATCTCGATCCATGCGGTCGGCATTTTTGTTCTGTTTGCCGTGACCAGCCGGTCGTATGTTCTGTTAGAAGGTGCGATCATCACAGCAGTGCTCGGATTTCTGGGCACGATGATGTTTGCCCGCGCCTTGGAACGCTCCCCCCACACGAGATGGTTGGAACGCCAGACCAAAGGGGAGGAGTACTCATCTCCCGACCCGACCATCAGGGGCAACATGCAGGCGAGACGCCTGCGTTCCCCGGTAGAAAGGCGCTTCAATGGACCCGTTGACTAAGAACCTGATCGTCATTCTCCTCGCTACCATCGGTACGTTCTTTCTACTCATCAGTAGCCTTGGCATACTGCGGTTGCCGGATGTATTTACGCGAATGCACGCGGCCGGCACGGCTTCGACACTGGGAATCAGTTGCCTGCTGCTGGCGACTGGGGTCTACTTTCTTGAGGATGGGCAGATGTTCCGTATGATCGCGCTGATCATACTTTTCTTTGTGACAGCGCCCATCGCCACCACAACGATGGCCAGAGCCGCCTATCGCATGAGCGACTCTGACCAATTTTTGCTTGCGCATGACGATCTGGCCGCGCTTTCCGATCAGGATTTTCAGGATGAAAGGATGAGTGACGGCCCGCAGGCCAGTGTACAATGACTCAGAACGACCTGATTCTCGCAATCGATCTGGGCAGCTCCTCCATACGGGCGTCCGCCTACCAGACGAACGGCGAACGACTGGAAGACGTGTCGGCGTATCGGTACACGCAACAGGCTGCCGACGGCACATTTGATCCCTATACCGTCACGGAACTCGCAGAGCAGGTGGTCAGTGAATGTCTGGAACGGGTACGGGCGTTGCGCGGCGAGTATCGCTTTCTGGCAGTTGCGTGGACCAGCTTCGCCATGAGCTGGGTCGGGGTAAATAGTAGCGGTCAGCCGGTCACACCTGTGTACACCTACGCCGACACCCGCAGCGGGCCTTATGCGGATAGATTGCAGCGGGAATTGGAACAAGAAGGCGCTTTCGACAGCACATGCCGACGCACAGGCACACCGATTCACAGCGCGTACGCGCCGGCGCAACTGCTCCGACTGGCAAGCGAAGAGCCCGAGCGGCTCGCGCGAGTCGCCTTTTGGCAGACTCTTGCCTCTCACCTGTTGGCCCGCTGGCAGGGCCGTCCCTTTGCGCCTATCAGCAGCAGTGAAGCCGGCTGGACAGGACTGTTGAATCGCGATATGTATTCCTGGGATGCGGAACTTGTGCGGCGGATCGATCTTGGCCGAGAGAGTTTGCCTTCTATTATTGACTATGCGAAATATACGCATAGTCTAGCCGATCCTTGGGCCAAGCGCTGGCCGGAATTGGCGCAGGCGCCTTTCCTCCTGGCAGTGGGTGATGGCGTCGGCGCCAATCTCGGCAGCGGCTGTACAGACAACCGTCGCATCGCCCTGACCATCGGCACGACCGCAGCCATGCGGGTAGTCATCCCCATAGCGGAGAGGAGCTCTCAGCCTGGCGCTCAGATCGACTTCGGTAGGGACGTCCCTTGTGGGCAGCCCGACGCGAGCGATCCTGTACTGGAGGCACCTGCCGGGCTATGGAGCTACCCCATCGACAGTAGCCGTTGGCTCCTGGGCGGCGCCTTGACCGATGGCGGGTCTCTCTACTCTTGGCTACACGAAATATTGGCGGTGGAAGATAGCGATGCGCTGTTGGCGAGGGCCGCGCGGTTGGCGCCAGACGCACACGGACTGACCATTCTACCTTTTTTGCGCGGAGAGCGCGCGCCTGGCTGGGCCACCGAAGCCACTCTCACGATCAGCGGAATGACGCCGGCGACGACTCCAGCCCACATCATCCGGGCGACCTTCGAGGCAATCGCCTTCCGCTTCCGCCTGATTTACGATCTACTCAGGCCCTATCTTGCCCCTGACAGTGAAATCGTCGCCAGTGGCGGCGCGCTCCAAGAGAACGGTCTATGGCGACAAATTCTGGCGGATGTTCTGCAGACGCCGGTGCATCTGGTTGATGTGGATGAGGCTACCAGTCGCGGCGCGGCGATTCTGGCTCTGCAAGCGCTGAATCTTCCGCAGCCACCACTTCCGCCAACCATACACACTGCCATGCCCGACAAACAGGCGGGCAAACGATATGAGGCGGCGACGCGCCGTCAGGAGGAACTCTACCGGCGAGTCATAGGCGTTCCATACCCGTAGGGGCAAAACCCTTGTGGTTGCCCGTAGCTGATTCGGAACGTCGCTGGCGCTTCGGGCGGGAGCGCGAACCTTCGCGCCCTTCGCCGTAGCGCACTTCTGTTCACATTGACAGGTTAATCCCCTGCCACTCTGGACATCGCCCCGATTGCGACGGAAGAGGCGTTTTTGCGGCATATATACAGCGCAACCACCGTTAGAACCCCATAGACGACCGTCGTTATGCCAAACACGCCTCGCATTCCAAACCAGACGGCGGCGGCGGCCCCCAACATCGGCGCCACCATGCGCCCGGCTGAGTTGACGCTGTTGCTCAGCCCGAAAGTTGTGCCATGGGCGCCTTGGGGCGTTCGCATATTCAGGAGCGCGCTGGTAGCGGGCATTATGGCGCCGGCGCTGATACCGGTCAGTGCCTGCAGGAAAACCAGTTGCCAGGCGTTGACGACAAAGGCCTGCGGCAGATAGACAAGCACGGCAAAGAGAGAACCGGCCAGCAACACTTTTTCATGGCCGACGCGATCACTCAGCCGCCCCAGATAGATGGCGCTGACTGAACCGAGGGCAGCTTTGGCGCCCATACTCAGGCCGGTTATGGTAGCGGCGCCTTCGCTGGAAGACAGCAACATCACAAAAAACAGGGCGGTGATGGGCAAAGTAACCGACCGCCCCAGGCTTTGCAGAAACGAGACGGAGTACAGTGACGCTATATCCGGCACACGCAGCAGATTGCGATACCCAGACCAGAAATCGATCCGCTCCTGAGCTGGCGGGGGCTCGAACTCCTCCTCCACCCAGAAGATGATCGCGACCCCGGCCAGACCCAGGGCCACACCTGTCAGCCAGAAGCTGGCCCGGAAGCCAAAGGCTTCGCCAATCACGCCGCCGATCAGCGGACCGACCGCCACACCTATCCACGTGCCGGTCTGGACCAGGCCAAGGGCCTCACCGGACTTCTCTCGGGGGGTGGAGGCGGCCACCAGCGCGCTGGTGGCTGAGACAACACCGGTCAACAGCCCCTGCACTGTGCGTATCAACACCAGTTGTTCGGCATTTTGCGCGAAGCCCATCAGCACGACCATCAAGGCGCCGCCCAGGCTGGCGCGTATGAGCATCGGTTTGCGGCCGTAACGGTCGGCGATAACGCCCCATAGGGGGGACGACAACATCATTGTGACGGCCTGGGAGGAGAAGACCAGCCCCGACCAAAAGGCTACGGAGCCTTTTGTCGCCACGCCCAGTTCGGCCACGTAGAGCGGTAAAAAGGGAAAGACGAGACTGAACCCGGCGACCGAGAGGATCTGCACGGCGCATAAAATGTATAGATTACGTCGCCACTTCTCCATAACCGTTCCCACTCATCGCGCACTTATTGACGATGAATCCCGGCTAAATCGCTTTTGTAAACCGCTAAAGTAAAGGACAGAGTCTATGCTACCACACGACAAGACAATGGACAAATGACATCTAAATGAACATCTAGCAGCCGGGTCTTCAAACTACCTGCTGCGCCAGGAGCGCGAGTAGACCGAGAGTGATGTTGTAGGAAGCGTGCGCAATGGCGCAGGTTGTGGTATTAAAACGTATCCGCAGCAGGCCCAATAGCAGTCCAACGATCAACACAGCCAGCGTAGACAGGGTGATGCCGTACTGGCTATGGATGAGAGCAAAGAGGAGACTGGTGAATATCAAACCAAAGCGGGGCTGCAGCGCGCCGCGGAAGAGCGTTTCTTCGCCGATGCCGGCAGCCAGACCCAATGTAAGGATACCCGGAATCGAACTCATCAGCGACCCGAACAGTACTTCCGACAGGCGTTCGACGTTTTCATCCGGCCTTAGCCCGACCGCGGATGCGCCGGCTTCCAGCAGGAGGATGACAGCGACAGAGAGCAGACCAGCGCCCACGCCGATACCGATCTCGACGGGGCCTGGGATGACGAGGCCGAGCCGTTCTAACGACTGCAACCACTTGCGACGGGTCAGCCAGCCGACGCCGATCAGCGCCCACAAGGCGAATGTCAGTTGTTGCGCCCACAGAGATGCCAGCAGCGAAGCGCTATCGGTAGAGCTTCCTTCAGCTTCAGTTAGATTTGCCAAAGTGTCCAAGCCGATGGCGAGCGTGAACGTCAGATTGATGACGATCAGCATCACGAATGAGAGGGCGACCGCATGTACGGCGCTCCGGGGATCGATGGGGATCAGCCTGGCGAAACGACGACGCACAGGTGGGAGCAGGAGTAGCAGAGCGGCCAGGGCCGGCGCCCACAGGCTGACCCCGAGCCTGTCCAAGTTGTCCAGGATGAACAGGATATCATCGGACTGCGCGGCGCCCTGGCTGCTCAGAATGTCCAAGATGTCTGCTCGGTCGCCGCTGATGTTCATAAGCAGGCCGAGCGCCTGTAGCAGCACGCCGCATGCTGCCAGACCGCCGAAGATGACAAGATGCAGTAGGTAGGTAAGCCCGGCCAGCGCGCTTTCGCGATCGCCGGCCAGCCGACGCGTATCGGCAAGATTTGCCAGAAAGATAATCAAGATAAAGGGAACGAATAGCAGCACTGTGGTTACGCTTTCAAACATGATAGCGTTTGCCCCTGCATTGCATGCCACTACTCCGCAGCTTTAGATGGAGTCATGGCAGAAATAAACGATTCAGTTGTCTGTTTCTGGCGCGCGGGACCAGAAATAGACAAATGGGCTGAAATTTCTTAGAATAGATGGGACCTCCGCGAGTATGTGTAGCGCAATGCCCCCTGAAAAGCAAGTTGGAGACAGAGCCGATGAATTCTTATGCCTATCGATTTGACGAAGAGACGGAGTATCCACCGACTGTCGAACAGTTGATTGCCGGTGAATCGGCGACGATCGATGCGGCCATGGTCTCAGAATGGAGCGCAAGGCCATCATCCGATACGACGATGCCGCCGGTCGCCGCCTACCCCTCCCTGTCTACCCCGCTGACCAGCCTCTCGTTGGATGATTTGGCGGAATCACCAGCCATCTACAACCGGGAGTTGAGTTGGCTGGATTTCAACTGGCGCGTCTTGTACGAAGCCCTCGATGCGCGCAACCCGCTCCTGGAACGGCTCAAGTTCATCGCCATCACCAGCAGCAATCTGGACGAATTCTTCCGCAAGCGGGTCGGTGGGCTGAAACGACAGCAGGCTGCAGGCGTTGCCAATCTGACACTCCACGGCTGGACGCCGGACTATCAGATACAGCTCATTTCACGGCACGTCCACGCCATGGTTCAGTGTCAGACCCATGCGCTCCTGACAGATATCCTGCCCGGGTTACGCCAGGAGGGTATGCGCATCATCGCCTACGACGAACTGTCCGCTCCACAGCAGGAGGAGATGGCGGCATTCTTCCGCAGGGAAATCTACCCGATCCTGACGCCCCTGGCTGTGGATCCAGGCCATCCATTCCCGTTTATCAGCAACCTCAGCCTCAATCTGGCCGTAGAGATGCGGGACCCGGTCAGCCATGAGATCCGGTTCGCCAGGGTCAAGGCGCCGTCGAACCGGGCCCGTTGGGTGACGGTAAACGACTCTCTCGATTTCGTGCCGTTGGAGCAGGTGATTACCCACAATCTAGCCATGCTGTTCCCAGGGATGGAACTGATCGCCACCTATCCCTTCCGTGTGACCCGCAACGCGGATATCGTCCGCAGCGAAGAAGAGGCTGATGACCTGCTGGCGATGATCAGCGAAGAGTTGCGCGAACGGCGCTTTGCGCCAATCGTGCGGCTGGAAGTGGCTGAATCGATGCCGGACGACATCCGCGCGATACTGATGCAGGAGATGGCACTGCATCAGACCGATGTGTATCACCATGATGGGCCACTGGGTATGGCCGATCTGTTTCCGCTTGCCGATGTCAATTTACCCCACCTGAAGCATGAGCCTTGGATGCCGCAGACCCATCCGGCCTTCTCCGGCATCGGCGGCCAGACCCGCCCCGCCGACATCTTCTCAATTATCCGAAAGGGAGATGTGCTGGTCCATCATCCCTACCACAACTTTGCCACCAGCACACAGACATTTCTTGAGGCGGCGGCCAGGGATCCACAGGCGCTGGCGATCAAACAGACCCTGTACCGCACGAGCGCCGATTCTCCGGTGGGGCGGGCCCTGATCCAGGCGGCGGAACGGGGCAAGCAGGTGGCTGTGCTGGTGGAATTGAAGGCCCGCTTCGATGAGGAGCGCAACATTGAATGGGCGCGCACACTGGAGGACGCTGGCGTTCACGTGGCTTATGGGCTTGTCGGGCTGAAGACCCATACTAAAACGACCCTCGTCGTGCGAGAGGAAGAAGACGGGCTGCAAGTGTACGCCCACATCGGCACGGGCAACTACAATCCGAAGACGGCCGGCCTATACACGGATTTGGGACTGCTGACAGCCCGTCCGGAGATCGGCGCCGATCTGATGGATCTGTTCAACTTTCTGACGGGATACAGCCGCCAACGCCACTATCGACGGCTGCTTGTCGCGCCGGTCAATATGCGAGATCGGTTCGTGGAACTGATCGACACGGAAGCGGCCCACGCGCTGGCCGGTCGGTCTGCCTGCATCATCGCCAAGATGAATGGGCTGGACGACCCGGTGATCGTGCGAGCGCTCTATCGGGCAAGTCAGGCCGGCGTCCGGATTCGTCTGATTGTACGGGGCAACTGTCGTATCCGTCCCGGTATCCCTGGTATCAGCGAGAATATCGAAGTCATCAGCGTCATTGGACGTTTTCTGGAGCACCACCGCATCTACTATTTCGCCAATGATGGCACGCCTCTGTATTTCATTGGCAGCGCCGACTGGATGTCCCGCAACCTGGTTGCGCGCGTAGAGGCGATCGTCCCAGTAGAGGAGCCGGCCCTGCAGGAACAGTTGCAGCGAATCCTGACGAGCTGCCTGGCGGACCGACGCCAGGCGTGGCTGATGCAGGCGGACAGTCTGTACCGCCGGCGGGACGAACCGTCAGGCGCCGACGATCCAGAGGCTGACAGGCCGGCAATGACAGCGACCCGCATCGAACGCGGCCCGGAACATGTCGCCTGCCTGTACGGCTCCCAACAGGCTCTGATGGACTGGACCCTACAGCCGGGACAGATATAGATAGTCCCCTTCTACAGATAGCCCCCTTCCCCCTATAGTCCCGATACCAGCCCCCGTCGCCGCGGCTGTCCTGGCTGCGGCCAGTCTTTCTTCTGCCCGGCTTCACCACGCCTCAATCTCCCGCATCTTTCAGGGTTTTCGCTGTTAAGTCGCCGATCTGAGTACAAGAGGGCGATCGTGATCAAAGTCATATGACCTTTTCTATGACTATTGACACTATACGGTATGACTGCTTGCACACTATACTCTTTTGCAATCAGAAGCTATGGAAGTGGGCTGTTTGACCAAGGGACTCCGATGATATTCAGAAATCTGATGCAAAGGTCTACCCGCAATAGCCTGACCTGTCTTGGAATCGCCATCAGCGTGGCCGCGGTGATTGCCCTGGGCACGATCGCAAAAGAACTCTCCCCCGATGCAATCCTGACCGAGAACACCGATCTACTGGTCACCCAAGCAGGCGCAATCGATCCTGGTCTGAGCAGCCTGGACGAAACGATCGGCGCCCGCTTGCAGGCCCTGCCCGGTGTGAACTATGTGGAGAAGATCGTCTACAGATGGATTATGACGGAGGAATTGCCCCTTTTCCGCGTCTTCGGCTATGAGATTTTCAGTACGAAGATGGCGCACTACCGCATAGTCGAGGGCAAAGCGATCAGTAAGCCGGGACAAATTATTCTTGGCCGGCAAGCGAGCGAAATGTTCGCTATTTACCTGGGAGACAATCTGCGCATCTCCGGGACGCCCTATCGCGTCGTCGGCATCTATGAGACGGGCCAGAGTATGGAAGATGCGGGCGGGGTGCTGGCGCTGGAGGATGCCCAAACTGTCGCGCAGTTCAAGCGCGAAGTCAGCTTCTTCGAGATTGCTCTGCATCAGGACGCGGATATAGATGCCGTGACCGAACGCATCGAATCCCTGGATTTGAACTTGCTGATCAGCACAACCAACGACCAGAAAACTGAACAGCGTTTCAGCCAGTTTGTGCAGGGCGTCGCCCGGGGCATCGCCGCCCTCGCCATACTCATCGGCAGCCTGGGCGTGATGAACGCAATGATAATGAGTGTGCGGGAACGCACCAGAGAGATCGGCACGCTGAGCGCTCTGGGCTGGAGCCGTTGGCGGATCGTGTGGATGATTTTGGGCGAATCTGTGACGCTGAGTGGGGCCGGCGGGATCGTCGGCATTTTCCTGGGGGCGGGCCTGGTCAAACTGGCCGGCGCAGTGACCGGAATGGCTATCCTGCTTTCTGGCGTCAGCCTGTTTACAGCGGCCATGTTTACCCAAGGGATGCTGACAGCCATGGTTCTGGGTCTGGTGGGCGGCGTCTATCCGGCCTGGCGGGCCGCCGGCCTGCGGCCCGTGGAAGCGCTCTCCTACGAAGGGGGCGCAGGCGCAGCGTCGGATTCCAAAGAGGCGCTGAGCCGGGTCGGCGGTCAGAGCTTCCGCAACCTGTGGCGGCGGCGTGACCGCACCCTTCTGGCCGCGGCCGGCATCGGTATCGGCATAGCCATGCCTGTGATGCTGGGCGGCCTCACCGCTGGCATGATCAGACAGGTGAACGGTCTGGCCGGCAGCGGCAGTCTTGGCAACATTACCGTCATGCAGCGGGACGTTCCGAATCTACTTACAAGCCATATCGATGAGCGGCTCGCGCGCCAGATTCAGGCTATGCCGCAGGTGGAATCGGTCAGCCCGATGGTGATGGGGGTTATGCTGACGCCGGAACTGCCGATGTTCGCCATTCAGGGACTGGATCCCAACGGCGCGGCCATGGATCATTACAAACTGACAGCTGGACAGTGGGGGCGACGACCCAATGAGATTGTTATCGGCAACAAAGCGTCCGAATCTTACGATCTGAATCTGGGCGACACCATGACCCTGTACAACAGCCGCTACAAGGTCGTCGGCATCTACGAGACCGGTGTCGCCTGGGAAGAGGTCGGGGGCATTCTGGCATTGCGGGAATCCCAGCGGCTGTTGAGTAGCCCGCGCACTGTCAGCTTTCTGTTTGTCAATGTGAAAGACCCTTCTCTGGCGGAGCCGGTGCTGAACGAGATCAACCGGCGCTTCCCGGAGACGCGGGCCAGCATCAGCAGCAAGTTTGCCCAGAACACCAATACCATCGCCACGATGCAGGCAATTGCCAGATCTGTCGGTATGCTGGCGCTGATCATAGGCGGGATCGTCATCGCCAATACGATGATCATGTCGATCTACGAACGCACCCGCGAGATCGGCACCCTGCAGGCGCTGGGTTGGCCGGGCAAGCGCATTCTTACGCAGATCATGCAGGAAAGTCTGCTGCTGTGTCTGCTGGCGGCCTTGCTAGGCTGCTTCGGCGGCGTCCTGCTTCTCAATGGTATGGCCGACGTTCCTTTCGCAGGCAACTTCATGCTGCGCCCTGCCTGGGAGCCGCCCACGTTCGTTTCTGCGGTCGCGCTTACCCTCATTCTGGGGCTATTGGGCGGGTTTTACCCGGCCTGGCGGGCCAGTCGCCTGCAACCGGTGGAGGCGCTGCGGTATGAGTAGATCGAAATTATTGGATTTGCAGGGATCAAGGCAGGATATCCTGCATCTTCCTGTCAATCCTTACATCCCGATCGGATTTGTCTGGCTACCTAACAAACCAAGTTACGATTGAAAAAGGACTGCTCCCCATGAGAGAACCAATCATTCGCACGGAAAATCTGACGAAAATCTATGGCAGCGGCGAGACGGCTACACGCACGCTCAACGGGCTTACAGTCGAAGTGCAGACCGGCGAATTTGTGGCTGTGATGGGTCCCAGCGGCTGCGGAAAGAGCACACTGCTCAACATGCTGGGCGCGCTGGACCAGCCGACCGAGGGCCGGGTATGGGTAGCCGGAGAAGACCTGTCCACGCTGAAAAATGTGGCTCGCTTCCGCGCGCAGCATGTGGGATTCGTTTTCCAGTTGCACAATCTGCTGCCGACCCTGACCGCTCAGGAAAACGTGGAAGTTCCCATGCAGGGACAGAAGTACAGCCGCAAGGAAGGCAAAGAACGATCTTCTCATCTGTTGGAGCTGGTGGGCTTGGCGGACCGCCGCAGTTATCTGCCCAACCAACTGTCCGGCGGGCAGCGGCAGCGGGTGGCGATTGCGCGTGCACTGGCCAATGAGCCTGCCTTGATTCTGGCCGATGAGCCGACCGGCGCCCTGGACAGCCACAGCAGCGAAGACATTCTTGCGCTGCTGGCTGAGTTGAACCGAACGCAACACACGTCCATCGTTGTCGTCACGCACAACCATCGAATCGCTCAGGCAACCCGGCGCATCCTTCGCATGCAGGATGGACGCCTCGTGGACGACCACCGTGTCACTGACCCGCTGGAAGAGGACTTACGGATATTCGCTCAAAGTCAGTGCGGTCAGGCTCTGCTGAGTCACAACCGGCTCCCACGACTCGGAAGCGCCACTGCTGAAAATGCGGATCTGACTGCGCTGCGACGACTTCTGCAGACGTATAGTGACGGCAAACCCGCAGAACAGGAGGCGACGGCGCCCCAACCGGCGCCCACAGGCAATATGATACCCCAGCCCGTTCATCGTTCAGCCACTCCCAACCAACCAGGCTGGATACAGCAGAGGCATCAACCACCACATCAGCGGCCCGTCAGAAGAGGATTTGTGCGGATGCTCACCCAAAGTCAGCTCGGTCAAACGCTGCTGGGGGGAATAACCGGCCTTTCCCCACGACTCGAAAATTGATTCTGGCCTGGTAACCGCGCAGACAGTTTTGAGTGATCCGCCAGGGATAGTTCAAATGTCCTCTGAGGACGCAAGTGAACATTTGTAGCGGTCGACCCTCTGGTCTCCTGACCATCTCCGATGACATCCCTCGCGGCAGACGGCGCCAGCACATAGACGCTCTGGCCAACGAAACAATGGAGCGCCTCGCCGCGCTCTTTCCCCCGGAGAAGCGCTGTCCGTAGCGCTTCCGCTCATCGCCGGCAGTTACGTTCTGTCGGCATTGAAATGAGCACTCTCTACAGTAGTTTTCTCTCGCTTGTTATCAAATTGCTTGCGCCTGGCGATGAATTGGTAGCGATCACGCCAGGCAGTTTCTGCAATGGCTTCTATTGCAAGCCGTTTCGGGAACGATTGCTTGGCGAAATAAATCTGAGGCAAATTCACGTTGCCGCAACGTATATCCCGCACATCCACACACAGCTTGACAGAAGTCGAGTGCGCGTATATAATTTTAGTTATGCCTAAAAATTACTCTTCCGAAGTCAACAATCCCCTCTCCTCCAATCATGAGGACTACCTGAAGGCGATCTACCTTCTGGAAGCGCGCGGGGAACAGGTCACCAACTCAGCCCTTTCCCAATACATCGGCTTGGCGCCGGCATCGGCCACCAATATGGTAAAGAAACTGGCGCAAATGGGTCTGGTGGATTATCGGCCCTATCAGAGCGTAGCCCTGACTGAAACCGGGAAACGGGTCGCGTTGGAGATATTGCGACATCATCGCTTGCTGGAGCTTTTCCTGCACAAAACGTTGGATATCCCCTGGGAGCGGGTGCATGAAGAGGCCGAGCGTTTGGAACACGTGATCAGCGAGGCTCTGGAGGATGCCATTGCCGCGTCCTTGGGATATCCGAAGGTAGACCCGCATGGGGATCCGATTCCGTCCAAAAATGGCGAAATCAGCCATGCGCCCAGTCACCCCCTTTCCACAGCCGAAGCAGGCCACACATATAGGCTGGTGCGGGTCTTGAGCCAGGACACTGAGCGTCTGGCCTATCTGGGGCGGCTCGGTCTGCGTCTCGATGTGGAGATACACTTGCGGGAACAGGCTCCCTTTGATGGTCCTGTGCTGGTGGAAGTCGATGGCGAGGCGCATGCTTTGGCCATTGATATGGCGGCTCTTCTGCAAGTCGTGCCGTTGTCAGAAGAGTACAGCGCGTTGTCAGGAAACTGACATCATGCTGTCATACAATTGGCTCTTGGCCGCGCGATACTGGGGTCCGCGGGCATGGAGGCGCTCCAATGATATTCAGAAATCTGATGCGGCGTTCGGTGCGCAGCGGCTTGACCCTTCTTGGCATCGCGATCGGCGTGGCTGCAGTGGTTGCATTGGGGGCGATCGCGGAAGGACTCAGCGCCAATTTCGCTACGGCCATTGGCGGAGGCAACAATGATCTGCTGATCACCCAAGCGGACGCAATCGATCCCGCGCTGAGCAGCCTGGACGACACCATCGGCGCCCATTTGCAGGCCGTTCCTGACGTGGAACGGGTGGAGCCGGGCGTCTACACATGGGTTACGACGGAGGAACTGCCCTTCTTCCTCCTTTTCGGCTATGAGATCGGTAGTACGGCAATGGAGCACTACCGCATAGTCGAGGGCAAACCGGTCAGTGGGCCCGGTCAGATCGTCATTGGTCGGCGGGCGACTGAATCGATCGCTGTGTCTATAGGAGACAATTTGCGTATCTACGGGACGCCCTATCGCGTCGTCGGCATCTATGAGACGGGCCAGGGGGTAGAGGAATCGGGTGGGGCGCTGGCGCTGGAGGATGCCCAGACTACCGCCCAGTTCGAGCGCAAAGTCAGTCTCTATGAGATTGGTCTGCGGCGGGGCGCGGATGCGGATGCGGTGATCGAACGCATCGAATCTCTGGACTTGGATTTGAAGATCAGCAAAACCAGTGAGAGGGAAAGCAACCAGCAATATGAACAGATGTTGCAGGGCTTCGCCTGGGGCATCGCCGCCATCGCCATATTCATCGGTGGGCTGGGCATGATGAACGCAATGGTAATGAGTGTGCTGGAACGCACCAGAGAGATCGGCACGCTGCGGGCACTGGGCTGGAGCCGTTGGCGAGTCCTGTGGATAATTTTGGGTGAATCTGTGACACTGAGTGTGGCCGGCGGGATCGTCGGCATTTTCCTGGGGATCGGTCTGGCCAAGCTGGCGGGCACAGTGCCCGGAATGGGTGTCCTGCTTGCCGGCGTGTTTACACCGACCATATTCATTCAGGGAATGCTGACAGCCATGGTTCTGGGTCTGGTGGGCGGCGTCTATCCGGCCTGGCGGGCCGCCGGCCTGCGGCCCGTGGAAGCGCTCTCCTACGAAGGGGGCGCGGCGTCGGATGCCAAAGGAGCTCTGAGCCGGATCGGCAGTCAGAGCTTCCGCAACCTGTGGCGGCGGCGTAACCGCACCCTTCTGGCCGCGGCCGGCATCGGTATTGGCGTGGGCACGCTTGTGATGCTGGGCGGTCTCACCGCTGGCATAATCGGACAGATGAACAATCTGGCCGGCAGCGGCAGCCCTGGCAACATTACCGTCATGCAGCGAGACGTGCCAGATATGAGCCTCAGCAGTATCGATGAGCGGGTCGTGCGCCAGATTCAGGCCATGCCGCAAGTGGAAACGGTCAGCCCGATGGTGATGGGATTTGTGCTGACACCGGAGCTGCCGCTGTTCATCATTCAGGGGCTGGACCCCAACAGCGCGGCCATGGATCACTACAAACTGACAGCTGGACGGCGCGCGCAACGGCCCTCCGAGATCGTTATCGGCAGCAACGCGTCCGAATCTTACGATCTGAGTCTGGGCGACACCCTGACCCTGTACAACAACCGCTACAAAGTTGTCGGCATCTACGAGACCGGTGTCGCCTGGGAAGAAGGGGGCGGAATTCTGGTATTGCGGGAATCCCAGCGGCTGCTGAATCGCCCGCGCACTGTCAGCTTTCTGTTTGTCAATGTGAAAGACCCCTCTCTGGCAGAGCCGGTCCAGGATGCGATCAACCGCAGATTTCCGAAGGCGCGGGCCAGCATCAGCAGTGAGTTTGCTCAGAACACCGATGACATCGCCTCGATGCAGGCAACTGCCGGCGCCATCGGCATGCTGGCGCTGATCGTAGGCGGGATCGTCGTCGCCAACACGATGATCATGTCCATCTACGAACGCACCCGCGAGATCGGCGCCCTGCGGGCGTTGGGTTGGCCGGGCAAGCGCATTCTTGCGCAGATAATGCAGGAGAGTCTGCTGCTGTGTCTGCTGTCGGCTCTGCTGGGCTGCCTTGGCGGCGTTTTGCTTCTCAATGGCGTAGCCGCCATTCCTTTCGCGGGCGGCTTCATGCTGCGCCCCGCCTGGGAGCCGATCACGTTCGTTTCTGCGGTCGCGCTTACCCTCATTCTGGGGCTATTGGGCGGGTTTTACCCGGCCTGGCGGGCCAGTCGCCTGCAACCGGTGGAGGCGCTGCGGTATGAGTAGAGTCAACGAGGAGAGAAAAGTGGGAGGGAGTTCTCTCTCCTCACTTCTATTCCTTACTTCCTGATGCAAGGTGAACTATGAGACGAGTACTGATTGCCCTCGGCGTGGTCGTAGCTCTGGCCGCGGGCGGGTGGGCATATGTAACATTCGCAAACCCATCTTTACTGGCGCAGAATGCCGGATCGGGCCAGGGAGAGATGGCTGAGATCGCGGAGAGCGCGGTTGATGATCTGGAGTCGGTGATTTGGGCATCCGGAAAGCTATTGCCCATAGACTGGGTCAATTTGGCGCCTCTGCAAGGGGGCGTTGTGCAGACTCTGCAGGTCAAAGAGGGTGATTGGGTCGAGACCGGCGCAGTTCTTGTGCAGCTCGATAACCCGACAGCCAATAGCGAGGCGGAAATTGCGGCCGCGGCCGTGGCTGAAGCCGAAGCGGCCCACGCCAAACTGCTCGCTGGCGCCAGCGAGGCGGAAATCGCAGCGGCAGAGGCCGGCGTGGCCACGGCCACGGCCCAGGTGTCTCTGGCTGAAGGCAGGCTGCTGGAGGCACAGAAGGCTATCGAACTCGCTGAAGTCAAAGTGATGATCGCGCAGGAGCAGTACAACGAACTGGCAAGCGGCCCCACTGCGGCCGAGCGGGCGGCCGCGGCCGCGCGCGTGGATGTGGCGCAGGCAGCCCTGGACTACACCCAAGCTGCCTACAACGCCGTGCGCGGCGACCCGAATATTGGCAGCACCCGTTCCGAAGCCCTTTCCCTCCAGCAGGCCACAGAATCGCTGGAGGCGGCCCAGGCAGAGTTCGCGGTTGCCACTCAAGGAGCCTCCCCGCAGCGTTTGGCCGTAGCCCGGGCCCGCATTGCAGAAGCGCAAGCGCACGTAACTGTGGCTGAGAGTCAGATCCCGGCGGCGGAGGCCGGTGTTCAATCGGCGCAGGCTGCGCTGGCCAGCGCAGAAGCAAACTTGCGCAAATACAAGGCAGGCGCATTGGCAGAGGACATCGCCGTTTCTGAAGCCCGCATCCGCACGACCAAGGCACAGCTTGCCAGCGCCCTGGCCCATGTAAGCCAGAGCCAGATCGTCGCGCCATTCCCCGGGCAGGTAGGATCCGTTCTGGTTCGCAGCGGCGAACTGGTGTCGGCAGGACAGGTACTGGCGCTGCTGGGCGACACGCACACGATGCACGTGGAGACGACCGACTTACGCGAAACAGATGTGGTGCATCTGCAGAGCGGTCAGGAGGTGGAAGTTACCTTCGACTCCTTGCCGGATCGCATCTTCGACGGCATCATCACTCACATTGCGCCGGTCAGCACCTCCGACCAGGGCAGCACAAACTTTACTGTCCACGTGGACGTGCCGGAGTTGGACGAAAGCCTGCGCTGGGGCATGACGGCATTCATAAATATTCTGGTAACTGCAGTGGCTAGTGATCAGTGATCAGTGGTCAGTAACTGCTGGTAGGGGCGGGCCTTGTGGTTGCCTCTAGCGGCCACGAACCACTGGAGTTCAGCGATGAGCGAACCGATCATTCGCGCGGAAAACCTGACGAAGATCTATGGCGGCGGCGAGACAGCTGTGTGCGCGCTCGATAGTCTTACAGTCGAAGTGCAGACCGGCGAATTTGTGGCTGTGATGGGTCCCAGCGGCTGCGGAAAGAGCACACTGCTCAATATGCTGGGCGCGCTGGATCAGCCGACCGAGGGACGGGTATGGGTGGCCGGGGAGGACCTGTCTAAGCTGAAAGATGTGGATCGATTCCGCGCGCAAACTGTAGGATTCGTTTTCCAGTTGCACAATCTGCTGCCGACCCTGACGGCACAGGAAAACGTGGAGGTCCCCTTACAGGGACAAAAGCATAGCCGCAAGGAACGCAAAGAACGGGTTTCTCATCTGTTGGAACTGGTGGGCTTGGGGGATCGGCGCGGTCATCTGCCCGGTCAACTGTCCGGCGGGCAGCGGCAGCGGGTAGCGATTGCGCGTTCACTGGCCAATGAGCCTGCCTTGATTCTGGCGGATGAACCGAGCGGCGCGCTGGATAGTCAGAGCAGCGAGGAGGTTCTTGCGCTGCTCGCTGAACTGAACCGTAGCCAACAGACGTCGATCGTTGTCGTCACACACGACCGTCGAGTCGCCCAGGCGACGCGGCGTATCCTTCGCATGCAGGATGGAAACATCGTGACCGACCACCGCATCACCTCTCCGCTTGAAGAGGACCTGCGGATGTTCGCGCAGAGTCAGTTCGGGCAAACGCTGCTGGAAAACAACCGGCCACACGATTCGAAAGAGCGAGCGCTGAACGAATTGATCCGTTCGGAAGAGATGGCTGTGCTGCGACGCCTTCTGCAGACCTACAACACCAGTGGCCAGTAGGGGCAACCCTGGCGTCTGCCTCTATTGGCCATTGGTGTTCTCCAACACTGCCCGCAACTGCTGCGGTGAAATATTGCCCCCGCTGAGGATGAGCGCCACTTTCTTGCCGGCCAGTTCATCCTGAACGCGCAGCAACGCAGCCAGTGGAGAGGCGCCAGCTGGCTCGGCCAGCGTTTTGGCCTTCTCCAAAAGCATACGCACGGCGGCGTACAACTCCCGATCGGAGACCATGAGAAAATCGTCCAACAGCTCCCAAAGGATCGACTGGGGCAGCATAAAGGGCGCGCCGGTGGCCAGGCCTTCGGCAGCCGAACGATTGGGGGCTTGCCGCCAGGCCTGGTCCCGCCAGGTAAGAAAGGCTGATGGAGAGGACTCGGCGCAGACGGCAATCATGCGGATTTGCGGGTTGATCGTTTTGGCGACGAGGGACGCGCCGGACGCGCCGCTGCCTCCGCCTACTGGAACGATCACCGCATCGATGTCTGGCCGCTCCTGCAGCAGTTCCAATGTGTGGGTAGCGACACCGGCGACCAGCGCGGGTTCATCGCCGGAAGAGATAAAGCGCAGCCCTTCTTCGGCGGCAATCCGATGGCCGTGCTGTTTGGCTTCCTCGAACTCGGCGCCCATCAATCGCACGTCGGCGCCGTTGGCCTGCATTGCCTCCAACTTCACCGGATTGGCGTTCTCCGGCACGACGATCACCGCCTTCACGCCGAAGAGTCGTGCGGCGTAGGCCACCGATTGGCCGTGATTGCCGGTGGAGGCGGTCGCCACGCCCTGTTTGCGCTGCTCTGCCGGCAGTTGCGCCATGAAATTGATGCCGCCTCGCAGTTTGAACGCGCCGATAGGCAGGTAGTTCTCATGCTTCACCCAAACCTCCGCCCCTATGGCCGCGTCGAGTACTGGGTAGTTGTAGAGAGGGGTGGGCGCCAGATAACGCCGCAGCACTGTATGGGCTTGGAGTACGTCGGCAAAAACAGGTCGGCGCGGCAGATCACTAGGGTCGGCGCCTGGCGCCTGCCTTGGGCAACCACAAGGGTTGTCCCTACTTTCGGATGAGGTGGGCTGCATGGGAGTTCCTTAACTGCAGTTCTTAGTTGTCAGTTTCTAGTAGTCGGTGAACTGCAGTTGCTCGAAACGAAGAACTAGAAATTAGAAATTAGAAATCGGAATCTCAGCCGGCACAATCGGCGCGAATTCCATCCGCTCCAGCACATCTGCCTGCAGATCGATACCGGGCGCCAGCTCCTGCAGACGCATTCCCGCCTCCGTCAAGGCAAAGACAGCTCGCTCGGTCACGCACAGGACTTGCTGGCCGCTGGCCAATGCCTGTTGGCCGCTGAACGTGATCTGATCGACCGTCTGCACAAACTTACGCACTTGGCCGTAGCGCTCGATGGAAATGGTCTTGTCATCGATGGCGTAGGCCACGCCCTTGGCCTCAAATGTGCCGCAGAAGACGACTTTGCGGGCGTTTTGGGCGATGTCAATAAAGCCCCCTGGCCCAATGGTTGCGCCACCCAGCCGCGATACGTTGACATTGCCGGACGCATCCATCTCCCCGAAGCCGAGGAAGGCGATGTCCAGCCCGCCCCCGCCGTAGAAGTCGAACTGGGAGGGCGAATCGATCATACAGCTGGCGTTGCGGGCAAAGCCGAACAACACGCCGTCCAGGAGGGCGCCGCCATATGTGCCATGCTCGATCGTCTGGTAGTAGCGGTCTGTCTCACCCTGGGCTGCCACCAATTTGGCCACGCCATCGGGGATGCCGAAGCCGAAGTTGATCACTGCGTTCTCGAAAAGCTCCTGCGCGGCCCTGTGGGCGATCAGCGCTCGTAGGGGCAACTCGTGTGGTTGCCGTGAGGCAGGGGGCGCGTTGGCAGGCGGGGAGAGATGTGGAGCGCCATCCTTCGGATCCAAGGCTCGCCGCTGACCAGAAATCGTCGGATCGTAATAGAAGGCATAGCATTGGGGCTGATCCGGCACGACAACGACCGCGTCCACCAGCGCGCCCGGTATACGCACGGCCCGAGCTGGAAGTTGGCCATGCTCCACGAGGGCGCGCGCCTGCACCATCACCAGACCGCCACTGTTGTGCGCGGCCAGAGCCATGGCGAAGGCTTCCAGATTGGCCGGCTCCTCTTCCAAACTGATGTTGCCATCTGGGTCCGCGTAGCTACCCCGCAGCACAGCCACGTGCACGGGGAACGGCTTATAGCGCAGGAGAGTGCGTCCGTCTATTTCGATCAGCTCCACCAATGTATCTTGAGCCGACCGGTTCATACGGCCGCCATCTTGGCGGGGGTCGACGAAGGTGCCCAACCCCACATGGGTGATCAGCCCGCTGCGGCCGGCCCCGATCTCCCGCATCAGTTGTGCGGTGACGCCGGCAGGCAGGACATAGGCTTCGATTTTTTCTTCTCTGGCCAAGGCCTGCATGCGCGGCGACCAGATCCAGTGGCCGCCGATGACTTTGCGCACCAGCCCCTCATAGGCCAACCGGTTCAGGCCACGTCGGTCCCGATCGCCGATACCCAAGGAGTGAATCACGCGCAAGCCGGTGGGGGCGCCTGTAGACAGAAAACGTTCTTCGATTGCGGCCAGCAAGGCGTCGGCCTCGACAAGACCGCCGCCGCCGCCGATCGTGCCCAGGGTTGCGCCATCCGGCACCAGCCGGGCCGCGTCCTGCGCGGATATGACTTTATTTCGCATCGCTCCGTACTTCAAATCCGGATTATTGGATTCAAGGATTAAATGGATAGGATTTATCCTGATTCAATTCCTGTAGATCCTTACATCCGGATCAATAATGGCTTTCCAGCCCTTTCACCGCGGCGACCAATGTCCTGTTGATCGGTATAGGGATGGCATGTTTTTGGCCCAGCGCGACGACCGCGCCGTTGATGACATCGATCTCCGACGGACGGCGGTTGAGAATGTCCACGCACAGACTGGACTTGTTATCGCCGGTACCACCGGGGCCGGCGATCTGATCGATCACCTCGCGGGTCTCGGCCACATTCAGGTCCACGCCTTCGGCGCGTGCCACCAGCGCGGCTTCGTCCAGCGCGCCGAAAGCCGTCTCTTTCAATTCTGGGATAGCGAAGACTTCCTTAATCGTCAGGTTGGCGATAGCGGAGGTCGGGCTGATCGCGATATTCGCCAACAGTTTTTTCCAGATGTCGTGGCGGATATTCGACGTGGCTGTGGTACGCAGACCGGCGCCACTGAGCGCGGCGGCAATGCGTTGGGCCCTCTCACTGAGCTCCCCGGACATCTCTCCAATATAGGTGGGCAGATCGCCGAAGTTGCGTACAACGCCCGGCCCTTCGATCGCGGCGCCCTGGGCCGTCACTCCGCCAAGCACTCGCTCCATGCCGATGACTTCGCCAATGTTTTCTTCGTTGCCCAGTCCGTTCTGAAAGCTGATGGCAACGGTGTCCTTGCGCAAGAGATTCAGCGCCTGGCCGACGGCATCTTTCGTGTACGGAGCTTTACACTGAACGAATACAACATCCACTGCTTCCAGGGCGCTCGGATCGGTAGTAGCGCGGATGGGAATGTGGCGGTCGCCGCCGTAACCTGCAATTTTGAGGCCGACCCGGTTGATGCGTTCCACGTGCTCCTGCCACACATCGATCAGGGTCACGTCCAGCCCGCCTTCCGCCAGCAGCCCTCCGAACAGCCCGCCCATCGCGCCGGCGCCGATGACTGCGATCGTCGGTTTCCAATCCGCCATATAAACTCCTTTATCACTGATCAGGATGTAAGAAGCGGGCGGGACGCCCGCGCGCCCTCAGCCGGTTGGTTTTGGTCAGAAAGGATTTGTCTGAACCAAAGGGGCGGACGGGGCAATCTCCCATCCTCGCCATCAGTATAGCCAATTTCATCAAGGGAGCAAACGCGGAGGCGTGCAAAGCGCTTGACTTGCATTGACACTCCCGCCTATAATGCCTGAAGCACAGGCCATCGAATTTAAGGGATGCCGAATCTTATGCATACTCGATTTCTGACTATTTTGCGTCATGCCAAAGCCGCGCCGGGAAGCGACTCTGGCGGGGATATGAACCGCCCACTGGCGGCGAACGGGTATAAGCAGTTGCAGCGGGTGCGCAAGCCGCTGGCGGCGGTGAAAGAAACACCGGACTGGATCATCTCCTCGCCGGCCCTGCGGACCCGACAAACAGCGGAAAAGGTCGCTGAACTGATCGGCTATAAGCGGACAATCGGCTGGGATGAGCGTATTTACGCCGCGGCCCCGTTCACGCTGCTGTCGGTCCTGCAGGAGACGCACGACAGCGCTCGCCATGTGCTTCTCATCGGCCACAATCCGGGCGTAGCCCGCCTGGTATCGGGCCTCTGCGCCGGCGCGGATGGGCGTATGAATCTGCGCTTTCCCACCGCGGGGATGGCCCACTTTGAACTGGAGATCGTCCGTTGGCGCCAACTGCGCTGGGGCAGTACTGAGCTGCGTTTCCTCATCGCGCCGCGTTTTCTCAAGTAGTCGGGATCTATCCTCTGACCTGCTCACCCGGCGCTATCCGTTTGCAGAGATCAACGCGGCGCGTGCATCGATCTCGCCTGAAAAGCTCACGCTGCAAAAATATAGCGGTCCAGATACCCGTTGCGGAACTTGCCCTGGGGATCGGCGGTCTGCAGCAGCGCCTGAAAGTCCGCCAGCCGTGGGAATTTTGCCTGCACCAGGGCCGGCGCGATCGCGAACAGCTTGCCCCAATGGGGCCGAACATTGAAGGGCGCCAGCGTCTCTTCAACTACTGGCAGCAGTTGCGCGACGGCTGGCCAATTCTTCTTCCAGGAAAAATGAATGCCGATGGTTGGCATCCCATAACTTTGGCTCATCCAGAGCCGGTCGGCGGCGACGGAGCGCACCTCCGAAATCCATAGGCGTGATGCGAACTGTTCCTTAAGCCGCTCCAGAGCCTGTAGCGCGGCGACTGCATGGCCGCGCGGCACGAAATATTCGGTCTGCAGCTCATCGCCGCTGGCCGGAGTATGATCGACTCGAAAGTGGGGCAGCCGTTCGTGCCACGGGCCGGGTATGCCCATCTGTGGGGTACAGGGGTCCGGCGAAAACCTGGTCACGGGATGTCTGTGGGTCGGCGCCAGCGTCGCGCCATAAAAGTCCGCTGCCACAGGCAATGCCGCTGCCTGGGACGACGCAGCGGCGCCCGCCTGCCCATCAAGACGACGCTTCAACCAGACCTGATTGACCCTTTCCTCCTGCCAGTCTGTAAACAGACTGACGCTGTAGGCGCTGGACATGATTTCATCGAACTGGTCATACAGCTTAGCTACAGGCAGGTCTTCGTATACCTCCTGTTGCATGGCAAAGGCTGGTTCAGTCGCCAGTGTGATCTGTGTCGCCACACCCAAGCCACCCAGGCCGACGACCGCGCCCTGAAATGTCTCCCCGTCGCGTTCACGGGAAAGCGACCTCAGGTCTCCATCTGCGGTCACCATCTCCAGACCGACAACCGCAGTGGCCAGATTGCCGTTTCCATCGCCCGAACCGTGCGTGGCGGTAGCGCAGGCGCCGGCGACTGTGATGTGCGGTAAAGAGGCCATATTGTGCAGGGCAACCTTTTCTCGATGCAGGAGCGGGCAGAGTTCACCGTAGGTGATGCCCGCGCTACATGTTACTGTGCCGCGCGCATGATCGAACGTCACCGGGGCGTCGAGTCGATCCAAAGAGATATACGCCCAAGGCGACGGTTCCAGCGCCTGTTGTTGTGGCTCATCGGCCTGCTCTGTGATAGCGGCAATATCATTGAACGAATGGCGCGCGCCGAGCGCCTTTACTTTGCGGCTTGCGCGCACCAGTTCCTGTAGTTCCTCTACTGTCTGCGGCGTGTGGATCTGCGCAGAAGCGAATTCGATGTTCCCGGCCCAATTGTGTTTTTCCATGAAATCTACTCCAACGATACCTTAACAGGAATGGAATGCCCTCATGGCTCCAGTATACCGCAGGAGATTCTGGCGCGCATAGGCTTGCAGTCGAGAAAAGTCTGCCTCTCTTTCTTGGCGCCTAACCGATTCTGGCACAGGCGAAAGCGACGCTCCTTAACGCAAGCGCGCAAGGACGCTATGACGCCAAGGAATCAGTGTACATTGCGGCTCTGCGTCTTCGCGTCATGGCGTTGATTTCCTGCTTCGCGACGATATGCTGGGTTGCATCCAGGTATTCCCGTCAAAGCTCTGTTCAACGCTTAATTTCCCGCCTGACATATTGGCCATTGGCCTGATGACCGTTAAGATAAGGTCTGGGCTTGGCTTTTGCCCTCTGCGGCGCCAAGGACTTTCGTACCCAGGGCTATCGCATTGAGCCGGAAATCCTGGGGCCTGCTTCGAGCGAATATGCGCAGAGGGCATCGTCTACGGCGAGAGAAGAAAAGTATGGGAAATCAGTGGAATTCTGACAGCATCCCCGCCCAGTCCGGCCGCGTCGCCTTGGTGACCGGCGGAAACAGTGGACTGGGCTTTCACACCTCTCGGGGGCTGGCGGCCAAAGGGGCGCATGTGCTGTTGGCCAGCCGCTCCATCCAGAGAGGCGCCCAGGCTGCGGAGGCCATCCGTCGGCAACTGCCGCAGGCGAAACTGACGGTTGTAGAGCTGGATCTAGCCGATCTGGCTTCGGTGCAGCGCTGTGCCGAGACGGTCCACGACGGCTGGGAGCGGCTGGACATTCTGGTCAACAACGCCGGCGTTCTGGCGTTTACCCGCCAGGAGACCGCGCAAGGCTTTGAACAGCAGTTTGGCGTCAATCATCTGGGCCACTTCGCCTTAACCGGTCAGTTGCTGCCCTTACTGCTGCGCACGGCTGATAGCCGGGTTGTGAGCGTCAGCAGTCTCGCCCACCGGTCAGGCCGCCTGAACTTCAATGATCTGCAGGGAGAACGTAGCTTCTCCAGCTCCGGCGCCTACGCGCAGAGCAAGATGGCGAATCTGCTTTTCGCCTTCGAACTGCAGCGCAGGCTGTCGCGCATCGACGCGACAACGAGGAGTGTGGCTGCCCATCCCGGCCTGTCTGCCACCAATATAGTCAGGAGCGGAGCGAAGGGAGGCTGGTCGACTGCGGCCGTCCTGATCTCGCGCGTTTTGGCTCAGAGCGCCGAACAGGGCGCGCTGCCACAACTCTTTGCGGCTACAGCGCCGGCGGTCAACGGCGGCGATTATATCGGGCCGGATGGTTGGCTGGGAATGCGGGGCTACCCGCAGAAAACACGCGCCCAGGCTAGCGCCTACGATGAGAAGATCGCTCGACAGTTGTGGCAGACGTCAGTGGCGTTGACCGGCGAGGCGTATAGACTGTTTGAAGAGTAATGCTGTTGGCGTCCGCCATATCAGCGCGCGAGCGTTCATTATCGAATCTCTGAAGAGGCAGCGAACATGTCGACGAGTATCTCTCCGAGCTGGCGACTTTTCATCGAGCAGCATCCCCAGTTTATGAAGGTATTGCGCCAATTGAGCAATACGGACTGGTACGCCGCCGGCGGCTGGGCGGCGTTTATCGGTCACTATCATGGGGGCATCTATATGCAGGTTGCCAAATGCAACTGGTATAATTATGGACTGGATGGCATTCATTTCGAGATGGGGCTGACGGAGGAGGCGCTGGCCGCCAAGGTGATGGAGATCGGTCTGCACATCGGACACAGAAACCTATTCGACCGGGAACGATTTAACGGACTGACCGTCGAACGGATCGCGGAGGTTGTGGGCGGATGGGATGTAGAGGGGCTGCGCTTCTCGCGCACGAACCTGTCCGACCGCTTGAGTCTGCCGGCGCGCTTTACAAAGGCCGGCTTCGGCAAGCAGATAACCGCGGCCCTTACGCAACTGAGCGAACTTGCCCCAATTCTTGATGACGGATTGGCTCAACTTTAGATATCCTATCACTGCCACTATGCACAACCACGCGCCAGCGAACTACCTCTGTCCGTTCTGCGCCAGCGCCGCCGGGCAGGAAGTCGAATACAACTACACAACCGCTGATGACATTGTGCTGCGCACCGATCAGGTGACCGGCTTCATTTCGTCCCATTGGTGGCCGCGCAATCAGGGGCATGTGATTCTGATCCCGAACGCGCACTATGAGAACATCTACGATCTGCCGGACGATCTCGGCGCTGCGCTATTCCAGGCCAGTCGCTGGGTCTCACTGGCTCTGAAATCCGCCTATGGCTGCGATGGGATATCAACGCGGCAGCACAACGAGCCGGGCGGAATGCAGGATGTCTGGCACTTTCACCTGCACGTGTTCCCTCGCTACTTCAATGATGGTCTATACGTGCGCACGCCCGAAAGATTCATGACAACCATCTCCCAGCGCCGTCCCTATGCAGAGAAGGCGCGGCGGGCGCTACAACGTCTGTTTAACAAATAGGGGCGCATACCTAATGTCTCTTTCTCTACCTCTCCCGCATTTGGCTGAGCAGTATCTGCTCGATCCGGACATCGTCTTTCTCAATCATGGCAGCTTTGGCGCTGTACCCCGCCCCGTATTCGAGAGCTATCAGCACTGGCAGCGGGAGTTGGAATCCAATCCGGTCATCTTCTTGGGGCGGCGAGCGCCGGATCTGTTAGCTGAGGCCAGAGAAAAGTTGGGCGCGTTCATCAATGCCTCCGGCAACGATCTGGCATTTGTGCCTAACGCCACCTACGGGCTCAATATTGTCGCCCGTTCCCTCAAATTTGAGGAGGGCGATGAAGTTCTGAGCACCGATCACGAGTACGGCGCCATCGACCGCGCCTGGCGCTTCAACTGCGAAAAAGCGGGCGCACGGCTGGTGAACCGACCGATTGCCGTACCGGTTGCCGACCCCGCTGATGTCGTCGAACAGATCTGGGCCGGCGTCAACGAGCGCACAAAGGTTATCGCTCTCAGCCACATCACCTCGCCGACCGCGTTGATACTCCCGGTTGCGGAGATCTGCCGGCGAGCAAGAGCAGCCGGCATACACACAGTTGTGGACGGCGCGCATGCGCCCGGCCAGTTAGATCTGGATATGCAGAAGATCGGCGCCGACTTCTACTGTGGCAACTGCCACAAATGGCTCAGTAGCGCGCGCGGATCCGGTTTTCTCTACGCCCGCCCCGCGTGTCAACATCTGCTGGAGCCGCTCATTGTCAGCCATGGTTGGCAGAGCAATACCCCAGGCCCGTCTCCCTTTCTGGACTATTTCACATGGGTCGGGACTGTCGATCCCGCAGCCTATCTGAGTGTGCCAGCAGCCATCGAGTTCGTTCAGCAGAACGACTGGCCTGCGGTGCGATTGGCCTGCCATCAGTTGCTAAAGGAGAGCGAAGAACGAATTCTGGCGCTTTCCGGTCTGCCGCCCATCAGCCCGGAATCGATGTGGGCGCAGATGCGGACAACGCTACTGCCCGGCGGCATCGCGTCCTATCAGCGGCTATGGGAGGATCATCGTATCGTCGTGCCGGTCAATCAGCAGGGCGGACAGGCCGGTGTGCGTATCTCGGTGCAGGCCTACAACAGTCCGGCCCATCTGGACAAACTGATCAAGGCATTGCAGGCTGCCGCGAGTCGCTCCGTCTGAGGGCTTGCCACATGAGCGGTACTGGTGAGTACGTCACAGCTCTACGCCAGTTTCAGGATGCGCGCCGCCGGGCGGATTTGCAACGTCTATGGGCGCGTGTGACAGGCCGATCAGCAGATCTGCTTCCCTTTGACGAGGTGCGCAAACGCCTCGGCTCCACCTTGTCCGGGAGACATGTACGCAAGGAGATTCCGCTGAGTGCCATTGTCGGCAGCATGGGCCGCTATCGAGATTTCACACGCACATTTCTGCCCCTACGGGATTCGGACAGCAACCGCTGGGCAAGGGTAAAGGTGGCGGCAGATGGTCTCGCCGGGCTGCCCCCTATCGATGTCTACCAGTTGGGCGACGTCTACTTCGTTCTCGATGGCAACCACCGCGTCTCTGTAGCCCGGGAGGCCGAAGCCAGCTTCATCGAAGCCAACGTCATTCAGGTGGAAACCCGCGTGCCCCTCTCGCCAGATGACGATATCGACGACCTGCTCCTGAAGTCTGAGCTGGTTCAGTTTCTGGACTACACAAATATAGACCGCCTGTGTCCGGATCATCAGTTGCGGGTAACCGCGCCTGGCCAGTATTTGAAACTAATGGAGTTGATCGATATCCACCACTACTACATGTCGCGAGCAGCCGGACAGAAGATACCGTTCGAGGAGGCGGTCCTGGATTGGCACGAGCATGTCTATCTGCCGACCGTGCGCTTCATCCGAGAGCGGGGCATGCTGCGCGGGTTCCCTAAACGGACGGAGACAGACCTGTTTGTGTGGATCTCGAAACACCGCAGGGAACTCTCCCTGTCCCTAGGCTGGACGATAGACACTGAACGCGCGGCCCTGGACTTGGCGGAACGTCAAGACGCGCGCCCAGCCCGGGTGGCCAAACGCCTGGCAGAGCGGATATTCGACTCCTTTACGCCGGCGGCGCTCGAGAGCGGGCCGCCCATTGGCTTCTGGCGCAGAGAACGCAGGGCAGATGGGGCATACCACCCTTCGGATGTGGCGTACCACCTTTCAGGTCGTGCGCCTGAGCAGTCGCTCTTCCAGGAAGTGCTGGTCGGCTGCAACGGGCAAAAAAGCGGCTTGCAGGCGTTGGAGCAGGCGACCATCATCGCTGAACGAGAAAATAGAGCGGCCGGACCGCAGTCTTCAGGTCGATCTGAGACTGCAACCCAGCCACTGTACAGCCGGGTGCATGGCCTGTATATCGTCGAAAAAGCCGAGGAACGCTATAGTGACAGGGTACGTGCGCTGCGCGCTACCTGCCACAGACGCCTGGCTACACGCGACGTCGATGGTGAACTTGTGGTGCAGACGAAACCGACTGGCGATGCTTCCCTGGCCAGCCTGCTTGTGGCGCGCAGCAGCTGGACAGACCTGCTTGTCGTCGGTCTGGAACATCCACCGGATGCCAGCCCTCTCAAACGGCTGGGATCCGGCATGGCCCAGTTGCTGCGACGCTGTCCGCGTCCGGTCATGACCGTGCCGGATGTGGCGACACCTTTGGCTCACGGGCTATTGGCTTTTGATGGCAGCCCAAAGGCCCAAGAAGCGCTGTTCGTTGCCTTTTATCTGGCAGGGCGCTGGGAGATCGATCTGACAGTTGTCGCTGTACGCGAGAAGGGCCGGGTGGATTCTCAGGTCAGGGAAGATATATTGGCCTATAGCAGGCAGCGAGGTATAGCAGCGGAAGCCATTTTGGCAGACGGGCCGGTCTTGTCAGCTCTTCTCTCCACCGCAGAAGATCGTTCCTGCGATTTCTTCATTGTCGGCGGCTACGGGCACACACCGGTTGTGGAGGTCGTCCTCGGCAGCACGGTCGATGAACTCCTGCGCACAACAAAGCTACCGACGTTGGTGTGCCGTTAAAGGTTTTCAGGCGCCAGTTTTTCATTTTCAGCAACTGCGCTGTTACTCGAGACTGAAAACGAAAAACTATTTGCCTCACGCATGTCTCAACAAGCGCACAATCTCCACTATCCCAGGGCGTTTGCCGTACATCAGCATGCCCAGACGGAAGATCTTTGCTCCCAACCAGACAACCAGCGGGACCGTGGCCAACAACACGAGAATACTCACGACTATATCGATCCTCGGCACTTCGGTAAGTGGCAGCCGCAGCATCATGGTCGTCGGCGCGGTGAGGGGAAACCAAGAAATAGCCCGCGCCAGCCCCCCATTGGGGTTGGAGAAGATCACCCCCATCAGCATCATGGGTAGGGCAGCGATGAGGGAGAAGATGCCAGAAATCTGCTGGCTCTCCTGGAAATTCGTGCCCAGTGTGCCAATGGCTCCCATGAGCACTGCGTAGACGGTGAAACCCAGGATATAATAGGCGATCGCCAATAAGAAGATATCCGTACGGGCGAAGAGAGGGACGGCGATCCCCACCAGAATGGCAAGGCCACCGCTCAGGCCAAAAGCTGAGGCGATCCAGACGAAAACTTGCGTCAATCCCAGCGCGCCCAGGCCGAGAACCTTGCCAGCGAGGAGTTGTTGGGGTGTTACGGAAGACAAAACGATTTCGATAACCCGGCTCGATTTCTCTTCGGCGACGCTGCGCAGGAGATAGCCGGACGAAACAAAAACGGTGATGATCAACAGCATGCTGAACAAAAAGGGAACGACAAAATTCAGCGCCTGCTCAGCTATCCCGCCGGAAGATCGACTTTCTTCATTGATATTCTCGACCTGCGCGTCGTATGGATCCGCCAGGCGCGCCCGCAGCACGTCATCGTCGATGTCCTGAACGAGATGAGTGATGAAGAAGGAGCGCAGATCGCCTGTTCCCGATTCAGAAAACCTACTTCCAGCAGTCACCACCACCACATCTTCGCTCTGCGGATAGGTGGGCGGCACAACGATGATCCGCCGCACCATCTCGTTTTCCAGGGCGGTGCGGGCTACCGTCTCATCGCTGTATGGGATGTATTCCTCCTGAAACTGCGGCAGAATCGGCGTAAACCTACCGGAGTGATCGACCAGGGCCGAGAGACCTGGATCGATGTCGAAGATCTGTACCAACGCGCTGCCGGCCTGACCACCGAAAAAAGCGCCGATGATCAGAGCGATGAGACCCAGCAGAGGAACCAGCAGTGTCATAATAATGAAATCGGGACGCCGGAGGTTCACCCAATATTCGTGACGAGCGATAATCAGAATTTTCTTCATTGCACCACCGCCACGAAAATATCGTTCAGAGGGACACTGGCGACTTCGAAACTCTCGACCTCTACATTGCGTTCCACCAACGCGGCCAGGAAGGCCTGTGCCCCAATTCCGTCGAGGGTGAGTAGAGCGATGTCACCGTTGCGCTCGCTGCCCACAACGCCGGGCAGGTCCGATGGCAGATTCTTGGCCCGCACGCGCACGGAATTGGGCGCGTAGTCGCGTTGAATCTGCTGCAACGGGCCGTAAAGCACCGCTCGCCCTCTGTGGATCAGCAAGATCCGGTCGCACAACTCCTCGACCAGATTCATCTGGTGCGCGCTCAATACAATCGACTTGCCGTCGCCGACCAGCTCCCGAATCAGCCCTTTCAATAGCTCTACGTTAACCGGATCCAGCCCCTGAAATGGCTCGTCGAGGATCAACAGGTCTGGGTCGTGGATGAGGCTGGCGACGAATTGAACTTTCTGCTGCATGCCGCGGCTCAGCTCTTTGACCCGCTTGGTGGCCCAATCCTGCAGCTCGACCCGCTCCAGCCATTGCTCTGCTCTGCGCCGGGCTATAGCGGGGTCGGCGCCTTTGAGCCGAGCCAGATAGACGAGGACTTCCAGCACTCTCTGGTCCCGGTATAGTCCCCGCTCCTCTGGCAGATAACCAACTCTTTCCCTGCTGCGCCCTGGCGGGCTGCCCAGCATTTCGATTTCGCCGGCGTCCGCTTTGAAGATGTCCATGAGTATGCGGATGGTGCTGGTTTTGCCGGCGCCGTTGGGGCCGAGAAGCCCGAAGATTTCTCCGGAAAACACTTCAAAGGTCAGATCATCGACGGCGATGAAATCACCGTACTGTTTACGCAGATTGCGGACCGAGAGGACAGGGGGAGTCATCATCGATAGTATAGGAGCTACTCAGCAGAACATGAGTGACGAATCGCAATAGCAGAACTTGACCCGAAAGGATTGGGATTTTCGCCCGGAGGCGCGTATGAACAATCCCATCGATTCCTGTCAAAGCATATATACCATTACGTCTTCAGCCGCGGAAAGTTTCAACAGTCCAGATTCAACAGCTTGGCGATCTGTGTGCGTAGAGATGGCGGGTCGTACCCCAGTTCGTAGGCGCGGCTGCTGTCCAGGGCGACATTCGCCGAACGGGCCGCCAGAAAAGACCTGTCGTTCTGGCCGGGAGGGGCATCTGACAGGCTGATGGGAATCGCGAGCCTATCGTCCAGACCCAGCAGTTGGAGAATCAACAGCCCCAGCTCGTAGAGGCTAATCACATCGCGTCCGCCGAGGTGAAGCAGCCCAACTACCCGCTCGATTTCAGCGACATTCACATCATCCTCGAAACCGCTGCCGACCACCTGCAACAGTCCTTGGGCCGCGACCGCTCCACTGACCGGTGTGCGAATGCCATCGCCGAAAAGGGTGATCTCTTGTCCGGCCCGAAAGGCTGTAATCATCTTCTGGAAGAAGGTCTCTCGCCCCAGGCCGGCATAGCCGATCAGTAACGGCAGCCGGCAGATAACGGCGTCAGCATTGTCGGCCAGAATCCCCTCCTCTGCCAGGGCTTTGTGCTCGCCGTACACATTGATAGGCGTGACCGGATCCGCCTCGCCATAGGGCGCTTTGGCGCCGTCGAACACAAGATCTGTGGATGTGAACACAAACGGGATGTCCCTGTCTCCACACAGGCCGGCCAGATGGACTGCCGACTTCAAGTTGATGGCTAGGGACTCGTGCGGGTACTGCTCGCAGTAGTCGAGATCGGTAATGGCCGCGGTATGGATGACGGCGGCCGGCCGCACCGCGGCCATCATCGCTTTGGTCTCGCTGAAGTCGCCCAAATCGATGCGTCCGTTGTCGATCTCACCGAAGAAGCGTTGGGCCCTCCTGCGGCTGGCGCGGTGATAGGCGCCGACCACATGCCAATGCGTTTGCGCTGCTTGCAAAATATGGAAGCCCAAAAAGCCGGTAGCGCCGGTTATCAGCAGCTTTGGAAGCATCTTACCACGGCCAAATCTGATTCCAGGCGGCCATCCAGTCATCGCCCGTGCTGTGAACCCGGTACGGCGGTTCCAGGCGAACACCGGGCCGACCTTTGAATGCGTCCAGATGTTCGGGGCTGCCCACGTCGAAGGTGATGGTTGTGGGCTTGCTCAGCTGATAGGGCGGTACTGCGCTGCGATCTTGCAAGGCCTTGCGGGCGCTGTCTTCGATCATCTGGCGGGCGCGCAGCGGCGGGATCTGCCTGGCAGCGTAGCGGGACAGCCCCTTCTTGACAGCTACGGTCGTCAACCCATCGCCCAGCAGCTCTCTGGACTCCCGGCAGACCGCCTCGTCGCCTGTGACCAGCAGAATCGGGGCGCCAAAATAGCCGCAAAGCGCCGCGTTGACGCCCACCTCTCCGACGGCCTGATCGTTGAACCACAGATGCCGCCAACGAACCGTTGATATCGTATGGCTGAGCACGCCGTCCGCAGTGCCGGCCTGGGCGTGCATCCCTACCAGCAGCACGGCGTCACAGCCGGCTTCCAGGGTGTCCAGATAGCGGCTCCAGGTGTGGTGGGCCACCCATTCGCAGCGGGGATCCAGCAGTTCGGGGACGAGCGAGTTGAAGCTCCAGGGACCGCCGGCGCCGTGACAGTCCACCACGACGATTTCGGTTGCGCCGGCGGCGTCTGCTCCGCGAACAGCGGCGTTGATCTCCTCCGTGTACAGACGTCGGCCCTCTTCATACATCGCCTCGCCACCGTTCACCTGCTCCCAGGCCACGATCCCACTCACGCCTTCCATATCAGACATTATCTGCACGCGCATAGGTAGCTCCATTGCCGCGGTTAGTAACTGCAGTGACCACTGGGGTTTGGGGTTTCTTCCACTGCCTGCCGCGCCAGGAGCGCCCGCTTGAGCGCGGCGTCAATACTCTGTTCGGTCTGCTCACATTCCTGCTCAAGTGCCAGGGCCACTTCGGTAATCAGCAGCGTACGCGCCTCTGCCAGCGCTTCCTTATCAGCTTCTGTCAGGTACTTTGCCGTTCTTCGCCAGGTCAAATCTCGCACTGCCGCGGCGATCTGGTTTGGGTAGCCCGAGTGGATTTGCTTGTCTACAACAGCACGGCGCAAGCGAAACTCATCCGGCAGATCGATGGGGAGCGTTTCTAATGTTTCCACCACGCCAGAAATGCGCCCGGCTGACATGATTGGACGCACGCCGATGTCTTCAACGCGACGCACGGGCACATGCACGGTCAGACGATTGCGCGCAAATTCGATGACATAATAGCGTTGAAAACCCTTGACCAACTCCTCTTCTTGAATACCGACGACCTTACCTGCACCATGAGCCGGGTGGATGACTTTCTGCCCGATCATGAATCCCATCTGCCTCTCTCCTCGATAAATGTCCGACTCGGCAGTAGGTATGCCAACTGCCGCTTCTTACGCCACCAGGCCACAGGCCCAGCTGTGATGCTGCCGCCGCGCATATCGGTTGTGGGGTTTGTGCGCCGCGCCGCATCAGGATTTACGGGATTCCACGCCCCGTCAGTCGCATAGCTATTCGGCATTCCCGCCAGCTCGGAATTCCGAATTGAACAATTCTTACTTGTCCAAGGGTGGCTAAGAGAGGAAAATTCTACCACAGTTTGGGTCATTTCGCAATTCAATTGTTTGAAAAGGGTATAGTCTCATTTGGTCACCCCTTCCACCGCGGCGATCTCCTCCGCGGTCAGCCCGTAGAGCGCATACACCAGCCGGTCTATCTCAGCTTCCAACTCGCCGGTATCCGCGTCCGGGTCGACGTCTTTGGCGGACAGGATACGCTCCACCAGGCGGATGAACGGACGCTGTTCTGCGGCGGTGATTCTGGGAATGGGCAGACTCTTTGCATCGTTGGGATAAAAATTCAAGCTATCGCTTAAAAAATTAAGGAAATACCAGTTCGTGAATTGAGAATTGAGAATCGCCAGCAGAAATTTGTAGTCAAACCGACTGGCTATTGCGGTGTCGGCGTTTCTTACTGCACGAACCGCTGATGTATGCGTTGATCCGGAAAGCAAATCTAGTCGCACGCAGTTTATGACGGTGTGGCTGTTGTAAAAGCCTTCATCATCATAAGCGAACCGCAGCCTATCTTTCACAATACGGATCGACATCAGCTTTTCGTTTTCAAATAGCTGCGGGCACATCGGGTTGTAATGCTCATCCGGAGTGTAGGTCAGCCAGCCATCCTGCAAGAACGAGTAACGCGCGATGTTGCGTCCTTCGCAAAACTTTTTGCCGCCAGCGACCAGCGACGGACTTAGGTAGCGCGATTTGCCAATCTTGGCGGAGCGATGGTTGAGCCTGGCGCCGTAGGCAACCAAGCAGATCCGATCAAAGCGCATCGCGTTGCGCCATATCTTTTCTTTTATCTTGATGGCGTCCGCCATGGCTGGATTCGTGTCCAAGCGGCAATCTTTGAGCGAGGTAAAGAAGGTCTGGTCGACCAGAAACTCGGTTCCACTGCGGTTCTCAAAATCAGCGTTGCTGTGATGCAGGCGTATTCTCGTGGGTACGTTTTTTCTTTCCTTCGCAACCGTCAGAACAGCGTTGCGCACGACCGCATTCTCAAAAATCCGGTAGCTGCTGGCGTCCACCAATGCCTGAAGCGTGTGCTTTTGCACGAGCTTTTGGCGCATTTTCGTTGCATACCGCTGCTTGGTGAACGCGGCGGGGATGATAAAGCATACCATTCCTCTGCCGTTGAGGACGGAAAGGGATTTTTCGAGAAAAGCGATGTAAATGTCCGTTCGTCTTTCGCAGGTTTGATACCTATTGAGCAGGTAACTTCGCATCTCGGCCGAAAGATTTTCGACATTCACATAGGGCGGGTTGCCGATGACCACATCGAAGCCGTCAGCGACGCCGAACATATACTCGGCATCGAACCAGTCGGCGCTGGCGTTCTGGTCGTAGGGGTCCCAGCGGGCGATTCTTTGCGCGTCATCGGCGGGCATGCCGATATTCTGTAATTCCGCTGCCAAGCCCTCGCGCAACGCTTTGTCTTTTTTCCTGCACGCAAGTTTGCGGTGGCGCGTGATTGCATGAAAATACCGCTCGCGATTTTTAACCAACTCATGCTCCAGATCCTGCGCTTTCTCGCTCGTCAGCATCCGTTCGCCTTTAAGACTGATGAGCGTATTGGCGGCGACGAAGCGGGTTTCGAGGTTGGGCAGGGGCTTGATGCCGAAGTTGGCGGCGTTGCGGTCGGGCTCCTGCTCGATGGCCAGGGAGATGAAGAAGCGCAATTTGGCGATCTGGGTGGCGATGGTCTGAATGTCCACGCCGTAGACGCTGTTCTGGATCAGATAGAGCTTGCGCCCGAAGTCGGAGTCGCGGTAACGCTCGAAGGTATCGCTGATTTCGGCCAGTTCGGCATCGCGCTCCCGCTGATCGCGCCTGTCAAAGGCCGAGGCCGCGCGGCGCCTGGCCAGGTCTTTCTGCAACTGCTCCCAGCGTCGGTTGTCGGGGTCGAGGCGGCGCAGGGCCAGGGTCAGCTTGTGTAGCGCGCCCATGGGGAAAGCGCCGGAGCCGACCGCGGGGTCGAGGATTTTCAATCCGGCGATGGCGCGCACAAGGCTCTCTTTTTCGCTCTCGGCAAAGAGTTCGTGGGCGTCGTTGAACGCGTCCTCGTAATCCAGCAGATAGCGCAGACGCTCGTGCCAGAAGTCGGCGTCGCCAGCGGCCGGCGGACATTTTTCCGCCAGGGCCGCGACCAGTGCCTCGTCCACCATGTAGTCCACCACCGGGCGCGGCGTGTAGTAGGAGCCGGTCTGCTTGCGCGCGCTCGCGCGCGTTTCGGGGTTGTAGGCGGCCAGCAGGTTCTCGAAGACCTTGCCCAGCAGCTCCGGGTCCAGGGCCACCTCCCGCTCGGCGGGCGTGTTCTCCTCGACCGTGAACTTGTAGCGGTTGAAGAGGGGGATCAGCCCGTCAGGGCCGAAGAACAGACGGTTGGGGATGGAGTAGTCCCGGCGCTGGTTGGCGTTGTCGCTGAAGCAGTCGATGCGACAGCCGCCCTGTTTGGGCGCTTCCTCGCTGTCCAGACAGTCGAACAGGCCGCCGTTGATGAAGGGCGTCTGCGCGAACAGCGCCAGCAGCGCGTCGGGGTCGGCGATCTCCTCCTTGTAGCGATAGAGGGAAAAGTTGCGGTGGTCGGCGTTCGTTTTCCTGGCGAATCGTCGCTGGTCGATGTCGGTGTTCAGCGTGGCGAAGAACAGGTTTTGCAGCACCGCGCGATAGTAGGAATCGCCCGAGTCACGGTCGTAGTCTTGCAGCAGCTTTTCGACTCGCGCCTCGATGAACAGGTCTTCGGCGATCAGCCCCTTATTGAACGGTGCAACGATGCCCAAAGGCTGGGAGGTTGCACCGTCCAACTCCCTGATGAACCAGACGAACAGCAGGCGCGTGATCAGGCGGATGACGTGCTCTTCGGCCGGCAGGGTCCTGGCTTCGTTGGCGGGAAAGGTAGCCTCCCTGAGCGCGCGGGTGAACCAGGCGAACAGGTCTTTGTAGAAGCGCCGGTTCAGTTCCTCGGTGTCCAGCGCGTCCAGCCAGGCGGCCAGCAGACCATCGAAGTTGTGCCGCGCGCCGCGCGCGTCCATCCAGCGCAGACGGTCTGCCAGGGCCAGTTCGGCCAGGATATCCAGATGGGCGCGCTGGGGGCTGGCGGGGTCGATCTCGCGTATCAGCGAGACGCTGCCCAGCACGGCGCGGTCGGGGGCGCGCCGGTTGGGGCGGCGGTGCACGAAAGCCAGGGTGAGCAGGTCCGCGGCGCTCCTGAAGAGGATGACAGTGGGCTGGCGCAGACGCTTGTTTATCTCGCGGGTGAATGCGGCATACTGGCCGCGCGCATACGACTGGCCGTTGAGTTCGACGGCGGCAAAAACAAAGCTCTTATTGTCGCCTGTGTCAAAGGCGCCGGCTGCGAAGTTTTGCGGATGCGCCGGGGAGATTTCGGAATCGGTTAGCTGGAACAGAATCCGCGCTGCGGCGACGTTCTGGCGGAAGCGCTCCTCCGACTGCGTGCCGGGGTTCGCGGCGGGGAAATTGCCTATGAAATCGCCAACGTCGCCCGTCTGGCCGGGCAGCGTGCGCTCGCTGCGGTAGCCGAGGGCGGCCAGCAGGTCTGTCGCCGCGTCCGCTACGTCTCCTGCCGGCAGAGCAGCCAGCGCGGATTGGATTTCGTTCAGGCGCATTTGCAGATGGACATGACAGTCCACCCGCCGGGGCGCGCGTGGCAGCCAGCGGCGTCGATCTCGGCAGCGCCGTTCAACTCCTTGCCGCTGGCGGCGACCCGTTCACCATCGATGGCCAACTCGGCAGCAATCAGACCGGAAGGAGTGAGGAGATGCCCGTTCCTGATGATCAGATCAGGCATAATCTGGATGCGTTTCCCCCCACATGCCGCTGAAAACCAGTTCGGCCAGAGGATGGCGGGTGCGAAGAGCCAGCTCCCGTTCTTGTATCTCCTCCGGTAGCGTGGATGGCTCTGCCAGATAGCCGATGGCCGCGGAGACGACCGGCTCGAAGTCACCGGGGATCGCAAGAGCTTCCCGGGCCCGTTCCCTGCGGAAACCGCCCATCTGGTGAATATACAGACCGACAGACATGGCCTGAATCGACAGATGGGCCATAGCCTGGCCGAGGTCATAGCGGGCGTAGACGTTGGCGCGATCCGTGTGATCCAATGTCGGTTTTATCACAGCGATGAGCAGAACAGAGGCGCGCTGCGCCCAGAGCTGATTCCCTTCCATAAGTGTGCCCAGAATACGGGCAAATCCATCCACATTGCTATGCCGTTCGGCGATGACAAACCGCCACGGCTGCTGATTGCGGGAAGAGGGCGACCAGCGGGCCGCTTCCAGCAGGCTGCCGAGGATCTCTGGCGGAATCGCCCGATCGGCAAATGCTCTGGGACTCCAGCGTTCAGACAGGAGATCGTGGATGGGGAAGGTCGTGTCAGCTCGCTTTTCGATGGGATAGGGCACGGCAGTTCTCCTTGGGATGCGGGCAGGCAATTCGGGCTTCGCACGCTGCGCACAATCTGCGGCGCGCTCAGCCCTCACAAGACGCCGACCCTACAGAATACGCAACAGCACACAATCGGTCTCGGCCCGGACTTCGAACGCTCCCAGCGCTGCGGGCAAAAGCAGCCAGGAGATGCCCCGCATCTCTACGGGCGCCTCGGCCCAGTGGATGGACGCCCCACCGGAGAGCGCAGCCCAGATCTGATAGTTTTCACCGTTACAGTGGTCGGCCCAAACAGCGCCGGGCTGGCCGGTCAGGCGTTCGACCTGGAAATAGGGGCAACGGGCCAATTCCTCCCGCGCCCATCCATCCGGCGCCGACAGGATGCGCGGCCGGACGAGACTCGGTTCCACCATCTGCCAGTCGATAACTTCCAAGGCCCGCTGGATGTGCAGAGGGCGGGGTTTGCCGTCTGCGCCGGTTCGGTCCCAGTCATAAAGACGGTAGGTTGTGTCGCTGTTCTGCTGGATCTCCGCCACAATCATGCCGGGACCGAGCGCGTGGACTGTCCCCGCGGGCACAAAGACCACATCTCCGGCCTGCACGGGAACTCGGTGGAGCGTCCGCGCGATGGCGCCGGTACGCGTGGCATGCGCAAACCGCTCCTGGTCCACGCCCGCCTTCAGCCCGTATATAAGCTCCGCGCCCGGCTCTGCGTGGAGGATGATCCACAGTTCAGTCTTGCCCAACTCGCCGGCGTGCGCCCGGGCGTAGGCGTCATCCGGATGTACCTGAACGGACAGCCAACGGTTGGCGTCCAGAAGTTTGATTAACAGTGGGAAGCCTACAGCATCATCATCTGAACCGAGCAGTCGCTCACCCAGATGCGCCTGTAGCGCGCCGAGAGTATGGCCTGCCAACGGGCCGGCGGTGACTTTGGTCTGTCCGTTGGGATGCGCGGCGATCTCCCAGCTTTCCGCCACGATGCCAGCGGGGATCTCCCGCCCCAACTTCGTCTCCAGATTGCGCCCACCCCAGATATAATCCTTACAGATCGGCTCGAATGAGAGAGGATAAATTCTATTGCGTATTGCGTATTGCGTATCTGTGTCTGTCATCGTCCCGTCTTCCAGACTGACTTTAGTGTTCATCCGCAAAGGGTGGCAGATCCAGCATCTTGCGCCAGGCATAGCCGCTCAGGATACGCAAGGAGGCTACTACCGGCGCGGCCAGAACGGCCCCGAGCAGCCCGGCCAGGGATGCGCCCATAATGACACTGACCAACACAAGCAGCGGGTGCATGTTGAGGGCATTGCCGACGATGCGGGGAACGAGCAGAGCGTTCTCGATCTGCTGAATCAGAATCATGGCGACCGCCACGGCTATGGCAAATTGCAGCGGTGTCATGCCGAAAGTCTGACTGTTCTGAAAGAAGGCCACCAGAATCGCCGCGCCCGCGCCCACCAATGGCCCGATAAGCGGCAGAAATTCCATCGCGCCGGAGAGCAGGCCCAGACCCAGGGCATTGTCCACACCGAGCGCGCCCAGGACAATGCTCACAAGCGCGAAAATCACCAGAGCGAGGATCACCTGCCCCCGCAGATAGGCCGCCCACACCTGACTGATCTGGGATATCAGGCGTTCGGCGTCCTGGCGATAGCCGGGCTGCTGGGCCAGGTTGCCGATCATGCCGCTATAGCGGGGGATATCATTGGCAATGTAAATAGAGATAATGAAAATCAGCACCATCTGACCGAGGACGCCGACCGTCGCCGTGACAACGCTGGCGGCCAGACTGCCGCCTCGGCTGAAGATCGGCTGAATGAAGCTGAAAACCTGGCGGAATACCTCTTCCCATCCAGGCAGTTGGGGCAAGATCCTATTGAGAGGGATCAGCAGCGGGCCGAGGCTGAGTGTCTCCGGCGCCTGTTCCCCCACAGACTGAAGCAGGACGACTGCGTCGTTAAACCAGCCGGGCAGGCGGCTGGAGAGATCGAGCGCCTGCTGAAACGTGGTGACACCCACCAACGAGAGGGTCGCCAGCACAAGCAGGGCCAGGGTCAGATAGACGAGCAGGACGATGGTGACCCGATTGAGGAGCGTGCGCCGGTCGATGAACGAAATCAGCGGATGTAGAAGATACGCCAGCAACGCAGCCAACACCAATTGCTGGAGCAAACCACGAAAAACCCATGTCAGCAGGGATAACAGCGCCAGCGCTGACACGGCAACGATCGCTTTGGTGGTTGCGTTCCAGGGCGGGCTGTGATTTATATGATGGGGATGATGAGTCATCTTAAACCAGTGGTCAGTGATCGGTGGCCAGTGGTCGGTACTGGGAACTGGCCACCGCAGTTACAGTATTTTCAAATTCGCCAGTGACGCCATAAATTTCTTCACCCCTACACCGGGAAAGGCGACAGCCACCTCTTCTTCCCCGCCAATGGCTATACTATCGATGACTGTGCCAACACCGAATTGAGGATGCTCCACGCTCTGGCGACGTCTGAATTTCGTCTCCTGTAAATCCTGGTCAGATTGGCGCTGACGGCGGCGATTTCGCCCCTTCATCCTGCTCATCATCTCATCCTGATTCGCATCGCCTGTCCAGCTGGTGGCCCGCTGATAGGCGGCCTCCTGGCGTCGATAGCGGTTGACCATTCCCTGTAGCAGATCCGGCGGTATGTCACCCAGGAAACGGCTGGCCTCTTGCAGTTCGCTGTTGCCCCACAGTGCCCGTCGGTAGGCGTGAACCAGATACAGGCGGCGTTTGGCCCGGGTGATGCCGACGTAGGCCAATCGGCGCTCCTCGGTCATATCCTCTTTATCCTCGCTTTGGATGCTACGGGCATGGGGCAGCAGTCCCTCCTCCATCCCAACCATAAAGACGACGGGAAACTCCAGCCCTTTGGCTGTATGCAAAGTCATCAACGTCACTGCGTCCTCGGTCTCGTCCACTTCGTCCTGATCGCTGACAAGGCTGACCTCCTGCAAGAAAAGGCCGAGCGCGTCCTGGCCCGGCTCCAAATCGACTTGGCCGGGCTGGTATTGAGCGGCGACAGCGCGCAACTCCTTGATGTTCTCGAAGCGATCCTCACCCTCGGCGCTGCCATCGCGCAGGCGGTCGAGATAGCCGCTGTCCAGCAAGATGTGATCCAGCAGCGTGGCCACGTTTTCATACTGATTGCCAGCGGCCATCCGCACCCACGACTCCAGCATTCCGGCAAAGTTGATCAGCGCATCGCCTGCGCGGCGGCCAAAGGGATAGGGCAGGGTTAGCCGGCGCGCGGCCCGGCTGTCCCTGGCTTCGGGCTTCGCACGAGGCGCAAAGGTTGAATTGCGCGCCACTGCAGGGCGCGACGCCGCGGCGCCCGCTGCCCGCACGCCGTGATGCAACACCTGCAAGGCCTCCCATTCGCTAACAGAGGCAGAGGCGGCCCATTCCTTCAGAGTTGCATAGGTTTTGACACCGATGCCGCGAGGGGGCACATTGATAATCCGATCAAGCGCCATCGAAGCCGCCGGGTTGTGCGCCAGCCGCAGATAGGCCAACGCGTCTTTGATCTCGCGACGCTCGTAGAAGCGAGTGGCCCCCACCAGGCGGTAGCGCACCTGACGGCGCACGCATGCTTCTTCCAGTGCCCGACTCTGGGTGTTTGTGCGATACATCACCACAACGCTGCCCAACCCGAAACCGCCTTGAGCCGTCAGACGCGCCGCTTCGTCGAGCACGTAATCGGCCTCTTCGATTTCATTGTAGGCTTCGTGAACCGCAACTTTCAGTCCTTCGCCGTTATCAGTATACAACTGCTTGGCCGTGCGGTTCGGATTTTTGACGATAACCGCATTGGCAACATCCAGAATGCTTTGCGTGCTGCGATAGTTCTGCTCCAGCAGCACCACTTTGGCAGCCGGGTAGTCTCTGCGGAAGCGCAGGACGTTGCGGTAATCCGCGCCGCGGAAGCGGTAGATCGACTGGTCCTCGTCACCGACGGCAAAGACGTTCTCCCTACCCTCCGGCGCGCCGCCGAGCAGCCGCGCCAGCTCGTACTGGGCCGTGTTTGTATCCTGAAATTCATCCACCAGCACATACTGCCATTTGCCCTGATAGGTGCGCCGTATTTCTTCGTTCTGGCGAAAGAGGAGGACTGCGCGCATCAGCAGGTCGTCGAAATCCATGGCGTTGTTGAGGAGTAAAACCTGCTGGTACCGACCATAGACCCGGTCACAGATCTCCTGCATGTAGCCCTCTGTCTGCACCCGCTCCGGCACGATCAGTTCGTTCTTCCAGCTACCGATTTGCGCCCGGATGGCCTGGGGGCTGAACTGCTTTTCGTCCAATTTCATTTCCTGCAAAATCTCACGGACCAGAGCCAATTGATCTGCGCTGTCATAGATGACCCAATTGCGCTCGAAGCCGATCGCCTCCACCTCGACGCGCAGCACGCGCGCGCACAGCGCATGAAATGTGCCGATCGTCAACCCACCGAGCCGTTGGCGCTGGCCCGGTAGCGGTGGCGGAAAGCTGTGCCCGATCAGGTCAACCACCCGATCGGTCATTTCTCTGGCCGCCTTGTTCGTAAAGGTCACAGCCAGGATATTCCACGGCGCAATCTCGTTCTCGTCGATCAGATAGGCGATGCGCCGGGTGAGCACCCGGGTCTTGCCAGAGCCGGGACCTGCCAGCACCAGAACCGGCCCCTCGGTCGCCTCGACCGCTATCTTCTGTTGGGGGTTTAAGTCGTCAAGTATATGTGACATAGACAGGGAAATACGACTCACCATTCATCCAACTGCAAGTTGTCTCCGGTCAGAATGCGCAAATAACTATCGTAACGCTCTGGCGAGATTTTGCCATCTCCGACCGCTTGACGCACTGCGCAATTTGGCTCGTGGTTGTGGGTACAGTTGGGATAGTGGCAATCGTTGACAAAGGGTTTCATGTCGATAAAATAGAATCCAAGGCTGCCTGGTTCGATCTCATAGAGACCCAGCTCGCGGATACCGGGCGTATCGGCCACGAACGTCTCCGCGCCCACAGGCAGGCGGAAGAGTTGCGCGTTGCGGGTCGTGTGCTTGCCCTTGCCCTCATATCGGCGCGGTTCGCCGACCCGCAGATTCAGATGCGGATGAATGGCGTTGATCAGCGCGCTTTTGCCCACGCCGCTCGGGCCGGTCACGACTGTCAGTTTGTCGATCAGCAGCTGACGCAGTTGCCCGAGATCCGCTATAGCCTCAGAACAGCGCTCGGGACCTGCCGCCATGCGCTCTTTGGCGCTTGTATACAGGAGAGGATAGCCCAACTCCTCGTAGAGGTGAAACTTGCTGCGGGCTGCCTCCAGGCCGGTCAGATCGATCTTGTTGACGACGATGACAGCCGGCAGTTCATTGGCTTCGGCAATCACCAGAAATCGGTCCAGCATCCGCAGGTGGGGCTCTGGGTTCTTCACCGCGAAGACAACCAACACTTGATCCGGATTGGCCACGATTACGTCTTCGGCCGGGCGTGTGACGCCCGGGACCTGGCGGCTCAACGTCGATTCCCGCTCTTCAATAGAATCGATCAGACCGGATCGTTTGCTCTCCAGCGCCACCTGCACACGGTCGCCGACGGCAACGAGTGTCAACTCTTTGGTTCGCTCCTGAAGAAGTCGCCCCCGTACGCGGCAGGTGATCAGATCGCCGTTTGTCGTCGCGATATCAAAATGATGCCCCCTGGCCCGCGCCACAACGCCAGAAACCGTTCGCTCCCGCTTTTTCTTCGGCTTCGGTTTGCTCTTGGCAGGCGCATCGAAATAGTCATCTTCGAAGGCCTCATCCCAACCTTCATAGGCCTCGGTATTCCTGGGCACAGGCAGCTCCTGTCTCGCAGTGGCGGTTTGCGTCTCTACTCCGAGTGTATCAACCAGCTGGGCGGCTGTCAATCTGGGCATCGATCTCCTGACGACAGAGAAATCCGGTCAGGGTGGCAGCCCCATCACCCCGGCGGGACATCCATGCGCTTTTCTCTCCACTGGCCTGAACTGCTGACGCCAGCGTAATTCTAAGAGGCAGCGCATGGTTTACAAAATCTTGCTGGTCGCCGTTCGGCAATGTATTATTGAGCGATTAGCGGAATTCATTCCCGTTTCCGCTGTCACCTCCCACTGCTTCGTTATTGGGGCGTATACCTAATGGCAAGACACAATACTTACTCACACGGTCAGGAGTCAGTCTATGACGGATCGTCAGCCCAACGGGGCGTCGCCCCGTGTTCGAATGGCCTTCATTGGATGCGGTGGGATGGCCCGCGGCCACGCCAAGCGCATCCTCCAACAGCAGGACACCACCGAAGTACGCGTTGTCAGCGATCCGTCTGCGGAAGCCTACGCAGCGTTCTGTAGCCCCTTCAAAGAGGTGGGCGCATCTCCCCCTCCCAATGAACCGGAACTTGAGAACCTGTTGCAGGAGCGGGCGGCAGAACTTGACGCTGTATTTATCATTACCCCGCACGCCCTGCATTTTCCCCAGGCCAAGGCCTGCCTGGAAGCCGATCTGGATGTGTTGCTGGAAAAGCCAATGGTGCTGAACGAAGAGGAAGCCCTCGCACTCATCGCCGCCCAGGAGCGTAGCGGCCGCCTGCTGTCTGTGGCCTTCAACGGCAGCATGTCGCCACAGGTGCGAACCGCAGCAAGAATCCTTCGGGAGGGGAAGTTAGGCAAGATTTTGAATATCAGTGCGGTCGCCTGGCAGAACTGGCTGCTCGGCGCCAGCGGCACATGGCGTCAGGATCCGGACATTGCCGGGGGCGGCTTTTTATTTGACACTGGCGCGCATATGCTCAATACTATTTCAGACTTGGCCGGCGAGGATTTTGTGGAGGTAGCGGCCTGGATGGACAACCAGGGCGCCCGCGTCGACATATTGGCAGCGGTCATCGCCAGGCTGGCATCCGGCACGCTGGTGACAATGAACGCGGCCGGCAATATTAACTGCAAGATCGGCTCGGACGTGCGGGTGTTCTGTGAGAAGGGGATACTGCAGACTGGGATCTGGGGAGAGCGGCTCCTGATTCAGAAGACTGAAGATACAGAGCCCGTTCCGGTAGCATTGCCCGAATCTCTCGGCGTCTGGCAGCAGTTCATAAAGGTACGAGCCGGCGATATGGAGAACCCCTGCCCACCGGAGATCGGTCTGCGCATGGCCCGCCTGTGGGACGCGATCCGAGCGTCAGCAGCCCAAGGAGGGAAGCTGGTAGAGGTGGGCAAGAAGCAATAACCAATACAGGGGATGAACCAGATGGCTGAGTGCCATGCATGATATATCCCTCGCTCCACACAGTTCAATTTCACGGAAGGACTCAAGATGGGTGATATTCGCGTAACCGTTTGGAATGAGTATCAACACGAAAGAGTGAATGACTTCGTCGCGGGGTTATATCCTGACGGCATTCACGGGGCCATTGTCGAGGGACTGCAACAGCACGGGTTTACACAGGTGCGCACGGCCACTTTGGACGAGCCGGAGCACGGACTGACGGAAGATGTATTGTCCCAAACGGACGTGCTGACCTGGTGGGGGCATCGGGCCCACGCGGCGGTATCTGATGAGGTCGTCGACCGGGTGCAGAATCGGGTGCTGGAAGGAATGGGATTGATCGTTCTGCACTCGGGCCACTACTCGAAGATTTTTCGCAGGTTGATGGGCACTTCGTGCAGCCTGCGCTGGCGTGAAGCCGATGAGAAGGAGCGTATTTGGGTCGTCAAACCGTCCCATCCCATCGCTCAGGGGCTGCCGCCCTACTTCATCAATGAAGAATGCGAGATGTACGGTGAACTGTTCGACATCCCCATACCCGATGACCTGGTATTCATAAGCTGGTTTGAGGGTGGCAATGTCTTCCGCAGTGGGGCGTGCTTCCACCGGGGCAACGGCAAGATTTTCTACTTCCGCCCCGGTCACGAGACCTATCCAATCTTCCACCAACCGATAATTCGCCAAGTGATCGCCAATGGTGTGCGCTGGGCCTCCCCGTCCGCTGGGCCGACGTTTCCGTATACTGCGCCTGGCACGACCCGCCACGTGGCGATCAATGAAAAGGCGCCGCAGGAGCCAATTGCAGACAAAGGCTCAGCGCGCGCTCGGGTTGGCTAGAGGTCAGCGAGCCGTAGCAGGCTGCAGGCGTATTTAGGGCACGCTGGCAGTGTCGAATGAGCACAGGTTGATTCCCGCGGAGTAACCTGACTAGAGAAGTTGGAGAGGTTCGGCAGAGGCGCCCCCTGTAGGAGTCGAACCTACGACCGACGGATTAGAAGTCCGTTGCTCTATCCTCTGAGCTAAGGGGGCGTATACAGGTTAGTCCATGCCGCCATTGAGGGCGACAATCTTCACGCGCTAGGGGGCAGTGGACGCAATTCTATTGTACAAGATTCCTCGGCGCCGAAAAAATCAAGGCCTGGGGCGTCGCAGGGCAGGAAATTGCCCCCGCATGCCCCTGAACTTCCTTACTCCCCGCTGCCTTCCTCATTCTCTCCCGGTTCAGCCGTGCCTGAGAATGACATATTGGCAGGCATTTGCAGTAGGTTGCCCATACGCACTCTGGCGATGACAGCCAGCTGGGGATTGCTATCCGCTGCCAGTTTGAAAGTCTCTTCGAAGAGATCGATGGCGGTGATGGTATCGCCCTCTGCTTCGGCCACGCTGGCAAGCAGGAAGTAGCCCTGGGGATCATCGGGATCCAGGGCCAGCGCTTCATTGCCAGCGACACGAGCTTTCGCCAAATCTCCGACAGACAGGCGGATGGAGCCGAGGGTCCACCAGTAAGCGACCTGCTGACTGGCCGGCGTCAGCGCTTTGGCCTCGGCCAGCGCCTCCTGGGCGCGGCGATTTTGCCCGATCTTTTCGAGGATGACCGCCTCCCAGATCAGCAGTTCGGGGTCTGGCTTCGTAAGCTTAGCTTTGGCCCCGTCGATGACCGCCAGCGCCTCCTCCCAGCGGCCTTCAAAGGCCAGCTGCTGCAGACTGGATATCGCCTCGGAAGCGGCCACTGTGTCGGGATCCGGCGGGAACACATAGGTAAGCAGCGCCCAGACGATCGCCAGCAGAGAGATGATGATACCGGTAGTTGTGCCCAGCCGACGAATAAGATGACGGCGGTTGGCGGCAACAACTGCGTCCAGATGCCACCACAGACCTGCCGCCGGTGAATTGGCTTTGCGTAGCTTCTCCAGGCCGCCGGCCACATCCACAACGCGCATGACTCGGCCGGCTTCCCTCTGAAGTTTGCCGTGAAGACTGCCCCAGCGCGTCTGCTCAGGCCGCAGGTCCAGACCGCTGGCTTCCAAGAGCGCAAATCGATCTTCGATGCTGTCCAGCAGTTGCAGAAACGACTCAACATTGTCCCGCCGCAACTGCACGATAACCCTCTCCGCCTGGGAAAGCTCCTCTCGCAGGCTATTGGCCAGGCTTTGTCGCTCCTCCCGCACTGAATAGGCCATTTATGCAGGCTCCAACTGTGCTTCCTGGACGAGGAGGGCGTCTCCCATTGTCCCATCGACTGTGGCCAACTCTTCCTCGCGCTGAATCTCTCGATAGACCCGATTGATGCCGGATTTAATCTGGCTCTCAATTTTGGACTTGCGTTCCAGCGGCACAGGGAACCGTTCCAGCATCTCGCCCACCAGGCCGCTTTTGGCCTCGTTCTTGGTCTTGCCCTCGTGGTAATAGTCTCGTACACGCTGGCGCATGAAGAGAATATACTCCGCCACACGCATGGTATCATCCGGGTCACAGACCGGCCCATGGCCCGGAACCAATTTCTCTGCCCCGAGTTCGCGAATTCGGCGTAAGGCTTCAATCCATTCCAGAGAGTTGGCCTGAGCCATATACGGGTGTTGGTCCACCCACAGCATGTCCCCGACGAACGCGATTTTTTCCTCCGGCAGCCAGGCGATGCTGGTGGCCGGCGTATGGCCGCCCGTATAGATCAATTGCACCTCACGCCCTCCATACAGCAACCGCGCGCCATCCGTGAAGGTAATATCTGGGAGGATGATCTCAATGTTCGTCAGTTGTTGCTGGATCTCCGGCTCCCGTTTGTAGCTGTTGTACACCCGCTCCTTAAAATTTTCGGTGTAACCGGACATCTCCTTGTAGGCGCGCTCGTGGGCAATGACCGTCGTCGGCAGGAAATACTGATTGCCCAGCGCGTGGCCGCGGTGGTGGTCTGTATTGAACACATACAGGATCGGCAGGCCCGGCACTTCCATTTCGATCTGTTGGCGCCAATCCAATGCCTGTTTCGGGATCAGCGGCGTATCAATCAGAATCAGGCCCTCGTCTGTGATCACAAATCCCGGTGTACAGCCTCGATAGACAGTATTGATAAAAACGCCCGGCGCGATCTCCTGGCGCTCACCCAAGCCTGTCACCCCTAATTTGACAGATGTTCTACGTCTCGCTGCCATCATGACTCCTTTGACTAAACCACAATCCCAATTGAGTAGGGAAAGTGTACATAGGAACGCGGTATTCTGTCAAAGAACGTCAGGTTATGTAAACCCTGAACGCCTTTGGCTGGCTTTTTCCGTTTCAGTTTGGTTTGAAAGCAACAGACAGAATGCGCCAAAGCGCCACAGCATGATATAATAGGGACTTACATCTTTGACTGCACGGGGGGATGCATCCCAGATAGGGGGTGCGTTTCTACTATCGCGGTTCTCCCTCTCTTGTTGCCCCGGAATTGAGGAGAAAAGCCAGTGCAAAGTCGGCGACGACGCGGTTGAGGCGGCGCGTGTCTGAAATAGGCAGAAAATGTCCGGAATGTCCGCTAAAAGGTTTTTTTCGGCATCTGGGTCAGGAGTAAGAGATTGCCAGGATGATCGATTAGGAGGGCCGGGACCGGTGTAGCTGCCCACAGGTAGCCAGAACTCATCCCCATCTTGGGACACACCCGCCAACCTCTTCTATCGCATTGAAGGTCAGACAAAAAGCTGGTAGAATGTCAGGCGGCGCTGCGCGATACTGTAATCGCCAGGGTGCATATGGGCAACCTACTGCAAATGCCTGCCAACTGTAAAGGCGGGGACCGTCAACATCCGATCTGAGATGGCTCCCTCTCTGTTTACGATCTTCTTCGCCAGAGCTGGATGGGAATGGCGCAGATATTTCAGGGCATCTGACTTTCCCTTGCCCCAGACACGGAATCGCCGGCAAAGGCAGACAAAACCCTTCTCATAATCGTTAGACACAGAGACCGAGACAGCAATCGACTCTGTTTTTCTCTGGTCGAAACTTCCGAGGAATTCTGCTGGGATTGCCCAGCCCAAAGGATAGAAAATCGCAATGACAGTTCGTCTTGGCATCCTCACCAGCGGAGGTGATGCGCAGGGTATGAATGCGGCTGTGCGTTCCGCGGTGCGCGCCGCGCTGGACCGGGGCGCAGAGGTCTATGGAATCTATGAAGGATTTCAGGGAATGATTGAGGGTGGTAGCCTGATCCGCCCACTCAACTGGGACTCGGTTGGCGGCGTGCTTCAGCAAGGCGGGACGATCCTGGGCACAGCCCGCAGCCCTGCCTTTCTCTGTAGGGAAGGCCGCAAGGCCGCGGTGCGCAACCTGCTTCTTCAGCGCATAAACCGACTCGTGGTCATTGGCGGCGACGGCAGTCTCACCGGCGCGCACATTCTGCGCCAAGAGTGGGCCTCCCTGATGGACGAATTGGTGGCCGACGGCAAGTTGGAGCCCTCAGTGGCCACTGAATACAACTTCCTGGCCATTGCCGGCCTGGTCGGTTCCATCGACAACGATATGTGCGGCACGGACATAACGATTGGCGCCGACTCCGCACTGCACCGGATTACAGAGGCGCTCGATGCCATCACCAGCACGGCAGCCAGCCACCAGCGCGCCTTTGTAGTGGAGGTGATGGGCCACCACTGCGGCTATTTGGCGTTAATGGGTGCGTTGGCATCGGGCGCGGATTTTACGCTGATCCCCGAAAGTCCGCCCAATTTGGATGAGTGGGAAGAGAAGATGTGTTCGATCCTGCGCACTGGCCGAGCGGTCGGCCGGCGTGATAGTATCGTGGTGATGGCGGAAGGCGCGCAGGATCGTCACGGCAATTCGATCACCAGCGCATATGTGAAACAGGTACTGACCCAATATCTGGAGGAAGATGTACGGGTGACCGTGCTAGGCCACGTTCAGCGCGGCGGTTCTCCCAGCGCCTACGATCGCGTGCTGGCGACGCTGCTCGGAGCTGCCGCCGCCGAAGCAGTCCTCAGTGCCAAGCCTGAGGACGAAGCGGTACTGATCGGCATCCAAAACAACAAAATCGTCCATCAACCCCTGATAGAGTGCGTTGAGCAGACCCACAGAGTCAACACATGCATCCGCGAATGCGATTTCGAAGAGGCGTTGCAATTCCGTGGCAAGGCGTTTCGGGATTCCTTTCGCATTTTGCGCACGCTCATACGCGCCAATCCCCACCCACCCACCCCGAGCAAGAGACGCTTGCGGGTTGCTATCATGACAGGGGGAGCGCCGGCCCCTGGCATGAATGCTACGGTCCGTGCTGCGGTGCGCTTGCTTGTGGACAACGGCCACATTCCGCTAGGTGTCAAACGGGGCTTACGAGGGCTGATCAATGATGATATCCACGAGCTGAACTGGATGAGCGTCAACGGCTGGGCGCCTACCGGCGGCTCCGAATTGGGGAGCAGCCGCAAACACCCACAAGGCACGGAACTGTACACGGCCGCGCGGGTGCTGGAAAAACATCAGGTGGATGCCATTGTTATGATCGGTGGCTGGGCCGGCTATCAAGCCATCCACAGACTATACGAAGAACGGCATAGCTTTCCAGCGTTCAATATCCCCCTACTCTGTATCCCGGCCAGCATTAACAACAATCTGCCCGGTTCTGAATTGAGCATCGGGGCCGACACAGCTCTCAACAGCATTATGGAGGTGGTGGATAAGATCAAACAGTCTGCTGTAGCCTTTAATCGCTGTTTTATTGTCGAAGTGATGGGTCGCTACTGTGGATACCTGGCATTGATGAGCGCCATTGCCACGGGCGCCGAACGTGTATACCTACACGAAGAAGGGGTTACGCTGAAAGATCTTGAATGGGACATCGATCTGTTGAAAAAGGGTTTTCAGCAGGGAAAACGTTTAGGGCTGATGATCCGCAACGAAGCCGCGAACTCCTTCTATACAACGCCATTTATCGCCGCCCTGTTCGACGAAGAGGGCGGCGATCTGTTCGAAGTGCGCCAGTCAATTCTGGGGCACCTGCAGCAGGGAGGCAATCCGACCCCATTCGATCGCATTCTGGCTGCGCGGCTTGCTTGGGAAGCGGTACGCAGGATTGAAGAAATGGCGCTCCGACGCCAGGCAAAAAGCTATGCGGAAGTGGACGCTGTCTGTCTGGGCATCCAGGAAGGCGATGTAAAGGCCACGCCTCTGTATATGATCCCCCGCTTGATGAACGTCGAACTCCAGCGACCCCACGAGCAATGGTGGATGGAGTTGCGGCCGGTGGCCCGGATGCTGGCCCAACCCGGCCCTGGTTACTTCCGACAAACGGAAAGCGGCGGCGCAGGGGTGGCCCAAACTGCTTGAAATGAACCTATGCTGTGGTCAGCTACTTTGTCAATTATGAACCGAAGCGCGTTTATGCCTTCTACACAGATGACGAGATGCGGGCGATCATGGAACGTTTTTTCGAAATCCTTTCCTTCGATATGATCCCGCTGGCAGAAGAGCGCTTCGAGCATTTTCAGGCGATGACATTGCGGAAAGATGAGGAAGACACGCGCGATGGATACGGAAACGGGAACATAGTATGCTGACCGTTCGTCAGAAAAGCGCGCATCTCGGCAGAAACTTGTCTGCTATCAGCGGACCCTGAGAACGATCTTGCCAATGTTCTCGTAGGCGCGCATGGCTTCGTGCGCGGCGTGCGCTTCGGCAACGGGGAGGACACGATCGATGACCGGGCGGATCGCGCCCTCTTTAATCTGCGCCCAGAACTGCTTACGAAAGCGATGGATAATCTCAGCCTTTTCTTCGACAGGCCGGGCGCGTAACACTGAGCCGATCAGCCGCGCGCGCTTGCCCATGAGTTGCCCGATGTTCAACTCTGCCAGCGCGCCGCCGAGGGTGGCGATGAATACAAGGCGTCCCTTCACTTTGAGCAGGCTGATGTTGCGCTCCAGGTAGTCTGCGCCCACCATGTCGAGAATTACATCGACCCCAGCGCCTTGGGTAAACGCTCGCGTGCAGGCGACAAACTCCTCAACTCGATAGTTGATCGCCAGGTCCGCGCCCAAGGCGCGGCAGGTTTCCACCTTATCTGGCCGGCCGGCAGTGGTGATGACGCGCCCGCCGGCAGCCTTTACCAGCTGGATGGCCGCAGTGCCAACGCCACTTGCTCCCCCATGGATGAGGATCGTCTCGCCAGGCTGAAATCCAGCTTCCATAAAGATGTTGACGTAGGCTGTCAGATAGACTTCCGGCAGACAGGCTGCCTCTTCGAAACCCCAGCCTGAGGGAATAGGGATAAGTAGTCGCTGATCCACGGCCACGCGTTCCGCGTATCCACCCCCAGCCAAGAGCGCGCAAACCCGGTCGCCGACGCGCCAGCCCAGCACCTGCGCGCCGACAGCAGTGATCTCGCCTGCCATATCCAATCCCAGGATTTCTGGCGCTCCAGGTGGCGGTGGATAGTTGCCGGCGGCTTGGGAGAGATCCGCTCGATTGAGGGTTGTGGCATGGATAGAAACCAGCGCCTCTCCCGACTGCAAGACCGGCTCATCCACCTCTCGCCAGACAAGCTGGGGACCGGCTTGCGTCTGTTCGACCTCAATTGCATGCATAATGCCTATCCTGTTCGCTTAGATTAGAGATACGCTTGGCTGTATTTCGGCAGAATATCCACCGAGAATAATCACTCCACTCCCAGTTGCTCCGGCTCGAGTTGATGCCAGAACACTTCACCAGATTCGATGCTGTCCTGAATTCGCTCGTCTCGATACAGGCCGGCTACTGCCGCATAAGAGCGTTTCCCGGTGAACCGCGTCAAGAACCCAGCGTTGCGGATGGCCCTGGTGGTATCTCTTCCATTGGCGGTGAATGAGATTTCCACGGCGATGTAGCAGATTTCCCGGTCTTGGCCCGTGGTTTCCATAATCAGATCGGCCCGGCGGAAGCTCCTTAGCTCGTTGGTGGGAATGTTCGCCGTGTCGGCCGAATCGGTCAGATCCCAAATATCTTCCCGGGTGAGGGTCTTCGTTCGCCAGAGGCCCATATCTCTGGCGATGGCGATGGCGTCCTCAAGCGCGGCATTTCTGGCATGAGCGCCCTTTAGCGGCGTCAGGTCGTCGCGGATTTTCTGAATGGTGACATCGATCTTATCGAATCTGGCATCGTGCCCATCTAACCGAGCGTCGATCCCATCTAACCGAGCGTCGATCTTATCGAATCTGGCATCGTGCCCATCTAACCGAGTGTCGATCCCATCTAACCGAGTGTCGATCCCATCTAACCGAGCGTCGATCCCATCTAACCGAGTGTCGATCTTATCGAATCTGGCATCGTGCCCATCTAACCGAGCGTCGATCCCATCTAACCGAGTGTCGATCTTATCGAATCTGGCATCGTGCCCATCTAACCGAGTGTCGATCCCATCTAACCGAGTGTCGATCTTATCGAATCTGGCATCGTGCCCATCTAACCGAGCGTCGATATTGTCCAGGCGCTTATTCGTGGCTGTCACAAACCTGTTCATCTCTGCCCTGAACTTGTTCATCTCTTCGACGAACCTGGCGAAGTTTTGAGGCAGCTCCAACAACTCGCGCGTCAGCAGCCGCGCGCGCAGAGCTTCGACCCACTCAGGGCGCTCGTCCAGAATCCGAATCAGATCTTCCATCGTATTGATAGTGATCATAATCACCTCTCCTGCCCAATTATCTGTAAAAGGGCCCGCAGTCAACGCTAAAGGCGTCGGCTCTCTCATCTTCTGGCGCACAAGCGTTCTTGTGTCCAGTTGAACAATGCAACGATGCCCGGCAACTGGGAAATCATCCCAATCATACCCCAATCCGCCGCGAAGAACAAAGGATTTTCAGCAGGGAAATGGATCATCCTATTGTTTGCCGCAAAAACTCGGCCGCCAGTCCGCGTGACAGCACGTGGTGAAACGGCTGGTTGCGAAAGTGCCAGAGGCATTGGTGACATGCCGTTTCTTCCCCACATTCACAGCCATCTATGTGCTCATAAGCCATACGAAAAACATCGGGCAGCGCTTCATTCACACGTCGCATATGGCCAGCCCCACCGGGCACATCATCGTACAGAACCAAGGCCGGTGTCTGGCCAGGCGTGTAGTGGTAGATCGTCCCATTTACGTCATCACGGCGAATACCAAGCGACTGACTGGCCCCTTCAATGAAAGCGTACAGCAGCGAATACCAGATGTTTTTCTCGCCATGGTCCGGTTGGCTGTTGTAGTGCATGGGAAGCGAGCCAGTCAGTTGAATTTCCAGCACATCGGTGATGAAGCTATGTCCCAAGCGGCGCTGTATCGGGTTTTCGCCGGGGCAGTCCCGGCCATTTCGAGGATCCTTATGCTTGATATTCTGCTTTGATCTCCTTCGTCTGCGGTTACGCCCGCGCCCGCCGGCACCCGATTCATTCGTTTGCATCGTTGATGCTGGAATGGATTGCGCATAACCGCACAGCGAGCAAATGTGAAAGCCATACCCATTGGGGCCATGATTGACAAGGACAAGCTGCCCATAACGGGAATAACGGGTGCTGATGACGATATCAGTCTTGGTCAATTGTGGATGGCGCACAACCGTTTCCTGATGATCTTGCTCAGGTATATCTCCATTTTGCGGTCGAGCATAATCGCTGAAGTATACTCGCGACGTATACTGGCGTGGCGGGCGCGCTTCGCCCGATTCAGCCAGGCTTCGGTCCGCCAGAAAGCCAAATTCTGGCCGGATCATTACCCCGCTCCTAAACGGTCTATGTGCCGGCAGATTATGGCCACACTGACATTGTGGGATAGGCTGATCGCCTTGTTGCAAATTGAACCGCTGACATTGCGGGCAAATGGCGAAAGCCTCCGGCTCCCACCCCTTGTCCGGCAATTTATAGATACCACCTCCTGTCCATATTTTCTTGGCAGCCACCAGCTTGGACCCTGGCGCGAACTCCGAAATGGCGACGCGCAGATCACGTTGTAGCTCAACACGCTGCGCCACATCGTTGTCTTCTACATAGTCGGTGATGAATTCCACCACATCTACGGGAAAACCATATTTGGGCAACACGTTGTGCTGGCCGAAGAAGTTGAGCAAGTCACGGTTGGTTATCGTGTTGCGAATCTTCTGCAACGCGCCAGCACGCGGGTACTTCTTGTCGTCAACAGCCTGTTGGATCTGCTCCTCATAGTAGTTCAGTTGCTCTTGCACCTTTTGCGTGGCCAAGTCAAAGACTTTACGAAGCTCGTTCAGCCAACCCCAGTCAGCCACTCCCAATTCGGCCTGAAGATGGGAAGGCACAAGGCGAGTCAGAGCCTGACGCACATCGTCCGGTCGTTGTGCCAGATATTGGCGAAACAACTCACTACCCGGAATCAGGTCGCTTTCTGGATCAAAAAAAGGGCCGACTCGCATTTCCCGGCGCTCACGGAAACGGTCGTGTTCGTCTACGCACCAACGCAAAAAGGCGGCAATTAGCACCGAATGCATATGTCGTTGGACGATTTTAGGATTGTGTACAGCCACGACCGGCGTGGGCACACGGCCGGCTACGATTTTCTTGGGCTCCCGGTAATGGGCCAAATCATGGGAGCGACGTTGGGCAAAGGTGAGGGCGAACGCGGCCGCGGCCGCGCGGCGACCAGCGCGACCGGCGCGTTGCACGTAATTCGCCGTGGCCGGGGGAACGTTGCGCATCAGCACGGCCTGCAGTTCGCCAACATCCACGCCCAATTCAAAGGTGGTCGAACAGGAGAGGACGTTCACATCGCCGCGCACAAACTGATTCTGCACCTTACGCGCTTCTTCGGCTGTCCATTGGGCCGTATGTTCTTCCACCTTGATCGCTGTCGGTAAGAAAGTCTCCTGATACAGGTCGCGGTAATGGTTCTCCAGACGGCTCAGATCATCTGGCGTAATGGCTTCTAATTGCCCTTGACAGCCGTAGGTCGTGCATATGCCGCGTAGGGAATCGTAAGCCAGATTGCGACACTGGTTGCACTGCCAAAGTTGTGAGTCTGTCTGTATCGGCGCCCATTCCCAGAAGGCGTAATCCAATTGATAGCCAACGCCGCGCCGTCGGGGCAACTGAGAAGCGACCAGATAGCCATGTTTTCGCCAAAGACTATCAGGCGGACTCAGGTGATTTTCCCAGAGGGCCTGTAGGGCTTCTTTGGCAATGGATCTCCGTCCCGATGCCGACAGATCGGGCGCGGCTTTCGCCAGCATTTTCTCCAAGATGTCGAGTCGGGCGTTGGAAGCCCGTGCTGGCAACCAGCGCAAAATGGTACGCGGCAGTTTTTCGCCAGTGTGCGGCTGGCCAGTGACAAAATACTTTCGATTGCGCGGGGCGAAAGCTTCATTTTCAGGATCGACCTGGCCAGGAAAGCGGAAGACCATGTTACGTCGCAAGGTATCCAGCAACAGCCGCACCAAGACCTTTGCTTCGGTCGCGCTCAGATTCCAGGGCGACGCTAGCAAGGGCGCAGGCGCCTGCCAACCTGGCGGCCAGCGCAGGCGCAGATGCAACAGCCCCAATCCCTCCAGGCTCTGGTTTCGGTCGTAGGGACTCAATTCCTGCATGAGCCAGGTGCGCATCGCCCGCATTTTCTGGGTGCGGCTTTCTCGAACATCAAAGATGCCGGCTTTCTCAGTCTGTTCTCGCAAATATTCGGCCAGATCCTCCAGAGTTAACTCCCCTCTGCGCGCGGCTGCGTCCTGTTGCAAAGAGTTGTAGATCAGACGACGGCGCAGGATATTGTTGTATGTGCGCTCCAGGTACGGGGCAAAGAACGCTGCATCCTGGCGGCTATCGGCGAAGATGAGAAGTTTACGCCCCTCTCCCGGTTTTTCTATCATCTCTTCGTCGGGGTCGGTAGGCAGTTCGGTGTACAGGGCAGTGGCCAGCACACTCACCGGCGCATCCTGGCCGGTCAGGAAACGGTAGACCCCGCCGCCGCGAGAGCGGGTAGCGCATTGGGGGCAGTACATGCGTTCTTGCTCTGTGCCATCAAAGGGAGCTTTGTGTACCGGGCGCGGCGTCTGGCAAGAGCATGTCAACGATTCGTTCCTGTCAACAAGCTGTCCGCAACGCAGGCAGAGGGTGTGTACCTGCCAGTCATCGCCATCGGGTGACTCTTCTACCTGTTCGTCTTCATTCGTTTCTGGCAAATCATCGCTGAGAATGAAGTAGCGCAGCGGCCGTTCTTCGGCCCCATATCCCCCTTTGGGAATGCGCAAATACGCGGCGCGTTGGCCGTGGCGCGTCTCAATTTTTTCCTCAGCCACAATGTAGGCAATGCCACAACGGGCGCATGTGGCAATCTCAAAGACCTGCTCCTCACACTCAGGGCAGCTTTCGTGACGACCGAGGAACAGATGGAGTTGGCGGTCGGCATGTCCATCTCTGTGAAAGCAGGCAAAGGCTCCTTCCAGGGCGCGGGCAAAGACATGATAACGGGCCGGAATTAACGGCAAGCTGTCACCATCCGCTCGCGCCCGCACCGCCAGATTTATCAACTGGATTGCGGCCTCTTGGGCGGCCTCTGCCCCCAGTTCGGGAAACAAAGTGTGGGCGATATTAGTCAAGAAATCCGGCTCACGTTGCAGATCGCGTTGTAGACTGTGCAGTCGCTGATCGCCGCGCAAAACCTCATAGAGTGCCCAGTTGGCGTCCGCGGCCTTTTGTACGGCCGTTACGACTGCATCGGGCAAACGATGATGCTGGCAGGCGGTGGAAATGGCTGCGGGTGTCGGGGTATCCTGTCGATTGTCAAAAAGCTGACTTAACTCGGCGTACAACTCGGCCGCGCCCGCGCCCCAGGGTGCGCCCAATTCGCTTACATCCTTCCGTTCTGCCCCAAAGACATCCTTGGCGCTGAAAAATTCGCCAAAAAGCTGTTTAGCAAATTCGGCCGCTTTGGGGAAATCCTCGCGCCCTTCTCCTAACGTCGCTGAGGTAGCGATACAGGTGAGGCGTCTTGGTTCACTCTGCGCAATTCGATCTTTCAAGCGACGCAGCAGCATCGCCACCTCAATGCCGCTGGCGCCGTCGTAGACATGCGCCTCATCCACTACAATAAAGCGCCAGTGTTGGTCGGTGGGACCATCAAACAGCACTGTGTCTTGGGGGCGGAGGAGCAGGTATTCCAGCATGGCGTAGTTGGTGAGAAGGATATGAGGCGGGCTCTCCTGCATCTCCTCACGCGCGAGCAGTTCGTTGGGCAATGGTTCGGTGCCCCACTCTTCGCGGAACTGTTGTAAGGCGTTCACACGGGTGTAACGGGTTTCGCCAATATACCGCCCGAATGTGATAGCCTGATAGTTCTCGAGCAATGTGCGCAGGCGCTTGAGTTGATCATTCGCCAATGCATTCATAGGATAGAGGAGTAAGGCGCGCACACCGGGCTGTCCTAGTGTACCGGCTTCTTCCTCGCGCAAGAGATGATCGAGGATAGGGATGAGGAAACTCTCTGTCTTCCCCGAACCTGTCCCAGTTGCCACAATCAGGTTGTGCCCGCGTTCTACGACATTCCGTACCGCTCTTTCCTGGTGGACGTATAATGGCCGATCATAGGGCAGCGTATCCGGTCGGCAGAGGTTGTCGAAACCGGGATGCAGTATATTTTCGTTCACCAGATCGTTGATGGATCGTTCAGTTTTGAACGGCGGAGAGGCTTCCAGAAAAGGACCCTTAACCAAACGTGCCGGTTCGTCCAATTTTTGCCAAAAGGCGCGGCGCAGCTCTTCGGTGCGGAACGGATAGATGGTCTTCAGGTATCGTTTGTAGGCATTGGCGATTTTCTGCGTAGTCTTGATGGGGTGCAGGCTCATAGGCGCTCCTCTTCTCGTTCATCATCCAACTGCGGGCGAATCCACTCTAGCTTTTCGTTCTGTTTCAGTCGGCTTCGAGCCTGGGATTGTCCGGCGTGCATGGACTCATGGTGCTGTACATAACCAGATATGTCGCTAAACAACTGCTGACAGCACTGACACTGATACGGATTGTGGGTGTTAAAATGCAGTAAACAGTTATATAAATCCAGACGCACGGATACGGTAAAGGGCGACAACTGAAGGCTCCCATCAGCATAACAGTCACCTGAAAGCGGGGCGCAATACCGGGCCTGGCCGGTATGTCGATCACGCAAGCTATGGATAATGATCGGCCCGACGCTGGTATCCAGAGTTATTTGCGGCCAAATCCAGCTTACTGCCAGGTGAGCTTGACGGGTTAATTCTCGCAGTAGTTCAGCGGCGTCCTGGCTGCCCTGAACCGCCAAATACTCAGCGGCGTCTTGATGATTGTTTTTAAGTAGGGTAACAGCCTCACTGAGCAACAATGAGGCATCATCCACCTCTTCCAATAGAGTAGCCATGACTGTGTGAAAGGCAGCTTTATCCAATGACAGGCTACACAGTAACTCCAGGCAACGTTTTCGCGGCGCAGCGCGTAGCCCGCTCTGCAATACCCACAAATGCAACCTTTCCAAAGGTTTGTCAACCCGCAAATGTTGGAAGTATCGCTCTAATTTATCGTCCGGAAAATCGCTTTGTGCCAATCGATCAACGACCAGCTGATCAAACATCCGGATTCGTGTCAGATTGTAAGCTGTACTATCCAGTTTACGAGTTGTTTCAGCCCAGCGCACCAGCCAAGCTAGGGAGAGAGACTCTCGCTGGTCCGCCAGAGTCTTGTTAGTGTTGTGAAATTCAACCTGTTGGCCGTTGTAGAACTGATGGACGAACAGAGCCAGCAGTTGTTCGGCGTCAGCCTCACCCTGATCACGCAGCCGGGCTATCTCGCTATAGTGTTGCGCCACCCCTGGTGACTCGATCAGGGTAGTATTCGGCTGCGCAGGGTCAGGCCGCTGGGGTTGCTGACTGGCCCAAGGGTTATAGGTCGCAATTTCTCCCAGATAGGCCCCGGCCGGCAAATTACTCTTGGGAAGTTGCCATTCAGCCAGCGTTATATCCGTATCCGGCATACGGAGTGTGATTGGCGTATCTACCCAGGGTCGGTCCCGCGACCAGAGACGTAACTCCTTGTGTCTCGGTTGGGAATTCGCCCAGAAGAGGGTTAGCTGTACCTTCTCGGCAGTCTCCTGCCATTCATACAGGACTTCGCCCAAATTCAGTTCGGGCAACAGATAGAGCGCGTCCACTGTAACCGGTTCATCCTGGCCCTCAACAAGAATCTCTAACTGCCAGCGTAGGGGCTCCTGTTGTTCCCGCCAGAGGCCCAATACTTCAGACATCGGAAACGTCACCAAGCGCTGTAACAATTTCCGATCCGGGGGCACTTCTCGCAAGATTTGTCCATCATCGTCCAACAAGCGCCAGCCAATGTGTAATTCCGGGCCTCCGGCAAAAAGGGGCAGTATCACGTGCAATTCAGCATTCGCTCCGAGGCCACTTGGGAATAGAGAGAGCGGTTGTGTCTGCCACTTCCTTTCATTATCTGTTGTCAGCCCGGCATGGAGTGACCAGCGCAAGCGCTGAATGGGAATGGACAATGGGATGGCGATGCCGATTTCATGCCTCAGTTGGAGCGTTACTTGCGGAATGGGCGCCTCAACAGTGAGGATGTATTCTCGTCGGTTCTCACTCAACCAAAGTTCTCTCAGAACTACTCCCGCCTGCGGTGGATTGGGGCGAATCGTTGTCGCCACGTCACAGGTGATGCGAAGATGCGCTGGTTCATCTGGTGGCGCCAAGTAGAGCGTATCATGCCCTTCAATGGTGATTGGAGGCACCCCGCGCAGGCCCAGTGTGTAATTGTGACCTAACAGACCGCGTACCGTGATCTCGAATTTACCGATAGGCTGGCACCCCAGCAATCGCGAATCGGCCAAATCCAGGTGAACGCTGTCATCCTGTTCCTGTCGTTGAAAAGAAAGGCTCGATAGAGGAAAACTGCGATACCCGGCCGGTTGCGCATTTCCGTCCGCACGCACCGATACACGCCAGCGCTGTGGCTGGGTCGTATGAATCACCAGGGCAGGGGGGTGGCCACAGTAGAGAGGGAAATCGTTATGCGTCAGGCCAGGCAGCGGTCGTTCGCCGCCATCAAGATACGGTTGTTTGCGGCGTCTTTCGTGGATAATGGAAAAATGATGCGCGGGTTGGTCATTGCCATCCAATAGCGTCAGTTTTCCAGGGGTCAGTTGCCACACGTTCAGACAATACCCACGCCAGGCCTCAGTTAGTTGAGGCAACTGGCGTATACGACGGCTCTCCCCACTCGCCTGCAGAGAAAATGTGTCAGGATAAAGCAGCCAACGTTCCCCCGATCTATGCCGTTCCTGCTCGTCCAATGCATCTGCTTCGTAATCGTCAAAGGGATCGAAGACCATCAGGGGCAACGTACCCAATCCCGGCAAGACCCACTCCTGCAAAGGTTCTTCATCCGCAACCAATTCCACCAGGTATTCCTCTGTAGGAGGAACTGAACACAACTCCGTAGTGGCGGTGTAACGGTAGCTGTTCTCAATCCGCTGTCGGTTTGTGTGGATCATTTGGGTGTGACTCCCGGCGGTTACGCGCCATGACATTTCTCTCGGCGCATCCCGACTGGGTATTTGCTGTGGAGGCAAATAGAGCGTCACACCCTCGGTGTAAGGCGCGACAGTGAGCACTGGCCGTTGCAAGCGGATTGGGGAGCGCAACGGCCGTGAATGGATCTCACCGGTTTGCTGCTCTTGCCATGTGCGGTAGGCGCTCTGGACTCGCTCTGGTAGACCCAATGCATCGATTTCTGACTCTGTGGTGACACGAAACAGATCCAGGCAACGCGCGACAAAATCCTCAGCCACAAGGCCACCATACCGTAAAAAGCGAGACACTGGCTTAGGCAGACCTGCCAGATCATCCACTTGCTGTCGCCATGTTGCCACCAATGTCTGCGCGTCTATGACAATGCGATGAGGCTGCACTTCATATCGATACAGAAAGTCAAAAAACTCCTCTAAGAATCTATTGGGGATTCCACCATGTAACAGAATGGGTGTTACATATCGGAGTCCACTGCTTTGCTCGAAGGTAGGCAGGTTGTATTGCGCGAGAATATTAAGGAAAAGCTGCCCACAAGGGGTCGTGTGATTACCGCCTATCTTCAGTCGTTTTTTGGGACCGTGCCAGTATAACCCTGCAGCGCCATAGTGATGAACACCTTCAAGCACTAAATAGAGAACAAAGGTTAAGGGCCATTCGGTGAACACTTGGCGAAGTTTGACGTCAATCGATGCTCCCTGCTGCAAACGATAAAAAATCGTTCCATACAGCAGGTCGCCAATCTCCCCTAAATGCTGTTGCGTATATCCCAACTCACCAATAGTTAAGTCACCTTCACCCACATCTTGGCGGAGGCGACTTTCCCATTGATCCAGCTTTTTTCGGTTGGAAGCCATATCCCAGAACATGTTGGATCCCTAATCTCACCAAAAGGATACAATAAGAGCGATCTGCGCCGGAGACAGATCACTGATACGCCAACGAGCTGTCCGGCCGCAGAAGGAACGGTCGGCGCCATGAGCGCCCCGGATACGCGTCCAGGGCTTCCAGATTCAGGTCGATGCCCAGCCCTGGGCGCTGTGGCAGTTCCAGATACCCGTCTACCAGCTTCATTGGCTCATCAACGATCTCGGCCCGCTGGTCTTCGTCGACCTTGTATTCCAGAATCAGGAAGTTCGCTGTGCTGGCGGCGAAATGAACATTGACCGCGGTCGCTATCGGCCCGCACGGGTTATGCGGCGCGACGCTGGCATAGTGGACTTCGGCCATGGCCGCTATCTTTTTCATCTCCCACAGGCCGCCGGTCAGACAGATGTCCGGCTGAATGATGTCCACGGCGTGATGGCCCAGCAGTTCCCGAAATTCGTGGCGGCTATAGAGCATTTCACCGGTGGCAATGGGCACGTTCACCTTTTGGCTGAGCTTTGCCAGCGCCTCATAGTTCTCGGGACGCAGGGGCTCCTCCACAAAAAGCGGACGAAACGGGGCCACCACTTCACACAGTTGCGCGGCCCGACCGATCTCAAATAGCCGCGCGTGGGCATCGAGACCGATGTCAACGTCCGGCCCGACCGCTTCGCGCACGGCAGCTACCCGACGCTCCGTCTCGCGCAGAGCCTGATTCCAGGGCATCGCTTGCCAGTCTGGCGGCAGAGGTCCCATCTTTAAGGCGGTGAATGCATAAGTTTGGATGAGCTGCTCGGCATTGTCTGCCGCCTCCTCCGGTGTACTGCCGTCCACGCTCTGGTAGACGCGGATGCGTTCGCGAGCTTTGCCCCCAACCAGCCGGTAGACTGGCAGGCCAGCGGCTTTGCCGGCGATGTCCCACAGGGCGTGTTCGATACCGCTGATGGCAGCGTTGACGACGGAGCCGCCGGGAAAGCGGCTGCCCGCGTACATCAGATGATACAACCCTTCTATATCCCTGGGATCCCGGCCAATCAGCCACTCTTCGAAGTCATGGATGGCAGCGACCGTCGCTCGATCCGGCCCGCAAGAGAAGGCTTCGCCGACGCCGTAGATCGCCTCGTCCGTATACACGACAACGAACGGGATTGAGCGATGACCCAGCTCGGTCAGGCGTGTTTCAATGTGTGTGATTTTCATGGGAATGGCTCCAGTACTGTGTTGCAGAAATTATCGAGGATAGCGCGCTCTGTGTCAAGTGTGTTGCATCCCTCCTTCAGGCTACATGCGCATCCCATTCCTGCCGCCCGGAAATCACGACTCGCCATTGGTCCATGATCATCGACCCTTATCAACGTTGATTGACAAATCGCTGCTGCTGTGATTAGATCGCAAAGAAAGGTGGCATTATGCGCCACTGTTGGGCGCGACAGTGTCCCACAGCGCGCATTCTTTGGCTGATATGTCTACCCTTCCCGGCTCTTTCTCTCACCCGGTTTCTGCCGCCCGATGAACCGACTGGAAATTCAAATCGCCGTTGCCAAAGTCGCCAAATACGCGGTCAGCGAAAGCGGGGACACAGTAGAGGTGGTAGAGCGACCCCACGGCGGTATCAGTATCGTCGTTTCGGACGGCCAGCGCAGCGGACGCAGCGCCAAGACGATCAGCAATTTGGTGGCCCGCAAGGCGATGAGCCTACTGGCTGAAGGCGTGAGGGACGGGGCTGTGGCTCGGGCTACCCACGATTATTTGCGTACCCACCGAGGAGGGAAGGTTAGCGCCGAACTCATCATCGCCAGCATAGACCTGGTAACTGAAACCCTTGTGCTCAGCCGAAATAGCCGTTGCCCGGTGTTGGTGCAGAGGAATGGCGAGATCGAATGGCTGGACGAACGATGTGACGCTATCGGCATTTACCGCAATACGAAGCCCAATATTGTCGAACTGCCGCTTATACAAGGACTGACCGCTGTTGTTTTCACCGACGGCATCTGGAGCGCGGGACACCGCAGTGGCGGCTCGATGGATATCGTTGGCGTGTTAGCCCAGGTGTACGCGTCGGACAGTAACAGCGCCCGGACGATCGCCGACCGGGTTTTGGAGGCGGCCCTGGCGCTGGACCAGGGACGGCCTGGCGATGATGCCGCTGTTCTCGTCGTTAAAGTGGGAACCCATCATCAGGAACAGAAAATCCGCCGCATGGAGCTTTTTCTACCAATATAGCTTTTGGAAACGCACACAGCCCTTGTCAAAATTGTAGGGATCAGCGCTGCCGGCAAATCAACCCTTGTATCCGGTCTGCGTCAACTCGGCTATGATGCCCGACCTGTGGTCCAGGAGCATAGCGAAGTGCCGGATATGTGGCAACGCATCCGCCCACCGAACTGGCTCATCTTTCTGGACGCAGATCTGCCAACCCAGCAGGCGCGCCGTCCAGACGTTAGCTGGAATGAACCCTGGCGGCGGACCGAGTTGCAACGATTGGAGCACGCGCGCAGCCATGCCGATCTGCTCATCGACACCAGTTCCCTGACTCCCGAGAGCGTTTTGCAACGAGTTGTCAGATTTCTGCGTGTTCACGGCGTCCAGCCAGCTCTCGATCCGCTTACGGAACTCCCCAGGACGGGCAGTGTCTGGCATCGACACTGCACTTGAGGTTGACACCTACGCTTTTGCGTGCTACAAAGACATTGTGTGGGATGTTGCTGGTATCACCAGACAACGGTTACGCGCGCCAAGGCCGGGCCCACGTGGGCAATGAAAGGCGCGGTTCGTCACCTCTGTTCAAATGTTGGGTGACATGCCTCGTCCCCCGCTCACTACTCACCAATCAGTTGTCTTGAAAGGGGCCACTCAGCATCGGTCAGGTTCTATCGAGTACGAGGAAAGAAGGCACGCATGCGTTATACGTCAGATAGCGTATTAATCAAACCGCAGACCTACCGCGACGACCCAAGTCTGATTCTTGCGGTTACGCCGCAGAGCGCTGGCTGGGACTATATTTCCTTTCAAGCCCGGCGACTGGGCCCGGGCGCCAGCTGGTCCTTTGATACGGGTGAAAACGAGTTTGCGCTTGTCAATCTGAGCGGGCGCTACCGGGTCGAAAGCAACCGCGGCGCCTGGGCTGGAATAGGCGGACGGACAGATGTTTTCAGCGGCGCGGCCCATGCGCTGTATCTGCCCCGGCGCACACAATTGACCGTCACCGCTGAGCAGGCCGGCGAGTTTGCCGTCACCTGGGCGCCAACATCCGAGGATCACGACCCGTGGCTGATCAAACCGGAGGATGTGGCGATAAGCGTGCGCGGCGGCGATAACGTAAGCCGACAGATCAACGACCTGCTGCCGCCCGGCTCACCAGTGCACCGGCTTGTGCTGGTAGAAGTGTATACCCCTAGCGGCAATTGGAGCAGCTATCCGCCCCACAAGCACGACGTCCACATCGAAGACGAGGCCGGCGAGTTGATCGAAGCCGATTTGGAAGAGGTCTACTTCTATCATATCGATCGCCCCGAGGGATTCGCCTACCAACGGGTGTATACCGACGAAAACTCCCCCATTCACGCCGCGGGCAATCCTATCGACGCGCTGGTGCGGGTAGGCCACAGTCAGGCGGTGCTGGTGCCGGAAGGCTACCATCCGGTGGTGAGCATGCCCGGCTATACCACATACTATCTGAACGTCCTCGCGGGCAGCGCCCAGAGCCTGGCCAATCAGGAGGACCCGCGCTATGCCTGGGTAAAAGACGGCTATACGCGTGTGGATGAACGGCTGCCGCTGTACTGAGGGCAGACAAGCGCGGAAATCAGGAATACTCGATTATGTCTTCTACGAATCTACGGAGAACCTACGATTCTCTCCATATGGGACGCTCGTCCATTGACCTGTACAGCAATGATGTGGGAGCGCCGTTTGCGGAGATCGGCAGTTTTGCCGCCTATGTAGGCGGATCACCAACCAACATCAGCGTGGGTGGCGCCCGATTGGGCCTGAAGACGGCGCTTGTCACCGGGCTGGGCGAGGACCCAGTGGGGGACTTTATCGCCGCTTTTCTACAGAAAGAAGGTGTCGATTTCAGCTTCAGTCCCTACAAGCCGGGACATCGCACCAGCGCTGTCGTTCTCGGCATCGAGCCGCCGGACCGCTTCCCGTTGGTCTACTATCGAGAAAACTGCGCCGATATCGAACTGACCATCGACGACGTGCTGGCAGCGCCGGTGTCCGATTCCAAGGTATTCCAGTTTGCCGGCACCAATCTGAGCAAAGAGCCGAGCCGCAGCGCCACCATGTTCGGCGCGGAGCTGGCCCAGCAGGTGGATACGACTGTACTCTTCGATCTGGACTTTCGCCCGGATCAGTGGCACGATCCCAGGGCGTTCGGTGTCGTCGCGCGGTCGATATTGCCCAACGTGGATGTGGTGATCGGCACGGAGGATGAGATCAACGCAGCTGTGCTCAGCGATGCCAGCCAGATGTCTCTGACCCACTCACAGGTATCGGATACAAAAGTCGAAGGCGACGTCAAAGCGGCCATCGGCACACTTCTGGATCTGGGCCCGCAGGCGGTCGTTGAAAAGGTAGGAGCGCTCGGATCCCGGGTGCATCTGGCCACTGGCGAACTCCTCGAAGCGCCCGGCTTTCCGGTAGAGATCTACAACATTCTCGGGGCCGGGGACGCGTTCGGCGCCGGGTTCATCTATGGGTTCGTGAACGACTGGGGCTGGCAGCGTTCCGCCCGTCTGGGCAATGCCTGCGGAGCCATCGTCGTCTTGGCCCACGGCTGCGCCAATTTTATGCCCACATACGACGAGGTGATGGCATTTGTGGACGAGCGGGGCGGTCTGTAGCCTGTTAGCAGGCTTGCAGCTGGCTTTAGCCGTCAATGCGAGATGCGAACATCGAGAGTCGTGGATGCGAATCGGGGAGAGACCTTATGAGTACGGTCTCTGTTTCAAAGATAACCGCTCACAACTACAAGAATATCCGATTAGGGAATGGAATCGACTTCGGACCACTCAATATATTTATTGGACCGAACGGTTCGGGAAAAAGCAATGTAATATCACTTCTCCAGTTTCTCCAGGAAAGCAAAAAAACGCAGATAATCGTAAGTACTCATAGCCCGGATCTTCTGGATCATTTCACCGACCAGCTCGATGAATGTAGTTTCATTTATATTTTCGAACATGATAAAGATAGCCAGAATCACTTCACTCCCAAACGACTAGACCGGCATGAAATTGCTGGTTGGCTTGGAGATGGATGGCAATTAGGCGATTTATACAGGGTTGGCAATCCCGCAGTTGGGGGGTGGCCATGGTAGTTTGGGTATTCGCCGGTGGCGGAGAATCAGAAATACGAGGGCTGATACCATTAAGATTTCTCAAGAAAATTTCGCCAGAGGTCGTGCGTCAGAGATGTCCACTTTTTCGTGAACTCCACATCCAATTATCTCCAGAGACAGTAGGTAGGTAAATCATGCGCGTGCGAATCGCTACGGCCCCAGCCTCCTGGGGCGTTCTCATGAAAGATACGCCCAACGTCCCGCCCTACGATCAGGTGCTGGATGAGATCCGGGAGGCCGGTTATTCGGGCACGGAGTTGGGCCCATACGGCTATCTGCCCTTCGACATCCCGAAACTTCGTGATGAACTGGATAGCCGCGGGTTAAAGCTGATCTCGGCTTTTACCATTTTTAACTTTCTGGCAGGAGAACAGGACGAGTCGGTCTATCGGGAGGCGCTGGAGACGATTCAGGTGCTCTCGGCGATGGGCTGCGAGTACGTTGTGCTATCCGATGCGCTCTTTGTGATCGAGAATCGCGCCCGGCGCGCTGGACGCGTGCGCAAGGAAGACTCGTTGAGCAGCGCAGAATGGGATCAGGCGGCAAAACATGTCGATGCCTTGGCCAGGATGGTACATGAAGAGTACGGTATGAAATGCGCGGCTCACCCCCATGTGGGCGGCTACCTGGAAGCCAATTTCGAGATCGACGCCCTGCTGGAGCGCACCGATCCTGAACTGGTCGGGCTCTGCTTCGACATGGCGCACATTGCCTATGGCGGCGGCGACCCCGTTGCAGTGCTGGACAGATGGAGAGATCGCGCCTGGTACATGCACATCAAAGAGTGCAATACCCACGTCCGTCAGCAGGTTATCGAACGCGGCGGGGATTACTATGACGGGGTGAAGGCGGGTGTTTTCCCTGCATTAGGCGAAGGCACGATCGACTGGCAGGCTATCAGTCAGATCCTGCACGAGATGAAGTATGACGGCTGGGGCACTGTGGAGCAGGATATTCTGCCCAGCATGGGCATCGACGCCTTGGAAAGCGCCAAGCGCAACCGGGCGTTCTTGCGGAATGAGTTGGGTTGGTAACAACTGATGTTGCCGAAGCACAATGTTCATCTCTAATGTTCATCTCTACCGAGTGCGCCATCTGGCTGCATATCCGATCAACAAAATCCTGGTGGTCAGGCGTCACTGCCGTTTCTGATCACTAACCACTGGTCACTGCAGTTATGCCAACAGATCCTGGTTCTTTGAAAGGTAAATACGCTATTATCAGCGGCAGTACCCAGGGGCTTGGTGAAGCCACAGCCCGCCTCTTTGCTGAACGGGACGCGGCGGGGATCATCGTCACCGGGCGCAATGCAGCCCGCGGCAATGCAGTAACGGCAGACCTGCGCGCGGGCGGCTGCCAAGCGCATTTCGTTCAAGCCGACCTGGCCGATGTCGATGCCTGCCGCGCCATCGGGGCCGCAGCCGACGAACATTTCGGCGCGCTGCACGCGCTCGTGAATTGCGGCGCGCTCACCGTACGCGGCAACATCTGGGATACGACGCCCGAACTCTTCGACAAGATGATAGCAGTCAACACCCGCGCCCCTTTGCTCCTCATGCAGGATGCCTGCAAGTTGATGCGGCGCGAAGGCAATCGCGGCTCCATCGTCAACATTTCCAGCGTGGCCTCGTATGGCAGCGAACAGTTCCTGCTTCCCTATACTGCCTCCAAGAGCGCCTTGAACGTAATGACCAAGAATATCGCCCATGCTGTCATGCGCTATGGAATCCGTGTGAACGCTCTGGCCATCGGCTGGATGGACTCGCCAAACGAAGATATCATTCAGCGCACGTTCCATGCTGGCGGGGATGACTGGTTGGCAAAGGCGGAGAGGGAGCAGCCCTTTGGCCGTCTGCTCAAGCCCAATGAGGTCGCCCGCGCCATCGCCTTTCTGGCGTCCGACGATTCAGGGATGATGACAGGAAGCGTCATTGACTTTGATCAATCTGTGCTGGGCGCCGGTCCGGCCTCCAAACCACCGCCCCTGGACGACCCCTATTGGCGCGTGGGAGCCCAAGATTAGAAAGCCCAGGATCGGAAATGATGAACCTTACAGTCAACATCGGCGTGATCGGTACAGGCGGCATGGGAGGCCGACATGCCCGCAATCTGACGGATGCGGTCGCCGCGGCCAACATCGTAGCGATAATGGATGTGGATCCAGTGCGTGCGCAACAGGTAGCGGACCGGTGTGGCGGCGCCACACTCTACACCGATGCCGATCACTTAATCGCTGACCCGGATGTCGATGCGGTCCTGGTCGCCGCGCCGGACCGCTTTCATGCTGAGTTGACGCATGCCTGTATCGAAGCCGGCAAGCCCGTATTGTGCGAAAAGCCGCTCGCGGCCAGAGAACCGGAAGCCCGAAAGATCATCGACGCAGAAGTTGCCCTGGGCGAACGGCTTGTCCAAGTCGGCTTCATGCGCCAGTATGACCCGGCCCACATGGGCGCCAAGCAGATCAGCGACCGCGGTGATAACGGGAGAGCGCTTGTCTTCCGCAGCGTTCACATGAACCCAGCCAAAGATGAAATTCGCCCCATTGATGATGTCATCACAAATTCTGTCATTCACGACATTCACTCGGCACGCTGGATCATGGGCGCTGAAATCGAGAGCGTCTATACATCCTATATTCCCTTTTCTCCGTTTCAGCCAAAGAGCGCGCGGTACGTTATGATTCAGTTGCAGTTTCGCAACGGCGCCCTTGGCGGGCTTGAGTGTAACGCTGAGGCAGGATATGGCTATGAAGTCGATGTGCGCATCACTGGGGAGACCGGTGTGGTGCAAACAAATTCGCTACAAAGCCCAATTGTGCGCCACAACAACGTTCGCAGCCAGTGGATAGAAGAGGATTGGCTCCAGCGTTTTGAAGTGGCCTATATCAATGAAGCCCAGGCGTGGGTGCAGTCCATTATCGATGGGGAAGCCACAGGGCCAAGCGCGTGGGATGGATATATGTCGATTCTCGTGGCTGATGCCTGTATTCGATCGGCAAAGCGCGGACAACCCGTACACGTACATGCGCCGGAAAAACCAGCTCTTTATCGGAACAGCACCTAAAACCAGGTACAGGAACCGTTACATCCTGTGAATTCTGATTGCAAACGAGCCACACCGTTGAACAGCCATCACGAGGATCATCATGAACATTGAACGATTAACCATGGCTCAGGCGATTGTCCGCTTTCTCAGGAACCAATATAGCGAACGCGACGGCGTGGAACAGCGCTTCTTTGCCGGCTGTTTCGGTATCTTCGGTCACGGGAACGTGGCGGGTATGGGTCAGGCGCTGCAGCAGTATCCGGATTTTCGTTACTATCAGACACGCAACGAGCAGGCGATGGTGCATACGGCAGCTGCATTTGCAAAACACAGCAACCGACTGCGAACATTGGCATGCACAAGCTCCATCGGCCCCGGCGCCACCAATATGGTCACCGGCGCAGCCACAGCGACGATCAACCGGCTGCCCGTGCTGCTATTGCCGGGGGACATCTTCGCGCGGCGCAATGTCGCCCCAGTGCTTCAGCAACTCGAATCCGAGCACAGCCAGGACATCTCGGTCAACGACTGCTTCAAGGCCGTTAGCCGCTATTGGGACCGCATCAACCGGCCCGATCAGCTCATCACTTCTCTGATCGAGGCCATGCGCGTCCTCGCCAGCCCGGCAGACACAGGGGCCGTTACCTTGTCCATTCCACAGGACGTGCAGACCGAAGCCTACAACTACCCAGTAGAGCTTTTCGAGAAGCGCGTATGGCGCATCCCTCGCAGCCGGCCCGATCTGGCGGCATTGCGCCGCGCAGCCGATGCCATTCGCAATGCGCACAAGCCACTGATTATCGCCGGCGGCGGCGTTCTCTACAGCGAGGCAAGCGACGCGCTGAAAGAATTCGTTGAGCGATTCGGCATTCCTGTGGCGGAAACCACGGCGGGCAAAGGCAGTCTGCCCCACCATCACCCGCTGCAGCTGGGCGCCGCCGGCGCGACCGGGACATTCGCTGCGGAGCAGGTGGCGGACAGCGCCGATCTGGTGATCGGCATTGGTACCCGTTACAGCGATTTCACCACTGCCAGCAAGACGGCGTTCAAGCATCCGCGCGTGAAATTCGTGAATATCAATGTGGCTGAGTTCGACGCCTACAAACACTGCGCCATTCCCCTGGTGGGGGATGCGCGTGTGACCATGAACGAGCTTTCCGAACTGCTGGCTGACTACCACAACAGCGACGAAAACATGGCCGAGGCGCAGCGCCTCCACGACGAATGGGAGGCGGAGGTCCAGCGTAACTACGACAGCCACACGGCCGATAGCGGCCTGCCCTATCAGGGCGCTCTGATCGGCGCTGTCAATGACCACGGAGACCCGGATGCCGTGATGGTCTGCGCGGCAGGCAGCCTCCCGGGCGATATGCACAAGCTATGGCGCGCGCGGCATCCTAAGCAGTTTCATCTGGAGTACGGCTATTCCTGCATGGGGTACGAAATCGCCGGCGGCCTCGGTATCAAGATGGCGGAACCGGAGCGTGAAGTCTACGTGATGGTGGGCGACGGCAGCTATCTGATGATGAACACAGACCTGATTACATCGATCCAAGAAGGCTACAAACTCACCCTCATCCTCATGGACAACAGCGGCTTCCGCTCGATTGGCTTCCTTAGCCGCTCACTGGGACAAAACGGTTTCGGCACGCGCTATATCTTCCCCGATCAGGTAGAAGCGCCCCATCGCAACAACCAATCCTTTGATGGTCTGCCTACGGATGCGGTCGGCTATGATGTAAACGCGCTCCCGGTGGATCTCGCTGCCAACGCCGAAAGCCTGGGCTGTCATGTCATCCGCTGCCAGAGCGTGAGCGATGTAGTGCAAGCGCTGCAGGATGCCAGGTCCATCGACAGGACTACGGTCATCTATGTGCCAAACGACCGCTACCTGGGCGTGCCTGGGTATAGCTGGTGGGATGTGCCTGTAGCCGAAGTGAGTGAACTGGATTCGGTCAATGCGGCCCGTGAAGAGTGGGAAGAGATGCGGGCGCAGGAGAAATACTATTTGTGACAAATAGTATTTGTGAGCGTGATTATCGCATCGTGCGGAGCCCGCAATGCATCGCAAAAGGAAGAGACAGAGACCATGACGCTGGCGCCAGAACCATTCCTGGAGGCAGGGTACGAGCAGGAGCGAGGAAAACCCATGCCGAGTTACAATCACGGAATCGTCCAGGCGAATCTGGTCTTTGTTCTCAAATCAGCGTACCGAGACCGATTTACGGTTGGAAGTGAAGTAACACTCGCCACAGAGCCGCCGATGACACCGGATATGGTAATCTACCGCGCGCGACAGCCGGATTGGTTGCGCGACGAGATACGCGTGGCAGAACCGCCGCTGACCGCTATCGAAATCCTTGCGCCCACCCAGAGCGTCAACGATCTCATCCCCAAGATTGAGCGCTATTTTGAGCTCAGTGTACAGTCCGTGTGGCTGGTCCAGCCACCCCTTCAGCAGGTAGCCATCTTCACACCCGCTATGAATCCGCAGGTCTTCAGCCACGGCGAGGTCGTAGATCCGACGCTAGAGGTACAGGTGGCGCTGGCAGAAATTTTCTCATAAAGCAGTGGTCAGCCGTTGAATTGGCGGGAATGCCGAATGCTCAGCCCTCAAGAGGAGCTACAGTATGACACAGCAACAGGAACTACTCAATTACGTCAACGGCCAATGGCAGCGCGGCAGCGCGACGGCAGCGCTCGATGTGCATAACCCGGCCACAGGCGCAGCGATTGCGACAGTAGCCCTGTCACCGGCAGCGGAGGTGGATGCGGCCGTGCGCGCCGGGCAAGATGCCTTTGCCGAGTGGCGGCGCATGCCGGTGGTGGACCGCATCCAGCCTCTCTTTCGCTTGAAGATGCTGCTCGAAGAGCATTTGGACGACATCGGGCGGGTCATCACCGAGGAATGCGGCAAGACCTATGCCGAAAGCGTGGGCGAAATGCGGCGCGGCATTGAGAATGTAGAGGTCGCCTGCGGCACCCCCTCTTTGATGCAGGGTTGGAACAACGAGGATATCGCCCGGGGCATCGACGAGCACATGTTGCGCCAACCGCTAGGCGTTGTGGCCGCGATCACGCCCTTCAACTTTCCGGGCATGATTCCTCTCTGGTTTCTCCCGTATGCCATCGCCACCGGCAACTGCTTCATACTGAAGCCCAGCGAAAAGGTTCCGTTGACCACCCAAAGGCTGTTTGCGCTGATCGAAGAAGCTGGCTTCCCGCCAGGAGTGGCGCAACTCGTCAATGGCGGCGCGGATACGGTCGACGCGATTCTCGATCATCCGGACATTCGCGCCATTAGTTTCGTCGGCTCGACACCGGTGGCGAAGTATGTCTACAGCCGAGCCACAGCGAACGGCAAACGCGCCCAATGTCAGGGCGGGGCCAAGAATCCAGTGGTTATTATGCCGGATGCGAACATAGAGACCACAACCCAGATCATGGGCGATTCGGCTTTTGGCTGTGCGGGCCAGCGCTGTCTGGCGGTATCGGTTGCGATTACAGTGGGCCAGGCCAAAGAGCCATTCACCGAGGGCATCGCCGACCTGGCAGCCGGCCGCAAAGTTGGCTACGGACTGGACGAAACCACGGAGATGGGGCCTGTCATCACCAGAGAGAGCAAGGAGCGCATCGAAGGCCTGATCGAGGCCGGCGCGCAGGAGGGAGCGCGCGTACTGGTGGATGGACGCCAGAAGACAGTGGCTGGCTACGATGACGGTTATTGGGTCTTCCCCACAGTTCTGGATGCGGTCGACCCAAGCAGTCACCTTTCCCGTACGGAAATCTTTGGCCCGGTTCTCAGCCTGATGCACGCCGATACGATTGAGGATGCGATTGACTTGGTCAACAACAAGGGATCGAATTCATACGGCAATATGGCCTGCCTCTTTACGAGCAGCGGCGCGGTGGCGCGTCAATTCCGCTACGATGTCGATGCCGGCAATATAGGCATCAACATCGGCGTGGCCGCGCCGATGGCCTTCTTCCCTTTCAGCGGCTGGAATGAGAGCTTTTTCGGTGATCTCCACGCCCAAAGCCGACACGGCATCGAGTTCTACACACAGACTAAGGTTGTGGTGGAGCGCTGGCCGCAGGAATGGAGCCGCAAGTTTTAGGTTGCGCATCCATCACTCGTTTATCTCATTCTCTCTTCTGCAAACGAGGTAGGTATGGCTCAGGAGATCGGCGTAGGCGTTATTGGCATGGGCTGGATGGGCGTCGTCCATAGCCGCTCGTATCGATTGGTGAATGACCGCTTCCACAACAGCGATGTCCACGCGCGGCTGGTGATCTGCGCCGACGATGTGGCGCATAGGGCGGAAGAGGCCAGACAATCTTTAGGGTTTGCCGAGTCCACGACCGACTGGCAGGAAGTTGTAGCCCACCCAGATGTGCAGATCGTCAATATCGCCGCGCCCAACTTTCTGCACAAGGAGATGGTGCAAGCTGTGACCGCCGCCGGCAAGCATGTCTTTTGCGAGAAACCTGTGGGCCGCAGCCCCCAGGAGACGGCGGCCATCGAGCGCATGGCTCGAGAGGCCGACGTGATGAGCTTTGTCGGCTTCAACTATCGGTGGGCGCCAATGGTGCAACAGTGCAAGAAGCTGATCGACGCTGGGAAATTCGGTGCGCTCACCCATTACCGGGGCCGCTTTTTCACGATGTACGGCAGCAACCCCTACGGCATGCTTACCTGGCGCTTCAGAAAGGCCCAGGCTGGCCTGGGGGTGTTAGGTGATATTATGTCCCATGTCGTTGATATGGCCCACATGCTCGCCGGCCCCATCAAACGTCTCGTGAGCAATCGGCATATCTTTATCCGGGAGCGTCCTCTGCCGGTCCCAGGCCAGGGCACCCACTTTTCCGTGGGGAAACCGGAGGATCCGACCGGCCTGGTTGAAAACGAGGATTATGTGGGCGCGCTTGTAGAGTTCGAGAACGGCGCGCAAGGCAGTTTCGAGACCTGCCGGGCGATCTTCGGGCCGAAATGCGAGCTATCCTTTGAAGTCAACGGCGCCGGCGGCGGGGCCAAATGGAACTTCGAACGCATGAACGAGCTGGAACTCTATCTGCCGGACGCCGACGGGCTGCACGACGGCTACACCACGCTTCTCGGCGGCCCCAACTATCCTTTCCACGCGCACTTCAATCCTGGGGATGGGATCGGACTGGGATACGAGGAGTTGAAGGTCCTCGAAGCGCACAATTTTCTGATGTCCATAGCCGAAGGCGTGCAGCGCTCGCCCAGCTTTGTCGATGCCCTGCGGCTGGCTGAAGTGCAGGAGGCGATGATCCGCTCCTGGCAGAGCTCCGCATGGGAGGATGTGCGGCCTTTGCGAGAAGAGAGAGAATAGACATGTCAAATCACATACGTGTAGGAGTCGTAAGCACAAGCTGGTGGGCGGATGCGATGTATCTGCCGGCATTGGTCGCCCATCCACACGCAAAAGTCGTCGCTGTCTGTGGACGCAACCGGCAACGAACGGAGGCATTTGCCGAGAAGTGGCAGATTCCACAGGTGTATACCGCTGCCGATAGGTTGATCCACAGCGGTGAAATCGATGCGCTGATCGTCGCCTCCGGCCACGAGAGCCACTACCCCATCACCATGCAGGCGCTGAACGCCGACCTGCACGTGCTGTGCGAGAAGCCTTTGGCCCTGACCTACGGCCAAGCAGCGGAGATGGCGACGCTGGCTGAGGAAAAGGAACGCATCCATTGCACACCCTTTACGTACAGATTTATGCCGACGAACCGCTATATCAAAGAGCTACTCGATGACGGCTACATCGGCCAACCCTATCATCTGAATCTACGCTACTACACCGGCTACGCCCGCGAACCGGTCTACAGTTGGCGCTATGACCGGGCCAAGGCCGGCAGTGGCGTGCTGGGCAATATCGCCTCCCACTTTTTCTATTTGGCCTATTGGTGGTTCGGCGAAGTCACCGCTGTATTTTCGCTGGCGGGCCAGTTCGTCGACAGACCGACCCATACGCCGGCCGCTGAGCTGTATGAGCGTACAGAAGACGCCGCCTACACCTTGCTACGGTTCGCCAACGGCGCGCAGGGATTGGTGCATGCTTCCGCTGTCTGCACAGAAGAGACCGCCTTCGGCCAGCGTCACGAATTTGATTTGCACGGGGCGACGGGCACTATCCGCAGCGTCATCGATTGGGACGAGCGGCAAGAGGTGCATGGAACGCGCAGCGGTGAAGGCCCAACTCGGCCGCTACAGATACCAGGCCGTGTGTGGGGCGGCGTGCGGCGCGATACGGTCCACAATACCTATCGGGATGTCTTTCGCCTGGAGGATCACATGACCAGGGGCTGGATCAACGCCATTGTGGATGGGCATCCATACAGCCCCAGCCTTGAAGACGGAGCAATCATTCAGCGTATCACCGATGCCGCCGCTGTGAGCGCCCGGGAAGGGCGCTGGATTTCGGTGAATGAAATTCAATCGGAGACAGGCGCGTGAGGGATGAGCGCCCTAATCATATACATCACAGCAGGGGAACGCCGAATCGTGGAACGGTCAGATTCGCAATCATCGGCGCTGGGCGGATAGGGCGAGTGCATGCCGAAAATCTGACCCGCCATATTCCGGAGGCAGAGGTGATTGTCATTGCCGATGTCTTCGAAGAGGCCGCGCAGAAAACAGCGCAATGCTTTGGCATACCACAAGCCAGCGGTGACCCGGCGGATGTCTTTCATAATGACTCCATCGATGCCGTCGCCATCTGCTCCAGCACGAACACCCACGCTGAATTCATCGTTCAAGCGGCTCAGGCCGGCAAGCACATCTTCTGCGAAAAACCAATTGCTCTGCATTTGGCTGCTGTCGACAGCGCCCTGGCAGCCGTCGAAAAAAACGATGTCAAGCTGCAGATTGGCTTTAACCGCCGCTTCGATCCCAACTTCCGCGGGGTGCGGGATGCTATCCGCAACGGTGAAATTGGCGCGCCATATCTGGTACACATTACCAGCCGCGACCCAGCCCCGCCGCCGATCAGCTATATTGAAATGTCTGGTGGCCTCTTTCTGGACATGATGATCCACGACTTCGATATGGCCAGATTTCTTCTTGACGCCGAAGTGGAAGAGGTGACGGCAAGTGGGGCCGTACGCGTAGATCCGGCCATTGCACAGGCGGGCGATATCGACACCGCCGTCGTTACGTTGCGCTACTGTAACGGCGCGTTGGGTGTGATCACCAACTGCCGGCAAGCCGTGTACGGCTATGACCAGAAGGTGGAGGTCCTCGGCTCACTCGGCTCGGTCTCGTGCGAAAACAACACGCCGGATCGGGTAATACGGCAAACCAGCGTCGGAGTCATCTATCCCAAACCTCTTTATTTTTTCCTCGAACGCTACCAGTTGGCCTATGCCGATGAGATGCGTTCATTCATCCGCGCCATTCTTGACGACACAGAGGTGGAGGTCACAGGTAGCGATGGACGGATGCCGGTCGCGCTGGCCCTGGCCGCGGGCCGGTCGTTGCAAGAGAAGCGTTCTGTTGCGCTCAGAGAAATTTCGCCCTGAGTCAAGCTGACCCGCGCACGATGAATATGGTACACTTACCTTTGAGGCATGAGCGCTCTTCAGGTGTTGAACTGAAGGGAATGCCGAATTAGGACACATGTGTAGGACGCTGATATCCCCACGATAGGATGATGGTTTCATGCAACGGTTCTCTTCTCTGGCAAAGAACCCTCTTCTTATTTTGAGAACGGTTCTTTTCTCCTGGTGGGCAAAAGTCCGTTGGGGGACTACAGAACAACGGACATATCTGCTATGGGCGGCATACATTCTTGCTGCAGTGGTCGCCGTCCTTCTGTTGCGTCCCTTCGCACAAGAGGCCCAGACCGCAACAGCATCCTCAACAAGCGACTTGAATGGCGCAACCTTCCAGCAGTCGGGCGTCGTTGTGGACGCGCCATTCAATAGCGGCCCAGCGGCCTTGGAAGCCGCTCTCCTTCAGAATTCTCAAGCGCCGGAAGTGTTTCTCCGCCCCAGCCAACATCGAATAGCAGCGGCTCAATCTTCCTCAGCGGTTACGGCGACCATCTCCGCCTCCGAATTTGGACTGGCCTTTGTAAACTCTGCTGAAACCGTCAGCGGCGCGCAGCGAATCCAGCGGGGAGTGGAGACCGGCGCCCGCATGGACCGTTTTCCTCTGTACTGGGAGCAGGTCGAAAAACGATTCGGACAGTTCGACTGGTCGAGCCAGGACAATGCCATTCGCGCCAACGAAGCCCAGAGACTGGACACATTGGCGATCCTGCTGGGTACGCCCCGCCAATACCGGCTTGGACGACCGCTTAACTCGGCAGTGGGCGGCTCGTTCGTGAGACTGCCGCCGGGACAGGTGCAGCGAACCGCGGATTGTGATCCTCAGGAAGTCGGGGGGGAGTGTGACATACTGGAGATCGATGTCGAAAGCGATTCTCCGCAGCAACAGCCCCTGTCGCCGAATTCGCTTGAAAACGCCAATCTGGAAGATCCCTCTCATCCGGAAATGCGGATTCAGGCTGATACGTGCGACCCCCACAATGGGCCGCCGGCCCCCTTTGGCCTGTGGAACCCGATCTTCATCGACGGTAGGGATGAAGCGCCGGCCGGCACACGCATCAATCCGACCAATCCCTGGGCGCGCTATGTGGGTGAGGCTGTCAAACGCTATATGCCCGGCGGCGAGGCCGACACACGTATTCGCCACTGGGAAATCTGGAATGAACCTGACTTGTGTCACTTCTGGTCTGGCACGCCCCAGGAGTACGCCCGTCTCCTGAAGGTGGCCTACATCGTCATCAAATCTATCGATGCCGACGCCTACGTGGTGTTCGGCGGCTTGGCCCATTTCGCCAACGGCCGGTGGCTCTACGAAATGCTGGACACACTGCGCGCAGATCCATTGAGTGATCGCTACGACGGTTTCTTCGACGCCGCCGGCAGTCATCACTACTCCCTTTCCTACGTAGGCTATCAGTATACGCGAAAAGTGCGGAATGCCTTGGACAGGCGGGGCTGGACGCACAAACCGATCTGGATTACCGAAAGTGGCGTACCTATCTGCGACGACTATCCCGGACCCACTTGTCCCAGCCCGTGGCGGGCCAACCCCGTAGAGCAGGCGTCGTATATCTGGCAGAACATCGCCTACACCCGGCTGGCGGGCGGAGGACCGATCTTCCACTTTATGCTCCACGACGACTGCGGCAATGTGGTGGCAGTCGACTCGCCGGATGGTTTCGGCCTTGCCAAAAATGAGAGCGGCAGCTTTTGTTCCCCGTCCAACGCGGAATCACGTCTGGCCTATTCAGCGTTTGTGCTGGCGAACCGTTACCTCACCGACACAGAGCTTATCTGGGCCGATATCGATCGCCACCGCGTGCGCCGGGTGGCCTTCTATCACCGGGAAACAAACGAGCGTCGCTTGCTGACCTGGTCGATCACGTCGCAAGCGCAGACAGGACGCATTCCGGCCACAGGAACCAACGCCCGCATGATTCGCATGGACGGCAGCGAACTCTCCCTGACACCGGTGAACAGCTACTATCAAATCGGCCTTCCTGGCGCCACCAATCGCAATTGGCTCGACGACAGTGGAAATTACGGCATGGGCATCTACGGCGAGCCGTTCATGCTGATCGAGCAGGACACATTGCCGCCCACCGCATCTATACAGAGTCTGCCAGAGTATTCCCGGCCTTCCTTTCCTGTCACTTGGCAGGTGAATGACTGGGGATCCGGGTTGGAATCGGTCTCTGTCTGGGTACGAGTCGATGACGACCCCTGGCAACTTTGGCAGGAGAATGTGGACGGGTATGGCAGAGCCTTTTTCAACGGTGAGACAGGCCGCCGCTATCGTTTCAGCGTCCAAGCCCAAGACCGGCTGGGGTACCGCTTAGAGGAAATGCCTGTGTTGGCGGAGACGACCGTCGCTGTCAACAGCGATGTGAGCGGTAGCGTGATCGATCCAGCTGGGGAGAGTGTCGCGGGGGTCAAAGTGCGGATCGGAGATGTCACAACTGTCACCGACGCCGATGGCCACTTCTCCCTGGTTGTGCCTATCGGTAGCTGGAATATCTTCGTCGACGACCAACTGCTCATCCGCAGACGAGCCTTCAACCTAACAGAAAAGCTGGTGCTGCTCTTTGCGCCGCGACCGAATGCAGTGACGAACGGCGACTTTGAGCGCAACCTGTCCGGCTGGGAGATCTCCGGCAGTTCAACCGCCCAGGTCGAGAAACAGCCGAACACTTCCGATCACGCGCTGCGGCTGGCAAGCGACTTTGTGCCCACCCTGGGCGTTCCGGGGACCGAGGGCGGCGCCGGAGGAAACAGTACCGCTTCCCAGCGACTGCGGGTACCAGATGGACGTCCATACCTGGCGTTTGCCTATCGGATGGAAAGTAGCGAATCTGACTTGGAACACGACACATTCGAGGTGATCGTTGTGGAGGATGGCCACCCGGCGCACTATCTGTTGATACAGCATCGGAGCAGCGATTGGCAATACCGTTCGTTGGACATGAGCCGGTATGCCGGCAAAGAGATCACTCTCATCTTCAATGTCTACGAAACCTCGCCGCATCGGCGCACAAGCGTGCTCATAGATGTAGTTACGCTCAGCGATGTGCCGTCGCGTGATTAGTGGTCAGTTTACGAATTACAAATTGGTCACTCATGTTACGCAGTGGTTGACAAAGCAGGTAGAATAAGAGAATAAGGTCGGGATGTGAAAGATCGATTTCTATAGCGCCTCTTCCGAGCAGAGGCGCAAGTCAACCTCCTCTCTGACCGGTCAGGAGACTAAAGCTATGGCAACGACAGCGGCGCCCGCCTCCCTGGAAGAACGCATCGCACGGCTGGAAGCGCAACGCAACGTCCCGATGCCAACTGAACGCCTCGCCCGCATCGAAGGCGCATACGAACACCTGGCAACCAAAGCCGATCTGCAGACTGTCAAGTCGGAGCCGCAAGGGGCTATGGCAGCCGTCAAGTCGGAGCTACAAGGGGCTATAGCAGCCGTCAAGTCGGAGCTGCAAGGGGCTATAGCAGCCGTCAAGTCGGATATAGCAGTCGTCCAATCGGAACAGAGAGCGCTCAAGTGGCTGATGGGCATCGGGATAGCAGGCATTCTGTACCCGCCGCTCCGTGACCTCCTGGCGCAGTTGCCCTAGCCAACACGCGCCACAGATAGACCGTCCCGGCCCGAACAAACCGCCCGAACGCCATCCCCAGGACGCCTCCCCAGGATGCCACAGAAACGCCGTGACAGAACTTCCATGATCACAAGCCGATCACAAGCCGCAGAGAACAGACTCGCACAGCGCAGCCGATCCCCGCATTCAGCAGCCCGCAACTCTGCTACGAATCAGACCGAAATATGCGTAACATGAATTGGTCGCTAACCACTGGTCACTGGTCACTGCCGTCAAGGCCGACTGATTCCTCTTCCAGGGCCAGCTCTCGCCAGAGAAACCAGGAGCCGGCGCGACGCTGGCCCTTGGGCGCCCGGTCATAGTACAGATCAAACAGCCGCCCGCCCTCTGTACGTACTCGGTAGTAGGCCCGCCCTTGGCCCCAAGATCCTTGTGAGCGAGCGCTGCGCACGAAATAGGGAGGCCGCCCGCCCTGCGTTCGTATCTCCGGCTTCCCGTAGCGATGCCACGCGGCCAGCATCTCTGTCACTGTATATCGCTCTCCATGCCATTGAAAGGATTCCGGTGCGGGTGGCTTTTTCTCCAGCGAGAAACCGCTGGGCAATATCACATCGATCTCCTGTCCAATGAACTGCATGGGATCTCCTCTCAATGGGAACGTAGAGTAGGGACAGGTCTTGTGTCCGCTCTGGCCGCGAGGCGGGCATCGAGCGCGACCAGATACAGCACAGTCAGCAGGAGCAGCAAGGCGGCGGCCCCATACACCGGCGCAAAACCCACAGCCATGACGAGCGTAAAGGCAAGCAAGGGACCAAACGCGGATCCGAAATCCGAGGCCGTCGCATAGGCGCCCACGAACAGCTCCGGCTGGGGAGTGACCAACGCCAATTGATTGGCGTACGCGTCCAGCACTACGTTGACACCGGTGCTGATAATGAGCACAGCCAGCAGTGCGAGAATCGACAGGAGGCTGCTGGCCCACAACATGACCACCAGGCCGAGGCTGAGTAGCGAGATGAGTAAGACGGTCAGCCGAATGCGCCCAACCCGATCTGAAAGAGCCCCCATTACCGCGCCGAGAAACAGATCAGAAAACCAGCGGGTTCCGAGAACGATGCCGGCCAGCGCGCCAACCTCCAATCCTAGCAGCACGCCGCCCGCGCGCCCCCCGAATCGCTCGGCCAGGAACAGAGAAGCCGTGGCAATCAGAATCGCATTGAGCATCAGCTTGAAAAACCCTACGAGCAGGACGGCTCGCTGCAAGGGATCTGACAGCGACTCCTGCCAACTTTGGAGCAAATTTTGAAATGGAGGGGAACGGGGGGGAGCGTGGGGAGGGTGTGCGCCCGTAGGCCAGGAGAGGCGCAGCGCGATGGGGATCGCCCATACCGACAATGCCGCGATCGTCCAGACGGCCAGCCGATAACCGTAGCGATCGAAGAGAAAGCCGCCGAGTACGGCACTGACTGCGCTGCCGCCCCGCACGACGCCCCACATCAGCCCCATCAACCGGCCTGCCTCTGTATCCGCTCCAGCCCAGATGGACTGAAAAGCCCCCTGACGCAGACCGGACCAACTGATTCCCCATGCCATCCGCGCCACCAGCAGCGCGAGGAAACCCCACTCCAAACCGTATACAGCTGTCGTCAGCACGCCCAGAATGGCCGAAAAGACAAAAGTTCGGTAGGGACCGAAGCGCGCAAACAACGCGCTGAGCCACGTATTCGAGAGCAGGCGGATGAGGCGATTGGCGCTCAACAGCAGGCCCACATGCTGAGGCGCCAGGCTCAGATCTCCCGCTGCAAGGGGCAGGATTGCATACAGCAGCGAATCGCCCATAATGGCAAATGCCACTGTTCCGGAAACAGTAAGCACCAGGGCAGTGGATGACGGCCTGCTTCCGCTCCCTTTTGTGTCAGGGCGAACCTTCCGGGCGTTCTGCTCAGATGGAGGAATCGTTTCGGTTTGCTTCTCTGGGCCGGACTCGGCTTGGGTCATCGTAGCCATCTTTCCCGAGACGCCGCGAGGCAACAGAAGCTCTCATGGGGAGACGCACTGCGTGAAGGTTCCACTTCAGGCAATTGTAACACATTGTCTGAATCAGAATGATAAACGCTGAGACGCTGAGCTGAATCCAGTATAGCTTGCCTATCGGACGGCGCAACCTCCCGACAGTCGGGCATCGTTGCGCCGTTCGACAAAGGTGAGCCAGAAACGCGCCCCATCTTGAAACGCGCCTCATCTTGAGACGCGCCCATATATCGTTCTGCTTTTGACATTGAACGCGACTGCCGTTAGTATCTACCGGTAACGCTTCCAATAATCTTGATGGTTTTGGCCTCAATTTCTCCGGCCCAACCATCGCTCTCTGACATTCCAGGAGACATAGCTGTGATTCTCAATACAGCCAAACAGAAGATGCTCGCCGGTCAACCCGCTTTCGGCTTCGGCTTGGGGATGGGGTCGCCTCTCATCGCCGAACTGCTGAGTCGTAGCGGCATCGACTTCGTCATGATCGACCGCCAGCACGGGTCCTGGGGCGATGACAGCGCCATCGCCGCGCTCGTTGCCATCACCGGCAGCCCCGCTATTCCAATGGCCCGGGTCGCCCGTAATGACTACACACTTATCGGCCGCCTGCTGGATGAAGGCGCGATGGGCATTATCGTGCCGATGGTCGATACACCAGAACAGGCGCAGGCTGTAGCCGACGCCTGCCGTCTTCCCCCCACAGGCAAGCGTTCCTGGGGCTGGGGACGCGCCAAAGTGTATGGGGCCGACTACCCCACCTGGATCGACGAGCAGCTTTTTGTGGCCGTGCAGTTGGAAAGCGCTGAGGCGGTCGAGAACGCTGAGGCAATCCTCGGCACGCCCGGCATAGACGGCTGCTGGACCGGCCCGTCAGACCTATCCTTGTCCCTGGGCTTCCCCCCAGCGCAGATGGACGAGCGTGAGGAGCATGCCCAGGCATTGGAAAAGATTCTGCAGGCATGCAAGAACACAGGCAAAATCCCGGGTTTTGCCGGCCGCAGCGTAGACGACGCGCTGCACCGAGCCAAACAGGGCTTCCGCTTCCTCACGGCTACGAACGACGGCAGCATTCTGGAAAAGGGCGCCGGGGCCGCTGTCTCCCAACTGAGCAGTTCCAGCGCCTGAATCAACGCGCAACCGACCCGTTGCTCTGCTCCGGCCACAGCCAATGCAATTGAACAGGAATTCTTTATGCCCGCATCTTCTGATTTCCTCATCGTCGGCGCCGGTATCTTCGGTGTGACGACAGCGCTGGAACTGCGCCGGCGAGGCTACAGCGTGACGCTCATCGACCCCGGCCCGCTACCCTATCCACTAGCCGCCTCCACAGACGTCAGCAAAGTCGTGCGCATGGAGTACGGTAGCGACCGCCAGTATATGCGCATGGTCATCCGCGCCATCGAGGGCTTTCATCGCTGGAATGAGCAGTTTGGCGAGAAACTGTACCATGAAACCGGCGTTTTAATGGTGGCCAAGGGAACGATATCCGACAGCGAATATCTCGACAACAGCTTGCGGATGTTGCTGGAGGAAGGGCAGACGCCCGAAAGACTGTCCGGCGACGACATCGCCCGGCGTTTCCCAGCCTGGAGGAGCGCCGGCGCATATGTGGAAGGCTTTTATCACGCCCGGGGGGGGTATGCGGAGAGCGAACGGGTGGTTCGCAGACTCGTCGAACAGGCAGCGCGGGCCGGCGTGGCTGTACGCGCCGGCCAGACTGCCGACGAGTTCCTGTCGCGCGGCAACCGCGTGAGCGGCATGCGCACGCGGGAGGGGGAGACGTTTTTGGCTGACCACACAGTTGTGGCAGCTGGCTCTTGGACGCCCTGGCTGATGCCGGAGTTGCAGCAGGTGATGCGGGCCACCGGCCACCCGATTTTTCACCTGAAGCCGACGGACCCAACGCTGTTTACAGCGCCGAATTTTGTCGTCTTCACCGCGGACACGTCCCGCACCGGCTGGTACGGCTTCCCCTTGTTGCGAGAAGGGATCGTAAAAGTAGCGCATCACGGCATCGGCCTGCCACTACACCCGGAGCACGACGAACGGATCATATATGAGGAAGATTTTGCCCACCTGCGCAGTTTCTTGCGCGCCACATTTCCCGCGCTCTTGGATGCGGAGATCGTTTACACCCGCCGCTGCCTATACAATGATACCCTGGACGAGCATCTGTGGATCGACCGGCATCCAGAAAAGGAGGGGCTGAGTGTGGCCACAGGGGGGAGTGGTCATGGCTTCAAATTCGGGCCAGTGCTGGGCGAACTGATCGCCGATGTAGTGGAGGATAGGCCCAACGACTGGTCGCAGAAGTTTCGCTGGCGCCTCCTGCCTCCAGAAACCCAGGGTCAGGAGGCATCGCGCTTCCACGGGCCCGCGGGGGCTGTGTGATGATCTGTTGTCAGTGAGCAGGCATTCACACAGACCGCAGCTACCCAATCAGCAGACTCTTTCAGCATATCGACACTGCCATTCACGATCAGACAGATAAAGCCCTGAACGGGTGGACGAGCGATTACGCGTACACTCTCTTCCCCCCTTCGACCCGCTTGCGTACAATCAGTTATCCGCTTACAGAGGCGAGAGACGCAGCATGAAGACGGACATCGATCTTTTCATAGAATTTTTACTGCGTGAACGAAACAGCAGCGACAGCACCGCCACAGCCTATCGCACCGATCTTCAACAGTTTTTGGCGTTTTTGCGCTGTCGTGAAAGCGCGCTGGCCACGACGTTCAGCAGCTGGGCCGAAGTGAGCGCTGTTGTTGTCCAGCGTTATGTGGACGAGCTCCAGAAGCGCGAATACGCCTCTGCCACCGTTGTTCGCAAGCTGGTTTCAATCAAGAGCTTCTTCAATTTCTTGCAGCGCAACCATCTCGTTTCCTGCAATCCAATTCGAGACTTCAGATCGCCGCCCGTAGAAAGAGCCCTTCCCCAGCCCCTCAGTGAATTGGAGATTACCCGTATACTCACCGCATTGGAACGGGAGGCCACGCCCAAAGCAGTGCGGGACCAAGCGCTGCTGGAAACTCTCTACGCAACAGGTATGCGGGTATCGGAACTCGTCAAATTGAATCTGACCGACGTGGATCTGGAAAGCGGGACAGTTACCTGCGGGGGAGCGGGGCGCACCCGTAGAACCCTCCCTCTATACGAAAGAACTGTGTCCGCATTGCGACGTTACTCTGTCGACAGCCGCCCACTTCTGAAAGCTGCAAATGAAGAGGACGAAACAGCCCTCTTTCTCAATCACCGGGGGGGACGCCTGACTCGACAGGGGCTATGGTTGATAATCCGTGATTCCGTCAATGCAGTCGGCATTACAACACCTGTCACGCCTCACACGCTACGCCACAGTTTCGCCTTCCATCTTCTCAACTCAGGCGTGGACATTAAAGAGGCACAGCAGCGGCTAGGCCATGCCAGCGCCAGCACAACGCAAGTATATTGCAAATCGAATGCGTGCGACAGCCGCAAGCAGGTCCCTGACGAGTTGAGAACTCGTGCATCAGCAGTCGTTATTGATGGCAAGCTCCAGACGCAGAGCGCGTCCTTGCTCTCACGCTGATTGGGCCGACGCCACAAGCTAGATGACCGAATCTCTGCGAACCAACCCTCGTTTTGTGTTCATGACCCCTTAAGGAGGATACATATGTCCGCCCATTTTGAGCTTGCGGATTATGACAGCGCGGCAGATTTTGTGCGTGCCCAAACAGACAGATCGAATGCCGCTTTCGGCCTGGCAAAAGATTCAACGTCGATGGCCTCTGAAGCGCAGAAGCCCCGCGAACAACGGTTGACCGGTCTGGTTCTCGGCAGCGGACTCAATCCGCTGGCAGAGGCCATCGAAGACGCGATTGCAATTCCTTTTGAGCGGATCCCACACTTCCCCACCAGCACAGTAACAGGACATGAGGGACAACTAATCGTCGGCCAATTGGCTGGCCAGACAGTGGTGGCAATGCAGGGGCGCATCCATCTGTACGAAGGGTATACAACGGAGGAGATTACCTTTCCCATCCGCGTGATGCGCCGATTGGGTGTGGAAACGCTGATTTTGACGAACGCGGCGGGCGGGCTGAACCCCAATTTTCATGCCGGAGATCTGATGCTGATCGTCGATCATATGGATTTCGTGGGCATGGCGGGTCACAATCCATTGCGCGGACCCAATATTCCGTCGTTTGGGACGCGCTTTCCGTCGATGACGGAAGCCTACACGCCGTTTCTGCGTCGGCTCGCCTTGGATACGGCCCGCAATCTGGATATCTCTCTGCGCCAGGGTGTTTACGCCTATGTGGCCGGCCCCAACTTTGAGACGCCGGCGGAAGTTCGCTTTCTGCGGCTCGTGGGCGCGGACGCGGTGGGGATGAGCACTGTGCCGGAGACGCTGGTCGGCATGCACGCTGGGATGCGGGTGCTGGGCATTAGCACCATAACCGATGAGGCGATAGATCAACTGGACACAGATCGCGAAACCAGCCACGAGGAGATTCTGAAGACCGGCAAAGCAGTTGTGCCCCAACTGACGCAACTGCTGATTGGCATACTGGAGCGGCTGTAGACATGTAGCCTGAAATGAGCAATGGCAGGGGCGTACATAGCCCCTACCATTTGCAATACCCATACTCTGTATGCGGTTGGGTTTTTGCGGCCTGGCCAACAGGAGGCGCCAGACACCCAAGACGGCTAGGCCGAAGAAACAGTTTCAGCGGCCAATTCTTCCTCAGACGTATCCACCAGGGAGAGTTCAGCATCCTCTGGTCGTTCCGCTCGAATTTCCTTCACAAAGTCGATGTGGGCCGGCTGACGCACGAAACCCAGGCGGTTATTGATTCCCAACATCCCCTGGTTATTCGACTCGTTCCAGGTGCGGATTTCGCCGATGCCTTTTTTCTGGGCATAGTCGATCCCCCGCAGCTTCAGGGCCATAGCGATTCCGCGCTTGCGGTGAGAACGAACCACACCTGTAAGGCCGACGTAGAGAAGGTTCGGATCCGCTTGACTCAACCAGAAATTGCTCATCCCCACGTACTCACCGTTATCCAAGGCGACAAACCAGCCATCAGTCACAAGATTTGTCCGTTCCCAAACCTTCTGAAACTCGTCGAAAGGCGCCTTCATCGGCGGTTCCGGGCTGGGCACATCCTGATCAATCGCCCATTCCAGTTCATAGAGTTTGCGATCCCGATTTGGGTCGGACGTCAACTCTGCGACCGTCTTGATTTCAATGTCCTGCTCGGCCATGCGCTGCGCATAGCGTTCCCAGTCGGCCAGATTGATAGTGGCCGGGTCCAGTCGGGATTCCCAGTCACGCATTCGCTCAGTAAAGCCGAGTTTCTGGGCGAATCGAACCCCTTCAACGTAATCTTCTCTGGCGCTGGTGAGGAGGCGCAAGGGGTCGAACTGCTCGATCTCCTGGCTCAGACGCTGCCAGAGAGCTGTGCCGATACCTCGATTTCGAAACTCCGGCCGCACGTTGACACCGACCCACAGTTTGCCCGGATGATTCAGCCATAAGGACTGGTTGTAGTTGGCAAAACCGACGGGCCGGCCGTCGACTTCAGCGAAGAAGCGTCCCCATTTGAGCGTTTTCGCTCGTTTCTCGTCAGATTCCTTCCACTCTTCCACTGTATCTGGATACTCTACCCACACGGAGTTGACGATATCGACAGCGTGCCGGTAGTCCTCGTCTTTCTTTTCAAAGGGCCGGATGGTGATCAAAGCTCCTTCTCCATTCTTGAGATTCAAATACTGCGTATTCATAACCAATACGTTCACATCAGATTCCCGGGGGTTGAAGACGACGAAAACACTGGTTCTGTCCACCTCCTTTCTGGTATTGTGGGCGCGTTCCTGGGTTGACAGGATCGACCCGGTTTCGATTCTTCAGCCGGTGATTGCTCCCAGGGCTAAAGCGCCTGGGCTTCTATGATGCCAGGCAACATCACCGATGTTCTTTTCGCCCTGCTTCATCCAGCGTTCACGTTTGATTTTTTCGCCGGTGTCAAAGGCTTATATCCCAGGCCTGACTGTGATGTATGTGAGTAAGGCTTGGATTTTACGGGCTGTTTCTATAAAAAAACCGTGGAGCGGTTGAAACACGCATCCACGGTTTGGGAAACAATCCAGGATTTCCTCAACGGACAGGCGCACTCCTCCTCGCAGCGAAAGTGTCACAACCAATGCTAACAGACAGTTCAATTCGCATTTTCAGCGCTCTCTCTGTTGAGCCGTGTGGCGTCTACTTCGCTTCACAACGGCGGTTGAAGGTAGGGACATACTCTTCACTTTAGCACGCAAGCACGATCAAAGTCAAAATCAGAGCACAGCAAATTTGCGCCGATTCTATGTCAACGGCTCGGTCACAAGGGCTGCGAGAATTCTTGCTGTCTCGGCGTCGACAGTTGCCTGTACCTGATGAGCGATATCGGCCAGTGGCAAGGCAAGAGATTCTTCGCTGCGGCGCAACTTCAATTCAGCGATTCCGTTTTTCACCCCCCGCGTTCCAACTGTCAGGCGAATGGGGATACCCAGCAGGTCGGCATCATTGAATTTCACGCCGGCCCGCTCGTCCCGGTCATCGTACAGCACTTCAATGCCAGCTTCCTGTAGCTGCGCATATATCCGCTCCGCCACTTCTGTTACCTCCGGCGTACGCTTTGTCGCCAGACTGACCAGATATACACGGTAGGGCGCAATCGTAATCGGCCATACAATGCCGTTTTCGTCGTTGTGCTTTTCGATGACACTGGCTATCAGCCGACCGGAGCCGATGCCGTAGCAGCCCATCACCATCGGCGCATTCTTACCGTCTTCGTCTAAGAATGTGGCTTCCATCACCTGGCTGTACTTCGTGCCCAGCTTGAAGATATTGCCCACTTCCACACCGCGCGCAGAGCGCAAAGGGGCGCGGCAGATGGGGCAGGGATATCCCTCGGCTGCTGCCACAACATCCAGCGCCAGGTCTGGCTTGTAATCCCGGCCACAGTTGACATTCTTGTAGTGCCAGCCTTCTCGATTGGCGCCGGCCACCAGGTTCGGGCTGCGCGCAATCAGGTCGTCCACAACCAACAGGACTCGTTCTCTCTGGATGCCAACCGGAGAACCGTAGCCTGGCTGCGCGCCGACTGCCCTGATTTCCGCTGGCTGGGCGGGGCGCAGATGACGGGCCTTTAACGCATTCGTCAGTTTTGTCTCATTTAAGTCCATATCTCCGCGCACGATTACGAAGACAAACTGCTCTTTGTCCTGCCCATCTTCCTCCCTCGTCGCCACCAGGAAAATCGCTTTCGCTGTCCGACTCTTCGGAATATCGAGAAAGGAAGCCAGCGCGGCGATCGTATCGACGCCGGGGGTCGCGATCTCTTCCAGTGGGAGCGCCTCCTCTACTTTTCGTTCGGCCCCCTCCGACTTCACGAACGTGGCAACCTGCCGATTTGCCTTATAGCCACATTCATCACAAAGTAGAAGAGTGTCCTCGCCAACCGCTGTCAGAGCCATGAATTCATGCGCCATTGTGCCGCCCATCATGCCTGTATCGCTTTCGACGGCGATGACCTCCAGCCCCGCGCGCCCAAAGATGTTGAAATAGGCCTGGTAGATGAGAGGATAATAGGCGTCAAGACTTGCGTGGTCCGCATGGAACGAATAGCCGTCCTTCATTGTGAACTCCCGCACCCGAATCAGCCCCCCGCGGGGCCGGGGTTCGTCGCGGAATTTCGTCTGAATCTGGTACAGCATCAGGGGCAGTTGTCGGTAGCTGCTGATGACGCCGGCGGCCAGATCCGTAATCACTTCCTCATGGGTCATGCCCAGCACCAGTTCACGTCCGCCGCGATCGGTCAGCCGGGCCAGATCGTCACCGATTTCGTACCAACGACCGCTGCGTTTCCACAGCGCCGCCGGCTGCACTACAGGCATCACGATCTCTTGCCCGCCGATGGCGTCCATCTCTTCTCGCATAATCGCTTCAATTTTCTTCTTGGCCCGCAACCCCAGGGGCGTATACGCAAAGATACCGGCGGCCACCTGTCGGACCAACCCGGCCCGTACCATGAGCTGGTGGCTACGCACTTCCGCATCTGCGGGGGCTTCCCGCAGTGTCTGAAAAAACAGTTTCGACATCCGCATAAGGATTCATCCTTGTTCAGTACAGGTGTTGCCAAGTTGCGTTATGGGTTCATGAGTAAGGTAGGGTCTCGATTCATTTCCACAATGGGAGAGACCGATACCGTTCCGGGTTCTTACTCCTCGCTTGGAGCCCTTCACCCGCGCCCGCGCTCGACGCGCTCAGCGAGTGGAGGGGGTAGGGTCTGGGGACGAAACGCGGAGGTCGTGGTCGTAGGGGATGCGGGCGACATGAACAAGAATACAACTTTCGATAACGTCAAGCCCGTTCTCCTGCGCCCAATGGCTGGCGGCGGCGTTTTCGGCGCCCGGCTGAAACCAAACGGCCCGCGCGCCCGCGGCTTTCGCCTGCTGCACAACGGCGTGCGCTTCCCGCGGCGGCGCCACCAGATTCACAACCGTCGGCGGCTCCGGCAGGTCGAGCAAACTACTGTAAGCGGTATCGCCCTCAATAAGACGTTCACCTTTATTCAGCGCATAGACTCGGTAGCCGGCTGCCCGTAGTGTGCGGTAGATACGGTTGCCGTATTTGGCCCGGTTGTTGCTGGCCCCCACAACGGCCCACACCGGCTCCTGCACGTATCTCTGAATCAGAGGGATCATCCTATTTGCCCATGCCCGGTACGCAATGCGAAAGTCAACTTGATTCCTTGCAAGTATACTTGCCTCCGATTGGACATGTCAAAGAGCGGGGACGCTGAACAAAACATCCACCGAAAACAAACGCAACCCCACATAGCTATACGATTCATTGCGATTGCCAAATCACCGCGTCCTTTGGTATACTCTTTGTATGGAAACGACTCAAGTGGCAATCGTTGGATGGTTGAGTACCGACAACTTTTATCTTGGAATCCCGCTTCTGAACTTAACAGTTTCCAGCAAAGGAGCCTAGAGAGCAATGTCAATTTACGAGCAGAAACCGTGGGTACAGAAGTACGAATCGGGTGTGCCGGAGACGATCGAGTACAGCGGCCAGCTAACGCACGAAATGCTGGATGCATCGGCTCAAACGTATGCAAATCATATCGCAACGCGACTTTTGCTGGCATACCTTCCCCTGGGGATCTCCGTCCAGGCCACACAAACGTACAGCGCGCTGAAGGAGTCCGCTGATCGCTTCGCCTCTGCCTTGCGCAGAATCGGGCTGCAACAGGGCGATCGGATTGCAATTATGTTGCCCAATATCCCCCAGCAGGTGATCGCTTTTTTCGGCGCGCTCAAAGCTGGCTGTGTTATTGTCAACACGAACCCGACCTACACGCCCCGGGAGCTCGGCCACCTCCTGGAAGATAGCGGCGCGTCGGCGATTGTCATTCTCAGTGGCTTCTACGAGCGGGTAGCGCAGGCGAAGGACGGCACGGACCTCAGGCATATCATTGTGACAGATGTCCCCGAGCCACTGGGGTTTCCATTCAACAAACTTGTGGAAAAGCAGGTGCGGCGCGGCGGCCAGATGACCGACGTGCCGGATGGCCCCGGCATCTGGAGCTTTGACAATCTTATCCAGACAAGCCCCCCCCACCTGCCCAGCATCGACGTCGGCCCGGATGATGTGGTTATCTTCCAATACACTGGCGGCACAACCGGCACGCCCAAGGCGGCGATGCTGACCCACCGGAATCTTATGTCCAATATCCAGCAGTTGGAGGCCTGGTACCAAACTCTGCAATACGGCGGCGAAAAGATGCTGGGCGCGATTCCGTTTTTCCATGTCTACGGCATGACCGTGGCGATGCTTTTCGCTATCTTTAGCGGCGCGGAGTTGATCGTCACACCGGATCCGCGAAAAACAGATTTGATTCTGGAGATCTTGCAGCGCGAAAAGGTGACGATGTACCCTGGCATCCCGACGATGTACACGGCGATCATCAACCATCCGAAAGTCACCGAATCCGATCTGCGCTCTATCAAGGCTTGCCTCTCCGGTGGGATGGCCCTGCCGGTGGAAATACAGCGCCGTTTTGAACAGATCACCGGCGGCAAATTGGTGGAAGGCTACGGTCTGACCGAGACCGCGCCCGTGGCGTGCGCCAATCCTGTCAATGGCATGCGTAAAGAAGGATCCATCGGCTTTCCGGTGTCCAGCACCGAAGTGGCGATTGTTACTCTCGAACCGAATGCAGAGGGCAAGTTCGAGACCGTGCCCCCAGGCGAAGAGGGCGAGCTGATCATCCGTGGGCCGCAGGTTATGAAAGGCTACTGGCAGCGTCCTGAAGAAACGTCCGCTAGCATCAACGAGGACGGCTGGTTCCACACCGGCGACATCGCCCGCATGGATGAGGACGGCTGTTTCTATATTGTGGATCGCAAGAAGGATCTGATCATCGCCAGCGGTTACAACATCGTGCCGCGCGAAGTCGAGGAAGTGCTCTACATGCACGAAAAAGTGCTGGAAGCGGCCGTGGTCGGCGTGCCCGACGCTGTCCGGGGTGAGACTGTCAAAGCCTATATCGTCCTGAAGGAAGGCCAGAGCAGCGCCCAGGATGAGATCACCGCCTTCTGTCGCCAGAACTTGGCTCCCTACAAAGTGCCGCGGCTCGTGGAGTTCCGCAGCGAACTGCCCAAGAGTCAGGTGGGCAAGATCCTGCGCCGCGTGTTGGTTGAAGAAGAAAAGCAGAAACAGGCATAGACGGCATACCGTGCAGCATGTTCAACCGCAAAGACGGCTGGAACGCAGAGATTCTTTTAGAAGAAGAATACCTGGCGCTGGAGACAAAAAGAAACGATCACCGTTCTACGGCTGGACGATTCTGCCGCCGCATACGTAGAACACGGCATTTGGAGCGTGGCGCACGCGCCAAGTCTGCCCTTTTCCCAGCCTTTTCTGTGTCCGTAGACGCGACCATTGATGCCGATTGAATTTGACAGATACGATGCCAATCCGTATGATTACAGTATGATCGCGCCCCCGTGGTGGAATTGGTATACACAGCAGGTTGAGGGCCTGTGCCCATCAGGGCATCTCCGTTCGAGTCGGAGCGGGGGCACCAGACGAGATGCGTGAATGAAACGCGCGCATCTCGTTTTTTCTATCGTCGTCAGGTGAATTGCCCAGCGCAATCGCTATGTCGGTATGACAATAGAGCGGTCCATAGCTCTTTTCAGACGCCCGATTTTTTCGCCAACCTCGCTGAAGCGTCTACATGCGGGACCGCCCCCATCCCCGCATAGCTGGCAGTTTCTCCCAACTCCTCGTCGATGCGCAAAAGTTGATTGTACTTCGCTACCCGATCGCTGCGGGCTGGGGCTCCGGTTTTGATCTGCCCGGTGTTGAATGCCACCACCAGATCGGCGATCGTTGTATCTTCCGTCTCGCCTGAGCGATGGCTGACCACAGCTGTCCAGCCGGCCCGATGGCTCATTTCGATGGCGGCGATGCTTTCCGTCAGCGTGCCGATCTGATTGACTTTACATAACAGAGCATTGCAAGCCTTCTCCGCGATGGCCCGCTCGATCCGTTTCACATTCGTCACCAGCAGATCGTCCCCCACCAGTTGCGTCTGACCGCCGATCTTGGCGTAGAGCAGTTTCCAACCTTCCCAGTCGTCCTCAGCCATTCCATCTTCAATGGAAATAATCGGGAAGCGCGCGCGCCAATCCACCCACAGCTCGATCAGCTCCTCGCTGGACAGTTCCACGCCTTCGATGTCCAGCTTATAGCGCCCTGTCTCCTCGACGTATAGCTCACTCACGGCAGGATCCAGAGCGATGTATATATCCTCACCCGGTCGATAGCGCGCCTTTTCAATCGCCTCAAGTATCACTTCGATTGCGGCGACGTTCCCCCCAAGACTGGGCGCAAACCCTCCCTCATCGCCTACATTTGTACTGTAACCGGCCTCATGGAGCACATTTTTCAGAGAGTGATAGATTTCGCTGCCCCAACGCACCCCTTCCGCAAAGGAGGGGGCGCCCACTGGCATAATCATAAACTCCTGAAAATCGGTGCTGTTGACCGCGTGTTTGCCGCCATTCAGAATATTCATCATCGGCACCGGCAATGTGTGGGCACTGACCCCGCCCAGATAGCGATATAGCGGCAGGCCCACCGCTGCGGCCGCGGCCCTTGCCACAGCCAGACTGACGCCCAGAATTGCGTTTGCGCCCAGTCTGCCTTTATTTTCTGTGCCGTCCAGTTCCAGCATACGGCTGTCGATCTGTGCCTGATCCAGGGCGTCCGCGCCCACAAGTTCAGCGGCCAGAACGGTATTTACATTCTCCAGCGCCTGCAGGACGCTCTTGCCGCGGTAGCGCGACATATCGCCATCCCGCAGTTCAACAGCCTCGTGAACGCCGGCGCTGGCGCCGCTGGGCGCCGCTGCGCGGCCGATCGCCCCCCCGCGCAGTTGAATCTCTACCTCAACTGTCGGGTTGCCCCGGCTGTCCAGAATCTGCCGGCCCACAATCGTCTCGATATGCGTCATAATGATAGCCTTTCCCGTCGTCTTCTGGCACAGCAGCCCAACTCCAGCGAGCCCACCTGCAGAGCCGCGCGGATGCGCCTGCGGTTCATTTGTGTATCTACAGATTTGCTATTATGCTAATGGAATACAATATTGCGCAACATGCGAGTCTGCAAGCGCTACAGCATGCGGCTCATCTGAGAAAACGCTGAATGAAACGAATCTATCTGGACCACTCGGCCACGACAGCGGCGCGCCCAGAAGTGTTGGCAGCGATGGAACCATTTTACGGCTCAACAGAACAAGCAGAGAAATACGGCAACCCATCGAGTATCCACTATGTGGGGCGGGCAGCCTATGCTGGTCTGAGCAACGCGCGGCGCGCTATCGCCGAAATCCTTGGCGCCAGGAGCAGTGAGATCATCTTCACTGGATGCGGCAGCGAAAGCGACAACGCCGCCCTACGGGGGATCGCCCTCGCCCGACGCAACCAGACCGGCGCCAACCGCATCATCACCACGCCGGTGGAGCATCACGCAGTGCTGCGCACCGCAGAGGACCTGCGCGATTTTTTCGGTTTCGATCTGACTCTTCTGCCGGTGGACAGTACCGGTCTGGTGGATATAGCTGATCTGGCGGAGGCGCTGGGCGACGGTTCCGATGTGGCAATCGTCAGCGTTGTGTACGCCAACAACGAAATCGGAAGCGTACAGCCCATTGCCCGTTTGGGCGCGCTCTGCCGGGAACGCGCCGCGCCATTCCACACCGATGCAGTGCAGGCGGCGGGAAAGCTGTCTCTGAATGTGGGAGAGCTGCATGTCGACGCGCTCAGCGCCAGCGCGCATAAATTTTACGGGCCGAAAGGTGTCGGATTTCTGTACTTGCGCCGGGGCGTCCCCTTTCATCCCTTCCTGACCGGCGGCAGCCATGAGGGCAAGCGGCGAGCCGGCACAGAAAATGTGCCAGGAATCGTCGGGATGGCGGCAGCTCTGGCCTTGTGCGAAGCGGAACGAGACACAGAAATGACCCGCCTGCGAGGACTACGGGATCGGATCATCGGCCACATTTTGGAAACGATCGCAGGGACACAGCTTACCGGTCACCCCATATATCGGCTGGACAATCACGCCAGTTTTGCTATGCGTGATGTGGAGGCCGAGGGAATCCTCATCGGTCTGGATTTGGCCGGCATTGCCGCCAGCAGTGGTAGCGCCTGCACTAGCGCCCGTCAGCAGCCCAGCCACGTGCTGGAGGCCATCGGTGTCCCGGCAACGCAACTGGCTGGGGGGCTGCGGCTCAGTCTTGGCCTCAGCAACACGGCCGAGCAGATCGACCTACTCTTGGAAAAGCTGCCTCAGATCGTCGCCCAGCATCGCGAAGCGACGCCGCTGGCCCTGTAAAGCCCCCAATTCATATGCGCTCCGGTCCTCGATCTCTCCCGCGCCAGATCTATTCACAACAACACGATTTGACGCTTCTCGGTCTCCTCCTCCTGGATCTGCCGACGATCGTCAGTCTGCTCCTTCTTCTCGGCAGTCTGATACCAGTAGCCCTTATCCTGACCCTCGGCTATCTGCCTGTATATTTCGGCAGAATCGTTTTCACGCGCGCAGAGATGCCGTTGCTGCTGCTGGCTGGGTTTGTTGTCCTGCTGGCTGGGCCGGCTTTCCTCTGGCGGGTCAATCATTTCCGCCGTATTTTGCGCTTCACAGTTCTGGTACCGGGGCAGATCCGGCGTCTCAGCATAACTGCTTTCGAGTTCCGCGTAGACTACGTATACTGGTTCCAGCAACGCGCGTACAACAACCACAATGCGATCCGGCGGAATCACCGTAGGGAGCGGCGCGCCAGCTTACGCCCCGGTCAGCCCATCATATCGCTGGTCGACAAATTTCAACCCGAGGCTTCCATTGTGCTGGATTTGTACACAGACAAGAACCACAGCAACTGATAACATCGGCGCCCAACATGGCACGGCGGCATGCCAAACCGCCTTCCCGACCAACGGAGACCAGGGGCCGACACGCCCAGGTATCATAACCAAATCTCTCCGTTGCGATCATCATCGCTCTACATCATATTTCAGTCACGATTGTTGTCTGGGGGCGGCTGAACCGTCACTTTTGCGCTATACTTAGCATAGTATGTATCTTGACTGGACGTACAAACCGCGACGCCGACGGGGCAAAGGGTGTTTCGTTTGGGTCGGCCTTGTGTTGTTCCTGGCCCTCTATCTGTACCAACAGCGTCCGGACTGGCTTGTGAGGCAATCACCGCAGCCGACAGCGCCCCCCACCCGCAGCGCGATCTTCTGGCAGGCAGAGGCGGAAGCGCACATTGCCGCCGGCGATTTCAGCAGCGCGATCGCTGCCCTGCAACGGATGGCTGAACTGGAGCCGGACAATGCCGAGCCACTGGTTGCCCTGGCCGACCTGTATATGATGGCCCGTCAGATCGACCAGGTTTTCGCGCTTTCCCAGCAAGCGCTGCGCATCGACGCTGAGAACGTGGCCGCGCTGGCAATGCATGCGCGCGCCCTGGACTGGCTCGGCCAATACGAAGCAGCCAGCGATTTCGCCTTCGATGCTCTGGATCTGGAGCCGGACAATCCGGATGTCCTGGCGGTATTGGGCGAGATCTATAGCGATGTGGGCAACTGGCCCCGCGCCCAGGCATATCTGGACGAGGCCTTGTCTATCGATCCCGACAATATTCTGGCGCGGCGAAATCTGGCAGTTCTGTATGAATTGCAGAAAGACTACGAGCGAGCCATCGTTGAGCTTGACCGCGCCATCGAGCTGGCGCCGAATCGTCCCGATCTGTACATCGAAAAGGGGCGGCAATACCATTATCTCGATGAGTGGGGCGCAGCCATCGAAAGCTACGAGCAGGCTGTTGCTGTGGCTGAAACCAGTTTCTCACTGGATGCGTTGGGCTGGGGGCTGTACAATAGCGGCGATTCGTTGCAGGCCTTACGGGTTCTGCGTCGTGCGGTGGAACTCGACCCGCAGAATGGCGCGGCGTTGGCCCATCTGGGCCTAACCTACTACGCCCGTCGCAACTACGAGGCCGCGGCCCCTCTCCTGGAGCAGGCAGTCGCGATTCTGGGCGACGAAGAAAGCCGCATCGACTACTATTATACTCTGGGGCTGGCCTACATCTACAAGAAACCGAAAGAATGCCATTTGGCCGTTCCCTGGCTGCGCAAAGCCCTGGACATCGATCCCAACGCGTCCTCTGCTCTCGAAGGGATGCGCCTGTGTAGCTGACGCCATCTCTGTCGATGACAGCCCGCTCGCAGCGGCCCATGGGCCATGAAGGGAGCGCGCGATCCCGGCGCAGGCGGCTCTTCCGATACAAACTATCATTACCTCATGCCATACAACCGCTCCCGTCTGAAATCCGCATTGCCTCGCCCCACGATTGGCTCTTCTCGCCCCAATGGCCCGCGTGCGCGCGCCGAAGCGCCGACCGCCGATGCGCCAATGCGCCCCCCCATCCAACCGCAGCGCAGCGCGCTGATCCGGGAACGGGCCGCTACCCGTACAATCGCCACCAAACGCCGTTTACAGCGCCCCAGCACGCCCCTGAGAGTTCTGCAACAGCCGATTCAGGCAGGAATGCGCAAGGTTTTCGATCTGCGGCGATTGCTGTTTGTGTTGGCGTTGACTGCCATCGTTTTGCTCTTGCCTACGCCAGCAGGGCTGAGTGTGGCCGGGCACCGGGCTTTGGCTCTTTTTGTCTTTTCCGGCTTGATCCTGGCATTGGAGCCGGCCCCGCTGCCCATCGCCGCGCTGCTGGCGCCCATTGCGCAAATCGCGCTGGGCGTCGATGACGCCGGCGGCGCGTTCGAGCCGTTTGGGACGCCGGTTGTATTTCTGATTTTAGGTAGCCTTTTTCTAGCAGAAGCCCTACGCAAACACGGCCTCACGCGCCGTTTGGCATTGCATGCGATCGTTGGCAGCAAAGGGCATTTCGGCCCGTTACTTTTGGCCTTGACAGCCATCACCGGCGGGCTGAGCATGTTTGTACTGAATACCGCCACCGCAGCCGTTCTGATCCCCGTGGCCATTACGATTGCCCAGCAGGTGCCTCGGGCGGAGGATGGACGCAAAGCTCTGTCTGTCCTGATTCTCGCCATCGGCTACAGCTCCAGCATCGGCGCGATTGCGACGATTATGGGCAGTGGTGAAAATGCCATCGCCAGCGGCCTATTGGATCAATTGTACGGCTTCGGTTTCATCGATTGGATGAAATATGGTCTGCCCATTGTGCTGTTGCTGATACCTCTCGTCTGGCTGTTATTGCCTCGACTTTTTGCCCTGCCGAAGCTGACGATCGATATAGAACCCGCCCGACAGGAGATCGCTCGATTGGGGAAGCTTTCCGGCCCGGAACGGGAGATCATCATTGTGCTGCTGGTGTCAGTGAGCCTCTGGGTCGCGGGCGCGTACATCGAGGCGTTTCTGAAGCTGCCGGCCACCCTTCTGAGCAGCGCTGTTATCGCCATCGGCGCGGTGGCCGTTCTTTCGGTCGAAAAGATCGTCGACTGGAGCGATCTGAAAGGTGTCAATTGGGGCGTGTTTTTTGTCATCGGAGCCGGTCTGACCCTGGGGGATGCTCTGGAAAAAACCGGCGCCAGCGCTTGGTTTGCCAATCTCATGGCGCCGACACTACAGGGACTACCCTTCATTTTCGTGCTGGCGGCGCTGATTCTGCTGGCTCTTTGCATCACGCAGTTCATGAACAACGTGCCTTTGGGCGCGATTCTGACCCCAGTGCTCATTACACTCGGGCAAGCTTCCGATATCGATCCCGTGCGCTTGGTCATCCCCACGATCTTCTCGATTGCGCTGGCCTTCGCGCTGCCCAGCGGCTCTGCGCGCATGATTCTCGTCGCGGTGACCGGTGTGGTGAACAGAAAAGAGATGATGCTCTCAGGTATGGTCGTTGGGTTTGCCGGCGCGACCGTTATTTTCGTATTCTTTTATCTGCTCAGTCAATTCAGCATGATTTGAAGAGCTTTTCTAAGGAGAGAACTATGCGTGTCTGGCTCATTGGCGCTGGCAATATCGGCAGTGTCGCCCTGCGCCAGCTACAGAAAAACACGACGCTGGATATCTTCGTCAGTGATCCGTCGGATCAGCCCGAAGCGGTACGCGCCGGACTGATCGAGCGCGTAGATCTGGTGGAAAATGTCACGCCTGTCAACGTCAACGAGATCGCCCGCCGCGTGAGGCCAGATCTGATTCTGCTCTCTCCCGGCATCGGCGAACAGGGCTTCGGCGCGATAGAAGGCAGCAAGGCTCTATCGGACGCTCTCAATTACGAGATCATCATCGCCAGCGCATATCCTTGCCTGATACTTTCCCTATCGAATCAGAGCTAAACGAAATTCCAAAGCAACTCTCGCTCCAAGATGGCTGAGCCAATCCACATGACTAGCGCCAATGCAGATCCATTCGCCGCCATCCCGCACAATTTAGGCGTCTATAGACTGCGGAATTTCAGCGGGCGAACCCAAGAACAAAAGACTCTGTGCCGGTGGCTGCTCGAAACAACCGCGCCACCAGCGCTGGCGATAAGCGGAGGGCAGGGGAACGGGAAAAGTACGCTGGCCACCGCCGCCGCCTGGAACACCATCCACAACTTTCCAGATGGGATCATCTGGGTAGGCGCCGCCGGCGGCGATCGATTTCGGATGTACGACATCGTCCGCACGCTGGATAGTGTGCTCGGCACAACCCTGACCCGGGTTAGCGAAGAACGCTGGGGAATCGGCATTCTGGAGCAGCTCTATCGCCGTCGCCGCCTTCTCATCCTGGACGAACTCTCGGGCGCGACGGATCGGGAAATCCAGACACTGGTAGAGATAATCAGCCATCTGCACGACTCTGGCGGCCAGTCCCACATTCTGCTCATCGATCGGGATATCCACCCGGAAATCGCCTCCCTGGTGGGCGATCGTCATCTGCAGCTGGGTGGGCTATCTTTGGCAGAGACAGTTGGATTCGTTCGTAACCGCGCGCCGGAACCTGTACAGGATACGGTCTTGCGCAATGTGGAGGGTCTGCATCGTCGAACAGGTGGTCGTCCCTTAAGTATGCGGTTGGCGATGGGATTGCTTATCGATTTTGGGCTGTGGAGCGAACTCGATCAGCTTCTGGCCGAATTGCCGATGTCCGAAGGCGCGGCGCGGATGTCGAGCATGGCAGCCTTTGCCGTTGAAAACTTCGCCGCCTTCTGGCCGGAGGCCGGCCTGATTCTGGATCGGCTCGTCAGCGCAGCTGGCGGCGCAAGCTATCAAGCCCTGAGCGAACTGTTTACCGCGGGGCTAGGCTCCCAAGCCGAGCGGCGCCAGACTTTCGAAGCCCTGGTTGAGCGCGCTCTGGTCGAGGTGAACCATTTCAACCGCCGTATCGTTGTGCACCCGGCCGTCCGCCGTTATCTGGTCCAGGGCGCTGTCATGTTGGGCGAGGAATGGGACCGCCAGCACGCGCGCTACTATCTCCAATTTGCCCAACGCTACCAGGAGCTGCCGATCCAACGCTGGACAGAGATCGATCCCGAATGGGGCAATGTGCATCGAGGAGCGGATTGGGCTACAGATCGGGTGGAACGTATCTGGGGACGATCTGTCCAGGATCTCATTGGCGAGGAGTTGGAAAGCCAGGGGCTGCCTGACGTACCCATCAACCTTCCAGAACCGCTAAGCGACCTGAAACTGATGCGGGACTACGCGCTGGCGCTGGCGCACTATGCCTTTTGGCGTCATCCGCCGGGCATCTGGCGCTGGCTGTGTGGTGGCGCAGCCGCCGCGATCGCGCTCGGGGATATAGGAGATCTCGGCTGGCTGCTGGCGAATATTGGTCGCCAGCATTTTTTTAACGGCGAAGTCGAAGATGCGATCGAATGGCTACAGCGAGCCCTGCGCATTTTCGACGAACGGGACATGCCGATGGCGATGGCCTACGCGCACACGGATTTGGGCACTTCATTACGCGTGCTGGACGAAGCCCGACAGGCGCTGGAACACTTTGTGCTGGCCTTCGAGGCGGCCGCGCAACTAGGCGACCCGCGCTCACTTGCGCCAGCATATATGAATCTCGGCAGCGCTTATTTTAGTCTGAACAACTACGAAAGAGCCGTCGATCAACATCGCAAGGCCCTGCGAATCGCCCTGCGTTTGAACGCCCAGCAACTGGTGGCCAGCGCCTATAACAATTTAGGGCTGGCCTTGGAGGGTATGGAAATGTTCGCGGAGGCCCAACACGCTTATGAAAGGGCTTTGGCCGTCTTTCAGAGCAACGGGGACGATGCCGGCATCAGCACCTGTTACAATAATCTTGGTTCGGTGAGCTACGCCCGGCAGGACTTCGCGGCAGCCCTGCGCTGGTATGAAAGAGACCTGGCTCTATCGGATCAGCGAGGCGCCTGGATGGACAAGGCCGCCACGCTTCACAATCTGGGCCATGTAGCCATGGAACAGCAACACTACGAGCAGGCGACAGAATACTTTCAGCGTAGCCGGGCGTTGTATGCGGCCTTTCAGCTGGAAGAGTATGTGGCGGAAGAGGACGAAATGATCGCATATGTAGCAGCCATTGCCATGCCCGCTGATAACAAACGCTAACAAAACGCTTATACTTTACATGGGTTCGAATCTTGTCAAGCGAAAAGAACTATGCTACACTGTCATACAGATTAGCACTCAACATATCTGAGTGCTAATCTGTATCTTGAAAAGCTACTCTATCCATGCGTATGCTTCCCTTATCTCTGGGCTGCATCGTGGATGGATGAGCGTTGTGTCCACTATCCACTATATTTCTTTCAGAATCTGTCGCAAGGCAAGGAGGAAGGTCGAATGAATTTGAAGCCGCTCGGCGATCGGCTGGTAGTCAAGCCTCTGGAGGGGGAAGAGCAGACTTCTTCGGGCATCTATCTGCCGGAAACAGCCAAAGAGAAGCCGCAGCAGGGTGAGGTTATCGCCGCGGGTCCCGGTGCGCGGGATGAAGATGGGAATCGCATTGCAATGGATGTTTCCGTCGGTGATATCGTTCTATATGCGAGGTACTCCGGCGCCAACATCAAACTGGATACGACTGAGTATCTGATTCTCAAGGAATCGGATGTATTGGCGCTGGTGGCAAGCTAAGCGCCCCGACAATCTTAGATTAGAAAAAAATTTATTCCTCCCGCTACTGTAGAGTGGGACACTTTGGAGGAGATAGACCGCTATGGCTAAACAGCTTGTTTTCGAAGAAGAAGCCCGTCGCAACCTCAAAAAAGGTATTGACGCCCTTGCCGATGCCGTAAAGACCACTCTCGGCCCGAAGGGCCGCAATGTGGCGCTGGATAAGAAGTGGGGCAGCCCCACCGTGACTCACGATGGCGTAACTGTCGCCAAGGAAATCGAGCTGGAAGACCCCTTCCAGAATATGGGCGCCCAGCTTCTCAAAGAAGCCGCCACCAAAACCAATGACGTTGCCGGAGATGGCACCACCACCGCTACCGTCCTGGCCCAGTCCATTGTCAACGAAGGTCTGAAGAACGTCACCGCCGGCGCCAATCCGATGCTGCTTAAGCGGGGTATCGAGGCCAGTTGCAATGCCATCGTCGCAGCGCTGAAAGAGATGGCGACGCCGGTTGCCGGCCAGGAAGAAATCGCCCAGGTCGCCAGCAATTCCGCCGCTGATCAACAGATCGGCGACCTGATCGCTGAAGTGATGGCCAAAGTCGGCAAAGACGGCGTCATCACCGTCGAGGAGAGCAAAGGTCTCCAGTTCGAGACAGAGTATGTTGAAGGAATGCAGCTGGATCGCGGCTACCTGAGCCCCTACTTTGTCACCAACAACGAACGGATGGAAGCGGAACTCGACTCGCCCTACCTTCTGATCACCGACAAGAAGATCAGCAGCGCCCAGGACATCGTGCCACTGCTGGAGAAATTGGTCCAGGTTGGCAAGCGCGAGTTGATCGTCATTGCTGAAGATGTGGACGGCGAAGCTCTGGCCACCCTCGTGCTGAACAAGCTGCGTGGCATGTTCAATGCCATGGCTATCAAAGCTCCTGGCTTCGGCGATCGCCGCAAGGCTATGCTGCGCGACATCGCCATCCTCACAGGTGGGCAGATCCTCTCTGAAGAGGTCGGCCGCACACTGGAAAGCGCCCAGCTGGACGATCTGGGCCAGACAGCTAAGGTGATCAGCACCAAAGATGCCACCACAATTGTGGGCGGACATGGCGAAACCGAAGCGATCCAGGGCCGGATCGAAGAGATTCGAGCGGAGATCGATACCAGCACCAGCGACTATGATCGCGAGAAACTGCAAGAGCGCTTGGCGAAGCTGGCCGGTGGCGTTGCTATTCTGCGTGTCGGCGCCGCCACAGAGACCGAACTGAAGTATCGCAAGACCCGCGTCGAGGATGCCCTCAGCGCCACGCGTGCCGCAGTCGAGGAAGGCGTTGTCCCGGGCGGTGGCGTCGCTTTGATCAATGCTGTGCCGGCGCTGTCCGGCCTGGATATGAACGATGCCGATGCAGCCACCGGCGCCAGAATTCTGACGCGTGCGCTGGAAGAGCCAATGCGGATGATCGCCAACAATGCCGGTTTGGACGGCGCAGTGGTTATCGAAAAGGTGCGCGGCCTGCACGAAGATGGCCAGGCCAATACCGGCTACGATGTGATCCAGAACGACTACGTCAATATGATGGAAGCCGGTCTGTCGGATCCAGTGAAGGTAACCCGCAGCGCGGTTGAGAATGCCAGCTCCATCGCGGCCATGATTCTCACCACCGCCGCGCTGATCACGGACATTCCCGAAGAAGAGAAGCCAATGCCGGCCGGCGACCCCAGCATGGGCGGCATGATGTAAGAACGCCGGTTCAACCGAATACAAACAAAAAGGGCGTCGGGGACAGAAACTCTCCGACGCCTTTTTTTGGATTCCAGAAAGCAACGCAATGTCGCAAAGGCGCAAAGGCGCAAAGAAAAACCAGGAAGTTCATTGTGTCCTCAACGCCGGCAAGCTCTCTACAATCTCTACTGTCTCTAAACTTACGGTGATCACTTTGCCGATCAGATTCCAGAAAGCAACGCAATGTCGCCAGGACGCAAAGACGCAAAGGAAAACCAGGGAGTTCATTGTGTCCTGGCGTCTCCGCGCCTTTGCGTTGTGTTTTCAAACCGTCCTCAACGCCGGCAAGCTCTCCACAATCTTCACCGTCTCTAAACTTACGCTGATCACTTTGCCGATCAGATTGACGATGTACTGCGGGTCATCGGCGCGGTTGGGGTCGTTGACGATGCCGCTGCGTCTGTCGGTCTTGAGGCGGTACTGGTCGATGATCCACTCCAGGGCCGAGCGGTTGCCCAGCCGATAGGCAAAGGCTTTTGATGGAATTCCAGCGAGTGTCAGGAAGTCGTTGTAGCGGAGCTGTGTTTTGTCTTTGGAGAGGCGCATCTTCTCGACGCGCCAATCGAGGGACTGACCCGACGTCTCTGTCATGTCGAGCGGATAGGCGGGCATCTCTTCATAGCCGACGTGGATCTCGGCCAGGCGCGCGCCGGCTTGGGCAAAGGCCCGAAAATGATCAGGATTCACGGGATTATCGGGATTTTCAGGATAGGGGATGCGCGGCAGGTCGCGTTTGAGGTTGGCCTGGTAGCGCTCACGGTAGCGCGGATGGTGCAGGATGGCGTAGACGGCATGGAAGATATCCCATTTGCTGATTGTGTCGTCGCGGTAACGCGCGCGGAACTGCGCCAAGGCCCAATCGGTGATGTTCTCGCGCCGGTTTGTCCCGTCCTCGTCGTAGGTGTAGAAGGGGAAGCATTGGGTCTTTTCGAGTATGTCAAGGCACGGAATCATAGAAACCATCAAGGTGTGAAAAGGTTTGTTGCTTCCAAGTCCACTGATACAAATTACCCGGTTCTCTTTTTCGGTCTCCGCTGTGGGGAAGATGGATGGGCAGACGTATACACGTTCGTTCAGCATCCGGTTAAAGTAAAGGTTCGATTTCGTGAACGGACGATAGAGTGATGCCCTCAGCTTTTCTTGCGAAAAATCAGCGATTTTCCCTCGTGTCAAGTTTCGTTTAAGTGTCTCGCCCCAGCTAATTCGACGGTCATCATAGACTACAAAATCATCGACGTTGGCATCTCGGCCTGCCTGTCGTTCCCACTTGAACACCTGCTCATTGTAGAAATCGATCATCCGACCCATGTTCTCTGTGAGCGCGTCGCGATTGAAATTGTACGCCCAGGCATCACGATTGGTTTTGACGCCGTTACTGAATCTGTGAAAGATCACACCTACCGCCTCGCCTTTTGCCGCCTTCGCTTCCCTGCTTCCCAGCGGCATAAAGGTCTCAAATTCGGCGTGAAGTCCTTCTGTCAGCCAGGTGTGCTTTGCATCGATGGAAGCCTGTTTCAGCGGGACGTTGGTATAGTCGCCGAATCGGGTTAAAACTTCCTGCTTCGCGCGAGCTTTGAGATAGTCGTCAATCGAGTAGATCCAGACCTCAGCCGCCTCAGATTCCGCTCCCGCTTTCCTGATGAAGAAACTGATCCCCACCCCAACGCGGATCTGATCATCAAAAATATTCCCGCCCTCTTTGCGTCGACGTTCAGCGGAGGTGCGGGCATTCCCTTTGAGATCGATGTGATAGATCCTGGTGAAATCCTGTTCAAGGTGTTTTCTCATGCCATCAAACGCCACGCCGTCGAGAAAGCCGTTGTTGGTCACGAAGGCGACAATCCCCTCCTCGCCTATCCGATCCGCTGCCCAGCGTATCGCTTTGACATACGGGTCAGAGATGGCTTTCTTGTTAGCCGCCTTCGAGGCTTGCGCGTACGTCTCCGCCACCCGTTTGTCCAGCGTCCCGTATTTGCGATTCTTGTTGTTGTCGTTCTCGTTGATCTGGCCCACGTTGTAGGGCGGATTGCCGATGATGACGGTGATATCCTGTCCCTGCTGAGACTGCACCCGTTCGCTGTTCTCCGGCGCCAAGAAGCTGAGTTGGATATCCTCGGCCAGCTCGAAGGTGTCCACCAGACAGATGCCGCCGAAGGGCGCGTACTGGCCGGTCAGCTCGTAGTATTCATGCTCGATGTTCAGAGCCGCGATGTAGTACGGCAGCAGCAGCACTTCGTTGCAGTGCAGCTCACGCGCGTACTTGTCGGGCAGACGGGAAAGTTTGCCCATCTCCTGGATATGGCGCATGACGCGCAGGATGAAGTTGCCCGTGCCCACGAAGGGATCCAGCAGATGGACGCCCGCAGCGGCCAGAGAGCGGTCAAACTCGCGGCGCAGTAAGGCCTCCACCGATCGCACCATAAAGTCGACGATCGGCTGCGGCGTGTAGACGATGCCGTGCGTGTCGGCCACTCTGACAGAAAAGCCCTGAAAGAAATTCTCGTAGACGGTGTTGAGAAAGCCCTGCTTCTCGGAAAAGTCGTCGATGGCGGCGGCTGTGGTTTCGATGGCGGCGTAGAAGCGATCCAAGGGGCGGAAGAACTCCCGCCGACTGAAACGCTGGCTCGTCAACGCGCGCGCCACCTCTTCGATCTCGCGGGCGATCACGTTGCGCGCCACAAAGTCCGGGTTGTCGAACACGCGCCGGAAGATGCGCTCGGTCAGCAGGTGCTGGATCAACATCTCCTCCACCGCCTGATCGGAGATGTTGGGGTTGATGGCCTCGCGACACAGATCCGCGAAGCGGCCGAAGGCGTCGATAAAGACCGGATTGCCGCGACGCTCCCCTTCGATCAGAGACAGCAGAGCCGCAGCCAGTTCCGGCGCCACCGCTTTGAACTCCTCCACGGACTGCTGCCAGTCTGCAAAGGCCGGCGGCCGGTAGGCGAAGAAGACCCGCAGCCCGGCGATGAGCGCATCCGCCTCCCCGATAGGGCCGTCCCACACCCGTTGCCCCTGCTGGATTACGACCATGCGATCGGGGGCCTGGAAGAGGATATTGTCATCGGGATAGCCGGCCGCCAGCTTCCGGCGCACTTCCACATCCAGGTCGTCGGCGCTGTCCTTGGCCTCCCAGTAGCCGTGGGCCAGCCTGAAGCTGTCCAGCAGCGCGCCGTCGATGCGGATCGTGCGGTTGCCGCGCAGCTTCCTGCTGTACTGCTCGGCCAGCGTCCAGCCGAAGGGTTGGGCGGCCGCGCGCAGGAGAGTGGCGAAGGCGGGGGCCACCGCGCCCTCATGCACGAGGCCGAGCCGGGTCAGTCTGTTTATCTCGGCGAAGTAGTCTTTGACGACTTTGTGTGTGGCTTTGAGCTGAAACATAGGCGGGTCCGGTCTGATCAGAATATCTCGTCCAGGGCGATGCTGAATCCTTCCAGAATCGGCGAACGCGCCGTCTGCCCTGCCCCGTAGATGCCCGCAACCTCGAAGCGGCGCTCGCCGCGCCGCAGAACCATGATCGTCCTGGCGTCGGGATCCACTATCCAGTACTCGTGCACCCCGTGTCGCGCATACAGATCGAGTTTGAGCGTCCTGTCGCGCTCGGCCGTGGCGGGGGAGAGGATTTCGACAACCAGGTCGGGCGCGCCTTGAATGTTCTCGGGGGTGATGATGTTCTCTCGTTCATTGGAGACGAACAGCAGGTCCGGTTGCACCACGTCCGTGTCCGACAGCACAACATCGAAGGGGGCAAAATACACTTTCCCCAAGTTGCGCTTACGTATGAATGCTCGCATTTCGAAATATAACTCACCCAGGATGTATTGATGGATCTCTCCAGGCGCTGGCGCCATAACCAACTCTCCGTTCAGCAGTTCGTAGCGTTCATCGTCCGACGTCTCCAGGTAGTCGGCGTAGGTAAGTTTGGTCTGTAGGCTGATCATCTGCGTCCTCCTCACTCCTCCTCTACGCCTCAGAATATCTCGTCCAGGGCGATGCTGAATCCTTCCAGAATCGGCGAACGCGCCGTCTGCTCTGCCCCGTAGATGCCCGCAACCTCGAAGCGACGCTCGCCGCGCCGCAGAACCATGATCGTCCTGGCGTCGGGATCCACTATCCAGTACTCGTGCACCCCGTGTCGCGCATACAGATCGAGTTTGAGCGTCCTGTCGCGCTCGGCCGTGGCGGGGGAGAGGATTTCGACAACCAGGTCGGGCGCGCCTTGAACGTTCTCACGAGTGAGGATGTGTTTTCGGCGCTTGGAGACGAACAACAGGTCCGGTTGCACCACGTCCGTGTCCGACAGCACTACGTCGGTGGGAGCAAAATAAACGTCCCCCAAGTCGCGCTCATCTACAAATGCTGCCATCTTGGCGTACAGTTTGCCCAAAACGTATTGATGATATAGAAGCGGCGCTGGCGTCATAACCAACTCTCCGTTCAGCAGTTCGTAGCGTTCATCGTCCGACGTCTCCAGGTAGTCGGCATAGGTAAGTTTGGTCTGTAGGCTGATCACATTGGCCCTCCTTTGCAAGAGTGAGGAGAAAGGAACCCTTCGCGCTCGCTTCGCGAACCGTAGCGCCACAGCATGGCGTCACCGACGTCTGAACTTTCCCTCCAGGTTGAAGGTGAACCCCTCCAGAATCGGCGAACGCGCCGTCTGCTCTGCCCCGTAGATGCCCGCAACCTCGAAGCGGCGCTCGCCGCGCCGCAGAACCATGATCGTCCTGGCGTCGGGATCCACTATCCAGTACTCGTGCGCCCCGTGTCGCGCATACAGATCGAGTTTGAGCGTCCTGTCGCGCTCGGCCGTGGCGGGGGAGAGGATTTCGACAACCAGGTCGGGCGCGCCTTGAATGTTCTCAGGGGTGATGATGTGGTTTCGCTCATTGGAGACGAACAGCAGATCCGGCTGCACCACATCCATGTCCGACAGCGCCACGTCGGTGGGGGCAAAATAAACGTCCCCCAAGTCGCGTTCATATATGAATGCTCCCATCTCAATGTATAGCCTACCCAAGATATATTGATGTATCTCTCTAGGCGCTGGCGCCATAACCAACTCTCCGTTCAGCAGTTCGTAGCGTTCATCGTCCGATGTCTTCAGATAGTCGGCATAGGTGAGTTTGGTCTGTAGGCTGATCACATTGGCCCTCCTTTGTAGAAGCGGGGGAGTGAATCCTGCTCGCACGCTCCTGTACTGCGCCAAGTATAGCACAGAAGTGCTAAAATGGACGCCTCCCGGTTTGGGTCGCGGAACGCATTGTCTGAATCAGGATTATCAGGATGGAAGGATACACAGGATATAGATTCCAGCGAACAGTCTCCAGAAAGCAACGCAAAGGCGCGGAGACGCCAGGACACAATGAACTCCCCAGTTTTCCTTTGCGCCTTTGCGTCCTGGCGACATTGCGTTTTTTAAATCGGCCTCAATGCCGGCAAACCCTCTACAATCTTCACCGTCTCTAAACTTACGCTGATCACCTTGCCGATCAGGTTGACGATGTACTGCGGGTCATCGGCGCGGTTGGGGTCGTTGACGATGCCGCTGCGTCTGTCGGTCTTGAGGCGGTACTGGTCGATGATCCACTCCAGGGCCGAGCGGTTGCCCAGCCGATAGGCAAAGGCTTTTGATGGAATTCCAGCGAGTGTCAGGAAGTCGTTGTAGCGGAGCTGTGTTTTATCTCGGGAGAGCTTCATCTTCTCGACGCGCCAATCGAGGGACTGACCTGACGTCTCGGTCATGTCGAGCGGATAGACGGGCATCTCTTTATAGCCGACGTGGATCTCGGCCAGGCGCGCGCCGGCTTGGGCAAAGGCCCGAAAATGATCAGGATTCACAGGATTATCGGGATTTTCAGGATAGGGGATGCGCGGCAGGTCGCGTTTGAGGTTGGCCTGGTAGCGCTCGCGGTAGCGCGGATGGTGCAGGATGGCGTAGATGGAATGGAAGATGTCCCATTTGCTGATTGTGTCGTCGCGGTAGCGCGCGCGGAACTGCGCCAAGGCCCAATCGGTGATGTTCTCGCGCCGGTTTGTCCCGTCCTCGTCGTAGGTGTAGAAGGGAAAGCATTGGGAATCTCCAGTAAAATGAAGATCCGTTACCTGCTGCGTCATCAGGCAGTGGAATGGCTTTTTGTTTCCAACGGCTGTGAGGCAGATCGCCCGGTTCTCTGTTTCTGTCTGCGCTGTGGGGAAGATGGATGGGAACACAGAAACTTGGTGGGTTAGAATTCTATCAAAGAACAGATTCGTTTTCGTGAAAGGACGGTAGAGAGATTGTCGGATTTTTGCTTCCGTAAATTCTGCGATTTGCCCGCCCTTGAGTTTCTGTTTTAAGACTGAACTCCACTTGATTTTCTTATCATCATAGACCACACAATCATCGACGTTTGCACCCTGATTTGCCTGCCCATTCCACTTGAACACCTGCTCATTGTAGGTGTCAATTGTCCGCTTCATGTTCTCTGTGAGCGCGTCGCGGTTGAAGTTGTACGCCCAGGCATCACGGTTCGTGCTGATACCAAGGCTATAAACCTTAAAAATCACATCCACTGTCTCGCCTTTTGCCGCCTTCGCCTCTCTGCTTCCCAGCGGCATAAAGGTTTCAAATTCGGCGTGGAGTCCCTCTGTCAGCCAGGTGTGGCGCTTGTCCGGCATTATCGTCTGCCATTCGATGTTGCGATACTGCTCCTTTGCATCGAGATGGCGATACTTCTCTTCCTTGCGCCACAACTCATCGACACGCGCGTAGAAGATTTCGGCTTGAGCATTTGCTTTGTCGCGCCTTTTGACGAAAAAATTGACGCTGACACCTACCTGAATCCCAAAGACGTTGTGCGTTGTGCCTGAGAGCTTTGGATTCTTGCGTACATTCCCGCTTAAATCCAGAATGTAAATCGAGTCGAAGTCGTCTGCAAGACATTTTCTCATGCCATCAAACGCCATAGCGTCAAGAAAGCTGTTGTTGGTCACAAAGGCGACAATCCCCTCCTTGCCGATGCGGTCCGCTGCCCAGCGAATCGCTTTGACATACGGGTCAGAGAGTTTGTTTTTATTGGTCGCCTTCGAGGCTTGCGAATAGGTATCCCGCACGCGCGCATCCATCGTCCCATACGTCCGATTCTTGTTGTTGTCGTTCTCGTTGACCTGTCCGATGTTGTAGGGCGGATTGCCGATGATGACGGTGATATCCTGTCCCTGCTGAGACCACGCCCGTTCACTGTTCTCCGGCGCCAAGAGGCTGAGTTGGATATTCTCGGCCAGCTCGAAGGTGTCCACCAGACAGATGCCGCCGAAGGGCGCGTACTGGCCGGTCAGCTCGTAGTATTCATGCTCGATGTTCAGGGCCGCAATGTAGTACGGCAGCAGCAGCACTTCGTTGCAGTGCAGTTCGCGCGCGTACTTGTCGGGCAGACGGGCGAGTTTGCCCATCTCCTGGATATGGCGCATGACGCGCAGGATGAAGTTGCCCGTGCCCACGAAGGGATCCAGCAGATGGACGCCCACATCGGCCAGAGAGCGGTCAAACTCGCGGCGCAGTAGACTCTCCACAGATCGCACCATAAAGTCGACGATCGGCTGCGGCGTGTAGACGATGCCGTGCGTGTCGGCCACTCTGACAGAAAAGCCCTGAAAGAAATTCTCGTAGACGGTGTTGAGAAAGCCCTGCTTCTCGGAAAAGTCGTCGATGGCGGCGGCAGTGGTTTCGATAGCGGCGTAGAAGCGATCCAAGGGGCGGAAGAACTCCCGCCGACTGAAACGCTGGCTGGTCAACGCGCGCGCCACATCCTCGATCTCGCGGGCGATCACGTTGCGCGCCACAAAGTCCGGGTTGTCGAACACGCGCCGGAAGATGCGCTCGGTCAGCAGGTGCTGGATCAACATCTCCTCCACCGCCTGATCGGAGATGTTGGGGTTGATGGCTTGGCGACACAGATCCGCGAAGCGGCCGAAGGCGTCGATAAAGACCTGATTGCCGCGACGCTCCCCTTCGATCAGAGACAGCAGAGCCGCAGCCAGTTCCGGCGCCACCGCTTTGAACTCCTCCACGGCCTGCTGCCAGTCGGCAAAGGCCGGCGGCCGGTAGGCGAAGAAGACCCGCAGCCCGGCGATGAGCGCATCCGCCTCCCCGATAGGGCCGTCCCACACTCGCTGCCCCTGCTGGATTACAACCATGCGGTCGGGGGCCTGGAAGAGGATATTGTCATCGGGATAGCCGGCCGCCAGCTTCCGGCGTATCTCCACATCCAGGTCGTCGGCGCTGTCCTTGGCCTCCCAGTAGCCGTGGGCCAGCTTGAAGCTGTCCAGCAGCGCGCCGTCGATGCGGATCGTGCGGTCGCCGCGCAGTTTCCTGGCGTACTGCTCGGCCAGCGTCCAGCCGAAGGGTTGGGCGGCCGCGCGCAGGAAGGTGGCGAAGGCGGGGGCTACCGCGCCCTCATGCACGAGGCCGAGCCGGGTCAGTCTGTTTATCTCGGCGAAGTAGTCTTTGACGACTTTGTGTGTGGCTTTGAGCTGAAACATGGGCGGGTCCGAGTCGAAGAGTGGCGCTTCACAAGCTGTATAGAGAGAATCGCTACTAGGGCTGCTGCGTCTGGCGACCGAAGAAAACGAAGAAGTGATGATCAAAGTGCGGGGGGAGCCGACTGCCGTGATGGTTTCGTATGCGCAATACGAACAGTTGGAAGCGCTACGGTTGATTCGAAAAGCGCGTGCGCGAGTTCTGGAAAGGATTGTGGAAATTCCCCATGAGGAGGTCTATCGACAAGCTGGCTGCGGAGCAAACGTCATTGAGGAGAGTATAGGACACGAGAACGATTGTTATAGCGCGCCACTGTAGGGCGCGACAGTGTGTTATAGCGCGCCACTGTAGGGCGCGATATTGTGTTATAGCGCGCCACTGTAGGGCGCGACAGTACCGCCGAAGCATGCAGGTTTTTCTCGATTCGAACTACCACTCATAATGCTTGTAGCGTTTCGCCCAGCCGCCGGCAGAGGAGAGCATCTCTCGAGACTCGATGAAAAACAGCCAGCGAGGCTCCTGCATCGTCGTTTCCAGATATTTCAAGCCGGCGGCGCCCCCGTACCGTTCGGCCATCTCCTGGCCGATGGCAACCCACCGCCCGCCGACATTCGGCTCTTCCACCACTTTGGCCTGCCCTTTCACCAGCACCCGGCGGCCATCCTCGGCGTCGATACACAGAAAGACGCGCCCATCGTTTTGCAGATATTTTGCCCAAGCGGAGCGCGCCCGCGGCACAACGTAAAAACCGCCGTCCGCGTAGGTAAACCAGCAGGGCGCCACATACGGAGCGCCCTCATCGTCCACACAGGCCAGACGACAGATGGTGTCGCTGCGCAAAAGTTCGTTTATCTGAGATTCGTTCATCGCGGGCATTTTTCGCTCCTGGGAATATAGCGGATCCGGTACGTACCGTGGCGCACGCATTCCCGTTTGCATAGCGCGTGCCGAGCCAGTTATAAAGCTACTTTATACCAGGTCACAGTATTTTACAAACTGGTTTTCGACATCCCTGCCACTCCCTGCTATGATATTGTGAGTATGAGCGCCCTTCAGGTGTTGCACTGGAGGGAATGCCGAATCTTGAAATGATGGATGAGGGTGTAGCCGAAGATGTGTGTTCCCAGCCTGCAAGTCAGAGCCGCTTGCCCCGCATCCTAACACACTATACTGCGAAAGATCGCTTGTGATGAACGCTCAGATTTTAGAATTCCTGCAGGCCGACCGCCACGCAATTCTAGCGACGAAGAGAACAAACGGCGCGCCGCAACTGACGCCGGTCTGGTATCTGTTCGAGGATGGCGTGCTGTATGTCAGCGCGCAGGTGAGCACAGTGAAGGTGCGCAACCTGCGCCGGGACCCCTCTCTGACGGTCTGCATCGATGGCGGCCGGGGCGATGCCCGCTATGTCGTCTTCTATGGCAAGGCCGAGTTGATCGAGCCAGGACAGCCCCGGCAGGAGACACTGCGCCGGCGGATCATCGGTCACTATTACGCCGATCAGGCCGCCGCCGACCGCTACTACGAGTCGATGAAGAACGATCCCGGCGTGATTATCGTTCTGAAGCCGGAGCGCATCGTTTTGAGCGGATTCCCCTCCGGCGAATGACTGTGATCCGCCTGATTCAGATGGTGGACAGGATGAAATCATGGTCGACAATTAGATGAATCATAGTCCGGCTCGTGCGACGTCTGGATCCGCTACCCTGGCAAGTTAGCCTCTTTTTTCCAAAGGAACATGGATCGTGTGTCGAAGCATCAAAAAACTGCGCCAGCCGGACCGCTTGCCGACAGAGCGGGAACTTGAGGAGGCAGTCTTGCAATTTGTCCGCAAAGTGACCGGCTATCGGAAGCCGTCCAGGGCCAACGAGCAGACCTTTCACGCTGCAGTCAACGAAATTACCGCGGTGACGCGGCATCTGTTCGAGAATCTCACAACCCGATAAACAAGGCAGCCGTCCGATGCCGAGTACAGCCACTTCGTGATCACCAGCGACCACATTCCTAATTTCTACACCCACCAACAGGAGCCACTCTATGACCCCACATGTCGTTCCTTCCGACCTCGACATCGCCCAGGCGGCCACCCTGCAACCAGTTTGGGAGATCGCGGAACAGATGGGGCTGGAGCGGGACGATATCGAGCTGTACGGCGACTATATGGCCAAAGTGCGCCTGGAGGTCTTGGAGAAATTGGCGGATCGCCCCAACGCCAGATATATCCTGATCACGGCCATCACGCCAACGCCTCTGGGCGAAGGCAAATCGACGACGACCGTCGGCCTGGGCCAGGGGATGCGCCACATTGGCAAAAAGGCAACGGTCACCATACGTCAGCCCAGCCAGGGTCCGACCTTCGGCATCAAAGGCGGGGCGGCCGGCGGCGGCTACAGTCAGGTGGCGCCGATGGAGCAGTTCAATCTGCACATGACCGGCGATATGCACGCGGTGACAGCGGCCAATAATCTGCTGGCGGCGATGATCGACGCCCATATCTATCAAGGCAACGCATTGGACATCGACCCGTACAGCGTCATGTGGCGACGGGTGCTGGACGTGAACGATCGGGGGTTGCGCAATATCATCAGCGGTCTGGGCACAAAGTTCGACGGACAACCCCGACAGACCGGCTTCGACATCTCGGCCGCCTCGGAAGTAATGGCGATCCTGGCCCTGACCACAAGCCTGCGGGATATGCGGGAGCGGTTCGGCCGTGTGACCATCGGCACAGACCATAAGCGACAACCGGTGACCGCCGATCAGCTACAGGCCGCCGGCGCGATGACCGTGCTGATGAAGGAGGCGATCAAACCGAATCTCTTCCAGACTCTGGAAAACACGCCAGCGCTGGTCCACGCCGGGCCGTTCGCCAACATTGCCCATGGCAACAGCTCTGTTCTGGCGGATCTGATCGGCATCAAAAGCGCGGACTATATCATCACTGAAGCCGGCTTTGGCGCGGATATCGGCGCCGAGAAATTCTTCAACATCAAATGCCGCTATAGCGGCCTGCGTCCAGACGCCGCGGTGCTGGTGGCGACGGCGCGGGCGCTGAAATCCCACACGGGCAAATATCGGGTCGTGCCCGGCAAACCCCTGCCCGCAGAAATGCTACAGGAAAACCCTGATGATGTGAACATAGGCGCGGCCAACCTGCGCAAGCAGATTCAGAACGTGCGCGCGCACGGAGTCAGCCCGGTGGTCTGTATCAATCATTTTGCCACGGATTTCCAGAGCGAAATCGACGTCATCGGCCGCGTGGCAGCTGAAGAGGGCGCGCGCTGGGCCATCGCCACGCATTGGGCAGAGGGCGGCGCCGGCGCAAAAGAGCTGGCCCAGGCAGTAGTGGAAGCGGCAGAAGAATCGACGGATTTCCGGTTTCTTTATGATCTGAAACAGCCCCTGAAAGCGAAAATCGAACGGATCGCGACCACGATTTACGGCGCGGATGGCGTCGAGTACGCGCCCTTGGCAAACCGACAGATCCGTCAGTATGAGAACAGCGGTTTTGACGAGTTGCCCATCTGTATGGCCAAAACGCATCTGAGCCTGAGCCACGACCCAAAGCGAAAAGGCGCGCCGACCGGCTTCACTGTGCCGGTGCGGGAGGTGCGGGCCAGCGTCGGCGCCGGTTTCGTCTACCCGCTTCTGGGAGAGATGAGCACAATGCCCGGTTTGGGTAGCGCGCCGGCTGCTCAGAATGTGGACATCGATCTGGAAACCGGGCAGGTGATTGGGCTGTTTTAGTAGCCACGAACTGCAGTACTGCCCAATTCGTAACTCATATTATGCCCTTTACCCTTCATGCTGCGTGGATCACATCTGGCGAACAGACGACAACCGGCCAACGGCAGGATTCTTTCGGCTTGGCGTCATCCGGAAAGATTGGCCTTACAAACACATCGCGACTGTTCATTTGGGCTGAAAACCATACCTACGAAATTCCGCAAGAGAATACGGCTCTTTCGCCTGCCATTCCCCAACCCCCTCTCCCCTACCGTCATCAGGGCGGTCACCTCCACAGCAAAATCCCATCCCATCCGGCGCAGATGCCCGTTGGCGCATTGCGCCAGATCGTGCGCCAACTCGCGACTGCGGATGAGCTGAACAGCCAGCCTGCTAGGGCAGATGTTTGGCTTCCCAGCCAGAACGGGATCCCCCAAACCCGGCTCGGATCATATCAAAAGGGTGTCAACGCCCTGTCCGGCGATATCGCGCCGGACAGGCTGCAGCAGTGGCAGGTCACCGGCCTGACGCTGGAGCCGTTGCCTACACTGGCTTTTCTCAGTCGTTTTACAAACCAGCGCCTCATCGAAGTCTCTTCGCCCACATCCCTGTTGCGCCATGCCCGACCGGGCAACGACCTGCTGTTTTGGAGCCACGCGGCGAAATTTGTATTGGAGGCGCTGGCCGGTCAACACTTTTTGCCGGCGCTGGTTCCCGACCAGAATGGCCGTTTTCAGGCCCTCTGGCAACCGTTTCTGCTGGACTCCAACCTGCAGGAGCGGCTCGAATTTCTGGCCTCGGCCATGCCGCCCATCTGCCGCGCCTACGAGTTGAAATCACCGGCTGAGGCTCCAGCCCCCAGCAGAATTCTGGAACAGTTCATCGGCGCGCTGATCAATCAGGCGATTCGCGCGTGGGCGCCAAGGGACTCGATCGCGGCGGCCAACAATACGATCACGATACCAGACGACAACCATTCATCCCCTGCCCGGCATTGGGTGGATAGTCTGTCGGGCGAACAGCCGCTGCTGCAGCTGCCGCCTCAACCGGCCCATCAGCTTTACCAGCAATGGCTTGAGTGGATAGAACAACTCCATTCCACTGCTGATCCCTATTTTCATGTGGCCTTTGCCCTGGAGCTACCCCCCAGAGAAAAAACCAGTGGTCAGACAATTTGGCATCTGCGCTATTTCTTGCAGGACAGAGACGACCCAGAGCTTCTGATTTCAGCGCAGAAGGTATGGAACGAGAACGGCCACAGCATCCACATCGATGGCCGGCGCTTCGACCAGCCACAGGAGCGTCTGCTCACCGGTCTGGGTATTGCCAGTCGGCTTTTTACGCCGATTCGAGAAAGCCTGCGCACGCCCCGACCTGAGAGGGCTATCCTCTCTATGGAAGACGCCTACCTGTTCCTGAAGGAAATTGGCCCCCTGCTGGAAAACAGTGGATTTGGCGTCATCACACCGGACTGGTGGGCGGCCCGCAGCCGTTCCCGCCTCGGGTTGCGCCTGCGCCTCTCCAGCCCGGCAGACGAGACAACCTCTGCGCCTCGCGCGAAGCCCGAATTGTCTGCCCAGTTGGGCCTCAACAGTTTGATTCGCTTCCAGTGGGAGCTGACCCTTGGCAATCAGGCTCTGAGCCAAGAGGAGTTCGAACATCTCACAGCCATGGAGTCGCCGCTAGTGCGCCTCCGCGACGAGTGGGTGGAGCTGGACCCGGAGCAGGTAGCGGCGGCCCGACAGTTTATGGATCGGAACCGGACAGAAGGGCGCATGACCCTTCTGCAGGCTGTGGCCATGGCCCAAGCCTACACACAGAGAGGCGCGGAAAGCTCGAAACCAGCGGAAAATCCCCAGCCGTCAGTGGAATTTTCTGACCACTGGCCCCTGACCACCGACCACTGGTCTTTGCCACTGGATGCCGTTGTCGTGGATGGCTGGCTGGATGTCGCCTTGGCCCGGTTGCGAGGCCTGGAACCAATAGAAGAAATTCATGAGCCAGAAGGTTTCATCGGCACGTTGCGCCCGTATCAACGCCGGGGCGTAGGCTGGCTCTGGTTTTTGCGTTGGCTGGGACTGGGCGCGTGCCTGGCTGATGATATGGGGTTGGGAAAGACGATTCAAGCGATTGCCTTGCTGCTCTACTCACGCCACCACGCCCAGCAACGGGGGGAAACAGGGGGGATAGCCCTGCTCATCTGCCCGACGAGCGTCGTCGCCAACTGGCGGCACGAAATTGAACGCTTTGCGCCGGGCCTGCGTTTGCTGCTCCATCACGGCAGCGGCAGACTGAATGGCGACCTGTTTCGCGCCGCATTGGCCGAACATGATCTGGTGATCACCAGCTTCGGTATCGCCCGGCGGGATATCGACATGTTGGCCGCGATCGATTGGAGCGATCTGATCCTGGACGAGGCGCAAAACATCAAAAATCCGGCCGCCAAGCAGACCCAGGCGGTGCGTTGGTTGACGGCCCAGAACCGCATCGCCCTGACCGGCACGCCTGTGGAAAACCGCTTGCTGGAACTCTGGAGCATTATAGAATTTCTCAATCCCGGTTATCTGGGCACTCGGGAGCGATTTCGACAGCAGTTCGTGTTGCCCATCGAGCGCTATAACGATGACAATGCCGCCGCCGAACTGCGCCGCCTGGCCCAGCCCTTCTTGCTGCGCCGCCTGAAGACCGATCCAACCATCATTACCGACCTGCCGGAAAAAAATGAGATGGTCGTCTATTGCTCCCTGACACAGGAGCAGGAAACCCTGTACAATCAGGTGATAGAGGAAACGATGGCGCGGGTTGAGAACAGCGAAGGCATGCAGCGGCGAGGGTTGGTACTCAATCTGCTGCTCAAGCTGAAACAGGTGACCAATCACCCGGCCCACTATCTGAGTGAGAAGGAACCGCTGGTCGGACGCAGCGGCAAACTGAGCCGCCTGACCGAAATGCTGGAAGAGGCCTTGAGTATCGGTGACCGGGCGCTCGTCTTCACTCAATTTGTGGAGATGGGACATCTGTTACAGCGACATCTGATGGAGACCCTGGGGCAGGAAGTGCTGTTCCTCCACGGCGGCACGCCGGCGACCAAACGGGAGCGGATGGTGCGTTCCTTCCAGGAGGATGCGGTCGGCGCGCCGATCTTCGTCCTCAGTTTGCGGGCCGGTGGCGTTGGCGTAAACCTGACTCGCGCCAATCATGTCTTCCACTTCGATCGCTGGTGGAATCCAGCGGTGGAAAATCAGGCGACGGACCGGGCCTTCCGCATCGGTCAGAAGCGTTCTGTACAGGTGTACAAGTTTGTCGTAGCTGGTACCCTGGAAGAACACATCCATACCATGATCGAGAGCAAACAAAACCTGGCAGAGTCGATCGTCAACAGCGGCGAGGATTGGCTGGTCGATATGGACACGGAGGATCTGCGCAAACTTCTGGCGCTGCATGGCAAATCGATTCATCGGAACTAACACCCTGTACTCTGGCCACTAGCCACCGCGGTCGCGCCCTACAGGGGCGCGCAATACACGCGCAATACAACTGTTGTGAAAGGAACGGATGTTGTGAAAGGAACGGACAAACCTATGGCTGGGTCTTCTGCGGATCAGACGATCTCTTCCCGGTCTGACCGCTGGTATGAACTGCTGAACGGCTTGGGTTACGACCCACGTCATGCTCAGTCCCTGGCACAGCGGACGCGCGTCCAATCTATCGACGCGCAGATCGGGCGCATCCTGGCGGAGGTGTATGATCGGGATCGGGGCGTTTGCCCGGTTGAGATCGAAGTGATTCCCTTCCGAGATGAAGAGTGGGCCGCTGTGCTGGACGCGCTGGCCGGCGAAGCTCTCTACGCGGCGCAACTGCTGGCTGGCGATATGCCGGCAGCTATCGAATCCGTCTTTGCCGATGCCAATCTTTCTTTACTGCCATCCGCCACCGCTGTCTCGGACGACAACGAAATCATCACCCGCTGCGGCGTCTGCAGCCGCCAGAACCAACCCTGTAAACATGTGGCTGTGGTATTGTATCTGTACGGACAGATGATCGCCGAAAATCCGTGGCTGCTCTTTCGGCTACGCGGCCGGGATCGCCAGCAGATACTCGCCGGCTTGCGGCGCCGTCGCAATGACAACATGGCAAAGCGATTCGACATGCCCGGCGCCGCAGACTTGAACGCGACCGGACATGCGGATGGCGCAACCGCCCAGCTGTCGGGCGCCGTTGCGGACGCGCCGTCCGACATCGAGTTGGGAAAGCCTATAGAGCAGCTGGTGGCGCACGACACATTCTGGGGGCGTTCCCAAGATCTGCGGGCGTTGCATTACCACATCAATCCGCCGCCCATCCGTCTGACTTTGCTGCGTCGGCTAGGCCCCCCTCCCTTTTCACAGGAAAGCATAGAGACATACCAGAGACTGGCGGACATCTATCAGAAGGTTTCGCAAAGAGCTACTGATCTGGCCTTTGCGCCGGAGCCAGACGGAGACGATACCCAGTAACGACGATACCCAGTAACAAGGAGATCCCGGTGATCAGTCAATTATTGGCCCGGCGGGCCGCAAATGCGAACCCCATCCGCGTGGGTATCATTGGCACGGGCAAGTTCGGCGCCGGCCTTGTGGCGCAGATTTCCCAGATGCAAGGGATGAACGTTGCGGCCATCGCTGATATCAACCCTCACAACGCCCGCTATGCCTATCTGTCCAGCCGCGTACCGCCGGAGGAGATCCGCACGGCCGAGACGGGCGCCGAACTGGAAGATGCCATCCGCGCCGACAAGCCGGTGATCGTCGAGGACGGTCTGGCCCTGGCCAACTGCGAGTCTCTGGATGTGGTCGTCGAGGCCACCGGCCTGCCGGATGTGGGCGCAAAACACGCCTACCAGGCGCTGAGCAACCATAAGCATGTTGTGATGGTGAATGTGGAGGCGGACGTGACCGTCGGTCCATTCCTGCGACGCACGGCCGACGCCGCCGGGGTGGTGTATTCGATGGTAGACGGGGATCAGCCGGGGGTAACGTGGAATATCATCGAATGGGCACGCAGCCTTGGCCTGGAGATTGTGGCCGCCGGGCGGGGCACACTCTATTATGCCGACGATTTCGATGGCACGCCGAATAACACGGCGGCCCGCTTTGGTTTTACGCCGGAGCAGATCGAACGGCGCACGATCAATCTTAAAATGTTCAATTCCTTTCGGGATGGCACAAAGGCCCAGGTGGAGATGACCGCCTTGGCCAATGCCGCCGGGCTGGCGCCGGATGTGCGGGGCATGCACGAGCCATCGGTCAATCTGGAGGAAATTCCCCGGCGCTTCAGCCTGCGGGAAGAGGGTGGGCTGTTGCATCAGCACGGCGTGGTAGAACTGGCAAATTCTATCGCTGAAGACGGCGAAACCATGCTGCCCAACCCCCTCAGAATGGGGGTCTTCGCGGTCGTGCGTTCGGAGCATCCTTTCACCCGGGAGGATCTCGCTTCGTACGGCTGCCACATGGGGGGCGACGACAACAACTTTCTGCTCTACCGGCCTTATCATCTGGTTGCCGTGCCGGCGCCTCTCAGCATCGCTCGGGCAGTCTTTTATAACGCGCCCACCGGTTCGTGCGCGCCGACGCCGACGGCTGAGTGCATCGCCGTGGCCAAGCGGGATTTGCGCGCCGGCGAGGAGTTGGACGGCGGAGGCGGCTACACGGTTGTGGGTCTATGCGAAAAAGCGCCTATCGCTCGGCAGGAAGGGTTGCTCCCTCTAGGCCTTGCGTATCAGGCACTCCTCAAACGGGATGTGGCCAAGGGCACAGCCATCGGCTACGCCGACGTGACACTGAATGAAGATTCATTCGTCTTGAAGATGCGCCGGTTGCAGGATGATGTTACGCCGCCCTGAATTATTGGAGATCCGACAATGACCGCTGTGGAGTATCGCTCTTCGACTCGACCGCAAGCGAAAATTGGCCTCTTGCCAACAGGGCATCATGACTACTGGGAAACAGTTGCCGAGGCGATGGGATTTCCGATTGTGCGGATCTAGAAGTTTACCAAAGGAGAAACGGGATGAACTACCGCAGCATGGGCCGCGCCGGCCTGAAAGTCTCGGAGGTCTGCCTGGGCACGATGACCTTCGGCCACAATACGGATGAAACGGAGGCTACGCGCATCGTGGATCTGGCTTTTGACGTCGGGATCAATTTTTTCGATACGGCCAACTCATACGCCAACAGCGCTTCGGAGAAGATTCTGGGCAAGGCGCTGCAAGGACGCCGGCGAAACGCAGTGGTGGCGACAAAGTTTTTCAACCCGATGGGAACGGATGTGAACAGTTCTGGCATGAGCCGCTTTCACCTGATGCACGCCGTGGAAGATAGCCTGCGTCGCCTGCAGATGGACTATATCGACATCTACTATATCCACCATGTGGACACACAGACACCTCTGGACGAGACCCTGCGGGCGCTGGATGATCTGGTACGGCAGGGGAAAGTGCGCTACACTGCGTGCAGCAACTACGAGGCCTGGCGGTTGCTAGAGGGCATCTGGATCAGCGACCACAACGGCTGGGAGCGCTTCGCCGCCTACCAGCCCCAATACAGCTTGGTTGTGCGCGATATCGAGGAGGAGATCATTCCCGTTTGCGAGCTGAAGGGGATTGGCATTGTCGTATGGAGTCCATTGGGCGGGGGCTTCCTGAGCGGCAAGTACCAGCCCGGCCAGCGCACCCTCCCTGGCACGCGTTCAGAGGAGGGTTGGGCCTACCCCCATCGCTACTTCGCAGCCAATGCAGACGAAATCTTGGCTGTTCTCCTGGAGGTATCGGATGAGGTAGGGCGCAGCCCGGCCCAGGTTGCGATCCGCTGGGTACTGGAGCAGCCGGCCATCACCAGCGCGATCGTCGGCGCGCGCACACTGGCACAGGCCCGAGACAACTTCAGCGCCGGCGGCTGGGTCTTGCCTGCGGATGCCTTGCATAGGCTGAACGACGTGTCCCAGCTGCCGGATCGCTATCCGAAGGCGATGGAAGCCAACATGCACGAACGCCGTAACAGCGCGGTTACGCTCACTCGATCGCAGCAGAGACGATTGTGACCAGTAACGAAGAAAACAATCCAATACGCGAACGCAAGCTCGGATTCCAGCCCAGGCCGGACTGGATCAGCTAGCACACGCTCGAAACCACAACACGGGAGCCAATATCAAATGAGTACGTACAGAACCCAAGCCACACGACTGACGGAATCCCTACAGCTTTCCTTGCCGCCGGTAGCCGTTGCTTTTGCCGACGAACTGCCGCCGACTGTTTTGCCCTATCAGGACGTGGCCCCCGCCGGCTGTTCCTTCTGGCAAGAGGCGGCTAACCGCACTTTTTCCACGATCGCCAAGGATCACGAACTATGCGCAATCGGCGTCCACACCCACAACCTGACGGGCGCTTCGGCCGCCCAGGAGGTTGAACTGCAAGCCGTCCTGGAAGCGATGAGTGGCCTGGACTACGTGCGCGCCGAGGAAGTCGCTGCGATTCCTGTCCTGCAACAGCAGGCGCGCCACACGGTCTACGGCCCCCTGGCTGAATTTCCTCTGACTGCTGCCGTGGTCCTGCTTTTTGCCCACGCCCAGCAGAGCCTGATTCTGACCGAAGCCATCGCAAGGGTCGATGACGGTATCCCGCTGGCGATGGGACGGCCGGCTTGCGCGGTTGTGCCACAGGTGATGAATCGCGGACAGGCGGCCATGAGCCTGGGCTGTTGTGGCGCCAGAGCCTATCTGGATGCGCTGTCCGATGACGTGGCCATATGGGCGCTCCCCGGAGAAAAGCTGGACGCGTACTGCGAACAGATCGGCGTGCTGGCAAAGTCAAATGACATCCTCACCGTATTTCATCAGCGACGCCGGGCAGATGTGGCCGCGGGCGCGCGGCCGACTGTACAGGAGTCGCTGGAGCGGCTCTCGGGATGAATTTAACGCCAAGACGCAATGACATTCCTGGTTTTCTTTGCGGCATCGCGTCCTGGCGACATGCGTTCTTTTCAGTCGGAAGAGGATGAACAGATACGATGCTGAGCCCCGCTTTGCGAACAGGATGTAAGAATTAGGAATAATGACTATGCGCAGTAAATGGGACAACGCGGAAGCGGCTGCCATCTCAGCGGACCCTCTGGCCCTGCGGGTTTATACGTCCCGCCTCTTGGGCAGCGATCCGGCGCTGGTGCTCCACGGCGGCGGCAACACCTCTGTGAAAGCAACCGCCCCGACCATCTTCGGTGAGGAGGAGGAGGTGCTGTTCGTCAAGGGAAGCGGCTGGGATCTGGCTACAATCGAAGCCCCCGGCTTCGCGCCCGTGCGGCTGGATGCGCTGCGGCGCATGGCCGAGTTGGCGGATCTCAGCGATAGCGCCATGGTCACCGCCCAGCGAGCCGCGTTGACCAATCCCTACGCGCCCAATCCCTCGGTGGAGGCCATCCTGCATGCCATCATTCCCTTCCGATTTGTCGATCACTCCCACGCGGACCCGGTAGTGGCCCTCACAAACACGCCGGACGGCGCAGCCAAAGTTCGAGAGCTCTACGGGCCGCATATGTTGATCGTCCCGTATGTAATGCCCGGTTTTATCCTCGCCCGCACGATATACGAAATGACCCGGTCTATGAACTGGGAGCGGCTGCTCGGCATGATTCTGCTCAATCACGGCGTTTTTAGCTTCGCCCACGACGCCAAAGAGAGCTACGAACGCCACATTGAAATCGTTACGGCCGCGGAAGACTATATCGCCCGCTTTTCGATGCCGGCGCCGGACGTATCGCCGACGCCAGAGGCGCCCCTGCAGAAACTGGCCCGGTTGCGGCGAGCCGTTTCCAGGGCCAGAGGGCGAGCGATCCTGGCTTCGCTGGATGCCAGCGCGGCTGTGCGGGCCTTTTCCGAACTGCCAAACGCTCCAGAACTCGCAACACGTGGGCTTCTCACGCCAGATCACGTCATCCGCGCCAAACGGATTCCGCTGGTCGTGTCCGCATCGAAACCGGAGGAAGATGTGGCCCGCTACACTGCCGCCTATCAGGACTATTTTGACCGCCATACAGACGGCAGTCTCACCCAGCTCGATCGCGCGCCTCGTTGGGCCTTGTGGCCAGGCCAGGGGAGCGTGACGTTCGGCGCGAGCCCCAAAGAGACAGCGGTGATCGACGATATCAAACGCCATACTCTGCGGGCGATCCGCTGGGCAGAGGCGCTGGGCGGCTGGCAGACCCTGGGTGAGAAGGAGATCTTCGAGATCGAGTACTGGGAGTTGGAGCAGGCCAAGCTCAAGAAAGCCGGCAAACCGCCAGCGTTTGAGGGCAAAATTGCGCTCGTCACAGGTGGGGCCAGCGGCATCGGCCAGGCCTGTGTGGAGGCGCTCACAGCATTGGGCGCGGTGGTGGCAGTGCTGGATATGAACCCGTCCGTTGCCGATCAGTTCGACAGGCAGATGGCGCTGGGCATCCCCTGCGACATCACAGACGACGACGCGCTCCGGGCGGCAGTCGATAGCAGCGTACGCCGCTGGGGCGGGCTGGACATAGTCATCTGCAATGCCGGCATCTTCCCCGCCAGTCAGGCTATCGCCGAAATCGATCCCGATCACTGGGACAGAAGCATCGCCGTCAACCTGACGAGCCAACAGCGCCTGTTGCGAGCGTGCGCGCCCTATCTGAACTTGGGTATCGATCCGGCAGTCGTCATCATCGGCTCGAAAAATGCGCCAGCGCCGGGGCCGGGGGCCGGCGCCTACTCTGTCGCCAAAGCTGGCCTCACCCAATTGGCCCGGGTAGCCGCCCTGGAGATGGCCGCGGCCGGCGTGCGGGTGAATGTGCTGCATCCCAACGCCGTCTTCGACACCGCCATCTGGACGCCAGAGTTGCTGGAAAAGCGGGCCGCCAGGTATGGGCTCAGCGTGGCAGAGTACAAAGCGCAGAATCTGCTGGGCGTTGAAATCACCGCCGCCGATGTGGCTGCACTGGCCTGCACTGTGGCCGGCCCAGTTTTCGCTAAGACAACCGGCGCGCAGATCCCCATCGACGGCGGCAATGAGCGAGTCATTTAGCTTGTCGCGCCCTATAGCAGCGCGCAATACAACCCTTTTGTCAAGCAAGCGGTCAACTTTGCCGCCTTCAGAATTGTTCATGTATAATAGCGGCGCATCTATATCTCTGTTCCCCCATCCTTTTGGATGGCGCATGGATGGCGCAACGCCCACAATAGTCGGGCGCTGTTGCGGACGCGCCATTCAACCAAGGGTACCAGACTCCGGAGGATCTGTGGCGCGCAATACAACATTCTTCAGAGGAGGCCATCATGTTCCGATCATTCAGTCGAATTGCGCTAGGGCTATCTTTAGTCGCCCTGATTGCATTCGGCGTTATTTTCACCCAAACTGAGCGATTCGACAGCTTGACAGCGAATGCCAAATTGGCGCTATCGCGCTCAGTGGCGCGCAATACAACAGCAGCTACCCTCGCCCAGCCGGCCCAGATGGAAACCCTTACATACTTCGGCTCTCTGGAAGTCTCGCAGAAGCGCGCCGTGATACCGGGCGTGAGCGGAGAGATTCAGGAGGCGCTGGTCGAAGTGGGCGATCTCGTTCAGGCAGATCAGGCGCTTCTGCGGTTGGATACGACACAGCTGAACTGGAACGTGCAACGGGCGGAAATCAACCTGGAATTGGCCCGGGTCGCCCTGCTGGAAATCAATGAGGAGTCTTCCGAGAGCGAATTGGCCGTGGCCGAAGCCAATCTGGAACAGGCACAGGCCGATCTCGACAGATTGGAGGCCGGCGGCGCGACCGAAGAGGAGATGGCCGCGGCCCGCGCCGGCGCCAGAGCCGCTTGGTCCCGCTATAACGAAATCCAGGCCGGCCCCAGTGAGGCCCAACTGCAACAACTGCGAGCCAATCTGGAAAAGACGCAGCTCGCCGTTACCCAGGCCCAGCGGGCATACAACGAAATCAAATGGCGGGATGACGTCGGGCGCACTCCCCAGGCCACGGCCTTGCAACGAGTAACCATCGATCTCAACGTGGCGCAAGCTTCTTACAATGAAGCCACGGAACCGCCACGCGCATCCGAACTTCAAAGCGCTCTGGCCGCAGCCCACCGGGCCCAACACGTGCTGAACGAACTGGAAAAGGGAGTTTCGGAAGTCGATCTGACTGTGGGCCGGGCGCGGGTCTCGTCCGCCGAGGCGAGAGTCCTGCAGGTGAAGGAACGGGCCAGCAGCCAACGCTCAGCCGAACTGCGGGTGCGCCAGGCGCTTATCGCCTTGGAAGAAGCCCAACACCACCGGGATAGCGCACAGGTGCGGGCGCCCTTTACAGGAATTGTCCTGGAACTCAACGCTGAAGAGGGGCAGATGATCGGCGCAGGTTCGACAGTGGCAGTGATTGGTGATGCGAACACGCTGGAACTGGTCGTAGGCGTTCCGCAGGATCAGGTGCTGTCGATGGCAGTCGGCGATCCGGTGCGGATCACTCGCTTCGGCAGCGATGACATCTTCGTTTCAACGACAATTCTCAAAATTTCGCCCATCAGCCTGCCTGGCAAAGGCAACTCGACTTTCCCGGTGACGATCCGACTTCCGGAGGGCAGCATGGCGCAATTTAACCCTGGCATCTTCGTCTCGGCAACCTTCGAGCGATGAGGCATAAGCGCAATCATATGAATCAGTGGTCAGCTATTGAACTGGCTTGCCGAATTGAGGAGCGTGCAATGACGAACCGCATCCGCGCAACCTGGATCATCTCCTGGGAACGCGGGCGTCTCGCCCGCGTTCTATGTGGCCTAACAGTGACGATCGTCCTAGGGTTCGCCATGCTGCTTTGCTTTGCCGAGGTGGGCCATGGGTTGGTATACGGCGCTCCTCTTGAGGATACCCTTTCGCAAACAACATCCACCGTCATGGCAGTCGTACGCAACCAAGGCGCGGCGCTCTATGATAGACCTGGCGGCGAGCCAGTACAGACGCTCGCGGGTGGCGCGCTGGTTTCCGTCCGGCTTCGCTCTCAAGACGAACTGTGGGTGCTTATACAGACTCGGGATCAGATAGAAGGTTGGGTTGAGATCAAAACATTGCTGGCGACCGGGCTGAACCGTCTGCCTGTGGAAGCGCCAACGCCGACAGCTCAGCCCACAGGTGTTGACGCGCCCCTGTTGGACGCGACCACGCCAGAACCGGAAGTGGAAACCGATACAACCGTCACGCCAGAAGCTACCGCCACGCCAGAAGCCGCCGAAACACCCACTTTGGCGCCATCAGCAGAAGCAACGCCGACAGCTCAGCCTACAGGTGTTGACGCGCCCCTGTTGGGCGCGACCACGCCAGAACCGGAAGCGGAAACCGATACAACCGCTATGACAGACACCACGCAGCCAACTACAGCGGAGCCAACATCAGAGCCAACATCAGAGCCGACTCCAGCAGGCGCAACGCCAGAATCGATCCCGACGCCAACCTCGACACCATTTGTGCCGCCCGCCGGCCCCAATGCCCTGACACTGGCGCGCATCAACGGGGCCAATCTTTGGCGGAGCGAGGACGGCTCCCTGGTCGCCCAGTTCGAGGCGGGTAAACGACTGAATGCCGCGTTTCGAACTGCCGATAGTGACTGGTATTTTGTCTATGACGACAGCGGGGTTCACGGCTGGGCTATGGCCGCTGAAATTCTAGTGGTAAACGGCAGTTCTTTACCGATTGAGGACATCACGAATCATATAAATCAGCGCTCTATAGCGCAGACAGAGCCGCCGGCGGATGAAATGATGCCGCAGACGGCAACGCCGACCCCGACAGACACCTCCACACCAACCGTCGCGCAATACAGTGGCGCGCAATACAACAGCGCCAGCAAGGTTATCATCACTGTCAACAGCTTCGGCGCCCGTCTGAACGTGCGCGCTGGTCCCAGCACAGAGTTCGAAATCGTCGCCAAAGCTGTAGCCGGGGTGACGTTCAACGGGATTGGACGCAATGAAGCCGGCGACTGGATCCAGGTTACCATTGCCGACTTGCCCAGCGGCGTGGGTTGGGTATCTGCCAGCTATGTCACTGCCGCTGAGCTGGTAGATGTCCTGCCTGTGGTTGAAGAATAACTTCGGCAGATCTTTCTATTACCAGCGGATCCGCTCATTCGACACAAAGCGCTCGATTTTGCGCCAGCGCGTCCCATTCTCACGGTAGTGGTCGCGTTGGTAAAGCGGACAGTAGCGGCCCGGGGGATCGATACAGACTACCTCGTTCCCCTTGCGCACGAGCGTGTATCGCTCCTTTTGCACATGCACTGTGTCGCTGCGCTCAGCGATGGGAAAGATCATCGACACGACATCGCCTGGCTGCACCTGACCTACCTCAGCGTAGCGGCCGGCCCACTCCACCCGCCGCTCGCGGCCGTTCACCGTCACCCGCGTCTCAGCCGGCCTCACCCATTCCGGGATGCGCATCGCCAACTCCAGGGCCTGTTTCACCTTCACGTCCACCTGGCCCACGTAGGGGATGTGACTATCGACGTCCAGCCAAGGCGAAGCGCGGTTGAGCAGCAGGTTCACCTGCAATTTCCCGCGTGTGTAGGTCAGAATATGATCCCAAATGTAGTAGAGCGCGCGCGTTGAGTTCCCCGTGCAGCAGTGCATGAAGGCATGTCCCTTCCAGTCCGCTGTTCTCATGCTGCCGTACCAATCGTTTACTCCCATCCAGCCAGCAAAAGCGCCCAGGTTGCGCTCGGGCACGCGCTCGCTCGTTTGGTTGATGGGGTTGATGTCCGCTGGCGGCAACTCGGACCCCACACGGTAGGCCCAATCGGCGCGCCGCAGTTGCGCTTCCGCGAACTGGTTACGCAGCCAGCGGTCCACGTCGTCCCAGTAGTCGCCCAAGCCGGCGGCCGACAGCTTCAGCCCGAGCGCGATCATATCGGCTACCTCGCACAGCTCGCAGGTCTGATAGGTCGGCAGGCCCAGCCATTCAGGGAAGTAGCCGATGAGCGATTCCCCTTGTCTCATACCATACTCGAACCCCCGCCGCACAAATTGCTGTACATCCCCATCGTTGGCAGCCAATCCATAGTCCAGAGCGCCGAGCAGCGCCATGGTATGGCCATGAAAATGCTGATATGGACGCCCCGGATGATCGGGCCGCCATGCGCCGTCAGCAGCGTAGTAGTCACCGTATTGGATCAGCCAGTGCACGATCTTGCGGGATAGCGCGCGGGCCGGCTCATAGCCGGTGGTTCGGTAGAAATTGGCCGTACCCTGCATGGCCCAGGCCAGCCATGTGGCCCAATGGGTACCAGGGGTTTCCGATCGGGCGATGTAACTGTGATCGGGAGCGTACTGGATCCAGTCAAAGGTGACATAATCGCCATGGTCGACCGCCAGCGCTGTCAGGCCATCCACCACCCGTTCGCCCACCTGTCTCCACAGGGCATCCTTACCGCTGCGCAGATAGTAGATCGAGATGACATTCAGCAACCGGCCATTGGCATAGGGCATCGTATAGTGCTCGCCTGGCGTTTCGGGGCCGTAATCCGCATGCGTCATGCGCCACCAGGGACGCCCCTGCTTGGGGAAGTAGAGCAGTCCATCCGGCCCCTGCATCTGGAGCAGCGCCTCGGTCCACCGCTGCTCGACGTGCGCGTTGAGGTTGCTCCCGCTTGCAATGCGCAACAACGGCAGGGCTTCCATGAACTTGCACTGCACGGCATCGCTCCAGTCATGCTGCATCACCGGCGGGTTATGTCCGAAGCGCGCCAACCAATAGATCTCATAGTCGGCCGCCTCGTCTGTCGGCGCGGTCAACCCGTGCACGGCCAGCGCGGCTCGCTCCTGCAAGTCGAGAGTATCGGGCGCCAACGCTGTGTAGCGTTCGCCGTTGTAGGCCGGCACTTCGATATCCGGAATTTCGGGATTGATGTAGACGATGGGATCGCCGCGTTTCCAAGTGGCGTTCAGGTCGTCTGTACGCATAACATACTCTCCTCAAACTGTAGATGTGGGAGATGCGGACTCTCTATCCTTCGGCTTGGCCCTCGACAACTACCATCGTGTGGTAGTGTACCGTCGGCACAGTGACTCGAATCCATCCATCCTGGACATCGTATGCAAGATCTGTTCCCTCGGGCGCGAGGTAGACGCGCCGAGGCGGGTTGCCATCGCTGGCAATCCGCACCTGAACGCTATGGGCCGGCACGATCTCCTCAATCGGATAGGCCCAGTTGAGCTGACCCGCTCCCTCTATCGGCCCCGGCTTGACCTCATGACCAGGCACGGCTTGCAGGTTGACGATATGCGCCACCAGACGTCCCAGGGCTGGCTGCCGGAAGGCCGTTAGCTTCAATCCGCCGCCGCCCGCTAACTCGACCGGCGGCGGCGCATCGGCGGCCCAGCGCACGGCGTTCACCAGCATCTGCCGGCAGTGGATGTAGTGCCGTTGGAAGTATGCGCGTTCGGGAAGGCCAGCAAAGTAGACAACGCGGCCCTTGCCGTACTGCCGGGTCACCACCGCTGGATGGGCAGTTTGCATCCCTGGCGGCGGGTCGCCCCAGGTAATGCGACGTGAGGCCACGGCATAGTCCACCAGTGGAACCACAACCCAGGCGGCGATGTCAGCGTCTGGGCGCGCCTCCACTTTCCACTGCGGAGTGCCCAGGGACAACGGATTGTCTGCCGGCGCCCCCTCAGCGATCAGGCTGCCTGCTGTCATCTGCAGAAACGTGGTGTTGTAGTTGACAGGCGCGCGGTAGGATACAGCCAACAGATCATGCAAACCGAAATCGGCGCGTCTGTTGCCCAGCTCATCGTACAGAGATGTGGCGTGGGTCGCCACCAGCCCACCGCCCTGCGCCACATACTGGGTAATCGCGGCGATCTGTTCGTCGCTCAGACAAGCGACATTGGCCAACACCAACACACGGTAGGCGCTCAGTCGCTCCATGGTCAGGTCTCGTCCCAGCACGATATCGGTCAGGATGCGCGCATCGGCCAGCGCTTTGAAGGCGCCGTTGAAATCGTTCAGGTACTCCGCCGGCTGGTCATCGGCATAGTACAGACGGGTGGGCAAAGAGAGATGAACGGCTGCATAGCGCAGCGGGTCTCCATCCGTGGCCCATTCAGAACGCGTTGGCGGTAAGGCGAATTCAGACACGTCCACGGGAAATCGTCAATGGGCGCCTCTGGCAAGGCCTGTCCCTGGCTGTTGCGTTGGCGCCAGTCGGGATGGTGATCGGCCGCCCACGCGTCATTGCAGGTACAGTAGTAGATGATGCTGGCGATCTCCCTGGCCCGCATGGCGGCGATGATCTCTGCCAACAGGTCGCGTCCGCCCAATGTTTCATGCTGGTGTCCCACCCGCGTGGGATAGTAGGCGCTGCCGTGCACGCACTTGGCAAAAGCCCAAAAGACCGAACCGCCGGCATGCGCGGCGAGCTCCGCAACCCGCTGCGGATCGACTCGGCTCATAAAGCGAGGATCCCAATCCGGGGTATGCATGTCGGGGTGGAGGTGGATGTGCACCGTATCGAACTGTAGCATATAGGGAATTATATACTTAACTGCACAAGTATATCTTTCTCAGCCAGCTTTCGGCTGTGCGGGCTATTCCCACCCGCGTTCCTGAATATTTTTAGCGGCGTTCAGATCCCGGTCTTCCGTATGCCAGCACGAGAGGCATACAAAGGTCCGATAGTCCGCCAGCTTCTCTTTCCTTACTTCACCGCAACAAGAACAGGTCTTGGATGTGTTCCTGGGGTCCACTTCAACGAATTGTCTACCGGCCCATTCTGCCTTGTAGCGCAATTGTTGAAATAGTATGCCCCAAGTCTGTTCCATCATACTGCGATTCAAGCCACGTTTACGATTGCCACCACGTCGAGACATGTTCTGTATGGCCAGCTTTTCGATCGCTATCTTCTGATAGTTTCGCACGATAGCAGTGGTCAACTGATGGCATTCATTGCGATTGCGTACTGTATTCCTACGTTTCTCGCGGGCATACGTAGCTATTGCCTTTCGCCGTCTGTTACTTCCTTTCTTCTTTGTGGAAATCGCCTGTTGCAAGCTCGTTTCCCTGCTTCTGTCAAGTACACGACGGGAAACTGTCTTCCCATCGCTGAAGGTCATGCGTTCGTGTACGCCCACATCGATACCTACTACAGTATCCACAGGCGCAAGGATGTTCTGTTCCTCTTCATATACCAGGTCAACTGTCAGGATACGTCCGTGCATCACGAGCCGCAAGGCTTTCAGTTGTCTACCTTCTGGCAATGCACGATGGGGGCGTATCCTGATAGCGGGCAATCCTTTTACCTTGATACAATTGCCCTTCACCATGCCCATAGTATATACCTCCGCGGCCAACCAGCAAGGTGAGGTTCAGCGATCTGGGATGCTCCCTTGAATTCTCTTGTGATTGACACATGCGAATCACTTTTGTATAGTGGAATTCCTACAACCCGGCCGAGTCGAGAATCGGCAGTGCAGTCAAGGGCTGACAGTCGCGCCCAACAGTGGCGCGCAGGCAAACACTGTAAAGGAGCTACCAATGGGAACCGCTATCAAAGTCGCTGTGATCGGCGCCGGGAGCGCAACTTTCTCCCTGGGGCTGGTAAAGGATCTGTGCCTGACGGAAGGCCTGAGCGGCAGTCACGTGAGTTTCATGGATGTGGACGCTGAGCGGCTGCAGATGATCCACAGACTGGCCGAACGCTATGCGGATGAGTTGGGCGCGGACCTCTCTTTTGATCTGACGCTGGATCGCCGCGCCGCCCTCCAGGATGCCGACTTCGTGATCAACACCGCTTCGGTCGTAACCTACCGTTCAGGACTGGAAACACGAGATCTGATTCAGAAGTACGGCTACGACTGGGATGGGCCCAGCGCCCAAGAATATCTCTACTACAATACCACCTTTATGCTGGACGTGGCCCGGGATATAGAGGAGATCTGCCCGGACGCCTGGCTGATCCAGTCGGGCAACCCGGTCTATGAAGGCTGCACAGCCATTGGCCGTGAGACGGATCTCAAGATCTGCGGCCTGTGTCACGGCTACTATGGCTACCAGGATATCTGCGACATGATTGGCATCGACTGGCGCAAGGTCGACTGGCAGGCCCCTGGTCTGAACCATAACATCTGGCTGACCCATTTTTTCTATGAGGGCCGGGACGCGTATCCCCTGATCGATGAGTGGATACGCAACCAGGGACCGGCTTACTGGGCCGATACCTCACCGGCTCGAGGCCGATCAGCAGGTATGGGCTGGTCAGGGGAACTGCGCCGGGCCTGGGAGATCGACCTATCGCGCGCCGCTGTCCACATGTATCGGCTGTATGGCCTGATGCCGATTGGCGATACGGTCTGGATGAAATATATAGGCTGGTGGTATCACAAGAATTTCGCGGCCAAGCGTTACTGGTTCGGCGAGCCTTGGGGAGGCCAGCGCTCCCATCTATCCTGGCCCATGTATGTCGAAAACCAAGAACAAAGGGTAAATCAGGTCGCTCAACTGGCCCAGGATCCCAAAGCGAGCCTGGTAGAGACCATGGGCAGGACAATGAGCCGCGAGCAACAGGTACCCATCATCGACGCGCTGGTCAATGACAATGAAGGCCTGTTCCAGGTGAACGTGCCTAACTATGGGGCGCTGCCCGGCGTGCCGGACGATATCGTTGTCGAGGCGCCCGCCATCGTGAACAAAAAGGGGATCCAGCCCATGCGTCTCGATCCACTGCCACCCAAAATCATGCTCACCCAGATCCTACCCCTCGTGCTTTCCCTGGAGCGCACGCTGCTGGCCATCAAGACCCAGGATCGTTCGCTGTTGCTCTGGAGCCTGTTGGATGACAATGACACCCGCTCCTATGCGCAGGCCGAGGAAGTGCTGGACGCCATTCTGGGCCAGGACTACAACCGGGAGATGAACGACTACTACCGTTGGCCGGCGGGTTGGGAAGTCAATGGCGCCGCGCAAACACCTGTGCAGGATGACCCCGCGCTCCGGGCAAGGGAGGCTGTCCCCGCAGATTGATCGCAAAGTGGGCGCACTCAGCATCGCTGATAAGGGAAACTCATGAAAATCGTCGAAGTACAAACAATCGTCATTAACAACATTCCGCCCTATCGCGGTGGAAGTCTCTGGCTCTTTGTGCAACTCATTACCGACGAAGGCATTATCGGCCTGGGCGAACGGCCATCGGGCAACGCCACAAACCTGGATGCCCACATCCGGCTGATTAAAGACCTGGGTGAGCAATTTGTGATCGGCGCCAGTCCCTTTGATATCGAAAAGTTGTGGCAAACGATCTTTGCCTCGCGGCACGACTATCGTCATCCTGGGCTGGATATGACCCCCGCTTTGAGCGCTATCGAAATGGCCTGCTGGGACATTATCGGCAAAGCGACGGCTCAGCCTATCTACAATCTGTTAGGCGGCCAGTACCACAATACGCTCAGAGCCTACGCCTATATGCCGACCGCGGGTGTCTGGGAAAATCCGGAAAAGGCGGGGGAGATTGCAGCCAAGCTGGTTGAAGAGGGGAACACTGCCTGTAAGTTCGATCCCTTTACGCCTTTATTCCCCCAACCGCGTGACTTTTCGTTGAAAACAATCCGGCATGTGGCGAAGATCTTTCAAGCTATTCGCGACGCCGTGGGTGATGATCTGGAAATCGGTATTGGCACGCACGGTCAGTTCAGCACTGCCGGAGCCATCCGCGTGGCCAAAATGCTGGAGGAGTTCGACCCATTTTGGTTTGAGGAGCCGGTCCCACCGGAAAACATCGACGAAATGGCCCGTGTGGCCGCCCATACGAGCATCCCCATCGCCACAGGTGAACGGCTAGTCACAAAGTTTGAATTTGCCGAGCTGCTCAAGAAGCAGGCGGCGCAGATCATCCAGTTGGATGTGGGACAATGTGGCGGAATCCTGGAGTCGAAGAAAATTGCTGGTATGGCAGAAGCGCATTACGCCCTGATTGCGCCCCACATGTACTGCGGGCCAGTGGCCGCCGCCGCCGCTGTTCAACTCGATACCTGCTCACCCAATTTCCTGATCCAGGAGTACAATGGCGCCGACCTCCATCAAGAGATATTCAAGGAACCGATTCGCTTCGAGAACGGCTATATCATCCCTCCGACCGAGCCGGGCCTGGGGGTGGAGCTTGACGAGGCGGTTGTAAGAAGACAGTCATATTGACTATGCCAAATCATATGAATCAGCGGTCCGGATCGAAGACTCCGCAGCGGCGCTTTCTGTTGGCCTGGAACAACGGCGGCATCACCAGTCTCAAGCTGCAGGACGATGCCTACGACACCGAATACATTACACCCGGAGAGACCCTGGGCGAAGTGCTTGTCAGATATCGGCCCGGCAACAGGGAATGGAGAACGGCCACCACCTTTGCTTCAGGCGACATACGCACGCTGGAGCGCAGCCCAACTGGAGATAGAGGCCCAGGCTGTGGTGAGAGTGGAAATTACGCCTGCGTAAAGTCACCGTACTCCGGCCTGCCCGCCAGAAACGGAGAGTCGCGCCCTACAGTGGCGCGCAATACAATGGCGCGCAATACAGCAAACTACCAATTGGGCAGTTCATTCGCAATTCGCAATTCGCAATTGAACAATTCCTGATCGATCTGAAGGGCTATGGTTCGCGCTGAACCAGTGCCCGCCAATCGCTGGAGGCCCACTCGTCATGCTGGGTCTTGAGCGTTTTCAACACCGTCTCGCGGGTTTCCACACTGTCATAAAACTGTCCATTTTCCATAAACTCGATCAAGGATCTGAGCTTCTTCAGGCAGTGTTTCTTGGCGCGTTCCTCTATGCGCGCGACCGCGCGTTCATCTTTGTCGCGCCCTGCAGTGGCGCGCAATACAACACTTGCAGGGCGGACCTCCTCAAGGCGCTGACGAAAAGGATGAATCCACGACTCAGGCACCTGTCCTTGGTTCACAATCGTATCTGCATCGTTGAGTCTGGCCTTGAACTGCTTGAGGGCGCGTCCGCTGATCCTCTGGAGAGAGAGGGTGATGAGGGCGAGGACGATCCCAATCACACAGGCGAACAAAAAGATGACGAGCAGCAAGGGCATTCTGGTTCCCCTTTTTTCTCTGTTGCTTCCCCTAGTCTATGCCTTTTTTCTCTCCCCAAAAATCCGGGGACGCGCCCTTTCATTTCAAGCAAGTTGACAAATCTTACCTATCGGGATACTATATTTATATTATACACATTCTGCGCGGATGCTTCACGCGAGAAATTCCCAAATATCACAGATCGGCGATCTATCAACGCGGGCAAAGGCGCCGGCGCAGATGGACTGCTTCAGATGAAAAAAACGCAATGTCGCCAGGACGCGATGCCGCAAAGAAAACCAGAAATGTCATTGCGTCTCTGCGTTGAATTCATCATTCCATGAAGTGTTTGGATGTCGCGCCCTACAGTGGCGCGCAATACAACCTTATCTTGGTTGAAATGAAGAAAGGAGGGCGTATCGCTATAGATGTAAAATATAGGTTCGTTCACAGTTTATCTTCGACATATTGAGTCTAAAGGAGTGACCCAATGAGGAAAACCCTGAGTCGCGCCCTACAGTGGCGGCGCAATACGATCTTATTGCTGGTTGCAATCGCTGCAGTCGCTCTGTTGGCTGCCTGTCAGCCACAAACCGAGGCCGAGGAGGCAGCGCCAGAGGCGCCGCAAGCCGCGGATACGTCGGAAGAGGCTATGCCCTCGTCCACATTTGAAAGTTGTCAGGCGGCCCAGGAAGCTGGCATGGCGTTCTGTGAAGCGCCAATGTTGGCTGCTCTCGTAGAGGCCGGTGAGCTGCCCCCAGTCGACGAGCGTCTGCCGGTAGACCCCATGGTCGGCAACCACCGCATCCCCGAATCGCAGGCGGTCATGGAGCGGGGCGAGTATGGCGGCACATTGCGTCTCCTGGATTTCGACGCCGGCACGATCGGTCACGATGCTGGCTGGATTTCGGCAGAACCCTGGGTAGAAACCGAGGACATCAAACATGACTTTGCCACGCTGTCCGACAGCATATTTACGTTGTCGATCAGCGATGATGATATGGAATTCACCTTCCACATGCGCAAAGGCATGAAGTTCTCCAATGGCGCGGACTTCGACACCGAAGATGTCCAGTTCTTCTGGGATCATATCCTGCATAACGAGACCCTCACGCCTCTGATCGGAACCCGTTGGCGAGCGGGCAATGATCCAACCGGCAACGTCGGCGTCCTGGAGGTCATCGATCGCTACACCTTCAAGGTCACATACGACGAGCCCTACGGCGGCTGGCCGGGTCTGTTCACCTATGGCAGCGGGCCGCACCGCTTTACAGATAGCGACTACCTCAAGCAGCTTCATGAAGATTTCGCCGACCCGGCCTCATTATCGGCCCTACTCGACAAGCATGGCTTTGAAGAGGGTGAGTGGAACCGACTATATGGCCTGTACACGAATGGAAATCGCCAGCATGAGACGGGTCTGCCCAGCCTCAGTCCCTATATTCTTACGGAAATGGGCGAGACCCTGGCCATCATGGAGCGCAATCCTTACTACTGGAAGGTAGACGAGTGGGGCCAGCAGCTGCCCTACATCGATCGGCTTGAGATTTCCATCGTGCCCGATGTCAATGCCGCTACATTGAAGATCATTGCCGGCGAAGCCGATATGGTGCGCCGTGGGGTCAACCCCGCCGACATGGCCCTGTATATCCAGAATGCCGAGGACAAGGGCTACGAGGTCGTGGTCCTGGACATGCACGCCTCTACAGGTGAAGTCTACCTGAACATGACCTACGCCGACCCGGCCTGGCAGGAGGTCGTCAACGATGTAGATTTCCGCAAGGCATTGTCCTACGCCATCGACCGTGACACGATCATCGACGCCGTATATTCCGGGCTGGCCAAACCCCCCCAAACCATGGATCCGGTCACTGACATTGAGCAGGCAGAGGCCATTCTGGATTCGCTGGGTCTGGACGAACGCGATGCCGATGGCTGCCGACTAACGCCGAGCGGCGCTCCGATTAGCATCAGCTTCAACTTTACCCCATTCACTGGCGAATCGCTGCCCACAGCCGAGATCGTGGCCCAGAACTGGAACGATATCGGTATCTGCACCTCTGTCAAACAGCTGGAGCAGAACCTGTTCCTGACCCAGGCCGGCGCCAATGAGACGCAGGCCATGGTCTGGTGGGCGCACTACCCGCGCTGGCCGTGGCACGAGTCCAACGACTACATCGGCCAGGCCTGGCAGCGCCACTATGCCCCGCTATGGATGGCATGGTACGAGTGGAATCTGGGCGGCGGCAAAGATGCTGCCGAAAATCCGGACGAAACCGACCCGTTGGTCGTGGGTGTCGAACCTCCGCAGGCCTACAAAGATCTGCGCACGCTGCAGAGCGAGCTGTTCGCCACATCGAACCCGGCGGATCATGAGCGGATCTGGAACGCTATGATCGCCATATTCCGGGACAATTACTTCTGGATTTCGGCGGCTGATCCGCTGCAAAATCCATTGATTGTCAATGAGGGTCTTGGCAATGTGGCCAAGAAAGGCTATCATATCCAATCTGCCAATGAGGCAGAATTCTACTACTGGCAGGATGACAGCCGACGCTGAGTCGATACCATGGCAAGATGGCAAAGTGAAAAATACTTTGCCATCTTGCCATCTCTTCGTTTGGCTGAGGCCATTAGCTGTTTGTCAGCAGCGGATTTCAATCCGGTAGTCGGCATTCCTGCAAATCCAATACCCTTGACAGGAAACAGTGGCGATGCTTGCGCAGTACATTGGTAGACGATTGTTGCTCCTCATTCCTCTACTGTTTATCGTCTCTATCATCTCCTTTGCCTTGATTCAGCTGCCGCCTGGGGATATCCTGAATATGGAAGTCCTGCGTTTGCGCTCTGCCGGCACCCAGATTTCTGAGGAACAGGTAGAGGCGCTGCGGCAATTGTACGGGCTGGACAAGTCGATGCCCGAGCAGTATTGGCTGTGGCTATCCAATATTTTGCTGGAGGGCAATTTCGGGACGTCGTTTACATACGTAAAGCCGGTCGGGGAAATCCTGGCCGCCCGGGTGCCGTTGACCGCTGCCGTCGCTATCTTTACCGCTCTCTTCGTCTGGATCACGGCGGTGCCGATAGGTGTCTATTCTGCCACCCATCAATATTCCCTCATCGATTACTTCTGGACTTTTATCTCCTTCATCGGTATCGCAACGCCCGGCTTTCTGCTGGCCCTGATCTTCCTCTGGGTCGCTTTCGTCCTGTTCGACATTTCCGCCATTGGCCTCTTCTCCCAGCAGTATGAGACCGCGCCCTGGAGCTGGGCCAAGTTTCTCGACATGCTGCAACATATCTGGGTGCCCATTGTCATCATCGGTATGGCCGGCACGGCTGGCCTGATGCGCACCATGCGCGGCATGATGCTGGATGAACTGAACAAACAGTATGTGATCACGGCTCGTTCCAAGGGGTTGACTGAGATACGATTGCTGGTGAAATATCCAGTGCGCACATCCTTGAATCCAATGATCAGCACGATCGGCTGGATGTTGCCGAGCATTATATCGGGGGAGGTTCTGGTCTCTATGGTGCTGAATATCCCCACAACCGGGCCGGTGCTCCTGCAAGCCCTCCTGAACCAGGATATGTTTCTGGCCGGTAGCATTGTCTTTATCCTCAGTGTCTTGACCGTGATCGGCACGCTTATCTCAGATATCTTACTGGTTTGGCTGGACCCGCGTATTCGGTATGAAGGTATGACCTAATGACCGAAAGCATTCCGCACAATGGCGCGCCCCACAAACCTGAAATCGAATCAGTGGCCGCCGCCACAGCATCCCAGTCGGCCCCGGACCGCGAAAAACAGGCCCTGTATACATCATCGCAATGGCAGTTGATCTGGCGCAGATTCAAACGCCATCGGCTGGCTCAGATCGCGATGATCATGTTGGCTTTCCTGTACATCATCGCCGCCTGCGCCGAGTTTATTGCGCCCTATGAGACGCGGCGAGACTTCAAGGGCTTTGTCTATGCGCCGCCGGCCAAGATTCACTTCTTTGACGAAGACGGGTTTGTGGGGCCTTTTGTCTATGGGCTGAAGGGTGGCAGAGATGAGAACTATCAGCGCATATTTGAGGAAGTGAAAGAGGAACAGTATCCGATTCGCTTCTTTGTCAGGGGCGATGAGTACAAGCTGTGGGGCGTGTACAAAACGAATCTTCACCTTTTCGGCGTCGAAGAGGATGGTCAGATCTTTGTCCTCGGCACAGATCGCCTGGGACGAGACCTGTTTTCACGCGTGATCTACGGCACCCGCATCTCGCTGACTATTGGGCTGGTGGGCGTGTTCCTGAGTTTTGTCCTTGGCCTGATCATCGGTGGTGTCTCCGGCTACTTTGGCGGGACGGTGGATGAAATCATCCAACGCATGATCGACCTGCTCGTTTCGATCCCGCACCTGCCCCTGTGGATGGCTCTGGCCGCGGCCGTGCCCAGGGATTGGAATTCCATTCAGACCTATTTTGCCATCACCATCGTGCTCTCCATCGTAGGTTGGGCTGGTCTGGCGCGGACGGTGCGCGGCAGACTGCTCTCTCTGCGCGAGGAAGATTTTACGATCGCGGCCCGCGTATCGGGCGTCAGCGAGTGGCGCATCATAACCAAACATCTGCTGCCGTTGTTCACGAGCTATATCGTTGTTGCCATCACCCTGGCCGTCCCCGGCATGATCATCGGCGAGACCAGTTTGAGTTTTATCGGGCTGGGCATTCAGCCCCCCGCGGTCAGCTGGGGCACTTTGCTGCAGGACTCGCAGATGATCGTCAATGTAGCGCTCCATCCCTGGCTGCTCATTCCGGCGCTGTTCGTGATTGTAACGGTGCTGATGTTTAATTTTCTGGGGGATGGACTGCGAGATGCAGCGGATCCGTATTCGATTTCATAATTGACAGCGCACTCCAGCCATCGCAATTAGGAATTAGGCAGTTCATTCGTAATTGAACAATTCGTAATCCGACCGATGACCCAGGACGCCCTCCTCGAAATCAAGAACCTGAAAACCTACTTCCATCTCCAGGAAGGTATTGTGCGCGCGGTGGACGGTGTCTCTTTCGACATCCAGCGCGGCCAGACATTGGGCATTATTGGTGAGAGCGGCTGCGGCAAGTCGGTGACAGCCCACTCCATCCTGCGCCTGGTTCCCGCCCCGCCCGGCAATATCGTTCAGGGTGAGATCCTGTTGCATCGCCAACAGGTTCCATGGCGCGCCACTGTAGGGCGCGACAACGGGAATAGCGCCACTGTAGGGCGCGACAATGGGAACAGCGCCACTGTAGGGCGCGACAATGGGAACAGCGCCAGCGTCGATCTGGCTCAACTCGATCCCCGCGGCGCGGCGATCCGCGCCATCCGCGGCGCCGAGATCAGCATGGTCTTCCAGGAGCCTATGACGTCGTTCGGCCCCATGCACACGATTGGCAACCAGATTATAGAGAGCATCCTGCTCCATCAGGCGGGTATGGACAAGACGGAAGCCAGGGAACTGGCGATTGAAAACTTGCGTAAGGTGGGGATTCCACGCCCCACGGAGATTGTCGATGCCTACCCACATCAGCTGAGTGGCGGCATGCGCCAGCGGGCCATGATCGCCATGGCGCTGTCCTGTTCTCCTCGTCTATTGATTGCCGACGAGCCGACTACGGCCTTGGATGTCACCATTCAGGCCCAGATTCTCGAGCTGTTGATGGCGTTACAGGAAGAGTTCGGCATGGCCATGATGTTCATCACCCACAACTTAGGCGTGATCGCCGAAGTCGCGGATGAAGTGGCCGTCATGTACCTGGGCCGCATTGTGGAACAGGCCAGCGTGACAAAGCTTTTCGACAACCCCCAGCACCCCTACACCCAAGGGCTGCTGAATTCGATCCCGCACATCGATGAGGAGAAACTGCCGCGATTGCGCGCCATCGAAGGGGTGGTGCCGGATCCGTATGAAATTCCGCGCGGCTGCGCTTTCAGCGACCGCTGTCCGAGCTTCATGCCGGGTAGGTGTGACCAGGCTATACCTGACTTAGTGGCGAGAGAGCAGGGTCATCTCGTGCGCTGTTTTCTATATTCTGAAGCGGAGGAAAAGTTGACCAGAATTTAAGGATTTTTAGGAAGAATCCAGGATAATCCTTATCCATTTACTCCTTTACTCTACTAATCCTGATGTTGACCGAGGTTGCGCATGGTTGATGAGTCCAAATTGAACGGCGCCACGATGTCCGAAACCCAAGATGTTGCGCCGTCCAACATCCTGCTTGAAGTCAAAGACCTGAAAAAGTACTTTCCTATCCAAAAAGGTCTGCTGCGACGAACTACCGGCTATGTCAAAGCAGTAGATGGGGTTAGCCTTTTCATTGAAGAAGGTGAAACATTGGGCCTGGTTGGCGAAAGCGGGTGTGGGAAAACGACTACCGGCCGCTGTATCGTGCGCGTCTACGAACCAACTGCCGGTGATATCTTGTTCCATGAGAACGGTAGCGCCATCAATCTCAACGATCTGGAGAGACAGGAGCTAAAAGCCTTTCGCAGACATCTACAGATGATCTTCCAAGACCCCTTCTCCTCGTTGAATCCACGGATGACAGTCTTGGAATTGGTCGGCGAGCCGCTTCTGGCTCATGGCATCGCCAGTGGAACAGAACTGGAAGATCGGGTGGCCGAGATGGTGGTAGCTGTCGGTTTGAAGGTCGAACACCTGCCGCGCTACCCCCATAGCTTCAGCGGTGGACAGCGCCAAAGAATCGGCATTGCCCGCGCGCTCGTTCAGCGCCCGAAGCTGGTGGTCTGCGACGAGCCGGTCTCAGCTTTGGATGTGTCAGTCCAATCCCAGGTTGTCAACCTGCTGCAAGATCTGCAAACAGAATTGAACCTGACCTATCTCTTTGTGGCGCATGACATGAGCGTAGTGCGACAGATCAGCAACCGGATCGCGGTGATGTACGTAGGAAAACTGGTGGAGGTGGCTGAATCGGAGGAGTTGCTACGCAATCCCAAGCACCCGTATAGCGAAACCCTGCTGTCAGCAGTGCCGCGGCCCAATCCGCACCACCGCATGCAGCGCTTGAACCTGGAGGGCGAACCTGCGGATCCAGCCAATGCGCCGTCCGGCTGTGTCTTCCACCCGCGTTGCCAATACATGGAAGACATCTGCAAAATGGAGGCCCCACCGCTGGCCGAACTTACCCCCGGTCATCACGTCGCTTGTCATTTTGCCGACAGCTTGGCACTGCAGGGGATCGCGTACTCGGATTCAATTGCAGTGATTAGTGGCTAGTGACCAGTGGCTAGTGACCAGTAACTGCAGTTTTTCGTTGTCAGTTTCCAGTGGTCAGTGAACTGCAGTTATTCGAAACGAAAAACTAGAAACTTTCCCGTGATCACCAGGGTTTCAATGAAAGGACTATCAAGATGGAAAAACTCATTATCACCGTGACTACCGATTCCGCGGGGTCGTATCCACGTAATCCATATCTGACGCCCTGCACGGACACAAAAGGGGTTGCGGAAGAGTATATCCGCGCCATGAACGCGGGCGCCACCATCATCCATACCCACGGCAAATACACATCCGATCCTGTCATCCAACCCGATGGCAAACAGCTGTCTATTCCCGATATCGATGGCTGGCGCGACATCACAGGAAGGATACGGGATGCGGGCCAGCCGATCATACAGTTTGGATTGGCCAGCATGCGCTTGGAACAAAAGCTGGAACTCTGGAAGAGAGTAAGACCCGACATGAGTTCGATCAACTTTAACTCTCATGATGAATATTTCCAGCCGGATCCTGATCATCCGCCAGTGGGCATCTACTCCATCCATCCCATTCCAGAGCTAAGAGAGTACTCGAGGCTGGCTAAGAAACATGGCGTCAAGCAGGAGATCGAATGTTTCAACACCGGAGCGTACTGGGCGATCGGCAAGATCCGCGCCGGAGACTTCTGGACCACTGATGGCGTGCGCGAAATCGAGAAAGATCTACTGCCCGATCCGCTCTGGCTCACGCTGTTCTTTGGCTGGGACGGACAGGGCTGGACCCCTCCAACGGCCAAGGCCCTCCAATATATGGTTGACAACTTACCCGCGCGCGCCAACTGGAGTATGAGTTGCATGGACCCGCCCAACTACTGGTCTATGGTGGCCCATACCATTGCGATTGGTGGCCATGTGCGTATCGGTATGGAGGACTGTCCTTTCATAGAAGATGGCATCTATGCCAGAACCAACGCGCAGCTGGTGGAAAAGGCAGTTCGCATCGCGCGCGAGATCGGCAGAGAGATCGCATCGCCCGCGCAGGCGCGTCAGATCGTGGGGCTTGGGCCCGCGAAGTAGTCGGTGATCGGCGCCGTTTCTGGTCACTAGCCACTGGTTACTGGCCACTGCAGTGAATGGAGAGGAGGAGCAATGAAAGGGTTAAGCTGCAATTCAGGACTCTTGCATACATATCGTGTTGAGCAGGCTATAGATATCCTCGGCGAACTCGGTTACCAGGCCATCGACATCAGCCTGGAGCTTGCGCCACCATTCCTACCTCATCCCAAGCCGCACATGAGTCCAGAGGCAGACGCGAGCAGGCGCAACGCGGTGCGCGACTACGCGCAGCAAGCGGGCATCGCCATCGCGGCGTTGAATGCTCACACCAACGTGATCCACGGCGATCCCGAAGTGCGGCAGGAAAATGTGAAGTTTGTACGGGGCGCGCTGGAGCTGGCCTCAGATTTGGAAGTTCCTTACATCATCACCGGCAGCGGCGCAAAACTTTTCTACGGCTGGGAAAGCCAATACTGGGATTGGTGTTTGGCCGCGCTGCACGAACTGGTTGTGGAAGGCGAGCGCCTGGGCGTGACGATCCTGATCGAAGCGGGCAGTCCGTACGGCGTACTGGTTCATAACTTGGAGCGTATGCAACGCCTGCTAAGCACCGACGGATTCGAAAGTCTGGGGGTTCTCTTTGATCCGGCCCATTACCATGTGCGCGGCGATTCAGTGCTCGATGCCTATAAGGCATTGAGCCACCGGGTGAAGCACATGCACGCCAAAGACGCCCGCGGCCACAGCGAAGACTTTGCCTTCCCGCCGCTCGGCCAGGGCGATATCGATTTCGACAACCTGATCGGCGCGATGATAGATGCGGGGTTCTCCGGCTATATATCGGTTGAGTATGAAGCAATGGCGTGGGGCTATGCCGATGATCCAAGGCAAGCGCTCACTGACGGCAAAAATTTTCTGGATCGCATTCCCTCAGTGGTTAGTGGCCAGTGAAACCCCGGTGATCACGGGAAAGTTTCGAGTTACTGCAGTTCACTGACTACTGGAAACTGACAACGAAAAACTGCAGTTAGAGGAATTCACATGAAAGCAGCCATCCTGCGCGCATTTAACCAGCCCTTGCAGTGGCAAGAGGTGGACTCTCCGGTCGCAGACCCCGATGAGGTTCTGGTGCAGGTCATGGCTTGCGGGATCGATGGCACCGACCTGAAGCTGCTGGCTGGATTTGGCTACACACCTGATTTGCCCTTCATTATGGGGCATGAGGTGGCTGGGGTTGTGGCCGAAGTCGGCGAACGGGTGACAAATTTCAATCCCGGTGACCGGGTCATCGCCTATAATTTCACCACTTGTGGTGAATGCCTTCCCTGTCTGACCTACCGCGAACAGATCTGTGTCAATATGGGCGGCGTGCTGGGCGCCAAGGATAGACACGGCGGCTATGCCGAATATGTCGCAATACCAGCGCGCCAGCTTGTGCGGATATCCGAGCCAGTCGCGTGGCCGGATATCGCGGTCTGTTGCGATGCTGGCATGACGGCCTTCCACGCCGTGGATCGTTCCGGGCTGCAAATGGGCGAGAATGTACTTGTCATCGGCGTCGGTGGTGTGGGTTCGATGGTCGTCCAACTGGCCAAAACCGCTGGCGCACGCGTGCTGGCCGTCGATATATCGGACGAAAAAACAGATTGGGCTCGCCGCATGGGCGCGGACGAAGCGCTCAACCCGCGCCAGGTGGACATTCCCACATCTGTCCGTGAACTCACTGCTGGGCTAGGCGCAGATTGCGTACTCGATATCGTGGGGCACACAGAGACCATGGCCAGTGGGATCAACTCCCTGCGCCATGGCGGTCGTCTGGTCATCGTCGGATATACTCCGGATCGCTACCCTGTGGAAGGAAAGTATCTGGCCCAAAACGAACTGGAAATCATCGGGACTCGGGCGGGACGCAAGCAGGATTTGATCAATATCGCGCGCTTGATGGCGAGTGGCAAGATGAAATCCATCGTCACCCAGACATTTCCGATGGAAGAGGCCAACGAGGCGTTAGCGGTTCTGCGATCAGGGAATATAGTAGGGCGAATCGTCTTGTTGACGCCCGCTGGCCGGCGCGCGCTGCCGTGATCAGGGGCCAGTCGGGGCAACCACAAGACGCCGACCCTACCAGCCACTGCGGTTCAGCATGTGAGATTCGAGAATACACTTCGAGAATACACAATGTTCATCGATGCCCATACCCATATTTTTCCTCGAATTCATGGCCTCAATGCTGGTGGCCCGACTCGGGGTCTGCAATATGGGCGCGCCATGATCGGCGCTGAGGAAATCCAGGTGACGCCGCCCTTTGCTGATGAAGTGATCTATACACCGGAAATCCTCCTGGCCAACCTGGATTGGGCCGGCGTGGATAAGGCGGTCTTGCTGCAAGGCCCCTTTTATGGCGAGTGCAACCGGTACGTGCTGGAGGCGCTCCAACAGTACTCCGATAGACTGGTCGGCGCTGCCTATCTTGACCCCTGGATAACCGATAGCCGCCAGGCATTTGAGGAGATTCTGGCTTCACCCAGCTTTCGGGCCGTCAAGCTGGAATGTTCTGTGCCGACTGGGCTGTGTGGCATCCACCCAGATGCCCGGCTCGACTCGCCCGATCTCGTCTGGTTGTGGCCCGCGCTCGAGCGACATGGCTTGATCCTGGCGCTCGATCTGGGGGGCATAGGCAGCCGCTCCTACCAGACGTCCGCTGTGCGCGCAATCGCCGAGCGACATCCTCGACTGAAAATCGTCATCGCCCATCTGGGCCAGCCGACCCCAGCGGCAGAGGCAGACCCTGACCGATGGCAACTATGGGAAGCCCAGATCGACCTGGGCCACCTGCCCAACGTCTGGTTTGACAGCGCCTCCCTGGTCGCCTATGTCCACGACGAAGGGTATCCCTTTCCCAGCGCCGAGCGCTATCTGCGTCTGGCCATCGAACGCATTGGTGTCCACAAGGTCATGTGGGGCAGCGACCAACCTGGGACGCTGGTGCACGCGACCTATCGACAGTACATGACAGTAGCGAAATTGCATACGCAGTTTCTATCACCCCAAGAACAGGCTCTTGTTTTGGGAGAAAACGCGCTACAAGTATACGGCGATCAGGATGTTAAGGATTGACAGGACGATGCGGGATATAGGATGAATAGTCAATGATTGAACGAAAACTCAAACAGCAGCTTGAACAATGTATCGAGGCCTATCAAGCCGGTGAACTTAGCGAACAGATGCTGCGCGACATGTTGGAAACGGTCGATGGCAGCGCGCCAAAGCGCCAGGATCTGCTCTACCTGCAGGCCGGCAGCACCTCCCTGACCAGTCCGGTTCATGGCATGCTCCTGATGCAGAACGGGGACATTGCCGAGGAGATACCCGACCCAGAGGACTGGCCCTATCAGACGGTATTGGAGGCTGTGCGCGATGGCTGGCGGGTGATTCAATTTCCCAACCTGGCGCTGTTGATGGATGAGAGCCGGACATACGGCCTGGGATGCGAGTTTATTCTGGAGCGCTGAATAAGACGAAAGGACATCGAGAAAAGTGATAGTGCAAGAGGCAGTTGAACATCTGGAACTCTTTGGTTACTGCTTGCTGGAAGAGGCGATCCCGGCCGAGCAGGCGGAGCGTATGGCAGAGCGGTACTTTGCGCTCCATGAGGAGCCGACAAATCGCGCCTACCTTCAAAACCCCGACGACGATCTCTACCAGACGCTTTTCAGCCTGCTGAACCTGGACGAACTGTGTTGGGCCTGCGTCGCCCATCCCGACGTCCTGGCCATCGCCAGACATTTTCTGGGGCCAGACATCCGCGTTGCCGAAGCCTGTTCCAAATGGGTCAAGCCAAGCGCTCCGGCCGGAGGCGTCCACACCGATTCGGCCCACGACCTGCCCGATCTCTTGCCAGACACGCCCTGGATGATTAACTCAATCTGGATGATGACCGACTTTACGGAAGAGATCGGGGCCACGCGCATCATGCCTTCCAGCCACCGCCTGCGCCGCCGTCCACCCAAGGGGATGAACGCGGATGACCGACGTCTGCTGCCGATTACAGGGCGACGAGGATCGGTCTTTTTGTGGCATGGTGGTGTGTGGCATGCCAACGGGGCCAACACGACTCAGGATCAAGATCGCATGGCGCTGAATATCGCCTATTATCCGCCGTGGTGGAATCTGGCCCGTGAAGGCGGGCACCAACCGGTTTGGCCCGAGACATTCGAGCGCATGCCCAAGGAGTTGCAGGAGTTGACGCGCCATCGAGTGGCAAGAACGCGGGCAGAATTCTATGAAAGTGGCTAGTGATCGGTGAAACCCCCGTGATCACTGGAAAGTTTCTGGTTTTTCATTTCGAGTAACTGCGGTTCACTGATTACGAAAAACTGACAACGAAAAACTGCAGTTATCAGGAGATCATTGATAATGAAAACGCATACCTGTCAACCGACTCTGACAGACACCCAGGTGCTGGGGTTCTGCAAGCAAGGCTTTCTGCTGCTGAAAGCGGTTGTGCCGGACGAGATCAATCGCAGCGCGATTGCGTTTCTGGACAAGAACCCATCGCATGAACCGACAGAAATCCTGCTGGAGGATTGGTTTGTCGACAATGTCATCTTGAACCCGCAGGCGGCAGGGGCAGTGCGCTCCTTATTGGGCCAGAACTTTGGGCTGCCAATCGTTATGAGCAACCATCGCGTCATCTGCCCCTCGCCGGCGCAGAATTGGCATCGGGATGGCAACTCCAAACATGGCCCTGCGTTGAACTACCTGCAGGTGTTCTACTATCCAGAAGACTGTTCCTTAGACTTGGGGCCAACCGAACTGTTGCCCGGTTCCCATTTCCTCTTCTCATTGTCGAAACACATGGGACACTATGGCGGCATTCAAGGTTCGTTCCGTGCGGCCGCGCCAGCGGGGTCGATATTCATCACGGTCTACTCTATCTGGCATCGTCGTTCGGCCGCGAGCGGGAAAGGGCGCCGCAACCTGCTGAAGTACAACTATTGGCGCACCGAGTCTCCGCGGCGAGATTGGATCCATGAGCCGGACTTCGATCTGGCCACAGCCAACTACAAGCTGGATGCGCCTACCTTTCGAGAGCAGTTCCGAGACTGCAATGACGCTGCAGAGATGTTTTTCTGGCTGCTGGGCAAGTCCGATGCTTTTCATCTGACGGGGGGACAGGGCTGGCCCCTTAACCGCTACGTCGGAAAATACATGGACAGACCGTATGGAGTTCCGACTGAGTAGGGGCAGGCCTTGCGCCTGCCTTGGGCAACCACAAGAGTTGCCCCCTACCGCAGTTCACAGCGAGCTAATTTTTTCAACCAGAGATACAGATCATGAGCCGAATGCGCTGCGCTGAGGCGCTGGTGAAGGCGTTGGAACTGGAGGGCGTCGAGCACGTCTTTGGCCATCCCGGGCATGGCAATACCAACATTCTGGATGCCATATACGATTCCCCTCAAATCGACTTTATGTTGACGCGCCACGAACAGGCGGCAGCCCACATCGCCGATGGCTATGCCCGCATCACGGGCGACATTGGCGTGTGCTGCGCCTCGGTGGGACCGGGGCCGGCCAATATGGTGATGGGGTTGGCCTCTGCCGCGGCCTCATCCAGCCCTGTGCTGGCCATCGTCGGCGGCGTGATCGCGCGCTGGGCCGGTCGCGGCCAACTGCAAGAGACCAGCCCATTCTATGGACTGCCGGATCAGAGCTTCGTCCAAGTGATGCAGCCCGTCGTCAAGAAAGTGTGGCAGGTACAGCACCCCGACTTGATACCCGAAGTGGTGCGCAAGGCCTGCGCCCTGGCCCGTTCCGGCAATCCCGGGCCTGTTGCCATCGAAATCCCCTGGGATCTGCAGGCTGCCTTCCACACTTTCACCGACATTCCCGATCCCAACCGCTTCCGTTACGCCGCGCGCGTGCGGGCCGATGCGCAGGCGATCAGGCAAGCGGCAGAAGCGCTTCACAAAGCGACGCATCCGCTGATTGTGGCCGGCTATGGGGCGATCCTTTCCAATGCCGGGCCAGAGATTCAGATCTTGGCCGAATCGCTGGGCGCGCCGCTGGCCACCTCCTACGCCGCCAAAGGGATCCTGTCTGAGGAGCATCCCCTGAGTGTGGGCAATCTCGGCTGGCTCGGACATCCCAGCGCGCACGAGATGATCCGCGAACATGCCGATGTGGTGTTGGCCATAGGCTTTAGTTTCTCGGATCTGTCCACCTGTTGGTGGACAGAGGGCATGCCATTCGTCCAACAGAATCGTTTTGTCCAGATCGACATCGATGCCAATCAGATCGGGCGGAACTACCCGGTGGAGATCGGACTGCTGGGCGATGCCAAAGCCACTTTACAGGAAGTGCTGGCCGCGTTGGCCGAGAAAGAAGAGCGCCGAGACAAGCAAGGGAACCTGGATCTTGTCGCGCGAGTCAAGGCCGGCTTCCATTTGGAGATTCCCGGAGATGGCAGCGACAAGCAGGGAATGGAACCGTTGCGCGTTGTCGAAGAACTCCGGCGTATTTTGCCCAAGGACATCCTCTTTTCACTGGACACAGGCGACCATAACCATTATTTTGGCGCCTTCTTTCCAATCTACGCGCCGCGTCGGCTACTCTACCCCGGCGGCTGGACGCCCATGGGCTTCGGGCCGACATCCATCATCGGCGCCAAGCTGGCTCGCCCCGACCTGCCAGCTGTCTGTGTAACGGGAGATGGAGGATTCCTCATGGTCTGCCAGGAAGTGATCACCGCCGTAGAATGGAATACAGCCGTGGTGTGGGTGGTGTTCAACAATCAGACCCTGGGGGCCATCCGCGGGGGCCAGCAGGCCAGCTATGGAGGCCGCATTATTGGCACTGAGTTCGCTGAAAACACCGATTTCGCGGCCCTGGCCAAAGCCCTGAAAGCCGAAGGGGTGACTGTCCGCCACTACCATGAGATCGACGATGCCATACGCCATGCGCTGGACTGCGGCCGGCCCTGCGTCGTGGACATGCGCATCGCGCGCGATCCGATTCCGCCACCAGTGGCTGGCCTCTGGTTTGAACCTGAAAGAGACGAGATACCGCCCAAGCCACGCGGTTAGCTCGTTATTACCTTATCCCAGATTTCATGAGAAGGAGACGCTATGCGAGTCGGTACCGGCAAGTTTGTATATGAAGAAGCCGATGGATGGGGACAGCTTCCTGACGGGTGGGCAATCACGGAGGTTCCAGGGGTAGCTGTGGATTCCCAAGACAGGGTCTACGCCTTTTGCCGCAGCGAGCGCCCGGTGATCGTCTTTGACCGCGAAGGGCGATTCTTGACTTCGTGGGGAGAGGGGATGATCAAACGCGCCCACGATATATTCATCGGCCCGGATGACTCCGTCTACTGCGTCGACGATTGGGGCCATGCGGTGCACAAGTTTACAACCGATGGCGAGTTGCTCATGACGATTGAGACCGCGGACCAGCCAGCGGACACTGGCTACATCTGGGAACAGCAAAAGACCGTCCTGCGCGCCGGGCCCCCGTTCAACTATCCCACTGGCATCGCCCTCGCGCCGCAGGGGGACCTCTACGTGTCAGATGGCTACGGCAACGCACGCGTGCACAAGTTTACCGCCGATGGCCGACTGCTCCTCTCCTGGGGCGAGCCTGGCGATGGTAGCGGTCAATTCGTTACCCCGCACAACGTATGCGTAGACAAAGAAGGCATTGTCTACGTAGCCGACCGCCAGAATTGCCGCATGCAGCTCTTCAGCCCGCAAGGTGAGTTTATTACCCACTGGCATAATATATGGTGGCCCTGTGACATGTGCATCGATGCCGATGACAACATGTACGTCGCCGAGGTGGGTGGCTTGTTCATGGGCGAGACCAAGGAGCCTGTTCTCAACCATCCGCCGGCCCGCATCACCGTGCGCGACCTGACTGGCAAGATTCTGAGCGAGTGGGGGATGGAAGACCCACTGGGCGCGGGCCGGTATTTCAGCCCACACAACATCGCGTTCGATTCGCAAGGCAGCCTGTATGTGGGCGAGGTTGCGGTCTCCTACCCAGGCGGGGCAGCGCCGGCGGATTGGCGTATGCTGCGCAAGTACGTTCGAGCCTGATCACTTAAATGGAGACGCGCGCAAAATCAGGATTATTGGATTTACAGGAGCGGTGCGCATGAAAGAAAGAGAGTTCACCATCGTCGATACCCACTGCCATATCGGCCGGCACAAATACGAACCGGTCGAAGCCCTGCTCTTTCACATGGAGCGGACAGGCGTCGCGCAGGCGGCGCTCATTCAGTATATGGGGAACAGCGACAACCGCTACCTTGTCGATGTGATCGATGCGCATCCCGGCCGCTTTGCCGCAGCGATGGTTGTGCCCAGCGATGACGACGGCGCAGCCATCCGCGCTTGGGCGGAACAGGGGATCAGCGGCATCCGTCTGCTGGCAAACTTTCGCAGCGGCGGCAGCGATCCGCTGGCCCACTGGCGCACTGCCGCTGAGTTGGATCTGGTGGTCAGCGTCTTCAGCCGGCCGGATATTCTGCAAAGCGCCGAATTTTCCGAAGCGCTGCGCCTTTTCCCCAATCTGTCTATGGTTATCGAGCATCTGGGGGGTGCGCAAGCGGACACAGACCTGGACACATTCGCCACAGTCACAGCTTTGGCCCAGCACGAAAATCTGACCATCAAACTTCCTGGCTTTGGCGAATTTTGCCATCTCCCTTGCCCGTTTCAGGATGTTCCGCCCTTCGCAGAACTGACGTTGGAAGCGTTCGGTCCGCAGCGGGTGATGTGGGGCAGCGACTGGCCGCCGGTCAGCAGCCGGGAGGGCTACGACAACTCTCTGGAATTCCCACTTGACTATCTTTCCGGGTTGAGTGCAGACGAGCGGGCGTGGATTTTTGGCAAGACGGCGCAGAAGGTCTGGAAACCAGGAAGGTAAAGATTCAGGGACCTGCCTATGCCCAAGGTCATCTTTTTCACAAATCTGGCGCCCAAACTGGCCGCACAGGTCGTCGCGCCGGCCCCTCCAGACTGGGACGTGTTCGTCCACGGTCACGATCTGCCGGAGGCAAAGAAGGCACAGCTCGCGACTGACGCTGATTTCCTGATCCTCTTCCCCGGCGCGATTGAAGAATCTGTACTGTGGGCAGCGCAGAAGATAAAATTGGTGCAGCTCGTAAGCGCCGGCTTCGATAGAATGCCGTTACGCCTGCTGCGGGAACTTGAAATCCCTCTCGCCAACAACGGGGGTACCAACGCCATCGACGTGGCCGAACACACCTTCGCCCTGATTCTGAGCGTTTACCGTCGGCTGCCAGAGATGGACCGCAATGTGCGCGCCGATGGCTGGAAGAAGATCGATAGCGGCATGACGACCTTCACAATTGGCGGCAAAACTATCGGCATTGTCGGCCTCGGCCACATCGGAAAGGAGGTGGCCCAGCGGCTGATTCCCTTCGGCGCGCGGGTGCTGTATTGCGACCCGTTCCCTATACCGGCGGAGGTGGAACAGAGTTTGCGGGTACAGCGAGTGGCATTGGATGCGTTGCTGGTCCAATCGGATATCGTCACCCTGCACGTGCCGCTGAACGATCAGACCCGACACCTCATCGGCCCGGCCGAGCTGGCGCGCATGAAATCCAGTGCGATCATCATCAACACCTGTCGCGGTCCGGTAGTGGACGAAGTAGCGCTGACAGAGGCTCTGCAAAGCGGAAGCATCGCGGCGGCCGGTTTGGATGTTCTGCGCGACGAGCCGACAGACCCGAACAATCCGATTCTGCACTTGAAGAACGTCGTTTTTACCCCACACATCGCCGGTGTCACATACGACACCTGGCAGCGTCGGGGGATATTCATTTTCGAAAATCTGCAGCGGGTATGGACAGGAGAGGAACCGCTGGCAAGGATTCAGTAGGCGAATGGAACCCTCTCGACAGATGAATCCGAAACAACTCGCCTACGCCCTCGAAACAGCGAGCAGTGAGGAACGAGGAAAGAGAAGTGAGAGCTGGTGTTTCTCTCTCATCTCTCCTTTTCTCTCGCATTGGAGCCTGTATGTCAGACATCCCGTTTGTGCAAGACTTAGCCCGGCGGCTGCGGGAAAATGTCGCCCAGGTGATTATCGGCAAGGACGAAATCGTCGATCAGATCCTCGTAGCCCTCTTCTGCGAAGGCCATGTCCTGCTGGAAGACGTGCCCGGCATCGGCAAGACAACCCTCGCCAAAACCCTCGCCTCCTCTTTGGGGATCAGCTTTCAGCGCATCCAATTCACTCCCGATCTCCTGCCGTCGGACATCGTCGGTGTCAGTATTTATAATCACAAGACAGATGACTTTGAATACCGCCCTGGCCCGATTCTGGCCGGCGTTGTGCTGGCGGACGAAATCAACCGGGCCGGTCCCCGTACCCAAAGCGCTATGCTGGAGGCGATGGAAGAGCGTCATGTCACTGTCGATGGTATCAGCCATCCGCTTCCCTACCCGTTTTTCCTGATGGCGACCCAAAATCCGGTAGAGCTGGCAGGCACATTCCCACTGCCTGAGGCCCAAATGGACCGCTTCTTACTTCAGGTAGCGATGGGCTACCCTCAACGCGAGGAGGAACGCCAGATTCTGCACCGCTTCCGCACCGACAACCCGCTGGCTCGTATCCAGTCCATTGTCCACGCGGAAGAGATCCGCCAGGCCGTGGCCATCTGTCGCAATGTCTTCATCCACCAGGTGCTGGAAGAGTATCTGCTGGACCTGGTACAGGCCACGCGTACCGACAGCGCGCTGGAACTGGGCGTCAGCCCCCGAGGCAGTCTCGCTTTCTATCGCACAGCACAGGCCTACGCGGCCATTCGTGGCCGCGCGTTCGTCACGCCGGATGACATGCAACAGTTAGCCGGCCCCGTTCTGCGCCACAGGCTGATCCCCAGCCCAGATACCCGCCTGCACGGCGCCTCCATCGCCAGCATTCTGGATGGAATTGTAGACAGGACGCCTGTCCCTGTGGAGGAGACCTGGCAGGAGAGCGCACGCGCGGAAGGGGCGCCTCCCCAACTGCGGGAAATCGCAGGCCCACTCGAGGGGAGCGAAGCGACAGAACCCGAAATGGACTCAGAAGCGGACTATGATTCACATGTGAGGCATGAGCGCCCTTCGGGTGTTGAACCGGCGGGAATGCCGAATGGAGATGAGAAATCATCTGAATCACATAAATCATGGCCGGCATTCGATAGACGCGCAGATCCTTCCGACTGATGGGGCGCACCGGCTGGACTGCGGCGGTTTGCATATTGCTGTTGGCGCTGTTCACACGTAACAGCCTGATTTTTACGATGGCCCTGATCTTAAGCTTGCTGGGGTTGGTAGTCTGGCTTTGGAGCCGCTACAGTTTGTCCGAAGTGACATACCAACGCAAGTTCGGCATGGAGCGCCTGTTCTTCGGCGAACAGACGGAACTGCTGCTGGAAGTGACGAACGCCAAACCCTTGCCCCTGGCCTGGCTACGCTGCGAAGACGAGATCCCCCTTGCGCTAGATCTGGCGCCTGAGGAGCGGGCAAGGCACTATCTACCCAGTCGTCGGGTACTGGTGAATCTATTCTCCCTGGGCCTATACGAACGGGTCATCCGACAGTATACTATCACCGGCAGCCAGCGCGGCGCGTGGAGATTCGGGCCAGCGCGACTCATCTGTGGTGACATCTTCGGGTTCCGCAGTCAGAACAAAGAACTGTCGGACACCTCCCTGCTACTGGTCTATCCCCGGCTGTTCACTCTGCCGGAGCTCGGTCTGGATGCTCGCCATCCTTTCGGGGATTATGGGAGCCTGAACCGGCTCATTGACGATCCCCTACGTCTGAGCAGCGTACGTGAATATCTGCCCGGTGACAACTTTCGCCACATCCACTGGAAGGCTACGGCCCGTCGTCAGGAACTGCAAACAAAGCTGTTCGAGCCATCGGCCTCCCGCCCGCTCGCGATCTTTATCAACATCCGTACCTTTGATCACCGCTTTGAAGGGATCGACCCGGAGCTGCGAGAGTTTGCTATCAGCGTCGGGGCGTCCATCGCCCGTTGGGCACAGCTACGCGGTGAAGAGATAGGGGTTTACGCCAACAGTCTGATGTATGCGGGCCGGCCGGTGCGCATTGCGCCCAGCGCGCATCCCCAGCAGCTCACTCGTGTCCTGGAGGCTCTGGCCTACTGCGTGGGTGTGCCCCATACGATGATTGAACGAGTGTTGCAACGGGAAGCGGGTCACCTACGCAACGGCACGTCAATTGTGCTGATCAGCGCCACCCTCTCCGACAGTCTGCGCCGCGTACTTGCCGATTTACAGCGCCGGGGATTCGCCGTCACGCTGCTGGGCATCGGCGGACTGACACTGGACAGAGCGATCCCCGGCGTGGCCTTCCAATCAGTGGCCAGTGGTCAGTACACTGCAGTGACTGACCACTGAGTGTTAGAGGCGCGCATGTCCCATTTGCCGATTGCACTGCCTTGGAAACATATAGAATGGAACAGCATCGACGGCTGGCTGCTGCCCTTTCTCGTCGGCGTCATGCGTATGTGCTGGATCTGGCCATGGATGCTGCTGATTCAGGGCTTTCTGTCGCCGTCTGTCGCCGGGCCGCTGATGCCGCCACTGATGTTGATCTGTCTGCCAGTGCTCAGCTTTACCCTGGCGCGCTGGTGTATGCCCACACTCGTTGAGCGCCGGGATTCCCGCAGAATCAACCAGGTGCGCCGGCACATCGCCGCCGGCGGGTTTATTACGATCCTTTTCCTGGTGTGGCTGCGCTTCTTGCGGCAGGATTTTGCGCTGTGGGATCTGCGCTGGCTGCTGGAAGCCGGTTATGATCTGATCTATTGGGATGCCGTGCTCGTCGAAATCCCGGGGACATTGCTCTTCCTGCTCATGGCCATCGTCCTCTGGCTGCGCGGCGCGCTGGATAGTCAGGGTCAGTTCAGACACGAAGAAATCTGGAAAGCGTTTCTCTGGGGCGGCACGGCACTGACCATGTTCGCTTGGATCAGGTCAGATACAAACCCGTTCGATGCGGCCAGTGGGTGGTTTACGGATATCATCGGGCTGGTGCTGCTCTTTGCTGCCGCTAGTCTGGCCGGGCTGGGCATTGCCAATCTCAAAAGCGCCAGCGGTTGGCGACGCACAGCGCGTGTGGGCACGACGCGTTTCACCGCCAACCGCAGTTGGCTGATCGGTATCGGCCTGACGATTTGCGTGCTGTTGGGCGTTGCCTTGCTGATCGGGTTTTTTATCCAGCCTGAGGACGCGGGTATTCTCTTCCGGGGCCTAGGGATGATCTGGCGGGCGGTCAGCGCCGTCCTGATTTGGATCATCACCATCGTCGCGTACCCGATCTTCATCATCATCGAATACCTGATTCAACTCATCCGCAGTCTGTTGGGCGAGCGCGCCCAGGAACGGGAACAGGAATTCACCCCCCCACCGGCGCCATTCGAACCCCAGCAGGAAGCGCCGGAACGGGTAATCGCAGCTATGCCGGAGCCGTACCGTTGGCTGGCGTTGCTGGCCATTGCCGTGGTCGTGTTCATCATATTTGTGTTGGTACTGCGTCAGTTGCGTAGCCGCGCAGGGAATGAGGAGGAGGAGGTGCGAGAGTCGGTCTTCTCGACCGACCTGCTTCAGGCTCAACTCTCCGATCTGTGGGCGCGATTGCGTTCCCGATTCGGCCCCGCTCCAGAGGAGGCGGACCCATTTCTGTCCTTGGAGGGAGAAGTGGATACCCGACAGCTGATCCGTTCGGTCTACCAACGGCTGCTGACCGTCACCCAAACCCGGGTATCGGCCCGCTTGCAGGCCGAAACACCCTATCGCTACGGCAGCCGCCTGTCATCGCAACCCTCCATCGACGATTCTCTGATGCAGACCATTACCGTCGCCTACGTCGAGGCCCGCTATGGTGACGAACCGCCTTCCCGCCAGACGGCCGAAGAAGCGCTGCGCGCCTGGCAACAGATCGAATCTGCTCTGTTGTCTGAGGATAGCGACAATCAGCAGTAGATCAGCACATACTCTCTTGATGGAATCTGTCTGGAGTTTTTCCAATGAACGGGGCTCAATCTCTCATCCGCACACTGTATGATGGCGGAGTGGACACCTGTTTTATGAATCCCGGCACGTCGGAGATGCACTTTGTCGCCGCGCTGGACTTTGTGCCGGAGATGCGCTCGGTACTGTGCCTGTTCGAGGGGGTCGCTACCGGATGCGCCGATGGCTACGCCCGCATGACCGGCAAGCCAGCGGCGACGCTTCTGCATTTGGGACCCGGGCTGGGCAACGGCATTGCCAATCTCCACAACGGGCGCAAAGCCCACTCGCCGATAGTCAATATTGTGGGAGATCACGCCACCTATCACCTCCAGTACGACGCTCCCCTGACATCTGATATCGAAGGGTTGGCCCGTCCGGTTTCCGGCTGGCTGCGCACGTCGCCAAACGCCCGTGTCGTAGCCACAGATGGGGCCGCGGCGATGGCCGCGGCCCGCACGCCGCCCGGTCAGGTCGCCACGCTGATTCTACCGGCGGATACCGCCTGGGGCGCAGCGGCCGGGCCGGCGCCACCCCAAAACGCGCCAGCCATGGCAGCAGTTCCCGACGAGCGGATTGCCGCCATGGCTGAACTGCTCGGCCGGCGCGAGAACACGGTTATTCTCGTGGGCGAGCGGGTATTGGGCAGCGAAGCGCTCGGCCGTCTGGCGAGCGGCATCGCCGCTGGCGCAGATGCCCGCCTGATTGGAAACCGGGCCGCGGCCCGGGTGTCCAGAGGAGCCGGTCGTCCAGTCCTGGCCCGGCTGCCCTATCCGGTCGATCAAGCGGTTGCGATGTTGGCCGGCGCCAGGCATGTGGTGCTGGTCGGCGCCAAAGAGCCGGTGGGATTTTTCGCCTATCCGAACAGTCCCAGCCGATTAGCGCCCCCAGATGCCCAGATCCATCTGCTGGCTGCAGCGCACGAAGACATTCCCGCCGCGCTCGATGCCCTGGCCGAAGAGCTGGGCGCGCCGGCGCATCCACCCAATCTCGCCCCCTTTGCACGTCCGCCTCTGCCGACCGGCCCGCTCACACAGAATGCAGTGTGGACGGCTCTTTGCGCGCTGATGCCGGAGAATGCAATTGTCTGTGATGAGTCGGTCACCTGCGGGCGGGAAGCCTACCCGTTTACCGAAACCGCCCCACCCCATGATTGGCTGCATGTGACCGGAGGCGCCATTGGCCAGGGCCTGCCAGCGGCCACCGGCGCGGCCGTCGCCTGCCCGGAACGCCAGGTCTTCGCTATGGAAGGCGATGGCTCCGGTATGTACACCTTACAGGCTCTGTGGACCCAGGCGCGGGAGTCTCTCAACGTCGTGACGGTTATCTTCGCCAACCGCAGCTATCGCATTCTGCAGGGTGAGCTGCAAAAGGTCGGAGGCGACAAGCCTGGCCCCAATGCCTTGGCCATGATGCGCCTGGACGCTCCAACACTGGATTGGGTCTCTATTGCCAAGGGGATGGGCGTGCCGGCCACCCGCGTCGACACCGCGGACGCGTTCGTGGCCGCCTTGCGCCGAGGAATTGCCGAGCCGGGGCCGTTGCTGATTGAGGTCCTACTTTAGAATTACGCATTGTGTAGTCAGCCGACTGTCTTTACAAATCAGAATCCCAGTGGCGTTGGAGAAATAGATGAACGTCGTTGCATCGACAGAACAAACAGACTCTTCGCGCGACGGAGTAACAAAAATGCCACTGACTGTCGTCGAATACTTTGCGGGCATAGGTCTGTTTCGCATGGGGCTTGAGACGGCGGGATGGCAGGTTGTTTACGCAAATGACTGGAGCGCTGCACGCGCGCAGATGTACAGAGGCTTTTTTGGCGAAGATTATCAGGTGAAGGATATTTTTTCCGTTGGCGCGGAAGACATTCCCCAAGCGACATTGGCGACATGCTCCTTCCCGTGTATAGACTTGTCGCTGGCTGGCAAGGGTGAGGGTATCAACGGCAAGTACTCCGGCGCTTTTTGGGGATTTTATGACATATTGAAAAAACAGGGCGAGAAAGCGCCGCCGATTGTTTTATTGGAAAATGTGACGGGGTGGCTGTATTCCAACGACGGCCAAGATTTTTACGCGACGGCGAAATCTCTCAATGAACTTGGGTACGTCTGCGATGTTTTTATGTTAAATGCCCGTTCCTTTGTGCCGCAAAGCCGCCCGCGTCTTTTCATGGCCGGAGTAAAATCGGTTGCTGACATTGCTGATTGCCCGTATTTCACTTCTAGGTCTAAGAGATTGATGCCCCCCAGGTTGAAAACGTTACTGCTGGAAAACGATGATATCCAATGGGCGCGTTTGGATATTCCGGAACCGCCACCTTACAAGAATGAGGGATTCTCCGATTATATAGTCGAAAAACTCGCGCAGGAAGACCCGCGCTGGTGGTCTGAGGAAAAAGTTGACAAACATCTTGCCATGATGCCGCCATCTCATCTGGAAATGGTAAAACGCATGGCGCGGCAAAAGAAGATAGGTTTCAGAACATTTTTCCGTCGCCGCCGTGCAGAAGGGCAGCGTGCGGAAGTTCGCTCTGATGACATCGCGGGCTGCCTGCGCACCGCCGTAGGCGGCAGTGGAAAACAATTTCTCGTTGCGGCAGGGAACGCTTCAATCCGTATGCGGACGCTAACCGCGCGAGAATACGCGCGTTTGCAGGGGGTTCCAGATACATTTTCCATCGTAGCAAGTACGGAACGGCAATCCCTCAGCGCTTTTGGCGATGCTGTGTGCGTCCCCGTTGTGTCATGGCTGGCGACAGAGATTTTGCGTCCCTTGGCAGAGAGAATGCACGCAGCTCCCCAATGATGATAATGATGATTATGCGCGCCGGACGAGCGCATTCATGGCAATGTATGCCGGAAACCCTATCTTCATCAGTGTGTGGCCTGCCTTGGTCAGAAAAGTAGTCGCTCCCACTCAATACCCATCGCTGGGCCATCTTTGCAGCGGGGCAAGCTATGGTTGATAATGTATCATCGCAAGTCCGCAGTCGTATCATGGCGCAAGTCAAATCAAAGGGCATGAAGCCTGAGATGCAAGTGCGCCGATTGCTCCACGGATTGGGTTATCGTTATCGTCTGCATCGGGCTGATTTGCCTGGACGACCTGATTTGGTGTTTCCAGCGCGGCGCAAGATCGTGCTTGTCAACGGGTGTTTCTGGCACTACCATTCGGGTTGCCCTCGGGTGCGCATTCCTGCCGCCAACCAAGATTACTGGCTGGCTAAGCTGAAGCGCAATAAGGCTAGGGATGAACGCAACCTTGGTTTGCTTGAAGAAAGCGGCTGGGCGGTGATGACAGTGTGGGAATGTCAGTTGCGAGATTTGGCAGAGACCACGGCACGCCTGATCGCGTTTCTTGAACGCTGAAGTCCCAAATAAAAAGTCAGATAGAAATCAAGCGTCAGTGACCAGTGGCTAGTGGTCAGTAGCCGCTGAAACATCTCACCCCCATTGTGCGATGCACCCCTCGTATAGATTTTCATAGACAACCATAGAAGACATAGTATAGAATGGGTAGAGATTTTCTGCCCTGATCACTGACCACTGACAATATCAATGCTGAGTACAGCCGCTTTGCGATCATGTTCTCTCTTGCTCCTGTGCGCTCCCTTTTCGCCGCCGCTCAGACCGCAGACGACGCAGTAGAGCGAGTTCTGAACGCCTTTATGGCAGAGCGCGCGCCAATTTACGTAGTTGGCGGCGCGGTGCGGGATCATCTACTTGGCATCTCCGCTGTTCCAGGCTGGTCTTATCAGCCTGCGCCTCAGCGTGGCGGGGTAACGACAACCGATCTGGATCTGACCTTCGCCGGACCGGTATTGCCCGTGGCCCGGCGGGTGGCGGACCGGCTCGGCTGGGCATTTTATCCACTGGACGCAGAGCGGGACGTGGCTCGGCTCATCGGCACGGGCGCGGACGGTCAACGGCTGGAATGTGATGTGGCCGCGCTGCGCGGCGATCTGCGTGCCGACCTGTTCGCCCGAGATTTCAGCGCCAATGCGCTGGCGCTGAAATTTTCCGTTGACAGCCCACCACAGCTGATCGACGTGTGCGGAGGCGGCGCCGATGTGGAGGCTCGGCGTCTATGCCGAATCACGCCTGACAGCCTGCGGCGCGATCCAATCCGGTTATTGCGGGCAATTCGCCTGTCGGCCCAGTTGGGCTTCACAATCGAAGACCAAACCCGGGCACAGATCAAAGCCGGCGCCGCGACGATTCTGCTTCCCAGCGTTGAGCGAGTGCGGGATGAACTATGGAAGTTGCTGGATAGCATCTGCCCGGATGCCGGCATCGAGGAGCTGCGCGCCCTCGGTCTCCTCACCCATCTGCTGCCGGAGATCGAGGCCATGCAGGGTGTGGCCCAGTCGCCACCCCACCACCTGAATGTATACGATCACAGCCTGCTGGTGATGAACTACGCCGCTGAACTGCGGAACTGGCTGCGGGGCGGTCCACCGCCGGCGGATGAGCCACTTACTCAAATGCTCACTCCATGGACAGACGCTCTGCGCGCCCATTTCGCAGCGGAAGTCGCCGCCGGCCATGACAGAGCCGGGTGGCTGGTCTGGCATGGCCTCTTCCACGATACGGGCAAACCGGGCAGCCGCTCGGTTGCGATCGAAAACGGTGTCGAACGGACGCGCTTCTGCGGCCACGAGCAGCTGAGCGCCAGACTCACAGCCCGGCGGATCGCCGACCTCCACTTCAGTCGGCGGGAGATCTTGCTGGCGGAGCGGGTCGCCGCGGCACACGTGCGTCCCCGTCAACTGTTTTTATCGCTGACCCGGCCTGCGGCGCGCGAGAAAAAAGGAGAATCAGAGCGGAGTCTTCCACCAGTATGGCGCGCAGCCTCTTCCGCAGGCGCCGTCAGCCGGCAAGCGGCTTTCCGCTTCTTTCGGGACATTGGCAGCGTTGTGGCAGGTCATCATATCTCGAAGGGGTCAGCGGATTCTCCCTTCGACGGGCTGGATGTGGCGCTCCAAGCCATCGCCGACCGCCAGGCGACCGGGCTAGAGCGGGGCGAGAAGTGGCGCCGGTTCCTCATAGGGATGGGAAGTCTGCTGGCCTACGCATTCTCCCGGCCGGCTAGCCGTCAGGCGCCACTGGTGGATGGCCACATTCTGATGAAGCATTTGGGTCTGTCACCGGGGCCGGCAGTGGGCACTCTCTTGCGTGAACTGACAGAAGCCCAGGCCGCGGGGGAACTATCGAGCGTAGAAGAGGCGCTGGCGTTGGCGGAAGAGCTGCACGCTGCATTCAAACGCGCAGACGGCTTGTAGAGGCAACCCTTGTGCCTGCCCTTCCGACAGCCATACGAACGCGCTCCAGCCGGGTCTGGGCCGCGCCGGTGGCGAGGATGTTTCTGGCCCGGCCAATGCCATCGGCCACACTTTGGGCCAGATCGAAGAGATGCAGGATCACGCCGACGGTCAGACAGACCTGCTCCGTAGCGTCATCTGGCTCACCGGCGAGCGCGGCCGCGTTGAGCGCAGCATGTCCCCCGGCATCCTCCGGGGCGGGGACGCGTACCCGCTCTCGGTGACCGAGTGTTTCCGGATCCAGAATCAGGTCATGCCCCGCATGTTCGGCAAAGACATGGCTCTTGCGCCCGACCGCCATCTCCACAGAGCCTTCCTCCCCCTGCGCCATAAAACTGCGCTTTGCGCCGGTCTGGACTGGGCGCAGGCGCTCTATGTAGTTTCCGTGGAAGAATCCGCTAATCTGATAGGGGGCGTTGGCCGGATTGAGGAGCTTTTCCACACTGTTCAGAACCGTGCGCAGACCAAACTGTCGGCGCAAGGGCAGCAGGGCATGCCATTTCGGCGCAAAACGGCGCGCGGACAGATAGCCGATGCCAACCGACTCGATCATTCGCTGGACGGCATCCGGCTCCAGATCGTCCGCCACGCCAAGTTCCCGCAGAACTGGCCCCGGCCCGATACCGGCTTTGGTGGGCACACCCTCATCTCCATGAAGAACGACCGGCATGCCGGCTTCTGCCAGAACGATGGCAACGGCCGGCGCAAGCTGCGCGCTCTTGACCTTGCCATCGTAAGGCGCGGCCAGATCCAGCAGACCGTCCACACGTGGATAGATTTGGGTGATGACTTCTTCCCGCAGCAGGTGGGTAAAGCCCCGAATCTCATCCACAGCTTCGCCCTTCACCCGTTGGGTGATCAGGAACGCCCCTGCCTGGGCTGGCGAGCAGGTCTGTTCGACGATCTGACGCAGGGCATCCACAGACTCGTCGAAAGTGAGATCGCGCTTGAGTTTCTCCCCGCGTCCAACCGCCTGAATGATCGGGATAAAGGGGCCTGGATCCCGGTCCGTCTCATAGATGGAATGGCATTCTGCAATCGTGGCCAACATCTCAATGGATCCTTCAGCCTTGATATGATTCGTGTGATTCGCCACGGAGAATCACTGTCCACACAGCGCCTTGCGGGCCTGCAAACGGTTGATGAGTGTATCCACGTCCGGTGCGGATGGCGCGTGCAGCTCGAAGGTCAACGGCTCACGTGGATCGTTGTCGACGCGGGTGATAGACGCGTCAACGCCAAACACAGCGCCCAGACTGTCGGATAGCTGTGCCTGGGCAGACTCAGCGCCAGTGTCATTGTTAGGGTAGTTGAGTCGATCGACAAAAGCGATGGTCGCCGCGTCGGCGCCCAGCTTCAATTTCCCCCGCAATTCCACATCGGTCTCCATCAGCTTTACTCCATTCAACGCCTGAGACAGTGTCATCTCCAAGGCTTTTGACAGATCGGTTCCCAGCTCCCGTTTACGCACGTATTGCAGGCCGGGCTTGCCGTCGGTCATATCAATGACATAATCGGCCGTGTGGCCGATAAGAAAAAGCGCCGGCCCGTCCAAGATGTGCTTGTAATCGGCCACATCCAGCAATAGTTCATTGGACACGACATGTTCCCGGATCCAACGGTGAAAGACGGGAATAAACGCCTCCACATCAACGGAAATATCTGCAAAATAGAACTTCAGGCTCAGGCGTTGGGGTGCAATCATCATTTCCTCTTATAGCTCAATCAGGACATTGCCGCCGACTTTGGATTCGCAGACATGCGTGGCTTCGATGAACAGCAGGGACTCCTCGATCAAGCGATGAGCTGAATCGATGTCCGGATTCTGGTTGGGGCTTTGATGCCGCTCGAACAAATACTGGCCGAACTTGCCCTTTGCGTATTGATCGAAAAACAGTTCCGTGTCGAAGAATCGGGTCTTGAACTCCTGCACGATCCGATTCGGATCATCGCCCACATCCAGAAACTGGGTGCGCACCAATGCTCTGGCTGCCTTTACCATCGCCGAATAGGCCAGGGCATCGGCCCGGGTCGGGTCGCTTTCATCCAGAGCCACCTGGGCCTCGAAAGCCTCCGACTCGGCGGTGGCGATCTCCATCGAGAAGAGAGAGACGACCTCACCGGCGCACTCGCCGATGCCGATATCTCCCAAACTGAAGACCCGGGGATCGCCCCAGTCGGAGAAAAACTCCGGCTGCCGTTCAAAGGCGGGCAACTGCATAAACGGCTGAATCAGACTACGGGCTTGTTTTTTACCGATGCGGCCTATCCACTCCTGGAAACTTTCGCCCTTGGCGCGCTCATCCACATAGCGGTTGGTGATGGTATCCACAACTTCGGGAACGGTCTTCGAGGGGACTGCGCCCACGGCCAGACCGTAACTGCCGGCGTTGTCCCGCCACCTACCGCCCAGAACCACCTGAAAGTGGGGCATTTTGAAGTTGCCAGAGCGACGGCTGTTGCCGAAGAAACCGATGTCGGCCACGTGATGCTGACCGCAGGAGTTGAAGCAGCCACTGATTTTGATCTTCAGATCCTTGATGGCGTCGGGTAGGGACGCGCTTTTGGTGGTCAGACGGGTGCGCAGCTCAGCGGCCAACCCGCGCGAGGAGGCGATGCCCAGTTTGCATGTATCTGTGCCAGGGCAGGCTGTGATGTCTACAATTGTGCCGGCGCCGGGGTCACCCAGACCGAGGGCCGTCAGCTCCTCGTACAGGAGCGGCAGATCGGCATCGGACACCCAGCGCAGGATGATATTCTGCTCGACAGTTGTGCGCACATTGTCGCCCACATATTTGCGGGCGACGTCGGCTAACGCCCAGGTCTGCTTAGATGTCAGATCACCCAAAGGCAGATTCACAGTCACAACGCTGTAGCCTTCTTGTCGCTGTTTGTAGACATTGGTCTCGAACCAGCGGTTGAATGCGGAGAGACGCACCTGCCCGTTCAGAAATGTCGGTGGCCTGGTTGGCTTCTCCTCATAGTGGGCCAGCGTGTCCAGATAGGCGCTCCAGCGGTCGTCGTGGGGCAGGGTCTTACGCTCCTCTTCTACGAGCCGGCTGAACTCTTCAATTCCGACCTTGGCCACGAGGAATTTGATGCGGGCCCGGTTGCGGTTGCGCTTTTCGCCCAAGCGCGCAAAGACGCGGGCCACTGCCTGCGCCTGTGGCAGAATCTCATCTTCCGGCGTGAACTCACTCAGCACCTTGGCCTGATGAGGCACGGTGCCCAGGCCACCGCCCACGAATACTTTGAATCCCCGCTGTTGCTTGCCGTCCACTTCTCGAACTTGGGCCAGGTAGCCGAGATCGTGCATCATCACCAGACCGCAGGCTTCGTTTTCGCAGCCGGAAAAGGCCGGCTTGAACTTGCGGCCAAAGTCCTGCACATCGTCGTGTCCGAGCAGGAACTGGGCAAAGGCATCGGCGTATGGGGTGGCGTCGAAAACCTCTGTGCGACAGACACCGGCCAAGTGGCAGCAGGTGACGTTGCGGACGGAATTGCCGCAGGCTTCTCGAGTAGTGATGCCGACAGAGGCCAGACGACGCATCAGGTCCGGCGTATCTTCGATGTGAACGAAATGAAGCTGAATGTCCTGACGGGTGGTCACATGCAGAATACTGTCTGAGTATTCATCAGCGACCTGGGCGAGCACGTCAAGCTGATCCGGTGTCAGGCCACCGAAGGGCACTTTGATGCGCTGCATGCCCGGTGCGTGCCAGAGTGTATCCGGCCCTTTAATCCGCTCGCTCTCCTCGAACGCCAAGTCCCGGCTCTCGAAGCCGTCGTGGCGTTGGCCATTGTCATAGCGTTGGCCATATATACCTCGCCGCAGACGGGTTTCGGCGAAGACTTTTTCGTCCAATTTTCCTTGGCCCATCAGCTCCATCTGGCCTTCAAAAATATCGACCTCATGGGCCAGGTCAGCGGGCATCTCTTCCAACAAGATCTCTTTCCAACTGATATTTGACACAGTCGTCTCCTTGTAAGCGGATGAAGTTGGAAGTATGAAATCCAAAGAGCCATTCACCCTCGGATTGGAAGTCGGCCGGCAGCCAGTATGGGAGAGGCCTCATCTCCTACTTCTTAACTTCTTGCTCTTTACTTTCTGATCGCTATTGTAGAGCAGCCGCATTTGGTTTGTCAAACCCGTTTTACCAGGGAGGGGATCTTTCCGATACAGCGCTGCCGCTTTGCCATGCTGGGGCATGAGAAACGTGTGGTTCCAAAAGGGAATCCGAGGCCATAGAGATGCGCGCGTTCATGGGCAAGATCGATCCGTTGCGCGAAACTTTTCATCAGAGCCTGCGTAAAACGTATTGGATACAACAACCTGCAGAGAGGGGGTGAGGATTCAGCGGGCATGATATCAATATCGGTCAAGCGCCACAATGAGCCAACCATGAAAATGAGCCAACCATGAACAAGTGTCATAAGGAGCCAACCATGGGCAAGACAATGACAATACAGCCTGCGCATTCTACACAGAGGCGGGGATGCAGGACAATCCTCAGCCGAAGCCTGAGCAACGTGAAGCTCCTTCCTGGAATCCTGCTACTGTTTGCGCTGCTCGCCAGCGCGTGTCAGCCCATCCCTCACACGTCAGCAACAACCGAATCGAGCGCAATGCAGGCAGGGGCGCCTGCCTCAGATGGAACATCGGCGCAGCGAACCCAGGAAACTGAACAGGAGCAGACCCGCCCGCTTGTCGATCCCAATACGCTGGACATGGATGCGCTCCTCCCCCTGGATCCAAGCATCCGCAAAGCGACGCTGGACAACGGCCTGACGTACTACATCCGCCACAATACAGAACCGGTTAACCGGGCCACGCTGATGCTGATCGTCAACGCCGGCTCTGTACAGGAGGATGACGATCAGCTGGGGTTGGCCCATTTTCTCGAACACATGATGTTCAACGGCACCGAGCGCTTTCCCAAGCATGCGCTGATCGACTACCTTCAAAGCATCGGCATGTCCTTCGGGTCGGATGTGAACGCCTCCACATCCTTCGACGAAACGATCTATTTCCTGGAGTTCCCCACCGACGACGCGGAAATCATCCGCACCACATTTCAGGTGGCGGAAGACTGGGCCGGCCACGCTACCATCTCCGATGAGGAAGTAGACAACGAACGCGGCATCATTCTGGAAGAGGAGCGCCTGGCGCTCCAGAACGTTGGTGGCCGCCTGACCAAACAGATAATACCCTTCCTGCTCGGCGATTCCCGCTACACTGAGCGGATGGTCATCGGCGATATGGACATCATCCGCAATACGCCGGCGGACGCGTTGCGACGGTTTTACCGCGACTGGTACCGACCCGATCTGATGGCGGTGGTCGTCGTGGGCGATGTCGATGTCGACGCCATGGAAGCGATGATCATCGAACACTTCAGCGATCTGTCGACACCGGAGACTCCGCGGCCCCGGCTCTCATATCCTGTGCCGGATCATGCCGATACCCGCTATCTGATCATCACAGATCCAGAGTTCCCGCAGACATTCGCCCAAATCATCTTCAGACAGTCCTTCGAAGAACTGACCACCGGCGCCGCCTACAGAAACAATCTCATCGGCTGGCTGTTCTACGATATGCTCAACTTCCGGCTTGAGGATATCGCCAGAGAAGCCGCTTCACCGTTTCTGTGGGCTTTTGTGGGTGAGGACGCGCCGGTGCGGGGTGTCACATATCGCACTGTTAGTGTGCAGGTGCGTCAGGGAGAGGTCCTCTCTGGCCTGGACGCGATCCTGACAGAAATAGAACGGGTGCGCCGCCACGGCTTTACCGCCGCGGAGTTGGAGCAGGCCAAATCTCGATTGCTGAACGCTTTCCAGCGTCAGTTCAATGACCGCGAAAACTTGCAGAGCATCGCCTTGGCCTACGAGTACAGTCGCAACTTCCTGATGAACGAGGCCATCCCCGGCATCGCCTTCGAATATCGGTTGACAGAACGACTGCTACCGCAGATCGCCCGCCACGAGGTGAATCGGCGGGCGGAACAACATGTGGGTACCGCAAACCGCTCCGTGCTGGTTGTCGCTCCGGAGCGGGAAGCGGACAGCTTGCCCAGCCAAGAGGAACTGGCCGTCGTCATCGACACAGTACAGGCCAAACAGATCGACCCGTACGCGGACATCGAAACGGTCACAGCCCTGTTGACCGATATCCCGCAACCGACGGCGATCATCTCCCAGCAGAGGGACGAGGCCTTCGACATCACCGACCTGACACTGGCAAATGGCGTGCGCGTGCTACTTAAACCCACGGATTTCCAAGACGAGGAAGTGATTCTCAGCGCCAGCAGCCCCGGCGGCTCCTCACTGGTCACGGATGAGGACTATCCGGAGGCGTCCACTATCAGCCTCATTGTCGAACAGAGCGGCATCAGCAATGTAAGCTACGCGGCGCTGCAGCGGCTGCTGGCCGACCAGGCCGTATCAGTCCAGCCCTTCATCAGTGAACTGGAAGAGGGGTTCCACGGCTTCGCCGGACAGGATTCCGTAGAAACACTCTTCCAGCTCGTTTATCTCTACGGCACCGCGCCCCACGCGGACGAGGATGCCTTTGCCACTATGAGAGATCAGTTCACCGATGCATTTCGCAACAGGGAACTCCAGCCCTTCTCTGAGCTTCAGGACGCCCTCACCGAGGCCCGCTACGGCAAGGGCAACACGCTCCGCTACCAGAGCTTCTTTCCTCTGGAAGCCTTTCCAACCTTCGACCTGGAGCGGGCTTTCGCCATCTATCAGGAGCGGTTCGCTGACTTCAGCGACTTTACCTTCATCTTGGTCGGCAACTTTGATGTGGAGCAGGTGACCGAATGGTCGCAGATCTACCTGGGCAATCTGCCGTCATTGAACCGCACGGAAACCTGGCAGGATGTCGCCCCGGACCCGCCGACGGGAATCATCGCCATGCCTGTCTACCGCGGTCAGGAGGCGCAGAGCCTCACCGTAATCCAGTTCACTGGGCCCGCCGACCAGACGCAGGAAAACCGCCTGCATCTGCGCGTATTGGATACGATTCTGAACGCTCTACTGCGGGAAGAGTTGCGAGAGGAACGGGCCGGCGTCTACGCGTCTTACGCATCGGCCGGGTTGGAGCCTCATCCCGATAGCCTCTACGACTTCACTTTCTTCTTTGGCAGCAGTCCGGAGCGGGCCGAGGAGTTGACGGATGTTCTCTTCGGACTGATCGAAGGAGTGCAGACAGACGGTCCTCGAGACGATCTGCTGGAGAAAGCCAAGGCGCAGATACTGCACCGGCGAGAGGAGCAGTTGGAGCAGAACTATTTCTGGCAGGGCGCGCTGATGTCCTATGTCACCGAAGCGGATGTCGAGCTGGCGGACCTGCTCGATCTGGAGATGGTGAAGAGTCGGGTGGAGGCCGTCACCGCCGCCGACATTCAGGCGGCAGCAGTGACGTTTCTGCCCTTAGACCGCTATATCCTGGCGACGTTGTATCCTGAGGACTTCGAGAACTAGGAGAATCAGAAATAGAGACTGCCAGAGTGAAACGGGGAGGGAAACGACTGAATGCCTCCCCGTTTCATTTTGCGCGTGTCCTCAGGATATTGGGCTGTTTGAAGTTGAACTGATTCAATGTCCGTAGAAGTGTTCCGTCGGGTCGATGACCGTATCCTGCCAGTCGAGAAGCCTGGCCGCCTCTTCCAAGCTACCCGCCTTGCCGTCATCGATGAGCTGCTGGAGGATGGCGATTTGCATGTCGGTCAACATATCGGCTTGCAACGCTAACAACCAGCTATCAAACTCACGTCTTTCATTGATAAGCGCCATCGGTCTCCTCACGATTCCAATCAGGCAGCAGATAGAGTACAAACGGACTCTACGGGAATATCAGTAGTTCCGACGCAGAAACGTGATACGCGGAAGGCTTTGGTCACGTTTCAGGCATCCATCGTGAACTCCACATCGCTGCCGTCTTCAAAATAAAGCTGCAAATGGAGTGCGTTCAGTCGGAAGTAATGCATGGAGCGGCAGGTACGGTCCGCCTGCGTCTGTCCGGCGGATGCCTTCGTCCAGCGACTGTCCCGCCCCTTGTGTTCAAACTGCAGATAACTGCCGTCCTTAAAGAAGAGCACAGCCTGATTGAACTGGGTATTGGCCACATAGCGGACCGCCTGCGCGGCCACGCTTTGAGCTTGTGAAAATGACTCCAGCTCCGACTGCAAAGGCTCCTCTGCTCCCATCGTCCTTTTTGCCATACAGATCCTTTTCGCCAGACCGGAGAGATCGTTCGATCAGCAAATCCGTGCCCTGACGATTTTATAGTCGCTGAAAAGACTATACAGCAGACGCGGCTGATATGCAAGAGAATTTGCCGACTGGAAAGTTTTCCTGAAAAGCGCCGGGTATGCTACCATTGGTCTGTACAGGTGACCCAAACCTATCAATGGAGGCGCGCCATGAAAAAGCTGCTCAAGTTTCTTGTTTTCGTCGGCTTTGTCGTCGGCATCGTGTATGTTGTCAAACAGGCCCTACGTGGGCCACAGTCGGAGGGATCCGGCGCAGGTGTATTGCCGGAGACGCCCGTAACGCCCCTGGAGGACGCGCCGTTGGGCGGTGAAGTCAGCCAGCAGCTTCTGGATATCCTGGTAGACCCGGAAGACAAGGGCGAATTGCAACTGGTTGACGACAGCAAATTCCTGCTCAACCCCCGCAATGGCTACCGCTATCCCATCCGTAACGGCATTCCGGTGATGCTGATTGAAGAGGGTAAGAAATATCAGGATACGAGCCTCATCCAGAGCACCCATAACGGCCAGCAGGGAAAAGAGGCCGAATCGGCCTGAGTCTGTTTGCGTCTGCCACTAGCCGCCGGTCACTGGCCACGATACGGCTGAGCGGGAATCTCCAGTATAAACTTTGCGCCTTCATCGCTTACCACACGCACTTTGCCGCCGTGGGCTTCAACAGCGCTTTTGACGATTGCCAGCCCCAATCCGGCCCCCGGCAGTCGCTCGTTGTTTTCAGCCCGGTAGAATCGCTCGAAGATGCGATCCTGGTCGACAGGCCGTATGCCCGGCCCGCTGTCCGCCACCCACAGGACGGTTGCGTCTGTGCGTTCTTCTGCTCCGATCTCCACAACGCCGCCGGCCGGCGTGTACTTTAAGGCGTTGTCCACCAGATTGGCCAGCGCCATCTCCAAACGTGCCCTGTCACAGCGGATCGCTTTGAGCCCAGCGGCGAGGGAAAGGCGTAGGTCGATCCCCTTTTCTGCGGCCAGGGATCGGAATGGGGTGAGTGCGCCTTCCATCAGATTGGCGACATCGTGCTGCGCCACGTCCAATGAAGCCACTCCCCCATCCAGGCGGGAGAGATCGAGCAGATGCTCGGTCATCCACTGCAAGCGTTCCAACTGACGCTGGCTTTCCGCCAGAAATTCGGCTCGGGTCGCAGGGTCGCCGCCGGCCTGGCCTTGGAGGATCTCTACGAACTGGCGCAATGCCGTCAGCGGTGTGCGGAGTTCATGGGAGGCATCGGCGATGAAGCGGCGCAGCGCATCCCGTTCCGCGGCCAAGTCGGCAAAGGTAGCCTGCAGACGAGCGGCCATCCGATTGAAACGCCGGGCTACGTCACCGACTTCGCCGACGGTCTCCGGCGCTCTGGCCGTCAGGTCTCCCCCTTCCATCTGCCGGGTGGCGCCTGCCAGCGCCAGCAGGGGCGCGGTCAGTGTTCGGCTTATCAGAAATCCGAGCAACGCTGCCACCAAGACCGCGCCAAGCCCGGCAACCAACAGCGAACGACGAATCGCGAGCAGCGGTTCAGCAAACAGGGGATAGCGGTTTGTCATCTGCACATATCCTATCACCTGATCACCCTGATGAATCGGTTGTGTAACCGTCTGTCCGGCGGCTGTGAGCTGCGCGGACGCGCCCGCGTCGCCGTAAATAGCTTGCCAGAAGGGCCGAAATGGCCGGTATCCCTTTGCCAGAACCGGAGTTGAGGTTGTTGCGAGGGGCGCAGGTGTTGTGCCCGTCAATTCCTCGACTATCAATCGATCCCCCCATAACCCCGGTCGCCGCTCGACAGAGAAGATAGAAGTAGAGATACTGTAGAAATTCTCAGTATCCATCTCCAGGGCAAACATGCCTCGCGGATGTCCTGGGACAATGACGAACGGGCCTATGAGTTTACCTCGCAAGGATTCGCTGTCGATTCGGGGCGACTTCTCCGTCATTCTCAAAGTGGGGCGCGCGGATTCCAATTCCGTTGGCTCTACTTGGGAACTTGCCAGCATCTGCCGGGCGGTGTCGAGGATCTGCACGTCGGTATTGGTCAGGAACCCGGACGTTATCGCCAACTCCTGCAAACGGAGGTGGTGGCGAGACGGAATCAGCAGTGGTCGAGCCTTGCGGGCCACTGTTGCGGCGTTCAGGATCAGAACCTCCTGTTCACGGTCGGCCATATATCGGGTGACCAGATTCAGGGCGACGATACCGATCAATAGGATGGTCAGGAGAGTCAGTGCAGTGTAGCTGAGAATCAGACGCCAGCGGATGGAATGCAGCATGGTACGGCTCCCAATGTCAAAGCGGGATGCACCGAAGGTTCTCGGCGCATCCCGGAATACACACCAGTGGCTTGTGGCTGATCACGCGCCACTTGATACTATACTGAGGAGCGCTGTTGGGGTCTGCGGAACGCTCTCTCCAGCGTCACTCAGATTTTCTGTGTGTTCGGAACCGGCGCAGGCCTGTCATCGTCCTGCATCTCCGGATCGACAGGTATCCAGAAACGGGGCATCTCAAAAGCGCCATCGGAGTCACGGGAAAAGCGGAAGAATCTGAACTCGTTCGGGATGCGGAATCCAAAGCGGTTCACGCCTGAGCGGCCCTGGGCGTCTCTCTCCATCCTAGAGGATACGATCCGGGCGCCAAGAAAGGCTTTCTCCTCATCATCCGGGTGAGCGCCGAGCGTCACAGCCACAGTGACCGCTTCACCGTCCCGGTCAACCATCACCTGCGCCTCATCGCCAGGGCTGTACTCGGCCAGGGCCGCTGCCAGGTCGTCGAAGCCTGCCACCTCCATCCCATCTACAGCGGTGATCACATCGCCCTTCTGCAGACCCGCGGTCGCCGCCGGGCTGTCCTCCCGCACGCCCAGAATCATCGCGCCATCAGCCATCTTGAAGAAAGGCATTCTCTGCCCTTCGAAGCCGTGGAAGCGGAAATGCTCCATGGGTACGATCCGGGCGCCAAGAAAGGCTTTCTCCTCATCATCCGGGTGAGCGCCGAGCGTCACGGCCACAGTGACCGCTTCACCGTCCCGGTCAACCATCACCTGCGCCTCATCGCCAGGGCTGTACTCGGCCAGGGCCGCTGCCAGGTCGTCGAAGCCTGCCACCTCTATCCCATCTACAGCGGTGATCACATCGCCCTTCTGCAGACCCGCGGCCGCCGCCGGGCTGTCCTCCTGCACGCCCAGAATCATCGCGCCATCAGCCATCTTGAAGAAAGGCATTCTCTGCCCCTCCTTGAACCGTCCACCGAACCCCTGGGGGCCAACAAAGCCGCCGCGGCCTCGCATCCCGAAGGGTCGGTGATGGCCGGCCCATGTAGTGCGCGTCGTAACGCCCAACAGAGGCTGCCCGTCACGGTCGCCCAGGGTGATGGTCAGCGTCCTTTCCTCGTCTCCATGCCTCACTGTCAGCTCGACCGTGTCGTCCGGCTCGCGCATCAGGATCACGTGTCTCAGCTCGGCGGCCGTATTGACCGCGTCGCCATCAATAGCCAGCAGAACGTCGCCGCGAGCTATGCCAGCCTCTGCAGCCGGGCTGTCCTCGCCCACGCCGGCGATCAAAACACCCGGATCCGGCTTGGGGTGATCCGTCCGTTGAGCGGCCAAGACGGAGCCACTCCAGATGAAAAGCGCCAGCAGCGCCAACGGCAACACGAGCCATCTGGCAAAACGCTTACCGGTCTTTGGCCTAAAGTGTGTCATACATACCTCCTGTGTTATGCGGTAAACTGAGTGAATGCGAATCCCGTTTGAAACCAAAATTTCTGAACGGGCACAGTGCGGATTTTCAATGTGAATGCACATTCAAATCCATCACATCTATCAGTATAGTCACAGAACGTGAAAGGTCTGTTGCCGTTCCGTTAAGATTTCATAATGTATCGTGGTCGGTGATCAGGTACAGGCCACCGTTTTGCATCCCTGGCTCTGTGTAACGCTTCACCCCTGGAATTTGTACCCGACCCCGCGGACGGTCACGATTTGCCGGGGATTGGCCGGATCCCGTTCGATCTTCTGACGCAAATGGCGGATGTGGACATCCACTGTGCGATCGCTGTTCACGTCACTCTCGTAGCCCCAAATGGCCTCCAGCAAGCCGCTACGGCTGACCGGCACATTCACCCGTGCGGAAAGATAGCGCAGCAGACGGTATTCCGTCGGCGTCAGGTCGATTACCACCCCATCCCGGCGCACTTCCAGCCGTGTCAGGTCGATTTCCAGACCGTTAAAGCGTTGAATTTCGTCTTCGGCCTGGACGGCCAACTCGCCGTAGGCCCGACGCAACAACGCCCGAATCCGGGAAATCACCTCGCGCAGGCTGTAGGGTTTGACCACGTAATCATCCGCGCCCAGCTCCAGCCCCAGGACTTTGTCCAACTCTTCATCTTTGGCGGTCAACATCAGAATTGGCTGGCGGTGGGCTTCGCCGCGCAAGGCCCGGCAGACGTCATAACCGCTGACATCCGGCAGACGCAGATCCAACGTAATCAGGTCGGGCTGCTCGCGGCGCATTAGATCCAACGCCTGCATCCCGGTCCTGGCCCAGTACACTTCAAATCCCTCCGCTTTCAGCGCGTACTCCAATCCTCTGGCGACGGCCTGTTCGTCCTCAACAATCAAAATCCGTTCCCGTTTCATGATCCGTCCTCCCAGGCAAAAGAGTCTACTTCGCTGGCACAGGGATAGAGATTGCATCAGGCAGAGCCGATACGCCGTCGGTCACCCGCAGCCGCTGGCCACTGGCTATATCGTACAGTCCGACATAGATCTGCAACGGTTCTGCGGTCTCATCCGGCAAAATCAGCTGGTACGCATCGACCAGAAATTCCCCCGGCAGCCAGGTGCCAGAAGGCATTGGCACATCCTCGCTGTCAGGCAACCCAGCGTCCTCCCGGGCAAGAATTGCGTCGGCGCTGTTCACCAGATGCACGAACACCTGATGGGGTGGCAGCAGGGGTTGCAGCGCCTCCCAATAAAAAGTGATGTCCACATTGCCTTCTCGCCGGCGGATGTCGTATCCCAGCAGTCGAACATGAATGCCCAGTTGAATCGGCGGCGAGATCGACTGTTCAGGCTGAGGACGGCTAAAATTATGCGGCCGCTGAACCACTGCCAGGTGGGCAAAGGCTACCGACGCGGACTTGTGCCCGCTTTCAGGATCGAGCAGGCCGGCTATAGGTCGATATCGCCCCGCCGGCAGATCTGCCGGCAGGAAAAAGCGCACAGGTAGCCGCACCAGCCCACCCCGCCGCCAACTGACGGTCGGATAATCAGGTAAAGGCCAACCTTCCCATCCGGCAAGCCCTGTGCCGTTGTCGTCCAGCAGACCGACGTAAAGCTGCACTGCCGGCAGGCTACTGCTCTCTGCCTGCACGAATAGATTGATCGCCAATTCCGTCCCCGCAAGTGTCGGCCGCTCCAGGTCGTACCCAGACGCGCCTAAGAAGCGGATACCATCCCGGCTCTCCGGTTGCGCCAGAGGAAAGCGAATCGGCAGGCGAAGCGGCGGCAGAGGCTCCGCTGGCGGCTGCAGTTGCACCGTCCCTAAAACCGCCATGTCTCGATGGCTACCGACACCGACCACAACTGTATACTGGCCAGGAGGCACGCCGACAGGAAGCAGCAGCCCAACGACGCCTCTTCTTTCGATGCCGTCAACTTCTCCCCACCCGTCCGTCCACTCGAAGTCCCGAATCGACCACAACCTCTCGTTCTCGTCCAACAAGCGCAAAGAGATGTTCAGGGGCAGCGCGCTGGCATCTTCGACGCGCCAGTGCAGGCGCACTGGCAGGATTTCATTGGCTGCGATGTACTGTGCGGGGCGAGGAGAACCCGAACCCTCTATCTGCGCGCTTTGGGGTAGAAGCTGCACAGGGCCAAAATCGGCTGCTTCTGCAGCCATGATTGCCGTACCGATGCCGAAAGCAGCCCAACCGCTCAGACGGGTTGAACCGCTGTACCAGCGTTCTTCAAAATTCACGACATCGGCCCGATTGCGCAGATACGCCACGATCTGCCCCTCCAGAATGCCGCCCATAGACAGATGGGCCGGGAACCAGAGTTTCCCACGGGCCAATGCCATGTCCAATGCGGCTGCCACATCTGTATTCCACGCAGGGCTGGGACTCAATACAGGTAGCGGACCGTGGATATCAGCCCGGCCCCAGGCCGGCGCGTAGGCCCGCCAGTAGCCAACCTGCCAGGGAAAGACGGCGAAAACCGTATCTGTATCACTGCCCTGTTGCACCGTTTGATGGATGAGTGGCCGGTAGTCCTCCGTTGTGTAACGGGGCACGGTGTAGAAAGCCCACACGCCCGCGCCGGCGGCGAGCGGCAGAGCGGCCAGACCGATGGCGACGCCAAGATGAGGGACAAGGGCAAAGGAGTGGGATGCCTTGCTCCTGTCCCCCGATCTTCGACGCATCCAGGTAGGGAGGCTGCTCAAAAGGCTATCGAACGCCAGCGAGTTCAACAGTAGAAAGTAGGGCAGGACGAAAAGCAGCACCCGTTCACCGCCATGAGGGGAAAAGGGCATCCACACATTGATGAGGAAGGTGACGACCGTCGGTACCAACAAACAGAAGACGGACAATCCAGCAGCGGATGGCTGCGATAGCTGTGCCCCTGCCGGATCGTCCCCAGGCGCAGACCGACGCGCATCCCCTTCCGCCTGTAGGGGCAATTCGGCTTCGCGCCATGCGCGTACACCTGCGGGGCGCTCACCCTCACCTTGTGGTTGCCCAGCTGAGAAAGCCGTCCTCCGCCTCTGCAATGCAAAGGCCATCACACCTATGGCGAGCGCCAGCACAGTGCCGACCCGCTGTCCCCATCGCCCGAGCGATTCCTCTGCTTCCACATGACCGGCGCTGAACGCCAGCAGATGCCGCCACAGGTAGACGGGCAAACTGAGGGAACGGTCTGCGTCGGCCACAACTTTCTGCGCTACATACGAGATCAGTTCCGGCACGGTGAACAATAGCCAGGGCAGGTAAGCCAGCCCTATTGCCAGGTTGGCAAGGAACAGCGTTCGCAAGCGGCCGGGCCGCCGACGGAAAACCCACAGCGCCCACAGCACGTGGCCCAGCGGCAAGAGCGCGCCGTAATATTCTGTATAGAGCAGAGCGATCGTCGACAGCGCATACCCAATGCCGGCGACGCGCTGCTGGCGGACGGCGACACCGGGCGGATGGCGAGACGCCAGCATGCAGAGCTGCCAGGCGAATCCAGTGCTGAGCATGCCCAGCAGCATTGCCAGCCCGTACATGCGTACTTCCTGACTGTAGAAAAGATGCATCGGGTTGAGCAGCAGCAGCAGCGCGGTCAGCAACCAAACCAGGCGGCGGCCAGGAAAGAGGCGCCGCGCCAACCACCAGATAGCCGGCGCGGCGAGGATGCCCACCAGCAGAGAGAAAGAACGCAAGACAACAGGTGATGCATCACCGACCAGGAGCAGCCATCCCCGCAGTAGCCCGTAATAGAGAGGTGGGTGGATATCCTGCGCGGTGAGGCGCAGCATCTCTCCCACTGGCTCGGTGGCAAAATAGACGGAATAACCTTCATCCCACCATAGAGGCTGCCACGCCAGGCGCCAGCCGCGCGCCAAACCGGCCAGAGCCAGGAGAGTAAGCGCTGGCCAGAGCCGAACAAAGCCGCTTTCCACTTGTATTCGTAGAACGCTATCTCTGGACATCGAGCCGCGCGAACGTTCAGGATGGGGCACTGGGCAGCTGGCGGAGCCAAACGTTGCGGATGAACGTACGGAACAGACCCGGATTCTATAAAACCTCTACAAAAAAGCGATCACGATCCCTGTTGTCTGGCCTCTCACACACCCGTACCGCTCCGCCACATAAAAAACCCGGCCGTATCCGGGCAGCGAAAGTGTAGCACAGATCGCAGGATTCGGCGAGAGTAGCGTGACTTTGGGGCACCTCCAAGTTATTTGGGAATCATATAAGGGCGAGTAGTTGGCGGGGGTGGAACCAGCTGCGCCCCCTATAGCCCCGAAATTTGCCGCGCGCCCCGCTCCGGGTGTACAATAATTCTGTAGTCTATCGGTCAAATTCAAGCTACGTTACAGAGGAAAAACCAAACGATGGCGCGCATGAAAGTTCTGTTGGTAGAAGATGTTCCCAGCCTGGGCCTTGCCGGCGAAGTCCACACAGTGGCCAGCGGCTATGCCCGCAACTATCTGATCCCGCGTAGAGAAGTGATTTTGGCAACCAAAGGCGCTCTGAAACAGGCGGCGGAAATTCGTCAGACAGCGATGCGCAAGCGGGCCCAGGAACGCTCCAACGCCGACGCCCAGGCGAACATCCTCAGCGGCCAGCAGTTGCTCTTTGCAGTGCGAGCAGGTGACAATGACCGTCTATATGGCTCGATAACCAGCTCCGACATCGCTGAACGCCTGGCGGAAAGCGTCAACTTCGAAGTCGATCGCCGGCGGCTCCTGTTGGATGCCTCCATCCGGGATTTGGGCCTGTATGACGTGACGATTCGGCTGATTCCGGAGGTGGAGGCTACGTTCTCTGTGGCTGTCGTACGGGAAGGTGAAACCTGGGCCGATGCCGAACAGAGGGAACGGGAGCGGGACATCGCGGCCCAGGCCGAAATCGAAGCGAAAGCCGCCGCCGAGCTGCAAGACGACGCCGCCGATGCAGAGTAGCAGCCACGCTGACTGAAGCAGAGGGGAAACGGGCAGGGATTGAACCTTGTCCGCTCGCGCCCCACAATGGCGCGCAAAACAACCTTGTGGTTGCCCAGAAGGAGAACATGAATGAGCGAGCCAACTGACATCAACGGCGCAATCCCGCCGACCGATCATCTGGGCAATCTGCCGGTCGATCTCCAGCCCCAGAGCGAGGCCAATGGTTTCTTTGCCCACAGCGTGGAGGAAGTTTCCATCGAAGATGAGATGCGGGCGGCCTTTCTCGACTATGCGGTCAGCGTCATCGTCTCCCGCGCCCTGCCTGACGCTCGGGACGGTCTGAAACCAGTCCACCGGCGCATCCTCTATGCGATGCACGATATGGGGCTGCGCGCCAATACGTCCTACAAGAAATCGGCCCGCATCGTTGGCGAAGTGTTGGGCAAGTATCATCCCCACAACGATCAGGCGGTCTACGACGCGCTGGCGCGCATGGCCCAGGACTTCAGCCTGCGCTACCCACTGGTGGACGGGCAGGGCAATTTCGGCTCCATCGATGGGGATAGCCCGGCAGCCATGCGCTACACCGAAGCCAGAATGGCCCAGCTGACAGAGATGCTGCTCCAGGATATCGAAATGGACACGGTGGACTGGGGGCCGAATTTCGACGATAGCCTGGAGGAGCCGCTGGTGCTGCCGGGCAAACTACCCAATATGCTGGTCAACGGCTCCAGCGGCATCGCCGTGGGCATGGCCACAAATATACCCCCCCACAATTTGCATGAAATCTGTGATGCGGTCATTCACATCATCGACAACTGGGAGCGGCGGGAACAGGTCGGTCTCGACGAATTGATGGAGATGGTAAAAGGCCCGGATTTCCCTACCGGCGGCGAGATCTTAGGGACAGAAGGGAGCCGCCAGGCCTTCGCTACCGGCCGAGGCCGGGTGCTGATGCGCGCCCGTACCCAGATCGAGGAGATGAACAACGGCCGTTTCCGCATCGTTGTGACGGAAATCCCCTATCAGATCAATAAATCCACGCTGTTGGAGCGAATTGCCGCGTTGGCCCGCTCCGGCCGGCTGGACAGCATCAGCGACCTGCGGGATGAGAGCGATCGACGCGGGATGCGCATTGTCATCGAATTGAAACGAGGGGCATCGCCAAAAAAAGAGCAGAACCGCCTCTTCAAATATACGCCCTTGCAGACCACGTTCAGCGTCAATGCCCTGTCCTTAGTGAACGGCGAACCCGTGACGCTGGGATTGCGCAGGGCGCTTCTGATCTACATCGAACACCGTTTTGCGGTTATCACCCGGCGCACAGAGTTCGATCTGAACAAACAGAGGGAGCGTGCCCACATTCTGGAGGGCTTGCGCCTCGCTCTTGAATTTCTGGACAAGGTGATCGAGACGATCCGCAACGCCGCCAGCGCAGATGAAGCCCGCGCCCAACTTGTGGAACGGTTTCGTCTCAGTCTGGTGCAGGCCCAAGCGATTCTCGATCTGCAGCTGCGTCGCCTGGCCGCGCTGGAACGGCAGAAAATCGAAGACGAATATCAGAATGTGATGACCCGCATCGCCTATCTGGAAGACTTGCTGGCCAATCCCTCTAAAATTCGCAGCCTGATTCGGAACGACATTCTCGAGATCCAGGAGAAGTACGGTGACGACCGCCGCACATCGATTGTGTTCCACGCCAGCGGCGACTTCAGCGATGAGGATCTGATCCCCCAGAAAAATGTGCTGATCAGTTTTAGCGCCAACGCCTATATCAAACGCACGCCGGCAGATACGTTCCGCGCGCAGGGCCGGGGCGGACGGGGCGTAAAAGGGATGACGACTCGCGGCGAGGACGAAGTGATGGACCTGCGCTTCGCCCGCACGCTGGACCACATTCTATTCTTTACCAACAAGGGCCGGGTCTACAGCAGCCGGGTCTACGATCTGCCCGAAGGCGGCCGCACGGCAAAGGGTGTTCACATCGCCAATGTCCTTACCCTGCAACACAACGAAAGGGTCACGACGATGCTGACCCTGGAAAATTTCGAGCAAGCAGCGTATATAACGCTTCTTACCTGCAAAGGCCGCATCAAACGGGTAAAAACATCTGCATTGGCGAATGTACGCCCCAGCGGCGTCATCGCCATGAACCTGGATGACGACGATTCTTTGGAATGGGCACGACTCACCAACGGGGATCAGGAGTTTATCATCGTCACCCGCGAGGGGAAGTCCCTGCGTTTTCACGAAACGCAAGTGCGCGCCATGGGACGCACAGCAGCCGGCGTATGGGCTATCCGCCTGCTGGGAGATGATATCGTCACCGGTTTCGACGTGGCGCGGCCCGGCGCGGATCTGCTGGTGCTGCACGAGTTGGGCTGCGGCAAACGGGTTTCTCTGGACGAGTACTCGCCGAAAGGACGATATACCCAGGGGGTGTGGACGACAGATCACGCCAAGCGAGCGGAAGTCGGCCCGATTGTCGCCGCCCAAGTGGTCGATGAGAAGGATCAGATTACCATCATCACTGGCAACGGTATTGTGCTACGCACCCCGGTCTCCGGCATCAGCCGCATAGGGCGCAGTACCCGAGGCGTGCGCATTGTCAATCTGTCCCCAGGAGATACTGTGGCTGCCCTGGCCGTGCTCAGACACGAAGACCTGGCCCGTAAAATTGAAGGCACAGAAGAGAATGGATCTGGAGAGCCCGTGGCCGCTGCCGACAGCCCCTCTCCGATACCCGTAGACAGCTAAACGTCGGTACCGCCCAGGGGGCGTTTCTGACTACCTCTGGCAGGATGAATGCAACGCAAAGACGCAGAGACCGCCGCAGGGACGCAATGAGATTCCTGGTTTTCCCTTGCGTCTCCGCGTCCTGGCGACATTGCGTTCCTTGCGCCTCTTTCGAGCGGAGACGCGTTGCAACCCTGCGCCTCTTTCGAGCAGAGGCGCATTGCAACCTGTTCAAAGCGGCTACACTGGATTCGGCAAGCTGGTTACGCAATACGTAAAGGCACGCCATCCAATGACAACCCTGCGCTCCCTTCTGCGCCAGGGGCCGGGTCCCCGGCTCGCATTTCTGCCCAGCCCCAACCCGGAGTCGATCGCTGAGACGCTCGTCGCCTTCGCCAATGGCGAAGGCGGCACTGTTGTGCTGGGCGTTGATCCCAACGGCGCCCTGGGCGATCCGCTGATGGACGAAGAGGCCACAGGCGCGCTGCGGGCGGCTTTGGCCTTGTGCTGCCCACCCATGCGCACGGAATGGCAGCAACAGGAGACGCAAGCCGGCTCGATTGTCCTATTGCGGGTAGAACGCAGCAGCGAGCTGCACATCCTCGCCGACGGCCGGGCGCTGGTTCGCCACAGGCGCGAAAATCGGCCGCTAAGCCCAGCCGAGCTGCAGATGTTGGTGGCCAACAAGTCGCTGGAGGAGTACGAAACCGCGGTGGTGACCGGCTCCGCCAGAGAGGATCTGGACGAGGATGTCATCGATGAATATTTGGAGAAACGCCAGCAGCGCAATCCGCGCGGCGCCCTGCTGCCCAAAACAAAACTTCTGCAACAGATCGGCGCCATCACAGAGGACGGTGTACCGACAATCAGCGGAATGCTTCTTTTCGGCAAAGAACCGCAATTATTTCTGCCCCATAGCCGGGCCGTTTTCGTAAAATTCGCCGATAAACAACTCGAACGCTCCTTCAGCCCTGACGAAAGGGACGTTTTCGACGCCAGCGCCGACCGGTCTGCAGAGATCTTGCCGCCAAGAGGAGCGGCAGGCGCCTTCGGCTATGGCCGCCGTGAGGAGATCACCGGCCCCCTGGCCCGCATCGTCGAGCGATGCTGGCGGGTCATCTGGGAAGAGATGGACAAGAAAGCGGTTGTAAAGGGATTGCAGCGGGAAGATCAGACGGAATATCCGCCTTTCGCCGTGCGTGAAGCGCTCGTCAACGCCGTCTGCCACCGGGATTATCGCTTGCGTGGGAGTAGTATCGAAATCCACATGCACGCCGACCGCATGGAAATTATCAGCCCCGGCGGCCTGCCAGCCTATATTACAATTGACAATATTGTCGAAGAGCATTACAGCCGCAACCCGCGACTCGTCAATGGCCTGTACCAGTGGGGATACATCGAAGAGCTGGGCTTGGGCGTCGATCGCATGATCGAGGACATGGTGGCCGCCGGCCATCCGCCGCCGCTCTTCGATGCCAGAAGCCATCGATTTTCCGTGACATTGCAGAATCGCAAAGACCTGGACAAGATCATCCCCGAATGGGAGCAGCATATGAACGCGCGCCAGCTCAAAGCTATGCAGTTTGTGCAAGCGCACGGGAGCATTACCAACCGGGCGTACAGACAGTTGTGCTCTCACGTTGGCGCCGAAACCCTACGCTTGGATCTGGTGGATCTGGTGAACAAAAAGCTGCTTCTGAAAATCGGCGACAAACGTGGCACTCGCTACATTCTCAAATAGCAGGGCAATTTGGGTTATTTGGGTTATTTATTTGGGATAAATGGGGTGCAAGAATAGATAACTTCATGCCGTCGCTTGTTTCCCTTATATGTCAGATGGTATACTCTACTTGATCCGTTACAGATCGTCTACGCCACTACACTGGACCCAAACCATTGCGCGACGAACAAAACAATCCGAAACGCTCGGAGATAGATACCGATTCAGCGGTGCATTCTACCCTGGACGCGGCAGAACCTACCGAGAACGAGGCAATGCCCGCGCCCCCAGCGCTGTCCCGGCCCGCCCAGTATGCCGAGACCAGGCCGGCAGATACGCAATTGCCGGCCGCGCCAACAACCCCGCTATCGGGAGAGAGCGCACTGGCGACAGCAGTCTCGACTGGAGGCGCGGCGCCGCTGGGCGATCTGAATCGCGCCCCACAATGGCGCGCAAAACAACCTTGTGGCGAGCAGTCTGCGCCCCCGACCGCAGAGCGCGAGGAAGACAATGGAAGACTCAAGCCGTTGCTGCGGGAAACTGTGGAAACAGTCGTTCTGGCAGTTCTCATTTTTCTTGTCATCCGCGCCCTTGTCCAAAACTATCGCATCGAAGGCCAATCGATGGAGCCGAATTTTCACCATGGCCAGTATCTACTCGTGAACAAATTGGTCTACCGATTGGGGGAATATACGCGTGGAGATGTAATCATCTTCCAGTATCCCAATAACCCGGCCCAGGATTACATAAAACGGGTCATTGGTCTGCCGGATGATACCGTTGAAATTCGGAATGGTGTTCTCTTCGTAAACGGTTCATCTATCGATGAGCCGTATGACCATATACCAATGGTGCGGAACATGGCCGCACAGACAGTCGAACCCGGTTCTCTATTTGTTCTGGGGGATAATCGGCCTGCCTCGTCAGACACCCGCACCTGGGGACAGTTGGATCAGGATTTCGTCATCGGCAAGGCCTGGCTGGCCATATGGCCCCTTGAAGAGTTCGGGTTGGTCGAGCATCCAGCCATTGAAGTCGGACCGGTGATGGAGCGCGGGCCATAGTCCATTCAGATCCAAACATCTCCTCACAAGATGGGAATGTTTGAGGAGCCATCGGGAGAAGCCGTATGATAACCGCCAGGGTCAGAGATTTTCTCATTCTTATCGGTCACGCCTGGATCTGTATAGACTGCCGCAGCAAGCTGCTGGAAGACACGGAAGCCATCCTCATCGGCCACAAACTGAGCGACTTCGAACGGGAACGACTGCAGGCATTGACGGAAGAGTCCTTCCGCACGATGATGGATCTGGCGGCGGCCACAGGCTTAACGCTGGATGAAGTAGCCATCGCCGTAGACCATCCTCGCTCCCGCCTGCGCCATCTGGGCATGCGCCGCCGACACTGACACCTTCGGAGATACAAGCGGCCTGGGAGAGCCACAACAACTTTCATCTTGAGCGCACGCAAAGTGGATAGTCGTGAACATTCCAGCGCTGTTTGAACGCTACGAATGGGGATACGAGACGGTCGAAGCGGGTATCTGGCGCAGCAGCTTTGCCGACGAACAGGACGAAGAGTTCGACCTGTATGTGGCTGCAGGTGAGGAATGGCTGCACTTTGCCGTTAGTCCCCTGACGCCGCCACCCCTGCCAGAATGCAGAGAAAAATTGACATCGCTGTTGCTGCATCTGAATCAGTCGGTGCGCCTGGTGCGTTTTGCCGTCGATAGCGATGGCGACGTTACCCTGCAGGCGGATTTGCCGATCGCCGCGCTCTCCTTTTCTCTCTTTGCCGCCACACTGGATGCGCTGATCCATTACACCAGAGAGTTGGGCGGTGCATTGGCCCGCACAGCTACGGACCCATCCTATCACTCCTCCTTTTTTTAGAAGACAAGCGTAATGGTTGCGCTGCGCGATCGCAGCCGGTTGGCAGCCGCCGCTGGGCGTGGCCCGTCCAGGAGATGTAGGCTGGATTCACGCCGCCAACAGCGAAGCCACCGCCACGGTCTTGACTCCGCCAGCGAATCCTGCCAGACCATGCGGGACAATCGTGCCCACGCTAAGCCGCAAGTCGGCTTCCCAGAAGAAGGAGTTGGTGTAAACTGGTGTTCATCGTTGGGTCTCGCCTAAATATGTGCGGTTTTCGTGGGGTTGATTTTGGTAGATAGGATAATTCTCCACGATCTCGTGGCCCAGCTTCATGATTAATTCCTGGCGGCGCATAGGGGTGTGCGCTCCCAAGCCGATGATGAAATATATATTCTCGGATTTAACCCACCAGCTTCCAGTTCGGCAGTAACGAGAGCTAAAATTTGCCCCAAAGGAGAAGGACGGGTGATGTCCTCAACTGCAATTGCCGCTTTTTTACTTTCTCTGGCTAATTCCTTCAAGGTTGGGGTCCCAATCGGTTTTTGTAAACCTGCAGCCAACGATGCCAGATCTGCCTGTGGGGCATCAGCCATCTGCAGTTTTTCCACATACCACGTTGCCAGAGAATCTTCATCGACCTACTCTCCTCGCACTATGCAGAAATGATTTTCGATCTCGACTGGAATCCTACTCACGCAAGAGGTGGGGGGTCTGTTCCGTCATGTACGGCCTGACAACCTCCAAGGTCTGTCCAAAAACATCGATAGCCATGTCGATCTCGCGCTCGGTCATCGGCGTGGAAATAGAAAATTGGCATCGGGACGCACAGAATACGTCTCGGTTCATCATCTCCATATGCAGCAATTTGGGCAGTGCTCCCGCCGCCTCCTGAGCGGCCACGGCATCGCGCGCTGTTTTTATCTCGCCGTCGCTCCAGTGGATGCGGATGATAGATCCCAGACCCGAGGCGCGCGCTTTCATGCCGCCCGCCTGGAATGCCCGGTTGAACCCATCTTTCAACCGTTGGCCCAATGTATTGATTCTGGCTACTTCCTCGACCCCAAAGTCCTCCATCGTCGCCAAGCCCGCGGCCATGGTGATGTTGTTGCCATTGAATGTGCCATTATGCGCAATAGTTTGGGGGTGTGTTGGGTCAAAAGGCGCCATAATCTCCTTCCGTCCCCCAAACGCGCCCAGCGGCAACCCGCCCCCAATGAACTTTGCTATGGTCGTCAGATCCGGAGTCACCCCATAGACCGACTGAAGCCCCCCTATATCCAAACGAAACGTCAGGATCTCATCAAAAATTAGCAAGACCTCATAGGTATCGGCCAGTTGCCTGACTCCTTGCAGGTACCCCGGTTCGGGTTGAACGCCCCCACTGGACCCAAGAACAGGTTCCAAAATGATGGCGGCGATCTCGTCGCTGCGCGCGCGCAAAACATCCTTCAATGCATCGAGATCATTGAAGGGAACCACCCGAACACCGTCCAACACCGCCGCTGGCACGCCCCTGGAGGTGAGCTTCCGCCGAGGAAGACCATCCGTCTCGATGTCAGGTTGGACGTTCACCTGCACATAGTCGTGAGACCCATGATAGCCGCCATCCATTTTGACGATGACATCCTTACCCGCGAATGCGCGGGCCGCGCGCATCGCTAAATGCGTCGCTTCCGTGCCGGAGTTGCAATAACGAACGCTTTCCAGACTGGGAACGCGGCTGCGCAGCATCTCGGCGTGTTGAACGGTAACTTGGGCAGCGGACCCCAAAACACTCCCCCTTGCCACCTGTTCTTGCACAGCGCTGACCGTGCCTGGGTGAGCATGACCATGAATCAGGGACGTATAATTGTTGAGGAAGTCAATATACTTGTTCTCATCGTAGTCATAGAGATAACACCCTTCGCCATGCACCATGTATGCTGGATAGGGGGTGTAGTATGAGGCTGCCCTGGTGTCTCCGCCAGGCAGGGACTTTTTGGCGCGAGCGTCCCACTCCCCAGATCCCTGGGTACGCTGAATGAACGTATCCATGATCGTTTTGACTGCTTCCTGGGTTACATGTGAACTCAAAACATGCCTCCATAAGAGTGCCATTCAGGCTTTTGTTTGATCTCTCACTATACGTGGCGCAGTATACCACCAAAATATACAGAATATGAGCGTAGCATAAGCGAGAGTGTGCAGTACGCGCTTTTGCAGTAGAGTCACTCGTTCGCTTTCGGAGAGAACTCAGCCAGGTTGTCGATGTGAAGGGATGGCAATTCGTCGGCGGCCTCGAAACCGAAAACCTGGTTGAAGAAGGCCAATTCCGCCTGGTGAGCGCGAACGTTGGTCTCAAAGGAGCGGAAACCGTGCGCCTCGCCCTCGAATTCGATATATGCCACCGGCACGCCTTGCTCGCGCAGGGCATTGGCGACAAACTGAGACTGATTCGGTGGCGCCACCTTGTCGTCCGTCCCTTGCAAAATGAGCAGCGGCACGTTAATTTCATTCGCTCTGTTCATAGGCGACCGCTCGCGATATAGATCACGCCGTTCCGGGTAAGGGCCAATCAGCGTATGGCAATAATGAAATTCGAACTTGTGGGTTTCCTGGTTCCAGAACTCCAGGTCGCTGATGCCGAAATGGCTCGAACCAGCCTGGAAGTAGTCGCGGAAGGCCAAAGCGGCGAAGGTCGTGAAGCCACCCGCGCTCCCGCCACGAACGATAGTTCGCTCTCCATCCACAAGCCCCTGTTCGACCAGATAGCGGACGCCGTTGATGGCATCATCAACATCGACGATACCCCAGTGTCCTCGCAGTCGATTCCGGTATGCGCGCCCATACCCCGCGCTCCCACCGTAGTTGATTTCGAATACAGCAAATCCCCGGCTGGTGTAAAATTGCAGCCCCATATCCAGCGCGTGTTTGACCGAGCCGGTCGGGCCACCATGAACGTTGACGACCAGCGGCGGCAGCTCACCCTCAGGCGCTTCAAAGTCCGAGTTATGTGGCGCATGGTAGAACCCATAAGCTTGGAGGCCATTTTCGGTTGGGTAAGCGATATGCGAACTGGGAGAAATGTAATCATCTGAAATCGAATACTGAACCGAACTCGCTAAGCGCTCATACTCGCCAGTGTTCAGGTCGAGTTTGAATAGTGAACGTGGTTTGCAGAGCGCTTTCCAAAACTGTATCATACAATTTCAGGCCATTGCAACGCGCCCTGCGAGCGGGGCGCCTCCCAGATTTTTGGGGAGAGGAACAGATTGTCTGAATCAGGATTTTCAGGGGATATAGATTTTCAGCGAACAGTGTGGGCGGGAATGAGAAAACAACGCAATGGCGCTAAGACGCTAAGAAAAACCAGGGAGTTCATGGCGTCCGGCGTCTCCGCGCCTTTGGATTTTTTTCAAATCGTCCTCAACGCCGGCAAGCCGTCTGCAATCTCTACCGTCTCCAGGCTGACGCTGATCACCTTGCCGATCAGATTGACGATGTAGCGCGGGTCGTCGGCGCGGTTGGGGTCGTTGACGATGCCGCTGCGTTTGTCTGTCTTGACGCGGTACTGGTCGATGATCCATTCCAGGGCCGAGCGGTTGCCCAGCCGATAGCGTAACGCTTTTGCTGGAATCCCGCCCAGTGTCAGGAAATCGTTATATTGGAGCTGTGTTTTGTCTCGGGAGAGTTTCATCTTCTCGACGCGCCAATCAAGCGGCAGATCCGGGTTTTCGCTGACTGTCAGGGGATAGGCGGGCATCTCTTCATAGCCGACGTGGATTGCCGCCAGGCGCGCGCCGGCTTGGGCAAAGGCCCGGAAGTCCGGGGCAAAGGGCAGGCGCGGCAAGTCGCGCTTGAGGTTGGCCTGGTAGCGCTCGCGGTAGTGCGGATGGTGGAGGATAGCGTAGACGGAATGGAAGATGTCCCATTTGCTGATTGTGTCGTCGCGGTAGCGCATGCGGAACTGCGCTAAGGCCCAATCGGTGATGTTCTCCTGGCGGTTTGTCCCGTCCTCGTCGTAGACGTAGAAGGGGAAGCATTGGGAATCTCCAGTAAAATGAATATCCGTTACCTGCTGCGTCATCAGGCAGTGGAATGGCTTTTTGTTTCCAACGGCTGTGAGGCAGATCGCCCGGTTCTCTGTTTCTGTCTGCGCTGTGGGGAAGATGGATGGGAAGACGTATACACGTTCATTCATCATTCTGTCAAAGTAAAGGTTCGATTGTGTAAACGGGCGATAGAGTGATGTCCTCAGCTTTTCTTGCGAAAAATCAGTGATTTTCCCTCGTGTCAAGTTTCGTTTAAGTGTCTCGCCCCAGCTAATTCGACGGTCATCAGAGACTACAAAATCATCGACGTTGGCATCTCGGCCTGCCTGTCGTTCCCACTTGAACACCTGCTCGTTGTAGAAATCGATCATCCGACTCATGTTCTCTGTGAGCGCGACACGGTTGAAGTTGTGCGCCCAGGCATCGCGATTGGTTTTGACGCCGTTGCTGAACCTGTGAAAGATCACATCCACCGCCTCGCCTTTTGCCCCCTTCGCTTCTTTGCTTCCCAGCGGCATAAAGCTCTCAAACTCGGCGTGGAGTCCTTCTGTCAGCCAGGTGTGTCGCCTGTCCGGTCTGATCTCTCGCCACTCGATATTGCCTGCGTGTTGGCGTTCATGCAGAAAGTCGAATTTTCGCTTTTTGTCCCACAGATCGTCGGTTCGATAGTAGAAGATACGGGATGGCGGACGCCCACCAGAGACGCCCCGCTTCACAAACAGGTTGATGCTTACCCCCACCCGAATGCCGAATACATTGGCATCCGATACCTTCAAGCCCTTGCGCGCGTTCCCGCCCAAATCGAGACTGTACAGGGTATCGAAATCGTCTGCCAGGTGTTTCCGCATGCCATCAAACGCCACAGCGTCGAGAAAGCTGTTGTTGGTGATAAAGGCGACAATCCCTTCCTCGCCAATGCGGTCCGCTGCCCAGCGTATCGCCTTCACATACGGGTCGGAGAGCGCGTTCTTATTGGTCGCCTTCGAGGCTTGCGCGTAGGTCTCCGCCACCCGCTTGTCCAGCGTCTCATATTTGCGGTTCTTGTTGTTGTCGTTCTCGTTGACCTGGCCCACGTTGTAAGGCGGATTGCCGATCACCACGAACATCGGCGTCCGCTTCTGCGTATCCAGGCGCTGCGTGTTCGCAGGCGCGAACAGCGGCAGCTGGCGGTCCTCCGCCAGGTCGAAGGTATCTACTAGGCAGATGCCCCCAAAGGGCTGATACCTGCCGGTCGCCTCATAGAACTCATGCTCGATGTTCAGGCTGGCGATGTAGTAGGGCAGCAGCATCACCTCGTTGCAGTGCAGCTCCGACCTGTATTTGTCCTCCAGATCGGTCCGGCGTATCTCCCGCATCAGGCGCACGATGAAGTTGCCCGTGCCCACGAACGGGTCGATGATGTGCACGCCGGGGTCGGATAGCGAACGCCCAAACTCCGTTTGCAGAATGTGGGCAACGCTTTGCGCCATGAAATCGACGATCGGCTGCGGCGTGTAGACGATGCCATGCGTATCCGCCACCCTGACCGAAAAGCCCTGGAAAAACTGCTCGTAGACGGTGTTGAGAAAATGCTGCTTCTGGGAAAAATCGTTGATGGTTGCAGCCACGCGCTCGATGACCACGTAGAAACGATCCAGACTGTGGAGAAAATCAGGCCGACTGAACGACTGCGATGTGAGCGCGTCGATCACGTTCTCGATCTCATTGGCGATGACATTGCGCCGCGTGAAGTCGGGGTTGCTGAACACTGTGCGGAACAGACGCTCGGTCAACAGATGCTGTATCAGCATCTCCTCGACCGCCGCTTCCGAGAGGTTGGGGTTGATCGATTGGCGACATGTCTCCAGAAACTCGCCAAAGGCCGTGGCAAAGCGACGGTTGCTCTGCCGCTCCTTGTGGATCAACAGCGCCAGGCCGCGCCCGATGTCGGGCACTCTGTCTTTGCACTGCGCGACAGCCTCCTCCCAGGCGGCGTACTCCTGCGGACGATAGCCGAAGAAGGCTTCCAGTATCCCGATCAGCTGCGCCGGGCCGCTCAGGTCGGCGTCGAGAACCTGACGCCCGTTCTGCCACAGGATGGCGCGTTGCGGCGTCTGGAAGAGGATGTTGTCATGCGGATAGCCGGCCTCGAACTTGCGCCGCGCTGCGGTCAGCAGGTCGTCATGGATGTCCTTCGCCTCCCAGATGCCATGGGTCAACTGGAAATCGTCGATCAGGGCGCCGTCAACTATGATGCGCTTGTTGCCGCGCGCAGTGTTCGATGCGCCTCTGCGCGAAAAAGGCGCGATGGCGTGTTCAGGCGCCAGGGTCCAGGCGCACTGCCGCGCGCAGTGTTCGAGCAGCGCTTGAAAGGCGGCTGGCGCCGCGCTTTCATGGCTGACGCCGAGGCGGTCGAAGCGCTCGAGCGCGGCGTAGTATTCTCTGATGGGCTTGTGCGTGGGTTTGAGGTTGAGTGTTGGCATGTGCGCTATCCTACCGCTGCGGCGCAGGTGGCAAATTCAGATGGGCGCCTCCCAAGATCAGATGGCCGCACTGTCATTGTCGCCCTTACTTATGGCCAACTGCAAACCCGCGTAGCGTCTCCACAACCACTTGCGCGCAGGCCGCTGAACAAGGCAAAGGCGCGCAGGCGTCCTTGCGCGATCAGCAATGGCGTCGACCGCCAGCCACGAAAACAGCGCTGGGCCCCAACGCGCCATCTATCATCCTGTATATCCATCCATCCTGAAAATCCTGATGCGGACACCCTGTTCCTCTCCCCAAAAATCTGGGAAGCGTCCGATCGTGGCCTCGTGGAATTGTGTGTAATGAGTTTTTTGGCTATATTTATGTCGTAATTTATATTGTAGCATGTGTCAATATCAAGGCAATAGCCGATCCATTGTTCTATAGACTGCTTGTTCTCCCATACATTCAGTCATAACAATGAGGTGCGCTATGAGGAGGTGCGCTATGAGATGGCTCTTTGTCCCCGTTTTTCGAGGAACGCTGGCCCTGTTGTTAGCCAGTATAATTATTTTATCCACTGTCCACAGCGTATCCGCTTACGAAATTCACATCGTCAAACCCGACGAAACCCTCAGCCAGATCGCAAAGCGATATGGCACAACTGTGGCGCAACTGCGACAGCTCAATAACCTGTCCAACATAGATTTCGTCCGGTACGGTCAGAGTCTGATGATTAATACGGATGATGCCGCTCCGTCCAGCGCAGAGAATCAGGTGAGCGAGGAATTCCTGCCCTACAAGGTACAGCCGGGAGACTCCCTCACCAGCATTGCCCAGCGCTACGGCGTCAGCCTGACACAACTTGCAACCTTGAACGGGATATCGTCGACTCGGTGGCTATACGTCGGGCAGGTTGTGCTGCTGCCCGCCCCGGCCAGTGAGGTCATACAACCCGATCGCTCCCAGGATCTGATTCCTACGGATGATGCCGCTCCGTCCAGCGCAGAGAATCAGGTGAGCGAGGAATTCCTGCCCTACAGAGTACAGCCGGGAGACTCCCTCACCGGCATTGCCCAGCGCTATGGCGTCAGCCTGACACAACTTGCAACCTTGAACGGGATATCGTCGACTCGGTGGCTATACGTCGGGCAGGTTGTGCTGCTGCCCGCCCCGGCCAGTGAGGCCATGCAACCCGATCGCTCCCAGGATCTGATTCCTACGGATGATGCCGCTCCGTCCAGCGCAGAGGATCAGGTGAGCAAGAAATTCCTGCCCTACAGAGTACAGCCGGGAGACTCCCTCACCAGCATTGCCCAGCGCTATGGCGTCAGCCTGACACAAATTGCAACCTTGAACGGGATATCGCCGACTCGGTGGCTGTACAGCGGGCAGGTTGTGCTGTTGCCCAACCCAACTGCCCAAGCCGTGCAGCCCGATCGCTCGCAGGTTCTGATTCATACGGTGCAACCTGGAGAGTATCTCAAACTGATCGCTGCGCGATATGAGGTCAGCGCCATCGCAATTGTCCGAGAGAACGGGCTGACAAGCCCGAATCATCTTCTGGTAGGCCAATCCCTACGCATTCCACCGGACAGCGCTGAAGATCCAGCCAGCAGCTCCTATCATACGCATAACCTGGCGGAATATCCCACGCTCACTGAAAAGTGGATCGACGTGGATCTGAGCGAGCAGCGGGTTGTAGCCTACGACGGCATAGAACCGGTCAAGGCGTTCATCATCTCCTCGGGACGCGGAAACACACCCACTGTCACCGGCGTTTTCCGCATCTGGGCGAAGGTCCCTATGCAAGATATGCAAGGCGGCAACCGGGCCGCAGGCAACTATTATCATCTGGAAAATGTCCAGAATGTTCAGTATTTCTTTACGAACTATGGGTTCCATGGCACATACTGGCACGACAACTTCGGCACGCCCATGAGTCGGGGCTGCATCAATATGAGTGAGCAGGATGCGAAGTGGCTCTTCGATTGGACATCACCAACTGTCAGCGGTGATGATTGGGTGCTGAGTGACAACGCAAACCCAGGCACACTGGTGCTGGTTCACCAATAGGCCGGCAGATTTTTGCCGAACTATTGCTACGGGAGGCCCCTATCTGACGATGCGACGTACACAGATTCTTTTACTGACGCTGCTACTGTTATGCGGAGCATGGCTCGACGGCTGGAGCGGTCCATCAGCGGCAATCGCGGCAGAAGCGCCAGAACCGGCCTCTCCATCAACGCCTCTCGAAAGCGGCCCGGTCAGTGTAAGCGGATTGCCGCCTCTGCCGTTCACCAAAGCGACAATGGACTTGCCTCACATCCGCCAAGAACGAGAAGCATCGCTTGCCGCTGCCCAGCAGCGTCAGTTCAATACGAACTCCGATTTCGCTGTCACCCACAACGGCCAGACCGCGCTGCATTTGGATATCAGCCTTGCCCGCGCCGACGGCGCAAAGTGGATCGAAGTGAATCTGAGCGAACAAAAAATGTACGCCTGGGTCGGTGACGAACTGAAGAATGAATTTGTCATCTCCTCCGGCATCAGACGCTATCCAACCGCTCAAGGCGTATTTCGCGTATGGGCACGGATTCCCGCGCAGACGATGTCTGGTGGCGACCGCGAGGCAGGCACTTACTACAGTCTACCCAACGTGCAATGGGTCCAATATTTTTATCGGGAGTACGCCTTCCACGGGACATACTGGCACAACAATTTTGGGACGCCAATGAGCCACGGCTGTGTCAATATGACGATTGAGGATGCCGAATGGCTGTTCAACTGGGCGTTGCCCGAATGGGACGGCACAAGAAATTGGACGCGTTCGATGAACGAAAGTGATGCGACGCTGGTGTGGGTCCATCAATAATGGCGATGAAAGCAAAATCCAGGAAAGCATCCAACTCGAGAGGCGCGCGCCGCTCGCAGGCTGACAGGCGCAGCTCTTTAACGCGCCCGTCCCGCCAGGAGTTGCGGGAGATCGCCGCGCGTAGACGCCGCAAGCAGAATCTATATCTCATCGCTGGCGGCGTTGCATTGTTTGTCATCGTCGGCCTCGTGATTTACGCCAACATGCGCGCTACAACCCCTAGCGGTGACGAGAAAGTTATGCCTACACAGGGCAACACCCATATTCAACAAGGCAGCGCATCACCCATTGAGTACAACACCACACCACCCACTTCTGGACCACACTATCCAGGGCTGGCCTCTTGGGCTGTGTATGACGAGCCGATACGCTATGAACAGGTGGTGCATAATATGGAGGACGGTGGGGTTATTGTCTACTACCAGTGCGAAGAAAAGTGCCCGCAACTGCAAAAACAGTTGAAGGACGTGGTCCAACCTTTCATCGACAGCGGGCGACATGTGCTGATGATGCCCAATGACCCGAACTGGACCGCGTTCGGCGCCCAACCGGCCCACAGGGATATGGAGGCCCGCATTGCCGTGACCGCCTGGCAACGCCTCGATAAATTTGACGAGTTCGATGCCGAACGCATTCGCGCCTTCATTGAACGGTACGAGGGCATCGACCACCATGTCAGGTAGCCTGCCCGTCTGGCAGCAGAAAGCCCCGCAGCATCGGTTGCGGGGCTTTTCGCGGCAGGATGCGTGCGCGTCAGGCCTGGGATACTACAACCTCGACGGGAACCAATTCCGCTTCGCCGTCCTTGTTTTCCCCCACGATCTTATATATTTGCTCAGCTCTATCGATCATCAGTACACCGCTTAGATGATCGATCTCATGTTGGAAAATCCGCGCCAGCCAGTCGTAGGCTTTGATACGCTGTGATTTGCCGCTGCGGTCTTGCGCCCGGACGAGAACATAGGTGGCTCGGCTCACATCTGCAACCAGCCCCGGCAAACTCAGGCAGGCCTCCTGACCAACCTCCACCCCTTTTGCCTTGACAATCTCTGGGTTGATCAGTTCGAAGCGCTGCATCGTCTCTTCCGGGCGTTCCGTATCCTTCGGATATTCGATAACGCTGATACGCTGATTCAGCCCGATCTGCGGTGCGGCTAAGCCCACGCCTTGACCCTCGCGCATGGTTTCAATCATATCTTCCAGAAGTCGATGCAACCGCGCATCGAACTCTCGCACACGTTTAGCTGGCCGTCGCAGAACCTCTCCGTTCGCCCCCCAAGGTGTCAGTATCCTCAATCTCGCCATCATCCCACACTGTCACACTGAAAAGTTTTATGAAACGCGGGTATAAGGAAAATACGCAGAGAGGCTCACAGCGCCCTGAATCGGAGTTAAAGCGCCTCCACGCTTCCCCCCGCGCCACACTCTACCCTCAAGAGATGAGGCATCAGGCGGCAGCCTCCCCAAACATTCAAGACTGCTGCATGATCATCATCGTCAAGCGACTAATATGAATCAGACGCCCCTTCTCATCCTCTATGCGAATCTCCCACACGTGGGTACGCCGGCCAATGTGAATCGGCCGCACAGTACCGATGACAAATCCATCCTGCACGCCCCGCAGATGATTGCCGTTGATGTCCAGACCCACTGCGGCCTGAGTCGTCAGGTCTATCAGCGCCGTCGACGCGACGCTGCCCAGTGTCTCGGCCAGAGCGATGGACGCGCCGCCATGGAGAAGACCAAACGGTTGCGCCGTCCGCTTGTCCACCGGCATACGAGCGCGCATAAAGTCAGCGCCAACCTCGGTAAACTCGATTCCGAGGTTGGCGGCAAGAGTCTGCGCGCTCATCTGATTGATGGCCGCGACGGTCATCTCCGGATTGAACATTGTCTACTTGCAATCGTCCCCATTATTTCGCCATGTTGCGCAGGGCGTGGTAGATAGGCAGCGGGCTCCAGTCATTGCGCACAATCCCCCACTGAGCCTTCTCCGTGCCGTCAGCCACCACCCGGAAGTTCAGATTCCACAGAAAGGCCGGGCCAACCCAGCCCCAATTGCGCATCATCTGAAAGGCCTCAACCGTCCAACGGGCCTGCTCATCGAAGTCGTTGTCATTGGCATACCCATAGGCTGGATGAAAAGCGCCCCCCGCAGCCCAGCCGAACTCCGTCGGCCAGATCGGAATATGACCAGAGCCGTGACGCAGCGCCAGGTTGCGATAGCCCTCCATCGTGCTGCGGAAGCTCCACGAGTGATGGGGGCTGTCGCAGGCGCCATTGAAGTGCTGGTTGCCCGACTGTTTGATGGCCTCGCAGGCGTTCTGCCAGACGCTACCCGGCGGCACGTTATAACCGCTGGGATGCGCGCCAAAACCGTCCACATAGTTCGCCAGCCCCTGCTGCAGCATGGCCTCGAAATAGCGGAAATCGTCCATCGCAATGGTGCCGTTGTCCCCCGCCGGTGTCAGCGCGCCGCTGATCACATACATCGACGGGCAGGCATTTTTGATCGACCCATAGGCCGGACGCAACAGCGCCATATACTCGCTCGGATTGATAGTTCGGTTGCCCCATTCGTAATGCAGATTCTGCTCATTCCACACCTCAATGGCCTTCACAGAAGAACCGCAGTATTCGCCCGCTAATCGGCCTAAGAAATTGGCGAACGTCTGCGGGTCCGCAGGCGGACCACCGACAGAACTATCGAAACCCGACTCCCGCGCCCAATCAGGCGCATTCACGACGCTGAACAGCAGATTGATTCCTCGCGCATTGGCGGCGTTGACAAGTGGGTGAATATCCCCAAAGCCGTACTGCCCCTGATTGGATTCAAAAACCTTCCATTCGATCTGCTGTTTCACCCAACTGAAGCCCAGCTCCCGAGTCTTGTCCATAACCGTCCCCTCCTGACCGTTGTGGATCATGTGCGCCTGCAGGCCATAGCCAAAGCCGATGCCAGGCAAGTTGGCGGGTGGCGAAGGGGCGGGCGCGGGAGACGGAGCCGGCTGACCCGGCGAAGGGGATGGAGCCGGTGAAGGGGATGGGGCCGGCGAAGGGCGTGGCGGGATCTCTCCCCCCGTAAACCGTTTTATCCCATCGAGGGAACCGGTCAACTCGGTCAACTCCCGGAAGATCCAGCCCGGTATATCCAACTCATCCAACTCTATTTGATACCACCGGTCCAGCGGACCGATGCCAATGATTCTGGCGCGCGTCCCCTCTGTCATAACCGTGAGCACAGCGTATTCTGTGCCCGGCCCGCCCCGTACATTCAGATGCGACGGCTGAGAGATCGCCAGCGGAGCAACTACTCCTGTCTGAGGAATCCACAGTCTTGTCCCCCACCGCACCTTGTCAGGATCGGAAATGTCGTTGGCCTGTATGAGCGCCGAGACAGTAATGCCGTTGCGAACGGCGATTCTGGTCAGTGTATCGCCGGACTGCACTTCATACCAGAAACCGTCTGCCGCCCCACTACTGCCAGAGCCACTGCCAGAGCCACTGCCACTGGAGCCAGAAGTGGGAATACATAGACTTTGACCAACGTACACAAAAGAAGTAGAGGAGATACCGTTAACTTGGGCCAAGATACTGGTAGACACCTCATAGTTTGCGGCAATACCGGAAAGCGTCTGACCAAACACAACCGTATGGGTGCGGCCACACTGCCCAGATTGTGGGGTACCCGACCCCTGACTCGTTGGAATGCTCAGCCGCTGTCCAACGAAAATATGATTCGTATTGCGGATGTTGTTGGCCTCTACCAGCGCATTTTGTGAAACTCCATACTGGAGCGCGATGCGAGAGAGGGTCTCGCCAGGTTGGACGATGTGAATGATGTCGTCAGTGGTTTGCGGATTCAGGTTGACTTCCGCCGGGGCCGCCGCTAATGTCTGGGGCAGCAAGGACAACAGCAGGATCGCTACGGCTGTTGCCAGTCGCACCCGTCGAGTCCAGCCGGAAAGAGAAATACCTATACGCATCTGTAACTCCTTGTTGAAGTCGGACTAGAGTAAGAGGGCAGAACCCCTCTGTGTTTGAACAGCTGCCATTCTGCAACGTTTCGGCGTGGAAGTCAAGATGCAAGCTCTTCCATCAATGCAATGCCGGCTTGGATGCCCCGGTAGAAGTTCGGCAGATGCAGCTTTTCATTCGGCGCGTGTAAATTGTCGTCCGGCAGACCGAAACCCATAAAGAGAATCGGTATGCCCAGCGCATCCTGTACAACCGTCGCCACAGGTATCGAGCCACCTTCACGGCTGAAGACCGGCTGCGCGCCGAATGCGCGGGCATAGGCCCGGGCCGCGGCCTGAATCTCCGGCACGTCCAACGGCACGACAATGGCGGGAGCGTGTTGCCGGGTGTGGACGGTTACCTGCACTGTCGGGGGAGCGATCTGTTGCAGATAGCGTTCGATCATGGGCCCGATCGCCGCCGATTGCTGGTGAGGAACCAGCCGACAGCTCACTTTGGCGTGGGCTTGCGCGGGGATTACGGTCTTGAAGCCATCACCGATGAAGCCGCCCCATATCCCGTTGATCTCCAACGTTGGACGCGCCCCAATCCGTTCCGTCACACTGAAGCCTCGCTCGCCCCAGGCAGCAGGCGCGCCACTCTCCTCCAGCAGCTTTTCTTCGCCATACGGTACCCGCGCCAGAGCCGTCCGTTCCCTATCATTCAGTGGCTGCACTTCGTCATAGAAGTTGGGAACGGTCACCCGCCCTGTCTCATCGTGGAGCCGGGCCAGCAGCTCACAAAGGGCCTGGTTGGGATTGTGGACTGCGCCGCCGTACATGCCGCTATGCAGGTCTTGGGACGGCCCCCGAACTGTTATGTCCCCTGCCCACACACCCCGCAGCCCGTAGATAATCAGCGGCTGATCCGGCGCCAACATGTGCGTATCGGAGATGAGACAGACATCCGCGGCCAGCCTTGCCGTGGCCGTCGGCATGTAGGCCATCAGCGCCTGGCTGCCATCTTCCTCCTCCCCTTCGACCACAAATTTCACATTCACAGGCAGCGCGCCGGCCGTTGCCAGAAGAGCCTCCACCGCGGCGATGTGGACAAATATCTGGCCTTTGTCGTCGGACGCCCCCCGAGCGAACAGATCATCACCCCGCACAGTCGGCTCGAAGGGCGGTGATATCCACAATTCCAACGGATCTACCGGCTGCACGTCGTAATGGCCGTAAATGAGAAGCGTCGGCGCGTCCGTTCCCCTGTGAAGCCAATCGCCATAGACAATTGGCGGGCCAGTTGTTTCAATACTTTCGACGTTTTCCAGACCGATGGCTGTCATTTTTCGCGCAAGCCAATCTGCGGCCCGCTCCACATCCGGCTTGTGTTGAGACAGGGTGCTGACGCTGGGGATGCGCAGCCAGTCACACAGCTCGTCGAGTTGGCGAGCGCGGGCAGTTTGCAAATACGTGTCCAGTTCTGATCGCAAAGCGGGGATACCCCCTGGGCCACTCAGCATCGAATTACCAAGAGATCCTTTCTGTCTGTCAGTAGCAGGCGCTGAATCGTGGTCTTGTCGATTCAAGACGGATCTTTGATGAATGGAACTGTCTCGCGTTCTTTGACAATTCTACTCTATTGTGAATGGGAAGCAACTCCTGCGGTTGGCTCTGCGCTACTTGGGAGCCTATAGAAAACCGCGCAGCGCGCCTGTCCATGCCTCAACCCGGCAACTCCACCACCACATACTCTTGTTCAATCGAGACATCAAACGTCTCCGCCGTATAGGGGCCCGGTTGATAGCCCGCGGGCAAGGCGTCGCCAGGCGCGACTTCCACAGCGTAGCTGCGGGTGCGCGTGGAGATCGGATCCACCCAGGATTGGCCGGTGGTCACATCAAACTCCCAGCCGTGCCAGGGGCAGCGCAGAATCTCCCCGCGGCGAGCGTATGTGTATGCGCCGCCGGGTTTGTCGGCCATCACAAAGCCTGTGATCCGGCCCTCACAGAGGGGGCCGCCCTGATGAGGGCAGATATTGCGCAGGGCATAAAACATACCTTTCACATTGAAAACTCCGATGGAGCGTCCGCCAATCTCTACGATTTTGCGTTCGCCCGGCGGGATCTCATGGACTGTGGCGACGATGTGTTTGGGCATGGCTCATTTCTACAACCGATACAGTCTACGGGCATTCTCCGCCATGAATTTGCGCCTGCGCTCTTTGTCCAGCGGAATCGGAAAGGCGCGATCCGGCGCGTCGAAATCCCAGTGGGGATAGTCGGTGGCGAAGAGCAGATGATCGTCCAGATCGAGCTGACCCAACAGTTGGCGGAATTGCCCCGCTTGAAATGGCTCCTCCATGGGCTGAGTGCTGACCCAGAAGTGACGACGGAAGATGAGCGATGGAGGTTCGGAGACATAAGGCACTTCGCTGCCCAGCTTGCGCCAAGCGTTGTCCATTCGCCACAACAGCGGCGGAATCCAGGCAAAGCCCCCTTCGATCAGGACGAACCGCAGCGTTGGGAACTGCTGGAAGACGCCTTCGAAGATCAGACTGATCACCTGAGCTTGGAAGGCCTGAGGCATCCCGCCGTGATCTTCAATGTAATGGGACGGGTACCCCGAGCCGGTTATAGGCGCGCCGCCCGCGCCGCCGAAATGTATAGCTACCGGCATGTCATGACGGCAGGCAGCCTCATACAGCGGCCAGTATTTACGCCGACCCAAAGGTTCTGTGGTACGAGCGATGAGCAGCGCGTGAACAAATCCTGGATGACCGCCCCAGTGGTCGATCTCGGCCGCAGCCAGCGCGCCGTCCTCCCAAGGAACGACAATCGATGCCCGCAAGCGGGGCTCCGCTTCCACCCAATCGGCCAACTGCCAGGTATTGATGGCCCTGGCAAAGGCGGCCCCAAATTCGAGATTGCGCTGCTCACCCACACCCAACAGTGGGTTGAGGATGCCGATTTCGATCTCCCACTCATCCAGCAACTGCTCCTGAAGCAGGGACAGGCTGGAGCCAGGCGGGGCGCCGTCCGCCGGCCAGGAGTCATGGCGAGCGGCGTTGGGCATCGCCCGCGGATAGTGGGAACCGGCATAGCCCCGGGCGCCAAACATTCGGTAGTAGTCTCGCCAACGCGCGCCCAGATAACTGCACAGCGTCTCTGGCGAAGGGAAGGCGATGTGAATGTCGGTGTCGATGATGGCCTTGTCCGTGCGCGTCTGGATCGAAGCGTTCTTCAAGGCTGGCGTATCGGGTTTCGCTACATATCTCTTGCGCCGGTCCTTGGTAACGCTGTGGCGTTTCACTGCGTCTCTTTCGCGCGGAGGCGCATCTAACGTCTCTTCCGCAATGGGTTCGACAGGAACGGTCATGGGGAACCTCCTTGAGAGAGCAACTCTCATAGCCGGTACAATGCCTTCGCGTTGGCGCTGCGGATCTTCTTTCGCTGCTCCGCTGACAGTAGCGCCCAGAGGATGTCTGGGCATTCATGCCGGTGGGGGTAATCGCTTGCGTAGAGAAGTAGATCCTCGGCGCCGCACTGTTCGAGAATTTGCGCTAGATGCGTTGGATTCGGCGGCGCGTCCAAGGGCTGCATGGTCAGGCGCAGATGCGTCCGCATATACTCCGACGGCTGTTGTTTCACCCACGGAGTGTTATGGCGCAGCCCCTTCCATTCCTTATCCATCCGCCACATCAGCGACGGCAGCCAGGTGAATCCTCCTTCGATAAGAGCGACGCGTAGAGCTGGAAACCGCTCGAACACACCTTCGATAACCAGACTGATCACTTGAGATTGAAAGATCTGCGCCATGCCCGCGTACTCTTCGATGTAATAGGAGGGCCAGCCAGTGGGAGTGGGCGGCAAGCCAGGGGCGCCGCCGAAGTGGATACCGATCACCAGGTCGTGACGCACAGCCGCCGCGAAAATCGGGTCGTAGCGACGATTGCCATAGGGAGCCTCGGCGCGCACAGGCAGGATCACCTGCACGAAGCCAGAATGCCCACCCCAGCGATCGATTTCTGCCGCCGCAAGGCGCGGGCTGTGACTAGGCACGACAACAGAAGCCCGCAGCCGAGGCTCCTTCTCCAGCCAGTGTTCCACCTGCCAGCAATTTATCGCCGTGGCCAGGCAGGCGGCCAGATCCTCGTTACGCACGCTCTGCACTCGGTAGGCGCAGTTGAGAATGCCGATGTCGGCATCTCTCAAAGCCTGGGCCTGCACCTCCATCAGATCGGGATTCGACGTACTGCCATCCCGGGCGCTGGTTGGCGCGCCGGCAGGGTAGTCATCCGCGTCCGGCCCGTTAAAGGCGGACTCCCGGCAATAGGCCAGCCAATACTCCGGCAAGTACGGGTACAGGGTCTCCAGCGCAGGGAGTTCGTTATGGATATCACAGTCGATACAGGTTGGTTCAGACATCAGAAGGGTTGCGCCGCCACGAACAGGCTTGATAGACAGATCTTTCCACCCCAACCATCTTTCTGCCTAAATGGTACTCGAAATTCAGGCCGCAGGCAACTTGCTATTCGGCCATTGCTGGCCAGCGCGCCACACGGCCTCGCCATGGTTCAGTGGACCGGCAGACCCCACTTCGCCCGCGCTTCTTCCATCGACGCCAGCTCCTTGTGACCATGGACTGTATGACCGGGGCCGCCCGCTACCCAGCGTCTGTCCGCGGGTTCGCTGGCCGGCTGGAAGCGCACATCGCAACTCAAGCGGAAACGATCTGTCAGATTGGTGGTGGAGGCGTGCATTGTATGCATGCCGAAGAGAATCACATCACCCATGAAGAACGCATCCGTGAGCCAATGTCCGCCGAAGGTCTCAACGATCTCCATCGGATCTCTGGTGAACCAGCCGTCAATCCCATCTCGGTCCACGTCCATACGCCCGTATGTATCCCGGATGCGGGCAAAGCTGGATAAGGTATGGGATCCCCTGCATATCGCGAGGACGCCCTGTTCTACCGCGATGTCACCTAGTGGAATCCAAACAGTGTGGAGTTTGGGTGATCCCTGTCCCATGTACACAAAATCATAATGGGCGCCGGTGTACTGCTCGTTGCCTACCGCCCGCAGCCACTTGTATTGGAAGGTCAACGCTGGTTCGCCGAAATACGCCGCGAAAAAGCCAAAGAGCGCGGTTGCTTCAAGAACATCCAGGACGTCTGGATGATGGGCAATGCGCCTCATCTTCGCGCCCCGTCCTCCCTTGGGCATGACACCTTCGAAAATCGGCGCGTTAGGCGTTAACACATTCTGTTGGTGCATATAATTCAGAATCGTCTCCCGCGCCTGCCGCACCTTTTCCCGCTCGATCAAACCCCGCAGGAGTAGGTAGCCATCCTCTGCCATGCGTGCATGCAGGGCCGACATGTCGGCCAGCAGGTCGTTGCTATCTCGCAAAGTCCCCAAGGCGCCGCTAGGGTATACCATATCCCGATAGCCAAAGCGAACGTTCATCGGTCCTCCTTTTTTGTGTCAACGGAACGCACTGTCGCCAGAACGCGGAGACGCAAAGAAAAACCAGGAAATTCATTGCGCCTCTGCGCCTCTGCGTCTTTGCGTTGCCTTCGGCAGTCCCCACGCGCTCAATATCAGCGCTACGCCGATCATCGCCATCGCCGCGAAGGAAACATCTCGCAGCCCGGCGATCTGCGCAGCCATCGCGGCTTCTGTCACGTCGCCGCTGAAGTCTGGCCCGACGTAAACGGACACCCGGCCGACCCACAACGCGCCCAACGCGGCCACGCCGGATGTGCGGCCCAGCGTGCGCGCGATGACATTCACGCCACTGACGACGCCCAGCCGCTCCCGGGGCACGGACCCCATCACCGCGCTATTATTGGGCGCCTGGAAGATACCCATTCCTAGCCCTAGGGGAATCGCCCGCAGCGCATAGCCGGTGATGGAAGTTTCGGCGGTGAGGGTGCTGATAGTGTAGCAGCCGAAGGCCATTATCACCAATCCGGCGCTGGCGACCGGGCGAAAGCCGAACCGATCCGAAAGGATACCTGCGATCGGAGATGCCAAGCCGAAAAAGACGGATGTGATCGTCAGCAGCAGACCGACGACCGTGGGCTCCAGAGCCAGCAGATTGCGCAGATAAAAGGGAAACAGCAGGCTGATTCCGCCGAAGACAATGAAGCTGATCACCCGCATAGACAGATTTAAGCTGAAATGGGCGCTTTGGAAGAGTGTCAAATCGAGGAGCGGCTGCTCCACTCGCGCTTCCGTGCGGATGAACAGAATCAGCGCCAGCGCAGCGACGACCAACAGACTCAAAATGGCGGGCGATCGATAGCCGTTGCGTTCGCCGAGGGTCAGAAAAAGCATGAGCGTCAGGAGGCCTATAAAAAAGGCAATGGCGCCGCCCCAGTCAAACCGCTGTTGCCCACGAGAGCGGGCGCTCGGCAGGTAGCGCCAAACCAGAATGAAACTGACGAAGCTAAAGGGCAGGCCCACGAAAAAGATCCAACGCCAGGACAGAATGTCCAACAGAATCCCGCCCAGCAACGGCCCGACGATGCCGCCGATAGACACTGTCGCGCTGAAGAGCCCCAACGCTTTGCCCCGTTCGGAAGCGGGGAACGTCTCGGTGATGATGCCCATACTCAGGGCTGTCGCCAGCGCGCCACCGATGGCCTGTAGCACGCGAAAGAGCAAAAGAAATTCGATAGTGGGCGCCAGCCCGGAAAGAATCGAGCCGATCACAAAGACAACGGCGCCGCTGAGAAAGATCGGCTTCTTGCCCATCATGTCTCCCAGCCGCCCCACGCTCGGAATGATTGTAGTTTGCGTGAGGGTATACGAGAGCACAATCCACTGCACAAGGGCAAAATCGACGTTGAATTCCAGAATCAGGGCCGGCAGCGCGACATCGACAATACTTGCGTTCAGCGAGGCCAGAAAGATCCCGCTGCCGAGAGCGGCAAAGATATGCCATCTGCGATCGCTCGACCGTTCTTCAAACAGTTGAGCCATTGATCACAGTCATGCTGTTGCTGACGCACAGATCGAGACCGTCGTCCTGATTCAAATCGCCTGTCCGGAGGGGCCAGCTTACGGTTTGCCCGGCCAACGCCGCTGCATCACGCCTACAAAACATTCGCCATCACCTGGAGAGCCTCTTCTGCATTGAGGGCTGTGGCATCGTCTCCAACACGGACGCCTCTCATGCCGTAACGGGCGCGCCCATACGGCCAGGCCGCGCCGTCTTCCGTTTCAATTGGGGCCGGGCATTTAGATATGCGAGTTGGAAATGGGGAAACGACATCAAAGCATTGAAGGCGCCTCTGCTCAAAAGAGGCGCGATCTGGAATCTGTCCGCCATCCCAGCCTATGGCTATAGTACAGCAATAGACAGATTTGATCGAATGACGAGAAACGCATCTGAAAATGAATCGCAACCATCAGACCCTGCGCATGGCAGATCTGCCGGATCTTTTCGGCTGTAACCAGGCTTTCAACGCTCTATTCCATTTCCATACAGACCGCATCGCCTATACAATTGAGGGAGGTCGCCGACGCGCGGGAACTGTTGATCGCGCCTCTTTCGAGCAGAGGCGCGATCTGGAACGGACATTGGCTTCTCGCGCGGTAAAATTCTCGGCCTGACTCCGATCAGGATGTAAATATTGACAGGAAGAGATTGGGTTGCGCGCCACTGTAGGGCGCGACGCAGGATATATCCTGCCTTGATTCCGTTCAACAGTTCATGTCAAAGGCGGCAGACACATGTTTACAGTCATCGGCACGGCAACCGTTGATCTGTTCGTCTCCAATTTAACACATATGCCCCGCTCGGAAGGAGACGAATTTACCGTCGATAGCCTGGTGTTCCACAACGAACCCCTGCGACTGGCCGTCGGCGGCAACGGCGCCATTACGGCCTATGCCCTGGCGCGTATGGACGCCTCGGTGGAGCTAATCGGCGGCCTGGGCGCGGATGGGCTGGGCGATTGGATGGAGGACCGGCTTTCCAACGTAGGTGTGGGGATGGGCAGCGTCAAGCGGTACGCGGAATGGGGAACATCCACAACCCTCATTCTCAGCGACGCCGAGCGCAATCGGATTGCGTTTCATCATCCTGGCGCCAACGCGGCGTTGGACAGCGCCGCGAGCGGCGCTGCACTGCTGCGCCGTTCAGACATGCTGTTGTTGACCAGCTATCCGATCCTGCCCTGCCTGCGCCCCCACGGCGCGGTGGATCTGTTCCAGAAGGCCCAGCGCTACGGCACGCGCACCGCGCTGGACATCGGCCCGGCCATCGGCGAGCCGGCCCGTCTGGCCGAACTGCATCCACTGCTGCCCCACACCGATTTTTTCATGTGCAACGAGCGCGAGTTGCAGGTCTGCAGCGGCCAGACGGATATCTCTGCGGGGATGGCCGCTATTCTGGAGGGCGGCGCCGGATGCGTGATCATCAAACGGGGCGCCTCCGGGGCTGCTGTGGCGCAGCAGGGCGACACTGGCGCGCGGTCGCCTTGGGGGCCGATAGACGTGCCCGGTTTTGCTGTGACGATACATAGCACAGTCGGTGCAGGGGACTCCTTCGATGCCGGGTTTCTGTTGGCAATTCAGGAGGGCGCCTCCCCCGTGGAGGCGGCGCGCTTCGCCAATGCCGTTGCAGCCATCGTTGTCTCCACACCCGACCGCGCGTTGGATGCACTGTCACGAGCGGCTGTCGCCCGTTTTGCCGAAATATAGCAAAAAGCACTGCGCTTATCGCACCATGCAGGCGATCTTGTTCATCTCTCGATAGCGCAACGCGCCCCTGCCCGCAGAACCCGCGCTGGCTGGTGAATCCACGCGGCAGCGGAGATGAAGGCATCCGCCGAATGGGATTGAATCAACCGTCCTCGACCATCCGCTGGCTGATCTCGCCTGTCTCCTGGTTCTTTAGAATCAGTTTCACTTTGCCGTCGGGCATACGTTCCCGTTTGATCACCAGCAAACCGCCTACTTCCGATTGGCTGTCACTGATGTGGGGGACGTTGCGCCTCTTGCGAGCAGAGGCGTATTGACCATTTTCCTGCCCGCGCCAGATCTCCAATTCCACAGGTTCCCACTGGCGGGAGGAGGCTGAACGGTAGCAGGCATCGATGACAGCATTTACCACATAGCCGTCAAAGAAGGTCTCCTTTGGCTCGCGGCCCTCGTCAATGGCGTTGAACATATCGTTGAACATATCGGCGTAGCCCAGTTCGCTCACCTCATCGCCGACGGGGAACAGCCAGCCGCTTTCCGCTTCGGCCTTTTCCGCCACGTAGCCGGCGCCTTCGCCGCTGGTGTACATCTCATAGCCGGTGCGCAGGAAGTGATTCAGCCAGATCGTCCCTTCGGTACCGGCCACCTCATCCCGCAGATCCATCCCGCCCCGGAAAGTCCAACTCACCTCGAACTGGCCAATGGCCCCATTCTCGAAGCGGATGAGGGCGATGCCGTTGTCCTCCGCCTCGATGGGATGGACGAGAGTATCGGCCCAGCACATCACCTCCAGCGGGCGGATATCTTTGCCAATGAAACTGCGTATAATTTCGATACAGTGACAGCCCAAGTCCACAATTGCGCCACCGCCAGCCTGCTCCAAATCCCAGAACCAGTCGCTGTGGGGACCGGGATGGGTCTCTCGGGAGCGGGCCCAAGTGACTTCGCCCAGCGCGCCGTTTTGGACAGAGGCGATGGCCTTCAGCGTCTTGGGCGTATAGCACAGGTCCTCCAGATAGCCGCCGAAGACCCCAGTCGCTTCGACCTTTTCCAACATCCGTTTGGCCTCGGCAGCCGTGCGACCGAGGGGCTTTGTGCAGAGGATCGATCTGCCCGCGTCAGCGGCCAGATGCACGCATTCCTCATGGATGTGATTGGGCAAGCCGATGACGACCGTGTCGATGTCGTCGTCGGTAATGGCTTCAGCAAGGTCGGTGGTCCATTTGGGAATCCCCCACTCTTGGGCGAACGTTTTGGCCCGCTCTTCGCTGCGGGAGTAGATGATCTGCACCCGATCCCGGCCCCGACTCCCATGGAGGGTCATTGTATAAAACATACCGATGAAACCGGCGCCCAACATCGCGATTTTATGTTCCTGCACGTCTCAAACTCCTTCAATGATGGATGAATATTGGAATGTCCTTTGGTATACTATCCACACTGGAATCCCGCGTCAATCCTGGGCGACGAGCCCAATCAGGGAAGTAGTAGCCCGGCAAGCGGCAACCACTGCAGTTAGCCCTACTGCTTAGCGCGGCAACGCCAGGCCAGAAAGCCCTCTCGGATCATCAATGTCCCAGCGCCACATCCAGCGCCGCCTGGGCCGCGGCCGGGATGCGGGGACCGAAAGCCGCAAATCGTTCGTCCTGCGTCTGTCCGCGCACAAAACGGATGTAAATTTGAGCAATGATGACCGTCACCCGGAACAGGCCGAGCGCATGGTAGAAGTGAATGGCGGATACGTCCCGTCCACTACGTTCGGCGTAGCGGGCCACCAGTTCCTCGCGCCGCAAAAACCGGCTGTCAACAGGCATCATCGCCACGGCCTGCTTCAATGGCTCCGAATCGTCGGGCAAGCGCCAGTAGGCCAACAGCGCCCCAACGTCGGAAAGGGGATCGCCGAGCGTGCACATATCCCAGTCAAAAACGGCTACCATGCGTCCCGGATCATCAGCCGCCAGCATCACGTTGTCCAGCTTATAGTCGTTGTGGACCAATGACGGCGCGCCCTCTGGCGGTTGGTTCGTCCGCAGCCATTCATAGACCGCATCCATCGCCGGCAACTCTTCCAGTTTGGCCGCCAGCCAGCGCCGCCGCCAGCCTTCGATCTGTCGGCCGATGAAGCCGGCTGGCCTGCCCAAATCTCCCAGACCGATGGCTCTGAAATCGACAGCGTGGAGATCAGCCAGGGCCTCCACCAGGGCCTCGCTCATCCGCCGGGGCGCGTCAGGCTGTGGGTCGTAGATCGCCGGAATCGAACCCCGGACGACGACCCCATGGCGCCGCTCCATCACAAAAAACGGCGCGCCCACGATCGACTCGTCATCGGAGAACAAATACGCCCGGGGAGCCAGAGGAAACGCCTCCCACAATCTCAGCAGCACTTTCGACTCCCTGGCCATATCATGGGCGGACGGCGCCACCGGACCCAATGGAGGTCGGCGCAAAACGTACTCGTGGCTGCCGTAGTCGAGCAGATAGGTGAGATTGGCCGCGCCGCCCCCAAACTGGCGCACAGTCAACGGATTTTCCGTGCCGGGCAGCTTCCCACGCAGGAAATCCGCCACACGATTTTTATTGAAGCGCTCGTCCGCGCGCACGCTGATGGTGTCGGGCGGACCTCCAAGTCGTGCAGGCATATACATCTTGATAGTTTAGCCGACCCGCGCCGGCTGTAGCGCGTCGCATCCGCTAGAATGATTATAGCGTAACTCCGTCATTCTGTCTTGCCAATCGATCAATGCATCCGGCGGAACTTTCCTTCTTTGACATCTTCACAAAAATCGAGTACCGTTTGTAAACATGACTAAGAACACCGCCTTCTCCCAATCCCATCAGCTCCTCGGCGCGCTCTTGCAGTTGTCCCTGACGCCGGTGCAGATCTCAGTGCACATCGGGGGGGATCTCCTGGGCGAGTCGCCCAAAGCCGATATTCTGCTTCTGCGGCGTGAGGGCGAAGCGTGGAGCGCAGCGCAACGGGCACGACTGCCAGATGGCGTGCGCGACAGCGCAGCGGGCCATATCCTGCTGGAGTTTACGTATATAGAATCGGTGAACGAGACGGCCCTGGAGCAGGCGGTCGCCTACGATTATTTCTACCGCCAGGCGCAGAAGTTGCCCGAGGAGCAGGTACTGCCTGTTGTGTTGAGCGCCAGGAGGCCACGAACACAGCGGCTGGATGAATGGGGGTACACAGAGGAGCAGAAGGGTGTCTTCCGCAGCCGTCTGCCACTGTTACGGCGCGTGTGGTTGCTGGCGTTGAACGACCTGCCACCCCAACCCCACAATGACTTTGTCAAGCTCTTTACCAGCTGGGAGCGAGAGGCGCCCTTTGCGGCGCGCTGGATGCGCCAGTGGTAGCGGAGTCGTCTCGTCTGCGGGCCTAGGGAATATAGATGAGTTCAGAAGTTATTTTGGCGCATACGATTCGGTTATGTCCGACGTTGGAGCACAAGGAATATTTTCGGCAAGCCGCCGGCGTGGCGCGATTTGCCTACAATCAGGGAGTAGCCGAATGGAAGCGGCACTATACCCAAGGAGAAAAACCAACTTCCTAATACAATAGATAAAGCATTGAATGCGATGTTAAGTATATAAATCCCACTTAGAGGCTTATCCAATGAAAATCACAGATATCCAGGCTGTCCGCGTCAACTTTCCCGAGCCACCGTCGGCCACGGAACCCTGGCGAAAATCCTGGGCAGAGACCGCAGAGGTCGCCAATCCCATGTCCTGGTATCCGCGGGTCAAGCGCCATCGCGGCTTGTGGACACCCAAACACTGGGGGCCGGTCTGGTGCAAAGTGACCCTCGAGGACGGCGCCTGGGGGCTGGGCCTGACTGACAATGGGAGAGTGACCGCGGCAATCATCGACGACCACATTGCGCCCAATCTCATCGGCGAGGACGGGCTGGCAATCGAACGGTTGGCAGATATGATGTTCCGTATGACGAAACCCTATGGCTCGGTCGGGCTGGCGGCTTACGCGGTCAGCGCGGTGGATCTGGCCCTATGGGACGCAAAAGGCAAGTTGATGGATCAACCGGTCTATCGCCTCATCGGTGGAGCGCAGAAAGACAAGCAGTTCTGCTATTCTACTGGCAACGATTTGGACTGGTACAAAGAGTTGGGCTTCCAGGCCTTCAAGCTGGCCTGCCCCTATGGCCCCGCGGACGGGCTGGACGGCCTACGCAAGAATGAAAAAATGGTGGCAGAGGCCAGAGAATCGGTCGGCGATGAGGCCGAATTGATGCTCGACTGCTGGATGGCCTTCGACATCGAATACACAGTGCGCCTGGCGGAGACATTGCGGCCATACCGCCTTAAGTGGATGGAGGAATGCTTGCTGTCCGAAGATCTGGACGGCCATGTCGAGGTGCGTCAGCGCATCCCCTGGCAGACTCTCAGTACCGGCGAGCACTGGTATACACACATGCCTTTCCAATGGGCATTGCGCCACAACGTTGTGGACATTCTACAGCCGGACATCAACTGGTGCGGCGGGCTGACTACCTGTCTGAAAATCGCTGCCGCCGCCGATGCTGCGGGTAAAAAAGTGATCCTTCACGGTGGCGGACGCAATCCATACGGTCAGCACTTCACCCATGCTATGGCCTGTGTGCCCTGGCTGGAGTATTTCATTGGCTCCGCGCCCGGTGTGCCGTTGCAGGAGTCGGCGAGCATCCCTGGCCAGGCGATTGCAGAAGACGGTTGGCTGGTCCCTAGCGATGCGCCCGGCTTTGGGCTGGGGATTCCCGCAGAGTGGATTGAATCCTATTTTTGAGAGATAATAGACTGAAGAAGGAGCAACTACATGCTGACAAGCGAACAGATCAACTTTTATCACGAGAACGGCTATCTGGGCGTGGAAAACGTCCTGTCGGCGGAGGAGGTGGCGGAACTGCGACGGGTGACCGATGAGTTCGTTCAGTTGAGCGCCAGCGTCACCGAACATACGGACGTCTTCGATTTGGAACCGGACCACACGCCGGATGCGCCCAAACTGCGACGGCTGAAGGAACCCGCACAGCAACATGAAGTGTACAGGAAAAATCTACATCACCCGGGCATCCTGGACATTGCTGAGCAACTTATCGGGCCTGGGTTGCGCACCAACGGCAACAAGCTGAACATGAAATCGCCGGAGTATGGCAGCCCGGTGGAGTGGCACCAGGATTGGGCCTTCTATCCGCACACAAATGACGACATCCTGGCGGTGGGCGTCTGCATGGACGACATGATGTATGAGAATGGCTGCCTGCTCGTAATCCCCGGCTCTCACAGAGGACCAATTTACACACATCATCAGAACGGTCGCTTTGCCGGCGCTGTCACGGAAGAGATACCGAATGCCGATAAAGCCGTGCCAATCGAACTGAAGGCCGGCGGCATCTCCATCCATCACGTGCGCACTTTGCATGCATCGGCCATGAATGTATCGGCTTACCCACGCCGCTTGCTGCTCTACCAGTACTGCTCCATCGACTCCTGGTCCCTGCAGGGCTTCAGCGACTGGGAGGCGTACTTGGCCACAATTGTGCGGGGAGAACCCACCAATCGCCCTCGCGTGATCGATGTGCCTGTGCAGATGCCTTTGCCGGAGTCCGAACGCGGCGGCTCCATCTATGAAACGCAAACGATCCTGGAGAAGCCTGTGTTTGCCCAGGGATAACAACAGCATGATCATCGACAGCCATTGTCACGCATGGGAACGCTGGCCCTATGAGCCGCCGGCGCCGGATTTCCACAGCCGGGGACGGTTCGAGCAGTTGCTGCACGAAATGGAGATCAACGGCGTGGATCAGGCATTTCTGGTCTGCGCCGGGATCGAACACAATCCACACAACAACGACTACATTGCGCAGATGGCCCGACTCTATTCTGGGCGCATTCGGCAGGTGGCGGATGTAGACTGTAGCTGGTCGGACACCTACCACACGCCCGGCGCGGCAGAGCGGTTGCGTCGGGCCGCGGAGCGCTGGTCGATGGTCGCCTTCACCCACTACATGAAAGCGGAGGACAGCGGCAGTTGGCTCCATTCAGAGGAGGGGTTGGCCTTTTTTGAAACCGCGATGGACTTGAATCTTATCGCCAGCGTCGCCTGTTCACCCCATCACCACGCCGCGCTGCATAAAGTGGCGGAGCGTTTCCCACAATTGCCGATTCTGATCCATCACCTAGGACACCCAGGGGTCGGGAATGCGGACAAGCTCCAACAGGTGTTGGCCTCCGCACGTTACCAGAACATTGGCGTCAAAGTCTCTGGATTCTACTACTCGACTCGGCAGGGGTTCTGGGATTTTCCCTATACTGATTCCATACGGGAGATCGTCCTGCCCTTATACGAAACTTTCGGTCCCCACCGGCTCTACTGGGGATCCGATTATCCTGTCTGTCGGCGGTTTATGACCTATCGACAGGCCATCGAATGCTTCCGCAGTCACTGTGAATTCATTTCTGAGGGAGATCAGGCTTTGATCTTGGGCGGAAATCTCCATCGGCTACTCGCTTCAGACTAAGACCGGTAAGGAAGGAGCCGAGGGCGCCGCGGGGGCTCGGTCCAACTGCTGCTCCAACATCGATTCTTTTGAATGCAGCTGGGCCTGGACCAAATTCAGATGGCGGTAGATGCCGTTGATGGCCATGAGTTCTTCATGGTTCCCCTGTTCGGCAATGCCCTCATCCTGCAGGACGACGATTTGATGGGCGTTGCGAATCGTGGAAAGCCGGTGGGCGATCATCAGAGTTGTCCGACCTGCCATCAGTCGTTCCAGCGCCTGCTGAATAAGTTGCTCGGTCTCTGTGTCTACTGAGGAGGTAGCCTCGTCGAGGATAAGGATCGGGGCGCATCCTTCAACACGGCCCGGGCAATAGCCAGGCGCTGTTTCTGCCCACCGGAGAGCTTCACGCCTCGCTCGCCGATGAGTGTATCGTAGCCATTCGGCAGCCGTTCGATGAATTCTACGGCATTCGCTACCCGCGCCGCCTCTCTCATCTCGATTTCGCTAGCGCCCGGTCTCCCAAACAGGATATTGTCGCGAACGGTTCCATGAAAGAGGAACACATCCTGCAAAACAATACTGATCTGGCGGCGCAAACTTTCGAGCGTCAGGTCGCGGATGTCATACCCGTCCAGTGTAATCCGTCCTTCGTTCACATCATAGAAACGAGGAACCAGGCTGGCGAGGGTCGTCTTGCCGACACCCGTCGGGCCCACAAACGCGACAACGGAAGCGGCGGGAATCTCCAGCTCGATGTTGCGTAGAATGGGTCGATCCGCCAGATAGGAAAAGCTGATGTTTTCGAACCGAATTGCGCCCTGTGCCCGCCCACGGTATTCCTGGGCGCCGGGTCGATCGAACACATCCGGCTCTTCGCACAATAGTTCGCTTACGCGCTCGGCGCCGGCTAACGCCTCCTGAATCGCCTCCCATGCGTGGCTCAGATGGCGCACGGGCTGGTAAAACAGCTCCAGATAGAGGAAAAATGCCACCAGATCTTCGATGGGCAATGCGCCGCCCAGGGCCATCTTGCCTCCAAAATAGATGATGACGACTACGCCTAACGCCGATGCGAAATGTACGAACGGCTCAAAGGTGGCCAGCAGCTTGAGCGCCCGCAGAAGAGAGTTTTTGTAGTTTTCAATACGGATGCCGATGCGGTCGGCTTCCATGCGTTCTCGGGTAAAGGTCTTGATCTCGCGGATGCCGGAAAGATTGTCCTGCAGGATGGCGTTGAGTTCGCCCAACTCGGATTGGCGCTCGCGAAAGGCAGGACGCACCCGAGTGGCAAAGCCACGCATGGCAAAGATGATCAGCGGAATAGGAACCAGCGTCAGAAGCATCAGTTGCGGATTCATAATCAGCAACATTGTACTGACGCCTACCAGTGTCAACACATTGACCAGCACATCCGGCACTGCATGGGCGATTAATTTCTCCAGCAGATCTGAGTCGTTGACCAGGCGCGACATCAACTGGCCGGTCTGTTTGTCCTCGTAAAAATGCAAGGACAGACGCTGGAGATGGCTGTACAGAGCAACCCGCACATCGGCCACCACCCCCCAGCCGGCCACATGAGCCATATAACTGCGCAGGAACTCCAATCCGGCCCTGGCCGCGTAGATGGCCAACGCGGCCAGGGCCAGACGAGTGATGAGGCCTGAGGAGATAACATCTGCGTCCTGAGAGTGTACGGTTGCGATCAGCTCGCGGATAAACCAGGGGGCAAAGAGTTGCACACCCACAAGCAAGACCATACTGATGATCGTAACGAGCAACGCGATGCGGTAAGGACGGGCAAATCTGAGAAGGGTTTTGAAGAAATCCATCCGAAATTACTTTGGATGCTTGAATCTCGGGCAATTGGTTTTACTTTATCGCATTTCGCAGTTTGTGTCCATTCTGCAGATAAATAATAGCATTCCCGTAGCGGGTCGCATGTAAAGGCGCTCACACGAACTATATCCAAAAGCCTTCCTGTGTGTAAACCGAACGAACCTTGGCTGCATCCATGCATCTGAGACTGAATAGGAGGGCTGCCCGAATCTGTCCTTTGGCGGACGAGATGCTTTTCAATTTCAGGCTATTTCCTGCTATACTGCCGCCGTCCAATACTGTTGATGAGTACGCTGTCCAATCAGTTCGTATACTTGCCCAACGGCAGCGATGGCGGCGGATTCTGTGCCTTCCAACTTCGCCAAAACACTGAACGACAGAGAACGGATCGGATTCGCCGCCACACTACGCCTTTGACATGACAGCAGACACAAAAGAACAATGCCCTATGAAAAGTATGATAGTCGTGCATCCGGATTTTGACGGCGCGTGGCCCTGGGCCGCGGATGCCCTACACCAGATCTGGCAGGAGGAAGGGCCGGTCCAGTTCATCCGACTGGCCTTCAACGATCGCCGACCCATCAGCGAAATCGTCGCTGATGCGGCTGCAATCACACGGATGATTGTGTTACACGTCCCCATAACACCTGACTGCGTCGCTCACTTCACGGCACTGAGGGAAATCGCGTATGTGAATGGCTACGGGTCGAAACCGGTTGCAGACGAGGACATTCAAGCGCTCTTCCAAGAGCGGGGCGTGACACGCCACCAGCACCGCACTGAAGGATTTTGGGGGCAAAGTGTATCCGAATACGCCCTGGCCCTCACCCTTTGTGGACTGCGCCGAATTCCGCAACTGCACTACCAGATTCTGACAGATCGTCGTCCCTGGAACTATCATCCGCCAGAGGGAATCGGGCGGCCCGGCGAACGGGGCAGCCAGTACGGGGACGATACGCGCTTCACGAACGGGACGGTCGCCGGCAAGCGTGTCCGCATCGTCGGCGCCGGCAACATCGGCAGCCGCTACGCCAGCTATGTCAACATGCTAGGCGCGGATGTGGCTGTGTGGGATCCTTTCGCAAGCGAACCCAGCTTCCACCGAGCCGGCGCCCGCAGGGAGTGGCATCTGGAGCGATTGGCGCAGGACGCAGAGATCTTCGCGCCCATGCTCCCCCTGACCGACGACACTCGGGGGCTGATTATGGCCGATCATATACGCGCCCTGCCCAGCGGCTGTCTTGTCATCCTCGCCACCAGAGCCAATATCTGCCACATGCCTACACTGCGGGAGCGAGTGCTGGCGAACGAACTGGCTTTGGCTGCTGATGTCTTCGACATCGAACCTCTGCCTCTGGATGACCCCCTACTCGGCAGAGAAAACGTCGTGCATACCCCCCACAATGCAGGGCGCACTCGTCATGCCAACCAGCAATGGGCGCAGATGCTCCTCGCGCCCTTCGCGCCGCAGAGGCGTGTTGACTGAGCGTTCGGGTGTCCTAGTCCTACTCTTTACTTTGTCTACAGGATCGTTGTCGGCCACCTGACTCGCGGAGCAAGGCTGCGCTATTCCGGCCCGGTGATACCATCCAACCTAGCGGTGCGGATGATTACTGATCGTTGGGTGTTCTACTGTCGCGTACGGAGTTCAACAAATGTCGTTGCGCCGGCGCGCACGGTGATATTCTGGCTGATTTCCTCACCGTTGATGTGGGCCTCAATATAGTAGGCGCCAGCGGGGATATTGCCGAGCGCGCCGTTTTCGCCCCAAGCCGGGTCCGGGCCAATGCTTTCCTGCTCCGGATAGGTCTCGAAGACGCGGAACCAGCGCACGCCGCCCTTCTCATAACGGAATAGGGTGAGTGGAATGCCGGACCAGGTGCGGCTATTTGCCGAAAGCAGACGGACTGCGACAGTGCCGGTGTGGGGTGGAGGACGAACCCAGAGAGCTGGATTTACCGTATGCAGATAGCTGTTCTGGCCGACCCGCACCTCCAGATGCAGATGGGGCCCGATAGCGATTCCGGTCATGCCGACGCCGCCGAGGAAATCACCGGCGCCTACCCACTGATCCTGCTGAACCTTCACACTTGCAAGATGGCCGTAGAGGACGTACACATTCAGTTCCCCTTGTGAAGTGTTGAGGGGTCGATCAAGGCGAATAACAACCGAATTTCCGTAGAAGTTGTTGTAGGGGCCCAGAAGAACAGGGTCGTCTGGCCCGGCATGGATGACCTTGCCGGATGCGGTGGCGAGGACAGGTGTACCGACCGGGTTGCTGATGTCAATTCCGTGATGGATACGATAGTGGCCGCCTCCTGTGCTGCCGAACTGGTAGCTCGGACTGTACAGTTGATTGTAACCGCCAGAAAACGGTGGATCGAGCCAGTAATGCGCTCCACTGACTGGATGCGGCGGAACGAAAGTTGGCCACAGACTGCCGGCCCCATTCAGGCCCCGTGGAGCGAGGCCAGTATCCAGCCCTGTATCGACTTCAAAGGACAAGGATGCCCGCGCCTTATCGATCTCCGCGCGGAGAGCGCTCAATCCACCCATCGGCGGCCGGGAGACAAATTGGGGGAAAACGTCCAAGTATGGAATCGGCGTGCGCAAGACAGACGGCTGCATAGCGCTCAAGTCGGTCATCGGTGGCCGGGAGACAAACTCGGCTCTGATTGTAGGATTGAGTGCATCTGTATACGATTCTATCAGCATCATACTTTCGAGATCATATAACCAAACAGAGTTGGGGAAGTAACTATACATTGGGTCAGGGCGCGCCATCATCTCCGATGGTGTGGAGACACCAATTCTTGGTGAACGGCGGGTCGAAGGCTCAGGCTCCTCGCCCAGCTGGACATCCTCTGCATTTTGCGCGATCATCGGGGCTATAGGCACGAGTTCAATCGTAGGATATTTTTGGATCTGGGCATGGGCAGCCGGAATCGACTCCAGGACACGCGTAGATCTGGCTGTGGCCATGGGCGCTTGTAACGGCGTAGCGGAGCGAGGAAGTATACTTGCCATCGTAGGCGCCGGCACGGGTACAGGAACCGGCGCCAATATCTGCGAAGAAACGGGCGCGGCAACGGGGCGGGGCAGATACAAACAGCCCATAAGAACAATCGTCAGAGCTAAGATGAGCTGGACACGAAACGTAGCGCGCCGCTGCCGTATGCGCTGGCCCCATATAGCGACTACCGAGTCATAAGCTGTCTGCAGGCCCTGCGCCTGCGCTACAATAAAGCTGGATATGCGACGGAAAATCTGTTCCCAGCGATTCGACCACTGGCTGTGGACATAACCGCCCAACGATGAACCTGTCAGCCGCAAGAGCTGAATCAGCCCAAAGGTGGACAACAGATAACGATGGCCCAATGTAAGGCGATGGAGCAGCGAACGGAAGAAGAGTTCGAAAAAACCGGTAATCAGAAGGATGCTCATCGCACCATCCACTTCGATATTTTTACACTTTTTCCGCAAATGTTTGCGGGGGCTCTGTCAGAAAGCATTCTCGCCCGGGCACAAGAAAATGGCATCCTACAGGTGGCGCTTCACAATATTCGCGACTACACAACAGATCGTCATCACATCTGTGACGACTACCCTTACGGCGGCGGCGGCGGCATGATTATGAAACCAGAACCGATTCTTCGTGCGGTCGAATCGGTATTAAGCCGGCCGCGGGGCTGGCGGTTGCCGTCAGAAGCGGCTCACTTCGATCTCCCGGCCTGGGACTCGGCCGAGCCTCCGACTTTGCCGGAAGCGGCGCCGATCATTCTTCTCACGCCCCAGGGGCGCCGTTTCAATCAAGCCATTGCCGAAGAACTGAGTACCCATACCCGCTTAGCTCTTGTGTGCGGGCGCTACGAAGGCGTCGATGAACGTATTCGCACCCAACTGATTACAGATGAGCTCAGTATCGGTGACTTTGTTCTCAGCGGAGGTGAATTGGCCGCTCTGACGGTTATTGACGCAGTGACACGACTGTTGCCCGGCGTGTTGGGCCACGATCTGGGTGCCCAATACGATAGTTATTCGGCCGGTCTTACCGGCCTGCTGGAAGGGCCACAGTATACACGCCCCTTTGTCTTTCGTGGAGAAGTTGTGCCGGATGTTCTGGTCAGCGGACATCACGCCAATGTGGATCGTTGGCGCCGACAGCAGTCACTGCTGCGCACGCTCGTAAGACGTCCGGATCTACTGGCGCGGGCAACGGAAACCGGCCAACTTACGAAAGAAGACTGCCAGTTCCTATCCTCTCACGGGTGGCAATTCCCGTCTGAATCCGCCACTCCTCCTCCCACGTAAACTGTTCAGAATGTACCTGCCGCCTCAATCTCCGGCTATGGGGTGATGCCCAATATACACCTATCAGTTACTCAGCCCCAGACTCTAACACATTGGCGACAGGTCCAAAGCAGATGTCATTTTACCATCGGTTGTTCGCCACACCCAAATGTGAAACGCAAAGGAAAAGCCGGAAAAAGCCGTCACGATACGGAGGGAGGTGAGAATGCCGTCCACACTCGACAGGAACAAGGTCAGAGCGCGCCTGGCGTGTTTCGAGCTCCGCCCTCTCTTTATCCAAGAGCTCGGCTGGGATCATGGCGGCAACGACATGGAGGTCACTGTAGGCGACCACTCGTTCTCCCTCCAAGCCATCGCCCACAAACGAGGCATGGTCGCCTATCTCTATGTCGCCCACTCGCAAGCGACATTCCCAGACCATCCCACCCGTCAGAAGATCGAAAAAGCCGTCGTCAGGTCCGTCCGCGAGCACATCATCGTCTACGCGCCCCACGACAGGAGCGCGCAGTATTGGCAGTGGCTGAAACGCGCGCCAGGCCAGCCGACCCGCGCCCGTCTCCACATCTATCAGCGAGACCAGCCGGGTGAAACCCTGATCCAGAAGCTGGAGCAGCTTGCCTTCACTCTCGACGAAGAAGCCGACCTCACCATCGTCGATGTCGCAGGCCGAGCGCGCGCAGCCTTCGATGTCGAAAAGGTCACCAAACGCTTCTACGACCGTTTCAGGCAAGAGCGGCAGACCTTTCTGGAATGCATCGAGGGGATCGGGAAGCTGGCCGACCGCGCATGGTATGCCTCGCTCATGCTCAACCGCATGATGTTCATCTACTTCATTCAGAAACGCGGCTTCCTCGACCGCGATCCCGACTATCTGCGCAATCGCCTGCGCTTCATGCAGACGACGCGCGGCAAGGACCGCTTTCAGTCCTTCTACCGCCTGTTCCTGCTGCGTCTGTTTCACGAAGGCCTGGGCCAGCCCCAGGCCGAACGCGCCCCTGAATTGGCGGAGCTGCTCGGCCAAGTCCCCTATCTCAACGGCGGCCTGTTCGACGCGCACGACCTGGAAAGCGACAACCCGCAGATCCACATCCCCGATCAGGCCTTCGCCCAGATCTTCGCCTTCTTCGACGCCTATCAGTGGCATCTCGATGACCGACCGCTGCGCCAGGACAACGAAATCAATCCCGACGCACTCGGCTACATCTTCGAAAAGTACATCAACCAGAAGCAGATGGGCGCCTACTACACCAAGGAGGACATCAGCGGCTACATCAGCCGCAACACCATCCTCCCCTTCCTGTTCGACCAGGCCAGGAAGACCTGCTCCATCGCCTTCGCGCCGACCGGCGGCGTGTGGCGGCTGCTGGCGGACGACCCCGACCGCTATCTCTACGCGGCAGTCCGCCATGGCATCACCTATGATATCCACAACAACGAAACCCTGACCGACACGCGCGCTCTGCCGCCAGAGATAGCCGCCGGCCTGGACGATGTGGCCCAACGCCGCGATTGGAACAAGCCGGCCCCGCGCGCCTATGCCCTGCCGACCGAAACATGGCGCGAGCACGTGGCCCGCCGCCAGCGCTATGAGAAACTCCATGCCAGGCTCGCCGCCGGCGAGGTCACTTCGATCAATGACGTCATCACCGGTAACCTGGACATCGAAACCTTCGCCCAGGACGTCATCGCCAGCAGCGAGGGCCCTGAACTCATCCGCGCCTTCTGGAAAGCCCTGACCACCATCTCCATCCTCGACCCCACCTGCGGCTCCGGCGCCTTCCTCTTCGCAGCCCTCAACATCCTGGAACCGCTCTACCTCGCCTGCCTGGAAGCCATGCAGGGATTCCTCGACGACCTGGACCGCTCCAAACGCAAGCGCAGACCGGAAACACTGCGCGATTTCCGCGCAGCGCTGAAGCAGGTCGCCGGCCATGCCAGCGAACGCTACTTCATTCTCAAGTCGATCATCGTCGACAATCTCTACGGCGTGGACATCATGGAAGAGGCCGTGGAGATCTGCAAACTGCGGCTGTTCCTGAAGCTGGTCGCCCAGCTGGAACGCTACGACCAGATCGAGCCTCTGCCCGATGTCGATTTCAACGTGCGCGCCGGCAACACGCTGGTCGGCTTCACCACGCTGGCGGACATACAGGATGCGTTCGTGGCCAGCGCGGATGGCCAGCGCCGCATGCTCTACGCTGAAGACATAGCCGAGTTGGAACGCATCGAAGAGGATGCCGAGATCGCCGACCGCGCCTTTCGCGCGTTCCGCGCCATGCAGACGGAGCGCGAGATGGACGCCGGCGCGTTCGCCGACGCCAAGAGAGCATTGCGGACCCGGCTGGACGTTCTGCGTGGGGAACTGGACCGCCACCTGGCGAGAGAATACGGGGTCAGGGCAGACGCAGAGCAGGCATACGCGACATGGCGGGCCAGCCACCAGCCCTTTCATTGGTTTGTGGAATTCTACGGCATCATGCGCGGCGGCGGCTTCGATGTGATCATCGGCAATCCGCCGTATGTCTCCACAAAGAAACTTCCATACACTTTCACGGACAGTGACAGGGGACACTTTCCTGATATATACGGACATATTTTGTTGCAGTCTATCACGCTCACAGTACGTAACGGGCGGTGTGGTATGATTGTCCCGTTGTCTCTTACATTTAGCCGTGACTTTGCTACGCTGCGGAATATCCTGTGTGATTGGGGAGCGAGTTGGTTTTCGTCGTACGACAATGGGCCGGCTGCGTTATTCGCTGGTGTCAGTCAGCGTTGTACAATTTGGGTCGGCCATCACGCAGAAACAGGAACCTTTGTCGCACCTATGTACCGCTGGCGCGCTGTTTCCCGAGCATATCTTTTGATGAATTTGTCATATGTTCAAATAGGAGATCATCTGGACGTAGGGACATTAGGACTGCCTAAACTCGCAAGCGTTCCCCAGAAAGCCACATTGCGCACTATTTTTTCTCCAAATCTTCAGAAGTATAGAACCATTATTCCCAGAGGTAAGGGCAAGCATACATTGGGTTTCTCGCAGACAGCCCGGAACTTTATTTCCGTATTTCGTGATGACCCGCCGTGCCTCAATGCCGTCTCACTTGCCGAGGTTACTTTACCTCAAATCGGATATCTGAGCTTAACCGATGACGCAGACATCCATGCAGCGTTGGCCGCTACAGCAGGCGAACTCTTTTTTTGGTATTGGCTTGTTCGGGGCGATGGATTCCATGTCACTAGCCATTTGGTACATGACTATCTCGTAATTTTGGATTGTTTATCTACCGAACACTACAAACTTCTTATCGAGCTTGGAAAGATGATCCATGCTGAACGAAATAGGTGGTTAGTATTCAAAAAAAATGCAGGACGGTATGTCGGAAATTTTAATTACAGAGGGGCTTTCGAGATTACGCGGAGAGCCGATCTTTTACTCTTGGGCGGGTTATCTCGGAGGCGGGAAGAGTCTTTGGATATTTTCGACTATGTACAACGAATGTTGGCGATTAACAAGTACGCAGGAGAAAAAGGAATACCGGCAGACGTAAAAGCACTGTTCCCCATCCTTCATACAGATTCTGAATTGAACCGCGACACGTTTTCTGACGTTGACGCATTGTTAGCCGACAGATTTTCCTTTAGTGAGAAGGAACTCGACTTCATCATCAACTACGATATCAAATATCGTATGGGGCGGTGAAGCAGCGAAACGCGATAGATGATCTGCCAAAAGGGATTGCTGGCAGAAACTTGTAATCTATGCTAATCTATATCTTATAGACAAAAGATTAGCGGAAGATAGAAATGGCGGCAGAGTTGCTGGGAAGATTGGTAAACCCAGTTGCGGAAGTGGGAACGAACTGGTGAGTTGGCGTCAACGAGGAAAACGAGTTCCCTCAATAGATTCGCATAGGTTTGGAGAACCGTAGTAGACAAACCGGCACAAAAGAGGCATACTTAGGCGTGTCGGATATTTATACCACTATAAGGCGCCACTGCCGTAGATCGAAAACGAGTGTTTGAATTCGTGGAGCGAAACTCGCCGGTGATCAGAATGAATCGCCCCGTATAACTCCCCAAACTTCAACATCGACTGGAACGTTTACGCGGTACGCAGTAGGGTGGAGCATCGGTCAGGAGAGCATATCATATGACCAAACGTATTTATGTGGGCAACTTGCCCTACTCAGCGACTGAGGAAGAGGTTCGGGATCTGTTTTCCCAACACGGTGAGATTGTGAGCCTCGCCATGATCACAGATCGTGAAACAGGACGCTTTCGCGGATTCTGTTTCGTCGAGATGGAAGATGCCGAAGCGAAGGCAGCGATCGAAACCTTGAACGGTCGGGACATGGACGGACGCCCTCTAAAGGTCAATGAAGCGCGCCCGCGTGAGGATCGCGGCAGACAGGGCGGCGGCTATCGAGATCGTGGGAGCAACCGCTGGTAGACAGCAGCCAATAACCGTATCCATTCTGTCAGAGAGGCCGTCTCTATCGGTGTATAGGGGCGGCTTTCTTTTTTCAGGGAAGAGGTATGTTTCCCCATATCCGACTGGCAACACCCCAAGATGCCGAATTCATGCAAGAGATCTACGCCCCGCTCGTGCGCGATACACCAATCTCTTTCGAGCTTACGCCACCGTCAGTGGCGGAAATGACCGCTAGAGTGACAAGGACATTGACCCGCTATCCGTGGCTGGTCTGCGCTGCGGAGGAGCGGCTGTTGGGCTATGCTTACGCGGGCGGGCACCGGGAGCGAGAGGCCTACCAATGGTCGGTTGACGTATCTGTGTATGTCCACCCCCAAGCCCGGCGCCTGGGTGTAGGGCGGGCGTTGTACATCTCACTCTTTCCGATTCTACGCTTGCAGGGATTCTATAACGCCTATGCAGGCATCGCCCTGCCGAACCCGGCCAGCGTCGGCCTTCACCAATCTCTCGGCTTTACAGCGGTAGGGGTTTATGAGCGAGTAGGCTACAAACTGGGTGCATGGCACGATGTTGGCTGGTGGCAATTGACCCTGCAGCCCAGGGCTGACACGCCGGCTATACCACAGCCGCTGCCGGTCGTACGCAAGAGCCATACATTCCAAGAAGAGTTGATGGCTGGCGCGGGCTATCTTTCAAATGCAAGGGGGAAAGCACCACAAGCGTGACTCGTTACCCTATTTCGTTGGCTGCTTTTGGCACTAAATTCGTTTGACTGCTAAAATGCCTCTGAGATTCTCTTTTTGGCTGAATGGGTGTTGGTTTCCGTGCCGGGGCGTTATGCGGCAGGGGTAGCCTGAGACGCCCTCAACCTGCTGCGCAACCGATAACAGGCAATCCTACTACTTCCTTCGCAGCCATAAACGTCGGCCTCGAATCCTTCACCGGCGGTCTGCATGCCCAAGGCGCTGAGGTAGTCCACGTGGACTGGCGTCCGCCCGCAGGCGGCAATGAGAGACTGGCGGAGCTGCTGACAACTACCCGCAACTATCCAGAATCATTCTCAGGAAAACATGAAACCCTACGATCTCTCCCAACCGCTCAATGCCGACTGTTCGTTCTGGCCCTTTTATCCACCGTTTGAGGTGAAGTATTTCAAGCGCAAGTCGGAGCATGGGGTGAATGCGCAGTATATTCAGACTTCGAATCATATGGGCACCCATTTGGATGCGCCGCGCCATTTTGTGACCAACGGCAAGACAATCGATCAGCTGCCACTGGAATGGCTCTACGGCGAAGGCGTGATCGTCGATCTGAGCGATATGCTGGACGAATTGGACATCTTCCGGCCAGAAGATATCGAAGAGCGGGTGGAAGTGCGGAAAGGGGATATTCTCTTCATCAACACCGGTTGGCACAGATATTCCTTCCTGGCGGCGGAAGGCGACGAGGAGAAGTATATCCAGCGACATCCCGGCCCCCATCACAACATCTGTCAGTGGCTGCTCGAAAAGGAAATTCGCGTGTGGGGCGTGGATATGATTTCGACAGATCACCCGATGAACCTGCCCATTGGCCGGTTCTTGGGCAAAGGTGGGCTGGAACACTGGCAGCGGGTACGCAAGCAGTGCGAAGAGAAGTTCGGCGGTCCCAAGGCAGTAGATGAACTATTCCCGGAGGAGGCCTATCAACTCACCCATAACGCGCTTTTCCCGCACGACTGCGTCCACGTGGAAAATATGGGCGGCCAGATTGGCGCCCCAGAACTACAGAACCGCCGTCTGACGCTGGGCGTTTTCCCCTGGCTATTTAAGGGCGGCGAGGCGGCCTTCTGTCGCGCGGTGGCATTTGTGGAAGAGTAGATGGAAGCTGGAGAGCACAGACGACATGAAACCCGCATCCTTCGCCTACTTTGCGCCCCACATCGTTGAGGAGGCGTTGGCCCTGCTCGCAGAACACGGGGGGGATGCCAAGCCCCTGGCCGGTGGACAGAGTCTCGTGCCGACGATGAACTTTCGCCTGGCCCAACCGGCGGCGCTTGTGGATCTCAACGGCATAGACGAGTTGTTTTATATCCGGGAAGACAAGAATGGCCTGCGCTTCGGCGCGATGACTCGTCAGCGCACAGTGGAACGCAGTCCGTTGGCGCAACGGCATACACCGCTGCTCTACGAGGCCATGCCCCACATTGCTCACGCCCAGATCCGCAACCGAGGCACCATCGGCGGTAGCCTGGCTCACGCGGATCCGGCCGCGGAACTGCCCGCCCTGGCCATAGCCCTGGACGCCCGTATGCGCGTGCGCAGCGCGACCGGTTCCCGCTGGATCGCTGCCCGCGATTTTTATGTAGGGCTGTTCGCAACAGACATGCGGCCAGATGAACTGTTGGTAGAAGTGGCGTTTCCCGACCTGCCGCCTCGCACCGGCTGGGCTTTCGATGAGGTAGCCCGACAGCATGGTAACTACGCCCTGTGTGGCGCCGCGGCGACGGTCACGCTGGCTGATGACGGCGCCGTTGAGAGGATGAGGCTCATTTTCCTGAGCGTAGGCGAAGGTCCGGTAGAGGCAGCGCAGGCCCAGACGCTTCTGACCGGCGAACAACCGACGCCAATGGCTATTCGCGCCGCCGCCGAAACCGCGGCCGCGCAGGACATCGACCCGGTCGGCGACATCCACGCAGGGCCGGCGTTCCGGCGACATCTGGCACAGGTTTTGGCGGCGCGCGTGCTGACGCGGGCCGCCAGAAAGGGTTGAATTGATTACAACATATAGCAGAGAAAAGGAATGCAGTTGAACCATACGATCACCCTCATCGTCAACGGCCAGCAGTATATGCGCTCTGTCGAGCCGCGGCTGCTGTTGAGTGACTTTCTGCGCCACCAATTGGGTTTGACAGGTACCCATGTGGGCTGTGAACATGGAGTTTGTGGCGCATGCACGGTAGTATTGGATAATGAGGCGGTGCGGTCCTGTCTGCTCTTCGCGGTGCAGGCCAATGGACGGGAGGTGGCAACTGTCGAAGGGCTGAGCAGCGGCCTGCATCCGGAGCAGTTGCACCCGTTGCAGATTGGCTTTTGGGAGGCCCACGGCCTGCAGTGCGGCTACTGCACACCCGGCATTCTGATGACGCTTGTCCCGTTTCTACGGGAGAACCCGAACCCGACAGCAACGGAAATTCGCGATCTCCTCTCGGGCAACATTTGCCGCTGCACCGGCTATCAGAAGATCGTAGAGGCTGTGCAGTCAGGCGCAAAATTGATACAGGAGGGATCTTCATGAACTCGTTGTTTCTACAGGGCTTCGTGTTTTCTGCCTTGGTCATCAGCGTGTTGGCTGTGTTGGCGTGGTGGCTCTTTCTTTCGCCCATGCAGCGGTCCGCCAGCGAAGCTATCGCAACATCCTCTTCCCTTTCCTACACGCTTGCGCTACTCATCGGCATAGGCACGTTCCTGATTTCTGTCGGCGGTTACTGGGACGCTAGTGAGCACGTCATCACCGGCACTGTGCCTGGAGGAGAGGACTTTCTATGGCCACCCCATCTGATGATATACGCTGGCTTCCTGATTGCGTTTCTGATCGCCATGGGCGGGCTGATTGCTCTGGCTGTGCCGAACCTCAGAGTAGGGGTTCAGGACCCGCGTCAGTGGGTGCGGCGCGATCCGTATGTGGGCGCGGTTGTGCTGACAGCAGGGTATGGTCTCTTCTCCATTCCCGGCGATGCCATCTGGCACGAACTGTATGGGGTTGATCTGACCGCCTGGAGTCCGCCCCATATTTTCCTGATGGCGGCGTCTTCGAGTCTACCTATTTTTGCTGCCGGTCTGCTCCTGAACAGTCGCTCCAAAGACGAGCCATCGCAAACTCAGCGTCCAAAAACGCCGACGATATCTTTTCGCCGGGCCGGAGAGCTCCTTTCGACAGTAGGTTGGCGCAATTTCATTATACTTTTCTACCTGGCGCTGGCATTGAACCAACCTCTCATCATCGGCTCTATTGAATGGGAGATCGATGTTGTGGGCAATTATGTAGCGCAACGGCCGATTTGGCTCTACCCCACGATTATCGGCGTCACCTCATTTTTCGTATTGACCCTGGCGCGGCGGGTGGCGCCAGGCCTGTGGACGGCGACAGTGATTGCGCTGCTCTATTTTGGCTTTCGTATCGCTGTGTCGGCCTTTGCCGATCTGATAAGCGGCGCCCCGCCCCGGCTGACACTCGTCTTTATACTCGGAGCGCTGCTGCTGGATCTGACAGCCCGGCGAATGGAGGGCGACGGGATGCAGCCGCCAGGGGCGCGTTGGATGGCGCGCCTCCCCAGCAGTTGGGCATCGTTGCGCCATTCAATAGGGAGACTGGCCGAAGCGGGCGCGTTTACAGCAGGGTATGCCCTCGTCGCCCTACCTACGATTCAGTTCTACCTCCTGCCATCTCTGCCCCCCTTTACCGTCGCTGACCACCTGCTAACGATCCTGTTCACATTTCTGATCAGCGCTGCCCTGCATCCGCTGGCTGCGGGGCTGGGCGGCTGGCTCCAACACTACACATGGGATGAAACGTCGGCCACACAAAAGATGCCGAACGTCATCGGTGTGCCGGCAAAAGGCTGAGGAGAGAGGGAGCAGAAGTGAGAAACAACGAGAAAAGAGGGGTGAGGAGAGAGAAGTAAGAGGGCTTTCTCTACTTCTATTCTCTCACTCCTGGTTCTATGTCCACACGATATTTCGGTCAACCGATCAAACGCAACGAAGATCCCCGGCTGTTGACCGGACGGGCGCTTTTTACAGACGATGTGCAGTTGGCTGGCATGCTGCACGTGGCTTTTGCGCGCAGCGATCTGGCTCACGCCCGCATCCGCACAATCGATGTGGCCAGCGCCAAAGAGCGGCCCGGTGTCGTCGCCATCTACATTGCCAAGGACCTGGGGGACTTCTGGCAGCCAGGACCGCTGCTGGTGCCGCCGCCACCGGTGGAGCAACTTGAATTCCATCAGCGCACGCAGGTTCCTCTGACGAAAGACAAAGTGCGCCACGCCGGCGAAGCGGTGGCGATGATCGTAGCCGAGAGCCGCTACGTGGCTGAAGACGCGTTGGATGACATTTTTGTCGAGTACGAACCCCTGGATGCGGTCGTCGATCTGGAGGCGGCTCTGAAAGACGATGCGCCACTGGTCCACGACGATCTGGAGCGGAACATCAGCGCGCGCGTGGCGCAGACGAAAGGCGACTGGACGCAGGCGGCGTCCGAAGCGGATCTGGTCATCAGCCGCCGCTTCCACTATGACCGCGGCACGGCCGCGGCCCTGGAAAATCGGGGGATCGTCGCCAGTTGGGACGCCAAAACCCAGCATCTGACTGTCTGGGACACGACACAAGCTCCCATCGCCATCCGCAACGGCCTGGCTGCCATGCTGGGCCTGTCGGAGCGCCAGGTGCGGGTGATCGCCCCGTTCATCGGTGGCGGCTTCGGTCCGAAGATCATGATGTTCTACCCGGAAGAGGTACTACTCGCCTGGGCGACGTTACAGTTGGGCCGCCCGGTCAAGTGGATCGAGGATCGGGAGGAAAACTTTTACGCCACCACCCAGGAGCGGGTGCAGGTGCATGATGCAGCCATCGCCCTAAGGCGCGACGGCACGATTCTGGGTGTGAAAGACATCTTCCTCCACGACAGCGGCGCGTACGCGCCCTACGGGCTGACAGTTCCCATCAACAGCCAGTGCACGCTCCTCGGCCCGTATATCGTGCCAAACTACTATTCTGAGTTCACAAGCGTCTTCACAAACAAACCGATCGTCACCCCCTACCGGGGCGCGGGTCGTCAGCACGGCGTCTTTGTGATGGAGCGGCTGCTGGACATCGCCGCCAGGGAGCTGGCCATCGATCGCGTGGAGATCCGGCGCAGGAATTTCATCCGCCCGGAACAGTTCCCCTACAACAACGAAATCATCTACCAGGACTTCGCGCCGTTGGTCTACGACAGCGGCAACTATGAGCCGGCCCTGGAGAGGGCGCTGGAACTGATCGGCTATGAGCGGTTCATCCGCGAGGAGCAGCCCCAGCGGGAAGCGGAGGGGGAGCGGGTTGGCATTGCTGTCGTCAACTACATCGAAGGCACCGGCATCGGCCCGTATGAGGGGGCCAGGGTGACCGTCGAAGCCAGCGGCAAAGTGAGCGTCGTCACCGGTATAGGCACACAGGGACAGGGCCACTACACCAGTTTTGCCCAAGTCGCGGCGGAACAGTTGGGCGTGCCGGTGTCTGATGTCCATATCGTTACCGGCGACACGGATCTATTTTACTGGGGCGCGGGCACATTCGCCAGTCGGGGCGCGGTGGTCGCGGGCAATGCCGTCCACGCCGCGGCGGCAAACGTGCGGGCCAAAATCCTGAAGTTGGCAGGCGAAAAACTCGAAGTCGCTGAGGAGGATTTGGAGTTGATAGAAGGACGAGCCCAGGTGAAGGGCGCGCCAGAGACGGCCATCCCCTTTGGTCAACTGGCGGCAGAGGCCAACCCCCTGCGCGGCGCGGTCAAGCCGGGCACAGAGCCGGGGCTGGAGTCGACCGAATACTTTGGGCCGGAGCGGGGCGCGACCGCGTCCGGCGTCCACGCCATGATTCTGACGGTGGACCCGGAAACGTTTTTGGTGGAAATCGAAAAATATGTTGTCGTCCACGACTGCGGCAAGGTCATCAACCCGCTGATTCTGGAAGGACAGATTCAGGGGGGTGTGGCTCAGGGCATCGGCAATGCCTTTTACGAGCAGTTGCATTTCAACGAGAACGGCGCGCTGCTCAATGCCTCACTGATGGACTATCTGCTGCCGACCGCTATGGATGTGCCGGACATCCTGAGCGACCACATTGAGACTCCGTCGCCTCTGAATCCGCTGGGCGTGAAGGGGGCGGGAGAGGCCGGCGCGATCCCCGTGGGCGCTCTCTTCGCCCAGGCCCTGGACAATGCCTTCCGCGACATCGGGCTGGAGACGCGGGAGATTCCGCTGAGTCCCAATCGGCTGTTCGAGCTGGTGATGGAGGCAAAAAAGGCTGTATGATGACACTATGCTGTATGATGACAATATGATGACAATATGATGACAATGCAAACCCGATTTATCGACGCTCTCGTCGCCAAAGCCGCCACCGATCCGCGCATTCGCGCCGTCTGGCTGGCCGGAAGCTTCGGCAAAGGCATCGCCGACCGTTGGAGCGATATAGATGCCCATCTGCTCATAGATCCCACTGCGCTGGACGAGTTTCGGGAGAGTGTAGAGGCGTGGCTGTCGGAGATCCGCCCGCTGGTACTTTTACGTCTGATGTTCGATGGGCAGATGGTCAATGCCATGACCGACGAGGCTCTGCGCCTGGATCTGTGGCTCCACAGCGGGGAGAGCGCCCAGGTGACAGAGGGACAGACGCGGGTGCTGTTCGCCGAGAAGGGCGTTCTTACATGGCAGCCGGATCCAGGCGGCGCCCTCACGCAAGAAGCGGCGGCGGCTGAACTACAGAGGGCGATCCCCGAATTCTGGCGCTGCATCGCAATGCTGCCCGTGGCCGTCGGTCGGGATGAGAAACTCGTCGGCGCGGCGGGCAACTTTCTGATCGTCCTGCTGCTGACGGACGCGCTCAGCGTGGGGAGTGGACGACGCAAGGACCGGGGCGTGAAGGCGCTGAACGGCTTTCTTCTACCTGAGTATCGCCAAACCGTAGAGGACGCGACGTTTCTATCCAAACTAACCCTTGAAGAGCTGCCCCGCCTTCACCTGCGTCTGGCCCGCATTATGCAGGCGCACGGCCCAGTCATCTGCGAACAGTGGAATGTGGCTTATCCCTGGGCGTTGGAACAGACAGCTCTGCGCTACGTAACACAGGAGTTGCGTTCGCTAGGGATTGCATCTGCGCTGGAGGAACTCCAATAACGAACTATGGCATATGAATCTGTCGATCAACTGCAGAAAACTCTGACTGAAAACGTCTTTGGCTCTGCCAGATACTGCGCGCTAGACAATGGCTGGAGATTCTGAGATGACCGCGGGCAGGAAGATCAACACACAGAGTCAGGATTGGGGAACGCCACCGAAATACGTTCGAGCGGTAAAAGAAGTATTTGGAGGGAAGATCACTTTGGATCCTTGCTCAAGTGAATACTCAATCGTTCAGGCGCCTGTAGAATATCAGTTGCCGGCACACGATGGGCTTAAAGAATCCTGGAACTATCCAACAATCTATGTAAACCCTCCATACGGACTTGACAGAGAGCGAGGCACTTCCATAAAACAGTGGTTGGCTCGCTGTGCCGAGACTCATCAAACGTATCGATCAGAAATTATGGGAATTATATACTTAACTGCACAAGTATATCTTTCTCAGCCAGCTTTCGGCTGTGCGGGATATTCCCACCCGCGTTCCTGAATATTTTTAGCGGCGTTCACATCCCGGTCTTCCGTATGCCGGCACGAGAGGCATACAAAGGTCCGATAGTCCGCCAGCTTCTCTTTCCAGGTCTTGGATGTGTTCCTGGGGTCCACTTCAACGAATTGTCTACCGGCCCATTCTGCCTTGTAGCGCAACTGTTGAAATAGTATGCCCCAAGTCTGTTCCATCATACTGCGATTCAAGCCACGTTTACGATTGCCACCACGTCGAGACATGTTCTGTATGGCCAGCTTTTCGATCGCTATCTTCTGATAGTTTCGCACGATAGCAGTGGTCAACTGATGGCATTCATTGCGATTGCGTACTGCATTCCTACGTTTCTCGCGGGCATACGTAGCTATTGCCTTTCGCCGTCTGTTACTTCCTTTCTTCTTTGTGGAAATCGCCTGTTGCAGACTTGTTTCCCTGCTTCTGTCAAGTACACGCCGGGAAACTGTCTTCCCATCGCTGAAGGTCATGCGTTCGTGTACGCCCACATCGATACCTACCACAGTATCCACAGGCGCAAGGATGTTCTGTCCCTCTTCATATACCAGGTCAACTGTCAGGATACGTCCGTGCATCACGAGCCGCAAGGCTTTCAGTTGTCTACCTTCTGGCAATTCACGATGGGGGCGTATCCTGATAGCGGGCAATCCTTTTACCTTGATACAATTGCCCTTCACCATGCCCGCTGTAACGCTTGCCAACTCAAGGCACTGATAGCGCTGATGCGGCTTGAAGCGTGGATAGCCCGGCTTTTCCCCAGCTTTCACCCTACGGAAGAAGGCCTTGAATGCCCGGTCTACTCTCACTAACACCCCGCGGGCAACTGGTAATCCTATATCTCGCCAGAACTGTTGTTCCTTCCGCAGTTGGGTCAGTCCCTTCATCTGCGTATACAAGGTCATCCCTTTGCCATCGGCAAGATAGGTATTCTTTCTCTGTTCAAGGGATTGATTGTAGAGCCAGCAGCAAGCGCGCAGCGCCTCGCGGATGCGAGCATAGCTAGGGCGCGAACAGTAGCCTCGTTCTTGATATGTTTTGTGAGTTGTGGTAGTCTGGGGAGTATCCATAAGCCATCACCTTGTGGGTCGCAGCCCGTAGTGTTCCCGCACTGACGGGCTTTTTTTATGGAACAGCTCCTCTTGTTGGGAATTATGTACGTACGCAGTTAAGTACATAATTCTCAGCCTTTAAGAAAGGCTGCGCGGGATCTGAATTCCCACCCGCGTTCCATTTTTTTGAGTGCCCCATCATACCGCAATAGCACATATGCTCACCCAACGCAACTTCAACATACGATAATCTTACTTGTGCAGTTAAGTATATAATTCCCGAAATTATCGCTTTGGTTCCCGTTGCAACGAACACCGGACACTGGAAGAATAGCATCTTTGGAAAGGCTGCGGCCATTTGCTTCTTATACGATACGCGATTGAAATTCATGGAAAATGGGCAAAGCGGAGGCAAAGGGGCGCCGATGGCCTGCGCCACCATCTATTGGGGCAATCATTACGGAAGATTCTTTGACGTATTCATTGATTACGGCGCCGTAGTCGATATCCGCCCTCTGATAGATGTGGAGATCGGAGAGCGGCAGACAAATAGGCAATCAGGATATACGGGATTACGATTGATTGCAGACTGCATCTAACGGCGGGATAGCGCAGCGTCTCAGCGTGAATTTGACGGTCAACAAAACGACTCACTGGCGCCTGTCCGGCTCATGCGGTACCACATCGCAGGTTTCCATATACCACCGCAGCATTCGCTCTTTGAGTGTTGACAGCGCCTCCCTGTACGCCGAATCGTTGATAAGATTGCGGGTTTCCCGAGGATCTGTCTGCAGATCGTAGAGTTCGTCCTGCTCGTAAAAACGTTTGACATATTTGTGGAGGGCGGTGCGGCACATCACCGCTTTCGTATGTTCCGGCCCCTCTGCCATCTGTAAACGCAGACGTGGCCAGTATAGGGATTCCGGGCGGCCATTGCTTTCCAGTTCCATGGATTGGCGCTCCCCATGTCGCCGACCGCCCTCGCAAAAGACGGCATCCCGGTGGGAAGCGGTTTCGCCGGCGAGCAGTGGCAGCAGAGATCGACCGAAATGATCGTACCCCGGCTCGATGCCGGTGAGCGCATACACCGTCGCCGGGAGGTCGATTAGCTCCACCAGCGCGTCGGACACTCGGGGCTGTACAGGAGTTCCCGCTGGCGGCTTCACCAGGAAAGGCACGCGGGTCAGGCAGTCCTGAAAGGTATTCTGGGCCTTCTCCACCAGACCGTACTCCCCGGTGTAGTCACCGTGATCTGAGAAGAAAAATACGCTGGTGTCGTCGTACATCCCGGCTTTTTTCAGCGCATCCAGAACCATCCCGAACTGGTGGTCCACCCGCGCGCACATCCCGTAGTAGGTGCGCCGTAGCTCGCGCAGGCGCTCCTCCGACCAGCTCTGCATCTGCTGGCCGTCGTACAGCCCTTTCATCAGGCTGGGATAGCCGCTCCAGTCGTTCTGAGAGCCGAGTGCGCCAGCCTGACGGCCATCACGCGGACTTTGCGCAGGTGTGGGCGTGCGATCGGGGATAAGAGCCGGGTCGATCTGGCTATACCAAGGCTCCTCCACCGCGTAGGGTGGGTGCGGATAATTCAGGGGCAGGTAGATACACAGAGGTTGACCTGACGGCGCATTGCGAATCTGTTCAATGGCGCCATCGATCATTGCCCAGTCGGAATCGTAGGCCACGGTCTCACCATCAGGAATCTCGCGCCGTCCTGCGTAAAAGGAATAGTAGTTGTCGCCGTCGGGCGCCCCTCGCCATCCGGTCAGACGGTGCAGATTGGTGAGGAGGCGCTGCGGCTGCGGCGGCGCATACTTCACATCGCAGTAGTCGCCGTAACCGTTCTGACCCGGCACGACATCATTCTTGCCTCCCCACCAGACAAAATAGCCGTTAGCGCGCAGGATACGCAGGAGCATCGGTTCGTCCGGCCGCAGCATGTGGAACATTGTGCGGTGGCCTCGCACATGGGGATACCAGCCGGTCATAAACGAGCAGCGGCTGGGAGTGCAGACCGGATTCTGGCAGAAGGCATTGGCGAAGGAGACCCCATCCGTCTGCGCGAAACGGTCCAGCACTGGTGTCACTGCAGCGGGATTGCCCATATGGCCCAGGACGTCTCCCCGCCATTGGTCCGGGTTGAAAATCAGAATATGTGGCAGTCTGTCGGGCATGGTGTTGTTTCTCCAACTGCGAGAGTGTGTCTGACGATGTGTATAATTCCCAACAATAAGGTGGCCCTCCTACGCCGGCATCGGTGTGATGGATCAGGCTTTGTGGGATCAGAGTGCGCAAATATCTGTGGAAAGCGGCGTCATTGCTGAGCCGCCCAGCCAAGGCGTCTTCCGTACAGACCTGGCGGAAGTGGCTTTGGAACTGCTGGATGGCGATTTGACCGGCGAAAATTATATGCCCATCGAGGTAGACCTGGTGGAGGGTGGCGAATAGCCGGCCTCACAGTTACCATTTAGCGCTCGGTTGACCCGACGGAGAACGTCTCTCATCAGCGGCAAGTATAGTACAATATGCCGTAGAGCGCATGGACGACAGGAGGCGCTGAATGCGGCGATTGCCAGAATCTTTGACAGCCGCATACGTGGCGCAGATGGGGCTGTTTCCGGCCCCAGGGCAATGGACGTATGATGACTATGCTCGCCTCCCCGACGATGGCTGGCGCTATAAAGCAATACAGGGAGAATTGTATATGGGAGCAGCGCCGCGCCCGGCACATCAACGGGTCATTCGCCGGATGATTTTGGTAACCGGCGCCGCAGGCAAGACCGGCAAAGCAGTTATTCATGCTCTCGCCCAAGCAAACCAAGCGGTTCGCGCCTGGCTGCACCGTCCCGAACAGACCGAAGGGCTACCCATTGCCGACTCGATTGTCGGTGATTTGGAAGACCCGCGCCTATGGCCCGCCGCGTGCAGCGGCGTGGATGCGCTTTATCTCATCTGCCCCAACATGCATCCCCGTGAACTGAAGATCGGCAAACTGGCGTTGCAGTCTGCGCAGGCGGCCGGAATCAGCCTTTTCGTCTACCATTCGGTGCTCCACCCACAAACGGAAGAGATGCCCCACCACTGGCAAAAGCTGCGTGTGGAAGAGGAAATCCTCCGTAGTGATCTGCCCTTTACCATTCTCCAGCCTTGCGCGTATATGCAGAACATTCTGGCCTATCGGACACAGATCGCAGCGTCAGGCCGCTATGCCGTGCCGTATACTATCTACGCTCGCTTTGGACTCGTCGATCTGGCGGACGTAGCGCAGGTTGCGGCCCGCGTCCTGTCCGAATCCGACCATGCAGGGGCGATATACGAGTTGGCCGGCCCGGCCAATCTGTCCTCCGCCGAAGTAGCGCAGGCGTTGTCCAGCCACTGGCAACGACCGATTCAAGCTATACAGGCTCCACTGGATGAATGGGAACGGTCTGCCAGAGCCACCGGGATGCCTAGCAACGCGATCCGTTCACTGGGCGCGATGTTTCGCTACTACGACCGCTACGGGCTACTCGGAAACGGAAACGTTCTGAGTTGGTTGCTGGGCCGCCGTCCGACATCCTTTGCCCAATTCGTCGAGCGGGAGTTTTCCGGCTGCGGTGGGGCTGCCCTTGTATAGTTTCTCACCGGAGTCGTTGCTATGCACTTCATCCTATCCACCGGTTCCCTCTACAGTTACGGCATCGAGCGCGTCTTTGCGCTGGCGGCTGAGGCTGGTTTTGAGGGCATCGAACTGCTCATAGATCATCGCTGGGACACCCGTCAGGCCGACTATTTGCAATCACTGATTCGTCGCTACGCTCTACCGGCGCGAGCGCTGCATAGCCCCTTTGCCCGCAATTGCAAGGGCTGGGGCGAGACAGAGTTTGGGGCCATCGCCCGCACTGTGGAGCTGGCCGCTGAACTGGGCGCGCAGGTCGTCGTCCACCACCTGCCGCTGCGTTTTAGCTATGCCTCCTTGCGGACTGGCAATCACAGTTTGCGGTTGCCCAATCCCTTCGACCGCAGCCACCATCAGTATGCGGCCTGGCTTATGGAAACGTATCAGGGTCTCCAGGCATCCACGGACGTTCTGCTGTGCATTGAAAACCTGCCGGCGCAGCGTGTCCTCAACCTACCCATAAACCCGGCCCGTTGGAACGCTCACAGCCGGGCAACGGTCGGCGCCATCACCCGCTTTCCCCACATCACAATGGATACCACCCATCTGGGCACGTGGGGGTTGGAGCCTGTGGAGGTCTATAGCTGTTGGGGGCAGCGGGTGAAACACGTGCATCTGAGCAACTTCGACGGTCGTGAACATCGCAGGCCGGAAGATGGCGCTCTGCGATTGGACGCGCTGCTGGCTCGAATGGCCGCGGACAGATACGAATACTCGATCTCCTTGGAGCTACATCCGGATGCCCTGGAGGCCAGCGCGACGGACGACCGGGTTCTCGAGCTGCTGCGGGGCAGCCTGGACTATTGCCGCCGGGCGGTTGGCCTGGAGAAACGCTCAATTTCGTGAAATCAGGCGCTGAAGAGACCGTATTCCGCTCCCTAAAGCTCCTCCATGGGATATTGCAGCCCCCAGTCGGACCGCAGACGGTCCATCAAGCGCATGATTGCCAGCGTCTCGTCTAAGGGCATCAGCGGACTTTCCGTCAGACCCTCTCGCAGACAGCGGCCACACTCCGCGGCTTCGTAGTTCCAGCCATTGCCGACGGTGGTGGCGTTGACTGTCTCCGGCTCGTGGCCGTCGCGGCTGATTGTGAAGCGAGCCGGGCTCCACCAGCGCTCGGGAATCTGAATCTGTCCTTGCGTCCCGCTTATGACCACCGCGTGAGGGGTATTGGCCCGGATCGCCGTCGTCATCACCGCCAGTGCGCCATCATCGTACTGAAAGAGAATGCCGGCCAACTCGTCCACGCCGGTTTCACCCAGATGGGCCAGAGAGGCGATGCGGACGGGTTCCCCCAGCAGATGATAGACCAGTGAAATCGGATATACCCCCACATCCAGCAGCGCGCCGCCGCCCAGGGCCGGGTTGAAAGTGCGGCGTTCGGGAATCACCTGTGCCCGATAGCAAAAATCAGCTTGAATCAGCCGGATTTCGCCGATCTGTCCGTCTTCGATGCGACGCGCCATTTCCCGTATGTGGGGCAGATAACGGGTCCACATGGCCTCCATCAGAAAGCGACCATGCGCGCGGGCATACTCGATCATTTCCTGGGCTTCGAGGCTGTTTATGGCGAAGGGTTTCTCACACAGCACGCCCTTGCCGGCGCGCAGGCAAGAGATCGTATTGTCTTTGTGCAAGGAGTGGGGTGTGGCAATGTAGATGATATCCACATCAGGGTCGGCGGCGAGCGCGTCGTAGGAGGCATGGCGATGGGCAATGTCGAACCGGGCGGCGAACGCGTCGGCGCTCTCCTGCGTGCGGGAACCAACAGCGACGATCTCGGCGTCCTCCACCGCGGCCAGCCCGATCGCAAAGTCGCCGGCAATGCGGCCTGTTCCAAGGATTCCCCAGCGAATCTTTTCCATTTTCTCGGCTCCAAACGTGTGGGTACGCGGTTGTGGCGCTTGATGAGAAGTAAAACACGATTGCCGAAGACTGTCAACCGAACGGCTCTATGTTATACTGGACATAAGCGCCTGGAAAGAGTTGCCGACACACATCGTGATCCCTTTTCCCCGTTCACCGAAACTATAGGGGCGGCCATTTATTTTCCTTACCCTGATGCGTCTGAAGGCTTCTTTCGGCGCGGTGTATACACCATGAATAAACATTCTGTATCTCCCATACAGTATCTATCTTCTCGGCATCTCATTCTCTTTGCCCTGCTCTTGGCGAGTTGTGGTCGGCTGGATGTGAACTTTGGCCCGCTGCTGCGCGATGTGTCTGTGGCCCCGGATCGGATATCCCCTAACGCCGACGGGGATACCGATGTCACCGAAATTCGCTACAGTCTCAGCCGTTCTGCCGACGTCAGCATCTTTTTCGAGAATGAATCCGACGAACGTTTTTACTTCCGCAAAGATCGCCGTCGTTCTCCCGGCAGCTATGGGGTTCTGTGGGGAGGCGTGATGGATGAGCCGGAAATCGTGCCGTTCGAAGGCGGCACGGAAGAAATTCTCAGCCGGGTCCTGCCAGATGGCGGATATCGCTGGGTGGTGCAAGCCACCGATGACAGCGGCGCCACGGAAACTGTAGATGGCACGATCAGCTTGGAGAACGGCGACACAGATGTGCCGAGACTGGAAAACTTTGCTGTCGCTCCCCAAACCTTCCGTCCCAATCAGGACGGTCTGCGGGACGATTGGGTGAGCATCAGCTACTACCTGACAAAAGATGTACAGTCAGTGCAGGTCTATCTATTGGACCCGCACAAACCAGGCGTAAAGTTCCACATCGCCGAAGGACCGAATACCATCGAGCCGGAGGAGAAAGGCTATCATGCATACCGCTATACCGGTGGCGTGGACCTGAATGCGGAGCCGCCGCCGGACGGCGACTATCAGGTCGTCGGCGAGGCCAGAGACCTGGCCGGCAACCGCGTACGGGCTACCCGATATCTGACTATTGAGGGTGGAGGCAAGCCGCGCGCGGATGTGGCGCAGGGGGAGATCGACTGGCATGGAGAGGTGAACCGGGTCGTGAGTATCCCTCTTGGCAAAAAGCTCTGTTTCTCTGTAATCGTGAAAAATGAGGGGACCGTTCCTGTCCGCACCAGCGGTCCTTGGCCAGGTCAGGAGTACCGTTTCAACGAGGACCGCACCCACCAGACCTTCAACAGCCTGACGGCCAGCGGCGACGATCCCCATCCGATATGGTATCAGCGGCCGGGTGTGTGGCGATTCGGCATCAATTTCGATACCACCGGCTACGTTTATCCCTTTCGCTGGGCGATTGGACGTCCGGAGGATTTGGAGCGTCTTACGTTTACAGGCCAGGAGGAGTGGTACCTGATGCCTGGCAAAGCCGGCGCGGTCAATGGCTGCATTCTCTTCAACAGTAGGCCGCCGGGGGGCACGATTCTCTGGTGGGGTGGGCTGATCCACGAAGCTTACGGCGTTCCCAACGATTATATCGACCGCATCACTGTCGAGGTAGTCCCAGAATGATCCGCTATCGTGGCTAGTTGCGCATTGCGTACCTGCCCTACCGCTCATGGAAGACAATGCAAACGATTCCTGCCTTGATTCCTGCAGATCCAGTGAATCCTGATCGATGTCGCGTTTAGCCGTTGTTATCGTCTCATACAACGTTCGCGAGCTGCTGCGCCGCTGTCTGCAGAGCGTGTATGCATCTGCGCGGCAAAGCGCCGATTGGCTGGCTGTGGACGTGCATGTCGTCGATAACGCCAGCCACGACAGCAGCGCGCAGATGGTGGCGGATGAATTTCCGGATGCGCATCTGCTCCCCTGCCCCAACAATCTGGGTTTTACACGCGCCAACAATCTGGCGCTGGAACGCCTGGGATTCGGAACAGAAGAAGAAAATCATTCATGCCCCGACTTCGCACTCCTTCTCAACCCGGATACAGAAGTCGTGGACGATGCCCTGGGGAAGATGGCCGCCTTTTTGCGGGACAACCCCTACGTCGGAGCATGCGGTCCTCGCCTGCACTACACTGACGGCAGCCTGCAACACGCGGGCTTTGACTATCCGGGGTTGGCGCAGATCGTCTTGGATCTCTACCCGCTGGCGGAAGTGCCGGGGTTGAGCCGGCTGCTCCAGCGGCTATTGGAGAGCCGTTTCAACGGCCGCTATCCCCGCCGGCAGTGGCTGGGCGCGATGCCGTTCCCGGTCGGCTTTGCGTTGGGCGCGGCGCTCATGGCGCGGGGGGAGAGCATCCGCGCGATCGGCTTGCTAGACGAGGGCTATTTTATGTACTGCGAGGAGATGGACTGGTGCCTGCGGATGCGGGAGGCGGGTCTGCCGATCTTTGCCGTGCCCACGGCGCAGATCATTCATCACGAGGCCCGTAGCAGTCGGCAGGTGCGCTGGCAGTCCTTCGAGCGTCTGTGGGTTAGCCGCTTTCGCTTCTTTCGCCTGCATGCCTACCTCTACCCCCAGCTCTTTCACGTCTGCTTGCGTTCACTGGTTCATCTGGGCCTGGCCTGGAACAGCCTGATCGCCCGACGACGTTTTGCCCAAGGGCAGCTATCCGGCGATCGCCTGGCAGAGCAGCTCGACGCATATAAGAAGGTCATGAACCATGCTACGTAGGGGCAATGCGGGCTTCGCACGATGGGCAAAACCTGATCCTTGATGTACTTGATTCAGGTGATGAAGATGATGAACTACAGTTTACTGCAGTTATGGCCGTTATCATGGCACTCATAAGAATCAGATGAATCGGTGGTCACACCTGCGGCGCCATCAGCCCGAACCTTGTGGTTTTGCCCACTGACCACTAGCCACTGACCACTGGCGTTCGGATGTCTCTACACCTGGCAGCTGTTATTCTCACAAAAAATGAGGCTGAACATATAGGCGACTGCATTGCCGCCCTGCGGGATTGGAGCGACACGGTGGTCGTGTGGGATTCCGGCAGCCAGGATGCCACCCGGCGGCACGCGCAGGCGGCCGGCGCGTGCGTGGTCGCGCGCCCGTTTGACGATTACGCCCGTCAGCGGCAGGCGGCCCTCGACAGCATTAACAGCGAGTGGGTTCTCTTCGTCGACGCGGACGAACGGGCTACCCCAGCTCTGGCGCAGGAGGTTTTGAATGCGATCCGAAATTCAGGCTGCGCCGGCTACTGGATCCCCCGGCGCAACTTTATCGTCGGCCACGAAATGCGGGGCGGAGGGTTTACGCCGGATTATCAGCTGCGGCTACTGCGGCGGAACGCCGCTCGGTACGATCTGCGCCGGGAAGTCCACGAAATCGTCATCCTTGACGGCCCAGAAGGCAATTTAAGCGAGCCGTTGCTGCACTACAACTACCGCGATTGGTCACAGTTTCACCGCAAGCAGCAGAGCTATGCTCGGTACGAAGCCAAAATCCTCGCTGAACAGGGTGTTCGGCCACGGCCACACAATCTTATCCTTCAGCCAATGCGGGAACTGCGTCGCCGTTTTGTCACTCTACAGGGGTGGCGTGACGGGTTCCACGGGCTGCGTATGGCTCTGCTCCTCGCCTGGTACTATGGCTTCGTACCCTATTGGCTGCTGTTGAAGGCTGCCTGATGCGCCTCCCGTACGGCGTTGTCTTCCAGTTTGGCGTAGATGCGGGTTGTGTTGGGGTTAGAGTGCCCTAGCGCGGTCTGGGTAACGGCCAGATCGTGAGTGGTCTGGTAGATGCGGGTGGCGAAGTAATGGCGCAACGCGTGGGGGGTGATGCCTTTGGCGCCCAGTCCGGCCTGCTCCGCCAGGCGGCGAATCGTATTTTGGATGGTCGCCGTGGTAAGGGGTAACACTTGGGAACCGACCCGTCTATCATGACGGGCAAAGACCGGCAGTTCGGCCAGAGGACGCCTGGCCCCTCCATCGAATGGTTGTCTTTCCTGCAAATAGCGATGGATGGCTTCCCAGGCCCGATCATCAAAATATACCCGTCGGGCTTTGCCCCGCTTGCCGATGACCCACACAGCCCGGTCCCGCTCATCCAACTGCTTGCGGGTGATGCCCACCAGTTCTCCCACGCGCAGACCTGTGCAGCGCAACGCTTCCACGATCGCAATATTCCGCAGTTTGGCAAGCCGTTCCCGAAGGTCGTTTTCGCGCCGCAAAACGGTGTCGCGGGCTGCGGCGACAAGGGCTTCCATCTCCTCTGGGCGAGGGGGATAGGGCAACAGATCCGGCGGACGCTGATTCCTGCGGATGCGTTTGACACCGTTCTGTAGGCGCGCCAGCTCCTGAGGGCTGAAAGGCAGCCAGCCTCTCACCTGCAGAAAGTTCACCCAGCCCACCAGCGCGGCCAGATAGGTGTGCAGGGTACGCTGGCTGATGCCGGTCTCATCCAAGAGCCAGGTGGCGAAGACCAACAGTCGGTCTACGTCCAGCCGCTCTAATGCGCTGACGTCCGGCGGGATCCGCTTCTCCGTCAAATATGTCTGAAAAAGGTTCATCGCCGTACGGTAGGTGCGACGAGTGTAAAAACTGCCTGTATCCGCGGCGTTCAGATAGTGTTCGATGGCGTCAGAGATGATCATCAGACGATTGGATGGCGCAGCCTTCCGGCGGTCGGGCGCTGTTGCGGACGCGCCATTCAACAGGCATTGAGTATGCGAAGAAAGCGGTCATCAGTGGCTGCAAGCAAAGAATAGAAGGATCCTGACTTTAGTAAGAACGGCGGCCCGGCCCAGTGACGATCTGTCCAGGGGTCGCGTCGGTGTGCGCGCCATCTTCAAAGACCCGTATTCCATTGACCCACACGTCGCGCACACCGACGGAAAGCTGGTGGGAATCTGAAAAGGTGGCCCGATCCCTGATCGTCTTGGGATCGAAGATGACCACATCGGCGTAGAATCCCTCGCGCAATTGGCCCCGATCCCGCAGACCGAGCCGGTCGCACAGAGCCGAGGACATTTTGCGCACTGCGTCTTCCAAAGGGATCACTTTCTCTTCCCGCACATATTTGCCCAGCACGCGGCTGTACGTGCCGTAAGCCCGGGGGTGATAGGGGCCGGCGTCCCGCGCCCAGTTCGGATCCATTCCACCGGCGTCGGTGGAAATCGTAATCCACGGTTGTTGCAGTTGGCGCCGCAGGTTCTCTTCACTCATTGCAAAATAAAAGGCGCTGATGCGCTGCCCTTCAGATGCCAGCAGATTCATGGCCGCGTCTGGCCAATCCAGGCCCATCTCCGCTGCGATCTGTGACAGGCGCTTGCCCACATACTGCTGATTCTCTTCCTGCAGAAAGCCGACGGGCATTACGCCATGGGGTCCTACCAGATCGGCCATCGCTTCCCAATCGCCGCTGGGGCGCACTGTCGCTTCTTTGATTTTGGCCCGCATGACCGGGTCCTTGAGGTTCTCATAGAGTCTGTCACCGGCTGCGGCCCAGGGGGGCAGTACAGACGTCAGGCCGGTACCGGCGGCTGTGTACGTATACATATCAGCGGTGACATCTATCCCCTGGTAACGGGCTTCGGTGATGCGCTCCATCGCTGAGGCCAGTTTATGCCAGTTGCGGACGCCGGCGGCCTTCAGATGGTAAATTTCTACCGGCACATCAGCTTGCCGTCCAATCATTAACGCCTCTTCCAACCCTTCCAGAAAGGCGTCGGCTTCGGAGCGCAGATGGGTGATGTAGATGCCATGATAAGGGCGAAAGGCTTTGGCAATCGCAACGATTTCGTCGGTATTGGCGTAGCTACTGGGCGGATAGATGAGCGCGAAGGAAACACCAAATGCGCCGTCCTCCATTGCTTCGGCGGTAACTCGCAACATTGTCGCCAACTCATCAGCTGTGGGTGGACGCATCTCCATGCCCATTGCGTACTTACGCAGGCTGCCTCCACCCAAAAAGGCGCCGACATTGGGCGACACACCCTGCTCTGTCAGCGCCTCCAACCAGTCGCGCAAACGGCGCCAGGTGAGCATACGCTCGGCCCAGACAGGGTCCAGAAGTTGGGAGAACTGATGGATGGGAAGATGTGAAGCGCCACTCTTCGCCTCGACACTGAGTCTGCCGCCAAAGGGGGCAGGGGTCCAATCCTCGCCCATCACTTCTGTCGTCACGCCTTGGGAGATTTTGGAGAGGCTGCGGCCGTCCACCATCAGGGACAGGATCGAATGACTGAGAATATCCACAAAGCCAGGGCAGACCACATGTCCGCTGGCGTCCACCACTTCGGCGCAGTTCTCGACTGGAATCGCGCCAGGTGGAGCGACCGCGGCGATGCGCTCCCCGACCAAGACGACGTCGCCGTACCGCCAGGGAGAGCCTGAGCCGTCGACGATCTGGGCATTGTGAATCAGAACGGAATCGTTGGACATATGATGTATTGAGGGAGCAGTTAATCCTTCGAGCGGAAAGATATATCGAACACGGCTTTTGCGTATTCAATTATACCATATGGTAAAATTAGATCATTGCTGGATCGCTGAAAAACTCGCCCGAAACGAGGGGATCTATGATCGTTTCGTCTGATACTCACATCTCTCGTAGTTTGTAGACGCTATAGCGACGATTCCATGGTGAACTCTTCACGCACCCGCGCAGTTCTCATCAGTCTCAGCCTTCTACTACTCCAAGCACTCATCATTTCCTGTACAAACGTTGCGCAGTCTCCACAGCCTGTTAAACAGATAGCGCCGTTTGCAGACGGTCGAATTCTGATCAAATTTCGTCAAGGGGTTTCTGCCTTTACGCGACCTGCTGCCGCACGGCAGTTCGATCTGCAGCTGTCCCATCCATCGTGCGGGGCGGTGCAGGTTTACTCAGTGCGCCCGGGCACGGAACTGGACGCAATCACAACGCTCAGATCGGATCCCGCTGTAGAATTCATCGAACCCGATTATCTGATCTTTGCGGCCCAAATGGCTACGGCGACGATTCCTGACGATTTCTTATTCGCTCAGCAATGGGGCCTTGCGAAGATCAAGGGCCCAACTGCCTGGCTCATTGCCAGCGGCAGCGATGTGACGATCGCGGTGATAGATTCCGGCGTCGATTTGGACCATCCGGAGTTGACCGCGCGGATCGTGAGTGGGTACGATTTTGTCAACAATGACGCCACGCCGGATGATGATAACGGCCATGGCACCCAGGTGGCCGGGGTCGCCGCTGCGGCAGCGAACAACGGCAGGGGCATTGCCGGACTGGCCTGGAACGCCCGCATTATGCCCCTGAAAGTGCTGGACAAGTCGGGTAAAGGCTTGAGCAGCGCCCTCACTTGCGCCATCTACTGGGCAGCGGAACACGGCGCCCAGGTCATAAATATGAGCATCGTTACCCGTGGGCTATCGTTCGGGATGCAGGCCGCTATCAACCACGCTACCAGCGAGGGTGTCGCTGTCTTCGCCGCGGCGGGCAATTTATTTAAGGAGGGCAATCCCGTCACCTATCCTGCCGCCCATAGTGGCGTCATCGCTGTGGCCGCCACGGACAGGGACGATACCCACGCATGGTTTTCCAGCACAGGCAGCTACGTGGACATCGCCGCGCCCGGGGTTGGCATTTACAGTCCCTTCCCTCCGAGCCATGAGGAGTACAGGTCTGTGCATGGCACAAGTTTGGCAACGCCCTACGGGGCGGGCCTGGCCGCGCTGATTCTGTCTGCCGCGCCCGGTCTGTCCCCTGGTCATGTGGAGACAATCATCCGCGACAGCGCCGTTGATTTGGGTGATCCCGGTCGGGATGACGTTTTCGGTTATGGTCGGATCGACGCGGCCGCGGCGACGTTTCTGGCGCTTTCTTCGTTGCCGTGGCAATTTTTCCTGCCGGCTGTACAGTCTCCATTGCCAACGCCCACGGTCACGCCATCGCCCACGCCATCGCCAATACCCACGGTTACACCAACGCCGACCCCAACGCCAACCCCAACACAAGAGAGCGGCGGGGAGCGTTCGTAGTTGTAGACGGGCAGCGCAACAACTGCTGCGCTACAGTGCGCCTCTTGCGAGCAGAGGCGCGTCAACCACCACTCGCGTCAGCAGTGCGGGCATTGGGGTAGACGCACACACTTCTGAATGCCCGCTACACCCCGTACCGTCGCACAAATCGATACATCCGCTCCAGAGCGATCTCCAGCTTTTGCCTGTGAACCGGATAGGCGCAGCGCACATGACCGCTCCCCCCTGCGCCGAAACCGCTGCCGGGAATCACAGCCACCTTCTCTTCGCGCAGAAGTTTCTCGGCAAATTCGTACTCGTTCATGCCTGTGCGTCGAACGCTGGGAAAGGCATAGAACGCGCCTTTGGGCTCGAAGCAATCAAGGCCTATTTCATTCAGGCCATCGACGAAAAACGTGCGGCGGTCGTTATAGCTGGCAACCATTTCCTGCACGGCTATCTCTGCGCAGGGGTCGGTCAAGGCCATCAGGGCCGCGGCTTGGCCGCCGGTCGGCGCTGACATAATCAGGTACTGGTGGATACGATGCATCGCGCCGAGCAGTTCCGCCGGTCCTGCGGCATACCCGATGCGCCAGCCGGTCATGGCGTAATCTTTACTCATTCCGCCCAGATGAACCGTTCGCTCCGCCATGCCGGGCAGGCTGGCGAACATCACATGCTTGTGATCATCATAGACCAAGCGGTCATAGATCTCATCGGAGATGACGATCAGATCGTGTTTTTGCGCCACCCGGGCGATGGCGGATAACTCTTCCCGGTTCATCACTGCGCCGGTCGGGTTGCAGGGATAACCGATGAGCAGGGCTTTCGTACGCGGCGTGATCGCGGCTTCGATCTGCGCTGGGGTCAGCACAAAACTGTTTGCCGCGTACGTGGGTATATCCACGACCGTTCCGCCGGCCAAGATCACATCAGCGGTATAGGATACAAAGCAGGGCTGGGGCACGAGCACTTCGTCCCCCGGGTCGATAAGCGCCTGCATCGTCAAGAACATGGCTTCGCTTACGCCGACGGTGATCAGCACCTCCGTTTCCGGGTCATAGGCTGGCGCGGCATAGCGTTCTGTCAGCATTTGGGTCACAGCTTCTCGCAATTCCGGCACACCCGCATTGGGTGTATAGGCTGTGTTTCCTTGGCGCAGGCTGTTTAATCCGGCCTCGAGAATCGGTGGGGGCGTTACATAATCCGGTTCACCGATGCCTAAGCTGATCACGTCGTCCATTGTCGTAGCAAGATCGAAATAACGTCGAATCGGAGATGGCGGCACACGCCGCACTCGGGTACTCAGACGGCTTTGCAGAGAACGTCGTAAGCCACCAGATTGGGCAGATCTTTCATCTTCAGTCGTTGACAGAAGGACAGTCGAGGGTTCTGGGTATGTCATAAGGGTTGTATTCATCGCTCGTCCAGCATATCCGGTCTATACCGGTCTGATGATTCAGGTATCTGTTGGTTTGCATGGCCAGCAAGGCGCCGATCTTGATCCTGTATGCAGATCTGATGACAGCGTTGCTCAACTGCGCCTCTTTCCGTAGGGGCAACCCTTGTGGTTGCCCAGGCGCATTCAACCACCTTTCTATTCAGAGGTGGAAGTCTTGTTTGCCGATTCCACAACGGTCAGCGACTTAACCGAGCCGTTGCCGGCATGATGCACTGGCTTTGTCCCGGCGCGATCTCTGCGGCAATCGTGGCCTGAAAGATTGAATCGCCGGAGAAGACGCAGGAATCCAACGCCCCAAATCGATCAACGAACAGATGACATTCACAGTTCCGGCCTCCGCAAGCGCCATTCAGTATTCTGTTCGTAGGCATATGCGGCCCGCAAAATTTTTTCTTCACCCAGCGAAGGCCCCAGCAGTTGCAGGCCGATCGGAAGTCCGTTGGCATCAAACCCGCACGGGATGCTAATCCCGCAGAGGCCGGCCAAATTGGCGCTTGTCGTGAAAATGTCTGTCAAGATCATCGCCAGGGGGTCGTCCATCTTTTCGCCGATCCGGAACGCAGTCGTAGGCGAAGTGGGCGACACAATCACATCTACCTCGGCAAAGGCTTGGTCGAAATCCTGCTTGATCAGTGTGCGTACCTGTTGCGCCTTCAGATAGTAGGCGTCGTAATAGCCGGCGCTCAGGGCGTATGTTCCCAGCATAATACGGCGTTTCACTTCCGGGCCGAAGCCAGCGCCACGGGTCTGGCGGAAATGGTCAAAGATCGTCTCTCCATCGACGCTCAGGCCAAAACGGATGCCATCATAGCGGGCGAGATTGGCGCTGGCTTCTGCCGTAACCACCAGATAATACACTGGCAGCGCCAGATCTGTATTGGGCAGGTGAATTGGCACGATCTCCGCGCCCAGCAACGCCAGCTGTTCGATCCCGGAACGAACTGCGGTCTCGACTTCTGGCTGAATTCCTTCCACAAAATATTCATGCGGAATGCCGATCCGCATCCCTGTAATGTCTCCGGTCAAGGCCGCTGAGTACATTGGCACGTCCACCGGCAAACTGGTACTGTCGCGTGGGTCCACGCCGGCGATCACTTCCAGCAACAGGGTTGCGTCGGCCACTGTTTTCGTGATCGGGCCGATCTGATCCAGACTGCTGCCGTAGGCGATCAATCCATACCGACTTACTCTGCCGTATGAAGGCTTCAACCCAACTACGCCGCACAGGGCTGCTGGCTGTCGTACACTGCCACCGGTATCCGTCCCCAGGGCGGCCGGTGTTTCGTTCGCGGCCACTGCGGCCGCGGAGCCGCCGCTGCTGCCCCCCGGCACCCGTTCGAGATCCCACGGATTCCGGGTTATGCCAAAGCCGCTGTTTTCGGTGCTCGAACCCATCGCGAATTCGTCGGTATTGGTTTTGCCCAATACAATCGCGCCTGCCGCCTCCAGCTTGCGCACTGCCGTTGCTGTATACGGCGGCACAAACCCTTCCAGAATGCGGCTGCCGGCCGTCGTTTCGATACCAGTGGTCATCAGCACATCTTTGATTGCCAGTGGAATGCCCAATAGTGGGCGGCGATCTCCTGCCGCGCGCAGACGGTCGGTTTCCTCGGCCGCCGCCAATGTCTGCGCGGGCGTTGTGCGCAGGAAGGCCTGAACCGCGCTGTCCACCTGCTCGATTCGCTGTAGAAATGCCTGCGTCAATTCGGCTGACGTGAAATGTCCGCGCGCCAACCCCGCGCGCGCGTCGACAATTCCCATAGAAGTCAACTGGTCCATCGAATGTCCGCCGCCCATCACACAGATTTTCCTCTCAATTTGAGGCTGAAGCGTCTCAGCGTTTATTACGCCTCTTTCGAGCAGAGGCGCGTTGCAACCTATTCATGTTCTCCCCTCGACACCAGGCTCGCGGAATCGTCAAACACGGCGATGACCCGGAAATAGCCATCTTCAGCATCCGGAGCATTGCAGACTGCCTCCGCAGTCGAAAGGCAGGCCTGGGGCGTATCATCCGCTAAGGCATTGGTGAGCGGCAGAATGTGCGGAGTTGGCGCTACGGCGCCCGTATCGACGGCCTGAATCTGCTGTGCGTAGGCGAGAATCTGCGCGAGCTGATCGGCATATTCATCCAGTTCAGCCTCGCTCAATTGCAATTTTGCCAGTTCAGCTACGTGTCGAACCTCATCTTTCGTCAGTTTCACAACGCCCTCGTGGAGTGGAAGAGATGCTGTCAATGAAATCAATAAGAAACGCCGTGGATATTCACCACGGCGCACCTGAGCGTTCATGTAGCGCCGTAAGACTCACTCGTGCCTACGGCGCAGAGCAACTGAAGTTGCTTGTTGCTACCGCAGCGCACACTTTGCTGCGTATGCTGCTGCGCACATCGCTACAATTCGAGATTGGCTCGTCTGTGTGGGAGAAATGTGTTGCATAGCGGCAGTCAGTATAGGGTGAGTTGTTGGCAATGTCAAATGCCAGAGACAGGAGAAACAGAAAAACGGCCGCGCCCCCGGAGAGGCGCGGCGATGGCATCCCGCTCCGGGGGTCGTACGATGTCCGTAGGATGGAACATACGATTCCGAAACAGGACGCGCAGCGGATTGTCCACGGCCTGCTCTGATGCTATACTGTCACTGTGTATTCTACGCCCACAGGAGAGATCCGTTGAGCCAGCTTCCCAGGCGCGCCCAACAGTGGCGCGCAATTCAACATTTTGATCTTTCAGGCAAAGTCGCAGTGATTACCGGGGCTTCGCGAGGCATCGGCGCGGCGATCGCCCGATGTTATGCTGGGATGGGGGCAGCCGTCGTTCTGTGCAGCCGTACACAGGCGGCGTTGGATGAGGTAGCGGCATCGATTCGGGCGGATGGCGGCCAGGCCTTGGCTGCGGCCGCGCACACAGGCAACAGCGACGCCATCGCTGAACTGATGCAACAGGCGGTCGGCGCGTTCGGCGGTATCGATATCCTGGTAAACAACGCGGCTACGAATCCCCACTTTGGCCCGATTCTCACTGCGGAGGAGAGCCATTGGCACAAAATTCTCGATGTGAATGTTGTGGGCTATTTTCGCATGGCCAAAGCCTGCAGCGCAGAGATGATGAAACGGGGCGGCGGCAAAATCATCAATGTAGCCTCCATCGCCGGCAAGCGGCCCCAGCCGGGCATGGGGGTGTATTGTGTCAGCAAGGCCGGGGCGCTGATGCTCACAGAGGTGCTGGCCGCGGAGCTGGCGGTGATGGGCATTCAGGTCAATGCGATCGCGCCCGGCTATATCAAGACTGCTTTCAGTCGCGCCATCTGGGAAAACCCCGATCTCAACCAAGCGGTGCTGCGAACGATTCCCCAGAAGCGCATCGCCGATACCGACGAATTGAGCGGCATTGCCCTCTACCTGGCGTCGGATGCCAGCAGTTTCACCACCGGCAGCACGTTCTTGGTTGATGGCGGTCAATGGGTGGATGCGGGACTGGGCACGTAGTAACGTAGCCTGGGATCGCGGGTGTCTCGCCTGCATCGTAGCGCGTATGCCCATATAGCCCGCCTGTTGCTCGATGGGCATTATCAGGGCCAATCAACGCGCCTCTTTCGAGCGGAGGCGCATTCAACTCACTTTCAGACAGGTAGGAGCGACCCTTGTGGTTGCCCAGATTTCCCTATGACGACCAATATACTTTCTGATCTCCTGTCCCATATTCGCCAATTCGTCGATGAGGAGGTCATTCCGCTGGAGAAGCTGCTGATCAGCCGCCCCTGGGCCGAGATTTCACCTCTATTCGATCAAAAGCGGCAGGCTGTGAAGGACGCGGGTCTGTGGGGGTTGGCGCTGCCAGTGGAATACGGCGGCCAGGGTCTGACGCTGGCCGAGTTCGGGCGCGTAAGCGAGGAATTGGGGCGCACGCCCGGCGGCCACTACGTATTTGGCTGTCAGGCTCCGGATATGGGCAATATGGAGCTGCTCATCCACGCGGGGACAGAGGCGCAACAGACGCAGTACCTGCTGCCCCTCGCCCGAGGCGAAATCCGCTCCTGTTTTTCGATGACCGAACCGGAGCACGCCGGTTCCAACCCTACGTGGATGAGCACGACTGCCGTCCGCGATGGCGATGAGTACGTTATCAACGGTCATAAGTGGTTCACAACTGCAGCGGATGGGGCATCCTTTGCGATTGTGATGGCGGTGACCAACCCGGAGGCGGAGAGCCGTCACCAGCGGGCCAGCCAGATCATCGTGCCGCTGGATACGCCGGGTTTCCACATCGAGCGCAATATTTCCGTGATGGGCGATGCTCACGGGGGTTGGAACAGCCACGCGGAAGTCTGGTATGAAAACGCGCGGGCGCCGGTGGACAATCTCATCGGTGAAGAGGGCAAGGGCTTTGCCCTGGCACAGATGCGGCTAGGCCCAGGCCGCATCCACCACTGCATGCGCTGGATCGGCATCTGCGAGCGAGCCTTCGATATTTTGTGTAGCCGAGCCGCCCAGCGAGAGGTCGCCCCGGGTCGTCTCTTGGGCGTTCAAGGGATGGTGCAGGCATGGATTGCCGAAAGCCGCGCGGAGATCAACGCCGCGCGGCTGATGGTGCTGGACACGGCCCGCAAAATCGACACAGAGGGCGCCTACGCGGCCAGGGATGAGATATCGCTGATCAAATTCTACGTAGCCGGGGTACTGATGCGGGTGTTGGATCGAACATTGCAAACGCTTGGCGGTCTGGGAATGAGCGACGACACACCGATCGCATTCTGGTATCGCCACGAACGGGCATCTCGCATCTACGACGGCCCCGATGAAGTCCACAAAATGAGTGTCGCCCGCCGGATTCTACAACGGTATCAGTAGAAGAACGGGTGGGCCATCTGGCCGCCAGCCAACCGCGCCAACCACTCCTGATTCATCCCCATTCCAAAGCAGTAGAGAGGGTAGAACCCCGTGCCCTGTGGTTAGTGGGTTTCCTGGCCACTGGCAACTAACCACAGGTGTTTTCTCTCTCCTCAACATTGCCTCGGTTTATCCATGCGCAGTACGCACAATAATTTCTGCGTTCTCGTTGTAAAAAGTATTCAATCATTTGTAGAGTTTTCGCGCATTGAGGATTTTATTGTGCGTAGGCGGAAGTGGAAACATTGCTTGATGAGACCGAAAAGATTATGCGACGTACGGGTCGCCACCAGCGAGATCTGATGTTCGTTCTCCCATTGGCTCATGCGCGCAACATAACCGGTTACAGAGAAGAGTGACTGGCCCGCATTCACTACTCCTTACGTGGCTTCTTTGCTTCGATGAAGTAGTTCTTGGCCTCATATACCAACTGACTTTGCCCGTCTATTGTTGCCCCGACTGCGTAACCTGTGTATCATGTGTATACAGCTAGAGCAGTTCAAGCAGGCACAGACCCACGACTTCATTCAGGGGCGTTATGGACGACATCGACCGTCGCTGGCCTACTTTGCCTGCTCCCGTTCGTGGGCGTCAGCTCAGTCCCATAGCCAAGCAGAGAAAACAATCCCCATGCATGAGTTGACGCGGGCCGCAATCGAACGCATGGCCCGGTTCCGGCCCGACCCGTTTACCCTGCTCATGGCCGCCCTCGCCGTTCTCGGCGCGGCCCTCATCCTGGCGCGGGAGGTCACCTATGGGGTGGGGCTGTACAGCGATTACGCCAGCTACCTGACCACGGCCGAGAGTCTGCTGGCGGGAGAGGGCTTCGTTCAGATTCACGGATGGCCCTATTTGCACTGGCCCCCTCTGTATCCGCTGCTGCTGGCTGGGGCCAGCCTCTATCTGTTCGACCCGATCGACGTCGCCGGCCCATTGAATGCCGCGGTCTTTGGACTGACCCTGTTCGTTGCCGGTCGATACCTGCGGCAGAGTATTCAGCACCGCTTCCTGGTTATTTGGGCTTGTCTCGCCATGATGCTGGCAATCCCGTTGACCCAGGTTGCCTCTGTCGCGATATCTGAAGCGCCCTTCATCCTGTTCGTAACGCTCTCCCTGGCGCAAACTTCCAGATACCTGCATAGCGGCAAGCGCGCGCACCTGATTGGGGCGGCGGTGTTCGCATCGTTGGCCTTTCTGACCCGCTACATCGGCGTCACCCTGATCATAACTACGTTGCTCTTGCTGCTTTTCCCGCGCGGCATCGCGCCGCTGGAGAAGGCGAAGCGCATTGGCCTGTATCTGTTGATTTCCGCGGCGCCGCTAGGCCTGTGGCTGTTGCGGAATGTCCTGGTTCACGGAAGACTCGACGAACGCAGAAACCCGTCACCGTGGACCTTGTTGGAGATTCTGGACAAGTTTCTCAGCGACCTGGCCAGATGGGTATTCCTCTACTTGCCATCCGGGGAGGTCAGAGTCGCCGCCGCGGCCTTGACCGGCATCGCCCTGCTGGCGCTGGCCATATCCGTCGGCTATACATTCGTCCGCTCGCGCCAGCAGGACGGGGGATGGCATGGCTGGAGTCCGTTCTACCTGTGCGGCGGCTTTGCCCTGGTGTACCTCATATTTCTCACTGCCGCGCAAGCGACAACTGCACTTATGCCCTTGGGCGATAGGTATCTGTCTCCCGTGTATACCCCTCTCCTGCTGGCAGCCGTGTTCGCGCTGGACAAGTTCTGGAGCTATGAGCAGGGCAGAAAGCTCATGGGAACGGTCGGCAGCCTGCCGATAATCAGAACATATATGCGGGGAAGGGGGTTAGAACAGCGCAGCCTGTTGACCGTTGCCCTCAGCTTGGTTTTTTCTCTCTGGCTCGCTGCCGGCGCGGCGCTGAACGCGCGTGAAATCCGGCAGAACAATGCCGGCATGGGCATGGGCCTCACAGGCCCGGCCTGGGTTGACTCGGAAGTCCTGCAATACATCCGCGAGCATCTATTGGCGAAGCGGATATTCAGCAATGCAACAAGGGCTATATACATCTACACCGACCATGCGGATTATCACTTTCTCCTCCGCGATCTGAATGTGGCAAAACAGCAGATTAAACACATTGCGAACGGCGCCTACGTCGTTTGGATAGATACGCACTACGACTACAACTACAACCTCGCCAAGCTGAGAGAATTGTCGGGGCTGAAGCTGGTGGTCGATCTGGATGATGGCGCCATATTCAAAGTGTCGGCCGTAGCCGGGGAGCCGGCGGTTCGCTCCACCTTTGACGTGTATCTCGGCGAGAACACGATGACTTACGTCAAGGAGCCGTGCATCCCGGCGGACACGCAAGAAAGGTTCTTTCTGCACCTGATTCCCGTCAACGAGGATGACGTGCCTGCATGGAGCAAGCAGTACGGTTTTGACAACCGGAATTTCGACTGGTACGGCACGCAATTCGAGGGCAAATGCGTGCAGATCAGGAACCTCCCTGACTACGCCATCGCCCGCATCCGAACCGGCCAGTACATACCAGGGGAAGGCCCCGTCTGGAACGCGGAGTTCCGCTTTGAGCCGTAGCGGGAGCCGGCGAGTTTACCTATGCTATGAGTACGCTGCGCAACATCACAAGCAGAGAAAACAATCCCCATGCATGAGTTGACGCGGGCCGCAATCGAACGCATGGCCCGGTTCCGGCCCGACCCGTTTACCCTGCTCATGGCCGCCCTCGCCGTTCTCGGCGCGGCCCTCATCCTGGCGCGGGAGGTCACCTATGGGGTGGGGCTGTACAGCGATTACGCCAGCTACCTCACCGTGGCCGAGAGTCTGCTGGCGGGAGAGGGCTTCGTTCAGATTCACGGATGGCCCTATTTGCACTGGCCCCCTCTGTATCCGTTGCTGCTGGCTGGGGCCAGCCTCTATCTGTTCGACCCGATCGACGTCGCCGGCCCATTGAATGCCGCGGTCTTTGGACTAACCCTGTTCGTTGCCGGTCGATACCTGCGGCAGAGCATTCAGCACCGCTTCCTGGTTATTTGGGCTTGTCTCGCCATGATGCTGGCAATCCCGTTGACCCAGGTTGCCTCTGTCGCGATATCTGAAGCGCCCTTCATCCTGTTCGTAACGCTCTCCCTGGCGCAAACTTCCAGATATCTGCATAGCGGCAAGCGCGCGCACCTGATTGGGGCGGCGGTGTTCGCATCGTTGGCCTTTCTGACCCGCTACATCGGCGTCACCCTGATCATAACCACGTTGCCCTTGCTGCTTTTCCCGCGCGGCATCGCGCCGTTGGAGAAGGCAAAGCGCATTGGCCTGTATCTGCTGATTTCCGCGGCGCCGCTAGGCCTGTGGCTGTTGCGGAATGTCCTGGTTCACGGAAGACTCCAAGGACGCAGAAACCCGCTACCGTGGACCTTGTTGGAGATTCTGGACAAGTTTCTCAGCGACCTGGCCAGATGGGTATTCCTCTACTTGCCATCCGGGGAGGTCAGAGTCGCCGCCGCGGCCTTGACCGGCATCGTCCTGCTGGCGCTGGCCATATCCGTCGGCTATACATTCGTCCGCTCGCGCCAGCAGGACGGGGGATGGCATGGCTGGAGTCCGTTCTACCTGTGCGGCGGCTTTGCCCTGGTGTACCTCATATTTCTCACTGCCGCGCAAACGGCAACTGCAATTACGCCCTTGGGCGATAGGCATCTGTCTCCCGTGTATATCCCTCTCCTGCTGGCAGCCGTGTTCGCGCTGGACAAGTTCTGGAGCTATGAGCAGGGCAGAAAGCTCATGGGAACGGTCGGCAGCCTGCCGATAATCAGAACATATGTACAGGGGAAGGGGATAGAACAGCGCAGCCTGTTGACCGTTGCCCTCAGCTTGGTTTTTTCTCTCTGGCTCGCTGCCGGCGCGGCGCTGAACGCGCGTGAAATCCGGCAGAACAATGCCGGCATGGGCATGGGCCTCACAGGCCCGGCCTGGGTTGACTCGGAAGTTCTGCAATACATCCGCGAGCATCTATTGGCGAAGCGGATATTCAGCAATGCAACAAGGGCTATATACATCTACACCGACCATGCGGATTATCACTTTCTCTCCCGCGATCTGAATGTGGCAAAACAGCAGATTAAACACATTGCGAACGGCGCCTACATCGTTTGGATAGATACGCACTACGACTACAACTACAACCTCGCCAAGCTGAGAGAATTGTCGGGACTGAAGCTGGTGGTCGATCTGGATGATGGTATCATATTCAAAGTGTCGGCCGTAGCTGGGGAGCCGGCGGTTCGCTCCACCTTTGACGTGTATCTCGGCGAGAACACGCTGACTTACGTCAAGGAGCCGTGCATCCTGGCGGACACGCAAGAAAGGTTCTTTCTGCACCTGATTCCCGTCAACGAGGATGACTTGCCTGCAGGGCGCCAGCAGTACGGTTTTGACAACCTGAATTTCGGCGGGCGCGGCGCGCCATTCGAGGGCAAATGCGTGCGGATCGTTCCCCTCCCTGACTACGCCATCGCCCGCATCCGAACCGGCCAGTACATACCAGGGGAGGGCCCCGTCTGGAACGCGGAGTTCCGCTTTGAGCCGTAGCGGGAGCCGGCGAGTTTACCTATGCTATGAGTACGCTGCGTACCATCAGCCGCTAACGATTCAGCAAATTCAATAGCAGTGTTAAAACGAGACTGACGAGCGCCATGGATGTAAAGGGAATGAATACCTTTACCGACCCTGACTCTATGTTGATGTCGCCAGGCAGCTTCCCAAACCAACCGAATAACCAAGGCGCAAACTGCAATATCGCCCCAATGATCAACAGGGTCGCCCCCAGTATGATGATCCATTTCGCCATGTCTTATCGAACCCGCATCGCAGTCGAGCGTTTCCTCCATAGGCTGCCCAATACTTCGCTGAAGGATAAAGATATCTCTATTATAGCAGACAAGCCGGAGCGGCTCCCTGTCGGAAGGCCGAGCTTGATCGCCTCTTGACTTCTGCTCTGAAACGTTGCAGAATGGTAGCTGTTCAAGCAACTAAGCTCTCAGCCTACACTCTAGCCCAACCTCAAAAGGGGGTTACAAATGCGCTCAGATATTTCCCTTTCCGTCTGGACTCGTCGGGCGCAACTGATGGCAGTCGTGGCGACACTGCTGTTGTCATTGCTGTCGCAGACGGTGGCGGCGGCCCCAGTCGAAGCCAGCCTGAATTACCCAACCGCCAACTCCACATCTCATATCGTCAAACCCGGCGAAACTTTATCCCATATCGCGGTTCGGTATGGCGTTTCAGTCCAAGAACTGATGGCGGCCAACAACATCCATAATCCGAATCTCATCTACGTCGGTCAGGAGCTGAATATTCCGACAGAGGATGCTTCTGCATCCATGGAGTCAGGTGTGCTGGCGACTGCAGCGCAGACTGTGTCCGCATCGGATGTTTCCGCATCCATACGGTCAAGTACGGCCCAACCCGTGTGGACGGGGACCTATTACAACAGTCGGGACCTTAGCGGCGCGCCGGTCCTGGTCCGACAGGATGCGGCCGTGAACTTCGATTGGCTGACAGGCAGCCCGGACGCAAGCGTCAACAGTGACAATTTCAGCGTTACCTGGACAACCAGCGGCCATTTTCAGGCCGGCACGTATCGCTTTTCCATCCTCTCGGATGATGGCATACGGGTTTATGTGGATAATCATCTGCTCCTGGAAGACTGGAACATCCGTCCGAGTACAAGTATACTCAGGGACATCTATCTGAGTGAGGGCAATCACACGATTCGAGTCGAGTACTTCGAGGCCATAGGGATGGCTTCGATTTCTGTGGGGTGGGTGAAACAGGGACCAGTGGAAACCGTTTCCTGTCAACATCAACCCCATGAAACCTTGCGGCCGTTCTGGACACAGTTCGAATTCGGATGCGCCGTGGCAACAGCAAAGACCGTATGGTCAGCCTGGCAGCCGTTCCAGCGCGGACACATGATATGGCGTCAGGATGATGATGCAGTGTTCGTATTTGTCAACGAGGGGGATTGGACGCGGTTCCCGGATCACTGGGATGATCAGTCTCTTAGCAACCATCGGGGCACGCCGCCGCCAGGTTTTCGATCTCCCGCGCGAGGATTTGGCTATCTATGGGAGACGGAGAACGATGTATTTGAGGGATTGGGATGGGCAACAGACCAAGAGAGGGGCTTCTGCGCCCTGATTCAACAATATGAGAGAGGCTTTTTGCTCATTGGCGACCTTGTCCCCTCCTGCTTTGCGGAAAACCATAACTTTGCCACAATGAGTGTCTTTGCCCGACACACACTGCGGGCGCTGGATTCCGGTTCGTGGATGCTGCCCTGTCAGCGTCAACCCCATGAAAGACTGCGACCGTTTTGGACACAGGCCGGACTCGGGTGCGCTATGACAACAGCAACGACCGTAGGGTCAGTCTGGCAGCCGTTCCAGCGCGGACACATGATATGGCGTCAGGATGATGACGCAGCGTTCGTATTTGTCAACGAGGGGGGTTGGAAGCGGATTCCGGATCACTGGGATGATCAACCTCTTAGCAACCATCGGGGCACACCGCCGCCAGATTTACACTCTCCCGTACGAGGATTTGGCTATCTATGGGAGACGGAGAACGAGATATTTGAGGACTTGGGATGGGCAACAGACCAGGAGAAGAGCTTCTGCGTCCTGATTCAACAATACGCGAGAGGCTTTTTGTTCATTAGCGACCCTGTCTCCTCCTGCTTTGAGGGAGGACGCAACGATGCCACAGAGAGTGACTTTACCCTACACGCGGTGCGGGCGCTGAATTCCGGTTCGTGGATTCTGCGTGAGCGGGACGGACCCTTAAGGGATCAGGAGTGAGAAGCTTCTTCTCTTTCCCGGTGTTTTATAGGTACCCGCCGGTCATCTGTTGAGACATTCGATGTCCCGCGCGCCGCATCTGGTTCGCTCGGCCTTTCTCGTTTTCTTTATCTTCGGCCTGGACAAAATCACCGGCTTCGCCAAACTGCTGCTGATGACCAGTCTGTTCGGCACCGGTCCGGAAGCGGATGCCTTTACCGCAGCCAACCAGGTGCCCGAACTCCTGCTTGCGCTGCTCGCCAGTGGCGCTGTCTCGGCCGCGCTGATCCCCGTTTACTCCAGCTATCTGACCCGCGCCCAACGCCACAACGCCGCCACCCTCGCCAATACAGTCCTGACCCTGACAATGCTGGTGGTGGGCAGCGCCTGTCTGGTGGCCATCGCCATTGCGCCCTGGCTCATCGACGTGGTGTTGATGCCCCATTCCCCTGCAGACACCCAGCAACTCACCGCGGCTATGATGCGCATATTCCTGCTGGCCGCGGCGCTGATCAGCATAACCGGCGTATTCAGCAGCTTGCTCCACGCTCACCAGCACTTTCTGGCCCCCGCGTTGGCCCGGGTCTTGATCGATTTAGGGCAGATTGCGGCCATGATCGTCCTTACGCCGAGATGGGGCATTCAGGGCGTGGCCTGGGGCAGTGTTTTGGGGGCGCTGCTAACTGTTCTCGCGCAGGCGCCGGCGCTCGTGCGACATAAAATACAGCTGCAGTTGCAGATCGACATGCGTCTGCAAGGGGTGCGAGAAGTAGGTCGTCTGATGGGGCCGCGCATCGTGACCCTCGGCGCGTTCCAGGCAATGGATCTGATCTTTATCCGCTTGGCATCCCCGCTGCCTGTGGGCAGCATCGCCGCCTTTCAGTACGCGCTGCTGGTGATGCTGTCGATGCCAAAGTCCCTTTTCGGCGCAGCGATTTCTCAGGTTATCTTCCCGACGATGGCAGAACAGTACAACACAAGCGAAGGTCGGCATCTGCGGCAGACAGTCACTCAGGGCTTGCGGGCCACGTGGCTGCTATTGATTCCGGCGGCGGTGGGGCTGCTTGTATTGGGGCGACCGGCCGTGGCGTTTCTCTTCGAACGGGGGGCCTTCGAGCCGGAATCGAGCGCGCTGGTCTATCTGCTGATAGCGATCTTTTCTGTACGCCTACTGGGCGAAGCCTCCTACGACGTGCTGGCGCTGACTTTTTTCGCCCAACATAACACCCATGTGCCTATGTGGGCAACGCTGGGATGGATGGCGCTGAATGTGGGGTTGAGTTTAGCGCTGGTCGGGCCGTTCGGCATTGCCGGACTCGCCTGGGCCACATCGATTTCGGCTCTGGCTCTGGCGCTGGGGCTGTTTCTACTCAATCTGCGGGTAGATGGGGTGGACGTATCCATCCTGGGCGCGACGCTGGGGCGCACGCTTATGGGCAGCCTGGGGATGAGCGGGGTAGTGCTGCTGCTTCACCAGTTGCAACTTCCGCCGGCGCTATTCATCCTGGCTGGCATAAGCGGCGGCGGCTTCACATTTTTCGGAATATACGTTCTCCTCGGCGGCTCAGAAGTCCTCTCCGCGCTGCGACACTTGCGCCTCGCGTTCAAATCATCCGAGCCGACAACTTCCGCTGAAGCCATCAACGATGAGTATTTCTGACCTGGAAGCGGGGAGGAGCTTAGCGCAAGAGAATCTTTGAAACCAAAAATAGCTTCACACATCCAGCACGAGCCGCTGGGCTTCGCTGAGGCGCGCTGCCGTCTCCGGTCGCAGATAGGCTCGCTGATCCAACTGCTGAGGCAGATTGCGCCGGCAAAAATAGGAGTGGAGCGCCCGTCGGGGCCGGTTTGAGCGGTTGACAGTGCCCCCGTGCCAGGCGTGGGAGTTGAAGATGACGACTGTGCCTGCCTGGCCCAATACCAGAATTTCGTCAGGGTGGGGCGCCAAGGCATCGTCCAGAAGCTGGCGCGGATCCTGTCCCAGTTTGTGGGAACCGGGGATCAGCCGCGTGGCGCCATTCGTGGGAGTGAAGTCGTTCAGCAGCCAAATAGAGTTGCAGACATAATACCGCGTACGGCTATCTGTAGGCATCGGCGGAACGCCAGGGATACGCTGAGCGCCATCGGTGTGCAGCGCCTGCAGACCATGGCCGGGCAGAGCCGCGCGCGCATTGAGAGACGACAGTTTCAGGTCGCCGCCCAGGACATGGGCGATGGCCGCCAGCGCCTTCGGGTGGGTCCAACAAACGTCGAACAGCGGGCCTTTGTTCACCAGATTCGCAAGCCGGACTGCGCCGGCCTCCTGGTGCACTTCTTTGCCGGCATCCTCGCCCTCTTCCTCTTCCAGAGCTTGCAACCGCTCCCGCAAGGCCTGCACCTCTGCCGGCGTCAGGATGCCCGGTAGGGGCAGATAGCCTTTCTCGTCGAGAAAGGTCTTTTCCTCAGCGGTTACGGTATCTTCCCGCACACCGAGAGAATGCAAAGCAGCGTGAATATCCATCATTTTTCCCTCGCGCCTCTTTCGAGCAGAGGCGCATTGAACAGTTCATTCCAGCCGCCACGCGTCCGTGTCAACTAGCTCCAGCCGGCCGCTGTTGGCCGAGCGCAGGCCGGCGTCGAGAATCGCCATCACTTCCAGGTTGAACTCCAACTCCAGAGTCTGATGGAGCGGGTCGCCGGTCTGCAGGCGATGGATGAACTCTTGAGCGATATTCATGCGACCAGCCGGCAGCGGCTCACACGCCTGATACTCCGTGCGGCCACCGCCTCTCTCCACGCGCACGTTCGGACTCTGGTCGCCGGTCTCCTTATCTACGACCAATGTGCCTTCGGCGCCGTAGACAATCGGCCCGGGTGACACGCCGTGATCCAGTGTCGTCCAGGAAGCTTCGCACAGGGCCATCGCTTGGGGGAAACGAATGATCATGGCCGCGTTGTCCTCAGCATCACCCCATTTACTGTTCAGATTGGCCCGCATTCCCATAGCTGCGGTAGCCGGCTCGCCCACCAGCCAGCGGGCCACCAACGAGCCATAGCAGCAGTAATCGAGCATGGCGCCGCCGCCCGCCGCTCTCTGATGCCACCAGGTAGCGCCTCGTTCTATGCCGTTCAGCTTCTGGAGGAACTCACCAGCCGTTTCTGACCCCATAGACTGCTCTTTAGTCGGGCCAGAACGACCTTTCTGCCGCGCGCTTTGGTCGCCTCTTGGATGGGAGACGCCCGCGCCCAGCGGCCCCAGGTGGCCGCCCCGCCATTTGACGGTCAGCACTCGCCCAATTGCGCCGGCGTCGATAAGTTCCTTGGTTGTGTGGGAGGCGGGTTGCCATGTGATGGGCCAGTTGACAATCAGTTCGATACCGGCAGCCCGGGCGGCTCGGGCCATGCGTAGGCCATCGTTGAGGGAAGACGCCATCGGTTTTTCGATCATCACATGCACGCCCTTTTCCGCACAGGCCGCTACCACTGCCGGATGCTGGGCATTTTCCGCACAGCAGATGACGATATCGAACGTTTCCTGTTCCAGCATCTTCTGGTAGTCATCGTAGGCCTTTGGCATCCCCAGATCGTTCAGCGCGTGGCGGAGATTCCATGCCCGCGTGTACTGTCCCGCGCGCAGTTCAGGTATCAGCGGAGGCGTATCCGCGCAGGCCACCAATTCCGTCTGTGGATGGGCTGCGAAGAGCGCCAAGACATGATTGATGTGCATGTGGGCAAAGCCAATAACGCCTATACGGTACGTGTTTGGCATGTATGTCTCTCCAAAGAGTACGACTTCAGACGCACGAGTAGACGAAGGGTTTCTTCAATCACTGCTCGTTTGGTGGTCAGGCCCGTATAGCGTATAGCATCCGCTACCAGTTTGTCGTTGAGAATCACATTTGTACGCATAGTTCTTTCCTGCTAGAACGTTGTCCGCAGTTCCTGCGCCGTCCCCGATTCTGCCGACCGGTAAGCGGCATCGAAGATTTCAATGACGTGGCGGGCATGCTCCGCGGTGGAGGTGGTGGGAATGTCGTCCCGTATCCAATCCACCAGTTGCATGACGTCCTCGTAGACGTGGGCCTCCTCCATTTCCCGATGGACGCCCACCACATGAGGCAGGGCGCCATTGGTACCGTATTCCTCGTCCAGTTCGCGTCCCGGATAGTCGAAGGGTTCGCCGTTGAGCGTGCCCCCATTGATGACGCCTTCGGCGCCGAAGATCAATGGACGGCCCATATTGGGAAGGCTGCCGGCCGCGACGCCGTACACGAAAGCGAAAAAGCTATCGCCAAAGGTCAACACCATCAGTGTATTATCGTCCATATTGGTCGGCAGCATCTGGCCATAGAATTCCCGTTCTTTCACGCGCACGCCGGAGAATGCGGTTACCCGTTTGGCCGGGCCGAGGATGCCTGTCATGGCGTGGAGGCCGTAGACGGTCATGTCGTAGAGGGGGCCGCCGCCGGGCTTACGAAAGTACCAGGCAGGGTTGACATTGGTGAGAGGATCGTCGCCTCCCCGCACGCGCTCGTTCTCATGGTAGCGGCCAAAGGCCGAGCCTGTGACCGCCCAGGTCAGGGTACCCAGCGCCCCCTCGTCGATCATCTCTTTGATGCGTTGATGACGAGGCCGCAGCATCTCTCCAGGACAGGCGACGAGCTTGACGTCTTTTGCAGCGGCTGCGGCGATCAACTGATCCGCCTCATCTACGGTCGTCGTCATCGTTTTGTTGAAATGGACGTGTACGCCAGCATCCACGCACTGCATCCCCTGCGCGAAGTGAAGGCCGATGGGTGTGGCGATAGAAACCGCATCGACAGCGCCAGAGGCCAATAACGCTTCTGCGCTGGCGTAGAAGTGGGGCACGCCGAATTTGGCCGCGGCAGCCTCTGCCCTCTCCACTACCGGATCGCACACCGCGGTGACCTTGACCCGGTCCTGCACATCGTCCATGGTCAAATGGGGCAGAAGCCCACGGATCGAAATACTTCCGGTACCGATAATTCCCAAACGCACTGTGTCGGTCATTGCAAAATTCTCATAAAAGTGTGAACAACCGGATCATTCCTGGAGAAGAGTCTGTCTGATCTGCGGCCTACTGCCGCCATGTCGCCAGAAGATCCTCCTCCGCCCGCTTTGAGTAGCTATAGGAGTCCTCTGGCTAGGTGAGATGGGTCTCGTCAATGGGCAAAAATTTGCCTCTCGCGCCGGTGATCAGAACTCTCATAGAACGTGTATCGTCATCAAAATCAGATTATACAGTGTATCATGGCGTCGGCTGGAAAACAAAGCGCTCGGATATCTCAGGAAAAGCCCATGGCCGCCAAATTGCGATAGCTGAGCGCCAGGCTCTCAAAGGGGTCGCCGGGGCAAATATCCTGCTCTACTGCGTACCATTCGACATTGGCTTCCTGGCAGGCGTCGAGAATTCCTGACCAGTGTAGATTGCCTTCGCCCACTTCTGTCATCACCTGATCCCGCCAGCCGGTCATCGCCATATCCTTCAAATGGATGACCGGCATGCGGTCCTTCAGGCGCAGAATCCAAGCGCGCACATCGCCGCCGCCGTACTGAATCCAGTATGTGTCCAATTCTGCCTGCACATAGCGGGGGTCCGTTTCGTCAAAGAGAATCTCCAGGCCGCTCTTGTCGCCATAGCGCATGAATTCGAAGCTATGGTTGTGGTAGCTGAAGGTCAGCCCGGCTTCGTAGAGTGTACGCCCCACTTCTGTCGCCTCTTTGGCGAACTGGTGGATGCCTTCCACGCCCGCTTCGATGAAATGTCGCGGCATACTGCCCACGGCCACGTGCTTGCATTCCCAGAGGTGATGTTCGTCGATCACCCCGGCGATGTCCTCCTTCAGGCGCTGCCAGTCGATATGGGTATTCGCAATTTTGATGCCGTGATCATCGCAGATCTTCTTGACATCCGCGGGGCAGATCGGACCGATCGCCGACACCTGCGCGGCGGTGTAACCGATTGCGCTCACTTTGCGAATCGAATCAGCCAATCCTTCCACTGTTTGCGTAAAGTCACGCACGGTGAACAACTGTGCGGCAAGCACGTACTGGCTCATCAGTTTTCTCCTGGAAAAAATCGGTTTGGTTGTTGGATTGTTAGAGTATAAGGTAAGTAAAGGGAATTATATACTAATGATAACCATTGTACATCTTTCTCAGCTAGCTTTGGCAATAGCTTATGGATACTCCCCAGGCTGTCGGTAATAATCTTAAATTATTACCTATCACAATTCATAAAACATATCAGGAACGCGGCTACTGTTCGCGCGCTGGCTATGCTCGCATCCGTGAGGTGTTGCGCGCTTGTTGCTGGCTATACAATCATTCGCTTGAACAGCGACGCAACACCTATCGCGCCTGTGGCAAAAGCATGTCCTTGTATACGCAGATGAAGGGACTAACCCAGTTGCTGAGGAACAACCTTGTCTGGCGCGTAAGCGGCTTTATGGTAAAATTTATGGGAATTATATACTTAACTGCACAAGTATATCTTTCTCAGCCCTTGAAAAGGACTGCGCGGGATATCCCCACCCGCGTTGTAGAATGTTTTTAGCGGCGTTCAGATCCCGGTCTTCTGTATAGCCACACAAAGGGCAAACGAAGACCCGATAAACCGCCAGCTTTTCTTTCCTTACTTCACCGCAACGGGAACAGGTCTTGGATGTATAGCGGGGGTCAACTTCAACGAATTGTCTACCGGCCCATTCTGCCTTGTAGCGCAACTGTTGAAACAGCATGCCCCAAGCCTGTTCCATCATACTGCGATTCAAGCCACGTTTCCGACTTCCGCCCTTACGAGACATGTTCTTGATTGCCAACTTTTCTACCGCTATCTTCTGATAGTTTTGCACGATAGCGGTGGTCAACCGATGGCATTCATTGCGATTGCGTACCGTATTCCTACGCTTCTCACGAGCAAAAGTGGCTACCGCCTTTCGCCGTCGATTACTGCCCCGCTGGCAACGTGAAATCGACTGCTGCAGCTTCGTTTCCCGGCTTCTATCAATTACACGACGGGATACTGTATTCCCGTCGCTGAAGGTCATACGTTCGTTTACGCCCACATCTATGCCTACCACAGTATCATGGGACAAGTCTGCTTGTTCCATATCCACTGGCGCAAGGATGTTCTGTTCCTCTTCATAGACAAGGTCAACTGTCAGGATACGCCCGTGCATACCAATCCGCAGAGCTTTCAATTGGCTACTATCTGGCAATTCACGATTAGGACGTATCCTGATAACGGGTAATCCTTTTACCTTGATACGATTGCCCTTCACCATGCCCGCTGTAACGCTTGCCAGTTCGATGCACTGATAGCGTTGATGCGGCTTGAAGCGCGGGTAGCCCGGCTTCTCCCCAGCTTTCACTCTACGGAAGAAAGCTTTGAACGACCTGTCTACTCTTACTAAGACGCCGCGAGAAACTGTTAATCCTATATCTCGCCAGAACTGTTGTTCCTTCCGCAGTTGGGTCAGTCCCTTCATCTGCCTATACATAGTCATGCCCTTGCCATCGGCAAGATAGGTATTCTTGCGCTGTTCAAGGGATTGATTGTAGAGCCAACAGCAGGCGCGCAATACCTCACGGATGCGAGCATAGCCAGTGCGCGAACAGTAGCCTCGTTCTTGGTATGTTTTGTGAAATGTGGTAGTCTGGGGAGTATCCATAAGCCATCACCTTGTGGATCATAGCCCGTAGTGTTCCCGCACTGACGGGCTTCTCTCTTATGTATGGAACAGGTCCGCCTATTCCATTTTGAAGTATTCCCAGTATACCACATACTCACTCCTATGCAAATCCAACACGCTGAAATCCTTGTGCAGTTACGTATATAATTCCCAAATTTATCGTGTGTTTCGATGACTATACGTTTCCCGACCTGTTTCGAAGTCGAAGGGATCTACTATGGCCCAGGGGAAGGGCATGCAATCCGGCGTGCCGGTTTTATCGATGGAAGAGCGATCGGGCCCTACTGATACACTGGTTGACGAGGCACTTGCCGCAATTCGTCAGCGCCAGATGGTTTTGCCCGCGCTTCTTTTCCTGGCTGGCCATCGCCCTCTGGCCTTTGTCTTAGGGCAGATGCTCCTGATCTTGCAGCCATTGGCAGCGATCTTCGGCGCAGATGGGCTTGCCGTTTGGAGTGAGCTGCTTTCCCAACCTGCCGGCCCGACCGCGTTGACGGAACGACTGGTCAGGCTGCTGGATGAAGGTTGCAATGCGCCTCTGCTCGAAAGAGACGCGAACGGACAGACGACCAAGCAGCGGGAAACCGGTGCATGAACATGTACACAAGCCCGGAACAGTTGGCCTCCGTATGGCGACGGATGGCAGACACTGCCATTGAAAGCGGAGAAACGCCTCTGGTCACGCTGGGCATCGACTCTCTCTACCCAGATAGTGGGCTGAGCCTGCTTGCTCTGAACCGCATTGCCCGCCAGAATCTGGGGCCGCTAAACCCGATTGTCGTCGCAGGTGGGGAAGGCGGGCTTTGGCTGCTGGCGATGCTTCTGTGGCGGTCCGCGGCCGGCAACTCTGACAACGCCGCTGGCGCCGGATCATACCTCCGCGCCGCGCTGGCGCGGCGCGGCGCTGGTCGATCGGAAGACACCGATGAAACCCTGCGCATGGTAGTCTATGCTGGCGGGGACAGCGCTATCCACGCGGCAGCTCTCAACATCGCAACACGACGAACCGACTCCGGCGCGCTGGCGCCGGGGATGGCCTGGGCTGTGTCGCCTACAGCGACGCCCGGCGCCGAACGCGCGGACATCGAACTGCTGCCTCTCGCCTTGGCAGAAGAGGATTTCGTGCCTCAGACGGCAACGCCGGTAGCGGGCGATTGGCTGAAACAGGTCGAGCGGTGGACAGGGGCGCTGCTGGCGCTCGGTCTACTCATTGGCGCATTTGTCGGATAACGGACAGTGTTTTCTTCCCATCCTGGCTGGTCGAATCGAATTGGTCTCCTAGTGGCGTTGGCAAGCGCATGGTTCGTCATATCCGCTCGCTTCGGGTTCGCGGGCACACCGGCGGCAATGGCAACGACACTCTATGGCTGGTCATTGCTGCTGGGCGCGTTCGCTCTGCTTTTGGGCATCGCCAATGCCCTCTGGTTCCATTTGGGACGGGTTCAGCGAGGGCAGAGGGAGTGGCCTTTCAGCCTACTGTTACTGATCGTATTCGCCATCGTTTTCGCGGCCGGTATCATGTCGGCGAAGGGAGCGGCCGGGCCGCTCGTAGAGTGGATATTCGATGCGGTCTTAGCGCCGGGGCAGGCAACGCTCTACGCGCTGACCGGCCTTTTTCTGCTGGGCGCGGCCTATCACTACCTGCGGATCGATCGACCTGGCGGCCTCTGGATTCTGGCTGGCGCCCTGCTGATGCTGCTGGTGCAGACGCCCTTTTCCTATCAACGTATGCCAGAGGTTCTTATCGATCTGGCCGATTGGTTGCTGATCTGGCCGGTGATGGCCACGATGCGCGGGGTTCTGCTTGGGGGCGCGCTTGCCGTTCTGTTCATCAGCCTTCGACTGATCATAAAGAGCGCGCAGTGAGCCACCCAAACCTATGTCCACACTGCGGACACGGCAACCCGGTCGTTGCCCGCTTCTGCGCCCACTGCGGCACAAACCTACAGAAACGCGACACATCCAGGCTGCCGTCGGCGAAGGCCGCGGATGAAACAGCTGAAAAACCCAACGAAACGCTCGCGGATCAGCCGACAGCAGCCGAACCGACGATGCCGGACCGATCGTCTGAATCTGTCGAAACGGATACATCCACAGGTCGAAGGGCCAACGCTACACAGACGGGGGAGGACATTGGGGAGCGGAACCCTGCGCTGAAGCCAGAGGAGCATAGATCTTCCCCAGCGTTGTCCCCTCCGGCTGCCGATGAGGACAACGCTGTCCAATCTCCACGCCAGGCTGCGTCGCCGTCTCCACCTGCTGTTCAGTTGGAACGACTTCTGACCGACATACAGGGAGCGATCGAACCCACGGACCCATTGGAGTTCGTCGCCTCTAGCGGTGACGCATCCGACCTGGCCCAAGGGCTGGAGGTGAGCGAGGAAGATCGTCGCCAATTGCGCGAACTGCTCTCCAGTGAACTCCCGCTGGCGGCAAATGCTGTCCTGGGTAGAGCTTCAGGTGAAAGCGAAACTGCGTCCGCCGGTCGTGGTCTGCGGCGGCGTTGGTTCGAATGGTTCCTGCTACTCGGCCTGGCCATTGCCCTGTTGTTGGGGGCATCCTCTAGCGAGGCTAAGCCCCACCTATGGCCTGGTGTGTTGCAAGCCCATCGGCAGATCGAAGCTCTGCCTCTGAACAGCCTCGTTCTGGTGAATTGGGCCTACGATCCGGCGACCGCCGGCGAGATGGATCTGGTGGCACAGCCGGTGATCGAACATCTACTGCGTAAACAGGCGCAGCTGATCGTCGTCAGCCAGCTGCCGGGCGGGCCGGCCACAGCCCGTCGCCTGATTGCAAAGGCCGGGGAATCTGTACAGTGGCCGGCCCGGCCGCAGGTCACGACCATCGATATCGTTGAAGGCGGCTTTTTCCCCGGCGGCGCCGCTTCCCTGCCGCTCTTGGGCGTTGCGCCGGCGGAGAGCCTGCCGATCGACCCGGGCTGGGTCAACCCCAAAGGACATTCGATCGTCTCCGGTCTGGCTGACGCGGGGCCAGATCTCAACCTGCTGATAGCCGCCCGCGCGGAGGATGTTCGACGCTGGCTGGAGCAGGTGCAGCCTCTGAACAACGGAGCGGTGATCGCCGTCACCAGCGCGGTTGTTGACCCGGCTCTGCGCCCCTACTGGCATAGCGGACAGCTTGCCGGGCTAGTCAGCGGCTGGGACGGGGGCAGCGCCTATCAGAGCCAATCTGTGCGACCCCAAAGCATCCCGGAGCAGGCTCGATCTTGGCGTCAAATCAGCGGACAAAACTGGGGATTCGCCCTTTTACTCGTCGTCATAGTTCTAGGGAATCTGACAGGATTGGCAGCGCCAAACGGAGGCTGACGTGAGTCCGTTCAGCGACAGTTTACCGGCCTTTCTGCAGGATGCCGGCGCGCTACTTGGTTTCTTCATATCCCTGTCGATCGGCAGTTATCTGATCCGCGACAACTTTCTTGCACGGCTGGCCCAGTATATTCTGGTGGGCGCGGGTCTGGGTTACATGGCGGTTTTGGCTTGGCGCAACGTCCTCTGGCCGCAGCTGGTCGCGCCCCTTATCGAAAATCCTCTACCGACATCTGTGTCGGAGCTCTCCCTGTGGGAACTGGCTCTGTGGCAGAGTTGGCTGCCCCTCCTGCTAGGGTTGCTGATGTGGGGAGCGGGTGCAGAACTGTTGCGCCGGCCACCCAAAAGGCGGAGCGGGCGTGCCTTTCTGCGTCTGCTGGCGGTGATTCCCGCGGCCATCCTGGGCGGGGTCGGGCTGGGAGTCGGCATAGCCGGCGCATTGCAAGGAACGCTGTGGCCCCAGTTCACGGCAGCGCTGGGGTCCCGACAGGTGACGTCAGTGGATCTGTGGCTAGTCAGGCTATTCACATTGCTGATCACCGGCGGCGTCTTGATTCACCTGCAATTTGGCCGCAGTTCGGATGCCAATCGGCCTTCCCGGTTGAAAGAATCTGACATAGCCTCCGAACGGCGATCGGATCTGCCCACGTCAATGATTCGCAGACTGTTGAGCGTATGGGAGGGCCTCGGTCGCCGGGCATTATGGTTGACTGCGGGCATTCTTTTCGCCCGACTGGCCGCGGCGCGTTTTTCCCTGGTGCTGGCCAGGCTGGACTACTTTCTGTTTGAATTCCCCCGCAGCGAATTTTGGCAGATGCTGTGGGCCACTCTGCGAGGCGGGGGCGCATGAACGAAACTGGCTTGGCTGATTTCGCCCCGCAAAGCATTCTAACCCTGGGCGCAGAGCCGCATCGCGCGGTGGCTGCGCTTATCGAACCGGTAGAAGGCATCTACCGGCTGGTAGGATGGCAGACCGTGGATCTACCCGCGCAAGCCAGCCCCGATGACTGTCCCGTCGCTCTGGCCCAGGCCGTCACCCGATTGGGAAACCAGCTAGGCATCTCTCTCTGGGATGCGGAACAAGACTGCCCTCGATTCCACTCATCAGATCCGGCCCTGGCGGATGGAGTCGGCCAGGTGGCCGTAGTGGCGGATCCGCTCCCGCCGCTTGGCGTGTGGATGGCCGGCCTGTCTGGAGGTGGCAGTCTGGCCGCCGGGGAGGAGGCGCTGGCCAGCGCGCTCTGCAATCTGGTAGCCACATACCGGGCCAGCCCCCACCTGAATTCGGTTGATCTGGCAGAAGAGTTACAGACGTTGCGGCCAGATGTGACACTGGTCGTCGGCGGCTATGAACACGGATCGAAAGACGGCTGGGAGCGGGCGCTGGCCCTGAGCCGTCAGGTGATCGAGGCCATTGCCCAGTTGTCGGCAGAAAGCCGGCCGCTGTTCTGCTTTGCCGGCAACAGCTGGTCCGCCAATGCGGCCTTGGCGTATTGGCAGGAGCATATCGACAAGGGCGCGGCAGAAGTTGCGGACAATGTACTCATGGCATCTGGCAGACGCAGTGAAACGGCCCTGCACAGCGTATTGAGTCGGTACTACTGGCAGCGTTCTCTGAACATACCTGCTATGCGAAAGATCGCCAGCTGGATTCATCACCCTGCTGAACCGCGCAGCACCCAATGGGCCTTTGTCCAAGCGGTGCGTCTCTGGGCGCGCCGTCAGCGTCTGCCGGCATTGCATGGGCTATACGTGGGCGCAGATCGTTGGCTGCATGTCTGGGCATCGGAAGATCACGATCAGGTGAACGGGGGGTTGCGGGTCTGTTGTGCGCGGCCTGGAGAACGCCCTGATTTTCTGGCCGATTGGCCACCACTGCGCTTAGTGAGCGGGGACTGGCCGGCGCAGTGGCGGCGTCCGTCCATCTCCTACTGGTGGGATCCGCTGGGGTTTGTCCCTGTTGTTGTCAGCGCCGGCCAGACGGCGCCAGAAGCGGCGGTGCAGGTGTTGTTCGCAGACATCTTGGAAGGTAGCGTCACCGACGCAGCCAACGCTTGACGCATCGACGCAAGTTAGAGAGAATGGAGGAAGTTGCGCGTGGCGAATTACGAAATGCCAACAGCCAGCGACCGACCGCCAACGAAAAGTTCATCTGGCTCGGCTTCATAGAAATCTACGACATCAGAAAAATGGTTGAGCTGGCGAGATTCTGGCGACAGGGAGTTCTATGCCATCTGCGTTGCGTCTGTCCGATGGGAGCTATATGCGGCAGACCGATATCGAACGAATCATAGAGTGGCTCTATAGTTCCCGCTGCGTGGAGGTAACCGGCTTTAGCAATGTGGGCAAGTCGGCACTGATGCGCTTGCTTGCCCATGGTGATGTATGGCTGGGCCAGTTGGGAGAAGAAGGCAGCGCATTTCTGCCGGTGTATATCGACTGCAACCGCATGCTGGAGATGACGGAGCAGGGATTCTATGAACTGGTGCTGCGGTGTTTACAGGAGAGCAGTCCAATCCTGGCCGAAGATGGCGAGGTAGGGGCTGCATATGAGGCGCTGGTGGCGCCAGCGAACGTCTTTCAGGTACCTCTGAGCTTTAACATAGGGCTGACCGCCGCCTTGCAGAACAGCGTGTATAAGCTAATCCTGCTGTTTGATGAGTTCGAAGAACCGTTTCAGCAGCTCGATTCGCGGGTCTTCCTCAACCTGCGGGCCAGGAAAGACCGTTACGGCAGCCGACTCGTGTATGTGACTGCGACGGTGTGGCCGCTAGCAGAGCTACGCCCCGGCGAGCATAGCAGTGAGTTTTGCGAGTTGTTTATGCATCAACCCTGGCATCTAGCCCCCCTTTCCCGCCATGATGTGAAGCGCTATATTCGCAATTTTGCGGAGCGGAACAGCTTGGTTCTGTCCTCAGCAGATGTGGATTTTGTGTACCACTGGACCGGTGGACATCCCGGCTATCTGGCAGGGGTCAGCCGTATTCTGAGCCAGGCGATCGCGGCATTGGAGCAGCGCATTGTCGACGGTAGCGGCCCCATGCTGCAACTGGATACCGCCGAAGGCGAAGGCGCGCATGATCGCTGGATTTTACATCGCGGTGTGGTGGAGCAGCTGCGCAAAGACCCGACACTGAACACAGAAAGTAAAAAGATCTGGCAGAGCTGCGCGCCAGGCCAACAGGAAACCCTACGTTCACTGTCGCGCCCTACAGCGGCGCGCAATACAACGTCTCCTGGCGTTGACGCCAATCGCACGGACCTGGCCATGCTGGCGCAGCGTCACATCCTGGTGCAGGTGAATGCAGAGCAGCGAGCATTTTGCCGTCTCTTCGCCGAATACCTGCAGACCCATCAGAGCGATGATACCGATGCCGCCAGCGATCGGTTCTATCTGGACGATGTCCACGGCGAAATCTTTGTCGATGGTCGCCAGGTCGAGACCCTCACCCGACTGGAGTACCACTTGATGAAACTGCTCTATGAAAACAGCAACAAAATTGTGGACAAGTACCAGATCGTCGTCGGCGTATGGGGCGAAGACTATCTGGAGGACGTGGACGATGCCCGCATCGAAAAACTGATCAGCCGTTTGCGCCAAAAAGTGGAGCCGGATCCAGGCAATCCTGTCTTTATCACCACAGTGCGGGGGCGCGGATATCGGCTGCTGTTAGCCTGAGCTTGTAACGCTAGGCCGTTGGCGGATTTTGTTCACTTCGTCCCCCGATCTATACTGTACACAATCCGGTAATCATTTCACAAGGCAGAATAGATCTATGGCTGAATCCCTTCAGGCAGGCAAAGCTCAGGAATCAGTGATCTTCAAAGGAAAATCGAAGTCGATCGTGTCGGCGACCGCGCTCCTGATCGCCGGAATTCTCACCTTCACGATGGGCATCAATCGGCTCTTTTTCGTCGAGGCCATAGCCTGGACGTTTCTGATTTGGGGCGCCCTGCTCCTCTACGGGCATCTCATCGATATGGGAACCATCTATGAAGTTTCAGAGAACGGTCTGGAGATCCGAAGCCCTTTGCGCTTTTGGGCGCTCGCGCGCAAGTGGGATTGGGGGCATATCACCCGCATAGATCTGGTTGTGGGCAAGATGGAGGCGAACGAAATGGATGTGGTGATGCAGGTTCACTACACGCCGGAGGGATCGACCGTTCTCTATCGGGAGGATATGCCCTATTATCCAGGTCTGGCCGAGGAAATTGTCGGCCGGGCGGGGCTGAAGCCACAAGGACGCCAGGCCATGCAGGATTTCGCTGCGATTCCTCAGGACGAAAAGGGAACCTACACCTGGAAATAGCAGTTCAATTGAACGGTTTTTCTTTGCCCTTAGTCCGGGCAAGTTCGGATGAGGACAATGACTTACACTGTGATTGTAGAAAAAGCCTCGGCCACTATTCAGCTTATGCGCATGAACTGCCCGGCTGTGTCGCTGTCGACGATACGCTGGAGATATCCAACAGATAGATCTGCCGTCCATTGCCTCCGTGGGCGGAATCAATGGTGATCGATTTCCCGTCCGGGCTAGAACGGGGGTGCAGATCGCAGCGCCATTCGCCCGCGTACTCTTCGGGAGCGTGATAGGCGCCCAGTTCTGTCCGTTCGCCACTCGCCACATTGTAGAGATACAGCTGCTGCCTGAGCCTATCCATCGGCAGCGGATAGGTGTCGTTTAGAATCCACCTCGCGCCGGGCAGATAGGTGCAGTGACCGTTCAGGCGCATCACCCCTTTGCCGACCACCTCCACATCCTGTGCGCCATCCCGGAAGAGATAGAAAGCTTCTTTGTATGAAGGATGCCAGGCCCAGGCTAAAATGTGTTGTGCGTCCCGCCAGATGAAGTGGGAGGTTTGGCCGTACTGGTCCACTCCGTAGATGTCCGAGCCGTCGGCTGCCGCTGTCATCATCCGGGTCTGGATCCCCGCTCCGTCGAAGCGCCAGCGGTGCAGGAAGATAAAGCGGGAGCCATCGGGGTTGAAGAGCAGATGGTTGAAGTAGTGTTTGGCCCCGCTGAGGTCCCCGTGGGGATAGGGGATCGCCGCCACCTGCGCGATTGAAATCAGGTGTTCCGCCTCGCCGGTCTGCAGGTCCACACGATAGATACCCGTATCCTCTGGCGCCAGCAGATCGTAATTCGGGTCGGGAATGCCTGCGTAGCCGTAGCCAGGTCTCATATGGCTGATACGGCGGAAGTCGGCGCCGATGGCGCTGCGACCGTCGGGGGAGAGGGTGTAGATGGGGTAGCCCAGTGTGCGCTTTTTGCCGGAGCGCACATCCAAAATGTGGCAGACGAACCGATCGCCCTGGCGGTCGTTCCAGATAATTTCTCTGTCGGAGCCAGGGAGCCACTGGAGCATACAGCCCTGCTGCCAGCACCAGGCCCGTGTCTCTCCCAATTCGATCCAGTTGTCGCCATCGTCAAGATCGATCATCCCAATCTTGATCACATCCTCTGCGGTTGGCGGGCGGCTCTCGAAATCGACTTCCATCCCCAGTACGTAGCGGCTGGCGGGATCGAACTGCAATTTGTCGTAGTAGCCGAACCAGTGCTGCTTCGGCCCAGAGGTGATGGGACGTATGCTCGTCATGGATCTCTCCTCTCATCTTGATTCATTAGCGCCGCCGCGGGCGTCAACTGCAGTGGCTGGCGCACTGCGGTTACTGACCATTAGCCACTGATCACTTCCGATTATGCCATTTCAGCGCCGGTCAGATCCAATTCTTCGGCAAAGTGACAGGCCACAAAGTGGTTAGCGGCTACATCTCGCAGAATCGGCGTCTCCTGCTGGCACCGTTCCTGGGCGTAACGGCAGCGAGGATGGAAGTAACAGCCAAGCGGCGGATTGGAAGGATCCGCCACCTCTCCCTCCAGGACGATGCGTTCCCGCTGGCTGTCGGTAGGGCCGGCCACATGCACAGCGGAGAGTAACGCCTCGGTGTACGGATGCAGCGGCTTCCGGTACAGATCGTTGGCATCGGCCAGCTCCACCAGTTTGCCCACATACATCACCGCCACCCGATCGCTGATGTGCTTGACAACCCCAAGATCGTGGGCAATGAACAGGTAGGTCAGGTCCAACTCCTGCTGAAGAAATTTCAAAAGATTGAGGATTTGGGCCTGCACGGAAACATCGAGCGCCGAGACCGGCTCATCAGCAATGACGAGGGTCGGGTTGAGGATGAGGGCACGGGCGATGCCGATCCGTTGGCGTTGTCCGCCGCTGAAGGCGTGGGGATAGCGGGTGAGATATTCCGGGCGTAAGCCGACCAGGCGCAGCATCTCCACGACCCGATCCTTCAGTTCGGCCCTCTTGCCCATGCCGTTGAGTCGCAACGGCTCGCCGATAATATCCAGAATCGTCTTGCGGGGATTCAGGGACGAGTACGGATCCTGAAAGATCATCTGTAGATGTGGACGCACGGGGCGCAAGGCGGCGTTGTCCAGCGCAGCCAGATTGTAGTGAGCGCCCGCTTGTCCGTGGGGGCGAAAGTGAATGTTTCCAGCGGTCGGGACATACAGGCGCATGATCAGGCGGCCGACAGTTGTCTTGCCACAGCCGCTTTCGCCGACCAAACCCAGGGTTTCGCCTTTGCGCAGGGTGAAGTTCACGCCGTCGACCGCTTTGATGTGACCGATGTCCTTGGAAAATAGCCCCGCAGTGATAGGGAAATATTTCTTTAGCCCATCGACTTCCAGCAATGGGTAGCTTTCAGAGTTGTTATCGATGGTTGGTTTCCTCTGCGAGTGGTGGTCTCATAAGCGGGCGCAAGGCCAGCCCCTACACGGCGTGCTCCGTATACAGAAGGCAGCGCACCTCCCGGCCGTCTTCCAGGTTGATGGGTTGGGGAACGATCTCATTGCAGATGCCGGGCATAAAATGAGCGCAGCGAGGATGGAAGGGGCAACCGTTGAGAGGGCTGTACGGGTCCGGCACGACGCCTCGGATCGTCTGAAGCCATTCTCGTTTCTGGTCCATCCTGGGCAGTGATTCCAACAGGGCAGTTGTATACGGGTGTTTGGGGTCGCGGAATATGTCCGAGGCCGATCCCCGTTCGACGACCCTGCCCAGATACATCACCGTCACTTCATCGGCCATATCGGCAATTATGCCCAAATCGTGGGTGATAAACATTATCGCCATATTCAGATTCGCTTGCAGCGCTTGCATCAGCTCAAGAATCTGGGCTTCGGTGGTCACGTCCAGGGCCGTAGTCGGCTCGTCGGCGATCAGCAGACTGGGATGACAGGAGAGGGCCATTGCGATCATCACCCGCTGGCACATTCCGCCGCTGAGCTGGTGGGCATAGGCGTTCATCCGTTGGTCGGCCAGGGGTATGTTTACCTGCTGCAACATTTCGATGGCGATTTCCTTCGCCTCTGATGGGGAGACGTCTTGGTGCAGGAGGATATTCTCGGTGATCTGATCGCCGATGCGGTGGACAGGACTGAGAGAGGCCCGGGGTTCCTGGAAGATCATTGCGATCTCCCCACCGCGAATCGAACGCATTTCCGGGCCAGTGGCAGGCAGTTGCAGCAGATCCACAGGCGCGCTTTGTCCGGCTTCGTCGGTCTGGGTGTAGAGTATCTCGCCGTCGACGGTGTGGCCGGGGGGCCGCACCATCCGCATGATCGAGCGAGCGGTGACGCTCTTGCCGCAGCCGCTTTCCCCCACAACCCCCAACACCTGCCCGCGCTGGATCGAAAAGGTGGCGCTATCTACGGCTTTGGCGACCCCTTCGGCCATAAAAAAGTAGGTTTGCAGGTTCTTGACTTCCAGTAGAGTATCCATCGATGTGGTCAGTAACTGCAATTACAGATCCGCATACGGGTCGGCCGCGTCCCGCAGGCCGTCGCCGATGAAGTTGAAGGCCAGCACGGTGACGACGACAAACATCGCTGGCCACAGAATCCAGGGGTGAATGGCGATCTCGACGACCTGCTGCGCGTCCTTCAGCATCACACCCCAGCTAACGGCCGGCGATACAAGCCCCAGTCCCAGAAAACTCAGGGCGGTTTCGCCCAAGATCATATTTGGAATGGCCAGTGTGAGGTCCACCAGTACATAACTCATAAAGGAGGGGACCAGATGCTGCCAGATGAGGTACCATTGGCTGGCGCCGGCCGACTGGGCGGCCAAAACGAAGTCTTCGTTGCGCAAGGACAGGAACTTGCCCCGCACCACCCGCGCCAGGGTCGTCCAACTGAGCAAAGAGAGAATAATCGTGATGCCAAAGTAGATGCGAATCTGTGGCCAGTCCGCGGGCATGGCCGCGGCCAGCCCCATCCACAGGGGGATCGTTGGGATAGAACGCAGGAACTCGATCAGCCGCTGAACGATATTGTCCACTGTGCCGCCATACAGCCCGGAAAGGCCGCCCAACAACAGCCCGATGAAGAGACTGATGGCGACGCCGAAGAGTCCGATCGTCAGGGAGATGCGACCGCCGAAGAGAACGCGGCCAAAGATATCACGGCCAAATTTGTCGCCGCCGAGCAGGAAAATCGGGCCGATCTCTTCGGCATTCTCGACCCCGAACAGATGCCAGTCCATCTTCCAGAGACCCCAAAGCTTGTATGGATCCCCGTGTACGAACAGCTTGATCGGATAGCGCTGATTGCGGTCTTCGATGAATTCTCGGGTAAATGTCTCTTTATTGGTCTCGATTTTGACGGCGTAGACAAAGGGACGCTGCCAGTTGCCGGCATCGTCGCGGATGTGGATCTCCCGCGGCGGCACATAGAGATGCTTATTGAAGCGGTGAAAGGGATCATAGGGCGCTATCATGGGCGCAAACAGTACCGAGGCGTAAATAAGCAGAAGAAACCAGAGGCCCAGGAGCGCAAGTTTGTTCTTGCCGAAGCGAATGATCATCAACTGGCGCGGGGTCAGGTATTGAGTTCGGCTCTCGCCGGTGGCGCCGTCAGCGTCGAGAAGGTCCGACAGATTTCCCCTCTCGTAAGGGGAAGAGATAGTCTCGTCTTTCGAGGCTCGGCTGTCTGCGATGGATGGCGAGCTCAGCTCCGAAGAATGACGACCGGCCCCTTCCGAGTCGGACGGCGCAACGATGCCCGAAACCTGGGAGGGCGCGCCGTTCGAAGGAGAGTTGTGGTCACCTGTAGCGGTCATATTGATCCTCGATCTCCGTAACGAATGCGTGGATCGATCCACGCCAGGAGAATATCCGACAGCAGGGTGCCGACCAGCGTGAGCGTACTCAGAATCATAATGAAACTGGCGGCCAGATACATGTCCTGGGACATCAGCGCCCGCCACAGAAGCGGTCCGGTTGTGGGCAGATTCAACACCAGCGCGACCAGCACGGTACCGGAAACAATCTGGGGAAGTTGCCAGCCGATCGTGCTCAGAATTGGATTCAGGGCCACCCGTACCGGATATTTCATGGTAAGTTGGCCTTCGCGCAGTCCTTTGGAGCGGGCCGTTTCCACATAGGGACGGCCCAGTTCATCGAGAGTTGTCGCCCGCATCACCCGGATGGCGCCGGCTGTGCCGGCTGTGCCGACGATCACAACGGGAAGCCACATGTGCTTTAACATATCCCAGACCCTGCCCACACTCCAGGGCGCGTCCAGATACTCTTCGGAGAAAAGCCCGCCGGCGCTGGCTCCGAAATACTTGATGCCGATATACATAATGACAAGCGCCAAAAGGAAGTTTGGGGTGGCGAGGCCGATAAAGCCGAGGAACGTGACCGCGTAGTCGGTTGGGCTGTACTGGCGCACCGCCGAATAAATGCCGATGGGGATGGCGATCGCGTAGACAAATAGCAGTGTCAGGAACGACATCACCATCGTCAGCGCCAGCCGCTCGCCAATCAGCTTTGAGACAGGGCGGTCCCAGTAGAAGGATTGTCCCATATCCCCCTGCACAAAATTTGTGATCCACTTGATATACTGCACATATGGAGATTGATTCAGCCCGTAATGCGCTTCCAAGGCCATGATTTCGGCCTCGCTCAGTTGCTCCCCAGCCGCTGCCAGATTTGCCACATAGGTAGTCAGGTAATCTCCCGGCGGGAGCTGAATGATCGTAAAGCTGACAATTGAAATGAAGATCAGAGTTGGAATGAGCTGCAGAACGCGCCGCAGAATGTATTCTCGCATGGCTGCTCCGGATGTAGTGGCTGGTGGCCAATTCGGAATTGAACAGTTCCGAATTATGAAATATCCAATTCGTAAACTGACCACCGACCACAATGAAATACATGCTATTGACGCATCACAACCGACTAACTCTGCTTATAGAAGAACTGCTCTGGGTGCACCGGCACGGCGCGAATGACAGAGAAGCCCCACACGCCATCGTCCGGGAAGTTGGTGAAGTTCTTCTTCATCACGACCGGCTTGGGGATGCCGACGGTGCCAAAGCCGGGCAGATAGTCGTAGAACCACTCCCACAGCTCGCGGGCAATCGCGATGTGCTCTTCCTCGGTCACTGCGTCGATCATATCCTGCCAGCGGTTGTAGACCCAGGCGATCTCTTCCGGCGGCTCCTCAGCCAACTCGTTATCCGTGTCCCCAGACAACCACAGATTCCAGGCATGGCCCCAGCGGACGCTACAGTGGCCTGGGTGGTTCAGCCGGGAACACCAGACCCACGTAATGTCGGAAATATCCCCTTCCCAACCGGACATCCCCACCGTGTTGGCGCTCACCAGTTCGTTGAGCAGTGAGCGATTGATGGGCCGAATCGACGGGTCCAGACCAACCGCCCGCCACTGCTCGACTACCAGCTCAAAGACATCAAGGACATCGGCCTGTTCCGTGTCCAGCTGGATCACCCAACTCACCCGCGAGCCGTCGGGAAAGAGGCGGAAGCCTGCGGCGTCTTTCTCCGTGTACCCTGCCTGATCCAGGCGCTCCATCGCCATATCCGGATCGAACTGCGCCCAGTGCGCTTCGTCCCCTTCCTGATAGTACTTGGAGTCCGGCCAGGCTGCCCACTGCCGAGGTTCGCCCAATCCGAAGTAGACGACATCGTTGATCTCTTCCCGATTGATGGCCACCGACAAGGCGTGGCGCACATTTTGGTTCTGGAAGAAGGCCCGTATCTGCGGGTCCTTATGGGTCAGGTTGGGGACGATCACCGTACGGCCGGGGAAGGTCGACTTCCACATTTTGATCTTCAGATCGGCCGACTCCAGATTGGCCTGATACAGCTCCATATTGGCCAGATCCGCCTGGCGGCCGGAGAATTCCAGTTCGCCGGCGATCAGTTTGGCATTGGCGACTTCCCGGTTGTCGATAATGAACACAATCGTTTCGTCGATGTACGGCAGTTGATTGCCGGCGGTGTCTACCTTCCAATAATAGGGATTGCGTTCATAGGAGTGATGATCGGGCGCGTCGTCTACACGGATGAAGGCTGTCATGCCAGGCAACCCCACCTGTGCTGGTATCGTTGAACCAACCCGGCCTCGATCCCGCAACAGCTGTGTCCAATCCTCAAAGCCGGCCTCTTCTATCATGTTGGCGATCTCGTCCGCATCCCCATAGTCGGGATGGAACTGTTGGAGATAGTGCTTGGGCTGCCATAGGCCACCCTGTGATCCGGCGTAGAATGTCTCCTGCAGGACGATCAACGGATAGGGCTTTTCAAAGGTGAGGCGAATCGTGTGGTCGTCGATCTTCTCCATCCCTAAGGGGGCGCCGGCGGGCGATGCGCCTGCCCTCCAGGCGTTCGGGGGGCCACCGGGCGCATATTCCTCGTTGAGCTGCAGATCATGCCAGGAAAATATAAAGTCGTCCGCGCTGAAGGGCGCGCCATCCGACCATCTGAGACCCTCACGCAGATGCAGGATCTGCTCTGTGGCGTCGTCGTTGAACTCCCAGCTTTCGGCCAGACCACTGGTAATCGAGGAGAAGTCCGGCGCAATGCGCAGGATTAGCTCCGTGCCCATCACGGCCTGCGGGTCGCCAAACAGGTGATTGGGATTGCCGATGGCGACTCTGGTGACGCCACCGTACTGGCCGATCTCCTCCAAAGGCTCGATGACCACCGGATTGGCGGGCAGACGTTCATCCACTGGCGGCAACTCGCCGGCCGCCACCCGTTCGGCCAACATCGGCGCTTCGTTGTACTTGGACGGTGGCCCGGCAGCTGGCGCGTCCGCAGCGGGGGCTTCGGCTGCCGGCATATCGTCAGCGGACGTCTCCGGTTCGGACCCTCCGCCCGGTCCACAGGCGGCCGCCACTGCGGCTGCGGCCGAGAGGCCGCTCATCCGCAAAAATGTTCTGCGATCCATTCTGTGCTTCTGTGTCATCAATTTTCTCCTTATTGGCTTGATTGGACTGTTCACTGCGGTGGTCCGTTCTCACTAACCACTGTGGAGGACTGCAGGACGGTCAACATGACCCACTCCAGCATCCCTTGCCAGTATTTATACCGTTCTGCGGTGGAGCCCTGGGCAACGACCGAGTACAGATAGCGCCCCGCGCAGAAAAGACGCGCGCGGCGTCGGCGGGATATCCCGTTCTGCGCAAATGCGCACACCCACTCCTGACACCAATCGCCGACATCGGACAGAGTTTCCAGGCGTTCGATCACACAGTCTTCGAGCTGTGCCAGTCCATCCTGTACGCCTTCGGCCAGCAGAGAGCTTTCCTCTTCTGCCAAAGGCTGGCCCATATCCTGGACCGTGATCGAGACGAACGTGGCCTCATCAGACGGATCCGGGTAGAGGCTTACCGCAGGATGGGGCGTGTCTGTCTCCTGCAGGCGCCACTCCGGCGGATACCAGAAGGACAGAGGAGTGGCCAGGTGATTGTAGATTCTGACGGCGGTAAAGCGCGGTTTGCTAGGCTGCGGTGTTAAAGACATAAGGGTTTTTGTTTGTAAGTAGGGGCTGGCCTCTGTGGACGCCCACAAGAGGCGCCCCTACTGATTCCTGTGATTCACCTGGCGGATGCGCTAACTGTGGTTTTCCGGATCTTCCCAGAAGAGCAGCTGAGGATTCAGGAAGTGCTCATCCTCCAGGCCGTCGTTGACCGGCTGGCCGCCGATATAGTTGCGCAGCGTGTTCTTCATAATGATCAGAGACGGGGACTGACCCAAGTAGCCGACGATAGGAATCTCTGCGGCCCAGATGTCCAGGATCTGGGTGAACAGCTCATGGCGTTTGTCCGGATCCGCCTCGGAGCTAACCTGGTCCCAGATCTCCCAGATGCGCCAGAGGAAGTGACTGTCCGGCGGCGGTTCGCCATTGGCGTCGCTCTCGTCAACCTTCCAGCGGCCATACGCGCCGGCCCAAGGGCGGTCCAGTTCTGTGCCGATCCAGGGCGATGGCGTGAGAATGGGCAGCAGATCCCGGTAGCCTCCCCAGTACACGGCATCCTGTGTATTGGCGGACCAGTGCTCCGTGTAAAGGGATCGTTCCATTCCCTTATAGGTGGCCTTGATGCCGATGTCGGCGTAGTACTTGGTGATGGTGAGAACCGAATCTTCCTCCGGCGTGCCCGATTGGGACGTGCCTTCGATGATGAAACTCAGGGTTTCGCCGCTGCCATCCTTCCATACCCTGAATCCATCGGCATCCCGCTCGGCATAGCCGGCATCGTCCAGCAGCTGGTTTGCCCGATCCGGATCGTAGTCGGCATAGGCTTCCGTCAGTTTGGGATAGAACTGGGGCGACTGCTCCAAGGGGCTGTATTGGCGGGGCGTCAGCAGTCCGTCCCACACCAGCTCGTTCAACGCCTCTCTATCCACAGCCAGAGAGAGGGCGATGCGCACGTCGCGGTTCTGGAACAGCTCCCGCACGCGCGGATCCTGGGCGCCCTGGTTGGGGGTCACCACCTCATGCCTGGTCGAAGTGCCGATCACGACTCTGTAGTCCCCGGACTCTTCATTCTCCTTGTACAGGGTGAAATTCCCCGTCTGAATGTGCCGGGCCTGGAAGTCGACCTCGCCATTGATGACGCGCAGGTTGAAAACATCGTTGGTGTCGAAGAGACGGTGCGTTACCTTGTCGATGTAGGGGAGCTGCTTGCCTTCCTCATCCACCTGCCAGAAATAGGGATTGCGTTCCATGAGGAAAAGCTCTGAAGACAGCTCATTCATAGACAGCCACGGGCCGATGTTTGGCCGCTCCGGGTTCAGGTACCACCAGTTGCGGTCGACATAGTACTGGTCCCATGAATCGACCCCGGCTTCGTCGATCCGCTCTGCCAGCTTGTCCGGATCATCGGTCAGATCGATGTGGAACTGTGACATATAGTGTCCGGGGGCAAAGGGCTGGGCGCGGGTCACATCGAAGGCGAAGAGCGGCTTGGGGTGAGCGAATGTCACTTTCAGCGTGTTCTTGTCCGGGGCCTCCACCTCCATCGGGACGCGAGGCGTGCCGGTGCCATAACGGATGGATACGGCTGGGGTCAGGTCGCTGTTCCTGAACACATTTTCATACCACCAGACAAAGCTGTCGCTATCGAACAGCGCCCCATCTGACCACTTCAACCCCTCGCGCAAGTGGAAGGTCCACTCGGTGGCGTCATCGCTTGTCTCCCATGATTCGGCCATGTTGGGGCGCACGGTGAGATCCATGTTGTACCAGGTCAGGCTTTCGTTCTGCATTTTGGTGGGTCCCCAGCGATCGGAAACGCCTTTGAAGCCGCGGCGGATGGCGCCGCCATATTGGCCGACCTGCTCCACCGCTGGCAGAATCACGGGATTGGTGGGCAGCCTCTCATCAACGGGCGGCAGGTCGCCGGCCGCCACCAGATCCGCCAGCATGGGCGCTTCGCTGTACTGGCTGGTCGGCGTCGACGGTTCCGCCGCCGGCGCCTCTGTAGCGGCCGGCTCCCCGGCGGTTTCCGGTTCCCCGCTGGCGCCGCAGGCTACAGCCACCATCCCGGCGGTGGCCACGCCCGAAATACGCATAAACTCGCGTCGCGTAATCCACTGACTGTTGGTCTTTATTCTGTTCATATGGTTTCTCCGATAGATTTTTGTTGACTAAATCTAACTATGACAGATTTAGCATGGTGGATTAAAAACAGTGGTTCGTAGCTAGTGACGCTGAACGGCTCTGGAGGGCGTCCCCCGCTTTGCGAACAGTACTGACCACTGGGAACTCCCCATTTTTTGAAGTGAGAGGCTGCCTCTCTCCTCTTCCCTCTCTCCTCATGCCTGTCAAGTCTGCACCCAGTGCCACAAGCGTGTGCGATTGTAAGCGAGCATCTCCAGCCGGCCGTCGCCTGTGGTGTCAGCGATGGTGTAGACGGCCCTTACTCCGGTATCACCGTCGTCAAAACGGTCTTCGGCATACGTGAATAGCGGCATGTCCAACTCCTGGATGATCTCGCCATGGCCGTCGATGAGCTTGGGTGGTCGGCCCTGGCATTCGGCAAAGATCGTATCGGCCTCCTGGCCGGCCAACTTGAGGGTCTCGCCGTAGCCGGCCTTTTCCATGCGCCATAGTTCGTTGCCCTTGCAATCGACCAAGTAGCCGCGAAAGCCGATCGCCGCTCTATCGCCGTGGAGTCGTCGTTCCGTGAGGAAGAGCTGTTGCCCCTCCAGGTCCGGCAGGAAATTACCCACAGCGCATGTCTGAATGTGGGCGCCTTCGAAGATCCAGCGATCGTCGCCTGTGGCCGCATCCAGGACAACCAGATCTTTGCCGGCGACCATCAGCAGCTCCGGCCGTCCGTCGCCGTCGATGTCATGAACTTGCAGGTGATCCACGTGGGGTGATCGGGTCATCTCCTCCAGATGCGGTTCCAGATCCGGGCGCCACCAGATTTTGTGTCCATCCGCGCGTACACAGCAGTAGCCGATGAAGGCCTCATCCTTGCCGTCCCCGTCAATATCTGCGAATGTATGCTCATGCCCTGCTCCGCCGTAGAAGTGGCAGTTCCAGAGACAGGTCAGATCGTCGGCATATATGTAAATGGGATTGACGAATGTAGAGACGAGAATATCGCGGGGCGCGCCGAGGCCGCGGATGTCACAGAGTTGAAGCACACAGTTGGGGCCAGTCTCGACTTCCTTGCGAAAGTAGCCCCGGTCTCCTTCCAAAATACGCAAATAGCTGCGACCATCCCGTTCCGTCACATAGACGATCTCTGGCCGGCCATCGGCATCGATGTCGCTGACGGCGGCGGCGACGCCGTGCATGGCCCAGTGGCCTGTGCCTAAGGGGGCGCCCTCTTGCCACATCACATCGCCATCCAGCTTCATGGCGGTCACACAGTGGACCTGTTTCTCGTGCCGATAGCCGCCGGCCGACATACGGGGAATATGGCAGTCGCGGGCCTGAAAGAAAACAGCCTCCAACTCCCCATCCCCGTCCAGATCGCCCAGACGCATACCCGTGTCGCCGAACCCAGTGATATCGACCTCATTGGCAAGACGGAATGGAGCAGTCATTGGGGCCTCCTTTTCATGCGCTTGTGGGTGAGGCATGAGCGCCCTTCAGCTGTTGAACTGGCGAGCATGCCGGATTAAGGATTGTGGTCGCAAAGCGGGGGGCGTCCGCTGGGCCACGCAGCATCGCGGTGTCGATCGAGAAAATAGGTTTGATTTTCGAGGGTAGTTTATTCTAAAGGAAAAGATTGCGGGCGTCAAAGTGGAAAGACAGAGGAGTATCCATACCGCTACGCTTTGATGATCTCTCCCACATCAAACAGATACATCTGCCGGCCATTGCCGCCATGGGCCGAATCGATGACGACTTTGCCGCCATCGGGGCTGCAACGCGGGTGCAGGTCACAGCGCAAAGGTCCGGTGTAAGCGGGCGGCGCGTGAAACGCGCCCAGGTCCACGCGTCGGTTGCCGGGGACATGGTAAAGATAGAGCGACTGAAGCCGTTCATCGCCCTGGGGGTAGGTATCATTCAGGATCCAATCCCGGTTGGGCAGATACGTGCAATGCCCGTTGAGGGGCATCAGTTCTTTTCCTACGACCTCAACTGCGTCGAAAAGGTCTGAGTTAGCCTCCCGTTTGTTGGCGTTGGTCTCTGCATTATGCCGCAGACGGAGTGGCGGCTCAACAGGGAGACCGGACCCTTCCGTAACCGCGCCATCGGCGGCGTTGGGGAACAGATAAAAGGCATCACCATGTGACTCGCGACAGGACCAGGCCAAAATATGCTCGTCATCCCGCCAGATCAGGTGGGAGGTGTAGCCGGAATGGTCTACGACGCGTAGATTTGAGCCATCGGCCGCGGCGGTGAGCATGCGCGTATGGAAGGGTCCCTCGCCAAAGCGCCAGCGATGAAGGAAGAGAAAGTGTGTACCGCCCGGGCTGAAAATGAGGACGTTGAAATAGTGCTTGGCCGTTTCTATGTCGCCGTGGGGGTAGGGAATGGCCGCCACTTCAGCCAGACTGAGGAGTAGCTGGCATTCTCCCGTCTGCAGATCGACCATGTGAATGCCCGTCTCCTCCGGGGCCAGGACATCAGCCCAGGGATCCGGGATGCCGATATAGCCATAGCCGGGGCGCATATCTTCCAGACGATGGAAGTCGATGGTAAGCGCGCGGGCGCCATCGGGGCTGAGGGTGAAGACGGGATAGGGCAGCATCCGCCGTTGGCCAGTCTCAATGTTCAGAATATGGCTGATGAAGCGATCCTCTACCCTGTCATTCCAGATGATTTCGTGCGCGGACTGCGGCAACCACTGAAGCATACAGCCTGCCTGCCAGCACCAGGAGCGGCTTTCCCCCAGTTCGATCCAGCGGTCGCGATCCGCGAGATCGATCATGCCGATTTTGATCACATCCTTTGCTTTCGGCGCTCGGCGCTCGAAATCGACTTCCATCCCCAGCACATAGCGGCTGGAAGGGTCGAACTGTAGTTTGTCGTAGTAACCGAACCAATGGCGCTTCGGCCCGGAGGTGATGGGACGCGCGGTCGTCATAGATTTCTCTTTATCTTTATCAGCATGGCGCGCAGATCCTGCCGCGACGCAGAGCCGTCCTTGTCCTTATCGCGTGAGCGCCGCAGACACATCCATCACATGGGCACAGTATCTGGCGAAGGCGTCTCCGCGCAGAGATCCAAGAACATTGATAAACAGGGCATAGGGGGCCGGCGGATGCCGCCATACTGGCCGATTTCCTCTTCGGCGTGATAACCAACGGCGTCGAGGGGAGTCGCTCATCCACCGGCGGCAGCTCGCCCTTGGCCACCAATTCCGCCAACATTGGCGCTTCGTTGTATTGGGATGATGGTGTCGCTGGCTTGGAATACAATGACGCGTCGGTTATCGATGCACAGCGCTCCTGGCGCCGATCTATCTCTCCCAGGAGCGGCCGGACGGATCAGCGCACTGTACGCTGAGAGCCGGCCCCAGCTGTTCGATCTGCATCCGAATCGTATCCCCATCCTGCACCGGATGCAGTCCGAAGTGATGGGTGCCGGTGGCGACCACATCACCCGGCTCCAGGGTCAGCACATTGGTTACTTCCGCCAGCAGTTCGGGAATATGCCGGTCCATATCGCGCGTGGTGATGTCGTGGCGCAGCTCATCGTTGACCCACAGACGCACGCCCAGATCATTGGCATTGGCGATTTCATCCCGGGTTACCAACAGCGGACCCATCGGCGCGAAGGTATGCCAGGATTTGCCCAGAAAGAAGCCGCCGGGCAACCCTCTGGCCGACACATCCATAAATTGGATGTACCCAAAGACATGATCCAGCGCGTCCTCGGCAGCGATGCGGCTGGCCCGTTTGCCGATGACCAGCGCCAGCTCCGGCTCAAAGTGAAAGACGCTGGCTTCCGCCGCCGGCAAGATAACCGTTCCGCCGTGGCCGATGGCGGCGTTGGGAGATTTCAGGAAGGCGTTGAACACGCCACGTTCTGGCTTTGCTGGTTCCAGATAGTTGCCGGCCAGGCAGACGAGTTGGCCTGGCCTGGGGATTGGCGCGCAGCAGCGCACATCTCCCAGAGGGATACCTGGCGCGGAATCAATAACGCCCCGGATGCGCGGCTCGAGGTCTGTCCAATCTCGAATCAGCATTTCCATCATCTCCTGGGGGGAGTGATGATCCATAGCGGCGACCGCGGCGGAGGCATCCAACACCTGTTGGCCATTCCATACACCCAGTTTGTGGTCATCGAAGAGCAGAAATCGCATAGCGGTTTTCCTTGTGTGATTGCTACTGACGGGAAATATTGCAAGAGATGAGTCAAGCGGTTGGCTGAAAATCAGCGCAGCGGCGGCAGTTTTTGCCTTGCGAAAGATGGGATCTATTGTACCAGACAGAGCTTATGTGGGAAACCTCTGTTTGCCCTGGGGAGAAATCGGAGTGGATAGGTGGGCGCGTTTCGCGCGGGGGCCAAAGAGAGCAGGCCTGAGCAGCGTAGGGGAAGCAGAAAGTGCGCCGTTCGAGGGAGGACGTCGCACGCCCAGGACAGCGGCAACGCTGCTCAGATCTGCCGTTCACCGTCCAACAGGGCACAAGGCCGCCGCCGGAATGATGGCGCGGATGCGAAGCCAAGTCAGAAATGCAGAATGCAAGTATGGCCGTCCCCGGGATCTATCAACTTCTCCGATACCATAGAACATTATGGTATCAGATCATATGTTCTATTGTCAAATGACGCATCTGCTGGATACTGTCACCGCGCGGTTCGCATGCTGGCATTCATTTCCAAAACGCAGTACAATCTTTCAATATCTGTCCCGATTCTTTCCATCTGCCCGAACTGCAGCGGCTGCAACAGCTACACATTCACGAAACAGGTACGCATCACGGCTCATGGTAGCCATTTCACTCTCTTACGCGGAGCATCTCCATGCACATCACTGATCTCAAATGCGCGATTCTCGGTGGAAGCCCCGTTGTGCGGATCACAACCGATGCCGGCATCGAAGGCTACGGCCAGGCAGAACATTTCAAACCCTATCTGAAGCCCCACGTCCTATTCTACCGGGACTACATTCTGGGGCAGGATCCGACGGATGTGGAACGGGTGATGTTACGCATCCGCCGTCTGGGCAGTTTCAAGCCCTGGGGCAGCGCGGTCAGCGCCATCGAAATGGCCCTGTGGGACATCGCCGGCAAAGCCGCGGGTGTGCCGGTCTACAAGCTCTTGGGCGGAAAGGTGCGGGACAAAGTGCGCGTCTACAACGGCGCGGCGCGCTTCCCACTGGCTGGCCAGGAACCTGAACAGTACGCCGACAATATGGCGCGTATGGCGGAGGCCAAGGAAGGCTTTTCGATCATCAAACAGGGGATCGGCTTCCACAGCCGCATGCCCGACGAGCTGCCGGATTTTTCCTACGGTGAGCGGCTGGCGGTCCACCACCAGACCGAGCGAGGACTGCTGACCGAAAGAGGGCTGAAACATGTGGTGGCTTGCGTGGAGGCGATGAAAGAGGTCTTGGGCGACGAAATCGGCCTGGCCCTGGATTGCGGCCCCGGCTGGACCGTACCTGATGCCATCCGGCTGGCCAAGGCATTGGAAGGGCTGCACATCCTCTGGCTCGAGGACCTGATCAGCGGCGACTACACGCCCTATGTGCTGGCGGAACAGTACCGAGAAGTGACCCGCAGCACATCCACCCCCATCCATACCGGTGAACAGATCTACCTGCGCCAGAACTTCAAAGCTCTGTTCGAGATGCAGGCGGTCAATATCGTCGGGCCGGATCCGGCGGACATCGGCGGCCTGGCCGAATTGAAATGGGTGGCGGAGTACGCCGACCTCCATGGCATTCTCATGGCCCCCCACGGCACCGGTGACGGTCTGATCGGCTTGGCTGCGCTTGTGCAGGTGGCCGCGACGTTGCCCCGCAATTATATCGCCTTCGAGTATCCTGTAGGACGGCCCGTATGGTGGTATGATATCATCGATGGTCTGCCCGACCCGATTGTCGAGAACAGCTTCATTACTGTCTGGGATCGGCCCGGTCTGGGTGTCACCTTGAACAAGAACGCTGCCCGGCAGTATCTGGCGGCGGAAGATAAAAATTTCTTTACCTAAGGAGCCATGCGAATGTCCAATTCCGATATCTACGAAACCCTCGGTATCACGCCGATTATCAACGCTGGCGGCCACATGACGATCCTCGGCGGGTCGGTGCTCTCTCGGGAGGTGCGTGAAGCGATGGAGGCGGCGAACGAGGCCTATGCGCTGATGGACGATGTCTTCGACGCAGTTGACAAGGCCATTGCCTCAATGCTGGGTACGCAAGGCGGGTTGGTAACCTCCGGCTGCTACGCGGCGCTGGTGCAGGGCGCCGCGGCGATTCTGGCCGGTAACGATCCTGATCGCATCCAACAGCTGCCGGACACCAGGGGTATGAAGAATGAATTCCTCATTCAGAAACCCACCCGTTACCGCTACGATCGCAGCGTTTCGACACCTGGGGGAAAACTGGTGGAGGTAGGCGACGCGGACAGCGTCAGCGCGCAGCAGTTGCGGGATGCCATCGGCGCGCAGACCGCTGGCATTCTGGTTTTCGCGGCCGGGGAGCGCATCCCCAATACATTGAAACTGGGCGAAGTCATCGAGATCGCTCACGCGGCCGGCGTGCCCGTTCTTGTAGATGCCGCCGCCGAGATCTACCCTTTGGAGCGCATGCGCGCGGTGGCTACCAGTGGGGCGGACCTGATCTGCTTCGGCGGTAAATATCTGGGGTCGGGCAACTCGACCGGCATCCTCTGTGGGCGGGCTGAGTTTGTGGCAGCGGCGCGTCTGAGCGGCTTCACCGGCTTCGAAACCGGAAACAACAGCATAGGGCGGGGATACAAAATTGACCGACAGGAGGTGATTGGTACGACAGTTGCCCTGCGGCACTGGTTGGATGCCGATCACGAGCAGCGGCTGCAACTTCAGGCCGAGCGGATCAGCCTCATTACCGATGGCCTGGCTACTATCCCTCATGTGGAAACGCAAAACATGTGGCAAGAAGATGGCGGGGGACCGTGGATGCGTCTACGCATTCACTGGGATGAGCAGGCCACGGGCCGGTCCTTCGCTGAGGTAGTCGATGCTCTCAAGGGCGGCTCGCCGTCCATCTGGAGCCGCTCAGAGCCAGACGGGCTGTTCATGGCCGTGCACACGCTGCGGGAAGGCGAGACGGAAACTATTCTGCGTCGGCTACAGGAGGAGTTGGGTTCGTAGGGGCGGGCCTTGTGCCCACCTTAGGCAACCACAAGGATTGCCCCTACGCTTGCGGCCCGATTCGCTGACCCGGCTCCGGCGCCGTTCGGTCGATTCGACGTTCACGCGACCCACCGCAGACGTGCGAGGCGCTCACACTCTCGCGCAGGTCGCGGGACAGAAGGCTGGGCAGGATCGTGTGTCCGTAGCGGCGCACCAGTTGTCCATGCCACAGGCCGATGAAACCGCTACGGACATCCGGCGCACTCCAGCAGAAGCCGTAGCGCAGGAAACCGGCCAGTTCCCACAGCCACAGGGCCAGCGCGCCCGGCAGCCAGGGCAGCCAGTAGCCGACGAATAGAAAGGCCGCATAGTGGCGGGCCGGGTTGCTGTCGTCCAGAAGAGATTGGCGAAAACCGTCTGTGCCCCATGCAAGCGGTGGCGCGCCCTCCATCTGCTTGAGAAAACGCCAGGGGGCGCGGATGTCCGCCAGGCGGATGTAAGCCATCCGCTCGCAGAAGGCCAGCACAAAGGCGCGGCTGCCGGACGGTGTCTGGGGAAAGCCGGCCGCCAGTCGGCTCGTGGCGGCGATGAAGCCATCTATCCCCGCCACGAGCGGCAGTCTTCTGGTTGGAGAAAAATGATATTGCGCTTGCATCCGTCTAACTGACCACGGCCTGGTGGAGTCATTGCGCGTCATTATCGCACAACCGCAGATCAGCGTCTACTGTCGCGCCCTAACTGGTGGCGCGCAATTCAACCTTTCATTGCGCAGAGGAACGCAATGTCGCCGGGACGCGATGACGCGAGGGAAAACCAGGGAGTTCCTTGCGTCTCCACATTATAGCGCCTTGGTATTCCATTGAATGCGCATCCACCTGTCATCACCTTACCTTGCATAGGATCATTGCCATGTCCACATTTAGCCCCGGTCGCCATTTTCTCCAGATCCCCGGTCCAACGAATCTGCCGGAGCGGGTCGCCCGCGCGCTGTCCCAGCCCACAATCGACCACCGGGGGCCGGCGTTCGCCCGCATGACGATACGCCTTCTGGAACGGCTGCAACAGATCTTTCAGACAAGCAGCCCGGTGGTCATCTTTCCCGCCTCTGGCACCGGCGCGGCGGAGGCGGCGTTGGTGAATACCTTGTCGCCGGGCGATCGGGTGCTGTTCTGCGAGAACGGCTACTTCGCGTTCCGCTGGCGGATGGTGGCTGCAGAGCTGGGTCTGAACGCAGAACGGCTGCAAGGTGACTGGCGCTGCGGTGTGGACATCGCCGCGCTGGAGGCCCGGCTGGCGGCGGATCGCGCCGGCGCGATCCGCGCGCTGGCCCTGGTCCACAATGAGACGTCCACTGGCGTCGTCAGCGATGTGGCGGGCGTGCGCCGGGCGCTAGAGCGCACTGGTCACAGCGCTCTGCTGTTGGTGGATGCAGTCTCTTCTCTGGGGGCGATGGACTACCGACATGATGAGTGGGACGTGGATGTGACCGTCGCCGGCTCGCAGAAAGGGTTGATGACGCCGCCGGGTCTGGGTTTCAACGCGCTCAGCCCGAAGGCCTTGGCTGCTGCGGAAGCGGCGCGGCAGCCCAAATCCTATTGGGACTGGGCGCCGGCGCTGGAATTCAACCGGCACGGATTTTTCCCCTATACGCCGGCCACAAATCTGTTCTTCGGTCTGGATGAGGCCCTGTCGCTGCTGCTGGAGGAGGGGCTGCCCCAGGTCTTCGCCCGACACATCCGTCTGGCGGAGGCTACCCGACAGGCAATGCAAGGCTGGGGGCTGGAGATCTACTGCCGCGATGCGCAAGCCTATTCCCAGACCCTCACCGCGGCGGCACTGCCCCCCGGTTACGACGCGGACGAGTTGCGCCGCGTAATCCTGGAGCGGTTCGATATGTCCCTGGGCGCCGGCCTGGGACAGGTGAAAGGCAAGATCTTCCGCATCGGCCACCTCGGTGATCTCAACGATCTCATGCTGGCCGGTACCCTCTGTGGGGTGGAGATGGGGTTGGCCGTGTGCGGCGTGCCCCACATCAGCGACGGCGTCCGCCAGGCGCTGGCCTTTCTGGCGAACGCCAAGGAGGAGAGACGATCATAGAAAACACATTCGATGCGCAGACGCTTCAACGCGATCTGCGTCACGCGCTCGATGGCGACGTGCGCTTCGACGATGCCAGCCGGGCCATGCACGCCACGGACGCCAGTGTCTACCAGATCCTACCCTTGGGCGTCGTCGCCCCCCGCAACCGGGAAGATGTGACGAAGGTCGTGAACATCTGTCGGCGCCGCAGCGTCTCCATCACCGCGCGTGGCGGAGGCACCTCTCAGGCCGGTCAGGCCATCGGGCCCGGCATCTCGCTGGACTTCTCCCGCTATATGAACCGCCTGCTAGCCGTGGACATAGCCGACAGGACCGTCACCGTGGAGCCGGGGATCGTCCTCGACGAGTTGAACGCGCAGCTCAAACCCCACGGCCTGCACCTGCCACTGGACCTGTCTACAGCCAACCGGGCCACAATCGGCGGCATGATCGCCAACAACTCCGCCGGTACCCGTTCCGTCATATACGGCAAAACCATTGATTACGTCGAATCTCTGGAGGTCGTTCTGGCCGACGGCAGACTCGCGCATATGGGGCCGCTGTCTGACGCGGATCTGCAGGCAAAGCTGGCGCAAGACGACCTGGAAGGCGCGGCCTATCGCACGGTGCGGCGGCTGAGCACGGGACTGGAAGCCGAAATCCGGCAGCGCTATCCCCGCATTTTGCGCCGGGTCGGTGGTTACAACCTGGACGAATTCGTACCGAAAGAGCCGGCAACGGCCGCGCCGGTAGGGGCGCCTGCCCGTCAGCCGTTCAATCTGGCGCGCATCCTCGTCGGCTCGGAAGGCACCCTCGGTCTGACAGTGGCGGCCAAACTGCGTCTACTCCCCCCACCGCCCCAACGCGCCCTATGCAGCGTGCAGTTCGACGATCTGCTGGAGGCGATGGCCGCCACGCCGTTGATTCTGGAACATGGCCCGTCCGCGGTGGAGCTGATGGATCGATTTCTGCTGGACAAGACCCGTGGCCGCATCGAATTCGCGCCCCTGCGCAGCTTCATTCACGGAGATCCCGGCGCGGTGCTGCTGGTGGAGTTCTTCGGCCATTCGGACAGCGAACTGACCGAGAAGATTGAGCGCCTGGAGGTGGATTTGGGCGCGCGTCATCTGGGTAATTCCCTTCACCGAGCCATCAGACCAGAGGAACAGGCCCGTATCTGGGAGCTACGCCGAGCCGCGCTGGGCCTGACTATGTCCCAGACCGGCGACCCCAAGGCGATATCTTTTGTGGAAGACACCGCGGTCGCGCCGCAGCGGCTGCGGGAGTACGTCGAAAATTTTCAGGCGATCCTGGCGAAATATGACACCGAAGCCGGCTTTTACGCCCACGCGTCCGTCGGGCTGCTGCACATCCGCCCGGTGGTCGATATGAAGAGCGCGCGGGGGGTGCGGCGGTTCGAGGCTATCGCCGAGGAGGTGGCGGATCTGGTGCTTGAGTACGGCGGCGCGCTCTCCGGCGAACACGGGGACGGGCTGGCGCGGGCGCCCTTCCAGGAGAAGATGTTCGGCCCGGTGTTATACGACGCCTTCTGCCAGGTGAAAACGGCCTTCGACCCGACGGCTCTGCTTAACCCGGGCAAAATCGTTCACGCACCGGCTCTGACGTCGAATCTGCGCTTCGGGTCGGACTACCAGACGCCGGTATACGCGACCGCCTTCGACTTTTCCGATTTCGGTGGTCTGCTGCGGGCGACGGAACAGTGTAGCGGCGTGGGAGCCTGTCGTAAGACCCTGACCGGCGTCATGTGTCCGTCGTATATGGCGACGCGTAATGAGATCGACAGTACACGCGGCCGGGCCAACGCCCTGCGTCTGGCTCTCAATCGCGGGCTGGAGGCCACCGGCTTCGGCGATGAGGAGTTGCTGCCGGTATTGGATCTGTGTCTGGAGTGCAAGGCATGCAAACGGGAGTGCCCCACCGGTGTGGATATGGCCCGCTTGAAAGGCGAATTTCTGCACCAGTACCACATGCGCCATGGCGCTTCGTTCAAAGATCGGGCGCTATCCCAGGCGGAGCGGATCGCGCTGTGGGGCAGTCGTCTTGCGCCGCTCTCCAACTGGCTGGCCGCTACCGGTATGGCGCGCTGGCTGAACGAGCGTCTGCTCGGTCTGGATCGACGCCGTCCCTTGCCGGCCTTTGCCCGTCGTCCGTTTACGGACAGCTTGAAAAAACCAGTGGTCAGCACTGACCACCGCAGTTTGCGGGTGGCTCTCTTCGCCGACACTTTCAACAACTTCTACGAGCCGGCGCATCTCTCGGATGCCGTCCGCGTGCTGGAGAGCTGTGGCGCCCAGGTGACGGTTCCGTCCCGAATCTGCTGCGGGCGGCCCCTGATTTCCAAAGGCTTTCTGGACGCGGCCGCGCGCCAGGCCAAAGCCATGACCGACTCGCTTCTGCCCTTCGCGGAGGCCGGCATGCCGATCCTTTTCTGCGAACCGAGCTGCTATTCGGCAGTACAGGATGATCACCCCCGCTTGCTGCGGAACGCGGCCCAGGAGGACGCGCAGAAGGTGGCCAACGCCTGCCTGCTATTTGAAGAGTGGGCCGGCCCGCGCCTGCCGCCAACGCAGGCGGGCCCTTCCAAAGTGCTGATTCACGGCCACTGCCACCAGAAGGCGTTGGTGGGCATGCAAGCGTTGCAACAGCTTCTTTCCACCATTCCTGACTGCGAGGTGAACGTGCTGGACAGCGGCTGCTGCGGATTGGCAGGGCTGTTCGGCTATGAGCATTACGATGTCTCCCGGGCCATCGGCGAGCGCCGGCTGTTGCCGGCCGCGCGCGCGCTGGGCGAGGATGGCGTGCTCGTCAGCTCCGGCTTCTCCTGCCGCCAACAGATCAGACATTTCAGCGGCGTGCAGCCCCACTCGCCAATGTCGCTGGTTGCGGCGCTGCTTTGAAAAACCAGTACTCAGTGGCTAGTGGTCAGTATTGCGTATTGAAGCGGGTGTAGTATACTTAGCGCTGCTTTGAAAAAATCAGTGGCTAGCGCTGATCGCAAAGCGTCGGGCGCCTACAAGGTTTGATTGTCCAGCACGCACGCGAGAGAGAAACAAAAGCCAAAACCGCTGGGCATTCAAATGCCCGACTAGCCACTAACCACCAGCTACTGCAGTTATGCCTGTGAAACTCTGGCCACATCTCCCTCTGTCCCGCGGACTGCGGCTCCGCACCCTGACCATTCCCGCGCTTGTTCTGCTCGGTATACTGCTCGCCGGTTGCAACTCAGGCCAGTCGCCAGCGACTCCGACGCCAACAAAGACGCCGGATATGCAGGTCCAGCAGATCCATACGCCGACACCGACACCGATGCCCGCGTCTCCAACCGAGACGGCGACACCTGTATCAGCTTCGCCGACGGCAGCGACACCTCTGCACCTTGCGCCCTATACCGGTCTGCCCGTGGCAGATCCCTCTCTGCTGGAAGAAGCGCCGATATTCATCTGCCTCAACAACGATCTCTCCGGCCGCTCGAGTCATTACGGCCTCAACGTGGCGGATGTGACATACGAATATATTATCGATGGCTTCGCGACCACCCGCATCACCAGCATGTACCAGAGCACTTTGGTTGAGCGCATTGGCCCGGTGCGCAGCGCTCGCTGGCCCAACATTCACATGACGTATATGTACGACGGTGTGCTGGCATGCTCCGGCGGCAGTGATGGGATCCGGTACCTGCTGAAGAATGAGGTCGGCTTTCCCTATCTGGACGCGGACACAGACGATACATTGGATACAGGCTATTTTTTCAGCATAGGCTCCAACTACCGCACCCGTTTGCAGACCGACGTCGATAGGGTGCGTCGCTGGCTGGCGAACATAACCCAGACATGTCAGACTGCGCCGCACCTGCCCTACTGTGATAAGGTCATCAACCCTTGGCTGGTATCTCGCAGCACGCCGCGGCCTTGGGAGCGGGCGAGCTTCCCCTTCAGCGAGATGCCCCCGGACTTTTCTGCCGCTGAGGCCACGACGGTCCGCATCCCCTACCCTGGCGGCAACGGCGTGGAGTGGCGCTACGACCCAGAGAGTGGACGCTACCTGCGCTTTCAGGGCGGCGCGCCCCATATGGACCAGATGACAGGCCAACAGGTCAGCAGCGACAATGTGATCGTTCTCTTCGCGGAGCACGAACTGACGAATATCGTCGAAGATAGCTTGGGCACCCTCAGCGTAAAAATTCATCTGTACGGATTCGGGGCTCTACGACTTTTCCGCAACGCCAAGGTCTATGAGGGCACTTGGCGGGCCAACGACCAAAGCCCACCCCGCTGGTTCGGGCCTGGCGAGCAGGCGATCGCGCTGAAGCCTGGCCGCACTTGGATACAGGTCGTCCGCACAACGGACACAATCAACTATTGAGAAAGCGGGAAATTCCAGTTAGAGGAATGCCAATGCTCCGGGTGAAGATTGTCTGCACAATTGGGCCTGCCAGCATGGATGCGGATATTCTCGGCCAGATGATCGACGCGGGCATGAATGTGGCGCGCATCAACATGAGCCATGGCGATCACGAATTCCACGCCCAAAACATCCAAACGATCCGTGAGATTGCCCAAACCCGCAACCGGTCGGTGGCCATTCTCGTCGATCTGCAGGGGCCGAAACTTCGGGTCGGCAGAATGCAGGCTGGGGGCGTGCCTCTGGTAGTCGGTGAAGAGTTGATTCTGACTTCGGAAGATATAATCGGCGGACCAGGACAGGTGCCCATCCAGAACCAGGAGGCGCCAGCCAGTATCAAAGCGAACGAGCGCATTCTGCTGGATGACGGCCTGCTGGAGTTGGAAGTGGTCGACGCAACCCAGACCACAATTCGGACTCGGGTAATCGTTGGCGGCATTCTGGAAGATCGAAAGGGCATGAATCTGCCGCACACGAACTTGGTCATCCCTTCGCTGACCGACAAAGATCTGGTCGATATGGAGTTCGCCCTGCAACAGCAGGCCGACTGGGTGGCCCTCAGTTTTGTGCGCGCGGCGGCCGATGTGCACGCGCTGCGCAAAGTGATTCAGGGCCGCGCCCCTCTGGGCCGCACCACACCGATTATCTCCAAGATCGAGAAGCCGGAGGCTGTGGAGAACATCGAGGAGATCATCCAGGCATCCGACGGCCTCATGGTGGCTCGCGGCGATCTCGGCATCGAGACCAGCCCGGAAGCGGTGCCGATGATCCAGAAGATGATCATCGCCCGCTGTATCGATACGGACAAACCGGTGATTACGGCGACACAGATGCTCGAATCGATGATCCGCAATCCGCGCCCCACGCGTGCAGAAGCCAGCGACGTAGCCAACGCTGTGCTGGATGGCAGTGACGGCATTATGCTTTCCGGTGAGACCGCCACCGGCATATATCCGGTCCACGCCGTGCAGACAATGGTGAACATCGCCAAAGAGGCGGAACGCGTGCGCCGGATTACACAACCCCAATCAGGATTTACAGGATTTTACCGACCGCCTCAGCAGCGCGCGAAAGGGTTCTTCGGAGCCGAGGCGCCGGATCGCCGCGAAGGCGAAGATGGTCGGTCTGGAGAGGCTCTTTCGGTCGCCGATGCCGTCAGCCAGTCCACGGTGGCCACCGCGCAGAGTGTAGGGGCTGCCGCGATCATTGCGCCGACGGTCAGCGGCTCGACGGCCAAAAAACTGGCCCGTTTCCGCCCGTCCGTGCCGATCATCGCGGTGACGCCTAGTCCCCTGGTCTATCGCCAACTAGCCCTGTTCTGGGGCGTCTATCCCCTGTTGGGCCAGCGCATGAACACCATCGACGAGATGCTGGAGGATGCAGTACGCATCGCCCTGCGCGCCGGTTTGGTGGACCAAGGTGATGTGACGGTCGTGACCGGTGGCGTGGTAGGGGGGGTGCCCGGCGCCACCAATCTGATGACCGTTCGTCGGATTGCCAGGGTTCTGGTGACTGGCCAGGGCGTAGGCAACAGGCGCATAAGCGGCCGCGTAGTGCGCCTGCAACCTGACAAGCCCTATGATGACCCTCATCAGGTGATAACTACCCAGGACATTCTCGTGGCCGAAGAGCTGGACCAGGCCAGCATAGAACTGATCTATCAGGCCGGTGGCCTCATTACCGGAGAATCAGCGCCGGACAGCATCGCCGCCCTGGCTGCGGTGGAGTTGGGCATCCCCGCGATTCTGAAAGCGACTGGCAACTGGGACGCACTGGTCGATGGGCAGACGGTTGTCATCGATGCCAGAGTCGGCAATGTGTACGAATGGGATCGATAGCAAACTGCAGTGACCAGGGAGCAATGGCTCGTGACCAGAAACGGCGGTAACGGCCCTAGCCACTGCGGTTCAGAGAACCGCTGGCGGCTCGTTTCCCGATTCGACGATCGCCCGGCGCACGTCTACACGCGGCAGCAGCGCCAGCCCTACGATAAAGAAAAGAATGATCGAAACGATGGCCGGCCGCAGACTACCGGTTAGCTGATTGACCACGCCGAAGGCCAGAGGGCCGAGCCAGGAGGTGCCCCGCTCGCTCACTTCGTAGATGGAGAAGAACTCTGCCTCCTTGCCCGCTGGGATCATCTGCGCAAACAGGCTGCGACTGACCGCTTGGGTGCCGCCCATCACAAGCGCTATAGAGCTGCCCAGAATCCAGAACTCCAGGAAGCGGCTCTCCCCGCGCAGGCCCACGTAGGCGTAAATCACCACCACCGTCCAGACGAGCAGACCGATGATCAAAGCCCGTTTGGCGCCGATACGGGCCGCTATCCTGCCGAACAAGAGCGCGCCGCCAAAGGCCACAAACTGCATCAGCAGTATGACCTGGATGAGGACGCTCTGCTCGATCTCCAGCCCACCTCGCGCGAGCGGAGCCGCAGCGAAGATCGCCGCCACCGAGATGACCGTCTGGATGCCATCGTTATAGAGCAGGTAGGCGATCAGAAAGCGGAGGGTATGGGGATACTGCTTGGCCTCATTATAGGTTTCCCACAACTGTTTGATGCCGATCGACAGATAGGTTTCGCCGGCGGGCAGGGTCCGGGCTGTGCGCCGCGCGCGCAGCAGTCTCCAGGTGACGAAAGACCAGCCGAACCACCACAGACCACCGGAGAATAGATTAATGCGCACCGCCAGCCCGGAGTCGATGCCGATGGCATCCTGCAACTGGAACAGAATCAGATTGACGAGCAGCAGAAGGCCGCCGCCCAGATAGCCCACGGCCCAGCCGACCGACGACACCCGGTCGCGGTCGTCCGGGTCGGCGATGTCCGGCAAGAAAGCGTTGTAGAAAACGATGGCCGCGCCGAAGGACAGATTGGCGATAATAAACAGCACACCGCCCAGCCACCAGGTCGCGGCTGTAACCAAAAACATGGCCATTGTGGCGATAGAGCCGCTGATGGCGAAAATCTGCATCAATCTCTTGCGCAGATTGGCGTAGTCTGCTATAGCGCCCAGGATCGGCAAGAACAGCACCTGCAGGACAACCGAAAAGGCGATACAGTAGGGCAGGAAGGAGTCCGGCGCCATAGGGATGCCGAAGAAACGGGCCAACCCGTCGAGGCCGGCTGCCTGCGTCGCGAGATTGGACACGTATGGGCCGAGAAAAACGGTAGCAACCGTTGTCGAAAAGGCCGAGTTGGCCCAGTCATAAAAGTACCAGCCGACCTGCTCGCGGCGATTCCCGGCTCTGGGTTCGTTCGCAGGCGGCAGGTCGGTGGCGACGGTCGAATCTTGCGACATAGCGCGCTCCCTTACCTGCAGTGATCAGTGGTCAGCAACTGCAGTGCGCTGGCCACTGCAGTTAGAATGCTCCGAACAATGTATCGCCGTGGAGTTCCTCCAGGCGGATGGTGGTGATGCGGTTGCTGAGGTTGCGATCTGCCGGCGCGTGGGCCATCACGCGCAAATAGTTGTCGGTGAAGCCGCTCCAAAGAACTGTGTCCGGCTGATCCATGAGCGGCTGGCCGCTGCCCTCCCACAGGACCGGGCGCGTCGTGCCGACAAATCGCTGCCGTTCCACCTGCCCTGTGCGCGCCACGATCTGGTGCATGCGCTGCCCGCGCTCCCTTTTCAGCGCCTTGGGCGTCTGTCCATCAAAGCTGGCCGCGGCCGTGCCGGCGCGGGCGCTGAAGGGAAAGATATGCCCGTGAGCAAAGCGCATCTCCTCGACGAACTGTAGCCCTTCCTCAAAATCGGCGTCTGTCTCGCCGGGGAATCCGACGATCAGGTCGGTGGTGAGGATCAGATCAGGGATGGCCGCGCGGGCCTGGGACACCAACTGGCGGAAGCTGTCCACAGTGCAGCGTCGCGCCATGCGCCGCAGTTGCGCGTCTGTACCGGCCTGCAGAGGCAGATGCAGATGCGGGCATAGCCGCCCGGGCCAACGCTGCCACAGGGCAAAAAAACCGTCAGCCAGTTCCCACGGCTCCAGGCTGCTCAGCCGCAGCCTGGGGATGTCTGTGTATGTGAGGATCGCCGCGGTCAGCTCCTTCAGGCGCGTGCGTTGGTTGCCGGGCAGATCCCGTCCATAGGCGCCAAGATGCACGCCGGTGAGCACGGCTTCCTGGCAGCCGGCCTCCACCAGACCCTGCACTTCCGCCAGCACATCGGCCGTTGGCCGGCTGCGGCTGTCACCCCGCAACGCGGTGACGATGCAGAAAGTGCACCGGTTCTGGCAGCCGTCCTGGACTTTCACAAAGGCGCGCGTGCGCCCCCCCTCCTCTTCGCCGCGCGTCAGTGGGGCAAAGGGGACGCCGTGCGGCTGAATGCGGGCCAGATCATCGGGGTCGGAGAACTCTGCGCTCCATGGCTCCAGCAGCGTGTGCAGCATCTCCTTGCTCTGGTTGTCCGCCACCAGCGCCACACCGGGCAGCCTGCTGGTCTCCTGCGGCTCGAGGGTCGCATAGCAGCCGGTGACGGCAATGCGGGCGTCGGGATTGCGCTTGTGCAGATGGCGCGCGGCCTGGCGGCTTTTGCGCGCGGCCTGGGCCGTGACCGCGCAGGTGTTGAGGACGATCACCTGCGCCTCTTCGGGGCGGCGGACGATGCGGTGTCCGGCTGCGGCCAGGCGGCCAGCCAGGGTATCATTTTCGCTGAAGTTGAGCCGACAGCCCAGTTGGTCGAGAAATACGCGCATAGGCCAAATCTCTGCCTCGATTGTGCGAACCGATCCAGATCTGACCGGGATAGCATAGCACAGAACATTTTTATGGATCAATTCAGGGATTGGTCTGTACCCGCGCGTAGCGTTCGAAGAGGTAAGAGATCGGCTGGTCGGTGAAGACGGCGTTGTGATCCAGCAGTGAATCCGCAGGAAATTCGTTCTGGCAGTCTGCGCTGTACAGGAGCGGGCCGGGCGATTTCAGCCATGCCATCTGATGCACCATCGCGATCATATGCCGCACATGATCCGAATGATTGGGCATGCCCCGATGCCACAGGCGTATATCCCGGATGAGCAGACTGCCTTTGGTTGTATTGGCCCGCACCGGCGCGACAATCTCCCGGCGGCGGGCTTCCGTCTGCGGGTGGATACGCCGCTGATCGCTCACCAGCAGATGTGTGCCCGGCCACAGTTCCGTAGCCCCGTTCTCCGCGGTCACGTCCACCAGACAGACATTGACAACGAGCGTCACGGCCGGATGCGGCTCCTTCATCTGCGGGAAGAGATGCGGCCCGTCCGCGTGGAGGGGTTGGAGGCCACTGCCAGGGCCATTGCAATTGCCGTTGTAGTAACGGTTGCACATCCCATCGCCGAGGAGTGCATGGGTCACCTGCGCGGCGAAGGGATTGGCCACCACATCTCGAAAGACATACGGCGCGAAGGGGGGCGGTCCCTGTTGCAAATGGCCTTCGACCCGCCCGGCCCCACCCCATTTCCGGGCGTCGATCAGAGTTTGCGAGTCGGCATCCATACGCTCGCGCATGATGTCCAGATGGGTAAGGTCGATGACATCTGTCAGGATGACATAGCCATCCTCGCGCACGGCCCGCAGGGCCTGAGACAGATGCGCGTCCGTCAGCCGTTCCCTCTTCCGTTCTGGTGGTGTGACCGCTATCTCCATTCGCGCATCCTCCTCGGATCGGGTATACTCAGGCTATGAACCTGTCACTCTCGGCCCGGGTGGCCGAAAGCTTCGGCAACAAACGGGTGGCCGCCATCCCGCTGGCGGATCTGGCCCGCATCGCCTCTGACGCCGGCTACGCCGCGCTCTGTATGCGGCCATCGGTTGTGGGTGTCCACAGCCCGGCCGGCACAGCCGAACAGACGCGGCGCAGCGTGGCCGATCGCGGCCTGGCGATTTCGATGGTCACCGCGGATTTCGCCGTGCCGGAAAACGCGGCGGACGGGCCGAACAGTCTGCGGCAGATCACGCCCTCATTGGATCTGGCAGACGCGCTGGGCGTCGATCTGATCCGCATCTGCATGAAAACGGAAGCGGACATTGTCCACGCCCAACGGGCCGCGGACGAGGCCCAGGAGCGGGGCATCCGCCTGGCCCACCAGAGCCACACGCGCAGCATGTTCGAGACGGTCGAGGGTTCGCTGGCGACGCTTAAGGCGGTAGATCGTCCCAATTTCGGCATTATTTACGAGCCGGCCAATCTGGCCTTGTGCGGCCAGGAGTACGGCGAGGCCACATTGCGCGCCTTTCAACCCTATCTGTTCAATGTATACCTGCAGAACCACACACCGGAGCCGGACGGCCTCCAACCGATGGACACCTGGGTCCAGGGGCGGGTGATGTCCACTCTGCGCCCGCTGGATGCGCCCGGCGGCATCGACTTCAGCAGCATCTTCAGCGGCCTGCGGGCCATCGGTTACGACGGCTACGTGACTATGCACCAGGCTTTCGGCGGCGCTATGACGCCGGAGGAAGCGACCAAGCGCACGGCGGCGTTCCTGCGCCAAATGATAGGCTAACCCAGAGCGCTGCCTGAACTTGGCGATTGGCGAACGGGCTGATTCACGCCGCCAGTACCCACTCCTTACACAGCAGTTCCGCCTGCTCTAAGACGGTCCGCGTCGCCTTTTCCCGCTTGTCTGGGGGATAGCCATATCTGCGCAGAATCCGCTTGACGAGCACGCGCATCTGCGCGCGGGCGTTCTCGCGTACGGCCCAATCTATGGTGACGCTCTGTCGCACCTGGCGCACGAGTTCCTGGGCGATGGTTTTCAATATTTCATCGCCCAAAACCTGCACCGCGCTATCGTTGACCTCCAGCGCGTCGTAGAAGGCGATCTCATCAGCGGTCAGGCCCAAGGCATCGTCACGTCGCTGCGCCGCACGCATCTCTCTGGCCAGTCCGATCAGCTCCTCCAAAATCTGCGCAGTCTCGATCGCCCGGTTTTGGTATTTGCGTATGGCCTTCTCCAGCATCTCGGCAAAGGAACGCGCCTGGACGACGTTTTTGCCGGCGCTCGTTCTGATTTCATCGTTCAGGAGCTTGCGCAGCAACTCCACGGCCAGATTGCGCTGCGGAAGCTGCCGCATTTCCTGCAGAAACTCATCGGATAAAATGGAGATATCCGGTTTCTTCAGTCCCACCGTGGCGAATATGTCGATGACCTCTTCCGGCGCGATCGCCCGCGACACCAACTGACGAATCGCGCTGTCCATCTCTTCCGGGCCGCTGCCTGCGCCTTCGACCGTCGCTTTGGCCAACCCGCTGCGCACCTTCTGGAAGAATCCCACCTCATCACGGATCTTGAGCGCCTGCGTGTGCGGCACGGCCAGCGCGAAAGTCTTTGAGAGCGCGTCTACTTCCCTGAGGTAACGTTCCTTGCCATCCTCCAGCTGAAGGATATGTTCCATGGCGGACGCAATGCCGGCAAGGCGCGCGCGCGGCTCTGCCTGCAGAAGCGCGGCGTACTCGAAGCCGTGGAACATGCTGGCGACGACTTCATATTTTTCGCGCATGAGGACGACGGCCTCTTCCTGGCGCAAGGCGGCCTCGCCCTGACCGCCGGCTTCGCTGTAGTCGGCAAGAGCCTGCTGCAACTGGTCCACCAGGCCAAGGTAATCGACCACCAGGCCGCCCGGTTTGTCTTTGAACACGCGGTTCACCCTGGCTATCGCCTGCATCAGGCCATGCCCGCGCATGGGCTTATCGGCATACATCGTATGCAGGGAGGGACAGTCGAAGCCGGTCAGCCACATATCACGCACGATCACCAGCTTCAATGGATCGCCGGGGTCTTTGAAGCGTTTGGCCAGGGCTTCGCGGCGCGGCTTGTTGCGAATATGGGGCTGCCATGCGGCCCTATCGGATGCGGAACCGGACATGACGATCTTCACCACGCCCTTATCGTCGTCAGGCGCGTGCCAATCCGGACTTCTCTCGACCAGCGCGTTGTAGATATCCACGCAGATGCGGCGGCTCATGCAGACGAGCATAGCCTTGCCATCCATAGCTGTCAGGCGATCTTCGAAGTGGTTCACCAGGTCTTCGGCAACCAGCGCGATGCGTTTTTGCGTGCCGACCATCGCCTCCAGCGCGGCCCATTTGGCGCGCAGTTTCTGCTTGTCGGATTCTTCCTCACCCTCGGTGATCTCGGCGAAGGCTGGGTCGATTTTCGGCTTTTCCTCTTCGCGCAGCGCGATCTTCGCCAGCCGGCTCTCGTAGTAGATGGGAACGGTGGCGCCGTCCTCGACCGCCCTGCGGATATCGTACTTGTCGATATAGTCCCCGAAGATCGCCGGTGTGCTGCGGTCGTCACGCTCAATGGGCGTGGCCGTGAAACCGATAAAGGAGGCGTTGGGCAGTGCATCGTGCAGGTGGCGGGCGAATCCGTCGATCAGGTCGTACTGGCTGCGGTGCGCTTCATCGGCGATGACCACGATGTTGCGCCGCGCCGACAGCTCGGGGTAGCGGTAGCTTTGCGTGGTGGGTAGGAACTTCTGGATGGTGGTAAAGATCACGCCGCCAGCGGGAACGCGCAACAGCTCCTGCAGATGCGTCCGGCTCTGCGCCTGCACCGGTGTCTGGCGCAGCAGATCACGGCAGGCTGAAAAGACGCCAAAGAGCTGGTTGTCCAGGTCGTTGCGGTCGGTGATGATGACCAGGGTGGGATTCTGCATGGCCGGGTGGCGGATGACCTTGCCGGCGAAGAAGACCATCAACAGGCTCTTGCCGCTGCCCTGCGTATGCCAGATCACGCCAATGCGTTGACCACCGAAATGATCGCTGTCCGGGCCATATGGATCCGTGATCTCGCGCGCGGCAAAGGGGTCGTGTTCGTCCTGTTGCGGAAAGCGGGCATACAGCAGCTCAGAGTCAGCGTGGGCGCCGCAGGCCGACAGCGTGCATTCGAGCGCTTTGTTCACGGCGTGGAACTGATGGTAGGCGGCCGCCTTCTTGACGATGGCGGCGCCGTCATCTTCGAACACGACGAAATTGAGCGCCAGATCGAGAAAACGGCGTTTGTCGAAGATGCCTTTGATCAGGATTTCGAGTTCCAATGCGCCGCGCGGGGCGATCTCTTTGCCGTCTACAGTGCGCCACGGCATGAAGCGATCCCAGCCGCCGGTGAGCGTTCCGCCGCGCGCCTCCAGGCCATCGGAGGCCACAAGCAGCTCGTTATAGACGAACAGGCTGGGGATATCGCTCTTGTAGGTCTGCAGCTGGTTGAAGGCGCGGCGGACGGTGGCTTTCTCATCAACAGGGTTCTTGAGTTCGATCACCGCCAACGGCAGGCCGTTGACGAAAGCCACGATGTCGGGCCGTCGGTTGCTGCGACCCGCAAGGACTGTGAACTGGTCGACGACCAGCCAGTCGTTATGTTCCAGATTCTCAAGGTCGAGCAGCCACACCTTGCCGTGCCGCTGGCGGCCTTCGTCCATGTAGGAGACATCGATGCCATCGGTGAGCATCCGATGGAAACGGCGGTTGCTCTCAATCAGGCTGGGCGACTCGGAGCGTATGATCTTACGCACAGCCTCGCCGATACCATCCGCCGGCATGTCGGGGTTGATCGTTTCCAGCGCGCTTTGCAGCCGGGCGTCAAGCACAACCTCTGTATACTTGGCGCGTTCGGCCCTGGCGGCATCGGGCGCGATATCGGGGCCGTGCGCGACCTGCCAGCCGAGGCCCGCTAACCACTCCAGGGCGGCTTGTTCAACAGTGTTTTCAGACAATCGGGATGCTGTCATTCTCCTGGCTCCGACAGCAGATTCATGCGTGTCGAGGAGGTAGCCGCTCATCCGTCCTCTTGGGCGCTGAATGGAATCTGGCGGCCAGATTCGTGGCGGCTGGGGATTTCCAGGTCGATCCCACGCGGCCTGTTGTCGACCAGCCACTGGCCCAAGGGCTTGCGGGGCGGCGTTTTTGCGTACCACGCGTCTGCGGGCACGATGACGAATGACCGCTTTGCGCCGATGCGCTGCGGCCCTTCTTCGGCAAGCTGCAGGATTTCGGATAAACGCGCCTTGGCCTCAGCGACGGTCCAAACGCGGTGGGGCTTGGCGTTCTTCAATGACGGTTCTCCTCCAATCGAGTTATACTTAGTCCATTATAGACCGGTTGGTGGAGGGTACCAACAGCGCCTGCGCGCGAACGACCTGCCAACCCAAGCCTCCCAGCCAGGCCGGGGCGGCCTGTTCGACGATGGACTCGTAAAGCCTGAACCGGTTATGCCGCCTTCAGCATCTGTTCGAGTTCATCCGGGCGGGACCAGAGGGCAACCTCAGACAACGCTTCCACCAATTTGAAATCCTCTCCACGCCATATGTCCGCTGTGTCGTCGAAGAGGGAGACGAAAGCCGTATGGGGTCGGCTGACTTTCAGGTGATTGAGGTCGCCCCAACCTGCCGCTGCGTGTTCAGTTAGGCGCCGGGCAGCGCTGCGGGAACTCGTACTCAGCAAGAAGATGAGCGAAGTTCGAGCGTCGGTATAGGTCTGGTAATCCAGCGTCCATACCCGCTCTGACCTGCCGCTTTGTTTCATGGCACGGTCAAAGGAGATTTGTCTTTCCTCGAGCCAGTCACCGACCTCGTCCGCCACCGTTTCTCCCGCGCGCGTGCGCAAGGTGAACCAGATGTCCGCGACTCGCACTACGGCCTGCGCGAGCCGGTGAACTATCTCTCCGAGATTTTCTGGATTTTCGCAGCGCAACGTCAACTGGCCGCGATACAATTCGACACCCAGGGTTAGGCATACGTCATCAACCAAGCGTCTCTGTTTCGACGATAGCTGTCCGCGGACGGATTGCGTCCCGAGCCAGCCCAGCGCTTCGCCATAGTCGGTAACGATATACCGCCCGCTGCGTTCGATGACGAAGACATCCACCAAGCCGCCATCAGGGTACATCATTGGCGTTTGTACGCGCGCCCCTTCAGGGGGAGCCGGCGAACACTTGAAAAGCACTGACAGGCTGTTGTGAAGCGAAGCGCACAGATCAGCGGCGTTTATACCCACATCTCCATCAGAAATGAGCTTGGAGACACTGTCAGCCCGTGGGCGATGCGCCAGCCCAAGCCGTTCAGGCCGGCCAAGGCTGCTTGCTCGACGGCAGCCTTGGTGAGGGTGATTGTCTGCTCGCCATTCTCTGCTCACCCTTATCCAATGTATACTCACTCAGAGATAATCGATGTGATGCGCGGGTTCAGCAAATTCCAATGCTGGCCGACTCGCTCGAGGTCTCCAACAGCGATGACCGGCGCTCTGTCCGTATGGGCTTTGATGGCTCGCGCGTAATCAGACTGATTCAGAACGGCAGTAACCGATTGAGATTGTCCGTCGATGTCCGCCCGTAGCGTAATTATACCGTCCGTTTGGTCTTCGTCACGTTTTAGTCTGTGCACAAAGCCGAACAACCGTTCATCTAACTTCGGTTCACGATTTCGGAACGCCCGCGCCGCTTCCCATAAGATTGGCGCGTCGTCATTGTAAAATTGAATGACATTCCGCGCCCTCTTCCTCGGGTGCGTGCGCGCCCAAGTAAAACTGACATCCAGTGTCGGAAACGGCTTGATCAACGTAACGAGGGCCTCGCATAAATTGGCGCTTACGCCGTGGGTCACGGCCTCAAAAAAGGCGTTGGCATCTCCACCGACCGCGCTTTCAGTGGCTTGGCGGGCGGCTTCCAGAGCGCCGGCCAGATGCTTGGTCATCCGCCGTTCGACGGAGTCGTTGTCTACCGTCCAATTCGGGTCGAGCGTTGGCTGCATCGGCGGTGGCACAACGGGGGTCAACAGCGTGACGACGAAACTGCCCTGCTCGGTCTGCCCCAGGCGCATCTGGCGCAAATAGTCGCGGGCATCCCTGTTGGCGCGCGCCCGGTAGAGCGGCTGCGGACTCTGAAACGAGCAGGCTGCGGCCAGGAGCATGTCCCCTGCGCCCCGTATAAAATCGACCCCATCGCTCATGGCCACAGCGCCATCATCGCTCTCGGGGGCCCGCACTCGGATTACGTCTCGGTCGGCTGTAACCAAGTCTCTGTAAAGAGAAAGTTCGTCCACATCAGCGACCTGCGCGAAAATCTCAATGAGTTGCGCTACCACATTGGCGTAATCACCGAGGCGTTGCGTTCGCGGCAGAATAACCTCCGGCAGCCCATCAGCCGCGTATATGTCGGAATGGTCGCCGTAGGCGTCACGCTTGACCCACCCTTCGGCGCGGGCGTAAGCTGAAAGAGCCACTGGCGAAACTGCAAGCAGAGCTTCTCTGTCCCGTATGCTGACTTTCATTGGATTCTCCCTTTCCTGGACTGTTCCATCAACATGCGTCGGGAGAATGCCTCTTTTGGGTCTGCAACTGTCAGCAGAGCATCGGTCATACAACGGCCTCCGCCTGTCTCTCTTCACCCCCCACCCGCAATTCGCCGGAGATGAGCTTGGGCAGCAGGGTGTCGCGCTGGGCGGCAAGGATTTGCATCTCTGACGTATTCGCTACTACACGGTCACGAAGTCCTTCAATCTGTTTTGCAAAGACCAGTATAATTGGACGGGGAGGAACGACGAGAGGGAATTCGCTTAGGACTTTGGCATTCAGGCTCACACGGGTTGTTCCCAGGCCCCTGCCGCGCACTAGCTCCCAATATCCGTTTGATCGAAGCCAGTACTGAAGAAAACGGGCGTACACCTCGTGTTTAGGGCGAAAGCGAATCAAATACGACGCGAAGACAGCCTCTTGATCTTCTTCGATCACGACTCCGTGACCGGGATCTGCCATACGGGCAATGAGAACATCGTCCTTGTACAGGCGGTACTTGTCGAAATTTTTGTCAGTAATCTCGCAGTATGGCACCGCCCCCCATTCAATCCATGCTTTCTTATTGATGTCGGTGATCCGAAGGAACTTTGGGCCGACAGTTTCATTTTTCGCCGATGCCGTATATCCGTATTGGGGCTTGTGAGACAGATCGCCTAACGTTCTAACCCCCCACCCCGCCGGGATCTTCCCCAACTCCGACGGGACCAGCCGATCGGGAAAGATGTCGTACAGCTCCGCCGGCATCCCCGGCCGCGACTCGCCGCGTCGCCAGCGGCCCTCCATCTTGGCGCGTATCGGGTCGAAGTCGACGAACCACGATTTGAACAGAGCGCGGGCCATCTCTTCCAGCGTCTCGTTCATGCGCTGGTTCAGTTCGATCTTGTCGTCCAGCGTCCCCAGAATATGCGCGATGGCCCGCTGCACAGGTTCCTCCGGCACGCGCAACGCGCGCGCATGGGCGGCCTTGCGATTTAGTCCCGGAACCGCGCTATCCTCGTTCATGCTCTCTAAGCCGAGAGTCTTTAGCGCGTAGTACTTAAACCTGAGAAGTTGAGGGTCAATAGCAGTGACGAAGTAGGTTGTATCTATGGGCCAGCACGGAACCGACGAGTAATGAACTGCTCCCACAGTCCCTTTACGACCGATAATGATCGTTGGCCCATTCGTCAATGCTGCGTCGTGGAATCCGACAACGCCATTTGAACCGAACACGGGTACAGTGCCTGCTGAATTCCGCTCACGCTCCGGCAGGCCCTTTCCGTAGACAAACGGCGTAAACTCACCAATGGTCGTCGACCTCCACTCGTTCCTCATGCCTGCTCTGCCCTCTATCATCGACAAGGGTGCTTATTCTGATTACCAATCTTTTATTGTGCTGAATTTCCTCTTAGCTGGCCCAAGCAATCAGCAAGTAGTGTACCTGTAATCTCGCTGGAAAGGAAACAAATCTTGCGGCCCAGCACGGGAAGGTATGTTTCCAAAACGTCCCACACCAGCCGGTCATCGACGTCAGCGTACTGGTGGATGAGAACATTTCGGAAGGCGATGATGCGTTGGTACCCACTGATCCGGGTAGCCACCGCTTCGTCAAGCCTAGCCAGTTGGCCCAATGCCTCACCGATGACCTCAAACTTACGCTCGACCGCCGCGCGCAGCATGGCGTCGCGTTCGTACTCTCCAAATGACTTGCCGGTGGTGAACTCTCTCAGCAAGCCGATAGCCTGCTGGATGTCATACAGATACTTTCTGGCCTCAAGCCTCATAGATCGGCATCCTGGTCTCCTCTACTGATTGCCAGAAGTAGGGATTCTTAATGGCCGAGCCGACCATCAGGTCCACGGGCCGTCCGAAAAGCTGCTTCAGGGCTTCCAGCAGGCCGAAGTACGCGTCGGCATAGTCGCCGAACGGCAGCGGCTGAAACTCGACTACGAAGTCCAGGTCGCTTTCCTCGGGATGGTAGCGATCCGTCGCGGCCGATCCGAACAGATCGAGCCGGGCGACGCGGTAGTGGTGACAGAGCTGCTTCAGTTTGGCGGCCCGCTCCCCAACGACTGAAATCATCATGTGTTCTCCCGCTTCATAGTTCAGCTTTATCTTTGCCACGAAAATCCACTCGGGCGGCAGTCGGCAGGTAGCTCGTCCCTTTCGTCTATCCAGTAGTCACCGGCTTAACGTCGATAACAACGAACGGCGCGCTCGATCAGACCGGCGACCAACTCCTCGGCTTTGTCCATCAGGTTGGGGACATTCGGGATCCATCCGCGCTTCGCCATGGCCCTCAGAGGAAATCTGCGCGGATCGATTTCGTCGAACATAGAGTCGAAGGCCGCGCCGGGCTCCTGCAGCAGGAGTTCGGCAGAGATTCCCAGATGCTTGTGAAGCGCGCGGGCCATCGACATAGTGATATCCCGCTTGCCTGACAGGACTTCGGAGACCTTGGCGCGGCTGCCTATGTACGGGAGCAGGTCGCGCGGGGTCAGACCGTGCTGGTCCATCTGGAACTCGATCGCGGCGACTGCGCTGGGAAAGCCTATCGGGTACTGCTTGTCCTCGTATAGTTCGACGAGATCGCTTATCACGCTGAGCTCTTCGTCCTCTGGAGTTCCATACTCGGCATCGATTAGCTCGTCAATGCGTGCAAGCGCCGCTTCATAGTCCGCTTCATTTCGTATTGGCTTGATCTTGCGCATGACTGGCTATACCCCCCTCACGTCTATCCGCTCGTACTCAACATGTGTTCCCACGAACCTTATGTAAACTCTGTGGTATGGATACTTGACAACAACGACCAGACGATAGTCGTTGCCTTTGATTCTGAACACCACACGCTGATTGCCAACGATACTGGCGCGAGGGTGCAGCTCCCTCACCTTTGCCGGTGTATCCCAAGTGTTGTTTGCTGACTTCCCGGCGCCAAACTTGAAGTGGCTCCATGGCGGCCGGGTGTCGCTCCCAGAACTTGCCGGAGCGTCCTCTTGGCGATGATTCTCACAACGAATTAACAACAGTCCCTACTATATTGATTGTACTATGTTCCCAAACAGGTCGCACTGAACAGCAGCCCTTCGTCCACAACGAAGCCGGCCCTGCCGGCCGGCTTCAGGCTGTCAATCACCTCCTGCAGAAGCAGGACCTGGGTGGCCGAGTTCTTGTAGGCGTATCGGGTCCTGGCGTCGGCTCCCTCACGCCCGCCAAAGGGCGGCAAACATCCGTTCTTGGTTTCAATCAGCGCGTTTTGCTGGCGATTATATCCTTTACACACCTTCAACAGGAACTTCTACCCGTATGTAGTTTCTCGGCTCCACTTCGGTAGAGCGTCACCGCCGTCTGAATTTCCCCTCCAAGACCATGCTGAAGCCTTCCAGGGTGGGCGAATGCAAGGTCTGCCCTTCCCCGTAGATGCCCGCAACCTCGAAACGCCGCTCGCCTCGCAGCAAAACCATGATCGTCCTGGCGTCGGGATCCACCAACCAGTACTCGTGCACGCCGTGTCGCGCATACAGATCGAGTTTGAGCGTCCTGTCGCGCGCGGCTGTAGAGGGAGACAGGATTTCGACGACCAGATCGGGCGCGCCTTGAATGTTCTCAGGAGTGAGGATGTCCTCTCGCTCCTTGGAGACGAACAGCAGGTCCGGCTGCACCACATCCGTGTCCGACAGTACTACATCCGTGGGGGCGGAATACATATCCCCCAAGTTATGCTCATCTACGAATGCCCCCATTTCTATGTGCAGTTTGCTCAGTACGTATTGGTGACCGATAAGCGGCGCTGGGGCCATAACCAACTCTCCATTCAGAAGTTCGTAGCGTTCATCGTCCGACATCTCCAGGTAATCGGCGTAGGTAAGTTTGGTCTGTAGGCTGATCATCTGCGTCCTCCTCACATCTATGCGGTCGTACTCAACATGTGTTCCCACGAACCTTATGTACACTCTATCGAAGTAGCCAACGCTATCAAATGAGGAAAGCGACGATCGACCCACGAATCGCTGGCCAGCCCCCTATCAGAAGCCAAGCGTCTGCAGATTGGCCTCGATGGCGGCGTTCAGCTTGCGGGCTTCGGCCTGCTGCCGGCGCCATTGCGCCGTCAACTGGGCCATCTTTTCCTCAAAGGGGACCCCATCGTCCGGCTGCGACTCCGCGCCAACGTACCGGCCCGGGGTCAGCACATGGCCGTGCTTGCGGATTTCCTCCAAGGTCTCGCTCTTGCAGAAACCGGGGACGTCGGCGTACTTCCCCGCATCCCCTTCCTTACGCCAGGCATGATAGGTTTTCGCCATTCTATCGAGTTCCTCTTCAGTCAGGTCCCTATGGGCGCGGTCGACGAGCACACCCAGCTTGCGCGCGTCGATGAACAGCGTGTGGCCGGCCCGGCTCTTCTTGTTGCGGGTCACGAACCAGAGGCAGACCGGTATCTGCGTTGTGTAAAAGAGCTGGCCAGGCAGCGCGATCATGCAGTCTACCAGGTCGGCCTCAATGATGGCCCGGCGGATATCGCCTTCGCCCGCTGTATTGGTGGACATGGAGCCGTTGGCCATGACGAAGCCGGCGATGCCCGTGGGCGAGAGATGTTGGATAAAATGCTGGATCCAAGCGTAGTTGGCGTTGCTGAGCGGCGGGATTCCGTATTGCCAGCGCGCGTCTTCGCGCAGCCGCTGCCCGCCCCAGTCGCTCATGTTAAAGGGCGGATTGGCGAGGATGGTATCGGCGCGCAGATCCTTGTGCAGGTCGTTGTGAAAGCTGTCGGCGTTCTGCCCACCCAGGTTGGCATCCAGCCCGCGGATGGCCAGATTCATCATCGCCAGCCGCCAGGTGGTGGGGTTGGACTCCTGCCCGTAGATGGCGATGTCGCCCATAGCGCGCGCCGCCGCAAAGCGTTCGCTCTGCACAAACATACCGCCCGATCCGCAGCAGGGGTCGTACACCCGGCCCCTGTATGGCTCGATCATTCTGACGAGCAGATCGACCACGCACTGGGGCGTGTAGAATTCGCCGCCGCCTTTGCCCTCGGCGGCGGCGAAACGACCGAGGAAGTACTCGTAGACGCGGCCGAGGATATCCTGCGCACGCGCTGCGTCGTTCCCCAGCCCGATGCGGCTGATAATGTCAACAAGCTCGCCCAGACGGGTCTTATCGAGGGCCGGGCGGGCATACTCCTTGGGCAGCACACGTCTCAGTTTGGGGTTCTCCTTCTCGATGGCCACCATGGCCCCGTCGATCAGGCTGCCGATGGTCGGCTGCTTGGCGCTGGCCTGCAACGCTTCCCAGCGGGCCTCCTTGGGCACCCAGAAGATATTGACGGCCGCGTACTCGTCACGATCTTCGGGATCGGCGTATTCCGTTGCCTTAAGCCGGTCGTGGTGGGCTTGGAAGGCGTCGGAGATGTATTTGAGGAAGATGAGACCGAGAACCACATGTTTATACTCGGCGGCGTCCATATGCCCGCGCAGCTTGTCGGCCGCGGCCCACAGTTGGTTCTCAAAACCGAGATTGGCGCTGCTCTTCTTTTCTGACATGGATTTCCTCCTTGGTTTGCCTGCTCTACGCCCAGGCGCTGCGGGCAGCAGCGGAACAGACAGAAACGCGCCCAACTCAATCGTATCCTTTATCCTTTGGCGGCATGAATGCTATAATAGCATACATAGCCTTGCTATATGAGACGATCGATTGAACGGAAAAAAGCGCCACCTGTAAAGAGAAGATCATGATCGCAACCATTGTACCCACACCTGCCTTCCTCGCCCGGGCCGCCGCGCTTGGAATGTCGTTTCTCTGCCTCGTCGCCTGCACATTTGACGTCGCTCCGCCGCAAGCCGTCGCCCCGTCGCAGGCCGTTGCCCCGTCGCAGGCCTGCGTGGATGACGAGCGCGTTCTCGATGTTGGCTTCTACGCCTTTTTCGCGCCCGTCAGTTACGCGGCGGACGAAGATCCGGAGTCCGAAGGATTTAACGACCATCTTGGCTATGAAGCGGATCTGCTGACCGCTCTCGAAGCCATGGAGGGCGTGGGTTTGTCCTTTTCCCGCCACCCTATCGCAATCTGGGATGACATCTGGCTGCAATCGGCCGGCCCGCAATATGACATTGTCGGCGGCGGCATCACGATTCTCGACTCCCGAACCCAGGACGCGACAGGCAATAAAGTCGTCACCTTTACGTCGGGCCATATCGCCTTTCGCCAGTCACTTCTGGCGCGCGCCGAAGACGCGGAGCGCCTTGCCAGCCACGATACCCTGACCAGCGATGCGCGCGTTGGCGCGCTTGCCGGCACCACGGGAGAGTTCCGTCTGCTGGAACTGACGGGCCTTGTCGATGCGGATGGCGTTCTGGCCGCGGGCGTGCGCGTTGACACGCCACAAGGCACGGTGGTCGCCGATGGCGGCGCGGAGTACGTCATCACCGCGGCCGGTGAATCTCCCATCCTTGCGGGGAGGCAGCGCCTCCATCCACCTGCGGAAACCATGCCCCAAGTGATCTATCTCGGGGACGAGCTCGGCGAAGTGGAACTTCTCGATGCCCTCGGCGCTGGCACGATAGACGCGGTGGCCAGAGGAGAAATCGGCAACCGGGACGCCGCCTATGCGCACGACGGCTCCTTTGTGGTCACGGCCCTCGATGATAAGGTCGAATATGGGGGCTTTACACTCGCCGCAGACGATGCGGAACTGGCATCCTGTCTTAACGAGAAGATCGACTGGCTGACGGATGACCGGCGCATCGGCTATGGAGAGTGGCGGGAAGACCCTGCGGTATTCATGCGCCGCGCCGAAATGTGGAATGACGGGGCGCGATGACGGTACTGCAGTGGCTAGTGGTCAGTAACCAGTAATTGCCCCCTGAAACTGCTGCTTCTCAGCCTGTTCGCGCATATCGACAACTCGGACGGTGCAACCTCCCAACTTTTGGGCATCGTTGCGTTGTTCGATTCGGCTTACGCCTACACATCCGGCAGGTCGATGCGCCCGTAGTCGGCTATCCGTCCTGTGCGGCGGGCCTCCAGAAAACTGCGCAGAATGACGGCCGCGGCGATCGCATCCTGCCCGGCCGCGTGCGGCCCTGCCTCAGCGATCCATTCGTCGGCGGCAAAGCTGCTGAGGCGCTCGTCCCAGAAGACGACCGGCGCCGGTTCGCCGCGGATGGCCCGCAAAGCCCTGGCGAAGCGCGCCGCCCAGTTGCGCGCTTTGCGGGCCTGGGGCCCTTCGCTGCCATCCATATTCAGGGGCAATCCACACACCACCAGGCCGGCTTCCTCCTCGGCGTAGATTTGGGCGAGGGCATCGAAATCCTGGCGACGACTGCGTCGACGCAGGGTGCGCAGAGGGCGTACAGTCAGGCCCAGGGGATCACAGGTGGCGACGCCGATACGCGCGTCACCCACATCCAGGGCCAGGATCTTCCCCGGCGTCTCAGGGCGTGTGTGGAGGAGCTGTGGGATCATCGACTCTGTCTGGCGCTTGCGCGCTACGGGTCGCCTCGCCCAACTCCACCCGCACCTGGATGCGGCTGGCGATCTGGGGCAGAGTGGCGAACCAGTCCGGGTCCTGATAGAACGCCGGCGCTTTGGCCAGCAGCCACTCTGCCTCCAGTTTGCGGGTCGCTTCCTCGACCGTCAGGCCGGTCACAGCATAGCTGACGGCCCTGGCGTCGATGGGAATCACATAATTCCCCTGTGCGGTGACGGAGTAGCGGAGTGTGCGCCCGTTGACCACTATCTGCGGCTCAACAAAAACTTTGATCGATTCGGCCACCAGTTGGCCCCGTTCCGGCACCGCCTGCCGCAGCGCCCTCCTCGCCGCCTCATGGGATGCGCTCTGGCTGATGCCAACCCCTTGGATCCGCATCCGTAGTGTGAGAGTGAGTTCGTCGGCGGGTTCATCATTGAAGTGATCGAAAAACTGAGCGATGACAAATGTATAAATCGACTCTGACGACATCCACTCGTCCTCTCGCAGTTTCGGCAGCAACTCGTCATAGGCCCGGATGCGGATATCGGCCTTTACCTGCTCGAGCAGTCTGTCCTTATCGCTCTGCGTGACCACCCGCACCAGCGCGGACTCGCCGCCCGTAGTCGCTGTCGGGTTGGTCACCCGCACTTGGGAGCGCAGCGCGCCGGGCGCTGTGGTGATGGTATTGTCGCGCACATTGCCCTGCACGCCCGGCTCGGTCGCTTCGATCTCAACCGTCGTCTGGGCGCCGGTGGGGCCGAGAATCTCAATCTCGTCGCGGGTGCGAAAGTCGATGCGATCGCCTGTACTGGTCGAGACGATCGTGCCGGCAGGGACCCGCACAGTGCGGTTTGTCTGGTTGGTAAAGACAACGGTTCCTTCGGCCGTCGCCACCGCCGACCGCCCGCGGCCGGTGGTGGCGACGCTTTCCGTAGACTCTACGTCGATTGCCATCAACCGACCTGGTAGCAGCCCCTTCTCAAAATCGATGGCCTCCACCTGCGGATCCGCGGTCAGGAGGACTGTCGTTTCCAAGGCGCGCTGACCGGGCACGAGCGTGACTGTGGCGGCCGGCAGGACAAAATAGACGAATCCGCCGAGGAATACGGCCAAGAACAAGCCCACTAGCAGGTAGCCAAACACCTGTAGCCACAGAGGGGACGGGCGTTGGTAGTTGCGCGCGGCGCGAATACGACGCTGGCGGCTGCGGTAGAGGCTGGGGCGCGCCACGACCTGCACATTGGCAGAGCCGTTCTGTTGGCGCCAAGGGGGTGGATCGGGCAGCCCGGCGCTCGGGTCGTTGGGCTTGATGTAGGGTACAGGGCTATTCATACGCCAACGTCGCCCCTGCAAGGCCGCTTCGCTGCTGAAGACGGGGATGCCCAGCTGTCGGGCGTTGTGGCGGATGGGCAGGTCCTGGGTCACCAACGCCAGATCCTGATCCTTCATCTGGGCTTGGCGCTGAAGCAGACGCAAACGCGGCAAACTCTCCAATTGGCTGCAGCCTTGGGGCAAAATCACCGCCACCGCGCCGCTACCCATACGCGCCAGTTCCTGGCGCAGAGATTCGATTTTTATGTCCGCCTCGACGTAAAGGAGTTCGGGCATTGGAAGTGATCGGTAGTCAGTGGTTAGCGCCGTTTCTGGTCACTAGCCACTGGCAACTGCAGTTAGCCTTTCCTCAACCCATCCGGCCACTTGGCCGAGGGCTTCGGGCAGTTTGTCGGCATGGCGGCCGCCGGCCTGGGCCATATGCGGGCGTCCGCCGCCGCCGCCGCCGACGATTTTGGCCGCGTCGCGCACAAGATTGCCGGCGTGGATGCCCTTCTCAATGGCGTCGTCTGTGGCAGCGGCCACCAGCATCGGTTTTTCGTTGATCACCGAGCCCAGCACCACAACACTGCTGCCCAGTTTGTCGCGGAACCAGTCGGTCATCTGGCGCAGGGTGTCCACATCTCTGGCCTCCACCTGCTCAGCCAGGACGGCCAGGCTGTTCAACTGCACCGCATGGCTGAGCAGGTTTTCGCTCTGTTGGCGGGCGACCTCGCCGCGCATCTGTTCCAGCTGCCGTTCGAGCTGCCGGTTCTGCTCCTGAAGTCGCTGCAGCGCGGCCACTGTCTGCTCCGGGGGCACCCGCAAGCTGGCGGCGACTTCATTGAGCGCGGCCAGGCGGGCTGCCAGCAGGGCCTGGGCCGCGCGGCCGGTCAGCGCCTCTATGCGGCGCACGCCGGCCGCGCTGCTGCCTTCGCTGGTAATCATAAACGGACCGATCTCGCCGGTGGTTTCCACGTGCGTGCCGCCGCACAGCTCTTTGGAGAAGGCGTCATCCCCTTCATCGATGGAGATGACGCGCACAGTGTCGCTGTACTTCTCCTCGAAGAAGGCCAGCGCGCCTTCGGCTACCGCCCGGTCGAAGCTGGTCCAATGATCCTTGACCGGATAGTTGGCGAGAACGGCCGCATTGGCCGCCTGTTCGATGGCGGTCAACTGCCCCGCGCTGAGTGGCTGGGTGTGGGAAAAGTCGAAACGCAGGCGATCCGGGGCCACCAATGAGCCCCGCTGGCGCACGTGGGCGCCCAGTTGCGCGCGCAGCTCGGCATGCAGCACGTGTGTGGCTGTGTGGTTACGCATGATATCCCAGCGGCGCTGGGTCTCTATGACCGCGTAGGCCGGATCCCCCACCTGCACGGCGCCGCTGGCGACTTCGCCCACGTGGACGATTAGCCCCGGAATCGGCCGCCGCGTGGTTCGCACCCTTACCGACCAGACCGGCTTCTGCATATCTTCTGGGAAGTACTCGATCTCGCCGCTGTCGCTGACCTGGCCGCCGCTCTCCACATAAAAGGGCGTCTCTGGCAGAATCAGCTCCACCTGGTCGCCGGCATGGGCCTGGGCGACCGCCTGGCCATCCTTCAGCAGGCCGATGACAGAGGTGTCGGCGTCTTCAGCGTTTTCATAGATCAGATGGCGCACGCCCTCCTCGCCCAGAGCGCCGCGGGCGCGCAGATCCTCCAGCAGGGTCACGTAGATAGAGACATCCGCGGCCGCGCCTTGCTGGTCGCCGCCGGACTGTTGGCGCTGCTGTTCCAGCGCAGCCTGATAGCCGGCTTCGTCGATGCCAAAGCCGTTCTCCTGGGCCACGTCGCGGGTGATATCCAGGGGGAACCCGTAGGTGTCCCATAGACGGAAGGCGTCCTCGCCGGGGATGACCTGCGCGCCGCCGGCCCGCAAACGTTCCATCAGCCCATTCAACAGGGAGAGGCCTGTGTTCAAGGCCCGCTGGAAGCGTTCCTCCTCGGCGGTGACCGTCTGCAGAATAAAGGCCTCATTGGCTTGCAATACGGTGTAATGCGCGCCGTATTCGGCGATGACGATGCGGCAGATATCGGCCAGGAAGGGCTTTTCGAAGCCGACCAGCTTGCCAAAGCGGGCGGCCCGGCGCAGGATCATGCGCACGACGTAATCGCGGCCCTCGTTGCCGGGCATCACCCCGTCGCTGATGAGAAAGGTGACGGCGCGGCCGTGGTCGGCGATGACCCGATAGCCGACCAGATGCCGCATGCGTTGCGCGTCGCTGTGGCCCAACAGTTCCTGAATGCGATCCAGCAACGGCGTAAAGGCGTCGGTGTCGTAGTTGTTGTCCTTGCCTTGCAGGATCGAGGCGATCCGTTCCAGGCCGGCGCCGGTGTCCACGCTGGGTCTGGGCAGGGGGATCAGGTCGCCGTTCGGCTCGCGCTGCTCGTACTGCATGAAGACCAGATTCCAGATTTCCAGATACTCGTCGTCCACATTGACGCCGGCCGCTGTCTGGCGCTTCAGATCGCCCCAGTAGTAGTGGATCTCCGAACAAGGCCCGCAGGGACCGACATCGCCCATCTCCCACCAGTTGTCCTTTTTGCCAAAGCGCAGAATCCGATCCGGCGGCGCGCCCACATTCTGCCAGAGTTCCTCGGCCTCGTTGTCGTCGGTATAGACCGTGAACCAGAGCCGATCGAGCGAGAGGCCCAGTTCATGGACGAGCAGATGCCAGGCGAACTGAATGGCCTCCTTTTTGAAGTAATCGCCGAAGGAGAAGTTGCCCAGCATTTCAAAGAACGTGTGATGGCGGGGGCTGGGGCCGACGTTTTCCAGATCGTTGTGCTTACCACTCACCCGCAGGCATTTCTGGGAGGTGGTGGCCCGGCGGTAGTCCCGTTTCTCCAGACCCAAAAAGACGTCCTTGAACTGCACCATGCCGGCGTTGACGAACAACAGCGTCGGGTCGTCTGCCGGCGCCAGACCGCTGCTGTCCACGATCTGATGGTTCAGTTCCTGAAAATATTCGAGAAAGAGCCTGCGGATCTCAAACGTTGAAAGCCTTTTCATCGGACGCCTCACTTTGTTTCTAAATTATAGCCGATGGGAGATCGGAAAAAAACCGCAAAACCGTATTGACAACTACGCACAGACATCAATTTTAGCAAATCAGAGGTGATTTGCAGAAAAGCGGATGGCTCTCGGCTTGCGTTCATGACCCCTTTTGCTTGGCATTGCCCCCCCCCTTTGCGCTGATAATTGCGAAAGATGAGCTGTTCGAAAGGATCCCTGTCGATGCCCGCTATCTCTGTAAGCAATCTGCGCAAGACCTTCCAGACAAAACGCAAGGCTGCCGGCATACGCGGCAGCCTGCGCGCGCTGTGGCGGCCCACCTGGCAGACGGTGGACGCAGTGCGGGGGATCTCCTTCGCGATGCAGGAAGGGGAGCTGCTGGGCTTCATCGGCCCCAACGGCGCCGGCAAATCAACCACAATCAAAATCCTCACCGGCATCCTGCACCCAAGCAGCGGCGAGGCCTCTGTGTTGGGCTATGTGCCCTGGCGGCAGCGTCAGGCGCTCGCCTTTCAGATCGGCTCGGTCTTTGGCCAGCGTCCCCAACTCTGGTACCACCTGCCGGCAGTGGATACGTTCTATCTCTTCGGCAAGATCTACGAAGTGGAGGACGCTGCCCTGCGTCGTCGCATCGCTTTTCTGGCCGAGGCGTTCGAGATCGAAGATCTGCTGGAAACGCCGGTGCGCAAGCTCTCCTTGGGCCAGCGCATGCGCTGTGAAGTGGCCGCCTCCCTCCTGCACAAGCCGCGTATCCTCCTGCTGGACGAGCCGTCTATCGGCCTGGATGTGGTCGCCAAACAGCGCCTGCGCGAGACGATCCAGCGGATGAACGCGCTGGAAGGGGTGGGCGTGCTGCTCACCAGCCACGACGCCGGTGACATCGAGGCCCTGTGTAAACGGGTGATCATCATCAACCACGGGGAGATTGTCTATCGGGACAAGGTATCGGCCCTCAAACGTCGTTACCTGACCGTCAAGTATGTGGATGTGCGTTACAACGAGCAACTGCCGCCGGACTTCAGCCTACCCGGCGTGGAGATGCTCAAGGTGGGGCGCTACGGCGCGAAGATGCGCTTTGACGCGCGCGCGACGCCGGTAGAGCCGGTGATCAGCGGCCTGGCGAGCGCAGGCAGTCTGGCGGATGTGACCGTATCGGAGCCATCCCTGGAGGACGTGATCCGCACCATCTACGCGCGCGCAGAGGCGGAGAATGCATAGTCTGACGGGCAAATATTGGGCCATCTTTCGCACCCAGTTGCTCAACAGCTTCGCCTACCCCATGGACCTGCTGGGACGCAGCGTCCTGATTGTCCTTTTTATGTGGATCTATATGAACCTGTGGCGGGTGACATATGGCGCGACGGGCACACAGTCGATTGCAGGGCTGACCTTGTAGGACACGATGTGGTACCTGATGATGGCCGAAGCCGTGATGCTGAGCAAACGGGATCTGTCCGATACGATCTCCGAGCAGGTGAAGGATGGCAGCGTGGCCTATCTGCTCAACAAACCGTTCAATTTCATTCTCTATCACTTCGCCGCCGGGCTGGGCGACAGCGTTCTGGCCTTTGGCGGCAATCTCCTCATCGGTGGCGCGGTGGTCTGGCTGATGGTGGGCCCCCCGCCAGGCATCGCCGGCTGGGTATTGGCGACCGTCGCCGTGGTCATCGCCTGGCTGCTGGATTTCTGCTTCTCCGCGCTGATCGGCCTGAGTGCGTTCGTCACTGAAGATGCCAGCGCCTTCCGCTTCATCTATCAGAAGTTTCTGCTGGTTCTGGGCGGTCTGTTGATTCCGCTGGATTTTTTCCCGGCATGGTTGCAACAAATCTCCCTCAACCTGCCCTTCGCCTGGATCATCTTCGGCCCGGCCCGGCTCTTCGTCGATCCCAGCCTCGCGCGTTTGGGCGCCGTTCTCTTGCGGCAGGGCATCTGGCTGGCGCTCGTCGGCGGCATTGTCTGGATCTTCTACCGTTGGGCCGTGGCCCGGCTGGTGATCAATGGAGGCTGACATGATTCGTCATCTCTCCTTCCTTATGGCTCTCTGGAAAACGAATCTTCTCAGCGCCATGGAATACCGTATCTCCTTTCTGACGCAGATGATCGGTATGATGCTGAACAACGCCATCTATTTCGTTTTCTGGATCATATTCTTCGCCCGCTTCGAGCAGATCAACGGCTGGGGGCTGGTGGATATGTTCTTCCTGTTTGGCGTTGTCGCCACTGGCTTCGGCGCCGGCACATTTCTCTTCGGCAACAGTGTCCGATTGTCGTCGATCATTGCCCAGGGACAGCTGGACTACTACCTGTCCCTGCCTCGTCCTGTCTTGCTACACGTGCTGGCAAGTCGCAGCATCGCGTCTTCTGCTGGCGATTTCGTATATGGCCTGCTCAGCTTTGCCGTCGCAGTCGTCTTCTCCGGCGCGTTCAGCGGATTGCTTCTGTTGCGCTTTGCGCTTGCCTGCCTGGGGGCCATAGCCGTACTGATTGGCTTTTTTACGCTGGTGCAGAGCCTTACCTTCTGGATTGGCAACTCCAGCCTGTTGACGACCAACGCATTCAACGCAATCATTACGTTTTCCCTCTATCCGATCACACTCTTCGACGGCACAGCCAAATTGCTGCTGTTTACGATCATCCCGGCGGCTTTTGTCGGCGCGCTGCCGGCCGAGTTCGTGCGCCAATTCGATTTAGGACAGTTGATTCAGATCAGCGCCGGCGCCGTACTATTTCTGGCTCTGGCGGTTTTGATCTTTTATCGGGGTCTGCGCCGCTATGAGAGCGGAAGCGCCATCCAAGTGCGCATGTAGAGGTGGCGCAGTGTTATATGCCGCTGCGCCGCCGTTTGCCCGTGCCCTGCTTCTGTGTTAGCATACAAAAACTACCTGAAAATGAACCTTGTTGATTTGGGAAGGCCGTATGTCCGACTGTACCAACTGCGGTACCTGGAATCCTGACGATAAGGATGTCTGCTGGCGCTGCCAGACACCCTTGCCGCGCCCGGTCGAAAAGAAGCCGAAACGACCGATGCTTTTGCTCGGTATGCCGGTTTGGGTCTGGGCCGTCGTCGCGCTGATCTTCTTTCTTCCTCTTCTCTTCGGCCAATGCGGGTCGCCTGTCGGATAGTGACTAGCTACTGCCGCCCCCCAGGTACAGATATATTCTCTCTTTTGCAAGAGCTGAGCGAAACCCCAGGCGTTAGCGGTCAGGAGGAGCGGATCCGCGCCGCTGTCAGCGGCCACCTGGCGCCACTGGTGGACGCGCTGCGCGTTGATGCCCTCGGCAATCTCATCGGCTCCAAACGGGGCGCCAGCCCTGCCCATAACCGGGTGATGCTGGCTGCCCACATGGACGAGATCGGCCTGATCGTCACCAGACTGGAGCGGAGCTTTCTACGCTTCGCCCCCGTCGGCGGCGTCGATATGGGGACGCTGCCCGCCCAGGAAGTGACCGTTCACGGCAGCAGCGACCTGCCGGGCCTGATCGCCAGCCGTCCGCCCCACGTGCTGTCCGCGGAGGAACGGCAGAAGCCCTTCGCCCAAGCGGATCTGTTCATCGATGTCGGCCTGACCGCGGCTGAACTGGCCGAGTCTGTGGCAGTGGGAGATTTCGTTTCCATTCGCCGCCCCGCCAGCCGGCTGGGCAAGGGGCAGGCCAGCGGCAAGGCACTGGACAACCGCGTGTCGATTGTCGTCCTATTGGAGGCCTTGCGTATCCTGCAGAGCCGTACCCATGCCTGGGACATCTATGCGGTGGTGACAGTACAGGAGGAAATCGGCCTGCGAGGCGCTACGACCGCTAGCTTTCAGATTGCGCCGGCTGTGGGCATCGCGCTGGATGTGACCTTCGCCGAACAGCCCGGCGCCCCCGCCGAGGAATCCCTGCCCATGGATAGCGGGCCGGCCATCGGATTGGGGCCGAATCTGCACCCGAAACTGCGGGCGCTGCTCGTCAGCACGGCCGAGCGTCACGAAATCCCTTTCACCAGCGAAGTTCTGCCCGGCCATTCCGGCGCCGACGCGTGGGCCATGCAGGTTTCCCGGTCGGGCATTCCCACAGCCCTGCTTTCCGTGCCCATCCGCAATATGCACACACCCGCCGAATCGGTCGTCCTCCAAGACATCGAACGCGCCGCAAGGCTGCTGGCGGAGGCCATTAGCGATCTGCCGGACGATCTGTCCGTTCTGGCCCTCGACGACCACTGATTCATGTGATTGCCATGATAACCGCAGTTCATCATCCCCAGCATATAAATCAAGCAGATCAAGGGTCTGATTTGTATGATTGCCATGATAACTGCAGTTCATCATCTTCATCATGTAAATCAAGGGTCTGATTTATGTGATTAGGGTGACTGCCATGAATGACCTGCTTGAAAAGCTATCCAATGCCCGCGGGATCGCGGGCCAGGAAGGCGAAGTGCGGGCCATCCTGCGGGAAGCGCTCACGCCTCACGTGGACGAGCTTACGGTCGACTCCATCGGCAATCTCATTGCCCGCAAAGGGCCTTCTCACGGTCCAGGACAAAATCGTGTGCTGCTCGCGGCGCATATGGACGAAGTGGGCGGGCTGGTCATGCGCGGCAACGCCGACGGCGTCCTGAAGTTCCGCAGTGTCGGCGGCCTGGACCCGCGTATTCTGCCTGGGAAACGGGTACGGATCGGGGCGGAGGCCGTGCCCGGCGTGGTCCTGCGTGCGCCGCATGGGGCGCGAGCCGGCAAGCGCGTCATCCCGCTCGCTGATCTGCTCATCGACACGGGCGGCGCGGGCGGCATCGAGCCGGGGGATATGATAACGTTTGAGAGCAGTTTTGAGCAGTTCGGGCGGCTACTGAAGGGCAAGGCTTTTGACGACCGGGTGGGTTGCTACATCCTGGCCCAACTTCTGGAGGGTCGCTACCCATGCGAGTTGGTGGGGGCCTTTACCGTGCAGGAAGAGATCGGCTTGCGCGGCGCACGGGTGGCCGCCTATGCGGTCGAGCCGGATGTCGCCTTTGCGCTGGAGGGCACTGTCGCCGATGATCTGCCGCGGAAGAAGGACGTCAGCCCGACGACGGAATTGGGCAAAGGTCCAGCGATCTCGGTGATGGACCGCTCGGCCTACGCCGACCGTCACCTTGTGCGCCTTCTGACACAGACCGCCGCCGCCCACGACATTCCCTATCAGATTAAACAACCCGGGGTCGGCGGCACAGATGTAGGCGCGATCCATCTGGCCCGTGAAGGGGCGCCATCTGTGGCTGTGGCCGTGCCTTGTCGCTATATCCATACGCCCGCGGCGCTGATGGACCCGGCCGATGTGGAGCATACGATCGAGCTGATGAGACAAGTGTTGGCAAATGGAGCGAAGAGCGAAGAATGAAAGAGTTAATTCAGGCGTTTTGTGATGTGTTCGGCCCCAGTGGGCAGGAGGAGCGGATCCGGGAGGCAATCGGCGAACAGTTGGCCGGCGTGGTCGATGAGCTGCGCGCGGACAGGCTCGGCAACCTGATCGCGATTAAGCGCCCCACCGGCAACGGTTCAGTCGGACGAAGTCGCTCTCCATCTGTCGAACATAGCGACTGCGGTCGATTCGGCAAGCGGGTGATGCTGGCCGCGCATATGGACGAGATCGGCGTGATGGTTACTCATGTAGACGCCCAAGGCTTCTGTCGCTTTACGACTGTCGGTGGGGTGCTGCCCAATGCGCTCATCGGCAGCCGGGTCCATTTTGCCAACGGTGTCGAAGGCGCGTTCGGGCTGGAAGGCGCGCCGCTCCCCCGCAACGCCGTCATAGCCGACAAGATGTTTCTGGACGTGGGCGCGACCGCCAAGGAGGATGCTCAGGTTCAGGTCGGGGATACAGCTGTCTTTCGCAGTGGTTTCGGGGCAGTGGGCGATCGTCTGTTCGCGCCCAATCTTGATAATCGTATCGGCTGCGCTGTGCTGGTGCAAACGCTGCGGGAACTTGCCAACACGCCCCACGAAATCCACGCCGTCTTTACAGTGCAGGAGGAAGTGGGCGCGCGCGGGGCCACCACCGCCGGTTACGGATTGGCCCCGGATATCATCCTGGCCATTGATGTGACTGCCACCGGCGATTTTCCTCAGGCGACCCCGATGGAGGTGGCGCTGGGCAACGGCCCGGCCATAAAGGTAATGGATAGGTACATGATCGCCCATCCTGGCGTGCGCCGCTGGCTGGTGAATACGGCGCAGGTCTACGATGTGCCCTACCAAATGGAGGTGTTGGAGTTCGGTTCGACCGACGCCGCCGCTGTACAGATCAGTCGGGCAGGTGTCCCCGCCGGCGCGGTCTCGATCCCCTGCCGCTACATCCATACACCCTCGCAGGTGATCGATTACAACGACGTGCGCAATGCGGTACGCCTGCTCGTGAACGCGCTCAGCGGCACTGGCGATTCAGCGGATTTGACGGCTTGGTCGGCCGACAAATAGATGGATGTTTAGCGAAATTGCCGATCGTCTGGTCGCCTGGCATTCTCAACAGCAGCGGGATCTGCCCTGGCGCGCCGGCCCGGCCGGCGCGCGGGATGGGTATGCGGTTTGGGTTAGCGAAATTATGGCCCAGCAGACCCGCATGACAGTTGTCGCCGATTATTTCAAGCGTTGGATGGCGCGCTTCCCGACAGTGCAGAGGGTTGCAGAGGCTGACCAGCAGGAAGTTTTGAAGCAGTGGGAAGGGCTGGGCTATTACAGCCGGGCCAGGAATCTACACAAAGCCGCGCAGATCCTCACAGACGAGTTCGATGGCAAGCTGCCCCGCACCCGCCAGGAACTGCTTCAACTGCCCGGCATCGGCGCCTATACGGCCGGCGCCATTCTCAGCCTGGCGTTCGGTCTGCCGGAACCGATCCTCGACGGCAATGTGAAGCGAGTCTTCAGCCGTCTGTGGGACATCGACGCGCCGATCGATGCGCGCTCCACGCAAGAGCGGCTCTGGACGTATGCCCGCGGGGTAGTGGAAGCCGGCTCGCAACCCGGGGCTGTGAACGAAGGGCTGATGGAGCTGGGCTCGCTGTTGTGCCGGCCGCAGAATCCCCGTTGCCTGCTTTGCCCATTGCAATCCGATTGCCTGGCCGCGCGCCGCGGCACGCAAAACCAGCGGCCCGTGCGTCCGCCCCGCAAACAGACTCCCCATTTCGATGTAACCGCCGCTGTCATTTGGGAAGGCACGCCCCGCGCGTCCCGTCTGCTGATCACCCAACGGCCTACAGATGGCCTACTGGGCGGCCTGTGGGCCTTCCCTGGCGGCAGAAGGGCGTCAGAGGATGCGGATTTGCCCGTCTGTTTGCGTCGGACGATCCAACAGGGACTGGGTATCACGATCTCTGTGGGGGAACAGGTGGCGACAGTTCAGCACGCGTTTACCCATTTTCGCATTACGTTGCACGCCTTCCACGCGCGGATTGGCGTAGGCGCGCCCCAGGCCATCGGCGTCGCCGACTGGCGCTGGACGACACTGGAGGCAATCGATCAGTTCCCCTTTCCTGTCCCCGATCGCAAAATTATCAGCGCCCTGCGCGGCCAGGACGGGGGATAGGCATCCACGTATGCGCCTGCCCGATCTGATAACGCTGGGACGCTACCGCCCCCTATTTGGGCATCCGCTTTGGCTACCGGATAACGCCCTACATGGCGGACGCCCTGGATCTGCCGCTAGAGGCAGGGGTCTGCTCCTGGCGCAGCTAGCCCGGGGCAGCCCGCTGGACCGGGCCGGCGTACAGGGGACGCAGAGAAAGATAATCCTGTGAAACCAACAGGTGTATATCGGCGGGGATATTCTGACCGCGGTCAACGGCCGACCGATCAAGAGTGAGCGACAGTTGCAACTCCTGCTGGAAGATATGCAGGTAGGCGACGAAGTGACTGTATTCCTTACGTGGGGATGCGCCATTTGAAGCGCAGGTGATCCTGACTGAAGATCCAGAGTAGCGCTCAGGCGGCTGCGTCCAGCGCCTGAGCGCGAAAGTGGCTGTACTCAGCATCATCGCCGAGTCGCACCTGCTGCTCCTGTCGGGTATAGAGGCGGGGCATTGCGCCGTTTACGAACACATCCCGGCGCACAACGCAGCGGGCGATCTCATCCCGACTGGGAATCTCATACATCACATCCAGCAGAGCCTCTTCCACAATCGAGCGTAGCCCTCTGGCCCCCGTTCGTCGCAGATAGGCTTCCGTTGCGGCGGCGATCAGGGAGTCCGGCTCAAATTCCAGCGCCACATCATCCATGGCAAAAAGCCGTTGGAACTGGCGCACAATACTGTTCTTCGGCTGCGTGAGAATTTCCACCAGCACCTGCCGATTCAGCGATTCCAGACTGACGACGACCGGCACCCGTCCGACAAACTCCGGGATGAGTCCATAATTGAGCAGGTCATCGGGCATCACCCGCTGCAGCAGGCGGCTTTCGTCCCGTCCTTCTTTCTCCAGGCGGCGAATCTTCAGTTCCCGCTGGCCATCCTCCGCCATAGCCGGTAGGGGCAACTCTTCGGTACGTTCCTCGACCGCGACCCGAGACGCCAGATCCAACCCGGATTCGTCGACTTCTGCAACAAACCCCAACCCGGCCCGGCGCCGAATCCGTTTGCGCACCATCTCTGCCAGGTCCACAAACGCCCCACCCAGGATGAATAGCACATTGCGCGTATCCAGAGGGACAAACTCCTGTTGGGGGTGCTTGCGCCCGGAGTTGGGCGGCACATTGACGGTCGTGCCCTCGATGATCTTCAGCAGAGCCTGCTGCACACCTTCACCACTCACGTCGCGCGTGATGCTGGGGTTGTCGCCGCCTTTGCGGGCGATTTTGTCGATTTCATCCAGATAGACGATACCGTACGCCGCCTGGTCGGCATCCCAGTCGGCTGCCTGCAGCAGCCCGACGAGCACACTTTCTACATCCTCGCCCACATAACCGGCTTCGGTCAGACTGGTGGCGTCGGCGATTGTAAAGGGCACATCCAAGAGCCTGGCCAGCATCTGGGCCATGAGGGTCTTGCCACTGCCGGTCGGGCCGATCAGCAGCACATTGCTTTTGGCCAGCTCGACCGGATCCTCCTCTGAGGCATGAGCGCCTTTATAGGGGCTGGTCTGCGCGCCCCCCTTGTGGGCGCCCACAAAGGGGGCGTCTACTGATTCATCGTTGTTTGCGTTGAAATCGGCGCTCTGGAAAACGCGGCTGCCGAAGATACGTTTATAGTGGTTATACACCGCTACTGACAGCACCTTTTTGGCCCTGTTCTGGCCGATCACATACTGATTCAGATAGTGGACGATCTCCCGGGGGCTGGGAACCTGTTTGGGGGCAGGAGGCGCTGGCCCGCGAGAGGCGTCATGCTGTCCGAGCCCTTCTTCATCCAGGATCTCAGCGCCGAGGCGGATACACTCATCACAGATATAGACATCTTCGTCCCCGGCGATCAGCCGCTGGACTTCCGATTCTTCTCGGCCACAAAAGGAGCATGCGCGCATAACGTATTGCAATCTAACCCATGGGTAGAAGTGAGGAGTGAGAGGCGGTGTTTCTCTCTCCTCCTACGCCTCTGTGCCATTCCTACTGGGAACCTGAAGCTGCCCGTCTACCACGGAGACGATATCGCTGCTGTCGCCAAGCACATCGTCCACCAGCCCGAACTCCTGCGCTTCGATTGCGTTCATCCAGCGATCGCGTTGGAAGATCTCCTCGATCTCTTGCCAGATATGGCCGGTCTGTTGGGCGACGATATGGAAAAGCTGTGTCTGGAGGCGTTCCTGCTCCCGCAGGGCGATGCGCACGTCTTCCGTATAGCCTTGCGCGCCGCCGCCGGCCGGATGCATGTGAATCGTCGCATGGGGTAAGGCGTAGCGTTTACCCTTCGTGCCGGAGCAGAGCAGAACCGTACCCATACTGGCAGTCACACCGACGGCAAAGGTATGCACCGGCGCATCGATCATCTTCATCGTGTCATAGATGGCCAGACCGGCGTAGATAAGGCCGCCCGGGCTATTGATGAACATCTGAATCGGTTGACTTGGATCTTCGGAATTGAGGTACAGCAGCTGGGCAACGATCAGATTGGCTACCTGATCGCTCAGCGGTGTGCCGAGAAAGATAATGCGTTCCTTCAGCAGGAGGCTATAGATATCGTAGGCTCGCTCACCCCGGCCCGTGTTTTCGATAACCATCGGCACGATGTTCGACGGCGCCGGGGCCGGAGAGACTCTATCGTTGAACGGATGAAACATCTGAATCTCCTGACTATGATGTATACACTGCGACTGTTCTAAAGTAAACTCCAAACTATGCGAAGTTCTCCCCGAAACATGTAGGATCCGCTCTATTTGCTCGTTAGTCTTGTGTTAGCGCCGGGTGATATATCTAGGCGCCGGTGGTCTCTTCGGCTGCGTCTTCTGCGGAGACAGACTCTTCCACGTCGGCGGGCGCGACATCCTGCGTCTCGCCATCAGCGTCCAGGGTTTGCGCCATGGCAGTCGATTCCGGGATCTCTTCGCCGCGGGCGATCGCCAACACCAGCTCGATGGATTTATCACTCAAAACCGCTTCATCGACATACGGACGGCTGTGGCCGGTACGCAGCATATCCATAAAGTCGGCGCGCGCCTTCAGCTCATCTTCGTCAGCGTCTGTCGGCAGAGGGCCGGCCACTATTTCGATGTGCGCTTCCGCCTCCTCATCACTGACAGTCAGGTTTTCACTCTGTGCGATCTCAGCCAGAACGAGCTGGCGACACAGAGACATTTCGGCCTCCTGGCGCAATGTTGCGCGATACTCTTCCATCGACTGTTTTGACACCTCCAGATATTGCTCTATCCCTTGCAGGCCCATCTGGCGCAGTTGCATATCTCTGCTGTTCACCATCTGCTCGATCTGCAGTTCCACTGCCACCGGTGGGTAGTCGATTTCACTCATCGCGACCAGACCATCGAGAACCTTCTCCGTATATTCGAAATTCGCCTGCGTTTTTGCCTCTTTCAGAACGGCATCCCGAATTTCGTCGAGCAGATCTGCGGCGGTCTCATACTCTGGCCCGACATTCTGCGCGATCTCATCGGTCAATTCCGCCGGCATCTCATAGGACTGAAGTCTGTGGACTGTCACCCCAAAACGCACGGTCTCGCCGGCATACATACTTTGGCTATCTTCTGGCCAGACGATTTCAAACGTCTTCTCCTCGTCGGCGGTCAGGCCCAACAATGCCTCATCTAAACCTGGCGGCTCCATTGGATCCTCCTGATCCGGAGTCACATCCCAATCTTCCTCATCGAAGACAACCGTATCGGTCTCGTTGCCCTCGTCGTCCAGTATCACGCCCCGCATATCGATGGTCAACAGATCCCCGTACTGGCTCGGGCGATCTGCATCCTCATAGCCGGCATTTTGTTCCAGAATGTCTTCGATGCGCTTCTGTACCCCTTCTTCATCGCCTTCGACCTCCTCCTCCTCGATACGCAGGCTACGATACTGGCCTAATCTGGCCTCCGGGGCGAGGGGCAGTGTCAGATGGAAGCGCACTGTCTGTGCCATGTCGATGTCATTGAGATTGCCCATGGCGTAGGGTTCGAGTCCTTCCTGTTCAAGCGCCTCTTTGTAGACCTCCTGACTCAACTCATCGACAAACTCCCGGATAATCGCCTCGCGGCCCAGGAATTGCACCAGAATGTGAAAGGGCGCCCGCCCTTTGCGAAAACCGGGAATGCGCACCGTTTGAGCGATCTTGCGCGCCGCTTTACGCATCTCCTGCTCGATGCGCTCCTCAGCGACTTCGATTGTCAACGAAAGTTGTCGATTTTCCAGTGGCTTTGTGGTCACGGTCAAAGTCATCGCACCCTACCTCTCATTCATCACAAATATGCGTAGGCATCTTCACCAAAGGGCGGACATTCTACGCAGATTGGCAACGATGTCTGACACAATAGCGCGTCTGAAATCTGTCAGACACTATTTTTTAGTATAGCACACCCAATCTGACACCCCCCAAACCGATTGGGGCAAGACCAACAACACATCTATGTCCGTTTGAAGGCCCGCTGCAGTTCACCGGCGGTGAGTTGCAACATTGTAGGCCGTCCATGGGGGCATGTTCGCGGCGAGCGGCACTGCTCCAATTGGCGCACCAGTTCCTTCATTTCGATGTCGCTCAGAATCTGGCCCGCTTTTATGGACGCGCGTTTGCAGACCATTTTCACCAACCGAGCTTCCAATTCCTCCCCCACCAGGTCCCGATCTTCGGCCAGACCTTGCACGATCTCATCCAGCGCCCGTTCTGAATCCTGATTCGAAAGCACGCTGGGAATCGCCCGCACGAGAAATGTATCGCTGCCGAAATGTTCGACCTCGAAGCCGATGGCGTTCAACTCAGATAGGTGCTGGGCAACGAGACCGGCGCGGGCGTTGCCCACATGCAGGGGAATCGGCTCCAACAGTCCCTGACGAGCGACATCCTTGCCGACGTTGTCACCGCCGCTGCCGTAACGCTGGGCCATGAACTTTTCGTACAGAATCCGTTCGTGTGCCGCGTGTTGATCGATCAGATACAGACCTTCCGGCCCTTCGGCGACCACATACATGGCCCCCGCCTGTCCCACCACCCGCAGGGGTGGTAGCGTCTGCTCCGCGGTGACGGGCAGATCGTCCGCTTCTTCCGCAGGCGTCTCTGCCGGCACTGTCTGCGGGGCAGGCAAAGGCGGATCTGTATGGGGCATATCAAATGGCATCACCCGCTGGGGCGACACCCCAGCATTGAGGATCGACCTGCGTCGGTCCGCCCAACCAGATTGAGCGGACCGATCTGCCGGCAGTCGGGTTTCCCTGTCAGTCAGGTCTTCGTTCTCTCCCCTAAGGGGCGCATCCGGCACGCCGGCGCTGTCGATAACCGCCCGACGCACAGAGCGCTGGACAGCTGCGTAGACCTGGCGCTCGTCGACAAAACGCACTTCCGTCTTGCGAGGATGCACATTCACGTCCACTTCTGCCGGGTCCAGTTCGATGAAGAGGGCGGCCAGCGGATAGCGTCCGACCGGCAGAAGTGTGTGATAGGCCTGCGCAACTGCGTGGGTCAGCCTCCGATCCTCCACATAGCGCCGATTGACGAATAGGTCGATTTGCGAGCGTGTGGCGCGGGTAAGCGCCGGCGGACTGACGTAACCGAAGACGCTAACGGAGGGATGGGGTGTGGAAGCTGGGGGGATGCTATCCGGCATAAAATCGACTTCGTTCTCTTCTGCCTGCCGTGCACTCTCTGATGGCTGCATTACGGGCGAGTTCAGACCGGTCTCATGTTCCCGCAAGCGGCCCACACCGATCATCTGTTGCGCATTCTCCCGCCCGTAGATTTTCGTCAGCACATCGGCAACATGACCGTTGCCCGCTGTATAAAAGGACAGTTTGCCATCATTGATATAATGAAAGCAACAGGCGGGGTAGGCCAGTGCATAGCGATGCACGATTGCGGCAATGTGCCCTGCCTCCGTGGCCGGACGGCGCAGGAACTTGCGCCGGGCAGGTATGTTGAAAAAAATATGTTCAACCGAAACGACTGTGCCCACCGGCAGACCCGCCGGCCAATTATGGATGATCGCTCCGCCTTCGATCTGCAGTTCCGCGCCAGCGTTGGCGGCGCGGTGTCGGCTGCTGAGTGTCATACGGCTGACCGCGGCGATGCTGTAAAGCGCTTCGCCGCGAAAACCGAACGTGGCGATGCAGCCCAGGTCTTCAGCGCTGCGCAGCTTGCTGGTGGCGTGACGCTGCACAGCCAACGCCAACTCTGCGGAGGGAATGCCGTTGCCGTTGTCGGTCACCCGCAGCAAGTTCTGCCCTCCTTCGCGAATTTCCACCTGCACTTCTGTCGCCCCGGCATCGAGACTGTTTTCGATCAGTTCTTTGGCAACATTTGCCGGGCGTTCCACCACTTCACCGGCGGCGATCTTCCCGGCCACATCCTGAGAAAGTAGTTGAATAACCATAATCTATAGAGTATACCATTCATTTGCGCGAAGGCTCGCCCTGCAGGATGGACGTCAGAATCAGATGCTCCTCGCCCGCCACATCAACGATCAGAACGGCAATCGTCCGTTCTGGCGCGTGGCCGCACTTTTGTTGGCTGGGCCAGTCGGGCTCTGTGAACGCATACACGCCGGCGACAAGAGAATTCTTGCCGGCCGGCGCGTCCACCAGCGACGGATGCAGGGTTCCGCCATCGTAGTCCGGGTCGATTAGAACCGCCCGCACCTGCGCGCGCCAATCTTCTGGCAGCGACACTTTCACATTGGCAGCCAGCCGGGCCACAGCGGCGCTGTGAAATCCCTCAATCCGAACTGACAATAGGCCATCGCTCCCATCGAGACGAACATCGGCATTGGAACCGGCATTCATCCTGTCGAAAGGTCTACTGCTGTGGACGATTTCTCTGTCCCCGATCCTCAGGATCTGATACCAATTCTCCTTTGGGGAAGCTTTCTCGGCCCGACCATCCTCTTCGCTGAACCGATCTTTGCCGCCAGAACGGGACGACCCTACGGTTTTCGGGTGACGGCTCAGCCTCCCTGCGGCCGTGCGGATTGCGCGCCAATTGCTATCGCAACCGATCCAATAGCGGCCCAGCTTTTGGGCCACTGCAAGGGTCGTACCAGAGCCGACAAAGGGGTCCAGCACCAGATCTCCAGGATGGCTGGCCGTCTCGATAACCCGCTGCAACAGCCGTTCGGTCTTTTGGGTGGGGTAGTTTTCATCCTCACCCGGCACAGTTCCAAGCCCCGGAATGTCGTCCCACAGATTGTCCACTGCCTGGGTGACGACGAAACGGTTACGCCCCCGCCGCGTGAGGTAATATTTCACGCCGATATTCCCGCCATTGGAAGCATACACCCGCCGCGCGTCATCATCTACAATCACTTGACCGCCGTAGGGCGCGTACAGCCGTCCCTGCGCAAAGAGGGCCACCAGCCGCTCGAAACTGTAGGCGCCTGGATCCGATGTGCGGAAGAAGCCTTGCTCGTCCTGCATATATCTTGCGGCGGCCTCGGCCTCGGTGAGGCCGATCTCCCGTTTGGGCGCATGCCACCGGGGCTGGCCCTGGGGCTGACTGCGAAAAATGTGAATTGTCTGGGCGCTATGCGGGAAAAAACGAGCATGCACCTTTGCGCCTCGCATGGTTTGGCTGCGCCAGAATACGGTGTTCAAGTGACACTCGGCGCCGAAAATCTCTTCCAGCAGCAGAAGCAGATGCGCCTGCATCCGGTAATCGCAATGGAGCCATAGGGTAGCGTCCGGGTGCAACAGATGGCGCAAGAGCTGCAGCCGATCGGTCAGAAACTGAAGATAGGCGTCTGGCTGCCAGACATCCGCGTACATGGCCTGTTGTCCTAGCGTGGGCTGCCCCTTTCCCCGCAGGCGAATCCGGCTGCTATAGGCGCGGTTTGCGTTATAGGGCGGATCCATATAGACCAGGCGCACCCTATGGCGATAGCCGTTACGCAGCAGCCAGGAAAGCGTATCGAAATTATCGCCGTACAGCAGTAGGCCCGCTTCGCTGGAATCGGCCGCCGCAGATCTACCTCTGCCAGTATGCGGTCTGAATATCTCCAACTGCTGCGCAACTGGCCGGGACAGATTTACCTGTAGCCGTTTGCCAGGCCATTGGAGGGCGATGCGATCGTCTGAACTGTGATGTGTGGGATTGAGGGATGAGCCGTGATTTTGGCGAGCGCACATTTTGGCAATTGATAGCGGTGATTGGCGCGCTAACTGTGGAGCGCGGTCGCTGAATTCAGCCTTTAACCACCGGCGCCAATGGTTACTCATCTTGAGCCCCTTTTCCTTGCCGGTGGTTTTTGTTGTGTCAACTCTATTCTACCAGCTTGTTTAGGCGCTCTTTAACTCCGAATTCAGGTTATATCCTCCCACCCGTCAAAGCGATCTTGCAAGTCACTTGTCTCATCTTCAAAGTAGTCAGATTCATAATCGTCAACTCTATATCCTTCAGAGTCAGAATCATAAGAGCTGCGCTCATCAAGATCGTTTTCACCGGGGTCGTCACCCGCGCGGCGATCGGCGGCAAAGTGCTGATTCAAGTAGTCAGATTCATAATCGTCAACTCTATATCCTTCAGAGTCAGAATCATAAGAGCTGCGCTCATCAAGATCGTTTTCACCGGGGTCGTCACCCGCGCGGCGATCGGCGGCAAAGTGCTGATTCAAGTAGTCAGATTCATAATCGTCAACTCTATATCCTTCAGAGTCAGAATCATAAGGGCTGTGCTTGCCAAGATCGTTTTCACCGGGGTTGTCACCCGCGCGGCGATCGGCGGCAAAGTGCTGATTCAAGTAGTCAGATTCATAATCGTCAACTCTATATCCTTCAGAGATTTCATGGTGCAAAGCGTTGCCCACATCCTGCAGAGCGAGGTCAGATTCATAATCGTCAACTCTATATCCTTCAGAGTCAGGCTCATAAGAGCTGCGCTCATCAAGATCGTTTTCACCGGGGTCGTCACCCGCGCGGCGATCGGCGGCAAAGTACTTATCTAAGTACCTGAGCAACTGTCTGATCATCGCCATCAGTCGTCACCCGCGCGGCGATCGATGGCAAAGTACTTATCTCGGCTGTCAGATGTCATTTCCGTGTTCTCCGTTGTGTGATCTTTTCCATACAGCACCAACGCCAATACACATGGTCCAAACCTTATAACAGCAAATTGCCCTTGGCTGAGCACGCCTGCCTAGCCAAGGGCAAAATTAGACGCGTTGATAAAATTACTGCAGCGAGCCCTCGCCGCCCGTCATCGCGGGGACGAAATGCACTTCGCTATCCGGGGCCACTGCGGCGCGCAGGCCCCGGCTCTGCACAGCGCCATCGACGGCGACCGTCAATCCAGGTCGTATGCGTCCTTCATCGATAATGCGTTCGGCAACACCGGGAAAGCGTTCATCCAAGGCCGCCACCAGCTCCCGCACAGTCTCGCCTTCCGCTTCGACGATCTGTTGACCGGCGGTCAGAGAACGCATCAGTGGGGGGATCCAGATCTTAGCCACGCTTAATCGTCTCCGGGTACGGGTTTACCGGCAGCCTCTGCCTCCTTGGCCCACATGGCCTCCAGCAGATTGGCCGGAGATATCGGCAGTTTGTCCATGCGGACGCCGGTGGCATCGTAGACGGCGTTGGCGATGGCGCCGGCCGGCGGCACGATGTTCACCTCACCTACGCCGCGCACGCCATACGGATGACCAGGGCTGGGCACCTCCACAAGAATCGTGTCGATCATGGGCAGGTCCAAGGCCGTCGGCATACGGTAATCGAGCAGACTGGCGTTGAGCAGGTGGCCCTCGTCGTCGTAAATATACTCTTCATTGATAGCCCAGCCGATGCCCTGCGCGACACCGCCCTGCATCTGCCCTTCCACGTACGAGGGGTGGATGGCTTTGCCCACATCCTGGGCGATTGTGTAGCGCAGAATTGTAATCTTACCCGTCTCAGGGTCGATTTCCACATCGACACACTGGGTGGAGAATCCGGGGCCGAAGTCCTGCGGATGCACCGTCGAACTCGCCATCAGCGGTTCTTCCCGCTGCACGACGTTGGCCGCTTCGACAAAGGGCAGGCTCTCATCGCCAGCGTAGAAGATTCCGTCTTCATAGCTGACATCCTGCGGGGAAACATCCCAAACATCGGCCAGACGGCGCTTCATCTCTTGCTTGAGTTTCTGGCCTAAGTCGTAGGCGGCCCAGCCCGTTGCAAATGTCGTGCGGCTGCCACCGGTCACATCATTGTAGGCCACCGTGTCGGTATCCACGACTCGGGTCTTCACCTGCTCGTAACCGATCTCCAGCGCCTCTGCCAACTGCATGGAGATGGAAGCCCGGGTACCGCCAATATCGGTGGAGGCTTCATTCAGGTTGACTGTGCCATCAGGATTCAGCGCCGCGGTCGCGCTGGACTGGCCACCCCAGTTGTTCCAGTAGCCGGAGGCGATGCCGCGGCCCCGGTATTTGCCTTCCAGTGATGTCTGGTAGTGGCGCGAATTTTTGATCGCCTGCACCGTTTCGATCTGACCGATACGCGCGTACTGCACCCCGTCTGGACGGCGATCCTTTTCTTTCGCCCCGTTCAGTATGCGGAAGTCAGCCGCATCCATGCCCAGTTTTTCGGCCAGTTCATCCACCACGCTTTCCACGGCAAAGGCTGCATTCGTGCCGCCGGGCGCCCGGTAGGCTGCGCTGCGGGGCCGGTTGACGACAATGTCGTAGCCGTCCACTTGCAGATTGTCGATCGCGTAGGGGGCAAGGCTCACATTGGCGGCGGCCCCGACCGGCGAGCCGGGATAGGCGCCGGCCTCGTAGTACAGTTCGGCCAGGCCGGCGGTAATTTTGCCGTTGACGTCGACAGCTATCTTCACCCGAATATTCGAGCCGGAGGTGGGGCCGGTTGCGGCCAGCACATCGGCTCGATTCATGACGATTTTCACCGGTTCATAACCGGCCTTCTGCGAAAGGAGCACAGCGACCGGCTCGACATAGACGTTGATCTTGCCGCCGAAGCCACCACCGATCTCCGTAGGGATCACCTTCAGACGGGAGACAGGGATCTTCAGAATCTCCGCTACCTGCCCGCGCACGGCGAAAGAACCTTGCGTGCTGGTCCAGATGGTGATCTGACCGTCGGCGCTATACAGGGCTGTGGCTGCCTGGGGTTCGATGTAGCCTTGATGGACCGTTTCCGTGCGGAAGGCGCGCTCCACAACCAGATGCGCGTCAGCAAAGGCTGCGTCCAGGTCGCCGCGCTGGTGGCGGAAAAAGGAGGCCAGATTGGTCGGTTGCGCGCCGATCTCGCCCATTGCATCCGTGCGCAGCGTGTCCAGCAGAATCGGCGCATCGTCGGCCAGCGCGTCGTCCACCGTCATCACCGCTGGAAGCAGATCGTAGTCCACGTCGATCAGCGACACGGCTTCCTCGGCGATGTGCGGACTGATAGCTGCCACCGCCGCCACCGCGTGCCCGTGGTAGAGCGCCTTCTCGTGGGCCAAAATATTATCGCTCAGATACTTGAGGTTGATGGCCCCTTCGCCCAGATCTTCGATTTTGTCTTCCGCCACCGGCAGATCCGCGGCCGTGACGACCGCGCGCACGCCGGGCAGGGCTTCCGCTTTGCTGGTGTCGATGGAACGAATATGGGCGTGGGCATGGGGGCTACGCAGGATCTTGCCATGCAGCAGACCGGTCATCTGCACATCCGCGGCATAGACCGCGCGGCCCGTTACCTTGTCCACACCGTCCGGCCGCACGGGCCGCGTGCCGATGACTTTGTACCCGTTCTGACCGGTTCCGTCACCATCGACCTTGCCATTCGAGGCCAGATCATAGGCGGCTGTTCCATTGTGTTTTGTATCAGCCATTGGGTTTCCTCCTCTAGGGAACGGTGCAGCGATGCCCGGCGGATGGGAGGCCGCACCGTCCAACCTACGCGTTGTTCTGGGCAACGTCCAGAACTGCTCGCACGATTTTGTCATAGCCTGTGCAGCGGCAAAGATTGCCAGCCAACCACAGGCGCACATCATGTTCTGTGGGATTGGGATTCTCATCCAACAGCGCCTTGGAGGAAACAATAAAACCTGGCGTGCAAATGCCGCATTGCAGGGATGCGTGCTCCAGGAACTTCTGCTGAAGCGGATGCAGTTCGCCATCTTCAGCAATGCCTTCGATCGTCACGACCGAGCGGCCTTCAATCTCCGGCGCCAACACCAGACAGGAGTTGACAAGCACTCCGTCCAATAGCACATTACAGGCGCCACAGTTGCCGTTGCCACAGCCCTCTTTGCTGCCGATCAACCCCAATTCATCCCGCAGGGCCTCCAGCAGAGTCTGACGAGGCTCGCACAGAAAAGTGGTTTCTTCACCGTTTAGCGTTGTCTCTACAGCAGTTTTATTCGCCATGTCCGTTCAGTCTCCCCAGTTCGTCAACAGTTTTGGCGCCTCGTGCCCGGTCGATAGCGATGCGCAAGGCTCGCTGTGTCAGCACACCTGACAGGTGTTTACGTTGGGCGATTGTCCCGCGCATGTCGTTGATCGGTCGCGCCGCGGCCTTTGCCAGATCAGCTGCCTTGTTCAGCGTCTCTTCAGAGATCGGTTGACCGGCCAACACATCGCCTGCTTCCTGTACCAGCAGGGGTGTGGGTGCGACTGCGCCCAAAGAGACCCGTGCCGATTGAATCGTTTCTTTGTCATCGCTCAGAATGACAGATGCCCCGGCGCCGACAACGGCGATGTCCATTTCATTGCGGGGAATAAAGCGCAGATACGCGGCGCCGAAATTTGGCGGCGGTTTGGGAAACGTCAATGAAACCAGAAATTCACCGTTCTCCAGCACATTCTGTCCTGGTCCCGTACAGAAATCCTCCACCGCAACCGTCCGCCGACCATTGGGGCCGGCAATGTGACAGCTGACATTGTGGACAACGAGATTGGGAATCGCATCGGCAGCTGGCGAGGAGTTGCACAGATTGCCGCCGATACTGGCCCGACCCTGAATCTGCGTACCACCGATCAGGTGTGTCGAATCGATCAAGGCCGGATAGGCATCCCGAACTGCCTGGTTGGCGTTGATCGTATGACACGACACCGCAGCGCCCAGCTTCAGACCATCGGCACTGATGGAGATCTCCATCAGTTCGGGAATCCGTTTGACGTCGACGACTGTCTCCAACCCACGACGCCCTTCTTGCAACTGAGCGATCAAATCTGTACCGCCGCTCAGTGGCCGGGCCTTCTCGCCTCCGGCAGCCAGCGCCGAGATCGCCTCGTCCACACTCTTGGGTGCTATATAGTCGAATGCTTGCAAAGAACTACCTCCTCGATTGGTTGACGTGATGAATATTCCATGCGCAAAATATCGAATGTGATCCGTGTTCAGCCACGAGGGTATAGGGAAAGATCACAAGAAGCTTGCTCCCCATCAGTTATACCATAAGATCGATTCAGAAGAAAAACTGCTGCGCATATTTTCTCTCTATACCTCATATCCGCAGAATTGCTCCCTACTGGGGTATCATACTGTCAGCGAAATCCCTCTGAACCGGATCTGATTGCGCGTCTCAGATGGGCCCAATCCAATGATACTTCTTTATTTTGCCGTAGCCTATCTTCTGGGCATAGCCGCCGGGCAGCTTCTCTGGCAACAGGGGTGGTTCGGCTGTGGCATCGGTGATGGCATGTGGCTCTCGGCGTTGGCGCTCCTTCCCGTCTTCTTTTGGATGGATGCGAAGACCGTCCCCACGCCGGCTGTCCCTCTGCGCTGGCCTGTCTCTGCGGGTTTCGCTGTACCCCGCGCCTCCCCCTCCGGCTGGCTGGTCGGTGGACTGCTGCTGGCAGGACTGTGCGGGCTGTTACGCTTGGCCGCGCACCCGCCAATCCCCTGTTGGACCTCGTCGGATCTGGCCTATTACAACGCCGCAGACGGGGGTAGCGCAAACCCCGCGCCGGTGACAATGGACGGTTTCGTGGCTGGCTTTCCTCTGCAGAAGGAGGGGCGACAACAGCTGGATGTCGAAGTGACAGCCATTCGTATCCACGGTGTATCGCAGCCGGTAACGGGGCGCGTTCGTTTGCAGACGGGCAGCCGACACTCTTTTCGCTACGGCGAACCTGTGCAGGTGACCGGTCTGCTGACAGAGCCACCGATCTTCGAAGGATTCGACTACCGCGCCTACTTGGCCCGGAAGCAGATCCACAGCCTGATGCGGCGGCCGCGCGTAGAACCGCAATTCGGGCCGCTACGCGGCCACCGCCTCTTGCAGACCGTCTATGGCCTGCGTTCACGAGGCGAAGTGTTGCTCAACCGCCTATTGCCGGAGCCATACGCAGCCCTGGCCAACGGAATGCTGCTGGGCATCGAAGCCGGCATTCCCGACGACCTGTACGATCAGTTCAGTGCCACTGGCGCCAGCCACGTGATTGTGATCAGCGGCAGCAATGTGGCTCTCGTCACCGGCGTGCTCATGGCCCTGGGCATCAGACTATTTGGCCGGCGCTTCGCCCTGTGGCCGACCCTCGCCGGTCTCAGCCTGTACGCGTTACTGGTGGGAGGTGACGCAGCTGTTCTGCGGGCGTCGCTGATGGGCGGACTCTTTGCGCTGGCGACGGTTCTGCGGCGCCAAAACACTGCGCTTGTGAGCTTGGCCGTGGCCTGTTGGACAATGACATTGGTGAATCCGCTCACGCTCTGGGATGTGGGCTTTCAACTCAGCAGCGTGGCCACCGCCGGCCTGATCCTCTTCGGGCCTGTCCTTACCGACAGCCTCGAAACCATGTGGGGCGCGGTTGCAGCGAGCTGGTTCCAGCGTCGGCGTTCGCCCGGCCTACCCCATTCTGATTTTCTCATGCCAAGCTCGATCCGGGATCTGTTCCGGGATAGTCTGCTGATGACAATCGCGGCCAGCGCCACAACCCTTCCACTGATCGTCTACTATTTCGAGAGCCTCAGCCTTGTCAGCCTGATTACAAACCTGCTCATCGCATCGGCGCAGCCATTGATTATTATTTGGGGTGGTATCGGGCTGATTGTCGGGCTGCTCGGCCTGACAGCGGTTGCCCAACCCCTTCTATGGATCGCCTACGCCGGCCTATGGTGGACGGTGGCGATGGTACGCTGGAGCGCAGCCTTGCCCGGCAGCAATGTGGAGATCGTCGGCTATGGCGGCGGTCTCCTGTTCCTGACCTATGCCGCGATCTTCGGCTGGCATTGGCGCGCATCGCTGCGTCGGTTTCTGACGTGGCTCAGGCGCAGGATTGTTGCGCCTCCAATCGCGCGCAACGATGATTCCTCTGACGGCTGGCAGTGGGAGCGGTTTCTGGGGAAGATTCCGAGCGGCGCATTCGTCGTCATGGCGATCGTCGCAGCCCTCCTGTGGTGGCTGGCGCTCTCTCAGCCGGACGGCGCGCTGCATGTCCATTTCCTTGATGTCGGGCAGGGTGACGGCATTTTTATCCAGACGCCAAGCGGTCGGCAGGTATTGATCGACGGAGGCAGAGACACCCACCAGCTCATTGCCGAGCTCAGCGCGGTCATGCCCTTCTGGGATCGGAAAATCGACCTGGCGATCGTTACCCACCCCGATTGGGATCATATAGGTGGTCAAGTAGGGCTGCCCGAACGCTATGGTCTCGAACAGGCGATTATCAGCGAAAACACGCGCGCCCACGAGGATACACAGCCCTGGTTGGAGGCTCTCGGCATCGCTGATGTGCCGGTAGCCGGTCTGCAGCAAGGCGGCTGGCTGGATCTCGGTGACGGCGTGGCCCTGTGGGCACTGTGGCCGCCCCCGGAAGCAGACCTGCGCGGGTTTGACGATGACGACAAGAACGAGCGTTCGCTAGTGCTGAAACTCGTCTACGGAGATTTCTCTGCGCTGCTGATGGGGGATACCGGTCTGCCCAGCGAGGTACAGCTACAGCGCACGGGACAACCCATTGGCGCACAGGTGCTGAAGGTCGGGCATCATGGCAGTGCAAGCAGCACCGGTCCGGCTTTCGTCGAGGCGGTCGGCGCAAGCGTGGCCATCATTCAGGTGGGCGAGAATTCTTACGGCCATCCGGATCCGGATGTGCTGGAGATCCTAGGCGGACGTCTCCTTCTGCGCAACGACCGCGACGGGCGCATCGACATGCGGAGCGACGGGCGGCTGCTGTGGATCGAGACAGAGAATGGGGAGATGGCAGAGATTCTTGCCCGGAGTGACGCGAGGTATACAGAGAGCGCAATCCAGAGATGAGAAAACCCGGACACACCTACAAACATTGCCTCATGCGGGCGCGCCGCCTGAACGCAGGATCAGGCATACCTCTCTCTATCCGGTTGAACAAGGTACAGAAGTGTGATGCCAATGATGACAACCAAACGAAAAGCGGCTTGTCGCCCATCCCATATCTCCGATTGCCACATCAAAAACCATTCCCCTCCTATGGTGATAAATCCTGAAAACCACAAGAGAATCCCCAATGTTAATCCAAGTATTGCTATGCCTTTGGCCTCATGAAAGCGCTCTGCGTCATGTATCGACCTGAAAAGACGCCACCCTCCCCAGCAACACAAAACCGCGATGACCACCTCCACAAGGATGATAAGACGATACAGCAGGTGATGAATGAAGGGGGAATCGATCGCCCGCCACATCCCTTGATTATCGGGGAATGTCGTGTCCATTTTGAGCACATGGGCAACGAACCTGTAGTTCGAGTCATAATCCGTAACGTTATTCAACACTACGAGTGAGGAAAAAAACGCGACTGCCCAAACAAGGGCGACTTTGGAGAACCTTATGTACATGACACCTCCAGGCGTTGAAATCAGGTCGATGCCCAACGGCCGGCGCGTATGGGCGACGAGAATATTTGAGCATGCAAGCGTTCAGTGAGTAAAGGCCGCCGTAGGCATACTGCACCGTTCCGGCGGGCGCGCAATACCCCACCGGAACGACTACGCTCACTTGCCGCCGTTGCTGGTTCTGATTCGTCCCTCTCTGTCAATGCCTGACTGCGTGCCCTCACTGCCGCTCTGATCCCTATGAGAAGCCTGACCCTGATTAACGGCTTCCTCGGCCGATGCCTGACCTGAATCGCTCTTCGGGGGCTTGGTGATTGGCATCGGTATATTCAGAGCCGATGGAGGAAAGTGTTGGCTCTCGTGAATGTCGTCAACCTTGGTTGTTGGCGTTGCTGGCGTTTTAGTTTTAGCCTTCTCAGACATTATGCGCCTCCTACAGCATAGTTCATATGAAAGTACGTTTGGGCCTGCCTTTCTGCTTCCTGTAAGAAATCATCGTTTCGCGGCAGTGGTGAAGACCCCAAATGTATATCTTCTGCTTTGCTTTTTTTCCGCTTCAACTCGATAGTTTCCTCATGAATCTGTTCATCAGTCAGGCGCCCTTCAGAGACAGCATACCACTTATGCTCTGCATATAGCGCGAGGTCTTCAAGTTCACGGTTCAGTGCTGCGATTGCCCTCATGCGGCGCTTATATGGCAGATATGGCCGGATTGCGTTGAGAAGTTGGGACAGACCAATAATAGCAGCCCACACCATAGGCCACTCCCCCCAAATGGCCCAGGTAACAATACTTCCATTTGACGTGATCGCCAGAAACATATTGAGATGCGTCTCATATCTCTCCTGAGCGACATGGTATCGTTGCAGATAATAAATGTGAATGCGAAGCTGCACAAGTTCTTGCCAAAAACGACGCTGATATTCATAGACATCATTCATTAACTTCTCTAATCCCCGATGCCACATGCACTTAACGCCAAGTTTCAGCTCTCTAACAGCGGGTCAAGCAACTTGATTTCTTCAATCCAGCGAAAGTCGTCAGTGTTATGAGTCACCAACGTCCGTTTACAGGCTATTGCCGTTCCTGCAACAATAGAATCCCCAAGACTCATCTGCTGGCGCAACTTGACCGCCCACTGTACTACTGTCTCGGACAACGATAACTTCTCTGCGGTCTGAAAAAATTGCTCCAAAAATTGCCCATCGTCTTCTGTCAGTTTGTGATATCCAAATACTTCAATATAGCTGATGACTGAGACCGCAGGCGTATGCGTTTCGATGAACTGGCGTAATGCGGCGTACTCCGGCTGCGCCGCGTAGATAATGATGTTGCTATCCAGGAGCATTACGCCTCCCGATCAGGCAAGACGCGCTCAGAGCGTAGCTCCCGTTGCCAGGCGACAGGGTCGGGCATCGCGGCAAATGCGGACCTGCGCTCCGACTTCCAGAATCTTCATCGCTAGGCTTCCTACGTTTCAGTGCCCCTGGCCTTTCATCCGTACTTTATTGCATCATACCCCTTTTCAGATCACAAAACGGTATCTTGGCGCGAATCGGAGCGCGAAATATCTATGAAGGGGAACCGGGGCCTTCAACTGCTCTCTGCCAACTGCCGCAGCTCATAGAGCCGATTCAGCGCATCAAGAGGCGTTAAGGAGTCCACGTCAAGCGCGCGCAGGGATTCCACGGCCGGATGCGCGTTGGCGAAAAGCCCAACCTGCATAGCGACTTTCTGCTTTCTGCCCGGCGCCTGCTTCAGTAATGTCGAAGGGCCGGCCGCGCCGGATGCTTCCAGTTCAAGCAGAATCTCCTCGGCCCGCTGCACAACCGCTCCGGGCAAACCGGCCATCTGCGCCACATGCACGCCATAGGATCGATCGGCCTTGCCCGGTAGAATCCGGCGCAGAAACACGACAGCGTCACCGCTGTCGTCGACAGCTACATGATAGTTGATGACCTGAGGCAGGCGTTCAGACAGATCTGTCAGTTCGTGGTAATGGGTGGCGAAGAGCGTCTTCGCGCGCAAAGTCGGATAGTTGTGAATATGCTCTACCACTGCCCAGGCGATGGCCAGACCGTCGTATGTGCTCGTGCCCCTGCCGATTTCATCCAGAATGAGAAGACTGCGATCGGTCGCCTGGTTGAGAATGTTGGCCGTTTCGATCATCTCCACCATGAATGTGGATTGCCCCCGGTGGAGTTCGTCGCTGGCGCCGATGCGGGTGAAGATGCGGTCCACCACGCCGATGCGGGCCGAAGTGGCGGGCACAAACGAACCGATCTGCGCCAATAGTGTAATCAAGGCGGTCTGGCGTAGATAGGTAGACTTCCCGGACATATTTGGCCCGGTCAGGATATGGATGATTTCTCCGGGAGAGAGTTGCGCGTCATTGGGCACAAATGGCTCGTCAGTCGTATGTTCCACAACCGGATGCCTGCCAGCGGAGATGTCGATTGTCGCGCCATCTTCGATTAGCGGTCGGCAGTATCGATGCTTCAGCGCTACCTCTGCCAATGAGGCGTAGGCATCCAACAGAGCCAGCCCCTCGGCCATGCAACGAATATCATCGGCGCTGGCCGTAAGTTCCTCGCAGATGTGGCGAAAGAGTTGCTGCTCCAACTCCAGGCGGCGTTCATCCGCGTTGAGAATCAGCGATTCGTACTCCTTGAGTTCCGGCGTTATGTAGCGCTCCGCATTTGTCAACGTCTGCTTGCGGATGTACTCCGCCGGCACTTTGTCTGTATATGTATGCCTGACTTCGATGTAATAGCCGAAGATTTTGTTATAGCCTACCTTCAGGCTTTTGATGTCCAGACGGGCGCGCTCGGCCTGTTCCAGGGTGGCCACCCACTCCTTGGCATGGCGGCTGTTGTGGACGATAGCATCCAGCTCCTCGCTGTAGCCTGGGCGGATGATACCCGGCGTTGCCAGCGTAGCCGGCGGCTCATCGTCGATCGCCCGGACCAACAGATCCAGAGCGGGCATACAATCGGGTAGCCTGTTCAACATCTCCTTGAGGAAGGCGCCGGCATTCGCCTGCGGCGCGGGCGCATCCTCCGCCGCAGATGCGGCCGGTATCTGGGTGGATGCGATCAGGGCGCGTAAGCCAGGCCCGCGGCGCAGGACCTCGCGGATGCCCAGCAGATCTCGAGGCAGCCCTCTGCTCTGGGTGACCCGGTTGATCCAGCGCTCCAGATCTCCCATCCTCTGCAGGGAATCCCGTACCTGCAGACGCAGATCGGTATGTTCTATCAACGTTTGCACCGCGTCCAGCCGTTCATTGATCTGAACGACATCCAGCAGGGGGCGGCCCAGCCAGCGGCGTAGCAGCCGGCCGCCCATCGGCGTAATGGTCTCATCAAGCACGCCCAACAGGCTGCCTTTGACTTCACCACCACGCATCGTTTCCATCAGTTCGAGATTGCGTCGGGTAGACTCGTCCAGCACCATAAACTCGCTCACGGTGTAGCTATACAGGCGGGTGAGTTGGGAGAGTGTGTTGGGCTGCATCTCCTGCAGATAGGCAAGGATGGCGGCAGCGGCCCGCACGGCTTGGGGTTTGTCCTGCAGTCCGAAGCCATCCAGGCTCCTGGCGCGCAAATGCCGCTGGAGACTGCTGCGCGCTGTGTCCAGCTCCACCTGCCAGGGCTCGACCTGCGAAACGAGCGACTGGACATTCTGGAGGAGTGCAGAGAGGCCGCTTTCTTCTACACTCCATTCAACGGTGATCAGTTCGCTGGGCCGTAAGCGGCCCAGTTCTTCTTCCAGGCGACGTTCCGTGTCTGCATAGTCATCGCTGTTGATTTGCGTGGCCGCGAATTCGCCGGTGGTGATGTCACAGTATGCGATGCCGGCTTCGTTGCCGCGCGCGTTAAACAGAACGGCTACCAGATAGTTGTTACGGTCATCGTCCAGCATCGACGGCTCGGCGATGGTCCCTTTGGTGATAACTTGCTGAATCTCCCGCTCCACCAACCCTGCGCCCGGTTGGCTGACCTGCTCGGCAACCGCGACCTTGTAGCCCGCTTTCACCAACAGATCCAGATATCCTTCCACGCTGTGATAGGGCACGCCGGCCAACGGGACCCGCTGATTGTTGCCTACAGGTCGGCTGGTCAGCGCCACATCGCAGACATCGGCTACGATTTGGGCATCGCCATCGAAGGTTTCGTAGAAGTCGCCCAGACGAAAAAACAGAATACAGCCTGGGTGCTGACTCTTGAGTTGCAGATACTGACGGCGCATGGGCGTTGTCATAATTTCTTCTTTTGCGATGTGATGTGAGAGCCAAACCTTACTTTCTCTACCCGGTTGCGCGCACGCAGTGGGTATACTCACTATCACGCAGTGGGTATACCCACCATTGTACGGCCCGCTGTCTTCCACACGATCCGGCTGTTGGGGTCGCCGTAGAGGGTATAGGCGAGCCAGGTGGGATTGGCGCTCTGCATGGCGCGGATCTGCTGTCGCGCCGCGAAGAACGACTCACCAAGCGTTTTGCCAGCCCACAGCTCCTCGTAGAATGCCTGGGCGAACTTTGAGGCCAGTTCATCATTCACCTCCCACAGAGCGCCGACGAACGCAGTCACCCCTAGGTGATCCACCAGGCGCTGGGCCCAGCCGCCCAGTCCGGTCAGGTTGAAGCCGACCCGCGCGCCGTGGCAGGTGTTGAGGAAAAAGAGCGGTTTTTCTCGCCGTAGCCCTCTGGCTCTGCGTCTGTTCAGGTCGCTTGGGAATAGCGGCTCGCCCTGCAACACAATGGGGGATTCGTCTGCGAATGCCTGGTTGAAATTCCCGTGGGTGGCGAAATGGAAGAGCTGCGCGCCGCCCTTCTGCGCGAGATCAAGAAACTCCTCGCGCGTCGTAATCGGTTCGGCGATCTCGATCGCGCGAGCAGCCAAGCTGTCAAAATACCGGATCTCCTCCCATACGAAATCCAGATCCAGAATCGGCGCAACCAGTCGAGCGGCCTGAATGTCCAGATCCGATGGCACTGCCACGCCCGCCAGCCAGCGGCTCATCTGCCAAACCCCGGCCAGGTGGTCGTCTTCCACATCTTTGCCATCCACTTCATCGTAGGGTTTGACCAGTTCCCAGGGAATCCATGGCTCGTCGCTGACGATGAGCAGGTTCTTCAACTTCCCTGCCTCGCGCAGTTCCTTCAACTCCCAATAGATCTTGCGCAAGGGTTCCGGAAAGAGTCGCTCATAGAGTTCGATGCCGATATCAGCGATCTCATCTTCCAACCGCTTGGCCTCGTCGGTGTACATATCCGCGCCGGCCCTGGCCGCAAATACACTGAGTCGCTCGACCAATCGATCGAAAAAGATGTCGGGGCTGGACAGCTCATGAAACACAATCGAGCCGACGGCACGGTCATCCAACGCCGGTAGCTTCCGTGAATGGAGATGAAAATGAAGAGTGCGGCCATCCGCGTCGCGGATGATCCGCAGTTCTACATCTGCCGGCGGCACTAGCGTCCCCTGTGGAATGGTGACACCGTCTACCGCGCGGATCACCGAGGCCGTACCGAAGGCAACAGGCGCGGCTGCCTCGTCGTCGATGGCGGCGCCGGCCCGTCGGCTGCGGTTACGGAGGAGCCGAAAGGCCCTGACGTCCACCTCCAGCGTCAGGGAGCCGACATTGCGGCGCCGATGATAGAAGTCGACAATCACCCAGTGGGGACCGGTGCGGTTGTCGACGAGCTGCAGCAGAAACACCGCCGGCTGGGAATCACGGGTCTGAGGGACAGCAATCGTGCGCCGCAGGGCCGGCCCGTCGAATTCGCCGGGTCCGTGGCCGCTGACCTCCGCAAAGCCGGGCGCGCGCACAACCACATCCACGAACTCGACTTCGTCCTGAAAAATGATGCTGACCTCGCTCTCGGCCCGGCTCTCCTGCGGCCGGTCGCGTACCAGTTGCACCACCAGTGGATATTTGACATCAGTGTGATTGGAGATGCTCTGAGGAAAGTCCACATAGGTGAAGAACTGAACCGTTGTACCGCCCCTGACGCCCTCTGGCGCCTGTCCGCCTGCCGCTGCGGGGCCCGGCGTCGACACAGCGGCAGGCGGTATCTGGCTTGGGGCCGAGCGAAGCACATAGTTGGAAGGTTCATCCCGCATTACCCGCAACAAATTAAGCGCTTGCAGATAGCTAATGCCCTTCCCCCCCCGGTGGCTTTCATCTGTCTTACCGTTGCGCATGGACTCAAAGACGATGGGCATCACCCCATCGAGGGCTGCCAGATCGTCCAAGAAACCGGCCAGAATCGCGCGGCGTTCCGATGCGCTGATGCTGCTATTGCTCGCTGCCGCCGCTGCCGCCATACGCAGTTGATCCACTTGGCTTCGGGTGTGCGGGTCGAGTTCCGGCCAGTAGCGATAGATCTGGCGGAGGACCGTATCCACGGTATTCAGCAGGCGGCGGTCATCCCAATATTGAGAGGACAATTCCTCACGTATCTGTTTCAGTTCCTCCATATTTTCGTCCTTAGTAGAGGGCTTTTCTCAGGATGAAGCCGGCAGGTTCGCCGAGACGACCGCCGACTCCGAGCGCTCGAGTCGGAACAGATCATGGGCAAGACGCGGCAAAATCGGCATATTGAAATTCTTGGGCAACGTTGATTCGGACCGGGGGACGACGCCATTAATTGGCAGGATTTTATCATAAACAATAGCGGTTTTTCAATTGCCCTGCAATCTCTCCAAGCCATTGCGCAGGGCAGTAGGCCCGGAACTGCATAGCCCAAATTCGAGGCGCATCTGGATCGAGCCAGGGTCGCGCTGTCGGGAGTGCAGATGGCGGCTGGCGCTCGGTTGGCATTTTTGCCGGGGTCGGTTGTAAAATGCTGTCATTATCATTGCCAAGCGCAGGACATGCTGACTCTGCCGCCTGCCATCTCTCGTAGGAGCATGTAATGGACATCGTTCATTTGCCACGCATACTTTACGATGAAATCATCACCCACGCCAGGGAAGGCAAACCGGAGGAAATTTGCGGCATTCTGCGAGGCCGCGCTGGGCGGGCGTTCAAACTCTACCGCGCCCGCAATCTGGCGCAAGATAAGATTGAAAACTACGACGTGGACCCACAGACACTCCTGAAGCAGTTCGAGTTCGAGGAGGCGGGGGACGAAATGGTAGGAATCTACCACTCCCATCCAGTATCGGTCGCCTACCCCTCGGCCACCGATGCCTGGAACGCTCACTACCCAGAGACCTACTATCTGATCTGCTCGCTGGAGTTCGACGATGCACCGGTGATCCGGGCCTTTCGCATGGTCGCGGAATGGCTCGATGCAGATATTGACACAATACGGAACTCAGTGCCATTTGTTGAAGTGCGACGCCACCTGTTCGGTTACTATCAGGCCGTAGATGCGCCTGTGCCGGAGGCGATGGTTGAACTGCTGGCCGGTATGGAAGCGCCCCTGTATGTTGTTGTCAACATAGACGAATCGGATGTTGTGGACGACTTTCGGGTCGTCTGTGTGCGGGAGTTCCCGGTGCAGGCGCTGGAGAACGGATTGTAGCCTCTGCCAGGCTACAGAGGGCGTCGGCGCGCGATACAGCGCCCATAATGACCGCCGATAAGCTGCGGAAAACGACGCCAGAGGAACGATGAACGACAGTATCCACTCGGACGGCGCAACCTCCCAGCCTTTGGGCATCGTTGCGCCGTCCGATAACGAAATCCGATCCGCGCTGGCTGCCCTGCCGGCGGGCGATTTCGCGGCCGCGGCGTCGGACCTGCTGGCCGCCCTCGGCTACCGCAGCGAGCGCACGCTGGAACTCTCCGGCGATGTGGGCGACTTCAGCGCGCAGTTTCCTGCCGCGAACCCGGACACGGCCACTGAACGCGTCTTCCGCGACAACGCCCAATCGGCGCGCCTCCTCTTTCAGCTGACCGATAGCGAAATCGAAGTGGCGGCGCCAGCTTCTTTGTTCGAGGCCGGCGGCTTTGACAGCGGCAACGCCCGCAGCTTCCTGTTCGTCGCCATCGAACTGCGTGGCGCTACCTACCCCCGTGGCCAGTATGCCGCATTCACCCGCGAGATAAACAAACGGCTGAGCCAGCCCAGCGTCGTCCTCTTCAGGAGCGCCGCGGACCTGCTCACCCTGGCCTTCGTGCACCGCCGCCCCAACCGGCGCGCCCCCGACCGCGCCGTGCTGGGCAGCGTCTCGCTGATACGCGAGATCGACCCGGCCAGCCCCCACCGCGCCCATCTGGATATCCTGGCCGAACTGGCCCTGGCAGACCGGCTGCGCTGGATGGACGCGCGCGGCGCGCGGCACAACTTCGATGGTCTGCTGGCCGCCTGGCTGGACGCGCTGGACACCGAAGAACTGAACCGGCGCTTCTACAGAGACCTGTTCGCCTGGTTCACCCGCGCGCTCAGCGAGGCTACCTTTCCCGCCAACGAAGCCAGGACCCTGCCGGCCGAAGAGCACGTCATCCGCCTGATCACGCGTCTGCTGTTCGTCTGGTTCATCCGGGAAAAGGGGCTGATCGCCGAAGATCTGTTCATCGAGGCGCGAGTCGAAAAGCTGCTGCAAGACTACGACCGTGACTCGGGCGATTCCTACTATCGCGCGGTGCTGCAAAACCTGTTCTTCGCCACGCTGAACACCGACATCGAGCGGCGACGATTCGCCAGGAAAACGAACGCCGACCACCGCAACTTTTCCCTCTATCGCTATCGTGAAGAGATGGCCGAGCCCGACGCGCTGCGGGCGCTGTTCGCGCAGACGCCCTTCATCAACGGCGGCCTGTTCGACTGCCTGGACAGCGAGGAAGCGCCCAAACAGGGCGGCTATCGCATCGACTGCTTCAGCGACAACGCCAACCAGCGCCGGGGGGCGCTCCTGCGCATCCCCAACCGTCTGTTCTTCGACAACGACGGGCTGATCCCCCTCTTCAAGCGCTACAAGTTCACGGTCGAGGAGAACACGCCCGCGGAGCAGGAGGTGGCCCTGGACCCGGAGCTGCTGGGCAAGGTCTTCGAGAACCTGCTGGCCGCCTACAATCCCGAAACGCGCGCGAGCGCGCGCAAGCAGACCGGCTCCTACTACACCCCGCGCCCAGTGGTGGACTATATGGTGGACGAGGCTCTGGTCGCGGCCCTGGCGGAAAAATGCCCGCCGGCCGCTGGCGACGCCGACTTCTGGCGCGAGCGTCTGCGCTATCTGTTGGACTACGAGGACGCGTTCAACGACGCCCATGAACTCTTTGTCGAGAGTGAACAAGAGAGCCTGGCGCGCGCCATCGCCGGATTGAAAATCCTCGACCCCGCGGTCGGCTCCGGCGCCTTTCCCATGGGCGCGCTGCACAAGCTGACCCTGGCCCTGCGCCGCCTCGACCCCGACAACCGACGCTGGGAACAGCTGCAGAAAGAACTCGCCGCACAACGCGCGACGGCAGCTTTCGACACGCAGGATCAGCGGGAGCGCGCTGCCGAGCTACAAGAGATCAGCGATACCTTCGAGCGCTGCCGCGACTCCGACTTCGGACGCAAGCTCTATCTGATCCAGAACAGCGTCTACGGCGTGGACATTCAGACCATCGCCACCCAGATCGCCAAATTGCGCTTCTTCATCTCCCTGGCCATCGAGCAGGAGCCCGACCGCAACGCCGCCAACTACGGCATCAAGCCCCTGCCCAACCTCGAAACCCGCTTCGTCGCCGCCAATACGCTCATCAGTCTTAAAGGCGAACGGATGCTGACGAGCGAGAAAGCGCAGGATCTGGAGCATGAGTTGGTTAAAAATCGCGAGCGGTATTTTCATGCAATCACGCGCCACCGCAAACTTGCGTGCAGGAAAAAAGACAAAGCGTTGCGCGAGGGCTTGGCAGCGGAATTACAGAATATCGGCATGCCCGCCGATGACGCGCAAAGAATCGCCCGCTGGGACCCCTACGACCAGAACGCCAGCGCCGACTGGTTCGATGCCAAGTATATGTTCGGCGTGGGAGACGGCTTCGATGTGGTCATCGGCAACCCGCCCTATGTACAGTTGCAGAAAGACGGCGGCAAACTGGGCAAACTCTACAAGGACGCCGGCTACAAAACCTTCGTCCGCAGCGGCGATATCTACCAGCTTTTCTATGAAAAAGGCTGTCAACTGCTCACAGCGCGACACGGCTTCTTGTCCTATATCACCTCCAACAGTTGGCTGAAGGCACAATACGGCAAATCCACCCGCCGCTACTTCTCCGAGCGGCACACGCCCCTGCGACTGCTGGAAATGGGCAAGGACATTTTTGAAAACGCCATCGTGGACACCAACATCCTGATGGCGCGCGAGGGCAGTAGCGATGAAGAGCTTCCAGCTATCCAAGCGGTTGATATGGATAAGCTGGCCGTCAAAGATTTTCCGCCTGACGAAAGCCTTTGGGGTCAGGCGCACCCGGATAGCGAAATGCCATGGAGCATCCTGTCACCCGCCGAACAGAATGTTATGAACAAGATGCAGGCTAACGGAACGGCGTTGAAAGAATGGGGTGTGCAAATCAATCTAGGAATCAAAACCGGCTACAACGCCGCCTTCATCATCGACGACGCAACCAGGGATGCGCTGATTACCGAAAACCCGCGTTCCGCCGGCATCATCAAGCCGGTGCTGCGTGGCCGTGACATTCAGCGTTACCGGGCGCACTGGGCGGGATTGTACTTGATTGACACGCACAACGGCTACGGCGGTGTACCTGCCGTCAATATTGACGACTACACGGCAATCAAAAGCCATCTGGACGGGTTCTATCCCCAGCTGAAAAAGCGGCAAGACAAAGGCAAGACGCCGTACAATCTCCGCAATTGCGCCTACCACGAGGAATTCGCCAAAGAAAAACTGCTCTGGATGAATCTGTCGGACCGAGGTAGGTTTGCCTACTCCGATGCGGAAATGCACTGCAACAATGCAGGCTTCATTATGACTGGCGGTTCCATAAAATTCCTTTGCGCGATTTTGAACAGCGCCCTTATCACTTGGTTGATAAGAAACACTGCTAGGACGACCGGGATGGGGTTTATTGGGTGGGAAAAGTTCACCATCGAACGCTTGCCCATCCTCAGAATCACCGCCGCGCAGCAGCGCCCGTTCATCCGCCTGGTGGAGCGCATCCTGTCCGCCAAAGACGCCGACCCGGACGCGGACACCGGCGAGTTGGAAGCGGAGATAGACCGGCTGGTGTATGCGCTCTACGGGCTGACGGCTGCGGAGATCGCGGCGGTGGAGACTGTCTGAATCAGGATTTTCAGGATCAAAGGATAGGCAGGATGAGGGAGGTCGCCGCCTATCCCGCTCATCCCAAAATCCAGTGAATCCTGATGCTGACAATGTATACATAGATTCAATTTGACATTTTGCGCTATAAGAAGTATAGTGAAAGCCGGACGGAATCGTATACAAATTCATACCAAATCCAATGAGTCAACTCAAACAAGCGGCCTACCTGAAGATCTGCTCGTGTCTGTAGCGGGTGCAACCAGCAAGACGCTGGGGGTATCCCGCTGCCCAAGATACGAGCGATGAGGGCGGTCGTTTGAAATTGAACTCGCACTCGATGGACGTTTCTAAAACCGTAGGGGCACCCTTGTGGTTGTTCCCCTTGTGATTTTGCCCTGGGTCGAGGTTCAGCGCTGGATTCATCGCTTTGATGGCTCCAGTGTTTTTATTTTGGAGACGCAAAATCATTCGGGCGTCGCGCTATGCGCGAAGATGTGAGGCGCTCCACCCTCAACCGCCTGTCTGCACTTGAATAAATCAACATCAGGATTTACAGGAGTAAGGAGATTTGAGGAATGGCAACCGTGTTTGTGCCGACTGCCTTGCGCCGCTTCACTGCGGGGCAGTCGAAAGTGGAAACGACTGGATCGACGGTTGGAGAGTTGATCGATCAATTGGAAAGCAGCTATCCGGGCATCGGCGAAAAACTGTTGAATGAAGACGGCAATGTGAAACGCTTTATCAACGTATTTCGCAATGACGACGAGATCCGCACCCTGGATGGGCTGGCGACGACCGTCGGCGACAGCGACAAGATCTCAATTGTACCGGCGATGGCTGGAGGGAGTGACTGAAATCATGGCGCGACTAAACCGGGATCAATTGTTGCGATTGGCGAAGAGCGAGATCCAGGAGATCACCGTCAATCAGATGAAAGAGCGGCTCGACAACAGCGAAAGGCTGACCCTTGTCGACATACGCGAACGGGATGAATGGGTGCAAGGACACATCCCCGACGCCGAATTTGTGCCGCGTGGATTTCTGGAACTGCAGATCGAGCAGCATCAGCCAGATCGCTCTCAGCCGCTGGTGATCTACTGCGCTGGCGGCGTTCGTTCCGCCCTGGCCGCCCGTAATCTGCAGGAGATGGGATACGCGGATGTCTACTCGTTGATCGGCGGTTTTAGCGGTTGGAAGAACGCTGGGCTGCCCTTCAAAGTGCCCAGGGTTCTGACAGAAGATCAACACATTCGCTACAGCCGTCACACAATTCTGGACGAACTGGGAGAAGAGGGCCAGATCAAACTACTGGATAGCAAAGCGCTGCTCATCGGGGCCGGTGGTTTGGGCAGCCCGGCCGCCATCTATCTGGCGGCTGCCGGTGTCGGGCAGTTGGGCATTATCGACTTTGACGATGTGGACACCTCCAATTTGCAGCGTCAGGTGCTGCACGGTGTCAGCGATGTGGGACGACCCAAAGTCGAGTCGGCCCGAGATCATATCGCCGAAATCAATCCAGATGTCAAGGTAGTGGGCTATCGGGAGCCGATCACCAGCCATAACGCCTTCGAGATTATGCAGGGCTACGATGTCGTCATCAACGGGTCGGACAATTTCCCCACCCGCTATCTGGTGAACGATGCCTGCCAGATGCTCGGCATTCCGCTAGTGGACGCCAGCATCTTTATGTTCGAAGGCCAGGTAACGGTCTATCGGCCTGAATCTCCTGAATCTGCCACCGAATCAGGATTTACGGGATTTGACGGCCCTTGCTATCGCTGCCTTTACCCGGATCCGCCACCTCCCGGCGAGGTGCCGAGCTGCGCTGAAGCGGGCGTGCTGGGCGTCCTGCCCGGAATCGTCGGCTCCGTCCAGGCGATTGAGGCCATCAAACTGATTGCCGGTATCGGCGAGCCGCTAATCGGGCGTCTGCTGATGATCGATACACTGGACATGACCTTCCGGACGCTAAAGGTGAACCGCAACCCTTCATGCCCGATCTGCGGCGATCAACCGACTGTAACGGAGCTGATCGACTATGAGCAGTTCTGTGGTTTGCCCAGCGTCAACGCACAGCCGATAGAAACGACAACTGTGACAGTGACTGCCAATGGCACTGGGCAACCAGCCCTGGCAAGGGTTTAGCCGGAATTATTCGTTCATCATGAACTACAGTGGCTAACGCACAGCAGTTCATGACCACTGACTCGCAAGGGGCTGCCATGCCGCGCAGCCCCGTTTGAACCAGCGATGATCGACCAAACCTTGACGCCGATTTCCGAACAGCGCCGCGCGGACGGCAGCGTGATGTCCGTCCTGGACGATGTCGGCAATACACCCCTGTTGAATTTGACGGAGTTTGCCCGCCATTGCGGCGGACAGGACGGCGTGCAGATGTACGCCAAAGCCGAGTGGGCCAATCCCGGCGGGTCGGTGAAGGCCCGTGCCGCCCTGAAAATCGTTCAGGAGGCAATGACAGCCGGCAAGCTGGGCGCAGGCCAGACTCTCATCGACAGTAGCAGTGGCAATACTGCGATCGCCTACGCGCTGATGGGCGCAGTAAAGAGATTCGCCGTCCATCTGGTGATGCCCACAAATGTGAGCCGGGAGCGTAAGGCGTTGGTGAAGGCCTACGGCGCAACGCTCATCGAATCGGACCCTCTGGAAGGCTCCGATGGGGCTATCCGTCTGGTGCGGGAGATCGTCGCTGCGGATCCCCAGCGTTACTTTTACGCCGATCAGTACAACAACGACGCCAACTGGCGCGCGCACTACGAGGGCACCGGCCCGGAAATCTGGCGTCAGAGCCAGGGGCGCGTTACCCATTTCGTCGCCGGGCTGGGCACCACCGGCACGTTCGTAGGCGCGGGTCGCTATCTGCGTGAGCAGAACCCGGCGGTACAACTGGTGGCCATGCAGCCAGAAGATGAACTATCTGTGATCGAAGGGCTGAAATATCTGCAGACGGCCATTATACCGGGAATCTACGACCCGTCCCTGGTGGACCGCCATCTGACCATTTCCGCCGAAACCGCTTGGGAAGCCACCCAGGAGTTGGCGAGCAAAGCCGGGCTGTTTGTCGGCATCAGCAGCGGCGCGGCCGTAGCGGCCGCGGTGCAGGTGGCAAAGGAACTTTCAACAGGTGTCGTCGTCACTCTCCTGCCCGATGACGGTAGCAAATATGTGAGCTTAGGCATCTTCGACTGAAGCGTGAGGTAGGGGCAATCCTTGTGGGCGCCCAGAGAAGTGAGAGGCTGTTTCTCTCTCCTGTCTCCGCTTACTCCATCCGCAAGGCGTCGGCCGGCTCGATCTGGCCCATCCGCCAGGCCGGATAGAGGCCGGCCAGCAGCGCGGCTACCAGCGCAACCAGAAATGCCTGCGCAAACTCCCCCACATGAAGCTGCATGGAAAGGGTCCAGCCGAAAGAACGCAGGTTGATGATGTAGATGAGGATCAGCGCCAGAATAAAGCCGGTGGGCATGGCCATCAGCCCGGCGCTGGCGCCGAGCAGACCGGTCTCCAGCAGGGTAAGTCCCCAGAGTTGTTGTCGAGTCATGCCGCTGGCCCTCAGCGCGCCGATCTCTCGTGCCCGCTCCAATTGCAGACTCATCAATGTACTGAGGATGCCGACGAATGCGACAAACGTCGCCAGCAGACGCAGGGCGACAGTAATGGCGAAGGTACGGTCGAACACCTCCAGGGCATTGCGCCGGGCGCCTCGATTGGAGCGGATCACCAGTTCCGCTTTGCCGGCGAACGCGCGGCGCAGTGCATCGACCGTTTTGTCCACATCTGCGCCGGGGGCAACGAACAGCGCCACAGTCGAAAGTTCGTCATCATTCCAGTAGCGTCGAAAGCTGGCATCGGCCATCAACAGGCTGGGATGCACATCAAAGTCGTAGGCGACGCCTACGACCGGGAAGCTCCGTTCTCCGGAATCGGTCAGTAGGCGCAGCCTGTGGCCGATTCGCAGATCGAAACGGTTTGCCATCGTCTCGTTGACAACGACACCGCCGGCTTCCACGGCCTCCCATGTGGCGCCAGCGTCGCCCACAGCGAATCTATAACGGCGGTCTTCTCCAGCCAGATCCCGCAGTATCGCCGCCACCCGCACGTCCGCCTGCTTCCCGTCAGGCATTGTGGCGGCCACCTTTATCTCCCGGCTGGTCGAGAAATCAGCTATGCCGGGAAAGGCCGCCAGTTCACGTAGCAGGCTTCGCTCCAATGTGGCGTCGCCACGATCGGCCCCCAGCGCCGGCGCGGAGACAAAAATATCGGCCTGCAGGATGTCGTCCAGCCACTGTTCAACGGTCAGACGAAAGGAGCCGATCATGACACCAACGCCGATAATAACGCTGACAGCCACCATCAGGGCGGCGATAGCCACCGATGTGCGGGAAAGAGAGCGGATGATATCTCGAGGGGCCATCCGGGCCAGAATCCCGAATCGGCGGCGCAGCAGCCGTTGCAGCCCATCCATCAACAGCAGCGTGAGTCCTGGCGTCAGAAGGGCGATGCCGAGGACGACTGCAAACAGTCCCGCAAAGGCAACCACCAGATTCCAGTCGGGGATCAGCAATCCGGCGCCGATCAGGCAGAGGACAACACCCATGACACTGAGACGCGGCCAAGCTCGGCGCGCCTTTTCTTCCACCTTCGAACGCTGCATGGCCCCAGCGGGGGGCACGCTCGTCGCCTCGTAGGCGGGCACTACTGCCGCCAGCAGAGCCGCGCCGATGCCACTCAACGCGCCCTTCGCCAGCGTCCACAGAGGAATGTCCGCATTCCGTACTGCCACCACAAAAAAGAGATCGTTGATGGTCTGGGTGACGGCCTGCACCGCGCCCCGCCCCATCAGCACGCCCAGGCCCAGGCCCAGCACGGCGCCAATAAGGCCGAGCGAAGTCGCCTCTGTCAGAATCATGACGAAGAGCTCCCGCCGGGTCATGCCCAGCGCACGCAGGATGCCGAGGACAGGGCGACGCTGCACAACGCTGAAGGTAACGGTATTGTAGATAAGAAACATGCCGACAACAAGGGCCAGGAGACTGAGGGCGGTCAGGTTGAGCCGAAAGGCGGCGGTCATTTCATCAACGGCGCCAGTGCGGGCCGCTGGCCGAATTATCCGGGCGCCGGGGGGCAAAATGCCGGCGATTTCATCCAGTTCAGCGGCGCCGTCAGCCCCTGCGGCCAGGATCAGATCGATGCGGTCCAGACGGCCGATTTTGTCCAACACCTCCTGCGCTGTGCTGATGTCGGCGATGAGCAGGCCGTCCAGCGCCCGCCGGCTCAGTTCGTCTGAGGGGACCAACAGACCGATTACCGTCAGGATCTCCTGGCGCGTGCCGACGCGGATAGGCAGCGTCTGCCCCGGCTGCAGACCATAGCGGTCAGCCACCGATCGACTGATGAGAACGGTATTCGGTTGCACGAGAAAAGGGCTAAGATAGCCGCCAACGCTGTCGAGCGACGCGCCAGGCACAGATTGGTCGCTGCTGCCAAGATAACTGCGGAAGGGTGGCTCGGCGAAGGGATCGATGCCGAGAAGACGCATGGGTTGAGCGTCCAACTGTGGCGCACTGACGAAGCTCTCGACGATGGGCGCGCTCAGGCGAAAGCCCAGTTCTCGCCGCAGCCGGACGTAGACCGACGCGTCCACGCCATCAGGCCCGCCGACGATCTGGTGTGTGGCCTTGCCGGTGATCTGTTCTGTGCCCAATGCAAAAGCTCGGCCGGCAGAGCCGTTCGCCAGATCGATGGCTACGATCATCGCCACGCCGATAGCCACACCGACGATCAGAAAGATCGATTGCAGGGGCCGGCGCCAGCTATGACGCCAGGCCAATCGCAGAAGAGGGTGTCTCATCTTTCCTCGGCCACCGCGTTCTCCACGCCACTGTGGTGAGAGACGAGTCGCCCTCGCTCAAGGAAGAACACCTGATCGGCGTAGTCAGCGATGTCCGTGTCGTGGGTAGCCATAATGAGCGTTTTGCCCGCGTCTCGGATCAACTCCAGAAACAGTTCGAGGATGACATCTCCGGCGCCTTCGTCCAGGTTGCCGGTAGGCTCATCAGCCAAGATCAGAATCGGGTCATGAATGAGGGCGCGGGCGATGGCGACCCGCTGCTGCTCGCCGCCGCTCAGCCGATCGGGAAAGGTATCGAGGCGATCTCCCAAGCCGACTCGTTCCAGAAGCGCCTCGGCCCGCCGATGGCCTGTGCGATCCGCTTCGGGCGTCGCCCTAGGCGCGAAGATGCGAGGCGCTCCGCCCTCACCCGCCAATTCGATGGGCAGAGTGACGTTTTCCAAAACTGTGAGGGTGGGGATCAGATTGAAAAACTGAAAAACGATGCCGATATTGCGCCGGCGAAAGAGCGTTCGCTGTCGCTCCCGCATAGCGGTCATCTCCACTTCTACGCCATCGTCCCGAATGAAAACCCGCCCGGCGCTGGGACGATCGATGCCGGAGATGAGATTGAGGAGAGTGCTCTTGCCACTGCCGGATTTTCCGGACAGACAGGTGAATTGGCCGGCGGGGAAGGAGCAGTCGACGGCTTCCAGCACCCGTTTCTCCTGCCCAGCCTCGTAGTAGGATTTGCTCAACGCGTCCAGCCGCACGAGGGGCGATGGTGGCGCCGGCGCAGTCCTGTCCTGGGTGGCTGTTTTCGTCATCGCTTGTTCGCAACAGCAGTGGCTAGTGGTTAGTGTACAGTGTACAGGAGCCAGCTGCAGTTCCCTGGCCACGGGCAACGCCGCCCCCTGAGCGCTGACTGATATTTTATTTTAGCAGTGTCGCGGGTGGCATGAAAAACTTCTATGCCTGGATTGACTTCTTTACGAGTCGATGTTAGCCTTCACAGATATATTTGGCACAGAAAGTAAGCCGCAGAAGGAGTGAAGAAAGAGAAGTGAGAGGGGTTCTCGCTTTCCTCTCTTCTCTTTCTCCTCGAAATAGAGAGGGAAAACATGAAAAGAGACCTGGATCGACTGATGGCAGAGCGCGATCTGAACGGTTTTCTGGTGCTGGGAGAAGGGCACGGCGCGGCCATGAAGTATCTGACAAACGGCGCATTTTTCGAGGGCGCGCTGCTGCTTAAACCCCGAGGCGAGGAGGTGACGCTCGTCCACGGCGGGATGGAACGGGATACAGCTACCGCCACTGGCCTGCGCGCCATCAACCGGGAGGAGCATTTCAACAGGTATCAATTGCTGAAAGAGTTCGGCGGCGATCGGTTGGCAGCGAGCGCAGCCTATATCGCGCGGGCGATGGAAATGATCGGGCTGCGTGGGCGGGTTGGGGTCTATGGCCTGCAGGATGCCGGCGCAGTGCTGGCGTTGATGGCCAAAGTAGAAGAGCAGATTGAGGATATCGAAATCGTCGGCGAATACGGTGAAACGCTGTTCAGCCAGGCCTTCATCACAAAGGATGATGTGGAATTGGAGATTCTGAAACGCGCCGGGCAACTCACCTGCGCAGTTGTCGGCGACGTGCAGGCTTTTATTCAAGGGCACAAGGTGGGCCGCGATGAGGTTGTGCTGAAGGCCAACGGTTCAGCGCTGACGATCGGCGATGTGAAGGCATATATGCGGGGGCGCTTGCACGCCAGCGGGCTTCAGGAGGATCACGGCACGATTTTTTCCCAGGGACGGGATGCCGGCGTGCCCCACAATCTCGGCGAGCCGTCAATGCCCCTGCAATTGGGCCAGAGTATCATTTTCGACATCTATCCGACGACAGAAGAGGGCTATTTCCACGACATGACCCGCACCTGGAGCCTGGGCTACGCAACGGACGAGGTGCAGGAGGCATACGACCAGACGAAAGAGATCTTCGATCGGGTGATGGCAGAGATGCAAGTAGGCCGCCCGACTCGAGACTATCAGTTGATGACCTGCGCCTACTACGAGGCCTGTGGTCACAAGACGGCCCGCAACCATCCGGGCACGGATGAGGGCTACGTGCATAGTCTGGGCCATGGCATCGGCCTTAATGTTCACGAGGAGCCGAATTTCAGCCACGCGGAAGGCAATGACACGATCTTGCAGCCCGGGCACGTGGTGACGATCGAGCCGGGGTTGTACTACCCCAGTCGAGGCTTCGGTGTGCGCGTAGAGGATGCAATCGCATTCAATGAAGAAGGAGAGTTGATCTGGCTAACGGACTATCCCTATGATCTGGTGATTCCGATGAGGGGATGAGGCGGAAGAGCAGCCCGCTGGCGTCGGCCTTCTGGCCGCTGAAGGCGCCGTCGGTGTGCAGGTCGGCCACCTCGCCGCCGCGCACGCTGCCATAAGCATAGTAGCGCACTTCGCCGCCACCGACGACAGCGCCGGCGCTGCCGTGGCCAGGGAGCTGCTGCTCAGGTGGTCCCTGTGCAGATAGGAGAGCGTGCCGCCGCGCTTGACGGCAATGCGCTGACCGTTGAAGCTATAGTAGCGGATGGCGGTGGTCGCGCTGCCGGCGACCTCCTCCTCCTCGTAGTGGGGGAAGAAGCTGTAGGTGGTGGTAATGCCGCTCGTCTTCCTGACGCGGCCGCCGTTGGCATCGTAGTCGTAGCGATCCACGCCGCCAATCCTGTCCACGCCATGATAGGGACCAGCATCCTGGTAGCTGTAGCTCTGACCGGCAAAACTCGTGATGCGGTTGCTCGCCTCATAGGCGTATGCCCGGCCATAGGCGTTCGTCAGCCGGCCCAGACCATCGTAGCTGAAGCTGCGCGTCGTCGCGCCCTCTGTCAGGCTGGCGATGTCGCCGAAGCCGTTGTAGCTGTAGCCGCGGGAGAAACGCTCGCCGCCGCCCTGGCTCAGGCCTACCTTCAGCGACTGCAACTGCCCGCCGTCCCTGGCCACCCTCCAGCCGTAGTAGCTACGCGTATGCCACAGATTGCCCCCGGCCGGGTAGCGCATAGCCGTCATGCGCCCGGCCTCATCCATGCTGACGCTGTCCACCAGCGCGCCGTGGACAGAGCCGCTCGTCCCTACCGGCGCGCCCGGACTGCCATAGGTGGTGGTGATCACCTCCCCGTCCGGATAGGTCAACGTCGTGGGCCGCTGATAGCTGTCGTAGCCGACGGCAGCCGAGAAGCTGCCGGTCGCGCTGCTGGCGCGGAAGCCCGGCCGCAAGGTGATGCGCCCACTGTCATGGATGACGTGCAGAGACACATTCCCGCTGATGACGCCCGACGCGCTGATGGCATCCCAGGCCGCGTAGCGGCCCGACAGGCGGCCCGTCAGAGAAAGACGAAGTCGGACCAGCCCGTGTTCACGATGACCTCCTTGGCCCGCACAGTGCCGTTCACCGCCAGCTTGTGCGTGGGCGCCGTCGTGCCGATGCCTACGTTGCCATCAACCGGGTTGATGTACGTATGGCCCCCTGGGTTGAGATGAATTCTCACATCATCACATTGCGCAGGGGATGTACCCTCTGTCGATTAACCGTCCTCGGCGTTCGCCACTTCTAGCGTAAATGAACCGGACTCGTCATCTGTCGCCGAGCTGACCTCGACGACCAGCACGAGATCTCTCGGGATTTCCAGCTCTTCCAGCGCGGCATCCGTACCGAACGAGTCGTCGTCGGTCATAATCGGCGTCTCGCCGGACAGGTACAGAGCCAGGAACGTATCGATCTCCTCGCTGCGAGCGAAGATGCTGATGACATCGCCTGCGGAGACGGAAAGGGTGTATTGTATCCGAGTGCGAGGCATGACAGTGCCGGCGATGGTATCACCCACGGCAATGTCACCGCTGTCGATAGTTTCAATGGCCAGCAGTTCGTCCAGATAGGCAATGGATGCATCCAGCAACATATCCCCCTCGGCCAGCAGCGTCTCGGCTGTCACCGGCACTTGCAATGTCGGCGGCACGCCCTTGCCCTCGATGTGAATGTCGCCGTTCGGATCCACCGCGCGTCCGGCGGTGAATGTGAAGAACTCCTCGTCGGGCATCTTGATGCTCTTGATGCTGCCGCCTAGCCCGGCGGTGGGGTATTGACCGACGATTATCGACCGGTCGTCGATGGTCATATTATAGGCGAAGAACTCACAGGCGCTGTTGCAATTGGGGCCAACAATGACGGCCACTTCGCCGCTGTAGCGCAGGTCTTCCGCCGGCAGATAGTAGCGATCCTCCCCCCGTGGGTCGAAGTAGAACTCGCCTCGATCCTCGTCGTAGCGGCCAGTATTGCCCAACACGTGGGGTTCATCGAAGAAATACGCTGCCATCTGATCCGCCAGGAACCCGCTGCCCCCGCTATTCTGACGCATGTCGATGATCAGACCGCCCACACCGTTGCGGTCGAGAGCGTGTAGCATTCGTTCCCACAACTGAACCGTCAACAGGCTGTTGTCGGAGAAGCTGTAAATTTTCACATAGCCGTGGTCACTGTCTTCCAGCAGACGATACTCGACCGGCAGCTCGAAACCGGTGCGCCCCTGGTTGAAGGAAGAAAAGTTAAAGCTCTCGAATTCGCTGACGACTTCCATTGTATCTGTCACTTCCTCGCCGTCGCTATTGATCCATGTCAACGCAACTTCTGTTCCAATGGGGAAGCGGACAGCATAACGCATCTTCTGCAAGCGCCTGAAGTGCTCTGTGCTGAACGGCGCGGAGAATGCGACAGCGCTATCGATGGTCTGCGCGATCGGCGTGCCGTTGATGGCGACAATCTCCGTGCCCAGGATAATGCCAGCCTCATCAGCCGGGCTGCCCTCTGTAACGAAATTGACGATCACCGGGCCTTCATCGGTTTCCCGAATCGCAATGCCCAAGCCTCCGGCCACTGCCTGTTGAAAATCCTCGCGAATGAACGGCCCGCCCACATGCCCATCGGGAATCGACCAGCCAAAGTCGCGCAATGCGCGCAGATACTCTCTGACATCCTCGGCGTCCTCAGCATCTTCAAAACGGGATAGAAATTCGGCCCGTTTCACCTCCCAATCGATGTCTTTGTACTCTGTAAAGGCATATTCATTGATCAGCAGATCCACCAGAGCGTTGAACGCGTCGGGGTAGGACAGATCCGAGTAGTCGACGAGGGCCACGCCTTGCGGTTCGATCAGATCGACGACGGGGGTGCGGGAGCGATCGAAGATGAACGGCTCCGTGTCCATGTTGACGAGGGTGTAGCCCTGGGGCAGCGTCACAATCGGCTCGTCGCCGCTGAACAGCAGGCCGTCTTCGCCAAAACCGGAGGGGAAACCCTGCTGGTCATCGAGCGCGTAGACGAGGAATGTGCCGCCGATGATCTCCCGCTCTGTCTCGGCTTCGTCGCTGATGCGGGTCGAAGCGTAAGCAGTAGACCATCCGCCTCCGCCTAAATCCCGCTCTTCCAGGAACGGATCGCCGAACGTATTGTTCCAATAGGCGATGGCGAATATCTGTACGCCCTGTTCATCCGCGTCATCATTGTCTACGTCCCGATAGCTACCTTGGGGTTCAATGGGCAGGGCGATCGAATAGTGGAACGGAGATGTAAAGAAATCGGATGTGATCTGGCCGATCGTTTGGGACGCAATGGGCATCAGATAGTGCTCGTCGCGATCGACGAATCCGGCCTGATCTTCCAGAATGACCAATGGTTCGGCCACACCTAATGTGAAGAACGGTGACGTATAGGCCACCTCACCGGTTATGCTGACGGGACCGCCCTCATCATTGACGATCTCGGCCCTCAGGGGTGTATCACCGCCGTCTTGGGCGACGACACCGGTTCCGGAAATCAACCCCAATATCAGTGTCACCGCAAGTAGTAGATAGAGAACTCTGGACATTCGCGCTTTCATTGCTTTCTCCTTGTTCGGGTGTCGTACGTATGCCCGGCAGATCAGTGGTCAGTGCCGTTTCTGGTCACTGACCACTGATCACTAGCCACTGATTTTTTCTCTCTCACAGGCAATAATATCATCGAGAGTTTCCGCTAACGAACAGATAGGTGACCAGCCGATGGCCGCCCGGATTTTGGTGATGTCTGGTACCCGCCGGCGCATATCCTCGAAACCAGGCGCATACGCCTCCTGGTACGGAATATAGCGGATCGACGATGTGGAATCGGCGCGTTCAATCACCTGTTCCGCCAAATCTATGATCGTTACCTCATGATCGCTGCCGATGTTGTAGATCTGCCCAGCGGTAACCGCGGGCCTGTCCAACAGAGCCGCCAATGCCCGCACCACATCTGACACATGGCAGAAGCAACGGCTTTGGCTGCCATCGCCGAAGACGGTCACCGGCTCGCCGCGCAAGGCCTGATTTACAAACCGGGGCACGACCATTCCATAGCGGCCAGTCTGTCGGGGGCCGACGGTATTGAAAAAACGCGTGATCGTCACCGGCAGACCGAACTCCCGGTGAGCAGCCAGCCCCAGGAATTCGTCTAACAGTTTGCTGGCCGCATAGCCCCAACGACTACGGCTGGGCGGCCCCAGCAGCAAATCGTCGTCCTCAGAAAAAGGCGCCGCCGCGCTCTTGCCGTAGACCTCGCTTGTGCTGGCGATGAGGGTATGGCAGCGATAGCGTCGGGCTATGCGCAGCACCGCATGGGCGCCCAGGACATTCGTCTCAATTGTCTCTGTCGGGTGTTTCACAACCAACTGTACACCGACCGCTGCCGCTAAGTGCACAATCGCATCGGCCTGACTGGCGAGCCGGTCCAGCGCCAGACTGTTGCGCAGTGCTTCGATGGCGAAGGAAAAGCGGGGATTCTCCTGTAAATGCTGGATGTTCTCGAAGGAGCCTGTGCTCAGATCATCGAGGATGGCGACGGAGTCCCCCCGATCAAGTAGCGCGTCGGCCAGATGGCTGCCAATAAATCCGGCCCCACCGGTGATGAGAATGTGCATGGGCATTTCTCGCCGCTTATACTGTTCTCTCGCCAGTGTAGCCGGTTTCGAGGCATTCAGCAAAGGCGATTGTGATTGAGATGATTAAGATGATTCAATCATCCCCATCATCTCAATCACAGTACACAAGAGACGGTCAGTGTCGAAAATGTCGGATTCCGGTGAAAACCATCGCTAAGCCCAATCGATCGGCCGCGGCGACCACCTCTTGGTCGCGGATGGATCCGCCAGGCTGCACGACAGCGACGATGCCGTGTTCCGCCGCGGCTTCGATGCCGTCAGGGAAAGGAAAGAAGGCATCCGAGGCCAGTACCGCGCCCTGAGCCTTGTGGCCCGCTTTGTGCCCGGCCAGCATCACCGCATCCACCCGACTCATCTGCCCGGCGCCGACACCGACCGTCGCTCGATCCTTCACATAGACGATGGCATTGCTCTTCACATGACGGCAGACCCCCCAGGCGAAGGCCAGATCCGCCATCTGGGCAGCGGGCGGCTGGATTTTGCTGACGATCCGCCAGTTGGCCGGGTCCAGATCATCCCGGCTGCTGTCTAACTCCTGCACCAGCGCGCCGCCGTAGACGCTGCGAATGCTCAGCGGGCGGCCCAGTGCGCCTGTCGCGCGCAGGAGGCGCAGATTTTTCTTGCATTGGAGAAGCGCCAGCGCGTCGTCGTCGTAAGACGGCGCCGCTATAATCTCTACAAAGATCTCGCTCATCCGCTCGGCGGTCGCTATATCCAGCGGACGGTTCACGGAGATGATGCTGCCGAAGGCGCTCACCGGGTCGGTGGCCAGCGCATTGTCGTAAGCTTCAGCCAAGGAATCCGCAGAGGCCAGGCCGCAGGGGTTGCTGTGTTTAATGATGGCAACGGTGGGCGCATCGAAATCCTGGGCGGCTTGCCAGCTTCCATCCAGGTCCAGCCAGTTGTTGTAGCTCATCTCCTTGCCGTGGATCTGCTCGAAGGCGGGGAGCTTGCCTCCCTCATTCGCAAACTGATAGAGTGCGCCCTGCTGGTGGGGGTTCTCGCCGTAGCGCATCCTCTGCACCCGCTCTAGCTGTAGATCGATCTGCGCGGGCAGTCCGGCTTCGACTTCCGACCAAGACGAGCCATCCGGTTGCTGCTGCGCCAGATAGCTGGCGATGGCCGCATCATAGGCGGCGGTATGGCGGAAGGCTTTCAGCGCCAGTGCCCGGCGGGTCTCAATGTGTAGAGAGCCGTCTGAGATGGCCATGGCTACGCCGTCATAATCCGCTGGTTCACAGACCACAGCCACAGATTCGAAGTTCTTGGCCGCGGCTCGCAGCAAGGCCACACCACCAATGTCGATCTGTTCGACAGCCTCCGCTAAAGACACGCCCGCCGGCTGCTCCAGCCTTTGGCTGCGCCGCGCCGGCAGATCAGACCTGCCTGTTTCTGGCGCGCCATGGCGCGCTCTGTCCGCTAAGGCAACGGTGCGCTGGAAAGGGTAGAGATTGACGACGACCAGATCGATGGGGGCCAGGCCATGCCGATCCAGTTCGGCGAGGTGCTCCTCTGTGCGACGGGCCAGAATGCCGCCGTGGATGGCCGGATGCAGAGTCTTCACTCGCCCACCGAGAAGATCCGGGAAGCCAGTCAGATCCTCGGTGGGCGTCACCGGCAGGCCGGCGTCTGCGATCTGCCGGGCGGTGCCACCGCTGGCGACCAACTCTATCCTGGCATCGTGCAGCTTCTGCGCAAACGAGATGAGGCCGGTCTTATCGGAAACGGAAAGCAATGCGCGGGATGTCATACGGATCCTCCTATGACGACAGAACGGGTATCGGAAAACAAAAAAGGCAGTCGGAAATTACCAACTGCCCCAGCCCAGGCGACCGACTGCGCAACCAGACATGAACAGCGCAAACCGCTGTCATATCTGAAAGGGAAATCGCTTCCCCAGCGGTTCCTCTCCCCTGTGGTATCTCTCCACCCATTCGAGGGTCGGACATGAACAGCGCGAACGCGCAGAGCCAAGCTAAGCGCAAACCGCTGTCATGTCTGATTCGTTCGTCTGCGAAGATGCGGAACCTTCCAACCCTTCGATTCGCCAGTCGAGAAACCGGTTTTTAGTCCGGCTGGATGCTACCACAAGAACAAACCTGGCGCAAGATTTGCATGGGCAGCTCCCGTGCCGGCGATCAGACGCGCCCAATGTTCCGATCCCGCTGGCGTCTGCTATACTTAGAGAGGAGTACTGTCAAATCGCGCTCATAGAGCGAAACGGTAGCGCATTTAACAAGCCTCCGGGCGCGCCGTCAAAGGAGAAACGCAGTGAGTGATACCACAACCCCTCGCGGGGATATTGCCGTCATCGGTCTGGCCGTTATGGGTCAGAATCTGGCGCTCAATCTGGAACGCAACGGCTATCATGTCGTTGTCCACAACCGCACCACCTCCAAAATGACCGATTTCGTGGCCGAACATACCGGCAAGAATCTGATCCCCGCAGTGACGCTAGATGGGATGGTGGCGAAGCTCGTCCGGCCCCGGCGCATTCTGCTCATGGTGCAGGCGGGCCGGCCGGTAGACGCTGTGCTGGACTCTCTCGTCCCCCTGCTGGACGAGGGCGATATCGTCATGGACGGCGGCAACAGCTATTTCCCGGACACCGAGCGTCGCAGCCGAGAACTGACTGCAAAAGGCCTGGTCTATATGGGCGTTGGCGTCAGCGGCGGCGAGGAGGGCGCGCTCTGGGGGCCGTCGATCATGCCCGGCGGCGCGCCGGCAGGGTGGGCATCTGTCGGCGAGATGCTAGGGGCCATCGCCGCCAAAGCGGATGAGGACGGCCAACCCTGTGTCACCTACATCGGGCCTGGCGGCGCCGGCCACTATGTAAAAATGGTCCACAACGGCATCGAATACGGGGATATGCAGCTTATCGCCGAGGCCTATGACATTTTGCAACAGGCGCTGGGCCTGCAGGCAGCGGATCTGGCGGATGTTTTCACCACCTGGAATGAGGGCGAGTTGGACAGCTTTCTCATCGAAATTACCGGCAAAATCTTCCGGCGGATGGACGAAGAAACCGGCAAACCACTGGTGGATCTGATCCTGGATAAGGCCAAGCAGAAAGGCACCGGCAAATGGACGAGCCAGAACGCAATGGATGTGGGCGCGCCGATCCCAACCATTAACAGCGCAGTGACCGGTCGCATCATCTCCGCGCTGAAGGACGAACGGATGGCCGCGTCCTCTTGCTTGCCCGGCCCGGATACGCGGCCCTATGCCGGCGACCACAAAGAGCTGATCGACGCGACGCGAGATGCTCTCTATGCCAGCAAAATCAGCGCCTACGCTCAGGGGATGGCGCTACTGCGGCTGGCCAGTGAAGAGTACGGCTACGATCTGAATTTGGGTGAGATTGCCGCCATCTGGCGAGCTGGCTGCATCATACGCGCCCGCTTCCTCAACCGCATCACCGACGCCTACGCCAAGAATCCGGCGTTGACAAATTTGTTGCTGGACGACGACTTTCGCGCCGCTGTAACCCAAAGGCTGCCCGCCTGGCGCAAGGTGATCCAACTGGCAGTCGCGCGGGGCATCCCCACGCCGGCGTTCTGCGCCAGCCTGGCCTACTACGACAGCTATCGCAACGCCCGCTTACCGGCCAATCTAATCCAGGCTCAGAGGGATTTCTTCGGCGCTCACACCTACGAACGAACAGATCGAGAGGGGATTTTCCATAGTGAGTGGGAATAATCAGAATTTGAAATATCAGAGCATGTAGAATGCCTCATCTCAACCGCTGGCACGCGGCAATTCCGTTGATTCTTCTTTTCGGCGGCGGGTGGTTGTGGATCAGTCGCCCGTCGGCGGACGCATCGACGTTCGGCACGCCGCGACCTGCAATTCTGCATCCAGCCCCGGATTTTACACTGCATCGCTACGGATCGAATCCGGCTATCGACGAAGCCTTTACACTCTCCACCGTGCGGGGTACGCCGGTCGTGCTGAACTTTTGGGCGACCTGGTGTGGCCCCTGTCGTCGCGAATTCCCGGCGTTACAGACTGCGGCCGCGCAGTACGGCGCATGCAGAACGCAAGAGCAGAGCGTGATGACAGATTCAGAAGCGCGAAAACCAAGCGTTGGGCCGACTGAACCACTTTGTGTCCTGATTCTGGGAGTGAATCAGGGGGAAAACGCGGCCACCATCGAACGCTTTCTGACTGAAATCGGTGTAGAATCGAAAGGCTCTGCCATACCCTCAGAACGGCAAGCAGGCTCTGCCGAGTTCCCGATTGTGTTGGACAACGATATGGAAGTGAGTCGGCGCTACAATGTCCTTGGGCTGCCAATGACCTATTTTATAGATCCCAATGGCATCATCCGCAGCGTTTGGGCCGGGGAGATGAACAGCGTGATTCTGGCAGAGAATATCGCGAAAATCGTGCCATGAAGACAGCAAAGGAGAGACTGGTTGCCGTTCTGCGCCATCTGAAAATCAAGGATGCCACACCCTTGGGCCAGGGTATGACATCCACTATCTACGACATCGGCGACGGGCGGGTTCTGAGAATTTACTTCGGCCCACAGGACGAACGCTACTTTCCGAGGCTGCGGGCCTTTTCACAGCAACTCCAGCAGTACGAGCTCCCCTACGCCGTGCCGTACATCTATGAAAACGGCGCTGTGGAGGACACGCATTTTCACATCGAGCGCCGCCTGCCGGGGCAGGAGTTGGCGCAGGTCTTCCCCCGTCTCACCCGCCGAGAACGGGAACGTTCTCTCTCCTCATTTCTCGATGCACTGCCACCGCTCCACTCCATCCAATGGCCACACCAGCTCTTTGGCGAACAGCTTAATGTGGAGGAAGAGATTGCGACAAAGACGTGGCCGAACTATCTGCACGAACGGATCTCCGCTACGCTGGCGCACTCCTACGCCGACCTGCAGGAAGATTTGCCCGCTGTTGATCGGATCATTCATACCTACAGGCAGCAGGTGAATGCCTTGCCTTGCCAGACGCCAAAATGCCTCGTGCATGGAGACTACTTCCTCGGCAATGTCCTGTGCGATGAGCGAGGAATCCTGACCGCCATCGTCGATTTCAGCCCATTGACGCTTGTCGGTGATCCGCTTATGGATTTGGCCGGCGCCTATTACTTCTGCCAGATTTTCGATTTTGTGACGGAGGCGGATTACCGCTTCTTACGTCAACAGATCGACCAGCGTTACGGTCCGCGCCGCTGGCAACGCATCGACTTCTATTACACCTTCTATAGCCTGCGCTTCAGCGACTGTAAAGGTCCGGATAATCACACCTACCGCTGGTGCCTGCGTCGTCTGCGCGGGCTGTGTTGAACATGCTGCTTCCCACTCTGGGGCGCTCGAACAGGTGCAGCAGGAACACCCACACCAACAGCAGATCCGGCAGCGCGTAGGAAGCATCGATGAGACCATGGCCCAGCCCGGCGGCGATGGCGCCCAGCGCGCCGACAGCCAGGGCATCGACAGTCGCCGCCCGCCACAGGGAACGGATTCCCAGCCACAGCCACGCCATAGCCAACACAAGCCCCGGCAGCCCAAGACGCGTCCACCAGTCCAGCACGAAGTTGTGCGGATGGTTCAAACTGGGATCGCGCCAGGCAGCCGGCAGGATGTATTCACTCCGATACGAATACAGAAAGTTATCCGGCCCAACCCCCAGCCACAGATGATCGAATGCCATCTGCAGGCTGCTGCTCCACAGATTGAGGCGTATACCGCCGGTGCTCTGCGGTCGGAAGTCCAACAGGCTGCGGAAACGCTCGGCGCCCAGAAAAGGTATCAGGCCCAAACCCATCCCCACAGCCACCGCCGCCAGCCCCCAGCCCCACAATGCCGGCAACCTGTTGCCCCGCGCCCCCAACAGCCGCCGCCCAGCGATTGCCAACGCCAGCAACATCGCCGGCAGAGCGAAAAAGAGCGCGCCTTTGCTGAACGTAAGCAGGAGGGCGATCAGTTGGGGGAGAGTAAGGAGGAAGGCGTATTGGGCCACCCGTTTTGGGTATGTCGCTCGCGTCTCTTGCGAGCAGAGGCGCATTGCACCCTTTTGCGCTTTGTCTTTGGCCTTTCCTCCAAAATAGGCCAGCGCCAATCCTACAGCCGCGGTTCGCTCCAAATAAAGGGCCAGATTGTTGGGCGAACCGTAGAAGGCCCGTATGCGATCGACCCCCTCCGCCTGGATGACGTTCTGCTCGATGATGTACTGCCAGATGCCGGTCAGAGCGACAACCGTGCCGCCGGCCAGCCAGGCCAGAGCCAGCATGTAGCGGGCAGCGGTACGATCTGGGGCGCTGCGCATGGTCTCATGTATGAGGAGAGCGAACATGCCGGCGCCCAGAAAGAGCGTACGCCACTCGCGCAGAGCGACCGCCCGTTGATCGGCGGCGAAGGTGGCGACAAGCGCGCAGACAACGAGGAGAAATAAGATGCTGTGGCGCGTATCTGGCGCTGTATGTTGTATGTGGCGTGTTGTGCGTTGCGCCATTATCAACCGCAAACCGCTAAATGCCAAGCCACCGTAAACACCGATTTCGATGAGATTAAACGCCCGACCCGGCAGAATCGGCAGCGGGTAGAGATAAAACGGCAAAGCGAAGAGTAGCGCGCCGCTCCATAACATGGGGCGAGACAGACTGGCGATGCCGAGCAGAAACAGACCGCTGTCGGTGAGGAGCCAGCTTTCGGCGTATACACCGCCGCCGATCAGCAGGATCCCGGCAACGGATGCGACGACCGCTGGCGGCCAGGGCAGGGTCTGTTCTGTGTTCGCTGCGCTGCGGCGCGCCAGAATGGCAGCGAACCCCTGTGTAAACCTGTCAGTGAAAGACGATTGGGGCGGATCACATTGGTCATCAGCCCTGTATAGTTTCGCCCAACCCTCCTTGAAGGATGATCGCAAGGCGGCGACTGCGAACCAGCTACCAAGAAGGGCCAGGATCACGCCAGGCCACAGGGGACGAGGCCCAGGGGGCAACGCGTCCACAGCTACGCCCCGCAGAACGACCTGCCCCCAACCGCGCCATACTTCGACTATGACTTGGTGGGGGCCGTCCGTATCCGCCCGGTGGACGACAAGCCACTCGGATGCTGGGCCGGTGGGGGTCTGTTTTTCCGGAGCAAGCAGAGGTTTATAGCCGGCGGGTCGTCCGGCGCTATCGAGATTGCGGCGCAGAACCGCTAGACGGTTGGCCGGACGGTCGTCTACTGTCACAAAAATATAGCCCCAATAGTCTCCCAATGCCAGTTGCAGGGCCAGTTCCCGACCGCTGTATGGAAAGGAGACCCGACCGGATGGCTCGGCCCATGGACGCTCCGGTTCGGTTGTGTCCGCGCCGCTGGCAGAGATCCGCCAGCCCGGTTCAAAAGCAAAAACCGGGCTGTCCATCGTGGCCGCTACACCGCTGTAGAGCCGCTCCTGCGGCTGGGGAAGCGGCGGCACGGCCTCCTCTCCCACAAATGCCAGCCAGCCTGCAGCCCCTAACAGCAACAGCAGTGCGATGAGCGGATTTACCCGCCGGGAGATAGAAAAACGCGCAGCCATGGTAGAGATGATCCTAACACACGGAGGAGGATTGCGAGAAGTGAATGGGGACAACGCCCAATAACGGATCCATAGGGAACTCTTTCACACAGCAGAACGTCTTAGTAGGTGCCCGGTATACACCGGCAGACATGCAGACCACTGTTCAAGACAAGGAGAACTATCCAATGAAGCGAAAGTATACGACAAAAACAATCGTTGTCGCGGCAGCCGTGACGCTGTTCGCGCTGGTCGCTCTGTTCATGCTGACAACCGCGACACCGATTGCCCTGGCGAGCGAAGAGCCCTCCCACTTCACAGGGACGCATACGGTGACAGTAGTAGGCGAGGGAACGGTCAGCATTGATCCAGACATCGCGACGGCTACCATTGGCGTCGAGGTTCTGCGTTCATCTGTGAAGGAAGCCAGCGCCGACGCCCAAGAAGTGATGGAGAATGTGCTGGCGGCATTAACCACGCAGGGCATTGCCCAAAAGGACATCCAGACCAGACACTTCAGCATCTACGCCGAGCGCTTTGGCCCGGAAGGTCTGCTGGCTGATGATCAGGTGCGCTATCGCGTCAGCAACACCGCCTTCATCACGATTCGGGATCTGGATACCATCGGCGCTGTACTGGACGCAGCGATTGATGCGGGCGCCAACAACATATATGGTGTCGATTTCAGGTTGGCTGATCCGGCTGCGGTTGAATCCCAGGCGCGCGCGGAAGCGGTGGCCGACGCCCGTTCCAAAGCAGAGGAACTGGCGGAGCTCACCGGTGTGACTGTCGGCGGCGTGATGAGCATCAGCGAAGTCATTGGTCAGGGTGGTGGCTTCTTCGGCGGCAACTTCTCCCGGATGGACCATGAGATGGGTGGCGGCGGCGCTGGCCCTATCAGCCCCGGCGAATTGACGCTGACTATGCCGTTACAGATCACATACGAACTGCGTTGACCTGTCAGAGAGTCGTACAGGCGGGTCTGAGACCCGCCTCTGCGTCTTCCCAAAGGTAGGCATCTTAGGCGGGGACAGATGGCGTGGGGGGTCCCTACACAGTCTGACGCAATCCTACCGACTCCTGCAAACTGTCTTTTATTATCTGCCAGCATAGTCAAATTGTTGACAGTAGTTAAAGCGCTCGCTATAATAGCTGTGCTGTGCGCTTTCCTTAGAAAAGATAAAAATGACGGAGACAGGTATGTCCGAAGATTTGTCCGACCACAACCCATTAGAAGAAGCAGCCGCCGACCTGAGCGCCGACCTACAGGAAGATCACGCTGAAGCGCAGGATTCCGCTGTGCGCGCTGTGCAAGGTGGGCGTGTGTCAATGGCCAATTCCGCTGCCCATTCGGTCAATGCCCAGGCCCTCGACATGACCGATTCCGTTGCCTTTTTCGCGCAAACCAAATCGCTTGATATGCACGATTCGGCGACATTCATCGCCATCAGCCGGGACACCACTGTTCACGACGGAGCGGTCGCGATCTTGGCATCTGGTCAGGTACAGGCAAAAGAATTGCAAACGGGATTGCTGGTGGCGGGAAAAGTCGAGGGCGATGTGAAGACCGTTCTGACGCCGTTAACCGCTCTGGCGGTGGGCGCCGGCTTTGGTCTGGTGGCCCTGTTTCTGCGCAGCCTGAGCCGGCGTAAACATCGTCAGTAGCTGCCTGAAGCTGACCGTGGTGAAACCTGAAATCTAGGGACTTCTGCCCCTGCGCGGAAGAGCGCCCGGTCGTTACGATTGTCTCGGCAGTTTGAAGAAGAATATAGGTATAGGTACATGTCAACACTCACATTGAATGCCAGTCCGCGCAGCCTCACCGGTCGCAAGGTGCGGCGTTTGCGGCCGGCCGGGATCATTCCCATCGTCATCTACGGGCGTGGCCGCGATCCGGAAAACGCGCAGGTAGATAGTATTGAATTTGAGCGAGTTCTGCGGGACGGCGGCAACTCCCAGCTCGTGAAGGTACATCTGGAGGGACAGGAACACAATATCCTTGTGCGTGAAATCCAGCGGCATCCGGTGCGGCACAATCTGCTACACGCCGATTTTTATGCCGTCAGCATGACGGAAACGCAACAGGTCAGCGTGCCGCTGACGCCGGTCGGAACCGCGGTCGCCAATGCGGACGTCGTTATGGTGCAAGCGATGGATAGTGTGGAAATCGAAGCGCTGCCCGCTAGCATTCCCGCCTTCATTGAGGTGGATATATCTGCTTTGGAAAGCCCGGACAGCGCTCCGGTAACGGTCGCAGACCTGCCCAATATCCCCGGTGTGACGTATATCTCTGATCCGGATGAACCGATCTGTAGCCTGATTCTCTCCCGCGCTGCTATCAGTCAGGAAGAAGAAGAGGCCGAAGACGAACTGTTGGAAAGCGATGCCGAGCCGGAGGTCATTGGCCGGGGGCGAGACGCAGAGGAAGAGTAGATTGCTTTCTGACGATTTACAAAAGCGCCGACCAAGGAGTCGGCGCTTTTGCGTTTCCTCATGACCTTCTCGCCACTTCTCGGGAAGGCGCGAGGCCCGAAACCTGACTGAGCCGCCCGCCCTACGGCAGAAGCGAAAAGAGGGGCTTCGTCAGAAATGACATAGGGTCAACCGCAAGCCCGTAAATGCGTAGCTCCCAATGCAGATGCTGCCCTGTGCTCAGCCCTGTCGTCCCCACAAGTCCGATTGGATCCCCGGCCTCCACCAACGCTCCTGGCGCCACCAGCATCTCGCGCAGATGCCAATATCCCGTGAACAGCCCGGCCCCATGGTCAAGAATCACACTCAAGCCCCGCACTGTCAACGGCTCGGCCAGGGCAACAATGCCATCCGCCGGGGCGACGACAGGGATCCCGCCTGGCGCGGCGAAATCCTGCCCGCTGTGAAACGAGCTGTACGGACCGCCGTTATAGCTGCGCCGGGCGCCGTATGGGCTGGTCATCGGAAAGGCAGATGGCAAAGGCAGGCGGAAAGGCTGCCTCCACTGAATCGGCGTATTCGTCCGCGACCAGATTGTCCAAAGATGGTCAAGCTCCGACCGCAAAAGCTCCTGATCCAACAGACCGACCTTTTCCGGCGGCAGATCGATCTGCTGGTACGGAAACAAGCCATCCTGCACTTGCACAGGGAAGGTACGGGTGACGGTGACTCCGCTGCGGGCCACATAACTCAGGCTCAGGGTGAAGACGCCTGGGCCCATCAACGCTGTGGTTGGTATGTATCCCCCCCACACGGTCACCGTATCGGCCCTTGATGCGCCGGTCCCGTCCTCACCCCTGATCGCAATAGGCCGGATTCCCAAGGGCACGCCATTCCAATGCGCAGTCAGAGGCAGAGGGCGGCTCGCTTCAACCTGTAGCCAATCAGCTTGTCCCTGCACGACGCTCTGAGGAACATTGACGATCTGCACAGAGCCGAAGCGCAGAGCAGTGGCCGGCGGCGGTATATCGCCCGGACGATGTACTGGCTGGCCAGGGAAAAGGCGAACGGTCGGCGCTGTATGATTGAGAGCGGCCAACTGGAGCGCAGACAGGCCCTCCCGCTCGGCAATACTACGAATTGTATCGCCTGGCCGCGCCGCCGCGCCCGGGCGCGACGCATTGCCTCCAGGCAAGTTGAGTATTTGCCCGACATACAGGACATTCACATCAGCGATATTGTTGGCCGCGGCCAACTCCTCCAAAGGGATACCAAAACGAGTGGCCAGGGACGCCAGTGTGTCGCCTGCTTGAACGGTGTATGTATTGCCCGGCGCCTGCGCGGCAGCCCGACCTGTTTGCAAAAGAGTCAAGAATGCCAGACACAACAGACAACCGAGCAGCAGGCTATATGATGCCGGCGCCCGGCGCCAAGGTCGCGCTGGCACTGAGTTCTGTGTCGGCAAGAGATTGATATAGTTCAGGCTTGAGAACGCCTATATAGGGCAGATTGCGGTACTTCTGATTGAAGTCCAGCCCATAACCGATGACAAATTCATTCGGAATCGAAAATCCAGTCCAGTGGATGCCAATATCCACCTCCCGCCGCGCCGGCTTGTCCAGCAACGTGACGATTTCCAGGCTGGCTGGGTTGCGGACGCTGAACAGTTGTGTCAGATAGGCAAGGGTATGGCCGCTATCGATGATGTCCTCGACCAAAAGGACATGACGCCTTTCAATCGATTTGTTCAGATCCTTCAAAATACGCACAACGCCGGTGCTTTCGGTGGAGGCGCCGTAACTACTCGTGGCCAGAAAATCGATCTCGTGAGGGATCGAAATTGCCCGCATCAGATCAGCCAGAAAGAGAACGCTGCCTTTCAGCACAGCGATCAGCAGCAGATCCTTGCCCGTATAGCGCTCGTCGACCCGCCGACCTAGCTCCCTGACACGGGCCTGTATCGCCTCTGCAGAGATCAGGACGCGATCCACATCCTGATTCAGAGGACTGCTACCGCAAAGCGTCTGCTTCCCCTCTGCCGCCACAACAATTCCCGGTACGTACTCTGCCATTTGCCGCTTCTCCTGTAATATGTTCTTGGCTATAGACGGCTTCTCTGCTCCCCAGTGCGGCCCGTAAAAGCCGCTCCAAGGGAATCCGCATGGCCACGGATCGTATCATTCGCCGTAAAGGCTACCCAAATTCTGCGGAGACCGACACGCCCGCACAACGGCCAACAGTTCGCTGAGAATCATCGCGGTCGCGCCCCAAATGGTCTGTCCCTGAATAGCAAAAAAGGGCACTAGGGCCCATCGATCCCGCAGTTGCCACCAATCCCGTTGCCGGTGGGCCGGGTCCAGCAGAATTTCCAGCGGAACTTCCAGCAGTTGGTCCACCTCTCGTGGGTCGAGCCGAAACGCAGGCCTGGCCGCAAGCCGCCCAACCGTGGGGTAGACTTCATAGTTGCTGGGGCGAATGTAAAGTTGGGTCAGCGCTCCGAGCACCTCCACATCCGCCGGTAGAATGCCGAGCTCCTCCTGGGCTTCTCGCAAGGCCGTCGCGGTCACATCTGTGTCCCCTTCCTCGCAGCCGCCGCCGGGAAACGCGACCTGCCCACTGTGCGTGCCGTCATAGGTCGGGCGCAGGATCAGCGGCAAGTGCAGCTGGCCCTGATGGGGGTAAAACAGGACCAGCACGCCGCTCTGGCGTGCTGGCTCCGCCGGCCTGTCATTGGGGTCCCAGCCCGGCCGGGGAATCGGCGCCATCAACGATTGGGCCGACCGACCGGGCAGTGGCCCAGCCAACTTCCTCTGCAGGCACTCGAAAAATGCGTTCAGAGAACCCAACACAGCAGCCCTTTCGCATATGCGCCCGCGCGAAAAGTCAGGGCGGTCGGCTCGGCGTGCCCCCATATGGGGACGCGCTCCTGATTCCGTGCCCGGAGCCTGTTCACCGGCGCTCGCCATTTCAATCGGGCCGCCGGGAGTGGAAGACTGTCCGCCCCTGTTCATCCACTTCCCAGCCGTAGTCGTCCAGGTAGAGGATCTGGCCGGGCAGGCGCAGCTGTCGAGCAACCCGGTCGTACGTGAACGGGACAGTACCGCTCGGTTTCGTCAACATGCCTGCGGCCACCTCTGGGTCTCGACGGGTGAAGCGCATTGAGGTGGCCTGTTGGCGGCTCACCCACAGCACAAGAGGACGCACGCTCATCGGGAGGTCTCTATTCGGTATTCCCGCCAGTTTACTGTTTGATTATCGACTTGTATGGTTGCGCTCATACCTCACCCAGTAGAGATGCAAGATTTCCTGGCTGTGATTGGTGATACGCACCCTATCGGCGATCTGGCGCCCGCCTACCCACACGATCTCCGCGCCATCGAGGACGATGGGCCAGCCACGGCGCAAGGAACGGGGGACTTTACGATCTGTAAAGTAATCGGCCAGGGCTTTGCCATGCCCGTTTAGACCAAGAGGCTCAAAACGCTGACCCGGCTGGGGAGCGCTGAGCGCAAGCTCACCCACTTTGCCAGCGTCGAGATATGCCTCCCAGGGAGAGATCTGCGTAAGCCAGTTCTCCGGCAGATCCGATCCGGCCAGTAGTTCGCTCCGTAGAACCCAGTCGCCCACGGCGATCTCTCCGGGCACGGGCAGAGTTCTGGATCCATGCCGCGCGAGCCAACTGCAACCCAAATAGGGGTGATCCGGGATGTAAGGCTCTGCGCCCCGATGATGCAGACTAAAGGTATCATGGGCGCGGGTTAGCATCAGATCACCCACCCAGCTGTAGGGGCCGCCCGCGCCGCTGTCGTCAGAGAGCGTCTGACGAATCCGTTCGATCACGTCGAAGCTGAGCGCCACCGGCGGTTGCCCAAGGCAAAGCCCCGCGGCGCGCAACAGCGCTCTTTGGGCAGCTACGCCTAGAGAGCGGAACGCAGCCAGATTGAAGATCTGCCGGTTGGATGGGCCTGCTGGCCATGCTGAGGCCATATCAGGCCTATCCCGGTCCGCGCCAGCGGCACATTGTGCCTGCTTTTGTGTCGCGCGTAGCGCCTGCCGACTGTACGTATCTGCCCGTTGCGCCTCGGCAGCGAGGATCGACGCTGTTCGGCAAAGAGCGGTCACGATCTGTGGGTTGATTTCTTGCATCCGGGGCAGAATATCATGTCGCACACGATTGCGCACAAACGTCTGGTCTTGGTTGGTGGGGTCTTGGCGCCAGGGGATTCGATGCTTGTTGAGATAACGTAGGATATCTGTACGGGAGGCGTCGAGAAGCGGACGGACGACCCGTACACCGGGCACAGGCCGATCGTCCACGAACAGTGGGCGTAGCGGCTGCATGCCGGCCAGTCCATCCAGCCCACTGCCGCGGATCAAGTTCATCAGCACCGTTTCAGCCTGATCGTTGGCTGTATGGGCCACGGCGATCTCCACCAGATGGCCATCGATCTGATGTTCGACGGCGACCTGAGCCAGAAACTGATAGCGTGCCCGGCGGGCAGCCGCCTCCAGATTGCCCCCTTGGGCCAGCGCGTCTGGCGGCAATTTGGCAGCGACCAAAGGCAGTGCCCACTGGGCTGCCAGTTCAGCGACGAAGCGGGCGTCATCCACGGACTCCGGCCGTAGGCTGTGGTCAAGATGGGCCACCACCAGATGGAGAGACCAGGGCTCGCGCATGCGTGTAAGCAGGTGCAGAAGGGTCACACTGTCTGCGCCACCACTGACCGCGACGACGATCGTGGTTGGCGGGCCGTCCGTCTGGGCAGGAGCGGGGAAGAGACGATCGCGCGCCCGCGCCTGAATTAGCAAACCCAGTAGACGCTGGTCGATCTGTGACAACGGCTCTTTACACGGCTGAGATCGGCTCATAAAGTGCCCGGTCAGGAACAAACTGGCAATCTTTCACGTATACTCTATACAGCGGAACCTGATGCGCAAAAAACGTGGATGCGCTCCAGACCTCCATATAAGGATAGCGGACGCGCGCATTTTTTGGCAAGATGAATGACCGCACAGAACCCGAGAATCCGGTCCTCTTTATTTTGTGTCTTTTGTGGCTATGGTATACTAACCATCATGCAGAATGAAATCACTGTTCTGCGACCTGTCTGTCCATCGCTATATGAAATGGAGATGTGCCAGGAGTGGCAAACCCGTTAGACTGGTTATTGGGGCTTTTTTCACTCGATATTGGCATTGACTTGGGAACAGCCAACACCCTTGTGCATGTGAAAGGCCGGGGGGTCATCATCGACGAGCCATCCGTCGTTGCCATCGACAAATCGTCGAAACGGCGCAACTCGGTCAAGGCAATCGGCCAGGATGCCAAGGAGATGGTCGGACGAACACCAACCCACATTGTGGCCGTGCGCCCTCTACAGGACGGGGTCATCTCCGACTTTGAAGTGACAGAACGGATGATCCATCACTTCATCGGCAAGGTTCACGGCAACCGGGCTCTCGGTACGGCTCGCCCTCGCGTGGTGATCGGCATCCCTTCCGGCGTGACAGAAGTGGAAAAACGAGCTGTCCGGGATGCAACAATCAGCGCTGGCGCCCGGGAGGCAGGGCTGGTGGAGGAGCCGATGGCGGCCGCCATCGGCTCCGGGCTGCCGGTGACCGAATCCATCGGCTCGATGATCGTTGATATCGGTGGCGGCACTACCGAAGTGGCGGTAGTCTCGCTAGGCGGTATCGTCGTCTCCCGCTCGATCCGGGTGGCCGGCGACGAGATGAACGAAGACATTATTAATTACACCCGACAGAAGTACAACCTGCTGATCGGTGAACGCATGGCCGAGCGCGCAAAGATCGAAATTGGCTCCGCGTATCCTCTTGAACAGGAGCAGACAATGATCATCCGGGGGCGCAATCTGATCACAGGGCTACCTGAGGCCATTGAAGTCAGTTCTGTAGAGATCCGGGAGGCCCTGACCGGCTCCGTGGATGTCATTGTCGATGCAGTTAAAGACACGCTGGATGAAACGCCGCCGGAGCTTGTGGCAGATCTGATGGAGCACGGCATTGTATTGGCCGGCGGGGGCGCCCTATTGCAGGGGTTGGCCCAGCGCATCCAAGACGAAAACCGTATGCACGTATATGTAGCGGACAATCCGCTCTCCTCAGTGGTGCTAGGAACCGGTATGATCTTAGAAAAGCCGGAATATTACGAAGAGACTCTGACAACAATGCAGCGTAAGAGTACGATTCGATAGTTCCCTACTCTGTTCGGGCGTCGCGCGAGGCGCGAAGATGCGAGGCGCTCCGTCATCGGTGCATCTCGTAACCGCAGTGGCTAGCAAACCAGGAACCACTAGCCACTGTTCGCAAAGCGGGGAGTGCCCTCTGGGCCACTCAGCATCACTGGCCACTTCCTAGTGGCCCTCTCTTAATTTTGCATCGAGACGCCCATGCGCAACAACGATCAACGCGGGTGGAGTGGCGCCGATTTTGCGGTCAGGCTTACAATCCTGGCGCTAACGGCTGTTTTGCTGTTGGCGTTGCAACAGACCGGCCGCCTGGGAAGGATAGAAAGCCTGGTTACTCTGGTAACCGCGCCGGGCCAATCCGGGTTGGCTACCCTAACCAATCGCCTTTCTGAATCTCTGACAACTTTGCGGAACTATCGCAACCTCCAAAAACGAGTATCTGAATTAGAACAGATTAACCACAGCCTAATCGTCGAAACCCTGCGCCTGGCAGAAGTGGAGCGGGAGAATCAGCGCCTGCGGGAGTTGCTGGCGTTCGCCGAGACCAGACCTGGCTTCGAATTGCGGGGGGGTCAGATTATCGCCCTAGCGATTGGACAGAACGCAACCAACTTCCTGAATTATACGATGATCGATCTCGGATCCTATCATGGCATCGAGGTGGGGATGCCGGTGGTGAACGAGCAGGGTTTGGTGGGTCGTATCAGCTCCGTCACGAATACGACCTCAAAGGTACTTTTGATCACGGACATATCCAGCACTGTCAACGCCATTTTGCAAGCAAGCCGACTTACCGGCATCATCAACGGCTCGCCTGGCTCGCATCCAGTGATGGGTTTCATTCCTCAAGGCGCCGAAGTAGGGGTCGGAGAAGCGGCGCTTACTTCTGGGATGGGAGGCAATTTCCCAAAGGGAATTCCGATTGGACAGGTGGTGGAGGTGCGGCAACGGGATGTCAATGTGGTTCAGGAGGCGGTGGTGCGGCCGACGGTAGACTTCGGCCGCCTGGAGTTCGTGATGGTCATCACCAACTTCGATAGTGGTCAGTGATCAAGAACTGCCGTCCTGTGTCTGAAGAGCCGTCCCAAAATCTTAATTATCCTGATTAAATTTTGGCAATGAGCATCTGGCGCACCTCCTGGCTGATTGTGCCAGTATTGGGCGCGGCGGCGATTTTTCAGGTGGTCGTCGGCCCACGGTTGGCAGTATACGGTGTGCGCCCGGATTTGATTTTGCTGCTCGTGATTGCCAGATCGCTGCTCGCGGGCCGACACGATGCAGTCTTATGGGGATTTGTCGGTGGTCTATGGATGGACATCCTCAGCGGCGGACCGATGGGCGCATCCAGCCTGGCGCTGATGGCGGCGGCTCTGCTGACCGGAGTCGGTCACAGCGCCATTTTTCGTCGTAATCTCTTCGTGCCGTCCATCGCGGCGGTGTTGGGCAGCGCTGCATTCTCGCTGGTCTACCTAGCGATTCTGACAATCGTTGGGTACCGATTTCCACCCGGTCTGCTGTTGACAGAACTGATCACCCCGGTGGTCCTTTACAATGGCACTTTGATGTTCTTGGCGACACCGCTTCTGAATCGTTTTCCCGAGTAAACGGATTTCCCGTGAGTATCGTGACATCAGTACACACCGAGGAGAGAGAAATCCCTTCATTCCTCACTTCTGCCGCGAATATCTCTCAAAGGTTGTCTAAATGAATGAGCGTCCGGTACGCACAGTGACATCGGCCACTATATTTGTCCGTCTGACGCTGATCGCAACCTTCATCGTCTTGTGTATGCGCCTGTATGCGTTGCAGATCGTGAGCGGCGCCACATTTCAAGAACAGGCCGTTGTCAATCGCCTGCGGGAGATCGATCTCCCCGCGCCGAGAGGCGTAATCTATGACCGGAATGGCGAAATCCTGGCCCGCAATCGTCCCAGTTTTGTCATTGCTGTCGTGCCAGCCGACCTGCCCACAGACGACTTCACAACAGCAGTTGATGAACAGCGCATCGCTCTCGAACGGCTGCTCGCAGTACTGAGGGCTGATACGGATCCGGAGATGGCGCTACACATTGCACAAGGGATGTTTCTACATCTGGGGCGATTCGACTTTGCGGCCGCGTTCGAAACCGCAGGGATTGACCTTTCCTATCGGCTTGTCAACCTGGAGAGTTTGCAGCGGACCGAAGATGGACGCGAGATTCTTGTGGAAAAGCCAATGCTCATTCCAGACCTCTCACAACCGTTTCCCGTTGCCGGACTGCTGGCTCTTCTGGAACGTGCAGTGGCCCTGGAAACCCAAGGTAGTTCCTTCAAACCGGTCCCTGTTCTGGAGCTGGTGGATCGCGAGCAGGCGTTCCGAGTGGCAGAGGAAACCTATCAGTTGCGTGGTGTGCGAGTATTGCAGAAGCCGGTGCGAGAATATCCCTATCGTGAGCTGGCGAGCCATGTGCTGGGCTTTTTGGGGCCGATTCCCCAATTGGCCGCAGACGATTACACAGCCCAAGGATATGAGGACCTGAATGAATCTGTTGGCCTGAACGGACTAGAGTACACCTACCAGGATGTCCTGCGCGGCAAACCTGGCCATAAGCTCATCGAAGTGGATATTTTGGGTCGGGAGAACCGCACTATCAGAACAGTTCAGGAACCTGAACCGGGGCTGCACCTGAGCTTGAGTCTGGACATCCGTCTGCAGGAGAAAATGCACAAGGCCCTTGCCCGCAAAGTGGAGGAGACCGGCGCGCCGCACGGTGTCGCGCTGGCCATGAATCCGCGCAATGGGGCCATGCTTGGGTTGGTCAGTCTGCCGAGTTACGACAACAATATCTTCTCCGAGGGACTAGGCGACGAGTATCTGGCTTTAGAAGTGGAAGACGACACCCGGCGCCCGCTGTACAACTACGCCATTGGAGGACTCTATCCGCCTGGCTCCACATTCAAGCTGGTCTCGGCCACGGCAGCCCTGACTGAAAAGGTCATCAGCCCGCATACGACGATTGTCGACCAGGGGCCACTGTACCTGCCCAATTACTTTTTCCCCAACGATCCTACCCAAGCCCAGGAGTTCGTGAGTTGGAACCACAAATTGGGCATCTTTCACGGCCCGATGACGATTGTGAGCGCGATTGGTCTGTCAAATGACATATTCTTCTATATGATTGGCGGCGGTTTTCCGAACACAATGGAGGGGCTAGGGAGCGAACGCCTGGCCAAATGGATGCGATTGTTCGGCTATGGTGAACTAACTGGTATTGACCTGCCTGGCGAGGTAGCCGCATTCGTGCCAGATGATCAGTGGAAGAGGTTGACCAAGGCGGAATCCTGGGTGACCGGTGACAGCTACAACACGGCCATCGGCCAAGGAGATGTTCTGGGCACACCGATGCATGTGCTTGTCAGCACAGCGGCTGTTGCCAATGGCGGTTTTGTGGTCAAGCCCCAGTTCGTCCAGGAGATGGTAGATGCCCAGAATACGCTGCAATGGCAGCACAATCCGGTGATACGGGAGCGGCTACCGGTGGATCCATACCTGCTGGCCTACGTGCAAAGGGGCATGTGGAATGCGGTCAATACCGCCTCCGGGACGGCTGTTACCAGTCGGGTGGAGAACGTCACTGTCGCCGGCAAGACTGGCACCGCAGAGTTCTGCGCCTATGATCCGACGATCAAAGACTGTATCGATCGGGATGACGAAGGCAATCTGCCGTTCCATGCCTGGTACACAGCCTATGCTCCGTACGAAAACCCGGACATTGTGGTGACTGTGTTCGTCTATGCAGGCGGTGAAGGTTCGGCCACGGCTATCCCTGTCGCCCAGGAGATTCTCAGCGCCTATTTCCATGAGTTGCGTCCATAGCCGGAAATCTGTACTATCACTCATAACTGCAGTGGCCAGTAGCTAGTGGTTGGTGGCCAGTACACTGCAGGTACCGACCACTAGCCACTGATCGCAAAGTGGGGGGCGCCCTCTGGGCCACTCAGCATCATCGACCACTTCAGATACTATCATTAATCTTTAGCTAAATGCACTCCTGCGGTGTGAAATTCCTGTGAGTATTGACGAGCAAGATTGGCGGCAAACGGCGTTGAGCCAACGAAAGACAACCAGCGCCGCCCGGGCAGCCCGGCGCGCCGGCCGTCTTTCCGCGTATTCTCGGTCTGGCTCATATGAAGGGCCAGACGTACGCATCAAAGGACGGGGGGGAATCACCGTCGTCGATATAGCTGATGACAAGGGCGAGTGGGCGGATGTTGTCGGCCTTCTGGCCACGCATATCTCGCAGGCAGACGGCTTCTTTCGTGACGAGCGTCTGTCTCTTTCCATCGGCAACCGGACTATTACTGCCGAAGACCTCCAGGCCATTCACGACGTATTGGAAGATCAGGACATTGCTTTATGGGCTTTGCACACTAGCAACAACGATTCCCACCAACTTGCCAAGCAGTTGGGCCTGGAGTCCGTTTGGGAAGCTGACGCGCCACCGTTGGAGTCCCCTCCTGTACAGACGGATAATCACTCAGACGACAGTGACGCTGACAGTACAATATACAATACCGACAGCGTCACAGCGTCCGACTGGGAAGTTCGCCTGGCCCCAGATTATTTTGCCGCTCCCAATCAGGAAGCCACAGAATTTCAGCCGCGTTCAGGCTTCACACGCCCCGCGAGGATGCGAGACGCTCAGCCCTCATGGGAGATGGACGACACGCTCATTGAAGAGACTTACAATGCCTCTTATCAGGAGCGCGAAAATGAGCCTGTAGCGGTTACCCCTGGGGACATCAATGAGACGGCGTCCCCGCCGTATGTCCACCGTGGGACCTTGCGCTCCGGCCAGTTCTTTCGACACGCGGGCACAGTTGTCGTATTGGGCGATGTCAACCCTGGCGCGCAGATCATCAGCGGCGGCGATGTGTTGGTGTGGGGCCGTCTGCGGGGAATCGTACATGCTGGCGCAATGGGAGATGAAAGCGCTATTGTCGCCGCCTTGGACTTTGAACCGGTGCAACTGCGGATTGCCGGGTATATTGCCATGTCGCCTAAAGGCGCCTCTGGCAACCCTGGCCACTGGTTCTGGAAGCGTGAGAGCGGCGGCAGGCCCGAAGTGGCCAGGGTCATCGACAAACAAATCTTCGTGGACCCCTGGGATGCGAGCTAAATCTGTGTGGAGGATCTGTCCATGTCGGGCGTTGTGCTTACCTTGACTTCTGGCAAAGGTGGCGTGGGCAAGACGACAACCACAGCGAACCTGGGCACAGCACTGGCGATGGCCGGTCAGCGGGTGATCGTAGTCGATGCCGACATTGGCTTGCGCAATCTGGACATTGTAATGGGCCTGGAAAGCCGGGTTGTCTACAATCTGGTGGATGTGATTGAGGGGCGCTGCCCTCTTCATCAGTCCCTGATTCGGGACAAGCGAGTAGACGAGCTGTACCTTTTGCCGACTTCCCAGACCCGAGACAAAACGGCCATTGCGCCCGACCAGATGATGACCCTCTGCGAGGAGTTGCGTTCCATCGCCGATTATGTGCTGGTGGATTCTCCAGCCGGCATCGAATTGGGATTCCAGAACGCTGTCGCGGCCGCCTCCGAAGTCATTATCGTGACCACACCGGAGGTCAGCGCGCTACGGGACGCAGACAAAGTCATCTATCTTCTCGAACGGGATATGAACATTCAGGCGCGGCTTGTCATCAATCGATACAATCCACGCCTGGTGCGGCGGAAAGAGATGATAACGCGGAATGATATTCTGGACATTCTAAGCATCGACCTTTTGGGTATTGTGCCAGAAGATGATCAAATCATCATTTCGGCGAACAAAGGTTGGCCAGTGGCCCTAGAACGCAAACAATATGTAAGCCGCGCCTACCACAATATCGCCCAGCGCTTACTTGGGTATAATGTTCCGCTGATCCATTTCCAGGAGATCAGTTGGCTGGAGCGTCTGCGTCGCTGGTTTGGCCTGTAGGCACAAGGCCAGCCTCTACTAACCACTGCAATGTTTGAACTCTTCCTTATCGATCGTTCTCTGTGGCGACATTTCGACAAACTCCTGTTTCTGGCTGTGCTTTCCCTCTGCAGCATCGGCATTGCCATGACATACAGCGCCACCATCACGACCATTGACCTGGCCGATTATTGGCAGCGGCAACTCATTTTTACGATTTTGGGCGCGATTGCGCTGATCAGCACTGCGCTCTTCGACTACCGACATCTGGAACTGCTGGCCCAACCGAGCTATATTGGCCTGCTCATTTCTCTGCTGGCAGTCTATTTTTTCGGAGAGGTCAAGGGCGGCGCCCGGCGTTGGTTAGATCTGGGCATCACCGATATGCAGCCCACAGAAGCTGGAAAATTTCTGCTGATCGTCTTCTTCGCCTGGTATCTCAGCCGTTTCCAGGAGCATATCCGCTCGCTCCCCTATCTGCTGGGGGCTGTCATTCTACTTGCCGCTCCTCTGGGCTTGGTATACATCCAGCCGGATCTGGGGATGACCATCACACTAGCGTTCATCAGCGGAACGCTAATTCTCATCAACGGCGTACGGTTTGCGCATATATTGATGGGAGTCGCAGCCGGGATTGCCGCATGGCGTGTTCTGCGGGGAACGCTTCAGGACTATATGGTGGAGCGGATTCAGATTTTTCTCGATCCAGGCTCAAATCCCGACGCGGCATTCAATGTACGGCAGGCGCTGATCAGCATTGGCAATGGCGGTTGGCTGGGAATGGGTTGGGGGGAGGGCCCACAAAATCAACTGCATTTTCTGCGTGTACGGCACACGGATTTTATCTTTAGCGTCATCGCCGAAGAGTTGGGCTATGTTGGCGCCGTACTGATTCTTCTGTTGTTGTTTTTTGTCGTCTGGCGCCTGGTGCACATTGCCGATCTGGCCCAAGACCAGTTCGGCAGACTTATCACTCTGGGCGTTGCCGCCCTGATCTTCTTTCAAACAGTTGTGAATGTCGGTATGAATCTGGCAATTTTACCGGTTACAGGCATGACACTACCGTTCCTGAGCTACGGCGGCAGCAGTCTCATTTCCATGATGGTGGCAGTGGGGCTGGCACAGAGCGTCATCATGCGCCATCGCAAAATAGACTTTCAGTAAGCACTGCGTGGCTATCCTGCATCTTCCTGTCCATCCTTACATCCTGATCCCTAAATGCCCAGTCCTCTGAGCAATCCGGTCCACAGTCCCGGCTGCAATCCGATGACGATCACAGCGACCGCGGCGACGGTCACGCTAAAGTTCAGCCCGGCGCCGGTATTGCGGGCAGGTTCACTCTCGGCGTCGCTGAAGTACATCGCCACCACCACCCGCAGGTAGTAGTAGGCGCTAATGGCGCTGTTGAGGACACCGATCACCACCAGCCAAGACCAGCCGGCCTCCACACCCGCTTTGAAGACCAAAAATTTGCCAAAAAAACCGGCCAGGGGCGGCATTCCGCTCAGACTGAGCATAAAGACGGCCATCGCCGCGGCCAAGGCCGGGAAACGTTCAGCAATGCCGTCAAAGCGGCTCTGCGCCACGTCCCCCTCGCCTGTACGCTCCAGGGCGACAATCACAGCGAACGCGCCAATATTCATAAACGCGTAGGCAAAGAGATAGAAAAGCGCTGCCGACGAAGCGGCCGCTGTGCCGGCAACGAGAGCGATCAAAATGTTGCCGGCGTGGGCGACGCTGGAGTAGGCCAGCATCCGTTTCACGCTGCTCTGGCGCAGGGCTGTCAGGTTGCCGACGGTCATGGTCAAGGCTGCCAGAACGGCCAGGAGCACGGCCCACTGATCGTACAGAGACGGCAAAGCGGTCATCATCACCCGAAAAAAACCGGCGAATGCCGCGGCCTTTGTGCCAACACTCATAAAGGCGGTGACAGGCGTCGGCGCACCCTGATAGACGTCCGGCGTCCACATATGGAAGGGGACCAGGCTCACCTTAAAGCCGAAACCGACTAACAGCAGAGCAATCCCGGGTAGAACGAGAGACGGGTTGCCGCCGCCAGAGGAAAGCGTCTCATGAATCCGGACATAGTTGGCGCTGCCGCCGGCTCCGTACAGCAGGGCCGAGCCGTAGACAAAGAATGCGCTGGCAAATGCGCCCAATAGAAAGTACTTCATCGCCGCTTCGATGCTGCGAGCGCTCTCTCGATAGAAACCGCTTAGAATGTAGAGAGCCAGAGAAAAGATCTCCAGAGCAATGAATAGGACGATCAGGTTCGTAGCCGTTCCCATCAACATCATCCCGATTACGGCCAAAATCAGCAAAGAGTAGTATGCGCCACTTTGGCGTTCGATAGCGGGGAGATAGTTGCGGCTGAGCAGGACGCCAAAGATGCCGGCGAGCAGGACGATCAGCCGCGCGCTTAAGGCAAAACCATCCGATACAGCGCCACCCAGATATTCAGCAGGTGGCCGACTCCAGATAAACAGCGCGGCGCCGACGCTCAGCAGCAAGATCACGACCGTCAGTCCCGAGAGAAGCGCGGCGCTATTCTGTTCTCGGGGCGCCTTTGCGTCTTTGCGTCTTTGCGTTCTATTCTCGGGTTCAGCCATCAGCCCAATATCGACCATCATCAGGACCATTACCCCAACCGCCAGCACGATCTCCGGCAGCAGGACGATAGCATTATCAAAGAGAAGAGACGTGTCCATCGATTCTTACTCCACTACTAGGAAGTGGTCAGTGACGCTGAGCGGCCCAGAGGGCGTCCACAAGAGGCGCCCCTACTTTGCGTCTTTGCGTTGAACCGGGCTCAGCCTTCCCCCTATGGTTCTATCTGCCAAACAACGGCTGGCGCCTTGCTTTGCACGACCTCCAGCGCCGCTACAGACGGATTGATCTTGCTGAGAAAGAAATTAGGCGCCAGGCCGATAGCGAAGAACAGCAACACGATGGGCGCCAGTTGACCGATTTCTGCCCAGTTCAGGTCTGGCAGATTTTCCTTGAAATTGGCTGGATTCTCCAACGCGCCCTGAGCCACCTGTCGAAAGGCGTGGAGCAGATACCAGGCGGCCAGAATGATACCGGTGACGCCGAGGACTGCGAACAGTGGATTGCTGGCGTATGTGCCCAGCAGAATCGTAAACTCGCCAACGAAGCCGTTCAGCCCAGGCAGGCCGGCGCTGCTCATCGCCACCACCAGAAAGAAGAACGAAAAGATCGGCACACTGGCCCATAGGCCGCCATATTCGCTCAACAGTCGGGTGTGGCGCCGCTCGTAAAGCATCCCCACCAGCAGGAAGAGGGCGCCGGTGCTGAGGCCGTGATTGACCATCTGCAGAACGGCCCCGCTGATACCCTGCTCATTCAAGGCAAAGATGCCCAGAATCACGAAGCCCATGTGGGCAACGGATGAGTAGGCCACCAGCGACTTCAGATCTCGCTGAGCGAGGGCCACCAGCGCGCCGTAGAGAATGCCGACAATCGCCAGAACGGAGATGAGCGACGCGTAGTTGGAGGTGGCAACTGGGAAGAGGGGTAGGGCAAAGCGCAAGAAACCGTACGTCCCCATCTTCAGGAGCACACCGGCCAGCACGACGGAGCCAGCGGTCGGGGCCTGTACGTGGGCAGCGGGCAGCCATGTGTGGAAGGGAAAGAGCGGCGTCTTGATAGCGAAAGCCAGCGCGAACGCCAGGAATGCCAGTTGCTGTACTCCGGGAGGCAGGCCCGCACTCTGTAGCGCGAGCAGATCGAATGTGCCGGCATGGAAGTAGAGCGCCAGAATCGCCACCAGCATCAGCGCCGACCCTGCCAGCGTGTACAGGAAAAACTTAACTGCAGCGTAGATCCGGTTCTGGCTGCCCCATTTGCCGATCAGCAGGGCCATTGGAACCAGGCTGAACTCCCAGAAGACGTAAAACAACACGAGATCTAGGGCGAGAAAAACCCCTAGCATGGCTGTTTCCATCAAGAGCATCAGCGCCAGATAGCTGCCGACACTCTCCTTTATATGTTGATTGCTGAAGGCGACTGCAATGGGCATCAGCAATGTCGTCAGCAGCACCAGCCACAGGCTGATGCCGTCAACACCCAGATAGTAGTAGATATCCAAGTCCGGCATCCAGGCGTAGCGCTCGACGAACTGCATGTCCGGTATCTCTTGCCAGCCGGGCAACAGCAACAGGCTGACGACAAATGTTGCGATGGTCGCGCTGAAAGCCAGCCCCTTCTTCAAGCCATCACTCGGCGCCAGCAGCACAATAATCGCGCCGACAACGGGCAGAAATGTAAGAATCGAAAGCAGAAAACTCATTTTTAGTGGTCAGTTTCCCCTAGACGAATACAAAGTACAACACCATAGCTACCACGCCAACGAAAAGGCTCAGCGCGTAGGTAGGCACCAGTCCGTTATGGACTTTGCGCAACGCATTGCCCACTGCCAGATTGGCCTGCCCGATCAGATTGACAGCGCCGTCAACAATACCCTGATCGATTACCCGGTCGAACCATTGGGATAGGGCAAGCAGCGGACTGACGATCAACGCGCTGTATATCTCATCCACATACCATCTGCTCTGGGCAGCCGGTTCCAGCGGCTTGAACAGCTTTGTGACGCTCGTGGCCCAACCGGCCCCCCGCCCCTGGCGCGGGTCGGATGCTGTACCCTGGACATAACGTCCATAGGCCAACGCGATGCCAACGACAGACACGACCGCGCTCACCGCTAAAAGCACGCTTTCCAAAGCGACGGTTGGATGGAAAGAAGGCGAGCCTACCGCTGGTTCCAGATAGTGCTCCAGCGTCAGCAGGAAGGGCAAATTGAGAAACCCACCGGCCAGCGCCAGAACCGCCAGAATCCAGAGGGGGGCTGTCATCATCGTTGGGCTTTCGTGCGCGTGCGCGTGGATGCGCTGGTCCCGGGCCTCGCCCCAGAACGCCATGAAAACGGCCCGAAAACTGTAGAATGCCGTAAGGAGAGCTGTAAACAGACCGATCAGATAGAGCAGGATGTTATGGGAAGAGGCATGCAACAGGATTCCATCTTTAGAGAAGAAGCCAGACGTAAGCGGGAGACCGGCCAGAGCGGCCGCGCCGATAACAAAGAGCCAATGCGTCGCAGGCATCTTCGCGCGCAGATTTCCCATCTTGCGGATGTCCAGCACACCGCCGGGCAGGCCGTGCATGACATTGCCGGCGGCCAGAAACAGAAGCGCCTTGAAAAAGGCATGGGTAACCAGATGGAAGATGCCAAAGGCGTACGCGCCTACACCGACACCCAGCATCATATAGCCCAACTGGGATATCGTCGAGTAGGCGAGGATCTTCTTCAGGTCCACCTGCGTCAGGGCAATGGACGCGGCCAACAGGGCCGTCAGCCCGCCCACCCAGGCGGCGAGATCGCCGGCTATGGGCGCCAGCTCCCACAGGACATGGGTGCGCGCGATCATATAGATGCCAGCGGTCACCATTGTGGCCGCGTGGATGAGGGCCGATACCGGCGTCGGGCCGGCCATCGCGTCCGGCAGCCAGACGAAAAGGGGCAGTTGCGCGCTCTTACCGGTAGCCGCCAGCAAGAGCAGCAAACAGATCGTTGTCGCTGCGCCCGTGGTCAGCGCATCAGACCTGGCAAAGATCTCCTCGAACACGACCGAGCCGACACCGGTCCAGAGCAGGAAGATCGCCAGCATCATACCGAAGTCGCCGACCCGGTTGACCAGAAAAGCCTTTTTGCCGGCGTCGGCGTAGTGGCCATAGGTGGTGTCGTGTCGGTCGAAATAGAAGCCGATGAGCAGATAGGAGGCCAGACCGACACCTTCCCAACCTACAAACATCCCCACGAGGTTGTTACTGAGGATCAGCACAAGCATCGCCAGGATGAAAAAGTTCAGGTAAACGAAAAAGCGCTGATACCTCTGCTCGCCCTGCATATAGCCACCGGCGTAGATGTGAATCAGCGAGCCGACGCCTGTTACGACCAAGGCCATAGTCACGCTCAGTGGGTCGATCAGCAGAGCCGCCGGCGCGTTGAAGCTACCAATGGTAATCCAGTCCCACAGATGAACGGTCAGTACGCGGTGATGCTCGTCCAGCCCCATCAGACCGAAGAAAAGGCCCAAACTGACGAGAAAGGAGAGAATCACGGCGCCAGAGGCGACGGCATGAATGCCCCGTTCGCCGAACCTGCCGCCAACGAAAAGATTGATAAGCGTGCCCAAGGCAGGAAAGACGAGTATAAGCCAGGCTAATTCCAGCATAATCCCACTTACCACTTCAGTAGATTGATTTCGTCGATGTTGATGCTCTGCTGATGGCGGACGTTGGCGATCAGAATCGCCAGACCGACGGCCACTTCAGCGGCAGCCACAGCCATGATCATGAAAACAAAAATCTGCCCTTCGAGATTGCCCCACTGGCGGGCCAGCGCGATGAGTGTCAGATTGACGCTGTTGAGCATCATTTCGATGCACATGAAGATGATCAGCGCATTGCGGCGCACCAAAACACCGGTCGCGCCGATGGCAAAGATCAACGCGCCCAGGATCAAATAGGAGCTTGTCGCAACCATCAGTCACCAACCTTTACAGACGGGATACCTTCACCTGCGCCCTCGGGCTGGCGGCCCAGTACCAATGCGCCGATCAAGGCAACCAGCAGCAATATAGCGATCAGTTCAAAGGGTAGCACGTAGTCTGTAAATAAAGCGATGCCGACGGCCTTTGGCGTGCCGCCCTGCAGAAGGGCGGCGGCATCATCAGGCGGAGGAGTCATGCGCAGCAGCGCGCTATAGGAGATTGCGAGCAGCAGGATGACGCCCAGGGCCACGCCGACGATACGGCTCCATATTCTCTGGGCCGCGGTGAAATCATTCGTATCGCCGCCGATCAGCATAATCACAAAGAGGATCAGAATCACGATTCCACCGGCATACACGATCACTTGCGCTGCGGCCAGAAATTGGGCTTCGAGGGTGATATACAGGACCGCCAGAGTGGCGAAATTCGTCAACAGAAAGAGCGCGCTGTGCACCGGCTGGCGGCTCATCACCACGCCCAATGCCGCGGCCAGACAGACCGCGGCCACAAGCAGGAAAAAGAGATCAAAATGTACAGGATTCAGCGACACGCTCATAAACAGTTACTCCGGGCGAATGATGACATTCGGCATACTGGGATTCAGCAGCTGTTCTTTCGTCAACACGAAATCTTTGCGCGCGTAGTTGGCCATAGCAAAGTCGTGGCCAAGCACGATGGCCTCTGTGGGGCAGGCTTCTTCGCAGTCACCGCAGAAGATGCAGCGCAAGAGATTGATTTCGTAGATCTTTGCGTGGCGCTCCCCCGGCGAAAGCGGAGCATCCGTGTCGTTTTCGGCGGCCTCGACGTAAATGGCTTCGGTGGGGCAGGCTGCCTCGCACAGACAACAGCCGATGCAGCGCTCCAGGCCGTTGTCATAACGACGCAATTCGTGCTTGCCCCGAAAACGGGGGTAGATTGGAATCTGCTCGCGCGGGAATTCCACTGTCACCGGCCGCTGGCGCAAGTGCTTGAGGGTCACGCCCATTGCTTTGCCGATTTCGGCTGCACCCTTCAGAAAGTCGCCCAATTCCATGGAAAAATCCTTATTCACCAGTGATCAGTGGCTAGTGGTCGGTTTCTGGTCACTCGCCACTGCAGTTGCCCCTACTTTAAGAACACAGCCAATACAGCGGAAATACTCATATACACAAGGCCCAGAGGCAGCATAAACTGCCAACAGAATTTCATCAGCTGATCGTAGCGGGGCCGGCCGATACTGGCCCGCACCCAAATGAACAGAAACAGCAGGAGCACGACTTTGATCACCAGATAGATCGGCCCCAACCAGATGATCTCCTCAGCGAACGGCCCTTTCCATCCTCCAAAAAAAAGTGTGGCCATAATCGCGCTGGTGGTGATCATATTGATATACTCAGCCATGAAAAATAGAGCGAATTTCATGCCGCCGTATTCTGTCTGGAAGCCAGCAACCAGCTCATTTTCTGTCTCTGGCAGATCAAAGGGGCTGCGGTTCGTTTCTGCCAGAATGCAGATGAAGAAGAACGGAAAAGCCAGCCACAGCCAGATCCACTCCCACCAGAGGCGAGTAGACTCGACCAACTCGACCAGACTGAAGCTGCCGGCCAGTATCAGGATACTGACAAGAAACAGCCCCAGGGGCAGCTCATAGGAAACCATCTGCGCTGCCGAGCGCAGCGCGCCGAGCAGGGAATAGTTATTGTTGCTGCTCCAGCCGGCCAGAATCACGCCGTAGCTTTCGATGCCGGCTACCGCCAAAATCCAAAGAAAGCCGATGTTCACGTCAGCGATGGCGGGTATCCCTTTGGCTATCGGGATCACTGCCCAGATGATCAGCGCCGGCGCCAACGCCAGGGCCGGGGCCAGCAGATAGACGGGTTTGTCAACGTGGTTGGGGATAATCTCTTCCTTGAAGAAAGCCTTCACCGCGTCAGCCGCCGGTTGCAAGAGGCCATACTTGCCGGCTCGATTTGGCCCGTAGCGGATCTGAAAGCGGGCCAGCAGCTTACGTTCATACCAGGTCAGATAAGCGAAACCGGTCAGCAGAACGAAAATGAGAATCAGCGCCCGGATGGTCGGGAAGACCAATACCTGTAACCAGTCCATCTACTTCCTCTCCACTTTCACCCGCTGTGCGCCGCTGCCGTTGAGCAGCGCGCCCACCGGCGCGCCCGGCAGACTTTCCGGAATCCAGGCGGTACCCGGTTGAACTTGCGCATCGACCGCAACCGACAGATCCAGCGCCCCTTGCTCACTCTGCACCGTAACCGCATCGCCCGCTTCGACGCCGATGGCTGCGGCATCGGTTGGGCTGAGGCTGACAGAGGCGCCGTGGGCCATGGCTTGCATCTGCTCAGTCAGTCGGAAGAGTGTGCCACCGTCGTAAAGAACTGTACCGGTGACGAGGCTGAGGGGATAGTTGCTATCGGAATGCGAGGAGTGAGAATGGGTATTTCTCTCTCCTCTCTCCTCTTCCGTACGGCGAGCGTTCCCCAGCGCGGGGAAGGAGAGAGCGTGAGAATGGGTGTTTCTCTCTTCCCTCTCTCCCCTTTCCTCGGATTCAAGCGTCCGAGCATCCCATTGGCGGCCTTGGTCGCCCAAGGCATCCCAGGTCAAGCCGGCGTATACGGGCACGGCCTGTGTAATTTCAGCGGTGACGCTTTGGGTATCGGGGAATGACCAGTCCACCCCTAGCTGCTGGGCCAGATGAGCCAAAATCATCCAGTCTGGGGCCGAACGAGACTTTGGATTGCTGATGGCTTTCGGCGCCCTCTGCACTCGGCGTTCCAAATTGGTGAATGTGCCGTCGCTCTCGGCCCAACCGAAAGCGGGAAGCACCACATCCGCTTTTTGCGCCGTCTCTGTGAGCAGCAGTTCAAAAACGACGAGCAGATCCAGGGTATCCAGATTGGTGGCCCAATCCGGGTGTTCATCAGCAGGATTGGCGCCCATCACAAACAGGGCAGCCAGGGCGCCCACGTCCAACATCTGCTTGTAGGTGCGCCCGGGGCGGTTGGACAGGGTGCAATTCCACAGCTTTTCCAGCCGTGCTCTTGCGGCCGCATCATCCAGTGGGAGATGACCGGGTAACCGATGCGGCAGCACACCCATGTCCCGGCAGCCCTGGGCATTGCCATCCAGCCCAACATAGGCCAGCTGGGCGCGATTGCCTGTGGCCAAGGCCAGATTCGTCAATCCATCATACACGCTGTGGCCGTCTTGGCCTCGAGCTGCCATTGGGCCATAGATGATCAGCGGCCTATGAGCCTCCAGCAGTAGTGTTGCCGCCGCGACGGCCGCGTCTGCGCATGGGGGCAACTTACTCTGTTCGGTCAGGGCATCCACGGGGGGCGTCCCTACTTCTTTCTGCTCGGGCTCGGCGCCGGCATCCGTCGCTGCCTGCGCCAGGCGATTGAGGAGTGTGGCCTCTGCGCCCGGTTCATAGGGCAGATACGGGCCGTTGTAGCGGGTCAGCTCGATCTTGCGGGGATGGGCGATAATCAGCTTTACCCCGCCTCTGTGGACGGCGCGTTTCAGGTGCAGATCCAACACCGGGAGCTCTTCGCTGGGGTCCACGCCGAAGAGAAAAATCGTATCCACCTGCGGGTCAGGCCCATACTGGGGCTTCATCAGATCGGCCAGAGCCGGCAGACCGGCCGGCAGGGCCGCTACATCGCCACCATCGCGGTGATCTATATTGTTTGTGCCGACAATTCCACGGAAGAGGCGCTGGAGCGCGTAGTTGCTTTCGTTGCTGACTTTGCCGCTGCCGATGGCGCCGATGGCATCCGCGCCGTGCTGTTCTTTGATGCTGGTCAACTTTGCGGCGATGTAGGCCAGAGCTTCGCTCCACTGCACCGGTGTCAACTTGCCGTTCTTGCGTAGAAGCGGAGCTGTCAGTCGGGTCTCGTCGTTTACCCAAGCGTGGGCAAAGCGGCCCTTGTCGCAGATCCATTGGTCGTTCACCTGCATATTTTCGCGGCCAACGATGCGCCGCAGTTGGTGGGTGCGGCTGTCCAGGCGCACATTGCAGCCGATTGAGCAGTGGATGCAGATGCTGGGGGTGCGATCGATCTCCCAAGGGCGGAAGGCAAAGCGCGCCACCCGATTGGTCAGAGCGCCCACCGGGCAGAGATCGATAATGTTGCCACTGGTCTTCGCATCCACCGGCCGGCCGTCCTGAATGTCAACAATGGTTTCGTTGCCGCGTTCAAACAGGCCCAGTTGTGGTTTATCTTCCCATTCTTCCAGATAGCGGATGCAGCGCCAGCAGAGAACGCAGCGCTCTTGATCCAGCACGATCGTATCGGAGATATCGTAGTGTTTCTTGGCGAGCCGCTTCGGTTCGATCAGTTGGCTGATACCAGGCCCGAAGCGCATGGTCTGGTCTTGCAAAGGGCATTCGCCACCCTTATCGCAGATGGGACAATCCAATGGATGGTTGAGCAGAATAAATCCGAGATTGGCTTCCTGCACCGTGCGCACCTGTTCCGTATTGGTGCGCACAACCATGCCCTCACTCACAGGCAGGGTGCAGGAGGCTAACATGGCCGTGCCCCGGGGGCCGTCCACCTCCACCAGACACATACGACAGCAGCCCACCGGGTCCAGTTTGGGGTGAGAGCAGAATACGGGGATCTCGACATCCACCATCCGCGCCGCATCCACCAGCAGAATCCCGGAGGGGAGCGACACTTCCTTCTCGTTGATGGTCAGCGTTACGTTTTCAGTCATAAGCGATTAGGTCCCCTGAGTAGAAGAGAGACATTATTGAGAAGAAACTCGTCACTTCCGTCTGCTAGCGGCTATATTGCAGAATCTGGATTGCGGATAACTCCGCTTCTTGCATTGGACTGTGATACAGCTGACGAGTGCGCGCGGGTATCGCCATTTTCGGCCTTCCTCAGTCATCCCCCGTCGCCAGGTCATCGTGCAGGACGATCGTTTCACCTGTCGGCGCAAATGCGCTGGCGCGCAGACCGCTTGGTTCATGTGTATTCGGGCGATAGGCTGGGCGAATGGGCAGAACCGGGCCGACTTCATCGGGATTGGCGCGTTCGACTTGCGCGGTAAATTCACTGCGGAATTTGAGCAGATTGCTCTGCAGACCCCACACCGATGCTTCCCCGAAGGGGCAGAAGCTCTTGCCAGCGATATTTTGGGCGATATACTCCATCAGTTCCAGATCTCTGCCCAAGCCCTGCCCTTCCTCAATCCGCAGCAGAATCTTTTCCAACCAGGCGGTGCCTTCCCGGCATGGGGTGCATTTGCCGCAGCTCTCTTCTCGGTAGAAACTAAGCGTACGCCGGGCCACCTCCACCATGGTTGTACGCGCGTCGATGGCGATAACGCCGGCGGAGCCGAGCAGAGAACCGGCTGCGGCCACGCTCTCGAAATCCAGAGGCGTATCGAACTGATCTGGCGTCAGCAGCTTCATCGACAGACCACCGGGCACAATCGCTTTGATTTCGTGGTTGTCATCCTCCGGGCCGCCGCCGTACTCATAAACCAACTCATTCAAGGGCGTGGCGTGAGGCAACTCATAGAGACCGGGGCGTTTGACATTTCCACTGAGGCAGAATATACGCATGCCAGGGCTGCGCTCGGCGCCGAACTGTTTGTACCAATCGACACCGTAGCGCATAACGTGGGTGACATTACAGATCGACTCGACGTTATTCACAATTGTCGGTTTGGCGTACAGCCCTTCCACCGCGGGGAAGGGCGGTTTCAAACGTGGTTGGCCGCGATAGCCCTCCAGGCTGGAAAGCTGAGCCGTCTCTTCGCCGCATTCGTAGGCGCCCGCGCCCCGATGGAGCACCAGATCCAGTTTTTTGCCGCTACCGAAGATGTTGTCGCCCAGGTAGCCTTTGGCTGTGGCCTCGGCGATGGCCTCCTGCAGGCGGACGTAGGCAAAATAGTATTCGCCCCGGATATAGATGAACGCCTTCTCCGACTCGATGGCATGACAACTCAAAATAATGCCTTCGAGGAGTTGGTGCGGGTCATATTCCATCACAATGCGGTCTTTGAATGTGCCCGGCTCTGACTCGTCGGCATTGACGACCAGATAGCGGGGGTAGACACCCTGTGGCAGAAATCCCCACTTGACACCGGTGGGGAAGCCGGCGCCCCCGCGGCCACGGATACCGCTGGCTTTGATCTGATCTACCATATCCGCTGGCGCGACTTCGCTCAGCACACGTCTGGCGGTCTCGTAGCCGCCGTCGGCTTCGTATGTGTCGATTTTGTGGCTATCCCGCTGGTTCAGACGGGCCATCAGATAGCGGGGTTCCATACCGCCGGTGCGATAGGGGCCGTCCGCCGCGCCCTCACTGTTCGGGTCGGCCTGCGGCGTCCAGCGTTCCAGGCTGCGGAAGCCGTTGCCGGATTTGAGCAGGGTGATGACTTTTTCTATATCCTCGGCTGAGTCCAGATTTTCGAAGTAACGGATCTGGCCGGTCTTCTGATCGGTGATGGCCGCCATGGGCGCTGTACCACAAGAGCCGAGACATTCCATGTGATCCAGCGCGAACTGGTCGTCTGCGGTCTTTTCGCCGTGGTGGATGCCCAAAGCGTTTTCGAAGTCGTGGAGGCACTGCTTGCCACCGCGGAGCATACAGGGCACATTTGTGCAGACTTCGATATGATATTCGGCCTTCGGCTGCTCGTGCAACATCGTATAGAAACCGACGACCGCGCCCACTTCGGCTGGGGCGATGCCGAGGATATCGGCCAGTTCGTCCTGGGCCTGCACTGGGCAGTAGCCGTACTCTCGCTGGATCACATACAGCGCGGGCAGAATTCCCGAACGCTGCCGGCCCGCCGGATAGCGGGCGAGTATCTCGTCGATTTCCTGCCGCATCAGTTCGGTGATCATGTCAGGACTCTCACAATAAAAACCGGTGGCCAGTGGTCAGTTTACGCACTACGCATGATCGCTGCAGTTACCGATCCACTTCGCCCAGCACGATATCGATCGATCCGATGTTGGTGACCACGTCGGATAGCATCTCGCCGCGACTGATATGGTCGATGGCGTAGAGATTGTTGAAGCTGGGGCCGTGAACATGGAGACGATACGGTTTGGCCGAACCATCGCTGTAGACGAAAAAGCCCAACTCGCCTTTGCTGCCTTCAATGCCGTGATAGAAGAAACCCGGCGACACGTGGAAGCCTTCGGTCATCAGTTTGAAGTGGTGGATCAACGCCTCCATGCTGACGTCGAGTTCGGCGCGAGGGGGAGCGGAGACTTTGCGATTGTTCGATTTATATAAGCCGCTGGGAAGAGTATCCACCGCCTGCTGCAGAATGCGGATGCTCTGGCGCATCTCTTCCATGCGGACACGATAGCGTCCATAGCAGTCGCCTCTGTCGCTGGTAGGCACTTCAAACTCATACCCTTCATAGCCGCTGTACGGCCGATCTCGGCGTAAATCCCAATCGACGCCACTACCGCGCAGCATCGGTCCGGTCAGCCCCATAGCCAACCCATCTTCGCGGCTGATGTAGCCGACACCTGCCAGGCGCTCCTGCCATAGGGGGGCGTCGGTCAACATCGCCTCGTACTCTCGGATCTTCTGAGGCATCACGCGGATAAAATCCTTGAGTTCTGTGATAAACGCCTTGGGCAGATCCTGCCAGACACCGCCAATGCGGATATAACTGACCGTCAGACGCGCGCCACAGACCATCTCAAACAGGTCCAGAATCCGTTCCCGTTCTCGGGTGGCATACATCAGCAAACTCATGCCCGTGCCGGAGACGTCCAGCACATGGGTGGCCAGCCAGAACAGGTGGGAGGCGATGCGCTGCATTTCCACCATAATCACCCGGATCACCTGTGCCCGCTCGGGGATCTCCAGGCCCAGCATATGTTCCACTGTCAGGCAGTACCCCAGATTGTTGGCCATGGCAGACAGGTAGTCCATGCGATCGGTATAGTAAACGAAATCTTTATAGCGCTTATGTTCAGCGGTTTTCTCGAACCCGGAGTGGAGAAAACCCAAATCCGGATCGATGCTGACGACCCGCTCGCCGTCCAGTTCCACCACCAGCCGCAGCACACCGTGGGTGCTGGGGTGATGGGGCCCCATATTGATGATCATATTTTCCCGACTCATCCCTGGCGGCAGGTCTGGCGCAGCGCTTTCTGCGGGCAGGATCTGCGCGCCGAGCGTTTCGAATTCCGGGTCGTCCCACGTGAGGGTAAAGGGCACCTCCTCACCACCGAGGGGCGTCTGTTTCTGCAAGGGATGATAGGGCCAGTTCTTGGGCATCAAAATGCGGCGCAGATCTGGATGGCCGTCAAACTGAATCCCCATCAGATCGTACACTTCCCGCTCCGGCCAGTCCGCGCCGCGAAATACACCGGTCAGACTATCAATATGGGGCAGCAGAGTTTCGTTATGGTCTGCGGATGGCGCAGGCGACGCGGCGGCCTCACAGTTGGTGACAAGCGTCAGGTGCTGGTTGCGGGTATAGGAGCGGAATTGATAGATCGCCTGAAAGCGGGCGTCATCGCCGTTCAAGGGCAGATGGGAACGGTCCACACTCGTAACGTCGATGAGGGTTTCGTATTGAAGTTGGGGATCAGCGCGCAGGAAAGCCGCCAGTGCTTTCAGTTGGGCTGGTTTGACGTACACAACCTGATTGCCATTGTGCAGACCGGCGGCGCCGATATCGTCGCCGAAACGTTCTCGTATCCGCCGGGTGTCGTCTGTCTCCCCTGTTGGCAATGGCGCAGCAGCGGGAATACCCGGCGGATTCAGCGTGCGCTGGGTCTCATAGGAGCGAGATATCGGTGCAACATCAAGAGGCATTTTTTAGGGGAATTATATACTTAACTGCACAAGTATATCTTTCTCAGCCAGCTTTCGGCTGTGCGGGATATTCCCACCCGCGTTCCTGAATATTTTTAGCGGCGTTCACATCCCGGTCTTCCGTATGTCCACACGAGGGGCATACAAAGGTCCGATAATCCGCCAGCTTCTCTTTCCTTACTTCATCGCAACGGGAACAGGTCTTGGATGTGTTGCTGGGGTCAACTTCAATGAATTGTCTACCGGCCCATTCTGCCTTGTAGCGCAACTGCTGAAATAGAACGCCCCATGTCTGTTCCATCATGCTGCGATTCAAACCACGTTTACGGCTACCACCCTTGCGAGACATGTTCTGTATTGCCAATTTCTCAACCGCTATCTTCTGATATTTCCGCACGATAGCAGTGGTCAACTGATGGCATTCATTGCGATTGCGCACCGTATTCCTACGCCTCTCACGAGCATAGGCGGATACCGCCTTTCGTCGTCGATTGCTGCCTTTCCTCTTTGTTGTCAGGCAAACCGCGCACTGCCAGCAGCGCGAGTAAAATAGCGTTCCTGTTCCGCTGTCGGCTCCAGCCTGATTTTGTGTGTCAGTGTAACGTTCATAAACGTTTCGCCACCTTTATTCACAAATCCCTCTGCTGCAGTTAGCCCCATTCGCTTTCAGGCGCCTAATGGAATAATTTCTTCAATCGCCAGCTGTTCTTCAGCCTGGGAGAGTCTATCCGCGCTGATACTTTCGCGCGCCTGTTTTTCGCGCAGCTTGTCCAGAGCGTATAACAGAGATTCAGGCCGGGGCGGGCAGCCGGGCACATATACATCGACGGGGATGATCTTGTCCACCCCCTGAATGATGGCGTAATTGTTAAAAGGGCCGCCGGCACTGGCGCAAATGCCCATGGCAATCACCCATTTGGGGGCAGACATCTGATCATAAATCCGTTTGATAACCGGCGCCATCTTGTTGCTCACGCGGCCGGAGACGATCATCAGGTCGGCTTGCCGCGGGCTGGCGCGGAACAGCTCTGAGCCATAGCGGGCGATGTCGTGGCGAGCCGTACCGGTAGCGATCATTTCCATGGCGCAGCATGCCAGACCGAAAAGGAGCGGCCACGTGCTATTGGCGCGCCCCCAATTGATGACGCTGTCCAGGGTTGTGGTCAATATGCCTTCAGGAACTTTCTGCTCTAAACCCATTTCTGTTCCTTAACGCGGTGGCTCGTGGTCGGGTGACCACTTCCTAAGCGGTCCCTATGACTGTCAGGCGTCATGTTCTGAAAACATCTACGCGCCGACAGCGGATCCTCTAGTCCTTATAGTCCCAGTCGAGAGCGCCCTTCTTCCATTCGTAGAGGAAACCGACCACGAGAACGATGAAAAAGGGAATCATTGCCAGCAGCGCAAACAGGCGCAGATCTCTCAGGACAGCGGCCCACGGATAGAGGAAGATCACTTCGATATCGAAGATCAGAAAGAGCATTGCGACCAGATAGTACTTCACCGGGAACCGGCGTCGGGCGTCGGCAAAGGGGATAATTCCCGATTCGTATGGTTCCAGTTTTTGTTTGTTGCGCTCTCGTGGGCCAAGCAAGGACGGCAGACCGATGGCGATCAGCCCAAATCCGCCCGCCAGAATGATCAATATGAGCAGTGGAAGATAATCACTCGCCATCCCGATATTCCTTTTCGAGGCTTCTGTTCAGGATTGGGGAATCATTCGTGCATTTTTCCACGAACCACGCTATTCTAGCACGAATAGAATTCGGTTGTCAAAGCCAACAGCAACTGAATGCGTTTGGGCAGGGTGCAAACTTTCCCTTTCAGAAATCGCTATGCTATACTTTCCTGGCAGTTTGTTCTTTTCCACACAAACGGATTTATGGCATGCTGACTCAGTATTTTTTCATTTTAATCATGTCCGGCCTGGCGGTCGTGTTGCCTCTCGCCGCCATTGTGATGGGCCACTTTCTTGGCCCCCGGCGACCGGACGAAATCAAGAATGACATCTATGAGAGTGGTGTCGAGACGATTGGCGATACGTGGGTGCAGTTTCGCGCCCAATACTATCTGATCGGTCTCATTTTCGTTGTGTTTGATGTGGAAGCTCTTTTCCTCTTCCCCATCGCCGTGGCGTATCAGCAGCTGGAACTGTTTGCCGTGCTCGCGGCGATCTTCTTTATTGCGCTACTGGTGGTCGGGCTGTTGTACGATTGGCGCAAGGGCGCCTTGGAATGGCAGTAGGCCTGTCACCTATGCGGTATTCTTCGCTACGCATTGCGGCTCTTGCCGGCTGTTTTTCCCTGGCACTGTCTTGGAGGCACTGATATGCAGGTAACCCCATGGAGTGATGCGTTCTCCGGCTGGCTCATCGGGCTAGGGCTTCCCGACTGGGCGGCGCTCTTCGTCGTCTACGCAGTCGGCGCCTTTATCCTGATCAACTACGGCATGTTGTCGGTACTGCTGCTGATATGGATCACCCGTAAGGTCATCAGCCGCATTCAGGATCGCATTGGCCCCAACCGCGTTGGCCCGTATGGCCTGCTCCAGACGGTCGCTGATGCGGCCAAACTGCTCTCCAAAGAAGACATCACCCCGAACGAGGCCGACAAGCTGGCCTACAATCTGTCGCCGATTCTGGCTGTATCCGGCGTGCTGATGCTGTTGGCCGTTATCCCTTTTGCGCCGGGACTCACTGGCGTGGATCTGAATATTGCGGCCCTGTACATTGTGGCCCTCGGTTCGATTGGCATTATGGCTGCGCTGATGGCCGGGTGGGGCAGCAACAACAAATATGCCCTGCTGGCCGGCTTTCGGGTGGTGGCACAGCTTCTGAGCTACGAGATTCCATTGGTGTTGGCAATTCTGACCGTCGTGTTCCTGACCGGCTCCATGCGTTTCGGCCACATCGTCGAGTTTCAGGCGCTGACTCTTGGCGGCTTCAACCTTGGGCTTGGCTGGCTCGGTATCGTCATGCCTGGGGCGCTGCTCGTCTTTTTCATCAGCTCTCTGGCTGAGGCGGAACTGACGCCTTTCGATCTGCTGGAAGCGGAATCCGAGTTGATCGCCGGATTCCATATCGAATACTCCGGCATGAAATTCGCCATGTTCTTCCTGGCTCAATTTCTGAACGCCTGGGTGCTGGCTGCTGTGGGCGTCACTCTCTTTCTGGGGGGGTGGCAAGGCCCGGGTGTTGGTCTGCCGGTCATCGGCCCGATTTTGGGACTCGGCTACTTTTTCATCAAAGTATATGGCGTCTATGTGCTTCAACAGTGGATTCGAGGCACGTTTCCCCGCATCCGTATCGATCAGATGATGTATTTTGCCTGGAAGGTTCTGGTGCCGCTGATGATAGGTCTGATCGTTGCCCAAGCCATTATCCAAAAGCTGCCAACACCTGTTGCCATTCAGTACGCGCTGGTCTTCATCGCCAATGTCGGCGTTATCGCCGTCGTTGCTTATATCCTGCAAGGTTACTTCCGGGAAGAACAGATCCGCACAAAGCGTTCATTCGAACCCAGTTCTCTCATTGGCACAATGCAGGTCACTGAAAAAAGCTAATGCAGCTAGGGGGTTGGAGCGAAATGTAGCGCTATATGTTCGTATGTGGATATGCATCTGACTTCGAGAGAAGCCGCCAAGCAGTTCGGCATGCATCCGCAAACAGTATGCAAGTATGGCGACAATGGTACAATTCCGATCTACCGAACGCCTTCGGGACAGCGACAGTATGACAGCGACACATACATACAGCGACACATAATCTTGGCCTATCGAGATCCGCCGCTGTTCTGCGCTATTGCCGAGTCTCGAGCGCCAGACAGAAAGACGACCGTGAAAGACAAGTCGCCTACATGCGAGAGCCCGACCACACAAGGCAGGGAATTTCATGCAACTACCGTTGGGTATAGAGGTACCGATTCCAACATTTGAGCAATTCGTGTTTCTCCAGGTTGCCTTGTTGACCGCTGTGGCCGGTTTGGCGGTGGTGACCAGCCGCAACCTCTTCCACAGCGCCCTGGCCCTGACGCTGACGTTCTTCGGCGTCGCTGGCGTCTATGTCTTTCTTGAGGCCGAGTTCTTGGCGATTAGCCAGATTCTGGTGTACATAGGCGCGATCGCCATGCTTATCGCCTTCGCCATTATGCTTACGCGCAGTATGATGTATGGGCGCACATCGCTCCTGAACCATCAATGGGGGAAATCGTCCCTGTTCGCTTTTCTGTTTTTCATCGGTTTACTGGCTTTTGCGCGCGCCACGCCCTGGCCGGAGGCGGGTGAGCCGGTTATCGCCGACGAGGCGCTGATCAGCGCGCTGGGTAAAGAGTTCGTAACCACGTACGTCATTGCCTTTGAAGTACTGGGGTTGCTGCTGCTGCTGGCATTGGTCGGCGCGGTGATGCTGGCGCGCGATCGCTGAGAGCGATTTGATCTGTTCGCCCGGGCCGACCGTCCGCATGACTCCGTAACGCATTCCTTTGAGGTCGATTTATGGTTCCGCTCAGTTGGTATCTTATGCTTGCCGCTTTTCTGTTCTCGTGCGGTCTGTACGGCGCGCTCGCCCGGCGCAATGCCATCGCTATGCTCATGGGGATTGAGCTTATGCTCAACGCGGCCAATATCAATCTGGTGGCATTTTGGCGTCATGGGGTCGGCCCCATGGAGGATTTGACCGGACAGGTTTTCGCCGTGTTTATCATTGGCCTGGCTGCGGCAGAAGCAGCCGTGGGCCTGGCGTTGATCATCGCCGTCTATCGTGAACGGCGCACTATCGACGTCGAAGAACTGGACATTCTCGCCGGATAAATGCCGGATAGATGAAGTGAACTCGCAATTGTGGCCAAAAAACAGTTGACTGGTACACTTGAAGAGCAATGTGATTTTCTGTACCAACTCGCGCAGGAAAAGATGGCGAGCGGCAACTACACCGGCGCGGTCTATGCGCTCAAAGAGATCATCAAACATCATCCAGAGTACGAAAACGCGGCGCAACTGCTGACATCCGCCCGCAAGCAAAAGAGATCTCAGACATTCCGTCTGTTGATTTCACTCATCGGCGCCATCTTCTTTATTGGCATCGGTTCCATGACAGGGCTGCATACTGATGTGTGGCTGTTGGCGCTGGGATTCGTAGGGTTGCTGGTTGGGTATGGCGTGGCCGGTCTGGTCGGAGCCTCTGAACAGTCGTAGGCCGCAGCTGTTGCACCGCGGTGGCTAGTGATCAGGCGCTCAATCCGGAATTATCCAATACGCACGATGCAAGACCGTTCAATTCTCATTCAATCTTGAGGCCTATTGTATGGAAGGATTATTCAGCGTCACCTGGGTTGTGCCGATTCCTCCCTTTTTGGCATTCCTGGCGATCATTCTCTTCCTGAACAGCAACAAACGGGGCAGCGCGCTGGTCGCCATCGGCGCCGCCCTCCTTAGCTGTCTGCTGGGATGGGGCATCGCCTTTGCTTCGTTCTTCAGAGAGCACTTCGGCGAACACCCCATCGACGAGGCGATCTACACGATCCCCACAGGAAGCAGCGAGTTCGTCATCGGCTACGCGGTGGATCCAGCCAATGCCCTGATGCTCTTTATGGTGCCCTTCCTGGTCCTGATGATTTTCATCTACTCCAGCGGCTACATGACCTTCCCCGGTCATCTGCAAGGGGCGCAGTATCCGGCTGCCTATGCCCAAGGCAAAGACCCCCGCTATAGCCGATTTATGGCCTATATCTGCCTCTTTGCCACAGGCATGTTGGGGCTGGTCGTTGCCAACAATCTGCTCCAATTCTTTATGTTTTGGGAGGTGATGGGGCTGTGCAGCTACCTTCTTATCGGCTTCTGGCACGAGAAAGCGCCCGCCAGGGCTGCGGCGGTGAAAGCATTCATCACCACGCGTATTGGCGATGCCCTTCTCATGATCGGCATGATTTTGCTATACGTGCGCAGCGACCCCAGCAGCCTGCGTTTCAGCGAGCTGTTCACGGAACACAACCTGGAGCAACTCGCCCATTCGATAGTAAGCCTACCTCTGTTCGGCGAAGTCCACTGGATTTCGCTCATCGCCGTGCTGATCTTCTGCGGCGCCATCGGCAAGAGCGCTCAGTTCCCACTGCACGTCTGGCTGCCGGATGCGATGGAAGGCCCGACACCGGTCAGCGCCATGATTCACGCTGCCACGATGGTGTCAGCAGGCGTCTTTCTGCTGGTGCGCATGTTCCCGATCTATGCGTTCGCCGGTGAAGTCTCGACCGGGACACTACAGTTCGTCGCCTTCATCGGCGCCTTTACCGCGCTCTTTGCGGCCACCATCGCCGTGGCCCAGTGGGATATCAAACGGGTGCTGGCCTATTCCACCATCTCCCAACTTGGCTATATGGTGGCCGCCATCGGTATGGGGGCATACGTGGCCGCGCTGTTCCACCTGTTGACCCATGCTTTCTTCAAAGCGCTTCTGTTCCTTGGCTCCGGCAGTGTGATTCACGGGGTTGAACATGGTTTCCATCACGCGCACGAGCATGCTCACGGCTCGGATGGCAACCATAGCGCAGCAGAGGCTGCGGCCCATCAGGGCGAACATATCGTGCGCCGCGCTGACGGCGCGCTGGATACAGAAGATCCCCAGGATATGCGCAATATGGGCGGCCTGCTGACGCGGATGCCCCGCACCGGCTGGACATTTATCATCGGCGGGCTGGCCTTGTCCGGCTTCCCCCTTGTCACGGCTGGCTTTTGGTCGAAGGATGAGATTCTGGCGGTGGCCTGGGATGGCGGCCAGCAGTGGGTTTTCTGGACCTTGGCCCTGGCGGCCTTTCTGACAGCCTTCTACACAATGCGCCAGATCGGGCTGACATTCCTGGGCCAGGCCCGCACGCCGGGGGCTTCTCATGCGCCGGAAAGTGTCGCCAGCATGACGGTCCCGCTACTTCTGATCAGCATCTTTGCCATCGTCGGCGGCTGGGTCGGCATCCCAAGTTCATTCCCGTTGTTGGGTGGGCTGGTTCCAAACTGGATCGAACATTTCCTCGAACCGTATATGGAGTTCATGCACCTGCACCCCCACCATCCAGCCTTTCACTTCATGCCTCTGGCGGTGTCCCTGGTGGTGGCGTTGGGCGGCCTTGGGGTGGGGTATCGCATCTATGGTCAGGGCTTGAAGGAAGGGCAGACGGACCCGGTTGCCCGGCTACTCGGTCCCATCTGGTGGATGTGGCATCGCAAGTATTGGATCGACGAACTGTATCATGGCACGATCGTTCTGTTCACACTGTGGCTGAGCCGGTTCCTGGCTCTGTTCGACCGCGAATGGGTCATCGATTGGATTGTGAACGGCGTTGGGCGGCTTGCCATTCTGTTCAGTGAACTCATTTCCGCCTTTGACAGATTTGTGGTTGATGGCCTCGTCGACGGTGTTGGCTGGGTCTCCGACCAGGCCGGCCACATCGCCCGCCTGTTGCAGGATGGCCGTGTACAGACATATTTGCTGTTCGGCATGTTGATACTGGCTGTGTGGCTCTTCCTGAACGTTCTACCGATGATTCTAACGTTGGTTTAAGGAGTCGCGCGACTCATTTCTCATTAACTTTGCGTGGAGATGGCTTCATGGAATCACCTGATTCAGTTGTTCTGACAGTTCTGCTCTTCTGGCCGCTGGTAGCGGCTCTGCTCGTCATCCTGTTTGGCAGCAGTGACAGGTTGATCAAGAACGGCTCGATTTGGGCCAGTCTGCTCCCCCTCGGCCTCAGCATTTATCTGCTGTTTGCCTATGATATCGAAGGGGGGGGCATGCAGTTTGAGCAGGTCGCCGAATGGATTCCCCAACTCAATGCGGGGTACCACATCGGCGTCGACGGATTGAGCATTCCTTTGATCTTTCTCACGGCCCTGCTCAGCACACTGAGCCTGTACTACAGCGCCGGTGTCATCAATCAGCGCGTGAAGGAATACTTTTTCCTGATGCACCTGCTGGAGTTCAGCATGCTGGGCGTCTTTCTGGCCTTGGACTATGTTCTTTTCTACGTCTTCTGGGAGATAAGCCTCGTGCCGATGTACTTTCTCATCGGAATATGGGGAGGCGCCAACCGCGGCTACGCAGCCATTAAGTTCTTTATCTACACCCTCGTCGGTTCCGTGGCGATGTTGTTGGCGATTCTGGGCGTCTACTTCGCCACCGGCACCTTTGACATTGTCGAGGCGGCTGCGGCCCAGCCTTTCGCCGGCAACCTGACGCTGGCCAGCCTGGCATTCTGGGGCTTCTTCCTGGGCTTCGCCTTCAAAGTCCCCAGTTTCCCGTTCCACACCTGGCTGCCTGACGCCCATACGGAAGCGCCTACCGCCGGTTCCGTTATTCTGGCCGGCGTTCTTCTGAAACTGGGGGCGTACGGAATGTTGCGCATTATGCTGCCCAGCTTCCCGGAGGCGTCCGTCTATTGGGCATCCTGGTTGGTGGCTTTGGGCGCCATCGCCATTGTCTACGGGGCGTTCGTCTGCGTGGCCCAGACAGACCTGAAGCGGCTGATCGCCTATAGCTCCGTCAGTCATATGGGCTATGTTATGCTGGGCATCGGCGCGGCGGCCACGATCATGACGCCGGACGCCCTTGCCAGCGCGGTCGATCGGTTCGGGCTGAGCGCAGAAGCCATTCAGGACAGCGCGGCCATGGCCCTCAACGGCGCCGCGTTACAGATGTTTAACCACGGCATTATCACCGGGGCGTTGTTCTTCCTCGTCGGCATCATCTATGAGCGCGCGCACACCCGGGATCTTTCGCTGTTCGGGGGCCTGGCGACCAAGACGCCGCACTTCTATGGCCTTATGCTGACGGCCGCTTTCGCCAGCTTGGGGCTGCCCGGTCTGGCTGGCTTCTGGGCAGAACTCTTCACCTTCCGCGGCGCCTTTGCGCTGATGCCCTATTGGGCGGCCTTCGGCACTATCGGCATTGTCATCACTGCCGTCTACATTCTCTATCGCATCATCCAGAACGTCTTCTTGGGCGAATATGATGAACACAAACTCCCCCACTGGACGACCGTGGAGGGGCATCAGGCGGACGGCCCCACCGATATGGTCGGATTCGAAAAAGTGACTATGTGGCCGCTGATCGCCGCTATGTTCCTGCTCGGCATCTACCCGACGCCGTTGATAAACTACTTCAATCGCTCGGCGCAGGAGTTGCTGGCGTTTGTGCGAAATCTGGTCTGAACGGAAACCACAGTGGCTGGCGCATTGCAGTGCCTGCCCGCTAGCCACTGTTCGCAACGCGGCAGTACTCAGCATCACCGACCACTGCGGTTCTGAATGGAGAACGACACTTGGGCGACTTAGGCTTCATTGCACCCGAAATCATACTTCTCATCGGCGGCCTGTTCGTCTTCTGTCTGGACGTGGCCTACGATCCCGGCGTTGGCAAGAAGTCCGGTTTGAGCTATATGGCGCTGTCGGCTCTATTCCTGAGCGCGGCTCTGATTGCGGCTGTCCTGCAACTGGACATCGAGGAGCCGCATGTGGCCTTCTCTATGATGACCGTCGATCGCTTCGGCAGCTTCATCAAGGTCACCATCTTCTCTGGGATGATCCTGACGGCCATCGCCGGTGGACGCTATATAAACCGCCGATCCGGCAACCAGGGCGAATTCTGGACATTCTTTCTGATGGTCAGCCTGGCGATGAGCATTGCCGTCAGCGCCAACAATTTGGTGCTGGTCTACCTTGCCATCGAGTTTCTGTCCATCACCAGTTATATGCTGGCCGGTTTTCTGCGGGAGAATCGCCGCAGCAATGAGGCCGGACTCAAGTATTTCCTGTATGGGTCCATCGCCTCGGCGGTGATGCTCTACGGCATCAGCCTGCTCTACGGAGCCACCGGATCTCTGTATCTCAACGACATCGCCGCCGCCTTTGCTGAAATCATCGGCGATGCCCAGGAGATCAGCGGATTGGCCTTTGCGGCTCTGCCGGCGATGCTTCTGATTCTGGCGGGTTTGGGTTTCAAGGCAAGCCTGGCGCCCTTCTACCAATGGGCGCCGGACACCTACGACGGTTCGCCCACACCGGTTGCCACCTATCTGTCCACGGCTTCGAAGGCCGCGGCCTTCGCTGTGCTGGCCCGCTTTTTCGTCGTGGGCATGGCCTCCTTCGAAGTCAACTGGGCGCCGGTGTTGGCCGCTTTCAGCATCATCACCATGACGATGGGCAACCTGGCCGCTCTGCGCCAGAACAACGTCAAGCGCATGCTGGCCTACAGTTCCGTGGCCCAGGCTGGCTACATTCTGATGGGCCTGGTGGCGGTGACGTCCGTCTCTCCGAGCGCAATGGATGGGCTCAACGGCGTGCTGCTTTACCTCTTCGCCTATCTATTCACCAACGTCGGCGCATTTCTGGTCGTCATGGCCCTGGAAGAGGCGGTCAACAGCACGGATATCAGCGCCTATCAGGGGTTGATCAAACGGGCCCCGTGGCTGGCTGCTATGTTCACGGTTTTTCTGCTTAGTCTGACCGGCATCCCTGTCACTGGGGGCTTCTTCGGCAAATTTTACGTTTTCGGCGCGGCTATTCAACGCCAGTACTTCTGGCTGGCCGCCATCGGCATGATCAATGCGGGTATCGCCGCTTTCTACTATCTGCGGGTGATACAGGCGATGTTCTTTACCCAGGATGACGAGGCCGAAACTCTGGACGTGCCGATGGCCCTGCAGACCAGTCTTCTCATCTGCACAATCGCCACCATCTGGGTCGGCGTCTATCCCAGCGCCGTGCTTGATTGGGTCAGCGACGCTTCCGTTCAGCTACTGACGGTTGTGCCGTAGGCGCTTATGGCGTAGGCGCATCCTCCTGGAGTAGGCCCTCAGATTTGAGCGTCGCCCACAATTCCTGCGGGATCGGATGCTGGAGCAGGCTGAAATTGTCCCGCACATGCGCCGGTTTCACGGCGCCGGGAATGATGGCCGCCACACTGGGGTGGGCCAGCAAGAACTGGAGCGCAGCGGCCGGCAGTGGTGTCTGGTGGCGCTGGCAGACTTCCGCGATGCGGTCGGTCTTGGCCATTATCTCCGGGGAGGCCGGCGCGTAGAAGTAGCGAGCGCCGGGCGTCGCGCCTGTGGCCAGAATGCCTGAGGCAAAAACAGCGCCGATGACGATACTGATGCCGTGTTGCGCGCAGAGGGGGAACTCCTCCGCCAGCATGGCCTGCGTCAGCAGGTTGTAGCCGTAGGCGACCAGAAAGAAATCCAGATCCACCAGATCGAGAAAGCGGGGAATCATTCCCAGCTCATTGATGCCCGCGCCCACCCCTTTGATCAGCCCGTTGCGGCGCAGCTCGTCGAGCGCGCGCCAACCGCTGGTGAAGAGTTGGGTGAGGTAGGCGTTGACCCGAGCCTCAGTTCCGTAGAAATAAAAGTCCAGATCGTGGATAACCAACAGGTCGATGGAGGGCAGGCTGAGCCGTTGCAGGCTATCTTCGTAGGCGCGCAGAATGCCGTCGTAGCTATAATCGACCGTGAATTCGAAGGGCAGGCCACCCACCCACTCGCCCCGATCGAAGGTAGCCGGAGTACGGGCCGGTCGGAAGACCCGCCCGACTTTCGTCGAGAGCGCGAACTCCGCCCGGGGCTGCTGACGTAAAAAATGACCGACACGGTGCTCGCTCTTGCCGTAGCCATAGAACGGGGACGTATCGAAAAAGCGCACACCCACATCCCAGGCGGTCTGTAAGACCTCCTGCGCCGCCTCCTCACTGATCGCTTCGAACAAGTCGCCCAGGGGCGCGGCGCCCAGCCCGAACTCGGTGACGCGGGTTCCCGTGTTGCCGATCTCTCTCTGCGGTATGCTGCTCATCGATTGCTCTCCTTATAACACCCAAAAGAAATGGCTTGAATCAAGCGCTTCCTGTATGGTACTATGAGATGGTTATCCAAGCGAGTAGTGAGAATCGAGAAAAGAGAAGTGATTTCATGTCTTCTTCGAAAGAATCATTCCGCCGACGCCCCAAGAGCACGACGGCCACACTGGTAGCGGGCATACGCGCCCATCATCTGCGCTGGAACGAGTCTCCCATCTTCGCAGACGCGCGCGCGTTCGATATGCTATCGCTTTTCTGGCGTCTCACCATACAGAACAGACTGCTCAACTGGCTCGTCGTTCACAAGCTGCTGGGCGCCTTTCATCCTATACACACCGAGAATATCCTGCGGATACGCTATACCGAAGACCGACTCCAGGAGGCGATTCGCGCAGGCATCAGCCAGTATGTGATCCTCGGCGCGGGTTTCGATACCTTTTCCCTGCGCCACAAAGAACTCGCAGAACGGGTACGGGTTTTCGAAGTGGATCACCCCGCTACGCAGCGTATAAAGCGACAGCGCGTTCTGGCGGCAAACGGGACGATCCCTCCCAATCTCACTTTTGTGCCCGTGGATTTCGAGACCGACCGGCTGAACGAGGCGCTGGCGCGCAGCGGCTTCGACCCGCAGGCGCCGGCGTTTTTCTCCTGGCTGGGGGTTATTTATTACCTCACGCCAGAGGCGATACGGAGTACACTTGCCCATATTGCGGCAGTCGCCGCGCCGGGGAGCTATCTCGTTCTCGACTACAAGATCGCCCGGCGTCTGGTTCCTGAGGAGAGCATACCGTTCACCGACAAGATGGAGCGTCTTGTGGCGCGTCTGGGAGAGCCGATGCTGTCTGAATTTACACCGCAGGAATTGAACGACGAAATGTCCGGGTCCGGCTTCATGGAGATAGAGACTGTCCCGCCCGCGGAGCAGGCGCGGCGTTACCTGCAAGGCAGAAGCGACATCGTCGAGCCGCCGCCGAATTTCTACTTCGCGCTATTCAGCCTTAAGTCGCCGAGCGCGGAGGGTTCGGCTTCGAGGCTGCCATGACAAACCATCTCAGATCCCACGCCGACGAATGGCTGTTGGACAATCCACAGATGCGGCGCTTCATCGGCGCGGTGAACGACGCGCGCGCCCGCGCGCCTGCCCCGCGCCAGACCGTAGCCGCGATCCGCCCCCACTTCGTGGAGCTGTTAGCGGATCCGGGCTGGCTGCCCCAGCGCTTTCAACGGCCGGCCGCGCAAAGTGGAATGGGCGGCGGCATCGGCATGTGGTTGCTCTACCGGGCGGGCGATGGCGGCCTGGCTTTTTCGGCATTGGTGACGCCGCCGGGCGCGCAGACGCCGATCCACGATCATCTGGCCTGGGGGCTGGTGGGGCTGTACAAAGGCGAGCAGGAGGAGGAGGTCTTCACCCGGCAGGACGACGGGCACGATGAGTCCCACGCCGAGCTGACCCTGTCTGTGCGCCAGATGCTGCGGCCTGGCGACTTCTACGAACTGCTGCCGGAGAACGATATCCACCGGGTACGCACCACCAGCGCGCAAACGTCTGTTTCCTTGCATCTGCTGGGCAACGACAACGGCTGCATCTGGCGTCACCGTTTCGACCCGGAGACGAAATCCGTGCAGCCCTTCCGCTCCGGCTGGCTGAATGTGGCGTGCCGGGAGGAAGAAAGCTAGAGAGTACGGATATAGTGCAGCAGATCCATTCCAAATTAGGAGAAAACGCATGGCCAAGCGCATCAATCGGGCAATCGAACTTCTGGAGCAGGGTCAGCCGGTCTACTACACCGGCGGGCATACCGGCCACGTGCTGACGCGCGAACAGGGCCGCAAAGATGCCCACATTTGGGCCGATTACATAAACGTGGGCATGGAGCACGGCTCTTTCAACTTGGCCGGGCTGGATGATTATATGCAGGGGATGGTGGAGGGCGGGCCGACCGCCAGCGGTCACCGCACGCCGACGGTCATCGTCGAAGTGCCGGTGGAGGGCGCATCCGCCGAGATCGTGCATTACAACAGCTGGCAGTGCCGCCAGATCCTGGCCCGGGGCGTCCACGGACTTCTGCTCTGCCAGACGGAGACAGCGGAAGCGGTGGCTGCCTTTGTGGAGGCCTGCCGCTATCCGCTCAATCGCATCGGCGTTGGCGCAGGATTGGGCGCCGGCCGGCGCGGCGTTGGCTCTGAGCCGACGACGACCGCGGTGTGGGGGGTGGAGCGCGCCGCATACCTGCAGAAGGCGGATCCCTGGCCCCTCAACCCGGAAGGAGAATTGCTGCTGGGTCTGAAGATCGAATCGGCTGCCGCGCTGCCGCGCATCGAAGAGATTCTGGCCGTGCCGGGCATCGGATTCGCTGAAATGGGCCCCGGGGACCTGAGCATCTCACTGGGCTATCTGCAGTGCCCGGATCCGCTGCCGCCGGAGATGCAGGAGGCCAGTGAGCGGGTAAAAGCCGCCTGCCAGGCCAACGGCGTCGCCTTTCTGCAGGGGGCCACGCCGGCGAATGTGACTGCGCAGGTCGACGCCGGCGTGCGCGTCATCGGCGGCCACAACCCAGAGACGGCGCGGGCTGGCCGCGCGTACACGAAGCGCCAAATGCCTGTCTAACGCTCGCTCCTTACATCCTGATCACGAAGTGGATGCACTCATCTCGAAGGATGCTCATGCCTCCACCGTGGGTGGCTCTTAGCTTGCAACACATGATTGGAGAAGATATGAATAGCAAGACCAGGGCGATTTTCTGGCCAGGGGTTATCTTCCTGCTGCTGGCGTTCGCGCTGAACGCCTGCGTCGCGCCGGCATCTACCCCGGCATCCGCTGCCGGCGCATCCGCGGACACAGCGTCCAGCGGCGATGCGGCGACCGTCGGGCTGGCGAACGTCGTCTACGACCTGCCGGATATGGGTGGCGCGGAGGTGGCGGCGGTGACGGACAACGACTTCATCCCCCTGAACTTCATCGACCCGGCCAGCGGCGAGGCCGTCGGCTGGGAGTATGACGCAGTCAACGAAATCTGCCGCCGACTCAACTGTGTGGTCAACTGGCAGGTCACCTCCTGGGAGGCCATGATCCAGGCCGTGGCCGAGGGGCAGTTCGATGTGGGCATGGACGGCATTACGATTACCACAGAACGGGCAGAAGTCGTGGATTTCTCCGACCCCTACATGACCAGCCAGCAGTTCATGCTGGCGCGCGCCGACGAAGAGCGCTTCGCCACGCCAGAGGCGTTCGCCGCCGATGACGGGTTGCTGATCGGCGCCCAGGCCGGCACAACAGGATTCTACACCGCAGTCTACGACATCCTCGACGGCGACGAGGCCAACCCGCGTATCCTTCTGCTGGACAACTTTGGCGCTTCGGTTCAGGCTCTCATCGCTGGCGATGTGGACCTGGTGTTGGTCGATGCCGCCTCCGGCCGCGGCTACATCGGCGCCAACCCGGACAAACTCAAGATCGTCGGCGCCCCGCTCGCCACTGAAGAGTTCGGCTTCATTTTCACACCCGACAGCGCCTGGGTCGAACCTTTCAACGCCGCCATCCAAAGCATGAAAGAGGACGGGTATCTGGACTACCTCAATACCCGCTGGTTCTTCCTGACCGATCCCAACGACGTTGACATCTACGACAGCCTGCCGGATATGGGTGGCGCGGAGGTGGTGGCGGTGACGGGCAACGACTTCATCCCTTTGAACTTCATCGACCCGGCCAGCGGCGAGGCCGTCGGCTGGGAGTATGACGCAGTCAACGAAATCTGCCGCCGACTCAACTGTGTGGTCAACTGGCAGGTCACCTCCTGGGAGGCCATGATCCAGGCCGTGGCCGAGGGGCAGTTCGATGTGGGCATGGACGGCATTACGATTACCATAGAACGGGCAGAAGTCGTGGATTTCTCCGACCCCTACATGACCAGCCAGCAGTTCATGCTGGCGCGCGCCGACGAAGAGCGCTTCGCCACGCCAGAGGCGTTCGCCGCCGATGACGGGTTGCTGATCGGCGCCCAGGCCGGCACAACAGGATTCTACACCGCGGTCTACGACATCCTCGACGGCGACGAGGCCAACCCGCGTATCCTTCTGCTGGACAACTTTGGCGCTTCGGTTCAGGCTCTCATCGCTGGCGATGTGGACCTGGTGTTGGTCGATGCCGCCTCCGGCCGCGGCTACATCGGCGCCAACCCGGACAAACTCAAGATCGTCGGCGCCCCGCTCGCCACCGAAGAGTTCGGCTTCATTTTCACACCCGAGCGCGCCTGGGTCGAACCTTTCAACGCCGCCATCCAAAGCATGAAGGCGGATGGATACGACGAATATCTGAACATAAAGTGGTTTTTCCTGTACGATCCGAATCTGTAAACAGTTGGGAGTAGCGATTGAGGTCGATGAGGATGCCCAATCGCTACTCTCGCACTCTCAGCATTCCCCTCTCACGTGGCAGCGCCTGACTCTACCCACAGCACTCGCCGACGTTCTCCCGCCGACTACTTTGCGCGCCTGCCGTACTGGCTACTGGCGACGCTGCTGCTGGGCGTATTGCTCCTCTGGAATCTGCTGGCGGACACGGACTATACCCTGATCGTCAAGGCCGTATCAAAGGGCGTCGGCGTGACGCTGTACATCTGTCTCATTGCGTATGGGCTGTCGTTGCTGGTCGGTCTGATCTTCGGTCTTGCCCGGGTGTCCCGCAAGCGGCTGATCTTTGAGGTGGCCACGTTTTATGTGGAGATCATCCGCGGCGTGCCGATGCTGGTAATTCTGTTCTACATCGCGTTTGTGGGCGCTCCGGGGCTGGTGGAGCTGTTCCACTGGGCAGGACGAGAGCTGCAAGGCAAAGGGCTACATGCGGTTGGAACGCCGCTGGCGGAGTTTAGTATTCGGCAGCTTTCCTTTAGCAGCCGGGCGGTCCTGGCGCTGGTCATCGGCTACAGCGCGTTCATAGCCGAAATTTTCCGGGCAGGAATCGAAAGTGTAGAGCGTGGGCAGATGGAAGCGGCGCTCAGCCTGGGCATGAGTCGGGGGCAGGCCATGTGGCACGTGATTTTGCCTCAGGCTATACGGCGGGTGTTGCCGCCCTTGGGCAACGACTTTATCGCCATGCTCAAAGACTCGGCCCTGGTGTCGGTCCTGGGTGTACAGGACATCACCCAACTGGGCAGATTGTACGCCACCAGCACATTCCGCTTCTTCGAAACGTACAATGTCGTCGCCTTCCTCTATCTGGTGATGACGATCGGTCTTTCGCTGGTGGTGCGGTTTTGGGAGAAACGGAACCCAATCAGTAAGGCATAAGAGATTGACGCCGCGCAAGAAGGTAAAGAGAGGGTAGAAGTGAGGAGAGAGAACCCATCTCACTTCTACCCTCTGCCTTCGCTCCTCATCCAGACAAGAGCGGCGCTCTGCGCGGCGCCGATTACTCATTCGCTCATCTTTTCTACGCTGGCGTCCGCCCGCGTATCAATGTCCCCTTCGTATGTCAGAGCGGCTTCGCCTTCCTCGCCTGTGCGGATGCGGATGACATTTTCTACAGGATAGATGAAGATGACGCCATCGCCTTTATTGCCGGTGACAGCTGTCTGTTGGATGGTCTGTACGGTACGCGCGACGTTGCGTTCGCTCAGAACGATATTCAACTGAATGCGGGGCAGCATATCGACGGTGTATGTGCCGCGACGTCCGACCAGTTCGATGCCGCCCTGCCGGCCGTGGCCACGAACTTCGACGATATTCATGCCGATGATGCCGATCTCTCTCAATGCCTGCTTGACATCTTCCAGTTTCTCATGGCGGATGTATGCTTCGATTTTTTTGCACACTGCTCATCTCCTTAGAAATCAGGCGTACGCATGTTCGCCGTGCTCGCTGATGTCTAGCCCGACTTCCTCTTCCTGTTCGGTGACTGCCAGGCCCCAAACCGCATTCAGGACTCGCGCCAGAATAAATGTAATGACGAAGGAGTAGACGATTGTCACAACAGTCGTAATCAGTTGAATGCCGAGCTGACCAGGATTGCCATAGAAGAGGCCATTAATACCTTCACCGCCTACGGCTGCAGAGGCAAACAGGCCGGTTGCCAACGCTCCCCAGATGCCGGCCATGCCGTGGACGGCCCAGACATCCAGGCTTTCATCCAGCCCGCGCTTTTCCCGGAAGCCAATACTATAGTAGCTGATGGGCGCTGCAATTGCGCCAATCAGCAAGGCGGCTAGAGGGGTGACGTAACCGGCTGCCGGTGTAATGGCGACAAGACCGGCAATGGCGCCTGTCACAATACCCAACACACTCGGTTTGTTGTCGCGCCAGGTCAGAAACATCCACACGACGGTGGCAGTAGCGGCAGAGATATTGGTATTAAACAGGGCCTGCACAGCCTGGCCGTTTGCCGCCAGGGAACTGCCGCCATTGAAGCCAAACCAGCCGACCCACAGTAGACCGGCGCCTAAAACCGTAAATGCGATATTGTGGGGTTCGATCGTCACCCGCCCGAAGCCCTTACGTTTGCGGATGACCATAGCGAACGCCAGCGCCGAGAAGCCGGAGGTGATATGCACGACTGTGCCGCCGGCGAAGTCCAGCGCGCCCATCCGTTGGAAGATGCCTCCCCCCCAGGCCCAATGGGCCACCGGATCATAGACAAGGGTGGCCCACAGGACGGTAAACACCAAAAACACTTTGAAACGAATGCGTTCCACAAACGCCCCGGAGATCAGCGCGGGGGTGATGATGGCGAATGCCATATGGAAGGTGACAAAGAGCAGATGGGGAATTGTCCCCCCCTCCAGCGCTTCCACGCCGATGCCGGCCAATCCAACATAATTGAAGCCGCCGACCAGGCCAGCGATGCTATCGCCAAAGGCCAGGCTGTAGCCAATAATGACCCACTGAATGCTGATGAGGCCAATCGTGATGAAACTGAAATTGAGAGTGGAGAGGATGTTCTTCTTGCGCACCATCCCGCCGTAGAAGAACCCCAGCGCCGGGGTCATCATCAGCGCCAGAGCGGTTGCGACAATAATCCAAGCAGTATCTCCAGAGTTGATACCTTCCATAAACGTGCTCCCTCCTGTGGCATGCGACAGTAGACTAGAAATAATAATCCCCGAATTGAAACGCAACTCTCAATAGGCATCCTGCACAGTAGAAGGATAGATTATTTGGAAAGATTGCACAAAATTGGCGATCGCTGTGTCCAATGCAAAATTAACGGCTCATTTGTCACGAATGTGCGCCAACGACAGCTCCTCTCTACACAATTCCTCTTATTGCATCCATTTGAAAGGTGAACGAAGTTGAAAAATCAAGGTGTTTTTGACTACAAAGGTGTTTTTGACTACAATAGTTGGAATCTGCATCGATCGCAAGGGATTGCATGGCCAACCGATGGCGAGCAAGCCCTTTCAGAGAGGCAAGAGTCGATTTTGTCCTGTTGTGGCATCCAAGGAGGCACGGATCTATGAGTGAAACGAACGGTCATCAAAGAGGTGGTCAGGTGGAACGAGGAACTTTTGCCGTCAAGGCCGGGCTGGCCCAGATGCTGAAGGGCGGCGTTATTATGGATGTGGTCACCGCTGAGCAGGCGCGTATTGCCGAAGAGGCCGGCGCCTGCGCTGTAATGGCCTTGGAACGCGTGCCCGCGGACATCCGCCAGGATGGTGGCGTGGCGCGCATGAGCGACCCGCGTCTGATCAAGGAAATTATGGAAGCGGTCACCATTCCGGTGATGGCAAAAGTGCGGATCGGCCACTTCGTCGAGGCCCAAATCCTGGAAGCGCTGGGCGTAGACTACATCGATGAGAGCGAAGTCCTGACACCGGCCGATGAGGCGCATCATATCAACAAACACAACTTTACCATCCCGTTTGTGTGTGGCTGTCGCAATCTCGGAGAAGCCCTGCGCCGCATCGCCGAAGGCGCAGCCATGATCCGCACCAAAGGCGAGGCCGGCACCGGTGATGTCGTAGAGGCCGTGCGACACGCCCGCTCCGTACACGGGGCCATTCGTCGCATTCACACGATGGATGCGGACGAACTTTTTACCTATGCGAAAGAAATTCAGGCCCCATACGCTCTGGTAAAGCAGACCGCGGAACTGAATCGGCTGCCGGTCGTGAACTTCGCAGCCGGCGGCGTTGCCACCCCCGCGGATGCGGCGCTGATGATGCAGTTGGGTGTGGACGGCGTTTTCGTCGGCTCTGGCATCTTCAAGAGCGACGATCCGGCCAAACGCGCCCACGCAATCGTCCAGGCGGTTACCCACTACAACGATCCGCGCATTCTGGCGGAAGTGAGCGAAAATCTGGGCGCGCCGATGGTAGGCATCAATGTGACTGAGCTGCCGGAAGCCGAGAAGATGGCGGAACGGGGTTGGTGACCGCTCCCAGGCGGAACTTGTATGTCTTACGCATAGAAGAATTGCCTCATGTTTTACAAATGAGAACAAGTTTCTTACACCAAGGACGGAGCTACACGACTCCGTTGGAGGCGCAAACCTCTTATATCCCACCGCTAAAGTGGGTGGGCTCGGGCTAAACCAGCAAACGCCGCTATCGTTTATACGGGAGCTACTGAATGTGGCGGGCAGGAGAATTGATTCTCCTGCCGCCGCGCTGCGTTCGCTTCCCGACCGGAGGAATTCCTGACCCCGCGCGAGGATGCAGCATGAGCGAGATTCGTCTGGGTGTATTAGCGCTGCAAGGCGCGTTCCGCGAACATATCAATATGCTGGAACGGATCGGTGTAGAGGCCGTGGAGGTGCGCCGGGCAGAACAGTTGGATGATCTGGACGGCCTGATCATACCCGGCGGGGAAAGCACCAGCATGGGGCTGGTCGCCGAACGCTGGGGGCTGGTCGAACCCCTGCGCCAGTGGGTTCACATGGGCCGGCCCACGTGGGGCACCTGCGCGGGGATGATTCTGCTGGCAGAACAGGCGACCGGTCAGAAACAGGGCGGTCAGGCGCTGATCGGCGGATTGGATGTGACAGTGAATCGCAACTATTTTGGCCGCCAGGTTGACAGCTTCGAAGCCGATCTCGACGCGCCAGCGCTGGGGGAAACGCCGGTCCATGCAGTATTCATTCGCGCGCCGGCGATTACCGCTATCGCTGATGATGTGGAGGTGCTGACGACCGTTCCGGGATGGGGGAACAACCATGAAGCTGTGATTGCAGCCGTGCGCAAAGGGCCGATTCTGGCGACAGCCTTCCACCCGGAGCTGACCGACGACCTGCGCTGGCACCGCTACTTTGCGCAGATCGTTCGCGAGAACATGCAGCGAGCCGATTAACTGATCACTGGGGGCGGTTGCGGCGCTTCAGGCTTTTGCGGCTTTTGCGGCGGTTCATCCTCTGAAGGGGTGTCCGGCATCTCGCCGAGCTCTCCTCTGCCTATGTTGTCGTCGCTCCCACCAGGCGGTTGCGGCGCTTCAGGCTCTTGCGGCTTTTGCGGCGGTTCATCCTCTGAAGGGGTGTCCGGCATCTCGCCGAGCTCTCCTCTGCCTATGTTGTCGTCGCTCCCACCAGGCGGTTGCGGCGCTTCAGGCTCTTGCGGCTTTTGCGGCGGTCCATCCTCTGGAGGGGTGTCCGGCATCTCGCCGAGCTCTCCTCTGCCTATGTTGTCGTCGCTCCCACCAGACGGTTGCGGCGCTTCAGGCTCTTGCGGCGGTCCATCCTCTGGAGGGGTGTCCGGCATCTCGCCGAACTCTCCTCTGCCTATGTTGCCGTCGCTCCCACCACGTTGCGCCAACTGGCCATATAGGTGGTTCTGAAAGTAGCTGACGATCACCAGGGACAATGGGAGCGTCACGACGCTGCCGATCAAACACAGAATCAGACCCACAACACTACCGACAGTCGTGATAATCAGACAGCCTACCACATAGAGGATCACAACAATCACGACATCGCCGATATGCTCGCGGGTCCAGTCCCAGATTTCAGAAACCTGAAGACCATCGCTTATGGCTTCGTTTCTGGCAAAGGCGATTGTAAAACCCGGCTGTAAGACAGCGTAAGCGATGATGAGCAGGAATTGCAGACAAACGATACACAGCACAACAAGCTCCATTATAACCGAACCGTTCTCTGCGAGGAATATACTGACGAACAGCGGGACAAAAACCAGGATGAGCGGCAACATCCATACCAGTTGCACCCAGAACAGTTTCAGACCACGAATGAAATCGTCACCCCACTGATCCCACTCCGGCAAGACCGGCTGCGCGCCATCGCGCACGTTTTGGAGCAGCCGCACCATATAACCGGCAAAGATAAACATACCAAGTAACCCGATCAGGAAAATGCTCAGTGTTGTACTGATCAGGAGAACGCCTGTCCCGATGGCCGTTTTCTCGACCCAGCGCTTGTCATCTGTGAAATATGTCAATGCTCGTCCGATATCCATGATAACTCTCCTTTGTAGCGAACGCGACGATGACCAGCAATTTCGTTTCCAGTTCGGGCTTCGCGCGAGGCGCAAACCCTGCGGCGCGCTCGGCCCGAGCAGTCAGATTCTATAGATCATTACGACTTCAGGCGCGGAAAGTTTCATCTGCGCGCCGCGAGCGCCAGTCCGATCTCCGCGCGCACCCACGGATCCGCTTCGTGTATGAGGCATGACCGCAGCTGTGTAGCCGCCCGCTCATCCTCGTGGCGACGCAGCAACTCGCCCAGGGCCCAGGCCGCATGCCCGCGCGCCAAGGCCGTCTCATCCGCTGTAACCGCTGCCAGGGCGGGGAAAACCGATGGATCTGCCCAGTTGCCCAGAGCCACGCAGACGTTGCGCAACATCCCCGCCCGTTTGGCCCGTTTCAGCGGCGACTGACGCCAGCGCTCGGCAAAGGCGTGTCGCTCCAGCCAGTAGGGTGTTTGAGGGTGGAACCCTTCCAGCAACGGCGGGGCGATCCGATCCTGCTGTGCCCGCAGCCCCTCCAGCCGGGGGGAACGCTCCACCAGTCGCTGGTTCCACGGACAGACCTCCTGGCAGATATCACAGCCGAAGATGCGGTTGCCAAACGAGCGGCGAAGTTGAAGGGGGATCGGCTGCCGGGATTCGATCGTCCAGTAGGCGATACAGCGCAGGGGATCGAGATGAAAGGGGCCGACAAAGGCGTCGGTGGGGCAGGCATCCAGACAGCGGGTGCAGTGGCCGCAGGTAGCGAGTTGGGCGGGGGACACAGGGTGGTTTATGGGTTGAGATGACGGACAACTGTCACCGGCTATCTGCCAGGCGCCATAGTGCCCGGACGGCGGCAACCCTTCGAGCGCCGTCTCTGCCGCGATATTTGGCGCGCGGACCGCGATCGCGGCAGGATCATACGCCAGCAGTTCTGGCGCCAAGAGTGTCGCCAGGAAGAGCCAACTGCCCTGCTGCGGACGAATCGTGCAGCAGTTCTTGCCGCTGAAGCCAACTCCTGCCCGTTGCGCCCAGTCCCGTTCCAGCACCGGACCCGTATCCACCAGCCCTTTCCCCAACGTCGCGCGGCCTGTCTGGGCGCGCACAAAGCCATCCAGTTCATAGAGCAGTGGGCGTATGATCTCGTGGTAGTCGTCTCCCCAGGCATACCGGGCGATGATGCCCCGGCTGGGGTCGGAGAGGATCTCTGGCGGCAGATCGAAGCGGTGGTAGTCAACGCCCAGCACAATCAGCGAGCGAAACATCGTGCCGTCCGCAGCCAGCAGAGCCGGATTCCGCCTCTTCTCCACATTGCGCGCCAGGTAGTCCATCTCTCCGGCCCGGCCCAAACCCAGCCAGCGCGCAAAGAAATCCGCATGCGTCGCCTCTTCGACTTTGACGATGCGGCATACATCGAAGCCAAGACGACGAGCTTCCTTTTTGACAGCGGCGGACAGAAAACGATACGACACACAGAACTCCGACTGGATGGAAGATCATCCCGCTTTGCCTTCAGCCTCCCCCCAACCAGCGGTCCCGGCCGTCCACCCGTTGGGAAATAGTTGTAGCGCGCAGATACGCGGGTGGAACTGATGCAAGAGGTGATCAGGTTTACAGAGACAGGCCCAGTATAGCGGCCGCCAATCGGATCATCAAGAGGTTGGGCTGTCGTCACAGGGAAACCGAGCCCCACTATTCTACGTATTGTGAAGTAAAGCAGGAAGTTTGGATAGTTCGTGAATCTGTGCTAAACTGTTTTAGAATTGGCTGGACCATACGCCTTGGTATTCCAGCGATGGTTCGGCTCTACGCAAGATTGGGCCGCCTTCTGGGGAGTGGTTTTCGTCCTGGCGCCGCTACTGAATTTCCCCAGTTCACGAGGATAGGAGCGGAGTACCATATGAGTATATTGTCTGAAGAAAAAACCAGAATTATTGAAGAGTACCGTATTAACGAGCAGGATACAGGCTCGCCAGAAGTGCAGGTCGCGCTGTTGACTACGCGCATCAATACGCTGACAGACCACCTGAAAACCCACAAACATGATGAAGGGTCACGCAGAGGTCTGTTGAAGCTTGTCGGTCAGCGGCGTCGCCATCTAGCATATTTAGCCAGAAAGGACGTAAACCGATATCGCCAGTTGATTCAAAGGCTAGGTCTGCGTCGGTAGGTTGCAATGCGCCTCTGCTCGAAAGAGGCGCGTGGAATAAAAGGGCGGAACTGTCGATTTTTCGCCCTTCCTTCTTGATTGCTTATCTTCGCAATATGCGCCGCAAAGGCCCAGGCTCTATGCCGAATAGGGCGCGGCGCGCATCTGTAGGTAGATGAGCCTTTATTTTATAGTTTGTGGAGCAATCGGTCGCGCAGATGCAGCCGATGTTCAGTGTCTTGTGTCAGGCAGACTTCTGCCGTCGGGGTCCGGCATTGGAGAATGGGACGAAGCCATCGCTCGGAAGAGCAGCCGCGCTCAGGGTTGAGCGCTTCGGTTTATTCTCCAGTTCCGCACCTCGAAACACAGCGCTGAAAGATCGTTGGGCAGAGGAGATTTGGTCAGCGAGTTTGTCGCCTCGCCCCAACCATCTTTTGCGTCGGTGGCCGCAATGCCGGATGCATTGCCGGTTATGGTGTCTGCGCCCTATAGCGGCATCAGCCATGCGCCTTCCTTCCGGAGAATGGCGCACAGTTCTATTCGAGGTGAACACAGATGGAACAACTCAGAATGTTTGAAGGCGCCCAGGTTTATACCACAACTTTGGGCGCCAAACAGATCAGCATTGAAACGGGCGTCCTCGCCCAGCAGGCCGGTGGCGCCGTCACAGTTCGCTGCGGCGACACGGTGATCTTCGCCACGGCGACAATGGACAGAGCGGTGCGGCCGGGCATCGACTTTTTCCCTCTGACGGTCGACTTTGAAGAAAAGTTTTATGCGGCCGGGCGCATCCCTGGCAACCTTTTCCGCCGCGAAGCCCGGCCCAGCGAACAGGCGATTTTGCTCTGCCGGCTGGTGGATCGCCCGCTACGCCCCTTATTCCCTAAAGGTTTTCGCAACGAAGTCCAGATCATCCTCACGACGCTCAGCTCGGATGGCAAGCATCTGATGGATCCGCTGGCGATTCTCGCCGCGTCAGCCGCTCTATCGATCAGCGACATTCCTTGGAGCGGCCCGGTGGGCGCTTCGTCCGTCGCCTACGTGGATGGCGCGCTGGTTGTCAACCCGACCGCGTCGGAGATAGAGTTGAGCACGCTCAGCTTGCAGGTGGCCGGCACGGCGGACAATATTCTGATGGTGGAAGCCGGCGCGAGCGAACTGCCGGAAGATATCATACTGGATGGTCTGCGTCTGGCCTACGAAGAGATGCAGCCTGCCATTCAGACGATCCAACAGATGCAGTCGGAGATCGGGAAAAAGAAGTTCACAGACTATCCGGTCTTTCTTACGGCGCGGCATACGGTCGAAAAGGTCAACGAACTGGCGCGTGATAAGATCAACGGGATGATTCGCGAAATATCTGACCGGGACGAACGCAAGACCCACATGTCCGCCATCCGTGCGGAAACCCTGGCAGCTCTCGCCGAACCGATCAGCGCGGCCGAAGTTGACGCCGGGGATGTGGCCGACACGCTGGACGCCCTGTTCAAAGAGGCGGTCCGTCGGCGTATTCTGGATGAAAACGTGCGGCCGGACGGTCGGGATCCCAAGACAGTGCGCCCGATTCAAGTGCAGGTGGGCAACGTTCCGCGGGTGCATGGCAGCGGCCTGTTCATGCGGGGAGAAACCCACGTCTTAACGCTGGTGACATTGGGGACGCCAGGAGATGCCCAGCGGCTGTACACTCTGCAGCCGGACGAAAACAAACGCTATATCCATCACTACAACTTTCCGCCGTACTCCACCGGCGAGGCCTACCCCCTGCGGGGGCCGAAACGCCGGGAGATCGGTCACGGCGCGCTGGCGGAACGGGCCTTGCAGCCGGTGATTCCCGATGCGTTTCCCTACACCCTGCGCCTGGTGAGCGAAGTCGTCAGCAGCAACGGTTCCACCAGTATGGGTTCGGTCTGCGGCAGTACACTGGCGCTCATGGATGCCGGTGTTCCTATCGATGCGCCGGTGGCCGGCATTGCGATGGGTCTGGTACAGGATCAGGAAACCGGCGCCTATGCGGTGCTATCCGATATTCAGGGCGTAGAAGATTATCTGGGGGATATGGATTTCAAAGTTGCTGGCAGCGAGCACGGCATCACCGCTCTGCAGATGGATCTGAAGATCAAAGGACTGGACTTCGAGATTCTGCGCATCGCCTTGGAGCAGGCCCGCCAAGGGCGGCTGCACATCATGGAAAAGATGCTGGAAGTCATCCCAGAATCGCGCGACGAGCTTAGTCCCTACGCTCCGCGCATCCTTACACTACGCGTGGACCCGGAAAAGATCGGCAAGATTATCGGGCCAGGCGGCAAGACCGTACGCGCGCTGCAAGAACGATATGAGGTCAAGATCGATATCGAAGAAGACGGCACGGTCTATATCTCTGGCCTGAACGGACTGGCGGCGGAAGAAGCCCGCCGCGAGATCGAATCCCTAACTGAAGAGGTCGAGGTCGGCAAGATTTACACTGGGCAGGTTGTGCGGGTCGAAGCCTATGGGGCATTTGTCAATCTGCTCCCCGGCATAGACGGTCTCGTGCATATCAGTCAGCTGGCCGACTACCGGGTCAATACTGTGGAGGAGATCGCCAATGTGGGTGATGAACTCACAACCATGGTGATCGACATCGACCCGGCGGGCAAGATCCGCCTGAGTCGACAGGCAGTGCTGGAGGGTTGGTCTGCGGAGGAGGCACGCGATCGGGATCGGGGGGGACGACGCGGCGGCGGCGGCGGCGGTCGTAGCGGAGGCCGTAACGGCGGCCGACCTCGCAGATAGAGTGCGACGCCCGTGGAGTGCGCCATTCAGCAGATGCAATGCCATGGCGCGCTCTACAGTGGCGCGCGCTACAACCTTTTATTATGACGCCGACTCACGATCAGGAGAATCGAGCCGCTCCTCAAGATCTGGTGGAGAGAGACGATCTGATATCAGAAGACGTCTCTGCGACCAGACTGCCCATGGAGGGCGCGGCTTCGACGGACAGACCATCCGTGATTGGTATCTTCGTGTCGGCGCTCAAAGAGCTTATGCAGGTCGTTCTGCCGGCGGTCGCCCTGGCGCTGTTTATTCATATCTTTCTGGCTCAGGCTACGGTCGTATTGGGTCAGAGTATGCAGCCCAATTTACAGCCTTCTGAGCGGCTGGTCATCGAAAAATTGAGCTATCGTTTTCATGATCCTGGCCGCAATGAAATCGTGGTCTTAGATATGCCCCAAATGCCGGCGCTGATGATCAAACGGATCATTGGTCTGCCCGGCGAAACGGTTGAAATTCGTCAGGGTCGCATCTATATTGACAGTCGTGAAGCGCCAGAGCCTTATATTCAACCATTCTCCCATGTTTCCTACGGCCCTATCACCCTGGCGGCGGATACCTACTTTGTGCTGGGCGACAATCGGGACAATAGCAATGACAGCCGTTCTTTCGGCCCAATCCCCCGCGACTATATTACCGGCCGCGCCTGGATGCGTTACTGGCCGTTGACGCGGTTTACGATTTTCAGATAGAGAGCGGAGTGGGAGTTCGATGGAGTTTGTTGAACCGTCTTTCCAGGCTTCTATGAGTTCCAAACGCTGGAATCCAACCACAAAAATCGTGGTCATGTCCGTCCTCGGCCTACTGGCCGCGCTCCTTTTGTACGCATTCCGGGTGATGATCCAGCCGACGATCATCGCTCTGCTCCTCACATTTGTTCTCTACCAGCCGGTCAGTTGGGTGCAACAGCGCACCGGTTGGAGCCGGGCTGCCTCGATCGTTGGCGTCTATCTGTTCGTCATTCTTCTGCTGATCAGTACGCCCGTACTTTTTGTGCCGCGGGTGGTTTCTTCGTTCGAATCTCTGAGCGTTATGCTCAATACACTGGTGGCGGATCTGCAGACGGCCACGCCGGGCCCCCTCCTGGACATTGGCGGCTTCCAACTGAGTGTCAACAGTCTTCTGCAGCAGTTGGGCACTATCATTCAGGACGTACTGTCGCCAGCGGCGGCCGGCGCCTTGGGTCTGGCGGCGACGGTCACAACCGGGGTCCTGACGACGATCTATGTGCTGGTTCTGGGATTCTGGCTACTGAAAGACATCATCAAATTGCAGCGTATGGTGATGAATGCCCTACCTCCAGAGTACCGCGAGGATGTGCAATATCTGGCCCAAGAACTGGGGGATATCTGGACGGCGTTTCTGCGGGGCCAGTTGGCGTTGGGATTGGTCATCGGCTTTATTACGTGGGTTGTTATGACGATCGTCGGGCTGCCGAATGCCGCCGGTCTGGCGCTTCTGGCCGCTGTGCTGGAATTTCTGCCCACTGTCGGTCCTGGCATCAGCGGCGCGATTGGCACACTTGTGGCGCTCTTCCAAGGATCCACCTGGCTGCCTATCGGCAAGATCCCCTTCGCTGTGATCGTCATGATTTTTTACATCGTGATCACGCAGGTGGAGAGCGTCTATCTGATCCCCCGCCTGGTGGGACGGCGGGTGCGTTTGCATCCGGCCGTTACCTTCACTGGCATCATCAGCGCCGCGCTTGTGTTTGGCGTGTTGGGCGTCCTGTTGATCACGCCCACGATCGCCAGTGTTCGTGCCCTGCTGGGCTATATTTTCCGCAAGCTGCGGGATCTGGATCCATTTGAATCCTCACACCAACAGAGTGACGTACAGATCCCCGGCCTGGTCGCCGGCCATTGGATTGAAGGCATTGTGTTCGATCTCGATGGTACCCTGACCCATCTCGACTGGTCTTTGGCAAGCGAACTATCCCACCGCTTTGATAGATTGGAGCGCATCTGGCCTTTTGAACGACGGGAACAGTTTTTCCGTCGTCTGATGGCGTGGATGGAGGGCCCGTCCGTCGCTTTCGTCAGCCTGCTCACATGGCTCAGGCTCCACGACGATGTGCGCCGGTTGATACCGAAGCTCGATCGGACACGCGGCTTCCCAGCCTCCGAATCCCAAACATTGCGCGACGGCGTGCCGGCGCTACTGACGAGTCTCCGTCGGCAATATAAACTGGCATTGATTACGACCCGCTCTCGAGAGGAAGTGGACGCTTTCTTTCAACGCGCCGGTCTACCCGGCGACCTGTTCGATGCAATCGTCACCCGCGACGATCTGCGCAATCCCGCGCCCACCAGTGAGGCGTTGCTGGGCGTGTTGGAGATTCTGGATCTGCCCGCGGATGCCTGCCTGGTGGTGGGGGATACGGAACTGCAACTGCGTGCCGGCGAGGCGGTGGGCGCGGTACAGGTGGGTATTTTGTGTGGCATGGGGGCAACGCGAAAGTTCAGCAATGCCGATCTGATTTTGGAATCCCCGACAGAACTGAGCGCCTATCTGGAGACACTGGAGTTGGAGGCAGAGGCAACAACTGACCCCAGAGACGAGTACGCTCAAAAACTATCCTGAATCGATCAAAGCGATTCATTTTTCTTGTGCGTCGGTTCATGCTGACATTCCCCAGAGAGCTGGATGACCAGGGTCGCATGCCATCGCTGGTGTCTATACAACCCCCCGCATCATTCACGCGAACCCTAAGCAGTATTTCCGCAACTACCTATGGGTGATGAAGAATGGGGAACTGTGCAGGCAGTTTCCAGCGGAGCAGTATCTCCTCGACGAAGCCGATATCCGGAAAGCGCGCCCCTGGCCAAAAATAGAGGAGCGATTCGCGGAACCAACTACGCTCTGAGAGGTTGAATGCGCCTCTGCTCGAAAGAGGCGCGATTCTTGAGCGAGCTGTTCTATGCCAGAAGCGCACAATGCGCTGCGTAGTTATAGCATGCGGCGAGCTAAGATATCGTTTTGCTCTGCTGGGGAGGCAGTCTACGTCTGATCTTCAGCGTCCCGGTTCGGGTGTAGGGTTGTGCCGGGCCACATCCTGTCCACTTCGCTTACGTCGATGGTGATGCCATCGGGATCTTCTACTTTGAAAGCTGGTTCCTGCAAATTATTGGGGTCCAGAGGCTGTTTGCCACCTAAGCCATCTGAAAAGATCGAGTATCCCATATCTTGCAGACGGCGGGCGGCGGCAGCGACATCGGGGACACCCACACCGATGTGCAGGTAGTCCAGCATGCCGGATACGTGCTCAGGCCGCGGGTCGCCCTGGTGCTGGAATACGGCGAAGTTGTGGTAGCCGTCCGTCAGATCGTAACGGACGTCCCTCTGGTTCACCACCCGCAGCCCCAAACCGTCGCGCCAAAAGCGGATCGATTGCGCGAGATCGGAAGCTCGGACCCCTACATGAATCAAGACGCTCATCAGATAGTCTCCTTACATTTACAACTAATGGAAAGGGCTACAGGGAGTTGTTGAATGCGCCACTGCTCGAAAGAGGCGCGATTGTGGCAAGGATTTCAGATAGATCTACTTTCTGCGGCTGGCCGGAGTGAATGGATGCCGTGATCTTCTCGATCAGCAACGTGGACACGATGCCAGCCTGTGGCGGCACATAGGGTTCCGTATCGTTTTGAATCGCCTCAACCAGCAGAGACAAGCGTTCAATCGGCGGCGGCGCCACTGTCTCGGCAGCGCGCCTCTTTCGAGCGGAGGCGCTTTCAACGCTTTCTCCGTCCTCTGGGTCGGGCGTTGAGAAAGTGACTTTGCGGAAGTGTTCATAGAGCACAGCGGAACGCGCGCCGTCGAAGAATTCAAAGAACCACTTGGAGATAACGGGATTGCTGCCGGCGTCGCTCATCAGGAAGGTGGCGACCGAACCGTTGGCAAAGCGGATGGTACTGGCGACCGTGTCCACCATATCAGGACTTCCCAACTCGCCGGGGTGGGTCACCTGGCCGCCTGTTGCGTAGACCTCCACCGGCATGCTGTCGTGTATCCAGCAGAGGAAATCCACCATGTGGACGCCGACATCGAAAAGTGGGCCCCCGCCCTCCTCGGGATGCCAGCGCCAGCGGCTGAGGTCTGCCCGGCTCATCATACACTGGCTGTGGCTCACCTTGGGCGCGCTCAAGCGCTGCTGAATGGCGCGCGCGGCGCCGGAAAAACGGATGGAGAAGTTGAGCATCAGTTTCGTGCCGGCGGCTTTCATAGCCTCATAGATGCGCAGACAGTCGGCCGTAGTCATGGCCATGGGCTTTTCCAAGAACAGATGCTTGCCGGCCTGGCAGGCGGCCACTGCCAGATCAGCATGGGAATTGTGGGAAGTTGCAATCGAGACGATATCCACAGCTGGATCGGCAAAAATGCGCGCGGGATCCGTAGTCGCGTAGTCTCCATTGTGTTCCTGGTTCAACTGTTGCGCCATGCTGGCCCGGATATCGCAGAAGCCGCGTACGGCGATGCCGTCCGTGGCTGATGCCCAGCGGGCATGCGCTCTGCCGGCGCTGCCGCAGCCGATAAGCGCCCATCCCAGAGCAGCGCCTGTTATTTCGTCTGTTGTAGTCATAGATTCATTCTCAAGCTGCTTCAATTGTGCCTCTGTCGCCGCTTACTTATCGTAGCTTTGCCCAGAGACCTATTGCGCGCGGCAACGCCTACACGCTTCATACCTATATTGTACACGAAAGCGCAATGTGTGCGAAGATTGCAATGCGTCTCTGCTCGAAAGAGGCGCGTAGAGGAGCGATCTTGGAGGTAGCGCGACAAACCAGACTGGGATATACTATCCCAAAGCAAACTTCACAGGATTCACAGGAGGCCCAAATGTCTGGGAAGGTGAACGCGCAAGAACAGCATGCTCGCAACCGAGCGGCGGCGGGGCTAACGCCACAGCAGATCCGACAGTTCCAGGAGGACGGCTTTCTGATCGTACGCGGCCTGTTGCCCCAAGAGGCGCTACAGCCGCTGATCGCCGAACTTACGCAAAAGGTAGATGAGGCAACCCGGGAAGCGGTGCGGCAGGGTCTGCTCGATTCTGCGAACACATTCCCAGACGCGCCGTTCGCTACCCGACTGGCGTTGGTGTCCAACGCCTGCGCAGACCGGACTTGGCTATGGCAGAACTATTTCTCCCGGCAGAAGCCCATATCCGCCGGTATGTTTGCCCTCAGGACGGCATCCGCCTTGCTGGATGCGACCGAATCTCTGATCGGGCCGGAAATCCTGGCCCATCCCCAGTTTGGCCTGCGCACGAAATTGCCAGACCTTGCGATCATGGATATACCATGGCATCAGGATCTGGCCTACCTGACGCCGGACGAGGCGGGGGAAACCCTGGTTGTCAATTTTTGGATCCCGCTTGCCAGGGCCACCACTGAAAACGGCTGCCTGCAGGTGATTCCAGGCTCCCACCGTATGGGGCTGCTGGCGCATGACCTGCGCCTCGAGACGCCTGGCCATAAGGGGTTCATAGGGATTGCCGACGCCGCCCTGCCGTCCGACGATTGCATATCATGCGCGGTGGATGTGGGGGATGTGTTGCTGACGACGGAACGGCTCGTGCATCGCTCGATTCCCAATCGGTCGAACACCGTCCGCTGGAGTGTCGATACGCGCTATAACCGTATTGGCCTGCCGACGGGCCGGTCGCAGGTGCCTGGCTTTGTGGCCCGCAGCCAGCGGCATCCTGAGCGAGTCGCCCAGTCGTACCACGATTGGCTTCAGAACCTGGCTGAAGCCGGTCTTGACCGCTGGGGGCAGACCGTGCGTAAGGGTTGAATTGCGGCCACTGTAGGGCGCGACAAAGCGCCTCTACTCAAAAGGAGACGCGTAGCATGACCGACCACCGTTTCAAGCTGGGCATGTATCTGCCGGAGCTAGGTCTGCCCTTCGATGAATCTTTGGCCAAGGCCAAAGAGATCGGGGCGGACTATGTCTGGTTCAACAGTCTGGGCGCTGATGACCCGCCTATGCGCGCGCTGGATGACACAGAAGTGGATCGCATGGCGGAGAGGGTCGCCGGCCACGGGCTTGAGATCTTTCTTATCAACATCGGCAACCCGTTCAAGCAGATCCACCTCACCGACCTGGAACTGGATACGATGGAGGAGCATCCGGCCTTTCGCCAGGATATGGCCGACCTGATTCGATCCATGCAGATTGCGGCGCGCTTGGGGATTGGGGCTGTCGGCGCGTTCAGCTTTGCTTGGCCGGGCGAGTATACAGCCGGCAAGCCGACATGGCCGATGCGCTGGCTGACCCGCGGGGGCTATATCGCCGATGGTGAAATGGAGAAGCTGATAAAGGCCTTTTCTTTGGCTCTCGAGCAGGCTGAACAGTATGACGTCGATCTGGCTCTCTCCATGATGCCTTGGAACTATACCAATACCAGCGGCAACTTCCGGCGTCTGGCAGAGGCGCTCAACTCCAGGCGCCTCAAGGTGATGTGGGGGCCGTCAGACAATCTGAACTGTGGCGAGGGAGATGTGGCGACGGCCGGTTTTCTGAATATCCAGCCCTATCTCTACGGGCTTCACCTCAAAGACCTGACCGTGAAGAATGGCATCCAATGCGACTTTGCATATCGTCCACTCGGCGATGGCGACGTCGACTATCCGACCATTCTGCGCAGCCTCCGCGACCGTCGCAGCGATGCGTTTCTTTCGGTCGCCACGCACTTTCTGCCGCCCAGTGGGTCGCGTGAGGAGGCTATGCGTATCAACTACACCAATCTCAAACAGATGATCGGCAGCATCTAGGCGTGGATCTTCATCTTGCCAGTGGTTCTTACTGGGCAGTCCATCTGAATCCCCCCTGAGCGGTACGATAGCGCCCATGCCAACTCTCACCCTCAAACCTACGCACAAGCCTATCCGGGCATACTACGCCGCGCTCGAGCGCTTCGACCGCCTCGGCATCAGCCCTGAAAGCGCGGCGCCCGCCGCTTTTCAGGCGCTGCTTGAACACTGCGCGCGGCAGTGCGCGTGGACGCTGGCGCCGGAACAGGCCATCGCGCCTCTGCTCGCAAGAGGCGCATCGAACACTGCGCGCGGCAAGCGGCGCATCGTGGTCGACGGCGCATTGATCGACGATTTCCAGTTGATCCATGGCATCTGGGAGGCGAAGGACATCCACGACGATCTGCTGTCTGAAGCGCGACGCAAGTTCGAGGCCGGCTATCCGGCGACAACATCCTCTTCCAGACGCCGCAACGCGCCATCCTGTGGCAGAACGGTCGGCAGCTGCTTGACGCGGACCTGGGCGACCCGTTGCAGCTGATCGAGACACTGGAAACCTTCTTCGGCTATCGTCCGCAGGAGTACGCCGCCTGGGAGGAGGCGCTGGCGCAGTGCAAAGACAGAGTGCCGGATATCGGGCGCGGCCTGGCGCGCTTGATCCACAAGGAGCGGCAGAGCAACCGCCGCTTTGCCACGGCCTTTGGCGATTTTCTGGAGACATGTCGCCAATCGATCAACCCCCACCTCTCGGAAGCGGCGGTCGAGGAGATGCTGATACAGCATCTGTTGACCGAGCGTCTGTTCCGCACTGTCTTCAGCAATCCCGACTTCACGCGGCGCAATGTCATCGCCAATGAGATCGAGAAGGTGATCGACGCGCTCACATCGCAGTCGTTCAGTCGTCGTGATTTTCTCCACAGTCTGGATCGTTTCTACGTGGTCATCGAGCGCGTGGCCGCAACCATCAGCGATTTTTCGCAGAAGCAGCATTTTCTCAACACTGTCTACGAGCAGTTTTTCCAGGGCTTTTCGCTCAGGGTGGCGGATACGCATGGGATAGTCTACACGCCGCAGCCGATCGTCGATTTCATGGCGCAAAGCGTTGCCCACATCCTGCAGAGCGAGTTTGGGCGCTCGCTATCCGACCCCGGCGTGCATATCATCGACCCGTTTGTGGGCACGGGCAATTTCATCGTGCGCCTGATGCGGGAGATACGCCGGACCGCGCTGGAGGACAAATACAGGTCGGAGCTGCACTGCAACGAGGTGATGCTGCTGCCCTACTACATCGCCAGCATGAACATCGAGCATGAATTTTATGCGGCGACGGGCGCGTATCAGCCCTTTGAAGGCATCTGCCTGGTGGATACCTTCGACCTGGCGGAGGACCGCCAGCTGCCGCTGTGCGCGCCTGAGAACACACAGCGCGCGGAGGTCCAGAAACAGACGCCGATGTTTGTGGTCATCGGCAATCCGCCTTACAACGTCGGACAGGTCAACGAGAACGACAACAACAAGAACCGCAAATATGAGACGCTGGACAGACGGGTGGCGGAGACCTACGCGCACGATTCCAAGGCGACCAATAAAAACGCGCTCTCCGACCCGTATGTGAAGGCGATACGCTGGGCAGCGGACCGCATTGGAGATGAGGGGATTGTCGCCTTTATCACCAACAACAGCTTTCTCGACGCTGTGGCGTTTGATGGCATGAGAAAACACCTGGCAGACGATTTCGATGCTCTGTACAGTCTCGATTTGGGCGGGAATGCGCGCAAGGGCTTGAAGGTCTCGGATGCCAATGTATTCGGCATTCGGGTGGGGGTAAGCATCAACCTGTTTGTGAAGCGTAGGGGCGGGCAACCACAAGGCCAGCTATCCCGTATCTTCTACTATCGAACCGACGATCTGTGGAACAAAAAGCGGAAATTCGACTTTCTGCATGAACGCCAACACGCAGGCAATATCGAGTGGCAAGAGATCAGGCCGGACAGGCGACACACCTGGCTGACAGAAGGACTTCACGCTGAATTCGAGAGCTTCATCCCCTTGGGAAGCAAGGAAGCGAAGGCGGCAAAAGGCGAGGCGGTGGATGTGATTTTTAAGGTGTATAGTCTTGGTGTCAATACGGCCCGTGATGCCTGGGCGTACAACTTCAACCGTGACGCGCTCACAGAGAACATGGAGCGGATGATCGATTTCTACAATGAGCAGGTATTCAAGTGGGAACGACAGGCGGGCCGAGAAATAAACGTCGATGATTTTGTGGTCTATGATGACCGTCGGATTAGCTGGAGTGAGACACTTAAACGAAACTTGACACGAGGGAAAATCAGTGATTTTTCGCAAGAAAAGCTGAGGACATCACTCTATCGCCCGTTTACGCAATCGAACCTTTACTTTGACCGAGCGGTGACCGAACGTGTGTACGTCTTCCCATCGATCTTCCCCACAGCGGAGACCGAAGAAGAGAACTGTGCCATCTGGCTTAAAGTGGGGGCTGCCTGGCCAATGTTTGCGCTGTCCATCAACAAAATTCCCAATTCGCTGCCGCAAAGCGGTTCCCAATGCTTCCCCTTCTACACCTACGACGAGGACGGCGGCAACCGCCAGGAGAACATCACCGATTGGGCGCTGGCGCAGTTCCGCAGGCAGTACAGCGACGATTCTATCGGGAAATGGGATATCTTCCATTATGTTTACGGTCTGCTGCATCATTCCGCCTATCGGCAGCGCTATCAAGCCAACCTCAAACGCGATCTGCCGCGCCTGCCCTTTGCCCCGGACTTCCGGGCCTTTGTCCAAGCCGGCGCGCGTCTGGCGAAAATCCACGTCGGCTATGAAGAGATGCCCGCCTATCCACTGACAGTCAGCGAAAACCCGGATCTGCAGCTTGATTGGCGCGTCGAGAAGATGAAGCTCTCCCGAGACAAAACGCAGATCCAATATAACGATTTCCTGATACTGGGCGGGATCCCAGCAAAAGCGTTACACTATCGGCTGGGCAACCGCTCGGCCCTGGAATGGGTTATCGACCAGTACCGGGTCAAGACAGACAAACGCAGCGGCATCGTCAACGATCCCAACCGCGCCGACGATCCGCAGTACATCGTCAACCTGATCGGAAAGGTTATCAGCGTCAGCCTGGAGACGGTGGAGATTGTCGAGGGCTTGCCGGCGTTGAGGACGGGTTGAGAACACAACGCAATGGCGCAAAGATGCAAAGGCGCAAAGGAAAACCAATACAACGCAATGACGCAAAGAAAAATCAGGGAATTCCTTGCGTCCCTGCGCCTTCGCGCCTTTGCGTTATTTTCTCATTCCCGCCCACACACCCTGAATTTACAATTTGACGGTTGCCGTCAGCCATGATAGTATTGGGAATTATATACTTGACTGCACAAGGATTTCCGTGCGTTGCGTGTGAATATGTGGTATGATGGAGATACTTCGAGAAGAGAAAAGCCCGTCAGTGCGGCAAACACTACGGGCTACGATCCACAAGGTCAGAACTTATGGATACGCCCCAGAGTACCACACTCCACAAGACCTATCAAGAACGAGGCTACTGTTCGCGAGCTGGCTATGCTCGCATCCGTGAGGTATTGCGCTCTTGTTGCTGGCTCTACAATCGCTCCCTTGAACAGCGCAAGAATACCTATCTTTCTGATGGCAAGGGCATGAGTTTGTACACGCAGATGAAAGAGCTGACCCAGCTACGAAAGGAACAACAGTTCTGGCGAGATATAGGGATAACAGTTTCTCGCGGAGTCCTGGTACGAGTAGACAGGTCATGCAAGGCATTCTTTCGTAGGGTAAAAGCTGGGGAAAAGCCTGGTTATCCGCGCTTCAAGCCGCATCAACGCTATCAATGCATCGAACTGTCAGAAGTTACAGCGGGCATGGTGAAGGGCAATCGTATCAAGGTGAAGGGATTGTCTGTTATCAGAATACGGCCCAATCGTGCATTGCCAGCCAGTAGCCAGTTGAAAGCCTTGCGAATCGGTATGCATGGTCGCATCCTGACAGTCGATTTGGTATATGAAGAGGAAAGTGAGCCACTTACTTCTGTGGATACTGCGGTGGGCATAGATATGGGCGTAAATGAACGCATGACCTTCAGCGATGGGGAAACAGTATCCCGGCGCGTGATTGACAGAAGTAGAGAAACAAGCTTGCAACGCGCGATTTCCACAAAGAAGAAAGGAAGTAAGCGTAGAAGAAAGGCGGTATCCGCTTTTGCTTGTGAGAGGCGTAGGAATACAGTACGCAATCGTAATGAATGCCATCGGTTGACTACTGCTATCGTGCGAAAATACCAGAAGATAGCGGTTGAGAAGTTGACAATCAAGAACATGTCGCGCAAGGGTGGCAATCGGAAACGTGGCTTGAATCGCAGTATGATGGAACAGACATGGGGCATACTCTTTCAACAATTGCGCTACAAGGCAGAATGGGCCGGTAGACAATTCGCTGAAGTTGACCCCCGCTATACATCCAAGACCTGTTCCCACTGCGATGAAGTAAGGAAAGAGAAGCTGGCGGTTTATCGGATATTCGAATGTTTGCGGTGTGGTCATACGGAAGATCGGGATACCAACGCCGCTAAAAATATTCAGAAACGCGGGTGGGAATATCCCGCACAGCCGGTTCCACCGGCTGAGAAAGATATGCTTGTGCAGTCAAGTATATAATTCCCATAGTATTACAATAATGCTGTTGATATCATAGACTTTGGCTGTATTGACTTTGCCTCTTGCATTACGCGCAGCAATCCATCAAGCGTAGAACGCAGATATACAAACCAGGTTTGCGCCGAAACCGTCATATGCCTCTGGAGATGAGTCGGCGAAGCGCAACTCTCTCAGATTCAGGGTTGGGATCTCTACTATAGCCATGTCTATGTAACAGTGATTCGAAGAGGATTCACCCTCCGAGCCACCGGCGGGGAATACAAAGGGCTCGGTTGCATGATAGCGCCCTAACAGTGGCGCGCAATACAACTTTTAATCGGACAGCTTGCACCAACATGAGGAAGGCAATCTATGTCAAAGACGCTGCATGACACAACCCAACCAAGCAGACGCGCCTTTTTGAAGGGCATGACGATGACGGCTGCAGGAGCGCTGCTCGCCGCCTGCGCCCCCTCCGGATCGACCGAGACAGCCGCGGGCGAATCAATGGCAGATGAATCTGTGGCTGAAGAAGCCGTTACCCTCAGATTCATGGCTTGGGGCGATATCTTTGGTGAGGTCCTCGAGCTATATAACGGCTCTCACGAAACGCAGGTTGAGATGGCCGTCAGCCCCTGGTCTGGCTACGCTGAAAAGATGTTGACCCAGTTTGCGGGCGGGACCGCGCCGGAGGTGCTGTGGGTGCAGGCGCCCTTCTTCCCCATGCTTGTGCAGCGGTCTGTCTTTACCGCAGTCGATCCATTGATCGAAAGAGATGGCTCTGATGTGGATGGGCTGGTTGGCAGCCCCTGGGTGTGGGCCGGCTTTGAGGGCAAAGCCTACGGTGTCCCGTCACATGGGGCGGTGCCCCGGGGCCTCGCCTACAATATCCGGCTCTTTGAAGAAGCCGGTGTGGAGTTGCCTCGCTATGACGATTGGACCATGGACGAGATGGATGCCGCCGTCAAAGCCATTGCCAGCCCACCGGACATCTGGGGCGCGGCAACGCCTCCGAATATGGTTTATTTGGACCTGATTTTGTCGAATGGCGGCGCCTTGTTCAACGAAGACGAAACCCAGTGTCTGTTGAATTCGGATGAGGCACGGGAAGCGTTCTCCTACGCAGTCGATTGGCTTCTGGAATCCAAAGTGGCGCCCACGCCCGCCGAACAGCAGCTGCTGGGGGATCTTATCTTTTCCAGCGACAAGATCGCCATGGTGGCGGCTGTTCTCACAGACTGGGACTCTTGGGGGCCGAATACGCAGGACTACGCCATGAATGCCTGGATGGCGCTGTGGCCGATTATGCCGGGCGGCAAACGAGTGAGCACAGGGCAATCCCATCCCTTCTCCATCCCGGCCAACACGCCGTATGTCGACCAGGCCTGGGAGTTCATCTCATTCTATGTTTGGAATGAAGACGCCATTACGGCCATGATCAAGAGGATACCTATCCCCTACAAGTTCAGCGAAAATGCGGCCAAGTTTGTAACCGACCCGACGCAGTTGGAGTTCATGACCAAACCGTTCGAGTACGGCGACACCTTCATACCAGAGCACTGGGGCTCGAAACCGACCGAGGTGCAGCGCGCTTTCAGAGAAGATTTGGAACTGATGCTTTTGGGCGATAGCTCGATCGAAGAGGCCACCGACAATATGGTGGAGAAGATCAACGCAATCCAGGCAGAGGTCTGAAATCCGCTGCCGCGGTGTACTGTCAACGCAGGGGGAGGCTCTCTGCCTCCCTTTTTTCGTCTTTGGCGCATTTTTCAACTCTGTTTGCGACCGGATGCCAGGAGCGTGGGCGTACGGCGGGAGGTCTGCGCCGGTTGGATTGGCTGGCGCGTTCCTGGCTATGGGTAGTGATAATGCGCCTCTGCTCGAAAGAGGCGCGTGATAATGCGCCTCTGCTCGAAAGAGACGCGTGATAATGCGCCTCTGTTCGAAAGAGACGCGTGAAGCTTCAATACCGAGGAGGCATAACACGATGAGTGCAATCACTATCGATCACATCGCCATCATGGTCAGCGATCTGGAAAAGTCTCTGCAATTCTACCGCGACATACTGGGGATGGAGGTGGTTTCTCCGGAGGAACACGACGGCGGCCCGATCGATGAGATGACAAGGATAGCGGATGTCCACATGCGCGAGTACCGTCTGCGCCCGCCCGGAGGCGTCAACGGCCATACCAGAAGCGCGGAACATGGCTTCACTTTCGATCTGATCCAATGGATCAACCCGCAAAGCCCACACGGCCGGCAACCAATTCACCATGTGCCCAGCGCGCATATCTGTTTTGGTGTAGAGGATGTGCCGGCCACCTACGAACGGCTGAAAGCCGCCGGCGTGGAGTTGGTCTCGCCGCCGGTGCGCTTCAGCGGCGAGGGCGAATGGCATGTCCTTTTCTTCTACGACCCAGACGGCAATCTCCTTGAACTCAACGAGATTGGCACCGGTCAACAGGAGCCGCATCAGTATAGCTGGAGTACGGTCTGACCTGGCCGGCGCTGGATGGTTCGAGGTACGGATGCACCTTTACTTTGCTTGTGGCTACGGCATCCATTTCTGCATCGGCGCGCCAGTGGCTCGCATGGAAGGAGAAATAGCGATCAACTCCATGCGGCGCCGCTTTCCCGCTATGCAACTGACAGATTCCAAGGTAGTCTGGCGATGCGCCTCTGCTCGAAAGAGGCGCGTGAAGTCAAAGGATTCGTTATGCGTGATGTAGCATATTGGCCCAAAACATTTTTGGACGAGGTAGAGAATAGAACGGTTGACAACGGCATCGTATTCTGGGCGTTAGGGGGACCGAGCTTCGTTTATCGCACGCCACAGACGATGATCTGGATCGATCCCTATTCCTACGGTACGCCCGACGACGCGGTACCGGATGCCTATCGAGCTACGGCCATCCCCATCAAACCTGACGAGGTGCGCGTTGCCGACATACTCATCTCCACACATGATCATGTGGATCACTGCCACGCTGGCACGCTGACGCCCATTGTTGGCAATACGGAGGCGTTCTGTGTGGCGCCAAGCTCCTCGGCCAGGCTCATGCGTGAATTCGGCATCGCCGACGACCGCATCCGCGAGGTAAAGCCCGGCGACTCTATCCAATTCCGCGATGTGGAGGTCCAGGTCTATCCCTCTTACGATCCCAATGAGCCTCAGGCAGTGACGTTCGTCTTCTCGTCGGGTGGGACGAAACTTTTTGTCTCGGGCGACACCTGGGATGGACCGGCGCTCGCGGAGATCGGGGCGACGCATGAATTGGATTTGGCCCTGCTGGCCTTTGGCCGCACGTGGTATATGGACGAGGAGCAACTGATTCAGGTGGCCCAGAAGCTGCGCCCCAAGACACTTCTGCCCTTTCATTGGGAGTTCTGGCGCAACCATACCGGCAATATCGCCAAGCTCTTTGAGATCTACTATCGAGAGCAACCGGACTTCGAGATCCAGATACTGTTGGCTGGCGACTCGCTGCACCTACCTGCCAGGGTGACGATGCCGTGACGCGCTCCACTTGGCAACACTGCTCCTTCAGCCTGTCAGGAGGAAATACGCATGGGTCGGTTGGAAAACAAAGTGGCGATAGTTACGGGAGCCGGCCAAGGCCTTGGCCGGTCGACGGCGCAACGTTTCGCCACAGAAGGCGCTAAGGTCGTTGTCGCGGACTTGAATCAGGCAACGGCTCACGACACAGTTCAGGCGATAACTTCTGCCGGTGGAGAAGCAGTGGCAGTTGTGGGCGATGTCAGCAACGGGCAGGATGCCGAATGTCTGGCGGCAACCACGTTAGCGAAGTTTGGCCGCATCGACATCCTGGTGAACAACGCTGCCATCTTCGGTAGCGGAAAGCACATTGCCGAGATCGATGAAGAAGCGTGGGATCGAGTGATGCGGGTGAATCTCAAAGGGCCGTTTCTGTGCTCGAAGTATGTGATTCCCCCTATGCGTCGCCAAGGTGGCGGCAGCGTCGTCTTCGTATCATCGATGTCTGGCGTGGTCGGCAACGAACTGCAAGCGGATTACAACACATCCAAGCATGGCCTCATCGGTCTGGCCCGCTGCCTCGCGCAGGACTGCGGCGGTGATGGCATTCGCGCCAACGTCGTCTGCCCTACAGGGATGAACACGCCCATGATGGCTCGCACTCCTCCAGAGAATGTAGCGCCTTATGCCGCCATGACGATGTTTGCCCGCTTTGCCGAGCCGGCGGAGGTGGCCAATGCTATCCTGTTTCTGGCCAGCGACGAAGCATCCTATATTACTGCAGCTGTGCTCATGGTGGATGGCGGGGCCACGGCGATTCAGCCCTCTGGCCGGCAGCTTAAGGAAGGCGCGGCCAGGTTTTTGCGCGCTGCCGGCCAGGAAGACACGCGCGCGCCTTCAAAGATCAGGTAATGTCCGAGTCATATCAGGAGAATAGATCACAACAATCAGGAAGCGGGTACCCGTGCGCGATACAGGAGCGGATGAACCGAACAATAAAATCGTGGAAACGTACTGAATTGCAGGCCGATTCTTCACCAATCAGGAGATATACAGACATGAAGGTCAAAGCATTTGATCACGTTGCGATCACGGTCAGCGACACCGAACGGGCCCTGAAATTCTATGTGGACAAGCTGGGCCTTAGGCAAGTTGAGCAGCACCAGTTGGAAGGGGAAAAGTGCGACTTGGCCGGCGGGATGCAGGGTTCGCGCGCGCAGTCAACTCGTTTGGCGGCCCCGGATACGCCGCGCCTGCTGATCGATCTACTCGAATACTTCGCGCCGCCGGGGCATAAGCACGTTACCCCTATGGGCTCTGTGGGCTCCTGCCACTTCGCTTTGACAGTGGAAGATCTGCCGGCAACCGTGAACGATCTCCAGAGAAACGGCGTCGAATTCATCTCGGGACCGGTGAACTTCGAGCTCACCGAAGGCTCGGTCAGCGTCTGCTTTTGCTACGACCCTGACGGCAATTTGGTCGAACTCATGGAGGAGTACGAACACTAAACCGCCATTCGCTCTCCGAGCGATTTTGCTATGCTTGACGGGCAGGGGAAGGGGATGATATACTTCTGCCTGCTGGAGTACATCATCCAATACGCGCATCTTCCGAGCAGAGGCGCCTTGTCAACCTTATATTCGGGCATGGTCGTTCCTGCTTCGGGCCAAGCACGCAGAACGTCGATGATGTCCCCAGATTCCCCAGATCTTCCCTTATTTCAACGAAAGAATCGGCATGAACCTGTCAGAACAGCAGCTAAATCTATTCCGAGATTTCGGATTCCTGATTTTCCGTCAACTTCTTTCTCCTGAGGAGACGGCGCAATACAGTCGTGAATTCAATACGGGATTGAACGCATGGATTGACGGTGGCCAGCACGACGGCAAGAGCCGGCACTATGCATCGCTCATGGAGGAAAAATCGCCTTTCATCGCTGGCTTGGCCCACGACCCCCGCTTCGTAGATGTGGCGGAACAGCTGCTGGGCAAAGATGCGTTGGCGATAGCGGTAGACGGCAACTATATGGTAGGCGACACACTGTGGCACCCGGACACCCGGTCGTTGGATTACGCTGCCGTGAAATTCTGCATCTATCCTGATCCCCTGAATGGAAGCAATGGCGCCTTACGGGTAATCCCAGGCTCCCACCAAGATCCCTTCCACAGCCAGATCAGCCTCGACCCCGAGGCAGCCTATCACCTGTCCCAGGCAGACGTGCCTTCCTATACGTTCGAGTCACAACCAGGTGATGTCCTGGTATTCAATGTCGCTCTCTGGCACGCGGCCTTTGGCGGCGGCAACCACCGGCGTCAGGGAGTCGTGGTCTACTACGAAGATCCGGATACGCCCGCTGCCACGGCCGCTATCCAGGAGCAGATGCGAGGCAATCACAGGGCGTTCGCGCAGGTAGGCCGGCAGATGTACGGCCCGTACTGGCGCGCGATCGATGATCCACACCACCAACGGTGGATTCGACGGCTGGACGAACTTGAGGCGCTGGAGACAAACAATTGAGGGAGGGGGCAAACTGTGATCAGTTCTGTCAACGTGTTGGATCATATTTCGGTAACGGTGAGCGACATGGAGCGTTCGCTGGCGTTTTACCGGGATCTGCTTGGCATGCAGGAGATCGAACGTCATCGGCTGGAAGGTGAGACGATCTCGAAGATGGCGGGTAAAGAGGATGTGATCATGCAGGTTGTGCGCCTGCAAGCGCCGGAGACGCCGGGGATGCTGCTCGATCTGCAGCAATACCTGAATCCTCAAGGCAAAGTTTCGGATGGGAAATTGGGGGATGTAGGCCACTCCCATATCTGCTTCGGCGTGCCTGATCTGGCGCAAGCCTACCGGGAACTGCAAGAACAAGGGATCAAGTTCGTGTCGGAACCGGTCAGCTTCGATCTGGGCTGGGCTATCGTCCATGTGGTCTTTTTTGAAGATCCTGATGGCTACATCCTGGAGCTGATGCAGACGCCATACGAGATAAAGGAAGCGGCCCAGTGAGCCGAAAGGATCTGCTCGTCAGGCCGTCGGAAGGGAGATAGACCGACCATGCCAAGATATGATCTTGAGGGGCGGGTCGCCATTGTCACCGGGGCCGGGCGGGGGATCGGACGGGCCATTGCGCTGCGTTTGGCGCGGGAAGGGTGTCGGGTTACAGTGGCCGATTTGGACGGGGACACAGCAGCGCAGGTTGCTGACGAAGTCAGGGAGTTCGGCGCTCAAGCCCTGGCCCTGCAGGTGGATGTAACACGCAAAGATGACGTGGAAGGCATGGTCAACGAGAGCATAGCCCGGAGGGGGCCTCTGCATATTCTGGTCAACAATGCCGGCATCGGGGCCATCGCGCCCCTGATGGAGACCGACGAAGAGACCTGGGATACTTTGATGAACGTAAACGCCAAAGGGACGCTTCTCTGCTCCCAAGCGGCAGCCCGACGCATGATCGAACAGGGCGATGGCGGGCGTATCATCAACAATGCTTCGGGCGCGGGCAAGACCGCGCCCGGAAAGGGTCTGCCCTTGGGGGCCTACGCGGCCAGCAAACACGCTGTTGTCGCCCTTACCAAACAGATGGGGCTGGAGCTTTCTGATCACGGGATTCTCGTCAACTGTGTATGCGCCGGCATTGTCGATACACACATGTGGGATCTGATCGATCGCGAGACTGCCAAGCGCCAGGGCGTAGCGGTTGGTTCGATTAAAGCGCAGGCTGTCGCCAGCATACCGCTGGGCCGCATTCAGCAACCCGAAGATGTGGCCAACATGGTCGCTTTCTTGGCCTCGCCCGACGCCAGCTATCTGACAGGCCAGACCTACAATGCCTGTGGTGGACTCCTGCCCTATTGAGCATGAAAGGTTGACAATGCGCCTCTGCTCGGAAGAGGCGCGTAATCGCATATGCCGAATCGCCTCCAGGGAAAAGTAGCGGCCATTACTGGCGCGGGCATGGGACTGGGTCAAGCGATCGCGATCCTGTTCGCGGCCGAGGGCGCGCGGGTGGTGGTCGCGGACATCGATCCGATCACCGGCAAAGAAACCAGCGGCCACATTCATGCGCAGGGCGATGAAGCCATTCTGGTGCAGATGGATGTGCGGCAGGCGCTGGATGCCGAGCGTCTGGTGCGCACAACGGTTGATGCGTTTGGCCGGCTGGACATCCTGGTCAACAACGTGGGTGTACAAGTAAACAAAGATGTGGTTGACACCAGCGAAGAGGAGTGGAATTTCGTCGTCGATACGAACCTCAAAAGCATGTTTCTCTGTTCGAAATACGCCGTTCTCCAGATGCGTCAACAAGGCGGCGGCAACATTATCTGCATTTCATCCCTCTCGGGGCTGGTGGGCAATGGGCTACAGGCATCTTACAACGCCAGCAAACACGGCGTCATTGGACTGGCCCGCTCTATGGCGGTCGACCATGCGAACGACAACATTCGGGTCAATGTCGTCTGTCCCGGCTCTATGAACACACCGCTTACGGAAACGATACCCGAAGAAAAACTGGCGCCGTACCGGGAAGCCAACCTGATGAAACGCTTCGCCGCGCCGATTGAAGTTGCCCAGGCGGTCCTCTTTCTGGCCAGCGATGACGCCTCGTTTGTCACCGGCTCGGCGCTAGTGGCCGACGGTGGCTATACGACCCTTTGAAAAGGCAGTTTTTAGTTGTCTGTTTCCAGTAGTCAGTGAACTGCAGTTACTCGAAACTAAAAACCAAATGCGAAAAGGAAGCACAATGCCAGAACGACTGAATGTCCTCTTTCTGCCCCACCCGCTCAAAGCCTCCATGTTCACTCCATGGGGTGAAGACGTCGTGAAAGCTGTCGGCGCCCGCCACAATCTCCATATTTTTGACTACGACCAGCCCCTTTCACCTCAATTCGAAGGCATTGACGTGGTCATCGACCATGGCGGTTCCGCCGGCGTCCGAGAGATGGTCGATGTGGCCTCTGCGGCGCGCCTTTGGCAGATCCTGGGGACAGGATTCGACCACTTCGACCTGGACTACTGGAAAGCCAAAGGTATGCCCGTTGCCAACTGCCCAGGCGCGTTCAGCGCCGTGGCCCTGGCCGAATGCGCCATGATGTTCATTCTCATGCTGACCCGGCGCTATCCGATCGCCCGCGCCAGGTTGGATGTGGGACAGCTCTACGAGCCACTCGGGCTGGAATTGGAGGGGATCCAGCTGGGCATTGTCGGTTTCGGCGCCAGCGGCATAGAATTGGCGCGACGGGCCCGTCCATTTGGCATGGAGATCGCGGCCATTGATATACGCGAGATCGACGACGAGGAGCGGCATGAATTCGGTCTCTCGTTTGTAGGCAAACCATCTGACCTCGAAAAGGTGGTGTCCGAATCGGACATCCTCTCGCTGCACCTGCATCTGAACGACGAGACCCACCATATCATCGACACGCGTATATTGAGCTTGATGAAACCGACCGCCTACCTTATCAACGTTGCCCGGGGCGCCCTGGTCGATGAGGAGGCCTTGACACAGGCCTTGATCAGCGGTCAACTGGGCGGCGCCGGCATCGATGCCTATAGCCAGGAGCCACCGGACCTCAGTTCACCGCTTTTCAGCCTACCCAACGTTATCGCGACGCCCCATACCGCCGGCGTCACCGATGGCACCTCCCGCAAACGAGCTCAGTGCGCAGCCGACAATGTAGATCGGATTGCAGCCGGGCTGGAGCCATTGTACCGCATCGACCTCTAGGCAGATAGGGGGCGGGTGTCCGCGCGGGGAGTCTGGCTGTCAACGACGACTCGCCAGAGAGAATATTGAACGAAGGGCTTGACCAATGACCAGCGACAGCGTGGTAGAATCAGTTGCTGCGCCTTCACCGAAAAGCTTCCCTCTGGGCCGCCTCGCGCGCCGTGAGGCGTTGGCTGGATACCTGGCCATCGCGCCTTGGTTGTTGGGCTTCCTGATCTTTGAACTAGGGCCTCTCCTCACGTCTCTCTATCTCAGCTTCACCAAATTCGATGTTCTCACGAACCCTCAGTGGGTGGGTTTGAAAAACTGGGACAAGATGCTATTCAACGATCGTCTTGTCTGGCACAGCCTGAAGGTCACGGCCATCTACTCTGTGGGCGCGGTGAGTCTGGGCCTGGTCTTGGGTCTTGGGCTGGCCCTATTGCTCAACCAGAAGGTACGCGGGCTCTCCTTCTACCGCACCGTCTTTTACACTCCGGCTGTGGTATCGGGCGCGGCTGTGGCTATGATGTGGCTCCTGCTCCTCAATCCGGAGGTCGGCGTCATCAATCGGATCCTGGCCCTGGTCGGCATTGAGGGGCCGGCGTGGCTTTTTGACCGCCAGTGGGCGTTGCCCGCCTTTATCATCATGAGTGTTTGGGGGGTCGGCGGCGGCATGGTGCTCTATCTGGCGGCCCTACAGGGAGTGCCCACGGAGCTGTATGACGCCGCCATGATCGACGGCGCCGGGGCATGGCCCAAACTCTGGTTTGTCACTCTGCCGATGATCTCTCCTGTGATCTTCTTTAATCTGGTCATGGGCATCATCGGCTCATTTCAGGTCTTCACCAGCGCGTATATCATGACCAAAGGGGGGCCGGCCAACGCCACCTACTTCTTTGTGCTGGGCATCTACCTGAACGCGTTCGAGTTCCTGAAGATGGGGTACGCGTCTGCCTTGGCTTGGATGTTGGCTCTGATCATCCTGGTGTTGACACTGGTCGCCTTTCGCAGTTCGGGCCGTTGGGTCCATTATGAGGGGCAGATCAGATGATGGGAGTACTGAAACTATGACCGAATCAGCATTCAGCAAGCCAGGGCCCGCGCTTGTCAGTGCGCGGCGGCAAAATACAAATGCCAGAAGAGTGCGCCTTATCAGCCAATTGCTGGTTCACCTGCTGCTGATCGTGGGTGGGATCGGGGTGTTGATCCCCTTTTTCTGGATGGTCTCTTCCTCTCTCAAGCCTGACTGGGAGATCTTTCAGATCCCTCCAGCATGGATTCCTGAAGAGCCTCTGTGGCAGAACTACGCCATTGTGCTGACTGGACATCGCCCTGATGCGGAGGGGTCGCGCGCCGGACAGGGTTGGAGTTTTATGCGCTTTGTCTGGAACACAACGTATGTCACGGCATGGGTATTGATCGGGCGTCTGCTCACTGCATCGTTGGCGGCTTACGGGTTTGCGCGCTTGCGCTTCCCAGGGCGTAATGCGCTCTTCATCATCATGCTGACTACGATGATGGTGCCCAGCCATGTGACGATGATTCCCATCTACTTCATTTTCAAGACTCTGAAAACTCTGGACACCTACTGGCCGCTCGTTCTACCCGTCTGGTTTGGAGGGGGCGCTTTTTTTATTTTCTTGCTGCGCCAGTTCATCAACAGCATTCCGTCCGATTATGATGATGCCGCCCGGATTGACGGTTGCGGTTGGTTTGGCGTCTACTGGCGGATTATCTTGCCCATGGCCAAGCCCGCCTTAGGCGCTGTGGCCATCTTTTCGTTCATGGCAACCTGGAACGATTTTATGGGGCCGCTGATCTACATCAGCACGATGAGCAAATACACCGTTGCGATCGGGTTGCATTTTTTCCGTAACAACGCCAGCCCCGCAGCCCGACCTTTATGGAACCTGACCATGGCCGCCTCGGTCGTGGCTATGGCGCCGCCCCTCTTGTTGTTCTTCTTTGCGCAACGTTATTACATTCAAGGCGTCGTCGTTTCCGGTCTCAAAGGGTGACCTGCATGGCCGCCAGTGGGCGCGCCTGCCGCGCGATTTTCCACCATATATTCGGATGAATATTCGGATGGCTTCTCAGGCGTATGCGCTCATGGCAGCCGTAGGCGCGCCAATAGAACGTCAGGCTCCCAAACATTCAGTTGGACAGTCGGTTTCAGGGTCTCGGCGTCGTAGACGACCAACCGCAGCTCGTAATCGCCTGATAGGAGGTCGGTCGGAAAATCAAGCTGGACGACGGTATCGAACGGTTCGGATGGCCCCCCCTGACCAGTGGTCGTATGGTTCGCTTTCCACAGGACAGCATCTTTTTGGTAGACCATTTCGGCTTCAGCATCGTATAGGCGCAGGGATATCGAATAATCAATATCCAATTCAGGGATGGTCTGCCATTGCAGGCCCACCCACAGAGAGCGATCCTGTTCCAGGTCAAGCAACTGTCGAAATGACAGCTGCTCGGCGCCTTGGCCCAAGGCGAGACCTTGGAGAGCTATGCCGCCATCGTAGTCGACTGTCAGCGGCTCCAGGTGTTCATAGAATGTCCAGGGGCGATCCAGGAGAATATCCGTATAGTTGTGGATTTGAAAATCGACATACGCGTCACTGCTGACGTAGCGGCCGTACTTGCCAAGCAGCGCGGCAATGCGTTCGGCTTCATCACCACTCCAGTCAATATCGTCATTCCAGTCCACAACTTTCACAGTGGACAGGTTCTCTTGTACTGCCAGCGCAGATTCAATCGTCTGCGCCAAGTTGGGCATGGCCGTATGGAAAAGATGAGCTGGCGCCGTGCCTTGATAGAGAAAATCGAAACTATATTCTCGAAATTCCTCCGGCAGGAATAGCTGACGATAGCCGCCAGGAATCAAGTAGACGATGCCTGAATTGGGTGGCTCCGCGTTCATCATCCGGGATAAGTGAATCAACTCGGTTTGGTATATGCGGATGACTGCGGGCGTAGCTGCCCACTGATGGAAATAGGTCTGGTAGGTGATCAGACCCTGAGCCAAGACCATTCCGCTAGCCACAGTTCCCACAGCAATGGCAGGTATCATTTTCCTGAAAAAGTTGAATGCGCGCCACTGTTGGGCGCGATACCGCTCCCTCAAAAATCGGAACGCTTCCCACATGCCAACACCGACGAGCAGATAGGCAGCGGGCAGCATACCCATCATACGGATAGTGTTGGGCGGATTCTCCAGGGCCAATACAGCAGGCAAGAGCATGACCGCCCACCAGAGAACAAGCAGTCGATATTCGGGTCGTCGCCAATGCCATACGGCCATGCCGATCCCCATCCAGAAAAAGAATGCTTCGAATGGATTAAGCAGAGGGCGACTATCGAAATTATAGGGCCACCACGGATCCCCGCGAACACCAAAAGCCAGCAGATGCTCCCACACGTTGCGCAGAAAGGCTCCCAGAGGGTCGCCCTGACTATGGCTAGGGTGGAAAATCCAGAGCTGACCGCTACGGGAAATAAAGTGTTCGGGATGCAGAGCAAAATAGATAAGAAGGGGCGCGGCCACCGCGCCGGCCACGCCCAAAAACGGAAGAATCTTCGGCAGACTGGCCCGTACTCCTTCTGACAAACGTCTGGAAATGGAGCGAAGGTGGTTGAATGCGCCTCTGCTTGGAAGAGGCGCAGAGAGCAGAAAGCTCGCGCCGAAAAGCAAAAGCAGAAGGGGCACGAAACGCGCGGCAATGTAGGTGTAGGGCAGCAGCCCCGTGCAGCCCCCCGCCAAAATGATTCGCCACCGGCTCCGTTGCCCCCATCCTGACCAGAGCAGGGCCAGACTAAGAGCGAGAAGCAGCGGTAGAAAATTCGCTCGGAACGCGGTCCGTCCAATGATCGTCTGCCCAAGAGAGACCGCCATCAGACTCGCGCCAATACCGCTGATCAGCAGGCCACGCCACGGGGTAGCCTGCCTGGTTTCAGAGTCTCTCCCAAAGAGAACCCATCCCAACCAGAAAACAGCGAAAACTGTGCCCACGCTGGCTAGAGCCGCGGACAAACGAATGGACAGCATTATGCGCCCCAAAAAAGGGACGAACGGGGCAATTGTATAGACAATCAGCCCTTCGCGCCCATTCCCTCCAGGGAAGAAAACAGCGTGCTTTCCTTGTAATACCTGGAGGGACTTTATACCATAGAACCCTTCATCCCAGTGGAGACCCGGCGGCACTTCAGCCAACCGGTACAGACGCAGCGACACAGCGGCCACAGCCAACCCAAGCAGAATCACGGCTGTCAAGATCAGGCGTATCTGTTCGCTCTTTCCGACTTTCATCAATCCCAATAAAAATTCCTCTTTACCTGAATTCAGAGTTACTGATCTCCTTGAACAAGATGGTAGAATAGAGTTGATAACTGTCAATCTACCAGCAAGGGGATCGGGATAAGTATACTCGACCGGGGTAGCGGTCACAAATCAGTGGTGAGAGCCGGGATTTCATCGCCAAGCTGTGGTCAATGATAAACCACCTGACGGCCCTATAATGGTAAGCATGCTAGATCGCGCGTTGACCCGACGCCGGTTTCTACAGTTGATCGGCGGCGCGGCCTTGGCCGGCGTCGGTGGTTTGGGCTACGGGCGCTTACTGGAGCCTGAATGGGTAGATGTGGAGCGGGTTACTCTCGCGCTGCCGGGGTTAGCTGAAAGGGTATCCGGGCAGCGCATCGCCCAGATATCCGACATTCATCTCAGCGACTACAACCCCAGCCGTAAGCTGCATGCGGCCGTCACACGCGTCAATCGTTTACAGCCGGACCTGGTGGCGCTAACCGGCGATTACGTAGGCAACGACGCCCGGTATGCTGCCGAGATGATCGATCCCCTACGGCTGCTGGAAGCGCCGGCGTACGCGATTTACGGCAATCATGACCTGTGGACTGGGCGCGCCGCGGTGCGCGCTGCTCTGGCCGAGACGCCGGTACGCCTTCTGGTGAATGAAGGCGTCGAGGCGGCCCCGGGCCTCACAATCGCTGGTGTAGACGACGTATGGGTCGGCCATCCTCGTCCGGATCTGGCTCTGGCCAATGCGCCCTCCGGCCACACGAATCTGCTGCTTTGCCATGAGCCGGATTTCATCGACCGGATACACAGAGCGAAAGCGCCCGTCGCCCTGCAACTGAGCGGCCATAGCCACGGTGGACAGGTGCGGCTGCCCACCTCCCAGCCGGACGGCAATGAACTGCTCACCTACGCGCCCATCCTACCTACCTGGGGAGTGCGCTACCCCATCGGCCATTATCAGGTCGGACCCCATCAGCTCTACACGAATCGGGGGCTGGGCGTCTGGCCTCTCCCTTTTCGTTTCAACTGCCGGCCGGAAATCACAATCTTCACGCTACGGCCGGCCTGAAGGGTTGAATGCGCCTCTGCTTGGAAGAGGCGCGTATCGGAAGCGGCCTTACTGCCCCGCAGGCGAGACTACCTACAATGGATGATATTCGATGGAGTGATATTCGATTGGATGCCAGGCTGTACAGAAGGTTCGCATATGCAACAGACGCCACCGATGTGAGATCCTCTCATGCGCTCCCTATGAATATTTGGGCTATGAACGAACGACGAGCGAGAATGCGCAAGGGGAAGAGTGCGCATTCGTTTGACGCAGCTTTCCCCTTGTGCTAAACTTTTAGCAAGAACTGACGGAGCCATTTTCCAGGTGAAGGCGCCAGCGGTGGTGTATGCGTTCAGGTTGTCTTCATCCTCGTAAAAATCGAGAGAATCTATGGATTCCAAACGAATTCGCAATGGCATGATCTACTTCCTTCTGGTAGTAGCTCTTGGCGCGTTTCTCTACATCATCCTGAACAACCAGGGCAATGTCTCCGCGACTGTTTCCATCGCTGAAATCGCTACCCTTGTGCGCAGCGGCAACGTGCAGGAACTTCACGTAGACGGTGATGAAGTCATCGCATTCACCGGCGGACGGTCGATTGGCTCTCGCAAAGAGACCGACGTCGGCCTGATCGAGACGCTCCAAAATCTGGGTGTAACCAAGGATCAGCTAGCAGATGTCGATGTAGAGATCGAAGCGCCCAGTGGGTGGGAGGTGTATGGCGGCATTTTGCTGGCGCTATTGCCGATTCTGCTGATTGCGGTCTTTTTCATCTTCATTTTGCGCCAGGCTCAAGGCGTTGGCAACCAGGCATTCAGTTTCAGCAAGAGCCGGGCGCGCATGTTCACCGGCGACAAACCAACCGTCACCTTCAGCGATGTGGCCGGCAATGAAGAGGCGAGACAGGATCTGGAAGAAATTGTTGAATTTCTTAAAGAGCCGCAAAAATTCGCATCTTTGGGCGCGCGTATCCCCAAAGGCGTACTGCTGGTCGGGCCGCCTGGCACCGGAAAAACACTCATGGCGAAGGCAGTTGCCGGCGAAGCTGGCGTGCCGTTTTTCAACATCAGCGGCTCCGAGTTCGTGGAGATGTTTGTGGGGGTCGGGGCCAGCCGGGTACGCGATCTATTCGAGCAGGCCAAAAAGAACTCTCCATGTATTATTTTCATTGACGAGATCGATGCGGTTGGTCGTCATCGGGGCGCGGGTCTGGGCGGCTCCCACGATGAACGGGAGCAAACGCTCAATCAGATTCTGGTGGAGATGGACGGTTTCGATACAGATGTCAATATCATCATCGTCGCTGCCACCAATAGGCCTGATATTCTGGATCCGGCGCTGCTACGGCCCGGTCGCTTCGACCGCCGTGTGGTGATGGATGCGCCGGATGTGAAGGGACGCCGGGCGATTCTCGATGTTCATGTGAAGGGCAAGCCCCTGGCGACAGACATCGATCTGGAGGTAATCGCCAAGCAGACGCCCGGATTTGTGGGCGCGGATATCGAGAATCTGGTTAACGAAGCAGCGATACTGGCCGCCCGACGCAATCGGCGCTCCATCGGCATAGCTGAGTTCCAGGAAGCCATCGAGCGGGTAATCGCCGGCCCCGAACGTCGCAGCCGCATCATGACGCCGAAAGAAAAGGAGATCGTCGCCTATCATGAAGCCGGCCACGCGGTGGCAATGCACGTGCTGCCCAAGCACGACCCGGTGCATAAAGTGACGATCGTCCCACGGGGGATGGCTGGCGGCTACACAATGCCTCTGCCTGAAGAGGAATCGAATCTGCGCACGAAGGATAAATTTCGTGACGAACTGGCGGCTCTATTGGGCGGACGGGTGGCGGAGGAAATTCGCTTCGCCGATGTGACAACCGGGGCCAGTAACGATCTGGAACAGGTTACCAATATGGCCCGTATGATGATCACCCAATGGGGTATGAGCAAGGCCCTCGGCCCGATTCAGTACGGTGAACGCGAGGAGATGGTTTTCCTGGGTCGAGGCATTGCTGAGACCCGCAATTACAGCGACAAAGTGGCCCAGGAGATCGACGAAGCGGTGCGCAAACTGGTGGACGAGGCCCACCGCCGCTGCCACGAGATCCTGAAATCATATCGAGACCGCTTGGATGCGGTGGCCGTCGCTCTGCTGGAGCAAGAAACCCTCCACGCGCCGGAACTTGAAGCAATCATGCGGGGCGAAGATCCATTCCGGTCTGTTGACGACCTGGAGGAAACTCGGCCCAGCGGTAGCGCCACCTCCGAACGGGACGAAGACGAACATTCTCGTGAGGAAGATAGTCGGGATCAGGGGTTGGACTTGAGCGGGACGTTGCCCGCCCCGGCCTAAGCGGCCTGATCGAATCCGCAACCAGAGCAGTGCAAGTGTTGCAACGCGCCTCTGCTCGGACGAGGCGCGGATGTGGTTGCCAGGCCTCGCCCCGAAGGGCGAGGTTTTTTGCAAGAGATTTTTTGCAAGAGATTTTTTACAAATCGTTGAATGCGCCTCTGCTCGAAAGAGGCGCGTTGCTTGTCATATCCTTTCAGGCGGGAGTTCTGACAAAAACGTGTCCCTTCTTATCTATCACCTGGACCGCATGTTGTTGGCTGGCGCGCCGATTGCCCGCTGGATCAACGGACTGTTATTGTTCATAGGCGCGCTGGGCCTGACCGGGCTATTCCCCGCGCGTTGGCTGACGGCCGGTCTGTGCCTTTTTCTGCTGATATCATTCTTTTGGCTCCGCCGTTACTGGCACAGGCAGGAGTACGTGCGGTTCCGGGAAGAGACGCGCCCACCGGTCACGCCTCGGCCGATGATACCGTCGGACAGCATCCCAATCAATGCCAGCGGCTATTTCACGGTGGAGGGTAAATCCGAACGATTCACGTGGTTGCAGGGGTATTTCCGCACATTCGCCACCCGAGAACATGCTGTGATCTGCCTGGTGCAGCCTAAACGCTTTCTGTTGGCGGAATGGCCGGAAAAGGATGTGGGCATGTGGTACATCTTTTTCTACCCAAAGGCTATCCGTGATATCCGCTATGGCACTGTCGCATTTGGGCGGGCGACACAGCCATGCCTGGCGATCGAACACGAAATTCACATCCCCAAAAGCGGCCGTTTCCGTCGCGAACGCACAGTGCAGGAGACGATCATGCTGGCTTCGCCCACAGAAGCCGATGCCCGTCGCATTCTTGCGGATCTGCTGTACGACACCCACGCCAAACGGGATAAACCGCCGCCCCAGCCGCCCCCCGATCCAGCGCGCAATGGACACGTCACTATCCCAATCGGCGCAACCCGCCGCTTGGATTGATCCGGATCCAGGCAAGCCAGCCCTCCAAAAACGCGCATGACCGTAACGCAACCCGAGCGTCCATCCTGGGATGAATATTTCCTGCGTATCGCCTTCACTGTGGCGGAGCGCAGCACCTGTGACCGGGCCCATGTGGGCGCGGTGATCGTGCGCGACAGGCGCATCCTGACCACCGGCTACAACGGCGCGCCGGCCAGTCTGCCCCACTGCGATGATGTGGGGCATCTGATGCTCGATGGCCACTGCGTGCGCGCTCTCCACGCCGAGCAGAACGCCATCATTCAGGCTGCTCTCCACGGCGTCGGCACGGTCGGCAGCATGATTTATGTGACCCATCAGCCGTGCCTTACCTGCGCCAAAATGATCATCAACGCCGGGATCGAACGGGTGGTATATGCCGGCAACTACCCGGATGAGAACAGCCAACGCTTTCTGCAGGAAGCCAGCGTCTCCCTTCTGCATATGCCGGTGCATCGGCCAGCGGACAGCGTCTACCACGCTCCGGGGGAGAGCCGCCAGTAGGGCATCCCCGAAAATCAAAGCTCTGCGATTGATTCATGTATATGACGACACTGATGACCCTTGACAGATCGGCTCGAGCGGCGTATACTGACAGGTGACAATTGAAGACAAAAGACTGTGAACCGGAGTAGTAGCGCTCAAAGCGGGTTTCAGAGAGTCCCTGACTGGTGAAAGTGGGACAGCGGCGCAGAGCATGAATGGGCCGGGGAGTCGACCAGTGAACTGTGGTTGCGGAATGGTTTGTGGGCAATGTGGCTCATTTCCATATACCATTCACCATTCACTAGCTGGTTCCGGAGACGCCACCGTTATCAGGGCGCTGCAGTTCGGGCAGATATGTATTCATGTGAGATCGCCTGGCTGCGATGAGTGAGACTGGCGCCGGCATCCTTTGCGTTTCACGCAAGGGATTTTCTTTTGCCCGGCATACACCGGTCTAAACGGGGTGGCGCCGCGGGAGCCTGAACAGCCCTCGTCCCCAATGGCAGTGTAAACGTCCTGCGATTGGGGACGAGGGTTTTTTGTCAGGCGATTGCTTGCGTCAGAAATCGAGAAATGTTGAATGCGCCTCTGCTGGAAGAGGCGCGTACAGGAGAGAGTCAATGGCAACGTATACTCCGTCGCTTGCGGAAGTTCAGGCGCTGGCGGCCGACGGCAATACGATCCCAATTTTTCGGGAGCTGCCGGCGGATTTGGAAACGCCGGTCTCCGTCTATTTGAAGCTACGTAACGGTGGCCCGTCCTTTCTGCTGGAATCGGTGGAAAAAGGAGAGCAGGTGGGCCGTTACAGCTTCCTGGGCGTGCATCCGTCGATGACCCTGTGCGCGCAGGGGAATCAACTGGTGATCGGCGCCGCCGGCGGCGCGGAGTTGGAGCGCCAGGAGGGGGACCCGTTTGCAGCCGTGCGCGGCCTGTTGGCAGGCCGCCGGCCGGTGGCAGTTCCGGGCCTACCGCGTTTCTGCGGCGGCGCGGTCGGCTACTTCGGCTATGACACGGTACGCTTTATCGAGCGACTGCCCGAGACCGCGCAACGGAAGCTATCCGTTCCCGATATGCTGCTGCTGTTCAGCGACAATCTGGTGGTCTTCGATCATGTAAAACGCAAGCTGCTGGTTATTGCCAACATGCGGGTCGGCAGGCCGGGCGCGCCATCTGACGATCCTGGTTCAGGCTTCCAATTTGAAGACGAAATTCGGGCCGCCTATGCCGATGCCATCGCTCGCATCGACGCGATTATCACCGACCTGCGCGAACCCCTCGTGCCGCCGGAGAGTCGCCCCGTGCAGAGCGGGACAGAATGGCGCAGTAACTTCACCCAGAAAGAATACGAAGCGATTGTGCGTAAGGCAAAGGAGTATATCGCCGCTGGCGATATCTTCCAGGTGGTGCCCAGCCAGCGCCTCAGCCGCGAAACGGATGCGGAGCCGTTTACGATCTACCGTGCGCTGCGGATGCTGAACCCGTCGCCTTACATGTATTTTCTGGAATTCAACGGCGTGGCCGGTCTGGCGGAAGCGTCGGGCAGCGATGACCCACTGTGGATCATCGGCTCCAGCCCGGAGATGCACGTGATGCTGGAAGACGGCTGCGCCTACCTGCACCCCATTGCCGGCACGCGCTGGCGGGGCCAAGACGCAGCCGAGGACGACGCCCTGGCGGAAGAGTTATTGAACGACCCCAAAGAACAGGCTGAACACGTGATGTTGGTGGATCTGGGACGCAACGATCTGGGGCGAGTATGCGAGTACGGTAGCGTGAAAGTGCCGGAAATGATGGTGATCGAACGCTACAGCCATGTTATGCACATCGTCAGCGATGTGCAGGGGAAACTGGCCGTCGGCCACGACGCCATCAGCCTGTTGCAGGCGACCTTCCCAGCGGGCACAGTCAGCGGCGCGCCGAAGGTGCGGGCGATGGAGATCATCGAGGAACTGGAGGGTCTGCGGCGCGGGCTCTACGCTGGCGCAGTCGGCTACATCGACTACGACGGCACAATGGACACCTGCATTGCCATCCGCACGATTGTTATGCAAGGCAAAACCTGCCATCTCCAGGCGGGGGGCGGTGTCGTTGCCGACAGCGACCCCACCTATGAGTGGGAGGAAACATTGAATAAGGCGAAGGCCCTTTCCGCTGCAGTGCAGCGGGCGGAGGAGGGATTTGAAGGTTGAATGCGCCTCTGCTCGGAAGAGGCGCGCGCTTGAAGGCTATTCGGGACCCTGTTCCCCAATCTTTACTCTTGCGTATCGGGAGTGATCTAATGACACAGAAGAAAAGAATCCTCACCGGCGACCGGCCAACGGGCAAGCTACATTTGGGCCACTATGTGGGCAGTCTGCAGTATCGGCTGGCATTTCAGGAGGAGTATGAATGCTTTTTCATCATAGCTGATCTGCATATGCTGACGACGAAACCGTCCAAAGAGGACATCTCTCAGATCGGGGAAAACGCCCGCGAGATCGTTCTCGATCACCTGGCGATTGGCATCGATCCAGAGAAAGTAAGGTTCTATCTGCAGTCGGCGGTGCATGAAATCTACGAGATGCAACTGATTCTCAGTGGCATGGTGACGGTAGAGCGCCTGCAGCAACTGCCCACAATCAAAGATATGGCCAGTGCCGCTGGATTGGAGCAGATGCCATATAATCTGCTCGGCTATCCGGTTCTGCAAGCCGCGGACATACTCATGCCCCGGGCGCATCTGGTGCCGGTGGGTAGGGACAACGAATCCCACATCGAGATCAGCCGGCAGATCGCCCGCCGCTTCAATAACGCCTACGCCGAAGTTTTTCCCTTGCCGGATGCGCATATCGTCGGCGGCACGCTCGTGGGCGCCGATGGCCAGGCCAAAATGAGCAAGAGTCTGGGCAATGCCATTCTTCTCAGCGATGACTCGGAAACGGTCAGGAAACGGGTACTGAGTATGTACACCGACCCCAACCGCATCCGGGCCGATATTCCCGGCACTGTCGAAGGCAACCCGGTTTTTATCTATCACGATAGGTTCAACCCCAACAAGGCAGAAGTGGAAGAGCTGAAGAGCCGCTACCGGGCAGGCGCTGTCGGCGATGTGGAGGTGAAGACGAAGCTATACGCCGCCTTGGAGAACTTCCTAAAGCCGGTCCGTGAACGCCGGGCATTCTATGCCGAACAGACCGGTTTCGCCGACCAGTTGCTCTACGAGGGCACCCAACGGGCACAGGAAGAAGCCCGATTTACGCTGATGGAAATGAAGAAGGCGATGGGGCTTAGCGGTGTGTGGAACCGCATTCGCCGCGCGAATGAACGCCGGCAAAAGAGGCTGGCAAAGGCGGCAGCCGGAGATGCGTTGAATGCGCCTCTGCCGAGCAGAGACGCGTAGGGGAAAGGAGCGACGCAGTGATCGCCGTCATCGACAATTATGACAGTTTCACGTACAATCTGGTACAGTTTTTGGGGGAGATTGTAAAGGCTACCCCCTTATCCGGCGGGGAGGATGCGAACCGCATTCGGGTCTGGCGCAACGATGCCATCGACATCGAAGAACTGATGGAAAAGAAGCCGAATCATGTTATCATCAGTCCTGGCCCTGGCACGCCGGAAGAGGACAGCGGCATCAGCAATGACGTCATTCGGCATTTGGGTGGCCAGACGCCAATACTGGGCGTTTGTCTGGGTCAACAGTGCATCGGACATGTGCATGGCGGCAAAGTCGAGCGCGCGCCCCGCTTGATGCACGGCAAGATTAGCCCGATCCATCATAAGGGCACGATTCTTTTTCAAGGAATTCCAAGCCCCTTTACGGCTACCCGCTATCATAGTCTGATCGTGAAGGAGCCTTTGCCGGCAGATCTGATGGCAACTGCATACACAGCCGAAGGCGAGTTGATGGGTGTGCAACACCGTTCCAAACCGATCTTCGGCGTACAGTTCCACCCGGAGAGTATCCTGACTCAATACGGGCACGATCTGTTGCGAAACTTCCTGAAGAGTTGAATGCGCCTCTGCCCGGAAGAGGCGCGTATATGATCCACGGAGCAGGCATGAGCGACTGGGTTGAAGGCGCCTCTGCTCGGCAGAAGCGCGTAACACAGGCCATTCACGGCTATCTCACCAGCGCCGCGTCCAGTCATTTTCGCCATCAGGAGGTGACGATCCTCGATCAGTGGCAGGGGCGTGACAATCTGCTCTGGCGGGTGCGCGGCAGCGACGGCAGCGACGCGGTCGTAAAGCTGTTCACCGACGCTGGTCAGGCCCGTAGTCGTCGCCAATTCAGCGGCCAGGAGCAGTTCGCGGCCGCTGGCCTCGCGCCGGAGCCCCTCTGGCACGATCGCTACCCGCAAGGCCTGCCTTGCCAGATTCTGATCTATCGCTGGGTAGAGGGCGAAGCGTTACAGTTGACAGACCCGCGCCAGCAGACGGCTCTCGCCGAAACGGTGGCCCACATCCATCGCGCCGACGGGGGCGCGGTGCGGCGTTTCAGCCCGCGTCCATTTAATTTGCTCACATTCTGGCAGATATGGCAGGCGGGTGAAGCCCAGCTGCAGACGTGGTTGTCGCGCATGTCTGCCCCGTTGCTGACAGAGCTTTTTTCAAACCTATGGGCGGCGGCCCACCGGATGCTGGCCACAGCCCTACCGCTGTTCGGAGAGACGCCCCCCACAGCGGTCCACGGGGATCTGGCGGTAGAAAACGGGCTGTTCCGGAGCGGCCGGGCGCTACTCGTAGACTGGGAGTTCTTCGGGCTAGGCGATCCGGCCCAGGAGATCGCCCGCTTTCTCTTCTACAGCGGAGACGCTTGGCCGCAGGGTAGGCAAGAGGAGTTGAATGCGCCTCTGCTCGGCAGAGGCGCGTGCTGGTGGGAAGCGTATCGATCTGGCAATGCCGACCCCAGCCTGTCACACCGAGTCGAGCTATACATGCGGTTGTTCAACTTTCAGGCGGCCACATTTCTGCTGGAGGGCATTCGCCAGGGGGCCATCGCGTCTCCTTCGGCTACGGCTTCTGTGGCCGATGATCGAACTACGCAGTACCGCTCCTTTCTCATCGACGCCTTGACTGTCGCCGTGCGCCGCTCCCTGGACATGTGGGGATTGCCGCCGCTGGGCAAGGCAGACGGGTTGTTACTGGGAGATGAACTCGAGCATATAATGAACTTTCACCTGGCCGAATCACGCGCATCCGATCCGGCCGGCAATTGAACGGTCTCATTTTGCCGTAGATGGCGTCGAGACCGTCCGACGTGACAGGAGAAAGAACCAATGGCATCACCCATTCACGCAGCCCTGGAGTCGATCTTTGCCGGGCAAGATCTGACCACCGACGCGGCAGACGCGGCGATGACACAGATTATGAGCGGCCAGGCCACCGATGCGCAGATCGGCGCCTTCCTTGCGGCTCTGCGCCAGAAGGGAGAAAGCGTTGCCGAAATCAGCGGCTGTGCCCAGGCGATGAAGCGCGTCGCCGTGCAGGCGCGGCCCAATCTCAGTGGTCAGCGCCTCCTGGACACCTGCGGCACCGGGGGGGATCAGACGGGGACGTTCAACATCAGCACCACTGTCGCATTCGTCGTGGCCGGGGCAGGCGAAAAGGTGGCGAAACACGGCAACCGCTCTGCCAGCGGCAAATGTGGCAGTGCCGATGTGCTGGAGGAGCTGGGCGTCCATCTGAGTTTGGGGCCGGAACAGGTGGCGGAGTGCATTGAGGAAGTAGGCATCGGCTTTCTGTTCGCGCCTCTCTACCATCCGGCGATGAAATACGCCATCGGCCCTCGAAAAGAGTTGGCGACCCGCACGGTTTTCAATATTCTCGGCCCTCTGACAAATCCGGCCAACGCCACGCATCAGGTCATCGGGGTGGCGAGCCCCAATCTGACGACGCCGATGGCGCAGGTGTTGGGCCAGATGGAAACTACTGCGGCCTTTGTTGTTCATGGAACCACAGATGATGGCCGCGGTGTGGACGAACTCACGACTACAGGCGCCAATCGGATCAGCCATCTACGCAACGGCACAGTTCAGACGAGCGAACTGTCCGCAGTCGATCTTGGCCTGCGGCCCGCATCCTTGGACGATCTGCTCGGCGGAGACGCCTCCCTGAATGCGGCCATCACCCGGGGCATTCTCAGCTGCGAACTGCGCGGCCCCAAGCGGGATGTGGTCCTATTGAATGCCGCCGCCGCGCTGGCCACCGAAAGCGGTGACTGGCAGGCCGGTCTTGCTGCGGCAACCCGGTCGATCGACAGCGGCGCGGCCCAGAATGTGTTGGACACATTTATCGAGAAGACGCAGCGCTACAGTGATGAGCAATGAGACAATGCCGAAATTCTCACAGCTGGATATCAGCAAACACAAAGGGCAGGCGCTCGACAAAATAATGACCTGGAAACGCCAGGAAGTGCCCCATCAGATGGAGAAGGTACCCTTGGCGCAGCTCAAGGCCTTTGTGTCGGTGACCGAACCGCCCCTGGATTTCGCCGCCGCTCTCAGCGTCGAACCCGGGGCCAGTCTCATCGCCGAAGTCAAACGGGCCAGCCCATCCAAAGGACTGATCGCCCAGGACTGGTCACCGACCATCATTGCGGAAACATACGCCGCCAACGGTGTAGCTGCCATCTCCTGCCTGACCGACACCCGTTTTTTTCAGGGGCGCCTTGCTCACCTGGCTGAAATTAAAGAACATCTGCGCAGCAAGAAGCTATCCACACCAATCCTGCGCAAGGAGTTTATCTATCACCCATATCAGGTGTACGAGGCCCGCGCGGCCGGCGCAGATGCGTTGTTGCTGATTGTAGCCGTGTTGGGGAGCGCCGAACTACGGGAGTTGCTTCGCCTGACGAATCGCTTGGGGATGGATGCGCTCGTCGAAATCCATGACGAATCCGAATTGGAGCGCGCTCTGGCTGCAGACGCTCACATCATCGGCGTCAACAACCGCGATCTGAAGACCTTCGCGGTGGATATCGAAAACACTGCCCGGCTGCGTGGACAGATTCCTGCGGATAAGATCGTCGTTGGTGAGAGCGGCATCCGCGACCCGGCCGACGTGAAGCGCATGGCAGAGATCGGCTGCGATGCCATTCTCGTAGGTGAGAGCTTCTGTAAACTACGCCAAGCGAAGCGGGCCGCGAAGGTGCTTGAATTCGTCAGAGCCGGCAAGCTCTGACATAGAGAGGCCCAGGAATCTATCACTCCATGCCCGGCTGGCGGCATTATGATTCTCGGCATCAGCCTGTCTTTATTGGAACTGAAGAAGATAAGAGTCGCCAATCTTTTGCCGGGCATCCTGGTTGCGCCGCTGATCGTGTGGGTATTGGAAAGGTTGTATGGCGCGCCGCCGTAGGGCGCGCCTATCTGAGCATAGGAAATTGAGGGGCAGATCATGACATCCATCCGCTGGCATCTCTGCGCATACCCAGAACCATGACCCGAGTAAAGATCTGTGGCATTGCCAATTTCGAAGACGCTCTGTGCGCTGCTGACGCGGGCGCGGATTACCTGGGTTTCATCTTTTTCAAGAAATCCCCCCGCTACGTCACGCCGGAGCGGGCAGCGGAGATCATCTCTAAGTTGACTATGCGTATTCCCGCATCTGCGCAGCGTTCTCCACAGCGTCCATCTCCAGCGCTCAAGTCTCGGTCTCTGCCCCAATTTATCGGTGTCTTCGTCAATGAACCACTGGCCCAGATCGAAGAGACGATCCACCATGTCAATCTTGACTACGCTCAGTTACACGGCGACGAACCGCCGGCCTTGCTCGAGGCACTGCAAGGACGCGGATTTAAGGCCCTGAGGCCCTCGAGCGCCGTCGAAGCCGAGGCCGATGCCGAGTGGTATGCAGATTTGGGCCCCAGAGACGGCCCACAGATTCTCATCGATGCCTACGACCCCAAAGAGTATGGCGGCACTGGCAAGAAGGCCGATTGGCGCATCGCCGCCGGCTTGGGTCAGGTCTACCCCCGATTGGCGCTGGCAGGCGGCCTGACGCCGCAGAATGTCGCTACGGCAGTGGACGCCGTGCGGCCGTGGGCGGTTGATGTGAGCAGTGGTGTCGAAATCGAACCCGGACGTAAAGACCCGGACAAAATACGCGCATTCGTTTCTGCGGCCAAAGGCCGGGGGCAGCAAGGTTGAGGATTGAACCATGGAGATATTAGGTGGTCCGCTTTTCGCAGTTGCCGGCGCCGGCGAATCCCACGGACCCGGCGTGACGACGATCGTTTTCGGTTGTCCGCCGGGGCTTCGCATTCGCAGAGCAGACGTGCAACAGTACCTGGAGCGTCGCCGGCCCGGGAGCAACCGCCACGGCACGACTCGACAAGAGGCGGACAGAGTGGTCTTGCTCTCCGGTCTATACGCCGAGGGAGAGATCGACCGACTGCTATCCGGGCCTACGATCGCGGTTGGCCATGGAGAGGCCAACTCCGAAACCGAGAGCTACGAAGAGGGCTACTCCACCGGCGAGCCTATCGCTGCGCTGACGCTCTCCACTTCAAAACGTTCGCGCCACTACGAGCAGTTCGCCGGCCCCGGGGGTCAAGTACGCCCTGGGCATACGGATTTGGTGAAATATCACAAATCTCAAGGTTTTGTGGACATTCGCGGTGGCGGGCGCTCCAGCTACCGCTCGACGATTTCCGATGTCATCGGCGGAGCCATCGCCCGCATCTTTCTGAAAGAGCGGTTCGGCGCCGTCATTCTGTCGTCGATCTCACAGGTCGGCCCCTTACAAACGGATCTGAGCCTGGCCCAATATTTTCAGAACAGTATGCCGCAACAGGGATCCCAGACGATCACAGCGGAACGCATCGCCGTGGTGGAGGCCAAACTGGACGAGGCGGAAATCCGCTCTCTCGATCCGGAGTTTGCCCAGGAAGCCGGCGATCTGATCAAACGCACTCGCATTTTGGGGGATTCTCTGGGCGCGGCCGTAGAAGTGGTGGCGGTCAATCCGCCGTCACTGGTGGGCGAGCCTCTGTATCAGAGCCTGAAAGTGCGGTTGATGGGCGCGCTCGGCGGGCTCAATGCGGTCCAATCCTGCGAAGTGGGTGACGGCGTACGCGTAATTCCCCGGAAGGGCAGCGAGAACAACGACCCCATTCGCCGCAGCGGCTATCAATCAAACAGCCACGGCGGACTCATCGGCGGAATGACCACCGGTTTGCCGCTGGTGTGCCGGGTCGGTTTCAAGCCCACTTCAACGATCCTGAAGACCCAACAATCTGTGCGCAAAAATCTGGAAGAGATCGATTTTGCCCTGGAAAAGGGCCGCCACGACCCCTGCGTAGGCGTGCGCGCCGGGGTGACGCTGGAATCCCGCATGGCGATTGAGTTGATGAACGCAGTATTGATGCATCAGGCAGGCCAAGTGGACGCGGCAAACTTCAAGCTTTTTTAGTGTTCAATGCGCCTCTGCCCGCAAGAGGCGCACCTTCGGAGCAAGTAGCGTGGATACCTTACAGGCTTCTGGAACCGTTCAAACCCTTGACAATCTTGTGGCAGATGGCTGCAACCTGACGATTACCGGCTTTATGGGCACGGGCAAAACGACCGTTGGCCGTATGCTGGCGGAGCGACTAGGGCGGCGGCTCGTCGATATGGATGAGCGCATCGAGGCCGAGATGGGGAAGACGATTGCGCAGGTCTTCGCCGACGACGGCGAGGAGGTATTCCGTCAGGCAGAAGCCCGACTGTGTCAGGCGCTCGCCCAGGAATCCGAGTTGGTGATCGCCACCGGCGGCGGCACGCTGGTGAGTGCGGAGAATCAGCAAGCCTTGGCAGCCAGCGGCCCAGTCATCTGCCTGGTCGCTGGCATCGATACAATATTGCAACGGGTCGCGGCATTTGAAGATCGTCCGCTGTTGCCGGGGGATCGGGACGAGAAGCGGCGTAAGATCGAAAGGCTGCTGCTGAGCCGTCGAGCCGCCTATGAGCGGATTCCTCTGCGCGTGCCAACCGACGACATCGCTCCGACTGTGGTTGTGGAACGGGTCTTGGACATGCTGGCCGGCAACAACGAAATCCCGGATATGACTCGCATCTCCGTCCCGACGCCGGCAGGGCGCTATCACATCTGCATTGGCGAGGGGATTCTGAAGCAGGCGGGCCGCTTACTAGCCAATCGCTCTCTGGCAAAGGGGAAAGCGGCGATCGTCTCCAACTCGGATATTGCCGCCTACTTCGCCGAGGCGCTGAGCGAAAGCCTGCGGCAGGAAGGCTACGCGCCGGTTTTATGCCTGACGCCGGAAGGGGAAGCGCATAAAACTCTGGCCACGATTCACAGTCTGTACGACCAATTTGTGGCCGCGGGGTTGGACCGCCACAGCCCCATCATCAGCTTGGGCGGCGGTGTCATCGGTGATATGACCGGTTTCGCGGCGGCCACGTATCTGCGGGGCGCGCCATTCGTGCAGATTCCCACATCCTTGCTGGCGATGGTCGATGCATCCGTCGGCGGCAAGACCGGCGTAGACCTGCCCCAGGGTAAGAACCTGGTGGGGGCGTTCAAGCAGCCAGCGGTTGTGATTATCGATCCGGAAGTCCTCTCTGAACTGCCGGGAGAAGAGTTTCGGGCCGGCCTGGCCGAGATCGTAAAGCACGGCATTCTGGGCGCGCCGGAGCTATTCCGGCAGTTGGAGGAGGAAGGGCCAACGAATCTGGCCCAGATGATCGCCGATGCGGTGCGGGTAAAGGTGGATGTGGTGATAGAGGATCCGTTTGAGCAGGGGCGCCGCGCGACGCTCAACCTGGGCCACACATTCGGCCACGCCATCGAGCAGGTGAGTGGCTATCGGTTACGGCATGGGGAGGCGGTGGCCATCGGCGCCGTGGCCGCCACGCGCATGGCAGTGGCCTTGGGGCGCTGCGCGCCGCAGACGGCAACCCGCATCGAGACGTGTCTGGAAAGGTTGGGGCTCCCCACATCCGCCAGCGGCCTCGATCTGGACGATGTATACGAGATGATGTTCCAGGACAAAAAACGCAAAGGGAAGATATTGCGTTTTATCATTCCCCAGGCGATTGGGGATGTGATGATCATCGACGACCCAGGCGCGGAGTGCGTGCAGAAGGCGCTGGCATCGGTGCTGACATAGGATGGACGAGATGAGATATCACGCGTAGCGCGAGTTTCCACATGACGAAAATTCTTGTGCTTCATGGCCCCAACCTGAATCTGCTGGGTATGCGTGAGCGGACGATTTACGGCCACGCAACTCTCGAAACGATCGATCAGGAATTGATGGCGGCGGCCGGCGCTGAGGATGAAATCCGAACGTTTCAGAGCAATCATGAGGGCGTATTGATCGATGAAATTCACCGTGCTCGGGAGTGGGCTGACGGCCTGCTGATGAACCCCGGCGCCTTCACCCACTACTCCTACGCCATCCGCGACGCAGTGGCTGGGATAGCTGTGCCAACAGTCGAGGTCCACCTGAGCAATGTCCACAGCCGCGAGGAGTTCCGCCACCGCTCAGTGATCGCCCCGGTCTGCGTGGGACAGATCAGCGGTTTCGGCTGGCGCAGTTATCTACTCGGATTGCAGGGATTGCTGGCATATCTGGCTGAAAATCGGGCAGAGTGAGTGTTGCATTGCGCGCCACTGTAGTAGGGCGCGCCACTGTAGAGCGCGCCACTGTAAGGCGCGCCACTGTTAGAGCGCGCCACTGTGTAGGGCGCGCCACTGTAGAGCGCGCCACTGTAGGGCGCGCCACTGTAGTTCATTCCGACCGTGCTATACTGATACGGCCTGCGTGCGTCATTCTACCGATTTCTCTCACTACACCTCCAGATGTCCCGATTTCGTTGGCAACTCCTCTGGATGCTCTTGATACTGTGCGCGCTGGCCGTGCTGGTCAATGTTTCCAACCGACCCACTGCCACGTCCACGCCGCTACGCGCCTCTTTCGAGCGGAGCGTTCAACGATCTGGCGCAAGCCTTCCAACCCTTAGCTCTACGGTCGAATCGCCGCCACCTGCCGCCAATTTCTCAACCCTTAGCCGTCCAGGCGAACCGTCGCCCATAGCGGATGCGGGAACGGTCGTTTTATGGCACAGTTGGGCGGGACGAGACGGTGATGCGCTGGCAGAAATCCTGACCGATTTCCTGCAGAAAAGACCGACCATGCGGGTAGAGACGCTTTTTGTGGCCTACGGCGACCTGGCTCAGGCCTACACCGATGCGGTGATGGCTGGCGGTGGACCGGATCTGATATTGGCGCCCAACTGGTGGCTACAGGAGCTAGTGGCCGCGGATGTCCTGCTACCGCTGGAGAATCGAATCTCCGCGCAGGAACGAACGCAGTTCATCCCGGCCGCCATTGAAAACCTTTCCTTGGCGGGGGTGTTGTATGGCTTGCCAACCAACTACGAGCTCGTCGCGCTGTATTACAACAAGCGGCTGCTGGATGAGAAAAACCTGCCCCGCACGACGGAAGATTTCATCGATTTGGCCCTGGCCTCTCCTTCCCAAGGGACTGGCATCTACACAAACTTCTACCACCTGTTCTGGGGCATCCCGGCCTACGGCGGCAGACTTTTCGCTGACGACGGCCGCGTGATTCTGGAACAGACATCGGGCGCGGCGGACTTTCTCAGGTGGTTGCTACGAGCCCAAAGCACACCGGGCATTTTCGTCGATCTGGACTACGGAATGCTCATCGACCGCTTTAAGAAAGAAGAGTACGCCTTTTTCATCGATGGCCCGTGGAGTGTTGGGGAGTTGCGGGAGGTATTCGGCGCAGATCTAGGCGTATCTCCTCTGCCGGCCGGTCCTGTGGGGCCGGCCCGCCCCTGGCTGAGCGCTGACGGCGTCTTTCTGAACCCGGCGACCACCGCCTACCAACAGGAACTGGCGCTGATGTTAGCCCGACATATGACGAATGCTGAAAGCGCCTCGCTTTTGGCCCAGATCGCCGGCTATCTGCCTGCGCGCAGGGACGCTGTCCCCGGCATCGATCCGCTGATGGCCGGCTTTATGAGACAAGGCGAGACCGCCATTCCCCAGCCCCACTATACGGAGATGAACGAAGTGTGGGGGTATGCCGGGGATATGATCGCGAAGGCGCTGAGCGGCGCGGCGCCGGCGGAGGAGGCCGTATTGGAAGCTGCGACGCTCATGAATGAAGCGAACGGGAAGTAACCGGGCAGAGGACAGGACTGGATCTATCTTGCCGACTCAACTTTCTCTGGAGACCCGCCCACAGGAGATTGTGGCGGGCGTGTACGACCGGCTGCCGTTTCCCAACATTGGCCCGGTGCAGGAGATCGCCTTCGATCTGGGGATCACCGCTCTCGACGGCGATGCGCAGCTACAGGGGTTGGTGATTCAGGGCTATAGCGGGCATCAACTGCTGTTTGAGCAGCGTTGGTCGGCACGAACCATCTGTCAACGCACAGGCGAGGCGGATTTAAGGATCGAAGCCAACACTGGGTTGGCTGTCCGCAGTTTGCAATTTCTGCTGCACGGGTACGAACGCCTCTCCCACGTTGACATTACAGCGATAGGCGCACCGCAAGGGGCTACGCTGGCCGATGAAGATAGGCAGCGGCAGCGTATACAGGCGCTCTGTCAGGCGCCGGTTGTGTATCACGAACAGAAGACAGACTACTACTTCCCGCTGGCAGGCGCCTGGTGGGCCATTCAGGCCGGGGACTGGAGCGATCTCCATAAATCAGAGGTGTACAGCCAGCCCTTTGCCGTGGATTTCGTGAAGCTGGGGCCGGCAGGACGAACGCATACGGGTGACGGCCGCGCCCTTTCGGATCACTACAGTTGGCATCAGCCGGTATATGCGGCGGCAGGGGGCAAAGTGGCATATCTATGCTTCGATATGCCGGATATGGCGCCCGGCGCGATTCCAGACCAAGCGATCATGCGTGGGGATATGCGGCGGATGTTGGGCAATGCGGTGGCGATCAGCCACGCCAACGGGGAGTTCAGCTACTACGCGCATCTGCAACAGGCCAGTCTGCAGGTACATGAGGGCGAGATGATCCGGCGGGGCAGTCTGTTGGGACGGGTGGGCAACAGCGGCAATTCGCCGGGGCCGCATCTGCACTTCCATGTGATGAACGGGCCCAATCTGTTCATCGACCAGGGACTGCCGGTCAAGTTCAGCCATTTTCAGGCCGGTGGTCAGTACTTTGCCGAGCCCATAACGATACCTACCCGCATGATAGTCATCGGGCCGGAACGAACATAAAAGGTCGCAATGCGCCTCTGCTCGCAAGAGGCGCAAAGATCGACCCGCAGAAATTCAGCCTATCTCTCGAACGGCGCGCCGAGGTATCGTGACGGAAACCCCAAACAGCGAAAACGAACCGAGTGAGATTGGTCTCCACTTTCAACTGGATGACGATCTGTACGAAGCGCTGGTTGAAGCCCTTGAAGGTGAGAGGGCGATGGCGCTGGCCCTGTATGAGGAGTCGATCACCGATGAAGGGGACGAGAAGCCGTCGCTGGAGGCCCGCGTCCTGTTCGATTTAGACCTGCATCTGGAGAACAATCTGCTCCTGGTGTTGTACGGAACGTCCGTTTTTCCTGATCTCGATAGCGATCCCTTGCACGGCTGGCAACAGACTGGTAAAATACTGCAAACTCTGATCGCAGAAGGGCTTTGGCTGGACGAAATCGCGGCGACGGCAGAGGACGAACTGGTTCTAATCCTGAGCCGGAATCACAAACCGCAGTTGTATATGATTGTGAGTGGCTGGTCTATCGAGGAGTGGGAGAGGCTGCCTGGCGAGCAATAATCCCCGCCCCGGGGCAGACTCCCTTTTCAACGGGGATAGGGCGGGCGGGACGCCCCCAGGAGCAACCCTTTCCTTTTCAGGCCCTCGCCATTGTCAGGGAGGGCGCGGCTGTTTCCGTGCGCCAACCGATCCTCCTTCCGAAAACGGGGGGAGTTAGAGAGAATTAACAGTTACGACCCGACAGGGGAGGTTTTGCCATGACAATTTTGACTGCCATGAACATCGCCCAGACAGATGACAATCGCTGGAAAGTGTTACTGTACGCGGGAGGGGCTACGGTGGTAGTCGTCCTCCTGATGATTTTGCTGATAGGCGTGCCGTTCTTACCGGTTCTGCTGGGCATTCTGATCGGCGCGGCGCCGCTGGTGGGCTACGATCTGGCCAGAGGCGTGTTGGGCGTCGACTGGCGGCCGGTCATCGCCGGCCTGATCGGCAACATTCTTTTTGTTGCTGGTTTCTTTGTGCCAGGGGAGGCTTACGGTCTGGTTGTAGCCATCGTGGGCATCCTTTCGATGATTTTGTGGCCGATTGTGGTCGGGGCGATGAGCCCGAATCAGTCGGTGGGCAAACTTCTTCTCGCCAGTCTGATCGGCCTCGTTCTGGGGATCATAGTGGTGGTGGCGGTGGTCATCCCGCTTTTCGGTCAGAATCCGTATAGCTGGCTTCGTGTCGCCGCCATTTTGTTATGGGCCGTATGGGGCGGCGCCGTTGGCGCGGCGCTGAGCGGGTTCAATCTGACCCAGATGGCTCGCGGGCTGGGGCGGCGCTGAACGCCTGGAGCAAATAGACGACGAATGGCCGCGCTGATTCGATTCTGTACGGATTGGCAGCGGGATTTCCTGCTGTGGCGCTGGACGCAGATCTATACGGTACTGACTGGTTTCGCTGATGTATCGGGATGCGACAACTCTTGACGATGTCTACCGATTGGCTTTGCCGAAAGGATCTCAGATTCTGTTTGGTAAAGAGCTGCTGGATCGTCCAGTCAGTTGGGCCTGTAGTTTGCGCCCCAGCCCGCCGGCTTTTCCGAATCTCGCCGGCGAAGAGTTGGCGCTGATCGATATGGAGGACCTGCGGCAACTGGATCCGCAGATGCGTCTGGATCATGTCGTGAACGGCCTACACCAGGCCGGTATCACTGCCATTGGCGTGTTGGGCGAGACGCCGGAGAACATCATTGCCGTCGCCGAGGAAAATCAGGTTCCTCTGATAGCCCTGGCCGACTCCGAATCCCTGTTGACCGTCGAACGGACGGTTATCCGTCTGATCGTTGATCGAGGAGGCTACCTGGCGGCCAAAGCCGCGGATCTGCAACGGGAACTGACACAAATTGAACTGGACGGCGGCGACCTTGAGGTGGTGGCGCACCGTCTGGCGCGGTTCTCCGAACAGCCGGTGCTCTTTTTGAAAGATGAGGGCACACCGATAGCCTCTGCCGGTCTGGAAGAATTGACCGAACAGCACAAACAGCGCGTCCTGACATCTCTACCCAGCCGCACGACTTTGCGCAGCTGGCTCGCCGCTGAATTCGGCCCGGAACTCGCCGAAACCACAGAATTGACAGGCATCATCCAGATCGATACCAAGCAGCGTTTTCGCCAGATGGTGGTCAGCCCGGTGATCGTCGGCGAACGAATCGAAGGCTATTGCCTTCTGCTGCGCTGGAGGCCTGGCCAATCAGAGGAAGTCTCGACAGTCGAAAGGCTGGCAGTGTTGCAGGGAGCTGGGGCGGCCGCGCTGGCATGGAGCCGCGCGCACGCGGTCGGGGCCGTCGAAGAAAAGATGCGGGCTGTGTTTCTGGATGAGTTGTTGGCAACAGAAATTGCCGACGAGGAGGCGTGGATTCAGCGTGGGCACTCCTTGGGATTCGACCTGATCCGACCGCACACAGCCTGGATGATCCAAGCCGAAGGTATCCAGGATTGGCCGAATGCGCTCCGGCAATACCTGGCGGAGAGACAGGAATCGATCTTGCTCTCTGTCCGGGCTGAAGTAGCGCTGCTTTTTTGGCCGTCGGACAACTCCAAGAGTGGACGCGAGTTCAAATCGATCGCAAACAACCTCGTCGAGCACTTCTTGGCTTCATTTCCCAACGCGTCTCTGGTGATCGGCATCGGCAGACCCGGCGCATCCGTGCGGGAGTGGTTGCGCAGTCTGGAGCAGGCTCGGGAAAGCTGGCGGATGGGAAATTCCTGGCAGGCTTCTCCGGTGACATATTTCGGAGACCTGGGGCTGTATCAACTCCTGACAGGGCTGGGCGGAAATCGGGAAGCGGCCCGATTCTTTCGTAAAACGATCGAGCCGCTGATTGAGCATGACGGGAACCGCAATGCAGAGCTGGTCGAAACCCTCGAAGCGTTTTTTGTCTGCCACGGAAACCTGAGCCAGACAGCGACTTCGCTGCATATCCACCGCAATACACTGACCTACCGACTGGAGCGCATCTCCAACATCACCAGTCTGGATCTGAACGATCCAGACGCCCGTTTTTCCCTCCAACTCGGTCTCAAACTGCGACCGGTCATGCAGAACGGCAGTGGCTAGCGGTCGGTGGTCGGTGCAGTTACTGCCGTTTCTGGTCACTAGCCACTGCAGTATGGCTGCCGACCGCAAGCTCCTCGGCCAAGGTCCGCACTGCGGCGATGCCAGACGCCGAACCGGCAGCCTTTACCAGCGCAGAACCGACGATAACACCCTCGACAATCTCCGCCACCTTGGCCGCCTGGGGGCCGGTGCTGATGCCGAAGCCAACAGCCAGAGGCAGATCTGTATGCCGACGCACTCGCTTGACGAATCCCAACAGATCCGATGGTAGTTCCTCACGCGCGCCGGTGATGCCGGTCACACTGACGAGATACACGAACCCGGTGGCGTGCCGGGTTACGGCTTGTATGCGTTCTTCGGTACTGGTAGGGGCAAGCAGATAGATTGTGGCCAGCCCGGCCTGCCGGCAAGCAGGTTCCAGCAGTTCCGATTCTCCCGGCGGCAAATCGGGAACGATCAGGCCATCGATGCCAGCCTCTGCCGCATCGGCCACGAAGCGTTCTTCGCCGTAGGCTAGAATCGGATTGTAGTAGCTCATGGCGCAAAAGGGTTTTCCCACACCCTGCGCCCGTAGTTCTCGCACCATTTGCAGGCAGTCGGCAACGGTCGTGCCGCCGACGAGAGCCGCGTAGGTAGCGGATTGAATCGTCGGCCCGTCGGCCAGGGGGTCGCTGTGGGGAATGCCGATTTCGAAAAGATCCGCGCCGGCTTCCGTCAGGGCAGCGATCACCTCCAAAGATGCCTGCCGGTTGGGATAGCCCATAGCATGATAGGGCATAAATGCAGCGCTTTCTGCCCGCTTCAAATCGCGAAAAACCTGTTCAATGCGTTCGATTCCGCTCATCTTTCACCTCGCGCTCAAAGTTAGCGCAACTTACCTTTCTCCGCCTACCGTCTTCATGACTGTGCCCAAATCCTTGTCACCCCGCCCGCTGAGATTGACTAGAATCACCTGATCCCGCGCCATTTGTGGGGCCAATTCCAGCACGTGCCCGATGGCGTGGGCGCTTTCCAAGGCGGGGATAATCCCCTCCAGTTCGCACAGAGCTTTGAACCCCTTCAGGGTCTGCGCGTCTGTGCAATAGGTGTATTGGGAGCGGCCCATATCCCGCAGCCAGGCATGTTCCGGCCCAACGCTGGCATAGTCCAGGCCGGCGGAAATCGAATGGGTGAGGGCGATTTGCCCGTCGCTATCCTGAAGGACATAGCTCTTGGTACCCTGCAGGACACCAAGTCGGCCCAGTTTCGGGTCGGCAAAACGGGCGGCGTGCGCGCCGCCTTCAATGCCGTGGCCGCCGGCCTCCACGCCAACGAGGCGAACGGTCTCCTCCTCCAGAAAGGGATGAAAGATACCGATGGCGTTGCTGCCGCCGCCGACACAGGCGACGATCACATCCGGCAATCGTCCAGGGCCCCCTTGGGCGGTGTCCTGCATCTGGCTGTAGGCTTCGCAGCCGATAATCGATTGGAAGTCCCGCACCATCGCCGGGTAGGGATGAGGGCCGAGGACGCTGCCCAGTAGGTAATGGGTGGTTGCCACGTTCGTTACCCAATCTCGGATGGCCTCGTTGATGGCGTCTTTTAAGGTCTGGGAACCGCTATCCACCGACCGCACTTCCGTGCTGAGCAACTGCATGCGGAAGACATTCGGTTTCTGGCGTTCCATGTCAACAATGCCCATATAGACAACGCATTCGATGCCCAACAGCGCGGCCGCGGTGGCGGTGGCGACGCCGTGCTGGCCGGCGCCTGTTTCGGCGACGATACGCGTTTTGCCCATTTTGCGCTTCATCAGCAGCGCCTGGCCCAGGGCATTGTTGATTTTGTGGGCGCCGGAGTGGGCCAGATCTTCCCGTTTCAGGTAGATCTGGGCTCCGCCCAGGCGCTCGCTCAAGCGGCGAGCATATGTGAGTGGAGTCGGGCGGCCTACGTATGTATGCTGCAAGTGGGCCAACTCCGCCATGAATTCTCCATCATCGCGGGCCTGAAGGTATGCCTCTTCCAGCTCATCCAGCGCGGGCATGAGCGTCTCCGGCACATATTTGCCGCCGTACGGCCCGAAACGGCCGCTCTCGTCCGGCACAGCGCGATAGTTGACAGATGTTGATGTGGTGGTGAGAACCATCTAAAGTTCCTCAAATTGAGATTGGCGACGGATTTGAATCCACTGGGATCGCGGGCGTCTCGCCCGCTTTCTACCCGTCATGCACGGTCGAAGATGATATTTGTGGCCCGCTGCATCACATCCACCGGCGCGGCTTCGCCGGTCCATGCTTCCCAGGCGATCGCGCCCTGATACACGAGCATGCCCAGGCCACCTATGGCTGTGGCCCCGTCTGTGGAGGCCAATTGCAACAGCCGAGTCATGGCTGGGTTGTAGACCAGGTCGTAGACGATCTGATCGTCCCGAAACTCCACATCTTCCTCCCAAGGCAGCCCTTCGATGCGCGGCTCCATTCCCAGAGAGGTACAGTTGACGATCAGATCAGCAGTCTCTGCACTGGCGGTCACATCATCGGGGAATGGCGCGCTGCGCATGCAAATGTCCGGAAAGTAGGATTGCATTGTTGCGGCCAGATCGACAGCCTTGGCAACGGTGCGATTGAGTATAGTAACCGAATGCGCGCCGGCCTCAGCCAGCCCGTACACGATCGCCCTGGAGGAGCCTCCAGCGCCAATAACCAGCGCCCGCTTGCCGGCGGGATCGACTGCGTGGGCCCGCAGATCGGCGATGAATCCGGCGGCGTCGGTATTGTCGCCGCTGAGGTGTCGATCCTCATCCACGACAATTGTGTTGACCGCGCCAATGGCCTCAGCCGCCGGCGTCCAGCGGTCCAGATGGGACATCACGGCCTGCTTGTGGGGCACCGTCACATTGACGCCTCGCAGGCCCAGAGCCGGCAGGCCGGCGACAGCTTCCGCCACCCGCTCCGGCGGCACGGGAAATGCCAGATAACGCCAGTTCATACGCCGGGCGGCAAAGGCTGCGTTGTGCATTTGCGGGCTGATCGAATGGGTGATAGGCCAGCCTATCAGGCCGACGAGTGTGGTGGCGGCGGTAATGTCCGTCGGAAGTAGCTCCGAGTCGGTGGCGTCTGGTCGCCGCGAGTCGGATGTGTGTTGCTGTGGTTCAGTCATTTTTTTTCGTCCCATCCGTCTCTTGCACGTCCACGTTCAGCGCGCGCAAAGTCGACTCGAAGCCGGGAAAACTATCAGCGGTTACATGCGCATTGTAAATTGTGGTCTCGCCTTTGGCAATCAAGCTGGCCACGGCCAGGGCCATTGCCAGCCGGTGGTCCCCGTGGCTGTCGACGACTGTACCGCTAAGTTGCGTCGGCCCGTCAACGATGAAACCGTCCGCGGTCTCTTGGATCTGTGCCCCCATCTTTTTCAGTTCGGAGACGGTCGTGGCGATGCGATCTGTCTCTTTCACCCGCAGTTCCTGGGCGTCTCGCACAACGGTGCGGCCTTGGGCTTGGGTGGCGGCCACAGCGAGAACCGGCAGCTCGTCGATCATGGTAACGATCCGCTCGCCCCCGAACTGCGTGCCCCGCAGCCCGCCGCCGCTGACCACCAGACTCGCCAGCGGTTCACCGCCCTGGAGCGAGCGATCTTTGCGTAGGATGTCGGCCCCCATTTCGATGAGAGCATCGACGATGCCTGTGCGGGTCGAGTTGATGCCTACGTTGACAATCGTCAGTTTGCTGTCCGGCTGGGCAGAGGCAGCCACGAGCAGGAAGGCGGCAGAGGAGATATCGCCGGGGATGGTGATATCCAAGGGTTGCAGCGGGGTTTGGGGGCGTTCGCTGTGAATCGTGTTGCCAAGGACAGTGACCGGCGCGCCCATTGCGCCCAGCATCCGCTCGGTGTGATCCCGGGCCGGCCCCGGCTGGCGCACAATAGTCAATCCGTGGGCGTACAGGCCCGCCAAGAGAAGGCAGCTTTTCACTTGCGCGCTGGCGATGGGCATGGGGTATTCGATGGCGTTCAGCCGACTGGGCGCAATGGTCAAGGGCGCGTATTTGCCATTTTGACGTCCGAAGATCCGCGCGTTCATCGTGCGTAGGGGATCGACGATTCGGCCCATCGGACGGCCTCGGATCTGGCCTGTGCCGTTGAGAACGCTCATGAATGTCTGGCCCGCCAGAAGTCCTGCCATCAGACGCATCGTCGTGCCGCTGTTGTCGCAGTCGAGTACGTTATCCGGCTCTTGCAGGCCATCGAGACCAACGCCGTGTATCTCCAGTTGCGTGTCGTTGATTTCGTCGATGGACACACCCAGCGCCCGCATGATGCCTATGGTGGCCCGACAGTCATGACCGTCAAGAAAGTTACGAATACATGTGCGTCCTTCGGCAATCGAACCGAAGATCACTGCCCGATGGCTGATGGATTTGTCGCCGGGAACGGCGCATTGACCTTTCAGGGGCTGATCGCCGCGGATGGTGAGGATATCGGTCATGAGGGCTACCTTTACGGTTGCAATGCGCCTCTTTCGAGCAGAGGCGCGCTGAGTGAAGAGTAAGCGATTGCGTGCGCGTCCATTTCAGGAGGCGGCAGATACGGACTCCAGCTGTATCTCACATTCAGCAGACAGGAAATCGACACTTCCCAAAACCTTAGGTGGATCACTGATCGAATTCTCCAGGAACCAGTCCGGAGGCGCCAGCCGAGCAGCGGGTAAGAAACGCGCCTGTGCGACGAGCAAGGGATGATGCCGGAGAACCTGCTCGACTGTCTGGAAGTCGCTAAACGCCATGGTTGCCTCTCCTTGGTGACTACTGAACTATGGCTTCCGCCAATTCGCCCGCATCTGCTGGGATCGAGTCAACTTCGCCCGCAGGGTCTGTTCGTCACCGTCTGCGAGTAGGGAGCGCAGTTCCTGCAGATGAGCGGACAGCGTGCCCAACTGCGCCAGAACCGCGCTGCGATTGGTCATCAGGATATCCAGGAACATCTGCGTATCACTGGCTGCCACCCGGCTGGTGTCGCGAAAACCACCGGCGGCCAGCTCCCAAACAGCGGCATCGGCGGCGCCGCTATCCGCTACCGTGTGGACCAAGGCGCTTGCCAGCAGAAAGGGCAGATGGCTGATCGCGGCCACGAGCCGATCATGGCGGGCCGGCTCCAGCACAATGGGAAAGGCTCCGATTGCGGTAGCCAGTTCAGTGGCCAGGGTGATAGTTTCCGGGGTTGTGCAGGGTAGGGGCGTGAGTACCCATGGCGCGCCCTCGTACAGTCCGCTTTGCGCGGCCGCGTAGCCGGCCGTCTCTTTGCCGGTCATGGGATGTCCCCCGATGGGCTGAACCGTCGCCGGCAACCGGCTCATTGCCGCGCAGATTTCGGCCTTCGTGCTACCCATATCCATCACGACGGTACCCGGCCACAGGATTGGCCCCAATGTCTCCAGCATGGCGATCACTGCCCGCACCGGTGTGGATAGAATGACGACATCGGCGCCGGCGACACCGGAATTCAGATCGGTCGTCGCCAGATCGACAGCGTTTTCGTGAAAGGAGCGCAATATTGTGCTGAGGCTGCGCGTGACACCCCGTACCTCCCGGCACAGGTTGCGCTGTTTCAGATCCATACACAGGCTTGCGCCCATCAGGCCCAGCCCGATGACGGCAACACTGCAATCGGCGAGAGATTTCATTACACAATACAAGGGGCAATGAGGGATAAGGGAGCGACGGTTTGCGTCTGGGCTCGCGGGCGTCTCGCCCGCGGCCCATCCGGCTCACTGCGCGCGCGTCGCTCCACAATCCCTTGAGATACCCATGCCTCAGAGCTCGCGTCCGACAGCGCTGGCAATCGCCTGCAACTCCTGCATCAGCTGGCCGAAACGCTCGAATGTGAGACTTTGCGCGCCGTCGCTCCAGGCTTTTGACGGGTTCGGATGCACTTCGATCATCAAGGCATCGGCCCCGGCGGCAACGGCGGCTTTCGCTACCGGGGCTACATACTCCCACTGGCCGGTTCCGTGGGCCGGATCGGCCACGACTGGCAGATGCGTGAGTCGCTTCAACACCGGGATGGCGTTGATGTCAAAGGTATTGCGGGTGGCAGTTTCATAGGTGCGAATACCTCGCTCGCAAACCATCACCTGCATATTGCCGTTGCTCAGGATGTATTCAGCCCCCATCAGCAGTTCCTGAATCGTACCGCTGATGCCCCGCTTGAGGAAGACGGGTTTGCTCGTCTTGCCTACGGCCTTCAGCAGCGGATAGTTCTGGTTGTTGCGCGCGCCAATCTGAAAAATATCGGTATAGTCGCCAACCAGTTCGATGTCTTCCGAACTCATTACTTCTGTAATGATCGGCAGACCGGTCTGCTGCCTGGCTTCGGCCAGATATTTGAGGCCCTCTTCGCCCAGCCCCTGAAAGCTGTACGGGCTGCTACGGGGTTTGAAGGCCCCACCCCGCAGCATAGAGCCTCCGGCCTCCTTCACCGCGTGAGCCGTCTCCAGGATCTGCTCCCGGCTTTCCACACTGCACGGGCCGGCCATGACAACGATCTTTTGACCGCCGACGCTGACCCCGTTGACCGGGATCTGCGTCGATGTCTGGACGAAATCCCGGCTGGCGAATTTGTACGGCTGCATAATACGGACGGTCTTCTCAACGCCATCCAGCACTTCGAAGGTGTCCTGCTGAAGCAGATAATCGTCCGCGCCGATGATGCCGACGATTGTGCGGGCTTCGCCTCGGCTCAGATGCACTTTGTAGCCGAGGTCCTCTACCCGCTTGACGACTGTTTCCACCTGATCCGGTGTTGCGTTCTGTTTCATGACGACGATCATTGACAGATCCTTTGCTATTACAGATTTATGATTGACATATCAATAGGTGATGAATGCTTTGCGCGGCGGGTGTTCACTCTCCTCTGCCTACGCATTGCTCATTCAAATTACACCAACACGGCTCCCTTTTTCTAAATCTGCAAGATGGCCTCCTGCGTGTAGCGGTCCGTACTGAGTTGTGGCGCCGCGGGATAACTACCCAACATCTTGACAAACGCCGCCCGGTTGAGCAGGCCCAAAAGCGCAGCGCTACAGTCCGGGTCTTGCCAGTGACCCTCGAAATCCAGATAAAATACATACTGCCAGGGCCGGTTGCGCCGGGGGCGGCTCTCCAGCTTGGCGAGATTGATGTTGCGATCGGCAAACTCGCCGAGACAGGCGTACAACGCGCCGGGGCTGTGTGGCGTGGCAAAGACGAGGGAGGTCTTGGACATTTCCGTCCGTTCCGCTTCGCCTCTGCCGATGATAAAGAAACGGGTAAAGTTGTAGTGCAGGTCCTCGATGCCCTGCTGGACGATCTCCAGGTCATAAATCTCTGCGGCCAGAGAACTGGCGATCACGCCCACATTCGACTCTGGGTTCTCCGCCAGTTCTTTGGCGCTGCCGGCTGTATCATACCAGGGAATGGCTGCGTAGCCGTTGCGGTTGAGAAAACCTTCGCACTGCGCCAACGCTTGGGGATGGCTGCGCACCTGCTCAATTTTGTCGCCATTGCCGGGCACTGTCAGCAGGTTGTGCTGCACGCGCAAAAGGATTTCGCCCTGAACCCGAAAGTCGTGATCCAGCAGCAGGTCATAGGCTTTGTTGACGCTACCGGCGAGAGAATTCTCCACCGGCACGACTCCCACTGTGGCGCGCTCTTCGTCCAGAGACGCGAAGATATTCTCAAATGTCCGACAGGGCGCCGTATCGACCTCGGCTCCGAACTGTTGACGGATGGCTTCTTCGGAGTATGCGCCATGCTCTCCCTGAAATGCGACAATTGACATCGGACTGCTCCATGTTGCGAATTGTGTATTGCGTACGGGGACATTCATCGTCAGACATCCCTCGCGCCCAATCTCTCATCCCCAAACACCTGATCCTCATCGACTTCATCAGCCTGTCAGTTGCTCATCGATCCAACGGTTGAGTTCGTCTATATCGATCTCTTCGGCGAGGCTTTTGTCCGGGCGCAGACTTTGGGCTTCGTTCAGATAGATATGCTGAATTTGCGACTGCGGCATGTCGGTATTCCAGTGCAGCAAAATGCGAATGCATCTGGGAAGACTGTTCGGCACTTCCATCTCATGCCCACAGAGGAGCGGCACTTCCATCCATCCCAACTGACGGGCTGCCAGCGCCGGATACTGGCTGACTACATCCTGGGTGGTAGTGAAAATGACACTCGCTACATCTTCGGAGTCGATTTTGTTCAGCCGAATTATCAATGCCAATAGTTCTCGGGTTGCCCGCAAAACTTCTTCCGGCGTGTCCCGTTCAACTGTTGTCGCTCCCCGCACTCCTCGACAGATCACAGCTCTCTCCAGTTTCTCTCGAAAGGGACTGCAATCACTACTGAGGAGCAGACCCTTTCGAGATGGCGCTTTCTACTTCAGCGAGAACGCTTCTATACGAACACAAAAAAAAGCGTGGAGAATCGTCTCCACGCTTTGAGTGTCTTTGACGCTGACTGTACCTACACAGCCCAACGCTCCTCAACCAGCGGAGACGGCTGATTTATGCCGAAATAATAACCGAACCAAAAGTTGCCAAAAGAAAACCCGCGCCACTCATAGCGCAGATTACTGGACAACAATATCTCGGCCGCGGTCGGTCCGTCCAACAGGTTGATAGGCAACAGTGAGTCGTCCTCGCTACAGATCAGATCGGCAATTGATTTTGGCGCTTTTTCAGTGCTCACTTTGTCAAGTCGTCCTCGCTGGGCAATCGATTGGGATTCTCTCTACGATGAAAAGAATACCACATTGAAAATTCTTTGTCAATTCTTGCGCGCGTAAAACGCGTAAAAAAGCGAAAGATAAAGTTGCGCTCACGCTCTTTTACAAGAGCAATCGATCATGAATCTGCCCGATGCGTCACAATACCTTCAAGATGATGAAGAGAACCACCTTATCTGCCCGCTTCTCGTCTTGCAGATCCATTTCTGTTCCCCGACAATAGCAAACAAGCGTTATCAAAATGAACGAGCATCAGCTCGACAACAGGAACATACGCAGGAGGAGAATCATGCGGAATTCATTTTCACTGGATGGTAAAGTCGCATTGATCACCGGCGGCAACGGCGGCATCGGCCGCGCCATCGCATTGGGGTACAAAGAGATGGGCGCGACGGTCATTGCCAGCGGACGCAATTCGCAGAAAAACGCGACAATGGCGCAGGAGTTGGGCGACGGCCACGCGGTCATATCCCTGGACGTGCGCGACGAAGAGGCGGTCAATCAGGCGGTGACCGCAATCGTTGAAAAGTACGGCAGCCTCGACATTCTCGTCAACAACGCCGGCATCGCCCGCCGGATCAATATTCTCGATATGGATACAGACGACTGGCACGCTGTCATCGACACCCATCTGAACGGCAGTTTCTACTGCGCCAAAGCCGCGGCCAAAGCGATGGTCAACGCCGGCAAGGGCGGTAAAATCATCAACATCGGTTCGATGTATTCGCTGCTCGGGCCGCCCAATGTCGTCAACTACGCGGCGGCCAAAACCGGGCTCCTCGGCCTGACCCGCGGGCTGGCCGTGGAGCTGGCGGTTCACAACATTCAGGTGAACGCCCTGCTGCCGGGCTGGCACAAGACCGATCTCAACCGTGCGCTGCTCGACGGCCCTCTGGGTGAAGAGATACGCCACAAAACGCCCGCCCGACGTCTGGGCACGACAGACGACCTGGCCGGCGCTGCCATCTTCCTGGCCTCTGCCGCAGCCGATTTCGTCACCGGGAGCAGTGTGGTGGTGGATGGCGGCTACTCGATTATGGACCGCCGCTGGGAAGATTGAATGGGCCTCTGCTCGCAAGAGGCGCGTCCCAGATTTTTGGGGAGAGGAACAGAGTGTCCGCATCAGGATTTTCAGGATGGAAGGATACACAGGATGATTTGCCTTGTTCAACGGCCTGCGCGCAAGTGGTTGTGGAGACGCTACGCGGGTTTGCAGTTGGCAATAAGAAGGGCGACAATGACAGTGCGGCCATCTGATCTTGGGAGGCGCCCATCTGAATTTGCCACCTGCGCCGCAGCGGTACGATAGCGCACATGCCAACTCTCACCCTCAAACCTACGCACAAGCCCATCCGGGCATACTACGCCGCGCTCGAGCGCTTCGACCGCCTCGGCGTCAGCCATGAAAGCGCGGTACGCTCCGCCTTTCAGGCGCTGCTCGAACACTGCGCGCGGCAGTGCGCCTGGACCCTGGTACCCGAACACGCCATCGCGCCTCTTGCGCGCAGAGGCGCATCGAACACTGCGCGCGGCAACAAGCGCATCATAGTCGACGGCGCCCTGATCGACGATTTCAAGTTGACGCATGGCATCTGGGAGGCGAAGGACATCCACGACGACCTGCTGACCGAAGCGCGGCGCAAGTTCGAGGCCGGCTATCCGCGCGACAACATCCTCTTCCAGACGCCGCAACGGGCGATCCTGTGGCAGAACGGTCGGCAGCTGCTTGACGCCGACCTGAGCGACCCGGCGCAGCTGATACAGATACTCGAAGCCTTCTTCAGCTACCTTCCGCAGGAGTACGCCGCCTGGGAGGAGGCCGTCGCGCAGTGCAAAGACAGAGTGCCCGACATTGGGCGCGGCCTGGCGCGCTTGATCCACAAGGAGCGGCAGAGCAACCGCCGCTTTGCCACGGCCTTTGCCGGTTTTCTGGAGAAATGTCGCCAATCGATCAATCCGAATCTCTCTGAAGCGACGGTCGAGGAGATGCTGATACAGCATCTGTTGACCGAGCGTCTGTTCCGCACCGTCTTCAGCAACCCCGACTTCACGCGCCGCAATGTCATCGCCAATGAGATCGAGAAGGTGATCGACGCGCTCACATCGCAGTCGTTCAGTCGGCCTGATTTTCTCCACAGTCTGGATCGTTTCTACGTGGTCATCGAGCGCGTGGCCGCAACCATCAGCGATTTTTCCCAGAAGCAGCATTTTCTCAACACCGTCTACGAGCAGTTTTTCCAGGGCTTTTCGGTCAGGGTGGCGGATACGCATGGCATCGTCTACACGCCGCAGCCGATCGTCGATTTCATGGCGCAAAGCGTTGCCCACATTCTGCAAACGGAGTTTAACCGTTCGCTATCCGACCCCGGCGTGCATATCATCGACCCGTTCGTGGGCACGGGCAACTTCATCGTGCGCCTGATGCGGGAGATACGCAGGACCGCGCTGGAGGACAAGTACAGGTCGGAGCTGCACTGCAACGAGGTGATGCTGCTGCCCTACTACATCGCCAGCATGAACATCGAGCATGAATTTTACGCCGCGACCGGCGCGTATCAGCCCTTTGAAGGCATCTGTCTGGTGGACACCTTCGATCTGGCGGAAGACCGCCAGCTGCCGCTGTTCGCGCCTGCGAACGCGCAGCGCCTGGAGACGCAGAAGCCGCCGATGTTCGTGGTCATCGGCAATCCGCCTTACAACGTCGGACAGGTCAACGAGAACGACAACAACAAGAACCGCAAATACGAGACGATGGATGCGCTGGTTGCGGAGACCTACGCGCAAGCCTCGAAGGCGACCAATAAGAACAAACTCTCCGACCCGTATGTGAAGGCGATCCGCTGGGCGTCGGACCGCATTGGCGAGGAAGGGATTGTCGCCTTTATCACCAACAACAGCTTTCTCGACGCTGTGGCCTTTGATGGCATGAGAAAGCATCTGGCAGACGATTTCGATACCCTGTACAGTCTCGATTTGGGCGGGAACGCGCGCAAGGGCTTGAAGGTATCGGATGCCAATGTATTCGGCATTCGGGTGGGGGTAAGCATCAACCTGTTTGTGAAGCGTAGGGGCGGACAACCACAAGGCCAGCTATCTCGCATCTATTACTATCGAACCGACGATCTGTGGAACAAACAGCGGAAATTCGACTTTCTGCATGAACGTCAACACGCAGGCAATATAGAGTGGCGAGAGATCAGACCGGACAGGCGACACACCTGGCTGACAGAGGGACTTCACGCCGAATTTGAGACCTTCATCCCGCTGGGAAGCAAGGAAGCGAAGGCGACAAAAGGCGAGGCGGTGGATGTGATATGTAAGGTGTATAGCCTCGGTGTCAATACGGCCCGTGATGTTTTGGCTTACTCGTTCGATCTCAAGCTGCTGCAAGAGCGAGTTGGCGCATTTATCGAAATATACAACAGCGCCGTTGACCGCAAGAGAAGGCATGACCCCAACGACCCTGTTGAAAGTTTTATTGATACGAACGACCCACGCATCAAATGGACTCGTCAGGTTAAGGCATCACTTAAAAAATTGGAGTCAAGCAACTATGACGATTCGCACTTTCGCACCTCGTTGTATCGTCCGTTCTGTCAGAAATACCTCTACTTCGATACCTTCTGGAATGAAGAGCGCTATCAACAGCATCGAATTTTTCCCACACCGAAGACCGAAACGGAAAATCGAGTGATTTGTGTTGCTGGCATCGGTGATAGAAAAGGCTTTGGTTGTCTTATAACAAACATGATTCCCGCCTTGGATTTAGCCTTTGAAAAAACCCAATGCTTCCCCTTCTACGTCTACGACGAGGACGGCAGCAACCGCCGCGAAAATATCACCGATTGGGCCTTGGCACGGTTCCGCAGGCAGTACAGCGACGATTCTATCGGGAAATGGGACATCTTCCATGCCATCTACGCTATCCTCCACCATCCGCGCTACCGCGAGCGCTACCAGGCCAACCTCAAGCGCGACCTGCCGCGCCTGCCCTTTGCCCCGGACTTCCGGACCTTTGCCCAAGCCGGCGCGCGCCTGGCCGAAATCCACGTCGGCTATGAAGAGATGCCCGCCTATCCGCTGACAGTCAGCGAAAACCCGGATCTGCCGCTCGATTGGCGCGTCGAGAAGATGAAACTCTCCCGAGACAAAACACAGCTCCAATATAACGATTTCCTGACACTGGGCGGGATTCCAGCAAAAGCGTTACACTATCGGCTGGGCAACCGCTCGGCCCTGGAGTGGATCATCGACCAGTACCGCGTCAAGACAGACAAACGCAGCGGCATCGTCAACGACCCCAACCGCGCCGCTGACCCGCGCTACATCGTCAATCTGATCGGAAAGGTCATCAGCGTCAGCCTGGAGACGGTGGAGATTGCAGACGGCCTGCCGGTGTTGAGGACGATTTGAAAAAAATGCAAAGGCGCAGAGACGCCGGGACACAATGAACTCCCTGGTTTTTCTTTGCGCCTTTGCGTCCTGGCGTCCTTGCGTTGTGTTTTCACTCCCGCCCACACTGTTCGCTGGCGCGGAGACGCCGGGAGGCGCCCCTCGCAAGAGGCGCGCTTGAATGCGTGGGATCGGATCGGGTATACTAGGAGCAGCGGATCATCTGGTTTATGCTACGCGAAGGCGTCTACGAAGAGCGACAACCCGACGAACACGGCGCGCTAAAGAGCGAAGTCTTCCCTGGCTTGTGGCTACCGCCGGATGCTCTCCTGTCCGGGGAGATGCCTCAGACGCTGGAGGTCCTTCAGCAGGGAATCGCCTCGCAAGAACACAAGACATTCACCGCCGCGCTGACCCGGCGCCGCAAGGAGGCCAAATGAACCTCGCAACTCCGAAAAATCTGGCCATTCTCGACCACCTGTTGACCACCACCCGCTCCGTGCGCAAACGGCTGGACTTTACCCGCCCTGTCGAGCGAGAAGTCATCGAGCAGTGTCTGGACATTGCAGTCCAGGCCCCCAGCGGCAGCAACCGTCAGGGCTGGCGCTTTGTCATCGTGACCGACGGGGAGAAGAAGCGCCGCATCGCCGAACTGTACCGGCAGGCCTGGTACGGCTATAACGCCCAGCGCACTGCGTCGGCCGCGCCGGTCCGCACAGCGGAAGACAGACAGATGCAGCGGGTGATCAGCTCCGCCCGCTATCTGGCCGACCACATACAGGATGCGCCGGTTCTGGTGATCCCCTGCATCGAAGGGCGTCCTCAGGATCCGGCGCCGGCTGCCCAGGCCAGTCTGTACGGCTCGATCCTGCCGGCCGCCTGGTCGTTAATGCTGGCACTGCGAGCCAGAGGACTCGGCTCTGCCTGGACGACCCTCCACCTGCAGTACGAGCGGGAGGTCGCCGACCTGCTGGGCATCCCCGACGGCATTACCCAGGCCGCGCTGCTGCCGGTCGCCTATTTCAAAGGCGACGACTTCAAAGCGGCCAAGCGCAAGCCCATCAAAACCTACTGGAACAGCTGGCAAACAGAATGAAGCTTGTCGCCGATATTCACCTGCATTCCCACTATTCCCGGGCCACCAGCAAAAACCTGACGTTTGAACACCTATGGAAATGGGCGCAGCTCAAAGGCGTTCAGGTGGTGGCCACGGGCGATATCGCCCATCCTGGCTGGCTGGCAGAGCTTCAGGAGAAGCTGGAGCCGGCCGAAGAAGGCCTGTTTCGACTCAAATCGGAACACACCGCCGCGGTGGCAGACGAAGTGCCCGCATCCTGCCGGGGGTCTGTGCGCTTTCTCATCGGCGGAGAGATCAGCAACATCTACAAAAAGTATGACCGCACGCGCAAAGTACATAATATTGTCTTTGCCCCGTCGGTCGAGGCCACCGCTATCCTCCAAGCGGAGTTGGAAAAGATCGGCAACATCCGCGCGGACGGGCGTCCGATTCTCGGTCTGGACAGCCGGGATCTGTTGGAGATCGTTCTGGAGGTGGACGACCGCTGCCATCTGATTCCCGCTCACATCTGGACACCCTGGTTTTCGATCCTCGGTTCAAAGTCCGGTTTCGATTCGCTGGAGGAATGTTTCAACGACCTGACGTCCCATATCTTCGCTGTCGAGACCGGACTCTCCTCCGATCCACCGATGAACTGGCGGGTCTCCTGGCTGGATACCTACACACTCATCTCCAATTCCGACGCGCACTCGCCACCGAAGTTGGCGCGAGAGGCAACCCTTTTCGACACGGACTTGAGCTACGACGCGCTGTTCGAGGCGCTACAGAGCGGCGACCCAGCGCAGTTCCAGGGCACAATTGAGTTCTTCCCGGAGGAAGGCAAGTATCACCTGGACGGCCATCGCAAGTGCGGGGTCTGCTGGGAACCGGTCACGACGATCGCCCACAAGGGGCGTTGCCCTACCTGTGGCAAACCGGTGACAGTGGGCGTCTACCACCGGATCGAGGAGTTGGCCGACCGCCCGCATGGCGCGCGTCCGCATTCTCCTGCGCCCTTCACCAGTCTCGTCCCCCTGCCAGAAGCGTTGGCAGAGATTCTCGGCGTCGGCCCCAATTCCAAACGGGTGCAGACAGAATATCTGCGTCTGCTGGGGCGGCTGGGGCCAGAGTTGACGATTCTGCGGGAACTTCCTCTGGAGGAGATCGGCGCGGCCGGCGGTCCTCTGCTGGCGGAGGGCATCCGCCGCATGCGGGCCGGCGAGGTGCACACGCAAAGCGGCTACGATGGCGAGTACGGCGTTATCCGCCTGTTCGACGGGGAAGCAGATCGGTTGTCTACATTTCAGATCGGGATGTTTGCAGACGAGAGACCCGCATCGCAAGAGGGCGCAAGCGACGATCAAAAGGCTCCGCAACGGCCGACAGATGATGACAGAGCCAGATTGCCGACAGCACGGCAAGCAGCCCCCGCCGACAACTCAATACTGGAGAAGGCCGGTCAAACCAATCTGACATTCGCCTCTTCGCCTCCACGGCTTCTAGTCGATTGGTTTGACCAACTCAACCCTGCGCAGCGGACTGCGGCGACCCACACAGACAGTCCACTGGCGATTGTCGCCGGGCCGGGCACAGGCAAGACCCGCACACTGACCGTGCGCATTGCCCATCTGATAGAGACAGTAGACGCGCCGCCTAGATCGATTTTGGCAGTGACGTTTACGAACAGAGCCGCGGAAGAGATGCGGGAACGGCTGACCGAACTGTTAGGCGAAGAGCGGTCGCGGCAGATCACAGTCGGCACATTCCACCAGTGGGGGGCCGGCCTGCTACAGGAGTACGGCGAGGCCATCGGCATACCAGAGACATTCACCATTCTCGATGAAGATGACCGGCAACTGCTGCTAAGGCGCGCCTGTCCGGATCTGTCTGCCAGGGAACTGCGGGCGGCGTTGGAGGCGATTTCGGCGCGCAAGAATGGATTGACGACCGAACGGCCTGGAGCAAACAGCGAGAGGACAGCCAGGCCGGCCGAGCGTGCGCTGGACACGCGCCTGCCGACCATCGACGTCATTTGGGAACGCTATCACATTGCATTGGCAGAGGCCGATGCCCTCGATTTCGACGATCTCATCTTGCGCGCTGTACAGCTGCTGGAAACCGAGCCGGCCATTCTGCAGACGATACAGGCGCGCTTCCGCTGGATCTCGGTGGACGAATATCAGGATGTGAACGCTGCCCAGTACCGACTGCTGCGATTGCTGGCCGCGGGGGGCGCAAATCTGTGCGTCATCGGCGACCCGGACCAGGCAATTTACGGCTTTCGGGGCGCGGATCACCGCTATTTTCTGTCCTTTGCCGAGGATTTTCCCAGTGGACAGCGGCTTTATCTGGAGCGCAACTACCGTTCGGCCCAGGCGATCCTGGACGCGGCGACACAGGTGATCTCCCGCGATCCCGACCACCAAGCGACAGCGCTGATCGCCGACTTCGCCGAACAGGTGAAGTTGGATGTCTATCGCGCGCCTACGGATAAAGCCGAAGCCGAATATGTCGTCCATCAGGTGGAGCGGATGGTGGGCGGGATCAGCTATTTTTCGCTGGATTCCGGCCGGGTAGACGACGACGGCCTGCCAGAAAACTGGGCTTTCGGCGACTTTGTCGTCCTCTACCGGCTCAATGCCCAGGCGAAGCTGCTGGAGGAGGCCTTTGACCGCTCTGGCATTCCTTACGAGACCGTCGGTGGGACGGCGCTAACGGAACAAAAGCCGATCCGGGAAATCCTTTCGCTCCTGTGGCTGACACAGATGCCGGACAGTCGCGTCCATTGGGAGCGGGTATTGATGGAGGGAAAAGGCGCGCTCGCTGCGGAGGCGGTGGCAGACCTGGTGACTTTGCACAGGTCGCGGCCTGGCGCGCCGGGCCTGGCGACAGACTGGCGCGCAGCCCTTTCCACCGGGGCAATAAGCGGCGCGCAGCGACGATCGCAGCGGGAGCGGCTGGCAGGGACGCTCGATCTGGCGCAGGCCTTAGCGAACAGCGCTTCCTCGCCGGTGTCGGAGCGGATCCAGGCCGCAGCCGAAGGATGGGCTGGGCTGCATGGCATCGAGTACAGCGACGCCGAAAGGGAGCGGATCGACCGTTTGCAGCGCCGCTCCACTCCGTTACGCAACCGCCTGAGAGATTTTCTGACGACGATGGCGCTGCAAAGCGAGACGGACCAGTACGATCAGCGGGCGGATCGGGTCACGCTGATGAGCCTCCATGCTTCGAAGGGGCTGGAGTTTCCGGTCGTGTTTATCGTCGGCTGTGAGGATGGTTTGCTGCCCTATTTACCGGCGAATCGGAAAATTGAGCCGGCTGAAGAACGCCGGCTGTTTTACGTGGGCATGACGCGCGCCCAGCGACGGCTGATTTTGACCCACGCGGGCCGGCGCTTTCTGTTCGGTCAGACTATGGAAAATCGAGTGTCCGGCTTCGTCACAGACATCGCAGCGGCTCTCCAGGAAGTGCGGCAGGCCCGACGACAGGCGCGCCCGAAGGCAGAAGACCGGCAACTGCGGCTGTTGTAAGCAGGGACAGCCGTGCCCCTATCATGCCACTGGCCACTGGGGTTTCGCTATGCGTGAACGCGCAAACTTCGTCCAGATTACGCTGGCTGATTTTATCGTCCGAAGCGCCTACCAGATGGGCAAGACGCCGCTGTTGCCGATTTTCGCCGCGTCTCTGGGCGCGTCGGACGTGCTCCTGGGGCTGATTGTCTCTGTCTCTACCCTCACGGGCATGGTGACAAAACCGCTCTTCGGTCTACTGTCGGATCGAATGGGGCGGCGGCTATGGCTGCTGATCGGCACGTTGATCTTCGCGGGCGTGCCCTTTCTCTATCGCTTGATTGACACGCCGGAACAACTGATCGCCATTCGCCTGCTCCACGGCGCCGCGACAGCGATCTACGGCCCGGTGACCGTCGCCTATGTGGCGGAACGCAGCGGCAAGCAGAAGGCCGAACGGCTGGGCTGGTTCGGCATGGCCCGCGGTGGAGGCTATCTCGTCGGGCCGGCTCTGGCCGGCTGGTTGCTCCTGTCTCTGGAGCCGATAGCGGTCTTCACGCTCATCGGCGTGATAAGTATGGCGGCGTTCGCGCCGGTGCTGGCGTTAGAGTCGTCCTCCGACCTGCGGCGACGAGAGAAGGCGCCCGCCACCGCCCGCTCGATACCTGCCGGAACCATCACGCGCCTTAATCACAGCGCAAAAAACATCATCCATTCTGCATTGCTCCGCGCGCCCGCGGTCTGGCTCTCCGGCGCGCTGGAGGCGGCTGTGTTCATCGTAACCTATGTCATCAAGGCCTTCTTGCCGCTGTACGCGTTGAAGGCCGGTTACTCCGCCGCCGAGATTGGGCTATTCTTCAGCCTGCAAGAAGGGAGCCTGATACTGCTTAAACCCTGGGGGGGCCGGCTGGGGGATCGGTTGGGCCATCTGCGGGCCGTATCGCTGGGAATGATCTGTCTGGCGCTGACGCTCCCCCTCCTGCCGGCGGCGACAGGCGCTATCGGCCTGCTGGCAGTAGCCGCAGCGATGGGCGCGGCCCAGGCGCTGATCTTCCCGGCGACCGTGGCCCTGATCGCCGAACAGATGCCGGCTGGCAACGTGGGGGCCGGCATCGGCCTGGCCGGCTCTCTGAAGAATGCCGGCAAAGTGGTCGGCCCGCTTCTCGGGGGGCTGCTCATCGCCGGGCTGGGGTATAGCGGGATGTTCTGGCTACTGGCCGGCGCGCTGTTGGCCGGCGGCCTGGGGCTGTGTATCCAGCTCCGCTACATTCAAACTGCAGTGGCTAGTGGCCAGTAACCGCAGGGAGCGGTGGGTTTCAGTGATCAGTGATCCCTGGTTCGTGGGGTTGCGACTCTCGCCCGCCGAATTGGCGAGAACACGATCAGCGTCAACTCTAGGGCCAGCGCCAGGGCGCCGACAAACAGCGTGGCGCGCAGGCCGATGGCCTCGCCCAAACTGCCGCCGATGAACGCGCCGACCGTCGCTACACTGAAAAGCGCAAATCGCCTGGCAGCGGTAGCTCGCCCCAGCAGACGCACAGGCGTAATCACCTGACGCAAACTGATCTGATTGATAAAATAGAATGCACTGCCTAAACCGTTCAGGGCCAGACCTGCGGCCACGGTTACGACGCTCCAGCCGGTCAGATCGGCGCCCGCAACCAGCAGACTCCCAACGAGCCACAGCAGTTTGCCCAAGATGAGCGTCGGCCCCACCTGCAGAAACTGCGCCGTTCCGCCGGCAAGCAAGGCGCCCAACAGGGCGCCGCCGCCGCCGCAGGCCAGGACAATACCGATCACCGCCGGCGTAAAATTCAGTTGATCGACCAAGAACAGCATCTGCACGGCTGCGGCCACAGAGCTGGCCAGCATTCCCAGACTGGATGTGATGGTAAGGATTTTCAGCATAGGCGTGCGGAGCAGCTCGTAGATCCCTTCAGCGATCTCCCGGCGGATGGAGCGCTGCGATGGTTGGGATTGCGGTTTGTCATCAGCGACGCCCCCAAGGGCCAGGGCTGATAGCAGATATGAGACGACATCGACGAGAATCGCTTTGGGAGCGCTGAGGAGCTGCACCAGTCCACCGGCGGCCGCCGGCCCAGCGATGGAGAGCAGGGCATCGCTAATGGAAAGTTTGCTGTTGGCCTCCACCAGATCGCGCTTCTCCACCAGGGAGGGCAGTACAGAGATAGCAGCGATCTGAAAGAAGACGGTCAGCGCGCCGGCGGCGAAGGTCACCATCCACAGGTGCAGAAATGACAGTTGGCCCAGCCACGCGGCCGCGGGGATCGAGCCGAGAGCGAGGGCCCGTCCTATATCGGCCCACACCAGAATCGGCCGGCGTCGAATGCGGTCCACCCACACACCGGCTACAAAGCCGAAGAGTAGATTGGGCAGGGAGCTGGCCGCGCCCAGCAATCCCATCTGTGAGGGTGTGGCATCCAGCAGCAACACGGCTATCAACGGCAGGGCCACGGTCGTGATCGCTGTGCCAGCGCCGGAGGTGACGTGGGCCATCCACAGACGTAGAAATGCTCGGTTTTGCCATAGATTCACGGGTTGATTCATCTGTCTACCTGCGGCTGCTCTATCGAAATCCGCTCCTGCATCCACTCCGCCACCGCGCTCGCTGTCGCCGCTACGGGCGTATTGGTCGTATCCAGCAAGGTCAGCGGAGGATTCTGTCGCGGCCCCTCCACCCGCAACCAGCGGTTGAAGTCAAGCTGCGCACGCAGAGACGATGCTTGGCTGCTTTTGCGCCAAGCAGGGCGGGCATGGAGCCGCCGGCGCAACGCCTGTTCTTCGCACACCAGTGTAAGATAGTGGGTGTGGCTGAAGTAGCGCCGCTCCACGCAGGGCTCTACATGCCCCGGCACAACGAAGCCTGCGCCGAAAAGCGCGACCTGCCGCCCACTCTGGCCGATATTTTTTGCCAGCCGCAGCCAAGTCTCGAAAAAGTCGCGATGGCCAGTCTGCGGTTTTTCAAACTCTTCCAGCCAGAGGATGTCCGCGTCCAGGAGTACAGCATCGGTGAACCGTCCTGCCAGTTCCTGCAGCACAGCGCTCTTCCCCGCGGCGCTTGCCCCACCGATCAACAGCAGAGGCAGCCGCCGGAACGGGTGCATGTGGCCGCATTCTGGGCAGATTGCGACGGCGCGCCGCGCATCAGTCTGAACACTGCCTGGTCTGGAGGGATTGGGACGGCTACCCGATCGTGTCGGCCCAACCACCCTTTTGTCCGCTCGATAGAGGCCACAGTGGGCGCAGACGTTCATCATCTTCCATCACTGTCCTTAGCGCTTCGGCTCCGGGGTGAAACGTGCCAGTTCCTGAGTTTGCATAGTATAGAAACAGCCCGTAAAACCCAAACTACTTCAGTTTTGAGAACAAGGGCTTTGTGCTAAACTGCATAATAAGACGCGGGTGGGCATCTTTTGGCTTTGCCATAGAAGCCTACAAATTTTAGTCGTGGGAGTCGTCACCATAGCAAAGAGGGAGGGTTGAAGATTCTTGTTCTTCAATGCCTCTTTCTTTTTGGTACTGCGCGCCCCAAATACCCTAAAGAAAATGCCCGATTGGCGCCTCTGGATGCGCGTGCTCGGTCCCAGCCCAGATGACCACAAGGTAGCTATACGAAAGCAGCGATGAGCGGTAATAGACAGGCGCAACGGCTCGCCAGCGGGGATGTCAAGGCTGAAATGCTGACGAATACGGTATTTCTGGTGGCATTCGGGCACTTTCTGCTGGAGCTTTTCCACCAGTATCTGCCGGTCTTCTACCCGCTCTTTCGGGCGGAGTTTGGCCTCACCTATGAACAGATCGGCATCGTTACACTGGTAGCGACGACCACGACTTCAATGGCTCAGCCGCTATTCGGCTACTTCATCGACCGCTGGGATGCCCGTCGCATCACCGCGCTCAGCGTCATCTGGCTGGGGTTGGTGATGGCTCTGGTCGGCTTCAGCAACAGCTACTGGTCGTTGCTGGTGGCGGTCGCTTTGGCCGGGTTCGGGTCAGCCTCCTTCCATCCCGCCGGCGCGTCGGTCGTCAGCAAAGCCACCGCCAGGGAAAAGACGGGGCGCGCCGTCTCGTTCTTTGCCGTCGGCGGGAATATGGGCTCGGCGGTCAGCCCGCTACTTGTGGCGGTGGGGCTGGGGTTGTTGGGTTTGAGAGGCACTATCGTGCTGCTGCCCGTCGTCGTCGTGGCCGGCAGCTGGCTGCTTGTCGGCCTTGGGCGGGAGGGCAACGACACCCGCGAAGCGCATCGCCAGCGTCAATCTCGGGCCGGCCAGGGCTTCGCGCTGGGGTTGCTGCTGATCACCCTTGTCGCCATGACCCGCTCCTGGTTTCAGCTCAGCCTGACGACGTATCTGCCGATCCTACTTGAGAATCGGGGGCATTCGGTCGTCTTCGGCGGGCAGATGCTCTTTATCTTCTCCCTTTTCACAGGCGTGGGCAGTCTGCTCGGCGGCATTCTGGCCGACAAGGTCGGTCGCTGTCAGGTATTGCTGGCCTGCTTCGCTCTGCTGGGTCCGGCATTCTGGCTGTACTTGCATACAAGCGGTATCGTCCATATCACCCTCACCGCTGGGATGGGATTTCTGCTGGGTTGCACCTATCCTACAGCGGTTGTCGTCGCCCAGGAGGTCTGGTCAAAGGGGCTGGCGATGGCGTCCGGTCTGGTGATGGGGCTAGGCTGGTGGCCTGGCGGTCTGGGCGCTTCCTTTAGCGGCTGGTTGGCGGATCGGTTCACGTTGGAGACAGCAATGGAAAGCCTGGTCATTGCGCCGGCTTTGGGCGCGCTGCTGATGGCGTTGTTGGCCCTGGCCTTGCGCAATCGGGAGAGCTCTCCCGACCTGGAACTGGGCCGCGCCCCTATCCGATAGGAGTTAGCTGATGTCCTCTGCTTATGATTGCGCTCACACTTCACTCCCCGTATTGCTCGATGTGGACACCGGCGGCGACGACGCGCTGGCGCTGTTACTGGCTATGGCTTCGCCGGCCCTGGAGGTGCGCGGCATCACCTGTGTCGCCGGCAATCAGCGGTTGGATCAGGTTGTCACCAATACTCTGACGCTTTTGGATGCCATCGAAGCGCCGCCGGTTGCCGTAGCCGCCGGGATGGACAGGGCGATTCTCGATGCCGGGCGCGCGCCGCCGCCTCTCCACGGCAAGGACGGCATGGGCGATTTGGGTCTGCCGGCGCCCCGGCGCACAGCAATCGAGGCGCACGCAGTCGAATTTCTGCGCCGTTCACTGGCAGATGCAGCCGAGCCGTTGACCCTGATCTGTTTAGCCCCTCTGACCAATATCGCAATGCTGCTGCTGATGTATCCCCAGATAGGGGAGAAGATCGCTCGGCTCTATGTGATGGGCGGCGCCTTTGCCACGCCGGGCAACACGACGCCAGCAGCTGAGTTTAATATCCGTTGCGATCCGGAGGCAGCCGCCATCGTTCTGCAGAGCGGTCTGCCAGTTACCCTCTACCCTTTGGACCCGTTCCGACAGGTATGGTTTACGCAGGAGGAAGGGACGGCTATGAGCCAAGCTGGGAGCATGGCGGCGTCGATCACCGGCGGCATCGTCCTGCACTACTGTCGCTATTTTGAAGCGGACTACGCCCTCATCGGCGATGCCGGCGCCGTGGCCGCGGTGATCGATCCGATGGGCGCGACGACAGAGCGCTATCCTATGCATGTGGAGCTGTTCGGCAGCGCTACCAGAGGGGCGACGGTCTTTGATCTACGCAGCGATAGGCAGCGCGAACGCGCCGGCGGCGATTGGACGCAGATCGACGTCATCACCCAAGTGGATGCAGCGCGCTATCGATGGCTGATGGCGTCAGCTCTCGGCGCAGAGGAGATCCTTAAAGAATAGAAGTCCGCTCTTCAGCTAGGCGCGTCCCAGAATGGGAGCCCGTTTCGAACTCACCTCCGGGCACTACACTGAATTCGGCAATCCGCTGGTTTGGATACCCCAAATTGGGGCGCAACCCTTCAGCTTATGCCACCAGCGCCTCTGCATTGGCGTGGAAGATCTTGTGGCGCGTCTCGGCGGGCAGGTCCAGGCCGTTTAGCAGCGTTAGCATGCGGTCGTCCAAAAAATCTCGCCCAAAGAGCAGTCGATCCTGGAACTCCAATAAGAAAACTGCGGCGGAATTCCCTTTCTGCGGAGGCGCAGGGCCGTTGACGGGTTCGCCCTGGCTATGCGACGCAGCGGTGGCCTTGCTCGCCCTTTTCACCAAGGGGGTAAAGTCTCGGGACAAGGCCGTGAGCGCGGATCCAGCGGACAGGTCGGCGTAGAGGCGCGGATAGGCGCGGAACAGGTGGAACAGTTTGCCGCCGGGCAGCACTGGTCCTTGGGGATACGCGACTTTGTCGAACTGGTCATCGCCGGAGATGTGCGCCCAGAAGCCCGGCGCGTGGCCGATGAAGGTTGTATCCGGGCAAGCCTGCAGTGCCCGCTCAAAGGCGTCGATGCTGCCGCCGTACCACCAGTCGGCGCGGGGATAGCGATGACCTGTGGGGATCGGGTAGTCGATGTGAACTGTGACCGGCAGCCCTTTCTCGCCGCAGAATTGGAAGAGCCGCAGGGCATCCGGGTTGTCGTAGAGCATGCGCAGTTTGATTTCGCCGCAGACCTGCACGCCGTGGATCTCTATCGCGGCCTGGAGCTGATCGATGGCTTCGGGACGGCGAGGGTCCGGCGCATAGCCGAGGATGAACCGTTCCGGCGCGGCCTGTTTATAGCGCAGACAGGCGCCAAAAGGTACCGGATAGGGACTGCTGCCGCCAAAGTGTATCACCGGATTACAGGCTGCCGGGTTGTACTCGTCAGGAGGGCACTCCCAGGTGAGCAGCCATGTCTTGGCGATGCCGTACCGATCCATATTCGCCAAGTACCTTGGCAGATCGTGACCGTCCCAGTCTGGGTGGTTGTGGGCGTCAATGATGTGCATCGATTATCTCGTGGTGGCGTATGAATAGATGGGACTGAGAGCGTCGATGATGGCCATCAGCTATGACTGGCCGCCGGCAAAGATCAGGCTAAAGACGACGATCATACCGCAGGCCACCAGCACAACAATGAAGAGCACCGGCGCCAGAACCACGACAATCGCTCTCCCTGCGGACAGCCCATATTCCACTTTGGTGGCAAAGTAGGCGAGCGCCAACTGATAAATCAGCAGGATGAATCCAACACAGCCTCCGACCCACGGCACAAAGCCGAAGAGAGAGCTGATAATCGAGATCGGCGCGCTGAAAGTGGCGTTGAGATAGGCATAGCGCCCAAACTGCCCTTGGCCGCCCAATACGGATGCGACCAGATGCAGGATGCCGATACCGATGACGAAAAAGATCGGGGCGATGACAATGGAACCCAGACTCACAGCGCGCATGAACTCGTCAAAAGTGCCGGTGTTTGCGATCGTTTCTATCTGAGCGCGAGATTCCGCCGGCATCAACTCAAGCATCGGCTCCATGCCAGCCAAAGAGGACGAAAACTGTTGCTGCGCCCTCTGCAGCAGTCCGAGCAGGGCAGTGACCACCGCGGCCAGAACCACCCACACGAGAGCGGTGGTCAGGGTCGCCGACGCTTTCTGGCGTTCAGCCTCGAAGACCTCTTCACCGGGCTTGATCAGCACAGCCACCCACGTTTGGAACATCAGACGAAAGTCCATTGTTGTTTCCTTTGCTGAGAATTTGCAGGTCTGGCTACCACAAGGGATCTGCGAATCTGGCAACCTGGAAGTGTTCGGCTGGTCTTGAGAACCCTTCCGCATTATGCAGGATTTCTAGCCTGAGCGCAAGGAGTGCACGCCGGTGGTCAGGCCAGAAACTCACCCTCTCTTGAGACATACCCGCGCCGGACGATGCTGAGTATAGCCCCTTCGTGGTCGTAATTGCAAACTGGATGCTTTGATTGTATCCTGCATGCATCATGAGCGTAAGAGTAGATCCGTCCGGATGCAGGGCGGTTCAGGTAGAAGTCGAAGCGCCTGGCTCAATCGACGAGGTTTGGCAAGCGATCGCCACAGGAATGAATCCAAAAAATTGGCCGATTTTACCTCCGAGCCATCTTCCAAATCATCACCTTTGCCCCTGAAACCTCCTCCTTTAATGCCAGTCACAATTGATACCAAATGTTGGGTACTATACCCTGTATCTATTTGAGACGGGAATGCGCAATTTGTGATGTGTTCTTGAGTGGGCCGTTGATGATCTCGATGATAGAACGCTTACGAGAAAACAACTTGTCCTGGAGAACGATACGTCGATACAATAAAAAGTTTGGCCGAGAGCGCAAGCGGCATACCAGATCTAAAGGGTTCGCACTGGTCGCAAACCGGCGCTCAGATCCCGCCAACTCACGAATAGGCCCGAAGTTTCTCCTGCAGGAAGGCCACACAGCCGGGCGCCTGGGCCGGTGTCAGGCTGTGGAGCACGAGTGCGCCCTGATAGCCGCTCTGGTGGAGGCGCTTCAGGTAATAATCGTAGTCCAGCAGGCCAGTGCCAGCGGCTTCATGGCCGGCCTCGCCATCGCGGCTCAGGTCTTTGGCGTGGGCCAGAGCGATGCGGTCCCCCAGCAGAGCAAAGGCTTCGTCGAGGATTTCGCGCTGGCGATGGATCGTTCCTTTGGGGAAAACGTTGGCCCCATCCATCACAATTGTCAGCCTGTCCGAGCGCATCGTGTCCAGCAGATCGCGTGCCTTGCGGGGGGAATTCACGACATTCGACACCTCCGGTTCGATGCCCAGCCGCAAGTTGTGTTCCTCGGCGAGGGCGAGCGCCTGCTCCATGGCGAGCAGCAGGTCTTGCCAGGCTTGCGGCGAGTTGTTCTGGGGATGATCTTGCCACATATTGTCCGGGTTGCGGGTGCCAGTGCAGAGCGTTAGCAGATCTGTGCCCAGCGCGGCTGCATGGGCCGCCAGCACGCCCAACCGACGCAGACCCTGCGCGCGCACAGCCGCATCTGGGTGAATCATATTGTAGGTACCGGAGAGGGAGGCCATTTTAATGTTGCGAGCGTCCATCTGTTTACGCGCGTGATCACACAAGACCGCATCCAGCGCGTCCGGCATATCCGAATGCGGCCTTCCCGCCAGTTCACCTGACCGCTGATTCACCTGATTGCGCTCAGGCCACACAATCCCCAGGCAGCTCGTGTTGAACTGAACATGGCGGATGCCATGGGCCGCGACCGCGTCCAATACCCCTTCCAGCGTCGGCTCTTCAAACGTGCGGGTGAAGATTCCGATTTCCATCAGACGCCTCCTGTGACTGTTTCGAGGGCTACCCAACCGCCACCTGTGGCGGCGGAACGCGCAATCGCGGCCATCGTCCGCATGGCCGCCAGACCGTCGTGGACATCGGCCCCCCACTGCTCTTTGCCATGCAGAATCGTATCGGCCCAGCCTTCGAGCTGCTGCCGGTAGCCGTAGCCATCCTGGCCAAGGGGGCGGGTGTACAGATCGTTCTCGGTAGAGAAACATTCCACATGTCCGGCCTTGTGATACCAGGACAGGGGCAGACGTCCGTTGACGTTGCCGCATTCCCCATGTATGCGAAAGCCTTCTTCGAAGTCAGCGGCTACGGCAATGGTCAAGTCCAGGTGGCCCAAGCTGCCGTCGGCAAAGGCCACATCCACAAACCAGCAGCGCCGTCTGAAACGTTCCAGCAACCGGGAACGCACCTGCACGATTTCGCTCTGGGACAGGAAACGGGCTGTGTCGGTCAGATGGCTGCCGTGGGCCAACATCAGGTAACGGCGGCGGTCGGCCTTGGGGCTGCCAGGAGGGCGGAGGGCCTGCGCGCTGGTTTCGATAAGCGGTTGCAGGTTGTCGGTCATTGTGTAGCGATAGATCGAATCGTAGTACCAGAACTGGGCCGATATCAGCCCACCGATCCGCTCCTGAATGAAGTGGCGGGCATGGATAACGCCGGGATCGAAGCGTCGGTTGTGGCCTACCTGCAGCGCCAGCCCAGAGGCAACGACCGCGTCTCGCAACGCCTCGCATTCCTCGACGGTGACACCCATCGGCTTTTCTACCAACACATGTTTGCCGGCGTCCAGGGCCTGCAAGGCCAGCCTTACATGAAATTGATCTGCCACACCTACGATCACCGCCTCCACCTGCGGATCGGCCAGCATATCGGCGTAGCGGGTGAAACTGCGTTGGGGGCGGTGTATCGCGGCCACCCGGGCCAGCAGATCCGGCGCCGCCTCGCATAGCCCGTACAGCTCTGTATTGCGCCCCTTGCGGCAGGCGTCCAGATGACCGATCTGCGCAACCGGCCCGGCGCCAAGAACGCCAATACGAAGCAGGCGGGGTTGCTTGGGGATGGGCATGGTCTTTTCCTTTGGGCGGGCGAGAACGATGGGAAAACCAGTGGTCACCGCAGTTACTGGTTACTGGTCACTAGCCACTGGCCACTAGCCACTAGCCACTGCAGTTTTGCTTATGCGACCAACGCCTGATAGGCCGCCACCCGGAACTCGCGGGTGATCGGGTAGTAGCCGGAGGGTATGAATTGGGCCATACATATGCCCAGCATCTCTTCCTGGGGATCGATCCAGAATTGCGTGGTGGCCGCGCCACTCCAGCCATAGATGCCCGAACTCCCCAGCGCGCCGGAGGCCGGCGCATCCACCAGCACGCTCACCCCCAGGCCGAAGCCATATCCAGACTGGAAGACGCCGCCAATATGGATGGGGATCAGCTCTGCTGGCAGGTGATTGGTCCGCATCAGTTCGACTGTCTTGCGACCGAGCAGACGGTTGCCATCCAGGGCGCCGCCGTTGAGCAGCATCTGGGCGAAGCGCAGGTAGTCTCCAACGGTCGAAACAAGGCCGCCGCCACCCGAGAGAAAGATCGGTGGTTTGGCGAAGCGGCTGGTTTGAGGCGCCTCTTGCAGTTCGATTTTGGCGTCAGCAGGCGCGCTGGCCTGGTCGGCGTCAGCGAACAGCCTCGTCATGGTTCTGGCATGACGCGCAAGATCTTGGTCGAAGGTGAAGCCTCCCAGCGGACAATAACAGGCGGCGAAGCGATCCAACGACTCGGCGGGCACATGGAAACCGGTTTCGGTCATGCCCAGCGGTTTGAAGATCTCCTGCTGAAAGAATTCGTCGAGAGTTTTGCCGGAAAGAACCTCGACCAGACGCCCCAGCACATCGGTCGCCAGGCTGTAGCGCCAGCGGGCGCCGGGTTGATAGAGCAGAGGTAGTGTCGCCAGCTTCTGAACCACTGTCTGCAGGGGAACGCTCTCGCGATTGCCGACGGTCTGGCGGTACAACGTTTCGACAGGGGAATCTTTGTGCCAACCGTAGCTCAGCCCACCCGTGTGCATGAACATATCTTTGATGCTGATAGGGCGTTCCGGCGGCGCGAGGAGCAGGCCGTCAGACCGACCGCCCGCGCAGACCTGTACGTCGGCGAACTCCGGCAGGTACCTGGCCAGCGGGTCATCGAGGAGAAAATGCCCCTCCTCGAACAACATCAACGCGGCCACGGCAGTGATCGGCTTTGTCATCGAATAGATGCGGAAGATCGTGTCCTCGGTCATGGGGCGGCCGGTTTCCCGCTCCCGGCGCCCGCTGGCGTTGCAATAGGCGATTTCGCCTTTACGGTAGATCAGACCGAGGACGCCGGCCAGATAGCCGCTTTTCACATAGCGATCCAGCAACCTGTCCACTCGGGCCAGGCGCTGAACTGAAAATCCGACTCGTTGTGGATGCACGGTTGTCATTGGATCTCCTTATGAATTACGAATTGGATACTTCCTAATTGTCCACCTGAAGGGCGCTCATGTCTCAACAGGGTATGGAAGCGGTTAGTCTGCGGCAGCCGCGGCGGCGCTGGACATTTCAGGCTGGTCGGCGATGGGCAGGTGGACAAGGGCGGCAAAGATCCCCAGGGCGATGCCGGCCACCCAGATGGGCATGTAGGAGCCCGAGGTATCGTAGATGCGGCCTCCCAGCCAGACCCCCACAAAGGCGCCGATCTGATGGCTGAAGAAGACGATACCGTAGAACGTCGAGAGATAACGGACGCCGAAAAACTGGGCCACGGCGCCGCTGGTGAGCGGCACCGTGGCCAACCACAAGAAGCCGATGGCCCCTCCAAAAACCAGTGCGGATATGCGGGTGACGGGCGCCAAAAGAAAGAGCAGAATGACAACCGCCCGGCCCAGATAGATGAGGCTCAACATATAATTCTTGCGGAAGCGATCTCCCAGCCAGCCAAAGGTTATCGAGCCGAGAATATTGAAGGCGCCGACGAGCGACAGCGTAGCGGCGGCGACGAATGCCGGCAGCCCCTTATCGCCCAAATAGGCGGGCAGGTGGGCGCCGATAAAGGCTACGTGGAAGCCGCAGACGAAAAAGCCGGTGGTCAGTAGCAGATACCCCCGATGTCGCCGGGCTTTGCTCACCATCTTCATGAATGGCTCGTCTATATGGGGCTGCCGCGCGCCGTGCAGCTGTGTGCCCGGCCGCTGGGGCAGGCCGAACGCCATCAGGGCCACAAGCGCGGCGACAGCGGCCAGCGCGTACAGCGCGCCCTGCCATCCAAGGCTGGAGAGCAAGAGCTGGGCCAGCGGTGGCACTATGAACATCCCGGCGGAGCCCATAGCTGTGATGAGACCGAACATCCGGCTATGCTGCTCCGCCGGCGCCAGTTGCGCCACTGCGCCCAGCACGACGACGTAGGTGGTGGCGCTCAAGGCCACGCCCACCAACACCCCAAGTGACAGCGCGAGGCCAACCGTCGTCGTCACAAGCGTTACCAGAATCAGGCCGATCGCATACAGAATCGAGCCCGCGATCACGACCCAGCGCGGCCCGATGCGATCGGAGAGGATGCCGACCAGGGGCAGGCCATATACCAAATTGTTGATGGCGATCGCAAGGCTCAGGTTCTCCCGCCCTGTTCCCAATACGCCTGTAATCGGCGTAAGAAATAAACCAAAACTGGCCCGAATTCCGGAGCTCAGCATCACGGCCAGGGAGGCGGAGAGAATGGCGGCGACGATGAGCTTGCGATTTCCAGCCAGCATCAGACACTCCTTGAAACGAAACGTAGAGGGTTCGGTGGCGCTCAGGCCAACTCCTCTGCCCGACGCACGACGGCGATATAGACGACAGCGGCAATCACTGCAAAGAAAAACCATTGCAGCGCATAGCTGAAATGATTGCCTTCATTGAACGTGATGTCTGGCTCGATGCGTCGGGGCAGAGATGTCGGATCATGGCCGTCTTCGGGAAGCAACTGCAGCGCCACCGGCGCCAGTTCATACGGCAGGGTTTGGCCGATGGCGTCAATGTCCAGTCGGAACCAGCCGCTGACCGCATCCTCCGGGATATCGGAAACTGTGCCGTTCGGGCGCCTGCGGGTCGGCTGCAGGATTCCCAGCAGGGGGCCGTCCGCCTGTTCATCGAACAGGCGCCAGGTGGCCGGGTCGGCTGCGCGTGCGGGCACCCAACCCCGATTCACCAGCACGGCTTTCTCCGAGCCGGCGATCTGTAAAGGCGTCACCAGGTAAACGCCGGGCTGGCCATCCAGATTCTGGTTTTGAATCGCCACCTGCCGTTCGCTGTCGAATGCGCCGCGCGCCACTGCCTGGCGGTAGCGTAGTTCGGTAGGGGAGAGAGGCAGTGGCGCGCCAGTCAGTTCAAAGGGCGCAGCGGACAACGCGGCGCGCCTCTGCTGGTTGATGGCGCGCCGCTGTTCCAGACGATCCAATTGCCAGACGCCAAGGCCCGCCATCACGGCCAGCGCCAGCAAAACGATCAACGTCTTCCACCACCAGCGACGACTGAACAGGAGCGCCAACGTCGCCCAAAGAGGAGTGAACAGAACAATCTTTTTGATCTTCTCGGCTTCTGGTAATCTAATCATTGAGAACCGCAGTGGTCAGTAGTCAGCGGTTGGGTCTTCCAATAGAGCAAGCCTGCGCCGGCCATCAAAATCACAGACAGCAGAGCGCTGAGAACTGCACGCCAGGGGAACGCCTTGGGCAGTATTTCATCTTCAAAGCCCACGACCACCGGATCAAGCAGCTCCAGCCCACACGGCAAAGTAGATGACCCGTTTTCTGCGTCCCTACTCTCTCCATCTTCACAGGCCGGCGCGGCAATACGCACCTGCACGGACCAAATTCCTTTACTAGGCGGGGCAAAGGTGGCCGTGTAGAACAGTTTATTCAGCGCGTCATCATGGGAGGCCCTGGCGCTGAGAGTCGTGCCGCTGTCCTGATGCGCCATCTCCACGCTCACGTAGGCGTCCAGCACTGGGCCGCCAGCCAGGCCGGTGGCGTCTCCTGCGATGTTTTCCGTCAGGGCAATGATCACATGATATTCGCCCACTTGGGGCGGCTCCGGATCGGACCAGACATACACTCGGTAGGGGCCGGCCGGTTCGTTGTTCAGATGCTGGATGCCAACGCCGCCGTGGGCCAGAACGCGTCCAGGCGACAACATACAGATCAACAGCATCAGCAGAGCGAAAAGCCTCTTCGGCCCAGCCATCTTGATCACCGCTGATTCTCAAACACTGCAATCCCCACCACCGGCGGATGCGGACGACGGTAGGGGCTGGTCTTGCGCCTGCCCGCTTCCTGTTCCGCGCCCATCAAGAGGCGGGCCAGCAGCGCCAGCGCGGCGATCACGTACATCATGCTGCCGGGGATCCACATGATCAGACCGCCCCATATCTGATCGTCCATAACACTCAAGCCATACAGCCGGGGCACTGTCTGGTAGTATGGATAGACCGGCGTTTCAGCGAAGGAGAGGGCAACGCCTAGCAGCATATTGGGTGGAATCATTGCCAGTACGTAGCCAGCCCGCATCCACAGAGCCAGTTTGGGGTGAATGCCTGGCGTCGCGCCGGTCACATGCCACCAGAAGAGCATGGCCGCGCCCAGGAAGCTGATATGCTCCAGTTCATGCACAGATTCAAAGCGCAATGCCAGGCTATAGGCGCTACTGTCGTGCCAACCGAAAAATATCAGCAGATAGAGCGGCCAAGCGACGCCGGGGCCGGTGGCCTTGCGCACGATGCGGGTCAAGGCGCGTCGCGGGCGAAAGGCGGCGGCAACGGCTACGCGCAGATCTGCGGGCAAGGCCCATAGGAAGGTCGGGAAGGGGTTTGCCAACAGCAGCAGCGGCGGCGCAATCATCACCAGCAGCAGGTGTTGCGCCATATGCACGGAAAAGAGCTGCGCGCTCACAACTTCGATAGGAGACAGGAGCGCCAAGGCCAAAACCAGAATGCCGGCCGTGTATGAGGTCAGCCGCCAACCGTTGGCAAAGCGGCCGTGGCTGCGTCTGCGCAGCCTCAGCCAACCGGCGAAATGAAGCGCTCCCAGCACAGCCAATGGCGCCAGAATCTCCAGGCGAAGATCCCAGGAAAGCAGGAGCGCTCTTGTTAGCGGACTCATTAAAAATCAGTGGCTAGTGGCCAGGCGCCCGTGACCAGGAGCAGTGGCGAGTAGCCAGTAATGCAGTCACTGATCACTGTCTATCAGTGGCCTGCGCCGATGGTTTCACCGATCAGATAGAGGGCCGGATAGAAGAAAATCCACACCAGATCCACATAGTGCCAGTAGATGGCGCAGGCTTCCACGCCCCAATGCCGTTCGCTAGAAAAGTGCCCCTTGCGCCCCAACCACCAGACGTTGAGAATCAACACCACACCGGAGAGAACGTGCAGGGCGTGCATACCGGTCATGCCGAAGACAACCGCCCCGAACACACCATCAGTGGGTTTGATATGCCCCTCTACCAGACTGGGAAACATCCCCCACTCCCAGACGACGACACCGACGAGAAAAGCCGTGCCCAATACGGCGGTAATGAGCAAGCTGATGAGAAAATCGGTGCGCTTGTTGTTGGCAATGGAGACCTCGGCCCGGTTCATGAAGTAGCTGCTCAGGAGTAGGATGACGGTGACGACCAGGCCGGCGGTCTGGCCCAGATCCGGCCGCACGATCTCACCGTGGGGGCCTCGCCAGAGATAAAAACGCGTAGCCAGCAGGGCGAGGAACAGGAACGCTTCCGAAGCGAAGAACAACCACATCCCCAATCGGTTGCGTCGCGTATTCTCCTGGTAGGTCGCCAGATCGATCTCGTGAGCGTGGCCGTGATCTTGTTCCTCGGCGTGGCCGATAGCAATGGCGCTCATCAGTGTTCATCCTCCGACCAGAGGCTGCGAATGTGCATGAAATAGTTGACGACAAGAATGGCCTTCAACAGGGCCAAAATCATCATAATGGCGAAAGAGCTGAGATTCAGCGCGATATAAAACTCGACGGCTGTCAGAATGGTCAGACCGATAGCCACGAGGACACCTTCGCGATAGATGCCGGATCTGCGTTTGGTTGTACTGTGTTCGCTCATTTGAGAACTCTTCTCTCGATGGCGCGGCCTTTGGGCCCGTCGGTCGTCATTTTGGATTGCTAATCGTCACCCGGGGTGGCCGTACTCACATAGCCGGAATCCGCCAGCCCGTAATCATAGGGTTCACCCACAACCCGCAGGGGCGCGGCAAAACTATGCTCCGGGACCGGCGAAGGAATCTGCCACTCAGGCGAACGGGAGCGCCAGGGGTTGTCGCCGGCGGCTACGCCCACCTCTGCGTTCTGGAAGAAATTCCACAGCATCAGCAGCACGCCGAAAGCAATGGCGAATCCGGCAATCGTTACAGCCAGATGCCAGCTCTCTATCTGGTAGTTGCCCAGAGATGGGTCGTAATCCGCGATGCGACGGCGCATGCCCATCACGCCCACACCCATCTGGCCCAAGGTCTGCACCCAGAAAGCCGGCGTCATAATGAAAAAGTGGATCTTGCCGAGCGTTTCATTGTACATACGCCCGGTGACTTTGGGGAACCAGAAGTATAGGGCGGCGAAGAAGGGAAATACAAACCCACCGAACATGGTGGCATGGAAATGACCGACCACAAAGTAGGAATCGTGCAATGGGAAGTCTGTCGGCACGGTTGCCAGAATCGGGCCGCTCAACCCGCCGATAAGGAATACGCTGATGGCGCCGAGAACAAACAGCATTGGCGTATCGAAATGAATCTTGCCGCCCCACATAGTGCCCAGCCAGCTAAAAAACTTTACGCCGGTGGGGATGGCCACAAGCAATGTCGAGTACATGAATGGCACGCGCAATATGTCATTGTAGCCTGACACGAACATGTGGTGACCCCATACGAGAAATCCGACAATGGCGATTGCCATACTGGAGAGAGCGATCCATTTGTAGCCGAAAAGGGGTTTGCGGGAGAAGACGGGCAGCAGTTCGCTGATGATGCCCAGGCCCGGTAGCACAAAGATATAGACTGCCGGATGGCTGTAGAACCAGAACAGATGCTGGAACAGCACCGGATCTCCGCCACCGACCAGCGGGCTGATTTCACCCAGTATGCCGCGGGGGTCGAAGAAGCCCATGCCAATGGCCCGCTGCACCGAAACCATCAGGAAACTGACGCCGATGAGCTGTGTTGCCGTAAGCTGAATCAGGCTGGTGGCAAAGACCGCCCAACAGAAGATCGGCATACGGAAGAGGCTCATCCCCTGTGGCCGCATACACAGAAGCGTAACCAGCAGGTTGAGAGAGCCTACGATAGACGAGAGACCGATGGCGAATACGCCCAGGAAGAAGAGCTGATAGCCGATAGGGCCCCTGGCGCTCAGCGGCGGATAGGCGGTCCAGCCGGCATCCCAACCACCGATGAACAGACTCAATAGCAGCAGCAGACTGCCCGGCACATTGAACCAGAAACCCAGCGCGTTGAGGCGAGGGAAAGCCATGTCTTCGGCGCCGATCAGCAGGGGAACCAGGTAGTTGGCCATGCCGCCGACACCCAAGAGGATGGCGAAGATCATGATCATCCCATGCATGCCGATGAAGCTGTTGTACAGGCCGAGGCCGAGAAACTGCAGACCGGCCTGAGCCAGCTCCGTGCGGAAGATCATCGCCACTGTGCCGCCTACCATCAGCAGCAATATGCCCCAGACAGTATACTGCACGCCGATAACCTTATGGTTGTAATCGACGCTGAAGTAGCGAGTCCAGGCCGGTTTGTCCGCTGGCGGGCCATGATGCAGCGGCGTATCGATGCCTTTGGTCCACTGCAGCCAGTCATCCAGGGCGCCAACACCAAGCAGGAAGCCGATGATGCTGCAGACCGCGCCGACGGTCCACGCCGGTTCGGCGGCCCAGGCCTCCCAGCCCAGCAGCACGCGAGTGACAACGGTTAGCAGCATCCCGACGAGCATGCCCAGCGTCTGGCCGACAAGCCCGCGTGCGATTCCTAAAGAAAATAGCGACATAGATGATCTCCCGATTCGGGCATCGCAAACTGCAGTTGTCAGTTTCTGGTAGTCAGTAAAACTGCCGTTACTCGAAACTAAAAACCAGCAGGCGCTCCGCCCGAAGTTCTCGCTGGATCGGTATGGTTGCGCGCGGCGATTCAGTTTGCCCGGTAGCAAAGGCAGGAACAGAATCGCCGGGGCTCTTCATCATCAAAGATGCTCTCATTCGACATTCCCGCCAGTTCAACACCTGAAGGGCGCTCATGCCTCACTCCTGAATCTGAGCGATCTGTTCGGAATTCCAGAGGTCGAACTCGTCGCGGGAGACAACCCGTACTGCCGCCAGCATCCCGCTGTGATTCAGGCCGCAAAGCTCCGCGCAGCGCAGTACATATTCACCGACCTTGTTCGGCGTAAAGCGCACATATGTCGTCTTACCCGGCACAGAATCCTGCTTTACGCGAAACTCCGGCACCCAAAAATTATGCAGAACATCATCCGATGTCAGGTCTATGCGAATAGGCGTATCCACCGGCAGTACCAGTTCCTGGGTGATCGCGCCGCTTTCCGGGTATGTAAAAAGCCAACTCCACTGTCGTCCTTCGGCATTCACGACGTATTCGTCCGGATGCGGTCTGGTGATGTCAAATAGCATGGTAGTGGAGATAACGGCGAAGTAGATGACAAAAACGCAGGGGATGACGGTCCAGGCGATCTCCAGCGTTGTATTGCCGTGCATATGTTCTCCGTCGCCTTCATCGCCCCGGGCGCGGAAGACGATCAGGGCGTAGCACATGAAGACAACAACGAGAGCGAACAGGAACGCAATCAGCCAGATATGTTGGTCGAACAAGTTATCGATAGGCGCCGCCTGGACGACAGCCGCCTCCGGTTTGAGGAGAACGCCATCGAGCAGCCAATAGACCAGTACTGTAAAGATTACGATCAACACGGATGCGATGACAAAATGTCGACGGTTGTTCGCCATAAAGTCTTTACCTCAAGAGTCCCCTGGTTGAATCGCCTCGCTTTGAAATTAAAAAGTAAGAATTAGGAATGAACCGCCCGATTCGTAATTAAATAACGAACGCTGGCATTGTACAAAAAGGCACAAAAGATGTCAAAGTTTGCATGTCCATTTGTTAAAAATAGAACGCAAAGACGCAGAGTCGCAATGATTTTCCCGGGTTTTCCTGGCGTCCTCGCGACATTGCGTTCTATTCAGAGCCAGCCGGCAGGTTGCCAAATCTATACGAAGCGGCTATATTTGAAGATGGCTACACGCAGTAAGCCGGCCAACCGATCCAAACTGTGATTGCAGGCCCGATTATGGAAGCGGGAGAATCTGTGGTATGAGTGAAAATCAGACGCCAAGGACAATATCGAACGACGCGGCGATGCGCGGCGGATACGAGGCAGCGCCGTCCGACATGCAGGTAGAGGTGGATCCCAGCGGCAGCCTGGCGCCGGCGCTGAGAGCGACCAGCGCGCTCGGCGACGCCAGCGCTGAATTTGAAGAATACATGATTCGCAAAGGCTTTAGCGAGAATACGATCAAAGCCTTTCGCAATGATCTTAAGATACTGCGCGCATTCATGGATGATTCGGCGGCCCTGCGGGAGATCCAGACCCAGCATCTTGAAGATTTCCTCAATTGGATGCAGAATCAACGCGGGCGTCCCTGTAACGCCAAGACGCTCTCGCGACGCATTACAACGCTCAAAGTTTTCTTCGCCTGGCTGCACAATCTCGGCGCGATCGGCATGGACCCGGCTGAACCTATTATCCAGCAGTCGGTCAGAACACCGCTCCCCTCGATTTTACACGATGACGAAGTGAATCGACTCGTGCTGGTCTGCCAGGATTGGCTGTGGGATCGCGACCACTCCGATGCCCGGCCGTATGTTCTCGTCAGTCTGCTTTTGCAGACCGGCATAAAAAAGAGTGAAGCGGTCAAAATTCTGCTAGAAGACATCGAACGCTCAGATCCTCTGTCAGCGGGCGTGCTCATCCGCTACGATGAAGCCCGTTACGCCCACAAAAATCGCCAGCTGCCCCTGCATCCCAGTTTCCTGGCGCCCCTGGACCAATACCTGGCGCAGTATCGCCCTGAAAACTTTCTCTTTGAATGCACGCCCCGCAATCTGGAATATGTGCTGAACGAAGCGGGCAAACGCGCAAATATCCAACGGATGCAGGTTGGCTTCGAGACCCTTCGTTGGACCAGTACTGTACGGGATTTCAAGCGCGGGATGAAGGATGAGCAGTTGCGGCTCAAAATGGGCCTGAGCAAAGTCTCCTGGCGGGAGACCAGCCTCAAGATTCAACGGCTGACCGGGCAGATATGATCCTACGCGGTGGCGGCGGGCGGAGAGAGTTAGTTATCGACATACGACATTCACGATTCTTGCCAGCGCGCCCCATTCGGGCAGGGAGAGGGTCTCTGCCCGGCGGCGGGGGTCGATGCCGGCGGCGTTCAGCCAGCCATCCGCCTGCTCCTTAGAGCAGCGCAGCCCGGCGCTGAGGCTGTTGCGCAGTTGCTTGCGCCGCTGGCCAAATCCGGCCCGCACTATGCGGAAAAAGCCGGCCGGGGGCAGATCGGCGATGGCGGGCCGGGGGCGCACATCCAGGCGCACAACGCTGCTGTCTACTTTGGGGCGGGGCAAGAAAGCGCCGGCAGGCACTCTGCGCACAGTGCGCGGCCGCGCATAGAACTGGACACTCACCGCCAGTAACGACATCTCGCCCGGCTGGGCGACCATACGCTGGGCCACCTCCCGTTGAACCAATAAAACGGCCAGAGTGGGCGGCTGAGGGCTCTCCAGTATATGCCGCACGACCGCGCTCGTGATGTAGTAGGGGAGATTGGCGACCACTTTATACTGCGTATTGCGTATTGCGTATTGTGTATTGTGTCTCTGCGTCTTTGCACTTCGGCGTTGCAGTAGTCCGGCGGGGTCGACTTCGAGAATATCGGCGTGGACAAATGCGACATGGGGCTGATGGGCGAACTGCTCCTGTAGAATGGGAATCAGCCTCTCGTCCAGTTCCACGGCCACGACCCGGCCGGCCCGTTCCGCCAGATGGCGGGTCAACGCGCCGAGACCGGGGCCGATCTCCAGCACGGTATCGGTGGGGGTCAGATCGGCCGCGTCGGCAATGCGGGCCAGATGGGTATCGTCGATGAGGAAGTTCTGGCCGAGGGATTTCTTCAGGCCCAGATTGTGTCGGCGGACCAACTCGAAAGGAGAGGGGAGGTCGCGCCGGCTGCTGTTATTCATCCTCCAGACTCAGGACAGTCATAAACGCCTCCTGCGGAATCTCCACGGAGCCGACCATTTTCATGCGTTTTTTGCCAGCTTTCTGGTTTTCGAGCAGCTTGCGCTTGCGGGTAACGTCGCCGCCATAGCATTTGGAGAGCACATCTTTACGCAGGGCCTTCACATTGGCCCGGCTGATAATTTTGTTGCCAACCGCCGCCTGAATCGGCACAGCAAACAGCTGACGGGGGATGATCTCCTTCATTTTGCTCACCATACGCTGCCCCTTGGAATAGGCGTCGTCCCGATGAATGATAACGCTGAGCGCGTCGACCGCTTGGCCGTTGACCAGAACGTTCAGCTTGACCATATCCGAGGGCTGATATCCGTCCAGATTGTAATCCATCGACGCGTAGCCACGGGTGCGGGCTTTCAGTTCGTTGTAGAAGTCCACAATGATTTCGGCTAAGGGTATTTGAAAGCTGAGTTCCACCCGCTTTGTATCCAGCCATGACTGATTCCTGACTCGGCCGCGGCGTTTCGTCACCAGTTCGAGAATCGGCCCGATGTATTCGGACGGTGCATAGATCTGCAGCCCGCACCAAGGCTCTTCGATGCGCTCGATTTCATTGGCGTCGGGCAAATCGGCGGGGCTTTCCAATAGGAACTCCCTGCCGTCGGCTGTCACCACTCGATAGGCTACCGATGGCGCAGTGAAGATAATGTCCAGATCATACTCCCGTTCCAAGCGCTCCTGAACGATTTCCATGTGGAAGAGGCCCAAAAAACCCAGGCGAAAACCGAATCCCAGCGCCTGGCTGGTTTCTGCCTCGAAGGTGAGCGCGCCATCGTTCAAATGCAGTTTTTCCAGGGCATCTCGCAGACCAGGGTAGTCGTCTGCATCGGTCGGGTACAGGCCGGCGAATACCATCGGTTTCATAGGCTCATAGCCGGGCAGGGGCGCCGACGCTGGGTCGGATGCGAGAGTTATGGTGTCGCCGACATCCAGATCCTGTACGCTCTTGAGGCCGGTGGCGATATAGCCCACTTCGCCAGCGGCCAGTCGGGATGCCTTTACCGGCGCCGGCGTGAGGATGCCGATCTCAATCGGGTCGATCTTCTTGCCGCCGGACATGGCCAGCAGATCCGGTTTGCCGCTGATGGCGCCGTTCACCACGCGCACGTAGGCCACCACCCCCTTATAGGGGTCGTAATGGCAGTCAAAGATCAACGCCTGCAGCTTTCCACGCGCATCCCCCTGGGGCGGCGGCACCTGCAGAACGATTCGCTCCAGCACCTCAGCGATGTTGAGACCGTCTTTGGCGCTGATCTGGATAACATCCTCGGCCGGCACAGCCAGAAGATCTTCGATATCCTGGGCGACCTCATCCGGCATGGCCGCCGGCAGATCGATCTTGTTCAGGACGGGTATAATTGTCAGATCCAATTCCATCGCCGCCAAAAGGTGGGCTATCGTCTGCGCCTGAATGCCTTGAGAGGCATCCACCACCAGCACAGCGCCCTCGCAGGCCTGGAGCGCCCGCTTGACCTCGTAGGTGAAATCCACGTGCCCCGGCGTATCGATGAGGTTCATCTCATAGTCTGACGCGCTCCTCTCGGCCCAGCTGCCTCCAGCCTGGGCGCGATCTTTGCCATCCGACCGGGGAGACGACCTTGCCGCGCGGTCGCGCCGGTGGATCATCCGCACCGCGCTGGCTTTAATGGTGACCCCTTTCTCCCGCTCCAGGTCCATCGAGTCCAGCAGCTGTTCCTTCATCTCCCGGTCGGTAACGGTACCGGTATGCTGGAGTAGACGATCGGCCAGTGTGCTCTTGCCGTGATCGATGTGAGCGATAATGCAGAAGTTACGAATGTGGTCCAGATTCGTTCACCTTTCGGTTGGAGCGGTTCTCAAATTTGTGACGACGACCGCACGTTCAGCTGACCAACTCATCACATTCTACCACAGACGGTGAGAAGTCGAGGCGTAGCATCGCTCACGCAAACGAAATGTATCGTAAAGCGCCGCCGGTATCGTTGAGCCAGGCCAAGGACGAATGGATGGCAGCTTTGCTTTTGGAAGAGGGCTTACGGTAGTAACTGAGATTCTGATCTGGCATACGGGCGGCGCGTGGCTGATCGCAAAGCGGGGAGCGCCCTCTGGGCCACTCGGCATCCGATGCTGGATTGGAAAATCAGAGAGACATCTCCCAGGCGCGCGCGTTCGTTATGGCTGCGCTGCCGGCCTCGATGACAAAACCCAGCCGGCCGCCCGGCTCATGGCGCATGGTGTAGCATTGAATGAGTTCGTCATCGATGTACAGCTCCACATGCGCCGCGCGCAACAAGAGCCGCCAGCGGGCGGGCTCGTCAGCCGAAAACCGGTAGGGCTTGGCGTCTTCCGGCTTGAACGCATAGCCATCGTACGGCCCCACCGACACGCGCCCGTCGCTTTGGGCCAGAAACAGCGTTCCTCTGTTGCCTGCTTCGCCTTCCACAAACAGCCCCGTTCCATAGAGCGGGCCCTCAGAGCCGTGTAGAGTCAGATCCGCTTCCAGGATGACCCCACGCGCTGTATTGTATTGTACCGGCAGGATAGCCAGCCCGCCGGCGGCAGCCGTCAGCCGCAACGTAGAGGATTCGAGCGAACAGGCATCGCCCTGCAAACCGTAGAGTTCGCAGCCTTCTAAAACCAGCGGCTGTTGTCTGCCCTTCAACGCCTCGTTGCCTGCCCACCAGCGCAGGCTCAGTATGCCGGCCTCATCGCGGCGCACTGCCTTGAGGGGCGAGAAGTAGATGTCTTCAACGCCTCTATGCCCGCCGCGCGGCACCGTATGGTGATTGAGCAATAGCTCCGCGCCGCAGCGGTAGAAACGGGCGAAGTAGGTGTAGAGGTTGGGGCTACCGCTGAGCAGTGGCGGTTGCATCGGGTCGAGGCGATAGGGCCCCGCCTGCCTTTCTGCGTTTAACGCGACCATGCCGCCCTCGCCGGCGGGCAAGCGCGCGCTATGGCGCGCGCCGAGCGGCATAGCGCCGACCCCCAGCAGCATGTAGTGACGGTCGCCGATCTTTTCCACCGCGCCCACCTCGACGCGGTCTCCCCACACGCCGGTCTCGATCACCGGCGGCGCCGCGCGGAAATGGCGGCCATCATCGGATACGACGCAGCCGGCCGTGCCGCACAGCCCCGGCGGCCCATCTTTGGCTACCGCTGTCAGGAAGCCGATGTAGCCCGCTCCATCCTCGCGTGGCAACGCCCAGATACAGTCCCAGCGCTGGCTCGTAAAGGTGGGCTCGTCCGCGTACCAACGTGGATCAGCGCGGCAGATGTACTCCTCATCGGGCAAGCGCCGCCAGTGCAGCAGGTCATCAGACTCGGCGAAGAAGATCTCCTGGACAGCGTCGCGTTCCTCGGAGAAGTTGAGCATGAACCGATCGCCGACGCGCCAGACCATGCCGGTGCCCAGCCAGACGGCATCGTCGGCCTTGTGGATGATGGGACCATGGTCGGCGAAGTGAACGCCGTCCGTGGATACGGCCACGCTCATGCCGTCCCAACGGACATCGGCGCGCGAGTTGTGCAGGTAGAAGAGATAGTGCTTGCCCTCATGGTAATATAGCCAGGTGTCCCACATACGAGCGACGATGCTGGGTTTGAAGATCATAATCCGATCCTTTCCTCACCTCTTGATTCCCGATTCCATCGGATACTGCATAGTCATGCCGCTTCGGTCTGGATGTTGTGCCGGGCCAACCGCTTCGCCCGCATTGTCGTGTGCGCCTCGGGAGAGCCATCGTGGCTGGTGCCGAACCAATGGTCGAACGGGAAGTCCGGTTCCCCGTAATTGCATTCGAAGTAGCGATGATGCAGCTGATGGAAATAGGAGGCGCCCGCAAGGTTGACCTTCCCCTTGACGACGACTGCCTCGAAGCCGGCGTGACCCTGCGCCGGCGTGAGCGCGGCGTGCTGCAGGTTCATGATCATGTGGATCGGGTGCGAAGGCACGATCCAGTGGATCAGGGCGCAACTGAAATAGAGAATATGCTCAAGCGGATGCATAGACAAGCCGGACCAGGGGCCGACATTGATGTTCTTGTGGTGCAGATAGTGCCCCGCCTTGTAGAGCGGCGGCCAATGCAAAAGACGATGCACCCAGTAGAAGTGGAACAGCCGCCACAGCTGGATGGCGCAGAGCATCAGCACGAAGTAGACAGGCTGCTGCCGCGGATCCACATAGGGGATTATGCCGTTGGCGTAGGCCCAGAGCATCAGCACTTCGTAGGCCGTCCAGATTGTGCCGCCGCTGACGCAGCTCCAGAAGATGTTGTCGCCCAACTGGTTGCCCCAGAGGAACCGGCGTTTCCCAGTCGCGGACCAATCCGAGGTGTACTTGAACTGGAAGCCTTGCGACTTGCGCGCCCACAGCCAGAGATGCCAGGCGCTGACAATGAGGATGAGCATCACCTGGTTGCGCACAAAGAGCAGAAGTATCCAGTCGGCGCGAAATGTGGTCATTTGGGACAGATCCGGCTGCAGGTAGAGCCACGTCAGCGTGGCGATCGCCATGTAAATGAAATTCCAGGGAAAGAGATAGTTGTACAGCCATTTCAACACTTCCAGCGGCTGGGGCGGCCAGGCGAATACGGGATTGGGCAACTTGGTTCCTTCTGGCTGCCAGAATCCCCGCTCATCGCGCGGCATGCCGTCGATCAGTCCATCTTTTTCGGTTCGTACGCTTGCCATAAGATTCCTCCCCATGTTGCAATTGTCAGGTCTGTTTATTGTCAGGTCTGTTTTCAGCGAAAATCCTATCCGATTCCTAATGAGCTTTTACCTGTTGCCCTGCTCGATGTTGTCACATTTCGATGTTGTCACATTCTCTCCCTCCTCCTCGCTCTCTTCTCATGTGAGCTTGACCGGCACGCCCTCCAGTAAACCGTTCTCGTGCATGTCGATCCACTCGTCCATAAAGACCTTGTTCCAATGGTCGGTCAGCGGATGGTTCAACATGTCGCGGTAGACCGTCCACATGGTGACGAGCTCGTCAGCGCCGTCGCGGAAGGCGGCATGGGCCGTCTCAACCGAGCGGACGAGTGCCGCCATGACGTAGGGCCGCTGTTCCCAACCGCTGAACATCTGTACGCACTCGCGTATCAGCTTGGTCGGATCGCCGCCCATCTCCCTGACCGGATCGCAGAACGGCAGGATGTGATCGACCCCGGTCTGGGCAACGGCCGCGGCCTGCGTCAGGGAGAAGACCGTGGTGCAGAACGTCTCGACCCCTTCTTGTTTGAGTATGCCAAAGGCCTTGAGACCGTTTAGCGTACAGGGGATCTTGAGGATGATCTGCTGCGACAGGTCGGTGAACACCTCTCCAACTGCCAGCAACTCCTCGACCGTATGGCCATCGATCTCCACGACCACCGGTTTATCGGTGATGGCCAGGTATGCCTTGATCAGGTCGATGACTGTGCCATACGGCTCGGCGTATTGATTGAGCACAACGGTGTTGGTGACGATGCCAGCGATGCCCAAAGGCATGTAGTCTTCCAACTCTTGTGGGGGGCCGGCAAGCCAGATCGTCGGCCCACAGCCCGTAGAACGTGTTTTCGATACAGGTCCCTTCGCGTCCATAATGAGTTCCTCGCGCCTGTTGGGAGATTGTGTTGTTTAACTATGAATAGTCGCCGGGCGGCAACTCGATGACCACAAAAGTCACGATGGTAATAAAAAACAGTGTTGGTATCAGCAGCAGAATTCTTCGAACAATGAAGGCGAACATTTCGTTGTTGACTCTGCTTGTCTGGTCGGCGAGCCGGTTTCTCGCGGGGCAGAAAGTATTATATCTAATGAGGACATGGAAAGCCAAACGGCTGATTTGAAATGAGAGGAGGCGGCATAGAGTGACCAAATAGAGTAACCAATGCCGTTTTTTGCAGTTGGCGCTCAGAAGGGCGACAATGACAGCCCGACCATCTGATCAGGCAGGCTGACCTGCACGCCAGGCCTGCCGAATCGCAGAACCGGCAGAACATACCGGCAGAACAACATGTCATACAAACACCCGTTTCCGCCAATCAGACCTGCCATTACGATTGCTGAGAGCAATGAAAAGATCGCGCAGATCGATTGTCTTGAGTTGCAATGGTGGTCAGCTATACCAACCTTGCGCCATCATTCAATGCGCGCTTTCTATGAGGTGGATACGTTGGAGCTGAGCGCCGTTATCGATCTGGTCGCCACAAGCCCGGCCAAAGTCCATCAAGTGGATTGCGTAGAGATCGCCGTGAATGAATGGCCCATACGCAAAGGCTGGTATGCGCCAGGCGCGCCGCTTCTTTTCTATGCCAGGCTCGATCAGGATAAGACGAGATGGCTTGCTGTCGTCCAGATGATCGACGACAGCAAGGCGCTGTCAACCTTTCGGGATGAGGGATTCGAGGCCAACTGGGGAAAAGGCGAGAAACGCACGATCTATGATGACGGAAAATATCAGCGCCAGCCGGATGGTTCATATCGCACGACAGAGAGCCAGGGGATTGGGGCAGGAACCTATGATGTGACAATTGGCGACAAAACGTTTCGCTGTCTGCGTGTTTTGGACACATTCTCATCACCCCCCAACGAGCATACCGAGTTGGTTGAAGCATTCATTGAGTCCTCAGGACGCACAGCGCTCATCCGCCAGTACCTGGGCCGACAATGGGGCAGAGGAGATACGGATTGGGCCAGAAAGTATCCAGATAATGCCAAGTTGGTCATCGATGATTGTGTCTATGTGCATTGCAACTGCACGGGCAGAGCGCACGATGTCATCACAGACACCTCTCTTGGCATCGTTCTCGCCTGAGACCTTTAGCCACCGCCACTAGCCCTGACAACTGGTATTAGAATGCCAACACTCACCCTCAAACCCACGCACAAGCCCATCCGGGAATACTACGCCGCGCTCGAGCGCTTCGACCGTCTCGGCGTCAGCCATGAAAGCGCGGCGCCAGCCGCCTTTCAGACGCTGCTCGAAGCCTGCGCGCGGCAGTGCGCCTGGACCCTGGCGCCGGAACAGGCCATCGCGCCTCGTGCGCGCAGAGGCGCATCGAACACTGCGCGCAAGCGGCGCATCATAGTTGACGGCGCCCTGATCGACGATTTCCAGCTGATCCATGGCATCTGGGAAGCGAAGGATAGCCACGACGACCTGCTGACCGCAGCGCGGCGCAAGTTCGAGGCCGGCTATCCGCATGACAACATCCTCTTCCAGACGCCGCAACGCGCCATCCTGTGGCAGAACGGTCGGCAGCTGCTCGACGCCGATCTGACCGACCCGGCGCCCCTGATACAGATACTCGAAGCCTTCTTCGGCTACCGGCCGCAGGAGTACGCCGCCTGGGAGGAGGCTGTCGCGCAGTTCAAAGACAGAGTGCCGGATATCGAGCGCGGCCTGGCGCTGTTGATCCACAAGGAGCGGCAGAGCAACCGCCGCTTTGCCACAGCCTTTGGCGATTTTCTGGACAAATGTCGCCAATCGATCAATCCGAATCTCTCTGCGGCCGCGGTCGAGGAGATGCTGATACAGCATCTGTTGACCGAGCGTCTGTTCCGCACCGTGTTCGACAACCCCGCCTTCACGCGCCGCAATGTCATCGCCAACGAAATCGAGAGCGTGATCGACGCGCTCACATCGCAGTCGTTCAGCCGGCCTGATTTTCTCCAAGGCCTGGACCGCTTCTACGTGGCCATCGAACAGACGGCGGCCACCCTGGGTGAGTACTCCCAAAAACAGGGATTCCTCAACACCGTCTACGAGCAGTTTTTCCAGGGTTTTTCGGTCAGGGTGGCCGATACGCACGGCATCGTCTACACGCCGCAGCCGATCGTCGATTTCATGGCGCAAAGCGTTGCCCACATCCTGCAAACGGAGTTTGGGCGCTCGCTATCCGACCCCGGCGTGCATATCATCGACCCGTTCGTGGGCACGGGCAACTTCATCGTGCGCCTGATGCGGGAGATACGCAGAACCGCGCTGGAGGACAAGTACAGGTCGGAGCTGCACTGCAACGAGGTGATGCTGCTGCCCTACTACATCGCCAGCATGAACATCGAGCATGAATTTTACGCCGCGACCGGCGCGTATCAGCCCTTTGAAGGCATCTGTCTGGTGGATACCTTCGACCTGGCGGAGGACCGACAGCTGCCGCTGTTCGCGCCGGCGAACACACAGCGCCTGAAGACGCAGAAGCAGACGCCGATGTTCGTGGTGATCGGCAATCCGCCCTACAACGTGGGCCAGGTCAACGAGAACGACAACAACAAGAACCGCAAATATGAGACACTGGACAAGCGGGTGCGCGAGACCTACGCGCAAGATTCCAAGGCGACCAATAAAAACGCGCTCTCTGACGCGTATGTGAAGGCGATTCGCTGGGCGTCGGATCGGATTGGCGAGGAAGGGATTGTCGCCTTTGTAACCAACAACAGCTTTCTCGACGCTGTGGCCTTTGATGGCATGAGAAAACACTTGGCAGACGATTTCAACGCCCTGTATATTCTGGATTTAAGCGGGAACGTACGCAAGAATCCGAAGCTCTCAGGCACAACGCACAACGTCTTTGGAATTCAGGTCGGTGTCAGCATCAATTTTTTCGTTAAAAGGCGCGACAAGGCCAAGGCCCAAGCCGAAATATTCTACGCGCGTGTCGATGAGTTGTGGCGCAAGGAAGACAAATATCGCTACCTTGAGGCAAAGGAACAGTACCACAACATCGAATGGCAGACGATAAGGCCGGACAAGCGGCACACCTGGCTGACAGAGGGACTCCACGCCGAGTTTGAGAGCTTTATGCCGCTGGGGAGCAAGGAAGCGAAGGCGGCCAAAGGCGAGGCGGTGGATGTGATATGCAAGACGTACAGCTGTGGTGTCAATACGGCCCGTGATGCCTGGGTGTACAATTTCAACCGCGATGCGCTCACAGAGAACATAAAGCGAACGATTGACACCTACAATAAGCAGGTGTTCAAGTGGGAACAACGGGAAAATCAGAATGCAAACGTCGATGATTTTGTGGCGTATGATGACAAGAAAATCAGTTGGAGTCGGGACTTAAAGGCGAAGTTGAAGCGAGGGCGCATGGCCAGATACGCTGACCACAAGCTGAGGCCATCACTCTATCGCCCGTTTACGCAATCGAACCTTTACTTTGACCGCATGATGAATGATGTCGTATATGTGTTTCCGTCCATCTTTCCTACAGCGGAGACCGAAACGGAGAATCGGGTAATTTGTATCAGTGGACTCGGAAGCAACAAACCTTTCCACACCTTGATGGCAGATATGATCCCGTGCCGTGACATACTCGAAAAGACCCAATGCTTTCCCTTCTACACCTACAACGAGGACGGCGGCAACCGTCAGGAGAACATCACCGATTGGGCCTTGGCGCAGTTCCGCAGGCAGTACAGCGACGACACAATCGGGAAATGGGACATCTTCCATTCCGTCTACGGCCTGCTGCACCACCCGCACTACCGCGAGCGCTGCCAGGCCAACCTCAAACGCGATCTGCCGCGCCTGCCCTTTGCCCCGGACTTCCGGACTTTTGCCCAAGCCGGCGCGCGTCTGGCGCAAATCCACGTCGGCTATGAAGAGATGCCCGCCTATCCGCTGACAGTCAGCGAAAATCCGGATCTGCCGCTCGATTGGCGCGTCGAGAAGATGAAGCTGTCCCGAGACAAAACGCAGATCCGCTACAACGACTTCCTGACACTCGACGGAATCCCAGCAAAAGCTTTTGACTATCGGCTGGGCAACCGCTCGGCCCTGGAATGGGTTATCGACCAGTACCGCGTCAAGACAGACAAGCGCAGCGGCATCGTCAACGATCCCAACCGTGAGGAGGATCCACAGTACATCGTCAACCTGATCGGGAAGGTGATCAGCGTGAGTCTGGAGACGGTGGAGATTGTCGAGGGCTTGCCGGCGTTGGGGACGGTTTGAGAATACAACGCATTCATCCTACCCCCGTAGGGAGGAGAAGAATCGAATGAAACACGACGCCAGCAAACATCTGGTCTACCTGAACGGAGAGATGCTGCCACCGGACCAAGCCAGGATTTCGGTCTTTGATACCGCCGTCACCCTGGGTGACACCATGACCGAATCGACCCGTACCTTCGGCCATAAACCCTTCAAGCTGGAGCGACACATCGACCGTCTGTACAAATCGCTGAAAGTCAGTCGCATTGATACGGGGCTGTCACCCGTGGAGATGAGCGAGATCACCCTTCAGGTTTTGGAGACCAATCTGCCCCATGTGCCGCCGGAGGAAGATGTCTGGATCACCCACAATGTGTCGCGCGGCATGGGGGCGGCCGCGGCAGACCCCACCCTGCAACGCTCCCCGGCCACCGTCATCATCCACACTACACCCATGATCCTGAGCGACTGGGCCAGCTTCTACACTGAGGGCTGCCATGCTGTCACGCCGTTCAGCCGCGCCATCCCCACCCAGTCTCTCGATGCCCGCATCAAACACCGCAGCCGCCTGGCCTATACCCTGGCCGAAGCCGAAGTGAAGCTGGTCGACCCGCAAGCCCAGAGCGTCATATTGGACACCGACGGCAATGTCACGGAAAATAAGGGCGGCAACTTCTTCATCTATGCCGATGGCCGCCTGAAGACACCCCACGCCCGCGGCGCCCTGGCCGGCGTCAGTCGGGAGACGGTCTTGGAACTGGCAGCGGATCTAAGCATTCCCACCCAGATAACCGACTTTCAACCCTACGATATCTATACGGCGGACGAGGCCTTCTTCACCAGCACGCCCTACTGTATCATGCCGGCCACAAAGTTCAACGGCCTGCCTGTAGGCGACGGCGCAGTCGGGCCCATCACCCACAGGCTGCTTCAGGCGTGGAGCGACATGGTAGGCCTGGACATCGTCGCCCAGGCCCAACGCCATGTATCAATAACGTGAGCGCTCTCCATCCGCTGGACATAGCGCGAACGTTGAGAACGCTTAAACCCTTTCAAATACTGTGATCTGCCAGAAATCATCTGTATCTGTATGGACCGGCTGCAAACCATTCCTGACAGCGATCGCATGCACTTCTCTGTGGGGGTGTATGTATATGCGAAATCTTTGACCCTTTAGCGCGCGTAAGGCATTGTCCAGCCCAACTCTGATGCGCGTCCACCAGGTTTCATCGGGATAGCTCAAAGCCAGATAGCGCCCGGTCTTCCTCACAGACGCGCCCAGCAACGCATGCAGATGCGGATAACAGCAGATCACCCGATCCAGGATCACTATATCAGCGGAATCGATCTCATCCGCGACAACGGTGAAGTCGCCATGCACGTATTGCGCCTGGCTACCCAAACGCAACTGCTCGCCAATCGACCGGGCGGCGGCGATGTATGCAGAGGATGCCTCTATGCCAATCACGCTGGCGGCGACGCCACGGCGCAATAGTTCATAGTGAACACCCCCAACCCCGCTCCCGATATCCAGTATACTGAACGGCCCCGGACAGTTCTCCACCAGATAGGCGATCAGGCGCGCGGCGCGTGTCTCCAATCCATCGCTTATGTAGGCGCGAGCCTCCCCGGCGGCGCGTTTTGTATCGAACGTGTTTTCAAGATCGTTGACAGTGCGCGATCCACAGCAGACGCAGTTCATCGAGTCGCTTCCATCCATTGGGCTGGACAGCGCCCATCACAGAGCCTCGACCGGATTCTCCAGAACGCCCAGACCTTCGATCTCGCCCCGGATATGGTCGCCGGGCTGCAGCCGCACCTTTTTGGCGTGCCCTACGCCGGCGGGCGTGCCTGTGCTGAGCAGATCGCCCGGTTGCAGGGTGACAAACTGGGAGACAAAGGAGAGGGCCTCCGCGGGCGAGAAGATCATCTGGCCGGAATTGGCGTCTTGCTGCAACTGGCCATTATGCCATAGACGCATAGGCAGGCGGTCGGGTTGCGGGATTTCGTCTCGGGTCGTGATCCACGGCCCCATAGGGCCAAAGGAATCCAACCACTTGCCCACCAGCCAATCGAAGAAATAATCCCCTTCCTGCTCGGGCAGTTCAGTGCGGAAAGTCAGCTCCCGGGCCGAAATGTCATTGAAGATAGTGTAGCCCATGATGTGCGCTTCCGCCTCGTCGGGCGTCAAATCCCGGCCGCTCTTGCCGACCACAACCGCCAGCTCCAGCTCCCAATCGGCGAAGGCGGTCGAAGGCGGGATGCGGACCGGCTGGTCTGTGGCCGTGACCGCTGTGCAGGGTTTGATGAAGAAGCGCGGGATCATCTTTTCCTTGCCCACATAGGAGCCGCCCCCCTCTTCAATGTGGCTGGCGTAGTTGCCGGCCAGACACATCAGCTTGCCAGGGCGCGGTAGAGGCGCGGCCAGGGTGACCTGATCCAGAGGCAGGCGCAGTTCCGGGTCGCCGTTCCCCTCGGCCCACGAAATCGCGGCCTGCGCGCTCTCCAGCCCGGCCGCTCCCATTGCCAGCAGAGACAGCATATCCGTCGCCGTGTTCGGATCGCCCCGTCCGCTCGCCTGTATACAGGCTGCCAGGTCGTAGATCTGATCTGCCACCACCACGCCGACCCGCTCGGCAGAACCATATGTCGCCAGTTTCATCGTCAATGTCCTTTCATGGATGCTGTGAGAAAACCATCTGCAAAGGACAGCGGCAACGCAAGTGTCCGTTCAATTCAACGCGATCCTTTGTGAATATCTGTTTTTTACCGCCCTCAGAGGGAGATGCGCCGCCCACTACGGCTGGACTCATAGGCCGCGTCCACAACTTTTGCCACGCGGACGGCATCCTCGCCGGTCGCCATCGGTTCACCATTTCCCTGACAGGCTTCAATGAACGCGCGCAGAAACGTCTCGCCGTGGGCGCCGCCATAGGCTGGCGACGCCGGGAAAGTGTAGTCAAATGTGCGTCTGGGGGCAGATGCCCAGCTCGGGTGCGCGCTTTCCACATAGATACTCTGGGGCGTGCCGCTTGAGCTCCAGGTAATGCGCCCCAGACGGCCATTGATGCTGACGTAGGTGTCATAGCCAGCGCGATTGTGATACCCTTCGCCGCTCATGGTCAACATATAGCCGGCGTGCAAGACGCCGACTGCGCCAGAGCCAAAACCCAGCGAAAGCGCGGCCACATCTTCGACATCGATATCTTCGCCGCTGCGGGTGGCTATCTGGGCCGCCACCGACACGATCTCATCCTGGGTGATATGCTGGATCTGATCGATGTAGTGGCAGCCCAGCCAGGATAGAATGCCGCCGCCGGCCTGTTCCTGATTGAAGAGCCAATGTTGGGGATTGCGCATCTGCACTTGGGTCGTAATCATGCGCATCTCCACCGAAACCAGTTCGCCGATCAATCCCCGCTCGACAAAACGACGGGCATCCTGGATCGGGGGCAAGGCGCGGTTCTGGTAAAAGACGCCGAGTTGTCGCTGGCGCCGCCTGGCCACATCGGCTACCTGTTGGCTTTCGACGGCCGTCTTGCCGATAGGTTTGTCGGTGATCAGATGCTTGCCGGATTCCAACGCGCTGATAAAAATTGGCGGACCCAGATCGTTGCGCAGGGCCGCTACGGCAAAGGTAATCTGCTCCTGGGCCAACACGGTAGAGAGATCCGTAGTTGCGCCCCGAATTTTCTCGCCCTGGGTCTCCACGGTCGACTGAAGCAGGTTGTCGTCCGGATCCCAGAGCAGAATGCTGGCAACCTCCGGCACAGCCTGGAGTGTGCGCAGGTGTGCGAGAGAGTGGGGATGAGATAGCCCCAGAAGGGAAGCATGCACGTCGGTCATGATAGTTGTCCGTCCCGGTCTGAATGGAGTGGTGGCATACGTCGCGCTAGCGTAAAATGGAAGAATGCGTTAACATAGGGAATTATGTACTTAACTGCACAAGGATTTCAGCGTGTTGGATTTGCGTAGGATGTGAGTATGTGGTATCTGGGAATACTTCAAAATAGAACAGGCGGACCTGCTCCATAAGAGAGAAGCCCGTCAGTGCGGCAACACTACGGGCTATGATCCACAAGGCTATGACTTATGGATACGCCCCAGCTTACCACAATCCATAAAACCTATCAAGAACGAGGCTACTGTTCGCGCCCTGGCTATGCCCGCATCTGTGAGGTATTGCGCGCCTGTCGCTGGCTATACAATCGCCCCCTTGAATAGAGACGAGACATATACCGAGCCTGTGGCAAGGGTATGACTCTGTATACGCAGATGAAAGAACTGACCCAACTGCGGAAGGAACAACAGTTCTGGCGTGATATAGGGATAACAGTTTCTCGCGGAGTCCTGGTACGTGCAGACAGAGCATTCAAGGCTTTCTTTCGTAGGGTGAAAGCTGGGGAAAAGCCTGGTTATCCACGCTTCAAACCACATCAGCGCTATCAGTGCATCGAACTGTCAGAGGTTACACCGAGCAGGGTGAAGGGCAATCGTATCAAGGTGAAAGGATTGCCCGCTATCAGAATACGGCCCAATCGTGAATTGCCAGCTAGTAGCCAGTTGAAGGCCTTGCGGATTGGTATGCACGGGCGTATCCTGACAGTTGACCTTGTCTATGCAGAGGAACAGAACATCCTGGCGCCAGTGGATACTGTGGTAGGCATAGATGTGGGCGTGAACGAACGCATGACCTTCAGCGATGGGGATACAGTTTCCCGTCGTATACCTGACCGTACAAAAGAGCAGAAATTACAACGCGCCATCTCCACAAAGAAGAAAGGCAGCAAGCGTAGACGAAAGACAATCGCCACTTTTGCTCGTGAGAGGCGTAGGAATACGGTGCGCAATCGCAATGAATGCCATCGGTTGACCACCGCTATCGTGCGAAACTATCAGAAGATAGCGGTAGAAAAGTTGGCAATCAAGAACATGTCTCGTACGGGCGGAAGTCGGAAACGTGGCTTGAATCGCAGTATGGTGGAACAGACTTGGGGATTGCTATTTCAACAGTTGCGCTACAAGGCAGAATGGGCCGGTAGACAATTCGTTGAAGTTGACCCCCGCTATACATCCAAGACCTGTTCCCGTTGCGGTGAAGTAAGGAAAGAGAAGCTGGCGGTTTATCGTGTCTTTGTCTGCCCTTTGTGTGGGCATACGGAAGATAGAGATACCAACCCGCTAAGAATATTCTACGACGTGGATGGGGAATCAGGAACGAGGGGCAGGTCTGCCTGCCCTTCCCACCCACTACAACGCGGGTGGGAATATCCCGCGCAGCCGACGCGAGTCGGCTGAGAAAGATATACTTGTGCAGTTAAGTATATAATTCCCAGGTCATTCATGTACAGAGCAGCGGTAATCGGTCTCGGCCGCATGGGCAGCACATTCGATGATGAGATCACCCAAGGCGGCTCGATTTTTCTCCCCTACTGCCATGCCCCCAGCTATGCAGCATCGCCCCAGGTGGAGTTGGTAGCCGGCGCGGACCCCCACCCGGAACAGGGGGCGATCTTTGCCAGGCGCTGGAACCTGTCAGAACGACGGATCTACACCGACTATCGGGAGATGTTGGCTGCAGAACGGCCGCAGATCGTCAGCATCTGCACCACCGCGCGCCATCGGGCCGAAATTCTGCAAGATGTGATCAACGCCGGCGCCAAGGCGATCTGGTCCGAAAAGCCCTTCACCCTGAGCCTGGCTGAAGCGGATGCAGTGATAGAACTCTGCCGCCAGAAGGGCGTGATCGTAGCCATCAACTGCTCCCGACGCTGGAATCCGTTTATGACCGAGGCCCGCCGCATGGTGCAGGCCGGTGAATTGGGCGAGATTCTACAGATCACCACCTACGCCCAATGCTATCTCTCCCACAACGGCAGCCATGCTATCGATGCCATGCGTTACCTTGTCGGGGGCGATGTGAAATGGGTCTTTGGCGAGATGGAGTCGGACGAGAAGGCGGCCACTGAGGAAGATCTGATGGGAAATGGCTATCTGGCCTTCGACAACGGAGTACGGGGGTTTCTGCGCGCGCTGCCAACCGGTCTGGCCGCCTGGGAATTTGACATTATCGGCACGGAGGGACGCATCCGCTCCCTGGCCAATGGCTTGGAAACACAATGCTATCGCTGGGTGGAAGGTGGCCTACGCAATCAGGGTCTGCCTGCGCGGGTTCCGTTCTCCTTGCCCACGAGCATTCCGGGCATGGGCCTCGCCGTGATTGCCGATCTCGTTCACGGCATCGAGACGGGTACGCCGCCCCGTTGCTCTGCTGAAGATGGACGCAAGTCCCTGGAGATCGCCATCGCTCTGCGGGAGTCCCACCGCTTGGGCGGCCGCAGAGTGGATCTGCCGCTTGCGGACCGCTCTTTGCGTATTCTGTCCGTAGAAATCGCCCAGGATACCGTGCCCGCCCGCATTCGTCGTCAGCAAGCCGCACGGTGACCGCAAAGTCTCAGGGAGGAACGACTATGTCAGATACAACCTATCGCGTCGCTATCATTGGCCTGGGACGCATGGGCAGCGCCATCGATGACGAATTCCCAGATACGCGCCCGCCCTACTCGGTTGCCGCGGCCTGCCGGGTCAGCGACCGTCTGCAGCTGGTAGCTGGGGCCGATATTGACGCCGACAAGCGGGCCGCGTTTTCTGCGCGCTGGGGCGTAGACGCTGTCTACGATGACTATGTGGAGATGATTCGCCAGGAAGAGCCCGACATGGTCGCCATCTGTACACGGGGCCATCTTCATGCCGAGATGGCGACGCGGACTGCCGAGGAGGGGGTCAGGTCGATCTACTGCGAGAAAGCGATTGCCTGTTCCATGCAAGAGGCGGATGCGGTCCGCAAAGCGGTTCAGGAAAACAATACGCTGTTCAACTCAGGCGTCCTGCGCCGCTTCGACCTTCGCTACCATCAGGCGCGCGACCTGATCCAACAGGGAGAGATCGGCGAACCCCAGGCCGCGATCCACTATGCCCGCACAAACCTGCTCCACGGCCATATCCATTCAATCGACACAGTAAGCTTTTTGTTGGGCGATCCCAAGGTGGAGAGCATCTGGGGCGAACTGAACTCCATCGATCATCGAATTCCCGCTAATCGTCTGGACGAAGACCCGGACGGAATTTTTCAGCTGACTTTCGCCAACGGAGTCGTCGCCGCCAGCGTGCCGGCGGGCCATTGGGAGTTTGAGGTGATCGGCGATCGCGGCAGTGTGCGGGTGCTCAACAACGGCGAATCAGTGCAACTGCGTAAAGGCGCATCCGACAACCCGCGCCTCTTCGCGCAAGTCGCCGTGGACCAGGTTCCGGAACACAGCGCCACCCAATTCTGTCTGGAGGATCTGATCCTGGCCCATGAAGAAGGCCGGCCCACCTTGGGCGCGGTGGAAATCGCCCATCATCTGACCGAGGTCTGCCTGGCTCTGGCCGAAAGCCATCGGCAGGGGCGGCGCGTCACCTTGCCGCTGGAGAACCGCTCGCTCTACATTTTCCATCGCTGAGCGACTCGTCCCAACTGTGGCGGAAATTATACATGGAGGAACATCATGCATCAAGGGAGAATTGATGACCGAGATTGGTCGAGTTTGCGCTTCGGTCAGCATATCTACCAGCTCGAAGTCGAGGGCTACACAGTCTGGCCCGATCTGCTGTCCCCGGATCATCTGGACCGCCTGCGGACGGAGACAGCGCAGCTGGATACCTTCGCGGTGGATTACAGCGTGCATCAACAGGTGTATCCGCGCGTTCAGTTTGTGGGCGGCGCCATCACCGAACTGATCGCCCACCCACCGATGATTCAATTTCTGGAACGGCTGTTTGGCGACGAGATCGTGTTCATGTCCTATGCCTATGCCCGCTCCGAACCCGGTCATCCGGGCATCAGCATCCACACCGACGGCCAACCCTATGGTTCGCAGATCTTCGGCTACGAAGGCAGCTGTCCATGTATGGTGCGGGCGCTCTATTATCTCCAGGATTTGACGCCGGAGGTTGCGCCCTTTCGCGTACTCCCCCACTCTCATCTGGCCATGCACGCGCACGCCAACCCCTATTTGCGCTATGAATCACACCCGGAAGAAGTGATGGTGACCGCCAGGGCCGGGTCTGCCGTGCTGCTCAACCATCGGGTCTTTCACGGCAATTTCCCCAACGAGGGCGACTATGCCCGAGAGCTATTGGCGATTGCCTATCGTCCGGCGTGGGCTGGACCGGTTGCGCCGGAAGTGGAATCGTGGCCGGCGGATGAGGTGGCAAAGCTGCCCGCAACGGTAAAACCCTTTTTTATTGATCGCAATACGCGGCGCTGGGACTATGGCGGCGGCAATAAGCCGGCCGACATGGCCCGAGAAGCCCCCGGCGTCAACCCCAGCCGATGGGAGCTGACATAGAGAAAAACCAGGGGCTAGTGGCCAGTGTGGCGGCATGAATCGAGAATCGACTGCCACCATGTATAGAGCGGATCGCGCTCGCCAGGGATATAGCTCGCGCCTGATTGCATCTCGGCCAGCGCCGCTCGGAACACACGCCCGGGGACTGAACCCTCCTCTTCCCACAGTTTCAACAACTCCAATGTGGAGACTAGCTGTATGGATGGAGTGCGCTCCCCAAGTACCCGGCGAGCCTTGCGGTCGTCAGTTGCAACCGAGCATCCACGATGCAGGGCAAGCGCACCCGTTATGGCCTCACCATCGTCAACAAGAGCAGCCAGGTCCACAAAGGTAGCCTCCTCTTCTGGATGTTCCAAGCGCATCACTTGAATCAAGCCTTCATCCACCAGAGGAGACAAATCCACGGGCTCTCGCACTTCCTGCCCGCCGGTCGAACTCGGACGCCAGACATAGAGGGCTTCGCGCTCAAGCACATAGTCAGTGACCCTGAGCTGATAGGGTAGCGTTACAGCGATCTCTCGCAGACGGCCCGTGGCGTAAAGATTGAGGAGGCAGCTGGCGTCGAGAAGAAGGGAACCGAAGAGGCGCGTCACGATAACTGGCTCACCTCAAAAGTCCTGTCCGCTAATGCTGCTCGCGAGATCGACAGAAAGGGGCGCCACCTGTCCCTCATCAAGGAGATGCCAAGGATGGGTTAGCCTTTGGACCATTCGCCTTGCCGATACGCGGTCGACCCGTAGAAGCCGAACCAATTCGCTTTCGGTAAGCTCCCCTTCTTCGTAAGCTCGAACAGCCAGGAATTGATAGCGAAGAGGCAAGGCGCGATCGTCACGAGGATGGGGCGGCAAGCCTAATTGGTCCTGAGCTTCCCGTACCTTGAATCCTCTGTCCCGCAACCGTTCCCAGGTACCTCCTGGCAGAAGACGGAGTCCCTCGAGGCGCAGCATCATCGCTGCCACGGAGACGAAGTAGTAATGCGCGAGTCGGCAAATCTCTGCCGCCGTGACCTTGCCATCGGCCGCGCGAGATAGTGCATTGAATCTCCGCCGCAGACCCGCAGCCGGCATGAGCATGCGACCAGCAAAGGCATCGGCGAACCGCTCTGCAGCGTGAACGCGATTGTATACGCCCAACATCGATATTTCTGACTGAAAGCGGCTCGTAAGGAAGTGGCCGTACTCGTGCGCTATCGACCAGCGCCGTCGCTCCTCAGGATGACGGGCGTTTACAGCGATACAGCCGCCGAGCTCTTCTGTGTAGCAGAAGATGCCTGCCGCTCGAGAAGGCAGTTCGATGGAAAAGATACGAATGCCCACATCATTCTCAAGAATCTCTCTCAAGTGCCGGATCGGCCCGTCGCCAAGAGCCAGACGGTTGCGCTCGGACGAGGCTACATCTTCCGCAGCATCTTCAGGGGCAACCCTTTCTATCGGATACTGCGGTGGGTAGTTCCACCTGAGTGACGCTCCGTTCAGGTTTTCAAGATACAGGTAGTCCTCGCACAGTCTTTGGAACTTTTGAACGCTTTGCTCCAATTCCTTCTGCACTTGTGGAGAGGCCGCGCTTGCGACGGCCGTGCGGAATTGCACCGTGAAATCCGCTATCGGTTCTCTCGCGCCAACAAGATCACGCACATGCCGACCATAGAGTCTTGACAGTTGAATGAGTTCATTGGGCCGAACTCGGCGGTCGCCCTTTTCCAGCGCGGTGATGGTGGTCCGCGCCAACCCCAAGGACTCCGCGGCGTCTTCCTGGGTAAGCCCACGAGCTTTTCGGGCCTCTCGAAGACGCCGTCCCAGCACTCTCGGGTCGGTGGATTCAAGCGTGGGTTGCTGCATGGGATCTCCTAAGTCGCTACGCTGAAGGGTTACGGAAACGATTTCCACTCCTGCGCATAGGTGCGGTACAGCCGGATGAGACCGGCACGGGCATCGTCAGCCCCCAGATCTGCGCGCGCCACAAGCTGAGCGTGGGTCCTCGCGAGTTCAGGGAATGAAGAAACCAATGATTGCCAAGGAACTTCAGAGTCGAGGCAGCGAGCGAGCTCGTGGGCCTGACCACGCATTACTGCAAGACCGTAGAGCTGTTTATGTCTGCCCATAGCTCGACCACTCAGCACATCATGGCGGTACTTCTCGCCTGAGTCATATTCCCCTAATCCAGCCGCGTGGAGGGACTGCCGACGGAGAACGCAGGAAGTGCAGTAGCCACATTGTGGCCGGTTGCGGATACGCTGCGGGAAGCCGTCACAGGAGACAGTGTCTTGCACCGCGTCGGCAAGCCCAGCGGGCCTCAGCGCCTTACACATCTCGGCCTTCGTATGAAATAGGAACGGGTTCCTGATGTGGATCGATTGCTCTAACGCTAGTTCAAAGAGACCTTCGGCCATCATCAAAGAACGTGGGTGGACCCCTCTGTAGTTGTCGGCCCCGAGTTGCGTTTCATTCAGGGGCAGGTTCAGCGCTCCAATCCCATTCTCGTAAACCCATAGAGTGCCGGCGTTCGCCTGCAAAGCTGCGACTGCTCCAAATGCCAGGAAGACCAGCGCACGAGTACGCTGCCCCTTCTCTTCTCGGTGTCCCTTGGGTGGGTGTATGCCGAAGGGAACTGCTACATGCCGTACCATAGGGCTTGTTCCCAGCAATCCTCCTCGCCATGCGGACCTGATACGCTGCACCTGCGACCGCTGTAGTGTGGCCAGACGGTTGTGGGTGTACCCGGAAACCAAGATATACGACCCGCTGGGCTCTTTCCGAGCGTATGCAGCCAACCCTGCTATAGAGTCAAGGCCGCCGCTGAACAAGGAGACGGTGACTGGAGGGTCGGGTGGCAACTGGAAGAGGAAACGCTCCGATTCCGCGGGAGATGGAGCAGCTTGCCGCCTGGCAAACTGGAATGACCAGACATCCTCGCTCAGCCAGTACAGAAACTTCCGGAACTGTTGGGCCATCTCGGATTCAGTCCAGAGTCCTGGATCCCTTACTCCAACTCGAACACGGATACGACGTTGGCCAGTGCTTGCCCCTTCGAAGTCGCGCCGCGACCGCCTGTCTGCTGCGTAGATGGCCATGACCACATCCAACAAGTCCGCCATTCTCGTCGGAAGCGCCTGACAAAACGCCCGAGACAGGTGTTCTCCGTTCATCCAATAGAAACCGCCAAGGTCGACCGGCTTGGCCCGGTCCGTGAAGTCGTATTCGTAATGCACCTGATTCATCTCACCTATTAGGCAGGAATGCCACTGACCTGTTCATCGAGACTAGGTTCTCAGTCAGGAGATCGCTGGTAGATACCTTCCTCGCGGCACGCCTTGGTGTCCGCAACCCTTTGGCGTCAGGGTCTCCAACCAGTTGGGCCGCGATCTTCTGAATGGCAGGCTGCATGGCGTTCTCTACTTGGGCTTGCCACCGACGCACCTCCTCATGATCCACGAATTTGCCTTCAGTGACCAACCTCGGACGTGCCCTAGCAAAGAAGTAGTGCTCAACGAGGGCTGAACACACGTCTTCAGAGAAGCGATGCGCTACGTCGCCACCAGCGAACTCCTGTGCAAGGAGGGACTTTGCAACCTTCGCCGCGATTTTGGTATGGCGGTGGCCTTCTTGGTCACGTACGATGTCGTCCAACACGCTGAAGCACTCCGTGACAGGAGCTGCGCTCGACGCTGCGACAATATGCTCTATCGCTTGAAAACCTGGTACGCCATTTTTTTCCCGCAGCTCCCTGGCTAGAGACTGCACCAACTTGTCGTCAATTTCTTCTGGAGAAGCAGTTCCGTCCGTGACATACTGGTAGGCAGTACGCCACCCGGCCCTCAATGCTTTTTCAAAGCGGTCTTGTTCTGGCATTGAAAACCTCCGTATCGGTAATCGCCTTACGCCAGCGACGACAGATATCCCCAGCCGTCTCGGGCCATGAGAGAAACTGAAATGTAAACCCTCGTTCCTTTGACAATACATTATCACAATTTTCTGACAATGTCAAGCTATAAACACATCAAGAGGCTCTATATGTCAGCCTGCATGCGGGTATCCAGTGGAGTAAACCGGGCCTGCCCCCGGTTTCGACATCACAATTTGATCGATAGCCGTTACTTTCCTGATAATCCTGATTCAGGGCCGCAAGCCATCCCATAAACCGAAATACAGCCTGCATACCTTTGACAGAAACCCTATAGTTGGCGTACTGTAAAGTGCCTGCGCAGGTAGATGTCAGAAGTTTTCCTGCGTATATACGTTTGCAAACGAGGAGAGTAGGATGAGCATTCCAGGCCAATCTGTCGAAGTGCCGCAGATCCCCTGGCAATCCAGAGTCGAACTGCCTGTACAGGGGAGCGCCGTCATTGTCATCGATATGCAGAACGACTTCGTCAAGGAAGGTGGCGCCCTGGTTGTGTCCGATGCATCGGCTACGCTGGACACATTGCAGGGGCTCTTGGCGCGAGCCAGGAGCGCCGGCGTGCCCATCGCCTACACCCAAGACACCCACTTCACCGGCGATCCGGAGTGGGAAATCTGGCCGCGACATTGTGAAATGGGTACCTGGGGCTGGGAGATCGTCGCCGAGTTGACCCCGCGGAAAGAGGATCTGGTCTGTCAGAAAAGCCGCTACGATGGCTTTTATGGCACATGGTTGGAGCACTTTCTGGCCAATGTCTGGAAGGTGCGCAACCTTGTGATCGTCGGTACCGTTTCCAGCATCTGCGTGCTACACACTGCCGCCTCCGCCGGCCTGCGTTGGTATACCGTTGTCGTGCCCGCGGATGGCATCTCCGCGTTGACGGAGTTTGATCAGGCCCTCACCTTGCGGCAGGTCTCCTGGCTGTATAGCGGTAGCGTGACCAAAAGCGTCGACGCCATCTCGTTTGTATAATCTCGGGCTTCGCAGACTATGATTTATATGATTATCGTGATTGAGATGATAACGACCATCATCCCCATCATAATGAATCCCACGAAATCATAGTTGAAAGGGCGGATGCCGATGGACCCACGCACATTCGTGGCGCTTGATCTGGAGACAACCGGGTTGAACCCCAAACGGGACGCCATCATTGAGTTCGGCGCGGTGCGTTTTCAGAGCGGTTCAGCGCGAGAACGCCTTACTTCCTACGTCAATCCTGGCCGTCCTATCCCTTTGCGTATTCAGCAAATTACCGGCATTCGCCCTGCTGACGTGGTCGACGCGCCCTCACTCGAAAAGCTGACGCCAGAAATTCTGGCCTTCATCGGCGGTCGTACCGACGCAATTGTCGCCCATAGCGCCGGCTTCGATATCTCTTTCCTCAGGGCAGCCGGGGTACAGGTGCATCGACCTGTGCTGGACACATACGAACTGGCGACGATTCTGCTGCCAGCCCAGGATAGCTACAGCCTGGGTGAGCTATGTCGGGCGCTGGCGATCCCCCTGCCCACGGCGCACAGGGCCGCCCACGACGCCGAAGCCACCGCCGATCTGATGGCGCGCCTGTTGCAGGAGATCGAGGCCCTGCCCACCGCCACATTGGAGACGCTGTGCGCCGCCGGCGCAGAGAGCGACTGGGGAGCGATGCTCCTGTTCCAGGATGCTTTGCGCCGCCGACGCAGGAGCGCATCACCACCGGCTCGAAGCGCCGTGTTTGCCCCTGCGCCAGCTATGGCCGCCCCGATAGATCTGCCATGGCCGCCCCAGGAGGAGGAGCAAGAGCGCGCAACCGCTGACATCTCCGACAGCCTGATTGCGGACGAATTCCTGACCGCGGCCTTCGCCGAAGACGGACCGCTGGCCGCAGAGTTCGACAGGTTGGATGGCGCAACACCCCAGCAGTTGGGCATCGGCGCGCCTCTCAATAGCGCCAGATTCGAACGCCGTGACGGTCAGCTGGAGATGGCCCGTCAGGCGCTGGACGCTTTGAACCGAGGAGATCACAAAATCATCGAAGCGGGTACCGGAACTGGCAAAAGCCTGGCCTACCTGTTGCCGGCTGCAGCCTGGGCCATGGTCAACGACAGCCGGGTCGTCATCGCTACCAATACCATCCCCCTGCAAGATCAGCTTCTGGAGCGGGAGCTGCCCCGGGTGCTTCAGGCGTTGGCGGCAACGAACCCAGCAGAAGCGCGGGCTGCGTCCGCGGAGAGAGAAAGGGAAGGGCAAAGCCCGAATGGCGTCAGCCGGCCGCCTGTCCGCGCAATGGCGCTGAAAGGACGTTCCCATTACCTGTGTACCCGACGGCTGGCCCGCTGGCTGGGAAACCGTGCCCTTTCGCCCTTGGAGTTGCGCTTCCTGGCGAAGATTCTCGTCTGGCTGCCCCACACCCAAACCGGCGATATCAGCGAACTGGCAATGCACGACCGGCGGGAACAGGCATTGCCGGCGCGCGTCTCTTCCCTTGCGGACGAATGCAGCCCGGAGCGCTGTATGGCGTGGGTTGCCCCCGGTCAACCCAACAACATCGGCCACGAGCGCTTTTGGGATTTCTATCTGCAAGCCCATCGCCAAGCCAAATCAGCGCATCTGCTGGTGGTCAATCACGCCTTACTGCTGGCGGATGTGGAGACGAACGGCCAGGTGCTGCCGGCCTACGACAATCTGATTGTGGACGAGGCGCACCACTTGGAGAGCGCGGCGACCGAGCAGTTTACTCAGCGCGTGGATCTCCGTACCCTGGCATCGCTGGTGACAGCGACAGAGCCAGATCGGGACGTGGCCTCGCTGCTGGCCGCTGTGGCCAATCGCACGGATCAACAGGGGCTTGCGCCACCAGGACGCTCGCAGGGGGGCGAGTCGAAGAGCGGTACGCCACATCGTTGGCTCTGGCTGGCGCGCCAGTTGGCAGCCGACCGGCGGCCATTGCAGACGAGCATCCCAGACTTCTTCAAAGCTCTGCTCGATTTTGTGCGGCGTCATAGCGAGATGCGGCCCAAACCCGGCTATCCCCAGCGATTGGCATTGGACAACCGGATGCGTGCCCAGCCGGACTGGAGCGAAATCGAAATTAAATGGGACGAGGTCAGTATGCAGATCGGCCAACTGCTTAGCCGGCTGGCGGAGTTGGCCGACGCGCTGGACGCAGCCCACTGGTGGTTGAGGGAGCGCGCCGCAGATGTCGCGCCCTACAGGGGCGCGCCCTACACAACCGCAGATGCCGCGCCCTACAGGGGCGCGCGCTACACAACCGCAGATGCCGCGCCCTACAGGGACGCGCGCTACACACCCTTTGCGCAGCGTGCGAAACCCGAATCGAGGGCTGAGCACGACATTGAAGGCAAAGACGCAGGGCCGCAAAAACGCAAAGAGTCAAGCCTGAAAGCAAAGACGCAAGGGGAGATGCCCGAATTGGCTGAGCGCGAAGCTGGCAGCCGATTCCTGCAGGCTCTGCACCGCGCCCATGCCAATCTGGCTGGCATGTTGCAGGTGGCGGATGATGTGATTTTGCGCCCGCTCCACATCCAGGAACAATCGGTGGCCTGGCTGGAGCTGAACGACAAAGCCGATGCAGTTATGGTGTGCAGCGCGCCAGTACAGGTGAGCGAAAAGTTGGCCGCCGATCTGTTCCGGCCCCGACGCGCGGTCGTGCTCACCGGCGCAACCCTGCAAGCCGGGGATCGCTTCGACTTCCTGCGGGATCGGCTGGGCTGCTGGGATGCCAGCGGAACCGTCATCGACAGCCCTTTCGACTACAAGCGCAATGTATTGCTCTATATGCCCAGCGATATGCCGACGCCAGATCGACACAACTATCAGCAGGCGTTGGAGCAGGCGATACTGCAGACGGCGCTGGCCGCGGGCGGCAGAACGCTCGTTCTGTTTACGAGCCACAGTCAGTTGCGGGCCACCGCAGAGGCGGTCCGCGCGCCTCTGGCCGCTGCCGGGTTGCCCGTTCTCCAGCAGGGCGAGGGCAGCCGCCGCCGCAACCTGCGCGACTTCCGCGCCAATCCACGCGCCATCCTGCTCGGCACGAGCAGCTATTGGGAAGGGATCGATCTGCCCGGCGAGCAGCTCGTCTGCCTGCTCATCGCTCGCCTGCCCTTTGCCGTACCGTCGGATCCGCTCTTCGCCGCGCGCAGCCGTCTGTACGAAGATGCCTTTCACGAGTATGCTGTGCCGGACGCGATCATTCGTCTGCGACAGGGATTCGGTCGGCTGATTCGCAGCGCAACCGATCGGGGGGTCGTCGTCCTGCTGGACAGCCGTCTGTGGCAGCGTAGGTACGGCGAGGTCTTTCTGGACGCGCTGCCCGCTTGCGCCACGCGACACAGCCCACTGTCGCATCTGGAAGAGTCGGTGCGCAACTGGCTGTCTACATCTGCACTGCAGTAACCAACCATTCGCCACTGGGTTTCCCGAAACATGGCAGAACGCGGGCCTGAGGCGCACTCCGCAGATCGTCTCCGCGTCGTCCTCGACGCGGGCCCCGCAGTCCACCAGAGCGCTGGTCTGGCCCGTTATACGGAGCGTCTGGCGTCTACGCTGTGGCAGAAACATAGTGACAGAATCGATCTGACACTCTTTTACAACAGCCACAGCGGCCACCGCCTGCCCTCCTCCCTGGAATCCATCCCATCCCGGACGGTCAGGTTGGGCCAATATTCCTGGCGTCTGGGCGCGCTGGCCTGTCAACTCCTGCGGGCGCCGCTCCTGGAACGCAGACTCCCGGCAGGTGAAGTCTACCATGCGACAGAACATCTGCTGCCCTGGTTGGCCCGCCCGACGGTCCTCACAGTGCATGATCTGATTTTCGAGCGCTTTCCCCAACACCATACCTATACAAATCGGGCCTTCTTGCGGGTAGCCATGCCGTTGTTTGTACGCCGGGCAGATGCTATCATTGCCGTCAGCCAGCACACGAAGCGGGATCTATTGGATATGTACGGCACGGCCCCGGAAAAGGTATGCGTGGTTGACGAAGGCATCGACGAATATTTCCGTCCGGCAGCCGAAAAAGACATCCGACGGGCACAAGAACAGCATTCAATCCGGCGGCCATACCTGCTGATGGTAGGCACGCTGGAACCGCGCAAGAATCACGCGCTTGCCTTTCGCGCGTTGGCCCGCTTGAAAGCGGAGGGATGGCCTCACTGCCTCGTGATCGTTGGCGGGAGCGGTTGGCTTTTCGATTCAGCGCAGCGGCAGGTGGAAACCCTACAGCTGACGGACGATGTGATCTTTGCAGGTCGGGCGCCAGACGCAGACCTGCCGGCCCTCTACAGCGGCGCTGATTGCTTCCTCATGCCCAGCTTGTATGAAGGTTTCGGCTTCCCTGTGCTGGAGGCAATGGCCTGTGGCGCGCCGGTGGTGTGCAGTAGGGCCAGTAGCCTGCCTGACATAGCCGGAGACGCTGCCCGGTTCATAGAGCCGATGGATGATGAGGGCATGGCAGAGACAGTGCGGCAGGTGCTGTCGGATCCGAACATTGCCGACAACATGCGCCGTTCCGGCGCGCGCCAGGCAGCGCGGTTTCGATGGCAGCGCGCCGCGCTTGAATCCGTGCACGTGTATAGCATAGCGGCAGGTTGGAAGGCGCAGCCTCCCAGCCGCCGGGCATAGCGGCGCCTTTCCATAATGGAGTTCCTGAAGCCAGATCGTAAGGTATGACCGATGCGAATCTGCCTGGTGAGTAATGAGTATCCCCCTGCCGGCACGGGGGGAATCGCGGCGTATGTGTATGTTTTGGCCCATGGATTGGCGGCAGCCGGACAAGAGGTCACAGTCATAGCTGGGGCCGCGCATAAACCAGTGGCTAGTGGTCAGAGGCTAGTGACCAGAAACGGCGTCGGCCACTGGCCACTGCTCGCCGCCCCCCGCAGTTCTCTCTCCTCCGCTGGCGTGATTCGACGCCAGGGGCGCGGCATCCGGACTATACTGGAACGCAGTTGGGTCGTTGACCGCACAATCGCCAGCCTTGAACACACGCAAGGACCTTTTGATGTGGTCGAAATGCCCAACTGGGGCGCAGAGGCCATCTTTTACAGTATACATCCACGCGCCCCGCTCGTAATCCGCCTTTCTACACCGCTTGCATTGGTCGATCAGTTCAAAGCCAGATCCGCAACAAGAGTAGGCTTTCGCCTGCACTGCTATTTGGAAGGTCTTCCCGCACGCCGCGCGGCCTGTACCATTGCCCATAGCAGATTCATCACCAACTACTGCGCCAATCTCTACCGGATACCAGCCGCTACATCATATCTGATCCCGCTCGGCATCACAGCGCCGCCCGTTCCAGCGACGAAGAGCGCGGCTGATAAAGTGGTTACGATTCTATTTGTGGGCCGTCTCGAAAGACGCAAAGGAATCGACTATCTGCTGCAAGCCATCCCACGCGTGACGCGTAGCGTGCCGCATGTAAAATTTGTTATTGCCGGCCTGGACACAGGCGATGCCCCGCAAGGGATGACCTATCAGGATTATTTTGCCAGCTTTGCCACGCGCGCGGCGCGCCAGGCAACAACGTTCTTGGGCTATGTCGAAGATAGGGCGTTGGCCCAACTGTATGCGGATTGTGACGTTTTCGTAGCGCCATCTCTGTCTGAATCGTTTGGACTTATCTACCTGGAAGCTATGGTTCGCGCCAAACCAGTGATCGCCTTCCGCACAGGCGCCGCGCCAGAGGTGATCGAACATGGCAAGACCGGCATTCTGGTTGCGCTGAACAACAAAACCGAACTGGCGAATGCCTTGATCAAACTGGCTGAAGATATGGATATGCGCCAGGAAATGGGAAGACGCGGCTACGACCGCGCGCGTGCGGAATTCTCCGCGCAGCGCATGATCGCCGCCACACTTGCCTGCTATCGCCAGATCAAAGCGAGACTATGATTCATATGATCGACTATGATTTGAACGTCGATTTCATCCTGTCCATCACATAAATCAAAAAAATCACAGTCGATTCGGCACGGTTTCATCTGTGATCGGCCCATCTATGCTCAGAGGGCAAACGGCGTGAGAGTCTTTCCCCTTGTTGCGAACAACACCTTTTGGAGCGGTCTCAATACAGTTGGGGGGCTTTCTTTAGGCCTGATCACAAATATTGTTCTCGCGCGCTTTCTTGGTCCAACAGCGCTGGGGCAATACAACTACTGGCTGTGGTTGATGGGTCTGCTGGTCTTGGTTTCCTCTCCTGGCTTACCACAAGCGATGACGAAATTCGGCGCTGAATACTTGGGTCAACAGGAGAGGCAGACGGCCGCGGCGCTCTTTGGATGGCTACTGGTGGCAGAGCTGGGGCTGGGGATTCTGGTGGGAGGAGCAGTCTTGCTGTACGCCTGGACCGCCCAGACAGCCGACTCCATTGCCCTTACTCTCATCGCTTTCTCTATTGCGCCCATTGTGGTGGAAGGGCTGTTTCTTGCCGCGGCGAAGGGCGCACAGGACTTTCGTATGCTCAGCCAAGCCAGCTTGATAGGCGGGCTTGGCTATGCCATCGGCGCCATAGCGGCCGTTTCCTTTGGCTTTGGTATCTACACCCTGCTGCTTATCTTCCTTTTGCGACGCGTCGTCACGCTCATTCTGATTGGGTGGAAGTTGCCGACCTTGTACACTGTACGCGGCGCGCGCGCGTTCTACATCTCGCCTGGGCTGCGTCGCCGCCTCTTTCTTTACTGTCGGGATGTCACCCTGATCCTCGTCACCAATGCCGTTCTATATGAACAATCGGAAGTCTACTTTCTGAAACGTTTCGCCACCGATGCAGAGATAGCTTTCTACAGCCAATCTTTTCACATAGCTCTGAAAGCGATAGCCTTCCCAGCTATTTTCTCCGGGGTACTGCTTCCTGCTTTTTCCTCCCTGGGAGGGCAAAAAGACCAGAAACAGTTCAACTACCTCTATCTGTCATCGAATCGAATTGTGGCTCTGATTGCCATGCCAATCGGGTTTGGGGGCGCTGCCATGGCGCCGGCGTTCGTTTCATTATATGGGCCTGAATTCCTGGCCATGTCTCCTATTCTTGCCATCCTGTTTGTCGGCAATATCGTCGGTTCAATTGCGTCTGTGAGCTCCTCTATGTTGTACAGTGTGGAGGAACAGCATTTCATCGTGCGATTGGGCCTGTGCATGGCGCTCCTGAATATCGCTCTCGCTTTCCTCCTGATCCCTGGCTATGGGGCGATTGGCGCGGCGTTGGCCAATTCGGGCAGCCAGGTGATCTCCGGCGTGGTGGGCATCACCTATTCCTCACGGCGTCTGCAGCTCTCCTTCCCGCTCGGTTCACTTGGCCGGGTAGCTCTGGCAGCCCTGTTCTCCGCCGCAGTTGCATGGCTCATACATGCTTGGCTTGGGAGCCTGGCGTCTGCTGTTGTCGCTGCGATTCTGGCATATCCTGTTTTGTTGCGCCTGTTCGCGGCGTTGGAGACCTCTGATCATGCCATTCTGAGCCAGCTGAGCCAGTACTTGCCCAAGAGCCTGATGCCCGCCTACCAGAGGCTCGTTCATTTTACGACCGGGATGTAGTGTTCAATGCGCCTCTTTCGAGCAGAGACGCAGGGATTAACAGAAAAAGGAATCTTCCATGCAGCTACCCACCCTGTCGGTCGTCGTCATCACCTACCAACGCGAACAGGTCTTATGTGATACCATTGCGCGCTTGCTGTCACTCGACTATCCACGCTGGGAGCTTTTGGTCGTCGACCAGACGCGGGCGCACGAGCCGTCGACACAGTCATTCCTGCAACAGGTCTCTCCCAAGATCCGCTATCTTCGCATTCAGAAGGTGGGCATATGCCATGCGCGCAATGTGGGTATCGAGGCGGCCCGGGGCGAGCTTATGCTCTTCTGCGATGACGATATCATTCCTGACCCGAGTTTGCTTACAATGCATGCTCGTCATTATCGGGATTCCTCGGTTGGCGGCGTCACAGGGGCTACCCATATTCAACGGCGCGACAATGCCCGAAAAGTTCGGGCTTCGCACGATGCGCAAAGGTTGTTGACGCGCCCCTGTAGGGCGCAAAATCTGCGGCGCGCTCAGCCCTCAATGGGAGGTGGCGCCGTCGAACTCCAGCCTTTGGCGGCAGATGGCCCTGTCTTTCTGTTACGCGGCGGGGAGGCGCGGCGCGGGCCTCCGCCCGCCACTGTGGTTGAGGCAGATAGCGCGACCGGTTGCAATATGTCATTTCGCAAGCAACTTCTGGCGCGTATCGGCGGCTTTGACGAAGGTTTCATCCACCGGGCGCACCGAGAAGAGACCGACGTCTCGCTGCGTGTGCGGGCGCTGGGCTATCGTCTCCTTTTTGATCCAGAGGCCAGAGTTGAACATCTGGTCTTCCCAGCGGGCGGAAGTCGCTCACATGCAAATCAGGACAGACAGTATACATATGGTTGGTTCCACAACAATGCCTATTTTTTTGGCAAGCATATGCCTCTGAAACATCTGCCCTATTTTTTGCGCTATCACCTTGGACACCTGTTGTATCGCCAGGTCTGGCAACGGCGACGAGTCATGGCCCTGTATCCGGCGCTTGCCGGGATGGCAGACGGTCTCGGACGCGGACGGAAAGCCCGACGACAGAATCCGAGCAAGGTTGCATGCGCCTCTGCTCGAAAGAGGCGCGATAGGGATAGACCCGCGTGAACATTGCCGTGCTATCGTTGCATTTGCCCTCGTCCCGCCGCCCCAAATGTGGTGGAGTGGCCTACGTGGCGCACCGGCTGGCCAATGCGCTCAGCCAACGGGGCCACGCGGTGACTGTTTTTTCAACCGATGAACGCCCGCCGGATGCCCGCTACCAGGTGCGGACTGTGACAGCCACCGCCACGGCGCAGCGGAGAGAGGGGTTCTCTCTCCGCTCGCTTCTCTCTCCTCTCTCTTCACTCCTTCTGAATTGGCAGATCGCCAGGCGCTACGCCGCGCAGGAGTATCGTAGTTTTGATATTATCCATGCCCATGGAGATGATGCGTTGATTTGGAATCCTGGCCCGCCCGTAGTTCGCACTTTTCATGGGGCGGCCATGGCCGAAGCCATCTATGCGACTACCTGGCGGAAACGGCTCTGGTATCTCACCTTTGCCCCGCGCGAGATCTGGGAAGCGGCGAAGGCAACAGTGGCGGTGGCGGTGAGCGCCAATACACAACGTTACATGCCTTTCATCGATCTGGTGATACCGAATTCAGTGAATCGCCGCATATTTTATGCTGACAACAGCTCCACAACGCATCCCACCATCCTGTTTGTGGGCACGTTGGCCGGACGCAAACGTGGACAGCTGTTGCTGGAGATCTTCCAATCACAGATTCGGCCTGCTCTGCCCAGCGCGGAACTCTGGTTGGTGGCGGAACGGAGCGTGGAGACGCCTGGCGTTGTCTGCTTTCAGAAACCAGATGAAAACACATTAGCCAATCTCTATCGCCAAGCCTGGGTTTTCTGTCTGCCCAGCGCCTATGAAGGCTTTGGCGTCCCCTATATTGAAGCGATGGCCTGTGGCACGCCCGTGGTGGCGACACCCAATGCGGGCGCGCGTGAGGTGCTGGACGGCGGCAGGTGGGGTATTCTGGCCCCTCCAACAGAATTGGGAGCGGCGCTGCTGTCACTCTTACATGATGCCCAGAAACGACAGATAGTGTCGCAGCAAGGGTTGAAGCGGGTAGAGACGTTCGCGCAGGATCGCATCGTAGAAGCCTATGAATCTCTTTTCGAAAGAACCATCCAAGGAGAAGCGAGTACATAGGACTCTCTTTTCTGATTGTTCCTCACTTCTCAACTTCAGAATTGCGTTGCTTACTCTGGATTTCCCGCCGCGTATTGGCGGTGTGCAACAGTATCTGTTTGAAATGAGCCGACGCATCGGGCGCCACTGTCGCCTGACTGTGGTGCTTCCCCGGGACAATCGCCCTCTGTTCAACGAAGAACCCTTCCAGCTTATCAGCGTGCCCACAAGCGCGCCCTGGCACTTTGCGCGCGTGCTGGCGATGCTGCGCCCCCATATCACTGTCGTGGGTCATGCTCACCCCAGGCTGCTTCTGGCCGCGGCTCTGTTGTCCCGGGGGCGTTACATTGCCCTTACATACGGAAATGATTTTGAAGCCGCCCAGTCGCGGTGGCATGCCCCCGTCTTCAATCGTCTCCTGGCAGGCGCGCATCCGTTGGTGACGATTTCGCGCGCCAACGCGCAACGCCTTCAGGCTCTTGGCCTGCCTACCCCTGTGATCGTTCCCCCAGGAACGAACCCGGAGCGCTTTAGGCCAGCGGCAACTCCCCACTCGGAGCCACCGATACTATTGACAGTTTGTCGATTGACGCCACGCAAAGGCGTCGATACTGTGTTGCAGGCATTGCCGCGTCTGCTGGAGATAGCGCCATGCCTGCAATATTGGGTTGTTGGCGACGGGCCGGCGCGTGCCGCCTTAGAGCGACTGGCGCAAGATCTTCAGGTGACGCATGCTGTGCGCTTCTTCGGCTATGTCTCCGATTCCGCTCTGCCGGCGCTCTATCGACGCGCCTCGATTTTTGTCATGCCCACGCGGATTGAACATGAAGCGGGCAGCGTGGAGGGATTCGGCATCGTCTATCTCGAAGCCAGCGCCAGCGGATTGCCTGTGGTAGCGGCCCGCAGCGGAGGCGCTGTTGAAGCAGTGCGCGAAGGAGAAACGGGGCTCCTGGCGCCGCCCAATGATCCGACGGCCCTGGCGCGGGCCTTAGAGCGCCTGATCAACAATGCGGTGGTACGCCAGCGGCTGGGACGCGCCGGACGACGTTGGGTCGAGAGCGAAATGAATTGGGATCGGGCCGCCCGGCAGTTCCTGACCATCATGCGTGGGGCACTGTGATGCCCCGCCCCGTGCTGTTCGTGGATCATGCAGAAGCCTTGGGCGGCGCAGAGCGAAGTCTGCTTCTGCTTCTGACCTTTCTGGACCGCAACCGCTGGCAACCGCATCTGATCGCGCCGGCCGGCCCGCTGGCTGAGGAAGCCGCCAGAATAGGCGTCGCCGTGCGTACGCTGGACATACCGCGTCTTCGTCGCTCCTCCCGCAGCCTGCTGGACGGCGGCGGCGTGGCGGCCAGGATCTCGGCCATTGCCCGCGCCCTCGATGTCGCGATCATCCACAGCAACACAGTGCGCGCCACAGCCTACGCGGCCCTGGCTGCCCGCCTCTCTTCACTGCCACTCGTCTGGCATATGCGGGACTTCTGGCTAGCGGAGGCCGAGCCAACTAAGCCAACTACCAGGTGGGCCGATCGATTGGGCAAGATCATCTTCTGCCGCATGGCCAGCCGCGTGGTAGCCAATTCGCACGCGGTCGCCGGGCGTCTGCCTTGCTCCGCCAAAGTGTCCGTCCTCTATAACGGCGTAGATCTGTCCCACTTCGATCTGTCGCTTATTGCGGCTGACAACAAAACGAATATCTGCAAGGCCGCCGGATTTCCCTCCAATGCGCCAATCGTTGGTATGATGGCCAGGGCGCGCCCGTGGAAAGGGCAGGAGACGTTTCTGCAGATGGCGGCGCAGATCACCAAAACAGCGCCACATTGTCGTTTCTTAATCGTTGGCGGCGATCCGTTTCAGGTGGAAGATGAATACGGGGCGCATCTGCTGGCATTGCGATCCGAGCTTGGCTTGGCGGAGTTGGCGCATTGTAGCGGCCAGTTGGCGGATGTGCGTCCGGCCCTGGCGGCAATGGATATATTCGTGCATCCGGGCGCGCCAGAGCCTTTTGGCTTGGTCAACATCGAGGCGATGGCGTTGGGAAAACCGGTCGTGGCCTTTGCCCACGGCGCATTGCCGGAAATTGTTGCGTCTGACGAAACCGGCCTTCTTGTTTCCCCCGGCGATGTCGCCGCCTTGGGAGAGGCTGTGTCCCAGCTTTTGCAAGCGCCCGAGGTATCCCAGCGTATGGGACGGGCAGGCCGGCAGCGCGTGGAAAAGATCTTCCGCATCGAACGCACGGTCGCAAAACTGGAAGAGATATACCAGCAACTGAGCGCGAACCACTAGCCACTGACCACTGGATTTACAGCTTCCCATGCGAGTGCTGCTGCTGTACAAGGATTTTTACCCGGTTCTCGGCGGGATCGAAAACCACATTCGCGCCCTGGCAAAGGGACTGCGGGCAGAATGTGTTGACGCCCGCGTGCTGGTTACCAACACCGGGCCGCGAACCGTGCGCCAAACCATCGACCGCGTACCCGTGACTAAGACCGGACGGCAAGCCAACGTTCTCTCCACGCCCATCAGCCTGTCGTTTTTCGCTGAGGCGTGGCGACAAAGCCGGCGCGTAGACATTGCCCATCTCCACGCGCCCTATCCACCTGGCGAAGTGGCCCAGCTTCTGATGGGACGCAGCAAGCGTTTTGTGATGACCTATCACAGCGACATCGTGCGTCAGAAGGTGACGGGAACGCTCTATGCGCCCCTGTTGCAGTTGGTCTTGCAACGCGCGGCTTTGATCGCTGTCTCCAGCCCAATATACATCGAGTCATCGGCCTTTTTGCGTCGGGTGCGGGACAAATGCCGGGTGATCCATTATGGCATCGGCATGGAGCGCTTTCAAAGGACCCCTGAGATAGAGCCTGAAGCCCAGCTCCTGCGTCGCCGCTTCAATGGCCGGCCGTTGCTGCTGTTTATCGGCCGCTTGCGACACTATAAAGGTGTCGATGTTCTGATACGGGCCATGCATCGCCTGCAGAATGCCCATCTGTTGATCATCGGTATCGGCCCTATGCAGGAGGCGTGGCAGCAGTTGGCGCGCGCTGAAGGGCTGACCGACAAGCTCACATTTCTCGGCGAAAGCTCGGAGCGGGAAGCTCTGGCCGCCCGCTACGCCGCAGACGTCTTTGTGCTGCCCTCCACCAACCGGGCCGAGACCCTGGGCATCGTGCAGATCGAGGCCATGGCTTGCGGCTTGCCGGTCATCTGCACCGAGCTCGGCACAGGAACATCGTACGTCAACCGGCATGAGGAGACGGGGTTGGTGGTGGCGCCCAATCACCCAGAGGCTTTGGCAACGGCGATCAACTGTTTGCTGGCAGATCCAGAACGGCGCGCGCAAATGGGAGCCGCGGGGCTGAGGCGCGTGCAGAAGGAGTTCTCATCAGAAACGATGATCCGAAAAACGCTATCATTCTACGCGGAGGCTATACTGCAGTGACCAGTAACCGCGAGGAGAGAGCAACACCACCTCTCACTCCTCACTTCTTTTGAACTGACCACCGATGTTGCCACCCATGAAGTTGCCACCCATGAACAGTACAACGCGGATCAGCTACATCCTTGACGCCCGCGCCGCCACTGCCCACTTTCCCGGCATTGGGCGCTACGTGCGCAATCTGACATCAGCGCTGGCGCCCCAACTGGCCGCTGGCGAACATCTGACGATCCTCTGCAACCCGAGAGAAAAGAGGGAAGAGGAGAGAGAACTGAAAGGGGGTTCTCTCTCTCCTCATAGGGCTGGATCACAAGTCGAAATCAAATCCGCGGGCGCCTCCCTCTTCGGCCTGAGTCAGCAGTGGCGCATTCCTCTGCTGCTCAAGCGGCTGAGATTCGACAAACTTCACGCAACCAGAACCGATCCGCAATTTCCGATCTCCAGTTGCCCCGCTCTGTACCACAGCCCCTACTACCTCATGCCCTACCGCCCCGGCTTGCCGACCCTCCTGACCTTCTATGACGTAATCCCGCTCAGATATCCACAGAGTGTGTCGATGCGGGCCAGACTGTTGTATCGTCTGACTACAACCCTCGCCCTGCGTGCGGCAAGCCATGTGGTTGCGATCTCCGAGGCGGCCAAAGACGATCTCATGCGCTATTTTTCCGTTCCGCCCGCTCAAGTCAGCGTCACGCCTCTGGCCGTCACTACCCGGTTTCAGCCCCAACCCGCCGCCAGGGTCGAGCGCGTGCGAGGCAAGTACGCTCTGCCGGCGCGTTTTGTCTTCTATCTCGGCATCAACAAACCCCATAAAAATCTGCCGGCCCTGATCGATGCGTACGCTCAGCTGCCTGCTCGGCACGCGCCGCCACTCGTCATCGCCGGCGCTTGGGACGAGCGCTATCCACAGGCCAGACAACGGGCGGAGCGACGACGACTCGGCGATTCTGTGCGCTTCCTCGGCCCGGTGGACGACGCGGATCTGCCCGCCCTCTACCGGGCGGCAACCCTTTTCGTCTTTCCAAGCCTGTATGAAGGATTCGGTCTGCCGGCGCTGGAGGCAATGGCCTGCGGCACACCCGTGGCCTGCAGCAATACAGCCAGCCTGCCGGAGATCGCCGGCAACGCCTGCCGACTGTTCGATCCACACTCTGTGACGGCAATCAGAGATGCGATTGCAGAACTGTTGGAGGACGGTTCGTTGCGCAGTAAACTTAGCGAGCGAGGATTGTCTCAGGCGAGCCGCTTTTCCTGGCGCGCGACAGCTGCCAAGACCCTGCACTGCTACCGGCTAGTAACTGCAGTGGCTGGTGGTCAGTGATCAGTAGGGGCAATTCGGCTTCGCACGCTGCGCAAAAGTTGTGTAGCGCGCGCCACTGTAGGGCGCGATACTGTATTACGCGCCACTGTATTACGCGCCACTGTAGGGCGCGACATCTGCGCTGTTCAGCCGATACACTGCGCGAATGCCGGCCAGCGTCAGCCAGGGATCGAAGATGTCGATGGCAGCGGTCAATGGGGCGATAATGGAGCCGAGCCCACCGCTGGCGACGACGATGGCCGGAGCGTCGAGTTCCTGGCGGATGCGGGCCAGCAGACCTTCCACCAGCCCTGTATAGCCGAAGACAAGCCCCGACTGGAGCGCCGGGACCGTGTCCCGCCCGATAGCGGTCGGCGGCGCCACGAGCTCGACTGCCGGGAGAGCGCTGGCCTGTTCCACGAGCGCGCGCCGCCACGCGCCCAACCCCGGCGCGATGGCCCCGCCGCAGAAGCGCCCCTCTGCGTCGACAACAGTAAACGTCGTCGCCGTCCCGAAGTCCACGGCCACGGCCGCGCCCGCTGAGCGGCTACGCACGGCCACCGCGTCCGCGATCCGGTCCACCCCGACCCGCTCTGGATGATCGACCGCCAGCGTCAGCCCCAGATTCAGTCGCTGATGCAGAACCAGTGGTTCGCGGTCCAGCATTTCCATCAGCGTCCGCCGCCACAGATCGGTCAACGGGGCTACGACGCTGCACAGGGCCGCATCCTGAAAGTCGGCGGCGCTGAATCCGCTTTCCTCCCAAAGTTGGCCTAAAAGCAGCCGGTACTCGTCTTGCGTGCGCTGTCGCTCCGTCGGCAGCCGCCAACTGGCAACGGGCGCCTGTTCCTCCTGCGCCGCGCCCTCAGAGGTATCGGAGTACGGATAGGCGCCGATGACGATATTGCTGTTGCCGATGTCGATGGTCAGAAGCATAACGGCAGTGGCCAGGGGCTAGTGGTCAGTGGCCAGTGGGTTTCACGAACCGCTAACCACGTATCACGATTCACTGGGGGTTTCGCTGTCTTCGGCCTCTTCCTGCGGCTGGTCGGTGACGCCAGGGATCACAGTGCCCGGACCGTACAGGAACATAGCATTCCAGGGCTGATAAACGGAAACGATTGGATCTTCTCGGCTTCTGCCATTCTCGACCACCGTGCGGATCACGGTCGCTGTCATGCCCTCTTTGGCCCACTCCACCCGTTTGATCTGGCCGGGTTCCAGTGATAGGTCCTCCTGATAGACCGGATCGCCGGGCTGTTTGATGTCTGTGTACTCTGGTTCGCTGATGATCACCTCCCTGTCCGGCTTCGTGCCATAGAAGCGGAAAGACAGGATACCGGCCACACTGTCGATAACCGGCTGGATCAGCAGATACGCGCCCGAATCATTGCGGAATTTGAGGTCCACGTTCGGCGTGTAGATCGTTGCGTCCAGCCCTGGGTCGCCGTACCAGCTCACTATATAGCCGTGATTGTAACGCTCCAGAAATGGAAATCCCGCCAACAACGCGGACCGAAAGACGGTCGTGCTCACCTGGCAGACGCCGCCCCCCACGCCAACTGCTGTTCGGTCCCCCCAAATGATGGCCGAATCTTCAAAGCCATTGGCCGCGCTCACCGCTTCAATCGTCGCATTGAAGCTGAAGACATCGCCGGGTGGAATGACGACCCCAACGAATTTGGACACGGCCACTGCGATGTTGTAAATGCGCGTGCGGTTGCTGCCGCCAAAATAGGTCGTGCCGTTGGCAATCAGTTCCTTGATGCCCAATTCGTCCAGGCGGGTGGAATCCACGGCCGGCGGCACGGCTTCGATCGGGAGCGCGGCCAGGCGCTGGTCTGTGGTCAGAGCCTGGCGCGCCGCCTCGACAGTGAGGTCGATGTTCAGCCGCTGGCCGGCCCGGCTCGGCTGTAAGACCGACAGACGGCCAGTGGCGTCATCAAAACGCAAAAGGGCATCCTGGGCCGGGAAAAATACCTGCTCAGCCCAGCCGGCTACAACAGCGCGCAGAGCCTCTTCATTGAGAAATTGGGGATCGCCGCTCGGCGCCAGCTCCTTTAATTTTTTTGCATCCAGGGCGAACGTAATGCCTGAGGTTTCGTGCCGCAAAACAATGGGTTGGGGCAGGGCTGGAGGAGTAGAGAGGCCTGTTCCCCCTTCTGATATCGCTGTCGGCGCTTGCCGCGCAAGGGAACTCTGCGGCGGCGCAGTGGCGATGGTCTGTAACGGCACAGTCCCGGATCGACCACTGGCCGCCTGCGCCAGAATCAGATCCGCCGTCGCAGAGATGTCCACCTCCAGGCCCGGTTGGGGTGGGAGAGAAAGTTCGCCAATCGTCATAGCGGGACGACTTGGCCGCCGTACTTCCGCGGCGGCTCTGCCGACGGCCTGGCGCACAACGCCTTCATTAATGACAATGTCTGGCGACACGGACAACCCGCCGGTGAGGGCCCGCCATTGATTTCGCAGACGCTCGACCCACCCGCCTCGACGGCCCACAAAATAGGCGCGGTTGACCGCATCGCCCAGATTGGCTTGGGGCGCCAGCAACGTTGCGCCCAGCGCCCACTGTCGGCTCTCGTATTCGAGCAGGATCGGCGCCAGTGGATAGGGTGTCAACTCTTTGTGCAGGCGCAGCAGGGCCACTGCGCGGGTCTCCCCTCCCACCGGAACCCCGGCTACGCGCACGCCGATAAAGATGCGATCTGTGTGCCAGAACTGCCAGCCGGCGAATACACCCATCACCGCCAAAATCGCCACGCAGAGCCAGATGAGGAGAAAATCGCCACCGCGGCGGCGCCGCCGCATCGTGCGTTGGGATATGGGATAAGGGGCTGTCGAGTGCATAGCGTACCCTGATTGGTAGAGTAGAGGCTATTCAGGCTTCGCACGCTGCGCAAAACCTGCGGCGCGCTCAGCCCTCACCTCGTGGACGCCCAAGATGCGCCTCCCTACGTCCGCAACTGGGGAATACTATACAGGAAAGGGATGGCTATGTCCAGCGCGATCAGCAACAGAAATAGGGAGCCGTACAGGACGAGGCGCATATTTTTTTCTGCGCTCCGTCTGAGCGCAGAAAGCAGGCCGGTCAGCAGCAGGCCACCGCCGGCAAGGCCAAACAGCAGAATCGTCCAGTTGTCCATAGCGCCAACGGCCATGCCCGCCGCGGCCACAAGCAGAAGCCCTCCGGCAACGATGCTGGCCCGCCTCTCCAGAACTGCCCACCAACCCACAGCGAAAAGCAGACTCCAGGTGGGCAGAGCCGGGAAAAGATAGCGCCCCTGATGCTGGATGAAGCCCAGATTGTACCAGCCATAGGCGGCAAAGGCCCCCAGCCACAGCAGCAGCAGAGCCATCCATCCATCAGCAGGTTTGATGGGCTGTCTCAGCCAGAAAACGACTCCAACTGCCGCCATCATGGATAGGATGAAAAGGCCTGTATAGATGCGAGCGTCCATAAAAACGCCCAACCAGCCGAATACCCCCCAAAAACTCTTGGCCGTGAAATGCCAGGCCCGCTCCCAATAGGCGCCCCAGCCGTTTTCCGCAATCCATGCGGCTGTGGTCGGCTGCCCGCTCACCACTGTGTCGTGCCAGGCCAAGCCAAGAAAGTCTGTAGCGCCGTATACGAGGCTGTTGCGGATCCACAGAGGCAGGCCGAGGAGAAAGGCCGGCGTGATGAGAAGCGCGTACTGCCGACCGAGCGCCCTGACAGACAGACGACTCCCCCCAACAGACTCCGCGCCCACTACCATAAGAGCGACAGGCAGAAGGATATAGGCAGTGGCCTTGGTGAGAAAGCCGAGACCAATGAGGATCGATAGCGTGATACAGTGTTGAATGCGCCTGTGTTGAATGCGCCTCTGCTCGCAAGAGGCGCGCTGGTGAAAGCGTGCAGTAGGATTGTCCCTTCCCTGCCCCGCATCACCCAGCCGCTGCCAGCGCAGTAGCGCCAGCGCAGCGGCGGCGATCACCAGTTCGGCCAGCGCATCGTTGTTGACCGCGGCCATCAACGCCAGGTGCATGGGCAGGAAGGCGGCGAAAGCGGCCGCGCCCAGCGCGATAACCGGTCGATCGGGAAGAACTACGCGCGCGCAGGCAAAGACCAGCAGCACGATGCCGCCGCCCAGCGCAGCATTGAACAGCCGCAAAGCCAGCAGATTGCCGCCGCTCAACCAATAGACCGGCGCGGCCAGCAGATAGTAGAGGGGTGGTTGATGAAACTCATAGCGTAGCGCTGAAACGGACAAACCCGGCGCAAACTTCTCGTCCTTCAGCCGCTGCAGATACGCTTCGTCGTAATCGCCCATCTGCAGAACTGGCCATCGCCGTTCGGTCGCCACATAGGCCACATAGTTGTAGTGGGCCGGCTCGTCCGGATTCTGCCAGGGCGGGGTCGTGAGGGCGAAAAGCGTGGCTAGGGCGCAGTAAACGATCAGGATACAAAGTAAAGCGTAAAGGGTTAGATTCGACGGCGCGCCCGCCCGGCCTTGGCTGTGATTCGGATGATGGACAGGAAAAATCATAGTCGATCCTGAATAATCACACGAATCCTAATTCGTAATTCCCGATTCCTCCCCCAGAACATCCACGGGATCTAACTTCGTGAACAGCGGCGCCGGTTTCTGCAACGCCTGACCGCTGGGGAGTGTTTGCGCCTGCCAGACCGCGCTGGCGTCGGTGTGGTCGTAGCGCAGGACCAGATGCGCGCCGCGCGCGTCTGCGATGGATTCGGTATTGAGCTGGCCGAAGAGCGGTTGCCTATAGCCCAGATAGCGATGCAACTGTTCACTACTGTGGGGCAGGATCGGCGCCCACATCAGTTTCAGCCAATCGATGGCCTGAAGCGCGACGTACACAGACGTGGCCGCGGCCTGAGGATCGGTTTGAATCGCCCGCCACGGCTCCTTTTCGTTCAGGTACTGGTTCACCCGCTGGCTCAGGCGACGCGCCGCCTGCAAGGCGGCTTTCAATTTTACTGCCTGGTACAGTCCGGCCACGCTGTCGAATCCCCCGCGGATGTCGTCCAACAGCGCATGGTCCGTTGCGTCGAACGCGCCCGGCTGGGGTACGGCCCCGGCGAAGCGCCTATAGGCGAAGCCCAGCACCCGATTGACGAGATTGCCCCAATTGGCCACCAGTTCGTTATTGACCCGCTCGATGAATTCCGGCCAGGTGAATTCGCTGTCGGCGGTCTCCGGCGCCATGGCCGTCAAAACATAGCGCCAGGCGTCCGGCTGAAACGCAGCCAGCACTGTATTCCAGCCGATGACATTGCCGCGGCTGGTGCTGAACTGCGCTCCCCCGAAGTTGAGGTACTCGTTGGCCGGCACATCGTAGGGCAGGTGCAGACGCACCGGATCCGATGCCCCCGCTGTGCCCGGCAGTTGGGATGCAGGGACATCCGCAGCGGAAACTCTCCCCTGTTCGTCGTTGTAGGCCATAATCATGCCCGGCCAGATCTGCGTATGGAAAGGGATATTGTCCTTGCCGATAAAATAATAATGCCGGGCATCAGGCGACGCGTTGCAATCCCACCACTCCCGCCACCGATTCGATGCGCCGCTCAGATTGGCCCATTCAATTGCCGCGCTCAGATAGCCCTGCACCGCGTCGTACCAGACGTAAATGCTCTTGCTTTCGTAGCCATCCAGGGGAATGGCAATGCCCCAGTCGATGTCGCGCGTGATGGCCCGCCCGCGCAACTCCTTCAGGTTTAGTTGCCCCTGCGTAAAGTTGAGCACATTGCTGCGCCAATGCGCTTTGCCGCTACCGATCCACTCCAGTAGCGGCTCATTGAGCACGCCCAGATCGAGGAAAAAGTGTTCGGTTTCCCGCACTTCCAACGCTGTGCTGGCGGTCAGTTTGGATCGGGTATCGGTCAGCTCGAGAGCATCGTACAGGCGGCCGCAGTTGTCGCACTGATCGCCCCGGGCCTCCTCAAAGCCACAGAACGGACAACGCCCTTCCACGTAGCGATCGGCCAGAAAACGCCCTGCTTCGGGGTCGAACCACTGTTTCTGCACGTCTCTGTAGATATACTCATTTTCCAGGTGGCGCCGAAATACCTGCTGGGTGACATCCCAGTGATTTTGGGTGTCTGTATGGGTGTACAGATCGAACGTCAGACCCATCGCCAGGCAACCTTCCACGAACAGTTCATGGTATTTGTCCACAACCTCTGCTGCGGAAAGCTCTTCCTTCTCCGCCTGCAAAGTGATGGGCGTGCCGTGGGTGTCGGAGCCGCTGACCATCAACACATCGTTTCCCGCCATGCGCTGATAGCGGGCAAAGATATCCGGCGGCAAATACGCGCCGGCGATCTGTCCGATATGCTTTTCTCCGTTGGCATATGGCCAGGCAACGCACACAAGAATCTTTGTCGAACGACGGTTTCTGTTCATGTACACCTCCTCCCGAATCGTAACGTTTCGCGACAAAACCACTAGCTGCTGATAGCCTTCACCTCTACTCTCCGGCCCACTTTCCCAACAGCCAAACGATCGTATAGAGCAGCAAGAACAGAAACAGCCCCGCCGTGACACAACTCATCCCCACAACCGCGGCAGCCGGCCCATAAAACAGCCAGATGAGCCCGCCGCCCAGGCCATACAGCAGGAGAAAGAACCCGGCCACAAGCCGCAGTTCAGTTCCACGAATGAAACGCCGCGCACGATCTCCTGACATTGGGAATGGCACGCCCCATTATATCTGTCGCAAACTGGTTACGCAATACGCATGAAGGCAGTGACCTGAGGCCTGTGGCCAGTGATTGCAGCGCGCTGACCACTGATCACCAACCACTGAGCCGGCGACAAAGCTGACAAGCTGACCGGCTGATGCTATAATAACACCACCGATCAATAAAACCCTAGTGGTCAGTTGCTGGCAACTGACCACTGATTTTAGCCGCTGCAGTTACTCAATAGGAACAGCATGAAAGCATTCACAGTCATGTGGCGCACGATCAAAGCGCTTTACGAGGATCTGCTGCTGTGGGTCTGGCTCAGCGTGCTCTGGTGGCTCGGGGTCTTCCTCGTGCTGCCTGCCGGGCCGGCGACGGCCGGCATCCACAATGCGGCCAACCGGGTCGCCAACTATAAGCGAGTGGAGAGCGCATTCTTCTGGGAAGGGGCACGCGCGACAATCGGCAAGAGCTGGTTACTGCTGGGCATCAACATGCTGCTGATCGGCGGGGTGGCGATGAACATTCGCTTTTACGGCACTAGCCCCGCCAGTTGGGCGCAAATCGTCAGCATCGTCTGGGTTTGGGTGCTGCTCATCATTCTGATGGCAGGTCAGTATTTCTTCCCCCTGCTCTGGCAGCAGGATGAAATGAGCGTCAAACTGATATTGCGCAATGCCTTTATTCTCGCCCTGCGCCATCCTCTATATACATTCTTCATGCTCCTTTTCCAGATATTGTTGCTTGTCGTCAGCTTTGTGACCGTCCTGCCGATCTTCCTGCTCACGCCAGCAGCCGTCGTCCTGGCGATGAATTTCAGTCTGGTCGGCCTGCTCCAGGAGTTGGACCTGGCGCCGGAACCACCTCCGGGCGCGTGAAGGTTCTGTATTGCGGGCCGCGGCCCAACTGCGGAGAGAGCCCGAAACCCGTACCCAGACTCGCAGCGCGCCGATGACCGTTGCTCCGCCCCAGCCCCAGGTGGTCAGCAAACCGGAACCCGAAGGTCGATGCAATCAATTAGCCAGGGGACGTCCGGTCTTTACCGATGACGGGAGATGCCGGGCATGCTCTATGGCGGCCTGCTCGGCAGGCCATACCGGCGCTTGACGAGTGGCTGGCGGATCGATCGACTGCCCGGCCCTGGCGAGAGGTCTTTGCTGAACTGAGCGCAGACATCGATGAACCGACGACCGCATCCTACTGCGCAGTATACCCGCCGTCCACCGACCAGACGGCCCCGGTAACGAATGACGCGTCATCGGAGGCCAGGAAGGCCACCACAGCCGCTACTTCCTCTGGCTGACCCATCCGCCCCATCGGATGCAACCGCTGTATCTCCGCGTGGACGTGCGGCGCGCCGGTGACGTTTGCCGTTAGCGGCGTATAGATGAAGCCGGGCGCCACTGAATTGATCCGAATCCCTTCCCTAGCAAAGCGCACCCCCATATCCCGCGTCATCTGCGCAACCGCCCCTTTGCTGTGAGGGTAGGGCGTAAAGCCATCGGAAAAGGGCAGGGAGGTCGGGTAGCCGACAATGCCCAGAATGGAAGCGATATTCACAATTGCGCCGCGGCCGGCAGGGCGCATCACCGCCAGCGCAGCGTGGGACATCAGAAAAACGCCTTTGGCATTGACCGCCATCACCGCGTCCCAGCGCTCCTCGAAATCGGCATCGGGCGGCAGGGTGCGGGGGGTAATGCCGGCCGAGTTGACCAGACAATCCAGCCGCCCGCAATGCGAAACCACTTGGGCCACGGTCGCTTCGGCATCGGCCCGCAGCGTCACATCGCAGACAGCCGTATGCAGCCGCTCGCCTGCCGCGGGATTTTCGGCGAGCAGTTGTTCCAGACCAGCCTGGTGAATATCACAGGCCAGCACACGCGCCCCGTCCGCCAGAAACCGTTGCGCACAGGCCCGCCCGATGCCGGACGCCGCCCCGCTGATGAGCGCCACTTTGCCCTGTAGCTTCATTGTCATGCGTTACCACCTATTCCCGCTTCACCCTCCGCGCACGCCACCACGAACCAACGCGACCTGCCTGGGATCGCGGGCGTCTCGCCCGCATCGCAACCTGACCACTGATTCACTGCGACAGCGCAGAAAGCTTCGTCATCAGCGCCGTTGTGGAAGGCTCTGTCAGCACATCCCCGTCGGGGAAAACAATCGTCGGCACGGACATATTGCCGTTGTTGAGCCGCTGCACCAGGGCCCCGGCCTCCTCATCGTCGCCGATATCGATCTCCTCAAATGCGACCTCCTGGCTCCGCATCACCGACTTGGCCCGCCAACAATCCGGGCACCACTGGGTGGTGTACATTTTGATCTGTGCGTCGTTTGTGTTTACGCTATGAGACATGCGATTCTCCTATTGTCTGAATTGGATCTGGAGCGCATGATTGGTACGCTCCGACCTGCGCGCCCCGGCGCATTGCTTAGCGAATATACAGCGCGCGTGAATCTATTGCATGATTTTGCGCTATAAAAATCATAGTGTACTCTACAGGATGATGCAAAGATGACAGGGAACCCATGATCATTCCTTCCACGCTGACACCTGTTTCGCCATCCGCGCCCCATCGCTACTGGGACACGCCCTTCTTCGTGGAGTTGCTGCTGCTGGCCATGGCTGCGCCTGCGCTCTACTTCCCTGGCCGCTTCGGTTTGGGCGCGATCGTTGTTGCCATCGGTCTGTTGGTCCTGGGCTGGGTATGGCGGCGGTGGATGGTGGGCGTCTGGTACCAGCGCACCCCGGCGGACTGGCCCCTCTTTTTCCTCTTTTTGGTCATGCTGCCCGTATCCGTATGGGTCGCGCCGGGCCCGTTGCAGGCAGAGTACTCGATCCCGCGGGCCCTGACTCTGATCTGGAACTTCGCCCTCTTCTGGGTGGTCGTCAGTCATGGCAGCCGGCGTCGGGAACTACGCCATATGTGCGCCGTGGGGTTTGCGCTTATCGGCGGGCTGATCGCCGGCGTGTCCCTCTTTGGCACCAACTGGCCGGAAAATAAACTGTTTGGCCTGACTTCTTTTCTCGACCAGATGCCCCAGTTTTTCGTGGGCGTCTTCGCGGGGGCGGAGAGCGGCTTCCACCCCAACCAGTTGGGGGGAACGCTTCTCTACGCATTGCCCTTTCTGACCGCTTTGGTAGCGTATACCCTCTACCGACGCGATTGGAAAACCGGGCTGCCGGGGGGGATGCTGCTGGGCCTGATCGGCTTCGTCTTCCTGGCTGCCCAGAGTCGGGCCGCGCTGCTGGGCTTTGCCATCTGTCTGCCCGTGATGGGATTGCTCAACCTGCGCCGGGGACGGTGGATACTGAGTGGAGGGGTAGTGGTGGCAGGGGTGACGAGCATGTTCGTCACCCCGAATGCACTGCTGCAGGTGCTGGATCGGAACCCATTCCTGGAGTCGATTATGGGTTTCATCCGTCTGACTGGCCGCTTCGATATCTGGCAGCGGGCCCTTGCAGGCATCGCCGACTTCTCCTGGACCGGCATGGGTCTCGGCGTCTTCCGCGAGCTCGTGCATATCCGCTACCCGTTTTCCACCAACTACTCTACCAAGGATATCGGCCACGCCCACAATTTCTTCCTGCAAACGGCCCTGGATTTCGGGCTGCCTGGTCTGCTCTGCTTGCTGGCGATCTGCATGATCGCGGTTGTCTTTCTGGTCGATAGGGTCGCGCGCGCAAAGGAGGGAAACGAACTGCGTATCTGGGCCACCGGGCTGCTGGGCAGCTTGTTGGCCTCTTCCCTCTATGGACTGTCCGACGCTGTGTCCATGGGGTCAAAAACGAACCTGGTCTTTTGGTTTTTGCTCGCCTTGATCTTCTCCTTGCCTCCTACATTCCCTGAAACGTCAGGAGTACCCGAAGCGTGCGCAGAATGATGAGCATGTCCATCACCAGAGATTGATGCTTGATGTAGTACAGATCGTATTGCAGTTTATACAGCGCGTCTTCAACCGTGTTGCCATAGCGATATTTGATCTGGGCCCACCCGGTAAGACCGGGCTTGACCGCCAGACGTGCCCGGTAAAAGGGGATCTCCTCCTGTAGTTGCCCCACAAACTGGGGACGCTCCGGGCGAGGGCCGACAATGCTCATCTCCCCTTTGAGCACATTGATGACCTGAGGCAGTTCATCCAGGCGTATGCGGCGTAAAATACGGCCGACCCGGGTGATGCGATCATCGTCCCGGCTGGCCCAGCGCGCCTCGTTCCCCTGCTCGGCGTGTAGAATCATCGAACGCAGCTTGAGCACCCGAAATGAGCGGCCGCCCCGTCCCAGACGCGTCTGTGTATAGAAAACAGAACCAGGAGAATCAACATAGATAGCCAGGGCCAGAAAGGGCAACAGCGGCGCTAAAATCACCACGCCCACCAGCCCCAGAATCAGGTCAGTCAGGCGCTTGACGAGGCGGTAGGTGGTGAGATTGGCAGAAGACTGCCAAAAGAGAGAGGGCAACCCTTTGCTGCCGAGGTGCTCTACCGGCACTCGTTCCAGGATATCCTCATAGAGAACTGTCAGGGGTTTCATGGCAATGCCGCGCTCATGGCAGCTCATCAGCGCCTGCAGCATATTCGTGTGAATCTCGCCGGTGATGGCCAGAACTACCTCGTTGACCTTGTTGATTTCGATCTGCCGCTGCAGGTCATACCATCCACCCAACACCGGAATTCCATCCAACACGCTGCCATGTTTGCTCCTGTCGTCGTCGATGAAGCCGACCAGTTCATAGCCCAACGAAGCCTCTCGCAAAGCTTGAACCAGCGTGCGTCCCGTCCGGCCAGCTCCTACAACCAACGCCCGACGGCCCAGAGCAAAGGTAGCGACCAGATGAGTGTAGACCAGACGCCACAGAGCCACCAGTGAGGGGAGCAGAATCAGAAAGATAATGACGCTGGTGCGGGGCGGGAGCGCATTCATCTCTATCCGCTGGTCGAAAAGAGGAATGGCAATGTAGATGGGGCGGCCCACGACGAAAAAAATGAGCAGGTAGAGGGCGCCAACCTCAATGGTGGTCAGAAACAATCTGGTCATCACGCGGGTTGGTTGGTGGGCTGTCTGCAAGACATAGAGTTCATTCACAGCCGCCAGTCCCAGCCACAGAATCGCAAGGAAAAAGACCCAGTTCATTTGACCCGTGACCATGTTCGCTGAGTTGTTCAGTTGGCGACTGATCAGATCGTGGAGCCAGTTCGTCACCAGGAGAGTCAGGATGAGACAGACCACGTCTCCTGAGAAGAGCAAAAGCCGTCGTTCCGAGAAGGACAAGGAAAGACTGTAACGCCCCCCGCGAAACGATGTAGCCAATTTGAGGTAATGCTTTTGTAGCATCATTTCTCCAGACGCATTGCGCCCAAATCTTCTCCCGCCGTCACCTTTCGCCTGGCTATTTCGCCGGCGACCCAGTCGTATGTGTACTTGATTCCTTCCTGAATCGTAATGGCCGGCTGCCAGCCAATCACTTCCTTCAGGAGCGTGTTGTCGCTGTTGCGTCCCCTTACCCCTTGTGGTTTGGTCAGATCATGATCTCGCAACAGGTGTTTCCCTGCCGCTGAGCAGACGGCGTCTACGAGGTCGTTAATCGTAATGAGCTCGTCCGTGCCCAGGTTGATCGGCTTCGTGTACCCAGATTCCATAATACGCAGCAACCCTTCGATGCAGTCATCTATGTAGCAGAAGCTCCGAGTCTGCTCGCCATCGCCCCAAACCTCAATGCCGGCGCCATCCGCAGCCATCGCGACCTTGCGACATATGGCGGCGGGTACCTTTTCCTTTCCGCCTTGATAGGCGCCGAGGGGGCCATAGATATTGTGGAAGCGCACAATTCGCGTATCGATCCCATGCTCTTCATGGTAGTACATGGTAAGCTGCTCGGCAAACAGCTTTTCCCAGCCATATCCCTTTTCCGGGTCCGCAGGGATGGCGTCTTCTTCCTTGAGAGGCGAGACGTCTTCAATATCCTGAAGGAAGGCAGGGTAGACACACGCGGAACTGGTGTACAGGTAGCGGCGCGCCTTCGAAACCTTGGCCGCTTCAAGCATGTGGCTGTTTATGAGCGTATTGTTGCGCGTCAAACTCGCGTGATTGGCGGATATGTACCCGATGCCGCCCATGTCGGCAGCCAGGTGATAGACATCGTCTATATCGGCAGTGGCCTGAAGACAACTCTTGAAATGACGTAAATCGGCGATCAGAAATTCGTCTGCCCGACTCGCTTCGAACTCAGGACGCTTGATGTCTACGCCCCGCACCCAATGCCCTTCGGATCGCAGACGTTTTATGAGATGATGGCCGATAAAGCCTCCAGCCCCGGTGACAACGATTCTCATCAATATCTCCTGTAATGCCGTATGCGCGCGGGGCCGCTCACTGTTCGATTCCAACTATGACCGACGGACGGGCGGTTGTGTCTGGGCCGCCCTGTCTTCGACTACCAGACTGCGCCCGACAGCTCGGAGGGCTTTCATGGCCGGGCTGATAGGGGAGCGGTGGTCCGGGTTCAGCAATTTGCCGATGGCAGACTCGCTCAGACCCAGGCGCTCGGCAAGAACGATTCTGGCAATCTCCTGCTCGCGCATGGCCGTATAGAGGGCCAGCTTGGCGGCAACGAGTTCGACCACTGATTTGTATGATTCTTATGGTTGCCATGATAACGACGATACCTGCAGTTCATCCTCTTCATCACCTGAATCAAGTAAATCAAGGGTCAGATTCTCACGGGCGACTCATATACTGGAAGAATTTCCTGGTGGGTTTCATGATGGCGACCAAGAAGCCAGCAGACATGCCGTTGTTCCGACACGCTCGAGCCACTTCGATATTTGCCTTCACGGTGGTTATGACCGATCGATTAGAGTGCCCGCCAGGCGCCATATTCACAAGCACCCTGTCCAGATACTTCACATTGATTTTGTGCTTAAACAACAGGCGCAATACAAACTCATAGTCTGCCGCAGTCCTATACTGCAAATCAAACACGCCGTACTGTTTATAAACGCGCTTCCGCACGAAGAATGTGAAATGCGGAAGCGTCCAACCGGAATACAATTTTACTTTTCGATATTCTCCAGTCTTCCAATACCGGATCACGTTGCCAGCTTGGTTGGTATAAATCTGATCCCCATAGCAAGCATCAATATCTTCCTCGCTGAAAACCTCCATAACATCCCGAAAGACAAAGGGATCGATGTACTGATCATCGGCGCCGAGAATACCCACTACGTCGCCAGTGGCCTTGTGGATTCCCTTGTTCATGCCGTCGAAAATACCTTCATCAGGCTCGCTTATCAGAATGGAAATGCGATCTGTATATCTCTCAAGAACTTCCAGTGTCCCATCGGTGGAGCCGGCATCCACGATAACCATTTCGAGTTCATGATCGTGCTGCTGAGAAAATATCGAGTCCAAAGCGCGCGCCACTCGGACATCATTAAGTACCGGGATCACGATAGAGATTTTCATGCCTGATTTTCTACAGCCACCGTCGTGCCCAAACAAGTCAAGTCAAGTATGCGGAACTCATGGTTATGTGTGGGCGCAGTGTTTGTGAATGGTTCTCACATAAGATTACTACAGAAAGCCGTTCCTGCGCAAGATGGAATATACATTGGACGCCTCCCAATACTGTGGGGATCATATAAGGGCGAGTAGTTGGCGGGAGTGGAACCAGCGTTGGCGGCGAAGAGTGGAGCGCAAAGCGAGGACGGCTTGCGCGTCATGGCGAGACCAGCAGCGCATGCCAGCCGGTTTTCTAGTAGGGGCAACAGGTTTACAACCAGATTCCACAGGGCCGCTGCCTTCGCCACAACCTGCCCTATGGACTTCTCCTCGTTGAAGGCCGGGATGATGACGAGCAGAGAGCCGTTGGCATAAGCGCTTACAGATTTTTTGTTGGAACGTATGTTCGGGGGGGGGGGGGGGGGGTAAACATGTCATTATGGCGCGACTCTTGGAAGTTTCCGATATTGGAGATAATGCCCTGAAAATTACGAATTGCGAGTTGCGCAGTTCCTTCCCACTCCCTTCTCCAGTGAACAATTCCTAAATCTATCCGAATCTGACCCGCTTGTCAAATCTGGCGTGTGGAGGTGTATCATCCTGTCTATCCTGCCATCCTGAAAATCCTGATTCAGACAATGGGCAGACACAAGGCCAGACCCCTACGCTAAACATCGGGGACGCACCCTTTCGTGATTCGGGCATAGATGTCACAGAGTTTCCGCGCCACCACGTCATAATCATATTCCCGCAGAGCCTTCTGCCGGTTATATTGGCCCATCTGTTCCCGCAGAGAAGGAGAATCACGCAAGCGGGTCAGCATCTCGACGTAACCCGCAACGTCATCAGGAGCGGCCAGGTAGCCGCCTTCGGGAACGTCAATCATCTCCGGAATTGCGCCCACAGGCGATGCGACTACGGGCAGACCAACGGCCATCGCCTCTGCGACGCTGTTGGGGAAAGCTTCAGATTCAGATGGAAACAGGAAGACATCGTTTTCCGCAAGCATTGCCGGTATTTCCTGATTGGAAAACGGCCCTGACACGTGCACTCGGTTTTCCAGGCCCCGTTCCCGAATAAGCCGGGAGAGCTGCATACGGGATTCGTCAGCAGCATCCCCGATTAGCGCAAAGCGGGCGCGTGGCAAACGTTCGGCCACCTCGACAATGGTAAAGGTTCCTTTTGCTTTGATCAGCGCCCCCGTGAAGACGACCTTGATACACTCTTTGCCTTCCCCCCTCGGGGTCTGCTTCGGAACCGCTCGGAAATTCACGAAGTTCGGCATAAGTGATATCGTCTTATAGCCGAAGTTGCCCAACGCAACTATCGAGCGGTAGCTTGGCAGGCCAAGGGCCAGGATTGCCGCCGCGCCATTGAATAGGGTGCGATAGGCCCAGCGATAGAATAGCGAGGCGGGGTCGTTTCCACGAGGAACGTTGAACGTTCCGCGCAGATGCGCTACATACGGCACTTTGGCTCGCATCGCAAGGAGCGCGGACGCCAAATTCCTGGGCGTGGCGGTGTACGTGAGCGAGCAATTCAAGTGCATAACTGAGAAACGCTCGCAACGCAGCGACCTGTGAATCTTCCTCAGTATTCTCAGCGCTCGCTTTACCTCCACCAGATTCAGTCTTACCGACGCGTCGGGATGCGATCGATCTACCCTGGTGTCAACGATTTCAAATTCGAACGGCTGCGGTAATCCCCGCTCTTTCAGTATCTGCGTCCAGGTCGATATTCCACCCATAGGCGGCGGCAGAGGCGAAACCAGCAGCACCCTGACCGGGGCTCCCCAATCCACAGGAACTGCCGACGGAGCGCTCTCATCCGCTGGTTGTTTTTCAAGCATTGATTGCATCGTTTATCCCCCTCGCGCCTACACCTGCGGGCGTGGGAGCTGCGCTTGACGGCTCCGATTCCCCGCCGTGCCGAGAGATCAGAACGCGCTGCACGCTGAACACGAGCCCAATCATGAAGAAGTGATACCAATCGCCCACGAACGGCCCGGCATTATGAACAAGACTCTGGACAACGTAGCCCGTTATTCCTCCCATGCCGGCTCTCAACAGCACAATGACATCGGTATCCTGATGCCGTATAACCAAGCGTATGGAGTGAATGAGTGAACGCAGTACGGTAAGGTAGAGCAGCGCCAGCAAAATCAACCCGGGCAATCCATAGTATACAAGGACCACCAGAAACTGATTATGCGGAGTTTGGGAGAGAATATGGTGGGCAAGCATGGGGGATATGTTGGGGCTTATATAGAAGCGCTCCAGAAAGTATCTTCCCGTTCCTAACGGATGGTCCAAGGCGTATCGAATCGCCGCGGCGGCCATGTAGGGTCGGGCTCGCGCTGACATATCGCTGACACTGGTGAGGTTGCTATACGCTGGGTCAGGCGCAGACAACAAGTAGGCAGGCATCTCAAAACGCGCCAGAAGCGTGAAGTTCCCGGCCGCTTCCAGCGAATCAGTAGTGGCCTCGACAGTGTATCGGCCCGCATCCAGGGTACGGGTTATGCGGGCGTTGGCGCTGTCGGGGCCGGCATTGTCGTTGGCGGCCAGCGCTACGCCGTCGGCGCCCAATCCCGAAAGCAGATACAGGTACGTGTTGGCCGCTGATGAATCGAGTTCAAGCGCTACGCCGTCGGCGCCCAATCCCGAAAGCAGATACAGGTACGCGTTGGCCGCTGATGAATCGAGTTCAATGGTCACTGCGAGGAGATCGCGCAGCGTAAAGCTGTAATACTGGGCGTAGCCGCCTGCGCGCTGCAGCGAACGACAACTGTTGTCATCCCAACTGCCGGAGCGGGTCATAGTGTCGGATGCATCTCCCAGAGACTCCACCGCCGTGCACTCCGATAGTTGAAATTCAAAAGGCGCGATGACATTCTGTATTGCAATAAATATGAACGCCCCGATAAAAATCAGCGCGCCGATGCCATACAGCCAGCGCAAAACAATTGGCGCCAATGAGAAAGGCGCTATCACGACAATCGCGCCGCATATCACGCCCAGGAACAGGGAGCGCGAGCCATTTTCAAGCATCGCCATTATCAAAGCCCCCAGAATTACGCACAATACGCTATACCATATTCTCCTGGGAACCCGATCTCGCAATGGGTTATAGAGGAGCATTGCCAAAGCCAAAGGGATGGCAACGACAAGCTGATAGGCGAAGGCGCCTGGAGAAACAGACAGCCCGGGATTTCTTCCCAGCCAGACGATGCGCATAGTTTTATATGATGGACGGACAATATCAAGCCAAAGAGACCAGAAAGGTTCGCCCACGTGGAATATGCCAAGGCCGAACAACGCCGATGCAAAAGTCACGACAACGATCGTCATCATCATGAGCCTGATTCTGTCAACGCGGTCAGCCGACACATACACGGCGAAGAGGATGCCGATACCCAATCCCATCGTCCCTATTCGCACTAACGCAAGTGTATCGGTACGCAGGTAGACAATGGCGGCCCAAACTGTCAGGAGTACTGACACAAGCAGTAGCGGAAGGAGGCGCTTGACGACGCTAGAACGAATCAGACGTTTATTGATGAAAACATGGGCCACGGATAGGAAAACCGCTGTGCTGGCGATAGTTAAGGTTGCCCCATCGAAAGGTAGAAGCTCGTTCACGTTAGTCAGAACGGAGAAGATGGTTAGCAGCAACAATGCGTAGATCGGTGTCGTTGTGGAACCATATTTGTAGCTTAGGGCTGACTGCATTGTGCCCTCACTATGTTCATATATCGATTCAATGACGATTCTGCGGAAAATTGATTGGCTCTGGCAATCAAAAGGTCAGAACCGACGGGATGATCCAGGGTTTCCAGGATCGCTTCCGCCAACGACTGCCAATCGCCCACCGGCACGAGTCGTCCCCATTTGCCGTCTTCGAGTATCTCCCTGGGACCGTGGGGACAGTCGGTGCTGACCACCGGCGTTCCACAGGCCATGGACTGAACCAATACGTTTGGGAAGCCTTCATAAACGGACGATAGAGCGAACACGCTGGCTTTGGCCATATATGCGAACGGGTTGAGGTGAAAACCGGGCAGATCGACAACATCAGCGATCCCCAATTTTTGGGCAAGGGCGATGAGTTTGCCTCTGTCCGCTCCTTCCCCAAGCATCACCAGGCGCGCCGGGCGCGATTTTACTACCTCGGCAAAGGCCCGGAACAGAGTCGAATGGTCTTTCTGGGGGGTGAGGCTGCCGGCGGAGAGTAGTATGGGTATCTGAGCGTCCTTGAACCAGGGATGATCGACCGGCATTGCCGCTTTTTCGGCATGATCCGGCCAAACCACGGGGTTCAGAATCACCTTCACCAAATGCGCCGCGCTGGGAGCAACCTGCCTGATGTCGTCTGCCACTCCTTGTGAGTTCGCCACAACCGCGTTCGCAAACGGCCAGAGGTATTTCTCCAGGCTCAGTTTCATTCGTCCCGTGAAGGAGCTATCGACATACTTCATTGAGAATGTATTTGCCTGACGCACTATCACTCGAATATGTTTGAAAAACAGTTTTCCTGCGAGTAAAGCCATAATATTCGTAGGGGACAAAGTCGAAAGAAGCGTATCAGGACGCTCTTGTCTCAGATATCGAATCAATCGAGGAAGAGCCGTAGCGGTCCCCTTGGAGTGTAAATCTATCAGATTCACTTCCTTTGGCACTAATTCGAGATAGTGTCCCTCAGACCGAACCAAAACCAGATCGACAGACAAGCCGCGCTGAGTGAGACCTCTCGCAATGTCCAGCATGGCCCGTTCCGCGCCGCCGCCGCGAAGCGTAGGCAGGTACAGCGCTATCCGATGGGCCTTGTTCCCTGCTGGTTTCGAATCTGTCATCTGATCTTGAGCATCTCCGATAACGCTATCATTTACTGGACTCGTTGTTGTCAATCGTCTTCCCTGCATTTTTCTTACGCAACGAATGCCTCCTCGGTAAGCAAATCATGCTTGGACATCTCAGCCTCACTGCGTATGGGTATGCAAGCGAAACGTATCCGTCCTTCCTCTACTGTAGCGGTTAGGCGGAAATCAAATGCGTTATTTGCTTACAAGTTCCATAAACTGGTCGATCGAGGCCCTCGCGGAATATGCTTCGGCTCTGACAATCAACAGATCCGAGCTGAGCGGAGAACCCAGCGTGCGCAGGACTGCTTCCGCCAACGACTGCCAATCGCCCACCGGCACGAGTCGTCCCCACTTGCCGTCTTCGAGTATCTCCCTGGGACCGTGGGGACAGTCGGTGCTGACCACCGGCGTTCCACAGGCCATGGCCTGAACCAATACGTTTGGGAAGCCTTCATGAACGGACGATAGAGCGAACAGGCTGGCTTTGGCCATATATGCGAACGGGTTGAGGTGAAAACCGGGCAGATCGACAACATCAGCGATCCCCAATTTTTGGGCAAGGGCGATGAGTTTGCCTCTGTCCGCTCCTTCCCCAAGTATCACCAGGCGCGCCGGGCGCGATTTTACTACCTCGGCAAAGGCCCGGAGCAGAGTCGAATGGTCTTTCACGGGGATAAGGCGGCCGACGGAGAGTAGTATGGGTATCTGAGCGTCCTTGAACCAGGGATGATCGACCGCCAGCGCCGCTTTTTCGGCATGATCCGGCCAAACCACGGGGTTCAGAATCACCTTCACCAAATGCGCCGCGCTGGGAGCAACCTGCCTGATGTCGTCTGCCACTCCTTGTGAGTTCGCCACAACCGCGTTCGCAAACGGCCAGAGGTATTTCTCCAGGCTCAGTTTCATTCGTCCCGTGAAGGAGCTATCGACATACTTCATTGAGAATGTATTTGCCTGACGCACTATCACTCGAATATGTTTGAAAAACAGTTTTCCTGCGAGTAAAGCCATAATATTCGTAGGGGACAAAGTCGAAAGAAGCGTATCAGGACGCTCTTGTCTCAGATATCGAATCAATCGAGGAAGAGCCGTAGCGGTCCCCTTGGAGTGTAAATCTATCAGATTCACTTCCTTTGGCACTAATTCGAGATAGTGTCCCTCAGACCGAACCAAAACCAGATCGACAGACAAGCCGCGCTGAGTGAGACCTCTCGCAATGTCCAGCATGGCCCGTTCCGCGCCGCCGCCGCGAAGCGTAGGCAGGTACAGCGCTATCCGATGGGCCTTGTTCCCTGCTGGTTTCGAATCTGTCATCTGATCTTGAGCATCTCCGATAACGCTATCATTTACTGGACTCGTTGTTGTCAATCGTCTTCCCTGCATTTTTCTTACGCAACGAATGCCTCCTCGGTAAGCAAATCATGCTTGGACATCTCAGCCTCACTGCGTATGGGTATGCAAGCGAAACGTATCCGTCCTTCCTCTACTGTAGCGGTTAGGCGGAAATCAAATGCGTTATTTGCTTACAAGTTCCATAAACTGGTCGATCGAGGCCCTCGCGGAATATGCTTCGGCTCTGACAATCAACAGATCCGAGCTGAGCGGAGAACCCAGCGTGCGCAGGACTGCTTCCGCCAACGACTGCCAATCGCCCACCGGCACGAGTCGTCCCCACTTGCCGTCTTCGAGTATCTCCCTGGGACCGCTGAGGCAGTCGGTGCTGACCACCGGCGTTCCACAGGCCATGGACTGAACCAATACGTTTGGGAAGCCTTCATAAACGGACGATAGAGCGAACACGCTGGCTTTGGCCATATATGCGAACGGGTTGAGGTGAAAACCGGGCAGATCGACAACATCAGCGATCCCCAATTTTTGGGCAAGGGCGATGAGTTTGCCTCTGTCCGCTCCTTCCCCAAGTATCACCAGGCGCGCCGGGCGCGATTTTACTACCTCGGCAAAGGCCCGGAGCAGAGTCGAATGGTCTTTCGCGGGGATAAGGCGGCCGACGGAGAGTATGACCGGTATCCGAGGGTCTCCGAACCAGGGATGTTCCACCGCCAGCGCCGCTTTTTCGGCATGGTCAGGACAGGTTACGGGATTGGGGATGACTTGCACCAGATGAGATGAATTCGGAACGACATTTCGTTTCAGGTCGTCAGCCATGCCTCGTGAGTTGGCCACAATCGTGTCCGCGGATGACATGAGATATTTCTCCAGTCTCATCGTCATTCGTATTTTGAAACCGACGTTGGCAAACTCTGTCGTAAACGTACTTGCTCGGCGCACGATCACGCGAAGGCCATTGATGAAGAATTTCTTCACAATCAAAGCAATGACGTTGGTATGAACCGTCGAAAGCAGCGCGTCGGGACGCTCCCGCCGCAGGTATCGGAGCAAGCCGGGCAGGCTGGCAACGGTCCGTCGGGCGCTCAGGTCTATCAGACGCACCTGCGCCGGCAACAATTCCAGGTACGGCCCCTCAGCCCGAACCAGAACCAGATCGACGGATAAGCCGCGTTGCGCGAGGCCTTTTGCAACGTCCAGCATGACCCGTTCCGCGCCACCGCCTTCAAGAGCCGGCAGGTAGATCGCTATGCGGCGAGGGCGTGTATAACCGGGATTCGTCTGATTTGTATGATTGCCCTGATAACCGCAGTTCATCATCTTCATCACATAAATCCTGGGCAGCAGTTCTCTCACTTCTCTATGGTCAATTTCAGTATCGCTGGTTGATCAGATCCAGAAGCGACTCGACATAGCGTGCGGGCGCGTGCTCCGAAACCACGAGTTGGTAACTGCGATGTCCCATCTCCACGAAATTCTTCCGCTCTCTTGCCATGTTGTCCAGACATGACTCCAGGTCATTGCGGTCGTCGCTGCGAAACACGAATCCGTTCTCGCCGGGCCGGATGTAACACTTGGTGCCGTTCGCGTCGCTGCACACGACGGGCAGGGAATGCGCCATCGCTTCCAGGGGAGAGAACGCCGCCGGTTCATCGCGGCTGGCGAGGACGAATATGTCATGTTTGGCGTACTGCTCCTGCATCTCGGAAAACGACAGGTTGCGCTTGAAATCAGTCTTATCCTTCAGTCCGAGACGTTCGCTGCGCCGTTTGAGGTTCTCAAGTTCGCGCCGATGATCCACTGTGCTGCATTCGCCGATGATCGTAACCCGAATCGGATAGCGATTTGAAAGCCTGGCCGCCACCTCAAGCAACAGACGATGGTTCTTGCGGGGTTGGTACTTGCCTATGGCCAGAATGTTTATCGCGCCCTCCATGAACCAACGCTTTTCTTGCGGGCCGGTCTGCGGTTCCATCACGAACGGCACGTAGTGCAATCTGCCAGAAGCCGGTTCGGGTTGGTCGGGCGAGCCAAGCACAGGGGTCATCCATTCGGCTCCGGTCGCCCAGAGAGTGAACGAATACACGAGCCTTTTCCAGCCCCTGAATCGGCGGTTATGTAGCTCCTGAGTGTAGAAGATCAGACGGGCGCCAATCAATTTCGCGATCAGAACAGAAAGCAGCCCATACGCGGACCTTTGGGGATTTCTGACGATCACCACTGAAGGGCGCAGCCGCCGCATTGCGCGCCAGAACCTGAGAACCGGTGGAATGCCGCCTGCTCGGATTCCGCCGCCTTCCGCTATGCCGACGAGATCTTTGCCAATGCACTTTCCAAGCAAACGACAGAGCGTATCATACATCGTCGAGTAGCCCAGGACCGTCGGGCGCAGCGCCGCGTATTCCTCGCTCTGTCCCTGTGTAAGCGTCAGAAAGGACACCTCATGCCCCGCTTCGAGGAGCGCTTTTACCGGGAAGTGCTGATTCGTATGGTATCTGGGGGCCGTGTACACGAAGCGCATCCTATCTCCTGGTAAGCAGAGCCAACGAATAATCGTCGACCTGGTACGCCCCGCGCGCGGGCCTGGATATGATCGCAAGCGACCACCGATCTCCCGATTCTTCGAGAAACTCCCGCACGGCCTTCCTGATGCCGGAGTATCGTTGCTTGACGAGCGCAAACTCATTATCTGTGCCGAGCCGCAATCGCTCTCCGCCCGCAGGCCATATCTTTCTCAAGACAGGGGCGACGATCTTGCGTATACAACCATTGACCATTCGGGAACGGACACGGAAAATATCCATGCCAGGATGATAATCGTCAAGCAAGATGACCCCTGCGGGCGTCATGAGGGCATCCAGGAACGATAGTTCCTTCCTGATCGCCTCATAGGTATGGGCGCCGTCCAGGAACGCAACATCAATCTCTCCCTGACTCCAGGCATTCAGAATTTCCCAGGAGCGGCCGGTAATAGGCGAAATTCTGTCGGCCTCGTCCGGAAACCAGCGCTTCCAGATGCGCGCACGGGATATCGCAATATCAGCCAGAGGTTCGTCGGCGTCTTGTTTGCCGGCTTGAGAAGAATGCCAGTTGCGCGCTGCATGGTGGTCGATTACGTCTATAGTGTAAACGCGTATAGTGTAAACGCGCCCATTCAGGCTCGCGTCTATCATGGCGCGCGCCATCGTTATCGCGGAGAACCCTCTGACGGTACCTATGTCCAGAACAACCAGCGGATGACCACGATTCAAGCATTGGAGAATCAGTATTCAGTTCGGCCAGTTTGCGCTCCAGGGAAGTAATATACATGTTCGTTGGGATTTTCGTCACTCCATCGTTCTCAAACCGAATGATTGTAGTGGAGTAAACTCATCTGTTGGTTCGCCCAGCAGCGCCCGAACGATGCGCGCGCCGGCCCGCCCGTCTCCATAGGGATTGACCGCCCTGTTCATCTTCTCGTACTCTCGCTTATCTTCCAGCAGCGTTTGCACCGCGTTGACTATGTGCCCGCTGTCGGTTCCCACAAGCTTCGCGACCCCGGCCTCGACTCCCTCCGGACGCTCTGTTGCTTCACGCATCACCAGCACCGGTTTGCCCAAGGCCGGAGCCTCCTCCTGAACGCCGCCGGAATCGGTCAGCGTCAGGTATGAAGCGTTCATCAGGTGAACCATAGAAGCGTAGTCCAATGGGTCTGTCAGGATAATATTGTCCACGCCTGAAAGCATTTTGCTCACCGGCCCCCGCGCCGCGGGGTTCATGTGCACGGGAAAAACGATTCGGATTCGGGGATAGCTGGATGCCAGCTCGCGCATCGCGGCACAGATATTCTCCAGAGGACGACCGAGGTTTTCACGCCTGTGAGCGGTAACGAGTATCAGTCTGTCAGGGTCAGAAGCGAAGTCAATCAGGCCGCTGACGCCATCCGGTCTGGGCATTGAAACGACAGATTGCAGAGCATCGATGGCCGTGTTGCCGCTGATGATGATAGCGTCTTCAGAAATTCCCTCGCGCAGCAGGTTGCGTTTGGCGGACTCTGTAGGAGGGAAATGCAGGTCGGCAATGACACCCGCAACTTTGCGGTTTATCTCCTCTGGAAAGGGCTGCCACTTGTCGTGGGTGCGAAGCCCGGCCTCTATATGCGCGACTCTGGCCCGAGAGTAGTAGGCTGCCAAGGATGCAGCCGCCGTGGTAGTCGTGTCTCCCTGCACGAGTATCCAATCAGGCCGCTCAATGTCCAGCACAGGCTCCATTTTGGCCAGGACAGCGGCGGCGACCTGCGCGGGTGATTGGGCTTCAGTCATCAGGTCCAGATCGTAGTCTGGCACAATGCCGAAGATGTCCAGCGCCTGGTCGAGCATCTGGCGATGCTGGGCCGTGACGCATACGGCGTAATGGACAACCCCGTCCTCAGCCCGCCTGCCAAGCTCTCTGAGGACGGGCGCCATTTTGATTGCCTCCGGGCGAGTGCCGAAGATGGCGAGCGCTTTTGTTGGAGTGCCTTTCGTCATTCTGCTCAGGCAATTTTGAGGTAATGTCATACCGTCACCAGGCGGCGCGGCAGTTCCCTCTATACAGCCTCGCCGCGCATAGGCTGGCGCCGACGTGGGCCTGTTGTTTCACCTTATCGGCCAGTTTGTGGGCTGAGTTAGTCATGCGGCTTCGTGGCCACAAAACGATAGGTGGCGAACCCGCGGCAGTAGCCACGACCGCCGTCAACGCAGATGCGGAGCAGGCGCAGAAAGTCATTGTACTGACCCTGACCGTGCGCGTCCAACTGGATACTGAAACCGAGGTTCTTCAGCAGCCCCACCCAGAAGGCCACATCGCGGCAGCCGTAGATGTCGTCCGGGTGATACGTTCCCGGCCAACTCTTGCGCTCCTCGCCGATGTCCACAGTGCCAACGAAGCGGCCGCCAGGCTTGAGCACCCTGTGGGCCTCCCGGAAGGCGTTCGCAGCAGTGCCCAGCGCGAAATGCTCGATTGTGCTGATGGAGTAAACATCGTCAAAGGCCGCATCCGGGTAGGATAGTCGCGTGGCGTCGGCTACCACGAATTCCAGGTTTTTCCGAGTCTCGTTCTCCATGATGCCGGGATCCAGATCGATGGCCGTGACCCAGTCGTATTGTGTGGCGAGCAGATAGGGCGTGGGCCGATTCCGGCCGCAGCCCACTTCCAGGCAAGAGCCGCCCAGGCGGCGCGCACGCAGTAGCTTGATCAACCAATGTAGTTCGACCGGACGTGAGTAATTACCGAGGATCCGTTCCAAATACGGAATGAAGTCCAGACCGTAGGCAGTTATATCCGGCCTGCGTAGCGGGGCGTCGAGTTGGTAGAAGAACCAGCGGCTACTGTCAAGTGCGCTGTCGTCGACCTTGTAGAGTTCGAGGGGCGCCAGCGGCCGTTGCAGCAAAGCCGCGTCCGCCGCGTTCAGCTTGAGCATGCCGCCTGCTCTGAGGTCACGTAACTCTGCGCGCTCGTCAGCGGCGAGAATGCGAATGAGCCAGCGCCTGAGCCAGCGTATGAGCGCCTTAATAAGCTCCTTACTATTCATGGGCAACCGTCTTGCCAAACATCTTGCCAAACGGGTTTGCAAATTCGCACTATTTTCTGACGTAACTCTCACCTGTCCCCCGAACTCTCTGCCTCGATGCGCGTTCCAGCGACCTCCCGGACTGCGGCAGACGCCCCCGGAGCGAAACGGGCGGCATCTTCTATGCGCTCCCAATTTTGTTGGAACCATTGTATGGTCAGTTCGAGACCTTCCTCGAAGCTGATTTTCGGGTCATACCCGATACAGTCGCGCGCGCGATCGATAGACGCCAGAAGCCTGCTCTTGGTGTCCCACTTTCTCCTGGAGACGTAGCGGACCCCCGCGCTGTTGCCGGTGGCCCTATTGATCATGTTCGCCAAATCTATGATCTTTGTTTCAGAGCCGGAGGCCAGATTGAACTCCTGACCGACCGCGCTCTCCATGTATCCCGCTCTGAGCAAACCGTCGACTATATCCCCGACGAAGGTGAAATCGCGGGTCTCCTCGCCGCTGCCAGTGATGGGGAGAGGCAGCCCCTTCAGCGCCCAGAATATGAAATTGGGGATCACGTTGCGATACTGCCCCGGAATTTCGCCAGGCCCGTAGGAGTTGAAGAACCTGGGTTTGACCACCTTCAATCCGTAGTGGTTGGAGAAAAAGTTGCAGTACAACTCGCCCACCATCTTCGTTATCTGGTAAGGTGTGCTCAGGTGCATCGACATGAACTCTTCACGCAACGGGAGGGGCGCGTCGCTGCCGTAAATGGAACACCCGGACGAGGCATATACGAACCTTTCGACACCGGCCAGCGATGCATACTGGAGCAGTCTCAAAGTGCCCAACCCGTTGACTTCAAGGTCATGCTCGGGATGGTCGACCGAGTTCTGGTTTGCGAAGAAAGCGGCCAGGTGATATACGACATCCGGCTTCTCAAAAAAGACGCGCTTCAGCGCAACCTCATCGACAATGTTGGCTTCCACGAAAAGAACATGAGGGGAAGACGGGACGTTCCAACGCTCCGACGATGATAGGTTATCAAGCACGATCACCTGCGCGCCAGAGTCAGCCAGTGCCTTTGTCAGATTCGAGCCGATGGATCCTGCTCCTCCGGTGACCAGTGCCTTTTTCCCATCATAGTGATCGTAAACTGTGTTCATAATGCAGTCTCCCTCACCGCTCACCCAGTATTGATTGGACAGATTTCCAACCCTTTTGTGGCGCTCGCGACCATGGGCAAGGCGTTCAAAGTATTTTCCCAACCGCATCTGTAAACTGCTCGATTCGTCGTTCCCAGGTGTGGTTCTCAAGAACGTGAGCGTAGGCCCGGTCAACGATTTCCTGGCGTTCGTCCTCGTGGTTCAGATAGTAGAAGAATAGATCATCAAAGTCGCTGAGATCCGGGTTGAATAGTACACAGTGGATCTTGTTCTCAAACAGCCCGTCATAGGCAGTTGACCCGCTGCAAAAGAGGAGCGTCTTCGCAGCCATGATTTCGTAGAAACGGGTGCCTACGAGGTCAACGGCGCTCGGAGTCGCCAACCACATCTTGCTCCGGTTGATTAGCCGTGCATAGTTTTCTCCTCGCGGCAGACGGAAGCCAGGCAGGCGTCCGCCTTCCGACCAAAAGAGCCGGATGCGCCAGTATCGAGGCGCTTTGATGGGCCACCGCAGGAAGATATGATCTTTGATCTTTACTCTGATGTCGGTCCATTGTTCATGCAACTGACCCGCGAATCCCAGGGCGTAGCGTTTCTTCTCGGCATAGTCTCTGAACAACTCGGGGTCCACGGCAAAGGGGAAGTGAACGAAGGGAACTCCTGTCTGCTCCTGCCATCGGCTGTAGTGGTGATGTGTCGTAAAAACCATGCGGATCCCGTTGTCCTGGATGAAGCGGAATTTCTTATCGAGCTTCTTGTATTCCTTGTTGAGCACCATTACGCTCGGTATGCCTGTATTGGAAACCTGAATGGCCGGGTGTGGGTCGAATTCCGCAACATCAGGGTTTTCAAGTTCCCATCCGGCGGCAAAGCATATCAGGTCCGGTTCGAAGGGACACAGTTTCAAGGCATCGTCTATAATATGCCCTTTGTCGTAGCCCTCCAGCCCTGGACCGTATCTGAAGATGCGGTGGGAGCGTCCCAGCGTCTCAGTGAACTGATGTTGGTAATAGGCGCTGACGTACCAGCTGAAGTCCGGTTGCAGAACCAGAATGTTGAGTCTACTCAAACGCGAGCCTCTTTAATGAATGACCTTTGCGGTTCCAGCCTCAGCAAGCGCGCTACACGCATGTTAGGCATATTTCGGCTCCAGTCGTTGGCTGGCGTGACCGGCATGACCGATTGTCTGCGGGCCGGGGCGTTCGGTGGGACGAACTGTCGAATCGAGGCTGTTTGGGACGGAATCGGGATGGGGCGGGTGTGAGTTCGCATCGGCCGGATAGCTCTGGGTAGATAGATGTATCGTGTCTCTGGCTATGTCGATTTTAAGTCGGCTATGGCAACTGCGCCAGGAGGTCGCGGATCAGCGGGATCAGAAGGCCTGCTACCCCGAGGCCCATCAGCCACTTGAGCGCTCTCAGTTCCGATTGAACGGCCTGCACAGTGCCACGAACGTCTGCTATATCCGACTTGAGGGCCTGTATATCGGCTTTGGTTGCCAAGTGTTCGTATGCGCCTTCGATGCGGGCGAGGCGTTCAGTTGGCATCGGGACATTGCGTTCCGCTTCCAGCCGGACGATGCGTTCTTCCAGGGCGGCGGGCGGCGGGCGCCGGTGTCGTTGCCATAGGTTAATCTCCTGACGGGTCAAAGAGGAGGTTGACTTGCGCCTCTGCTCGAAAGAGGCGCTGTAGAAGTCGATGTTTCACCTCCTGACCTTATTCTCTTATTCTACTCGCTTTGTCAACTACTGCCTAACATGAGATCAAAAATCAAAAACAACGTTCAAGTTCATTGTTGTAATCTGTAAGCGCCTTCGCGATGACTGAGTCCGTATCACAGCCGATAACTCTGCCGCAGTATTGAGACGATAAATGGGAGTATGCCCACAACAAAGACCATGAAGTACGTTGTGTTGGCCCAAGCCGCTCCCTCAGCGCCATATAAGGGCACTAGCCACAGGAGAGCGGCGGTGGAAACCACGAAGGCCCCCGTAAGCGCTATCAATGATGGCCAGATACGACCTGTCGCCGCAGGTAGCGCAGTGAGTACGGAGATGCTGGTAGCGAAGAATGATCCGAGAATCATAATCAGCAACAGTGGGCCAGCGCTGGAGAAATCAGGGCCCAGGATGAACCGTATTACGATTCCATGAAACATGGCCAACAACCCGAATCCTACTGTGGATAATATGATTGATAGGAGGGTGAATCGGAGCGATATCCGTCGCAGGTTCGCTCCTTGGCGCGCGTGCCATTGCCTGCTGTACTCGACCTGCACTCCATTCATAATCGGTTGAAACGGTCGTCTTGCTATGTCGATGATCCGCCGTGCTGCGCGGTATAGTCCGACATCAGCTGCGCCTGCGAACTGCGCCACCAGGATGGAGTCCATATGCTGGGTCAATGCCCCAATCATCCTTTTCCCGAATGTTCCAGTTTGGAACTGTATCACGTTCGGCGGGACTTTGAGCGATAGCGAGCTCAGGAAGCCGGTCATTCCTACCCGTCCTGTGAATATGGCGGCGGCGGCGAACATCCCGACTCCGTCCACCGCGGCGCCGGCAACATACGCCAGGATCACCTCGGTCAACCCGCCCTCCGTCAGCCATGCCACCGCAAGCAGGGCGACTCTGGTCAGTGTGCCCGCAGTAGTAATGGCCAGGTTCAGCGACATGCGGTCGGCCAGCCTCAGCACCGCCAGCGTCTCTGTTTGCGTAGCCATCAAAACGCCCACGACACCGTACAGAAGCACTGCGCCCGTGTAGGCTTCGTCGATTCCGACCAGGCTGCTGGCCGTGAGGGTGAAGGCCGCGATGAGCGCGTACGCGACGAGCGACAGGCCCGCGGATACAGCCAGCGTGAAACGCAGTATGCGAGACGCCTCCTCCGGCCGTCCCTCAGCCACGCTCCCCGTTACGAACGTCGTAACGGCGGATCCGCCCGGTATAGACACCAATCCGTGAATGAGCGAGGTGACGGCAATTATGATACTCAGAACGCCGAAGCCTTCCAGTCCGAGAGTCCTGGCAGAGAGAGACACCTGCGCCAGACTGCCCAAGGTCTGGACGACCAGTATCGCCCCCATCCAGAGAGTCTGCCGGGCAATGCGCCGGTCGGAGGCCGGCAGCATCCGCTCGATTCGAGATCTCATTCTAACTACGAATCACTTGTCAGCACTTCACTGGCCCAACCCCGATTCTCCCGGTACCAATTCACCAGCTCGCGCAGCCCTTGCCCGATCGACATACATGGCGACCAAGCCAGTATCCGCCCGGCTTTCTCGATATTCGCCCAAGTTGCCGGCACGTCAGCTTTATGCGCCGCGCTGAAACGCAAATTCGCCTCCTCGCCCGTAAACTCTTCCAGCAGGCGCACTGTGTCCATCAGCGCCACGGGTCTATCTGATCCCAGGTTAATTACCTCTTGGAATGCGTCCCTCGTCAGCCCACAGTCGGATGGTCTTTCGAGAGACGCCCAGTTTCTCAGCTGCCTGCTTAGTTGTGTATAGCGTAAACCAATTGCACACTATCTTCTACGTTTATGTAATCTCTTGACTCGCTGCAATTAGCTCTCACCCAGTATTGATTGGACAGATTTCCAACCCTTTTGTGGCGCTCGCGACCATGGGCAAGGCGTTCAAAGTATTTTCCCAACCGCATCTGTAAATTGCTCGATTCGTCGTTCCCAGGTGTGGTTCTCAAGAACGTGAGCGTAGGCCCGGTCAACGATTTCCTGGCGTTCGTCCTCGTGGTTCAGATAGTAGAAGAATAGATCATCAAAGTCGCTGAGATCCGGGTTGAATAGTACACAGTGGGTCTTGTCCTCAAATAGCCCGTTATAGGCAGTTGACCCGCTGCAAAAGAGAAGCGCCTTCGCAGCCATGATTTCGTAGAAACGGGTGCCTACGAGGTTAGCAGGGCTTGGAGTAGATAGCCACATCTTGCTCCTGTTCATCATTCGAGCATAGTCTTCTACCCTCTGATTGACGAATGGTATGCGCCCTTCCAACCAGAATATCCTGATGCGCCAGTATCGGGGTGACTTGATCGGCCACCGCAGGAAGAGACGATCTTTGACTCTGGCTCTGATGTCGGAGTATTGCATCTGCAACTGACCCGAGAATCCCAAGGCGTAGCGTTTCCTTTCGGAATAGTCATTGAACAACTCGGGATCTACGGCAAAGGGGAAGTGAACGAAGGGAACTCCTGTCTGCTCCTGCCAGCGGCGGTAATGGTGATGCACCGTAAAGACCATGCGGATCCCGTTGTCCTGGATGAAGCGGAATTTCTTATCGAGCTTCTTGTATTCCTTGTTGAGCACCATTACGCTCGGTATGCCTGTATTGGAAACCTGAATGGCCGGGTGTGGGTCGAATTCCGCAACATCAGGGTTTTCAAGTTCCCATCCGGCGGCAAAGCATATCAGGTCCGGTTCAAACGGGCATAGCTTCAAGACGTTGTCGATGGTGTGCCGTCTGTCGTAGCCCTCCAGCCCTGGACCGTATCTGAAGATGCGGTGGGAGCGTCCCAGCGTCTCAGTGAACTGATGTTGGTAATAGGCGCTGACGTACCAGCTGAAGTCCGGTTGCAGAACCAGAATGTTAAGCCTGTTTATCATACCGTGGATCCCTTAGCTGTCTTCAATAAATCAGAAAGTGTAAGGCTCTTTAAATGATGTTCATCCAGTATTTGGGCCAATAAAGCTGCTGTCTTATGTAGATTCTTCTCACTCCACCATTCAAGACGGGTATTCTTGCGAAAAAAATTTTTAATGGCATATCGACTTTCGTAGCCCCGATAACCAAAATGGGTATACCCTACGATTGTATTTAGATCTTGAGACAGGTTTGTCGCCAGTTTTTGAATATAGGTCATCCTCCACCTCTTGAAGTAGAGTATGCCATCCTCTAATTGAAAAATATCTGCCATAGACAGCGGTTCGTAAATGCCATCAAGCAGATAATCACACGTCCATACCAGATCAAACACATCTCTGATGATATCCTTTACAAAGTAACGGCTATCCGGCAAAGACCCTTCCACTTTCAGGTTTTCTTTCTTACACATACCTAGTGAATGAGACTTGGGATGTCCGCCATGTTCAATGTAGATTTTTGGATATTCCTTAAAGACGCGATGAAATATATCAATGCTCTTCTGGAATTCATCGCGCGTATCGCTTACTTGAGAATACCCATGAAGAGCAATCTCATGTCCCAGGTCTCTCAGCTCCAGCATGAAATTTTTATATGCTTCATCTGCTAAGCAGAGTGTTTCATTCTTGAAACAATGCCTCGATAAAGCTGAACCGTCGTCCTTGAGAGTACAGAAGACGGCTGTGGTAACGAAGATGCCTCTTTTGTTTAATTCGCGAAAGATCTTTCGGTAGTTATCCAACAAACCATGGTCAGGATCGTTGGTCAGGACAAAGTAATTCATGGGTGGTCTTTCTCGCGATTACAGAAGTTCCGTTACGAATCCCATCGCTCAGTCGTTCAATGGCTTACCAGATGGATCATGCAATTTTGTAGCTATGAAAATCTGACTGAGTTCTCGACCCTCGAATAATCCAATTCGGAAGATCAACCTCTCCAGCCTCAATAATAGGTTGAATAAAATGCTATTGTTTGCTTTATGAAATAAGATGGAAAATGCCCTGGGGAACACAAACGGCAGGCGGGATAAAGACCTATACTCTCTTAGCTCGAATCCTGATTCTCTGAGGATTTCTTGGACTTTCCTCTTACTGCTTTTCTCTATAGGGTATGCCGGGTCATACTTCTCCGGTAACGACTCATTCCAGATGTCGAAAATCAATATGCCACCGGGGTTCAGTAGCTTAGTGAAGATAGAAATCGCATTGATTATATCACCACAGATGCTGACCTGATTCCCAATAGAAATAATCGCGTCAAAAGCCTGATTGTCTATAATCTTATCGGGGCTGGTTCTCAAATCCAAAACCATCTTCGGATAGCGAAACTTATTTAGAATTTCAGGCGAAATGTCGGAAACGGTAATGTTGTCAGAATATAATGCCAACTTCCTCGTAATTCTTCCAGAATAAGCTCCTATTTCCAATATATTCTGATCCTTGTTCAGGTATCGTGCGAATAAGATCTGTATCAATTCGTTCACGATATGATCCTCTAAACGACTTCGGCCTCTCTTAAATTTCGTTTGGTATTGTTTATATACTTGCGGATTGAGATAGAATTCTTTAGCTGATTTGTGGTGTTTCGGCGCTGCTGAGGCCGCGTTATTTCGGTAGCTCTGACGCAGTACCTGGATTATGAATGGAATGATGACAGCGGTATAGACCATGAAGTACGTCGTATTGGCCCAGGCCGCTCCCGCCACACCATACCAAGGCATCAGCCACAGGATGACGGCGAGGAATGCCACGAAGGCCCCCGTAAGCGCTACCACTGATGGCCAGATACGGCCCGTAACCTCAGGCAGTACTGAGAGCGCGGAGATGCTGGTAGCGAAGAATGATCCGAGAATCATAATCAGCAACAGTGGGCCAGCGCTGGAGAAATCAGGGCCCAGGATGAACCGTATTACGATTCCATGAAACATGGCCAACAACCCGAATCCTACTGTGGATAATATGATTGATAGGAGGGTGAATCGGAGCGATATCCGTCGCAGGTTCGCTCCTTGGCGCGCGTGCCATTGCCTGCTGTACTCGACCTGCACTCCATTCACAATCGGTTGAAACGGTCGTCTTGCTATGTCGATGATCCGCCGTGCTGCGCGGTATAGTCCGACATCAGCTGCGCCTGCGAACTGCGCCACCAGGATGGAGTCCAGATGCTGGGTCAATGCCCCTATGGTTGTTTTCCCGAATGTTCCAGTTTGGAACTGTATCACGTTCGGCGGGACTTTGAGCGATAGCGAGCTCAGGAAGCCGGTCATTCCTACCCGTCCTGTGAATATGGCGGCGGCGGCGAACATCCCGACTCCGTCCACCGCGGCGCCGGCAACATACGCCAGGATCACCTCGGTCAACCCGCCCTCCGTCAGCCATGCCACCGCAAGCAGGGCGACTCTGGTCAGTGTGCCCGCAGTAGTAATGGCCAGGTTCAGCGACACCCGGTCGGCCAGCCTCAGCACCGCCAGCGTCTCTGTTTGCGTAGCCATCAAAATGCCCACGACACCGTACAGGAGCACTGCGCCCGTGTAGGCTTCGTCGATTCCGACCAGGCTGCTGGCCGTGAGGGTGAGGGCCGCGATGAGCGCGTACGCGACGAGCGACAGGCCCGCGGATACAGCCAGCGTGAAACGCAGTATGCGAGACGCCTCCTCCGGCCGTCCCTCAGCCACGCTCCCCGTTACGAACGTCGTAACGGCGGATCCGCCCGGTATAGACACCAATCCGTGAATGAGCGAGGTGACGGCAATTATGATACTCAGAACGCCGAAGCCTTCCAGTCCGAGAGTCCTGGCAGAGAGAGACACCTGCGCCAGACTGCCCAAGATCTGGACGACCAGTATCGCCCCCATCCAGAGGGTCTGCCGGGCAATGCGCCGGTCGGAGGCCGGCAGCATCCGCTCGATTCGAGATCTCATTCTAACTACGAATCACTTGTCAGCACTTCACTGGCCCAACCCCGATTCTCCCGGTACCAATTCACCAGCTCGCGCAGCCCTTGCCCGATCGACATACATGGCGACCAAGCCAGTATCCGCCCGGCTTTCTCGATATTCGCCCAAGTTGCCGGCACGTCAGCTTTATGCGCCGCGCTGAAACACAAATTCGCCTCCTCGCCCGTAAACTCTTCCAGCAGGCGCACTGTGTCCATCAGCGCCACGGGTCTATCTGATCCCAGGTTAATTACCTCGTAGCCAAGCTGCTTCAGGCCCGCAATCGTGCCCCGGGCGATGTCGTCCACGTAGGTAAAGTCACGAGACTGCCGGCCGTCGCCATAAATGGCGACAGGACGCCCCTCGCTGATCCACTGCGTAAAGCGAAAGAGAGACATATCCGGCCGTCCGGCCGGGCCGTAGACCGTGAAGTAGCGGAAGACCGTTACATCAATGCCATAGAGATAATGATAGGTGTGGCAAAGAGCTTCCGCTCCCTTCTTGGAAGCGGCGTAGGATGAGAGCGGTCGGTCGGTATCCGCCGTATCCTCGTTGTAGGGCAGCGGATTGTCCTGACCATAGAGACTCGATGTGGAGGCCAATACGAATTTGGCAATACCGAACTGCCGGCACGCTTCCAGCAAATTCAGCGTGCCCGTGATGTTTGTCTCCACATAGACCCAGGGATTCTCGACGGATTGGCGAGGGTTGGCTCGCGCGGCCAAATTGATGATGGCGTCAACTTGAATTGCGAAGCGCGCGAATAGATCATGCAGTGCCTGACGAGCACAGATATCCTGATGATAAAAGCTGAAGTTGGGATGGCTTTTGATCTGATCCAGACGCCAGTGTTTGAGGCGTGCGTCATAAGCGTCATTGAGGTTGTCGATGCCGATGACGGTATGGCCGTCCGCCAGCAGAAATTCGGAGACCTTCCAGCCAATAAAACCAGCGGCGCCGGTCACTACGTAGGTTCCCATACCAAAATTCTTTCAGGATTGCAGCCATGAACGGTCGTAGGTAATCCCACACCTTCCTGCTTAAAAAACAACAGGCGTCAAGCATACTATAGGCACATTGATTTCCCAAGAATGCGGGCGCATGTGGGCGCGACCCAACATGGGGGCGTTTCTGGCTCATCTTTGGCAGGCTGAATGCAACGCAAAGACGCAGACGCCGCAGGGACGCAATGAGACTATGGACTATAGACTTCGTGTCGATGCGCCCGGTGACTGTCCTGGGCCGCCAGCAATCGGAGCGCCACTGGGTTGTATTCATTTTGATGTTGTATACATTTTGATCCGGGCGCCGTTTCCGTTTACGCTATGAAACATGCGATTTTCCTGTTGTCTGAATTGGATCTGGATGCGCATGATTGGTACGATCCGACCTGCGCGCCCCGGCGCATTGCTTAGCGAATATACAGCGCGCGTGAACCTGTTGCCTGATTTTTTACCCTAAAAAGCTATGGTGTACTCTACAGGATGATGCAAAGATGACTCAGTACTCCTCGCTGCAAACCGCAGCCAACCTGCCCTCCTCGGCCTTCTCTGGGCCTGCCCAGGAGACGCAGGAGTTGATCCAACAATTGGAAAAAGCCATTGATGGCGAAGTGCGCTTCGACGGGTATAGCCGGATGCTCTACAGCACCGATGCCAGCCAATACCAGATCCAACCGCTGGGGGTTGTCATTCCCCGCAGCGCGGACGATGTGCAGGCCGCTGTGGAGATCGCCGCCCGCTACCGCGTGCCGGTGCTGCCCCGGGGGGGCGGTAGTTCTCTGGCGGGGCAGTGTGTCGGCCCGGCGCTCGTCATCGACATGAGCAAATACATGGACCGCATCCTGGCCGTGGATGAGGAAGCCCGCACCGTCGCTGTCCAGTCAGGGATCACCATCGGAACCCTCAACCGCACCCTTGCCCCCTTAGGTCTGATGCTGGGGCCGGACCCGGCCAGCGCCGACCGGGCCACGGTTGGCGGCTCCATCGGCAACAACGCCACCGGCAGCCACAGCATCCTCTACGGTATGATGGCGGACAACGCGCTCGAGACGAGCGTCGTCCTCAGCGACGGTTCCAGCGCCCGCTTCGGAGCTGTGGATCCCAGAGATCTGGCAAGCCGGGGACGGGGCAACTCTTTGGAGGCGCAGATTTACCGCCAGATCCCCCGCATCGTGCGCGTCCATCTCGAGCAGATTATGGAACGCTGGCCCCAGCATTGGCGCCGGGTCTCTGGCTACAATCTGGACCGTCTGGTCGCGGCGCTGCTTCTTCACGAGAATGGGGCGCCGGAGAGCGCCCAACAGCGCGGAGATCGCTCCCAGCGCCTGCGCGCAAAGCTGGGTTTCGACAATCTCTTCCGCTCAGAGTTCTGTGATTCAGCTCACATCGACAGCTTCAATCTGACCCAGCTGATCACCGGCAGCGAAGGCACACTGGCCACCGTCACCGGCGCGCTCCTGCAACTGGTCCCCCGCCCGCAGATGACCTCTCTGGCGGTCGTTCATTTCGACCGGCTCATCGATGCCTGCGCCGCGGTCCCCGATATCCTGGAAACAGGTCCGAGCGCGTCTGAGCTGCTGGATAAACACCTGATAGACCTGGCGCGCGCGCAGCCGGAGTGGGCCAAACGGCTTCACTTTGTGGACGGCGACCCAGAGGCCGTGCTGCTGACCGAATATTACGGGGCCAGTGAACAGGAATTGACCGGCAAGCTGGAGGGTCTGGAGCGGCGCCTGCGAAGACAGGGCTGGAAAAGCGCGGTCGTCAAGCTGTTGGACCCAGCCCGCCAGAAAGATGTGTGGGATGTGCGCAAGGCCGGGCTGAACATTCTGATGGGGCGCAGAGGGGACTATAAGCCGGTGCCGGGCATCGAGGATGTATCGGTGCCGCAGGAGAAGCTGGCCGAGTACATGAAACAGATCCTGGACTTCTGTGGCGAGCGGGAAGACGTCCCCGGCATCGCCGTCTACGCCCACGCCTCTGCCGGCTGCCTGCACGTGCGCCCGCTGTTGAATCTCAAGAAGCAGACCGGCATCGACACCCTGCGCGCCGTAGGGGAACATGCCTGCGATCTGGCGGTCAGTTTCGGCGGCGCCATGAGCGGCGAGCACGGTGATGGCCTGGCCCGCAGCTATCTGCACCCCCGGCTGTTTGGCGCCGAACTGTACGGCGCCATGCGCCAGGTGAAGGAGGTCTTCGACCCGGACAACCGCATGAATCCGGGCAAAATTATCGACGCCCACGCCGCCACGGAAAACCTGCGCTTCGGCAGAGAGTACGAGACGATCGAACTGCGTACAGTCTTCGACTGGAGCAGCGACTTCGGCTACGCTGGGGCCATCGAAATGTGCAACGGGGCCGGCGTCTGCCGCAAGCTGGGCGCGGGGACTATGTGTCCCAGCTATATCGCCACCAAGGATGAAAAGGACACCACGCGCGGCCGAGCCAATGCCCTGCGCAACGCGCTGGCCGGGCGCATCCCCCGCGAGCAGCTCTTCTCACCGCAAATGTACGAAGTGATGGACCTGTGCATCGGCTGCAAAGCCTGCAAAAGCGAATGTCCCTCGTCCGTGGATATGGCCCGCATCAAAGCCGAATATCTGGTCCACTACTACGAGCGAAACGGCCTGCCCCTCTTCAACCGCTTGATGGGGCTGCTGCCCACCTTGAATGGGCTGCTCTTTCGCTTTGGCCGCCCACTGATCCCCCTGGTCAACGGCAGCATGAAGGCTGCGCCGCTGAAGGCGCTCCTTGCGCAGATCGGCATCCATCCGCGCCGGGATCTGCCCGCCTATGCCTCCCAGTCGTTTTCCGCATGGTTCGCGCGCCGTGCATCAGGCGTCCAACAGGCCCCTTCCAGACACAATACGCCCTCCGTCATCCTTTTCCACGACACCTGGGCCGAGTATAACCACCCGGAGATCGGGCAGGCCGCGGTGCAGGTGTTAGAGGCTGCTGGCCACCGGGTCCACCTGGCAACGGGACGAGCCTGCTGCGGTCGGCCGCTCATCACTGGGGGCCAGGCGAACAAGGCCAGCAAATGGGTGGACCAGAATGTGGCCCTGCTTTCTCCCTACGCGCGCCAGGGTATCCCAATCGTCGGTCTGGAGCCTAGTTGTATCCTGACTCTGCGGGATGAATACTTGGATCTGGCGTCGGATCGTGAGATGGCGCGCATCCTGGCGGACAATGCCTTCACTTTTGATGAGTTCATCGCCGCCGGGAATGGCGGCGAGGCTGGGCGCATCGGCAGCATCTGGCGCACGCATGCCGGCGCAGCCTATCTGCATACGCACTGTCATCAGAAGGCGTTAATCGGCAACGAAGCCAGCGTTGCCGCGTTGCGCGCGGCCGGCTACAGCGTGCAGATACTAGACAGTGGCTGCTGCGGCATGGCCGGTGATTTCGGCTATGGCGTAGATCACTACGAAGTGAGCCGCGCCATCGGTGAGGACCGGCTCTTCCCGGCGACGCGCGCTATGCCTGCGGACGCGCTCTTGGTCGCCAGTGGCGCCAGTTGCCGCGAGCAGATCCAACACTTCGCTGGACGCGCGTCGCTCCATGTGGCCCAGGCATTGGCTGAGGCCTTGAAATCAGACTAGGATGTATATGATTATTGTGATTGAGATGATAACTGCCATCATCCCCATCATATGAATCCCGTGAATCACAATCGAATCATAGAGGGAGATTTACGCCAAATATGTTTGACGAAATCGACTATGATTTATATACTTATTGTGATTGAGATGATAACTGCCATCATCCCCATCATATGAATCCTACGAATCATAGTCGAATCTCGCGGCCTGAAAAGGAAGCGCGGCATGGATGAATTTATAAAGCAGGCCCGGCCGATCGTGCAGCGGGCCTTGGGGGAGGACATCGGCGACGGTGATGTGACCTCCCTGGCGACGATCGCCGACGGCACAGCGGGTAAGGGACGGTTCCTGGCGAAAACATCAGGCATCATCGCCGGGCTGGAGGTCGTCGGGCTGACCTGCCATCTGGTTACCGATCAGTCTCGGTTCTCCTCCTGCGTGGAGGAGGGCGCGTGGGTGGACGCCGGCGCCGTCGTCGCCACCGCAGCCGGCCCAATTCAGGCCCTGCTGACCGCGGAACGGGTGGCGTTGAATTTCCTGCAGCGTATGTCCGGCATCGCCACCCTCACGCGACGCTATGTGGAGGCGACGAAAGGCGCGCAAGCTGTCATCCTGGACACCCGCAAGACCGCGCCAGGATTGCGCCTTTTCGACAAACGGGCAGTGGCGCTGGGCGGTGGTCGGAACCACCGCTTCGGCCTGTTCGATATGGCGCTCATCAAAGACAATCACATTGCGGCGGCCGGCGGCATCACCCCGGCCGTCTCGCGGGTGCGGGCCTACGATGACCGCTGTCGGCCTATCGAAGTGGAAGTCATGAATCTGACCCAATTGGAGGAAGCTCTGACCCTCAATGTAGACCGCATTCTACTCGACAATATGACGACGGAACAGATAGCCGAGGCTGTGCGCATCAGCGCCGGGCGCACACCCCTGGAAGCCTCAGGCGGCGTAAATCTGGAAAGCGTGGCTGCCATTGCCGCGACAGGCGTCGATTACATCTCCGTTGGCGCGCTCACCCATTCCGCCCCGGCCCTGGACATCAGTTTCGATCTGATTGACGATAGAGATGATTGGGCTGCAGTGGGCGCTCACAAGAGGCGCCTCTATACAAGGAACCACCAATGACAACGGCAACACGGACAATACCCTTGGCAGAACTCACCGATGCCAGGCTGATGTACGAGGCTCTCGCGCGTAAGCTCCACGATGTGGCGCTGGATGTAGAGCTGCGCCTCAAAGCCGAACTGGCCGCGCAGATCAACCGCTTGAAAAAGGAGCGCAACGCGGTCATCCTCGGCCACAACTATATGGAAGCGGCCCTCTTCCATTCGATCCCGGATTACGTCGGCGATTCTCTCTATCTCAGCCGCATGGCCGCGCAGACCGATAAGGATGTGATCGTCTTCTGTGGCGTGGAATTTATGGCGGAGACGGCCAAAATTCTCAACCCGGAGAAGATCGTCCTGCTACCGGCCGAGAAGGCCGGCTGTTCCCTGGCCGCCAGCATCACCGCGGAGGACGTGCGCCGGTTGAAAGAACAGTTCCCAGGCGTGCCGGTGGTGACATACGTGAACACATACGCCGATGTGAAAGCGGAGACAGACATCTGCTGCACGAGCGGCAACGCGGTAGCGGTGGTCAACTCTCTGGACTCGGAACGGGTCATCTTCCTCCCCGATGAATACCTGGCCAAGAATGTGGCCCAGGAGACCGGCAAGACGATCATCATTCCATCAGGCGCTGACTATAATGTATATGATTCAGACGAATCCTCTGAATCACAGTTCGATTCTGATACCAAATCAGGCGTGGCGACTACGGAAACAGAGCCCTTCGACATCATCGGCTGGCATGGCCGTTGCGAAGTTCACGACAAATTCAGCGTGCAAGACATCCAGACCGTGCGTACCCAATACCCGGATGTCGCGATCGTCTCCCACCCCGAATGCAGCCCGGAGGTGGTGGCGGCATCTGATTTCACCGGTAGCACGGCGGCGATGATTCGCTACGTGGAGCAGACCGACGCGCCACGCTATCTGCTGCTGACCGAATGTTCTATGGGCGATAACATCATCGGCGCCAACCCGGACAAAGAGATGCTGCGGCTCTGCTCCGTTCGCTGCCCGCATATGAACCAGATTACCATGGAAGACACCCTGGCCGCGCTGGAAAAGATGCAGTACGAAATCAGCGTTCCCGAAGAGATTCTGGCAAGAGCGGCGCGTGCTGTCCAGCGAATGGTTGAGATCGGATAGAAGCGCTGAAAGGCAAGTGGCCAGTACACTGCGGTTACTGACCACTTGCAGTTATCGGGATAAAGCCGGCGGCCGCGTCGTCTGGAGTGAACCAGTCGAGCTGATCGTGGAGAGAGACCACCTCGCCGAAGACGAGCACTGCCGGCGCATGCACGTCTGCCTGGGCCATCGCCTGGGGCAGGCCAGCCACTGTGGAGCGAGCCACGCGCTGCTGGTCGGTGGCGGCATGGCCAATGGCGGCGGCGGGCGAGTCTGGATGGCGGCCGTGCGCGATCAGTGCAGCGCAGATCTTCTCCACGGCGCGCACGCCCATCATTACCACAAGCGTTGGCACTTGGGCCATTACCGACCAGTCGACCATAAACTCGGCTGTGGTCGGATCTTCGTGGCCGGCGACGACGGCAAATCCGCTGGAAAGGCCCCGATGGGTGACAGGGATGCCGGCAAAGGCCGGCGCGGCGATGGCTGCGCTCACACCGGGCACAACTTCAAACGGCAGCCCGGCCGCGGCCAGGGCCAGGCTCTCTTCCCCGCCTCGGCCAAAGACGAAGACATCGCCCCCCTTCAGGCGCACCACATGACGGCCGGCCCGCACTCGACTGATGAGCAATGCGTTGATCTCCGCCTGGGGCATGATGTGGCGTTGGGTCTGTTTGCCGGCAAAGATGCGCTCCGCCTGGGGACGAATTTCGCGCAGAAGCTCCTGGGCGATGAGCCGGTCATAGATCACGACATCCGCGGCCCGCAGCAGCGTCAACCCCCGCACGCTGATCAGGTCCGCCCGACCTGGCCCGGCCCCCACCAGATATGCTTTGCCGGTCACAGTTAACCCTCCTGGGCCAAAAACGCCGCAATCCGGTCCCGCGTTGCCGTGGCCTGTCGGGGCCGGCCAGCCACCGTGCTGACGGCGACGATCACCCCGTCCTGTCGGGTGACGGCGGGCGCGTGGAAGACGCCCTCTGCGGGCGCGTCGGCCACATTCACCAGCAGCCCCTGGCGATGGGCGGCGGCGGCGATATCCTGATTGACGGCCCGCGCATTGGTAGCGGCAAACACCAGCCCGGCGCCGTTCAGATCCCCGTCCTGATACGGCCGTTGTAGCCACTCGATCGCGCGCAGGCCGGCCCAGGCTATCAACTGTTCTGTCGCGGTCGGGCTGATGAGGCGCACAGGCGCATCCGCGGCCAGCAGGCCCCGCACCTTGCGCTCGCCGACAACGCCACCGCCGACAACCACCGCAACCCGATCATGTAAGCTCGTGATGGTTAGGGGATATCGCATGCGCTTCCGCTCCTGCTCTGAAATAGCCTCTTACTGCTCAGGCATTGCTTACGCCGTCTCTCCGCAGCCGGTTCCGTTCCTTGCTTCTCAGCGTTGGTTCGCAGTGTTCAGCCTCGATTCACAGTCTGGTTTATCGTGCCCATAATTGCATCGACTACTCGCATCGCTTGCGCATTTTCGCGCACGTCGTGGACCCGCACGATCTGCGCGCCCCGTTCCACAGCCAGCGTATTGGCGGCAATCGTGCCCGCCAGCCGCTCTTCCACCGGCGCGCCGCCGGCCATTTTTCCCAGAAACCCCTTGCGCGAAGAGCCGAACAACAGTGGATAGCCCAGCCGTTGCACTTCATCCAGACGGGCGATGAGCGTTGCATGCTGGGATGTTTTCTTGCCGAAGCCGATGCCCGGATCGATGATGCGATGCCAGCGGGGCACGCCGGTTCGCCGGGCCAGTTCCAGCGACTCGGCCAGTTCCCGGCAGACATCCGTCACCACGTCTTTGTAGTCGTACACCCGCGCCCGATCTGACGGGGAGAGATCTCTCGCTACCGATCTGGCTGGGCCACCACCATCTGAGACATGAGCGCAATCATATGAATCAGTGGTCAGATGTTGGCCTGACGGGAATGCCGAATCAGGGTGGCGGGCGGGACGCCCGCGTTCCCAGGCTGCCGCGCGGTTATGCATCACCACCAGAGGAACCCGGCGTCGGGCGGCAAGCGCGCCCATCCCTGCCCCAGGTTTGTCTTGCAAGCTGGAGATCCGTAGCCCCGATACGTCGTTCAGCCAGGAGGCGCCGGCGTCCAACGCCACCTCCGCTACTTCGACGCGAAACGTGTCAATCGACAGGGGCGCATCGACGCCGGCCGCCGCGAGCGCCCTGATGACCGGCGCCACCCGGCGGATCTCTTCCTCGATTGGCACATCCGCGTGGCCGGGCCGGGTGGAATAGCCGCCTATATCCAGCACATCCGCGCCGTCGGCGACGAACCGCTGCGCACGGGCAAGGGCCGATGCCACAGGGTCGGGCGCGTTGGCAAGCCCATCGCCGGAAAACGAGTCAGGCGTACTATTCAGAATGCCCATCACATAGGTACGCTGCCCCCAATGCCACAGCCGCTCGCCGATAGGCAACACCCGGGGCGGGAGCGGTTTGTTCAGCTGTTGCCACAGCGCCCGCACGGTCAGATTCAAGCGAGGGTGATGCAGATCCGGGTCCAGGTCCAGCAGCGGGGCCAACACGAAGTCCCGTTCTGAAATGCACGGGTGAGGAATCGTCAGATCCGGAGTATCGACGATAGCGTCGTCATAGAAGAGAATGTCCAGGTCGATATTGCGGGGCCCGTAGCGGATTGTTTTCATCCGCCCCAGGGCGACTTCCGTCTGCTTGAGCGCTCGCAGCAGTTCCGCCGGCGTAAGGGCTGTGGTCGCTTTGCAGACAGCGTTCAGAAACAGCGGCTGATCGGTCATCAACATAGGAATCGTCTCGTAGAGATGGGACGTTTCCTCAACCGCCATAAACGGGGCCATGGCATCCAATGCATCGTGCAAGTAGCCGGCCCGATTGCCAATGTTGCTGCCTAGTCCGATGTATACCCTGTGGGTCACAGATTCCCTCACCCGTTCCTGCGCAATCTGCGTCGTCGATTGAATTCCAAATTACGAATTGAACAATTTCTAATTGTCCAGGCGACGTCTGCGTAGGCATCCCAATTATCATCTACACCAAACACTTTGTAAAGCAACCACACCCCTATTGGTTCGAGTGCTGCACTGACTCGTATGCGTGCCGCCATGTTTTCTGCAGATGCTTTTTGTCTCCAGTTTGGGTATACTTAAGCGCGGCTCTACGCTTATCCTTGGCATCGACGATAACAGGGAGAGATGACGACATGGACGAACTCAGTATCGACTATCCACTGACCGATGAGCAGATCGCCCGCTATCGCCGGGACGGCTATGTGAAGCTGAGGAATGTTCTCTCGCCGGCGGTGTTGCGCGAGTACGGCGCGGAGTGCACGCGGCTGGCGCATAGGTTGAACCGGCAGACCCTGTCTTTAGAGGAGCGGAACACATACGGCAAAGCGTTTCTGCAGATACCGAATCTGTGGGAGCGCAGTGAAAAGGTGAAGGAGTTCGTCCTCTGCCGCCGTCTGGGAAAGATCGCCTCTGAGCTGATGGGGGTGGACGGAGTGCGTATGTATCACGACCAAGCCCTGTATAAAGAGCCTGGCGGGGGCTTTACGCCCTGGCATGTGGATCAGTTCTACTGGCCCCTGTCCAATGACAATACCGTCACCGCCTGGATTCCCCTGCAGCCGGTATCGGAGGAGATGGGCCCGCTCTCGTTCTGCATCGGCAGCCACAAGCTGCTGAACAACCGGGATCTCGCCATCAGCGATGAAAGTGAAGGGAAGATTGGTCGCTCGCTGCATGACTATCCGAAATGTATCTCACCTTATGAACTGGGCGAAGTCAGCTTTCACTCCGGCTGGACGTTCCACCGGGCCGGGCCGAACCGAAGCGACCGCATGCGGGCAGTGATGACGATCATCTATATGGAAGACGGTATGCGGGTGGCCCCGCCTAGGAACAGCAATCAGCAGAGGGACTGGGAACGCTGGCTGCCTGGCGCGCAGTTGGGTGAACCGATCGACACGCCGCTGAATCCTGTGATCTATCACCGCAATCGGAACAGCGCGCCAGCAGGCTAAGTCGCTAATTACATACATCAGCGCTCCGGTCATTGAAACCAGGGAACCAAATCATTATGGAAGGTGTAGCCAAATTGCGTCCGGGCGCGCGTCAGGTGGGGCTGCTGAACGCGCCAGAGCCAACAGCGACCCCCGGCCATGTCATTATCGAAGTGACGGCGGCCGGTTTGTGCGGCACAGATGTGCACATTTACCACGACGAATATCCGAGCCGGCCACCGGTTATCCTCGGTCACGAGGTCGCCGGACGGATTGTGGATGTGGGCGCAGATGTCAGGCACTGCGCCACAGGTGATGCCGTTACCAGCGAACCCTACTTTTTCCTCTGTGGCCTTTGCCCCTATTGCCGCGCGGGCATGCCGAATCTCTGCCAGCGGCGCAGGTCGATTGGCAGCGGAGTACATGGGGCCTTTGCCCGCTATGTGCGTGTGCCAGAGAGTTCTATCCACCGGCTGCCTGACGGCGTAGACGAGTGGGGCGGGGCTCTCACGGAACCGCTGGCATGTTGCGTTCACGCGCTGGAGAACACGCGAGTCGAGCCGGGGGATGTGGCTGTCGTCACGGGCCCGGGGCCCATCGGCCTGCTGATGATGCAAGTGGTAAAGGCTGCGGGCGCGCAGGTGGTGGTGATCGGCACAGAGACAGATGAAGAACGGTTAGCCCTGGCCAAAACGCTGGGCGCAGATCATGTCCTCGCCGTCGGCAAGGACGACCTGCAGACCTCTCTGGCTGAACGAACCGACGGACTCGGCGCGGATGTCGTCTTCGAATGTTCCGGCGCAGGCCCCGCCGCGCAGACAGCCCTCGATCTGGTGCGGCGCAAAGGACGGTATGTGCAGGTAGGCCTCTTCGGCAAGCCGGTTCTGTGGGATCTTGAACAGGTCTGCTACAAAGAGGTGGAGGTGCATGGCAGCTTTGCCACCGTCTCCAGCTCCTGGCGCAAAGCCTTGGCTCTTCTGCGCTCCGGAATAGTACAGACCGGCCCGCTCATCAGCCACCGTATTGAGCTTGCCGCCTGGCAGCAGGCCTTCGATCTGTTCGAGCGTCGGGAAGGCGTCAAGATCGTCTTCACGCCAGCGTAGGGGCACTGCGGCTGCCCAGCGCAGGCGCAAGACGCCGACCCTACTGGCGGGAATGCCGAAATCGGCTATAGCTACGCTTGTTCGCACTCGCGCGTATTCGTGCTATAATTGTGGGCATGACTCAGAACGCACGTTCAACGATTTCGACGGGTCGCCGCTGTCCGAACTGTGGTTCACGGGTCGCACAGAACGCTGAAACCTGCTACTTCTGCGGACATGATCTGACGGGAAATTCCAAGCAAAAGCGCAGCATCACTTGGCTGGATGTGATGTTGGCGCTGGCGCTGCTGTCCGTCGCGATCGTATGGTGGCAGTTCAGTGGACAGGGCGCCGGCAATCAGCCGTCAAGGTTCACCCAAGCCGAAACACGCCCCACTCTCCCAGAGGCGGTGACGGACCCCGCTTTGGTCGGAACGCCACAAGAGCCTCTAACACAGCCGCCGGCGGCGGCTGCGCCGCTCCCAACCGCCGGCGCAGAGCAGCCAGAACCTGGACCGTTCATGGTGCGTCATCAGGTGCAGAAAGGGGAAACGCTGCTCGCGCTTGTCGCTAAATACGGCGTACCAGTCGAGGCCATCCAGACGGCCAACGGCTTGACCGGCACGATGATCCGCGCCGGCGATGAACTGTTTATCCCTATACCCGAGTCGATCTTTGAAAACGGAAGCGATAGCGCCGAAATAACGATTCCCACGATCTTCAACTATACAGTCAAACCCGGTGATACGCTCGTTTCAATTGCCGTGCACTTCGGCGCAAATGTGGATGCAATTCAAAAAGCCAACGGCATCGGGCCCAACGATTTCATCCAGCCCGGACAAGTTCTACAGGTACCTGTCGCTGGTGTGCTGCCCACCGTTCTGGCGTCCAGCGAAGCGGCCCGTGCCCAGCAAAGCCCGGGTTCGCCCCAAGTGTACGGGACCCTCCAACTGCTCGGCCCAGGTGATGGCGAAAGAATCCCCTACGACGAAGATGTGATGTTTCGTTGGTTGAGTGTCGGTCTTCTGCAACTGAATGAATGGTATGTTTTGCACATCTGGCCAAGGGATGGGTTGTTCGAGCTGCCGCCGCCCGTGTGGACAAAGGCGACCAGCTTTCGCCTGACGAATCAGTGGGCGCCGCCATCGGACCGGGTGGTGACCTACGGGTGGCAGATATCTGTCGTGCGGGTAGTGACGAACACAAACGGAGAGCGTAGCATCGAGGCGACCAGCCCCCCCAGCGAAGTGCGTAATTTCGTCTGGTTTGGCAATAGCGGCTGAATCCTGTCGCCACCCAGAGCTTCACACATCAGAAGTGGTCAGTGATGCTGAGTGGCCCAGAGGACGCCCCCCGCTTTGCGATCAGTGGCTGATGCACTGCAGTAACAATGCCTTAGCAACAATGCCTTGCCTGGCAACGGCCCCGCTTCATTCACTTTGGATTGCCATTTTGAGACGATGGTTGTATAGTAAACGGGTCTCTGATCTCTCTTTTCCCGTTTGATTAAATAGATCGCATCAACCAATTTCAAGCCTGCAAAGTCAAGGAGGAATTCATGCCGCGACCAGTAACGCTCTTTACAGGTCAGTGGGCGGATCTGCCCTTCGAAACCATCTGTGAGAAGGCCAAGTCATTCGGATATGACGGCCTGGAACTCGCCTGCTGGGGCGACCATTTCGAGGTGGATAAAGCCCTGGAGGACGACAGGTATGTACAGGGACGCTGGGACACCCTGAACAAATATGGTCTGAAATGCTTCGCCATCAGCAACCATCTGGTTGGTCAAGCCGTCTGCGATCGCATCGACGAACGCCATGAAAGTATCCTGGCTCCACGGATCTGGGGGGATGGTTCAGAAGACGGCGTGCGCGCACGCGCGGCAAAGGAGATGCAGGATACAGCTCGGGCCGCGGCAAAATTCGGCGTGAAGGTGGTGCCCGGTTTCACCGGCTCGCCCATCTGGCATATGGTCTACTCCTTCCCACCCAATCCGCCTGATTTTCTGGAGAAAGGGCTGGCGTTCTTTGCCGAGATGTGGGTACCGATTCTAGACGTCTTTCGTGAGAACGGTGTCCGGTTCGGGCTGGAAGTCCATCCTACGGAGATCGCGTTCGACCTGTACAGCGCCCAAAATGCAATCGACGCGCTCAACGGCCACGAGGCCTTCGGCTTCAACTACGATCCCAGCCACTTTGGCTATCAGGGGGTCGACTACGTGGGTTTCATCCACAAGTTCGCTGACCGCATCTTCCATGTGCATATGAAGGACGTGGGCTGGTCGGAAAGCGGCAAAGAGGCGGGCGTCTTTGCCGGTCATGCCGACTTTGGCGATCACCGACGTTTCTGGGATTTCCGCTCTGTGGGCCGTGGCAAAATCGACTTTGAGGCGATTATCCGGGCGCTGAATGATATCGGCTACAGCGGTCCGCTTTCCATCGAATGGGAAGACCCGGGCATGGACCGGGAGCACGGCGCAACAGAATCCTGCGCCTATACGCGTCAGGTCGATTTTCCGGCATCGAATATCGCCTTTGACGCGGCGTTTGCAGAATAAACAATATAATAAGGAACTGACTTATGAGCGATGGATCCGGTTTCACTTCGATGGCTGGGGCGCGGGCCGAAGGTGACGCCCCAGAGATCGGCGTCGGAATGCTAGGCTATGCGTTCATGGGCAAGGCCCACAGCCACGCGCTGTTGAATATTGCCCATATGATGTACCCACCGCCGGCCGTGCCAAGGCTCGTGGGCATTGCCGGGCGCAATGAGCAGGCAGTGGCCGAGGCTGCCAAACGCTACGGCTACGCAGGCTATTACACCGACTGGCAGGCGATGTTGGATAACGACGACATCCAGCTTTTCGACAACGGCGGCCCAAACGACACCCACGCACAGCCGTGCATTGTGGCGGCGCAAAGGGGAAAACACATCCTCTGTGAGAAGCCTCTGGCCCGCACAGCGGAAGAGGCGCAGACGATGCTGGCGGCGGCGCAAAAGGCCAATGTCAAACATATGGTCGCATTCAACTACCGCTTTGTGCCGGCCATCCGCCAGATTCGCAAACTGGTGGATTCCGGCCTGCTTGGGCAAATCTACCACTTCCGAGCGGTTTATCTGCAGGAGTGGATTATGGCCCATTACAATTTGCCGATGATCTGGCGGCTGCAGAAATCTATAGCGGGTAGCGGCGCTCTGGGGGATTTGGGCGCTCACATTATCGATCTGGGCCGTTATCTGGTGGGCGAGGTGAAGAGTGTCTGTGGCATGACCCGCACATTCATCGAGGATCGTCCGGGGGAGGACGGCACGATGGGCAAAGTGGATGTCGACGACGCCTTCACCGCGCTACTGGAATTTGAAAATGGCGCGCTGGGCGCCGTCGAGGCCACCCGTTTTGCCGCCGGGCGCAAGAATGGCCAGCGTCTCGAAATCAACGCGGAGAAGGCCAGCATCGTCTTCAATCTGGAACGGCTGAATGAGTTGGAAGTGTATTGGGTCGGCGACGAGCCGGAAGAGGCCCAAGGCTTCCGCAATGTGCTGGTCTCTGAGCCGTCTCACCCCTGGTGGGAAAACTGGTGGCCCCAGGGGCATATAATCGGCTGGGAGCATACATTCATTCATGAGATCACCCACCTGCTGGACTGCATCGTCAACGATGGCGATGTGGCGCCCATCGGCGCTGATTTTGTCGACGGCTATCGCAACGCTGTGATCTGCGATGCGATCCTGGAATCGGCGGCAAGCAGGCGCCAGGTGGACTGTGTGTACGCAGCGTAATGAATGAGATGGTTGGGCCAAAAAATTTCAGGCGTTTGTATCGACGGCCCAACCATCTTTCCCCGGTAATGCAGCCATGAAAATCGAGCGTATAGAACTTCGTCGCATCCATATGCCCTACGTGCGCCCCTTCGAGACAAGCGGTTGGCGACACGAAGGCAGCGACGCCCTCATTGTGCGGGCAGAGGCCGACGGCGCAACCGGCTGGGGCGAATCGCCGGTCAGCGACGGCCCCTGGTACAACGAAGAGACCTATCACACCGCGCTGCTCATGCAGAAAGAGTTCCTGGGCCCGATGCTCCTGGAAGCCGACATCTCGGATCCGCGGGCTGTGCGCCATACTTTTAAGCGAGTGCGCGCCAACCGTATGGCGAAAGCCGGGCTGGAGTTCGCTGTCTGGGATCTCTGCGCGCGCGCGCAAAATGTCTCCCTTTCCAAACTCCTGGGCGGCACTCGGAAAGAGGTGTCTGTTGGCGTAAGTGTGCCTATCAAAGCCAGCATCGAGGAACTTCTGGAGACGGTGGAAGGCTATCTGGCTGACGGGTACAAGCGGGTAAAGATCAAGATCAAACCGGGCTGGGACATCACGCCCACGCAGGCGATCCGCGCGCGCTGGCCGACCCTGCTCTTGCAGGTAGATGGCAACAGCATCTACCGGCTGCAGGATGCCGCGCATCTGCAGCAGTTGGATCAGTTCGATCTGTTGCTCAATGAACAACCCCTGGAGCATGACGACATTTTCGATCACGCCAAACTAGCCAAGCTGCTTGAGACCCCCATCTGTCTGGATGAAAGCATCGTTTCCCCGGACCATGCTCGCTGGGCCCTAGAGCTGAAGGCCTGCGGCGTTATCAATATCAAGCCGTCGCGCATCGGTGGCCTGGCCGATTCCGTCGATATTCACGATATCTGTCAGGCTGCCGGCATTCCCGTATGGCACGGCGGCATGCTGGAAACCGGAATCGGGCGGGCCATCAGCGTTGCGCTGGCAAGCCTGCCCAACTTCACACTGCCCGGGGACATCAGCGCCAACAATCGCTATTTTCATCGCGATATCGTCACCAATCCCTTCACCCTGAACAAAAACAGCACCCTCAGCGTGCCGGACGGGCCCGGTCACGGCGCGCAGGTGGACGAGGCGTTTCTGGAGGAGGTCACGGTGGAAAAAGTGGAGTTAAGAGGATAGGGGGATGGCGAAGGCTGGCGCCCACAAAAAGAGTGAGAAAATAGAAGTGAGGAGAGCGAACCCCCTCTCATTTCTCTCCTCTGCCCTCGCTCCGTATCAGGGTTTGGAAGCGGGCGGCCCACTCTCATTGCACGCTGGCAAGCTGGCAAGCTAGACCGATGGTTCCCGTCGCAACGTAAATTTCAAACTGCTGCTGGCTTCGGTGGCGATGCCGGTTCCCAATAGCTTGAATTCACCCCCCGCGCCAATCTCAACACTGAACGTGATCTCGTCCAGCGCCATATCCCCTACCCGGGTATCACTGACGGACAGCACCTGCTGAATGTTGCGCATGAAGTGAATGAAATTGGCCTGGAGTCGCTCGATGGGTATTGATCTTTCAACCATCTGGCCGCTGAAACCACCGCCCCAGGTCGAGGACAGCGTTTCCGCTGTGGTCACTATCATCACTGCCCTACTCCGTTCACTCATAGATAATCTCCTGTCCCCTAGTCGTGAGGAGCGAGAAAAGAGAAGGGAGAGGTATGCTCTCTTGGCTCACTCCTACCCTCTCTCTCCTGATTTGCGGCGGGGTGTAGAGGCTTGAATCTTGGCCCAGGTGTCCCGCAGAGATATGGCGCGGTTGAAGACGAGGCGCTCTTTGTCGCTGTCCGGGTCCAGGCAGAAGTATCCCTTGCGCTCGAACTGCACTGTTTCGCCAACGGCCAACTCCTGCACGCTCGGCTCTAGTTGGGCGCTGTTTTGCACAGAGAGAGAGTTGGCGGTGAGATTGGCCGTGAAGTCCTGGCCTTCTGGAACATCGTAGGGGTTCTCTACCTTAAACAGGCGCTCATAGAGCCGCACCTCGGCCGGCACGGCATGGTCGGCGCTGACCCAGTGGAGGGTCCCGCGTACTTTGCGGCCGTCTGGCGCGTAGCCCCCTTTCGTCTCCGGGTCGTATGCGCAGTGCAATGCGACGATATTGCCGCGCGCATCTTTGATGACATTCTCGCATCGGATGAAGTAGCCCCAACGCAGGCGCACCTCTCGGCCTGGCGCCAGCCGAAAGAACTTGCGGGGCGGATCCTCCATGAAGTCTGCCCGCTCGATGAGCAGATTGCGACTGAAGGGGACATGGCGACTGCCGGCGCTCTCATCTTCCGGATTGTTCACTGCTTCCAGCCATTCGGTCTCGCCCTCGGGGAAGTTCGTGATCACGACAGGCAACGGATCCAGAACGCCCATGACGCGATTGGCCGTGCGGTTCAGTTCCTGGCGAATGTAGTATTCCAACAGATCGATCGCCACAGTGCTGTTGGTGCGGGCGACTCCGACATGGTCGCATAGGTCTCGCAACGCTTTGGCCGGCACCCCCCGCCGCCTCTGGCCGGCCAGTGTCGGCATCCGCGGGTCATCCCAGCCGTTCACATAGCCTTCTTGCACCAAGCGCAGGAGGCGACGTTTGCTGGTCACGGTGTAGGTGAAATGCAGTCTGGCAAACTCCCATTGCTGGGGATGATAGACATCCAGCGCGTCCAGGTACCAGTCATACAGAGGTCTGTGGTTCAGATATTCCAGCGAGCAGAGGGAATGGGTCACGCCCTCAATCGAGTCGGACTGGCCATGCGCCCAGTCGTACATTGGATAGATACACCACTCATTGCCGGTGCGCTGGTGCTCCACATGACGAATGCGGTACATCACCGGATCGCGCAAGTTGATGTTGGGGGAGCCCATATCTATCTTGGCCCGCAACACCTTGGCGCCGTCAGGGAATTCGCCTTCTTTCATGCGCCGGAACAGGTCCAGATTTTCTTCAACAGACCGGTTGCGGTAGGGACTTTCGCTGCCCGGTTGTGTCAGGGTGCCCCGGTAGGCTCGTATCTCCTCCTGGCTGAGATCGTCTACATAGGCCCGGCCCTTCTCAATCAGTTCGATGGCCCATTCGTAGAGCTGGACGAAGTAGTCGGACGCGTAATAGACATTTGCCGGCTCGTAGCCAAGCCAGCGGATGTCTGCAAGCTGGGCGTCTACAAACTCCTGTTCCTCTTTCAGAGGGTTGGTGTCGTCGAAACGCAGGTTGCAGATGCCGTTGTACTCCGCCGCCACGTCGAAATTCAGGCCGATGGCCTTGGCGTGGCCGATATGGAGATAGCCGTTCGGCTCTGGCGGAAAGCGCGTTTGCAGCCGTCCGTCAAAGCGTCCGGCATGGATATCTTCGGCGATCGCTTCACGAATAAAGTCGCGTGACGATGCCATGAAATCGGAATCGCTCATCTATACTCCAACATTTTCATACTGTATCAATATAGCTGAAAACACTATACAATTGTTCATCGCGCCAGGCAAGAATCCAAATGCGTAGATAGATCCTGCCCCTATTCAGCGCGGAGTATCGTTTATATGCCGCTGGCGGCGGAGAACCCTCCATCCACTGGCACAACGATCCCTGTGACGAAGCGAGAGGCATCGCTGGCAAGCCAGACCGCCACGCCGACCAACTCATCCGGTTCACCGAAGCGGCCCATCGGCGTATGATCGATGATCTGCCGCCCGCGCGCGGTCAGGGAGCGGAAAGAAGTTCTCGCCCCAGCCCCCGCATTGCCGCGCCCGTCCGTTGCAGCAGGCTGCGAGGGATCTTCGGCGTCCTCTTTTATCAGCAGCGCCCGGTTCTGCTCGCCGATGAAGAATCCCGGCGCGATCGCATTCACCCGCAACCCCGGCCCGTGTTTCTGGGCCAGATCGACCGCCAGCCAGCGGGTGAGGTTGTCCACGGCCGCTTTGGCCGCGGCGTAGCCTATCACCCGTGTGAGAACCTTTTGGGCGGCCATAGAAGAGATATTGATGATGGAGCCGGCGCCCTGCTCCGCCATCAGTTCACCGAATGCCTGTATGGGCAGGACCGTGCCAGTGAAGTTCAGACCAACTACCCCTTCCAAGGCCGCGCGCGAAACATCGAAAAATGTCAGATCGCCAAATACGGTGGCGTCGGGCCGGTTGCCACCGGCGGCATTGATCAAAACATCCACCCGTCCCCACGTTTGCAGCAGTGTCTGCCGGGCCTTGCGCAGGCCCGCCTCGTCCAGGACATCCGCCGGCAGGGGCATGGCCGCGCCTCCGGCAGCGTTGATGTCGTCAGCTACCTCCTGGGCCTTGGCTGCGCGCCGCCCCAATATGGCGACGCGCGCGCCCGCGGCAGCCAGACCACGGGCCATGGCTCCACCCAGCACGCCGGTCCCGCCGGTGACAACGGCAACTTTCCCCTCTAATGAAAACTGCTCCCAAATGCTCACGGCCCCCTCCCGAAAGGGTTCTCCTGGCCTGGCGCCAAGGAGATGTTCGGCGGAAGGTCGGCTATAATTCGAGGAACTGGCCAGCATTGGATTCTCACAGGCTGGCCAACGGACAATCACTCGCTGCCATGCTTCCCGCGCGAAAGGATATTTCTGTGAACTCGTCTCTGCACTCGTATATGCCCGACCGGGCCGATCGATACTTCAGCGCTGATCCGGCCCAGCGGGCTGTGGCCCGTAGTCTATTTGACACCGTGGCAAACCTGCCGCTGATCTGTCCTCACGGCCATGTGGATCCGCAGCTCTTCGCCGATGCATCGCACCATTTCGGCTCCCCAGCAGAGCTGTTCCTGATCCCGGATCATTATGTCTTTCGAATGCTCTATTCCCAAGGTATTCCCCTGGAAGATCAGGGCGTCCAGCCGAACGATTGGGCAGCCGGTAGCCGGGTCGAATCCGATCACCGCAAAATCTGGCAGACGTTCGCCGAAAACTATCACCTGTTTCAGGGCACGCCCACCGGCCTGTGGCTACGGGATGAGTTCCACGATCTGTTCGGCATCACAGAGAAGCCAACGCCGGAGAACGCCCAATCGCTATATGACAGAATTGCTGAACGGCTGGCCGCCCCGGATTTCACGCCCCGCAAGCTCTACGAACGATTTCAGGTGGAGGCGCTGACCACGACCGACGCGGCCACCGATTCCCTGGAACACCACCGGACGATTCGAGATTCTGGCTGGTCTGGACGTATCTATCCGACTTTTCGCCCGGACAAAGTCGTGAACGACATCGACCAGCCGGCCTGGCGAGCGCAGATCGAGCGGCTGCGCGCGGTGTCCGGCATCGATATCGGCGATTACGCCTCATATATTCACGCGCTGGAGGCCCGTCGGGTTTTCTTCAAAGAGATGGGCGCCACAGCCACGGACCACGCGGCGGAAACGCCCCACACGGAGATTCTCTCAGACAGCGAGGCCGACGCTATTTTCCAGCGGGGCCTATCCGGCAGCGCGTCTGCGGCCGATGCCCGGCGCTTCACCGCGCATATGTTGGTTGAGATGGCCCGCATGAGCGGCGAAGACGGGTTGGTCATGCAGCTCCACCCTGGCTCGATCCGTAACCACAATCCGTCGGTTTTCCGGCGCTTCGGCGCAGACAAAGGCGCAGACATCCCCCATGCTCTCGATTACACCCGCAACCTGAAGCCACTTCTGGACCGGTTCGGCGCCCATCCATCCCTGCGCCTGATCCTCTTTACGTTGGACGAATCGACCAGTGCCAGAGAGCTCGCCCCCCTGGCGGGCCACTACCCGATCCTGCGCATTGGCCCGCCCTGGTGGTTCTACGACAGCATCAACGGGATGCGGAATTTCTTCGCGCAGGTGATGGAAACGGCGGGCATCTACAACACGATCGGTTTCAACGACGATACCCGGGCCTTCGCCTCGATTCCTACGCGTCATGAACTGTGGCGGCGCATCTCCTGCGACTGGCTCGCCGGGCTGCTGGTGCAGGGCATCATCGATGATGAGGAGGCCTTTTCGATGGCGCACGCCCTGGCTTACGGACTGGCCAAGAAGGCCTATCGGTTGTGAGAGCAGACGTTTCAATCTATCATTCTTCACATTCATTCCACTTCGGCCGAGCGTCGATGCCAATCCTCAACGAAGAGATTGAAGTGGACTTTGCGCCGCGGATTGGCTTCAATGACGTCTTCGTTGAGGGTAACGCCCAGGCCGGGGCCAGAGGGCAAAGCGAAGTAGCCGTCTTCGATTTCCGGATTGCCCGGCGCGGCCTCCTTGACATAGGCTTCGGCGAAGTCGTTGAAATGTTCCTGGATCTTGAAGTTCGGCGTGCAGGCCGCCAGGTGCAGCGCGGCTGCGGTGGAGACCGGGCCGCCCACGTTATGGGGCGCGATGAGAATGTAGTAGGCTTCCGCCCAGGCGGCCAGCTTCTTGGTGTTGAGAATGCCGCCGAAATGGGTGATATCCGGCTGGATGATGTCGCAGGCTTGCAACTCAAACAGTTCCCGGTATTCGTGCATGGTGTGCAGCCGCTCGCCAGTGGCCACAGGGATGCCTAAGGGGGCGATGGCGTCCGCCGTCTTTTTTTGCGCCGCGATATTTTCGGGCGGCACAGGCTCCTCCAGCCATGAGGGTTTGAAAGGGGCCAGTTCGCGGGCAAATTCTACCGCTGTCACCGGGTTGAAGCGCCCGTGCATTTCGATGAGTATCTCCACATCCGGGCCGACCGCGTCGCGCACAGCTTCCACCAGGCCGATGACATAGTTTTTTTCGGCCCGCTCCATCTCGTAGAAACCGGCGCCGAAGGGATCGAACTTGAGCGCGTGGTAGCCTTTTCCCAGCACCCGTTTGGCCGCGGCGTGGAACTCATCTGCGGTGCGCTCGCCGGTGTACCAGCCATTGGCGTAACCTTTGATCTTGTCCCGCACCGCGCCGCCCAGCAGCCGGTAGACCGGCTGGTTGAGGGCCTTGCCGACGATATCCCAGCAGGCGACTTCGATAAGCGCCGTGACGGTCATAATGATCTCACCGGCGCGTCCGAAATCCTCGCGGAACATACGACTGACGAGGCGCTCGATATTGAAGGGATCTTCGCCGACGACATACCGGGGGGCGGCTTCGCTCAGATAGCCGAGGACGCCGTCAGTGCGGTTCAGCGCGCGGCATTCGCCCACGCCGACCAGCCCCTCATCGGTTTCGACTTTGACAATTGTCAGGTTGCGCCATTCGGTGCCCAGCACCATTGGCGTCACTCGGGTAATTTTCATGGCGCTCCTCGCGTCTGGCTGTGGGGTTCAGACTGTCCCGCGAGTACTGTAGCGCAAAACAGAGAAACGCGCCACTGGCCCGCTTGCTGGCAGTTGACGCGACGAGGAGTTTTCAGGCCGCAAGAGAGGGCTGGAGGTTGGATGCGAGGGTTATTCCGCTTCCAGGACTTCCGGGTCCAGTTGATACCAGAACACTTCGCCGGATTCGATGCTGCCCTGTATCCGCTCGTCTCCGCGCAGGCCGGCCACGGCGGCCTGGGCAGGCTGTCCGCTGAACTTCGTCAGCAAACCAGCGTTGCGGACCGCCCTGCTGGTATCTCGCCCGTTGACGGTGAATGAGATTTCCACAGCGATGTAGCAGGTTGCGCCTTCCTGGTCTGTAGCCTCCATGATCAGGTCGGCTCTGCGGAAACTTCGCAGCTCGTTTGTGGGGATGTCCGCGGTGTCGGCGAAGTCGATCAGACGCCAGAGATCGTCCTGGGTGAGAGTTTTCACCCGCCACAGGCCCATGTCCCTGGCGATGTCGCTGGCCTCTCTGATGGCGGCGCTTCTGGCATGAGCGCCTTTGAGTATACCTACATCATCCTGGATAGACTGCATTCTGACTTCGAGACCGTCGAAGCGCTTGTTCGTCGTTGCGATGGACTTGTCCAGACGTTGCTCAAGGTCGTCGAAGCGCTTGTTCGTCGCTGCGATGGACTTGTCCAGACGTTGCTCAAGGTCGTCGAAGCGCTTGTTCGTCGCAGCGATGGACTTGTCCAGACGTTGCTCAAGGTTGTCGAAACGCTTGTTCGTCGCTGCGACGAACTTGCCCATCTCGGCGACGAAGCTGGCCAGCTGCTGCTCAAGGTCGTCGAAGCGCTTGTTCGTCGCTGCGACGAACTTGTTCATCTCAGCGACAAACTTGTTCGTCTCAGCGACAAACTTGTCCATCCTGGCGACGAAGCTGGCAAACTTTTCAGGCAGTTCCACCAGTTCGCGCGTCAGCAGCCGGGCGCGCAGGGCTTCCACCCACGCGGGATTTTCGTCCAGAACCTGGAGAAGGTCTTCTATCGTGTCGATGGTGGTCATACTTGCTCCTCCTTTTCTCTTCTTGGTTGCTTCCTCTAGTCTACACCATTTTCCTCTCTGAGAGGAATTACAAATTGCATAGCCAGCCGAATCAGTGTAGCTGATTTGAAACGGAACGCAATGTCGCCAGGACGCGGAGACGCAAGGGAATTACGAATCAGGAATTGGATGCATCGTCAGGTTGACCATTCTGCAACTTTCTGCTATGCTATCCATTTGGAAATTGCTGGAAATTTTTGCAAAGAACAGGCGGAGAAGCAGATGCCGAATATCAAATCAGCCGCTAAGCGCGTGCGCCAGGATGCGCGCCGGCGCCAGCGCAATCGCACCTATCGCAGTGCGGCCCGCACTGCCGTGAAGCAGGCCCGGACGCTGATCGAAGACGCCGATCCTGCGGCGCAGGATGCCGTCCATACAGCAATTGTGGCGCTGGATAGAGCTGCCCAGCGGGGCGCGATCCACGCCAACAATGCGGCGCGGCGCAAGAGCAGACTGATGCAGCGGTTTAACAAAGCGACAGCGACTTAGCTGGTTGGCCAGGGCGCAGTGGGTGGCTAGGGATTGTCTGTCCACGCGCCTTTCCGTCCCTCATAGTCGCACTCATTCTGCAATACACAGTGGGCGCATTGCGGAGCATGCGCTTGGCAAACTGTGCGGCCATGCTGAATCAGATCGACGTGCAGAGCAAAGTAAGCCGCCGCTGGCAGGGCCGCCTCCCAGCTGGCCCTGACCTTCTGCGTGAACGTCCGCGCCGCCAATGCCAACGCGCCAAGCATGATCGCCGCCGGCTGGCACTGGCAACAATCAGGCTACACCGATGCCGTCTACGACCAGACCGAACCCCCACGCGCCTGCCGGGAGCCGATTGTGTAACCGTCCGGCCCTCACTCCACCGGGCCCGCCACCAAGAGAAAACAGACAATATGACAACGACGACAACAGGGATAGAAGAACGCGTCGCCCGAACTAGAAGGGCATATCAGCACTTCGCAACAAAGGCGGGTATTGAAAGCGTCCGGGTTGACCTTGAGAAGATGCGAGGGGAGCTGTGAGGGGAGATAAAGCAACTCAATGACAGCATCACCTGGCGCGCGCTACTCGTTACAAGCATTCTCAATAGTATCCTGATCGCCGTTTCCCACTTCATTCCCTGAATGCAACCACTGCCGCGCCGGGCAAACGTCGTGGAGATCGGCCCGGCTCTGCATAGCACAGGAGACTGACCTATGAGCGATGAACACGACATCGACCGCATGCTTGACGAGATAGAACAAGATATCGACGACCTGCTTAACGAGCTACACGACAGGACACGAGTCACATTAAACGACCTCATGGTCTCTCTAAAGAAAAAGCGCACAGAAGCAGGATGGAGAGCAGGATGGCGACTTGCCGATAACTGGGACATTCGCACGCTTGATGAGCTACAAGACAGGGTACGAGTCGCCTTAAATCTCATAGCCCAGCTAAAGAAAAAGCACCCAGCGGGATGGCGACTCGCCGATAAACAGGACCTCGCCGAGATGCGCCAGGAACTGAAGGAGATGCGCCAGGAATTGGGGGCGATACGCCAGGAACTGGCAGAGATCAACGCCCGGCTAGAGAAACTCTCACAAGGCAGAGTAACTGTCCGTTACAAGATAGGGGGATCTGACGTAAAATGGCTCTGAAACGAGTGCGTTAGTTGCGGACAGTTACTTAGGTCGGCCGGACGTTGACGTTGGGCGCATAGTCGATGCCGGTTTTGTGGTGAACTATGCAGCCGGCGACTACGTTGCTTGGCAAGATGATGATCATTGTTTGACGACTGCTATATCCTTTTGCAGATCCGACTTGACGGACTGCAGGCGCCCTGGCCGGCTACCCAATTCCAGTTGACCTGGCGCGGCTTTTGCGTGTGGGCCGCCTACGATGTATGTGATTCTTCAGGATGGCTAGGAGGATTGTCCGCCCAGGCGCCTTTCCGCCCCGCATAGTCGCACGCGTTCTGTAATACGCAGTGGGCGCATTTCGGGACACGCGCCTGGCAAACTGCGCGGCCGTGCTGAATCAGATTGACGTGCAGGGCAAAGTAAGTCGCCGCTGGCAGGGCCGCCTCCCAGATGGCCTTACTCTTCTGCGCGGACGCCCGTCTGCCGCTGACACCCAGGCGCTGGCTCTGGCGCTGAATGTGGGTATCCACCGGGAAGGCTGCCATCCCGTAGTTGAACAACAGCACAATACTGGCGGTTTTGTGACCTACACCTGGAAAGCGCTGCAGGTAGGCCTGGGCGGTTTCTGATTCCATCTCACGGACGCGCTCCAAACTGTATTGGCCCTCCTCCCGGTGTAAGATCTCCAGCGTCCCCACAATGTGGGGCGCTTTCTGATTGTACATCCCAGCAACGCGAATGGCATCCTTTATCTCTGCCAACGGCGCAGTGCGCACTGCGTCCCAGTCGCCGGCAAAGCGTTGTTTGAGTGTTTCAAACGCTCGGGCTGCATTGCGATCATTGGTGTTGGCGCTGAGGATCGTGTGGATGAGTTGCTCGAAGCCGGAGCGGGAAGGCCGCCAGGCCGGCTGGCCGTACTCTGCCAACAGCAACTCATAGATCCGCCGGGCTTTGCGCGCTACATCCAGGCGCGTGTCAACCATTTTTCACTCCCACAGAGTTGATCAAGGCCGTTCAGAGCCTATGCGCCGACCACGATACGAGGCAGGCGGGCCATCAGCCGACTGGTCACTTCGTAATTGATCGTCCCCAGGCAGTCGGCTACCTTTTCAGCGGAAAGGCTGGCGCCTTGTTGGGTACCGATCAGCACGACCTCATCCCCCTGGGCCACAGATCTGCCGGCGGCCACAAGTTCCGTCACGTCCACGACTGTCTGATCCATACAGACGCGGCCTACAATCGGCACAGAGCAGCCGCCGATCAGAACACGCTGCCAGGTCTGTGGACTGCGGGGGAAACCGTCGGCATAGCCCACCGGCACGACGGCCACCGTACGCGTATCGGGCGCTCGCCAGGCACTGCCATAGGAGACCGGTTCCCCGGCATCCAGACGGCGCACTTGGGCGATGCGCGCCTTCCAACTGAGAATTGGCCGTATACCCTCGGGCGCGGGGACATCGGCGCTGGGGGAGAGGCCGTAGAGGAGGATCCCACAGCGCACTGCGTCCAAATGCGCGTGCGGCAGGGTGAGGGTGGCGGCGGAGTTGGCTGCATGGGCGATGGGCGGACGACAGCCGGCGGTCGCAAGCCGAGCCAACAGCGCGGAGAAACGGCTCAGTTGCTCCTGGGTGTAGCATTGGTCCGCTTCATCCGCGCGGCTGAAATGGGTAAAGATGCCCTCCAGACGCAGATGGGCATTGCCGGCGAGCCGCGCGCACAAGTCGATTGCATTGGTGTGATCGATCCCCAAGCGGCGCATCCCTGTGTCCACTTTGAGGTGAACCGTCAACAGCTGACCCTGCCGCGCGGCGACCTCGGCGAAGGTCTGGGCAGTTTGCGCTTCATAGACGGTGGCGGTGAGATCGTATTCCAGAAGCGTTTCCGCGAGTTCCGGCGGCGTGTACCCCAGGATGAGAAGCGGCGCGCGCAAGCCGGCCCGGCGCAGGACAATCGCCTCGTTCACAGCGGCCACAGCCAGACGGTCGGCCCCGGCCTGCAACACGGCCGGGGCGATGAGATCGAGCCCGTGGCCGTAGGCATTGGCCTTGACGACTGCATAGAGAAGCCGACGCGGGCCGATGCGCCGGCGGAGTTCCCGCACGTTGCCGGCCAAGGCGGGCAGATCGATCTCCAGCCAAGTGGGGCGCAGGAGATGCGCTACCACCCGTTTTCGTCCCGCAGCCGTTCCCACTGTTCCCATTCGAGCCCAGCCTCGCCCAGACGATTGCGCTTGCGCTCGCCATGATAGTCGCTGCCGCCGGTGGCGAACAGGCCGAAATGGGCCGCAAGTTCGGCAAAGCCGGCGATGCGCCTGTCTGCCGCCCCCTCTCCGTTCTCGGCGGCATAGGGATAATAGACTTCAAGACCATCGAGGCCGATGTCGACCATCCGGCGCAGGGCATCTTCGAGATTGCGCATCCGCTTGTAGGAGCCAGGGTGGGCCAGCACGGCCTTTCCGCCGACTGCGTGGGTCAGTTCGATGGCATCCTCCACCCGCAGGCTAAAGCGACGGCGCACATGTGTAGAGTTTTCCGCATCGGAGGCCAGGTATTGTCGGAATACGTCATCGAGGGAGGAGAACGTATGCGGGTTGTGTTTGAGGGCGATCTGCGCGATATGCGGACGCCCTGGAACGCCGCCGGCCAGCTCCAGCACTTCCTCCAGCGGCACATGCAGGCCATAGGCCTGCAGGCGCTCCACCTGACCGATCTTCTGCTCCACCCGGCTTTCGATCACCCGTTCCAGGGTAGCGAGCAGCGTCGGGTTGATAGGGTCGATGGCGTATCCCAGAATGTCGATGTCCAGAAAATCCTGGTCGCGTTCGCTGGCGGTGCTGAATTCGATGGCCGAGATCACATGCACATCCGCTTCGATGCCGCGGGCCTGGGCAGCCGTCACGCCCAGAACGCTGTCGTGGTCGGTCACCGCTAACACGCGGATACCGGCTGCCGCCGCTTTGTCGATCAGCGCCTCCGGCGTATCGGTGCCATCGGAGCGGATGCTGTGGACTTGCAAATCCACTGGATAGATTCGATCCATGTATATTGTCCATTCCTGCACGATCGAGTAGAGAGAGCGGAGGAGAGAGAAGTGAGAAAAGAAATCCGCGTCCGGGTGTACCCGGACGCGGATTTCTGGCCCCGCAATGTCGTGTGATCCAGTGGGTACGAACCGAAGTTCGTAGGTGGGCGCTGGCTGAACGCTTCCGTCTTGCCCTGTGCCTCTGCAGGCGGGCTATCACATCCACGTACCTTGGCCTTGCTCCCATAGTTCTAGTGTTGGTTCGCCCCGTCTGCTGGTCAATCACGGACATTGCAGGGCTATTTTCCTACTATAGCACAGTTCAGATCTGACGCCAAACTGGAAAAAAATTGGCAGCGATCAGGCGGCGCGGGTTGGCTGTTCTCTTACGGCGATGCGCAGTTCGGCCAGCTGTCTGTCTTCCACCGGGCTGGGCGCGTCCAGTAGCAGGTCAGCGCCGGTTGCGGTTTTGGGGAAGGCCATGACCTCGCGGATGCTCTGCGCATCGGCGTAGAGAGCCACCAGGCGTTCGATCCCCAGAGCGATGCCGCCGTGGGGAGGCGCGCCGTACTGGAAGGCTTCAAGCATATGGCCAAACTGCTCGTCCACCTCGGACTCGCTCAAACCCAGTTGCTGGAACATGCGCATCTGTTGCCCGCTACGATGGATACGGATGCTGCCGCCGCCGATCTCCCAGCCGTTGAGGACGACATCATACGCCTTGGCTTTAACATCTCCTGGACGTTCTTCGAGAATGCTCCAGTCCTCGTCTCTGGCGCTGGTGAAGGGATGGTGTATGGCCACCCAGCGATCCTCCTGGCCGTCGTATTCAAGTAAGGGAAAGTCGATCACCCAGCAGAAGGCCAAGAGATGCGGATCGATGAGATCCGCCCTCTGGCCGATCTCCAGACGCAGATTGGCCAGAGCGGGATTCGTCACATCGGCATCGTCGGCCACCAGCAAAATCAGGTCTCCTTCACCCGCGCCGCTGGCGCGCACGATTCCGTCGATCTCCTGCAGGCTGAGGAACTTTGCGATCGGACTACGCAAACTCTCGGCCGGGTAACGCCCGCTGGCATCCGGCCCAGCGGTAATGCCAATCCACGCCAATCCCTTTGCGCCATAGGGTTTTACGTATTCGATCAGACCATCGATATCTTTTCGGCTCAGGCTTGCCCCGTTGGGGTAGCATAGGCCTTTGATGACGCCACCGGCGGCAGCGGCATTTTCAAAGACGCCGAAGCCGCTGCCGCGCACCAGCTCTGTCACGTCGAACAACTCTAATCCGAAGCGTATATCCGGCCGATCGATGCCGTATTTCGCCAGGGCATCGGCGTAGCTCATGACCGGGAAAGGGGTTTGCTGGATGCGCTTGTCGCTGAGTGTGGCGGACAGCTTGATCAGCATCTCCTCGATTAAGGCCATCACATCGGCAGCCTCGACGAAGCTCATCTCCAGATCCAGTTGGGTGAACTCCGGCTGGCGATCGGCGCGCAAGTCTTCATCGCGGAAACAGCGCGCGATCTGAAAGTAGCGCTCGATTCCGGCGATCATCAGCAGTTGCTTCATCTGCTGGGGGGATTGGGGCAGCGCGTAAAAGTGGCCTGGATGCATGCGGCTGGGCACGATGAAATCCCGCGCGCCCTCCGGCGTGCTTTTGAGCAGGATCGGCGTCTCGATTTCGAGGAACGCCCGGTCGTATAGAAAGCTGCGAATAAAACGAACGATTTCATGACGTAGCCGGAGATTGCGCGCCAGTTTCGGGCGGCGCAGATCGAGATAGCGGTACTTCAGACGCACGGACTCGTCCACATCATCGCTTTGAGTGCCACTGATGACAAAGGGCGGCGTGCGGGCCTCGCTCAGAATTTCCAGGTTTACGGCGATGACCTCTATCTCACCGGTCGCCAGTTCCAGATTCTCGAAGCCTGGCGGGCGCTTCTGCACTGTGCCTGTGATCTGAACGACGTACTCGCTGCGCAGCTGGGATGCGACTGCGAGCGCATCAGGCCGATCTTCCGCATTCACCGTTATCTGTGTGATGCCAAACCGATCGCGCAAATCCAGAAAGATGAGCCCACCGTGGTCACGGCGGCGGTTGACCCAGCCGGCGAGAGTGACCGTTTTGCCGGTGTCGCTCGCGCGTAATTCGCCACAGGTATGGGTCTTCAGCATAGATGAACTCCGATATATTTTTGTTGACGAAAGGCGCCCGTCAACTGAGATACCTTGTGCGCGGGCATTTGGTTACGATTGTATATAATTTCCATTGTTTTCAACGCCACGCCTCTATGGCGCAGGGGCGCAAGGTGAAGAACTTCGTTGTTTTCGCGTCGCGCGCCTCCTGACCGGTTCAATTATAGATGGGACAGGGCGTGGATGCAATTTTTTCACCCCAAACCTTTGGTTGACAGTGACAGAGTGGATTTGACGCGGAATCGGATGGCCTGTATTGTACGGAAGTGATCAGTGGTCACGCGCAGAAGAGTAGAAGATGGGACAAACTATGGCCGATATTCCCACAGGCCGATTTGGCAAAAAAGATGAAGTGCGTTTCACTTCATGGGGGCGAGACGCCCGCGCTCCCAGTGGGACGCGCCTACGCGCCCAATCACACCCCCTACTACGAGGAGCTCTGCTATGCCGGTGAAGATCGCACAGGTGGAGAAGCGGTTCTCAAGCCCAGGGCCACATCCCAACGGCCTCCAGGCCAGCGCCGATGGTCTATGGTGTATTGATCAGGGCAACGGGCGACTGTATCGGCAGGATTTTGAGAGCGGAGAGGTGCTGTTCGACGCCCAGACCGACACGGTCCATTCCAGCGGGATCACCGTAGGCGGCGGATATGTATGGATTGCGTCCACGTATGAATTGAAGATCGCGCAACTGGATGCGGATACAGGCGAGACCGTCGCTAAGTATGATTCGCCCGGCATCGGCGTCGTAGCCTGGCGGCAAGGCGCGGCCGATGCCCAGGTGACCGGCGCCCACGGCTTGGAGTGGCGCGACGATAAACTCTATGTGGCCTCGCCGCCGTCGCAGATGATCCATGTCATCGACCCGGACGGCTGGCAGGAGGCGCATCGCTTCCGCGCGCCGGGGCTACGGGTTCACGGCATCGCCTGGGCGGATGACGGCAAACTGTGGTCCGCCGATACCTCCGCGGGGACAGTCTGCCTGCTGGATCCACAGAGTGGACGTATCTTCGATGTCATCCGAGTGGAAGCGCCAACCGAAGTTCATGGCATGACCATCCACGAAGGCGTACTGTGGTTTTGCAATGCCGAGACCTGCGAGATCGGGCGTCTGTTGGTCCCCTAGTCGGCATGCCCCTTCCTTTCCCCGTAAACGGACCTGAATTTAACGCAAAGGCGCAGAGACGCAATGAAATTCCCGATCTTCTTGGCAGCGCCGCGTCCCGGCGACATCGCGTTTCTTTTGTCGGCATGCCCGGTTGCGCAGCATTTTCGTTGACGCGACATCGATTCTGCGGTATACTATGACTGACATATTCAGTGCCGGCAGTGTCTTTGCAGAGTTGAAGGAACGACCTTCACGTGGACGGTTCACTTTCTCCCTCCGCGGCAGTACGTACTGATTTGCTGCGGCAGATGCAGGCGGTGCCGCGTTGGTACCGCGGGCGGCAGAGCAGGCGTTTGCGCGAGATGTTGCTCGCCTATTCGTTTCTGGCGCCGGCCTTTATTATCATTGGGCTATTTGGTCTCTTCCCTCTCGCTTTTGCCGCCTACGAAAGCACCCTCAAAGGGCTGAACAAGATCGTCGGTTCGTATGACGGCCTGGGCAACTATGTCAAGGCGGTTGACAACCTGATCTATATAATCGCTTTCTGGTTGGCTGCTGGTCTGATTCTGTACGCGGGACGCACCATTGCACGCGCGTTTCAGGAGCGGCGACAGCAACAGACAGAGCCGCTGCCGTGGCTGGCGCCAGGGTTTGTGACGGCTGTGGGGGTGGCGCTCTTTGCCCATTTTGTCTATCTCCTCCTGCCGGAGCTGCTGCTGATTCCGTCAAAGCTGCGAGGGCAGATCAACACACAGGCCGCCTTCCGCGGTCTGGTGGTGGAAGCCTGGTGGCTGCCGAAGGTGCAGATCGCGCTGTGGGGCGCTATCGCCTTGCTGGCTCTAGGCGTCGGCGGGGCCCTGTTCGTCAATAGTCGATTGCCCAGAGCCAGACGCAATCGAATCTATTTCGCGCCGTTCGTCAGCGCCGGCATAACAGTGACCGCCGGCGCGGCGCTGGCCTGGTTGACGTGGACGGAGATCAACGCCGCCTACAGCGATGCCTTGGAAAAGGGCGAAGGGTTGGACTTGTGGTCACAGATCGTGACGATCAGCGCCGGGTTTCTGCTGCTATTGCTGGCCTGGTGGGTGTGGGAAAGCGCGGGCGACCGTCCTTCCAATACCGCTATGGCTCTGCGTCTGGGCAGCGCGGCGATGCTGATGGTCGGCGGCTGGACGCTGATCGGCGAACTGCCGCGGGTCATCGCCGCTGGCGATCAAGACTGGTGGATTGGTCTGATGGCGACGGTCTATTATGTATTGGGAACGGCGCCGATTCAGTTGGGTCTATCGCTGATTCTGGCGGTGCTGCTTTTCCAGAAGATTCGCGGGCAGTCGGTCTTCCGCGTGCTCTATTTTCTGCCTTATGTCGCGCCGTTCGTCGGCACAGCGGCGGTGTTCCGGATCATCTTCTCCAATCGGCCCAGCGCGCCTCTGAACAGTATGCTTACTATGCTGGGGGCGGATCCTCTACTTTGGCTGAGCGAGCCAACCGGTATTTTTCAGATGATAGCGGGGTCACATGTCGATTTGGGGCCGATCCTGGCGGGACCCAGCCTGGCGCTTGTGGCCATTATGATTTACGGCATCTGGACATTTGTCGGTTTCGATACGGTCATCTTTCTGGCCGGTTTGGGCGCTATCCCCAATGAGCTATACGAAGTCTCTGCCATTGACGGCGCAGACGGGTGGGCACAGTTCCGACATGTAACGCTGCCGCTACTTTCGCCGACGATCTACTTTCTTTCTCTCTATGCGGTCATCGGCACATTCAAAGCGTTCAACCATATCTTTGTGTTACGTCAGGCAGCGGCATTGGGCACAACTGACACGGCCAGTATCGTGATCTTCCAGGCGTTCAAACGGGACACCCGCTACGGATACGCCTCCGCCCTGGCCATCCTTCTGTTAATCATTATTCTGGCGATTACGATGATCAACAACCGGGTTGCCAGCAGGAGGGTTTTCTATGGCTAAGAGCGCAATGGCTGCCCCCATACGGCAGCGACGCCCGGCAGCCAAGGGGGTGGCCCTCAACCGGGTGATCATCTACACCGTTCTAATTTTCGGCGCGGCGGCCGCGATTCTCCCCTTTCTCTACACTGTCAGCGTCTCGCTGATGAACCTGACCGAAGCAACCGGAGGACGGGCGTTTCCCAATACGCCGCAGTGGAGCAACTATGTCGAGGCCTGGCATGACGCCCAGTTTTCTCTGTACTTCATGAACAGCATCAAGATCACATTGATTACGGTCGGTGGCGCCATCGTTTTCTGCGCGCTGGCAGCCTACGCCTTCGCGCAGATGGAATTTCCTGGAAAGGGCTTTTTGTTCACCCTGCTGCTCTCCACGCTCATGCTGCCGGAGGCGATTACGTGGGTACCGAACTTCATCACTGTTTCCTGGTTGGGGCGAATCAGCCCAGTGCCGTGGATCAACAACTGGCCGGCGCTGACGATTCCGTTTATGGCGAGCGCGTTCGGTATTTTTCTGCTGCGCCAGTTCTTCCAGCAGATCCCCAAGGAACTTTGGGACTCGGCGCAGATCGACGGCGCAGGTCATCTGCGCTATCTGATCACGGTCATTCTACCGCTCTCCAGCGCCGCAGTCATGACCCTTGTCCTGTTCGGGTTTGTCGGTTCGTGGAATGCATTGGCCTGGCCGATTCTGGTTACAACGACACCGGACTGGCGGCCCATCTCCTACGGTCTGCTCGCCTTTCTGGACGAGGCAGGCGCCTTGCTGCATTTACAGATGGCCGGCGCTCTCATCACAATGCTGCCCATCGTTGTCCTTTATTTCTTCACCCAACGCCATTTTATTGAGGGGATCGCGACAACCGGGCTGAAGGGATAAGAGCCGAAAAATGAGAGAGCAGGAGTGTGTAGAGAGAAAAACCATGACGATAAAAGCCAGGACGCAATGACGCAAAAAACCAGAAATCCCTTTGCGCCTCTGCGTTAAATTCAGGTCCGTTTACGGGGAAAGGAGGGTGAAAGATATGGACTTTTCCTCTTCAATTCTCAAAATTGCAATATCTGTTTCAATTTTCAATCATCACAGGAGACCAAACCATATGAACACAAAACGCTTTTGGATGCTGGCAACCTTACTGGTGGCCGCATTCACATTAGCTGCTTGCCCAGCGCCAGCGCCGGCGGACGAGGCGCCGGCGGCCGCGATGGAGAAGGAATCTGAGGAGTCTGCCGCCGCCGAGGCGATGGACGAGGGGCCGTGCGCGCCGGCAACCGATGGCCCGTTGGCCGGCATCGATCCTCGAGGCCAAACGATCGTCTGGTGGCATCAGCACAGCGGCTCCCGCGAGGAGAAGCTGGCGGTTATTGTCGATGACTTCAACAGCGGCAACGAGTGTGGCATTACTGTCGACGCGCAGAATCAGGGTGGCTACAACGACATCCGCGACAAGGTGAACGCCAGCGCCGCTTCCGGAGAACAGCCAGCCAATGTGCTCGTCGGTTATCAGAACGATCAGGCGTTCTACCAGTTGAACAGTGTCCTGGCCGACTTCAACAAGTTTATCGATGATCCTACATGGGGTCTGACGGCAGAGGAGAAAGCCGACTTTTTCGCCAGCTTCATCGAGCAGGGCGTCCATCCGGTTTTTGACAACCAACGCCTGGGCTTCCCGCCCAACCGCTCTATGGAGGTGTTGTATTACAACCAGACCTGGCTGGAAGAGCTGGGTTTCGACGGGCCGCCGACGACACCTCAAGAGTTTGAAGAGATGGCCTGCGCCGCGGCGCAGGCGAATGGCGACGGCACCGGCGGCTACATCCTGCGGGATGACGCCTCGGCGTTGGCATCCTGGACCTTTGCCTTGGGCGGCAATATCCTGAACGAAGATAACACCGGCTACGTGTACAACGGCCAAGCCACAATCGACTCCATGACGCTGTTGAAGCGCATGCTCGATAACGGCTGCGCCTACTTCTTCACAGAAGGGTACCCAAATCCTGAGTTTGCCGCTCGCCGGGCGAGCTTCACACAGGGGTCCAGCTCCGGTCTGCCCTTCTATGCCAACGATATGAAGACGATTGCCGAAGAAATGGGTCGCGATATCGACGAGTGGGGCGTGACCGCGATTCCCTATACGACAGCGGATCCGGTGCAGAATATCTATGGCGCCGACATCATGATCACAGTCAGCGCGCCGGAGCGGGAGCTTGCCTCCTGGGTGTTCATTAAGTGGTTCACGTCTCCGGAAGCGCAGGCCCGCTGGGTAGAGGGCAGCAACTACTTCCCCACGCGCGCGGCTACGGAAGAGCATCTGAAGGGCTACGTGGAGCGGAATCCTCAATACGGTTCAGCTCTGTCCCTGCTGCAATACGGCGCGTATGAACCGCAGCTCATCTCGTATCAGGCTGTGCGCGATGCCGCGGAGACTGCCTACAATGAAATTATGCAGGGCGCGGATATTCAGGCGACGCTGGATGCTCTGACTGCGACGGCCAATGAGCTGCAGGAAGAATTGATGGGTGAGATGGAGTAACAGCAGCGCTCAATTCAGTGGTTAGTGTGGAGAGTGGAGGGGGCTACCCCTCCACTCTTTATGCACGCGGCTGTGTTTTCGTCGTCCCCACGCAGATTGGGACAACAGAGGGAACCCGGGCAACCACTATTGCCCCTACTTTTGACGCGCACGCGGGCGAAAGATCAGCTGTTGGAAGCGCTCGAAATGGCGCATGCTGCCGTCCTCCTGCTTTTCTCCCGAGCGTTCGCGCATGCCCTTTTCCATTGCTTGCAGGTCGGAAAACTGGCTCTCGTGGCAGAGAATCGCTTTGATCTTCAGTTCGATGTCATCCGTAATGTCCACCTCGACATCGGTTTCCTCTGCGCCGCTGATGTACAACTGACTGATCTTGTGGGGCAGGTACCCTTCATTCGCTAAATCCGGATAGAACATCAGATTGTCGGCAGCGGGAAAGATCGCCTCCAAAGCGATGAGACCGGCATTGCGGTGATCCGGATGGTTGATGTAGCCGCGACCGGAAATGTAGCGATCGGGGTTAGAACAGATGATCAGTTGCGGTCGAATGCGCCGGATTTCGCGACATACCCGCTTGCGTATCTCGGGTGTGGGGCGCAGGAAGCCGTCTTCCTCATCCATAAACAACACATCTTTGACACCGCATAGGTCCGCGGCTTTGCGCTGCTCCTCCTTGCGCATCAGAATCAACTGGCGGCGGGTCACAAGTGGATTGTGGTTGCCCTTGTCGCCATTTGTCAGAATCATATACGTGACTTCAATGCCCTGGCGCGCCATCTGAATGGCAGAGCCAGCGCAGGAGAAATCCGGATCGTCCGGGTGGGCCATAATCACCAGCGCCCGCTCAACCTCTGCCCAGTCCGGTTGTTTCATGTCGCGGGAATCGATCATTGGAATCACCTCTCGTACAGGTTCAGACCATTTCGAGAGCCGAGTAGCCCGGGCCTTCCTCGAAGTACATTGCGTTCAGTTCAGTCGTGTAGGCATACTCTTCCGGCAGATCTTCTTCCGGCAGAATGGCATCCGTCGGGCATTCAGGCACACATGCACCGCAATCGATGCACGTATCCGGATCGATATAATACCAGGGCCATTCTTCTTCCGGCATCCCTGGGATAATGCACTCAACGGGGCAAACCTCAACGCAGGCGCCGTCCCGAATACACAGATCAAAGATAACGTGGGTCATTGGATTGAAGCCTCCATCACACTGAGTTGGGCCAAATTTATGTGAATCGGTACTGTTTATGCGTCCTTGCCTATGGTTCAAAAGAACCATACACCAAAAATGATAGCCAATGCAAATCTTTTGAGGGATTGATGACGTATTGCCGGCGCGCGCCTGTGATGGCGTACTGGTCAGTGATATGTTGTCGGGTCACAGCAATGCAGAGCGGTTCCATTCATCGTCTGCCAAGGGGAACCTGGGCGTCACGTCGCGGTTGACAAGATTCTGGCGACGAGGCCAGAAACCGCTCAGAACCGCGACAGCGTTTTCGATCCCCCCATTGGATACATCCTGCATAGCCTGCACAGAAAGCGCGCCCACATGAGGGGTAAGAATAACATTGTCAACTGACAACAGGGGATGATCCGGCGGTCTCTCTTCTTCGGCGAAGACATCGATGCCTTCGAACGTGTCTATGCCGGCCCCGGCCACCCTGCCGGCGCGCAACAGGCTCACTAATGCGATCTCATCCACGATCGCCCCCCGGGATGTGTTGATCAGGTAGGCTCCTGGTTTCATCCTGCGCAGCATGGTTTCATTCAGGAGATGATAGGTGTCGGCGGTCAGAGGCAGGTGCAAGGATACGTAGTCCGCTCGGGTGAGGAGCTTCTCCAGGCCCATCATCTCCACACCCAGTTCGTCGGCTTCAGAGCTGGGCGCGTCCATATTGCGACGGGTCGCGATCACCTGTAGGCCAAAGCCCTGCGCCCGCCTGGCCACAGCGCGTGCAGAGTTGCCAAAGCCGATGAGGCCCAGAACCCGGCCGGCAAGGCGTTGGTTGGCAGACGCTTGGCGTCGAGCCCTCCCCCAGGCGCCTGTGGACATGGCCTGCGCCATCTGTGGCAGCTTGCGGAGCAATGCCAGCAGCAGCGCCATCGTATGGTCGGCCTGTTCTTCGACGCAGAACGTGGGAACGTTGGTGACCAGAATTCCTTTGCGGGTCGCTTCGGCAACGTCGATTTTGTCCGTTCCTGTGCCCAGTCTGGAGATAACCCGACAGCGGGTCAGGCTTTCGATCACCTCCTGCGGCAGCGCGGTGGAAACGACAAACAGGGCGTCGCAATCCACAACATGTGGGATAATCGCCGCAGGCGCGTTGGCTTCTACCTCTATGGGGGAAAGGTGGAACTTGTGATAGAGATCCCTTTCGTACTGATCCAGCGGAGATAGCGTGGCATTTAAGCGCACAACCCGATAGTTCTGCAGATAGCTCCACCTGGACATATGCTGACTCTCCGTGTCAATCCTCTATGAGTTGCGTATTGCGTAACCAGCCGAATCCAGTGTAACTGCTTTGAAAAGAAACGCAATGCCGCAAAGAAAACCAGAAATCTCATTGCGCCCCTGCGTCTTTGCGGCTTTGCGTTAAATTCAGGAACACGGCGTCCCTGCAGCGTCTGCGTCTCTGCGTTGCATTTATCCCGTGGCGAGCGGCTGGGATACAGCGCCGCCCCGATGGATAGTTTGCGCGCAGCCCGGGGCTGTGTTATGCTATTGACGATAATCATTAGTATACTGTTGACAGTTTTTGCTTGTCAATCCCCGATGTCGTTTTGGCCCTTCATCGCTACCAAACAGCAGAATCATTCAGTCGCGGAAATTTCTGCGCCGTTTTACTCGTAATGCATTTGGAATTCAGTACGCACTCTACCCTTCAGGAAGGAGAGAAGACAATGAACCACAGAATCGAACAGGGCTGCTATGGCCGGCAGATGGAGAGCGGCACTGCCCGACGCATGAGTAGACGATCGTTTTTACGGCTCAGCGGTGTAGCCGTTGTTGGCGGCGTGTTGGCCGCTTGCGCTCCTGCTTCACCTGCCCAGGAGGATATGTCAGGGGAGGCTGCGGCGGCAGGACAGCCGGTTGGTCTTGAAGGCAGGACATATTCGTTTTGGGGCCTGCAATACGATCCCCATGTTGAGCGTTATCACATGCTCGCCGATGCGTTTGCAGAGCAGACCGGCGCCAAGGCCGTGATCGAGCCGCAGGCATGGCCGTTGGAGACGAAGGTCATCTCAGCCATGGCCGCGGCCACAGTGCCCGACGTGACCTGCATTATGGGCAAGCAACTTGTGCCGCTGCTTGAGCAGGGGGCCTTGATTCCAATGGAGGAGGCGGTTTTCGAGCCAGCTGGCATTGATCCTGACGCCTTCTTCAACCCGGGCGCGATTGGCGCTTTCTTCTACGACGGATACCATTGGGGCATTCCGGTCGAGGACAACAACGTGGGTCAGGCCGTCGGTGTACGCACAGATTGGATCGAAGAGGCCGGGGACGAGGCCAAGGCCCTATGGACAGGAGCGCAGGAGCTGGGCTGGTTCGACAGCTTTGAGTCGGTGTGGCGTCTGGCCGAAATTCTGCAGCAGACAGATGACGCCGGCAATGTCACGATCTGGGGCATGAACAGCCAGGGGTGGGACAACCGAACTTGGTTCGGCATTATGCGCGATCTGGGGCAGCACTGGTGGGATCCCGATAACCAGGAGTTCTTCCTGAACAGTGAAGAGGCTCAGGAGGCGCTCAGGCTGTATGTGGTCGTTCCCCTTTTCGAGCGCGGCATCGAAACGCATCTGGATATGCACCATATGAACGCGCTCCTCGCCGGGCGGGTGGCGATTGGCGTCGGCAACAACGCCATGGCCGGCGAAGCCGCCAAGATCGACGTGCCTGTCGAATCGGTGGCAAGGCCGCCGACCACACCGGGCCAGGACCCGCTCTTCGTCGGCGAAGGCGGTTGGGGGTTCGAAGTTCCCAAGCAGGCAGAGAATCAGGACATCGGCATCGAGTTTCTGCGCTTCATGTGCACCTATGACGCCCAATATATCTTCGCCGGTATCTATGGGGGCACGATGCCGGCAGCAGTGGAAGTCATGCACTCCGACATCTATGAAGGCGACGACCCGGTCAAGCGCAGCGTGCGTCGCGATGTCATGGTGCTGCCCAACACGGTGTACTATGGTTGGGGATTCGGCATTCCCTCGGAGATGGAGCGAATCACGTCAACGGCTATCACACAGGTGCGCACGGGTGAGCTCAACGTGGCTGAGGCGTGTGATCAGATGCAAGTAGAGATGGAACAACATCACGCGCAGTGGCTGGAAGCCCAGGCGTAAGCGCCTGTTGTTTCTCGGGTACTGTCGCAGGCGGAGGCAGATATGGGCAGAGAAGCGGTAGCTACCCAGGACCGCGACCTGTTTGCGCGCGCGCGTCAGATAGTGCGGAAGCCCCAGTTCTGGTTCGGCCTGGCTGTGCTTGCTCCGCTCATTATCTGGTATGTCTGGTTCGCGTTCTCGCCGATTGCACGCGCCTTCTGGATGGCGGTGGTCGAGTATAAGATTCTCCAGCCCGACCAAAGCCCGTTCGTTGGTCTCCGACACTTCCGGATGCTGTTTGCCTACAAACTGTTCTGGATTTCGATACGGAACACGTTGATCTATGCCGCTGTCTTCTATGCTGGCATGGTGCCCCTGGCCCTATTCATTTCAGCCTGCCTGACATCGGTCACGCGCGGGCGCAATTTCTATCAGTTTGTGATCTTTCTGCCCGTGGTGGTCTCACTGGTGGCGATCTCGCTCCTGTTCAAGATGTTGATGAATCCCCAGCTCGGCCAGATCAACCAGATCTTGCGCGCGCTGGGGATCCCTGGCAGTCAGTTTCTCACCAGCCATGAATCTGCGCTTTACTCAGTGATCGGGGTGGATATCTGGAAGGCGCTTGGTTTTTACGTGGTGATCCTCACAGCGGGCATGTTGAACATTCCAGAGGAGATGTACGACGCGGCCAAGGTGGACGGGGCCGGCATCTGGCAGCGCTTTTGGCGCGTAACGCTGCCTCTGTTGGGACATACGCTGACGCTGATCAGTGTGTTGATTGTGATGCATGGTCTGCAGGTCTTCACGCAGGTTGTGGTGATGCCCTCCCAACCGGGCGGCCCGGGCAATGCGACCTACGTCATGAACCTGCTTGTATACAACGAGGCCTTCACCAACCTGCGCTTTGGATTCGCGACCGCGACGGCCTTTACTCTCTTTGTGTTCGTCTTCCTGATCACCGTGGCGCAGCTCAGACTTCTGCGACCAAGCTGGAGTTACTGAGAACGTTGCCAGAATCAGGATTCACAGGAGTAAAGGATTTTCAGGAGTACACCCTGCCCAACGATGCGGCCGCTCCCATTGCGTCTCTGCGTTGAATTCAGAAAAAAACGCAATGACGCCAGGACGCAATGCCGCAAAGAAAACCAGAAATCTCATTGCGTCTCTGCGTTGAATTCGGCCTGCGTCTGAATACTGCGCATCGAAAAGCGTATGTCTGTAGAAAGAAGGCATGATGCAAAGCAATGACGCGGCCAGAACCGCCAACTACAGAACGGCTACCGTACTTGAACAGCTGCGCGTGACGGGTGTCCATCTGATTCTGCTGGCTATCGCTTTCACCTCGGTGATGCCGTTTGTGTGGATGTTCTTCGGTTCCTTCAAAACCTACGTTGAACTCACCAGCGGCGAAAGCCTGGCGCCGCAGGTCTGGACGCTGGACAACTATCGGGCTATTATCTTCCGGGCGAATTTTCCTCAAGCGTTCTGGAACAGCACGTTGGTGGCCGTGGTTGTGACGCTTTCGGTTCTGCTCACTTCGTCGTCGTCGGCCTATGTGTTCGCCAAGTACCGCTTTTGGGGCAAAGAACAGCTCTTCGTGGTGATCCTCTCGACAATGATGGTTCCGTTCGCCGTCGTCCTGGTGCCTCTCTACGTGACGATCGCCGACATCGGGCTGTCTAACAAGCTGGGAGGAGTCATCGTTACGGTATTGTTTTCCACCTTTGGCATCTTTCTGATGCGTCAGTTCCTGGAGGGGATTCCTTCTGATCTGATCGATGCCGGCCGCATTGACGGCGCGTCGGAATGGTGGATTTTCAGCCGCATCATCATACCACTTTCCACCGCGCCCATGGCTGCATTGGCCGTTTTTACCTTTCTGTTCAACTGGGACAACTTTCTGTGGCCGTTGGTGGTCCTGACGAGTCCACAGACACAGACGTTGCCCCTGGTGCTGGCCGGGCTGCGCAGCCTCTACTGGGAACGGTATGACATGTGGGCTGCTGGCTCTATGCTGACCGTAGCCCCGGTTATGCTGCTCTATGCCCTGGCGCAGAAGCAGTTCATTCGAGGCATTACCATGACCGGACTGAAAGCATAGGAGGAAGGCATGAAGATCCAGAAACTGGAGACCATCTGGTTTGACGAACAGCCCAATACGCTCTGGCTGCGCATCCACACCGACGAGGGCCTGATCGGGTTGGGCGAAACCTACTATGTGCCGCGGGCCGTGGCCGCGGTGATCCATGATGTCTTTGCCAACCTACTGCTGGGGCGCGATGTGTTTGACATTGAGAATCACTGGAACAACATGTTCGCCACTGTGAACTTTTTCGGCTTTGCCGGGGCCGAAACCCGCGCCATTTCAACTGTGGACGTGGCCTTGTGGGATCTGCTCGGACAGTACACCGGCCAGCCCATCTACAACCTTCTGGGCGGGCGCAACCGTGACCGCATCCCGATCTACAACACATGCGTGAGCCACGGCCCCTATCAGGACTATCACGCCTGGATGGAAGGACGGGCGGGAGAGCTGGCCCAAGAGCTGCTCGACATGGGCATTCGGGCGATGAAGATCTGGCCCTGGGATCAGTTCGGCGTCTCGTTGGGCGGCCCTATCGGTCAGCGCGCGGGCATCGGCGCGGTTGGGCCTGTGGGACACTATCTGCACCCGGATGATCTGAAAAAGGGACTCGAACCCATCCAACAGATCCGCGCGGCAGTGGGCGACGCAATGCAGATCGCGATCGAAGGGCATGCGCGCTGGAACCTGCCTATCGCCATGGAGATCGCCCGGGCGCTGGAACCGTACGACATTATGTGGCTGGAAGAGATCATGCCCCCCGATAATGTCGATTCCTATGCCCGTCTTGCCGCCGCGACGAAAGTTCCTCTATGCGTAAGTGAACGTCTCTTCACCCGCTTCGGCTTTCGTCAGGTGGTGGAGAAGAACGCGGCTCACATCGTCATGCCCGACATGGCGTGGACCGGCGGCCTGACCGAGACCCGCAAGATCGTGACCCTGGCCGATACCTATTACCTGCCGTTTACCACCCATGATACGATCGGCCCTGTGGCGCTGTGGTCAGCCGCTCATCTGGCTGCCCATGCGCCCAATGCCATGATCATGGAGACCGTGCGCGCCTACACCCACGGTTGGTACAATGACGTAATGACGGAGCGGCTGGCGATCCGGGACGGACATGTGGAATTTCCCGATCGGCCTGGCCTGGGCACGGCGCTGCGGCCAGAAACGCTCGCGCGCGGCGATGTCCACATTGAGGTCAGCGACCCGACTCACCGCAAGGACGTTTCGCAGGGATAGTTGTGAATCAGACATTACGAATCAGGAATGGAGACGCGCTAAAACCATGAACCCGACTGTTGTCATCGCCTACCCCGGCTTTGGGGATATCGACATCGAGAGAGAGATTCTCAGCGCCATCGATGCGCGCATCGCGCATGTGGGCAACCTGGATAGTGAGGAAGCCAAACAAGCCGCGCGTCAGGCCGATGCGCTCATGGTGACTATCCAGCCGGTTTCGGCAGCGCTCATCCAAAGTATGGAACGCTGCCGCCTGATCTGCCGGGTGGGCACGGGATTGGACGCCATCGACATCCCCGCCGCGACCGCACGCGGCATCTGGGTGACCTATGCGCCCGACTATTCGATTGATGAGGTCTCTACCCACGCCATTGCCCTGTTGCTGGCCCAGGCCCGCGGGCTGCCCGGCTACCTGGGCGCCACGCGTCAGGGGCGTTGGGACGCGGAAGCCGGCGGAGTCCTCTATCGACTCAGCAACCAGACCCTGGGCGTCATCGGTTGCGGTCGTATTGGCCAGGCCACGGCAGCCAAAGGCCGCGGGCTTGGTCTGGAGGTGATCGTGCACGATCCCTACCTGGATGCGGCAGCTACAGAGGGGCTTGGCGCGCGGGCTGTCGACCTGGAGACGCTGTTGCGCTCTGCGGACTATATTTCGCTGCACGCGCCCCTGACTGCAGAGACCCGCCACCTGATCAACGCCCAGACCCTGGGGCTGATGAAGCCGACCGCCTATCTGGTGAATGCGGCGCGCGGCGCGCTGATCGACGAAGATGCGCTGCTGACGGCTGTGCAGACCGGGCAAATCGCCGGCGCGGCCCTAGACGTGTTGGCGGTCGAACCGCTGGCGCCTGACCACCCCTTTTTGCAGGAAGAACGCATCTTGCTTACGCCCCATGCGGGGTGGTATTCTGAAGAATCTAAAGTCGATGTGCGCGTGCAGGGGGCCGAGGAGGTGACGCGCGTATTGCGCGGGGAGAGGCCCCGCGCGCCGGTCAATCGGCTTCGGAAGGAGTAAGGAGATAACGCGTATGACCCATCCCCTATTTGACCTGACAGGCCGCGTGGCCGTCGTTTCCGGCGCGGCCAGCGGCATGGGACGCGTCACATCCCTCGGCTTTGCCGAGGCCGGCGCGGATCTGGCGCTGCTCGACATCAACGCGACCGGCGCGCAGGAGACTGCCCACGAGATCGAACGACTGGGCCGGCGCGCGCTGCCTATCACCTGTGATGTCTCGAAGCCGGAGCGGATCCGAAGCGCATTTGCGCGGATCGATGGCGAGATGGGACGCGTCGACGTTCTCGGCAACATCGCCGGCGAAGGCATCCGCGCCGATCCACTGGAACTGACCGAGGAGCAGATCCAGCAAGTGTTGCAGAACCTCGTCGTCGGCCGCTACATCTGCACACAAGAGGCCGCCAAACGTATGAGGGCCCACGGCCGCGGCAGCATCATGAGCATCGTCTCCATCGCCGGTGTGAGCGCGCTGGGGCGCGGCCATGTGGCCTACAGTATGGCCATGGGCGCTGTGGCGGCGATGACGCGTGAACTCAGCACCGAGTGGAGCAGCCAGGGCGTGCGCGTCAATGCCATTGTTTGCGCCCAGATTATGAACCAGGATCTGCAGGTGCGCATGGAAGCGGACCCCAATCTGGACGCCTCCTACCTGCGCGGATTGCCCATCGGTCGGATGGGGCAGCCCGAAGATATCAAAGGGCTGACGATCTTCCTCGCCTCTGATGCGTCCGCCTGGATTACGGGCGCGCTGATCCCCTTAGACGGCGGCAATCTGGCCAAGAATGCCGGCGGTTCCCATCCCGGCATGCCCGGCGCAACCCGGGCATAAAGTGGTCAGTAACTACAGCGGGAGGAGTCGATTCACACATGACCGACCAATTCATCACACAGGAGGAAGGTTGTGCTTCATCAGGATGTACAAGCTGAGACCAAAGCCCGACCCAACGCAAGGAAGCAAGGAAGCGAGGAGGCAGGCCGAACTACGGAGGAGCTTCACGCTCTCTACCGGCAGATGATCGTGATCCGCTACACCGAGGAGCAGCTGGCGCGTTCACATCAGATGGGTCTGATCCACGGCGCCTGCCACACGTACGTGGGCGAAGAGGCTATCGCCAGTGGCGTTTGCGCGCATCTGCGCGCCGACGATGCCGTCTTCAGCACCCACCGTGGACACGGACACGCGCTGGCCAAAGGTGTCAGCCCGCGCGAGGTGATCGCCGAACTTTTCGGACGCGTCACCGGCTGCTCGCAGGGACGTGGAGGGAGTATGCATCTCTTCAAGCCCGAGATTGGGCTGATGGGGACGAGCGGCATTGTCGGCCCCTGTATCCTGCAGGCCGCGGGCGCAGGCTACTCGTTCAAACTGCTCAGGAGCGACAAGGTCGGCGTTGCCTTTTTTGGCGACGGCGCAGTCAACAACGGCGCCTTCCACGAAGGGCTGAACCTGGCCAGCATCTGGAAGTTGCCAGCGCTCTTCGTCTGTGAAAACAACCAGTACGCCACCGAAGTGCCCTTCGCCTACGCCGCCGGGAACCCCAATGTAGGCAACCGGGGCCCCATCTACGGCATGGAGAGCGTCACCGTGGATGGCAACGACGTGTTGGCGGTCTATGAAGCGGCGCGGGAAGCGGTGGCGCGGGCGCGCGCGGGGGAAGGGCCCACGCTGCTCGAATGTCGCACCTATCGCACCCGAGCCCACTCGGAAGGCATGCGCGATGCCGGCTATCGCACCCAGGAAGAAGTGGAAGAGTGGAAGACGCGCGACCCAATCAAGCGCTTCCACCAATGGTTACTGGAGAATCAGGAGGCCGATGCCGAAACGCTCGCCGCCATCGATGCCGAAATCAAAGCGACGGTGGAAGAGGCCGCGGAATTTGCCAGAAACAGTCCCTGGCCCGAGCCGGACACGGTCAGCGATCATATTTTCAGTTAGTGGTTAGCGCAGTTTTCAGGGGGAGAGACGATGCGAGAGTTGACTTATGTCGATGCCACCAGAGAGGCTCTGGACAGGGCTATGGCCAGGGATCCATCGATCTTCGTGGTGGGGGAAGGGATCGGCGCACGCGGGGGGAACTTCAACACCACTAGCGGTCTCTACACCAAGTACGGACCCGAGCGCCTGTGTGACACGCCCATCAGCGAACGCGGCTTTGTGGGCATGTGCGCCGGCGCGGCCATGACAGGGACGCGTCCTGTGGTCGATTTCATGTTCATCGATTTCATTCTCGACGCCTTCGGTGAGCTGGTCAATCAGGTGGCTAAGATGCAATATATGAGCAGCGGCCGCCTCAAGATGCCCATTATCCTGCGCGGCGCGATTGGGATCGGCCACTCGGCCGCGACCCACCATTCCGGCAGCTACTATCCCATTTTTGCCCATCTGCCCGGCTTCCGTGTGGCTGTGCCCGCCATCCCCAGCGATGCCAAGGGACTATTTACCACGGCGCTGCACGGCGACGACCCTGTGCTCTTTCTCGAACACAAATCCATCCTCTTCAACAGAGGCGAGGTGCCCGAAGGCGACTATGCCATTCCCTTTGGGCAGGCGCGCATCGCGCGCGCGGGGGCTGACTGCACGCTTGTCGCCATCGGTTCGATGGTGGGCAAGACGCTCGCGGCGTGCGATAAGCTGGCAGAGGAAGGCGTCTCAGCCGAGGTGATCGATCCGCGCACCATCGCGCCGCTGGATATGGCGACGATCCTGGAATCGGTGCATAAGACCGGACGCTTGCTGATCGTGGACGAGACCTTCCAGCCCTGCGGGGTCGGCGCCGAGATCGCCGCCCAGGTTATCGATCAGGGATTTGACGACCTGGACGCGCCGATTCACCGGCTCAACGGCGCGCACGTGCCCACGCCCTACAGTCCTCCTCTGGAAAACGCCATCGTGCCACAGGAGAGCGATATCGAACAGAGTATACGCGATCTGCTCGCCGAGTAACCGCGAAAGAAGGCAACGTAAAGGCGCAAAACAACCGAGGAGTGAATCGATGGCTTACGAAGTGACAATGCCGCGCCTGGGATGGACTATGGAAGAAGGCGTGTTTGGCGAATGGTTGAAACAGGATGGGGACGAAGTGCAGCCCGGCGATCTGCTTTTTACCGTGGAGGGGGACAAGGCCACGCAGGAGGTGGAAGTGTTCGAGGGCGGCATTTTGCGGCTCCCACCCAATGCGCCGGTTGCGGGTGATGTAATTCCCGTGGGCGCTCTGCTCGCTTATATTGTGCAGGCAGGGGAATCTCTGCCGATAGAGGAGAGAGAACAAACCAGTGGTCAGTTGCCTGTGGCTAGTGGTCAGGAAACCCCACGGACCACAGGTCACGGGTCGCAGGCCTCTGCATTGCTCACTTCCCACTCCTCTACCCTCACTTCTCGCAGGCCGATTAGCCCCCGGGCGCGCCGTGTGGCCGACGATCTGGGCGTGGATTGGACACAGTTGACGGGCAGCGGTCGCACGGGACGCATTGTCGAACGGGACGTGCGCGCGGCCGCAGCGCAGCGGGAAGAAAAGCCGGCCGTGCACGCCACACCTCTGGCGCGTCGCCTGGCAGAGGAGGCCGGTATCGATCTGACGACGCTGGCGGGCAGCGCGTCCGGCGGCCGCATTCAACGCGAGGACGTGGAAGCCGCTATCCTCGCGGCCCGCCGAGAAACAGAGGAGAGAGAACCCCTCTCGCTGAGGCATGAGCGTCCTTCAGGCGTTGAACCGACGGAAACGCCGGATCTCGCTCCTCAATCCAGCCTGAGCCCCCACAGCCGCATCCGCCGGATCACAGCCCAGCGCATGGCCGAGAGCGCCCACACAACCGCGCCCGTCACCTTGACTACCGAGGCCGATGCCACGGAGCTGGCGGCGTTGCGCCAGCAGTTCAAAGACAGTTACACTCGCCGCGGGTGGGCCGTTCCCAGCTACAACGACATCTACCTGAAACTGACGGCTGTGGCCCTGCAGGAACACCCCACGCTCAACGCCAGCTGGAGTAGCGATGGGATCATTCTTCACAGCGCCATTCACATAGGCTTCGCGGTCGACACAGAGAACGGGCTGTTGGCGCCGGTGGCGCGCGACGTGGCAACGAAATCCCTGCGTCAGATCGCAGCCGAATCGAAGGAGCTGATCGAAGGGGCCCACAGGCATCGTCTGGGGCATGAGGCGATGCAGGGCGGGACCTTCACGATCACAAATCTGGGCATGTACGGCATCGACGCGTTCACGCCCATCATCAACCTGCCCCAAGCCGCCATTCTGGGCATTGGACGCATCCTCTGCAAGCCTGCCGTCCATAACGGGGAGATCGTCCCGCGTCAGATGGTCGCCCTTAGCCTGACCTTCGATCACCGCGTGGTGGATGGCGGACCGGCGGCGCGCTTCCTCAACACCGTGCGCGAGTATGTCTCAGAACCGATCCTATGGCTCTCTGCATGAGCAGTGGCTAGTAATCAGTAGCCAGTAACTGCAGTGCACTGGGTCACAAGCCATTGCGTCGCCGATCGACACTGACGGACACTCTTGCGTTGTCATCCAAAATATTCATATCCCCGGATAGTTCCACAGCATGCCTGACGCAGGGCGCATTCACTCGATCTCAAATACACATCACCATACGGGAGCAAAGGGGTGACTACCAAACGCCTTATCGAAGTGGCCTTCCCGTTGAAGCAGACATCGATCGACTCTGTTCATGAGAAGAATGTGCGGCATGGGCATATCTCCACGCTGCATATCTGGCCGGCGCGGAGACCGCTGGCAGCCGCACGCGCCGCTCTGATCGCCACGCTGCTGCCCGACCCCGGCGACCCGGCAACGCGCAAGGCTATCCTGGAACGCATGGCCGGCCGCATCGTCGAAAAGATCGAACGCCGACGCCTGAACGGACGCACGGTGGAGAAGGTCAGGGAGGAGACGAGCGGCGGCATTCTTCACTGGGGGCGCGAGCATGGCCCCGATCTGCAGTGGTTCCGCGACGAAATCCGCAAGGCATACGGAGGCCGCGCGCCCAAGGTGCTCGACCCGTTCGCCGGCGGCGGCGCGATTCCGCTCGAAGCCATGCGCCTGGGCTGCGATGTGACGGCCATGGACATCAACCCGGTGGCCTGGTTCATCCTCAAGTGCACCCTCGAATATCCCCAGAAGCTCGCCGGTCAGACCAGACCGTTGCCAGAGTTCGCGCTGGCGGATCGCCAGTTCATGGAGGCCTTCCTGAAGGATAAGGGGTTCAAGGGCACCGGCCTGCGCGCATGCCTGGAGCGGCTCGGACATGGCGACGACAGCGAAATCCAGCTCGACCTCATACGGCGCGACGATCCGCTACTCGAGGCAGACCTGGCCTGGCACGTGCGCGCCTGGGGCCGCTGGGCGCTGGCCAGGGCGCGTAAACAGTTGGCTTCCTACTATCCGACCTATGCCGATTTCGATCAGGATTTACGGAGTAACAGGAAGAGGCAGGATAGATCCCGCCCTGTTTTCGGGCCGGCGACGCCCGGCAGCGAGGATGAGACACGCCCTATGCGGCTCCTGGAGCTCGATGAAGAGGGCGTGCCGCAGATCGACCCGCTCAATGCCGAGTTTGACGACGCCTATCTGCGGGAGCCGCGCAACCCGCGCTGGATCGCCAAGCCCACGGTCGCCTATCTCTGGGCGCGCAGCGTGACATGCAAGCAGTGCCGCGCCGCGCTGCCTCTGCTCAAGACGCGCTGGCTGTGCAAGAAGGAGCGAAAACGCGTGCTGCTGACAATGAAGCCGAACCCCGAGCGCACAGGCGTCGTCTTCGGCGTGCAGACCGACGCGCCCCACATCGGCGGCAACGCGGCCCAGCGGCGGGAACATGATAAGCGCAGCGGCGCGGGGACTATGTCGCGCGCCGGCGCGACCTGCCCCTGTTGCGGCATCATCATGACCATGCAGGATATCCGCCTCGAAGGGCGGGCCGGACGACTGGGCGCGATGATGACAGCCGTTGTGGTCAATGGGCCGCAGGGCAAGGAGTACCGGCTGCCTACGGAGCGCGAACGCGCAGTGGCGGATGTGACAGAGGAACAGCTTCAGACGCACTACGCTGACATTCCGTTTGGATTGCCAGAAGAACCGACGCCCAAGGCAGGAGGCGGTGCATCGCGTGCGTTCTCGGTGGACGGCTACGGGATCGACACGTGGCGCAAGCTGTTTACGAACCGACAGCTTGCTTACTATGCCGTACTGATTGCGATACTCCGCAGCATCGCCAGCCGACCATCGCCTCATGACATTTTCACGCAAGGTATTCTTGGATATCTGCTGTGTGTTGTCAGCAAGCAGCTTGACTACTGCAACATGCTTTGCTCTTGGTATACACAGAACGAACAAATCGCGCACCTGTTCAGTAGATTCGCATTACCAATTAAATGGGATTTTGCAGAGGTATCCCCCCTGGGAGGCGCCTCCGGTAGCTGGGAATCAATGCTGAAATCTGTCACGAAGTCTATTGATACGGCTATTACAATGCCCAATCCGATAGCGCGTCCGACGGTTTCCTGTGGTTCCGCAATCAGCATTTCCGGACAGTTCGATGTGATAATCACTGACCCACCGTACTATGATGCTATACCCTACTCAGACTGTATGGACTTCTTTCATGTGTGGCTTAGGCGATCTACGCATGGCATGTCTCCAGAAATGGACACAGCGTTTTGTGAGGCGCTCGGGCCGAAATGGAATGAAGATGTTGGCGATGGCGAGCTGATTGACGATGCCAGCCGATTTGGCGGCGATAGAACAAGATCCAAGAAGAACTACGAAGACGGCATGGCACGAGCGTTTCAGGCCTGCCAGGCCGCGCTACAACCTGATGGGCGACTCGTTGTCGTATTCGCCAACAAGCAACCCGATGCCTGGGAGACGCTGGTAGCCGCCCTCATCCGGGCCAGCTTCGTCGTTAACGGATCCTGGCCCATCCAGACGGAGATGAGCAATCGAATGCGCGCACAGACATCAGCAGCCCTAGCGTCATCGGTCTGGATCGTCTGCAAGAAACGCCCGCCGGCCCGCCCCGGCTGGGACAGCGCCGTCCTCAATGAGATGCGCCAGAATATCACCCAGCAGCTGCGCGACTTCTGGGACGCAGGCATTCGCGGGCCAGACTTCGTGTGGGCCGCGACCGGCCCGGCCCTGGAAGCCTTCAGCAAGTACCCGGTGGTCAAGAAGGCCAACGCCCCCAACCAGCTGATGTCCGTTTCAGAGTTCCTGCGCGAGGTGCGGCGCATGGTGGTCGATTTCGTCGTCGGGCGCGTGCTGACCAGTGACGGCGAGCAAGATGTGAGCGGGCTCGACGATGTGACTACCTACTATCTGCTGCACCGCCATGACTTCGGTATGGGCGAGGCGCCGGTCGGCGGCTGCATCCTCTACGCGCTGTCGTGCAATCTCTCCGACTCGGCCCTGGCGAATCAGTACGACCTGTTGGCTCAAGCGGGCAAGAGAGGGGCCGGCGACGAGATCGAAGGCAATGGCATGGCCGAGGAAGAGGCAGCGGCGATGGGCAGCGGCGGCGCCAAGGTAAGGCTCAAGCCATGGAACCGGCGTCGGGGCTGTCACATCGGCCTTGAAGGGCCAGCCGGGCGGCCCGCGCCTCTGATCGATCAGGTTCACAAGCTGATGCATCTCTGGCGCGCGGGAGATCAGGTCAAGATCGACGACTATCTCGACAGGCGCGGACCGCAGCGCAATGCCCTGTTCGTTCAGATCCTGCAGGCGCTTATCGAGCTGGCCGCAGCCGGCTCCGACGAGCGCGCCATTCTCGAAGCCCTGAGCAATCATATCGCCGCGCGCGGGGATCTGGGCGCGCCGCGTCAGAGGCAGCTTCAATTTTGAAAAGAAACGCAATGATGTAAGGAAAACCAGGAAGTTCCTTGCGACTTTGCGCCTTGGCGGCTTTGCGTTGCATTTGTTCAAAAAAAACGCCAGGACGCAAAGAAAACCCAGAAACTCACCCCCATTTTGAGACGCGCTTCAGTAGATAAAAGTTGACAATGTGACCGATTTCCATAGGATTACGCACATCCCCTTCTGGGGTATCACAGACGCGTTCATAATCGCTTTCACGGAGGACCCACCATGACGCACAGAGAGAAGATGACAAGGCGAACGTTTCTCAGACTCGGAGGGACGGTTGCCGGGGCTGCGGCTCTGGCCGCGTGCGCGCCGGTCGCATCGCCCCAAGATGACAGCTCAACAGCCGGCGCGTCGGCTGCGGAACCGATAACGATTCGTTATGGCCGTCACGACCCCGGCGGTGGGGTCAATATTACCCTCGACGCGTTCCGCGAAGAGTACCCTGACATTGACGTAAAAATAGAGCAGATTGGCGAATTCCACGCCAAGATCCCGGCCCTGGCCGCGGCCGGCACCTTGCCTGACGTTGTCCGCAGCTGGGAGGCGATGGCGCTCGATTTAGGGCGCAACAATCAGTTCATCGACACGCAGCCGTATGTGGATGGCGAGATGAATTTCAATCCGGAGGACTTTTACGAAAACTGGTGGAACTATCCGGTTGAGGAAGGCAAACGCTTCGGCATTCCCGATGCGGCCGCGCCCCATGTGACCTTCTACAACGCGGATCTATTCGATGCCGCCGGTGTCGAATATCCGGACAAGGATAGTTTCACCTGGACGGATTTTGAAGAGAAAGCCCGGGCCATCAGCGATCCGGACAATCAGATTTGGGGATCGGAGACGATCCCGGTTGGCTGGCATATGTTCAGCGTCAAACAGGTGTGGCAGAATGATGGCCGCTTCTATAGCCCGGACTACCGGGAATGCTGGCTTGACAAGCCGGAGACGATTCAGGCGATTCAGTTTTGGGCGGATATGCTGCTGGATGGGAATGTGATGCCTTCCCCGTCTCAGATTGTAGGGATTGGCGGGGCTGGCGCGGCAGCGGAGCTTTTGGCGGCCGGCAAGATCGGCATGCAGCGCATGGGATCCTGGATTACCGGCAGCCTGGTGGAGGCAGGCTTCCGCTTCAATGTTGTAGCGGAGCCGAGTCAGGCCCGACGGGACACCATTACCCACGGCGCGTTCAATGCCATTGCCGCCACCTCCGACAACAAAGACGCAGCCTGGACATGGCTGAACTACAACACCAGCACCCAGGGCATCTACAACTATGCCTCAGAAGCGAATTTCCCCGGCACTCGCCGCTCTTCCAATGCCATCGAACCTTTCCCCTGGGTCGCGGATGTGGACTTTGAAGTGGATTGGGATGTGATACCCGAAGCATTGGACTACGGACACATCCTGCCAGGACCGGCCAATGAGGGCGAATCTCTGAAGCTAATCGGCGACGCGCTGGAGAAGGTCTATTCCGGCGTTGCCAAAGCCGCGGAGATCTTCCCCGATGTGGCGTCCCATGTGACGGACGTGATTGCGGATATTTAGAGAGCCATGCATTGACGACCAGCGCCCGCAGGGGATTGGGCTGCTGTAGCGTACGATTCGATAGAGCGCATACTGCAGCTATATGAATCACGCAATCCCCTGCGGCTTCAATCAACGCCATTCAAGAAGTTTTCCTCCTGACACAATAGGGAGCGGGAACGGATCCCTTTGAGGCGAACTTTCTTGCGCGACGCTCTCATAGGAGTAGCTACCTGTGAACACGACCGGTTTTACAGTTCACAATACCATCTGGCGTAGCAGGCGTCTACGCGATGCATTGGTCGCATACGCGTTCATTCTGCCCTGGATCATCGGCTTTGTTCTCTTCGTCGGCGGCCCTATCGTGGCCTCCTTCGGTCTCAGCTTCTTCCGCTGGAAGATGATCGCGCCTCCAAGGTTCTATGGATTGACTCATTACATCAATATGTTTACCTCGGATGAGCTGTTCCGTATTTCCATCTGGGTGACATTCAAATTTGTACTGATTTCTGTCCCTATCGGGCAGATCCTGGCTTTGGGGCTGGCCCTGCTGTTGAATCAACGGGTTGTGATGTTGGGTTTCTGGCGCTCGGTATTTTATCTGCCGGCGGTTGTCAGTGGGGTGGCGGGGTCGATCATTTGGGTATGGATGTATCACAACGAATTGGGCATCGTGAACAACGGGCTGCAACTTATCGGTCTGGAGGGTCGCAACTGGCTTTTCGATAGGCCAATGGTTCTGGGCGCGCTGGTCGTCAAAAGTCTCTGGAATATCGGCATACCGATGGTCATCTATCTGGCGGCGTTGCAGGGTCTGCCTCAGCAGTTGTATGAAGCGGCCGATATCGATGGCGCAGGTGAGGGGGCAAAGTTTTTCGCCATCACCCTGCCCATGCTGTCCCCCGCTATCTTCTTCAACGTCGTCATGGGGATCATCACATCGGTACAGACCTTCGCTGAACCGTATGTGATGACTGGCGGCGGCCCGGACAACGCGACGCTTTTCCTGGGCCTCCATCTATACCAAAGCGCGTTCCATTTTCTGAAAATGGGCTATGCTTCGGCGATGGCCTGGATCATGTTTCTGATTATCTTCGGCCTGACAGCCTTCCAGTTTCGTCTTGCCAGTCGGTGGGTGTACTACGAGGGCGACGCGCGCTAATCCGTTGGGAGATGAGGAAGTGGCAGTTGGCGACAAACCGGCTCCGCCGGCAGAAAGGCTGAACGGTCAGGCATACGCGCGGCCCAGCAGACTGCGCGCAATTCTAATCGGCAATCGCTTCCACACCGGTTTTGTGCGCCTGTCCGTTATCTACATTCTCTTGATTGTGTTGGCGTTTCTTTTTCTGCTCCCCTTCTATTGGATGGTGAACACAGCCCTCAAACCGGCCAATCAGGTCTTTACCTTGCCGCCCACCTGGATTCCGCAACCGGCGATGTGGTCGAACTTCTACACCGCCTTGACGACGACCACATACGAGTCGGCTCCGCCGGTCTACCACTACGCGATCAACACGATAATTATTACTGTCAACGGTGTGGCTGCTACGCTTTTCTCCAGTTCGCTGGTGGCCTATGCCTTCGCCCGCCTGGAGTTCCCAGGGAAAGATGTCATTTTTCTGGGCATCCTGAGTACGCTCATGATCCCGTTCGCGGTTGTGATGGTGCCCCAGTTCATCATCTGGCGGCATCTGAACTGGCTGGACACCCTATGGCCGCTGATGATTCCCCACTGGTTTGGCTCGGCATGGAATATCTTTCTGTTGCGCCAGTTTTTTATGACGATTCCCAGAGAATATGACGAGGCGGCCTTTCTCGACGGCGCGTCCCGGTGGCATATTTTCATTCGGATTGTTCTGCCTCTCTCGAAGCCGGCGCTGGCCGCGGTAGCCGTATTCGCTTTCGTATTCTTCTGGAACGATTTCCTCGGCCCCCTGATTATCCTATCGACGCCAGAAAACTTTACGCTGACCATTTTCCTGGCAAATTTCTCTGTGGCGTATCGCGGGACGCCTTGGAACTTGTACATGGCCGCCGCGCTCATTATTATTTTGCCCTGCCTGATCCTCTTCTTCTTTTCCCAAAATGCCTTTCTGAAAGGGATTACCGTCACCGATATCAAAGGATGAGAGCATAGTGCGCCAAGGATTCGGGAGAGGTATTCAGAGGTATTGCATTGCGGAGAAAATAGGATAGAATGGAAGAGGAACCAGAAATCTTCCGTGCGACTTTGCTCCCCATCTTCGACAGTTGTCCGTATGCCAGAACGTATCGCGGCTATCCGATGCGATAGGTGAGAAGACAATGTTCCAAACGCCAAAGTATATCCAAAATGGTTTTTCAATATTCTTTCCTCGTCAATTTACGATTCGACGTAAAGTCAATGAATTCGAAGACCTGCTTGTTGGTCAATATTTTCAGCCACAGGTTATTCCAGTCTGAGATTGGTTATTCCAGGTATCGCGGATAATGCGGATAATGATGAGTATATCTACTTCGAAGATGAGGACAACTACGGGACGGAGATGGTTTCAGCAGAGAATTTAGCCAATAAGATCATCTGGTTGCAGCGGGTTTGTCGTCATGCTGAGACCATCTGATGACAATAATGGGCAGCATCCGCTTCTACTCGCAAGTGATGCGGCGAAAATACTATACTGAAATTAAGGCGTACCCAAATTGTCGGCGAAACGAGCCTGGAATGATCAAAATCTGTCACAATGTCGAGCTGCCATCCATATCATCTGGCGCCCTGTGCTCTTGCGCAGGGCTTTCTTCATCAACACGGAGAAACAGGGATGAAAGTCAAAGAGATCCGCGCATTTGAGATCACCACCAATCCGCGGCCACAGACGAAACCGCGCGCGCCCAGCCGGGCGGAGACGATCCATATGAACCGCCCGATGGGGCGCTATCCCCGCTTCCCTAACGGGGAAGGGCACGTCTCCTTCGCTACATGGAAACGCCCGGCGGTCATCGTCACGGCGGAAGACGGCACACAGGGTTTTGGCCTCTCCCTCTACGGCCCGCCGGTGACCCGCATCATCAACGAGCATCTTGGCCCCAATCTCATCGGCGAAAACGCCATGGCCACAGAAAAACTGTGGGATATGATGGTGCGCCTTTGCGCCGCATTCAGCCCCACCGGTATGACCAGCTACGCCATCAGCGCGCTGGATGTGGCTCTGTGGGATTTGAAAGGGAAGCTGCTGGGGCTGCCGGTCTACGAGCTGCTGGGCGGACCCCAAAAGGAGAAGATCTTCTGCTATGCATCCGGTTTCGATCAGGAATGGTATATGGAGCTGGGCTTCAGAGCGACTAAACTGTTCAGCCCCTGGGGGCCGGAACACGGACTGGAAGGACTGAACAGATTGGAAGAGCTGGTGGCCAACACTCGCGAAACCATCGGTGACGATGTGGAGCTGATGTTGGATGCCTGGACAGGGTACGATAGCGAATACACGGTGCGAGTGGCCGAACGGCTGCGGCCCTACAACCTCAAATGGCTGGAAGACTATATCGCGGCAGAAGATCTTCTGGGCTACGAGGCGATCCGGCGACGACTCCCCTGGCAGACGCTGGCCAGCGGCGAGCACTGGTACAATCTGGCGCCCTTTGCCGCAGCCGCAGGCAAACGTCTGGTGGACATCTTCCAGCCAGACGTGCTCTGGTGCGGCGGCATGACCGCGGCGGCGAAGATCTGCCATCTGGCCCAAGCGAATCATATTTCTGTCATTGCCCATGGTGGCATGAACTACCCCTTTGGCCAACATCTGTCCATGGCCATGCCTGCCGTCACCTGGGGCGAACGCTCGGAGGGCGTCTCCGCGCCCGGCGTACCCCTGAAGGAGATGGTCAAACTGCCGGGCACTGCGGTCATTGAAGATGGCTATGCGCGCCCCAGCGATGCGCCCGGTTTCGGTCTTGAAATCGACGAGGCCTGGCTGGAACAGGCCGCGGCCTGAACAGCAGTGGTTAGCGATCAGTGGTCACTGTATGCAATTGCCCACTGTCCCTTACAGCAACTTTGGAGATATGTCCATGCAACTCGGCTACTTTCTCATGCCCCTTCATCCGCCGGGGAAGGATATCACCCGATGCTTTGAGGAGGATTTGGAGCTGATCGTGCGGGCGGAAGCGCTCGGCTATACGGAGGCTTGGGTCGGCCAGCATCACAGCGTCGCCTGGGAACCGATCCCAGCCAACGATGTGTTCATTGCCAATGCCATGGCCCGCACCAGCGCAATCAGATTCGGCACTGGCGTGACGATCGCGCCTTTCCACCACCCGGTGAATGTCGCCGTGCGTCTGGCGCTATTGGATCACCTCTCCCGGGGCCGGCTACTGTGCGGCTTCGGCCAGACCGGCATCCCCACAGACATCAGCCTGTTCGACCTGCCCCCAGATCCCCGCACGCTGGGCCTGATGACGGTGGAGGGCATCAATATGGTGCTGAAATTGTGGACCACCGATGCGCCTTTCGACTTCGAAGGCGATTTCTGGCATATCCATATCGATCAGACCCGACCAGAGATCGCAATGGGCCAAATCCTGCGGCCCTATCAGCAGCCCCATCCACCGGTGGCGATGGCGATTGTGAAAGGAGCGTCCATGGCGGCGCGCATGGCCGGGCAGCGGGGTTTTCTGCCTGTCAGCACCAATATGGCGCCCGCGGCCACATTGGCTCAGCATTGGAAAACGTACTGTGCCGGCGCGCAGGAAGCCGGGCGCCCGGCGCCCAATCGGGAGGACTGGCGAGTAGCCCGCAATATCTTCGTGGGCGAAACCACCGAAGACGCGCTCGATTTTGCTCTCAATAGCGCCTTCGCCCGCTCCTTCGACTATCTGATCAAATTGATCGGACCTGGCCGCCTGGACAGTATGAAGGAGGATGAGGAGATGCCGGACGAAGAAGTAACCGCGGCCTACGCAGTGCGCCGACTGGCGATCGTCGGTGACGTGGAGGAGTGCATCCGCCGCTTGCAGGAGGTTCGGAAGCAGTCGGGCGGCTTCGGCACGCTCCTGGCCATCGGTCATGACTGGGATGACAAGGCGCGCTGGGTGCGCTCGATGGAACTCTTAAAGAATGAAGTGATGCCGGCGTTGTCTGAACCGTGATTCTTCTGATTCGGATGATGGACAGGATGATGTCGTTGGATCACGAAGTGGTTCATGGAGGGGCTGACCGCAGGCCCAACTCTTCGTCGATCTCCAGCTGGTAGCCGTCGATCTCCTCCGATAGCAGTTCCGCCATCGTCAGGGCCCGGCCGGCCATACTGGATTCCAGCATGGCGTAGGAAAGCGCTACCGAACGCCCGCCCTGGGTTGCATCCACCTCTATCGGCCCACCGCTTTCAATGGCCCGGCCCAATTCGCCGTACTCAGCGGCGATCAGCTTGCGATCGGTCTGGGGAAAGGGGAAACTGTAGCCCCACAAGCGCTCGCCGCCGAAGAGCGCGGCGGTGATCGGCTCCAGATGAAAATCCGGCGCCAGATCGAGAAGAGTTTCGTCGCAGATCGATTCACCGTTCTTGTATAGGGTGATGAGCTGACCGGAGCGGTCAGGGGGCAAGGCAAGCGACCCCGCGGAACCGTGAATCTGCCGCGTCCACACACCCTGACCGTGGGCAGCGTGATCCTCAATGAATTGGCCGACCGCGCCGTTCTCAAAGAGCAAGGTGGCGTAGGCTGCATCTTCAGCGGTGGCCTCAAACTGCGCCGGCATGCGCTTTTGCCACTTACCATATACGCCGGCAGGGTTATTCGACGCGCCCCCCGTTTGCGCGGCAGCCGGATTGTGCCGGATCGGTTCGTGCAGACGGGTCTGGGCATAGACAGTTCTGACAGGGCCGAGATAAAATTCGAGAATGTCGGCGAAATGGACGCCCACATCCAGCAATACCCCGCTCTGGTTTTTCTGGTGCCGCCAGACGGAGATGGTCATCTGATTGCCGCCGCCCATGGTGTTGTGAATCATCAGCCGGGGCGCGCCGATGACGCCAGCATCCAATAGCGCTTTGCCCAGCCGATTCATCGGATCGCGGCGGTAGTTCTCCGCCACGCTGACGATTTTGCCCGTGCGTTCTGCCGCCTCGCGGATGCGATTGCTGGCGCGCACGGTCAGGCCGACCGGCTTCTCGACCATCGCATGCCAACCCCGTTCAACCGCTTCCACTGCCACGATGTGGTGGTAGCGCGGGGTGGTTGTGATATCCACAGCGACGACGCCCAGATGCTCCAACATTTCCATTCGCTCTACGACCGTTGGGCGCGCCCCCAGCCGCTCTTCGGCGTCGTCCGCCAGAGACTCAGCGTTGGCCGTTACCGGATCACAGGCGCCCACCAGTTCGAACGGCGAAAGCCCGGCATTACGCAATTCCGCCAGGCCGTACAGATGGCGATGGCCCATTCCACCACAGCCGACGATTGCGAGAGGGATCTTCTCCATCAGAGCTCCAATACATTTTTGTTAAGTAAAGTTGAGTCTGCGCAACAACGCGCGCTGGCAGCGCGGGGGTATCTCCCAAAGCGCGCAGGAATATCTTGATTCGGGATTCGTATGATGGCGCTCATGCCTCACCCAGAGATCGTTGTCTACGGCAAGCTCTTGTCGTGATAGCTCAGCAGTTCGGCCCCATTTGCCGTCACCAGCACGGCATCCTCCAAGCGCACGCCGGTCACGCCTGGAATGTAAATGCCCGGCTCCAAGAGAAGTACAGCGCCCTCCTGAATCAACTCCTCGTTGTAGGGGACGATGCGAGGGGCTTCGTGGCCGGTCACGCCGACACCGTGGCCCGTGTGGTGGGGGTAGACTTCATAGCCGCCGTCGGCCATGAATTGGCGCGCCTGGCGGTCCACTTCCTGGGCCACTGCGCCGGGTCGGATCAGAGACAGGGCGAACGCCAGAGCCTCCTCCACGAATGTGTGCATTTCGACCTGCTGGGCCGTGGGTGTATCCGCATAATAGGTGGCGCAGCTGTCGGTCCAATAGCCATCGACGACGACACTCAGGTCAAGAATGAACGAATCGTCGGCTATGATCTCGTAGTCCAGAGGCGCGGCGCCGATATTCGCCGGCCGATGACCGACGAGGCAGTCGTTTCCCATCTGCATCCACCTGCCCGCATCGCGCTCTACTGCGGTCTGCACATCGGTCCAGACATCGATCTCTCGCTGGCCCAACTGCACTGCGTTGCGGGCCACGTCATGGCCGAGGGTCACAAGCCGAAAGCCCTCGCGGATGCGGGCCAGTTCTTCGTCCGTTTTGACCGCTCGCAATGGGAGCAGTCTACCCTCAAGCGAGGCCGGTTCGCAGCTCGGAAGCGCGTTGTGGACGGTCTGCCACAGACCGAATGTCAGGCTTTTTTCCTCTATCCCGACTGGGCCGCCCGCGCTTGCACTGGCGACAACCTGCCGCAGGGCTTCTGCCAGCCGGCCTGGCGCGTCGATGGGCTGTTGAATGGTATAGCCGACAAAGGGAACATGCGCGCAGTCCGGTTCGGTGTCGAAAGCGGAGGCGTCGGTGAAGCCCTCGTCAGCCAGCAGCGTGAAGCTGCCGCGGTCATACCAGACCAGGGCCGGCGCGGGCAGATTGAGCCCGGTCAGCCAGCGCGCACTGTCATGATCCGAGAAAAGCGCCCGCTCGATCCCCGCTTCATGCAGAAGCCGCGCGGCACGCTGTCGCTGTTGGTTGTGCATCCTCGCTCCTTAGCGGCTAAACACCAGTGGCTAGTGGCCAGTATACTGCAGTTACTGGCCACTGCAGTTTTCATAGCGCACGCAGCGGCTCCTCGATCAGGCTGGCTAGGGTATCCAGAAACTGCGCGGCCCGCGCGCCGTCTACGGCCCGGTGGTCACAGGAGAGGGTCAGAGTCAACATGGGGCGTACGGCCGGCTGCCCGTCCACCGCCACCACGCGGTCGCTGATGCGGCCCACCGCCAGGATCGCCGCTTGAGGCGGGTTGACGATCGCATTGAAGGCGTCCACGCCATACATGCCCAAATTGCTGATGGTGAATGTCCCGCCGGCGAAGTCGTCGGGACGTAGTCCACCGCTGTTGGCGCGATCGACCAGATCCATCCTGCGCGCGGCGATCCCCTCCACCTTCAGACGGTCGGCGTTATGCACCACTGGCACCAGCAGCCCCTCCTCCACGGCGATGGCCAGGCCGATGTTTATGTCTGGGTTGGTGACGATCGCGCCGTCCTGCCAGAAGGCATTGAGCCGGGGAAACTGGACCAAGGCCAAGGCCACGAGCTTTGTGAGCAGATCCGTGTATGTGATCCTGGCCTGTGATTCAGATGATTTCCGCTCCGCTCCGGCAAAGAGGCTGCGCCAACTTTTCAGCTGGGCCGCGTCCACCTCCCGTATCAGATAGAAATGCGGCGCGCTTGTCCAACTCTCCGTCAAGCGTTGGGCCATTATCCGCCACATCCGCGAGACGGTCGGCTGCTCTGGCCCGCGGTCGGCCACAACAGGTTCAGCGTCTGGCAGTGGCGAAGGCAGGGGGAGATCTTCGATTTTCTCGACCACTTGGGGCACTGCTGTCATCGGCACATCCGCTGCCAGCACAGCGCCTTGCGGGCCGTTGCCGACCAGCGTCGCCAGATCGATGCCCCGCTCCCGGGCCAGCCGCCGCGCTTTGGGCGAAGCCAGAACCCGAGCGGATTTAATATGCGCCGCCACATCCTCTCGGGAGATACGCCCACCGGCAGCCGGCACTTCCGCCAAATCGATGCCATGCTCCGCGGCCATACGCGCCGCGACCGGGCTGGCCGTCCGCCCCTCTGCGGACTTCTGAGGAGAGAGAGAATCCTCCTCACTTCTCATAACGGATCCCGAGACAGTTGCCTGCGCGCCCTCGGAGGCTGCTTTACTTTGCCGCGCCGCAGCTGAATGGTCGGGCGGTTCTTCCCCTTCTGCGGCGATAAGACCAATCACTTGGCCAACGGGGATCTCGTCGCCTTCCTGGGCAGTCACGCCTGTCAGCATTCCGGAGGCGGGCGCTTCTACCTGCACGTCCACTTTGTCCGTGGCCACCTCCATCAACGGTTCGCCGGCCTGCACCATCTCGCCTTCCTTTTTCAGCCAGCGCAGCAAAACGCCTACATCCTGAGCCATTCCCAGCGCCGGCATGATTACTTCCTTTTGCTTCATTTTCGCACCCTCTCTTAATCCCAGTGATCAGTAGCCATTGGTCAGTAGCCAGGGCGCCGCAGTTACTGGCCACTGACCAATGCTTTGGCGGTTTCGACCACATAGGCCGCGGTTGGGATGGTCAGATCTTCCAGGACCGGCGAGAAGGGCACTGGCACATTCATGGCGCCAATGCGTTTGACCGGTGCATCCAGATAGTAAAAGGCGCCGTCAGCGATGACAGCGGCGATCTCGCCCGTGACACCATACTGCTGATAGCCCTCGTCGACCACCAACGCCCGGCTGGTCTTTTGGGCCGACTGAACAAATGTCTCGACGTCCAGAGGGGTCGTCGTGCGGGGGTCGATTACTTCCGCGCTGATGCCGGCGGCGGCTAACTGATCGGCTGCTTCCAGAGCCACGTACACCATCGAACTGGTGGCCACGATTGTGATGTCATCGCCCGTGCGCTTCACATCCGCCCGACCAAAGGGCAAGGTATATTCTTCCTCTGGCACCGGCCCCTTCTGTTGATAGAGCATCTTATCTTCGAAAATCACCACGGGGTTTTCGTCCCGGATGGCGCTTTTCATCAGCCCTTTGGCGTCGTAAGGCGTGGCGGGAACAGCCACTTTCAGACCAGGGATGTGGCTGAACAGGGCGTGGAGGGATTGGCTGTGCTGGGCAGCAGAGCGTCGGCTGGCCCCCAGGGTCGTGCGCAGCACCATCGGCACCTTCAGTTTGCCGCCAGACATGTAGTGGGTCTTGGCTGCCTGGTTGATCAACTGATCCATCACCAGGGTGGTGAAGTCACCGAACATAATATCTACAATTGGCCGCATACCGGTGATGGCCGCGCCCACGCCGAGACCGGCGATACCGGCCTCGGAAATGGGCGAATCGATGACCCGCTCGGCGCCGAACTCATCCACCAGACCCACAAGCACCTTGAAGACCGAGCCAGCTTCGGCCACATCTTCACCGATGACAAAGACACGCTCATCCCGGGCCATCTCCTCGGCAATGGCCTCGCGTATGGCCTGACTAAACGTAATTCCCCGCGCGTCCGGCGCGTGTATGGCCGGACTATATTCGGGCTTCGCGCGATGCGCGAAAGCTGCGGTGCGCTCAGCCTCCAAACGGGGTTGGCTCAGCGCACCGTCATTTCGCTCCGCGCGCACGACTTGTGTCTGATTCTCAAGCGTAGACATGCCGCTCCACCTCACTTTCACTGGGATAGGGCGCGTCCAAGGCGAAGGCCACCGCGGCTTCGACGGCCGTCTGAACGTCCCGCTGGATGCGCTGGAAGACCTGCGCTTCCGTTTGCTTGCTCTTCACCAACCAGTCCTCCAAGAGCGTCAGAGGGTCCCGCCTGGCCCATTCGGCTTCCTCTTCCCGGCTACGATAGGGTCGGTCGATGTCCCCGACATGGTGTCCGCGGAAGCGATAGGTATTGCAGACGAGGAAGGCCGGCCCGCCACCCTTACGCGCCCGGTCGACGACAAGGCGGGCAGTGTGATGCACGGCGCGGATGTCCTGACCGTCGATAGCCAGCGCGTGGACACCGAAACCGGTGGCCCGGCCTACCAGCGAGCCGGCCGTGGTTTCCGAGTGGTGTGTGTATTCGCCGTACTGGTTGTTCTCGCAGACGTAGATGACCGGCAGCTTCCAAAGCTGGGCCATATTCATCGACTCGTACAAGAGGCCCTGGCCCAGCGCGCCATCGCCAAAGAAGCAGACCGCCACCTGATCGGCGCCCTGCATCTTCACCGACAGGGCTGCCCCGGTGGCGATGCCCGCGCTACCACCGACGATTGCATTGGCCCCCAGATTGCCGGTCTCCTGATCAGCGATGTGCATGGAGCCGCCTTTGCCACGGCAGTAGCCGGCCTCCTTGCCCAACAGTTCAGCGAACATCCGATCCAGGGCTGCGCCTTTGGCCAGACAATGGCCGTGCCCCCGGTGGGTGCTGGTGATGTAATCGTCCTGGCGCAGGGCCTCGCAGATGCCCACAGCGATCGCTTCCTCGCCAATGTACAGATGGGCGATGCCCGGCATCTTGGCGCTGGTATAGAGTTCGTTGGCCGCCTCCTCAAAGGTGCGAATCTTCACCATCTGCTCGTATATATGGAGCCAATGTTCAGTATCCAGTTCGTCGTCGCTGAAGTTGGGTGCGTTTGTCTCGCTCATTGCATCACTCCGTGGGAAAGAAACTGAAGGGTCGGCGCCTTGTATCTGCCCTGAGCGCCCACAAGGGACGCCCCTACCAATGCATCACCCAGCCGCTGTCCACGTTGAGCGCCTGGCCAGTGATATTGCGGGCGTGTTCCGATGCCAGAAAGACGACCATAGCCGCGATCTCCTCCTGGGAAACCAAGCGTCCCAATACGGCCATACGTCCGATCTTTTGCGCGCACCATTCGTCGTAGGTGGGTCTCTCATCGTCGGGCAGATCGGCGGTGGAAAACTGATAGATGCGCTGCTGGAGCGGCGTTTGCACCATGCCGGGACAGATAGCGTTGGCGCGTATATTGTAGGCCGCAAAGTCTTTGGCTGCAATTTGCATGAAGCTGAGGATCGCGGCTTTGGAAACGCTGTACGGCGGATCGGTCTGGGAACCGATCTGCCCGGCTACGGAGGAAAAGAAGAGGAATGTGCCCTGCCGCCGGGCAATCATCGGCGCGTAGAAAGCGTGGGCGGTGTTGACCGCGCCCTGCACATTCACATCATAGACTCGGGGCCAGTCGGATGGGTCCAGATTCCAGAAGGGAAAGCCGCCTTTGCCCGAATCGATGCCGACGGTGAAAACTACGTGGCGCACCGCGCCGAGGTTCTCTTCGACGCGGGTCGCGGCCGCCTGCAGCGCCGGAAAATCGGTCACATCCACCTGCGCGGACAGAGTTTCCACCCCGTGCCCAGCGACCTCCTGAGCCACATCCTCCACTACAGGGTCGCGATCGATCAGGGCCACGCCCGCGCCCTCGGCGGCGAATGCCTTGGCAATCGTCCTGCCCATCCCATTGGCTCCGCCGGCGATGACGGCTACTTGGCCGGTAAGTTCCAGATTCATGGTCTTCCTCTGATCAGTAGTCAGTGGCTCGTAGGGCCAATTCGGGCTTCGCACGATGCGCGAAATCTAAGGGTTGCCCCTACGAGTAGTCAGGGTCCGCTCCTGTGCGGTTGGCCTGCGCGCGCGGCGTCAAATCAAATTGTGTTTCATGGCCGTTGAAGAAGCGCTCCAGCTCATCCACCATCAGCGCAAAGAAGTCCTGCTGCGCCGTCGGGCCGCCATAGGCGCCGATGTGAGGGCTGAGGAAGACGTTGGGCAGATGCAGGATTTCGCTGTCAGCTGGCACGGGTTCCGGATCGAAGACGTCCAGTCCGACGATGATATCGCCCCGCTTCAGCCGCGCGATCAGCGCCGCGGAGTCGGTCACCTTGCCACGGGAAACACTGACAAAGACAGAGCCGGGGCGCAACCGCGCCAACTCCGCCTTGCCGAGCATCCCTTCGGTTTTCGGTGTGTGGGGCGCCAGGCAGACCACGACATCACAGGTCAGAACGTTTTCCAGGCTCGTCTGCAAAAAGCCCAGCGCCTCTGGCAGTTCCTGGGGCAGATATGGGTCGTGGACCCAGATCTCGGTCTCGAAGGCCCGCAGGAACTTCATCAGCCGTCGGCCCATATGGCCGCAGCCAATCAGCCCCACTCGCCGGCCCCACAGCGATCCCGGCAGCCCTTCCATCAACGTCCGGTCCACCGGCGTTTTGCCGGCGATCATCCTGCGGAAGTGCGCGCCGCCGTTGCGTAGGCAGACAAGAATCAGGGCCAGAGCCCATTCGGCCACCGGATAGGAGGAGCCGTTGGTCGTATCGACAGTGCGGATGCCGCGTGCCCAGGCCGCATTCAGATCGATACGGCTGGCGAACCGATCGCCTGCCATCTCCCCGATGAATTTGAGCGTTGGCGCGTTGTCCAGGAGTTCGGCCGTCAGGGTCGGCGCGCCGTAGCAGACGACCACCGCGTCATGCCCGGATAGCCGCGCGGCCAACTGGGCTGGCGCGTCCGGATCGGTGTTTGAGTCGTAGATGCCGCCCCCCTCGCAGGGGAACCAGACCCAGTCGGCCAGTGCATCGAGCCGCTGGACATCTTGAGGGGCCAGATAGGTTTCACGCACATGGGGGCTGAAGGCTAATAGTACCCGGGGTCGGTTGTCAGGCATGATTCGCTCTCGATTGTGGCCAGTGGGCAACCACAAGGTTTGATTGCCCAGCACGCATACAGCTGGAAGATCGAAAACTAAAAACGCTGGGCATTCAAATCGCCCCTACTGATTCCACCATAGTTTCCGGGCATAGGGAATCGCCCGTTGAAATCCATCCTCGAACTTGGTTTTGCTGGCCTCTTCGATACTGAGCCAGCCATCGAAACCAGCGGCATGCAACCGACTGAAGATCGCATCCAGGGGGGCGACACCGCTGCCCAACACGACCGGCTCGAACGCGCCTATCCGCCGAATGTCGCTGACGTGGACAGCGGCCACGCGAGACAGTACGGCTTCCAGCGCCGCCAGCGGATCATCATCGACCGCCAGCGGATTGGCTGTGTCGAAGAGGATCCGCAGTCCGCTATCGGCCGTCGCCTCGCAGATCTCCAAGAAGACGCGCGCGCGCTGAGAAAAGTCAAAGTGCGTCCAGCCATAGCCGATGGCGTGATTTTCATAGGCAAGGGTGACACCGGCGGCGTTCGCTTCGTCCACCCACGCGGTCAGCCCGTCCGCTGCCCAGGCAACCCCATCGGCGCGCGTCACGCCGGGATGCTTCTGCCCCGCGGTCACGCGCAGAAAGTCCACACCCAGCCGCGCCGCGGCGTCGATATACATGCGTAGTTCCTGCCGATGGCGCTGCCGCTCGGCCGGGGCCGGGTGGGTGAAATCGGTATATGTCACCATGCCAGCGATGACGATGCCAACGTCCTGGGCCTGCTGCCGCAGCCTGTCCAGATATTCGCTATCCAGAGAGTCCAAATGGGCCACGCTGATGTCTGCGCCGTCCAGGCCGAGAGCCGCGGCCAGACGGAACCAATCCGCCAGCGTGCGCTCGCCGGCGCTGATGGCAGAGTATAAGGAGACGGGAAGGCAGGAAAACCGCATGGTGTCATCCCTGCCTGATCTCGACAACCCAACCTGAGGACGCGTCGCAGTAGAGAAATCCGACAACGTCCCGACTGTAGGCGCACAGCCCGTGGGGTTCCGGTTCGCTTTCAGGCACGGTGATGCGCGCCAGTTCCGCGCCATCGCGCGCATCCAGTTTAACGATGACTCGGTCGCCGGTGTGGACGACCCAGACGCCATCCTGGACCCGCACAACGCCGTGGGCGCGTTGATAGGGCAGAGGGATGACATGTTGCGCGGACCAGTCGCTGATGCGCATTTTCGTCAATGTCTGGTTCTTCAGGGTAGTCAGCCACAGGTGGCCCGGCTCGATGGTATCGTACTCGATGCCATGTGTGCCACCGCCGCCGGGCAACGGATAGCGGGCGATGGTCTCGCCGGTCGCGGGGTCCACTTGCAGGATCTCCCCCTTTGCCTTCGCCGCATCGGTCGCACGGGGCGAACGCCACTGGCCGGCGGAGCCATTGGCCGCCAGCCACAGGCTGCCTTCGCCCCAGGCCATGCCGCTGGTATTGGATGATTCGCTGGGGATCTCACGAATCATTTTGGGCACGCCGTAATAGTCCAGCTCGCCGTCCAGTTCTACCAACATCACCCGGTCGGTGATCTGATCCACAAGCCACAGACCATCAGTCGTCGCCTGCAGGCCGTTGGGCACTGCGTAGGGCGCGCGGAACAGTTTGGTATAGATTGGCATCTCGGATCCTTTGCCTGTCTGTTACTCTGTCTTCATTGCCGGCGCGGATACGCCCACGCCCGCCCCGGTCTCGACGATGCGCTGCCAGGTGCTCTCTTCGATATAGATTCCGTTGGCGAGACGCTCCTGGCGACGCTCCTCCTCGATTTCGCCGGGATAGTAGATATTCTTGGCCCCCGACATCTTCGGCGAGGACTTCACCCAATCCACAAGTCTCTGCACTTCCTCTTTGTACTCGTCCAGGTCGATAAAACTTTCGATGCGAATCGCCATTGCGATCCAACCAGAGCCGCCCCGGGTCGGCGGATTGGCGCTGCACCCGGCCCAGGAGAGACCACCGGCAATGGCGTCGATCATCATGCCCAGGCCGTAGCCCTTGTGGCCCAGCGAACCGCCCAACGGCAGCATGGCCGCTTCGCCAGCCATAAAACGGTTTGGGTCTGTCACCGGATTGCCATCGACATCCACCAGCCAGTTGTCAGGCACGGGCAACCCCCTGGCCCGTTGCAGGTCTACTTTGCCGCCGGCGACCATGCTCGTGGTCATGTCCAGCATGAGCGGCGCGCCAGCGGCCCGTGGCGCGCTGAAGGCGATAGGATTGGGCGGCAGCCGTCGCCCTGTCCCGCCGAAGGGCGCGGTGAAATGTCCACCGCCATTCAGCAGCAGCAGCCCGATGCAGTCCTGCTCTGCGGCAATGGGCGGAAACGCGCCCAGTCGCCCGATGTGGGTGGAGCGATGGACTGCGACCGCGCCGATTGTGTGTTCTCTGGCGCGCTCCACCGCCATCCGCATCGCCTTTGTGGCCAGGACAATCCCCTGGGCGCCCTGAGCGTCGATGACCAGCGAGACCGGCGTCTCGCGCACGATTTTGAGTGTGCCGACCGGCCGCATACCGCCCTGCCGTATCGACTGCACGTAACCCGGCAAGCGGATAATCCCGTGGGAGTCGTGGCCCACCAGATTGGAATCGACCAGGTGATCGGTGACGATACGGCCCTGATCGGCGGGGAAGCCGGCGGCGGCAAAGATAGCCGCGCCGTAGTCTCTCAGGGCGTCATGGGAGATCGTAGGCATAGGCGAAACGTCCTTATGTCTAGGGTCGTAGCAACGAGGCTGCCGACGCGCGCCGCTTTGGGCTGTCTCGATTCCAGTCAAAAGAGTATACCCCGCATGGGCAAAAGATTCAAACGGCGTTTGCGCAGGGGGCGCGTCCCGGATTTCCGGGGAAGAGGAAGAGGTTGTCTGAATCAGGATTTTCAGAATGGATGGATAGACAGGATGATACACCTCCACACGCCAACTACAGTGGCCAGGCGCCAGTGGCTAGTGGCCAGTAACGGCACTGGCGCCTGATCTTTGCCACGACGCGCAAGCCGTCCTCGCTTTGCGCTCTACTCTTCTCTGCCAACGCCAGGTCCACTCCCGCCAAGCACTCGCCCTTAGATGATTCCCACAGTATCGGGAGGCGCCCGGTTGCGTCCGGCGGATTCTTCCTTCTTTGACATCGTCACAAAAACGGAACCTGGTCCCTTCATCTGACTATACATAGTCATCCCTTTGCCATAAAGGAAGAAAGTGGCCATCCGCTCTGACAAGGAGCGCCAATTTCAGCAGAAATCCACGGCGATAGGCTCATTTGAGCAAGCAAAGCAGACGTTTGGATCAATTATGTCCACCCCTCATTGAATTCCCTTCCCTAGGCAGCGGCGGCGCTGGCAATGCCGCCAGCGCCCGCTACGGCGCAAAGCCGAATTCCGCCTTCCACAGCTGCTGTCCTTCCTCGGTGGACTGGCCGGTCCTGACGCCGGCGATGTCATAGGCGGGGAGATCACGCACGGCAACACATCGATCTATGAATGGAATCCTGTACTTGTCGAAGCGGAAGTCGAGGTGGTCGAACCCATACTGCTTTCTGTGGTCGGGAAGGTCGTTCACGTCAACGGGGACGATGTGCAGGAAGAACCACCCGGCGTCGTCATCGTCCCAACATCGCTCCCGGGTGTAAATCAGACTGTTCCCGCTGCGATACACATCAAAATCAGAACGGAAGACAAGTTCAGATTTCGCGATCATCTCGTCTATCAGAGTTGAATATTCGGTACTATCGTAGAGAAACACCTGGCCGTTTTCCGGCGTGAGAAGAGCGGGGCCATCTATGCGTTGGTCCGAGATGAGAAAATCGTATGCCGATCTGTCGCGCGTAAGATTTCTTCCTGCAAGATAGTCATTCACCAGAGTCATCGAGTCGTCATTCGACCACTGTCCCGCGCCGCCAGCCCGAAGCGCGACAAAAACGCTGCGCCCCGGCTGCACTATTGCCCGGATGCGCTCGAAGTCGGCAGTCAGTGTTGCATGCCGTTCAGACACCTCGGCGCCGAACTCCGCCTTCCACAGCTGCTGTCCTTCCTCGGTGGACTGGCCGGTCCTGACGCCGGCGATGTCATAGTCGGGGAGATCACGCATGGCAACACATCGATCTATGAATGGAATCCTGTACTCGTCGAGGCGGAAGTCGAGGTTGTCGAACCCATACTGCTTTCTGTGGGCGGGAAGGTCGTTCATGTCAACGGGGACGATGTGCAGGAAGAACCACCCGGCGTCGTCATCGCCCCGACATCGCTCCCGGGTGTAAATCAGACTGTTCCCGCTGCGATACACATCAAAATCAGAACGGGAGATAAGTTCAGATCTCGCGATCATCTCGTCTATCAGAGTTGAATATTCGGTACTATCGTAGAGAAACACCTGGCCGTTTTCCGGCGTGAGCAGAGCGGGGCCATCTATGCGTTGGTCCGAGATGAGAAAATCGTATGCCGATCTGTCGCGCGTAAGATTTCTCCCTGCAAGATAGTCATTCACCAGAGTCATCGAGTCGTCATTCGACCACTGTCCCGCGCCGCCAGACCGAATCGCGACCAAAACGCTGCGCCCCGGCTGCACTATTGCCCGGATGCGCTCGAAGTCGGCAGTCAGTGTTGCATGCCGTTCAGACACCTCGGCGCCGAACTCCGCCTCCCACAGCTGTCCTTCCTCGGTGTACTGGCCGGTCCTGACGCTGGCGATGTCATAGTCGGGGAGATCACGCACGGCAACACATCGATCTATGAATGGAATCCTGTACTCGTCGAAGTGGAAATCGAGGGCGTTGAACCTATACGGTTTTCTGTGGTCGGGAAGGTCGTTCACGTCAACGGGGAAGACGTGCAGGAAGAACCACCCGGCGTCGTCATCGCCCCAACATCGCTCCCTGGTGTAAATCAGACTGTTCCCGCTGCGATACACATCAAAATCTGAACGGAAGACAAGTTCAGATCTCGCGATCATCTCGTCTATCAGAGTTGAATATTCGATCCCATGGTAGAGAAACACCTGGCCGTTTTCCGGCGTGAGCAGAGCGGGGCCATCTATGCGTTGGTCCGAGATGAGAAAATCGTACGCCGATCTGTCGCGCGCAAAAATTCTTCCCGCAAGATAGTACTTCACCAGAGTCAGCGATTCACTACGAGCCCACAGTCCCACGCCGCCGTCAATCCGCATCGCGACAAAAACGCTGCGCCCCGGCTGCACTATTGCCCGGATGCGCTCGAAGTCGGCAGTCAGTGTTACATAATGTTCATAATGTTCAGGCGCTTCGGCGTCGAGACCAACGCGCGCCATCGGGATGCTGGACAGGACAAAAACCAAACCCGCGACGATGGCTAGCCCCTCAATCAGACGATCACCCGACAGCCGGCGTATAGGCAATGAAACCAGCGCAAAAAAGACCAGCGGGATGCCGATATGAAACAGAACTTCGAAGTCATGGGTAGCGGCCGAGCCGCGCACCGGCGCCGCCCAGCACCAGCCGGATAGCAACGCCGTCGCGGTCAGGATTTTGTAGCGGACGAAAAACAGGCCCAGCAGCCCCACGGCAAATACGACGGCGCCTAGGAGGAATAAGGTCGTTCGGTAGTGAGGCGTATATTCGTAGCCAAAGAGTTGAAGCAAAAAGTAGGGGATTGACAGTCCGCCAATGCGCGAGATTTGTCCCGTCAGGAAAGGTCGCCAGTCCATTAGGTGGGGGTACCTGGAAAGATATACATCGTCGACCCCAATTCGTTTCAGCATCGACTTGACAGTAGGCAATTCGGTCAGTGGAGTTTCGCCGTTCAGCGCAAAGTATTCAGTGCCAAAGTTAAAGCCCATCATCAATGCGCAGAAGAGTATAGCGACGATGCCCAGCTGCAGATAGCGGCTGGAAAGCAGTGTGGCGGCGACCGAACGTATCCGGCTTGAGCAGAACATATGTTCGGGGGGGGGGGGGGGGGTAGATTGGCTGAATAGGCTTGGAGCAGTTCCTTTGTCAGACTGAAAAAGACAAACGGCAGAATCAACGCCATGACATGCCAGCCGAGCAGCGTCGCGACGCATGCCTTGACCAGCAGTTGCCGAAAACGACCGTCCTGAACGAAAACGACCATGCCATGGAAGGTCAGCAACACGCCAAAAAGACTGGTCACTTCGGTGGAGACCATATCGTTGTAGTACAGGCAGATATAGGACGAGAACGACAGGAACGTAGCGGTCAAGGCAATCCAGCGATTGGCGAACAGACGGGAGAGAGCAAGGTATGCCAACGCGGCGGTCGCGGCGAAGAACGACAACATCAGCAACCGGGCGGCATAGATTTGCGCAGCCAACTCATCCGCCAAGGGCAGGATAACCAGTTTGATGAGCGCATAGCTCCCAATCGGGAAACGGGTATATGGCTCATACGACGCCATGCCGTCCGCGGCCGAGTTCCGGCGCAAGAACATCAGGAAACCATGTTCCGGGGACAGGTTCGCGGCCAGTGACATGCTCTGCGCTGTGAGGAAGTTGTGAGGCCCCGGTCGGTAGAAATGCTCACGGTCGTCGCCGAACAGGAACACCGTTGCCAGCGCCAGCAACAATAGTGGCAACGGCAACGCCGGCCAGAACGAGCCTTTGCGCTTCCTGACCGTCATGTTTCCGTCCACCCCCTATTCAGACAAAAAAAGCGCGGTGTCGGGAGATCCGACACCGTATTACGCCCTACCCGCCGCGAGCGCAGTCGCCGCCACCCGTTGCAACTCCGCGGTGTATGCCAGTGGGCAGGCGACAGACCGGCTCTCGGTTGAAGATCCGTCCGCTGCAGCGATCCGCTACGCATTATCGTAACACAAATCCGGGACGCGCCCTTGCCCAGGGTGTGCCTTTTGCATGGTGTTAAGGTATCATAAATGTGTTATCTTCAGAAAAAAAGTATGTATAGCGGAGCGGCGCGGCCGGGGCGGGGAATCGACGAGTTACAATGGGTCAACAGGGAGAGCGCGAGTGAAAGAAACAGCTTTCACAATAGACACGTCCAGCATCAAATACGGGCCGGGGGTTACCCGCGAAGTTGGCTTCGATATGAGGCAACTGGGGGCCAAACGGGCGCTGGTGGTCACGGACCCGCGCCTGGCAAGCAGTGAGCCGGTGACACTCGTTCTATCGGCGCTGCGAGCCGAAGGCATTGACGCGGTTCTGTACGACCAGGTGCGGGTGGAGCCGACGGACATCTCCTTCGAGCACGCCATCGCCTTCGCCCAAGACGGCAACTTCGATGGCTATGTCTCGGTGGGCGGCGGCTCGACAATGGATACGGCCAAAGCCGCCAATCTCTACGCCACCTATCCGGCGGACTTTCTCGACTATGTGAACCCGCCGATCGGCAAAGGGATGCCTGTGCCCGGACCTGTGCGGCCTCACATCGCCGTGCCCACCACCGCCGGCACCGGCAGCGAAACCACGGGTGTCGCCATCTTCGACCTGACGACAATGCACACCAAAACCGGCATCGCGCACCGGGCTTTGCGTCCACAGATGGGCATCCTCGATCCCCACAATACCCGGACACTGCCGAAAATGGCCGCCGCCAGCACCGGGCTGGATGTGCTGAGCCACGCGCTGGAGTCCCTGACCGCCCTGCCCTACAACAGCCGCGCCGCGCCGGAACGACCAGCGCTGCGGCCAGCCTATCAAGGCGCCAACCCCATCAGCGACATTTGGGCAACGAAGGCCATCGAAATGGTATCAGGGAATATTGTGCGGGCGATCCAGGACCCGGAAGACGACGCGGCGCGCAGCGCAATGCTCCTGGCCGCGGCCTACGCCGGTATCGGCTTCGGCAACGCCGGCGTACATCTGCCCCACGGCATGAGCTATCCGGTCAGCGGCATGGCGTCAGAGTATAACCCGCCAGGGTATCCGACAGATCATCCGATCATTCCCCACGGCATGTCGGTCATCCTGAACGCGCCGGCTGTCTTCCGCTTCACGGCCCAGACGAATCCACAGAGGCATCTCTATGCAGCCCGCTTGATGGGTGTGGATACGTCTGGCGTGGCCGAGGAGGACGCGGGCGCGGCGCTGGCCCAAGCGATTATCGACCTGATGCAGAAGACCGGCGTACCCAACGGCTTGCATGCCATCGGCTTCACCGAGGCGGATATTCCCGCTTTGGTGGAGGGCGCGTTGCCCCAGCATCGGGTGACGAAACTCTCGCCGCGTCCAGCGGCCGCGGACGATTTGGCGGCTCTATTCCAGGATGCGATGAGGTACTGGTGATGGGCGGCACGGGCGTTGCGGCGGACGCTCTGGCAGTGTATGCGGCCACAGCCCAGCGACGGCGCCAAGAACAGAGGCAAGCACAGCTTCGTCGTCGTCAAGAGGCCTGGACAGTGGCGCAACAGGCAGCCAGATTGCTGCGGGAGAAATTTGGCGCAGAACAGGTTCTGTTGTTCGGATCTCTGGCGCATACGCTCTGGTTCAGCGCCACATCCGACATCGATCTGGCGGCAAAGGGCATCCACGCGGAAGAGTATTTCACGATGGTTGCGCGGCTTCAGGAGATTTCACCGCATTTTCGCATCGATCTGGTCGATCTCGACCGCTGCCCTCCCCACATGTATGCGGTCATCTACGCCGAAGGACAACCGCTGTGAACGAGACATATCTGGCTGTAGCTGGACGTATCCGGCATGAGTTGCAAGAACTGAGAGATGTCGTCGAGCGCACGCTGAATGTGTGGCGGAAAGGGGAGCGTTCCGCTGATGACTATTACCTGGACGCCACAGCGCTGAATCTGCACGGCTTCTATACAGGCGTTGAGCATCTGCTCGAACTGGTCGCCGATGCCGTTGACCGCGCCAAGCCCACGGGGGCGAATTGGCATCAAGAACTGCTGCGGCAGATGGCCGCAGAGATTCCCAGCATCAGGCCGGCTGTGTTGGATGCCCACACCCGGAACCAGCTCGACAAGTACAGAGGCTTCCGTCACGTTGTCCGCAACCTCTATACGTTTAACCTGGATGCCGCGCAAATAGATCTTCTGGTGCAGCGGCTACCTATCACGATGGATGCGGTATCCCAGGCATTGCTCGATTTCGCCGATTTCCTTGAACAGACCGGCTCTCATCAATGAACCGGCATCTGCTGTACGATTATCTGCTTGTGGTCGGACCGGGCCGGTCCGGCAGTGAATTTTTGTACGAAAACCTGAAGAGCCATCCGCACCTGGCTTTCCCGGAGATCAAGGAAGGCTACTATTACCGGTCGCTAAGCGCGTTCAAAAAAGTCCGTAGCCAACTGGATGGCGGCCAAGAAAAGATCCTGGTTGACATAGCGAACCTCGGCTACAGTGATCCGGCGCTGACCAAGGGTATCAAGAGGCTACAGGACGACAGCTACAGGATTCTACTTGTCGCGCTTCTCAGAAACCATCGAGATCGCGCCGTTTCTATGATACGCTTCAGGAAAAGTCGGGGAGAAATTTCCGCTCTGTTCGGCGCGAGAAGATTGGAAAACGCGGTCGTGCGTGATAGATTAACGCCAAAGAATCTATCCGCTATGTATGATCTTGAGGTCGATCTGCTGACAATCCACTTCCCGGCGCTTATCACCCATACAGCGACAGTGCTGGATATCTTGTGCTCCCTATGTGGAACTTCGAAGCTCGACAGTGTCCAACAGCGCATCGTAAACGAGGCCGTCAGAGCGAGATATCCTTTGCTCTCTGCGTTCGGGAAATCAATTGCTGTTGTATTGCGCAAATCAGAGCGCAGGCATCTTTTGCAAAGGCTTAAAGACAACCGCTTTGTGAAGAAATTATTTTTTGTCCCTCTATCAGACGACAAAGATAACCTGTCCTTATCCGAGGAATCCACGAAAATATTGGAAGATTCATTTCTGGCGTGCCGGTCGATCATAGAGAACTCAGCGGAGCATATGGGAGAGAACTGTTATTTTCGAAAAGCTGGATCGTCACTGAAACTGAAAAATGTGAAATGCGTATAGGGCCAATGAAATGAGCGCAATGCGTAGTGTAATTTCGTCCAGATCGTTCGCCGCTTCCCCTAGTCAGGCGCAGCGGGTCGCCGGCCTACGCTTCGATTGGCTGATGTCTCTGCTGAGCGCAGTCTTTCTGGGCGGTCTGTATCTGGATGGCTGGGCGCACAATCACGGACGCGTGGATGAATCCTTCTTCACACCCTGGCATGCTTTTTTCTACGGCGGCTATCTGCTCGTGGGCGCGACGCTCGCGGGCGCCATCGTCATCAATCGGTTGCAAGGATACTCCCTGGCTCGGGCGATTCCCGAAGGCTATCGCCTGACGGGTAGCGGCCTGTTGATTTTCGCCGCCGGCGGTGTCGGCGATATGGCGTGGCATGAATTGTTCGGCATCGAAAAGGGCATTGATGCTCTCTTCAGCCCGACCCATCTGTTGCTGGGGGTCGGCATCGGCTTGATTGTCACCGGGCCTTTACGGGCCGCGTGGCGCCGACAAGACGATACCGGCAGTTGGCGTACCCTCGCGCCCGCGATCGTTTCGTTGGGCCTGTTGCTGGCGGCGCTTGTCTTTTTCATGATGTTCTCCTTTCCAGTGACAGTGCAACTGGGCACGCCAGACAACAGCTATTTTCGCAATGATGTGGCCAAAGTAGCCGGGCTGACCGGAACGATAGTCACAGCCGCTGTGCTGGTCGGCCCTTTGCTTCTGAGCCTGCGCCGCTGGCGCTTGCCTCTGGGCGCGGTCACATCTGCCCTGGGGCTGGCGATTCTGGGGGCAACGATTGTAGACTACCAACGGCCGCTGATGATCTGGCTGGCTGTCGGCATGGGAATTGCCGCCTTGGCGGTAGACTATCTGGCCTGGTGGGCGCGTCCAAGTCGCAATCCGCGCGCCGTTCGCTGGCTGGCCCCGACCATGCCAACGCTTCTCTACAGTGGATACTACGCGATCTTGCTGCCCACTGCAGGCGTCGATTGGTCGGTTCATATGTGGACCAGCACAATTGTCATGCCGGCATTGGCCTGCTGGCTTCTGAGTTTTCTGCTCCTGCCGCCGCCAATACCGAAGATGCCAATACCGGAGAACAGAGAATGATTCTCCCAGCGCTTTCCACCGCTCAGATGCGAGAAGTGGATAGGCTGATGATCGAGGACTATCACATCCTGCCGCCTCAGATGATGGAGAATGCCGGGCGCAATCTGGCTCTGCTGGCCAAACGGATCCTGTCAGAGAACGACTTGCCAGAGAACGACTTGCCAGAGAACGTACTGCAAGATCGTCCGATTGTTGTGCTGGCTGGCAGGGGCAACAACGGCGGCGGCGGCCTGGCGGCGGCCCGCCATCTGCTCAATTGGGGCGCATGGACGCAGATAGTGTTGACCCATCAGCCCAACGACACAACAGAGCGCGCGCTGAACGATCAACTGTCGATTCTGCGTCAGCTAGACGCGCCCCTGGCCTGGGCGGAAGATGGTTGGGAATTGCCGCCGGCCGATCTGATCATCGACGCGCTGATCGGCTACGGGCTATCCGGCGCCCCCAAAGGCCGGGCCGCCGATCTGATCCAGTTGGCGAACAGCAGTGTGGCGCCGATCCTCAGCCTGGACGCGCCTAGCGGACTGGACACAACCAGCGGCCGCCTGTTCAATCCGCATATCCGTGCAACGGCCACCATGACATTGGCCCTGCCCAAACAGGGGTTGATGCAACCGTCGGCGCAAACAGCCATTGGCCAACTCTACCTGGCCGATATAGGCGTGCCGCCAGGGCTGTACGAACGCCTGGGCCTGGATGTGCCGCCACTCTTTGCCAGAGATATAATTTTGCCGCTACGAGTGGTGGATGGCGTTGCGCGGCTGGAGGAATAGCTTTCGGTGTTTGAACTTTCAACCCTTTTCTTCCTTATCGGCTATCTATTCATATTTCTGGGTATCGTCGGCGCGGTTGTGCCGGTTTTGCCAGGGCCGCTGTTTATCTGGCTGGGCGTCTTCATCTGGGCCTGGGCTGACGGCTTTGCCCACATTGGCTGGCCAACACTGTTGGCGCTGGCCATTCTGACGGTCATCTCCTGGGGCGCAGACCTGATCCTGAGTCTGGTAAGCAGTCGGCGCTCGGGCGCAGGGTGGCGTTCCATTGGTGTGTCGATTCTCGGTGGGCTGTTCGGCGCGCTCTTGCTTTCCAGCATCCCTATCATCGGCGCCTTTATCGGCGCAATCGTCGGCTCGCTCACAGCCCTGTGGCTTATGGAATGCCGGCGTGCGCAAGAGTCTTCTGCTCTGGCAGAGAGAGCGGGCACAAGCATGGAGCCTGTGGGCAACGATATCTTTGCGCCGAACAACCGAGCTGCAGCTATGCAGGCCGTAAAAGGCTATATCGGCGGCTTTCTGCTGGCAATGGTTGTAGAGTTCATAATCAGTGTGATGATGCTGTCGATCTTCGCATGGCAGGCGTTCCTGTAGAGGTGTGTGGAAGACGTGCGGGCAGTCGTCTTTGTCAACGGGGAAATCGCAGAGTATGGCGCGCTGGCGCGCTGGCTGCGGACGGATGACCACCGAATCGCGGCCGACGGCGGCGCGCGCCATCTGGCGGCCCTCGGTTTATCTCCCGATGTAATTGTCGGCGATCTGGACAGTATCGATCCAGCGCTCCTGGCGCGGTTCCGCGCGCGAGGAGCCGCGGTGGAGAAGCACCCGGTGGCCAAAGACGCCACCGATTTGGAACTGGCGCTCGCGCGCGCCGTGCAGGACGGCGCTACCGAAATTCTGCTGCTCGGCGCAGTGGGAGACCGGCTCGACCAGACATTGGCCAATCTTCTGATTTTGGCCCAACAGGATTGGCCGATTCCCCTCGCCATTGCCGAAGGGGATCAGTTGGCCCAGGTGTTGCGAGACAACCAATCTGTGACACTGTCCGGACCAGCCGGCAGCCTCGTCAGCGCGGTGGCGCTCAGCGCAGAAGTGACCGGCGTCACCTACCAGGGCCTCGAGTACCCGCTGGAAAATGCAACCTTACGGCTGGGTAGCACGCGCGGGGTGAGCAATACATTGGTATCATCACCGGCGCGGATATCGATTGCGTCCGGCATTTTGCTGGTGATCCAACAGTTCCCTTTCCACGCTCTCGGTTGAGCCTCCCCAAGACAGCGATCACTGGCCGCTCGTGTTTCTTGGCGCGCTCTGCTCGCCGCCGCGCGTTCGCGCCAGGAGCGTCGCCATGGCCAGCGCCAGGATAAAGGCCCCTAGTTGTGAAACCCGCACCGGGCCGATGAGCTGGGAGCCGGCGCTGAAGCCGTCGGCAAAGAGGCGTAGAAGCGCGTGCGCAAGGATCGCCTGGCCCGCGACGCGTACGGGCCTGCGCCAGTTTCCCCATAGCAGAAAACCGCCCACAATCAACATCATCCCCATTGCCCGGTAGAGGGCTAGCGGATGACGCATCTCTCCAAAATAGATCAGCGCCCAGGGCATGGCGCTGGGCCTCCCCACCGTCGCGCCGGTCAGAAAGTGGGACACCTCCAGCGCCGCGCCGCCGGCGAGCAGGCCAAACACCGCCGCCACCGCCGCGGGCCTTGGATCCACCCGCTTGTGTATCAGATAGGCATAGGCCCCGACCAGCGCGCCGAGAACTCCTGGCCACAAGAGAAGCCCGCCGGGGCGGAGACTGATCAGCAGCAGCGGCTCCGCTCGATACAGATTCCAGAACTGGACTGCATGAGACAGCCGGGCTATAATGAGACCCGCGCCCAGCGCGATCGTGCCCAGATTCCAGGTTAGGTCCGGATCCAACCGCAGACGCTTACCGACCTGAGCCATTACACTCAGGCCGAGCCAGGCAGCCGCGAGAGCCAGAATCTGGGCCGTAGGCAGAGAAAGCGGACCAACAGGCAACGACGGGTACACACTTGCTCCTCGGAGCCACGGAGAAGAGACAGAAAAAATAGCCTGAGAATACATACAGGCGCGAGAAACAGATGTAGTATACTGATACGCAGTACGCGCCGCAAGGAGAGCATAGCTCAAGAATGCAAAACCGTTCCGGTCGCGCGCGTGTCACATCACCCATGGTATGCCGTCGTTGACGAAGCGAGTAGAATGAAGTCAGGAGGTGAAACCTGGATCCGAGCCCTTTGTCACGGCCATTCAGTGCACGCTGGACATGAAGGACATGCACCACTGACGCCATTATAGCGAGTCGCAGTAGAGAGAGGGCAAGAGCCCGCTCTCACCTCCCTCCTCTACTCCCTTACCTTCGCTTCTCATCCCCATTGGTCAAGGACTGCAAACAGCCATGAAGCAGATGAGTCCCAGAGCAAGACGCGAGTTTTGGGTGGCGATGCTCTTTATTTCGCCGTGGGTCATCGGATTCACCCTGTTTGAATTTGGCCCCCTCGGTCTGCTCTTCGCCCTGCTATACCATTGGTTGATGGCCGCCTCCGTGACCGTGCTGCCGCCTGGCCTGATCATCTTCTTTTTCTTCCCGAAGACGTTCGCGCAAGGGGTGAAGCATGAGCGCCCTGGTCACATAAATCAGTGGTCACGTGTTGAACTGGCGGGAATGCCGGATAGAGAGAAGCTCTGTATTTCATTCATGGAAATCTGACAATGCGCCAAAATCGCTACGGGCATATGGTCCACGAATATATGGTCAACCGAGTGCGCCAGATCATGCAGGCAAGAGCCGAGAGATTGGGGGCGATTCAGACGCAGGCGGAGGCCCAAGCATACGTGCTGGATATCCGTTCAAAGGTGGCGCGCTGCTTCCCGGCGCTGCCCGCCAGAACCGACCTCAAGGCGCAGAGTACGGGCGAATTGGATTGGGGAGAATTTCGGCTGGAAAAGATCGTCTATGAGAGCCGCCCCGGATTCATGGTCAGCGCCAACTTTTACCTGCCGGCAAAAGTCGAACAGGAGCTACCCTGTGTCCTCGGGCTCTGCGGCCATGCCGAAAACGGCAAAGCCTATGCGCCTTACCAGTTCTTTGCTCAGGGTCTGGCCAGAAAGGGGTTTGCCGTCCTGATCCTGGATCCCGTCTGTCAGGGCGAAAGACGCCAGTTCTATGCCGAGGAAGGTGTATCGGAACAGGAGCCCGGACCCAGGTCGACGGTGGCCCACAATATGATCGGCAACCGGATGTCGCTGACCGGCGATTTTGTCGGCAGCTGGTTCGCCTGGGACGCTATCCGCGGTCTGGACTACCTACTGGCGCGCCCGGAGACGGACGCGAGCCGGGTCGGTGTCAGCGGCTGTTCCGGCGGCGGAACCCAGACCACGCAGGTGACAGCCCTCGATCCCCGGATCACGATGGCGGCGCCAGACTGTTATATCACCAGCTGGCTCTCCAACCTCGAAAACGAGCTGCCCGCGGACGCCGAACAGAACCCACCCCGCGCGCTGGAATTCGGGCTGGACGAGGCGGATCTGCTCCTGGCCTATGCGCCGCGCCCCACTTTGATTTTGGCGGAAGAAAACTGCTATTTTGACTTGCGCGGCGCGCAACAGGCTTTCGCGGATCTGAAAAAGATACACGGCCTGCTGGGCTCCCCGGACTCGGCTGAAATCAGCGTGGGCGACTTGGATCATGGCTATCACAAACATGCAAGGGAGGCGATGTATCGGTTCTTTATCAAACATGCCGGGCTGAAAGCGGCATGGCAGGAGCCGGAGATGGAGGAGATCCCAGAAGCGCAGCTCAACGCAGCCCAGGGGGAAGTGGTCAAGTTCGGCAGCAAGAAGATATTTGCCTTCACCCAAGCGCGCGCCCAGAAGATGAAAGCGCAACGGCCCCGCCTTGACCACAAGGCATTGATGGAATCGGTCAGGCGCCATCTGAAGATAGATATCCCGGAAACGCCGCCCCATTTCCGCTACTTGCGCCATAGCGGAGGTCACATCCCCGCAATCGGCAAGGGCTATCAATTCGCGGTGGAGACTGAGCCGGGCATCCAAGTCATATTGACCATGTTCGGCGACCTGGAGAACTTCTGCCGCCGGCCAGTGGGGAGCGTATCTCTTTATGTCGGCCATCTTTCGAGTGAAGAAGATTGCGCCGAGCTGCCCTGGCTGCAGCGCCGGCTTGTTGATGGAGAACGGATTCTGGCAGCCGATCTGCGAGGCACAGGCCAGAGCTTTCCCACCACCTGCGGCTCCAGCGAACCGCTCGAACCCTATGGATCAGACTATATGTACGCCAGCTATGGCAGCATGATGGGCGAAAGCTATCTTGGCCGACGGGTTTATGACCTGTTGCGTGCCATAGACTTCCTGGAAGACGGGGGCGCAACGGTGAACCTGATTGGCCGAGGCGTCGGCTCTGTGCCTGCTGTATTGGCAGCCCTGCTGCACAGATCCCGGCCAGCTTGCGAGATCGTCAACTATCTGCCCAGCTACGAGCTTCTGATCGACAGGCCCTTGCATAATTGGCCCTTTTCCTGTTTGATGGAGAACTGCCTGGCCGCGTTTGATCTGCCGGATCTGTACGCAGCGCTGGGCGAACAGCTGCAAAAACGAGAGCCGTGGGGAGCTTGGCTGTGACGCCATAGCAGCCTCCGGGTTCGGTAGTATCGGATTCAGATAGCAAGGCATAGGAGGTTTCAACATGTCCTATCGCGATGCCGCATTCCTGCGCAATCACATGCGCAGTATCATGTCGTTCTATCATCCGATCTGCATCGATACGGAGTGGGGCGGTTACATCAATCAGTTGCGCGACGATGGCTCGATTTTCGACCGCATGACGAAACATCTGGTCGGCACATGTCGCTTTGTCTACAACTATTCGTTGGCCTCTTTGGCTCTGGACGAGCCAGCATATCAGGAGGCGGCGGCACATGGAGTGCGTTTCCTGCAAGAGGCGCACCGCCAAGCCGATGGCGGCTTCGCTTGGGTGTTGCAGGGGCGCGCGCTGGAAGACGGCACGCGTCACTGCTATGGGCACGCCTTTGCGCTGCTGGCGGCGGCCGGCGCGGCCAAAGCCGACATCGACGGCGCGTCCGCGCTTGCCTCGGACGTCTACAACCTGCTGGAAGCCCGCTTCTGGGAGCCGGACGCGCAGCTCTACGTGGATGAGATCAAGGCCGGCGACTGGAATGCAATCGAGCCGTATCGCGGCCAGAACGCCAATATGCACATGTGCGAAGCTATGCTGTCGGCCTACGAGGCCACCGGCGAAGCAAAGTATCTGGAGCGTGCCCATCTGCTGGCGCAGCGCATCTGCGTCGATCTGGCCGACAAAGCGGACGGCCTGGTTTGGGAACACTACCGTACCGATTGGAGCCATGATTGGGATTACAACAAGGACGATCCCCAGAACCTGTTCAAACCCTACGGCTACCTGCCGGGCCACTTCACGGAGTGGGCCAAGCTGCTGCTGATCCTCGAACGGTATCGCCCCGAAGCCTGGATGTTGGCGCGCGCCCGCGCCCTCTTCGATGTCGCGCTGGAGAAGAGTTGGGATGAGGAACGCGGGGGCATGCAGTACACGTTTGCGCCGGATGGGCGCATCCTGGACAGGGATCGCTACTACTGGGCGCTGTCCGAAACCTTCGCCGCAGCAGCCCTCCTGGCGCTCAGAACCGGCGATGCCCGTTACTGGGACTGGTACGACAGGGCCTGGGAATTCTGCGATCGACATTTTGTCGATCATGAGTACGGCGGATGGTATCGCATCTTGAACGCGGACAATCAGAAATACGACGATCTGAAAAGCCCAGCCTCCAAAACGGATTACCATCCGTTGGCGGCCTGCTATGAGACGTTGGAGGCCATGCGTCATGCGGCCCAATGATATCGCATTTAGGCGATCATAAGGAGGCTTCGGTATGAAAGTTGATGAGATTGTTTTTTCCCAGGAGCGCTATCAGACCGATGGCTTTTATATCTGCCCGCAGCCGGTGATCCCAAGGGATGTCGTTGGCCGGGCCGTAGCGGGCATGGACGCGGTGCGAGCGGGTGACTATGACACGGGCGTCCCGCCGCGGCCCTCTTACTGGAAGCCTGGCGACGACCCCAACGCGCTCTGCAAGATCGAGATGCCGCAGATCGCCAGCCGCGCGATTATGGAGCTCGTATCTCATCCGGCGTTGGGAGCAAAGGCGGCGGAAGTCACCGGCGCCAACGCAGTTCAGGTGTGGTGGGTGCAACTGCTCTATAAGCCGCCGACCGTCGCCGGTCAGCAGATCCGCGCCAATGTTGGCTGGCATCAGGACTACCGCTACTGGGGCATCTGGGAAGAGGATAGCGAGCTATTCACAGCCTGGGTTGCGCTGAGCGATGTCACCGACGTCTCTGGCCCGATGCACTTCGTAGTTGGCTCACACAGGTGGGGCTTGTCGACCGAGGGAGACTTTTCCTCCCAGGAGTACGAAGCCCAGCGGGACGCGATCCGGATGGCTTACAATCAGGAATGGCGGGAGGCGCCTGCCATATTGCCCCCAGGCAGCGCCAGCTTCCACCAGAAGCTGACCTTCCATGGCAGCGGGCCCAACCTGTCATCCCATCCCCGACGCAGTTTTGCCATTCATATGCGCACAGAAAGATCGCGCCCCAAAGGGGATGCGCGCCAAGGTCTGACCGCATTCATTGACGACCCAGCATACTGTCCCGTTATTTTCGGGGACGCCGGGGATCTGGGCTAAGAGGAGAGATTGGGCTAAGAGGAGAGATAGAGTATGCCAGTCAAACCATACAACATCGAGCAATCAAGAGCGCTGCTCAAGCGCTCCGACGAGCTGATCGTGCGCGGCTGCCAGGGGCATAAACGCAGCCATGAGATGCTGGCGCTGGGCTATCCGGTGTTTACGCAACGCGCGGCCGGCGCCCGCTTCTGGGATGTGGACGGCAACGAGTATCTGGATTATCTGATGAGCTTCGGCCCCATCCTGCTCGGCTATAACGATCCCGTTGTCAACGCAGCCGTACAACGGCAGATGCAGGAAGGCGCTATCTACAGCACGGCGCATCCCAAGGAGCTGGAGGTTGCGGAGATGTTGATCGAGCTGATCCCGGCTGTAGAGATGCTGGGTTTTCTCATAGGCGGCAGCGCGGCCACATCGGCGGCTGTACGGCTGGCGCGGGCGTACACCGGCCGCGACAAGGTCATTCGTAGCGGCTACCATGGCTGGCATGATTGGGCGCGACCGGAGGATGAGGGCGCGCCGGCCATCATCGCTCCGCTCACCCTCGAAGTGCCCTACGGCGATCTCGATGCGCTGGAAGAGTGCTTCAAACAGCGCGACAACCAGATTGCCTGTGTGATCATGGAGACCATCCGCGGCGATGGGCCGCCGGCAGGCTTTCTGCAAGGCTGCGTGGACATGGCCCATAGGTACGGCGCGCTCTGTATCTTCGACGAGATCAAGGTCGGTTTTCGGGTGGCGTTTGGCGGGGCCGGCGAGTACTACGGCGTCACACCCGATCTGACGACCTTCGGCAAGGCCTGCTGCAATGGGTACCCCGGCAGTTTCGTGGCCGGCCGCAAGGAAATCCTTGGCTCGCAGCAGTGCCAATCCACCTGGATGGCGGCGACGTTCCATTGCGATCTTCCCAGCCTGGTGAGCATCGAGACGGTCATCAACGAGATGAAGCGCCGCGATGGCATCGCCTATCAGTGGAAGATCGGAAACCGTCTGATCGAGGGCGTGAACGGGGTATGCGAGAAGGCCGGCCTCGGCTACCGGCTGACGGGCACAGGGCCTATGCCCACGCCGGTCATGGAGAGCGAGGATAAAGACCGTTGCATCGCTATGCTCCAGGGGTGCCTGGCACGCGGTTTTTACTTGCATCCCTCCCACCCGATGTTCCTCTCGCTCTCCCACACCGAGGAAGATATCGAGAACACGATCGCGGCGGTCCAAGAATCCATTGCGGATCTGTAGCGGCGCGCCAGTGGCTAGTGGTCAGAGACAAGGAAACAGCCAGTGAGCAAACGCATCGAAGTACCCAAGATCGTGGATCAGGAACAGGTCGCCTTCTATGTAGACAACGGCTATCTGGCCGTGCCCGACCTACTCGGCGCGGATGAGTTGACCGATCTGAAGCAGGATATCATCAAGGTGGCGCGCGGTGGATATCCCAATCAGACGATCCAGCCGGTCCCGGCCCACCTCAGCGACGAACAGGTTCTTTCCCGGATATTGGCTATCCATCAGCCCCACTACGTAAGTCCGGTCATGGAGAAATATACCCGACGCCCCAAGATCAGCGGCGTGTTGAGTCAGATCGCGGGCGCGCATCTGGCGCACTGGTCGGGCAATGTCAAATGCATGCAGTCGATGCTCTTCATCAAACCGCCGGGCTACCAGGGTCAATCCTGGCATCAGGACGAAAACTACATTCCCACGCGGGATCGGTCTCTGATCGGCGCCTGGATCGCCATAGACGATGCCTATGTGGAAAACGGCTGTATGTGGGTGATTCCGGGGTCACAGCGGCCGGGCTATCTCTATCCCACCAAGAAGCATGGAAACCCTGACGAGTTCGACACCCATGACGACATGGCCTATGGATTCGATGAGTCGCCCCAGATCCCGGTCGAGGTCAAAGCCGGCGGCGTTGTCTTTTTTAACGGTTATCTGCTCCACCAATCACGTAAGAACCGCACGCAGTCCCACTATCGGCGGGTGCTGGTCAACCACTATCTGAGCAGCGAGTCCCTGCTCCCTTGGGTAAAGACAGAGGGCGGTCAGCCGGTGGCGCGCGCCGATGTGCGCCGGGTCATTCCGGTGGCCGGCATCGATCCATATGCCTGGAAAGGCTATGAACAACAACCCCCCGCTGACACCAAGCTCTATATTCGCCAGGCAACGTTTGACAAAAAATGAGAACAGAGAACCCCCTCTCACTTCTCTCTCCTTCTCACTCTTTCTCGTCGGAGGTGAAGTTTTTATGGATGTCCAGACAGCGGCAGTCCCAAGTTGTCGCCTTGATCAGATCGACTTTCACGGCTGGCAGGCCATCAAGCTGAGCAACGGTCTGGTGGAATTGGTGGCCGTGCCCGACATCGGTGGGCGCATAATGGCCTTCAATCTGGGATCCTATCCCTATCTGTGGATCGATCGTAATCTGGCGGGGAAACTCTTCTCAGCCGAGGAGAACCAGGGCGATGGCAGCATAGCGGCCTGGAAGAACTATGGCGGGGACAAGACCTGGCCGGCCCCCCAGGGCTGGACGCGCGCGGATCAATGGCGCGGCCCGCCGGATCCTGTCCTCGATACGGGACGCTATCAGCTCGAAACAGTAGATGCCCCCGGCGGCGCGGCAACTATCCTCATGCGCAGTCCGCCAGACCAGCGCACCGGCATCCAGATTACGCGCCAGTGTACGCTGCATCCGGGAGCAGCCCACGTCAGCCTTCACCTGGAGATGAAAAACATCTCTGAACAAGAGCGTTTCTGGAGTATATGGGATGTGGTGCAGGTGGATGCCACCCGCCAGGACGCCAGCGGCCAGGAGACCCACAATGATCAGGCCTGGCTCTACATCCCGACCAATCCCAACAGCAAGTTCGCCCGCGCTTACAACGTTATGTTCGGGGCAGAAGACAACCCTGAATGGCAGCGCGATGTGCGGCCCAATCTGTTGGGCGCACAGTACCAATACCGCTTGGGCAAAATCGGCGTTGATTCGCCGGCCGGGTGGGTGGCCTTCGTCAACCAAGAGAGGAATTTCGCCTTCTGCCAGCGCTTTCCCTATTGGCCCGACGAGACCTACCCGGATGGGGGCGCCTCAGTTGAATGCTGGACCACAGGACACGGCGAGAGCGTGGGCGGGCTGGATTTCGGCCAACTGAAACTCTATCACCTGGAAGCCGAAATTCTGGGGCCCCTGCGCAGGATGGCGCCCGGCGACACGCAGAGCCTGGACATCGACTGGCACGTCGCTCGCTGTCCAGGCCCCATCGTCAATGTGACACCCGCAGGCTGTTGTCACCAACCTTTGCAGGCAGAACCTATCGACACCAGCTTTCGTCTGAGCGGCGTTTTTGGGGTATTTTTTGTGGGAGACGTTCAACTCGTCTGGTTGGATGACGAGGATGGCGACCTGGCGGCTGAAACGCTGGCGCCGGCCAATCCCCTCGATGTGCTGACAATCGATGTCGTGCGCAACGCGCCGCACAGAGCCAGCTCGGTACAGTTGCGCGTCAGAGACAGACAGGGGCAACCGCTCGCTTCTCTCGACCGCTGTCCCATCAGGAACACATAGAAGGATTGAACGCGATGGAATGCCTCAAACCATATAGCCATGTACGCGGTTTCAACTACGTGCCCAGCACGGCTGTCAACGATATCGCCTTCTGGCGCGACTACGATGAAGCGTTGGTCGAACGGGAGTTGACCTATGCCCAGCGTTTGGGGCTGAACAGCGTGCGCCCCTTCCTGGCCTACGTCGTCTATGAGCATGAGCCCAAGGTTTTTCTGTCCCGGCTCCGACACTTTACGCGCGCGGCCCACGAGCGGGGGATCAGCGTTATGCCGGTGGTCTGGGACTCCTGTTTCGATGATACGCTACCCACCTATGGAACCACGGAGAACAAGTGGATTCCCAATCCGGGCGTCCAGCGGCTGGGGCCCGACTTTTGGCCGGCTGGCGAACAGTACTGCCGCGATCTGGTGCAGACCCTTGGGCCGGAGCCCGGCCTGGCCATGTGGGACATCATGAACGAGCCGATGATCACCCAGTGGGTGCGAGAAGATGCCCCCGAACGGGCCGAGCGCATCCGCACGATCTGGAACTTTGTGCGCCATTTCTGCCGGGTCATAAAAGAGCTTGACAGTGAACGCCCCATTACCGTGGGCGTAGCCTATGCCAAAAACCTGGCGCAAGTCGGAGCAGATGTCGATGCGCTCTCCTTTCACGACTACAGGCCCACCCGGTCCGCCATCCGCGCCCATATCGACGAAGGCATCCAGCTGGCGAATGCGTATCAGAAGCCGCTCTTTATCTCGGAGTTGGCCTGTCTGGCGCGGGCCAACCCGTATGATGTTACCCTGGAAATCTGCCAGGAAGTTGGTATCGGCTGGTATCTGTGGGAGCTGATGATCGGCGTGAGCCGCTGGCGAGACATCCACGGCGTTGTCTACCCTGACGGCACGGTGCGCGATCCCAGCATTGTGGCGGCCATCCGTGGCTTCTTCCGCCGACGCGGGGAGGGTAGAATTGCGCCCCATGTGGACAAAGAAGGCGCCGCGAGCCGCGCCCTCGCCCAGGCCAAAGCGTGGCTCGGCACAGCCAACGCCGACTACGCAGAGGGGGTCAGCGCGCTGGAAACCATAGCCAACCTGCTGGAAAGCGGCGAGCTCGCGCCGATGAACGATCTGCCCAGCGCAAAGGCCCTGGCGCTGACAGAGGAGAACGCGCCCAATCGAACCGAATTGTGCCGCTTGATGGTGTTGTGGAGCGAGAGATTAGCGCGCCACTGTGATCGAATCCAGTAGGTGGCGCCCGGGCCTGGCGCAGGGAAGGAACCAACAAAGGAAATGAATCATGACCCAAGCGACTCTATCTCTTCCACGCCGCCGACTTGGCAGGACCAATCTGGAGATTCCCGTAATTCCCTTTGGCACGCAGGGCTTTGGCAACCGATTCGGTTTCGTCGCGGATGAAGAGGCCGTTGCCCTTGTCAAACATGCCGTAGGGCTGGGGGTGAATCACTTTGACTGCGCGCGCTGCTACGGTGATTCCATGCGTAAGTTGGGCTTGGCGCTACGAGAGATTCCCCGAGAAGATGTCATTATCACCGGACGGCTCTGCTGCCACTCCGACGCCCAATGGGGCGGCTATGCCGGCGCAGGCGAGCCAGACTATTCGGCCGAACGCGTCATCCGCGATGTGGAGGATCAGCTGCAGATATTGGGGACTGACTATTTTGACGGTATGCTGATCCACGACCCACCGCAGATCGACCCTACGCTGGCCAAAAACGGCGCATTGGCCGGGCTGCTACAGCTCAAGGCCCGCGGTCAGGCGCGCCATGTCGGTTATGGGATGCGTCCCCATGACTTTCATCTGCAGGCCATCGCCACGGGTGATGTCGATCTGATTCTGTGCTTCAATGACTATAATCTGATACGCCAAACCGCAGCCGATAGGCTTTTACCCGCGGCCGCGGCCGCCGATGTAGGCATTATGAACGGCTGGTCCATCTTGCGAGGTCTATTGACCGGGATCGATATCGATCAAGCGATGGAGAGAGGGCGCTACAAAGCCGATGCCGATGTCGATGAAGCGCGCAAGCTGTTGCAGTGGTGTCAGCAAGAAGAGATCGATCTTCTGCAGTTGGCGATTCAATTCTGCCTGAAGGAGACGCGCATCCATGGCAATCCAATTGGCAGCCTGAATGTGGAGCAGCTGGAGACCAACGTCCGGGCGGCGTGCGCAGCGCTGGAGGAGAATGTGTGGACGAAATTCGGCGCTGAATTTGGCGTAGATTCCGCGGTATAAACCGCAGTATAAACCGCAGTATAAACCTTTGTCGCCGGGGGCAGGCGAGACGCCTGCGCTCCCGAGGCGCATCTCAGTGTGGGGCATCCGGATGTCAGCATCGCCCAAGTTTGGAGCCAGAAACAGATTGTCTGAATCAGGATTGTCAGGACGATAAACGACGAGCCGAATCCAGTGTAGCCGCCTGGAGGCGAGCCAGAAACTCACCCTCATCTTGGGACGCGCCCTTTCAGAAAATCTTTTGCCAATCGGAGACCTGCTATGCTATTATGCCTCCTGCATTATCGAGTGTAGCAATCAAAAATACAATAACCTAAGGAGATTAAATGACCATGCAGAAGAGAGAGTTGAGTAGGCGCGGATTCCTATCATTGGCAGGCGCGCTGGGCGGTACGGCGCTGCTGGCAGCCTGCGCGCCGGCTGAAGTAGAGATCGACCAGCCGGCGGCCAGCACAGCGGACGACTCAGAGCAGGCTGCCCCGCCGGCGGCAGAGAGAACCGCGGTGCGCGTCTGGATCGGTGGCTCGTACACACCGACCGAGTGGACGAGCCGCTCGGCCGAGCACCCTATTGTCGTCAATGCCCCGCGGATTCTCGCCCAACGCTACGAGGAGACGAACCCCGGCGCCGAGATCGTGTGGGAAGAAGGACCGGGCGGCGAGGACTACTTCGCCTGGCTCACCGCATCCGCCACCGCGGGCACGTCCCCCAATCTGGTGCGTAGTACGCACAACTTCGCTGTCCAGAACGGTTGGGCCGTGCCCATGGACGAATACCTGGCCCAGCCGAATCGCTACGCGCCGCAATACGAGACCTGGAACGACATCTTCTACCCGTCCTTCATGAGTTCTCTGATCCAACCCGACGGGCGCGTCTACACAGCGCCCATCGATAACATCTGGCCCAATATCGAAGTCGGCCTGGCCTACAACAAGGAAACTCTCGACAGCTTGGGCTTGGAACCGCCAGCGACCTGGAGCGCTGAGATGGAGGTGGCCAAGGCCTTGAAGGAGGCCGGCGACGGCTTGGCGCCCTGGCAAGTCGAGCAGGCCTCTGGCAACCTGTGGCCTCTGGCGTTGCAGATCCTGCCCTCGATGATGCAGCCCATTCTGCCCGAAATGGATCTCAATGACGATAAGTTCATCGGCATCGAAGAGGGTCTGCCCGCCTACCGCAACGGTCTCATCGGACCCAACACGCCCATTTACAAGCGCGCCTTTGCCGAGATGTACGAGCTGGCTACCTACTGGATCGATGCGTTCAACACGGTCGACATCGACCTGCTGTGGCGTCAGGGCAAAGTCGGGCTGCGCTATTCTGGATCATGGGAGTTCTCGCGCCTGGCCAATGACCCCAATATCACTTTCGAGCGCGGCTTCCTGCCCCCGCCTCTCCCCAACAGCAGCGACATACCAGCGACGGCAGATACACCCGGCGCGACCGACCCGCCGCGCGCCACAGCGGGGGATGGCACAGTGCCCGGAGAGCTTCTGACCGCCGTTCAGGGGTCAGAATTCGTGACCATCGCCTCTTCAACCGAAGCCGATGGCAATCTGGCCGAAACGATAGACTTCTGGCAGTTCCTCACCGAGCCCCAGAATAACGCCTTCCTCGTCAATGAGAATCAGGCGCGTATCTCCTCGGCCGTGGACGCGCCGCTCGGCTCAATCTGGCAGGAGATCGCCACCTTCAAGTTGCCCCTATACGACTATGCCATCGCCTGGTGGGGTCAGGGATGGTATTGGGACAATGACAACTTCATGAAGTGGCGGCCGATTTTCATAGAGTGGATCACCGGTCAGATCGACGAAGAGACCTTCTACGTGCGTCAGGAAGAAGAATTCGCCGCGGGCGCGACACGCTACGAAGAGATCTTGCAGGAACAAACGGAAAGCGAATAAACCAGTGGTCAGTGACCAGTGGCTAGCTGCCAGTAATGGCACTGACCACTGGTCAATTAGGAATTATGCGATTAGGAACTATCCAATTCGTAATTCGTAAACTGACCCCTACCACCGAACACTGATCACTGTAGTCGATGACAGGCAGAGGACGACTGTTGGCGCTGGCTCTGGGCGCGCTATTGCTCGCGGCCATCGGCATAGATTGGGCGCAAGCCCGGGCGCGCCTGCCCAATATTTCTATCGAGGGACAGCTCGATCAGCCAAAGGTTGTAGCCGATGGCAAGAGCTCGATCGTCCTTACGGTGCGCGTGGCCGAGAACGGGCAGCCGCGCGCCAATGTCCTGCTACAGGCCTGGCTCGAATCCGGGGGCGGTCTTCTCATTCCGGAGTGGACCTATACAGATGCGGAAGGTCAGGCAGAGTATACCTACACACCCAACGCGGCCGGCCCCTATGATCTGCAGGAACCTACCATCGTTCATGTGATAGACATCAACGTTGGACGACTGTTCGAGGTGGACAAGCACTATCGGATCGAGGTGCCGGTCGAGGCGCCGCTGTCCACGGAGTAGGACGCATCGCCGAGGACGATTTGAAAAACGCACTGTCGCCAGAGCGCAAGACATAGCATGACAAACTCGCCGTTGCGCCCCTGCGTCTTCGCGTTGAATTCATCAGAGTGCATCCCTGAAGGAATCGCTGCATGAGCGCTGCGCAAACAACCGAATCAGATTCCGCGCGGCGCGCGCGGAATCTTGCCGGAGGCAGCCAGAAATTGTGGAGAGGCGAGGCTCTGAACCTGAGGGCCATACGCCGCTCCTGGCAGGCATACGCCCTCTTGAGCCCGATCTTCATCTTGCTCATTGTCTTCGTCTATTACCCACCGCTCCTCGGGCTGGTGCGCGCCTTCTTCCGTTGGCGGCCCGGGGTGCCCGCTACCTTCGTGGGCCTGAACAACTTTATCACCTATTTTACCTATGCCGAGACCCCACACGAACTGGTCAACATTGTTAAACTGTTGGCCTTTGGCCTGTTCGCCGGTATCGTCATGCCGTTCGTGATGGCTGAACTGATCTTCTTCGTGCGTTCAGCGGCGGCCAAGGAAGTGTATCGCCTGCTGGTCATCATCCCCATGTTGGTGCCGGGCATTGTGACGGTCTTGCTCTGGCAGAAGTTGTATGACCCGTATCTGGGCCCGATCAACGATCTGCTGCGAGCCATGGGCTACGACGAGCTGGCGCTGAATTGGCTTGGAGAGCCGACCACCGCCATTTATGCCATCATATTTGTGGGATTTCCCTGGGTTTGGGGCGTGGGAACTCTGATCTACCTGGGGGGCCTGGGGCAGATCTCGCACTCCGTGTATGAAGCCGCGGCCCTGGACGGCTGCACAGGGATCAGGCGCGTGCTGCGCATCGACCTGCCCCTGGTCCTGGGTCAGGTGCGGCTGCTGGCCATTCTGGCGGTCATCAATGCCATCACCGCCTTTCAGAATATCCTGGTGCTCACCGACGGGGGACCTGGATTTTCCACGATGGTGCCAGGGCTGACCATGTTTCACTCCGCCTTTCGCGCCCAACAGTTCGGTTACTCATCAGCTATCGGCCTCATGCTGTTTGTCATTGCCATGTCCGGAACGCTTATCATCAACCGCAGCATACGTTCCACAGATGAAGACAGCAGTAGCTAGTGGACAACCAGGAACTGTTCAATTATGAATTATCCAATTCGTAATTCGTAAACTGACCGGTCAGGAAAATACAATGTCCACTCAATATCGAGGGCTGGGGCGCCGACGTCCGTTGCAGTTTTCTCAGTTGGGGCTGCATGTCATCATTGCTCTCCTGTTAGCGCTCTCGCTGATTCCCACGCTTATCATGATCAACCTGTCATTTAAAAACGGGCTCCAGTACCGCTGGGAACGGTGGTCCTTGAGCCTGCCTTTGCGCGGCTCCAACTACAACGCGGCCTGGGATGTCATCGATGGGTATATGTGGAATACGGTGCTCGTGGCGGCGGCAGGTCTGGCCGGCGTGCTCATGCTGTCGCTGATCGGCGGCTATGTGTTTGCCCGCATGCGTTTTCCGCTGCGCGAACCTCTCTACTATGCCATCATCGCGCTGCTGATGGTGCCGTGGGTGCTCTCGTTCATCCCCGCCTATATGCTTTATAACAATCTCGGTTTGCTCAATACCCGATGGGCTTTGATCATTCCCAATATCGCCGGAGGACCGATTTTCGGCATCTTTTTGATGCGCGCCTTCATCACCGGCATACCGGAAGAACTCTATGAATCGGCCCGCTGTGATGGGGCTGGAGCCTGGTCTCTGATATGGCGTATCACATTTCCCCTGAGTCTGCCGGGATTAGCGACCCTTTCAGTGCTCAATTTCGTTGCCGAGTGGAACTCCTTTCTCTGGCCGCTGGTGACGATCAGCGATATGAGCAAACAGGTGATCTCCGTAGGCCTCTTCCGCTTGTCCAGAACGACAAATGACAGCGTAGATTTCGGCTCCGGCGGGCCTCTCTTTGCCGGCTATGTGCTGGCCTCGATACCGCTTGTCATTCTCTTCATCGTTCTGGGCAAGTTCTATGTGGAAGGGCTGGTAGAATCAGGGATCAAGATGTGAGGAAGTATGAATTACGAATTGGATAACCCATGTTACGCAGTAGTTGACAAAGCAGGTAGAATAAGGTCAGGATGTGAAATATCGACTTCTATTGCGCCTCTTCCGAGCAGAGGCGCAAGTCAACCTCCTCTCTGACCGGTCAGGAGACGAAACCTATGGCAACGACAGCGGCGCCCGCCTCCCTGGAAGAACGCATCGCCCGGCTGGAAGCGCAACGCAACGCCCCGATGCCCACTGAACGCCTCGCCCGCATCGAAGGCGCATACGAACACCTGGCAACCAAAGCCGACCTGCAGGCCGTCAAGTCGGAGCTGCAAGGGGATATAGCAGCCGTCAGGTCGGAGCTGCAAGGGGATATAGCAGCCGTCAAGTCGGAGCTGCAAGGGGGTATGGCAGCCGTCAAGTCGGAGCTGCAAGGGGATATAGCAGCCGTCAAGTCGGATATAGCAGTCGTCAAATCGGAACAGAGAGCGCTCAAGTGGATGATGGGCATCGGGATTGCAGGCATTCTGTACCCGTTGCTCCGTGACCTCCTGACGCAGTTGCCATAGCCAACACGCCCCACAGATACACCGACCCCGGCCCGAACAAACCGCCCGAACGCCATCCCCAGGACGCCACAGAAGCGCCGTGACAGAACTTCCAGGATCACAAAGCCGCAGAGAACAGACCCGCACAGCGCAGCCGACCCCCGCATTCAGCAGCCCGCAACCCTGCTACGAATCAGAGCCGAAATATGCGTAACATGAATGGATAATTACGTTACCTGGAGTTGATACAATGAAACCGAACATAGCCCGGTCAACACAAGCGCACCTTGAACAGGTAACCCAGTCCGTTGTAAATATTCCTGTCAAAGCAACGAAAAAAGGTACCCATTTCTCCAAACCTTTTGTTAAGTCTCCTCTGCGTTATCCAGGTGGCAAGTCCCGCGCAGTAAATCAAATACTGGATCTGCTACCTTTGGATTCAGATACACTTTGCAGCCCTTTCATAGGTGGGGGTTCGGTCGAACTGGCATGCGCTTCCCGCGCTATGCGAGTTTACGGGTACGATGCTTTTGAACCACTGGTTAACTTCTGGCAAGTTGCGCTTGATGATTCAGCAGAGCTTGCCAAACGCGTATCTGACTATTACCCCTTAAGCAGAACAAAATTTTATGCCTTGCAGAAACAATATTTCGAGAGTAAGGACCGTTGCAGAATGGCTGCGGTCTTTTACGCTTTGAATCGCTCATCCTTTTCAGGAACCACATTAAGTGGGGGTATGTCGCCAGGACATCCACGTTTCACGCAAAGCGCAATAGAAAGGTTGGCTTCCCTTGATGTAGACAATCTGACGGTTCAAGTCGCTGACTTTCAAGACAGCATCTCTAAACATAAAAATGATTTCCTGTACCTGGACCCGCCTTATGCCAATGGCGGCAAATTGTATGGGAAACGGGGAAACATGCACGAAGGGTTTAATCACGAAGCGCTTGCTCATCTATTGCATCAGCGTGATGGGTGGGTGTTGTCTTACAACGATTGCAATACTGTGCGCGATCTATATAAAGGATATCGCTTCATTGCTCCCAAATGGACTTATGGTATGAACAACAGCAAGAAGTCGAATGAAGTACTGATATTGAGCCATGATTAAGGATACACAGGCTGATACCACCTCCACACGCCAGATTTGACAAGCGGGTCAGATTCGGATAAGTTCAGGAATTGTTCACCGGAGAAGGGAGTGGGAATGAACTGCAGCTCGGAATTCGTAATTTTTAGGGAACTATCTCCCATATCGGAAACTTCCAAGAGTCGCGCCATAATGACATGTTTACCCCCCTCCCGAACATGCGTTCTAATAAAAATCTAATACGCGCTTATGCCAACGGCTCTCTGCTCGTCATCATCCCAACCTTCAACGAGGAGAAGTCCATAGGGCAGGTTGTGGCGAAGGCAGCGGCCCTGGGGAATCTGGTTGTAAACCTGTTGCCCCTACTGGAAAACCGGCTGGCATGCGCTGGTCTCGCCACGACGCGTCAGCCATCCTCGCTTTGCGCTCTACTCTTCGCAGCCAATGCTGGTTCCACACTTCCGCCAAGACACAAAGAACAGGACTACCTCGCGAAAGAGGAGCCAAATGTTTGGTAAGACGATCGATTACTGGCTGCTTCGGCTATTCACGCATGGCAGGCACAGCGAAGCGGAGGAGCTTCGTCAGCTTGAGCGTGATCTGAACATCGAATCCGCGCAGGCTCGCTTCGAAAAATGGAATCGCCGCCTGGACAACGAAATTCCCATCGATCCGGCTATGCGCTTCTTGGATGTCGGGTGCGGCATGGGAGAGATGTCCTTGGCGCTGGCGCAGCGCGGGTGCAAACACGTGACGGGTATCGATAGAGACCCGGATTACATCGAAATCGCAAAGCGCTGTGCCAGGAAGATGCAGTTGCAGGACAAAGTCACATTCGAGTGCATGAATGTTCATGATATACCGAACGAGAAGAGGTATGACATCGTACTTTCTCACGAGATGCTCGAGCACGTGGAACGCCCTGGCGATTGCCTCCGCCGTATTAACGGCGTCCTCAAGTCAGGATCGGACGGGGAGGGCAGGATAATTATAGCCTTTGGCCCGCTGTTTCATTCACCGTTCGGGGACCACACGAACCGGTTCTTCAGAATCCGCATACCGTGGACGGGAGTCCTGTTTTCGGAAGACGCGATTATGCGTCTCAGGCGCGAGTTCTGGCGACCAGCGGATGAGGCCGAGTCGTTCGAAGATACGCGGGAAGGACTGAACAAAATGAGGTTTTCAGAGTTTCTTCATTACGTCGAAGAAATGGGATGGAGAACGGAACGGCTGATTGTGAACCCGCAGTTGAAACGCTGGCCTGCGCTCTGGCGACTTTCCAACCTGATTGTGCGCGTGCCTTTGTTGCGCGACTACTTTGCGGCTTCCGTATATGCGATTTACCGGCGGCCATAGATGGCCGGGCTCCAGGGCGCGCGGCGGCGCGCGCAAACCCCGGCGGTAACTGATGAGAACAGAAACTTCATTGCCAGATTGTGACAATGATAAACCATTGGAATGATAATTCCCTTGGGTAGCCTATGATGGTGCGCATCGCCTTTTGAAAATGAACTATGTATCACCATGTATCACCGCCTTTGCAGCCACTACCAACGAGTGAACGCCGCCCGGACTCACGCGGCTGTATACTTGGGCTGTCGCGGCGTGTGATTGCGCGCGAGACGGGTCGCGCGTTTTTTCAGCGGAAGGGAGACCCGCGCCCCGCCCAGAAGATGGGATTCGATGAAGCCGAAGATCAGCTCGTTGCCGGCCCGGGCCACCCTCACGCCGCCTCTGGGCGGCTGCCCCGTATCCAATGAATGAACCAGATCTTCGATCAGGCGCAATGTGGAGCTGACCAAAGGCGTCTGAGGCGATGGCTCGATCTGAAGCTCGCCGCGCCCGCGCAGGCCGGTCGGGAAGGCCTTGCGCACCTGCCAAGCATGGCCGTCGTTGAAAGCGGTGATGGTTCCCTGGGCACAGATGGCTTCAAACTCCGACGCGCGGGCGGTGAGCAGGACATAGGCCTTCACCCCGTTGACAAACTGGATGATGCCCTCGCCCAGCGGATCTGCGGTCAGGATATCCCCGTCAAAGATGCGGTCGCCATCGGGCAGATGGCCCTGCACCCACGCAGCCGGCTGGTCGTTATTGAGACGCAGGATCAGGTCCAGAGAGTGGCTGGCGCTGTTAAAGAGGGTTCCGTTGTTGTAGATGATCAGATGCTGGAGATCGCCCAAACTGCCGCTGTCGATGATCTCCTTCATGCGATCATAGCGGGCATCCCAACGCCGGTTGGTACCCAGATTGAGGATGGCGCCGCTGCCTTCAACCGCCTCGACCATCGCATCCGCCTCGGTCATGGAGGCGGCCATAGCCTTTTCCGCATAGATGGCCTTGACGCCATGTTTGGCGCACTCGATCACGATCTCCGCCCGCGGCTCCGGCTGGGTGGCGACACTGACAATGTCCAGATTCTCGCGGGCGAGCATTTGGCGGTAGTCGGTATACTGGCTTGCCCGGGGCACTCCATGCCTGCGCCCGAATTCGGCCATCACATCCGTGCGCAGGTCTGAACAGGCCACCAGTTTCGTGCGTTCGCAGGCCGTGTACCCGGCGGCGTGCGAGTACGGAAGCGCAATCCTGGCAGAGCCGACGACTTCGTTGTCGATGAATCCGCCCATGCGGCTGCAGCCGATTACGGCCGCGCGGTATATCTTCATTTCTTCCTCTCCTGGCGTTCGTCCACTGCCGGGCAACCACAAGGGTTGTCCCTACCGACCACTGCAGTTCTCAGCCCAGAGCGTTCAATCTTGCGCGCAGGTCCGCGGTCAGGCCCATCTCCTCAGCGGCGAATGCCTGGTCAACATGGGATAGGGAGCGACAGCCGATCAGCACCGACGTCACGCCGGGTTGGCCGATAACCCATGCCAGGGCCAGTTGCGCCATAGAGATACCAGTTTCTGCGGATACAGCGCGCAAACCCTCCATGCGACGCATAGAGAGATCGTTTTCGTAGATCTCCCAATGATCGGGCATGACATCGAAACGGGCGCCTTTCGGCGCGGTCCAGGTCTTGGTGTACTTGCCTGTGAGGAAACCAGCCCCAAGAGGGCTGTAGCTGAGTACGCCAATCCCCTGGTCGGCGCAGAGCGGCAGCATTTCGGCCTCGATGTCGCGGATGGCCAGGTTATAGTTTGGCTGGACCGACACCATGGGGGCCCAATTGTTCACATCGGCCAACCAGAGGGCCTTGCAGAGCTGCCAGGCCGCGAAGTTGCTGCACCCGACGTACCGAACCTTGCCCTGCTCCACCAGCGTATTCAGCGCATCCAGGGTGTCTTCCAAGGGTGTGTTGCCATCGTAAGCATGGAGCTGATAGAGATCGATAACATCGGTCTGCAGACGACGCAGGCTGTCTTCGGCGATCTGCAGAACTCGCTCTCGCCCCAGAGGCGGCGCTATCTTTGTCGCCAGAACCACCTTCTGCCTGTTCCCGCCTCGGGCTAGCCACTGCCCTAAGACCTCTTCGGCGCGGCCGGCGGAATAGACCTCGGCCGTATCGAGCAAGGTAATGCCCCGGTCCAGGGCGTGATCGATGATGGAGAACGAAGTCTGCGCATCGATCTCGCGGCCAAAGGTAACGCTGCCCAGGCCGATCGAACTGACCTGGAGTTCAGTACTGCCTAACTGGCGGATTTCCATATTGCACTCCTGCTTATTTTAGGGATAGGACGGTAACGTTCCAGCTCAGCGATTCCCTTGTGGTAGCCTTCTGTAGCCTCTATGCCCCGCTGGATGATCTCCCGCAAGTAGAACGTCTTCTTTGCGCTGATTCGTGGCATTATATCATATAAATTCGTGATCAATAGGTAATAGTCAGGCACAAAGCCCGCCCTTACTGGCCACTGGTTTTTTCTCTCTCCTCTTCCCTCTCTTCTCTATTCCTGGCCAAAGCCGCCAAATCGGCTTGCCAGGTGCTTGGATTGAGCAGCTCTGGATCGTCCAGGCGTAGCTGGCGCAGTTCGGCCAGCAGGTCGGGGGAAAGCGACGCTGTCGCCGCCGCCAGATTCTCTCGCAGTTCAGACTCGGTGCGCACGCCGACAAGCACCGACCCGATGCGTGGCTCGGCCAGACCGAAGGCGATGGCGGCCTGCGCCGGCGTGAGGCCGCAGCCAGAAGCGACAACCAGTTCACGGAAACGCCGCGCACGAGCCCGCAGTGGTTCCAGTCTGGCGGGCAGATACTCGGCGCGTTCGGTCAGCACGCCCTGCAGCAGAATGGAGCGAACCAGGATGCCGACGCTTTGCGCGGCAGCGGCGGGGAAAACCTGATCCGCCAACCGCTGGTCAAGGAGAGAATAGGTGACCTGAAGGGTGTCGAAAAGATCCAACGCAAGCGCGGCACGCGGCACGCGAGAGCCGTACAACGAGCCGCCGCGCCAGCGCACGGCGCCGCTGGCACGCGCCTGTTCAAAGATCTCCGCTACCAGTTCAGACTGGGCCAGCAGATCGCTATCGACATTGTGGATCTGCCAGATATCCACGTAGTCTGTCTGAAGCGCCCGCAGACTGTTCTCCAGACCCTCCCACATGGCGCGGCGCAGGGCATCGCCGCGCAGCGTCCTCCCTTCCCTCTGGACAGTGACCTTGGTCGCAAGCACGGCCTGATCGCGACGGCCGCGCAGCGCGTTGCCCAGAATCGCTTCGCTCTCGCCATACGCTTGGGCAGTGTCGATGAGATTGATGCCCGCATCCAGCGCCGCGCGCACCACCCGTTCAGCCGCCGACGCAGATGGCCGACCGTAGGCGCCGGGCGCAGGAATTCCATAGTCCATGCCCAGCTCGACGGTTCCCAAGGCAAGCGGAAACACAGACAGACCAGTTCGTCCAAGAGTGCGATAGTTCATTGGCATCAGTGATTCGTGGTCAGTACTGGCCACTGGCAGCTAGCCACCGACCACTGCAGGTATCGGCAGCGCGCCTGAACTGTATTCCCGTTCCCACAGGGCCACGGTCTCCTCGATGAACTCGTCCACCGGTCTGTCGATACCATTTTTTGCCATCAGTTCCGGTAGCCACTTATGGCCAAAGACCACATGCTGCCGTTCATCGGCCATGTCGTAGCTCACATACTGGGCCGACAGACGGTCGCCTGTCTCGGCGTAGCCTGCCATCTGTTCGTGGCGCCGGGGGAAGGCGTGGGTTTCGTTGCCCATGGTCAGAAGACAGTACTGGGTCGCGGCGTCATACTGGCTGCGCCAGGCATAGATGCGTGTATTCTGGGGCACCTCTATGTAGTTGTGTCCATGATGGGCCAACCACTCGATACCCAACTTACAGTGACGAGTCTCATCGTAGCAGTGGCGAGCGCTATCGTATGTGAACGCCCACGGCATATCGGGGGAGAGGTGGATGATAAGAGCTACAGTCTCGGCTGCCAGCATCTCCTGACTATAGCTCTCGAAGTCCATCCGCCGCTGCGTCTCCTGGTCGATAGTCTGGATTCGTTGACCGGCGTTGCGGTCAACCAGATTGAAACGGTCATCTCGGGCAGCGGTACGAGGCGTCTCAAATTGGGCGCGGGACGCCGGCGGCGTGGGAGGGGGCGCGCCCAAGGACACCCCTGCATGACGCTGTCGCTCTCCACGGCCAGAGACACCACCGGCTGCAGCCAGCAGGCCAGCGATGTAGGCCTCCCATTCTCCCTGTGGATGGTCCGCCAGGGCCTCTTTTGCCCAGGCGAGATGCGCCTCTTCGTCGATCAGGATATGCTTGAACGCATAGAGAGTGGGCGCATCGGGATTGGCAAAGGTCTGCTCGCTGTGCCAGCGATAGGTTGCTGCCAGCGCCGGTTTGATGACTCGAAAGAGGCCAGCCAGCAGATCAGCTGCAGATGGCGCATGGATGGATTCGGCCATCAGGCGTTCAAGCGCGGCGTCACCCGGCGGGCGGAAGGCCGGTGTCTGGATCTCCCGCAGCCGCTGGTAAAGCAGCTGCACGTGCTGGGCATCCTCCCAGAGCAGCCGGCCCATGGCCAATTTCCAGTCCATATCTGCGGTAGCGGGCAGCCAAGCGGCCAGAATACGCAGTGTCTCGTATTCGATAAAGCGGTAGCGATTGAGGAGTTCTTTGTTGTGGGCAAAATCGATCTGCTCCGGCGGCGACAGTACTTGCATAGCTCCGTTCCTCTTAGCGGGCGTCCCGCGTAGGGGCAACCCTTGTGTTGCCCGCTCCTACACGATATCCAGGAGCGCGGCCGCGTTCCTGTAGAAGATGTCCTCGATCTGTTGTTCGTTCAGCTTCAGACGTTGGCAGGCGAGACGCAGACTACGCAACGACTCCAGGCCGATCAACACCGGCTGCAGCGAGGTGTGTTTCTCGTCCAGGTTCATCTCCTCGGCGTAGAGCCAGTGGAAGGAGTCCCCGATGGCGACACAGCGTCCCCGTATGTGGCTGACATGAAAATCGGTGCCGTACATCAGTTTACCGTGGCCCATAGTCTCGACGATCGCCTCAAACGCGCCGGCTTCGGTGACGGCAGAGGTGTCGAACCAGACGTTCTCCAGGCCGCGCAGGCTCTCGATGCCTTCAATGGTATGCCAGGGGTTAAACCCTCTGGCGGCGTGGGCCAGGATCAGCCGCATGTTGGGGTAGGATGCGCAGTAGCGGCGAATCGTCGCCTGGTTGATCGGGTCGGCCAAGGCCCGGTCCCGCACCATGTGCAAAGTGATGGTCAATCCCAAAGTATCGGCGGCGGCGACATGGGCCTCGGGCAGATAGGCTTCGATCGGCGCCAGCCAGGTCGGTGTGGCGCTTGCCATCGTGTGGTAGCATTTCAGGCCGGTCAGGCCCAGGCGGCGCGCCTCGTCGAGAATCGTCTCCGCATCCATCTGCGGCGAGATGATCATCTGCCCACGAGAACGGGCCGCCAGGGGCGCGCTTCCATTGACCTCCGCGCTGACGAACTCATTGTTGGCCTGACGATCTCCAAGAAATGCCAGGCCAAAGAAGAGACCGCCCACGACCCGCCCGCCCGGATGCAGCCACTCCATCAGGGCCGCGTACTCGGCCAGGCCCAGGCGCGGCGGCGTCGATGCCAGGCCGGGGGGGATCGTATCCGCCGGATAGTGCTCATGGCAAAAAAGATGCGCATGCGCGTCAAAGATGCGGTCCGGCAGAAAGGGCAAAACCTCTCGCGCCAGAAACGCACGATCGGCGTCGGTAAACTCAAATGAAGACATAGCGGCGCTCCTAACTGCAGTGGCCAGTAGCCAGTACCAGTGGCCAGTAACTGCGCAGTCACCGACCACTGCCGGGGGTCGCGCTATCCGACCAAACGGCGGAAGGGTTCTTTTTTCAGGTCAGCGATGAGCAGAGCGTCGAGATTGCCCCGCCGCAGCCCAGCCTGAATGACCTGCAAAGACTCGGCGGCCGCTTCTCCCGTCAGGCGGATGTCTTCATCGGTATGGGCCAGCGTCGCCTTGAAACTCATATAGGTGTGGACACCTCGCCGGGCCATCTCCTGGATAAAAAGGGTGGAGACCTTGCGCGGGTCGATTCCGTCCGGCGTTGCCAGACTGACGGCGGGATTGGTGTGAAGCCCCGTACAGGCGCCCTCCAGCCCGGCATCGGCAATCGCCTGATTCAAGACGCGGCGCAGTTTCTCGCCGATCTCCTTGAAGCGCTGGGGAGCGTTGCGCCGTTTCAGCTCCCGAATCGTTGTGAGCGAGGCCGCCAAACCAATATTGTCGCTCCAGTATGAGCTCGAAATGAACATCCGCTTGGCCGGCTCCATCACCTCCCGCGATCCGACCACCGCGCCCATGGGATAGCCATTGGACATGGCCTTGGCTACCACTGTCATATCCGGGGTGACCCCGACTGCCTCCTGCACGCCGCCAACCGCCAGCCGCCAGCCGCAGGAGACCTCATCAAAGATGAGGATAACGTCGTGTTCCGCGGCTAACCGCTTCACCCCTTCCAGATAGCCTGGGCGCGGCAGCTCCGAACGGGCCGGCTCCATCATAATCGCGGCAATTTCGCCAGCGTGCTCGGCAAGCAGCGCCGCCAGCATTTCCAGATCGCCGTATAGGAAGGGCATGACCGTCCCTGCCAGCGCTCTGGGCACGCCGATGGGTTCGATGCCGGCGAAGGGGTAGTCGCCGCTCTCCGGGTCGACGCCAAAGTTGGCGGCCTGATACCAGTCATGCCAGCCGTGATAGCCGCAGAAAAGGATCATGTCCCTGCCGGTCACCCCGCGGGCGATGCGCGCGGCCAGGGCGCAGGCCTCGCCGCCGCCTTTGGCGTAACGAACCATTTGGGAACTGGGAATTGTGGCGTTCAGCTCCGCGGCCAGCTCTACCTCCAGGGGGCTGTTCACAGAGAACAGACTGCCGCTGTCGATCTGATCTTTCACGGCCGCGTTCACTACATCGTCCGCATGCCCCAAAATGATGGCCCCGACCGCGCTCACCCAGTCGATGTACTCGTTTTCGTCCACGTCGATAAAACGGGAGCCTTTCGCGCGCTGGGCGTAGATGGGGCTGGCGCCATGGGCAAACTGGTCCGCCCGCCGGCTGATGAGTTGGGTCCAACCCGGGATCAGCTCGCCCGCCTGTTGGTAAAGTTCCAGAGAGCGGGCAACAGTGTGATCCGCTATGTCCGGGAACGCAGTCATTGCTTTCTCCTTAGCATAGTGGTCAGTGGCCAGTGGGCCACCACTACCAGTTGAATGTCACGCCCAGCATGTTCTTCTCCCGCTGATAGGCCATCTCATAGGCTGTAACCATCTCGCTGTAGTGGAAGCGATGGGTGATCAGCCGACTGGGCCGCAGAAGTCCATCGGCCATGAGGGAGACAACATGGGCGGCAATGTGATCCCAGGCGTAGCGGTCCGCTGTCTGGAAAGGATTGGGGCTGGCGTCAGGATAAAGATAGCCTGCGCGCCCGGATACGGCAAGCAAAGAAATCCCTTTGTTGTAGAACCATTCCATGGCCAGCGGGTTGAAGTCCAACGGTGGCTCGCCCCGCCCCAACAGGCTGACGACAGAGACCCGCCCGTTGGGCCGCACGATTTGCATGGCTGTGCGCAAGGCAGGCCAGGGATTGGCGGTGAGGATGACCAGATCGATACCCACACCGTGGCTGAACTCATCAAGCTTGGCCTGAAGATTCGGGTCATCGTAGAGAAAATTGGCGTGCGCGCCCATCTTCTGCGACATCTCCATCCGAATCGGACTATTGGCAATGCCCACGACCCGGCCGCCGAAGAGAGGCCCTAAGGCGATAGCGCCCAGACCAAGCACGCCCAAACCTACCACAGCCACCGTTTCGCCCGGACGAAATTGTGCTTTGTGGTAGCAGTGGGCGCTGAGAGCGTAGAGGTGCGCATAGACCGCATCCTCATCAGACACACCATCGGGGATGACGACCAGGCTTTCCGACCCGGTCAGGAGATACTCCGATTGATGGGGCGCGCGGGTCACGATGCGATCGCCAACCTGCACGCGGGTCACAGCGCTGCCAACCGCCTGCACAATGCCCAGGTTGCTGTCACCCACCCAACGAGGATAACCGGGCGCGCCGGGCACCTGATCCGCGCCTTCGTAGTTGCCCCGATCTGTGCCGATCTTCAGCGCGGAAATACGCGTCTTCACCCAGATCTCGTCCGCCGCGAGCCGACTCACATCCAGCGTCTGTTCTTCGATACGCAGATCGCGTGGGCCGTGCAATATTGCTATTTTCATATCCTCCGCCTTTCACAAACTGCAGTGGCCTGTTGCCAATGGTCAGTAACTAGCCACTGATTTTATGCGCCAGGCACCTCGTCCAAGTCTGCGCTACAGCTCTGCAGAACATTCATCAGGGTGAAGTCGCCGCCCCAAGGAACCATCTGCGCTCCCATCTCGCGATAGCGCTTGATCTCGTCCACGGAGCCGGCGGTGATACCCCAGAACTTGCCATGCTTTTGGACAGCGGAGACTACTGTATCGATCGCTTTTTCCATAGTCATGGCAGGTTGGCTACTGCCGCCATTGGCGGCGGATCGAGCGCTCTGGTGGCCGGCCGTCTGGTTGGCAATGCGCAGTGTCAGATCGGCAGGGCCGATAAAGAGGCCGTCGATGCCCTCAATCGAAGCAATCTCCTCAGCATTGGCTACCGCTTGCAGCGTCTCAACCTGGCAGATGAGAAATGTCTCACGATTGGCATCGGCGTTGTAGGCGCTTTGCGGATGCCAGACCCCAATACCGAAATCTCCATCCAGCCCGGCCCCATCCATCCCCCGATTGCCCAACGGTGGAAACTTCACAGATTGGACCAGATCGGACGCCATCTGCGGATCGGAAACCAGAGGCATAAGAAAGCCGCTTGCCCCATCCTCCAGATAGCGATACAGCTTGGTTCGCTCCAAGGTTGGCGGGCGCACCATACAGTCGATATCATTATGATAACACATCATGATGATCGATTGGACCTCGCGCGCGTCCATAGCTCGATGTTCAAGGTCAAGCCAGATGCCGTCATAGCGATAGTTGGCCGCATAGCGGATATAGAAGGGCAGATAGTGGCCCAATCCGCACACCCGGGCAAAGTCGCCGCGGCGGAACTTCTGTAGCATCTTGCTCTTGCGCATGGGAATTCCTTTCAGAGGGCGTCCACAAGGAACGCCCCTACTGTGTGATAGATTTAGGGAACGATCCGGGCCCAATGAATGTCCATGACCTCTTCCGTCCCCGCGTAGTAAACAACCAGTACCTCCCCAGCGGGCAGTGTCTCGGCATAGGGCAATCCAAAGGTCCACAGACTCATCTCACCGAGCAGTTCTCCTGTGCTGTCATCCTCGTGTGACGATGCAACGCCCCAGCGGGCAGGTTCAAGACCTGCCTCTACCGTTCTTTTTGTCAGGCCAGCGGCATCGTCATGCATATCGTCATGCCTGTAGAGTATCACCTCACTTGCCGGGTCGAAAGGGGCGTCGATACGGGCCGCCAGACGGGCGCGGATGGCGCGGCTGCCGAAACGGTCTACGAAGGCCAGGAGCACGCGTCCATCCGCCAACATGGCCGGGCGCGCCGCCTGGTCGGCAATATCCAGGTTTTCGGCGTCACGCCACGTATGGCCATGATCCAGGCTGAGGCGACGGTGGATGTTCAGATAGCGAGCCGCCAGCGAGTCGTAGGTCCAGGCAAAGGTAGCGACCCGTCCGTCGGGTGCGACGTCGCAACGCAGATCCCAGTTGAAAAGGCGGCCGCTTGGATCCTCGCCGGCCACGACAGGCTCGCCCCAGGTCTGCCCCTGGTCGTTGGAATGGAAGAAGACTACCTTCTGCATCCAGGGGGACGTGTCGTAATACTGTTTATTGGTCTCGATGCTCATAGCCAATGACCCGTCGCCCAGCTTGAGGATGGGGTTGGTCAGGCTGGGCGGGCCGATATCCGCCGGCATCGCAATCACCCGCCACGGCGACCAGGACGCGCCGCTGTCGTGGGAGTCCGCCAGGAGGATCGACATGGGCAGGCAGCCTTCAGTCTCTTCGTTGAAGAGCGCTTTGCCGGGATAGGTCGCGCGGTCGATCCACATTGCCGCGGCCAGCAGATGGCCCGGCGACAGTTCAGTCAGGTAGCAGACTCGTAGCGAACCACGCGCGCCATCGAGGATCGGATTCTCGAAAGGTTTCCAGGGTTGGCTCCAGGCGCGGCCGCCGTCGACAGAGCGGGAAAATTCGATCGTTTCGTCGTCTGAATCCTTGCTTGAACCAGTGCGGCAGGTCGCAAGCAAGGACCCATCGGCCAAGGCGGTGACGGTGGGAAAGGTGAGGACTGCGCGAGAGGTGGCGGGTTGGCCATGGCTGAGGATACCGCTGTCCGTGATCTGCATAGTTTCTCTCTTTGATTGGGATCTATTATGAGGGTATCCTACACCAATTTTATATACATTGCACAACTCTAGGATGAGAAGTGAGGGGAGAGGAGCCCTATTGTTTGAATCAGGATTGTCGGGATATAGATTTTCAGCGAACAGCGTGGGCGGGAACGAGAAAACAACGCAAAAGCGCCGGCAAGCAATAAACTCCCTGGTTTTCCTTTGCGCCCTTTGCGTCTTTGCGCCCTTGCGTTATTGTAGTTTTCCTTTGCGCCATTGCGCCCTTGCGTTATTGTAGTTTTCCTTTGCGCCCTTTGCGTCTTTGCGCCCTTGCGTTATTATAGTTTTCCTTTGCGCCCTTTGCGTCTTTGCGCCCTTGCGTTATTGTAGTTTTCCTTTGCGCCTAGCGACATTGCGTTGTGTTTTCAAACCGTCCCCAACGCAGGCAAGCCCTCCACAACCTCCACCGTCTCCAGGCTCACGCTGATCACCCTCCCGATCAGATTGACGATATACTGCGGATCCTCCTCACGGTTGGGATCGTTAACGATGCCGCTGCGTCTGTCCGTCTTGACCCGGTACTGATCGATAACCCACTCCAGAGCCGAGCGGTTACCCAGCCGATAGCGTAACGCTGCCGCTGGAATCCCACCCAGTGTCAGAAAGTCATTGTAGCGCATCTGCGTTTTGTCTCGGGACAGCTTCATCTTCTCGACGCGCCAATCGAGCGGCAGATCCGGGTTTTCGCTGACTGTCAGCGGATAGGCGGGCATCTCTTCATAGCCGACGTGGATTTTCGCCAGGCGCGCGCCGGCTTGGGCAAAGGTCCAGAAGTCCGGGGCAAAGGGCAGGCGCGGCAGATCGCGCTTGAGGTTGGCCTGGTAGCGCTCGCGGTAGTGCGGATGGTGGAGGATAGCGTAGATGGAATGGAAGATGTCCCATTTCCCGATGGAATCGTCGCTGTACTGCCTGCGGAACTGCGCTAAGGCCCAATCGGTGATGTTCTCCCGCCGGTTTGTCCCGTCCTCGTCGTAGACGTAGAAGGGGAAGCATTGAATTTTTTCAAACGCCAAATCTATCCTGGGAATCATGTTTGTTATAAGACAACCAAAGCCTTTTCTATCGCCAATGCCAGCAACACAAATCGCCCGATTTTCCGTTTCGGTCTGCGCTGTGGGGAAGATCGATGGGAACACGTATACGACATCGTTCATCATGCGGTCAAAGTAAAGGTTCGATTGCGTAAACGGGCGATAGAGTGATGGCCTCACCTTGTGGTCCGCGTAGTTGGCCATGCGCCCTCGCTTCAACTTCGCCTTTAAGTCCCGACTCCAACTGATTTTCTCATCATCATACTTCACAAAATCATCGACGTTTGCCTCCCGATTCTCCCGCCGTTCCCACTGGAACACCTGCTCGTTGTAGGTGTCAAGCGTCCGCTTTATGTTCTCTGTGAGCGCGTCGCGGCTGAAGTTGTAGGCCCAGGCATCGCGATTGGTTTTGACGCCGTTGCTGAACCTGTGAAAGATCACATCCACCGCCTCGCCTTTTGCCCCCTTCGCTTCCTTGCTTCCCAAGGGGATAAAGCTCTCGAATTCGGCCTGGAGTCCCTCGGTCAGCCAAGTGTTTCGCCTGTCCGGTCTGATCTCTTGCCACTCGATATTGCCTGCGTGTTGGCGTTCATGCAGAAAGTCGAATTTTCGCTTTTTGTTCCACAGATCGTCGGTTCGATAGTAGAAGATACGGGATAGCGGACGCCCACCAGAGGCGCCCCGCTTCACAAACAGGTTGATGCTTACCCCCACCCGAATGCCGAATACATTGGCATCCGAGACCTTCAAGCCCTGGCGCGCATTCCCGCCCAAATCGAGACTGTACAGGGTATCAAAATCGTCTGCCAGATGTTTCCGCATGCCATCAAACGCCACAGCGTCGAGAAAGCTGTTGTTGGTGATAAAAGCGACAACCCCCTCCTCTCCAATCCGATCCGACGCCCAGCGGACCGCCTTCACATACGGGTCGGAGAGTTTGTTCTTATTGGTCGCCTTGGAATCGTGCGCGTAGGTCTCCGCCACCCGCGCATCCAGCGTCCCGTAGGTCCGATTCTTGTTGTTGTCGTTCTCGTTGACCTGGCCGGCGTTGTAGGGCGGATTGCCGATGACCACGAACATCGGCGTCCGCTGCTGCTTCTCCAGGCGCTGCGCGTTCGCCGGCGCGAACAGCGGCAGCTGACGATCTTCCGCCAGGTCGAAGGTATCCACCAGGCAGATGCCTTCAAAGGGCTGATACGCGCCCGTCGCCTCATAGAACTCATGCTCGATATTCAGGCTGGCGATGTAGTAGGGCAGCAGCATCACCTCGTTGCCGTGCAGTTCCGACCTGTACTTGGCCTCCAGCGCGGTTCTGCGTATCTCCCGCATCAGGCGCACGATGAAGTTGCCCGTGCCCACGAACGGGTCGATGATATGCACCCCAGGGTCGGATAGCGAGCGACCAAACTCCGTCTGCAGGATGTGAGCAACGCTTTGCGCCATGAAATCGACGATCGGCTGCGGCGTGTAGACTATCCCATGCGTATCCGCCACCCTGACTGAAAAGCCCTGGAAAAACTGCTCGTAGACAGTGTTGAGAAAATGCTGCTTCTGCGAAAAATCGCTGATGGTTGCAGCCACGCGCTCGATGACCACGTAGAAACGATCCAGACTGTGGAGAAAATCACGACGACTGAACGACTGCGATGTGAGCGCGTCGATCACCTTCTCGATCTCATTGGCGATGACATTGCGCCGCGTGAAGTCGGGATTGCTGAACACTGTGCGGAACAGACGCTCGGTCAACAGATGCTGTATCAGCATCTCCTCGACCGCCGCCTCAGAGAGGTGGGGGTTGATCGATTGGCGACATGTCTCCAGAAACTCGCCAAAGGCCGTGGCAAAGCGGCTGTTGCTCTGCCGCTCCTTGTGGATCAACAGCGCCAGGCCGCGCCCGATATCCGGCACTCTGTCTTTGAACTGCGCCACCGCCTCCTCCCAGGCGGCGTACTCCTGCGGACGATAGCCGAAGAAGGTTTCCAGTGTCTCGATCAGCTGCAACGGGTCGCCCAGGTCCGCGTCAAGCAGCTGCCGCCCGTTCTGCCACAGGATGGCGCGTTGCGGCGTCTGGAAGAGGATGTTGTCGCGCGGATAGCCGGCCTCGAACTTGCGTCGCGCTTCAGACAGCAGATCGTCGTGGATGTCCTTCGCCTCCCAGATGCCATGGATCAACTGGAAATCGTCGATCAATGCGCCGTCGACCACGATGCGCCGCTTGCCGCGCGCAGTGTTCGATGCGCCGCTGCTCGCAAGAGGCGCGATGGCCTGTTCCGGCGCCAGCGTCCACGCGCACTGCCGCGCGCAGTGTTCAAGCAGCGCCTGAAAAGCGGCGCGCACAGCGCTTTCATGGCTGATGCCGAGGCGGTCGAAGCGCTCGAGCGCGGCGTAGTATGCCCGGATGGGCTTGTGCGTAGGCTTGAGGTTGAGTGTTGGCATTCTAACACCAGTTGTCAGTGGCTAGTGGACAGAAACTCACCCCCATCTTAGGGCGCGCGCCTCAAAAAATCAAAGACAGTGGATTTGACATAGATCCGGTGGCCTGCTATAGTGCAGGCCAGTTACATCGCTTAGAAATTTTCCAACGCCTGATCGATACTCCTGATCGATTCTCGTCCCCATCCATATAGCGGATGATGCTGACGCGTGCTGTGTCGACACTGTTCCATATAGTCGAATTCTATCTGAGTTTCTCATCACAACCCAATACTCATAAAGGAGAACCTTGATGTTATCGAAACACAGGAGCCACAAGCTGTGGCTCAGGTTGATGGCGCTGATGGCCATTGTACTCGTCGTGTCAGCCTGCGCAGGGCCGGCGACGCAGACAACGACCGAGATGGAAGCGCCGGCCGCAGAGATGGAAGATGCCGATGGCGAGATGATGGACGAACAGATCTTCCGCGCGACCATCCCCTTCTTTGCGCAGGACTGGTCACCGCTGCGAGGCGGAGGCTGGAATATGCACTATCTGGCCTTCTGGAACGCCGGGCCCATGTATATTGACGAGCATGGCGCACTCCATCCCTATGTCTTCAACGAATGGACACCCAACGAAGACATGACAGTATGGACGTTCAAGATCGACCCGGACGCGGTCTATTCGGACGGCAGCAGCATCACCGCGCACGATGTAGTCGCGACCTGGAATCTTATCGCCCACCCCGCCACCACGCACCAGCGGGTAACCCTGTTCCTCACCGGCGTTGCCGGCTTTGAGGACGTATTCAACGGCGAAGCCATGGAGATGCCGGGCGTTGTCGCCCTGGACGACAGCACAGTCGAGGTGACGTTGGAAGGGCCCGACCCGCTGTTCCATAAGAAGATCGCGACAAACCTGATCGGCCCGGTCAAGGCTTCCGTGGCCATCGGCGAGGATGGGTTCGAGGTGGCCGAATGGTGGCACCCGAAGAACAATCCGGTCACCAGTGGCCCCTTCATGCCGGAATCGATAGACCTGAACAGAGGCGTGGTGACCTTTGTCAAGAACCCCAATTTCTGGCTGGCAGAGCCGAAACTGGATACGGTCACAGTCACGTCGATTGAAGATACCACGATCGTCACTACGATGCTGGCGAATGGCGAGCTCGACCAGGGCTGGCCGCCAAACGACGCTACCTCGCAACAGCTACTCGGCTCAGATTTCTTCGAGTGCTCGGTGGCGCCTGGCATCGGCGGCTTCTTTTTGAACCCCAACATCGAGCCGACCAATGACATCAACTTCCGCAAAGCCCTGGTTCTGGCGGTAGACAGGGAGCAGATCTTTAATCTGTCAAGCCCTGACGGCCGCGGCTGGACGCCGACGGGCGAACCTCTGCGCGCGCTGCCAGGACAGGATCCAGACTTTGTGCCCCATCCCTACGATCCAGAAGCCGCCCAAGAGGCGATGGCCGCCTCCGCCTACAGCGATGCGGCGGACGTGCCCAAGATGATTATGGCCGGCGTGAGCAGCCCAGGCACAGAGCTCCTCGCCCAGTATATGGCGGAACAGTGGCGGCAGCTCTTTGGCATTGAAGCGATCGAGATGAGCCCTCAGTTTGACAGCTATGAGGGACCTAGCCAGCCCGCGCTCTTCCGCGATGGCGCAGGAGTGCGAGTCCCCGATTCAGCGTTGATGTTGCTGGGCTCGCTCCACTCGTCGTCCAATCTGGCCCGCAATATCATGGGCGGCTACGCAGACCCTGAAGTCGATGCTCTGATCGAGGAAGCGGTGACAAAGGCCGCGGACGATCCCGACCGCGTCGCGCTGTCGAGGCAGGCCCAACGCCTGTTCCACGAGCAGTGGATGATAATTCCTATCGGCACAGGATGCGGTGGCTCCGCCAAAGGCAACGTAATGCCTTGGGTGCACGGCACGCGCCGCAATGCTGACGCCCAGTTCCTCGAACCGTGGACGATTTACATCGAGCATGTAGAGGAGTAAGAACCGCAATTGCCAGTGGTTAGTGGTCAGTTTCTGATCACTAGCCACTGATTTTGTTGTCCAATGGGTCAATACATCTTACGCCGCATCATATATTGGATCCCAGCCCTGCTCTTGCTGGCCATGGTGGTCTACGCCCTGGCCTTTTTCGGCGCGGGCGATCCCATCAAGCTCATGTTCCTGCGTGAAGAAGGGGATGTCACCTACGACGCCCAGCGGCTGGATGCCATCCGCCGGGAGAAGGGGTTGGACCGTCCGTTTCTGATGCAGTTCGGGGAATACGTCTGGCATCTGGTCCGGGGCGATCTGGGCATGTCGGTGATTTCAGGGCGTTCAGTCAACGATATGATTGCCGCCACCGCGCCAGTTTCGTTCCAAATCGGCATTGCAACGGTGATCCTGGTTGCCCTAATCGGCATCCCCCTGGGCATCCTGGCCGGTTTGCACCATAACCAATGGATCGACAATACCATACTCGGATCCGCGCTTTTCATCAGCGGTATACCCAGTTATGTCGTTGGGCCGATGTTGATGGTCTTTCTGGTCCTGGGACTGGGCGTCATGAATGTGCCCTACGGCTGGGATGGCCTGTTCAGCAGGAAGGCAATCCTGCCCATGTTTGTGATGGTGTTCGGCTCGATTGCCATCATCATCCGTCAGACCCGCGCCGGTGTATTGGAAGTGCTGTCGGAGGACTATGTGCGCACGGCCCGGGCCAAAGGGGTGCCGGAGATCATGGTGATCCTCCGTCACATGCTGCGCCCAGTGCTTACACCCGTTGTCACCGTATTGGGGCAGATGCTGATCGGGATCGTAAACGGCGCGATTATCGTCGAAAAGGTGTTTGGCATCCCCGGTCTCGGCCGCTTAACGATCGACTTCACCTACGGCGTTGACTACCCCGTTATTGTGGCTATCACCCTAATCGGCGCATTCCTGGTCATGGCATTAAATCTGGCGGTGGACATCACCTATCCTTTCCTGGATCCTCGGGCCGGCCAAGCTATGACCGGCATCGAGGACTAAACAACAGATGACCACACAGGAACTGTCAGCGACCTCTGGAATCGAATTGGCCCAGGCCAGCCGTTCCAACTTGTGGCAGGACGCCTTGGCGCGTCTGGCGGCCAATCGACTGGCGGTCATAGGCATAATCCCCATCGTTCTGCTTTTCTTTGTCGCCCTATTCGGGCCGACTCTGACCCCCTACGATTTTTTGGCGCAAGATTTCACCGCGCGGCTGGATTCACCGTCCAGGGAGCACTGGCTGGGCACCGATGAGCTGGGCCGGGATGTATTCAGCCGCATCCTCTACGGCGCCCGCACAGCCGTCTCAGTTGGCCTGGTTTCGACCGCGATCAGCTTGGTCGTCGGGCTTATCATGGGTTCGCTGGCAGGCTATCTGGGAGGGCGAGTCGATATCCTGGTGGTGTGGCTGACCGATGTGACCCGTTCGATGCCCGCCCTGCTGCTGGCGATCGTGATCAACCTCACTTTGAAGGTGCCCCTGGAAGCCTGGATGGAACAGCTGTATCTGGAGACCAAAAACACCTTCTTCCGCCAGACGATGTGGGTGGACCTGGTGTTGGTCTTCGGCGCCTTGGCGCTGATCCAGTGGCCCGGCTATGCCAGACTGATCCGCGGCCAGATTCTGTCGATTCGTAGCCGCAACTACGTATTGGCAGCCCGGGCTCTGGGCATGCCGACGAGCCGCATCCTCACCCGCTATGTGATCCCCAACGCAATGGGCCCCCTGATCGTGGCCGTCAGCGCCGGGCTGGGTGGAGCGATGGTGCTGGAATCGGCGTTCAGCTTCCTGGGTGTCGGTGTGCAGCTGCCCATCCCCAGCTGGGGCAAGATGATCAGCGACGGGCTGCGCATGTGGCAGACCCATCCCCATCTGCTGGCCGGGCCAGCCGTGATGATGGCTGTTATCACGGTCTCTTTTGCCTGGCTGGGCGATGGCCTCAACGATGCACTCAACCCTCGCCAGTGGAAATAACCCGCCTATGTCTGTTCTTCTGGATGTCCAAGACCTGCAGACCCGCTTCAAAGTGCGTCAGGGATACGTGTATGCAGTCAACGGAGTTTCCTTCCGCTTAGAAGAAGGCGAGACGCTGGCCGTAGTGGGCGAGAGCGGTTGTGGCAAGAGTGTGACCATGCTGAGCCTGGTGCGGCTTTTGCCGCCGGCGGCCAGTATCGAGAGCGGTCAGGTTCTGCTGAAGGGCGCGGATCTGCTGCAACTGGACCAGCGCCAGTTGCGGGAAGTGCGCGGCGGCCAGATCGGCATGATCTTCCAGGATCCAATGACATCGCTCAATCCGTTCATCAATATCGGCGCCCAGATGGCCGAACCGCTGATCTATCACCGAGGGATGGGCAAGAAGCAAGCCCTGGCCCGCAGCGCCGAACTCCTGGAGATGGTCGGCATTCCCGACGGTGAGACGCGGCTGCGGGAGTATCCACATCAATTCTCCGGCGGCATGCGCCAGCGAGTGATGATCGCCATGGCCATGGCCTGTGAACCAGCAGTGCTCATCGCCGACGAGCCGACCACAGCCTTAGATGTCACCATCCAGGCGCAGATCGTCGAGCTGGTCAAGGCGTTGCGCGATCGATCCGGCGTGGCCGTAGTCTGGATCACCCACGATCTGAGCGTTGTGGCAGGCATCGCCGATCGCGTCATCGTGATGTATGCGGGCTACGTGGTTGAAGAAGCGTCGGTCGATGCTCTGTTCGAAGATCCGCGTCATCCCTACACGGTCGGCTTGTTGGGGGCGCTGCCCAGCCTGGACGGCGATGCGCATCGCCTGACTACGATCGGCGGATCGCCGCCAGACCTTGCAGACCAGCCCACATTCTGCCCGTTCCACCCCCGCTGTCCCTATGCAATCGAACGCTGCCGCACAGAGAATCCAGCACTTGAAGCGGTAGCCGACGCCACCGCCAGAGGTCATCGGACAGCCTGTTGGGTCGATATTCGCGAACTGCAGTCGCCAGTGGTTAGTGGCTCGTGATCCGTTTCTGATCACGAGCCGCCGGTCACCAGCCACTGATGTTCACCACTGGAAACTAGCCACCGATGTTCGATCGAGACAATCCTCCACTGGTGCGGGTAGAGAAACTGACCAAACATTTCTCGGTGCGCATCGGCGCCTATGGCGAAACCAGAGCCACAGTCCACGCGCTGGATGATATATCCTTCACTGTGCAGCGGGGTGAGACGCTGGGCTTGGTTGGAGAATCGGGATGCGGTAAGTCGACCGCCGGGTTGACGCTTCTTCAGCTACACCAACCGACGGCGGGAAAGGTCTTTTTTCAGGAGACCGAGGTCACTGGACTTTCAGATACGGAGCTGCGTCCCCTCCGCCAGAAGATGCAGATCATCTTCCAGGATCCCTATTCAACCTTAAGCCCGCGTATGACCATCGGCAATGCGATCGGCGAGCCTCTATGGCTACACGAATTAATCGCCAAGAACCGTGTCCAGGAGCGTATCGCCGAACTGCTCGACGCCGTAGGGCTCAATCCCGCCTTTGCCTTCCGCTACCCCCACGAGTTCTCCGGCGGCCAGCGCCAGCGAATCTGCATCGCCCGCGCGCTCGCCTGCGAACCCGAATTCATCGTCTGCGACGAGCCAATTTCCGCTCTGGATGTATCGATCCAGGCCCAAATTATCAACCTGCTCCAGGATCTGCAGGAGACGTACCACCTGACCTATCTCTTCATCGCCCACGACCTGGCTGTAGTGCGCCATATCAGCGACAGAGTGGCAGTGATGTATCTGGGGCGCGTTGTGGAGATGGCCCCCAAATCCCGGCTGTTCAGCAACCCGCTGCACCCATATACCCACGCGCTTCTGCAAGCGGTGCCTGTGCCCAATCCCCGCCAGGAGCGACAACGCCAACACACGGTCATCCATGGCAATGTGCCGAGCGCAATCAATCCGCCCAGCGGTTGCCGCTTCCATCCACGCTGCCCACTGGCTTTTGAGCCGTGCGACCACATCGTGCCCGAATGGCGGGAGGTGGAATCGGACCATTGGGTAGCGTGTCATGCCGTCTGATAACCCCAGTGGTCAGTGGCTAGTGGGGTTTGCTGACCACTGGCCACTGGAAACCGACCACTGCCATATCGGAGTACGTCAATGAGCAGGATACTCGCCGGGGCCTATCAGATTCTGGCGCAGTCCCCCGACCCGGAAAACGTCTATACCGGCTCGCCTTGTCTGGCCCAGCTCCCTTCGGGGCGGCTGGTCGCCAGCTACGAGTGGTTTCGGCCCCAGCCGTTTACCGAGACCATTCCCGATCAGCTCGATATTCTGATCAGCGATGACGGGGGGAACGATTGGCGTAAGAGCGCGACGCTGGACATCATCTGGCCCTCTCTTTTTGTCGTTGGCGAGACGCTCTACTGCATCGGCAACCGCCGCCTGAGCCGTGAGATCGTGATCGCCCGCTCAACAGACGGGGGCATCGCCTGGAGTGAACCGTCTCTCCTGTTTGCCGGCCGATATCACAATGCCCCCACCCATGTTCTTTTCAGGCGAGGCTATGTCTATCGCGCATTTGAGACCTGCCCGTCTATCGAACGAGGCAACGATGCCCACAAGCTGGAAGGTTGCATCGTCCGAGACGATGATACGGTCGGCAGAAGCCGGTGGAAATCGCTGGTGATCGCCGGCGACCTGAGGCAGGATCTGCTCGCCCCTTCGGCGTGGCGCATGTCCAATCACGTGGGCTTCCCCGGCGTGCCGGATGTCCTCAGCCAGCGCCGTTACCAGGCCAGCTCCGCGGACAAAGTGGTGGAGGATTGCTTCATCGAGGGCAATATCATCGACGCGCGCGGCCAGATGCGGGTGTTGCTGCGAACGATTATCGACGGGCATACAACGGGCGGCATCGCCTCCGTGTGCCAACTGGAAGACGATGGCGAGACGCTGGACTATCGGTTCATCCAGTTCTACCCCATGCCGGGCGCCCAATGCAAGTTCCACATCCTCTACGATGACGAGAGCGATCTCTTCTGGACCAGCGTCTGCCTGCCCACGGACAGCTGGCAGGAGCGAGACCCGTTGCGCGCGGTCGGCTTCGCCAGCCCGCCAGGCAACGAGCGGCGCATCCTTATGCTCATGTACAGCCTGGACGCGCTGAACTGGTTCCAGGCCGGCTGTGTCGCCATGAGCGACAGCATATTCGATGCCTTCAGCTACGCCGCGCAGCTCATCCGAGGCGCGGATCTCCTCGTGCTGTCGCGCACCTCCCAAGGAGGCAAGAACCAACACGACACGAATCTGATTACCCTCCACCGCATAGAGAATTTCAGAGAATTGGCCCTCAATCTGACGCCATCCTACAGCAGAACGACTACTGGAAACTGACAACTGAAAACTGAAGTGAGCGACACGGGAGCGAACAAATGAAACTGGGTACCTTTATGATGCCGCTTCATCCGCCGGAAAAGGACCGCACGCTTTCTTTCGAGGAGGATATCGAGTTTGTGGTGCGGGCAGACGAACTGGGTTTTACTGAGGCCTGGATCGGCCAACATCACACCCTCGCCTGGGAACCCATCCCATCCAATGATGTCTTTATTGCCAATGTGTTGCCGCGCACACAGAACATTCGCCTGGGCAGCGGGGTCTCTATCCTGCCGCAGCATCACCCGGTCAATGTCGCCGTGCGTCTGGCCTATTTAGACCATCTCTCTCGTGGACGCATCAACTGTGGCTTCGGCCAGGGGGGCGTGCCGACCGACTGGGGGCTCTTCGATCTGCCGGATCCGCAGACCCAGGGACTGATGACGGTCGAAAGCATCGATATGATCCTCAAACTGTGGCAGACAGACCCGCCCTTCGACTTCCAAGGGAAGTTCTACCATATCAAGCTCGAGGGCGGAATGCCCGAATATGGAATCGGCGCCCTGTTGCAGCCCTACCAGAAGCCCCATCCACCGATTGCAATGAGCATCGTGCGCGGCAGTTCGCGAGCCGCGCGCATGGCGGGCCAACGCGGCTATATCCCCATCAGCACCAACCTGGTCCACGGCTCCACCCTTGCGGAACACTGGCAGACCTACTGTGCCGGCGCGCAAGAAGCGGGACGCCCAACGCCTGAGCGATCTCTGTGGCGCGTGTCGCGCAGCATTTTCATCGACGAAACAACCGAATCCGCCTGGGAGCATGCCCGCAACGGCGCGCTGGGGGGATCCTTTTCCTACTTGCGGACGCTGATCGAGTCGGCCGACATGCTCGATCTCATGAAGCACGATCCAGAGATGGCCGACGAAGAGGTTACATTGGAATATATGTTGAAGACCATGTGTATTATTGGCGACCGGGATGAATGCCTGCGCCAGCTGCTTCAGCTCTGGGAGGAGACAGGGGGCTTTGGCACGCTGCTCATGATCGCTCACGACTGGGACGACAAGGAAAAATGGCTGGCCTGCATGGAGACGTTGACCAACGATATCGTCCCAGCCTTGCCGGACATCAGTGGATAGTGAGCGGTAGGGGCAGGTCTTGTACCTGCCCAGCGTTTGTCCAGTGGTTCGCCATCAGAGAGGAGGCAAAAATCGTATGGCCAGAATGAACGGGGGGCAGGCATTGGTGCGGTCGTTGGCCAGGGAAGGGCTGCGGGTGGTTTTCGGCGTGCCCGGGGCCGGGCAGTACGAGGCGATCGACGCTCTCTATTCCGAAGCGAGCATCCGCTATATCTCTGTGCGCCATGAGCAGGCCGCCAGTTATATGGCCGACGGGTATGCCCGCGCCAGCGGTGAGGTCGCCGCGGCCCTGGTCGTAGAAGGGCCGGGCCTTTTCAATGCCATGTCAGGGATCGCCACCGCGTTCGCCACTTCATCGCCCATATTGGTGGTGACGGGGAGTCATCACCATCGCAAGAAAGGCTTGGCGCTCGACGAGACGTCCTGGTTGGGGCCGCTGACGAAATGGGTCGCCCGCGCGCAAAGGCCGGCCGAGATTCCGGCCATTGTACAGGAGGCATTCCGGCAGTTGCGTACAGGACGGCCGCGCCCCGTGGCGATTGAGACGCCGCCAGCTGTATTTGCCGCCATGGACGACGTAACGCTGGCGCAGCCTGGAACAGACAGAGCGACGCAGCCGGCCGCAGGCGATCCCCAGGCCATACAACGGGCCGCAGAGCTGCTGCGCACGGCCCAGCGTCCGGTCATCTGGGCCGGCGGCGGGGTAATGCGCGCCCAGGCCGCCACCCTTGTGGCAGAGCTGGCCGACTATCTGCAGATTCCGGTTGTGACCTCAAGGCAGGGAAAGGGGAGCATATCCGAGCGCCATCCTCTCTCCCTCGGTATGGCCGAGTTGCGCTACCCACCTCTGCGCGCCTGGCTCGAGGAGCGGGATCTGATCCTGGCTGTGGGCGTCAGCCGCAATTTTTCCGCGTCTGCGCAACATGTTGTCAAGATCGATATCGACGAGGCCGAACTCGAACAGGCTGACCATATCCTGGCGATCCAGGGTGATGCCGACCTGGTTATGACGGCGCTCAATCGCTCGGTCGCGGCCGCCACGGCGCCACGCGCCAGCATGGCCGCCGCGGTGCAGGCCGAGGTCGCGGCCCTCAACGCGGCGCGCTTCGACCCGTCCACACAGATTCAGCCCCAATGGGATTTTATGCAGGCGATCCACCAGGCCCTGCCGTCTGACGCCATCGTCGTCCAGGGCATGAACCAGATGGGCTATTACAGCCGCAACTACTTCTCGGCCCGATCTCCGCACTCCTATCTGACAAGCTCGTCCCACGGAACGTTGGGCTGCGCCTATCCCATTGCTGTGGGCGCCAAAGTTGCCCGGCCGGAGCGGGCCGTCGTTTCCCTGTCAGGCGACGGCGGCTTTCTCTACAGCATAGGGGAGCTTGCCACTGCCGTCCAATACGGGATCAAGGCTGTGGCCATTGTCTTCAACGACAACGCCTACGGGAATGTCCTGCGCGCCCAAATGGAAGAATTCGACGAACATGTCATCGGCACCAGGCTGCATAATCCCGATTTCGTGGCCCTTGCTCACAGCTTTGGCGCGCGCGGTATCCGTGCAGAAGATGCCGAAGCGCTGCAGACGGCTCTGCGCGACGCTGTCAGCCCTGATATCGACCAGCCGACCCTGATCGAAGTGCCTGTCGGGATGCTGGATCGAGAGTTTTGAGAGAGGCATATTGGATGTAACCATAGAATAGGATATCCTGCGCGTCAACTTCACATCGGCTCCTCGCCTTGCCTTCCTCCCCGGACTGTGATTCTTCGTCTGAACTGTGATTTTCCTGATTCAGATGATGGACAGGATGAAGTCATGGTCACTCCTGCATACGCACACGAACCATAATCCATCTTGGGTCGCGCCCATTCAGATCACAGCTTTGCGCCAGTCGCACATATGTACTATAGTAACAATCGCACATATGTACTACACATCATCACCCCATCACAGAGGAACAAGATGGCGCAATCAGCGGATTTTCGACACAAACTCGAGCGCACGTGTGAAAAACCAGAATGGGGGCGGACAAAATGAACGCAATGGGTAGGAGATGGGTTGTCGTAGTCGCAATAATTTTAGTCGCAATCATTTTATTGGCGATGGCCGCGCGCATGCTATTTTACGCGCCGTCATCAACCCCGGATCTATGCCGGAACAGCGTCGCGGCGCCGGATCCAGAAGATCGCGGGCTGCTGGCGGATTGCGCGATCCTTCTTTCCGCCAGGGACACGCTGGCGGACGCCGCTTCATTGAATTGGAGCGTGAATCGTCCCCTATCCCAATGGAAGGGCGTCACCGTGTCAGACTCGCGTGTGGTCAAGTTGTCCCTCATCAACAACCAACTGACAGGCAGTATCCCACCTGAATTGGGAAACCTGACCAATCTGCAGACATTGTCCCTCATCAACAACCAACTGACAGGCAGTATCCCTACCAGCTTGGGCAACCTGACCAATCTGCAGCGATTGTACCTCTCCAATAACCAACTGACGGGACCTATCCCTGCCAGCTTAGGCAACCTGACTAAGCTGCAGCGGTTGTCCCTCAGAAACAACCAACTGACGGGCAGCATCCCTGCCAGCTTAGGCAACCTGACCAATCTGCGGGCATTGTACCTCTCCGGCAACCGACTGACGGGATGTATATCGTCTTCCCTGCGCAGCCTGAAAAATATCGGTCTGTCGAGTCTTCGTCTGCCGGACTGCGCCCCGGATGATAAGCCAACAGCAACGCCGATAGCTGAACGACCTGGACCTCGCTTTACCGTCGCCCGCGATGTGGTGAATGTGCGTCAAGGACCCGGCACGAACTTTTCCATTATCGGGACTGTGAATGCGGGCATGCAGTTCGACATCAGCGGGAAAAACCCAGCCGGCGATTGGCTTCAGTTCTGTTGCCTCAACGGTAAGAGGGGGTGGATTTACGCGCCACTGACGCAGGTGGAAAATCCGCAATTGATACCGATAGCGACGCCTGTAGCTACTGATAGGTCGGGACCACCTACAGCCGCGCTGTCATCAACCCCGAATGTATGCCGGAACAGCGTCGCGGCGCCAGATCCAGAAGATCGCGGGCTGCTGGCGGATTGCGCGATCCTTCTTTCCGCCAGGGACACGCTGGCGGGCGCCGCTTCATTGAATTGGAACGTGAATCGTCCCCTATCCCAATGGAAGGGCGTCATCATGTCAGACTCGCGTGTGGTACAGTTGTCCCTCACCAACAACCAACTGACAGGCAGTATCCCCGCTGAGTTGGGAAGCCTGACCAATCTGCAGCAGTTGTACCTCTACAAGAACCAACTGACGGGCAGTATCCCACCTGAATTGGGAAACCTGACCAATCTGCAGCGGTTGTACCTCTACAACAACCAACTGACGGGCAGAATCCCACCTGAATTGGGAAACCTGACCAATCTGCAGCGGTTGTACCTCGACAAGAACCAACTGACGGGCAGAATCCCACCTGAATTGGGAAACCTGACCAATCTGCAGCGGTTGTACCTCTACAACAACCAACTGACAGGCAGTATCCCTGCTGAATTGGGAAACCTGACCAATCTGCAGCAGTTGTACCTCTCCAAGAACCAACTGACAGGCAGAATCCCACCTGAATTGGGAAACCTGACCAATCTGCGGGCATTGTACCTCTCCGGCAACCGACTGACAGGCAGTATCCCTGCTGAGTTAGGAAACCTGACCAAGCTGCAGCGGTTGTACCTCTACAACAACCAACTGACAGGCAGTATCCCTGCTGAGTTGGGAAACCTGACCAAGCTGCAGACATTGAACCTCTCCGGCAACCAACTGACGGGCAGCATCCCTGCCAGCTTGGACAGCCTGACCAACCTACAGGTGTTGCACCTCTCAGAGAACCGACTGATGGGTGATGAGCCAACAGCAACGCCGATAGCTGAACGACCTGAACCTCGCTTTACCGTCGCCCGCGATGTGGTGAATGTGCGTCAAGGACCCGGCACGAACTTTTCCATTATCGGGACTGTGAATGTGGGCATGCAGTTCGACATCAGCGGGAAAAACCCAGCCGGCGATTGGCTTCAGTTCTGTTGCCTCAACGGTAAGAGAGGGTGGATTTACGCGCCACTGACGCAGGTGGAAAATCCACAATCGATACCTATAGCGACGCCTGTAGCTACTGATAGGTCGAGACCACCTACACCCGAACAGATTGGGTATATCATCGAGATTGCCGCGAATGTAGAAAATCTTTCGACGGCGCTCATAGGGATAGGATCGCTGTTTGCGTCGCCACGCATCGGTGATGAGGCTTGGATATGGGAGCTGGGTTTCTACCTGGTCTTCATCCGAGAGACCTACGAATCCGCATTGGAAATATCCCCGCCCGCATCTTTGCAGAACGTGCACAGTACATATATCGAAGGCGCAGCGCTATGTAATCAGGCGACATATCTTATCGTCGAGGCTCTTGACAATCGTGATATGGAAAAGTTTAACAATGCTGGTGGTCTTGTGCGTGAATGCAGCTCTCGCGTTACATTGGCGAGCCAAATGTTAGACGAGGCTATGCCTCTGCAAAGCCAATAAAGTGATGAAGTGCTGTACCGCATCATCCCGGATCGCAACAGCCTTTCTGTGAGCGTAGCCAGCGGGCCAGGTGCATCCTGTGGGCAGACCTATCTGGCCCACATTGTCAGGAATCGCTTTGTCACTGTCCCGCCCCTGCGGCCAGACGAATCATGCGCGCTCTATCTGGAGCTGGCGCGGGCCGCGCCCATCCCTTTGTTGCCCAGACCAACAGCAAGAGTATGCGCTTTGTGGACGCGCGCTACGCGCCCGAGATGCGCGCGCTCACCATCCACGTAAGGATTCATGCGCATCACAGTTTTGCGCCAGTCGCACATATGTACTATAGTAACAACCGTACATATGTGCTACACATCATCACCACATCACAGAGGAACAAGATGGCGCAATCAGCGGATTTTCGACACAAACTCGAGCGCACGTGTGAAAAACCAGAATGGGGGCGGACAAAATGAACGCAAAGGGTAGGGGATGGGTTATCGTAGTCGCAATCATTTTAGTCGCAATCATTTTATTGGCGATGGCCGCGCGCATGCTATTTTACGCGCCGTTATCAACTTACGCGCCATCATCAACCCCGACAGCTACAGCCGCGCCGTCATCAACCCCGAATATATGCCGGAACAGCGTCGCGGCGCCGGATCCAGAAGATCGCGGGCTGCTGGCGGATTGCGCGATCCTTCTTTCCGCCAGAGACACGCTGGCGGGCGCCGCTTCATTGAATTGGAACGTGAATCGTCCCCTATCCCAATGGAAGGGCGTCACCGTGTCAGACTCGCGTGTGGTACAGTTGGAGCTCATCGACAACCAACTGACAGGCAGTATCCCCGCTGAGTTGGGAAACCTGACCAAGCTGCAGACATTATCCCTCATCAACAACCAACTGACGGGCAGAATCCCGCCTGAATTGGGAAACCTGACCAATCTGCAGATGTTGAACCTCGACAAGAACCAACTGACGGGCAGCATCCCACCTGCATTGGGCAACCTGACCAAGCTGCGGGCGTTGAACCTCACCTACAACCGACTGACGGGCAGCATCCCACCTGCATTGGGCAACCTGACCAATCTGTGGGTATTGGACCTCTCCGACAACCGACTGACGGGATGTATACCGTCTTCCCTGCGCAGCCTGAAAAATATCGATCTGTCGAGTCTTCCTCTGCCGGACTGCGCCCCGGATGATAAGCCAACAGCAACGCCGATAGCTGAACGACCTGGACCTCGCTTTACCGTCGCCCGCGATGTGGTGAATGTGCGTCAAGGACCCGGCACGAACTTTTCCATTATCGGGACTGTGAATGCGGGCACGCAGTTCGACATCAGCGGGAAAAACCCAGCCGGCGATTGGCTTCAGTTCTGTTGCCTCAACGGTAAGAGAGGATGGATTTACGCGCCACTGACGCAGGTGGAAAATCCACAATTGATACCAACGTTAGAGCCGGCTACCCTAGCGGCAACAGCGACGCCTGTAGCTACTGATAGGTCGAGACCACCTACACCCGAACAGGCTGCGTATGTCATCGAGATTACCGCGAATGTAGAAGATTTTTCGACGGCGCTCATAGAGATAGGATCGCTGTTTGAGTCGCCACGCATCGGTGATGAGGATTGGACATGGGCGCTGGGTTTCTACCTGGTCTTCATCCGAGAGACCTACGAATCCGCATTGGAAATATCCCCGCCCGCATCTTTGCAGAACGCGCACAGTACATATATCGAAGGCGTAGCGCTATGTAATCAGGCGACATATCTTATCGTCGAGGCTCTTGACAATCGTGATACGGAAAAGTTTAACAATGCTGGTGGTCTTATGCGTGAATGCAGCTCTCGCGTTTTATTGGCGAGCCAAATGTTAGACGAGGCTATGCCTTCTCTGCGAAGCCAATAAAGTGAGGAGAAATGAAGTGAGAACCCCCTCTCGCTTCTCTCACATCTCTACCTCTTTCCTATCCCTGCTTTATTTTTAAGAACGCCGCCCTTGGGGTAAAATCTGTAGTGTGCGCTTCCCATCTCTCGCGCAAGCGCGCTCATGCCGAACGCTCTAAGTGGTCCGCCATATAGGGCGCGTCGGTCAATCTCAAACTGGCATACCAACAACCATTACCAACAGGAGCGATTTCAATGAAGCGTTATTCGATAGCGGTATTTTTCTTCATCTTCGGCCTGGCAATCACGGGCTGCGCCGCGCCGATGGCGCCGGCGGACGGCGCAATGGAGATGGAGGAAGCCGGCCCCAAAGTGCTGGTCGTCGCCTCATCCCAGGAACCGGAAAACCTCTTTATCATGTGGGGATCCACCCGCACCGGCTCCGATGCCATGTCCTTTATGTGGCGCAAACCGATCGCCTTTAACGGCGACAATCAGCCCTTTGCCGAGATACTCGAAGCCTTGCCCAGCCAGGAGGACGGTACCTGGGTCGTGGACGAAGAAGCCGGCACGATGGAGGTGACCTACAAGCTCCGACAAGGGCTGAAATGGGCCGATGGCGAAGAAATCACAGCCGACGATCTGGCTTTTGCCTTTGAAATCTACTCAGATCCCGATTATATCTACTATTCGGAAAGTTTCCCGGTAAAAAGCATCGAGGTCGTCGACGACTACACAGCCATTCTCCACTACGGGCAGATCAATCTCTTCCCTGAACAGGAAGTGCGCACGCACATCATACCGGAGCATTTCTACCGGCCGCTGTGGGAAGAAGCCAAGGCCAAGGGCGGCAACCCCTGGGAGAACTTCGGCAATATAGAGGAGGTCTCCATCAAGCCGCTGGTAAACGGCCCGTTCCAAGTGGCCGAATGGGTGCCGGGCAGCCACATTCGCATGGTGCGCAACCCGCATTTCAACATCGGGCCGGCGCCCAAGATCGATGAAGTGCTGTACCGCATCATCCCCGATCTCAACAGCCTCTCTGTGAGCGTAGCCAGCGGCCAGGTGCATCTGACCGACGGCTGGCTCTCTCTGGAGCAGGCCGCGTCCATGGACTCCGCGCCCGAGGTAGACCCCATCTTTGTGCCGGCGCTGTGGCTGGAACATGCCACCATCCAGATCAACCGACCGCCGTTGAATGACAAACGCGTGCGCCAGGCCATGCTGCACGCCGTAGACCGGGAGGCGATCAACGAAGCCCTCTTCAAGGGACAACAGCCGCCCGCTCACTCTTGGATCAACTCGGCCCATCCAGCCTACAATCCCAATGTGCCCGTGTATCACTACGACCCTGAACGGGCGCTGGAGCTGTTGGCCGAAGCCGGCTATACGCCCAATGCGAACGGTCAGTTGGCAGACGGCGACGGCAACCTGTTGGAGATCCCGATTACGACCATCGCCGGCGACCGCACCCGGGAACAGGTCGCCGCGCTGATACAGGCCCAGTGGCAGGAGATCGGCATCACCAGCGAGGTCAATCCTGTGTCCGCGCGCCTGCTCTTCTCCGAGACACTCTTTGATCCGCCCAACTTCGAAGGCATCGCCATCTGGCGCTGGGTCTTCAACGCCAAGGTCGAACCACGAAGTTGGTGGTATCCAGGCCAGCCGGCAGCGACTCTCGATCAGCTTTTCGCCGAAGGAAATCCTTGGGCCGAGAACGAACGCAATAAAGAACTGATCGACATGATCGATGCCGAACTGGATCAGGAGAAACGCTACGCGCTCTTGCAAGAGCAGCAAATCATCTGGGCCGAAGAGCTGCCCGTCCTGCCCATCTACTGGCACGTGCGCGTGGCGACCGTCAACACCGCGCTGCAGGGCTACCAACCGGCCGACCAGGCCATGGTCGGCTGGAATGTGGAGGAGTGGGGCCTGGAGTAAGTAGCCAGTAGCCAGCGCTGAACGCCCCCTGTGGGGCGTTCAGCCAATTTTGTGATGGCATGAACCGTTACATCCTCCGCCGTTTACTCCAGATGATTCCCACCGTGTTCATCATCACGGTGGCCGTCTTCTGGATGCTCAAGCTGGCGCCCGGCGATCCGCTGGATCTGCTGTTGGCCGGGAATCCAGATATGTCACCAGAACAGGTCGCGCATATCAAGCGGCTCTATGGGTACGACCGGCCGATCTACGAGCAGTACGGACGCTGGTTGCTGCAAGTCGCCCAAGGCAATTTGGGCTATTCCCGCATCTATCACCGGCCCGTTACCTCGATCCTGCCAGACCGGCTCTGGAACACGCTCATTCTGACCGGGTTGAGCCTTGTTCTGAGCCTGTTGGTCGCCATTCCGATCGGCATCTACACCGCGCTGCGCCAATACTCGATCCTGGACTATCTGTTTTCCTTTCTGGCCTTCTTCGGCATCGCCATGCCTGTTTTCTGGTTCGGCCTCATCCTGATCCTGATCTTCTCTGTGCAGCTGCAGTGGCTGCCGCCGGGCGGCCACTATTCGCTGGAACAGGGCGCGGGCTTCTTCACAGCGACGCGCTACATGGTTATGCCCGTACTCGTCCTGAGCCTCTTCAGCATGGCAAGCTGGATGCGCTACATGCGTTCCGGGATGCTGGAGGTCATTCACGAAGACTATGTGCGCACCGCGCGCGCCAAAGGATTGGCGGAAAGCATGGTCATCATCCGCCATGCGCTGAAAAACGCTCTGATCCCCATGGTCACCCTGATCGCTCTGAGTATCCCCGGGCTTATCAGCGGCGCAGTTCTCACCGAAACGATCTTCTCCTGGCCGGGTATGGGGCGCCTGATCTATGATTCACTCATCAACAATGATTTCAACATTGCCATGGCGGTTTTCCTGATCTTCGCCCTCCTGGTCGCTCTTTTCAACCTGGCGGCCGACCTTCTCTATGCCTTCGTCGATCCCAGGGTGGTCTACACATGAACAGGCCCGACTCGACATCCGCAGAGTCAGTGACCCTGGCCACACAGCGGGCTACCCGCACCTACTGGCAAGACGTCTGGCTGCGCTTGCGCCATCACCGCGTCGCGCTGGTTGCCCTCGTCGTATTTGGTCTGATCATTCTGTACTCCATCATCGGCCCGCTCTTTTCAGCCTACTCGATCTCCAAAACCGATCTGCGCGGCCGCCTGCTTGCGCCATCCGCGGCGCATTACTTCGGCACAGATGAACTGGGCCGGGACATCGCCCTACGCATTATGGTGGGCGGCCGCATCTCGCTTCTGATCGGCTTCAGTGTCTCGCTGATAAGCTTAGGGATTGGCCTTGTCATTGGCGCGCTCTCCGGCTATTTGGACGGCTTCGTCGACAGTCTGCTTATGCGCTTCACCGACATCATGCTCTCAATCCCCAGCCTGCCCTTGCTGCTCATTCTTTCTCGCTACGGCGGCGGCTCCGCGCTGAGCATTATCCTGATCCTCTCCGCTTTCAGTTGGATGGGGCTGGCGCGCATTGTGCGCGGCACGATCCTTTCCATCAAGCGGCGCGACTTTGTGGAGGCGGCGCGCATGACCGGCGCCCGCAATGGGCGCATCATGCTGCGCCATATTCTGCCCAGCACACTGGCTCCCGTCATCGTCAACGCCACCCTGACCCTGGGCTTCGCCATCATCGCCGAGTCAAGCCTCAGCTATCTGGGGTTGGGGGTGCAGCCCCCAACACCCACCTGGGGACAGATGCTGATCGGCGCCCAACAGTATATGGAATCAGCGCCCTGGCTGGCGCTGATTCCAGGCATGTTCCTCTTTGTGACCCTGCTGTGCATCAATTTCCTGGGAGATGGACTACGCGATGCGCTCGATCCGAAGATGACGCTGCAGAGTTAGGGGAGAGAAACAGATCGTCTGAATCAGGATTTTCAGGCTGGAAGGATACACAGGATGATAAACCGCGTTTTCCTTGCGCCCTCGCGCCATAGCGCCATCGCGTTAAAACAATGAACAACACAACGCAAAGACGCAGAGACGCAAGGACTTTCCCAGGTTTTCTTTGCGCCCTCGCGCCATAGCGTCATTGCGTTAAAACAATGAACAACACAACGCAGAGACGCAAGGACTTTTCCAGGTTTTCTTTGCGCCCTCGCGCCATAGCGTCATCGCGTTAAAACATGACGTCATTGCGTTAAAACATATTCCCGGAATCGCAGACTGTCGAGTGCAGCCCCACAGAACAGGAGCCTACACCAGTGCATTTCGATCGACCCGAACTTCCCGCCGATATCGCCATCCTCTGGAGCGAACGGACGCGCCGCGCCAATGCTGAAGAGGCCGTACGCGTCGGGGCCACGTACACCTTCAACGACGCCTGGGGACAGAGCAAGAGTTGGCTTAAGGGACAGTACGCCTACCTGGCGCCGAGCGCGGTGTCCGCTGCGCTCAACCGCTTCAATCTCAAACATGACTTCATCGGCGACGAAGAGTTCGCCGAGCGTCTGTCGGACATTTCTCTGCTCTTCCTGCCCAGCGCCCACAGCCTGACGAGCGCAGCCATCGACGCCATCGAGCGCTGGCTGGAAGGGGACAACGCGTTTCTGTGCGTAACCGGGCCTACCAACTTGCCGCCCCATCTGCTGGGGCTGGAAAGCCTGAAGCTGGCGCAGACCGACGGCTATACCGCCTGGCAGTGGCGCGCCGACAGCCCTTTCGGCGACCGTTCCAAATGGGAGGAGTGGTACGTTTCAAGCTACAAGGGCTTCACCAGCTGCCAGGCTGAAGCGCAGGCGGGCGTCAACGTTCTGGCCGATCTGCTGAACGTCAACGGCGACCTGTCCGGACCAGACACCGCTACGCTGCGCCCACTTGGCGCCGGCATCGTGCAGACAGAGAAAAGCCTCTTTGTCGCCAACGCGCTCTTCGAACACATAGGGGGCGTCTGGCAGGCCCACCTGAACGCCGAAGAAGTGCGGCGCTGGTTCAACCCGCTGAACTGGGCAGAGACATTGCTCTATCAGCTGCGCGGCGCGCTGTGGTCATGCCGCCAGGATCGTTTCTGGCAGACCCGGTTGCGCGCATTCGGCAGCTACGACGGCGCCATGAACATCCGCCACGATCCGGATCAGTCGTCAGACTGCACGATGCTCGCTTACCAGGGCGAGCACCTGATCCCAGCCACCTGGACGCTGCTGGACGCGGCGATCTCGCCAGAGGCGACCACAACAGAGCGGGATCAGGGCTGGGTGCGCGAGATATCAAAATACGAATTCATCGAAATCGGCCTGCACAACGACGCCATTCAGGAGTCGCCGCCCAAGTGGATGATGGGCGCCAACCTGGCCCGCCATGTGATCGAATCCGAGAAAAATTTGGGCGTTCGCCTCTACAGCGGCGGCCGTCACGGCGGCTACAGCGTCTACCCCGAGATGATCGACGCGATGGACTATCTCTACCAGACTGTGCCCCACTTCCTGGGGCTGGGCTCCTTCCACTTCCATCTGATGGCCGAATACGGGGACAGAACACCGAACCCGCAGATGGATGGGAAGGTGGTATCCTATGCGACTGTCACCACACCTACCATCGCCAGCCCCGGATTCTGGTTTCCTTTCCACGGCGTCGTCAGCACCACCGCAGAGTGTCGCCAGCTGCGCGGCTGGGACATCACCCACGAATACGACACGCCGCCGGATCTGGTCGATGTTGTCTATGCAGCGACCAACAGCGCAGACCAGGACCCAGCTACGGCTCTGCCGGATGGGGTCTATCAGTTTCAATACCACCCTCTTTTCACGGTCGACCCCAATTACAACAACGGGCGCGGCGCCTTTGATTGGATGTGTTACGCCATCCGCCGGGCAGAACGTCTCAACCTCTGGCAGACCAGCCAGCGGGCACTCTACAGCCGTATGCAGGACTACGAGGATATCCAGTTCCGCATAGCGGATGGAGGACGCGCGATCCACCTGCATAACCCGACCGCGCGCGCGCTTGAGGAGTTGATGGTGGAGTCCGCCATCCCTCTCGGCGCGGCCGAACGAGCGGGGCCGGCCGCCCTGGGGGCCGCGGCCAGCGCCGACGAGAGCGAAAATCCACCCGAAGTCGAGTATGCAGCGATCCGCTGTGGGCAGACCTATCTGGCCCACATTGTCAGGAATCGCTTTGTCACTGTCCCGCCCCTGCGGCCAGACGAATCATGCGCGCTCTATCTGGAGCCGGCGCGGGCCGCGCCCCATCCCTTTGTCGCCCAGGCCAATAGCAAGAGTATGCGCTTTGTGGACGCGCGCTACGCGCCCGAGATGCGCGCGCTCACCATCCACGTGCGGGTGATCCGCTATCAGGGTCTGGTGGTGCAGGGGTATACCCCGGGCGATAGGGTCGGTATCGAAGTGGACGGCGTCGCCCGGCAGCCGCTGGAATCTACAGATGGCCGCCTGCTTTTCTATTTGCAGGGGCCGGAGAACCGCTTCGGCGATCAGGTGGTTGTGTTGCGGCTATTGGAGAGAGAATAACAATGAAACTGTCCGTGGCGGTACTCTTGGAAATGGCTTTCAAATGTATGGCGCGGGGCAATGCTACGTTGAACTATTGGCCTCTGACTACGCTGTTCTGGTTAGTCTGTCAAAAAAATAAAATAGTAGGACACTTTCAAGCGCTGGCGGCATCCACAGTTATGGGGGCGACTGATGGCTCTCCCTTTCTTTGGTCTGCGTTTCATGCCGTTCTGCGGCCACAACTTCCCGTGTTTCCCGCAGTTTTTTCACGATTTCCTCCTCGCTCATCTGCGCAAAAGGGTGGGTCGCCCAGACTCTCTCAATCAGTGAGCGCATTTCTTCGGCAAACTCTTTCCCCTTTCTATCTTGCCCAACAACTATAACTTGCACCTCCTGACTTGGTGGTAAACCAGAAAGGACAATCGATCCATCTGCATCTACAACCTTCCTAAAATAGTATCTACTCATTTGGAATTCCTGTTATTCCACTTCTCAAGTATCTATTCACTCAAACCAGATTTTTGACAAAATTCCTCTGGGGACAAAACCTCAAAAGAGTGCTTTTTCCACCAGACCCACTTATAAAATTTTGCGCATTCTATCATATCGAATATAAAAACTAAAGGCTCAACAAGGATTCATTCACATCACAGCTTTGCGCCTGGCGTACATATGTGCTACATTCACATCATCATCACGGAAGAACAGGATGGCGAGAGCAGCGGATTTTCGACACAAACTCGATCGTAAGAGTGGAAAGACCAGAATGGGGACGGACAATAATGAGTGCAAAGAGCAGGAGATTGGTCGTCGTAGTCGCAACAATTTTATTGGCGATTGCCGCGCGCATGCCATCCTACGCACAAGCAACAACGCCAACGGCGGTAGCGGAGGAGTCGCATTGCTTCCGTGCTGATGGCGGCCATGACGGGCTGGAAGAGCAGATACAGGCGATAGTGGAGGAGCCAGTAAAATTTGGGCCCACGTTTATCTCTCCCCAGATAACGATAACCGAAACCGACGAAAACGGGGACTCTGTGGAAGCCGTCATAACCCCGGTCTTAGTCCTACTCGTAGCCGGCGATAGGAATATTAGGGATATGCTGGCTATCGGGGTAGTTGTCACTGACAAGGGCTGGGCAACTGAAAACAACGCGGTGGTATGCGACAGCGAAGTAGCGAGCATAGTTGTAGTTGAGTTTGGGGAAGTAATCTATGAACCTGAGGAAATCGTAGGGAAGCTCACGGCTACAGCCGCGCCGTCATCAACTCCGGATTCATGCAGGAACAGCGTCGCGGCGCCGGATCCAGAAGATCGCGGTCTGCTGGCGGATTGCGCGATCCTTCTTTCCGCCAGAGACACGCTGGCGGGCGCCGCCTCATTGAATTGGAGCGTGAATCGCCCCCTATCTGAATGGGAGGGCGTCACCGTGTCAGACTCTCGCGTGATAAAATTGGAGCTCAACTACAATCGACTGACGGGCAGCATCCCCACAGAGTTGGGCAGCCTGACCAATCTGGAGACGTTGTCCCTCTACAATAACCAACTGACGGGACCTATCCCTGCCAGCTTGGGCAACCTGACTAAGCTGCAGCGGTTGTACCTCTCCAATAACCAACTGACGGGACCTATCCCTGCCAGCTTAGGCAACCTGACTAAGCTGCAGCGGTTGTCCCTCAGAAACAACCAACTGACGGGACCTATCCCTGCCAGCTTGGGCAACCTGACCAATTTGCGACGGTTGTCCCTCGCCGGCAACAAACTGACGGGATGTATATCGCCTTCCCTGCACAGCCTCAGCAGTAGCGACCTGTGGATACTTCGCCTGCCGGGCTGCATCCCCGACTTTAATGAAGCCCGTTCTGAGGCTGTAAGTCTAACCTACAAGGATCTCTTTCGCTATAACGAGTCTCACGTCGGCAAACTCGTATATTTTGAGTCTGAAATTCTTCAAGTCTTAGAGGAGGATGGGGATTACAGGCTTCTGGCTAACGTCACAAAGTTTGAATATGGATTTTGGGACGATGCTGTTCTGTTGCTTTATGAGTCCCCTCCGGTCCGTATCCTGGAAGATGATATAGTCGAATTTATTGCTGAAGTCGAAGGTCTCACGACATATGAATCTATATTCGGACAGTCTATTACTGTTCCTCTTTTGAAAGTGATTCAACTCCGTCTTGTTGAGGAATGACCCGATCAGCAGAGATTCCAAGGAGTCAGAGCAAAGGCAAAAATTGAAGATAAGAGGTTCAGGATTTTTTACCCTATAGATCGACCAAGACAAAAGCCGCTGGAATCTACAGATGGCCGCCTGCTTTTCTATTTGCAGGGGCCGGAGAACCACTTCGGCGATCAGGTGGTTGTGTTGCGGCTAGTAGAGGGAGAATAACAATGGAACTGTCCGCTATCCGCCATTTGACACCCATCACCCAGGAATACGCCTACTTTCAGACCAGCGGCTTCTCGCCGAAGATGGAGCCGGTGATCGCAGAGATGGCGCGCTGGGCGCGCTACCACAATGCCGGCGCGGCCGCGCCGGGCGTCCATGAAAAAATTCTGGCGGAATTCGAGACAACGCGGGAGAAAGTCGCCCGCTCCATCAACGCGGACAGCGCCGAGATCGTCCTGGGCGAAAACACGACCATCGGCATCAACATCGTGGCCAACGGCATCGACTGGCAGCCGGGCGATACTGTCATCCTGAGCGATAAAGAGCACCCAGGCAACCGTATCCCCTGGTACAGCCACGTGAGGCGGTACGGAATCGAACTGCGCTTTCTCCATGTTGTCCACGAGGAAGAGCGGATGTTGGAGCAGTTCGAACGGCTGCTCGATGCGCGCGCGCGGATCGTCTCCATCAGCCACGTTTGCCGCCGCACAGGGCAGCGGTTGCCGGCGCGCGCGCTGATCGATATCGCCCATGCCCGCGGCGTTCCCGTCTTGTTGGACGGCGCGCAGGCCTACGGCGCAATCCCCGTGGATATGCGCGCGCTGGACTGCGATTTCTATACTTTTAGCGGCCACAAGTACATTATGGCGCCCCAAGGCACAGGCGGCTTCTATGCGCGCCGCGATCGCATTCCCTGGCTCAAACCGAGTTGGATCGGCTCCCATTCCCAGAAAGAGTTCGACCTGGTGGGCGGCCTCACCCTGCTCGACGAGGCCAAACGCTTCGAGTTCGGCACGCGTAATCTGGCGGACCAGGTCGGCTTTGGCAAGGCTCTCGATTGCTGGGCAGAGATCGGTTGGGAGAATGTATTTGCGTACATTGGCCGCTACACCGACCGCGCCAAAGCAGCCCTCCAGACAGTGCCGGGGCTGGTGTTGCACACGCCTCTCCCCTACGAAAAGTCGTCGGGCATCGTCACATTCAGTCTTCCCGGGCATACTTCGGCAGAAATCCAACAGCATCTGCAGCAAGAAAAGGTTCTGGTCGCGCCCCTAGAGCTGGACGGCGTTATGATCCGCGTATCCACCCACGTCTTCAACAACGAAGACGATCTGGAGCGGCTTGTGTCGGGGCTGATGAAAATGTAACCCAGAGACGCAAGGACTTTCCCAGGTTTTCCTTGCGCCCTCGCGCCATAGCGTCATCGCGTTAAAACAATGAACAACACAACGCAGAGACGCAAGGACGTTTCCGGGTTTTCTTTGCGCCCTCGCGCCATAGCGTCATCGCGTTAAAACAATGAACAACACAACGCAGAGACGCAAGGACGTTTCCGGGTTTTCTTTGCGCCCTCGCGCCCTTGCGTCATCGCGTTAAAGCTGTTAAAGCTGGTAGAGAAGAGCCACACCATGAACCGCAGAAAACTGATCGAAGTCGACCTGCCGCTAGACGACATCAACCGCGAGGCGGCGCGCGAAAAATCCATCCGCCACGGCCACCCCAGCACATTGCACGTGTGGTGGGCGCGTCGGCCCCTGGCGGCCTGCCGCGCCGTCATCTTCGCCAGCCTGGTGGACGACCCGTCATCCTGCCCCGACGAGTTCCCCAGCGATGCCGAGCAAGCGGCCGAACGCAAACGGCTGCACGACATCATCAGCGAGTTGGTGAAGTGGGAGAACACCGACGAGAGCAAACCGGAGGCGCGGGATCTCCTGAACAGGGCGCGCTATGAAATCGCCCGCTCCGTCGCCCGCACGCGCGGGGAGCGCGCGCCCAGCGCGCCGGCAGAACTGCTGCGCTACCTGGGCGAGCAAGCCCTGTCTATCTATGATCCCTTCGCCGGCGGCGGCTCCATACCGCTGGAGGCGCAACGGCTGGGGCTGCGCGCCATCGGCACAGACCTCAACCCGGTCGCCGTGCTCATCAACAAGGCCCTGATTGAGCTGCCGCCCAAGTTCGCCGGACAGCCGCCGGTCAATCCTGGTGGCGAGACTGAACTTTTTAACGCAAAGGAGACTGAATTTTTTAACGCAAAGACGCAAGGACGCAAAGAAAACCCAGAGAATACTCAGGAGTTTCAGCGTGGCTCTGCGGCTTCGCGTCATGGCGTTGATTTCAACGGCGCGGCAGGGCTGGCCGCCGACATCCGCTACTATGGGCGCTGGATGCGGGAGGAGGCGTTCAAACGCATCGGCCATCTCTATCCCAAGATAAAACTGCCCGATGGCAGCCAAGCCACCGTGATCGCCTGGCTGTGGGCGCGCACCGTGCCCTGCCCCAACCCGGCCTGCGGCGTGCCCATGCCGCTGATGAAGACGTTTCAGCTGTCCAAGAAGGCGAAGAATCAGCACTGGATGAGACCGACCATCGATCGCGAGGCCAGAACGGTTTCGTTCGTGGTTCAGAACCATAGTGACGGCGTGCCGCAGACCGGCACAGTCAACCGCAACGGCGCATTCTGCGTCGCCTGCGGCGGCACGGCGCGGCTGGCATACGTGCGAGAGCAGGCCAGAGCCGGCAACATGGGCGAGCAGATGACCGCCATCGTGGCCGAGGGAGACCGCAAGCGGCTGTTCTTGTCGCCGACAGAGGAGCATGTCGAGGCGGCAATGGACGCCGAACCCGCGTGGCGACCGAGCGGCAGGCTGCCCGCTAAAGCCTTAGGGTTTCGGGTGCAAGCGTACGGTATCACGCATTGGCATCAGCTTTTCACCGAGCGTCAGCTTGTTGCGTTGACAACCTTCAGCGACCTGCTGGCGGAGGCGCGTACACTGATGACGCAGCAGGGAGCGGATGAAGACTATGCCAATGCCGTCTGCACCTATCTCGCGCTTGCCGTTGGCAGAGAAGCCGACCGTTGCTCCAGCTTTAACTGGTGGCAAAACTCCGGCGACCTTGTCGCCGGAGTTTTCGGCCGCCAGGCAATTTCAATGATATGGGATTTTGTTGAAAGCAATCCCTTTTCCAATTCGACGGGAAACTGGATGGCGCATATCGAGTGGGTCGCCAAGGTGGTCGAGCGTCTTCCTGTCAATGCGAATGGCGGGACAGTGTACCAAGCAGACGCGTCCACTACCATCCATGCTGAAAGCGGCCCGGTCATCGTCACCGACCCGCCCTACTACGACAACATCGCCTACGCCGACCTATCCGACTTCTTCTACGTGTGGCTGCGCCCGCTGCTGCGCGACACGTACCCGGAACTGTTCGCTGGTATGACAACGCCCAAAGAAGAGGAGATGATTGCCGCGCCGCAACGGTTCGATCAGCCGCGTCAAAGATTTGAGGAACTGCTGCGCAAAACGCTCAAACGGATACGCGAGCGCTGCACAGACGAATTCCCCTCGTCCATCTTCTACGCCTACAAGCAGCAGGAAGATGAGAGGGAGGGCAAGGCGTCCACCGGCTGGGAGACGATGCTGACCGCTATTGTACAGTCTGGATTCCAGATCATCGGCACCTGGCCCATGCGTACCGAAATGGCGAATAGGCCACGTTCACTTGGCTCTAACGCATTGGCATCTTCCGTCGTCCTGGTCTGCCGGCCGCGCCCGGCGGATGCCCCCTCCGCCACGCGCCGCCAGTTCTACGATGCGCTGGAACGTGAGATGCCCGCCGCCCTCGACCATCTCACGCGTGAGGGCCATATCGCGCCCACCGACCTGGCCCAGGCCGCCATCGGGCCGGGCATGGAGATCTACTCCCGCTACAGCCGCGTGGCGACGGTCAGCGGCAAGCCAGTGCCGATGCGCGAAGCCCTGACAGCCATCAACAAGGCCATCTCCGACTACGACCAGAAACAGGAGGGCGACCTCGATGCAGCCAGTCGCTTCTGCCTGGAGTGGCTCCAGGAGCACGGATACGACCAAGGCGCATACGGCGATGCAGATACGCTGGCGCGCGCCAAAAACGTGACCGTAGCAGCGATGAGCGACCTGCTCACGGCCGAACAGGGCGCGGTGCAGCTGCTGCCGTTGGAGGCATATCAGGGGGACCGGGACACCGACTACTCCTCTCTCCCCAGTATTTCGACGGCCTGGGAGGGCTGCATGCGCATGGTCTACCACCTGGAGTATGAGGACGGAGGCTATATCAACGGCGCGGCGGATGTCGCCAGAGCCATGTATGGCAACGTCGACTCCATCGAGCGGCTGGCGCGCCTTCTCTACAACCACTACGACCGCGCCGGCGACTCGGGCAACGCCATCATCTTCAACACCCTCGTAACCGAGTGGCCCCACATCATAAGACGGATGCATCAACCCGACAGGGCGCGGTTATTCTGACGCAGAAATCAACGCAAGAGAAATCAACGCTATGACGCCAGGACGCAAGGACGCTAAGAAAAACCAGAGCTTTCATAGCGTCTTTGCGCCTTTGCGACTTTGCGTTAAAAAATTCATCATCCCCATCTTGAGACGCACCCATTCCGTATTCATGGTTACGCAGTAGTTGACAAAGCGAGTAGAATAAGAGAATAAGGGCAGGAGGTGAAATATCGACTTCTACAGCGCATCTTCCGAGCAGAGGCGCAAGTCAACCTCCTCTTTGATCCGTCAGGAGACTAACCTATGGCAACGACAGCGGCGCCCGCCTCCCTGGAAGAACGCATCGCACGGCTGGAAGCGCAACGCAACGCCCCGATGCCCACTGAACGCCTCGCCCGCATCGAAGGCGCATACGAACACCTGGCAACCAAAGCCGACCTGCAGACCGTCAAGTCGGATATACAAACCGTCAAGTCGGAGCTGCAAGGGGATATAGCAGCCGTCAAATCGGAGATAGCAGCTGTCAAGTCGGAGCTGCAAGGAGATATAGCAGCTGTCAAGTCGGAGATAGCAGACCTTCGCGTCACTGTGCAGGCCGTCCAATCGGATATAGCAACCGTCAAGTCGGATCTGCAAGGGGATATCGCAGCTGTCAAGTCGGAGCTGCAATCGGAGATAGCAGCCGTCAAGTCGGATCTGCAAGGGGATATCGCAGCCGTCAAGTCGGAGCTGCAAGGGGATATCGCAGCCGTCAAGTCGGATATCGCAACCGTCAAGTCCGATCTGCAAGGGGAGATAGCAGCCGTCAAGTCGGATCTGCAAGGAGATATCGCAGACGTTCGCGTCACTATGCAGGCCGGCCAATCGGAACTGAGAGTGCTCAAGTGGCTGATGGGCATCGGGATTGCAGGCATTCTGTTCCCGCTGCTCCGTGACCTCCTGGCGCAGTTGCCCTAGCCAACACGCCCCACAGATACGCCGTGACAGAACGCCCAGGATCACAAATCCGCAGAGGACAGACCCGCACAGCGCAGCCTACCCCCGAATGCAGATCGCCGACATGAATTCGTAACTCATGTTACGCAGTAGTTGACAAAGCGGGTAGAATAAGAGAATAAGGGCAGGAGGTGAAATATCGACTTCTACAGCGCATCTTCCGAGCAGAGGCGCAAGTCAACCTCCTCTTTGATCCGTCAGGAGACTAACCTATGGCAACGACAGCGGCGCCCGCCTCCCTGGAAGAACGCATCGCACGGCTGGAAGCGCAACGCAACGCCCCGATGCCCACTGAACGCCTCGCCCGCATCGAAGGCGCATACGAACATCTGGCAACCAAAGCCGACCTGCAGACCGTCAAGTCGGATCTGCAAGGAGAGATAGCAGCCGTCAAGTCGGAGATAGCAGACCTTCGCGTCACTGTGCAGGCCGTCCAATCGGAGATAGCAACCGTCAAGTCGGATCTGCAAGGAGATATAGCAGCTGTCAAGTCGGATCTGCAATCGGAGATAGCAACCGTCAAGTCGGAGATAGCAGACCTTCGCGTCACTGTGCAGGCCGTCCAATCGGAGATAGCAACCGTCAAGTCGGATCTGCAAGGAGATATCGCAGCCGTCAAATCGGATCTGCAATCGGAGATAGCAACCGTCAAGTCGGATCTGCAAGGGGATATCGCAGCCGTCAAGTCGGATCTGCAAGGAGATATCGCAGCCGTCAAGTCGGATCTGCAATCGGAGATAGCAGCTGTCAAGTCGGATCTGCAAGGAGATATTGCAGCCGTCAAATCGGATCTGCAAGGAGATATCGCAGCCGTCAAGTCGGAGATAGCAGACGTTCGCGTCACTATGCAGGCCGGCCAATCGGAACTGAGAGTGCTCAAGTGGCTGATGGGCATCGGGATTGCAGGCATTCTGTTCCCGCTGCTCCGTGACCTCCTGGCGCAGTTGCCCTAGCCAACACGCCCCACAGATACGCCGTGACAGAACGCCCAGGATCACAAACCCGCAAAGAAACCCCTGGAAAAATCCTTGCGCCTTTGCGTCTTTAGCGTTAAAAAATTCATAGCGTCCTTGCGCCTTTGCGTTAAAAAATTCATCTGGAACGCGCTCCGGGCAGCAAACTTATTTGTCCAATCGCCTGATAGTTGATACACTTATCGCTAGATGTTCCCTCAGTCACATTTTCATCAGGAGTAAAGGAGTTTCGGAGAGAATCAGGCTACAATCCTATCCCTCCACTCCTTTACCTATCAATTCAATCCCATCCCACGTACCTTCAAGGAGGTCTCTTTATGTACAGATTTGGTCCGCTTACAGCGCTATTGGTGGCAGTTCCGATCATGATACTCGCCGTTGGTTGCGTGGCTCTTGCCCCACCCGCGGCCGAGATGTCCGAGGCGGAAATGACAGAGGTAGTCAACTCCGTCGGCGTTACCCTGCCAGCCGATGCCGCGCCTATCGAGCAGCAGGTCTACCGCTTTGCCGCCATCGAAGGCAAACACTTCGATACGATGCGCAACGAGTACGAAGGCTTCGCCTATGAATCGACCATCGAGTCGTTAACCAAGATGGGGCCCGAAGGCGAATGGCACCCGGCGGCGGCAGACAGCTGGGAACAGTCAGAGGATGGCCGCACCTGGACTTTCCACCTGCGCCAGGACGCCAAGTGGAGCGACGGGACGCCGGTCACCGCGGACGATTGGGTCTACAGCTTCCGCCGCTATCTGGATCCGGAGATGGCCAACGTCTACGCCTGGTTCCTCTTCGACATCGAGAACGGCTCAGAGTACAACAAGGGCGAGGTGGATGTCGAAGAGCTGGGTGTGAAACAGATCGACGAGTACACCTTCTCCGTCACCACCACGGTGCCCATTCCCTACTATATGTTCAAGCTCAGCTGGCATGCGGCGCCCGTTCCCAAACACATGGTGGAGGAGCACGGCGATGATTGGGCCAACGATCCGGCCACCGCGCCCAGCAACGGACCCTACCGCATCGCCGAGTGGAACCGGGGCAAGAATGTGATCTTCACCCCCAACCCTCACTACACGGGACGCTACCCGGCCACACTGGAACAGAAAGTGCAAGTGATTATCCCTGAGGTCGGCGCGCCGCTGCTGCAGATGTACCAGGCCGGCGATATCGATGGCGGCGTCGGCGTGACCGGCGATAACCTGGTGCAGGTGCTGGAAGATCCGCAACTGAGCCAAGAAGCCTATATCAACGTGCAAAACCGGGGCGTCTACATCTATATGAACCAGCGCACGCCGCCCTTCGACAATATCCTCGTGCGCCAGGCCTTCGCCCATGCCGTAGACCGGGATGCCCTCTGCAATAACGTTATGCGCGGCACCTGCATACCCGCGCATGGCTTCCTGCCCAAGGATTTTCCCTGCGAACGCAACGACGACCCTGAGCTGATCGCATTCCAGAACTACGATCCCGACATGGCGAAAGATCTGTTCGCCCAGGCCGGCTACCCCAACGGCGAGGGATTCCCGGAACTGACGATTTACACCAAGGAAGGTGAATTCATACGCGAGGCCGAAGCCATTCAACGCATGTTGGCGGATGTGCTGGGCGTCCAGGTAACGCCCCAGAACGTCGAGCGCGCCTCCTATGTCGCCAGCATGGCCGACGGAGAGCTCAAGCTCGCCCTGAACCGCTGGGGCGCGGATTTCATCGATCCGAGCAACTTCGTGGATTGGTGGGACGATCCGGCGGCTTCCTATTTCACCGGCTGGACAGATCCAGAATACCGCCAGCTCATCGACGATGCCCGCCCCATGTCCACGTCGCCAGAGCGCTGCGACCTCTACCATGAGGCGATTAAGATCCTGGCCCGGGACGCTATCGGCGTCTTCGTGATGAACCCGGTGCAAGCTGCCCTCTATAAGGGGTATGTCGCCGGCTTGCGGCTCACCGAGGATGGCACTCTGGGCGTCTACAATATGACGCTTCTGGACGATGCCTATATCAGACAAGAGTAGTGGCTGAATATCAGTGGTTGGTGGCTGGTGACGGCAGTTCCTGGCCACCAACCACTGATCACTGACTTTCTCACGGGAGCAGCTATGGCGCGCTATGTGCTGGGACGTATCGCCGGCATCGTCGGCGTCCTTTTTGCCGTGTCGATCATGATCTTTCTCATGATCCACACCATCCCCGGCGGCCCATTCGACGCCATGCCGACCACAGCCGAGTACCGGGATATTCCCGAACATATCCGCCAACGACTACTGGCCAAGTACGGACTCGATCAACCTCTGTATGTGCAGTATATACGCTACATGGGGGCCGCGCTGCAAGGCGATTTCGGGATCTCGTTCCGCTACGGGGAGCCGATCACCCAGTTCGTCGGCCGCACCTGGCAGATTACGATGCAGCTGGGGCTATCGGCCATGGCGATTGGGGTGCCCTTGGGCATCGGCCTGGGGATTGTGGCCTCGCTCAGACCCAACACCTGGTTAGACTATCTCACCAACCTCTTCGTGATCACAACCTTTGTCACGCCCACCTTTGTGATCGCTGTCATGAGCATCATCATCTTCGCGGTGAAGTTGCGCTGGTTGCCTTCCGGCGGCTGGGGGGAACCCAACCAGTGGATCATGCCTACATTCGTCTACGCCATCGGCCTGGTCGGGGGTCTGGCGCGCTACACTCGCTCCAGCATGGTGGATGCGCTGCAGGCGGAGTACGTGCGCACAGCCAGAGCCAAAGGCCTGCGTGATAGGGTTGTCGTGCTGCGACACGCGTTCCGCGCCGCTTCGTTGCCCCTGCTCACACTGCTCGGGCCGCTGGTGGTCAATCTGCTCCTGGGCTCGTTTTTCATCGAGACGATCTTCCGCATTCCAGGCATCGGCAGCCAGACAACCTTGGCCGTCTACAATCGGGATTACCCGATGATCATGGCGCTGATCCTCCTCTGGACCTTTGCCGTATCCATGGCGTACCTGGTGACCGACCTGCTCTACGGCGTGGTGGATCCCCGTATACGAATCGGCGGCACAGCAAACTGAACGCAAACAGGATCAGGATTAACAGGATATAAGATTTAGCAGGATGTGATGTAAGGATGAACAGGAACAATCAGGATAGATTCTATCCATTCACTCCTTTCATCATTACATCCTGATGAGAAAGGATACCTACCATTTCCACTACCTCGTCGAAAAGGGCTGCGGCGCAGACCATTGACTTTCGCTCTCGTCCCCGCAGCCTGTGGGGGGACGCTATGCGGCGTTTCTCCCGCAATCTGCTGGCCATGATCTCTCTGGCTTTTGTCGTTCTCCTGTTCATCGCCGCCCTGTTCGCCAACCTGCTCGCGCCGGAAGGCTATGACAATCAGATCTATGATCAGACCTGGCTCTTTCCCTCCCTGGAACATCCCATGGGCACCGACCCCTTCGGTCGGGACGTCCTGACCCGCATCATCTACGGCGCCCGCATCTCGTTGGCAGTTGGTTTTATCAGCAATTTCGTCGCCCTGGCTATCAGCATCCCCTATGGGGCGATCGCCGCCTGGTACGGGGGCGCCGTCGACTATGTGCTCATGCGCATCATTGAGGTCGTCAACTCCGTGCCCAACCTTCTGTTGGGCATCCTGATCATAAGCGTGCTGGGGCCCGGCTTCCGCAATGTCCTGATTGTCTTCATCGTCACCGGTTGGATGGGCCTGGCGCGGCTGATTCGGGGCCAGTTCCTGTCACTGCGCGAACAGGACTACGTCCTGGCCGCCATCTGCATCGGCGTCCCCAACCGTCGGATCATCATCCGCCACCTGCTGACCAACACGCTGTCCCCGATTATCGTCAGCGTGACCCTGGGCATCCCCGGCGCGATCCTGGGCGAAGCCGGGTTGAGCTTTCTGGGGATCGGAATCAACCCGCCCCTACCCAGCTGGGGACGCATGCTCAACGATTATCTCACAGCGGTCCAGTCCCACTGGTATCTGGCCTTCTTCCCCGGTCTGATGATCGCCCTGACCATGTACGCATTCACCCTGATGGGGGATGGGCTGCAGGAAGCTCTGGACCCGACCAAGTAGCGTAACGCCAGTGTTCCCTTTCCAGTTTCGAGTAACTGCAGTTCGCAGTTCAGACGAGTGATCCAATGAACGCAAACAGAGGCGATCTAGACATCAGTACCCTTGCCCAACTGCGGGCGGATATCCCTTTGCACGCGAGCGACCACAAGGGACGCCCCTACATCTATCTGAATACGTGCACCTTTGGCCCGGTCCTGCGCTCAATCCAACGCCGCATGGCAGCCGCGCTGCGGGCAGAAAATGAGGAGATCATCGCCATCCGCGCCAAGGAGCCAGGGGTTCGCTTCTATGGACGCGTCGAAAAGGCCCGGCACACAGTCGCGGAGATGCTGGGTGTCCCCGCGGATGACGTAGCCTGGCTCTACAATACGACCACCGCTTCCAGGCTGGCTATCATGAGCTTCGACTGGCAGCCCGGCGACAAACTGGCCGTGACGGATGTCGAACATCTCAGCACCCACAGCGTAGCCCAGGGGCTGGCCCAGGGCCGAGGCGTGGAGGTCACCGTCATTCCGTCAGCGGAAGCGAACCGCCAGGCCCGTGCAGGCGCTTTCGATTCGGAGGATGGCCCCGGCTACACGCCAAGCTTCTTCCTGGAGCGGCTGGACCGTCTTCTGACGCCGGATCACCGCCTGCTGGTGATGAGCCATGTCTCCAATATCGACGGACGCCGACTTCCCGTAGCAGAGGCGACGCGCCTGGCTCGGGCGCGAGGGGTCAGGACTCTGATCGACGGCGCCCAATCTCTGGGCATGTTTCCTGTCAACGTTCAGGAGATCGGCGCTGAATTTTACAGCGGCTCAGTTCACAAATGGCTGATGGGGCCGCCCGGTATCGGCTTCCTGGTCATCTCCAGGGAGGCCAGACAGAATTACAATCCCCATCATGCGCCTATCCCCACAGACGCCAGCGGGAAGCCCTGCTACAGCCAGGTGACAGCCGCTACGCTCAACGAGCTGGGCACATCCAATGCCGCCCTGCGCATTGGCGCCGGCGCCTGCGTGGAGATCATGCAACGGGTCGGTCTGGAAACGATCGAGAAGCATGTCCGCGCCCTGACGGCCCAGCTGCGCGCCGGTCTGCGCGCCGTGCCCGGTATCCGTGTCGCCAGCCCCGACGCCTGGGAGATCTCATCCAGCATTACAACGATCCAACTGCACGAAGGCAGTCCCGCACGCTGCCAGCGCCTTGTCGAGCGGCTGCTTGACGACTACCGCATCGTCGTCAAGGTCCGCCCGGAAATCTGCGGGGTGCGTATGGGCATCGCCGCATTCAATACCGCGGCAGAGATAGAACAGGTATTGACGGCAGTAGCCCAACTCGCGCCTGCAATCTGAACACAGAACGCAAGCGATGCTGAGCGGCCCAGAGAGCGCCCCCCGCTTTGCGAACATAGCAGAGCGCGACATGCGCGCTATACTATCCATTGACACACTATCCATTGACACGAGGATGCAGTCGAGACGCCTGCATTCCCAGGACAGAAACCGGAGCATTCATGCCTCACATAGCCATTGACACCCCTACGCCCCCTCCCTATTGGGCGCTGCTGGAATGGGAACTGATCCGCAATCAGACCGCGGCCGTCCAGGAATTCTACGCAAAATACTTCGACGCGCGCGGCTATCTGCTCTGTGTCCCCCGCTGGGGCGGAAATGACGGCGCGGACGACGCGGCAGAAAACCTGGCCGGGTGGACGATTCTACACACACTGGGCGCGCCCGACATCGTCCTGGAGCTCTACAAAAAAGGCTGGGAAGGCCATCTGCGCCAGTACACCGAAGCCAAGACAGTGGAAGTGCCCTTCGCCCGGGACGGTATGTATTACAAGGAATTTCCAGTCATGTTCGACTGGATGCATAACGGTGAAGGCTTCTCTGTCTTCTTTCTGCAGCCTCTGTCAGATCCGTATAATCGCAGCATGCGCCAGCGCATGGAACGCTTTGCTGGCTTCTACATGGGCACAGATCCCCAGGCCGACAACTACGATCCAGAGCGCCAAGTGATCCGCAGTATGTTCAATGGCAGCCGCGGACCCCTGATGCGCAAGTCCACCGGCCTCGACTGGGCCGGCGACCCCATCGAGATCGAAGGGCGTTTCAAACCCGGACACGGCGAGCGCACCTACGCGGAAATGGTGGCCCACTTTGCAGACTACAACGACGTGGTCGGCGACCATCCGCTCAATCTGGCCACGACAACGCTGGCCTTCAACGCCTGCATGGTATCCGGAGAAGCAAAGTACAGGGATTGGTTGGTCGATTACATAGATGCCTGGGTCGACCGCACCGCAGCCAACAATGGGATCATCCCCACGAATATCGGTCTGGATGGCAGCATCGGCGGCGCCTGCGACGGCAAGTGGTACGGCGGGGTCTACGGCTGGGGGTTCACAGTCGTCGTGCCGCAGACAGGCGCGCTGGCCCACCGCCCCTACTTCATGTATCGGGCCCACTACGGCTTCGGCAATGGGCTGCTGATGACAGGCGACCAACGCTATGTAGACACATGGCGCGGCGTTATCGAGAATGTGAATGCCAACGCCCAAGTTCGCGACGAGCAGACCTTCTATCCCCACATGCACGGAGATGAGGGCTGGTACGACTACAGGCCAGAGCCGTTCCAGATCGGGGCATTGGAAGTCTACTATTGGTCCATGGCGCGCGCGGACCTGGCGCGCGTGCAGGAGAACGACTGGGTGCGTTTTCTGGAAGGAAAGAACCCAGACTACCCTGTCGTTGCGCTCCAAGAGGATCTGGCCCAGGTTCGCCATCGGATCGAGCAAACGCGCGCCGACAGCGCATCGCCCGACACGCGTATGTCTGACGATATGAACGGCTTCAATCCTGCTTTGGTGAGCCGGCTGACCGAGCTCATGTTGGGCGGCCTGCCTACGGAACGGCTGGGCTTTCCTCTCCATTGCCGTGTACGCTATTTCGATCCGGCGCGCCAGAGAGCCGGCATGCCGGACGATGTGGGCGCCCTGGTTGAGAGCATGAATGCCGATGAGATGACTCTGACGTTGGTCAACATCAACCAGGTGGAAGCGCGCACAGTTGTAGTCCAGGGGGGCGCCTACGCCGAACATCAGTTTCTCAGCGTAACGCGCAATGGGCAGACCGTTCCGCTGGACAGCGACAACTTCACCGTGCGTCTCGAGCCGGGCTGCGGCAGCCGCCTGCTGATTCGCATGACGCGCTATGCCAACCGGCCCACCTGCGTTTTCCCCTGGGATCGCCAGACCTGAAACAACACAGCCTCTCACTTCATGCGGGCGAGACGCCCGCGTTCCCAAGGGAGCCAAGAGCAACAAGAGTAAACTGTATGTCTGACGGAGAAAAGCCAAACGTTCTGATTTTCCTTTGCGATCAACTGCGTATCGATCTGTTGACGTGTTACGGAGGCGCCCTGGCGCGTACGCCGAACATCGAGGCCCTGGCCCAGGATTCTTGCGTTTTTGAGCGGGCCTACACCCCCTGCGCCATCTGCTCGCCAGCGCGCGCCAGCCTGCTGACAGGCCTCTATCCCCATAGCCACCACATGTTCAACAATTCGACACCCCACTACTCCTACTGCCAACACCTACGGCCCGATGTCGCCATGATACAGGATTGGATCCACGATCAGAGCGACTATGAGTCGGCCTGGTTTGGCAAGTGGCACATCGGTCCGGCGCAAGACCTGTTTGACTCCCGTTTCCACCACACGCAGAAACCCTACCCAGGCGGCCCTGTCTTCCTGAACAGCTCCCACTGGCATCCCAACACCCGCATCGCGCCCCTGACGCAGAATATCGGACGGGGAAACGCAGGCACGCTGGATGTGGATCTGGAAGGCTTTCCCGATGTAGTGGCGGCCCGCTACTCTCAGAACTTCCTGCGCAAGCGGGACTCGACGCGGCCCTTTTTCCTGACCTGCTCCTTCCCCGGCCCGCACAGCCCCTGGATGGTTCCCGACGAATGGGGCATTCGCTATGACCCGGACCAAATTCCGCTGTGGCCCAATCGCCACGATCGCTTCGAGGGCAAGCCAATCAACCAAAAGAAGCTGCGCCTGCTGGAGGAAGCTCGAAACAGTCTCTCCCCAACAGAGACAGACCGGGAATTGCAGGAGTTGTTGGCCTGCTGCTTCTCCTATCTGGAGTTGATCGACCGCATGGTGGGCGAAGTGGTAGCCACCCTCAAGGAACTCGATCTCTACCAGAAGACGGCCATCTTTTTCACCGCAGACCACGGCGATATGGCCGGTTCCCACGGCTTTATGAACAAAGGCGCCTATATGTATGACGAAATCTACCGTATACCCCTGCTGGTCAAGGTAGCGGGAGATTCCCGACACAGCCGGCTCGCCGCGCCCGTGCATCTGATGGATGTGACCGCGACCTGTCTGCACCTGATGGACGGAACGGCCCCAGAAAATATGCTGGGACAGCCCTTGCACGGGCAGTCACTGCTGCCACTGCTTCAGGGACGTATCGAGTGGCCACGTCCAATGCACTACGCCGAGTATCACGGAGACTGGTACGGTCACTACTCGGCGCGTATGGTGACCGATGGACGTTGGAAACTGGTGTGGAATCTGTCGGATCTGTGCGAGCTATACGACCTGGAAACCGACCCGCACGAACTGCGCAACCGATTCTACGATCCGGCATACCAGGATGTACGCGCGTCCTGTTTCAACTATCTGGTGGCGGAAGCGCAACGCACTGAGGACGCGCAGTTGCGACTGCTGACACCAGAGATCGAAAGCGCCGCGCTGGAAACGTTTGGACGCTGATGCATTTGGTGGCCTCATCGCCACCTGGCTATGCTGCCAATGGTTGTATCTCCGCACAGTAACGCATGAATCTATCCTGACCGATGATCCAAAGGAGGAATCTGATGAAATTTGGCGTCTTTCTACCCAGCCACGGCCCGGCAAAATCGCCCGCAGCCGTCAGGCAGGTGGCGCAGGCCGCGGAGCAGGCCGGTTTCGATTCAGTATGGGCGGCCGATCATGTTCTGGTGCATGAGAAGCATCGGGATTTCTGCATGATTGAAACGTTTGTCACCTTAGGCTATGTGGCCGCCATCACCCAGCGGATCACCCTGGGCACAACCGTGCTCGTGCTGCCCCAGCGCGATCCAATCCTGGCCGCCAAGCAGGCGGCCGCAGTTGATCAGTATTCGAATGGCCGGCTCATTCTGGGGATCGGTGTAGGATGGATGGAGGACGAATACCGCTATCTGCGAACCGACTTTCACCAGCGCGGCCGTATCATGGACGAATGGATGCAGGTCATGCGCGTCTTGTGGAGCGAGGAACAGCCGGCCTTTCAGGGCGAGTGGATCAGCTTCGAGCAGGGCGCATTCGAGCCCAAACCCACACAAGAGGGCGGCCCGCCGCTGACGATCGGCGGACTCAGCGACGCCGCCATTCGCCGCGCGGCGACGCTGGGCGATGGTTGGCAACCGATCCATATCGAGCCGGACGAGGTCGCTGCCGGGGTCGCGAAACTGCGTGCATGGGCCAACGGCAGGCCGGTCTCGGTCATCTTTCACGGACGCGCATCGATAGGCGAACAGGCCGACCCGAAGATAACCCCCATCAGCGGATCCATAGCGGCCATAACCGACAAGATCGGACGCTATGCCGAAGCGGGTGTGGAGCATCTGTTATTTGACTTTTATACCTGCCCGACAGCTGACGAAATACAGGAGCAGCTGGAGACGATCGCCTCTGAAATCATGCCCGCGTTGCAGACAGCATGAAATGCGGCAGACTTGTACGCGGGCGAGACGCCCACGCTCCCAGCCGAAATGCAACAGGCTGGAGAAGTCAGGAGAACCCGATGGCCAAGTATACATTGACGCCCCAACAACACGCCTTTATAGACCTTTTCGGCTATCTGGTCTTTCCGGGTCTGTTGCGCGACCGCATCGATCAGATTATTGAGGATTTCGAGGCTATCTTTGCCGCCCACGGCGGAGGTCACGACGGCAAGATCCACGATGGCGCGGCGCGATCCTGTATTGTGCCTTTCATCGACCAGAGCGAATCTCTGTCCACGCTGCTCGATGACCCGCGTGTTGACGGTATCTTCAGCAGTCTCCTCGGCGAGGACTACAACTACCTTGGCGGCGACGGCAATTTCTACGTGGGGGACACCCAATGGCATTCGGATACCGACTGGAGCGGCAAACGGCGGGGCAAGCCGCCGCGCCTCTATTACAAGATGGCCCTCTATCTCGACCCGGTCACCGCCGACTCCGGCGCGCTGCGGTTGATCCCAGGCAGCCAGCATTACGGCGACCGCTACGCCGAGGCGCTCGAGGCCAGCCTGCGCGCCGCGCCGGACACATTGGGCATCCCCGGCAGCGACATTCCAGCGGTCGCCCTGGAGAGCAACCCAGGCGATGTGGTGGTCTTTAACCAGAACACCAAACACAGCGCCTGGGGCGGCGGCAATCGGCGCCGGATGTTCACCCTAAACTGTACCTACCGCTTCGCCGATAACGAGTTGCACCTGCTACGCAACGAGATCGCAGGCTTTGCTCGCTTCTGGGTAGAATCACCCTATGGCGAAGCGATGCTGCGCACGGCGACGCCCCAGAGGATGGTGCATCTGCAGCAGGTTCTTGCCAACAAGTCGCATCTGCCCGCGGCAGTGCGCAAAGCAAAGGAGACTATGACCGAACCAGCGCGCGGCTAGATTCCCGGGGACGCGTCTCAAGAGGGGGTGCGTATTGCGTAAGCGGAGCGGATGCCCCCAAATCTGGGATGCGCCCGATGCGGGGCACGGCCATTCCGCTTCCTCCCAACAGGGGCCCGTTCCGCGCCGCGTTCAGGCGCGTTCCGCTTTCAGCGTGCTGAGGTCCTCCACCTCAGCCCAGGCGCCGGTGTCCTTGGAAGCCTCCGCTGCCAATCCTATCAGGTGTAGCTGGGCCACCGCGCGCGCAGCGGTTGGTTCAAGGGCTGAATCAGGCGGGCCGCCGGCAACGGCATCGAGGAAGGCGCTGACATTTTCATGCATGCCGGGCCAGCCGGCGCGCGGCTCGAGTGCGGGCACGCGCTCAAGCGACCAATCGCTCTCCTGGCGTGTGCGTAGGCGCAGCTCGCCCGTGAAGATGTCCACCAGAAGGTCGCCATCATCGCCGTTTACCTCAATAGTTGACTCCAGATCGACGACGCTGCCGAGATTGACTTGAAACGCGCCCCAGGCGCCGTCATAGTCGAAATGCCCCTGGCTGTGGCGCTGCGCCCGTCCAGGCAGGCCATCGCCGTCGAGGACCAGCGCCCGTCTGGGCGTCGCATCGAAAATGCGATTCAACGCATCCACGTACCAGGGGATCAGATGGTTGATCGTGCAGATGTCGGATGCAGGGACTGACCCCCAGTTGGATTGGAGGCGAATATGAGCCGTCCGTATCTGGCCGAGGATGCCGCTACGCACCCGCTTGACAGCCTCCACAAAGACGGGAATGAAGCCGATTTCTAGGTCGGCATGGGTAATTTGGGGCGCGTTCAGCAGCCGGGTCAACATCGGTCGTATGCGCTGGCGCTCGTTGGCAAGGGGTGGTTCGTAGAAGATCGCCACCCCTGCATCGAGGGCGGCCCTGGTCGCCTCCTCATGGACTGCCTCCGGCACGGCGATAAAGGCCGCGTCGATGGGCGGCCCAGCCAACAGATCGTGCGTTCCGGAGAATATGGCTACATCGGCGCCGAGTTCGACGCCGATGCGCTGCTGTGTAGCGGCGCTGGGGGCCGCAGCCGAGACGATGCGGGCCCGCCCGTCACGCTGGAGCGCCGGCGCCAAAGCCACCCGGGCCCACCCGCCGTAGCCGACCAGTCCAACACGTATAGTCACCGTGGTCACTCCTTTCGTTGCGCGCTGCTGTCCTCGGTTCAAGGGGCATCCCCCGCTTTTGCAATAGCATATCACAGTTCAGATGTTTACTGAAAGCAACTCATCAGAGACCTGGAACTCGAAAACGTTTGACTGAACAATCAAAATATGTTACCCTTCCTATGCTTCCTGATGCACTCTTTTCACGAGAGTCCTGTTCCTGTGCCTCAGGCAGGACCCCATTCAGTAGAGAAGATTCTCGCATATCATGCCCAAATTCATCATAATTGGCGGCGGTGTCATTGGTCTGAATACCGCCTATCAGTTGGCGCGAACGGAAGCGGGCGAGACGCCCGCGATCCCAGGCGGTAAGCGACCCGCCAAAGTCGTTCTGCTGGAAAAAGGTCAGGTTGGCGACGGCTCCAGCAGTCGCGCGGGCGGTATCATTACCGGACTCCTGTGGACGGAGGCAGGCGTCCTGGCGAGGCGGACCAGCCTGCGTCTCTATCGAGAGTTGTCGGCAGATCTGGAACAGTATGGCTACCGTTTCCAGGACGTCGGCTGTCTTAACCTCTTCGATTCGTCGTTGTGGCCGGAGCGGGAAGCGCTGCTCCCACTGTATGATCGCCTCGACTTCTCCTACGAAATCCTCGATGCCGGCCAGATGCGCCGGCGCTGGCCAGATCTGGCGCCCGAGGCCGATCACATCGGTCTCTACGATGCCCTGGGCGGCTACAGTGAACCGCATGAATTTGTGCCGGCATTGGCCAGACGCTGCCGCGATCTGGGTGTAGAGATACGCGAGAACGCGCGCGTGAACGGGCTGCAGATTGAAAATGGCCGGGCGACCGGCGTGCGGACAGACATGGGCACCGTGGCGGGCGATGTGGTCATCTGCACGGTGCACGCCTGGACCCGGGCGCTCATGGCCCAGTGCGGTCTGCGCCTGCCGATCAAATCGTTTGTCCACCAGCGTTACATCACATCGGAACTGCCGGCCCGTGTGGCGATACCCGCCATCAACGCCAATCCCCAAGGCGGCTATATCCGCCCGGCCCGTCTGGGAAGCGGCGACTTTCGACTGCTGGCCGGCGGTGAAACCGAAGAGCGGTCAGAACAGCCGGTGGATGACCTCGCCTTTCACATGTCGGCCCTTTCCGCCCCGGACAGCGTACGCGCGCGCCTGTCGGCCAATCTGACGCCGCTGATCCCCAAGCTGGCGGGAAGCCGATGGGAGACCGAACAGGTAGGGCTGATCTCGTTCTCACTGGACGGAGAACCGATTTTAGGGAGCTTGCCCCAGCTACCCGGGCTGGTGGTGGGAGCGGCTTTCCATTCCGGCGGCTTCGCCTACAGCCCGGTGGCCGGCCTGCTGCTGGCGCAGTTGGCGGCCGGCGAAGAACCCAGCGTCGACGTCTCAGCGTTCTCGCCAGAGCGCTTTTCCGTTGCCGATACAGACGCGTATCTCTCCACGACCGTGACCCAGGCCCATGCGTTTCGGCGCCGACACTGAAGCAAGAAGCTCTCAATGCCTTTCGATTTTTGACAAGAGATAACCCTTTTGGCATAGTATCACCCATCCCCTTATAAAAGTTTCTGGTTTTTAGTTTTTCGTTTCGAGTAACCGCAGTGTACTGACAACTAAAAACTGCTCTTTTTGTTTGTATGGACGAGCCACGCTTTAGCGGCGCAAGACCTGTTCGTCCTCCGACAGCTCACATGCAGGAGTCTGATATCATCTGAGCTGTCGTATCCACTTTTCACCCTCTTCATAAGGAGAAACACACATGAAACAATGGCCTCTCCGCTATGTAATTTCGACACTTCTACTGCTGGCCGTCATCCTGGGCGCCTGCGCAACGCCGGCGATGCCGGCGGCGTCGGATTCCGGTGACGCCGCCATGATGGATTCGGACGAAGCTGAAGAGATGGCTGGCCGGCCGCTGCCAGACGACGCAGCCGCAGAGCAGGTAATCCGCTATGTGGCCCGGGGGTTTGGCCGTTTGAACCCGGCGGCAGAAGGCGGGTTCGGACGCTTTATCATCTCCCACATGTGGATGCCCTTCTTCATCCGCGATGCGAATCACAACCTGTCGCCCTGGCTGGCTACGGGCATCGACGCCAACGACGACCAGACCGTCTACACCATTCACATCCATCCGGACGCAGTCTGGAACGACGGCTCGCCAGTGCTCGCTCAGGAGGCTAAGGAGTACTGGGAATACGGCCTGCATCCAGATCGGTGTATCGGCTGTTATCTTTCCCGCTTTACCGGCTTCGATCTGATCGAAGGCGCTGAGGCGGTGATCAACGGCGAGACCGAAGAGGTCTCCGGCATCGTGGCCGTGGATGATAAGACCCTGGAAATTCGTTTGCACACAGCGGATCCCCTGTTCCCTCAACGAGTCGCCCTCTTTGACACAGGCTTCGTCAAAGTGGATGATATCACTGGAGAAGATTTTTCGGCGACGGCCGAAACCCGGGTCAATGGGCCCTTCATGCTCCAAGAATGGGACGTGGACGAGCAGAACTTCGAGATCGTGCAGAATCCCAACTGGTGGGGAGACAAAAAGCCCTTCATCGAGCGCATCATCGCCACCCCCTCCGCGGATGAAAATATCTCCTTCATCATGTGGCAGAACGACGAAGTGGATATTGTCTTCTTCCTCACCAATGTACGCGAGCAGGTGGAAAAAGAGACCTTCACGGTCATTCCATACGCCACAAACCTGTTCTACACCTTCTGGGCCGGGGTAGAGCCAATGGACGATATCAATGTGCGCCGGGCATTGGTGCACGCCGTGGACTGGCGGCCAGCCATCTCCGCAGCCTGGGAGGGCACCCGGGACGACCGCTTCATGGCAACGCTGCTGACGCCGGAGCTTCAGTGCTACAAGGCAGACAACTGGCCCGATTTCGGCTTCGACCCCGAACTGGCCAAGGAAGAGCTGGCCGCCTCCAAGTACGGCGGGCCGGAGAATCTGCCCAAAATCCGCATCAGCACCGGTGGCCAGTCCCCCAACTACATCCGCACCGCTGAAATCATGGTGGAGCAGTGGAAGAACAATCTGGGCGTCACCAATGTGGAGATCCGCCCCGGCTGGCTGGATGTCTGGGGACAGGATGCCGATCTGGTCAATGTGCGCCGCCAGAGCCTGGGCGCTATCCTGCCCGATCCGCCCAACTTCCTCACCGGCCATCTGACCAATTATGGCGACGCTGAAAAAGCGGGCAGCGCGGCCGCAGATACAGAGCTGGCCGAGATGATCGAGTCTCTGAAGTCGATGTCGCGCGACGATCCGGAATTCTGCGACCGGGTGCAGGAGGCCGAAGCTCGTATACTCAGCCACTATCCCATTATTCCCATGATCTGGGATCCCTACGGCTACAATGTGAAGCCCCACATCAAGAACTTCGCGACCAACGTGGACAACAACTGGGCCTCGTTGCTGGACATCTACGTCGCAGAAGAATAGTAAACCCAATATAATCGTCAGGTAGGCTGCTAGACGCAAAGAATTCAGCGTTATCAGCCTACCAATTTTCAAAACCGGAGGTTGAACCCTAATGAAAAATAGACCCTATCTATTTGTAGCTTCTCTGCTGATGATCGCTGCCCTGGCGCTGTCTGCCTGCGCGCCGGCGGCGCCGGCGGCGTCGGATTCCGGTGACGCCGACATGATGGATTCGGGCGAAGCTGAAGAGATGGCCGGCCGGCCGCTGCCGGACGACGCAGCCGCAGAGCAGGTAATCCGCTATGTGACACGCGACCTCAGCCGTCTGAACCCGGCCTCGGAGAGCGGTTTTGGCCGCCCCTGGATCTCCCACATGTGGATGCCCTTTTTCCTGCGCGACCGCAACCACGATATCCACCCCTGGTTGGCCACCGACTGGGAGGTCAACGACGATAACACCGTGTACACCATCCATATCCATCCGGATGCCGCCTGGTCAGACGGCTCGCCCGTGGTGGCCCAAGAGGCCATCGACTACTGGTCCTGGGCGATCAGCCCAGACTGCACGACCTGCTGGGCCTTTCTGCGGTTGGGTGGGATCGAAGGCGCGCAAGCTGTGGTCGACGGCGAAGCCGATACGATTTCCGGTCTGACAGCAGTGGATGACAAGACGCTGCGGATCACCCTCGCCACGCCCAGCCCCACGTTTATCGCCAGCATGGCCCACTACAACACCGGCTTCGTCAAGATGGAGGATGTGAACGCCAGCGAATTCGCAGCCGATGCGAACACCCGGGTGAACGGCCCGTTCCAGATCGAAGTGTGGGATCTGGATACCCGCGAATATGTTGTCGTGCAGAACCCCAACTGGTGGGGGGACGAGAAGCCCTACATCGAACGCATCGAAGCCCAGTGGTCGAACGATGAGAATATCACCTACCTGATGTGGCAGGACGGCGAGGCCGATGTCGCGCACTGGTTCACCAATATCCGTGAACCGCTGCGGGTCGAAAACCCTGACCTCTTCGTGCTCATCCCCTACGCCACCAACTTCTACTTTGCCCTCCACGGGGCCAAGCCGCCCCTGGATGATATCAATGTCCGCCGGGCGTTGTTGCATGCCGTAGATTGGGACCTGGCCATCAGCGCGGCGTATGAGGGCTCGCGCAACGAACGCGTCATGAAAACCCATCTGACGCCGGAACTGCCCTGTTTCGTGGCCGACAACTGGCCGGATTTTGGCTATGATCCCGAGCTGGCCAAACAGGAGTTGGCGGCATCGAAATACGGCGGACCCGAAAACCTACCCAAGATCCGCATTTCCAGCGGTGGCCAGTCGCCCAACTATCTGCGCACAGCCGAGATCATGGCAGAGCAGTGGAAGAACGTGTTGGGCATCACCGATGTGGAAATTCGGCAGGGTTGGGGAGATGCCTGGGGCCAGGAAGCCGATCTGGTCAATGTCCAGCGCAACAGCTGGGGCGCCACGATCCCAGATCCGGCGGCAATGATCTCCGGCCTGTGGCAGTATTACAGAGCGCCTCACGAGGTCGGCCTTGAGGACGAAGAGCTGGACGCGATGATGGAAGAGCTTTCCTCGCTCGATCCGCAAAGCTCAGAGTTCTGTGAAAAGGTGTCGGCGGCTGAAAACCGGCTTCTCGGGCACTACTACTTCCTGCCCATGATCTGGGATCTGTACGAGTATGTGGTCCAACCCTACGTCAAGAATTTCGACGCCAACGTGGACAACAACTGGTCAACACTGCTCGATATCTACGTGGCGGAGCATTAAACGTCACCCCAGGAGTGAGAGGATAGGAGTGAGGAGAGAGCCCCCCTCTCACTTCTCTCCTCTCCCCTCTCTCCTCGAAGGACGATCCGCATGTTGAAATATGCAATGGGACGCCTGGCAGTCGCTATCCCAACGTTCATCGCCGTCCTACTCATCACCTTCACCCTCACCGTGGTCAGCCCCTTCGATCCGGTGGCAATGATGATGAGCCAATTCGAAGGCACGCTGGACACCCTGGCCAGAGAAGAGGTCATCGAACGCATCCGCGATCAGTACGGTCTGAACGATTCCTACGGCGTGCAGTTCACACGCTGGGTGCAGCGATTGCTGCAGGGTGATCTGGGTATCTCCATCAATGGCCAGCGGGATGTGCTGCGTATGATCGTCAAGACCTTTCCTATCTCCTTCCAGTTGGGCCTGGCTGGGGCGGTAGTGACGACCCTGATGGGAATTCCACTGGGCTGCATCGCCGCTCTCAGACAAAATACCTGGCTCGACTATACCATCGTTGGCGGCGCCCTGACCTTCCGCACAGTGCCGGTCTTTGTGCTGGCGCCTTTGCTCCTGGTCCTCTTTGTCCTGGTGCTGGGGATCATGAAGGTGCCCCGAGGGTGGGATGGACTCTTGCAGACCAAGGTGATCCTGCCCGTCTTTATTCTGGCGCTAGGCCCCTTGCCTGTGGTCGTGCGCCAGACCCGCGCGGCGGTGCTCGAGGTTTTCTCGATGGACTACGTGCGCACGGCCAAGATGAAGGGGCTGGAAATGTGGCGCATCATCATCCGCCACATCTTGCGTAACGCGCTGATTCCGGTGGTCACCACCCTGGGCTTCATCGCCGAGGGACTGATCGTAGGCAGCATTTTTCTGGACAGCATCTTCGCTATCCCCGGCTTCGGCGGCGTGGCGGAAGGCGCCTTTCGCGGCTTCGACTACCCGGTGATCATGGGCGTCACCATGGTCAGCGCCATCATGATCATCCTGACCAATCTGCTCGTCGATCTGATCTACCCTTTCCTCGATCCACGCATCAAGCTGGAGTAGCCATGCGCTTGCCAGCGCTTTGGACAGCGCGCCTCCTCCAGGATCGCAGACGTTTCGCCCGCATCGCTGTAAAGCGTGGCCCGGATTATTGTTCATTCGACATCTCAGGAAAATCCATACATGGGTGAGAGCGCCAACGCAGCTGCAGCCAAGAGCGTGAGCGATGAACTGAATAACGAAAGCGGACTCAAGCCCCGCTCCTTGTGGCAGGACGCGATGGGGCGACTGCTGCGGAATCGGCTCTCGATCGTCGGCCTGATCATTACCATGATCCTGGTGATCGCGGCCCTTTTCGGCCCTTATATCGCGCCCTATGCCTACACAGAGCAGGATCTGTTGAACGTGGCCAAGATGCCCAGCGCCGACCACTGGCTAGGCACTGACGAGATCGGCAGAGATCTCTTCAGTCGGGTGCTGTGGGGCGCGCGCACGGCGACCCTGGTCGCTATCTTTACCACCTTTATCAGCGTTATCATCGGTGTGCTGCTCGGCGCCCTGGCCGGCTACGGGGGCGCGCTGGCCGATAATATCATCGGCCGCATTATCGACATTGTGATGTCCGTACCTGGCCTTCTCCTCGCCGCGCTGATCGCTGTCTCCATCAAGCAGCCGATCGTGACGTGGGCCGAAGCTGTCTACGATCGCAGTGGTTTTCCCTTGTTCGCCGATATAACCTGGTTGGATCTGCTGGTCGTCTTTGGAGGCCTCGCCTTCGTCTCATGGCCGGGCTACGCCCGTTTGATTCGCGGCCAGATCTTCTCCCTGCGCGAGGAACAGTATATCGAAGCGGCCAAGGCTGTGGGCGTGTCAGAACTGAAAATTGCGCTGCGCCACCTGCTGCCCAACGCCATCGGGCCGGTGATCGTCACCCTGACCTTCAGCTTTTCCAGCGCCATGGTTCTGGAATCCTCGTTGAGCTATCTGGGCATTGGCGTTCAGCCGCCCCAAGCCAGTTGGGGCAACATGATCGCCTCCAACATCGGCAGCTGGTCTTATCGCCCCTGGCTGGTGGCCGTGCCAGCCTTGACCTTAGCCATCGTCACCCTGGGCATCAATTTTCTGGGGGACGGTTTGAATGACGCCCTCAATCCGCGGTCGAAACGATCGATTTGACAAACGTGACCTCTGATTTATATAATTTTCGTGGTTGCCATGATGGTATCCTGTCAATCATATACATCAAGAAAATCAGTGGCCCCAAACTCAGGAGTGACTATGTCTGAACAAAAACTGCGCGCGGGCGTCATCGGTGGCGGCCTGGGCGGATCCCACGGCTATGCCTACGCGCGCGCGCCGGAATACGATCTGGTGGCCATCTGCGATCTCAATCCCGACGTATTCGAGCGCTTTTACGAACGGGCGGAGATCCCCCCAGGCAGCATCAACCAGTACACCGATTATCAGGAAATGTTTGAAAAAGAGCGTCTGGACGTAGTCACAGTGGCGACGCCGGATCATCTGCACACCGACCCGGTCTGCGATGCCTCCAACGCCGGCATTCGCGGCATCATCTGCGAAAAGCCGCTGACCACCACGATCGAGGATGCGGATCGCGTCATCGAAACCATCGAAGCCAACGGCACCAAGATGTCCGTGGATCATACCCGCAGCTGGATTCCCGCGTTCCAGGCTGTGCGCCAGGCCGTCCTGGACGGGGAGATCGGCGGGCTGACGCGGATCGTGGCCCACATGGGCGGGCGTCGCTCCATGCTCTTCCGCAATGGCACCCATCTGATCGATGGCGTCTGCTTTTTCGCCAACGCCGAGCCGGTCTGGGTCATCGCCGCCCATGAACAGGGTTTCGAGGACTACGGCCCAGTCTACGACGGCAAGGGAGGCCGAGATCCCCAGTACGACCCCGGCTCCACGATCATCATCGAATTCGCCAACGGCGTGCGCGGGGTTGTCAATAGCGCCAAATTGACGCCCGCGCTCTTCGAGTACGATCTGCAGGGGCCAGACGGTCGCTTCTGGCTCACCGATCGGCAGTGTACGGCCTGGAAGACGGAACGGCGGGAAGGCGCGCCAATCGAGACGACGCCGCCTGAAGGACGAAGCTACGTCGATCCTTTCGGCGCCAACCTGATCCCGGCCGTGCAGGAGGTGGCGCAGATGATCTGGCGCGACGCGCCCAGCAGCTCCTCCCCCTATCGGGCCCGCAACTCTCTGGAAATCATGCTGGCGGCTCTGATCTCCCAGACCCAGGGCAGCGCCAAGATCGAGCTGCCGCTGCCGCGCAATAGAGGCTAGATAACATGAAGAGTGACAAACAACTAGTCGTTGGCGCCATATCGTCCCACGGACACGAACGTGGTCACGTAGGCGTCCTGGATCAGCTGGCCGAGGTTGGGTCGATTCACGTCTGCGCGGCCACAGATCTGGTCGATGTGGAGGAACTGGCGGCTGAATCCGCGCGGGTGGTCGGAAAATATACGAACGTCGCCGCACTGCTGGCGCGCCCCGATCTCGACGCGGTGATCGTGTGCGCTCGCCCCGACCACGCGCCCGCAATTCTGGAGCAGGTCGTCACCGCCGGCCTGCCGGTGCTCTACGACAAGCCAGCATCCACCCATTCTTCCCATCTGCGCCAGGTTGCGGATTTGGCCCAACAAAAGGGCATCACGGCCGGCGCTATGCTCCAGTGGCGCTATCATCCTATGGCTCTCAACCTCAAACGAGCGTTGGCGGATGGCGCGCTGGGTGATGTGATGACCATCGAAGCCAAGCTACTCAACGGTCTTCTGTTATACCGGGACACCTCCACCTATCTCTTCGACCCCAAAACCGCCGGTCATGGCATCCTCTCCTGGCTCGGCTGCCACTGCCTCGACCTGGTCCTCTATCTGATGCAGGAGCGAGTGGTGGAAGTGATGGCTATGGTGGGCAACCTGAATCCGGAGAACAAGGTTAATCCGCGCGCCACTGTTGGGCGCGACAGTAATCCACGCGCCACTGTTGGGCGCGAGACCGCCGTGGAGGATACGGGATTTCTGCTCCTCAAGTTTGAAAGCGGCCGCTTGGGTACTTTTCAGGCCGGCTACCACCTGCGGGGCGACAAGAGCGTCTACGATTTCTATATAGGCATGCGCGGGACCGAAGGGTACGCCATCTTGCCCTTGGTCGAACCCCAGAAGCAGCCAGAGCAAAGCGCGGAAGCCAGCGGAACCTATACACTGTACAGCGAAGCGCGCCACTGGGCCACGGGCCGCGTCCGCCAGGAACGCTATATGATTCCCGAGACGCCCGCGTACGGAGGCATCATGGCGGAGGAACTCTATCGCGATTTCTTTGCCGCTGCCCAGAGCGGAGCGCCAGCGCCGGCCCCGATCGAGGATTCAGTGCATATGCTGGAAATTATCGAAGCGGCCAAGGAGTCTTCGGCCACAGGCCGCGCCGTGGGCATCGGCGGCCCGTAAAAGCCGGAGGCAAATACCTGAAATGCGCGCACGCTACCGCGAAACCTTTGAAGATGGCCCCGGAGGCTGGATAGCCTGGTCGGGGCCGGGCCAGCCAGCGCCTGCCGTCATCGAAGACGGCGCGCTGGTCTCTCGCAGCCCGTGGGGAATCGACTCCAACCATGCCCCGCCGGGCGGCGGCTACCTGCATCTCCTCTTTATTCTCCATACCGCGCCCCAGCCCAACCCCGGCCCGCGTTACGGCCCACTGATGGCTGGGAACCGCTTCATCGCCGGCGGCTACCCGCGCGATTTTCGCAATGCCCGGATCAGCGCGCGCCTGAAGGGTGACGTCGATCTGAAAGGGGCGGAGTTGCGGCTGCACTGTCAGTCCCAGATGGGCGACAAGGCCATCAACTTCGTGCTGACATCCCAGCCCTTTGTGGTGACGCCGGACTGGTCGGAGCAGACGATCGCGCTTGTGCCCGATCCGGCCCAGTGGCTCTGTCTGGGCGCGCGCCACGACCTGATGAACGTATACGGCTGGGACGAGATCGACAACGTGCTGCGGGATGTCAATATCGACATCATCCTGCTGCTCCATCCTTTGGAGATCGTACCTGTGACGCCGGAAGCGCATGGGCCCCACCACCGCCGCCCTGAAGTCGACTACGCAGTAGACCGAACCTATTTGCCTTCGGGCCACATCATGCTGGATGAAATTCGCATCGAATTTCCAGCCTGATCATGGCTAAACCCACACACTCTTAACTTTGACTCCGACCGGAAATCGTGTTAGCCTTTTGGGGTCAGTTCCTACCGCTGCACGAAAACCTTTGAATCCCCCCGATTTTGCTTGGGATTGCCCAGCCCGACAGGTTCAAAGACAATGGTTCCACTCACAAGTTCAGGAAAGGAGCATCTTGTTTCGTTCAGAGATCCACTTTCAGTCGTCAATAGAGCAATCTGGATTCAGGAGAAAAAACCGATGAAGCGATTAACCACCCACCGAAACCTTTTGCATGTCTGGACCATCCTTATAGTCAGCGCCCTGCTGCTGGCCGCGTGTCCAGCCCCTGTAGCCCCAACGCCAGAAGAGGCCGCCCCGGCGGCAGCCCCGGCGGAAGAAGAAACCGCCGACATGGAAGAGATGGATGATGATGGCGGCACATTGACCTTTGCCACCGGCTCTCCCTGGGGCACATACAGCCCGTTCCGGCCGACATACCAGTATGGCTACAGCAGCAATACCCCTGCCATGCTGACCCATAGCCGCCTCTTCAATCTCGATCGCAACAACGTGCCCCATCCGGACCTGGCGCTTGAGTGGGAGGTGTCGGACGATGCCACCACCTACACCTTCAAACTGCGCCAGGACGCCAAATGGCACGACGGCGAACCGGTGACAGCCCACGATGTGGAGGCGACGGTCAAGTTCATTATGACCCAGGCCACCAATATCAATCCCCAACGTTGGATCAGCAGCCTTGTAGGAGGCCAAGATTTCTACGATGGCGTTTCGGATGAGCTGCCGGGCGTACAGGTTCCCGACGACTTCACAGTTATCTTCCAGCTGGCAGAATCGAAAGTTGGTTGGCATCTTTCAGCAACTACCGACCTGCAGATCCTGCCAGCGCACATCTTTGCGAATGTGGCGCCAGAAGACATCGTGGAACACCATGCCCCTGCCTGGTACACGCCAGAACTCAACATCGGCTCCGGGCCGTTCAAATTCGTGCGCGCCGAGCGAGATCAGTTTATCGAACTTGAGCGCAACGACGACTACTACGGCGGGGCGCCCAACCTCGAACGCATTATCTTCAAGAACTTCGGGACCGCGGATACCCAGTTCATCGCTCTGCAGAAAGGCGAGCTGGACGTCTGGAAAGTTCCCCAGGACTTCTACGAACAGGTACTGGGATTGGACAACGTCGATGTCCACCTGGTCAACCGCAACTACATCCGGGTCTTCCTGCTGAACTACGAGTCGGACAAGCTCTCTGACAAGCGCGTGCGTCAGGCCCTGGCCTATGCCATCGACCGCGAGAGCATCTGCGAAGGTCTCTACTCCGGCCTCTGCCAGCCCTACAACTCCTACATGGAGATGCGGCCCTGGTTGGCGCCCGACCTCAACCAATATGAGTACAATCCGGAAAAGGCCATGGAGCTGCTGGCCGCGGCCGAAGCCGACGGCGCCTGGGATCCCAACAACGAACTCATCGTGAACTGGTACTACGGTGACGCGCTACACCAGGATATCATGGCGGCGATTCAGCAGAATCTGGCCGCGATTGGCGTCCAGACGCAGCTACAGTTCCTGGAAGGCACGTCGGTCTCTAAGGCTGCCGCCAATTGTGAGTATGACATGATGTACCAGGGCTGGGGCTTCGCCTTCCCTGAAGACTATAACTCCTTCTTCACAGACGCCGACCGCTGCACTTCCCCCTGGGGTGATCCAGAGGCGCGGGCGCTCTTCAACAAGACCGCAGCCACGGTCGACGACGATGAACGCCGATCAATCCACTATGAGATCCAGGCGCGGTTGAATGATGAACTGCCGATGATGCCCTTCCTCCAGTTTACCGGCCCGCTGGCGGTTAGCAAGCGGGTAAGCGGATTCGACGATGATGCCCAGTGGAACCAGTACTATCCGTGGAACAATGGCTTTGCCAACGCGGCGAACTGGTCTGTGTCGGAGTCGGAATAGAGGCGTATCGCATGGCGCCCTCAGCCGTGACGCCGATTTGAAAAGACGCAAAGACGCGGGGACGCAATACTGCTGTTTTCCCTTGCGTCTTTGCGTTGCATTCACAGTTGGAGTGCAGCGGGGCCCATTCCAGCGGAGTGAGCGCTGCCCCCATGCGCGTGGGCGTGCACTGTGGCGCGCGTACTCCGCTGTTGTCTTGCTGATAACTGCGAGGTCGTATCGTTGCGAACTTATATACTGCGCCGCTTGGCGGTCTCCGTGCCCATTCTCCTGGGCCTGACTGTTGTCACCTTTTTCTTCACCGAACTGATGCCGGGTGACTTTGTGGACGGTCTTATGCCCACCACAGCGATCGCCAATTTCTCGCCCGAGCAACTAGAGTCCATGCGCGAAAACTACGGACTGAACAGACCGCCCCACGTGCGCTATCTCATCTGGATGCGAGAACTCGCAAAAGGCAATATGGGCCGGTCTCTCGCATCCGGGGCGCCTGTGCGCGACGAGATCCTGGCGCGGTTGCCAGCAACCCTTCAGCTAACCGCCAGTTCTCTTCTCTTTGGCATTATTTTTGGGGTCGGACTGGGTATTGTCTCAGCAGTCAAACAGTACTCTTGGATCGACCAGTTTCTGACGCTATTGGGATTCTTCTGGATATCTACGCCCGGCTTCGTCTTCGCTATCGGCGGCATCTTTCTATTTTCCCTGAAGCTGGATCTCTTTCCGACCTCCGGTATCATAAACTACGGTGAAGAGGCCACCCTGCTGATACGTATACATCATATGATCTTGCCAGCAGTAGTCTTAGGATTAGGCAGTGTGGCCAGCTTTATGCGCTATGCGCGCAGCAGCCTGCTCGATGTCATTCGGCAGGATTACATCACGGTCGCCCGCGCCAAGGGCCTGGCTGAGAAGGCCATCTTAATGGGGCACGCCCTACGCAACGCGCTCATACCCCTGATTACGATAATCAGTTTGGATATTCCCTTCCTGATCGGCGGCACAGTCATTATTGAACACATTTTCGCCTGGCCCGGCATGGGCACCTACAGCCTGGCGTCTATCTTCGCCCGCGATTATCCGGTCATCATGGCAGTCAACTTCATGGTCGCGCTGGTCGTCCTGATGAGCAATCTGCTGGCCGATATTACCTACGCGTTTGCCGACCCGCGTATTCGTTACGAATAGTTGCGTTGGCAGGATGAGAAAGGCGCTCTGATTCTGACCGGGGCCGAACGGGCAGAAAATGAACGGGCTGAACAGACCGCTCAGACCAAACGAGCAGAGCGTCCGGCCGCGCAACTGCGCGCGGCCAGCTTGACACCAGAGAATGATGCGTAAAGAACCCCGCGGGTATCGGTAGAACAAAGGCAGATGGAATATGACGGTCTCAAATGAACAGCAGAAGGATCGGGGATCCAGCGCTGCATCCGCAGTCGATCGTACGCCTACGCTGCAAGCGCCGCGCAACGACTCGATCCAGTACCGGTTCTGGCGGCGGTTGACCCGGCACAAGCTGGGGATGATCGGGCTGGGCATGTTGGTTATACTCGTGATCGCCGCTGTCTTCGCGCCGATCGTCGCCGGCATCGATCCGGTGGTCATGGACCTGAAGATGAAGAACAAGCCGCCCAGCGCCGAGCATATTCTGGGCACCGACGCCATCGGCCGCGACGTCTGGGCGCGTCTGGTCTACGGCGCGCGCGTCTCGCTCTCGGTGGGGCTTGTGGCTGTGGGCATCTATACATCGATCGCCCTGGTGTTGGGCAGCATCTCCGGCTATTTCGGCGGCCCTGTGGACAACATCATCATGCGCTTTACCGATGTCATCATGTGTTTCCCCACATTTCTGCTGATCATCACCGTGGCAGCTGTCCTGCCGCCCAATATCTTCAACATCATGGTGATTATCGGCATTTTCGGCTGGCCAGGCATGACCCGCCTGATACGCAGCCAATTCCTCAGCCTGCGTAACCAGGACTTCGTCATCGCCGCGGTCGCTACCGGCGTGCCGCCCCGTCGCATCATCTTTCGTCATATTCTGCCCAACGTGGTCGGCCCGGTTGTAGTGGCCGCTACGCTCGGCCTGGCCGGCGCCATTCTGACCGAATCCAGTCTCAGTTTTCTCGGCCTGGGCGTGCAACAGCCAACCCCTAGCTGGGGACAGACATTGACAACCGCCATACAGCTCCCAATTCTGGCGAATATGCCATGGCGATGGCTGCCTTCGGCGCTTGCGATCGCCTTCGCGGTGCTGTCGATGAACTTCTTCGGTGACGCCTTACGCGATGCCTTCGACCCGCGCATGAATTTGGACTAGACCAGCTATGCCAAGTCAGGGCGCTCATGCCTCACATAAGGGCCAACGATGACGAAAACACACGCCCAGTTCCTGGCAGGGCAACGTCAACTTTTCCTGGATGACGACGACGTCGCCCACATGGAAAACCTGCGTAAAGGGTTCCACCAGCCGCATAAGAAGGGAGCTGTCATCCGGCGTGAACCTGCCCTTGGCGGGAACCCGGAGATCCGCTGCGCGCCGGCGTGGGATCCCGAGGCGCAGATATGGAAACTGTGGACCATTTGCATAACGCCGGAAGAACTGCACGGTATCGCCGGCCTCTCCGGCTACCACGAAAGCCGCGATGGCCTCCACTGGCGCCAACCAATTCTGCGCCAGGCTGAATACCTCGACACACGCGAAAACAATCTCGTCTATATTCCCATGGCTGATAACCGCACCGCCGAGATCTTAGGAGCGGTGTACGATAGCAGCGACCCGGACCCGAGCCGGCGCTACAAAGGGATGTCCTTCACGATGGAGCCGGAGTTGGCCATCCTTTTCGCCACCTCGCCCGACGGCATCCAGTGGACACGACTCGATATTCCGCCCATTGCCTCAGGCGACGAGCCCAACTTCAGTTTTGATGAACGCAACCATCTCTTCATCGCCACAGTAAAGACGCCAGGCCCCTTCGGGCGTTCCCACGCCCTGACCGTCAGCGAAGACTTCGAGCACTGGAGCGAACCGCAACTGGTCTTCCATGCAGATGAGGAGGACCAAGCGCAGGCCCAGACCATCATTGCCGACCTGCTGGCGGACCCATCTCGGCAGCAGCCGGTCTTCAACCACCCCGAGGAGCATGCGGTCGACGTCTACAACTTCGCCATCTCCCGCTACGAAAGCCGTTACATCGGCTTTGCCTCCATGTTCTACCATACGGGACGAGCGTGGAATGACCGCAACCACGACGGCTTTCACCACGTCCAGCTGGCCAGCAGCAGAGACATGCGCGCCTGGCGACGTCTGGGGAACCGAGCGCCCTTTATCAGCCCGTCGCCCCTCGGCGCCGGCGCCTACGATACCATGCAGATTCTCGGCCCATCCTTCCCGATCGTGCGCGGGGAGCGGCTCTGGTTCTACTATTCCGGTATCCGCCATCGTTGGCCGCCCCGTAAGGCCAGCCCGGAGCGCGCCGCGATCTGTCTGGCCACGCTGCGGCGAGACGGATTCGTCTCGCTGGACGCCACGGCAGACGGCGGCGCAGTAACGACGGTTCCGTTTTTCTGGGAAGGGGAGCGGTGCTTTCTTAACGCCGATGCCGCAGACGGCGAAATACGATGCGAGCTTGTGGGCGCCACGGGTCAACCGCTGGCAGGCTTCGAGCGGGATAACTCGATTCCCCTGACCGAAGACGGTGTGTGTTTGGCAGTCAGATGGCGTGGACAGGAACGAATGCCAGCGATATCCGCAGGGCCAATTCAGCTGCGGATATCACTGCGCGACGCGCATCTCTATAGCTACTGGTTCGAATAGAGGAGGAGTATCGTGACGACTGAACCTACCCGCGCATTCGCGCGCAAAGAGAGGCAACTCTTTCTCGACAAGGCGGACATATCCGAGATCGACAACCTGCAGACGCGCATGCACCGCCCCAACAAGAAAGGCGCGGTGATCCGCTCAGACCCGCACATGGCTCTGCGAGCCCAACAGAACGACGGACCAGCCTACCGGCCCCAGACGCGTACAGCGCCAGTGTGGGATGCGGAGGCCGGTCTCTGGAAGTTCTGGACCATCGGGGCAAAGCTGGACGCTGATACAGGGCGCTCATCCTACCACGAGAGCCGCGATGGGCTCCACTGGTACCAGCCAAACGTGGGTCAGTGGGAGTACCAAGGCTCAAGCGACAACAACCACGTCTGTATCCCCATCGATGACACACGCACCACTGAAGTGCTGGGCGTTGTCTACGATGCCAGCGACCCGGATCCGTCCCAGCGCTTCAAGGCGATCACCTTTACGGTCGCGCCAGACCACTCTATATTCTTCGCCGTCTCCCCCGATGGCATCGTCTGGAAACGTCACCACGCTCCCCCGATCCTGTCCGGGGACGAACCAAACTTCAGCTTTGACGCCGCCAACCACCGCTTCATCGCCACAGTCAAGGTCAGAGGGCCCCACGGACGTTCGCACGCGCTGACCACGAGCGAGGACTTCACGCATTGGAGCGAACCAGAGCTGGTCTTCCACGCAGACGACGAAGATCAGGAGCTGGCGCGCGCGGTGATCGCGCGGCGGCTCGCCAATCCCGCGCTGCAACAGCCAATCATCAACCATCCAGAGGAGCATGGCGTTGATGTCTACAACTTCGCCATCTCCCGCTACGAAAGCCGTTATATCGGCTTCGCCTCCATGTTCCACCATGTCGGGCGCAGCTATGAAGGGCGCAACCACGACGGCTTCCATCACGTCCAGTTAGCGAGCAGCCAGGACATGCGCGCCTGGCTGCGGCAGGGCAAGCGCGAGCCCTTTATCGACTCGTCACCGTTGGGCGGCGGCGCCTACGACACGCTGCAGATGCTCGGGCCTTCCTCGCCTGTGATACGTGATGATGAGCTTTGGTTTTACTACACAGGCGTCAAGTTCCGCTGGCCGCCGCAGAAATGGGATCTGGATCACGCGGCCATCTGTCTGGCCACGCTGCGGCGAGACGGATTCGTCTCGCTGGATGCCACGGCAGAGGGCGGCTCAGTCACGACCGAGCCATTCCACTGGCAAGGGGAGCGGCTCTTCCTCAACGCCGTCGCGGACGAAGGCGCCATAACCGTTGCGCTTCTGGACGCCGACAACAGGCCCCTTCCGGGCTTCGGTCCGGACGACGCCATCGCCTTGCGCGACGATGGTGTACGGCAGCCAGTGGCCTGGCGCGCGCGGAACCGGCTGCCTGAACCCGCCGACGGGCCCATACGGCTGCGCATCAACCTGACCAACGCGCGCCTATACAGCTACTGGTTCGAATAATTCCAGCAAACGTGATATGCTGAGAACACAATCCATTATTCTCGCATCGCCAGACAGTATATCCGCACAACGATCTCAGATACGCCGAGGAACAGACGATGGATCAAACTGCCGCTACGATCGAGGAGATCTATACCGCAGAAAACCCAAGCTCGCTGGAGCAGTTCGACAGGGACCGCAAGTCCATGCCGGGCGGCGCCAAGGGAGCGTACTTCTACGCCCCCTATCCACTTACCATGCAACGCGGGGAGGGCTGTTATCTCTATGATATCGACGAACGGCGCCGCGTCGATTTTGCCAACCACCACACCGGGCAGATCCTGGGACACAACAACCCCGCGGTGAACGCAGCGCTGCAGGCGCAGCTCTCTCGGGGAATCGCCCTCGGCGCGCCTACGGGCAATGAAGCGGCGCTGGCCGAGGAGATGTGTGACCGTGTCGCGTCGGTTGAGCGCATCCGCTTCTGCAACTCCGGCACCGAGGCGACCCTACATGCCATTCGGCTGGCGCGGGGGTTCAGCGGGCGGCCCAAGATCGCCAAGTTCGAGGGTGGTTATCACGGCAGCCATGACGTAGTCGAGGTGAGCGTCGCGCCGCCGGTAGATGAGGCAGGCCCCGCCGACGCGCCCTATGCGGCGCCGACCGCGGGCGGCATATCTCCCCATGCGACCGCCGAAGTCATCGTCTTGCCCTACAACAACGAAGACGCGCTTGAACAGCTCGTGCGCCGCCATCGGGACGAACTGGCCTGTGTGATCCTCGACCCCAAGACAGGGATCCTACCGCTGCGTAAAGAGTTTGCGCAAGCTGTGCGCCGTGTGACCGCAGAGAACGATGTCCTGTTCATACTCGACGAGGTGGTCGGCTTTCGCCTGGCGCGGGGCGGCGTTCAGGAATACTACGGCATCAGCCCAGACCTGACCGCGTTCGGTAAACTGATTGGGGGTGGCCTCCCGGTCGGCGCCTTTGGTGGCCGCGCCGATATTATGGACCTATTCGATGGCAGCGGCGAGCCAACCGGATTCTTCCAGAGCGGCACCTTCAGCGCCCATGCCATGGTCATGGCCGCGGGACTCGCCACCTTACAGCAGCTGACGCCGGCCGCCTTTCGGCGTCTGAACAGACTGGGGGAGCGTCTGCGCGCCGGGTTCAACGATCTCCGCGCCCGTATCGACATCCCCGTCCAGGCTGTCGTACTCGGCTCCCTCTTCAGCATCTATTTCACCGACGAGCCGCTGATCGACTACCGCAGTCTGGCCAGCAACGACAGCGAAATGGCCCAGCGCGTCTTTCTCTCCCTTCTCAATCAGGGCTATTTCCTGAGCCAGGGACTAACGATGAATGCGCTCTCCCTGCCTATGGAAGATGAACATATCGACGGGTTGCTGCTCGCATTCGAAAAAGCCCTCGAGCAAGCCCGCCCATAGCGGCAAGCCAGCAGCCGCTTCCTGCTCACCGAGAAAAGGAACCACTATGTACGCCATCGACTTTATCTCTGAATTCAGCGTGAATCCAATCCCCGAACCGGATACAACACTGGCGGCCCTGCTGCGCCAGAGTGAGCGACACGACACCACGCTCACCCTGACAACATCCCGGCGTGGTCTGGTCAACCAGGTAAACCCCGAAGCCGTGGCAGAGACGCTCGCCGTCACTGCTGAACATCCTCGTCTCTTGCCCGTCGGCACTCTCGATCCGCGCTATTTCCTCAACTGGCAGGACGATCTGCAAACCTGTGTCGATGGCGGTTGCGTGGCCATCCGCTTCTCGCCCGGGCCGCAGAAATGGCATCCGGACATCCTGGTCTTCGAAAAGATGATAGAGGCGGTCGGGGCGGCGGGGCTGCCCATCATCGTTGACTTCAAGGGGGCAAGCGACGATGGTTTGACCTGGATTCGCAAGGTTGCGGCCGCCACCCACCGTTACGGCGTGCAAGTCGTGATGAACGAGGTCAGCTACGCCAACATGGGCGAGTTGATCACCGTAATGCAGGCCTACCCCAATGTCTACGCTGCGATCCGTTGGCTCTGTCTGGCCGATGGCCTCGAAGTTATGGTCGAGGCCGGCCTGGGCGACCGCTTGCTCTATGGCAGCAACGCGCCCAAGTATTCGATACACGCCCTGCGCAATCAGGTGTTGATGGCCCGGATCTCTGACGAAACCAAGCAGGCGATCCTCGGAGCCAATGCCCTGCGCCTGCTGGACATGGACATCGAAGATCTGCCGGTGGAACCGCTGCTCATCCAGACAAAGGCAAATTTGCCCGCTGAACCGATCATCGACATTCACGCCCACGTCTCCGGCTTCCACTGCGCAGAGCCCTACAATACGCGCACCGAAACCAACGTGCCAGAGATGACCGAGCGTTGCAACATCCAATATACCTTTGTCTCATCTTACAACGCCATCAACTACGACATGCGGGAAGGCAACGCGGACACCCAGGCCTTCCTCGAGCGCTACCCCAATCTGCGGGGCTATATCTCCTGCGATCCGCGGGACATCCCCGGCTCGGTTGAGCAGATGGAACGCTATTTCCAGGATCCCCGCTTCGTAGGGGTCAAGCTCTATTGCCCCTTTGGCGGCAATATGGCGACCAAACGCATGCAGGATCTGCTGGACGAAATCGCTCGCTTCGGTCGTCCTGTCAAAATCCACATGGACGAAACCGGCTCGCCCTATCCGGGCGTGCGTTCGGCCGCGCTGCGCAACCCCGATTTAGCCATCATCAAGGCCCACGGCGATGATGCGGAGGGCGCGCGCCAGATCGTTGACCTGCCCAACATATACTTCGAATTTTGCAGCAGCGGCATCCAGGCAGGCCGCATCCGCCGCGCCCTGGACATCTTAGGGCCGGAGCGGATTCTCTTTGGCACCGACCAGCCCCTCTTCGCTCCTTGGTTCGAGTACGGGGCCTATATCGACGCCATTCAAACTCAGCGCGAGGCCGACCTGATCTTTCGAGAGAATGCCAGGCGTATCTTTGCCCTCTGATTCATTTGATCTATCTGATCGACCATGATGGTATCCTGTTCATCATAGCAATCAGGAAAATCAGTGGTCAGATTGGTAGCAAGTTTATCGAAACGGCCCAGAAGATTCATCGACAGAGTGAATTTCCGGGCCAGCACAGCGAAAGGAGACATCTGATGGCCATAGCAATCGAACGCAACGCGCCGCCGGTTCGCAGCGGTTCATTTGGACCCCAATGGGATATGGGCGACGAAGAGATCAACGAACTGATCGAGGTGATCCGCGCCGGCAAATTAGGGCGTTTAGGCGGTTCGAAGGTCGACCAATTTGAGCGCGACTTTGCCGAGATGAACGGCGTCAACTATGCCCAAGCAGTGACATCGGGCACCGCGGCCGTCCATACGGCCGTAGGGGTCATCGACCCCAATCCCGGCGACGAGATCATCACCACGAGCATCACCGACATGGGCACGATCATCGGCATCCTCTACCAGAATGCAATCCCCATCTTTGCCGACATCGATCCCGCTACCGGCAACCTGGACATCCAGGATGTGGAGGCCAAGATCACCGAACGCACCAAAGCGATTCTCGTAGTCCATCTTTTTGGCAATCCCTGCCCGATGGAGGCGTATGTGGCCCTGGCGCGCAAGTATGACCTCTTTCTGATCGAGGACTGCGCGCAGGCGCAACTGGCCGAATACGGCGGACGGCCTGTCGGCGCATGGGGCGATTTCGGCTGCTTCAGTTTTGGCGGCAAACACATGACCACCGGCGACGGCGGTATGGTGATCAGCAACCGCGCTGATCTATCCGAACGGTTGAAGTGGTTCGCGGACAAAGGCAATCCCCGCCACCCAATCTACGAGCACTACTATCTGGCCCCCAATTACCGTATGACCGACCTGCAAGGCGCAGTTGGCATCGCCCAACTCAGGAAGGTGACCGCTGCCGTACGCCACAAGCAATGGGTCGCCAGCCATCTTAACGAGGTCATCGACGGCGAGGAAGGCCTCTCTTTGCAGCCCGTCCTGCCAGAAGCCAGACACTCCTACTGGGCCTATGGCTTTCACGTCGATGCCGCGCTGATGGGCGCGTCGGCAACCCAGTTCGCAGCCGCATTGCAGGCCGAAGGCGTGCCCGCCAACGCGCCCTATATGATCTATCCCGTCTACAAATACCCGGTCATGGCCCAGCAGCGCGCCTATGGAACGTCCGATTTCTCTTGGGCCGGAGAGGCCGCCACAGCCATCGACTACGGTTCCCTGTCATTACAAGACTCCGAGAAGTTCCTGGAGACAACGGTCGTGATGCCAATGAATCCTTCCTATACGGAACAGGACGTGGCAGACTTCAGCGCAGCTATCAAGAAGGTCAGCGATTACTACCGCTCGAAACTGTCGGCCTAGAAACCCCAGTGATCAGTGGTCAGTGCAGTTAAAAAAATGTCTACTCAATTCACATTCCGCCCACGCGTTCCCGTATTCGATGCCAATGTTCGGGTAGGCGATCTACACTATGAACCGTCAGCGTGCCGCAATCGCGAACAACTGTTGGCCGAGATGGACCGGCACGAAATCGAAAAGGCTCTGATCTACCACGCGCATACGGAAGAGCTGAGCCCAGTCGACGGCAACCTTTTCCTGGAAGAGTGGCTGGGAGACGAAGGCCGTCTTTTTCCCCAATGGTCGATCATGCCCACAGCCGAATCCATGGCGCAGGTACAGAGGCTGCACGATCAGGGACGTGTGCGCAACGTTCGCCTGCACGATACGCGCGGCGCCGGGCTGCCCTTCCGCGCCTGGGCCTACGGACCCATGCTCACCTGGCTGAGTGAAAAGCGGATTCCACTCTGGATCCCCGTGCCCGATGCGGATGCCGACGAGCTGGCTACAACGCTCCAGGCTTACCCTGATCTCGTTACAGTCCTGGTCGGCGCCCACTACCTGCACGCCCTGTTGGTCCGCCCGCTCCTTACCGCGTTGCCCAACACCTATCTGGAGCTGAGCCGCTTCGAGCCGCTAGGCGAAGTGGAAGCGCTTTGCTCCGAGTATGGGTCCGAACGATTCGTATACGGCTCCTGGTATGACCGCTATGCCATGGGCCCGATGCTCTTCTACCTCCATCACACGGAGCTCAACGATACGGATCTGGCTCTGATCTGCGCCGGAAATCTGTTGCGTATTCTACAGGGAGAGGGCCAGCATGATTGAAGAGCAGAGGATCATCGACTTCCACGGCCATACGGGGCGCCAGGATCGGTACAACTGGAACGACGACCCCACGGCGATACTGCATGCCATGGACAAGGCAGGGATCGACATCGCCTGTCTATTCAACATCTTCCATCCCGACGGAACCACCGGCAACGATATAACGGCGCGTTTTGTGGCCGCGCATCCAGACCGCTTTGTTGGTTTCGCTTACGTCTCGCCGACCATGCCAGAGCGCATGGTTCCCGAACTGACCCGCGCCATCGACGAGCTCAATCTCGTCGCCATCAAGCTCTACCCACCCTATACCCAATGGGATCTGCACGAACCGATCTGGCATCCGATCTATGAATTCGCCAATGCGCGCGGGCTGGCGGTCATCTTCCACACAGGCGCCGACCCACATTCCCACCCCAGCCTCCTGGCCGCCTGCGCGGCTCAGTTTCCCAAAGCGAATTTCGTCGCCGGCCACGCCGGCAACATCGCCGAACCGCGGCGAGCGGCCATTCAGGTGGCCCAGACCTATCCCAATGTCTATCTGGAGACCTGCTCGACCTTTCGCACGCCCGGCGTTATTGAGAAGCTGGTGAACGAAGCCGGCCCAGACCGGGTTCTATTTGGCTCCGATATCTCCCTGATGGATCCCCGCCCACAGCTGGGAAAGATCATCACCGCGCACATCTCAGAGGAAGCGAAAAGAATGGTCTGCGGCGCAAACGCTGCCCGGCTGTTGGGAATCTGACTGCTGTAAAGACCGACCAGGATCTGTATGATTTCTGTGATAGACAAGAGTACGTCCTCGCGCCATGGCATCCTTGCCTTAAAAAGTTTGATATCCCGCAGAAATCAACGCCAGGACGCAGAGACGCGGAGACGCAAAGAGAACTGCGGTGATCGATCGCTGGAAACAGGGGGCGGTTCCTGATATCGACGCGAGAGCACGAACACACGTTGAACGTCTGGCTGGCCTCGCATCTGCGAAAGTACGGCCTGAACGCCAGGCAGGAATCGACGCAACCCGGCAATCGCCGCCTTGATGTGGAGGTGCGCATCGGCCCGCTGGTGATCGCCGTGGAGGCGGAGCATGGTCAAAGCCGCGCCAAGCAGACAGCCGCCATCCGCGATGCCGACGCCCGCCTGCGACAGGGGCTGGCCCAATGCGCGGTCGCCGTCTGCTACCCCGATAACACCACCGAGGAATCCCTGCCGGCGGCCAATCTGCTCTGGACAGTGCGCGACCCGGCCGCGCCAACGCCGGCGGCCGCCGACTGGAGCGCTGGCGACCTCGATCAGCTGGCCTCGGTGCTGCGGCTCACGCCGGCGCAACTGGGCGACCCCGACTCGGCCGCAGCCGCGCTGTCCAGCAGCCTGGATGGGGCCGTCGCGCGGCTCAGCGAGAGCCAGAAGCGGGAGCTGGCGAAAGCGTTGGACCTGCCGGAAAGCTCCAAGGCGAGCAAGGGCAATCTCCTGGATACCGCGGCCAAGCGCGCCCTGCTGGTCATCGCCACCGCGGTCATGTTCCATGCGCGCCTGGACAACCATCGGCAGGAGCTGCGCCCCGAATATGACAACCGCACTGTCCCGCCCCAGCCTTTTCAGGACGACTGGCCGCCGGCCATGGCCCAGCAGTGCGCCGCGTCTCCCGACCCCATCGCCGCGTTCGGCGATGCCTGGAACCTGATCCTGGCGCTGGATTACAAGCCCATTTTTGAAACGGCCGCCGCAGCCCTCTCCGCCTGCCCCCAGAACCCGGCCTATACAGCCGCCGTTCGGGATACAGCCCGCGCGGCCCTGGTCATCGTCCGCAACATCGCCGGTTTGCGCCACGACCTATTGGGCCGCATCTTTCACACCGTGCTGGATACCGCCCGCTACGACGGCTCTTTCTACACCACCACGCCAGCGGCTACCTTGCTGGCCACGCTGGCCATCCACGAAACCATGTGCGACTGGCAAGACCCCGAAGCCATCGCCCGCCTGCGGATTATCGACCCAGCCTGCGGCACGGGCACGCTGCTCATGGCGGCGGCGGAACGAATCCGCGACCTGGCCCCGCAGTCCCAGGACGATGAGACAGTAGCGGCCGGCCTGATCGAACAGGTGCTCAGCGGCTACGATGTCAACCTGACCGCCACCCACATGGCAGCGACCACATTGGGCCTGCTGTCGCCCACAACCCTGTTTCGGAACATGAAGATCGGCCGCGCCTTTCTGGGCGTGGATCACCTGGGCGAAGCCTACCTCGGTTCGCTGGAATTTCTGGAGCGGCAGCCCTGGCTCATCCCCTGGCCCAAAGCCATCCAGGCCGTATCCCAGATAGACAGTGGCGAGCAGATAACCGAGGCGGAGCCGGCCGACCTGGTGATTATGAACCCGCCCTATACCCGCGACAGCCTGCGCCACGATCAGTTCACCCGCGCGGGGGAACGCAAAATCAAGGCGCGGGAGAAGGCGCTGTTCGCCAACAAGCCGGTCCATCTGTCCAGCAACGGCAACGCATTTCTGGCGCTGGCAGACCATATCAACAAAGCCGATACGGGCGCCATAGCGGCCGTACTGCCGCTGGTCACGGCAACCAACGCATCATCTCGCGCGATGCGCAAACATCTGGCAAGTCGCTATCACATTGAGACCATCGTAACGTCCCATGACCCGCAGCGCATCTACTTTTCCGAAAACACCAGCATCGGCGAAATGCTGCTGATATGCCGACGCTGGCCAGCGAACAAAGGCCCGAAACCGCCGACGCGAGTGGTCAATCTGGCGCTGAATCCGGCGTCACCGGCCGCCGCGATCTCCACCGCCTGGGCTATCACAAATGGCACTGTAGCGACCCAAGGATATGGAACCGTGCAACAATGGCCGGCAGGGAAAATTGCGGCCGGCGATTGGGGCGCTGCGCAGTTCCTCTCGCCCTATTTGTGCGAAAAATTTACCCAGTTGAGAGACGGTGAACTTTTCCAGGCGGTTGCGTTGGGCAGCATTGCAGACATCGGGCCAGCCGGCCAAGGGATACGGGGTACTTTTACCCGATCTACTATGCCCGACGAACAGGGCCGCATTGCGCTGTGGCAGCATGACACCGCGCGAACGCAATCAATGGCCGCCAAAACGGATACGCACATCGTCGCCAAACCAAAAAAAGCGCATCTGGCGGAACAATATTGGCAACAGCGCAGCTCTTTGCTTTTGCCAGCGCGAATGCGGCTCAACACCGTCAGGATAGTAACTGTTAGGCTGGACACGCCGGCAGTAGGTTCAGCGTGGGTTCCTTGTCGCCTTACTGTATCGGAGGCACTATTAGCGGATTGGGAGAAAGCCGTATGCGTCTATCTGAATTCGTCGGTCGGCATACTGTCCATCTTGGGCGACCGTTCGAATAAGACGCCCTCTTATCCGAGCATATCAATAGACGATATGCGCAAACTGACGGCGCCGGACTTGGCCGCCATCGGCGGGGATGCGGCGGCGCAGTTAGCGGCGGCCTACGATGCCCATGCCGGGGATATACTGCTGCCCCTGCCGCAGATGAACGACTGCCCCATTCGCCGCGCCCTGGATGATGCCGTCATCACGGCGCTGGATCTGGATAGGGAGATGGTAGCCACCCTCCGCCGCAGCCTGGCCGCAGAGCCATCAGTAACCGGCCGGCGCTATGCTGGGACGATTTGAAAGAAACGCGATGTCGCCCAGCAGCGCGGAGACGCAAAGAGAACTGCGGTGATCGATCGATAGAAACAGGGGGCGGTTCCTGATATCGACGCGAGAGCACGAACACACGTTGAACGTCTGGCTGGCCTCGCATCTGCGAAAGTACGGCCTGAACGCCAGGCAGGAATCGACGCAACCCGGCAATCGCCGCCTTGATGTGGAGGTGCGCATCGGCCCGCTGGTGATTGACGTGGAGACGGAGCATGGCCAAAGCCGCGCCAAGCGGACAGCCGCCGACTGGAGCAGCGGCGACGTGGAGCAGTTGGCCTCGGTACTGCGGCTCACGCCGGCGCAACTGGGCGACCCCGACGCGGCCGCCGCCGCGCTGTCCAGCAGCCTGGATGGGGCCGTCGCGCGGCTCAGCGAGAGCCAGAAGCGGGAGCTGGCGAAAGCGTTGGACCTGCCGGAAAGCGCCAAGGCGAGCAAGGGCAATCTCCTGGATACCGCGGCCAAGCGCGCCCTGCTGGTCATCGCCACCGCGGTGATGTTCCATGCGCGCCTGGACAACCATCGGCAGGAGCTGCGCCCCGAATATGACAACCGCACTGTCCCGCCCCAGCCTTTTCAGGACGACTGGCCGCCGGCCATGGCCCAGCAGTGCGCCGCGTCTCCCGACCCCATCGCCGCGTTCGGCGATGCCTGGAACCTGATCCTGGCGCTGGATTACAAGCCCATTTTTGAAACGGCCGCCGCAGCCCTCTCCGCCTGCCCCCAGAACCCGGCCTATACAGCTGCCGTTCGGGATACGGCCCGCGCGGCCCTGGCCATCGTCCGCAACATCGCCGGTTTGCGCCACGACCTATTGGGCCGCATCTTTCACACCGTGCTGGATACCGCCCGCTACGACGGCTCTTTCTACACCACCACGCCAGCGGCTACCTTGCTGGCCACGCTGGCCATCCACGAAACCATGTGCGACTGGCAAGACCCCGAAGCCATCGCCCGCCTGCGGATTATCGACCCGGCCTGCGGCACAGGCACGCTGCTCATGGCGGCGGCGGAACGAATCCGCGACCTGGCCCCGCAGTCCCAGGACGATGAGACAGTGGCGGCCGGCCTGATCGAACAGGTGCTCAGCGGCTACGATGTCAACCTGACCGCCACCCACATGGCAGCGACCACATTGGGCCTGCTGTCGCCCACAACCCTGTTTCGGAACATGAAAATCGGCCGCGCCTTTCTGGGCGTGGATCACCTGGGCGAAGCCTACCTCGGTTCGCTGGAGTTTCTGGAGCGGCAGCCCTGGCTCATCCCCTGGCCCAAAGCCATCCAGGCCGTATCCCAGATAGACAGCGGCGAGCGGATAACCGAAGCGGAGCCGGCCGACCTGGTGATTATGAACCCGCCCTATACCCGCGACAGCCTGCGCCACGATCAGTTCACCCGCGCGGAGGAACGCAAAATCAAGGCGCGGGAGAAGGCGCTGTTCGCCAACAAGCCGGTCCATCTGTCCCATAATGGCGGCCCTTTTCTTTATCTCGCCGATTTTCTGACCAAAAGCGACGCTGGGACGGTAGCAGTCATTTTGCCATTGGTAGGCGCAACCAACTATTCAACCATGGACATGCGCAAATTTCTGGCGCAGCGATTCCATATCGAGACCATCGTAACTTCTCACGACCCGCAGCGCATCTACTTTTCCGAAAACACCAGCATCGGCGAAATGCTGCTGATATGCCGACGCTGGCCGGCGGACAAAGGCCCGAAACCGCCGACGCGAGTGGCCAATCTGGCGCTGAATCCGGCGTCACCGGCCGCTGCAATCACCACTGCCTGGGCTATCATAAATGGCACTGTAGCGACCCAAGGATATGGAACCGTGCAACACTGGCCGGCAGGGAAAATTGCGGCCGGCGATTGGGGCGCTGTGCAGTTTCTTTCGCCCTATTTGTGCGAAAAATTTACCCAGTTGAGAGACGGCGAATTTTTCCGGTCGGTTGCGTTGGGCAGCATTGCAGACATCGGGCCAGCCGGACAAGGGATACGGGGTACTTTTACCCGATCTACTATGCCCGACGAACAGGGCCGCGTTGCGCTGTGGCAGCATGACACGAAACGAACGCAATCAATGGCCGCCAAAGCGGATACGCACCTCAGCGCAAAGCCGGCGAAAGCGCATCTGGCGGAAAAGTATTGGCAACAGCGCGGCTCTTTGCTTTTGCCACATCGCTTGTTCCTGCCAACCGCTCGAGTCGCGACTGTTCGATTGAACACGCCGGCGTTGGGGTCATTGTGGACACCTTGCCGCCTTACTGTGTCGCAAAATTGCCTACCAGAATTGGAAAAGGCTCTGTGCGTCTATTTCAATTCGTCGGTAGGGATATTGGCAATCTTGGGAGACCGTACTAACAAAAAGCCTACTTATCCCCAATTCTCACTGGACGACTTACGCAAACTGGCGACGCCGGACTTTGCCGCCATCGGCGGGGATGCGGCGGCGCAGTTAGCGGCCGCCTACGATGCCCACGCCGGGAATATACTGCTGCCCCTGCCGCAAATGAACGACTGCCCCATTCGCCGCGCCCTGGATGATGCCGTCATCGCGGCGCTGGATCTGGATAGGGAGATGATGGCCACCCTCCGCCGCAGCCTGGCCGCAGAGCCATCAGTAACCGGCCGGCGCTATGCTGGGACGATTTGAAAGAAACGCCAGTGGCCAGAGCCGTTTCTGGCCACTGACCACTGAAGATGCCAATGGGAGATCAGACCATGGACTACAGCGAATCCGATCGTGAAATTTGGGAAGAGGAACTGTCGGACTTTGTCCCTCAACGGGTGTTTGATGCCCACTGCCATCTGTTCGATCCGGCGCACATGCGGCCTGACGCGCCGCCGACGCCACGATCGTACGCTGATCTGGCGACGCTGAAGGAGTGGGGCCGTCTTATGTTCCCCGGCCGCCGCATGAACTTCCTTCTTCTGGGCCTGCCCAAAATCGGCATCGATGTGGAGAAACATACCGCCATGCTTGCCGAACAAGTGGCTCTGGATCCCGGTTCACGGGCCAATCGACTGGTCACCCCTTCCTGTAACGCGTCTCGCATCGAGGAGGATATCCAGCGCGCCGGATTTATCGGCTTGAAACCCTACCGGATCTTTTCCTCGACCGGAGATACAGACTACTGCCGCATTCACGAGTTTCTGACCCACGAACAGATGGAACTCGCCAACGACCGTGGGCTTTGGGTCACAATGCACCTTTCGCGGCCTGATGGCTGTGCCGATGGCGATAATCTGGCCGACCTGGAAGAATACACGACTCGTCGTTATCCCCGTATCAAATGGATCCTCGCCCATTGCGCTCGCAGCTTTACCTATTGGCCCATTCGCGAGGCGGTCGAGCGTCTGCGCGACATGCCTAATATCTGGTACGATCTGTCCGCCGTAACAACCATGTCCCCGTTCCTGACCTTGTTCCGTAAGGAAGACCTGAAACGGATCTTTTACGGCTCCGACGGTGTCGACTCAGCCTTCTTTCACGGCAAGTACGTCCCATTCGGAAAATACTGGTACCAGGTGGCGCCCAATGCGTCTCAGTTCAGCTTCGCGCACACAGACGCGCGGCCGATCTTATGCGTTTACGAACAGATTATGGCCATGAAACAGGCCGCGGACATCGCAGGCCTGTCCAAAGATGATGTCGAAGGGATATTCTGGCGCAACGCCCACGAAGCGCTCGCGATCGAAACCGCGGACGAAAACGCGGCCGCCCTGTAATCGCAGATGCGGTTCACTTTTCCGCGCCTTACGCACGATTCACACTTATGATAAAATGATGAAGCCATCCGCCTCTGCAGATAACATGAACAGGAAAAAAGCCCATGAACCGCGCGCCAGAACGTCCAAAGTTGAGTCCAACGCCCGGCCCGACCATAGCGGAGATGGAGGCGGGGCTGAAACAATGGGCGGCTGCCCGGCCCGAAACCATGCAGGTGGAGATAGTTGGCCGCTCACCCGGCGGCCTGCCGCTGCTGTTGTGTCGCATTAGCGACGCCACTGTAACCGATGAGGACAAACAGGTGGCGTTATTCACCACTACACACAGCGGCGTGGAGAGGGTCACGACCGCCGGCCTGCTCCAACTCATCAAATGGCTCATCAGCGACGACGCTGAGGCGCAGGAAATTCGCCGGCGCCAAATTGTCCTCGTCATGCCAGCCTGCGAGCCAGAAAGCTATGATCGGAAGTTGATAGACGTCGCCGAGTTTTTCGCCGGCCGCAGCCGCTGGGTCTATGAAGGCTGGACGTGGGACGGGCCCCAGGATCCCCCCAATCAGCCAGAGGCGATGGCCGTCAAACAGGTGGTGGATCAGTATCGACCGGAGGTCCATCAAGACGTTCACGGCATATGGTTTGAACAGGCCACCATGACGGAAAGCACCGGCATCTCCTGGGCTTCGAACCTGTACCGCGGATATTGGCGCGCGATCCCTGATTTAATGAACCAGGCGGCGGAAGAAGCTGGCTATTTGACAACCCGGGGCGAAGAAAGCGCCGGACAGATACTATCTACTGTACCCGTGCCAGGCGTCGAACGCTGGTTCTACGGCAGCGCATCGACGCCCAAGGTTGTTTGTGGCCTCTATTCCTATTACCAGTATCATAGCATTGCGCAGACGATGGAGGTCGGTTGGGAGGAGAGCGTTGTCCTACGCTTGCGTCGGTTGCTCCAGATCGGCAATCAGGTGTGGCGAGGAGAGCCCTACCCCGGCTACCCAGCCAACCAGGTTAGCTGCCGGTCGTCGGTAGCAATCGCCGCCTGGGGCAAGACCGCCGCCCAACGGCGGGCTAGTCGGGTCGAGCTATGGCGCAAACTGCCCCAGCTCTCCCACACCTGTGGCTGGCCCGAGGCCCGCGACGGCATCGTCGCCCTTGTCTCCACCACGCCAGAAAGCCGGAACCAGTACGCGCCAGGGCAGGCAACGACCGCGCCAAATCTGAACGAACCGAATCTGGAGCCGATGTTTGCCCGACTCAAACAGAACCCCCGCTTTGACGGCGATGCCTTGGATGAATTTCTCAGTATGTCCGTTTCACGCCAGGTATCTTGGCCGCAGGTGGAATACGAAGGCCCGGCAGAACCGATTCAGAACGGCCTCGCCATCCGCCTGCGGCTGCCCCACCCTGATGTGTCATTCAAGCGCCTCAAACTGGATGGTCATACGATGGAGCCATCAGACCTTGACGGCTACTTTGTGTACCACAATCCAGGCTCCATCGTTCAGATCAATATTCCGCCAGGCAAGGTCGAGGACTTCCACGTGGTGACCGCTGTATTCGATTCGACCGCGAAGCGGATCTCCGGCTTCCACCCTCAAGACTGGTCATTGGAAGAATAAAACCCGGGACACAGGGAGGTGTCAGGCCGGCAAGATGTTTGCGTGGTGAATCGTGTTCCGGGCCCAGCCAGCCTGCACTCTATACGGTTCGTTTCACCAACACAAGTATGTGATAACATCGGGAGATCCTTCAATAAGCATGCATAGTCATGGGAGAGATATCTAAGATGAAACCCTATCCTTTAGCCATACTCTTTGTTGTTGTAGGCATATTGTTTGCAGCCTGCGTCGCGCCGATGCCGACCGCCAGTGAATCGGGGGCGGCGAGCGCCGAGGGGGAGGTTGAAGCGGAACCTGCTGTCGAGCAAGTAGTTCGCTACGGCATGATTCAAAGCATGAAGACCTTTGACCCAGCCCGGGAAGGCGGCTTTGGCCGCTTCATCATGCAACATGTGTGGCTGCCGCCATTCATTGCCGACCCCGAGGCGAACCTGACACCGGGGTCGTGCACGTCGTTCGATGTTAGCGACGACGGGACTACCTACACATTACATGTGAATCCTGAAGTCAAATGGTCAGATGGAAGTCAATTCACCGCTCACGATATCAAAGCCTGGTTCGAGTATGTGGTAAACCCTGAGAACCCAGCAGGCTGGGTTCCACCGAACTATGGCGGCATCGTAGGATATGACGCAGTGCGCGACGGAGAAACCACCGAGTTGGCGGGTCTGGTGGTCGTGGACGAATTTACATTGCAGATCAATCTGAAAGAAGCCGATCCCCTGTTCACATTCAAAGTGCTCGCCAACTATAACTCAGCCACAGCCAAGGCCGAACAGGCTTGGGCAGATCTGAATGGCGAATGGTGGACCAATGATCCGCTGGTCAATGGCCCTTATACCATCGAATCATGGGACGATGACGTGATGCACTATGTCTATGTGCCCAACCCGAACTACTGGGGCGAAAATAAGGCAACCATACGGATCGAAGTGACATCGGTGCTTGCCGAAGAAACGCTCAGTGTCATGTATGAGAATGACCAGTTTGACATCGTCATTTTCACAGGCGCGGCAGGAGATGCGCTGTCTCTAAAGTATCCCGATGACGTCGTGCCGATGAACTACAAGTACAGCAACATCTGGGGTTTCAATCCAAACCTGCCTCCTATGGACGACCCGCTAGTGCGACGGGCGCTGATTCATGCCATAGATCACGAACGCATTGTGCAGGTCATATACGGAGACACCAAGGATCCCGCCGCTGGCCCCGTCTATCCGGGCTTGTCCGGATATCGCGCCAATATATTCGACATGGCCGGGGCGCTTCAGTATGATCCCGAACTGGCAAAGCAGGAGCTGGCCCAATCCACCTATGGTTCAGCCGAAAACCTGCCCAAACTCAATCTTGCTCTGGGGACACCGGACGCTGAGTGGGTGCGCGGCATGGAGATGATCCTGGAGATGTGGCGAGACACGCTGGGTATTACCAATGTCGAAACCAAACCATGGTGGAATGATTGGGCACGAGGCGATGCAAGGGCGGACGTCGTCCACATGGGAGGCTTCGGCTGGGGTACTTTGCCCGACCCAGGACATGCCGTGTGGCGAGCCGCTTACACCGGCAACGCCATGAGCAGAATCAGATACAGCAACCCCGAGGTGGACGCGCTTCTTGACGAGGCTCTGTCTCTCAGTCGCGATAATCCTCGATTCCTTGAGTTGGTCCAGCAGGCGGAACAGCTGTACCTGGAAGACTATGTCTGGAAGCCATTCTTCGTGGTGTCATATGCTTGGCATGCGAAGCCTTGGGTCCAAGGCCTGCAGGGTACCTGGTACAATAACTGGTACAACATTGAAGAGGTAACCGTGGCAGACCACTAGCAGAGCGCCCAAGGGGTATAGCGGAAAGGAAGGCTGGCTCTTGTCAAGAGTCAGCCTTCTGGTTGCCCATCATTCATGTTCGCCGTTTTATGACGGTGACCAGGAGACGGCAGGTTGACCAAATATCTGATTTTGCGTTTACTTGGCATCATTCCGCTGCTACTCGTAGTACTCGTGATTATCTTCACTCTAGGCCACCTGGCTCCTGGCGACCCCATTGAAATGATGTATGAAAGTATGGAGACGGTGGTCGCCACTGAAGAGATGGTTGAGCGGGCGAGGGCTCGGCTTGGCCTGGACCAGCCGCTTTACCTGCAGTTCATTCGCTACGCGCGTAATATCCTTCGCGGTGACCTGGGTGATTCCATCGTTCGCAGTCGACCTGTGTTGGGGATGATCCTGAAAGTGTTCCCAATCTCCGCGCAACTGGGGCTATTGGCTTTCATCGTATTGGTGATGACCGGCATACCTTTGGGTATCCTGGCGGCAAGTAAACAGAACACCGCGGTAGACTATTTCATTGTCGGGGGCAGCCTGTTTCTCCGCACAGTTCCAGTTTATGTCCTCGCCCCCTTGCTGTTTATCATTTTGGTGCTTAGGCTGGATGTCATGAATGTGCCCTATGGATGGCGGGGTATATCTCATCCGAATGTGATCATGCCGACCCTGATGCTGATCCTATTCCCACTGGCAGTCGTGATCCGCCAAATGCGAATCGGCATTCTGGAAGTTATGGACAATGACTACGTTCGTACCGCACGGGCAAAGGGGCTCCGAGAACGACAAGTCATTCTTACGCATGTCATGCGCAACGCGATCACTCCAGTTGTAACCTCACTTGGGCTAATCGTCACAGGCCTCATAACAGGTTCGATCTTTATTGAGCAGATCTTCGGCATTCCTGGATATGGCAATCTGTTCGTCACCTCGCTCATTCAACGTGATTACCCGCTCATGATGGGCTGCACTCTCTTTGGCGCCTTTCTTATCATGATGAGCAACCTCATCGTTGATTTTGTATACCCGTTCTTGGATCCCAGAGTGACGCTGTGACGAATACGACCTCAAACCAAGAGTCAGAGCAGTCGTCGTCAGAGACCATACAAGAAAGCCTCCTTGGACAACTCGAGTCACAAGAATTCGGTCTCAGAGGTCTGTGGAGCGACGCCTTCCGGCGCTTGCTCCGCAACCGTCTCTCCCTAATCGGTCTGATCATCGTGCTCTGTACCTACGCGACAGCTATCGTGGGGCCATTCCTCGCGCCCTACGATTACCTGGATCAGAATCTCGAACAGATCGCTTTGCCGCCCAATACAGACCACTGGCTGGGTACAGATGACGTCGGTCGCGACTATTTCAGTCGCTTGCTGCACGCTATGCGGACGGCGGTACTGATATCGATTCTCGTGCCCCTCCTGACTCTGATCATAGGTGTGACTCTGGGCAGTGTCAGCGCGTATTCAGGCAGAACAGTGGACAACACCATTATGCGCTTGGCAGACATAGTGATGACCATCCCCACTATCCTCTTCGCAGCCCTTATCAATGCCTCGATCGCAGAGCCACTGGAAATCGTAATGGGTAACCTGCATGAACAGACGGGGTGGAGTTTCCTGACCAATACCGTCTATCTGGATTATCTGATCGTCTTCAGTTCTCTTGCCCTTATCTCCTGGCCCGGCGAGGCGCGGCTGATTCGCGGCCAAATCCTTTCACTTCGAGAGCAAGAGTATGTGCTGGCGGCGCGTGCTGTCGGGGCCACCACCGGACAGATCATGCTGAAACACTTGGCCCCCAATGCCCTGGGCCCAGTCATCGTCAGTTTCACCTTCAGTATGTCCAGCGCCATGATCCTGGAAGCCTCGCTCAGTTACCTGGGCATCGGAATCCAACCCCCCGGCGCCAGTTTGGGATCCATGATCAACAGATCCATGTCAACCTGGCGGACTTGGCCGCATCTGATCGCCATCCCCGCCATCGTGTTGGGCATTGTGACGCTGGCGATCAATTTCCTGGGCGATGGCCTCAACGACGCCTTGAATCCGCGGCAGTCAGGAAAATAATGAAGGTTTTGCTGTGAAATTCACTTGGACATCCCGAGTTTGGTCACAAGGATCCGCAGACGGAAGCGAGCTACTATCATACCCGTCGTTGCCAGAAATAGAGACCTTTGCCAGAAAACTACAGGCCAGTCATCCGCATTCTGTTACCCTTGAAAAAGCCGGGCGTTCCGTGCAGGGACAGCCGATCTGGCTGTTGACCATCACCGACCAGGCCGCTGACGACCAAGATAAGCAACGCGTCTTGATGGTTGGACAAGAGCATGGTCAGGAGCGCAGCGCCAGCCTGGCCTTGCTGGAACTGGCGCGCTGGCTTGTAACACCGGCCGCGGCCGGAATACGTCGTAGCCAGAGCGTCGGCCTTATGCCGATAGCCAATCCCGATTCCTGGGAAGATCTGCGCTTCAACAATCTGAATGATGTGAACCTCTATGCAGATTATTCCCTTGAAGGTGAGCCTACCCAACCGGAATCTCAGGCCATCGCGCATACACTTGCCCGACTTCAACCTGAACTCTTCTGTTCACTTCACGGCACTGAATTCGGCTGGAAATACCGCATGGGTGAGAGTAACGGATTTTCCTGGACGACCAGCCAGTTCGATCGTGCTCACTCGCGCCTCTTTATTGAGGAAATCAACCGCGCGGCGGAAACCGCTGGATTCCCCCAAGACCGTGGCGAAGAAGAAGCCGAGCGCATCCTACCCTGGCTACCGGGCCATGTCTACCATTCATATTACTCCGGCCAGCGCATGACGTCATGTGTCCATGCCTATCACCGGTGCCACACCCTTGCCAACACAATGGAGGTACACCACCCGCTCAGCGGCCTGATCCGTTGTATAAGAATGCTCGAACTCGGTATGCAACCGTGGAGGACCGAAAAGGTAGCGGGGTATCCTGTGCGCACGATGTTCCAGCAAGATGAAACCTTCGTTGCCGCCTATGGGCAAACAGCCGCTGAGCGCCGTGCCAGTCGTGTGGAGCTATGGACACATGCGAACCAGTTTCTTGTTGCTCGCGGGGTCAGTGAACCCGTGGGGCTGGCCGTCACTGCTTTCTCATTAGACCCTAACGATTTCGACCGTTGGCGCACAATGGAAATCGATGCCTTTCTGCGGCAATATGGGGAAGAGCAGGGAATCGACCTAACCGAGATCCGCGCGGCATGCCAGCAGTACGACCGGCTCCAGAGTATACGCTGCGATCAGATAAAGCCCGTGGCGAACCCGCAGGGCGCCCCCCCAATACGGGCTGCAACCAAGGGTTTATCACTGCGCCTGCGGTTACCTGGCCAAGCGACCGTTCAGCGTATCTGGCTCGACGGCCGGACGATCCGTCCGTCGCCTCGTGATGGCTATGAAAGTTGGCATACGCCCAACAATTTCACTATGCTCCAGTTCAATATCCCGCCGCGGGCCCAGTCCGACCAATATCAGCGTCACCTGATCGTGGCGGCATATGAGGCCCCGCGTATCGACCGGGGAAAGCTAACCTAGGCAGGATCGTTGCCCTGCGAAGGAGGCAGCCACCATGTCGTTCATGTCGATTGAACCCGGAATGAAGACTTACCGCTCGCTGATCTCCCGCTGCACCGCCGCGATCAGTTCTCGCTCGTCCCAGGTAACCGCGATGGCATGGTAGTTCCGATCCCGGTAGAGAGGATTGTCCGCGTGTTGCCTGGCGTCACGCGCGCTGCGCATGGAGGGATTGTAGTAGTACATGGTGATTCCCTGGCCGCTTCCGCTGTCGTAGCGGACGATACTGGAGGGATAGCCCAGATCCGTGCGACGGGGCTCTTCAACAGTGTAGCCGTACAGATGGCCGGAAAAGGTTAGCAGACAGTCCAACCAGGAGTGTCCGTTGTCGCGGCTGATCCGTCCCTCGACGCGGTAGGGCGGATTGCGGTTGCCGTAGGTGAGCAGAATGTCGCCATTGGCAAGACGCACGAGGTCAGCGGGATGTTGGCGGGCGTCGGTAATCTGGCGCGGTGAAGACCAGGCGCGGCCGCCATCTTGCGAATGGGCGCTATGTAATCCTTGCGCGCCGTCGGCGCCGCGCAGTACCGCGAGGAGCGCGCCATCGGGCAAGGCAAGCAGCGCAGTCTCGTTCATATCGGGCGCGATCAGCGATATATCTCCCCAAGTCCGCCCGTCATCCCGCGAGCGGGCCAACAAGGCGTAGTCCGTTTGCGCGGCGCTCTGCTCTCCTATCAAACGGGCAAACGATGCCCAAGATGGGGATGAGAGGTTTGCCCGTCCGACCCATGCCTGACTGGTGTAGATGGGGGCGATCAGGGTATCGTCGGCCAGGGATACGATCTTGCCGTAGGGCGATCCAGTGGGCAGGGAGTCGATGGCCAGGGGATAGGGCTTCTCCCAGCTGAGACCGGTATCGTGGGAGCGGGTGGCCATCAGGGCGATGGGCTGACCACTAACGGCGCGGGCGCCCCCCTGGTAGTTGCCGTCCGCGTCGTAGTTGTGCTGGCGGTGGTATAGGAGGATCAGGGTTCCCTGGGGCGAAATGCCGAAGGCCGGGTTGCGGTCGTCGTCCTCACTGTCGGCGACCACATTGGGCGGGGACCAGGTGAGGCCGCCGTTCAGCGAGCGCACGACTTCCATACGGCCCTGGCGGCCGATATGGCCGGCGCCGCCCCGCAGAGAAGCGACAGCGACACCGTCTGGGGTCAGAGCCAGAACAGGGAAGAGGCCGCCGTCCTTATAGACGATGGTCTCCCGGGTTCCAGGCAGAGCGCGAATATCGAGGACACGATCGGGCGTATAGGTGGTCACAGCAGAGTCTCCTGATTTCGGACTGTAATTCTCCTGATCGATATGATGGACAGGATAAAATCATAGTCATTTTGCGATGCGCTCGATTCGATAGGCCGCCTCGCCCTACCTTTCCACCGTCACCCGCGCCAGCCACACGCTATTGGTATCGTTCATCTCTTCGGGAATGCGGCGCCAACCGTTGGGAGCGCGATCGTACATGTAGAGCAGATGATTCTCGTCCACTGCCACGATTTCTGTGTAGGCCGTGGTTTTCTGCTGGGACAGATCATCGGAATAGATGATGGGTTCCTGGGGATGACAGGCGTTGTGGTGGGCGAGGACGTCGACCCGCTGCCAGTTTTGCCCGCTTCCATCAGCGTTGAGCCACAGGTAGAGTCCTGGACGGCCTGCCGACAGGGCCACAGCGCCATCCGCCATCACAGCCAAGCTCGGCTGTACGGAAAAGACGCCCGGCATGGCCACAGCCGGCGTCCAGCTCTTCCCCTCATCGCCGCTCCAGGTCTGCCCTAAGGGCATCCGGCTTTCGACGCGAAAAACGCACAGAATGCGCCCATCCTGGAGACGGCAGATCGCGGACTCGCTGGGGCCCCCTTTTCCCGGCACTGCGCAGTTGGCATCGGCGATGATCGACCGCACCGCCCAATGCTCGCCGTCCGTCGACTCCACGGCCACAATCGTATCGCGTTCGTCCTCCGCAAAGCGCCCATAAACTGTCGCCAGGTAAGCGCCATCCTCCAGCCACAGAGTCTGCCCATTGAACGAAAAAGACGCGACATCAAGGCCAGGCACTATGACGGGGATTGGCGCCGGCATCCCTGTGATCACAACCCCCGTCGGCACATAGTCAAAAAACCGCTGGCCGGCGGGGAAACGATTATAGGGAGCGCCTATCCCTTGCGGGCGAGGGCGAAGATCATAGGGCAAAAGGATGCTATCGCCAGAGTGCAGATGCAGCAGCGTCTGTCCTCCGTCACAGGATACAAACGGCTCGCTCCAGGTCAGGCCCCCATCCCGAGACCAGGTGACCAGATAGGGGACTCCGGACAAATGGATGTCCGGTACCGGCGAAATCGTAGACAACAGATCGCCGTTGGACATTTTCCACAGGTTGGGGAACCAGAAATACCCTCTTCTGCGCCCCACCACTATAGGTTGGGAGAGCGTGACGCGCATTCCATCCAGGTCAAGCGTTTCCCTATCGATCCACGCAGCAGCTGTCTCAGCCATCGTCTTCTCCTTCATCTAATCGTCTTCTCCTTCATCTAACAAGATGAAATCAAATCGCTTCTACTCTTCGCCAAAGCGCATCCCAATCTCATGCTCGCCGCAGAGATCCACCGCGATCTGCGCAAAGCGATGGCCGTACCGCTCCACGCTGAGCGAGGAAACCGCTTCGCCGTCGAGAGTGAGCGCGGGAGGGTTTCCACTGGCAGGGAGCAAGAAAAGCAATGTCGCCTGGGGGAGACTGTCGGGAGCTTGAATCAAGTAGGCTCTGCCACCTGCAGAGGCCCCCTCTCCCTGAGTAATGGCCGCGCGGCGACGGGCCCGCTCCCAGGTGTTGATGGCCGCGCTTGTCCACCATTCCATACCAAGGCTGCGGGTGTAGGCTACCGTCTCGCGAATCGCTCGTTCACACTCCGGATCCTCGATGTGGGTTGGGTGGAAGAGGAAATGGGCAACCCCATAGGCGGCGTGGCACTGATCCGCCAGCGGCCGCATAAAGCCATGCGGGCAGACAACGGTCAGATCCTGGGTGAGAAAGCAGAGCGCGAGCACGTCGATGAACTCGCCGCCGGGACGGTCGTCTTGCATCGGCAGCCAGGGGTGCGATGTGCCGAAGGTAAAGCCCCGGTCTCCACGCGACTGCTCAATCTGAATGCCCTTGGCCTGACACCAGCGGTAGAACTCCAGACGACCTTGCCAGGCCAGGCCGTGGTTCTTGTTGGAGACGATGCGCGAGAGACGGGTCTCATAGCATAGTGTGTCGTATTGCCAATCGAAATCCATCTGGCTCCAGCGGCGATCCTCCCGCAGCGGCGCGTTGCCGGTGGCGTAGTGCAGGGCGATTTCGGAATCTGACTGCTGCAGCGCGTTGTAGAAGGCGCGGGTGTAACCGGACACCGGCATCGTGCACCAGGTCGAAGGCGCGTCAAGTGAATGCAGAAGCTCGTAGAGAGACCAAGCCAGACTCTGCCGGTTGCCGTCGCTATCGTGGGACATGTGCGCAATCGAATGCAGCCCACGAGGCCAGTACCAGAGGACGGGCAGCGTCTCGCCGGCGCTACTGAAGAGGTGGAAGATGGCGCGCAGCAGCAGTTCGCGCAGAACATCGGCCATCGGCGTGAGCAGGACGCGGCGATTGTAATGGGGCCGGCCATCCTCCCCGCGGGCAGCGTGGGAGTAGTAGAGATCATCCAGCGCGTCAATTTCGACAATATCCCCATCCCTGTCCGGATCCAGGATGGAACCTTGGGGCGTGCCTGTCGACTCACGAGGCGCTGCCGGCGTCACCGGCTTGCCCTGCTGGATATGAACCACAGAGGTGATCAGATCGGGCGCGATGAGTAGCGTGCGGCCGCGGCCGCTTGTATGCGCGACGACAGCATCGGCGCTAGAGTTGTCTGTCCCCGGCGCGGGCAGCGTGGGCCTATCGGACGGGCAACCGAGGCCCAAGATGGGAGGTTCGCCCGTCCGAACCTGTGATAGCGCGGCGCCGGTCGTTGCCGTGACCCGACTGCCGCCAAAGACGTGAATCTCCCGGCGCAACCCAGCGGTGACCGGGTGCGTTTCTGACGGCGGCCGCAGATACCCTTCGTCGAGGAATCCGTCCGTCCGCACGCCGAACAGACCATCCAGACCCGACGCGCCGGCAATGCCGATCAGCGCGCCTCCGCTCTCGACAAAAGCGGCCGCTCCCGCTTTCTGGTCCGCATTCAGATCGAGATCCTGGGCCAGGATCAGAAGGCGCGGAGAGCCGGTTTGTTGCGTCCGCCACTGTAGGGCGGACGAAGACCCGGCGACCAGAGCATCCGGCGGCAGCAAGGAGAAGGGTATGCCGGCATGACGCAATATCTCGCTGATATAGGGGGCGGCATAAACAGGCAGATCCGTATTCCCCTTGCGCGGCTGTTCAGAACTGACGATCACAGCGATCGATTGGGTTGTCACCATACCCTGGCTCCTATCGCAAGAAAAAAATAGCAGTGGTCAGTTGCCAGTGGCTAGTAGGATCGGCATCTTGCGCCTGCCCCGGGCAACCCTTGTGGTTGCCTCTACTGATCGCTGGCCACTGCAGTTTGCGCGCAGCGAAAGCCGACATGGCGGCGGCGCATTCTGGCGAAGCGATCATAGCGCGCCGCGCAGCGGGCGCGCTCCGCGCCGTTGTACCAGGAGCCGCCGCGGAGGACATAATAACCATCGTAGTGGACCTCTGGCTTTGCGCAGCGGGGGTTCGCCCGGGGACTCTGCTCGTAAAAATCGACCACATAGCGGTCCAGACACCACTCCCAGACATTGCCGGCCATGTCGCAGACGCCGTAGGGGCTGATGTTGCCTGCAGCCGTGAAGCGGTCCACGGGTGTTGGTCGCCCCAAGCCCGCTTCCAGAGCGTTGAGGCGACAGGAATCCCATTCATTGCCCCAGGGCCAACGCCGTCCATCACCGCCGCGGGCTGCCTTCTCCCATTCGGCTTCGGTAGGCAGACGCAAGCCTGCCCAGCCAGCATAGGCCAGGGCATCATCCTGGGAGACGCCGATCACCGGTTGCTGGGGCGCGTTGAAACGGGGATCGTCCCAACAATCGGGCGGAAGGGCGCCGGTCTCCTCCAGGTAGCGGCTATATTGGGCAACCGTGACCGGATACTGGCAGATGTAAAACGTATCCAGATAGACCGTGTGCTGCGGGCGCTCATCGTCAAAGCGATCGGCCCGCCAACCATACTGCCGGATCATCCGCTGCGCCTCCGCATCGTCCGTTCCCATGAGAAAATCGCCGCTGGAGATGCGGATGAGCGTCGATCCGTCCTGGTTTTGAAAGGTTTGTTTGTCCCCGCCATTGGAGGCGGGAAATGTGCGCGCGGCCATGGCTGTCCTAGTGGTCAGTGGGCTGGTGGTCAGTGGGCTGGTGGTCAGCAACTGCAGTCCGCCCAGCATAGTGCAACGCTACCTTGCGCATGGCGGCGGCAATGTCCTTGGCATCCTGTTCCGTGTAGGAGTTGCGGAACAGGATGAACCCTGTCTTGGGCAGCTCCCGTTCAACATGGGGCAGATAGAGCGCGCTGTAGTCGATACGCCGCTGCCCCTGTTCATCGACGAAAGGATAGCGGGAATGGCCGTAGGTGCGCTCTTCCGCGAAGATCGGGTAGCGGTAGAGCGGCCGACCCTGAATATAGGGCCCATAACAGTCGGGAATGCCCTCAGCCCTGACCGCTTCAGCGAAGCGCTCAGACGACACGCCGGCTTCTGCCGCGTCCACCGTGTAGGCATAGACGTAGTAGGCGCTGCGGTCAGCGGGATGGACCTTTTGAATCTTGAAGCCGGGCAGATGGGGCGCTACCTCATCGAGGATGGCGGCTGTCCGGCGTCGCGCCCGGGTGGCCTCTTCCCAGCGGCCCAATTGGGCCAGACCGATCGCGGCGTGGAGATCGGTCATCGGGTGGAAGTCGCCCAGGAAGGCGTAGCCCCGATTCGAACCGCGCTGATAGGAGGTGGGCGCAAGGGAGCTGCGTAGGGCGCTGTCTATTTCCGCGCCCTTGCGGGCAAAGCCCATAGCTCGCCGGGCCAGCGCTTCATTGTTGGTGATGATCATACCGCCCTGGTCGGTGCTCAGGGTCTTGCCGCCGAGAGAAAAACAGCCGATATCACCGATGACGCCCACCTTGTCGCCCCGGTATTCGGCCAGATGGGCCTGAGAGCAGTCCTCGATCACGGGCAGATCATGGGCGCGGGCGATCTCCAGGATCGGACCCATATCGCAGGGATTGCCGTAGAGATGCACTACCAGGATGGCGCGGGTTCGCTCGGTGATGCGGCGCTCAATGTCGGCCGGATCGGAGTTGAAGGTCTCAGGATCCCAATCGGCGAAGACAGGGATGGCGTTGTGCAGCAAGATGCCCAACACAGAGCCAATATCGGAGGTGGGGGTTGTGATGATCTCATCGCCAGGTTCAGGGTTGATGGCGGCGACAGCGGCGTGGATAGCGCCCGTGCCGGAAGTCGTGGCCACAGCGTACCTTGCGCCGTGGAGGGTGGCAAAGGCGTCGGCAAAGGCCTTCACCTTAAACTGGGAACGCCAGCCGGTCGGCGCATTGTCCATAACTTCCATGAGTTGGCGCCGTTCCTCCTCACCGAAGATCCACTGGGGGCCAAAAGGCTGGCTACGCAGCGGCGCGCCGCCATCGATGGCAAGCGCGGCAGAAGTGAGGGTAGAGGCGTGAGGAATGAGAGGGGTGTCTCTCTTCTCGACCCCGCCCTCTCTCTTCTCAGAATTTGCCGTGGTCATGAGCTGCATCCTTAGATCAGTGATCAGTGGTTCGTGTCAGACCTCATCGATGCGCCACCTGGTCGCGGCGGCATGGGTGATGCCGTCCGCCAAGGTGATCCAATAGCAGGTGAAGAGGCTGCCGTCATCGAACTGAACTGTGATTGGATAGCCTACATCGGAGCCTCCGCTGTGGCGCGGATAATCCGGCCACATGGGGGAGGCCGTGCCGGCGTCATCCCGCAGAATGATGGTGTTCTCCACATCCCAGCTCTTGCCGTTGTCCTCGCTGAGCGCCAGACGGATCCCCATCGGTTCCCAGCGATAGGTTACGCCGCAGAGCAGGCGGCCATCTTGCAGGCGCAGCAGATGGGGCGGATAGCCCTTGATATCTGTGCATAGGGGCTGAGACCAAGTGATGCCGCCGTCTTCCGACCAACTCTCCAGCAGGTATCCGCTTGTTATCTGGCCCGGGGTTGCATGGCGGATGTGGGCCAGAACTGTGCCCGGCTCGGTCTCGATGAAACAGGTCTCGTCTCCCATTACATCGGAAATGCTGGAAGAAAGAGGGTGCAGGCGCCAGGTGTCCGCCTGAGGATCGGAACGCCAGACAAAAACCTGGCCCTGACCGCCATCCTGATTGCGGGCGTATACAGGCAAGAGAATGCAGCCATCTTGCAGCCGTGTCCAGCGAGGAAAAGCGGTCATCCAGCTGAAGCCGGGCGCCAGCCACTCGCGGCGCTCCCAGGTCTGCCCCTGATCGTGTGACCGTTGGCTGAAGAGCTTTGGCATGCCGATGAGTAGCTCCTGCCCCAGGTTGTTGGGATGCGCGCGCGCTGTCAGACCCAGCTCCTCAGCTTCAGCGCGACGCTCCGCAGGCCAGATTTCAAAGCCGACCGTACCCGTAGCCAGATAGGTCCCATCCGGCAGGATATCGGCGTAGCGGTCGTAGCGTTCGCGCGGCAACGCGCCGGGCCAGGCGAGGGGAATCGTCTGATCGTCCGTCTCTGTGAAGGTCTCTCCCTGATCTTCAGAGACCAGCACGATCCAATCGGCCAGGCCATAGTGATCCGCGAAGGGTGAAGATACGACTCCAACGGCCAAGCGGCCATCAGATAACAGTTGGGGTACAGGCCCCAAGGAATAAAAACCGGGCCGTTTGTACAAAATGCTGTGCCGCATACTCTATCTCCTTGCCTGAAAGCGGAGAGCGCTCTGTTCATGTGGGCGAAACCCCCGCGATCCCATCAATCCATGCTGAGCGCAAGCCGCTTTGCGCTCAGCCGCGTCTACGCGGATCCAGAATGTCGCGCAAGGCGTCGCCGATGAGATTGAGGGCGACCACAGTGGCAACCAGAATCAGACCCGGCGGAACCCAAAGCCACCAGAAGCGTTGGATGAGGGTAAGATTGTTGGCCGCCGTGACGATATTTCCCCAGCTTGGCGTCGGCGGCTGCACACCAAGACCCAGGAAGCTGAGCCCCGCCTCGGCGATGATGACCGTGCCGATACCCAAGGTCATGTTGACCAACACCAAGGACATCACATGGGGCATAATATGCTGCCGGATGATGCGCCAGTTGCTCGTCCCGATGGAGCGGGCAGCAAGTATAAAATCCAATTCTCGAATCGAAAGCACCTGCGAGCGAAAAACGCGAGTATCATGAGGCCAACCTAACAGCCCCTGGCCAATCAAGAGGGTCGTGGGCGATGGACCAAAGGTGGCCACTATGATCAGAAGGAGAAAGATATCGGGGAAGACCAACATAATATCGACCACACGCTGTATGCCAAGGTCGACTATGCCGCCACCGTACCCGGAAATCGCTCCCAACACCAAACCGATGGCCGTGCGAATAATCATCGCCAGCAGCCCGATGAGCAGCGACACACGGCCGCCGTAGAGGATGCGCGTGAGCATATCCCGCCCGGTCAGGTCCGTTCCCAACCAATGCGTGACGTTCGGGGGCTTGCGGATCGCCTGCACATCGATTTCCTGCGGTTCGAAAGGCGTGACCCAGGGAGCGATTATCACCAGGACCATAATCAGCAGCATGAACACAGCGCCGCCAACAGCGCCCGGGTTTTGCAGAAACAGCCGCAGGTTCTGGGCAGCCAATGACGGCTTTTTAAGGGAAACCGTCTGCGCTGGCGCCGAGGACGCTTTGGCCTGCACGCTCATTCTCGACCCTCTCTCCAATCGTTCGGTGCTATGCGTACAAAAAGAAAATGACGGTCACTGTTGCCAGACATGGCGCCCCGCGCATGCGCGTCTATGGACAGGGACTGTCACCTGGATGTCGCCGAAACGCTGCCGGAAAGCCACGCCAAACCCGAGGAATCCCCAGCCATTACGAATACCTGACCCGCGGATCGACCCAAGTATAGCAGATGTCAACCACCAGATTGGCGAGAAGGACCATGACGGCTATCACCGTAATATTGGCTATCATAACAGAATAATCCTTGGCCTCGGTCGCCTGCGCGAACCACATGCCGAGGCCTGGATAGTTGAACGCCGTCTCAAAGAAGGCCGAACCACCGATGATGAAGGGGACGCTGCGACCAATGATCGTCACCACCGGCAGCAGAGCATTGCGGAAGATGTGCCGGCTGCGTACGATACTCTCCTTTAACCCCTTTGCCCGCGACACAGTGATAAAATCAGCTTGCATCGTCTCCAGAACGCTCGTCCGCGTCCAGCGGATCAGGCCAGCCGAGCCGCTGATTCCCATAGTGAGAACCGGTAGGAGCAGATGGTAGAGCCGGTCGCTGAAGTCCCCCCCAGTGCGAGGGTTGTACATACCACCGGCGGGGAACCAGCCCAGTTTGATGGCAAAGATAATAATCACCCAGGTGGCGAGCAGGAATCCCGGCACACTGATGATGATATAGGTGAGGAAGGAGACGACGTTGTCAAAGAGCGAATACTGGTATATGGCCGATAGCGAGCCAACGACGAGACCAATTATGATGCTGAGCAGCAGCGACAGTACTGTCAGGCGCACTGTCACGCCGATACGCAGAGCCATCTGCGGGCCGATCAGTTCGGCAGTGCGCATGGCGCGGCCAAAATCCCCCTGCGCCACGCGGCTGACCCAGCGGAAATACTGCACAGGGATCGGGTCGTTAAGCCCAAGTCTCTCCCTCTGAAACTCGCTTGTGCTGACACCTTCCTCATCCCCGCGGCCTTTATAGGCTTCCCGTATACCCATCTGATCGCGCACCTGTTGCGCCGTCATGCCCTGGGTATCGCTGGCCAGAAACATGAACAGCGTCGGGTCGCCGGGAGCCAGGCGCATCAACGCGAAGTTCAGATAGGTTATGACAAACATCATTGGGACGACCATCAGCAGCCGACGAATAATGTATTGGGTCAACTTGCACTCCAGACTCTATTCTGATCGATCGCTGAACTGACCGATGCCACACCGATGAATGGTCAACGGCCAACCAGCGGCGCGCTAACCATTCATCGAACGTTCAGCCACGATCTTTGCCTATACAAACCGGCAAGCGCAGTTACTCAGCGACTACTCAATCCAGTACCAGCTGGCCACACCCTTTTCACCGGAGGTGCCCAGGAAGTTGAAGGCCTCTTCGGGCACAAACCCACCAAGATCGGCGGTCATTACATAGAACTCGGCGATCTGCGTCACACCCCAAATCGGACCATCGTTGAAGTAGATCTGCATGATCTCTTCGCTCAAGCGAGAGAACTCATCTGGGTCCGTGGTCCCCATGGCGTCCACGCACATGTTGCGGAAATCCTCGTTGCACCAGTGGTACTTGGAAGGCCAGAAATCCTGCTCACAGCTACCGACCCAGTAGGTGCAGTTGCGGATGGTGTTCATCACCCAGCCGCCGACCATATCGATGTCATAGTCGCCGCTTACATGCCGCTCATCACGCAGCTCGCGGCCGGCCAGGATCTCGCTCTGGATGCCGACTGCCGCCAGCTGCTGTTGCAGCAGGACAGACGCGTCACCTCCAGCGCCAGTCAATATGGTCAGCACGCGATCGGGGTCCCAACTGCCCTCGCCTTCAGCTTCGGCGAGCAACTGCTGAGACAGTTCAGGATTGTACTGGCGGGGCACAACGAGGCTCTCGTCGCAGTCGGGGCAGAACGACTCCGTCGCTGTGAGATGGCCGCGCAGGCCGAAGACGGAATCCTCAGGTTGGCCAAAGCCAAAGTAGAGCGCCTCCGCCCACACCTCGCGGTCGATGGCATAGGCGATGGCATCCATGACCTTGGGCGACAGCTTGCGACCCTCCATGCGGTTCAGGCCGTAACCGGTCATCATGAAGGTGCGCGGGTGAATGCTGATATCCGGCAGATCCTTGACCGTATCATAGTCGGTGGCGCCGATCTTGACCATGTCCGACTGGCGCTCAAGGAAGTTGGCCAGAGTCAGTCCCCCCTGTTCGGCGTAGCGCTTGATGCCAGGCTTGCCGTAGATGGCATTGCCCCACCACTCTTCCCAGCGCTCGTTCTCCAGTACTTTGGCCTCTGCGTCATACTTGACGACCCGATAGGGCCCGCTGTGAACCTTGGGCATCCAAGCGTCGGGAAAGTCGCCAGCCCACAGCTGTGTAGGCGTATACTGCCCCAGATGGTGCTCCGGCAGAATGGAGAGCATACCCAGATCACGCCAGATCTCGCCCATGGGCGTGTCGAACTCGATCCGCATATTGAAATCGTCGATGATCTTGACGCCCGAGATCGAGTCAGCCGCACCGTCGTAGTAGTCCTGACCGCCGGCGACATTCGGTATCATGCCTCTGGCGTCACCCAGCCAGTAGTCGGCATCGGCGTGATAGAGCAGATGGAAGGTAAAGGAGACGTCCTCAGTGGTGATGGTCTCTCCGTCGCTCCACTGGCCCTCTTCATACAGCTCGATCTCCAGAGCCATCTTGTCGTCGACCGGCTCAATGCGTTTGGCCAGCCAGGGTGTGGGTGTCGAATTGCCCAGAGGACCCAGAAAGATCAGCGGCATATTCAGCATATAGTAGGATTCACTGCTGAAGTTCCAGTTGCTGGCGGTGATGGAGCCCCAAACGCCGACACCCATTCGCGAGCGACCCGGCAGGATGAGCAGGCGGTCCGAATCGACTGTATCCGGATTGACAGCCAAATGAGCATCCGTCGTCTCCGCTGCAGCCTCCTCCTCCTCCATAGCCATTTCAGCATCTTGTCCGGTTTCGGGCGCGGAGTCAGCGGCACAGGCCGCAAACAGCAACGCGAGAACTGCCAAAATCGACAGGATGATAGACTTCAACCACTTCTGTTTCATGCGCATGTCTTTTCTCTCCTCGGAAGGTGAATGTGAGTTGGTTTTGGTTTGTTGTGAATAGCGATACCGCAAGACAAAATCAGAGGAAGCCGCTGGCAGTTGTGGCGAACAGCCGGCCCTTGTCAAAAGGTACGCTTGAGGCAATGTAAAGCTTTCAGACAATTGTAAGCCAACGCCCGGCCGTTGTCAAACAACGTCTTGAGGCTGGGGAGCCACGCTACGCGCCGTTTTCTGGTGTCAAGCCGGCCGCGCGCAGTTGCGCAGCCAGACGCTCCGCCCGTTCGGTCTGCGCGATGCGCTCTATCCGTTCCGCTTGCTCCGCACGTTCCGCTTGCTCCGCACGTTCGGTCTGCGCGATGCGCTCTGTCCGTTCCGCTTGCTCCGCACGTTCCGCTTGCTCCGCACGTTCGTGTCCGGTCAAAATCAGGGCGCCTTCCTCATCCTGCCAGCGCAACCAGGTACCGCTCTCGCCCTCAAAGACACCCTGCCAGAGCCGTAGACCTAACCCAATCTCTGGCAGCCTGTCAGGAGAGCGCTCTTGATAGACGCTCCGCGCTGCCACAGACGTGAGTTTGTAGACCCGAAGCGCACCCTCTTGCACATACTCTTGCGGGTCGAAAATCACGTAGTAGGGCACATGAAACCGAGCATAGCGCTCCATCTTTGTATCGCTTTCCCCACCCCGGGTGTTCGATACAATCTCAATCACTACGTCGGGCGGCTTGTCATATTCCCAGATGAAGTAGCTACGTCCCTTCTTTTCCCACCAATCAGGCGGGCGCGCCACATCCAGGCTGAGAAAGACATCCGGCGCCAGCGGCGGTTCGCTGACGGCATAGAACACGCCAACATTAGCCGCCACAAGAAAGGGGCGGGGCGCGCCCCCCGGGCCTTCAGGTCCTGACCAGCTTGCATACAGAGGGCTGGTCAGCAGACGTTGTTGTTTCTCGGAAAACCAGTTGTCCACGGGTGTATCGTCCTCAGTGACCAGATGTTCGACATTGAACGCGTCTTCCGGCGCAAGTGTCAGCGCCGGTCCGTCCCGCTCAACCGGCAGGCGCGTTGTGGTCATGTGGTCTCTCCTTTCAGGCTTTGCGGCGTCCACACATAACGCATTTCACACACCTTCATTTCGCCACCAGCGCACCTCATTGCTGTCCCGTTCGGCGGCGGCAACAATGTCGAGACGACCATTGCCGTTGAGGTCGGCCGTGATCACCATGTTGGCGCGCGTCCAGCCATCCTTCAGAATCTGCATATCCCAGATACCCCGCGGGTCGCCCCGGTGTTTGAAGATAGCCACCCGCCCCGTCAGATCCCAGGCTGTGGCCACAACTTCTATCTGCCCGTCATTGTCCAGATCGGCGGCAATGGCTTCAAACGCATGGGGGAAGTATTCGCAGATGATATGCTTGGGCCATGGACCCCGGCTTGGCTGGCCGTCGTTTTCGTACCAGACGATCTGATGATGCCGCAGATCCGCTCCTCGCTCTGGGGGCAACATACCCAGAGCCATCACGACGTCCACATCGCCATCGCCGTCCATGTCGACCGGATGGCCGTGAATCGGCTGGGGCGCGTCGTCGATGATGTGCTTGCGCCACGGCTGAGAGACCGGATCCCCTGGGTTTTCGTACCAGACAACCTGATTGGCCACCCGCGCCGTGCCCAGCAGATCGATCTTGCCGTCACCATCGATATCTGTCGCGTGGATGGCGCGCGTCTCAGCGATGTTGTCTTCGATCATGTGCTTGATCCATCGACCATCCCGATTTTCATACCAGGCGAACTGGTTTCCCTTGCGCCAACCCGAAGCGGCCACATCCAAATCGCCGTCACCGTCGAAGTCAGCCACGGCCACATCATAGGCGCCGGGCAGGTCTCCTTGTGTGATGTAGTGGTAGCGCCATGAATCGCGAAGGCGCGGGTCGCCATCGTACTCGAACCAGAGCAGACAGCCGTTGATGTTATCCACGATTACGATTTCGGGCCGGCCGTCGCCGTTGATATCGGCGATGGCGTGGCGCTCCAGCCACTCATCATCCCGTTCGTGGATGATGTGCTGGGTGAAATTGCCCTGACCGTCGTTCTCCAGCCAATAGAGACCGACTTCCGTGTCGGCTGTCACAAGATCCGGCACGCCGTTGCCCGTCAGATCCACGGCCGAGATGCCATAGGCATAATTAAACCCACCCAAGGCAAGATGTTCAGTGAACTTAATCAGATTCTCCATGTTCGCCTCCTGATGCTCTGCTGCGCGTTCCGATTCATACCACCGCCAATATCTATCATAGCCGGCTTCGCGGTGAGTGGCAAGCGAATGGCGGAAGGGGGACATCCCAGATCTGGTGACATCCGCAGGCCAGCAGCGCCCAAATTTGGAGCGCTGAACAGATTGTCTGAATCAGGATTATCAGGATGGAAGGATTATTCAGGATGATAAACGATGAGCCGAATCCGGTGTAGCTGACCAGAGGTGAGCCAGAAACTCGCCCAACTCGCCTTGTAATTGAGGTCTTTGCTGTCGTAATGGGAGAAGCGTTCGGATGATATCCGGTTGTGTCATGCGTGCTCCGTTCCGTTGCTATGGGAAATTGACATTGCAACGGGCATCCAGCCAGGCGATCAGTTCGCCGATCGGCCTTTCCCGGCCTAAGTCGTTGTGTAGTTCGTGGTAATAGCCTTCATAGAGATGCAGCGTTTTGTCGGCCGAGGAGAGGCGATGGAAAAATGCCTGTGCCGCCGCGGGCAAGACGACAACGTCCGCCATGCCCTGCATCATCAGAATCGGCAGGCGGACCTCGCCGGCTCGGTCTGTCACCTCCTGCATAGTTGCAAAGATTTCTACCACCCAGCGCGCGTTGCGGTGATGCACGCCCAAGGGATCGCTCATGGCCAGATGCACCTCCCTCACGTCTCGGGAAAGCCCATCCTGGCTGCCGGGTTGAGGCATGGTCAGGGTGGGCCACACCCGATGTAGCAAGACCAGCAGTTGCTTGAGAAAGCGGTTGAGGGGGTCGAGCTGTGGCTGCAGCGCCGGCGCCGAGATGGCGGCCAGATCCACCGCCCCCGGCATTTCCATCAGGTAATGAAGGCCGAGCATCCCACCCATAGAATGGCCATACAGGCAACAAGGGAGACCTGGGTTGCGCCGCCGGGCCATCATCACAACCTGTGTGATGTCGTCCAGATAGTCTTGAAAACAGTTGACGAATCCCCGCGCGCCGCCGGAGCGGCCGAAGCCCTGGTGATCATGCGCATAGACCAGGTAGCCCGCCTGCGCAAGTGCCGCGACCAGATGACGATAGCGCCCACCATGTTCACCCAGGCCGTGGAGGATCAGCACGACGGCTCGCGCAGGACCAGCCGGCCGCCAGTGACGATAGAAGACCGAAGCGCCACTTTCGCTGCGAAAGGAGCCGGTCGAAAAGCCGAAGCTTCCATCCAGCGGGTATATCGAGGCAGTCTGATCGCCATGGGTACGCGCGTTCATGGCGTCCCCTCATCGCTCTCATCGACCGTCCGCTGGTCATCGTTCCCATTGTCGGATTCCATCTCATCCTGATCCCCACGCAACACCACAATCCAGCGCTGCCAGGGGGCCTGCTGCCACGCAAGACGCAGGCGAGAGAAGGATTCCTGCGACGCTTCCAGATGCTCCCGGCTGAATGTGCGCACCCGCAGCCGTTGGTTTCGCCCCTGCAGCATCTGGGCCAGGTGGGCGACCAGTTGACGTTCTGGGGCGGTACCCCATAGCCGCTGAGGCAGAGCGAACAGCAAGCGCAGTTCATCCCGCCAGCGGAATTGCTGGACAAAGCCGATGACTTCGCTCTCCTGTTCGATAAGAAATACCTTCGAGGAGCGCAGGCTGCCGGCGTGGATCGCGGCGATCATTTCGATCTCTCCCCTGTCCACGTGCAGATACGCCGCCGGCAGCAGCGCGGCCAGGCGCGGGCCAAAACGCGCCGAAATCTGCGGGGACAGGCGAAAACCGTCTGGCATGGCCGCAGTTTCCGCCAGCGGCAGCCTACCCACCATCTGCGCCGTCTGATAGTCTGCGGAGCGCAGGCCAATCTCCTCCAGCGTCTGCCCGATTTCCGCTGGAGAGTCGGTGGCAAAACCGAAATAGAAGTACGGATGCAGCCCTTGCTCCTCCACATGGTCCAGAGCGGTGTCGATGAGATCCGCGAAGTCCTCCCGGTTCTCCTCAACGGTCAGCGGCTCCATAAACGCCCAGTCGAATGTGCCGGCCGCATCGCCATCGTACTGGACGACCAGAAATCCGATGATGCGTTCACCCTGGACAGCGACAAATGTATCCATCTGGCTGCCCAGAAGCCGCGGCCCGAACCACCGCAAAAACAGAAACCGACGCCACCAACTGCCCGCAATCTCCTCCATGCTGCTCACATCGCTCGTTACGCCGGAGACGAGTAGAGTAAGAACCTCGCGGATCTGTTCAGGGGTTGCCCTTGCAATCTCAGTGACCATTCAGATAGTCCACAGCGAGTCTGACACAGTCCCGTTCGCCTTCGTAAGTCAGCCGGGCCAGCGCGTCCTCAGTCGTGACCCAGTCCACCCTCTGCACTTCGATGCTGGCGTCGGACAGACGCCCGCCCACCACTCGCAGCAGATAGAAATCCACCCTTTTGTAGACCCATTCCGGCACAATGCGGGCGTAGGTATCCAGGTATTCGTAATGAACAGTCTTCAAAAACGATTCAAACTCAGTTTTCAGTCCGGTTTCTTCTTCTACTTCGCGCAAAGCTGCAGCCAGAGGTTTCTCCATCGAGTAGAGACGACCTTTGGGCAGTTGCCAGCGACGGGTGTCTCGATCAGTAGCGATCAGCGCCACCTCGACAATGATTTGGGCGTCCACAGCGCGCAGGCGATAGGCAACCCCGCCGGCCGAATGGCTATGCCGGACAGTATACTGGTTTGCCGGTGGATCTGTCTTTATTTCCTGTCTATCGGGCCGAGCGTTCATCTACAATAGTCCAACGAACACTGATGGCGCAAGCTGAAGAGTGAGCGCCACATCTGTATACTGATTTCTGCTCACTGACGCCGCAGATCGCCGGCCAGCGGACTGTCGATAACGATCGCGGCCAAGCCTCGGGCCACCCGTTCCCAATTGTTCGGTGGTATCCGCGCCAGGGAGCGGGGCAGCAAGCACGGCGTAGTGAACGGCAGCGCGCCGGCCAGCTCTGCGACCGACCAGACAGACCGGGCGCGAGCCAGCACCACATAGGTTTCCATCCACTTATCCAGCAGCACGAACCACTGGGCCAATGCCTCACAGGCGCCGACCGCCGGCCGCGGGGACGGCGCGCCGCTGGCAAAGCGCACAGCCACCAGACCAGCCCGATCGATCCACAGCCGCTGTGGGGTCAGAGCGCCCGGCGACATGTTCGCTACGGTCCAACGAGCGAAGCCACGGTGCAGATCAGAGATCAGCGCTGGCCGCAGCCATTCTACGGCCGCGGGGATGGGCCGACTATGTTCCGGATGGTACGGTGATACCATCTGTTTTCCGTCTTCGTCGTACCAGTACCAACGTGCCATGATGACAGCCACCCCATGCGCCGAAAATAATAAAACAGACCGCAGACGATTGCCAGAATAAGAACCCACAAGGCCGGATAGGCCCGAACGTAGATTCCGGTCAGGAACATCAAAGGTAAAAAAATCGTCAAAATCACTATCAGCATCCGCATAAGATCATCCTTGCGGATATCAGATAGGGCCATGTGCATCTCGGTCGTGCCGCGCGCCAGCGCCTGCATTCCTTCCATCAGCCCAACCATGCGCACCAGATCATCGTCCACATCGGCGAAATATAGCCGGGCATCGCTGGGGATCACACCATAATCGTCACGAGCCAGACGGTTCATCAGCTCTCTCTGGGGCCGAAGCGCCCGCGTCAAACGCAGCGCACTGGTCTGGGCTGTCAGCAGATCGTTCAGAACATCCTCCCGGGCGATCTTTTGGTGAAAGAGTACATCCCCCAGCCGTTCCAACTCTGCTTCAAATCCATCCAGCAGACCGCTGTAGCGCTGTATCTGCTGGCGCATCAACTTACACAGCAAAAACGCGGGTCCCTGACCCAACCCGCTGTTGTCATGATGCGCCTCGTCGGCCAACAGCTCCTCGATTGCATTCATCTCCCGCGCATGAACGGTTACCAGAAAATTGGCGCCAAGAAAAATGTCCAGTTCACTGGTGATCAGATCGACTTGCGCTTCACCGCGATAGATGCTGTGAACAACGATGAACAGGTACCGGCGATAATCATTGATCTTCGGAACCAGAAAGCCGCTGGTGACATCTTCGACCGCCAAAGGATGAAACTGGAACACTTCAGTCAGAATTGTCTGTTGTTCAGTCTCCGTCGGCGCAGACAGATCCACCCATAGATACGCGCGACTGTCCCGCAGCGCAGCCGCCAACTGATCGATCGGGAAATTGCCTACAATCTTTCCGCTGGCTTGACGATAGAGAACACGAATCATGAAAGGCGGGATGGAAACCGGTTCGGACGTAAATTTTCGGCAATCATATCACAAATGGGAGGATCTTGCAGATATAACTGCGCCCCTACACAGAAACCACAGAGAGCGGGACACAGTGGCAATTGCAGGGGCGCGTTGGTTGCGGCCACCGTGCCGTCTGCGGTATGATGGCCGACATTGTCGGAGCGCAGACCAATTACTGATTCACGCGATTTGGGAGAATTCGATTACCATGGCGCGGGCAAACCGAAAGCGTCCCCAATCCTTTCGCCGACAGAACGAACAATCCGCTTCTTCTCAACACGGCTGGAAGACGTCGACCATTCCAAAGCCGCAGCTTGTGCAGTCAGTGAAAGAATATGGCCGCATGCTCCGACATCTTGAGGGTCAGCCCTGGCTCGCCCTGGATACGGAAAGCGATAGCCTCTATCGCTATACGCCGCGAGTATGCCTGATCCAACTATCCGCGCCGGCGGCGACCAGCGCGTCCACCACGCCCGTAAACCCCATGCAGGTTCTGGATTACCTGATCGACCCCCTCCAACTACACGATCTGTCAGCGCTGGGCACAATTCTGGCCAACGACACAACAGAAGTAATCCTCCATGCCGCAGACAACGACATACTGACGCTCCAACGGGATTTCAACATTCGGATAAGCCAGCTTTTCGACACGCAACTGGCTGCCCGGATTCTGGGGCGACAAGGCGTCGGGCTTGCGCAGATTTTGCAAGAAGAATTCAATGTCGTCAGCGACAAACGCATGCAGCGCACGAATTGGGGGCAACGCCCGCTAACGCCCCAACAGATGATCTATGCGCAGACCGACACCCACTATCTGCCTACTCTACGCGCCCGCCAGTTCGACCATCTCCAGACAGCAAGCCGTTGGAACGAAGCGCAGGATGCCTTTCGCATGCTGGAAACGATCGCATATTCGCCGCCGGCGCCGCGTACATTCTGGCAGATGAAACAGATCCGAGCGCTGGCGAAGGAAGATCTGAGCATCTTGCAGACGCTGTGGCGCTGGCGAGAGCGGCTCGCAAAGCGTTCAGACCGCCCGCCGTTCAAAATTTTGGGAGAGAATACACTGGTGGCGCTGGCTCAGAAACGCCCGCTCACCATGACTGCGCTGCGCAACATTCCTGGATTGAATGCGCGGCAGATCGAACGATTCGGCGGAGAGTTGCTGACAGCAATCCGCCAAGGCGCACAGCAGCCCATCCCGCAACGCCCGCTCCCCATGGGGCGAACGGAGCAGGCTCTCTCCTCGCGAGAGCGAAAGTGTTACGAGGTCCTGCGCCGATGGCGGACGGAAACGGCAAGCGCGCGCCGCGTCGATCCAGACATTGTGTTCAGCAATGACACACTGCTGCAGATCACAGCCCGTCAGCCAGCTTCTCTGGCTGCGTTACAAGAGATCCCAGCGATCGGGCAGTGGAAGGCCCAAACCTACGGCCCAGCGCTCCTCGAGCTGCTCACGAACAGCAGCGACATCTGACAGCTCGCAGGGAAAAAAGCTCGCCTGACACAGGTCTTCTTTCTCCTGATTCCACCGACCTGAAGGTGACCGCGCAACCACCGATGGAGAGGCGGCCAACAACCTGAGTAGCGGCTCGATGATGGCGCGATGTGTGGAGTGGCTAGATTGAGTGGGCGTCGATGGAGGAGGAGATGGCTGGCTGCAGGGCGAGGGGATCCGGCAGATCATCCGATCCGATACGCCCCTCGAAGACAGCGACAAACTCCTCCGTTTCCAGCGTTTCACGCGCGAGCAGAGCTTCGGCAACGGCATCCAACTGCTGGCGATGCGCCACAAGAATTTGACGCACCCGTTCGTGCTGCTCACGTACGATACGTTGCACCTCGCTGTCCAGAGCTTCGGCAACCTCTTCACTGTAGTCCCGTTGTTCCGTCAGCTCCCGGCCCAGAAAGGGGTTCTCCTCCTGGTGGCCAATCTGCAGAGGGCCCATTTTTTTGCTCATCCCGTACTTCGTCACCATCGCCCGTGCCATACGCGTAATCATCTGAATGTCATCACTGGCCCCATTGGAAATGTCGGCGAAGATCAGCTCCTCGGCCACACGGCCACCCAGCGCGACGGCAATTCTGTCTACAAAATAGGAATGGGGCAATAAGTACCGGTCCCGCTCAGGCACAGTCAGCGTGACGCCGCCGGCTATGCCGCGCGGGATAATCGTCACTTTGCGCAGGGGGTCGGCGCCCTTAACTATATGCGCGACAAGGGCGTGACCGGCTTCATGATAGGCAACCACCTGGCGCTCCCTGTCTGTGACCAAGCGGCTACGTCGTTCCGGCCCCCCCATGGCGATGCGCTCGATGGACTCCTGCATTTCAGCCATTGCGATGGTGCGTCTGTTGCGCCGGGCAGCCAGAATCGCTGCTTCATTGACCAGATTTTCCAAATCCGCGCCGACGAAACCGGGAGTTTGGCGGGCGATCAAATCCAGATCCACATTGGGATCCAGGGGCTTGCCCTTTACATGGACAGTGAGAATCGCCCGGCGGCCCTGTAAATCTGGACGATCCATGGTCACCCGCCGGTCAAAGCGGCCAGGGCGCAATAGCGCTGGGTCCAGAATATCGGGCCGGTTGGTAGCGGCCACCAGAATGACATTTATATCGGTACTGAAACCGTCCATCTCCACCAGAATCTGGTTCAGAGTCTGCTCGCGTTCGTCGTGGGAACCGCCCAGACCGGTGCCCCGGTAGCGCCCTACAGCATCGATCTCATCAATAAATACGATACAAGGGCTGTTGCGCTTGGCCTGCTCGAACAGATCTCGCACACGACTGGCCCCGACGCCGACAAACATTTCGACGAATTCGGAACCGCTTATGCTGAAAAACGGCACGCCTGCCTCGCCAGAGACGGCCTTGGCCATCAGAGTTTTGCCAGTGCCAGGCGGGCCAACCAGCAATACGCCCTTGGGGATGCGGGCGCCCAGAGCCACGAACTTTTGTGGCTCTTTGAGGAATTCGACGATCTCCTCCAACTCCTGCTTGGCTTCATCCGCGCCGGCTACATCGCTGAAGGTAACCGCGGGGCGGTCCCCTACAAACATGCGGGCTTTGCTTTTGCCAAAGGAAAGAGCTTGGTTGTTGCCGGTTTGGCTCTGGCGGAACAGAAATAGAAACAGACCGGCGATCAAAATCAGGGGGAGAAGGTTGATGACCAGCGCAAACCAGTTGCCCGAATTAGACGGGGACTGAACGTTGATTTTCACCTGGGCCAGCCGCTCTTCTGGGACGCCCAAACCCTGAAGGGTGCGCGTCAGAGCGACGCCCTCCTCCTTGCGGCTGGCAAGCGGCCGCTCACTATCGTACAGGTAGACATGCAGATTCTCCCCGCGGACGTCGATGCGCGTCACTTCGCCCCGCTCGATCTGCGTCGCCACATTGCTCAGGCTGATGTTCTGGGGTGTTTCGTTGGGACCGTATATATTCAGAAATAACGCCGCCGCGGCCACCAGAATCAGCAAATAGACAAAAGCGTTACGCGTCCAATTTCCGTTCACATTGTCTCCTCAGCCATCAGGATTCAGCATAGGGCAGTATAACATAGACGACAGCGGTAGGGCGAATGGTTGAGAATACAGGGCGAAATTTCATGCGCCCCGGGCGCTAGGCCGACTGCGCGCTTTGCATTTCGCCCAAGGAACGCTCGCCTTGGGCGATATATTCGGCAACCGGGCTTTCCACCCGCCCGTACCCACTCCAGATTTTGAATCCGAGCAGGGCCAGCAACGCCGGTGAAGCCTCCGCCAGCACTTCGGGACGGGCGCCAACGGTGAAGTTCTCCTGGGGGCGAAACTGCGGCCCACAGAAGGTGGTAAGTAGCCCGTAACGATTCTCAGAGCTGATGTTGGCGCCGGTCCCGTGCCAGAGCCTGCCATCGAAAACCATCGCTGTGCCCGCCGGCCCTTCCGCCGCCAGGGTCTCCACATCGGCGTCCCGCTCCATGTGGGGTGGTCGGCCGCGCAGATGACTGCCAGGCACAAAACAGGTACCACCATTCTCAGCGCTGAAATCGTTGAGCATCCACATGACGTTCACACAGACGCACGGCGCGATCATCGCCCCTGGCTCCCCCCCTTCCAGATTAGGACGTTGACGAGTGATCGAGCCGATGGGAACCGGCGAAGGGCCCCGCTCAATGGGATGGGGCATCCACCATTGGTCCGTGTGCAGGTTCATGGCCACGCCACCAGGTTTGGCGATGTTGGCAGAGTAACTGGATAGCAGATAGTCGTCGCCAAGGACATGATCGACGATGGCGCGGACGCTCGCCGTGAACAGAATAGCCCGAAAGATACGACCTTTGTTGACCAGCATCCACACTCGTTGATTGACGCCGCCGGCCACAGCTGTGTAGACCTGCCGTCGAAGCCGTCCGCGGCCATCTGTGAACGCGCCCCACTGCTGTTCAGGCCCGCCATCCTCAAAGGCCAGACCATACTCCAACTCCGCAGCCGCCTGTTCGATCAGCCGTATGCGGGCAGCCTCTACCTCAGCTGGTGTCAGTGCGTTGGCAATCAGGCAGTAACCAAATTCATCGATGTCCCGTTTGGCCCGCGCGATATCTGTCGTTGCCTGGGGCAAGGTTTGGGTGGATAGCATAGAATTCCTCCGAATCGATATTGCTGGTGAATCCTCTTGTTTCCGGGGCAGGCCGTCGTAGAGGCGACTGTCGTAAAAGGCGGATGCAGCATGATTGACCCGCCCCGGCGAGCCAAAAGCACCGGTCTGGGTGCGCGCGCAGCAGAGGAATCAGCCATTTACACCGCTCTTTTCATCGTTTGGCCGAATTGGGTTCGGTACAGTTCAGCATAGAGGCCCCCCTGATCCAATAATTGTTGGTGGCCGCCCTGCTCCACAAGCCGCCCTTCGTCCAGCGCCAGAATCGTGTCTGCGGCGAGAATGGTTGAAAGCCGGTGGGCTATGACAAAACTGGTGCGCCCCTGAAACAGCGGCTCCAACGCAGACTGAATCAGCGCTTCGCTCTGGGAGTCCAGGTGAGCGGTCGCCTCATCCAGGATCAGAATACGCGGGTCTTTGAGAATCACCCGGGCGATGGCAAGACGCTGTTTTTCGCCACCGCTCAACCGATAGCCCCGCTCGCCTATAACGGTATCGTAGCCGTCAGGCAAAGAGATGATAAAGTCGTGGATATTGGCCGCCCGACAGACAGACTCCATCTCTGCGGGGGTTGCGTCCAGTTTAGCATAGCGCAGATTGGCGGCAATACTATCATGGAGAAGATATGTCTCCTGGGTGACGACGCCAATGTTGTGGGCGAGCGAGTCCAACCGTACATCCCGCAGATCGTGGCCGTCGATGCAGATGCGGCCACTGGTCGGATCGTAGAGCCGGGGAAGCAGATACGTAACCGTCGTCTTGCCCGCGCCGCTCGGCCCGACCAGGGCCACCAGTTCGCCAGGCTTGACACGAAAACTCACCTCCTTCAGCGCCCAAAGGCGGGATACGTGCGGCGCGGACTGTGTGATTGCCTCGCCTGTGTCGTTGCCTATTGCGTGCGGCGTATCTGGTGTTGCGTATTGGGTATTGCGTCGTTGACTATCGTTCTCACTTCGTTGCATCGTCTTCTCCGCGACGCCCGGGCCCGCCTCTCCCACTTCCTGCGAATAGTTGAACGACACGTTTTCAAATTCGATAGCTCCAGCGACGTGATCCAATGCCAGCGCCTCCGGGCGGTCGGTAATCTCCACGCGCAGATCGAGATATTCGAAGACCCGCTCGAAGCTGACCATCGCCTGCACGAACTCCACCTGCACATTCGAGAGAGCGCTGATTGGACCATACAGACGGGTCAGATACGCGGCAAAGGCGACGATTGTGCCAACGGTAATGACGTCATCCAGAACAAAATGCCCTCCGACCCAGTAGATTAGCGCAGTGCCAAGTGTGGCGACGACGCCCAGACCCATGAAAAACCAGCGACCAATCGTCGCCCGGCGCACGCCGATGTCCCTCACTTCTCGGTTGATGACTTCGTAGCGATCCACTTCATGTCGCCCACGCCCAAATGTTTTGACGAGCAGCGCGCCGTTGACGTTCAGCGTCTCGTTGATGGCGTTGCTCATCTCTGCATTCAACTCCATTGAGCGCCGGCGGATATCCCGCAAGATGCGGCCAACCCGCCGGGCCGGCAGAATAAAAAACGGCAGCACCGCAACAGACAGAAGGGTCAGACGCCATTCGATGGTCAGCATCACCGCCAAGGTAGAGACGAGGGTAAAGATATTGGTGGCGATATTGGGAATTGTCCCGGTGATGGCGTTTTGCGCGCCGATGACGTCGTTATTGAGCCGCGAAATGATGTCGCCAGCTTTCGTGTGGGTGAAGAAGCGCAGGCTCATCCGCTGCAGATGAGCATACAACTCCTGACGCAGGTCGTAAATGATACCTTCACCAGCTTTGGAGTTGAAGTAGCGCTGGACCACACTGATCCCGCCACCGGCCAGGGGAATGCCGATCATCGCCAGAGCCAGCAAATTCAGCCGCCGGACATCTCTCGTCGGTAGTACGTTGTCGATCAGCTCTCGGAACAAAAGCGGCGGGATTAGCTCCAACAGGGCGATGACGACGATGGTCGCCAAAACCATAAGAATCGCGCGCCAATACGGACGACCATAGCGAAACACCCGCAAAAGCAGCTTCCGATCCACCATTGGACGAGCCTGCTTCGGGTCGTGAGCAATGTAGCGCCACCAACCACCGTTGTGCATCAACTTTCTTCCCGAATTTCGAACCGGCTTGGTGCATCCCCATCGGTCAGGTAAGATATCTTCAATCACTATACTTCATTCCCTTATTATTCGACAACGCTTGCGAAGACTATAATTTATATACCTATTGTGATTGAGATGATAACTACCATCATCCCCATCATATGAATCCCGTGAATCATAGTCGCTCTGCGCGCGGGCCGAGGTCCCCCCAGCATTTCGGAAAGCGCTAGAGACCTTTCCTATGGTGTCCGGCAGACAGCGCAACCTCCCATCTGCCGGACATCGTTGCGCGGTTCAAGATCTGTCCCATCCTGAATTACCAGTACACTGTTTCGAGTCACAGGGTTGGCTGTGCTAGAATGAACTTTATGAACAGCATTGCAGAGCCCCTGTCAGTGCTTCTGGCGCCGATCGGCCCTCCTCTCGTCCTGACGTTGGGCAGCATCGTCGTTTGGATCATTGGCCTCCGCTCCCAGAAAACAGGGATCCTGGGCGCCGTTGCCCTGCTATTTTGGATCATAGCGGTCATACAGATGGTGACGCTGCGTCTGCAACCATCAGAGCCGATCTACAGCCTACCGTGGCAGCCATTTTTTTCCACGGGCGCAGATCTGCTGTGGATGAGCAACGGCTGGAACTGGTATGTCTCCGGCCTGATCCTCCTGCTAGGAGGGGTGGGGCTGCTTCTTAACGGCTATGGCGGACAGGCCCGCGGCCGACCTTCGGAAGGCGCCGACGATGCGCTTACCCTGGCCATGTCGTTGAATATGATTGCCAGCGCCTTGCTCTTTACCAGCAGCGGCAATCTCCTGACGGTTACGCTGATGTGGGTGGTGATGGATTTCTTCATCATCGCGCGCAATGCTGTGGTTCCAGCCAGACAGGGGGAGCGCGAAGAGAGAGAAGAGAAGAGGCGCGTAGGGGCCATTCGGCTTCACGCCATGCGCGAACACCTGCAGGGCGTTCACCCTCACCTTGTGCCCGCCCACCCGAACAAGTGGGCCACCGTATTGAACGTTGCGCCGTCCAACTCACCCAGACAGCAATTTCAGGGGTTGAGTATGATGGGAGTGCTGCTACTGCTGATCGGTCTGCTCCCTGCAGGCCAAAGCGGAGCGGCCGAACCCCTGGCTGGCGGCCAGCTGCCCCCGGAAACAGTGATTTTGCTGCTGATTGCCGCCAGCATTCGCGCCGGTGTATACCCTCTGCATCTCTGGCTATTGCCGCACAAAGAGGAGCGACCATTGAAAAATGGCGCTTGGGCCCGAAAATTTCGGGTTTCGCACGATGCGCCAAAGGGTGAATCACGCGCCACTGCAGGTCGCGCCCTGCGACGCGCGCGACCCTCAATGGGAGATGACGCCGCCCGATCAGATGTTGAACTGGCGAGAATGCCGAACTTGCCGGATCGATTCATCGACCATATGATACCGGCTCTGTGCGGCCTGTGGCTGTTGGGGTGGTCCAGCAGCCTGGCGAGGGAAGAACTGCTGGCGCGCCCCGAATTTGTGGCCCTTGCGCTGTTGGGGCTGCTAGGATCCGCCATCGCCGCCTATACGTCCACAACACGGCAAGGACACACGACCTTTGTACTGATCACAGCCGTTGGCATAGCCGGTCTGACAAGCATTCTTTCGGAAACCCGAGGGCCGGCCGCGGTTCTCTGGCCGACCACAACCTTCGCCCTGGGAGGGGGGCTGTGGCTTATTGGGGAACGCATCTGGCGGGCGTGGAATTGGCAAATTCCGATCAGCGTTGGGGTCCTGGCGCTGGTGGGCGTCCCGTTTACCCCCGGATTTCTCACCCAATCCGTGGTCGCCCAGCTACTGACGAGCGCAATTTTCGGCGCGCTGATGTGGCCCTTCTTCATAGCCTATCTCATAATACAGATGATCTATATATCATCATTGTTACGCAGTTGGGAAGCCGGACGACAAGCGGATGCGGGCAGAACGCGCAGAGAGAGGCGAGAAAACACCAGGGGTCAGTTGCCTGTGGCCAGTGGTCAGGAAATCCCCCTAGCCACAGGGCTCGGGGCACTGGTCACCGCAGCTCTCACCTCCACCCTCTCACTTCTCGAGAGGAGATCAGAGAGCGAAACGGCACGCGGTGAGAAGCCCGAACAGGGGGCTTGGATAATGGGCCGGCTGTTTGTGTGTGGAGTAGGGCTTGCCATCCCACTCGTTATTGCCGGCGTCTTTCCTCACATGATAACCGCCATCACAAACCTGACAGATGCCATTCCCCGCGGCGCGGGCAATCCCCCCAGCGCGGTGGCGAGTTGGCAGGCTTGGTTCACATTGGCTGGCTCCCTCACACTGGGAATAGGGCTCGCCATCTTGCGCTCCCAGATGTGGCCATCGTTCGGCCCCTGGTCGGAGCGGATATCCCGTTTCGCCTCGCTGACCTGGTTCTCCCGCATAACCGAGTGGGGAACCAGCCGCGCGAGTCATGTATGGGACGTAGGTCTGGAGATCGTCGAAGGGTCAGGCTATATGGGTGTCAGCGTGGCATTTGTCATTATCGGCTACTTTCTGCTGAGCATCTGAGAAACCGATTGCGTTCGATAATCGAACGGCGCAACTATGCCCCAAAGCTGAAAGGTTGCGCCATCCAGTTTAATGTCTGGGTTGTGTTTGTATGGTTGCGCTCATATTTCAGTCGGGGGCTGATTTCTGGTCTTCTCTACCTATAGATATTTTGCTGGGGCTTGCCGCCAGTCTGCCTCTCGTCTTCTGGGATTGGCGCCTCGCGCTCCCCAGCCTGCTGCTCGTGCAACTGGGCGTAGGGAGCGTGGTCAGCGCCGCCTATGGCCTTTCATGGCCCTGGCCAGCGCTGCATTTCGGCGTTCTGCTTCTGGCCTGTCTGATTCTTCTGCTTTCGATTTTACAGACAGATGATGTACGGGTCGATCACAGGGGCCAGTTCAGCTCTTTTCTTTTCCGTTTGCTGGTGCTGGGGATGGCTGCCCTGCTGGTCTGGCAGGCAGGGAGCAACATCTCTTTGCCTCTACTCGACGATGCTGCCAAACGACTGTTTTTGTGGCTGATGATCTTGGCCATTCTGACTCTGGGCCTGACAGAGACGGTGCTGTTTGGCGGAATCGCTCTGCTACTCTGGCTGGTTGCAGTTCAGGCATTTCTGTCTGTACTATTTCCTGTGCCCACTCTCATCATTCTGCTGGGCATTCTGCAGCTGCTGGTGGCCCTGGCGTGCAGCTATCTACTCCTGGCGGAGGATGACGCGCTATCATCGGCTCTATCCCCCGCAACCGATCTGGTCCTGCTGCCAGGCGCCGGGCGCCGACGTAGCATAACCGCCGGCGCGCAAGTTCTCTGCTATGGTATCGCCTACTGGTTCTCTTCCCTGCTACATCGCCGGCAGTGGCCCGGCGCCCGCTAAACTGCATTGTCGGCGCCAGAAGCGTGCGTTCCCAAGTGTCGGCGTTCACTGCAGTTGCTGACCACTACTTTCCGACCCTGACATATCCTGACTTGATTCCCGCAAATCCAATACTCCTGATTCAATGATTCAACTCGCCTTCCCCTCCTTTCTGTTCAGTTTGCTTCTCTTGGTGGCCATTGCAATCTATCTTCTGCGCCGTTGGGAGCGCTGGGCGTTCGCGCTAAGTGGCGGCTTCCTGAATCTGCTGGGCGTGTGGCTGTGGCGGCTTCCCTTAGATGAGCCATCCCTGACTAGGGTAGCTTATCTTCCCATCGCGCTACGTTTGGATGCGGGGGGAGGGGGGTACGGGTTTCGCCTGCAACTGACACCATCAAACGAGCCGGTCGTCGTCACACTTCTACTTCTACTGGGCACGGGGATGATGCTGGCGGCGATGGCAAACCCGGGATTCTCGCCAGGTTTGGTTCTGCTTGTTGGGACAGGCTACACAGGTGTTGCACTGATGGTGGCCGCGCCGCTGCCGCCAGTATTGCTGGCCCCTATCTTTTTGGCGATGCTCATGACGATCAGCCTGTTCCCTGCCCAGATCGGTCGTTTGGGGAACGTATTGGATCCGCTGCGGGCGATTCTGCCACCGCTTCTGGCAGTTCCATTTGTGTTGCTCGCCGCATGGCATATGGAACAGATCCCCCTCAATCCGCAAGATACCAGTGTGGCGGCAGACGCAGCGGACCTCCTGGCAGTAGGTCTGCTTCTGCTGCTCGCGCCGGTGCCCCTGCACGGCGCACAGCCGCAGTTATGCGAGTCCTCGCCACCAATTGCGGCGGCGCTGACGATTCTTTTCTACCAGACCCTGGTTTTGTATGTCGTTTATCTGGCGGCAACAACCTATCCACTGTTGCGGGACAGTTCATCAATCAATCTGTGGTTGACTTCAACCGGCATTATCACTTTGGTTTGGGGCGGGCTGGCTGCCGCGGGAACTGGCCATCCCGGCCGCTTGTGGGGCTATGCAATGCTGCACGACTGGGGACTCATTCTGCTGCTCCTGTCGGCGTTCGACGAGCGTAGCCGGCCATTAGTCATCTCGCTCTTCGCGCTACGCCTTGTGAGTACCCTCGCGGCGGCGACCGGGTTGACCCAATTGCGTCAAGCCACGGGTGATCTGAACCTGGAGAGTCTTCAGGGCGTTGGAACCCGCTTGCCCTGGAGCACGATTGCCTTCCTTCTGGGCAGCCTGGGATTGGCCGGCTTCCCGCTGACCGCCGGGTTTTCCGGGCACTGGTCTGCGTTGCAAGCCCTGGCTGAGGTGGACTGGCGCTTTGCCGCGATTGTGCTGATCTCCAGCGGCAGTGTCATATTCGGATTCGCGCGCATGGTGGGGATCTTCTTCGGCGGGCTGGACAATCATCTACTGCCGAAGGAACGCCCGGTAGGTGTTGTCTTTTCTGTGGCAGCGATTCTTCTCATCGCCAGTATAGCGATTGCGCCGCAACTGCTCGAAGGTCCGATTGCCAAAACCCTGTTCGCCCTCGACTGAAAAAAGACAGTGGCTAGTGGTCAGTAGGGGCATACATGGAGCCTACCTTTCCAGCCAGAAACTATCAGAACCGTTTCCGCCGACTTCCGATAGACAATGATAGGCCCCGCGTGATATAAACGTGATATATGGTCAGTGGATAGTGGGGAGTTCCAGATGAATGCAACGCAAAGACGCGAAGCCGCAGGGACGCAAAGACGTTCCTGATCTTCCCTTGCGCCTCCGCGTCCTGGTGACATTGCGTCTTTTTTCAATCGTATAATGTGCTCACGATCGTCGCGACTGCAAGGATTCTATAAGAAAAGTCTGGCGGAACGAATTGCCCTTATTGCTGACTGGGCCGCGCTGACTGTAGAAGAGACCGAACTACTCGCCGCTGGCCTCAGCGCTGAGCAGGCCGATACGATGATCGAAAATACCATCGGACGCTACGCGCTCCCGTTGGGAATCGGCGCCAATTTTCTCATCAACGGCCAGGAATATCTGGCGCCGATGGCAATAGAAGAGCCATCCGTGGTGGCGGGGGTTAGCGCGGGCGCGCGCCTGGCGCGAGCCGGGGGCGGCTTCCGCACAGGCAGCACGGAGCCGGTGATGATCGCCCAGATTCAGCTGCTCGATGTGCCGGATGCCGCCAGGGCAGAGAAGGCAATCGGGAGCGCCCGATCAGAGATTCTGGCCACAGCCGATACCAGCCCGACAATCAAGCGTCTGGGAGGCGGCCCTCAGGATATCGAAGTGCGCCATCTGCCGGACACAGCGGCTGGGCCGATGCTGATCGTGCATCTGCTGTTCGACTGCCGGGACGCAATGGGGGCCAACGCCGTCAACACCGCAGCCGAAACGATCGCCCCTCTGTTGGAACGGCTGACCGGGGGACGAGCCGGCGCGCGCATCCTCTCGAACCTGAGCGACCGGCGGCGCGCCTGGGCAGAAGTAAAGATTCCGGCGGACGCGTTCGACAGCGGCGAGTATCTCGGAGCAGAGGTGATTCACAGGATTGCCGAAGCGAACGCCTTCGCGCTCGCCGACCCCTATCGGGCCGCTACGCATAACAAAGGCATCCTCAACGGCATCGACGCCGTTCTGCTGTCTACAGGAAACGACTGGCGGGCAGTGGAGGCGGGCGCCCACGCCTGGGCGGCGCGCGACGGCCAGTACCGTGCCCTCACCGACTGGCATGTGCTCGCCGAAGCAGGCGAACAGCGCGTCCGCAACAGCGCCCGAAATCTTCGGGTTCCACACGATGCGCCAAAGGTCGAATCCCTATACGGCCGCCTGGAACTACCTCTCTCCGTCGGTACCGTTGGCGGCGCGACCCGGAGCCATCCGCTGGCCCGCGTGGCGCTGAAAATTCTTGGCGTATCCGGGGCGCGGGCGCTGAGTGAGGTCGTTGCCGCTGTAGGATTGGCCCAGAATCTGGCTGCGCTGCGCGCGCTGACAACAACGGGAATCCAATGGGGGCATATGCGCCTGCACGCGCGAAAACACCTTTCTGGTTTTTAGTTTCGAGTAACTGCAGTTCACTGACTACTCGAAACTGACGACTGAAAACTGCAGTTGGAAGGGGCTCATGCCGAATCAACCGCTCCAAATTGAACAGGCGAACGACGCCGGACACCTCGGAAGTTCGCCCATCCAACCTGTCGGTATGGTCGGATACGGCGCATATATTCCTTGTTACCGCCTGCCAGGTTCGGAGATCAGCCGGATCTGGAGCGAAGGAAACGACAGCAAGCCAGTGAAAGAAAAGGCAGTGCCGGGGCTGGACGAGGATACGGTGACCATGAGTATTGAAGCCGCCCGCAATGCGCTGTCCCGATCGCAGGTCGATCCGCGCCATATCCGGGCTGTGTGGGTCGGCAGCGAGAGCCATCCGTATGCGGTCAAGCCGACAGGCACAATTGTGGCAGAGGCCATTGGCGCCACACCGGCCACCCAGGCGGCAGACTGGCAGTTCGCCTGCAAAGCGGGAACCGAGGCAATGCAGGCCGCTATCGGTTTGGTAGGCAGCGGCATGGCCCCCTACGCGCTGGCGATCGGCATGGACACGGCCCAGAGCCGACCTGGCGACGCGCTCGAGTACACGGCGGGCGCGGGGGGCGCGGCGATGCTGCTGGGAGCGGCAGCGGAGTCTGTGGCAGTCATCGAGCGCAGCTTGAGCTATGTATCCGACACGACCGATTTCTGGCGACGGCCCGGCAGCCAGTATCCCCGCCATGCGGAGCGGTTCAGCGGTGATCCTGGCTATTTTGGCCATGTCATTCCCGTGGCCGAGCAGATGATGGAGGAGTTGGGTGTAACGGCCCAGACGTTCGATCATGTGGTCGTGCATCAACCGAACATCAAATTTTCCGTGCGGGCCATGCGGGCGCTGGGTTTTACACAGGCGCAGTGGGAGGCGGGCCTGCTGGTGGGAGAGATCGGAAACACCTACGCCGGGTCCGCTATCATTGGGCTGACCGCAATTCTGGACATCGCGCAGCCGGGCCAGCAGGTGCTGATGGTCAGTTACGGCAGCGGGGCCGGCTCTGATGTGTTCGCAATACGCATAACCGAAAAGATTCGAGAGGCGCAAAAACGAGCGCCCCAAACCTGGGAGTACATCCGTCGACGTGTCAGGATCGACTATGCGCAGTACGTGCGTATGCGGGGCAAACTGCGGTAACTGCAGTTTGTAGTCGTCAGTTTCGAGTAGTCAGTGAACTGCAGTTACTCGAAACGAAAAACTAGAAACTTTTCCCAAGCGCTTCCAGAGCGCGCAACAGCAGGGGACGCCAGTTCTCGAACTCATCAATGGGGATGTAGATCGCTTCCCGTCCCACGTGGATCGAATTCTGTGGCATAAATTCGCCCTCGTCATTGGTGTGGCCCAGTGCCATACGCATGGTATGCTGCAGTTTACGCCGGGCCTTGTCGTCCATCTCCTCCAGAACGATTCCATATTCGGGCTTCGCGCGAGGCGCCAAGGTTGTGTGGCGCGCGCCACTGTAGGGCGCGACATCCGCGGCGCGCTCAGCCCGAACCCCTCTGTCCAAGCTTGGCAGGCGGTCGGCGTGCGTTCCCGGTCGATAGAACCCTTTCGGAATGCGGATGGCGATCTGATCGCGTCGCCGACCGATGTTGGGGATGCCCGCTTTTAGCGCCTGAATCTTCACCAGGATCTGGTAGAACAGATTCGCTATCTCCTCCGGCACAGTGTTCGTTTCCGGGTCTTTGCCGAAGCGGTCTACCATTTCCCGACGCATTTCGTCCAGCTCTTCCCGTGAATTCAGCCCGGCGATACGCCGGTAGAGTTGCAACCGCAATCCCTCATCCTCTACGTACGTCTCTGGAATCTCTGCCCGTAGAGGCAGATCGAGCGCGACCGGCGGAGCCAGCGGGTCTTTGGACAGCGACGAACCGTCTTGCCTGGTTTTGGCAGGTGAAACGCCTACATTCCCGGTTGGCAGGCGAGACGCCTGCCCTCCCAGGCGCTGGGCGTCGGCTCCGTTGTCGGGCGCCGGTCGTGCATCGCCGTCTCCTTGCCTCTGCGCCTCTGTAAACCGCTGTCGTTTTTCCCGCAACTCGTTGATCGACTGGGCCAGCAAGCGGGTGTAGAGATCGAATCCGACGCTGACAATCTGACCATGTTGGCGCGCGCCCAGCAACTCTCCTGCGCCGCGGATCTCCAAGTCCCGCATAGCGATACGAAAACCCGCGCCCAGCTCTTCGCTGCTCTCCAACAGAGCCTCCAGGCGGCGGCGGGCATCGTAGGTCAGGGACTTGTGCCGATCATAGAATAGATAACAGTAGCCCCGTACCGCGCTCCGGCCGACCCGCCCCCGCAACTGATACAACTGGGCCAGGCCGAAGTGATCCGCCCGGTTGACAATCATTGTGTTGGCCCGGCGAATGTCGAGGCCGTTTTCCACGATCGTTGTGCAGACCAGCACATCAATGTCGCCGTCGGCGAAGCGCATCATTGTTTCTTCCAGTTCCCGCTCCGCCATCTGCCCGTGGGCTGCCGCCACCACCGCATCCGGCGTCTGCCGCTGTACCCGAGAGGCCAGAGTATCCAATCCCCGCACGCGGTTGTGGACGAAAAACACCTGACCATCGCGTTCCAATTCCCGTCGGATGGCCTGACGCACGAGTGCGCTATCGTATTCGGAGAGGATCGTTCGCACAGGCAACCGCTCTCTGGGTGGAGTATTGATCGCGCTCATATCGCGTACCCCACTGAGACTCATGTGAAGGGTACGGGGAATCGGTGTGGCGCTGAGGGTGAGCACATCCATCTGCGTGCGCATCTGTTTCAGACGCTCTTTGTGACTGACGCCGAAGCGCTGCTCCTCGTCGATGATCAGCAGCCCCAACGCCCGAAAGTCGACATCTTTCGAGAGCAGCCGGTGGGTGCCGATGACGATGTCAACGCTCCCATCCCGCATCTTTTGCAACACCCGTTCCTGCTGGGCCGGGGTGCGGAAACGCGAAAGCATCTCCACCCACACAGGAAACTGGCTCAGACGCTGGCTAAAGACGCGGTAGTGCTGCTGGGCAAGAACGGTCGTCGGCACGAGCACCGCCGCCTGTTTGCCGTCCATCACCGCTTTGAACGCAGCCCGGATGGCTACTTCCGTCTTGCCATAGCCTACATCACCGATGATAATGCGGTCCATCGGTCTGTCGGCTTCCATGTCTTGCTTCACATCGGCGATAGCGTCGATCTGATCTTCTGTCTCGCGGAAGGGAAAGGCCGCCTCCATCTCCTCCTGCCAGGAACTGTCCGGGCTGAATGCGTAGCCAGGAACTACCCCCCGCTCCGCGTACAACTTCAGTAGATCTTCGGCAATGTCTTCCACCGCCCTTTTCGCTCGCGCCTTCACCGTTTGCCAGTCGGCGGTTCCCAGCCGGGTGACGGCGGGCGGGATGCCGGCGTCTCCGGCGCCCACATAGCGGCTCAGACGGTCCGCCTGATGCACAGGCACATACAGTTTATCGCCCTTGGCGTAATTCACCTGCAAATATTCCCGCTCGACGCCTCCCAGTTCAAGTTTGATAAGCCCCTCAAACATCCCGATGCCGTGCTCCATGTGAACAACATAATCATTGGGTTTGACGTCGGCGAAGAACAGTTCCGGCGCGACGGTCGACTGAGTGCGGCGCTTCTTTTGGCTGGGCTGTTTGGTCCAGCCAAACAACTCGGTATCTGTCAGCAAACGCAGGTCGGCGCGGGGCGACCGAACGGTTGGATTGCGCGTCACTGCATTGCGCGCCTCTGCATTGCGCGCCTCTGTATTGCGCGCCACTGTAGGGCGCGACATCATAACAAACCCTTCCGACAACTCGCCCTGCAGGAGGGTAATTCCGCAGGGTGGCGGCGCGTCCAGGTCGGTTGCGCAGATCGGCTGGACCTCACTCAGCTCCTCTTGCAGGCGGGCTGTCTGCCGTGAAATGAGCACAACACGGTCAGCGGCTTTGGCAGACTTGCGCATCTCTTGCAGAATGCGTTTGCTCTGGCCGGCGTAGTGGGGGCCAGGGACAAAGGAGCGAGCCAAAGCTGTGCCGCCGCTCTCTTTTTCAGAAGGTCCACCCGGCAGAGCATGTATTCCCAGTAGCAGGGGATTGCGTGCGGATATCTGCGCCAAAAGTTCATCCGGGCTGAAAAAGCTTGTGGCGAACCCTTCCGGCACTTCGTTGCCGCGCATCAGTTCCTGCCGCGTCTGGGCTGCCTCCCGATCGCACGCCTGTAACTGTGCTGTCAACTCCGCCCCGTCGTCGATGACCAACAAACCGTTGTCGGGTAGGTGATCCAGAAGCGACGCCGGCCGGCTGTAGAAGTAGGGCAGATACCATTCAATGCCCCGGAAGGTGCGACCATCTGCCAACTCTTCGATCTCTCGGCTCAACTCCTCGCGGATGGCAAGAATCAGCTTCGGGTCGTCTAGCAGTGTCGTGTAGGGATTGCCCAGAGCAGGCGCAGATGCCGACTCTACATGGCCCCTTGTCGCGCCCCACAGTGGCGCGCCAGATAATCTTTCCAAGGCTCTGGCGGCGTATTTGCTCAGAGCTTCACTGCCCGGCCCGATCAGCGCCCTCTCCAACCGGCGCTGACTGCGCTGGGTAGCTGGGTCGAAAACCCGCAACGTATCCACTTCATCACCAAAGAGATCGATCCGGATCGGGTGGGACAGGTTCGGCGGCCAAATATCGACGATGCCGCCCCGGCGGGCGAAAGTGCCCGGCTCCTCCACAATTTCCACCGGATCATAGCCGCTTTGTGCCCAGCGCTGGGTCAGCTCATCCAGTTGAACAAAACTGCCGGCGCGCAGGGGCCGCAGGGCCATACGCAGCTCTTTGACAGGCAGAGTCTTCTGCATCAACGCCCGGGCGGAAGCGACAACGATCGATGGCCGGCTGCCTTTCTGTTGCAGGGCCGCCAGAGCGGTGAGCCGTAGCTGCCGCGTGCGGCCGCTCCAGGGGATGCGCTCGTAGGGCAACGCGTCCGGCTCGGCATACAGAAATACCTGCGACGGGCCATCCGTCGGCGGCAGGAACAGTTCCAGCCGTTCCACCCAGCGCTGAGCCTGCTCCGTGGCGCCGGTTAACACCAGAACCGACGTTTCCCTATCTGTCGCCGCGCCGGCAACCACAAACGCCCGCGCCGCAGCATACAGCCTCTGTGGCGCGGGTGTATGGCCATCCAGCAGCTCCTGATATGCAGGCAGATTCCTGAGTAGAGGCAACAATCCTGAAATGTTCATGTTCGTTACATTGCAGTGGCTAGTGTCAGTAGGGGCAGGCCGTGTGGTTGCCCCTACTGTTCCCCATTGAACCGATTCATGGCTATGTCAATTCCGTCAAAGAGCCAACATTCAACCGCGTCGGCGATGCGTTCACGCAGAGTCTCGAAGAGGATCTCCTCATCATCGCTGAAATTCTGCAGGACATAAGCGGCCGGGTCCATTGGTTTCTGTGGGCGGCCAATCCCCACCCGTGCCCGAGGAAACCTGTCCGTTCCCAAATAGTGTATCAATGATCGCATCCCGTTGTGACCTCCGCTACCGCCACCAGGGCGCAGACGCAGTTTGCCGCTGGGCAGGTCGAGTTCATCATAGATCACAAACATGTCTTGCGGTGGGATATCGAAATAGCGCGCCAACGGCGCGACGGCATGGCCGCTGCGGTTCATAAATGTGAGTGGCCGCGCCAGCAACACCTTTTGGCGCGTCGGCGCGCCCCCCAAAGAACGCTCAGAGTCGAACGCGCGCCGACGCGTGATCCAGCCCTCGCCAAACAGCGCGTTGTATTTCGAGCGAAAAAGAGGCATAGCATGACGGTGGGCCAGAACATCCACCACCTGAAAGCCGATATTGTGACGGTTGCGCGCATAACGGGACCCGGGATTGCCCAAGCCCACGATCGTTTTCATAGAAACCCCAGTGAATCGTGATACGTGGAGAGCGGTTCGTTTTCCAGCCGCTAGCCACTCATCACTGGTGTATGCCACTGGTCACTAGCCACTGCAGTAGACGCTTGGCCGCAAAGATTGCGCCTAATAGCAAGAACAGCCCAGCGCTCCAGCGCACGCCGGTAAAGAAACGCGCCCGCAATCTGTCCACGGTCAGCGTCTCACCCAGATCTCTGAGAATGCCTGTCGGCTGTGCGTTAATAGTCTGGTCGGTAGTGGCCTGGCCCTCGTTTGTGTCCTCGTTGTTGCCCAGGGCAAGCGGCTCTGGCGTGGAAGTCGGCTCTTCGATGTTCGGTTGCTCCACCTCAGCCGGCGCCGCAGTGGGTTGCGGAAACGGCGTGGGCGTGTCGATAGGGATGGGCGTCTCCGTTGGCGCGTCCGGTGTCGGCGTAGCCTGATTAACGCTGATGTTGGGCACAAAAAATTCGCGGTAATTGCTGTTCGGGCGCACGACCCGCATCCGCAGGGTATAGGTGCCCGGCGCCAGATCGCCGGTGTGCCAGACGCCTAGTTGGCCATTGTTCACCTGACGCGTATCGCCAGCAAACCAGATGTATGCCTCGTCGCCGCTCGGATCCTGCTTATAGTATAGTTCATAGCGAGCGAACGACTCGCCCGAAGCTGTGCCCAGAATCGGCACAGCGCCACTGACGCGACTGTCCGACGCCGGCGAAGAAATGCCTGGTTGGCTCCCCTGTTCCCTTTGAGCAGGCGCCCTATTCAATCGCATGTCGCGACCCTGGTCAGAGTAGGCGGCGCCATGCGCAGGCAAAGTCGCGGGAGAAGCGTCAGCCAGAACTCCCAGCCCGATGAGGGCTACAACAATGAGCCAACGGATGGTGAGTACACCCGTACTACTCATCGACTGCATCTTCCTGTCCATCCTCAAATCCTGACCGGAGGTAATGAATAATTCCAAGTATCTGCTCGTCAGATAAGTCCGTTTGGCTGCCGCGGGGCGGCATAGCGATGCCGCTGCGATTGTCCACCGCGTCAGCGGAACGTCCGTCTCGGATCAATGCCAGCAGTTCGTTGTCTGTCAAACCTGTCATGAAAGGAGAGCCCGCTAACGGGCTGCCCAAACCGTCGATGCCCTCCCCTTGCCTGCCGTGGCAGGATGCGCAGGACTGCGTATAGAGCATTCTACTCCCTGCCAAACTCATCAGCGTAGCTGACGATTCTACAGACACAGCCGGTTCCCCTTGCTCCTGCGTGGCGCGGACGACCCCGGCGGCATACAGCCCGATGACAATGGAGATCGCAATGGGAACAGGCCAACGCGGCCATAGGTCGGCGCGGCGCTGTGTTGAGCCGCCCTCCTCAGCGGCAATGACCATCAGCATCCCGAATGTAATGATCATAAACCCGACCATCGCCAGGAAGGGAATCGTGACAAGGCCGAACCAATTGATCCAGATGGTTGTGCAGGGTGCGCCAGCGCTGCAAGCCGCCGGCACGCCGAAAATCGTTGTCTTTTGCAGCAGATAGTGATAGACCGCCACCCCCTGCCCCAGTAGAGAAAACGGCAGGATCAAGTAGGGCAACTGCTGATCCCGACGCCATATCCCCAGAGCGAGTAGACCAGCCAGAGGATACATTAAGATGCGCTGATACCAGCAGAGCACACAAGGAAGGAATCCCCACACTTCGCTGACATAGAGACTGCCCATCATGGCAACCCAAGCGGTAAACAGCGCCCCGTACAGGCCGAACCGCAACCACAAACGTGTAGAGAAGACGGAATCTGATAAGGTTGTCATTGGTCTGCAGACAGCCGAGCCTCTATCGCCGCCGAAACCGCCGCGTAGTCGAGAGGGCTGTCAGTCCGGATGCCGTCGATCAAGACAGACGGGGTGCTGTTGAGGCCAGCAGCCCACGCTGCTTGAACACTGCCTTGGACCGCGGATAAATACTCCTGGCTGGTAAGACACTGGGTAAATGAATCTCTCTCCAGACCCAGTTCAACTGCGTAGTCGATCAGTCTCTCGGCGATAAAGGCAGACTGACCTGACGAAGTCTCCTGAAATATCCGATCATGATAGATCCAGAACGCTCCCTGATCGGCGGCGCATTCACTGGCTTGCGCAGCAAGGGAGGCGCCCGGCTCGTGCTGCTGCAAGGGGAAGTGTCTGAATTCCAGTTTGACCTTTCCGCTGGCAATGTAGTTATCGACAAGGAGAGGCTTCACCGTCTGATTGAAGGCGGCGCAAGCGGGACAGCGGAAGTCTTCCCATGCCTGCACGGTGACCGGCGCCTCAGGATCCCCCAAAACAGTACGATTCTGCCAGGCGGAGGGAATGTCGGCATACTCAGTGGCCTCGACAGACGGTTGTCGATTCGTTGTCACCAGCACGAGAACGATCACCACCGCCAACAGCGCGATCCCGCCAACCAGCAATACGCCAACCGAGAGCGACCGCGGCCGCGCCTTTCCTTTCGAGACCGCTCGGCGCGATGTACGCCTCGCTGTTTTCGTCATTTTCCTTACCCCCTGCTGATCGTGAAACAGGTGTACTCACCATCAGTTGCGCTCTGACATCAAAATATAGCACCGATCCCAGTTGCGCACAAAACGCATAGGGATATTCGAACAGAATTCAGGATTGACAGGAAGATGCAGGATATCTCCCGCCTTGATTCCTGCAAATCCAATACTCCTGATTCCGAATGTTGATGGAATCCGCAGATGTTTTGAAAGCGCCGGATTTGAAAGCGCCGGAATCGTGTACTTTCCCTTCGCCTGTATACAGAGTAAGCTAACATAAGCTAACAAGGGACAGAAGCGCATCGCAACCGAGTGATCAGTGGCTAGTGGTCAGTAACCGCAGTGTACTGGCTACAGCAGTTGGGAGGAACAATGGCGATGAAAAATTTGAGGGGACGGGTTGCTGTCATTACCGGAGCGAGCCGGGGGATAGGCGCAGCGATCGCCGAAGCTCTGGCCCAGGAAGGTTGCCGGCTGGTTCTGGCCGCTCGCAGCCAGGATCAGCTCAACAAAGTGGCTGACCGGCTGCGACAACAGTACGGCGTCGAAACATTGGCCGTGCCCACAGACATCAGCGACGAGCGCCAGACGCGGGCACTGGTCGAGACAGCGGATGCCCATTTCGGGACAGTGGACATTCTGGTAAACAACGCGGGCATGGGCATTTATGGCGCCATCGACGAACTGAATCTGGACGATCTGCGTCATGTCTTCGAGATCAATTTTTTTGGCGCGTTGGCCGCCTTACAGGCCGCTACGCAGGTGATGCGTCGTCAGGGCAGAGGCACGATCGTCAACATCAGCAGTATCATAGGTAAATTTCCTCAACCCCTGGGCGGCGGCTACGTGGCGACGAAATTTGCGCTGCAAGGAGCAAGCGGCGCAGCCCGCGCTGAGTTGAAACGGGACAATATCGATCTGATTCTCATCTGCCCCGGGCTGACAGAGACGGAGTTCTCGCAGCATAGTCGAATCAGCATTCCCGGAGCCGAACGCCGACAAGGGCAGAAACATGCTCTTATGCAGGGCATCGATCCGCGACGAGTAGGCGCTCGCACTGTCACTGCCATTAAACGAGGGGAGCGGGAGGTTTACATCACCTGGTTGGATCGACTGCTGGTCTGGTTCGCCACGACCTTCCCCGGTCCGCTCCAGTGGTTGTTGGTCTACGTGGCCAGATATCGCCGCCAGCGTTTCGAGCAGGAAGAGAAAACCAGTGGTCAGTGACCACTGCATTGTCTTTCGCGCGCCCGGAATAGTACCCACATTGGCCGTTCGCCCACTTCATATATATCCAGTGGAGCGAGCGCGCCGGTGTCGATGTTGATAGCGTAGGAGGCCACCCTGCCCGAGCCCTGACCCGCGGCCAGTAGGAAGCGCCCGCTCGGATCGATGTTGAAGACCCGAGGCGTCGCTTCGGTTTCTTGCCATCCACACGCGCTGAGCGCGCCGCTATCCGTGTCCACTGCGAAGACGGCGATGCTGTCATGGCCTCGATTCGAGACGTACAACGCGCATCCGGACGGGTGTAGATGGATCTGGGCGCAGGTGTTTTCAGCGGTGAATTCTTGCGGCAGGGTCGAGAGAGTTTGGAAGGGGTTGAGAACACCGGTCCGGCCATCAAACAGGTAGGCAGTGACGCCGGAGCCATCCTCATTGGAGGTGTAGACGAAGCGCTCATCCAGAGAAAAGACGAAATGGCGGGGCCCATCCCCAGCGGCCGCGACTACCTGTGGCGCAGCCGGGTTGGGCCTCAGTTGACCGTTCCGCTCGTTGAACAGGAATTGAAAGATGCAATTCGATTCGACGGGATGGGGCACAAAGGCGTAGCGGTTCGACGCATCCGTTTCGATGCAGTGAGCGCGGGCTGCTGTGGGCACAGTGCAAACCAGTCTGCCGACGCGCCCGTCAACTTCAAGTCGGTGAACAGTTACTTTCCCCGAGCTGTAGTAGGCCGCGAACAGGAAGCGATTGGTCTTGTCCACGGCGATGTAGCAAGCATCGGCGTCAAGGTTCTGCTTGCCGATCAGTTGAAGACCGCCGTCACCCTCGAAACGAAAAGCGGCCAGCTCTCGGCTCGCGCGCAGGGAGCAATACAGAATCTGCCCGTTCGTTGCGGTCGTCAGCGCGCTCGGGCCGCCAGACACGGGCACATCCAGCCGTTGTGTCAGCCTGCCAGCGTTATCGATGTCGAAAACTCGGATCAGATCGTCACCCGCGGCGGTGATGTAAACGCAAGTGGTCATGGGTCGCTCCTGGAAAAGGATCTCACGGAAATCTTCGATGGTTGCTCTAGACGTATGCGACGGACAACGAAACACGGTGAATGGGTCATCTTTGCTCGTCCCACATTATGGGACACTCTGCGCTTGTGCGAAAATTCTGTCTGGTGTACTGTCGGAAGTACGGTCTCAGTTCCGACCAGGATGTACGGATTGACAGGAAAAGGCAAGCTATATCCCGCCTTGCAAGGCCGGTTTGCGCGCCACTCCAGGGCGCGACTAGGCAAATTCAATAATCTTGTTCCCGCTATTTCGCATGAAGTAGGCAAACGATGACAAAAAAAGTTTGGATGGAATGGCAGCTACCGCCGGATCAACTGTTACGTCTCACAGAATTGGCAGAAGTGGTCACCGACGGCGACATGGATAAAATCTCCGGTTCTGATGTGATCACCGGCATCCGCCGCTACTACAACGGCGCATTCATGGACCAGGTCGGGCCAAACCTGAAACAGATTGCAAAGCCCGGCATCGGCGTGGACAATATCGACTTGAACGCCGCTACAGAGCGAGGCATTCTCGTCTGCAACACACCGGACGCGCCCACAGAATCCACTGCAGAGCACGCCGTCGCCCTGCTGATGGCCGTCGCCAAACGAGTGATGGCCGGGGATATGCAGTTGCGAGGCAATACAAGCATCAAGCAGAAGGATATACGGGGCACAGAACTGCTGGGCAATACCTTAGGCATCGTCGGCTATGGACGCGTGGGCCGCCGAGTGGCGGAGATGTGCGCGCAGGGGATCAAAATGAAGGTGACCGTCTATGATCCCTTCCTGCCGGAAACGCCAAGCCTGCCAGCAGGCGTTTCCATGACCAGTGATCTGGACGCCATCTTTTCCGAGAATCGGTTCGTCACCCTACACACCCCGCTCCTGCCAAATACTCGCCATCTTGCCAATGAACGTCGTTTGCGGCTGATGAAACCAGGCAGCTATCTGATCAACGCCTCCCGCGGCGCGGTGGTGGACGAGGCCGCGCTGATCAAAGCGCTACAGGAGGGCCATCTGGCCGGGGCCGGTCTGGACGTCTTCGATCCGGAGCCACCGCAACCCGACAATCCTCTACTGAAAATGAAGAACGTCGTCCTCACCCCCCACATCGCCTCCAACACGGAAACGGGCCTGGCCGCAATGCGAATCGGAACAGTGGACAATATAGTGCGGGCCTTGCAGGGCGAACGGCCTTTATGGATTGCGAATCCAGAAGCGTGGCCAGGACGGATGAGATAAGTGAAGCCTGAAAATGGTCACGTGTCGCGTGGGCCAGCCTTGCTTGCCATTCCTCACCAGCGAATGTGATCCTGTACTGGCCCTGTGTGCTGATCGGAGCGTGCGGCTATCGGCCACTTCTGCCACTCATCGACGACGGCAATCAGCTCTTCAACGGCGGCTTCGAAAATAGCCTCCCCCTTTTCCGGCGTGGCCCGCGTCGGATCCCCATGGACGCCCAATTGGGTCCAGCGACCCCAGTAGTCGTTGAACCGCACAGGATTCGAATAGACACTGTCAGAGCTGACGAACTGACCACGCGCATCATCATCCGCGGCGGCTTTGTCCATCTGCACCCGCTCCGGCGCCAGATGCAGATACAAAGACGTTTCAAACTCGTCCGCGTGGGCCATCACTTCCGTCTCCTTCACCTGATTGAATGCATCCATGGCCAGAGAAAAGTAACCCAGAGCGCCACAGAGAGAGTTGGTCTCCAGAACGGTCTTGCGGGCTACCAGATCGATCAGCGGTGTGTTGGAACCATGGCCATTGACTAGCAGAATCTTTTCAAAGCCGTGATAGGCGACGCTCTTGGTGATGTGCAAACAGAAGGCGATGAAGACATCCGGCTCGATGTGAATCGTGCCGGGAAAGTCGATATGGTGCAGGTTCAACCCATAGGCGATGGCAGGCAGCACCAAAATTCTGTCCGGCGCGCGGCGGCCCGCCTCCAGGCAGACCGATTCGCACAGGAAGACATCCACATCCAGAGGCAAATGACGACCATGCTGCTCGGTGGAAGCAGTGGGCAGCAACACAACTTTCTGCGCCGCGATGGCTGCATTCATTTCCGCCCAGGTCAGCCGGTTGTAACGGTATTCGGTAAGAGGGTCCATTAGTATATCCGCGTACTGTGATTGGGGCATAGATACGTATAGGGCGCGCCACACCTAGGGGGCTGGCTCATCGATAGGATTCCGCCTCGTCCAGAGGTTCGAAGCCAACGACTTCTCCGGCATGAGATATGTCCCGGTAGCCCCATTTGTTCTTGGAAAGAACGAAGAAAATGTCATATTTCAGATGAGACGGCGCTTCAATGCAACGTTCCACCATCTGACTTATATCCCGTTGGCTGCACCAGACAGAAAAATGACGGGGTTCCGTCGGACGATCAGCGGCATTGACAAGGCCGATACGCAGACAAAGAATCGACAGATCCGATGTGTCGGTGACATGCCAGGCCAAAGCCTCGCCCCACACTTTCGTCGCCCCATAGACACCAGTGGGGCGGGTCGGCGTCTCATGGGTGATCATCGGCCACGGCTCCGACACGCTGTCGTAATCGCCGCTCACCAATGCCCGATAGGGCCGCTCCTTCTCCCAGCCGGAAATCGTCGAGCCGCTGCTAGCGTAGATCACCCGTTGCACGCCCGCCTCACGAGCCGCTTCAAAGACGTTGCGCGTGCCGATCAGATTGGGATCCCGCACCCGTTCCCAGGGGTCGCTTCCACGGGCGGAGGCGGCCAAATGAACGACCGTATGCTGACCTTTGAACGCCGGCCGGATGGCATCGAAGTCAGCAATATCCGCCTGCACTGTGGGCGCGCCGGGCACATCGCTGCGATTGAGCGCCGTCAATGTATAGCGGCCTTCCAGTCGCTTCCGCACCGCGCCGCCGATCAGACCGCTCATGCCGGTAACGAGGATTCGCTTTGTCATGGGGTGTCTCCGGGTGAAAATGAAGCGCTCCGTCTGTTCCGCGCCCAAATCAGGAATATTGGATTTGCAGAAATCAAGGCAGGATATCGCCCGCATCTTCCTGTCAATCCTTTACATCCTGAGCGCGAAGTGAATGCGCTCATCATTGAATTTTGTGCGCGCATGGCAGACAAATGAAAATCATAGCGTTATTCTTCAGTCAACAGAATGCGACCACAGGAAGGGCAGTAGAGCAGTTCATCGCTGTAGCGCACAGTATTGAGAATCCCGATGGCAACCTGGGTGTGGCAGGCCCCGCACACCTCCTCGTCCAGCTGGGCGACGGCCACGCCATTTTTGCGACGACGCAGATGTTCATAGAGCTCCAGCGTATCGGTGGAAAGCATTTCGGCCACCTGTTGGCGCGCCTTTTTGAGATATACATACTCTTTCTTGCGCTGGGCCATCTCCGTCCCCAGAGCGGTCTTCCGTTTGGACCATGATTGTTCCAGTTCTTCGAAGGCTGCCTGTTCCGCTTTCTGGCTCCCCTGCAGCCTGTCAACCATGACCAAACGCTCCACGCTTCTGTCTTCCAACTCTGTCCGCTGGCTCTTCATCGCCTCGATGCTGGCTTGCAGAGCTTCCAACTCCTTTGGGTTATGCACTTCCCCGCTCATCAGATTTCTTTCCGATTCCCGTATTCTCTCCGTTAGTGAACGGGATTCCAGCTCCATGTCCTGCTGCTCAGACTGGGCGCTGCGTAGTTCCTGAACGATCGCATCAACTTGCGCCCGAGCTGCATCCAACTCTTCCGAACCTTCCACCGCCCGTTGAAGGCTGAGCAAGCGTCTCCGTATTTTGTCGTACATCGAATCAATTTCGTGCATCCTGAGCAGGGCAACTTTTGCTTTCACGTTTTTCCCCATTAGCATCTATAGCACTCTGCGTTTCATTCCCTCAGATTATCATAACACTTCCCAGTCTAATGAAGCAAAGGGACAAAGACAGTTGAATGCGCAGGAAGGTTCATGGAGAACGGGCGAAAGAGTGTGACCACTCAAACCTACAGAGGAGCTAAGGATGGTTTTGTGACCGCATATGATCTCTTAATATTTCACTACGCGAAGCCCCGTTTGAAAATTAGCGCAGACCAGAATTGCGCTTCTTATCAATTCCCGCCACAATACAGGGACGATTTAGCCCCCCGCGATTGGGTCTCTTTGCCCAGTCGCGCGTAGGGCGCAGGCGGCAAAGGAGGGATTGCGCTCATGTCGATTTTCCGATCTCCTTCAGGACACGGCGGCCAAAGTTTTGTTGAATACGCGCTGCTGCTGATCCTTATGTCCATTGTTCTTTTGTCGATTCTACTGATCCTGGGCGATGATCTGCGCACGTTTATCAACGACGTGCTCCAGCGTTGGTTCCCCGCGACAACCCAGGCCCTTGGACCGATGCCGCGCGTGTAAATCCTGTTCCTTCGCTCGTCAGCCGCGGCGCCGCGATGCCTTAGCATCTACACAAAAATAAGCGAATATTTTTGACTCAACATTTGAAATCCTATCTGCTCAACCTGATCTTTCCGCCCCGCTGCGTCGGTTGCCAACGAAGCGGCCAATGGTTGTGCGATGTCTGCGCCCAGGAGGTGCGTCCAGTTCCGCAGCCGATCTGTCAGCGCTGCGGGCGCCCGCTGCCAGCAAATCCGATAAAGCGCAGGACTACATGCGCTGGTTGCCGCCGGGCTACCGAGTATCCGCTGAGCGTAGCGCGGGCGGCAACACTGCACACCCACCCAATGCAACCGGCTATCCACGCCCTCAAATATGAAGGGCGGGTAGAACTGGCCCACATCCTGGCTCGTTATCTAAGCGCAGCTGTACTGGAAACGCCCTGGCGTGAAATCATGACGCGGCTGGATGGAATTGTGCCGGTACCTTTACATGCGCAAAAAATGAACGAGAGAGGCTACAACCAGACATGGTTGTTGGCGGATAGCTTCGCAAGCAAAAGCGCTATACCTGTTTTGGATGGGGCGGTCGTCCGTGTCAATGCGACCCGCTCCCAAGTGGGCCTGTCTGCCCAAGAACGTGCAGCCAATGTGCAGAATGCATTTCAGGCTGTGCCCAGGCAAGTGCGGGGGAAGTCTCTCCTGTTGGTGGACGACGTCTACACCACGGGCGCCACGATGGCTGCCTGCGCCGCCGCCTTGCGCCGGGACGGCGCAGGCGAGGTCTTCGGCCTGGCATTGGCGAGGCCAGATCAGCAAGAAACAAGGAATATCAGCCTGTAGCGCGCCCTGCCCCATAGCAAATTGCAGGGCAGTGTTGACAGATACGTCTTCCAATTCTACAATAGGCGCACATCTGAAAGGAGAGATTCGGTTATGAACCTTACTGTCCACGGTCGTCACATCGAAATTACGGATAGAATTCAGGGGTACGTTGAGAAGAAGGTCAGCAGGCTGGAAAAGTTTCTTCCTCAGATCCGGGAAGTAAAGGCTGAGCTAGTCCACAGCGAAACTCAGGCTGCCTCCGACCGCTACACAGCGCAACTGACAATTTGGGCAAACGGGCAGATTTTACGCGCAGAGGAATCCAGCGATAATATCTTCGCCTCAGTTGATGCCATTATCGACAAAATGTACCGTCAGATCGAACGCTTCAAAGGGCGACGGTTCAAAAACAAGAGAAGACATGCCGCCGCTGCCGCCGCCGCAGTCGACCTAGCGGCCACTCTGCTGCCAGAAGAAATAAGCAAAATCGTACGCACCAAGCAGTTTGTCGCCGAACCGATGCTCCCGGAAGAGGCGGTTGAACAGATGGAGTTGCTCGGTCATGACTTCTTCGTCTTTTTCAATATTGAAACCAACTCCTTAAATATCGTTTACGGTCGCCGAGACGGCCAGTACGGCCTTCTCCAGCCACAAGTTGCCTGAGCCTGTTCGTCACCGGCCGAAAAGGATATCTCAAGACCATGGCAACGACCGAAAGCGAACGGCTTGCACGCATCGAAGGCGCCTACGAACACCCTGGCCACAAAGGCGGACGTGCAAGCCTTTAAAACGGACATGCAAGCCGTCAAGTCCGAACTGCAAAGGGAAATAACCGGAATCAAGAGTACACTCCAGTGGCTTACGTGGGTCGTGGGGGTCGGGGTGGCCGGCATCCTGCTCCCACTTTTGCAAACGCTGTTTGGACGTCCGCCCTAAGCGCCCATAGGAGGCGTTTCTTCGGAAAAAGGCCCCCGAAAAAATCCAAAAGGGGGACAAAAGACGCTGAAAACGCTTGTGAGAGGCTCGCCACACACCGTCCTCAGGCAGACCAGTGTCATTTTTGTCCGCCTCCAACTCGTCCTACCCGTTCTTCCAGTTCGCCCGCCCGCCTCACACGCATCAGCGCCCCGGCCAACGACGCCTCAGAAGCAACCTATCTCCTATGGCATATCTTGGCCCGCTGGGGGTCAAGCGAAGAACGGATGCGCCCGCCTGGAAAATGAAGCGAAAATTGCCCCACAAAGGGTTCTGAGGCACAATACATTCACCTGTAGTGCAGTAGAATTGAACGAGGCTACGCTCCAATGCGCGTTTCGGTTATTGCTACAGTTTATAATGAGGGCGAAAGCATCCGCTGGCTGCTCGACTCTCTTGCGAATCAAACCCGTCGCCCTGACGAGATTGTCATCTGTGACGGCGGCAGCCAGGACGAAACGATCTCTATCCTGCACGCATACAGCGACAGAGTGCCGGGGTTGCAAATTATCACAGCGCCGGGCGCGAACATCAGTCAGGGGCGCAACACAGCGATTGCGGCGGCGGCCGGGCCGGTTATTGCGACAACTGACGCCGGCGTGCGGCTAGACGCCCACTGGCTGGAGCGGCTCGTAGCTCCGTTCGAGGCCTGCGAACAGGGCGCCTTGCCGGCAGACGCAACCGCGGTGGCCGGCTTCTTTTTGCCAGATGCGGCAGGCCCATTTCAAATAGCCATGGCGGCGACGGTTCTGCCTCTGACGCAGGAGATCGTCCCGGCGAAGTTCCTGCCCAGCAGCCGATCTATGGCTTTTCGCAAAGATTTGTGGCAGCGGGCTGGAGGCTACCCGGAATGGATCGACTACTGTGAAGATCTCATATTTGATCTGCGAATCCAATCTGTGACCGAGAAAAGAGAAGCAACGTTCGTCTGGGCGCCAGATGCAGTCGCTTACTTTCGTCCCCGCACGTCTTTGAGAGCGTATTGGCAGCAGTATTTCCGTTATGCCAGAGGGGATGGGAAAGCAGACCTGTGGCGCAAACGGCACGCCATCCGCTACGCCACATATCTGCTCTTGATCCCCGCGTTGGTGGGCCACGGGCTGTGGGGGCAGAGTGCCCGCTGGTTAGGGTGGCTTGGATTCCTGATGGGTGGTATCGCCTATTGCGTACAGCCCTGGCAGCGTCTGAGGTCGTTGGGCAAAGGCATGTCCCGCGGGGCATGGCTGTGGTCTGCCCTTCTAGTGCCTGTGATTCGGCTGGTGGGAGATGGGGCGAAGATGGCAGGCTATCCGTTTGGATTGGCCTGGCGCCGGCGCAACCGACACAGGGCGGAGATCCATTGGCGGAACACCAGTGGCCAGTAGGGGCAATTCGAGCTTCGCGCTCAGCCCGAACCTTGTGGTTGCCCAGTGATGAGTGGTCAGTACAGACCACAGACTACAAGAGTTGAGAGTTTAGCTGGTTTATAGAAACGGATCCACCTATGTCACTGCTCATTGATGGTCATAATCTAATCGGCTCAGGCGTTTTCGAAGATATCAGCCTGCAGGACGAAGACGACGAAGATCGCCTCGTGAGCCGCCTGCGCGTGTGGAGAAGCAGCTACCACGGGGAGGTAACGGTTATTTTCGATCACGGCATCACCGGCGGCACTTCCCAGGCGTTGAGCGGCGGCGGCGTAAAGGTGATCTTTGCCCGCAATCCACAGGAAGCCGACGACTTGATCCGGCGACGCATCCAGCAGCGCAGACAAGGGCTGACCGTCGTCACAAACGACTGGACCTTGCGTCAGGAAGCGAAGCGGCACGAAGTGGACATATGGCGCGCAGATGAATTTGTCCGGCGGATGCGAACCCCGAATGCGCCATCAGACAGCGTGCCGGTGGAAAAGGGCGCAGAGGCCCATGTGCACCTATCCGACCAGGAGATATCGGAGTGGATAGATCTTTTCGGCCCGTCACCAAAGAACAATAAACATAGAAATATCCAGGATCGACCATGATTTGACCACTGATTCATCTGATTACCATGATAATGGCGATAACGGCAGTTCATCATCCACCTCAAATAAATCAAGGATCAGAATCACAGTCTGAAGAACGCTCATGCCTCAGAAACAGGCCCGACGAGAAGTGCAAGCCCGGCTTGTAGAGACAACACCCAGGGCGAATGGATGGGAATACTGGATTCTGGCCGCGCCAACAATCCTTTTTTTCGGCTGGCTGTGGGTGGATCTATTCGGCCTCTTCAGCCCGATTCCTTGGCAGCCATTGGAGCTACTGTTGGGCGCGCTTGCCTATATTCTGCTGATTCTTCTGCCGTTCGGATATGGCGCCCACCGTCTCGTTACCTCCTTCCCCAGGGTCTTCCAGCAGGCTGGCTGGACTGTGCGCCCCCTGGAGCCGATACGACCGGCTGAGTGGTATGCCGTCAAGTACGTTTTCACCGCACAAGAGCGGGCCGTCACCGACCGGCGGCGGATTTGGCTACGGGTAGCGCAAGGTTGGGTATACTTGGAAGTTGGCGCCATTCTTATCGGCTCTATGGCCATGGTTCCCCTTTTCTTCAGCGCCATTGAATTCGGATTCGGACGTTGATTCAGTCGGAGCGGGTCTTGTGTCCGCCCGTCAGTTCTCATCGCATCGCCGGAGCATGCCATGAATCCCCAACGACTAATCACCCACTACGCAAGCCAGCAGCCGGAAATTTTGGAGACGATCCGCAAGCTGGTGGTGGAAGAGACGCCGACAGACGATAAACAGCGTCTCGATGCCTTTGCGGCCAAGTTGGCCAACCGCTACCGAGCAGCCGGGCTGGACACTGAAATCATCGTCAATCCAGTCCGAGGCAACCATATCCGCGCCCGCGCCGCGCCCACGCGCGTAGCCGACGCCAACGCAGCGCCGGCCCTCATTCTCTGTCACTACGACACAGTCTGGCCAGTCGGCTCCCTGGACACCCATCCGTTTCGGGTCGATGAGCAGGGCTGGGCCTACGGTCCCGGCATCTTCGATATGCAATCGAGCCTGGCGCTGGTGGAATACGCGCTGCGGGGAGCGCAGACCTTGAACTTGCAGCTTCCCCGCCCGGTGACGGTGCTGGTAACATCCGATGAGGAGATCGGCAGTCCGACCTCGCGGCAGCTGATCGAAGAGGAGGCCCGGCGCGCAGCGTATGTGCTGGTGATGGAGCCGCCTCTGCCCGGCGGAGTGCTGAAGACGACCCGCAAAGGTGGCGAACATTTTACCCTGATGATCTCCGGCAAGGCCGCGCACGCAGGCATCGAGCCGGAAAAAGGCATCAGCGCTATTCAGGAGCTGGCTCACCAGATCCTGGCCCTCCACAGCCTGACAAATCTGGAGATCGGCACGACAGTCAATGTAGGCGTTGTTAACGCCGGCACGCGACCGAATGTGATCGCGGCGCAGGCCGAAGCGCGAATCGACGTGCGCGCGTGGACCAAAGCGGAGATGGAGCGGGTGAGCGCGGCAATCCTTGCGCTCACGCCGGTAATGACTGGCACTGACGTGCAGGTGACAGGCGGTGAGCGCCGCCCGCCCCTGGAGAGGAGTGTCACAGGCGCGCTGTTCGAGCAGGCTCAGACCATCGGGCACACGCTAGGGCTGGACCTGCAGGAGGGCGCAGCCGGTGGCGGCAGCGACGGCAACTTGACCGGCGCATTGGGCGTTCCCACCCTCGATGGCCTGGGGACGCCGGGCCACGGCGCGCATGCAGATCATGAGCATATCGAAGTAGATCAGATCGGCGGACGCGTGGCTCTGTTGACCGCGCTGCTCATGAAGCTTATACCGTAAAAAACTGTGTCCCGCTTTACTTCGCCAGAGATTGCATACTGATGGACTTCAATCACTATTTCAAGAACGATGAACTCTACGCGGCACTGAAGAGCTGGGCAGAAAATATCCACAGTTGACGAATATATCCGCATTGGGAAAGAGCCACGAAGGGAAGCCGATCCCTCTGCTGACGCTGACTAATAAAGAGACCGGCGCGGGCGGTGGGCGCCCTTTTTCTGGCCGAGCGCACTGCCCGCCCGCGCCGTCGGCTGATTCACATGGCCACGCGGATGGCCCAGAGAGATATCGGCGCGCGGATTGCGCCGAGTTCCCCAGATGAGGTGGGGCAGCTCATACGAGCCTTCAATCGCATGGCAGACCGGCTGGAGACGCAGGTCACTTCGGTCACTCGAGAGCGAGCACGGCTGACCTCCGTGCTGGCCAATCTGGTAGACGGCGTTTTCATTCTCGACAACGAGGGGCGGGTACGCCTCTGCAATCTGGTCGCTGCTCGGATGGTGGGCATCGAAATGCAGAAGAGTTCCACCGCCCCTGCCCAGGCGGTGATGCCCCCTCGGCAAGAGGTCGGACGGCGCAACCTCCCCTTGAGGGCTGAGCGCACCCCAGGTTTTGCGCATGGAGTTTATTGATTGGTGGATGCGGTTCGCCTATTCTTACCCCCTCAGACGTTACTTCCTGCGTACCATGTACGAATTCTCTAACGGTCTTTCCTGTGTCGGCGTCAATCCAGATCCGGAAACGTGACGAACCTTCACCTTCTCGCGCGGAATTGCTGGAAAAGTCACGATTGTCACCCTCGAAATAAACCACACCGGGTATTCCGGTTGACATTGCTGTCGGAATGAATCCTGCAACACAAATGATGTTGAGAAAGGCATATCGTCCATATGGTGTTGGGCAGTGCCCGCTGGAGTCTGTGTACATAAGCGGATTGGCCCGGGCATAGAGGAAGCGGTTGTAGTCGATGACCAGCCCCGCATCGGGCACCATCGTATCCGGCGAGATGAACGTGCCCAGCGAGGGGTCGTAGTAGCGCACTTCGCCGCCGACCACAGCGCCTATCGGCCGGTGCAACGATGCCCGGCAGATAGGAGAGCGTGCCGCCGCGCTTGACGGCAATGCGCTGACCGTTGAAGCTATAGTAGCGGATGAGGGTCGTCGAATGAGATAAGCCGCTATTGGATCGTCAGAATTTCAGAAATCGCGTGATTGGAAGCACATTTAGTGGCCGCGTATTACTGACATTTATTTCATACTCAGTTAACGGTGTGAAGAGCGTATTCCGAATTTTGTGCTTTCTGAAGAGCCTGTACACCCTGTCCACGATAACGCGTTTTCCCATACCTACCCAGAACATGTCGCTCCCATCCCATTGGCTCTCGTCAAAGTAGAGCCCTTTGTATATCTGATATCCCTCCGCTCCGGGGAATCGCGGTGGTTTGTCAATCACAGCGCTGCGGCTATAGTCTGGCTCACACACGGTGCCAGTGATAGCGAAGCCATGGTAATCGGGCAGGAAGGCTCCCTGGCGGTCATAGACTTCGACCGCATAGGTAGACCACCCCGTGATTTCGTTCTCTTCCAGTAAACGAATGAGTCGCCCGGAAACGCAGAACAGCAACGGGTCTTGAGACCGTAGGACATCGGTAGCGTGCCCTCCAGAAGCGGCATCGAACTGTATCGGTTCATCGAATACAAACTTGCCCTGCGCCAGCAAATGGCTTCTGGCTCCCGGCAATGCTCCAATAGGGAGCCGGTCACGAAGGCGAAAGGGACGGGTGGCAAATGGATCGCTAAGCCTGTAGAGCTTGCTGTACTCCACGGATATCGGAGAGGACATCATGTTCTTACTCCTTTGTGCGTCTGCCTTGCGCATTCAGGATGCCTGAAGAGCATGGCTTTGCCTTGCCAACGAATCACACCCGTTGCGAATAGGATAGGCCAGAAGGATGCGAGAGTCAATCGATACTGGATTCGGCAAGCTGGGTACGCGTTACGCAACCGAATGTCCCCTAATCTGGGACGCAACCGAGCGCGCGTCCAACACTTCAGCGGCGCCGTCACATCGCCATTGCTTCTCGCATCGCCGCCACAGCCGGCTCTTCGATATCTCGGATGCGCAGAACGCGCTCGGCGATCTGCTCCAAGTGAGCAGTTGTCTCTGCGTCCGAGAGAGGGAAGTCGGCTTCCATCTGCCGGCGAATCGCAATCAGACGCTCGGCGTTGGCCTGGCCCTCTGCCGCGGCGGCGTTGCCTCGCTCCAAAAAGAGCCGTTGATTGTCCAGCATCCGCTGCCGCGCCTCGGCCCAGATCGGCACGCTGTCCGGCAACAGCGTCCGCCCCAGATCGTCCCAGGCCTGGGCGCTGAGCCGAAACTGGGCGGCAGCCTCCCGCAAGACCGGCTTCTCCAGGATGACGGCAGCCTCGTCCAGAAAGTTGGCGTACAGATCCCGCTCTGCGTAGCCTTCCTTGCCGAATGTATTGATATCGCTGAAGACCGATTCCAACCCGGCGTACATCTTGCGGCCCCGTGGGAACTCTTTGGCCCAACTGCCTTTCATCTGCGGTCGTCTCAGCGCATCGGCCCAGCGTTGATAGGCCGCAAAGCCAAAGTTGTGGCGCGCCCCTTTAGGCGGCTTTTCCGTGTATAGCTTGATGCAGTCCCCAATGCCCATTTGCACAGCTGCCGGCAGTTTCTCAGGGTCCGGCATATCCAGCGTCAGGATGCGGTGTTTGGTCTTCTTTATCCGTGCCCTTGCCACGGCCAGCTCCCCGGTGGAGGCGATCAGGGGCACCCGTGCCCTGTCCGCAATCGAGACCTGATCGGCCTCTTCGTCGTAGCCAAAAACGAGTACCGGGAGCATATGCCAGATGTCCCATTCGTATGGTTGCGGATCGTATGGCAGGCTGAACGCATCGACCCAGGTGATGGCGGGCGTGCCGTCGTCCAGCGCATCGACGAGGTTCCTGACAGCCTTGTCCGCGCTGGCTGTCTGGCGCACCTCCTGCACCGCGCCGAGCCGCTGAAGCATCGTCTCCATTGGGTCGAATGTATTGCGGGTGAGTATGCGGGCGTGGGGGTCGTAGCCTTTGTAGGCGAAGACAAAATAACCCATCACCGCGCCGCCGCTGACGCCCATCAGTAGGGCTTCTGTATAGGGCGCCCCCGTATGGGGCGCCTTCACGCCGCGGAAATCGTAGTAGTTGCGGACAGTGCCCGTCTCCCAGTGGATCCCTTCGAACTGTTGGTAGTTCTGTAGCGTTGGCATTTCTGCTCTCCTTCTGCGTTCAGTGGATAAAGACACCCCTATCCTATACGATTTCGTGGCGTCGGTAGCGAAAGAGAGACATAGTCGCGCTCTGCGCGCGCGATGCGCCAGCGAGTGGCGTCGTTCGGGAAGCTGTTCCAGGCAATAACTGCCTGCGGGTAGATGGCAAACAGGCCGCCGTCGGGGTAGGGCTGCGCGTCGGGGCTGGATAAATTTCCACTGGGGCGGTAGGTCACATATTTGCGGGCAAACTCTTCATCCAGCTCCTGGAAGAATGAGCGATTCGGCCGGCTTATCTCTTCAAAATATCCTTCGATAATGACCACTTCGTTGCCGCTCTCCAGATGAACGACCGCCTGTGGATTGGCGCGCAGGTTGCGTATTTTGCGACCCGCGCCCTCAAAATAGAAGATGTCGTCCAGCCCGCGCCCCATACCGGCGCCGCGTGTGGACGCCCGTCGGCTCCGGCGCTGGCGACCCAATAGTTCAGCGCGTCGCGCATGCGGCTGTCGACGAACGCCCAGGACAGCAGGCCCTCTGCGCTCTCCGGCACGCCGTAGCCGGGCATGCGCGGACGGCTACGTTCGATACTATAGCGCTTGGACATTGATTTCTCCTTACGTGAGAGGCAACACGCGCGCCCCTGAACTCGGCGCGCTGATGTACACCTCCGGCCACAGGTTCATCGTTGTGGCATAGCTTTTTCGTATCGCCTGGCGCACATCCGCTTCTGAGCCAGCCCGTATCAGGGCCACTGCGCAGCCGCCAAAGCCGGCCCCGGTCAAGCGTGCGCCCAGGCAACCGGGATAGCTACGCATGGCCTCGACCATCACATCCAGCGCTCTGCTACTGACTTCGTAATCATCCCGCAAGCTGGTATGGCTGGCGTTCATCAGTTGACCGACACGCTGCAATTCGTCTTGTTCGAAGGCTTCCACTGTAGCGTGCACCCGTTCGTTTTCGCTGATGACGTGACGGCAGCGCCGATAGACGGTCTCCGGCAGCAGATTCTTGTAGGCTTCCAACTGCGCGCTGGTAACATCCCGCAAGGCGGTGATGCTCGGCAAAACAGCCTGGAGCCGGCGCACGCCGTCCTCACATTGGGCCCGGCGTTCATTGTAGGCGCTGCCGGCCAGGGAGCGACTGGCCTTTGTGTTGCCAATCACAAGAGTTGCGTCCGCCGGCAAGGGGACGCGCCGATAGTTCAGCGAGCGGCAGTCGATCAGCAAAGCGTGGCCTTCCTCGCCCAGTGCGCTGATGAACTGGTCCATGATGCCGCAGTTGACGCCCACGTACTCGTTCTCGGCCTTCTGGGCAGCCTGAGCCAGCTGCGGGCCGGACAGCGCGTGGATCTGATTGGCTGACGCCAGAAACGCCTTGGCAACGGCGATCTCCAGGGCTGCAGAGCTGCTTAACCCACTGCCCCGTGGCACATTGCCGCTGACGACCCCCTCGAACCCTTGCAGGCTAACCCCCGTCTCGGCCAGTGCCTGGCTTACCCCCTGCACATAATTGGGCCAGAGCTGATCGTCGTCCCATTGGAATGCGCCGATCTCGAAATCGGTCCAGGAATCGAACTCCAGCGCGTAGATCTTCACCTGGCGATCGGAGCGGGGACGGAACAGCACGCGCACGTCCCGGTCCAGCGCAATGGGCAAAACGAAGCCGTCGTTGTAATCCGTATGTTCGCCGATGAGGTTGACCCGCCCCGGCGCGATAGCCAGATGAGTCGGTGCGCCATCAAAGTTGGCTGTAAATTCATTGAAGATATCTTGGGTTCGTTTGTCGAGTTGCATGGCGCAGTGATGAGCGGTGTAAGGGCGAAAGATTCTACACGCCCGTTGATGGTGTTGTTTTGCGCGCCACTGTGGGGCGCGACTGGGAAACAGGGGTCAGGATCGCATACAAATTCAGATCGTTTTCTTTGCCGTCGGCAAAAAAAACGCGCAGGACAGACAGACTAGCGTCCGCCGCCAGTTGCCGGAGTTCGGTTTCATCGACCTGATGGACATAGCGGATCGCCTCGACGCCCTGCCGCCAGGGAAGCAGACCATCGCCTGGCTCCAGCGTGGCCGGATCGATGCCAACGGTCTGCGGGTCTATGAGTTTGGCCCGAAACCGTTCATAGCTGAGAAACTGCCAAAAGGAAAGAATCACATATTGGGCGCGCAGACGCTGGAAATCCCGCAGCAGGCGTAGCCTCAGATCATAGCCCGGCAGGTGCTGAATGGTTGCTGTGCAGAGCGTCACATCAAACCCAAAACTGTTGCAATGCGCCTCTGCTCGAGAGAGGCGCGGTAGCTGGGCTGGAAAAATTTGGCCATCGACCCTTGAGCCCTCGCCCCAACCTGTCTGCTCCCCGCTGGCGAGGGCCTCTACCCAGCCCGGATCCGCCAGGTCCGTCTGTATGAATCTGCTTTCGATTCCTGGAAGATCAACGACAGACTCCTGGGCTAGTCTGAGCAACCGCGCATTCCCGTCCACGCCTGTGTAGCGGGCAGTGATGCCCTGCTGCGCCAGCAGTCGGGCAAAGCGTCCATTGCCACAGCCGACATCCAAGACCGCCAGATCTTCTTTCGTCCCTGCCGCGAAATAAGGTAGAATAGCGAGTAGTCCCGGTGTCCACCCTTGGCGGGTGGCGTCGAAGTGGAAAGCCACCCGCTGATAAAAACGGCGATTTACTCTCAGCAACGCGTCCTGCGTTCGCGGGTCCATATCAACTGCGCACCGAAACAATGAAACGAGTTCTGGCGCCGGCAGAAATACCGGCAGAAGTGCATCAGATTTCCCAGGAATGGCAGCGCAAACGCTGGTTCAACCCGGCTCACTACCGGTCTGTATTGTCTGCGATTTTCCGGGAAATCCTGGCCGTGCAGGAGTCCGAATGGGATGCCAAACGGTCTCTGCGTTCCATTTTAGCCCGATACCCGAAAGACGGCAAGGGATTTTTCGCCAAGTCCGACCTGGTGGCCGGCTTTCGGTATCTGATCGATGAGGGGGAGCTGACGCCAGATCCGGCGCTGATGGACCGGATTCGCATGAAGCCTGTGCGCACATCCAGCGGCGTGGCCCCGGTGACGGTCCTGACCGCGCCCGCAGGCTGTCCGGGCCAATGCATCTTCTGCCCGGATGACTGGCGGATGCCCAAAAGTTACATCTATGACGAGCCAGGGGCGCAGCGGGCCGAGCGGGACGGGTTTGATCCCTTCAAGCAGACGTTCGGCCGTATCGACGCCTTCGAAAGTATCGGCCACGACGCCAGCAAAGTGGAGCTATTGATTCTGGGAGGCACGTGGAGCGCGTACAGCCAAGGGTATCGGGAATGGTTTATCCGCCGCTGCTACGATGCCATGAACGCTGTTGGCAGCCCGGACTTCACGCCATCCATCACCCTAGAGGAGGCCCAGCAGCGAAACGTCCTATCCGCTCATCGCAACGTCGGCTTGGTCGTTGAAACACGGCCGGATTGGATCACCCCGGACGAAATCCGTCATCTGCGTCGATTGGGGGTGACGAAAGTGCAGATCGGCGTGCAGAGCCTGGACGATGGTGTGCTGGCCCTGAATAAACGAGGCCATACGGTGGCCGAGGTTCGGCAGGCGCTGGGATTGTTGCGCACAGCCGGGTTCAAACTGCATCTGCACTGGATGCCGAATCTCTACGGCGCCACACTGGAATCGGACCGGGTGTCATTTCGTCACTTCTTCGATGATCCGGCGATCCGACCGGACGAACTGAAAATCTACCCCTGTTCACTGATCGCCGATACGGAACTCTATGAGAAATGGCAGGCAGGCCACTATACACCCTATTCAGAGCGGGAACTGGTTGCGCTGCTGGCGGACATCAAACCGCTGATACCGCCGTATACGCGGGTCAACCGGCTGTTCCGCGATATTCCCGCCCATCACATCCAGGCCGGCGTGAAGACCAGCAATCTGCGGGAGGTCGTCCACCAGGAGCTGGAGCGCCGGGGCGAACGCTGTGGTTGTATCCGTTGCCGTGAAGTGCGTCGTCTGGAGGTGCGGGAGGAGGAGCTGCGCCTGGCCATCTGTTCCTACACAACGGATCTCACAGTCGAGCATTTCTTGCACTATGTTATAGAGAGAGAGGGGACGCGCCACACAGCAAACAGCAGGCAACTTGCCCCTATCGCCGGCTTTCTACGGCTGAGTTTGCCCAAGACCACCGGGGTTGGTAGCCGCGCGTTTCTGGACGAGATTCGAGGCAACGCGATGATTCGGGAAGTGCATGTGTATGGGCCTGCCTTAGCCATCGGACGCGCAGAAACGGGCGCGGCCCAGCACGTAGGCGTTGGTACCCGTTTACTGACAGAAGCGCGGCGCATAAGCAGGGAAGCCGGCTTTGAACGCATCAGCGTGATCGCAGCCACGGGTACCCAAGCCTATTATACTGCACGCGGCTTCACGCCGGGCGAACTGTACATGAGCGGCCCGGTGTAATGCCGGCAATGCTGTTGTTCTGCCGGCGGCCATGTGGGAAACAGTGAAGCGACGAAAAGAGGAGGTATGACACCAACGTCACACCTCCTCTTTCATTCGGGTCTGTCGCGAACATGCTTGTCTGCTGTACTGGTTTGGCTGGCCCTGGGTTAGCGGGTTGCCGCCATACCGGAAGCGGGCAGATGCACAGTCAGGTCGAAGTCTGCGGTCTGGACGATCGGAAGCAGATTGTGCACCATGGCCATAATACCGCCCATGCCCGGCATGACCATATCCAACATGCCTATCTGGTCGACCACGTTTAGCAGGTGGGTTGCCTTGCCACCGGACCAGTCCAGAGTCGGCAGTACGTTACCGTTGATGACAATGGTGATGCCATCGATGTTTGTGCTGATGCCCAGTTCAGAAATGTCGTATTGTGCCGCGAGAAAGAGCATGGCCGGGTTCAGACGCAGAGGCGCCAAAAGGTCACCCGTAAGCCCAGCCCATTCGGCGTCAGTCATGTTGCCAATGGTAAAGCTGCCGTCCGCTTCGTAAAAGATGGGCAGGTTGACGCGGGGCGGCGTACCCACCGCGGCCAGGAACTCATTCTGCGCGGACTTGGCGGCCATAGCGGCGCTGCCGTCACCTTCTACGTATAGAGGAATCGCCTCTGCGCCCGGAAGAACCGGGAAGCGGGCGATTACACCAATGCCGATCTGGTCCACGAGGCCGAGAAGCTTGTCCATCATCGGGATGGCCACGCCGAAGATGTTGAGCGCATCCGCAGTGGCTGACAAAGATTCGCCGTCGTAGGTGATGGATGGCACACTCTCGCCATTGATCAACAGCAGCAAGCCGCCGGATGTGTTGTTCAACTGAATGTGCTGGACGTTGCCACCTATCATCAAGGCAACGATTGCTGACGGGACGGAAAGGTCTGGCAGGGGGCCGGTCAAGGCGTCCAGGTCGGCCAACGGCACGTTGCCTATCGAGGCCGAGCCGTCTAACGCGATGTCGATGACAAGGGCGGGCAGGTCGATGATCAGGTCGTCAGGCTCGGCCTCGATAGCGCCTTGACCGGCACGGGGCGCGCAGGCCGAAAGAGCGAGAGCCGCTATGAGCAATATAGTGGCCCAGAACGTCGCACGTCGATTGAGCATTTCATACCTCCTAAAGGCAGTCGTGGTGGTAGGATGGGACAGATGATTGATTGGTACGAAAGTACAAAAAGTACAGCCATCACGGTTGATTGTGATAAATCCTGAAGAGTCAGGAATTATACCCATATTATGTATGGTACAACACTCCTGGAGAAATGCAAGTGAGGGGGAGTGCGCATACGTTTACTTTTCAGATAGTAATGGGATTCTACAATTCGCGCAAATTTCAAATCGACTGACGAACTCTCTGCATTCAGAATGTGTCAGCCTTGACCGATCTTACATCATGCCTGACAGCTTGTCAACCTGCTTCAATCTATCGATCTGTCAATTCATGTCGAATTCGATAAATTCCCCTGTAATTGTAAAGATAATCCGTTCACAAATATTGGTGACCCGATCTGCGGCTCGTTCCAGGTTGTGGGCGGCCCAAAGCATGTAATTCGCGCGGTCAATCAGGGTCAAATCTTCTATGATCATGGCGATCAGATCGCGATGGACTTGATTATACAAGGCGTCGACCTCATCGTCACGTAAAGGAATCGTTCGGGCAGCCTCCAGATCCTGAGCCAGAAAGGCGTCGAGAGCTTGTTGGAGCATCTCAGTGGCGATTTCACACATGCGGGGAATATCCACGAGGGGTTTGATCAGCGGTTCCGGCCCGACCAGTATGATAATGCGCCCGATACCCTTTGCATAGTCCCCGATCCGTTCCAGTTCTGTGCTGATCTCCAGAACCGCGGCGATCAGCCGCAGGTCACCGGCCATTGGCTGCTGCGTAGCGATTAGACGCAGACATTCTGCCTCAATCTCATAACGCTTTTTATTTATGATTTCATCTTCTTGAATGAGGCGTCTGGCAGTGTGTAGATCTCTGCGCCGCAAAGCTTCGACCGACTCTTTGAGCGCCTGAATCACCATACTGCCGAGCATCAATGTATCTGTTTGGAGAGCCCCCAACTCGCGAACAAATGTTGCGCGTAAGAGTACCATCGCTTGCCTCCTAACTATCCGATGCTCTAGGCTTCCTGAAGATAGGCGAGCAATGCGGCGCGCATCTGATCCCGCACCCGCCGGCAGGCTGCCATTCTATCCGCTTCGCTCCCGGCCGCATCTGTCGGGTCGTCGAAAGGCATATGCGCGACTTTGCCCTCCCCCACCCAGACAGGACAGTTCTGAGCTGCGTTGTCGCATACAGTTACGACCAGATCCGGTTTCAGATCGCGATACGCTTCAACCGACTCGGAGACGCCGTTGCTGATGTCGATATCCAGTTCCGCCATCGCCTGAATCGCAAGGGGATGCACATAGCCTGATGGCGCCGAACCGGCCGAAAACGCTTGCCAGCGCTCGCCTAGAAAATGGTTGATCAGCCCTTCTGCCATCTGACTGCGACAGGAATTGCCCGCGCATACTATGAGGACGCGCTGCCTATCCATAAAAGAGTTGTCTCCGCACACATCGGGCTTCTAGCCGAAGCGACCAGTGATATAATCCTCTGTGCTTTTCTGACTGGGATTGGTGAAGATCTTTTCGGTATCGTCGAACTCGATCAGATAGCCGGTACGGTTGTCATCGACGTTAAAGAAGGCCGTGTAATCAGAGACTCGAGCGGCCTGCTGCATATTATGCGTGACAACGATAATCGTATACTGTTCCGATAGTTCCTTCATCAGATCTTCGATACGCAGCGTGGCGATAGGGTCCAACGCTGAAGCCGGCTCGTCCATCAGAATTATCTCCGGTTCAACCGCTATGGCCCTGGCGATACACAGACGCTGCTGCTGGCCGCCGGAAAGGCCGAGCGCGCTCTGCTGCAGTTTGTCTTTGACCTCGTCCCACAAGGCTGCAGCCCGCAGCGCCCTTTCCACCAATTCGTCCATATCGCCCTTAAAGCCGTTGATGCGCGTGCCCCAGGCAACGTTCTCATAGATCGTTTTCGGGAAGGGGTTCGGCTTTTGAAAAACCATCCCGATGCGACGACGCACTTCCACCGGATCGACGCTGACATCGTAGATGTTCTGTCCCTGAAACAGAACTTTACCTTCTATGCGGACACTGGAGATAAGATCGTTCATACGGTTAAAGCAACGAAGTACCGTGCTCTTGCCACAGCCAGATGGACCGATTATCGCTGTGATCTTGTTCGTCGGCGCCTGCATAGACACGTCCCGCACCGCGCAAAAGTCGCCATAGAAGACGTTCATAGCCCCGACTTCAATTGCGTACCTGTTCATCCCATTTTGGGATGCGGCGTTCGGCCCCTCTTCTGTCCGCAGAGGGCGTTCAATGGCAATAGACATGGGTACTCCTCTAGGCGTTGGCCTGATTGCGGTTAAAGCGATTGCGCAATAGCACGGCAGATGCGTTCAAGGACAAAAGCAGGATGAGAAGCACCAAAATCGCCGCGGCGGCGAGATTGCGAAATTCATCCTGCGGTCGAGATGTCCATTGGTAGATCTGAATCGGTAGCACAGTGAATTTGGAAAACGGGCCGTTTGGATCCACGGCTATGAACGTTGATGCGCCCACAACGATTAGCGGCGCGGTCTCGCCGATGGCCCGGCTGACTGCGAGAATCGTGCCAGTCAAAACGCCGGGCATTGCGCCGGGAAGCACGTGATGCCAAATGACTTGCCAATGGGTAGCGCCCAAGCCGAAGCCGGCCTGACGTAGAGAATGGGGCACGGCCCGAATCGCTTCCTGCCCGTTAATAATAATCAGTGGCAAAATCAGCAAGCCCAGGGTAAGGCCGGCGGAAATGATTGTGCGCCCATTGGCCGTGGTATCGCCTCCGCCATCGAGAAACGATCCACTGGTGAAAACTTCCAGCATCCGCACAAAGATAGCCAGCCCTAACATGCCGTAGATGATCGATGGGACGCCGGCCAAATTGTTGATATTGGTTTGAATCAAGCGGTTGAGAAAGCGCTCTTTGTGGGCATACTCTTCCAAATAGATTGCAGCGCCCACGCCGATCGGGAAAGAAAACAGAATGGTGATGGCTACGACCCACAAGGAGCCGAAAATCGCGGTGCGCACGCCAGCCCGCAATGGTTCACTCGATTGCGCCTTGGATACGAAGTTCGTCGTCAGCCAACTGCGAAAATAGACGTGGGAATCAGGATACTTCTCTTTTGCCTCCTCAAAAACTCGCGTACGGGCAAAAATCGAGTCCGCCAGGCTCCAGGTGGCAGCGACCTGTGGCTCGACCACCCGCTCCAAAATCAGTTCATGGACATTTTCCCGGCTACGTTCGGTAAAGGGCATGTCATTTTCGTAGCGCCGCATGAGCCCCTTGGAAATGTTCGTCTCCAGGATGCGCGTCAATGTGTCTTTGGGTAGCTCGTTTAGCGGCACTCCGTCAACTGCCAACTCCGCGGGATCGATTTCATTGATGATGGCGACATAGCCGAAAGACTGATTGACAATGTTATAGAGCAGCGCGCCCAGTGCGATGATTCCAGAGAACAGGGCGAGCTGAAAGATGACCGCCCAGATATGCCCGCGTCGCTGGCGTACCTTCACCTGCTTATGAGAGATCGCTCTGGAGGGCATCAGGCCAGCGGCTCGCTGGGCTACAGGCTGTTGTGATCGGAGCGCCATTATTCGTACTCCTCCCGGAAGCGACGTACAATCCACTGGCTAAGGATGTTCAAACTCAGGGTTATCAGGAAGAGTAGAAGGCCAATGGCAAAGATGCTGTTGTAGTCGATGGAGTCGTAGCTCAGATCGCCCCCGCTAATGCGCACGATATGTCCGGTCATGGTTTCAGCCGCGCGAAAAGGCGAGAAGGTAAAGTTGGGGCCGGCGCCGGCGGCAATCGCGACAATCATCGTCTCACCGATGGCCCGCGAAATAGCCACGATAAACGCGGCCGCCACGCCGGAGAGCGCAGCCGGCACAACGATACGAACGGCAGTTTCCAACCTCGTCGCCCCCAATCCGTATGAAGCCTGACGCAGTGAGTTGGGTACCGCGCTCAGCGCATCCTCGCTCATCGAACTGACCAGCGGAATCACCAGAATGCCGATCACAATCCCTGCGGAAGCCGTGTTGTAGATCTCAACGAGGTCTCGGCCGAATATGACGCGCAGCAGAGGTGTCATGAATGTCAGGGCGAAGTAGCCATACACAACAGTCGGGATGCCGGCCAGCACTTCGAGAATCGGTTTCAGAATGCTGCGCGCCCGATGGCCGGCGTATTCGCTTAAATAGATTGCAATACATAGACCCATCGGGAGGGCCACGGCCATCGCGATGAGGCTGGCCATGAATGTGGCCGTGACCAGGGGCCAGATGCCAAATCGGCCAATGGCCGGCTGCCACTCCGTCCCGCCGAAGAATTTCAGCAGATCGACTTCCTCGTTGGCGAAGAACAGCAACGATTCCCGGCCCAGAACAAGCACAATGCCCAGAGTTGTCAGGATCGAAATGGCGCCGCACAGGAAGAGAAACCCTTGGATGATGGTCTCCGCCAGGCGTGGTTTGCGCCTCAGATCAAGCGGTGGGCCGCCCCCGGGCACAGTGGTATCCCCCTGGCCAGCGCCTGCCATTGGCCCTCGCATCGATTCTGCCGATAGGGCGGCATGCGCCATTGGCGCCGATTGTGTCATATTTCTCCCCGCATCTTCAGAGATTGTTGCTGACAGTTCCCAGCAAAGATTCTGCGGGCCAGATACCTGACCAAATTATATTTACTGATCGATTGCGTTGATCGCGTCCAGCAAGCTCTGCTTGGCAGCGCCCAGGACAGCGGAATCGGCTGGGAAGTACCCGACGCGTTCGATCTCCTCGTTGACATAGGTCAGGTAGAAGTTGATGAAGGCAGCCACCTGAGGTTTCTCTGCCATGATGCTGGCATCCGAGTAGATGAACAGCGGTCGGGCGAGCGGATAGCTGGCGTTATCGACATTGTTGGAAGTGGCTTCGACGCCGTCAATGGCGAGGATTTTCAGGATGTCGGTGTTTTCCTGATAGTAGGCATAGCCAAAGTAACCGATTGCATAGGGGCTACCGGTCACGCCCTGAACAAGCACATTGTCATCCTCAGAAAGCTGAATGGCTTGGGCGCTCAGGATCGGTTCTTTGTCTTTATCGAAGACCTCTTCGACGAAGTAGTCGAAGGTGCCGCTATCGGTGCCGGGGCTGAAGCGCTGAATCGGTTCATCCGGCCAATCCGGGTTCACGTCGGCCCAAGTGTTGGCGGAGGAGAAAACGAGCGCCAGTTCTTCGAGGGTGAGGGTATCGACGAAGTCATTGTCCTTGCTGACAGTCACGGCCAGGGCATCGGTACCGACGCGGAATTCGATGGGGTTGCGGTTGATGGCGGCGCAGGATTCCCGTTCGGAGTCTTTGATGGGGCGGCTGGCGTTGGAGATGTCCGACTCGCCAGCGACGCAGAAGCGTTCGAAGCCGGCGCCGCTGCCGATGCTGTCGATGGTGATGTTGTCGGCGTAGCCTTCGTCTTTGAAGCGTTCGGCCATGGCTTCGGACAAGGGGAAGACCGTAGAGCTACCCGCGGAGATGATGGCGCCGGTCACTTCCAGAGGATTTACTTCCGGTAGAGCCGTCAATGGCTCGGAGACCATAGGCTTTTCTGCCATGGCCTGCTCTGTAGGCGCTGCTGGTTCTTCGGCATCTCTCCCGCACGCCGCCAACACAACGATGGCAGCCAAAAGCAAAGGGATTAGACATAGACGACGCATGTTCTCTCCTTTGGTGATGTTGTGTTGAGAAGGATTGTATAGGTGATTCACTAGAAAGCGCAAAATTCGGAATGCGCTCTTTACACCGCTGCCTGACATTGAAATTTCAGAATTGGTTTTTTGGCCAGAAACCTGAACCCTATCGATGCATTCCTGAAGAGATAGCGCAGGGCGACTACACTTTCATAACAGTGCCTCTAGAGCCGGAGACTTGACGCAAGCCCGGCAGACCCACGGCCACTGCCACGATCAGCAGGGCTGCCACGGCAGCTTCCCCACCGACGGCCAGGGGCGCGCCGAAGGCCTGTGCCAACAGACCAGTCTGGAGCCGGCCAAAAGGACCCGCGCCAATGGCAACAGCGATGGCGCCCATCGCCTGGCTGCGCATCTCATCCGTGGCGGCCAGCAGCACGATCGAGCTTTGCATAATTCCGAAACAGGCATGACCGATTCCTACCACCAACAGCAAACCCCAAGACACAGTAAAAATTGTACTGGTTGTGAAAGCCAACAAGGCGAGGCACTGAACGAACGTGCCGACAAGGAAAATCCAACCGGGACTGGCGGAATGCCGCGCCCGATGGACCAAGTACAGCCCGCTGAAACTGCCGATACCCACAGCCGCGCCGAGGTAACCGAGACCCACCGCTCCCTGCTGCAGCACATCCCTGGCAAAAACCGGTAGGAAGATCATATACGGAAAGACCAGCATATTCGCAATTATCGTGACCAAGGCCACCGCCAGAATCGACTGGTTATGGCGCACATAACGCACGCTGTCCCGCATCTGTGCCCAAGGCGAAGCGCTGGATGGAGAGGATGTATGGGAAATTGGCTGCCGTGAGAGGGCGCGCAGAAGCAATAGAGACGTAGCCGCCAGACCACTCAGCATCAGGAAGCAGCCCAAAGCGCCGAAGGCATCGATCACAAAGCCGGCAATGAACGGTCCGATGGTACGAGCGATGCCCTGGCCCAGATTTTCCAGCAGCAAGGCGTCGACTATGCGGGAGCGGCCCACCAGATCCGGCACCAGTGCCCGGCGGGTCGGCCAGTCTGTCGCCCAAGCGCTGCCCAGCAACAGGGCGATGATCACCAGATGCCATAGAGCCGGCGGCCGCCCCAGCCCCAGCAGCAGCGCCACCGCCCCATACATGCAGAGTGTTATCGCTTGAGCGGCGATGATTAGCGAACGACGGCCCATCCGATCCGCCAGTACACCGCCAAATCCGCCCACAAACAGAACCGGAATCGAGCGGCAAAAGCCGATCAACCCCACCAAAGCGGCCGAGTCGGTCAGCTCCAGCGCCAGCCAGCCAAGAACCAGCATCTCTATGTACAGAGCCTGCCACCAGAGCGTATTGGAACTAAGAAGCAGACGATAGTCAGGGAATGCAAGAGATGCCAGCATACCTGAGGGAGCCTGCAAGCGGTTTCGATATCGATTGGAAAAATCAAACCGCATCTGGCTTCGGCAATCCCAACACCCGGTAGGCAAATTTCAGATGTGCTTCCTGCATACGCTCTATAGAATTGTACATGGAGCTGAAGCCCTATGCAATCCCCATCAGCCGCCGCGCATCGTAGTTGAGGTCCGGGGCGGCGCATGTCATAATGCGGTCGATGAGCGCAATATTCAGATCACGTTTTACTCTTACCATTCCAACGCCTCAGAGCGAACTGATATTTGTGGGCGCGGTCGCCATCGTCGCTACCTTCCTGCGCTTTTACCTGATCGACGAGAAGGCCATCTGGATGGATGAGGCGTTCAGCCTATGGGTTGCCCGCCACGGCTTGACCGAAATCTGGCGCTGGCTGATCCGTATCGACCAACATCCTCCCCTGTACTACAGCCTGCTACATGTCTGGATTGGGCTATTCGGCGACCTGCAGGGCGCGGTGCGGACACTCTCTGCCCTGGCCTCCGCACTGACCGTGCCGGTCTTCTACGCCGCGGCCCGCCGTCTACTGGATCGACCGCTAGCGATGATTGCTGTGACCATTTTGGCTGTATCACCTTTCCACGTGCGTTTCGCCCAGGAGACCCGCATGTACGCGCTGCTGACGTTAGAGATGGCGTGCGTCCTGTTCTTCCTTGCCCGCCTGCCGACGCCTTCAGCATCCCCGCCAGTTCAACACCAGCAGAGCGCTCATGCCTCACAAGACCCACTCCTATCCCAAGGCCGTGCCATGCGCCGCAGACGCACGGCGCCCGGCCTTCGAAGAGACTGGATCGGCTTGGCCGTTGCCCAGGCTCTTGTGATGCTGACCCACAACACTGCAGCGGTCTATCTGCCGGTGGCGCTGAATGCGGCGATGGGCATCATCTTTCTGCTTTCCAGGCGAGTCGTGAGGAGCGAGCAAAAAGAAGTGAAAGGTGTTCTCTCTCCTCACCTTTCGGCAGCAGCCGGCCCCCCTGAGTTTTGGATACGCTGGATCAAATTCCAAGGATTGGCGCTTCTGTTGTGGCTGCCCTGGGCCATGCCATTCGCAATCCAGGTGATCGGCGTGGAGCGGGAATTCTGGCTACCACCGCCCTGGCCGAGGCTGGCGCTGGATACGTTCCACAACTTTCACTTTGCCTTTTTGCCCAGTGATCTGCCTCTGCTCCCAGTATGGATGGGGGCCTATCCGGTTCTGGCGCTGGTTGGACTGGTGGGTTTGCTATCGCAGGGCTGTCGATTGAAGGGCGCTTATATCTCGATGGCCGGCAGATGGCGGCGGCGCCCTCCCAAACAGAAAACCCTACAAGACGATCGGACCGCAACTTCATTATTGCGCCTCTCTCGAGCAGAGGCGCATTCAACGTTCTCTGACAACAGCGGTTCGGCCATATTGCTCGCCTGTCTGTTTACGCTTCCCCACATCATCGCCTTACTGGTCAGCCTACACCGCCCGATCTATTCCGACCACACACTCATCTGGACCACACTGCCTTATTTTCTTTTGGTCGCTGCGGGCATCCGTACCCTGAGCCAGGCGCTGGCGCGTTTTCCCCATGCGGGAAGCGACACCGAAGGAATCGCCGCGGAGGCAGGAACAGGCCGGTATGCCGGCCTCTTGCCAACGGCGCGCCGGGGCCTGCAGGCAGCCATCCTGCTCGCCGTTCTCGCGCTGAGCGGTCTCTCCCTGAACGGCTACTACTTCTACTTCCAGAAGGAGGGCTGGGATCAGGCCGCGAGCCACGTGGCGCAGCATGCGCGGCCAGGGGATGTGATCTTCTTCAATGCCACATGGGTACAGATTCCATTCGAATATTACTACCGGCATTACGGTTTGGACACGGAGCTACGGGGGCTGCCAGTGGATCTGTTCGAACGAGGAATCCTGGAGCCGAAGATGACCGAGACAGAGACGCCGTACATCCACCAGTTGATCGCTGAGCGTAAGCGGGTCTGGCTCGTCTATTCCCACGACTGGTATACGGATCCAACCAAGATCATCCCTCGAGAGATAGAAAAATCCTTGCAGGAAACCGGACGGGCCAAATTTGTGGGATTACAGGTGATCCGCTACGAAGCGAGAGAATAAACCAGTAGTTAGTGGACACTGCAGTTGTCAGTTTCCAGTGGTCAGTGAACCGCAGGTACTCGAAACTAAAAACCAGAACCTTTCCACCGACCACTGCAGTTGAGCGGCCACTTTGTAACCGCCAGCGCGATGCCCAACAGTCCCAAAGTCGGCAGCCATTCCCAGCGGCGCACCCACTCGAACTCCCGCGGGTCGGTGGGATCGATGTACCTAATATAGGAAAGGGCAAGCGTGCCGCTGAGCCAAAGCCAGGGCCACGTCCACAGCCAGATTCGCCGTAGCTCGTCTGCCCCCGGCGTCAGCAAAGGCACGAACGGCAAGAGCGCCAACAGATACCAGGGATGGAACGTCATCGTCAACAGCACATAGCCGGCCAACGGCGCCGCCAGCCAGCGCAGGGTCGCCCGCAGGTCGTTCCGATCACGGCGGGAACACAGCCACGCCCACAGAAGCAGAGCAACCAGAATCGACAGCGCAATCTCCTGGGTCACGTCTTGAGAGTCGGCGACGCCTGCCTCCCTGAGCCACATCTCCAGCCAATGGAACAGCCCACTGTTGAATTTCCAATACTCCTCATAGATGCGCAGCGCGCCGAACAGCCCACGCCCGTCCAGATCGCCGGTCAGCCCCCAGCCAGCCCGCATGGCAGACGGCAGCAGAAGCCCCACGCTCAGCGCGCCGTATAGCAACCGTCTGCCCCAGTTCCATTGCCACCAAAAGATTGGCGTCAGAAGGACGGGGATCAGTTTCGTAAGCGTAGCCAGCGCCAGCAGAGCCGGCGAAAGCGCAGCCAACAGCCGGCGCGCGTCGTCGAATCTGGCAAAAGGAGCATCCATCAGTTGCCGTGGCGCGCCGCGTCCCTCAACATCTGAATCAAGAGTATTGGATTGGCAGGAATCAAGGCAGGATATATCCTGCATCTTCCTGTCAATCCTTACATCCTGATCTGATTTCCAATAGCCAATTCCCAATACAGCCGCCATCATCAGCACGACCATCCAGGCGTCCACGTGCGCGCCGTGGGCAACTTCGACGATCACGAGAGGGTTCCACAGATAGATGAGCAGACGATGGCCGGGCAGACGAGCGAGGGCCAGCAGTTGCGCTATGAGCAACGCGGTTGTCAGATCGAATACAACGACGGCGACTTGGATAGAGATCGGTTTGAGGGGGAAGAGGAAGGCGACGCCAGCGAAGAACCACTGGGCCACCGGCATATATGGACTGGCCAACCATGCATGGTTGGCCAGGGCGCGGATGGGGATGTCCAGCCCATCCAATTCCGGGGCGTCAATGGGAAATGCATAGGGGCTGATGCCGTTTACGGCCACATGGCCGTCCCACAGGTAGCGATAGACATCTGACGACAGAGAGGGGCTCGTGAACAGGAAGAGGAACCGAAAGAGGCAGCCTCCTCCCCACAGCCAGCCAAGTCCGAAAGCTTTGCTTCGTTCGTACAGCGAACAGGGGCTGGGAGGAGATTCTTTGTCGCCCCATCGCTCTACCCACAGGATCGCACCGATGTAGCCGACGAACGCCAGCCCATACCAGTACAGGAACTCCACTACCACGCGCCCGCCCAATTCTCCATGTCGGAACTGCATGGACACCATGCCGCTGTAGGCGAGGAGAGAAAGGGAGAGGAGCGACAGGGGAATCAACCAGGGCGGCGGCTTCATCCTTTCAGCGCTCTCTCCAACGCGCTATATCCTCTGAAATCCGATACAGGTTGCGATCTGTCGATCCCCCCGAGCGCAGGATCATCCGCTCGGCCAGGCGCTGCGTGCGCAGGGCGATCTCTGTTACGCTGTCATAGCGGGGCAGATCGCCGGTCACGTCTTCGTTGAAGTACACATCGCTGCTGGCGCGAATATCCTCCGGCAGCCCTGTGTAGCCGTGGAGTAACCCCAATAGACCGGCGGCGGTGGTCATATTGTTGTCCGCATCCCAACCGGCCAGCGCGGCGATTTCGACGGTCTTGAGCATATCGCTCTCCCCGTATAGCAAGGCCATAAGCGTGACAGCAAAGTTTACCCGGGAGGCCCACCACATCGGATCCGTGTCGTAGACATCGCGAATCCTCTGGCGGGCAACGCGCCAATCCTGCGGCTGTTCCTGATGCCAACGCAGGACGTTATCCACAATGGGCGCAATGATGGCCTCGTCGGCCGTGCGTTGACGGGCGACTGCAATCAGCGTAGGGATATCATCCTCGAAGAAAGCCAAGCTGTAGAGCGTGGCGTAAAAGACGCTGGCCTCCACGGCCGGCCCGCTGTTTGTGATGCGGGCAAAGCGCTCAGCGTAGGCGGCAGCGACATCCGGCATTCCGGGCGCCAACATCCCGAACAGCTCTGTTTGCAACTGGGCGTCTATGGACCAGGCCCCATCCGGGTTGTTCTGCGGGTTCCCTGTCTCCGGCGGCAGGAAACCCTCATCCATCAGATCCCGCGCCCGCCGGGTCGATACCCAGATATTGTGATTCAGATGATCCACCCATTCGTCCCGAATCTGTTCAGCGGATGGACTGAGTCCGTGGCTCTCCAGAATGTGGAGGTCCACCCACTCCACCTGGGTGTCGTCGTCGGTCGACCATTCGTCCAGCAAGAGCAGAGAAAACGCCCCCGCCGGCCCCGGCTCTGCCAAATACACACCCTGATAGTCCAGACCCGAGTGATTGGCGACCAGAATCGCCTTCCACGCGCCGAAAACCTTGTCGGAATAGGCGGCGGCTGTCAATTGCCGGATAGCTGTGGTCGGCGCAGGACGGGTGAGGCCGATGCACAGAACGACGGCAAGCCAAATGAAAGCAATCAGACCGATAGCGCGTGGATTCATGATATCTCTTTTGTAGAGGAGTTTCCCAGCTTAGTAGAATATCGTCAGCTGGCGACGTTACTGATCCTGTAACGTTGGATGATAGTAGGTGGCGCCAATAGCCAGGATTGCTGCAAGAGCCAGAATTCCGGGGGCTAGCAGCGGATTTGCGCCGCGTAACGCATCCATTAGCACATCGGACGGGACTGCATTGGGACGGATTTCCAGCGCAAAAGCCAAATTGTGTTCGACGTGTTCGAATACTCCGAAGAGGCTGCCGACAAGTACGACTGCCATCACGATCCGTAGCGCTCTGACAGTCATCCGCTGTGGGCGCATGAGCGTGGCAACTATCGCTACGAAGCCCAATCCACACAGAACAAAGGGAATCAATTGGACGACGTTTCCCATGTGTTCCTCCAACCACAACTCGACAACCGTACCCACACAGATGAAGCAAGCGACCAGTAATAAGAATTTTCGATAACGCCCAATCAGGATTTCTGAGTGCATAGGATTACTCCTTCAGGTAGGAGGCCGACGACGAAAGCTGTTCTGCGTCGATGTAGTCAGACAATGCTGTCAGGAAGGCATCGTTGGAAGCGAAGGGGCGCGCCGCCATGAGGGTCTCCGCAACTGAATCATCTATACCAGGAATCTGCTTTAGCGTTTCCTTATCAGATTCATTGACATCCACCGGCACAAACACATACTCCTCATAGAAGGCTACCTGCTCATCGTCAACGTACTTGCCGATGTCGCGACGGAACTGCTGGATGCTGATATACGGTTGATACTCGAAGAACTCCCGCACCATGCGGTCGCCCAAGTCAGGTATCGTGCCGAGCGGTTCTTCGCCTGTCATATCGTTGAGGTTGATCTTTCCTCTATTGACGGCTTCGCTTGATTCCTCCTGAACAACAGGAGTTTGTTCTGCCGCCAATCGCGTCCCGCTGCATCCGCTCAGGATTCAGCAACATCGAGAATAACGCAATAGCAAGGCAGAAAATGCGTATCGCATAATGATGTCCTCCCGTGGACTCTGGTAAAGTGTACTTGTCACAGTTAGCGCTTACGAACAGACTACAGAGTTCGCGCTATATATTCGCGCTATACTGTGACAAAACAAGTGTATATCAATTCTTATTACGCGCAAACCGGTTCAGATAGTATAAAGAATAGTATAAAGAAACGATAAAGATTCGACAAGAGGATGCGCTCGTCCCCAGCCCCACCGCTTTGTATAAAGCCTCAACCGCTAGGCGTATGTCCACAACAATGCGCTGTGGTACAATGATCAGGACAGACATTGCGCAATATAGGTTGTTTTGCGCGCCACTGTGGAACACGACCGGAGTTTCTGATCTATTCATACACCATATATGCAAATTCTGAAAGGACATGAAAAGATGTCACAGGTTTCGATCGGCATGCATCGCCATATCCGCTCTTCAATCGACACAGCTGTCAAGGGACTCTCCGCCAAGCAGCTACACGCCATGCCTGAGGGGTTCGACAACAATATCGCCTGGAATCTGGGGCACATTCTGATCGTTCAGCAGCGTCTGCTCTATGGCCGCTGTAGCCTGCCCCTGTCCGTATCAGAGGAGATGATTCCTCTGTACTTGCCAGGAACATCCCCTACGGATTGGCAGACGCAACCGGATGCCCAGGAGCTGGCAGAGATGCTGATGCCTCAACAAGAACAGTTGGAAAAGGATTACGCCGCGGGCCGATTCACTGAGAGGCCGTTTGAACGATATACCACCTCGACAGGTGTCGATATCTCAGATATAGATGGCGCTCTGATCTTCAACACCTACCATGAAGGGCTGCACCACGGCGCAATTCAGGCATTGATCAATTTTGTGGGCTGACTGAACCGGCGAACCCACGAATATGGCCCTACACCGCCTCCGTTATGCTTGCCGCAGAGTCCCTTCCTTCCATTTCGTCGTCAGTTGCCGCCGCGTCAGAAGGCAAGATCAATGACTGAAGTCGTAATTGTCAGCGCCGTGCGCACGCCCATCGGCCGTATCCGCGGCGCGCTGTCGTCTGTGCGTCCGGATGATTTGGCGGCGATCGTCATCAGAGAAGCGGTCAAGCGGACCGCTATCGATCCAGCGGACATCGAGGAAGTCTATCTCGGCTGCGCCAATCAAGCGGGAGAGGACAACCGCAACATCGCCCGCATGGCCTTGCTGCTGGCCGGACTGCCTCAGGAGGTGGCCGGGGTGACAGTGAACCGTCTCTGCGCCAGCGGTCTCAACGCGGTAAACCAGGCCGCGCGGGCAATCCTATGCGGCGAAGGCGATATCTTCATCGCGGGTGGCGTGGAAAGTATGACGCGCGCGCCCTATTCCCTGCCCAAAAATCCAACCGGCTTCGGCCCGGCGGGCAACACAGTTTCAGAAGGCTACGATACAACCCTCGGTTGGCGCTATCCCAACCCGGCTATGGAGGCTCTCTTCCCCCTGGAAGCGATGGGAGAGACAGCGGAGAACATTTTTGAAATGAGCTGTGCCGGCGCGATTGCCGGCGGAGAAATCAGCCGGGCAGAGCAGGACCGCTTCGCCCTCCAGAGCCAGCGGCGAGCGGTGCGCGCCATCAATCGGGGCTATTTCAAACGAGAGATTGTGCCGCTGAAGATTCCTCAGAGGCGGGGCGACCCCTTGATCGTGGACACAGATGAGCATCCTCGCTACACGAAGACAAGCGGAAGCTTTCAACTGGCCACCAGCGCAGAGGCACTGAGCTCTCTGCAGCCGACCTTTCGCCAGAACGGTACGGTTACCGCCGGCAACGCCAGCGGACTGAACGATGGCGCCTGCGCGCTGGCGCTGATGTCAAGAAATAAAGCCGACGCCCTGGGGATTCGTCCCCTGGCCCGCTGGGTGGCCTCTGCCGCGGCCGGCGTCGATCCCCGGATGATGGGGCTGGGACCGGTCGATGCCACCCGCAAGGTATTGAAGCGGGCAGGGCTTTCCATCGTCGATATCGACCTGGCCGAACTCAACGAGGCCTTCGCAGTGCAGGCCCTGGCCGTTTTGCGCGAGCTCAATTTGAGCGAGGCGATCACAAATGTTAACGGCGGCGCAATCGCCCTGGGCCATCCTCTCGGCTGCTCCGGCGCCCGCATCCTGACGACTCTCATCCACGAGATGCAACGGCGGGCGGCCAATCGAACAGTGCCGCTATGTCCGGCGGATGGAGAGCAGAGCTGTCCAACAGACCAGTCGCCGCGCTACGGCCTGGCGACCCTTTGTGTGGGGGTGGGCCAAGGAGAGGCGACGATTGTGGAGAGGATAGACCAATGAAGCAGGCGCCTCAGCTCACCCCCCAAGAGGCCGCCAGGCTCGTCAAATCCGGCGATGCCATTCTGGTGGGCGGCTTCGGCATGACCGGCAACCCGACGCGCATTTTGCACGCCTTGGCGGAGACCGACATTCACGACATCACATACATCGCCAACAATGTAGGCGAGCCGGGTCTGGGCGGCGGCCGCATGCTGCGCAATGGGCAGATCAGGAAGGCGATCGGATCGTTTTTCACCAGCAACCCGGAAGCAGTCGCCGCCGCCCAATCCGGCGCTATCGAGTTCGAGTTGATGCCGCAAGGCTCCCTGGCTGAAGCGATTCGCGCCGCCGGCGCCGGGATCGGCGGCTTTTTTACGCCCACCGCCGCGGGCACGCTCCTGGCCGCGGGGCGAGAGACGAAACGCATAGATGGACGCGTACACGTCTTTCAGCCAGCGTTGCGGGCAGATGTCGCGTTGATCCGGGCGTGGACCGCGGACACAGCCGGCAATCTGATCTATCGCCTGACGGAGCAAAACTTCAACCGCGCCATGGCCATGGCCGCCGACCTGGTCATCGCCGAAGTCGAGGAATGCGTCCCAGCGGGGGAACTGGACCCGAACGCCATCCATACGCCCAGCTGCTTTGTAGACTATCTGGTACCGGTGCGGACCACAGCAGCCGATCTGGGCTCGTCCGCTTCGATCACGGATAGAGCGAAGAAAACGGACGACATGCGCCTGAAGATGGCCCGGCGGGCCCTGGCAGAGCTGCAACCGGGGGATATCGTCAATCTGGGCGTCGGCATTCCTACCCTTGTCGCCGACCTCATCACGCCCGCCCATGGCGTTATTCTGCATACAGAAAACGGAATGTTGGGGGTCGGCCCGGCCCCAGAGAGCGGTGGGGCCATGGAGTACCCGGTCAACGCCAGCAAAATCCCGGTCACAGCGCTGCCGGGCAGCAGTTATTTCGACAGCGCCGACTCTTTTGCCATGATTCGGGGCGGACATGTGGATGTGGCGATCATGGGCGGGTTGCAGGTGGACGAACAGGCCAATCTGGCCAACTGGGCCGCGCCAGGCAAGCCGCTGCTAGGGGTCGGCGGCGCCATGGATCTGGCCTCCGGCGCCAGGCGGCTGATCGTGACCATGACCCATGCCAGCCGCGACGGACAGACCAAAATCGTGCCGGCCTGTACCCTGCCCCTGACAGCGACCAACGCGGTGGATGTGATCATCACCGATCTGGCGGTCTTCCGTTTTCTCGATCGGCGCCTGACTCTAACCGAACTGATGCCAGGGCGCTCGCTGGAGGAGGTGCAGGCAAAAACGACGGCGCGGTTTGTGCCCGCGCTGAAAACGAAAGAGATGTAGCTACAGACAGACTGTCTGCGCGTCTTGAAAAGATAAACCGTCAGTTGCGCATATTTGTTAAAGGGGGATCAAGTTAAAGGGGGATCAAACTGTTGAACCCAACAACAGATGGCACAAAGATATTGCTGTTCATCACCCTGGCGACTCTAACCCTGGCGGCTTGCGCTGGCGGCGGGACTGAGGAACCGGTTGTTGTCGAAACCGATGCGCCCGCGACTTCACGCACGCCGGCGCCGGACACGCTTCTGCCGGAAGCGACAGGTACAGAGAGTGCACCCATAGAAGTCGCCTACTTTACACCTGCCCAGACAGAAGGCCCCTACTATCCTGTCAACAAACCGTCGGATCGAGACAATGATCTGGCAGATCTGGAAGGGTCGAGCGGGCCGCCGGCGGGGGATATTCTGGAGTTTGGCGGCACTCTGTTCGACGCGGCCGGCATGCCCGTAGCGGGCGCGCTCATCGAGATTTGGCAAACTGACAACAATGGCGTCTATTTGCATCCCCGCGATCCAGGCGCATCGCGGCGGGATGCGAACTTCCAGTTCTATGGCGAATCGGTGACCGCGGGCGATGGCGGCTATCATTTCCGAACCATCGTCCCCGGCCGCTATGAACCACGTCCGCGGCACATCCATGTGAAGATAAAGCTGAACGGCCAGGAACTACTTACAACCCAATTCTACTTTGACAACGATCCAGCTCTGGCATCGGATTCTCTCTTCGCCGGGACGACTGACGATCAGAGGGCGCTCATTGTGCACGTAGCCGAGGGGGCCGACACCAACGGCAACCCGATCCTTTTGGGTAAGCGAGACGTCGTTTTGCGTACGCATCTGTCGAATCCGTAGCATCCCAAAAAGCTGATAGCGACTTCGCGTCGGCACGTTCATCAGATCATGATTGAGATTGTGGATCTATAGCTATCGCCGCTGATGTTTAGTCTTTAGTTTCAAGTAACTGCAGTGCGCTGACTACTGAAAACTGACAACCAAAAACTGCAGTGTACATTGACACAGACGCCGAAACCCAAACTACCTTGACAGGAGTCATCACTCTATGAAAGCTATACTGATTATGTTCGATACGCTGAACCGGCGTATGTTGCCGCCCTACGGCTGTGACTGGGTCCACGCGCCAAACTTCGCCCGCCTGGCAGAGCGGACGGCCACGTTCGATAACTGCTACGTGGGCAGTATGCCCTGTATGCCCGCCCGGCGGGAGCTGCACACAGGCCGCCACAATTTCCTGCATCGTAGCTGGGGCCCGCTGGAACCCTTCGACGATTCGATGCCAGAAATCCTGTCGGAAAACGACATCTACACCCACCTGAGCACCGACCACCAGCACTACTTCGAAGATGGGGGCGCGTCCTATCACACCCGTTACGACAGTTGGACTTTTCACCGGGGCCAGGAGGGGGACCCGTGGATCGGACAGGTGAAAGATCCTGTATATCCGGAAACGCTGAATCGGATGACGACAGACGCCAGTCAGCCCCGCTGGCTCCAAAATACGCGCCGCCAGGATTGGATCAACCGGGCAGTGATGGACAGCGAAGAGAAACAACCCCAGGCCAAAACCTTCGCCGCAGGGCTGGATTTCATCCGCCGCAACCACGCGCAGGACAGATGGTTTCTGCAAGTGGAAACCTTCGACCCCCACGAACCGTTCTTCACCCAACAGAACTACAAAGACCTCTACCCCCACGAATACAACGGCAAGCTGTTTGACTGGCCCCCGTATCGCCAGGTAGAGGAGACAGAGGAAGAAGTGCAGCATCTGCGCTACGAATACGCGGCGCTACTCAGTATGTGCGATGCGTATCTGGGAAAAATGCTGGACCTGATGGATGAACTATCCATGTGGGACGATACCATGCTGATCGTCTGCACAGATCACGGCTTTCTGCTGGGCGAGCATGACTGGTGGGCGAAGATTGTGCCGCCCTTTTATAATGAAGTAGCCCACACGCCCCTGTTCATCTGGGATCCCCGCAGCCGGGTAGCCGACGCTCGCCGGCCACAGCTCGCGCAGATGATCGACCTGCCGGCGACACTACTGGAGTTTTTCAGCGTTGCGCGCCCAGCGGATATGCAGGGCATCCCCTTAGGCGACGTCATCGCTGAAAACGCCCCCACCCGGGATGCGGCCCTATTCGGCGTCCATGGCGGCCACGTGAACATCACCGACGGGCGCTATGTGTACATGCGAGGGCCGCTGGATCCGACGCAGAATGAGCCATTGTCTGAATATACGCTGATGCCCAATCATATGCGGCATCGCTTCGCCGTGGCAGAGTTGCAAGATATCCAACTGGCCGAACCGTTCTCGTTCACCAAAGGGTGCCGCACAATGAAAGTCGCTTCCACGCAGTCCGATAGACGGCCGCCACCCCGCTACACCATGCTTTTCGACCTGGCGGCGGATCCCGATCAGACAGCCCCAATCGACAACCCTACGGAAGAGACCCGCCTGTCTGCGCGCATGTCCGAACTGATGACCGCCAATGACGCGCCGCCAGAACAGTTCGAACGGCTGGGACTACCGATTCAGGAGACTGTGTAAGGGAAGAAGAGGAAGAGGCGGAACGCCACACTCTAGCCTTTGCCATGATTCGGAGGGGAAGTGAATGTGGTGAAAGTGGTAATCACCGAACTGGTGGTTTCTTATTTTCTCAACGTGCAATTGGCCCTTAAGGGGGCCTCTCTAGAGGAGGCCTAAACAAAGACAGCTGCGTGGTTTGCAATTGAGCTAAACGGCAGCTTCTTTAGAGGTTCGCATACTTACAACATTTTTTGTAAAACTCGCGATACTCCTTACCCGCCCCCTTAGAGTCCATGTCGTCAAGAAGATTTTCCCAAGTGAAGATGTCTACGTCCATTGCATCAAGATGAGGCAAAAACGTGTTATTGTACCAAGTCAGTTTGTTGTCGGTTCCGTACTGAGATACTCGATTACAAACCTTCTCCTTCACACTTTTCTTTGTTACTAACTTCTTGAACACACCCTCTTTAACTCGTTTTTCTGGTGCCACGACATAGAATCCATAGCCCCTGAGAGACTTGGGGGAAATCTGCGCCTCCCCGGCAATATGGGCTAGACAGCCTACAGTCCGTGCGGCCTGGTCGTAGTCAGGGGCGTTCTTAACTTTCTCTGTTAATTTACTCCCCAACTTAGCTTCAATTACGATCAATTGGGTTGCATCCCTCCTGGGTTGAATCTCTGACCGCTTTTTCACCTTGAAGTGACCTATGACTCCATCGGCGTGTGTATAACCTTCGGCCAAGGGGTCCCCTTGGCATCGTCGCAAGAATTGTGAGGCGAGTCTTCCTTCGGAGAACCAACGGGCGCCGTTTGCGAAAATGGAGGAGGAGTTCAACTTGGCCTGCTGGTAGTACCAATCCAACGTAACGCGCAACATCCAACCTTCGTTGTAGATTTCCGTTGGCAGGACGACCGAATGGTCGCTCAGGATGCGTGCAATCGTCTCGATCACAGAACCACCCTTGTTTCAATGAAATGTCAGAAGCACAATCTACACGCTGATGAAGCGCTTCTCCTTCAGACGGGCGGCCTTGCCCTGGCGCTCCCGCAGATAGTACAGTTGCGCCCGACGGACTTTCGTCTTGCGCAAGACCTCTACCTTCTCCACATTTTTGCTGTACAGGGGAAAGGTGCGCTCCACTCCTATGCCGTGCGCGCCTGTGCGACGCACTGTGTAGGTGGCCCCTGCGCTCTTGCCGCCGCGCATGGCGATCACAACGCCTTGAAAGACCTGAATGCGTTTGTTGCGCCCTTCTGTGATGCGCTGGTGGACCCGCACCGTATCACCTGGATCGATCTCCGTCATCTCCGCTGGCAACTCCGGTTGCAGGGATGCCATCAAAGCGTTTGTCATCTCACACCGCCCTCTGAGTATAACTGCAGTGGTCAGTAGCTAGTGGTCAGTACTGACCACCAGACACCGGTTTTTTCTCTATCCTCTGAATTGCGCACGACTAGACAGCATAACATAGCGTCAGGCGGGCGCCAAATTTCCGCGCTATAGTTCCTCACGAACGATGCGCACGCCGGCCACCATATTTTGCAGCTTCTGCTTTGCCGCCCAGCGGGCAGTCTGGCTGAGGCCACAGTCCGGCGCGAAGGCCAGCCGGTCGGCGGGCACGAATTCCAGGCAGCGGCGGACGGTCTCGGCCACGTGTTCCGGCGTTTCGATGAAATAACTCTTCACATCGATGATGCCGACGGCCACATCTTTGCTCTCGGCAATATCCCCGATCACCTCCAACTCGGCATACTCCCGGTTTGCCATCTCCACGTGAATTTCGTCCACGGCCATCTCCAGGAAAGCCGGAAACATAGGCGCATAACGCCGATAGCCGACCGGATGGCCTTTATAGTTGCCAAAGCAGAGATGGGTCGAAAGCCGACATGCGCCCACGATAGGCTCGACTGTGCGGTTGAAGATATCCACAAACCGGGCCGGATCTGCCCGGTACGCGTAGCAGCTCATAGACGGCTCATCGACGGTGATCTCTCGACAACCGGCCTCTACCAACGACTCCACTTCGCGGCGAACGATGGGCAAAAGGGCCTCGGTCACTGCATAGCGGTCGGGATACTGCGCGTTGGGCAGCAGCCGGCCGCTGAGCGTGTAGGGGCCGGGCACGCTGGCCTTCAGCGCCGGCGCATCTTCAGAGGCCGGCGCGAGCCGCTGTAAGCGCTGAAACTCCGCCACTGCGCCGAGCCCATTGGGCGCAGTCAGATCACTGACGATCGTGTGCTTGCCCCGCTGATCGTGCGCAGGTGGTCCCCAGCGCCGCGGGGAAGCAGGCTCTGGCTGGATGCCGGCCAGATAGCCGTAGAATGACAGGTTGAAGTCCAATCGGGTCTGCTCTCCATCGCTGATGACATCCGTGCCGGCCTCAAGTTGGTCGTAGATGGCGGCCACCACCGCGTCATCTACCATTTCAGCGATGTCGTCGCTGCCGAACTGCTCCAAATGAGCGCTGGCAAACTCGAGCCAGGCGGGGAAAGGATAGCTACCGATAACGGTTGTGCGTAGGGGTATTGGTTGCATTTTGAAGACGTTAGTAGTGCGCGCTGGCGCGACATGGAAAGGTTTGGTGATATATATGCCGCCTCAATCGCCGTAGACCCGCCGCATCCGCCGTCGATAGTCGTCGTAAGAGGCGTCGAATTTATCGGCGGACGCGTCGCCGGCGATGACGCTGCTGGTGAGAACGAGAGGCGGTTTGCCTCGTTCGGTCAGCCCTTCGGCCACCAGGCATTTGATGGCGTTCACCACCGTGGCCGCGCCGATCGTCGAGCCTGGGCCGACCGGATCGTCCAGACCTTCGATGGCTACCAGGGCATCACCAGCAGGGACGCCGTTGTCGATGGACACGTCGGCGATATCCAGGAGTCTCTTGCCGCTGCTGTGCTTAGGCGCAGAGGCGATGCAGTGATCGACCGAAACGACGGCGATCAGCGGCAGATTGCGAGCCTTCACTTCCAGGGCCATATCTACCACCACTTCATTGACGCCACTGTTGGAGAAGATCATAAAGCTGTCCGGCGGGCGCAGGACAAAGTTGCGCAGAATCTGCTTGGCCAAACCCTCCACATGTTCAATGAACATCGCCTGGCGCTGGCCATTGGCCCCTACCACCTGGTTGTGAAAGGTCAGGGATAGCTCGACGATAGGATGGAAACCGGGAAAAGAGCCGTGCCGGGGGTACATCTCCTCGATGAACATGCGGGAGTGACCGGTGCCGAAAAGATGCACCAGACCGTCGCCGGCGATAGAGTCGATGCAGATGTCCGCCGCCCGCCGAATGTTCTCCATCTGTGTCGCGCCTATCCGTTCCAGGATGGTCTGGGCCGCGTTCAGGTAGGCAGATGCTGGGTTCATGGGCGCTCTTCTGTCCTTTTCAACATGAATGCAACGCCAAGGCGCAATGCCGCCAGAAGTTTACCGATTTCCCCTTTGCGTCTTCGCGTCCTGGCGACAGTGCGTTTCCTTTCCAATCGTCATCGCCGCTGTCTCTTCTCTCACCACTGAAACGGTACTGTCCCCGTTTCATCCAGCGGATAACCCCATTTTTCGATATACGCCATGCCTGGCAGGAATTCATCCCCTCGTTCGTCAAGTTTTCGCTGAAGTTGCGCGTCCAGATCTGCCTGAAGGGGCTGGAACTCGGATCGATTGGCGAGGTTCTCCAACTGGTACGGATCGCTTTCGTTGTCGTAGAGCAGCCACGGTCCATTCAGATCACGGACATAGGTATAGCGCCGCGTGCGCAGACCCCGATACTCCCGGCCGCCGTCCTGGCGCGTGTATTGGCCGAAGGGATGGGCACAGTAGATGAGCGCCGCGCCGCCGGACGGATCCGGACCGCCCTCAACGGTTCCAGAGAAGTCCTGCCCCTCTACCGTCTCCGGCACGGGAATGGCGCACAAGGACAGGAGCGTGGGCAGAATATCCGGCGTGTCCAGCAGCGCATGCGCCTGGCGGCCCTCCCATCCGTAGCGTCCCGGCCAGCGCAGCAGAAACGGAACGCGGATCGACTCCTCCCAGGGACGCTGTTTCTTCACCTCGCCCTGCGAGCCGAGCATATCCCCATGATCCGACGTGAATACGAATAGGGTATCCTCAGCCATGCCCTCCTCCTGCAGGGTTTGCAGCAGCGCGCCCAGGCAGTCGTCCAACGCTGTGCAATGGGCGTAGTAGCCGGCGAGCCAGGCCCGGGCCTCCTCCGCCATCTCCGGCGGCACATTGGGACGCAGTTCAATAGCGGCAGGATCGTATATCTGTCGATATGCCTGCGGCGCGGTTTCATACGGCGCGTGAGGCGGTCCCCAGGAGAGAACGAGGAGAAATGGATTGTCCCTGTGGTTGGTTTGCGAGCGGCCGCGGATATAGGCCTGCGCGTCCGCTGTCTGCGCGATCGCGTCATAGCCGTCCCACATCAGGGGTTCGTCGGCATCGCCGGCAAAATACCTGGAGTTGTTGTAGTCATGGGTGCATTCCAGCGCCTTCCAGTAATCGAAGCCCTGCCGGCTCTCCGGCGGAATATAGTTGCTGCGCCCGCGGCCGTCTACATGCCATTTGCCCACATACGCAGTATCGTAGCCGGCGGCTTTGAAGAGCTTTGCCATAGACACAGCGTCATCCGCCAGATGCACGTCGTTCACAAAAATGCCATGGGTCAGCGCGTGCTGACCTGTCAACAGGCAGGCCCGAGCCGGGCAGCAGACGGGGATCCCAGCCACGGCGTGGGTGAAGTTGACGCTCTCCGCGGCCAGTCGGTCCAGATGGGGCGTCTTCACCTGCGGATTGCCGGCGTAGCCGGTATCCTGCGCCCGCCACTGATCCGCGAAGACATAGATGACATTGGGTTGTTTCTGAGTCATAACCGGGATCCGTATGATCTATATGATGGACAGGATAAAATCATGATCCAAGAATAGCTATCTGCCATTTTACCCAAGAAGCCTCCCATATTCCACTTTTCGCCACTGTCGAGTTAATCACATGAATCACAGTATGGGTGGGCTGGTGTCGTCCTGATTCAGGTCATCCAGCTCTTGTTGTATACGCCGCAAGAGTTCTGTGAGTCCCTGTTCTTGTGCCAGAGTTTGCGCTCGCTTGAAATCTTCAATGGCCGCTGGGTGTTGCTCAAAAGATTTTTTGGCAATGCCTCGATTGTAGTAGGCTAAGACATATTCTGGTTTAAGTTCTATCGCCTTGTCATAGTCCTCTATCGCTTCCCCGTACCGGCCAAGTCCAGCCTTAGCCAAGCCTCGATTGACATAGGCTAAGACATATTCTGGATTGAGTTCTATCGCCGCATCAAAGTCCTCTATCGCTTCCTCATACTGCTCAAGTTTAACCTTGGCAGCGCCTCGATTGACATAGGCTAAGACATATCCTGGATTGATACCTATCGCCTTGTCATAGTCCTCTATCGCTTCCTCATATTGCCTGAGTTCAGCCTTAGCCAAGCCTCGATTGTTGTAGGCTGCGGCATATTCCGGATTGATGCATATCGCCGCATCAAAGTCCTCTATCGCTTCTGTGTGCCGGCCAAGTTCAGCCTTAGCCAAGCCTCGATTGTTGTAGGCTGCGGCATATTCCGGATTGATACCTATCGCCGCATCAAAGTCCTCTATCGCGTCCTCGCACTGACCAAGTCCAACTTTGGCCAGGCCTCGATTGACATAAGCTAAGACATATTCTGGATTGATACCTATCGCCTTGTCATAGTCCTCTATCGCTTCCTCATATTGCCTGAGTTCAGCCTTAGCCAAGCCTCGATTGTAGTAGGCTTCGGCATATTCTGGATTGATGCCTATCGCCTTGTCATAATCCTCTATCGCTTCCCCGTACCGGCCAAGTCCAGCCTTGGCAATGCCTCGATTGTAGTAGGCTAAGACATATTCTGGCTTAAGTTCTATCGCCTTGTCATAGTCCTCTATCGCTTTCTCATACTGCTCACGTCCAGCCTTAGCCAAGCCTCGATTGTTGTAGGCTTTGGCATATTCCGGATTGATGCATATCGCCGCATCAAAGTCCTCTATCGCTTCCTTATACTTCTTAAGTTCAACCTTAACCGAGCCTCGATTGTAGTAGGCTTCGGCATATTCTGGATTGATACCTATCGCCTTGTCATAGTCCTCTATCGCTTCCTCATACTGCTTAAGTCCATCCTTAGCCAAGCCTCGATTGTTGTAGGCTGCGGCATATTCCGGATTGATGCCTATTGCCGCGTCAAAGTCCTCTATCGCTTCCTCATACTGCTTAAGTCCAGCCTTGGCAGCGCCTCGATTGTTGTAGGCTACGGCATCTTCTGGATTGATACCTATCGCCGCATCAAAGTCCTCTATCGCTTCCTTATACTTCTTAAGTTCAACCTTAACCGAGCCTCGATTGTAGTAGGCTACGGCATCTTCTGGATTGATGCATATCGCCGCATCAAAGTCCTCTATCGCTTTCTCATACTGCTCAAGTTCAACCTTGGCAGCGCCTCGATTGACGTAGGCTGCGGCATATTTTGGCTTAAGTTCTATCGCCTTGTCATATTGTTCGATAGCCTTTGGGGAATCCTTAATCGCGTTGTATGCTAATCCACAATTAAAATGAGCCGCTGCTCTCTTACTATCATCTGATGCTAATTTAATTTGCTCCAGCCAGTAGGGGAGCGTGCGTTTGATGTCAAAGGTTTTGCTGGATGCATTGGCTACGGCATAGCCCGGAAAGTCGGAAAACAGCGCTTCTTCGTTGATACCGTATACGGTCTCCAGTTGTGTAAGAATGTCGCTTTTGCGTTCTGCCTGAACAATAATGACTTTTTCCATCTTGGCTCGCGCAATCTCCGGGACGCCAAAGACAAAAACAGAGCTTTGCGCCACAACACGGTTGCCGAGCGCCGAAGGCTCCCACGACCACAATTTGCCTCCCTCATAGAAGGATTGTATGGTCTTACTCTCAAGGTCTTTGGGGTTGTTTATCTCCTCTGTTTTGGAACGAGCAAGGACATAGACAGCCCCATCTCTTTCACGGGACTCATTGCAGGCGAACCAGAGAGCCACTAATGGTTGGCGGGTAAAATCTATCAGCCCGGTTGCCGCTCCTTGATGTTGCAGTTGCGCCAAAAGTTCCAGGTCGGGGGAGGTTTTGCTAAAGCCGGGCGGCATAAAACCACGCATCCTGGCTTTGGCGATGAGAAACTCCAAATAACCTGTGAGGGGGATATCTATTAGTTGGGCTTCAATCGGATTGGCACGGTCTTTGCTGAGGCGTCGGACAGCCGAACAATCAACCTTCCAGGCAATATCGGCCTGGCCGCGGTAAAGGAAGATCGCTTCCTCAGTTACGCGTTGTTTCAGTTGCTCGTGAAATTCAGCAACACTGGTTATGACAGTGTCACTCATATTTCCCCTCCACCGTCGCGATTTCCTCCGCCGTCAGCTCATACACATTGCCAGCATCAGGATTCACTGGATTTGGGGATGAGCAAGATAGGCGGCGACATCCCTCATCCTGCCCATCCTTTCATCCTGAAAATCCTGATTCAGACACGCCCCTCCACCCCCGCGACCTCCTCCGCCGTCAGCCCGTAGAGCGCATACACCAGCCGGTCGATCTCCGCTTCCAACTCGACGGTGTCCGCATCCGGCGTCACAGCACACCTATCCTGAACGCGTAAGCCACGCATCTATGGCTTCTTTCTCCTCATGGGTTACGCCATAAATTCGGTAGATTATCTCGTCAATCTGGCGCTCCATATCTGCAGCCTGGTCCTCTTGATGTTCGCGGGTTCGGACAAGCTGAGACAATTCTCGTTCCAGTGTGTTTGAATCAGGGAGGAGTATTGGAAGTTCTCGCAGTTCGGTTAGGGTTACTTGACGGAAGTCGTCTCTGGTTGCTGTTGCTGACCTGCTCAGCAGCAGGAAGGACATGAGTTTCGAGTTCAGAATCGCCAGCAAAGTCGCTAACCGCGTATCACTGTGTTCTAAAAGCTTGATAGTGTACAAGTCCTTCTTGACGACGTATTCCTCCATCGTTCGTGCTGACATCAGCCTGTTGGATCGGCTTACGATTCTCCGTGTCAATAGCCTGGGCCCGTCGTGAACTTGAGCGCTGACCGTATTCATTGCCACGAATGCCGTTTGCGTAAGGTATGTGATTCTGTACCTATCTACTTGGCCACTGAAAAATGGCGTTGCGCCCGTGAAGTTCTGTTCTCTGATGTCAGATTTCGAGGCCAGGATGCCTATTCTCGATTCAGTAAGTTCTCCCATCGGGGTTGCGTGTTCCAAGATTCTCCGGTATAGATCAGTGGCCCATTCTATGAGCGGTATCCGTAAGCTTGGATCTTGCTCTACCGCCGTCCAGTCTACGGGCGTTAGGTAATCGTGGATTGCTGTTAAGTCCAGACTTACTTTCTTGTCCAAATTTGCGATTTGGAATGTTGGAGCTTGCTTGCCCACGAATTTTCCGATGGTGACAGCCGTGTCGATATAGGCAGCCGTGAACACGTCGTACGGCAGGTTGACTATCGTTTCTAAAGACATCGTACTGAACAGATTCTGCCGGAACTCTTTGAACTTGATGGCTGTTTCCCAAGATGTTGGGGTAATGTAAGCCATCACGCCTCTGGGAGCAATCTCGCCGACGAGTGCCATGAAATTTGCGTAGGAATCGGAACTACCTATAATCTTGCTGCGCTTGTCCTTTATGGGAATACCATACGGCGGATTGCCAATCACCACATCAAAGCCGTCTCCCACGCCGAACATATACTCGGCGTCGAACCAGTCGGCGCTGGCGTTCTGGTCGTAGGGGTCCCAGCGGGCGATCTTCTCGGCGTCATCCGCGGGCAGGCCGACCTGCCGCAACGCAGCCGCCAGTCTGTCGCGCAGCCGCCAATCCTTCTCCCGGCAGGCCAGTTTCTGCCGCCGCGTGGCGGCGTGAAAATGCCGCTCGCGGTTGGCGTTCAGCTCCCGCCGCAGTTGGCTTACAACGTCGGTCTGTCCCAAGCTCATCTGCAAAGGTTTGTCCAGCCCCAGCAGCGTGTCCGCGGCCACGAAGCGCGTCTCCAGGTTGGGCAGCGGCTTGATGCCGTAGTTGTCATCGGCCTCCCCGGTCGGATCCTGCTCGATAGCCAGGGAGATGAAAAAACGCAGCTTGGCGATCTGGGTGGCCACCGTCTGGATGTCCACGCCGTAGATGCTGTTCTGAATCAGATACAGCTTGCGCCCGAAGTCCGAGTCGCGATACTTCTCAAAGGTATCGCTGATCTCTTGTAGTTCAGTGTCGCGCGCCCGCTGATCCTGCCTATCGAAGGCCGATGCCGCGCGATCCAGGACGAGCTCTTTCTGCAACTGTTCCCAGAGTCGGTTGTCGGGGTCGAGGCGACGCAGAGCCAGGGTCAGCTTGTGCAGCGCGCCCATGGGAAAGGCGCCCGATCCGACCGCAGGGTCGAGGAGTGTCAGGCCGGCGATAGCGCGCACGATGCCCTGCCGTTCGCTTTCGTCAAACAGCTCATCAGCATCGTTCATGGCGTCGGCATAGTCCAGCAGATAGCGCAGACGCTCGCGCCAGAAGTCGCCATCGCCGTCAGCAGGCCGCGCCTTTGCCGCCAGAGCCGCCGCCAGCGCCTCATCCACCATGTAGTCCACCACAGGGCGCGGCGTGTAGTACGACCCCGTCTGCTTGCGCGCGGTCGCGCGCGTTTCAGGGTTGTAAGCGGCCAGCAGGTTCTCAAACACCTTGCCCAGCAGCTCCGGATCCAGGGCCACCTCCTGCTCGGCCGGCGTGTTCTCCTCGACCGTGAACTTGTAGCGCTTGAACAGGGAGATCAGCCCGTCAGGGCCAAAGAACAGACGGTTGGGGATCGAGTATCCCCCGCGCTGGTTGGCGTTGTCACTGAAGCAGTCGATGCGGTAGCCGCTGTCGCCGGTCGCTTCCTCGCTGTCCAGGCAGTCGAACAGGCCGCCGTTGATGAACGGCGTCCGCGCAAACAGCGACAACAGCGCGTCGGGATCGGCCATCTCTGTACGATAGCGGTAGCGGGAGAAGTCGCGGTGGGTGGCGTTGCTTCCCCTGCTGAAGCCGCGCCTGTCAAGCTCGCTGTTCAGCGTGGCGAAGAACAGGTTTTGCAGCACCGCGCGATAGTAGGAATCGCCCGCGTCACGGTCGTACTCCCGCAGCAGAGGGCCGACTCGCGTCTCGATGAACAGGTCTTCGGCGATCAGACCTTTCTCCCGGATGAACCAGATGAACAGCAGGCGCGTGATAAGGCGGATGACATGCTCTTCCGCTGGCAGGGTCTTCGCTCCACTGGTGAGAAACGTAGCCTCGCCGACAGCGCGCTCGAACCAGGCGAACAGGGCGCGGTAGAAGCGCCGGTTCAGTTCCTCTGTGTCCAGCGCATCCAGCCAGGCAGCCAGCAGGCCGTCGAAATCGCGCGGCAAGCCGCGCGCGTCCATCCAACGCAGACGGTCTGCCAGAGCCAGTTCAGCCAGGATGTCCAGATGGGCGCGGTGCGGGCTGACCGGGTCGATCTCGCGTATCAGCGAGACGCTGCCCAGCACGTCGCGGCGTTCGTCGCGCTTGTGCTTGCGGCGATGCACGAAGGCCAGGGTCAGCAGGGGCGTCCCTTGTCCACTCTTGAACAGCGCGACGCTGGGCTGGCTCAGGCGCTTGTTTATCTCGCGGCTGAACGCGGCATACTGCCCGCGCGGATAGGACTGGCCGTTCAGCTCTGCCGCCACAAAAATGAAACTCCGCGTCTGCCCTGTATCAAAATCGGCGGCCTCTGACAGGGGATCATCGGCCCCCCTTACAGTCCCTGCAGAGGCGATCTCATCGCTGGTCAGCTGAAACAGGATGCGTACCGAACGGACGTTCTCCTGAAATCCCCGTTCCGAGTGTGTGTCCGGGTTGGCGGCGGGAAAGTGGGCGATGAAATCGCCCACGTCGCCCGTCTGGCCGAGCAGGGTGCGCTCACTGCGGTAGCCGAGGGCGGCCAGCAATCCGATCGCCGCGGCCGCGAAGTCACCCGATGACAGGGCAGCCAGGGCGGATTGGATTTCATTATCGAACGGTGCAACGATGCCCGCAGGCGAGGAGGTCGCGCCGTCCGCGCGGATGCTGCCGTTCATGGTCTCTCATTTTCTGCGTCGCTTTGCGCGGGCAACGCTCGTTGCGCGTCGCGTTTTTATGGTCAGACCCTCATCCCGCCCGGAGTGCATTCCGCGCGCGCGTCGAAAATGGCTGCGCAACGGGTTCGAGTGGCTATAATACTGGCGCGGATGCAACCCGGCGCCCTCTGGCCACGAACCACTGGTGTTCTACAATGACACACCCAGCAGCCCACGGGTGAACTGAAAATCAATGTTTCCTGCCCGCGTTGACTTCGGCCGGATCTGCCGGCCCAGCGTCTGCGACAGCAGATCCGCCAGAGACTGAGGCCAGGCTGCCGGGTCGTTGTCCAGCAACGCGTCCATATCGTCGGCGAACTGCTGCGCCACAGCCTCTTCGGCCGTAACTTGCAGCACCGGCGTCAGTGGATGGCCCTCGATGGGATGGCTGCCCACGTACGCCAGGATCGCCTCTACGCCAACGCCGCCGAGACCGGTGAGGGTCTCCGTCCAGTGAGCCGTGGGCGTCTCCATCACGTGAAAGCCGCTGCGATCTGAAGCGTCGGCCAAAGCCTGCCCATAAGCCAGAGAGGGCAGATGTGGGCCATCGCCGATGCTCTCATCCAGAAACGCCGCAGTAGAAAGGAGGCCGGCATTTTCCGGCGCCACGACCGTTCCGCCGCCGGCAACGATGCCAGCCGCCAGCCGTCCCAACTGCCGAGCCGCCACATCAGACAACACATCCCCAGCGTTGAGCAGCCCAATACGCACGGCAGACACGTCAGCGGTCGTCTGCGCGGGCGCGCCAGCTGCCGCCAGCCGCTGCTCGAACCAGTCATCGATCTTCTTCAACACAGCATCGATACCGCCGTCCAGTTGGATGCTGGCCCAACCGAAGCGCTCCAGATCCAGCCCATGCGCGACCAGCTCGTGACGGAAATAGTCGTTGTGGGTCTTTTCGCAGCCGTGTTCCAAGAGCAGGGTTTCGGCAGCCTGAGGATGGCGCAGATAGCCCAACACCGTGCGCACATACAGATCCCCGGACGTTCCGCCGGAGACGCCGCAGCCTTCCGTGTGGGCAAGAGCCACAAATCTTTGCAGTGCGTTTGAGCCGCGCTGCGCCCTGCCGTGGGAGTCGCAGCCCTCAGCCCGTTCCCTGTTCTTGCGGTTAAGCCGCGCGGCGGCGATCTGGCCGATCTGGCCAGAGCAGAGGCTGGTGGGCAGGATCAGGCCGATGCGGTCAGCGACGGGACCGGCGGGCGTCTCGAATGCCGGGTATGTGAGATCGATGGCAGGCAAGACGCCCGCGTTCCCCGGACGCAAAGGCAGCGCACGGCCAGCAGGCTGGGGACGGCGGCTGATCTCCTCCACATGGCCGGGTTCCGTCTGACGCCAATCCCGCCAGAGCTGCACCTGCGCGTGGCCGGCCTTCTCGCCTACGGTGCGCTCGCCAGAGGCAGCTCGCCGCGTAAGTTCGAGTGTCTCCGCGCCCAGTTCATCCATCGGCATGCCGTCCAGATAGCGCCCGGCGTTCACGTCCATATCCCGACTGAGCAGCTCATAGCGCCGCGTAGTCGTCACGATTTTGATGGTCGGCACAAATGGAAAGTTGGTGATGGAGCCGTTCCCAGTCACAAAATAGATCATAGTGCAGCCGGATGCCACCTGCCCGGCAATACTTTCCAGATCGTTGCCGGGGCTGTCCATAAAATAGTAACCAGGCGCTTTCATCGGCTCGCTGTAGGGGATGACGTAGTCCAGACGCACACCCGGGTGGCGTTTCATGGCCGCGCCGATGGATTTGAGGACGATGTTGTACAGGCCGCGATATTTGTTGCCGCCGGAGGGATTGCCGGCAGCCGAATGGCCGTGCCAGGCTACCCGCTCCTGAAAGCGTTCGATAGCGGTCAGGAAGGCGCCGGCAGTCTCCGCGTCCCGCACTTTCAGCAGCATGTACGGCTCCGCGCCGATCAACTCGTCGGTTTCCGCCAGATTGGCCGCGCCGCCGTAACGAATCAGCTCCCGGGCCACCCACGACGCCAGGGGATTGCCGGAGACGCCCGAGAACGCATCAGAGCCGCCACACTGCAGGGCCAGCTTCAGCTCGGAGAGCGGCTGCGGCGCGCGCGCAGTCGCGTTGACTTCATCCAACCAGCCCTGCACGATTGCCTCCGCCTGGGCGACTCCGGCCTGAAAACCGCCCTTCAGTGTAAGAAAGGCGTGGGGAACTGCATCCAGCGGGTAGCCGTTTTCCGTCAGATAGGCGTGCAGCCGGGCATTGGTCACCGGCTCCGCGCCGTAGTCCACACACAGCACTGCCCCTACATTGGGGTGAACGACGAATCCGGCCAGTGTACGGAGTACAGATTCGGCGTTGTTCGGGTTGTCGTGGCCGCCTTCCGTGTGGGCGACGGCGACGATTCCGTCAATATGCTCGTAGCTGTCAGCGACGCCGGCCAGTCGGGCCTCTACTTGCCTGACAAATCCCCCGGTGCGGGAGGAAGTGCCCAGCAAAATTATCATATTGCGGGTGCCCACACCCCGCCCACCGGGGCGGGCATACCCCTGGAAATGGTGTTCAATCCGCGCGCCATTGGGGGCGCGACAGCGATCTTCCCCATAACGAGGGATCTGTTCGGCAGGCTGGAACGTCGCCGTGTCCAGACTGTAGGGTTCGACGTGATCCGCAAAGTTCGGCGCGGCCGGCAGGGCGAAATCCAATGCGCGCACAGACAGCGCGTCGAGCATATCGGCGTTGCGGACGTATTCGCCAGGCGCTATCGGACAGGTCGCCAGCCCAAACGGCAGCTCCCAGGAAAGCAATGCTCCGCCCTCCGGAATAGGTGCAATGGCGAAACGGTGTCCTTCCAACGCGGTGTAATCTAACGTCAGAGTACGGCCATTGTGTTCAATGCGCGTCCCGGCCGGCAATGCGCGCGTGGCGATGGCGACATTATCGCCCGGCAGAGGCAGGCGGGCGACCTCGTGAAAGGGCAGGGGGCGAACAGCTTGAGGATTGGGTAGTTCGGTCATGGCTTCACCTTATAGGGGCAACCCTTGTGTTCAGGCTGAGCGCGCCGCAGGTTTGACCACCGATTCATCTGATCCGTATGCGTGCCATGATAACGACGATAACTGCAGTCAACTGTAGTGCATCATCTTCATCACCTGAATCAAGTAAAGTAAGGGTCAGGTTTTGCGCATCGTGCGAAGCCCGAATCGCCCAGGGCGAGCCCAAGACCCGCCCCTACGGATGGGAATGCCGAATCGTTCAAACATCGTACTTCCAACGCATAGCCTATCACATTTGGAGAAAATGCACAGCTATGATAGATGGCAGGCGAGAGCCTGCGTTCCCAGGATTTGCGCCAGGGCAGGCTATCACATCCGTCCTGTCATCTCCGCATCCAGCCGCTCGTAGAAACGACACATAAAGTCGTGTCGTTGGGTACCGATGGTACGGGCGGTTGCCGTATAGAGAGTTGAAAGAATGTGGCGGAGTTTGTAGACGAATTCGTGAACCGGCGTGTAGTTGCATTGGCGCAAATGTGGTTGCGCCTTGAGACCGCTCGGTTTAACGTCATCTGGCGGTGCCTTGCTCGTAGGTTGGGCGCGCCACAGGCGACTACCGTGGCTGCCGGCATGGGCAAAGGCTCTGGCCACGCCAATGGCCCCGATACTGTCCAGTTTGTCGGCGTCATAGAGACATTTCGCCTCCAATGTCTGCGGACAGACCGACCGGTCCCGATAGCGGTGGGCCTGGATAGAATGGACGACATTTTCGATGCGCGTCGCCTCCATCCCGGCCGCGCGCAGATACGCGTCGGCAAACTCCGCCGCGGCCAGATGATGAGCATCGCGCCCGCTGCCCGCCACAGGCACGTCGTGGAGCAGGGCCGCCGCCCGCACGACATCCACATCCGCGCCCTCCGCCTGGGCGATGCGCACACCCATTTTCGTCACCCGCAGCACGTGATCAAAATCGTGAGCCGCGTCGCCGGCGCTGTAGAGTTGGCGGATTTCGGCTTCGTCTAACAGTTCGCGTTCTCCTGTATGTCTACGCCTTTGGTTCAATTCCGCTCGCTTGCGTCCCTGCGATGAATTCAACGTAAAGGCGACATTGCGTTTCTTTTCACATCGTCATCGCCGCTGTGTCTTGCCAGGTCCGGCTTGTCACTGTCGCAGGCTGTGTCCCCAGCCTAGTTCTCGATAGATTCTATGACACCTAGGCGCTCGGCGAGGTCTTCAAGCCCAAATCCGTCATTTTCCCACACAGAACGAGCAACGCGAATCCGTGCCGCGCCTGAGGCGATTGCCAGCTGGACACCCGAGGCTTCAGCCGCTGTGATTTCTTTCCGGTAGTCCACTAGCTTGTTGAGCTTATCACACAACGGGGCCACGAGAGTGTCGATACTTGCTACGAACCACATAGTAGCCCCAGAGTCTAATTCCGGCAGAGTATTTTCAGGTTCAACCGGGACGACGCAAAGCAGGAACCTGTCTCCCTCCTTCACAGCGGTTCTCGCCTGAGTATCGGTCATTTGAACTTCCTGGCCTCGCGTGGCTTTCACCTCGATTAACCAGCTTCTATCTGATCGCGACAGTTCCAGTGTCGTCACATCACCGGTTTCGGCCGAATTGTACTCAATCTCGAAGTCGGAGCCTACGCCGGTACGGCGTACAGTAAAACCTCCGCCTTCCAAACTCTCTTTCACCAAGTCTTCTACTTGTTCACCCAACTGCCGGTTCTCGTGCACCCTCCGTCTTTTTTCCCTACGCTCTGCAAGATGATCTAGAATGCCAGGGTCGTTTTCCAAGTCTTCTGTAAATTCAAAAATCGGGTCTAGATCTCCTCTTGTCGCGTTCATCAAGAGGAGAAGTTTCTTATCTACGGCCGCGCGATCTTCTTCGGTTTCCGCAACAAGTTCCCGCATTAGGTCAAAACCTGTCACGCCCATTGCTTCCAAAAGGTTCATAACTGCAGGGGCTTCGATAAGGGAACCTGTGTTGAATTCGCTGCCGCGAAGCAGACTGGCGAGAGACTCGGCACTTGCCTGATCTGCTCTGCGTCCCTCTAGTGGAATCCACCTATTCTTTACCACTGGCGTCAGCCACTCGGCTGGGTAGTAACGATGAATCTCTTTACAGCTGCAGAGCGCTTCGTTGGTTTCCAGCCCTTTGGAATCATGCACGATCAACCACTCAGTTAGAAAACGCCAAAATATGCGGGCAAGACGCTGGCTTTGGCGTACTCGGGCCATGATTCCGATATCGTCTCTAGTTATGAAAGCAATGTCCGTCACATTGACTTGCTCGGCGGTTTTGTGCTCCTCGTCGGTTAGAGGCTCATCAGGGAGAAAAGTGCCGAAATATACATTCTGATTGATTATTACGTCCTTCCTGAGAAAGCCTTCCTTGTCTAGCGTCTGCCATATATCTGGATCGGGGGCCGCCTCGAAGAAAGCGTTAGCCACGATGTAACGCCGCGGGAAAAGCTCGGAGTACGGTTGGAGGTCTTCTGACCATGCCCTGACAGGGGCAAGCGGCCGCTCATCGTCTTCTTCGGCGCTCTTTAGCCTGATGACTCTCCGATTGTCAGTGCCGCCTTCCTCTGCGAACACCGGGAAGCCGCGCAAGCGCTCCCAATCTTTCTGATGAACAATCCATGCGAAAAAACGCGCACTCGCCTTAGCGAAATTGGCATCTGGATTTGTCGCAGCCCATTCTTGAAGTTTTTCAATTGTCGCAGCCCGGTTTTGAAGTTTTTCAATTAGCTCTCGAACAACATAGGCATTTTCCCAATCGCCGACGCCAGTTTCTTCGGCTAATGAAGTAAGTCGGGTATCACGAAGTTCACATCGGATGCGCCACTCCAGCAAATCGGCAACATCTTTCAGTTCCTCATCTATGTCTTGATCTCGATGGAGATTAGTAATCTGACGCAGAAAACCCTCTTGGCTTGGAACAATACGATATTCGCGCATTATTTCGCCAAGCCCATTTCCTCTGAGAAAACCATTCAATTGGTCTAACCAGTCAATTGCATCAACACTTTCTTTTAAGCAATCGTCAAGACGCTTTACCCGATGTGTTCTCGGATTAACTGATGGATCATGTGACACTTGGTCGACATACGATGCCAATTTCCGACCATCCCTTGTTTCGCTGAACAATGAAGCTTCGCACCCTGATACACTTGCCCAACTTTTGACGGCATTACACCAGCCAACAGATTCGTTACGCCTAGGTAACACCTCACTGTTTTCACGCCATCCATCCAACAAGTCCCAGAGGGCCTCAATCTCAACGCCCATGTCTGTTTCCACGAATGGCAGCCTTGATTTTTTCGGAGATATCGCGGCGCCGGCTTCGTTCAGAACCGCAGGAGTTTGGCGGATTTTTTCTATGAGATGATCTTCGATGTTCTCTCGAAGCCAACTTGAGTTCAGCCAGTTCTGTTCATAGATGGCAGGGACATTCGCCAATTCGTGTGCATTGTGCCAGCCGGACTCTGCCGCGAACCGGAGCAGAGTAACGAGTAACTCGCAGGCTTCCTGAATAATTGCCTGGTTTTCGCGGTTCGCATCATTAACACTCTGCCCTAGATACACGCCGTCACGATTTTCCGTAGGACTAAAACTTAAACTATTGATGACAGCAGGAAAGCTGAAATTCTCAGTACCTATCAAGGGAAAGCCCTTGAATAGTCTTGGCGCATTGCCGACCGGCAAACATCGCTGACAATCGGCCATTGGCTCTAATGGAATAGCGACAGAAGTTCTTTCGCTTTTTGCCAAAAGGTACACCCTACGAGTCCTGTTTCCATTTTGATTCTCCGTGACCGTGATTTTCCACAAACCATCTTGCGGCAACCGCGATTCCTCGCCTACTTCGTAATTGATAGTTTCGCCATCCGCTTTTATGCCGATGCTTGAGAACTCTTGATTGAAAACAATCACAAATGGAGCGCATTGTTTCAGCGTTTCAAGTCCGTCTTTCACTGCAGCAGCCGCATCGGCCTCGATAGGGTAGTGGAATCGGGTAGTGAATTCGTCCGAAGTCGATATATCAGATAGCGAACCATTGAAGTCATCCCATGCCTTGTCCATTGACTTGCGGAGTTCTTTAACTGAGCCAACTGCGCGTTTCAGTCTGAATTCGAAAACCCTACCATCGTCAAGTTGACCCGATACATCAATTTCTGGCGACAATAAATGCGTTGTAAGAAAACCGCTACCGTATTGACCGATTGTCCCTTCGTCTTCGACTTTCGTAGAACCGTGGTAGATGAGGTGGACTATTTGATACATATCGAACTTGGGCCCGTTGTGTTGAAAGATCAGTTCATTAGGCCCGTGCTCAACAGAGGCTACAAGGCGCGTATCGGCGTTAGCCGAGGTATCGCGAGCGTTCTGCAGGAGTTCCCAAATCCACCGCGTGCGCATACGCGCACGATTCGATTCCAGCCCCGTGAGATGATTGAGAACGCTCTGGGCCGTGTTATCAGTGAGCGCCCGATTCTTGATTTCGGCTGGGCTCGGTTGGCTTGCCATGTTCATAATCATTCCTCAAATACAAAGGTTTTGCAATCACCAGATGCCAACACTGCAATTTCGGGGCTGGGCTGGCGGACGCGCTCACGGATGTCCTCTCTTAGCCGCTTGACCGGCGAATGTCTGTAGCGTCGCGAGCAACCGCCGGCGAAATTCTGGCCGGCTGAAACGTTCGGCCTGGGCCCGGCATACAGCCGGATCGTAGGCGTAGGGATCAAACTGTTCTACGGCCCGTTGTAGCGCTTGCGGCGTTTGCGTCTCGAAAAACGCGCCGGTCTTGCCGGGGAGGATCGTATCCAGCGCGCCCCCGCCCCGATAGGCGATCACCGGCCGGCCGGCGCTCATCGCTTCCACCGGCGCGATGCCGAAATCCTCCAGCCCCGGAAACAGAAATGCTTTACACGCGCGCATCAACTCGACCTGACGCGCCCAAGGCTGCCAGCCGACGAAAGAGACATTCGGGGCGGCAAGCTCCTCCAGCGCCCGGCGAGCCCTGCCGCTGCCCACGACGACCAGCCGTTCATGCGGCAGGCCATGGAAGGCTTTCACCGCCAAATCGATCCGCTTGTACGGGATCAGCCGGCTGACGATCAAGTAGTAGTCGCCCACCGGCGCGGACGGGGCCGGCGTGAAGCGCTGTGTGTCCACCGGCGGATGGATGATGACACTTTCCCGCCCATAGATGCTGCGGATGCGCTCCTGCACGACGCTACTGATGGCGATGAACCGATCGACCCGCTGAGCGGCCGCGTAATCCCAGCGCCGCAGGAGTGCCAGCAGAGGTTTCAGCCCGATGTTGAGCAGCCCGCCGATCCGCTCCTGTCCCCGGTACTGATCATATAACCACAGAAAACGGGTGGGAGTCAGGCAATAGCAGATATGCAGGGCTTTGCGCTTGCCCTTCTGCGCCCGAACCCCGTGGCAAAAGCCGCTTTTGTTGCTCAGAATCAGATCGAATCCGCTCAGATCCGTTGTGGTGAACGCCAGGGGATAGAGAGGTAGATAGGCCTGGTGCCGCTCTGTGACGCCGGGGAGTCGCTGCATAAACGAGGTATGGATGGGCCAGTTGCGGTACGCATCCGGCATCTTTTCCCGCCCGTACATGCTGGTAAAGATGGGCGCGCCGGGGAAGAGCGCCACGAACTCTTCCAGCACATTTTCCGCGCCCCCCATCTGATTCAACCAGTCGTGGACCAGAGCCACGCGGATGCGGTTCCGCCAGTCATGCGCAGACTGCGCGGCAGTCTCACTCTTCTGTCTCTCAGAAGTCAGTCGCGTCACCGAATTCAATGGCAGCCGCCTTGGTTGTTTTCGATGAGGAAAGGCGGCTCGCCATCGAACCTTCCCGTTCAGACAACACAGCCAACTCTGCGGCCATGAAGTGATCGACCAGCAGTCGAAAGAGCGCTTCAATCAGATCCGGGTCCACACCCTCTTCTGTGGCCCAGAGCCGGCGCGCCGCCAGCATCTGCCGTTGGCGTTGGGGGACATGCGCATCCATCTCGCTGCGCTTGAAACGCGTCGCCGCGTGGACATACGCTCCTCGCTGGCCGATCGTCGCACTGATTGCCTGATCCAGCCAGTCGATTTCAGACCGAATCTCTTCGAGTGATCGACAGTCCTGGAGCGCTTTCATCCGGAGTGCACGCTTCTGGGGGAATTGAGTACGATCGTTTGTATGAGAACATTGTAGCCTGGAAGCAGACCGCGACCAAATGAAAGGCTAGAGAAATGGCAGGCGAGACGCCTGCGTTCCCAGGAGCGGGATCCCCTTTTTGACCTGCTCCTTTCCCTACAGTAGAATGCGCCCAACAATCCATTCCACCCCAGACCGGAGGAGGTCTTGGCATGCCCGCCTACCAATCCTATCTCGATGCTCATCAGGAGCGTTTTCTCACAGAACTGCTCGACTTTCTGCGTATACCCAGCATCTCTGCCCTACCAGAACGGACGGAGGACGTGGCCCGGGCCGGCCAATGGGTCGCGGATCGTCTGACCGCCGCCGGTGTGGACAATGTGGAGACGCTGCCCACGGGTGGCCATCCGGTGGTCTACGGCGACTGGCTGCATGCGCCCGGCAAGCCAACGATCCTGATCTACGGCCACTTCGACGTGCAGCCGGTGGATCCAGTGGAACTGTGGACGCATCCGCCCTTCGAACCAACGGTCGTGGGGGATCGGGTCTATGCCCGCGGGGCATCCGACAACAAAGGGAATATGCTTGCGGCGATTCTGGCAGTGGAGGCGCTTCTGCAAGGCGAAGGAGCCGCGCCAGTCAATCTGAAGTTCTGTCTCGAAGGCCAGGAGGAGATCGGCAGCCCGCAAATCCCGGCCTTTATGCCCCAGCACAGAGAACGCTTCGCCTGTGATCTGGCGGTCAGCGCGGATGGCGGACAGTTCAGCGAAACCGAACCGCTTCTGCTGCGGGCTCTGCGCGGCATCTGTGGCGTACAGATCGACGTGAGCGGCGCGTATACGGACCTCCATTCCGGCCTGCACGGCGGTCGCATCCAGAACCCCATCCACGCGCTCTCACAGATTCTGGCCTCCTTGCGTCGGGCGGACGGCACAGTGGCGGTAGAAGGCTTCTACGATGATGTGGTGGAACTGTCCGCTGAAGAACGGGCCGCCATAGCTCGGGCGCCTTTTGATCGGGACGAATATCTGCAAAAGCTGGGGGTGGAAGAGGAGTTCGGCGAACCGGGCTACACCACCCAAGAGCGAGGCTGGATCCGCCCGACGCTGGAGATGAACGGCATTTGGGGTGGCTTTCAGGCAGAGGGAATCAAGACGGTTCTGCCCAACGCGGCGCACGCCAAAATAACCTGCCGTCTCGTAGCCGACCAGGACCCAGAGCGCATCATTGCCCTATTGCAAGAGCATATTGCCCAGCACGCGCCGCCAGGGGTGACCGTCAACGTCACCCCCCTGTCCATCCACGGCAAACCCTACAGCATTCCAGCCGATCACTGGGGCGCCCTGGCGGCGGCAGAGGTTCTGACGGAATTCTACGGACGGGAGCCGTATCAGACCCGCAGCGGCGGCAGCATTCCCATTACCGGCGTTTTTCAGGAGCAGTTGGGGGCCACTACCATCAGCTTCGGCTTTGGCATTGACGACGAGAACTACCACGCGCCGGACGAGTTCTATCGCTTAGCCAGCTTCCGCAAGGGGCAGCGGGCGTACTGTCGGCTGCTGGAAAGATTGGGCGAAGTGATGCCTGCAGAGTAACAAGGAGGGCGCAAACGTGGCTGCCAACGCCTAGGCTCGAAGGAGAACGTCTCAGAGCTGTTCAGGCGGAGAACTGAAACCACAGAACTGTGTAGAGGACACCGACAAGCGCGCCAACGTAAACTTCTGTCGGCGTATGGCCGATCAACTCCTTTAGTTCCTCCTCACTGACGGGCTGGCCAGTGAAAAGCTCCTGCAGAATCTGATTCAGAACCTTCGCCTGTTTGCCTACTGACTGGCGCACGCCGGTGGCATCGTACATGACGATCACGGCGAAAATGGCAGCCAGGGCAAAAATATCGCTACGAGGGCCAGAGCGATAGCCGATGGAAGAAACCAGACTGCAGACCATGGCGGCATGGCTGCTGGGCATACCACCGGATCGGACAAGCACCCGCAGATCGAAATTGCGTCGCGAAATCCACTCGAAAAGAAACTTATACAGTTGCACCATAATACCGGCGCTGAGGGGAAGCCACAGTACCGTATTGGACCAAAGTAGTTGCATTGGTCTATTCATCCCGCCTGTTTATCAACTCCTGGAGTGAACCGTCCGGCGCCCACTGCTTGACCCGAAGTTCGGCCTCTTCGAGCCGCTGTCCACAGTGGGCAGCCAGTTTCATCCCGAATTCATACAGTGCAAGGGACTCTGCAAGGGGTAGATCGGCTGCCTCCAGCCTTTCCAGAATCTTCTGTAGCTGCGCGTAGCCTTCCTCATAGGAAAGTGCGACGATCTGTTCCGCGGCAGTCTCTTTACTGCCCATTGCATTCCTCCTTACCACTGTGAATCCCGTCACAGTATACCAAAGGGCGCGCCAAATTCGGCAATGCCAAGGAGCAAATGCTGAAATTCCACTGGCAAGCGGTTCTGTGGTAGCCTTATCCATATGAGTCGCGCAAAAGTCTGCTCTCCATGTTGAGGCCAACACAGATCGTTTCGATCGGTCCTGTTCGATCCTTTACCTGCAGCGAGTAGAAAAGGAATGGAGTCAGAGAAACACGGGAGGAAACACAGATGACAGACAGCGAGCAGTACAGACCGGCAGTTGTCATTCTGGAGCCGGATCTGTTTTTCTCGATCCGGCTGGAAGACGTAGTGCGTGCCGCGGGCGGGGAACCGGTCACTGTAGACGCGGCAGAACGGTTCATGGCCGCAATCGACCGCGCCTTTCCCGTGCTCGCTCTGCTGGATCTGAAGACGCCAGGTGATTGGGAGACGGCCATCCGCCAATGCAAAATGAAACCCCACACCCGCCAGATATCCATCTTCGCCTTTGGAAGCCATGTGGATGTGGCGACCCTCCAACGCGCGCGCAAAGCCGGCGCGGACCATGCCTGGGCCCGCAGCCGCATGATGGAGGAGCTGGTGGAGGTTGTCCAACGCCACGTGCACCCACCTATCCGACATCTCGACGGCTGCGCCGACCCTCCCAGCCGGGCTGCGGTCGCAGGGCTGCTGGCGTTCAATCAGGGGCGATTCTTCGATCAGCACGAATATTTGGAACTGGCCTGGAATGAGGAAACGCGCGCGGTGCGGACATTATATCAGGGCATTTTGCAGGTAGGAGTGGCCTTTCTGCAGATGGAGCGGAGCAACCGACGGGGCGCGCTCAAAATGTTTCGCCGCGGAGTGCCGAAGCTGCGAGGTCTGGCGGATATATGCCAGGGGATCAACGTGGCGGCGTTGCGCAATGCGGCCGAGCGCATTCATCGCCAGCTATCGGAGCAGAAACCCGATCTGCCTTTGGCGCTCTCCAATGCGCCATTTCCAGCAATCGAGTTTAACAATCCCTATGATGGCGAGACGCCGGAGGAACTTGGTATCATGCTGCCTGGCGAATCAGACCGCGATTCACATGATTCGGATGATGGACAAGATGAAATTGCTGTATCGCGCGCCACGGTAGGGCGCGACATGATCAATCCTGGATAATCACACGCATCCTGGTCGGCATCGTTGCCCCGTTCGCCTGCGCCAACCTCCATCCGCGCGCTGTCAACAGCAAAGTGGCCGCCGGAAATTTCTGATTGCTGTGCAGGAGGCCTTTTCCCAGCAGCGAGCGCGCAACCTTCGCAGACACAGGGATCGACTCGCCGGTCAACGGATGGAGTCGGTACTGTTTGCCGCCATCAAGATAGCGGTGGGATTTGAGAGTCCAGCCACAGACCAAGGCCCGCAGGACGCGCTTCTGCGGCGCGGAGAGGGTCTTTCGAGTCGCAAGGGCCTGCAATGGCCTCAGAATGGCGAGCAGACCCTTTTGAAATCGCAGGCGGTCAACAAGGGCGCGGAGATTCATCCCAACTCGTGGACATATTCCTGTAGCTTGCGCTGGCTGATTTTCACGTAGTCATGCGGTTTAATCTGCGCCATTTCGTCGTCCGTCAGACGCAAGCGCAAGATTTCCAGCGCGTCATCCGGACTTTGGCCATAGGCAAGTTTTTTCTTGCCATTTTCCATGGCGAAAAGATACATATAGTGAGGGTTGGAAAAGCTGCTCATCGCTTAGGCCTTTGCCAATCTAAAGATTTCACTTGTGCGCTACGTCCCCGGAATTGTGAGCCCTCTTCGGCTTATTACCAGACGCTGGCGATACCGTACGTCAGCTCAATATGCGCTTTCATGCCCCTGTCTGTGACATCGACAAGATTTTTGAAGAAGGCCTCAGTTTCTTGAATGGCTTCGCTCGTCAGGCGTACTCTGCCGCTCGGCGATTGTGTCCAATTGTAAGCCGGCATATCAAAACCGTGCGCGAAGCTATGGCGGATACGTAATATCTCATTCAATCTCTCCCGAACCTGCAAGCCGACCATGCCACGTCGAGTCCAGACCCAGTCGCCGATTGGGTCATATCCTGTGTACCGCTGAAGAAGATTGCGTGTGTTTTCCCAGTTTGGCGTATTGAATCGATCCAATGCTCTTTCTGCCGCTTGCCGGGCGATTGCGTAAATGGCTTGGAATCGTAGGGTGAACGGGTCGTCTATCACATCGTAGAAGTCACGCACCAGGTTGTTTATGTATGCGTCCCAAGCTGCGACGTAAGCTGTAAGCGCCGCGTGGTAGTAAACCTGTCTCTCATCATGCAACCTTAAGCGCAAATGCCTGTCTGTCGCCGCTTTGCGAAGCGTCTGTATGCGCCCCGCCGCGGTCGCGTACTTCGATGCTGCGGGTGAGGACACAGAAAACCTCTAAAGACAGTCCACAAATTTGGCGAGTGCTGTCCGATACCGCTCTAACGGTACTGAATTGATTTGGACCTGCTTACCGCGAAATATACTCGGTCCAGGTTTAAGTTTATATAAGGGTTTTCCCTCGGTTGTCATAATCACACAGGCGCTGTGATAGTCAGGTATCTCTATTAATCTTTCGCTTGGTTTCTCTTTTGGAGCTGTGTAGATTTGGCGATGTTTTTCGTGAAGCGCATCCAACGTTTTCTTGATCGACTCATTCATAGCCTCGAACGCCCTGCTTGCCTTGCCCTCATAGAGCGTGATGCGATTACTGACGAAGGTGTGAAGTTTCGGCATGACGATCTCTTCATCCTTCGATCTTTTGGCAAAGCTGATTCTGGCGTAGGTTTCTATCACCGGGTCACCCATGCCGTGGCCATAGAGCAACGCGACGACATTCTCTACAGCTCGACGCGAGCTATCATCCGCGGTGAAAGGCACAACAACATTTTCTGCTGCGACGAGAGCCAATTGGGTGTAAATAGCAAAGCTCGGATTGCAGTCGAGGATAAAAAGCGTATCTCTGTCGCCACTCCGCTTACGCAACGCCATCGTCAGATCTTGAATCCAACTGAGTACCTGTTTCCACGCATCTACTGGAATCGCCAACTGCGATGTCTGGCGAATCGCTTCTGACAGAATTTCAAGCAGGTTATCGCCACAAACCAAAAGTAAATTTGCTGGAAGATTTGAGTTGTAGTCCCGAGGGCGACAAACGTAAGGGGAAACATCCTTGATGCTACGGAAAGGAGAATTCAGGCGCGCTTCGAGATAGCCCGCGACTGTACGCCGAGGCGTCTCCTGTATAAGTTTATGAAGCGCATCAGACTTGACTAATAAAGTTTCAGAGATATTGGCCTGCGGACAAAGGTCAATAACATAAACATCTGTCTCAGGATGAGCATGGGCATACTCGGTCGCTGCGACAAAACCTAAAAAACTCTTGCCAACACCACCCTTGTTGTTCCAGAATGCGTAAGCCGTCATACTATGCTCCCTCTATAGCTGGCCCCCATTGTCAGGACCAGAAATGGTGGAGAATAGGATGGCATTGGAAAGCAAGGGGCAAATGGCAATCGTTGATTCAATAATCGTTGATTCAATAAGTGGGGCCGGCGCGCTTGCGTAACATGAGTTATGTATGGAATCCCCTTAGAATCTACAAACTGTTACCCCATAAATAACAGTTGAAGCTACCCATTCGTCGGCAAAGCCGCTCATCAGTTAGGCCTTTGCCAATGCCTGCTGGTACAGGCCGGCATAGCCCCGCTGTCGCTCTTCTGGCGAGAGACCGCGATTTACTTCGGCGTCGTATGCGCCGGCCAGCAGCTCCCGATAGAAGCCATAGTTGACGCCCTTCACCTTTTCATCGTCCGGGAAGCGGTGATAGTTTTCTGTACTCATCAGGCTTTTTCCTTCAGCAATGAGCTGAAAACCCAGAGCGGAGCCAGGATAGGGCGCATAATAAGAAATGGACGGAAAGACCCGCTTCATGCGCTTGAGCATCCGCATCGTCTTGAACGCGTCCTCCTCGGTCTCACCAGGGATGCCCAGCATAAGATTCGACCAGAAAATGGGTGGCTCTTTGCCTTCAGCTTCCATCTCGTCACCGATGCGGTTGAGCAGATCGATGGCGAAGTAGTTGTCCTCTTCTGTGCATTCCTTGTTGAGTAGTTTCAGAACGCGATCGCTGCCGGACTCGAATCCGATAGAAATGAGCTTCCAATTGGTCTCCCGGATCAGCGCCGCAAAGAGATCCGGCCACTGACGAACAGTATCCGCCCGGCCTGCCGCCCAATAGGGCCAGACTGTATTGGCCCGGCGAGGGTATTCTTCGATCCACTCCTGCAGCCATTTCGGATTCTGGAAGAACATCGAATCGTGGATAACGACGGAGCCGACACCGTATTTTTCGTCCAGCTCGTTCAGATCGTCTATGACCATGGCGACCGGACGGCGGCCCATGTTGGGAATGTAGGAGGCCTCGTTGCAGAAGACGCATTGCCAGGGACAGACCCGGCTGGTGATGACCGTGGCAACCGGCGGCGGCCCCCAACCACATTCCGGCTCCAGAGGCCAGTTGAAGGCGCGCCGTAGTTTCCAGGTCGAAAGGGCCTGCCTGGGCCGCAGATCGGCGAGCAGTCCCTGCCAATCGGCCGGTTTGGGCCACAGTTCCCGATCGATGGCCGGCCAATCAGCCATGGAGCGGGCTCCCTGGCCGCGGAAAACCCTGGGAAAGCTGTCCGGATCTCGCACCAGATCGAGAATGATCTCCTCGCCAGCTCCCTGGCAGATTTTGTCGAACGCCTCAACCTCTGCCATCTCCTCCGGCGCGACCGTCGCATGCATGCCCCCAGCCAGCACCAGACCCTCAGGATTGATCTCCTTGAAAATCCGCGCAGCTTTCAACGCCACAGGGAATGTGTAACTGCGCACGTTCATCAGCGCCATACGATAGCCGGGGAGTTGCCTGGCCAACTGATCCCAAGAGGTGATGGCGCGCGTGGAGAGAATATCTGTCTCGATCCCGTTCTGGTGCAGAATGGTGCGCAATAGCCCAAGCCCGTGATCCTGCCACTGCTCGTGGGGCCCGTTAGGATGGACCAGATCACCCAGATCACCCAAATCGATCCAGACGATATCACTTGTGCGTTTTTTGCTCCACGGCCATATGGAATTCACCCAGATACTCCTTCCACAACATTCAGAAAACCGACTGCGCATCACGCAGTAGTGTACCTGCCGACGGATTCGTCGATCTCCTCAGCCCAAGCGTCGATGCCGCCGGCCATACTCACTGCATTGGACCAGCCCTGCTGGCGCAGAAAGACTGTGACCTGCGCGCTGCGCAGGCCTTTGTGACAGAAAACGACAACGTCCGCGTTCGGGGCTTGACGCACGGCATCCGGCAGTGCATCGAGCCGTCGAGCGCCCAAATCACTCAGAGGCACATTGATGGACGCGCCCGCAGGCAGACTGGCCAGGTCCAGCTCATGGAGTTCGCGCACATCGATCAGGATAAACTCTTCGCCGTTTTGTTGTTTCGCCTGCACATCCTGCACACTGATCTCCGGCGCGCCGTACGGATTCGACATATCATTTGCTCTCGTCGTCAGGATTGTGGATTTTCAGAGAAGAATGACCGCTTTTGCGCCTAAAAGTCGTTGGGATCGATGGGCTGGCGTCCCTGATATCCGGTGTTGATATCATGCCAGAAGGCCAGCCCCTCTTCGCCGTATTTCCAGCAGAGATAGACCTCCCGCCCGTTGCGAATCGAAAGGAAATCGATCAGCCCCGTATCGATATCCTTCACCAGAATCCCCATCCCCAGAATGCCCTTCACGCCCGCCTCCAGCTTATGGAAATGGGAGAAGACCTCCCCAGCCGCGGCATTGCCGCCGTTGTGGGCCGCCTTTTGCAGCACCGGCCACACGTCCGGCCGCAAGCGGATAATTTCGGATCGGGCCTCCTGTACCTGTGCCATCAACGCTTTTACTTGCGGCAGCGCGGCGCGAGCCTCATCCAATGTATAATATCTGGCCTGCATAGGATCCAAACCTGGATAGAATGAGGCGAGGACGCAGGGGCATCCTCGCCTCTGGCAATTCAGTTACATGCGGGCGCGATTAATGGCAACCACTGCCACTGCCACAGCCGCCGCCAGCGGCCGCGCCGGCCTCCGCGCCGTTGGTGCGGAAACTACTGCCACAACCACAGGTGCTGGCGGCGTTGGGATTCTCAATATGGAAACCGCCGCCCATCAGATTGTCGATATAATCGATGCTGGAACCGCCGACATAAAAGAAGCTTGTCGGATCGATAACGACGCGGAGGCCATGCTGCTCAAAGACCTGATCCGAATCCTGGATGTCGTCATCAAAGGTCATGCCGTACTGCATCCCTCCACAGCCGCCGCCCTTGACGAAAACCCGCAATGCGTGGGTCTCGATCAGGCCCTTCTGTTCCAGAATGCCGCCCAGCTTCTCGGCAGCCATCGCAGTCAGCGTGACTGACGTGGTCTTTGTGTCTGTCAAAGCGATATCCATTAGGGGTCTCCTTACTGTATGGATGATGTATGGTTATACGACTAGAGTCTCAACATAACCTCATTGGCAACCGATGGTGAATACACCCGTTGCCGATCAGCCGCCGATCTGATTCATAGCCCGGTCCTCAGCGAAAATCCCTGCCGCCAGTCCATGTCCCCACGGTTTATGAAATGCGCCTTCTCTCATCAGCGCCCGGATCTCGGCAAAATCAGCGCCGCTACGCAAGGGCGACAGCAAATCCACCTCATCATCGCGCAGAAGACAGAGACGCAACTTCCCATCGGCTGTCAAACGCACACGGCCACAGCCCTGGCAAAACGGTTCTGTTACGCTACTGATAAAACCCAATGTGCCGGTGGCCCCTGGAATGCGAAAAGGACGGCTAGGGTCGACAAAATCGTAGCTCGCCTCTTCCAGCGAGCCGAACACAGACTCGATTCTCTGGCGGATCTCCCGAAAAGAGACGACATTGCTCAGCTGAAAATCGCTGACTTCGCCGAAGGGCATCATTTCGATGTAGCGCACTTCCCAATCATTTTCCGATGTGAGCCGGGCCAAATCGATGACATCCTCTTCGTTAAAACCTCGGGCGACAACACAGTTCAGCTTTATCGGTCGTAGTCCCGCGCGTTCCGCGGCGGCGATGCCCCGCCACACAGCATCGATATCTCCCCAGCGCGTGATACGCCGGAAGCGGTCAGGGTCGATGGTGTCAATGCTGATATTCACCCGGCTCAGCCCGGCATCGGCCAAAGGCTGGGCCAACTCGTCCAGCAGCAGGGCGTTGGTCGTCATCGCCACATCCTGGATGCCGGGAATCGCGGCGAGTTGGCGCACAAGATCCACGACCCCAGGCCGAATCGTTGGCTCGCCGCCGGTCAGGCGAATTTTGTCCACCCCCAAGCTGGCAGCGACTTTGACGAGAAACAGGATTTCCTCATCCCCCATCAACTCGTGCCGAGGACGGAACTGCATATGCTCTGGCATACAGTACACACAGCGCAGATTGCAGGCATCGGTCAGGCTGATGCGCAGATAGCGGATGCGGCGACCAAAGCTGTCTTGGGTCGGCTCGGTCATCGCCGCCAGCGCGCCGGAGTCCGGCGCCGGCGCCACAGTCACCCGGCCGTATGACGTTCGATGCCGCTGCCCTTCTTCTTCCGCGACCGACACATCGGTCAATGGAAGTTCCTGCAGATTCAGATTGCGAATGGTAGTTGGCATATCTGCAAACCCCCTGCCAGGGAGTCAATCAAGTATTGAGCGTACGTCGCCACTCAACCAAAGCAATGGCGATAACACTTTCAAGCCAATCGTTAAATCTCTGTTCTGTGCTGTCACGTGATTCAGCATAGTTGAACTGAAACAGATCCGTCATAGCCGAACGAATATTCATTGGCTCAGCGCCACCCTCTTCGCTAGGGATTCGCTGCGCCGTCAATGCAGAAGCTACCATAATCCCGTTTGAACCGTGTCCGTAGCTATGCAAACTGATCACGAGTTCAAATGTCCCTTCTGCGCATATTTTCAATCTACCCCACGCTCTATATCGCTCCAAATTTACAAAATAGTCATGCTGTTTTGCCGTATCGATAATCTGATTATAAAAATAGTGGTCATTCTCCGCGCCACTTGGAGAATATTCGAATTCAGCAAAATATCTATCTTGTACTGTAGCCAATCCCCTATTCAAATCGCGTTCAACTTCTGAAAGACGGCTTTGTGTAATTTCAAGTAGCCGATCTGCTATGGCATAGACTTCCTGCAGTTGTCCAGTTTGAGCGTCTCTTCGATCACGAAGCATCTGAACCGCTGAAGTGATAATTTCTTCAGCATACCGCGCCTGTCGCGCCTGCTGTTCGAGTCCAATAGCCTTCAGTATTGAATCTCGTTGGCGCATCGCAAATAGAGTTGCCAGTGGCGCGATATCGTCTGCATCAGCTTTTTCAAGCGCCTCAATGTACTGTTGGCGGTCTGCATCACGAATAACCAGAGGAAACAGACCACTTTTCAAAAAGACAAGACTGGCAAGCGCTCGCGCAACGCGCCCGTTGCCATCCTGAAAAGGATGGATATATGTAAACCGATGATGAAGCCAGGCCGATAAAACCTCAGGGGGAATATCCGCTGGCGCTTGTCGATACCAACATACGAGGCGCGCCATTTCCTCTTGAACAATTTCTGGCGGGCAGTATTCATGGATGTCTCCACTCGGCCGGCGCGGATTGTTCGGCCATTTCTTATATTCGCCACGAAGTAAAGGCGCCTGCATCTGTCTGCCGTCAGATGTCAACGCATCTGTATACTTTTGATGGGCAGTAAACTGAGCATGCATATCTCGAATAAAATGTTCTGTCAAAGGGCGCTCATCTTTCACAAACAAAAATAATCCTTCTACAATGGATAGCTGATCATCAATGAGACTCTTGACATGTTCCGCCTCATCCCGCTGTAGACCACCTCGATGAGCAATCAGCGCAGAGTCGATCCCCTGTCCAATCAGTACTTCCGTTACCCCCCGCTCCCAATGATACAAACGCTCAATGATTCCCGTCTCAATCGCCCATTCACGCTGCAGTTTTTTGATGAACTCCCGATATGCGCATCCATCTTCCAGACCTGATTTTCGTTCAAGCCAGACTGTGGACAAAGCGCTTAACTCAGGTGTGGTTAGTTCTTGTATAGCGCCAGGAAGATCTGTAACTCTTGTATACATCCTATACCCTAGGCGCTCAATCCATCCGCCAGTTCGATCGTAGCTATCTCAATCTCGGATTCACTCGGCACGCCTACCAGATAACTGCAACAATGGTCACCTTCAGCGATAGCCTGAATCCGTTCGCAGGTCCGTCCGCTGAGGGAGTCCATCAGGGCCAAATCCATGCAGCACAACTCCCTGTGTTCGCCGGCCACGCCGACATAAGGGCAGTTATGGGTGTGTAGCAGCCCAGTATTCGACTCCCAGCGGGCCAGGTAGCCCCGCTCATTCAGGAAGGAGACGACCCGCTCCATCCGCTCATCCAGCCGTTCATCCGCTGGGCTGTCGAGGACAAGCGGTTGCGCCATCTCCTCTGCCAGCGCTCGAAAGGAGCCCTCCACCTCTTCGGCAGGCAGCAGTTGCTTCATCTGCCGCACAATACCCGCGGTCAGGGGAGCGAAATTATCCGGGAAATGCGCGTCAGCTTCTGCAGTCAGGGAATAGACCTGTTGCGGGCGGCCAACGCTACCCTCCCGCCTGACCTTCGATGCGACGATTAAATCGTCCCCTTGCAAAATATCCAGATGATATCTCACGGATACCGGCGCCATACCCAGGCGGCCGGCTAGTTCAGCAACGGTAGCCTGCCCCCGCTGCTTTAGAATCTCCAAAATCCGACCACGAACCGTTTGCACAAGAGAACTCCGGAATCCCGCTTGTTTCTCACTCAGTATCAGTATAACATAGGTCGGATGCGCCTGTCAAACATATTTATGAAAATATTGAGAAAAATTAGGAGTCCAGAGCGGACTTTCGTATCGCCGCGCCCGATGGGCGCGTCCATGCTCTGCGTAGCCAATACAGCGGATTCTCGTCTGGCAACATTGACTTCTGTCGGTTTTTGCGCTAGTATATCTCCATTCTCCCATGCAAACACAGTGCGCCACATGGTTCATCTGTCGGCCCCGTCGTGGCGGGCAGGCTGGAATCAGCATACTTGCATTTTCAAACAGCTGCGAACCGTCCCATAGACCAAAACAGAATCAACTATCAGGCTTTTTTCGAAAAACTAAGGAGGCAAGCATAGAATCGACAAAACAAAGCAGGATCGTTTAGCACTCAGGGCGCAGGAAGACTGCGCGCATCGCCTAGCCGTGAACAGAGCGACCGCAACGGCACAACAAAATTGCTGAGGGGACAAATGTCAGATACACAAAACACGCACCGTAAACTGAATCGGCGTGGCTTCTTGCAGTCCATGGCCGTAGGCGCCGGCGGCGCCATGCTGGCGGCATGCGCCGCGCCTCCACCGCCGTCCGCAGCGCCAGCAGTCGAGGAAGCCGCCGCGCCGGCCGCGGAAAACCTACCCATTATCTATTGGTCCATGTTCGGCCTCCAAGAGGCCGCACAGGCCCAGAATCAGGTCGAACGCTTCAACGAACAGACCGGCGAGGACGCCATCTTCATGTCGATCGGATGGGGCAATGTCACCCAAAAGGCGCAGGTGGCCATCCAGGGTGGCAATCCGCCTGACATGGTCTCGCTGTGGTCCCAGGCCTATACCTGGGGACCCCGAGGACTCCTCATACCTCTGGAAGATTATGCAGAGCGGGATGGTTTTGACGGCAAGGGCTGGTCCAAACCGGCCTGGGAAGCCCTCTGGTCAGAAGGGCACCTGTGGGGTACGGGCCACACGCTCAATGTCTTTGCCCTTCACCTCAACAACACTCTATATGAAGAGGCCGGATTCAGCGCCGATAACCCACCCATGACGTTTGACGACCTGGACGTGATGACGGAAAGCCTGACTGAATGGGATGATAACGACAACCTGACCCGCCTGGGCTTCCTGCCTTGGCTGCGCTCAGGCAGCCTGTGGCACTGGGGATGGGCGAATGGCGCTCAGTTCTATGATGAAGAGACGGACACGATTACGGCGAACACCGATGAAGGCCTCCTCCATACTCTGGAATGGTTCGCCTCCTATGCCGAAAAGTATGACATCGATAAGATCGACCGCTACGTATCCGGATTCGGCAACCGCAGCTCGTTGACCGAAGATCCCTGGTATGTCGATAAGATCGTGATGCAGATCGATGGCAGCTGGAAACGAAGTTGGATTCCGCTCTACGCGCCCGAGCTCGACTATTCGGTGGTCAAGTCTCCGTATGGCCCGGGTGGCGTCGAACCTACCAGTCTTGTCGAGATCGGCGCAATGTTCAACGTGCCAAAAGGCGCCAAGAATCCCGAGGGTGGCTGGCAATTGGCCAAGTTCATGGCAGGAAAACAGCAGCAGATCGAATTTGGCAATCTGGTGGGCGATATTCCACCCCTGAATGAAGCGGCCCGAGACCCAGAATTTCTCAACTCTCTGCCCTACAATGAGCTGTTCGTCGAATTGACCGAGTCAGACGGCGGACGCGCCTGGCCACGCATCCCAGTTCTGGAACTGTACAAGAATGAGATCACACGGTTGCAAGACGAGGTGATCCACGGCAAGGTGGACCCGCAGCAAGGACTGGATGAGATGACCGCCAAAGTGCAGCAAGAGCTGAACGACTTTCGCAAGCAGGTAGGCGGATAGACGCCACGCCCATGGCACGCGCCTCTTGCAAGCAGAGGCGCATTGCAATATCGCAATCCCGGCGGGGCGCCGGCAAACCCGCTGGCAAACCCGCCGGGAGACTGGAGACGCCCAGCATGACACTTGGATTGAGCCGTCAGGAGTTGCGGCGTTTACGGGTAGGGTTGCTGTTTGCTCTGCCGTGGATTATCGGTTTTCTCAGTTTCACCGTCTACCCGATCATAGCCTCTTTTTACTACAGCCTGAACGTATATACAACCTTCGGCCAGCCACTGCAATGGGTTGGATTGAGCAACTATGTTAAACTGCTGGGACAGGACGACCTCTTCTGGATATCACTCTACAATACCATCTATATGGTCGTATTCGGTGTCTCTTTCCACATCGTCCTTGCCATTGTCTTGGGCCTCTTGCTCAATCAGAATCTGCGCGGCGTCTCCATCTATCGAACCGTCTACTACCTACCCACTATCGTGCCAATCGTGGCCACATCAGTCCTCTGGATGTGGGTGTTCAATCCCGAATTCGGCCTGATCAACTCCGCCCTCAGCCTATTGGGCATTCACGGCCCAGGCTGGCTGACCGACCCTGTATTGTCCAAGCCATCCATGATTTTGATGGGCATCTGGACTATCGGCGGCACATTGGTCATCTTCCTCGCCGGACTGCAGGACATCCCCCAGCATCTTTTCGACGCAGCCATGATCGATGGCGCCGGCGCCCTGCAGCGAGTGCGCAATGTTACCTTACCTATGCTCTCCCCTGTTATCTTCTTTAACGTGATCATAGGGGTCATTGGCGGTTTCCAGATATTCGCCCAAGCCTTTATCATGACAAACGGTGGCCCGCTGGACACCACTCTCTTCTACGCGCTTTACCTGTACCGCAACGCATTTGAATATTTCAAGATGCCCTATGCTTCGGCCATGGCCTGGATCCTCTTCCTCGTGGTGATGATCACCACCCTGATAATCTTCCGCAGCTCGGCCCGCTTGGTTTACTATGAAGGTGAGGAACGATAAAGCCATGGAGAGCATGGAGCGAACATCGCCAGCTCTGAAAACCGCTCAACAGCCACGCGCAGACCGGCTGAGTCGTATCTCTTGGTCGCAGAGCCAGGCATTGGGCCATGCCGGCAGCCACATCGCGCTCTTCAGCGTGGGGATCCTGTTCTTCATGCCATTTTTCTGGCTGGTCTCAACTTCCCTGAAAGAATTGGACCAGATCTTTACCCTACCGCCTATCTGGATTCCAGATCCCTTGCGCTGGCAGAACTATCCAGAATCATTGAGTTACTTTCCTTTCCTGCAGCAGCTGCGCAATACGCTGGTTATCGCTGTTTCCGCCGTTGCGCTCACCCTCATTTCAAGCGCTCTCGTAGCCTATAGTTTCTCTCGCCTTCGCTGGCACGGTCGCGATATACTGTTTTTTGCCATGCTCTCGACTATGATGTTGCCCTATCAGGTTACAATGGTGCCACTCTTTATCATCTTCCGGCAGCTAGGTTGGATCAATACGCTTTTGCCGCTGATCGTTCCCCATGCCTTTGGAGTGCCATTCTTCATTTTCCTGCTGCGTCAGTTCTTCCTGAGCCTTCCCAGGGATCTGGACGACGCGGCCATTATCGATGGCTGCTCAGAGCTGGGAGTGCTCTGGCGAGTCATTTTGCCGCTGTCCAAACCAGCGTTGGCGACGGTGGCTCTCTTCCAATTCCTGGGAAGTTGGAATGACTTTATCGGGCCCCTGATCTATCTGAACGATCCCAGCAAATACACCCTCTCCTTGGGCATTCAGGTCTTCGTCAGTACTGTCGGTGTCCAATGGGGATGGATGATGGCCGTGACCACCGTGCTGACAGTGCCTGTCGTAGCGCTCTTCTTCTTTACCCAACGCACATTTATCCAGGGCATCGCCCTTACCGGCATTAAAGGCTAGTCGGGCTCATCACCCAAACGCACAGGAGGCATACATTGGCCAAACAAGACGGTATCCTGATCGGTATCCACTATGAGTATCCCTTTGGCGGCATGGCGACTCGTCCAGAATGGTTGCCCCAAGGGAAAGATGACTGGCGTCGAGATCTTGAGATGATCAAGGATACCGGCTTCGATTCCATTCGCATCCGCATCGGCCTGGACAGCAGCCTGGACGAGGTAGGGCAGCTGCTGGACATCTGCCAGGATATCGGCTTGGGTGTCCTGTTCGGTTTCGCTACCTTCTATGTGCGCAATCAATTCATCGAGAAGTTTCCAGATGCCAAGGTGATCGATCGACAGGGGATAGCCTACCCGCTGCATGAACATGACTTCCGCTGGCAACGAGCCTGTATTAATCATCCAGAATACCGCCGACAGCGAGACCAACTTCTGGCAGACTGCGCAGCCCGCTTCAGTTCCCATCCGGCCGTTATCGATTGGGACGTCCACAACGAACCGAGTATCGGACCGGGGGACCACTCCTGTTATAACCCGCACACGGTAGCTCGATATCAGGCAGATCTGGCCGCGCGTTTCTCCTCCATCGAGCAATTGAACCAACGTTGGGACACCTCCTTCAAGGAGTTTGCCGCAGTCGAACCGCCCACCGAAGTCGACGCGGGCGCAGACAGCTTCTGGCGGGATTGGCGGGAGTTCATTGCCCGCAATCTCAATGAGTTTCTGCTGGATGGCATTCGAATCATCAAGCAGTACGCGCCAGGGGCGCAGGTCAGTTTCAACTACACCAACCCCTACAGCATACAGCACAACGGTCAGGATTGGTGGATTCTGCCCCAGCTCGACTACGCTTCGTCCAGCCACTATTGGGGGTCGGGTCCCCGCACCGGCGCGGAAGCCGGTTCGCGCATCGCCCTGCTCAAGGCGCTGGCCCCCGGCGCGGAGATCTGGCTGACCGAATGCCAGGGAGGGCCCTTCCGGTCGGATATCCTTTGGCGCGGGATCAACATCGAAGCCGAAGTCAATCAGGTCTTCAGCTATGCCAGCCACGCCCACTATTTCTACCGCTGGGATCCCCTGATGGCTGGGCCAGAGCCGTGGATCAACCACATGGTGGATGCTGATGAATACGACACGGAACGACGCCTGGCGACCAAACGGGTGATCGCCGATCTGCGACGTCACGAAGACCTGATCGCCTCCGGGAAGACAGTGCCCCCTCGCGTCGGCATCTATCTGACTCGAGACATGATCTGGGCCGCTAACGCGCGCCAAGCGCCCATACAAGAGACCGTCGTCGGTATCTACGCCCTCTTCATGGATCTGGGCTATGAGGTCACGTTCGTCCCGCACACCTTTAGCGCGGATTGCGACCTGGCTGTGGTCGCCGTCCCCTTCACTCTGGGGATATCTGAGGCCGAACAGCAGGCGCTGCAATCCTATCTGTCTCAAGGCGGCCGCGTGATTGCTGAACTCCCTATGACCAATCTGAAGGACTGCCAGGATGTGGGTCAGTGGCTAGGGCTGGAATGCCAGCAGTGGATCCATCCCATCTACTTCATTGCCGGCTGGAGCCTGAACGATGCCGAAGGTCGTTTCGGCGGCTTTGCCTTTCACGATCAGGTGCTGTTGGATGGCTTCCAGGGAAAGCCAGTTGCCACCTATCGCGACAGCGGCGCGCCGGCCCTCATCAGCGCCGGAACAGAAGGCCAGCTGCTGATTCCAACTTTCGCCCTCGGACGCTCATACTTCTCTTCCCTCCACCGCGGAGCGCGCCGGCTGATTCAGGCATGGCTGCCCGACACAATGGAACCCGACATCGCGATCCAAGGGATGCCCGAAGAGTATCGCTCGCTGGTGGAAGCCCGTCTCGTGGAGAGCGAAAAGGGCAACCTGCTCTTCGTGATCAACCGCTCCGGCTATGACTGGGAGATCGAGGTGACGCCGCGGGGATACCAGCAGGTAAAAGTGCAGCTGCCAACACATGGAGCAACCCACCAACTTGTGCGTAAAGTACGCTATGAGAAGTGAGAGGGGTTCTCTTCCCTCTCTCCCCGGAAAGAAAGGAATTTACAATGAAAACAAAAGCAGCAGTGGTTTATGAACACGACGCGCCCATTGTCGTAGACAATCTGACATTGGACGAGCCCAAAGAGCGCGAGGTATTGCTGCGGATGGGCGCCAGCGGCGTGTGTCACTCCGATCTGTCGGTGGTAAACGGTACCATCTTCTACGCCCCACCGGTCGCCCTCGGGCATGAGGGCGCTGGCGTCGTTGAACGGGTCGGCTCGGGCGTCTCCTATGTCAAGCCGGGGGATCACGTTATTCTGTCATTCGTCACCTACTGTGAAGCGTGCCCAATGTGTCAAATGGGCCGGGTGTGTCTGTGTACTGGCTATTCTATCCGCAAAGGCCATCAGTTGGACAACACCTGTCGTCTGCATAATGCCAGCGGCCAGAATGTACTGCAGATGGCCCGCATCGCTACGATGTCTGAACTCACGGTGGCGCCAGAACAGGCTTTGATTAAAATCGATCCCGAGTATCCTATGGACAAGGCGGCGCTGGTCGGCTGCGGCGTAACAACCGGCGTGGGCGCTGTGCTGAATACGGCAGATGTGAAACCAGGGGATACCATCGCGGTGATCGGCGCCGGCGGCGTGGGGCTAAACGTAATCCAGGGCGCAGTCATTGCCGACGCGCAGCGCATCATCGCCGTGGATCGAGTCGAAAAAAAATTACATTTCGCCCGCCAATTTGGCGCTACCGACACGGTGAATGCTTCACAAGTAGATCCCGTAGAGGCCGTGTTGGAATTGACAGGCGGACTGGGCGTCGATTTTGCTTTCGAAGTGATTGGCAAATCAGTGACGATCCAACAAGCGTTTGATATGACGCGTCCAGCTGGTACCGCCGTGGTGATAGGTCTGGCGCGCAGCGAAGATACTATCTCTGTTCCACCGCAAATATTAACCATGAGCGAAAAGAAGCTCATCGGTTCCTACTATGGATCTTCCCGTCCACGCATTGATATGCCCAAATATCTACGGCTCTATGACGAAGGCAAGCTCAAATTGGACGAGTTGATCACACAGACCTACCGGCTCGAGCAGATAAACGAAGCCTTTGCTGATATGGAAGCCGGCAAGAATGCCCGCGGCATGATAGTTTTTGATGCGTAGAAGAAGCGAGGGCAGAGGAGAGAGCCCCCATCTCTACTCTGCCCTCGTAACAGGAAGGCCAATACTATCGAACGACCCCCAGACCGAACATGCATCGACCCATTTCTTGCGCAGGGTGGATGACAAGGAACCATCCGCCAGCGTCTTCGCGGTCGAGGCATGGCAACGAAGCTCTACACCGAAGCTGTCGGGGCGACGGCCAGCATCGACAATGCGCCCCCGCAGATTGCGCAGCCCTTCCACCGCAGCATAGATCTCGGCGTCAGACGGCCGGCAGTCGCGCAGAACACCGGACGCTTCGTCAGTTTTGCCGTCCTGGAGGCGGGTCAGTTGCCAGCGCCAATGTGACGTAGCCGCGTCCCCATCCTCTTTGGCAGATACATTCAGAGTGAAATCCGCTTTGCTCGCCAGCGCCGCCCGGTAAAACTGATGCACGTCGCGAAAATCGCGACTAAAGCGAGCCGGAGGCAGATCGCGGCGAGCCTGATAGCCGTATCCCTTGCTTGTCAACCGATCATCCAGAATCGCCACAACACCCCGATCGCCAGCCCGTCGGATCAGGCGACCAAAACCCTGCTTCAGAGCAAGGGTCATCAGCGGCAGCATATAGTTTCTGAAGCTACTGCCAGCGGCGGCTTCATCCAGCGCCTTCATGCGGGCGCTGTGCAGGGGATCATTCGGGGTAGGAAAAGGCAGCTTATCCAGCACAACCAGACTCAAATCGTCGCCAGGCAGATCGACCCCCTCCCAAAAGGATTTTGTCGCCAATAAAACACTGTGGGGCGTCTCTCGAAACCAGTCCAACAGCAGGTTGCGGGGAGCCTGGCCTTGAGCCTGCAACGGCCAAACGACGTCGTCCAGACGCGCGCGCACCTGCTGTAATCCGCTCCAACTGGTAAAAAGACACAAGGCCCGTCCCCGACTCACATTGAGCAGCCGCGCGATCTCAACGGCCACCGCGTCGTAGAAGTGGTCTTTCGCTCTCCAATCAAAGGCGGGGAGCGCCGGTTGATAGAGTAGGGTCTGCTCTGGGTAGTCGAAAACCGAGCCGACGATCAGTTCATGCGGCTCGTTTAACACGCCGCAACGTTTTTTGAAGTGTTCGAAGTTGCCCTCTGTGGCCAGAGTGGCGCTGGTGCAAACAACCGTGCGTTCCTCCTCAGCGAACACAAATTGCGCCAAGCTCTGCGCCGGATCGATAGGCGCGGCATGCAGACGCAGACGCACGCGGCGCTGACCGCTGATCCTCTCCGCATAGCGAACGATCCGATCGCCCTGTGAGATGCTTGCCACCGCCTGGAGCTTACCTGACAAAGAACCAAGCCCCGCTAAAGCCAGGTCGTAATTGGCTGCCGCCTCTGCCTCCGCTTCAGTGAGTTGGGGGCGGCCCTCCTCCTCCGGGCGGTCGTAAGGATGGGCCCGGCGCATCTCGTCCTGTAGCGAGGTCAGGCGGCTGGCCAGTTTCTTCAGCTCTTCCAATTCCTGCTCGATGCGAAAAACGTTTTCATCGGAAAGCTGTTCCACCTCCGAAAAGGCCAAGCTGTTGTGCCATCGTAGCTTCTCCAGGCGCTCTTTTTCCACATGCTCTGTAAAGACGGCCCGGCCGACGAGCTGTTCCAGAGCGTAATCACTGACCTCCACCTCAAAGACAGCCGTAGCCGTAGTTTCCAATTGGTGCGCTTCGTCGATGATATAAACCGATGCTTCAGGCAGAAGCGCCCGGCCAACCTCCCCCAACTCCAGCGCATTGAGTAGTAGATGGTGGTTGGTTATGATCACCTGCGCCTGGCGGGCTTTGTCCCGCATCCAATTGACAAAGCAGTTGTCCTCAAAGTGAGCGCAGTTGCGCTGAATACAGTCGTCCGCATAGCTGACGATCCGGGGGCGCAGATCGCTCTTCAGAACAAAGGGTAAGTCATCGATATCACCGCTGTCGGTAAGCGGCAACCACGCCCGCAAATGCGCGACCTGCTCGTCCTCTTTGTCAAACATGGCAAGACGCTGCCGTTCGATGGCCTCTCTTTCCCACTTGAGATTACAGACAAAGTTACTGCGTCCCTTCACGACAATCGCGTCGATGGGTCGATCCAGCACTTTGCGCAGAAAGGGGATGTCCTTCCGAAAAAGCTGATTTTGCAGAGACTTATTGGCAGTGGCAACCACGACCGTCCGCTCGCTGAGCAGAGCCGGCAGCAAGTAGGCTATCGACTTGCCAGTACCGGTTGGGGCTTCGATCAGGGCCGCGCGCGTTTCCAGAATCGCCTGCTTGACGACCTCCGCCATCTGTATCTGGCCGGGCCGATGTTCGTACTCGTCCAGCATTACAGCCAAGGAGCCGTCTGCCCCCAAGATTTCTGCCAGATCAGTGGTTTCCAGAAGAGACGGTCGCTGTTCTTGGGTATCGTCACCGTAGCGCCCCTTTCTTTCACCGATTTCAGCGCAAGAGGGAGCGGCCGGGTCATCCTCGATAGAAAGTAGTTCGGAGTGTTCCATATAAAAATTGTAGCACGAATGTGCGGTTATTGCAAAATTAAAAACGCCCTCAGTTCGCTGAATTGAGGGCGTCTCAATAGATGCCTGTAGTTGAGCGGGCTTCAACCGCTATTTTGTCTCACATTCATTCAGTTTGCCGGTGGCAGCAGCAACTGGGAAATCTGGTGAATGACGCCGTTGGTGGCCATGATATCAGATCGGACGATGAGCACGCCCTCAACAGTGAGAGAAGAGCCGTCCGGGCTGGTATTGATCGCAATAGTCCCTCCATGAAGGGTCTCCAGAGAAGATTCTGCAGCCAGATCGGCCGCCGTCAGCCGCCCCGGAACCACATGGAATTGCAGTACCTGGGCCAACAGATTCGCATCGGCCATCAACATATCCAGTGTTGTCCCCGGCACCGAGGCAAAAGCCGCATCCGTCGGCGCGAAGATTGTGAACGGACCGCCGTTGGCAACAGAATCGCTCAGATTGGCCAGCTCTAATGCCAGCAACAGAATCTCAAGCGCTTCAAGGGTCTCTGTCACTTCTATCAGATTGCCTGTAGAAGGAGTCGCTTCATCTGTCGGCTCCGGCATCGCCTCCGCAGTCGATTCCGGCATCGCCTCCGCAGTCGGCTCCGGCATCGCCTCCGCAGTCGGCTCCGGCATCACCTCCAAAATCGGCTCCGCAGTCGGCGCTGGTGTCCCTGAACCGGCGAGCAGAGCGTCTGCCTGGGCCTTTGTCGGTATCGTCAGAACATCGCCGACCTCGATGCGATCACAGTTCGCCAGCTGGGGGTTAGCGGCGCAAATGGCAGACCAGTATATGCTTCTGCCAAAGGCCCTGCTGGCGATTGTGCCGAGCGTATCTCCCCTCTCCACAATGTAGGAGGCGCCTGGTGTGATAGCCGTTCCTGTCGGCGCGGGCGTCACGATATCTGTAGATGGGATATCTGTAGATGGCCGCTGCTCCTGAGAGGTATCTGAAGATGGCTGCTGCTCCCGAGAGGTCTGCGACTGACCAGAGTCGTCTTCTAAAATACCGCCCTCAACCTCGACCGTATAGCTGGCCGCAAAGGCGCTATGATTGCTGACTACGACGGCGAATCGAGCGCCGATTGAGGCTGTAGTGATGTGAGCCTCTTTCGTCAGGCCGACGCTGCCATCGGGAACTTGCGAGCGCGCCGTATTGTTAGCATACAGGTCGGGAGACATACCGCTCGCGAAGTCGCGCAACTGCTGTTCGGTCAAGATGAATGCATTGACGTCCTCCTGTATATCCAGGTTGCCTGGGGGGCGAACAGACAGTTTCAGAACTACATCTGCGCCGGCTGCCTCCAAGGCAAAGTAGTGTTGGTCGAACTGCTTGGGCAGTTCACCGCTCAGTTCAGATGCCCGCACAGCGCGCGGTGATCCGCGTCCGGCTGGTGTGGCCTCCGGTTCAGGTGTCGGTATTTCTTCAAGGGCCGGTATTGCAGGGGCCGGAGTTGGCGTTGGCGTTGGCGTGTTGGCGTCCATAACCTGCTCACCGGACTCGTCCACGAACCTGACATTCTCACCAATCAGTGTATAGGCCAACGGTATGCCCGTGTCATTGAAGGTTACCAGACTGAACATGCTGTCAGCCATATTTATGATGTCAGCCATACTTATGGTGCTTACTTTCTGCTTGCGACCATCCTCCGTTGTTTCCAATGAACCGACACCGAACCTGCTCGCCCCGGGCGAAGCGCCGCGATTGTAACTGGCCAAGCCGCTAGGTTTGAATACGTAAAAGCCGGATTTGGCATCCAGGTCCTGGCTATCTTGGGGCGCGTACTCCATCCTCACGGTCACCGCTTGCGTTGAGTCGATGACCTGCAAGCCTAGATAGTGTTTGGCAAATCGTTCATTCAACTCCCCATGAATCTGCGATGATACGACAGGATTCTGCGCGGTCGCTGCGTTGGGGACCACTGCTGCGAGAATCAGCGCCAGCGCAACGACAAGCCTTGCTACGCGCCATGCCTTTATCAGTTGCATCTAATCTATCTCCTCCAATATCCCGTGAAAAAAAGAGCGCTGAGACGCTCAAAATTTGGCTGCAAAAGCGCCATGCGCCATCCTATGGTGTTGAAGCATAGCTTAACAGTATACCGCAAGAGCTTATATTCTATACCAATGCCCGGTCGCCAATCCAGCATCATTTCCACTGTTTACCGGCAATCCGCCAGCGGCATCTATCCGCATGAAGGAATTCGTGGAGCATACGTAGGTAGAACGAAGTGCAAACGTCGAATAACCATCCTCTCATCCGCGCCGCGCCACCACGTGATGAGATACGGTCCGCGGCAAAATTGCGCCGCGCCAATGCAAAACGAGCGCCAATGCAAAACGAAGGACAGCGGAACAGAAATGCTGACAAATAAGAAACCGCTCTTGCGAGCGGTTTAAGGCGACGGCCGGATTCGAACCGGCGATCAGGGTTTTGCAGACCCCTGCCTTACCACTTGGCTACGTCGCCGCACGACTAAGGAAAATCATTCTGGCCTACATACTATCAAGACTGCCGCGAATTGTCAAATGCGTCTGTCTGGGGGTATCCTCAACGCGTGCGCTATTGAGAGGAAATCGAATCGACGGCAGAGGTGAATTGAACCAATGGCCAAGTCGGATGGCATGATCGTCTGTGAACAGTGCGGTGTCACATTTCTTTGGACAATAGAAGAACAACGGGCGACAGACGGACAGAAAAGTCCGCTATATTGCCTGGGCTGTCGCTATCTACTGCCAGGTGTTGGACAACAGCGGGGGCTGGTGAAATGGTATAGCCCACGCAAACAGTACGGATTCATTACGCCCCGGTCCGGCCCGGATCTGTTCGCCCACCGCTCCCATTTTCAGGGCGTCGGACGCCTGCAGAAAGGGGATCTGGTCGAATTCGCTGTCGCAGAAACTGAGAAGGGGGTAGCGGCTGTCAACGTGCAATTGCTCTATCGACAGCGCAAACCGAGAAAACCGTGACGCCAATTCAGTTACCCAGATGCATCATAGGATTGCCTCATAGGGGAGCGCCGCGGCCGCCCGCGCCTACACAGCCGCTCTTTTGCGCCAGCTCTGCGAAGAGTCGATCATACGCCGCCGCCACGACAGGCCAGGTAAAACGCTCTCGTACGGCACGGCCCAGGGAAGGCGGAACCGGACGCGGCATCGTCAGCCTCGTCACCGCTTTGCGGTAGAGATCGTCCTCATCGGTATACAGGCAGGCCGGGTGCAGATCAGAGGGAATCAGTTCTGGATAACTGAGACGATTCGGCAGCAGAGGAAAGGCGCCGGCCTGAACCGCCTCCAGTATGCTGATGCCGAAAAACTCGTGATCCGCAGTGCTGATGACGAGATCGGCCTTCCGCAAGAGGGCCAGATATGCCTGGCGCGACGGAAGATATCCCCAATGCTCGATACGATGCCCCAGCCGCGTTGCAGCCTCTTCGAATTCCGCCGGCGCATTGCGGAAGTTTTCGCCCGCTACGGCCAGGGTAAAACGAATCCCAGCCTCGTCCAGCCGGTACAACAACCGAAAGAAGCGATCCGGACACTTATCGTACTCCCAACGCTGATTCCATAGGATCAGCGGCGCGCCGACGGGTTCCTGCCGAGGGCTGTCGGCCTGCAGATCGATCCCAACAGGCAGAACATGACTGCGCGCCTTCACCTGTCCGATCAGCTCCAAACGGTTATAATCAGGGAAATGTTTGAGCAGATTCGGTAGTTTCGCAAACCAACTCTGGCGGTGAAAATTCGTGTTGAACAGAATCCGGTCAGCGCACAGTTGGCTCAGCCAGTTGATCATAGCATAGGTCAGATCCGGCTTTTCGCCCGGTCGCCAAGGATAGGTCAACTGGTTTTCGTGCATATAGAGAACTGTCGGAATATGCGCCGGAAGAGTACGCCGCGCCAAGGCCAGCCAAGCCGTTAAATTGGTCATATCCGTCGCCAGAATCAGATCCGGCGGATGCGCCGCGAAAGCCGCTTCTGTCTGAACGGCCAGATCGATGGCGCCCCCCTGCATGCGCCATTTCCAGAAGCGGCCAGCCAAAGTGAAGAGATGTACAGAATGCCGGCTATGGCTTTGATATCCCACAGCCCACACCCGGTGGCTACCCGTATGATAGGGTGAGAGAAGCCAGATTGTCAGAGGTTTAGGGGAATCGAAGCTCATCATCGACATAGGCAGTGCAACCCGATAATATCGATTGAAAGTTGCATCATTGTGCAGCTATGCTATAATCTACCATGACTCGGCCAGATCTATCCATCAGCAGAATTCGTAACGGAACGATTCCGTAGGATATCTCCTTGAACAGTTCTTGAAAATCGAGAGCAGGAGTCGGGAATGATTGAAGTTGTGATCGATAGTGTGCGCGTAAGTCTGATGTCTCAGCATCGCATCGTTGTTCTGCGCGAAGAAAACGGCGAGAGGTATCTTCCCATCTGGATCGGCCCCTTTGAAGCGGATGCCATCACCATTCAATTGCAAGGCATCGAAGCCGGGCGACCGATGACGCATGATCTGTTGCGACAGATTACAGAGTCCCTGGACGGCGAAATCTCCTACGTCGTCATCAGCGATCTGCAAAATGAGACATTTTTCGCCGAAATCGTTCTGGAAGCCCACGGCGAAACCCTGGAAATCGACAGTCGGCCCAGCGATGCCGTCGCCCTGGCCGTGCGGGTCGACGTTCCAATTTACGTAGCCGAAGAGGTGATGGAACAGGCCGGCATGGAGCCGGAAGAGGAATTGAGCCTGCTGGATCAAGGCAGCGACGGAATCGAAGAGGAAGTCAGCGAAACCGGTGATGAAGACCTGGACGTCTTCCGGGACTTTATCGAAGGACTCGATATCGACAACTAAAAAACGGGCAGGGAGCGCGTCGTCCGTCTGAGGCAGAGCCGAAAAGCGGACAGAAGCGGCGCAACCCAGATGACAGGGGTATACAAACGGCGGGACCGCATTGCAGCGGTTCTCGCCGTTTTTGCACTCTAGGCGCTTATCCCCACTTTATCCCCCGATAGTGCCCGAAAGTTTCACCACAACCATGGTTTTTGACATCTGTGAAACAGACATAGACGATGTGAAACAGACATAGCCGACAGCTAACTCTCTGAACCATAGATCTATCCATAGCCGTTCGACCTACTCTTATGTGAATCTGTCGATGAGCGAAACCAGCGAAGCCCCAATCAAAACGATCCCGGCCAATCTGGAAGCCGAGCAGGCCGTTCTCGGTTCTCTGCTGATCGATCCCGACGCGATTATTAAGGTCGCCAGTTATTTGCGCGCCTCCGACTTCTATCGAGAACGGCACGAGTGGATCTACAGCGCGCTGCTGACATTGCACGAACGACGAGAACCAGCCGATTTCGTCACATTGGTGGATGAGCTGGAACGCAACGAACAGTTGGAGGCCATCGGCGGCCCGGTCTATATCACCGAACTGATCAATAGCACACCCACAGCCGTTTATGTGGATTACTACGCGCGTATCGTTGAGCGCACAGCGATCCTGCGGCGACTGATCGGCGCAGCCGGCAAAATCGCAGAACTGGCTTACGACGAGAGCAACGACGTGGACGATGTGGTGGATCGGGCCGAGCAGATCATTTTTGGCGTCAGTGAGAGCCGCATCCACCGAGACCTGACGCCCATCTCCACAATCATGGCCGACGTCGTGGATCAGATCGACTTTCTGGCCCGTAACCAAAACAGGCTGATGGGCGTGCCTACAGGCTTTGTGATGCTGGACAAAATGCTCGGCGGGTTCCAAAAGAGCGATCTGATCATTGTGGCCGGACGCCCCGGCATGGGCAAATCCAGTTTAGGACTGTCGATTGCCCAGAACGCGGCCAGGCGCTACAACGCACGCGTGGCTATCTTCAGCCTGGAGATGAGCAGCGAGCAGGTGGTGCAACGGCTGCTCTCTGTAGAGGCGGCCATCGATAGCCACCGCCTGCGGCTGGGACAGATCTACGAAGAGGAGTGGCCGATTCTGCTGGAAGCGGCCAATACGATGGCCGCCTCCAGCATCTTCATCGATGACACCCCCGGCGCGTCAGTGATGGAGATCCGCACCAAGGCCCGCCGCCTGTACGCAGAGCACGGAATCGATCTGATCCTGATCGATTATATGCAGTTGATGTCCGGCGGAGGCAGTAGTGGTCGCGGCGAAAACCGCCAGCAGGAGATCAGTTACATCAGTCGCTCATTGAAGGAGCTGGCCCGGGAGCTGAATGTGCCTGTCATCGCCCTCAGTCAGCTCAGCCGGGCCGTCGAAAGCCGGGCAAACAATAAACCGATGCTCTCCGATTTACGAGAAAGCGGCTGTCTTAGCGGAGATACGCTCGTCTATCTGCCCGACATAGACGCATATTGCCCGATTCGAGAGCTTGCGCTCCAGAGAGAGTTCCAGGTTGCCGCGCTGGACCGAGCCACGATGCGCCTTACAACAGCAACGGTCAGCAACGCATTTTGCACCGGCGCAAAACCTGTCTACCGCATGACCTCACGCTTGGGCAGAACAGTGCGGGCGACCGCAAATCACAGGTTTTTGACAATACAGGGCTGGAAGCGATTAGATGAACTCCAGCTTGATGAACGGATTGCAGGCCCCCGCCAGCCTGACGAACGTGGCCGCTCAGCAATGCACCTGGACGAACCCGCCAGCTTGAAACATGCAGTCGGCAAAGTCCGCGCGCCGACCCGACACGCAGCGCAGGATACGCCAGTCCCTACAGATCCCGATAGGCTGCAAAGACCGGCCCAGGGCGACGTGTACTGGGATGAAATCGTTGCAATTGAGCCAGATGGGGTCGATGATGTCTACGACCTCACCGTGCCAGAACTCCATAACTTCGTCGCCGACAGTTTCATTGTGCATAACTCGATTGAGCAGGACGCAGATGTGGTCATGTTCGTCTATAGGGAAGACTATTACACTGAGGACACAGACCGCCAGAATATCGCCGATTTAATGGTTGCCAAGCATCGCCATGGCACAACCGGTACGGTTAGCCTCTATTTCCGTAAAGAACTGACGCAGTTTCGCGATCTGGAACTGCGACGGGAAGAATTGAACTATTAGATTGAACGATTAGATGGTTAACTGCAGGCGGCAGTTTGCCATCACGGAATCGCTTGGCGCCAATCCTATGACATCCATCCCTATGACATCCATCCCTATGACATCCATCCCAAATTGAGTATGGCTCATCCACTGCCCGGCTTTGTCGGCTTCCCAGACAAAAAAATGTTGGACGTGATCGTGCCGGATCTGTTCTTCATCGATCTGTTGCCCCAGATCGATAATCTGGCAGAACTGAAGTTGACGGTCTATTTTTTCTGGCTGCTGAACGAGCAAAAAGGCCCACTGCGCTTTGTGCGCGGAGAGGACATGCGCCGGGATGAAACGCTGCTGAATAGCCTCAATCTGGAGAGCGATCTGCGTAGCCCCCTGGCTACCCTGGCAGACGCGTTGGAGCGCGCTGTAGCCCGCCAGACTCTGCTACGTATGGATGTGGAGACCGACGCGCGCGAAGATGCGCCCCAACACACCAGACAGAAGGAACAGAGCGATCCGCAACGAACCTTTTTTGAAACGGATACGTTTGTAGAAGACTGGTACTTCCTCAATACAGCCAAAGGTCGCCAGTCGGTGGCCGCCATACGCCAGGGGAAGTTGGCCGAATTGCAGTCGATTGTGCCGGCAGAAGCCCGGCTGCATGTGGAACGACCGAACATTTTCGTGCTCTACGAACAGAATTTCGGGCTGATGACAGCGATGATCGCCGATCAGTTGCGCGACCTGGAAAAGTCCTACCCGCCAGACTGGATCGTCGAGGCGATGGAAATTTCACTTCTGAATAACAAGCGACACCTGAACTACATCCGCGCGATTCTAAAGCGCTGGGAGACGGAGGGCAAAGACGAAGGCTATGGATGAACTGAATGATCTGCTACGGAGCGTGACGCCAAGGATGTCTCGCCGCCTGAATTCGCCCACGCCATCCGCAGCTGACCAACCGCCTGCCTCCCACTCCAGCGCTGGAGCGAACTTTCAGCGGACAGCGCCAGCCAATCTGCCCTCTCGTTCGGAACAGCCCCCCCCTCCTGACGCCGAGCCCTGCCCGGCGTGTGGCGGCACAGGATTTGTCCTCAATGACGTGCCATTGGGACATCCGGATTTTGGCAAAGCTGTCCCCTGCCACTGCAAGCTGAACGAACGGCAGTTGCGGCACAGAAGCCGTTTTCAAGGAGTAAGCGATCTGGATGCGTTGGACCGGTTTACCTTCGATGCGTTCACGCCGGCGCCGTCTTGGCTGCCGCCACATCAGCGCAACAGCCTGCTCCGGGCCTGCAACGCAGCGCTGGCGTTCGCCGAGCAGCCTCAAGGCTGGCTGATCTTCACAGGCGGCTACGGCTGCGGCAAAACCCATCTGGCCGCAGCCATCGCCAACCAACGCCTGGCCCACGGCCAGGCCGCCATCTTCGTTATCGTACCGGATCTGTTGGATCATCTACGCATGACATTTGACCCCAACAGTGAGGCTCGCTACGATGAACTGTTCAACGAAGTGCGTAGTACAAGCCTGCTTATCCTGGACGATCTGGGCGTGCAAAGCGTGACGCCTTGGGCCCAGGAGAAGCTGTTCCAGATCCTCAACCACCGCTATAACGGCCAGTTGCCCACCGTCCTGACAACAAATCAGCGCCTGGAAGACCTGGACCAGCGCCTGCGCAGTCGCCTGCTGGACATGAATCTCGTTCAGCGCATTCAGATCGCCGCGCCGGATTTCCGGGCCGGCGCCGACCCCGGCCAGGGTGATCTGAGTACCCTCTCCCTCCACGCCGACCAGCGCTTCGAGACATTCGAAGCGCAGCGCCGAAATACATCAACAGAGGTGCAGTCCAATCTGCGCCAAGTGCGGGAAGCAGCCGAGACCTTCGCCGCCGAACCGCATGGCTGGTTTGTGCTGATGGGGCCGAATGGAGCCGGCAAGACCCATCTGGCAGCGGCTATTTCCAACGCCCAGCGCGCATTGGGGCAACCCGACGTAATGTTTGTGGTCGTCCCAGACTTCCTGGACTATCTGCGGGCCGCGTTCAATCCCCAATCGTCGGTGCCGTACGACCGGCGCTTTGACGAACTGAAGCGCTCACCCCTGCTCGTGCTGGATGATCTGGGTACAGAGAGCGCGACCCCCTGGGCAAAGGAGAAACTCTTCCAACTGCTCAACTACCGCCACAACGCGGTGCTGCCGACAGTCATCACCACCAGCGCCGCTGAGGCAAAGATCGAACCGTGGCTACGCACCCGCATCAGAGATACGGCCCGCTGTCAGGTGTGGACCATCAGAGCAAGCAGCTACCGGGGCAGCGCCGACCAGGGGGCAGCGGTGCGCGCGCAGCGAGAACAGGGAGATACCCGCCGCAAGAGCTCCTGGTAGTCCGAGGAATACACAGCCACTTTCATATGTTACAGCGGGCGTATGCTATACTTCAGAGACTGAATACTCCTCCGCTGAAATCATAATCGCATCACCTTCAGGTACTCACAGGGGGATCCAACCATGCGTTGGACACAAACACTAACCTTCTCGATTGCAGTCCTGCTGCTCACTGCCTGCGGCCCTCAATCCACCGCTGTTAAGCCGCCCCTGCCCACAACCACACCGGCGCCGACCTTCACGGCCACGCCGGTGGACCCGGCAGCCGCTGACACGAGCGGCCAAGCCAACGCGCAGACCCAGGAGCAGCCGACGGCCACACCCGCCGCCCCAACAGATACACCGACAGACACACCGACACCCCAGGCGCCAACGGTGACGATCAACACCAATATGAACGTGCGGGGAGGCCCAGGCACCAACTATTCTATCCTTGGCACGGCCTCGCCCGGCCAACAGTTCCCCATCACCGGCAAGAATCCGGCCGGCAACTGGTGGCAGATCGACTACAACGGTCGGGCGGGATGGGTCTTCGGCCAATTGGTGACCGCAGCCCATGCCGAGGGCATGCAGGTGGCTACCAACATCCCAGCTCCCCCACCGACGCCCACACCCCCACCAACGCCCAGACCCGCGCCAACGCTCAGACCCGCGCCCCAGTTCCCGTACTCTATTTCGCATCAGGGAAAGTGTGAAAAAAATGAACGAGTGACATACTTCGAGGGCATCATACGCGACAGAACGAATACTCCGCGTAATGATGTGTGTGTACTCTTGTTTTTCCACGAGCCGAGAAACATCAAGTGTTCGGGCTGTCCTTCCATAGGTGGCCAAGATGGAAAAGGTGGCCAACATGGAACATGGGGGTTCAATCCTTTTCCGCAAGCAAAGGAAAACAAATCATTGCATGATCAGGTGCGTGGCCTTCCTATAGAAATCTATGTAGTCGCCTGCCCGCAGGCGTTGCAGCCTGGAGTGCGTCCGGATACGGTGTCTGCTTGGAAGGCGAGGGGTGGGGAGGATTGGCCTAATCTAACGCCCCTTTCGGAGAAATGGACCAGAACCTTGCCCGAAAGCCAAGCGTGTACAAAAATCACATTCAAGGAAAACTGAAGCGCTGCGCGAGGAGTTCCGATGTTGCGTACAGAGGATGCGTTTGAAACAGTAAGTTCTCTACGTCGACTTCGATTGGCAAGAGATAGGGAGGCACAGAATGGCCGCAGCCATTGCAGTCGTGGAAGTTGATTCTCCTCCTGGTGAGGAATCGACTGTACAAAGCGAACCAGTACAGAGCGAACCAGTACAGAGCGAACCGGTTCTGACACTCGCGCCGGCAGATATTCCCAACGTCGAACACCTTGTCACTGAGGACGATACGCCCGTGGATAACTGGTTCTCCGAAAAACAACAGCGCCTGCTCACGAGATCTCTCTATGCCTCCTGGCAAGGCCCCGGTGATGATCGCCCCTTCCTGGTCGCCGCCAACGTCGGCGTCTTCTATACCGCCCAGGAATCGCCTCTCGTGCCCGACGTCTTCCTCAGCCTGGACGCGAGACCGCCAGCCGACTGGTGGGCCAAGCCGGGGCGCAGCTACTTCATCTGGGAATACGGCAAGCCCCCCGATGTCGTGATTGAGGTCGTATCGAACACCAGAGGCGGCGAAACCGACACAAAAGTTGTCCGCTATGCCCAGTTTGGCATCCCCTACTACGTGATCTTTGATCCGGAGCAGCAGGCGCAAGAGGGCATGCTGCGAGCGTATGGACTCGCCGAACACGTCTATGTCGAACGCTCTGCGGACATTCTGCCGAACATAGGCCTGGGTCTGCAGCTATGGCAGGGCGTATTTGAAGGGCAGGAAGACATCTGGTTGCGCTGGTATGACGCGTCCGGCGCGCTCATTCTGACCGGCGCCGAACGCGCCGAACAAGAAAAAGACAGGGCCAAACAAGCCGAAAGCCGCGCCAAACAAGCCGAAAGCCGCGCCGAACAACTGGCCGCCCTGCTACGCGCCCACGGCATCCCGCTGGAAAACAACGACCTGTAGCCAACTGACATGCGTACCGAATCCCGTGTAACGCGCGCTACGCCAAACAGTACCCCTCTACACCTTAGAGACATCAGGAGAGCCAGATGACCGAAATCATTCCCCCTGCCACAGCAAACCCCGCTTCGGGCCCAGAGTCCGCTGCCCAGAACGAACCGGTTCTGACACTCGCGCCGGAAGATATGCCCAACGTCGAACATCTTGCCACCGAGAACAATATGCCCGTGGATAACTGGTTCTCCGAAAAACAACAGCGCCTGCTCACAGCGCCTCTCTATGACTCCTGGCAAGGACCCAGTGATGACCGCCCCTTCCTGGTCGCCGCCAACGTCGGTATCTTCTATGCAGTCCGCAAACCGCCCCTCGTGCCCAACGTCTTCCTCAGCGTGGACGCGAGACCGCCAGCCGACTGGTGGGCCAAACCGAGACGCAGCTATTTCACGTGGGAGTTCGGCGGCTACATAATTCCCCGTGTCGTAATCGATATCGTGTCAGACGCCAGAAGCGTCGATTTCGCCGCAAAATTTGACCTCTATGCCTGGCCGCGCATCCCCTATTGCGTGATTTTCGACCCGAAGGATCAGATGCAAAAAGGCATGCTGCGAGCGTATGAACTCAAACCCCTGCGCACCTACGTGGAACGCTCACCCGACATTCTGCCCGGCGCATGCCTGGGCCTGCGGCTATGGCAGGGCGTATTTGAGGGACAGGAGGATACCTGGTTGCGCTGGCAGGACGAGTCGGGCGCGCTGATTCCGACCGGGGCCGAACGCGCCGCTCAGGAGAAAGACAGAGCCGAACGGGCCGAAAGCCGCGCCGAGCGACTCGCCGCCCTGCTACACGCCCACAGCATTTCAGCGGAGAGCGACGGCAAACCCCTGTAACCATCTGAATAGGTGTGCCGAATCCTGTGAAACGCGCGCTACGCGAAACCTTGATCCTCTGGGCCGGGCTGCTGCTGTGTGGCGGGCTGGCCCTCTTACTGTTAATGCTTAGCCCGAGCCGCCAGTGGCTTTACTCCCAGACCGGCGAGAGAGAGCCGCTATCGCAGCTCAAAGGGCTGACAGATCTGGCCGGCGGGCTGCTCCGGCCCCGGCTGCATCTGGCCGCGGAGCAAGCGACAGCGCACGCCGACGTTACCCCCTTCGGCGTGAACGTCTTTTTGGAACAGGAAGTCGACCCAGCCAAACGTGAGCAGGCCGTGCGTATGGCCGCAGAAGCTGGCTTCGGCTGGCTGCGGCAGGAGTTCCCCTGGGAAGATATCGAAATCCATGGCAAAGGGGACTTCCAGGATCGCCGCCACCAGCCGCACCGCTCCGCCTGGGAAAAATACGACCAGATCGTAGGGCTGGCGGAAAAATACAACATGCAACTGATCGTGCGCATCAGCAATCCGCCGGCCTGGAGCCGAGCCGCGGGCAATGAAGTCGGCCCCTACGCGCCACCTGATGACTACCGCGACTACGCCGATTTCGCGCGTGCGATCGCCGCCCGCTACCGAGGACGTATCCGCTTCTACCAGCTTTGGAACGAGCCGAACATCTACCCGGAGTGGGGCGCGTACCCCACCAACCCGGAGGCATATACGGCCCTGCTCAAAGCCGCAGCCACCGCCATCCGCGAAACCAATCCCGAAGCCGTTATCATTGCCGGCGCGCTGGCGGCGACGATCGATCTGGACGGCACGACGATCTCCGGTCGCAACTTTTCCGATCTGCTTTTCCTGCAGAGAATGTATGATGCCGGCGCGGGATCATACTTCGATGTGATGGCGACACAGGGCTATGGGCTTTGGTCGGGGCCAACGGACCGGCGCATGCACCCACGGGTGATGAACTTTGGCCGACCCCAATTCGTGCGCGATCTGATGGTTGCCAACGGCGATGGACACAAACCAATTTGGATCAGCGAGATGAACTGGAACGCAGCCCCATCAGATGTGGAGCCCCGCTACGGTCGGGTCAGCCTGGAGGAGCAAGCGGCCAATCTGCCCCTGGCCTACACGCGCATCCGCGCAGATTGGCCTTGGTTGGGCGTGGCAAACGTCTGGTATTTGAAACGGGCCACGGATGTCTGGGAACGGAATCGACAACCGGAGACATTCTTCCGCCTGCTCGCGCCAGACTTCACGCCGCAGCCGGTCTATGGGGCGATCCAGGCCTATATCTCAGCCATGCGCGACGAAGAGTAAAGAATGAAGAGGACAACAGAGCGGCTCTTCATCCTGCAATCTGTTATCTTCATCTCTATTCTATTTCTGGCTGCCTTTCTTCGCTTCTACTGCCTCGCCTGTTCCTCCTTCTGGGCCGACGAGGGCAACGCCTGGGCGCTGGCGCAACGCAGTTTCGCGCAAATCGCCAGAGACGCGGCGGCCGACATCCACCCGCCTGGTTACTACTGGTTGCTGAAGCTGTGGGTTCGTGTATTCGGCGTCTCCGCCTGGGGAATGCGCAGCTTCTCCGCCTTGACAGGCCTGCTCACCGTGGCGGTCGTCTACCGGATAGGACTGGAAATCGAGGGCGGGGCGATGAAGCGCCGCTTGCCGCTCGCCCTGCTCGCTGCCTTCCTCGCCGCGCTCAATCCCTTCCACATCTTCTACAGCCAGGAGGCGCGCATGTACACGCTGCTGACGCTGGAGAGCGCCGCGCTTTTTTGGGCGTTGCTGGGGATGAGAAGGCACTGGGCCGTAGGCAGCGCGCGGCGCGCGGGAAGGCTGTATGCGGCTATCTATCTGATGGCGGCGGTGGCCGGACTGTGGACTCATTATTTTTTTGCCGTGATGTTGGCTGCGGCAGGAGGAGCCGCTGTCCGCTGGTGGTGGCCGTCGCCGGCAGACAACCGCCTACCGCTGAAGGACGACGTCGCGCCGACGGCCGAACAGACGCGCGCCCACGCGGCGCGCGGCCGGCGGCGTTCGGCGCATCCCTGGTCGCCTCTCTTCGTCTTCTTCGCCCTCAACACCCTGGCGCTCCTCTTTTATCTGCCCTGGTTGTCGACGGCCATCGAACGTTTGCTGAGTTGGCCCTCTCAGAACGGATTTGTCGGCCCCCTGGAGGGGCTGCGCTTGACACTGCAAACTCTGGCTGTTGGCCCCATCCGCAGTGGCCCACAGCTGGCGTGGGCCTGGCTGCTCCTCATCGGGCTGCTTCCCCTGCACGGCGTTTGGCGACTGCGCCGATCTGCCGCGAGCTCGGCTCTACTCCTGTGGTTGCTGCTCCCCGTCGCTGTGATGTTCGCCTTCGGTCTGTTCAACCACTCGTTTCTGAAGTTTCTGCTTCTCATATCACCGGCCTGGTGCCTGACGACCGCGGCAGCCACACAATCTTTCTCACCGCCCAGACGCGCGCATGGGGAGACGCAGCTGGGCGCATCGCCCATTTCACGCCTCTGGCGCCCTGCAATACATAGCGCGCTCGCGACGTTGGCCGCTGCCCTCGCTCTGACCACTCTCCCGAACTATTACGCCGACCCAGCTGCGCGCGACAACTACGCCGGCATAGCTCGCACTGTCGCCGCGCTGGGAGATCCTGACAGAGATCTGGTACTCCTGAACGCGCCAGGGCAGGCGGATGTGTGGCGCTTCTATGATGCGGGCCTGGATACGCTGCCGCTGCCGGCGGAACGGCCTGCCAACCGGGCCGTCACCGAAGAGACACTGGCCCGGGTAACGGCGCATCGCCGGCGGATATTCGCGCTTCTTTGGGCCACGGAGCAGTCGGATCCAGATGGAATTGTGGAGGGTTGGTTGGGCCGACATGCGTTCAAAGGTTTTGAAAGCTGGCAGGGAAATGTGCGGTTCGCAACATACACCCTACCTCAACGCCTGTCCTGCACCGCGCCGCATCAACCACCCCAGTTCGGAACCGCCGCCACCCTGGTCGAAATCTGTCTGAACGACGAATCACTTGCGGCCGGAGAAACCCTTCTGGTCGGGTTGCGCTGGCAGCCGCTGAGTACGCCAAAACGACCTCTCAAAGTGACAGTGCAACTGCTGGATCCTCGCAATCAGGTGATAGTCCAACGGGACGGCGAACCGGGCGGCGGCATCAAGCCGACAAGTAGCTGGCAGCCCGGCGAGGTTATCGCAGACAATCACGACCTCCTGCTGCCGCCGGGCACACCACCCGGCGAGTATCGTCTGATCATCGCCTTGTACGATGCCGAAACCGGCGCGCGCCTCTCGACTCCGACAGGCGATGCGCTACAGATCTCTCAGCTAACACTGGCCCGCCCTACCCATCCACTGCCGGCCTCCATTATTCCTATGCAGCGCCGGGTGAATCGGGAACTTGGCCCGCTAACGCTCATCGGCTATGATTTCTATCGGAGGGGGTTTGCCCACGCGCCGCAAACACCAGTTGCGCCCGGGGATATGCTCCAGACAACTCTGTACTGGCAGGCGCCGGCCCCGCTGCCCAATGACTGGCCGGCAGACTTGGCGCTGCGCCTGCGCCTGGGTGATCAGGTCGTCCAGGCGCCCCTGGTCGGCGGCGGCTATCCTACCGGCCAGTGGCGGCCCGGTGAGTTCGTGCGCGGCTCGTTCGATATTCTTTTTGATGGCTCAACCCCTGTCCTCTGGTTGGAAGTCGGAGAGTCGCGTTTGCGGTTGGGGAAAATCCCACCTGCTTCTGGTTTTTAGTTATCGGTTTTCAGCAACTGCGCCGCTCGAAACTGAAAGCGCAAAACGAAAACCCAAATGACATGCTTTGACAGGGCGCAATGCGCATAGTACTATACTTGTCATAAGTACTTGTCATAGCGGGATATGCTCATAGACGCACAGGAATGTCCAACGCTCGCAAACGCTCGCAAACGCTCGCAGTTTGCGACGTGAATATGCCCATAGACGCCCAGTAGATGCACAAGGCGGCCGCATAGATAGACGCAAGGCAAAAATCGATTAGGGAGCGCAACAAGCATGTTGGTTACCAGCCTCACCGTTGGCCTGCTACAAGAGAACTGTTACATCCTCGGCTGTGAAGAAACTCTGCGCGGGGTACTTGTCGACCCGGGCGACAGCCCGCGCGCGATCCTCAACGCAGTAGCTGAAATGGGCCTGAGCATCGAAAAAATAATCAATACCCATGCCCATTTCGATCACGTTTTGGCGGTGAACGCCGTGCGAGCGGCCACGGGCGCGACATTCCATCTGCACCCGGATGATCTGCCAACCCTGCGGACAGCGCCAGAACGAGTCCGCGATTGGTTGGGCGCGCGCATCGACCCGATTGACGAGCCGGATGTATTTTTGGAGACCGGTCAGTTCATCGGATTCGGCGCAGAATCCCTGGAAGTCCGCTTCACCCCTGGCCACGCGCCGGGCCATGTGATCTTTATCGATCACAGGAACAAGCAGGTCTTCGCTGGGGATACGCTGTTTCAGGGCAGTATCGGACGCTTCGATCTGCCCATGGCTGACGGACCAACTCTGTTTCACAGCATCCGCACGGAGTTGCTCACCCTGGCCGATGAATATGTCGTCTATCCCGGACACGGGGAAGCGACAACAATCGGTGCGGAACGAGAAAGCAACCCATTTGTCGGACGGGCCGCGGCCCTCTCTATTCTCGGATAGACGGGAGATTACCTATGTCGATACTTGCCGGAGGATTCCAAAGACTATGGAGGAAGCGCAACGACAGAAGTCAGCCCTCGGGGGCAGAGACAAACGACGCATCCGCCACGACAGGCGGTTCTACACATCAGGAACCGGTTGTCGTCTGGCAGGCTGCCAATCCGATGGAAGCGCAGATCGTCAAAGGACGACTGCTTAGCGCCGGTATTCCTGCCATTGTGCGCGGCGAAGCCATGGGGAATATCTACGGCTTCATATATGGTGGTCTGGCAGAACGGGATGTGCTGGCGCCCGGCCCGCTAGCCGAGCAGGCCCAGGCGCTCCTGTCCGAGGAAGTTCAGTGGGAATTGGATGAGGCAGCTGAAGAGTAGGTCAGTTTTGGATCTACTCCGCGGAGGGTATAGAATGCGGCAGACACAACTCTGCCGGGCCGCCAGGTGTAGCGCGGATCATGGCGAACAGCGCAGGACTACGATTCGTTTTTGACTGTGATTCATGGGATTCATATACATCATAGTCGAAGTACAGGCAGGCAAAGCATCTGATGAATATAAGTTCCCCTAACCAAAACGCCAGGACAGAAGAAGAACTGTGGGACGGACCGATCCCGGCCCATCTGGCGAAAAAACGTTCCGGCGTCAAGCCACAGTTTCTGTTTGCCGGCCTGCTGCTGGTTGGCGTCATCATCTCGCTGATGGTCTATGGTCTGAAGACAGCCAAAGCCTACTGGCTGACCGTTGACGAGGTGAAGCTGCAGGGCAGCGCGCTGGCGTCCCAGCGGCTACGGGTGAACGGACTGGTGGTGGAAGGCAGCGAAGACTGGAACGCCGAAGAGGTCACCCTGCGATTCATGATCGAGGACGAAAACAATCCCGGCCAACAGCTTCCCGTTGTCTACTACGAACCGCGACCGGACAACTTCCAGCGGGCGGCCTCGGTAATTGTGGAGGGTGAACTACTGGCCGACGGCGTCTTTCAGGCCGATGAACTGCTCCTCAAATGTCCCAGCCGCTATGAGGAAACGCCGGAAGATATTGTGCGCCAAGCTACCCGCTGAACCGGGTAGCTTGCTCTGCCAAACGCATCCATTGCCTTGTCTGTTCGGTTTCTGCATCAGATCGGGAAAAGATACGATTGTATCATAAATGGTCCACATGCGCGCCGCTCCGGTCAGCTTGTGTTTTGGCAGTCTTCGTGATTTTGACGACAGGTAGCGCCCAGGCGCAAGAACCGTCCCCGCCATATGATCCGACGCGTGTCACCATCCCGGAACGGCTACCGGTTGCAGCGTTGGCTGCCGATCTCTATGCGCAAAATTGCGCCCCCTGCCACGGCATTACCGGCGCCGGCGATGGCCCAGCCAGAGCGGGCGCGACTATGGAGCCGACCGTCTTTGCCGATCCCCAGGCGGTCTGGGAGCATTCCCCAGCCGAACTGTTTCACGCCACAAAATTCGGCCGCATCGAGAAGTTGATGCCTCCCTGGCGCAACAGCTTGAGCGACGATCAGATCTGGCAGGTGGTCTATTATGCTTGGGATCTGCGCGCAGATGAAGCGGAAGTAGCCATCGGCGCTGAACTGTACGCCCAATCCTGCGCCGCCTGCCACGGAGAGACCGGCAAGGGAGACGGCCCAGGCGCCAGCGCCGAGATGCCGGACTTCTCCGCGCAGACAACGATGATCTTTATCAGCCAGGCGGAGTTGGCGCGGGGATGGGAAAGCGCTCACCCAGAACTGGGCGCCGACTGGTCTGCCGCCCAGCGTCAGGCGACGCTCGGTCGCATCCGTACATTTAGCTATCAGCCGGTATGGGCGTCTCTGTTACAGCCCGGCCCAGGCGTCATCGCAGGCCAACTACTACAGGGCACAGACGGCGGCCCAGCGCTCTCCCAGGCAATCGTCAGCCTGAATATCTACCAACAGACGAACCTGCTGACAACGCGCTCCGCCCCTGTTGATGCCGACGGCAGCTTCCGTTTCGAGGAACTGCCAGTGGCGACCGGCTACTACTTTCTGCTGGAAACCGAGTATCGCGGCATTCGCTATACGTCACCGATTCTGGCCTTCAGCGGTCCAGACTTCACCGAATTTCGGGTCGGGTCAAATCTCATCGATACAACGCTGTCCGTTTACGAGACGACAACTGACAGCAGCGGCGTGCGCATCGGTCGGGCCAATTGGATCGTCGAACACGAACCAGGCTTTCTGATCATCGGACAGGTATTCACCTTCGGCAACCAGAGCGACCGCACGTTCGTCGGGGCCGAGACAGAAGATATCGCCACAGCGGTAACGCTTGCTTTGCCGCTGCTCGCGAACGCCCAGAATGTCGAATTTCAAGATGGAAACATCGGCGACGTGTATCGGCAGAGCGGACAGATCGTATACGATACGCGGCCCGTACGGCCAGGGGACAATTCGAGACAGATTTTCGTGCGCTATCGCCTGCCTTTCGACAGCGACTCTGCTGAAATCTCATTCCCTGTTCCGTATGAAATCAGCAGGCTGAACCTGCTGGTGGCCGACCTGCCCGACCTGGAGGTGGACGTTACACTGGCCGACGACGCGCGCGCATCCACAGGCCAGGAGACAATCCAAGGTGTACTGTTCCGCCGCTGGAGCGCGCCTGTCGTAGCGGACGCTACAGTGCGGGTGGCTCTGCGTGGACTGATAGCGGCCAGCGCGCAGGACCCGCGGCCTGGTAACGAGAGCCAACTGAATCGAGGGATGCCCGTTGCCGCGCCGCCCCTGGACGCCCGCATCCCTCTGGCCTTGGGTGGTGTCGTCGGCCTCGTTCTGCTGGGCGCGTTGATGATTTTTTTCCAACGAGAAAGGCCCAGCCACCGCGAGCCGACAGAGGAACGATTGGCCGCGCGCCGGCAGGAGTTGCTTGCTCAAATCGCCCGACTGGACGATCTGCACGCGTTGGGGGAACTGGATGAGAATGCCTGGCGGCAAAAAAGGGCGCCGCTCAAAGGCGAACTGCTCTTCATTGCCCGGTACTGGCAAGAGACACAAGCAGCCCCATGACCCAGCAGCCTGCGCTGATCCGCTGCGAACGGGTGACGAAACGATTTGGGCGCAAGCGCGTGCTGCGGGACGTCTCCCTGACCGTCTCTGCCGGGGAAGTAGTCGCTCTGCTGGGCGCAAACGGCGCCGGCAAGACGACGCTCTTGCGCATCGTCGCTGGCCTGGACAGACCGAAACAGGGGGAAGTGTGGCTGGGAGCCGTCCCCCTTTCGGCAGCCGACCACGAAATCCGGCGCTACATAGGGGTGGTGGCCCACGCGCCTCTGGTGTACGATGGTCTCACAGGCGCAGAGAACCTGCGCTTTTTCGCCCGCATGTATGATCTCATGAAGCCAGAAACCCGTATCGAACAGGTGCTGCGGGGAATGGGGCTGTGGAGACGCCGGGATGACCTAGTGCGCGCCTACAGCCGAGGGATGATCCAGCGACTTGCTATCGCCAGGGCGATCCTGCACGATCCACCGGTATTGATTTTCGACGAGCCGGATACGGGCCTGGACCGGGAGAGTATAGAGCTATTGGCCGAACTGATCAGACAACTCCGTCAGGGGAAGCGAGCCATGCTGATAACGACTCACGAGCGGGAACGGGCATTTGCCTGGGCGGACCGGGTCTGTGAACTGCGCGACGGGCGCCTGGTTTCTGGTTCTTAGTTTTCAGTTTTCAGCAACTGCGCTGTTACTCGAAGCCTTGAACGTACGGAATCTATCGAGCGCTGACGGGTCAGACGTAGCGCCCCGTGAAACTGGTATGGTCGAAACCAGAATTATCACCGCGAAGTCAAGTGCTCATGTTACGCAGTAGTTGACAAAGCAGATAGAATAAGGTCAGGATATGAAACATTGATTTCTATAGCGCCTCTTCCGAGCAGAGGCGCAAGTCAACCTCCTCTCTGACCTGTCAGGAGACGAAACCTATGACAACGACAGCGGCGCCCGCCTCCCTGGAAGAACGCATCGCCCGGCTGGAAGCGGAACGCAATGTCCCGATGCCAACTGAACGCCTCGCCCGCATCGAAGGCGCATACGAACACCTGGCAACCAAAGCCGATCTGCAGGCCGTCAAGTCGGAGCTGCAAGGGGATATGGCAACCGTCAAGTCGGAGCTGCAAGGGGCTATAGCAGCCGTCCAGTCGGAACTGCAAGGGGATATAGCAACCGTCCAGTCGGATATGGCAGCCGTCAAATCGGAGCTGAGACTGCTCAAGTGGCTGATGGGCATCGGGATAGCAGGCATTCTGTTCCCGCTGCTCCGTGACCTCCTGGTGCAGTTGCCATAGCCAACACGCGCCACAGATAGACCGATCCCGGCCCGAACAGACCGCCCGAACGCCATCCCCAGGATGCCACAGAAACGCCGTGACAGAACTTCCAGGATCACAAAGCCGTAGAAAACAGACCCGCACAGCGCAGCCTACCCCCGCATTCAGCAGCCCGCAACCCTGCTACGAATCAGAGCCGAAATATGCGTAACATGAATCAAGTATATAATTCCCAATGATGGATGAACTTCTAGAGAGGAGCTCGGACGGACGAACCTCCGAGCAGTTCGGCATCGTTGGCCCGTTCGATACTGTCACAAACAGGGATGGCGGCCTGCCGGCGTATCTGCGCAGAGTCTGGGCCGTGGCGGCAAAAGATGTGCGGACGGAACTGCGGGCGAAGGAGATCGTCGGCACGATGGCGGCCTTTGCCGTTCTGGCCGCAGTTGTTTTCGGCCTGGCGTTCGATCTGCGAGTGCCTCGCCCAGAGCTGGTGGTCCCAGGAATTCTCTGGGTAATCATTTTGTTTACGGGCGTATTGGGTTTACAGCGCTCCTTCGGATCGGAGATGGACCGGGGCACGCTGACCGGATTGCTTCTGGCTCCAGTCGAGCGCTCGGCGCTCTATTTTGGCAAGGTCGCCGCCAATCTGCTCTATTTTCTCATTGTCGAAGCGCTACTGGCGCCGACGCTGCTCATTCTGTTTGATGTCAATCTGATGCGGCCTCTGATTCTGCTGGGGCTGCTGCTGGGGACTGTCGGCTACACCAGCGTGGGCACCCTGTTCGCTGCACTCACCGCCCAGAGCCGGGCACGGGAGACGCTGCTGCCAGTTCTGCTACTGCCCGTGTTGGCCCCTCTTTTCATAGCGGGGGTCAGCCTGACAACCGCCATCCTATCCGCCCGACCCCTCAGCGACCTGTGGCGTTGGCTCGTGATCATGGCGCTGTACGACGCGCTTTTTCTGACAATCGCATTTCTGCTCTTTGATCTGATTTGGGAGCAGAGTTGAAACGATTTGACACTCCGCCTCAGCATTATGTTGATCAAGGACGGAGCAGCGAACGAACCGGGTTATCCAATGAGCGCATTTTCAAAATTGACCCATTCAGACCCTTGGTTTGTCCCCCTGTTGGTGTTTGATATCGTGGCCGCGCTGGCGATGGCGTTGGCCATGTGGGCCGCGTTGCTCTACGCTGGCGATGCTGTCAACCTCGCTGGGGATGAACAGGTCGCCCAACGTATCTTTTACCTACATATGGGCAGCAACATCGCCGCGCTGCTGGGCTTTCTCGGCTCGGCTATCAGCAGCCTCGGTTATCTGGTCAGCCGTCGCTTGGTGTGGGATCGATGGGCTGCGGCGAACATAGAAATAGGCGCAATTTTCGGTATCAGTGTGCTGATCTCCGGCGCAATCTGGGCCAAACCGGCCTGGAATACCTATTGGACATGGGATCCCCGCCTGACGACAGCCACGATTACTGTTCTGATCTACATTGCCTATATACTGTTCCGCAACGGATTTGAAAATCCTGAAACCCGTGCCCGCTTCGCCAGCATCTATGCGATCTTTGCCTTTTTGAGTGTGCCGCTCACCTATTACAGCGCGCGGCTGTTCCGCTCCATCCATCCGATTGTCTTTGACGGCGCCAATGAGGAAGCGCAGGGCGGTTTTTCCATCGGTCCGTCGATGGGACAGACTCTGACGATTGCGATGATCAGCTTCGCTATTCTATTCCTGGCCCTGCTCTTCCACAGGGTACGCCAACTCGGGCTGGAGGCCCGCATCGAAGCCTTACGGGAGGATTGGAACGAATGATCTATCTGGCAGCCGTTCTGATTCTGTTGTGGCTGTTGGTCGGCGGCTACTTGGCGTTTATGTTGATCCGCCAGCGAGCATTGGAAAAAGAGCTACAGAATTTGCGGGAGCAATGGCAAGAAGATCGACACACGCGCGCATGATATCAGCCCTATCGTAAGCATATTTACTTCCTGCCTGGCTCAGAGGCCATACACTAGAGTGACCTGTGGCCAGTGGTCAGTTGCTGGCCACGAACCACTAACCACTGATGTGAGGATGAAATGGCACAAGAAATCAGCAGCATAGCGAACGTTCAGGTGAGCGAACAGAGGACGACAGACCCGCAGGCGCCGGCCGTCAGCCGCAGCGGCACATTTTTTCATGCGCTGGCATTCGTTTTGGGGTTCGGGGCCGTCTTTACATTACTAGGTTCCGCTGCCGGTCTCTTGGGACAAAGTCTGAATGCCTACCTGCCGCTCATTCAGCGGCTCGGCGCGATTCTACTCGTCATTTTCGGTTTGACTACCCTCGGCGTCCTGGGGTGGATCGTCAACCGCATCCAGGCGAATGAAAAGCTGGCCGCCAATCCAGCCGTCGCTGCGCTGGTGGACATTCTGAGCTTCCTCAATGCGTTGATGTATACCGAACGCCGGGTAACCGATATGCGCAAAGTGAAGCGGGGTTGGGGCTATCTCAGCAGCGCGCTGATGGGCGTCAGCTTCAGTGCCGGCTGGATTCCCTGCGTCGGCCCGATTCTGGCAAGCATTCTGTTCCTGGCCAGCGACAGCGCTACCGCCGCCCAGGGGGCATTGCTGCTGGCGGTCTACAGCCTGGGGCTGGGCATGCCCTTTCTGATCACCGGCGCGGCCTTCAGTCGAGCGACATCCTTCTTGCGCCGCTTGAACCACCACGCCAATATTGTCAGTATCATCAGTGGGATCTTCCTGCTCTACGTGGCCTGGCTCCTGTGGAGCGACCGGCTGACGTCCTTGACGACACAATTCGCCTTCCTGAATGAGTGGGTCTTCCTGCTTGAGGAAAGTGTCTCCGCGTCGTTGGGTATCAACACAGCCTTTAGCGGTGGCGCCCTGAGCGCCGCGCCTCTGGCCTTCATCGCCGGCATCATCAGCTTCATCAGCCCCTGTGTCCTGCCACTGATACCGGCGTATATCGGCTATCTCAGCGGCGCTTCCCTCTCTGGAAGCCGGAGCTGAGATGAATTCAAACCCTGCGTTTCTTTTCAAGACGAACGATGCGCGGGAGTATGCGATGCAATATCTGGGCCTGAGGCCTGTGCAGCTGCGATGTTTTCGGAATCTGCGAAGGCAGAATCTGACAATCTTTCTCATTGTCGCGCTGGCGCTTTCTGCCTGTCTGCCCGCCAGCCAAAGCGCCAGCCCGCAAAGCGGCTTTACGCCTATCGCGCTCGATGAATTTCCCAACGAACTGGGCAGCGGTTTCCCGGTGGCGGATAGCGTCGAAGAAGGCAGCGCTGAGGTGGGCGACCCTGCGCCCAATTTCGCCTTCTTCCTGGAGGACGGGCGCGGCGCCGATCTGGCCTCTTTACAAGGCAAGCCTGTCGTCCTCAATTTCTGGGCCACCTGGTGCGGGCCCTGTCGAGCCGAAATGCCGGCATTGGTGGCGCTGCACGAGCGGAATCCCCATGTGATCGTGCTGGAGATAAACGTCCAGGAGGAGCGGGCGGCAATCGAGGATTTTGCCGCCGAGTTCGGGATGACCATGCCCGTAGTGGTGGATCAGGCGGGCGCGATTCGCAGAGCCTACCGCGTGCGCAATATGCCGACAACGGTTTTCATCAAAGTCGATGGCGCAATCGCCGCCCGATGGCCGGGCATTCTCATTGGCGAACAGTTGACCGAATTTGTCGACCAGATTTCTACGCAGTGAGCCGGCGCTCCGTTTTGCGCGTCGGCGGGATACATTCAAGGCAAAGGCGCGGAGCCTTTCGTTTCAAAATGCAAGTGACAGTATTCAGCAAACGCCATTGCCAGCTCTGCGATGCCATCAAATTTGAGCTGATGGATCTGCAGAGTGAATACGGGTTCAGTTTGCGCGAACATTTCATAGAAGACGATCAGAGCTTGCGGGAGCGAGCAGAAGATCGCGTCCCATTTGTGGAGATGGAACTCGCCAGCGGCGCCACTGTGCGCTTCGATTTCCCAGTGAAGCAGACAGAACTGCGCCGCCGCATCCATGCAGAGATGAGACGGCAGACAGCAGACAGGCAGGCGTGATTCGATGAAAACACACAGCGGGGAGCAAGCGAATGGGCGGGTACAGACGGCGCTCGCCCGCCGCCTTGACGGCATCGTCATTTGGATTGCCCGGCACTGGCTGGCGCTTTTCAACGGGGTGGTCGCGCTCTACCTGCTGTTGCCGGCGCTGGCTCCGGTCCTGGCCAAAGCCGGCCTGACCACGCCGGCCTCAGTGCTCTACACAGCCTACTCCGCGACCTGTCACCAGTTGCCGGATCACAGCTACTTTCTGTTCGGCGAGGAGCCGCTCTACAGCCTGTCGGCGTTGGAGGCCAGAGGGCTGGAGGAGGGGCTGGGGCTGTTTCAGCGCCGGGCCTTCCGCGGCAACGAAACCACGGGCTACAAAATCGCAATCTGCCAGCGAGACCTGGCTATCTACGGTTCGGTTCTGCTGGCCGGCCTTCTCTTCGGACTGGCGCGCGCGCGCATCCGCGCGCCCAGCTTGAAAGTCTACCTTCTTTTCCTGATCCCCATCGCCCTCGACGGCTTTACTCAACTTTTGGGCCTGCGACAGAGCGACTGGTGGCTGCGCACAGTTACCGGCGCGCTCTTCGGCGGCGCGTCGGTCTGGCTGGCCTATCCGTATCTGGAATCGGCTATGCAGGATGTCATCCGCACGGAAGAGATGCGTCTACGGCGCGAATCGCCCCCAACTGCGGCGGAGTAGCGCCGGGCTTTTCTGGTTTTTCGTTCTCAGTGTTTAGCAACTGCTCTGTTACTCGAAACTAAAAACGCAAAACGAATGTATGATCCGCGTCAGATAGCTGGCATTCTGGCGAAAGAGGATGTGCGCTTCGGCGAAACGCTTCCAGTCCCATGCGCCGTCACCATAGCGAAGACGCAATGCCTGGTACGGAGTAGCTGAAATGATGAAAGAATCGAGGGCCACGCCCTGCAACCCGGCGCGTTGGTTCATTTTTTCGGTCAGGGCGAGTAGCTTCTCGTGAAGTTGCGCTTTATCGTCATGGATGTAGGCGTTGGCATGAAGCATTCCATGCGGTTCGATGAACACGATGCGCTGTGATTCGCCCTCTTTGATCCATAGGATGAAGTCTGGATAGAATCCACTGTTGGTGAAGAATCCGATGCCTTTGCCTCGGCTCAAGTTCCGCAACAGAAACAGTTCCTTGCCCGCCAGCGATTTGTCCTTCTCAACGCGGCAGTAGTTTCGCAGGTCTTCCACAAATCCGCGTTCCCCTTCATTCAGTCCCGGCGGTTCGCTCTTGATCCTGTCGTCTTGATCGGTCAGCAGAGGATGGTAGAGATGACGGTCGAAGTGAATGTTCGGGAGCGTCTGTACTTCCTGTTTGTAGATACGGTCGCCCTCGGTGATTAGCCGCTGTACGGCGTCGATCAGCTCTGCGTCATCACGCGATACCCTGATCGTGTAGTCGTGAAAGTTGGTATCCGCTTCATCGAGCGCCCTATAGGTCATGTTGTCGCTTTCCCACCGCGCCTGCCGCACGCTGTAGAATTTCTCCGCGTATTTCAGAACGATAGCTGCCACGGCATCCCGCAGGTATGACGCGTCGGCGAAGGAACGGGGCCAGAGCGCCGATGCGTCGGCGATGAGCTGATATTGCCCCTCTGTTTCCAGAATTTTCCGCGCTATGTCCGGTTTCACAACCAGATTGTGGAACCCTTTGCTTTCCTTGTGCTCCAGCAGTTTGAGATAGATGTCCTGCCAGTCAACAAGGTCCAGGCTTTCGCTGGGGATGCGTTGCTCGTCGCTTGTTTTCGTCGACACAGTGGTGAATTCCTGGTTGCCGCTGACTACTTGCTGGATCTTGAGCGACAGGTCCACCTGTGCCGTAATCGTCGGGTCGATGTCCAAAATGATGCCCTCTTCATCAGCAAAGCTGCGATGATCAGGCACGCGGGGGATGTACAGATTCCTGCTGAGGAGGTCGCGGTTGGGTCGTATCGGCAGCGAAAGCTCCACATTGCCATCGGTTGGCACGCCTTCCCGCTCCAGGTAGTCCCGGAATTGGGCCATATAGTTGGCGCGGACAGCGAATATATTCAGGGTTTCTACTAACCGGATATGGTCGGGATGGCTGCCATCCAGGGCGGCGCTGCGTTTCAGCGTCAAACCTCTGCCCCGCAAGCGGACGCCGCGCCCGAATAGCTGGATGATCTCGGAACCCTCGCTTTTGCCGATGTTGAGCAGACCCATGTTGGATACGCGCCAGGAGTTCCAGCCTTCCATAAACTTTTTGGCGCCGATCAGAACCTCAATCGTGGTAGTCGGATCATTGATGCCTTCAAACAGCGAACGGGAGAAGACATCTTCTTCCATGACAATGCCCGTATCGTCAGCCTCGACCAGTTTTTTGAAACTGCCCGTATCGCCGATGTAGATCAGGCCAAAGTATTCATCGGCGCCGGCGGCTTTCAGTCCCAATTCGCCGCCGCTGCCACGTATAGCGCACAGGCGCAGCCCGCCGCTGCCCGGCGCGCGCAAGACCTTTCGCAGAATGTCTCTGTACATGCTTTCCGTATCCGTCCGGCGTTGGCGCAAGTAGTGAAACGTATCGGCGAAAATGTCTTCTCCATACTGATTGAAAAGCCCTGACTCGCCTTCCAGCAGCCGGCCGATGGTTTCCGTAACCCAGCCGCCCTGATTCGTCAGCAGGCGGTTCAGGAAGCGAATCACCGTCAGCACATCACTGCGTCCTTGGCGGTTCTCCCTGTAGACAGCGTTCACGCTGCTACCGACGAACACCCACAGAGGCTTTTCCAGGTTGTAGGGCCGCAAGGCATCGGTCTGCTCGGCAAAGACGCGCTTCTGTTCGTAGAAGGAGAGCAGGTTGGCCAGCAACAGCATCTCCGTCTGCTCTGGCGTCGTCTCCCGCTGCAGGTTGAGGATGTGAAAATCCTTGCCGTATCCGTCCTTGTAAAAGTAGCGGTAGGAGTAATCAAAGGCGATGGCTTTCCCGTATTCCGCCGTCAGTTCATCATTCCGCGCTGCAGTCAACGCCTGTCCGAAAGTGGCGCTGTATTCAAATGTGAACCCGGTCTCGCCCAGGGCCTCGCGCGCGCTGCGCCACGCTTCGCCGCCGGACCCTTTGTGCCCTTCATCTACGAAAATCAGGTTGTTGCCTTCAAATGCTTCTACGGGGACGCTTACGCCGCCGCCCCGCTTTTCCCCCTCCAGCTTGGTAATCTCTGTGACCTTGACGGTCTCGTTCCCGGATGTGAATAAGCCGCTTGCGTTCAGGTCAAACCGTTCGGCGGGGATGTTGGATGCCCACAGTTCTCCAATGTGTTGCTCGCTCAAGCCCTCATTGGGCGTAATCAGCAGGATGTTGTCCAGCGGTTCGCGGCTGTAATGCAGAAACTGCCGGTAGTTGAGGTGCATAACCAGCGTTTTGCCGCTGCCGGTCGCCATCCAGAACGCCAGCTTTTTCAGGTCTGGCTCCGAAAACCGCTCAGATCTGGGGTCGCCGGGGCGCTTGCTGACGTTGCGCCGGTCAACCAGTTCGTTCAGCGAGCGGAGTAGTTCGCCCCGGCGGTTGAAGTAGCGATCCAGAAAAATTTCGCTGTAGAGAGCGGCCAGATATTGGAAATAGCGCAGTGTGACAGGCTCGAAGCGGCCGGCGTTCATAGCGTCCAGATGGTCACGGATAGCATTGTCGTAACGGGCCAGGTCATGCGGCGCGACGTTTCGCTTATGCTCGCGCGCCAGCAGCCGCAGATAGACGTAACTGTGACCATCAGGGGCGAAGCCCTCTGCGGCCTGCCTGATGTCTTCCAGCAATTGCGGGGTGTTCTCGTAGCCCAGCAGGCTGTGCAGCCAGTCCAGCAGAATCAACCGCCGCGCAAGCCCGGTGTAGTTGGCGGGGCTGCTGCGGGCCGATCTTCGAGCGCGCGGCATCGGCTATAACCCTTCCCCGACGATTGCCTGTAGTTGACCAATGAGCGGCGGCAATTCGTTCGTTATCGTGTCCCACAATCTGTTCAGACTAATGTTATCGTAATCGTGAACCAGGCGGTTGCGCATGCCGATTATCTGAGGCCAGGGAATTTCCGGGTGGCGTTGTTGCGTCATTGGAGAGACCCTGTTGGCCGCTTCGCTCACGATCTCCACCAATTTCTGCAGGGCGAGTTGCATTACCCGGTCGTCCACCAAGTCATTCAGGCTTGCCTCGCCCAGCGAATCGATGGCTTCCTCAGCGTGGATCAGCATATCCACGAGGCTTATCCGGTCATCATGTCTGCTCATATACCGCCTCCGCCGAATTGAGTATCTCCTCCCGCAGCAGCCAGTTGCGGCTGCTTTCGACCCCCCGGAAGGTGTGCAGATCCACCTGCCGGCCGAGTATCTCTGACAGTTCGTCCTGCATAGAGATAAACGCAAACCCCACCCGCGCCTTCGGCTCGAACTCCACGAGCGCATCCACATCGCTTTCCGGCGTGAAATCGTCTCGCAACACTGAGCCAAACAACGCCAGACGACGGATGTGGTTGCGCTGACAGAACTCGGCGATCTTGTCTGTGGGAATCTCGATTCGCGCGTTCAAGAGCGCGCTCCGGCGAACATGCGGGATTTGAACAGCGGATCCAGCGTTTTGGCGTTGCCAATGAAGGAATCGCCGTTGACATAGATCACGTCCGCGCCCTCGACAAGGTTATGCCCGACCACGAAACGCTTGTCCCGCTCAAATTCCGCCTGACCCCAACCATCGGTTTCCCGCCAGATGACCGCCACCACTTGACCAGGGTTCTCGCGGGTCTCGCCCTGATAGACCAGGTAGGGCCGGCCGCCGTCATCACAGACTCGCCGCGTGCGCACATGCAAACCCAGCAGATAGTTAAAGGTTTCGGGAACGTCCGCCACCCTGGCGCGGGTCTGCCCGTCAACGCGGATATTGAGCCGATAGCGGAACGGGCTGGCCAGTTTCTCCACGTTGAGCAGCGTCTCGCTGCGCTTGGTCTCCCATTTGAGCATATAGTTGAGCAGATACTCAGCAGACCCGAAACGCATGGCCGTCTGCTCCGCATGGCTGTCGATCTCGATGTTGTTCAGCGCATCTTCGTAGGATTCCAGGCGGATGTATTTGACGATGCGCGGGCTGCGCCCGGCTTCTTCCGCCGTTGCCATGCGCTTCGGTTTGCCGTCCCGCCAGGCGGGCGCAAATGTAACTTTCTTGATGCGGGGCAGCAGCACGGTGTCGAAATAGTCCCCCATTTCGACGAGGATAAACTTGCGCTGGCCGCCATCCTCGCGGTTCAGGTTGATCACCGCATGACCGGTGGTGCCGGAACCAGCGAAGTAGTCGAGTACAGTTCCGTCTGTATTCAGGTTACAAGCACGCAAACAATCGGAGACCAAATGAAAAGATTTTGGGAAATCAAAATTGTTACCCGCCAAAATATCTTGCAGTACAGTAGTTCCAAAGCGGGCCGCCGCATAGTTTCCTTCACCCCACCATGTTTTCGGTGCTGCTTCTTCCTTCATACGTAACCTGAACTCTACACGAGTGCTTCCGTCGGCCAGTTGGCGAACACGATACTTGTCTATTTGTTCGGTCACTTTCTGCCAACCATGACGCCATCTCTTTTCTATCCTCATCTCTCCCTCTTCTTTGACAGGCCACACCACAGATTCATTTCTCTGCGGTGTCTCCAAAATATCATACGCTTGGGAATCCTCATTCCATATCATCTTCGGGATTCGGATAGTGTTATCTTCCCTGATATAGATAGGGTAAAATAATTTTGGTCGATCCTCTCGATTATCACCAGGGGGACGTCTAATCAAGTTATCCCACAAAAAATATCCCAACTCATCTTTATGAGGAAAACTACTTCTCTGCTTTTTTGTCTTTGGTAGACTGCCAGGAGAGGCTTCAGAGCGCCCATAAAATAGTGCGTATTCATGCGCGGGAGAAAAATATCCCTGCCTGGCTCGTCCTTGAGGATTAGAATAGATAACAGCAATTCCTAACTCTTTTTCAAAAATAGTCTGCAACAATCCCCTCAAACGCCAAACTTCCTCATCATCAATTGCTACACAAAGTATCCCTTTTTTGGTTAGAGATGCACGCGCCCACTTCAAGCGATTCTCCATCATCGACAGCCAACTAGAATCCTTGTAATCATTCTTGTAGAGAATTGCCGAAGCATTGGTATTATACGGTGGGTCAATATAAACACACTTCACGCTCTCCCGACATTTCTCTCCCAGCAGATTCAGCGCCTGCCAGTTTTCACTGTGAACCAACAGGCCATCAGTCATCCCATCCAGATCGTCAAAGCTGGCGAGCAGCCTGTCAACAAAATCGCTGCCGAAATGTCTGGTGTCCGCAACCAGCGTCGGATGCGCCCTCAACAAGTTGATGCGCCTGTCTTGCCTGCTCGCGCCCGAGTTGAACAGATCGCTCTGTTCCTCATCAATATCGAACAGGTCTTGCCACTCATCCCATTGCCCATCACAGGCAGCGATGTCGGGGTAGAAATCCTCGTCAATGCTGCCCAGCGTGATGCAGTACTGGGTCGCAGTGATGAACTTGCGCTTTTCCCAGAGCATCTTCTGAAAACTTTCTATCTGATCCAGAAAATCAATGATTCGACTGCCGACCGACTTAATCAGCCGTAGCATCTGGAACCAGCCCTCAGCCAGATCCCGCCCAGCATTCTCCATCTTATCCAGATTCAGCACTTCGTTTTTCAGATAAAAGTCCAATTCGCGGGCAAGAAACCCCTTCAGGTCTTTATGAATGAAGAAGTCGGACGTGTTGCGCCGAGTGTACCGCCGCAGATGGTGTTCAAAAAATGTGACCGATCCTCCCTTGCCATTGAGACGCCGTTCACCCAGCAGCGCAGCACGCGCCCTGGGCGCCGTTGCCAGCCGCCGAGAAATTTCGGTTACAGCCTCAGCGATAATCCGGTCCTGCTGTTTGCGCTTGCCATAGCTCCGCTCTTCCCGCTGGGTCAGAGGACGATAGGCAAAGGGAATGATGATTTCGGCCGTATCAGCGACCCATTCCGTGCCCGCGATGCAGGGCAGAAAAAAGCGCTTAGCTCCCTTGACGTTGTTCTGCTCTACGCTGGCCGCCCGCAGTTTGAAATGCACCGCAACGTCATCGCGCGCCTTCCACCTGTAGTCGTGGAAATGCTCGGCGGTCTTGATGTAATACTGATCGCTGTTGGCCCAATGAAGATAGACCTCCTCGCCGTTATAGGGAATGGCATAGCGCTGCCGTTTGGCGTAGCGACGCTTGGAGATGAAATCGCCATCCTGATAGTAGCGACTGAAAAAGGTGTAGAGATGGTTGAATATAGCGATTTCGGCAGCCTCGCGGCTGAGGGCCGACGCTACCTTTGTCTGCGCGTTCAGATAATTCTGACCAACCGGGATGCTGTGGAAGGTGTCATCCAGACCGCCTTGGGCATCGATGACATAATCGCCCAGCAAGTCCCGGACTTGCCCAACAGCATCCTCCAGCTCCCGGTCAGCACGGGCCTGTTGCGCCAACGGACCGCGATCCAGCTCGTCGGTGACAGCCCGAGGCAGCTTTGCCATGATGAATTCCTCGATGGCGTCCCGCTTGTAATTCATGATGCGGTAGATGCCGAAATCCAGGTCGGCGCAGTCAAACTGAAACAACTTACGCAGAAGTTGCTGAAATTTGCTGATGTGGGGCGGGATCGCTGCCGTATTGGTCATTAGAGTGGGGTCTCCTGGAGTAAGGGCGCTCGCGAACCAAGAACGCGCTTTACCTATCTTGACGCGCGAGCAAGTACGATTCTTCCAGGTACTGAGAATGTATCTTGCCTTCGCGCGGAAGGTAGATTGCGACTGGAATTTCTATTCCATGCAGGTATCTACACATAAGAGGTCCCACATCAGCCCAGTCCAATGTACCCAATCCACAGCCCAAAGCTGGCATCGCTAGAGATCGAATCCTCTCCTTTTGAAAGTTTTTTCTCACCCAGTCCAGCCCACCTTCGATGTCATCCAAGCGTGAGTTCTCCCGCCACGTCCTCTTCGTTGCGAAGAGCAAAAACCACTTCATAGCGTTCGGAGTCGAAAGAGGTAAACTCAGATCCGCCAACTCCTGATCCAATGAAGCCTCGCGCTTATAAAGATACGGTTGTCTTGCTTTAATCCTCTTAGCGCGACATGCATCCTGATAGCATACATAGACGTCAGGGAATTGATACTTCGCTCGCGATGCTAATCCCTTCCCCATTATTCCCTGAAGATTGACACTGACCGTCAATGTTTGCATGGTGGAGAAGAACATATCGCCATCGATAAGGGAAATGTTGCTTCCAATCTGAACCCTGGAGCGTGGTTGAAAAAACATATGAGATTCTGGAACAACAGGGAGTTGGGTATTGCCCACAATTTCCTGCACTCGGGTTTGTGTCGTATGGTCGGCGACGAAAATCGAATGAATATGTTCCGGATCGACCTGGTCCGGCACTAAGCATTCTGCCATGATCTTGCGTTTGGAACCGTCACCTTCACTCCACCAATCGTTCTGAATAACTTTCCACTGCTTTTGAAGCATTTTCAGGCCTGCAGATGTGGAGTAAAATTCCGTAGGACTGTTGGCTGCATTGCCGTCTGTAATCAGGACATTTCGTCCGTGCAACACCTCGGGAGCTACGCCGACAATAGCAAGGGTTTGCTTGTGTTTTTCATGCGCAACTCGATACATCATCGGGTTACGAGGTTGAAAGTATAAGTTGGCGTAATCCCAGAGGGATTTTCCGCCATGCGGCGTGGGTTTCTCCTTGCGTACACTGACGATATTGCTGTCATAAATTGGAGTGTACGGCACGTTTTGTGATTCGATTCTTGAGTGAGAAAGGATTCCTCGTTCAAGGATGGACGGTAAGTTTTCGATATGAGTAATGTAACAAAGGCTCTTTATGTTGAAGCTCCTCATATATGTGTCCTCCTTACCGAATTCGGACGGATTCTTGCCTTTTTGAAGTGTTTCTTATGAACTGATTCATCTGGCAACGTTCTCAGAAACGCAAGGCAATCACCGAGGAACAACGAGGCGCGACGTTCCGGGTGGAATGCGCCAGTTATGTAAGCGCTGCCAGAAGGCTCGGACAAGACAGTCGTGTCCGGCGGCCTGACATTGGACTGAAAGAGTTCTGGCGGCAGAGGTAGACTTTCCATGCAACGCGCGCCTCGTCCTGTTCAGTAGTTGGTGATCAGAAGCTCGGTGATTTCCCCGTAGTTGGCGGGGCTGCTGCGAGCCGGTCTTCGGGAGCGCGGCATCGGCTATAGCCCTTCCTCAACGATTGCCTGTAGTTGATCAATGAGCGGGGACAATTCGTTCGTTATCGTGTCCCACAATCTGTTCAGACTAGGGCTCGTTGACATTTAAGGTAAGCCAAACGGCGGCACGCAATTCTGCGACAGATTCGCCGTGAAAACCAACGACATCATTGATACCTGCAATATGGCCGATAAAGCAACCATCATCCTCACTATAGTCAATTCGAGCAGCATATCCTCTATACATCATTGTGTTCATGGCGTTATTCCTGCCTGTTGCAGAAAACGTCGGGCATCACACACTTGGTATGGCTTTGCCTCTTTCTGAACGCGCCTATGAATAATCCTTCACCTTAATTCTATAACTTCTGCTCTTCTCCAATTGTATTGAGTTGTAATCTGCTTCATCGGTAAACATAAACTGCCACAGTCGGTATTCATGCGCATGCTTCTCGAAAAAAATTATTGAGATTTGCTTGTCCGCAACACTTTGATTGATATGGTGTTTCCATTGTTTGAACGGATAAAATAGCTGACGAATTATCGTATTGGACGCAGTAGAATTCTTTGCTTCAATTAGCACAACCTGATTTCGCCCTTCATAGCCTGCGTCTACCTCCGTCTGAACACTTTCCACTGTTATCAGATGATTTCCGATTCTAAAATCAAACATTGGAGTATATTTCCTGCCTCGGATTGTTAGGACTAAACTATCATCGTTCACGAAATGGCGAATAATACTGTTTGCATATGCGAAATCCAGATGTTGCATTTCCGAGTTGCCGATCCCGGAGGTAACTAAAGGAAAGTCGAGTGAGGAAACGTAGGACTCGGCTAAGGACCGGATAGGAGGAATATCCACATAGCCCTCCCCTTTCACAATAGAATATCTACCATTACGGATAGGCAAAATGAACAAACCTTTCTCTTGAAAAACTCTTGGACGGCTATCACGCGTATCTTGCTTGCATAAAATGCGAACTTCGCGCTGGCCTGTCTTTGAAAAGTGACTAGTAGCCCCCTTTATCTGGTCAGCAGTGATTCCAAAAGGGTTGGCATCAAAATTGTGATCATAAATTTGATACTCTCGGAATATCGCTTCCCAAGCCTCATTATCTGCCATCATTCGTCCTGTTCAGTAGTTGGTGATCAGAAGTTCGGTCACTTCCCCTCGTTTCGCCCCATTGCTATTGATCGCGCGTCTGGCAAGCACCTTGCGTATGCTGAAGCCCGCATAGAGATTCGCAAAAAACATGTCATGGGGATTCTCGTTTTGCGGATCGGAATTGCTCAACATAAGGCGCGCGCCAGCGCGGTCCAGGTCGCGGTAGAACGATGCCAGACGCATCTGTTCACCGTCGTCAAACGGCTCTTTTGCATAGGAGTTAAAGCTGGCGGTATCGCTGATCGGGCGGTACGGGGGGTCAAAATAGACAAAGGTCTGAGCGTCTACGAAATTTCTGCATGCTGTGAAATCTCCATAGTGAATTTCCGTATTCTGAAGCGTCCCTGCAACGCAATGCAAATTCGTAGCGTCACAGATTTTGGGGTTGCTATACGCGCCAAACGGAACGTTGAAATCGCCGCGTGAATTTACTCTGTACAATCCGTTGAAACAGGTGCGATTCAAAAAAATGAGGCGCGCAACGCGCAACACTGCATCTTGATTTACAGTAGAATAATCGATCCGTTGGTGATTCTGATTGAACAACCTTCGAGTTTCATAGAAGTATTCTTTGCGGCGCTCTGCATTCAACTGTAGATATTGAGATTGAATCTCATCCAACAATTCGATAAGGCTATCTGCATGCCGTTGGATCGTGCGATAGGCAAGGATCAGATCCGCGTTCATATCCGAGATGAAAAACTCGCGCACAGCAAAATCGTTGGCGAGCGAAAAGAACACTGCGCCGCCCCCAATAAACGGTTCGGCATATTTGGTAAGTTTCCCCTCCTGTAGGTCGGTAGGAAGATGCTGTCCAATCTGTCCCAATAACTGACCTTTGCCGCCGGCCCATTTGAGGAAGGGTCTGGCCTTTGGCTTGTTTTCCTGCGCAACAGGAGCGCTCAAGTGCGGGGGGGATAACGACATTGCAAACGCCAATCACCAATCATGGAAACCGTTTTCGACAACATTCTAGCACAACCGTTCGATTGGCGCAAATACAGAGCGCGCATTCAATATTTCAAAGCTGTTGATGGCGGACTGTGGGCGGTCAGCGGTAACCCGCAGGGCGAAGGTGTGCGTGTCGCCGTAGTTCCAGGGGAAGTCGATCTCTGCCAGAACGGTGTCGCCGTCCAGCGCGCGCACGAGCCGCGCCTTGCCGCTACCGCCGAAACGTAGACCGGCAGCGTTGCGCTGTTCAATAGGATGCGTCGCCTCTCTGCCTTCAGGGGGCTCTCGCGTTCACCTCTGTATCTCATCCTGGCGTCTCCGTATAAGGGCATTTGCATATCATTTATACAGGCCAGAAAAACTCCCGCGCCGTCGGATCATCGTAGCCGTCCATCCATGAACTTTTCAGGCCAGGGGTCTTGATGGCCACCTGAACGATCTCCCGATTGAAAGCGCCCACCAGTTCGTGTTGCAGGTACTCTGCAACCGGCATCCACAGACACTCTTCGATCTCCCAGGCATCCAGATCGATGGCCTCGGTCAGCGGTGACAGCCGGCAGATGAAGTAGATGTCCGATTTTCCGTAGCGGTAGCCGTGCCAGTGCCGCCAACAGATCACAGCCTCGAACTTCGCTTCCACGCCAGTCTCTTCATATACCTCCCGCACCACACCGGCGGCCAGATGCTCGCCGGGATGGAGCGCGCCGCCGGGCAGTTTGTAGTAGGGACGAGAAGAACTACGGTGCCGCTCCGAAACGACGAGCAGTTCCTGGCGTTCGTTGATGACAACGCCCCCCGCGCCGATGTAATGGGTGGCGTAGCCGGGAATCAGCGCGTCCTCTTGCAGTCGGCGAACAAGCAGCACGTAGTGAGATTCGCTATGGTGAAAGGTAAACCCTGCACCCGTGGCGACGGGAATCAACGCAGCCCGCTCAATTGGCAGATGTAGCCAGACCAGAAAGCGCCCATCCTGTATCCATTTCACCAGAGAGGCGGACAGACGCGGCGCAAAACTGGCCGCATTTGCCGGCAATTCGTTTGTGTCGATCTCAATGCCGTTGAAACGATTGAGGACATGGGGCAGAATATTCATGTGTTCGCTTGGCCTGTCAGAGTGGTGTCGATTATGGTGGTCAGTAACTCGCCACTTGCGCCTCTCTCGCAAAGGCGCATTCAACGCATTGCAGACTACCTGATTTTCTTCTGAGAAGCAAGTCGATACTCCGACTACTGCGTCACATCTGCTATACTCGTCTGACCGAAATCCATCTATAACCGTGATCAGTGGCTGGTGATCAGCCACCAGACGCGAACTGGAGAAAGCCAATGTCTGGCAAACCCACCGTGCTGGTCGATCCCGCATTTCGCAAGATGGACGAAATCTTTTCCGCGGCAGACCTGCGCCAACTCCCCGAAATTGTCGATGTGATTTGGGGAAAGTCGGAGCCGATGCCCCTGGACGACGCAGTCGAGGCGTTGACGAGCGCCGATGCCGTCGTCTGCGCCACATGGCGCTACGGGGAGATCCTGCGCAAGGCGAAAAACCTGCGCGCTATCCTGACAGTTTCCGGCGCTTTCCCTTCAGAGCTGGACTACGACTACTGTTTCGGCAACGGAATTCGAGTCCTGTCCGCGGCGCCAGCCTTTGGGCGTCAGGTTGCGGAGATGGCCCTGGGCCTGGCCATCGCCTCTGCGCGCGAGATTGTCATTGGCCATCAGGCTATGCAGAACGGCGATGAAAAATATCTGCACGCCGGGAATATCGGCACTTTCAATCTCTACAACAAACCGGTCGGCTTCATCGGCTACGGTGGGCTGGCCCACTGCCTGCGCCCGCTGCTTACACCCTTCGGCTGTCGCGTCGCCACCTACGACCCGTGGCTGGGGGCGCGCTACCTGCAGCGTCAGGGCGTCACAGCGATGCCTCTGGAAGAGCTGATGGCAACGTCGCAGGTCATTTTCGTGCTGGCGACGCCATCCAATGAAAACCGCGCGCTGCTCAATCGCGCGCTGCTGGAACGAATTCAGCCGGGCGCGGCGCTGGTTCTCATCAGCCGGGCCCACGTCGTTGATTTCGATGCGCTGACCGAACTCCTCCACGCCGGCCGCTTGCGGGCGGCGATCGATGTCTTCCCGCAAGAGCCGCTGGATCCGGAACATCCCATCCGCAGCGCGCCGAATGTGATTCTCTCCGCGCACCGGGCCGGTACCGTAAAAGAGGCGCTGTGGGAGATCGGCGAGATGGTACTGGATGATTTGCAAGCCATCGCCAACGGCACGCCGCCACGACGGCTGCAACAGGCCGAACCGGAACTGGTCCCCCGCTACGCCTCCAATCGGGCGCCAAGGCGCAAAGAACGACCAGGGTTCGTATGATTCCTGTGCTTCCGCGCCTTTGACGATTTGAAAAGAAAGGCAATGTCGCCAGGACGCAGAGACGCAAGGGAAAACCGGTACATTCCTCGCGGCATCGCGGCTCCGCGCCTTGGCGTTGAATTCATCCCGTGTTTCCTCGCCTTCCGCTACGCGCCCCTACCCCAGTTCTGCTCTGCGTAGGGCGTCAAGCAGCCGCGGCTGGAGTTCGCTCTCCAGCGTTTCCTGCCGACGGTGGAGAGCGCTCATATATACCTTCAACACAATGTGAAAGTCTTGCAGGGCCGCGTCCAGATTGAGAGGATGGACCCGGCTGTCGTCTTCCAGCCAGTCGAACATCGCTGCGGTCATGGCCGCCTGACCCAGAATGTCTTCGTCGGGATAGTTGTGGCTGCCGCGCTCGCGCTCGCCCTTGATGCCCGTCTCCCAACCCCACATGCTCCAATGGACGAACCCCCGCGTGCCATACACCGTCAACTGCTTATGCACATTGGCGCGCTCATCCCCGGCCAGCGCATAGGCGCCGTTCGCGCCGCAGCGCAGCAGCGCGCTGGCGCCGTCCTCGTAGTCAATCGTCGCCAGTGTTGCGTCTGGCGCGTAGTGCTTTCTGGGGGTTTCCCGCAATCCCTGCCCACCAGATATTTGCGCGAAAATGCTGGCCGGCTTCCCCAGTGGGTGAAAGGCGGCGATGGACTGCAAAACATGGGTGCCCTGAAAGGCCATATTCATGCGCGCGCTGGCGTCGATAAAGCGGATTGCGCCGATGCTTCCGTTCTGGACCAATTTCTGCAGGCGCTGGCGTCGGGGATGGAAATGCAACTGGTGATTGATGGCCACTTTCACCCGACTGGCGCGGGCGAATGCCTGGATCGCCAGATAGTCCTCCGTCTGCATGGCCAGCGGCTTCTCAATGATCAGGGCGCCCACACCCGCGGCCTCGGCGGCTTCCATCACCTCCAGGCGCACATCCGGCGGCGTGTTCACATGCGCCAGGTCGGGCTTCTCCCGTTCGAACATCTCCCGATAGTCTCTATAGCGGGTCTTCACCCCCCAACGCGCTCCGAACGCATCCAGGTTTTCATGGTTGCGCGTGGAGATACAGGCCAGTTCGCCCCGGGGAATATGCGCGTAGGCCGCGGCGTGGCCCTGCGCCCGTCCCCCGCTCACGCCGACGATTCCACATTTGTAGGGCATAGATCATATCTCCAGGTCTGTCCGCAGAGTAAGGATTGGGTGATCAGGCTAGTCCGGCAAATCCTCTTGCTGGAGCAAGAAAATCCGCGCCAGCCTTATCTCGTCGTAGGAATAGTCGTAGCCGAGAAGCGCTTTGACCGGCGACAGGAGTGTGTCGCCTGATTCCTCGAAGGCCGCCCTGATCTTCTCGAAACGCGCCGGAGGCGGCATCAGTGGGCGGAGGTCCAGGTCTTCGCCCGCCTGAATCAGACGCTCCAGGTGGCCCACAATTGTACTTTTCACAAGGCCGCGCTGCCGCGCCACCTCGTCAATCGACATGCCTTGTTGCAGCAGTTGTCTTGTCTGGTCATAGGTCGAGCCTGCGCGCTTCACCCTGCGACTTCTGTCGCTCTGTCAGTCAGGTACACTGCGCTCCTTCAGATTGTGTAGGCGGGCGTGAGCGCGAATGACCGACAGGAACACATCGCCCATCTGCTCCAGTTTCACTGCGCCCACACCCGATATGCGAGATAGGCTATCGTGGCTTTGTGGCATGTAGTATGCCATCTGCTGAAGCGTCGCATCGCTGAAGACAACGTAGGGCGGCACGCTTCTCTCAGAGGCTATCTGGCTTCTCAGAACGCGCAGATTCCCGAAAAGCGCCGGGTCATAGTCAAGAGCCGCACGGCCGGAAACTGTCACCGTCTCTTCCTCGCGCTTGAGCCTCGTGAAGGTCAACGTCTCACGGTTTTTGAGGAAGCTCCATCCTGCTTCTGTTACGCCCAGGGTCGCGTACTGCCGGCTGGTCTTATAGAGAAGGCCCCTGGCAATCAGCAGTCCCGCGATCTCCTTGATGTCGCTGTCGGAGAAGTCGTTGACGATGCCGTAAACGCTGAGTTTGTCGTGTCCAAGCTCCCGTATGCGTCTGATGTCAGCGCCCCGCAGCACCCCGCTTATGTGGCTTACGCCGAACCGCTCGCCCGTGCGGATTACCGCCGACAGTATCTTCTGAGCGATTATTGTGGCGTCAAACTCCTCCCTGGGCGTAAGACAGATATCGCATCCGCCGCAGTTTTCCTTGTCCCACTCTTCGCCAAAGTAGCGTAAGATGTATCTTCTCCTGCACTCCTGAAGCTCGCAGAACTCGATGACCCGCTCCAGCTTTTCCTGGGCGTTGCGACGTTCTGTTTCGTCCTCAATCTTGTTTATGAAAAACTCCTGCTTCCTCTTGTCACCGTAGGAGTAGAACAGGACGCACTCGCCGGGCAGTCCATCGCGTCCGGCGCGGCCCGTCTCTTGGTAGTAACCCTCCAGCGACTTGGGCAGGTCGTAATGAACAAGCAGGCGTATGTTGGACTTGTCTATACCCATGCCAAAGGCGATGGTCGCCACGATGATGGAAACCTGGTCGCGTATGAACCGCTCCTGCGTCTCACGTCGCGTGTCGTTGTCGAGACCGGCATGGTAGGGCCGCGCGTTGAAGCCTTCGTCGCACAGGCGCGCTGCCAAATCATCGCTGCCCTTGCGGGAAAAGCAATATATGATGGCAGATTCGTCCCTGTGCCTTTGAAGCAGCCCCACGAGCGCATTAAAGGCGTTTCGCTTGGGCAGCACGCTATAGCGGAGGTTGGCGCGGTTGAAACTGGCTATGAACCGCTGCGGCTCATTCAGATGCAGCAGTTCAACAATGTCCCGGCGCACCCGCGCGGTGGCCGTGGCAGTCAGCGCCAGAAAGGGCACGCCCGACAGGCTACGCCGCAAGCCGCCGAGGTTGCGGTAGTCGGGACGGAAGTCGTGCCCCCACTCGGAGATGCAATGCGCCTCGTCCACAGCCACAAGACTGACCTTGAGCCTGGCAAGAAAATTTTGGAAGCCCGGCAGCGCCAGCCTTTCCGGGGCGATGTACAGAATTTTGAGAGCGCCCCGCTGCGCCTGTGCCTGAATGCGACTGATTTCGGCGTATGACAGCGTGCTGTTGATGAACTCCGCCGCGATGCCGTTGGACTTCAGCGCGTCCACCTGGTCTTTCATCAGCGCAATCAGCGGCGAGACCACCAGCGTAAGCCCATCGAACCGCAGCGCGGGCAGCTGATAGCACAGCGACTTGCCCCCGCCCGTAGGCATGAGAACCAGCGCATCCCTCCGCTTCAGGACGCTGGAGATTATCTCTTCCTGAAGCGGCAGGAAATCGTCATAGCCGAAGTGTTTTTTGAGAAGATCGCGCATGGCGGTATGATAGTCTGTCCACAGATTGCGAGCAAAAAGCATCGACAATGTTGTCGAAGAAAAACCATACGCCTACGCCCACGGCTTGAGCAACACCTTGGCGCACTGCCCGCTGGCCTGCACCTCCCAGGCATCGGCCACCTGCGCCAACGGGAAGCGATGGGTAATGAATTTGTTGAGTTTGGCGTCATTGGCCGCGATCACGCGCAGGATTTGGGGAATGTCGGCCATATTGTAGTGCCAGGATCCATGCAGGCTCAGCCCTTTGCGCAGCAGATCGACACTGGCTTTGATCGGCGTCTCATCCTGGCCGGATTCGCCGACGAAGCTGACTGTGCCTTTGCGACGGGTGGCGTCGATGCAAAAACGATGGGCGGCGGGCACGCCGGAACAATCGATGCTGTGATCCACGCCGCGTCCGTCTCTGGTGAGATCCAAGGCCTGTTGCAGCGCGTCTTCATCCGTCGGGTCGACGACCGCGCTTGCGCCCAACTCGAGGGCTTTGGCGGCCCGATATCTGTTGGTATCCACACCGACCACCCGCGCGCCGCGATGGGCGCCGTTCATGACGCCGCCGAGACCCACCGGCCCCAAACCGGTGATGAGCAACGTATCGTCCGCGCCCACCCTGACCCGCTGCATGGCGCCGAATGTCGGCCCGAGACCGCAGCAGGCCATCGACGCGTGATCATAGGACATCCCCTCAGGAATCGGCGCCAACACCCAATCCTGTTTGATCATATACTGGGCCATGGTTGCCAATCCATCTCGGTTGCCAAATACGGCTTGCGTGGCCGCCGCATCCTGGCAGTGGATATATTCGCCATCCAGACAGAGTTCGCATTGGCCGCAAGGGGTCTGGGGCATCACCACCACGCGATCGCCGACCTGCACCCGGCACGGTTGCGCCACTTCGACGACTTCGCCGGCCGCTTCGTGGCCCAGATAGGGCGCTTCCTTGCCGGCGCCGGTGACGTATACCTTGTATTCCGTGCACAGGGGCGCCGTATGAATTTTAACGACGACCCAATTTTCTTTGGCTTTGAGATCGGGCGCGTCGACAACGCCGCCCTGCCGTTTGCCTGTTATCACAGCTTTCTTCATAACTTTACCCCTTCCATCGTGACGGTTGCTCGATCCAGTCTATATCATTGCGAAACTCAGAGATACACGCTTTCTCACCAATTTGTAAACGAGCCGTCCCGCCGGCGCAGTTGCGGTATCTCTCGCATTTGGAGCGGTCGGCGGCGGGCTGCTTCCCTGTCGAACTCGATGCCCAGGCCGGGCAGGTCTGTCGGCAGCATATAGCCGTCCTCCCACCGGGGTTGCAGGGGCACGACATCTGTCAGTGTATCGCCGGGTTTGCGCGGTTGCTCCTGGACGCCAAAGTTGGATGTAGCCAGATTTATCTGCAGGCAGGCTGCGGATGAGACCGGCCCCAGCGGGTTATGCACTGCCAATTTGATATAGTGGGTCTCGCACCAACCGGCGATCTTGCGGGCTTCGCTGAAGCCGCCGGCAATGCACAGATCGACGCGGGCATAGTCGATCCATTCCTCCTCGATCAACGGGCGAAACTCCCACTTGGACGAAAACTGCTCGCCCGCGGCCAGAGGAACATGGGTACGCGGGCGCAACGTCTTAAATGAATCCGGATTTTCGCAGCGCAGAGGATCTTCAATGAAGAAGGGCGCAAACTGCTCTACTTCCCGACAGAGCCAGAGGACGTCCGGCAGATCCAATCGGGTGTGAACATCAAAGCAGATGTCGATCTCCTCTCCGACCGCCTCGCGCACGGCCTGAAATTGGCGGATGGCTGTGCGCACTGCCTCGCGGGGTTCCAGTAGCTGGCCGTCCTGGGGTAGCCCCCAGCGCACGAACTTCCAGCCCTGCTCCTTTGTCTCCAGGCAACTCTCGACAAGCGGCTCAACTTCCATGGCATGGCTGTGATTGTGAGGATAACAGACGACTTTGTCCCGCACCCTCCCACCAAGCAGTTCATAAATCGGTACCCCCAGAGCCTTGCCTTTGATGTCCCACAGGGCGATGTCGATGGCAGAGATGGCCGAGCTCAGCACACGCTGAGCCGGAAAAAAGCCGCCCCGGAATAGCGCTTGCCAGATGTGCTCGATTCGGAACGGATCCTGGCCCACAAGCGCCTCCTTGAAATGCTGCATGGCGCCGATTACCGCCTGTTCCCGGCTGGTCAAACCGGCCTCACCCACCCCGTAGATACCCTCATCGGTATCCACGACCACGAAGAGAAAGTTGCGATGGCCAGCCCAAACCGGGTAGACGGTAATATCAGTGATTTTCATTGAACGCTCCTCAGAGATGTCGGTTGTGACGAAATGGAGGGTGAAAAACAGAAGGCCAGACAGTGTAGGCACGCCGCCGCTAGCCCCCTCCAAAGCCTACCCGTAAGTGACGATCTGCGCAAGCCGATTGCCTACAGAACGGTTGGAAAGCTGCCAATGCAAAATCAGGATTATCTGGATTTACAGGAATCAAGGCAGGATATATCCTGTATCTTCCTGTCGATCCTTACATCCTGATCGAATTTGTTCGCTGATCTTCTTCAGCCCAGCCATCTTTGTTGCAGATCGGACCAGGATTCCGTATGATGGCTCAAGATACAAACCCAACATTCGACATTGCGGAGGATTTCGATGCAAGCGCTCGTCTGGACTGCGCCGGAAAAAATGGAGATGCAAGAACAGCCGGATCCCGCGCCGGCTGCCAATGAAGTTGTGATCGGCGTCGCCTATGCCGGCATTTGCGGCTCGGAGCTAAGCGGCTATCTGGGCCACAACGCCCTGCGGACGCCGCCGCTGGTGATGGGGCACGAGTTTGCCGGTGAGATCGTGGCGTTGGGCCGCGATGTGACCGGCTTCAACGTCGGCGATGCGGTGACAGTCAATCCGCTCACCTACTGCGGACAATGTCGCGCCTGCCACATGGGACTGACCCAACTCTGCCCAGAGCGGCGCCTGGTGGGCGCCCACCGCCCTGGCGCCTTCGCCGAATACGTCAGCATCCCGGCCTTTCTCACCCACAAACTACCGCCAGGGATGTCCCTGCGCATCGGCGCGTTAACCGAACCGGTGGGGGTGGGGGTACGCATCGGCAGGTTGGCCGGTGACGTGGCCGGCGAGTCGGCGCTGGTCATCGGCGCTGGACCGATCGGCCTTCTGGCCTTGCAGGCCCTGAAACTGGCCGGCGCCGAGCGGGTCTTCATCACCGATCTCGACCCGGAGCGGTTGGCGATGGGCGCTGAGTTAGGCGGCATCATCATTTCACCCTCTGCCCCAACCTCCGGCTTCGACGCAACCGACCAGGATGCCGACGTGGTGGAGATCGTGAAGGAGGCCACTGCCGGCGATGGGGTGGCCGTCTCCATCGACGCAGTGGGTACGGGCGGCACCCGCAGCCAGTGCGTGGCTGCCACCCGCAACGCGGGGACGCTCATCCTCTCCGGCCTGCACGAAGAGACCAGCCCCATGCCGGCTGCGTCCATCATCCGCCAGGAGCTGACCGTACGCGGCAGCTTCGCCTACGGGGTCGCGGACTTCATGCAAGGTCTGGAACAGCTCCACGCCGGCAACTACCGCCTGGATCCGTGGGTCGTCGAAGCCCCTCTCGCGGAAGGCGGCCAGTGGTTCCATCGCCTCGTCCACAGCCCTGGCAACGTCTCGAAGGTGCTGCTGGCGCCGGGAAAGGCGTGAGGAACTGAAGGAAAGAAAAGGCTATATGGCGCGCCACTGTAGGGCGCGACACACGATGGGCAACACCTTGGAGGCTTCCTATGTCCATGCCCCGCCCCGAGTACCCGCGGCCGCAGTTTGTGCGCCAGGACTGGCTGTGCCTCAACGGCCCATGGCAGTTTGAGATCGATCAGGGCGACAGCGGCTTGGAAAGGGGTCTGCTGGCACGCGCGCTAACCGGGCGCATCACCGTGCCCTTCTGCGTAGAGTCACAGCTCTCCGGCGTGGAAAACCACGACTTTCTGGAAGCCGTTTGGTACCGGCGGGAGGTGAAAATTCCCAGCGAATGGGCCGGACGGCGTGTGCTGCTTCACTTTCAGGCAGTGGATTATGACGCCACTGTGTGGATAAATGGCCGGGAAGTTGGCCGACATCGGGGCGGATTCAGCCCCTTCACCTGTGATTTAGATGGTGTGGCCGCGCCGGGAGATAGCGTTTCAATCGTCGTGCGCGCCAGAGACAACTGCCGAGATCCCCAGCCGCGAGGCAAACAGGCCCAGTCTTTCGGGCCGCGGGGCGCCATCTACGTACGCACCACGGGCATCTGGCAGAGTGTGTGGATGGAGCCGGCGCCGGCCGTGCATCTGCGCCGACCCCGGCTAACGCCGGATGTGGCCAACAGCGCCATACGCCTGGAGCAGCCGCTCAGCAACAACCGGCCAGGCCTGCGTCTGCAAGCCCAACTGCTCGACAGCGCCGGCGTCGTCGTTCAGGCCGAATGTTCCGCAGAGTACGACCTGACCCCCCGCTTGGATCTGGTGATTCCGCCAGAACGCCGCCGCCTCTGGTCTGACGAGGACCCGCATCTGTACGATGTGACGCTCCGTCTGGTGGATGCCAATGGCGCAGTGGTGGACGAAGCCCGCAGCTACGCCGGCCTGCGCAGTGTCGCCATCGACGGGAAAGCCATCACCCTGAACGGTCAGCCAGTATTTCAGCGGCTGGTCCTGGATCAGGGTTACTACCCGGATGGCATTATGACCGCGCCCAGCGATGAAGCTCTCTGTCAGGACATCGAACTGAGCATGGCAGCCGGTTTCAACGGCGCGCGCTTGCACCAGAAGGTCTTCGAGGAGCGCTTTCTCTATCACGCCGACCGCTTAGGGTATCTGCTGTGGGGAGAGTTCGGCGATTGGGGCTGCCGGGGCTATGGCGCGCCAGAAGAGCATCAACAGCCGACAGCTTCGTACATCACCGAATGGTTGGAGGTGCTGGCCCGGGACTATTCCCATCCGTCGATCATCGGCTGGTGTCCCCTCAACGAAACCAGGCAGCCTCTGCACGACCGCATCACAACGCTGGATGCAGTCACGCGCGGGATGTTTCTGGCGACGAAAGCGATGGATACCACCCGCCCGGTGCTGGACGCCTCCGGTTACTCCCACCGGGCGCCGGAAGCCGATGTCTACGATTGTCATGACTATACACAAGACCCCGACACCTTTGCCGCGCATCACGGTCAGGTGGCCGCGGGAAACCCATACTACAACGGACGGGACGGGGAGATCTGGTCGCTCCCCTACCGGGGACAGCCGTTCTTCGTCAGTGAGTTCGGGGGTATCTGGTGGAACCCGGACGTGAAAGCGGGGGAAGATTCCTGGGGCTACGGCGAACGGCCACAGTCAATCGAAGAGTTCTACGAGCGCTTTACGCGGCTCTGTGCCATCCTTCTGGACGATCCGGCCCATTTCGGCTATTGCTACACACAATTGACCGACATCTACCAGGAGCAGAACGGCATCTACCGCTTCGACCGCTCGTTGAAGTTCGATATGGAACGCATTCGGGCGGCGCAACAGAAGCCGGCGGCCATCGAGAGAAACTGATCCTCAGAGATTTCTGGCTTTACGCCTATGCAGAGTGAACGAACCGACCATACCTCGCTGACCTCGCGCCTCTCTGACCTTTGATTCGCTTGATTTGTGTGATGGGGATAATGAACTGCCGTTATCACGGCAATCATAGCGACGGCTGTCTATTTGGTGTTGGCTATGTCGCGCCGTGTCGGCGCAGTATGTCGGCGATCTGCGGTTGGCGATTCTCCTTCGCCCAAGCCAGAGGGAGCCGGCCGGCGCGATCGGCGTGATTGGGGTCGGCGCCGTGACGGAGAAGAAACTCTACGGCGTCTACCTGATCCCTGCTGTACTGCCCAGTGCAAAGCTGTCTGTCCACTGGCATCCAGAGCATCTACGGCCACGCCATCGACCAGTAGCTGGCAAGACGCATCGCCGATGCAACGATGAAAAAACGCAATGTCACCAGGACGCGGAGACGCAAAGGAAAACCGGTACATTCCTGGCGACATTGCGGCTCCGCGCCTTTGCGTTGAATTCACCCCGCAGTATCGCCATCTTTGCCATCGGCATCCGCGTCTTTGCCTTGTTCAATGAACTGTAGAAGATGGTTGTGAAACCCTGTCGCAGAGGAGTCAGCGCAGTGCCGCGAGATTCCGGTCAACCCCGGCCGGCAATCGCCGTTACGATATTGTCACCGTCCGCGGGGATCTGCGGCTGTTCGGCGAGTCCGGCTTTGGCCGCCAACACCGGGTAGGCGTCCATGGGGGGCACGCGCGCAACATGGGGTAAGGAGGGGATGCGTTGCATTGTCCGTTCAATACAGGAGGCCAGCGTGTCGGCTTTGCGTTGCTGATGGGCTTCGTGCCGCTCTTTGAAGGCCGGCATCACCTGCTCGGCGAACAGCTCCAACGACTCGCAGATATGCTCGTGGCGGTTGTTGCCCGCTTGCTGCACAAACACCACCTGATCCACGCCGGCGGCTTCCAGAGCCTCCAGATTTCTCCGCACCTGCTCCGGGCTGCCGATGCCGACGGTGGCTTCATAGTTCTCCGGTTTGTTGCGCTGAAAATCCTCCCAGAGGTCGAAATGGCCGGGCACGTGGCTGCCGGTGATATAAAAATGGCTGAGCGCATAGCCGAAGAACTGAAAGTTGCGCGCGCCCCGCCGCACTGCCTCGCCGCTGTCCTCGTGGAGCATGAATCCGGCCACGATCGCAATGTTCGGGTTGACTGCCCTACCGATGGGGTCGCACTCCTGCCGGAACGTTTCGTAGTAGGTCTCCACCCAGTGAGAGGCGCTTTCCGGATCGATAAAGGCAAAGGTCAGCGCGCCCATCCCGTACCGGGCAGCGATTTTGATCGTCTCCCGGTTAGAGCATGCCAACCACAGGGGCGGATGGGGTTTTTGCAGAGGCTTTGGCACGACATTGCGCGCCGGCATGGCAAAACTCTGGCCTTGGAAGCCCGGATAGGGCTCCATCACCATCATTTTCGCCGCTTCCCGCACAGATTCTTCCCACATCAGATGCTTCCGCTCCGGGTCGATGCCGAAGCCTTCCAGTTCGTTGCGGCTACTTGAGGCGCCGGTGCCCCACTCCACACGGCCATCGCTGATCAGATCCAGGGTGGCGATGCGTTCGGCCACCCGAGCCGGATGGTTGTAGTTGCTGGGCATCAGGACGATCCCATGGCCCAAACGAATCTGCTTGGTGCGCTGGCTGCACGCGGCCAGAAAGACCTCTGGCGCGGACGAGTGGGAGTACTCCTCCAGGAAATGATGCTCAACCTCCCAGGCGTAGTCGATGCCCAGCCGATCGGCCAACTCGACCTGATCCAGCGCCTCTTTCAGCAGTCTGTGTTCGCTGTCCTCTGCCCAGGGCCGGGGCAGTTGATGTTCGTAAAAGATGCCGAATTGCAAGCGGAGCTCCTTCACGCCTCTCTGACCTTTGATGCGCTTATTTATGTGATGAGGATGATGAAGCAGTTATCACGACAATCGTACAAAGCAGATGAATCTGTGGTCATAAATTTGGGGTCAGAGGCGCATTGCAACCATTTTCTGCCGCTAAGGCCCAAACAGCAGACAGACCGGCATCGGCGCCCACACCGGCTCGCCGACGGGCGTAAGTTGACCGCTGCCCGCATCCCGCCGGAAGATGCTGATGTTGTCTGTCTCCTGATTGGCGGCCAGCATCCAGGCGCCGGTCGGGTCCAAAGTGAAGTTGCGCGGTACCCGTCCCCGGGTCGATGCATGACCGGCTGCGCTCAACTGGCCGCTGTCACCGTCGATGGCAAAAATGGCGATGCTGTCGTGACCGCGGTTGGATCCGTAAAGGTGGCGGCCATCCGCAGATACATGGATATCGGCGCAGCTGTAGCCGTCACGGTCGATTCCGTCTGGCAACGTCGAATAGGTCTCCAAAGGGGTGAGCGCGCCACTTTCCGCATCAAAGGCACAGGCCGTCACTGTCAAGTCCAGTTCGTTGATAATATAGGCGAACTGTCCGTTGGGATGAAAGTCAAAATGGCGTGGCCCGGCCCCGCCGTGCACCGCCGTGTGGTCCGGCTCGTTCGCCTCCAGCCGGCCGTCGACAATGCGATAGATCATCATCTTATCAATACCCAGGTCTGCCACATAGACGCGGCTGCCATCCGGGCTGATCGTTGCAGAATGAGCGTGGGGTCCTTCCTGCCGCTCCGGATTCGGACCACTGCCCTGGTGTTGGATATTCTGCACCGGATCACCGATGGCGCCGTTGGCGCCCAGCGGGTAGACCGCCACATTGCCGCTATAGTAGTTGGCGACCACGAGAGTGTTGCCGCCCGGCTCTACTGCCAGATGGCAGGGCGCTGTGCCGTGGGTCGGCTGTCGGTTGAGGAAAGTCAAGCCAGCGGATGCCTCATCGATGGCAAAGCTGCTGACCTGCCCGGCCTCCAGATCCTCATTGACGGCGTACAGAATATGCCCCCGGGGGTGCAGTGCCAAAAAGGATGGATTCTCATGGCCGGCGACAACAGCTTCCTGGCGTAACGCTCCACTCTCCGTATCAAAACGAAAGATATAAATCCCTTCGCTATCCCGCTGGGTGTACGTGCCGACATACAGGGTGAGTTCTGTCATTGTGCATCTCCTGGCTGCGTTCAGGTTTGTCAGGATATCTTCTCAGCTATCTTCGCGCGCCTTCAAATGTCCCATAATGAGTCATGCGTGCCGTCGCTCCTGCGACCCTCAAATCGGCGCGGGGGTGGTCAAATCGGGAATGCGCGTCATTCGTCAACCACATCGGTCTGGCGATCTGGTGTGGAAAAAACGATCGTCATGATGGCGGCCTGGTCGCCCTCATTGCTGGCGTTGTGAACCACATTGGGGGGAATCACAACCGTATCCCCCGGCCCCATTGGAAAGGTTTCGTCCGCCAAGGAGTGAACGATGCGCCCGCTGACCACATACAGGATCTCTTCGCAGTTGGGATGGGAATGGCGGAAGTTGGCGTGTCCAGCCTTCAGGACACAGCGACCGAAGGTCATGGTGGCGCTGTTGCCCATCTGGCCATTGGCGTACCAGATCAACTCGCCCCAATCGTACTCCTGGACGGTTGCGTCTGCAGCGGTAAGAACTGATTGTTCGTTCATTGATTACCTCTCGCTATTCTGGTAATGATAGAATTGGGGGAGCCGCATCAACTACATAATACATTATTTTTGCCAATTCAGAAGTTGCTATCGAATATATTGCTAAGGCTGGATTCTTTCCGCTAGATACTCAACAAAGTCAAGCGCTTTCCTATACAAATCTACAATCTCTTGCAGTGTGTTATCTACATTGGCGTTTGCAAAATTCTCGTGCACTAATTGGTTTCTCGTCCGCCCCAGGCTTAGAAACGATCTACAACCTTCTTCTAAAAGTGAAATTTCATTATGCCTCTCAAGGGACTCACTGATTTCCTCGTGACGCTCAATAAGCACATCAATTATGGTCGTCATCTGTCAGTTCATTAGCAACACTTTAGCCCGTCTCAACCTGGTCTGTACTTTGTCTGTGTTCGTACTTTTTGTGCTGACGGCATCCAAGAAAGCAGAGTCTTTCTTCAGATCCTCAATTTTGTCGCTACAAATCGAGTGCACACAGCCTGTTTTGTCTTCATATCCAGATTTACATGCAGCCGAGAATACTGATTCAAATACAGAGATGTTCAACTTCCTTGTTGCGGTGCCGAATATCCCAGCAGGAAAGCCAGCACAGAGATCCAGGAAAGAGAATAGCGTCTTTTCCAATAATGCGACTTCTTCTTTAGATTCATCCTGCATATCTTTCGCAAACTGGTTCAGAAATCGTGTCATTGACGGAGCATAGGCAGCGCCTCGAGTGAGCATGGCAAAACCTCTAAGAAGGATTTCAACATCTCTCCTCCTCAGATCAGGCTCTTGTTGACCAATTAACTTGCGCCATCTTTCATCTGTGTTAGACCGAGCAACCATCTTCATGAACTCAGAATCGTATAAACTAATCCGAATTTCTTGAGCAGTCAGGTTCATACCTCCCGTGTTAAGTCGATTGAAGATCTCAAATATTGATGAATCACCGTCTCGAGGAAAATTCTGTTTCACAAACACACAGCGAATTGTTCTTAAATCAAGTGTAGTCTGTAGATCGCCCAGTGTGTCATAATTGAGACCATGCAGTTTATTCTTTTCTTGTGGCAATTTGCTTGGGAGCTTTAAGTTAAATTTTGAAAAATAGCCATGATCAGAGAACACATCTGGGGGGATACTGCCTTCTCGGTCGAAAATTACTCTGAGGTCATTTCTCTTATCCGACAATGGAAACCGCATCTTAAGGAAGTAGTATAAAGACATTAATCGTTGCTGACCGTCAATTACCAAATACCGATTTCTAGCTTGTTCATATAAAAAAATTTGGGGAATTGGGAGACCAAGAATGATTGACTCAATAAGTTTTGATGCGCGGCTATGATCCCACACATAAATTTCTTTGAAAAACGGGTATTCTAAAAATCCCGCTATCAATGAAATCAACAATGGTTCTCACATTGAAATCATTAGGACTGGAGGTGATGTCATAATTCTTGGAATGAGACTCCATCCTCTTCAATTTCACCTTCGTCAACTGGTTCGATAAACTCTGCGGATTGTACCAGCAAGGATCTCCAAACGTATGTATACCTGTATCATATACAAGAACCGTACACTGCAGGCAGCCAAAACATATTCTATCATACGTGTATCAATAGCCCACCGGTCCCTGATCGACTCTCACATGTCTGCCGCTAGAGCGAGATCTCTTCCGGCAACTGGACGATCGAGCTCAAGCCGCCATCGACCACCACATGGCTTCCGGTCATGTAGCTGGACATATCGGATGCCAAAAAGAGGGCTGCTTGCGCAATCTCCTCGGGGCGGCCATTCCGCTTTAGCGGACACATTTGGGCGATCTTGGCCCGATCGGCCTCGGAAATCGTGTCCCACAGGCCGGTTACAACAGCGCCCGGTAAAATTGTATTGACTCTGATATTGGGCGCGTAATCGGCGGCCAAGGCCCGAGTCAGGGCCAGTAGCCCGCCTTTGGCGGCCTGGTAAGCCGTATAGTTGGCGTAGCCTTGCAGAGCATGGACCGAGCCAGTGATAACGATAACCCCGGCGCCCTGCGCCAGCATGACCGGGATGGCGCAACGGGCCAACATCCAAGTGGCCTTCAAGCAGACGGCAAGCGTGCGCTCCCAATCGTCTTCGCTGATCTCAGTTGCCTGGCCCATCACGTAGGCCGCGGCATTGCTGTGCACAATATCGAGCCGGCCATACTGATCGAATCCCGCCTGAACCAAGGCTTCCACTTCTTCCAGTCTACCAACATCGCCGCCAATAAAGATCGCCTCACCTGAGGTTTCACGGATGGCGTTCACGGTTTCTTGCCCAGCCGTCTCGTTGATATCGACGGCCACAATCCTGGCCCCCTCTTGGGCGAAGAGCTGAGCCGTTGCCCGGCCAATGCCTGAGGCCGCGCCGGTGATCAAGGCTACTTTATCTGCTAACAACCTGCCCATCATCTATCCCTCCGGATTCAATAACCGCACCAGTTCATCATGGATTACGCCGCCGCTGGCTATGACTCCACTGCCGTACAGGGGATCGCTCCCCTGCCAGTCGGTGATGCGGCCCCCGGCTCCCTGGATGATCGGCGCCAACGCGGCCCGATCCCAGAAATTCATCACAGGATCGGTCATCACATCGGCGCCGCCGACCGCCACCAGGTAATAGCCATGACAGTCGCCCCATGTATGGTAACGTCCGGCCCGCTGCGCAACCGCCTCGAATGCCGGCCCGTTCTGATAGTCTGCGACGCTGTAATGGCTGGTCGTCAGAAAGACCGCCTCCTCGATGCTTGCGCAGGCCCGCACCCGCACGGGCGCGCCGTTAAGCCAGGCGGTCTTGCCATCGCCGATAAGCAGATCTTGAACGATCGGCTGATGGATTGCGCCCAGCAGCGCCTGCTCTTCGTGCATCAAAGCGATCAGTGTGCCGAACAGATAGCTGTGGCTGATAAAGTTTTTCGTCCCGTCAATTGGATCCAGCACCCACTGGAACGGGGCGTCTGGCTGATGATGGCCGAACTCTTCCCCCAAAATGCCATGGGTGGGAAAGCGCTCCCCGATCAGCTCTCGCAGGCGCTCTTCCGCCTGCCTGTCGGCTACCGTCACCGGCGACTCGTCTGCTTTGCTGTCTACCGCATATTCGCTGCGGAAGTAGCGCCGGATGATCGCCCCACTCTCCTCAGCCAGGAGCCGGATAAACGCAAGAAGTTCACTGTATTCAGACGGAGACAAAGCTGTTGTGAACATGGTGGAACAAAGACTTGTGGATATGAAGGAAAACCGGGAAAATAGAATGCCAGCTATGATAGCGTCTTTTCATCTATTCGTCACATCCCAGTTTGACATATACTGAAATGAGGATCGAATGTCCGTTCTTGACAAATTCAAACTCACCGACCGCATCGCTCTCGTCACCGGCGGCAATCGGGGGTTAGGCAAGCAGATGGCTCTGGCCTTGGCAGAGGCCGGCGCATCCGTCGCCCTCACCAGCAGAGATCAGGGCCGGGCCGATGGCGCTGCCCAGGAGATCGTTCAGTCGATCGCCGCAGCGCGCGCGTCCATTGCTCCGGCATCCGATTCTGAGGCTAGGTCCGACCTTGGCAATACCGCGCGCGGCTACGCCTGCGATGTCAGCGATATAGAACAGACAGCCCAAACCGTGCAGCAGGTAATCGCCGACTTCGGTGGCCTGCATATCGTCGTCAACAACGCCGGCATCAACATCCGCGGCCCCATCGATGAACTGCAACCGGAGGAGTTTCAACAGGTGATCGCCACAAACGTCACCGGCGTATGGAACGTCTGCCGCGCGGCAGCCGCTCACCTGAAAGCCCAGAGGTACGGACGGGTCATCAACATCGGCTCGACCCTTTCCCTCATCGCCTTGGCGGACCGCACACCCTATGCCTCCAGCAAGGGGGCCGTCTGGCAGATGACCCGCGCCCTGGCGCTGGAATGGGCGCCGTATGGCATTACCGTCAACGCTATGCTTCCCGGCCCCTTCGCCACAGAGATGAATACAGCGCTGCTAAACGACCCGGAAACGCGCAAAGAGTTTATCGCCAAAGTCCCCCTCGGCCGCTGGGGAGAACTGGACGAAATCGGCGGGCTGGCCGTCTTTCTCGCCAGCGACGCCTCCAGCTACATGACCGGCGCCGGGATCACCATCGACGGCGGCTGGACAGTTCACTGAGGAGTGCAGAGTAACGGTCATTCCTTGCCCTATGCGGGCGGGACGTCCGCTGTCCCAAGGCGGTCATCGACCTGAGCGAACGCAACGACAAAACCGAAATGGCCAACGCGCGGCCAGGCCGGAAATTCCAGGGGCTGCGTTGGCGAGTACGGAGTAATGCCGGAGTGGCGAAAGCGGAAATTGCTGGGGAAGTTCGCGCCACTGAGGGCCATTTTTTCAATCCCCGAATTCAGGTTCCTACATAAAAAAAGGGTACTACTTTGTGAAAATCATCTCTATTTCCACTCTCGTCATCCGCGTCAATCATCGGGGCGATTGGCTGCATGTCGTCGTAGAGACCGATGCCGGGATCAGCGGCATCGGTGAGGCCAGCCACAGCAGCAACGACGCGCTGTGCGTAGCGGTGATTGCGCAGTTCGCCCAGAGGCTTGTGGGCGCAGATCCCCGACAGATCGCCCGCATCCGCCAGATGCTGCGCCACAAGGACGGCGGCCGGGTCTACAATACCGCGCTGAGCGGACTGGAACAGGCTCTGTGGGATCTATTGGGCCATTCTCTGGATGTACCGCTCCACGCGCTCTTCGGCGGGGCTGTTCGGGATCGTCTGCGGCTCTACGCCAACATCAACCGCCACGTGCAGGAGCGCTCGCCCCAGGGGTTCGCTCGCGCGGCGGCCCAGGCAGTGGACGAGGGCTTCACCGCCATCAAGTTGGCCCCATTCGACGAGTTGCGCCACCCCTATCACTACCGCACCGGCCCCCACGCGGACTGGCGGCCCGGCATCGAACGGGTGCGGGCCGTGCGCCGGGCCATCGGCGACGCAATCGAACTGGCAGTCGATTGCCATAGCAGGATGGACATTTCAGAAGCGGTTATTGTCGGCCAGGAACTGGCGGACGTAAATCTGTTCTGGTACGAGGAACCGCTGGCCCACACCGACCCGGCGGGCCTGGCAGCAGTGGCGGAGCGTGTCCCTCAACCCATCGCCTCCGCCGAGAGCGTCTACGGTGTCGAAGGCTTCCGCCCGTTCACCGCCGAACGCAGTGTGGATGTGATTATGCCGGACGTCAAACACTGCGGCGGCATCCTGGAACTGAACGAAATCGCAGCCTCCGCCCGCATGCGTCAGGTGTTGGTGGCGCCCCACAACCCGGCCGGACCGCTTTCCACCGCGGCCACAGCACAGGTGGCCGCCACCTGGCCCAATTTTTATATCCTCGAATATGCCTGGGGTGAAGTGGACTGGCGGGCCGAGCTGTTGGATCCGCCGGAGCGCATCGAAGCGGGACACCTGCTGCTGCCACAGGAACCGGGGCTAGGGCATCGGCTCAACCCGGCGATCAGTGAGCGACACCGCTGGAACGGGGCCAGCAATGTGGATTCTTCAAAAGTAGGACTGGGATAGTCTCTCCGCCGCCAACCAATCGATCTCCAGCCATTGGGCTTCCTCCTTCGCTAGCAGCCCCCAGCGGAAACGGCCCCAGGGTGTGATCTGCAAGTACTGATTGTCTAGCCAGAGGACCAGCCCAAGCGGACCGGCAGGCGCATGAGATGTCGTCAACAGCAGGCTACCGTCGATAAAGAAGCGCACGCTCTCCCGCCGCCAGTCGATGGTGTAGACATGCCAATCGCGCATGGCGACAGGCAGCCATTGTTCGGTTACGCCCATGGCCCGCTGGCCAAAGGAGCGCAGCCGCCGGTAAAGGTTGTATTGCGCGCCACTGTAGGGCGCGACGGCAATACGCAGGCGCATCAGCGGCACGGCCAGAGCCAGCAGAGGAGCCGATGCCACGAACCGCCAGCTACAGGCATTGATGACGGCAGCCTTCCAGCCCCAGCCCGGCGCATCCAGGGCCAGGCGCATGTCCGAACGCGGGCCGGCGTAGAAGAACCAGATAGCTTGTGGCAGCGCGGGCAGACGCAGGCCGGTCATCAAAAAGGGGTCGTTCCAGAAGCCGAAACCAGCGGTCCCGCTGAGAATGCCACTGTCATGGGAAAAGCGGGCACGCAAAGTCAGGCGCAGAGGGGGCCGCCACAGAAAATCCCGCCGGGCCAGATGCTGGTAGTCATCGATCTGCGCATTGGCATAGACCCGGTCCGCTGCCCCGTCATTCCACAGGCGCAGGCCACTCGCGCTCATCTGCAGCCGACCGCTGCCGCGGGCTGCGATCTGCCAATGTGAGGAAAGGCTGCCGCAAAAACGCGCGTAAACGGATCGGCCGCTCATCTCTGTGCCTGCTTTTCCGCCACAATCACCAGAGGTCGCACCGCCCCCTGCCCGATGAGATGTTCCGTCTGGACCAGTTCGGCGGCCTGGGCTGCCAGCGCCAAATCAAAAGTACCGGATTTACAGGAATCAAGGCAGGATATATCCTGCATCGCGCCCTGCAGCGGCGCGCAACACAACCTCTTCAAATCCTGACCGAATTTCTCGGCAGCAGCGGGCGCAGGCGGAAATACCAGATGGAACAGGAGACGCAGCAGTGGACTGGGCGTTGTCAGGGCCACCCCCACGACAATCAAGCGTCCGCCGGGGCGTAAGCAGCGGGCGAACTCCTGATGCGCGCGCGGGTCGAGAATATAGGATGCAGGAAATGTGCTGACAATCGAATCGAAGCTGTTGTCGGCGAAAGGCAGGCGTTGGGCGATCCCCTGCACCCGGGGCATCACCTTTGCTCGATCCTGCAGCTTTTCAGCTGTAATGCGCTGCATCGCCGCGGACGGCTCGATACCGATCACTTGCCGCTGCCCGCTTTGCAGAACTGACAGCAGTTCCCCGGTGCCGAACCCGACTTCCAGCACACGCTCCCCGCGGACGAACGGCCCTACTGCCCGACGCCAGGCATCCCACCGCCCCAGACTGACAATCCAGCTCACCGGATCATAGGCCCAGGCCAACTGGTTATAGAGAAGATGGTAGAGAAGGCGGTAAATATTAAGCAAACAGAGGTGTCATCCTCTGTTCTGCCACCATCGCTTCCATCTCTTCATCACGGGGGCCGCTGCCGTCGAAACGGCTGGCCGCGTCCAGAACCTTGGGCAGCAGGTGGATGTCACCGGTGGTGTTGAGGAACAGATCCCCCTGCGCCAGAATCCAGTGGACAGCCCGGTCGATGTCCCCCTGATCTTCCAGGGGCTGGTACCAGGTAGAGCGGTTCTTGGGCGTCGTGCCCCACGGCCCCCGCGACAGCGATTTAATCGTCTGCACAGCGATGCCCCGTTCCCGCGCCAGGCCGACGACCCGCTCGAAATCCTGGACATACTGACGGTTTTGCTTCATCTGAATGTTCCAGGGCAGCAGGATCGAATCGAAATCGAACGCCTGCAGGCTACGGTAGTGGAACGCCGCAATCTTCAGTCCATGCCCGGTCACGCCGATGTGCCTGACCAGCCCCTGATCGCGCGCCTCTTTGGCAGCCTCCAATGCTCCGTTTTCCCCCAAGGCCGTATCCCACTCGTCCGGGTGACCCAGATTGTGGAGCTGAATCAGATCCACATTGTCCACCCGCATCCGCTCCAGGGAGCGCTGGATTTCGGCTTTGGCCTTGTCATAGCTGCGTTCACCGGTCTTCGTCGCCAGGAAGAAGCGATCGCGGTACTTTTCCAGCCAGGGAGCGAGCCGTACTTCCGCTTCGCCGTAGCTGGCTGCAGTGTCAATGTGATTGACGCCGTACTCCAGCATCAGGGCCATAACGCGATCGGCTTCGGCTTGTGTCACCCGGCCGAAGGCCGCCGCGCCGAAGAGTGTAACAGCGCTGCTGTGGCCTGTGCGGCCGAAAGGTCGTTGCAATATCATTGTTCATTCTCCTTGCGAAATAGATATCTGAGAATCTCAGCGCGCTCCGCTACCTGCCGGCGGACAAATGTCAGCGCGCGGCGGTAACTCACATGCCAGTTACTGTCCGGCGGAGCCTGCAGATCGTGCCAGAAAAAAGCGAATGTCTGCCCACCGTCGTCTTGTGTGAAGAAAGACCACGCATCCGGCAACTGGCCCGCAACCCGGCACAGGAAAATATGCCAATGTTGTTCCATCTCTCTAACTGTCAACTGACCCAGAAACGTGACAATGGCAGCGTCTTCGATGCCGGATTCCTCCGCCAGTTCTCGCAACGCGCCCTCTGACGGCTTTTCGTCAGCTTCCAGCGTGCCTTTGACGAACTGTATGCCGGTCTGGGGATGGTGGAAGACCAGGATCTCCAGCCCTCCCCGCCGGCGCAGAAGGATTGGAACAACCTTATGAACGAATTTCGGCATCAGACACAGCCTGCTCTTCATAAATGCGGAATGCGGCAGCCTGGGCCGCAGCATATACGAGCGGTAACGGTGTATCCGTTGCCACGGCCAACCGCCGACAGTCCTCGAACTCCGGTTTTGCCCCCACCGTCTGCCCATCCACCCACTTCAGTTTCACCCGCACCGCGCCGTAGCGTGTCTCGACCGTTGCCATTTCTCGCTCAGCGATGTGCCGCCGCACTGGGTAGACCCGCACGCCCAGGGTAGTCGTCTCCCGCAGGAGCAGCCGGGCCAGGGCGCCTTCGTCGGCTTCCGATGCCAAAACGCTTAACAGGGTTCCAGGACGCCCCTTCTTCATAGCGATCGCCGTTGCCCATACGTCCAGCGCGCCGGCGGCAAACAGCCGCTGTTGCACCGGTTCGTACAGCTCCGGATTCATGTCATCGATATTGGTTTCGATGATCACCAGAGAATCAGACACAGGGTAGGGGCGTAGATTTTCCTGCGAACTCTCCTCGGTTTTTGCAGTCCGGCGGCTTGTTTCTGCATCCGAGTGGAAGCTCGGGGCAGGCCTTGGCCCTGCCCTTTTCATAGCGGGCGCTGTGATTTCTTCACCCAGCCACAGACGCGCCACATTCGGCCAGTCGAACACCTTCTGCCCGGCGCCGTAGCCGATGCAGTGTAAACGCATCGCTGGGCGGCGAAACTCTGCCAGCTCCGCCAGCAGCGCCGCGCCGGTGGGCGTCACGAGCTCCCCGGGGCCAGGCGCGGGGACTGTCGATGCGCCCACCGCGGCCAACAGCTCCAGCGTAGCCGGCGCGGGTAAGGGTAGACGCCCGTGCATGGAGTCGGTCCAACCGGGGCCGAGCGGCAAAGCCGACGCGCACAGAGGCTCGATCCCCAGGGCATATAGGCCGGCGCATACGCCGACAATATCGATGACCGCATCCAGTGCGCCCACCTCGTGAAAGTGGACGGTGTCAGGTGTTGTGTCGTGAATATGCGCTTCCGCGGCAGCCAGGCGAGTGAAAACCCCGCGCGCGCGCCGCTTTACGCCGGCAGGCAGCTCGGCGGCTTCGATGATTTTCTGCACGTCGGCCAAATGGCGCTGCGCGTTGTCTTCGGCTACATCCACATCGACGAGGGTGGCCCGCAGTCCCCCCCGCATTACCGTCCGCGCGCAGACGCGCCAGCTGCCAGCGGGCAGATTCAGGGCCTCCACCGTGGCCCGCAGATCCGCCAACGGCCAGCCCGCATCCACCAGACAGCCAAGAAAAATATCGCCGGAGATGCCGGACGGGGTGTCGAGATAAGCGAGAGGCATGGGCACCTCGGAGAAGGGCTGGCCGTCACGACATCAACTCTGCCACGGAGATGAGCGCGCCATGCTCGCTGGCGCTATTCAACCCGCCACTGCGAAAGCCGGCCAGATCCAGGGTAACGAAACGGTAGCCGACGGCTTTGATGCCGGCGACGATCTGCTGATGATGGGCAATGATCGCGGGGAAATCTTGCGGCCGCAACTCAAGCCGGGCAATCTCTCCATGATGGCGCACTCGGAACTGACGCAGACCGAACTCCACCAATACGTTCTCCGCGGCTTCAATCTGGCGCAACAGCTCCGGGCTGATCGGTGTGCCGTGGGGCACCCGTGAAGATAGGCAGGCCATCGCCGGCTTGTCCCATACAGGCAGCCCCAGATGTCTGGCGATGGCCCGCACTTCCGGCTTTGTGATACCCGCTTCCACCAGTGGGGAACGCACGCCCTTTTCGCGGGCGGCAGTAATGCCAGGACGCGCATCGCCCAAATCGCTGGCATTCGTGCCGTCACAGACAGTACCCCAGGCCTCCGTCTGTAGAATCGCCTGCAAGCGATTGTGTAGCTCGGATTTACAGAAGTAACAGCGGTTGTTGGGATTGGCAGCGTAGTTTGGATCCAAATACTCCTCCGTTTCCACCAGGCGGTACGGCACGCCGATCGCTCGCGCGAGATCGATCGCGTCCCGCATTTCCCGGGCCGGATAGCTGGGGGAGACGCCGATGCAGGCCAGTGCCTTTTCGCCTAACTGCTCGTAGGCGACCGCCATCACCAACGCGCTGTCTACACCACCAGAATAGGCCACCATGACGGAGGCGCACGCGCGCAGCGTCGCGCGCAGGGTTTCCAACTTTGCCGCAGTCTCCGCCGTGAGGGTCGAAGAGTTCTTGCCGTCTGGCGCCAAGGACGTGTCCAGCTCGGATGCCGGATCTCGCCAATCCGCGGCCATGGCTCCGGCATTCGATTCGGATGACTGGGCCGAAGAGATGCTGTGTGTAGTCGATTCTGTCATAGTGTCACCGTGTGGAAGAATTTGAGTAGCGAGGAGCGAGAAGTGAGAAACGACGAGAAAAGAGGGGAGAGAAGCGAGAATTACAGTGTACTGGTCCCTGACCACTAGCCACTGGTTTTTTCTCTCTACTCACTCCTAATTCTCTCTGTTCTTCGCAATTCTGCTGTTAATCAGTGCCGCCAAATGACCGGCGCCGAATCCGTTGTCGATGTTCACCACGGCAACGCCGGATGCGCAACTGTTCAGCATCGCCAGCAATGCCGCCACCCCACCAAAGCTGGCCCCATAGCCGACACTCGTAGGGACGGCGATCACCGGCGCGTTCGTCAGGCCACCCACCACCGACGCCAAAGCGCCTTCCATGCCGGCCACGACGACGATCACATTCGCCTTCTGCAATGTCGGAATGCAGGGAAACAAGCGGTGCAGACCCGACACGCCCACATCCGTAATTTTGCAGGGTTCATGCCCCATCAGCCGCAGGGTCAGAGCTGACTCCTCCAGCGCCGGCAGATCGCTTGTGCCGGCACAGACGAGGACGACTCCCTCCTGCCGGGCCGCCTCCGGTTCTCGGTCCAGCCACAGACAACGGGCCTGTCCATGCCACTGGAGATCCGACACCCGTCCCCGGGCGGCAGCGAACTGCGCCTCCGTAGCGCGAGTACCCAGCAGTCGGGACGAGTGGGCGGCCAGCCGTTCGGCAATGACAGCCACCTGCTCCACAGTCTTGCCCTCACAGTATATCACTTCTGGAAAACCTGTGCGCAGTGGCCGGTGGTGGTCCAGCGTCGCCACGCCTTCCAGCGTCTCGAACGGTAGCGTCCGTAGCCGGTCCAGAGCCGCGTCTACCGACAGCTCACCGCCAGCCACGTCCGACAACAAGGCAGCCAGGCGCGTCTCATTCATGCGCGGAAATGGATATAAATGTATTGCGCGCCACTGTAGGGCGCGACAGTGGGGAAGGAGGACGTACTCTGCATTGCGCCAATTCGGTATTCCCGCCAGTTTACTGTTTGGTTACCGATTTATATGATTGCGCTCATACCTCATGTATACCTGTAGGGTCGGCGGGCCTGCTTACTGGCTCGCACAAGAGACGCCCGCCCGCGTCTCAGTGTGAATATCCTGTCATGGATTGCGCAAAAGCGCAAGTCACATATACACTGATCGAGCGGGCTGAGACTGTAAAAATTCTCCCTAAAACCCAATAGATCATCAGTTGCCAGTAGTCAGTTTCCAGTGGCCAGTACCGTGACTGGCCGCCGCAGTTGTCCATCCGCTTGGCTTTGGGTATAGTGGGGCGGAGGGCGCATACGAGGGAGAAATGACATACACAGCTTCGGACGGAGCGCTGCGCCAGACTCTCCTTCGCCTCGACGGCAAGGGGTATAAGGCCTACAAAGACATCGGCGGGAGCTACCGGTTCCCCGATTTTGTTCTGGCGATCGATTCCGTGCAGGCAGACCCTTTCGCCTCGCCCAGCCGCTTGCGGGTGATCGTCCCCCCCGCGGTCGCCGCTCTGCCGGCGCGGTTGTACGCCAACGCCAGCCGTGCCGTGGGCATCAGTTGCTTTCTCGCCAGAGCCTTTGCCCGCCAGGCGCGGCAACTGTTCAGCCGCCGGGGCACAGGCAAGAGTGGCGAGATCCAGATCGAAGCGCCTGGGCAGCAGGTGATGGCGAACACTGCCGTGCAGATCCATATGGATGGAACGGTCGAGGCCCGTTTCACCGTCGGTCTGCCCGCTCAGGGACGGCGGGTGCTGGGACGCCAAGCCGCCATATTGCTAACAGAGAATGTGCCTCAGATCATCACAAGCAGTCTCTATGCCCACAGCCACCGCGCCGACGATCTGTGGCGCCACGCGGCCACGAATGAGGACGCCGACGCGCTGCGGGCAATGTTGGCAGATCGAGGACTGATCGCTTTCGTGGCCGACGGCGCGCGGCTGCCCCGGGCCAGCGGCGTCGACGACCAGCCCCTGAACACTGAATCGGTCATCCCCTTCCAGTCGCCAGATAGTCTGAAGTTGGCCTATGACCTGCCCCACGCGGGCACTGTTAGCGGCATGGGTATCCCCGCGGGGGTGACGCTTATTGTCGGCGGCGGCTATCATGGCAAATCGACACTGCTGCGGGCGATTGAACGCGGCGTCTACAACCACCGGCCCGACGATGGGCGCGAGCAGGTGGTCAGCGCAGGGGATTTGGTGAAAATACGGGCGGAGGACGGGCGCTCTGTCAGCGGGGTCGATATTTCGTCATTTATCGATCACCTGCCCCTGGGCCAGTCCACCCACCACTTTTCCAGCGGGAACGCCAGCGGCTCCACCAGCCAGGCCGCGGCGATTGTCGAGGCGCTGGAGGCCGGCGCAAGCGGTCTGCTCATAGATGAGGATACGGCCGCCGCCAATTTTATGCTCCGCGATGCCCGCATGCAGGCGCTCGTACCGAAGGACCGGGAGCCGATTACGCCGTTCATAGACAGGGTGCGACAGTTGTGGAGCCAGCACGGCATCAGCACAATTCTCGTCATCGGCGGCAGTGGAGACTACCTGGATGTGGCCGACACGGTAGTTGCGATGGAGACGTTCCGCCCGCACGACGTGACGGCGCGGGCCAGGGCGGTCGCCTCGGCGCATCCCAGCGGACGGGCGACAGAAGAAAACAGCCCGTTCGCCGCCTATCTTTTGCGCCGGCCTCAGCCCCGCTCTATCAACCCGTCGAAAGGGCGGCGGGAGGTGAACATCAGAACGAGAGGCGTGCATACGATTCAATTCGGCTCAGAGACGTTGAATCTATCCGCAGTGGAGCAGATCGTCGCCTGGGCACAGACCCGAGCCATCGGCGCCGCGCTGGAGTACGCCCGCCGGCAGTATATGGACGGCCGGCGTCCCTTGGCAACGATCCTCGATCTCGTGCTATCAGATGTCGGGCGGGGCGGGTTGGACGCGCTGGATAGCCGCCGCACGGGGGATTTCGCCCACTTCCGCCGTCACGAGCTGGCCGCGGCGCTCAACCGCCTGCGTACCCTGAAAACATTCGGTTGCCAGTAGTCAGTTGCCAGTAACGGCATTGGCAACTAGCCACGAACCACTAAAAACTGCAGTTAAGGACAGGAATCTATGACACAACAGCAAGGCAATGCAGCGAGCCGGGCGCAAGCTGCCACCACCGCGCAGCCCTCGACGGATCGCGCCATCACTTCATATGTCGAACGCCTGGAACGCAGCTATTTCACCTTTCGCTGGACGCTTTCCCTGCTGGAGCCAGAGGAGTGCAACCGGCCCTGCCTGGCGAACGGATGGACGCCCATAGCGACTGTAGCCCATATTGCCTGGTGGGACGATTTCCAGCGGCGGCGCATGGAGGCGGCCTTGCGCCGCGACTGCGCGCGACAAATACCCTGGCCTACGGAGAGCAACGACGAACGGGCAGCCAATGAGAGCCGCGCTTGGAAGACTGTGTTGGCCGAGGCGGATGGCGCGCGTGCGCAGCTCATCGAATTCGCCCTATCGCTCACGCGCGAGCAGATTGAAGCCGACTATGAGATCGTTGAACGCGCCTCTGCTCGAGAGAGGCGCGGGGAAGACGCAACGCGCCCGCTGGTGCGACAACTGCTGACGCGCATGCCCCAGCACGTGGAGGAGCACACCGCAGAGTTACGCCGTTACTGTATTTCTCTGGCGCGCTGGGGGCGGGACGGTTTCCTACGCTTCTATCGCCGCCAGTTCGATAACTTCCTGAGCGCTATCACCGGCCTGACGGAAGAGACCTGCGTTTCTATACCAGTCTGCGGAGATTGGAGCGTGCGGGATCTGTTGGCCCATACTCTCGTCTGGGACGAGTACGCCTGGGAGGTTATCAGACGCTGGCCCGATCTCGATCTGCCCGCCCTCGCGCCATGGACCGACGCGGACGCGGACACAATCAATGCGCGGCTGCTGGCGGCGAAGGCCGATATGTCGATGATCGATCTGCTGGACGGGTTAGCGACCTTTCACCGACGTATCATCAGACGCTACCGCAGGCTCAACGACGAACAGATACAGGCCGAGACAGAGTACGGCTGGGGTGAGCAGACCAATCTCATCGGCTTTTTATACTATATGTCGGTGCATACGGCGGATCACGCGGCGGAGATCTACGCAGCCCGGGCCGAGGGGCGTCTGGTTCCCCTGACATGAACTGTTCAACCGCTGTGCGCGTAGCGCCTGCTCGTCTCCGGATCACTCAGATGGGAGATGGCTGAATGCTGCAAGATCCGCCAGCCGCTGTCGGCGCGTTGCAAGGTAAAAATGCCGCATAGGGGTACAAAGATGCGATCTTGCAGGCCGGTCAGTCCCCGAACGATGCCGACAACCGGCGCCGCGTGGGTGACCATAAGCAAATTCTTGTCTGGATAGCGGACGACCAGAGCGTGGGCTGCCGCCGCGGCTCGTTTGTGGCCGTCCTCCGACCTCTCCGGATAGCAGAGTCTGCCGACCGGTCTGTGATCCCTGTCGACGCGGGGGAAGCGCCGCGCTCGTTCCTCCTCCGACATGAGCGCCGGCATCTCCTGCACTGTCGGCAAGATTTCACCGAGGCCCGGTTCCAGATAGACTGGCAGGTCCAGAGCATCGGCGATGTGGGAGGCAGTCTGGATTGTGCGCAGAAATGGGGAAGCGAAGATGCGGTCGATGGGTTCGCTCTGCAAGCTGTGGCCGACCTCCTGCGCTTGGGTCTCCCCGTCCGGGGACAGGGCCGGATCGAACGGGCGTTGCGCGGTTCTGGTCCAGCCAGGATTCTGAAAGTCCTCCCGATTGCCGTGACGCACAATCCAGATCCGTTGGCTCACAAATCGTCTCCCTTTCAGCCCTTGCCAGGGCTGTAGACAAAAAGACATCTGTCTGTGGCGCCGCTGCGCCGGCGACACAGAATCTATACAACCTATGCAGTGTATCACAGGCGCGCGCGTCCCGACGAAGGCAGTCTGCCGCACCCGCTGCTCAACCTGGCTGACAGAAATCGCGGCATCTGCTATACTACGCTGGCAAGGGGATATTGAAACGCGGGCAACTGCCGATTTGAAAACCACTCTCCATTCTAGTTTTGAGTGACAGCGCAGTTGCTAAAAACCAAAAACTGGCAACGAAAAACCATACAATGGCATACACGTTCACTGACCACTACCGCACAGTGCGGCTGTTTCTGCGAGTCAACGCTGTTATCATCGGCCTGGGGCTGGGGCTGCTTCTGCTCATCTATCCCCGTGATTGGCTCATAACAGCCGGCATCGCGCTCGGTTCAGCCTGGACGGCCCGCCTCGGCGGCAGTGCGCTGATCGGACTGGGCATTGGTCTGCTGTCGGCCTCAGTTGAAGTGGATCTGCACCCGGCACCACTCCTGGCAGCGACGATCAGCAATGGCGCGATCTCTATCAGCCTGTTGATCGCCTATTTCGAAGGCGAAATGGAGGCATTGCATCCATTGGGGGCCGCCGGTCTGCTGGTTGTTTTCGTTATCTGTCTGCTGACAGCCGTCCTGTCGGTCCCGTACATAGGCCGCAAAGCGAAGCAATTGTAACTGACGCCGCTTCTGCCGTCGGATAGTTCCTTCCGCTCACGCTCTCACCCATACCTCCCACAAAAACAATCCGGCTCGCCATCTCACCTTCTGATTTCCACAGACATTCTTGGGGGCTGTCGATGCTCTGTGCTACAATGGTAAATCATCGTTTGCTTTCTTTGCGCACCGGTTCAGATATAAGACAGCCCCCGCTCGCAAGCAGGTGTCCCCAACACAAGAGGGAGATGTTCCGGCGGGCCGAACCTGTTCAGTTGAGGAACTGCTCCAATGAGTTATGATGGACGACACTTTCGGGTCTCTATCGGAGGATGCGCACGCGAACTGCCTGTCTTTCAGGTAGCTCCCGGTGTCAAGATCGCTATTTTCAATATGCTGGGCGATACGGAAATCGTCGAGACCGCGGCCCAGCTGTTGGCCCAGGAAGTGCCGACGAACGCGAACGTGATCCTGGCGCCGGAGGTGAAAGCCGTGCCCCTGGGCCATGCCCTGTCGGTTGCCACCGCTCTGCCGCTTGTGGTTGTGCGCAAAATTCGCAAGCCGTACATGGTCAATTGCCTGGAAACCGAGGTGGTGAGCATTACCACTGGTGAACCGCAAACTCTATACATCGACGGTAAAGACCTGGCGCTGATTCGAGGGAAACAGACACTGCTTGTAGACGACGTCATCAGCACCGGCAGTACGCTGAAAGGACTGCGCTCTCTGGTTGAAGCGGCTGGCGCGCGGGTTGCCGGCGAAATGGCCGTCTTTACCGAAGGGGATCCCGACGCCTGGCCCCACCTAATTGCGCTGGGAAATCTGCCCATTTTCACTGACGAGCCAAGAGAGAAAGCAGTTAGCGGACAACGAACCACATGCCAATGATTCTTACTAAACAACTGTCGCGAGTCGAAGAGCGCTTTGAAGAGGTGGATCGTCTGATGGCCGACCCGGCGGTGCTGTCCGATTACGCCCGCATAATGGAGCTGGCCCAGGAGCGCAGAACCCTGGAAGAGTTGGTCAATACCTTCCGCCAATATCAGGATCTGCAGCGTCAGTTGGCCGACAACCGGGCGCTCCTGGCGGAGAACGAAGACCCGGAACTACTGGAACTGGCAGAGCTGGAGATCGCCGAACTTTCTGCGCAGGAGACGAAGCTGGAAGACGAACTGCGCCGACAGCTGGCGCCTAAAGACCGCAACGACGACAAAAATGTGATCGTCGAAATCCGCGCCGGCGCCGGCGGGGATGAGGCCGGCCTGTTCGCGGCCGATCTGTTGCGCATGTATACGCGCTGGGCCGATGACCATAAATTCAAGACCGCAATCATGAGCGCCAGCGAAACCGGCGTAGGGGGCATCAAAGAAGCGATCCTCGAAGTGCGGGGCAGCGGCGCGTACAGTCACTTGAAATACGAGTCGGGCGTTCACCGGGTGCAGCGGGTGCCCACCACAGAAAGCCAGGGGCGGGTGCACACCAGTACAGCGACTGTGGCCGTCCTGCCAGAGGCCGAAGACGTAGAGATCGACGTAAACCCCAATGAGATGAAGATCGACGTCTTTCGCAGCAGCGGCCCCGGCGGGCAAAGTGTCAATACAACCGACTCGGCTGTGCGGCTTACGCACCTGCCCACCGGGCTTGTCATCAGTTGCCAGGACGAAAAGAGCCAGCTCCAGAACCGGCTGAAGGCCATACGCATCCTGAAAACGAAGCTGTATGACATAGAAATGCAGCGGCAGTTGAAGGATATGGGCACGGCCCGGCGCAGCCAAGTAGGGTCTGGCGACCGCAGCGAAAAGATCCGTACCTACAACTTCCCTCAGAGCCGAGTGACCGACCACCGCATCAACAAAACTGTCTTCCGATTGGATGCGGTGCTGGATGGCGATTTGGACGAATTTATCACTGAACTGGCTACCTCTGACCAGACACAGCAGTTGCAAGCCATGGGCGAAGCATAACACATGTTCGAGACGCGTAGGGGCGAGTCTCGCGCCCACCTACTTTCATCCCAATCCAATGGTTTTAGCCCTCCATTGGAGCCAGATGCCGGAGACGAGACCCTGGATCAGCGCCAACACAGCTCAGGCGCCGACCCATTCAATTGGAGCCTGACGCCGGGAACAACCGTTGGCCGCGCGCTGGTTTCGGCTACCCAACGGCTGAGTGAATCCGGGAGCGATTCAGCTCGGCTGGATTCTCAGGTACTGTTGGCGCATGTCTTGGCGCAGCAGCGTAGCTGGCTCTTTGCCCACCACGACCATGAACTTAGCCGCAGGAACTGCCGCCGTTATACAGAGCTTATCACGCGGCGTATGCGGCGGGAGCCGGTCGCCTATCTGCTAGGCCGCAAAGAGTTTTACGGTTTGGAATTTGTGGTGGATCAGCGTGTGCTGATTCCGCGACCGGAGACAGAACTGTTGGTCGATCTTGTGCTGGCGCAGATCAACGATCGTCCTCGGCAAGCGGTGGTCGTGGCCGACATCGGCACCGGCAGTGGAGCAATCGCTGTTACCGTTTCCTTACACGCCCCTGAAGCCAAGGTCTATGGCCTCGACATCAGCCGGGACGCGCTTGACGTGGCAGAGGAGAACAGCCAGCGCCTTACGCCGGGGCGCGGGCCGCAGTTTCTGGAAGGGGACCTCCTGAACCCACTGCCAGAACCGGCCGATGTGATTGTCGCCAACCTTCCCTACATCGCCGACGACGAATACTCCGGCCTGCAACCGGATGTGCGGGATTACGAGCCGCGCCTAGCATTGCAGGCCGGAGCCGAAGGGCTGGATCTCATCAGGCGTCTCCTGGAACAATTTCCTGACAAAGTGCGCCCGAACGGAGCAGTGCTGCTGGAAATCGGATCCAGGCAGGGGGAGATGGTAGCGAACATGGCGCAAGCGCTGCAGCCAAAACCTTCCTACGTTGGCGTGCGCCGGGATTACAGCGGCCTCGTTCGGATGGTGACCCTTGAGTTTTGAGATGCGGAGCGCCGCTCTTCGATTCGGAACGCAATGCAGGACAAAATCGAACTGGTCGTTTTAGATCTGGACGGCACAATCTATAGCAGACAGTTCCCAGGCGGATTTTCGCCGCGCGTGCGGCAGACGATCGCAGCTGTGCAAGACGCGGGGACGCCGGTCACAATCGCCACAGGACGGGTCTTCGATTTCGTACGCGCAATTGCTCCCAGCCTGGGTAGTACGCTGCCGGTGATTACCGCCCAGGGCGCAGTGCTGGGTGATCCGATCAGCGGCGAGGTGCTCTACGAAGCATTGATACCGCTGAAAGCGGCGCGTACTGTGGCGGCTTGGGCTGATACAGAAGATCGCACAACTGTCTTTTATCTCAATGAATCCGGCGGGCACACTCGGTTGGTGCAAAATCAGGAACACTGGGACAGCGAAACCTACGATCACTGGTTCGGTACCCCCAGGGAGATACAGCCAAACCTATCGGAGATCCTGCGCGATTCCACAGCGCGCCCCCTCAAATTCATCACCGTCAACGACCATACGCAGGAGCCTGATCTGACAGCGGCTCTACAATTGCAATTTGGCAGCGCCGTTCATATGATCCGTTCGCACCAACTGCTGGTGGAGGGGACCGCCCCGCTGGCCAACAAAGGCCACGGTCTCCTGAGGCTGGCAGAACAGCTCGGCATCAACCCAGACCGGATGTTAGCCATCGGCGACAACGAGAACGACATCCCAATGCTACGGGTGGCCGGTCTCGCCGTGGCCATGGGCCAAGCCACGCCGGTCGTACAGGCGGAGGCCGATTGGATCGCGCCCACGCTGGAGGAGGACGGCGCGGCCGTAGCCTTGGAGCGATTTGTACTTGCATAGAAGTCAGCAGCGGGCAGCCTCAGGGAAAAGGTCGACCAGGCCGCCGAAACGGACCTCCATTCTCATTCCTCAATTTCGGCCAAACACAATTCTATCCGCATACAACCGTTCTTATACAAACAGCCCGTAAAACCCAAGGTTGATCCAAAATTGGCCGCTGCGCCACAATCGAACAGTGCAGCGATGCCCCGCTACGCTTGGGAAGTTGCACCGTCCGGTCCGAGCCTATGGCTGGGCACAGAATAAGGGAGAGAACCGTGAACGTCACAGAGGAAGCCAAACAACTCGACTATCTGTTCGATCTGCAGGGCTATCTCGTCCTGAAAGGCGCAATCGCCAAAGACGACTTGGCTGAGATGAACCAATGGGTGGACGACCATTGGGCCTATGTGGAAAATCCGCCGATTCTAGAGCATACCCAGTCCACTTTGCAATTGAATCCGGAGCGCTGGATTGGTAATGTGGAAATCCACAGCTACGGGCCGGACGACGGCGTGAACTTTCAGAATATTGTAGAAGGTGGGCCAGTCTTCGAGAGGCTCATCGACTACCCGGCCTGGCTCCCTCTGGCCACTCGCTACATCAATCCGGTCAACGGACTGTCCATTCACGAAAATCTGCTGAATGTGCGAGGACCGGGCGGATTTCTGTACATCCACTGCGGAGGCCATACGCCCCTCTGTTATCTGACTTTCCGTCAGCACAACACCGGCGCCTGGATGGTCGGGCAGATCAACGTTCTAATGGCCCTACATGACATCGGTCCCGGCGACGGTCCCACTGTACTGGTTCCCGGCAGCCACAAATCTACCCAAATCCATCCTCGCTTAGAACTGGATGGCAAAGGTATCGTCGCTGCCAGCCATGAACGGATAGCGGCCGGCACGGCCCTGGGCATGCAGGAGATCTATCTGGAGGCCGGGGACGCGCTCTTCTTCACCGACGCCATCACCCATGGTTCGGCGGAGCGCACCAATCCGGGGCACCGCCGAGCGGTCATCTATCGCTACTCGCCTCGCTATCTCCGCACCCGCTTTAACTACCAACTGTCCTCTGCGCTGGCCGCTCGCCTGACGCCGGAACGTCGAGCGATTCTTGAACCGATTCCGCCTCGCAGTAAGATTCTTATTCGGTCAGTCTGAAGCCTTCACCTATCGGCATGGACATTCTCTACATTCACCCAGCCAATTCTTCCAGCTCCCCTCCAATGACTTTCTCGACGCACTGAGCGCTACTTTATTTGGCCGACCAGATCAGCAAAACCTATCCTCACCATCTGCTGCGGACGCTCAACCCCTGCCATACCCTCGACCCCATGTCCCCAATGAGCCGCCAACCGGAAAACTTCGATATGGAAGTCCACTACAGAAAATTTCAGGACTATTACAACTACTGTAAAGGAACCGGTTGGGAACCCTGCCGGGTGGCGCGGGAGCGGCGCCGGGGCTTTGAAATGGCAGGCCGCCTCACCCGCATCGTCGAACAGATGGCCCAGATCTGGGATGTTTTCGCCCAGGCCAGCAATTCCGCTGCTTCCCGGCGCCCCGGGGCTGGTGAAATTTCTGTTGCCGTCCCACCTTTGGTTGTGATCACAGGAATCTTCTATTTAAAGTAGGCAACCCTTGTGGCTGCCCAAAAAGAGCGTGCGGAAATCGGCTATCTCTGCCCGGTCCAGGCCGAACAGCGCCTCCTCGCAATCTGCCTCTCGCCCAATTGGATGCTCGCGTGCCGACAGCCAAAGTTGCATTTGCTATCTTTTTCGGCGAAACTATGCGCGCATACATTTTACCTGCCTTCCGACTGACCAGTCGGTTTAGATGCGTACAGTGCGGCATGAATTATATGACTGAATCAGACGACAGTGGCGCTGACAGTAAAATTTACAATATCGACAGCGTCACGGTGTCTGAAAAGCCCATCCGCGATCCGGAATCGACCCGGGAGCGCATCCTGGATGCCGCTTTGAGCGTCTTCAGCCACAAGGGCTATCACGACGCCCGGCTGGACGAAATTGTCGCCGAATCCCGCACATCTAAAGGCTCCATCTACTTCCACTTCCCCAACAAAGAGCGCCTCTTTCTGGCGTTGGTGGAGAAATTCGCCGACTTACTCGAACGTCGGATCACCGAAGCCATCGATCAGCATACAAGCCCGATGGCCAAGGTCGAGGCCGCGCTGGAAGCCTGCCTGGAGACCTTTGGCCGCTACCGCCGTCCGGCCAAGGTGATGCTCGTCCATGCCGCGGGGTTAGGGAATATCTTCGAAGAGAAACGGCTGGAGATCAACGAACGCTTTGCCCGGCTGATCCATGTCTACCTGGACGAAGCCGTCGCCGCCGGTGAGATCGAAGCGGGGGACACAGATGTCATCGCTTATGCCTGGATGGGCAGCATCTATCACCTGACGATTCGCTGGGTCTACAGCGGTGAACCCGCGCCGGCCCGCATCGTCAGGACACTTGTGCCGACGCTCCTGCACAGCGTGAACTATAGACTTGGGCCCGAGCGCCTCCCATCCGCCGGGCATAGCGCGAAGGCCAAACAAAGTTAATGGCTATACAGCTTCTCTCCGAAGGGTCGGCTCGCCAGCTTGCTCCTGGGGTTCCGACCCTTCGCCCTGTCGATGAATACTACCTGGGCCGCCACGGCCGCTTGGTGAGCGCCAGCCGTCCGCTCTCGGATATGCCGGCGGAACGGTTTCTGCAGGCTGCGGAGGGACAGGAGCGCTTCTTCTGGCGCGACGGCCAGCGGGGTATTGCCTTCGCGGGGATGGGCGTGGCTGCCTGTCTGATAGGCTACGGCCAGAGCCGGTTTTCTGCCATTCGCCGCCAGGCCAGCGAACTTTTCGCCCAGGCCAATCTGCCAGTGGGACAGCCGCCGCTGGCGCGGCCCCGCCTGTTTGGCGGCTTCGCTTTTCGGCCGGAGTTCACCCCCGACGTGGTTTGGACCGGCTTCCATCCGGCTCATTTCATTCTGCCCCACTACCAACTGGTAATTTTGAATGCCCAGCACGCACGCGCGGGAGGAACGAAAGCCGGCGAGACGCCTGCGCGCACAGGGGAGCAAAGCTGGCTGACGATCAACGCCTTGCTGCCCCCGGAGGAGGAACCGGCGGCCAATCTGCATATGCTGCAGGAGGCCCTCAATACACGTATCGAACTGCTGCGCCAGGTAGGCGTAGAGAGAAGGGAAAAGGGCGCAGCCCCTTCCGCCCGTGGGGCCGGAGACGAAAAGACCCCGCGAGTCGAGGTAGACTATCCGCTGCCCTACAGAGAATGGGCGCAGATGGTCCGCACGGCCCAACAGGCGTTCGCCACCACGCCCCTGCAAAAGGTCGTCCTCTCTCGTATCGCGCAACTACGCGCGACCAGGCCACTCCGTATTTTGCCGGCGCTAACCGATTTATGCGCCCGCTACCCGGACTGCTTCAGCTTTCTCTTCGAACCACAGCCAGGCCATGCCTTTTTGGGCGCCACGCCCGAGCTGCTCGTGCGGGTGCAGGAGCAGCAGTTGGAAACAATGGCCCTGGCCGGCTCCATCCAGCGGGGCAGCACGGCGCAAGAGGATGCATACCTGGCGAGCGCGCTGTTGGCGTCGGCGAAGGATCGTCACGAGCACCGGCTGGTCGTCGATGCGCTGCGCCGGCGCTTGCAGCCCCTCACCAGCCAGCTACACATCCCAGACGAGCCGACAGTGCTGACTCTCAGCAACATCCAGCACTTGTATACACCGGTCAGCGGCGCGCTCAAAAGACAGGACGGCGTGCTGCCTCAGGTCGAAGCCTTGCACCCAACACCGGCCCTGGGTGGATCACCCAGAGACCTGGCCTTGGCCTTTATCCAGGCCCACGAGCCGACCCTGCGGGGCTGGTACGCTGCGCCTGTCGGCTGGATCGATAGCAGCTTGGAGGGCGCCTTTGCCGGCGCCATCCGCTCTGCGGTCGTGCAGAAACAGCGGGCCTGGGCCTACGCCGGCGCCGGCATCGTCGCCGGCTCGATTCCGCAAAAGGAGTGGGAAGAAACAGAGTGGAAGTTTCAGCCGATCATGCAAGCGCTGCATCCTGTACATCCTGAATCCTGCAAATCCTGATGCCAAATCTGCTCTTCGCCGAAACTCTCGTCAGTGGGCTGGCGGCCGCCGGTCTGCGGGCCGTCTGCATCGCGCCTGGCTCCCGCTCGACACCACTCGCCCTGGCCTTTGACGCCCACCCACAGATCGAGACGTTCCTGCATCTGGATGAACGCTGCGCCGGTTTCTTTGCCCTGGGAATGGCCCAGGCCAGCCAACGGCCGGTGGCTCTGGTCTGCACATCCGGCACCGCGGCGCTGGAGTTCCACGCGGCGGCGGTGGAGGCGCAGATGGCCGGCGTGCCGCTGCTGTTGCTAACGGCTGACCGCCCGCCTGAACTGCGCCACAGTGGAGCCAATCAGACCATCGATCAGGTGAAGATGTACGGGGACCACGTTCTGTGGGCAGTGGATGCCGCCCTGCCAGAAAATGAGCCGCCGCAGGTGGCCCTGCGTAATCTGAGCACACTTGCGGCCAGGGCCTATGCCATCGCCGACGGCCTGCGCAAAGGGCCGGTGCAGATCAATCTGCCCTTCCGCAAACCTCTGGAACCACCGCCCCCCTACCAGCCCAGATTCGACAGTGGCCAAACCACTTCCATCCAGCAGGGAATTCTGCAGCCCACCACAGCGCAGATCGATGAACTGGCCGCGCTCATCGCTCAGAACGAACGGGGCTGGATCGTCTGCGGTCCCTGGGCTGGTCAAGCGCCCTGTGCTCTGGTCGATGCGGTGACGGATCTGGGCCGGCGCACAGGCTATCCGCTCTTGGCTGATCCCCTGTCCGGTCTGCGCTTCGGGCCCCACGTGGCCTCCACGACTGTTCTTGGCAGCTATGAGAGTTTCCTGCAGCATCCGCCGGACTTCGACCCGCCCCAAGTCGTTATCCGCTTTGGCGCCGTGCCCACATCCAAATGGCTCAACGAGTATCTGGAATGCGCGGCTCCGCCCTATCAGATTCACGTGCGCAGCAGCGGCGTCTGGGGCGATGACAGTCACCGGGTGCGCTTTTTCCTACAGGTGGACGAGATCGCTTTCTGTCGGCGGTTAGCGGAACGGGTTGACCGGGGCATCGGTAGCTGGAGCGCCGCAGTGCTGGCAGCCGAACAGCGAACCAGACGCCGCCAGGCGCAGTTCCTGCGGGAAACCTGGTTCGACGCCGCCGCCATTCCTGTGATTCTGGACGCCCTGACGCGCAAGGCCAATCTGTTCGTCGGGAACAGTTTGCCCGTGCGCCATCTGGATCAGTTCGGCCGGCCCAGCCGGCGGCAGATCCACATCTACGGCAACCGGGGCGCCAGCGGCATCGACGGTGTCGTTTCCAGCGCGCTGGGCGTGGCCGCGGCGGAACCATCCACGCCCATGCTCCTGCTCATCGGCGATGTCAGTTTCTATCATGACTTGAACGGGCTGCTGGCGATTCGGCAGCGCAACTTGGACAACGTCACAATCGTCCTGTTCCACAACGACGGCGGCGGCATCTTCCGCCGTTTGCCTGTTGCCCAGCATCAGCCCCAATTCAAGGAGCTATTTCTAACCCCCCATGGCCTGGACTTCGCCCCGGCAGCAAAGATGTATGGCCTTGACTATACGCAGATATCTGAGCCGAAGATCGGCACTCCGCATCGGGCAACCTTGACCGCAGCACTGACCGCGTCGCTCAACGGCGCGAGGCCGACAGTCATTGAAGTGCGTACCGACGGTATGCAGGATGAACGGCTGCGGCGAAAGATGGTTGAAACGCTGAGACATAGCAAGGAGGAACTTTCATGACGATCCCGAACAGCGCCAACTGGCAGGCTGTCGCTGAATACAGCGACATCACCTATCATAAGGCGGATGGCATGGCCCGCATCGCCTTCGACCGACCGGAAAAACGCAACGCCTTTCGGCCTCAGACCATCGATCAGATGACGGAAGCTTTCAAGGATGCCTGGGCAGATGACCGCGTCGGCGTCGTTCTCCTAACCGGCAACGGCCCTTCGCCCAAGGACGGCGTCCACGCCTTTTGCGCCGGCGGCGACCAGAATATCCGCGGACACGCCGGCTACGTGGATGACAAGGGCGTGGCCCGGTTGAATGTGCTGGAACTCCAGCGCATTATGCGTACCATGCCGAAGCCGGTCATCGCGCTGGTGAACGGCTATGCCATCGGCGGCGGCCACGTGCTCCACGTAATCTGCGATCTGTCCCTGGCCTCTGCAAACGCTGTCTTCGGCCAGACCGGCCCTGTGGTCGGTAGCTTCGATGGCGGCTACGGCGCTGCCTATCTGGCCTCGATCGTTGGCCAGAAAAAGGCCAGAGAGATCTGGTACCTATGCCGTCGGTACTCCGCCCAGGAAGCTCTGGAGATGGGTCTGGTCAATAAAGTGGCGCCGACAGTGGAGGAGTTGGAGAAAGAGGGCGTGGACTGGGCGCAGGAGATACTACGCAAATCACCCATCGCCATTCGTTTCCTCAAAGCCGGCTTCAACGCCGATCTTGACGGCCAGACCGGTTTACAGGTGCTGGCCGGCGATGCCACAATGCTTTTCTACATGACGGAAGAGGGCAAAGAGGGACGCGACGCCTTCAACGAGAAGCGCAAACCGAACTTTCAGCAGTTCCCGTGGAGACCCTGATCTTTTGCCGCCCCTGCACCCAAGCATGACCGACTGGCTGCGCGCGCGTGCCCGCGCCACCCCCCACAAACTGGCCGTTCTCTATGACGGGCGCGCCATCAGCTATGCTGAACTGGACCGGCTGACCGATGGACTGGCCGCCGGTCTGGTCGGTCTCGGAGTGCAGCCCGACGACCGCGTAGCCACACACATGGGCAGCAGCGTAGAGGCCATCGCCCTCATCCACGCGGTCGCCCGCGCCCGGGCCGTACTCGTGCCTCTCAACATCCGACTGACGAAAATAGAGCAGAGCAGACAGATTTCCCTGACCAAGCCGGCGCTGATTGTTGTTGACGAAGGAGTGAGGACGGCAGACGAAGAGGGGATGGGCGAAGACCCGCCACACACGACTCGATGGGTCTCGTCAACCCCTGCGGTCGCCTTGACCGATCTCGCCCAACACGCGTCACGCGTCCCACAACCAAATCCTGTATATCCTGCAAATCCTGATCTCCAATCCATCATCTTCACCTCCGGCGTCACCGGCGCGCCCAAAGGAGTCGTCCTCAGCTTTGACAACCATCTTTGGAGCGCCACGGCGTCCGCCTACCGCTTAGGGCTGGATGGCAACGACCGCTGGCTCAGCTGTCTGCCCCTCTACCACGTGGGCGGACTGTCGGTCGTCTTTCGCTCCTGTCTCTACGGCACGGCCATCGTCCTCCAGCGCCGCTTCGACCTGGAAGAGTTCCAACGTAGCCTGCGAGAGGACAGCGTGACCCTGACCTCTTTGGTGCCGACAATGCTTCATCGGCTGCTGAACAGCCTGCCGCCAAACACTGTCTCGCATGGATTATTGAGCCATAAGCCATGCAGGCCGGGCAGCCTGCGCATGGCGCTGCTGGGCGGCGCCGCGGCCACGCCTGATCTCCTGAACGCTGCCGCGGAAGCGGGCATGCGCGTCGCCACCACCTACGGACTTACCGAAGCCGCTTCCCAGGTGGCCACCGCCCTGCCGGCGGATGCGCAGCGCAAGCCGGGCAGCGTGGGCAAGCCCCTGATGTTTACAGAACTGCGGATTGTGGACACAGGCGGAAACAACTTGCCCATAGGGGAGATCGGCGAAGTGCTGGTGCGCGGGCCACAGGTGATGACAGAATACTACGGCAATCCCGACGCCACCGCCACAGCCCTGCAGGACGGCTGGCTGCATACCGGTGATGTGGGCTATCTCGATCCTGACGGCGATCTGTTTATCGTCCAGCGGCGCAGGGATATCATCATCAGCGGCGGCGAAAACATCTACCCGGCCGAGGTAGAGGCCGTGTTACGGGGACACCCGGCCGTGGTCGACGCCTGTGTCGTGGGCCTGCCCGACGCCGAATGGGGGCAGCGCAGCGCGGCGGCGGTCCAGCTTCATGCGGGGGAGACACTGAGTCAGGACGCCCTCCTGACCTACAGCCGCGCACATCTGGCCGGCTACAAACAGCCCCGCACTATCCGCTTCGTCGATGCCTTGCCCCAAACCGCCTCGGGAAAAATCGCGCGGCGGGCCGTGGAGACGCTGATGACGGATTTTGATTCAAATATGGAATAAATGTTACTGGATATCGTCAGCGTATACGTTCGATTGTTTGACAAAGAGCCGTTTGCCTATATGATACAAGCATGGAAGAAGAGTATGAATGGGATGAAAAAAAGCGCCGCGACAACCTGGAAAAGCATGGGATTGATTTCATGCCATCTACGAGTTCGATTGGGCTACTGCCCTCCTCGAGCCAGTTTTCCGCAATGGTGAACTCCGCACCGTCACCTATGGTTACATTGAGGAGCGGCTCCACGTCATTAAGTATATACCGAACGCGGAAACAGCGCCCGAATCATCAGCCTACGCAAAGCCAATCCGCGGGAGGTGAGACAATATGAACGAGAACAAGGATAACAAGAGGACGTTCGACGAGATTGCAGCCCAGGAAGGCGAAGAGGCCGCTATCCAAGCCGGGATAGACGCCGACCCGGACACGTTTGAGTTAGATGCGGAGTGGTTCCGCCAAGCGAGTCCCGCGCGTGAAGTCATTCCCTATATTAGAGCATCCTATTCCTGGATCTCTTCTGATGACCGTACGAACTTCCGGTTGTTTGTCGATCAGATGCTCGTTGCGGAAGGAGAGGTTTCTGAGAAGGATAAACTGTTCTTGGTTATCTCCGTCTTGAACGAAACGACGCGCTCGTTTCGCACGATGCGGGCCGCTAAAAATTGGGCTGTTGAGCACTTCGATTCTATCAACTCCCCAGCGACCCCTTCACGTATTTCGAACCCTAGAGCATCCTATTCCTGGATCTCTTCTGATGACCGTACGAACTTCCGGTTGTTTGTCGATCAGACGCTCGTTGCGAAAGGACAGGTTTCTGAGAAGGATAAACTGTTTTTGGTTATCTCTGTCTTGGACGGAACGCAGCGCTCGTTTCGTACGATGCAGGCCGCTAAAAATTGGGCTGTTGAGCGCTTCGATTCTATCAACTCCCCAGCGACCCCTTCACGTACTTCGAACCCTAGAGCATCCTATTCCTGGATCTCTTCTGATGACCGTACGAACTTCTGGTTGTTTGTCGGTCAGACGCTCGTTGCGAAAGGTGAGGTTTCTGAGAAGGATGAACTGTTTTTGGTTACCTCTGTCTTGGACGGAACGCCGCACTCGTTTCGCACGATGCGGGCCGCTAAAAATTGGGCTGTTGAGCACTTCGATTCTATCAACTTCCCAGCGACCCCTCCACAACCCGCACTGTCTCCAAACTCGCCGTGAGCACTCGCCCCAATCGGTTCAGACATGAAAAGGATGCCCAATTATGATCACCCAAGAACAGATTCGATTCTTTGCTGAGAACGGTTACCTGCGCTACGGTCGCGCGCTGGAGATGGCCGCGGTCGAGGCGTTGCGCGCGGACCTGGACCGTGTGATCGCCATCGAACTGGCTGGCGGCGACGATTCGGAACCGGAGTTCAAGTTTGGTCACCGGCGGGGACAGTCTACGCGCAGCGGCGCGGAGGCGCAACAGCCTCGCCCAATCACCCAGTACGTCAACATGTGGAAGCGGGAACCAGCCTATGCGCGGCTGCTCCACCATCCGGTGATCGCCGGTGTGGCCTGCGCCCTATTGAACACGCCCCGAGTGCGCTTATGGCACGATCAGGTGATCTCCAAGCCGCCAGAGGACAACGGCCACTTCCGCTTTCATCAGGATTTCTACCTCTGGCCCCTGCGAGAGCCACAGATTGTAACCTGTTGGCTGGCTCTGGACGATGCAACGCCGGAGAACGGTTGTATGCACGTAGTGCCCGGCAGCCATAGCGACCCCCGTTTCGGCCTGGAAGCCTACGCCGCCGAACAGGAAGCCCGGGCGTTCGCCGAAGCCGAGGGGCGCGAGTTGGAGGAGTCTGACCGCCAGAAGATGGCATACGAGCCAGCCTCCATCGGGCGGCCTGTGGAACTGAAAGCCGGCGAGTGCATGTTCCACCACTGCCTCAACTTTCACGCCACCCCGCCAAACGTCACCGACCGGCAACGCCGCGCGCACGTCATGATCTTCATGGCCGAGGGTGTGCGGGTGAAGCTATCCCAGGCGCCGACCCACCCCCTGATCCCAACCTTTACAGTGGGAGACGGCGATGAATTGGTTGGCGCGGGATTCCCTCTTTCACGGCCAGAGAACGGTGGTTGAGAGGTCTGCAACCCGCCAGAAAATGAAAGTTGTCTTATGCGCGCCACTGTAGGGCGCGACACCGCCCGTCATGGCTTCTGTGATGTCTCACCGGCCTCTGGATTCAGGGTTGGGAAAGCCGCCGACCTCATTTCCGCTTTACGTCCCAGAATATCTCGTCCAGAGCAATGCTGAATCCTGCCAGGGTCGGCGAACGCAACGCCTGCCCTGCCCCGTAGATGCCCGCAACCTCGAAGCGACGCTCGCCGCGCCGCAGAACCATGATCGTTCTGACGTCGGGGTCCACCATCCACTACTCGTGCACCCCGTGTCGCGCATACAGATCGAGTTTGAGCGTCCTGTCGCGCTCGGCTGTGGCGGGAGACAGGACTTCGACAACCAGGTCAGGCGCGCCTTGGATGTTCTCACGCGTGAGGATGTGGTTTCGCTCATTGGAGACGAACAGCAGATCCGGCTGCACCACATCCATGTCCGACAGCGCCACGTCGGTGGGGGCAAAATAAATGTCCCCCAAGTTGCGCTCATCTACCAATGCGGCCATCTTAACGAGTAATTTGAGCAGGACGTGCTGATGATATAGAAGCGGCGCTGGCGTCATAACCAACTCTCCGTTCAGCAGTTCGTAGCGTTCATCGTCCGATGTCTTCAGATAGTCGGCATAGGTGAGTTTGGTCTGTAGGCTGATCACATTGGCCCTCCTTTGTAGAAGCGGGGGAGTGAATCCTGCTCGCGGTCTCCGGAAAGCAACGCAATGTCGCAAGGACGCAAAGGCGCAAAGGAAAACCAGGGAGTTCATTGCGTCCTGGCGTCTCCGCGCCTTTGCGTTCTTTTCAAATCGTCCTCAACGCCGGCAAGCTCTCTACAATCTCTACTGTCTCCAGACTCACCGTGATCACCTTCCCGATCAGATTGACGATATACTGCGGGTCATCGGCGCGGTTGGGGTCGTTGACGATGCCGCTGCGTCTGTCCACTTTGACGCGATACTGGTCGATGACCCACTCCAGGGCCGAGCGATTGCCCAGCCGATAGGCAAAGGCTTCCGTTGGAATCCCGCCCAGTGTCAGAAAATCGTTGTAGCGGATCTGCGTTTTGTCTCGGGAGAGCTTCATCTTCTCGACGCGCCAATCGAGGGACTGGCCCGACGTCTCTACCATGTTGAGCGGATAGACGGGCATCTCTTCATAGCCGACGTGGATCTCCGCCAGGCGCGCGCCGGCTCTGGCAAAGGCCCGAAAATGATCAGGATGTACGGGATTATCAGGATAGGGGATGCGCGGCAGGTCGCGTTTGAGGTTGGCCTGGTAGCGCTCGCGGTAGCGCGGATGGTGCAGGATGGCGTAGACGGAATGGAAGATATCCCATTTGCTGATTGTGTCGTCGCGGCAGTGCGTTTGAAATGTTTCCAACGCCCAATCAGTGATGTTCTCGCGCCGGTTTGTCCCGTCCTCGTCATAGGTGTAGAAAGGGAAGCATTGGGTCTTTTCGAGTATGTCAAGGCACGGAATCATAGAAACCATCAAAGTGTGAAAAGGTCTGTTACTTCCGAGTCCACTGATACAAATTACCCGATTCTCCGATTCTGCCTCCACTGTAGGGAAGATGAATGGAAAAACAAAAACGCGATGATTTAGAATCCTATCAAAGAACAGATTCGTTTTCGTGAAAGGACGGTAGAGGGATTGTCGGATTTTTGCTTCGGCAAATTCTGCGATCTGCCCGCCCTTGAGTTTCTGCTTTAAGGCTGAACTCCACTTGATTTTCTCATCATCATAGACCACAAAATCATCGACGCCTGCATTCGAATTTGCCTGCCGTTCCCACTTGAATACCTGCTCATTGTAGGTATTAATTAGCCGACCTATGTTCTCTATGAGGGCATTGCGGTTGAAGTTGTACGCCCACGCGTCACGGCCAGTGCCGACACCACTGCTATACATCTTACATATCACATCCACCGCCTCGCCTTTTGCCGCCTTCGCTTCCCTGCTTCCCAGAGGCATAAAGGTTTCAAATTCGGCGTGGAGTCCCTCGGTCAGCCAGGTGTGCCGCTTGTCCGGCGTTATCGGCTGCCATTCGATGTTGCGGTACTGCTCCTTGGCATTGAGATAGCGATACTTCTCTTCCTTGCGCCACAACTCATCGACACGCGCGTAGAAGATTTCAGCTTGAGCATTTGCTTTGTCGCGCCTTTTGACGAAAAAATTGATGCTCACACCCACCTGAATCCCAAAGACGTTGTGCGTTGTGCCTGAAAGCTTCGGATTCTTGCGCACGTTCCCGCTCAAATCCAGAATGTAAATCGAGTCGAAGTCGTCTGCGAGGTGTTTCCGCATGCCATCAAACGACAGAGCGTCAAGAAAGCTGTTGTTGGTGACAAAGGCGACAATCCCCTCCTCGCCAATGCGATCCGCTGCCCAGCGCATCGCCTTCACATACGGGTCAGAAAGCGCGTTTTTATTGGTCGCCTTCGAGGCTTGCGCGTACGTCTCCGCCACCCGCCTGTCCATCGTCTCGTACTTGCGATTCTTGTTGTTGTCGTTCTCGTTGACCTGGCCCACGTTGTAGGGCGGATTGCCGATGATGACGGTGATCTCCTGTCCCTGCTGAGACTGCGCCCGTTTGCTGTTCTCCGGCGCAAACAGACCGAGTTGGATATCCTCAGCCAGCTCGAAGGTGTCCACCAGACAGATGCCACCGAAGGGCGCGTACTGACCAGTCAGTTCGTAGTATTCATGCTCGATGTTCAGGGCCGCGATGTAGTACGGCAGCAACATCACTTCATTGCAGTGCAGCTCACGCGCGTACTTATCGGGCAGACGGGCGAGTTTGCCCATCTCCTGGATATGGCGCATCACGCGCAGGATGAAGTTGCCCGTGCCCACGAAAGGGTCCAGCAGATGGACGCCCGCATCGGCCAGGGAGCGATCAAACTCGCGGCGCAGTAAGGCCTCCACCGATCGCACCATAAAGTCGACGACCGCTTGCGGCGTGTAGACGATGCCGTGCGTGTCGGCCACTCTGACTGAAAAACCCTGAAAGAAATTCTCGTAGACGGTGTTGAGAAAGCCCTGCTTCTCGGAAAAGTCGTCGATGGCGGCGGCAGTGGTTTCGATGGCGGCGTAGAAGCGATCCAAGGGGCGGAAGAACTCCCGTCGACTGAAGCGCTGGCTGGTCAACGCGCGCGCCACATTTTCGATCTCGCGGGCGATCACGTTGCGCGCCACAAAGTCCGGATTATCGAACACGCGCCGGAAGATGCGCTCGGTCAGCAGGTGCTGGATCAACATCTCCTCCACCGCCTGATCCGATATGTTGGGGTTGATCGCCTCGCGACACAGGCCCGCAAAGCGGCCAAAGGCCTCGATAAAACCCCGGTTGCCGCGGCGCTCCCCTTCGATCAGAGCCAGCAGAGTCGCAGCCAGTTCCGGCGCCACCGCTTTGAACTCCTCCACCGCCGACCGCCAGCCTTCAATAGCCGGCGGCCGGTAGGAGAAGAAAACCCGCAACCCGGCGATGAGCGCATCCGCCTCCCCGATAGGGCCGTCCCACACCCGCTGCCCCTGCTGGATTACGATCATCTGATCAGGCGCCTGGAAGAGGATATTGTCCTCGGGATAGCCGGCAGCCAGCTTGCTGTCTATCTCCGCATCCAGATCGTCGGCCCTGTCCTTGGCCTCCCAGTAGCCATGGGCCAGCCTGAAGCTGTCCAGCAGCGCGCCGTCGATGTGGATCGTGCGGTTGCCGCGCAGCTTCCTGCTGTACTGCTCGGCCAGCGTCCAGCCGAAGGGGTGCGCGGCCGCGCGCAGGAGAGTGGCGAAGGCCGGGGCCACCGCGCCCTCATACACGAGGCCGAGCCGGGTCAGCCTGTTCACCTCGGCGAAGTAGTCTTTGACGACTTTGTGTGTGGCTTTGAGCTGAAACATAGGCGCTCCGAGTCGAAGAGTGGCACTCCACAGCTGATAGAGAGAATCGCACTATCGTGTGGTATTGTAAGAGAGTAGAAATGCAGCTACCAATTTTAATTTTATCCATGCAGCAGATAACTGCACCGCTCGTCTACAATCTCTACAGTTGGGGGAGCAAGGGCCCGCCAGTCTTGCTCCTCCACGGGTTCAGCGGCCACGGCGGGAGCTGGACCGATACGGCCCAGACCTTTGCCGCGGCCGGGTATCGGGTGTTGGCGCCGGACCTGCTCGGCCACGGCAGGTCGCCGGCCCCGGCCACGCCGATGCGCTATACAATGGAGAATGCCGCCGCGGATCTGGCCGCGCTTCTGGAGGCGTTCACGGACGAACGCGCGCATCTGCTCGGCTACTCTATGGGCGGACGGCTGGCTCTGTTCTTTGCGCTGACCTATGCCCAGCGAGTGCGTTCCTTGGTACTGGAGAGCGCGTCGCCAGGGCTGGCGTCGGCGGCCAAGCGAGCCGAGCGATGCCGCCGGGATGAAGCCCTGGCGGATCGCATCGAGCGGGAGGGTATGGCCGCATTCGTGGATTTCTGGCAGTCCCTGCCACTATGGGAGAGCCAGCGGCGCCTGTCTGTTCAGCAGCGCAGGCAGCTACGTCTGCAGCGTCTGCAGAACCGGCCCACCGGCTTGGCCAACAGTTTGCGGGGGATGGGCAGTGGCGCTCAGCCCAATCTCAGCCCCTGCCTGCCTTCACTCACAGTGCCCACACTCCTGCTCGTCGGCGCAGAGGACGAAAAGTTCGTCGCCATCAACCGGCGGATAGCGGCACAGATGCCCAACGCCCAACTGACCATACTCCCTGAAGCCGGCCATACCGCTCATCTGGAACAGCCGCGGGCATTCACGCGCACGGTTCTCGAATTCTGGCAAGGGTGAGCAGAATCTTGAAAATCCTGTGACTACTAGCCACGAACCACTGACCGTGGATTGAACTTTTCCGTCCCGCGCGGCTATAATAGTTCCCTATGAACCGCGAACTACGCAAGCACTTTCTCTGGTCACTGCTGCTGGCCCTGTTGGTGTATATGGCGCTGGTCCTCTACGGGGATTGGCGCCAGTTGTCTTTGCTGCTGACCGACTTTCCCTGGGCCTGGCTGCCGGCGATTCTGGGGCTGACCCTTGTGAACTACGCGGGCCGGCTGCTCAAATGGCACTGGTATCTGCGGCTGATCGGTACGCCCATCGGTTGCGGCCAGAGCGCCCGCATCTTCGGCATCGGCCTTCTTATGACGATGACGCCGGGAAAAGCAGGCGAATTTCTGAAGGCGTTTATGGTGCGCAATGTCAGCGGCGCGCCCGTATCTGTCACCGCGCCGGTGGTGCTGGCGGAGCGGATGACCGACGGCCTGGCGATGATCCTGCTGGCCAGTATTGGGCTGCTGGCGTTCAACGACCTGAGGACCCGGCTGGCCGCGGGCGTAGCGCTGCTGGGGATTCTCGGTGTCATCATTGTGATTCAGATACGGCCTCTGGCTCTGTGGTGTCTGGGGCTGGGGCGTCGCCTGCCCTTGGCGCGCCGCTTTGCGGACAAACTGGCCGCGTTTTACGAAAGCAGCCACTATATTCTACAACCCAAATACCTGCTGATTTCTGTGCTCATCGGTATCTTCAGCTGGCTGAGTGAAGGGTTGGCCTTCTATCTGGTGATGCTTGGCTTCGGCGTGGCCGCGGGCGCCGACTCCCTGCTGGCGTCCGTGTTCATTCTCAACATCAGCAGCGTCATCGGCGCAGTGGTCGCGACCCCTGGCGGCCTGGGCGGCGTAGAAGGTTCCCTGGCGGCGCTCAGCATGCAGATATTGGATCTGCCCCGCGCGCCGGCCACGGCCGCGGCGCTGCTCATCCGCTTCGCCGCGCTCTGGTTCGGCGTAGCCATCGGTATCCTCAGCCTGGCCCTGTGGCCCTATCTGCTGACGAAACGACAAGCCATTGACGGCGATACCATCGCCGCGTAGAATTCAATACAGACTCATGTGGAAAGTCGATCTGCACGCACACACAATCTATAGCGGAGACTGCCTCACCCGCCCCGAAGACGCTATCGCCCAAGCGCGCAGAATCGGGCTGGATAAATTGGCAATTACCGAACACAATAACCTGGCCGGCGCCTTGAAAGCTAAAGAGTTGGCCCCGGATCTGATTATTGTCGGTGAGGAGATCAAAACAACCCACGGCGAACTGATCGCCTATTTCGTCCAGGAGGAAGTGCCGCGGGGTCTGTCCCCCCAGGAGACGATTGGCCGGCTGCGCGAACAGGGCGCGGTGATCGCCATTCCCCATCCCCTGGACTCTTTGCGGCGTTCAGCGATGGGGCTGGCGAATGCGCTGGAGATCATCGATCAGGTGGACGCGCTGGAAGTGCGCAACGCCCGCTGTGTGCGTCCGCAGGACAATCTTGCCGCCCTGGCCCTGGCGCAGGAACATGCGTTGCTGAGCACCGCTGGCAGTGATGCCCACATTCCGTTCGAATTAGGACGCTGCTATATGGAGATGCCGGCTTTCGAAGACGACGCCGAATCGTTCATCGATGCCCTGCAACAGGCCAGGCCTATGGGCAAGGAAAGCCCGTTCTGGCCCCACCTGATGAGCACCTGGGCCAAATGGCGCAAACGCATCCGACCGATTGCCTACAGTTTTTAGTGGTTCGTGTGGATGGGCAACGAACAACTGACCACTAGCCACTGGGGTTCACGCTTTCGGCCTGTGGAAATACTGCTCCACCTCTGCAAAATCCTCTGGCTGGAGCAAGTCTCGGAAGAAATACCAATTGAGGACGGGTAGCTTGCTATCCAGGAACCCCGCGCGCAATTGCTCGAGCGCATGGCGTACATTGCGTTGCAAGTGCTCTTTATGGCCGTATATACCCCAGCCCAACGCGGCCAGGCACAACACCTGCGGATCCCGTCGGGTATCCGGTTGCTGAAGCAGATGCATGGCTACCTGCAGCCCCCGCCGGTCCTCGTCTGAAAGGATCTCTTCAGCTTGATCGTCTTTGATGCCGGCTACATCCGGACGATCGGATCGGGAGGAGCCGTTCGCGTCCAGATAGTAATGGGCCAAAATCCAGTCGCCAACGGAGTGGGGCGTCACCTCGTCCAGAGGGATCTGCGTCACCCGCCGCCATTCAGCCCTGGCCCCTTGCTGGTCACCGGCATAATTGCCGGACAACCCCCGCCAGAATCCCTGCGAGGCGGGCAATTTTTCCCGGTTGAGCGCCCGGTTGGCGAGTCTGACATGTTGGCGCACCACAAGCGGCTGATACAGCATGCGCCAAAGATCGGTGTACACTGCGGATGCTTTGGCAGCCTTGGCAAACTCATTGAACGCCTCCTCCCATTCGCCCTTTTCAAGCGCCAAGCTGGAGCGCAGATAGTGCAGGAACCCGAACTGGAGCGATGCAGTGCTGTCCGCCTCCTCGGACGATGATTGGGCCGCAGAACTGCGCTGGATCCGCCCGGCCGTGGCAGCCCATCTATCGCTATCCGCAGTGCCGAAGACATCCTCCAACTCCTCAGCCAGGGACACAATCACCGCCTCCGCCTGGTCAAGGTTATCGTCGTCGACAAAAATAGAGAAGAGTAGCCCACGCAGATTCACGTCAAACGGATCCTTGTCCACTTCCACGCGCAGAATCTCAGCCGCCGCTTCATGCCGGCCTTGCCACCAGAAGACGCGGGCCTGGTTTTCCCGCCAGACAGCGTACGCGTCTTCGTCCAATATCGCGTCAATGACATCACCATAGGCCGTCACGGTCTCATCCAAACGGTTGCGCCTGGCGTGGTAGGACTGCAAGCCGAACATGCTCTGTTCCAGAATGATCTGCAATCTCTGGTCTTGGGCCTGCCGACGCGCCTCCGGCATCTTCGCCAGACGATCGATGAGATAGGTGAATTTTTCGATGGCTTCGTCCTTGCCCTGCCTGCCTAGCACGAGGGCATCAACCATCAGCGTCTCCCAGGATCCTTTCAGACCCGACGCGTCGCCCCGCCTCGATCTTGCCATCTATGCTTCTCGCCCTTTGCTTTCACCGTATCCTGTACATCCTGGTCGCGCCCAACAGTGGCGCGCAATTCAACATTCTACCCGCCGATCTCTCTCTTGACGGTATTCAACAGTGTGTCTGCCCGCAATTCCGGCAGATTGTAGCAGACGCCGCCCATCTGATCGGCCAGGGCCTGGGCCAATCCGCGGTCGAAGGCCATGTGCTCCATATTGATGACAATCGTGCGCACCCTCTCGTGCGCGAACAGCGACGCCATTTTCATCGCCTCTTCCTGAGCGGGCATGCCTGTCATACTGACATTGCCGGCGCCGTCGGTCAGCAACATCACCAGCGGGCGCAGTTCGGGATCGCGACGCTGGGCGTTTTCTACCACCTGCCAGGTGGCGAACAGGCCGCTGCTGAGCGGAGTTTTGCCGCCCACTGGCAGGTCTTGCAGAGCCTTTTCCGCCAGTTCCACGCTGTTGGTCGGCGGCAGTACAACCCGCGCCTTGTCGCGTTGAAAGACCACCAAGCCTACCTGATCGCGGCGTTGGTATGCCTCCACCAGCAGACTGAAAATTGCGCCTTTCGTGGCTTCCATTCGTTCACTGGCCGCCATCGACCAGCTGGCGTCAACGACGAACAGAATCAGATTGCCGGTTCGCCGCACCCGCACTTTGCGCTGCAGATCCGACATGCGTAGCTGCAGCGCAAGATCGCTCTCAGCGTTCGCATGCCGCTCCTTCTGGTGAGGCGCGGCGCTGCGCACTGTGGCGTCGAAGGCGATATCATCGATCTTGTCGTGGGCCGGACGCGCCTTGATATAACGCCCCCGCTTGCGGTCCGTGCGGCTATAGGAGCGTTTGCCCGACTGTTCCCGCGTCATCTTGTCCAGAGGTGTATCCAGTTTGCGGGCTTCGAACACATCTCCGATTTCAACCGGTTTGCGCGCTCCCTTTTCGGCTCCGGGTGATGAACTCTGCTGGGGAGCGGCGTCCGGCTGAGCTACACCGCCTTCACCGCTCTCCGACGAGGAATCTAATTCCTCGGAGTCATCACCCTCGTCACTTTTTTTTCCGTAGCCGCTGAATCGCCGTCTGCCTCTTCCATCGCCTCCTGGTTCGCCTCGGCCTCTGCCCGGGCCTGGCGCATATTGGCCTCCAACTGATCCGGTTGCAGAACTGTGTCTTGGAAGGGCTGTTTCTTCATGCGATGAGGCAATGCCAGCTCTGCCGCCAGCAGAATATCCCTGTCGCTGATCTGATCTCGGCCATCGAAGGCTGCCTGGGCACGGGCGGTATTCAGAATGACAAGATCCGCCCGGTGTCCATCCACATTGAAGCTGCTGGTCAGGGCGGCGATCGTATACAGGTCTTTGTCCGTGTAGCGCACGCTGTCATAGCGACGGCGGGCCTGGATAATGCGTTCGCCCAGGGCTTGGGCTTCGGCGGCAAAGTCACAGGTAAAGCGTTCGGCGTCCTGCTCAAAGCGCGTGCGCCGGCGTAGGATCTCCACCCGCCCTCTCGGCTCGTCGATGCCGATGACATCGACTGCGTGGGCGAAGCGATCCAGCAGTTGTGGGCGCAGATCCCCCTCTTCCGGGTTCATGGAACCGACCAGCACAAAGCGGGCCGGATGTTGCACGCTGATCCCTTCCCGCTCGACAACGTTCACACCCATGGCTGCGCTGTCCAGCAGCAAGTCCACTACGTGATCATCCAACAGATTGACCTCGTCCACATATAGAATGCCCCGATTGGCCGCGGCCAGAATGCCCGGCTCGAAATGGCGCTCGCCCTGGCGAATGGCCTTTTCGATATCGAGGGTGCCCACCACCCGATCTTCCGTGGCGCTGACCGGCAGATCGATGAACGGTGTATCCCGCAGGCTGGCATTGCGTTCGCCATCCCCCCTCCACCGGTGGACGCTCCCCTCGCAAACGTGGCACAGGCCGAGCGGAGTGTCCGTGTAACAGGCAAAAGGGCATCCATCCACTGCTTCAATCGCCGGCAACAGGGCCGCCAGACCCCGAGCCGCCGTCGATTTGGCCGTACCGCGCTCGCCCCTGATCAGCACACCGCCGATCAGCGGATGGACTGCGTTCAGGATCAGCGCTCTCTTCATGCGCTCCTGGCCTACAATCGCCGTGAATGGATAGATTACTTGCATCGTTGTCTGTTCCTTTCAGGTGTCGCGCCCAACCATGGCGCGCAATTCAACAACTTTGCCGATTGAGCAATACAGCGATTCTCATACTGGTCGCCGCCGCTCAACCTTCAAGCTGACTCGCCCAAGCGTCGGCGCCCCGGTCGTGCAGAAGAATGTCAGTTGGCAGTCAGGGCTACGGTAGGATGCCGCACGCATGTCGCGCCCAACAGTGGCGCGCAATTCAACGTATCCGGTTCATTATACAAGACAAACCAACACCCGCGAAACTTTACTTAAACCTGTTCGTACCACATAATTAAGGCATGTCGTCATGCAAAGGTGCTGATTAATGAATGAGCAGGAACAACACTGGTTGGAACGCGCCAGAGCCGGTGATCAGGCAGCATTCGGGTTGCTGGTGGAAATGTATCAACGGCCGATCTTTACGTTAACGTATCGCATGCTCGGCCATGTAACCGAAGCAGAAGATGCCGCCCAGGAGACGTTCTTGCGCGCCTATGCCCGACTGCATCAATATGACCCGCAACGCAAGTTCAGCACGTGGATTTTTTCCATCGCTCACTATCACTGCATCGACAGACTACGCAAACGCCGGGTGCAGATAATTGGGATCGATGAATCGCCAGTGATTTTCAGCCTGGAAAGCGAAACAGCCCGACCGGAGGAAAATGTACTGGCCGCTGAACAAGCGGAAGAGGTGCAGGCGCTTGTCAATCAATTGGAACCGGACTACCGCACGCCTTTGATCCTCCGCTACTGGAACGATTGCAGCTATCAGGAGATCGCCGAGATCATGAACATATCGGTGGCAGCTGTCAAAAGCCGACTCTTCCGTGCCCGGAAAAAGCTGGCATCACTGCATGAGACGGCCCAACAGACCATAAATAGGGTTGAGCCGTCGCCAGCGATACCGTCGGATGAATCTGCTGTCCGCTTCAACCTGTCTGAGCAGGAACGCGGCCGCAGACCGGCGCCGTCGGCGCCGGTAGCTACACCACCTTCAACGGAAGGGACATCGCGTTCATTATCCCCCCCACACGCAGCGTTTGCCAGCAGCGCTGGCAGGTAGTTCATTAGGAGAAAACGATGGTTGGAAGGGTCCCCAGCATACAAGCCGCAGGTTCCCAGGCCACGGATCACAGCGATTATCTGATGCTGATTTCACTGAAATTGGATGAGATGCTGGATGCGGAGGAGAAACAGCGGCTGGACCGACATCTGGAACGTTGTAACACGTGCCGCCTCCAGTGGTCCCTCTGGCAAGTGATCGATCAGAAGCTACGGGCCGCGCCAGTGCCCGAACCGTCGCCCGCTTTCTCCCATCTGGTGGCGAAACGGTTGGCCCGTCAGGAACGACGGCGCAACATACAGGTCGGTCTGCTACTGACAGTGCTGTCTGTCTTCGTCTGGTCGCTTGGTCTGGCCGGCATCGGACTGTTGGCCGGCTTTCTGGTCTACAACAATCTAGGCGGGTTCACGGAAATAGGCCAGTTCCTGACAGACGCGTGGGCGGTGGCGGGTGTCGTCGGGCACTCACTATGGGAGGTACTCATCGAACTGACGGCGACGCCTACTACGCTGGGCGCCGCTACCGCCTATCTGTTCATATCGCTCGTGGCGCTGGCTGTCTGGTTCCTCCTCATCCAGCGCAGCATACAACCGGTCAAATCGCGCATGTACGGGAACTGGACGCAGAGTCCGTCTTGAGGATCCGCAGAGGTCAAGGAGGTCGTTATATGAAGCCAGCGCTCAGGATTGGATGCTGGACAGTTGCGGCTCTCATCATCGTCCTGGGAACCCTGGTGGTTCTCTTCTTACCCGCCAGGCAAGAGCGGAGCGACGTTACCAGCCGGACAATCAAAGGGAATGTAGCCCTCCTCGGCGGAGATGTGAAAATTGAGAAGGACGAACGCGTCAGGGGGAACTTGCTGATTGTCGGCAATGATCTGACCCTGGAAGGGCAGATCGGCGGCAACCTTATCGTCATTGGTGGTGACGCTGTCTTGGCTGCAGCCTCTCGAGTCGGCGGCAATGTCAGTGTCATCGGTGGCGACGCAGACATGACCGCAACCTCTCGAATCGGCGGCAATGTCAGTGTCATCGGTGGCGACGCAGACATGACCGCAACCTCTCGAGTCGGCGGCAATGTCAGGGTCATCGGAGGGCAGGTAACGAAAGAACCGACCGCGCAGATAGACGGCAGCGCCAGAGGGAGGATCAACACCAACCGCGTCGCGCACGGGCATGTGGTAACAGCGGACGAATCCGAGATTCAGATCCAACGTCTCTCCCATCGGACGCCTTGGTTCATACTCTTCCTGCAACGGTTGGGACGGGCTTTTCTGTGGACTCTCCTTATCACCGGGTTGGTACTGCTGCTCGTTTGGCTTCAGCCCAAACAGGTGGAACGAATCACGCGCACCGCGGAAACCGAACCCGGCCTGAGCTTCGTCACCGGGGCGATCGTAGTCATAGGGTCGGTCCTCCTCGCCACCATCCTGACGATCACGATCTGCTTCGCCCTGCTGGCCCTCCCGCTCCTGGCGCTTCTGGCGCTGGTGATGCTCTTCGGCTGGGCAGCGACATCTTGCTGGCTGGGCCGACGACTGGACGATCTTCTTGCCGGCCAGGCCAACATATCCTGTCATCCCCTCGTCTTTGTCGCCGTCTGCTCTCTATTTATCACTGGGATCACAACCTTTTCCTGGGCAATCGTTCCCTGCCTCGGCTTTATCGTCGCCCTGCTGATCGGCTCGACAGGAAGCGGCGCTGTACTCGTGCATCTGGCGCGCCATTCCAGACATAGGCCAGATGATGACGCGCCGCCCGCCGCCCCAGACGCGCCGGGGCCAACGGAAGGGCTTGCTCCCAGCGCGGCGGAATCGACCGTACCGCATACTGAGGAGATCTTCGACACCGACGCGGAGTTGAGTCTGCCCTCGACAGAGGAGGAGCAATTGGCAGACGAAACGCTGGCGCCAGACGAACAAGACGACTTGACCCGCCTGCGGGGTGTCGGCCCCACCCTCGCTCAGCGCCTTCAGAACGCCGGCATCACAACCTTTGCCCAATTGGCCGCGCTGGAGGTGGAGCAAATCGCTGAGGCTATCGGCTGGTCCGCATTCTGGGTGGAAAGGGAACGGCTACGGGAACAGGCGGCGGAGTTGGCGGCCAAGGAGTAATTCGGCGGCAACGCCAAAGAGGAAGTCATACCGTTATGCCTGAACTGACATTTGTCCACCTGACAGACCTTCACATTTTGTCGAGCGAAGAAGAACATCTCAAGGGCCAACAGACGGCATATAAACTCCGCCAGATCATCGCGCATATACACAACATGGAAGTCAGGCCGGATTTTTTCGTCTTGACCGGAGATCTGGCCAACAATGGTGACGAAGCAGAGTATACAACGCTGAACAGTTTGCTTGATGAACTGCGCAGTTTCGGGGCGCCGCTCTTGCTTGGCCTGGGGAATCACGATCGACGCGTTCCGTTCCGTCAAATCGTGCTGGGCGAAGATGCCACGGATGAAACCAAACGCTACTACTATAGCACCCTGATCAACGGATTACGCGTCATCATGTTGGACAGCAAAGTGCCCGATCAGGTGCATGGAAGGTTGGACGCTCCTCAGCTTGCGTGGCTAGAGGAAGAACTGAACCGCTCAGCTCCATTGGGCACTCTTATCGCCATCCATCACCCGCCTGTCTTCAGCACAGTTGAACCGCTGAACGAGCATGGTTTGAGCAACCCAGACGAGCTGGCGAAGACAATTGTCGGCCATAACATCCATGCGGTTCTGAGTGGTCATATCCACTACGCGCACATAACCTCCTTTCACGGCATCCTATCTGTCACAGCATCCGCCACAGCCTACACGCTGGATCCGGGTTTTCAACACCAGTTCAGGGCAATCGACGGGTCAGGCTTTACGCTTGGGTCGCTGCGCGGTGGGCAACTATACACCAACCCCATTGCTATACGAAAGCAATCTGAACTATTCTGATGCCCTCTCACCCCAGGCTTTATTCTGCCGCCCCTGTCGGCCCCAGAATCAACTCCACCAATCGGGGAATTGAAACCGTCACATCCTCCCGCAGGAGACAGACAGCCCGGCTATCCATCATTGTGTGACCGAGATTGCAGATGATCAGTTGGGCGCCGGCACGCTTTGCCAGCCGGGGCAGATCTGCCGCCGGCATCACCTCCAGACTGGCGCCGGCGATCAGCATCAAATCACAATCCAAAGCCGCTTCCTGGGCGGCGCACAGCACATCCGCCGGCAGCTCTTCCCCAAACAGCACAACATCCGGTTTCATCACCCCGCCACAGCGAGAACAGGTCGGCACAGTCCGAGCGTCAGACGCTGACAGCGCCTCCTCCCAGAACGATGCCCCCGCGACCGAACGCCCGCACTCCAGGCAAATGGCGATATCGGCCCGCCCATGCAGGCACAAAACATTGCGCGAGCCAGCCTGCTGGTGCAGATCGTCAATATTCTGGGTAATGATCGTCTGAATCAGCCCGGCCTGCTCTAACTGGGCCAGCCCCTGATGGGCTCGGTTGGGACGCGCCTTTCGCATCGCCTGGACCAGCGGCCGAATCCACTGGTAGAAGCGCTGAGGTCGACGCCGGAACTCCCAAATCGAGGCGACCTCAAACGGATCGACAAACTCCCACGCGCCGATGCCAGGAGAACGAAAATCGGGGATACCAGAGCCGGTGCTGACGCCGGCGCCGGTCAGTACGACCCCGCGCTTGGCTCTGCGCAACAACCCCGCGGCTTGTCGATAGTGGGCGTTCTCTGCGCTTGATCTGTATGTGCTGTGCAAACGAATCTCCATATTCACCCCACTCCTGTTAGCCTCTTGCCATCCATCCGGAGGCAATGTATACTGTATGCTTACTCAGATTCATTGCGCCCATCTACGCATGAGGCATGAGCGCCCTGATCACAGAGCCCTGGTGTCAGGTATTGAATTAGCGGGAATACCGATGCTGTCCAAGTATGTTCGTCCATTGCTCTCTGCCACCCTGGCAGCGATTGCCCGCTGGCTGCAAAACATGGGCGCGACCCCGAACATGATTTCATTCATCGGTTTCGCGCTGACGCTCGGCGCAGCCGGGCTGCTGGCGATGGACTATCTGCGCATCGGCGGCGTGCTCCTGTGGGTCGCAGCGACCTTCGATATGATCGACGGTACCCTGGCCCGCTTCACCCAGACAGAAAGCAAATTTGGCGCCTTTCTGGATAGCACACTGGATCGCTATTCTGAGAGTATCACATTTCTGGGGCTGGCGGTGCATTACGCTAACCAGAGCAACGCGCAGATCCATCTTTTTCTGATATTCCTGACGCTGATCGGCTCGTGGGCGGTCAGCTACACCCGGGCCAGGGCCGAAGGGCTGAATATCGAATGCAAGAGCGGGATTCTGCAAAGGCCGGAGCGACTTGTGTTGCTGATTTCCGGATTAATCCTGGGTTGGGTGTTGCCGATTTTGTGGATCCTGGCCGTGCTGACGAATATCACTGCCGGCCAGCGCATCTATGAAGTCTATCTGCGCACATCGACACCCCAGGGAAACCAGCCCGTCGGAGACTAGGAGCGGTGGGCAGAAGTGCGGGGAATCTATGGCCAGCCGGAATTTGACTGAACACCCGTTCTAACTTAGAATTCAGTTTCGTCAACTTGGTGGGCCGCCCACAAAGCGCTGTAAACGGGGTAAAATCGTGTTCGAAAGTCTGTCCGATAAGTTACAAAGCGTCTTTGAAAATCTGGCCTCCCAGGGCAGACTCTCGGAGAGCGATGTCAATGTGGCTCTGCGCGAGGTGCGTCTGGCTCTGCTGGAAGCAGATGTCAACTACAAGGTCGTTAAGGAGTTCGTCGGGCGGATCAAAGAGCGGGCGATCGGCGTAGAGGTGATGGAAAGCCTCACACCGGCGCAGCAGGTCGTCAAAATCGTCAACCAAGAGTTGGTGAAACTCCTGGGCGAACCGGCTCCGTTGAACCTGTCCGGCCCTCCGCCGATTGTGATCATGCTGGTCGGTTTGCAAGGCGCAGGCAAAACGACCATGGCCGCCAAGCTGGCCTTGCGCCTACGCAGACAGGGACAGCGTCCGCTGTTGGTCGCGGCGGATATCTATCGCCCGGCGGCGATCGAGCAACTGGAAATATTAGGTCGTCAGATCGACATTCCGATACACAGTGAAGGGACCGCCGTCGCCCCCAGCACAATTGTCAAGAATGCACTGCGGCTCGCCAGGGAAAAGGCCTATACGGTCGTCCTTCTGGACACCGCCGGCCGTCTACAGATCGACGAGACGATGATGCAGGAGTTAGAGCAAATACGCCTGGTCTCGAAACCTGCGGATGTGCTGTTGGTGGTCGATGCCATGACCGGACAGGAGGCCGTGGCCGTCGCCCAAGGCTTCCACGAATGGGCGCCGGTGACCGGACTGGTAATGACAAAAATCGACGGCGACGCCAGAGGGGGCGCTGCGCTCAGCATCCGTCAGGTGACCGGCGTGCCGATCAAATTCCTGGGCGTCAGCGAAAAGATGGACGGTCTGGAGCCTTTCCATTCGGATCGTCTGGCCGGGCGCATCCTGGGCATGGGTGACGTTCTGACACTCATCGAACGAGCGACAGAAAGCATCAGCGAAGAAGATGCCCTGGCGATGGAAGAACGCCTGGCCGGCGGGCAGTTCAATTTCGAGGATTTTCTCGACCAGCTAAATAAACTCAAACGTCTGGGCTCAGTGCACGATCTGTTGAAAATGATCCCCGGCATGGGGCAATTGACCAAGCAGCTCGATCCCCTGGAGACCGCGTCCAATCTACAGCAGATCGAAGCGATCATCAACAGCATGACAGCGCAGGAACGGCGCATGCCGAATCTGCTCAACGCCAGCCGACGCAGACGCATCGCCAAGGGTAGCGGCACAACCGTCGAGGACGTCAATCAGCTCGTCAAGCAGTTTCGGGAAATGCAAAAAATGATGAAGCAGATGGGTATGCTGGGCGACCAGACAGGCAAAAAAAAGAAGCGGCGGAGACGCCGGCCCCAGGCGCAACAACAGGAAGGGTTCCTCTCAGCCTGGCGTCAGGGCCGAATTTCGTGAGCGCAACGGTTGTTCCAGAACGCCAGTAGGGTCGGCGTCTTGTGCCTGCCCGACTTCTTCCACAGCGGCAATTTCATGCACTTTTTCGCCAGACAGTAACCAAGGAGTCGTAATCAGTGGTCCGTATCCGCCTGCGCCGTATGGGCGCAAAAAAGAAACCATTCTACCGCATTGTTGTGGCCGACCAGCGCAGCCCACGCGACGGCCGCTTCATTGAAAACATCGGCACATATGATCCGATGACCGATCCACCCACCATTCATATCAAGAGCGAACGCGCCAACCACTGGCTCAGGGTCGGCGCCCAACCCAGCGATGCAGTGGCTCGGCTGCTGAAAAAGGCAGACATTACCGATGAGCACGGCAAGCTGAAGGAGATTGAAGCAGCGGCTTCGGCGCCGGTCGCAGAAGAGTCGGAAACCGCCTGACAAAGCGAGCATTCTATGAAAGATCTGGTCGAATTCATGGCAAAAGCCCTCGTCGAAAATCCCGACGAGGTGCAGGTTTCCGAACGGGTATACCGGGAACGGGTGATTTTGCGGCTGCACGTTGCGCCGGAGGATGCCGGACGGGTCATCGGCAAAAATGGCAGGATTGCCGATGCCATGCGTTCCGTCCTGAAAGTGGCGTCGATCCGCCAGACGCGCGATGTGATACTGAAGATTATGTAGCCGAGAGGACTTCGGCGGGATAGTCAATGGCAACGCGACCGCAACGGAATCAACGCCGGCCTGGTAAAGGCGGACAACATCGCGCCAATCGCTTTCATCGGCGCTCAGCAGTCCCGGTCCCCGATGGCTATCTGGCCGTCGGCCGCATTCTGGGCGCGCACGGGCTACGGGGAGAGGTGAAAGTTGAATCCCATACCGACTTCGACCAACGCTTCACAGCGGGCCATCAGTTGCTGGTCGGCGAAGACCTGGTTTTGACAAAGATCGCCACATCCCGGCCCCACAAAGGTATCTTTCTGCTCCGTTTCACAGAGGTCACAGACCGTTTCGCGGCCGAGTCTCTGCGCAACGAATGGCTGTACATCCCAGAGGGGGCAGCCATGAAACTGGATGAGAATTCCTTTTGGGTGCACGATATTATCGGCCTGACAGTGCAGACCGAATCCCACCGCCAGCTAGGCGAAATCGTCGATGTGCTCTTCACCGGCGCCAATGAAGTGTACATAGTCCGGCCGGCCCCCGGCGTAAATCGAGACCGGGAACTGCTCATACCCGCTCTGATGGATGTGATCCGCGCGGTGGATCTGAAAGCGAAGACCGTAATCGTGCGACTGCCGCCGGGAATGCTTGAGGATAGCGACCTGTAGGGGCAGGTCTTGCGCCTGCCCGACTATTGCCCATTGATTATGGATGAACGAGCCTACTGGATTGCCTTTAACTGCGTAGCCGGCATCGGGCCGGCCCGGCTGACTGCTCTGCTGGACGAGTGTGGCAGTATCGCCGCCGCCTGGCAGGCGCCGATTCAGACACTGCAAGCGGCCGGGCTCGATCGGCGCAGCGTCGAAAATCTGCTGGCGGCACGCCGGCAGCTGGACCCCCAGCTAGAGTTGGAACGGGTTATCAGCCAAGGATATGGAATCTACACTTGGAATGATACCGACTATCCGGTCAATCTGCGCCTGATCCCGCAGTCGCCGCCGGTTCTGTATACCCGAGGACAGTACGATCTACAGGATGAACTGGCTGTGGCGGTTGTCGGTACTCGACGAGTCTCCCCCTATGGGCGGGAGGTGGCTTATCAGCTGGGATCTGAATTGGCTCAACACGGCGTAACAGTCATCAGCGGGCTGGCTCTGGGCGTGGATGCCATCGCCCATCAAGCGGCGCTGGCTTCCGGTGGACGCACAATCGCTGTTTTGGGCAGCGGCATCGATCAGATCTACCCGCCCCGGAATCGCAGACTGGCCCTGCAGATCATCGAACGGGGCGCGCTGGTCAGTGAATACCCGCTGGGCACAAAACCGGAAGCCAGTAACTTCCCACCCCGCAACCGGATCATCAGCGGGCTGAGTCTGGCAGTGATCGTCGTGGAGGCTGGAAAACGCAGCGGCGCTCTGATCACCGCCCATTTTGCCGTGGAACAGGGGCGGGATGTCTTCGCCGTACCCGGCTCGATTCTGAATCCTGGCAGCGCCGGTTGCAACCAATTGATTCAGGACGGGGCTATGCCCATCGTTTCGGTCAACGATCTGCTGGAGCGCCTCCAACTGGCGAATGTAGTCGCTCAGCAAGAAGCCCGCGCCACGGTGCCGGCCTCGCCAGCGGAAGAGCTGATTCTGAAGCACATCTCCACCGAACCGCAGCACATGAACGACATCGTGCGGGCCGCGCCTATGGATACGCCGGAGGTCAGCAGTCTGCTGGCAATGATGGAACTCAAAGGACTTGTGCGTCAGGTGGGGCTGATGCAGTATGTACGCGCCATATAAACCAGGAGGAAAATGTACGCAACAGTTCTAGCCGGCGGCGTCGGTACCCGTTTGTGGCCCCGCAGCCGCCAAAGCGCCCCCAAACAGTTCAGCGACATCACCGGCTCAGGCCGCACAATGATTCAGGCCACCGTCGATAGGCTGGAGGGACTGATCGCCCCAAACGACACCTTTGTTATCACCGGCAGCCGCTATGTCAGCCTATGCGCCGCCCAACTCGATAGGTTGCCCGCTGCCAATATTCTGGTGGAGCCAAGTGGGCGCAACACCGCGCCGGCCATTGCGCTGGCTTGCGCGCATCTGCAGCGACGCGACCCGGCGGAGGTCGTCGCCATTCTGCCCGCCGATCATATCATTCAGGACCGTGCTGCCTTCCAGAAAGTCTTGCGACAGGCGGAGCGCAGCGCCCAGATGGGCTACCTTACCGTACTGGGCATCGAACCGGAGAGGCCCCACACAGGATACGGCTACATCAAACGCGCCCACAAGCCGCTGCCGGTGGCGGGGGATTTGCCGACATTTGTCGTGGAACGCTTCCTAGAGAAGCCGGATCAAGCGACAGCAGAGCGATTTATAACAGATGGAGGATACTATTGGAATGGCGGCATTTTTGTCAGCCGGGTAGATCGATTGCTGGCTGAGTACGAACGGCAGATGCCGACATTGTTCGCCTGCCTGACCCGCATCGCCGCTGCGCTCGGTTCACCGGCACAGGACACTGTGCTGGCAGAGGTTTGGCCGACAATGCCGGACATATCCATCGATTACGGACTGATGGAAAGCGCGGATACGGTGGCGGTTGTGCCGATGCAGGCGGGGTGGAATGACCTGGGCAGTTGGGATGCGCTGGAGGCCGTCATGGTGAAAGACGAAGCCGGCAACTATCCGGTAGAAGGGGATATCCTGACGATAAACAGCCAAGGCAACATCGTCGCGGCCAGCGAACGGCTGGTGGCTTTGATCGATGTCGACGATCTGATAGTGATCGATTCGGAAGATGCTCTGTTGATCGGCAAGAAGGAGAGTATACAGCAAGTAAAGCAGATCGTCACCCAATTGCAAGCTGGCCAGCACAGCGATCTACTGTAAAAAATTCGATGCGGCAGCCACCCTTACGGATCAGGATGTAAGGATTGACAGGAAGAGGTTGTGTTGCGCGCCAATTCGGTATTCCCGCCAGTTGACGACTGATTTATGTGGTTTGTGTGATTGCGCTCATACCTCACTGTAGGACACGAGGCAGGATACATCCTGCCTTGATTCCTGCAAATTCAATACTCCTGATTTTGTATCTGAACCATGGACAGCCAAAGAAGATTGGGCCACATTCTGCTGGCAGGCCTCACCGGGCTGACGATCGGCCTGTGTATTGGCTGGTGGGTGTGGCCGGTGGAATGGAACGATGCTCCCTCTGCCGCGGCGCCGATACCCCAGACTTTGGACAAGGAGCCCCAAGAGCCTGCGCAAACCTCTGAACCGCCGCCGGTAGCGGACGAAGACACTGCTTCGACGTACGCGCGTTATTTCGATTGGGCGAACCGGGGATTGCTCATCCTGGCAGCGACGCTCCTTCTGGCCGGCGGAGTCGTCATCGGCTACCAACTGTTGCGCCAATCCAAAAAATCCCCAGCGGTCGATCAGCCGATGCTGAACTTCCCTCCGCGCGCCCAGATGCGCTCTGAGCCAAGCGCCGCCGATCCACAGATCTGGCGCTCCAGCGCAGTCCTTAAACAGGCGCAACGGCCCCCCTCCACAGGCCTCGACGAGAACGATATCAAAGGAGAAGCGCTCCCCTATGACGACACCGACATCGTGGAGCCGGTCTTCCCAGCACAGCCGGCTATCGACGATGATGAAGCCTCCGACTGGGTCGAGGTTGGTGACGACGACTTGCTCCAGGAATACCCGGTGGATGACCAGGAAGAAGTGAGGGACGAGGACGCATTGGCAGATGGTTGGCAGACAGAACCGATTGTAGCCGGACTTCCGAACGATCCCGGTGACGAAGAAGACGAGGCCAGCGAGAGCAATGGACACGACGACAGGGGGAAGGAACAGCCCCCGGGACAAACATCCTTGGATGTGGTGGGCGCATTCGAGGCGAATTACGCCATCGGCATCCAGTCCTACGATGAGAGTTTCACCATAAATTCGGCGGACAATGATCTGTTGGGCGCATGCGGGATGGGCGTCAATGAATCCCTGGATCGAGCGGCCGCCAATACGGATCAAGTACGCTTGCTGGACATCTGGCTGTATGACCGGGCAGAGACCCGCAGCATCAGCCAGCCCCTTGTCTCGCCGGGGTTCGACACGACTGCTTGGGACGAGCGAACGGACAACGCCGGCTCCGTGACTGGCGCGCCCCTAGAAGTCTCGCCAGGTCTGACATGCACGCTCAGATCGAAACAGATCGCGCTGGAGTGCACCGTCAAAGAAGTGACATTCCTGGATACCGAGCCCGAGCCTCGTCCATTACAGTCTCTGAAAGCCAAGCTGGTCGTGCGCAGCCGTCAATAATCCCTGGGACGTGGAGTAGGGTCGGCGTCTTGTGCCTGCCTTGGACAACCCCTACTCAGACCGCCTCTTCTGGGTCAAAGAGCCGGCGGTATTCAGCGATTGCGTAGCGGTCGGTCATGCCAGCGATGTAATCACAGACGACCCGATAGAGATCTCTGTCACTCTCAGACACATATTGCTGGGTCTCCGGCGGCAATTGGGCCGGCTCCTCGACAAAAGCCGTGAACAGTGCCCGGATGATCCGATCCGCCTTTGCCGCCATACGTATCACCCGGTAATGCCGGTAAAAACTGTCGTAAAGAAAACGCTTAAGCTCCCGATTTTCCTGTGTGATTTCATCCGAATAGGCGGACATGTTTCCCGCCCTCGAGCGCAAATCAGCCAGATTCTGCACAGCGGCGGCGCGCAAGTTTTCGGCAGTGGCCTGGATCGCATCGCTGACCTCGATCCCGACCAACCGCCGAATGAAGCGATACCGATCCAGCGGCTGGGTCAAATCTGTGGATGACACCGTTTCACCCAGCGAGTCCAAGACACGCCGGCTGATCGCCAAATCCAGAAAATCTTTGGGGCGCAGGATGCCGGCCCGCAGTCCGTCATCCGAATCGCTGGTGTTATAGGCGATCTCATCGGCCAGATTGCTCAACTGACATTCAAGCGTGCCCCTTTCGTCCGGGTTGTAGTCCCGGGCGTCGACGATGTCATAATCGGTGTCGTGCTTGACAACCCCTTCGCGCACTTCGTATGTCAGATTCAGCCCCGGATGATCGGGATAGCGCAGTTCCAGTTCCATGATAATCCGATAGGTCTGTTTCTGGTGATCGTAGCCGCCGTGGCCCTGCATAAGTTCATTCAGGGTCACTTCACCCGTATGACCAAACGGAGGATGACCCAGATCATGGGCCAAGCAGATGGCCTCGGTCAGATCTTCGTTACAACACAGGGCGCGGGCCAGGGTGCGGCCAATTTGAGCCACTTCGATACTGTGGGTGAGCCGGTTGCGATAGTGATCTCCTTCACTGTAGACGAATACCTGTGTTTTGTATTCAAGCCGACGGAATGCAGTCGTATGGATGATGCGGTCCCGGTCTCGCTGATAGGCGGTACGGTAAGCGTGTTCCGGTTCCGGATAGATCCGTCCACGGCTGCGACGACTGCGCATGGCGTAGACGGCCAGCTCCCGCTCCTCCCGTTGCTCCAACTCCTCCCTCGTCACGAGCATTGTCTACCTCTTTGGACAAAAAAGGGCTGAGGAGTGAGTAGAGAGAAACACCAACTCTCATTTCTCTCTACTCCCCTCTCTCCTCGAAATCAGACCTATGTGTTGCTATCGCACAGCGCCGCTTACCCGCTATAGCAACAGTATACAGGCAGCCGACAGAATCTGATCAATGTATCATATGCGCCAGCGCTGCGGATCGCGCAGCGCCTCAAAATCAGGCGTATTGGATTTGCAGGAATCAAGGCAGCGGGAATACCGAATTGACGCGCAACACAACCTCTTCCTGTCAATCCTTACATCCTGATCGCAAAGCGGCTGTACTCAGCATCGAATTCGCGCGCAATTCTCTATATTTCCCGCCCGTGCTATAATTCAGTGGCCTGTGGTCAGTTGCTGGCCACGAACCACTGATGTTTCATCCCACGGAGATCCTTGCGTGCTCAGGCGCTTATTTGGTCGCCAGGAAAAGAAGACGACGGACGACGTCCGATTGGAAGAAAGCCTGCAAAAGACCCGCACTGGGATTTTCAGGCAAATTGGTTCGCTCTTTCAGGAGAACGAAATCACCGATGAACTATGGGAGGAGTTGGAGGAAACGCTGATCATCGCCGATGTAGGCATGGACACCACGATGGAACTCGTGGAATCCATTCGCGCTCGGGTCGGGCAGGAAAACGTCAAGAGCGCCAGCGACGCCTATTTGATTCTCAAGCAGGAGATGGTCAAGCTACTGCAGCCCGACGAACCGTTGCACATTGAAGAACCACGAATCCTGACAGTCGTGCTGATCGTGGGGGTGAACGGATCCGGCAAAACGACGACTATCGGCAAGCTGGCCAGGCGCTACAAGGCACGCGGGAAGAAGGTCATTCTGGCCGCGGGCGATACCTTCCGGGCAGCGGCCATCGATCAGCTCAAAATCTGGGGGGACCGGGCCGATGTGGAGGTCATCGCCCAGGCGCCCGGCTCCGACCCTGCTGCGGTGCTGTTCGACGCAATGCGGGCGAGCCAGGAGAGCCGCAACGCCGACCTGCTCATCACCGATACGGCCGGCCGCTTGCAGAATAAATTCAATCTCATGCAGGAGCTGGAAAAGATGCGCCGGGTGGCCGCCAAACAGGTGCACCGCGCCCCCCACGAAATTCTCCTGGCGCTGGACGCATCCACCGGACAGAACGCCATTTTGCAGGCCAAAGGCTTCAAAGAGGCAGCCGGCGTAACCGGCATCATTCTGACCAAACTGGACAGTACAGCCAGAGGTGGCGCAGTCCTCAATATCAAAAAACAACTGGGCATTCCCGTACGCTTTGTCGGCACTGGTGAAAAACTGGAGGATCTGGCGGAATTCGATCCGGTGACATTTGTGGAAGGTCTGTTGGGAGAGTAAGCATCTACATTTCAACCAGGGAGACTGAACCGTATGCGCGAACTAACCGACCGTCTGCATCTGCTCGCCGAGCGGGTGAATACAATACGGAGGCGACTTTGACCTGCCGAACAAAATAGAGCAGGTCCAGTCCTTAGAGAAGGAAACGATCGCGCCTGATTTTTGGGACGATCAGCGGGCAGCCCAGCAAAAGATGCAGGAATTGAACGCTCTGCAGGAGCAGATAGGGGTCTGGGATTCGCTGCAGAGCCGCGCGCAGGACGCGCTGGACCTGGCCGAGATAGCCGACAATGATGCGGGGATGCTGACGGAACTACAGCAGGAAGCCCTCGCCCTCGAAGAGGAATTGGAAGAACGGGAGTTCACGTTGGCTCTCGATGGCAAGTACGACTCGGGCGGGGCGATTATCAGCATTCACGCCGGGGCCGGTGGCACCGAGGCCCAGGACTGGGCCGAGATGCTCCAGCGCATGTACCTGCGCTGGGCCGAGAAGAAGGGATTTACCACCGAGATCACGGACATGACCCAAGGCGAAGAGGCGGGCATCAAGAGCGTTACCATCACCGTCGAGGGGCCATACGCCTACGGCTTCCTGCAGGCGGAACGAGGCGCCCACCGGCTGGTGCGCCTCAGCCCCTTCGATGCCGGCAACCGGCGGCATACCTCCTTCGCCAAGCTGGAGGTCATGCCGATCATCGACGAAGACATCGAAATCGACATCGCTCCCAACGATATTCGCATCGATGTCTTCCTGGCCAGTGGAGCCGGCGGACAGAGCGTGCAGAAGAACGCCACGGCTGTCCGTCTCCATCACGAGCCGACGGGTATCGTGGTCACGTGTCAGAATGAGCGCAGTCAGACCCAAAACCGGGAAATAGCGCTCAAGATTCTACGGGGAAAGCTCTACGCAATCGAGCAGGAAAAGATCGCCGCCGAGAAAGCCCGCCTCAAAGGCGAGAATGTCCAGGCCGACTTCGGTAGCCAGATCCGTTCCTATGTCCTGCACCCCTACCAGATGGTGAAGGACTTGCGCACGAATGTGGAAACCGCTACGCCCCAGACGGTGCTGGACGGGGATTTGGATCCGTTTATCGAGGCCTGGTTGAAGACGCAGGTGGGAGAGTAGACGACAATCTGAATCAGGATTTTCAGGATGAAAGGATGGGCAGGATGAAGGATGGCGCCGCCTATCCTGACAATCTCAAAATCCTGTGAATCCCGACGCTGACAATAGTCAGGGAGTTGACCATGATCGAACTCGCGCCGGTGCGACAGGCTGTTTCTGAACAGAAAGTCGCCAATGTGTCTGCCGCCGTGCGGAACGGCCTGAACGCGCTGCCGTTGGCAGAACGCGTCCGGCCAGGTATGCGGGTGGCCGTGGCCGTGGGCAGCCGGGGTATCTCCTGCTACACGGAAGTGGCGCAGGCCGTTATCGAATCGCTGCAAACGCTAGGAGCCGACCCGTTTCTCGTCCCGGCGATGGGAAGCCACGGCGGCGGCACGGCCGCAGGCCAGCAGGCGGTTCTTGTCAGCTATGGCATGGCAGAACTGGGCGTGCCCATCCGCAGCAGCCTGGAAGTGAAACAGATCGGCACTGTCGCCAGCAGGTTGAAGAGTTCGTCTTCTCTGCCTTCGGGGGCGAGCGAATCCTGCGAGATGCCGATCTATTGGGATCGCCACGCGGCCGCTGCAGAGGCAGTCATTCCTATCAATCGGGTCAAAGCGCACACCGCCTTCCACGCCGACCACGAAAGCGGTCTCTGCAAAATTCTGACAATCGGCCTGGGTAAGAAGCGCGGGGCTGAGACGCTTCACGCCCATGACGCAGCCACAGCGATTCCCCTGACCGCGCAGGTCATCCTGGAGAAAATGCCGGTCGTAGCCGGTGTCGCGATTGTCGAAAACGGTCGTCACGCGCCAGCAGAGATCGCCGTCCTGCCGGGCGAACAGATTTTGGAAGAGGAACCACAGCTTTTGCAGCAGGCAAAGGCGCATCAGCCGCGCATCCCCTTCGACGATTTGGACCTGCTGATCGTGCAGGAGATGGGCAAAGACATAAGCGGTACCGGCATGGATACCAATGTAGTGGGCATGTGGCGGCGCAACGGCGGCCCCAAAGAACCGGACTACCGCGTGCTGACAGCGCTCGATCTGACGCCGGCCAGTCACGGCAACGCCGCCGGCGTGGGCATGGCCGATCTCATCCCAGAGCGGCTGCGGGCGAAGATCGACTGGCATGCTACCTATACGAATTGCGCGACGGCCGGCAACTTCTCCGGCGCCAAACAGCCCATGTCCCTGATGTCGGATCGGGAAGTCATCGAAACCGGTCTGATGGGCAGAGATGTGGCCACTGCCCGCGTCGCCTGGATACAAAACACGCTCGAACTGGAAACCCTCTGGCTTTCACCCGCCCTGCTGGACGAAGCCAACACCTTGCCGACGCTTACGCCGGCCGGACCAGCGCAGGCAGTTCAGTTCACGGCGGACGGAACACTGCTCCCACCGGCGCTGGAGGCAATGGTTCCGTGATGCGGCCAAGGACTTTCTATGACTGCGCTTGATAGCGCCCAAGCCCTGACGTTCGACCTTTTCGGCACTATCCTGGACTTGGGTGGCAGTCTGACGCCGTCCATCGCCGCCTTTCTCGAACAGGAACGGCCGGACATATCGACGGCGACATTCTGGAAGCAGTGGCGGGCGCGTCAGCGTCTGGAGCAGTATCAGGATACGATTATGATGCTTGGGCACGCTGGCTATTTGGAAACCGTGCGCCGGGCCCTGCATTATGTATTGCGACTGAACAACATGGAGCCGACAGAAGATCGCTTGCAGGAGCTGATGGCCGCCTGGCAGAATCTCTCCCCTTTCCCTGAGGTTGCGCCAGCGCTGGAACGGCTCCACAGCAAATATCGACTGGTTGTTCTCTCCAACGGTGACCCCCATTTTCTGGATCACCTGGTCAGGAACCGCGTACAATTCCCCTTTGACGCTGTCATCTCCGCCACGGGCAACGGCGCGTTCAAGCCCCATCCTGGCGTCTATCGGCGGGCGGCCCAGCTGCTCGATCTGGAAGTGAACGAATGCCTGATGGTTTCAGCCAATGCCTTTGACAGCGTGGGCGCGCGGGCTTGCGGCTTTCAGGCCGCCTACGTAGACCGCTACAACCTGCCGGTTGAGGATTCACCCTTCCAGCCGGCTTTGACCGTCGCCCACTTCACCGAGTTGGCGGACGCGTTGCTGTGAGCATACAGGCCTGTCGCTCCAGCGAGCAAAGCCGGCTATGGCGCAGCAGACAGGTGACACGGGATCATCTGCCTTACGAATTGCTGCCTCGAGGTTGTCGAAAAATTGCGCAGACCCGACTGCTTGTGCTACGATCGCCTGTGTCGGGCTGGCCCCCGGCAGACGCATTTTCTGGAGAGGTCGCATAGTCTGGCCGAGTGCGCGCGTCTCGAAAACGCGTAGGGTTCACGCCCTCGAGGGTTCAAATCCCTCCCTCTCCGCCTCAGTTCCCGGGCAGACAATGTCCGGGAATTTTTGTAAGGTGGGACAAGGAGCTCGAAGATATGGGGCGGCCGGCCGGCAAATTTGCAGACATCGTCGGGCTTCTGGCTGTGGCTTGGGTATTGGCCGCGTTGCCTCTGATATGGGCAGCAGGTGTAGCGGTGATGGCTGGTGGGGCGGGGCTGCTTTTGCTGCGCTTCCCGTGGTTGATCTGGCCGGCGCTGGCTGTTGCATTGCCCTTCACCAGCGGCTTGACGATCGGGCCGCTCAGTGGGACGGATGGGTTGTTGGCGGTTGCTGTTCTCCTTTGGTTTGTGAATGGCGTGCGTCAAAACACTCTGCGCCTGCATATGGGTCTCTTGCCGGCCGTCTTCGCCCTCTATCTGCTCGCGCTCCTGCTGGCGTTCCCCAATGCGCTCAACTTGCAGAAAGCCGCTGAAGCAGTGATAAAATGGGTGCAGATGCTTGTGGCCATTTTGCTGGTGCAAGAGGCGCTGTCGGCGCGTCAGGTCCGCTGGCTGGTCTGGGCGCTTCTGGCAGGCGGCGTTCTGCAGGCCGCATTGGGAATCTATCAGTTTGTTTTCCGCATCGGACCGCCCCATTTTTTGCTGTTGGACCGGTTTATGCGGGCGGCGGGAACCTTCCATCAGCCGAACCCCTACGCCGGCTATCTGGGGCTGACCTTGCCCGTAGCGGTCGCTTTTCTTCTGCACTGCTTGGGCTTATCATTGAAGCGGGCGACAGCGTCGACAGGAACAGCTTTGGCAAGGACACGCGCGCTGGGTGGAGTAGTCGGTTACGGAATGGTTGCGGGCGTCATCGGCTTGGGACTGCTGGCGAGCTGGAGTCGAGGTGGATGGCTGGGCGCAGGCGCGGGCATCGGTGTCGTACTGCTATTCCACAGTGGACAGATGGTTGGGGGCGCTGCGCTCGGAGGGGTACTCGCACTATTCCTGGCAGGCGGCGCATCGGCTTGGTTCATTCCCACTTCGCTGACAGATCGGTTGGCCGATCTGTCAGTCTATTTGGGGTTGGGTATGTGGGAGGTCGTACAGCAGCCCATCACAGATAGCAACTTTTCCGTGATCGAACGTCTGGCCCACTGGATCGCCGCCCTCCGCATGTGGGAGTTGTCGCCATGGCTAGGTGTGGGGCCGGGCAATTATGCCGCGGTCTATCCCGATGTGCGCTTGCCTCTATGGGAAGATCCGTTGGGCCACGCCCACAACACATATCTGAATGTACTGGCTGAGACCGGCCTGGTCGGACTGTTCGCTTATCTGGTGTTATGGGCAGGTGTGTTTGGTTGGCTAATTCATCAGCGGCGACAGATGCAAGGCGACAGTTGGAATGCCGCACTCATCCTCGGCGTACTTGGCGTGCTTGTCCATCTGTCCCTGCACAATCTGTTCGATTATCTGTACGTGCAAGGAATGTATTTGCACGTCGCGCTGTGGCTAGGCGCCGTGGCCACGCTGGCGACGGGCAGAACACCGGGGCCGACGCGACAGATCGAGGACGTGAATTGTCCGGCCCGACCATTTTGATTGCACTGATATGGTAGCGGATTGGAGCGCCTTTTGAGCCGTGCCGAAATCCTGCCTCTAGGCAGTCGCAGACGCAAAGAGACCAAGCGCTTTCTCAAGTTTGCCATCGTCGGCGCGCTCGGGGCGGTGACCGATTTCACGATCCTGAATCTTTTGGTCGAACGCGCCGGATTTTTGCCTATTATCGCCAATGGCTTTAGCTTCAGCGCGGCAGTCCTCCAGAACTTCATACTGAACCGGCGGTGGACCTTCCCGGAGAGTCGAATCCGCAATGTACGCTGGCAGATGGCAATGTTTGCCCTGGTCAACGTCACTGGCTTGGGAATCAACACAGTCGTTTTCTATTTCGTTGACCTATTTCTCCAACCCTATTGGATCGATTGGCTATCCAATCCCGATCTGGGATTCACGATCAGTTACAACTTCGCCAAACTCTTCGCCATCGGCGTCGTCCTTTTCTGGAACTTTGCCGCCAATCGCCTATGGACGTATAAAGGGCTGTGAAGCTTGTCATCGACTACACACCGGCCGTTCGCCAGACAGCCGGCATCGGGCGCATCATACGCGGACAGATCGAGACGCTGTTGCAGAACAATCCCGGCTACGAGCTATCACTCTTCGTTTCGGGAACAGTTGCCGCCAACCAACAAGCGAACATCCCCCTTCCTCTGCATACGTTTCCCGCGATTTCAGAACGCAATCTCACGCGTATCTGGCACCGCCTCAACCTCCCGTTTCCCCGTATCGAATGGCTGACCGGAGGCGGCATTGATCTGTTCCACGCCACCGATTTCGTACTGGCGCCGGTCAGCGCAAAAAAAAAGCTGTTAACCGTTCACGACCTGGCCTTTCTGCGCTATCCAGAGGCGGCGATGCCATCCTTGCGCCAGTACCTGAACGTCGTTGTGCCCCGCAGTATCCGCCGGGCGGATCACCTTATTGCAGACAGCCGCCACACTGCCCAGGATTTACAGGAGCTGTGGCCAGATCTGACGGGACGGCTCTGCGTCGTACAGGGCGCGGTAGACCATAGCTTCTTTCGACGAGTGATGAACGCGCAGCAGTTGCAGGCGACACGGCAAAAGTACGGCATCGACGAGCGTCCATTCCTGCTCGGCCTGAGCACCCTCCAGCCTCGCAAAAACTTTCCCCGCCTGCTTCGCGCCTTTCACGCCGCCCAACAGGAAGCCTGTCTACCGCACCAGCTCGTTATCGGCGGCAAGAAGGGCTGGCTCTTTGAGGAAATCTTCGCCGTCGTGCAGGAGTTGGAGCTGGAAAGGGACGTCCTCTTCCCCGGATTCATCGCCGATGTCGATCTGCCAGCCCTCTATTCTGCGGCCGAGTTTTTTGTATACCCTTCCCTATATGAAGGATTCGGGCTGCCAATCCTCGAATCTCTGGCTTGCGGCACAGCGGTCCTCACCGCTGACAACTCCTGTCTGCCGGAAGCGGGCGGGGCTGGCGCGCTGTATGTAGATGCCGAATCCGTTGAAAACATTGCGGACGGAATCGTACAGCTTGCCACTCAATCTGGGCTGCGGACCCAATTGGCGGCCGCCGGTACGGCCCACGCGCGCGCCTTCACCTGGCAGCGTAGCGTCCGACAGCTCTTGGATGCCTATGAACAGGCACTGGCATAGAAATATGTTACAATGCACAAGGCGCGTCCAACAGTGGCGCGCAATTCAACTAACTCAGCAAAGAAGCGAATTCGTATGAATTCTGCCCGTAAGACTGTCGCCGAATCGGCCACGCGCCTCAATCAATTCATGAATCCCGAACACGCCAATGCTTTAGGCAATGTTCACGGCGGCGTGATCCTGAAGCTGTGCGACGAGTGCGGCGGCATCACGGCGTCCCGCCACGCGCGGCGTCCCGCGGTGACTGTGGCAGTGGACAGCATGTCATTTCACGAGCCGGTGTGGGTAGGGCAGCTGCTCAATCTACGGGGACGCATCAATTACGTGGGGCGAACCTCTATGGAAGTAGAGGTGATCGTCGAGACAGAAAATCTGCTGACCGGTGAGATCACCCACACAAACAGCGCATATTGCATTTACGTGGCTCTGGACGATCAGGGCCGGCCCACGGAGGCGCCGCGACTCGAACTGACGACCGACGCGGAACGCCGCCGCTTTGAAGAAGGCCAAGAGCGACAACGACAGCGGCTGGAGCGGGAGGGGAGGCAGAAAAAGATTGAAGAATAAGGTTTGCCGCGCGCACAGATGAGGCTACATCGGCTTTTCACTTCCCGATCTTCACTTTTCTTTTACCGCCTGCTGCTTCCGATCAGCGCACTGCTCGCTTTGACAGGCTACTTCAGGCCATGGATCGCCCATCAAGCGGCAGGGTTGGCAGTGTTGGGGCTGGATTTGGGGGAACTGGTGAAATTCCTGTACCCGGTAAAGCAGGGAGATATCCTCCTATGGCGAGAGGGATTTTATCTGCCGCTTGTGGCGGTCAGTGTCAGCCTCAGCCTGAATGTGTTTCGCCGCGATCAGCCCTACGGCTGGCCCGTCCGCATCGGCCTGCTAACGCTCGCCGCTGTGGCTGCCCTCAATCTGTTGCCGCCGGCCTGGTCCCCCCGCCAGCTGGCAACGCCAGAGTTTCGTTTGCAGATAACGACGCTGCTTTTGTGCCTGGCGCTGGCCGCGGTCAGTCCGTTCGCCGCGCTCATCTTGACGCCCCAAGCGTTTCTTGAGGCCGTTGGCGGAGGCGCGATGGGTGAGCGGCACAGTGGTTGCCTCTGGTGGGCCGCCCGTTTCATCGCCTTTCTGCGGGCGCTCTTCATTGTTGCTCTTGCGGGCGCGGCCATCTATTTTCCACTGGCCCAGTTCCAGTGGATCCTGCCGGCGCTGGCCGACCTGTATGGCCGGACCCTGGCCACAGGATGGGGGCCAGGGTTGATGACAGTGGGGCTGGCAGGGCTACTTACGCACGGGCTAGGGGATATCGTCAAGGTGATACGCGAATGGTGACAGATGACCCACGCAGCGCAAAAGCCTATAGCATCCCATTCCGCGCCCTCTGGCTGCGCAGAAAAGACATGATCGACCTGCGTATATCTGGCAAGACGCCGGACGCGGACAACTGGACAACAGCGGAGATTGTTGCGCACATCGCCGCCTATCGCCTGGTCGGCGTGAGCGTGCAGGATCACAAAAAACTGGGCTTGGGGCGCTGGCTACGAGCGGTCGGCAAGGAGATCGCGTTCAACGCGCGCGAGCCGCTGCCTTCAGGAATCGTGCGCTACGATGAAGCTGGGCAGATCGCCTACTTTTCCATTTGGCCTCTGCTTTCCAACGATGCCGAAACCTACAACTACGAACGACAAAGCAAAGTCTACTTTCTGCAAAACGGCAGTATCGCCCGCCTCTGTTTTCCTGTGATGAATAAGCGCGGCCGCGCCGGTGTCCTCGGCGCGGCCGCGGGTCTGCTGGCGACACGCTGACATTTGTCGCGCCCAACAGTGGCGCGCAATTCAACCTTTTTCATTTCTGCACGGAGCTCTCCTCATGTCCGATCCCATTCGCTTCGGCGTTATCGGCGGCAGCGGCGTCTACCAGATGGAGACGTTGACCAATATCGAAGAGATCGAACTGGACACACCCTTCGGTAAGCCGTCGGACGCTTATATCGTCGGCACGCTGCACGGACAGCGGGTGGCGTTCCTCGCCCGGCACGGACGGGGCCACCGGATCAGCCCAACCCGTCTCAACCAGCGCGCCAATATCTACGGCTTCAAAATGCTGGGCGTGGAGTATCTCATCGCCGTCAACGCCTGCGGCAGCTTGCAGGAAAGACTGCATCCCGGTGATATCGTCATCCCCCATCAGATTTTTGACCGTACCAGGCTGCGGGCGCTCAGCTTCTTCGATGACCCGGAGGTGGGAACCGAGGGGCTGGTGGTTCATGTCAGCGTCGCTGATCCCTTCTGCGACTTTCTCAGCGACATCTGCTACCGGGCTGTAAAGCAGACCGGCGCGACGGTCCACCAGGGCGGCAATTTCGTCACCATCGAAGGCCCCCGCTTCAGCACTCGAGCCGAGAGTTTCGCCTTCCGGCAACTGAGCATGGACATTATCGGCATGACCACAACGCCGGAGGCGTTTCTCGCCCGGGAGGCAGAGATGAGCTATGCCTGCATGGCCCACGTGACCGACTACGATGTCTGGCGCGAGACCGAAGAGGCGGTGACCGTCGAAACGGTGATCAAGATGCTTATGCGCAACGCAGAGGTGGCCATCGAGGCGGTCGCCAACGCCATCGACCTCCTGGCCGATAGCGGGCCTTCTCCTTATGCCAATGCCCTGCAGGACGCACTGACTACCAATAAAGAAAACATTCCATCGGAAGTGATCGACCGATTGGAACTGATCGTTGGCAAGTATTTTGACCGCTAAGGAGGCTCCCTCCCATCGCAGTACCTGATACAAGAAAAGAGTGGTGAGGGGAGAGAAGCGAGAAACGGCGCAGTTCTCTCTCCTCACTTCTACTCTCTCACTCCTGACAGGAGGCTTTCCGTGAGGATTCGAGCCGCATACGTACCCCGCGCCAATACGCTGACCGTCAATACCGTCGAACTGGAGCCGCCCCAGGAAGCCGAGTTGCTGATTCGGATGAAGGCGGCCGGCGTCTGTCACTCGGATCTACACACCCTGAAGGGCGAGCTGCGCACGAAACCGCCGCTGGTCCTCGGCCATGAAGGCGCAGGCATCGTCGAAGCCCTGGGCCCCGGCGTCACCCGCTTCCAACCGGGAGATCGGGTGCTGATCAACTGGCTGCCCAGCTGTCATGTCTGTCCCACCTGTCAGGCGGGCCACGAAAATATCTGCGAACGGCTTTTCAACACGACTTTCATGGGCACAATGTTGGACGGCGCCTCCCGGCTGCATGGGCTGAACGGTGAATACATCAAGCAATATCTCAGTTCAGCGACGATGGCCGAATACGCGGTGGTGCCGGAGGACGGCGCGATCCACTTGCACGACGACGTTCCCTTTGACGTAGGCGCCATCATCGGCTGCGCGGTCATCACAGGCGTGGGCGCGGTCATCAACACAGCCAAAGTCATCCCTGGCAGCCGCGCGGCGGTCATCGGCTGCGGCGGCATCGGTCTGAGCGCGATGCAAGGCTGTGTGCTGGCCGGCTGCGCGGAAATCATCGCCGTGGACGTCCTGGAAGAAAAACTGGCCTTTGCCCAGCGGATGGGGGCCACGGCCACGGTCAACGCGCGCGCGGAAGATCCGGTGAAGGCGCTCAAGCGGCTCACGGACGGCGGCCCGGAGTACATCTTTGACAGCGTCGGCTCAGCCCAGACGATCCCACAGGCCTTGAATGCGGCCGGCCCGGCGGGTACGGCCACAATCATTGGCCTGCACGCCGCGCTGGAGGAAGTCCCGGTCGCGCCCGGGCAGCTCATCTATCAGAACAAACGGTTGCTCGGCTCCTTCGCCGGAGAAATGACGCCCCTCCATGACCTGCCGCGACTCCAGAAACTCTATCTGGCTGGAAGGCTGGAGCTGGACAAACTGATCACCAGGCACTATCCTTTGGACGACGTCGCCCAGGCCTTCGAAGATATGGAAAACGGGAAGGTAGCGCGGGGCGTCCTGATCTTCGATTGAAAGATGTTATGTTTGCGCGCCAATTCAGGCTTCGCACGATGCGCAAAGTCTGCGATGCGCTCAGCCTTCACTGTAGGGCGCGACTCCGAATCATGATCACTGTCGCCGAAACAATCGCCCAATCTCTCTACAACGCCGGCGTGCGCATCGTCTTTGGGATGCCCGGCGGCGAAGTCGTGGCCGTGCTGGAGGCGGTGCGCCGGCTCGGGATCCGCTTCGAGTTGATGCACCACGAGGAAAGCGCGGTGTTTGCTGCCGATGCCTACGCGCGCGCCACAGGCGCCCCCGGCTGCGCGCTCACAACCCTCGGCCCCGGCGCGCTGAACGCAGTCGCCGGCATCGGCCACGCCTGGTTGGACCGAGCGCCGGTTGTTCTCATCACCGCGCAAAAGCCGGACGTTCTGCTGCCAGATTACACCCACCAGGTGGTGGATTTGCAGGCGATCTTCTCCCCCATCACCAAACGCACGCTCAAAGCAACAGCGCAAAATGCCGCTACAGAAGTGCCGGACACGATTGCCTTGACAAGGCAGGGCCGGCCCGGCCCGGTGCATCTGCAGGTGAGCAATGAGGAGTCAGGAATGCCGACAGTTGGCGCCAGCGGAGCGCAGGCGCCCCAGCCGCCGATAAGGGAGGAGGCTCTTCCGTCCGATGCGTCAACGTTACGCCCGGAACTCGTTGCCCGCGCGCGCAGCCTCATCGCCGCAGCAAAGCGTCCCGTCATCCTTGCCGGGCTGGGATTAGAGCCGGAAGCCCCCTACAACGCGCTGCAGACGCTGGCAGAAGCAGCCAACGCGCCAGTGATCGTCTCGCCGAAGGGCAAAGGCGCGCTGCGGGATGATCACCCGCTAAGCGCCGGCGCTATCGGCCTGACCCGCACGGATCCGGTCTACGAGATTCTGGATGAAGCAGACTGCATCATCGCCGTCGGTTTCGATGTGGTGGAACTGGTGAAACCCTGGGCTATGTTGAATCGCGCGCCACTGTTGGGCGCGACGCCGCCACAGCCTACGGGCGATGCAACCGACCGGCCGACAGATTTCATGCGCCGCCAGACCACGCCCAAGGCGGAAGAGCGGACAGAGCATGTCCCGCTGATTTGGATCGCAAACTGGCCCAACGAGGACCCGACCCTGCCGGCGGCTGTGGAGATGGTCGGGTCAATGAGAGCGGCACTGCTGCAGCTGGCGGATAGTGAGTTCTCCACTGCCGCGGAGTGGGGGAGCGCCAGAGTACGCCAATTCCGCCAGAAACGCGCCGCCCATCCTGTGCCTGCGCCCCGGCGCGGGCATCTGCTGCCCCAGCAGATGCTGGACAGTATGCGCCGACATCTGCCGGTGGATTCCCTGTTGGCGGTAGATGTGGGCAGCCACAAGATCTTCAGCGGCCTGGAGTGGCCAGCCTTGCATCCCAATCGCTTCGCTCTGTCCAACGGACTGTCTTGTATGGGGTTCAGCCTGCCAGCGGCTATCGGCACAGCCTTGGCCCGGCCTCACGAGCCGGTGATCTGTCTGATCGGAGACGGAGGGCTGCTGATGTGCCTGGGAGAGCTGAACGTTCTCGCCCGGCTAAACCTGCCGGTGACCGTCGTCGTGCCGGTGGACAATGCCATCGATCTGATCCGCTCCCATCAGTTGCGCCAGGGCAAACAGCCCCACGGCACCGAGTTCCCCGCGCCGGACTTCTGCGCCATCGCCGCGGGTCACGGCATCCCGGCCGCACGGGTCACGACACCGGACGCGTGCGACGAAGCGCTGACCAGAGCCATCGCAGCCCGTGGGCCATTTCTCATTGAAGCCCATATCGATCCCATCGGCTACCCAACGACGCCCCGCTAACGACATCGCCGTCCCTCAGAATGTCACCACGTCGCGCCGCTCAATTTTCGTGCCATCCAATTCCATCCCAATGCCAGGTCCGTTCGGGACGGTCACGATGCCATGGATCGGTTTGAGCGGGTTTTTGAGGAAGAATTGGTGGATTTCGTTCCATTTGATGAGATATTCCAGCAAGGGTGTCGTCGGCTCCGGCCAGGCGGCAATGACATGTAGGCTGGCGGGGGTGGAGTGGCCATGAGGAATTACGGGCACGTCGTAGGCGGAGGCCAGGGCCAAAATCTTCTGCATCTCTGAGATGCCGCCGCACCAGTAGATATCTGGCTGGTAGACATCACAGGCGCCGGCATCCATCAATTGCTTCAGCCCCCAGCGGGTGTACTCGTGCTCGCCGCCGCTGATGGGGATATTCACATTGCCGCGGATCTGCGCGTACTGCTCGATCTTGTCCGGTAATACCGGCTCTTCGATCCAGCGGGGCGCGTACTCTTCCAGCCGACGGGCCATCTGAATCGTGTACGGCACATCCCAACTCATCCAACAATCCAGCATAATGTCCACATCCGGTCCGACGCTTTCCCGCAGGGTGCGCGCCAGGCGCAGATTGCGCTCCATCCCCATTTTCCCATCGGTGGGACCGTCCCGAAAGAACCACTTCGTCGCCAGAAAGCCGTCGGCCACAAACTGCCGGGCCCGCTCCTGCACCAGTTCCGGATCCAGTGAGTAGCCCAGCGCACTGGCATAGGCAGGAATCTCTGTGCGGGTAGGGCCGCCTAGCAGTTGACAGACCGGCGCATTGAACCAGCGCCCCTTCAGGTCCCACAGCGCGCAGTCCAGCGCGCTGATCGCCATCATTTCCGTACCTTTGCGGCCGTGCGCCTGCGCTCGATACATCCGGTCCCACAAGCGTTCAGTCGCCAAGGGGTCGTGACCGATCAGAAGTGGCGCCAATTGGGTCTGGATGATAAATGCCTGATCCAGTGGGAACGGGCCACCCGTGCCGGATACGCCTTCATCTGTCTCGATATCGACGAAATAGGCGGTGATATCGTAGCGCCCTTCACTGATCGCAGAGAATATGTGGGGGCCTTCGGCTTTATGTTCCGGATAGATGTCTACCGGACGCACCAACCGCTCCTCCCAAAACTCGCCTTCGTATTCCAGAATACCTTGCAGCCTGTACACGGTTACAGCGATAATTTTCATTTTAATTGCGCTCGCTTATCCATTGCGTGACTTCCCTCTAAACGCGCTTTACGTAGCAAACGTGGATTGAATAGCTCGCTCGATGTCTGGAGCGTAGTCTGGTTTTTCTGAAATTTCCGAGTACGGTACTTCAAGCTGGCGCAAAGTTTCTTGAAATCGAAGAAAGTCATCATATCAACAACTACGTCACGATGATCTATGCCGCCTAATATACGCCTTATCATCCCCTTCGTGCCTTCCCGATCCATAGTTATAGCCATTTTCAGACTCCTTTTTGAATTCGGCAATACTCATGAATCTGACAGCCTTGCCGGATAACAACCCCATACCCCTAACGTTCTGCTGAATGCGCGTGACATAATCAGTCTGAATTTCCGTCATAAAGCAATATCGGTTGAACTGTATCGCAGCCTTCCCTAGTGTGCCACTACCAGCAAAAGGATCGAACACCAAGTCACCTATAAACGAATATAACTGCACTATTTGTCCGCACAATTTCAAGGAGAACACTGCACTATGAACCCTATCGGATACTGGGGCGATGTCCCACACGTTTGACCTCTCGAAACCATCACCTACTTTGCTTCTCTCTACATCTTCATACGAGTATTGCCTCAAATTCCAATCTATCAATTTGTAAGATTTCTTCCGATATACCATTACATACTCGGTTCGAGGGTTCGGTTTATAGGTAAGTGGCTTTCGATTCACCTCGAATCCAGCGACTCGATTCTTCGCACTCTTTTCAGGCTTTGCCCAGATGATATCGTCGATAAACTCCCAGCCTATTCTTGCAAGCCGACCGTGTATATCAAATGGCACTGGATAACGCCTGCTGGCATATTTTCTGCCAGCACGTGGAATAATGATAGGGGAAGTGTTCAACACAAAGAAACGGCCTTCTTTGGTAACTCGATGGACTTCCCGAAAAACACCCTCCAAAAAGGCCAAGTATTCATCATAATTTGCATATATGGAATAATCGCGAGCGTTATAATAAGGTGGCGATGTAAATGTGAGATGTACTGATCCGTTCGGAGCGTACTTCAATGCTTCCAGTACATCGCCGTGAACGACTACATTTTTCATAAAATCAGGTGAGTCAACGTGTGAGTCCTCACCTACAGATTCATTTCCATACATCTCTTTTTGTATAACATCACGAATCATATCGTTTGGATGTTCACACATCGATATAAGGTACTTATGAATCAGTGGCTCATTACGAAAAACAAGCAAACCTCGAATGGCCTGCAACACAACTTCTGGATTAGAGTGTCCGGTGTATTGGAAGAGGATTCCTTTCAAATGCGGGTCACGCTTACGTCCGATTGACGACATCGCCGCTTTCTTGTCCGAGGTAGATGCATCGCAGCTCTCCAAAATGGCGAGGCTATCCCCCAATGGAAAATCCGCAGAACCTAATAGCGGTTTGTTGTTCATAGTGCGTTCCCAAATATCATAATGGTTGTATGTGAGCGATGCAACTGTAACTTAAAAAATCAACCGTCGTCAAGCTGCTCATCAGAATATACTTTTACTCCTACGAATTCATAGTATGGTATGATTCTTATGACGAATTGATACTCTTGATATTCGCTCATCTCGCGAATGAGCAACTTCCTTTCAGTGATTGCTCCCAAAACATCAGTGACCTGTGTCCAGTGGTCAGTTGCTGGCCGCGAACCACTGGCAACTGACCACTGATTTCTTATCATACAACCCCGGGGAGTATTTGATGAACAACCGTTGGCGCGGCATCTTTGCGATTGTCGTCACCCCGTTTACAGATAGCCTGGAATTGGATGAAGCGGCTCTGCGGCGGCAGGTAAATTTCTGTATCGAGGCCGGCGCGGCCGGCCTGGTCGGCCCGGCCAACGCCAGCGAGTTCGCCACAATGTCCGACGAAGAGCGGCAGCGTTGGATCCGCATTGTTGTTGAGGAGGCTGACGGGCGAGCGCCCGTCGTCGCTGCCACCACGCACGGCCACAAATTGCCCGCCATCGCCCTCAGCCGCTATGTCCAGGATGTAGGCGCGGACGGCATTATGGCCATGCCCCCTCATATCCTGCACCCAGACGCAGACGGTTGCTACGATTACTACCTGGCCCTCAACGACGCGCTGCGCATTCCGATCTGCATCCAGAATTACATCGGCCCCATCGGTACACCCATGCCCTCCTCACTGTTGGCCCGGATGTGCCGGGAGCTGGAGTGGGTGCAGTATCTGAAAGAGGAGACACTGCCGGAGCCACGGGCCATCTCACGCACTTTGGCCGCGGCGCGGGATGCCTGCAAAGGCGTCTTCGGTGGACAAGGAGGCATTTATATGATAGACGAGTGGCGGCGGGGAGCCTGCGGAAATATGCCCGCCAGCCAATCTGTAGACATACACGCGCAGATCTGGCAGCGGCTGGAAGCCAACGATGAAGCCGGCGCCCGAGCTCTTTTCAACCGGCTGCTGCCGCTGCTCAACTTCGAGCGCATGCACGGCGTCGCTGTCTATAAGCAGGTCTTCCTGCGCCGGGATATCTTCACGTCCACCGCCAGCCGCATCCCCGATACATACCTGGATCAGCAGGACTTGCAGGAGTTTGACGCGATCTGGAGGGATATAGAACCGCTCCTGACAGTATAACGATACATGGAAGCATAGACAATGGTACAGTGAAATGCCTTGACATACGACAAATGCTTTGTTAGGATGAGCTATCGTCGCTCTGGAAGTGAAGCATAGTCCATCCCGCAAACGACTGCCCAGACCTACTCGCATGGCGCTCGTCGTTTGCGTTTCCTCCATTGAATTGGGGCAATGATGCCGGGCTGCGCTGCGCAAGTGCGGCATCCTGATCGAATATAATTTTGCGCGCAATCCAAGTGCGAAGGAGAAAACCGGATATGGACGATCGATTGGCTATGCAGGGGGGAACGCCCGTGCGTACCCTGCCCTTTGGTCCCAGTCATTTCTTCGGTGAAGAGGACATCGAGATATTGTCTGAAGTGATCCATGCGGGCACAGTCAGCAAAGGCCCCAAGGTAGCTCAATTTGAGCGAGAATTTGCGGCGCGACACGGCGTCGCCCATGTCGGCACTGTGACCTCCGGCACCGCGGCCATGCACACCTGTATCGGCGCGATCAATCCCGATCCTGGGGATGAGATTATCGTCACTCCCTGGACATCGGGCGGCAGCGTCATCGGCGCGCTGCTCCACAACTGCGTGCCCATATTCGCCGACATCGACGACACCTTCACCCTGGACCCGGCGGACGTCGAGGCGAAGATAACGCCCCGAACACGCGCCATCATCGCCGTGCATCTCTTCGGCAACCCCTGCGCGATGGCAGCCCTGCGCGCGATTGCCGACCGCCACCAACTTTTCCTGATAGAAGACTGCTGCCAGGCCCACTTCGCTGAATCTCAGGGAGAGGTGGTAGGCTCTATGGGCGATATCAACGGCTTCAGCTTTGGGGGCAAGCATCTCTCGGCCGGGGGCGGCGGCGCCTTCATGACCGACAACGAGGTACTATGGGAACGCGGCTTGATCTTCTCCGACTGCGCGTTGCCGCGCAATAGCAGCCCATACGCAGGGCGGCCCTATGCCAACTATTTCCTGGCCCCCAACTACAAGATGAATGATCTGATGGCAGCGGTCCTGATCGCGCAGCTCAAGAAAGTGGACGGCTACATCGAGAAGAAGATCAGGGCGGCCCAGCAGATCATCGAACAGGTCTCGGATATCGAAGAAATCACCCCCCAACGGGTACGGGAAGGGGACCGCAATACCTACTGGGTGATGGGCATGTCCCTGGATACGGACAAACTGACCTGTGACGCCTGGGCGTTTGCCCAAGCCCTCAACCATGAAGGCATCCCGGCGGGCGGACCCTACATCGGGTCGGGCAAAGAGGGACCCCTCTACCGCAATCCCTTTTTATCTGAGCCCAACTGCTATGGCCGCAGCCACTTCCCCTTTGACTACAAGCGGGACAAGCCCATCGACTATAGATTGGTCGAATGTCCCAACGGAGAGAAGCTCATGCAGCGGGGGTTCAGCATCCAGATGCAGCCCAGCTTCGATGATGAGGATGTTGCCGATATCTCTGCCGCCATACGCAAGGTCTTTATACACTACCGCAAACCCATACACGCCATCACCTAGCTGAGCCACATGCGCCATGACCCGTCATACGACCGCTGAGAGGCCCTTCTGGTCCGGCATTCACTATCTGCTCTACCTGCGCCAGCCGGATGATGAGCAGGATTGCGCCCGTTTCAGTCTATTCCAGACCGAGTACAGCCCGGTTGGCGGCGGCCACGCGGCTTTTTTCTATGTCGATCCTGCCCACCCATCTGCCGTGGCCAACGGCGTCTACACCGACAACCCGGAGCTGGCCGTCTGGCTATACGACAGGATGTATCGCAACCGCGACAACCCGCTGGCCTGTTTACTGCCCGCACAATCCGCCGCAGACGCGCGCGGCGCGTCATCCAAAACCGAGGCATCGATCATCACCGCCCGTTTTGGTCGCAGGGGCGACCTGCACAGGAGCCTGAGCTATCATATCGATACGGCGAACGTCCAGATCACAGGAACATGGGCCGGCCTGGAGCCTCCCTTTGTCCATCACGGCGCGGGCGGGGTTTCCAGCGTCTATACCTACTGCTTCTTTATTACAGCCACCAGCGCCAGCCTGACCGTGGGCGAAGAAACAGTTCCAGGCGCCATATACCAACGCCAGGATTGGGCGCCTTTAGTGGGGCGTCCGCTCAGTTCGTGTCTGATCGGCGACGAATTTTGGGCTCAACGCTGAAAGGGTCTTCTTCGCTCCTGCTTGCGCTCACTCAAGGCGCCCATTTTCGCAAGGTCGACTCAGATTTGGAGAAATGTTGTCAATGATGAAAAAGCTGCGATTCGCCCAAGCCGGCGTCTCTCTGATGCACGCCAATATGTATCGAGACACGCTCATGCTACTGCCCGACGAGATCGAGTTGGTCGGCTTCTACGATCCCGACCCGGAAACGGTCAAAGCCAACCTGAAGCCTGATGTCCAGGATATGCCCTTTTACGACAGCCTGGACGATCTGCTGGCGCAAGCCAAGCCCGACGCCGTGATGGTCTCTACCTACTTGAAGGATATGCCCTCCTGGATGCTTCAGGTAGCTGAGGCCGGCGTCCATGTTTGGGGCGAAAAACCATTCGCTGTGCACTCCAGCCACCTGGTCCCCGTCGCCGACGCTGTGCGCCGTAACAATCTCCACTTCTCCTGCGGTTATACCTGGCGCTTCCACCCCATCGCCCAACTGATCAAAGAGACCCACGATGCCGGCCTGTTGGGCAAACCCTATTCTATCGAATTCCGCTTTGTGACATCGAGCGTGACGCAGCGCAATCCGCAGACCTGGTACTTCCGACGGGAGAATGCGGGCGGCGGCATTCTCAACTGGTTGGGCTGCCACTGGTTCGATCTGATGCGCTACCTGACCGGCGCGGACGTCGCGCAGGTGGCCGCCATCGAGGCCAACGTGAGTGGACACGACATCGACGTGGAGGATGCCGCGGCCGTATCTCTCTACTTCGACAACGGCATGATCGGCAGCCTGCATGCAGGCTACTTCACGTCGGGGGACGGCGAGATCTCGATTGGCTTGCGCGGTTCGGACGGCTGGGTCAAGTGGGAGGTGGATGAGAATACCTGCACCATAAAGAGCGCCCATCCGGATTGGTCGGGCGCGCCCATCCGTGGCTTCGAGATACCGTCAGCCCGGGTTCCCGGCTATGGGGCCGAAGGCAGAGCCTCGATTCAGGCCTTTGCCGCCGCCATCCGGGGCGAAGGCGCAAGTGGATACAAGGTGGAAGAGGTTATCAAGTCCCTCCAGATTATCGAGGCCGCCCACGAGTCGGCGGCAAGGGGAGTAACTGTCACGGTATCATGAAAACTCATCAACCATTGCGCGCCGCCGTCGTTGGTCTGCGCATCCACGCCGGCGGCCTGGAGCCAGACCGCAATCATGGTCTGATCAAATCCTTCCATGCCCAGGACGATGCCGAAATCGTAGCCTATTGCGAATGGGATCCGGCGGAAGCCGAGGCGTTGGCGGCCCTGGAACGGCTTGATCCGACAGCGCATATCTACACCAGTTTGGATGATCTGCTCAACAGGGAAGCGTTCGACCTGGCAGCGGTGATGCTGCCGCCCAACGAGGCCACACCCGCTGCCCTGCGTCTGGCGGAGGCCGGCAAGCATCTGTTCATCGAGAAGCAGGCCGCGCGCGCAGCATCCGAACTCTTGCCCTTATGTCGGCTGGCCGAAGAGCGCAATCTGGTAATACAGGCTGGCTATCCCTGGCCGCGCCACCCGGTTGCGGCAGAGATCCGGCGGTGTCTGGACGATGGTGTTCTGGGTCGGCTCCTCGCCATGGAAGCCCGGCTGGTGACAGTTCAAGTTGCGCCAGGGCTACGCGATCCCCAGCATTGGATGTACCGCCGCTCAGGCGAGGGCGGCGGTATTTTGCACATGGAAGGCGGGCATTGGCTGACCCTCTTTCAGCTTTTCGCGCAGGCGCGCGCCCGCTCAGTGACGGCCCTCTGTAGCCGCACCACTGATGATATTGAAGATGGGGTGGAGGATGCGGCCACCGTGGCTCTGGAGTACGCCAACGGTGTTCATGCCTGTCTGCACATGGGGTATCTGCTCTCCGGAGCCGGCCCGCGCAACGACACCTATATGGGCATACGCGGGAACTTGGGCGCGGCCACCTGGTCGCCAGTTGGCGATGGGCAGCTGACGGTGAGCAGCGTAGCGGCACAGTGGCAGGGGGCGCCGGAGCGCACGGTCACCATGCAGTTGGCCCCACGGCTCGTGTATGCCGAACAGTGGGGCTACGAGTTTGTGGCCGATTTCGTGCGGGCGGTGCGGAAAGGCGGTGAGGCGGTGGTCAGCATCGAAGACGCCTACCACATCTTGCAGATCATCGACGCCGCCTACGAATCATCCCAGACCGGCCGGCGAGTTGTGTTGCCGTAGTCGCGCCCAACAGGGGCGCGCAATTCAACAGTCGCGCCCAACAGGGGCGCGCAATTCAACAGTCGCGCCCAACAATGGCGCGCAATTCAACAGTCGCGCCCAACAATGGCGCGCAATTCAACTTTACACCCGTCCTGGAAATTCCTGGCCGCGGACCAACATGAAGCGAAATTCACCGCGCGGTTCCTCACATTCGGTCAGGAGACGCGCCTCTTCATCTTCGATGCCAAGGTACATAGTCTCCGCGCGGATGTAATGGAGGGCCAGGCCCCGGCGGCGGTTGGGTGTAGTGTTGGCGCCGGTGCGGTGAAAATTGAGGCCATGATGGAACATGCAGCTACCGGCCGGCAGTTCCACCGGCGCCGGCTCGTTCAACAGAGGATTGGCCAAGAACCGGTCTCTATATTCGCGTGCGATGGGGCCCCATTTGTGGCTTCCCGGAACCACGGTCATGCAGCCGTTCTCTACCGTCGCCTCGTCCAGCGCTACCCAGCAACTCACATGGCCTTGGGGGGCAAAGTGGCTCCAAGCCATAGAATCCTGATGCCAATCTGTCACCGTGCCGTTGAAACGCGGCTTCATCATGAGTTGGTCGGTATAGAGCTTGATATTCGGGCCCAATAGGTCTTCGATGACGTCGACGATCTGCGGTTTGCGAGCCACTCTCTCGAACTCGTCGTCGAAGTAGCAAAGCTGGGTCATCTTGCGAACGGCATCCAGAGGCTCCACATCGTCCGGCAGGCCGTCGCGAAATTTGGACTCAAACTGAATGTAGCGGGGCGGCACATGATTCACCTTGCCGCTGATGATATCTTCGCTGCGGCGGCGCAGCGTCGCCAGTTCCTCATCAGAGAGGATGCGGTGATAGGGAAGATAGCCGTTTTCCCAGAAGGATTCTTTCTGTTCGACTGTCAGGGCCATGGGGAGAACTCCTTTTGCCTCTTTTCTTCGTCGCGCCCAACAGAGGCGCGCAATTCAACCAAATATTGATATTCAACCTCTGAAGAGAAGTCGTTTTCCAGTTTGGATACTCTTTCTTTTGTTACTTTTATGGCTTCACCGGAGCTATCGACCCCAATCCAATTTCTTCCAAGCTCTTGCGCTGCTTGCAGCGTTGTTCCCGAGCCACAAAAGCAATCCAATACGAGATCGCCAACGTTTGACGAGGCCAAAATAATTGTTTTAAGCATCTCTAGGTTTTTTTCCGTCGGATAGCTGGGAGATTGCGCATCTTTATATGTCCAGATATCTTGTTTCTTCTTGCCCCCCTTTTCATCCGCATAGATTTTTTTTCTTGGAATACCATTTTTAGACCATTCAATCAAACCGGCTTTGTCCAGTTCTTCCAACGCGATAGGTTCACTTCGCCAGTGCCTGCCTTTTGGTGGCTTCATGCCTCTCCATTCTTGCCCTGTCGGACCATTACGAGTTTCACCTGGCGCATGTAAAGGAACTGTTGTATACCGTCTTCCAGATCTGTCAACTTTTTTGAAAAGACGCTCTTTCTCTTCTTTTGTGAATTCATCTTTCGGTTCATTCCATGTATTATCCTTGCTTTTTGCGTAAAAGAGAATCATGTCTTTTATGTTTCCGTATGCCTTTCTCTTGAAATTTTTAGGATTACACTTGATTCTTGTAATATCATTTCTAAAATTCTCTGCGCCAAACACTTCGTCCATCATTACTTTCACATAATGACCTACTTTATAATCGATATGTAAATAAATCGAGGCGTTGTCTGACATAAGCTCTTTGATGAGAATCAGCCTTTCTCTGAGAAATTCTAAAAACAATGCGCCTGTTACCGTATCAGTATAGGCAATGTTATCAGTACGACTATGACTGATCGTATTCGCCCTATCTTCTCCAATCATAAAACTGTTATTTGTAGAGAATGGTGGATCGATATAAACTAAATCAACTTTGGACTTCAGATTATATATATCCAAAAGAGCTTTTAATACAAATAGATTATCACCTCGTATCAGTTTATTGGGTCTTTGATTCCAACTCGCATTGAACACGTATGGTTTCAAGTTCAGTATCTCTTTTTTCGATTTTTTACCAGGATATTCTAACTTCATTTTTCATGGCCTCATAATCAGTATAAAATTCTCGCAGAACCAATGCACTCATTATAATATGATCTGTATATAGGTTTGAAATCTATCTATACATCTTACTTTTGCCCTGAGTGGCGCGCAATTCAACATTATATAAAGCGCTCCGGCAAGAATCGCCATTCTTATCGCCTTGATATCTGTGTCCTCTATTGCGCTACATGGATGTCCCCAAATTGATTGCACTCTGAAACAATCGCAAGGAACGGAATTATCATGATCACCATCGGCATGATTGGAGCGGACAGCACCCATACAGAGGCATGGTCACAGCTGATCAACCTGCCCGATAGTCCGTTACATGGACAAGCCCAGGTCGTTAAACTGTGGGGAGAAGATGCGGAGCAGGCGCGCGCCAAGGCGGAGGCGTGTCAGATTCCCCATGTCGTCGCCACGCCGGCGGAGGCCATCCAGGATGTAGACCTGGTCATGGTTGTCAACCGCTATGGCGACGATCATCCGCCATATGCCAGGTTGGCCATCGAGGCCGGCCTCCCTACCTTCGTGGACAAACCCTTCGCCAATGATATGGATGACGTCCGCATGTTGGTCGATCTGGCCGCGGAGCGGCATGTTCCGCTCATGTCGTGCTCGGCCGTTCGGTATGCGGTGGAGGTCCTGGCCCTACAGGAACAGGCGCCCGGCTTCGGGGCTTTGAACTCCGCGGTTGTCAGCGGGGCGGCAGCGGGCGCATTCTCCAATCCGCGGGCCAAACACCCCTTCTTCTATGGCATTCATCCGGTGGAACTGCTGCACACCCTGCTCGGCGGCGGCGCTGAGGCCGTCACCACCCGGCGCACAGAGCGCTGTGATATCGGGCTTGTGCAGTACGCCGATGGGCGGCAGGGGATCGTCAATCTGCTCCACACCACGCCCAGCCTCTATCATGGCGCTGTCTTTGGCGCGGAGGGTTGGGGCGAGGTCCATATCCAAGACGCGACAGGCTTTTATGCCGAGACCCTGACCCAGGTGATCCGGATGGCCGACAGCGGTGAACCGCCTTTTCCCATCGACTGGTCGGTCGAGGTCATGGCGATTTTGGCGGCCTTGGTGCAGTCAGCCGCAGAGGGCGGGCGCACCGTACCACTCAGCGAAGTCGCGCCCAACAGTGGCGCGCAACTCAACCTACAATCACCATGACTATCACACCTTTGCAGATTGCAATCGTAGGCCCGGGCCGTATGGGGCAAATCTACGCCCGGCTTGCGGAGGAGTTGAGCGAGACCCGCCTGGTCGCAGTGTGTGGCCGCAGTGAAGCGTCCACCAGAGAAATGGCCGACCAGTATCAGGTTCCTGGGTATCCCCATGCCCGGCACACAGACATGCTGGAAAACCATGCCGAGATCGACGCGGTCGTCGTCTCTGCATCCGAATGGATGCACACTGCACCGGTATTGGCGTCGCTGGAGGCGGGCAAACATGTTCTCGTGGAGAAGCCCATGGCCGTCTCTCCTGCAGACGCGCGCATGATGGTGCAGGCGGCGGACCGGGTCGGTGTCCATCTCATGGTCTGTCACAGTCTGCGTTTCGACCCGCCTTTCGCCGCCATGCGTCAGGCCGTAGCCGCGGGCGATATCGGCGAAGTCCTGCATGTGTACGCGCGACGCAATCCGCCTCAAGTGGCTGCTGAGCGGGTGTTGGGCAAGTTCTCGCTGGCCTATTGGCTGACGCCCCATGACATCGACATGATGTTATGGACGGTGGGGCGGCCCATCACCAGGGTGAAGGCCTATGCCCGTCAGGGGGGCAAAGGCCGCCATGACTTTATCATCGCTGTCTTTACCTTTGACAGCGGTGTAGTGGGCGTACTCGAGAATTCCTGGAGCACGCCGGCCCACAGCGGACGCCCCCAGTACGAACAGTTCAGCATACACGGCAGCGAAGGAGCCGCCGAAGTGTTAGGCCATGAGAACGGCGTTGCAGTCTACCGGGCCGATGGGCCGCCGGACTACCCGGACACCGGCTATACGCCCGTGTTGCATGGCCGGCAGGAGGGGATGTTCCGCTCTCTCTTCAGTCACTTCGTCGGTGTCGTTCAGGGCAAATGGCCGCCCATAGTCAGCGGGGAGAATGGCTTGGCCGCTATACAGGTGGCCGCCGCTATCGACCGCTCGCTGGAAACCGGCAGAGAAGTGCAGGTGGATTCGTCTACCGCCGCGCAAAACACAGCCGGAACAACGGGAGAAGGTGTGACATGACGGTTCTCTGGGGTATCTTGGGCGCAGGTAAGATCGCCGACCGGCAGATGGCGCCGGCCATCGCCCTGGCGCCCGGCCACGAGCTGGTGGCGGTGATGCGTCGGGATCTGGCTGCTGCCCAGCGGTTTGCCGACACCCACGTGAAGTATGAGCGCACCGCAGGGGGTGCGCATCGTGCGAATACCGAATTGGCGCAGCGCGCCTATGACAGCGCGGATGCCCTCCTGGCAGATCCCCAAATCAATGCCGTCTACGTCGCAACCCCACCCCATCTACACGCCCAGCACACGATCCTGGCCGCGCAGGCCGGCAAGCATGTTCTCTGCGAAAAGCCTATGGCCCTGACTGCTGCCGAGGCCCGCCAGATGATCGAGATCTGTGGCGCCAACGGCGTTGCGCTGATGATCTGTTACTACCAGCGCTTTAACGCGCGCCATCAGCGCATCAAGGAACTGCTGGCAGAAGGCGCAATCGGTCAGGTGACGGCGGCGCGCATCAATTTCTCCGAACGGTTCCCACCGCAGCCGGAATTCTGGCATCACGACCCCACTATCAGCGGCGGTGGCCCTCTCATGGACCTGGCTACGCACTGCATCGACCTGCTGCGCTATCTGTGCGGCCCTGTAGAGTCAGTCTCGGCTCTGGCGGATGCACTGGTCGACGAGTCCCCGGTTGAGGACACAGCCACGTTGTTATTGCGGCTGGCAAACGGCGCCCAAGCCGTTGTCACCACCCATTGGAGCACCGCCAATCATGACCCGGAGCGCTTCAATCAATTGGAAATCCATGGCACAGAGGGCGCCATCGTGGCCGCCCCCATTCAGGCCAAGGATTCGGCAGGCGCATTGCAGGTGATGACAGCTGATGGAATTCAAGACTATGCTGTCGAACCCGGTGGGCCACGCCCTCATGTGGCATTATTGGCCGCTTTTGCGGATGCTGTTGTTGGTGATCAGCCTATCCCCATCCCTGGGGAGGAGGGGTTGGCCGGGCTGGCGGTTGTGGAGGCTGCCTATGAGTCTGCGCAGGCAGGTTGTCGAATCACTGTGGGGCATATCAGTTGCCAATAGTCAGTGAACTGCAGTTACTCGAAACTAAAAACTAAAAAAAACTAATATGCGCGGGATCTTTTTCTGGGAGGCGGCGGGGTTGTCGCTGGATCGGGCCAATCCATACGGAGGGCTGTTGGCTCGCGCCTTGAGCGCCGTCGGTGTCAAGTTACATGCGGGGCATCCTGAGGAATTCACAAAGAAGTGGCTATACCAGAATCAGGGCCAAATCGATGTCCTGCATCTCAATTGGCCCCACTATATGTATGATGCGCCAGATCTGACCGATCGATTGGCGCGTTGCGCCCAAGTACTTGACAACTTGTCACTGGCGCGCGCGCTTGGCTACAAGATTGTGTGGACAGTCCACAATCTTTACCCCCACGAAAGCCAAAATCGAGACCTGGACCATCTGGCTCGCCTCGCCATCACCCAGCTTGCCACCGCAATCATTGTGCACTGTGACCACGCTCGCCATCTTGTGCAGCGGCGCTTCCACCGCACGGACGGCGTCTTTGTCATTCCCCATGGTCACTTTATTGAGCCTTACCCCAACACAGTCAGCCGATTCGACGCGCGCCAGCGGTTGGATATCGCGCAAGACCTTCTTGTGTTTTTCTTCTTCGGAAACGTGCGCCACTACAAAGGGCTCGAGCGGCTGCTGGAGGTCTTTCAGTCTCTGCCCGGCGACCATCTGGGCCTGCTTCTCGGCGCCAAAGTCTACAACGAGTACGGCGAACGGACCGCTGCATCCGCCGCCCAATCCGATCCTCGCGTGATGGTGCGCTCCTCTCCCTTCTTTGCCAACGAGGAGTTTCAGTTCCTGTTTAAGGCGGCGGACGTAGGTGTCTTCCCCTTTGTGAATGTGCTGACGTCTGGCTCGGTCATCACCGCGCTTTCCTTTGGGCTCCCGGTCATCGTGCCGGCCGTCGGTTGTCTGCCGGAACTGGTCCCCCCAGAAGCCGGCATCGTCTATGATGCGGAGGACCCCGACGGATTGCGTCAGGCCATGCAGACGATGCAAACTCGAGATATCCCCGAAATGCGCGCCGCGGCTTTGGAACGCGCGCATGCTCTGGATTGGGCGCAGATAGCCAAGCGGACCCTACGAGCATATAAACATGAATAGAGGGGAATTGATGCGCAATACAAAAATGTCGCGCCCAACAGTGAGGTATGTGGGCGCCGCAGGGGTTGCGTATCATGCGAATACCGAATTGAGGTTGCTGTGAAACAAGTTTTGCAGGCGACGCAGAGCCATTACTCACTGTTTGCGTTTGCCTCAATGGAAACCATAGTGTAAAATCTATCTTAGGTGCCCGTCAACTGGCAGCTCACCCCCGATGATACGCGCATCAAATTGAAAAATTATACCTAACCCATTTCACACTTGGCCAGACACCAGGATGACTCAACAAGAACATTATATACAGGTCAACAGCCTGTGGAAGGTATTCGGCAATCAGCCAGAGCGCGCCCTTCAGCCAGAATACGCTTCCAAAAGCCGCGCCGAGATTCAAGATGAACTGGGCGTTGTGGTCGGGCTGCGGGACGTCTCCTTTACCGTGGACATCGGGCAGACTTACGTTGTTATGGGGCTTTCAGGCAGCGGCAAGTCAACTCTGGTGCGCTGTCTGATCAGGCTCATCGAAGCCACTAAGGGACAGATATATTTCGATAATGAAGACATCTGCACATACTCGCAGGAGGAGTTAAGGCAGTTTCGGCGTGATAAAATTGCGATGGTCTTTCAACATTACGCCCTTCTTCCTCATCGCCGCGTGATGGACAATGTGGCATATGGCCTTGAAATACAAGGCATGGACAAGGAAGACAGGTACAAGGCGGCGTCAGAGGCCATCGAGACCGTGGGCCTCAAAGGCTGGGAAAACTACTACCCAAGCGAGATGAGCGGCGGCATGCAGCAACGCGTTGGGCTGGCGAGGGCATTGGCAGTCAACCCTGAAGTGCTGCTCATGGACGAGCCTTTCAGCGGCCTGGACCCCCTCATACGAAGGGAAATGCAGGACGAGCTTATCTCCCTTCAGGCGGGACTTCACAAAACCATCGTGTTTATCACGCATGACCTGGATGAAGCCTTGAAGCTAGGCGACCGCATCGCAATTATGCGGGACGGAACAATCGTCCAGGAAGGGTCGCCTGAGGAGATTGTTACGCGGCCAGCCGACGAGTACGTCACCGAATTCGTGCAGGATGTCTCCAAGGCAAAGGTTATCCGGGCCAGGTCCATCATGCAGGAGCCTGACGTGATCATCCACGAGTGGCAGGAGCCCCGCGCCGCGCTACACGCCATGCGGAGCAACGACACCGATGAAATCTTTGTACTGGGGGCCGATCGGGTTCTCAGGGGAATTCTTACACAGGATCAGGCAGCCGTTCTGGCTCGCCAACAGAGGGAAAAACTGGCAGGGGCGCAGACCGAACCGGTGATGACCACAAGCCCCGATACCTATATTGAGCAGATAATTCCCTTGGCAGCGCAGACGGAGCGCCCTATAGCGGTGGTGAACGAGCAGGGGCGTCTGTTGGGTGAGATTCACAGAGGCGCTTTGTTGGAGGGTCTGGTTGAAAACGCTGAGGAGGCTTGACATGGCCCAAGTCGAAAATGCGCAAACCGGCGCCGAAACATCTTCCCCGCGCATCAGGCTAAACGATCTTCCGCCCCTCTACCTTTGGTTGACCGGTTTGACGGTGGTTGTCGTCGTGCTGCTAATAAGCCTGGCGATTTGGGGCCCGGAGATGGATTTTCCCACCACCGTATCTCGCTCTACAATTGAGACGGACAACGGCGGTACCATAACCCTGCAGAAAACGGTGCGCGAGGTCACCGGCGGCGCCATTGACGATGCGGTCGACTGGATGACTATAGAGGGTGGTTGGTTGTTCGACGGACTGAGCACGGCTGTTACCTATGCGCTGGTTTATATCGAGAATGGGTTGAAGTGGGTACCCTGGCCTGCCATTGTGCTGGGGGTTGCTCTGCTGTCCTTTTCAGTAGGGGGTTGGAACCTGCTGGTGTTCACGGCGTTTGCCCTGCTCTACATCGGCTTTATGGGGCTTTGGGAAAACACCATAGACACCATCGCGCTTATGGTGGTGGCGGTGGTTATTTCAGTGACAATCGGTCTTCCCCTGGGCGTGCTGGGCGCGCGCAGCCAGATGGCAGACAATCTGATGCGGCCCTTTCTGGACGGCATGCAGACTATGCCCAGCTTCGTCTATCTGCTGCCGGGCATCCTCTTCTTTGGCCTAGGGCAACCGGCCGGCATCTTCGCCACCATCATCTACGCCGTTCCCCCGGTAATCCGACTGACTAATCTGGGAATCCGCCAAGTATCATCCGAAGCGGTCGAGGCAGCGCATTCATTCGGAACAACTCCATTCCAGTTGCTCACCAAAGTCCAGATTCCGATGGCATTGCCTACAATCATGGCCGGTATCAACCAAACCACGATGATGGCTTTGGCAATGGTAACCATCGCCAGCATGGTGGCCGCCGGCGGTCTGGGGGATAACGTGCTGCGGGCGCTGCAAAAAAATCAGCCGGGCAATGGAGCAATTGCAGGACTGGCAATCGTATTCCTTGCCATCGTAATCGATCGCCTCACGCAATCGGTGGCCCAGGCCCACAGTCGGCAGGAAACGCTAAGCGTTGGCTAAGCGTATTTCTGCGTTCTTTTCCTGGCGCTCAAGCAACCCCACCCCGCAATTTGCGTTTGGCAGTCAACGCTGATATGATGATTGCTGTGATTATCCGCTCGGACAGCTTGGCCTCCGAGACGGGTGGTCGCAACTCAGAGGTGTCTCAGCTCGTGCGCCCGTCCGGGAAGGTCGAGATGTTCGCCAGCGAGAGGCATCTATATCCCACCCACCTAAGGAGAAGAAATTGCGTCTATTCACCAAGTACAGAATACTCATACTGATGGTTGCCATCCTCGTCACCGGCGCGTGCACGCCGGTCGAGCCAGTCGTCGAGGCCGAGCCGGTCGAGCAAAGCGTCGAGGCCGAGGTAACGGCCTCCGAAGGCCCCAAAGAAACCATCATTTTCAGCGACCTGAACTGGCCCAGCGCCCAGATTCAGAACCGAATCGCCCAGTACATCGTTGAAAAGGGCTACGGCTATCCTACCGACGTAGTCTTCGGCGGAACTTTGCCCTTGCTCCAGGGTCTGCAAAGAGGCGATACGCATGTGACTCTGGAAATCTGGCTGCCTAACCAGGAAGAAGCCTGGGGGGAAGCCCTTGCCGCCGGTGAAGTGGCTGAAATAGGCGAAAGCCTGGGCAGAGACTGGCAGTCCGCTTTCGTCATCCCTGCCTACCTCCAAGAGCAGTATCCCGAGTTGGACAGCGTCGAAGACTTGAAGGATGACCAATACAAAGAGCTGTTTGCGACCCCCGAAACCGGCGGCAAGGCGCGCCTGGTCTCCTGCGTGATCGGTTGGTCCTGCGAGGAAGTCAACGCCGCTCAAGTCATCGGCTATGCTCTGGAGGACCACGTACATGTCATCAATCCGGGCGACGGCGCGGCGTTGAACGCTGACCTCTATGGCGCTTACGAGAAAGGTGAGCCCTGGCTCGGCTACCAATGGGGCACCAATGAGCCTGCCCTGCTCCTGGATCTGGTTCGGCTCGAAGAACCTGCATATAACGACCAGTGCTGGGACATGGACAAGGCTTGCGCGTATGAAGACGCCACAATCATGATTGGAGTAAACTCCGACCTCCTGACCGCTGCGCCCGACGTAATTGACATGTTGCGAGTATGGGATCTCAACATTAACCTCTATAAGGATATCGCCGCCTGGCAAACCGAAAACAGTGACGCCAGCAGCAATGATGTCGCCCTCTGGTGGTTGATCAGCAAATCCGACATCTGGAGCGCCTGGGTTACCGACGATGCCGCAGCCGCCATTCAGGCCGCCCTCGAAGCGAACGAAATCCCCGATGGCTGGCCTATAGAGTAGCCTATACTACGCCTACCACAGCCAAGGTATCCTTGTCAACAGGGCGGCTCCGTTACTGGAGCCGCCCTGTTGCTGACTGCCGATTTGCGATATAATGGGGACGGTAAACCCAATGGCTAGTGTTCAGTGCTCAGGTACAGGCCACTGAACTGCTGTGAAATTCGAGGGCTTTTTACAGAAATCAAGGGGACGTGAATCTATGCGAGAGAACAGAGCAAAACACAAGCTGGAACGGGGCGAGACCGTTGTCTGCCTGTCCGGGCACAATTCCACACACATGGTCGACCATCTGGGTCAGTTCGGATTCGATGCGATATGGATTGAGGGGGAACATGGCCCCGTGGACTTCGCCGACATCCCCGACCTGACCAGGGCCTGCGACGTGTGGGGCATGACGTCGGTGGTGCGCGTCAACCAGAACAACGCTGGCGTTATCTACCGCACCTTCGACGTGGGCGCGCAGGGTATCGTCGTTCCCCACGTCAACAGCGCGGACGAAGCCAGAGCCGTGGTGGACGCCGCCAAGTTCCACCCCCTCGGCAATCGTGGCATGTTCACCAGTCGTCAGGGGTACGGCGTCCCTGATTATGTGCATAAGGCCAATGACGAGACTCTGGTGGTGATTCTGATCGAGGACATCGTAGCTGTCAACAACCTGGAGGAAATCCTGACCGTTGACAACATTGACGTGTTCTTCGTGGCTCCCAGCGACCTGGCCCAAACGATGGGGTACCTGGGCGGAGCGGAGCACCCCGACGTGCTGGCGACTGTAGATAAGGCGCTGGAGCAGATTGTCGCTGCCGGCAGAACGGCGGGCGCTCTCGTCAGTGACGACAATGTCGAGCATTGCATTGGTCAGGGCGCGCGCTTTTTATTGACCGGCTGGACCAACTGGGTGGCGTCAGGCGCGCAGGCTTTCAAGACACGGGTGGAAAACGCCGCGTCTCCGTGAGCAGTCTGGAGACAGAACACTCCATGACTACCATCCCGTTACTTTCAGAGCGCCATTGGTCACAGATTCGTCAGAAAGCGGGGTCGCCGCACTTCGCGCCGGCCCTCCGGCGTCTGCGCGACGAAGCGCAGGATTTCCTCGCCCGGCCCGTCGCCGTACCGAACAGGCCGGGCGGCTACTACCACGACTACTTCTGCCCGCAGCACGCTGTTCAACTGATCTTCGAGCCAGACTCCCCGCACGTCCATCGCTGCCCTGTCGGCGGCGAGACCTTTTCCGGCGAACCGTTCGATGCGGCCTGGCGCTGGTTCGTCAACGACCGGCTGGCCCAGGCCGCGCTGCGACTCGCTATCCTATGGCAGCTAGAGGGCGAGGACGGTTATCGGCAACAGGTGCAGAAGATCTTGTCGGACTACGCCAGCAACTATGCCGGGTACGCAAAGATCCCTCCGCGCACGCCCAACCCCGGCGTCGCCACCTACACGACCCTGGACGAATCAGTATGGGCGATTCCCCTGGCCTGGTCTTTCGATCTGATCCGTGCGACGCTCTCGCGGTCGGAACAGATGACGGTGATTGAGCGGCTCCTGCTCCCCATCGCCGAACATCTCGTAGCGCATCACTTTGGGGGCATTCATAACTTCGCCTGTTGGCACAATGCCGCCATCGGCACGTTGGGCGTGGTGACGGGCCATGATGACCTGATCGCCTTTGCCATCGACGGCCCCTACGGTTTCCGCACCCAGGTACAGGACGGGATCCTGGCCGACGGACTCTGGTTTGAAGGCTCGTTCAGCTACCATTTCTACACGGTTGCCGCGCTCTTTTCGCTGGCCAAGGCGACGGCCAACCTGCCTGAATGGGATCTGCGCCAGGAAACGGCGCTGACATCCGTGCTGCGGGCGCCTGTGTTATGCGCCTACCCGGACGGGGGGCTGCCGGCTACCAATGATTGTTGGTACTTCACCGGGCTGATCGACGATTGCTGCCACGGCGTGCCCAAAGCCCCAGCCTTTTACGAGATCGGATACGCCTGGTTCGACGATATGCTCTTTGGTCAGGTGTTGGCGCGCGCCTATCGACACGGCCCGCGCGACAGCCTGGACGCGCTTCTGTTCGGCGCGCAGACACTGCCAACGGATGGCGTTCCGGCCCTCTCCAGCGTCCACATGCCCGCTTCGGGCTATGCCATTCTGCGTTCTCAGCCAGAAGAGCAGGGCCAGCCAGCCGCTGAAAGCGAAAGCGATCAGCATTCACAGGATTTTGGCGCAACAATCCAGGAAAGCTCCGAGGTTGCGCCATCCGATGCTGACGTACAGCCGCTTTGCGATCAACAGTATATTTTCCTCAAGTACGGACCCCATGGAGGCGGGCACGGCCATCCTGACAAGCTGGGACTGAGCATCTTCGCCCATGGTCGCCGCCAATCGCCGGATCTGGGCACGCCCGGCTACGGCATCGATCTCTTTGAAAGCTGGTATCGCCAGACCGTCAGCCATAATACTGTGCTCCTGGACGGCCTCTCCCAGCCGCCGGGCGCAGGGAAAATCAACGCTTTTCGCGCGGACGGCCCATTTCAGATCGCCGATGCCTCAGCGGATTGGTCGGACGGCGAACCCTCCCCGCTTGCGGAAATCTCTGCACGGTTTGATAGCGAGGACCTGCCCGACGCCTACGCTCAGGTACGCATGCGCCGGGCAGTTCTGGCGCGTGCCGGCTATTTCCTGGACGTTTTCCTGGTCCGTTGCGGGGCGGAGCGGCGTATTGATTGGATCTATCGCAATGCTGGCGAGTTGGCGGCGATTCCCGACGCCCACCCTCTGGGGCGTGCAGCGATCGAGGGCGAAGGGTACGAGCACATCGCCGATGTCCACAGTCTTGCATTGGATAATGACGTCAGTTTGACATGGCAATTGGAACGGTTGGGGATGCAAATCTTCATGGACGATCGGTCTGGCGCGACACTGATAGCGGGGCGAGCGCCGGGAAATCCGGCGGATGATCGCCAGGGTTTGATCATCCGCCGGCGGGTAACGTCCCAGACCGCCTTTCTCACCATTTTCCACCCCTATCGAAACGCGCCCCAGATCACCTCAGTCACCTGGCATGGCCGCGATCTGCTGGGCATGGGCTGGGCAGCCTGCACGGTCGGACGAGCGAAGCGGCGAGATCGCTGGATTATACGCCTGCGTCAACAGGTGAAAGTCCCGTCCTGGCTGGCCGAACTGCCAGCGGACAACCAGTTCGAATACATCTTGGAGAGTTGAGTTATGACAGCCAATGAACGCACTGCGCTGGCCCTTCATGGCGGCTCGCCTGTCAGGGACACACCCTTTCCGCCGCGAGCACACATAGGGGCGGAGGAAAAAGCCGCGGTCAACGCCTATTTCGAACAGGTGATTGCCTCGGGGACGCTCAACGCCTATCAAGGCGCAGAAGAGACTGCCTATTGCGCACAGTTCGCAGACTACCTGGGGGGTGGATACGCTGACGCGGTCAGTTCGGGATCTGCAGCCATCTACGTGGCGTTGAAGGCGTTGCAGCTGGAGGCGTTCAGCGAGGTCATCATCGGCCCCTTCACCGATCCGGGCGGCATAATGCCCATTCCCTTGCAAAACATGATCCCCATGATCGCAGACTCGACGCCGGGCAGTTACAATACCGGGCCGGAGCAGATCGCGGAGCTGATCTCACCCCGCACCAGCGCCATCATCGTGCCCCACATCGCCGGCGAGCCGGCCGACATCGAGGGCATCATGGCGGTGGCCCGACAGCATGACATTCCGGTGATCGAGGATTGCGCCCAGGCCCACGGAGCCAAGTATAAGGGACAGATTCTCGGAACCTTCGGGGACATTTCCGCCTTTTCCACCATGACCGGCAAGCACCATAGCTCGGGCGCTCAGGGCGGCATGGTCTACACCCAGGATGAGGCCCTCTATCAAACAGCGCGTCGGATGGCTGACCGCGGGAAGCCCCACTTTCTGGCGGAAGACGCCACCAATGCGCAGGCGTCGTTGAACTTCAACCAAACAGATCTGGCCGCTGTGATTGGACAGGTGCAGCTGCGCAAACTGCCGGACATGCTGGAACGGCGGCGGGCGATTGTGGGGCAACTGATCGAAGGCACAGCGGATCTGGAAATGAGTGCGCTGCGGCAGACAGCCCCAGAGATTGAGTCCAGCTACTGGTTTCTGCCGGTAGCGTTTTATCCGCAGCGGGCTACATGCGACAAAGAGACATTCTGTGAAAGTTTGCGCGCCGAGGGTCTGTCACTTTCGCTCGACTACCGCACCGGGATGCCTCATCGTCAGGAGTGGTTTATCGAGCGCCGCGTCTTCGGTAACAGCGGCTACCCCTGGGCCAGCCCGGAATACAAAGGCGACCCGGATCGAGATTTCCCATGTCCCAATGCCCAGGCCATGCTGGACAGCCATTTCAATGTGCCGTTTCACGAGAGTTGGGGTATGCGAGAGGTGGATGACATCATCGCCATCTTCCACAAGGTCGCAACGGCTTATGCCCGCAGCTGAAGCAGGTTCAGGCTGATTCCTATTCGTTGCCCCAGGGGAAAGATGGAATGCGCAGCTCCCGATCGGCGGCGGGCAAATCGATACGGGCACCCTGGCGTGCGTGCGAAAGATGAACGGCAAAGCCGATCTCCGTGGCGCGGCGGGCTTCTTCCACATCACAGGCTGTCTTACCATGGCCGGCAATGGCGTCGACCAGATCGCGAACGATGGCCGGTCCGGAGGGAAAGTCGCCAATCGGTTGGGGGATATCCACTGCTTGCAGCGCGTTGTCATATTGCCATAGATAGGCCTGGCGCGCATCGTCCAGAATAGCCAGACGACCTTGATCGCCAATAACATCGAAGGCTGGGCGCCGGCCCCCGCCCGGTGTGAAATACAGGACAATATCGTCCGTCAGCCCCACCTGGCAGCGGCCCGGCGGATCCAGATGACGCCGGGAATCGAGCGCTTCGCCGGACAGATCCTCCACAAAGCCGCTCACCCATTGGGGTTCAAGATCCCCGACCAACAGCAAAGCGGCATCATACCAGTGACAACCGTGGTTAATCAGGTTGGGGATGCCGTAGACGATCAGCGACTGCACTTTGCCGACGATGCCATTGCGAAGCAACTCGGCCAGATGGCGGTAGGAGCGTAGCCAGTGGCGGTCCAGCCCAAAGGCCAAGGGAACCCCGGCCGTGCGGCAAGCATCGAGGAGCCGGTCGGCCTCTGCCAGGCTGGTAGCCAGGGGCTTATCACACAGGATCCCCTGTACACCGGCCGCCACAGCCTCCTGGATCTGGTCGGCATGCATCGTCTGACGGGTGGCGACGCAGAGGATGTCGGGCTGCACCTGTTGCAGCATGCGACCGAAGTGATCATAGGCGGCGATCTGCGCTCCCCAGCAGTCCAGGAACGCCTGACGGGTGGTGGCGCCCAGATCAAAGACGGCAACGATCTCCGTATCGGGTACCGCGTCAAAGGCCGAGGCAAAGTTGTGGTTGGCTGGCTTTCTGTCAAGCATACGGTGGCAGCCGGCCAGAGCAACGCGGTACTGTTGCGCCATGTGTGGTTCTCCTCTTCATTCTATCTTCCATTGTTGACGCGATTGGCAATGCGACCATCCTGAAGCTCGTATACGTCCGTGGCAAAGTCGTCGCTGGCCGGGTCATGGCTGGCTACCAATACGGTAATGCCTTCCTCCTCCACCAGGCGGGCGAACAACTGAAGAATCTGGCGCCCGGTTTCGCTGTCCAGATCACTGGTCGGTTCATCGGCGATCAGCATCGCCGGGCCATGGGCCAAAGCGCGGGCGATCGACAGACGCTGTTGCTGGCCGCCCGACATTTCAAAGGGCCGATGATCGGCCCAGCGACCAAGCCCGACAAGAGACAGACAGTAAGCGGCTCTCTGCCGTCGCTCCCTAGCCGAGGCTCCCAGAATCCGCAGCGCCATCTCGACGTTCTCCTGGGCCGATAAGGTGGGGATGAGAGAAAACGCCTGAAAAACAAACCCGATATAGAGCTGCCGCATTTGGGCGCATTCATCCGCAGATAACTGGCCGATATCCTGGCCAAAGAGAGAGACGCGGCCGGCGGTTGGCGTGTCCAGGCTGCCGACCAGGTTGAGCAGGGTCGTCTTGCCGGAGCCGGAGCGGCCCCGAAAAAGCGTGAAGCTGCGGCGCGGAACGACAAGATCGATGCCCCGCAGCGCGCGCACCGCTTGATCCCCGACCGCATACGTGCGCTGGAGATCGGTCACTTCCACAAGAGGACCTTTGTAGAAGTTGTATTGCGCGCCACCATAGGGCGCGACTTCGGCTACCGCCCTGGAGCCGGTAGGGGCGCGCGCGGGGGAGCGATCCGGCAGGGGGCCAGAGGCCTCCTCGCTGGCGCGCGCGGGGGCGCCTCCGTGGTCCCACTGAAGCGCTTCACCCGGAGAGGAAGCGGGAGAAGAGGATTCGACAGAGATCGCCCGCCGCAAAAAGCCCCGTGCCCAGGGATTTGCAGCCTGCTCAGGCAGAAGGGCCTCATCATCAGCGCGCGGGGGCCGACGCCAGAGCCGACGCCACCAAGCGACAGTTCGGTGGGGGACTGGATCTTGGTCTATGGCTGAAGAGTCCGCCTCCAATCCTGCGGTCATTTCCGATCTGTACGCATCCTCGGGCAACGTGAATCGTTCTTGCGCCTGTCGCACCAGAATGCCATCTTCGACCAGTTGAACGACCGCCCTGCGGCCGATGCCCCGCTTTTCCAGATATTCATGCGGCATTTGCAGGCGACCGACGGAATCGAGAACGACTCGTTCTTCCAGTTGCACCCTGGACTCATCGGCAACGACTGAGGCATGAGCGCCCTTCAGCTGTTGAACTGGCGGGAATGCCGAATCAGAAGGGCGATCTGACACCTGAGATCGCGCGCTGCCGACGCCAGCCGCCGGGGGCGTCGATTGTTCGCCGGCGATTTCACTGCCGGAGAGCAGCACCGTTTCAGTGCTGATTTTGCCGTCTCTGATGCCGATGACGCGGTCAACAACACGCGCGATATCGCGATCATGGCTGACGATAACGCTGGTGAGATTGAAGCGCCGATTCAGAGCGCGAAAGAGCTGCCAAATCTGCTGGGCCGTGACCGAATCCACCTCTCCGGTCGGTTCATCGGCCAGCAGGATCTGAGGCTGGTTGGCCAATGCCACGGCGATGGCGACACGCTGCTGCTGCCCGCCAGAGAGTTGATTCAGACGATGGCGGCTGTGGCTCAAAAGGCCGACGGCGTCGAGCAGTTCACGGGCGCGCTGCGCAGGCTGCGCTGCGCGCTCTCGGGCTGCGATCATAGGCAGTTCAACATTCTCCTGGGCGGTCAGGTAGGGTATAAGGTTGCGCGCCGACTGCTGCCAGACAAAGCCAACGTCGTGAAGCCGGTAGTCCTCCAGCTCTCTGTCCGGCGCTTTGAGCAGATTGCGTCCGTTCACTGTAATCTGGCCGGCTGACGGTCGGTCTAAGCCGCCGATGATATTCAGCAGAGACGATTTGCCGCTGCCGCTGGCGCCGATAATCGCCATCATCTCACCGCGGCGGATCTCCAGATCGAGGCCCTGAAGAGCCACTACCTCAATCTCATCGATCTGGTAGATCTTGACCAGATTATCGCAAACAACCAAAGGGGCGCTTTCTCTGACCATGATTCTCCTGATTAAAATGATGCGAATGATGAACGGTGACAAATCCTGTTTATCACAAAAATCAAATGAATCATAGTCCGTCGCGCCCTACAGTGGCGCGCCAAACAACCTTCTACTCCCTCTGCCCCATGCGCAAGACCTGGAAGAGATCCCGACGCGTGCTCCAGTAGAGGATTATCGCCTGGGAACTCAAGAGCGCGCCGCCGAAGACAAGCGCCAACAGGCCGATCTGACCCCAGGCAATATGACGCACAAAGGGCGGCAATGCGAAGACCGGGTCGCCACTCACGCGAAAGAAGGGCACAAAGAGATAGGCTGTAGCAATGCCAATGCCTACCCCCCAAAGCACGCCAAAAAGGATCACGCCCAGGTACTCGACGCCAACCATGGCCAGGACCAGCCGGGTCTTGAGACCGACGGCGCGTAGCACGCTGATCTGCTGCAGACGCCCCTGAAGAGAGGCGTAGGTGTACACCAAAAGCCCAAGGCTGGCCAGTAGCGTGGAGGCGAGAAAACCAACCGACAGGATGCCATACAGCCCGATGCGTTCAACCCTCTCCTCATCCAGTGTGAGGAGCGCGCGCGCGTCGCGGATGCGGATGGGCCAGATGCCGAGGTCCAGAAGATTGTCGACGATGGTTTGGGAGATTGCATCCTGCCGCGTCTTCATCCAGATCTGGTGAAGACTCTCGTCACCGACCTGTTCGAAGAGATAGCTCAGATTGCCAACAAAGACTTCGGTATCCTGCGGGTAGGCTGTGGGGAAGTAGTCGTACACGCCCACAATCAAGAACTCGTGTTCGAAGGAACCGTAATTGATCGAAATATTCAGCTTTGTTGTCTGCCCTTCCAGGAACCGACTGCGCTGCAGGAAGTTGCGCGAGACCAGAATCCCTTGGGGATACATGCCCAGGCGATTCAGCAGCTCGCCCAGAGATGCCTGGTTGAAATCCGGGCGATGAAAGGCGACCTGAGGGAAATCGAAGCGGTCGATACCGAGGAAGACCGCGTCAATCCGTCGGGATACACTGGTTTTGGCCTTGAAAGAGGCGACGCGGGTCGCCGCTTCCACACCGGGGATACCGAGATAGTCATCGATAGGCAGCAGCCAGGCGCTGACCACCTCCGGATCCGGCTCCGCATCGGGGCTTATCGGTCCACCCATCTCAGGCGGCGGTATGCCCTGTTGAAAGCGATAGTCGGCGCCGACCTGGTAGTAGATACGATCGGCAAGCCATTGATCGAGGCTGAGCGCCATCGAGGCGTAGAAAGCGCCGAGGCTCAGACAGACCATCGTCAGGAAGAGGCTGCCTGAGTAATGCGCGCCCTGACGGTGCAGTTGGGTAAGCCCCATATAGGCGACGAAAGAGCGGAGACGGTTGCCCAGTCGGTCCACCGGCCCCGTGAGCAGGGGGAAAAGATGGGTCAGCACGAGGGCTGCGGTAAATACGAAAAGAGACGGAGCCAGCAAAAGAAGTGGATCCCGAAACGGATCACCGCTTGGCTCCCAGCCGATGATGCCGAGCGTGCCCCGCTGGCTTAGCTGCCGGTAGGCGTAATAGGTAAGCGCGATGAGAACGCCGTCGCCGGCGAGCAGAAGTGTGGTAACGGCCGCGTGGGGGCGCGAACGGCTGCGCAGATGTTGGACGATGCCACCGCGTGCGGCCCGCAGCGCAGGGATGCCGCGGGCCAGGATCAGCAGCAGCAGAGCCAGCCCGATCAGACGCCAGTCCACTTCCAGCAGGGTGGCCGGAATGCCGGCGCGGCGGGTAAAGACGAGAAAGCCCGAGGCCAATCCCATAGCGCGGGCCATGATATAGCCGGCGCCCAACCCCAGGGGGATGCCGATAGCGACAAGAAAAAGGGTTTCGAGCAGAATCAACATGGCGACAAAGCGACGGCCGGCGCCGCGTGAGGAGAGGATGGCGACCTCTTCCTGCTGAAACTGGGCCGTCACATGCGAAAGTATCCAGAGGAAAAAGAGAAGCAAACCCAAGGCTGGCAGGCTGAAGCCAACCAACAGAGCCGAAAGGCTGGCTCTTCGCTGCAGATAGCGATTCAACGGCAGCTCAGGCGAAACATCCATCTTCGTGCCCGGAAAGCGGAGATCGGCGCGGCTGGGCACCAGGCGCAAGCCATTGGCCACGGAATCGGCCTGATGCAGGAGCAAAGTATCTTCGTCTGGGCTCAGATACCAGACAGCAATCCCCGTCTTACGGCTGAGGACAGGCTCTATGGAGCGCCGATAGACGCTATCGGTCACGAGCAGCAGCTTGCGCCAGGAAATGGTGGTCGCCGACCAGTAAAAGTCAGACGGGTCGGCTTCCTGCCAGATGCCGGCGATGGTGATGGGAATCGCGCGACCGGAGCCGCCATCGATCATCTGGTAGGTTTCGCCAACCTGGAAGCCCAACTCGGCGGCCTTTTCTTCATATAACCAAATGGGCACAGTTCCGTCGCCGCTCTCCGTCCCATAGGGGTTGCCCTCGACAATCTTTATGCGATCCCGGATACCGGTAACGACCGCGAACTGCATATTCTCGACGATGATATTTTCTTTGAGATCCATGTACCTGGCATCATCGGCCAGCGGTTGGATCGTCATGCCCGGACTGGCGACATAGGTGAGGGTATCGGCCACGGCGAGGCCAGTCTCATTCACCACAATCCGGCGGAAGTCGTTTTCAAGGCGCAAGGCATCGTCCAAAGCGAGAGAGCTTCGCTTCGGTACGATATAATAGAAGCGCATCGTCAGGGGCGGACGGTGGAAGGTCGTGCCGATGGCAGCCAGTTCATCCTGGAGCAGCAGGTAGCTGACCCCTTGGGAGAAGACCGGTATACTGGCAACCATTCCGATCGCCAGTGCAATGCTCAACAAGGAAAGCAGCGTCAGACTAGGCCGACTGAACAGACGGCGCAGGGCCAGGCCGCTATGTAGTGGCCACTGGCCAATGCGTATTGTGGATTGCGTAGTCAGGTCAGCTGGGGCAGGAGGAGGCGTGCGCATCGTCATGCTCAGCGTCCGACGACGATGTCGCCCTCGGCCAGACCCTCCAGCACCTCCACCATGCCTTGGCTCTCCAGACCTGTGCGAATATCGATGCGGCGCTGGCGGTCGCCATCCTGGACGACCACAAAGGTGCGGCCGCCAAAGCGACGAACAGCCGCATCGGGCAGCACGAGCGTGTTGTCGCGCACGGCGGCCACGACCTCAATATTCACAAACTCCCCGGCAGCGAGTGGCGGGGAGTCGCCATCTATGGCCAAGTGGATTGAGCCTGGAAATCCGGGCGTGAAGCGATCCCCAGACGATATCGAGGGCAACTGGGCCACATGCGCCGGGAAAGGCTGATCCTGGGCCCAACGATGGATGGCCGTAACCTCCTGGCCGAGCTCCAGATCGGAGGCGCGCGCGCTCTGGCTGGAGACGATCAACTCGACGGGGCGAGGTTCGACGATGACCATAAAGGGCGCAAAAGCGGCGACCTCGGCGCGACGGGCCGGCAGCTCGAGCGGGCCACGCATACTGTTCAAGCCGACACCCACGGCCACAACCTGGCCGGCAAACGGCGCGCGTATCCGCCGTTCTTCGACCTGACGCTCCAGCGCGGTTACAGCCAACTGCGCGCGGGCGACCGCCTGAATCAGGGACGGGTCGACGCTATTCTCTACTTCGCGCCTGTTCAAGCGGGCCAGTTCGAGTTCGACCTCCTGCAGAGAGATCTCGGTGGCGTTGCCCGACTGACGCGCCCGTTCCAACAGCAGTTCGGCGCGGCGCACATCCAGCTGCGCTCTCTCCAGGTTGAAGGTCTGCTCGTTTTCATAGACCCAGAGCACACTCTCCGCCTTGGAGAGATCCAAACGGGCCTGGTCCAACTGCTCCAGCAGATCGGGCATAATCAACTCGGTCAGAATCTCGCCCTCTTCGGCTTCTTCGCCTTCCTGAACAAAGACGGCAGCCAATTGGCCATCAACGCCAAAGGCGAGCGGCGCCCAACGCAACGGCGCCACTTCTGCGATCAGTTGAAAACGATCGACCACGGTGCCGCGGGAGACCGTATACCTCTTCTGTTCCGAGAGCACGGGCGTTGGCCAGGGTGTCGGCGTCGGCACGGCGCGGACAGGCGCGAGACAGCCGGCGACGGCAAACGCGACCAACAGCAGTAGCCATATCATGCTGCGCGGCGATCGGGAACGCGCAATGGGTCTCTGCAACGGGGAATCAGGCATCATCTATACAGTTCTGTACAGTGTAAAAACGTAACAGTGTAAAAACGTACGCGTGCAGGTTAAAAGATTCGGGACGCTATACCAGCATCTCCTGACAAGGCTAATGGCAAACGCCAACATTGTCAAGCCGATGGAGCAGTGGCCAGTGGATCGTGGTTGTCGGTTGTTTTCTTTTTGGCTCTGTGTTACCATAATTTGGCGCTACCATACGTGCGTGATGCCTGAGCTGGAGCAGAAATGATGGCTATGGTCTTGCTGCGCAGGACTGGTATGTGGATTGAGACTGCTTTGGCTGGGTCGCTGTCGCCGCCAGTGCGCCGGGTCATGCGGATCGAAATCTCCATGTCTCTGGCCTACGGCGCGTTCTACGCCATCACCCTACCGTTTACGCCGGTCGTGCTGCGCCGTTTGGGCGCTAGTGTCGATATGCTGGCGCTCTATACCTCTCTGGCCTTCATCGGCTCGGTGTTCACCTCCTTCAGCATTGTATTGATGCGCCGTCGTCGCACCATAAGCCTGATCGTCTTCTGCTGGCTGGTGGGTCGGTCGCTCTTTCTTCTGGTAGCCTTCATTTCTGAGGCGCCGCCGCTGATGGCGATCGGCGCCCTCTTCTGGCTGTTAGAGGCTTTCGTCATTCCCGCCTACACACGGGTCATCCAGAAGGTCTATCCCGACGCAGCGCGCGGCAAAGTTATGTCCACTGTGCGCATGGGGCAGGTCGCGGCAATCCTTCTCATCACGCCCCTGGCTGGATGGGCGCTGGATCAGGTGGGGTACCGGGCGCTCTTTCCTCTGGGCGCGCTCTTTGGCATCCTCGCCACCTACTTTTTCACGCGGATTGACATAGACGAGGGGGTACTGCCGCCGCGCCAGACCAAGACCTTTGCCGATCTCTGGCAGATCGTGCGCAGCGATCGAAACTTCTCGATCTATTTGCTCAGTTACTCTCTGTTCGGTATGGGTGGGCTGATGGCCTGGCCGCTCTACCCGATCGTGCAGGTGGACCGCCTGCAACTCTCCTACTCGGAGATCGGGCTGCTGGGGTTAGTCGAGTCGACGGCCTGGCTGTTGAGCTATCTGCTGTGGGGACGCACGATCGATCGGCGCGGCGGGCTCTATGTCGTGCGCGCCGTCTGCGCCATCTCGATGATGACTCCGCTGAACTATCTGGTGGCCACGTCCGGCTGGATGTTGCTGCCGTCTACCATCACCCGGGGCATCGTGATGGGGGGATTCGAGTTGGGGCGGTTCAACGCCGGCATCCAGTTGGCTGATCCGGAGCGAGTGCCTGAATACGCCGCCATTCAGTCCACAGTGGTTGGGCTGCGCGGCATTGTGGCCCCACTGCTGACGATAGGGCTTCTGCGGCTCGGGGTAGCGCACAGCGCCATCTTCCTGCTCAGCGTCCTGTTCCTGGCGTTGGGGTGGGTAATGTTTGGCCGCGTGCAGGCGCCGACGCCCGCGGACGAAGGCTTCCACAAGCGGCAACGGCTACGCGCCCGCTGGCCGTTTCGGCGGCGGATACCGCGTGTGTAGTGGCTAGTGATCAGGAGAGAATGCAACTGCATGAGTAACCACTTTTTCGAACAGCCGATTCTGAATTCTCCCTATGACGCGCCCCAAAAACATTGGGAACTGGATGCGAATGGGCAGCCCACGCAGCAGGCGCTCGACTGGCGCCGTCGGGCCGCGTTCATCACCCCAATCCCGAAACCCAGGAAGCGCAGGAAGAACAAGGAAGAAGCAACACAGCACCGCCTCGTCCTGGACGAAGGCAAAGGGTTGTCTACCGACGCGCAACAGTACGACCCCACATCCATTATCAATCGTGTGCGTGAAGAGGTCGAAAAATGGCGCACGCTACCCGATCCAAAGGATTGGCGCGTTACAGCCGAGACCGCACGCCTTCTCCAGCACTGGCGACACCACCGATTCAGCAACGTTCGTCCGTTCTTCTGCCAGGTGGAAGCGGTAGAGACCGCCATTTGGCTGACCGAAGTCGCGCCAAGAGTCGGCCGAGTCGGGAGGGACCTGCTTGCCCATCTGGAGAGCGCCAACAACGACGCCAACCCAGGCCTGAACCGCCTGGCGCTCAAGCTGGCTACCGGCGCCGGCAAGACCACCGTCATGGCGATGTTGATCGCCTGGCAGACTATCAACGCGGCGCGCCGGCCGCAGAGCCGCCGCTTCACGCGCGGCTTCCTGGTGGTCACGCCCGGCATTACGATCAAGGACCGCCTGCGCGTGCTGCAGCCCAACGACCCGGACAGCTACTACCGCAGCCGCGAGTTGATCCCCAGCGACATGGCGCCCGATCTGGACAAGGCCAAGATCGTCATCACCAACTACCACGCCTTCAAGCTGCGTGAACGCCTGGAACTGTCCAAAGGCGGCCGTTCTTTGCTCCAGGGGCGAGGCGAGGCGTTACAGACCCTGGAAACCGAGGGCCAGATGCTGCAACGGGTTATGCCCGCTCTTATGGGCGTAAAGAACATCCTGGTCCTCAACGATGAAGCGCATCATTGCTATCGCGAAAGGCCAGGCGAGGATCAGGAAGGCGCGCTCAAGGGAGATGAGAGGAAGGAGGCCGAAAAGAACAAGGAGGCCGCCCGCCTGTGGATCTCGGGGCTTGAAACAGTGGGCAGAAAACTTGGCGTCAAGCGGGTGATGGATCTCTCGGCGACGCCCTTCTTTCTGCGCGGGTCAGGCTATGCCGAAGGCACGTTGTTCCCCTGGACGATGAGCGACTTCTCGCTCATGGATGCCATCGAATGCGGCATCGTCAAACTGCCGCGCGTGCCGGTGGCCGACAACATCCCCGGCGGCGAAATGCCCAAATTTCGCAATCTCTGGGAACACATACGCGCCGACATGCCCAGGAAGGGGCGAGGCAAGGCCAAGCATCTCGATCCCCTGAACCTGCCCGTGGAGCTGCAGACAGCGCTGGATGCCCTGTACGGGCATTACCAGAAGACGTTCGCGCGCATGCGGGAGGCAGGCATTGGCGTGCCGCCGTGCTTTATTGTGGTCTGCAACAATACCTCGACCTCGAAGCTGGTCTACGACTACATCTCCGGCTTCCAGCGCGAGAACGACGATGGCTCAACCACGCTGGCGCCCGGCCGCCTGGCCCTGTTTCGCAACTTCGACGAACAGGGCAACCGCTACTCACGCCCGCGCACGCTGTTGATCGACAGCCAGCAGCTGGAGTCCGGCGACGCGTTGGACAGGAATTTCCGCACTATGGCCGCTGCCGAGATCGAACGCTTTCGGCGCGAGATCATCGAGCGCAGCGGCGATCGGCGCCAGGCCGAGAACATCAGCGACCAGGATCTCCTGCGCGAGGTCATGAACACCGTGGGCAAACCAGGACGGCTGGGGGATTCGATTCGCTGTGTGGTGTCGGTCTCCATGCTCACCGAAGGGTGGGACGCCAATACCGTGACCCATGTCCTCGGCGCGCGCGCCTTCGGGACGCAGCTGCTCTGCGAGCAGGTCATCGGGCGCGCGCTGCGTCGGCAATCCTACGATCTCAATGAAAACGGCCTGTTCGACGTCGAGTACGCAGATGTATTGGGGATCCCATTCGACTTTACGGCCAAGCCCGTCGTGGTTACGCCAAAGCCGCCGCGCGAGACCGTTCAGGTGCGGGCCGTGCGGCCCGAACGCGACGCGCTGGAGATTCGTTTTCCGCGCGTGGCCGGGTATAGAGTGGAGCTGCCGACAGAGCGGCTCAGCGCCGCGTTCAGCGCGGATTCGACGCTGGAACTTACGCCGGATCTGGTTGGCCCGTCGATCACAATGAACCAGGGGATTATCGGCGAGAGCGTCGACCTGACGCTGGATCACACCAGGATGCGGCGCTCGACCCTGCTCTATTATCTGACCAAGTATCTTCTCTACACCAAGTGGCGCGACCCGGGCGCAGAACCCAAGCTGCATCTTTTCGGGCAACTCAAGCGCATCACCAGACAGTGGCTTGATGGCTATCTTGTCTGCAAGGGCCACACTACCCCGGCCCAACTTATGTACCAGGAGCTGGCAGACATAGCCTGCGAGCGCATCACGGCCGCCATCACGCGCGCGCAGATCGGCAATCGTCCGGTCAAGGCCATGCTCGATCCATACAACCCATACGGTTCCACAGCGCATGTCAACTTCCATACGTCCAAGACCCATCGCTACCAAACGGATGCCCGCCGCTGCCACGTCAACTGGGTCATTCTGGATAGCGACTGGGAGGCGGAGTTTTGTCGCGTGGTCGAATCCCACCCGCGCGTCAAAGCCTACGTCAAGAATCACAGTCTCGGTTTCGAGGTTCCCTACCGCAACGGCTCCGCAACGCGCGCCTACATCCCGGACTTTCTCGTCCTCGTCGACGACGGCCATGGCGAGGATGATCTCTTGCATCTGGTCGTCGAGATCAAAGGCTATCGAGGAGAGGATGCCAAAGCGAAGAAGGAGGCCATGGACACCTACTGGACGCCTGGCGTGAACAATCACGGCGGTTGCGGCAGATGGGCTTTTGCCGAGTTCACAGATGTGTATGAGATCGGGCGGACATTCTGCAATCTGATCAAACAGTTTCTGCCCAGAAGCTGACCATCCGCGCCCTGCGTCTCCGCGTCTCCGCGTCTTTGCGTTTTATAGCAGTATGGCGCGTAACCGGATGCCCCCAAATCCAGGATGCGCCCCCGCCAGAATCAGAAGCTTGCCAATCATACGGCCATGCGGTTATATTGAGCATGGATGTTGTCAGATTTGGCTACCCGGCGCCGGACAAGAATTAGAATTATTGACAACAACGAGGCTATGATCTACCCTGAAAGTTCACATCCGCCCCTTTGACAGCGCATCGCGTTCCCGGTCTGCATAGTGCAGACCAGCGGTCATGGGCAGAGAATGGAAGAGGAAATGGAAGAGGAAATACAAGAGGCGTTACAGACCTTAGCTGCTAAACGTCAACGACCGGTGCTTTGCCTTCTTGGAGATATGGATCAGCATTCTCTCCATACGGTGCGCGCCCTTGCGCTTGAACTCGAAACATTCAATACGGTATCGGTACTGTTGAATTCCCCTGGGGGTGACATTGAGGACGCCTACAGGATGGCGCTGGCGTTGCGAGAATACGCGCAGGATATCGAAGTGCTTGTGCCCGCCTGGGCAAAAAGCGCTGCGACCTTTTTCTGTCTCGCCGCAGATACCATTCATATCGGACGGTATGGAGAGTTGGGACCTCTCGACCCGCAGAGGCTAAATCTGCGAGGAAGCGCAATGCCAGTTTCTGCGTTGGAATCATTCAATGCACTTTATCAACTTCTTACCTACTCTCTGGACTCATTAGATGGAATCATTCAGCGGTTGTTAATGAACGCTCCTCCTATGGATATTCCCTATGCAATAGAACACGCGCAACCGTTATTCGCCGCAATCGTGTCGCCATTGTACTCCCGAGTTGACCTGCATGAACTGGGCGAAGCAGGAAGGTCATTGGCTATCAGCGAGGACTATGCAGTGAGGGTAATGGAGAGATGGGGGTATTCAGAGATAGGAAATGATGAAAGACGGCAGATAGCACGGCGTTTAACTTGGGGTTATCCAACACATGGATTTGTCATTGATTTAACCGAAGCCCAACAGGTCGGGCTGAATGCCGAAAGGCTAGACGACGAATCTGATGTGTTGTGTTGGAAGATACGGGATATATTCAACAGAGCTGCTATCCCTAGCTACATTGACATTGCATTCCCACATCCACAAAATAACCACTCCAATCTGGATGATGACCAGATATTTCAAGGAGAAAAGAACGAACATGATGACGAACCAAAAGGAGAGGAAACTGCCGAAAGCAGCCCGGATGGGCAACAGAATTCCGTGTAGGCAAGAGAAGCTATCCGAGAGGCCGTCCCTTCTTATAATGGAATGGTTACGTCAAAGGCGAATTTGCGGCATACGCGATGTGCCCTTCATGCCCTATGAGGAGAAACCATCCAAGAAGAGATCACAGGCAGTTGCCGCGCCTGCGTCCCGGAGCCGGTACCGGTTGCCCGATATGAGTGTGGGAGATGCGAACGCGGCCGACCCGCTCGAAACGTATTCGTGGCAGGATCTGCGCGGACTGATCTACGGAGAGCCGGAGTCACAGTGATTGCGGTCGATACGAACCTGCTCGTCTACGCGCATCGCCGGGACTCAGACTTGCACGAAGCTGCGTATGCGGTTTTGCGTGATTTGGCTGAAGGAGACAGGGTCTGGGCGATTCCCTGGCCTTGTTGTTATGAGTTTCTCAGCGTCGTGACAAATCACCGCATCTGGAAGGGGGCCGCCACGCAGCCGGAACGCGCGTGGCGGCAACTCGAAGCGTGGACTGCGTCGCCGTGTAATCGCCTGCTCGGCGAGACCGACGACTTTTTTGAGATCTTGGGTGGCCTCGTACAGCGTCCGCAGGTGCGAGGCGCCATCGTGCATGACGCGCGGATTGCCGCGATCTGCCTTGCGCACGGTACGGAAGCGCTGCTCACCCGCGATCGGGACTTCGCATTATTTCCGGAGCTCACCACGCGAGATCCATTCCACCGCCAGTGACCGCCGGAAAGACAGTAAGCAAAAAGACCGTAGCGGCCCCTCACTCATGGCGAGGCGTCATGCGCCAACATCCCCACCGCCGCGTATCAGGCCGTGCATGAACGAATAGTGGTCAGTGGCCACCAACTCAATCAGACGGTAACCCATGAACAGAGATGACGTCCTGAAACTGCTGCGAGCGCACAAGGCGACCCTGGCGCAACGCTTCGGCGTGACCGAACTCGCCCTGTTCGGCTCATTCGCACGCGATCAGGCTGCCGACGACAGCGACGTGGACATCCTGGTGGGGTTTGACGGCCCTGCCACGTCGAAGCGCTACTTCGGGACGCAGTTCTACATTGAAGACCTGCTGGGCCGCCAGGTCGATCTGGTCACTGACAAGGCGCTGCGGGCGGAATTGCGGCCCTATGTGGAGCGGGAGATTGTCAATGTATGACGCGGACCATGAAGCGCGCGGCTGGCGTTTCTACATTCAGGACATGATCGAATTCAGCCAAAAAGTTCTGTCCTATACGGATGGACTGGACCAGGATGCGTTTATCACCGATGGGCTCACCTACGACGCTACCCTGCGCAATCTCGAACTTATCGGCGAGGCGGCCACCCATATACCGAGCGAGGTGCGCGAAGCACACCCGCAGATTCAATGGCGCAGCATCATAGGAACGCGAAACCGCGTGGCTCATGGTTATCTGGGAATAGACGACGACGTTATCTGGGACATCATCCAGACCGACATCCCGAATCTTCTGCCCGCATTGCGCAACCTGTTGGACACAACAAGTGAGGATAGCAAGTAGATGCCGAACCGGAAAAACCCCAAAACCGTCGAAACCCTCACCCACGCCGAAGCCACCCGCACGAACATCCCGACCGCTGAACATCAGTCGTTGATGCGCGCTGAAGAGCAAAGCCCCATCCGGCTGGCCTACCAACGCCGCAACCGCGACCTGGACCCGCAGCTCGTCTGGCGCGGCAAGGACGAACAGGACGAGTCCGATCTGGTGGTGGATGCGCCGCCGCTCTATATCCAGGAAAAGGTGCATCCCAAGGCGCTGATCGATGACCTGATGCGTAGTGATTCAGTGGCCAGTGGCCAGGAAGGAGACGCTGGCCACCAACTCGACCTGTTCGCCGACTTCAACGGGCTGCCGAGCGAGGCGGCCAAGACAGAGTTCTATCAGCACGACGCCAACTGGTCGAACCGCATGATCCTGGGCGACAGCCTGCAGGTGATGGCGTCGCTGGCCGAGCGCGAAGGGCTGCGCGGCCAGGTGCAGTGCATCTACATCGACCCACCCTACGGCATCAGATTCAACTCCAACTTTCAATGGTCCACGACCAGCCGCGACGTTCGCGACGGCAACGCCGGCCACATCACGCGCGAGCCGGAACAGGTCAAGGCCTTCCGCGACACCTGGCGCGATGGGATTCATTCATATCTGACCTATCTGCGCGATCGATTGACGGTGGCGCGGGATCTTCTGACGGAGAGCGGTTCGATATTCGTGCAGATCGGGGATGAGAACGTCCACCGAGTGCGAGCGCTGATGGATGAGGTGTTTGGCGATGAGAATTTTGTCAGTCTAATTACCTACCGTACTAGCAGTGGAACTACACAACAAAACTCGGTCAAGCGCATATCGGATTACATCATTTGGTATTGCCGCGATATTGACCAGGTCAAATTCCGTCGACTACTTGAAGAAAAGAGTGTGGATACGAGTATGTATAACCAATTGGAACTTGAACCTGGAACCAGACGGACGATGACGCCAAGCGAAAGGAGAGATCCTTCCACCTGTCCGGCTAAGTCCCGTCCATACCAGAAATTACCAGTTCACTCGATGGCCTCAGGTGACCATGAACCACGAAAGGTTTTTAGAACCGTCTGGCGCATACCGCCAACTTCTCATTGGCGGTATGCGCCAGACGGCTTTGCGAGGCTCGTGAAAGCATCGCGCATTCAACCGGATAGGACAGCCCTTAGAGCAATCTACTATCACGATGATTATCCAGCTTTCGAAATTGCCAATTCCTGGACCGATACCGGACCTGAAATTGAGAAGTCCTATGTAGTGCAAACCTCGACAGCACCCATAGAGCGCTGCATCCTCATGACCACCGACCCCGGCGACCTCGTGCTCGACCCCACCTGCGGTTCCGGTACCACCGCCTACGTCGCCGAACAGTGGGGCCGCCGCTGGATCACCATCGACACCTCCCGCGTGGCTCTCGCCCTGGCCCGCGCCCGCCTCATGGGCGCGCGCTATCCCTACTATCTGCTCGCCGACAGCCGCGCCGGGCAGTTGAAGGAAGCCGGGATTCGCCGTGCCGCTCCCGCCCAATCCCCAACCTACAACAACATCCGCCAGGGCTTCGTCTACGAGCGCGTGCCGCACATCACGCTCAGGGCCATCGCCAACAACGCCGAGATCGACGTCATTTACGAAGCGTTCCAGGAAAAGCTGGAACCGCTACGCGAGGCGCTCAACAAGGCTCTGCGCGCCGCGTGGGCGGAATGGGAAATCCCCCGCGACGTCGAGGAAGCCTGGCCAGACAAGGTCAAGGCCCTCCACCAGAAGTGGTGGCGGCTGCGCCTCGATCGCCAGAAGGAAATCGACGCCTCGATCGCCGCCAAGGCCGACTACGAGTATCTCTACGACAAGCCCTATGAAGACAGGAAGATCGCGCGCGTGGCCGGCCCCTTCACGGTAGACAGCCTGTCGCCGCACCGCGTGCTGGGCGTGGATGAGAACGACGAGCTCATCGACCACATCGCCGAAGCCAAGCCCGGCTACGGCGAAAAGCAGGACTTCGCCAGCATGATCCTGGAGCATCTCAAGACCGCCGGCGTGCAGCAGGCGCACAAGGAAGACCGGATCAATTTCACGTCTATCATGCCCTGGCCAGGCGACCTCGTCTGCGCGGAGGGCCGCTTTACGGCAGCGGAGAGTGGCGGAGAAGGCCGCGCCGCCATTTTCATCGGCCCGGAGTTCGGTACCGTATCCCGCCCGGACCTGGTGGCGGCCGCCCGCGAGGCGGCCGAGAGCGGCTTCGATGCGCTGATCGCCTGCGCCTTCAACTACGAAGCCCACACAACAGAGTTTGAAAGGCTGGGCCGCATCCCGGTGCTCAAGGCGCGCATGAACGCCGATCTGCACATGGCCGACGACCTCAAGAATACCGGGCAGGGGAACCTGTTTGTCATCTTCGGCGAGCCGGATATCGACATCCTCGACGCGGATGATGGTCAAATCCAGGTCAAGGTCAAAGGCGTCGACGTATTCCATCCCAACACAGGGGAGATCCGCAGCGACAACGCCGACGGTATCGCCTGCTGGTTCGTCGATACCGATTACAACGAGGAGAGCTTCTTCGTTCGTCATGCCTATTTTCTGGGCGCCAACGACCCCTACAAAGCCCTGAAGACCACGCTCAAGGCAGAGATCAACGCCGAAGCCTGGGCCACGCTGCGCAGCGATACCTCGCGACCATTCAAGCGGCCTGCATCGGGGCGGATCGCTGTGAAGGTCATCAACCACCTGGGGGATGAGGTGATGAAGGTGTTCCGGGTGTGAGGGGAAAAGGAACGCAATGTCGCCAGGACGCAGAGACGCAAGGGAAAACCAGGATTCGTATGATTCCTGTGATGTGGCAGGATTGCGGCATTGCGGCGCTGCGTCTTTGCCTTGCATCACTGGGGCAAGCAAACGGCGCAATTTGTCTTTACGTCAGAACAACCACTATACTATCGGGTAGCAGACACTCTGCGATACGCAGTGGCTCTTTCTCAGATCTGTAGAGTTGAATGCGCCTCTGCTCGAAAAAGGCGTGTATAGGAAAACGGTGAGACGATGACAATACTCGAAGAACGGGTGGAAGCCATCGAGGAGCGAACCGACCGCTTGGAAACCCTGTTCGGACAGTTCATGCTCCAGACCGGGAGCGCCCTGAGCCGCATTGAGTCCACAATTGCCGAGATGAAGGCGGATTCCGCCAGAGACCGTGAAGAATCCGCCCGATTCCGACAGGAGATAAAAGAAGAATCCGCCATCTTCCGTCAGGAGATAAAAGAGGAATCCGCCAGAGACCGCGAAGAATCCGCCATCTTCCGTCAGGAGATGAAGGAAGAAGCCGCCAGAGACCGCGAAGAATCCGCCCGATTCCGACAGGAGATAAAAGAAGAATCCGCCAGAGACCGCGAAGAATCCGCCCGATTCCGACAGGAGATGAAGGCGGAATCCGCCATCTTCCGTCAGGAGATAAAAGAAGAATCCGCCAGAGACCGTGAAGAATCCGCCCGATTCCGACGGGAGATGAACAAGCGCTGGGGTGATCTGGCCAACAGGATGGGTACCATCGTAGAGGATATCATTGCGCCCAGTCTGCGACGCATGGCGCGAGAGGAGTTCGACTGTGGCGAAGAACGCTTCTTCGGCGCCCGGGTCTCCCGCACCCGCAGCGACAACTCCAGCCTGCGGCGAGAATTCGACGTCCTCTACATAGGCGCGCAGGCCGTGCTGCTCAACGAGACCAAATCCACACCCCACAGCGAAGATGCCCGCGCCTTCGTGGATTTTCTGAACCGAGGTGAATTCGCGCTCTACTTCCCCGAGTGCCAGGAGATGGCCATCGTGCCGGTCTTCTCCTCTCTGCACATCCCTGCCGACCTCGTCACCTATCTCACCCGCAACCGCATCTACGCGGTAGCGATGGGCGAAGAGGTCATGCAGGCGCTCAACAACAAGGATGAGGCAGTGTGGAGGCGTCCGGTTACGTAATGCGGCCGAATCCAGTAGGGAGAACCATCGCGCCCCACAGTGGCGCGCAAAACAATCCTAAGGAAATGCCATGAAAACCTATCGCGCCGGTCTGGTCGGCTGTGGCCGCATCGGTACCCTTTGGGAAACAGATCCCCCGACGCCGCTCACCCACGCCGGCGCATTGGCCGTCTGCGCGCAGACCGAGCTGGCGGCGGGCGCAAGCCGGGGCAGCGAACATCTGCAACAGTTCGGACGCATGTGGGATGTCGATGCCTTATATCTCGATTACCGCGAGATGTTCGAGCAGGAACAGTTGGAAATCGTCTGTGTCGCCACCCATCCGGGCCTGCACCGGGATATCGTCGAGGCCGCGGTCGCCGCCGGCGCCAAGGGCATTCTGTGCGAAAAACCTCTGGCGCTCAGCCTGACAGATGGAGACGCCATTGTCGCCGCCTGCCGCCAGGCCGGCTGCGTGCTGTCGGTGAACCACTCGCGCCGCTGGAACCCGGTGTTCATCAAGGCCAGAGAGATGCTCGAGGCAGGCGCGATCGGCGACCTGATCTCCATGCTCGGCATCTGCCAGGGGGTCAAGCCATTCCCCGCGTGGACGGCCGACGAAGAAGGCCCCCTGATCCACGACGCCGTCCACATCTTTGACCTCTTCCGCCTCTATGCCGGCGATGTCAGATCTGTGATCGGCACTGCCCATCGGCGCAAACAGCCATTTGCCGTAGAGGATATCAGCGAAGCGATCTTCAGCTTCCATTCGGGCGTCAGCGCTGTCTCCATGGCCAACGAGTTGACCCGCTATGCCCGTTTCGGCATCGAGCTACAGGGCAGTGAAGGGCTCCTCAGCCTGGAATACGCCGGCAACCAGTGGTGGCTCAGCGTCGACACGACCGACCATCTCAACGAACCGGATCCCCGCATCGAGTGGTATACGCTGGAGCCGCGGCCCTTTCCAGCCACGGAAGAGGCGAGTTCGATCCAACGGGCGATCGAGGAGTTGACACGCTGCATAGAAAGCGGAGACGAACCCAGCTCGAATGGCGAAGACGGGGTGGCGTCCCTCGAAATGGTCATGGCTATCTACGAATCCCAGCGCCAGGGGAATCGACCAGTGACTCTGCCCCTGGCCAATCGCTCCTCCCAGCTCTACATGCTACGGGAAGAAGGGCATTTTTAGCGGCTGGCGCCGTTTCTGGCAACTGACCACTGACCACTGGCAACTGTAATGACCTCAATCGCAGACATCCAGGACGCGGTGCGAGCCGCGCAGCGCATACGGGTACGGGGTGGCGGCTCCAAACCGGCATTGTCGAACCGGGCCGACGAGGGGGCGCGGATTCTCGACCTGTCCACCGTGCAAGGCATACTGGACTATCAGGCGGATGAATACACGTTTACGGCGCGGGCGGGCACACCCATTGCCGATGTGGCGGCGATGCTGGCGGAAAAGGGCCAATATCTGCCCTTTGACCCGCCCCTGGCCGAACGAGGCGCAACCCTGGGCGGGACGGTAGCGGCCGGACTGAGCGGAGCGGGCCGATATCGCTACGGCGGCATACGGGATTTCCTCATCGGCATCCGCTTTATCGACGGTCAGGGACAGGAGGCGCGGGGCGGCGGCACAGTGGTGAAGAATGCCGCTGGCTTCGACTTCCCCAAACTGTTCGTCGGCAGTCTGGGGCGATTGGGCATTCTGACTGAACTGACATTCAAAGTCTTTCCCCAGCCACCGGCCTACGCAACGGTCGTCGCAGAGTTCCACACCCTCGCTGACCTGCTGTCCAGTCTCAACGCGGTTACCCGCAGTTCCATCGATCTGCAGGCAGTGGATTTCGCGCCCACAGACGACGGCTGGACCCTCTGGGTACGCATCGGCGGATTGATCTCCACTCTGGAACAGCGGGCGCAAGCGTTGCAGGCAGTGACCTCTTCCGGCGCAGGACGATCCGACAGACCTGGCGACAAGGTCGGGCATACCCCGCCAACCGCTGGGACGCCCCGTCATCGTGATCTGTTATTTGGTCAGGACGATGAAGAACTGTGGCGGCAGGCTCAGTCGATGGCCTGGCTGCCGGACGGCATTGGATTGGTGAAAGTCCCTTTGACGCCGCAACGGATCCCCGAGGTGGAGAAAGCGGCCAGCAGTCGCGAAGCAGTCGTGCGGCGGTATAGCGTCGGCGGAAACCTGCTGTGGCTGGGTTGGCCCGACGAACCCGCCCCAGCGGACGATGCGGCAGTCCCGCCAGATCAACGCCTGACCACTGATTCATATGATTGCGCTCATGCCTCGCGAGTAATGAACGCTGGACGGCAGGAACCACCGTCAGACCTCCATAGCCTATTGGTCGGATTGGACTTGCAAGGGGTACAGCTTATCGGCCGGGCGTGGCCACGCCCAGAGCAGGCGCAAGGCCCCCTACTGGGCAAACCATTGCGGAACGCCTTCCTGCAGCGCATCGCCGCGGCCCTGGACCCGGCAGGAAAGTTCGACCCCTGGTAAACGTAAGGACCAGGACACTGCCGTTACTGACCACTAACCACTGCAGTTAAAGGAGAAAGCTGATGAACGCGATTCGTGTGCAACAGGTGGGCGACCCCGACGCGCTCCAGTACGTCGATGCGCCTACACCAGAACCGGGCGCAGGGGAGGCCCGGGTGAAAATCGAAGTGGCCGGCGTCAACTTTATCGACACCTACCACCGCAGAGGCTGGTATCCGCTCCCGCTGCCCTTCACCCCCGGTGTCGAGGGCGCAGGGGTTGTCGACGCCATTGGCGAGGGCGTATCCGAAGTGGCCGTCGGCGATGCGGTAGCCTATGGGATGTCCACTGGCTCCTATGCCGAATACGCCATCGTCCCTTCCCATCTGCTGGTCAAACGCGCCGCCGGCGTGGATGCCCGGCAAGGCGCGGCGGCGATGATTCAGGGGATGACCGCCCATTACCTGGCGTGCAGTACCTATCCCCTCAAGCCGGGAGATACATGTCTGATCCACGCCGCGGCCGGCGGTACCGGCGCCCTGCTGGTGCAGATCGCCAAACTGCGGGGGAGCCGTGTGATCGGCACAGTCTCCACGGCAGAAAAGGAGCGGATCGCGCGCGCGGCGGGCGCGGACGAAACCATTCGCTATACGCAAACGGACTTTGCGGAAGCTGTCAACGACGTAACCGATGGCGCCGGCGTGGAGGTGGTCTACGATTCCGTCGGCATCGCTACCTTCGACAAAAGCCTGGACTGTCTGAAGCCCCGAGGCTATATGGTTCTGTTCGGTCAGGCAAGCGGCGTTGTGCCCAGTTTCGATCCCCAGATTCTCAACCAAAAAGGCTCTCTCTTCCTGACCCGACCCAGCCTCAGCTCGTATATGCTGACGCGCGCGGAGTTGGAAAGCCGGGCCAATGATATCTTCGACTGGATCGCCCAAGGCAAGCTGCAGATACGCATCGACCGCACCTTCCCCCTGGACGACGCCAAAGGCGCGCATGCCTATCTGGAAGCGCGCCAAACCAAGGGGAAAGTGTTGCTGACTACGTGACCGCAGTGGTCGGTAGGGTCGGCGCCTTGTGCCTGCCCACTAGCCACTGGTCACTAAGCCACCCACTGAATTATGCGTCACTCGATTCCCGTAGAAACTCTCGGCCCACAAGCGCCGGCCATGGCGGAAGCCGTCGCCAGCTGCGTGCATTGCGGCTTCTGCCTGCCCGCCTGCCCTACGTATCTGACCTTGGGCGAAGAGATGGACTCGCCCCGAGGACGGATTCTGCTGATGAAAGGCGCTTTGGAGGGCGAATTGTCCCACGAGGAAGTGCTGCCCCATGTGGATCGCTGCCTGGGCTGCCTGGCCTGTGTCACTGCCTGCCCCTCCGGCGTGGAATACGGCGATCTGCTCACGCCTTTTCGGGAGATGACGGAAAAACAGCGTAGCCGACCGCCTATGCGCGAACTGATTCGGACGCTAACCAACCAGACTCTGCCCTTCCCCGGACGCTTCCGGGCCGCGGCCACATTGACTCGCTACATAAAACCATTCAAGCGACTATTGCCCGGCACGCTGCGCACAATGCTCGATCTCCTGCCAGACCGGCTCCCGCCGCGCGCGCATCTGCCGACAGTGTCGCCGGCCCAGAAGGAGCAACGGGCGCGGGTGGCCCTGCTGAGCGGCTGTGTGCAACAAGTGCTGGCCCCTGCGATCAACCGCGCCACCGTCGAAGTGCTGACCCGTAACGGCGTCGAAGTGGTAATGCCCCGGAGACAGGGCTGCTGTGGCGCGCTGTCGATGCATACCGGCGCCGCGCAGCAGGCGCGGGGGCTGGCCAGGCATAACTTCAAGGCCTTCGATTTGGACGACGTCGATGCGGTGGTGACCAACGCGGCCGGCTGCGGTTCCGGTATGCGCGAGTACCCGCTGCTGTTCAGCGGCGAAGCAGAGGAGGAGATGGCGCGGCGCTTCGCCGCCAAGGTGCAGGATGTCAGTGTTTTTCTGGATGATCTCGGCATCGAACCGCCGCCCGCGTTCCCAGCCCCGATCACCATCGCCTATCACGACGCCTGTCATCTGGCCCACGCCCAAGGCGTATGGGACGCGCCTCGCCGGCTGCTGTCCTCCATCTCCAATATAACGCTTGCCCCGATCCCGGAGGGGGAAATCTGCTGTGGTTCAGCGGGGAGCTACAACATTGAACAGCCGGAAATCGCCGCCCAATTGGGCCGACGCAAAGCTGAAGCCATCCGCAGCGTCAATGCGCAGGCCGTCGTTACCGGCAACATCGGCTGTATGACACAGATCGACAGCCACCTGCGCCGCCTCGGAACGCCCTTGCCCATCTATCACACCGTCGAACTGCTGGCAAAGGCATACGGCGCTATGAATTAGGAACTCATGGTACGCAGTAGTTGACAAAGCGGATAGAATAAGGTCAGGAGACGAAATTCAGCAGATCGCCGACCCGAGGGAGCCGCCCCAGGCTTTGATGCGCCGCCCGTCTCATCCGCCTCTTCGCATACGGTCCAGGCCCGCGACGCAGCGCCTCGACATCCCGATACAAGCCCAGCAATCTAGCGAACTCACACACGGCCCGCAGACAAGCGGTCATGCCGGCCACACTAGCCAACGACTAGAGCCGAACTATGCGTCATATGAAGTAGGAACTGATCAATTCCTACTTGGGTTGCAGGATCGGGTAGCCGGTGGTGATGGTCAGTTCCGCGTATAGTGCGCTCAGACGTTGCGTGACGGGGCCGCGCATGTCGCTGCCGATTGCGCGCCCGTCGAGTTCGATAACCGGCGTCAACTCGCCCATTGTGCCTGTGCAGAACAGCTCATCCGCCCGATAGAGCGCCGGCAGGGAGATATCCCGCGCCTCCGCCGGGATTCCATGCGCCCGGCACAGTTCCAACACCGTCGCCCGGGTGATCCCTTCCGGGCAGGAATGGGTGCGGGGCGTGCCGATAGCGCCGTTCCTGACCAGAAACAGATGGGTTGCGTTTGTTTCCGCCACAAATCCGTTCAGATCGAGCATCACCGCGTCGTCCACGCCGGCCACGTTGGCCTGGATCTTCGCCAGAATTGAATTGAGCATATTGCAGGAGTGAATAGTCTGATCCAGACAGTCCGGCGGGATACGGCGAATGCCGGACGTAATCAGGCGGATGCCGCTGCGCTCGTAGACAGGTGGTTTGTGCTCCGCCAGGATGATGAGCGTCGTCCCCTTGGTATTGAGCCGGGGGTCCATGCCGCTTGTGTACTTCACACCCCGAGTGAGGGTCAGGCGAATGTGGACGTCGTCGCGCATGTCGTTGGCTGTGAGCGTGCGCCGGATCTGCTCCACAATCTCCTCATTGGTGGGCGCGCCAGTGTAGGCCAGGGCTTTGGCTCCGTCTTGCAGACGGGTCAGGTGCTCCTCCAGCTTGAAGATATGCCCATCGTACAGGCGCAGCCCCTCCCAGACAGCATCGCCGTTCTGTACGGACGAGTCGAACGGGCTGATCCCGGCCTGATCTCTATGGATCAGTTCGCCGTTGATATTGACCAGCAGATCGCGGTTGGCTTCGTAGAATTTCTGACGCATAGCCCAAACCTCCCGCGCCTCTTTCGAGCAGAGGCGCAGTGAACACCTCTTCTCACAAGCGAAAACGGTGGAGTTCCTGATACATCTCGCGCGCCTGGGCCAGGAGACCCTGTAAATGCGCCGGCGCCGATTCATCTTTCGGACGATACGGGGCAAAGCCGGTGGACTTCTCTACCGCCGCGTACCAGTAGGGGGCCCAGACGCCGTCACTGGCCCGGCGGCCCGGCGGCCAGGAAAGCATCCGCTCTGAGAACGGCACAGACACAGCCTTACAGAGAAGAGAAAGCGCGCGCCGGGGATCTCGCAGCACATCCTGGCTGTCGATGACCGGCGGGATGGAACCGCTACGCTTGCGGACGACTTCAAATAGCCGCAGCTGCTGGGGAAAGCCCAGATCCGACAGCGTTGGCTGCGGCCGCACCTTGATGTAAGAGGTGATGACCTCTGCCGGCTCGCGAATCAAAAAACAGTTTGTCAGCTTGTCCACCCAGTCCAATTCGATATGCTCCAGCATGTGGTGGGCCATGTGTTTCTGGTAGCAGATGGTGGCGTCTGCGGGCAGCGGATCTTCCGTCAGGCTGCGGGCCACAAGCCGCCAATCCGTCTCATAGGCAGCGATGATGTCATCTCGGCCGGGGTGATCGATAGCGGTGGCCTGTAGGTAATGGGCGTAAAATGGCTCGTCGATCACGACAGTGTCCGACCGATTTCCCCAGGCGCGCATCAGCGCGGTGGAGATGGCGCGCGGCGCGCACCACATAGCAATGCGCTGCATGCTCAACAAATCCTGTGAATTCTGGTCACGCCTCGACAAGCTCCACATATGTCCCCATCCATCTGGCCAGCGTCTCCGCCAGAAGACGATAGCGACCGAGGAGCGACAGGGTATAGGTATCGGTGCATAAGATGAAATGCGGTTGCGCGGCCTCAGACTCCAACAGCCCGAGACAGATATAACTGTTGAGGCCTGAGCGCCCTTCAGCTGGTGAACCGGCGGGCATGCCGAATTCGTCATCGTCCTGAATGCGATAGTGAATTCGCAACGCGTAGGGCAAGGCGGCATCCCAGGCCACTGCATCATCGCGCGTATGGACGCTGACGACCCGAGTCTGCAAATTATAGCGCAGAGCCACCAGATCCTCTATGTCAGCTTCCGAGGCCTGAGCGCCCTTCAGCTGGTGAACCGGCGGGGGCGCCGAATGCTGTGGCGGATTTAGGCGCAGTCGCGGCGGCAGAGATCGCACCCGAGGGAAGGAGGAATCCAGTGGGAAGGCATAGGAACGTACGCGCACAATGGCTCTGCCAATTCCTTGAATCATAAATCACCGCTCCGGAGATTGGATGGTTCCGCCGCCGTTGCGCCGCAGTCGTGGGCTGGGATAGCGGTTGAAATCCCAACAACGTCCAAAATGAACGCATACTCGAACGCAATCTCTTTCAAATAGTCGTAGCGACCGGATTTGCTGAAATGGCCGGCCCCCATTTCCGTCTTGAGCAGAAGTGGATTGTCATCGGTCTTGCGCGTCCGGAGTTTCGCCACCCACTTGGCCGGCTCCCAGTATTGCACTCTGGGGTCGTTAAGCCCAGCCGTCGCCAGAATGGCAGGATAGTCCTTCGAGCCCACATTCTCATAGGGTGAATAACTTTTCATGTAGTGGTAGAACTCCGGATCGTTGGGGTTGCCCCACTCCTCCCACTCGATGACCGTCAACGGAATCGTTGCGTCGAGCATCGTATTGACCACATCGACAAACGGAACGCCAGCCACGACGCCGGCGAACAGATCCGGGCGCATATTCGTTACAGCGCCCATCAACAGACCGCCCGCGCTGCGTCCGCTGATCACCAGGTGCTGGGGCGCTGTATACTGCCCAGCGACCAGACACTCGGCACAGGCGATGAAGTCGGTAAATGTGTTTTTCTTCTTCAGATATTTGCCGTCTTCCTTCCACTGTCGCCCCATTTCACCGCCGCCGCGAACGTGGGCGAAAGCCACAACGAACCCGCGCTGCAGAAGGCTCACATGGTTGCTGCTGAAGGACGGATCATAACTGAGCCCGTAGGAGCCGTAGCCGATGAGCAGACAAGGGCTTTGCCCATCCCGTTTGCGCTCCGCCGCATAGACGAGGGAAATCGGTACCCGTACCCCGTCGGGCGCAGTCGCCCAAATGCGCTCAGACCTGTAGGCCGCCGGATCATAGCCTTTTACTTCGTCCTGTTTGCGTACAGCGCGGGTTCGCTCCGTCATGTCATAATCGAAGACCGTCGGCGGCGAGACCAGAGATGTGTAGTGATAGCGCAGAGTGTGACTGGTGAATTCAGGATTCTGGCCAGAGGAAACCGTATACACCGGCTCCAGTTGCTCAACCCGGTATGAGGCCGGCGCCGCCCCCCGCTCTGCGGCCGACACAGGCTCTGCGAAAAAGGCGCCGTCGCGCAGGTCGTGAATGCTGATGTGGGTGAGGCCGCTCTCCCGCTCCCAAACCACAAGAAAATCCTGGAATGGCTCGACCCGATCCACCTTCACGTCTTCCCGCTGCGGAAGAAGCTCTCGCCAGTTTTCCCTGGATGGCGCGTCCACCGGCGCCGCCATCAAGCGGAAGTTCTCCGCCTCCCAGTTTGTCAGGATGAGAAAGCGTTCCCTCCCGGAAGCATACTGATGATGGGTGACGAAATACTCCATATCCTGCACGCGGGGCTGCAGAAGCTGGAGCTGGGCGTCGGGGTCGTCCGCGTCGATGGCGTAGACCTCTGATGTGACCGCGCTCTCCAGGGCAAGGAAGATGTAGCGTTCGCTTTTCGCTTTATAGATCCGCAGGAAGAAGCGCTCATCCTCCTCATGGTAGACAACAGCGGATGCCGCGTCACCTAGTCGATGGCGATGCAACTTGTAAGGCCGTTGGGCCTGGTCGAGTGTCGTGTAATAGAGGGTGCGGTTGTCGTTTCCCCATTCCAGCCCGTAGTAGGTGCTTTCTATGCGGTCGGGCAACAGCGCGCCGCTTTCCAGATCCTTCACCCGCAGCGTGTACGTCTCCGAGCCATTGGTATCCAAGGCAAAGGCCAGGAGGGAATGATCCGGGCTCACGGCATAGTTCCCCATCCGCAGGTAGTCGTGGCCCTCCGCCTCTGCGTTCAGATCGATCAGCACCTGCTCGGCTGCGTCCAGACTGCTCGCGCCTCTTTCCAGCAGAGGCCCATGGCGCCCTTCGCGTCTCTTACGGCAGTAGATACGATACTGCTTGCCCTCTTCTTCGCGCGAGTAATAGAAGTAGTCGCCGTGGGCCACAGGCGCCGATTCATCGGTCTCTTTGATACGGCCCTTCATCTCCTCGAAAAGCGTATCTTGCAACGCTTCGGTGTGGCCCAACATAGCTTCTGTATAGGCGTTCTCGGCTTCCAGATACGCGACCACCGCGGGGTTGTCCCGCTCCCGCAGCCAGTAGTAGGGATCGACGCGCGCATCGCCGTGGTTTTCATGGGTAACGGGGTGGATCGCCGCCACCGGTCGGGCAAGGTCTGCTCGCCAGTCTGTCGAAGAAGTTTGCGCGCCTCTCTGCGCTGCCATAAGATTTACCTCATCGCGCCCAACAGTGGCGCGGTCAACATCTCATCGCGCCCAACAGTGGCGCGTCAACATCTCATCGCGCCCAACAGTGGCGCGTCAACATCTCATCGCGCCCAACAGTGGCGCGCTAACATCTCATCGCGCCCAACAGTGGCGCGCTAACATCAATGTACAATTGGATTGAGCGATTCTTCAGGATTTGCTGATCGTCAATTATACCCTATGAATCTTAGATATACTATTTCTGAAGACAACATGGCGGAGATTTGACAAAGACTCGGTCAGCGTATAGGCTTGCATCCGATCCTCGAATTCGTTATCTCAGCCGCGCTTTGCTTCGGACTGAGCGCACCGTAGATTGCGCCCTACAGTGGCGCGTAATGCAACCTTGGCGCCCTACAGTGGCGCGTAATGCAACCTTGGCGCCCTACAGTGGCGTGTAATGCAACCTTGGCGCCCTACAGTGGCGCGTAATGCAACCTTATGCGCCTCGCGCGAACCAGCTTCCGGGCATCGTTGCGCTGTTCGATAAAGAAATGATCTGTGAGCGAAAAGAAGTTGGGAAGGCAAGCTGCCCCGGTGTCCGAGCCACGCCAGACGAAGCAATCATCGTTCGCGCCAGAACGCGTCATCCGCCGCATCTTCGGCAACCAGCGGGAATTCAGAACAAATCTCTCTCTGCTTTCCATGGCCCTGCCGGGTATCGCGCTGCTTTTCATCTTCGCCTACCTGCCCATGTTGGGCATTCTCATCGCCTTCAAGGACTACCGATTCAACCTGGGCATTCTCGGCAGCGAATGGATCGGCTTTCAAAATTTTCGCTTCCTCTTCGGAACCGATGCCGCTTTTCGCATCACCCGCAATACACTGCTGATGAATACACTCTTCATCAGCACAACAACAGTGTGCGCGCTGATCGTTGCGATTCTGCTGAATGAAGTCTATCGCAGTCGCATGAGCAAGTATTATCAGACGATGCTCTTCTTTCCCTACTTCATTTCATGGGTGATTGTCAGCTATTTCGTCTTTGCCTTTCTCAACGGCCAGACCGGACTCATCAATCAGTGGATAGATGCCCTGGGCATCAAACGCATTGCCTGGTACCGCTCGGCGGCATACTGGCCCGTGATCCTCGTGCTGGCGAATCTGTGGAATGGCATTGGCTTTAGCAGCATCATCTACCTGGCTGGCATCCTCGGCATCTCGCCAGAACTCTTCGAAGCGGCGCAAATCGACGGGGCAGGCAAGCTGAAACAGATCCGCTACATTACATTGCCGATGCTCTATCCGATGATCATTATTCTGGCGCTGCTGGCCATTGGGCGCATCTTTCACGCCGATTTCGGGCTATTCTTCTTCCTGCCCAGAGACAATCCACTGCTCTACTCGACTACCGACGTCATCGACACGTTTGTCTACCGCTCTCTGGTTGAACTGGGCGAAATCAGCATGGCCGCCGCCGCCGGTTTCTACCAATCATTTATCGGCTTCCTCCTGGTCGTCGCCGCCAATTGGGTTGTACGCCGCTTTAACGAGGACTACGCGCTCTATTAGGACACCGCTTCCATGACCGTCAGGACAGGCCGCCAGCCAACACTTCAGAACAAACGCTACCGGGCACAGACAGCCCTGAGCACAATCGCGGTCCACGCTATCCTGGCGCTGATCGGCCTGACCTGCCTGATCCCCCTCATTCTTGTTGTCAGCATTTCCTTGTCCGACGAACTGCGCCTGGCCAAGGAAGGCTATCAACTTCTGCCCGTCGGCTTTACCACATTTGCCTATGAATACATTCTGCAGGCGCCAGGACAGATTCTGCGCGCATACGGGGTGACAGCATTCGTAACCATCGTCGGCGCCGTCACAGGGCTGCTGATCTGCTCGCTCCTGGCATGGCCTCTGGCCCGCAAGGACTTCCGCCTGCGAGGGCCGCTCTCGTTCTACGTCTTTTTCACATTGCTCTTCAACGGCGGCATGGTTCCTTTCTACATTCTTGTCACCCGTTATCTGGGCTTGAAGGACAACATTCTTGTCCTGATCCTCCCGTATTTGGTCCCTGCTTGGTACGTGCTGATCATACGCACTTCCTTTGCCCAACTGCCGATGGAACTACTGGACGCGGCCCGCATCGATGGCGCCGGCGAATGGCGTATCTTTTTTCAGATCGTCATGCCCCTCTCCAAACCGGTGCTGGCCACAATCGGTCTCTTCTTTGTACTGCGCTACTGGAACGATTGGTTTCTGGCTCTGCTGTTTATCGACGACAGCTTGCTGTATCCACTCCAATATCTGCTGTACATTTTGATGGCGAATATCAATATTATGGCGGCCAATCCGCAAACGACCGGCATGCCGATCCCTACCCTTTCCGCGCGCATGGCCATGGCCGTATTAGCCTTTGGCCCGGCGCTGTTTACATTCTTGCTTCTGCAAAAATACTTCGTCCGCGGCATCACAATCGGCGGCTTGAAAGGATAGGTTGCAATGCGCCTCTGCCAGTTTTTAGTCGTCAGTTTCCAGTAGTCAGTAAACCGCAGGCGCTCGAAACGAAAAACTAGAGATGCGCTATATCCAAAGAATCTATACTCAACCCTTACCTTACCAGGAGAAAACCCGCATGACCCAACACCGTGTTTTGACCGTTCTCAGCGTTCTGCTGCTCGTCTCACTGGCGCTCACCGCCTGCTCGGCCCCCGCATCAGCGCCAGCGACCGCAAACGACCAGCAGGAGGCCGCTGCGCCTGCGCCGACGGATGGATTGGTGTCTATCACCTATACCTACGGCAGCCGCGGCATCCCGGCAGACCTGCAGCTTGTGGAGGACGCAATGAATGAAATCCTCCACGATAAAATCGGCGTACACCTTACCCTGCAACCAATCGACTTCGGCGCGTACAACGACAAGATGCAGTTGCGTCTATCCGCGGGCGAAGAGTGCGACATCATCTTCACCGCGCCCTGGATCAACAGCTACGCCAACAATGTCGCCAATGGCGTCCTCGCCCCTCTGGACGATCTGCTGATCAACTATGCGCCGGGCCTGTGGGGCAGTATGCCGCCCACCACCTGGGACGCAGCCCGGGTCAATGGCGTCATCTATGGCGTCATCAACCAACAGATCTTCCCCAAGCCTTGGGGCGTCCATCCGCGCAAGGACCTGACAGAAAAGTACGGCCTCGATCTGGATTCTGTGACGAAATGGGAAGATATGGAGCCTTGGCTGGCCGCGGTGCGTGACGGCGAAGGCATCTCTCCCGTGTTCATTGCCGCGCCGGGCAGAGGCCTCTGGCTCTCCCAGTACTACGGCTATGACCCCCTGGATGACGGCATCGCCTTCCTGGGCATGAAGGCCGACGATGAGACGCTGACCACCGTCAACATGGTGGACACCGTCGAATTTCAGATGGCGGCCAATACGACCAAACGCTGGGTGGATGAAGGGTTTATGCCCCTGGAGCCACTGCCCAATGACGAGGCCCGATCCGCCTTCCGAGCCGGCCAGTATGCCATGGGCTATCATGTGGAAAAGCCGGGCAACGATATTGAAGCGCAGAACGCCTACGGCTTCGAATTTCTGAGCAAGAATCTTACAGACCCCCTGATTCTGGACACAGCGGGCGCCACCGCGACAATGAACGCCATCTGCGCCACTTCCAAAAATCCGCAAAAAGCGATGGAGGTGTTGGAAGAATTCAACACAAACGCCTATATCTATAACCTGCTCTCACGTGGCATCGAAGGCAAACATTGGGTATGGGAAGATGAGGCCAATCAGGTGATGCGCTTCCCGGATGGCGTGGACGGCAACACCAGCACGTACAATCCGAACACCGATTGGATGTTCGGCAATCAGTTCAACGCCTACTACCGGGATACCAAACAGGTTGGGGCCTGGGAAGCCACCAAAGAGATGAACGACACCGCCTTCCCATCGGAAGCCTTGGGCTTTGTGGTGGATCGGGAGCCGATCAAAACGGAGATCGCCCAGACTTCGGCCGTTTACAACGAGTTTGTCCTGCCGATCCTGTTCGGCTGGGTAGCGTATGCGGATGCCGCGCCCGAAGCCATTGAAAGATTGAACGAGGCCGGGGCGCAAGCCATTATCAACGAAATCAACAGCCAGTTACAGGAGTGGCGAGCGAAAAATCCACGCTAAACGACGAGGGGTGAGAGCTACGCCATCTCTCACTCCTCACTTCTATCTCTTCACTCCTCAATAGGTGTCGCTCTCATGCTTACGTTCACTGCCAGCGTCCCTCTCAACGATCCGCCCGCCTGGGCCGTGCTGGAACGGACGCTTTTTCAGGTGATGGACCAGGCGGTCCATCCCTTTTTAGACAAATACACCCGCCCTGATGGTACGCTGATTTGGGGCGACACATGGAAGAACTCTCGCGACGGCGCAGATGATCTGTACGAGAGCTTCTACAACTGGCCCCTCTACTACCTCCTCGGCGGAGGAGACCACCTGCTCACATTGAGCCAGCGCCAATGGAACGCCATCACCCGACAACTAACGGAACTCGGCCCAGTGCTGGATGAGTACGAGCGGGGCTACGATCAGTTTCATCAGAGCGAAAGCTATATCTACTTTTACTTTCTCTGCCTGGCCGACCCGACGAACGAGCGCAACCGCGAGCGGGCCAGACGTTTTGCCGGCCTGTACCTGAACGAAAACCCGAACGCGCTCAACTACGACCCGAAGCGCAAGCTGATCCGCGCGCCTCACAACGGTAGCGGTGGCCCTCGTTGGGGCTATTTCGACAGCCCAGAGCCGAGTTACGGCTGGAGCGCTGGCATGCGTCAGTACGGCCTGCCCTTCACCGACGTACCGGGCATTCACCAATACGACGATTTGAAAGATCCAACTCTGGCCCGGCGCATGGGCGAGGCCATGCAGGAACGTATGGGCAAAGGAGACGTAGCCGGCAATCTACTGGTGACGAGTCTCATCGCCAACGCCTTTTTGCTCACCGGCGAGGAGAAGTATCGGCGCTGGATCGCCGAGTACGTGGACGCTTGGCGAGAACGGGCCGCCCGCAACGGTGGTCTACTGCCGGACAATGTGGGGTTGTCCGACGAAATCGGCGAGTATCTGGACGGACGTTGGTACGGCGGGCTTTACGGCTGGAGCTGGCCCCACGGCTACTACAACATAGGCATGGCCGCGGTCGTCAGCGCAGGAAATGCCTTTCTGCTCAGCGGCGAGGAAAAGTATCTGGACTTTGCCAACGCCCAATACGATGCCATCTGGGCGCTAGGGGAGATGCGCAATCCCCATACAGAAGCGATGAGCCTGCGCCAGCATTGGGTGAATCAGTTCGCGGATGTGGGCGAAGAGGTTCTTCTCGTCCCCTACCGACACAACGACCAGGGCTGGTTCGACTATCAGCCCCTCTCGCCGGTTTACCCCACGGCCATCTGGAACCTGTCAATGGCTCCTGCCGATTGGGAGCGGATCGAAGCTCTACGCCGCGCGGAAAAATACGATTGGCGACAGGTCCACGGCTTCCGCAACAAAGAGGACAACGGCCATGAACAACCCTGGTTGCGCTTCCTGGCAGGAGATAATCCCGACTACCCGGCGCAGATGCTGGCTGCTACCTACGGGCAGATCTGCCGCCGACTGGCTCTGATTCGGGACGATGCCGAGGACCTGACGCGCGTGAACATCCACCACTGGCAGCAGCTCAATCCCATCATCACCGAAGCGCTGGTGCAACTCACACTCGGCGGGCCCCAGATCATCTACAACGGCGGGCTGCTCCACTGCCGGCTACGCTATTTCGACGCGGCGCGCAAACGGCCCGGCCTGCCGCCAGATGTGGCCGCGCTGGTCTCCAAGCTGGAGGCGGACCGCACCGTCGTTGAGCTGGTCAATCTCAGCCCCTTTGAGCCGCGCTCGGTTCTGCTACAGGCCGGCGGCTTCGGCGAGCACCACTTCGAGACTGTACGCTACACCGCGCAAATGAACGACTATCCAGGCGCAAACAACGCATATCACACGCCAGCATTGGCGAAAACGGTGGAGGAGGCGACAGTCGACGACAAATACCTACAGGTCGAACTACCACCCGCGACGCAGATTGAACTGGACATCAAGACGATCCGTTATGCCAACCAGCCATCATACACGGGGCCTTGGTGAAGAAAGTCGATAAAGGAATCTCTATGACCAAACTACGCGTGGCTGTCGTCGGCATGGGCATCGGCAGGCCCAATGGCCTCGCCCTGGCCAACAATTCTCGCGCGGATGTGGTCGCCCTGTGTGATCTGTGCGAGGAGCGCATGGCCGATTTCGCCTTGTCCCTGCCCCAGCCGGATCAGATTCGCTTTTTTACCGATTTCGACGAACTCTGCCGCAGCCGGGAGATCGACGCCATCTTCATCGGCACGCCCAATCAGCTCCACGCGCCCATGGCCCTGAAAGCCGTAGCCCACGACAAGCACGTCCTCGTCACCAAGCCGCTGGCCGATTCGGTGGAGGCGGCCGCTCGCCTGGTGGCGGCCGCAGAGGCCGCTGGCGTTGTCAATATGATGTCCCTCTCCACCCGCTTTGCAGCGGACGTGCAGTATATGGGCAGACTGGCCCGGCAAGGGACGTTCGGCGAGCTATACTATGCCCGCGCCCGCAGCATCCGTCGCAATGGCATCCCCTCATGGAACCCCGGCTTCATCCGCAAAGGAGGCGGCGCATTCCGGGATATGGGCGTCCATGTGCTGGACGCCGCCTGGTGGCTGCTGGGCATGCCGCAGCCGCTGAGCGTGACCGGCGTGGCCGGCGCAAAGTTTGGGCCGCGCGGACAAGGATACTTCGGACGACAGGCTCCGTACCAGCCCCAGGCAGTGCCGGAGACCTACTCCAGTCAGTTTGCCGCCGACGACTACGCCGGCGGCTTCATCCGTTTCGACGATGGCGCCGGCCTGCAGGTGGAGAGCTTCTGGGCTTCCCACCAACCGGGCGATCTGCAGATCGAGCTATTCGGCACAGAGGCGGGCGCGCGCCTGTCGCCGCCGACCCTCTACGCCAACGGTCTCGTCGGCCCAGCCATCTTCGAGGCCGCCAAAAATTCAGACCCTGAACCGCAAGGAACGTTCGACCGCAGCGTTGACGACCAGCCCCAGAACATCACCTTCGAAGGCTTTGCGGAGGCAAAAAAGAAGGCTTGGAACGCCATCGCCGATCACTTCATCGCCTGCATTCTGGACGGCGTCGCATGCCAGGCCCCCCTGCGCCATGGATTAATCGTCCAGGGGATGATGGAGGGGCTATTGCGTAGCGCAGAGATCGGGCAAGAGATACGATTGGAGACGCCCTCTGGGCCATGAGTGAGCAAGGAGGAAGAGCATGACGGTATTGAACGAACAGGACTGGGCGTTCTGGGAAGAGAACGGCTATGTCACAGTTCCCAATGCAGTGCCGCAGGAGAATCTGGACGCCCTGGTCGAGAGGATCTGGACCTTTTTAGAGATGGAGCCGGACGATCGGGAATCCTGGTACAGATACAAACCGTACACCCGCGAGGACCACTGTTCGCCGATTTCAGCGGCAGGCATGGTGGAGATCTACCAGCATCAGACCCTCTGGGATAACCGCCAGTATCCTCGCGTGCATCAGGCATTCAGCGAAATTCTGGGAACCGAAAAGCTGTGGGTATCCCTGGACCGGGCCAATATGAAGCCCCCGGACCGCGCGGACAAGCCGGATTGGGGCCACAAGGGCATGATCCACTGGGATATCGACACCAGCCAGGTAACAGCGAATGACTCGGATATGGCCGGCGAGCCGTCCGACCAAATCGGGGTGCAGGGCGTGCTCTACCTGACCGACACAGACGCCGACCAGGGTGGCTTTCAGTGCGTTCCCGGCTTGCATAGAACATTCTACGAATGGGTGAAGACCCAACCGCCAGACCGCGATCCCCGTTTTCCGGATCTAACCGGGCTCACGACCAAAGCCGTGTCTGGCAAAGCCGGGGATCTGGTCATCTGGCACAGTCTGCTGGCCCACGGCAACGGCCACAACCGCTCGAACCGGCCCCGGCTGGCCCAATACATCACCATGTCGCCACCCCGGGAGGAAGACGAAGCGCAGCGCGACGCGCGCATCCGCTCCTGGCAGGAGTGCCGCCCCATGCCCAACTGGCAGGGGGATCCACGAGACTGGGAACACCGGCAGCAGACGCCGGCCAGGCTGACGGCGTTGGGGCGCAAGCTATTGGGCCTGGATTCCTGGCATAATAATCAGGGATGATTCAGTATAGGGAATTTCAACAGGGCTGATATTCGGTATTCCCGCCAGTCTATTGTTTGATTGCCGCTTCATATGATTGCGCTCATACCTCACCCACTCCCTCTTTGACACGCCTCCAATCTTTCATTACCTTCAGACTTCTGTTGCCTGAACCATCGCCGCCGCCCCAGCCCCCGGATGGCGCTTTCTCTTGCCCGCCAAAGCAGGCCAAACAACCCACAGAACCGCCGGCTACTCCTTCCCCTTTACCCATTTGTCATAGGCAGACGAAAAGACGCCCACAATGATTAAGACGACCAGCATCCAATATTCCTCACTCCACGCGGGCAGTAACCAGCGCGCTATGACCGCCGCGATAACAATCATTAATTATCATTACCCACCACCTCGACTACCGAACGCAGAATGTCATCACGCCGCGCGCGGTGTCCCAACATTCGATTCAACTCCCGCTTGTCCATTGTCCTTCCCTGATCTTGTCCCTGATGGTTGCCGCCTTGGATAGTCAGACATCGCCGCTGCATTCGGCTATCTGCCGCGCCGCAGCGTAGCCCAGGGCAATGGCGACCCCCTCCCGACTGCGCTCACGGATCGGATCTGTATGGGCGAGGATCGCGCCCGCGGCCCACAGATTTTCATAGACGGGGAGGCCGGCCGCGTCCAGCGGCCGGCACTGGGCGTCGACAGCCACGCCGCCCTGAAAGATCGGATGCCCCCTGCCGTCCAGGAAGAGAGGACGCAACCATTGGGAACGCTCCTGGGGCACAGTCAGCGGCAGATCGAAGACTGTCTCCAGCACGCGGCCGCTATGGTCGCCGCGGATGCCGCCGCCGAGAATACCGCCGCTAGCCAGCAGATAGTTTTGCGCCCTGTGGCGCAGGGGGCGGCTACTGGTCTCCGTTTCCACCCACTGGATGCGCCTGTCCACTGCCTGAACCTCGCGCGCCTCCATCCCCATTTCGATGCGCGCGCCCAACTCGTCCAGCCGGGCGCGCAACGCTGCGTCCAGACGCATACCGGGCACGCTAGGCGGCAGTGTCGGAATTTCGAAGATCGTTCCACCACCGCTCGCTTCCTCTAGCTGGGCAATGAGGCGACAGTGATTGTGAAGCCCCAACACCGCCGGAAGACCCAGCCGTTCGCCGGCCGCATCCACGCCAGCGACCGCCTCGACCAACCGCTCCTGCGCAGTCGGCAAATCCAGCAACCGGGCCACCTGCAGCGGACTGTTAGCCTGCCCTTTGGGCAGATCAAGGGCCACTGTGACGCTACGGGCGCGGTGGCCCTGCTTTTGCAGATTTTCCGCAATCAGCGCCGGGTAGAAATCCTGCATGCCCGACAGACCGACGATCAGCAGCGGCCGCTCATCCGCCAGATTCCCGGCTTGCTGAGCCATCGGCGCCAGATAGACCGGGCGGCCCGCGCCGACTGGCGACACGAGCAACTGGTTTTGTCCTCCTACACCGGCTCTTCCATACGGCAGCCCGACCTCCACGCTGAGCTTCTGAAATTCGTCCAACGCCGTCCCCATTGCCTCCACACCCAGCAGCCGATACGGATGCGCGGCGGGCAATTCGGCAACCGCTTGCGTCCAGTCGGCAACCCAGGCTCTCTCCTGGCCTGGCAGATAGCCCAGAACGTCGATCGTGCCTGCATGCCAGTGGGTGGCTCCCATACCCTTGGCCACCACCCGCACCCGCAAACCTGCCCGGGCAGCAGTATAGGCCGCAAAAAGCCCGGTCAATCCGGCGCCAATAACGAGGAGATCGAGCATTTCACATCGTGGTTACTCGCAAGCGGGCAGATGATCCGCATTCAAAATACTCAGATAGATCAGTTCGTCCAGCCGTTCCTGGCGTAGTTGCTGCCCCCACAAAATCGGCATAACGCCCTTCCAGCGTTCCTGCAAAAACTCTCGCAAAAGCAGATTTGGCTGCGAGACCGCCGCTTGCGGATCGATGACCGGGGAACGCTGGGGCGCGTCCGAGTCAGATACATCCGCCTGCGCGGCGCGCAGGGCGTGCAGGATGCCGACTGCGCGATAGGTGCAGAATCCGCCCTGACACGGACCCATCCCCAAACGCACATCCCGACGCAGATCATCCAGGGTGACAGTAGGATTGTCCCAAACCGCGCTTTCCAGCATCGAACGCGTGACCAACTCACACTCGCAGATAAGCTCCTTCTGCAGACCCTCGTCTTCGACTTGGTTCAGCCGCTGCCCCAGCCAGTAATGACCCTCGATGCCGGGTACAGCTGTCTCCGATGTACGGCAAGGACGGGAGACGCGTAACTGCGCGCATGCTTCGTCGACCGCGGCTTCGGCCATCAGACGGAAAGTCGTCCATTTGCCACCGGTGATCGTGAGAAAACCGCTGATGCCATCCCGTTCCTGGTGGTTGAGCAGAGCCAACGAGCGGGGCGCGTCCCGACTATCGCCTCGGACGATGCAACCTCCCATCTGCCGGGCATCGTTGCATCGTTCGATTCTGAAATCCTCGGAGCGCCCTTTGAACCACAGAGGCCGCACGCCGGCCCAAGCCCGCAAAATACGGCTGCGGCTGAGACCAGGCACCAGCTTGTCGCCTTCTGCCAGCATCAAGTCCACTTCCCACTCCTCGATGCGCAGATCTTCCGCATCCGTCACCCGTTCATCGGTCGTCCCAATCACGCTGACCGTCTGAATCGGCGCCAGAATATCACCGTCTGCAGGCATTTTACAGCGGTTGAGGACAGTATTGGTCAGACGGTGATTGGTAGCCAACATCACCCCCTTGCCCAGAATGCCTGTCATCTCTACACCTGCCAATCCAGCAATCTGACCGGCCCACGCGCCAGCCGCGTTGATGACCAGATCAGCATCGATCCGTACCTCCTCACCCGACACCATATCCAGAACCGACGCGCCGCTCACTGTGCGGTTGCCGTCGCCGCCGCAGACGTGCAATCCGATGACCTCATGGTAGGTCAGCAGCTGTGCGCCGGCCTGCCGGGCGGCCTGGGCTGTGGCATGGGTGGCGAGGAAGCTGTCCGCGGCGGCGTCGGACACTTCAAAGACCCGACTGATGCGGGGATTCAGCAGAGGCTCCCGGCGCAAAGCGGAAGATACAGGGATCTCAGCGCATGGAATATCCAGACGACGACAGGCCGCCGCGAACCGATCGGGGTAGTCGCCCTCATCCTGTGGCGTAACGACGAAAAACCCGCTTGTATCCTCAATGCAATGGGTGTGGGTATGGCGCAGGATGCGGTTCTCCTGCATGCATTCGACCGCCGCGTCCGCATCCTTCAACACATATCTGGCGCCGCTATGCAACAGGCCGTGATAGCGTCCGGTGGTACCATGGGTCAGATCGCGTTTCTCCACCAGAACCGTACGGAATCCCCGTAAAGCGGCATCCCAGGCCACACCGGTTCCGGTTGCGCCGCCGCCGATCACCAGAATTTCTGTCTCAACCCGTTTCATTACCGTGGTTCATATGACCAAGATGATTGCGTCATCACATAAATCATAGTCAGAGCGCGACCTCTTCGTGGAGGAGTTGATGTATCTCCTGGGCCCGGCTGCATTGGAGCGCTTTGACGGCCAACACTTTGGCTGCCGCCATATCTACCTGGCGAATCGCTGATTTGACCAGGGGAACGGCCGGCCCGGCCACACTGATTTCATTCAGCCCCAACCCCAGCAGCAGTGGCTGCACCGACGGGTCGCCGGCGACTTCACCGCAGATGGCGACAGGGATACCGGCTGCCTGGCCAGCCTCGCAGGTCAGCGCGATCAAGCGCAGGACCGACGGATCCAGAGGGGTTGCAAGCGTGGCGACAGCGCTGTTTATCCGATCCGCGGCCAGGGTATACTGGGCCAGATCGTTTGTGCCAATGCTGAGGAAATCGACCAGCGGCGCAAGATGGTGAGCCAGAAGGGCAGCCGACGGCACTTCGATCATCACCCCCACTTCCAATGTGCCGAGCTGATGCCGGCAATACTCGTAGCCGGGAATCCCCTCAAGCAGAGCCAGGGTACGGTGGACTTCATTCATCTTCGAAATCATCGGAATGAGGATCCGAATGCGGGATACAGGCGACACGTTGTGGGCCAACGCCACCAACGCTCGAAACTGATCGCTCAGCATCTTCGGATGTCGGAGCAGCAAGCGGATGCCCCGCACACCCAAAAAGGGATTGGCTTCGGCCGGCTGCGGCAGATACTGAACCGGCTTGTCCCCCCCAATGTCAAGAAGCCGTACCGTGAGCGAATGATCATTCGTATATGACTGCACTTCCTGGTAGGCAGCCAGCTGCTCATCGATCGTAGGTGGGCTGGTGCGATGCTGAAACAGATACTCTGTGCGTAGAAGTCCGATTCCCTCTGCGCCACTGGAGTCGATATGTAACAGATCATCCCGGCTGTTGACGTTCACGCGCACGGGAATGCGCGCCCCATCCGGAGTCAGAGCCGGCTCATGGGAGTGGGAGCGGGCTTCCGCCTGAAAACGCTGCAGGCGCGCCCGGGTCAGTTTATATTGTTCGAGCGTATCCTCATACGGATCCACCAGCAGACGGCCACGGATTCCATCCACAACGCCGAACATGCCGTTTTGCAGTTGCAGAATCTCCATCCCGGCGCTGCAGACCAGCGGAATGCCCAGGCTGCGAGCCAGAATCGCTGTGTGCGCTGTGGGTGTGCTGGCAGCCAGCGCGATGCCGACGACATGCGTCTGATCGAGATGGGTCGTATCGAAAGGGGTCAGATCATCGGCCAGCAGAATTGTGCCGTTGGGCAGCGGATTCAACTGGCGTACCGATGTAATCCCCCCCAGACGAGTGACCAGTCGCTGACCGACGTCACGGATGTCCGTAGCGCGACTGGCGAAATACGTATCGCTGAGATCCTGGAAAAGTTTGACCAGCTCGCTAGTTGCCACTTGGGTGGCATGCGTAGCGCCGGATCCGGAATCGATGGCCGCGCGCACCGCATCGGTCAGTGTGCTGTCGTGAAGAATTTCGCGATGAACCAGGAAGATCTCCGCGGTCGCCGCCTGCCCGATCTGCGCCAGCCGGGCCAGTTCCTCATCCACAAGCAGCCGGGCCGCCAGAAATCGTGCCCACTCCTCCTCCGGGGAGCCGATGTCGGCGCGGCCGTCCGCCGGCCCCGCGTGCGTGGCTGCAGGAGCATATTTGTATATGTTGCCAATCCCGACACCAGGGACTGCTGACAGGCCATAAAAAAGCTGCTGCACAGGTCGTTCTCCCCAGATCAGAAGAGGGAACAGAGCGCAGCGATGGCCGCGGCGGCGTCCGGGCCAGATGCCGCCAGACGCAGATCATGCCCCTGGCGAGCCTGCAGCTGCATCAACTGTAGAATACTCTTCATATCGACGACGCCGGAGTTGCGGCTGAGGTTGGAAGCGGTGATCTGTGCCTGGAACTGACTAGCGATACGCGCCACGTCCTTGCCGGAACGCAGATGAAGGCCGAGAGGATCACTGACAGTGACCACCACGCTATGATTGCTGGAATTGAATTGATTCTCCATCTGAAATTTCCGGTCAGACGTCATCAGGATGTACAGGAATAAAATGAAATCACTCAGTTGCCAGTAGTCAGTTTCCAGTGGCCAGAAACGGCAGTTACTGGCCACGAGCCACTGATCACTGGCCACGGCAGTATTTCGGCACAGAAAGCGCGGACTCGGCCGCAGCATTGACGGCTTGCAAAGGCTCACCCAGGCCGGCATGCAGGGCAGCGACGATTGCGCCTTCCACCAGGGGCGCGTTGCTCAACAAGCACTTTTGCCGCCGCTCCTCTGGCAGCATTTCCAGGGCCATTTCCGCCGACATGACGGCGCTGCCGACATCCATCAACACCAGCACCCCGTCCTGGCGCCAGACCTCCTCTATGGCGGACAAAATCTTCTGCGCATCTGTTCCCAACGCCTCGCAGTCGTCAGCGAGGCCCCCGGCCTGACTGATGCCCACTTGATCCCCAGCCATCTGCGCCGCCAGCTCATAAACGCCCTGAGCAAGTTTGGCGCTGTGGGAGACGATCACCAGACCAATCACAGTTGCTCACGCCCAGCCGAGGGTGCGCTCGACAGCCTTTTGCCAGCCCGCATAGCCCTGCGTCCGTTCCGCCTCGCCGATCTGAGGCCGCCAGATCTTGTCCACCCGCCATTGGCGGCGCAGGCTTTCCAGATCCGGCCAGAAACCCACAGCCAGACCGGCCGCATAGGCCGCGCCCAAACTGGTCGTCTCAGGGATGCGAGGACGGACCACATCCACGCCCAAAATATCGGCCTGCAACTGCATCAGGAAATCGTTGACCGTTGCGCCGCCATCCACCTTCAATAGGGACAACCCTTGTGTTCGGGCTGAGCGCACCGCAACGTCGCGCCCCACGACGGCGCGCGATACAACCCTTGCGCCTCGTGCGAAGCCCGAATAGCGCCCACTGTCCGCGTTCATGGCATCCAACACTTCGCGGGTCTGATAGCAGATCGACTCCAGACCGGCTCGAACGATGTGCGCCCGGTTCACATAGCGGGTGAGGCCGACAAGAACGCCCCGCGCGTCGCTGCGCCAATGGGGCGCAAACAGTCCACTGAAGGCCGGCACCAGATAGCAGCCGCCGGTATCGGCAACGCTCTTGGCGATCTCCTCGGTCTCGGCTGCGGAATCGATCAGCCGCAGATTGTCGCGTAGCCACTGCACCGTGGCCCCGGCCATGGCGATCGAGCCTTCCAGCGCGTAGACCGGCGCCGCCCCGCCCATCTGATAGCAGACGGTTGTAAGCAGCCCATGACGGCTGTGTATGATCTCCTCACCAGTATTCAGAATCATAAAACAGCCGGTGCCGTATGTGTTTTTGGCCTCGCCAGGGCTGAAACAGGTTTGGCCGACGGTCGCCGCCTGCTGATCTCCCAGATCGCCACAGATCGGAATCACGCCACCAAAGGGACCATCCACCGTCGTCCTGCCGTAAAAGGACGGATCGCTGCTAGGCCGGATCTCAGGCAGCAGCGAACGTGGGATTTCCAGAATCTCCAGGAGCTCTGCATCCCAGGTCAGCGTTACCAGATCCATCAACATTGTGCGGCTGGCGTTTGTCGGATCGGTGACATGCGCCCCGCCGCTGAGCTGCCAGATCAGCCAACTGTCAAGCGTGCCGCAGAGCAGTGTGCCCGCGTCCGCCCTGGCCTGTGCGCCCTCTACGTTCTCCAGAATCCAGCGGATTTTGGGGCCGGTGAAATAGGTTGCCAAGGGCAGACCGGCCTTTTGCTGAAAGGTAGGCGCGTGGCCGGCTTCTTCCAAGCGTCGGCAGATGCGATCGGTGCGGGTATCCTGCCAGACGATTGCGTTGTAGACCGGCTCACCGCTATGGCGATCCCACATGACGGCGGTCTCGCGCTGATTGGTGATGCCCACAGCGGCAATCTGGGCCGGATGGACGTCACATTTGGCCAGAGTCACCCGGATCACCGCCTGGGTTCGCTGCCAGATCTCCAGTGGATCGTGTTCAACCCAGCCACTGCGGGGAAAGATCTGTTCGTGTCCCTGCTGCTCGTATCCGACAATGGCCCCGGCTTGATCGAACAGCATAAAACGGGTGCTGGTGGTGCCGGAATCGATTGCGCCAATATAATCAGCCATCAGCTTTCTAGTCTTTAGTCTTTCGTTTCGAGTAACTGCAGTGCACCGTCCACTGGAAACCGACTACCGGCAACTGCAGTTAGTCAGGCAGCGCGTTCGGATGAATTGCCGCTGGAATTGAACGTCGTCAGGGCCTCCGCCGCGGTCTCGAACAGGAAATAAGCGCTGGTTGCGCCCGGATCCTGATGACCGATGGAGTGCGGACCCAGATAGCTGGCCCGGCCCTTTTTGGCTTCAATTTCAATCGTATGTTTCATACCCAAATGGGCCGCCTGGCGAGCGGCAGCCAGTACGACCGCCGCGCTCTGGCGGGCTGCCAACGCCGCCTCCATCGCCTCCACCGCCGGTTGTATGGTGTCGATCATGGTTTTATCATCCGCTTGGGCCTTACCCCGCTGCTGCAGCCCGTCCAGACCATACCGGAACATCTGCGTCAGCTGAATCAGATCCACGGAACGGCCATTTGTGGGACTCGTGGCGGCGCGCAGGAAAAACGTCCCATACAGTGGGCCGGCAGCCCCTCCGACCGCGCTGATGAGCGTCATCGCTACCGAACGCAAGAATGTGCCGATATCTTCAGTCTGGGCATCTTCCTGCAGACGCTCCTGCAACTTTTCCATACCCCGGCGCATATTCACTCCGTGATCCGCATCGCCGATGGCTGTATCCAACTCCGTTAGATGAGACTCGTTTTCGATGATCCGGGCGGCATATGCCAACAGCCATCTGCGAAACTGAAAAATTGTAATCTCCCGGCCCATTTTTGTTCCGATTCTCCTTTGTCACAACTTCATCGTAGACCAGAAACATTCCGACGGTGCAGACAATCGGATGCCAGCGGAGTCAACGGATGAGGCATGAGTGCCCTAATCACATAAATCAGGGTCAGGTGTTGAACCTGACGCAGGTATGCTTGCGCTACCAGTGCAGTGCAGGCGTATGCACCGGCGCATCCCACAGGTCCCGCAGTTCATTATCCAGTTTCATCAATGTGGTGGTATAGCCGCCGCGGCCAAGGCTGGTGAGATAGTTCCCGACCAGCTGTCGCTCGACCCGAATCTGATGCGCTGAAAGCAACTCGTGAATCGCTTCGGAGAACAAATATAACTCCAGAGGCGGCGTGCCCCCCATTCCGCTGACCAGTAACAACACGCGATCGTCCGCAGCATAGGGTAAATCATCCAAAATAGGCTGTATAAGCATCCCAACGATCTCCGGTACACCTTGATGTACGGAACGAACTTCGCCGGGTTCGCCATGGATGCCCACCCCGAGTTCGATTGTATCGTCCGCCAGATTTACGCCACGTCCGTTGCGGGGCAGTGTGTTTACATTCGTGCCCACTCCCATACTGCGGGAAGCGGCGATAGCCCGCCGCGTCACGTCCACGACCGCATCCAGCGAATACCCGGACTCGGCCGCAGCCCCAGCGATTTTGCAGGCCAGCGCCGCCGCGCCCAGCCCACGTCGATTGGCAACGATAGGGATCGATACGTCGTCGTTGACAAGCACCGAGCGGACGTCGATCCCTTCCTGCAACGCCATTTCGATGGTCAGTTCGGCGTTGAGCACCCCGCCGGAATAGTTTTTGACCACGAACAGCACCCCTCCGCCTTGGTCGACCGAATGGACTGCCGCTAAGAGCTGAATGGGGGACGGGCTGGTAAAAATCGGCCCAGGGCAGGCGGCATCCAGCATGCCAAACCCAACATAACCGATGGGCAACGGTTCGTGTCCACTGCCGCTGCCGCTGACGATCGCTACTTTCCCGGCCTGTGTCGGCGCAACCCGCTCGACAAAGTCCGGGTCAAAATGAACCTGGATAATATCCGGATGACACAATGCCATGCCGCGCAGACTCTGCGTGATGGCACTGCCCGGCGTATTCATAAAACTATGCATAGTTCCATGCGGGCAAGATAAGGCAGGATATATCCTGCATCTTCTGTCAATCCTTACATCCTGATCAAATCTTCCGCAATCTCCAATTCTTCGGCCAGCGCGGCGAGCCGCCGCCAAATCCCCTCTTCTACGTAAATACCGTCCACCCGCCCCTGCCGGGCGCGCTGGTATTCCAACTCGCCGGGATAGTAGACCCGTTCAACACCCTCGGCAGGTGGTGTCGCTGTCAGATATCGGGCGAACTCCGTGACTTCCTGCTTGAAAGCCTGCAAAGGACGAAACGCCTCGACCCGAAAAACAGCCATAAAACAGCCGTCGTTGTGCCGGCCTGTCGGCTCGATCCCGAACCCAAGCCCAGTGAGCAGCCCGGAAAAAATCTCGACCATCGCCGACAGCCCGTAGCCTTTATGTCCCACCAACCCGCCCAAAGGCAGCATCGCCCCACCGTTGCGCAAGGCGGTCGGATCGGTCACATCGCGCCCTTCCCTGTCGATTACCCAGCCTTTGGGAATCGATTCCCCGCGCTCGATGGCAACCGCCAATTTGCCGCCGGCAACAGCGGAGGTCGCAATATCAATGAAAAAGGGGCCATCCAGATTCGAAGGGACAGCGATGCAGATCGGATTCGTGCCCAATCGGGGTTCACGCCCGCCGAACGGCGCAACACTCTTGGGGCCGCGCCCAGAATCGGCTGTCATCAGCCCGATCATGCCGGCCGCGGCGGCCAGTAACGGATAGTCGGTCAGACGCCCGACGTGGCCCTGGCGCACGACTGTCGTGGCGGCGATGTTCTGCACGCGCGCCTTCTCGATAGTCCGCATCATCGCCTGTTCCGAAACGGTAAACCCAAATCCCCAGTTGCCGTCTACGACCGTTGTTGTAGGACTTTCCTGAATGATCTCGAATGGCGCGCCCGGTTGGATGTCTCCCTTTTGAATCTCAGCCACATAGCCAGGAATCTGGATGATGCCATGGGAATCATGACCGGCCAGATTCGCGGCAATCACGTGGCGAGAGACAGTTTCTGCCTCCACCACAGACGCGCCCACAGCTACCAGGAGCCGCTCTGCAATCCGTGTGAGTCGGTCGGCGGCAACTTTTGGCATATGGCACACGCTCCAATTGAAAATTTGGTCACATCCAAAGTGTAGACCAGTTCACTCCTATCTAAACAACGAGAAAAGAGTGGCGAGGAGTGCGAAACGGCGCAGTTCTCCCTCCTCACTATGTACGCCCCTGTTCTCTGCCTGCACGCCATTAGGAGAGCGGTTGCAGCAGTATCAGCTCGCTGGTATTGGCCGGCGCCCAACCTTCAGTGCCGTCATCTAGCTGCACATACCACCACACGATTGTATCGCTGTTCCCTTGCAGCCAAATCGGGCCGTTGATAATCGTCATACGATTGGCGTTTTGCAGATAAGTGACGATCTCGCCGGCTTCGGCCCCGGCCTGTGTGCGTATCATGATTCTGTATTCCGGCAGAAGTTGGGCCCGATCGCCCACCGCCATCGGGATAGCGTGACGACTAGGAGGCAGCCCGTTTGTCTCTTGAATGCGGCCGCTGTTCCCGCTTGCGGCAGTGAGCGCCCCGATATCGCTGTTGACCGAATCCGCGAACACACGGACCGGACTGCCGGTCAGCCATTCGTTCAAAAACCAGCCGCTGATCAGGGCAAAAAGAACGACGAGCGCGCCACCCACGACCGGAAAAAACCAAGCCGGCGCCCTCGCGCCCCGGTCTGGCGCTTCAGGATGAACCGAAAGCGGGTCGGTATCCAGTTGCACCCGCAGGGAATATAAGCGGATTGATCCGTCGCTGCGATAGCGAGCAGTGATGAGGCTATGGGCTTGACGCACGGCCATCTCATACAGAGTGTCGGTAGCAGTATCCTTCATATGAATTTCGGCCCGCACAGGCCGCCCGCGTCGATCCATCAATACAAGCAGCCCGGCCAGAGGCGCGCCTTGCAGATCAACCAAATTGTAATAATCCGCGCTGATTCCTTGCAGATCGGTGTGCGCCCCGAACCTGCGGATGACGCTGAGTATTCCTGGGTTGCTCACAGCCTCAACCATCGTTCTGTTCTCCGTTCACGAATTCGCGGCTCCATAGTCAATCTGGGAGGCATGAACGCCCTAATCACATAAATCAGTGGTCAGGTGTTGAACTGGCGGATTTGATTGCCCAGCGGTTTTGGTTTTTGTTCCTCTAACGCGTGCGTGCTGGGCATTCAAAAATGCCGAATTGACGCGTAGGCGCAAGCTCAGTCACTTGCATGCCAAAGAAGCCGAAATCTCATGTTGCATAAATGAAGAACCAGGTGCGTTTGACAAGGTTGTTTCGCGCCCCACAGTGGGGCGCGAAGGCCAGAACATTAGCGGCCGGGAAGCTGAAGGGTGACGATCCCGACTACTTGTACCGATCTTTCGCCGTACCGTACAATGCGCAGACTGAACATGCTGGGCAGATCCGACCGTAGCATACCCTGCCAGCGCAGACTATCACCGATTTTGCGAAACGGGAAATCGCCGGCAGGTATGCCAGTGATTTCGGCGCCCTGCTCGCTAAATCCAGCATAACCGAAAGTCGTTCCTTTTAAGAGTTCCCCCACGCCAGCCGACCCGGTGTAGGAGATTTTGCGGGCATGCTCATTGAACCCCACCTCCTGATACACAGGCTGGATGCCCTCCACCACCAAGCGGTGGATGCCGGCTGCGCGCACGTACTCCTTCGTTACCAGATAGACCCGCAGGCGCAGCGCATACTGGACACCGCCGATGTCGGGCCAGGCGCCATCGAAGTCCAGAGAGTCGCCCGAGATCCGCTCTGCCCGCAGACCAGCAAACAGAAATTCGGCGCGCCCATCGACAATCCCCATCAACTGAATGTCGGTGCCAGGGATAAACTCGCCTACTTGGATGCGCATCTCCGTCGGCCCAGCGAACGCGATCGCATTTTCACCCACAGACAGGCCAGGCAGATCGGCGAGCTGCGGCAGGTCGGCAATGCCCTTCAGATCCGGCAATCCGAGTTCCCGCAACAGATCCAAATCAAAATCCGGCAACAGTTCGAACAGACTGTCAATCACGGGTAGTGAAGGGTTTACCGGTGATTGCGGCACTTCCGGTACAACAGGCATCTCCGGGCGGTTACAGGCACTCAGAACCGCAACCGCGATCAGAACAACAGACAGCAGCCAATATATTTTCACGGGAAAGCGCTCCCACTGCTAGGGGCAGGCCTTATGAGGGCTGAGGCGCGCGCCATACAACCGTTGCGCATCGTGCGAAGCCCGAATTGCCCACCCTAGGCAACCACAAGGTCGTTTTGCGCTCCACAGTGGCGCGCGATGGTTGCCCCTACGCCGCCACGCCACCAGAACCACCGAAGCTCAGAAGATGCCCGGTAGGTCCATCCGCTTCGCCAGCCGGTCGGCCATCAGCACAAGAACCATGCCCACCAGGCCATTGAAGAGACCGGCAGCCGTCGTGAAGTCGAAGCGCGCCTGCCGGATGCCCACACGGTAGATGAACGTCTCGATGACATCACCGGTTGTGAGAACCATCGAGTTCTGCAGGATAAAGATCTGTTCGAAGCCCACATTGAGGAAAAAGCCGATTTGCAAAATAAAGAGCGTGACGATGGTCATTGCCAGGCCAGGCAGCGTCACATAGCGCATCAATTGCCAGCGATTGGCGCCGTCGATGATCGCGGCCTCATACAAGGTGAGATCGATGGTTGAGATCGTGGCCAGGTAGATGATGGCGGCCCAGCCTGTCTCTTTCAGCAAGGACGAAATAATAACGATCGGTTGAAATAGAATTGGCTTTTGGAAGAAAGCGATTTTTTCCATGCCCAGCGAGGCAATAACGTTGTTGATCAGGCCGTTGGCCGGCGACAACATAATATACAAAATCGCGCCGTAAATCACCCACGAAAGAAAGTGCGGCACATAGACGATCGTCTGGACAAAACGCTTATAGACCATGTGCCGAATCTCATTGATGAACAGAGCCAGAACTATCGGGGCGGGAAACGTAACCAGCAGCTTGAGCGCTGCGATGGAGAGGGTGTTACGCAGTACGCGCAGAAACGCCGGATCATCGAAAAGCGAGCGGAAATGTTTCAATCCCACCCAAGGGCTGCCCCAGATCCCATGCATCAACTGATATTTCTTAAACGCAATGATATTGCCGACCATAGGATAAAAGCGGAAGATAATGAAAAAGATGAAGGGCAGGACAAGCATCAGATAAAGATAACGATGTGTCCAGACAGTGATGAGCAGTTGTGCCAGATACCTCTTCCACTGGCCGGACGCCCCTTGGAGGGTTTTGGATACGGCTGATGTCGCCACGTTTCCATCCTCTTACACCAGAATTCACATTCCCCAAACAGTGGCTAGTAGCTAGTGGCCAGTACACTGCAATTACTGACCACCAGCCACTGATCACGATCTGACAGTGCGCTAAATCTGGTTCACCTGCTCGGTAATCAGTGGACCGCCGTTCTTTTCAAAGAAGTCGAGCCATTCCGACCAGCCCTGATCAAGGTCGATGGCGCCAGCCACCGCCTGCGAGATGAATTCACCGAAACGGGTTTGCAGACCAGGCCAGAACTCCTTTTCAGCTGCCACAGGCCGCGCCTTTTCGGTAAGTAGGAGGTATTCTTGCGAAAGATCCTTGGCCGCGAGCGCATTCTCCGAATACTTGGCAGCGAGCATATCCTCGAAATGTTTCTTCATGTCCGGCGGGAAAGTGGGGAACGGCTGTACCCCTCCCAGCGTCCCGATCGTGAGCCACAGACCCCAGAAGACAGAGATATCCTGGACTTCATTTTGCTTGTTTGCCCACTCGTCACCCATAGCGGCCTTTTCTTCGGGTGTGTACTCCACGCACCATCCGTTCTCATTGAGTCCCTTGTTGGTCACGCCGAGAACCCCTTCGCACATGATCTGGGCAGCGATATCCGGTGTAAAGAACCAGTCGATGATGCGTACACAGTCCTCAGGCCACTGCGCGGTGATGGGAATGACGAAGCACCATGGCCAGCCCTCACCCGTATAGCCGCGCCCGCCGGGGCCTGCCGGCGCCGGCCCGGCCACGATCACCGCGTCGGGATCGACCGTCCTGATCTTGTCTTGCGCAAAATCAATGCTGTTCCACGACGTGTAGACATTGCCAGCAAAGCTGGCGTGGAAGGCGTTATCCTTCTGACCCAGCGGAATGCTGATCGAATCCGGGTGAAAACCGCCGTCTGCCCACACATCACTCATCCAGGCCAGAGCGTCCTTCATCCCCGGTTGTACCCAGTCCAACGCCAACTGTCCATCACGCTCGCGCCAGAATCCATTCAGATGATGCCCGACAGCCACGCCGAAGGCATGGAAAAAGTCATCGTCAAAGCGGACGGAGTTGTAGAGCAGCCGGCCCCAGGTGTCCTTTTTGCCATTGCCATCGGGATCGCTATTGGAAAACGCGCGTAGCACTTCTCCGTATTCGTCGATTGTCTCAGGGACGCCCAGGCCCAACTTGTCCAGCCAATCCCCGCGGTATTGGCTGCACCAGATGTTGAGGTCATAGATGTTGTGGGTGACCGCGTACTGCTTGCCGTCGTAGATGGTAGAATCCCAGGCCTTGGCCGGTGTCACAGCCACAATGTTCTGCCCGTATTCCTCCAGCAACGGCCCCGTCTCGATAATGATCTCGTTCTCCATCATCAGCGGAATATCGTTGAAGGCATTGCAGAACTGCAAATCGGCCAGATCGCCGCTGGCGATTTGAACGGGAATCTTGTCCAGGTAACCGCCATAACTGACCCACCGGTTTTCGATCTCTATATCGGGAAAATTCGCGCGCAACAGCTGCATGCGCTGCGACTTCTCCGATGCTTCCAAACTCCCGCCGCCGATATGGGAGATTGAGATGGTTTTCTTTTCGCCGGCGGGCATTTCTGCATCACCGGAGCCATCGGTCGTTGCCGCCGGCGCAGCCGGCGATGCGCAAGCCGCCAGGTAGGTCCCGAGTGTCCCAACCCCCATCAACTTCAAGGCTTGGCGCCGTGTAAACGTTCTTTGCTCAGACATGATTATCTCTCTCCTGTCGAAATCAACGAATAGATACGGCACATACCAATGCGACGATTCATATCAGGTTATATCACCCCTTTCTGATCCATATCAGTCATTCACAGGTCACGATTCGGCATTCCCGCCAGTTTAATATCCGTTACCGATTCATATGAGTGCGCCCATATCTCATCCTTTAATCGCGCCCAACATGATACCTTTGATGAAGTAGCGCTGGAAGAATGGGTAGGCAATTAACATGGGGATCGCGGCGATGATTACGCTGGAAGCCTTGAGAGCTTCCATGCCAGCCAGCCTTTCGAAGTCATCAGCGCTGGCGGTCTGCGTAGCGAGTTGCATAGACCAGATCATGTCGCGCAGAATAACCTGCAATGGCTGTTTGTTGCCGTCGTTAATGAAGAAGATAGCCGGCAGAAACAGATTCCAGTTGGCGACAACATAAAATAGGGTTAACGTGAGAAGCACCGGGACAGACAGGGGCAACATGATATGCAGGAGCACCCTGAAATCGTTCGCCCCGTCGATGATGGCCGATTCCTCCAGCTCTTTGGGCAACGCCTGAAAATAGCTCTTCAGCACGATCATGTTGAAGGTGTTAATCGCATAGGGCCAAATGAGCGAACCCCAACTGTCAATCAGGCCGACCTCTCGCACAGTCAGGTAGAAAGGAATCAGGCTCGGCGGGAAAATCATTTGAAAAACGATGAGCGTCATAAAGAAATTGCGACCCGGCAAGTATGCGCGCGAGAGTGGATAGGCGCACAGGATCGTCATCAGCATCTGAACCAGTGTCGCGGAGGTGGTGATGATGAAGGAATTGCGATACGCTAACCAGAAAGTGCCGCCGAACACCAAGCGTTCGTATGCATCTAAGGAAAAGCCTACCGGCCAGATATAGACCTCACCGCGCAGAATCGGGGCTTCGGCGCTGAAGGAGCGGGCAATTGTATGCAGAAAAGGCGTAACCGCGACGAACGCGAAAATCCCGAGCCCCAGATAAATAAGAAATGTTTCAAAACGAAATCGAAAACTGCGGGCAGCTACCATATGCGATATGAGGCAATCATATGAATCGGCAATCAAGCGGTAAACTGGCGAGAATACCGAATAATACCATCTCGACTATGAATGCGCGCTTGCGTACGCGGCGCTCGAAGCTGGATCAGGAGCGATTTTCAGTTTGTGAGGGGGGCCGCCTTGAAGATCGCATCAGCGCCAACGGTGTCATGTGCAATTCATCTTATCACAGCCGGCGTGGGCTGCCAAAGATCTTCCATTGAGGCCATGGCGCATACAGCTTCCCCCAGAGAGGACGACGCGATTTGGGGTGAATCGTCAAATGCCCTCTGCGGTCAGTACGCGCCGATTTCGCTGAGACGATCATCATCGATGCCGAAGTGATGCGCAATTTCATGCCGGACGACCCGGCGCACGAGTTCCCGGACTTCCTGTTCTGTGCGACAACGCATGAGGATCGGACGCCGATAAATGCTGATCTTATCCGGCATGACCAGATTATAACCATGCGTGCGCGCCGTCTGTGGGATGCCCTGATACAGCCCCAGAAGGTTCGCCCGCTCGCGCATGCCCACCGCTTGGAGCGCAGCTCGATCGGGCCACTCCTCGACGACAATTGCGACGTTCTCCAGATAGGCGAGGAACGCATCCGGCATATCTTCAATTGCGCTGAAGACCAGTGCATCAAACTGGTCCGCTTTCTGATGGGGGATCATCATCCCTGCTTTCTGGCGTCTTAGTTTTTCGTAGTCAGTTTTTAGTGGTCAGTGAACTGCAGTTGCTCGAAACCAAAAACGAAAAAACTAAATAGCACTGCCCCGTGGCTCCGTCTGCCGGTCACCGAATGAATACCTATCCCTATCTATCATCTTGGCGATTGCACTGCACTAGCGGCCCTTCGGCGTCGGTTCCGCTATGATAAGCATAGGTGCGGCCGCCGCTTTCCAATACGATGCGATACCCCGGTGTGATCACCTGCGCGTACATACCGTCCGCTTCCGGACATCCCAGGCTGGTATCGCTCCATTCCACCTGCTCTGTGCTGACAACAGCGATCTGATCGTCGTTCGCGCTGGCTGCCTGCGCCAGATCCGCTATCGCCCGTGCGACCAGGCGTTGCAAAGCTCCATTTTCATCCAACTGTCCACCTCCTTCTGACGCCTCATCGCCTGCCTCTCCAGCAGGCTCGGGTGTCGAAATAACCTTTGGCTCTGCGGTCAGCGCCATGAAGTCCTCAACAGCGCAGGCGCTCAGAAACAGCGTAACGATAAGGAGCGCAATGGCGACCGTCGATGCCGTTCCGGTGATACCCTTTACTTTCGCACTCGTAAACACAATCTCTCCCTGTATGTATAGATCAGTGGCCAGTAACGGCCGTTACTGGCCACGAGCCACTGCAGTTGTGGTTGCCCAGGGCGAACATAAGGGCTGCGCCTACCCAAACGATCTCAGCAGATTCTGCAAAATACCCAACACGATGAACACGACAATCGGTGAGATGTCGATCATGCCGATCGGCGGGATCAGCTTGCGGGCCGGTTCTAATACCGGTTCCGTCACCTGAAAAAGCATCCGCACGATTGGATTGTACGGGTCCAGGTTCGGAATCCACGTTATCAGAATACGAACCAAAAGAACGAAAATATAAATCCGAAGCAATTGAGCCAAAAGAAGAAACATTACGACAACTCCTTACGCGATTGAGAAAATATATACCATGCTATGTATTGCGAACTGAGTGAGATGGGCTTTTCACCCATAGCGATGCGCCCCCCCCATTAATCCGCCTGATCACTGCTGTCGCCCAATTCCTGACTGCGGCGGTAGGCCGCGTCCACAGCGTCAATCAACGCTGAACGCACAGCTCTGCGCTCCAACATGAGGGCGCCGGCCGCGGTTGTACCTGCTGGACTGGTTACGCGATTGCGCAGGTCCGCCGCATGGAAACCGCTCTGGCGCATCAACTCCACGCTCCCCTCTACAGTCTGCAACACCATCTGTTGCGCCTGGTCGCGACTGAAGCCGATATGCACCCCGGCATCGATGAACGCCTCCAGCAACAGATAGACGAAGCCAGGCCCAGATCCGCTCAGCCCAGTGGCCATGTCCAGGTAATGCTCTTCTTCGACGTAGAGTGCCTGGCCCATCGCTTCAAGAATCGACTGAGCATAGGTTCGATCCGTATCCGTTACCGCAGCGGTGACCGTCCACACAGTCATGCCTTTGCCCACTTGCGCTGGGGTGTTGGGCATGGAACGGACGATCTTGTCGTGGTTCAGACCGTTCCGCAGGGTACGAATGCGCACACCGGCCATAATGCTGAGGACAAGTGTCTCCGCGGACAGATTGCCTTTCAGGTCCGACAACACCATCCCAAGCGCCTGCGGCTTCACCGCCAGAATTACCACGGATGCGCCCGCCGCAGCCCGCCCATTGTCGGTCTCCGTCGTCACGCCGTATGTGCTGTTCAGGTACGCCCGGCGGGTCGACACCGGTTCGGAAACACAGATCTGCCGCGCGGTCGCCGACCCGTTCCGGATCAACGAGGCGATGATCGACTCACCCATAGCGCCACCGCCGATAAATGTAATTTTGCCTTGCAACTGCATCAGTTGTGCTCCCTGTGGCCGAAGATCGCCGTGCCAACACGCACGATTGTGGCGCCCTCTTCAATGGCGACTTCGAAATCGTTGGTCATACCCATAGAAAGATGCTGCCAAGTGGCCTGGGGATACTGCGCCGATGGATAGGTTCGCCGTAGTTCGTCCAGAAGGCAATGCAATGCGCGGAAATACGGACGGGCCTCTTCCGCATCCGCTACAAATGGGGCCATAGTCATCAGCCCACAGTAGCGCAGAGCCGGCAGAGCCAGCAGAGCCGGCAGAGCGGCCAGCAGGCTAGTCGGCGAGAAGCCATGTTTGCTCTCTTCTCCGCTGACGTTCACCTCCAGAAGCACGTCCAACTCCCGCCCTGTTTCATCGGCCTGCCGGCTCAAACGTTGGGCGATCTTCAGTCTGTCCACCGCATGGATAAGGGCGAACGGCCCCATCGCCAGTTTCGTCTTGCGGCTCTGAATTGTGCCGATGGCGTGCCAGCGGACGGTGTCCAACCCGGCCTCTGTGGCAGCTTCCACTTTCTCCCACAGTTCTTCCAGCCGATTTTCACCGAAGTCGATCTGGCCGGCAGCAGCGGTCTCAGCGATCAGGGCCAGCGGTTTTGTTTTGCTCACCGCCACGAGCGTAATCTCATCCGGCGAACGCTGCGCGCGCAGAGCGGCCTGGGCCATGCGCGCGCGTACGCGGCGCAGGTTTTCAGCGATCGTCATAAGCAGTTCGTCACCATCGGCGTATTTCTAGTTGCCAGTAGTCAGTTTCCAGTGGCCAGTAACTGCCGCTTCTGGCCACGAGCCACTGCAGTTTCAGGTCGGTCGCTTCCCGCCAGGCATACTTCACTTTATCAGCGCCAGCGGCAACGCGTAAAACTCCGTCGATTTAACCACATCGGCCAGAGGGACGCTATCCAGGACGGTGTGAGCCGTCACTTCGTCACCGGGGGCAAAGCCGATGTTGGGGATATCGTAGACGATCACCCGGTCTCCATTGCCGATCTTGCCGACGGTATTGCCCATAGAATCGAACCAAACTGTATCAAAGCCCAGTCCGCGCATCTCGGCTTGGACGCGTTCGCCCACCGGGCCAATCTGCGAATCCATTGACGGGATGGCGCAGATCTCCCGCAGGAAAGTGATGATGTCATCGCTGTGCTGCTGAACGTCGGATTGGATAGCGGAGATGTCGATATCGGGCATGTATTGTGACTCCTGAAAAAAGAAGACGCCTCATGGTGAGCGCAACCGGCCAGCATACACGGGAACAGAGACAGAAACGGTGTGCCCAACCGCGACGATCGCTGTGTTCAGGGACAGAAACCAGCGCAAATCAAGAGCTGCCCCACTGAACGTCGTGCAGGCGCCAAAGCAAAAGGCTCTGAAGAAAAAATCTGAACGAGGGCTGTAAATATCCCATACTGAAGTTTGCATAACGTAGAAATCATGTGCAGAAAGAGGACCGCAGTAAGCGCAACAGAATTGAGCTTTCAGAAGATGTTCTCTGCCACGGAAAGATTCAGACAACGTTATGAGAGCAACGTGAGTCGAACCACTACAACTATACCTGCCACAACCCTATTTGTCAAACGACTATCATTTTCCGGGTGCGTCCCAAGCTGGGAGCGCGGGCGTCTCGCCCGCATACACTATCCAGGAGAGCCCATAATCCCATCCTGCCCATTATCTAAATCAGAAAAATCACAGTCCGCTTTCTCACTTGACCAATCCCCCAAGTTCGGTTACAACAGTACACATATATGACAACACGATTCCACTGTGCCCCAGAAAGGACCTGACGTTTGATCGCATACTGCCCCAGCAGCCATTTCCAGGCCGCTGCCGAAGAAGCGCCTCTGCGTTGCCCCGTCACTGGCGAGCCACTGGAGTATCGCGATCTGCCTCCCTTTGACCCGGATCAGATCGAAAACCACTACCCAGGCCACTGGCGCTATCTGCCCATGTTGCCAGTGGTGGCCCCCGGACGCGAGCTGTTTTCCCTGGGAGAGGGCTGGACCCCGCTGATCGATGATGAATGGTCGGGCCAGCCCTTGTACTGGAAATTCGAAGGCCTGATGCCTTCAGGCAGCTATAAGGATCGAGGGGTCAGCGTTATCATCAACTGGCTGGTGGGCCAGGGCGTACAGACAGTTATGGACGATTCCAGCGGCAATGCCGGCGCCAGCCTGGCCTGCTATGCAGCCAGAGCCGGCCTGTTTGCCCGTATCTTTGTGCCCGCCTACGCGCCGCAGCCCAAAAAGGCCCAGATCGCTGTCTACGGCGCCGAACTGGTGGAAGTCAGCGGCCCACGCGCCGCGGCCACCCAGGCCGCGGAAGCCTCCCAAGCCGGCGATGTGGTCTATGCCTCGCACGCTTGGCATCCGGCCTGCCTCCTGGGATTCATGACCAACGCCTGGGAGATCTGGGAACAGCTCGGCCAGAACGTGCCAGACTGGTTTGTCAGCCCGGTCGGCTATGGCGGTCTCTTTCTGGGCGCATGGCGGGGATTTCAGCATCTGCACCGCAGTGGCGTCATCAGCAAACTGCCGCGCATGGTGGCCGTACAGGCGGAACCGATCACACCGATCTGCGACGCCTTCCACGAGGGACGCAGCGAAATCGTGCCCCGACGGCAGGTGGCCCCCAGTATATTGGCCGACGGCATCGCCGTGGAAAAACCGGTGCGCAGTCGTTCCATCTTATGGGCTTTGCGTCAGTCCGGCGGCACAGCCATCATCGTCAACGATGAAGAGACCCTTGTCGCCCAGGAACGTCTGGCCCAGCGGGGACTTTTCGTCGAGCCGACCAGCGCCACGGTCGCCGCCGCCCTCACAAAGCTGATCCCTCACTTGAACCGCTCGGATTCCGTCGTCGTCAATCTCACCGGTTTGGGGCTCAAGCGCCTGCCCGCAGTGTGACTGCTTTCTGCTCACGCAGGACATCCCCCCGGGATAGCGCGCGTCTCGCCCGTATGAAGTGAGACGCTGTTTGAAAAGGATCAAGTAGGCGCAAGACGGCGCAATAGGGTACCCTCTGAACTACGAATCATGGCGATCAAAATCCTGTGAATCCTGATAGATGAAGAATTCACTGCTTTCTGGCAGTCGTTCCTAATCTGTTACGGCGTTCGACTTGGAGACAATTGGCATGGAGAGAAAGTTCCATACGCTGCATGAACTGGAGGAGGAGATAGGCATCCGTTTCAACGATTATTCCCTCTTACAGCGCGCATTTGTGCATCGCAGCTACCTGAATGAGACCGATGAAGAGACCGACCTGCAAGACAATGAACGCCTCGAGTTTCTCGGCGACTCGGTGCTGAGCTTCATTGTCAGCGAACTGCTATTCAAACTCTACCCGCAGCGACGGGAGGGCGAGCTGACCGACCTGCGCTCGGCGCTCGTAAAGCGCGAAACCCTCTCCCGCTTTGCCCGCGATCTTCACCTGGGCGACTATCTGTTATTGGGCCGCGGAGAGGAAGATAGCGGCGGCCGCAGCCGCCACACCACTCTCTGCGCTACCTACGAAGCCTTTATTGGCGCGCTCTACCTGGATCAAGGGGCAACGACCTTGCGCACTCTCCTGGAACCCCGCCTGATACAGGAGATCGAGCGGGTGGCCCATAACGCCCTGACCAAAGACCCCAAAAGCCGCCTGCAAGAGTGGACGCAAGCCGAAATGGGCCAGACCCCTCGCTACAAAACCGTCCACGCCCAAGGGCCGGACCATGCCCGTCTGTTCACCCTGCAGGTGACCATCGACAAACAGCCCTACGGCGTGGGCCAGGGCCAGAGCAAACAGGAGGCCGCGCAGGCCGCCGCCACCATGGCCCTCTTTCGTCTGGGTCAGATGATCCCGGAATACGAAGATAGCGGGCTGGCGGACGAATACGAACTGACGCCAGTGAATGGGAAAGAGACATAAGGCCGCCAGACAGCGGGGAATAGGCAAGGAAACCGCGTCCTGGCGACATTGCGTTTTGTCACCGTTGCATCGTCGATGCGTCCCGCCGGGATACGAGAGCCAGGGCGAAGCAGAAGATCAGCGCCTGCAGCAGCACAATCGTCGCGCCGCTGGAAACGTCAATATAGAAGCTGAGGTACATGCCGAGCAAACCGCTGAGCGCGCCCAGCCCCGCAGAGAGAACGACCATGCGGTGGAAGCTATCGGTCAGCAGACGAACGGTGATGGCGGGAATCACCAGCGCGGCGGCGATCAGGGTCACGCCCAGGATCTGGATCGAGGCGATGATGGCGGCAGCCAGAGCCAGAGCAAACCAGGTCTCCACCCAGGCGGTGGCAACCCCGTAGACCTGAGCGACTTCAGCGTCAAAGGTGGTGAAGAGCAACTGCTTATAGAGGAAAAAGATCAACAGCGCCGCCAGTACGGTTACGCCGGCAATCACGGCCACGTCCGTGAGCGTGACGCCCAGGATGTTGCCAAAGAGAGCCGCGTCGAACGACTGGGTGAAACGACGGTAGCGGGAGATCAAAGCCACCCCTACGGCGAAACTAGCCGTGGTGACCACGCCGATAGCGGCATCGGCGTTGATGGGCGTGCGCCGTACAGTCTGATTGATGAGCAGCGCGGCCACAAAACCCCACAGCCCGGCCCCGACGTAGAAGTTGAACTGGAGCACAAACGCCACTACAGCCCCGCCAAAGATAGCGTGGGAGAGACCGTGACCAATGTAACTCATGCCGCGCAGGACGATATAGACGCCGATCAGGCCACACAGCCCCCCAACCAGAACAGCGGCAATGGCGCCGTTGCGAAAGAACTCAAACTGAAACGGGGTCAGCAACGCGTCCATCCCCGCGCTCCTCAATTGAAGTGGTCAGTAAATGCAGTGTACTAACCACTAGCTACTAACCACTGCTGTTGGGCTATCATGATCGGGCAGCCCCCCTGCCACCGGCTGCGGCAACACATCGCGGTAGCCGTGGGCGTGCGGACGCTGTTGCGCAAAGATCATGTTGTCTTGGCGGATGACAACGATATCACCCCGGTAGGTCTCACTCAGGAGCGCTTCGGTGAAGACCTGCTCCGGCGGCCCCTGCGCGACGATGCGCCGGTTCAGGCAGACGACCCAAGGCACATGGGCAGCAGCCATGTTCAGATCATGGGTGGTCAGCAGGATCGTCATACCCTGCCGGTTGAGATCCGTCAGCCAGTGGAAGATGTTTTCGGCGCTACGCATGTCCACGCCCGTGGTCGGTTCATCCAGCACCAGCAGCTCCGGCTCCGCGATCAGCGCCCGGGCCAGAAAGACCCGCTGTTGCTGGCCGCCGGAGAGATCGCGAATGTGCCGCTGGGCCAGATCGCCTATCTCCAACTGCTCCAGAATGGCGCGCGCCCGCCGCCGCTCGCTGCCGCGAGGCCAGGGCCACATGTTCAGGCGGTGGTCGATGCCCATCAGCGCCACCTCCTCCGCCGTGATCGGGAAGCTCCAATCCACCGTCTCGAGTTGCGGCACATAGGCCAGGCGCACGCGCGGCCGGGTGCGTTGGTAGATGCGTCCGTCCGTCGGCCCCAGCAAGCGCAACACAAGCTTCAGCAGCGTAGTCTTGCCGGCGCCGCTAGGGCCAACCAGGGCGGCAAACTGCCCCGGATGCAGGTGCAGATCGATATCTTCTAAGCTCATAGCCGCGCCATAGCCGAAAGTCACAGCGGACAGCTCGATAAGTGGGTCCATCTATCCCCCTGTATGGCAATTATTGACCACTAACCACTTCACTTCCCCACACTTTCCATCAAGGTGGGATCGCCGCCGAGCGCGCCGGCCATACTCTTCAGATTCTCCACCATCAGACCGATGTAGGAGTGATCAGGATCACCCGGCATACCGGGCAGATCATCGTCGCGCAAAGTGTCCACATAGGCAATGCCCGCTTCGCGCCCGATCTGCTCCAGCACCGGCGCGGGGAAGACATCCGAACCGAAGATGGCGGGCACCCGTTCGGCGCGCAACTGCTCGATGAGCGCCGCCACTTCCTGGGCGGATGGCGCGGAGAAATCAGCCGGCTGAACCGCCCCCAGCACCGTGTAACCGTAGCGGAGCGCGAAGTAGGGAAACGAGTCATGATAGGTAAACAGCTTGCGGTTTTCCACGGGGATGCTGGCGGTCGTGGCCTGAATCGCCGCATCCAGGCTCTGGATGCGGGCCGCAAACCGCGCATAGTTGGCCCGGTAGTCGTCGCCATTGTCCGGATCATGGGCCGCTAATATATCGCGTACGATTTCAGCATACTTGAGCGCATAGATGGGATCGGTCCACAGATGGGGATTGGGGTTGCCGGCCTCTTTGGGAAAGGAGAAATCGTAGATATAGTCGTCGGGACCAACCGCTTGTTCGCCCAACAGAACGATCTCTGCCCCTTCTTTCAAATTGGCCTCGGCCAGCTTCAATGTGGGCAGTTCCAGGTGTAGCCCGTTGATAAAGATGAGATCAGCCTGGGCTAGTTTGATCGCATCCGATGGCGCTGGTTCAAAGGTATGCGAATTGACCCCTTCCGGCACGATGCCGCTGAGGTCGATATGATCGCCGGCGATGTTGTAGACAATGTCGGTAATGGGAGAGACCGTAGAGACCACCTGCAAGCGTCCCCCCTGGGATTCGCTCCCCCGCGGCGCAGACATGCCCGGGCCACAGGCGCACAGGACGACCAGCAGCGCCAGCGGCAAGTAGAGGCTGATCTTGTGCCTGCCCAGTGCCATGCGCATGCCCGCCCCTTTGCCGGCGGAATGAAACAAAAGGCCAACGCCTGAATCCCGAAAATCCTGATCCAGCTCAGGCAGTTGCAGCATTCGGGCTTCCCCCTTGCGTCTTCGCGTCTTCGTTTTCGACCCCCCCACTTTGCATCTTTGCGCCTTTGCGTCCTTGCGTTTCGTTCCGCGCTCGACCCTCTCTTTGCCTTGTGGGGTCGGGCTCAGCCCGCACACGGCACTCGGTACACTGTCCAAAAAACGAGACATGATCCATATCGATAACAAAGTCGTACTGCGCTTCCATCGCCTTGTAGAAAGCGTGCAGCGCTGCATGGGACAGTTCAAAGGAACGGGCGCAGGTACGGCAGACCAGATGGTGATGTGGTTCCGGGCCGGCAAGTTCGTAGCCCAAACGCCCGTCGGCCAGCTGCGCCGCCCTCAGAATGCGCCGCTCGGTGAGAAAATGGAGCGTGCGGTAGACAGTGGCCCGGTTCAGGGAAGGGACGCTGTTCCGCGCATACTCGCGCACCGCTTCCGGGGTAACATGCTCACCCAACGCGCACACCGCATCCAGGATGAACCGGCGTTGGGGCGTCACCCGGTAGCCAGCCTGTCGTAGCTGTTGGCTGATCACAGCCATGTCATGGCTCATACAAAAGCCTTTATTGCGAATTGTTGCAATTGTCACACAGCATAACAGCATCCGTCGGGATTGTCAAACTTTTTCAACGCAACGTTGATCATCCTGTTTGACCGCTGATTTATGTGATTCATCTGATTTTGTGATAACGGCAATTCATCATCTTCATCATATAAATCAGGCAAATCAGAGATCTGTTTTGTGGAATGCGTTCCCTCATAATCCGTGATACAATGGTGTCATGCCTAAGACATACAAACTCCGCCCCCTTGGGAGCGTGAGCGTCTCGCCCGCATCACCTATCAGCAAACAGGCAAATCAATGTCCCGTTACCACACAATCAACATGCGACCAGGTCAAAGGAGTAATGCCTATGCCGCCCGCCCCCATTGCGCCCGATTTCATCGTCGCGCCACATCAGGCAAAGCCCGCTGCGGCAACGACCATACCCGCTGACGACAGCATCACGGAGCTCTTCGCCCAAAACGGCTACTTCATTCTGCCAGACGCGCTGACACCGGCCGAGGTGGAGGCACTGCGCGCCGAGACCACCGCCATCTGCAAAGGAGAACGGGGCGATGTGGACGGCTTCGAGCCCAACGTTCCCGGCGAGAGCGAAGAGGACGTCCTGCGCCGCTACCTGTGCATCCACTTCCCCCATAAGATCTCCGAACTGATGCTGGGCTATCTCGGCCACCCGCAGATCGCGGCTGTGCTCACACAGCTCATCGGGCCGAACGTCAAATGTATGCAGTCGATGCTCTTCATCAAAGCCACGGGCAAGCCAGGCCAGGCCTGGCACCAGGACGAATACTTCATCCCCACGCGGGACCGCACCCTCACCGGCGCCTGGATCGCCCTGGATGACGCCACCATCGAGAACGGCTGTCTCTGGATCATCCCCGGCTCCCACAAGAGCGGCATCATCTGGCCCCAGCACGACCACGACGATGCGCTCTTCGACTGCGCCGGCGAGGCCTATGGCTTCCCCTACACAGATGAAGATTCGATACCTGTGGAAGTGCGGGCCGGCTCGCTGGTCTTCTTCAACGGCTATCTGCTGCACCGTTCCTTCCCCAATCGCGCGCAGAGCGGCTACAGGCGAGTACTGGTCAACCACTACATGAGCGCTGAATCCCTCCTGCCCTGGCGCGCGCCGCAGGAAGGACAGCACACAGCCAGCGCCGATTATCGGGATGTGGTGATGATCGCCGGTGAGGACCCCTACCCCTGGAAGCGGTATGAAGAGTTGGCCATGCCCAAAGTGCGGCCCAGCGGCGAGGGCGGTTGCGAAAACTGGCGGCGAGGCCCCAAGCGCGAAAAGCTATTCTGACAACCCTGAAAATCTGCTGGGAGCGCGGGCGGGACGCCCGCATAAAATGAAAATGACAACTGATCTCTGCTTTCTCAACGCAACGGAACTGGCCGCCGGCATCCGCCGAGGAGACTACTCCAGTGTGGAAGTGACGGCGGCCCACATCGCCCAGATCGAACGGCTGAACCCAGCCGTGAACGCGGTCGTGACCTTCCTGCCGGAACAGGCATTGGAGCGGGCCAAAGCCGCGGACGACGCGCTGGCGAAGGGCGAAGCCGCCGGCCCGCTGCACGGCCTGCCCATGTTGCACAAGGACACCATCGACACCGCCGGCATCCGCACCACCTACGGCTCGCCCATCTATCGGGAGCATGTGCCGCCCCAGAGCCATCTGATTATACAACGGCTGCACGCGGCCGGGGCGATCCCGCTGGGCAAGACCAATGTGCCGGAGTTCGGGGCCGGCTCCCAGTCGTTCAACACGGTCTTTGGCGCCACCGGCAACCCCTACGACCCGACCAAGACCTGCGGCGGCTCCAGCGGCGGCCAGGCAGTAGCCCTCGCCTGCGGCATGACCCCGATCGCCGACGGCAGCGATATGGGCGGCTCGCTGCGCAACCCAGCCAGCTTCTGCAATGTGGTCGGCTTCCGTCCCGCCCCGGGACGAGTCCCAGTCTGGCCCAAGCTGGTAGGCTGGGAGCCCTTCTCCGTGCAGGGGCCGATGGCCCGCACGGTCGCCGATGTGGCCCTGCTCCTCACGGCGATAGCCGGGCCGGACGCGCGCTCGCCCATCGCCCTGCCCGACCCAGGCAGCATCTTCGCCCGCCCGCTAGGCCGCGACTTCCGCGGGACGCCCATCGCCTACAGCCCGGATCTGGGCGATCTTCCCGTAGATCCACGCGTGACCGCTGCCATCGAAGCGCAGCTGCCGGCCTTCCAACAGCTCGGCTGCGCGCTGACGGAGTTTGCTGGCCGCCAGCCCAAACAACAGAGGAACGACAGCATATCCCTACCGGATCTCAGCGACGCCGATGAGAGCTTCAAAGTCTGGCGGGCCTGGAGCTTCCATCTGTCCCACGGGCCGCTGCTGGCAGAGAGCCGCCAGCAGATGAAGGATACGATCATCTGGAACATCGAACAGGGGGCAACCCTCAGCGGCGCGGATCTCGGCCGCGCGGAGGTGAAGCGCACGGAACTGTACCACCGCATGCGCCGCTTTATGGAAACATACGAATTTCTGCTGCTGCCGGTTAGCCAGGCGCCGCCCTTCCCCGTCGATATGCCCTACCCCACGGCTATCGACACAGGAGATGGACGGGTCGAGATGGAGACATACATCGACTGGATGAAATCCTGCTACTACATCACCGTGACCGGCCATCCGGCCATCTCTGTGCCCTGCGGCTTCACGCCGGAAGGGCTGCCCGTCGGCGTGCAGATCGTGGGCCGCCATCAGGACGATTTCGGCGTGTTGCAGTTGGCGCACGCCTTCGAGCAGGCCACGCGTGCCGGTGAACGCCGGCCGCCGCTCGTAGGGGGCGAATCGCCTGCGTAGATGCGGGGATGCAACGGTGAAAAAGAAACACAGGGCCGCCAGGACGCGGAGACGCACTCCTGCCTATCAATTGCCTCTCTACTCGATTCGAAGCGCGGAACTCCCCTTCCCCAAGTCGGCCTTCCCCGAGAATATGCTGGCCCGTCCTGATTTCGGCGATGCTGTAGTCGGGAAGATGGCGCACGGCGATACACTGGCCGCCATACAGAAACCCATAATCGTTGAAGCTGAAGTCGAAGGTGTACTGCTGACGAGATCCGGGCAGGTCGGCGTGGTCGACCGGGGTCGCGTGCAGGAAGAACAGGGGGGCGGTGTCGTCGTCAGCACACTCGTCTCTTACGTAAATCAGCCTGTTCGCGTCCTCGTCCAGGTACACACCGAAGACGGAGCGGATGACGGGCCGGGCATCCTTCAGAATGCCCTGTAAAATCACTCCTTCGTCCAGAGCCTCTGCATTGCCGTCAGAATCCCTTGCCGCCTTTGAGTATGACGCCATCTTTCAGCGCCACCACGACTTCCAGTCCCGGCAATGCGTCAAAAATATGGGACACGCCCCTTTTCCCGTTTTATAGCGCCAAATTATTGAAGCGATCAGTAAATGCAATGCGCTAACCACTGCAATCCCAGATCCGGGCGGCTGTCCCGCCCAGAATGCGTTCCCTGTCATCATCATTCAGAAACGGCAGCCCTTCCTGAATGAGGCGGAGTTCCTGCTCAAGGGACGGCCAATTGTGCTTGAGACGGTGATGGCCAGGGTAGCCTGTGCCCCATACCATCCGCTCGGCGCCGAAAGCCGCTAACAGCTTCTCGATGAACGGATGCACGTCTGCATAGGGAAAATCCTGGTGAGAGTGTCCGGCGACATCCGATAGTTTCAAGTAGACATTGTCGTAGCGGGCGAGTTCCACGATTGGCTGGAACGCCGCTTCGCCGGCATCCACCTGCGGGTAGCCCATGTGATCGAGAATGAGTTTCAGATGTGGGTACCTCTGCGCAATGACGGCGACCTGATCGGCAAACTCGGCCCGCAGGTGAAATTGAATGATCGCATCCAATGCGGCAATCTCTTCCCACATCGCCCCGTTTTGTTGGGTAAGCAGTATCTTTTCGTCGGGATAGTACATGGGATGAAAGCGGAATCCCGCCAGTCCTCGCTCTGCTACCCAGTAGCGCGCCCGCTCTGCATTGTTTGCATCTTGTGGGTCGAGTAAACCGTGCCCGACGAATCGATCCGGAAAACGCGCCACTGAATCCGCGATGTAGCCGTTATCCCAGGTGGACCAACTGGTTTGCACCAACACAGCCCAATCCACGCCGTGCTCGTTCATTTCCGCCAAGAGTTCGTCGGCGGTCCCGGGTTCGTCGGGGTAGGTATGCCAAGTCGGGGCAGTAGGGCCGACTGGATATCGGGGCGGATCGATTTCCCAGACATGAACATGTGTATCTACAAGCATGAAAAAAGCTCCGTAGGATCTGCGTCTATACTGCAGTGACCAGTGGCTACTGGCTACTGATTGTGCCTGCCCCCTGGCCGTCAACGTAAGCAAACAGGTATCGATTGCAAGATTGAACGAATGGATTGCCTGACTATCATCGCACAGATCACAGATGCGATGCAACCTAGGGTCGGTGTCTCGCGCCTGCCCGCGCGATCACTTTGCCGAACAGCCGTCATCTGGTGTAAAATAGATCCATGATACAATTTCACAGACTACGAACCCTGATATTCATTCTGTTGGCCCTGGCGCTGGTCAGCTGCACCGCTATGCCCAGCGAGGATGCGCCTGCCGGCCCCGAGGCCGCACAGGCGGAGCCGGCCACGTCGTCGCCCGACGTACCGACAGCGGCGAGCGTAGAAGACCCTGCGCCGACTGCGCAACCGACAGCGACGGCGCAACCGGAACCGACAAAGGTTGCGCTCGGCCCGCCGCCGGCCTTCAGCGCAGAGCTACGCGCCACGGACCCACAGACGGTGGCGCTCGGCGCTGGTCGTCCGCAGCTGGTCGAGCTCTTCGCCTTCTGGTGACCGGTCTGCGTACGCTTTGCGCCTGTGGTTCACAGGCTGGAAATCGACTACTGGGGGCAGGTGGAGTTTATCTATCTGGACATCGACGACAAAGGCGCGGCGCCATACAAGCAGCAGTTCGGCTTTCGCTACCAGCCCCATCTGATCCTGCTGGACGGGGACGGGAAGGTGGTGCAGGAGTTCTTCGGACAGCGCCCGGAAGCGGAGCTGCGAGAGGCGCTGGATAATCTCATACTCAGACGCCAGCAGCGCTGACAGTAAAATTTACAATATCGACAGCTCTGCGGTGTCTGACAGGCACAGCCCTCCCAGTAGTCAGTGTGTTTGGCAAATCCACAAAAGATCGCTTCTGATCTGGCTGAACGCTGGGAAACGCTCGGGCAGAGCTCGGGGTCCGCTCCCCCGCCGGGGAGGCGTGCGTCAGGGCAGGCACAAGGCCAGCCCCTACCGGAGGAACTCTCCCGAGAGAATGTCATCAGAACTTTCCGAAACGACGATCGCCCAACTGCAGAACGACATGGCCGCGGGCGCAAGAAGCGCTGTCAGCGTCACAGAGTGCTATCTGACCGCCATCGCAGCTGTGGACGGCGTCTTACGCTCCGTGATCGAAATCAATCCGGACGCGTTGGAGATCGCCGCGCAGTTGGACCGCGAACGTGCGGCCGGCCGGCTGCGGGGCGCGTTGCATGGCATCCCTATCCTGTTGAAGGACAACATCGACACCGACGACCGCATGCAGACGACCGCCGGCTCTCTGGCGCTGCTTGGCTCGCGCCCGGCGCGCGACGCCACCGTGGCCGCCGCGCTGCGGCAGGCGGGCGCGGTCATTCTGGGCAAGGCCAATCTGAGCGAATGGGCTAACTTCCGCTCCACCAACTCGGTCAGCGGCTGGAGCGCGCGCGGCGGCCAATGCCGCAATCCCTACGATCTCGCCCGCAACCCCTGCGGGTCGAGTTCCGGTTCGGGCGCGGCGGTCAGCGCCAATCTGGCGGCTGTGGCCCTGGGCACGGAGACCGACGGCTCGATCGTCTGCCCGTCCGCCACCTGCGGCATCGTCGGCATCAAACCGACCGTCGGTCTCACCAGCCGCGCGGGCGTGATTCCCGTATCCCACACCCAAGATACTGTCGGGCCGATGGCGCGCGCAGTTGCCGATGCCGCCGCTGTCTTGGGCGCTCTCACCGCCGCGGACCGGCGGGATAACGCGACCGGCGTCAGAAAAAGACAGGCATACAGCGACTACCGCCCGTTTTTGAACGCCGACGGCTTGCGGGGCGCCCGCATCGGCGTGGTACGCAAGACAGTGTCCGGATACCATGCCGCGACGGACAAGGTATTTGAGGAGACAATCCGGGCGATCGGCGACGCCGGCGCGGTGGTGATCGATCCCGCCGACATCCCGACCCTTGCGGATGAAAGGCTGGGCGCAAGCGAACGCATAGTCATGCAGACCGACTTCAAACACGACATGGCCCACTATCTGGCAGACCGGGTCGTGGTGGACGAGGAGCTGCCCCAGCCCCGATCTGTCGCTGATCTGATCCGTTTCAATCAAGAGCGCGCCGAGCAGGAGTTGGTCCATTTCGGCCAGGAGCGGTTCGAGCAGGCGGCGCAGAGAGGGCCTCTGGATGGGGAGGAGTATCTGCGGGCCCTGGCTATGGGGCGCCGGCTGGCCGGCGCGGAAGGGCTGGACGCAGTGCTGGAGGCGCACAATTTGGACGCACTGATCGCGCCCACGGGCGGGCCAGCCTGGCCCATCGATCCAGCAGACGGGAATTTCTTCCTTGGCGGCAGCTCCCGCTGTGCCGCGGTGGCCGGCTATCCCCTGGTGACGGTACCCGCCGGTTTCGTGCAGTGGGCGCCCCCCTGCACGTGCGCAGACGCCCAGAATGCCACTGAAAGCGACCTGCCCGTCGGTCTCACGTTTATGGGCCGGGCCTGGAGCGAGCCAACACTGATCCGGCTCGCCCATGCCTTTGAGCGGATCACCCAAATCCGGCGACCACCACCGCAGATCCAGGCATAGGGCACGAAGCATTCCCTAGACTGGCAAGCAAGGAATTTGATGACAGAATGAGTTTACAGACTGAGTTAAAATCGGAACGGGTCAGCCATCTGGCTGTTAGCGGCTTTTCCAGAGTATCCGTCGGCACATCCATTCGCAATACTCTTGCGCAAATGCAAGCCGACGGGCAGGTCGTCTGCCTGGTGACCGACGACAAACAAGTTGGCCCGCCTTCTGAGACGGCCCAACTCGTCGGCATCTTTACAGAGCGGGATGTAATGCGCAAAGTCATTGATGTCCCGGGCATGCTGGACAAGCCGGTGGATGAGGTGATGACCCCACATCCGATCACTGTCGGCCCGGACGCGTCGGCAGCGGACGCCTTGCGGCTGATGGACGAAAATCATTTCCGCAATCTGCCAATCGTCGACACAAGCGGTAGACTGTTGGGCAACATGACCCACCAGGCGATTATCCAATATCTGGCCGACCGCTACCCGGTCGAAGTGTTGAATCGTCCAAGCGATCCCGAGCGTTTCCCCCACAAAGCGGAAGGGGGGTAGGAAGATGTCGTTGACAGATGGAGAACCTATATGACAGATTATGTATCCGAGAACACACAAGAGCTCGAAGAAATTGAGTCTGTCGCCATCCGTTTTGCCGGGGATTCCGGCGACGGAATGCAGTTGACAGGCGCCCAGTTTACGAATACGTCGGCGGTGTTCGGCAATGATATCAGCACGATGCCGGACTTTCCCGCGGAGATCCGGGCGCCGGCCGGTACACTGGCCGGTGTGAGCGGTTTTCAAGTTCATTTTTCCAGTCAGAATGTGCTGACGCCGGGCGATGCGCCGCAAGTTCTGGTGGCAATGAACCCGGCAGCCCTGAAGGCCAGCCTGCCGGAACTGCAACGGGCCGGAACGATTATTGTCAACACCGACTCATTCACCAGACAGAACCTGTTGAAGGCCGGCTACACGTCGAATCCACTGGAAGACAGTTCCCTAGACGGCTATCAGGTACTGGCGATATCGATGACAACGCTGAACCGGAAAGCGCTTTCCGATTTTACGGATCTGAGTAACAAAGAACGGGATCGTTGTCAGAACTTTTTTGCCCTGGGCCTGGTCTTCTGGATGTTCGACCGCCCGATGAAGACCACCCAGGACTGGCTCTTCAAGAAGTTTGCCAGGAAACCGGTGCTCGCGGAGGCCAACCTCAAGGCTATGCAGACCGGTTACTTCCTGGGCGAGACGACAGAGACCTTCCAGCAACGCTATCTGGTACGCCCGGCGGTTCTGCCCCCTGGCGTCTATCGCAAAGTGACCGGCAACGAAGCCCTGGCCATGGGGCTGGTGACAGCGGCCCACAAAATGGGCAAGCCTCTCTTTTACGGCACGTATCCCATCACGCCGGCCAGCGACATCCTCCACGCACTGGCTCCCTTGCGGCACTTCGATGTCCGTACTTTTCAGGCGGAAGACGAAATTGCCGCCATCGGCGCAGTCATCGGCGCTTCCTTCGGCGGCGCGCTTGCGGTCACCGGCACCAGCGGCCCCGGCATTGCCCTCAAGAGCGAAGCTATCAATCTGGCGATAACGCTGGAACTGCCCATGATTATTGTGAATGTGCAGCGGGGCGGACCCAGCACCGGCCTGCCGACAAAGACAGAACAGGCCGATCTGCTGCAAGCGATGTTCGGGCGCAACGGCGAAAGCCCCATCGCCATTGTTGCGCCGGCGACGCCATCCGACTGTTTCGAGATAGCCCTCGAAGCAGCCCGGCTGGCTGTGCGGGCGATGACGCCGGTTTTCCTGCTCTCGGAAGGGTTTCTGGCCAACAGCGCCGAGCCGTGGCAGGCGCCGAAAGCCGAGGACATTGCAGCCATTGAAGTGAAGCACCCGGAAGGTCGCTTGAACGGGCACGGTCCGTTCCTGCCTTACGCGCGCGACCCGGAGACTCTGGCCCGACCCTGGGCGCTGCCCGGTACGCCCGGCCTGGAACATCGGCTCGGCGGACTGAGCAAAGCGCCGGTCACGGGCAATGTATCCTATGATCCCCAGCACAACGAGCAGATGATCCGGGATCGGGCCGCGAAGATCGCCAGGCTGGCCCATGTGATCCCCGAACAGGAGATATTCGGCGCAGAAGACGCTGAACTGCTGGTGGTCAGTTGGGGGGGCACGTTCGGTGTGGTGCGATCAGCGGTGGCCGGCGCTCAGAAGGCCGGCAAATCCATCGCGCACGCGCATGTACGCTACTTGAATCCGTTCCCGCGCAATCTGGCGACAGTTCTGAAACGGCATCGGCGGGTACTCGTGCCGGAGTTGAACACTGGACAACTGGCCCTGTTATTGCGGGGCAGATTCGGCGTAGACGTGGAAACCTATTCGAACCTTTCGGCCCGGCCGCTGAAAATCGCCGAAGTGCGGGCCGTGATCGAGCAGACGCTCACAACCAAACGGTCTCATGACTAGCAAGTAGGGAGAAAACAGATGAGCACAGGCGCGACAAATGATGTCCCCCTGACCCGCAAGGATTTCATCTCCGACCAGACCGTGCGTTGGTGCCCTGGTTGCGGGGACTATGCGATTTTGGCGCAGATGCAGCGGGCCCTGCCGGAGATCGGCGTGCCGAAAGAAAGGACCGTTTTCATCTCCGGCATCGGCTGCTCCAGCCGCTTCCCCTATTACATGAACACCTATGGCATTCACAGCATCCACGGGCGGGCGCCGACTCTGGCCACCGGCCTGGCCATCGCCAATCCAGACCTGAGCATCTGGGTGATTACCGGCGACGGCGACGGGCTTTCTATCGGTGGCAACCACCTGCTACACGCTATCCGCCGCAATGTCAATCTGAAAATTATCCTTTTCAATAACAGAATCTACGGGTTGACAAAAGGCCAGTATTCCCCTACCTCCCGTACCGGCGCGGTGACGAAATCCTCACCCATGGGCGTCATGGAGCAGCCTCTCAATCCTATCGCCGTTGCCATGGCCGCAGAGGCGACATTTGTGGCCCGATCCATTGACTCGCATCCCCAACATCTGGCCGCAACTCTGAAGCAAGCTTCGGATCACCTGGGAACCGCCTTCGTGGAGATCTACCAGAACTGCGTGATCTTCAACCCGACTGAGTGGACAGAACTCAGTGACCGCAAGAACCGAGATGACTCCATTCTGTATCTGGAACACGGTAAGCACATGATCTTCGGCAAGAACCAGGACAAAGGCATCCGGCTGAACGGTTTCACGCCGGAAGTCGTCTCCCTGGATGACGTGGACCTGGATGACATTCTGGTCCATGACGCTACCTCAAAGCCGCTGGCGTCAATTCTCGGTAGTATGGAGTTCCCGGACTATCCGGCGGCGATGGGCGTGATCCGGGATGTGCGCAAACCCGACTACGCGGCCGAACTGATATCTCAGGTGCGGACGGCCCAGGAAGAACGAGGTGTCGGTGATCTGAATCAACTCTACCTGGCCGCAGACCTGTGGACGGTTCACACCCGGAAGGAGGTTGAATGCGCCTCTGCCCGAGAGAGGCGCGATGGCGAGGCCGCAATCAGTGTCAGACGCTTGGACGCCTCATCACAGGCGTCTGTGATGCCGATCACCGGATTAGATGAAGAGTATATCGATGATCTGGATAAACCGGAAGAGAAAATCTCGGACTTTCAGGATCTTCTGGTGACGGATACTGTCTCGGCGCTGGAACCGAACATCCCCATTACCATGAGCGAGCACAGTTCTCTGGCGCGTACCATCCGGCAGATGAACCGGCACAACATCGGCTGCGTGCTGGTGACCGACGAAGAGGACCGGCTGGTGGGCATCTTCACCGAATGGGATGCGCTGATGCGGGTCGTCGGGGTCGTCGATGATCTCGCTCAACAGACGGTTGCGGACTACATGACGCCGGAGCCGCTGGCCCTGAAAGCGGACTTGCCCATCGCACAGGCTCTGAATCTGATGTCTGTCCATGGCTTCCGTCACCTCCCCCTGGTGGACGACAACAATCACCCCATCGGAATCATCTCCTTCCGGGACGTAGTAGGATATCTGAATGACGTTTTAGAAAAAGAGTGAATTTCTGCCATAACTGCAGTGGCCAGTGATCACCGGTGATCACTGGCTACCGGCGTTTCACTGACCACTTCGAAAGGGGGCTTCCCATGAAAATCCTTGTCGCCGGCGCTGCCGGTCAGGTCGGCTGTCGTCTGGTGCGGCAGCTGCTGGCGCGCAACCACGAGGTGCGCGGCACAGTTCTGCCGGATGACCCGGCGCTGGAGCGATTGGACGGACTGGATATTGAACTGGCCACAGGCGATCTGACCGACGAAGCGTTCGTGAACAGCGCGGTGACAGGGGTGGACGCGGTCGTTCACACCGCCAACTATGTCGGCCCTCAGTTCGAGAACAACTTGCAGATCAACCGGCTGATCGCTCGCGTCTGCGGCGCGCATGCCGACCACTTGGAGCGGCTCGTCTACACCAGTTCCTCCGGCGTCTTCCCCAACAACGGTGAAATCATCGCCTGCGCCTACCATCCGGTGGATGAGCGTCACCCGAAGCGGCCGATGGGTGAGTACTCGCTGGTCAAGCTGATCGGTGAGGAGTTCACCACGATGACGGCCAGGGAGACCGGTCTGCGCATCTCGATTGTGCGGCCCAGCCACGTGCGCTCCGGCGATGCCATCCTCGGCCATTTTACGGTCGGCGCGGTGGCCAGGCTCCTGCAGCAGAGCCAGCGCAATCCTCTGGGCGAACTATACATGGCCGACGGCACAGAGCTGTGGCATGATCTGCTGGCCCAGGCGGTGGATGCGGAGCAGCCCTGCAGCGTGCGCGATCTGGAGGGACGGCCCTGGCTATATCAGCCCAATGATGCCCGCGATATCGCCCATATGCTGGTCTGCGCAGTAGAGGAGCCGGGCGCGGTCGACGAATCCTTCAACTGCGGCTCGCCGGCCCCCTTCAGCTTTCCGGAGGCGGCGGCGATCCTGGCGGAAATCAGCGGCGTGGAACCGCTGGAGATCCGTCTGCCGGTGCGCTACCAATACGATCACGACATCACCAAGGGCCGCAGCCTGATCAACTACCGGCCCCAGGGCGACCTGCGCACGATGATCGACTCGGCGCTGCTGGTGCGCGCTGAGGGCTTTGTGGACTATGACTGGAATGCCAGCGACAATTCAAGTGAGAGGATATCCTGATGCTACACACCGCTTTTATCGGCGCCGGTCCCCGTAGCCAGAACGCCCACTATCCCAATGTCAACCGGCTGGCCGATGTGGAGATGATGGCCGTGTGTGAGCTGGATGAGGAGCGTCTGCACCAAGTGGCTGTGGAGTACGATTTTCAGTACCGCTACAGCGATCATAGGCAGATGCTGGAGGAAATCGACCCGGATCTAGTCTACTGTGTGATGCATGAGCGTTGGCTCCTGCAGCCGGCCCTGGACTGCCTGAACGCCGGCAAGCACATATTTATCGAAAAGCCGCCGGGCATGAACATGGAGGAAGTGCAGCAGATCCACGATGCGGCGGTGGCCAACAACGTCTTCGCCGTCGTCGGCTTTCAGCGTCGCTATGCCGCTGTCACCCAGGAGGCCCTGCGCCATGTGGAGCAGCTGGGGCCGGTCTCCACAGCCGTGGGCACCTTCCACAAGCGGCTCCTGGGCGAGAAGGCGCGCAGCTTCACCACGACCCTATGGGAAGACATCTGTCATGTCGTCGATCTGGTGCGCTATATGGCTGACGGCGAAGCGCTGGAGGTCAGCGCCTATCAGGATCGTTTTGGCAGCGATTACCGCAACTGCTATACCGCTCTCATCCGCTTCGATAACGGCGCCACCGGTATCATCCACGGCAATCGCGCCTCCGGTGGGCGGGTGCTGCGCTCGGAACTGCACGGCGTGGGTGTCGGCTGCTACATGAAGATCCCGGCGGAGATCGAAATCCACGCGGACGATCAGGCGCGCGTGATGGGCGGCTGGCAGGTGGACGGCGTAGACAGGGCGGACGTGAGCCGTTACGATGGCGTACTGACGATGCACGAGCATATAGCGGAGTGTGTCCGCAGCGGCCAGACGCCCCTGACCGACATTCGGGACGCGATCCAATCAATGGCAATCGTGGCGCAGATGGAAGGAGTAACGGCAGTGGCTAGTGATTAGTGGCCAGTATACTGCAGTTCCTGGCTGCTGACCACTGCCGTTTCAGTCTCACACAGGGGAGCGAAAAATGGACTCATACGATCTCGAAACCACCGCGGAACGGGAGCTATTCCCCGGCTTTTCCGGCAAATTCATTCATACCGACAACATGACGCTCATCTACTGGACGATCGAGGCCGATGCGCCTTTGCCGGCCCATTCCCATCCCCATGAACAGGTTATCAATATGCTGGAAGGTCACTTTGAGATCAGCATCACCGGCGGCGCCACGCGCGTCCTGGGGCCGGGTGAAATTGCCGTGATCCCAGGCAACGCAGAGCACGCCGGCAGAGCCATCACCCGCTGCAAGATTCTGGATGTGTTCTACCCGATCCGTCAGGAGTACATCTGGGAAGACGAATACTGAACGATTACGAATTAACCAATTCCTAATTGAGACGAATATGGAACATTCAATTCTGGATCATGTCGACTTAGGCCAGACGCTGAATCGGAAAGAGTACAATCGCTTACTGCTTGCTCGCCAAAAGGAATTCCTGGCTTTGCGCCTGCGATTGGGGGGACAAATCGGAGGAAAGCCGGGGCCCCCTCTCCTTATCCTTTTCGAAGGATGGGATGCAGCGGGAAAAGGAGGATGCATCAGGCGGCTGACAGAACCTTTAGATCCTCGCCACTACTCTGTGCATCAGTATCAGGCGCCAACAGATCGTGAGAAGCGCCACCATTTCCTTTGGCGGTTCTGGCCAGCCGTTCCTGGCAAAGGGGGCATGTGCATTTTTGACCGCACATGGTATGGGCGCGTGCTGGTAGAGCGCGTAGAGGGCTTTGCAACAGTCCCGGAATGGCGACGCGCCTATAAAGAGATTCAACATTGGGAGTCGCTCCTGATCCTGGACGGGACGATTCTGATTAAGTTTTTTCTGCACATCTCCGCGGGGGAACAAAAGCGGCGCTTCGAGAGCCGGGCCAAAGATCCGTTGCGACAGTGGAAGCTCACGGAAGAAGACTGGCGAAACCGGGGGAAGCATCAGGCATACCAAGATGCGATAGAGGAAATGCTGCAGAAAACAGATACGGTGCTGGCGCCCTGGACCGTCGTGGCTGCTGAATCGAAACGAGTTGCGCGCATCAGGGTATTGGAGATGGCGATCCAAAGTATAGAGGCCGCTTTGGGCTGAAGAACTGCGGTGACTGCAGTGGCTAGTGAGCCAGCAACTGCACTGATCACTGGGGCAATGCTACTCGCGCTCGAAGCCGCTGTCGTCGAACTTCAGGTTGCGGCTGTTTTCGGTGACGATGCGCACGACCTGATCCGGCGTGCCGTCGGGAATGTCGGCCTCGATCTCCAGGGTCAATCTCACATTCGCGCCGATCAGACCCGACAGATGCGCAATGACTTCGGTGGCGATCACGCTGGCATCACGCCCTAACCGGGTGGGGTCGAGCTTGACTGAGCCATGGTAGCGCTTGGCCTTGGGCGGGGTTGGCCGCGTGTTCGGTCGCTCATCATAGCCCTCCGCCGGCGTGGCCGGCGGCGCAACATAGCCTGTGCCAGACCCACCCTCCGGCTCTCGGACAGGAACCGCCTCGACGTTCAGCTGGCGCCGCGCGACCTCCGGATGGACTATCAACCCCAGATCGGTCTCGGTGAGGGCAATACCCTGCGCGACGCGCAGACCGCGGTATTTGCCGGTCTCTTCATCGAAACTGTCGGCGTAGGCGAAGGATTCCCGCTCCCACGTCAGCAGCGACAGGCCGTCGTGTATGGCGCCGAGTAGGACTGAAGGCCTTTTGAGCCGCGGCAGATAGAGATAGCGGGCAAAGTCATCCACAAGCTGGCGCACAGCGACGTGTTCTCCCCGCCACAAGGGAACCCGGTCCAACTCCATACGCAGCCGCGTGCTGGCAAGAGTCGGCGCCAGCATCTCGTCGTGGCGCATCCTATTGCAGACGCGTTCGATGATGGACTCATTCCCGGTCAATCTGGTCGACCGCCAGGCAGTGTCCGCGCGGGGCCCCTTCTGGGTCGGCGTCAGCAGCCACTGGAAGGTCTCTCCAATGCGGGCGTTGATTGTTTCCTTAGCGGAGTCGATCTGTACCTGGGTCTGCCTCACCTGATGCGGCGGCAGGTCGAGCGGCTCCCTATCGTCCATGATCGATTGCCAGGCCAGGAACCACCTGACCGCCTGTTCGAGGTCTTGTAGCCGGGCTGCGTCCGCCGCCAGGAAAACCAACGAATTTCTGAAAAGGCGGGGCGCGCTGCCTCTGGACTCCAGGATGGCTTGGGCTGCGGCAGGGACGTGGCTATCCGCGCCCCTGGTGTGCGGATAGTCAACGCCCAGCACCACCAGAGCCACTCCCATATCGTCCGGCACATCCTGGCCGGAAGCCGGGCAGGGATGGATACGGTTAAAATCGCCTCTCTCCCTCAGATGCGTGCGTAGCCACCTTTCGATCTCCAGGGTCACCGTGTCCGGGTCGCGCTTCAGCTCCTCGGCTCGGCTCTCGGCAAGGTTGGTCACAGTCGGCTGGGTCGAATACCAGTAACGGGTGCCGTCTCTGTAGAGGTAGGTGGCGTTATCGGCCAGCCGCCGCAAGGCATCGCCAAAGAGCGACAATGTCTCTCCGGGCATGGCGCAGCCGAGCTTGATGCGCCGTTCGTCGAGCCCCTGATTGGCCGCGGTTTGCGTAGGCGCGGAGCCGAGAAAGATGGCGCGCGCCACCCGTCGGCTGGCGCTGTAGCGGCCGAGGTTGGGATGTTCTCTATCGATCTGCAGAGGACGCGAACCGGCGCCATCTATGTCTCGCTCTATGACCGGCGCCCAGTTCTCAGGCAGGTAGTGCGCCAACTCGGTCTGTACGCGATGGTCGTCCAGCGGAATGCTGGACGACTGGATCAGCGGATTGCGGTCTCCTGATTCCCACAGTGTGTGGATCACGACTGCCATCAAGCGCAGTACGCCGCGCGTGCGTTGGAAGCTCGGCAGTGTGGACCAGTCGGAATACAGTCTTTCGAACACTTCCGGATGGATTGGATAGGCCTCTCTGATCCGCTTTTCGTAGTCAGAGTCCGCAGCTGCGGGCGGAAACTCCTGTGGCTGCGTGCGGTAGAAGTTGTGATAGGCGCGCGCCACATTGTCGCGGGTTGTGAAGGCGGACTGTGCGACCAGAGGCAGGAAGAGACGCCGGCGGACGATCTCGAAACTCTCGTCGGCGCTGGCCGGACGCCATGATGCGTCCACGCGCCCGACCACGTTGCCCAGCCGCGCCAGCGCTTCTCGTCCGCGCACACCGCCCACTTCGATATCCTCAGTCTGCGCGCGCGCCGGGTCAGCGCTGTCGGAGGCGGGGAGGCTGATCACCAGGAGGCAGTTCGGCGGTAGCTTGGCGGACTCGGACAAGGCCTGGGCGAATGTAAACTGCGTCTCGAACGACCCGGCGGGCAGGTCGCTCTCGTCGTGCAGTTGACGCGCGTAGGCCACCCACTCGTCGATCAGGATCAGGGCCGGCCCATAGTCGTTGAGGAGCTGGCGCAGGGCGTCGCCGGGATTGGTGGCGTGTTCGTCGTCTGCCCTGATTCGCTCATAGGCTTTGCGCGCCTCGGGCAGGCCGCCGGCGGCCTGCCCCAGTTGCCAGGCAAGCTCGCCCCACAGCGTGCGCACCTGCACGCCATCCGCCTTGGTGACCGGGTTGCCCGGCGAGATGCGGTTGCCCACCAGCACGACGCGATTCACTTTGGGGAGCCTGGTCACGCCGGCGGCCTGCATCACTTCATCGATGCTGGGCATGTCGCTGGGTTGCGCGCCGGAAAAGAGGTGATAGAGCGCCAGCATCGAGTGCGTCTTGCCGCCGCCGAAGTTGGTCTGCAGCTGCACGACCGGTTCGCCGCCGTTGCCGCTGAGACGCCGGATCCCGTTGATCAGCAGGCCGTTCAAGCTCTCGGTCAGGTAGGTGCGGCGGAAAAACTCGGCTGGGTTCCGATACTCGTCCACGCCCTCGCCCAGATGCACCTGCCACAGATCTGCGGCGAATTCGGCCTGCTGGTAGTGACCGCTGGCCACGTCCGGATGCGGGCTGACCACCTCGCGCCAGGCAGGGAGGCCGGCGGTCGAGCGGTTCTCTACGGCCAGCCCGCTGGCGCGGCGGCGCTGGCTGCGGGCTTGCTCCTCGAAGCGCACGCGCAGCAATTCCATCTTCAGCTTCTCGACTTCGGCTGCGCTGGGAGAGGAGACGGCGGTCAACAGCCGGTGTGTGGAGTCGAGCGCGCGGTACGTGTCGTCGCTTGAAAACGGTTCCTGGTGGGCCCAACGATTGCGGAACTCGCGCAGCTCGCTGACCAGACTTCGTTCGACCGGTCCGAGCGGTATGGCGAAGACCTCGTTCCACGAATTCCACATCACCCGCAGCAGGCCAGCGGTGTCCATCTCGTGGAACGGGCGTTTCGGATCCTGAAACGTCATTCCCAGGATGCGCTGCAAGACCTGCGGCGTGCTGCCCTTGTGCCGGCTGATGAACTCACGCGAGACGAACGGCCCCAGTCCAGCTTTAAGGCTGTCCATCGCGCTCCCGACACGGTCTCTATTGGTAATCGCCATACAGTGTCTCCTCACCGCCCTCATCGGCGTGGATGCGGTCTACCCTAGTCGAATGATCGCTGCAGTGGTCATCGTGCGGTCCCATCCCCGCTGAGTAACCATGCCTGCGGCGCGATCTTGATTGGGTGACGGCCCTTGATCACCCTCATTACAGTTTTCACTCGAATAGATCACGCAGCCACTGCACAAAGCTGATGGCATCCTCCCCGTCGATGTTTACGTCCTGTGCGCGTATTGCCGCGCCCATCTTGCGGGGTTCTTCCCTTGTCGCCAGCCAAGCGTGGACCTTGGCCCGTACCGTTTTCTTGGATTTGAAGGCTCGGCACTTTTTTGGAATCCCATCGATGTACTGCTCGGACAACGGCCATACCGGATCGTCGTCGGGTATCATCGCGGCTACGAAGTCCTCGAGTTCACCGCACGACTGATTATTGGGCATTAGCCAGATTCCGACTCGCGGTTTCCCGTCTATGATAGTTCCGGCACGTTGAGGTTGAGCGGGGGAATCGATACGCCCCAGCCTACCCGTAACAGCCCGCCAACGCGCCTTAAGGTCTTCGTTGGCATCCAGCACGATCCCTACGATTTTCTCCTTGTGGTCGATCTCTACTTCAAAAATATCGAGAAGTTGATCGATGCCATCGGTATCCTTGATGTCGAACGACGGCATCGATTCGCTGCGATGTGAAAGATGTTGGATCACGTGCTTGTCATCTCTCCCTTCAACCAGCAGTATCCGAGGCGATGAATGGGGATTGGCCATAGACTTACCGAACCTCTATACCATGTTCGGCGGCAATCCTGAGTTTTCGTTCAGAATACTCTACCGCGTCCAGTCGATCTTCTTCCCTGTCGAGTCGCACCAGCACGCCCTCGGCGTTTTCATCCTCCCCAGCCGCCTGCGCGAAGCCAACTACGCAGTCCCAGCTATGCGTTGTTGCCAGGACCTGGACATTGCTCTCCTGAGCCGTTCGCAATACCATGCGCCAGAAATCTCGCTGCACTGAGTAGTGAATGCCATTCTCTGCTTCGTCGATTAGGAGGAAGCCTCCTCGGCTGTTGGCCAGGGCCAAGGCGACTCCGAATAGCCTCACTGCGCCATCACCGAGGCTTCGTAACGACACCGGACGATCGTAGCTCTTGAGCTTTACGATGGCCCGCCGCCCCCCTCTACGACTTGGCGCATCGTCCCCGACCACCGCGACCCGTTCCACGTCGGCGCCGTATATCAGACCTAACGCACGTGTCGCCTGGCTCTCGCCATCCGTCAGCGCCACATTGTCCCAGAACTGGGCTATAACAAAATTACTCATTAATTCTGGACCCAGCACCTTACAAGTTGTTGTGGATGGCAGTCTGGATTCTTGTAGCCGAAATCGGATGCCTCGATCTATCAGACGCCTCCTGGTCCCTCCAACAACAGTGTTTATGCGTTGGCCGCGGAAGAAAAGCTCTGGGATTATCCAATTATAGTCTTGAAACGCCGCTCTGATTGTACGCATCCCGTCTTCCAATAGATATTCACGAAATATTTCTCTTAAACTAGCGGCCTCAGCATCAGTTAGATCGGCTAAGGAGATCGTCTCGAGCCTGAGTTGGCGCTCAACTTGTGTTGGCCCAATTGACATCCTGGCATTCTGGTAAGTATCTCGGCCATAGACGAGAGCGCCCCAATCCGGTTCTGCCAAGTTGCCACTTTCTTCATCAGTGGCGACCGAAAACTCCTCGCGACGCCTTAGCAATTCTTCCAAATCGGCATACTGTGCACGCCCCGCATAGACCTTAACGGCATCGAGCACTGTCGTCTTGCCGACGCCGTTCTTGCCGGCGAGCAGCGTGACGCGGCCTAAGCGCGGGATGGCGAGTTTCTTTATCCCGCGGAAATTCTCTATCGACAGATTCGGCAGAAGAAGGCCACTGTCGCTCGGTTTGTCGTTCATGTCATGGATACCCTATACAAGCGCCTGCCGTATGCGCGCGTTTTCGCCGGCCTATTTTAACAGTCTCTGCGGGTGCGACCCAAGCGCGCCGGGTTGCAGACAGTAGCGTTTATGCGGACGATGCGGGCGAGACGCCCGCGATCCCAGGGGATGTTTCCAGCCACTCGCCACTGGAAACCAGCCACTGCTGTTCCCCTCTTATGTGTCCAGGAGCGTCGCTTGCGCGGCCCATGTCGCCCGCACAGCCAGGCGCGCGATCTCCGGCCAGCTGCGGACCAGGGCGTTGTAGTCGTGCGCTTCCTGGGCGCGCTTCTTGCGCTCACAGATGTGGTAGAGGCGGTAGGCCAGCTCGCGCGCGTCCCTGATGTTGCCTCTCAAGCGCGCCAACAGGACGCCGGCCGCCTCCTCGCCCTGCTGATAGTGGACGCGCACAAGGTGGTGCACTACCTCCCAGACAGTGAGCCGCGTGTCTGTCTGCGGCTCCCAGTCGACCGGCAGTTCCAGGGGGCGCAACAGGCGCGCCTTGCCGGCCCCGGCCTGCAGGATGCCGGCCGCGACCAGGCCGTCGATGCTGGTGTTCTTGGCCTTGGAGAGCGTCTCGGCCACCCCGAACTCTCCTTCGGCAAAGCCTACCTGCTCGAACCAGGCCAGGGCCCAGCGCGTGTCGGTATCGAAGTCGCCCTCCTGCGCGCTCAGCGTCTCGTCCAGGGTCTGGTTGATGAGGGCCAGGGCATCGCGCACCGATACGGTCTCTCCGCTGACGCTCAACACGCGCGCGTAGCGGCTGAAGATGGCCATGCCGGGGCCGATGGCGGTCTGGGCCAGGTCCACGGGCGCGATGTTGCTGGTCTGCATCTTGGCCACAGCCGGCGGCAGTTCCGCTTTGAGCGCGTCGACGAACTCGCTGCGCGTGGCCAGGGGCGCGTCGGCAGGGCGCGGGCGACAGACAAGGACGATGCTGGAGGCGAGGGCGTTGGCGCCTTTGGCTACTATTCGCCCCGTTCCTTCCGTTCGCATCGGCCATGTTCCGCTTACAGCCAATCCAGCTCGGATTACTGCCTCGAGAAACGTCTCCCAGCCCGTGCTCGAAGTCCCGAAATCGCCTTTCTTCTCCGACTGCTTGAAGGCGTAGTAGATGGTAGCGGGAAAGGCCGGGTGCGACTGCTCAGCGAGACGCTGCAGCGCCCGCGTCATGCCGTCAAGGAAGAACGCCTCCGCTTTGTCCTTGCTGCCGTGGCGGTAGGGCGTAGCGACCAGTTCCTCGACCTTTGGAACGGCCAGCGTGGCGAAGATATCAGGAAAAACCTGGCGCAGCGAGCGGCGCAGCCAGACGTAGAAGAAGTCGGACAGGTCGGCGTAACCGATGTTGTCGTAGTACGGCGGGTCGGTCGAGACAACTTTCGCGTGTGTCAGCGCTTGAGTGGATGCGTCGACCTGGCAAGCATTTCCCAATACCGATGCCGGAAACGCGGCGATTGCCATCCCACTCTTGCTGAGCGCTGTACCCAGCCCCCCACCTGTGTCTGTGAAAGGATTCGCTTCGGCATAGTCCCAAACCATAGGAATTGCCTGTCGAGCGAATGTCTCGCGGAATGCGCCGCGGTCACTCATCCACGTCGCAATCGAGGAGCCGATGTTTGCCAACTTTGAAGTAGCAAATGCCAAGTACACAGCCAGCGCCTCGGCGTAGGCAGTGGCCCCGACGCCGCCGTCGCGCAGGGGGATGCCGTCATCCGGCAGACCAGCGGCCGCGGCGTCGAGTCGGATGCGTTCGCGCGCCTCACTTACCAGGTCGCTGAAGGTGGTCAGCGCCACTAGCTGGCGATCGGTGAAGAGATCGGCGAACGTGTTCATGCCGTACAGCGGCAATTGATCTCGGCATTTGCCAATCAGATCGTTCTCTGGCTTCCAATCCGGTTCGGCCTGTCGGGCTATGGCGGCATGTTCTTCTGTGGGAGGCAGATAGACCCGTCCCCGATCTCCCTCGGCAACGATGGCCATGAGGCGCGCGCCCAGGCGACCGGCTATCCCTTCGGCCTTGATGTAATCAGGGGTCATCGGCGCCCCGGACATCACACACTGGAAGTTTGCCCCGCGCGCCAGCTTAGTGCCCTTCCTGGCCCTCTCCGGCGGTGGCCCCGCCTTGACGGTGAAGCGGTAGCCGTCGTCCTCGATCAGCGGCTCGACGTAGGCTTCCCTGTCCTTTTTCTTCGACAGGATGAAGGTAGACGCCAGCGGCGCCTCTATAGCGGCGAAGGCCGGGTTGGAGCTGCGTACCGTGCGCGCCCACAGCCAGGCGATGACCGTCAGCTTGCGGCCTACGTACCGCTCAAGGTCGGGCCGCGCCTGAGCCATCTCCGGCGTGACTTCCAGCTTGGGGTAGAGGTGGCCGATGCGTTTCTCGGCCGCGGCGCGCATCCACTTGCCGTAGTAGCGCACGTCCTCGGCCAGGCCGGCCGCGCCGCGATAGGAAAGAGGAAAGAGGAGTGCGGAGTGAGAGGTCAGATGGCGCGGCGTTTGCGGCGCATGACTGTCAGCATTCGACTCGCCTCGTCCATCAGACCGCACAGTGGCTGGGGCTCGCGTTGGGCTTCGCACGGCATCAGCAGCCTCTCTGTCACGGCGTGTGACCCCGAGAAATCTCGTGCGTTCTCGAGCGCGGGCCGTATTCTGAGAAGGCATGCCTACTTCTCTGCGCGCGACAGATGAGACAGCCCGCATGCCGCCTCCATCGACTGCCGCCACAGAATCGTCTCCCGATGGCGCATCACCGTCCCTCCCTTGCTCGCTCCTCTCTCCTCCCCCCTCACTTCTTACCCTAGGGTTGACCGGCAGCCGGCCGGCGAATTTGGGCGGTATCTCGATCATGGCTTTGTTGATCAGCACTGCCACCGGGTTGAGGTCGCTGGCGAAGCTCTCCAGACCTAGCCGCTGCGCCTCCAGGGGGATGGAGCCGCCGCCGGCGAAGGGGTCGTGGAAGGCCGGCAGTTTGTCGGGGTCGAACAGGTCGGCCGCGCGCGGGTGGGCGCGGTTGTCCGCGCAGGCGCCACGCCAGTTCTTGCGGATCTCCGCGCGCGCCTCTTCCAGGACTCTCTCGTCGGTGGTGTTCTCCCACTTGACCAGCTGCTCGATGAGGTCGAAGAGCCGCTGGCGCTCCTCGGACTGGGCCTCCTCGCTGGGGAACAGCTGCGGCCATGCAGAGGGGTCGTCCACCAGGCTGGCGAAGATGACGGCGCGCGCCGCGGCCAGGGGACGACGCGCCCACCACAGGTGCAGGGTGCTGGGGTGACCGTGACGGATCGATTTCTCGCGCGCGGAGGCGACGTTGATGGTGTCCAGGGGCAGGGCGACTTCGATCAGTTTCTTGCGGGTGACAGCGCGTGCCATGGGCTGATCTCAGCTTCAAACTTGGTGGCCGCGCCGGGTACGGCGGGCTGGAAAAACAGAGGCAGCCTTCAATTCATAGGGCGGACAATTTCGGGCTGCGCGCCGGGGGCATTATACACGCCGCGCGGATGATGTCAAGAGCGCGTTGTGTATAACGCACCCCCAGAAAGCAACGCAAGGATGCAAGGAAACACCCAGAAAGCAACGCAAGGACGCCAAGACGCAAGGACGCAAAGAACACCCAGAAATTCATCGCAGCGTAAAGAATGGAACGCAAGGACACTAAGACGCAGAGACGCAAGGAAACACCAGGAAATTCCTCGCAGCATCGCGGCTGCGCACGACTCTGTGTAGTTCGTAAAGGCTCTGGCCGCAGCGCACTCTCCCCTATCCGCGCAAATCGAAGGCGTGAAGGGTTGACCTTGCCTGTGAATTGATGTATACTTACATCGATGGGGATGAACGGCTTCGACGGGGCATTGTCAGGCCTGAGACTGCAAGCCGTAGAGCGTCGACTACGTTAAAAAGGCGCACACCTTACAAATGCCAAAAATACAGGCATGGCTTTCAACTTTGGCTTCGCCAAGGCTGCTCCCGCAGCTCTGGCCGCCTAAGTAAGCCACCGACCCTTTTTCAAGGGTCACGGCCCGTCCGGGTGGGGCCAGCAGGCTGGACGGTCGCCGTCATATACTGTGAGCTGCGGCAGCCGGATGCCGATAGAGCTGCCTAAGCGCATCGGCTAGCCGGGGAAGCGCCTCGCGTTGATCCGAGGCCCACCGGCGATACAGAACGATCTCAGTACCACAATCCAGAGAGCGTTCTGACCCTTGTGATCGACTATGCTTGTAGACGTTTCAGGGCGAATGTTGCGGACGCGGGTTCGATTCCCGCCATCTCCACCAAAGAAATGATTGGGCGTCTTCATCGTTCCACAAAAGGGGATCTAGGCTATAAACCCAGATCCCCTTTTATTTCCCGCTACAGAGCGCGGACGCTGTACTGCCGCCGCCGGCCACAGGTATAGTTCTGCATTGTCAAACGTCGCTTACCTCTTCAGATCCAGGTAGGCGATTTCAGCGGCGGTCAACTCGATCTCCGTCGCCTCGACATTGACCCGCACTTCGTCGGGGGTACGCGCGCCAGAGAGGGCGTGGATGCCTTCGGGCTGGTTATAGACATAGGCAAGGGCGATGTGGGGCACTGTGACGCCTTTGCACGCGGCCAGCTCCTGCGCCCGGTCCTGGCGCTGGAAGTTTTCCTCGCAGCAGTAGACCTTGATGGCGAGCTGGTCATAAGGCTCGGTCAGTGTGTCGAGATTGTCGCGGCGAAAGCGGCCGCTGAAGAAACCGCCGGCCAGGCTGGACCATACGAAGAGTGTGACGCTGTTCTGGCGGCACCAAGCCCGCGCCGCTTCCCCGGCGGGCCCGCTGAGACTGATACAGTCGATCCAGGGGGGTACCTGCTGCACGGCCAGGCTGAACTGGGGGCTGCTGGCGACGAAAGGCGTCAGACCGTGGGCCGCGGCGTAGTCGTTGGCCTCTTGCAGGCGTTCGACGCTCCAGTTGGAACCGCCGAAGGCGTGGATGCGGCCGGCTTCCTTCTCCGCATTGAGCGTCTCTACAATCGGGCCGACTGGTTTGCTGGGGTCGTCGCGATGGAGCAGGTAGAGGTCGATATGATCCACTTGGAAGCGCGCCAGGCTGTCGTGGAGGTCGGATTGGATGTCGAAGGGCGTAACTCGTTTGCGGTCCCGGCTGTGGTGAGCGCCTTTGCCCAGGATAACGACTTCGTCACGCACGTTCCGGCTGTGAATCCACTGGCCGACGGCGCGCTCGCTGTCACCTCCGCCATAGCCGTGGGCTGTGTCGAAGCAGTTGCCGCCGGCATCGTGAAAGGCGTCCAGCGCGGCAAAGGTAGCATCGAGATTGCCGGTATTCATCCACATGGTACCCAGCACGAGACGGGAGACCGGCTTGTCGATGCCGGGGATGTTGGAATAGAGTCTTTCTCTGGGGCAAATGCCGACTCCGAAAAAGTACTCGCGACCAGAGACGTATTTACTCGTCACGCCAGGGCGTTCTCGAATCCGACGGTAAAGCGCTGCCTTGTCCGTGTTGTTGGCATTCTTAACACGTAAAAATCTTGAGTACTCAATGTGCATGGCGCTGTGGGAGACACACCACCCCTCCCCAAAGACAAGCCGCGTCTCGATGAAATTCTGATGAATTTGAGCGGGCTGTATCATTTCTGTTCTCCTTATATGTCTGCAAATCTGTCTTGTTCATCTCACCTTCTCCACAGGACAGCGGAAGCGCACGGCGAAATCACTCGGCAGCACTTCAACAAAGTACCGGCCTTCAGCATTGTCGTTCGCCAATATGTCACTAAATACACCCAAAGCATTGCGTAGTCTTTCCCAATAGCAACTATCCCCCTGAGGAGCCTGTCCTCTGTACAACCCTGGGGCGATGTCCCGATGGACTATATACATGCCAGGCAGCAGGTTGGTAAGGAATTTATCTGGGGCGGGCACTTGGTCGATATGCTTCAGCTCACAGCGTGTCATAAAGGCTTTGTCGCTAGGCAAGATTTCCACATAGAACAGACCTATGGAATTATCATTTGCCAGAATGCTGTTAAATTTTCCGGTCAGATCCTTAAGGCGTTCCCAATAACAGAAATCCCCAATCCCTGTACCGGTATGACCTACGTAGGTAGCTGGCTGAATATCGATGCCAACCAGATATGTTCCTGGCTTCACAACACCTGCTGGTTCTGATATTGGCGCTGGTATATTGGAGCGGAAAGTACCGACAATCTGGTCGATCAGCGGCTGCTTGCCCTTGGCGACGTTGGCCCAAGTTACCAAAAGCAGAATATAGGCCGTATCGTTTGCTCGCAACGCCGTAATGACAACATGAGCGTTGAAGTCGAAATCCGCGCTGCTGAGGTCGACCGTGCCAACTCCCTGAATAGAGGGCAGATTGTTGATTGTGCCAATTTCCAGACTCTGGAGCTTCACATAGTCCATATCAACCGATTCGATTGCCCCGGCCACATATTCTTTCACCTGTTCTTGCGATATGTCATCGCTAAGCGGGAATGTGTAAACGCCTGCTAGTGACGAGAAAGGCGGCTGGGCGAAAATGTTCAGTTCCACTGCGAGATGGCCGGCGTTCTGTCCTTCAGGGCTGTCCAGGAACTCTTGCAATTGCGCTGCTGCGGCTGGATCTCCGAGAGAGCCGATGAATTGGCCCAGTTGGCCGCTCTGCAGGTCAAAGATCAGCCAGCCGCGTGGGACTGCCAGCGAATAGCCGAGGCGCTCACTCGAGATCGGTTGCCAGCCCTGTGGGATACTGACAACGGGCTTCGGAGCAGGTTTCTTAGTCGGCGTGAGTGTCGGCGTCGGCATCGGCGTTGACACTGACTTGACGAGAGTCCACTGGCCACAGTCGCTCGTCGTGAACCCTTTGTCCGTTGGAGCAATTTCGACAACGGGCCGGACTACTCCGAAATCGCCGGCAATGGTGTCATCAGAGGTTCCGCTGAAACCGCTTCGCCGCTTCCAAGAGCACTCATCGCCCCCTGGGGCCGAGTATATCCCGGCGGGAACCTCTTCGCCTACCAGCCACGTACCGTCGGAGATCGTGGTCAAAGCAGGATCAGTCGTAGCTATTGGTGTAACTGTCGGTTTTGATGTTTCTTCCAGCGCCGATATACCCCCGCAAGCGGGTGTCATCAGAATGCAAAATATCACGATTATCCAAAAACGCTTGCGCCGCATAATTTCTGCTCCTCAACAACTGCGGATGGGTAGATCTTTTTACACAGCAAATGTACGGCAAAATGGAAGGTCCACTCGACGAAGTATCTCTTATGGATTCTGGGGTGGTCCGCGCCAGGCGTCACCCCAGTTTCAGCTCTTTGAAGGCCTCCACCTGCCCGCGGATGGCTCGCTCTGTGGGCAGGCGTTCGATGCTGGATGCGCCGAAAAAGCCGGCGATGCCGGGCAGCATCCGCAGGGCTACGCCCACGTTTTCCGGCTCGTCGAAGGGGCCGCCGTGGCAGATCACCAGTAGCTGCGGGTTGACGGCCCACCCGGCATCGGCGATGGCCTGCACTTTGGCCACGGCCTCTTCCAGAGTGTAGGCTACCGCGGCGCCGATGCTGCCGGCGGTGGTGAGACCGACATGGGCCACCAGCAGGTCCGCGCCGGCGCGGGCCATGGCCGTAGCTTCCTGCGGCGTAAAGACATAGGGAGCGGTGAACAGGTCCAACTGATGGGCGATGGAGATGGCCTCGACTTCCTTATCGTAGCCCATGCCGGTGCCTTCGAGATTTTCGCGGAAGACGCCGTCGATGAGACCGACAGTGGGGAAGTTCTGCACGCCGCTGAAGCCCATCTCCTTGAGTTGCCTGAGAAATGCAGGTTTCAGTCGGAAGGGGTCGGTACCGCAGACACCGGCCAGCACCGGCGTGTCCTGGACGATCGGCAGCACTTCGGCCGCCATCTCCATGACGATGCCATTGGCATCGCCGTAGGGCATCATGCCGGAGAGAGAGCCGCGTCCGGCCATGCGAAATCGCCCGGAGTTGTAGATGATGATCAGGTCGGCGCCGCCGGCTTCGGCAAACTTGGCCGAGATGCCGGTACCGGCGCCGCAGCCGATGAGCGGTCGGCCGGCGGCCCGCTGGGCGTGGAGGCGGGACAGGATCTCTTGTCTTGGGATTGACATACAGGATGCTCCGTTCGTGGCGAGTGGCTAGGTTCCGTTGATATTTGGAAAAGAGTCCCAAAAGGCGATAACGGTACGATGTCTACGCTCAAAATCGCCACCAAACAAGGGCAGAAACTGCGCAAATTCCTGACTTTTGTTTGGTTTTGCATGAATTGTCAACGAGACTGGTCATAGGCAAGGTGATACTACGACCCAGCTCGTGCTGCACATTCCGCTACACCACAAGTCAGGTAGCGTCCCCGTTCCTGTTCGCTTCGTCCCCGGCGACAGTGTCCACATCCTCTTGCAGCAATCGCAGGAGTGTCCGGCGTTCTGCAGCGCTCATGCCTGCTAGTCGTTCTTCTGGCTCCAGGCCCGCCAGTCGCTCTTCCGGCTCCAGGCCCATCAGTCGCTCTTCCGGCGTGGCCATTTCAAGGATGCGCTGACGCACCCGCTCGCCGATCTCCATCACCTTCTCCGGCGTCAATGCCTCCGCCATCTCAATCTCTCCTTTCACATCCAAGGCCCGTTGCAAACCAACCATGTAGACCTGCAGACGAGACGACTCCGCTATCACCGGCGCATCCAGCGCCGCAAAGGCTGCATCTCGCTCCCGGCTGGCAAAAAGCTTCACATAGGCGTTGTGGGGTTGGGATGGCAGATCGTTCAACACCAGCAGCCGCACGCGCCACAACAGAGGGAGACGGCTGCGGAAGACACCCTGCCGCTCCTCTGTGTATCCCCATTCCACCAGCCGCGGCATCCGTGGCGCTCAGCGCCACAGTCAGCGCCTGCTCCGCAGGCAACTTCTGCGCCTGGCGGTAGAAATGGTCGTAGGCGCCCGCCTGCGCCAGGACCGTCTCGTTCACCGATTCCGTATACTTGAACTCCAGCAGCGCATGGCCGGCCGCGCTATCGCGCACGCCATCCGGCAGCCGCGCCCGTTGCGACGCGCTCCATGTCTCTCCCTCACGCCGCATGAGAAGAATATCCGCTTTGGGCGACTCGCTCAGGAGATCTACCTCGATGTTCACGCTGACCTGCACCGGCGTCAGGGCCAACTGCAAGAGGGTGCCGAGGAGCTGATGGGACTGGGAGAGGGCCGCTTTCCTGGTCATACTTACAAACGCTACTCGATTTCTGTGACGATGTCAAAGAAGGGAAAATCCGCCGGGCGCATCAGTTGCATTGTAAAGCAGTCAGACAGGAAGCGGCCGCCGGCGGCGACAGGTCTGGCCTCGGTATTTTTGGCTACTCACTGAAAGGAAACTCCACCTTCCAGCCGCTCATAGGGCAAAAATCTGTTCATCCACTGGTCAAGGTCGATCCTTCAGGCTTCACCCTGCGGCTTCTGTCGCGCGGTTGGGCGGGGATACCGCGTTAACTCTCTTTTCAAATATCAACGGAACCTAGTTTACTGACCGCTGAAACTGATAGCTAAAAACTGTGGCGGTTACTGGTCACTGCCGCGCAGCATTTCCAGTAGCAGGGACACTGCTTTCCCGGCAAACTCTGGGTCGTTGATATTGGCGTCCATTTCGATGAGCGGGATGTCGGCGCGCAGATTTTCTTTTATGGCGTCGAAGCAGGCGCGATCGGCGCTGGGATCCCAGAAGCGGTCGCCTGCGCTGTCCAGCATGGAGACGCCCCCCAAGGGGATCAGAACGGCAACACTGCCCGCTTGCGCGGCGTTGGCGGCGGCGGCCAGCATAGCGCCCATCCGCCGATTCTCCTCCTCGTTCGTGCGCAGGAGGGTCACTTCCGGGTTCCACTGATAGAGCAAGCGCTGGCGATAGTGCGCCGGCGTCGTCTCTATGCTGCCGAAGTTCGCCATATCCACGCAGCCGGGCACGATGACTGTGGGGATGCCCTTTTGGGGCGCGGCGCGGCCCCGTTGCGGTCCGGCGCTGAAAACGCCGCCGCAGATCTCATCCGCCAGTTCGGTGGTGGTGATATCGAGACAGCCGGCGATGTAGCCGTCCCGTATCAGATCTTCCATTGTGCGTCCGCCGCTGCCGGTGGCATGGAAGACCAGGACTTCGTAGCCGGCCTCTTCCAGGAGCCCGCGGGCGTGGTCGACGGCCGCGGTTGTGTTGCCGAACATCGAGGCGGCGATGAGTGGGCGTTCAGCGGCTGTGGAGTCCGCTTCCGTCTGCACCATGCCGGCGATGGCGCCGGCCGCATTGGCGTAGATGGCGCGGCTGAGGCGATTGATGCCGGCCACGTCCACGACGGAGGGCATAAAGGCAATGTCTTTGCCGCCGGCATAGATGCTGACATCCCCGCCGCCGACGGTGGACACCATCAGCTTGGGCACGCCTACAGGCAGGGCGCGCATGGCGGCAGTGGCGATGGACGTGCCGCCACTGCCGCCCATTGCCACGATGCCATTGAAACGCCCTTCGCTATAGAGGCGCTGCACAACGGATGCCAAGCCCTGGGCCATCGTGCGCATGGCCTCATCCTTGTGCGTGCCGGCGGCCAGGTATGCCAGATCAGCGCCAGCGGCGGCCACTACTTCCTCGCGGCTGATGTGCGGTTCAAAGGCCGGCCGGCCCATAACGCCAAAATCGACCACGACTGTTTGCAAGCCTTTGGCTTCGATCAGATCCTTGACAAATGCGTACTCAACGCCTTTTGTGTCCAGCGCGCCGACGAGAAGAACGGTTGCGGGCATGGGATATCTCCTGTGATGCTGTGCGTTTACGCGTTTGGATGTGCGCTGTCTTCTATCTCTTCCTGGGCCTGGCGCAGGAATTCCTGCACCTTCAGCGGCTGGCCGGTATGGCTGCTTTCGATGGCGGCGAAGATCAGGGCAACCGATTGGAGATTGGCTTCGATGTTGGTCTCCATCGGCGGGCCGCCATCCAGCCAATCCAGAAACTGGGCAATGAGCCAGGTGTTCGTCCACTTCGCCTGCTCCAGCAGCGGGATCTCCTGGCCCTGTCCTTCCCGGCTCTGCTTCTTCGGCTCGTAGGGGAAACGTTCGATGCGCCGGTTGTCCATGATCAGGGTTTCGCGTTCGCATTCGGCGCGGATGTATTCTCGCGCCCAGCCGTTGAAGCCGCAGGCGTTGGTCTTGGCTCCCTCGTAGGTGGCACGCACGCCGTTCTCGAAGGTCATCATCACGTGTCCCTGGGAGCCACTGTTGTACTCGCCCCAGGGCGGGTTCCAGGTCTGCGCGTAGAGGGTGTCGCATTTGGCTCCAGCCATATCGGCGATGATGTCCAGGTGATGCACCGACCCTTCGATCATCAGGGCCTCTTGCATTGTGTGGCGGAAGCGCGCGCCCCAGTCGCCGAAGTTGCGCAGCCCGCAGGTAAAGCGGCAGACCAAGTAGTCGAGCGCGCCGGGGCGACCCGAACGCAACTCCCGACGCAGGGTCGTCTTGTCCTGGTCGAAACGGTGGCTCATTGTCACGCCCATCTTTTTGCCTGCCCGCTTCACTTTGGCGGCGATGCGCACAGACGCGGCGAGCGTATCGGCGATGGGTTTCTCGGAGAGGATATGCAGGTCGTGGGCCAGGGCGGCATCCACGACAGATTCATGGAAGGCCGGCGGCGTCACAACTGTGCAGAAGTCGGCCGGGTTTTCATCGAAGGCGCGCTGAATATCCGTGTAGCACTTATGTGGGGGCAGGCCCAGGCGCTCCTGGGCGTTGATGTGGACATCCGGGTTCACGTCCACCGCGGCCACCACTTCGATGCGACCGTCGGCAATATTAGGGGGCAGGAAACGGGCGCACCAGCTGCCGCCCTGGCCGCCGGTTCCCACCTGAATCAGGCGGTATGTATTGGTCATGTGGAGATCCCTGTCAGCGTGGATACTCTGTATATGTCATTCTTCAGGCTTCATCGCAGCGAGCGCCATGGTTCTTCTTCAAACACGTCTACCAGGGCATAGCCTTCCTCGCCAATACAGGGGCCGAGGATCGCCAGCAGTTTGGCCGGGCTGCCCGAGTCGTTGAAGGAGGCGTGCACTACATCCGCGCCGATAAAAGCGGAGTCGCCGGCCGAGAGTCGCTGGTTTTCCTGTTCGATCCACTGTTCGATTGTGCCGTCGATGACGTAAATCACCTCCTCCTGTTGGGGGTGTTTGTGGAAGGCATGCCCCTGGCCCGTTTCCAGCGTCACTTCGATGACGACCAGATCCCGGGCCGCGGTCGTGGCGGGGCGACTGGCCCAGCCCATGACGCCCCAATCCAGATGATCTCGCTCCATTGTGGAGGCAGTGATAAACTTACCGTTCATTGTCAAGCGCTCCTGGTGAACTGCAGTTTTTCGTTGTCGGTTTCCATTATCGGTTTCCAGTGGTCAGTGAACTGCGGTTACTCGAAACCAGCCACTAGCCACCTAGTATACCATAGGGGCGGCGCGTCAACAGCCTGTCTGAATCAGGATTTTCAGGATGGGAGGGTGGGGGAGGTCGCACTTATTCCGCTCATCCCAAAAGCCAGTGGATCCTGATGCTGACAATGGGGGAGAACAGAGATCGCGGCGGTGGAGGGGCGCCGGGCTTGACGGCGGGGGGCTGGCTGATCACTGACCATTCCCCCTTCGTTACGCGCTGTTCGCGCTTTCTTTCCACTCCAGCTTTACTTTCAATCCATTCAGATGTGACCAGGGCAAAAGACCTTCATGCTGGAGTCTTCCGACGACCAGGCCCGGGGCTATCCCTTGCTCTTTGGCGAACCGGCGGACGACGCTTTCACTGAACACGGACGACGCGATAAACCGCTCCCAATGACGGCGCGGCACGAGAAAATTGGCCGCCCACGTATTGGCTTCGGCCTCTATATCCGCAATCGCGCTGTTGGTTTCGTGAATGAAAACGGACTTCTTGCTGTGGAAAAGAAGATGCGCCGCCTCGTGAAATAGGCTGAACCACAGTTGGTCGTCCATTTTGTCGCGCGCGCTCAGTTGGATTATGGCTTTGCGGGGCGACAGCCACCAAGAGGCGCCGCTGAGCGCCGTTTTCGGCAGAGGCTTGACGAAAACCAAGACGACGCCTGAGTCTTTACAGATCCGTTGAGCCTCGTGCAGAGTCGCGGCCGTCGGCGTTTGCGTGAGCCGGCGGATTTGCTTCAGGGCTTGCTTGAAATCGGCCTTGTGGTAAGCGACGCACTCCTCGCGTTCGGCCTGGACCTCTCCAATCCGAAGCCACGTCGCCAGCGCCTTATCGTCACTGGTGAAGCTCGGAGAGTGGCGATAGGCGACATTTGCCGCTCCGTATTTGCGTTGCCAGGCATCCTCCGACGCGACGCCGAAGAATGCCAGCAGCTTTGATACGGCGTCCGCGTCCGATGAGGGCTTGGCGATTGCGTTCCGCTTGACCAGTTCCGCAATTGGGAATGATTTTGCCCACTTGGCGTAAGAGGCAGCCTTTTCGGCTTCAGCTTCCTGCGCCAGGCGGAGCCGGTACTCTGTCTCGATGCCGAGCCAGATGCTGGCGTTCAATCCCAGTACCTTCTCGAACTGGAGGGCGGTCTCCGAGTCGATGGGAGCGTTGCCCGCGATGATTTCGCTGATGAGTTTGGCGGAACGGCCGCACCGCCGGGCGAACTCGGCTTGTGACATATCCAGCACTTCGAGGCGCTCCTTCAACACCCATCCCGGCGGGATGCTATAGTCTGGCTTGTACTGATGGGCTGACGTAACCATGCGCTTCACCTCCGTCAGTGATAGTCAATCACGCCAAGAATAACAATCGCGGTTACCCGGTTCGTATCGACCCCGCCGTCATCCGTATAGGGCGTCTCGTGGGCCGGTCTGAAAATCAGCCGGTAGGGATGGACAAGGTCAAGCGCGTATTGCTCTTTCTGTCTGCCGACAAGCTGGTGTCTCCGTTCCGGTCGAGTGGTGGGTACCTCTGCCAGAGTCCGGGCATTCTTCAGAACCGCGAGGCGCAACGTAATGGTTCGTGTCATGCGGTCGCCGTATTCTCTCTTGAGATTCTTTTTGGAATTAAAAATCTTTTGGAGCTTGCGGGTCTGAAAGGCGATGTCCACACGTATTAAACCATTTTCGTTACCGTATGGGTAACATTATAACATCAGTATGTGAAAAGGGTTAATCGAAATGCGTGTAGGCGATTCATGCCAAGATTGCTTTGCGTGCGCTCTCCCTTGTCGGCGAGTTGGATGAAATCGCGGCGGTGGAGACTGTCTGAATCAGGATTTTCAGGATGGGAGGGTGGGGGGTGTCGGCACTTATTCCGCTCATCCCAAAAGCCAGTGGATCCTGATGCTGACAATGGGGTTCATTGCAACCGCAGGCGCGCCAGGGTCACATCGGGTTTCCAAACGCCCTCCTGGACGGTCGGCGTCAGGGTTTCGATGTTGTAGACGACCATCCGTAGTTCGTAGTCGCCCGGCGGGACATCGGACGGAAATGCAAGCTGGACCAGGGTATCGAACAGTTCGGCTTCCTCTCCCAGGCCAGTGGACTTATGGTCCGGTTTCCAGATGACAATATCTCTTTGGTAGTCCCATCCGCCCTCAGCATTGTAGAGGCGCAGGGATATCGAATAATCGATATCCAACCCTGCGATAGTCTGCCATTGCAGGGCCAACCAGAGCACGCGCTCTGGGCCCAGGCTCAGCAACTGCTGGGATGACAGTCGCTCTGCGCCTTGGCCCAAGGCGAGCCCTTGGAGGGCTATGCCGCCATCGTAGAGGACTGTCAGCGGTTCCAGATGTTCATACAGCATCCAGGGGCGATCCAGGAGGATATCCGTATAGTTGTGGATTTGAAAGTAGTCATAGGTTTCACTGCTCAGGTAGCGGCTATAGTTGCCAAACAAAATGCCAAGGCGCGCGCCTTCGTCGCCAGTCCAGTGGATATTGGAGTTCCAGTCCACGACCTTCACGGTGGATAGGTTCTCCATCGCTGCCAGCGCGGCCTGCATTTTCTGTACTGGGTTCGGCATGGCCGTGTGGAAAAAATAGACTGGCGTCGCGCCTGGATAGAGAAAGTCGAAACTGTAACTGCGAAATTCCTCATGCAGGCCCTGATGACGATGGCCGTCGGGGATCAGATAGACGATGTCCGGGTTGGGCGGCTGCGCGTTCACCACCCGGAGCAGTTCCATCCATTCTGCCTCATATTCCCATAGACTTTCGGGCGCGGCCGCCCACTTCTGAAAATAGGCGCGATAGGTGTTCATACCCTGACCCAGGAGCAATCCGCCGACCATAGCTCCCACCGCAATGGCGGATTTGGTATTATTTTCCTGGAAAAATCGATGGCGGGCGTCTCGCCTGCGTTCCCAGGAGGCATTCTGCCAGGGCCAGATCGACAAAGATGTCAGCAATTGGAACGCTTCCCACAGGCCGACAGCGATGAGCAGATAGATAGCCGGCGCGGCGCCGATCATGCGCAGGGTGTTGGGGGCGGCCTCTCTGGCCAGAAGCGCTGGCAGGATCAGCGACCCCAGCCAGAGAAGCAGCAGACGATAGGCGGGCCGTTGCCAGCGCCACAGGGCCATACCCACGCCAAACCAAAAAAAGAACGCCTCCCATGGGTTCAGCATGGGCTGGCCGGCGAAGTTGTGTCGCCAGCTGCGATCGCCATGAAAACCGAAGACCAACAGATGGTCCCACACATTGCCCAGAAAGGCTGCCAGAGGATCCCCGTGGCTATGGACGGGATGGAAGACCCAGATCTGACTGCTGCGAATGAAAAAATCTTCGGGATGCAGAGCGAAATGGACGAGAATGGGCGCAGCCACCAGCCCGGCCACGCCCACAAAGGCGCCTGCCCACGGTAGCTCGGCCTGCACTCTTTCTCTGGTGACAGAGCGAAAGGGCAGCGCAAAGCTCAAACCAAAGAGGAGAAACAGAAAGGGCGTGAAGCGCGCCGGAATATAGGTGTATGGCAGCGCGCCGGCGCACGCGCCTGCCAGCGCGATCCGCCACCAGCTCCGGCGCATCCAGCCCGCCCAGAGCAGGGCCAGCGTCAGCGAGAGAAGCAGAGGCAGAAAGTTTCCGCGGAACGCGGTGCGCCCGATGACCGTCTGGCCGATGGAGACCGCCAGCAGACTGGCGCCGACAGCCCCGATCAGCAGGCCACGCCACGGGCTGGCCTGCCCGCTTTCTTCGTCTTTGCCAAAGAGGAGCTGCCCCAACCAGAAGATGACAAAGACTGTGCCCGCGCTGGCCAGGGCTGTGGGCAAACGAATGGCCAGAATCGTGCGTCCCAGGAAGGAGGTGGCCAAGGCTATGGCATAGACAATCAGCCCTTCGCGTCCGGTATTCTCACGAAAGAAAACAGCGTGCTTTCCTTGCAACACCTGGAGAGCATCCACTCCATGTACCCCTTCATCGAGAAAAAGCCCGGGCGGGAGTTCGGCTAAGCGGTAAAGACGCAACACCACAACGGCCACTGCCAATCCAAACAGAATTACGCCTGTACAGAGCCGCTGTATCCGCCTGCTCTTGCCGGCGTCCATTTCAACTTCGCTCCAAATTGTCTTCATCTGGATCCATGTTGTCTTTTCACAAACGCGGCTGACTTGGCCGATAGCCGTTATGTTTCACACAGCTTCTCAGACAGCATAGCGGGCCACGGCCGCCTCGTCGATCACTACGCCAAGCCCTGGCGTGTCTGGCAGAGCAAAGCGGCCGTCCTGCGGCGTTGGATAGGACGCGGCAATGGATCCTTTCCAGTCGTGAGCTTCGTGGCTGTGTTCCATTATCTGAAAGTTCGGGATCGCCAGGGAGTAGTGGATCGTCGCCGCCACGGATAGAATCCCGCCGCCGCCCACGTGGGGCGCAATCGGCAGGTTGAAGCTGTCGCACAAGGCGGCGATGCGCTTGCCTTCAGACAGCCCTGTGCGGGCGATGTCTGGCATGGCTACGTCGAATCCGCGCAGCGCGATCCAGTTGCGCCACTCCCAGACGGTGCGCAACCATTCGCCCGTCGCCACCTGCATGTCCAGGGCGCGGGCGATCTCTGCCTGGCCGCGGATGTCCTCGGGCTGGCAGGGGGCCTCCAGCCAGCGCACGCCGAGTGTCTCTAACCCTCGCCCCAATTCGATTGCTGCGGACACATCGCGGGTTCCGTGAATATCCACCATCAGCTCGATCCTTGGCCCCACGGTTTGCCGCACCGCCTCCACGATCGCCAGCAGATCCGGATTGGGCACCCGCAGATGTAGCTTCAGCGCCCGATAGCCGGCGGACAGCAGATCCTGGGCCTGGGCGGCTACCGCTTCCGGCTTCGTTCCGCCCAGGCCGGCGTAAATTGGCACATCCGCGCGAAAGGTTCCGCCCAGGAGTTTGCAGACCGGTTTATGCAGGGCTTTGCCCAGCAGATCGTACAGGGCCAGATCGACAGCCGCCAGCGCGTCCACATAAAAGCCGGTCACGTGGCCTCGCTCCCGCATGGCGCTATACAGACGATACCAAAGATACTCCACGTCGAAGGGGTCTCTGCCCAGCAGCAGGGGCGCGCACAGGTGTTCCACGATTGCGGCAGTGGCCTTGGGCGCCACCGGGGCCTGGCCTTCTCCCCAGCCGACCAGCCCGTCGTCGGTTTCCAGGCGCACCAGGCAGGTCTCGTGATTGCGGGAGTATATGGACGTCCAGGCGTCGTCGGCGATTGTATAGTTGAATGCGTCTTTTTCGAGCAGAGACGCATTCTCGCTATAGGTCTCGACATGGCGATCCCTGTCCACAGAATCAGCCCCGACAGGGGGAATTTTCAGCGCATAGGCATAGATGGATGCGATCCGCATACGACCCTCCGGTTATGGTTTGATTCAAACGATGGCTATGATTTATATGATGATTTATATGATTACTGTGATTGAGATGATAACTACGATCATCCCCATCATAATGAATCCCACGAATCGCAGTCCAATTTGCGCATGAAGCGAAAACTGCTATAGTGTAGCGACCTGTGGCATCTGCGTATGACTCTGCGCAACACTATACGCGTTTCTGCAACAGGGCACAAGGAGATCAGGCGTGGCGCCAGCCGTCCCCCAGCAGCCATATGCGTCGATCCGACGACGAGTGTCGAGCTACTGCGCCGAAGTCTTTCTGCTAGGCGTTGGCGCGCTGCTTTTGCAGGGCATACTCTTTGCGCTCGGTCTGAATCCACTCGTCCGAGGCGTGCAGTCCGGCGTGGGTTTTTCCAAAGTGGCCTATCATCTATGGTTGCTGGGAACGGTCGATCTGCCGCTGATCGTCTACTACACAGGCGCCCTGGCGTCGTCTGCTCAGGCTACCTTTGTCATGCGCTGGCTGGGGCTGCGGCTGGAGAGCGTGGACGGCGGCCGCAGCCGGTTTGGGCAGGCATTTCTGCGCACCGTTGTGATGCTGATTCCATTTGAGATAAATCATGCCTTTCTGGTGTGGGCCAGCGATCCTCAAGGCATTCCCACGCAACATCCGTTTCCGTACGCGGCTGTGGGCATAGTGGTACTGCTGTACATCGTGACGGCTCTGCGTTCTCCCTTGCGGCAGAGTATCCATGACCTGGCGGCGGGCACAGTCGTCGTCAGCGCACGCAGCCAGGCATAAAAGCGATGCCCATTGGCGTCGTTTGACCATTCGCGAGCGGTGCGCTATACTCTGTTGAACCATGTCACAGGATTGCAACATGTTCATCCCCAGGGCCGGGCCAGAAAATTTGAATGCGCCTCTGCTTGAGAGAGGCGCGTTTGGGTCGGCGCAAAGGTTAAAGGGCGCGACATATTGCGCGCCACTGTTAGGGCGCGACATATTGCGCGCCACTGTAGGGCGCGACATAGTGCGCGGCGCTTTCATTAGATTGCGCGGCGCTGTAGAGCGCGACGCTTCCGACAGCAGGCCTATCGTTCAAGCCGCAGTTTATAGTTGTCGGTTTCCAGTAGTCAGTGAACTGCAGCTCGAAACGAAAAACCAGAAACTTTAGTGAAAAAGGGAGCATTGTAAAGAAAAATGGTCAAATTGGCAGGCTCCTATGAGTTCGATGCCCCCAAAGATGCGGTTTGGGAAGCGCTTCAGGATCCTGAGGTCCTTTCTCGGGTTCTGCCCGGCTGTAAACAGTTGGATAAGATCGCTGAAAACGAATACAGAGGCGAGATCAGCATTCGGGTTGGGCCGGTACAGGGCAGTTTCAACGGGAGCGTGAATCTGAGCAACATCGACCCGCCCAATGGCTACCAGATGGATCTTGCCGGCCAGGGACGTCCTGGGTTCATAAAAGGGAGCGGCAGACTGCGTTTGGACGGCGACACGCCGACGACTCTGCATTACGACGGTGATGCCCAGTTGAGCGGCCGCATTGCCAGCGTAGGTCAGCGTCTGGTCGATAGCACAGCGCGTTCCCTGACCCGGCAGGGTTTGCAGTCCCTGGATAAGATCATCGCGGCGCGTCTGGAAGCGGTAGCGCCGGAACCGGCGGACAGCGCTGCAATGCGCCTTTCTCGAGCAGAGGCGCTTTCAAACCAATCTCCTGCGAACGGCGCTGACAGTGTTGTCCCCCAGGTTGCCTCCCAGGGGGAGAAGGCTTCCGAAGAGAGCGCCGACGACACGGCGCGCGCGCCGGACCCGTCCCATCAATCCGCTCAACCTGATGTCGTCACACCCTCCACAATGGAGGTTGGCATCAATGTGGCTAAAGACGTGGTTACTGACCTTGTCCAGGAGTTTCAGAGAACCTATAGCGGACGCTCTGTTCTCTTCATTCTGGTCGGTTTCGCCGCAATTGTATGGATGTGGCGTCAGCTCTTCGGCGGGGGGTCAGACGCGCAAGAATAGTGGTTCGTGGCCAGTAGGGGCTGGCCTTGCGCCTGCCCACTTCAGACAATCCTGTGAATCCTGATACACTTTTCACAATTTTAGGAGGAAGCTCTATGGGTATATCCATTGAACTGGAGATTAACGGCGCCAGCGTCAGTAAGGAGGTTGAACCACGGCTGCTGCTCGCGTATTTCCTGCGCGAGGAACTGGGCCTGACCGGCACGAAAATCGGCTGTGATACGAGTCAGTGCGGCTCTTGCACTATCCTGCTTGATGGGCAGGCGGTGAAGTCTTGCACTGTGTTGGCAGTGCAGGCGGATGGCGGTAGCGTCACGACCATCGAGGGCCTGGCCAACGGGGAATATCATCCGATGCAGCAGGCTTTCTGGGACAATCACGGACTGCAATGCGGCTACTGCACACCGGGCATGATTATCTCCTGTATAGACCTGCTGAACACGAACCCTCAACCGAGCGAAGAGGAGATTCGTCACGGGCTGGAAGGGAATCTGTGTCGCTGTACCGGTTATCATAATATTGTGCGCGCGGTGCAGGCTGCCGCCGAGACGATGAATGGCTAAAGGAGGAAATCGTATGGCAGGTGCAAACAACACAAACGGCGCGCAGGGTGTCTTTGGTTCATCCATTCGTCGACGAGAGGATCCAGAGCTGATTACAGGGCAGGCCAAATACACGGACGATCTGCAGTTGTCGGGCATGGTCTACTGCACTATTTTGCGCAGTCCGTATGCTCACGCCAGAATCCGGAGCATTGACGCCAGCCAGGCGGAGGCGCTGGACGGCGTGCTCGGCGTGTTCACAGCCAAAGATATCGAAGAGAGCGGCATCCCTGGCGCAATTCCTGTCGGCTGGTTACTGCCGGACATGAAAATACCCGAGCACTATATGTTGGTGAAAGACACCACCCGCTACGTGGGCGACGGCGTGGCGATCGTCGTGGCCGAAGATCAGTACACAGCGCATGACGCTCTCGAACTGATCTGGGTGGACTATGATCCTCTGGACGGGGTTGCGGACCCGCACAAGGCAACAGTAGAGGGCGCGCCACTGGTGCATGAAGAAGCTCCTGGGAATATCGCATTTGATTGGGAGATCGGCGATCAGGAAAAGACGGACGCGGCCTTTGCCAACGCCGCGCACATCGCCAGTCTGGACATCGTCAACAATCGTCTTATTCCCAATGCGATGGAACCGCGGGCCGCGCTCGCCGATTACAACAGCATCACCGGCGAGTTGATTCTGTACATGACGACCCAGAATCCCCACATTCACCGGCTGCTGATGAGTCTGGCTTCGTTGGGGCTGCCTGAGCATAAGATTCGGGTCATTGCGCCCGAAGTAGGGGGTGGGTTTGGCAGCAAAATCCATCACTACGCCGATGAAGCTCTCAGTGCGTGGGCGTCCATGCAGGTGGGGCGTCCGGTCAAATGGACCGCTACCCGTACCGAGACCTATCTTACGGACGCCCATGGACGGGATCATGTGACCCATGGGGAGTTGGCTCTGGACGCGGAGGGGAGATTTATTGGTCTGCGGGTTGACACCTACGCGGCCATGGGGGCGTATCTGTCCACATTCGCGCCGGCGGTGCCTACCTATCTATATGGAACGCTCATGTCCGGGGAATACGATTTGCCGGCGATTTATTGTCATGTATATGGCGTATTCACCCATACTGTCCCGGTCGATGCCTATCGGGGCGCAGGTCGGCCGGAAGCGACCTTCGTTGTAGAGCGATTGGTAGACGAGGCGGCCAGGGTTTCTGGCATCGATCCGGCGGAAATTCGGCGGCGCAATTTTATTGCGCCGGATAACTTCCCCTATGCCACACAGGTCGCTCTGGAGTATGACAGCGGCAACTACGCGGGCACGCTGGACAAAGCGCTGGCGACGATTGGATACGACGATTTCCGCAAGGAGCAGGCTGCGGCCAGGGAAAGAGGCCAGCATCTGGGGATCGGTCTTTCCGCGTATATCGAGGCCTGCGGCCTGGCGCCCTCGGCTGTGGTTGGTTCTCTCGGCGCGCAGGCTGGCCAGTGGGAGAGCGCGGTGGTACGCGTCCACGCCACCGGCAAAGTGACGGTATACAGCGGTTGCTCTGGCCACGGCCAGGGCCACGAGACGACCTTCGCGCAGATTGTCGCCAGCGCGTTGGGCGTTCCCTACGAAGATATCGACGTTATCGAGGGCGATTCCGGAGTCATGCCTCACGGCTGGGGCACGTATGGCAGCCGTTCGGCCGCCACTGGCGGCAGCGCCATCGCTTCCGCGGCCCAGAAAGTTGTGGACAAGGCTCGCACAATTGCCGCCCATCTGTTGGAGGCTTCTGAGGAAGATCTGGCATTCGAAGATGGACAGTTTTTTGTGAAAGGCTCCCCGGATCAGACGCAGTCGCTTCCTGATGTGGCCTTGCAGGCCTATCTTGCGCACAATTTGCCCAAGGGAATCGAGCCGGCGCTGGAGGCAACCAGTTTCTATGATCCGGCAAACTTTGTGTTCCCCTTTGGCACCCACATTGCCATTGTGGAGATCTGCTCGCGGACCGGGCATGTCACATTGCAACGCTACCTGGCGGTAGACGATGTGGGCAATGTCATCAACCCGATGATCGTGGATGGACAGGTGCACGGCGGTATTGCTCAGGGTGTGGGGCAGTCTCTGTACGAGACGGCGGTTTACGACGAAAGCGCCAATCTGCTCAGCGGAACGATGCTGGATTATGCAGTGCCCAAGGCGCACTTCCTGCCTTCCTTTGAAACGGACCGCACGGTAACGCCCTGTCCTCACAATCCGCTGGGGGTAAAAGGCGTAGGCGAAGCCGGCACAATTGCCTCTCCGGCGGCGGTCGTCAACGCTGTTGTGGATGCGCTGTCTCCGTTTGGCGTGACACACATCGACATGCCGGTGACACCGGAGAAGGTTTGGAATGCGATGCACAGTTGAAACTGCAGTGGCCAGTGGCTAGTGGCCAGAAATGGCAGTTACTGGCCACTGAACTGCAGTGGTCACTGATCGGCTTCTTTCGATTTGACACTAGGCAGCACCCAGTTTGAGCCACCGCCTCAGCCTAGCTGTGATGCGGCGGCTCAACAAACAGGAACATAAAGGGGAGATGAATGTATCCATCTAAATTCGATTATCATCGTCCGTCCTCAGTGCAGGAGGCTGTTCAGATACTTTCCGCCAATCCGGAGGCCAAAGTTCTGGCGGGTGGTCACAGCCTGGTCCCGGTGATGAAACTGCGTCTGGCCACGCCCACTGCGCTTGTCGACATTGGGCGCATCGAGGAGCTGCAGGGCATCGGCCGCGCCAACGGCAGTCTGCGGATCGGCGCATGCGTCACCTATCACGAGATCGCCAACTCGGATGTCGTGCGGGAAGCGGCTCCGCTCCTGGCAGAGGCGGCCGGTCAGATCGGTGATCGGCAGGTACGCTATCGGGGGACGATCGGCGGCAACCTTTCCCACGCGGATCCGGCTTCGGATCTGCCGGCTGCGGCTCTGGCTTTGGACGCAACCCTGCACGTATCCGGCCCCAATGGGAGCCGTTCGGTCGGCGCGTCTGATTTCTTCGTCGATCTGATGATGACCGCTCTGCAGCTGGATGAGATTCTCACAGCGGTCGAAATCCCTGCGGCGCAGGCGGGAAGCGGTTCGGCCTATGTGAAATTCGAACACCCAGCGTCGGGCTACGCGCTGTGCGGCGCGGCCGCTGTTGTGACGCGCACTGCAGATGGAAGCTGCGCAAGCGCCAGCCTCTGCTTCAACGGCGTGTCGGCCACGGCGGTCGATGCCGCCGCGGTGGCGTCCAGCCTGGTCGGTTCCGATCTCAGTGACGCAGCGATTGAAAGCGCTGTAAACGAGAACCTATCCATTCCCGATCCGACGGGCGATATGTTTGCCTCGGCTGCGTATCGTCAGGAGTTGGCGAAGACGATCGGCGCACAAGCCCTCTGCACAGCCAGAGACAGAGCGTGACCGGGCTGAGAAGTGCGGGTAGAGGAGGGCGAGGTGGGGTTTCTCTCTTCTCTCTCCTGTCCTCTCTGCTCGGGTTTTGAAGTATATGCGCTATGTCGTGATCGGCGTCAGCGGCGCAGGCATTCCATCATCAACAACTGGCAACTCAATGACCACTCCGATGCAGTTACGCTCTGTTGAATCTGTTGCGGATGCTCTACGCGCAAACGCGTACATCGCCGACCACAGCCTGGCGACAGCCATCTTTCTGGCCCTCAAACTGAATCGTCCTCTCTTTCTGGAAGGGGAAGCTGGGGTTGGCAAGACGGAAGTGGCGAAGATATTGGCGCGGATGCTGGATGCAAGGCTGATTCGCCTCCAGTGTTACGAAGGCCTGGATGTCAGCACCGCGGTGTATGAATGGAACTACGCCCGCCAAATGTTACAGATCCGCTTGATGGAAGCGACAGACCGGCGGGCGCATTCCCCCTTGGATGCGTCCGCCGGCAAGGATCTGCAGGAGGCGGCCATACAGGACCTATTCAGCGATACGTTTCTGCTGCGCAGGCCCCTACTTCAGGCGATTGACAGCCGGGGGTATCAGAACGGGAAACCGCCGGTCCTGCTGATTGACGAGCTGGATCGGGCCGATGAGGAGTTCGAAGCCTTTCTGTTGGAGGTATTGAGCGATTTTCAGATCACTGTGCCGGAGATCGGCACGATTCGGGCTGCGGTACCGCCGGTGGTTGTCATCACATCCAACCGCACGCGGGAGATTCACGACGCGCTGAAACGGCGCTGTCTCTACCACTGGATCGACTATCCCAGTTTCGAGAAGGAGTACACGATCTTACTGGCGAAGGCGCCGGACGCGTCGGAAAGGCTATCGCAGGAAGTCGTTGGCTTTGTGCAGGAGCTGCGACGGGGTGAACTCTATAAATTTCCGGGGGTTGCCGAGACGCTCGATTGGATGAATGCTCTTACTGCGCTCGATCAGGAACAGCTCACGGAGGGAGTGGTTGACGAAACCCTGGGCGTACTCCTCAAATATCGGGACGATATTGAAAAAGTGCAGGGGCAGACCGTGCGCGAAATCGTTCAGATGCTGCGCGGCCAAGAGGGGGCGCGAGCATTGCGTGATGCGTGATCCCAGCTATCATTTATATGATTTACATGATGGGGATGATGAATCATCTCAATCACAGGCGCAGGAACCACAGGCACAGGAATCACAGTCGAATTTTCTGCAGAACTTCCTGCTTTTCGCGCGTCTTTTGCGCGGGGTCGGCATCCCGGTCATGCCGACCCAGATTCTCGATCTGGCGCAGGCGCTGACGCAGATCGATCTGCGGGTGAAAGCGCAGGCGCGCGATGCAGCCAAAGCCATTCTGGTCAGCAGGCAAGAGCATCTGGAGTTGTTTGACGAAGCGTTTGACCTGTTCTGGCGGGCCAGGGAAAAGCACGCTCTTGCCCGTTTCAATCTGGGCGAACTGCTGCAACGCACGCCCCAGGGCGAGATTCAATACCGCCTGATACAGGCGAACCGCGCTCAAGAGCGCGCCCGCCAGCAACAGGACGAAGATACGCGCATCGAGAGGATCTACACCTACAGTGACGCTGAGGCGCTGCGGCATAGGGACTTCGCGACGATGAGCGAGTATGAGTTGCGGCAAGTGAAGCGGTTCATGCAGCAGTTGCAATGGACACCGGCAGAGCGCCGCACGCGGCGGCGCGTGCCTTCCCGGAACGGGGATCAGGTCGATTTACGGCGCTCGCTGCGTCAGAACGTGCGTTTTGGAGGGGAACCGTTGGTGATTGCCCGGCGGCAGCGTCAATCCAAACGGCGCCCGATTATCGCTTTGGCCGACATAAGCGGCTCTATGGATCGCTATAGCCGGGTGTTGTTGCAGTTTTTGTACTCGATCACGCATGCTCTGGATCGGGTGGAGGCCTTTGTTTTCAGCACCCGGCTGACCCGTATCACACGTCATCTGCGGCGGCGGGACATCGACCTGGCTCTGGATCGGACTGCCCAGGCGGTGCATGACTGGGCCGGTGGAACCCGCATCGGTGAAGCGATTCGTTCGTTCAATTTCGACTGGGCAAGGCGGGTATGCGGACAGGGCGCTATTGTCCTGGTGATCAGCGATGGCTGGGACCGGGGCGATCCGCAGTTGTTGGGGCAAGAGATGGGCCGCTTACAACGTAGCTGTTACCAGCTAATCTGGCTAAACCCGTTATTGGGTTCACCCAGTTACGAACCGTTGACCCGGGGCATTCAAGCGGCTCTGCCGCATACCGATGAATTTCTACCGGTTCACAATCTTATCAGTCTGGAGCAGTTGGCGCAGGTCTTGAACTGCAGTGGCTAGTGGCTAGTGGCCGGTACTGACTAAAGGCGGGCATTCACTGTGCAAGAAATTCTGGCTGACATCGGCCATTGGCAAGAGGCGGGCAAACGGGTCGCATTGGCGACGGTTGTACAGGTATACGGTTCGGCGCCTCGGCCGTTGGGCGCGAAGCTGGCTGTGTCGGAAGACGGCGCAATGGTCGGTTCTGTCAGCGGCGGCTGTGTAGAAAGCGCGGTGATTCAGGAGGCTCTGGATGTGTTGTCCACAGGGATTCCGCGCTTGATTGCCTACGGAATTGCTGATGAGACGGCCTGGGAGGTGGGATTGGCCTGTGGCGGCACGATCGAAGTATTTATCGAGACACTGGATTGGTAGCGACGGGCAGTGGTTCGTGGCTCGTTTTTCGTTTCGAGCTGCAGTTTACTGACTACTGGCGACTAAAAACTGCAGTTACAGGATTGACTATGATTTTATCCTGTCCATCCTCTGGCCACGAATGTATGTGATTTGTATGGTTACCATGATACCGGCAGTTATCATTCCCATCAGATGAATCAAGCAAATCAAAGGTCTGAATCAGGAGAATCACAGTCAAAAATCTTCAATACAGTCGCGCAAGCTATCCGGCAGGATGAACTGTGCGCAGTTGTCACTGTGCTGGGCGGCCCTGGGGTCGGCCGCAAACTGTTCGTTCGCCGGGCGCGTACGATGACTGCGCCGCAGCGGCAGGCGACGGACGACAGCGGCTCCGCGGTCGTGGGCTCGCTGGGCGCCTCTGCCCTGGACCAAGCGGCCAGCGCGCGCGCGGAGGCGGCGATGCAGGCGCGCCAGACGACGCGCATTGCATTGCCGATAGAGGGTCAGGAGTGGGATCTGCTGATCGATGTTCATCTGCCTCAGGAGGTGTTGGTGATGGTGGGGGCAGTTCACATCGCCATTCCCCTCGTCAACTTTGCCAAGGAACTCGGCCTGCGGACGGTTGTTATCGACGCGCGTTCTGTCTTTGCCACCCCGGAGCGCTTTGGTCATGCAGATGCGCTGATTCAGCGCTGGCCTGAGGATGCCTTGCAAGAGATGAACCTGAACGAATCGACCTATTTCGTCACATTGACCCACGACGAAAAGCTCGACACGCCGGCTCTGATCTGCGCGCTGGGCCATCCGGTCCGCTACATTGGCGCTCTCGGCTCTCGGCGCACCCATGCCAAACGGGTGACAGCTCTGCGCGCGGCGGGCATCAGCGATGAGAAGATCGCCCGCATCCACGCCCCGATCGGACTGGATTTAGGTGGACGCAGCCCCGCGGAGATCGCAGTGGCGATCATTGCGGAGATCGTGCAGGCGCGCAATTGGAGTGAGGAGGCGCGCGCATGAGCGTTCATCCGCTTATCCAGACATTGGGGCGCTTCTATGGGTCGGAGCGCCTGCTGACTCGCCCGGCTCAGTTGATGGCCTATGAGTCGGACGCGCTCACCGCTTTTCAGCAGAGACCTGCGGCTGTGGTGATCCCGCAGAGCCGAGAGGAGGTCATAGAGACGATCCGCCTCTGTCATCAGCATGATGCGCCGTTTGTGGCCAGGGGCAGTGGGACGAGTCTCTCTGGCGGCTCTTTACCTGTTGCCGATGGCATTGTGATCGCTCTCAACCGGCTGAACCGCATCTTGCGGCTGGATGCGGAGGACCGCATCGCTGTCGTCGAGCCGGGGGTCATCAATCTGAAGGTCTCGGAGGCCGCTGCGCCCTACGGCCTCTACTATGCTCCGGATCCGTCCAGCCAGTCGATCTGCACAATTGGCGGCAATGTGGCTTTCAATTCCGGTGGGGCTCATTGCCTGAAATATGGCATGACCAGCAATCATGTCCTGGGTATGAGTGTAGCTCTGCCCGACGGCGAAGTTGTGGAACTGGGCGGCGCGAGTCTGGAAAGCGTCGGCCCGGATCTGCCCGGTTTTTTCGTTGGCAGTGAAGGGCTTTTCGGCGTGGCTCTGGAGATCACTCTGCGTCTGTTGCCGATTCCGCAGACCTATCGCACAGTGTTGGCTGCGTACGGCTCTCTGCATGCGGCGGGGGATGCAGTGACCGCGGTGGTGGCGTCTGGTTTGCTGCCGGGCGCGATAGAGATTATGGATGCCTTGGCCATCAAAGCCGCGGAGGTGGGCGCCAAAGCCGGCTATCCGACCACTCCGGCTCTCTTGATTGTCGAGTTGGAAGGGGAAGAGAGCGCGGTGGATGCCGAATTTGCCCAGCTCATGCAAATTATCGAAGAGACTTCTCCGGTAGAGGCGCGCGTGGCCCAGACAGCGGACGAGCGGGCGCGCATCTGGAAGGGACGCAAGGCGGCCTTTTCGGCAGTGGGGCGGCTGGCTCCGGATTATATCGTTCAGGATGGGGTCGTGCCCCGCAGCAAGTTGGGGGACGCATTGGCGGAGATCGACCGGCTCAGCGCCAGCTATGGCATCGACGTGGCCAATGTCTTCCACGCCGGCGATGGCAACCTGCATCCGCTGATTCTGTTCGACGGGCGCGAGGCGGGCGCGCTGGAACGGGCGGAAGAGCTGGCTGGCGAAATCCTCGAACTATGCATAGCGCTGGGCGGCTCTATCACTGGCGAGCACGGCGTCGGTATGGAAAAGCGCGCCTTTCTGCCCAAAATGTACGGGCCGCGGGAGATGCGAGTGATGGAGGACGTGCGCCACAGTGTGGACAGCAAATCCCTGGCCAATCGGGGCAAAATGCTGCCGGCAGGTTAGGGGTCAGGGTAGGGGTCAGGGGGCCAGCGCGGACATGAAATACCTCTTTATCGACGATCATGATATCGAAGCCAGCGACAATTTGGCCCGCAAACTGCATCAGCCCCGGAAGCAGCGCGACAATGTGATCATCCGGCCAGAATATCGCTGGGAGAACAACTCGATCCAGGTACGCACTACGCCGGTCTGGCTGCCGGATGAGGGGATCTTCAAGATGATCTACCTGACCGGCGCCGAGGGCATGGATCCTGAGGTCAAGGTGGACATAACCGGCGCGCCGGTTGGCACGGAGAGCTTCGCCTGTTACGCCACTTCTGTGGATGGCGTCAACTGGGAGAAGCCCTTCCTGGGTCTGTACGACTATCCGGCTCTGACCTGGCGGGGCACGCCGATTGGACGCGAAAACAATATCATCCCCAGCGCCAAGGGGATGCTGCAAGGGCCGATCTACGATGCCCATGATGCGGATGCGCGGCGGCGCTTCAAGGGGCTGCGCTACGGGGAGGGCGCGCTGCGTTCGTTGGTCTCGGCCGACTTCCTGCATTGGGAAGCGCTCGATATCCCTTCCCTTCCCAGCCAGGACGAATCGCACCTGACCTACGATGAGGACAAAAGGCTGTTCATCGCCGCGGTCAAACGGGTTGGCCCCTACGGCCGCTCCTGGTATCTGCTCACCAGTGACGATTTCGCCCATTGGCGCGAGCACGGGCTGATCTTCCACGCCGACCAGATCGACCAGGAAAACGGCGCCGAGCGGCTACAGCGTTTCTTCGATGACCCGGCTTATATGACCCCGATCTTCAACCGGCCGGCAGAGTGGCGGACAGATGTCTACAACTTCCCCATCTTTCCCTATGAAGGGCTCTACCTGGCGACAGCGGTGATGCACCATTGGGCGGGCAAACATGCTCCCCTGTACGAGAACGTGGACAGCCGCAAGTCGGTGGAACTGGCCTGTAGCCGCGATCTGCTGACCTGGCAGCGGGTCGCCGGCCGCGCGCCCTTTCTGGAGCTATCGCCGGTCGATGACGGCGAGACCTATGACACAGGCCAGATTCTGATTACCAACCGGCCAGTGATGCGCAACAATGAGCTGTGGTTCTACTATCTGGGCTTTCGTTACCGCGCCCTGTCGATCGAAGAGACGCTGAACCGGCGCTATCTGGATGCCAGCGCGCTCTGTCTGGCCCGGCTGCGGATGGACGGATTTGTCTCCCTCAAGGGGGGTATCGAATGGGGGTCGGTATTGACCCGGCCTCTCGTTGTGAGCGACAACGCTCTGCATATCAACGCCGATTCCTGGCGAGGTCGGGTATTGACCGAGGTGATCGACGCGGGGAGTGGCCGGCCGATCGCGGGCTTTACAAAGGATGACTGCATCCCAGCCATTGTCGACAGCATCGATGAACGCGTGCGCTGGCGCGCGCGCGGCGATCTGACGGAACTGGCCGGGCGGACTATCCGCCTGCGCTTCTATCTGTGGCAGGCAGAACTGTATTCGTTTTGGTTCAGCGGAATGGTGAATTAGGGATGGCAGAATTGCGTTCGTTCTCCCATTTGTGTAAGGAGTTTGATCATGCGACGTTTTGACGGCAAAACCGCTCTGATCACCGGCGCGTCCCTGGGTATTGGACGGGGGATCGCTCTCTGCTTGGCGCAGGAGGGGGCCGATGTGGTGGTGAACTACCGCTCCCACCAAGCTGAGGCCGAGAGCGCCGCTGAAGAGATCCGCGGGCTGGGCGGTGAGGCTCTGGTCTGGCAGGCGGATGTGGCGGATCGCGATGCGATCGCTGAGATGATCGATGGCGCGGTCCAGCGATTTGGGCGGCTCGATGTGGCGGTGGCCAACGCGGCCATCTCCATCCGCGAGCCGGTGGCAGAGGCCCAGTGGGACAACGTGATGCGCACATTCGAGGTCACCCAGTTTGGCGTCTTCCACACCTGCCAACTGGCCGCGCGACAGATGCTGAAACAGCCGCTCAGCAGGCGCAGCCGGGGGAAGATCGTTGTCATCAGCTCGATTCACGAAGAGATCGCGTTTCCGGCCAGCGGCGCCTACAACATGTCCAAGGCGGCGATTAACCATCTGACCCGCACGATGGCGGCTGAGTTGGCTGGCCAACGCATCAATGTCAACGTGATCAATCCCGGCTGGATCGACACGCCGGGCGAACGCAATTATTACAGTGACGAGGAGCTGGCAGAGGGCGGCAAGCGCATTCCCTGGGGGCGTATTGGGGCGCCTGAGGATATCGGCAAGGCTGTGGCCTATCTGGCCAGCGACGATGCCGACTATGTGACCGGCGCGACCTTGCGCGTGGACGGCGGCTTCGTCCACGGACTCGTTCTGCCCTAGGTCGCGGAGGATAGCTGAGAAGGGCGCATCTCCGTTTGGGGGCATCCAGTGTATTGCGCCAGCAGGGGTCGCTCCAGTGTAGCTTGCCCAACGGCTGTGGTCGGTGGCTAGTCCAGTTTGAGACGCGCCTCGCGCTATCCACAGTCTGTTCTTTCGATCCGATCCCTCGATCCAATCCAGAACAGGAACGTCAGATGAAAAAGGTTCGAGGCGCCTTTGCGCGAAAAAGGCGCGTTGCGATTGGCGGCATCAGCCACGAAAGCAGCACTTTCACCCCGGTTGAAACGACGCGGCAGAGCTATGCAGAGCGCTTTTTGATAGAAGGCGATGAGATACTGCGCACCTTCCGCCGCACCAATACACCGTTGGGCGGTTTTATAGCGGGCGCAGAGGTTCACGGCTTCGACCTGATTCCCACCCTGTTTGCCGAATCCCAGCCCAGCGCGCCGACTCCACGGCCTCTATATGATGAACTGCTGGGCCGGTTGCTGCAGGGAATCCGGGATGCGCTGCCTGTGGACGGGGTTCTGCTGGAGTTACACGGCTCCATGGCGGTCGGGGATCTCGACATTCGGGCTTCGCACGAGGCGTCCGCTGGGCTGGCCGATGCGGAGGGGCATCTGCTTTCCGCGGTGCGGGAAGTTGTCGGGCTGGATGTGCCCATCCTGGCCCAGCTAGATATCCATGCCAATGTCTCCCAGCGTATGGTGTCGATGGCGGACGTTCTGATCGGGCGGGAGACCTACCCGGAGATCGATCAGGCCGCGCGCGGGCGGGAGTGCGTTGATGTGTTGGCGCGCATCGGCGGCGACGGTCTGCGCCCGACCATGGCCCTGCGCCAGATGCCGATGGTCTGGGGTCTGAACCAGGTGACCGCGCATCCGCCCATGCGGGACGCCATCGCCGAGCTGCACCGCATCGAGGCGCAGCCGGGCGTGGTCTGCGGCTCGATCGCCACCTGCTATTTTCTGGCCGATACGCCCGACATGGGGGCATCGGTCTATATCGTAACCGACGACAACCAGGCGCTGGCCCAGAGGTATGCGGATCAATTGGGCAGTTGGATCTACGCGCGGCGCGCGGCGTGGCAGTTGGAGCTGTCGTCTGCGCGCGCCGCGTTGGCAAGGGCACAGGCGGCGGGGAAGTATCCTGTCATTCTGGCGGATATGCAGGACAATACCGGCGGCGGCTCGCCGGGCGACAGCACAGGCGTGCTGCGCGCCTTCATCGACATGCAGTTGCGGGATGCTTGCGTGCTCTACATTGTCGACCCTGAAGCCGTGGGGCTCTGCTGGCAGGCGGGCGTTGGCACGCGCCTGGCTTTGGACGTAGGCGCCAAATCGTCCCCGCTGCAGGGAACGCCTGTGTCCATGGATGTGGAGGTGGTGGCCCTTTCCGACGGGGCGTTCCGATATGATGGCCCCATGTACGCGGGGTTGAGCGGCCACATGGGGCCGTCGGCGCATATCGTGCAGAATGGAATCCACGTGCTTCTGGTGAGTCGGCGGGAGCAGCCCTTTGACATGGCGTTCGCGCGCGGTCTGGGCCTCGATCCGCAGCGGATGCGCTACATCTGCGTCAAGTCCAGCGCTCACTTCCGTGCCGGTTTCGAATCGTGGGCTGGGGCTATCCATGTGGTGGCGGAGCCCAGTGTGCACAGCTTGGGTGAACTGCCATACCGGCGTCTGGGCCGCGATCTGTACCCACTCACGACACAGGCGTGAGCGTTTTCCATAGGGCGCGAAACCGATGGCTGGCAAGATGCGGCGGCGATGAAACGCAATGTCGCCAGGACGCAGAGACGCAAGGGCACTATGATTCGTGGGCGTGAGAAGAGGATGGACAGGATGTAATCATGGGCACGGCCGGCAAGAGAGGCAGCGTCGATGGAACGATGAAAAAATGCAGGGGCGCCAGGACGCAGGCTTTGCGTTCGATTTGTCGAGCGCCCCCGGTAGGAGTCGAACCTACGGCCAAAGGTTTAGGAAACCTCTGCTCTATCCTCTGAGCTACGGGGGCAGGAAATTTTACGCGCGCCTGAAAACGATAGCACAAAGCGCCTGTCAGGTCAAAGAGATCGGCCGATTCGGACGCCAGCGTCTCTGTTCGAGCGGAGGGGCGTCTTAGCAAACGGCGGCAGCGTTGGCAAACAGTTCGCTCTATGCGCGAGATTGGGATACAATCTGCGGGTACGATAAAGCCATTCTCTGACAATCAGCTTCTCTGACAATCAGCTTCTCTGACAATCAGCGCAGGAGTTGCATGCAGACCGCACAGGATTTCACGCGTGGCGTACTGGACAATGTCGGCGATGTGATCGTTGGCAAAGATGAGGTGATCGAGCATCTTCTCATTGCATTGCTATGCGAAGGGCATGTCCTGCTTGAGGATGTGCCCGGCGTCGGCAAAACGATGATGGCCCGCGCCCTGGCCATAAGCTTGGGGGTAGACTTTCGCCGTCTGCAATGCACGCCGGATCTGTTGCCCAGCGACATCACTGGCACCAGCATATTCAACCAGGAAACGCGCCAGTTCCAATTCATTGCCGGCCCTGCTTTTACCCATATTCTGTTGGCGGACGAGATCAATCGGGCCACGCCGCGGACTCAGGCTGCTTTGCTGGAGTGCATGGGAGAGCAGCAGATCACCGCGGATGGCGTGACCCGCCCCCTACCTCGGCCCTTTATGGTGATCGCCACCCAGAATCCAGTGGAATACGAGGGCACCTTTCCCCTGCCGGAGGCGCAGCTGGATCGCTTCTTGTTCAAACTCAATCTTGGCTATCTATCGGATGAGGAAGAGGGGCAAATGTTGCTCAATCTGGGGCGCCGACATCCCATCGAAACTCTGGAGGCGGTGGTGGAGGGTCAGGCTCTGCCGGAGCTTGCGGAACAGATATGGCAGGTGACGGTTGCCGACAGCATCCGCGAGTATATCGTCGGGCTGGTGCAGTCCACACGGCGCCACGCCGACTTGGCGCTGGGGGCCAGCCCGCGGGGATCCTTGGCCCTCTATCGAGGCGCCCAAGCGCGGGCGGCATTGCGAGGCCGCGCGTACACCCTGCCGGATGATGTGCAGGCCCTGGCGCCCCTGGCTCTGCCCCATCGTTGCATTGTTCGCTCGGACGCGGCTCTGCGCGGGCGTACGGCTGAGCAGATCATATCCGAGCTGTTGGAAGAAATCGCGCTCAATTTGGGCGAAGAGATAGGGGATGGGTCGCCATCCGTCACCGGGCTGCATGTTTGATCTCTTTTTTCTCCTGCTCTTTTTGTTTGGATTCGCCGTTTTTTTGCGGATGGATTGGATCTACTATGTGTTCTATGTAGTCGGGGGCGTCTGGTTGATCAGCCATTGGTGGACTCGGCGCAGCTTGCGTAATCTGAGCGTCTCGCGACGCGTGCCGGCCAAAGCCTTTGCTGGCGAAACCATTCGTAGCGATGTCAACTTTCACAACCGCAGCCGTCTGCCGATCCCCTGGTTGCGTTTACAGGAAACGATCCCCATTGATCTGCGATCTGTCGATCAGTACAGCACGGTCATCAGCATCGGCGGGCGTTCCATCACGCAACGCCGCTTTACATTGCACTGTCACCGTCGAGGCTATTATGAGATGGGCCCTCTCAGCCTGTATACCGGGGATCTGTTTGGATTTGCCGAATCCTCGTGGCAGGAGACGAGGGCGCACTATCTGACGGTCTACCCCAAAGTCTATTCTCTGGCCGATCTGGGGCTGCCCAGTCTGCTTCCTTTCGGCACTATGCGCAGTCCCCAGCGCCTGTTTCAGGATCCTACCCGTATGGCTGGGGTGCGTCCGTATGCCAGCGGCGACAGTATGCGCCATATTCACTGGCGGGCCAGCGCCCATGAGGACGCGCTGCTTGTCAAGAAATATCAGCCATCAATGGCCCTCAGCACGACGGTCGTACTCGATCTGGATCGCAGCGCCTTCCCCTATCGGGAAGAATACAGCGGCAGCGAATGGGCGGTCGTTCTGGCGGCCTCTCTGGCCAGCCATGTGGCTGAACAGAGGCAGGAGGTGGGATTTCTCAGCAACGGAGAGGATCCGCGTTCTGGCACAGAAGCCCTACGCATTCCCTCCCGGAGCGGACGCGGTCATCTGATGGGGATACTCGAGATCCTGGCGCGTATTCAGATGCGGGACATGAGAAAGGAGGAGGACACGTCCAACCCGGAAGCGGAGTGGATCTCTCCGATTTCTCTGCCGCAGTGGCTGCCGGAACGGGTGACGCATCTGGGCTGGGGCTCGACTCTGCTGGTGGTGACACCCCGCCTGACGGAGCCGCTGGTTTGGACGCTGCACAGCATGTATCGACGCGGTCTCAATGTCTATGCGCTGGCCTGCACACTTCAGCCTCAATTCAAAAGCGTGCAGCGGCAGGCGGATGCGCTAGGCGTCGTCGCCCATCAGGTTATCTGGGAATCGGACCTGATCAAGTTGCAGACATAGATGAAACACAGATGACACAAACGGACAGATCCGGCCCGCACTCCAGCTTTGACCATGCCTGGCAGGACTCTCTCCTGCGTCCGGCCATGATCGCTGCGCTTGTCGGCTGTATTATTGTGGCGTTGATTTCGTTTATTCAACAGATCGCGCCCGATCTCCCTGCGGCCTATGTCGGGATTCTGCGCATCACATCGATTGGCGCGGCGCTTGTAGGTGGGTACACCACCACAATATTGGTGCGTCCGGCACAACGCCAGCGACGAACAGCGACGTTTCGTCTGGCGGAGATCGGTCTGATTCTTGTCATCACTCGCATCGCGCTTTGGTCGACGGTGGAGGGTTGGCCGGTTCTGGAGTCGATGTTCTTGCAGCCGTTTGCGGTTCTTCTGACGTTGCGATTCGTGGTGAACGCCATTCTGATACTGATCGCCTGGGGCATGGCGGTATTGGTGACCAATGACTTTCTGGCCATGGCCCTCCAAGCGGACGAGTTGTTGCATATGGAAGCCGTGCCCAGGGAGTTCAGCGGGTACGATCATCGCATTCAGAGCGATCGTCGGGCGCTGGTGCGCCGTTTCAGCGAGCGTTGGGCGTTGGGCGGGATGCTGCTGATCGCGGTGACTGCGGCCAGTCAGGTCGGGATGGGCGCGAACGGATTCTTTGCGCTCATACGCCAGGATATCGCTGGCGGAGTCATCGGGGCGGCGATCGTTTACTTTCTGCTGGGGCTGCTGTTGTTGACATTCGGCAATCTGGCTGCGCTGAGAGCCAAGTGGCGTCTGGAAAAGCTGCCCAGTGAAGCCACGATTGTGCGCAACTGGCCATTTTATGCCTTCGGGTTGTTGCTGGTGGTGGCGACTGTCGCCTTTTTGATGCCGCTAGGCGGGACATTTCGTCTGGCCCAGTTTCTGGGGCTGATGATACAGGGGCTGTCCGGCGTGGTCTACCTGATTCTGGGTCTACTGATGGGCCTGCTTGCCCTGTTGTTCGGCGGAGGAGAGGAACCCGCGGAGGAGCCGGCCGCTCCTCCGGCAGAAACGATGCAGCCGATGGCCGAGCCGAACCAGATGCCTGAGACGCCGCCTTGGCTGGGGGGCACGGTTTTCTGGATCTTTGTGGCTCTAGCGCTCGGTTACGCAGCCTATATTTATCTGCAGGGGCGGGGCGTACACTTCCATTTGCTGCTGGCCTGGCTGCGGCAGTTTCTGCGCGGCTGGCAACAGATTGGCAACGCATTCAGCGAGTGGCGAGCGAAGGCGCTGTCGCCGCAGGCGGAAGAGAAAGCCAAAACTCGCCGCTCGCGCGTGCGCCGCTGGCTGGACGCTCTGATGCTTGGTCGTTTGCCCCCTGATGAGCAGGTACGGTATTTTTATCTTTCGACACTGGAAAACGCCGCCGAGCATGGCATACGCCGACGTCCCGGTGAAACGCCACATCGGTTTGAGGCCCGTCTGGCGAGCGAAATCGACAGCGAGGATGAAGCTGCCATCTCTGAACTCACGGCCGGCTTTGTGCGGATTGAATTTGCGCGGCAAAGCACGGCGGTTACAGCAGTGCCCCTTTTGAAAAGGGCCTGGGCGCAGATACAGGGCGCGCTTACGCGACTGCGCTCAGATCAACCATCTGGAAGCGGCGGCAAACAGACTGAACAGGAGGATGAATCCATCTGAGCGCGGAAAGTTTCTGGTTTTTAATTTCGAGTCACTGCGGTTATGGCAATTTCAGCGTTTTGACTACGCTCTGATAGATTGCTATAATAGACTTACGCAAGTAGTCAGCACAGGTTGGTAACGATGGGTCATCAACACAGTGCTGGGATCAATTCCGTATTCCACACTTGGACAATTCGATGATGTCAGAGTCAGATCAGTTTGGCGACGAATCCGAAAATTTCAACGACGAGTCTATCGATGATGAGCAGAATGCAGATGAGATGCTTTTTGAACAGTATCTCGCCGAAGAGGAGGAGATCAGCCTGCCGGAGCGCGGCGACCTACGCGAAGGCGTCGTTGTAGAGATACGCGCGAATGAGTTGCTGGTTAACATTGGCGCCAAGCGGGATGGCATTGTGCCTCAGTCGGATCTGAACCGGCTTGATCCCGAGTTTGTGGGCCCTCTTGCAGAGGGGGCAACGGTGCCGGTGGTCGTCAGTAAACTGACGACTGACGAAGGCATGCTGGTATTGAGCATTGCGGACGCCTTGCAAAAGCAGGATTGGCTTACTGCTGAAAAGATGCTTGACAGCGGCGAAATTACGGTCCGCCAAGTTATCGGTTACAACAAAGGTGGTCTGCTGGCCGATTTCGGCCATCTGCGGGGCTTTATTCCGGCTTCTCATGTGGTGGGTCTGCCCCGCAACATGAACGAAGAGCAACGCAATGAGCGGCTGCAACAGATGGTCGGCCAGGATCTGCCGGTGAAAGTAATTGAGGTGGAACGACAGCGACGGCGGCTGGTGCTTTCCTACCGTCTGGCTGAGCGGGAATATCGCGCCGGTCGCAAAGCGCAGCTGTTCCAGGAGCTCGCTGTCGGCACTGTTGTGGAGGGCGAAGTGCGCAGTCTGCGCCCCTTCGGCGCTTTCGTCGATATCGGCGGGGCGGACGGGCTGCTCCACGTCAGTGAGATCGGCTGGACGCCTGTCAGCCATCCCCGCGATGTGCTGCGGGTGGGCGAGCGCGTTGAGGTAGAGGTGCTGCGCCTGGATTCGGAACGCAGCCGCATTGCTCTCAGCCGTAAACGGCTCCTGTCGAATCCGTGGGAAAGCATTGAGGAACGCTACAAACTGGACGATACGATTCTGGTTACCGTCACTCGGGTGATCGATTTTGGCGCATTCGCCCAGCTTGAACCCGGTATCGAGGGACTGATTCACATCAGCGAATTGGCCGACATCACCGTTGCCGAACCCCTCAAGATGGTCGGTCCCGGCGATCGCATCCCTGTCAAAATTCTGCGCATCCAACCGGAACGGCAGCGCATTGGTCTGAGCCGACGGCAGGCGGATGAAATTGTCGGGCAGGCGTTGCTGGAATCGGAAGCGGATAGGGTGCATGCTGACGAGCCGGAAGCGCCTGCGGAGAGAACGGCGGAGACTGAAGCGGCGCACAGTGCGGACACAGAGGCAGATTCTGCCATAGTGGTTGAGGAAGCGGCTGAGACAACAGAGCCAGGTGGCCAAGCGGCGTCTGATGAAGCGGCCTCTTGATTTACTTGATTTATATGATAAAGATGATGAACTGCCGTTATCACGGCAATCAGATGAATCAGTGGTCGGATGACGGGAGCTGAAAGGGATTTTTGCATCAGCAGGGTTCCATCGAGTATACTAACGTGTATTCCCGTTCGAAACTGAGAGTTTTTGCACGGATACAGTGCGGATTTTCAAGGTGAACGCATGTTTAGTCTGCCAGTCTGTTGGAAACAGTATAGGCTGGCAGGCTTGTTTTGTTCGATTTGCACTACTGTCCCGGAGGGGGTGAGTTCGATTAGCGTTGAATTAAGGCCTGGCGAATCCCAGGAAAGTCTTATGCGCCGGTTCCGCAAGTCGGTGGCTGAATCGCGTATCTTGCCCATCGTACGCCAAAAGCGCTGGTTTACGTCCAAGAGTGAGGTGCGCCGCATCAACAAACAGAAGGCGATTCGGAAGGCCCGGCGCAATGCCGCTCGCGCCTTTCGTTGAGCACCGTACATACTGAGGCAGATTAACTGCCAGCCAAACACGCTCACTGATGGAGGTTTATGGCTGAGGAAATACTCACACTAGAGGGTAAAGTCGTCGAGGCCCTGCCGAACGCTCAGTTTCGAGTGGAATTGGAGAACGGCCATATTGTCCTGGCCTATCTGTCCGGCAAGATGCGCAGAAATTACATTCGCGTGTTCCTCGGCGACAGAGTGAGAGTCGATATGAGTCCCTATGACTTAACACGCGGACGCATTACATATCGGCGCAAGTAGCGGCGCGATCTACGCCGGGCGCAATCCGGCTCTGCGCGCCGCATGGACGCGCGGCTGGCATTTCTGCATTCAGAAGTGCGGATGTTGTCTGTCAAAAATCAATGTCTGTGGTTGGACGCATAACCGGGAATGGGGACGTTCCCGGTTTTTTGCGTGTGGGCCAGATCAGAAGCGTGGCAGACATTGGATCGCGGCTACGGCATCCTCCACAAAAAGCCGCTCGGCCTCGAAGGTCAGATGGTTGCTCGCGCCCATAAGAGGCGTCCACAGGACTTGAAACTGCTGTTCGTCTTGTGGGGGCCGAGGCGTCTGCCGCGCGGACAAGAGTTGCATGAGGAAATAGTGTTCATCGCGGATATAGCGCGCGCCCTGGTAATCGAACTCGACAGTTCGTCGGCCCAGATCTGCCAGAATGCGCAGATCACAGTAGCCTGCCTCTTCGCAGGTTTCCCGGAGAGCGGCTTCTTCCGCGCTCTCGCCAGGCTCGATATGCCCCTTTGGTAGCCGCACTTCTGAGCGGGTGGGCCGGTCGAGCAGGAGCAGATATAGTTCTGCGGCTGGCAGGTGAGAGATGATATTCTTTTGCGCTACAACTCCGCCGGCGGAGCGGTATTGAATGATCTTCACTTCGTGGCTCCTGTGCTAAAATGCTCTCATGCACACTTTGATATCCGGGGCGGATGCTTTACGCATTCCACTCGCCGTCGAACAGGTGGAACAGTTTGGCGTCTACGCCGCTCTGCTGGCCGAGTGGAACCAGAAGATGAATCTAACGGCGATCACAGACTGGGAAGGCGTGCAAACGAAGCACTTTCTGGACTGTCTTGTCGGGCTGCCTCTGATCGCAGAGGAAATCGGCGCGTCTTTGCCGCCGAAACGGTCGTTGGATTGCATTGATATCGGCACGGGCGCCGGTTTCCCTGGTCTGCCCTTGAAGATCGCATGGCCTGGTCTGAAGCTGACGCTTGTGGACGGCACGGCCAAGAAGATACGTTTTCTGAACGAAGTCGCGCGCGCGCTGGCGCTTGAAAACGTCGAAACCGTTCAGGGTAGGGCTGAAGAACTCGGTCGCCATCATCGCTTTCGCGGCCAGTTCGATCTGGTGACGGCCAGAGCCGTAGCGCGGCTCAATACGCTCGCCGAATATCTGTTGCCGTTCGTGCGTCGGGGCGGATTGGCGGTTATTTACAAGGGGCCGGGCGCGGCTGAGGAGTTCATTGAGGCGCGCAAAGCCATTGAGCTGCTGGGCGGAGAAACGGTTCGCTTTGCGCCGGTGCAGGCGCCGATGCTGGACGAGGAGCGGCGTATTCTTCTGATCAGAAAGGAGCGCAAGACTCCCAAACGTTACCCCAGGCAGCAAGGGTTACCCCGCAAGAATCCTCTATGATGGCGTGCGGCCCACTGGCCGCTCAACGCAGATAATAGGTCATGTGCTGGAAATGGATGACCGGGTCGATATATTCCACTCGCACGCGTGGCGGCACAGCAAGGGTAATGGGGGCATAACATAAGATGCTGTTGAGTCCGGCTTCGATAAGTTGTCCGGCCACCCGCTGGGCCGCGTGGGCGGGGACGGCCATCACTGCAATCTGCGCATTGGAGATGACAAGCCGCTGCTTGAGATCGGCGAAATCTTCTATTTGCAACCCATCGCCGATCGGCTGCCCGATCTTTTGCGGATCTTCGTCCATGACTGAGACGATGCGAAAGCCGCTCGATTCGAACTCCTGGTAGTTGGCAATGGCTGTGCCCAGGGAACCGGCGCCCACCAGAATGACTGGCCAGATGCGATCGACGTTGAGGATCTTCTGCAACTGCTGGCACAGAAACGAGATATTGTATCCTGTGCCCTGCTTGCCGAATTCACCGAAATGGCTCAGATCTTTGCGAATCTGCGCTGAGCTGATGCCCAGGTGTTCGCCCAACTCCTGGCTGGAGGTCACTTCTCGCCCTTCATCCGCCAACAGGCGCAACGTGCGCAGGTAGACTGGCAATCGTCCGATGACGATGTCAGGAATGGTGAACTTACTTTGCGCTTTTTCGTCTTTCACCGCTGCGTTGTCGCTTTCCTCGGCCAGGAGTTGGAGAAGATTTGCGGTGGGCGTTGGCGCCACATGGGGACATGTGGCGCATGGTTGGTTGCGAAATGATTCTGGCGATCTTATCACAATCCAGCTTGGAGAGCAATCCCTTCAGGCAGGGGGGGTTGATTGCCTGGCCCACAATTCGGCACTCGTCTTCACGCCGTTGTCTGCAGCGAACGAGGTGACAACATCCGCATTATCAGCCTGCGGAAGCGAATCTGCGAGAGGAGAAAGAGCATGAGCTGGCCTGCGATTTCTTTGATCTTCTGTTCTTCGCTCTCTGTCAAGCATAAACGATTACCCATAGGCGCCGTGGGGCAGGAATCCGAGCAGGCGCCGCAGCCTGTCATCCGCGCCTGCATACACGCGCTCCGGCATGGTGTAGTTCATAAACGGGTAGTATTTATGGCCGACGATCCGGCGCGCGTAGGTGACCTGTGTGATAGAGCGGGTGCGTTGGCTGCGATTGGGGCCACCTCGATGCCACACTTGATTGTTGAAGAGGATGACGCTGCCGGCCGGCCCCAGATTGTAGTGGATGCGCTCCTCCCATTCTGTGCCCTGCAGCTGTCGGGGCGGGCTGGCGCCGAACAGGTGTGAGCCAGGAATCACTTCGGTGCCGCCGTGTTCGACTTCGGTGACATCGGTCAGGTAGAAGTTGGCGGTGAAAAACAGTACGGGCAGATGCACATTCGCAGGCGCTGTGCCGTCTGTGATGATGTAATGGGGCCGGTCGTCCTGATGCCAACTGTCCAGCCCACCACCGGGCGGAGAAATAAAGGAGTTATTGTGGATCACATGGCAATCTGGCCCGATCAGAGCTTCGGCCAAAGAGATCATTGGCTCCATATCGAACAGGCGCAGATTGGCGGCGCTGGTTTCAAACAGGCGATGGGCCAGGTGGGCGCGTTCACTCCTGGCATTTAAGCCATTGGGATTCTCCCGCAGCGCCCACTCCAAATCTGTCCGCAGCGCGGCGGTCCAGTCTGGCGGCAGCATATTACGCAGGAACAGACAACCGTCGCGGTGGAACTGATTCACCCAAGCCTCCAGCTGTTCATCGCTTACTTTTTCATTTGCCAGATAACGAGTATCCATTGATTCCTTCCGTTTGGCGTGATTCTTGGCTATATCTCAGTGGTATATTTTGGGGATTGGCCGTTGGGTCGGGGGCGGCCAGGCGGGTGAGGTTGGCGCAAGGCTCAAAAGCCCTGCAAACGGCTCAGGTCAGCCACAGGCGCGGCAAGCAGAGCGATTCGCTGCGCCAATGCCTGTCGGGCCAGGCGTATTGTTTCATCTTCTGCGTTCACCAGCACTGCGTCAAAAAACTGATTGATGGGCGCGGTCAACTCCGCCAATACCTCTCCTAACGCCAAAGCCTGATCCTCGGCGGCCTCCAGCCGCGCCGTCGCCCTTTCGTATGCCGCGTGCAAGCGGCGTTCCACATCCACTTGGTAGGCGGCAGGGTTGAGGGGCAGTTTCTGTTCGATGGCGCGCACGATGCGGGCACAGCGGGCATAGGCTGTGAAGGATTCCTCCCAGTGCGGTGAAGAGACGGCGGCGGCCAAGCTGTTCGCGGCCCCAACTGCTGCGTAGGGATCATCTCCGCGCGCGGCCAGCACTGCGTCCACCACATCCGCCGGATAGCGCAGTTCCTCCCGCATTCTTCTCTCCAAGCGACGGATGATGAACTCTCTGGCGCTGGACACGGCTGCATCAGACAGCAGGTCCTGGTAATGGGAAGCGGCCTTTTCCAAGGCTGCGTTCAGATCAAAGGGAACTCTGCCGAGGGTCAGTCCGTTGACGATTCCCAGCGCGGCCCGGCGCAGGCCAAACGGGTCTGCGCTGCCGCTAGGCGTCACGCCCACGCCGAACAGGCCGACCAAGCTGTCCAGCTTGTCTGCCAGGCTCAGGACAAGCCCTGGCACGCTTTTGGGGATGGCGTCTCCGTCGAAGCGGGGCAGGTAATGTTCACGGATCGCCTGCGCTACGGCCGGCGGCGCGTCGCTCTTGCGGGCGTAGATTTCGCCCATTACACCCTGTAAGCTGGTCATCTCCACAACCACCGATGTGACCAGATCCGATTTACAGAGCGTCGCGGCCTGGAGCGTCGTTTGCCTATCGGCGTCAGTAGCGCCCAGCATCTGGGCGATCTGTGGTCCCAGGGTCTGCAGACGGGCCACTTTTTCCAGCATCGAGCCTAGTTTGGCATGGACTGTGAGGGTGTCCAGGCGTTCGGTAAAGGCGTCGAGAGGTCTAGCGGTATCCTGTCGATAGAAAAAGACAGCGTCGGCGTAGCGGGCGCGAATGACATCCTCATTGCCCTGCCGCACCACATGCGGATGCGCCAACGCATCGACATTGGCGATGGTCACAAAATAGGGCAGCAGGGGGCGAGCGGCGTCTCCATCCATAGGCTTGGCCACAACGGGGAAATAGCGCTGATGTTTTTTCATCACCTCTATCAGGACCGGTTGCGGCAGTTCCAGGTATTTCTCCTCAAAGGAGCCGAGAATCGCCAGCGGCGCCTCCACCAGGTCGGTGACCTCTTCCAGAAGGGCCGCATACATTTCTGGCGTCAGTTCATGGGATCCCGCTGCCAGCGGGTCGGAATTCTCCGCCACGATACCGCCGGCGCGGGCCGCCGCCTCTTGCAGGGCTGCTCCGATCTGGCGCTGGCGCTGCTGTCGTTGCAGTATGATGCCCTGCTCGGCCACGGCGTCAAAATAGCTGTCGGCATCTGCGATGGCAAAGGTTGTGAACTCTCCCGCGGGCAAGCCGGCCCGGGCATCGTGGAAGCGCGGGCCACGGCTGACCCGCCCGCTGCTGACGTGCGCCCACGACATGGGCACGATCTCTGCCCCGTAGAGGGCGACAATCCAGCGCAGAGGACGGGGATAGCTCTTATTGCTGCTGTTCCAGCGCATTGTTCTGTTCCAGCGCATCCCTTCAAGCAGATCTTCGATGAGCTGGGGGAGCACTGTCGCGGTCGGCTTGCCCTCCAGTTTGCGCGCTGCGTAGACATAGTTGTCGCGCACTTCCAGATCAGAAAGCTGCACGCCTTGGCCGCGGGCGAAGCCGATGGCCGCTTTTGTCGGTTGGCCGGCTGCGTCGAAGGCTCGCTCCGCGGGCGGCCCTTTGCGTTCGATGATTTCGTCCCGCTGGCGGGGGGCCAGTTCCTGCACGTGCGCCACCAGCCGTCGGGGCGTGCCGGTAACGGCAAGATGACCGTATGCCAGCTGGGCCTGCTCCAGCAGGTCGCGCAGTTGCAGATTCATCTGCAAAATGCCCGCGGGCACATCCGCCGCCGGCAGCTCCTCACTGCCCAGCTCGATCAGGAGGGACTGGGGCTGGGATGTTGGAGCGGAGATGGGGGGGCTTGGATCGTGCGCGTGCGCCAGCTTTCCAGCGTTCGCCAATCCCTGAACGCCATTCTGCAGCCAGGGATATTCTTCTTGTTGCCGTTGTTCCAGATAGAGTTCGGCGATGCGGCGCGCCTGGCTGCGCATAGCGGCGAAAAACTTGGCCCGTTCGGTTACAGCGATAGCGCCTCTGGTGTCCAGAATGTTAAAGGCTTGGCTCTGGCGCAGGACATAATCGTGGGCTGGCGCGACGAGGCCGCGTTCGATGCAGGCCTCGGCTTCTGCATTGTAGAGATCGCACAACATCCGCTGGCGCTCCACATCGGCCAACTCAAAATTATAGATGCAGTGTTCGATCTCTTGCTGACGGTAGATTTCGCCGTATGTGTGGACGCCGTCGAAGTCGATACTCCAGACCTCTGTACGCTTCTGGAGATACATGACGAGCCTTTCCAATCCATAGGTGATCTCCACACTGACCGGATCCAGACTGACACCGCCGGCCTGCTGAAAATAGGTAAACTGCGTGATCTCTTGGCCATCGAGCCAGACCTCCCAGCCGAGGCCCCATGCGCCCAGTGCGGGAGATTCCCAGTTATCCTCTACAAAGCGGATGTCGTGCCGCGATCGATCCAGACCGATGGCTTCCAGGCTGCTCAGATAAAGCTCTTGGGGATTGCCCGGGTCTGGTTTGCGGATCACTTGATATTGGGTGTGCATCTGCATGCGGTTGGGATTTTCCGCGTAGCGGCCGTCATCGGCGCGGAAGGAGGGCTCCACGTAGGCTACGTTCCACGGCTCTGGGCCGAGTACCCGCAGCACTGTGGCTGGGTTCATGGTGCCGGCGCCCAGTTTTTCGCTGTGGGGCTGCCAGATCAGGCATCCTTGGGCTGCCCAGTATGCGTGCAGACGGCGGATTGTTTCCTGCATTGAGGGGATATCAGACATTGGTTCGTCTCATTCTGTTCATCAGGAGGGTCTGTCGGGTCTCTGATTGGCTTGATTTATAGGATGAAGATGAATTGGTGGTCGCGGAGGCGCATTCAACATTCATGGCAGGGCGAAGCCGTTGGCGGCCACGGCTTGCTGAAAGCGGTCTTCCTCCAGGGTCAGCCCGAATCCTGGCGCGTCGGGCAGCAGCACCTGGCCTTCCGCCAGTGGATAGGCGGAGCCGTCCAGCCCTGGCGTGGAGACTTCATCCCACTCGACGAAAGCAAAGCCATCCACGGCCGCGGCCAGATGTCCGGAGACATAGTTGCCAACGTGGCGTCCGTAGTGATGGGGCGCGCTGCGCACATTCCAGGCGTCCAGTTGGGCGCCGGTTTCCAACCAGTTCGTCATGCCGTAGCTGAAAATGTCGTACTGAATTACGTCGACAACGCCGTCGCGGGCGAAATCCAGCAGGAGAGGGGAGGCCTGGCCTTCGCCGTCAGCGATGAGGACGGACAGTCCTTCGCGCTCTATCCACGCGTGCAGATCTTCGTACAGCACACCATCTTCATGAAAGGCTTCCTCCAACCAGAAGAGATTGCAGTCGGCGGTTTCGGTCAGAATCTGTTTGGCGATATTGAGATTATAGCCGTTGTTGGCATCGATCAGAATCTCCGCGTCTGCGCCGACCGCATCGCGCACTGCCCGGATCACGGCCACATCGCGTCGGTTGCCTTCTTGCAGAGGCATGTGTCGCGCGCCGCGGCCCACTTTGATCTTGAAGGAGCGGTGACCATGCTCGTAGCCGAAGCGGGCTTCTGACGCGATCAGAGCCGCGCCCGCTTCATCCGTTGTCAGATGCAGATCATCGATGTATAGAGAGGTGTCGTAGCAGGGTACACGCACTGGCTTGGTGACGGATTTGCCGGCCTGTTGCGCCAGGAGCTGGTAGACTGGGCGACCGGTACGCTGGCCCAGCAGGTCCCATAGTGGGCACTCTAAGGAGGCGGCGGGGGTCGCGACACCTCGTTCGGGGCTGATCAGATCGTTCAGATGCGCGCCGAGAAATGTATTCGCCTCCCTCTGCGTGAGACGACAGGGGCCAAAGCCCGTTATTCCCTCTGCGGTTGTGATGCGCGCCAGAGGCACTTGCACGTTCAGCCCGTGGACGGCCAAGCGGGAATTACAGCCGGCTTGTCGGGGTCGCTGGCCTACAAGTGTCCCCCATTCGATCGCGGTAATAGGCGGATTGTTCATTGAGCCTCCTCCTGAACGTGTAGTGGCTGCGTGTTACCTATCTTCATAGCGCACTCCGGTGGGAATCACATCGGTTTTCTCTCCGCGCTGGATGGCCTCGGCGGTCGCCAAAACGCTGTGGAAATCGTGCTGGGGCACAAAGCCCAGCCGGGTCTGAATTTTTGTCAGATCGAACGTGAAATAGTTCGACCATGGCAGACGAGCATCTGCGTAGCTTAGCGCGTGGCGTTCTGCCAGCCAGGGGATGATTTCTCCCCAATCGAGGATCACTGCGCCCCCCAGGGTGAACTCTTCCCCCACGGCTTCCTCCTTTTCGATGCCCAGGGCCAACCCTTGGGCGATGTCGCGCACATCGCAGAAATGCTGCCGATAGGGCACACCGTTGGGGTTGCGGCTGAGGAGGAGTCGATCCTCAGGGTTCCACTGCGCTCTGAAGCCATCGAGCAGCGTCTGGATGTTTGGATCCGCGCTGGTCTCTGATTTATAGCGTTCGTATTCCGCGCTGAAGAGGAGGCGTTGCGGCAGGCCGGCGTCGTTGAGAAACTCACTTGGCTCCAAGACTGTCGCGAAGCGAAAGGAGGTCGTCGGCACATCATATTGGTGATAGTAGGCCATCGCCAGCTCCTCACCGATCCATTTGGTGAGAAAGTAGGGCATCTGGTGGTAGCGGGCGACCATTTCTTCACGAATCGGGGTCTCGAAGTAGCGGCCATTTTCTTCCAGTCGCCAATAGATGGCTTCGGTACAGGCGTAGACAAAGCGGTGCAAATTGGGGCATGCGGCCCGAACACTCTCCAGCAGATTGAGTGTGCCCATCCCATTGATGTCTAAATACTGACGATTGTCGAATGGGCCCCCGAACGCCGCCGCCAAGTGGCAGATGGCGTCAACTCCCTGGACAGCCTGGAGTACGTCTTCAAAGTTGCGCAGATCTCCTGTAACCGTTTCCACGTCGGCGAAGGCATCCAACTTATGGGCGCGGCTGGCATCGCCGGGGTAGACAAAACTGCGAATTTCGTGACCTTTGGCCAGCAAGCGCGTGACCAGATTGGCGCCGATCCGGCCTGTGCCACCGGTTACCAGAACTTTCATAGCATGACCCTTCTGTCAAATCGAGTGGATTCCTTTTGGAGGGTTGATCTTGCGCGCCACTGTAGGGCGCGACATGTGCCTTGCGCGCCACTGTAGGGCGCGACGTGTGCCTTGCGCGCCACTGCGGGGCGCGACGTGTGCCTTGCGCGCCACTGCGGGGCGCGACATGCGCCTTGCGCGCCACTGTAGGGCGCGACGTGTGCGCTGTTCAGTGTAACAAACAGGTGGCAGCGTGTCTAATGGGCTACTCCGAATCAGGATTTAAGGATTAACAGTGACGATGCAGGATAGATCCGACTATGATTGATATGATTATCCAGGATCTGACCATGATTTTATCCTGTTCATCATCCGAATCAGGAGAATCACAGTCCACAGCCAATCATCTTGATCTGAATCCGCGCTTGCGGGCATCTCGCTCTGCTGGCGTTTGAAAGGCTGGTCTCGCGCGCCACTGCGGGGCGCGATGTAGAGCCGATTTCAGCGTATAATGGATGCGCCTCCATGGGAAGGGTTTGAATCATAATTCAGATATTGAACTGGCGGGAATACTGAAAGGGGAATTTTATGAAAATCACAGATATAACCGTTGAACGCTACGCCTGGCCGCGGCCGAAACCGATCAGCAACGGCAAATACACCTACGTGGATGTAAGCCTGAATCTGGTTCACATCTACACCGACGAAGGGGTTAGCGGCGTGGGCTGGGGCGGCGGCACGGCTTCCGGTCAGGGCAGCGATCTGACGACAACGCTCATCGACTACTTCAAGCCGGTCATCATCGGCGAGAATCCCTTCAACTACCGGCGTATCTGGGAAAACATGTGGCTGCCGAAGCTAGTGGGCCGGCGGGGGCTATCTACCCGTGTGATTAGCGCCATCGATATCGCTCTGTGGGATCTGATGGGCAAAGCGGTGAACAAGCCGGTTTATCAGCTCCTGGGGGGCTACCGGGACAGCATCCCCGCCTATATCGCCGGCGGGTATTATGAGGAGGGCAAAGGGCTACGGGAGCTGGCTCAGGAGATGGAAGAAAACCTGACGCTGGGCGCAAAGGCGATTAAAATGAAAGTCGGGGGTGTGCCCATCAACGAGGATGTGAGACGGGTGCAGGTGGTGCGGGAGACCATCGGCCCGGAGATCAAACTGCTGGTAGACGCCAATAACGCTTACAGCGCGCATGAAGCCATTGAGCTGGCCCGCAAAATTGAAAAGCACGAGCCTTTCTGGTTCGAGGAACCGGTGGCGCCGGACGACTACCGGGGGCACGCCCGTGTAGCCCGCGCCACGTCGATTCCCATTGCCAGCGGTGAGAACGAATATACCCGTTATGGCTTCCGCGACCTGATCGAGCGCGAAGGGGCGGCCATTCTCAATGCCGATGCGCAGATTCTCGGCGGTATCACTGAGTTCATGCAGGTGGCCGCGCTCACCGCGGCAGAGGATCTGGTCATCGCTCCCCACGGCGCGCAGGAGGTGCATATCCATCTGGTATGCGCAATCGCCAACGGGCTGATCCTGGAGTTCTATCGGGAGACGGTGGACCCCCTGCGTATGCAGATCTTCGAGGAGCCGATGGCGCTGGACGCGGACGGGAATGTGGCCGCGCCGGATCGCCCCGGCTTGGGCATTACGCCCAATTACGACTTGCTCAAACGGCACCGGGTGGGATGATTCACGACTCGTATTTCGCTCTATTGGGGACTGAGCTAATCACGAATCCTATGGCCTGTGTGTAAAACTCCGCAATCGGTTGACGATCGTAGTAGTGCAAGAACGTGATCTGGGGCTGAGCTTTCAAAGCCGTCTGTGCAGTCGAGTCCTTTCCTGCTGGTTCTTGATCATGGGTTATGACTTGGCGTCGCGCTAAGTTTGACGAGGCCGGCATGGTCCATGTCGATGCCTGAGACTTCTGAGCGGTGAGCATAGAGCTTCATAGGATGATACAGGTACAGCCAGTGCGGATTCTCGTGGAGCCAGGACAAACAACGGCTGTAGGCTTTCAGCCTTTTCCGGCTGTCGACGGACCGGTGCGCGGCTTCAATGAGCTGGTCCGCCATGTTGTCCTGTACCCCTTGCCACCAGAGGCCTTGGGCCTGGCTGGATACTTTCTCTTGCAGCACGCGGTAGGCGCTCAGTGGGCGGAGGCGTTGGCAGAAATTTCTACTAATTGTGTCCTTCTCTTCGCCTTCTTCCCCGTAGGGTTTGCCAAAGATCGGCACTGTGCGATACAGTGGGCGCGATGCAGTGAGGCGCGATACAGTGAGGTATGAGCGCGGTCATATGAATCAGGGTTCAGCTCGTGAACTGACGGGAATACGAATTCAGATCATTTTGCTGACAGATTTCGTGCATGAGGGGGCATGTGTGGGTGATCCCAAGCGAACGCTACAGGTGATCGAGGAGGGCGGTGTTGTTCCGATAGTGCGGTTGCCGGATCTGGCTCAGGTCGCGGATCTGGCCCGGGCGCTGCTGGATGGCGGCGTGACGGCCGTTGAGTTGACGATGACCAGCCCCGGCGCGCTGTCGGCGCTGTCTCTCCTGCGGGAAACGGCGTCGGCTTTCGCGGAAGGCGCTGCTGCGCTGGGGATGGGATCTGTGCTGAACAGGGAGATGGCTGCGGCGGCCATCAGCGGCGGCGCGCAGTTTATCGTCGCGCCGCTGCTGGATCTGCCCACAGTGGCCTATTGCGTCGAGCGGGATGTGCCGGTGATGCCTGGCGCGTTCACGCCTACGGAGATTCAAACTGCGTGGGTAGCCGGCGCGGCGGTGGTAAAGGTCTTTCCCGCTACCCGCCTCGGGCCCGGTTACTTCAGGGATGTGCTGGCTCCTCTGCCGCATCTGAAGCTGATGCCCACTGGCGGCGTCGGGTTGGAGAACGCCGGCGAATTTATCCGTGCCGGCGCGGTGGCTGTGGGGGTGGGCAGCGCTCTGGCGCGCAAAGATTGGGTAGCGGCCGGCAACTGGTTGGCGCTCACGGAACAGGCTCGCAGATTCATAGCAACTGTGAGGTATGAGCGCAATCACATGAATCACAGTTCAGACATTGCACTGGCGGGAATACCGAATAAGGAGGCGCGCGAGGCGGAATGAGCAGATACGACGTTGTGACACTGGGCGAGACGTTGCTGCGCCTGGCTCCCCCCGGCCATCTGCGCATCGAGCAGGCGGCCTATTTTGAGTTGGAAGCGGGCGGTACTGAAGCGAACACGGCTGTGGCTTTGGCCCGGCTCGGCGTGCGCGCAACGTGGATTTCACGGATGCCGGCCAACCCTCTGGGACGACGCGTCGCGCGCACGCTGATGGGCAACGGCGTGGACATTTCCCAGATCATCTGGGCGGAGGAGGAGCGGCTAGGTCTCTTTTTCGTCGAGTTCGGCGATGGCGCCCGGGCCACCTCCATTACCTACGATCGGGCCAATTCCGCGGCCAGCCGCATGACGCCGGACGAACTGCCGGCGGAGCTTTTCAGCGCGGCGAATGGGCGACATCTCCATCTGACCGGCATCACCCTCGCCATCAGTGACAGCGCTGCGGCTACGGCCGCCAAAGCGCTGCAACTGGCCCAAGCAGCCGGTTGGAGCGTCAGTTTCGATATCAACTACCGCGCCAAACTATGGACACCTCAGGAGTCCCGCAGGGGGTGTCAGCCTTTTGCCGCTGCCGCGGATATACTTTTTCTGCCGATTCGGGACGCTCAGACGCACTTTCATCTGCCTGAATCCATCTCAGCGGAAGAAGCCTTGGCGGCGGTTCAAGGCGAGTATCCCCAGACGACGATCATCCTCACCTTGGGCGCGGACGGCTCGATCGCCGCGGAGCCGGGGGGGGCGCGCGTACGCCAGGCGATCTTCCCTGGCGGGGGCACAGTTGGGCGCATCGGCGCGGGGGATGCCTTTACGGCCGGCGTTCTCTACCGCTATCTCTACCGGGACAGCGAAGACTGGTTAGTTGACGCCCTGCGCTGGGGCGCGGCCGCGGCGGCGATAAAATATACGATTCCTGGGGACATGGGTCTGTTTGAAAAAGAAGAGGTGGCGGCGCTGGTGGAGAGGGGCGGGCCCCTGGTAGGGGTCAGCCGATAGAAAGTAGCGAGGCGGCCGCGCGGTGAACGGTAAATCCCGGGAGAGCTTCTATCAGATATTGGGCGTTCAGCCCAACGCCTCGCAGGAGGTGCTCGATGCGGCCTATCGACGGCTGGTACGTCTCCACACCGGCGAGTATCTGGACGATGCTGCCCTTGTCGCTGGCCCGGAACCGTCGGACCCATTCCTGGCACGCGTGGATCAGGCCTATCGGCAGCTTTCCGACCCTCTGAAACGCTGGGCACACGATGATGAAGTGCAAGAGGCGCAGCTGCTTTCTCTGACTGAAGAGGAGTTGGAGCTGGCCCGCAAGCGATTCGAACCGTCCGACGCCTGGCTGTCTCACCAGCGTCGGGAAAACGGTTTCCTGTATATTCGCGTGGGCTGGGCCATGGATTTCACGTTCATACGGGATGCGGTACATGCAGCGATACCGGAATCTGCACGCGCGTATAATCCCCGTCTGAACGAGTGGCGCATCGACGCCAAGTATGAAGACGAACTGGCCGCGATCTTCAGTAATTTCAAGCGGGCAGATGCGCAGACCCCGCCGCCACAGGTCGGCCCTACCTATCCGCGCCCGGCGTTCAGGCCAACGACGCATCGCGCCCGGCAGCCTTGGAAAGGCTGGCCGTTCCTTATCATCGGCGGGTTGATTGTGGCGACGGTCGGCGCCCTGTTGTTCCCGAACACCCGCGTTGCGTCGGTCACGGCGCAGGCGACAACCACTGCTATGGCGCTGCTCGATTCGTATGAGCCGTTGGAAAGCAACTTCCCTACGGCAACGCCGACACTGACGCCGATACTGATTTTTAGCGGCACGCTCCGGTACCCATCGGTCAATCTACGCAAGTGGCCGGGCACCGAGGCGCCGGTGCTGAGGTTGCTCAGCGGCGACGAAACCTATCAAGTTATTGGTCGGTTGGAGGACAGCAGTTGGTATGTTGTCGCTGCCGGGGACGAGATCGGTTGGATGGCCGCGTGGCCCATCGAGGTTGACAAAGAGCCTACCCGTCTGCCTGTTTATACAGGCGGGCAGATTCTGCCGGCGACACTCCCGACGCCGACGGCGGTTGTCAGCGAATCTGAATGAGCCGTATTGTGTATGCGTTGTCTCAGTGCAGTTCGCCGGCGTCATCGGCGGAGGCCCACGACCGGCCATGGCCAGCGGATAGCTTTTTTCTGTTTCCCACGGTTGTGGATACAATAGAAGAGAGGTGAGTGGAGAGAATTCCTGCGCGCTTCTCTCCACTCTTTTCTCGCCGGCTGAACGCATGGTCTCTTCTACCCAGGCACTGAAACGATAACAGATGAAGAATTCAAGAGGTAAGCCGGGATGGGATGCTCGCTTGCCACGAATCGGCAAGCGTTTCCATACTGTGCCGCGCTTAACTGTGCCGCGCTTACTGCTGTTGGGCGCGATCTTCGTCATCAGCTTCCTGGCTATCCACGCTCTGAAGGGCGCCCGGATCGGTTCGGTGGCGGTTCAGGCGGCGGCGTGGGCGAGGCAAGAGGCAAGGCCGACCCGTGACGCTGTGCCGACGGAAGCGGAGCCCGGCAGGGCCCGGCAGCCCGGGGCAGCGGCAACCCCGGCGCAGGAGCAGACGCGCGATGGGGGGCGCGGCGCCAGCGTGGGGTCGTCTGCGAGTGCGGCAAGAGCGATCATGTCAACTGCGCGCAGCGCCACTGAGCCGCCTTTTGGCGACGTTGTCAACACTACGCCGTTTACTGTCGAAGATCCGAAGGCCTATGTCTACAGCGTGCGCATGAGTGAGTATTGGTTTCTGATTGCGGACAAGTTCGGCATTCCAGTTGATGTTCTCAGAGACGCCAATAGAGAGCTATGGCGGTTGCGAGGGGAAGAAATCCGGCGCGGAGATCAGATGACGATCCCCGGTCTCAGCGCTGATGCCATGATTCCCGCGATCGTTTATACTGTTGAATACGGCGATTCCTGGCACTACATCGCCGATATATTCTCTGTTTCGTTCTTGCACCTGCTCCTGGACAATCTCGAGCTGTGGGCACAGCGCGGCATTTATATCCGGCCCGGCGACGAGATGACAGTTACGTATTTGCCGTCACAGTTTGCAAGCGCCACTACGGCTCGAGCGGACGGCACAGAGATCTATACAGAGATCTATATTGTGCGTTCTGGCGACAGTTGGTTCAGCATTGCGGAAAAGTTGGGTATTTCATTTAAATCGTTGCTCGCGATCAACCCCCGTCTGTGGGGGTTACGAGAACAACAGCTTTGGCCCAGTGATGAGATGAACATTCCGTCTCACGACAGACCGCGGACGCCGGAGAGCAGAGAGCCTTCTATACGGAAGGGCGATACTGTAAAAGAGATGCAAAAGGGAGCGACAAAGGCAATGTCCGTTCCCTCCGGCATGTACGAAGCGCAGACTGGAGACACATGGGAATCGGTCGCTGAAGCTGCCGGTATCGGCGTACAGGCACTGAGAGATGTGAATCGTGAAATTGAGGGGCGGGCATTGCGGTCGGGAGATATTCTGCGTATTTCCTGGATTCTGCATATTTCCCTGGTGACCCGTCCAGCGGAGAGCCGCAGCATCATGAGCGCGTCCGACCTGGATACGCTTTCGGAGGTGGAGCGGGCTGCGTTGGCAGAGCGGGGTCTGTTTGTGTATAAGGAGCAGTACTGCGGCGTCTGCCATCGGCTCGACAGCGCCGGCACAAGAGGGCTATTCGGGCCGCCCCACGACGGAATGGGCGGCTTGGCTGCGGCCCGGCTTGATGATCCTGGGTACAACGGCACGGCTACGAATGTTTACGCCTATCTGTACGAGAGCATCGTTGATCCGGATGTCTATTATGTAGAAGGGTTTGCAATGAGTCCCCACCGGATGCCGTCCTATCGACACATTCCGAAAGACGATTTGGAAGCTCTGCTCGTATTTCTGGCGGAGCAGTGATCGACTCGCAGGTTTCGCAGAACGAAGGAGAAGTCAGTTGAAACATATAGGTATCATCCTGCATCGTATTCTGGTCTTGGTTGTTGTGTCTGTTCTGGGGATGGCGGCCGACAGCTCTATGGCACAAGAGATGGCACAAGAGGAGGAGCGCGCCGGCACGGTGATAGTGGATGGATTGAATGGGCCCCAGGGCGTGTTGGTCATAGAGGATGGCAGCATTTGGGTGATCGACGTTGGGCTGGGTGGCGACGAGGAAGTGGAGGTGGAGGCACTTGATCCGAACACGAACGAGCTGATCAAAGCGACGTTTGGCAATACGGCGCGGGTGATTCGGGTAACGCCGGGGGGTCAGTCTCAGCTTGTGGCGACGTTGCCTTCGATCTTTCTCGGCAGCGACATCGTCGGTGGGGCGCGTCTGGCGCTCCTCAACAGTGAAATGTATGCTACGGCTGGCGTCTGGCAAGGGGTGGCCAGCGAGGAAGCACTGCCGGATACGGCCGCGGTATTGCGGGTGTTGCAGGGTTCAGTGCGGGAGATCGTGCCCTTGTGGAAATTGGAGAAAGAGGAGAATCCGGACGGATTTGTTCTGGAGTCCCATCCTTACGGGCTGACCACTGGCCCGGATGGTTTTCTATATGTGGCGGATGCCGGCGCCAATACACTGCTACGGGTGGATGTGGCGGCCCAGACTGCTGAAGTCATCACTGTATTCGATGGTGTTCCTGGTCCGCTGCCGAACCCGCATCGGGGCGGCGCGTTGCAGTCGGATCCGGTGCCGACGGGCGTCACTTTCGGCGCGGACGGCCGTATTTACGTCTCTTTCCTGCCTGGTTTTCCCTTCTTGCCGGGCGCAGCCAAGGTGGTTGTGGTCGACCTGGATTCTGGTAGCGTGACGGATTTCGCTACGAACCTGACGATGTTGACCGATCTGCGCACAGGAACGGATGGCAGGCTGTATGCTGTGCGGTTCGGCATTTTCACAGATGAGGGCCCGATACCGAACAGCGGCGCGGTCATCCGCGTCGGCGAGGGGGAGACGTCTCAGGAGGTCATCACGGGCCTGCCATTTCCTACATCTGTCGATTTTGATGAGAACGGCAATGCGTTTGTGGTGATCAACGGGGCGAGCATAGGCGTTCCCGGTAGCGGGGCTGTGCTGCGCTTCGATGGGGTTGCTGTGGCTGGGGCGTCGACGATTCGCTACGTAGCCAGCCAAACAGCCAGCCAAACAGAAGAGGAGGAGGAAGAGCCGGAATTCATCGCCAACTGTGACAGTCTGCCCGATCATGGGGCGGTGACCAACGCTCTGGCGACGATCGTCGCGACTGGCGACAGCGGCGGACTGGGCAACCACATGTGGGCGACGATCGTCGATCGGGATGGGGTGGTTTGCTCTGTGACCCATTCTGGCGCGAACCGGGGATCCCAATGGCCGGGCGGTCGCATCCTCGCTGCTCAAAAGGCCAACACGGCCAATGCCTTCAGTCTGCCGCGGTTGGCTCTCTCTACCGGCAATCTCTACGCCTCGACGCAGCCGGGAGGGAGCCTGTACGGTTTAGATAGCAGCAATCCGCTGGACCCGTCTGTCGCCTACGCTGGGCCGACGATCGCCTATGGGCAAGCGGGGGATCCGATGGTGGGGCGGCGTCCCAACGGCGTGCATCGTTCTGGTGGTGGGCTGCCTCTGTACAACGCCAATGGCAGCCTGCTGGGCGGGCTAGGCGTCAGTGGGGACACGCCTTGCGCGGATCACATCATCGCCTGGAAGCTGCGCGATGCGTTAGAACTGGATTACATTCCGGCAGGGGTAAGCGCCAGCGCTGATGACAACATCATCTTTGATTTGCGGGCGGATGGCAGCAGCCTCAGCGGCTTTGGACACCCTCTTTGCGGCTTTGACGAGGTAGGAGTGGCAGAGAGGCTGCCGGCAGAATTCCCGATTGGGTCGGACGAATAGCGGCGGAGTCGCATATAGAGGAGCAGCGGGCATGGGTGTGGATTGACGCTCCTGGGGATTCTCCAGGGATTGGCGCCGCTACCGCACGGCCTGAAGCCGGTCTGGCATGCCAAACAACAGATGGAAGGAAGAAGATGAAAGATACAATGAGCATGAAAGATACAATGAGCTCTGAAGAGCATCGGCGACAGGCGGAGGAGGAAAAGGGCAGCATCGCTTTTGCGGTGGTGACGGTCTCCGACACGCGCACAGCGGAGACAGATCGCAGCGGCCAGTTAATCCGACAGATGGCAGAGGCGGCTGGCCATCGGGTGATCCACACCCGGATCGTTGGCGACGAACCGGAGCAGGTGGCGGCGGCGTTGGCGGATTTCAGTGACAGCGGCGCGCAGGTTATCATCTTCAATGGCGGCACAGGGGTCAGCCGGCGAGATCGCACCTATGATGCGCTGTCTCGGGCGTTGGAAAAAGAGTTGCCCGGTTTCGGTGAGATCTTTCGCATGCTCAGCTACGCGGAGGTGGGGGCGGCGGCGATGCTCAGCCGCGCTACCGCCGGCACGTACCGAGGGTGCGCGGTGATCAGCGTGCCTGGCTCGACCAACGCTGTCAAGTTGGCCATGGAAAAGCTGATCCTGCCGGAGATCCAACATCTGGCTTGGGAAATAACCCGGTGATCGGTTCACGCGGGGCTGGTCGGCCCTACTTCAGAGGTCTTGCGATGCACGCGCCTTTTCAGTTTCGCTTGCATACATCTGACTTTCCCCGCAGATTTTTTCTTTTGCCTGTTCTCACTTACAATGAAACAGCTTTCTTTGGCAGAGCGCCCTGCAGTGGCGCGCAATACGACTCTTAAGATTGTGAATGTGATTGGCGGAAAAGTCAGGCGCGGCGTTCATACCGCGTGCGCTACGAGCCGTAGGCAGTTCTGTCTGCACAGTTCTGTCTGCGTAGACATTTCAGCCACAAGCAGATAGTTTATGTGTGCCAATAGATGGATTATGAATTCATTCAATCCCCAACATCTCTAAAGGCATGACAATGACCTTGCGACGCAGCTTGCACATTGGTATTCTTTTGCTGATCGCGTTATCTCTGGCAGCCTGTGGACGTTCATCCCCGGACCCGACGCCGCTCCCGAAGGGGGAGCCGACCGTTGAATTGGCGCCGACGACGGCTACACCAATTCCGCCTGCGCCGACAGCCATCGACACACCGGAAGCGGCCACGCCTACATCCCAGGCGGATGAAACAGTGATGCCGTCCGCGGAGGGCGGTCGGCCGACCACGCAGCCTCAACCACAGCAGACAGAACAGCCGGCTGCGGCCGACTTCCTGCCGGCGACGATGGGAAGCCCGGACTTTGGCACGCAGGCATTTCTCTGGTGGCGGCCGGGCGTGGCGGACCGGGATTTGAAGCTAATCCGTGAAGCTGGCTTTCATTGGGTGAAGCAGACCTTCGCTTGGGAGTCGATTGAGGGCGCGAAGAAAGGTCACCTCGATTGGTCTTTTGCCGATCGAGTGGTACAGCAGGTGAACAGCAGCAATTTGAAGCTACTGGCGCGGGTATCCACCGATCCGGAGAAGACGGATTTTTGGGCCGGCACGCCCCCTGACAACGCCGATCACTTCGCCGATTATGTCTTTACTCTGGCCAGCCGCTACAGCTGCAGGCCAGGGGCGGTCGGCTGCATTCAAGCCTATCAGGTGTGGAATGAACCGAATCTAGCCCGCGAGTGGGGCTACAAACGTCCGAACCCGGCCGAGTATGCGCATTTCCTGAGAAAGGCATACACAGCCATCAAACGGGCAAACCCGAATGCTATTGTCATCAGCGCCGGCATGGCCCCGACTGGGGATAACGACGAAATGGCTATGTCGGACGACATGTTCTATGAGCAGATGTACCAGGCGATGAACAGCGACAGCACTGGCTTCTTCGACGCTTTGGGGGTTCACGGCGTGGGGTTCGCCGCGCCGCCGGAGCTGGATCCGGACAGAGCGGCCGCGGAGCAACGCTATGGCGGGCATCGCTTCTTCAGCTTCCGCCATGTGGAGGACATCCGCGCCATTATGGAACGTCATGGTGACACTGACAAGCAGATCGTCCTGTTGGAGTTTGGCTGGACACTCGATCCTGTAAACCCCGACTACCGATGGCACGGCGCGGATGCTGGCATCGATCAGAACGTGCAGGCGGCATACTTGCGGCGCGCATATGAATGGGCTGAAGCCAACTGGCGTCCGTGGATTGGTCTGATGAGTCTACTGACAATGCCCAACCTGGACTGGCTCAACGATGGCAATCCTGAGGATGAAGAGCAGTATTGGTGGGGGATTATGGAGCCAAGCATATTGCACCAACTTCACTTCCGTCCCGCGTATATTACGCTATGTCGCTATTTGAATGCCAAAGATGGGGCGTCCTGCGTTCACGCTCCGGAGCGACCGGATTGACGGCAATGAACGAGAGGGCAGGCTTTGTTGGCGGCCGAGACGCTCGCGGGCGCGCCTCAACTAAGCGGTAAGGTTCTGAAAAATCTGGATAGCGTCCTCTAGCAGGCCGGCGATGAGGTCGATCCAGTCTGTGTCGCCGGTCAGAGGGTTCAGTTCGAGAGTGGCCAGATCCGGCTGCCAGTTGCTGACAGCGTAGCGCCAGCCGAAGAGGCCGGCGGCGATGATCAGCAGAAAGAAGATACGGGTCAGCAGGCGGCTGTTGCGGTGGAATCGGGGCATGGGCGTGTTGTGTACCGGGCGCTGTCTGAGTCGATTCCATCATTTTGCTGTATCGGCCTGAATTTGCAAAATATGCGGGCGATGATATACTCGGCGATGCGCGTCTGGGAACGCAGGCGTCTTTGTTGGCATTGTCGGGCGCAATTGTATTGCCTGCATGATTGGGGCGAGTAGCTCAGCTGGCTAGAGCGCACGGTTCACATCCGTGAGGTCGGGGGTTCGAGTCCCTCCTCGCCCACCAAAGCTACGCACAATCAAGAACCTTCGTGTTTAGGTTGGCGGTGTAGATTCTGCAGCCAGCAAACTGTCTCAAGACTTCCCAGGGCGTGAACAGAGGAGACCAGGCCACTGGTCTCTGTGAGCATAGATACCGTAGAGCCATGACCTCAGAGTCACAACCTATAGCCATGTTGATTGACGGTGACAACGCCCAGCCGTCTCTGATCGAGTACATACTGGCCGAGACAGCCAAGTATGGAATCGTGACGACTCGCCGCATCTACGGTGATTGGACGGTACCGCAGATGTCTAAGTGGAAGGACTCTCTTCACTCCTATGCAGTCCAACCTATGCAGCAGTTCCATTACACCGTTGGTAAGAACGCTACGGACAGCGCCCTGATAATCGACGCCATGGACCTGTTGCACGCCGGAACCGTCGGCGGCTTCTGCATAGTTTCCAGTGACAGCGACTATACCCGGTTGGCCACGAGAATTCGTGAGCAAGGGTTATTCGTGATGGGTATCGGTCGATCTGACACGCCCAAGTCGTTCGTGAACGCCTGCGAGGTCTTTGTCTACACGGAGAACTTATCCCCACAGGCGGAGCGTAAGGCTCAGGTGGCTAAGTTGGCCTCCTCGAACTGGACCCAGAAGGTTGGGCGCGCTATCGAGATGGCTGTACAGGACGACAGTTGGGCCTTCCTCGGAGCCGTCGGCAGCCATCTACGTCAATTGGACCCCGCATTCGACCCCCGCAGCTATGGATACAAGCAATTGTCACTGCTCATCAAGTCCTGCCCCGAACTGTTCGAGACGCGAGAGTCGAAGATTAAGGGTAAGACTTCGCTCGTCCATGTGAAGTTGAAATCTTGAAAGTTGTAGTTCACCCACTCACCGGATAGCGACGAATGACATCGCCGCTTCCTAACACCCTACATCGCCTCACGCGGACGCCCACCCTTCCGACAGGACCTCCGCCTACTCTAGGAGGGTCAGCGTGGCCTTCTCCTGCTTATCGGGAGGGTAGTCGTGCTTGCGCAGGATACGGCGGCCGAGGCCCTGGAGCAGGACTGGGGACCGCATGGCCACCTTCTACGATTTCCCCAGGGAGCACTGGCGGCACATTCGGACGACGAACCCGGTGGAGTCACCCTCGCGGCCCTCAGGCTCCGCACCGATACCGCCACTCCGCACGCGCCAGAAAGTCCAGAGCCGACAGATAACCTGATCTACCGCTACCGGCGAATTGATAGCATCTATGAAAAAGAGAGTTTACGAGATTATAGAGGAGGCAGAGCCCGGCAATCGGGCCAGCGAGATATTCGACATCTTCCTCATCTCGTTCATATCCTTGAACGCCATCAGCTTGGTTGTGGGGACCGTGGAGGAGATTCATCAGATCGCGCCGCGGGCTTTCCGACTATTCGAGATCGTATCCGTAGCCATCTTCACAGTGGAGTATCTGCTGCGGGTCTGGTCCTGTAGCGTGAATCCGCGCTACGCCCATCCCGTGTTGGGGCGGTTGCGGTTTATGGTTTCGCCTTTGGCGCTCATCGACTTGCTGGCGATCTTACCTTTTTATATGGCGCCCTTCATCGGTTTGCATGGGCTTGACTTGCGCTTTCTGAGGGCGGTGCGTCTTCTGGCCCAGATCGTCCGTTTGAGTCGATATTTCTCCAGTATGCGCACATTGGCCCGGGTTTTGCACACCAGACGGGGCGAGCTACTGGCCGTGGTGCTGGTCTTGTCATTGCTGCTGGTGATGACATCGTCACTGATATTTTTTGCTGAAAACGAAGCCCAGCCCGATACGTTTGCCAACATTCCTCAGGCGATGTGGTGGAGTGTTATAACGCTGACCACCGTCGGCTACGGGGATGTATTTCCGGTCACCGTAGCGGGTCGTCTTCTGGCCGGGCTGATCGCGGTAGTGGGCATAGGGCTGTTCGCCTTACCGGCGGGTATTCTGGGATCTGGCTTTATGGAGGAGATAGGGAAGGGCAAGAACGCAACCAGGGTATGCCCTCATTGCGGTAAGGAGATCCACGAGTAGCTTACTGTTATCGATGTTATCTGGCTGGGCCTGAAGATGCGTGTACTGCAAAGTCCTCCTCTTTATAAAAAAGGACTCGGTCCGGTTCTGCGCCGCTGCAGGATCAAAACCGGCTTACCATAATCTCCTTCGCTCACGTCGTCGAGATCTCGGTGTTTGATATCTTCCAGTTGTCCGAGTTTGCTCGTCCATGTTCCATCGTCTAGCTGCCGCGCGGCATGTGTGGGACTACCATCCAGGTCAGCAAAAATTGCCACTTTTTCCATTCCCACCTCGAAGGTAGCATTTTGGCACACTTCAAATCCGAGCCCTCGGAATACTTCAGCGTATACTGCCACTGTGTATTGTCTAGGCACACCTGGGGGCCAATAGTATTGACCCGCAGTATCCGGCTCCCACCAACGCGAATCATCTCCTGCAGCCCAAGCAATACAATTATAATCCGGTTGCGCCGGGCTGGTGATCTCATATGTGGCACTACTGAGATTTGGGAACAGGCGTTCCAAACTCACCACTGCAACCCTTCCCCTCTTGCCCAGTTTAGCCAGTCCTGAGCCATCTCTGCGACAACACCTCTATGCTCGGGGAGCACGGGATCCTCTTGGGTGATCGCCTGAAGCGCCCAAAACCAGTGTCCTGGCTTGTGTTCGAGTTCCCTGAGAATTAATGGCAGCGCGCGCGGCCCCAGGCCCACGATCTGCAGATACGCAGGATGTAGAACGACCTCCCGTATCGAGGAAAGATGAGCGCATTCCTCATGCACGACTCCTGCGAGACGATGGAATTGTTCTATCACGGCATCTGGCTGGATACCTGATTCGGTCTCCGTTATCGAAGTGGAAAGCCCCCTATTCCATCCAATTTTCATAAGATCCCAAATCGGTTGGCCAAATTCCCTTGACGCCGCGGATACATACGTGTCATGAAAGAACGCAATGATCGTCATTTTTGACTCTCCACTCCAAGTAGATCGCGAAGTCGGTCCGTGATGCTGTCCTCGAAAGCCATCACCACATTGTCGTGGGCTTGTTGAATCTCCTCTTTCAACTCAATCTCACATGGAGGTATATCGAGTGTGGCTATATCGTATAAATCCAGCATAAAGACTTGTTTTTCTTCCATCGGCTGAGGAGGGACAGGGGAGCCGAATGTTATCAGTACCGTATGCCCTTGTTCGGTCTGAGGGACCTCCACTCGAACGAGAAAGGGACCATGAGTGTTTCCCAGGGACTGTGGGAGTTGCGGATAGATCGTAAAGTAGTCTTCCATAGAGACTTGCGCCCCTGGAATTTCTATCCGATTTATGTATCGTAGTCCGATCCGGGCAACCTTTTGGGGCAGCGCGATTTCTCTGTATACGGTCAGCGCTTTGTAAACCACCTGCTCCCAATCCTCAAAATGAGGATACGGAGGCATCTGGTTGACCACGAGAAGATCCTCGGCAACTTGTATCATACGGTCGCTGTTCGCGGAGACGAATTGCATCCACGGTGGTAATCTCTGCACGCTAGCTGAAGCCGTACCCTGGCCCAAAGTGATCTGAGCTTCCTGGATATCCCGCTGCTGTTTTCTGGGGAATTTATCTTTGACTCTTTCGTAGAAGGCGCCGGGAATGGTGTCGTCCCATGTCGATGCGGCGAAATATATCTCGCAAAGCGCTTCAACCACTGGTGGTGTACGGTAACTTCGTTCCGGTATTGCCCTGTGTGGATTATCACCGGGAGACCGTCTATGCGGTAATTCCGTGCTCAAGGTTTCGCCTCCATGTCAAAAGTCGGCTTGGGAGCGGTCATGTTATCCACTCATGATGTCAGACAAGGTTCCTTCGTCCGCTGTCAACTGATGGTCGATGCGCGCCGGTCAGTTGGAGACCAACTGCTTCAGGCCCGTGTCAATAGTATACTTGTCATAGCGCTGCCATGGTAGCGCGACATAACGATGTCATCCAGATCCCTAAAATGCCATGATCTACTCTATCAGGGATGCAAGTTGAATTCGCAGGCATAACATATTATTATACATATTATAATGACATTAAAAACTTCACCTGCTCTTATGATAAATGATAGCTTGGGATGCTGCAAGGGTTTGCGCGCATGACGACATACGGTACTTCAAGCGATTTGCCGAGCGACTACTCGCAGCGCGTCAAGAACGCCCGGGCGGTCAGAGGACTGACCCAGGCGCAGTTCGCCGGCCTCGTTGGTGTCTCCTTCGCCACGGTCAATCGCTGGGAGAACGGGCAGACTCGTCCCAATAAACTGGCTTGGTCGCGCATTCTCGAACTCGAGAACTCGTCTGGCGGCTATAGGATCCGGGAGGCGCCGTCTGTTTCATACGAAGCGGCGCCGGCGTTCCAGAGTCTGGATTTTTCTGCCGACCCCGATGTTGTTTCGGCTGTCGCTGAGGCGCATCGTCTTACGTACGGGCATCTATTCAATTCAGCGTTCGCAACTGAGACTTCACTGATCGATCCACTTCCTCACCAATACATTGCCGTATACCAGCGCATGCTCGATCAGTCTCCTCTCCGCTTCCTGCTGGCTGACGACGCGGGCGCGGGCAAGACGATTATGACCGGCCTGTACGCGCGCGAGATGCTGGCCCGCCGGCTTATCCGCCGCGTGCTCATCGTTCCGCCGGCTGGCTTGGTCGGCAACTGGGAGCAGGAGCTACGCAGTCTCTTCCGGCTCCAGTTCCGCATCGTCGGGGGCGCGGACGCGCGAGCCGGCAATCCTTTCATTGGGCCCGAGAGCGACCGCCTGATCGTCAGCATGGACACGCTGGCCGGGGCCCGCATGTTTGGATGCCTCAAAAACCCGGAAACCGAACCCTACGATCTTGTCGTCTTCGACGAAGCCCACAAGCTGTCTGCGGACCGCGAACCGGACTTTCGGGTGCGCAAGACGGCCCGATACAGACTTGCGGAGGCCATAGCCGGGGCCGACGTGGACGGCGAGCGTTGGGCGCTTCCTTGGTCGACCCGCCATCTGCTGCTGCTGACGGCAACGCCGCACATGGGTAAGGACTATCCCTATTATTTTTTGTGGCGTCTCTTGCTTCCCGACGCGCTCTCGACATACGACGCTTTCGCTGACTTTCCTGAGGCAGCGCGGCGCAGGCACTTTATCCGTCGCGCCAAGGAGGAGATGGTCCACTTCGATGAATCGCCGCTCTATCCCCAAAGACACTGCGGCACGCTGAGCTACGATCTCACGCAAGGGATCGAGAGCGAACAGGAGCTGTACGATGAAACGACCCACTACATCAAGGGCTATTATAACCGCGCGCGGTTTCTGAACCGGTCTGCCGCCCGGCTGGCGATGAGCGTCTTCCAGCGGCGGCTCGCCAGCTCCACCTACGCCCTCAGGCGCTCGTTCGAGCGGCGCAAAGAGAGGCTCGAGGGCATGATAGAGGACATCCGGAGCGGACGCCTCACTGAGGAGCAGCTGGCCCGGCAACAGATGGGGCTTGACAACATCGACGACATCTTTGAAACGCAGACTGCTGATGAATACGCCGCAGGCGACGGCGAGCGCGAGCAACAGGAGGAGTTTGAGGACAAAATTCTGGCCGGCGCGGTTGCGGTCGATCTCGCTGAGCTGGAGGCGGAGCGTCTCAAGGTTGCGGAGCTGCTCGACAAAGCGCGGAATCTGGGCGCCAGAGGCGAGGAGTCCAAGTTCGAGAAACTCCGCGAAGTACTTCGCGACCCTGATTACGCTGATGAGAAGTTCATCATCTTCACCGAGCATCGCGATACGGCGCTCTTCCTGATTCGCAGGCTTGAAGGGCTCGGCTTCACCGGTCGGGTCGCCTTGATCCATGGCGGCATGCCTTATCCGGAGCGCGAGCGACAGGTCGAGTTCTTTCGCAGGCCTACTGCGGAAAACGGCGCAAACTACCTTGTGGCGACCGATGCCGCGGGGGAGGGCATCAATCTCCAGTTCTGTTGGCTCATGGTGAACTACGATATCCCGTGGAATCCTGCCCGTCTGGAGCAGCGCATGGGCCGTATCCACCGATACGGCCAGACTCACGATCCGGTCATCATCGTCAACCTGGTGGCGGGCGCTACCCGCGAAGGCCGGGTACTGAAGACGCTGCTCGACAAGCTGGAAACAGTTCGTCGCGAGCTTGGATCCGACAAGGTGTTTGACGTCATCGGCCGCCTGTTCGAGGATGTGTCGATGAAGAACTATCTTGAGCGGGCGGTCACAGGGGAGGATAACGAAGCTATGCGGCGTCTCGAAGGGAGCCTGACGCGAGAGCAGGTCCTGGCTCTGCGGGACAAGGAGCGTTCGCTCTACGGGGCGGGAGGCGAGGTTGCGCGGGCGTTGCCCCACCTTCGAGAGCAGGCCAGGCTGGAGGACTATCGACGGCTCATTCCTGGTTATGTGCGTCGATTTGTTGAAAAGACGGCGCCGCTGCTCGACTTGCGGATCGAGGGGGATGCGGAAGCCAGCTTCAGGCTGGCCCCGAACCGACCTGGCGCGCTCGATCCTCTGCTCGTTGCATTCGAGATGTATCCTGAGAAGGCGCGCACTCATCTGAGCGTGCGCAGACCGCAGGCGCGCCAGAATGCTATCTGGGTGCATCCTGGGGAGCCGGTCTTCGAACGGCTTGTCGAGTCGGTCAGCGATCGGTATGGCAACGACGGGCTGAGGGGGGCTGTATTCATCGACCCTTACGCAAAAGAGGAGTATCTGTTTCACATTGCGCTGGTCTCTGTCGAACGGGGCCCCAATCAGAAGGGAACAAAACCGGCTGACAAGGCGCCTGTCCGCGCCGGGGGGAGCGGCGCGGGCGCGACGCTACTTGATTTGCGGCTCGTCGGGCTGCGCCAGAGAGTGGATGGCGCTTCATTCGGTGTTGGCGCGATGCCGGAATCCAGGGCGCGCTCACAGCTCATTGAGGAGTGGCCGGTGGAGCATCTGCTTCTGCTCAAAGGCGCGCCGGACGTAGCGCCGGGTCAGTCGCCGCTTGCCGCCCTGGCGCGCCGCCTGGTAGCCGAGGCGGATGGATTTGTGCGCGAGGATGTGATCGAGCGACTCGTGCAGTCGCAGCGGCAGCGTATTCTCGACGATCTACCCTCTCGCCTGGAGTTCAGCGGCCGCGGGTTTGACTTTCAAGCCGCTGAGCTTGCGGCGCGCCGGGCTCACCTCAACGAACGGGCCCGTGGCGGCGATCTGTATGCCAAGGGCGAACTTGCCAAGGTCAAGGAACGCCAGCGCAGCCTGACGGCGGCCCGCGCTCGTCGCCTGGCTGAACTACAGTCTGAAGCGGAGCGCGTCCGGCCTGGGGCGGTCGAGTTCCTCGTCCATGCGCTGGTCGTGCCGGCACACGAGCCGGAGGATGTCGAACGCTTCGACGTTCAGGTGGAGTCCATGGCTATGGAGGTTGCAACCGCGTACGAGGAGCGCTTCGGCGCCCATGTTCAGGATGTTTCGCTACCTGAATTGGCGCGCCGCGCGGGTCTGCCGGACTGGCCGGGGTTCGATCTCCTGTCCTGCCATGCGGAGGGCCAACGTCGGCACATAGAGGTTAAGGGCCGCGCCCGTTCTGGCAGTGTTGAGGTAAGTGATAATGAGTGGGGGGCAGCCTGCAATCTTCGCAATGATTACTGGCTGTACGTCGTCTTCGACTGCGCCACGCCTCACCCGCGCCTGGTGCGGGTGCGTGATCCGTTCGCCAAGCTGCTCGCCAACAGCCGCGAGTCGCATACATACAGCGTCCAGGCCGGGGCGCTCATCGCGGCTGCGGAATAAGACTGTGATTTTTCTGATTCGGATGATGGCAGGATAGATCATGGGCTATTCTGGATGATCAGGTGAATTATGGGCTGGAGAGGCCAATATGCTGAAGTGTATATATAATATCTGAATCGGGATTATCAGGATGGAAGGATTAGCAGGATGATAAACGATGAGCCGAATCCCAGGGTAGCTGCCTGGCGGACGGAATCGCCATGACTACCCATGACAAACGCCTTATCGAGGTGGCCTTCCCGTTGAAGCAGACGTCGCTCGACTCTGTTCACGAGAAGAATGTGCGGCATGGGCATATCTCCACGCTGCATATCTGGCCGGCGCGGAGACCGCTGGCAGCCGCACGCGCCGCTCTGATCGCCACGCTGCTGCCCGACCCCGGCGACCCAGAAAAGCGCAAGGCTATCCTGGAACGCATGGCCGGCCGCATCGTCGAAAAAACCGAACGCCGACGCCTGGACGGACGCACGGTGGAGAAGGTCAGGGAGGAGACGAGCGGCGGCATCCTTCACTGGGGGCGCGAGCATGGCCCCGATCTGCAGTGGTTCCGCGACGAAATCCGCAAGGCATACGGAGGCCGCGCGCCCAAGGTGCTCGACCCGTTCGCCGGCGGCGGCGCGATTCCGCTCGAAGCCATGCGCCTGGGCTGCGATGTGACGGCCATGGACATCAACCCGGTGGCCTGGTTCATCCTCAAGTGCACTCTCGAATATCCCCAGAAGCTCGCCGGTCAGACCAGACCGTTGCCAGAGTTCGCGCTGGCGGATCGCCAGTTCATGGAGGCCTTCCTGAAGGATAAGGGGTTCAAGGGCGCCGGCCTGCGCGCATGCCTGGAGCGGCTCGGACATGGCGACGACAGCGAAATCCAGCTCGACCTCATACGGCGCGACGATCCGCTACTCGAGGCAGACCTGGCCTGGCACGTGCGCGCCTGGGGCCGCTGGGCGCTGGCCAGGGCGCGTAAACAGTTGGCTTCCTACTATCCGACCTATGCCGATTTCGATCAGGATTTACGGAGTAACAGGAAGAGGCAGGATAGATCCCGCCCTGTTTTCGGGCCGGCGACGCCCGGCAGCGAGGATGAGACACGCCCTATGCGGCTCCTGGAGGTCGATGAAGAGGGCGTGCCGCAGATCGACCCGCTCAATGCCGAGTTTGACGACGCCTATCTGCGGGAGCCGCGCAATCCGCGCTGGATCGCCAAGCCCACGGTCGCCTATCTCTGGGCGCGCAGCGTGACATGCAAGCAGTGCCGCGCCGCGCTGCCTCTGCTCAAGACGCGCTGGCTGTGCAAGAAGGAGCGAAAACGCGTGCTGCTGACGATGAAGCCGAACCCCGAGCGCACAGGCGTCGTCTTCGGCGTGCAGGCGGACGCGCCCCACATCGGCGGCAACGCGGCCCAGCGGCGGGAACATGATAAGCGCAGCGGCGCGGGGACTATGTCGCGCGCCGGCGCGACCTGCCCCTGTTGCGGCATCATTATGACCAGGCAGGATATCCGCCTCGAAGGGCGGGCCGGACGACTGGGCGCGATGATGACAGCCGTTGTGGTCAATGGGCCGCAGGGCAAGGAGTACCGGCTGCCTACGGAGCGCGAACGCGCAGTGGCGGATGTGACAGAGGAACAGCTTCAGGCGCTCTACGCTGACATTCCGTTTGGATTGCCAGAAGAACCGACGCCCAAGGCAGGAAGCGGTGCATCGCGTGCGTTCTCGGTGGACGGCTACGGGATCGACACGTGGCGCAAGCTGTTTACGAACCGGCAGCTGCTTGCGCTTGGAGAGTTCGTTAGAACAATACGCGAGGCAGGACAGGCTGTACATCGACATTGTGACAACCAGGACTGGGAGCAAGCAATACTCGGTATTCTCACATGTGGTTTCGATCGAATGCTCGACTTCAACTCGACGGGACTGTCTTGGATCACAAGCGTCGAGGCAATCCGCAACGTCTTCGCCCGCTATGCGTTGCCGATATGCTGGGATTACTCCGAATCCGCACCCGCTAATGATGTACGCGGAGGATGGCAAATGTGTATTGACGCTGTCTGTAAAGCCTTGGAGACGGCGACAGGAGCGACAAATCGACTCGCCCCCGTTCCCAGAGCAATGATCGGAAGCGCTTTGACCACAGAACACTCAGATACCTTTGACGTAATCGTGACCGATCCCCCATACTACGATGCAATTCCATACTCAGATTTGATGGACTATTTCTATGTTTGGGCCAGGAGAACTGTCGGAGACACCTCCAGCGAGTTCAGCAATGCCTTTTCTAGTTTCCTTGGCCCCAAGTGGGACAACGACCTTTCTGACGGCGAGCTGATTGACGATGCCAGCCGGTTTAATGGTGATCGATCTGCATCAAAGGAAAGTTACGAGCGAGGCATGGCCGAAGCGTTTCGGCGTTGTTCGGAAAGCCTAAACGACGACGGTCGGTTGGTAATCGTATTCGCCAACAAGCAACCCGATGCCTGGGAGACGCTGGTAGCCGCCCTCATCCGGGCCGGCTTCGTCGTGAATGGAAGCTGGCCAGTTCAAACGGAACAAGCTGCTCGCATGCGCGCACAGACATCAGCAGCCTTAGCGTCATCGATCTGGCTGGTCTGCAAGAAGCGCCCGCCAGCCCGCCCCGGCTGGGACAGCGCCGTCCTCAATGAGATGCGCCAGAATATCACCCAGCAGCTGCGCGATTTCTGGGACGCAGGCATTCGCGGGCCAGACTTCGTGTGGGCCGCGACCGGGCCGGCCCTGGAAGCTTTCAGCAAGTACCCGGTGGTCAAGAAGGCCAATGCCCCCAACCAGCTGATGTCCGTTTCAGAGTTCCTGCGCGAGGTGCGGCGCATGGTGGTCGATTTCGTGGTCGGGCGCGTGCTGACCAGTGACGGCGAGCAAGATGTGAGCGGGCTCGACGATGTGACTACCTACTATCTGCTGCACCGCCACGATTTCGGTATGGGCGAGGCGCCGGTCGGCGGCTGCATCCTCTACGCGCTGTCGTGCAATCTCTCCGACTCGGCCCTGGCGAATCAGTATGACCTGTTGGATCGAGCGGGCAAGAGAGGGGCCGGCGACGAGATCGAAGACAGTGGCATGGCCGAGGAAGAGGCAGCGGCGATGGGCAGCGGCGGCGCCAAGGTAAAGCTCAAGCCATGGAACCGGCGCCGGGGCCGTCATCTCGGGCTTGAAGGGCCAGCCGGGCGGCCCGCGCCTCTGATCGATCAGGTTCACAAGCTGATGCATCTCTGGCGCGCGGGGGATCAGGTCAAGGTCGACGATTATCTCGACAGGCGCGGCCTGCAGCGCAATGCTCTGTTCGTTCAGATTCTGCAGGCGCTTATCGAGCTGGCCGTGGCCGGCTCCGACGAGCGGGCCGTTCTCGAAGCTCTGAGCAATCATGTCGCCGCGCGCGGGGATGTGGGCGCGGCGCGTCAGAGGCGGCTTCAACTTTGAAATGTAACATATTGGTTCAAAGAAACAACGCAAGGGCGCAAGGGCGCAAGGGCGCAAAGGACGCAATGAACACCCAGAAGTCCCTGGCGGCTTGGCACCTTGGCGTTCATTGGTTCAAAGAAACAACGCAAGGGCGCAAAGAACGTGGAGATACCATGATCACTTCACTGCGGCTCGTCAATTTCAAGAATTTCGCCGATGAGACGCTGCGCGTCGGCCCGTTCACCGTTATCGTCGGCGCCAACGCTAGCGGCAAGAGCAATATCCGCGACGCATTTCGCTTCCTGCACGGCATCGGCCGCGGCTATACGCTGGCGGAGATCATCGGCGGGCAATATGGCGGCGGCGGCCAGAGCGAATGGGCAGAGATTCGCGGCGCAATGAAGGAGATCATCCGTTTCGGCCAACCTGCGTTCTCCCTTCAGGTCAAGATGGAGAACCTTGCGTATACGATCGAGGTCGGCCGCAATGAAGCGAGAAATGGCGCATTCCAGGTTACAAGAGAAACACTCGAAGCTGGAAGCAGGACGATCTACACGAGCCATCCGGGCGAGGGCGACCCCGTTTATGCGCAAGGTGACGATACGCGCCTGGTGCTGCACATGGAAAAGATCAGTTTACAGAGGGCATACGACCGTCAATTCGTACAGGGGAACTACGCCCGGCGAATCATGGTGAGACCAGACCAGCCAGCCCTGACACAGATTCGAGAACACCGGAGGGTCTTGAGGGCTCACAAGGAGTACGCCGAGCAAGCCATCAAAGTCCTTGCTAACATGCGTTTCCTGGATCTGGATCTGAATCGAATGCGGCGGGCCTCTTTCTCTGGCCAGATCGCATTGGGCGATGGCGGCGAGAACTTGCCGACAGTGTTGCAGGCGATCTGCGCTGACCCGCAGCGTGAGAAGATTTTGACTGAATGGCTCCGCGAGTTGACGCCAATGGATGTGCGGGGCTTCGAGTTTCCGACCGACTCGCTCAGCGGCCGGGTCCAGCTTGTCTTGCGGGAGGCGAACGATAGACAGGTGTCTGCATACGCCGCGTCGGACGGCACGCTGCGTTTCCTCGCTATGCTGGCCGCGCTGCTCGGGCCGAATCCGCATCGCCTCTATATGTTCGAGGAGATCGACAACGGCATTCACCCCGCGCGAGTGCAGCTGCTGATCGACCTGATCGAAGGGCAGACGGCAAAGGGCGCGAGCCAAGTGGTCACCACCACCCATTCGCCAGACTTGTTGACTATCATCAACGACGACACGTTCGAGAACACATCTGTTGTCGGCCGTCTGGACGATGCGGACGAGGCCATCATTCGTCCTGTTGCCGAACTGCCAAAGGCCGGGGCATTGCGCAAGTCCCAGGGGCTGGGCAGGCTCCTTGCCGGCGGGTGGATGGAGGACGCGCTCGCCTTTACTGAAGGGGATAACGACGAGGAGGGAAAGTGAAGGTTCGTTGCATTGGTTCAAAGAAACAACGCAATGACGCAATGACGCAAAGAACGCAATGAACACCCAGAAGTCCTGGCGACTTGGCGTTGCATTGGTTCAAAGAAACAACGCAATGACGCAAGGGCGCAATGAACGCAATGAACACCCCAGAAGTCCTGGCGACTTGGCGTTGCATTGGTTACAAGAAAAACAACGCAATGACGCAATGAACACCCAGAAAGCATAGTGCCTTTATATGAATTCGCATGAAATGTGGGCGTTGAGGAGAGAGGGAAGAGAAGGGGGGAGAGAGAAACAGCCTCTCACTTCTCACTTCGACTCTCTCGCTTCCAGTCAATAAGGATCGCGAAATGGCCAAGATAGAAGGCTTCAGAGTGAAAAACTTCAAGGCGCTCAAGGATGTGACTCTGGGCCGTCTGTGGAACCAACGGAAAAAACAGCCGCTCACCGCCATGACGGCGGTTATCGGCAAAAACGGAGTCGGCAAAAGCGCCCTGTTCGATGCGTTCGGGTTCCTTGCCGACGCCCTCAAGTCGGGCGTCGAGGAGGCTTGCGATGCACGCGGGCGCGGCGGCTTCGAGAGGATACGGTCGCAAGGAGAAACTGGCCCCATCGCGTTCGATGTGTATTACAGAGAACAAGGAAAAGCTCAGCCGATTATCTACGAGATCGCCATTGAGGCAGACGAGTTCGGACGCCCCTACGTACTGCGAGAACGGCTCAGACAAATCAGACAAGGACGAAGCGGCCAGAGCCACGGTTGGCCGTTTTCGTTTTTGATGCTTGATGACAGCAGAGGCGTCGCGTGGAAAGGAGAACAAGCAGGTCGCCGGCTCGATGAAGGAACCGAGGACTTCAGCTTCCTGGATTTCATGGCATCAATAAAAGCGGAGGAATCCAGCGAGACCGAGATTATCGAATTGGAAGACCGGCGCAAGCTCGGCATTGCCACGCTCGGCGCCTTGAAACAACACCCGCGCATCTCCGCTTTTCGCCGCTTCATCGAGGGATGGTATCTCAGCTATTTCACCCCGGACGCGGCGCGCAGCCTGCCGCTGGCCGGTCCCCAGCGACATCTCAATATTCATGGCGACAACCTCGGCAACGTCGTGCAGTTCATGGAGCGCGAACATCCGCGGCGTTTCAAGGCCATTCTGAAGGAGATCGCCGCTACAATTCCAGGCATAGACCGGATCGATACAGAAAGAACCAGTGACGGCCGCTTGCTGCTCCGGTTCAACGACAAAGGCTTTCAGGAGCCTTTTTATGCCCAGCAGATGTCCGATGGGACGCTGAAGGTCTTCGCCTATCTATTGCTGCTTGCAGATCCGACACCCCCTCCGTTCCTCTGCATCGAAGAGCCGGAAAACGGCCTGTATCACAAGATCCTGGAGACCCTGGCCAACGAATTCCGCCAACACGCCAGCGGGCATCGGGGCGGCTCGCAGATCTTTGTCACGACGCATCAGCCATACTTTGTCGATGCGCTTGAGCCACAAGAGGTCTGGATTCTGGAAAAAGGCGCGGACGGCTTTTCGACCATCCGCCGGGCAAGCGACGATCCGATCGTGAACAACATGGTGGCGGAGGGATTGCCGTTGGGCGGCCTCTGGTACAGCGATTATCTCGACTGCTCAAGTAGACAATTCGTAATTCCGAACTGAAAATGTTCAGCGCAATGAGGGCAACATGACGATGAAACCTTCCTGGAAACCCTGGCATGAGGTCGTGCAAGTGCGCGATGATCTGAAGACCGGCGAACTCTCGCTCGCGGTTTTCGCCGCCGATCTGTACGATGTGGTGATGCAGAAGGGTCAGCGGAAAGTGTACGAGGATCCGGCCGAGTTCTTCGCGCTGACATATCCCACGTATACTCTGCGCGAGCTGGTCAGGGACGTGGCTCTGCGCCTGGCTGGTCGGAGCGACAAAGCATATCGAAAACTGTCTGTCAACTACGGCGGGGGCAAGACCCATACGCTCATCACGCTGCGGCATCTGACGCACAACCCGTTCGCTCTGCCGGATCTGCCGGCCGTACGGGAGTTCGAGATGCACATCGGGTTCAAAGCGCCGCAGGCGCGGGTCGCCGCGCTGTGCTTCGACAAGATCGACCTGGAGAAGGGTGTCGAGACTCTGGGCGCCGATGGCGCGCTGCGGATGCTCAAGCATCCGTGGAGTATTCTGGCCTATCAGTTGGCTGGGTCCGACGGTCTCAAGCTCATCCACGCGGAGGGCAAAGATGAGGAGCGCGAAACGCCACCTGCGGAACCGCTGATGGTCGATCTGTTGTCCAGGCCACAAGAAGAGGGGCTTTCGACTTTGGTGCTTCTGGATGAGACGCTCATGTACTTCCGCGCCCAGGTTGAAACTGATCCGGCATCGCGGGGCCGTCTGGTGGCCTTCTTCCAGTACCTTACGCAGGCGGTCGTAAAGGTGGATCGGTGCGCCATGCTGGCCTCGCTTCTCGCCTCTGATCCCAGAAAACACGACGATCTGGGAGCGGAGCTACTCAGGGATATGTCCGATGTGTTTAGCCGCCAGATGGAAGAAGACGCCAGCCCTGTGAGCAGGGAGGACGTGGCCGAGGTTTTGCGGCGTCGCTTCTTCAAGCCGGAGTCGATCCGGGATGCGAGCGTTTTTCGTCCGCACGTCGCTTCGACGGTCGGCAGCATCGCCGCGCTGGACGAGGGGACGAACAAGGAGCGTCAGGTCGCTGAGGCCCGTTTTCTGAGCAGTTATCCCTTTCACCCGGATCTCAGCGAGATCTTCTATGCCCGCTGGACCCAATTGGATGGATTTCAACATACCCGCGGGATTCTGCGGACGTTCGCCATTGCTCTGCGGGATGCTGAGAAGTGGGACACGAGCCCATTGGTGGGGCCGAATGTATTTCTGAACGAGCCGGGCAAGAATGGCTTGGCCGAGGCGGCGAGCGAGCTGGCATCCTTTGCCAGCGTAGATGCCGGCACAGGGAGTCACCAGGAATGGAGGCCGATACTCGAGGGGGAGCTGGACAAGGCGCGCGCCATTCAGTCCGAGGCGACGGGTCTTACCCACCGCGAGATCGAACAGGCTGTCATCGCGGTATTCCTGAGCTCCCAGCCGATAGGCCACAAGGCGCTGACGCGGGAGTTGTTGGCGCTGCTTGGCGCGACGAATCCTGACAAGATAGAGCTGGAGAAGGCGCTGCGCCGCTGGACGGAGGTTTCCTGGTTTCTGGAGGAGGTGGAGGTCGATACGGGAGGGACGAAGCCGGCATTGCAGCTGCCGAAGACTTGGCGGCTGGGCAATCGCCCGAACCTGCGCCAGATGCACGACGACGCGTGCGCCAACCGCGTCCCGGCCACGCTGGTGGAACAGCAGATAATCGACTATATCGGGAAGCAACGGTCTCTGACAGCGGACGCGTCCGCGGCAGGCGCCAGAGTGCATACTCTGCCGCAGAGGCCGCACGATATCCAGGACGATGGCGAGTTTCACTACGCTGTCTTGGGTCCGCAAGCCACTTCGGTATCTGGCAAGCCGAGCGCGGAGGCGCGGCGGTTCATCGAGGAGACGACCACGCCAGACCGCCCTCGCGTCCATCGCAACGCCGTTGTTCTTGCCGTTCCTTCCAGGGATGGTCTTGAGGCGGCGCGTATCCACGTACGGGGGCATCTGGGCTGGCTGGAGGTGCGCGAACAGCTCAAGGAGCAGCCAATCGATCCTATCCGTGAGCAGACGCTCTCCAACGAGACGCAGTTGGCAAGCAGGCGCATTCCCGACGCCATCAGGCAGGCCTATGCGATCGTTGTCACTGTCAACGAGTCCAACGACATCCACGCCTTTAAGATCGCTGTGACCGGCGATTCCCTGTTCACAACGATCAAGGCCGACAGGCGCGCTCGTATCCAGGAAACCGCCATCAGTTCGGAAGCGATGATGCCAGGCGGCCCTTACGACCTGTGGCGCGCAGACGAGAAGTCCCGTCGGGTCCGGGATCTGGTCGGCGCGTTCGCGCAGTTCCCCAAATTGCCCAAGATGCTGCGCCGCCAGGAGATTCTGGATACCGTTACGCGAGGCATAGCGGATGGGACCTGGGTGGCCCAGACAGTGCGCCCAGACCGGACAATCAAGAGCTATTGGCGAACCAATGTTGACGAACATATTCTCGATGACCCGGGTCTCGAGGTATTTCTGCCGGAGGCCGCAACACTCAGCGACGTTGTCCCTGCGCTCCTCGCCTACCGGAAGCTTCCGGGGCTCTGGCCCGGCAAAGCGATCAGCGTCAAAGAGATGCACGACTACTTTTCGGGCAAACACAAGGTAACTGTGCCAAGGGAAGGGTACGAAGACATTCTTTTCATTCCCGGATGCGATTCAGCGGTCGTCGATGAGGCGATTTCGCAGGCCGTGGGCCAAGGCCTGCTATGGATGACCAACGGCCCCGCTTCGATTTTTGGCGAGCCGCTGCCTCCCGGCATACTCAGCCCATCGGCAATGCTGCGGCCGCCGCCTGACGCGATTCCTGTAGACGAGTTAATGGCCCAGTCGATCCCTGACGCCTGGCAGGATGGCAAGACCAACGCTCTGTCCATCATGACCGCTCTCTCGGCCAAGCGGGGGCTGAATCTGCCCTGGAGCGCAGTGCGGTCGGCAATTGACGATGGGATTCGCGCGCGCTGGCTGGAGCTGAGCGCCGGGAGCGCCACATGGCCATCCGACCTGGCCGGCGCTCAGCACGTGGCGCTTCAGACGCCGGAGGTCCAACTGGATCGCGTCGCTGACATTACCTATACGGCCAGGCCAAAGGGAGTGTTGACCGCCGAGGCGGCTATGGAGGCTCACAGCATTCAGGAGCTGGCAGAGCAGATCCCGGACATCCTCAATGTCGCGGTCGGAAGCGCCCTCAAGTTCAATGTGCGTATTGAAGTCGGTGGAGAAACCGCTCCCGACCCGACGGTTGTCGAGAAGATCAACTCGTTGCTCTCTGCGGTATCCGAGGAGTTGAAGCTGAGTTGAACTACAGTGGCCAGTGATCAGTGGTCAGTGGTCAGTAACTGCGGCGCGCTGCCACTGGTTTCTCAACGCCCGCTGAACTGCGGCGGCCGGCGTTGGCGGAAGGCGGCGACCCCTTCTTGGGCGTCAGCGGTGAAGGAGGCCAGGCTGCTGGCCAAGGTTTCCAGAACCAGGCCGGCATCTCCGTTGGCCGCCATGCCGGCGTCGATGAGTTGCTTGGTCATCTGCACGGCGACAGGGCCATTGGCCGCGATCTGCTGGGCCAATGCCAGGGCCCGCTGCGTCAGCTTGTCTGAATCGGACGGCACGACCTCGTTCACGAGGCCCCATTTTTCCGCTTGCTGCGCGAGCAGGCGCTCGCCGCTGAAGATCATCTGTTTGGCCCGACTTGGCCCGATCAGTTGGGCCAAGCGTTGCGTGCCGCCCCAGCCGGGGATGATGCCCAATTTCACCTCGGGGAAGGAGAGCTGCACCCCCTCCGCAGCCAGCCGCAGATCCGCGGCCAGGGCCAGTTCCAGCCCGCCGCCGAAGGTGTAGCCGTTGAGCACAGCGATGAGCGGTTGGGGCAGCCGCGCGTAGCGGGCGAAGATGCGGTGTCCGTCCCGGATCCAGCGCCGGCCCATCTCCAGAGGCGAGAGATCGCTCCACTCGAAGATGTCGGCGCCCACGCAGAAGGCCTTGCCCGTGCCGGTAAGCAGCACAACGCGCGTATCCTGGCTGCGCTCCAGCTCGTCGGCGCACCTTTCCAGCGCGCTCAGCATTTCACGGTTGAGGGCATTCAGCTTCTCGGCGCGATTGAGGACAACGGTTGCGATTGGTCCATCAAGCGAAAGTTGGACAAGATCTGTGGCCACACGCTCTCCTTTCGATTGGGAATTCGTAAAACTGACCACTAGCCACTGGCCGCCAGCTACTGGTTTTCTGCCTGGTCGCTGCCCACCAACGCCCCTATCAGCACAGCATCGGGCAGCACGCTCTGCGCCCTGCGCGCCAGATCGGCAGCGATGACAACGACCATGCCGATCCCCATATTAAAAACCCGGTAGGCCTCGGCGTCGTCCATCCCACTCCACGCCTGCAGGCGGCGGAAGACCGGCGGCACGTCCCAACTATCCCGGTCGATCTGCGCGCGCACTTCTGGCGGCAGGATGCGGGGCAGGTTGTCCACAAAGCCGCCGCCGGTGATGTGGGCCAACCCTTTGACGGCGATGCCGGCTGTCTGCAGGGCGCGCATCGCCGACAGATAGCAGCGGTGGGGGGCCAACAGCGCGTCGAGCAGCGGCGTGCCGTCCTCTAAGGGTTGCTGCAAATCCCGATCGGCGATGACGCGGCGGATGAGAGAGTAACCGTTTGTGTGTGGGCCGCTGCTGGGCAGACCGATGAGCAGATCGCCGGGCTGCATGGCGTGCGGGCGCGGCAGGAGGGCCTGCCGGTCGACCAGGCCCACGATCGTACCCGCCACATCGCAGGAGCCTTCCGTGTAGACGCCCGGCATCTCTGCTGTTTCGCCGCCGAGGAGCGCGCAGCCGACGGCGCGGCAGGCTTCCGCCATACCGGTCACTATGCTGGCGACGTTCTCCGGCACGAGCTTATCTGCGGCGATGTAGTCGAGGAAAAAGAGCGGTCGCGCGCCCTGGGCCAGAATGTCGTTGACGCAGTGGTTGACGATGTCGTGGCCGATGCCCTGCCAGCGGTTGCGCTGCGCGGCCAGTTTGACTTTTGTGCCGACGCCGTCGGTGGAAGCCACCAGCAGCGGCTGTTCCGGCAAATCTGTCAGTGCGAACAGGCCGCCGAAACTACCTACATCCGCCAGCACCTGGGGCGTAAAGGTAGCGCGCACGGCTGCCTGCATGAGATCGACTGCTCGGTTGCCCGCTTCGATGTCCACCCCTGCGGCGGCGTATTGATTCATCATCCCCATTGGTTCATCATCCCTGTTCGGCGTTTCCGCCAGTTTGGAATTATAAATTACGAATTGTGGATATGTTCATCACTCATATTTGAAGCTGCGGATGCCGATGACGAACAACACTGCCGCCGCGCCAAGCAGAACGCCAAGCTCCGGCAGAATGTCGCCAAAACCGCCATTGAAAAAAATCAGATCATGGAAGCCGTCCATAGCCCAGGCCACAGGCGAAAGATGCCCGATCGTCTGCATGAGTTCAGGCACGATTTCCAACGGCCACCAGGCGCCGCCTAGCGGCGCCAGCGACAAGGACAACAGGAGGAGTACCCCATTGGCCTGGCCCTCACTTGTGATCCAAGGGGCCAGGGCGAAGGTGAGAGCGGTTATACAGAGAACAAAGGCGCTCATAATGGTCAGCAGCGCCAGGGGGTCGCGGCCGAAATTCATACCAACCGCCGCGCCGACGGCAAAAACGATGAAATACTGAATCATGCCGCGCACAAAATAGGCGCCGATCTTGCTGCCAAGGATCTGGGCGCGCGCGAGGGGCAGCGTGATCAGACGCTGGAGCGTCCATTGGCGGCGCTCGCGCAGCAAAGCGGCCATGCCGCCCAGCACTGTGAACATCACGTACATTGATCCCATGCCTGGCACCGACTGGCTGAAGCCATTTTCGGGGCCGGCATTGGCGTCTTCCGCGTTCGTTGTGATGAAGCGGACCGATGCTGGCTGTTCAGTCAGTTTCTGCTGGGCGCGCAGATAGAGTTCTCCCAGGAACTGATTGCGGGTCTCTGCATCGATGACTGTCAGACCGGTGGCGTGAACAAAATTGTCCAACAGCGCGCCGGCCACGCCTGTGGTCATCGATGCGCTGTTGACGCGCTGTAACACTGCCTGCAGACTCTGTAAAATGGAGTCGGGTACCATTGGATCGGATAGCGAGTAGTACTCGATGCTCACGCTTTGGAAGGTCTTCAGCGCGGTCGCATATCCTTCGGGAACCACGATCAGCGCTCTGGTTCTGCCCTGTCGCGCCCGCTCGATGGCGCGTTCCCGATGCAGGGGTTCGTCTTCCGAATTGGATGGCGCGACGATACCCGCCTGCTGGGAGGTTGCGCCATCCAATCCGCAGATATCGTCGGCGTCGTTGTCCAGCGGGCAGAGGAGCAGCGCATCGTTGGCGGCGCGGAGTTCGTCGATCAGGCGGGCCGACATATCGGTCTGGTCCAGGTCGATCAGGTCGACGCGCAGACGGGATGGCCCGCTGTCCCCGCGGCCCAAGCTCCAGCCCAGCACCAGCGTAAACAGAACGGGCATCACAAACAACCCGATCAGATTGCTCCGTTGGGAGAAGAAGACGCGCAAGTCGTTGAGAATGAGGGTCAGGATCGCGTGCATAAAACACCAGTGGCTAGTGGTCAGTGCTGATCACTGCAGTTACAGTTCCATTCTGCGCTTAAAAAGCCACGCCCCGACCAGGAACAGCGCGATCCCCTGGCCCAGGAGGACAAGCAGGTTGAGGGCGACATCCGTATTGAATAGCGCGACGATGCCGGCCTGCTGGGAGGTTGCGCCATCCAACTGAGAGCTGGCCAGTCTGGTAAATGCGTCCACACCCCAATAGATAAACGAGAACTGCGAGACTCGTTCGGGCAGAGAGAAGCTGAAGGCGCCGCCCAATACGGCCAATGTTATGTTGATCATGGGGCCAAATAGCACTACCTGCTCCTGTGTCTTCGCCAACCCCACGACAAACACACCCAGGCCCGATACGCACAGAGCCAGAGCCAGTATTACCAGAAAGATAAGAGCCAGATTCGAGCCCCATACAAAGGTCGGCTCGCCGATAACGATGGAGGCGATGAGGGTCAGCGCGCTCAGGAGGATCAGGAGTTGGACGAAGACAACGACCAGATTTCCAAGCAGTTTGCCGGCCAACAGATAGACACGCGGCGTGGGTGAAACGATCAGCCGTTGAAGCGTCCACTGCTGACGCTCTTCATAGATAGAATACATGCCAAAGATTCCGGTGAAGAGGGCGAAGAAGACTGCTTGTGATGAGCCGATCGCGACGGTGATACGCGCAAAGCGGCTCGCTTCTTGCAGCGCGTCCAGCGGCTGCTGGTCGACCGTGATGTTGCTGGCGCCGGGCGTGATCAGACAGCCGAGTGGTTCGAGCGCGTCCGCGGTCAGGGGCTGCAGATTCGCTATCACCGCGGGAACGTCCGCAACGAGGCCGCTCACGTCGATTTCGCCACCCTCAAGGCTGTCAATCAGACTGTTGACACTGGTTTCCAGCGTAGCGCTGAGCGCGACGCGCACGCGCCCAAATTGATTGACAATGCCTTCTACAATACTACGCACAATAGCGCCCGAGATCGCTCTGCCGCTGTTGGCGTAGACTTCGACAGCGCCGGCCTCGCTATAGAGGTCGCTGCGGAGCCTGCCATCATCTTCAAAGTAGAAGCGGGGGGTCAGCTGTCGGCTAAACTCTTGGGGAATGATCACGGCAACCGCGTACTCACCTTCCTCGACTCCTGCGCGCGCCACATCCGGATCGGCGACTGCGGTGGCATCCAGCAGTTCGTCCAACGCGCTCTCAGAGGAGAAATTCCCGGCGCTGTTCTCGGCAGCTGTGTCCAGCAGGCTGCACGTGATCTCTGTACTATCGATTCCTGCGCTGGCAACCGTATTGTTTATCGCAATCGGCTGCGACAGCAGAATACTGGCCAGTTGGTCGCCAAAATTGAGCGAAACCCCATCGAAATTCAGATTGAGTTGCTCTCCCAGGTTGATCTCTGTATCGCCAATGGTGAATACGATATCATTTGGATCGAACGGCAACGCATCCGGGTTCGTGATCCCAGCGGGCAGGTTGATCTCGTCCTGCAGGTTGAAGCCTTCGTCCAGATTGACCACGGCCACCGGGATGTTGGCAAAGTCGGGTGTGTCGGAGTCGCCGTCACCGCCGAAGGCCAGTCCGATAATGGTGGACACGACCAATGGCGTGGCAAACATGAGTAGAATGAGATTACGGTTGCGGAAGGTAGTATATAACTCTTTCCAGGCAATTGCGAGTATTTTCATGAGTTATGGTAAAGGGTTGCGCCAAGGCGTGATGCTGGCCACTGCGGTTACTGCGGCTGAGAGCGAGGTCAGTCTCTCAAAGCGCGCCCTGTCAATGCCAGGAAGACGGCTTCCAGATCCGGCTCGCGCACTGCCACGGACTGGATTTCAATGCCGGCGGCATCGAGTATCTGGATAATAAGGGGTAGCGCGGTGCGGCCCCGTTTGGCAAAAGCAATGAGGCGCGCCGGCGTGGACTCGCTGCCCTCCTCGCTGAGCTGTTCCGGTGGGTTATAGAGCACGCGTGTGACGGCTGTCGCCTTATTTTGTATGCGCTCGATCAGTTCGTCTGTCACTGTCTGGGCGCCGATCGTGAATTCCAGCCGGTCTTCCTCGCCCACCTGCTGTGTTAACTCGCCTTGCGTACCCATGGCGATTATGGCGCCATGGTCCATAATACCAACACGGTCACTCAGTTCCTGGGCTTCTTCCATAAGGTGGGTCGTGTACAGCACGGTCATGCCATATTCGTCGCGCAGTTGCTTGACTGTGTCCAGGATACGGCGTCGGCTCTGCGGGTCGATGCCGACGGTCGGCTCGTCCATATAGATGAGCTGGGGTCTGTGCAGCAAGCCGACGGCGATATTGACGCGCCGCTTCATGCCACCGGAAAAGGTATCGATACGATTGTTCTGGCGATCGGCCAAGTCGATGAACTCGAGCAGTTCATCGACACGCTGATTGAGCGCCTTGCCGCCCATCGCATACATTTTGCCGAAGAAGAGCAGATTCTGGCGCGCGCTGAGTTCGGGATACAGCGCGATCTCTTGGGGGACAAAGCCCATCAGTCGTTTGGCTTCCAGCGGTTGTTTGGTGATCGAATAGCCACCGATGACGGCATCTCCCGTCGTGGGCGTCAGCAACCCGCTGATCATGGAGATGGTCGTCGTTTTGCCGGCGCCGTTTGGGCCCAACAGGCTAAAGATCTCGCCCTGGTGGATTTCCAGGTCAACGCCTTTGACGGCTTCGATGCTTGTGCCGTCGGCGTGTTTGTAGGTTTTGCGTAGATTTTGGGTCTGGACCATTGCTTGCATTGATGCGCTCATTTGCAAAAAAGTCAGTGGCTAGTGGTCAGTGCTAACCACTGCAGTTTCCAAGGCTTGCGCCCGTTCTGCGGCTGCTCGGCGGGCCGCGGCGGAAGCGGCGGCTCTAGCGACAGCGGCCTGATAGCTGGGATGGCGAACTCTGCACTGCGCGCGCTACAGATATCTGTGGGAATTCTATCACGGTTTACAGCGCCGGGCTATATCGTTACTGTTGTCGGGTGGGAACAGTTCTTCAGAAAGAAAAAAACGCAAGGACGCAGAGACGCAAGGAAAAACCGGTCAATTCCTGGCGGCATTGCGTTCGTGGTTGCCTATGGACTGATTGTCTTCCTGATCTGGCCGCGCCGAATTCGTTTCTGGTTTTGCGTTTTCAGTTTCGAGTAACAGCGTAGTCGCTAAAAACTGGCGCCTAAAAACTTCAAGGGACTCTATCCCGATTCTCTCTGGTTTTGCCTACTTATCTGATACACAGTACAATTGTATAGGCAGTTGACTCCTCTGCTCTACTGTGCCTTTCCCTATGCTACGAAGCGTATGAAGAATCTACAAACGAGACCTGGCGCATGACTGCAACCCGATCTACACTCACCCATTTGTCTTGTAGCAGGTGTGGCGAGAACTATGACGCAAACCAGCTGATGAACCTGTGTCCGGCGTGCGCAAAGCCGCTGTTGGCCCGTTACGATCTACCTAAAGCGGCCCAAACCCTGACGCGTGCATCTTTGCAGGGCCGGGAATCTTCCTTATGGCGCTATGAAGAGGCGCTGCCCATTCAGAGCCAGGAGGGCCAACTTAAACTCGGCGAAGGATGGACGCCCCTCATCTGCGCGGGGACGCTCGGCGCCGAGATTGGCTGTCCCAATACGCTGATCAAAGATGAGTCGCGCAACCCCACTGGCAGCTTCAAGGCCAGGGGGCTGGTGATGGCGGTCGGCCGTGCCTACGAGCTGGGCGTGCGTGAGGTAGCGATTCCCAGCGCGGGCAATGCGGCCGGCGCTATGAGCGCCTATGCGGCCAAGGCTGGTCTGTCGGCCCATGTCTATATGCCTCGGGATGCGCCGGCCCTCTTTCAAGTGGAGTGTCGGGCTCTGGCGGCGCAGGTCACACTGGTAGATGGCCTGATCACAGACTGCGGGACAAAGGTGCGAGAAAAAGTCGAGCAGTTCGGCTGGTTCGATGTCAGCACCCTCAAAGAGCCCTACCGGATAGAGGGCAAGAAGACAATGGGCTACGAAATCGTCGAGCAACTTGGCTGGCGTCTGCCCGATGTGATTATCTACCCGACTGGCGGCGGCACGGGACTGGTGGGCATGTGGAAGGCGTTTGACGAAATGGAGCAGATGGGTCTGATCGGCAGTGAACGGCCGCGCATGGTCAGCGTCCAAAGCAGCGGTTGCGCGCCTATGGTACGCGCCTTCAATGAGGGTCGCGAATTTGCTGAAACGTGGCAGGGGGCGCATACTGTTGCCGATGGGCTGCGGGTTCCCGCGGCGGTTGGCGACTTTCTGATTCTCCAGGCTCTGCGAGAGAGCGGCGGCATCGCCATCGCCGTGACGGACGCAGAGATGTTGGGCAATGCGGAACGGATGGGCAGGCACACGGGTGTATTCCCCGCGCCGGAAGGAGCCGCCTCGCTCGCCGGTCAGATCCGGCTATTGGAATCTGGCTGGATTCAGTCGGATGAGACGGTCGTTCTGTTCAACACCTGCACCGGGCTGAAGTACGCGCACCTGTGGGCATAAGCCGGTGGCGCAATGGGGGAAGCGTCTTTGCGTTGCATTCATCTCCGACGAGCTCGGCCGGTATTGGGCGGCCGTCAGTCGGTCCAGAAAAGTTAAAAAGAACGTATTACGTTCGTAAATCGAGGTGTAAAGTTGGAACGGATCAAACATTACAGGGCCGCTGTAGCCGGCCCAGAGGAAACCCAAGAGCATCTGAGCAGTGGCATCAATACCATTGCCGATATGCTGGCGCCGACCCTTGGTCCCATCGGCGGCCATGTGATGCACGACCGCGACGGCACGCGGGGACCGGAGTTGCTGGATGATGCGGCGACTGCCGTGCGCCGCATTCTCAGCTTGGGGGATCCGCGCATAGATATAGGGGCGATGCTTATGCGCCACATCATCTGGCGGATCGCTGGTCAGGTTGGCGATGGCGGCGCCGCCACCGCTATTCTTACGCGGGAAATCTATCGTCAGGCGCTGAAGATGCTTAGCGCTGGCATTGGCTATCGGGAGCTTGAAATCGGCTTACAGGCTGCCACTGCGGCGGTCCGACAGGGACTGCGGGAGATGGCCATACCTGCGCAGACGGAGGATGAGCTGGCCCTCGTTGCCCTGACAGTGGTGAAAGATCACAATTTGGCGGCCACAATTGGCGAACTGAGTTATCTGCTTGGTCCGGACGCACGGGTGTCTGTGGAAAAGTACGTCGCCCCCTATCTGGCGCGGGAGTACCACGCCGGCGCCAACTACAAAGCTGAAATCGCCAGCTTCCACCTCTACACCGACCCGATTCGCAAATGGGCGATCTACGGCGATTCCACTGTGGCCTTGGTCGATGATACGCTCTCGGAGGCCGGCGAAACCATCGCGCTCATCGAGGCGGCGATGAAAACAGGCAAGAAATCTCTTGTGATCATCGCCTCCCATTTCAAAGAGGAGGCGCTCCATATCATGGTGCGCAACCAGACGGAAGAGAAGAAAAAGCTGTCTATTGTCGGCGTCCAATTGAAGGAGATCGGCGATCCTCGTCGGCTGGCATTCCTGGACCTGACGACCCTCACAGGCGCCACGATTCTCGGCCGCAACTACTATGCCTACGCCGCTAGGGCCAAGAAGGAGGATCTGGGCGAGGCGATGCGCGTACAGGTCGATCGGAAGACGTTACAGTTACAACCCTATCAGAGCCGTTCCGCCGCGGTACAGGAGACGGCCGAACAGCTCCGCCTCCGTCTTGAGCGCCTGCGTATGGATGATGAGGAACGCCCGGAGATCATCAACCGACTGGCGGCGCTCGGCGGTGGGATGGGCGTGTTGAAGGTGGGCACGAACCTGAAACAGGAGCGGGACATTCTTTCGTCACTGTCCGAGAGAGCCCTCACAGCTGTATCACAGGCGCATAAGACCGGTGTCGTTCCCGGCGGCGGCGCCGCCTTTGTTCACACACGCCAGGTTCTGGACGATCTTCCCGTAGAGGGTGAGGAAGGGGTTGGGGTCAAGGTTCTGCGAGATGCGCTCGGCGCCCCGTTCCTGCAGATCGTGAAGAACGCGGGCCTCGACTCTCCGGCGGTGGTTGCCATGCGTCTGGAGGAGGCTGGGCCGTCCTACGCCTACGATGTTATTGGCAAGAAATTTGTCGATGCCCGGGAAGAAGGCCTGCTGGACGTTACTGGTGTGATGACCGCGGTGATGGAAACCGCTGTCAGCGGCGCGCTGATGGCCTTGAGCAACAGTTCGATCGTCTATCATCGCGATCCAACTCAGAGTATGGAACCGTAAAGTTGAATTGCGCGCCCCTGTTGGGCGCGACCAGGATTTACAGGATTAACGATGTCGATTATTCTCTCCCTTTCTGAATACCAAGGCACTGTTTGGGCTGCCGGCCCCTATGGGCTGTTTGTCGTTGGCGAACACGAACTGATCCCCACCCCCCAGCCTCAGGAAAGGCTGACCGCGGCTTGCGCCTTGGGCGACCGCATTCTTACAGGCGGCGCGCCGTTTGGCGTGGCCTATCTGCTGGACAGCGCGGACCAGTGGCAGGCTGCCTGGCAGGAAGGCGCGGATGCAGCGGTGCTGACCTTTGCTACGGCGCTGGATTATGTCGATTCTGGCCTGATTCTGGCCGGCAGCGAGGGCGATGGCGTTCTGCGCAGCCGGGATCGCGGCTTCCGCTGGGAGCCCAGCAACTTCGGGCTACGCAACCTGACCATTCTGACACTGGCTTGGGCGCCGCCGATGCGCGCAGACGCCTGGCCTCGCTGGCAGGTGGTCTTTGCCGGCACTGAGGAGGGCATCTATCGCTCGCCCAATGCCGGACTGGGTTGGAAGCGCAGTGAATCCGCTGACGCCGCCTACCAGACGGTCGCGGTTGCGCCGGACGTGCACACGAGCGGGCTGGCGCTGGCCGGCACAGAAGCAAACGGCCTGTGGCGGTCGACAGATGGCGGCCGCTCCTTCTCCATCGTAGAGACTGCGCCGGAGCAGATCAACGCGCTGGTCGCTTTGACAGACGCGGGGAACGAATCCTGCCATTGGTTGCTCAGCGATGACACACAGCTCTGGCACTCGCGTGATAGCGCGGTTTGGACAGCGGTTGCCGACAGCGCCGCTGCCCTGTGTCTACTGGAGGTAGACGGCCGCATCTACGCTGGCGGCGAGAACGGCGTCACCGTGCTGAGCAGCGCTGGATTGCATGTCGAACGGCAAGTAGTCAATTCGGAATTGTTCAATTAGGCATTATCCAATTCGGAATTCGTAAACGCCGCCACTAGCCTCTGGAGTTCTTCATGCTTCTCATCGATGCTCACCTCGACCTGGCGATGAACGCTCTCCAGGGGAACCGGGATCTGACACGCTCGGTATATACGATCCGCACGACTGAGCAGAAGAGCGCAGGCAAGGGGCAGGGCCATGGAACTGTCGCCTTCCCGGAGATGCGCCAAGGGCGGATAGCTCTGAGCTTTGCCACCGCCATCGCCCGGTCCAGCGGACGCCCGGCGCCCCATATCGACTACGATCATCCGGCCCAGGCCTTTGCGATGGCCCAGGGGCATCTGGCCTACTACCGGGCCCTGGAAGAGATGGGGGTAGCGCGCATCATCACCCACCGTTCCCAGTTGGACGATCATTGGAATGCGTGGGCTGTCTGGGAGGTGAACGGCGGCGAGGAACCCCCATTGGGCTTTGTGCTGTCGATGGAAGGGGCGGATCCGATTCTGTCTCCAGATCAGGTGGAGGCCTGGCGCGATGCCGGCCTGCGGGCGATTGGCCTGGCCCACTACGGCCCTTGCCGCTACGCCGGCGGCACGGGAACCGAGCTCGGTCTGAGCGAACTCGGGCCGGCCCTCTTGCAGGAGATGGAGCGGGTGGGCATTCTGCTCGACCTGACCCACCTGACGGATCAGGCCTTCTGGCAGGCTCTGGATATCTACAGCGGCCCGGTTCTAGCCAGCCATAACAACTGTCGGGCAATCGTTCCTCATCAGCGTCAGTTCAGCGATGAGCAGCTACTGGCTATCATCGAACGCGGCGGCGTCATCGGTATGGCGCTGGACGTTTGGATGGTGTCAGTAGACTGGAAAGGCGATCAGCGCTGGAATCAAGATATCCTGCTGGAAGATATCATTCCCCATATCGATCACATCTGTGAATTGGCCGGCAGCGCGCGCAACGTCGCCATCGGCACGGATCTGGACGGCGGCTTCGGGCGGGAGCAGTCCCCGGCTGATTTGGACACGATTGCTGATCTGCAGCGCATCCCGGCGCTGCTGCGGGCGCGTCACTACACAGACGAGGATATAGCCGCCATCTGTCATAACAATTGGCTGCGGCTACTGCGGGGGGCGCTGGACGAGTAGGAAAGCGGTGGTCAGCGTTGTTTCTGGCCACTCGCCACTGGTCACTGCGTAGTTTGAGAAAGATGTTCGAGCGGGAAAACCAGATCAACTAGCTAACCAAGCCATTGACGATTTTCGAGCAGGGAAGCGCAGAGAGCTATAAAACACTTCGCAAACCCTTCTTTCTGGCAATATTATCGAACTCTCAGAGAGCGACTGGAGGCATAGCATGCGCAAAGAAGTGCACACAGAAAAAGGCGCGCCGCCCGCTGGCATCTATTCCCAGGGAATCGTCGCCAGTGGAGCGGTTGCGTACATCTCTGGGCAGGGACCGCTGGACCCGGCCAGCGGCAAACGAGTAGAGGGCGGGTTCCGGGAACAGGCGACGCGCGTTTTCGACAATCTGACGATTTTACTGGAGGCTGCTGGCACGTCCTGGGCGCATGTGACCAAGGTCGGTGTCTTTCTGGCGGATCTGAACGACTTCGCCGACATGAACGAAATCTACCAGCAGTACGTCACCAAGCCCTATCCAGCGCGCACGACGGTCGGCGCACAGCTGCCCGGCATCCTGCTTGAAGTGGACTGCATCGCGGTCATCCCGGAGTAGGACGCCTACCATTTCATCGAATATGGCTGAACGAGGAGAGTGCAATGACCTTCGACGAATTCAAAGCCAGCACATCTGGCGACGCGCCGGCGGCGGGGCTCACGGTGCCGTTGCGCGCTCTGTGGATGGAGGCCGATAACGACTGGGATGGGGCTCACGATGCCCTGCAGGGTCAGCCGGACGACAACGGCTCCGCCTGGGTGCATGCCTATCTGCACCGGGTGGAAGGCGATCTGTCCAACGCCCGCTACTGGTATCGCCGGGCCAACAGACCGGCCAGCAGCGCGTCCCTGCCAGAGGAGTGGGAGGAGATCGCGCGCGCCCTGCTGGAAGAATAATTTTTCCCATGCCTCTCCTTCCCCTCGCGCCCTCGGCCGCCCGCGTTCAGCCTTCACGTATTCGCGAGCTGGCGAACGTGGCCTCTGGCATGGACGACGTATTGTCCTTGCAGTTCGGTGAATCGACGATGCCCACACCGCCCTATGTGACCGAAGCGGTACACCGGGCTGTACAGGAGGGCTGGACATTCTATACGGCCAATCAGGGGTTACCGTCCTTGCGCGAGGCCATCGCCGGCCAAATCGCCAGACTCCATGCAGTCGAGATCGATCCGGCCGAGATTCAGATCACTGCTGGCGGGGTGCAGGCCCTCAATCTGACGATCAAATGTATCATCGATCCCGGCGATGAGGCGCTGGCGCTGAGCCCCAACTGGCCCAACGGCTCGGCGATGGTGGAGATGTTCGGCGGCAAAGCGGTGGAGATTCCTCTGGCGCGTGATGGGAACCGCTTTACGCTGGACTGCGAAGCGCTGGAAGCGGCAGTTACGCCGCGGACCCGAATGCTGCTCTATGCTTCGCCTTCGAATCCACTTGGCTGGACGGCGACCGTCGCGGAGCAGCGGACGTTGCTGGAATTTGCCCGCCGCCACGCTCTATGGCTGCTGGCGGACGAGGTCTATGAGCGCATCTTCTACGGAGTCGCGCCCGACAGTGGCGCGCAATGCAACCTTTCCCGCCATGCCCTCCAGCCTGCGGCGCAAAGCAGTGGCCAGGTTGAAGCGGGTCAACTTGCGCCGTCGATTCTGCGGCTCTGCACGCGGGAGGATGCGGTGATTGTCGTCAACTCATTCTCGAAGACCTACCGGATGACCGGCTGGCGGCTTGGATGGATGGTTGGCCGGGCGGATTTCATCCACAAAGCGGCGCAACTCAACGAATTCATCGTCTCCCACGCGCCGTCAATGATCCAGCGCGGAGGCGAGGCTGCCATTGCCAGGGGCGAAGACGATATTGCCGCCATGGTGGAGGAATTTCAGGAGCGGCGGGACTTCTGCGCCGGGCTACTGCGCGCCACCCCCGGCGTCGATCTGCCGGCGCCGGAAGGGGCCTTTTATCTGTTTCCGCAACTCGAAGGTGTCGGCGACTCATTCCGGTTTGCCCTCGATCTACTCCAGGAGACGCATGTGGCTGTCGCGCCAGGCAACGCATTTGGCAACGGCGGCGAGGGGTCGATCCGCATCTGCTACGCGCCGGGGATGGATGTGTTGAGGCCGGCAATGGAACGCATCTGCGCATTTATCGGCAGCCATTAGGGTTCGATATCGACAAACAGACGCACCAATCTAGCCGAAATTCGCGCCTTTTTTCGAGCAAAGGCGCATTCAACACTGACTACAGAGGAAGGCAGAATGACTCCGCAAGATATCCTGGAAGAACTGAAAAGCGTCGATACCCCTTCCATCACAAATGTCGTCGCCACCTATCCCGACAATCCCCTATGCTTGGGGCTGTATAATCCCTGGACGGAAAATTGGTACACAGACCAGACGATCCGCTGTATGTATCCAGAGATGGGGCCGCGTGTCGGCTATGCGGTGACCTGCGTCTATGGCCTGCCGGATCCGAACTTCTCGCGGCTCTCTTTTATGGATGTGCTGGAGGCGTTGGACGCATCCCCCAAACCGACGATTCTGGTATTGCAGCAGAAGTTTCCGCCGGAGATCGCCGGGAAAGTGGGGCTGGCCGGCGGCAATATGACGGCGGCGATGCGGGCCATCGACTGTGTCGGCTGCATCTCCAACGGGCCGTCCCGGGACATTGACGAGATTCGGCCGATGGATTTTCAATACTTGCTCAGCGGCATCACGCCGGGACATGGCGCTATGGCGGTGCAGGCGGTCAATACGCCGGTGCATGTAGCTGGCATGGACGTAGCGCCGGGCGAAATCATTCACATGGATGAGAACGGCGCCTGCAAATTCCCGGCCGCCAGCATGGAAAGCGTCCTGCAAAACGTCAAGCAGTTGCTGGCGGAGGAAGCAGATCGTATCGGCCAGATGCGCAAGGCGTCCAGCGCCGCGGAACTGCGGGCGATCTTCGCTGGGCACAGCTATGGGGAGGAAGAGGACGTCGCTGAATCGTAGAGATGCGGAGGATCTCCTGTGGCAGGCCAGACGATAGCCCGCAGCACAGGCAGCGAAAGCGGCGTCACCAACAGCGCTCTCAAGGCGCCTTCGTCGCGCTCATCCTGCAGCGGCGGCCAGCCGCGATCAGCAGGAGCAGCCCAGCGCCCGCACGACGCGTATCTGATTCATCATTTCCGCTGCGAAGGCGTACCCATAACTACGGCAGGGATTCCTCTGTCTCTGTCACGTCGATCTGCACGGCCACCCAGCCGTCGTTGTCGCTTAGCGCGTCATCATTGATGCGCAGATAGAGGATGCCGTGTTCTTGCGCGCGCACATCCGCGCTCCCTCCAACGCGAAAGGGCTGCCCTGTTTCGCCAATGCGCCCGATGAGCACGCCGCCGGCTATCTGGGGCAACGGGTAGAAGCTGGGCGCACGAAAGATGGCGTGACCCTCGGCTCCGTGATATTCGTCGGGCGTATACAGCCATTCGCCCTCCGCTTCTATCGCGACACGGTCTCCCTGATCGATACGCACGCCGGCGCTCTGCCAGTCGCGGTAGGCGTAGATGCGTTTGTCGATGAAATCTGTGTGGAAGCGAGCGACGGTTAGATGCTGCCGCACGGATCCTGGCAGCATCAGTAGGAGAAAGAGCGCAAGGCCTAAGAGCAGAAGTCGTCGCATAGGCTACTCTCCTACACTGGCCCGCAGATCGACGATGGGAGCGGCGGCGCCGTTACCGAGGATCCATTTGCTGTTCTCTTTCAGTTCTGCGGCGATGAGGTACTCGATGTACTTCTCAGCCAGCGCGCCCTTGCCTTCCAGTTCACTGAGGATGGCGCGCACTGCCAGTTGCTGGGCTACGGTCGTGAGCTGAATCTTCTCGGCCTCGGCTGCGGCCGTGGTTGTGATGCGGTAGGCCTGCGCATCGGCTTGTTTCTGCGCCGCATAGAATTGCGCATCGGCGACGGTGCGCTGTTGCGTGGCTTCGGCTTCAGCTTGTCCCTGCCGCTGCACCGCCACCATGCGATCTTTGATAGCGGTCAGCACCTCCGCCGGAGGCGACGCGCTCTGAATCTGGACGGTCATAAACTCTACGCCGTATTGATCTTCCTTTTCTTTCAGCGTCTGCATAATTTCCAGATTCATCGTCGTTCGCTGGTTCATCACCGCGGTCATCGCTTTGGTGTTGATCACATCCCGCAGTCTGCCTTGCACAAACTCGAAGACGATGCGCTCCGGATCGTCCACATCCAGGGCAAAGCGTTCTGGATTTATCACGCGGTAGGTATACTGAAGGGAGACGTCCATCGTCACATTGTCTGAAGTCATGGCCGGGATGCGCTCCACATAGCCCAGCCGCTCGTTGACTTTGACGATGATGACCGTATCCACCAGGGGAACCTGTGCGTGCCAGCCGGGCATCTGCACACCCAGAAAGCGACCGCCGCGCAGGTGCAATCCGCGTTCAAATTGGTGGATCTTGTAGACTGCGGCCCGGCCCACGTAGAGCGCGATCACAAGAACGGCCAACGTTGTCAGGATCACAATCGACAGTTTGTAGGCGCGCTCCAGGCCCGGGCCGACCGATTGCTGTGTTTGCGGAACCGCGGTTGTGGTTGTCGATTCGCTCATGGGCGTGTCTCCTTTGGGGGGATGATATCCAGACTTTACAGAGTGTAGCAGATTTTTTGCGCCGCGGCCTGCGGCTGTGATATAGCGGCCAAAATAAACAGAATTTACGGGATTATCCTGTCTGCCGTGCGCTGACAGCCAGGCGACGCCCTGTTCAACTTTCAGCGCACGGTACAGCCATTGGAGCAAGGGCGGCAACAGCAGGGGCCCACTGAGTATCAGCCAGCCCAGGCAGGTCAAGGGGATCAGCAGCAGCAGACTGCCTAGGCCTGTGAATGGCTCCAGGAAGCTGAGGCTGATCAGAAAGAGCAGATGGGCAAGAACTACGCCGCCAAAGAGAAGAGACCCGCGCCAGAGGCTCTCCTGTCCGCGCAGAAAGGCTGGCGGCGATAGGCGCCAGAAAAAAACGGCGACGACTGCGGCTGCGGCGGCGGGCAGAAAGGAGGCAGTGCCGATGGGCTGCGAGATGACGCTTACCCTCCCGGCGTCCACGAAAAAGAAGAGCGGGAGCGTCAGCGCGGCATGAGGGAAGACGGCATAGGCAGCCAGCAGCCGTTGCGCCCGCTGCCAGCCTAGCCAGAGCGCTGCCACAAAGTACGGCGTGAAGGCGAGCGCCAGAAGGGCGAAGCCCAGGAACAGTGTGAGCGTTCCGTTCCCCCCGGATATGAGGCGGAAAATGGGCAGCAGCAGTATGGCGACCGCCTCATAGACGGCAAAGCCCAGCCAAGGGTAGAACCAGCGCGGACGCCCCGCGCGCCAGCCCAGAAATGCGCCGCCAATGTAGAGAGCCCGCAGCAGCCAACGCGCAACCCACCACAGCTCGACAACAGGGATACCAGCGCGCGCCTGCTCGGCAGCCCAGAACGCAAGCCAGATGCCGGCGGGCAGCAGCAGGAATGGCAGGGCGATGAGCGTTGCGGAATGTGTCGGGCGGATATGGTTCATGCGTAATAATGGGTCTGACTTTCGGCTGCAAACTGATCGATCGAAAGCTGGCGCTTCAGACAGCCATCTGAGGCTTGGAAGGGCTGGCGCGTCGGTCTGCGGCCAGTACAAGTCCTTTATAAGGCGGATCAGGAGAATTCATCCGCCGCTTTTTCGGCGAAGGATTGGTTGCTGTGGCTGTCTTCATCGGCCTGCCGGGGTTTGCGCCGGCGTGTATGCTCTTTGCGCCGCGATTTCGGCCTCTGCGGTGAGATCTCATCCTGAGAGATCACAGGATAGCGGGCGAAAACAGCCTGGTCCTCCTCATTGTCAGCGAAATAAATCCGCTCTCGCCGCAGAGTACGGGCGTAGTCGTCGAAGCCCAGCGCGTCGACCAGTTCATCCGGGCGGCCGGTCGCGCCAGGGCGCATCTGCACGCGCAGAAAGATGCGGCGCTCGGCCGCGTCGGCGTCGTAGCCTGTGTAGCGCAGCTCGAAAATCAGGGGTCGCAGGTTGTAGCGATAGCGCTGGCCGTGCCGTTCTCGCTCCCGCCAGATCTCCTGCGCGTTCAGGAAGGCGTTGATTTTTGCCTGCAATTGTGATTCGGCGATCTCTTCCGCTTCGGCATAGATCAGAATCGTATACTCTGCGCCGATTGTCAGGGACTGAAGCGACGCGGTCTTAAGCGGCACTTCTATCCCTGCGATCAGGCGAACGCCTGGCGGCAGTTTCTGACGAATTTGCGCCATCAATTCGTCCAGTGGCACAGGTGGGCTGAATACTACGTCGAGCAGCTCCTGCGCGCCTGTCATGCCCAGCCCCAGCGGCGCGGCGAACTGAATGCGCGGCTGGGGGTTAAACCCCCGCTTGTAGAGAAGCGGCAGACCTGCCCGGCGCAGGGTGCGCTCCCACAGGCGGGTCTCATCCTGATGGCTGATGAATTTGATCGATTCGCCCTTTTCATAGGTGAAGCGAACCCGCTGGCGAGCTGGCGTTTCTTGCAAGGCTGGGGACTCTGTCATCTGGTCTCTGCCCTCATTAACGCAATGAAGTTCCTGGTTTTCTTTGCGGCATCGCGTCCGGGCGACATTGCGTTTCTTTTCAGAACTCATTAACGCAAAGGCGCAATGACGCAGAGACGCAATGAAGTTCCTGGTTTTCTTGGCAGCATCGCGGCCGGGCGACATTGCGTTTCTTTTCAGAACTCATTAACGCAAAGGCGCAGAGACGCAATGAAGTTCCTGGTTTTCTTGGCGGCATCGCGTCCGGGCGACATTGCGTTTCTTTTCAGCTTTACTTCGCCTTTTCGATGCGCTGCCTGACAGTGCCGTTGCGCCGCTGGGGCACGCGCTTATCGAACTGAGCCTTGGTATCTGACAGCTGCAGCGGTGAAGCGGGGTTTGAGCCTGAGTCGGGTGGGGCAGAGCCGCTGAGTCGCTTCATTTCAGGGTTGAAATAGAGCGGAACCGGCACGCTATCCACTGGTTGCCTGGCCTTGTCCCTGCCCAGGGGCGGGCAGCGCCAGGCGTCATCCGGCGCATCCCGCCGTTGCTCCTTGAAGTAGCCCAAGATCCCGCAGGAGAAGCAATGTTCCCGGCAGTCGTCCACGACCCCGCCGGCGTATGTATGCGCATATTCCTGGGCCAGGAACTCCTTCTTCAGCCCGGCGGAGATATGCTCCCAGGGCAGGATTTCGTCCAGAGGGCGCTTGCGACGGGCGAACCAGTCCATTTCCAGGTCACAGTCGGCAAAGGCCTGCTGCCAGAGATCAAAGCGGAAATATTCGCCCCAGGCGTCTAGCTTGGCTCCCAGTTCCCAGGCGCGCTGGATGACATCGCACAGCTTGCGGTCGCCCCGGGTCAGGAAGGACTCCACGAGCGTTTCCGTCGGATCATTCCAGGTGAAATGGATACCCGGCCCTTTTAACTCCCGCTGCAACAGGCGGATCTGCTGACGAATGGTCGCTTCCTCAGCCATTGGCACCCACTGGAACGGCGTATGCGGCTTGGGCACAAGTGTGCTGACACCGATACGCACATTGGCTTTGTTGCCCAGCGCGCGTCGCCCTACGGCCAGCACTTCTTTGGACAGGTCGGCGATGGCCTGGACATCGGCCAGGGTTTGGGTGGGATGCCCGATCATAAAGTACAATTTGATCGTCTTCCACCCCCGACTGTACACCTCCTCGGCGGTGCGCAACAGGTCTTCGGTAGCGATCGGTTTGTTGATGACATCCCGCAGCCGGTCTGTGGCTGCTTCCGGCGCGAAGGTAAATCCGGAGCGCCGCCGTCCCTTTGCCAGCAGGTCCATCAGATCGACGCTAAAACTCTCGATCCGCAGGCTGGGCAGGCCGACGGAAAGCTTGTCGGCGCCGTGCTTTTCCATCGTTCGCCGCACCAGTTCTTCCACATAGGTGTAGTCGCTACTGCTGAGGCTCAGGAAACTGACCTCCTCAAAGCCACAGTTGGCGATCATCTCATCCACTGCCTGCAGCGCCTCTTCCAGCGGCCTTTCCCGCACTGGGCGGAAGATCATGCCTGCCTGGCAGAAACGACAGCCTCGCGTACAGCCCCGCATAATCTCGATCGCGGCCCGGTTGTGGACGACATTGATAAACGGCACAATGAACTTTGTCACCGGCGGCGGCATGACCGTCACTACCCGCTTCATCACCGTGGCGGGCGCATGCGGATGGGTGGGGTGAATCCGCGCGATCGTTCCATCGGCGGCATAGTTCACGTCGTACAGCGCTGGCGCGTATACACCGGGGATGCGCGCGAGACGGGCCCAGAGATGGCGACGCGTCGAGAGTGAGGGATGATGCGTAGGGCGCCCAACAGTGGCGCGCGATTCAGCTTTCCACTCCTCATATACGTCGATAATCTCAAAGATCACCTCTTCGCCTTCACCGATGACCATTGCGTCGAAGAATGCGCTCATCGGCTCGGGATTGTAGCAGCCCGAGCCACCGGCGATCACCAACGGATGCGACACACTGCGGTCGGCGGCGCGCAGGGGAATCTCTGCCAGATCGAGCATCGTAAGCACATTTGTATAGAGTTGCTCGTAGGGGAGTGAAAAGGCAAAGATGTCGAAGCGATCGATGGGGTGGCGGGTCTCCAGCCCGAAAAGAGGGATGCCTTCCCGACGCATCACGGCCTCGAAATCACTCCACGGACAGTAGACCCGTTCGGCCAACAGGTCCTCCCGCTTATTGATCAGATCATAGAGGATCATCAGCCCCAGATTCGACCCGCCCAGTTCGTAGATGTCTGGGAAGGCCAGGGCTATCTTGCTGCGAATCGTCGGGGCGGCCCAGTCTTTGGCGATGCTGTTCAGTTCGCCGCCGGTGTAGCGGGCCGGCTGCGTGACTTTATGCAGCACGCGGTCCAGGGCGCGTGAAATCTGTCTGGGGGTGGTCAACATATCCTCATCCTTTTCATCTGCCGACGGCCGCGCTCATGCGAATAGAGGTCACAGTTGCCGTCGGGTGGGGTTTGAACCCACATTGCGCAACTGAAATTTAACGCAAAGACGCAAAGGCGCAATGAAATTTCTGGTTTTCTTTGCGGCATCGCGTCCTGGCGACAGTGCGTTACATTAGTGCGTTACATTTCGGACACAGCCTGACGCGGACGCGACTGGCCGGAAACAACATCATTATAGAAGCCGCTTTCAGGACGATCAAATTTGTCTTTGCATCGGTTTTGACTTTCTGCCTGTTTATGTTGTACACTATGTTATCTGTCCTGGCACGCTTACCACAGATCGCGCCCCGTTCGTCTAGAGGCCCAGGACACCACCCTCTCAAGGTGGAGACAGGGGTTCGACTCCCCTACGGGGTACAAAACAAAGAATCCCGCCGGGATCGGCGGGATTCTTTGTCTCGCTCTTTTTTGTTGCCGACGCCCGGGTAACCGACAAAGAGACGCCCTGTCGCCAGGGCGCGAGGCCGCAAAGAAAACCAGGAATTTCATTGCGTCTTTGCGTTACATGCAGGGCTCCTGCAGCCGGGCGTCGGTCGCCGAATCATTCTACTGCGATGATCGCCTCGATCTCCACTGCCCAGTTTTGGGGAACGGTCAGACCGATGGCGCTGCGGGCATGACGCCCCGCGTCGCCGAACAGCTCGATGAACAGTTCACTGCAGCCGTGAATGACCGACGGTGTATCGTCGAAGCCCGGCGCGACGTTTACCATGCCGAACACTTTCACAACCTGCCTGACGTTGTCCAGGCCGACGATCGAATGGACGGCCTGCAGGATATTCAGCGCGCACAGTTGCGCGGCCCGGTACCCCTGCTCTGTCGTCAGGTCCTGTCCGACCTTTCCCTGGATTTCTTCATCTCCCCAGCGGGAGACCTGCCCGGAGACATAGACATGATCGCCCGACCGCACGGCGTGCATCAGCCGCCCGCCGTCGAGGTCGATCTTTTGTAACTCGTAACCCATTTCCTTCAGCTTTGTCAGATACGACACGCTCTACTCCTGTAATTTGAATCGGATTGTAAGCGGAATCACTATCGCTCTCTGCATTATGACTTCATCGACAGCACCGGCGCCTGCTGGGCGCGCTGATACAGGTCGGTGAAATCGGGGCTGCCATCATCGTCCAGATAGTGCGTTTGTACGCCCCGTTCATAAACGGGCTGGTTGGCTGTGCGCCAGAACTCCCACATCAAGGAGCCCTGGCTCCAATTGGTATCGGCGAAGTAGAGGCGCACGCCGTTGGCGCGGCTATAGCGGACCAGCCGGCGGGGCAGGCTGAAATCGGCCACATCCACCCGATAGGTCGTCAAGGCATCCTCATTCAGGGCAATGCCCAGCCCCGGGGCTTCCGGCGTCTGCGCATAGCCGCCGACGACGGGGATACGTTCGCGTAACAGATTATGCTCATAGAGTTCATGACAGTTGATGGCCGGCCATTGGGCATGGCTGAGCACGGCCCCCAAATGCAGGGCCATTGCTGTTGTCAGACCAGTGCCGACCATCTGGATAAAGAAGGGCATATTGGCCGTGGCCGCGGAGATGCCGGACTGCATGACACGCGTGACGCCTCCCGCCACCACAAAACCGTCGCAATAGCCCTGCTGAATGGCAACAGCGCCAGGCACAGAGCCGTAGTGGTGGGCTACGGGCGTGCGCACCTTCTCCCGCAATAGACGGTTCCCGGCCACATCTCCGGCGTTGATCGGCCCCTCCCAGATCGAAATTTTGGGGAACTCCGTCTCCAGCTCCCGCAGAACCGGCGTCGCTGTGGACACGTCCAGCAGAAAGTCATTCCAGTCGCAGTCGATGTGGAACCAGTCCGGCGTGGCGTTGCTGATGCGTTTGAGCGTTTCGTACACATCGTGCCAGGGCCTTGTCTTGATCTTCAGGGAGGTGAAGCCCAGCTCGACGGCGACTTGCGCCTCTCGTTCATAGGCTTGCGGCCCCATATCGTGATCCCAAAAGGAAACGGGGCACCAGTCACGCACTTTGCGCCCCAGCAGGCGGTAGACTGGGACGCCAGCCAGTTTGCCGGCGGCATCAAACAGCGCCATCTGCAGGCCAGCGCCCAACGAATCATCCCACATGCACTCGAATGGCGAGCGTCCAATCACTCTCTCTGTGTCGGGCACCCGGCTCCATGTGTAATTCTGGATCGTCTCCCCGTAGCCGACTGTGCCGTCGTCGGTGGTGACGCGAATGACTTCCGACTCCGACCAACGGTGAATATTGGCCCGCTCCATCTCCCGGCGCACGCGTTCCACCATCGGCACGACGAGCAGAATCCGTTCGACGGAGGCAATTTTGGCAGTAGCGGTCATCAGATACTCCATTCTCGGTAGCGTATTTCAATGTACACTGTGGCTCAGGCCGATCTAACCATTTCTGCGCCCATGCGGGCGCCAACGCCGAAATCGATCTGTCAGCAGCGACAGCCTCAGCATAGAGCGCGCCTTTCATGCATGCAGCCAGATACATTGTGAGCGAACTCTGTTTCTGATCTTCGTTCGGAACAGATCGTTCAAAGTAATCAGCAAGTGGAAATTCTATCACGATTCATTGGACTGACACAATGGCCCATCCTACATTGTCTGAATCAGGATTTTCAGGATGAAAGGATAGACGGGATGATAGATGTCCACAGGCTAACTGCGGTGGCCAGGCGCCAGTGGCTGGTGGCCAGTAACAGCAAACGGCAGTGGCCAGGCGCCAGTGGCTGGTGGAAACTGGGTTTTTTCTGGCGATGCGCAATTCCCGGATGTGACGGAAGATGATATAATCGTTTCGACTGCAGTGATCAGCTGCAGTGATCAGCTGCAGTGATCAGCGGCTGGTGGCCAGGAGCTGCAGTTGCTGGCTACTGATCACTGGCAACTGGTTCTTTTCACCAATTCACAGAACATTCGGGCGGAGCGTATTTTGATGGCGGCAACAAACGGAAACTCTACAGCAATAGTCAATACTCTTTCACTGTCGCATGGTCTGGCCCCGCGTGAAGTGGCGCTGCCGGACTATGACAGAGAGCGGGTCGAGGACGTTGGTTTTCTGACCGCGATGACCCTGGTCCTGTTGGGCAATTACGCTCAGACGGGACACTTTGGCGGCCCCCTCGCCTATACCCCTTACACAGTTTCATCGCATCTGGTCGGCCCTGAGCTGGGTGGGTTGCGATATGACTATCGTCGACCCAAACATCCTTACGCGGACAGGTTCATGCTGGCGGGAGGCCACAACGCGCCGGTTACATATGCTCTCTGGATGATTATGGGAGAGGCCCTCGCGCGCAAGCATGCCAGAACCGGAGATGAGCGGTATTTCGCTGACCCTGCAACGTCCATGCTGTCTATAGACGCCTTGGGCTTTCGGAGGGGCCGGGGCGCGCTGGACAGGCTTCTGAGCGACAACGGCCTCAGTGATCATCCCCTGATGGCTCAGGCGCATATACGAGGTATACGGTCGCTGGCGGGGCACTCCGAGACTACAGACCTCACCAACGATGTCAATGGCGGGCCGTCCGGCATAGGCATCGCAACCTCGGCGGGCAAGGCCGCATTTTGGGATATTGTGGGCGCGCCCGACAGCCTGAAGATAATCGCTCTCGAGGGCGAGTTCGCCATGACATCCGGCCACTCCCAGGAGATGAAGACTGCAGCGGTGGCCCAGCAGGTTGGCAAGCGCCTGCGCATCCTTCTGTCATACAACAACGCCGGCATAGACGACGAGCTTGTCGGCAGCGTCATACGGCCCGTCTATGAGGCGTACAGAATCGAAGACCAGTGGGCAGCATATGGCTGGAACCTCATGACTCTGGACAACGGCAACGACTATGATCAGGTGGTCGCAGCTCTCAAGACGATGGAGGAATGGGAGCATGAGGACGACAGGCCCATGATCGTCGTGGGCAAGACTGTCAAGGGCTGGTGGCCCGCCGCGGAGAACGGCCATCTCCCCGGCTACGGCGCCCAGATCGTCAGCTATCACAGCCATCCGTATAACCTGGCGATGAACGGCGATTATTTTCAGGGGCTGGCCGCCACGTTTGAAAGGAAGTTCGACGTCGAGTTCGAAGGCATCCGCAACGGCCCGGTCTCCGACAACCGGGAGCGCCTGATCCAGTTCAAAAGGAATATAGACATTGCCATGTCCATCTTGGACAAGGATGGGCTCGGCGACTGGCTAGCCGACCGCCTGGCGCAGATCGGCGACAGCGTGGACAACGATCTGCCGCTGCGCATAGAACGCTCTGGCAACCCGTTCAAAGACCCTCGCATAGCGGTCAGGAACCTGCCTGTCGGGCCACAGAACGTCAGGGTAGCCAATCCGTCTTCCGGCGAGGAGAAGGACATCTCCATCAAGCTGTTCGAGGAGCCTGGGGCTGTGCGCGGCACCCGCAGGGCCATATCCGAGATCATCAAGTGGATGAACTACGTAACCGATCACAGATTCATAGTTGTCGCGGCTGACCTGGCAGAGTCGATCAACGTCGAGCACGGGGCGATCTGGGACACATTCGACCCGGTATTCAACCCCGGTGGAGGGCGGCTGAAGGCGGCGATCCAGGAGGCCGGCAATGCCTCCACCGCCATAGGTCTCGTGGGGCAGTCTGTGTCTCTGGATCCGGATGAACACGTTGGCGTCTGGGCGCTCAGTGGAACATACGGCGCGTTCACGCCTCTCATGTACCTTCCCGCCCGAGTCTGGAGCCAGCAGAACCAGGACAGCCCGTTCAGAACAGGGGTGCTGCATATCCTTGCGGGCCACTCTGGTCCTGAGACGGCGGCGGATGCCCGTACCCACTTCGGCATTTTCTCGCCCCAGGTGTGGAAGCTGTTCCCAAGAGACCAGGTCATCTCCCTAAGCTTCTGGGATTACAACGATGTCGCGCCCGGTTATTTCGCTGCGGCGGAGATAGCCGCCCGCGACCCCAAGGTGGGCGTGATCGTCCTGGAGGTCGCGAGGCCGGACTTTCCGGTGTCGGACCGCAGCGCCTTCGCGGATTCCGATCTCAAGGCGGCGGCGAAGGGCTTCTACGTGATCCGCGACTTCGATCCCGACAGACCGAAAGATGGCTACGTTGTCGTACAGGGATCGTCATCCACCGTCAACCTCGTGTCGGTCCTGCCGCGTCTGGAAGAGGAGGGGGTCAACGTCAAGGTCATCTCGGCGATAAGCGAAGAGCTGTTCAGACGGCAGTCCTCCGCATACCAGGAGTCGGTGTTGCCCCGCGGCGCCCGGTCCGATCTTATGGTCGTAACAACCGGCACGCGACGCATGTGGCCCGTGCAGAACGTCGGCCCACTGACCGACGAATACTCGCTCACCTCGGACTGGGACGACCAGTGGCTGACCGGAGGTTCGGAAGCCGATGTAATCGCCGAGGCCCATCTGGATGCCGAATCCATCTACAAAGGCATCAAACGCTTCGCCGAGGATAGGGCCAGCCGCCTAGGGCGTCAGACAGAGGCTCTGGCGAGCCTGGGGTAGGCCGCGGTTTGATGGTGAATCCCGATATTGATTCAATGTTTTGAGATCTTCTTATGCGCGGCTACCGCGCCGGACGTTGTTCGTGGCACTGATTGGCTTATGTGGGTTTTCATTGAACCACTGATGGGTAGGGTAGCCATAGACAACGTCTTCTGGGGGCGGCCACGCCCACATGCGCCGCAGATCTGTGAGCGTGACAGAGTTCTGGTCTGTTGTGTAGGGAGTGATCCGCTTTGCCATATATTGTTGAAGATCGGCGCCTGTGTAGGTTGTTTTGCCTTGGTTGGGCGTAGTGTATCGTTGAGCGTAGTCGATCAGATCAAGACGAGTCAATTCGATCTGCACACTTCCCAAACCGGCGGGTTTGGCATAGCCAATCTTGTGACGCATGGTTGGTTCCAACACCAGAGCATAGAGAAGCAAACGCAGTTCGTCGTCGGCAAGGTTTGTAAACTGCGCCGAAAACGTGAAGGTGTTTCCAGGGGCAACAGGTTTGATGCGCTGGGTGAACTTGTTGTGTTTTTTGCCTGTTATTATCTGTGTATTGTGAAAATAGAATTTACGACCCGCAACATTATCTCGGGCATCTCGATACCAGAAGTGTTTCGGGCTGGGTGTCATCAAGGCAGGCGTATACATCGGCGCATCGAATGTGGGATCAGCGCAGAGGGCGTCTTCAAATCCCACATTGCCCAACAAAAGCGTGTTTCCCTGAATCAAACCGAACATACGGCAGGCTACACAAAGCTTTTCTGAATCTGAGCATTGTCGCCATGGACGCGGTAAACATCCATCATGCTTTCCTGCGAACAACCACCAGCAGCCTGGCCCAATGGTTTCGACGAGACTTCGTATCAGCCCCTTTAAGGATGCGCCGGGTATGAGCGCTTCATGGTTGCGATTTGTGATATGCTGCTTACTCTCATGCTGTTTCTGTATGGGGCTGTGGATAAAAAGTGGCGTCAACGTAGTGATGGTTCCTTCAACACGACCAGATCGGCCTTGAAATCGGTGGGGCTTTGCGGCTGGACGGCGTTCAACATCCTGACTCCAGTCAATGCGAACAAAGTCATAGGGGTTCATGACAGCTCTCCTCCTGAAGGGAGTGGCAACGGTGATAGAGCGTCTGTCCGCTGGCTGGGTCGATGTATTCGCAGGTGACCAGCTTTACCCGGCGCGCATCTGACGACACCGGGTAGCGCAGAAGGCGCGGCACGCGCAGCTCGAGAAACACCTGTGTACCTGGTTGGGGATCCGCTCCTACGATGTCGAGGGCAGCATCAGACACTCGCAACCCCCATAGATAATAACAACGCTTGGATACTGGTTCAGCGATGGACAGGTCGAGTTCGGGGGCGCGCTCAAAATCGGGAAGTTCTCTGTCACTGCCGACGTAGACGCACCAGAACAACCCGTCCTGTTTTTCCCAACGCAGTTCCCAGTTCTGGCAAAAGAGGCGTGCCCGTTCCCAGCGTCGAAAATCCAGATTCGGATCGAGATGGCGCAGAGAAAGCCCTTTCTCCATGTCGGGCGCGCTCACCCAACGGTGGGGAACCTGTTCCAGATACATATAGCTCACAATATCAGGCCATTCGAGCGCCTGGACAGCCGGAGTGGGGTCATCAAGCCGCGCCCACAAAATCACATCAGCCATGCGCCTCCCCCTGCCGCATAGCGCACAACTGCCAGGCCTGTAGTCGTTCTACGCAGATGGCAATCGCTTTGTCAGACAGATGTTCCAGGTTGTCGTCGCGAAATTCAGCCTGCCTTCTTAGCCCGCGCTGTTTCTGTTCGGGGAACGTATCCAAACTCAGCATATCGTCTGGACATGTGCCGTATTCAGCCTGCAAGAATTTGCCCAGCCCCCAAATTTCATGCGCGGGATGCGTGGTGGAAGGCCCAATGTGGTTGATGGTCACCGCATCCGTGGCGCCTTTCACACTACCCAGACCACGCGAACGCCCTGAGCCGATGCGAATCAAGCCATCTTGCATATCTCGCGCAAGAAGTAGAACCATGCCGAGTTGCCAGATTTCAAAGTTACGCAGGTAGATTTCTGTTTGAAAGTCAACCCCCGACGAAACCACTTCCAGGTCGAAGAGCGCGCCGCCAAACGCGCCGCCTGTCAGACGGTCGATGCCAACCCTATTCCGAACTTCGACCGGGTTCCGTCCATTGAAGTCAACCAGGTAGGCGTCGTTTATGCTTAGGCGTCCAATGAATTCGGTGGAGCCAAAAAGCCGACAGATTGGGCAGGAAACTCGGTAGGCAGTCTGGCTATCGAGCGTCTTCCCGCTATTCTGGCGAGATTGCAACCGGGATCCGCAAAATGCGTCCGACTCAGGAGGTTTGTGGAATGGATTACAGATTGCGTTATTTTGATTGAGGGTACGCCCGATCTTCTCTGAATGACTGCGGAACACCCCTTTGAGGGAGCTGCCCGGCAGATAGACCTGCCAGTCTCCAGCGCGATAGGTGAGTACGGGCGTCATATCCGGGCCGGAAAGGGTAGCGTGTCCGGACCGAATCAGCACAGGCCCTGTGGTGGTAATCGTTAGAGAGAGCAAGGCTTCATTCACCAGTCGCTTTAGCATGATTCTCCCCATTGAATATCGGCAAGGTCTTAATCTGTCGCTCCAAGAAGCCGCTGACGTCTTCTACCGGCGCCATCTTCTCGGCGGGGGTTTTTTTGAGCAGATAGGCGCATAATCGTTCTGCCCGTTCGGTTTCATTTCCAGTGGCGAGATCGAGACAATACATGGCTGGCTTCTGGATTTGGCAGTTTCCCAGCCCACGGGATCGTTTACCGCCAAGATAGGCCAGCCCGCTGATGAATTCAACCAACCCCAGGCTTGTCAGGGCTAAATCTGTCGGGCTGGGATCTTCCAGGAATATCTGAAGCTGGAACGTCTGCGCGGGGGCGACAACTTCGTAATCGTACTTCAGTCTATCCACCGCTTTTTCACTGTCGCGGTCGATGGCAACGCCATCTCGAATCTGAACCATTCTGGAAGCCAGATCATCTTCGTCTGGCGGCAGTAGGTCTGAGAAGTAGATGCGTGAAGCCCGATAAGGCGACCCGAACAGCTTGCATGTATGGCAAAGTTTTTCCTCCAGTTGGGCGAGCAGGGCTTCCCCGCTCCATTTCTTCTTCTCCCGCTTTTTGTTGAACGCCTGCTGCTCTTCGCCCTGTGCGCCGGGGCAGCCTTGCCCTGCCATCAAGCGACAACTTTTCAATCCAGTCGCAGGTGTCAACTTCTCAACGGTACTACGAAACGCGCCTTTGAAGCTGGAGCCGGGAATAAATGGCTTATCATCCGGGGTGCGCACAATCGGGCTATCGCTGGGGGTTCCCACAGCCCAGCCGCTTCCTATGTGCAGCCCCGTCTTGAGCGCGAGCGTGCCAGTAAACAAATAGCGACGCTCGAAGATGCGCGTATTCATGGTCGCTCCTTTTTTTGTCGCCATTCAATTTCCGCCACCAGGTGTTGGATAAAGGCATGGGCTAACTGTCCGGCGAAATGGTCTACTCTGCTCTTGGTCTCTTGCTTTGTCAGGTTGGCCGGCACAAATTCGTCCCGCACTCTCGCGCGCAGGGCCTGCAAATCTGTATGGAGCGCGTTGTAAAAGTCATGATAACAGTCCTTGTTTTTCTGATGGCGTACAAAGTTTTTCTGATGGCGTACAAACTGATGGTGTACAAAACGAATCAATTCGTCCCATGAACGCGAGAATTGGCGCAGACCGGCGAGTTGATGATTTGTGATTGTGATAGCCGATTGCTTGTCGGCAAAGGTTATCGCCTTGCTATAGATTTCACTGTCTGCCAACAATCGAATCTTTTCTGCCTGCGCGGGGGGCGTTTGCGGGTCACTCATATTCGGTCTCCGTTGCGGTCATATTCTGCATATTCATAGTGAGCCGCCACCTGACGCACGAACTCTCGAATTAAAAGCAGATGCACCTCTAAGCTGTCAAGAGTTTGCGGTTCAATTTTCAGGTCGTTACAGATATCATCTTTTTTCGCGCGTAAATCCGTACTTAATACGGCCAATAACTTCTTTCCCCAGTCACGTTCACGCCACTCTTTATGACGCGCGGCGCGCAGTTTGATAAAATCAAAGATATCGCTTGTTTTGTCTGCGCTATTGGCGATCCCCTCCAGCCCGGTGATCTGCGCGCGTTTCGTCTGCGCCGTGGCTGCCAGTTCTCCCAACTCCTGAGCCTGCATGTAGAAATGATCGGCTTGCAGGGCCACCTGGCGTCGTACGCCTATGCGTTGTTGAGCCTGCATTGTTTATGCATCCTCCTCACAGTGAAACGGACTGGCGACAAGGAGACGACCGAATCCTTCTCGCTGGCGTATGCCGATGCCTCTGCGCTCCAGGGTATGCAACCTTTGCAACAACGCATCATCGTCAAGGTTGCGAGAGAAACCAAAGAGAAAGGTCGACCCCATCGTAATCGCAATGTCATCGGCTTTGGGCGTCCGCCATAGAGTATTCCACCCCATCACCTGTCGCACGCTGCTGTTGCAGTAGATCCGTTCAGCGCCTTTGATTCCCAAATCATCCAAAGCGTCTCCATCCAGACCGGTTCGCTGGCGCAACAAGCGATCATAGACAATTGCATCCGCGGTCAATGTGATTGGCAGGTACAGGGCATGGGGATGCTGAATGTCATACTGTTTTGCCTGCGCCCGCAACTTCGCATCGAAGCTTTGAATCCGCTGCCTGAGCGATTCGATATCCTGCTCTTCAATGGTCGTTACAGCTAAAGTCACCCTGCCAAATCCACGGGTACGGTTGTTGCCTAAGCGTAGCAGCCCGCTTTCATTCGCCTTCTGTATAAAGGCCTGGAAGCGATCGGCCTGCTCATCGGGAACAGTGGCGGCGCCCCAAAAGGTCATACCTGGCTGCAGAAATTCCCGGCTGTACAGGATGCTCTGATGGGCACTGCCGGTCGTCCTGTCGATGCCGGTTCGGACGCGCAGTCCCAGGGAAACGCTGGCTTTGCCCAGCTCCGTTGCCTTGAAACGGCGGCGGCGATAAAAGCCAGGAAAACGGTCTAAGGGGTGATCGCAGTCAGGGTATGGGCAGGTTGTAAATTTTTCCAGCGCATCGATGCGAGTCTGCTGGCACAAACAAAACAGTCCCCACGGGATTAGCGTATCCCGGACACCATGATGCGGTAGCTCTTCGTTTTTCTGGTCGGAGCGAAAACCGGGGAAACGCTTGCAACTCGCTGCCGTTGCCGGAATGGGATAGATTGGGTCGACCTCTCCCTGTAGCCGCTTTTGTTCAAAACGCGCTGGATACAGATTGCCAAAGGATGTTTCCTCGTGGAAGAACATGGCATCATGCTGATTCGCATCGTTGTATAGAAGATCGTGGGTCGCCGCCAGCCCCCCCATCAAAACACTTCCCGGCACGTACTCCAGTGTTTTCGGGCTGGTTGTTTCCCGTCCGCTACGAAACGAAAGAGGGCCACAATCTGTAATACGCACAGCGAATTTCATATTTATTCATCTTTCGCACGCGGGTGGCAATCTTCCAGCATAACCCAGTGATATTCCAGATCCTTCAACAGATCCCCGCTATCCATCGGTTTACCATCTACCTGCAAATCGGTGATTTCAAGACGGATATGCCCTGCGCCGGTTGATTTATTCCCGCCAATAAAGTCGCTATCCAGACTTTGCAATGCCATGGATAAGAGGAGCAGAGAATAGGTTCCTGGCTGGTCCGGCTGAAGCGCAAACCCTTTCAGCAGCCCGGAAATACGCCCGACAAAACATAATGAACGCATACCATATTCACTGCTGTACAGTCGCCCTGGTTCGGCTGTGCCGAACAGGCGGGACATCGCGACTTGGGTGCGCTTTTCCGTCTGCCAGGCAAGAAATTCATCTCGCCTGCGCGTATTCGTATGGTGAGCGTCTGGCTCGAACCAGGCCTGTTGCGTATGTTCCAACTGCGCGTCGTCAAAGAATAGCTGCCCGGGCTGGAAGCGAGAGCCGAAGATGCGGGTGATAATGTCTGGATTCGGATGGGCTTCTGAGAGCGTCTTTTCAAGCGTCTGCGCATGGGGGTCACGCGCTTCTAAACCGAAAAGTCGGGCAATTTGTTCACAGCGTTCACGCAACACGCCTTTCAGCGTGGCGCCGGGCACGTATAGAAAATCTTTCGCATTACGGGCGACGCTACGCTGAATCAAGCCAACGCGTAAACCTGTACCAAAATGAAAGGGGGTCAGGAAGCGGATGGAATAGGCAATCGAAATCGACTCTGTTCTTTCCACACTATATCTCCGGCCGCATCGTTATGATGAGAAGCTATATAAAATTTATAAGTTCAGCGATATCCACAAAGGGAGTAGCCCACTCGTTCTCACTATGTGGCGTCCAGGGCAGGTAGACCTGCTTGGCAGGTGTGTCGCTTGCCAATGTAAGGAGAGCCTTTCGCTGCTGAGAATTCCGCAGGCGCAGCACGGCCATCATGCCCTCCAATGTTCCCTGTTTGCGGCTCATAAACGCCGCGCTGCGCAACTGCTCTAACTTACCTCGTGGAACGCCTTCTTCTTTCAGCTTTTCGATCTGCTTCAGCAGGGTACGCATTTGGGAAATCGAGTAGGGGCGTTGTGTGCGATATAGCATTTCATTATCGATTTCCTGCTTCAGCACCTGTTCGTAATACTCTTTGAAATCCAGATGATTGGCGCTGGTGACGACTGCAAAATTAATGAGCCCGCCATCCAATTTTTCATTCATCAAACGACGGTGAGCCGCCTGCTGTTTGGCGAATTTCAAGCCGCTCTCAGTCATGTGAATCAGGGAACTGATGGGGTATCTGACATGGGCAAGGGTTACGGATGCGGATAGGTGTAAGGGCTCTCCCCACATTTCCTCGGTAAGTTGGGGAAATCGCTCCACAATATGCAAAGCGACCTTTATTGCGCTCTGCGCCCGGGTCACCATAACCAGATCATCGCCTCCCAGCAGGAGAATATCAAACGGCCAGGTGGATTCCTTGTCGGGTTGTAGATGGGCTGAAATGGCGTCGGCGACACTCTGATAGATAGCCTCATCCACGGCATAGGCAAACTGTTTATACCTATCCAGGGTTTTGAGCGTTTCAATAATACGGCCCATACCATCACCGTCCGCATAGATAAGCCCCATGTAGTTTTGCGGAGATGACAGATCGCCAAGGGCGTCAAAATCTTTAGGCCGATCATATCCAGTGACTGGATATTCTTGTTGTTTCAGCTGTTGGGTGAGGCGTTCCCATAAACTGGATTCGTCTGGAGAATTCAGTATCCATTGTCCTGCCTCGCGCTTGCGTAGACAACTCTGGCAGATTAAATCATTGTCATCTGACTCCTCCTGGGCATAACGAACACCACACGATTCACAAAATCGCACTAGAGGATGGGTGAAGGGATACTCGCCAGATGCGCCGCGTACCGATTCCATCAGATCAGATGCGCCGCGCACCGATTTCATCAGATGCAGGCGATGACGCAGCAATGTCAGTTCATGGCGCAACTCTTGTTTGTGTTCTGGCAAAGGCACACTTACCCCCGTTACAGTAGCCGCCGAATAGGTTGACTGCCGATAGAAGCGTTGAACGTTTCGGATAACCTCTTCGCTTTTGGATTCTGAAACAACAAACAATCCACCGCCGCCATTCGCATAGATCGGTTCACCGCCTGCGATCGCAGGCATAGATCGTCGATTCAGCTTGTCTAACAGCGCGCTCGCCCCTCGGATCTCTTTAAGAGAACTGGAGCCAAATACGTACTCCTTAATTCTGTCCGTATCGAAAGCGACAAGTGCATCTGTCATATTTTCCCTCATAGCGACTGCTGAGAATCATTGTCGCTGCGCAATGCCTTTTGTCCCCTCACGGGGATTCGTTCTTTTCTGACCAGGGGACCCCCGCGGAACGTGGTGATGATGATGAAACGTCTCAATCCCCTCACGGGGATTCGTTCTTTTCTGCGCAGCAGGCGAAACCAAAGCCGCAACCGAAACCGAAAACGTCTCAATCCCCTCACGGGGATTCGTTCTTTTCTGCGGCGGGGAGAGAGTGATGGCCGACAAAAGGCAAGGCATGAGTCTCAATCCCCTCACGGGGATTCGTTCTTTTCTGCCAGGCGACATGGTTCTGACTGCCGGCGATTTTGTGGTCAGTCTCAATCCCCTCACGGGGATTCGTTCTTTTCTGCCGTTTGGAGAGCAGAAGTTCTTGCCAAGCAAAATCTATACATGGATGTCTCAATCCCCTCACGGGGATTCGTTCTTTTCTGCCTTTCGCACGGCAGTGCTTGAGAGCGGTAAAGGAGGTTAGAGGAGGGTCTCAATCCCCTCACGGGGATTCGTTCTTTTCTGCCCGATTCAAGATCTCTCCCAGACCGTGGAAACTATGAATCAGTCTCAATCCCCTCACGGGGATTCGTTCTTTTCTGCCTTTCGCACGGCAGTGCTTGAGAGCGGTAAAGGAGGTTAGAGGAGGGTCTCAATCCCCTCACGGGGATTCGTTCTTTTCTGCCATTCTGAACCATCATGAAGACGAGACATCAATTCATCTGTCTCAATCCCCTCACGGGGATTCGTTCTTTTCTGCCCCACAACAAGGAGATTTTCTGATGGGGATTGCGTCGAGTCTCAATCCCCTCACGGGGATTCGTTCTTTTCTGCCTATCGAACTCGGCAACTTCAATATAGAAGGGGTGGAAGAGTCTCAATCCCCTCACGGGGATTCGTTCTTTTCTGCCGATGAAGAGTCTCAAAGCGTTAAGGAGGAGTCAGATATGACGTCTCAATCCCCTCACGGGGATTCGTTCTTTTCTGCCGCTGCTGTAAAGTAGATTCCAACCCTCGGCCAGTAGCTGGCGTCTCAATCCCCTCACGGGGATTCGTTCTTTTCTGCCGCACGAACTTTCGCAGATCTTCCCGCCTATGTCAGAGGTCTCAATCCCCTCACGGGGATTCGTTCTTTTCTGACATTTTGGCGACGCTACTGAATCTACCAGCGGCATCATCAAGTCTCAATCCCCTCACGGGGATTCGTTCTTTTCTGACATGACGACTGATGACCATATAGCGCGTGGATACGCTACGACGTCTCAATCCCCTCACGGGGATTCGTTCTTTTCTGACTGGCCTCTATCACCAACTGGGGCTACCGTCACCTGATAGGTCTCAATCCCCTCACGGGGATTCGTTCTTTTCTGACGGGAAGAGGTTAAGACACATCTTCAGGATCTGAAAAACGAGTCTCAATCCCCTCACGGGGATTCGTTCTTTTCTGACGCTGGTAGACAGCTGGATATGCGTCAAACAGGGCTTGCGTCTCAATCCCCTCACGGGGATTCGTTCTTTTCTGACCCAGCGCTCTGGCCCAAGTCATCACCAGCCCGCCCAGTAAAGTCTCAATCCCCTCACGGGGATTCGTTCTTTTCTGACTTAAGGGTTCTCCTGAGTCAGTAGAGGAACTTGAAGGTCTCAATCCCCTCACGGGGATTCGTTCTTTTCTGACTCCCCCAGATGGGAGTTGATTCAGCACGTGCCTGATGTCTCAATCCCCTCACGGGGATTCGTTCTTTTCTGACTGTGGCAATCAGTGGTGTCGGAGATGAATGGGCTCATCTGTCTCAATCCCCTCACGGGGATTCGTTCTTTTCTGACTGGAAAAAGGGATCGTGGCAGAGGGCGTGAGGGTTATTGGTCTCAATCCCCTCACGGGGATTCGTTCTTTTCTGACAGAAGCCAGCTCGCCCTCGCGCCGCGCCACATGCCGCGTCTCAATCCCCTCACGGGGATTCGTTCTTTTCTGACCATACTGCGTGTCTAGGGTATGCTTTGCCCTGTCGGACAGTCTCAATCCCCTCACGGGGATTCGTTCTTTTCTGACAATTGAAGCAGCCAATAATTTCGGAGGACCTCTGAACGGTCTCAATCCCCTCACGGGGATTCGTTCTTTTCTGACTCAGAAGAGGAATCCGAGGATTATCCATCTGAGAAACTGTCTCAATCCCCTCACGGGGATTCGTTCTTTTCTGACGCCCCAAATTTCGTGGGACGCCGGTGGGAGACAAATACTCTGAATCAGATCGGATCTCTCATCCGCTCCCATACTTGCTCCTCTATGTTACCGTATCTTGTGTTCATTTCCCTAACGGCTACATGATTAGCGAACACCCCCAGCCAAACACCCTCTCCAGGGGACAGGCGCCAAGGGGGTGTTCGCTAAACCAGTTCAGATGATACGCATGCCAGGCTCTGCGATAGGCGCGGCGCGACCCAAAAATAGGACATTCCCCCTGCATTGATCGCATAGGCGATACAGGCGCACACTGTCCTCGTCCGGATCGATGATCTTCCCCAGGCGCTCCTGCAGCCGCGCCCAGTTGCGTGTGGTCAGATAACATTCGAACACGGACAGTTGCACGCGCTCGCCACCGAAATCCTGCAAGAGCTGCGCAATTTTGCCGCGCCGCCGGTTCTCCGACACATCGTAACTCACGACGACCAACACGGATGTATCCTCCTAACGGATCAGAAATGGACGGTATGGCCCCTTCTCGGCCTCTGTTAAAATCCGGCTCAGATGGTAGACCTGGTGCAGAAACAGACGTCGGTAGGTCGTGCGTTGCCCTGTGCGCGCGTTCTTGAAATCCTGGTTGAAACGCGCCTCTATCTCGCGTATGAACAGACGGATCCCCTCTTCGGTCAACACCAATGGCCGCTCCTCCTGGTCCCCTGGCGCGAAATGTTCCGGTGTGAGGATTCCATTGTTCAGACAGCGCAACACCACCGAGTCCACGATCACCGGGCGGAACTCCTCCACCAGATCCAGAGGGAGGCTGGGCCGGTTGTAACTGAGTTGATGCAGGAAGCCCACGTAGGGATCCAGCCCCGCGGTCAGCACCGCGCCCCAGATATTTTGCATCAGCAATGTATAGCCGAAACTCAGCAGGACATTGACCGGGTCCGGCGGGGGCCGGCGCAGGCGTTTTTCAAAACGCCAGGGGGATTTCAACAGATCCTTCCACACGCGGAAGTAAACGGCCGTGCCCCGCCCCTCCACCCCGGACAGGCTGTTCAGCGTCTGGCAGGAGTCTACCCGCCGCAACATGGCGCCGATCCCGTCCACAGCCTGCGTCAAAGGCGCCGCTTCCCATCTATTCGTCGATGTGGAAGCGGCGCGCCGGGCATAGCGTTGCAAAAGGACCCGAAGGTTGTTCAGTTTCCCGCTCACAAACTGTTGGGCCGTCTCCAGGGCAAAGTCTGGATCCTGGCTGCGCTGCAGTTGGGCCACCCGCAGCGCGCCATTGCCGTTCTGCTCGCCGATCAGGCGGCCGTAAAACTTGCCCGTCCGACTCAGCAGCACCACTTCGATCCTCTCCCGCAGCAGCAGTTGCAGGGCCGGCGTGGTGATGGAAACGTTGCCGAAGACGAGCACCTGGCTCACCTGCACCAGGGCCACCTGGGCGAGTACCGTCTTCTCTTTTGTGACGATGAGCCGTCGGCCCCGCTTCGTCAACCGGCTGCCTTGCTCTACCAGATACAGAGGATGACGCATCCGTTCTCCTCACCTGTCCCCGATGCGGCGCGCCTGGCCCATTCCCGTCGCTGTCTGCGCGCCTATGCCGCTATAGCGGGCGAATTCCGCCAACATCTGCATGGCCGCCAGCCAGTAGCGGTCGCCTCCCAACGCCCGGTAGGAGGCGGTCCCTACCCCGCCGATGCGTAGCGCGCCGTTCTTCTGCGCCACTGGTCTGCTCTGCAGTCGGTAGCGGGTCAGCGCCAGCATCTCGGCGCCGAAGCGCCGCATCTCCGGGCTGAGAGCCAGCGGGCTGAAGGCATTCCAGCGTTCTACCAGGCTGCCGAAGACCAGATCTGGCAAGGGCACAGGCATCTGGCGGCCGGCCTGCTTGAAGGCTGTTGGGCTGGCGAATTGCATGGTCACCTGTTTGGGGATCGAACCGCTGCGCAACATCTGGCTTGCGGCCAGACTTTCGTATGTGGTGGAGCCTGCCCAGCCATGCTGCGCCTCATCCACAGTGGATGCGGTCACCTGCAGGGGATGATAGTCCAATTCTACGGCTGTCGGCGGTTCTTCCACCAGCGCCTGCAGCAGGGCCCGGCTCACGCTCTCCGTCAGTCCGGTGACGCGCAGGTAGTAGGCGCTCCCGAGTTCAAGCCGAGTGCCGTCGCGGTTGCTGCGGGCGTTGAGGATGTCTGAGCAGGTCAACGGTTTGGGGCCGTCGCTGTCGTGCATGGCTGCGACCAGCTCTGGGGCCACGGCTTCCAGCCGCTGCAAGATCGCTGCATAGTGGGCGCGTCCCAGGGCGCGGGGCAGCAAGCGCTCTGTCTCCGTTTCCACTGTCATCACAATCGAGACCAACATGGCGCATGTCCCCATTACAGTGGTCGGTGGTCGGTGATCCTGGCTTGGCGGGCGGCTCCGCGCAGGGCCTGCAAGTCCAGGATCTCCGCCACTTCATAGCGACGGGGGATGGCCCCTGCTACGGGTCGGGTACGCACCACATGGGGAAAGTAGCCCATGCGTCCGTGCAGGTGCGCCAGCAGGGCGGCGGCGATAAAGTTCAAAGACGGCAGGACGACCAGGATCGGCTGCGACTGCCACTGCTCCGCAGTCAGTTCGATCTGATCGAGGAGCGCAGTCAGTTGCGGCTCGAATGGGTTCTGCTCGTCAAAGTGGGGCAGAACAGCGATCGAGCGCAGGACAGGTTGTTCAACAAGCGCTTCGATCTGCGCCTGTTGCGTTAGTGTAAGCGGATGGGAAAAGTTGAGCAGGATCATCGTGTTCACAGCGCAGGCAAAGTTTAAGGCGATGGTCTGTATTTCTGGTTGAGAACATCCGCTGCCCATGTCAGGGCGGCCAGTGATTCATCGGTTGTGTGAAGCCAAAACCTTGCGCCAAACCGATCCTTATCCTGAAAGGTTCCTATCAAGCGCAACTTCTCGTTTGCGTCCTGTTTGACGGAAAAGCCTATGCCTTTGATCGATTTCGGCTTATCGTATGGGATCGAGTTCGCGGTGCGAATCCAGAGATTTTCGGCGCAGACCTTTTCAACAAATGCCTTAAAACCCTTTGGGTAGTGGTCATCTCTGAACGTTGGCGGTTTTGGAGTTTCTGCATCGACAAGGTGAATGGGTTTCGGATGGCGAATCCGAAATCCCGTTACGTAAATTTGCCCGATTGGGCTGAGTTCATAGACGGACTCGCCATCAATGATGACCTCTGTAAGAAGGACTCGCAACTTTTCATCGAGCGGGTCGATCTCACTGGATGAAAATGCGCCGCCGCGCTCGAAGTCGGTCAACAGATCTGCGTTGCTTGCCAGTATCTGATAGTCAAAACTAATCGGCAGAGGCGGGAAGTCTATGATCTCAGAAAAGCGTTCGTGTTTGTAGAACACAGGTATATTCAAAGCCTGTCCGAGCAGGACGGCTATGGCGATCTGGGCTTTATAGCCGCCGGTGGCATCTATGGCGACGTATTCGGGGCCGCCAACCCTTTGGATGTATTCACCGGCCCGCCGAACAAGATTTCGCAATCCATGCACCTTAAAATCCTTTGGTTCCTTATCCTGCAACTTGTCGATCACACGGCATTCGACAGTGCGCAAACTCAGATCTCTGCGCTGTGTGAAATAGGCTTGCAGGACTTTGCCCGTATTTTCGCCCTCGGGCGTATCAGAAACCAGGAAAAAGATAGTGTCAAGCGGCAACCATTTTTTCTTTCTGGCTTCCTCGATGGTGTTAATTTCTGCGCCGCAGACCCGTTCTGTTGGCTGCGCGTTCAGCAGTTCTCCAGCCAGCGCGTTCCAGTCATTTTTGTCATAGGCTTGGCGGAGCGCGCGCCAATTGGACGGATTATCGGGCTTCCCCTCGGACAAGCGGCTCAGGTTGCCAAACAGGCTTGTCCCCACTGTGCAAATCAATGTATTGCGTTTCATGATATGCTCCCTTGCATCGCAGGAAGTTGCAGTTCGGGTAATCGAGAGCAAGCGATGTTTACCCGCTTTTCCATCTCCTGCGCATTAATCGGGTTGCAACGTTTGCCGGCGTGCAGCAAATCGTTGCGAACGACTCCCAGCTCTGAATAGATCTTCAGGGCCTGACTGATTTGGCCGATAGAATGCAGGGTTTTCCCATTGGGAAATTTTGCATCGCCAAAGACGCCCTTATTTTGCGCTCGTTCTTGCAACGCCTGCCCCATGATATGCTCCACCGCTTGGCGTTCACCCTTATGGGAAAATTTCCGCATCTCCACCTGCGCCATTACCCAACTGATGACCCATTCACGCGCAATGGCGACTGCCTGCACATATTGCTTACGCTCGAGAAGCCAATCGACCATGCGCCGCTCGTGCGCCAATTGATCCACCTGATCCGTTTTCTGCCGTTCAGACGACATTGCCAGCGGTGCGTATGCATCGGTTATGGAGCGGGCAAGAGGGACAAAAGGCCGGGCATGGGCCTGAATGCTTTGGGTTGCATCTAACAACTGGCGCTCCAACTTTGAACTGGCATCCATTGCCTCGCCTGGACGGATTAGTCGCAGAGCCCTTGAGACGCTATCCAGGGACCTGGCCGTCAGGGCGAGACGTCTCGCCGGGTCACGTTGGGCCGGGTCTGCCTGTTGGGCTTGCCAGGTAGGTTTTGCCGCCCGCAGACGGTGGGCCAGGTCGCCGGCATCGCCAAAACGGGTAAAGCGATTGGCAGCGGTCATCCAATCGAAGAGAGCCACAAAGTCGGTCAGATCGATAACCGGCGCTCGATTTGGCTGTACAGAGGTGTCGCGCGCCTCAAAGTTGCCGTAGAGCACTGCCTGCAGATCGATATGCTTCACCTCACGCAGGTAGGCTACCGCCAGGATAGAGAGGAATGGCAAGGAACGAAAACCATGGGTAATGTCGAAGATCACCTGCTCGCGCGCGTCCACTTCATCAACAACCGTTTGAAACAACGACCATAACTCATCCTCATCAGCGCCGTTGGGGATATCGACTGGTTCCAAAGTATCGACGTAATCTTCGGCAAGGCGCTGAAAACGCGCCAGATGCATCTCACGGGCTTTTTCTGTCACGAAAACCCTCATGTCTAAGTCGGGATAGAATCTGGCAAGGGCTACACCAAAGTAATGCGCGGTGTGTTCCCGGCCATCGGGCATAATGTAGGTGGTGTTATGGGCCTTTGTTGCCCCCAAAAATGTGATCGCTTTCATGGCTTTCGCTCCTTCATCTCTACCAGACACCAGCCCCAGAGCGCAACAGGCTTCTCCGTCGGGCGTCCTTGGTGGTCTTTGCTGATCTGCACAACCACGCGGCGACTTTTGGGGAACGGGTCGCCTTGCTGGCGGGGGCCGCGGGCGAGACGGAAGTCGCGCATGATACGCTCCATCAGGGCAGGGTCTGCTTGCAGGTGGGAGCCGAATGTCTTGCTCTCCCAACCGGTACCCCAGCCCAAGCTGACCAGAAAGCGGCGCGCGCCCGGCCGAGAGCCTGCCACCTGCTGGTAAAATCCGCTAAGCTGCTCGGCCCCGCGAATAGCTTTAAACCACTCGATCTCCCGGCGAGCAAGCGCCAGGCTGTGGTCCTGGACGGCGCGCGGCAGATCTGTGAGCAGATCTTTTCCGCGCAAGCGCAGCCCATTGTCGATGGCCCATTGCGAAAACAGGGCCTCGTCGACTTTGAGGGTGAGGGAGAACTTCGTATCCGGCGCGATGGCCTCCATCTCGATTGGGGCCGCCAGGTCGCCGCGCCGGCTCATCACCCTGGCATTCAGAATCATGAGACGTCCCAGCTCTGCGGGCGCGCTGTCGCTCACCTGGAGGGCGCGCAGAAAATCACGGTTGGGATCGCGCCCAAAGATATCCTGCTCGTACCTTTGGCCAGCCCACTGTCGTCGGCGGCCGATTTTGCTCATCTCCGGGCGCATCCTTTGTTGTCGCCAGACGTTCCAGGCCAGGGCTGTGCGCAATGCGCCTTTGAGGCTGCTGCCCGGAAGATAGGGTCGGTCGAATACATCCTTGATCTGCTCGCGTAGTTGCGCGCCTTTGGCCTGGGAGCGGGGCGTGCCCCGGAGCGCATAGCGGAAGAGGCCGCTATCGGGCTGGAAATCTTGCGGGCGCAGAAGCTGGGCCGGCGGGGCGCTGGCCAACTGCGCTGCCACCTGCGCGTCCTCCACGTCCTGGGCATCCAGCAGCGCGGTCTCGTTGATGCGCCAGGTGCGCCCGCCGTGAATTGCATAGTCGTATTCATGGAGCAGCTCTCTGCCGCTCCCGATATGCAGAGGGGTAAGGACGGATACGGTGACATCATAGATGGTATACGCAGCCATGGATGGCCCTCCTACTCTCTCTTCTCATTTGCCAGGCCCACGGCCAGCGCCAAACCGCTGCGCCATACAGGATGGGGCAGGTCACCGGCGCTGTCGGGGTACTGTGGACGGAGGTCGACGATGCTGCCGACAACAGCAGAAGGAGAGCAAGCGATCAGGCTGCCTTCAGCCAGGAATGTGATCTGCTTGCGCCGCTGGTCCGCTCCGTGCAGCGAACGCGCCCAGCCGCCGACCCGAACAAGGTGATAGGCCGCGTGCTTGTGCTCGAGGAACGCGGGAATCTCTGTCTGCGCGGGCAGATAGCGGCTCAGGAGCCAGGCGAGGCCGCCGGATTCAGGGTCGGGCAGGTCGATCTCTTCCCCATATGTTGGATGAAAGGCGCCATAGCCGGCGCTGCGTTCACCGCCTATGCCCTCATCGCCCAGCAGCGCCAGACTCTTGCACAGCGCTTGCCTGTAGGACAGACCGCTGCGGTCGTTTACAGGCGCGTTGGGATTCCGCCAGTGAACGCCGAACCAGAGGCCGCATTCGGAGGCAAAGCGAGTGCGGCCGACGTGGAATATGTTGGCGGCCGAGTTGACGCGGTCCACTGTGACCCGCGCTGCGCGCTCCTCTGTCCAGTCTGTCCAGATGTCCTGGCGCTTGAGGGCGTGTAGAGAACGTTTGCCGCCCTTGGCGTTCAGGCGCAGCCTATCCGGCAGCTGGTCTATCTCCTCCTGCAGCAGCCAGAGCGCGCCATCCTGCAACATAACACCTGTTGCCGGCGCCCTGTGGGCTGTGGTCTGTGAACTGCCTTTCTGGTCACTGCGGTTCGCGTTCGATTGCTCTTCCAGGGCGGGGAGATCGTCTTGCAGGCTTTGCCCGGCCAAGGCCTTGCGCAGCAGCCCTTCGGAAAAAAAGCGGATGCGCTTCAGGGATTTGTCAAGTGGCGCTCCATCCCGGTCTTCGGGCCTGATACGTTTCAGGTCGACGGGCATGGGGTAGAAGCGCGCGTTGCTGGCGAAAGGAAAGGCCGACGTGAGCAGAAAGGGAGGGTCGCCGTTCTGAAACGGGCTGATCCAGGCGGCGGGGTCGCCTCCCGCGCGGCCCCATATATCGACGAGGGCGGAGAAGAGGGTGTCCGAAGGGATATGGACGCCGGCTTCCTCCAGATTCACCCCTCGGACGCCGACATGCAGTCCCTGGGGAAAGCGAAGAGAAATGGTTTGCAGTCGCGGCATCGCTGGCTCCTTATGCGGTCAAGCCGAGCTGTGTACGCACTGTATTCTGAAACGTTTCCAGATCACTGGCCCATTGGCGCAGCGAGTCAAATTCCCCTACTTCCTCTACTTCCTGTTTCGGCTGCAGATAATCATGGCGAGCCTTGACGACTATATTGTTCAGCTTCACCTGCCCTGCCCCCCGGCTACCCTGGCCGCCCAGGTAGTCATCTTCGAGAAGTTGCAGACCGGCGATCACGGTTGCCAGACGTCGGATGTCGGCGTGCGGGTCGCATCCACTGCCATTGTAGACGGTGTAGAGCAGCTCGGCCGGGCCGAATGTCGCCCCGGCCGGCACCCGTTCCATCTGTCGCGGGTTGGCCGCGGAGGTCACGCGATCGATCGACACTTCGGTCTTGGTTTCCGTGTAGGGCAGATCGGTGCGATCTTCCAACTTCTTGGCGCTGTCGTCGGTCATGCGCACATCCCGCACCACGAGGCGGGTGGGCGTGCCAAAGTCGCGTTCACCGGGCACGCCAAATACCTGGCAGACATCACAGGCGCTGTATTTTGTGTCGGTCTGGCAGGAATGGATCTTGCCTTGGCCGATGGCCTGATTCTGAACCAGACCACCGTACTTTTCCAAGAGGCTGCGCATCTTGCCTTTGAGGGACGAACCGGGGATATAGGGGCGATTGGTCAGCGGGTCGCGGATGACGGTTTTGTCCACGCCGCCTATTTCGATACCGGTGTCTGAACCGCCGATATGGAGTCCGGTCTGCGCTGTAATGTCGAAGGTGATGAAGATGCGACCTTCCAGTTTGATGCTGTTCGTCTCTGCCATAGTTGGTTTCTCCAATTCGGTATTCCCGCCGGTTCAGTGTTTGATGAGAAATGGACAGGGTGGCGCTCATAGCTCTGCAATAGGCGCTTGCGTGGCGCGCAATGCAACGCTTTGCGGGGCAGCGTATAGCTGTTTCCAGGGGAGCCGCTTAGTTGCCGCCATAGGATTTGTGATAGGCGAGGATGGCTTCAAAGAAATCAACGAAACGCTGGAAGTTCCTCTCCTGAGTCTTGCGGTCGGTCGCGTCCACGACCAGATCGATCGCTGGGTCGAGAACGCTGGCCAGCTCTTCGACGCCTCTGCCCCGCTCCCGCCGCGCGCGGTAGGCCATTTTGGGTTTGAGCAGGATCAGCTTACGCAGGGCTCGGTTCTGGTCGCCCGTTGACAACTGGCCTTGAATTTGGCGCACCTCGCCAAAGAGCGCTCGAATCTGACTTGTCGTCAGATTCAATCTCTTGAGTTGCGCGCCCAGATCCTCGGCTTCCCTGACCAGCAGCTTTGTGCTGGCAGGGTCGGATTTGGTGATCACGGCCTTCAACTTTGATTCTGATATCTTTGCCATTCCGATTCCTCCTGAAAATGAGACGAATCAAATCCGAGCAGGATTACGAGGATTCATCAGGATATACTTCTGGTTCTATTCCTGCCTGCGCATATACAGATCCGCCCAGCGGGCCGCGACGCCGAGCCACTCCAGCATACGGTAGTCACTGGCGGACAGTTTCTCCTGTATCTTCAGCACATCATCCACTTTGATGCGGGCGCGCAGGCGCTGCAAGGCATAGGCAGCCCGCCAGGTCCAAGGCCCCAAAATCACCTGCTGCCGACCGTCCCAATCTCTGCCAGCATGATCCTGTCGCCACTTCTTTTGCGCGCTTGCATATTGGCTGTGGAGGTTGATGAGCGTGCGCACAAAGGCTCTGGGCGCGGCTGTGTCCTGGTTTTCGCCGGCGCGCAACGCCACCAGCGTGCGCATCAGACCGTGGGCTGTGTCCAGGTTTGCGGAACGGTCGGGCTCCAGGCCAAAGGTCTGCCAGGGAAGCGATTCATCCAGGAATGAGATCGCATCTTTACGCTGCTCGACATCCTTCGCATCCCACCAACGCAGGCTCTTGGCGGCCTTTTCGGCCTTCTCTGCATCCTGGGCCGCCTGGGCCAGAGGGTATTTGCCCCCTATCAGCGCGATGCCAGCGCTGGCATGGATGCCTGGGTACTCGGCGGCATAGGGGGTCAAGTCGGCGCGAATGTGGATGGCAAGTTCGGCTATGGCATCCCAGGAGCCGACGAAGAAGAGATCGTCGCCACCGGAATAGATGGTGTAGATACGCTCCCCACGATTCGCCGCTTGCCGGTTGACCTCTTCAACCACCCGATTGACCCAGCCTTCGAAGTAGAGGGAGATGGCGAAGCTCAGGGCGGCAATGCGGGAGAGCGTGGCGCGTTCCCCGAAACCGGTCTGGAATAGCTGCCCCAGATTGTCGACGTCCATGCGCAGGATGCCAAGCCGCTTGATCCCCTGGGATTGGTGGGCCAGAACAGAGAACGACTTGACTGCACCGGCCTGTGGCAGTTCGGCCTTCTCCGCGGGCGTCATGCTGTTGTCGTTGTGTAAGTCTTTCAACTCATTTGCGTGTACGGTCGGCGCGATATTCACCAGAAAACGCCGGCCCAGCGCGACGCGAGCGCGCGGGCGCAGGTGGGACAGACCCTCATCGTCGAGGGAGAGCAGCACTCGACGCCTCGCGTTCGCGGTACCCGGCGCCGTATCGGAGATATCGATCTGCATGCCCAGGTGGGCCAGGGTGTCGCGCCACGTCCCGGCTGGTCGCTCCGGCTTGAGGAGCTGACGCGGGGGTATTTCATCCAGAACAAGGTAGCGGGCATTGCGCAGATCGTCGCCCAAGGTCTCGAAAGCCTGGCAAGGTGGGCATTTTCGCAGCGGTTGCGCGCCTGGTCGCTCCTCCGTCTTCGTTTGCGGGTGTTCCTGGCCACATACCTGGCATAGTCGGTCTTCGTTGCCGCCGTGGCCGGATGGTGTGAAGAGAGTGGCCAATTCAGTATCCATCTCGGCGAAGCGTCGCAGTTTTTTCTGGCGCAAGGCCGCGTGCACGTCACCCCATTTGTCGCTTATGGCGGCGCCAAAGAACTCCTTGCCAGCCACAGGCACTCCGGCCATGGCCATATACAGGTCGCCGCGATGCTGCTGCAGTAAGATACGGCTGATCTCCTGTTGAATCTGGGGCAGCCGCTGCGCATCGTCAGGCCGAGCCAGCAAAAAGAAGCTGCCGCCGCCGGCATAGATCAGATTGGTGATCGGCAGTTCCAGGTGACGGAGGAGATAGCGGGCCGCGGCCTCGGTGAGTATCTGCAAATAGAAGGAGCGCCCGCGCAAGGTGGGCGCCGCCCCGCGCGCCGTGATGGTATAGATAAACTCCTGCACACCGCTGATATCGCCGCCCACCAGAAGGGCGATGGGTTTGTCAATGGTATCAGGGCGTTTGCGCCAGCGTGTGAGGGTGTGGGCGTCCAGTGTTTGGCGGTTCAGCACGGCGGCCAGCGCGGCCGTGGTTCTGCCGTGGTCATAGAGACTGATGTCGGGCAGGTTTTTGTAGTAGGCTGATGGCACGCACCAGAGGTATCTCTGCATCAGGAGGAGGAGTGACTCCAGATAGGAGCGCAGATCGGGCTCCTGGTTGTGGGCCTCTTTGAGTCGTTCCAGCTGGCGCGCAAACTCCTCCCAGATCTCAGCGTATGCGCGCCAGACATCCCCCTTTTCTGTTGGCTGCCGGGGAAAGAGGACATCCCGATCCAGGGCCAATGGACGCAGGGGCAGGTAACGCCGTTGCGACTCGGGTAGCTTTATCCCGTCGGCCTCCAACACGGAGAAAATGGAGAGAAGCTGCTGCGGATGCTGCACGCGCGGGTTTTCATCCTCGGTTCCATCGTTGCGCTCAGCCGCGGACAGGATATCGGCCAGGGAGACGATCAGTTGCTCGCGGGTATGGGGGCGATGATGATTGCCCGCCATGTTTTTCACTGGTATTCGCCAGGGCTCAGGGAGATACTGTTCGGCAAACGTGGCGGTGAGCATGGCATGTTTGTAGCCAAAATCGCCCTTTGCTTCCTGGTCCCAGATGCGATTGCCACTGACAGCGGCCCGCAGCATAAACTTGCCGATATCATGGAGCAGACCGGCTACGGCGAGTTGGTCGGTTAATTCAACGGTCATTGGCGGCATCCTTGGATCTTGGAAAACACGCGAAGTGGGGCAGGCTCAGTGGCGCGCAATTGTTTAGGGCGCGCCACTGTAGGGCGCGCAATTGTTAGGGCGCGCCACTGTAGGGCGCGCAATTGTTAGGGCGCGCAATTGTTAGGGCGCGCAATTGTAGGACGCGCCACTGTAGGACGCGCAATTGTAGGACGCGCAATTGTAGGGCACGCAATTGTAGGGCACACAATTGTTAGGGCGCGCCACTGTAGGGCGCGCAATTGTAGGGCGCGCAATTGTAGGGCACACAATTGTTAGGGCACGCAATTGTAGGGCACGCAATTCAACCCTTTATCTCTTCCAGCAGTCGGGCCAACACGATCTCTTCCTCGCCCTCTTCCAGCGTCGTGGGGTTGAGATAAAGGCTGTCGTCCGGGCCAGGGGCCACGGCCACGGACGGGCTGCCGTCGAGCAGGCTCTGGATGATTTCGTCCCGGCTGTGACCGACGGCGGCGTCGATGTGGATCTGGGCTCTGGGCATGGGTTGAGCGGCTTCGCTGGGGAAGGAGCGGTGGGCGCGAATGCCCGCGAGCTGGTTCAGTTCATTGCACCAACCGGCAACGACTTCCTCCATTTGCGAGAAGCGCGCCTCGTGATCCAGAGCCAGATAGCGCTCGATCGCGGCCAGTAGCCCCAGCATCTCCTCTTTGCCCACTTTCATCGGGCGGCCGATGCTGTGATTGGGGCTGCCGTTCAGGGCGCAGGCATCGATGAGCCACTGCTGGCCCAGTACCAATCCGGACGACTGGGGGCCGCGCAGATCTTTGCCGCCGCTGAAGATGGCCGCGTCGGCGCCCATTTGGGTAAATTTCCACAGATTCTCCAGCGGCGGAAGCTGGGCCGCGGCATCCACCAGCACGGGTACGCCGCGCGCATGGGCAATGTCGATCACCTGCTCCAGGGGCAGATCGCCAGGGCCGCCCATCGCGCCCTGGAACCAGATGACGGCGGCGGTGTTCGCGTTGATGGCCGCTTCCAGCTGCCAGTCGAACGCGCCGTCGGCGTGGCCGATCTCCACCAGTTTGACGCCCACCTGCCGCACTGCATGATCGTAGCCGTTGCGGTGGGATTTGTGGACGACCACTTCATCCTTCAGGCCGGTCAGGTCTGGCAGCTGATGGATGGCGGCCATATCTGTGCCGGTGATGCAGGCGGCGATGGCGACAACGATGCCGCCCGCGGCGCCGGAACTGACGTAGCAGGCCTCATTTTGCGTGAGGAGGGCGATGCGGTTCCCGACCCGCCGCTGAAGTTCCGGCAGATCGACGAAAACCTTGGCGGCCTCGACCATGGCCTCCACCACTTCCGGCGGCATGAGCGAGCCGCCGAGTCGGGTGAGGGTGGCGTTGGCGTTGATAATGGGGGCTATATCGAGTTCAGAGTAGGAGGGCATGATCGTGGACCCTGTCTTTTGGTGAAAGGAAGGGTAAAGTGGGCAGCGCATGCAGTGTATCTGATGAGGTTCAATACACAACACGCGCTACGAAATTCTCTACGCCGCCTGCGGCAGCGCCAGATCGCAGGCATCGGCCGGCATCCAGTGGGCATCCTGGCCGGCCCATTTGACGTTACAGCCGATTGGATTGGTCAAAGCAATCTGCAGGGGCTGACCGGATGTATGCTCGGCCAGGGCGCGGTCGAGATCATTGACGCTCACCTGGCTGGCGTCTCTGGGGCTATCGACGCCGCGCCCGGTGTAGATCAGTTCACGGTTCTTGTTGAACACATAAAAATGGGGCGTGCGCAGCGCGCCATACGCCTGCGCCACCTCTTGGGTTTCGTCCCGCAGGTAGACCCACGGGAAGTTGTGCTCGGCCATGCGCTCCACCATGTGGCGGAAATCGTCTTCAGCGTTGACATGCACGCTGTTGGAGTTGATGCCGACGAATTTCACGCCCTTGCGCGCGTACTTGTCCGCGGTCGCCCGGGTCACCTCATCAGAGCCGATGACATAGGGGCAGTGGTTGCAGGTGAAGAAGACGACGAGCGTGTCGGCGTCGTCAAAATCACTGAGGCTGTAGATATTGCCGTCTGTGGCGACCAGCTTGAAGTCCAGCGCTTTCTCGCCGATTTCGAGAGTGAAAGCCATACTATCCTCCTGTAAGAGTTTATGGGCCAGGGCGCCTGCCGGTTCGCAATAGGGATGCCCTGGATGATCACAACATTTCGTCCCATCGCTACGTAATGCTGCAGTGGCCAGTAGTCAGTTTCCAGTGGCCAGCAACTGCCATTGCTGGTTACGAGCCACTGGTTTTTCTCTCTCCTCTGATCAGGTTGCATATCGGGCGTTCAACATAGATAATGACCGCTATCATGGGGAGTCGACTCCTCAATTGATTATACTGATAATCTTCCACTGCGCAAATACGCAAAGAAAATTTGCGTTGGCGCGCCACTGTTGGGGACGACAAGGAATCCAGCTATGCGCATCGGCATTGCATCTCTGAGTCATGAGTCGAATACATTTGTATCCTTTACTACGGGATTATCAGAGTTCCAGATCCTGCGCGGGCCGGAAATCGTCGAGCATTATCGGGCGACCTTCCACGAAGTGGGCGGTTTCGTCGCTGGCGCGGACGAATACGGCTACGAGATCGTGCCACTTTTCAGCGCGGATGCCACGCCATCGGGGACGGTGCGGGCAGAGGCCTATACGGCGCTGGTCGATGAACTGCTGGATACAATCCGGGCTGCGCTTCCTTTGGACGGACTGCTGTTGGGTTTGCACGGGGCGATGGTGGCCGAGGGGTTTCCCCACGCCGATGGCGAGACGACGCGCAGGGTGCGGGGGCTTGTCGGGCCCGACTTTCCTCTGTTCGTCACCCACGACTATCACGGCAATGTGCCCCCTCAACTGGTTGAGGATGCCTCTGCGCTGATTATTTACAAGACGTGTCCCCACATCGATCAGCGGGAGCGGGGTCTGCAAGCCGCCGAGCTGCTCACGCGCGTCCTGCGCGGCGGCGCGCAACCGATTGCTGGCATCGCCAAGCCGGAGCTGGTCTACAACATCGCCTTCCACAACACCAGTGGCGGCCCGATGAAACGGGTGATGGATGCGGCCATCGAACTGGAGCGGCAGCCCGGCATTTTGGCTGCCAGCGTCGCGGCCGGCTATCAGTACGCGGATGTGCCCTGGATGGGGCCGTCGATCGTCGTCGTGGCCGATGGGGAGCCGGCTTTGGCCCAGCGGGAAGCGCAGCGACTGGCCGACCTCATGTGGTCGACCCGGGCCGATCTGCTGCCTCGCATTCCCCGCGCGGCCGAGGCCGTCGCGCTGGCGATGACGAGCGAGGAATCGCCGGTCTCTCTGTTCGAATTGGGTGACAATATCGGCGGCGGCAGCGCCGGGGATGCAACGATTATTCTGGAGGAGTTGCTGCGTCAGGAGGCCAGCGACTGGGTGGTGGCTCTGTACGATCCGGAGGCGGCGGCGGTCTGCGCGGCGGCGGGCATCGGCGCGGAGGCGACACTGCCGGTAGGGGGCAAAGTGGACGATCAGCACGGCCCGACGCTTACGGTCACGGGACGGGTGCGGGCCCTCCACGATGGGCGGTTCATCGAGACCGAACGCCGCCACGGGGGCAAGCGGGAGTGGGATCAGGGTCTGACGGCGGTGCTGGCGACCGGCGGCGGTCTGCTGTTGCTGGACAGCCTGCGCACGCCGCCGATGAGCTTGAATCAGTTGCGCTCGGCAGGTATCCTACCGGAGCAGCAGCGCATCTTTGTGGCCAAGGGGGCTGTTGCGCCGCGGGCCGCGTACGAGCCGGTCTCTGCCCGCATCATCGAAGTGGACACTGCCGGGGCCACATCCATCAGTCGCCCGCCGCGGGCGTATCGCCGGGCGCGGCAGGGGCTGTATGAGTGGTCACACCAGGCGCGGTAGATGAATGAAGGCGTTCTGTCTGATGATGAGTACAGAATCGAAGGACTGTGAAGAACGCATTCCAGGCTTATGAAAAATTTGCCGGATTTCCCTTTTTAGGCTATAGTTTTCTTCTGGATGGGTAGCCTGCCGGTCGGCTTTGCTGCCCTATTTTTATGGGTAGGGCCCTTTCCGGGCATGCCAACCCATTTACCGTCCCAAGCCGCTATCCGAAATTGCGGAGCGACCATAGGTTTCCCGGACGCGGTCACAGGAGAGATGCAGATGTACGCAGTCGTTCGCACCGGCGGCAAACAGTACAGAGTTGCCCCCGGGGATACTCTTGAAGTCGAAAAACTGGCTGGCGATGTCGGAGATAGCGTCGTATTGGAAGATGTTCTGCTGGTTGTCAGCGATGATGGCGTCAAAATCGGCCAGCCGAATGTCAACGGCGCGTCGGTGACGGCAAAGATCACGGGGCAGCGCCGCGGCGAAAAGATACTGGTCTTTCGCTATCGTCCGAAGAAGCGCGTCCGTGTACGCCGAGGGCATCGTCAGTTTCTGACACGCCTGGAAATCCAATCAATTCGCGGGGAAGATTTCGAATTCGTCGCGGAGGCTGCGGTAGAGGCTAGCGCGGAATTGGTGAAGGAGGCGGTTGCAACGGCTGTCGAAACGATCCCGGCTGAGGACAGGGGCGGGACGATGGCTTCAGAGGGCGTGGAAGATGACGGAGCGGCGGCGGCCGCTGTTTCCCATGACGCGGGGGGCGGCGCCGGCGGCGGCGATGCGGAAGAGAAGGAAGGAGAATAGCAGTGGCTCACAAAAAAGGTGGTGGTTCCAGCCGCAACAATCGGGATTCGAATGGACAGCGGCTTGGCGTAAAGCGTTTTGGCGGTGAGTATGTGACAGCTGGCAGCATTCTGGTGCGCCAGCGGGGGACGCGCATTTTCCCCGGTTCCAATGTCGGCCTTGGCAAAGGCGATACCATCTTCGCCAAACAAGACGGTTTCGTTAGGTTTGAATGGGCCAAAAAGAACCGCAGGAAGGTCAGTGTCTACTCGGATGAAGAGATGAGTTCCAGGCAAAAGGTATAGCGAAATGAAGCCAGAAATTCACCCGGGCTATCACCCTACCGCGCAGGTCACCTGTTCTTGTGGAAACAGTTGGTTGACCGGCAGCACAAAGCCGGAGATCCATGTCAACATCTGCAGTCAGTGCCATCCCTTCTATACCGGTGAACAGCGTATTGTCGATGCCGTCGGCCGGGTGGAACGGTTCGTGAAGCGGCTGGAATCCCGTCAAAGCGCCGCTGCCCGCCAACAGATCGAAGCCCAGGCGCGCAAGGAGGCCGATACGGCTGCCCGCAGGGCGCGGGCGCGCGGTGACGACCCGGACGAAGCTGCCGCCGAGGTACTGTCAAAGTACGATCTGGAAGCGCAAGCGAACGACTGAATGCGCTATCAACCCGGCGGCGGATGGATCGAACTGATCTGCGGTTCGATGTTCAGCGGCAAAACCGAAGAACTCCTGCGCCGGGTACGCCGGTCAGAGATCGCCCGCTGTCGCATTCAGATATTCAAACCCCAGATCGACCACCGGTACGGTCGCGAACGGGTGGCCTCCCACAACGGCATATTCCGCAATGACGCCATCATTTTGGAGAACGCTACGTCTCTGCTCGATCTGGTTGAGCTGGACACGGATGTCGTTGCCATCGATGAGATTCAATTCTGCGACCGGGCGATCGCCGACGTCTGCCAGGAGTTGGCCGATCGGGGGATACGGGTCATTGCCGCTGGGTTGGATCAGGATTTCCGTGGCGAGCCCTTCGGCCCGATGCCCCTGTTGATGGCCTTGTCTGAACGGGTGGACAAGCTGCACGCCATCTGTGTCCGCTGCGGCGCGTCCGCCAGCCGCACCCAACGGCTCATCAACGGCGAACCGGCCCGTTATGACGAGCCGGTTATTTACGTGGGAGGCAGCGAGAGTTATGAGGCCCGCTGCCGCGCCTGTCATGAGATACCAGGCAAGCCCAAAGTCAGCGTGGCGGCGGCGCCCGAACATGTCAAGCATTGAGCTGCGCTCCTTTCCCTCGCAGTGGCGCCCAACAGTGGCGCGCGATGCAACCACTTTTTCATCCGCGTTGCCCCCTTCTTCCACTGGCTCACAGTAAGCGTTTACGCCTTACCGCTCAAGGCTCTACTGATGTATAGTTCACTATGCAGATTGCATATCGCCAACAAGACTCTATAATAAGCGGGGCAGGGCAAGCCGCAATTGACTGGTAGCGCGCGATGAATCTTACGACTTTCTTTGCTATTGGTCGGGAACGTCATCCCGACAAAACGGCCATCGAATTTAGCGATACCCGCGGCTCTTTGGCGCCACAACAGTTGACTTTTGCCGCGTTACAGCGGCAAGCGGACAGATGGGCAGCCGCCTTTTTGCAGATGGGGGTGCAAAAGGGGGATCGCATCGCCCTCTATCTATGCAACCGACCGGAGTTCGTCATTGCCTACCTGGCGGCCTTGGAGGTAAGCGCGGTCATGGTACCCATCAATCCGCGCTATCGGAAGCGGGAGCTCACACACATATTGAATGACGCCGAGCCGGCGCTGCTGATCACGGAAGATGCCCAGAAACCGATACTGGATGAACTTTCCTGCGCCGCTGTTGAGCCGATCTCTAAAATTCTGTCGGTCGATCATGCGGACAGATGGCTTGATAGCGGCGCGCAGCCATCATTTGAGACGACTGCTCCTCTGCATCCTGGGCAACGGACAGGCGCGATTCAGCCGCCTTGCCCGAGCGCGCGCGGCGAGGATCCGGCTCTGATTATGTACACCAGTGGCACGACCGGAGCCAGCAAAGGCGCGGTGCTCAGCCACAACAATGTGTTGGCTACGGTGACCGGTCTGCTATCCGCATGGGCCTGGGAGCCGGATGATGTTCTTTTGCTCCCCCTTCCCTTATTTCATACCCATGGTCTGGTGGTGGGGCTGCACTGCGCGCTGGCGATGGGGGCCACCATCCGTTTGCGCACTGCATTCGAGCTGACAGAAACGGTAGATACCCTTTCCGGCGGCGGAGCCACGCTTTTCTTCGCCGTGCCCACGATCTATATACGACTGGTCGATCTCCTCGCGCGGATGGATGCGCCGCCGGATTTTCCTGCGGTGCGGCTCTTTTGTTCTGGCAGCGCGCCTTTGCCCGCAGAGATCCACAACGAATTTGAACGTCTGACCGGTCAACGTATCCTTGAGCGCTATGGGATGACCGAGACGGGGATGAATTTCAGCAATCCCTACGCGGGGCCGCGCATCGCCGGCACGGTTGGCACGCCTCTGCCTGGGGTCTTTGCCCGCATTGTCGATGCAAAGGGGCGGGATGCGCCTGATGGCGAAGAAGGGGAGCTCCTGCTGCGGGGGAGCAACGTATTTGATCGCTACTGGCGGGCGCCGGACAAGACTGCGGCCAGCTTCACGCAGGACGAGTTGGGCAATCGCTGGTTTCTGACCGGTGATTTGGCCCGCATGGATCCGAAAACCGGGTATATGACTCTGCTGGGACGGCGACACGAGCTGATTATTTCCGGTGGGCTGAACATCTATCCGCGTGAGATCGAAGAGATGTTGACGACCTTCCCGGGCATCGAAGAAGCGGCGGTCATAGGTGAGGCGCACCCAGAGTGGGGAGAAGTGCCGGTGGCTTATCTGGTCTGCAGCGGCGCGATCGTGGAATCGGAGTTAGAGCAATACTGCCGCGGGCAGTTGGCGGCGTATAAGCGCCCGCGGCAGTTGCGGTTTGTGGACGCTCTGCCCCGCAATGCAATGGGCAAGATACAGAAGCATCTCCTGACCCACGCGAGCCAGAAGAACCCAGGAGAGAGAAAAATCCAGGAATGAGAGAGTAGAAGTGAGGGGGGAGAATCGCGAAGGGATTCTCTCCCCTTTTTTCTTGTCGTTTCTCTCTACTCGTTCCTCACGACTCGCTTTCGCGCCAGCCTTTCTTGTGATAGCATCTGTCTGGCGCTTCTTCCAGCCAGCATACACTGATGTCATCATCTCAGATCGAAATCGATACAAGCGGACAATTCCCAGAGTTACGTCGGGGCGTGCGGCAACTGTGTGACCGCTTCCCGGGGGCATACTGGCGGCGGGTCGATGCCGACAGGGCCTATCCGGTCGAGTTTGTGCAGGCGATGACCGCAGCCGGTTTTCTGGCTGCGCTGATACCGGAGTCGTATGGGGGCGGCGGCGCCTCCATGGCCGAGGCTTCGGTCATCTTGGAGGAGGTCAACCGTAGCGGGGGCAACGGCGCTGTCTGCCACGCGCAGATGTACATTATGGGCGCGCTTCTGCGCCATGGCTCGCTGGCGCAACGGGAACGCTGGCTGCCGCCGATCGCTGCTGGTCAGTTGCGGCTGCAAGCATTCGGCGTCACAGAGCCGACGGCTGGCTCGGATACCAGCCGCATTCAGACCCGGGCAGAACGAGAGGGCGACGAATACGTTATCACTGGTCAGAAGATCTGGACCAGCCGGGCGCAACATTCGGATCTGTTGCTCCTGCTGGCGCGGACGGCCGCCGCGGAGACGGTCTCAAAACGCACTGATGGGCTGTCCCTCTTTCTTGTGGATCTGCGCGCGGCTGGCGACAGGGAATTGACCATCCGGCCTCTTGAAACGATGATCAACCATCATACGACCGAGATGTTCTTCGATGGCCTGCGCGTGCCCGCCGCCAATCGGATCGGCGAGGAGGGACAGGGGTTTCGCTACATTCTCGACGGCATGAATGCCGAGCGCATCCTGATCTCGGCCGAGTCGATCGGCGACGGCGGTTGGTTCATCGAACGCTCTGTCGAGTATGCCAACCAACGCATTGTATTCGATCGGCCTATCGGCCAGAATCAGGGGGTGCAGTTTCCCATCGCCCAAGCCTACGCCAACCTGCGGGCTGCGGATCTGATGCGCTGGCAAGCGGCCCGTCTATTCGACAGCGATCGGTCTTGCGGCGCCGAAGCCAATATGGCGAAGATGCTGGCGGCAGACGCGGCCTGGGAGGCGGCCAACGTCTGTCTGCAAACCTACGGCGGTTTCGGCTTTGCCAGGGAATACGATGTGGAGCGGAAATTCCGGGAGGCGAAGCTGTACCAGATTGCCCCGGTGTCCAATCATCTGGCGCTGTCCTATCTGGCTCAGCACGTATTGGGATTGCCGCGATCGTATTGAGTATTGCCTATTCCTATGCCCCTGCCACTATCACATATCACAGTTGTTTCATTGGAACAGGCGATCGCGGCGCCGCTCGCCACCCGGCATCTGGCTGACCTGGGCGCGCGGGTAATCAAAATCGAGCGGCCGGGCGTTGGTGATTTCGCCCGCCACTATGATACGGCGGCCCGGGGGCTGTGCAGCCATTTCGTCTGGGTGAACCGCTCGAAGGAGTCCCTCAGCCTGAATTTGAAGGCCTCGGCGGGTCAGGAAATTCTGGCGCAACTGCTGGCGCAAGCGGATGTCTTCATCCAGAATCTGGCGCCGGGCGCGGTCGAGCGACTCGGCTTCGACAGCGGGCGATTGCGGGCCGACTACCCTGACCTGATCGTGTGCCATGTCAGCGGCTACGGCTCTGACGGCCCTTACCGCAACAAAAAGGCCTACGATCTGCTGATTCAGGCGGAGACGGGTGTTGTTTCCGTCACCGGCAGCCGAGCGGAACCGGCCAAGACCGGCATTCCTGTAGCTGATATCGCTGGCGGGATGTACGCTTACAGCAGCATTCTGGCGGCCTTATTCCAGCGTGAGCGCAGCGGCGCGGGCACGGTGCTGCATGTTTCTCTCTTCGACGGTCTGTGCGAGTGGATGGGTTTCCCCGCCTACTACTCGCTGGGTAGCGCCCATCTGCCCCGAGCTGGCGCCAGCCACGCGGCCATCGCGCCCTATGGCCCCTTTGCCAGCGGCAACGGGGGCACAGTTCTGTTCGCCATTCAAAACCAACGGGAATGGGCGCGCTTCTGCGCATCCGTTTTGGAGAAGCCGGAGATCGCCACGGATCCTCGGTTTGCCGACAATAGCCGGCGAGTGCAGAATCGAACTCTGCTGCGCCAAGAGATCGAGTCGGTCTTCGCGGGGTTGACACTGGCGGACATTGTGGAGCGCATGGAGCGGGCTCAGATCGCCAACGCCGAACTGCGCGATGCGCAAGAGTTTTGGCAGCATCCGCAGCTTGTGGCTCGGGGGCGGATAGCGGAAGTGGAGTCGCCCGTTGGCCCGCTTCCGGCGCTGCAACCGGCGACTACCTCTGACCACTGGCCGCCGCGTTTCGATCCGATTCCGGAGACAGGCGGTCACACCCGTTCGCTTCTGGCTGAGTTGGGGTATACGTCCGAAGCGATCGAGCGGTTGCGGGGCGATGGAGTTGTGTGAGGCTATCTCAACGGGCATTCATGCGCTACGAAGCGACGCCAAGACTGCGGACAGCCCACCGGTTGGCCGCTGCAGTTTTTCGTATACAGGGGGCAAACATGTCCGCGCAAGCTGGCTGGCAGGGACGCTATTACGAAGATTTCGCCGTTGGGGACATCTTCGAACATCGACTGGGGCGCACGGTTCTGGCGGCGGACAATGTGTGGTTCACGCTGTTGACGGTCAACCCGAATCCCATTCATTTCGATGTCCACTATGCCGCGCAGACCGAATGGGGTCGTCCTCTGGTGGACTCGACGTTTACACTGGCCTTGGTGACCGGTCTGTCGGTGGCGGATATCTCGCAGAACGCGGTCAATCTGGGCTGGGACGAGGTGCGTTTGCCGGCGCCGGTCTTCGAGGGAGATACAATTTACGCCCAGAGTGAGGTGCTGCGGGCGCGTCTGTCGAAAAGTCGCCCCCATCAGGGGATCGTCAGCGTCCGTACGACTGGCTTCAATCAGGATGGCGTTGTGGTCATCGAATTCAAGCGCGCCCTGCTCGTTTACAGACGCGGACACGGCCCGCGGATGAGCCGGCCGACTATGCAGCCTGCAAGCAGGCGATAACTGCAGTGGCTAATGGCTAGAAACGGCAGTTACTGGCCACTGTGGCAACTGACTACCTGGCAACTGATCTATGCCCCTACGGGGAGGAAGTAGGCGTTTGCAGACGCGGGCGCGGGTCAAAACCACGGAACCGCATCGCTCTCTTACGCACGATGTACACCTGCTCTGAGCGGTACGCAAGCGACTCCATCTGCCATCCGGCGTCAGCGATGAGCGCATCGAAATAGGCTGCGTAATATTGCCTCATGCCTTTCTTGCGGCCAGCCAAACTGTGGTTGGGAAAGGAGACGATCAGAAGCGGCGCGTCGATCTGGTAAAGCAGCCGTTGGCCGGCGCCGCTTTCGATCTGTTCCAGACAGGGCAATGTCTTTAAGATGAATGCCATATCAACGGCAGGAGCGCTCAGATCCTCCAGCGCATTGCGCTGCGCCGCAGTCCCGGCGTACCCCATCACACGGAAAAAGCGGTTGAGAAAGTCGATCTGATCAGCGAAGATATCCCAGGCTATGTAGGGCAGATCTGGCGGGAGCGGCATCCACGGACGCGCCAATGGGTGCAGACCGCAGGCTACATCCAGCACCGATTTCACCGGTGGGAGTCGTTGAAAGAGCTCGCTGTAGAGCGTATCGAGCAGGGGCAGCCGCTCTTGGGTGGAGGTGTGGGCGGCCATCAGATGGCGCAGAACCGAGCGCACGGACTCGTCATCACCGGAGTCAACGGCCGCTTGCAGTTGGCGGATCGACTGATCGTAGCTCAGAGTTTGGCGAAAGTAGGCAGCGGCGCTCTGATGCAGCTGCCTCTTGGCGGCTTTGATCGCATCTTTGACGGAGCGGCCCTTCGCCAGTTCAGCGGCGGCGATGGAGCGCGCCAGATTGGGATGAACGGAGCGATATTTGCGGGTGGCGAGGATCGTTTCGAGAACCTGTTCCAAATGGTTGTATTGCGCGCCCCTGTAGGGCGCGACATCATGGTTGCATTGCGCGCCCCTGTAGGGCGCGACATCATGGTTGCATTGCGCGCCCCTGTAAGGCGCGACATCATGGTTGTATTGCGCGCCCCTGTAGGGCGCGACATCGTTGGGCTGCCGCCGAGCGGAATTCATGTGTATCGAAAGAGGCTGGCCGTCATTCTGGTCCTATCAGTCTCTGTCACCCTCGCGGTAGCGCTGTTTCAACGCCCGGCTGACATCCCGTTCCGCGTCCCGTTTGGCGATCGACTGGCGTTTGTCGAACTGCCTCTTGCCGCGTACCAACGCGATCGCAACTTTGGCGAGACCGGCGGCGTTGATGTACATGCGCAGAGGCACAATTGTCCAGTTGCGCTGCGTAGCCAGGGCGTGCAGGTGATCGATCTGGCGCCTATGCAGGAGCAGTTTGCGGGAACGGGTCTCGTGATGATTTGCCCGATTGCCCTGTTTGTACTGGCCAATGTGCACTCCCATCAGCCAGGCTTCGCCAGCGTGCACGATCACAAACCCTTCACGCAGGTTCACCGAGCCGGCGCGCGCAGCCTTGATCTCCGTTCCGGTCAAAGCGATCCCCGCTTCGAGGGTTTCCTCGATAAAATAATCGTGGCGAGCTTTGCGGTTTGTGGCGATGGTACGGGGGCCCGTCGCCATTGTCTGCTGCTTTTTTTTGGCCAATTTCAATACTCTTTCCCGATGCGGGCGAGATGCCCGCGCCCCCAGGTGGAACCGTTACCGCGGGGTTCGATGCCCCTGTTCGGCGCGCGCTATGGCCGGCAGATGGAGAGAGCGCGCACGAGGGTTGCCCCTACTGTCCAGTCTTGAGCAGTTCGATGGCCCGCTCAAGTTGTGGGTCTTCCTGGTTTTCAAGCTGCTCATCCGTCTGTTCGATCACGATATCCGGTTCCAGTCCCATGCCATTGATGGAACGGTCGGTGGGCGTGAACCAGCGGGCAATCGTCACCCGCAGGAGGCTATCATCGCTGAGCTGATGGGGCAACTGCACGCTCCCTTTGCCGAATGTGGTCACGCCAACCAGGAGCGCCCGGCCTACGTCTTGCAAGGCGCCGGATACGATTTCGCTGGCGCTGGCGCTGCTCTCATCGACCAGCACAACAAGCGGCAGATCCGCCGGCACCAGAGGGCTGCCTTCGGTATCGTAGATCTTTTCAGCGCCGTCGCTGAAGCGCTCGATCAGTACCCGCTCATCTTCCAGAAAGATGCTCGTTACCTGGATTGCTTCCCGCAGCAGGCCGCCGGGATTGCCCCGCAGATCGAAGATCAGGCCCTGAGGCTCATCCGTCAGCAGTTCGTCGATTGCATCGCGTAGCTTAACGCCAGCATTGTCGGAGAAGCGCAGCAGGCGCACGTATGCGATCTCGCCGTTCTCTCCGTGAACATCGCTATCTACGACGGGGATTTCAATCACGTTGCGGGTAACGCTGATTTCAAAGGCATCCTCTCGGCCGGCGCGGCGGACTGTCAGGAGCACATCGGTGCCGCGAGGCCCTTTAATTCTGTTGATCGCCTCTGTCAAATCGGACAAATCGGCCACATCTTCGCCGTTGATGGCAATGATCAGGTCGCCGCTGCGAATGCCGGCGTTCCAGGCCGGCTGATCTTCAAAGGGTTCAAGAATGCGGACCGCGCCCTGCTCTTCGGCCCATTCTACGGTCGCGCCAATGCCTTCAAAGCTGCCGTCTATACTTTCCAGAAAATTGGTCGCCTCTTCTGGGGTCAGGAAACCGGTATTGGGATCGTTCAGCAGGTTCAGCACGCCGCGGATGGCGCCGTAGCTGCGCTCTCTGGGAGAGGGCAGTTCTCCGTAGAAGTCTTGCTCCAGCCGTTCCATCACCTCCCAGAAAATGTCCATATCTTGCGAAGAAAGCGCGCGCTCAGCAGCCAATTCGGCGGCGGCAGAACTGTTGGCCGATTCGGATTGGCTCAGACGGCCGATGATGAAGCCAAAACCGGAGCCCATGGAAAATGCCAGCCCCGCGACCAAGAGAAGGACACAGCCGACAAGCTGAAGCGGCGCGGAGCGATCAACAACCCTATGCATACAAAAATTCCTCAAGCAATACAATTAGAGCAGACTTCCACACCCGCGGGGCGCCCATAGGGAGCGCCCCTACGATATACACGATATATCGGGTGGGCCAGGGACACAGTTACGCGCACATGCACTCTCTGAGCAATTGTACCATAGGGCTTAGGCGCAGAAAAGCAACCGCTCATCCAAATAGAGGCCAGAATGCAGGCGCTAACCAGATTCTCGACTTGCCGAAACGCACGTCTTGTCAGGAATCACAGCGTTGCAGTGGGATCCCAAGGCTCTATAGATGGATATCAGAGGGTCGGCATTGCGACAGGTGGGGATTCTTGGACGAGCGGGGGAGAGAACTATAATGAAACGATTCCCATACTTTCTGCGGACCGACGAGGGCACTTGACCTATGATTGGGAAGAGGCGGTCGCGATCGCGCCCAACAGTGGCGCGCCATGCAAATTTTCGGACCTTGTGGCAGAGTCACCTCTCTGTACGAAACGCTATCTGCAACCGGAGGATGAAGAATGACAATCAAGACACAGGATATTCAGCGTCCACCACAGGCGTTGATCGAGGGGCTTGCGGAGATCGGCACGGCCACTGCCAGCGGTGAACTGAGCCGCCTAGGCATCCGCGACCCGCAGATGCGGGGGCCTCGGCCATGGACGCGCGGCAAAGTTGTGGCCGGCCCGGCCCTGACGCTTCAGTTTATGCCTAAGCGGGAGGATCTCTATGGTGAGGACGAGTATAACGACCCGGAAAAACAGCTGCATCGTCATGTTCTATACCATACCCGGCCGGGAGACCTTGTCGTTGTCGATGCCAGGGGGGATATGGCCAGCGGCGTCTTCGGCGAAATGATGCTCACGTATTTTCAAGGCCGGGGCGGCGTCGGCGTCGTCATCGACGGCTGCATTCGCGACTACCCTAAGGCCCAGGAGCTGGATCTGGGTCTCTGGCTGCGCGGCGTCACGCCCAACTTTCATACGCAGACCAATATCTTCCCCTTTGCCGTCAATACGCCCATCGCTTGCGGCGATACACTTGTGATGCCCGGCGATATTGTCGTCGCCGATGACGACGGCGTCGTTGTCGTGCCCAGCGCTCTGGCGCCAGAACTGCTGAAGAAGGCCGGTGAACACGCAGAATGGGAGGAGTTCTCCCGCATGCGCCTGGCCGAAGGCGGCGACCTGCGCAAATACTACCCACTGCGGGAGGATGCTCAGGCCGAATACGCAGCTTGGCGGGCGCGGCAGGAGGGCTCACTTGACAGATGATAACTCTTGTGGTGGTATGATCACGCTATCGCATGCAAACAGAAAGGTATCGGTATCGTTCGGTTGTCTTCCTTCCCTGAATCCAGACGAATGCCCGGCAGTGAGTGGCTGAAGAATCATCCGCGCCTGTTGGAGACAATCTATAGGGCCTCGCAATCGGTCCTGCGTCTGCTCTATCCGCTGCTGAAACGCATCGGTCCTGGGTGGACAGCGCGCGTTTTCGTCTGGAGCGAAGAGGTGTCAAAGGGCTACATTTTCAACTGCCAGATGTGCGGCCAGTGCATTCTCCACAGCACCGGCATGACTTGCCCGATGAACTGCCCGAAGAACCTACGCAACGGTCCTTGCGGTGGAGTGCGCCAGAACGGCCACTGCGAAGTGATCCCGGAGATGCCCTGTGTGTGGGTGCAGGCCTGGCAACGGGACGCGCAGCTGGGCCAATACAGCGGCGAAATCCAACTCCTGCAACCGCCGGTCAACCGTACTCTGCAGAACAGCAGCGCGTGGATAAACCTGCTGGAAGGGGTGGACGCGCAGCCAGCGTCTGGCTGGGCGTCAATTGAATTGGAGGAGATGGATTCGGCTTCAGTCTGAGCGCCTTTTTCGAGAAGAGGCGCGTTCAACACCTTCCCTGGTCGCGCCCATTCTCTTCAGCGATTGCTGATCCCTTCTGTCTGGCCTATGACATATCTGAACCGGCCTCTACCTGATCGCTATCAACGCCCGCTTTATCCCAACTCCCGATTGGAACGGGTGCTGCGCTCTGGGCGCTTTGCCGTGACCGCCGAACTGAATGCGCCGGATTCCGCCGACCCGGAGGACGTATACAGAAACGCGCTGGCGCTGGCGGAGGTCTGCGATGGCATCAATGCTACCGACGGCTCCGGCGCCAACTGTCACATGAGCAGCATCGGCTGTTGCGCTCTCTTGGCCAGGGCCGGCTATGAGCCTATTCTGCAAGTGAGCTGCCGGGATCGCAACCGCATCGCCATTCAGGGCGATCTGCTCGGCGCGGCGGCTCTCGGCATCCAGAACGTCCTCTGCCTCACGGGCGACGACGTAAGCGTCGGTGACCACCCGGAAGCCAAACGAGTTTTCGACTTCGACGCCCTTCACCTGCTGCGCACCGCGAAAATTATGCGGGATCGGGGCGTCTTTCTGAGCGGGCGCAAGCTTACTACAGCGCCCCGCTTTTTCCTCGGCGCGGCCGCCAACCCCTTTGCGCCGCCCCAGGCGTTGCGCCATCTACGTCTGGCCAAAAAGATTGAAGCCGGCGCAGATTTCATCCAGACCCAATATTGCTATGACGTGCCGATGTTCAAGGCGTTCATGCGCCGAGCGCGGGATCTGGGCCTGCACGAGCGGGTCTACATTCTGGTCGGTGTAGGGCCTCTGCGCTCCGAGCGCGCCGCGGAGTTCATGCGTACCCGCGTGCCCGGGGTTCACATTCCCGATGCGGTCGTGGACAGATTGGCGAAGACACCGAAAAAACAGAAGCGGGCAGAGGGCATTCAGATTTGTGTGGAGATCATCGAGGAGGCGCGGCAGATTGAAGGGGTGCACGGCGTTCACGTCATGGCCTACCGTCAGGAAGAAACCGTCGCTGAAATCATCCAGCGCGCCGGGATTCTGCCCAGAGCATCCGCTGGCGGCAGGCAAGGAGCCAGATCGAGGGCGCGGCTACAGGAATAATTTTTCAGTAGGCATTCAAATGCAAAGAGCTACCTAGGGTTGAATTGCGCGCCACTGTTGGGCGCGACTATAGCTCTCGCAACAATCTATGAGGATTACTGATACACCAACTGTTTCTGTCTTTACTCGCTCTGTAGATGCTCCACAACCCACATCCTAGCTAACGTGGTTGCGTCTACACCCTTCTTTTTCGCTTGATGTCTAAGCGCATCTAACATACTGGAACTCAGACGAATCGTAAGAGTTTGTGATAAATTGGGCGATACGTTCACGCTTTCTCTCGGCACTTCCTTGAATCTCGTCGGGGTAGTCCAGAAAGTCATGCGTATCAAACCATTCCGCCATCTCCTGACGGTCCTTGAAATCTGAGATCCTCTTCTCTTGCTCGTTTCGAGTCAATTGAACCGAACCACCCCTAATCTATTTGGAACAACATCTTCTAACTCTTGAAAGATCAACACTTTCAGTTTCACGGCCTTCAGCTGTAAGCTCCCACTCTCCATGCCTTCCTTGCCTTGCTCTCACCCGATTTTCAATCAAACCGAGCTTTCTGAGGCAAGTTCTTACATCAACGAGCAGCCTGGTCCGTAATCTTTCAATGTCATGAGGTGGCTCATCTAAATTTTCAATCACTTGGTTGAGTATTTGCTCATTGTTAGCTCTGCCGCCTAGAGCATGATACGCCCTAAGAGTTGGATTTAGAAATTTATAGTATTCAGCCATAGCAAGAACTCCAAAGGTTCATTTTCAGCATCTGAAGTACAGACGGATGCGCTCCCAAAGCATAACCATATATCTATACCATTATTATATTCTACCCTACCCGTACCCGTTCGGCAGAATAAAGTAGAAGCGCGCGCCGCCTTCGATGCGGTTCTCGACGCCAATTGCGCCACCGTGGGCCTCTACGACAGCTTTGGCGATGGCTAATCCCAGGCCGGAGCCGCCGCCGGTGGCGCGGCTACAGGAATAATTTTTCAGTAGGCATTCAAGTCCCTTCATCTGACCATACTATAGTCATCCCTTTGCCATAAAGGAAGAAGGTGGCCTTCCGCTCTGACAAGGAGCGCCAATTTCAGCAGAAATTCACGGCGATAGGCTCATTTGAGCAAGCAAAGCAGATGTTTGGATCCAGTATGCGCGCCCCTCATTGAATTCCCTTCCCTTTTGTTTCATCTTCTCTCCAGACAGGCAGCGGCGGCGCTGGCAATGCCGCCAGCGCCCGCTACGGCGCAAAGCCGAACTCCGCCTTCCACAGCTGCTGTCCTTCCTCGGTGGACTGGCCGGTCCTGACGCCGGCGATGTCATAGGCGGGGAGATCACGCACGGCAACACATCGATCTATGAATGGAATCCTGTACTCGTCGAAGCGGAAGTCGAGGTGGTCGAACCCATACTGCTTTCTGTGGTCGGGAAGGTCGTTCACGTCAACGGGGACGATGTGCAGGAAGAACCACCCGGCGTCGTCATCGCCCCGACATCGCTCCCGGGTGTAAATCAGACTGTTCCCGCTGCGATACATATCAAAATCTGAACGGAAGACAAGTTCAGATTTCGCGATCATCTCGTCTATCAGAGTTGAATATTCGATCCCATGGTAGAGAAACATCTGGCCGTTTTCCGGCGTGAGCAGAGCGGGGCCATCTATGCGTTGGTCCGAGATGAGAAAATCGTATGCCGATCTGTCGCGCGTAAGATTTCTCCCTGCAAGATAGTCATTCACCAGAGTCATCGAGGATTCATCAGACCACTGTCCCGCGCCGCCAGACCGAAGCGCGACAACAACGCTGCGACCCGGCTGCACTATTGCCCGGATACGCTCGAAGTCGGCAGCCATTGTTGCATACCGTTCAGACGCCTCGGCGCCGAACTCCGCCTCCCACAGCTGTCCTTCCTCGGTGTACTGGCCGGTCCTGACGCTGGCGATGTCATAGTCGGGGAGATCACGCATGGCAACACATCGATCTATGAAGGAAATCCTGTGATCGTCGAGGCGGAAGTCGAGGTGGTCGAACCCATACTGCTTTCTGTGGTCGGGAAGGTCGTTCATGTCAACGGGGACGATGTGCAGGAAGAACCAGGCATTGACGTCGCCGTCGTCATCGCCCCGACATCGCTCCCGGGTGTAAATCAGACTGTTCCCGCTGCGATACACATCAAAATCAGAACGGGAGATAAGTTCAGATTTCGCGATCATCTCGTCTATCAGAGTTGAATATGCGGTACTATCGTAGAGAAACACCTGGCCGTTTTCCGGCGTGAGAAGAGCGGGGCCATCTAGGCGTTGGTCCGAGATGAGAAAATCGTACGCCGATCTGTCGCGCGCAAAAATTCTTCCCACAAGATAGTACGTCACCAGAGGCAGCGATTCACCACGAGCCCACGGTCCCACGCCGCCGCCAATCCGCATCGCGACAAAAACGCTGCGCCCCGGCTGCACTATTGCCCGGATGCGCTCGAAGTCGGCAGTCAGGGTTGCATACCGCTCAGACGCCTTGGCGTCGAGACCAACGCGCGCCATCGGGATGCTGGACAGGACAAAAACCAAACCCGCGACGATGGCTAGCCCCTCAATCAGACGATCACCCGACAGCCGGCGTATAGGCAATGAAACCAGCGCAAAAAAGACCAGCGGGATGCCGATATGAAACAGAATTTCGAAGTCATGGATAGCGGCCGAGGCGCGCAACGGCGCCGCCCAGCACCAGCCGGATAGCAACGCCGTCGCGGTCAGGATTTTGTGGCGGACGAAAAACAGGCCCAGCAGCCCCACGACAAATACGACGGCGCCTAGGAGGAATAAGGTCGTTCGGTAGTGAGGCGTATACTCGTAGCCAAAGAGTTGAAGCAAAAAGTAGGGGATTGACAGTCCGCCAATGCGCGAGATTTGTCCCGTCAGGAAAGGTCGCCAGTCCATTAGGTGGGGGTACCTGGAAAGATATACATCGTCGACCCCAATTCGTTTCAGCATCGACTTGACAGTAGGCAATTCGGTCAGTGGGATTTCGCCGTTCAGCGCAAAGTATTCAGTGCCAAAGTTAAAGCCCATCATCAATACGCAGAAGAGTAGAGAGACGATGCCGAGCTGCAGATAGCGGCTGGAAAGCAGCGTGGCGGCGACCGAACGTATCCGGCTTGTATAGAACATATGCTCGGGAGGGGGTAGATTGGCTGAATAGGCCTGGAGCAGTTCCTTTGTCAGACTGAAAAAGACAAACGGCAGAATCAACGCCATGACATGCCAGCCGAGCAGCGTCGCGACGCACGCCTTGACCAGTAGTTGCCGGAAACGACCGTCCTGAACGAAAACGACCATGCCATGGAAGGTCAGCAACACGCCAAAAAGGCTGGTGGCCACTTCGGTGGAGACCATATCGCTGTAGTACAGGCAGATATAGGACGAGAACGACAGGAACGTAGCGGTCAAGGCAATCCAGCGATTGGCGAACAGACGGGAGAGAGCAAGGTATGCCAACGTGGCGGTCGCGGCGAAGAACGACAACATCAGCAACCGGGCGGCATAGATTTGCGCCGCCAAGTCATCCGCGAAGGGCAGGATGATAACCAGTTTGATGAGCGCATAGGTCCCAATCGGGAAACGGGTATATGGCTCATACGACGCCATGCCGTCCGCGGCCGAGTACCGGCGCGAGAACATCAGGAAACCATGTTCCGGGGACAGGTTCGCGGCCAGTGACATGCTCTGCGCCGTGATGAAGTTGTGAGACCCCGGTCGGTAGAAATGCTCACGGTCGTCGCCGAACAGGAACACCGTTGCCAGCGCCAGCAACAATAGTGGCAACGGCAACGCCGGCCAGAACGAGCCTTTGCGCTTCCTGACCATCATGTTTCCGTCCACCCCCTATCCAGACAAAAAAAAGCGCGGTGTCGGGAGATCCGACACCGTATTACGCCCTACTCGCCGCGAGCGCAGTCGCCGCACACCCGTTGCAACTCGGCGGTGTATGTCAGTGGGCGGGCGACGGACCGGCTCTCGGTTGAAGATCCGTCCGCTGCAGCGACCCGCTACGCATTTTTGTTTTTACCATCCTGATACACAATACACAAGATCAGATCCTACCCGTTTGGCAGAATAAAGTAGAAGCGCGCGCCGCCTTCGAGGCGGTTCTCGACGCCAATTGCGCCACCGTGGGCCTCTACGACAGCTTTGGCGATGGCTAATCCCAGGCCGGAGCCGCCGCCGGTGGCGCGGCTGCGGGACTGCTCCCCGCGGTAGAACTGCTCAAAGACCTTCGGCAGGCTGTCGGCCGGGATGCCCGGCCCAGAGTCGAAGACATCCACCCGCACAGCGTCGGTGGCGCGTTGGGCGGTCACGGCTACTGTCCCGCCTGATGGCGTGTGGCGAACCGCATTGCCGATCAGATTCGTCAGCACCCGTCCGATGAGACCGGCATCGACCGTCACTGGGTCCACCTGTGGGTCGGCGCTGCCAGAGAGGACAACACCCATCTCTTTGGCCGGAATCGCAAAGCTCTCCAGTGTGTCGGAGATCAGATCGGAGAGGGAGTTGGGCTGCCGGTCCAGATGCAGGCCAGCGACTTCGATCTGGGCCATCTCAAAAAGCTCGTCGATCAGGGCGGAGAGGGAGGTTGCGTCTCGCTGTACTGTACGCAGATAGCGCCGTACTTCGGCCGGCTCAGTCACGATGCCGTCGGTCAGCGCCTCCATCAGCGCCTGGATCGAGGAGAGGGGCGTGCGCAGATCGTGGCCGATCCAGGCCAGCAGATTGCGACGCAACTGCTCCGTCTCCCGCTGTTGCTGTTCTGCCGCATCCAAACGGGCAGCCATCTGGTTGAAGGTGTGGCCCAGACGAGCCAGTTCATCTCCGCCCACCACCTCCACGCGCACATCCCGTTTCCCCTCAGCGATGGCCGTGGCGGCCCGGTCCACCCCCTGTATCTTCTCCGATACAGCTGTCGACAGGAAATACCCCAGGGCAGTGGCGATGCCGCCGGCGAAGATGAGCAGAACCGCGGCCAGGCGCAGGTCATGATCGCTGGCGAACATCAGCCGGGCGGTAATGAACACGTTGAGGAAGGTCAACAGGCTGGCGAAGCCATATCCGCTGAGGAGGGTCCAACTGAGGCGGGGGGAGTGGTAGAGCCAGCCCAGGCGATAGATCCCATAGACCGCAGCCACAGACAACAGCGCTGTGGCGGTCAAGAACAATGCCATCTCCCGCAGCTCGTCCATCGGCGGGTTCAGAACTGCCAGAAACAATAGCAGCCCGCCAACGACTGCAATGATGACGCCGAGAAGAAAGCGAATGGACAGCGAAGTAGCCAGTGGGAATGTGGTTGTCGTGTTCATATACCCCTCGCTAGATAGCGCGTGGCGCACAGAGTACCCGGTTCATTGATGATTCATTGCTCTCCCGGCTCTGGGCACTATTCGGGCTTCGCACGATGCGCAAAGGTTGCATTGCGCGCCACTGTAGGGCGCGACATCTGAATTGCGCGCCACTGTTAGGGCGCGATATCTGAATTGCGCGCCACTGTAGGGCGCGATATCTGCGGCGCTCTCAGCCCGAACACAAGGGTTGCCCCTACGGTTCGAAGCGATATCCCACCCCCCAGACGGTTATGATGTGGCGCGGGTTGGATGGGTCCTGCTCGATCTTCTCGCGCAGGCGACGCACGTGCACGGTAACTGTGCTGGCATCGATGAACTCTGCCACACCCCAGACCCGACCTAGGAGTTGGTCCCGATTGAAGACCTGATGGGGATTGCTGGCGAACATCCACAACAGATCAAACTCCTTGACCGTCAGGGGAATTTTCTCTCCTTTGGCAGTCACCTGGCGGGAGCCGGGGTCGATGCGCGTATTGCCGAAGGAGATGGGCTGCTCACCTTCGGGCGCCGCTGTGGTCTGCTGGGTGCGTCGCAGCACCGCCTTCACCCGGCTGACCAACTCACGCGGGCTGAAGGGTTTGACGACGTAATCATCGGCGCCCAGTTCCAGACCGAGGATGCGATCGATTTCATCCTTGCGGGCAGTCAGGAGTATAATTGGAATCGCGCTATTGGCCCGTGCTTGCCGCGTGATTTCGTACCCATCCACGCCTGGCAGCATTACATCCAGGATCAGCAGGTCTGGCGGGTCGGATTGCAACACGTCCAGCGCGGTCTGCCCGTCGCCAACGACAGTGGGTTCGAATCCCATCTGCTTCAGATAAAGGCTCACTACTTCACGGATGCTGGGTTCATCATCCACGACGAGAATCTTTACGGCGGTCATTGGGCGTGGATCTCCTCACATGTGGGCAACCACAAGGGGCGTTCTACGCAGGCGTCGCTACTGTTAAGAATGGGAATTATATACTTAACTGCACAAGTATATCTTTCTCAGCCAGCTTTCGGCTGTGCGGAATATTCCCACCCGCGTTCCTGAATATTTTTAGCGGCGTTCAGATCCCGGTCTTCCGTATGCCGGCACGAGAGGCATACAAAGGTCCGATAGTCCGCCAGCTTCTCTTTCCTTACTTCACCACAATGGGAACAGGTCTTGGATGTGTTCCTTCGCCAGAACTGTTGTTCCTTTCGTAGCTGGGTTAGCCCCTTCATCTGCCTATACATAGTCATGCCCTTGCCACAAGTGAGATAGGTATTCTTGCGCTGCTCCAGAGAGTGGTTGTATAGCCAGCAGCAAGCACGCAATACTTCGCGAATGCGAGCATAGCCAGGGCGCGAACAGTAGCCTCGTTCTTGATATGTTTTGTGAGTTGTGGTAGTCTGGGGAGTATCCATAAGCCATCACCTTGTGGGTCGCAGCCCGTAGTGTTCCCGCACTGACGGGCTTTTCTTATGGAACAGCTCCTCTTGTTGGGAATTATGTACGTACGCAGTTAAGTACATAATTCTCAGCCTTTAAGAAAGGCTGCGCGGGATCTGAATTCCCACCCACGTTCCATCTTTTTGAGTGCCCCATCATACCACAATAGCACATATGCTCACCCAACGCAACTTCAACATACGATAATCTTATCTTACTTGTGCAGTTAAGTATATAATTCCCTTAAGAATCCGGTAATAGTTTCACACTGTCAATATAATGCCTGGCCTGTATAATAATAGCAAGTACTAGAATTGTACTCGATCAATTCTTCCAGAACAATTCACCACTGTCGCGCCCTACAGTGGCGTGCAAAACCATTATTATCAGGAGAACCGTACTCATGCAATCCCCAAAGTTACTTCCTTTGCTTCTCATTGCTTTGCTCCTGCTCTCGGCCTTCGCTACCCCGGCCACCACACACACTGGAGCGATGGAGGAGATGATGGACGATGCGGTCACCTTCCGGGTACGCATCGAAAACGTCTCCGGCGACAGCGAGCTGCCGACTCCCTTTGCCCCAGGAATCTGGGCGCTACACAGCGAAAGCGGCCCTTTCTTCACAAGCGGTGAAGCAGATCGGGGCGAAGGACTGGAAGCGCTGGCCGAAGACGGCAACCCTCACATGTTGGCTGAAGCCCTGACCGGAATGAAACTCCATGCGGGCGTCTTCAATACCCCGGTCGGCGCCGACGGCCCGGGACCACTCCTGCCCGGTGGCGTCTACGAGTTTGCGGTGACGGCCACACCCGAGACCCCCTATCTCTCCTTCGCCACCATGTTCGTGCAATCCAATGACATCTTCCTTGCGCCCGACGAGATGGGCATTGCTCTCTTCGATATGGACGGCATGGCCATGATGGACATGCACGAGATAACCGCAGAACTGCTCTTGTGGGACACGGGCACTGAGGCCAATGAGGAGCCCGGCGCAGGGCCCAATCAGGCTCCCCGCCAGTCTGGCCCCAATACCGGCCCCGCCGATGGCATGGCCACGGTTCATCCGGTGGACGATGGGTTCAGCTACCCGGATGTCGCCGCGCTGGTCAAGGTCTCCATCGAACCGATCATGATGGCCGACCATGATATGGATGAGATGATGGACGATGACGATGAGATGATGGACGACGCAGACCATATGGACAAGATGGACGACGATATGGACGGCGCAGACCATATGGACAAGATGGACGACGACATGGACGGCGCGGTCACCTACACTGTGAAGCGAGGGGATACGTTAAGCGCCATCGCCCTCCACGTCTTCGGCAGAGGCAGCTACTGGTCTGCCATTTGCACCGCTAACTCGCTGATGAACTGTGATCGCATCTATGCCGGCGATGTCTTGACGATACCGACCCAGGCCCAGGTAGACGCGATTCTCGCCGGCGCAGAGATGCCAGAGGCGATGATGGACGACATGGACGGCGACATGGACGGCGATATGGACAGCGACATGGACGGCGACATGGACGGCGATATGGGCGACGACATGGACGACGACATGGACGACGATATGGACGACGACATGGACGGCGACATGGACAGCGACATGGACGGCGACATGGACAGCGACATGGACGGCGACATGGACGGCGACATGGACGGCGACATGGACGGCGATATGGACAGCGACATGGACGGCGATATGGACAGCGACATGGACGGCGATATGGACAGCGACATGGACGGCGATATGGACGGCGATATGGACGGCGATATGGACGGCGCGGTCACCTACACTGTGAAGCGAGGGGATACGTTAAGCGCCATCGCCCTCCACGTCTTCGGCAAAGGCAGCTACTGGCCTGCTATTTGCACCGCTAACTCGCTGACGAACTGTGATCGCATCTATGCCGGCGATGTCTTGACGATACCGACCCAGGCCCAGGCAGACGCGATTCTCGCCGGCGCAGAGATGCCAGAGGCGATGATGGACGACATGGGCGACGACATGGGCGACGACATGGGTGACGACATGGACGGCGATATGGACGACGACATGGACGACGATATGGACGACGACATGGACGGCGATATGGACGACGACATGGACGACGATATGGACGACGACATGGACGGCGACATGGACGATAAGGAGAAGTAAAGGGCAAAATGAGATACGGAGGCGCGCGGGGCGCGCCTCCTCACTTTCGGCGGGCAGACACGAGGCGCCGACCCTACAGATTACAGATGGAAGACATACAATATCGTGAAAACACGAACTCAAGTCCTGACCAATTACGCAGGTAGCAGAGCGCAACGCCAGAGTGTGCGGCGCTACGGTTATGCCCTGCTAACGTTTGTTTGCGGGCTGATTCTGGCCGGTTGTGTTGCGCCGGAATCAGCGCTGAACCAGAGCGAACACAGGGCGCGGGTTGGGGCGATTCAGACCCGTGTCGTGGAAACGCGGGCCGAACAGGCTTCTGCCGTGGCAGAAGCGCAGGCGTCTCGTCTGCGGTCTCAGGGGATGGACGCAGAAACCGACGCGCGCGATGGGGCAGCCGCAGCCGGCGATTCGGCGATGTCCGATGGCCCTACCGCAGAGCAGCAGGCGCTTCTGGCCAAGCTGCGGCCTCAGGGAGAAGCGCCCGAACTGTTCAATGAGGTGTGGCTGAACTCCGCTCCGCTAACGCTGGCGGACCTGCGGGGCAAGGTTGTGCTGGTCGAGTTCTGGACATATGGCTGAATTAACTGCGTCCATGTAATTCCCTCGTTGAGGGAATGGCATCAGAAGTATGCGGACGACGGCTTTGTCATCATCGGCGTTCACACGCCGGAGTTTAAGTACGAGCGGGATCTGAAGAACGTACAGGATGCCCTCTTGCGCCTGAATGTTCCCTTCGCTGTGGCTATCGACAATGATTGGACGACCTGGCGCTCCTACCACAATCGCTTCTGGCCGGCGATGTATTTTATCGACAAGGTCGGACAGATCCGCTATCTGAAGATTGGAGAAGGCCAGTATGACTATTCGGAAGCGGTGATTCAGGCGCTTCTTGCCGAATCGTAAACTGCAGTGGTCAGTGATCAGTGGCTAGTTGCCAGAAACGGCCGTTACTGGCCACTGGAAACTGACTACTGGCAACTGAATCTTTGCCCCTACGTATGACACCTCCTGCCGATCTGTGTTAGAATCGCTGTATCCTTCAAGGCGCAAGACCTGACTCGTGACTGACGAGCTTCTTCTTCAACCCAATACCCTGTATCTGAGCGGGCCTTTCGGCGCCGGCAAGACGACTGTCGCCATCCAGCGTATTCAGCGGCTGCTGAGCCAGGAACGGGTGCGGGGCGATGACATTCTGGTGTTGGTTCCCCAGCGCACCCTCGGGCGGCCCTATCAGGAGGCTTTGCGCAGATCGGAGGCGCCGGCGGGAGCGCTGGTACAGGTGACGACTGTGGCCGCTCTGGCCCGTTCAAGCGTGGCGTTATACTGGCCGTTGGTGGCTTCTGCGGTCGGGTTCGCCGATCCACGCAAAGAACCGACCTTCCTGAACCTGGAGACGACCCAATACCATATGAAGCGCTTCGTGGACGAGGCCTTCGCGCAGGGGGAATTCGACGCCATCCGCCTGCAAGCGGGCCGTATCGTCAGCCAAGTGCTGGATAACCTCAACAAAGCGGCCCTGCATGGCTTCTCCATCGACGAAGCCTATACCCGCCTGGAGTTGACGGTATCCCAGGGAGAGCAGATGACCGCCCGGCTGAATGTCCTGAGGGTGGCCCGGCGCATCAGTCAGGAGTTCCGAAAGTTGTGTCAGGCCGAGTCGCTGGTTGATTTCAGCCTGTGGATGCAGATCTTTCTGCAAGAGGTCCTTGAAAACGAATGGAGCAGTACCCATCTATTCCGCACGCACCGCCATCTGATCTTCGACAACGCCGAAGAGGACACATTCGCCGCGCAAGAGCTGGTGCGCCGCTGGCTTCCCTATCTGGACAGCGCTCTGATTCTGGTGGATGAGGATGCCGGGTATCGCGCCTTTTTGGGCGCGGATCCGCATAACGCCGAACGTTTGGCCGATCACACGGACCATTGCGCGCGGCTGGGCCAATCACACATCACGCCGCCTGCCCTGCCCAGGTTGGTCGATCGCATCAATCGAGCCTTTCATGCGTCTACGGCGGACAGCGCGCCCAATGGGAGCGCAGACGACGGGGCCGCCGCTATACGCGCCCATACCCCGATCGCGCCCCCCGAACTCTCTCACCGCTTTTACCCCCAAATGATCGATTGGGCGGTGGCGGAGATCGAGCGGCTCGTAGAGGAGGAGGGCGTTGCGCCGGGTCAGATCGCGGTGCTGGCGCCGTTCGTCAGCGATGCCCTGCGTTTCAGCATCCAGACCCGCTTGGAGGAGAAAGGGATTCCCTCTGCCAGCCACCGTCCCAGCCGCTCCCTGAACACGGAGCCGGCGGCGCGGACACTGTTGACATTGGCCGCCTTGGGGCACCCCACCTGGCAACACACGCCTCTGCCCGCGGATGTGACGCTCACTCTCGGCAGCGCCATCGCCCGCCTGGATCCGGTGCGGGCCAACGTTCTGGGGCGGGCGGTATACGATGTGCGGGGCACTGTCGCTGGGGAGCTGATATCCTTCGAACGTCTGCGGGGGGATATACAGCAACGGGTGACGTTCGCCATCGGTGAATCCTACGAACGGCTGCGCGCCTGGCTGGCCGCCTACCGGGCGGAAACCGACTTTACGCCGCTCGATCAGTTCTTTGCCCGCATCTTTGGCGAACTGCTCAGCCAGCCCGGTTTCGGGTTTCATGACAATGTAGATGCTGCCCGCATCGCCAATCAGCTGGTGAAATCCGCCCGCAACTTCCGTTGGGCCATCGAGGAGCAGACCGATACAATCCGAGGCAACGGCGCGCAGCCTGGCGGGACGGCTGAGTCGCCGTTCGTTGCCTATGATGCTGCCGATCCATTGTCTTCCGGGCGAGTCGCCATCGGCCGCGCGTACATCGATCTGGTGGCAAGCGGCGCGTTGGGCGCGCTCTATCTGCCCGGCTGGACGGACACGGATGAGGCGGTTTTCATTGCGCCGGCTTACACGTTTCTTATGCGCAACCGTGCGGTGGATGCGCAGTTTTGGCTCGACATCGGCGCGACCGGCTGGTGGGAACGCCTCCACCAGCCTCTGACCCATCCCTATGTTCTATCCCGCAACTGGCCGCAGGAGCGGATCTGGAGCGATTTTGACGAATTTCAAAGCCGCCAGGAGAGCCTGCGCCGTCTGCTGATCGGTCTCTTGCGCCGCGCGCGTCAAAGGGTTTTTCTAGGCATGAGCGATTTCAGCGAAAGCGGTATGGAGCAGCGCGGGCCTCTGCTGAATTTGCTCAATCGGGCGCTGGCGCAGGCGGACCCTTGATTTGTTTGATTATGTGATAAAGATGATGAACTGCAGTTATCGCCGTTATCATGGCAATCAGATGAATCAGTGGTCACGGCGGCATTTCGTCGGCGCATTTGCCATTTTCTTTCCCCTGCATTACAATGCAACCTCACATACACCTCTATCCGGCCTTCCCCCATTTGTGAGAGGCTAACTGCAGCTAGTCAGAAAGTTGAGTAATCTTGAGTATTCTGTTCTGATTCAGGTATGCTTCAGGCAACGAAACAAGCTGCCGAAAAGGTAGGCGTTCACCGGCAGACGGCGCATTTGTGGGACAAGCAGGGCAAACTGACAGCGCCGTCGCCGTATGAACAGGGCTGCCGATCGCATGCGCGTCAGGATACGCAATCTGATCGATGCATTGCATCACAAAGTGGGCCATTGGCAGGTGAACCATAAGCTGGGCGGCGCCAAAGTCGTTATGAGCGCTGATGGACAACGGATGGATCGGGATACATGGCGCGCGTGGGATATGCCTGCGCGCTTTGGGAGATACCCCCGCGCTGCAAGTGTGCGTTGTTGAGCAGGTGTAACTTTGTTCAACAAAAATCTATCGGATGGACCCTTGATTTGCTTGATTTATATGATGAACTGCGGTTATGGCCGTTATCATGGCAATCAGATGAATCAGTGGTCAGCGACCGCGTCCACGATCCTCTCGTGGCAGCGGTCCCACTCTTGTTGAAATCGGTAGCTTCAACGACGACGACAGCTTCTACGAACGGTGAGCAGCGATTAGCGATTACATCTTTGGCATCCATGATGTCGGCGGCGAAGAGCATATGCTCGCAGCCAAAAAACCGGGTTGGGTTGTTTTCAGCGAAGCCCTGGGCCATGATCCGAACGATCGCGTGGGCAAAGACTATACCTCTGTCAGTCGCCAGGGCTTGGGTGTACTTGTCCGCTTGAACAACGGTTACTATCCCCAGGGCACGCTGCCCCGTGGCAGCGAATTCGCCAATTTCGCCCGCCGTTGCGCCAACTTTGTCGCTGCGAGCCGGGGTTGCAACCGCTGGGTAATCGGCAATGAAATGAACTACGCCATCGAGCGGCCCAGCACGGAAACGGCACTCGGCACTCACGCTCACGTTGGCGGCGCGGTCTCCGTCGACCCCACCTTACGCAGCCTGCCAGAACGGTTCAGCGCGTTGCTCCCCGCGACCGACCGGGCTCGCTTGAACGGTAACCCGGACAGGGAGGAGTTGATAACGCCGCAGTCCTACACCAAATGTTATCAGATGTGCCGGCAAGCCATTCAGCGCCTCGAAAACCACCAGCGGGATCAGGTGCTGATTGGCGCGGTGGCCCCGTGGAACGACCAGACGATATATCCTGGCAACCCCAGCGGCGACTGGATTAAGTATTTTCAGGATATTTTGCTGCAATGCGGCGCCGGCGGCTGTGACGGCATCACTCTGCACACCTTTACCCATGGGGCGAATCCGACGCTGATTTTGGACAACAGCAGAGTTCCGAACTTTCCCCAGTATCACTGTCATTTCCAGGCATATCGGGACTTTATGCACGCGATTCCAGCCAATATGCGCCATCTGCCGGTCTATATTACGGAGACGGATCAGAGCGGCCCCTGGGAAGATGCCAATCGAGGCTGGGTCCAGGCGGCCTACGCCGAAATCGACCGCTGGAACCGCCAGAACGATCAGAAGATTCAGGCTTTGGCGTTGTACCGCTGGCCTCAGTTTGACCGCTGGCGCATCAAGGGTAAAGGTGGCGTCATCGAGGATTTTCGCAACGCGTTGCGGCACGACTACCGCTGGCAGAAGTCCACCGAACGACCCTATCCTGTGACCGAGCCTCGGGACGCGCGCGGCAGCCAAGGGGCCGATGTTACGGAAAACGTGAAGTTGGGGCGCGGAGTCGTCTATCGTGCGCAGTGGCTGAAGGGCAAAACGCCTCATCCCCTGACCCCGGGCCAGCGGACAAGGTTCCCGGTGACAGTCCGCAACACGGGTACGGTCGCCTGGCCCGCATCGGGGCCTCAGTCGGTCGCGTTCGGCTATCATTTTTTTCAGAATCGGAAGAAGCTGCCATATCCCGATGGGCGTCCCTTGCTGACTCCTCTGCCCCACGATGTAGCGCCGGGTGAGGTTGTCACAGTGGACGCGCAGATGGTCATGCCGGACCAGCCCGGCAACTATACGCTCATTTTGGATCTGATCAGCGGCGGGGAGACCTGGTTTCAGGAGATGCAATCGGATATCCTCACCCGCTGGCTCAGTGTAAGCGATCCGCAGAGCCAAGCGGCAGATAGCGGGCAGGCGGCGTCGGTTGGGGCTGGACCCGGATCGAACGTCGCAGCGATGTCTGGCGGATGGGAGGCTGCGCCGTCCGAAGCGCGGGAAGGGAAGGTTGGTCAGCGCGCCACTGTAGGGCGCGACGCGTCAGAGTCGGCGCTTTCGCTGGAGACGACGCCCGCATTGAACGTCAGGCGGGAAGCGCGCGCGTCCTCCTCGCCGCACGGGCCGGCGATCATCGATATCGCTACCTCTTTGCCGCGGGGCGACACCCTCTTTGCCCGGCGCGCGCTACAACAGATCCAGCGGCTGGTGATCTGTCACACGGCCGCGCCGGCCGGCGTGCCCATTCAGACGATTGCTCAGGCGCACGTGTCGCAGGGGTATCCTGGCATCGCTTACCACTACTTTGTGCTGGAAACCGGCGACATTCTACAGGTATCTGCGTTGGAGGCGGTGGTCAATGATGAAGCGGAGTGGAGCTTAAGCGGTGTAAACATCTGTCTGGAGGGCAACTTTGACAGCGCGGCGCCGCCCTCTGCCCAGTTGACGGCGGCGGCCCAACTATGCGCCTGGATGCTGCCTCGTTTCCAATTGACTGCCCAGAATGTCATGGGGCTGTGCGAACTGTTGGACACCTCCAGTCCTGGCGAGACGTTCAATGCTGGCCCTACCTGGAAGCGGACATTACACGAAAGAATTGTTGAATTTCTAACCGATTCGCCGCTCTCCCCGCCGGCGGAAATGATGGACGATCCCTCCCCCTCTGCGTCGGCAGACAACCCGGCTGCGCCCCGTCCAGAAAGCCCGCGCGCGCCGAAGCCGCCAATCGAAGACGTAATCACCCGCCTTCCTCGCGATCCTCAGCGTTTTTTCCGGCGTCAGCTGGAAGACGTGGAATTTATCGTCATCAACCACACGGCCGCGCCACCGATCACCCCCTTGCAGACGATCGCCGAGGCATTTCACCGCCGGCTGCCCGGTATTCTGTATCAATTCTTCATTGCCTCCAACGGCGCGGTGTACCAGACTCAGCCACTGATGCAGGTGGTAGACGGCAAGATTCCCTATATTGCACGGGCCATCAACATTGGTTTTGCCGGTGAATTCAACGACGATATCCCGACTCCGGCGCAGATCAAGGCTGGCCGGCAGTTGATCGTCTGGCTGATGGAGGAGTTCCCCCAATTGACGCTCGCCAGCATTCGCGGGGTGAGTGAATTCATCAACCATACCTCCCCTGGGAAGCAATGGCTGCAAGGGCAGCGCTGGAAGGACATTCTGATCGATGCGGTCACGGCGGGAACAGATATGTCAGGGGCGTCACTCACTGTCGCGCCCGGCGACGATGGGGTCCAGCCTCGGAGCGAGCCACTCGCCAACCCAAACCAGACACGGGACGACCAGATGCAAGCGTTGCGCTGGGAGAATGAGCGGCTTCGGCGGGAAATGTCGGAGGTACGGGCGCAGCCGAACCGCTGGCGGCGGGTGGAGCGTCCCCCGGTGCAGGATGTCAGCGATGCACTGCCTCAACACCCTACCTTGCGTTACCGGGGCCGCCGGTTGGATGCGATCACCCATGTCGCTGTCCATCACACAGCCCTGCCGCCTCACATTGGGCCGGAGCGCATCGCCAGCGTGCATGTGAACGAAGATCAGGATCGAGGCAAGACTGCCTGGGCCGGGATCGGCTATCACTTTTTCATCCGGGCGGAGGGGGAGATTCTGCAAACCCAGCCTTTGGAGAGAGAAAGCTATCACGCGAGCGGACACAACTCTTACACGGTGGCTGTGGTTTTTGCCGGCAGTTTTATGAATGGTTTTGCGCCCACTGCACGCCAGATTCAGGCGGGCGCCCGCCTGGTCGCCTGGTTGTTGCAGGAGTTGCGGATTCCTATTTCCAATGTATTGGGCCACGGGGAGTTCCCGAACAATCGCACAGTCTGCCCTGGCAGCGAATGGTTGGACGGCAAGCGCTGGCGCAACACTCTTTACGAGGAAATCGTACGCGTTCAAAGCAGTCAGGGCGGGACGCCGCTCTATCACTACCTGCTATTCCCGTCCGGAGATGCGCTGGTCGCGACCCTAGCGGAGGCCGGCGACTATTTCAAGAAGTTCAACCCCAGCGCCGGCACTCGTTTGGAGGATGCCCTCCAGGCCCGCTATGTGACTCTTGTCGGGGCCGGCAGTGGCTTGGCTGCCGAAGACGAGAAACGCCTGCTGGATGCCGGCGCGGAGATCGACCGCCTGGACGATACAGGTATATCCGCTGCCCAGAAGCTGCAACAACTCGTCGGTGAAGGTCGCCGCTTCCGTTCGCTATCTGAGTCGTAAATGGAATGGAACTTGCCTCGAATCCTCTCGGCGCCGGTTACGCGGTCCATCTAGCGGTCTTCGATGGCCCCATCGACCTTCTGCTCCATCTGATCGAACGCCAGGAGCTGGATATAACGGAAATTTCGCTGGTGGCAATAACGGATCGATACCTGCGCGCTATCGAAGAGATGCAGGATATCGAGCCGGACGCGCTGGCTGATTTTCTGGTGGTGGCGGCCCGCTTGCTCTACATCAAAAGCCGCGGCCTTTTGCCCCAACCACCGGATGAAGAAGTGGAAGAGAGGCCCGGCGATGCGCTGATCCAACAGTTGTTGGCGTATCGCCGGTTCAAAGCGGCGGCAAACGAGCTACGCATCCGCAAGGAGATTGGGCTGCGCACATTTGTGCGCTTGGCCCCGTCGCCGCGGATGGAACGTGTGTTGGATCTCTGCGGTCTGACCGTAGACAAACTGACTGCGGCCGCGCAAAGAGCGCTGCGCCGCCTTCCCAATGATCCAGAGCCGCCTCGGATCCAGGCGCATCCGATCACCGTCGCCGAGCAGATCGATATTGTTCGATCAAGGATCGCCAGCCATGCCAGTGACAACGGCACGGCCAACAGCTCTTTGCTCTTCTCTGCGCTGCTCTCCCGCAGCCGCAGCCGGTTGGAGATCATTATTACATTCCTGGCTGTTCTGGAACTGATCAAACAGCGGGAGATCGCCGCCGAGCAGAAGGAGGCGTTTGGGGAGATTGCGCTGCGGAGTGTAGAACCTAACTTAGAAAATCCTGCACGGGGTTTCTGACGTGTAGTCAGTACTCTTATCACACATATATCCAGAAAGGGGAGAAGCGACATGGAGTATATCTTCTATGTTATTTTTGCCGTAGCTGGTAGCGTTTTCTCCGGTGGCATACCGATTGAGAGTGAAAATCGCTGCTCTCCATACAACAGCGACGATTATCGTTACCCGCAGAGCGTAGAGCGGCGGATCATTCAGGAGTATGGGGGGCGTATTTACTCCCCGTACACTGGAGAAACATTTTCCAGCGCACGGGAAACTGACATCGAGCACATCGTAGCCCGCAGCGAGGCACACGATAGTGGACTTTGCTCTGCTGACGCTGCAACCCGACGGGCATTCGCCAGAGATACACTGAACCTGACATTGTCACCCCCCTTCCCCCTAAACCGATATAGTAAAGTGGCGAAAGATGCGGGCGAATGGTTGCCAGAGAAGAACCGTTGCTGGTTCGTAAACAGAGTGGTGGAGGTGAAGCAGAAATACAACCTGACAATGGACATGCGAGAGGCAAAAGCGGTACAGGAAGTATTAGCAGGATGTTCCTCGACCGACATAATCTTCTACTCTGACCCCACAACAGAGCCGACAGCAGCGCCATCAACTGGACGATCTGCACCTCGTTTTACTGTCGCCCGTAACGTCGTGAATGTGCGCCAAGGACCTAGCGCGAACTACTCTGTCATCGGGCAGGTAAGAGCGGGAAGGCAATTCGACATTAGCGGCAGAAATCCAGCGGGCGACTGGTATCGATTCTCCTTCAACAATAGGCAAGGATGGATTTACGCGCCTCTCTTGACGGTAGAGAACGCGTCTCAAATACCCATCGTGGCGTCAATCCCAAGAGCGCCGGCTCAGGCCCCCACAGCCGTACCAGCCGCGCCGGTACAGCAAAATGCTCTGCAGCTCTACGATGACAACGGCAATGGTCGCATCACCTGCGCAGAGGCGCGTAACCACGGAATCGCCCCTGTGCCTCGGGGACATCCGGCCTATCCATACATGATCGACCGGGATAATGATGGCGTCGTGTGCGAATAGATTCAGTAGGCCAAGCCTAGCTGGCTGCTACTCTGCCAGTGTACTGACGTCGCCGATGGGCAGGCCCTGGACCTGGGCTTTCAGCAGACGACGCATGATTTTTCCGGATCGGGTCTTGGGCAGGCTATCCACAAAACTCAGCTCTGCGGGCACGGCAATCGGCCCAACTTCGTGGCGCACGTGCAGCTTCAAGGTGTCGGCCAGATCTGGGCTGCCGGTGACGCCGGCGTTGAGCATACAGAAAGCGTGAATGACGTTGCCTCGCAGTTCATCGGGAATACCGATACAGGCCGACTCAGCCACATCCGGGTGGCTAACAAGCGCGCTTTCGATCTCGGCCGTGCCTAGCCGGTAGCCGCTCACTTTGATCACATCGTCCATCCGTCCGATGATCCAAAAGTAGCCGTCGGCATCTCGGCGAGCGCTGTCACCGGTGAAGTACCAACCCTGTTTGGCAAACTCGGACCAATACTGCTCCACATAGCGGTCTGGGTCCCCCCACACGGTGCGCGCCATTCCTGGCCAAGGTCGCTTGATAACCAGATAGCCATCCTCGTTCGGTTCGCATGTGGAGCCGTCTTCGCGCACGACGGCGGCATCGATGCCGGTGAACGGCAGAGTGGCGCTGCCCGGTTTCAGAGGAATCACCGGTGTGGGCGTGATCATGCAGCCACCGGTTTCCGTCTGCCACCAGGTGTCCATGATCGGGCAGCGTTCTTGGCCGATCACCCGGTGATACCAGCGCCAGGCCTCTGGATTGATCGGTTCGCCAACGCTGCCCAGGAGGCGCAAACTGGACAGGTCGTGCCGCTCCGCCCATGCGTCGCCGAAACGCATCAGCCCGCGAATGGCGGTGGGCGCTGTGTACAGGATTGTGATGCTGTACTCCTCCACCAACTTCCAATAGCGGTTCGGGTAGGGGTAGTCTGGCGCGCCCTCATACATAAATCCGGTTGCGCCGAGGATCAGGGGCGCGTAGACGATATAACTGTGGCCGGTGATCCAGCCGGGGTCGGCTGCGCACCACCAGCAGTCGTCCTCCTTCAGATCGAACACATATTTGAGCGTTGTGGCTGTGTAGACCTGATAGCCGCCACAGGTGTGCAGAACGCCTTTGGGTCTGCCGGTTGTGCCGGATGTGTAGAGGATAAACAGGGGATCTTCCGCGTCCATCGGCTCGGATGGGCAGACGGGGCTGGCGATTGGAAGGGCCATCAACTCGTGCCACCAGTAATCCCGGGCCTGCGTCATCTGCACTTCCTGCATTGTGCGCTGGCAAACGATTACCGTATGCACGATCGGGCTGCGCTTAACAGCCTCGTCAGCGATGTCCTTCAGATTGACGGTCTTCCCGCGCAACCAGGCGCCATCACAGGTGATTAGCAGCTTCGATTGGGCGTCCTCAATGCGGCTGGCCAGGGCTTGCTCGCTGAAACCGCCGTAGACGACTGAGTGGACGGCCCCGATTTTGGTGACGGCCAGCATCGCTATGGCCAGCTCCGGAATTCGTCCCATATAAATCGTAACTGTGTCGCCCTTCTGAACGCCCATGCTTTTGAGGACATTGGCAAACTTGTTGACTTCCTGCCAGAGCTGGTAGTAGCTGTATGTGCGCCGCTCGCCGTCTTCCGCCTCCCAAATCAAGGCCAGCTTGTTCTTGCGCCACATTTTGACGTGTCGGTCCAGCGCGTTGTATGCGATATTCGTCTTGCCGCCGACGAACCATTTAAAGAACGGCGCGCCACTCGCGTCCAGCACCTTTTCATAGGGTTCAAACCAGTCGATCACCTCGCGCGCGCGCGCATCCCAGTAGGCCTCGATGTCTGCGAGCGCTTCGTGACGCAAGTCCAGATAGTTAGCGACATTTGCGTTGGCGATAGCGGATTGCGGTGGTTGGTACAGGTCACTTTCCGCGGCAGGGAGGTTGTCTGGCACGCCACTGTGGGGCGCGCCTTCGATAGCCTGGCTGTTTGCACTCTGATCCGACATTCGTTCCTCCTTGGTTTGACCACTGATTTATGTGGACCACTGATTTATATGATTGCGCTCATACCTCACTGTGGGGCGCGATGTTCAGCGTCGGCGTGGATCGATTCGAATCTTCCGATCGATGAATACGCGGCTAATCATACAACAATGTAACGCAAAGACGCAGAGACGCAAAGACGCAATGATTTTTCCGGGTTTTCCTCGCGCCCTCGCGTGAAAACGATGCACAGTAGCGCCCATCTCTCAGATAGTCTGCACAGCCAGCTCGGCGATCTCTTCTGGATAGCGGGCGATGATAGCGCCAGCGCTCTGGAGCGCCTCGATCTTTTCAGCGGCGGTACCCTCTCCACCGGAGATAATTGCGCCGGCGTGGCCCATACGCTTGCCGGGCGGAGCTGTTTGGCCGGCGATGAACGCAGTGACCGATTTGCTCATTTCCGTTTTGATAAACTCGGCGGCCATCTGCTCATCGGCGCCGCCGATCTCGCCGATCAGCACAACCTGCTCGGTCGCCGAGTCCTGTTCAAACATCTGCAACACATCCACAAAATTGAGCCCTTTGATGGGATCGCCGCCGATGCCGACGGCGGCGCTCTGACCGATGCCCCGGGCTGTCAGAGCATAGACGACTTCGTATGTGAGTGTACCCGAGCGACTGACGATGCCGACATTCCCTGGTATGTGGATATGGCCGGCCATAATTCCCACTTTGGCCGTTCCAGGCGAGATCACCCCTGGGCAGTTCGGCCCAATGAGAACGGAATCGGTGGTGTCCAAATAGGCTCGCGCCCGGGCCATATCCAAGGCAGGGATATTTTCGGTGATGCAAATGATTAATTCGATGCCGGCGTCAGCGGCCTCCAATAATGCATCTACGGCAAAGGCTGCCGGGACGAAAATAATACTTGTATTGGCATCTGTTGTGGTAACAGCTTCCAGCACGGTATCGAAGACCGGGGTATTGCCGACGGCCCATTGCCCGCCGCGCCCCGGCACCGCGCCGGCCACCACGTTCGTACCGTATTGAATCATCTGCTGCGCATGAAAGGCGCCCTGGCTCCCGGTGATGCCCTGAACGAGCAGACGGGTGTCACTACCGACAAGAATACTCACTTGCGTTCCCCTTTCACGGCGGCGACCACCATCTGCACGGCCTCAGACAGGCTATTGGCCGTGACGAGATTGGAATCCGCCAAGATTTGACGGCCCTCATCTTCGTTCACACCCACCAGACGCACGACAAACGGCACTCGCACGTGCAGGGTATTGATCGCTTCAACGATCCCCTTCGCCACTTCATCGCAGCGGGTAATGCCGCCAAAAATATTGATGAGAACTGCCTTTACCCGATCATCACGCAGGATGATGCGTAAAGCAGACAAAACCTTCTCGGCGCCTGCTCCGCCGCCAATATCCAAAAAGTTGGCCGGGTTGCCGCCATACAGTTTGATGATGTCCATAGTGGCCATCGCCAATCCGGCGCCGTTCACCATGCAGCCGATTTCGCCGTCCAGATCGATGTAACTGAGACCCGCTTCCCGGGCGTCGATTTCGGTAGGGCTGTCTTCGTCTGGGTCGCGCATAGCCGTCAGGCGCGCATGTCGAGGCAACGCGCTGTCGTCCAGCAGGATCTTTCCATCCACCGCTTCCAGTTGGTTGTCCGCGCTGATGATCAGGGGATTGATTTCAGCCAGGCTGGCGTCATTTTCGACAAAAGCCTGATACAAACTTTGGGCAATCTTGGTAAAGGCCTGTATGTGTTCCTTTGGCAGGCCGATACCGTAGGCCAACTGTCGGGCCTGGTATCCCTGCAGGCCCAGAAGCGGATGGACGTGAATGGTGATGATCTTTTCAGGGGTTTGGGCCGCTACCTCTTCGATCTCGATGCCGCCCTCGCTGCTGGCCATAATCGCAACTTTGCGGGCGCTCCGATCCAGAACAGCGCCCAGGTAGATTTCGGCGTCGATGTCGGCGGCTTCGTCCACCAACACTTTTTTCACAGTCAGCCCTTTGATGTCCATGCCCAGGATGCGGTCGGCTATCTCTTCGGCTTCATCTGGCGTCTGCGCCAACCTGATGCCGCCGGCCTTGCCTCGTCCGCCGACTAACACCTGGCTCTTGATGACGACCGGCTTGCCGAGCCGTTCGGCAATGGCTCTCGCCTCCGTTGGCGTTGAGGCGATGTCTCCATTGGGAATGGGCACCCCATACTGGGCAAGAATTTGTTTTGATTGGTATTCGTGTAACTTCAAGGCGTGACTCCTCTACGGATTGCGGACAGATTCAAGTAGGTCGTTGCCGTACGGTTATTTTGCGCGCCACTGTGGGGCGCGACATTATTTTGCGCGCCATTGTAGGGCGCGATGTTGTGGCTGAACACCTCCCGTTTACCCTTTCAGTCCTGTCAGAGCGATGCCTTTGATAATCTGACGTTGGAAGATCAGGAAAATGATCAGCAGGGGGATGCTGGCCAGGCTGGCTGCGGTCATAATTTTCTCCCAGTGGGTCGTAGATTCGCCGCGGAAGAAACTCAAGCCGACAGGCAAGGTGTAGAACTCCCGGCTGTTGGCGAGGATCAGCGGCCACAGGTAGGCGTTCCAGTTGCCGATAAAATTGAAAATCGCCAGGGCGGCAATGGCCGGTTTGACCAGCGGCACGGCAATGCGCCACCAGATGCCAAATTCATTCATCCCATCCATACGGGCGGCATCCAGCAGTTCGTTGGGCACGCCGTCGAAAAACTGGCGCATAAGAAAAATGCCGGCAGCGGTGATCACACCGGGGAAGGCGATACCCCAATACTGGACATACCCTATGTGCCAACTCCATTTGACGCTCATCGTGAACCAGGGGATGATCAGCATTTCAGTTGGGATCATGAGTGTGCCGAGCATGCCGATGAAAATGAAGTTTTTGCCTGGAAAATCGAATTTATTGAGGGTGTAGCCCACCAAGCTATCGAAAAAGATGACACTTATGGTGCTCATTGTGGCAACAATAATACTGTTCAGATACCAGCGTTCGAAACTACTGGTAGTCAGCACATTGATGTAGTTTTGCAGAGTCGGATCTTGGGGGAAAAACGAGAAGTTCACCAGTTCCGGCGCTGGCTTAACGCTTGTCAGAATCATCCAGAAAAATGGCGTGACCATGATGACGCCACCGAGGAAGAGCAGGAGATATGCAATCAGAACTGCCCACAGAAACTGACGCCGTTCGCCGCCTTGGGCCGACAATTCGGTATTTCCACGAGTTGAGGACTGGTTGATTGATTGCATGCGCCTCTGCGCCCACTGATTCATCTGATTCACGACCCTTGATTCATCTGATTCATCTGATTGTCATGATACCTGCAGTTCATCATCTTCATCACATGAATCCAGCAAATCAAAGGTCTGAAAGAGGCGCGGTGGTTTGCGTAGTTGCGTTCACTGCCGGTTTCCACTGATGTAGCCATAGACAGCATCTCCTAATCGCCGATTCCTAATACTCCACCCGTCGCGAAAGAAAACGCAACTGAACAATTGTAATCAGCAGAATCAGCAGAAACAGAAGCACAGTGAGCGCGCCGGCATACCCCATTTTGTAGCTGGAGAACCCCTCCCGATAGACCTCCAGCACAACGGTCGTCGTACTTTTCAATGGCCCGCCCGTACCCTGGGGGCTCATATTCTGGACGAGGGCAAACAGCCGCAGGTAGGAGATCGTGCCGAGGACCGTTAAATAGACAATGATTGGATTGAGAAGGGGCAGGGTGATGCGCCAGAAAATATGCCATGAATTGGCTCCATCGATGCGGGCGGCTTCATAATATATGCTTGGGATCTGCTGGATGCCGGCCAGGAAGATAATGACGGCAAAGCCCAGATTCTGCCACACGGCAACTGCAGTGATCGACGGCAGGGCCTGTGTTGGGCTTTTGGTAAAGGGCTGCTGGGGCAACCCAACCAGGTCCAGCGCCTGATTGAGCAACCCGGTTTCTGGCTGATACAACCAGTTCCAGACGAAGGCAACGGCAACCGCTGAAGTCACATAGGGCGCAAAATACGCGACTCGGAAAAACGCGGCCAAGCGTCGGATTTGCGCCAGAAGGAGCGCAATCCCCAGCGCCAGGACAAGTTGAGACGGCACACCGAACAAAACGTAACGAACGGTATTGGAAAAGGCCGCTGTCACAGAGCTGCGCGGCTTGCCTGCATCTTCCCAGATTTCCTGATAGTTCTCCATTCCCACCCAAGGACCGGAGCCTTCGAACACATTCCAGTCTCGGAAACTAACATTAAAGGCCAGGATGGTCGGGTACCAGCGGATAACGACAAAAAAGACGAGCGCCACGCTCATAAAGACGTAGGCCCAGATGATTTGACGCTGGCGGAGGGTTAAACGCATGGAACTCTCCCAGATCAGGAGAGAGGAGAGAGAAAACCAGTTTTTAGTTTCTAGTAGCCGGTGCGGTTACGGGCAACTAACCGCTAAAAACTGCAGTTCTCACTTCTCTCCTTTTCCCTCATTTTCTCGCTGTTTCTCGTTTAGCGACTCGTCCGGAACTCGTCCAGAATCTCCTGGTCTGTCTCAGCAGCGATCTCCAGGGCAGTGGCTGGATCTTCATCGGTCAGAATCACCAGATCAAAGGCGTCGATGAGAGCCTGTCGCTGTTGGCTCTCGTCGGCGAAGAACGTGGCGTAGGCGTATTCCAGGCCGGCGGCGAATGCGCCCAGTTTCTCATCGGCCAGCAGTTCCGGATCGCTACCGGCTTCGAGTTGGGCTGGCAGCTCGCCAACGATCTCTACCCACAGCGCGCCAGCTTCTGCACTGGTGATGAATTGGAGGAACTTGACAGCCGCATCGAACCGCGCGGGATCCTCAGCGGCCTTTTTCGTCAGGCCGTGGGTCCAATAGGAGCCAAAGGTGCTCTTGACGCCGTTGTGCTCTGGCAGTTCTATAACGCCGAAGTTCATATCCGGGTTGTTGTTGGCAATCGTGCCCAAGCGGAAGGAGCCATCCACATGGAAGCATACATGGCCTCCGACAAAGGCGTTGGTACTGCCGTCGAACAGATCCCGATCACCGGTCGCCAGTTCCGTATGAAACGAAAGCAGATAGTTCCAGGCCTGCAATCCGGCCTCGTCGTTATAGAGAACCTCTCCGTAATCGTCGCTATAGGGCACGCCGCCGAACTGGCGCACCAACACCTCTCGGAACCAATGGTGGTCTTGGGCGGACGGGTCAACGACGAACCCCTCTACCACCAGATTGTCGTCGTCATCTCGCTGGGTGCAATGCACCGCCTGATCGCGTAATGCGCCCAGAGAGCTGGGTGGGCTGTTGGGATCGAGGCCGGCGGCCTCCATCAGGTCTTTATTGTAGAAAAGCGCCAGGGTTCGCACAGCAGTGGGCAGCGTGTAGAGGGTACCATCCACAAAGCTGGCCTGTACCATGGGGCTGAACTGCTCTTCCACCATCGACGGCGGGAAAGCATCCTCCGGCAGGGGCGTCAGATAGCCGGCATCGATCCAGGCCGATTGCCAACCATAGAAGAGCGTAGCGACATCCGGGCCAACGCCAGCGGGAACGCTGGCCGCGATTTTGTCCCGGAACTCGGCGTAGGGGATATCGGCATTGTGGATGACCTTAATGTTCGGATTTTCTTCCTCGAACATTTGAATCAGCTGATCCATCGCCTCAACTCTGGCAGCAAAATTATACTGCCAGTATTCGATCTCGATGACCTCTTCGGCTGCGGCCGCCTCTTGGGACACGGCTTCTGGCGCAGGTTCCGCCGGCGCAGCCGGCGCCGGACAGGCTGCCAGGAGCAGCGCAGCCACCAGAAGAGCGCTCAACAGTATAAACAGCTTGGATTGTTTCACAGTACAGTTCCTCCTGAAAGTGAATGAAATGGTTGCAAGGCGCCTCTTTCGAGCGGAGGCGCGTGCGTTTCTTCGTGAACACCGTTGTTCTGGCGTGGGCTTCACAGTCCGATTTTCAGCAGACGGGCTGCGTTGCCGGCGAAAATCATCTGAATATCCTCCGCGGGCAGATTGAGGTCCAGACAGCTGCGCATCTGATCCTGCAGATATTCCAGGACAAAGCCCCGGGGGAACCAACTGCTATCGCTGCCAAATATAATACGACTGGGGCCAATCGTCTCATAATACTTGCGGAACAGATACTTGACCGTTACATCACCGGGCACCCAGCGGATCCACTGGTTGCTGCCGCTGGTGTCTACGCAGACATTGGGGCAGACCCAACAGAGTTGTAAGGTCTCCCGTTCCCAGGCGCAGCCGAAATGGGGGATGACGAATGTCACTTCTGGGAAGGCCTTGGCGATGTTATGCAGTTTGAACGGGCTGATATTTTCATGCCAGGCGATGCCACCGGCGCTCCCCTGAATGCCGAAATGGATGAGCACAGGGATATCCAATTCGGCGCATTTCTCCCAAACCGGCCAGATGGACTCATCCTCGATCGGCTGCTCGATCATCGGCGCAAGCAGTTTATACCCCCGCAACCCAAGTTCGGTTACGGCGCGCTCCAACTGCGCAACCGCATCTGGCTCGAAGGGGCTGTGATGGGCGAAACCGATGAATTTGCGCGGGTACCAGCTCACAATGTCTGCCAGATGCTCATTGCCGCCGCCGGTGACGAAGCCGATGGCCCGCACACCGTTTTCCTCCAGTTCCGCGGCCCAACGGCGGGCCTGTTCTCTATCCCCCGGGTGGTCGTCCGGCGATTCCGGCGGCGGGAATCCCCACATCCGCCGCCAGCGCTCACCGTAGGGGCGGCTCATTTCCCGCACTTTGCGTGCCCGTTCCTCTCCCACCTTTTCGATATACTTCTGCATGGTATTTCCCATCTTCGGGAACCACGGCCTTTGGGTTGGAAAGTGTGCGTGAAAGTCGATGATCTCAAAGCCTTGATACATTTTCACTCCTTGCAGTGAAGGTCGCGCCCTACAGTGGCGCGCAAAACAACATTGCAATGCGCCTCTGCCCGGTAGGGGCAAAGATTCAGTGTTGCTGGCTATCCCCGCGCTTGTAGAACATCCTGGGGCATAAGCGCCGGATTGCGGGCAAGCAGCGTTGCCCCGTGCGCTGGCCCCGCTCGGGCAGGGACGACCTGACAGTCGGGCAGATGTCCGGCGAGCGTCGCTCGAAATGCTTGGCGCAGATGGCAGGAGTTGGTCAAGAGACTACCGGCTGTGGCAACTTGGGGGGCAACCAGCAGATTGACTTTGCGCAGAACTGAAACTGTTGTCTTGGCCAGGGCTGCGCCAGCTGCGTTCAGTATAGATAGCGCTACTGCATCACCAGAGGCGGCCGCCTGCGCGACAAGGGGAGCGAAAGATCGCAGCTGAAAGTGGGCGTGGGGAATACTCGAATCGAGATCAGCGATCCAACCGATCCATTCCTCTGGAGAACGGCCGGCGATTGCGCGGAAATGTTCTGTCAGACAGGTTCCATGCCCACGGCCGTCCAGCGCGGCCAGGGCAGCCCGCAGGCCGTTGCGCCCGATATCATAGCCGCTCCCCGCGTCACCCAGCCAGTGGCCCAGGCCGTCTGCGCGCGCAGAACAACCAGCTGCTCCCACGGCAAAGGCAACAGCCCCGCTGCCGGCGGCGATGAGGGCGCCAGGGCCACCGTGGAAAGCGCCAGCCCAAGCCACAACCGCGTCGTTAACCGCCCGCCATGGGCACAGCAGTCCACAGCCTGCCAGTGCTGATGTCAGGATGCGATGCACGCTCCTCTGATCGGATGGCCCGTCAAAACCGGCCATGCCGGCACAGGCGGCATGCACGTCCGCTGGCGCAACCGCCGATACAGCCAGAGCCTGGGCAATCGCTGCGGACAGGTTTGCGCCGGCTTGCTCCACACCGACGACATGATAGTTAGAGGGGCCGCTTCGCCCTTCCCCCAGCGGACGGTCAGTTCTGTCCAACAGCACGCAATATGTTTTGGTCGCGCCGCCATCGATTCCGAGAAAGTAGGCCACACAGAAGAGTGTAGCCCGAATCCGACAAATGTCAAACGCAGGAAGCAGAACCGACAGGATAAAAAGGTGACGCGCCTGCAATACAGCGGCGGCATGGAGTCGCCATCCAATTGAACGAATTCTATGTCACCCGTTCCGGTGTGAAGGGCATCTGTCTTACCCGCTTGCCGGTGGCCGTGGCCAGGCCGTTGGCGATAGCTGCGGCCACCGGCCCGATGGGTGGCTCACCTACACCCCGGGGCTTGCCATCGCCGGCCTCCAGCAGCCCCACTTCCACATAGGGGGCATCGGCCAGGGTCAATAGGGGGTATCTGTCAAAGTTGGCTGATACCAGCTTGCCGTCGGCGACCTGCGCCTCCTCCAACAGAGCTGAGCCGACACCCAGCATCACAGCCCCTTGCACCTGGGCAACGGCTCCGTCCGGGTTGATGACCCGTCCGCAGTCCATCACCGCATCCACCCGATGGACGCGCAGCTGTCCACCTTCATTCATTGAAACTTCAGCGACCTGCGCCACGATTGTATCCACATCCTCGGAAACGGCGATGCCTTGGGCATGGCCGCTGGGCAGTATCCCGCGCCAGTTCGCCTGCTCCGCTACGGCCTCCAGCACGGCGCGAAAACGCCTGCCCTTATCGCCACTGGGTAAATGGTCCAGGCGGAAGGCCAGGGGATCTGCACCGGCCACAGCCGCCATCTCGTCCATAAAACTCTCGAGGGCGAACGTATTCGCCAGCAGGCCGAGTCCCCGCCACCAGCCAGTGTCCAGCGGCAGCGTACGCACCCATGTACGCACGTGGCGATGGGGAATGGCGTACTGAATCATCGCCCCTCGCCAGGCGCCGAAGTCCGCGCCGAGGACGGCCGCCATCACATCGGGGATGAAGCCAAAGGCGACCTGGCCGCTGGCTTGCAGATGCTCCATCACTTCGATGCGGCCTGCGTCATCGAGCCGTGCCCGCAATCGGTGATGGGTCGGAGGGCGCAGATATCCGTTGCGCATCTCCTCGGCCCGGTTCCAGCCTACATGCACCGGCGCGCCTACCGCCTGAGAAAGTCGAGCCGCTTCGATCGCCGCTTTGGAGTCGATTTTGCAGCCCAATCCTGCGCCCAAGTAGGTGGGAATGACCTCCACCTGCTCTGGCTTCAGCTCCAGCGCTGCGGCGATGGCTCCACGGATGACGTGGGGACCCTGAGTGCTGGTCCAAATCGTGGCCGAGTCAGTCCGCACGTCAGCAAGAGCGGCCTGGGGTTCCAGCGTAGCATGGAAGGCGCAGGGCGTGCGATACTCAGCGCTGAAGACATCGCCGCTTCTGAGTGGGCTCGAGCCGTCACCTTCCACCTGGATCGTAATGCCACCGCGACCACCGACGGAGACTGTCTCATCGATCTGCGCTTGTGTCCACAGGCGTGGAGCCTTCCAGTGGGCGTCGATGCGGTTGCGAGCCTGCCAGGCATGCCAGCGGGTGTCGGCCACGACGCCGACAAAATCGCCATCCACGACGATCTGTTGAACGCCAGGCGAGCGCGCAGCTTCAGAGGTATCGACCGAGTCCAGCGTAGCGGCCAGTTGGATAGGTTTGAGCACCGCGCCGTAGCGCATCCCCGGCACTCGCATATCATAGCCGTAGTCGGCCTGACCTGTGACCTTGAGCGGGATGTCCACCCGGGGCAGAGAGCGCCCGACGAAGCGCAGTGCATTGTCAGAAAGCAGTGGGGCCGGCTCTTCCGGCGTCTGCCAGCGTTCCGCATCAGCATCAACGATGATATCTCCAAACGTGCGGCGTCGCGCCGATTCGGCGGTAACGAAAACCATACCCTCGGCGACGGTCACAGCCATCGGCGCGACGCCCAGTTGGGTTGCGCCTTCTGCCCGCAGCATCTCCCGTAGCGTGGCAGCAGCCTGTCGCAGAGGCTCCCAGCTGCTGGCCACGGAGGTGCTACCGAAGGTACCGAACGCATCCACCGGCCCTTCATTCGTGCCCGCGGCCATGACTTCCAACTGCTCCCAAGCGATAGAAAGTTCATCGGCGGCGATCTGGCCCAACGCGGTGTGAATCCCCTGACCCATCTCCATTTTGGGCAGGATTAGCCGCACCCGGTTATCTGCGGTCACTGTAAACCAGAGAGCCGGGTCGGTGGGATAGTTGCTCGGCAGCGCGCCACTGTCGAAAAAGCCGGCCACTTCCCGCCGCAGGATCGGCAGGCCAATGGGAACGCCGAGCGCCAAGCCGCCGGCCAGTATGCCGGTACCGATCAGAAAGCCGCGCCGGCTGGGCCGCCAGCGCCATCGGCGCGCCGGTTTTGCCTTTTTCTGAGACTTCTGTTCTGTCATGCGTTCTGTTCCTTGGCGAACATCACGGCGATGATCCACATCTCTTCATATCTTTGCTTCATGCCTGCCCCTGCGCCGCCTTTTCTACCGCGGCATAGATCCGCGCATAACAGCCGCAACGGCAGTAGTTGCGGTCCATGCCTATATGAATCTCCTCGGCCGTCGGTGATGGGTTCTGGGCCAGCAAGGCAGCGGCGGTCATAATCTGGCCGCTCATACACCAGCCACACTGGGGCGCCTGCAGATCGATGAATGCCTGCTGCACCGGATGCAGGTTATCACCGTCGGCCAGTCCTTCAATCGTGCGGATGGGACGGTCCACCACTGCGGCCAGCGGGGTAATGCAGGTTCTCAGCGCTACGCCATCCACGTGAACGGTACAGGCGCCGCAGATGCCGACGCCGCAGCCAAAACGGGTGCCCGTCAACCCTAATTCGTCGCGCAACACCCACAGCAACGGCCGGTTGGGCTCGGCATCGTCCACTTGGAACTGTTCGTCGTTGATCAAGAGATTCAATTGCGCTTCCTCAAAATAGATCGAATCGTTTGGCATATCCTTTTCTAAAATTGTATGCTAATTTGTCATACTATACAAGCCTAGCCCTTCCTGACTAGAAAAGAAAGGAGAGGGGGGAGAGTTTGCTTAGCGGCCCAATCAATGGGACAATTGCCATTCGAACGTGCGGCGATCTCTCGGAAGTGGGCCGAGCATACCGAAAAAACAAGTCAGATTTCTTATGCGGCAAGCCAGAATCGAACGAACGACACAAGAAACGCAGGTCGTCCTGGAGCTGATGCTGGATGGCAGCGGCAAAGCCGAGGTCGACACGGGCATTGGCTTTCTCGACCACATGCTGACACTCCTGGCCGGGCACGGCCTGTTCGATCTGACGGCGCACGCCCGCGGCGATCTGCACATCGACGAACATCATACCGCTGAAGATGTATGTATCTGCCTGGGCCGAGCCATTGATCAGGCGTTGGGGGACCGCCGCGGGATCGTACGCGCCGCGCACGCGTATGTGCCGATGGACGAGACGTTGGCCCGGGTTGTCATTGATCTCAGCGGCCGGCCGTATTGCGTTTTCGACGCTGAATTCACCACTCCCAGATTAGGGCAGATCAGCGCTGATCTCCTCTTTCATCTGTTCGAAAGCATTGCCATCCACGGACGGATGAACCTGCACGCGTCGATTCTGTACGGACGCAACGATCACCACAAGGCCGAGGGGCTGTTCAAAGCCCTGGGCCGCGCCCTGGACGGGGCAACGCGGCTCGATGCCCGGCGGACAGGGGTTCCCAGCACGAAGGGGACGTTGATTGCATGAAAAGTAGTTTTTAGTTTCGAGTAACTGCTGGTAGGGGCGGGCCTCGTGTCCGCTCTGGGCAACCACAAGTGTTGCCCCTACTAAAAACTGCAGTTTTCGAATGCGCCAAGGCTCAAACCATGACCGCTGACATTCCGACCGCGCTTGAAATCCCCTCTCTCGACGAAATCCGCGCCACGCGCCAACGGATCGATCCGTATATTGTGCGCACGCCGGTCTGGCGTTGGCAAAGCGAAACGGTCACTGCGGCAGTTGGCGCTGATTCTGAGATCTGGCTGAAGCTGGAACTGTTTCAGAAGACCGGCACATTCAAGTCCCGGGGCGCGGTGAACAACCTCCTGCAACTGAGCGCGGCGGGCAGGGAACAGGGCGTGACCGCGGTCAGCGCTGGCAATCACGCAATTGCTGTGGCCTACGCCGCTCAGATCTTCGGCAGCAACGCCAAAGTTGTGATGCCCGCCTCCGCGCCACACTTTCGGGTGGAGAAGGCCCGCAGCTATGGCGCCGAAGTGGCGCTCGTCGATGACGTATACCAGGCATTTGCCGAGGTCGAGCGCATCCAACAGGAGGAGGGGCGCGCGTTTATTCACCCCTTCGAGAGCCGCCCGATCATCGCGGGGCAGGCGACCGTCGGCCTGGAGCTATGCGAGGACGCTCCCCCCTTGGAGCTGCTGATTGTTCCCATCGGCGGCGGTGGCCTGGCCGCGGGCATTGCCGCGGCCGTGAAACAGGTCCAGCCCAGCTGCGCTATCTTCGGTGTGGAGCCTGAAGGAGCTGACACAATGCGGCGCAGCTTCGCCAGCGGCAGGCCCCAATCTATCGAACAGGTGCGGACCATCGCCACCAGTCTGGGCGCGCCGGCGGCTCAACCCTATAGCTACAGCCTTTGCCGCCACTTTCTCGACGATGTGGTCCTCATCAGCGACGAGGAGATAAAACGCTGTATGCGGCTTCTCTTCCACGAGATGAAACTGGCCTGCGAGCCGGCCTGCGCCGCCACGACTGCGGCTTTGCTCGGCCCTCTGCGCCAGAAAGCTGTCGGCAAACGGGTCGGGCTGATCTTGTGTGGATCGAATATTGGCGTTGAAACATTTACAGAGTTGATGAGTTAGGCCGGCCTTGATGCTCGAACTCGCGCCTGACCACAAACTCGGTCTGTCTCTGGACAATCCGGTGATGCTGGCGGCTGGCAGCATCGGTTACGGTGAGGCAGTGCATCGAGAGATGGAGCTGAGCAGGTTCGGGGCTGTGGTGGTTGGACCGATCACCCGCCGCAGTCGTGGCGGCAGTCCGCGGCCCCGCTTGGCGGAGACTGTCGGCGGATTTGTGCGCCACATGGATGTACAGAATCGAGGCGTGTCGGCCGCGGTGAAAAAATTCGCCCCTCTCTGGTCCCGGATTGGCTGTCCGGTCATCGCCCAGATCGCTGACGCCTCCGGCGCAGAAGCCGCCGGCACAGCGCGGCGCCTTTCCACCACAGACAGTTGCCAGGGATTCGAGCTTCTCTGCCCGCCAGAGGCTACCGAGTCGGAGATCGCCCAACTGCTGGAGGTATGTTTGTTGGAGTCCGATCTGCCGGCGCTGGCAAAGCTGCCGCTGACACGAGCGGCCGCGTTGGCGCCGGCAGTGGTCGCGGCTGGCGCAGCTGGTGTTGTGATCGGCAGTCCGCCGCTGGGCGCGGCAGTGCGTGCGGACGGACAGGCGCTCACAGGGGAAACGTTCGGGCCGGGGGTCTTTCCCATGATGCTGGCAGCGCTGCTGGCAGTGAAAGCGCTGAACCTGCCTGGCTCCCTTATCGCCAGTGGCGGCATTCACACGGTCGAACAGGCCCACCACTGTCTGGCTGTCGGTGCAGATGCGCTGCAACTCGACAGCCTCGTCTGGGTCGAACCGGCTGCGGCGATGGCGTTGGCGGCAGAGTTGACCACTGATTTTTATGATTTGTATGATTGCGGTGATAACGGCAGGTCATCATCCCCATCACATATTGAGAACTGAAGGATGAGCCGGCGCTCACTTCACTCTGCAATCATTCTTTTCTTTCTCGCCTTCCGCCTCATCTATATTCCCGCCAGCGTCCTCACCCATACGGGCCACGGTCTGCCCTGGTTGACCGCGGCGCTGGGCTGGGTGGTCACCTTCGGCGGGGAGTGGCTGACCCGACGGATGGGAGGTGACCCGTCGCTGCGCGAGCGACAACGGGGGCTGGCTGTCGTTATGCTGGCGCTCATTCTGCTTGGTTTCTTTCCGGAGGAGGCGCCGATTGGATTGATCCTGTGGGCTGGTATCGGCGCGGCCTGGGGTGTGGCTACGCGCGGTCTAAAGCTTCTATCCAATCAGACGTTCACAGTCGTCGGGGCCGTGGCGCTCGGCGCGCTGTTGGGCGCGGCAGGGTTTTTCGGTCCAGGCAGTTGGGTCGCAGCGCTTGTTATCGGGCCGGCTCTGCCGCTGCTGGATCTTATCTGGTCAGAATAGAGAGGCAGTTGGGTCGCAGCGCTTGTTATCGGGCCGGCTCTGTGGCATAGGCGAGGAATTTGAGCCGGGTGTATGCCGTTTCAGGGGAACTCAGGCTTCAGGCGGGCCACGGAGCGGGCAGGAGCTCTGCTTGATCGATCCAGGTATCTGAAAATCAAATGTAAGGGAGTCTCTATGCGCGCGCTCATTCAGCGAGTTAGCCGGGCCAGCGTGACCGTTGATGGCCAGGAGGTGGCCAGCATCGGGCGCGGATATCTCGTGCTGCTAGGGGTAGCCCGGGACGACAGCGAAACCCAGGCGCGCTGGCTGGCGCGAAAGATAGCGGGGTTACGGCTTTTCGAGGACGATGCAGGGAAGATGAATTTGGGACTGGCGGATGTCCAGGGCGCGGCGCTGGCGGTGAGCCAGTTCACGCTGTACGGGGATGCGCGCAGAGGCCGGCGGCCCAGTTTCACCCAGGCGGCGGCGCCCGCGCAGGCGCTTGAACTCTACAATGCCTTCTGTGAACTGCTGACGGCGGAAGGCGTCCCTGTGGCAAAGGGCGTTTTTCAGGCCCATATGGAAGTGGCTCTGGTCAATGACGGCCCGGTGACGTTGTGGCTGGAAAACGAGGGGGATGCGTATCACAGCCACATTACACCTTGAGAAACGAAGGAGGAACAGTGGCTACCAAACTCAGTACTGTTATCGCCGCCACTCCAGCAACCGATCTGGCGGTCGTGCAGGCGATGGCCGAACAGTTGGACAGTTACATTTTGCGCGGTGAGGTATACCGGACGATTGCTCTGCGCACACCCTTGCACGGCGAGGAACGGATGCAGAGCGGCGGCGGAGATCTGCTGGCGCGCCTGCACAAACTGTCAGCGCAATCTGACGCTTTGTCCAGCGCGCAAAAGCAGGCGCTTGCGGATGCCAAAGCGAAGATCGAGGAAACAACGGGCCGCCTCCGGGTTCCATACCAGGCGCTGCTGCTGCGCGAGGCAAAGGCCCGTCTGAACAGTTTGAAGTGGTTTCTCGACGATTGCCAGGAGAACCGCAGGGAGTGCCGGGTGCAGTATCCGTTTGAAATTCGCAACCGCCAGCGGGTTGCAGAGATAGGCAAAGCATTGGATGCGGAAGGCATTGAATTGCGCGCCACTGTGGGGCGCGACCCTGTTGAATTGCGCGCCACTGTGGGGCGCGACCCTGCGGCGCGCTCAGCCCTCATTGCTCGACAGAGGCGCGTTGCCGCAGACGTGACGGCGCAGCTCACTGCCATCGACCAGCGTTTACGGGCATTGACAGGCGGCAGCGAGTTTGTCTGGGATGCGTCCGTGGCGCACATCTACCCGCGCAGTGAGTACTGGTATCTGTATGCGTTGCCGCTCGGGTCAGCTACCTGACGCAGGCGTCTTATGTTTCTTTCAATTTCAGGTGTATGGTAGCTTCACTGCGGTTGTGGAACAGTTGCCGCCTGCGCAAGATGGCGTAGCGCTCTTGTAAAATGGCGCAGGCGCGGTCGAGCAGGGCATCGCTCTGGCTCAGTTTGAGGGTCATCAGCGCTTCGGCGTGGGGATACAGAAAGTCGGCGAAGGCGTTCATCAAGCGGGCCGAAGCGCGCGCATTCATGCGCATGTCGTTGACGAGGAGATCAAAGGTGTCTGGCCCCTCACGCAGATAGGTCTCAGCGGTCATCCGTTTGTGGCGCACGCCCCGATCGGTTGCCAGACTCGGGTGCAGGGCCGCTGGGTCGACTGCGGTTACGTACTGCCCCGTTTGTCGCAGCACTCTTGTCCACCCTCCTGGGGCTGCGCCCAGATCCAGGGCCACTCCGCCGCTTGGCAGCTCGATATGAAAGGCCTCCAGCGCCTCCAGCAGTTTGAACTCCGCCCGGCTGATCTGTTCCTTCTCCCGACGAAAACGGCGCACGCCGCCAGCCCAATCAGATATGTTGTGGGAGGCGAGGGAGAGGCCAAGGAATGCGTTTTGCATATCCGGCGCGAGCGGTTGCGGGGGGCAATGAGGGCGCGACACGGAAGCGGCAGGCACAGCCGCGCAGACGACGGACAGTATCTGAAATGGCTGGCGTACGTCCAGGGCGGCGCCTGTGGCGTCGATGAGAGCGGCGGAAATGGCTTGGTTGATGTCGAAAGGTTTGTACGGCAGGTCAATCAGGATGCGGCTCTGGACGGAAAAGCTGACGTCCGGGTCGATTCGTTCCGCATACTCCGCTACGGCCACGTCGGAGAGTCGGGCCAAGCCCTTGTTGATGGGTATTGATTGTTTTGCGCGCCACTGTGGGGCGCGACTTCGATGCGCTACCGCTTCACTATATGCGCGCGTGGCGATGAGGGGGATGGCGAGGTCCACAGGGCAGATATGGCGCACAAAGATCGGCGGCTCGTCGATCCACGTCTCCGCCAATCCCCAGAATCCCTCATCGCAGTCCACCAGCCACACGCCGGGCGCCAGTTCGGTCAGCTGCTGCCCGTTGATGCTGTCCCGTCGGAACTCCTCCAGGGCCAGTTGGGCGGATCCCGGGGCGGCAGTCATGACGAGTTGGGGCATTTCAGGCAACCGCCGTGCGGATTGCAGCTGCTATGGCCCTGGCCCGTTGCGGCGCGTCGCCCACGTAATCGGATACATCCAGCAGCTTGCGGGCGCGAGCCGGCGGCACCAGGGCAGAGATGCGCGCGTCGGTGAGCAGGTTGTCTGCCAAGGGATTGGGTTGGCCTTCTTGCAGGGACTGCCAGGCAAGCAGACTCTGCTCGCGGATGACTTCGTGCAGCGCCTGCCGGTCCCCGCCGGCTTTGACTGCCTCCATCAGCAGCCGTTCCGTGGCGGCAAAGACACCGTACTCGCGCAGGTTGCGGGCGGTGGGGCCAGGCCATATAGTCAGGCCTTCGAACAGCCGCAAGCAGCGGGTCAGCGCCTCATCTGTCAGCAGGAAAGCCTCCGGCAGGAAGAGGCGCCGGTTGGCAGAGTCATCCAGAGTGCGCTCCAGCAGGCTGAGCGCGCTATTGTCCCAGGCGATGCGGGGCAGGGCCGCCACTTGCCGGGTCAGGCTATCGACATTCTCGGCAGAAATGGGGTTGCGCTTGAAGGGCATTGCGCTGGAGCCTACCTGTTTGGCGCCAAAGGGTTCGCTCCACTCGCCAAAGGGGGGCGACTGCAAAATACGCAGATCGAATGCGAATTTGTGCAGGCTGGCGCACAGTCCTGCCAGGGCATTCACCACCAGCCAGTCCTGTTTGCGTGGGTAGGTCTGTGTGGCGGCCTCAAAAGCCTGCAGGCCCAATTTCTGCATCACCCGATCTTCCAACTGCCGGGCGCTCCAGTGGCTGCCAGAAAGAAGCTGGCTATAGCTGGCGCTGGAGCCGACGGCCCCCTTCAGCCCCTTGCCGCGGATGCCTTTGCGCGCCCGACACAACTCGGCCCGATCGGACAGCAGATCCTGACCGTACTGGGCGAGCCGGTAGCCGACGGTCGTGGGTTCGGCGGGCTGAATGTGGGTAAAAGCGATAGCGGGTGTGTCGGCTTCCGCTTCGATGCGCGTCGCCAGTGCGGCAAGCGCAAGGTTCAGCCTCTCGACAATGCGGTCCAGGGCCGCTCGTAAGCGCAGAGCGTCCACATTGTCCAGCACATCCATTGACGTCGCGCCCAGATGGATGATCGGGGCGCCCAGCGGACACTGCTCGGCGAAGACGCGGATCTCGGCCATCAGATCGTGGCGGATCTCGCGTTCGATCTCCTGGGCGCGTTCGATATCGATATCATTCTGGTGGGCTTGCAGATCCGCCACCTGATCCGCTGTCACAAGTCCTGCCTCATGTTGGGCTTCCGCCAGGGCCACCCACACTCGGCGCAACAGCCGCCGTTTCTCGGCTTCGCTCCAGATTTCGCGCATCGCCTCGCTGCCGTAGCGCCAGGTCAGGGGTGACAGATAGGTGTCGTGGGTATATGTAGCCATTTGTATCCAGTCAGTCGCTCGTGGCCTTGTGATCGATGCGCTCATTATAGCAAAGCAGTAGTGCATTGAACAATCACAAACGCACAATCTGGCGAAAGAATTTGCGATCGATAACCCAGGTGTCTGATTGGAAATCTTGCTCTTGCCCGTTGGCTACCGATTGGGGTCCTCGAAGCGGGCCAGACTTTGCCAGCGGTTGGCTGCACGGCTCAACTGTTCTGTCACGTAGCCGGTGAGCCGATCGCCGGCCAGGCTCTGAAAGGTTGAGGAGAAAGGCTGGATGAGTTGCCCCAAGGCCAAAGCTGCCGCAGCCAGTCCAATCCAGGGCAGCAGAGGAAGCTGGATCGCCATGGAATCCATTTCAGTGAGCAGACCCAAGTCGAACGCTGCGCGGTCGATCACTGCCCGGGACAACGCAAGTTGCAACGGCAGCAGGAGCGCTTGCAGCATCAGCAACAAGAGGATGCCGATCAGCAAGCGAGGACTGGCGCGCCACACCAGATGCACGGCCAGCCCGAGGAGTCGCCTGGTCTCTGTGCACTGCTGCCTGAATGGTTTGGAATCAGTCTCAGAATGGCGAGCCGCCCCTGTCGAACATATGGTCCCGCTCCGGCCCGACAGAAACGTAGGCGACGGGCACGCCGGCCAGCTCTGCAATGCGGTTGATGTAGTTCTGGGCGGCAGAGGGCAGATCCTCCCAGCCGCGGCAGCCGGTTGTGGGTATGTTCCAACCGGGCATTTCCTCCCAAATCGGCTGCGCGTCTATCAGCAGGGAGGTGTCGGGGACGGTATTCGTGATCTCTGAGCCGTCTGACAGGCGATAGCCGGCGCAGATTTTGAGGGTTTGGATGCCATCGAGAACATCCAATTTGGTAACGGCCAGTCCGGTCATGCCGTTCAGCCAGGCGGCATACCGAATGGCGACGCCGTCAAACCAGCCGCAGCGCCGTGGACGACCGGTGGTGGCGCCGAACTCCTGGCCCACATCCTGCATGCGTTTGCCGATGGCGTCATGAAGCTCGACCGGGAAGGGACCGTCTCCAACGCAGGTGCTGTAAGCTTTGCAGACGCCGTAGATCTTATCGAGGGAACGGGCAGGCAGGCCAGCCCCGGACGTGGCGAAGGCCGCTGTCGGGTTGCTGCTGGTGACATACGGATAGATGCCCCAATCCAGATCGCGCATGACGCCGAGCTGGCCTTCCAGCAGCAGATCATTGCCTGCGTCCAGCGCCATCCGCAGCATCGGCACCGTGTCCACAATGCGGGGAGCCAACTGCAGACGGCACTCCATCAGCAGGCCGTACAACTCGCGGCCATCGACCGCCTCGCCCCCGAGGATTTCCAGTTTACGGTTAACGACGCGCAGGGCGCTGTCCAGACGCCCCTCCAGCCACTGCGGCTGTAAGAGATCGCCCATACGCAGGCCGGAGCGGGCTGCCTTATCGCTATACGCAGGGCCAACGCCCCGTTTCGTGGTGCCGATCGTGTCTGCGCCTCTGGCTTTCTCTTCCAACTCATCGAGGGTTCGATGATAGGGCAGGAGCATCTGTGCCCGACTGCTGATCCACAGTCGGGCACAACTGACACCGATGGATTTCAGATGCGCGATCTCTTGCAGCAGGGACTGGGGATTGACCACACAGCCGGAGCCGATGATATTGTGGACGTTCGGGTAAAAGATGCCACAGGGGACCAGATGAAGCACATTTTTGCCAAAGTCGTTGACGACCGTATGACCAGCATTGTCGCCTCCCTGAAAACGTATGACAAAATCGGCGCGTTTCGCCAGAAAATCAATAATCCGGCCTTTTCCTTCATCACCCCATTGGGCGCCCACAACGGCTGTAACAGTCATTCTATGTCCCTGGTCTCGCTTGATAGTTCGGCGCTTCTTTGGTGATGACAACGCTGTGCGGATGGCTTTCCTGATAGCCTGCCGGGCTAATGCGCACGAAATGAGCTTTGCGCCACAGATCCGGCAGACTCTGCGCGCCCACGTACCCCATCCCGGCGCGCAGGCCCCCCAATAACTGGTAGACGAACTCGTTGAGGAAGCCCTTATACGGCACCTGCCCTTCGATACCTTCCGGCACGGTCTTGCTGCCGATGTCCGATGAAGCAGTCTGCCCGCTGGCATAGCGATCGGCGGTCCGGCCCTTCATGACGCTACTGCTGCCCATGCCCCGGTACTCCTTAAAGGAACGACCTTCGCGGATGACGATCTCGCCGGGGGATTCATGCAGCCCCGCTAACAGACTGCCGAGCATCACGGCAGACGCGCCACAGGCCAAGGCTTTTGTGATATCGCCGCTGTAGCGGATGCCGCCGTCGGCGATGATCGTCACACCTGAAGTTGTGGCGGCTTCGCAACATCTGGCTATGGCCGTAAGTTGGGGCATTCCCGCGCCGGCGACGATCCGGGTCGTGCATATAGAGCCTGCGCCCACACCCACTTTCACCACATCCGCGCCGGCTTCGGCCAGCATCTGTACCCCTTGCGCGGTAACGACATTCCCGGCCAGAATCGGCAGTTGCGGGAAACGCGTTCGCACAGCCCGCACCGTTTCGATGACGCCCTGGGTATGACCGTGGGCCGTGTCGACGGCAACGGCATCGGCGCCGGCATTGACGAGACTTTCGGCGCGCAGCAACCCGTCTGCACCGACGCCGATGGCGCCGGCCACAAGCAGGCGTTCCCGTTCATCCTTGGCGGCATGGGGGAAGTCCTGTCGTTTCAAAATATCCGTATGGGTAATCAACCCCTTCAGGTAGCCGTCCTGATCGACCAGAGGCAACTTTTCGATGCGGTAGCGATGGAGGATCTCTTTGGCTTCTTCAAAGGTCGTGCCCAGCTGCGCGGTGATCAGATTCTCCGAAATCATGTAAGCGGAGATCGGGCGGTGGTAATCGCTGGCAAAGCGTACATCCCGGTTCGTCAGAATACCAAGTAGCAACTTGTTGTCATCAGTAATCGGGATGCCGCTGATATGATAATGACTCATTACCATTTCGGCGTCGGCCAATGTGTCCTCTGGCCGCATGGTGATGGGATCAACGATCATCCCACTCTCACTGCGTTTGACTTTGTCGATCTCTTCAGCCTGCTGCGCCACCGGCAGATTGCGGTGGATGACGCCCAGCCCACCCTGTCGGGCCAGGGCAATCGCCAACTCAGCTTCCGTGACCGTATCCATCGCCGCGCTGATGATCGGGATGTTCAATGCCAGTTTGGGATGGAGTTGAATCCTGATGTCCACATCGGCGGGCAGAACTTCAGCGTATCCCGGCACCAACAGCACATCATCGAAGGTCATGGCATCCGGGCCGAAGGGCTGTTCGGTCCGGACAGGATTGGCTGCGCTGGTCGAGACGTAGGGGGCGCCATTGCGTGTGTTTTCTACCATAGAAACAGTCATTTGATTTCCTCCTAGATTCAGTTGGAATCACTAGGTTGTATTATACCACTGGGCGGGAAAGGGGGCGAATTTGACTATAGATTCTCCGTCAATCATAGTCGAGATTGTTGTTATTCCGTACCTGATCGAAAGCGCCGGGCCAGTTCGGCCTCCACGTCCGCCCAGGAGAGTTCTCGCTGCGCCAGCAGGACGAGGCTGTGGTAGATCAGATCGGCCATCTCCGAGACAAGCCGTTCATCGCTTTCATGCAGGGCGGCGACCACGACTTCCACCGCTTCCTCACCGACTTTCTGGGCAATTTTGCCGGTTCCGGCGGCAAACAGACGGGCCGTATAGGATTCCGGTGTCGGGTTGGCCTTGCGATCGGCAATCGTGGCGGAGAGGGAGGCAATTCGTTCGGACATTGGGCGTTTGGGTGGGGCGGCTGGGCCGCTGTCGTCAACTGCAATTTTTAGTGGTTCGTGGTTAGTGGCCAGTACCGGCGCTGGCCACTAGAAACTGACTACTGGCTACTGTTTTTCACGAAGTGGGGACGCCCTCTGGGCCACTCAGCATCGTCTCTTCCGGCATACGCACGGGAATGCCACGCGCCTGCAGATGTTGTTTTACATCCAGCACCTGCAGTTGCCGAAAGTGGAAGAGGCTGGCGGCCAGGACCGCATCCGCGCCGCCGTTGGTGAGCGCGGCCGCGAAATCTTCCGGTCTGCCGGCGCCGCCGCTGGCGATGACCGGGATGTTGACCGCGTCCGAAATGGCCCGAGTCAGGGCTACGTCGTACCCCTCTTGGGTGCCGTCTCCGTCCATGGATGTCAGTAGAATCTCGCCGGCGCCCAGCGATTCGACCTTCTGGGCCCACTCGACAGCATCCAGGCCGGTGTTGATGCGCCCACCGCTGATGAAAACATCCCAAGCGGGAGCTTCAGGTTTGTCTGTGCGCGCCTCTGTCGCGCGCGACGCGCTGCTCTCCATGCCGGGTTCACTTCTCAGGGTTCGCGCTATGTCCTCAGGGTTCGCGCTATGTCCGGCGGATGGAGAGCGCTCACGCTTCGCCGGCGGATGGAGAGCGCTCACGCTTCGCCCCCCTTGCGCGGGGTCGGCGGGCCGCTCCGCGATCTGGCGTCTGCGCGCGTCGATGGCCACAACGATACACTGGCTGCCGAAGCGGCGCGCGCCTTCCTGAATGATCTCTGGATTGCGCACAGCGGCGCTATTCACACTCACTTTGTCTGCGCCGGCCAGTAGGATCGCCCGCATATCCTCGACGGTGCGGATGCCACCACCGACGGTAAACGGAATGAAGACCGTATCCGCCACCCGTCGCACCATATTTTCGACGATATCGCGGGCCTCATGGGTAGCGGTAATGTCCAAGAAGACCAGCTCGTCCGCGCCTTCCCGATCATACACTCTGGCCTGCTCCACCGGATCGCCGGCATCGATCAGGTCAACGAAATTGATGCCTTTGACGACGCGTCCGTCTTTTACATCAAGACAGGGAATGATTCGTTTTGCCAGCAAGGTGGCCTCCGTTCCAATTACGGATTAGAAATTATGAATTAGGAATTGGATAATTCCTAATTGGAGATGCGCCCATCGGAAAACCGGATCGCGGCCTGCCATGCGGGGATCTGTTCCAGAGAAGTCTCCCTCAGCAGGTTCTTCGCTTCCTCCAGACTGCACCAGCGATATTCGCTATGGTTATCATGACCTAGGCGAACCGTCCCGGCCCCGATTTCCGCTAAAAAGTAGACGACCGTCTGTTCGATGTCGTATCCGCGAATGCTGACAGTGAAATCCAGGACTGTTGGACAGTCTTCGTATATCTTGAGAATCGGCAGCTCGGTTTTGATGGCAAACTCGCGCCGGGCACAGTTCAAATCGATTTCGCCCGCTTCGACGCCCCCGCGCGGGAACTGCCACTCCTCGAAAAAGTGATTGTACAGGAGCAAGAGCTGTGGCCCGCCATTATGATGCGGGTGAGACGCCCGCGATCCCGGGAGCGGTCCATCGCTGGCGACAGCGTCGTCGTTGCGATAGCGAATCGGAATGATGCCGGCACTGCGACGTTTGCGCGGCGCCTTGCCGATTTCGATGGCGGCTGGCAACGCCAGGGCGTTCGTATACAGCGCCTGGCCTACGATCACCCCGTCAATTCCGTAATGTTCATGCCTCTTGAGCGCGTGAATATCGTCCAGGCCGGCGACGCCCCCGCTGGCGATCACCAGCAGACCGGTCATATCGCCAAGGGTTGCAGTGGCATGCACATTCACGCCGCTGAGCATTCCGTCTCGGTTGATGTCTGTGTACAGCACCCGTTCCACGCCCAGAGCCGCCATTCGATGCCCCAGTTCGATGGCGCTCAGCTGGCTGACCTTCTGCCATCCGTGCGTGGCGACTTTGCCGTCCTTGGCGTCCAGCCCAACCACCACTTGGCGTCCGCCCCAGCGCTGAATTGCGGCGCGCACCAGTTCTGGATCGCGCACGGCGACGGTCCCCAACACCACTCGGTCAGCGCCCAGGGCCAGGGCCAGCTCAATATCGTGAAGGGTACGCAGCCCGCCGCCAAATTGAATCGGCACGTCGACCGCCTTTCGTATCTGCTGCAGACGCTGCAAATTGATCGGCAGTTCCTGGCGCGCCAACTGCGCGTCCGCAGACAGACGCTGGACGTGCGGGTGAAGGTTGTAATGCGCCTCTGCTCGAAAGAGGCGCGAATTGTATTGCGCGCCACTGGCTGTGCCAGTGAAGGCTCCGTCCAAATTGACGACGTGAAGCCACTCTGCGCCCAGCCCCACCCAATGGCGGGCCATGCGCGCCGGGTCATGGCCGTAGACGGTCTCTGCGTTCGGGTCGCCCTGGCGCAGGCGCACACAGCGTCCTTGCCTCAGATCAATCGCGGGATAGATTCGCATAATGCTGATAAAGTGAGGAGTGAGAGAACCTCTCTCCCTTTTTCTCTCCTTGGCTCGCCTCTCTTCTCTTCAATGGAGCCATGGCCTTTCAGCCATGGCATCGATCTCATGGGGATCATCGACGCTGACAATGGCTTCGTCGCTTCACTTCGATGGGGGCCATAGTTTTTCAGCCATGGATTCGTCCAGTTCTGCCTGCAGTTCGAGTAACGTCTCTTCGCTCAATAGGCCGTCTCGGGCCAGTTCATCCAGCGATGCGCGCTCAGCGCGCAGGGCCTCCATACGAGCCAGGGAGGTGATCTGGTCGCGTAGCTCCGGTTGCTGAGTCAGGAGTTCTTCGATCTGACCATCGACCTGATCCTCGCGCGCCGTGAGTTCCGCCTTAACGGTTGTATAGGCGGCTGGGATGAGAGCGCCGTCGCGATAGAGCCTGTCCAGGTAGCGGTTGGCGGCACGAATGGCCAGCAGTTGCCCTTGGATGCGCTCATACTCACGGGATTGCTGCGATCTCTGGGTAAGGCCAAGCCACGTGAGCAGTTTTGATATCGAAACCGCCTGCACCAGAAGTGTGAAAAGAACGACAGCAAAGGTCATCGCCAAGAGCTGCTGCCGATTGCTGATGGCAGCTGGTAGGCTCAAGGCCAGCGCCAGGCTGATGGCGCCGCGCAGACCGCCCCAGGACATCACCAGCAGATAGGCGCGCGGCACCGTGTGATTGAACAGGCGCACGATACCGGCCAGTAGATAGACCACGAAAAATCGACTGCCCAACACAGCGGCGACTGCGATCAGTGACGGAATAACATATGCGGTCAGTTCGTCCAATTCCACACTGATGCCGAGCAGAATGAAGATGAACGAATTGGCCAAAAAGGCGATATATTCCCAGACGGTAAAGAGCACGATTTTGGTCGAAGGGGTCATGCCTCGGGGGCCGATATTGCCGTTGACCAATCCCGCCACTACCACCGCCAGCACACCGCTGACGTGAAATTCTTCGGCCAGAAGATAGCTGCCATAGGCCAGAATCGTCGTCAGCGTCACTTCGATCAGGTAGTCGTCTATGTGTTCGATCAATTTGGCGACAGCATAACCGAGGGCCCCGCCGATGATAAGCCCGCCAACCGATACCCGCAGGAAATCAAGGACACCGTCAAGAGGATTGAGGGTTCCTTCCAGAGCCAGGGCAAGCATTATGTGGAAGATGACCACTGCGGTGCCATCGTTGAACAGACTCTCCCCTTCCACAAGCGTCATCAGCCGCTTGGGCGCGCCGACAGATCGAAAGGTGGCCACGACAGCCACCGGATCGGTTGCGGATATCAGCGCGCCGAAGATCAGAGCGGCTGGCAGGGGCAACACATTACTGACGACCAACACTGCGGCGATGATTCCTGTGCTGAGCAATACGCCCGGCGCCGCCATCGCCACGATCGGTGTCAGATCTGCCCGCAGATTCTTCAGTTGCAGATGGAAGGCGGCTTCAAAGATCAACGGCGGCACAAACAGGCCAAGCACCAGACCCGGTGTCAGTTCCAGATGCAGACTGCCCTGAACTGCCAGTACCAATCCAGCGACCACCAGTGCAACTGTGTAGGGAAGCCGCACTCGGCGCACGCCCAGAGCCACCAGCAGGACGACGACCAGAACCTGGACGATTTCAAATTCCAGTTCGAGAAAAGCTTCCACGGCTTACTCCGATGAACGAGAAAGACGGGTGGCGCGCGCCGATGTCGCGTCTCTGGGAACGATTGGAACAGCGGGCGGCACGGTGAAATCTTCAATGATCAGACCGTCAACCACGCAGGCAACCGCGGCAAAGGCCAACTCCTGCCAATCTCGCAGAGCCACTCGAGGCAGACCCAACAGATGCGCCCGATATAGGCTGAGCGTCAGACCGTGACCAACGAGCGCAAACGCCTCTTGCGGATAGCGGGCAGTCCACTCGGCAACACCCGACCGGAAGCGGGTCAGCGCCTCTGTCGCCGGTTCCCAGCCGGCAATCGATTCCTGCGGCCGGCGGAATACTTCAGCGACCCGGGCTGTATAAGCGTACGTCCATTCGGGCGTGCGGCGCAACTCATCAAAGCGGGCATCCTCCTGCACTGGCAAGGATCTGGCCTGCCATAGCGGCTCAACGGTCAGACGGGTCTTGGGCTCGCTGCTCAGCAGCACCCGGTCCACCCGGTTCCAAAATGGCTGTCGGGCCAGCGCCGCCGCCTGCTTTCGCCCCACCTCGTTCAACCGCCAGAGGGTGGCGTCTGTGTCAGGAACCTGTCGCGTATAGGCGTGGGTAATGAGATACAGTGTGGTCAAAAGGTATATTGCGCGCCACTGTAGGGCGCGATAGGGTCGTATTGCGCGCCACTGTAGGGCGCGACGTCGCAAACTTGAAAGGGGGAGTATCCGCCCAAGCTGGGCAAGAATGGTATCACTGTCCTTGGCGGCCCAACGCCTGGCTTTCCACTGTCTGCATGAAATTACGTAGAATATGCAGTCCAACGGTATGACTTTTCTCCGGATGGCACTGAATGCCCCAGGCATTGTGATGACGGACAATCGATGGATAGTGAATGCCGTAATCGGTGAGCGTGAGCACCGCGTCCGATTCGGTGGCATCGCAATAATAACTGTGGGCAAAATAGGCATAGGCGCCATCGGGGACACCCGCCAACAATGGATCCGGGTACTGCCGATGCAACTGATTCCAGCCGATCTGTGGAATGCGCAGGGTGCGGCTGTTGCGGATTGGATCCGGCATCTCTGGCGGGAAGCGCCGTACCCGGCCAGGTATCAGATGCAGACCTTCGTGGACGCCCATCTCCTCGCTTTCGTCGAAGAGAAGCTGCATCCCTACACAGATGCCCAGCAGGGGCAGGCCCGCGGCCACACCGTCCAGCAACGGGGCCTCAAATCCCTGGCGGCGCAAGTTGTCGATACTGTCACCAAACGCGCCCTGGCCCGGCAACACAAGCGCCCGCCAGTGGGTGAAATCCAGTGGACGGTCGACGATATCGACCTGAATTCCCAGAGGGCCGGCCACCGTCTCAAAAGCTTTGTAGACGCTGCGCAGGTTGCCGACGCCATAATCAACGATTGCAATCATTGTGAACGGAGCGTACTCTCTTCAACTCAGCGTTCGCGCTATGTCCGGCGGATGGAGAGCGCTCACGCTTCCATAGTGATGGCAAAATTGCGCACCAGCGGTGGGGGGAACTCTTCACGGAAGATAGCTGCTGTCAGTTCCCGGATGCGGGTCTCTGCTCGCTCAGCCTCCTTGCTGCTGAGAATCCGCCGGCGGACTACTTCGTCGAATTCCTCCTCCCGCAACACGGAAACCCGTTTGGCTGCATCATACCAGATGGCGAGAATCAGATCCGAAGTGCGGTAGGCCTTGTCATCCTGCACCAGCGGTTTACACACAGGGAGGTAGACGCCGATTGCGTCGCCCTCAGCGTTGAAATACTTCTCAACCATCTGATCCAGATCTGGCAGCCAGAAGCGGAACCAGACGAAGCCTGGTCCGCCAATGACCGTATTCAGCAGCTCGACTGTGGGGGCGTGCGCAGTCCAGGCAGCCCGCTCGACTAGCAAGGAGTTGAACCACTCGGCGCGGTAGTCGGTCATCGCCGCGTGCTCTTGCCAGTCTCCACTGATGAAAGATGTAAACAATTGTTGGGACAGTTGCGCCCGCTTGGTCATAATATTCGCTGTCTGTGGTAGCCGTTATCAGAACTGCAGTGATCAGGCTGCTGGCTACTCTGTATGTTGGTTGCGTCGCCTCTCAGCCAAGCTATGCAGGTTGTTTGCGCGCGACGCGATTAGTATTTTCTGACAATGGTCCGGTAGGCATTCGGCTCGCGGAACTGGATCAATTGGCGCTCCTCGCGTGTCTCCCGCACCTTGTCCAGATCGATGGTAGCGACTGCATATCCCTCTATAGCTTCCTCCAGAACCGTATACACTTCACCGACTGGTCCGGCCAGCATCGAATCCCCAGCGAACTGAATGGTCGGCTCCTCACCGACCCGGTTGGCTGCGGCCACAAACACGGCGTTTTCCGCAGCCCGGCTGATAATGTGCGCCCGCCACTGCTCCTGGTGATTGGCTTCCCAGTTGGCCGCCAGTACGAGCAGTTCTGCGCCATCAAGGGTCAGGCTGCGGGCCGCTTCCGGAAAGATCAGGTCGGATCCGATCATCAGCCCGAAACGTCCCCAGTCCGCGTCCACATTGAAAAAACGGAAGCCAGAGCGGTAGACCTGGCGTTCTTCTCCCAGCAGATGTACTTTGTGGTAGGCAGCCATCACGTTGCCTTCCGGCCCCAGACAGGCGAGGCCGTTATACAGAATGCTCTCGACCCTTTCTTTGATGACCATACCGAAAACGATGTGGGTGTTGAAGTCGTCAGCCCGTTTAGCCAAGTAGTTTGTGGCGTGGCCTGGCGCCTGTTCAGCCAGAGTCGTCGCCCGTAGGCCTAGCTCTGTCCCGGTGTAGCTTAGTTCCGGGAAAACGATCAGATCTGTCGGCTGTTCACTACAAATGCGTTCCACAAAATCGCCCATTTTGCGCAGGTTTTCCTCGGCGGTGGTCGATGCGGGGGCCATCTGCACAAGGGCAACTGTTATTTCCCGAGCCATGCAAGCTCTCCAGTATGGTTGAAACAGCTAACAATACACGCAAACCAGGGTTGTTTTGCGCGCCACTATAATGCGCGTAAGTATAGCATAGATGTCTTCAATTCCTCACTTTTCAATTGGTGTGTTAGAATGGGATGCAAGTCAGAAAGGAGACAGAAATGTCTGACAGATTGCATTATGCCGCTACTGTGGAGCGGCAAGATGGTTCGATGTTCAGCCGGATTGCACGGCGCGTATGGCCTATCCTGTTGGTGGCTGCTGTTGTGATCTTGCTGGATCAGTGGACGAAGGAACTGGTACGGCAGAACATCGCTAAATTCGATTACATCGTTCCCATCCCGGCGTTGGGTACATACTTCCTTTTTGAACACGTGGACAATTACGGCGCGGCCTTCGGCATCTTGCAGGGGGCAGGATCTATCTTTATCATCATCGCCGCGGTGGTGACGGTTGGTGTCTTATATTATGCGGTGCGACATCTGCCGGAAAATCAACGTTTGATACGCGTTCTCCTTGGTTTGCAGGTCGGCGGCGCGTTGGGGAACGTCATCGACCGCATCAATCAAGGCTATGTGACCGATTTTGTTAAGATCGGCGTGCCCGGCGTCTACTATTGGCCGAATTTCAATATCGCTGATGCCTCAATCGTTTGTAGTGTCATCGCCTTGGCGGTCATTATCCTGTATCAGGACGTGCAGAACTCCAGGCAGGCTAAGATCAAGGCCATCGACATGGGCGCAGCTGAGTCATCGGAAGCGTAGTCAAGCGAGTCGAGACGAACACCGACGCGTGGCAGGTTGCATTATGCCGCTACTGTGGAGCGGCGATACGGAGAGCCATCTGGCGCAACATTTCATCGTTCCCTCGTCCGCGGCCGGCCAACGTCTGGACCGTTGGTTAACGGAGCAGTTCCAAGAGACCAGCCGCAGCGCAGTCCAACGCTGGATCACAGGCGGGCACGTTCTCGTCAATGGGCAGCGTCCAACCAAAAACGGATTGCCCATCGAAGCAGACGCACAGATCGTCGTGCATAGGCCGGCGCCGGCGGAGACGACCCTGCGGCCGGAAAACATCCCTCTTGATATCATCTACGAAGACAGCGATCTGCTGATCATCGACAAACCGGCCGGTCTCGTCGTCCATCCGGGGCCGGGTCACGCGGGCGGCACCCTCGCCAACGCTGTTCTGCACCATTGCCCTGAGTTAGAAGGGATTGGCGGTGAAAAGCGCCCCGGCATCGTCCACAGGCTGGACAAAGGCACCTCCGGTCTCATTGTCGTCGCCAAGAATGACGCGGCCATGCGCTTCCTGCAGGAGCAGTTCGCCGGTCGCACAGTTTTCAAGGAATATCTGGCTCTACTAGAGGGCGGAATCGATCCGCCGCAGGGACGCATCGACGCGCCCATCGGCCGCCATCCAGTTCAGCGGCAGCGCATGGCCGTGTTGCAGGCTCCTTCCGGGCTGGCGAACGATTTGTATTGCGCGCCACTGTGGGGCGCGACCCTGCGGCGCGCTCAGCCCTCACGGCGAGGCGCGATGAAGATAACGCCTGAGTCGGAACGGCCGGCCTCGCCGGCGATTGCGCGCGGCCGCGCGGCTGTGACCGACTACAAGGTTCTGCGCGTCTACGCAAGCCAAGCGGGCGGCCAGACAGTCCGTTTCTCATTCGTCCGCGTTATTCTGCACACAGGGCGCACGCACCAGATTCGCGCGCATTTTGCCTGGCGCAAACATCCTTTGGTGGGGGATAGCGACTACGGCTACATGCGACCGCGTCTGTCCCTGGAGCGGCCATTTCTGCACGCCCACCGCTTGGAGATCCGCCTGCCTGGAACGGCAGAACAGCGGATGTTCGAGTCGTCGCTGCCGGAGGATTTGCAGCGCGTACTCGACCGGCTGGCAGGATCACAAAATGATTGAGAAACTCTACAAAATCGCCGAGGGGTTGGATAATCGCTTCCAGGACGGAGATAATCCATTTTTCACTGTCATCCGTCTGGCCGAGGGGTGCGGTGAAGTGGCCAGACAGATGAATTACTTCGAGCGCAAGGGCGACAGCGTTCAAATGCGCCCTTTTCGAGAAAGGGCGCGCAAATGGACGGCGGAGACAAGCCAAAATGACAGCGCGCCTTATGCCCCTATCGCAAATACAACGGGAACTGGCGGCACGGATGAAGGCTGGCGCTAGTCATGGCAACGAATCGGCGATAGCGGCCCGTTCTGCCAGCAGTTCCGCGCCAGTGGCGGCGATCTTCTCCCGGTCGAAATCATTCAGTTCCAACCCCTGCACAATCCGATACACTCCATCCCGGATCGTCACGGGATAGCTGAAGATCACCCCGGTTGGCGAGTGATATTCGCCGGTGCTGGGAACGCCCATACTCACCCAATCGCCTTCGGCGGCGCCGGCATGCCAGCTCTGCACATGATTGATGCAGGCGTTGGCCGCACTCGCCGCGCTGCTGGCGCCCCGGGCGGCGATCACCTCAGCGCCCCGCTTCTGTACTGTTGGGATAAATGTCTCTTTTATCCAGCTGTCATCACCCACGACAGCTGGAGCCGGCTGCCCGTCTATCTGCGCATGGAATGCGTCCGGGTATTGTGTGGCGCTGTGATTGCCCCAGATCGTCACATTCGTCACCGCGTGGAGCGGTCGCCCTGTCTTCTGGGCCAGCTGGCTTTGGGCGCGATTGTGATCAAGGCGGGTCATAGCCGTAAAGCGTTCAGCGGGCACATCGGGCGCGTTCCGCATGGCGATCAAACAGTTGGTATTGGCCGGGTTGCCGACTACAACGATGCGCGCATCATCGGCGACATTGTCGTTGATGGCTCGGCCCTGGCTGACAAAAATCGGACCGTTGGCGCTAAGCAGATCTTTGCGCTCCATTCCAGCAGCGCGGGGGCGCGCGCCGACCAGCAGAGCCCAATTGGCGCTTGCAAAGGCTACGTCCGGTTCATCGGTCAGAACGGTCTGTGTGAGAAGGGGAAAGGCGCAGTCCTCCAACTCCATTGCTACTCCTTCCAGCGCGTCCATCGCCGGTGGAATCTCCAATAGCTGCAGGATGACCGGTTGATCCGGGCCGAACAGATCGCCGTTCGCGATGCGAAAGATGAGGGCATAGCCGATATTGCCGGCAGCGCCCGTTACTGCTACACGAATTGGGTCTGTCATCGATTCTGAATCTCCTGATGTGGCACAGTGTTCAAATATGCCCTTTTCGAGTAAGGGCGCGCAAGAGACCCCGTACCATCATTGAATTTCATCAGCATGGCTGCCTCAGAGGTCCAGCGTTAATTCGTACTGTCGCTCAGCAACCCGGAAACCGAAAGATGCGAAGATAGGGTTGAGGCGGCTGTCCGCCGGCTCGTTGGTAAGCGTCAACACGGCATCGGCGTAACGGAGCTGAAGGGCCTGCACCAACGGACGTCCTGCGTCCAGAAGATTGGCATTCGGGTCGACGGCGATGTCAAGAATGTGCAGCCGGATTGATGACTCGTCCCTCGCCGGCGCGTCCGATGCGCCTGTTCGCCATTCTGTCGAAACTATTTGCAAGGGACGCCGACCAGTGTGCAGATTCTTTCGCTTTGCCATTGCCGGCCCGCTCGATCGCCGCGCCAGTGCGTAGGCAACCGGCGCGCCATCTTTGGCCGGAATCGTAAGGCCAATGCAGTTATGCTGTTCCAGATACTTGAGCAGATTCCTGGAGCGCCGTTGCCAGGGCATTGTCAACTCGTGCCAGCGGTAGAACTTCTGCAGAATCTGGACCGGATCGGCCTCTTCCAGCCGCTCGTAGGGGAGAGGAAGGGCCCCCTGACGGGGGTCCCGCTCCCAGATCAGCAACTCTCGCTGTTCTTGAAATCCGAGCTGCCGATACACTGAGCGGGCCTGCTCGTTCCCGACCAGCACCTCAAGCCGTAGGCGACTTACGCCCCGCTCCACAGCCCGGCGCTTGATCTGTTCCATCAGGCGCCTGCCCCACCCCTGACCACGGTATGCCGGCGCAACACACAGGCCACCACACCAACCTTCAACCTGGCGCACGGCCAAAAGGGCGGCCCCAACGCCCTGGGGCCGTCCCTGCTCCACCGCCATCAGAACGGCGCAGTCTTCGGCAGTGATGCTGGAACGAAGCAGGTAATCCTGCATTGCAGCCGATTCCAACTGCATGTTGTATGGGTAATCCGCAAATCCCCGATTGAACCCTTCGCGTAAGGTATTGATATCTACAGAAGCGCCGAATATGACGGTTGGCTGCCGCGGCTCATGCAAAGCGGATGCTCCTCTTAGCGGGAGATGGTACGGAAACACAGAACAGGAGGCTCTGCAGTTTTTAGTGGTCAGTTTCTAGTAGGGCATAGAGTTGCCAGTAATCAGTAGCCAGTAACTGCAGTTACTGGCTACTGATCAGCCCGGGCTACAAAGTCGAACTCGACAATAAACTCCTCTCCGACGTTCGCAACATTTGGCACTTGGGGAATGGTGAGTTCGTACGCCTCTCTGGTAACGACGGTCGTGGCGCTTCCCCGCAGTTCACTCTCAGAGACGATCTGCAATGTCACAGCGAAGGATACGGGATTGGTGATATCCCGGATTGTCAGATCACCGGTTACATCGAAGTGTACTTCGTCGCCAACAGACACAGTATGCGGCAGGCCGGAGAGCGCCGTTGTGGTGAAGGTGATGAACTGATGCTGGTTCGTTTGCAGGATAAAGCGCCGAATGGCCCCATTGCGGCGGTTGTGATCGGTGACGAACGTACTGGCGTCGATCTGAATCGGGCCAATTGCGCTGGTCGGCGGGTCGGTCGGATTGACAGTCAGTTCTCCGGAAAGCGCGCGCGTTGTGCCGATAACCGTTTTGGGCGCGCCAAAGAGCAGTTCATCAATGAGAAAACGGGCTTCTGATTCTTCCGCCACAATCGCGAACGTCTGGCTCGCGGTAGAGGGCATACTGTCTGCATCCGCTTCTTCCCGCGCCGGCGGTGTAGGGGTGGGTACCGGCTCCGTTTCGGATACGGGTGTGTTGGTCGGCTCCGGTTCTGGTGTGGCGGTATCTGCGGCCACGGGCACAGGCGCCTCCACAGAAGAGGCAGGCGCCGCCGCAGCGCAGGCCCCCAGAATCAGTGCGCTGATCAGTACATAGGTCATCAATCTCAGGCAGCGCCAGGATCTCTTCTGGGCGGCCTGGCGCAATTTGGTTGCAATCTTTGTTGATTCTTTATACACCAGATATATTGACATGATGTGATTCCTTCATCAAAGCTCGTTCACAGCGTCTGCGGGCGACACGTTTCGGCCGCGCTGTAAGGAAGGTGAGATGCGCCTCTGCTCGAGAGAGGCGCGAAAGGTGAGATGCGCCTCTTGCTCGAGAGAGGCGCGGCAGGTGAGATGCGCCTCTGCTCGAAAGAGGCGCGATGCGTATCAGCCCCCATTGTGAATCACTCTTCCATAATTGGCAAAACGGTTCCTCTATGGGGCACTATCTCTGCTACCCACCAGCGCCATAGCCGGTCAGTTCCACGTAACCACGGCCGCGGACAGGTTTGCCGTTCATTGTGCCCTGGACGACCGTAGCGCCTTCATAGTAGGTGAAGGTGACGTCCATCTCCTGATCGTCGATCAACGGGTCGATCGTCAGTTCGATGTCGTGTTGCGGAAAGATGACGCGCCAGCCACCAGGATAGGTGATACCGCTGTTCGGGCTGGTCCACTGATCTGTGGGCATCAGTTCAAAGTCGTTGTGAGAGATCGAGAGCTGTCGCCCATCGGGGAAGCTAAGCGTGCCCTCGAAGATCTCCTGACTTGCGCCGGATTGCGCGCGAATTTCGGCAAACATCAACACAACGCCGTTGTCCAGAGTAACGGCGAACCAGTCCCAGCCGACGGCATCGCGGCTAAGCGCAGAGGAGCCGAACTCATGATCCATCCAGCTTAGGCCGGATACGCCGACTTGCGCGTCGCCGAAAACGATCTGTCCGGTGGTATCCATTCTTACGAGGCTGTAGTAGTGGTTGGCGTTGCCCACTTCCGGGCCCTTGCGACTGAAGCCAGCCTCCCCGTGGAGCAGCGGCGGGCGCGTCTGTGTGAGGGTGAGATCGATGGCAACTGGGCCGTCTTCGCTGTCGGCGGCAGCCAGCAGGCGCATCTGTCCTGGCCCGGCCTCCTCCGCGCGCCAGTCGTCGAGCCAGACTTGATAGCGAGGGGCAGTGTTACGTGCGCCCCTGCTCGAAAGGGGCGCGGCGCTTGCGCCAGCCACGCCCCCGGCTCCCCGGCTAAAGCGGTCGAAGCTCACGTGCTGTCGGGCCGGAGCGCTGGTGACCGCGAAATGGGCCATATAAATCTGTTGCGTAGCGAAATCGGACGGACGCTCGGCTTCACCCGGCGCCAGCGCGCTGCGGAAAAACGTGAGTTGATAGCCGTACGCGGCATCATCATCAGCGGTCAGATTGCCGGTATAGTACCACCACTCGGTGGCGTAGTCGTTGTGGGGGCCGTGATCCTGGGGAAACTGGAAGTCCAGTGGCGCCAGCGCGCGGGCGAAGCCGCCATCCAGTGGCCGACTAAGGACGCTCACGACGTCGGCCGAGGCCAGAGAGGGCTGAGCTGATGCGCAGGCAGAGATCAAGAGCAGGGATATAAGGAGGAAAAGTGTTGAATGCGCCCCTTTCGAGCAGGGGCGCGTAGACGCAGACAGTATAGCGTTCTGGCCATTGGATGGTATCATCGCGCTGCTTGCTTCATCTTCACTGCAGTTACTCGAAACTAAAAACTACCAAACCGATCGGTTTTCCGTCGCAACTTCCGAGTCGATTCGCCCGGCCCCTACACCTTCTCTAACGCCTGTTCGAAATCGGCCAGCAGATCGTCGGTATCTTCGATGCCAACACTTAGGCGCACCAGCTCGTCGGAGATGCCCAGGTTCAGCCGCGCCTCCGGATCGGTGTCGTAGTAACTGACCAGCGCCGGCTGCTCGATGAGACTTTCGACCCCGCCCAGGCTGGGGCCGATGCGCGGAATGCGGCAGGCATCAATAAAGTGACCTGTAGCCGGGCCGTCACCTTCCACTTCAAAACTAATGACGCCGCCGAAGCCGGTCATTGTACGGACGGCTACCGCGTGATCCGGATGGCTCTCCAATCCCGGATACCAAACCCGGCGGATCTTTGGATGATTTTCCAGAAAACGGGCAATGCGCAGCCCACTTTCATTGTGCTGGCGCATACGCAGCCCCAGTGTCTTGAGGCCCCGCAGGATCAGATAGGCGCAGTGGGGGTCGAGCACTGCGCCCAGAACGCTCTGAGACTGGCGCAGGGCTGTCGTGATTTCGAAACCTCCTGTGACGCAGCCAGCCAACAGGTCGTTGTGACCAGCCAGATATTTGGTCAGGCTGTGGATCACCAGGTCGGCGCCGTATTCCAAAGGACGGACATTGCAGGGTGTAGCGAATGTCGTATCAATGATGGTGCGTAAACCATGACATCTGGCGATTTCGACGAGGCGGACGTAGTCCAGGCAGCGCAGAAAGGGATTGGTGGGCGATTCGGAAAAGATCAGCTTGGTGTTGGGCTGGACAGCCGCTTCCAAGGCGTTGTAGTCTCCTGGAGCGACGGTGGTACAGGTCACGCCGAAACGGGTGAGGAAGGTGTTACAGAAGCCTCGGGTACGGCGATAGCTGTCTTCAGTGATGATAAAATGATCGCCCTGACTGAGCAAAATAAAGAGTGTTGTGGTGATGGCGGCCATCCCGCTGGAAAGCACCAACGCGTCCTCGGCAGCGTCCAGCGCGGCCAATTTTGCCTCGGCCGCGCGCACAGTCGGGTTGCCATAGCGCCCGTACTCTTCCCGTTCCGGCACCTCCCAAAACATATGTTCTTCCATATATTCGACCAGATGGGCCGTATCCTGGAACGTATATGTGCTCGTTTGGACGATGGGCACGGTCAGGCTATTGTGGGAACGAAAGCGCTCTTCCCCGGCATGGACGGCTTGGGTCAAGCGGGAGGGAGCGCGCGCGCCGGCTTGCGGGTCTTTATCATTGGAATCGGCTAGGTCTGATGTGCCCTCAGAACGAGGCTCAGGTCCTGCCGAGCCGGAGGTCTGGACTTGGGTTGCGCTGGAAGCGGCCATGGTTTTCTCCTTCAGTACGCATTTCTGCTTGTCGCGTTCTAATTAGGAATTACGAATTGGACAGTTCATTCGTAATTCCTAATTGAAAATGGGCCCGCTGTCAAATCTAAAGATCAGTTGTGACTGACAGGCTTTTACAGCCTTTTTTCAGTTACTCGTTCGGCAGAAGTCAGGTATGATAAGAAAGGGGAGTGGTATGCTATGCTATGGTATACTCAAAAGAGCAGCCGAAATTGACAGTATGTCCAGACTTCTAACCACAGTTTTTAGTGGTCAGTTTCTAGTAGGGTAGGCAATTCGGGCTTCGCAGGATGCGCAAAGGTTGTATTGCGCGCCACTGTAGGACGCGACATCTGCGGCGCGTTCAGCCCTTACAAGGCCTGCCTCTACCAGCAACTACTCGAAACTAAAAACCAGAAACTACCAAAAGGAGTGTCTTATGAACAATGTAACCAACGTGCGCAGGCAGTTACCCGGCGGGTCGCCGTTTGTTGTGGCGATTGTTGTCATCGTAATCGTCTTCTTTCTGCTGGTCTTTTCCAGAAATTTCTACTACGCCTTTGAGCGCGTAAATGAACAGGAGGTGGGCGTTCAGTTCCAGGGGGGCAGGATCAAAAATGTGGTAGGGCCGGGGGTCTATTCAGATGTCGGCCTATTTGTCGAAATGGTGCGGGTCTCCAGCCAGGCTATCCCTTTCACCGTGCAGGACGATGAGATCATTACGAAGGATAAGCAACGCATCGGGTTGGTGGTCAGCGGCGACATCTTTCGCCCGAATATAGTGGAGAAGGACACAATCAGCGCCCTATGGGCACAGTATCGGAACATCTATCTGAATGATGAACTGGCCCGCAACCGTATGCAGGACCAGGCCCGACAGGCGATGAAAGTCTGTATCGGTGATCGCACATTCGATGACAATGTCGTCGGCACAGCCAGAGATGTGCTGCGGCAATGCATCGATGATGAGCTGAATCAACGGGCGGCGAACTTTGGGCTTAACGTTGAAAACCTGGTGGTGCCGGATGTAATTCTATCGCCTGCAGTACAGGCGGCTCTAGACGCAATCGTACAGAGTCGGTTGGAGACAGAAAAGGCTGCCCAGGATAAACTGCGTGCGGATGCCCAGGCCGACGCCGAACAGGCTCGACAGGAGGGCGAGATCCGCATCGAGCAGAGCCGGATTCAGGAGCAGGCCCGTCAGCAGACTTCTCTAGCCCAGTTGGAGCAGGAAAAGGTCGCGGCCCAGAAGGCAGTCATCGAAGCGGAACGCGCCAATGAGTTGGCTCGGGTCGAAGCGGAAAAGGCAGTGATTGAAGCGCAGAAGCTGAATGAACTGATCGCTGCGCAGCGGGACATTGAAATCGCTCAGTCCCTGGCCGTTGCCGCGGCCGAGCAAGCCAAAGCAGCGATCGCCGTGGAGACCGCTCGCGCCGAACTGTACGCTGGCCGGCCGGCGTATGTACAACTTCTGATCGCCCAAGCCAATGCCAACGCGCTCAAGAGCACGGACAAGGTAATCTTTACGCCCGAAGGCATGACCCCGACGCTGGTCCTTCCCGGCCCCGGCATTGTGCCAACAGTGGACACCGCCGGCCAATAGCGGCCGAACTGCAGTGACCAGTGGTTAGTGGCCAGAAACTGCAGTTACTGGTTACTGATCACTGGTTACTGGCGCTGAACTGGGAGTTTCGCAGCGTGCGTGATGCCCGTCGATCTTTGGGAGAACAGGGGGAACGGATCGCAGTGCGCGTCCTGCGAGAAGCTGGCCTGCGAATCGTGGAATGCAACTGGCGCTGCCGGACGGGTGAGCTGGACATTGTGGCGGAGGAATGCGCACCCGACTTGGTCCAAGGAGAGCCCAACGCCCGCTGGCTGGTCTTGGTGGAGGTGCGCACGCGCCGAGGCCATGCTTTTGGATCGGCCCGGCAGGCATTCCCGGGAAAAAAGCAGGCAAAGTTACGGCAATTGGCGACCTTGTACGTTCAGGAAAAGATGTGGCAAGGCCCCTGGCGAATCGATGTCATTGCCGTGCAGATGGACAGGATCGGGCATCTCGTCGATGTGGAACATATCCGCCATGCCGTCACCGGCTAACTGCAGTTTTTAGTGGTCGGTTTCCAGTGGGGAGGCCAAACAGTTGCGCCCGCCCCTACCAAGCAGTTACTCGAAACGAAAAACCAGAGATTTTTGAACACGTCTGAGATTCGTACCAAGCCGCTGCTCGTGATTCTGGGTCCTACGGCTGTGGGCAAGACCGCTCTGAGTCTCGAGTTGGCTGAGTGTTTTGACGGCGAGATCGTAGGCGCGGACAGCCGACAGATCTACCGGGGCATGGATATCGGCACGGCAAAGCCGAGCGCGGATGAGCAGGCCCGGATCCCTCATCACCTGATCGATGTGCGGGCGCCGGACAGGCATTTAAGCTTGGCGACCTACCAGAAGATGGCCTTCGCCGCGATCGATACCATCCATCAACGCCGGCGCGTGCCGTTTTTGGTGGGCGGGTCGGCCCTATATCTGCGGGCAGTGACAGAAGGGTTGCGGATTCCAGCCGTCGAGCCGAATCCGGCGCTGCGGGCCAAGTTGGAAGAATTTGCGCAGAAAAATGGCCCTGCAGCGCTGCATGCCCGGCTGCAGGCGCTGGACTCGACCGCGGCCGCCAAGATTCATCCCCACAACCTGCGAAGGGTGATTCGTGCGTTGGAGATCGTGCAGACGACAGGCTGCCGCAAGAGCGACCTGGAGGCTGCAACGCCGCCACCGTACCGCATTTTGAAGATCGGACTGGATTTGCCGCGTCCTGTTCTGCACGCGCGCATTGACCAGCGGGTGGTGGCCATGGTGGCCGGGGGGCTGGTGGACGAGGCAGCAGCCCTGGTATCCGCCGACTACTCCCCCGACTTGCCGGCCCTATCCAGCCTCGGATATCAGGAGATCGTCGCTTATTTGCGCGGAGAGATCACACTGGCGGCAGCAATTGAGCGCATACAGATCGAAACCCACCGTTTCGTCCGTCATCAATACACCTGGTTTCGACGGATGACCGACATCCACTGGTTTGACTGTAGTGAAGCGCCGCAGCCAGCAATTCGGGATCTGGTCACGGAATTCTTAGCAGAGACAGCCCCCTAAAACCCAATGATTCAGCTTTGGGCTATACGGGCATGGTGTCAGACTGCCTCTTGCACTGCAGGTTTTAGTGGTCAGTTTCTAGTGGTCAGTGAACTGCAGTTACTCGAAACCAGAAACTACTGCGGGCGCCGTCACCACAATACGAATAGCTCCTGCCGATCCCCAAAAACAGCATTGCAGCGCCGGCCAAACTCCTGTTATAATGCGTATACGGAAGAGGCTTTCGGCTGCGCCACAGAGACCCACCGACCTGATGCGATTTGACCTTCCCATAGGGGCAGAGCAGAAAGAGGTGACAATGGCTGGCACTGAATTGGTATCGCAGAGCGCGCCGGCAGTCGTGTCCGATATGCACGACTTGGCGGGCTCGGGGGGTAACGGTCTTCCCACGGACAACCATCTTCTACGCAGTATTCCCCGGGAAGCCATTCCCCCTGTCAGCGACGGCAGATCCTCCCTCCAGCCTCTCTTGCATCTGCATGAGATCAAAGCTCTGGAAGATGTGTACAAAAAGCTGCCCACCTCTTTCACTGCCGACGAGAAGCTGCGGATTTTGCGCGCCTATCTGGTCGCCAGCGACGCCCATCGGGAACAGAGGCGCATGACCGGCGAGCCGTACATCTTGCACCCTATTGATGTGACAAATATCCTGGCAGAGTTGCGGCTGGACGCCGATACGCTGGCCGCGGCTCTCTTGCACGATGTAGTGGAAGATTCTGGCTACACCATAGCGTATCTGGAGAAAAACTTTAACCGCGACATTGCCGAATTGGTCGACGGCGTGACAAAGCTCAACCGCATTAAAGAGCTGAGCAACATGCGCCACAGCGTCGCCGATGAAAAGGCCGAAAGCCTGCGCAAAATGTTTCTGGCCATGGTCGAGGACATCCGGGTAGTGCTCATCAAACTGGCTGATCGAGTCCACAATATGCGCACATTGCAGGGCCATCCGGAGGAGCGCAAACGCCGTCACATTGCGCGCGAGACCCTGGAGATCTTCGCCCCCCTGGCGAATCGGCTCGGGATCTGGCAGTTCAAATGGGAGTTAGAAGATCTCAGCTTCCGCCATCTGGAGCCGGTCACCTATCGCAATCTGTCGCGGGCCATGAACCAGAAACGCGCCGAACGCGTGCGCTGGGTAGACGAGACGCAGGCAACCCTGACGAAAATCCTTAGCCATGCCGGCATCCATGCAGAGATCAAAGGTCGCCCTAAACACATCTACGGCATCTATCGCAAGATGCGGCGCAAGGACGTGCCGTTTGATCAGATCTATGACATTCATGGCTTTCGCATCATCGTCGATTCCATTATCGACTGCTACGTTACACTGGGCGTTGTCCACAGTCACTGGCGGCCCATTTCCGGCGAATTTGACGATTACATCGCCAATCCTAAAGACAATCTATACCGCAGCCTGCACACAGCGGTGGTTGGCTCCAATGGCAAGCCAATGGAAGTTCAAATTCGCACTCGGGCAATGCACCAAGTAGCCGAATTCGGCATTGCTGCCCATTGGCGCTACAAAGAAGACAGACAACCGAACCAATCTCTGGACAACAAAATCGCCTGGATTCGCCAGTTGATGGAATGGCGTCAGGATGTGACCGATGCCCAAGAGTTTGTCAGCAGCATGAAGACAGACGTTTTCCAGGATCGAGTCTACGTCTTCACCCCACGGGGCGATGTGATCGATCTGCCCCGCAACTCGACACCCATCGATTTCGCTTATCGGGTTCACACAGAGCTGGGCCACCGCTGCCGGGGCGCAAAGGTCAACGGGCGGATCGTGTCGCTGGACTTCCAGCTTCAGAACGGCGATCAGGTGGAGGTGATTGCCGCCAAGCGGGGCGGCCCCAACCGCAATTGGATCAACCCGAATATGGGCTATGTGGCCACCACGCGGGCCCGAGGGGAAATCCGTAGCTGGTTTCGCAAACAGGCCAGAGAAGAGAATATCGCCCAGGGCCGCCAGATTCTGGAAAAGGATCTGAAGCGGCTGAGCGTTACCCAGCCCTTCGATTTTGTGGCCCGCATCTGCGGCTTCAATGCGCTGGACGATTTTCTGGCTGCCATCGGCTATGGCGATGTGACGAGCCAACACATTGCCCAGCGGGTCATCGAACACGAGCGCAGCCAACAGATCGAAGCGGAACCGGAGACGCTTATCCAACAAACGCCACACCGCGCCGTGTCCATCGAGGGGGTGCAGGTGGCTGGGCTGAACGGCGTCTTGGCCCATCCAGCTCGCTGCTGTAATCCAGTGCCCGGTGACTCAATCGTCGGCTATGTGACGAAAGGGCGCGGCGTTTCCATACACAAGACCAACTGTCCGAATATCCTTTCTCTGATTCAACGCGCGGAAAATGCCCGGTTGGTGGAAGTGCAATGGGGGGCCAAAAACGAGGAGATGTATCCGGTCAGCATTCAGGTCAAAGCCTACGACCGGGCCGGGCTGCTACGCGACGTGACCAGTCTGGTAGCGGACGAAAAGATCAACATGCGATCGGCGAAAGCCGTAACGGGAATGAAGAACAACATGGCCCTCATCAACGCCACTCTGGAGCTATCGAATATCTCTCAATTGACCCGCATCCTGACCCGCATTGAACGTCTACCGAATGTATTGGAGGCGCGCCGCCAGGTGGGATAGATTTGTTTGGGAATTTGTTTAGATGCGCTATCGCTTCGCTATATGAGCGCGAGTTGCCCCCAATACGGCCGCGTTACAGGTTCAAACGGTACCCCTCTCCCCACACAGTTTCCAGATAACGGCTTCGGGATGGGTCGGGCTCGATACGTTCCCGCAACCAGTGGATATGCACATCCAGCGTACGCGTATCACCCAGATATTCTGTGTGCCAGACAACCTGCATAATCTCTTCCCGCTTGACTGTTCTACCCACGTTTTCCATCAACAGCGCCAACAGATCAAACAGTTTCGGTGACAGTTTGTGCCAACCGGCGGGGCCGTTCACGGCGCGGGCGCTTCTGTCTAAGCGGAAGGGCGCCTGGCGGCGCCCTTCCGCTCCTCCGAGCGGGAGCCATTGCATGACAGAGCGGATCTGCTCGATGATTAGTGGGCTCGGCAGAAATCTATCGAAAAAACCTTCAGATTGTTCCCTGTAGCGTTCTTGGCCCACGGCGATAATACAGAGGCCAGGCATACGCGCCCTCAACATGCTACAGAAGCGCTTACGGCTGTTCTTGCGCCTATCCAGCTCCACAAACAGGGCAGAACACAAGACCAACCGCATCTCTTGCAGTGTCTGCTTCTGGCTGAAAACATGGGCGAACTGTATGGACTGGCATAGTTCAGGCGCACGTAGGCCTGCTTCATCGAGCAGAATTTCATAGATTTGGCGGGCAAAGGCACGGTTGCGGCCCAGATATAGGATGCGCTTCAATGGGGCTATGACCTTTCAGCTCCGAACAGCCGCCGGCACGGTTATCAGGCCTCTCACCAACGTCGTTTTCTCAACCCAGCCAACCGGGACGCCGGATTTGGCACTCTTACAGGTGGTTGCCGGCGCCCATCTGCATCGGCAATCTGAAATCCCCACTGTAAGTCGATCTATCTGATTTCAAGATTCGCCTAGGCGATCGTCATTGTTTCCAATTCGTCGATCATATCCCGGATTACATCGAAGCCTCCCTGCCAAAATGAGGGGTCGGTCATATCGATCGCGGCTTCTTCCAGAATGGCTTGCGGTCGGGCAGAACCACCATATGCCAACATCTTCAGATAGCCTGGCTTGAAGGTATCGCCCTCCTGCTGATAGCGCCGGTAGAGGGCCAATACCAGCAGTTGGCCGAAACTGTAGGCGTAACAGTAGAAGGGGGTCCGATAGATATGAGGAATGCTGATCCACTCATACTGGAAATCGTCCGACACGTCCACACTGTCGCCAAACTGCTCCTGCAGATTCTCAAGATAGAGGCGATCCAACTCTTGGGGAGAGGCGTTTTCCTGAATGGCCTTATGCGCGCTCAGTTCGAACAGCACAAAATAGGCCTGACGCATAACCGTAGCATAGATGTCGTCCACAGACGCTGCCAGAATCTCCCGGCGCGCCAACGGGTCCGTTTCCTCAGCCAACAACTGTTCGTTCATCACCATTTCGGCAAAGACCGATGCGGTCTCGGACAAAGGCAAGGAGGAGTGCTGGGTCAGAATCGAATGATCTGCGGCCATCATACTGTGGACTGCGTGGCCCAATTCATGGGCGATGGTTGCTACATCTCGCACTTTGCCGGTATAGTTCACCAACACATACGGGGTGACGCTCGGCAGCACTGTGGAGCAGAAAGCGCCGGACCGTTTCCCTTTGCGCACCTCGCTGTCAATGTGATTTTCGTCGAAGACCCGCTGGGCTTTGCTGGCAAAATCCAAATCGAAGCGCTTAAAGGTGTTCAATACCAGATTCACTGCATTTTCATAAGCAACATCTCGCGTTGAGCCTGCCAGAGGCGCGTAAATATCGTAGCGGCGCAACTTTTCCATACCCAGCCATTTGGCCTTCAATGAGAAGTAACGCTGAAAGAGAGGCGCATTGTGGCGGGCCACCTCCAGCAGTGCATCGACAGCTTTGTCGGGGATGTCATTGACCAAATTGCGCACGGCGATCGGTGAGGCAAAGTTGCGCAATGTGACATTCTCGTTGTGCCAATCCCGCACCCGGTTGATATAAATCTGCGCCAAAATCGGCGCCTCGTCCTTGAATACCGTATACATCGACTGATAGGCGGCCGCGCGCATAGCCGGATCTGGGGAGTAGACGTAGCCCATAATCTCACCCCGAGTCATCCGCTTTAACTCACCATCCACCTCCAGTTCGAACTCCAAGCGGTTGGTCAACATCATATAGAGGGTCATCACCGCGTTGATGCCGGTGGTATCCTTCACGTTGATGATGCGTTCGGCGGTTTCTTCCAGCATATAGGGCTTAAAGAGGCGCATCTCTTGCAGATAATGTCGATAATCCGGATAGGCGTCCGCATGCGGCAAGAGCGATTCGGCGTGCTCGTCTTGCAGCCCTTTCCACCACAAACTGAAGAAGAGCATTCGGTTCTGCGCTTCGGTCAGCGCCTGTTTCATGCGGTTGGAGTAGGTGAGAGCATCCGCCGACTGGGTATCCGACGAGAACCAGAGGCTGCCGTAGGCGCCAAGCCGATAGAGCTGTTCGGTGATCTTCTCGTACTGTTGCAGGGCGTTGATCAGAGACTCTGGCTCCATTTGCGGCGAGAGCTTCTCCCGCAGAGTCTCAAAGGCGGCGACATTCTCCTCGATCTGCGCCAGGCGCTCTTCAATGACAGAGTCGGAAGGGGCAGCGGGGGCAGCCGTATCAGACCCATTTGACTCGGAGCTGGCCGGCAGAAGATCGGAAAGATCCCAGCCGGACAGTTGGTAGACTTCCGGCACGGAGTTGTGTTGCGCGCTACTGTGGAGCGCTTTTTGTGTGCGCACAGTCATAGGATATCTATCCTTTTTCATGGTCAGGCACAGCCTGACCTTTTTCATTTTTCCTTGACAAGACGGCGCAAAACCGTATGCAGGATGCCGCCGTTCTTGTAATAGTTCACTTCCACTGGCGTATCCAGCCGGCTGGTGACGCGAAACTCGCTGACGGCTCCCCGTTCACGGGTCACCCGTACTGTATATTCCTGGCGCGGCGCCATCTCCTCCGTCAACCCCAGAATATCGTATGTCTCAAAACCGCTCAGGTCCAGGGAGTGCATACTCTGGCTGTCTTTGAACTGCAAAGGCAGTATGCCCATTCCCACCAGATTGGAACGATGTATGCGCTCGAAGCTCTCGGCAATCACGGCTTTGACGCCCTGAAGCCACGGTCCTTTTGCCGCCCAATCCCGGCTGGAGCCGGCGCCGTACTCCTTGCCGGCCAGGATAATCAGCGGCGTGCCTTCCTGCTGGTATTGCTCGGCTGCATCCCAGATCGCCATTTCAAAGGGTCCCGCTGATCCAGCGGAAGAGGCGCGGGGCATGTATACTGTATACCCGCCTTCGACTCCATCCAGCATCTGATTCTTTATGCGAATGTTGGCGAATGTGCCCCGCATCATGATTTCGTGATTTCCCCGCCGGCTGCCATAGCTATTCCATTCGGAGCGGGGCACACCTTTAGCGGTCAGATACTGACCGGCGGGGCTATTGGGCGCAATGACGCCCGCCGGGCTGATATGGTCGGTTGTCGTGCTGTCCGGCATTACCGCCAGCACGCGCGCGCCGACAATGGGCTGCACTGGAGGCGCATCCGTCCCCATCTCTTTGAAGAAGGTAGGCTCCTGAATATAGGTGCTGGCCGGATTCCAAGCGTAGAGCTCGCCACCGGAGATGGGCACTTCATTCCACTGTTCATTGCCTGTGAAAACATCAGCGTATTGCTCGTGGAACAGCGCCGGTTTCAGGCTGCGATGGATTTCCGACTGAATCTCTTCTTGACTCGGCCACACCTCCGACAAAAAGACGGGCTCGCCGTTCGGGTCGTAGCCCAAGGGGTCATTGTCCAGATCGATATTCACTGTGCCGGCGATGGCGTAGGCCACCACCAGGGGTGGCGAGGCCAGGAAATTGGCCCGCGCATCCGGCCCGATGCGTCCTTCAAAGTTGCGGTTGCCACTCAGCACGGAAGCCGCCACCAGATCGGCGCTATGAATCTCCTCGCGGATGGGTTGGGGCAGCGGGCCACTGTTGCCGATACAGGTGGTGCAGCCGTAGCCGACGGTATGGAAGTTCAAGGCTTCCAGATAGGGGATCAGCCCGCTGGCCTGCAAATAGCTGGTGACGACCTTTGAGCCGGGGGCCAGGCTGGTCTTCACCCACGGCTTAACGTCCAGGCCCCGTTCTACAGCTTTCTTCGCCAGCAGGCCGGCGCCGATCATCACCGACGGATTGCTGGTATTGGTGCAGGAGGTGATGGCGGCGATCACCACATCACCGTGCTCCAGGGTGAAATCGATGCCTTTGAAGTTGACGTTCGCGCGGTTGTCCAGTTCGGCGCTCTCCAGCCCGAAGCCCTGCGCGCCCACGGGCGCTGTGAGCATTCCATTCCATTTATTTTTCATATCCGACAGATCGATGCGATCTTGAGGACGTTTGGGGCCGGCCAGGCTGGGCCGCACACTGCTCATGTCCAATTCGAGTGTCTCAGTAAACACTAGGTCCGGCGTGTCATTGGTATGAAAGAGGCCCTGCTCTTTGCAATAGCGTTCTACCAGATCGATCAGTTCCTGGTTGCGCCCGGTGCTGGCGAGGTAGCGCAGAGTTTCGTAATCTACGGGGAAGAAGCCCATGGTTGCGCCGTATTCCGGCGACATATTGGCGATTGTGGCCCGATCTGGCAGGCTGAGTTTGCCCAAGCCAGGACCGAAATATTCGACGAATTTGCCGACGACACCCTGCTGTCGCAGCATTTCCGTCACCCGCAGCACCAGATCCGTAGCGGTGGCTCCCTCCGGCAGCGCGCCGGTCAGCTTGAAGCCGACCACATCGGGCAAGAGCATATAGATCGGCTGGCCCAGCATCACGGCCTCGGCTTCGATGCCGCCCACGCCCCAACCGAGGACGCCCAGCCCGTTGATCATTGTCGTATGGCTATCTGTTCCCACCAGTGAGTCGGGGTAGGCCTCCGGCGAGCCGTCAGCGGCCACAGAGGAGGTCTGCACAACTTTCGCCAGATATTCCAGATTCACCTGATGCACAATGCCGGTGGCCGGCGGCACCACGCGGAAATTGTCAAAGGCCCGCTGGCCCCATTTCAGGAATTCATAGCGTTCCCGGTTTCGCTCGAATTCCCGTTCAGCATTGAAGAGCAGAGCGAATGTCGAGCCAAACCGGTCCACCTGCACCGAGTGATCGATGACCAGATCCACGGGCACCACCGGATTGATCTTATTGGCGTCGCCACCCAAGCGGGCCATGGCGCTACGCAAGGCCGCCAGGTCCACCACACTTGGCACGCCGGTGAAATCCTGCAGAATCACCCGCGCCGGCTTAAACGGAATTTCGACCTTGCCAGCGGTCTCTGGGCCCCAGTTGGCGATGGTTTCTATCGCCTCTCGGGTGATTTCAAAGCCTTCGGCCTGACGCAATGCCGCCTCTAACAGCACTTTGATCGAGAACGGCAGACGGTTCACAGTGGCCACGCCGGCCTTTTCCAGAGCATCCAGCCGATAGATTGTAACCGGGCCGCTATCCGTCTGGAGCGCGTCCCGTGCGTTGAAATAATCCTGTCGAACCATTGCGTCCCCTCTTGGATTCATCAAAAGTTTTTAGTTGCCAGTTTTTAGTTTTTAGCAACTGCGCTGGTACTCGAAACCGAACACTATGCGCTTGTCGCGTCGGCCCAACCCAGCGTCATGATAGGTCTCTTTATGATACCCGTTTTGGAGAAAGAAAGCATAATTTGGGGAACGCCAGGCATAGACGCCGAATCCAGTGTAGCCGCCCGGAGACGCGTCAGAAGCTTACCCCATCTTGAGACGCGCCCGCTGAAAAACACTTGTCAGGATTTGGCGAAACTTGACAAATTGGACAAACTTGTCAAAATATATTGTACATGTAGTATACACGAACGGCGGTCTCCTCATCTGGTTCATGCAACCCATACTGTGATTCAAACAGCGCAAGATGGCAAGATGCGCTACCGCTTCGCTATATGAGCGCGTAATGGAGAAATCCATAATGACTAACACTACAATGCAGTCATTCGGAACAAGCGCCAGAATCGGGCATGATTCCAGTTCGTTCTATAGCCGGAAGCTATATGAAGATTCGGTACTGGTAGAGGATGATCCATCTGCAGAGAACACAATTTCTGATCTGAATCGCCTGTATGCCCATAGCAGCGCGTCAATGTATGAATTGCCAGATAACAGCGTGCATCTTATGGTAACTTCTCCGCCTTACAATGTGGGGAAGGATTACGACGGGGATATGACCGAGGCCGAGTATCGTGTTGTTCTCCGAGAAGTATGGCAGGAGACGCATAGAGTTCTGGTACATGGGGGTAGAGCCTGCATAAATGTCGCCAATCTCGGGCGCAAGCCCTATATTCCCCTGAGCGCATATATCACTTCCGATATGATCGATCTCGGTTTCCTTATGAGAGGTCAGATTATCTGGAACAAACAAGCCAGCGCTGGATCGTCTTGCGCATGGGGTAGTTGGCGATCTCCATCTAATCCGGTTCTCAGAGATGTGCATGAGTACATCTTAGTGTTCTGCAAGGGGGACTTCGCCCGCAAGAAACCTGTTTGTGGGAAGCACCCGACCATTCGCAAAGAAGATTTCCTGGAATGGACGAAAAGCGTATGGGAATTCCCTGCAGAATCGGCAAAAAAGGTGAAACATCCTGCCCCTTATCCGCTGGAACTTCCAGCTCGTTGCATTCAACTGTACACCTATTCGAATGATGTCGTATTAGACCCATTTATCGGAAGCGGCACAACCGCTGTTGCGGCGCAAGAAGCTGGTCGCAACTGGATTGGATATGATATTTCCCAGGAATATGTGGACTTGTCTTATAAAAGACTTGGCCTGCAAATGAGGATGTTGTGAATCCACACATTGCCAATCTTATGGAGGACAAGGGCATGATGGAGAAGATATCCAGAGGTCTACCCGAAGCCTTTGCCATCGCATCAGCAGCAAGAAGTACTGGAAGAGATGGGTGGCAGTGAGAACTAGTTGCATGTAGCCGTTTCAACTAACCACAGAGGCATTAATCTCTCCAGTTACTCTTCGCTCTTCACTTCCGCCCCTACATCTCAACGTTGGCGCTATGTCCAGCAGATGGAGAGCGCTCACGTTTCGACCACCCGCGGACTCAAATGCGCCTGACCGTCTGCGTGGTAGCTGCTGCGCACCAGAGGGCCGCATTCCATCCAGCGGAAGCCGCGGCGTTCGCCTTCCTCGCGTAAGCGGTCGAACTGCGCCGGCGTATAGTAGCCGACGATCGGCAGATGAAAACGGCTTGGCTGCAGATATTGGCCGATGGTCATGATGTCCACGTCATGGGCTCTCAGGTCATCCATTACGTATAGAATCTCATCCCAGGACTCACCCAACCCTACCATAATTCCCGATTTCGTCAGGGTCAGCGCGTCCATCTCTTTGGCCCGCTGCAGAAGTTCCAGCGAACGAAGGTATTGGGCCTGGGGACGCACAGTCTTGTAGAGGCGCGCAACCGTCTCTGTGTTGTGATTGAGGATCTCGGGTTTCGCATCCATGACTGTCTTCAGCGCAGCCCAGTCACCCTTGAAGTCAGGGATCAGCACTTCGACAGTGCAGCCGGGTTGCAAGCGTCGAATCCAATATATGCTCTCGGCGAAGACCCATGCGCCGCCATCCGGCTGCTCGTCTCGGTTGACGCTCGTCAGCACCGCGTGTTGCAGATTCATTATCTGGACGCTCTCGCCCACGCGCTGAGGCTCTTCTGGATCGAGCGCGGCCGGTCGGCCGGTTTTGATTTTGCAAAAGCCGCAGGAGCGGGTGCACGTATCCCCCATCAGCAGAAACGTGGCTGTGCCCCGTCCCCAACATTCGCCGATATTGGGGCACATCGCCTCTTCACAGACGGTATTCAGGCTCTTTCCGCGAAATAACCCTTTCAATTCCCGATATCTGGGCGTATCCGGTGAGCGGACGCGTAACCACGGCGGACGACGTCCGCGCGTGAGCTGGCCCGGCCCTTTCTCACCGACAATGACCGGCACAGGTTGCAATGCGCCTCTGCTCGAAAGAGGCGCGAATTCAAGGCTGTCCGCTCGATCCAGAGATCCGCTCACCGAATCGTCGGGCATAGAGGACAAGGTTGGCGGGCCAGTCGGCTCGGTCGGAAGCGGTTCGATACGGACTGCGCCTAGGTCGTTTTCTTCGATATGTAGCTCTACTGTCGCTCTCTTCATGTGGAAAGGGTCTTCCTGTCTTGTGAAAGGAAGGTATAGCGCGCGCCACTGTAGGGCACGACTTTGTTCACGTCAAGGGACGTTTACTCATGTGTTGGCATGACCGGCGGCGCGGTATCCTCTCTCTCGATCAGAATTATGGCGACGGTCAAGCCGACGAACAGCCAAAACAGGACGGTCATGTGTGGGTACTTCAGGTTGAACCAGTAATGGTCGGCCAGGCCGCTGACGAGCGCGCCGAAGACCGCGCCGCCGAAACCCAATAGCAACGCTTCCCGCTCAAGCGCGACGCCGGCCCGCCAGGTCGCCAGGAACATACTGAAATAGCCGCCCATCGCTGCCAGAAAGATAACAACACCGACGAGGCCCATATTTTCGGCCATGGTCAGATAGAACATACTGACACCCAAATAGATGTCAAGGTCCGGCGTGCCGGCAAAGCCGACACCGAATAGCGGGTAGCGGCGAATCAGAATCAGCGCGTCTTTATATTCACCGAAGCGCATCTGCGTCGCTAGATCCGCCCCGGACAGCCCTGCTAGCAAACGGGCCACATACTCCTGGGTTTGGGGCAACAGAAACAGAAGTAGCCCGAAGACGATTCCCATGGGCAACAGACGCCGGTATCTGAGCGCCGCCGGAATTGCGAGCGCGGCGACCATTCCAAAGAGGGCCGAGCGGCTGAACGTCCAGTAGAGGGCCAATCCCACTGTGGCGAACATCACCAATCCCAGCCATCTAGGGAGCAGTGGTCGTTGGGCGAAAAGTTGCGGTCCAAGCACGCCTGCCGCCAAGATCATCATTCCTCCCAGCACATTCGGATCCACTGCTGTGCCCATAGCGCGCATTGTGCCCTCCGTGTCGTCCTCGATCCAGCGCAGCGAGCCATAGCCGCCGGGGTAGTCGAAGCGCGCGAGCCGGTCCAGCGCCCAAACGGTCCATACTTCAGGAATGACGTAGAACAAAACTGCAATCGACGCCGCCACCCACGCCACCGTAAACAGCCAGCGGGCTACCCAATCCAACTCTCGTTGGGTGCGAACCGTATTGATGACAACAAAATACAGACCGATGCCCAGTAGAATTTCGCCAAAACGGCGAATGATAGTGCTCGTGGGCCGGCTATGGGTCATACCGTAGACAAAGCTGAACACCGCTATCAGCATAAACAGCCCTACCAGTAGGCCGATAGGCGAGATAATAAAGGTTGAATGCGTCTCTGCTCGCAAGAGGCGAGATTGCCGATTCTGACCGCTCAACGGGTTCAAGGTCGAGGCTGACTGAGCCAAGGGGCCCCTTCTCAACGTTCGCGCTATGTGCGGCAGATGGAGAGCGCTCACGTTTCGACTTGTCACCAATTTAAGAATCCAGACAAAGACCAACGCGCCCAGCGCTGCATCGAGGAAAGTCGGCTTGAAACCGAGGCGAAAAGGCAGGCTGGCAAAAGGCAGGACAAAGGCAACACCCACTAGCGCCACATATCCCCAATGGGTGTCCATCAAAATCAGCGTAGCACTGACGATCGCCACAGCCAGCGCCAGCGCGATCAGTGGTCCGGCAATCCCTACCAGCAGGGCGATCAGCGAGACGCCGGCTACAAGCAGCAGGCTAATGGCGCTGCGTCGCACCAGCGGTTGGGTCGAGAGCACACTTTCGGCAAAGTATGCGTAGGCGGTCTGAATCATCACTGGAGTATACCACAGGGACAGATGAAGGTAGAGCATCGCAGCGCTCTTCTGCGAGTTCAGATAGACATCTCAGCCTTCGAGCTATGTCCAGCAGATGGAGAGCGCTTACGCTTCGATTTCTGGTTTCATTATGCTCGCGCCGCCTCAGCGACACACTCGACGGCGGCTCCGATCTGCGGATTTCGAGCCACTTGTACGCTCAGGCTAAGGCCAGTTGGAACAACAGCTAATGAACTGGTAGAATTCAGGGGTCAGTGAAACCCCACTGATCACTGCAGTTACTGGCACTAGCCACTGGTCATTGCAGTTTGGCACACAAAACAGCGTCACAGAAAATGCCCAGAAAAGAACAAACGGACAGCGAGAGCACGGAAAATCAGGTGCGTATGCGCGCCACTGTGGGGCGCGATGTCGTCGCTGATACGGATCTGGCACTCAGCGATCGGTATCGGGACGAACCCGCGCCGCTCCTCCCGATTCTCCACGCCTTCCACAACCGGGACGGATACATCGGAGCGCAGGCGATTGAAGCCATCGGCCAGGAGTTGCGCATTCCGTTGGCAGATCTGTACGGAACGGTCACATTCTATCATCACTTTGCGCGCGAGGCCGGCGGCCTACAGAGGCCGCGCGTCTGCACGGGGCCGATCTGCTGCCAGCGAGGCGCGCAGGAAATCGTGAAAAGCCTGGACGGCGCCGAGGAGATGCCCTGCGCCGGACGTTGCGATGACCCGGTGCCGCTCCTTATCGGCCACGAAACGTTTGTGGCGCGCGTGCCGCTGCAGACGCCGGAACGGCGCATCTCTTCGCCTCTGCCCATGCCAAATCCGGGTGGGCGAGAGGAATGTGTCTTCGCCTTCATCCGCGAGCAGGGTCGGGCCAGTCTGGACGGTTATCAGCGCACCGGCGGCTATGAGGCCTTGGTTAAAGCCGTGCAGGAGTTGACGCCGGATCAGGTGATCGAATTGCTGAAGGAGTCGAAGCTGGCGGGCCGGGGTGGAGCCGGCTTCCCCACGGGCATGAAATGGCAGTTTGTGCGCGAGGCTGAGGGTGGGCCAAAGAGCGTCGTCTGCAATGCGGATGAAGGCGAGCCGGGCTGCTTCAAAGATCGGGCGCTGATGGACTACGACCCTTTCGCGGTGATCGAAGGGATGACGCTGGGGGCCTATGCGATGGGCGCTGAACGGGGCTTCCTCTACTTGCGCTATGAATACCCGGAAACCTATGATCGACTGGCGACGGCCCTGCGCGCGGCGGAAGAGGCCGGACTCCTGGGAGAACATATCCTCGGCAGCGACTTCAGTTTTCGGCTGTATCTTCGCCGGGGCGCCGGCGCCTACATTTGCGGCGAAGAGACATCCCTGCTCAACAGCCTGGAGGGCAAGCATCCCTTCCCTCGCAATCGTCCGCCCTATCCCACCACGCATGGTTTTGAGGATCTGCCTACCGCTGTCAATAATGTGGAAACGCTGTGCGCCGTGCCGCAGATTCTGCGTCGGGGGGCTGAATGGTATCAGGGCCTCGGTCTGAATGGACATGCGGGCACCAAAGTGATTAGTCTATCCGGGGATGCGCAACGGCCCGGCAACTACGAAGTGCCGTTCGGCCTGCCCTTGCGTACGCTGCTCTACGATTGGGCCGGCGGCCCTCTGCCGGGGCGCTCATTTCAGGCGGTGACCATGGCCGGGCTGTCCGGCGGCTTTCTGGCCGGCGACGCGCTGGAGGCGATCACTCTCGATGAACCGAGCTTGCGGGCCGCGGGGTCGATGCTGGGCGCGGGCGGGGTGATGATTTTTGACGACAGCCGGGATATCGTGGATACGGCCCGCCAGGCGATGGGGTTCTTCGCCCACGAAAGCTGTGGCAAATGCTTCCCCTGCCGTATCGGTACGCAGCGTTTGCTGGAGCGGCTCTCCGGCGGCGGCCCCACGGAGATCGATACCTGGACACAGGAGGTCCGCGACATCGGCGATGTGCTGCAACTGAGCGCCTGCGGATTGGGTGTGGCGGCCAGCTTTGTCAGCGAGAGTTTGCTCAGGAACTTTCCGGCGCAGGTAGCGGAATATATGAGTCGGGGCAACAAGACGCACAGGATCGGGTGACATGATGATGAGAAGCGGATTGTGACGATTTATCGCGTCAGACATCGCCGGGACGCATATCGGTGACTTTTATATGGATAGCCAAATAACAGGAATCGCGCTATGCAGCCAATGAACGGTGTAGTGAACGGTGTAGATCGCTCTCCAATGCTGACTCTCGATGGTGAGCGGATTGCTTTCACGCCCGGCGAGACGGTCTACGAAGTCGCGACACGGGCCGGCAGATCTGTGCCCACGCTCTGTTACGACCCGCGGCTGCAGCCGTTCGGCAGTTGTCGGCTGTGTGTAGTGGAGGTGGCGGGGCAACAGGCGCCGGTCGCTGCCTGTACTACACACGCCACAGATGGAATGGAAGTGACGACCGCGTCGGCCAAAATCGAAGGTCTACGGCGTACACTGCTGGAGCTGGTGGCGTCCGAAAACCGAGAGGTGACGGTGGATGCCCTGCGGGGTCATGCCTCGCAGGAGCTTGCGACGCTTGTCGAGCGCTATACCGCTGACAGCGGGCGTTTTGTCGGCGCGCAGTCGGGCCGCAGCCAGCTGGACGACAGCAACCCGTTCATTCTGCGGGATTACGACCTGTGTATCTCCTGTTATCGCTGTGTGCGCGTCTGCGCCGAGCAGGAGGGCGACTACGCTATCAGCGTTGCCAACCGCGGCTTTGCCACGCAGATCACCGTCGAGTTCGGCGGTGATCTGCGGGACTCGGCTTGCACATTCTGCGGCCAATGTGTGCAGACCTGCCCCAGCGGCGCGCTCGCCGATAAAAAGGCGCTGCGGTTTGTAGAGCATAGCGCGCGCGGAGCGCCATAGCTCAGGATTGGAATTCGGGACATCACACTGCCTTTTGTCGCAGCGGTGAAGATGTTTTGCGCGCTGTTGTGGAGCGCAACGATTTTTACGCGCTACTGTGGAGCGCAATGACTTTTGGCGCGCTACTGTGGAGCGCAATGACTTTGGCGCGCTACTGTGGAGCGCAATGACTTTGGCGCGCTACTGTGGAGCGCAATGACTTTGGCGCGCTACTGTGGAGCGCAATGACTTTGGCGCGCTACTGTGGAGCGCAATGACTTTGGCGCGCTACTGTGGAGCGCAATGACTAAGGACATTCTGATGAACAAAACCGCTTCTTCCAGCGCTTTTTCCGAGCAGAGGCGCATTCAACATTTCAAAACAACCCGTACAATCTGTGGTTACTGCGGCGTCGGCTGCGCGCTGGATCTGGTGACCCGGGACAATCGCATCATCGCCGTGCATCCGGCTTTCGATGGCCCGGCCAATGAAGGCGCGCTGTGTGTCAAAGGTCAGTTCGCATACGATTACGTCCACCATGCGGACCGGCTGACCTATCCGCTGGTGCGGGGAGCTGATGGTCAGTTGCGGCGGGCTACCTGGGACGCGGCTCTGGAGCGGGCGGCACAGGGTTTCCTGGATGTGATGCAAAAGCACGGACGCCACGCGGCCTATGGCGTCGCCTCTGGGCGCACCCCCAGCGAAGCCAACTATATGATGCAGAAGTTCATACGTGTGGGCTTCGGCACAAATTATATCGACAACTGTAGCCGTGCCTGACACGCTCCGACCGTCGCCGGTCTGGCGGCAACAATCGGACTTGGCGCTATGTCCAATCCACTGGCGGATATGGAAAAGCCGGATGTGATCTTCTGCATCGGCACGAATATGACCGAAGCTCACCCAGTCGCGGCCACCCGGCTGAAGAAGGCTCTCGCCCGGGGCGCCAAACTGATCGTGGCCGACCCCCGGCGTATTCGTCTGGCAGAAATGGCCGACCTGTATCTGCCGATCCGGGTCGGCAGCGATACTGCATTGTTGCTGGGCATGGCCCACGTGATCGTACGGGAAGATCTCATCGATCGAGAGTTCATCGCTACCCGCACAGAAGGCTACGAGCGGCTGGTGGATCACCTGCAGGAGAAGACGCCGGAGTGGGCCGAGAGCATTAGCGGTGTGCCGGCGGCCGCTATTGAAAAGGCGGCCATCTTATACGGCTCTAGCGACAAGGCCGCCATCTACTATACTCTGGGCATTACGGAACACATCTGCGGCGTAGAGAATGTTCAGAGCCTGTGCAATCTGGCGCTGCTCAGCGGCAATATCGGTCGCGAAGGCACCGGTATCAATCCGATGCGGGGTCAGAACAATATTCAAGGCGCTGGGGATAGCGGCGCCTTGCCCAACAATTACGTAGGCTTTCAGCCGGTGACAGAGCCGGCCAATCAGGCCAAATTCGAGAGGGCCTACGGGCGCAAAATCGATCTGGAAAAGGGCATTACAAAAGTAACCGCCTTGGAACAGTGCGGCGACACGATCCACGCCATGCTCATCGATGGCGAAAACACAGTCGTCTCCGATCCAGATCAGGAGCACTGCATCCACGCGCTGAAGAGCCTGGAGCATTTCGTGGTCATCGACATCTTCCTGACGGAGACGGCAGAGCTGGCGGATGTGGTGCTGCCGGCCACCTCCTGGGCTGAGACTGACGGTCATTTCACCAACACGGAACGGCGTATCCAACGGGTGCGCAAGGCCGTCGAGCCGCCCGGCGAGGCTAAACCTGACTGGTGGATCATCGGCCAACTCGCCCAGCGGATGGGCATGGCAGGTTTCGACTACGATTCGCCGGTACCGATCTTCAACGAATTGTGCGAATTGTCGCCCATCTATTACGGCATCGACTGGGAACTGGCGGATAGCGGTCAGTATCACTGGCCGATCCCGTATCGGGGTCATCCGGGCACGCCCCGTCTGCACGAAAACGAGTTCATCAACGGTCGGGGCAAATTCAGCTTCACCGAATACCGAGATCCGGCGGAAACCATCGATGATGAGTATCCGTTGTGGCTCACCACCGGGCGGCGGCTGGAAAGTTACCATACCCGCACGCAAACGGGACGCTCGGCGGGTCTCAACGAGCTGCTGCCGGAGGAGATGTTGGAAGTGCATCCGGCGGATGTAGCCCGGTTCGGCCTGCGCGATGGCGGCTGGGCCAAAGTCAGCAGTCGGCGGGGGGCAGTGGAGGTTCGGGTCAAGGCGACCAGGCGCTCTCCCCAGGGGACTGTCTTCGCCAGTTTCGCCTTTGCCAACGTGCCCATCAATGCGCTCACCGGCTCCGGCTACGATCCCATCACCCATACAGCCGAGCTGAAGGTCTGCCCTGTGCAGGTCGAACCGGTGGTGGAAGAGGCGCTGGTGGCCGCGGATTGAGTCATTGTGTGGTGGACGGCTTGGCTGGGCGGCGCCACTCCATGATTACTCGGTGAATCAAGGCAAAAGCTTCAGCCAAGATCGTCAGGGTATACAATAACAAACCTACCTTGCTAGGCGCGCAGCCGGCTGATGCCGCGCTATGTATTGAAAACAGTGTATTGAAAACAGTGAACCCCAGTGACTACCCGCGTCGGCAGCAAAGTGCGTACCCGCATCACAGTTGTGGAGCAGGGGCAACACAAACGCCGGGACGACCACCTGGCGACGGAAGAGCCTTTGGAAATTCGCTTGCAGGCCGGGGGTGAAACCCAAACCGTTGCCGTGACCATGCGCACCCCAGGCCACGATTTCGAGCTGGCGGCCGGCTTTCTCCACAACGAAGGCGTCGTCGGCGAACGCGCGCTGATCAGCGGTATCACCTACTGCGTCGATGCGGATATAGACGCGGACCAGCGCTACAACATCGTGAACGTCGGCCTACGCCTGCCCTGTCTGCCGGCGTTGACGTCCCTCGAACGCCATTTCTATACCACAAGCGCCTGCGGTGTCTGCGGCAAGGCCAGTCTCGAGGCCATCGAAATGCGCGGCTGTCCGGTTCTACCGGCGGGGCCACAGATCGACCCATTGCTCCTGGCCGCGTTGCCCCAGCAGATGCGGGTGGCGCAGGGGCTGTTCGATGTCACTGGCGGATTGCACGCGGCCGGTCTGTTTGATGTCAAAGGCACACTCCTTTGTCTGCGGGAGGATGTGGGCCGCCACAACGCGGTGGACAAGCTCATCGGCTGGGCGCTGATGCAAGATAAGCTGCCCCTGCACGACTGCATTCTGTTGGTTAGCGGTCGAGCCTCCTACGAAATTCTGCAAAAATCGACGGTCGCCGGCGCGCCAGTGGTCTGTGCCGTCTCTGCGCCCAGCCATCTGGCGGTGGAGGTGGCCCGCCGGTTTGGCGTCACCCTGGTGGGATTTCTGCGGGGGGAACGGTTCAACATCTATGCGGGCGAAGCGCGGATCAAATGGAATACGCAGTAGACGGATGCATGCGCCTGGACTACAGATGGTACAGCGCTTCTCTTCGGTAGTGGTCGCATAGTAAGTGATGAGAGCAGAGAGTTCATGGCCAAGATTGTGGTCAATGATGAACCACTTGGTGACCATAGAATGGTAGGCAAGCGGAATCCTGGTTCAGAGGCGACGACAGGTCTTTGCGCTGTGAACGAGGTGAAGTATTGGGTTTTACGGGCCATTCTATAGATTCTGTGTTCCATTTTTCAGCAACGCGCCTTGCGTTTGATCAATCGGGTCAAATGGTGTACATATAATAGACTAGACAGCTGCATCTGAAGTGTGCTTCCGCTATGCACCTCGCGAATACCCGCTGGGGCGCAGAACTGACGGAGATTAATCCACTATGAAACGGTTTGCCCTTTTCGCGCTATTCCTGGCTATGAGCCTGACTGCCGGCTTCTATCTTTCCAGCGAACGGCTGGCGGCATATGTCGATGAGGTCCTGCGGTCGGGCGAAAAGGATATATTGGACCAACAAGATGGCAGGGCCGAAGAGGCTCTTGAAGCGGTCGCGGGTTTTGTGCCCGGGCAGGTGATCATCCGCTTTAAGAGAGACGTGACTCGCGAGCAGATCTCCGATTTCTATGCGGAGTACGGACTCTCTGAGAAGGACAATCTGGACCACGATCCCAATGATGCCGATCAGGGGATGCGATTGGCCGCGGCGCCGGTGGATGTGGACGAGAATCTCATTGAAGTTCTCGAAAGCGACCCCAGAGTGGTCTATGCCGAGCCCAATTTCATTCTGCAGATCAGCTCTCCTGTCTGGGATCCTGTAAATCCTGATCGGTTGAATGCGCCTCTGTTCGAGAGAGGCGCGACGCCTAATGATCCGCTGTTCGATCAGCTTTGGAGACTGCACAATACCGGCCAGACTGGCGGTACTGCCGACGCCGATATCGATGCCCCGGAAGCCTGGGGTATCAACACCGGCTCACGGGATGTGATTGTTGCGGTCATCGATACCGGCATAGATCCCAGCCACGAGGATTTGCAGGCCAATATGTGGACGAATCCGCAAGAATGTCCGCAGGGATTTGACAAATGCGAAGCAGACGGTGTGGACGACGACAACAACGGCTATGTGGATGATTTCTACGGCATCAACGCTATCAACGACAGTGGCGAGCTGATAGATGATTTCGGCCACGGCACCCATGTAGCCGGCATCATCGCTGCGGTGGGCGACAACGACACAGGCATTGTCGGCGTCAGTTGGAAGACCCGCATTGTCGGTTGCAAGTTCCTCAGCGCGTTCGGCTCCGGCACTACATCCAATGCGGTCAAGTGCTTCAATTACATCTACGATCTGCGCCACAAACAGAAACAGAATATCCTGATCACGAACAGTAGTTGGGGCGGCGGCTCTCCTTCTCGTTCCTTAAAGGAGGCAATGGGCCGGGTTGATTCGCCCTTGCACATGTGCTCGGCCGGTAATGCCAACACCAATCGCATCGCCTATCCGGCAGGGTATGACCTGGACAATATCATCGCGGTAACGGCAACGGATCACGACGACCTGTACGCCGGCTTCGCCAATTGGGGCGAGGATTGGGTGGACTTAGCGGCTCCCGGGGTGAATATTCTCTCGACGGTCCCCACCGGTCGCTGCGCTATCTGTGATCCATCCGGCTACCGGGCCATTGGCGGCACATCTATGTCTACGCCCCTAGTCGCTGGCGCTGCGGCGCTGGTCTGGTCGGAATTCGAGGGGCTGAACAATGCGCAGGTGAAGCAGCGCATCCTCTCAGGTATCGATCTACTGAAAAACCGCTTCAAGACGACCGTTACCAACGGTCGTCTGAATCTCTTTAATGTGATGGAGAAAGATTCGACACCGCCGGCGGCTGTGACTGACCTGTCTCCCACCGGTGTACTGTTGACGAAGATCATCCTTTCCTGGACAGCCACCGGCGATGACGGATTCAAGGGGATGGCCACGGCATACGATGCGCGCTACGCCACGGCGCCCATATCCGACGCTACATGGGAGCAGGCCACCCGCGTGGCGACGACGCCGGAGCCCGGTTCATCCGGTTCCAGAGAGACGCTGGAGGTGACGGGGCTTGCTCCGAACACAACCTATTATTTTGCGCTGCGGGCCGCCGACAATGTAGGCAACGTTTCCGACTTATCCAATATCGTCATCGCCCGTACCAGTGCGGGGACAATCGTCTTTGAAGACGATATGGAAAACGGCGCGGGCAAATGGAGCATCGATGATGCAAAGAACAACCTCTGGCATCTATCCAATCTGCGCTTCAACAGCCCGGAAACCGCCTGGCACTACGGTCAGGAGAAGGAACGCAACTACGACACGGGCGAGGCCAATGAGGGCATTATCACCTCGAGCGTCATTGACATCGCCGGCGCTGACGACGCGCTGCTCACGTTCTACGAATGGAGCGAAGTGCAGCGCAATCCGCGCTTTGACCGTACCCGCGTACAGGTATCCGGCGATGGACGCGAATGGACGACGGCATTTGAATCTCACGGCACAGAGGGGCTCTGGGAACGGCGGGAGGTCGATCTGACCCAATTCCTGGAAGAGACCAGCTCGATTCAGGTGCGTTTCTGGTTTGATACGGTAGATGAGACGTTCAACGACAACGAAGGTTGGTACATCGACGACGTGCAGGTGGTTACCGCCAAGCTGACGCTGCCTGGCGAGGAGGAGTTGGCGCCAAATCTGGTGGCGCAGCCGATCAACATTGGCTTCAATCCGGCCGAGCCGCATGCGGGCGAGCCGACAACTATCCACGGTACGATCATCAACAACGGCAACGCCGATGCCCGCGCAATCACAGTTCAGTTCGTGGATGTCAGCGATGAAGAGGCAGCAGTCCCGATTGGCGCGCCCCAGACGATCGCTGAGATTCCCGTCGGCGGCAGCGGCGTGGCCCAGGTTCAGTACGACACGGACCGCAAGGTCGGCAAAGGCGAAGATGGATTGCGCGCCACTGCAGAGCGCGCCATTCGGATGGTCATCGATCCCAACAACTTCATTCCAGAGCGGAATGAAGCGGACAACCAGGCCACCCGCATTCTCACCATCAGCGCCGCGCCGGCGCCGAATCTATTCATCAGCTCGGACAATGTGGGCTTCGACCCGTCTTCGCCGCAACCCGGCGCGCAGGTGACGATCTATGCCACGGTTCTGAACATCGGAACAGCCGACGCCTCGAACGTCGTCGTTCAGTTTCTGGAAGACAAAGACAGACCGATTGCACCGAATCAGGTGATCGACAGCATCCCCGCAGGCAGTAGCGCTGTCGCCCAGGTAACTTTCGACTCCAGTTCCAGTATGGGCGATCCACGCATCAACATCGAAGTCGATCCAGACAATTTTATCGCTGAATTGGATGAGACTGACAACAGCGCGGCCAAGACTTTGCAGCTTCTGTCAGACGCGGAACCAAATCTGGAGCTATCGTCCGGCAACATCGGCGTATCTCCAGCCAACCCAATCGATGGCGATGTGGTGTCCATTTATGCAACGGTTCTCAATAGAGGCGATACGGACATGCAGGACGTGCAGGTACAGTTCCTGGATGCCAACCAGAAGCCAGCGGCGCCGATCGCCGCACAGCAGATCATCCCCGCCATTGCCCCCGGCAGCAGCGGCGTGGTCGCAATCCGCTTCGATACATCCAATCGAACAGGGGATCAGAAGATCCAAGTGCAGGTGGATCCCCATAACCTCATTTCCGAAGCTGATGAAACTGACAATCGCGCCACGATTACCCTGAAGGTAGCGCACAGACCAATGCCCAATCTGGTGGTCGTGGCCGAAAATATCGGCTTCAGCTCTGCTGAGCCAACTGCCGGTACAGCGGTGACGATCTATGCGACGATTCTGAATAACGGCAGCGCCAAGGCTGCGAATGTGGCCATTCAGTTTGTGGATGTCACCGACGGCGCGGTGCGACCGATTGGCGAGCAGCAGATACTGGATCACATCGACCCAGGCGCGGCGGCGGTTGCCCATGCCCAATATGAAGTGCCGGGGCGGCAGGGCCGTCGCTTGATTGAGGTGGTCGTGGATCCGGGCAACTTCATTACCGAAATCGATGAGAGCGACAACAAAGCCAGCGCGGCTCTGTCCGTGGGCGCGCGGCGGACACCGAATCTCTTCATCCAGTCCAGCAATGTGGCCATCTATCCGGATGAGCCATTTCGCGGAGAAGAGGTAACTGTGCGGGCTTTCGTGGGCAACAACGGCACGGCGCCGGCGGAGAACGTATCGGTGCAATTTGTCGACATCACCGGCGGCGAAGCTCGGTTGTTGGGCAGTGAGCAGAGCATTGCTGAAATCGGTGTCGGCAGGAGTGGCGTCGCCACAGTGACGTTCACAGAGCCGGACACGAGCGACAGGCCCATCAGAAACCGCAAGCTACAAGTACTGGTGGATGCCAGCAACCGCATCCGAGAGTTGAATGAAGACGACAACACCGCTACCCGTCTGCTGACCTTGAAGGCGCCTCCGGCGCCCAATCTGGTCGTATTGGCCGCCAACATCGGCTTCAATCCGGCCAGCCCTCGCTTGGGCGACACTGTGACAATTCAGGCGGTGATCCGCAATGACGGGACCGTCGCTGTGAACGATGTGGCGGTGCAGTTTGAGGATGTGAGCGCTGGTCGGCCGCTGCCCATCGGTGAGACACAGACGCTTGGCAAGATTCCTGCGGGTGGCAGTGGTACTGTGACGATGAAATTCACGCCGCTCGGCGTGCCGGGCGCATACAAGGTGCGGGTCGTGGCTGATCCGACCAACTTCATCGTCGAATCGAATGAGATCGATAATAAGGGCACGCGCGTTCTGGAAGTGATTGCTGCGCCTCTGCCGAACCTGGTGGCTCTTGCCGATAACATCGGCTTCGATCCACCGAATCCTTCTGCAGGGGATGAAGTGATCATCTCCCTCACTGTGCTGAACAGCGGCGCTGCCGATGCTGAAAACGCGCAAGTCCAGTTCGCCGACGTAACCGATGGCGGCTTGCGCCCGATTGGTGGGCCACAGACCCTGTCGTCGGTAGCCGCGGGGGGCAGCGCTATCGCCAGCGTGGGTTATAACACATCCGGACGTTCCGGTGAACGGCGCATCAAAGCGAGCATCGATGGCCTATCGATCATCCCTGAAACCGATGAAACAGACAATACTGCCAGCAAAACCCTGCAGATTGTCGGCGGGTCCGCGCCCAATCTGGCAGTCCACACCGCCAATATCAGCTTTATACCTCTGAACCCGACCGCCGGTGATGAGGTAAGCGTGCGAGCAGTTGTGCGCAACCAAGGGAGCGAAGATGTCAATGATGTCGTTGTGCAGTTCCTGGATGTGACTGGGGATGAGGCCGTTCCCATCGGCGTCAGCCGGCAGATCGCAAGCATTCCCGCTGGCAGCAGTGGAACTGCTGAGACAGTGTTCGACAGTAGGGGCAAGAGTGGCGAGCGCAAGATTCGCGTGGTGGCCGACCGCAGCAATCTCATCTCTGAAGCTGATGAAACTGATAATCAGGCCGAGGCGACGGTTACAATCAGCCTGCCTGCCATCCCCAATCTGGTGATGGAATCCGAAAATATCGGTTTCCATCCCAGCATCCCAGCATTCGGGGATCAGGTTACCATCAACGCCACAGTTCTGAATAACGGTGGGAGCGATGCTGTTGACGTGATGGTTCAGTTCGTGGAAGGCGGCACCCCCGGCATCCCCATCGGCGAGCCACAGCGGATCGACCTGATCCCGGCCGGTAGCAGCGGTGTGGTGCAGGTGGTTTTCGACAGCGCGGGGCGGGATGATCCCAGAGTACAGGTGATCGTCGATCCCAACAACTTTATTTCCGAGACTGATGAAAGTGACAACAGGGCGTCGGCAACCCTGAACATGGCGAAGCAGCCGGCGCCGAATCTGGTGGTCAACAGCAGCAACATCGCCTTTTCGCCGAAGGGGCCGCGCGCCGGCCAGAAAATCATTGTGACTGCGGTGATCATCAATGACGGCAGCGCGTCGGTCCGCGATGTGGATGTTCAGTTTATGGACGCTACCGAGAAACCCTCTGTACCCATTGGCACAGCGCAGGCAATCTCGATGATCCCTGCTGGCGGCAGCGCGGCTGTCGGCATCGTTTATGACACGATGGACAAGCAGGGCGAGCGCCGGCTCGAAGTGATCGCGGATCCGGGCAACTTCATTTCCGAGGTGAAGGAAAGTGACAACAGCGCCCAGAAAAAGGTCGAGGTGCTGGAGGCATCTGCGCCCAATCTGATCGTGCAACCTCGCAATGTAGGCTTCAATCCCGCGGCCCCCACCGAAGGCGACCGGGTGCTGATCTATGCGGTTGTTCTGAATGACGGCGCGGAAGACGCGGCCGATGTGGTCGTACAGTTTCTGGACGTGACGGAAGCAGAGGCCGTGCCCATCGGCCAGCCACAGGTGATCATGCAGCTTCCGGCCGGGTCGAGCGCCACAGTGCCGATCGTCTACGACACTCTGGACAGACCAGGAGACCGACGCATTCGCGTTGTCGTCGATCCGAACAACTTTATCCGCGAGAGCGACAAAGAGGACAACCAGACAGTTGTATCGCTGGCAGTGCATGCCGCTATTGCGCCGAATCTGGCGATGTTGTCCGGTAATATAAAATTCAACCCAGCCTTTCCGCAGATCCACGATCAGGTGACAGTCTCAGCAACTGTGCTGAACAATGGCAGCGACACGGCCCACGATGTCATCGTGCAGGTGTTGGATGTAACCGATGGAGGTTCGGTTGCCGTCGGCACAGAACAACTGCTCGACGTGATCTCTGCCGGTGGCAGTGGCACAGTTCAGGTAACATACACGGATACGGAAGAGGTGGGCAACCGTCAGTTACGGATTATTGTCGATCCCAACAATGTTATCGCGGAGATGAATGAACGGGATAACCGGGCGACCCGTGCGCTGACCATTTCACCGCCACAACTGCCGGACGTAACGGTCAGCGAGGCCGATATCGAATTTGATCCCGCCAACCCTGTCGAAGGCGAGGAGACGACCATTTCGGCGACGATCACGAACCAGGGTATCACCGCAGCCAAAGGGATTGTGGTGCGCATCATCGACGTGACGAGCCGTGTGCCTGCACCGATCAACGGGCCGCAGCGCATCGAACAGCTTGGTGTAAATGACAAAGCGGTGGTTTCTGTACCATACGATACGCGGGGCAAAGCTGGCGAGCGCGCCATTCGCGTGGTCGTGGATCCGGAAAACTTCCTCGAAGAACTCGATGAAGAGAACAATCGGGCTGAAAAGACCCTGCATGTGCGATCTGCCGATGCGTCAGAGGAGGGGCCCAATCTGGCGGTTCTGGCTTCAGACATCAACTTCAGCCCGAGTCAACCGCAGCCAAGTGATCCGGTAACGATTACCGTCAGAGTACGCAATCGGGGGTCAGAGAGCGCCAGCGATGTGGTTGTGCGCTTTGAGGACAACACCGACGGGGCAGGCGAACTGATCGGCGCCGTCACAATAACCGGCACTATCGCTGCCGGCGACCGGGCTTCGGCCATGATCGTCTTCGATACTACGGGCTTGGAGGGCGATCGCGCCATCCGCGTGATTGCCGATCCGGAAAATGCAATTCCTGAGACTGATGAGACCGACAATCAGGCCGAGCGCACCTTACGCCTCAACAGATCGACAGCAGGAAAAGCGCGGGAAACGAACAATCTTGCTGTAAATGTCCGAGGCGTGCAGGTGGATGTGGTGCAAACTGAGGAAGCGGATCTGGTCATCGTGGCAACGACGGTGCAGAATCAGGGCAACACGGATGTGGGCGGTTTTGCCGTCCATGTCCTTGACGTGACCGATAACTTCAGGCCGGTCAGTTCGCCACAGACGGTAAAGCGGCTGGCCGCAGGCAGCGCAACCACAGTGCGCATGATCTTCCGGGTAGCGGGTGGCGTAGGTGTGCGCACCCTGCAGATCGTCGTTGATCCAGCGGATGTGATTGTGGAAAGCTCAGAAAAGGACAACCGGGTCAGTGTGCTGGTGAGCGATCAGATCACAAAAAGATAAAGAGAGAGAATAGGAGAGAGAAAATCAGTGGTCAGCGCCGTTTCTGGCCACTAGCCACCGATCGCGAGCCACTGCAGTTGACCCTGGGCCAGCACGCGTAATTTCGAGTATGTTCTCTCGCTGTCCGGCAGGGGAATCTCAAAGGCGAGGGCGGAGCCGGGAGAGATGGTCTCCTCGCCGAGAAATGTGTCCACCACTTCGACTATGTCCCCGTTTTCGTTGTAGAAGGTAGCGGCAACCACCAGCGACGACAGTTCCATCTCGTGTCCGTTGCGCAGTTCGCCGATAACGGCAAGATGACCGTCGCGCGGCACCACATCGACAGCCGACACATCCAGCTGCCGAAATTCAATGATGCTTATCTCCTCATAGGCGATACTTAGCTCGTAACGGTCCACGTGTGACGGGTCTACATCCACCATCATCCGGAACGGATCAGGTCGTTCGATCTCCAACTTGCCAAAGGCAGCCTGAACCTGCCCTGCAGCGATGAGATTGCCGCTGCGGTTGTAAAAACGGCCGATAACCCGGACGTCGAACACGTCATTGGCGCCGCCGTTTAGCAGCTCTCCCACCACCACAAGCTGCGAACCGAGAGCATAACTGGTGTGGCTGCGCACAAACACAGACGCCGGGATCGGTGTCCGCGTTGGCGTTGGCATGGGCGTCGCTGTGGCTGTCGGCGAAGGTGTCGAGGTTGCTGTCGCCGTCGGCTGCGAAGGGGTGAGCGTGGGTTTCACTGTACTGGTCGGGGTGAGCGTCGGTTGGGGCGGCGCTGGTGTGGTCGTCGCTGTCTCGGTGGGAGTTGGGCTCGGTGTAGCCTCAACTGTGACCTCGACCTTTGGAGACGCTTCCGGCGTCGCTGTCGCTTCGTCCTTTGTTTCTGGCCGATCTGTGGCCGTCGCCTCTTCCAACGCATCCATGTCAGGTCTGACGCTTGGCGCGACGGTCTTCGGATCCGAGGATGCGCTGCAGGACATTACCAGCAGAACCAAGGCCGAAGCGACGCAGAGCGAGACTCGTTTCATCATTAACCTCAGTGGTCAGTGATCAGTAGCTAGTGGTCAGTTGGGCAACCACAAGGTCGGACGGCGCAACCTCCCAGCTTTCGGGCATCGTTGCGCCGTTCGATATTGCTCCTCCTAGCCCTTTATGCCGGAGGTGACGACACCGCTCACGAAGTGACGTTGAAGAAGCAAATAGATTACAAGCACAGGCAACATAGTCATAGCGCCCAGCGACAGGAACCAGTGAATCTGGTATTGGGCGATGCCGCCGCCGTGGGCGGCTTCGGCCAATGTTCGTCGGAAGGTCAACATGCCGCGCGCCAACGTCCAGGTATTTTCGTCGGTCAGGTAGATCAGCGGCCCCCACAGATCGTTCCACGAATGAAGGAACAGAAAGATCGCGGCGGCGGCCAAGGCCGGACCGATGTTGGGCAGGATCACATGTTGATAGATACCAATCGGCGAACAGCCATCGATCTTGGCGGCATCGTCAAGATCGGTGGGAATGGTCATAATATACTGTCGCAGCAGGAAAATATAGAAGGCTCCGCCGCCCATCCAGAAAGGCACAATCAGCGGGAGGTAGGTATTGAGCCAACCCAAGCGATGGAAGAGCAGGAAAGTCGGGATTGCTGTCACCTGTGGCGGCACCATCATCGTCCCCAGTACAACCATAAACAGCAGAGTGCGCCCTGCGAAGCGAAGCCTGGCAAAACCATAGGCTACCATTGAGGCCGACAGCAGTCCACCTACCATGGAAGTGGCTGTGATAATCAACGTATTTGCCAGAAAACGATTGAAGTTCATGGTGGTCCAGGCATCGATGAAGTTTCGCCACTGCCACGGCTGCGGCGGAATCAGATTGATGACTGTTTCTTCCAGCAGCAGGTCCTTGGTCTTGAGAGCGCCGGAAAACATCCATAGCAAGGGGAAAATCATGATAATGGCGATGACTACGGCGATGGCAAAAAGCGCTGCTTGGCGCAGCAGCCGGGGAGACGCCCAGGAACTGGTTAGCAGTCTGAAATCTGTTCTCACTTAAGCCACCTCCGACTCATAATGCACCCAGCGCCGGGCCAGCCAGAATTGCAGTAAGGTCAGGCCCATAATGATCAGGAAAAGCAGCCAGGCCAGCACACTGGCGTAGCCGAATCGCCGTTCGATAAAGGCAACCATATAGAGGTAGAGCACGTAGAAGAGTGTGGAGCGCGCCGGCCCTCCTTCAGTCAGCATGAAACCTTCAGTGAAGACCTGCAGCGACCCGATCAGCCCCACTACCATCAGAAAGAATATAGTCGGCGACAGGAGTGGCAAGGTGATATGCCGAAAGAGGGCCAGGCCGCTGGCGCCGTCGACTTTGGCTGCCTCGTGGAGATCCTCCGGGATGCTTTGCAAGCCTGCGAGCATGATGACCATGTAATGCCCCACTCCGTAGAGTCTCATGATGATGTAGGAGGGCAATGCCCACTCAACCGTCGTCAGCCAACCGATGCGATCGAAGTCGAAGATGCGCAGAACCTGATTGAACATCCCGTAGTCCTTCTCGAACATCGCCGCCCAGACGAAGGTCATAGCTATGCCGCTGACAGCGGCCGGCAGGTAGAAGACGCCCCGGAAAAATACGTGCCCCCGGAACCGTTGGTTCAAGAGCAGAGCCATGATCAGCGAGATGATGATGGCCAGGGAGACTGTCCAAAAAGCAAAGACAGCGCTAACGCGCAGCGAGCCTGTAAATCGCAGGTCGTATTGGATTAGCTCCTGGATATTCGTCAGGCCCACATAGGTGATCTTTCTGAAGCCGGCGTACTCGGTAAAGATCAACCCCAGCGATACCACAAGCGGTCCTGCCAAAAAGAGCAGAAATCCCAAGATCCAAGGGGAGATGAAAAGATAGCCGTAGAAATTTTCCCGCCATGCTTCCCCGCGGGGCATTCGGAACCTATTGGGGCGCATCTGTGCAATCACGGTGTTCGCTCCTAACTGCAGTTTTTAGTGGCTAGTTGCCAGTAACGGCACTGGCCACTGGAACCTGCATTGGCCCTGGGCAACCACCAGGGTGGCCCCTACAGTTCAAAACTTCAAAGCGCCCTCGGTCAAGCCGCGCTGGATGCGACGATGAAAGAGGATGTATATGAAGATGGGAGGCCAGGCCGCCAGGGAAAGGGCCGCCACTTGCAGGCTCCACAGACTCACGTATTTGCCTTCAAAGTGCATAATGCCTAGCGGAATCGTGCGCAGCGTATGTTTCTGCAGGTAGATGAGAGGCCAAAGAAAATCATTCCAGAAAAAGACGAAATAGAAGATGGTCATGGTCGCTATGGCCGGCATCGCCAGTGGGATCATGACATGCCGGAGAATTTGGAATTCCCTAGCCCCATCCACCCTGGCGGCATCCTCCAGTTCCGGCGGAATGGACATGAAATAGGCCCGGATAAAGAGTATGGCTAAAGAAGACCAACTCATATACGTAAGAATGACGGCAAGCGGACTATTCAAGAAAGCGATGGGCAGATGCAAGGCTTTGGCCCAGGATTCCAAAATGGCCATGAGCTTGAAACTGGGCACCATGAGCGCCTGTGTAGGCACTGCCATACCAATGATGAAGTAGAGGAACAGCGCTCTGTTGCCGGCGAAATGATATCGGGCCAAGCCGTATGCGGCCGTGGTCGACACGGTAATGACGCCGATTACCGAGATAACGGCAATATATACGCTGTTGGCATAGAGCCGTGAAAAATTTCCCGTACGCCAAGCTTCGGCGATATTGGCAAAGGAGATACTGGTTGGCAGCCCAAAGGGCGAGAACATAACTTCCTGATTCGTCTTGAGGGCGGTATAGGACATCCAAGTCAGGGGATAAAGGATGCTGATGGCGGCGGCCACTAAAACGAGGTAGAACAGGAGCCTGATCGGCAGGCTAAGCTCTCGAAAAACCATAGCGGATCCCTCAGGAGGTTACGGCTCCCTTGCCAGCCCGCGCAAGGGAGAATTGCAGCGCGGACATACCCATTATGATTACGGTCAGCACGAGGGCAATGGCCGTGGCATATCCATGCTGCGTTCGGGCTGTGCCCAGGCCAAGCTGGTAGATATAGGTGACTACTGTCTCCGAGCTATGGAAGGGGCCGCCGCCTGTAAGCGTATATACCAGGTCGAACACACGCATCGCATCGATGGAGGTAATGACCGAGGCCACGACCAGCACTTCGCGCAGCAGTGGAATCGTCACCCGCGTCGCCAATTGCCAGGGCGTGGCCCCATCAAGACGCGCGCTTTCCTGGAGCGCCCGCGGAATGGCTTGCAAACCGGCGATGAGCAAGAACATGGTGAAGCCAAAGTTTCGCCAGATATGCACCCCGATCACTACAAAGACATTCAGCGTCCGTGTGCCAAGCCAGCCGAACTTGGGCCCATCGAGCCCTATCGCTCGCAGCAGGCCGTCGACGATGCCAAGGGTCGGGTCGAGAAGGAAATTGAAGAGTATACCCACCACCACCAACGACAGCACAAAGGGAACAAAGAAGATGCTGCGGAACCACTTGGCGAATCGCGGCCCTGACTCCAGAATGATAGCGAAGATCAGAGCGATACCAACTTGAAAGACAAGACAGCCAATCACAAACAGGAAGCTGTTGCGCAACGCGCCCCAAAAGAACTCATCAGCGGCCATGTGCACGAAATTAGCAAGGCCGGTGAATTTCAGCGTTGCAAAGCTGATTCCCGTCCAGTCTGTGAACCCGATCACCACTGTGCCCAACAGCGGCAAGATGAGGAAGAAAGTATAGAAGAAGAAGGCGGGCGCTATGAGGAACAGCGCGAAGCGTCCATCGTAGCGGCCAGTCCGCGCACTTCTTCGCATTTTACTTCTCCATTCCGAGGAGAGAGAAGAGAGAAAAACCATCTCTCACTTCTCTAGGCAACCAAAGGGTGTTTTACGCGCTACTGTAGAGCGCAAAGGGTTTTACGCGCCACTGTAGGGCGCAAAGGGTTTTACGCGCTACTGTAGAGCGCAAAGGTTTGCCCCTCACTTCCGAACCTATTGGCGCGCGGTACGCCAATCGAGCACCAGATTTTCGGCGCGTTCGGCGGCCTCCTGAGGCGACAGGGCGCCACTCAATACGCCACTCGAGCCATGCCACAGTATCTCTTGGCCAATGTTGTAATCCATCGCCCGCTCAATCATAATGGTCAAAGCTGGGGCATTGTCCAGCAACTCAATGAGACGGGTCGACTCCGGTCGCAGATTTTCCATTGGCTGCGTCAGCGGCATGGGTGGGGCCTCACCGGGTAGGTAGGTATACCAGATTCTGTGGGGCTCCTCTGATTGCAGGTACCACTTTACAAACTCTTGGGCCTCATCAGGATGCTCTGACGCTTTGGGCACGATAAGCGTGCGGGCGTTAAATGACACCTCTGCGGCGTCACTCTCGGGAATATCGTCGATTGCCGGCATCAGCATAAACTTAAGGTTAATCTGCGGATCTTCTTGGGCAAACCATTCGCCCAGTAGCCAGCCACCCGTCTGGAAAAAAACGCCATCTCCGCGGAAGAGCTTGCCAAAAGCGATCGGATAGTCATCCGAGAGCACGCCTCGGGAGAAATAGTCCTTATCCAACAGATCCTTGATCAGTTCCCAGACCCTTACACCGGCTGGATCCGTGAAACGCAGCGGTGACTCGTGGTCGGCGTCGAGGCCTCTCAAGAACAGATCGACCGAGCCCTTCACGCCGAAGGTCCTGATATACAGATGCTGCGCCCAGTGCCCGCCGGGCCAGGCGTTTTTGGCGCCCAGCAGGATGGGGGTGATGCCGGCCTCTTTGAGCGTCTCACAGGCAGATGTGAACGCGCTCCAGGTGGTCAAGGTCGCGGGATCGATGTCATTGGCGGCCAGGATGTCCTCGTTGTAGTACATAAGGTTGGCCACCGTCATCGCCCAGGGCGCGCCCCAATATTTGCCCTGATAGTAGACCGAATCGAGTGCATCGGGGTAGATGGCGCCTTTGCTTTCCTCGACGACCGCTGTCAGGTCCATGAGCTGGTCGGCCTCGATGAAGGCTGAAAGCGCGCCTGGCCCGGCATCGGTCTGTAAGAAGTCCGGCACAGCGCCACCGGCGAAGGCGGTCTTGGTCGCCTGCTCGTACGCCAGCCCAGAGAACCCACTGTGGGTAACATGGATGCCCGGGCGCGTGCTGTTGAAGCGCTCGACGATTTCGTCCATCGCGCCCAGCCAGGGAACGGTCGCCATTTCGGTCCACATCTCGAGCTCGGCCACCATCTCGGCCGGCGCTTCCACTTTCATGTCTGATGTCGATTCCGTTGTGGGAGCGGAAACGGGAGCGCAGGAGGCCAGCAGGCCAACTCCTACCGCCCCCGTAGCAGCTTTCAGAAAGCTGCGTCTGCTGAGGTCTTTCATCTTTTCTCTCCTGAGTACTGCGGTGGCTAGTGGTCAGTAACTGCACTGATCACTGGGGTTTCACTCCTCTGGGCACTATGCGGGCTTCGCACGATGCGCACAATCTGCGGTGTGCTCAGCCCTCACACAAGGGTTGCCTCTACGAGTTGTATTTGTCGATTATCCGCTGCACCTCGGCTTCCGCGGCCGCCATGAGTTCTCCGAGATCCGTGTCGGTGTGCACGGCCAGATCCCACAGCTCGATCATGGCTTTCTGCGCTTCCTGCCCGCCGCGGAACAACGCCCAGAAGCGCGTGTTTGTAGCGTACGCCGGCATCTCTTGGGCGACCTGCATGAACTCTTTGCCCTCGACCGCATCCAGCCATCTCTGATCGGCGAAGTGGCTCTTGGTGAAGGGGAAGTAGCCGGTCTCCAGACAGAATTCCAGATAGGGGTCGCCAAGCGCCCACCATTCAGAGAACTGATAGGCGGCCGCCTCTCGATCTTTGTCATCCTGAACGGGCATCCACAGCTCTTTATCGTACCAGGGGGTTGCGGTTATCCGATGCTCTGGATGGCTGGGCGTGTAGAGGGCGCCCAGTCCGCCTTCTCCTATCTGTTTCTCGAAGTCCAGCAGCCCCCAGTTGCCGACCTCCTGGAAGGCGACCTTGCCGGTAACAAGCCCCCTCTCTGGCGCCTTTTCCGTGGCGCATCCGCTGGCATACAGGTCACGCAGAAACTGTAACGAGTCGCGGACGCCATCATTATTGATCGTCGCCTTGGCGCCTGTCTCGTCAACGTAGAGTTGCCCTGCGGTCCAGGGCAGATACTCCTGGATTGCAAAGTGCTGCCAGGGAGCGACGCCCCAAATGTCCACCTCATTGGCATCGAAGCCGGACTCATCTGGGCGCTTGCCGTTCTTGTCGCGCGTGACTGCCACGCCACAGGCGATGAGCTGGTCCCAAGTCCAATCCTTTGGCGGCGGATCCATGCCGGATTCCTCCAGCAGAGCGGTGTTGTATGCATACAACACGACGACCTGTTCGTAGGGCATGCCCCAAAATGTGCCCCCCACGGTCGGAGGGGCGTAGATAGCCTCGATGCCATCGACAAAATCGTCGAAGTCGACATCCGAAGCCTCCATGTAGTCCTGCTGATTGACGATCAGGCCCTCATCGATGGCCTTGATGACGCTTGTGTAACCGGCCCAAAACAGATCCGGCGCGGTGCCGGCGGCCAAGTCCCCTTGCACGCGGGAATGCTCGTAGCCTGTCTTGAGCTCCACCTGAATGTCCGTGCCCGAAACCATTGAGTCATACGTATCCAATACCGCCCTCTGATTTCTGCCGAGCATATTCGATTCGGGGTGGGGGTAGGTATAGACGATCGTATATCCTTCGGCTGCCGGCATCTCGTCCTCTGACGCTGCGCCAGGCGCAGATCCAGGCGCGCACGATGCCAATATAGCGCCTAGCGCGGTCATTCCAGACAAGCTCAGAAAATCACGACGACTTACCTTGCGTTTGCTCATGATTGTCTCCATTGGTTGTCGATTGATACAAGATTATGCTGGTAGAACATCTAATTATATACAGATAAACGAGGCTGAGGAGAGAATAGGAATACTATAAATAAAGGCTGCGCGTGTGTCAAATACACACATAGAGTTGGGCGCCTGTTTCGCTGGGCTTGCCTTCCCCCACTGTGATGTTACAATCAGCTGATACCCATCTACCCACACAGGAAAACAGTGCCCGATGACAGCAAACGCAGATCGTTCCGCAGATGCCGTTGCAGCCCAAAGTACATCCTCCCAGGGCACGGAATTCCAGACCAGGGAAGTGCTCACAATTGCCAGTGGTCATTTCGTCCACGACAGCTTCAGCGCATTTGTGCCGCCGTTGCTACCCCTCATCCAGAAAAAACTGGCGACCAACTACAGAGCTACTGGTGGGCTGGCGATCTTTTTGTCTGTGCCCAGCCTCCTCACCCCGTTTATCGGCTATGCCGCTGACAAAGTCAGTTTGCGTTACTTTATCATTCTGGCGCCTGCTATCACTGCAACCCTGTGCAGCGTGCTGGGTCTGGCGGACAGTTATGCGCTGTTAGCGCTCTTGTTCTTTACCACTGGCGTGAGCGTCGCCGCATTTCACGCGCCGGCGCCGGCGATGATCGGACGCATCTCCGGCAACCGGCTGGGCGCCGGCATGAGTATCTTCATGGCTTCTGGAGAATTGGGCCGAACCGTCGGGCCGGTGGTGGTGATTGTCGCTGTCAGTTGGTTCGGGCTTGAGGGTATCTGGCGGGTGGCTGTATTCGGCTGGCTGGCTTCGGCCTTTCTCTACTGGCGTCTGCAGAGAATATCTGCCCAGCCTTCTCAGGGAACGGCTCTGCCGCTACGACAGATGTGGCCGAGCGTACGCAGGCTGTATCCGCCCCTGATCTGGATTATGGCGACACGGGTCTGTCAGTCCCTTGCCTTGACGACATATCTGCCGATCTTCATGCAGGATGAGATGGGGTTTGACTTTGACATGGCAGGCCTTTCCCTGACGGTACTGGAGGGCGCCGGCGTGGTCGGCGCCTTTACGGTGGGTACGGCCAGCGATTGGTTGGGGCGCAGGCGCATCCTCATTGCGCTCTTTCTGGCGGCGCCGCTTCTCTTTCTCGGTTTTCTGAACAGTTCCGGCTGGCTGCTCTTCGCCTTTCTGCTGCTCTTGGGATTCATCACTCTTTCACCAACGGCTGTGCTGTTGGCCGTTGTGCAGGACACCTTTCGCCAGAATCGAGCATTAGCAAACGGTCTCTTTCTGATGGCCAACTTTCTCATCCGTTCTCCCGGAATCTGGCTGCTAGGCGGCCTGGCAGACAGATTTGGGCTTTCGACCGCGTTTCTCATAAGCGGACTGCTTGCTTTTGCCAGCGCGCCGGCCGTCTTCTGGTTGCCGGAGCGTCAATGATGAGTGGCCCAGGCCCTCCGCTTCGCGGACGGGCGAATCTGTGTAGAGGGCTTTCAGAAGATAAGCTGCCACAGACGGGGCAGGAAGATGATCAGGCCGGCAGCCACGCTGCCCAACGCCAACAGCAGAATCGCCCCGGCGGCTGCGTCTTTTGCGATCTTCGCCAGGGGATGAAATGTCGGCGAGGCCAGGTCCACCAACGCTTCGATGGCGGTGTTGAGAACTTCCAGCCCAATGACCAGGGCAATCAGACAGACGATTACAGCCCACTCCGCCTGGCTGATGCGCAAAGCAATCCCGCAGATGACGGCAAGCCCGGCGATGACGGCGTGAATGCGAGCATTCCGTTGGCTGCGAAATGTATGGAGCACCCCATCGATGGCGAAACCCAGACTCTGCCAGAAACTGCGGGCACGAGCGGGCGAATCGGAGACGGTTTCGGGCGGTGGTGATGATTGCATGCGTATGGGTTATGAAGGCCGGGGCGAGAGGTCTGCGTTTGTCAATGTGGAGAGGATTTCTGCCTGCTTGCGCCACATGGCAGCGTGTCGCTCTTGGGTGTCATGATCATAGCCGAGTAGATGTAGGGTTCCGTGAACCACCAGCAGTTGCAGTTCCGCGGCGAGAGAATGGCCGTATTTCTGCGCCTTGCGTGACGCATACGGAAAAGCCAGCAACAGATCGCCCAGTTCGGCGGCCAGTTCCGTTGTCAGTTCGGCCGGCATTTCCATAGCAAAGGACGCACCCTCCTGGGCGGCAAAACTCAGCACATCCGTCGGCGCATCTTCCTGGCGGTAGACGCGATTATACTGCTGCACCGCGGCGTCGTCCAACACCAGAATTGATAACGAGGCTTCCGCCTGCCTACAGGCGCGCAGAGTCGCTCGCGCCGCGGCCACCAGCCATGCCTCGTCTACGCTCGCCTGAAATGGCTCATCAATTTGCACGAATACTTGTGGGGCCGTCATCGCATGAATTCGAAACCGTAAAGAACATGAAAAAGGCGCAGCGATACATCTTATGCCTTCTCTCTTTGCCCTATTATTATAGCCCTGCGTATGATTGGGTCAATTTTTTGCCGAAGAGGGATCGTCTCCGCTAGAATACACTATCTCGTGGCTGAAAAGGTTGTATTGCGCGCTCCTGTAGGGCGCGGCGGCGGCGCTGCGCCCTGTAAATCCATATTCTATGATTCCATAGCAGGACAAAATCGGTATGTTTTTTGATCAGGCCAAAATACACGTGCAGGCCGGGGCCGGCGGCAACGGTATCGTCGCCTTTCGCCGGGAAAAATTTATGCCCAAAGGAGGACCGGCCGGCGGCAATGGCGGACGGGGCGGTCATGTCTATGTACTCGCCGACCAAAATCTGAATACGTTGCACGCGTTTCGCAGGAGAACGCACTTTCGAGCGAAGCGAGGCGCACACGGAGGCGGGAACCAGAAGACCGGTGCAGCAGGTGACGACCTGCGCATCTCCGTGCCTGTAGGCGCCATTGTACGCGCCGCAGAAACCGACGCAGTCCTGGCCGATCTGACGCGTGATGGACAGGAGGCATTGGTCGCCAGAGGAGGCCGTGGAGGGCGGGGCAACGCCGCTTTCAAGAGCGGGCGCAATCGGGCGCCGCGCTTAGCGGAAAATGGCGAAGTCGGCGAAGAAGGCTGGCTTGATCTGGAACTGAAGATCGTTGCCGATGCCGCGATTGTCGGTGTGCCCAATGCAGGCAAATCGACACTGCTGAGCGTCATCAGCGAAGCCACTCCAAAAATCGCCGACTATCCGTTCACAACGGTTGTGCCCAATTTGGGGGTGGCGGATGTGAGCCACATCCAGATCGTCTTTGCCGACATCCCCGGCCTGCTGGAGGGCGCCCATGACGGCGTCGGGCTTGGCTTGGATTTTCTACGCCATATCGAACGTAGCCGCATAGTAGTTCATCTGCTCGACGGCGTCAGCCCCGACCCGTTAGGGGATTTTGAAGTCATCAATCAGGAGATGGCGCTTTTCAACCCGGCCCTAGCGGAGCGCCCCCAACTGATCGTTCTGAACAAAATCGATCTGCCCCAGGCCCAGAAGATCTGGCTGCGAGTACAGGAAAGGCTGGCTGAGAAGGGAAGCCCCACGCTCGCCATCAGCGCTGTTACCGGGGAAAATGTGCAGCGGCTCTTGTATCAGGTAAAATCGCTTCTGGATACGCTGCCCCCGGCCATTGCACCAGAAACACCCGCTGAACTGCCTGCGCTCTCGCCGGCAGAGGACGAGACGGCGTTCAGCATCGCCCATCTGGAGGATAATCTCTGGCTGGTGGAAGGCGCTGCGATTGCGCGCGCAGCGCAGATGACGAACTGGGACTATTACGAGTCTGGCTTGCGATTTCAGCGCATACTCTCGGCGATGGGTATTGCCGATTCTCTGCGCGCGCAGGGCGTTCAGGATGGAGATCGCGTGCAAATCGGCACGGTTGAACTGGTGTGGGGATACGAAAACGCGTTGGGAGAGTGACGAGTACCAACTCTCTAAAGTGAATCCATTGAACTGGCGAAGAGGGTTTCAAGCTGACGCCAGCGGATGTTTTCAGCAGGAAAGAGGGCTGGGCCGAAGAGAGACTCCGAAATAACCGTCCCAGAAAGATGATCTCAACAACTACGCGCAGACGTATCGGTATTTTCGGCGGCACGTTCGATCCGATCCATATCGGCCATCTGATTCTGGCTGTGGAGGCCCGGCATCAGTTGCAGTTGGATCAGGTTTTTCTGGCGCCGGCCGGCGATCCCCCGCATAAACAGGCCCATCCAATCGTCCCCGTGCGCCATCGACTGGCGATGTGCCAACTGGCCGTTGCCGACGACAACACAATCGGCATCAGCTTTATTGACGCCGATCGCCCTGGCCCACACTACACTTCGGATATGCTGCGGCTCTTCCGTGCTCGCATCGACGCGGACGCGCAGATCTTCTTCCTGATGGGGCTGGACAGCTTGCGCGATCTGCCCACTTGGCACGAACCGGAATGGTTGGCGCGAAACTGCCGGCTTGTGGCTTTGCGACGCCACGATGTGGATATCGATTGGCCTGCCTTGGAAGCGGCTCTGCCCGGCCTATGCGAACGGGTCGTTATTTTGGATATGCCTGAGTTGGAGATCGCCAGCAGTGTTCTGAGGGAGCGGGTACGGACGGAGCAACCGATTCGTTACCAAGTCCCTCGGGCAGTGGAACTCTACATTCGCGAACACGGACTGTATCGGTCATAGAGCAGAGCAGGGGGCTGGCGGAGGTGGCTATGTCGCCATGCTCAATGGGGGCCTATCTGTCGACCTCTGTTCTTATCATTCAGGCCCTGCATGGGCGCGCGGCGCGGGACGCTGCCCTGATTGGAGGCGCAAGGATGTTGTCAGATCCACGCCTAACTGTTCCAGCGCCTTCAAAAACTGCGCGTCTTCCAGCGTGCTCAATTCATCAGCTGCCATAAATCTGAGAAGATCGGCATCGACAACCTTGGAACTGGCCGGCTGCTCGATTTCGATGTTCGGCGTTACCCCCTGATTTTTGATCAGATGGCCTTTGGGCGTCAGCCAGTTGGTCACGCCCAAAAGAATTGCAGAGCCGTCGCTGAGATCAAACTGCTTGAGAACTGTGCCCGTGCCGAATGTCGTCTCACCGATCAGAAGCGCGCGTTCGTTCTCCTTCAGCGCGCCAGCGGTGATTTCTCCAGCGCTGGCTGTGCCTTCGTTAATCAATACGACAAGTGGGATATCTCTGGCGTAGCCCCAACCCCGAGAGCGGTAGATGATCTCGTTTTTGTCCGCGTCCGACTCGATCAGAATCACATCACCCTTGGGCAGGAACTGACTATTGGCATGAATCGCCTGCTGTAAAAATCCGCCTGGATTGTTACGCAGATCCAGTACAATGCCTTGGAACGTGCGCAGTGCGCTGATCTCCTGCAGAGCGGTTTCCAGTTCCTGGCCCATTCCCGCGGAAAATTGGGCGATGGCCACGTAGGCCAATTCCGTGCCGGGGATGGCGCTCCAACTCACGCTGTGGATCTCGATTTTGTCCCGAATGATTGAAACTGTGACCGGTTCCTGGGCGTCCGGGTGCAGGACAGTCAAAACCACTTCCGAATTGGCCGGGCCACGGATGAGAAAGATCACCTGAGCCAGGGATTGCCCTGCGATCGATTCCCCATTCACCGCCAGAATAATATCGCCGGCCAGAATGCCCGCAGCTTCCGCCGGAGAGCCGTTGATGGGGGCTACGATTGTAAGATTGCCGTCCTCCATAGATACATAGGCGCCGATCCCCTCGAAAGAACCTTGCAGACTGGCCTGGTGCATTGCGACATCGTCGGGGGAGAGGAATGTCGTGTGCCCGTCGTCTCCCAGCGTGGCGAGCATCCCTTCGATGGCGCCGTATATCATGGCTGTGTAGTCTACCTTCTCGCGGTCGACGAAGTGGGTCGCGACAAAGTCCCAGGCTTCCCAAAAAATAGCGAACTCGGCAGGGCGCTCTTCTGCTGCGAGGGCCGAACGGATGGAATAGCCGGACAGATTGCCGCCAACAAAAGCAAGAGCCATCAACCAGACGATCAGGACCGGCAGGGCCACGCGTCTGGCCAAAGCAATTCGGGGTATTCGTTTCATTCTACTCATTCCATTGGGAATTACATGGCAACAGGATGAATTCAACGCACAGACGCAGACGCCGCAGGGACACAATGAGACTATGATTCGTGTGATAGGCAGGAGCGCGTCTCCGCGCCCTGGCGACCCTGCGTTCCTTGCAGCCCCCAGGTCTGCTCTAAGATACTAGGGAATTATATACTTAACTGCACAAGTATATCTTTCTCAGCCAGCTTTCGGCTGTGCGGGCTATTCCCACCCGCGTTCCTGAATATTTTTAGCGGCGTTCAGATCCCGGTCTTCCGTATGCCGGCACGAGAGGCATACAAAGGTCCGATAGTCCGCCAGCTTCTCTTTCCTTACTTCACCACAATGGGAACAGGTCTTGGATGTGTTCCTGGGGTCCACTTCAACGAATTGTCTACCGGCCCATTCTGCCTTGTAGCGCAATTGTTGAAATAGTATGCCCCAAGTCTGTTCCATCATACTGCGATTCAAGCCACGTTTACGATTGCCGCCACGTCGAGACATGTTCTGTATGGCCAGCTTTTCGATCGCTATCTTCTGATAGTTTCGCACGATAGCAGTGGTCAACTGATGGCATTCATTGCGATTGCGTACTGTATTCCTACGTTTCTCGCGGACATACGTAGCTATTGCCTTTCTCCGTCTGTTACTGCCTTTCTTCTTTGTGGAAATCGCCTGTTGCAAGCTTGTTTCCCTGCTTCTGTCAAGTACACGACGGGAAACTGTCTTCCCATCGCTGAAGGTCATGCGTTCGTGTACGCCCACATCGATACCTACCGCAGTATCCACAGGCGCCAGGATGTTCTGTTCCTCTTCATATACCAGGTCAACTGTCAGAATACGTCCGTGCATCACGAGCCGCAAGGCTTTCAGTTGTCTACCTTCTGGCAATTCACGATGGGGGCGTATCCTGATAGCGGGCAATCCTTTTACCTTGATACAATTGCCCTTCACCATGCCCGCTGTAACGCTTGCCAACTCAAGGCACTGATAGCGCTGATGCGGCTTGAAGCGTGGATAGCCCGCCTTTTCCCCAGCTTTCACCCTACGGAAGAAGGCCTTGAATGCCCGGTCTACTCTCACTAACACCCCGCGGGCAACTGGTAATCCTATATCTCGCCAGAACTGTTGTTCCTTCCGCAGTTGGGTCAGTCCCTTCATCTGCGTATACAAGGTCATACCTTTGCCATCGGCAAGATAGGTATTCTTTCTCTGTGCAAGGGATTGATTGTAGAGCCAGCAGCAAGCGCGCAGCGCCTCGCGGATGCGAGCATAGCCAGGGCGCGAACAGTAGCCTCGTTCTTGATATGTTTTGTGAGTTGTGGTAGTCTGGGGAGTATCCATAAGCCATCACCTTGTGGGTCGCAGCCCGTAGTGTTCCCGCACTGACGGGCTTTTCTTATGGAACAGCTCCTCTTGTTGGGAATTATGTACGTACGCAGTTAAGTACATACTTCTCAGCCTTTAAGAAAGGCTGCGCGGGATCTGAATTTCCATCCGCGTTCCATTTTTTTGAGTGCCCCATCATACCACAATAGCACATATGCTCACCCAACGCAACTTCAACATACGATAATCTTACTTGTGCAGTTAAGTATATAATTCCCTTACTTTACTAGGTAAGTCCCAATTTACGCCAGAATTGCGCGAGTGTATCGGCAAGTGCAAGCGCCACACTTTTAGCTGCGGATATGATGAAAGTTTTTATCATGCGCAGGGACTGCTTGGGAAGGGTGGATAGGCGAGGTTGGCAGATCATGAAACAACCGATGCGGGAGGGCGCAGTCGTATGCCTCACGGTCAAACTGAGTTCGGGTTCCTGCTGTAACGGCAGCCAAGTGAGCGGCGGCCAGCAAGTTTGGGAGCGGGAGATGGTGGTTTGCGCTGACCAAGATAATTGTGGCCGCTGACGCGCCCCTTCTGCTTCCAGCCTGAGCGCGTCTCGCCTGCGTAACTGTCCGCACATAACCTGAGCAGTGCGCTAACGCCAAATCACCAGATTAGAATTACGGACAGTTCTCACAGAGTTCGCAGGGAAAGTGTTCCAGCGCGGCAGCAACCAGAGATGCGCATAACGCAGTTCACAAGCTGGACACTAGCCCCCCGCCGGGGGGACAGCGCTCAACGGCTTCGTTAGATAGTACTAAAGACGATGAGCGCTATCTTCAGCAGGCAAAGGAGCCTTAAGAGCCTGCATAGCGGCGGGGCCGGCGCTATGCTTACGCCAACTGGTGGTCTACTACCCCACACTGAAGCTCAACATGCCCGTATCCTGGGAAATATTGATATCGATCGGTAGCATTGGGATCTGCTGCGCCAGCACGGCGTTAATCTGCGCAGAGATCGGATCCAACATGGCTCCGCTCACCATGAAGGCCCCAGAGCCAGCCTGCATCAGGTCTACCTGAATCTGATTATCGGCAATGACCAGCTGGCCGATCAGGTCAAGCGTATTGCCCCCGCCGGGGAGCATAATACCGCCCTCCTTCAGGACGACGCGAAAATGCAGTGAATCCGGCTCGATCCAAATGATCACAGATTCAATCGGCTGATTTGGACCGCTGTTGGCTTCGATAGACTTGGTCACGTAGCTGCTGAACTCGGATTCGTTCAACATCACCTGGCCAGTTGCCAACCCAGAAAACAGGGATGTTTGGGCGCTCAGGGCCGCCTCCGTAGAAATTTCGACCATTCGATCGGGCGCCTCGACCATCTGCGCTGCGCACGCGCTCAGCGCCATCAGCAGCAGAGACAGTACAACGAGTGTGAGGAGTGAGGTTCGTTTGTTCATGGTTCTGTTGCTCCTTGAGAGAAATGGGTTACGGGAAGTGTACTCCAGAGCTCATCACAAATTGAAGAGAAACAATTAAATGATGACAAGCGACTATATCTTCTCATAAAAACGAATCTAGCGCAAGTTGGCAAAAAGCAGATCAGCGACTTTCAAATTGTGTTCTTATTTTCTACGCCGCGCTCCTGAATTGCCTACTCACAACTAATATCTTCTCACAAGAACAAATCTAGCGCAAGCTGGCAAAAAGCGGATCAGCGGCTTTTACATTTATTTCTTATCTTCTTCTCCGATTCTAATAACGCTTAGACGCCTGTGATCCACACTGGGCGCGACGCTGGGCGATGCCCAAAGAAGGTTTAGGTTTCTATAATACACATGCCAGAAGAGACTGTCAAACCGAATCTATGAGGAGTGAAAAGGTCATCATGTTGGCACATGGGGATTTTCTCCTATTTTTCTAAGGGTGGTTAGCGGTTTGCTGCGTGAGCGCGGCTCCCATATTCCGCCCTCTGCGCCGGATACGCTGCTTCTGTTGATGTTCGGCTAAAAAGTAGCTGCCAATGACGAAGAGAGCCGCTGCGCTCTGGCCGCAGATGGTCTCCCAGGTCGGAAAGATACCAAGCCAGAGGCCCATCCAGTAGGGCAGACTGACAGAGCCGATAGGCGTAATCGGTAGCCAGCTGACGGCCTGCATGGTGTCGCGCCGAACAGGAACAGTGTAACGATAGCAAGGCACAGGGCAGCGAGGCGTTTCGGGATGCTCGTCCGCTCCAGAAACTGGTTCAGCGCAGAATTCGGTGATGGCTGCGGCAACAGCCGTCACGCTAGCGGTTTTGTGTTGGAATTCCCGGAAAGGCCGGTCCCATGTGGGCCGGCTTTTTTCATCCATTCATCCAATTTTTGGCCAATTGTCGAGTTGGCATATTGCGCGCAAACCCGCGGGCGCGGGGTAAGCGCAATCCCTCTGTTTGCGCTGCGTCGCGCGTGGTGCGCAGGCCATGCCTTCCGCTGATACAGACGATCAGCAGGAAGCCTATCGCCAGGATCAGGCCCAGCAGAAATCCGAATTGAAGAAAACCTACTGCTTCCATTATCGATCCTCTACTTACTATATGGCCGATGGGAGATCGGGGAGCAACCGCAACAACACACGATTGCTATCTTCTTCACAATTGAGAGATAGTATATCATCGAAATCCAGGTTTTGGGGGTGATTTCTGGCGAAATTTTTCGCTGTACAGGTAAAGGGAAAAGTGAAGAGAAGGTTAACTCTCAATTTAAGCAAGGTTAAGGCGCATCGAATGCCTTCAAAACAGCGCCAATTGTCTGCCGTCTTGCTTGCCAGTCGGGCGCACAATGTCCGGATTCCATGCCGGCAGGGGTAGATGTTCACTAACTTTAGCCTGCAGGCGACGGACCGTCTCTGGCGAGTGCCCCTCAAAGGGGTTGTGGACGTAGCAGAATACGTCCCTGCCCGCGTGTAGCGTATCAGCAATGCGCTGCGCCCATTTAGCCAACAGCGCGTCTTGGGGACGTCGGATCATTTTGTCGTCGGGCAGAGGATCGCGATCGTGGCCGATGAGGCGTATATGCAAGGGCAGGCGCGGGCCAGCGCGTTCGGCGGCGGTCTGCCAGCAGTCATAGGTATCCGGCTGACCGGCGCGCTCGACAACGACGAAGCCGATCCGCCTTTCCGCCAGGAATTGAGCAAAGGCATTCGTCATCAGATCGATGGCCCGCACTTCAACAGACAGTGGAATCTCTTCTGCCACATCTGCCAGGCGGTCGACAAAATTCGCCAGACGACGTCCTTCCCGGCTGCGGGAGAAGCTGGACGGGAGCTGAAAAAGGCCAGGGGCAGCGGCAGGGCCGAGGGAGCGCACAACATCCAAATAGGCGCGGGTACTCCGCTCCACATTCACCAGCCGTTTGTCGTGAGAGATCTCTTTGGGGGCTTTCAACGAAAAGGTAAAGCCTGCGGGTACGCTCTCCACCCATTGCAACAAAGTCTTGGGGGCGGGCAGGGCGTAAAAGCTGGTGTTGATCTCGACGCTGTTGAACTTTGTGGCGTAAAAATGAAGTTGTTGGTTGGCTGGGGTCTGGGGAGGATAAAAGACTCCGCGCCAATCTGGAAAGGTCCAGGAGGAGGCGCCGATGCGCAAAGTTCCCAAAATTTCCGTAGTCATATTCTGCGTTTGTGATGATGCCATGAATTCAGACACACATGGAGGCCGCGCGCTAGTGCGGAGACACAGGCATTATGTGCAATTTGCCCAAAAATTTGTACTCAATTTCATGCAGGATGGGCAGTGGATTCTACCACTCAATCGAGTATTCTTATACTTACTGGCTTGTGAATTATTTTACAGTTTACTGACGAAAGCACAAGCCCAGTTCATTTCGTTTGGCTCATCCACGACATGATGTATGCTGACGGCGATTATTCCAGGGAAGCGGTCGTCCACAGCACACTTGTGGAAGATGAGCGATTTCTTTTTATCATCTCACTTGAGGAGGAGATCTCTCATGTCAACGCTTGTACGCTCTGTGGCGCAAGGCTCGAAATTGCGAGCCATCCCCTTTGCCCTTCTAGGGCTTCTTATCTTCGCCCCGTCAGCTTTCGCCCAGGAGGATGCGCCGCTAACTGTGGATGAAGTCGCCTATTCACTGGATAACATTATCCTCTTCATCGCTGCGGTGCTTGTGCTCTTTATGCAGGCTGGCTTCGCCATGGTCGAAGCTGGTTTCAATTCGGCCAAGAACACTGTGAACATCATGTTCAAGAACATCATCGACCTGGCGAGTGGTGTCTTTTTCTATTTTCTGATTGGCTACAGCCTTATGTATGGCGCGCCTGTACTGGGTGGCTGGCTGGGTTTTGCCGGCTTAGGCATCGGTTCCACGCCACCGGAAGCACTGCCGGGCAACCTCAATCCTCAGGTTGACTTTCTCTTTCAGGCAGCCTTCGCCGCTACGGCAGCCACCATCGTTTCCGGCGCGGTGGCCGGCCGCATGAAGGTATCCGGCTACCTGATCTACAGTATCGTCATCACGGCCATTATCTATCCTGTGAGCGGATACTGGAAGTGGGGCGGTGGCTGGTTGGACGCGCTGGGCTTCTATGATTTTGCCGGGTCACTGGTCGTGCATGCCGTGGGCGGTTTTGCAGCCCTGGCCGCGATCATCGTTATCGGCCCTCGCATTGGACGCTTCAGCGGGGGTAGGACCACTTCTCTGCCTCCCAGCAACATGGCTCTGGCTGCGCTGGGTATCTTCATCCTGTGGATTGGCTGGTACGGCTTCAATCCAGGTAGTCAGCTTGCCTTTACGGGCAAAGCCAACGTAGACATTGTGATGCTGATCGCCACCAATACAACACTGGCAGCCGCGACGGGTACGCTGTTGGCGATGCTCTATGGCTGGGTAAAAAGGGGCAAGCCGGATCTCAGCTATACACTGAATGGCGCTCTGGCCGGTTTAGTGGGCATCACCGCCAACTGTGATTCCGTAACCAATGTCGAAGCGCTGATCATTGGGGCTGTGGCTGGCGTGCTGGTCTGCGTAGGTATGGAGCTACTGGAAAGCCTGAAGATCGATGACGCGGTCGGCGCGTGGGCGGTGCATGGATTCTGTGGCATTTGGGGCGGTATCGCTACCGGCATCTTCGGAGGCCACCCCATCGGCGCGCAGATTATCGGCTCGCTTGTTATTCCTGTGTGGGCCTTTGTAGCCTCCTTCGCGCTCTTCACGATTATTAAGAGCCTGGGCCTGCTGCGGGTCTCGGCGGAAGAGGAGCAGGCAGGTCTGGATCTTTCCGAGCACGGTATAGGCGCTTACCATCTGGCTGGCGAGGAGGTCTGAAGCGATCGTAAAACGGGTGTACTCACCATCTCCCGCTACGAGGAGCATCCGCTGAAAGAAAACTCTGGCTCGTACCTGCCTTAGAAAGAAAAATTCAGTCAGCGCAAGGCTGGGCCCTAGATATCCTTCCGCTAGGTCGATAGCATAGCATACAAACGAAAAGCGTTCCTCCTGCAATCAGCACGTTCGCGGGAGGGAGGCTTTTTCTTCATTTGCAAGCTCTGTCCCATCGGCTATACTGTACATCCGCACAAGTGGAGCGGCTATGTCCCCATTGGAATCGATCACGGCCGCATCGGTCAGGAATATTGCCGATGCGAGAATCTCTCGGAAACCATTCTATGCCGAGAGCGCTTGGGGCATTTAGCTGGCTAAACAAGGAGAGCAGTGTATGAAAATCTACTTTGATGACGATGCTTCATTGAAACCACTGGCTGGAAAAACGATAGCCATCCTGGGGTATGGCAACCAGGGACGGGCGCAAGCGCTAAACTTACGCGATAGCGGCGTCAATGTCGTGGTAGGCAATCGGGAAGATAGGTACGGAGAACAGGCGCGGGCCGATGGATTTGAACTACTGTCTATTCTGGATGCGGCTGCCGCCGGGGATTTTCTGTTCATTTTGACCACTGACGAGTCTCAGCCCCTGATTTGGGATGACCAGATCACGCCGGGGATCTGCGCCGGCAACACCTTGGTCTGGGCGAGCGGATACAATGTTGGCTATGAACTGATCAAGCCTCAGCCGGATGTCGATGTGGCGCTGATCGCGCCCAGGATGACGGGGAATATGGTGCGCGCCTTATTTGAGCAGGGTAAAGGCGCTATGGCTCAGGCGGCCGTTCACCAGAATGCATCCGGCCATGCTTGGGCGCGGATGATGGCCATCGCCAAAGGCATTGGAGCAACCCGTGGCGGAGTAATCGAGTCCTCGTTCAGAGAAGAAGCGGAACTCGACCTATTCGCTGAGCAGATTGTCTGGGCCGGGTTGGTGGCCTGGTTTGAAGAATGCTTCAAACTGGGCGTAGAGCACGGCTTTTCGCCAGAGTTGATGGTGCTTGAGCTGTATGCTTCGGGCGAGGCTGCGGAGATTCTGGGGTTAATGGCTCGCAATGGCTTCTACAAACAGATGACGCACCATTCTACGACCAGCCAGTATGGCACCCTCTCGCGAGCCGCTCATCTCATCAACGACGATATACGAGCCAAGATGCGCGCTAGCGTGGTCAACGACATCAAGGACGGAGCCTTTATCCAAGAGTGGAGTCAGGAACAAGCTGCGGGATCGAATATTTTAGAGCGGCTCCGACAGGCCGCCCTGGCGAATCCTATGAGCCAGGCGGAAGAAGAGGTTATTTCGCTGATGCAGCGTATGGTATCCCTGCCAGAGAGAGACGAGCGGAGATAATGACTCAGTGTCGATCCAACAGCGACGTCCCTATTGACATCGGTTCCCGCCTCGAGTTGATGGTGGACGACTTTCTGATCGCTCGACTGAGCGGCGGCGCTGAGCTGCGCCTAAACAGACCTGTTCCCCGGGATGTGGCGCTGCGGACGGACGCGCCTTGGGAGGGCAACGCCAGCGGGGGCTTTACTGTATTTCAGGACAGCGGCCGCTATCGCATGTACTATAGGGGTCAGCATTTCGACTACAGCAACACTGCGCTCAGCACGCCCCGCGGCAAGTTCATCTGCTATGCTGAGAGCAGTGATGGCATCCACTGGATCAAACCAGAATTGGGTTTGGTACAATTCAACGGTTCGAAGAAGAACAACATCATCATGGATGCCGAACCCATTCTCAATGGCATGTTCGCTCCGTTCAAGGATGGGAATCCCGCCTGCCCGCCCGACGCTCGCTATAAGTCGTATGCCCTCATGCGCCGTGGCGATGTGAGAGGGCTATGGGCATACAAATCGCCCGACGGCATATACTGGTCGGAGATGAGTGACGGCCCGGTTATTACGCAAGGTCTGCTGGACACACAGAACCTGGCATTCTGGGACGCAGAGCGCGGCGAGTATCGGGACTACCATCGCAATGAGTTCCGGTTTGCGCAGACAGATGAAGAACCCTACGCATCCCATCCTGCAGGCGGGCGGCAACGCTGTGAGGATGGGGAGAGATTGCGTGGATCTCGCTACGGCCGGGATATTCTCACCGCCACCTCCTCCGATTTCATCCACTGGACTGAACCCGTTTATGTCAACTACAACCAGGGACGACCGAACGAGCTCTATAACAACCAGATTACGCCTTACTACCGGGCGCCGCATCTTTTTCTAGGCTTTCCAGCCCGGTATGTCGAACGCCCGTGGTCGGAAGCAATAGAGGATTTGCCGGAAGTCGAACATCGCCGCATGCGCGCCAACATCAGTGAGCGCTACGGCACTGCCTTAACCGATGGCATGTTCATGAGCAGTCGCGATGGGCACAACTTCAACCTGTGGCCAGAATCCTTCATTCGGCCGGGCCTGCGGCCCCGGAATAACTGGACCTATGGCGACAACTTTCAGAACTGGGGGATCGTGACGACGCGCTCGGCGTTTACGGGATCCCCGGACGAGCTGTCCATCTATGTGGGTGACGGCTATTGGCGCGGCGAGGAGGGTGTCCTGCGTCGCTACACGCTGCGCGTCGACGGCTTCGTTTCGGTGCAGGCGCCCTTGAGCGGCGGAGAGCTGGTCACAAAACCGCTCACCTTTTCCGGCCGCGAGTTAGTCCTCAATTTCTCTGCTTCCGCTGCTGGCGGCATCCAGGTTGAGCTTCTGCGCGATCAGATGAACACCCCGATCGCGGGGTTCGGGCTCGAAGACTGTGTCGAGGTGTTGGGTGACGATCTCGAGCGCGTGGCGCGTTGGACAGGCGGTCCAGACCTGAGTGGTCTGACCGGGGCGCCGATCCGCCTGCGTTTTATTCTGAGAGATGCGGATCTCTATTCCATCCGCTTTCGCGCCTGAGCGGTAGAGTGGCTACTTTGCCTTAAAGGGGGAAAGGCAAGTGGAGATCACAACCATCGAGACGATCGCCTTGGTCGATCCGGGTAAAGCGGCCGAGACCCTGGTGCGAGTCCATACCGATGCGGGCATCAGCGGCATCGGACAGGCGGAATCGCCGTCTCTTGTCATTGACGCCATTATTCGCGCTGATGGCGGGCTGGAGGAGATTTTGCGTGGGGAAGACCCGCTGCAAGTCGAGCGTCTTTGGCAGAAGATGTATGCGTCCACAGGGCTATTTGGCCGGCGCGGGGTCACCATTGCCGCCATCGGCGCGGTGGAAACCGCGCTGTGGGACATCGCTGGCAAAGCGTTGGGCAAGCCTGTCTGTCAGCTCATCTGGCAGGCCTGCTGCACTGTGAGAGAATCGGGCGAGATCAAAGAGAAAGTGATGCCCTACGCCACCGTGTACCCGCCCGGAGATGAGGTGAGCGAAATCGTCGAACGGTTTACGTTGGCCAAGGAGCGTGGCTTTCAAGCGATGAAACTGGAAGAATGGCCAGGCGGTTTCGCCCATATTGGTCCACAGCGGGACGTGGAAATTGTGCGGGCAGTGCGCGAAACGATCGGTGAGACCCGTGATCTGATGATCGACGTGCAGAACTGTTGGTATGAGGTGGGCCAAGCGATCGCTTCGATCCGGGCCATCGCGGAGTATCGCCCGTTCTTTATCGAGGCCCCCTTGCCGGCTGACAACCTGGCCGGCCTTGCCCGTCTGGCCGATGCTGTGGACACCCGCATAGCGGCGGGCGACTGGGGCTTTACCACTCGTTTCGAATTCGATGATCTCATGCAGAAGGGGCGGGTGGATGTGGTTCAGCCCAGTTCGGTCCGTTCCGGGGGCATGCGAGAAATCAGCCGGATCGCGGAAGCGGCCTATCGCCGTGGGCTGCTCTGCGTGCCGCATGCCTGGTGTCATATGGTCGGGGTAGCCGCGGAGATCCATCTGGCCGCGGTCTTGCCGAACATGCCCTATTTCGAGATGCCAATCGCCTTTCCGGATTCGCCCATTATCTCGGAGCTGCTCGTGCCGGCAATAGAAGTGGACGGTAACGGTCTGATTGAGGTACCCAAGCGACCGGGGCTAGGCTTTGCGCTGAATGAATCGGTGGTGAAGCGGTTTCGGGTTATGCCGCATTGAGCGCCCGGATGGGAGGTGTCAAGAAAAATGTCCGACGTCCACAATCGGACCGCTAAGCCGGTCGATATAGGTTCGCGCTTAGAACTGATGGTTGATGACTACCTAATCGATCAAATGATCGGTGGCGCTGCCCTTCGCCTTCACCAGCCCAAGATGGGTGAAGTGGTCATGGCCACGGATGAACCGTGGGAAGGAAACGCCTGCCTCTACCGTTCCGTTTTCCAGGATGGCGATCGCTATCGAATGTACTATGGCGCCTACCAATATGATGTTGGCGAGGGGACGATCAGCTACCCCCATCCTCGATTTCTCTGCTACGCCGAAAGCCAGGACGGCATCCAGTGGACCAAACCGGAACTGGGTCTCGTTTCGTTCGCTGGCTCCAAGCGCAACAATATTGTACTGACCAGCAATAGCAGTGGACCGGAGATCGCCGCTGATCACGTCGCTGTTATCAAGGATACCAACCCGAATCGCGCGCCCGCCGCGCGATACAAAGCCATCGCCGCCAAATACAAAGAGATCCCGCGGGGTCTCTTCGCCTACCAATCGCCGGACGGCATCCACTTCTCGCCATTGCGGGAGCAGCCCATAATCACCGAAGGCATCTTTGACTCGCTAAACCTGGCCTTCTGGGACGGGCAGCGCGGCCAATATCGGGCCTATTTCAGGGACTTCCGTGGCGGTCTGGCCAACGGCGTGCGCGACATTCTCACCGCCACGTCGGACGATTTTCTCAACTGGACCGACCCGGCGCGACTTTCCTTTCCCGGCGCGCCTTCCGAACATCTCTACACCAACCAGATCATGCCCTATGCGCGAGCGCCTCACATATTTGTGGGATTCCCCATGCGGTATGTGGACCGTGGCTGGACTCATCAGACCGATCGCCTCCCTGGCTTGGCCTTGCGCCGGCGCCGATCTGCCGTAAAGCCGCGCTATGGCAGCGCTGTAACCGATGCTCTCTTTATGTCCAGCCGTGATGGACTCAATTTCAGGCGGTGGGGAGAAGCTTTCATCCGCCCAGGTCTCAGACCAGTGGACAACTGGGTATATGGCGATAACTGTGTGGCCTGGGGGCTGGTCGAAACCCAATCAGCTGTTTCCGGCGCGCCCAATACGCTATCGCTCTACACCACCGAAAGCTACTGGACGGGGCATGGCCTCCGCCTGCGTCGCTACACGTTGCGGATTGACGGCTTCGTATCGGTAAATGCGCCCCTTGAGGGCGGCGAGTTTCGGACCAAGCCCCTCCTCTTTGATGGGGAGAGACTGGCGCTGAACTATTCGACGTCAGCTGCTGGCAGTATCCGCGTCGAAGTGCAGGACACAACTGGACGGCCGCAGAACGGATTAGATCTGGCCAACTGTCCGGAGCTGTTTGGCGACTCTTTGGAGCAAACTGTGCATTGGAACTCAGGCAGTGCCTTGAACCGGCTAGCTGGACAGCCGATACGCCTGCGGTTTGTTCTGCGGGATGCAGACCTTTATGCGTTTCAGTTTCTCTAGTTCGGAGGAAGGAGAGCATACGTCCTCTGGCCGCCCTGGAAAGATAGCTAAGTCCATGGTTCGCAGTTTTTCGAACCATTTGGGAAATTGGCGATATTCTCTATACCACACCGTCGTAGGGTGAAACACCGAGTGATGAGCATTTAAGAAACTGTGTGGAACAACCGCGAAACCTGATGTAGATTTCCATACGGGCGCCCGTTAGCTGACAGTAGAAGAAGCCATTTGCGCGCCGCATTGAATCCTATCGCACCACCAGAGACACGAGACATGAACTCAATCATAGATATCGGCGCCCGACGCGAGCTCTTTGTAGATAGATACCTCATCCAAAACGTACAGGGGGGGCGCCTCAAACTCCACTACCCTGTATCGCAAGGAGTAGCAATCTGGTATGACACACCGTGGGAGAGCGCGGACGGGCATTCTGAGTCGTTCTATACCACAGTACTCAAGGACAGAGACATCTACAGGATGTACTATCGGGGTCATGCCTACCTGACCTGCTACGCAGAGAGCCGCGATGGGATCGATTGGACTAAGCCAAGTTTTGGTCTGATCGACGCGGGCGGGACGACGGAGAACAACGCGATTTTGACCCATAAGGCTCACCGAGGTTTCTGCGCGTTCGTCGACACCAAACCGGGCATACCGGTATCGGAGCGATACAAGGCCAATGTCGAGGACACAGACGGCCTCATCGGCTATGTCTCCGGGGATGGCGTACACTGGAAAAAGTTGCAGGACGAGCCAATCGTGCCGCGGACGTTGCCCAATCATTTTGATTCCCAAAATGTGATGTTCTGGTCGGAGATAGAGAATTGCTACCTGCTCTATGCCCGCTACATGACGGGGAGTGACCGCATCAGGTCGACCGCCCGCGCAACATCCGCTGATTTCATCCACTGGTCGGATCCGGTTCCGATGGAATACAGTGATACCGGCTCGACAACGCCCTCAGCACAGCTCTATACCAATCAGACCCACCCCTATTTCCGAGCGCCCCATATCTATATCTCCCTGCCGGGCCGCATCTTCTTCGAACGTTTGGTCGGTTCGGGCGATGAGGCCTATTTTGGCGCGAACGATGGGACGCCTCGAACGCGCAAACCTGGAGACTGCTCCGATGGCGTGCTCCTGACGACGCGCGCGGGTACTCGGACCTACGATTTTACGTTTAAGGAGAGCTTCGTCCGGCCGGGGATTGGCTCCGCCAATTGGACAACGCGCACGAACTACCCTGCTCTTGGCGTGGTCCAGACCGGCCCGGCAGAGATGTCACTTTACGTCAATCGCCACTACGAACAGCGTTCTGCCCACCTGGAGCGCCTGACTCTACGTCTGGATGGATTCGCCTCGGTAAACGCTCCGCTGCGAGGCGGAGACGTGACAACAAAGCCCTTGACCTTCGCTGGGAAGCAGTTGGAGCTCAACTATTCGACAAGTGCAGCGGGAAGCATTCGCGTTGAGCTACTCGGGCGCGAAGGCAAACCAATAGAAGGCTACAGCGTAGGAGAATGCCGTGCGCTAATCGGGGATGAAGTCGAGAGGGTAGTCACTTGGAATGGCTCCTCTGATCTCTCTTCTCTTGCCGGGAAACCGCTGCAAGTCCGCTTTCACATGCAGGACGCCGACCTCTTCTCGTTCCGCTTTGCCGAGACGGCGAGCCCTGTGACGCCACAGTAGAGATGACCAGAGATTCTGCACCCAGCTACCGTACAGTGGACAGAGAAGGCATCAGGCCCCCGAAGTGGAGGTAGTTGAATGGCTAAGCTGTCAGCAGCGAGGGCGCTGGTCCAATCGCTGCGCGCGCAGGGTGTGGATACGATCTTTGGAATCATCTCCAGCCACACGCTGGAGATTTTCGACGCCCTATACGACCATCGGGACGCCATCCGCTTCATAAGCGCCCGCCATGAGCATGCCGCCGCCATCATGGCTGACGGATACGCCAGGGCAACCGGCAGGCCAGGGGTGTGCCTGACCAGTACTGGTCCGGGCGCAGCCAATTCTATGGGTGGCATAGGAGAGGCCTACTTCGCCTCTTCGCCTGTACTGAACATTACGAGTACGGCCGAGGAGGATCTGTACGAATGCGGACTGGGCACAATGCATGAAACCAAGGATCAGTTGGGCATGTTCTCGGCGGTCACACAACACTGCTACCATATCAGCCACGCGGAAGAAACCCCTGAGCGGATCCGCGAAGCATTTGAGCGATTTCGCAGCCGGCGCCCGCAACCCATCGCGATAGAGATTCCTGTAGACGTTCAAGGACAAGATGCCAGGATGACAATACCTGAGCCGGTCCAGATGTCAGCCCCCGGAGCAGATCCGGCGTTGGTAGACAAGGCTGCGGCCATTTTGTTGGCCGGCAAACGAGTTGGCGTGCTGGCGGGGACGGGCGCGCACCGCTCCGGCGCGACTCGGGAGCTTACCCGCCTGGTGGAGATGCTGGGCGTTCCGGTGTTCACCACGGCCAACGGCAAAGGGGCGATTTCCGAAGACCACCCCCTAAGCCTTGGCATGTATGGCGGCGAGTACGATTTTCCGCCGGGCAAGCTCGAAGATCCGCGCCAGACTTTCGCCAATAGCTTGGATGTCCTTCTGGTCGTGGGTTCGAGTCTGTCCTTTTTCAGGGCAAAGTCCCAGGGTCTCAGACAACCGCCCCACCTGATCCACTTGGATATCGATCCCGACTCTATCGGCAAATGGTATGCGGCGACGGTGAGTCTGGTGGGAGACGCGACAACCGCACTGGGTCAACTCAATGCTGCGCTGGCTGGCAAATCTACTCAGTTGGAGGCGGGCTTTGCCGGGGAGATCGGGGAGGTCAGATGCGGAATACGAGGCTACAAACGGCAGACTATGCCCAACGAAACGAAGACCATGGAAGCAATCCGTGCCGCCGCAGCCAGGGATGCCATCTTTGTCGGCGATGTCGGCGTCTGTAACCATCGGGGGGCCAACTACTGTCTTGACGTATACGGCCAGCGAACCTACATAACGCCCGCGTGGGGAGGCCTGGGGTTTGGCTTGCCAGCCGCCGCCGGCGCCAAGGCGGGCGCTCCTGGCAAACAGGTCGTATGCATCAGCGGCGACGGCGGCGTTCAGTTCAATATCCAAGAGCTGGGCACTTGCGTACAGTACGGGCTCAATCCGGTCATTCTCGTCTTCAATGACAACGCCTGGGGGCTGTTGCGCCACTATCAGAAGACCAGAGCCAATGCGCGCTATATTGCCAGCGATCTGCGCAATCCAGATTTCACGAAATTGGCTGAAGCCTACGGCGCCATCGGGGCGCAGGTTGCGTCGCTGCAAGACCTGGTCCGCGCGCTGGAGGCGGCCCTGAATGCCGAGACCATAACGGTTATTGACGTGCTGACTCCCGATGGCTTCGCCAACTTCACGTAGCCCTTCCATAGGGTGAAATGGGATCGCGGTAAAATTCACAGGGGAGCGCTACCATACTGAAAGGGGGCGTAAGTGCCTACGAAGCGGAAACTCACTTGCGGGCTGATCGGCATATCACAGGGTTGGTATGCCGATGTCTACACGACCGCGCTGCTGGCAATGAAGGATGTCGAGCTTATTGGCATATGCGACCTTGGAAAGAGCCGGGCGTATATTCTGGATTGTATCGGCATGAGCGCTGAAGACTTTGCGGCCAAATTCGGGACAACCCTTTATCATGATGCCGCCGAGATGCTGCAGCAGAAGCTCGATATGGTGGTGGTGGCAAGCGAGGTTTCGGAGCACTACGAGAACACCCGTCTGGCACTCGAAGCAGGCGCGCATGTCTTTGCCTGCAAACCCTTCACATTCATTGCCGCTGAAATACAAAGCGCCATCCAGATAGCTGAGAATTGTCAACGCATGGTGTTTGCGGGCATTCCTTCACGGTTCGAAGACGGCCTGATCGAAGCAGTCCGCCGCGTTCGCTCTGGAGACATTGGCAGGCCCCTGACGGCGCGAGTCTTCGTGAATCATATCGCGATGACGAGCCCTCAGTGGGAGAGAGACACTGCCAAAAGCGGTGGACCACTTGGCGAGTTCGGCCCGTACGGGTTTGACATTATCCGTTGGGTTCTCGATGCCGAACCGACGGAGGTCTTTGCCTTTGGCGAAAACTTCATGCACACGCGAGAGATCGACTCCTGGGACAATATCAAGGCTCTCCTCAAATTTTCGAACGGCTCACTGGGGAGCGTACAGATCTGCAATTCTATCAACTGGGAATACCCCTTCTTTGATCTCGAAGTGGTGGGGGAAAGGGGCTGTGTGCGGACAGACTACCACAATTATCCCGTCGTGACCCACGGTAAGGAGTCTGCCGAGCTATCTCCTATCAGATACGCACCCATGAACCAGCGCGAGATCACCCACTTTGTCAAGGCAGTACGAAGAGAGGAGGAGCTCTGCGTTACGCTTCAGGACGCCTATGTGGCTACCAGAATGATTGAGGGGGTACAGGAAAGCCTCACCTCACATCTTCCCATCAGAATAAAGCTGTGAGCTAGGCTCAGACCACATCTGTTACCTCTGGCGCACCAGTAGGCCGGCATCGGCCAGCGTGTGACCGTGGTGTCGGCGTGTACGGCGACATCGCCGAGCTATCCACACCTGCAGCCAGTAACCAAAGACAATCTCAACGCGGTCGGGATCTGAAAAAACGAGTTGCTTTCCGATCTCCCATTGGCTATACTAAAGATGGGTGGAGGCCTTTACTCCCTTTCCGCTGAACGAAGTTGACGATGAGGTGACGTACCACTTTCTCTTTGGCAGCGAACTTGACAAGTTGACAGCAGCATTTCAGTTCAAACTAAGGAACCTCGGAGACACTGACGAGGCGGTAGTAAGCCTGAATGGCCGCGAGATCACAGCGGACGATGTTGTTTTCCGTCGATGCCAGCCGCCTGACGCGCCGGCATTTCGCTTCGCACTATGGCGGGCCGCACTGGGATCGCCTCCCTTGAAACAGGGCGAGAATGTCTTGACCGTGAATCTGGCGAAACGCGATCCCGGACGGCATCTCCCGGTTCAGGTAGGTGAATTTGAGATATTCGTCGATCCCACAGAACGGTAGCTGCAATTCGAGCCTAGTAACCTGTAGTGATGATGAGTGGCCCAGAGGGCGCGCCCCGCTTTGCGCTCAATATGTCTTACATAACCATAAGAGGAGAAAAAATGCTTGCAACCAAGAGTAAACGATTGGCCTTTGTAGCGGCGATGGCGGCGCTCTTTGCCCTGATGGCATGCGCGAGTCCAGTGTCCGAACCCATCGTCATTGAAGTCACTTCGACACCCGAACCCATGATGCCGGCAGAGGTGGAGTTGGTATTTGGCGACCTGCCCCGCGACGAGACCTTCATTGTCGCCTCCCAGGCGCCCAACAATGATGTCTGGGACAGTTTTAACCACTATCAGGCGGCAACTTACAACAACGCCTCCGGTTACAATCAGCTTACCCAAGAGATGCCCTTCCTTGAATGGGACGGGGTGATCTATCCCTGGCTGGCCCAATCGTGGGAATACGATGGGGACGGGACCGAACTCACTCTTACCATCACCGAGGGCGTCAACTGGAATGATGGCATGCCCTTGACGATCGAGGATTGGCTGTTCACTCTGCAGTACAACGCAGACAATGCGGACAAGGGCATCGCCTGGGCCTCGTTCCTGACGGACATCGAGTGGCGCGCCGAAGGCAGCAACCAGATCGTGTTCACCCTGCCTGAATCGAACTTTCGCTTTCACCAGAACTTCATTGGCCACATAGCGGGAGCCTGGCGCCCTGTTGCGAAGCACGTTTGGGAAGGCCAGGATGCCACTACATTCAAGAACCCGGATGCCATCGGCTCCGGTCCTTATCGATTGGTGAGCGCCAACTCTGACACCAGGACCGTCATCTGGGAACGGCGTGATGAGTACTGGGATCCGGAGCGGTTGCCGGCGCCGAAATATCAAGTGTGGCTGAAACGGCCGGAAGCGGACGTGGCCGTCTTCGAGTGGGAAGAGGGCGCCTATGATCTGGGCCGGATACCCTTCCAACTCATGACGCGTATGATGAGCGCCAATGCCCACATAAAACCGCTTGTGCACCAGGACCCCTGTCCGCGCGGGCTGATTTTCAACGTAATGAACGAGCCGCTCGATGATCCTTTGTTCCGCCGCGCGCTGGGTTTGCTGATGAACCGGCAAGCGGTAGCCAACCTGGCCAATGTGCCTAGCTACGTAACGCCGGTGTTGTGGCCTAACACCGGCGAAATCGACGAGCGCTTTTACGATGCGGCCGCCGCCGAGGAATTCGAGGTCACCACCTTCGATCCTGAAAAAGCGGTTCAGCTGCTAGATGAGGCCGGTTATGCGCTCGTGGACGGCGTCCGCCTGGACAAGAGCGGCAATCCCATCTCTCTGGACGCCTTCTATATTGACATTGGCGATCCGGCGTGGACAGTGTGGTCCTGGTTGTTGGCAGAGCAGGCTGAGAAGGTAGGCATCGAGGTCAACCCGCGACTGCTTGATATACCGACGTTCTTCGCCCAGGGACCGAATGGAGAGTTTGATATTCTCTTCAGGTGGTTCTGTACGCGGCCCTCCGACCCGACGGCTATGTACGATGGTCTTCATTCCAAGTACGCTATGCCCATCGGCGAACGTTCGTCTGGCATCCCGGGCCGGTACCGGAATCCGGAGCTGGATGCCATCATAGACCAGATCAGAACCGGCGATCCGGCTTCTGCGGCCACGCAGGAGCTATTCCGGCAAGCCTATAGGATATGGGCTGAGGAACAGCCGTATCTGTCTCTGTTCGGCGAAAATGAAGGCGTCGCTTTCAACACCCAATACTGGACGGGCCTTGAAGTGGGCCAGCCCTGGGTGCATTGGGGGGCGCACTTCCGTCAGATGATGGTGTGGATTGTGCCGGCACAGTAGTCCTTACAACCTGAGGAGAGAGAAAAACCAGTGGCTAGTCGGGGCAATTTGAATGCCCAACGATTTTGGTTTTGCTTTTCTCGCGTATGCGTTCTGGGCAATCAAACCTTGTGGTTGCCCAGAGCGGGCGCAACTGCAGCTTTTCGTGATTAGTGGCTCGTTGCCAGCAATGGCGCTAGCCACTGGAAACTGACTACTGGCAACTGAATGCTGTTCCCGACGGGGCGGCAAAGACAATCAGGAAACCCAGATAATCAGGATGGTAGCTCAAGAAACAGAGACGATGGAAGCAGCGGAGGTGTCTGGTCGGCGAGAGGCTGTTCATTATATAGTGCGACGATTTGGCATATACCTCTTTACCTTGTGGGCGGCTTTCACTGTAGCCTTCTTTGTTTTTCGGATGGTGCCCGGCGACCCAATGACGATCTTACTTGGCCAACTCTCGCGTGCCGAGGGACAGCTGGATCCTGAGGAAGCCGAAGTCATCATCGCCCATTATCGGGAGGTGTTCGGGCTTGATGAACCGCTTTACAAGCAGTACGTTTTCTATCTCGGCAATTCCATCTTTCGCGGACTGGACTTTGGCCCTTCCTTCGTGGCCTACCCAACACCGACACGGGATCTGATCGTGCAGCGCCTGCCCTGGACGGTGGGTATTTTCACGACCTCTGTGCTGCTGGCCTGGATCGCGGGCACCGGCTTGGGCGCGGTTATGGGCTGGCTGCACCAACGGCGTCTGACCGGGCTGGCCGTGGCTGTGTCAACGCTGCTGCAGATCACGCCCGTTTACCTGGTCGCCCTGGGTCTGATCATCTATGTGGGGTTTGCGCTACGCTGGCTACCTCCGGGTGGGCCCTATGCCGCGCACTTGCAGCCGACATGGAACTGGGAATTCATCTCCAGTCTATTGCGGCACGCCATTTTGCCGATGCTCTCTGTCATGCTGACGCTGGGCGCGGGCTTCACGCTTGGTATGCGCGCGCTCATGATATCCGTATTAGGTGAAGACTATCTGACGTTTGCTAAGGCCAAGGGCGTGCTGCCTTTGACCATCCTCAAAGACTATGCCCTCCGTAACGCGCTGATCCCCCAGGTAACCGGCTTGGCGATCGTCCTGGGCGCTACACTGAATGGGATTTTTATCGTCGAGGTGCTCTTCCAACTTCCGGGGTTGGGGACACTGTTTGTGCAGGCGATGGGTCTGCGCGATTTCAATACCATGCAGGGTATCGTCCTGTTCTCCATTTTCGCCGTCTTGACGCTCACATTAATCGTCGATCTGGCCTTACCGTTGTTGGATCCGCGCATAAGGAAAACGGTATGAAGAACGCTAGAATTCTGATTGGCGTCGTTATGCTGGCAGTCATTCTGGCCGTGGCGTTAATCGGTCCGTCTGTCGTCGATAGAGTTCTGTTTCCCGACGAAAGTCCCACCAGCCGCGGCTCGTACCGACCTTATCAACTGGCTTCGACCGCACATCCAATCGGCACGGACGGTGATGGCCGTGATGGTTTAGCGGTTTTCGTTTCCAGCATTACCCCATCACTGGCTATCGGCTTAATCGCCGGGCTGATCTCCACCAGCTTGGGGGTCGCGCTCGGTTTTTTCGCCGGCTACGCCGAGGGCCGGCTGGATACCCTCCTACGCATACTTATCGACATGGTCCTGGTTATTCCCACGTTGCCCCTTTTGCTGATGCTGGCTGTATACATAGAGCGTTGGGATCTCTATAAGCTGGCATTGATACTGGGGCTGTTCGGCTGGGCTTTTGTGGCCCGCGTCATCAGGCCGCAGGTGCAGAGCTTGCGCGAAAGAAGCTATGTGGACCTGGCTCGGCTCTCCGGCGAAAATACGCCGGAGATCATCTTCCTGGAACTGCTCCCGCCTCTGCTGCCTTATATCGTCTATGTTCTTTCACTTGCTGTGGTTGGCGCTATGTTGGCCGAGGCTGGCCTACAGATCATTGGGCTTGGCGCCGGCGGTCTGCCGACGCTAGGATTCATGATCGCCAAAGGGTTTCGGGAAGGCGTCATCGGCGTGGGATTATTGGGACAGATGTTTTTGCCCGCCGGGGCATTGATTGTTGTGTTTTTGAGCCTCAACCTGATCAACACCGGCCTGGACCAGATCTTTAATCCGCGCCTGCAAACCACGATTGAGGGAAGGTGACAGATGTCAACTCTTCTGAAGATCCGGAATCTGTCGGCGGGGCTACAAGGACGTCGGGCGATCACGCAAGTGGTGAGCAATGTCGACCTGGATGTGGAGGCAGGCGAAATCTTGGGGATTGTTGGCGAGTCCGGTTGCGGCAAGAGCACAATGGCTGCCGCCATCCTACGCCTGCTGGCGCGGCCACAGGCGCTCCAATCTGGCTCGATGCAGTTGACGCTTGAAGATGGCGAGACATACGACCTGCTGCAGATGCCCGAAAAAAAGTTGCGCCAGTTTCGTTGGCGGCGCCTGTCATACATTCCCCAGGGTTCGATGAATTCCTTGAATCCGGTATTGCGCGTGCGTCGGCAAATGACCGATACCCTGGTCGAACATGGTCTGACAAAGGAGGAGGCGCTCGGTCGCGCCGGCGAGGTATTGGAACAGGTCAATCTGGAACCCAGGGTACTGGACAGTTATCCGCACGAACTGAGCGGCGGCATGCGCCAGCGGGTGATCATTGCCTTGGCGGTGAGCATGCGTCCGGCCCTGGTTGTGGCAGATGAACTAACAACTGCCCTGGACGTTGTCACCCAGCGGCAGATCCTGCAGCAGATGGCCGCTATCCGCGACGAGTTGGGGACGACGTTTATTCTCATCACGCACGACATGGGCGTGGTGGCCCAGGTAGCCGACCGTATGGCGGTGATGTATGCGGGCCGGATCGGGGAAGTGGGAAGCGTCAAGGACGTCTTCGCCTCACCGCTCCACCCCTATTCGCAGGCGCTGATCGCGTCGATTCCCCAGCAAAGCGGCCAGCGGGTCGAAGGTCTGTCGGGCGAGGCGCCCAGCCCGTGGAACTACCCGGCCGGCTGTCGTTTTCACCCACGCTGCCCGCGTGTGTTCGAGCCCTGCAGCGAGCAGGCGCCGGCGTTGCGACCGCAGGGCAGCGGTCGCTGGGCAGCCTGCCACCTGTTTGAACCACAATTTGAACCACAAAACGTCAGTGACCAGTGACCAGTGGCTAGTGGCCAGAAACTGCAGTTACTGGCTACTGATGTACTGAACAGATGCGTGATCTCTTGGTAGTAGAGGACCTGCAACAGGTGTTTAAGGGTAGAAAGCCGATCTATGCGGTGGACGGTGTGTCATTTCGGCTGCCCGAAGAACCCACAATCCTGAATCTGGTGGGGGAAAGCGGCAGTGGCAAATCAACGATTGCGCGCATCATTCTGGCGTTATTGCGCCCTACCGCCGGCCATGTACTCTACAAAGGGGTCGATATTTTCACCAGAGATCGGAAATGGAAGCGGCAGTTCCGGGCGGAGGCGCAGGCTGTTTTCCAGGATCCCTACAGCGTGTATAATCCGGTCTACAAGGTTGAACGCGTCTTGAAGCTGGTCATCCGCAAATTTGGACTCGCCAGCAGCGCAGCCGAAGCAAGGCAGCGGATGGAGGAATCACTCAGAGCGGTGGACCTGCGGCCGCAAGAGGTGATGGGCCGCTATCCGCACCAGTTGAGCGGTGGCCAGCGGCAGCGCCTGATGTTGGCGCGCGTCTACCTGATGCGGCCGCGCCTGATCATCGCCGACGAGCCGGTGTCGATGATCGACGCCGGCATGCGCGCCTCGTTCTTGAACATTCTGCTGGATTTCCGCGACACCTACGGAATCTCGACCCTCTTTATCACCCACGATCTCTCGAACGCTATGTACCTAGGGGGAGAGATCATTGTGCTCTACCAAGGCAGGATTATGGAGCGAGGTGAGACACAGGGCGTGACGAAAGCGCCCTTGCACCCCTATGCCCAGCTGTTGATGAGCTCGGTACCGGTTCCCGACCCCAGCAGACGGTGGGAAGAGGATGTAACGGGCCTGGCGTTGGCTGAGGGCGGGCCAAGCACATCCTCGCAACGCCAGCGCTGCCTGTTTGCCGAACGCTGCCCACAGAGTATGGATGTCTGTTGGCAAGCGCGCCCGATCCTGCGAATCCCTGATGGCGCGGACATGGCTGCGCGACATGTAGCCTGTTATCTGTACCAGGAGGAACAGAAGCGCGGCTGATTCTATTGCAGTTTTTAGTTGTCAGTCAAGCGCCCGACGGCTGGCAGGTCGTGCGTCTAGTTAAGTATGTAATTCCCTTATGAATCATAGTCGATCACAGTCTGCGCTTGAGACGCTGTCACTAAGCGGCGCGGATTGGTTTATCCATGAGGATGCCGCCGGTACGGGGGTACAAGACAGGCTGTATGCGGCAGACATCTCGGCGCCGGGTTGGATTCCCGCCCGCGTGCCGGGCAATGTGCAGGCCGACCTGGAGGCGGCGCATCATCTGAGACCCCTCTGGTACGGCGCTGGGGACCCACGTCTGGCGCAGGTCGCGCAGAAGGACTGGTGGTATCGGCGCGACTTTGCGGCGCCGGAGACCTTTGCCGACAGGCGGGTCAAGCTGATCTTTGATGGCGTCGACTACGCCTGCGAGGTTTGGCTCAACGATCAGCGCTTGGGCGCGCACGCTGGCATGTTCCGGCGTTTTGGCTTCGATGTCGCCAACGTCATCAAACCGGGACGGACAAACCAGTTGGCTGTCAGGGTCGGTCGCATGCCGGCTGAATTGGTAGATATTCTGGCCGCTGCGGACGGCAAAATGAGCGGCGGCGGTGAGAACTACCCGCAAGAACCCGGCCCGAATTTTTTTGTCAACGGCATCAACCAGATGCGGCAGCTGCTGCAAGATCTCAAAAGCCCCACCAATTTTGGCTGGGACTGGGGCGTGAATATCTATACGCTCGGCATCTGGCAGGATGTACGCCTGGAGGCGACCGGCGCGGCCCGCATCGAGTGGGTCCAGATATTGAGCGAACTGCCGGATGATCAGCGCCAGGCCAGGGTCAGGGTGCGCCTGGAAATCGACAGCCTGGCGGCGGCGCCTGCCAGCGCAACGTTCCGTATCCGCGGACACGGGGCTGCGGTGGAGGCGACCGCGCCGGCGGCGCTTCGTCCGGGGGATAACCAGGTCGAGGCCGAGTTGGTACTGAACGATCCGGCGCTGTGGTGGCCGAACGGGCAAGGCGCGCAGTCGCTCTACGAACTGGAGGCGAGCCTGGAGGATGGCCAGAGCGGCCGGCTGCTCGACGGGCGCAGGACTCGCTTTGGCGTGCGCGATATCCGCTGGCAGCAGGTTGAAGGCGCTCCGCCTGATTTTATCAATCCGTATCAGCTGGTCGTCAACGGCCGGCCGGTGCGTATGATGGGATCGAATATCATCCCCCCTGACCTGCTCTTCGGCCGGATGAACGCGCGCGGCCCGCGGCTCATCCGCCTGGCCCAGCAAGCCGGCATCAATACCCTGCGGGTATGGGGCGGGGGCGCGCTTCTGAGCGAGGAGATGTACGACCTGGCGGACGAACTGGGCATCATGTTGTCTCAGGAGTTCCCCTTGGCGAACTGCCGTCCGGAGACCGATGCGGTCTTTTTGGGCAATCTGGAGAAAACGGCGCGCCAGGTCGTCAAGCGTTACCGCAACCACCCCAGTATCATCGAGTGGTCGGGCGGCAATGAGATGTTGTGGATTCAGGGGGATGATCATCCTGCTCTGCAGCTGTTGGCGCGCATCGCGGCTGAAACCGATACCAGGCTGTTCCGGGCCACCTGCCCTATACAAGGCGCCCGACACAGCCCTTGGCACTACGACGCCGAAACGCATTATGCCCACTACAACAACGAAGCGCTCTTGGACAGTGGCAGGCGTCGCGGAGAACACAGGGTGATGCGCTATGGCGAGTTTGGCTGTCACATTCCGGCCCATCTGGAGGTATGGCAGCGGGACATTCCACCAGCGGATCGATGGCCGCCGGATGATCTGGACAATCCGGTCCTCATTCGCAAGAATGTCGTGCAGGCGGTCTTTAGCGAACAGTTCTGGCTGCTCAAGCCAACTCTCGATGCGCTCTTCGGCCCCGTAGAGACGCTTGAAGCGCTGGTGGAGGCCGGCCAATATCTCGGGGCGCACGGCCTGCGCTACGCCGTAGACGCCTTACGGCGACGGGGGAAGCGGATCGGCGGTATGACCACCTGGGACTATAATGAACCCTGGCCCAACGGCGCCGGCAGCTATCTGGTGGATTACGACGGCCGACCGCTGATGAACTACGACTTCATGAAACAAGCTCTGGCCCCGGTCAGCCTGTCACTGCGCTATGCGTCCAACCTGTACGATCCGGCTGTGGGATTGGATGTCGAATTGTGGTTGGTCAGCGACGCGCCCGCGCCCCTGGCCGATTTGCGCTGGCGCTGGCTGGCGCGCGCTAAGCACGGCCGCGTGCTGGCTCACAATGCGGGCAGCGCTGCGATCCAACCTTTGGAAGCGGTCAGATTGGAACGGATCAGAACCGGAGCGCTTGCAGAGGCTGCGCAGGCGCCGATCCTGATGGAACTGCAGCTTGTCGACGCGAGCGGGCACATTTTGACAGAACGGCTGCACATGTTTGGCGTCGCCGGTTCGCCGGCGCCCCTGGCAGGTTTTTTGCCCGGCGCAGCCCCAGGCTCCCATGCGATAACACGCACAGCCCTGCAAGCGACCGTCCACGCGCAACACACGGATGGGGATAGCGAACTCTTGCAGATTGCACTGACCAATAATGGCCTCATGACGGCTCTCTTTTGTGAGCCACACCCGCTGCTTAGCTACCGCACCGACCTTGTTATCGACAACAATCACGCCTTTATCCCGCCGGGTGAGCGGCGCATGATCACGATCCGCGGGCCGGTTATCTCGCAGAAAAATTGGCTCAGCCTGGCGCAAACCGGGTGGCGTTTTTCGTGTTGGAATGCGGAGGATGTGATAGTTCCGCCGAGCGAGGACGTCCTTCTCTCGCTCGGCCGGCAGGATGCGATGACCCGCGAATTCCTGGGGTACGACGATCTTTCCTTGATCGACGACAGGCGAGATGTTACCATGGAAGGCACGCGTCCCAACCCCGCTACCCTGCCTCTGCTGATGAAAGGGGATAGCAGCGTCTGTTTCGTCTTTGACGTCGCGCAGGGATGGGAGCGACCAGCGCGCTTGCGGCTGCACACGGCCGATCAGGACAGCGCGCAGGCGCCTCTCCTGGAGGCGCTGGTGAACGGTCGGCGCTTCGAAGGGGCGTTACGCACGGGATTGGGGATTCAAGACACGGATCCCGCTCATCTTGCCTTCCCGGCGACCGTCCAATTCGATCTGCCGGGCGGGACGCTTGTAGCGGGCCGCAACACACTCGAAGTTCGCATTGCGAACGCCAGTTGGTTTAGCTGGGATTCATTAGACCTGGTCATCTTATGCAGTGACCAATGACCAGTGGCCAGAAACTGCAGTTACTGGCTACTGAAGTGACGGCTACATAGGCGAGGAGGCATATGAACGAAATCGAACAGTACGAATTCGATCGCGTGGGCTATCTCATTGTTCCCGATCTGCTAACAGGCGCCCAGGTAAAGAGCCTCTCTGCGGCCATCGATGCGCTGGAGGACGAGGCGGCTATACGCGCGGATCAGCCGCCTCGCAAGAAAAGCCCCTCGGGCTCCGTATATCATCACAACGCCGAAAAGGGCTACTATACCAGGGGCGCCAGAGAGCCAGGCAATACGTTGATCATTGAAGACTTCTTCAACGCCGATCCCGCGTTTGACGCGTTGGTGAATCATCCTCCAACCATGGCGTATATTGACGCAATCATCCAGGAACGGGCGACTATCAATAATTCAGAACTGCGCATTCGCTATCCTGGCAACCAGACCGGTACACATATGGGCGGGCCCATTGGCTCCAAATACAGATATTCCTTCAACCAGGAAGGGATCAACTGCATGATGGCGCGGATGATCTATTTCGTCCACGACGTCGGCCCGGACGATGGACCTTTCTGTGTAGTGCCTGCAACCCACAAGAGCAACTTGAATTCGCCTTACCAGGGCAGGAACCCGGACGAAGAACCAGGCATGATCGGGCTTGCAGCGCAGGCTGGAGATGGCATTTTGTTTACTGAGAACCTGCGTCATGGCGGCCTGACCAATCAATCCAATACGACTCGAAAGACCATCCATGTCGGCTACGGACCGTTTTGGATGAAATCACAGAATATTGCCACCTTGGACGAAGATCCCTATATCCTGTCCCAAACCTATGCACGATATTCCCCAGAGCAGCGCCATCTATTCCGAGCCTGGCCGGCGATGCTCGAGCGGGAGTTTGCGGGAGAATGAGGAGACCCACTGAAAGGATGGTTTAGCCATGCTCGCCATATACAGACAGGAAATTGCCGGTATCCCCTCACTCATTTTGCGCGATACACGGGCGCCTGAAGCGCCCGTAATCGTCCACTACCATGGCTGGACTGGTGACAAAGGCAGTCTTGAGAATCCCGATCAATCGCTCGTGCAGTTGGCGTCTGTGGGATTTTGCATTGTGGCCCCCGATTGTTACGAACACGGCGAACGCAGGAGCGAGGCCTGGTTTCGCGCCCAGTTCAATGGCTGGGCTTTTGTCTGTCAGGCCATGGACAAAACGCGGGCCGAGGCGCCGGCGCTATTCGACGCTGTCATGGCGTTGCCGTGCAGTTCAGCCCACAATCCCCAGGTAAGCGGCACGTCTATGGGCGGCCTGATCGCGCAAATGGTCTTTGCTGAGAATAAGGCATACGTCTCTATGGTCTCGGTTGTCGGCCGTTCCAGCTTTTACCAGGCCGACGCATGGTGTCGCCAAGCGCAACAAGGTACCTGGTGTGACGCCTGGTGCGCCGAATATGCGACCCAGTCACACCCCGACCGCTTTACGGATCGGCCAGTTCTGTTCATTGACGGCGGTCTCGATACGGACTGCCCCGCAGCCACCAATGCGGAGACGACGCGTCTGATCAACGAGCGGGGCGGCCAGGCAGAACATTTCGTGGATCAGGAAGTCGGCCACGCCCGCTCGCCCGCAATGCGGGCCAAGTTCATTGACTGGTTGGTCGCCCACGGCCAACCGCGCGCCCTTTTCGAGCAAGGGCGCATTTGAACCAAGGGCGCATTTAAACACTGTCTTGAGGCATGAGCGCCCTGCCGCTGAGGAGAGAGTACGCACTGGCGGGAATGCCGAATGACAGCTGCCGAAACGAGGCATCATAAGAGATAGAAGGCGGGCGGGACGCCCGCGATCCCAGGAGGAGCTGTGTTCGTGGATACGAATTCGGAGATACAACACGATGTAACCAAAATCATCGCCGAGATGGATGAACGCGGGTACTGCATCATTCCCTCGGTGATCACTACGGAAAAGGCAGACGAAGCCCGCGCCGTTCTGGAACGCCTGTTGGCGGAGGAAGCGACGGAAGCCACCGGACAGGCCAAGACCCAGCGCGTCGGCCGCATTGCCGTTAAAGATCCGATTTTTCTGGAATTGATGGCCCATCCGTTGATCCATGCGATCTGGAAACAGTATCTTGACGAAGATGTGATCTGTTCCACCTGGTCCGCGAATACAACCTATCCCGGCTATGATCGCTATGGCTGGCACCCTGATTTTCCGTTCCAGCGGCTGAATCAGCCTTGGCCGACCGACAACGTAAGCGGGCAAACCATGTGGTTGCTCAATGACTTTTCGGCCGAGAATGGGGGCACGGGCATTCTTCCCTATAGCCACCGCAAGGGCCATCGGCCGCCGCCCGAGACCGCTCGCCAGTGGCGCGAGGATGGGGTGATTCTGACCGGGCTGCGCGGGAGTGTGATGGTGATGCACGGCGCCACCTGGCACACAGCCCGACCCAATCGATCGAACGAAGCGCGTTCCGTCCTGTTGGGCATGTACACCCGCCCCATCTACGTCACCCAGGAAGATATGCGCGCCCAACTGGCCGACCTGAAAAACCCTTCGAAAATCGTGCAGAAATTGATGGGCGCCAACCAGTGGCAGCCGGGTCTTGTGGGCAACAGATATTAATACTTTATCCAACCATGAAAGCGCTCGCCTGGACCGTGGCGCCGGCTCGTCCGGGTCAGGAGAAAGACAATGCCATTGATTAACTTGAAAGATGCGGAAGAATTGGTTGCAGGCCTTGACCATCCTGAAGGGGTGGCTCTGGGCCCTGATGGCAAGATCTATGCTGGTGGTGAAGGCGGCCAGGTCTATCGCATCGATTACGAACTGCGCCGGGTAGAAACGTATGCGGACACGGGTGGGCTCAATTTGGGATTGGCTCTGGACGCTGCCGCGAATCTGTACATGTGCACGGCCGACCGGGGCGCCGTTTATAAGGTGACGCCGGCGGGCGCGGTGAGCCAATATAGCGCCGGCAGCGAGGACCGCCGGATGATCACCCCCAACTATCCCACCTTTGATGCCTGGGGCAATCTCTACGTGACGGATTCAGGCGACTGGCGCGGTAACAACGGCTGCACATTTTGCATCGCGCCAGATGGGACAACCTCTGTGATCGATAGCGAAAACAGCCAGTTTCCCAACGGCTGCGCCCTCAGTCCCGACGGCCGATTCTTGCACATCGCCATGTCGCTCAGTCCCCCGCGCATTATCCGCTTTCCCATCGAGAATGGCCGCAAAGTTGGGGCCACGGAGACAGTTGTCGAGCTGCCTCACACTGTGCCTGATGGCCTGGCCTTTTGCGCCGATGGCGGCTTTCTGGTGTCCTGCTACCGTCCGGACACGATTTTCCGCGTGCTGCCCAATAGCGATGTCACTGTCTTAATGGACGACTATGAAGGCACGATCATGGGCGCGCCGACCAATGTCTGTTTCGGCGGCCCGGACCTGTCGGTCTTGATTTGGGCCAATCTCGGGCGCTGGCATCTGGGCGTGAATGCCCATACCGGGCTGCAGGGCGCAAGGCTGTTCTATCCTGATATAAACCGCTAGAGAATACGGAGAACAAACAATGAGCGAACGATTCGGCATCCCCAGCGGTAGGGACAACCCTTATGGTTGCCCAGGGCAGGCGCAAGGCCTACCCTTACAAGGGCGCTCATGCCTCAATCCGTAATGGAATGCGCCAATCGCGCCTACAAGGTTACGGTCAGGCATGACGACAAGCAGATTCATGTCAACCTCATCGACCGGGCCATGGACTTTACACTGGCCGATGGCGCTTACTTTTATATGGCCCGGCGCGCCGGCGAGACAGGCTCGATCGTTTCGAGTGTCGTCGCTGATGCGGTCGTCGCGCTGAACGGCGATGCCATTACGATTCGCGGCCAACTGGCAGGCCTTGAGTTGGAGCACAGAGTACGGCTGCCTGCCGATCGGCCGATCCTGGAAGAGCGAATCACGCTGCGGAATTCCACCGAGACCACCATCGCGCTGACGGACTTCGGCTGTGGTCTGCCGCGTCAGATTACGAATGATTTTGGGCAGGTATTGCCCGAACTGGAATCCGACCGGTTCGTAGCCATCCCCTTTCGCCACCGGCCGGCAGATCCGCCGGACTGGGACAATGACTTTGATATGGCGCATCTGCTCACCTTTGCCGGGCGCGAACCTCACCTCGACAAAGTGATGGGCCCGTGGCCGGAAAAGCATGGCTACCTGCCATCGACAAAGCGATTTTCAGAGGGGTGGGCCTGGAGCCACGGCGAGCATACTTTGGGCATATTTAAGTTTAACCAGGAAGCAATGGAGTTCAGCGTCCTGGTCATCGACACGGATGCACGGGGGGCACTCCTGCGTTTCGGAGGGATCGGTATGATGGATGAGGAGCCGTCTTGCCTACGCAAGATCGAGCCTGGGGAAACCATAAAACTGGGCGTTACCCGCTTGGAAACGGTCGCTGGCGACTTTCAAGCGGCAAACTATGCTTTCCGCGCCTTTCTGGACGAAAACGGCTGTCGCTTTCCCGACAATTACAATCCTCCGGTCCACTGGAACGAACTATACGACAATACGGAATATACCTTGGGCGCCCCAGGCCAGCCTGGAGAGCCACGGATGACGCGCCCGCTAACCTATACCAGGGCAATGATGCTGGCAGAAGCGGCCAAAGCCAGGATGTACCATTGCGAGGCGCTCTATCTGGATCCAGGCTGGGACACCGATTTCGCCACCTTTCTCTGGGGTGAAGAATGGTTGGGTGATCGCCGAGAATTCATCCAGGAGGTCTGGGAGCGATATGGCCTGCGCGTGTCTTTACATTGCCCTCTGGCCACGTGGATGTCGCTGAATGGACGCGGGGTACCGAGTTGGCCTCCAGAGTCCTATCGGATGGATAAGGAGGGCAACGTTGTCTACCGGCAGTCCACCGATGGCGGCCGCGTGGCCTCGGTATGTTTGGGCTCGCGGCAATACCTGGATGAGGCGGAACGGCGGCTGCTGGCCCACTGCGCGGATGGCGTGATTTTCCTGATGTTTGACGGGAATTGGTACAACTTTGGCTGTTGGAATCCAGCTCATGGTCATCCCGTGCCGTATACCATGGAGGATCACGTGCGGGCTAATTTCGACCTGGCCCGCCGCATCCATGCCAAGTACCCCGATGTGCTGATCGAGATGCACGATATGGTCAACGGCGGCAGTATCATGCGCTACACACCCGTCTATTATAAGTATGGGCTGCCCGGAAGCTATGATGAGAACTGGGGCTTCGAGCTGATGTGGCAACCGATGGAAGATCTCCGCGGCGGTCGGGCTCGTTCTCTCTACTACTACAACCTGGGCTGTAATGTGCCTATCTACCTGCACGTTGACCTGCGCGGTGACAACGGACATGGACTGGTCTTCTGGTGGTATGCCTCCACCTGCCGGCATCTCGGTATCGGCGGAACGCACGAAAATCCACAGATTGTCGAGATGCATAAGCAGGCCATGCAGCGCTATCGTCGGCTCGAGCGCTTCTACAAGCGCGGCGAGTTCTATGGCATGAGCGAGGAGATGCATGTCCACGCGCTGCCTGATGAGAACGCGCTTGTGGTGAACCTGTTCAACCTAGCCGCTGAGTCGCGTATCATTGGCGGCGCGATCGAAGTTGAAGAGGTGGGGCTGGCGCGCGACATCTGGTATGAGACCCCCTATGGGGGTAGTTTTGATCGCGCCGGCGCCCTTACCATAAGCCGTCGCCTGGAGCCCTGGTCAGCCCAGGTGGTCGAAGTGCGTCGATTGGAGACGCCAGGCGCATAGGGCTTCAGGTTCCAAAAGGAGAAATAAGAAAACGACTCGAACGGTATGATGTCAACTCGGCCGACATGTATGCAGGTATTTGCCCTGACCGTTAACGAGCCTTATGTGGTGTATCGGTGGTATAGCGTTGGCCGGCCTTGACGATCTGCGTTGGCATGAGCCGCTGTCTACCGCTACGCGTCGCGCCCTTTGAATCGATGAGTTTGAAGTCGCCCTCCTCCACGGCAAGGACAACCGCGTCACCCCAGGCGCCCGGTTTCAGCGCGCCAATCGTGTCGGCCATGCCTATAGCGGCCGCGGGCTCCGCTGTTGCCTTCGCCAGGGCATCGTTCAGTGGTAGGCCGAGGTGGAGAAATTTCGATATGGTCGTCGTCAGGTCGAAAACCGGGCCTTCCACATTGTAGATGTGGAGATCGCTGGAAATCGTCTGAGGCAGAAAACCCTGCGCGAGCGCCGACTCGGCCACCTGCCAGTCGAAGCTGCCGGCCCCGTGGCCTACATCAAAGATGACACCTCGTTCTCTTGCCGCCAGCACTGACTCCCGTATGCGCCCCGCGTCATTCAGGATGCCACACGGGTCCGCGTGAAAGCAATGCGTCAGAATATCTCTGCTGCCCATCACGGCCAAAATCTCGTCGATGGAGTCGGCCCACGCATCCTGGGGATGAACCATGATCGGCAGCCCGGCCGAGTCGGCTGCCTCCCGGGCCAGGTGGAGTGGTCGCAAACCTGCTTCGGGGCTGACCAGCGAGTTCCTGGTCAGACGCACTTTCACACCGAGTATGCGGTCCCGGTTCGACTCGATTGTCGCCAAGGCGCGCTCCACATTGGCAAAGCGGATGTCCTGCAGCTCGCCAATCTCCCCGTTTAACATGCCCTGGCTCGAAATATTGAGTTGGGCGAAGAGGGTGGTTGCACTGACATCGATGACATATTTGCGGAACCCGGGGAAGGTATCGGCCCCGGCCGATCCGGCATCGACTGCTGTAGTCACACCGTGGGCGATACAGTGGTGGTCCGGCTCGATACCATAGTGGCTGATGCCGGGGAAGACGTGGACATGGAGATCGATGAGGCCTGGGGCGACAATGTGGCCATCGCAATCGATGACTTCACGCGCGTTGGCTGTCGGCAACGCATCACCTACAGCGGCCACAAGACCGTCCCGAAAGGCTACATCTGCACGGGTATGGAGGGATTGGGCGGGATCCACGACCGTGCCGCCCTTGAGGATCAGGTCGAAGTGATTTACGCTTTCGATTTGCATGGTCAACCTCTCTGTAACTAAGTCTGTTCATTGGTCAGTTCGGCGCAGATCGACAGCGCGCCTCTGCTCGAAAGAGGCGCATTCAACGTTTTTTTCTTCATTTACAAGCTCTGTTCCATCGGCTATACTGTACCTTACGAGGAGCGTGCAGAGCCAATCATTGTCGCCAAAGAAGCTGTCATGTCTTACAGCGCCACCGAGAGAAACAATCAGCTCCCCATACCTACCCGGGTGGGACAGTACCGGGTATTGGAACCCCTGGGACAGGGCGCGACATCCGTTGTGTATCGCGCGCAAGACCTAAGCGGTCGCCAGGTGGCGCTCAAGACGCTCAACTCTATGGCCGCAAGCCACCCTCATATGCGCTCCTGCTTTAAGATAGAGTACCGTACGCTGGCCCAATTGCGCCATTCCGGTATTCTGCGGGTCTTCGGCGCTGGTGAAGCCAACGGCCTCCTATTTATGGCGATGGAGCTAATCCAGGGCGAAACTCTGGAGCAATTTCTCCAACGCGCGCATGCAATTAGCGAAATTGCGGCCATCGACATTGCCCATCAGATGGCCGAAGCGCTGGACTATCTCCACAACCGCGGCCATGTCCATCGGGATGTAAAATCATCCAACATTCTGCTAGAGCCGGGCGGGCGCGCAGTGCTCTTTGACTTCGGCACTGTCTACAACAGCCAACAGCCTACAGAGAACGCACAGGGCGTCTATGGAACGCCGGCCTTTCTGGCGCCGGAGCAGATTCTCGAGGACAAGCCGATTGATGGAAGCGCCGATCTGTATAGCCTTGGCGTGGCGCTCTATCTGATGGTAGCGGGCCGCAAGCCCTTTTACGGCTCGCGGGAAGAGGTGCTGGACGCGCATCTCCACCAGCAGCCACCCCCTCCTTCAGAATTCCGCTGGGTCTCGCCTGAATTGGAGCGGGTCATTCTGAAGGCGCTCGCCAAGCGGCCGGCGGAGCGCTATGAGAGCGGCGCGGCCTTTGCCCAAGCACTGGAAGAGGTGGAGGTGGAAGCGGAGGAACCCAAGCCTCCGCTGGCCACGCGGCTGAACGCGTGGCTGCACGAGACGGTTCTGCCGGACTGAGTCGTCAGTCGCCGCCATTCATCAGAGCCAACTTCACTTCACCGATGGCCCTTGTCACATCGATCTCGCGCGGGCAGGCCTGCACGCAGTTGAAGACCGTACGACAGCGCCACACACCGTCCACATCGTTCAGCGCGCGTAGCCGGAGATCAGCGGCTGTGTCGCGGTCGTCAAAGATGAAGCGATGGGCCTGGACGATCGCGGCCGGGCCGATATAATCCTCATTGGCCCAGAAGCTGGGGCAAGAGGTGGTGCAGGCTGCGCACAGAATACATTTCGTCGTATCGTCGAAGCGTGCGCGGGCTTCCTGGCTCTGTCGCCGCTCGCCGGCTGCGGGCAGTTCTTCGTTGATCAGATAGGGCAATACGGCTCGGTATTTGGCGAAGAAAGGTTCCATATCCACCACCAGATCCTTGATCAGCGGCATCGAGCGCAGAGCTTCCACCTGGCACACGTCGCCCACATCCTGCATGAGCACTTTGCAGGCCAGGGCATTGCGTCCATTGATCACCATGGCATCGCTGCCGCAGATGCCGTGGGCGCAGGAGCGCCGCAATGTAAGTGTGCCGTCCTGATACCACTTCACCTGATGCAGAGCGTCCAGCACCCGATCTGTCGCTTCCACATCAACCCAGTATTCTCCCCACCAGGGACTGGAATCGGTCTCTGGATTGAATCGGCGAATTCTCATTTTAATGCGCATCTTAGTACGTTCGCTCCTTCGGATGGTGGTTTGTGATGGTCACCGGCGCGTAGTCGAGGCTGATCTGCCCATCCATCTTTGACGCGTAGGTGTGGGCGAGCCAGTTCTCATCGTCACGGGCTTTGTAATCTTCGCGGCTGTGCGCGCCCCGACTTTCCTGGCGGGCCAGCGCGCTGGCCGCGGTGATCTCGGCAAGGTCCAGGAGATTGCGCAGTTCAATGGCTTCCAGAATGTCGGTATTGAAGCGCTTGCCCTTGTCCATCACAGTGATGTCTTGGGCGCATTCCTGGAGTTCCCGCACCCGCGTCAGCGCTATCTGTATGCCCTCTTCTGTGCGGAAAACGCCTACATGGTCCATCATCAGCGACTGCATTTCGGCGCGCAGATCAGCGACATTGTAGTTGCCGGCATGGCGCAACATCGTATCCAGCATTGCCTGCGCAGGCTCCCAGGTCTCTGCTGGCAGCTCCGCCCAGTCGTTCTGTTGGCAGTATGTCGCCGCTACTTTGCCGGCCCGCTTACCGAAGACGACCAGATCGACAAGGCTGTTTGTGCCCAGACGATTGGCGCCATGCACACTGACGCAGGCCACTTCACCGGCGGCGTAGAAACCGGGCACGATTGCGCCCTGGGCGTTGCGCTGGACTTCGCCGTCCACATTGGTAGGAATACCGCCCATTGCATAGTGGGCCGTAGGCTGCACAGGCATCGGCTCCAGCGCCGGGTCGATGCCGAGATATGTTTTACAGAACTCGGCGCTGTCCGCCAGTTTCGTCTCCACTACGTTGCGGCCCAGGTGGGTAGCGTCGAGATGGACGTAGCGTCCGCCGTCGATCCCCTTGTTGTTGCGAATCTCCAGATAGATGGCCCGGCTGACCACATCGCGGCTGGCCAGGTCTTTCAGGTTGGGCGCGTAACGCTCCATAAAACGTTCGCCGTCCCTGTTGCGCAGAATGCCGCCCTCGCCGCGAACGCCTTCGGTGATGAGAATACCCATCTTATAGATGCCCGTGGGGTGGAATTGGAAGAATTCCATATCCTCTAAGGGGATGCCTTTGTGCAGGGCGATAGCGGGGCCGTCGCCGGTGAGGCTGTGGGCGTTGCTGGTGATCTCCCAGAGGCGGCCAAAGCCGCCGGTGGCGAAGATCAAGGCTTTGGCGTGAAAGACGTGCAGGTCGCCGCTGTCGATCTCATAGGCGACAACGCCGCAAGCCTGTCCGTCGGCAGACAGCAGCAGGTCCAGCAGGTGGAACTCATCAAAGAAGCGCACGGCGCGCGCGATGCACTGCTGGTAGAGAGTCTGCAAAATCATGTGGCCGGTGCGGTCGGCGGCATGACAGGCCCGGCGCACCGGTTTTTCGCCGAAGTTGCTGGTATGGCCGCCAAAGGGGCGCTGGGCGATCTTGCCATCAGGCGTGCGGTCGAAGGGCAGGCCCATGTGTTCCAGCTCGTATATGACGTCGATGGCTTCCTGGCACATAATATCTACGGCATCCTGGTCGGCGAGATAATCGCTGCCTTTGATCGTATCAAAGGTGTGCCATTCGGCCCGGTCTTCTTCCAGATTGCCCAGCGCTGCGCCGATCCCTCCCTGCGCCGTGCCCGTATGGCTGCGGGTGGGATAGAGCTTTGTCAGGACAGCTGTATCGCTCCCCTGGCCGGCGTAGAGCGCCGCCATCAGGCCGGCGCCGCCGGCTCCGACAACGACGGTTTCAAACTTGTGCGTGTGAATCATTTATCCCATCCCTATCAGGCGGCCGAGGCCGCCGACGCCAAAAATAATCGCCAGGCTACCGGCCAGGATCAACAGGCCACCGATGCCGTAGACAATGCCGGTGAGCATCAGATTGAGAAATCTGTTATGCACGTAATCGTTGATTGAAAAGCGGACGCCATTCATGCCGTGCGCCATGCCGATGAACAGAAGCGAGGCGTCGAACAGGCGCCAGAACAGCCCGGCCGGGCCTGACCAGCGTGCGTCAATGTTCTCGAAGGTGATATTCTCCACCCGCACCACCATGTGCATATAGAGCAGATGGAACACGACAGTGACAAACATCACCAGGCCGCTCAGGCGCATAAACAGCCAGATTCGTCCTTCGTGATTGGGCGCGCCGTAGCGGGTTTTCACTCTTGCTGCCCGTCCCGTTGTAACAGTCATGTTGCGCTCCTCAGAAAAGGCTGTGCAGGGTGATGATCGCGGCCGGGACAAGCACCACGGCAACGAGTACTAACTCAATACGCACGATCGTCCGTTGATATTTGCCCAGCGTCGGAAAGAAGTCGATGATGATGATACGCATGCCGTTGGCCGCGTGGTAGAGCACACCGAACAGCAGAAAGACTTCCAGCACTTTTGCCGGCGGCGAGGTGTACAAGGTCGCGTGCACCCATGCATACGGCCCCGGCCCGATTGCGGCGACAAAGATACTGACGATGTGCATATACAGGAAGAGCGCAATGCCAAGACCGCTGGCCCGGTGCAATATCCAGGCCCATTGCCCCTCTGCTCCTCTGTAGGTTATGCCTTTGTAGATCGATTCTACGAGGGCAGCCATTGGATGGGATCTCCTTTCGCAGGACGCGAATTTGAGATAGATGGTAAATAGTAAGAATAGAAAAACGTATGTAGGTTGCCTAGAGGTTAGTCAAAAACGCGCCCTTCATCTAACAAATTGAAAGATTTATCGTTGGAATGTGGATTATTTGAGCGGTCTGTATTTCAGGGATTATGAAGATGTGGAAGTTGATTCCCAAATGATGCGCCCTGAATTTATGAGGGCATTTGTGGATTATCTCAGGATACTATTCAATTAGTCCTACCTGTTCAAATCGACTCCGCACTCGTTCAGAATCCTTTTGCGAGCCAACTTACAATACGCCTCTGATAATTCAATGCCTGTTGCTCGTCGCCTGTTGAGAATGGCTTCTATCATTGTCGTTCCTGATCCATTAAATGGGTCGAGCACTGTATCTTCCATAAAAGAGAACAGTTGAATACAACGTTTAGGAAGTTCACGGGGGAATGGAGCTTCATGGCCTATACGTTTTCGACTTTCGCCGGGAAATGTCCACAAGCCATTTGCCCATTCTTTGAAATCATCGCCACTGATTGTCGAAGTTCCCTGATTGCCTCTTCGCCAATTGTCTTTATACAGAATAATGATGGTTTCAACAGGAGCGATTACATGGGGGGCGCTGGCTGATTTCCAGCTGCCCCAAGCTGTGCGTTTTGATATGTTGCCTTCATTCCAGATTATTGTTGCATGGTATTTCCATCCTGAATCCATAGCCGCTCTGGTTATATCAGCAGAAAGTGGGGCTTTACCCTGTCTGTTTTTATCTAATGATACATTGACGCAAAGTCTGCCGCCCGATTTCGCCCATTCAAAGCAGTTCTGCAACCATTTATAAGAAAATTTCATGTATTCTTCATAAGCAATCGTATCATCACTCTCGTCATAGGCCATTCCCACATTATAGGGCGGCGATGTAATGATAAGATCAACTGTATCAGAAGGAATCAGAGATTCATCTAAGGCATCCCCTTTTATCAATCTGTTTTCTAAACTATCGCCATAAACGAGAGGCTTTTGAATCAAAACTTGCGCGCGCATGATCATTGCCTTTTCTTAAGAGGGTACTCTATGCCTTCCTTTCAGTATACCTATAATGAAGAAAAAAACAAATTCTCAGAGATCATAGGGCGCGTCTCAAAATGGGGGTGAGTTTCTGGCTACCTCTGGACAGCTACACTGGATTCGGCAATTTGCTGGTCTGGGAGCCTCCCCGCCAGATCGGTTCGCACGGGCGCTCTCCTACCGCTGGAGTCGCGCCCACCGCAGGCGCGTCAGGAAAACCTCTGGCTTCCAAACATCTATCTCGACGGTCGGTGTCAGGGTCCTGATGTTGTAGACGACCAGCCGCAATTCGTAAACGCCGGGCAACAGATCAGCGGGAAAATCAAACTGGAACCACGTATCGACCGGTTCATGCGCCGACCAGTAGCTCGTCGGCCTGGACTCTGAGTTCGTCAGGACTTCATCCTGCTGGTAGACCTTTCTGTCCCTCGTATCGTGGAGGCGCAGAGATATGGCGTAATCGACACCCAGCCCGGGGGCGGTCTGCCATTGCATGCCCACCCAAAGAGGCAGATCCCGTCTCAGATTGGCCAGGTCCTGGGAGGAAAGGCGCTTCTCCCCCTGTTCCAAGGCAAACACTCGGAGATCTATGCCGCCATCGTAGTGGACTACTCGCGCCTCGCGCCGCGGACGGAAGGGGGCTCCTCCGCCGGCAATGAGTTGCCGGATGCGCGGCAAGAGGTCGGCTGCCGACGCGCCCATCGCGAACTTTCCATCGGCTATACTGAAGCCGCTGATGCCGATCACGGCGCCCGTCTCCGAGACCAGAGCGCCTCCGCTCTGTCCTCCTGTAATCGTAGCATCAATCTGGAAGTAGGTGATTCCAACAGAGCGGTTTTGCCGCAGACGCGACAGGATCCCCTTTACGATCGTCGGCTGCGGGAACGATTCAAACTCGCCTGGGTAGCCGATCAGGTACATGTCGGCGCCGATGGGAGCGCTCTCCCCGTCGACTAATGGCACGGGTTCCATAGCGGTATTGATCGGGCCCAGCACTGCCAGGTCTGCCTCTCGGTCCCAACCTTTCACCGGCACCGCATCGTACGCCGCTCCGTTTGGGAATACGACGCGCGCCTCGTCGAAAGGCCAGACCACGTGGGCGTTCGTAACCAGGTGTCTACCTTCGACCAGCACGCCGCTACCACTCGCGTCGGCTGTCTGGACGAAAACGATCGCCGGAGAAACCTTACTGAAGATTTGGGCGGGGGTAAGTGGGACTGGGATGACGATAGCTATCTGAACGCCATCCGCATTGATTGCAGTTACCAGAGGAGCGTATATCCACCCCGTCAAGCCTTTATAGTTGATCTGCCACCAGTCGCCGACGGGATTCTTGCCAGTGATGGGGAACTGTTGGTCTGGCGAGGCCATGCCGATGATAGGGTAGTATGTGCCAGGCCCTCCCCGCACATTCATGTTCTTATTGAGCGCGACAATTGGAGTGGGTCTGGGCGTCCGTGTAGGCTTAGGCGTCGGTGTCGGTGTCGCGGGCTGACGCTGGGGCGTGTTCGTCCAAGTAGGACGGGACAGAATAGATGAGGCGGACTTGTCGGGCGTGGGGCTATTTGTAAAGATAAAAGATACGATGTACAGAAGGAGCATGACACCGAAAATCAAGCTCACAATCCGCCATATTTTCACAGGGGATTTTGACGGCGGCGAGTCGAGACTATGACCGCAACGAGTACAGACTAACACAATTTCTGGAATGAACTGGTCGCAGTTCGGGCAGCGTTTATAGAGTGTATTTGTCATATGAAAACCTCAGTTTGCAAAAGAGATTTTCGTCATCATCTGCCTGAACCACAACCGGAACAAAATTGGTCAGCGCACGCTATAGGCCACCTTGTTCCAGGTATAGCATTTGGGGTGGATAGGGCTACATATTGTCGATCAATGCCTGGCTGAATTCACTGCACTTGAGAAGTGTCGCGCCGTCCATCAGCCGTTCGAAGTCGTAGGTGACCCGCTTCTGGCCAATGGTTCTTTCCATCGCCTGAATAATCAGGTCCGCGGACTCATGCCAACCCAGATGCCGCAACATCATTTCGCCGGAGAGGATCACCGACGAGGGATTGACTTTGTCCTGGCCGGCATATTTGGGAGCAGTGCCGTGGGTGGCCTCGAAGATGGCTCGCCCGGTTTCGTAGTTTATATTGGCGCCGGGGGCAATGCCGATACCCCCTACCTGCGCGGCCAGGGCATCGCTGATATAATCGCCGTTCAGGTTGAGAGTTGCCAGCACGTCGTATTCTGTCGGGCGCGTGAGGATCTGTTGTAGCATGGCGTCGGCGATGACATCTTTGATGACGATTTCGCCGCCGTCTGCGGTCGGGACCAGGCGCCAGGGGCCAGCGTCCAACAGTTGCGCGCCAAAGGCCTGGTCGGCGGTTTGATAGCCCCAATTGCGGAAGGCCCCCTCGGTAAACTTCATGATATTGCCTTTATGGACGAGCGTTACACTCTTGCGCCCGTTGTCCAGCGCGTATTGGATGGCTGCGCGCACCAGCCGGTCGGTGCCTTGCTGGCTGACCGGCTTCAGGCCGAAACCGGCGGTGTCTGGAAACCGCACTTTTGCGTAGTGTTCGGCGAAGGCCTGATTGAACAGCTCCTTGAAGCGCTCCACCTCTTTCGTGCCTTCTTCGAACTCGATGCCGGCATAGATGTCCTCGGTGTTCTCGCGAAAGATCACCATATCCACCAGTTCTGGCCGTTTCACCGGGCTGGGGACGCCGTCGAAGTAGCGAACCGGGCGCACACAGGCGTATAGATCCAGCCGTTGACGCAATGCGACATTGATGCTACGAATGCCGCCGCCCACCGGAGTCGTCAGAGGGCCTTTGAGGGCGACCATATATTCGTCGATGGCGTCCAGGGTTTCCTGGGGCAACCATACGATTTCCTGGTAGACGTCATTGGCCTTTTCCCCGGCGTAGACTTCCATCCAGACGATCTTCTTCTGGCCGCCATAGGCCTTGGCCACGGCTGCATCCAGCACCGGCTGGCTGGCCGCCCAAATGTCCGGGCCGATGCCATCCCCTTCTATGAAACAGACAATTGGATTGTCCGGCGCCTGCAAGTTGCCATCCCGATCGATGCAGATCTTTTTGCCTTCCCCGGGAACGGTAATCCGCTCATATACCATCAGTGCAAAGCCTCCAATAGGGTGGGAACGTGTTCAGATGCGCCCTTGCTCGAAAGAGCGCAAAGTTCAGATGCGCCCTTGCTCGAAAAGGGCGCAAAGGTCTTCATGCCAAATCTCTCTCTACTCTTGCCTGCCACGCCCCGTCCGCGTGGCTGAAAATCTCTCCGGAGCGCCCCTGGCTCCAAGGCCCGACGAGCCAATAGATCAGCCGCGCCGCCGTTGCCGCGCTGCGCAGGCTGCCCTGCTGGTAGGCCTGATGGAAGAGGCTATAGTCCAGGCTCGAATCGTAGGTGTCGACACTGCGTATATCCGCCTGCATTTCCGTATCCACCATTCCGGGCGTGAGCGCGTTGACCGTTACACCGGTCACGTCGGCTTCCTGCAACTCCATGGCCAGGGAACGGGTCAGCATATTCAGGCCGGCCTTGGCCGCGCAGTAGGCGCTCCATCCGGGGATGACCCGTTCGGCTGCGCCGCTGGTGATATTGAGGATGCGGCCGTAGCGCTGGGCGATCATAAGCGGCAGCACATTGCGGGCCATCTGAAAGGGCCCGACGAGATTGCAGTGAATGTTATAGGCCCATTCATCCGGGTCGGCCTCAAAAACCTGTTCGATTGGCCAGATGACGCCGGCGTTGTTCACCAGAATATCGACCCGGTCGTACTGGGTCAGAGCCGCTTCTACAACTTCCTCGATCTGCTCCGGATTGGAGACGTCGCAGGGGACAGCGATGGCCCGCGCGCCGGCGCCGCGGATCGCCCCGGCGACGGCTTCGATCTGCTCTTCGCTGCGGGCGGTGAGGACGACGGCCGCGCCGGCTGCGGCCAGCAGATGTCCGGTGGCTGCGCCGATGCCCCGGCCTCCACCGGTGATGATCGCCACCTGTCCCTGAAGTTTTCTGTTTTGGCGCCCTTTTCGAGCAAGGGCGTCTTTGAACGATTTACTCGGCGTCATGCAGATATCGCTCGTGGCGCATGAGATAATGGCGCAGTGTACCAGAGGGAGGCGAAAACAACAATAGTGCGCCCTTTTCGAGCAAGGGCGCATTTGAACTTTGTGCCCTTTTCGAGCAAGGGCGCATTTGAACTTTGTGCCCTTTTCGAGCAAGGGCGCATTTGAACTTTGCGCCCTTTTCGAGCAAGGGCGCATTTGAACTTTGCGCCCTTTTCGAGCAAGGGCGCACTTGAACAGCGTCAGAGGGTGGACTAAGTACGCTGTACAGCAGTCTATGTTAGAATACAGCGTGTGGCCTTCGTGGATGGCCACCAAATCGGCGGCGCGCAAGAAGACGCACAACCAATAAAGGGAACTTTTCCCATATGTACTACTTTTTCACACAAGCTCATGACGGCTGGCGTTATCTGGTGATACTGGCGCTGGTTGTGGCGGTGGCGGTATATCTGGTCAACTGGCTACGCGGACGGACATGGAGTCAACTGGAGCGGCGCATCGGGCTCTACACTGTCATTGTTGTGGATATCCAATTGCTGTTTGGGCTGATTCTGTGGGGCATGGCTGCGAGTATGGGCATTGTGGGGGCCAACGCGGCACGCACGCTTGAACACCCCTTCACAATGCTCATTGCCATCGCCCTGTTGCACATCGGCTGGATATGGACGAAGAAAGCGGATGAGGCTGTTCGCCTGCGCAACGGCTCCCTGACCTTCATCATCGTGGTTCTGCTGGTACTCGCCGGCCTGACGCGCGTTGGGGGAATCCTGTAGAGAGACGGCTGATTGTCAAAGCGCGTTCTTTTCGAGCAAGGGCGCGCTTTGAACAACGTCTTTCAATGATCTTTCAATGATCTTTCAATGATCCTGCAATGATCTTTCAATGATCTTGCTCTGGCCGCTCTGTTTCAGCCATCATACTCTCCGAATACAGCCACGACGTTCTGTCCACCGAATCCGAAGGCATTGACGATTGCATGGCGCACTGGATACGAGAGGGGTTGATTGCCGACGACATCAACGCCCAGTTCCGGGTCTTCGGTATAGTTGATCGTCGGAGGAATGATATCCTCACGGATGGACATCACTGCCGCCAGGGCGGATTCGGCGCCGGCGGCTCCCAGAGCATGGCCCACCATACTTTTGATGCTGGTGGTCTTTGGCGTCGGCTGGCCGAAGACTTGGCGGATCGCCAGGGCTTCGACCTCATCGTTCAACTCCGTGCCGGTGCCATGGGCCAGAATCACATCTACATCTTCGGGGGCGCGCCCGGAAAAGTGAAGGGCTTTACGAATTGCCCGGCTGGCTCCCTCTGCACTGGGATCCGGCGCGGTGACATGGTAGGCGTCGCCGGTCAAGGCGCCGCCGAGAACTTCAACGTATATCTTGGCCCCGCGAGCTTTGGCATGCTCCTCGGTTTCCAGAATCATTGCCACCGATCCTTCGCCGCTGACAAATCCGTTGCGATCGATGGAGAAGGGCCGACAGGCCCGTTTCGGCGTGTCTGTATCTTTCGAAAGCGGTCCCATATTGCCGAAAGCCGCAAATGTCAACATTGAAATCGTCGATTCGGCGCCACCGGCGATCATGATATCGGCCTCGCCCCGCTGCAAAAAGTGAAAGGCTTCCAAAATAGAGTAATGGCCGCTGGCGCAGGCCGCAACGCTGGTCATGATCGGGCCACGCGCGCCCACTTCCATCGAAACGACACAGCTGGCGGCATTGGCCATAGCGCGGGGCACCACAAACGGCCCCACTGTTTTCCAGGATTTTTCGACCAATGTTTCGGTGGCGTACTCGATTTCGATGAGCCCGCCGCCGCCGGTTGCCATCATCACGCCAACCTCATCCCGATTTTCAGCGTTGATCTCTACACCGGCGTCGGTCAGCGCCTGTTTTGTGGCGGCGATGGCAAACTGGGTTACACGGGCCGTGCGTCGCACGATCTTGCGGTCCATATACTGACGCGGGTCGAAGTCCTTTACCTCACAGGCGATGTTGTAGGGCATGTCTCCGGCATCAAATAGCGTCAATGGGCCGGCCCCGGGTGTGCCGAGCAGCAGGTTGTTCCAGAATGTGCAGGGATCATTGCCAATGGGTGTGATCGCGCCCATGCCTGTGATCACAATCCGTTTCATACAATCCTTCTTTCTCTGCGCGCCCTTTTCGAGCAAGGGCGCATTTGAACACAATCGCGCATTACACAATCGCGCATTACACAATCGCGCAAAGTGGGGGTCGGTTCAGCCGTTGGCGCGTACGCCTGTTTTCAGTGCCAGAGAGACATAGCTCTAAAGATTATAGAAGATAGCATTTAGGGCGTCAAAATCATAGGGATTCCCTGAATCGTTCACAGATCGTTCGCCTTACACCTTGCCCAGGAGCGCGGCCAGCAGGGCCATGCGGATGTACATACCGTTACGCATCTGACGAAAGTAAGCGGCCCGGGGGTCGTCATCCATGGCGTAGCTAATCTCGCCCACGCGCGGCAGAGGATGCATGACAATCATACGCTCCTTGGCCTGTTCCATCAGTTCCTGGTCTATCACAAAAAAATCTTTGACCCGGTCATATTCGGCCGGATCGGTGAAGCGCTCCCTTTGCACCCGCGTCATGTAAAGCACATCCGCCTCGCCGATGACAGTGTGTAAATCCTCCACCTGACGATAGGAATGGCCGCACGCCTCCACAGCCTCCAGAATATCGGCAGGTAGGCGCAGAAGCTCCGGACTGACGAATACAAACGAGACACTGTACTTCAGCAACAGTTTGGTCAGGCTGTGCACGGTGCGGCCAAAGCGTAGATCCCCCACCATCACAACCGTCAGGCCGTTCATCTGCTTCAGCTCTTCCTGCACGGTGAACAGATCCAGCAGGGCCTGGGTCGGGTGCTCGCCCACGCCGTCGCCGGCGTTGATGACCGGCTTCTCGGCGTATTGGGCCGCGGTGGCCGCGGCGCCCACCTCCGGGTGGCGGATGACGATCACATCGGCGTAGCATTCGAGAGTGCGGATGGTATCCGGCAGGCTCTCGCCTTTGCTGACAGAGCTATACTGCACATTGTTGATGGAAATGACCTGCCCGCCCAAGCGCTGCATAGCCGCTGTGAAGCTGGAACTGGTGCGGGTTGACGGTTCGTAAAAGAGATTGGCCAGAATCTTGCCCTGCAACAGCTCCGCGCTGCCGAAGCGTTCAACCAGAACGCGCATATCGTGGGCAACGCCAAAGATGGCGTTCAGGGAGGCCCGGTCAAACTGACTGACACTGAGAATATCCTGTCCTGCAAAGCTCTCTATATTGTTCATCATGTTTTAGCGGACTGGTCACTGCGGTTATCCTGGAACAGAACCCTCCCGCTGCCCGGCGCGGCCAGCACCCGTTCGCCATCGAAAACAGGCGCGCCCCGCAGGACAACCTTTGTCACCCGGCCCACTACGCGCTGCCCGGCGAAGGGCGTCCAGCCGCAGCGTGTGCGCATCTGCCTGTCGTTCAGTTCATAGGCTGTGTTCGTTTCCACCTCCACCCAAGTCTGCGGCTGCTCCGGCAAGCCGTAAATGCGGCGGGGATTTTCTACACAGCGCAGAAGCACATCCTGCAAGGCCAAGCGGCCGGCATCCACAGCCGTCAGCAGCAGCGGCAGCATCGTCTCCACGCCGGGCACGCCGGGTTGTGGCCCGGCTCCGGATTCACCGTCGTCGCGCGGATGCGCCGCATCGCCGGCTATGCCCTTCTCCGACATGGTATGGGGCGCGTGATCTGTGGCGAAAATATCGATGACCTCGAGATTCTCCCACAAAGCCGCCACGTCGTCCAGAGTCGCTAATTTGGGTCGCATATCGAAACGAGGCCCGCCGCGCTTGAAATCCTCCTCGCTCAGGAACAGATGATGGGGCGCTGCCTCGCAGGTGACCGGAATGCCCTTCTCCTTCGCTGTGCGGATCAGCTCGATCTCACTGCGGCGGCTGACGTGAACGATATGCAGGGGGAGATCGTACAAGTGGCTGAGAGTCAGACATACGGGCAGCATCAACTCTTCGGCATGGACGGCGATAGGGCCGAGACAGGAGGCAGGCGCGTGGGCCGAGATTCTCCAGCCGCCCAGTTCGTCTGCCCGCGCCGCCCATGTCCGAAACAAGCGATGGAGCAGGCCCAATTCTTCGATGCGCAGGCCGCCGAAGGTTTCGTTTACGTAGATTTTCAGGCCGCAAGCCCGCGCCGCGACCGGCAAGTAGGCATCGGCGTCGGCCACTGTGGCGCCGACAAATAGCGCCACATCACAGACCGCCTTTGCTCTGGTCAGGCGCGCCTTTTCCTGCAAGCGCGTCGGGGTAGAGGTGGGCGGAACGGTGTTGGGCATATCCAGCACGGTCGTTACACCGCCGGCAAGGGCAGCGCACGTGCCGGAATGGAGATCTTCTTTGTGGGTATAGCCCGGTTCCCGCAGGTGGACGTGCGCATCGACGAGGCCGGGCAGGCGCAGGGTCGTCATGGTTTACCAGCCATATACAGAATCAACCGCTCAATTCTACTTGAATCTTGCCAATGCGACAAGCGGCGCCAGACGTGGGGGCGCCCATGGGCGGCGCCCTACTTGACCAGCGGATACGCTGCTGCTATCCTTATGCTATCCTTACAGAAACAGCCCGTAAAGTCCAATCCTTTCGCTTTGGGAATAAGGGCGTTCCGGGCCGTCATCCGCTGCGGCGCAGCGGAGCGAACCGCAACCAATGTAGGCGTTCAAGAATGCCCGCTCCACGTCACATCCGTCTGGGCAGCCGCGGATCGGCCCTGGCTCTCTGGCAAACCGAGCATGTGGCCGCGCAACTCCACGCACTCTATCCTGATCTGACCATCGAAACGGTTGTAATCCACACCAAGGGGGACCGAGTTGTGGACAGGCCTCTGCCGAGTATCGGCGGCAAAGGCTTGTTTACGCTGGAGTTGGAGAACGCGCTGCGGGAAGGCGGAATCGACGGCGTCGTTCACAGCCTGAAGGATCTGCCCATTGCTGGTCCGGCGGGGCTGACCCTCGGCGCAATTCCAGCCAGGGGTGATGTGGCGGATGCGCTCATCATGCGGGCCGGCGGAGAGCCGCCCACAGCGATGGCGGAAGCGGAAGATTCTGCTGAGGAAAGGTTGCATGCGCCTCTGCTCGAAAGAGGCGAGAGTACTCCGCGGCTTCGGCCCAACCATCTGGCTTTGCGGGAAGGCGCAACGGTCGGCACCAGCAGCCGGCGACGGGCCGCCCAACTCCTGGCCCAGCGCCCGGATTTGCAGATTTTGGACATGCGCGGCAATGTGGAGACGCGAATCCGCAAAACCCTTGACCCGGGCGGGCCGTATGACGCCGCGATTCTGGCGGCCGCCGGCCTGAAACGCCTGGGGCTGGACGCGTTCATCTCTGCCACATTGCCGCTGGAGCAGATGCTGCCGGCGCCGGGTCAAGGCGCGCTGGCGGTACAGTGTCGGCAGGAGGCTGAATGGCTGGCTCTCTTCGGCGGCATCGATGACAGGGACACCCGTGCGGCCGTAACAGCCGAGCGCTCCTTTCTGGCCGGTCTCGGCGGTGGCTGTCACGCCCCTATCGCCGCTCTGGCGGAGTGTGAGGAGGATGCCCTGCATTGCAGCGGCGTCAAAGAGGTTGCATGCGCCTCTGCTCGCAGGGGGGGCGGGAGGAGTCTGCGGCTGTGGGGCCGCGTCAGCGCTCTTGACGGCAGCCGCCGGATCGATGCGCGCCTGAGCGGGCCATACAGCGAAGCGGAGCGGCTGGGCCGCGACCTGGCGCAGTTGGCGCTGCGCCAAGGAGCGCAGGAGATCCTCGACCGCATTGCCCACAGCGAAGAGTCTCCTGAAGCCAAGCGGCAATCATACTGAACAGAAGCCTGATTGTGGCGGCAAGAATCCTTCGGGAGGAGAGGAATGAGCATCCAATCGCTGGCAGGTCTTCGCATCGCCAATACCCGCGCCTTGCGCCAGGCGTCATCCCTGACCCGACTGTTGGAGGCAGAAGGCGCGGAGGTACTGCACTATCCGACGATCGCAATCGAGCCTTGCGCAGATTCGCCGGAGTTTGACGCGGCATTGATGGAGCTGGCTGCGGGTCGGTTCGATTGGCTGGTGATGACCAGCGTCAATACCGTCTACATACTGGCCGATCGTCTGAATGAACTGGGGATCTATCGGGTACAGGTAGACCAATCCAACACCAAAGTGGCAGCCGTCGGCTCGGCCACCGCGGCCGCGGTCAGAGAAGAACTGGCTCTCTCTGTCGATCTGTTGCCGCATGAGTATGTGGCCGAATCCCTGGCCGCGAGCCTGGAAGTGGGCAAAGGGAGCCGGGTGTTCCTGCCGCAGTCGACGATTGCCCGCCCGACGCTGGTGAAGGCCCTGCGTAGAGCCGGCGCAGAGGTTACAGCCGTTGCCGCCTATCAGACGGTTGTCGGTCACGGGGGAGATGACCTGCCCCAGCATTTCTGGCGAGGGGATGTGGATGTCGTTGTTTTTACCAGCGCTTCGGCCGTTCACAACTTTGTCACTCGGCTCAAAGCCGAGAGCGGCGATGCCGGCATGCTCTGCGATGTGGCCGTGGCCTGCATCGGCCCCATGACAGCGGAAGCGGCGCGGCGTCATGAACTGTCGGTGCAAGTTGTAGCCGAGAATCGCACTGTCGAAGGGCTGGTGAGCAGCCTGAAAGCGTATTTTGCCGGTTACCGGGGCCTGCCATTCGGACGACGATAGCTGGCCCGGCGTGGGATATTCCTGCGCGCTTTGGGAGATACCCCCGCGCTGCAAGCGTGCGTTGTTGAGCCGGTGTAACTTTGTTCAACAAAAATCTATCGGAAACGTGTACCAAGGCGCGACACGCGCGCGGATTCGTGATATGCGCCTACCTAATTTGTATTATGTGAAGACGGCGAGGCCATCAATGAACATCTTGCAGCCTGTTTCTCCCACGCTCAACGGTCAGCCGCGCGCGTTGGACCCTACCCTACGCCCGCGGCGGCTGCGGATCAACCCGGCCTTGCGGCGCATGGTACGGGAGACAACGCTATCGCCGGCGGATTTCATCTATCCGTTGTTCGTGCGCCATGGCCAAGGCGAGCGCCGGCCCATCGCTTCAATGCCTGGCCAATTTCAGCTTTCCGTAGATGAATTGGCCAGAGAAGCCGAGTCGATTCTGGAGTTGGGCATTCCGGCGGTGATCCTCTTCGGCATTCCGGCCGAAAAGGACTGGTGCGGAAGCGACAATTTCAATCCCCGCGGGATTGTGCCCCAGGCGGCCCGCGCCCTGAAATCCGTCGCGCCTGAATTGATCGTCATCTCCGATATGTGTTTCTGTGAATATACCGATCACGGTCATTGCGGGCTTATCAATACAGCGGGCGCAGACGAGTACAACTCTGCTTTGCCAGAAGGCTATCTGCTCAACGACCCGACGCTGGAACTGATGGGCCGGGCGGCCGTTGTCCATGCAGAGGCGGGCGCCGACATGATCGCGCCGTCGGCGATGTTAGACCGTATGGTGGCCGCGATCCGCACTGCTCTGGATGAATCCGAGCTGGAGCATGTGCCGATTATGAGCTACGCGGCCAAATACGCCAGCGGTTTCTACGGTCCCTTCCGCGACGCAGCCGAAAGCCCGCCCTCCTTCGGCGATCGCAGCCAGTATCAGATGGACCCGGCCAACTGCCGGGAGGCGCTGAAGGAGGTTGCGCTGGATGTCGCCGAAGGGGCCGATATGGTTATGGTCAAACCGGCTCTGCCGTATCTGGACGTTCTGGCGGCGGTGCGACAGCAGTTCAACCTGCCTACGGCCGCCTATCAGGTCAGCGGGGAGTACGCGATGATCCACGCCGCGGCCGCCAATGGCTGGCTCGACCTGCAAACGTGCGCCCTGGAAAGCCTGACAAGCATCAAACGGGCCGGCGCGGATATGATTCTGACATATTTTGCCAAAGACGCGGCTCGCTGGTTGGCGGACAGTTGAATGCGCCTCTTCTGAGCAGAGGCGCGATGGCCTGCAGCCCGAACTGTGAGCCGCCTTGGTTCATCTGAATCAGAGGAATCGAACAGATCCTAGTCGAATTTGCCCAAACGCTACCCTTTCGCTATACTAGCCAGTTGTTGGCAAGGGGTGGCGCGGGTTGCGGCCATCGCAGCCCCTTCTGATTCGGAGAGGTCGCATAGTCTGGCCGAGTGCGCGGGCCTGGAAAGCTCGTAGGGTGCAAGCCCTCGAGGGTTCAAATCCCTCCCTCTCCGCCAATTCGGTAGATCGTGTGTTTACATCGCTTCGTCAGTTGTTGGGTCCTGTGCGGCAGGACACCGTAAACTCCGTCAGGGCCGGGAGGCAGCAGCGGTAAGCGATTCGTCCTGGGCGCCACGGGGGCGCCTGGCGGCTGGCGAAGCGGTGCGAACACGCGATTTTGCCTGATTTACTCTTTTCTCTGCTGTCCCTGAACCTAATCGAACCGTCTATCGTCATTGGTGTTGACTCTATTGGCGTTGACTCTATTAGTGTTGACTCTATATTAGTGTTGACCCTTGATTTCGCCACGCTAGAACTGCCCTGAATGTCTCTCCACCGGCAAAATCCAATTCATACTTTTCTCGTCATAAGCGGCGGACGAGCAACTTTTAACGCGCTCATTTTTACAGTCAATCTCATCTACCATGTCGAAACTGTGGGACTGAACCCTCTGCAGCTTGTGATGGTGGGTATGGTTCTGGAGCTAACCACCTTTCTCTTCGAAGTGCCCACGGGTGTCGTTGCTGACGTCTACTCCCGGCGGCTATCTGTGATTATCGGTATGGCGCTGGTCGGCAGTGGTTTTCTCTTAGAGGGATGGGCGCCCCTATTTTGGACGGTGCTGACGGCGCAGGTACTTTGGGGCATCGGCTATACGTTCATCAGTGGCGCGCTGCAAGCCTGGCTGGCCGGCGAAATCGGCGCGGACGCTACCGGGCCGGTCTTCCTGCGGTCCTCGCAGCTGGGGCTGATAGCCGGGTTGGTCGGCACTGGCATCAGTGTCTGGTTGGCGCAAACCTGGCTGCAACTGCCGATTATACTCGGCGGAGCGCTGTATATTGCCCTAGCTGCATACCTGGCGCTGACCATGCCCGAAGAAGGTTTTCGCCCCAGCTTGGCGGAAGAGCGGGGGACTCGGACGGTGCAAGCTCGCGGCTTTCGGGAATCGTTGTATCGTTCGACGTGGAAACAGATGGCAGAAACCACCCGCAGTGGCCTGCTTGCTGTGCGCGGGCATCAAGCGCTGCTAATCCTTATGGGCCTCAGCCTCGTAACCGGCCTGTATAGCGAGGGCTACGATAGGCTATGGACTCCCCACCTGCTGGGCGCCTTCAGCTTTCCGGCTCTGCCCGGCTTTGGCGCTGCCGCCTCAGCCTCTGGCTGGGCCAATAGCGTTGTCATCTGGTTTGGCATCATTCGGCTCGGCTCAACTGTAGTGGGCCTCGCCGCCAATGAATTCGCCAGGCGCTGGCGAGCCACCGAGGAGCAGTCGCGCATTGTCAATTGGCTCACACTCCTCTATGGGTTGTTGCCGGCGAGCCTGCTACTCCTGGCCTGGACAAGGAATTTCTGGCTGGCAATGCTGGCGCTATGGGCGATCAGTCTCGGCCGCAGTACGATCGACCCGTTGCAGGGCGCCTGGATCGTTCGCAATACTCCGAGCGCGCATCGGGCGACGATCATCTCATTTTGGGGACAGCTTGACGCCATCGGCCAGATTGTCGGCGGGCCGCTTGTCGGCTGGATCGGAACGATCGCGCGTCTACCTCTGGCCTTGACGACGTCAGCTGCGCTGCTCATGCCGTCACAGTGGCTGCTGGCGCTGGCGCGCAGACACAAATCGCCGCGGGCAGTGGCGGCGCAGGACTGAGATCCATCAGTAGCGGAGAGTGTTAATGGGTCTGAAAAACGACTCCGTGCAGTTCGTAAAGGCTCTGGCCGCAGCGCACTCTCCCCTATCCGCGCAAATCGAAGGCGTGAAGGGTTGACCTTGCCTGTGAATTGATGTATACTTACATCGATGGGGATGAACGGCTTCGACGGGGCATTGTCAGGCCTGAGACTGCAAGCCGTAGAGCGTCGACTACGTTAAAAAGGCGCACACCTTACAAATGCCAAAAATACAGGCATGGCTTTCAACTTTGGCTTCGCCAAGGCTGCTCCCGCAGCTCTGGCCGCCTAAGTAAGCCACCGACCCTTTTTCAAGGGTCACGGCCCGTCCGGGTGGGGCCAGCAGGCTGGACGGTCGCCGTCATATACTGTGAGCTGCGGCAGCCGGATGCCGATAGAGCTGCCTAAGCGCATCGGCTAGCCGGGGAAGCGCCTCGCGTTGATCCGAGGCCCACCGGCGATACAGAACGATCTCAGTACCACAATCCAGAGAGCGTTCTGACCCTTGTGATCGACTATGCTTGTAGACGTTTCAGGGCGAATGTTGCGGACGCGGGTTCGATTCCCGCCATCTCCACCAATAGAGCGCCTCCCAAGTTGGGAGGCGCATCGTTTTCCAGGCGGGGGGCTGGTTTCAGCCCCCCTTTTGTTATGCAGCGGAGAGGCGCACTGCAAGCCCACCTATGTGTCCAGCAGCGTCGCTTGCGCGGCCCATGTCGCCCGCACGGCCAGACGCGCGATCTCCGGCCAGCTGAGCACCAGGGCATTGTAGTCAAAAGCCTCCTGGGCGCGGTTCTTGCGCTCGCAGATGTGGTAGAGACGATAGGCCAGCTCGCGCGCGTCCCTGGTGTTGCCTCTCAAGCGCGCCAACAGGACGCCGGCCGCCTCCTCGCCCTGCTGATAGTGGACGCGCACAAGGTGGTGCACTACCTCCCAGACAGTGAGCCGCGTGTCTGTCTGCGGATCCCAGTCGTCTGGCAGTTCCAGGGGACGCAATAGGCGCGCCTTGCCGGCCCCGGCCTGCAGGATGCCGGCCGCGACCAGGCCGTCGATGCTGGTGTTCTTGGCCTTGGAGAGCGTCTCGGCCACCCCGAACTCGCCTTCGGCAAAGCCCACCTGATCGAACCAGGCCAGGGCCCAGCGCGTGTCGGTATCGAAGTCGCCCTCCTGCGCGCTCAGCGTCTCGTCCAGGGTCTGGTTGATGAGGTCCAGGGCCTCGCGCACCGATACGGTCTCTCCGCTGATGTGCAACACGCGCGCGTAGCGGGTGAAGATGGCCATGCCGGGGCCGATGGCGGCCTGGGCCAGGTCCACGGGCGCGATGTGGCCGCTCTGCATCTTGGCCACAGCCGGCGGCAGCTCCTCCTTGAGGGCGTCCATGAACTCGCTGCGCGCGGTCTGGGGCGCGTCGGCAGGGCGCGGTCGGCAGACGAGGACGATGCTGGAGGCGAGGGCGTTGGTACCCTGATTCAGCTTTCGGTTCTCGCGTTCCGTGCGCACAGGCCATGTGCCGCTGATGGCAAACCCGGCTCGCATTACTGCCTCGAGAAACGTCTCCCAGCCCGTGCTCGAAGTACCGGAATCGCCTTTCTTCTCCGACTGCTTGAAGGCGTAGTAGATTGTGACCGGAAAGGCCGGGTGCGATTGCTCCGCGAGACGTTGCATCGCCCGCGTCATGCCATCGAGGAAAAATCTCTCCGCCTTCTCTTTGCTGCCATGTCGGTAAGGTGTGGCAACGAGTTCTTCGGCCTTGGGCACGGCCATCGTGGCGAACAGGCTGGGAAAGACCGATCGTAGCGATCGGCGCAGCCAGACGTAGAAGAAATCGGACAGATCAGCATAGCCGATGTTATCGTAGTAGGGCGGATCAGTAGAGGCAATCTTGCTTAGGGTAATGGACTGTGTAGCAGCGTCAACCAGATGCCCATAGCCGATAGCGTCTGGTATTGCTCCGTTAGAAAGAAGCCCAGCCACCGTGTTATTGATCATGCTTTCGAAAGATCCACTGGAGCCGCTGACTGTATTGGCTTCAGCATAGTCCCACGACATGGGAATCGCTTGACGTCCAAAAGTGTCCCCGGGACACTCGACAGAGATTTTGAAGGTGCAAAAGGTGCTTGCACGGTTCGCTGTCTTACTAGCGCCAAACGCCAAGTACACAGCCACCGCCTCGGCGTAGGCAGTGGCCCCGGTTCCGCCGTCGCGCAGGGGAACGCCGTCATCCGCCAGACCGGCGGCCACGGCGTCGAGTCGGATGCGTTCGCGCGCCTCACCCACCAGGTCGGTGAAGGTGGTCAGGGCCACCAACTGGCGATCGGTAAACAGATCTGCCCACGTGAAGAATCCGTAGCCGCGACCACTCACCAAATTGGAAGTGTCTCGGTTCATAGTCTGATCAGGTCTCCACTCTGGCTGCGCTCGCCGCGCGGTTTCCTCTTGTTCCGGTGTCGGCGGCAGATAGACCCGCCCCCGGTCTCCCTCGGCAACGATTGCCATGAGGCGCGCGCCCATGCGACCGGCCATGCTTTCTCCCTTAATGTAAGGGTCATTGATCGGCGCGCCGGACATCACACACTGGAAGTGTGCCCCGCGCGCCAGCTTGGTGCCCTTTCTGGCCCCCTCCGGCGGTGGCCCCGCCTTGACGGTGAAGCGATAGCCGTCGTCATCGATCAGCGGCTGGACGTAGGCTTCCCTGCCCTTTTTCTTCGATAGGATGAAGGTAGACGCCAGCGGCACTTCTATATCGGCGAAGGCCGGGTTGGAGCTGCGTACCGTACGCGCCCACAGCCAGGCGATGACCGGCAGCTTGCGGCCCACATACCGCTCGAGGTCGGGCCGCGCCTGGGCCATCTCCGGCGTGACCTCCACCTTGGGATACAGATGACCGATGCGTTTCTCGGCCTCAGCGCGCATCCACTGGCCATAGTAGCGCACATCCTCGGCCAGGCCCGTGGACTGTGGCCAGTGACCGGTGGTCAGCGCTTGCTGGTCTCCAGCCACTGGAGACCGACCACTGAACTTGGGCGGTATCTCGATCATGGCTTTGTTGATCAGCACTGCCACCGGGTTGAGGTCGCTGGCGAAGCTCTCCAGCCCTAGCCGCTGCGCCTCCAGGGGGATGGAGCCGCCGCCGGCGAAGGGGTCGTGGAAGGCCGGCAGTCTGTCCGGGTCGAACAGCTCGGCCGCGCGCGGGTGGTCGCGGTTGTCCGCGCAGGTTCTGCGCCAGCTCTTGCGGATCTCCGCGCGCGCATCGTTCAGGACTCTCTCATCGGTGGTGTTCTTCCACTTGACCAGCTGCTCGATGATATCGAAGAGCCGCCAGCGCTCCTCGGATTGAGCCTCCTCGCTGGGGAACAGTTCCGGCCATGCAGAGGGGTCGTCCACCAGGCTGGTGAAGATGACGGCACACGCCGCGGCCAGGGGACGACGCGCCCACCACAGGTGCAATGTGCTGGGGTGACCGTGACGGATCGATTTCTCATGCGCGGAGGCGGCGTTGATGGCGTCCAGGGGCAGGGCGACTTCGATCAGTTTTTTGCGGGTGACGATGCTATCCATGCGTATTCAACTCACCTCCAACTCGGCGCGAGAGACGCCGGGCGCCTCAAGCCGCTCTTCCAGGACTCATCCCGGCATCCCATCATACTTTGACAGATCGTAAGCGCACAAATCAAATCCCAAGCGCCAGGGCCGTCGATCACGAAGGCGCCTCGGCGCGCGCCAGCAACGCGGCGAAGTCGTAGTTGACGCTGGTCACGCCGAAATCGGGTTCCCGTTGGAAGGGCTTGCGCAGGTAGTGGAGCCGATGGTTGTCCCCATCCAGAAATTCCACGATGGCGAGAATGTAGTCATCGGGCTTGTTCAGGGAATACAGGATCTCATTGCGGGTGACGGTAACGGTGGCCGCTCCGCTGATTCGGCCCTTGACTTCGAGAAACCGTAGCTTGCCGCTGTCGGGGACACGGCTCTCGATGTCGTAGCCCCGCTTCTCGAACTCCCGGTCGGTCGGCTCAAAGCCGAGCGACCGCTCCGCTGCCATCACGATCTGGCGCGCTTTGGCGGCCGCGGCCTGGGTATCGCGCGCGGCTGTGGCGTCGCGAGCGGGCGCGATACCGCTCATAGCCTGAATGAGCCCGCCTGGCACAATCAAGGCTGCGCCCAGCGCCACCGGCGGCAGCGGCGAAATCTGGCCTTCCAGCTTCAATTCCGCCAGCCGTTTTTGGAGCCGTTCCTGCATCCTGTCGGCGCGTTGACGGGCCTGGGTCGAATTGAGACGGGCGTTGGCGCGGCCGGCCTGCTCTTGCAGCTTCAGCTCTTCGGCGCGGTGGTCCCAGTGCGCGATCTCCTTGGTCAGCCGATCCTGGACGGCTTCCCTGGTCTTGTCGATCAACGGCTGTCGGACTTTGCGGATTTCCTCCAGATGCTCGCGCGCCACGCTGGCGATGGCGTACCGCTGGGCCGTCTGCTCCAGATCGGGCCCGATCCAGGCGCACTCGGGGCGCGCCAGAATGGCTGCGTGTCCCGGTTCATCGGCGGCCAGAGGCCGGTAGTCGAGATAGGGGGCATAGTCCAGATGGCGGGTCTGGCCGGCGGCGTCAAGTTCGACGTAGAGCATGCGCTTGGAGATGACCTGGCGGTTGCCGGCGCGCGTGAGGCTGGCATCCTGGATGGCATGTTCGAGGAAGAAGAGCACGCGCGCTTCGGCGCCGGGGTCCCGATCGTCGACCAGCGTCGCGCCCTGCTTCAAGAGGTCACGATGGCTTTTCAGGGTGCTGTCGATAACGGCGTCGAGCAGGGGATGGCCGGGACAGACAAAGGCAGGGGCGGGATGGCTGCCGTTGGCTATCAGGGATTTTTCGAAGGCGATCCGTTCGTAGCGGCGCAGCACCGGCATGCTGGCGCCGGTTGTGTGGGCGGAGTTGCGCACCTCGGCTGGCACATGCGTAATCTGGTAGCGGCGGCTCTCGCGTTGCCGGATGCGGCCCTGGAGTCGTCGGAAGGCCTCAAGAAAGAAGGACTCGATGAAATGGGGCTGCAAACGCCGGGCTTCGGCCCGCTCCATCTCCGCGCGAATGCGGTGGACTCGGCTGGCGTCCAGGGCGTTTGGGGCCAGGGCGCGCTCTGCCAGCAGCTGGCGCAGCTTGTCGCGGTCGAAAGCATGGTCGACGATGGTGGTCAGCCTGGCTTTGATCTGCGGCTGCTCCCCATAGCGGACAGCTTCGACAAGCAGATCGCGTAGCGGCTTGCCCTCGAACTGCAGCGTGCCCAGCACATCGTACACTTGGCCGCCGAGCGTCTTGCGGGCCTGTTCCAGCTTTTCCAGCAACCTGCGGTATACGTCACCCTCGCGCGTTTCGGCGGCGACCAGGTTCCACAGATGGCAGACTTGGGTCTGGCCGATGCGGTGAATGCGGCCGAAGCGTTGCTCAATGCGGTTGGGATTCCAGGGCAGGTCGTAGTTGACCATCAGATGGGCGCGCTGGAGATTGATCCCTTCGCCGGCGGCGTCGGTCGCCAGCAGCACCTGGACTTGTGGGTCGTGGCGGAAGGCTTCCTGGGCGGCGTAGCGCTCCTCGCGGCGCAAACCGCCGTGAATGACTACGATGGCCTGCGCGCGCCCCAACAGGCCGGCGATGCGGCCCTGCAGGTAGGTCAGGGTGTCGCGGTGTTCGGTGAAGATGACCAGTTTCTGCTGTGGGGAGGGGACTGGATCAGGAATTTCACCGGCTCCGTAGGGAGCGGGGGCCTCAGCGATGGCATGGGCGATGCCGCGTTGGGTAAATAGTTCACTGAGCAGGTCGGCCAGTTGACGCCACTTGGTGTCGCCAGCGCTACGCAGCACGCGGTTGGCCATGGATTCCAAGTCTGTGAGGGTGTCGAGCTCCCGTTGCAGTTCGTCGATGGTCTGGGCGGCGGTCGCCTGATCGAGGACGTTCTCTTCCCGCTCCTCGATCTCGCTCTCGGGGGCGTCTTCCAGGTCTTCAAGATCTTCGATGTCCAGCCCCAGATCGTCTGTTGTGATGGCAGGGGCGGTTTGCTCGCGCCGTTGCAGCGTCTGAAGCTCCCGCAGGCGGCTCTGCAGCCGTTCGCGGCGGCGGCGCAACGACTGGTAGATGGCTGCGGGTGAAGAGGCAAGACGGCGCTGCAGGATGGTCAAAGCGAAACCGACGGCGCCGGCGCGCGAGTCGTTGGCCAGCGCGGCGGCGCGGTCAAACTCCGCGCGCACGTATTGGGTAACCTTCCTGTAGAGTCGGGCTTCCTCGTGTGACAGCTTGTAGGGGAGCGTGTGGGCTATACGCTCGGGGAAAAGGGGCGTGCTGTCGAACTTCAGCAAGCTCTCTTTGACCATGCGGCGCATCAGGTCGGATACATCGACAACGTGGGCGCCGTCGCGGAAGCGCCCCTCGAAGCGGTCACCATCCAGGAGCGCCATGAACAGCTGGAAGTCTTCCTCCTTGCCGTTGTGGGGCGTGGCCGTCATCAGCAGAAAGTGGCGCGTGAGGCCGGATAGGAGCTTCCCCAGCTGGTAGCGCTTTGTATATTTGATCTCACTACCGTAAAAGCTGGCCGACATCTTGTGGGCCTCGTCGCAGACCACCAGATCCCATTCGCAGTCGCGCGCCTTCAGCTTCTGCTGGACGTCCTCGTCGCGTGAGAGCTTATCCAGCCGGGCGATGACAAGGTCGGTCTCGAGGAACCAGTTGCCTGTGCGCGCGGCGTCGAGCTTGTCGTTGGTGAGGATTTCGAAGGGCAGTTGGAAGCGCCGGAAAAGCTCGTCCTGCCACTGTTCGGCCAAGGCGCCGGGACAGACTACGAGACAGCGCTGGAGGTCGCCGCGGGCGATCAGCTCCTTGATCAGCAGCCCGGCCATGATGGTCTTGCCGGCGCCGGGATCATCGGCCAGCAGGAAGCGTAGCGGCGAGCGCGGCAGCATCGCTTCATACACGGCCGTGATCTGATGAGGCAGTGGCTCGACATCGGAGGTATGCACCGCCAGCAGCGGGTCGAACAGATGGGCCAGGCGGATGCGCTGGGCCTCGGACAGCAGACGGAAGAGGGCGCCGTCGCCATCGAAGCTCCAGGGGCGCCTCCGTTGGACAACCGCGATCCTGGATTCGTCGTCACGGTATAGAAGTTCGTTCGCGACCCTGCCGGACGGTGTCTTGTAGGTTAGCTCCAGGGCGGAATCTCCGTACCACTGGACGCTGACCACCGTTACCAGGCTATCCGCCAGGATGCCCTGTACGGCCGCATTGGTTGTAAGGTCTTCTAGTTTCATATTTCGAGCGTTGTGGATGCAATTGACAATCGAATCAGAATTGGATACTATGGGTAGCGAACAGAAACTATAAAGTGCATAATAGATTTGGGAGTGGGTCAATAGTATGGCGATGCTGAAAGACCGGTCCTCTGTTCCTCGTTATGCCGATGTTACAGAAAAAAAAGCGGTTGGCGCAACGTACACTCCCAAAGTCCTGGCTGACTTCGTAGCCGGACAGATCAGGCATATTTTCGATGAATTCCCTGTAAATCGCCCTCTCCGAGTTTTGGATCCAGCAATTGGCGATGGGCAGCTTCTGATTAGTCTGCTAGATGGGATGACTCAAGGTCCAGAGCTAGATATAGAAGTTTATGGTTTTGAGACTGACCAAAATGCTCTCAATGCCGCTCATAGTCGGTTAACAAAGAAATTCCCCGCTGTGTCGGCTTATCTTCACCAGATCGACTTCCTGAAATTTGTATTAGAAAATTTCGGAGTCGATAATCAGGGACTACTTTTTGCTTCTGAAGTTCCAGATACCTATGATTTAATTATCGCCAATCCCCCTTATGTTAGAACACAGATCATGGGTTCTCACCAGGCACAGTTCATCAGTCAACAGTTTGGGCTTTCCGGTCGCGTCGACCTTTACCATGCCTTCATTCTTGCTATACTCCGGGTCCTCAAGCCGAAGGGGATTGCGGGCATCATAGTTTCTAACCGTTTCATATCCACTCGCTCGGGCGCGCCCATTCGTCGCGCGCTCATAGAACGATGTACCCTCCGCCATATTTGGGACTTCGGTGACTCCAAACTTTTCAACGCAGCGATTCTCCCAGCCGTACTCCTGGCCGAGAGCGGGAATGGTCACAAATATGGTCAGCCCAACTTTACATCAATCTACGAAACATCCCAATCGCCAAAGGCAACAGCTGCCAAAGCGGCGTCACCGGTTGAGGCACTGTCTTATACGGGCTTTGTTGAAGTCGAGGACGGACGACGATTTTTCGTTCAGCATGGGAAACTCAGCACAGGTGGAAAGGCGCAGAATGTATGGCGAATCGCTACCAAGACAACGGAATCCTGGCTTGCCACGGTTAACGCCCACACTTGGAAGCGTTTTGGCGATGTCGGGAAGATCCGCGTTGGTGTCAAAACGTGCGCGGACAAGGTGTTTATTCGTTCCGACTGGCATCAAATGCGCAAAGATGAGCGGCCTGAACTACTCCGGCCATTGCTCACACATCATATCGCACGCCGCTTCAAAGCCATCGAGTCCACCACATCTCGGCAAATCCTCTATCCACATGAGATTGTTCAGGGACATACTCGAGCAGCGGATCTATCACTATATCCTAGCAGCAAGGCTTATCTTGAGAGCCATCGAACGATTCTCGAAAGTCGCCAGTATCTCCTGAAGGCAGGGCGTGCATGGTATGAGATTTGGGTACCACAGGATCCATCAGCTTGGGACAAAACTAAGCTTGTTTTCCGCGACATCACTGAGGAACCAACCTTCTGGATAGACCAATCTGGATCTGTAGTGAATGGGGATTGCTATTGGATGGTCAGCAACAGCTTGGAGCAAACAGATATACTATGGCTTGCGGCAGCTGTGGCCAATTCGAGTTTCATCGAAAGGTTTTATGATATCTGCTTTCACAATAAATTGTATGCTGGGCGAAGACGCTTCATCACCCAATATGTCGAGCTGTTTCCGCTGCCCAATCCTGATAGCGATATAGGAAAGACAATCATCGCCGCCGCCAAAGATGTGTATGCCTCTATGCCATCTCCGCGAACAGATAAAATTATGCGGGAACTGGAGCGGATGGTTTGGAGAGCCTTCGGCTTACCTATGGAAAAAGTCAGCGGGTAACCGCATCTGAAGCTTCTTGTTGCGTATCTTACCCTGAAACTGAGGGAAGCGATCAAAAAAGCGCTCTCCAGTTGTCACAAATAAATGAGTCAAAGTAATTCTTTTGCCGCTTATTTTTGCATAGAAAAGAACATAACGCGTATCACAGTAGCGAATCCGCTGTCCTGCGATTTCTGGAACATCCATAGTTTCCGTACTATTCGGTCGAACCAGCCCCAAATCTATAGACGGGGAAGTCTGGAGTTTTACTTCTAAAAGTTGGTGTTGCACATCCGGAAACTGCCCATCGTCTTGGTAAACCCTATATCCAAGCTGCTGGCACACAAGCCGGTGCAACTCTGCACCTCGGTTCCGCTCTTGATCATAGCCTCTATCTGCAAAACTCGTACCAACGAGTCCGCTCAACCGCTCGAATATTTCGCGAATTGGTAGCAACTGACCGGTGGTAGGATGACTCACAGGGCTTGCAACGGAGCCTGGATCGAAATCAGGACCCACAAACGACCTCAACAGTTTAGTATCTTCCTGGGTAATAAGCTCTGTCGTGCGTTCGCCCGGGACCAACCGCGCTTGATATTTCTGGGTGAGCGTTCCGGTTGTATCAAGCGTTACTAAAATTTCTCCCGTGACAACCTTGACTTTTGCAATCAGATCATTTTCGTTAACGCGGACGATGACATAGCGCCTATTCGGTACAATCTCTTCATTCCAGATTTGAAGATTATTGGATTTCTGAACATAAGTGTCGAAGAGTTGGCCTGGAAAACGGGGCTTTGTCTTCCTGAAAGACGAGGGTACTGGATAACCAAGTATCTGACAGATGCGCTGCTTTACAACCTTTGAGCGAGTCCGTAGCGGCAATCCGGTAAGTTGAACCCCTACCAGACCATCGTTGAGCAGATGCTCAAGATCGGGGGTAGGAATCCATAAGTTGGGGGTACCAATTGCGATGGGATCATACATAGACAACCCACTCTCACGGATTGCATCTACGTATCTGCGCGCCATGTCATTCCTCACAGACCTCTCCGATCCCTCCTTCAGTCAACAACTTTGGCACACTGATCCCTAAAGCGCCGGCGATAGCCTCCAAAGTGCTAAGGGTGACATTTCTCTCTCCTCTTTCCACAGAGCCAATATAAGTGCGGTGCAGCTTGCAGAGATCGGCGAATTCTTCCTGGGAGATGCCTTTAGTCGTCCTAAATATACGGATATTGTCTGCCAGGATTTGTGTCAGCCCGGGGCTCGGTTTTCTGAGCTCTGTTTTGCTTGCCTTTTGTTGCATGATTTGCGTATTTCCATTGATATGTATATATTCGTATAAACGTATCATTGCGTAGACTTTGAGTCTACAGACTAAGCGTAGCAAGCGCGCATCAGCTATTCTGCGGCCTCCAGGGCTCTACCAACACCCATTGCGCCTCCTTCGAGCTGCGAGGGCTGAGCGCGCCGCAGGTTTTGCGCCGCGCGCGAAGCCCGAATTGGCGCATTCAACAACTTCAACACGATTCGGAAACGCCCATGCGCACTTCTCTCTCCTGCTTCCTGGACCCACCCACCGAGTTCTCCGTCCTGCCTTTCTGGTTTTGGAATGACGACCTGGACGCAGACGAGATCCGCCGGCAGATCGCAGATTTCGAGGCCCACGGCGTGCACGGCTTTGTGCTCCACCCGCGGGTGGGTCTGCCCCGCTCTCTCGGTTGGATGTCGGACGCGCTGCTCGACTTCTATGATGTGGCGATTGCCGAAGCAGCGCAGCGGGGGATGCAGGTGGTCCTCTACGATGAGGGGATGTATCCGTCCGGCTCTTGCGCGGGCCAGGTGGCGGCGGCGAACCCCGCCTACCAGACCCGCTGCCTGGCGCCGCGCGCGCTGGCCGCCGGCGAAGAGCCTGGCCTCGGCGCAGATGAAACCCTGGTGGCCGTCGTCGGCCGGCGCACGGGCGAGCGACTGGCCATCATCGACCGCAAGATGGACGCCTATATACGCGGCTTGCATTACATCGACGGCGGGCCAGCGGAGGATGAACCGCTGGCCGGCGATCTGCTCAACCCGGAGGCGGTGGCCTGCTTCATCCGGCTGGTTTACGACAGATTCTACCAACGCTTCGGGGGCCACTTCGGCGGCACGGTCTCCGCGATCTTCACCGACGAACCAAGTCCGGTGGGGAGGCCGCGCGAGCGGGGCGTCTGGCCAGGCACAACCGGCATCCTGGCCCATGTCAATCGACTTCTGGGCTACGACTTCACCCCTTATCTGCCGGCTCTCTGGCACGACGATGAGCCGGACGCAGAGCGCTACCGGGCCGACTACGCGCGCGCCATCGCTCTGCGCATGGAGGAGACCTGGTACGCCCAGCTGCACGACTGGTGCGCGGAGCGCGGCATCGCCCTCAGCGGCCATCCGGCCAAGGCCGACGACATCGGCGCGGAGCGCTACTTCCACATCCCCGGCCAGGATCTTGTCTGGCGCTGGGTGCTGCCCGATGATCCGACCGCGCTGGAAGGGGCGCAGTCGACCCAGGGCAAATGCGGCAGTTCAGCGATGATCCACAGCGGGCGACGGCGCAACGCCAATGAGCTGTGCGGCGCCTACGGTCACGAACTGACCTGGGAGGAGATGAACTGGCTGGCCGACTGGTGCTTTGCGCGCGGCACGAATATGCTCTTTCCCCACGCTTTCTACTACAGCGTGCGCGGCATCCGTTGGGACGAACGACCGCCGGATGTGGGGCCAAACAGCGCCTGGTGGGGGCGCTACAAGAGATATGCGGACCGCTGCCGGCGTCTCTCCTGGCTGAATACAGACTGCCAACATGTCTGCGAAGTGGCCGTGCTCGGCACGGTGGATTGGCTGCCCTGGCAGGAGGCCAAGATCCTTTTTCAGCATCAGCGTGATTTCAACTATGTAGAAGAGCGCCATCTGTGGGAGGACGCGACGGTGGACGAGAGCGGCATCCACCTCGCCGGCATGCACTACCGGGCCGTGGTCGCGGCGCATACAGCGGATGCGCGCGCGACAGAGGCGCTGCAAAGATTGGAAAGCGCCGGACGGCTGATCCGCTGTGGGCTGGGGATGCCGGCGTCCGAACTGCCGGAGCGCGCCTCTTTCGAGCAGAGGCGCATTCTCAATTTTATCGACGGGTTGGTGGCCGCGGATATCACCGTTGAACCGTCGGCGCCGGCTCTGCGCGTGCGCCACGTGCGCAAGGCGGGGCGGGACTGGTGGATGCTTTTCAACGAGGAAGGCTCATCTCTGGCGACGCATGTACAGATGCGGGCGCACGGCCCGTTCCTGCAGGTGGATCCCTGGACGGGGCACAGTCAGCCCTGGCAAAATGGCGCGCGGATGGCCCTGGAGGGATATCAACTCACGGTTGTCTGTACACAAGGGGCGGATAAGGGGTAGGCGTCTGAATCCTGACAACAAAAGCAGGGAGCGACCGAAGTCGTTCCCTGCTTTTACAACTGGGGCAAACTCAGGCAATGGAGCTGCTCTGTCGTCTCATCACATTGCTGGCGGCAGGACCCTTCGGGCCGTCTTCAATCACAAATTCGACCTGATCGCCTTCCGCGAGGCTGCGAAAGCCCTCTGACTGGATTGCGGAGAAATGCACAAATACGTCCGGGCCATCTTCTCGGGCAATGAAGCCATAGCCCTTCTGATCGCTGAACCACTTTACGGTGCCGACTACTGTTTCACTCATGGTGGGAAAACTCCTCCTACTAACTACGGATACCAGATAAGGCGCAAAACAACCCGCGCACTGACTTGGGTGATACTACATTCAAAATGTCCCCTGTTCATGCGTATTCAGGGGACGCCAAAACGTAAACCTGGTCAGAACACTAACTTATTTTGCTGTACACAAGAATACGATCAGTTCGCCTGATTGTCAAATCCGACAAACTACGGTTTTATTTGTTGAATGCGCCTCTTTCGAGCAGAGGCGCGTATCTGCCCTGGAATGGACTACCGGGGGCTGGTGGGATAGACTTGATGGGTATTGCGCGCTGCAGGCGCGCGGCATCATGTTCCTACGGGAAGGGGAGCAATGGTCGTGTCGGATCTGCGGGCAATCGCTGGAAGTTGCAATGCGCCACTGCTCGAAAGAAGCGCGATTACGATGCCAACCAAAGGATTCGACACAGGAGCCGAACCACAATGTACTCAGTACTGGCCGTGGATCTGGACGACACCCTTCTGACAGGCGATAAAACCATTTCGGCGCGTACGTTGGCTGCGCTGGCCGCCTGGGAGCGAAGTGGCCGCCAAGTCGTGATCGCTACCGGCCGCCCTCCGCGCGTCACCAGGATGATCCCCTCCGCCTGTCACCCCTATCCGTGGATCTGCTACAACGGGGCGTGGATCGAACATCAGCGCAACATCTTGTTCCAGAAAGCGATCCCGGTTGCCGATGCCCGCCAGATCGTGGCCACGATCCAGAAGGCGGCGCCCGACTGTCAACTAGGGGTAGAAATCGCCGACAAGCTGTACATCAACCGTCAGGTGGAGCGTCCTGGCGCAGAGTTTGTCCGCGATGTGCTTGCCCATACCAATCGACCCACCGCCAAGATTCTGACTTCACTGGCCGAGCTCGACGCGGCGCAATCGATGGCCTCCAATGGCCAGAGGATGAATCCAAGGCCGTCCGAAACGCTACTGAGCGAGCTGCCGCCGACAACCCGCGCCCTGATATCTCCCAAATACGACCTGGTCCAAGTGATGCCCCGCGATACCTCCAAGGCGACGGCGCTGCGCTGGCTAACCACCCGCTGGGGAATTTCTCTGGACGAGGTGATCGCGTTTGGCGATGACGTCAACGATGTGGAGATGGTCGCCGAGGCCGGTCTGGGTGTGGCCATGGCCAACGCTGTCGCCGAGGTCAAGGCGGTGGCCCGCCGCATGACGTCCAGCAACGAAGAGGACGGCGTAGCCGCTGTCCTCGAAGAGCTGCTCGCCTGATTTTCGCTATGCGCGCGCGCCGCGTTCCTATGCTATTTTAGGGAATTATATACTTGACTGCACAAGGATTCCCGTGGGTTGAGTGTGAGGATGTGGTATGATGGAGATAGTTCAAGGAACGAGGGGCAGGTCTGCCTGTCCCGAGAAGAGAAAAGCCCGTCGGTGTTGGAAGCGCCACGGGCTACGATCCACAAGATCAGAGCTTATGGATACTCTCCAGAGTACCACAATCCACAAAACCTACCAAGAACGAGGCTACTGTTCGCGAGCTGGCTATGCTCGTATCCGTGAGGTATTGCGCTCATGCTGCTGGCTATACAATCGTTCCCTTGAACAGAGAAAGAACACCTATCTTGCCGATGGCAAGGGCATGAGTTTGTACAGGCAGATGAAGGGACTGACCCAACTGCGAAAGGAACAACAGTTCTGGCGTGATATAGGGATAACAGTTTCTCGCGGAGTCTTAGTGAGAGTAGACAGGGCATTCAAGGCCTTTTTTCGTAGGGTGAAAGCTGGGGAAAAGCCGGGCTATCCACGCTTCAAACCACTAAAGCGCTATCAGTGCCTTGAGTTGGCAAGCGTTACAGCAGGCATGGTGAAAGGCAATCGTATCAAGGTAAAAGGATTACCCGTTATCAGGATACGGCCCAATCGTAGGATGCCAGACAGTAGCCGGCTGAAAGCCTTGCGAATCGGTATGCACGGTCGCATTCTGACAGTTGACCTTGTCTATGAAGAGGAACAGAACATCCTTGGGTCTGTGGATACTGCGGTGGGCATAGATATGGGCGTAAACGAACGCATGACCTTCAGCGATGGGGAAACAGTATCCCGGCGCGTGATTGACAGAAGTAGAGAAACAAGCTTGCAACGCGCCATCTCCACAAAGAAAAAAGGCAGCAATCGACGGAGAAAGGCGGTAGCTACGTTTGCCCGCGAGAGGCGTAGGAATACAGTACGCAATCGTAATGAATGCCATCGGTTGACTACTGCTATCGTGCGAAAATACCAGAAGATAGCGGTAGAAAAGTTGGCAATCAAGAACATGTCTCGACGTGGCGGCAGTCGGAAACGTGGCTTGAATCGCAGTATGATGGAACAGACTTGGGGATTGCTATTTCAGCAATTGCGCTACAAGGCAGAATGGGCCGGTAGACAATTCTCTGCAGTGGACCCCCGTAATACGTCCAAGACCTGTTCCCACTGCGCTGAAGTAAGGAAAGAGAAGCCGGCAGTTTATCGGATATTTGAATGTTTGCGGTGTGGTCATACGGAAGATCGGGATACCAACGCCGCTAAAAACAGTAAGGAACGAGGGGTAGGTCTGCCTATCCCCTACAACGCGGGTGGGAATTCCCCGCACAGCCGGCGCGAGTCGACTGAGAAAGATATGCTTGTGCAGTTAAGTATATAATTCCCCTATGATACATTCTGACGAATAAGCGAGCCGATACTGAAGCGGTCGCCCGACGAACAGCGGAAGAGCGGGCGAAAACGTTGGAAGATGCAAACAAACTCTACATGACTTCTGAAAACATTTTGCAGGTAGAGCGCATCAGCCTGTCCTTTGGCGGCACGACTGTGCTGGATCAGGTCCAGTTCGATGTGCGTGCGGGCGAAATCCGCGCTCTTATCGGACCCAACGGCGCCGGCAAAACGTCGATGCTCAATTGCATCAGTGGCTTCTACCGTCCTCAACAGGGAAAGGCGCTTTTTCTGGACAAGGTTGAACGCGCCAATTCGGGCTTCAGGCGAGGCGCAAACCCTGCGGCGCGCTCAGCCCTCACTGCTGGCAAGAGGCGCGTACACGACATAACCCGGACTCCACCCCACCGGGTGGCGCAACTCGGCATTGCGCGCACATTTCAGAACATCGCTCTCTACACTGGCCTGAGCACGCTGGACAATCTGATGGCGGCCCGGCACATTCATATGCGCCAGAGCGCGCTCTTCAGCGCGCTGTATTGGGGCCTGGCCCAGAAGGAGGAGGCGCGCCACCGGGCGGTCGTCGAGGAGTTAATCGACTTTCTGGAGATCGCTCACATTCGCAAAGCGGTGGTCGGCGCGCTGCCTTACGGCCTGCGCAAGCGGGTGGAGTTGGGCCGCGCCCTGGCCCTGGAGCCGCAGCTCCTGCTGTTGGATGAACCCATGGCGGGTATGAATGCCGAAGAAAAAGAGGACATGGCCCGCTTTATTCTGGATATTCACGAACGTCGAGGCATAACGATCGTCTTGATCGAACATGATATGACACTGGTGATGGACATCGCCGATCGCATCGTCGTCCTGGATTTCGGCACGAAGATCGCCGACGACACGCCGGATGCGATCAAAAACAATCCAGAGGTCATCCGGGCATATTTGGGACAGGCGGGGTGAAATTGCGCTGCCCCACCTTCTGAGGCGTGGCGCGGCGCGCAAATCCTAAAATGAAAATGAATCATCCAACCACTGCGCGCCTCTTTCAAGCGGAGGCGCATTCAACGCTTCTCCAGCGCTTTCTGCAGTGGGTCGAATCCTATGGCGCTGACAAAGTCGCTCTGCGTCAAAAGGAGTTTGGCATCTGGCGGGAGTTTACCTGGCAGGAGTCCTACGAACAGGTGAAGGCGTTTGGATTGGGGATGCGGGCGCTGGGTCTGGAACGCGGGGAGCATGTCGCCACCATCGGCGACAACGACCGGCAGTATCTGTGGGGGTATCTGGGGCTGCTGGGCGGCGGCGGCGTGCAGGTGGGGCTGTTCACCGACGCCACCGCTGAAGAAGCCGCTTATATTATCGATCACAGTGACGCGCGTTTTGTCCTGGCCCAGAATCAGGAACAGGTGGACAAGATGCTTGCCATCCGGGCGCGCATCCCGCAGGTTGAGCGGGTCATCTACTGGGATGAGCGGGGGCTGTGGAACTACGACGACCCCTGGCTCATCACATACGATGACGTATGCCGGCTGGGTCGGGCGCTGGCGACCAAAGAGCCTTCACGTTTTGAGGAGGAAGTCGCCAAAGGGCGCCAGGATGACCTGGCCATTCTCTGCTACACCTCCGGCACAACAGGCCGCCCCAAAGGGGCGATGCTCAGCCACACAAATCTTATTCGTGTGACGGAAGCCTTGGCCCAGGTGGACGATCACGCCGATAGGGACAATCATGTCAGCCTGCTGCCCTTAGGCTGGATTGCTGAACACGCGCTGGGCGTTGCGCCCCATTGCATTTTCGGCCTGATTATGAACTTTCCGGAGGCGCCGGAAACCGTACGCGAAAACGTGCGCGAGATTGCGCCGGAGATCATTCTTTACAACGCCCGCCTGTGGGATGCGCTGGTGGGAACCATCCAGGTGCGGATGGCCGAGTCTTCGTGGATCAACCACAGACTGTACGAACTCTTTTTGCCTGTAGGCTATCGGGTAGCGGACAAAAAGCTGGCGGGAGAGGCTGTCGGCCCGGGGCTGTGGCTCGCCTACCGGTTCGGCGATTGGTGCGTTTTTCGCCCTCTGCGGGATCAGTTGGGCTTCACGAATCTGCGCGCCGCCTACACAGCCGGGGCCGCGCTCAGTCCAGACGCCATACGTTTCTTTCACGCCCTGGGTATCAATCTGAGACAGATTTACGGTTCTACCGAAGTGACAGGCTGTGGTACAATTCACCAGGATGGCGACATAAAGTTCGCCAGTGTCGGGACTCCGGCGCCGGGCATTTCCGTCCGTACGGCTGAAGATGGAGAGATCCAAATCAGCGGGCCGACTGTCTTTCAGGGCTACTATAAGAACCCCGAGGCAACAGAGGAAGCAGTTGTAGAGGATGCGGACGAGCGCTGGTTTCGCACAGGGGATGCCGGCTACATCGACAACGACGGCCATGTAATCTATCTGGACCGGCTGAAGGATATGATCACCCTGGCCAATGGCGAGCGTTACGCGCCCCAGTTCATCGAAGGACGGCTCAAATTCAGCCCGTTCATCCGCGACGTGATGGCTATTGGCGGGCCGACTCAGGAATACGTTACTGCGCTGGTCGGCATCGATTTTGAAAATGTGCGCAACTGGGCAGAGAAGCAAGGCATCGCCTTCACTACATTTACGGACCTTTCTCAAAAAACGGAAGTCTACGAACTGATCCGGCAGGCGGTGGAAGAGGTGAATGCAAGTCTGCCGGTCGGCGGCAAGGTACGGCGCTTTGTGCTGATGCACAAGGAGTTTGACGCCGACGAGGCAGAGATGACTCGTTCTCGCAAGTTGCGGCGGAGCGTTCTCTACGAGCGCTACAGTGAACTGATCGAAATGATGTACGCAGGAGGAGAGCGGATTCACGTCCAGGCCCCTGTGCGCTACCAGGATGGGAGCGAAGGAGTCATTGAGACGGCCATACGGATTGTGACGTTAAAGTAACGACGGAGCAATGCGCCTCTTTTCGAGCGGAGGCGCGTTGAACACTTTTTTGAACTGGTCTCTGGTACCTCAACAGTTTGTAACGGGCATTCTCAACGGTGGGACGATCGGTCTGATCGCCTTGGGCATCGTCCTGATCTACAAGTCATCGGAAGTGTTCAACTTCGCCCACGGTCATCTGGTGATGTTCGGCGCGTTCCTCACCTGGTGGTTCAGCGGTGGGGCAGAGGCCGGCGGGGAACTGTTCAACCTGCCCCTGTGGGCGGCGGTGGTCGCCGCGCTGGTTGTTTCGATGGGAATCGGTCTGCTCATCGAGCGGTTCGCCCTGCGCCCGCTGACCGGGCAGCCTCTGCTGGCGATTATGCTGATGACCCTGGGGATGGCGCAACTGATCGAAGGGGTGACAGCGATCCTTTTCGGCGTGCAGTTGAAGAGCAACTTCCCTGCGCTGTTTTCGCCCAGCGACGTGTTGGTCATTCCGTTCCCCGGGGCATTCGGCAATGCCATCCGCCTGAAATACACGCTGGTGGCCACATTTATCGTGGCGCTTCTCGCTGCGGCCCTGTTCATCTGGTTTTTTAATCGCACAAAGACTGGTCTGGCCATGCGAGCCACCGCAGAAAGCCACGAAGTGGCCCGCTCTGTCGGCATCAATGTGAGCCGGGTCTTCGGTCTTTCCTGGGGCATCGCCGGGTGCATCGCTACCTTGGGCGGGGTCCTGCTGGCGACCCTTACCGGCGTCAGCCTGAACCTCTCGACTGTTGTGTTGATTGCCTTTCCGGCGATTTTGCTGGGGGGGCTGGACTCTCTGGGCGGCGCGCTGCTGGGGGGTTTCGCCGTCGGTCTGGCGCAGGCGCTGGTGCAGGCTTCCCAGCGAATCGAAGTGCGCAACGCTACGGAAATTGCGCCCTATATTTTACTGCTGGTCGTTCTGCTCATCCGCCCGGAAGGGCTGTTCGGGCAGAAGAGAATCGAGAGGGTGTAGCCGATGGCGATCTTACGCCCCGCAGGCGATTTCGACCGCTCCTATGAACAAGATATGGCTCTGCTGCGCCGGCCCTGGCATTACTGGTTGGTGGGATTTACCCTGTTGGCTGCGTTCTGCCTGCCTCTGTGGGGCAACGCCTATCTGATCAGTACTGCCAATCAGATCGCCTATACAACTATCGCTGTGCAGGGGCTGAATATTCTGACCGGCTACACCGGTCAGATCTCTCTAGGCCAGGCGGCGTTTATGCTCGTGGGCGGCTACGCCTCGGCGCTGCTGATGATTCACGCAGGCCTGTCGTTTTTCAGCGCCCTGCCGGTCGCGGGGCTTGTCGCCGGCGTGGTCGGTCTGCTCTTCGGCCTGACGAGCTTACGGGTGAAGGGCTTCTATCTGGCTATCGCCACACTGGCGGCCCAGTTCATTATCCCGTGGGTGAGCCGCCATACATTCAAAGAGTTTCTCGGCGGCACACATGGCGCCATCGAAGCGCCGGTTCCGCAGATCGGCGGGCTGATCTTCAACGAAGTCGGGCGATTTTTCACCCTTTCGCTGATCGTTCTGTTGATTACGACCGTCCTGGTGTTCAACATCTCCCGCACCCGTCTGGGGCGGGCATTCATCAGCGTGCGGGACAATGACCTGGCCGCGGAACTACTAGGCGTCAATCTTTTCACCTACAAATTGCGGGCCTTTTTCATCGCCGCTCTGCTGGCGGGCGTAGCTGGGGCGCTGAAGGCCCATAGCCAGCGGGGCGTCGGCACGGAGTTCGGCTACAGCCTCAACGATTCGATCATCTTTCTGGGAATGCTGGTCATCGGCGGTCTCGGCACAAATCTCGGGCCATTTTTGGGTGTCGCTTTCGTCATTCTGTTGGAGGACTTCGCCGATCTGCTAGGCGGAATCCTGGCCACTGCATTCCCCGAACTCGCGCCCCAGTTGCTCACGTCCTTCCGCCCGATTTTTTTCGGTATGGCTGTGATGTTCTTTCTAATATTTGAGCCGCGCGGACTTGCTCACCGCTGGCAACTTCTGAAAGCAGCCTGGCGGCTGCGTCCGTTTACGCGGTAACAAGTGAGAACCTGTTGAAAAGGATCGGCGCTGTGGGCGTTGCGCCATCGCCACCACCTAGGTTGGCCGCTGGAATCAGGTCAGGGAACTACATTCGGTATGCGCGCGAGGCGCAGTACCTTTACAAACGCTCAAAAGAGGAGTACTCTGAAGGAGAAAATAATTCAGAGTGAAAGGGAGGCCACGCAGAAATCGTCGCGCTCTGCACGCAATTCGCAACATAGTACCCAATACCGTCGTATTCACACTGTACCAACGAAAGGAGAGTCCACAATGAAAAAGACCTCTATCACTTTTCTCCTGCTCTTTGCCCTGCTTCTGGCCGCCTGTGTACCCATAGCCACAGAAGAGGAGCCGATGGCTGCAGCAGAGGAGCCGATGCCCGCAGCGGAGGAGTCGATGCCCGCAGCGGAGGAGCCGATGCCCGCGGCAGAGGAGATAGCCTGTGACAATACCTACGATGGAGAGAGCCTGACCATCTACCAGCAAGCAGGCCTGACCGGTCCCTTGGCTACAGTTCTGGGGACGGGCTTCATCAATGGCACAAAGGACGCGATTGAGCAGATCAATGCGGGCGGCGGTGTCTGCGGCGTGATGTTGAATGTGCGCCTGGAGGACACGCAATATGACCCGGAACAGGAAGTGCAGATTTACTCTCAGTACCGGGCGGAAACGCCCAAACCGCTCTTCGTCCTCACGTACAACAGTGGCGCGACAATCGCCCTGAAGGATCGGGTGGTCGAAGATGAGATCGTCAACATAGCCATCGGTGTCCATGGCCAGGCTCTCTACAACCCGCCTGATGGCTACACTGTCGGCACAGTGCCGATTTATTCGGATCAGTTCGCTGGATTCCTGCAGTTCGTGCATGACAACTGGGCCGACATCAAACCGGAAGGCGCGGGGGATGAGATCATTGTTGGTGTTGTGGGATGGGCGAACGCCTTCGGCGCTGGGGCTACCACAGCGGAAGCTCTGGCCTTCGCCGAATCCTTGGGCATTGCTGTCCTGCCTCTGGAGGAGCAGCCCCTCGACCCAACCGCGGATGTAACCGGCCAGTTACAGAATCTGCTGGTCAATGGGGCGAATGTCATTTATATGCAGTCCCTCTCATTCAGCATCGCTCAGGTCATCGGCACCTTACACGCCCTCGGCTTCTACGATCAGGTGGTGCTCGGCAGCGTGAACTGGGGCATAAACCGGGATGTGCTTAACATTCTGGGTGAGAATGCGCCCCTTGCCAGCGGCTACTACGGTGTCTTCCCCTATCTGTGGTGGAGTGATACTGATGCGCCGGGCATTCAGCGGGCGCTGGAGTCCTTTACGGCCGGCGGTTATCCTGATACGGATAAGGCATTCAGCTACCTGCTCAGCTACGGTCTCCTGTTCGGGATAGCGGACATTCTGACCGTTGCCATGAATACGGTCGGCTTTGAAGGATTGACCGGTAGCGAGTTCCTCAAGGCCATGCAGGAAATGGGGAGAGTCAGCGCCGGCGGGCTGTTTGAACTGAATGTCGAGGGCAGCAAGCGGGCAACCAACAAAGCCCAAATCCGTCAGGCTCAGATGATGGCGGACGGCAGCGTCGATTTCGTCGTCGTCCAGGACTTTATGACACTGCCGGATACCAGACCGGCGGTAGAGTAGGTAGTGTTGAATGCGCCTCTTTCGAGCCGAGGCGCAATTCGACTGTGATTTATCTGAGTCCTGTGATGCGGATGAATCACAGTCGATCACAGTTCGATATGGGGAGATTGGGAGATGGGTACACGCATGACGCGCACTCTCCCAATCTCTCAATTGCATGTCAATGCTACACATCAACAACATCGAAGTTGTCTATAGTGATGTGATCTTCGTTCTGCGGGGTGTGTCTCTGTCTGTCAGGGACGGCCAGATCGTCTCTATGCTCGGCGCAAACGGCGCGGGCAAATCCACGACGCTCAAAGCCATCTCCGGTCTGCTGCGCGCCCAGCAGGGTGAAGTCACCCGAGGTAGCGTCGAATGGCATGGCGAACGCATCGACAACAAAACGCCGGACGAAATCGTGCGCATGGGCATTGTGCAGATGCTGGAAGGGCGGCCGCTTTTCCAGCATCTGACTGTTGAGGAAAACCTGCGCGCCGGCGCGCTCTTCCGTACCACATCCGAGGCGAGTCTGGGGCGGGATCTGGACGAAGTGTATGAATATTTCCCTCGTCTTTTGGAGTTCCGCCGCCGCACTGCTGGGTATCTGTCCGGCGGCGAGCAGCAGATGGTTGTCATTGGCCGCGCGCTGATGGCAAAGCCGAAGCTGATGCTCCTGGACGAGCCGAGCCTGGGGCTGGCCCCTCTGCTGGCGCAGGCCATCTTCCAAGTCATCCGCCGCATCAACGCTGAGTCCGGCGTGTCCATGCTAATCGTTGAGCAGAACGCGCACGTCGCTCTGGCGACGGCTGCCCATGCATATGTGATGGAGAGCGGCCGTATCGTTCTCAACGGCCCGGCAGAGCAACTCGCGCAGAATGCCGACATCAAAAACTTCTATCTCGGCCTGACGCAAGCAGACGAACGCAAAAGCTATCGGGACGCGAAGCATTACAAACGGCGCAAACGTTGGCTAGGATGAAGGCCTGAGGCGACGATCTCTGTTTGGTTCTATCACTTTGGTTCTATCACTGGCTGGTCTCCTTCGGCGCCGGGCTGATGCGGGCCGCAGTCGTGCAGCTACGGCCGGCCTGATGGCCGCCAGCCCAAGGCCGGCGCCACCTGCGTGGCGACCTGTTCCAACATCGCCAGGATCCGTTCCAGCGGCGGATGGATGGGGTCGAATTGGAGGATCAGATCCGTGGCGTAGGGCAGCACGCGGTCCGCTTGCAGACGGTCGGCAACCTCATTGGGCGCGCCATAGGTCAGATGCAGGCGCTCGCAAAAGCGCGCGGTGGACGTGTCCGGCGGGATGCGTCCCTGGACATATTTTTCGATTTCGCGCAGGGCAGCGACCCGACCGCTGCTGAGATAGATGCCGCGCGAGAGGCCGATGCGAGGCGCGGTTGGCCTCTCGCCCCAGGCCGCGCGAAAGGCTGCCGCCACCGGCTCCTGCGCGCGGTCGGTCGGTTCAGCGCGCCCCCCGGCGGAGCGGCTGAGCAGCAGACCGGCTCCGTTTTGGGCTGCATACTGCGCGCCGCGCAGGCTCAAGCCACTCAGCCACAGACGGTCGGTCAGAGTCGGGACTGCTGGCCGCAGACGCTGACCGTCCTCTGCCAGAGCTTGGCCGGCGAGCGCCTGTTTGAGGGCAACCAGGCCGGCGGTGGTGCGCTGATGGCGGGTGGCGATATCAACGCCGAAGGCCGCGAATTCGTCTGCATCGCTGCCGCTGCCCACGCCCAGTTCCAGGCGTCCATGGCTGAGGGTATCGACAACCGCGGCATCTTCCGCCAGCCGCAGGGGATGTTCAAAGGGCAGCACGACGATCGACGTGCCCAGCCGCAGCTGCCGGGTACGCTCCGCCACTGCCGCCAAAAAGGGAAAGGGGGAGGGCAACAGGCCCTCCTTGTCTTTGAAGTGATGCTGGGCCACCCAGCCCACGTCAAAGCCGAGCTGGTCGGCTGCGTCAAAGATCGCGAGGTTGTCCTGATAGGCCCGACGGGCATCGGCGCTACCCCGCAGATGACTCAGAAACCCCAGGCGAAAGGGATTGGACATGCGTTACATCCTTGATTCCAATATCCGCTAAAGTGGTTGCATTGCGCGCCGCTGTTGCTTGATAAGGCGCTCTTTAACTCCGAATTCAGGTTGGCTACAACGAACAACTGCGCACTCTGTCGCTATTCTATCATAATTCGCTTCCCACCGGCCCGCCGGGTCAGACGCGCAGAGTCGATCCCAGGACGGTATGGGGCTTCGCCAGATCGAGGAGGCCGTCGTCCCCCAGGCAGAAGGTGGAACAGGAGGCTCTTTCCCATCATGCGTATTGCTATTCTTTCAGACATCCACGGCAACTGCGTGGCGCTGGACGCGGCGCTCGCCGATATCAAATCCCAAGCGAACGGGGTTGCCACGACCAATCGGCATGGCGCAGATAGGCGTCATTTGCGGCCAGACTCTGCAACAGGACAGCGCGCAAACCCTCCCGACAGCGGTGTCGATAGATACTGGATTCTCGGCGACCTGACGGCCATCGGCGCGCAGCCGCTGGCGGTGCTGGAGCGGCTGCGCGATCTCCCCAACGCCCGCTTCGTGCGCGGCAACGCGGAGCGCTATCTTACCACCGGCGCGCGGCCCTTCCCTTCCCAGGCAGAGGCCCTGGCGGATCACACACTGCTACCTTTATACGTGGAGGTGCTGGAATCCTTTGCATGGACCGCTGGCGCCATGGCTGCCAGCGGCCATCTACCATTTCTACTGGACCTCCCGCTGGAGGAACGGCTGACACTGCCGGACGGCAGCCGCGCGTTGTTGGTGCACGCCTCACCGGGCACGGACAACGGACGCGGCTTCTTGCCCCATTACAGCGATGAAGAGATGAGCGAACGATTGGATGGCTGCGATGCGGATCTGGTGTGTGTCGGCCACACCCATTGGCCCCAGAATTTTCATCTGAACGGGAAGCATGTGGTCAATCCGGGCAGCATCGGCAATCCGCTTATCCCCAGCCTGCGGGCCACCTACGCCATTCTGGAGGCGGACGAGAGCGGCTACCGCGTGGAACATCGGGCCGTGGACTATGATAGGCAGTTGGCGGAACAGCTGTTATGGGAGGCGCGTCATCCGGCGGCAGCGTATATCAGCAGCTTTCTGCGCGGGGAACGAACGCGCCCCTGGGGTGAGCCGGATATCTTAGGCTGAGCAGCCTATTATGCCCAGAGCATACCATCTTCATCCCGTTGGACTCCTTTGTCGAGGAAGAGGGCGTTGTCAGCGACACGGCCAGCCTGCTCCGCGAACCATTGGCGCCACTCCTGCGGCGCGTTGACATCCTCGCCGCCGTGCTCGGTGTGGCGGACGCGCACCTTCAGCATCACCGGCGTGTTGACGCTGGCCCCGCTGACGATCACCTGACCTTTGCTCAGGGCCGGCAGTTCCTTCAGCAGATCCCGCCCGACGCTTTCCACCGATTCAGCGATGCGGTTCTGGTCGATGGGATTGGTGATGCGCATGATGCATTGGGTCATGCACTGGCTGAGCACGTCGCTGTCCAGCCGGCCGGGCCGCTGGGAGATCAGGCCGACGCTGACGCCAAACTTGCGGCCCTCGCTGAGGATCGTCTTGAGCGCATCCGAACTGACGGCGTCGGCGTTGGCCGGCGCGTAGTTGTGGGCCTCTTCCAGCAGACAGAAAACGGGGAAAGGCACGTAGCTGCGGTCTCCCCGGTCGACCTTTCCCTTTTTGGTGTCGACGCGGGCCTGATAGACCCGGCGCAGGAGGGTAGCCACAATCACCTGCTGCTCCCGTTGGCCCACTTCATTCAGTTGAACAATCGTGCACATCCCCGGCTGGAACAGTTCGTCCAGTTCTATATTTTCGAAGTCGTGGAAGATCTTGCTCCCACCCAACGCCGATCCCAGCCGCCAGATGAGGCCACCGGTTGTCGGGTCGTCCTCCTCTTCTTCTTCGTCTCCGCGCTTACTGTCTGCCACCTGGCGCACCGCGAAGCGCAACTGCTCCAGCGTATATTTGTCTTCGCCCCAGGTGCGCTGGGCGTAGTTGTAGGCCCGGCCCAACTGGTAGTGCATCTTCTCCGACAGGTTCGGCAGCAGGTAGCGCAGATCCCCCAAGGTCAGGCTGCTGATGCGCACCCGCAGATCGTCCGGTCGGAAGATACGCGCCTTCGGTTTGTAGTCGCCCTCGCGGAAGATATCCAGATTTTGGATCTGCTGGAGGGTGTCGTACTCGCCGTGGGGATCGATGATCAGCGCCGCCGCCCGGTTGTAGGGCATCATTAGTTCTTCCAGCAGGACGCCGGCCAGATAACTTTTGCCGCTGCCCGTGCTGGCGATGATGGCCAGATGGGTACTGGTAAAGCCGCGCGCATCCAAGGCCACGGGCACGGCCCCGGGCGCGCGGCTGAGCAGGTCGCCAATGTGCGCGCTGCCCAGTTCTCCCCGTTGGCCGCGGCTGAGAACCTCGGCCAACAGCTCGTCCTCGGCGATGAAGACCGGCGCGCCGCCCTGAGGCGGCGTCCGGGGATTGATGAAGTCGTTGAGGAAATCGTCGTAGTAACCGAGAACGGTGACCGTCAGTTCGAACAGTTCGGTGGCGTCGCTGTCATAGCCCAGCATAGCAGCCACGGCGTGGGGCGGTACCGACGGCTCGGCCATGAATGCGTCCGGGAAGAGCTTCACCGCCGCCCGTCCGCTAATACGTCCCAGGATCTGCCGTTCGCTGCCCTCTACGCTGGCAGTGTAGTAGACGAATTCACCGTGTTTCAGCTGCCGCTCCGGGTCCGGCGCGATGAATGTATACTCGTGGAGGGTCTCCCCTGGCCCTTTAACGGCGCCGATAGCTGAATGTGTCATGTGGTATGCCGCCTGCGCAAAGCCGAATGTCTGCATGTAAAATAACGGTTCCTGAATCTCGTCGAGCGGGCCTCACCCTGCCGGCTGTATCATCGACTTCCAGGCCACATTGTTGCGCATGACCTGCAATATTGTCTGCTCGTGGGGGAAGAGGCCGGACAGCCGGTCGATGATGTCCAACAGGAGGGCCGGCGCCAGCGGGTTGTTGAGGCCGAGGAGTATGGCCGTATAGCGCAGGGCCAGCCGTTCGCGCGCGTCGCGGTGGAACTGCCGCACCTCTTCGTCAGCCAGACGCCGCACCGTCGCGCCCACTTTCGCAGCCAGCCGGGGGACTCCCTGCCGCGGGCCGCCTGCATCCTGCCAGCCCAGGGCCAACACGCCGAGGAGCGTAGCCGTCTCGTGCATGAGATCCGGGGTGAATACTGCCTGCTCCGCGCGGGAACTGAGTTGGGGCCCCTGGCTGCCGAACTCCGGATTGACGAGCAGCGTATTGTATACAATGCCGATCAGTTCGCCAGCGGGAGAACCTGCTATGCCCGGCGGATGGGAGGCAGAGTCATCCGACAAGGCAATTGCAACGAAGGCGCCGAAGGCATAGGCGTCTGGCGGCGGCTGTTTCTCCCGCTCAACAGGGCCGAAGACCTGGCAGACATAATCGATGTGGGTATTGGATTTGACGATGGAGCCGATTCGATCTGTCATGGTCATATCTGAACTATCATATCAGCGCCCGCCCATGCCGGACAAGGTAATTCCTTCAACGAAGCGCTTCTGGGCGAGGATGTAGACGAGCAGCACGGGCAGCAAAGCGATGACAGAGCCGGCCATGAGCAGATGCCAGTCGGTGTTGAACTGGCCCTGGAAAGAGGCCAGCCCCACCGGAATCGTGCGCGTGGCGTTGGAATTGGTGACAACCAGCGGCCAGAGGAAGTCGTTCCACGAGCCGAGAAAGACGAAGATCGTCAGGGCCGCCAGCACCGGTCCGCTCAACGGCATGATGACCCGCGCCCAGATGCGCAAAGAGGAGGCTCCGTCCATACGCGCGGCTTCATCCAGCTCAACGGGGATGCCGCGGAAATACTGACGCAGCAGAAAGACGGCGAAAGCGGAAAAGGCCGTCGGCACAATCAGGGCGTAGAAGGTATCGTACCAGCGCAGATAGCGGATGAGGATAAAGTTGGGAATCATCGTCACCTGAAACGGTATCATCAGCGTCGCCAGGTAGACAAGAAACAGGGCCTCCCGCCCCCGGTAGCGCAGGCGCGCGAAGGCGAAGGCGGACAGCGAGGCCGTAAGAATCTGGAGCGTCGTCACGCTCACAGCCACGAACAAACTGTTCAAATAGAAGCGCCCAAAGGGCATCGCCCGCACGGTATCCACGTAATTCTGCCACACCACCGGGTTGGGGATCAGGGTCGGCGGATAGGTGAAGATCTGCGGTGGCGCTTTCAGCGAAGTGGCCAGCATCCAGCCGAAGGGGAGCAGCATCACGACGCTGCCGAAAATCAGCGCGGCGTGAATCAGCAGATTCCGCGCGTCAAACGCCGCGCGCCCGTCAACCGCTGTGCGCGTTGTCACGATTCGCCGCCCGCCTCGTAATGCACCCAGCGCCGTTGCAGCCGCGTCTGGATAAATGTGAAGAGGAAGATAAAGATAAACAGCACCCAGGCGACGGCCGCGCCTTTACCCATGCGGCTGAATTCAAAGGCCATCTGATAGATGTAAAAGACGATCGTCAGGGTGGCCTGGGCCGGGCCGCCCCGAGTCATCACAAAGGCCTCGCTGAAAAGCTGAAAGGCGCCGATCATCTGAATGACCATCAGGAAAAATGTGGTCGGGCTGACCATCGGGAACGTCACGTAGCGGAAGCTCTGCCAGCCGCTGGCCCCGTCCACTTTGGCGGCGTCATACAGCTCGCGGGGCACGCCCTGGAGGGCGGCCAGATAGATGACCATTGTAAAGCCGGTGTTCTTCCACAGCGTCAGAACTACGACGGCCGGCTTGGCCCAATCTGGATCGTTCAGCCAGTCCGGCGGCCGGATAGGCAGACCGGTTTTCGCGCCCAGCTCCCAGATGGCCGCGGCCAGAATGCCGAAGTCCCGGTTGAAAAACCACTGGAAGACAAGGGCCGCGGCGACGATTGTCGTCACCACTGGCATGAAATAGATCAGGCGGTATATTTCGATACCGCGAACGGCTCGGTTCAGGGCGACGGCCAGCAACAGGCCGAAGGCAAGCTGTAGGGGGACGATCGTGACGGTGAAGTAGAAGGTGTTGAACAGGACTTTGCGAAAAACCCGGTCGCTCGTGAGCAGCTGCACGTAATTCTTGACGCCCACGAACTCTGGCGGGGAGAGCAGGTTCCAATCAAAAAAGCTGAGGGCAAGGGATGCGATCACCGGGATCGCAACGAAGATCAGGAAACCGGCAAAGCTGGGCAGCAGAAAAAGATAGGCCTCCCACTGCTGGTCCGGTCGGTAACGGCGCCAGCGGGAGACAGATGTTTGCTGGGATACTGAGGCGGTCTGTGCGGTCATGTGCGCTTGTAGGGGCAATTTGGGCTTCGCGCGATGCGCGAAGGTTGTGTGGCCACTGTAGGGCGCGACATCTGCGGCGCCTTCAGCCCGAACCTTATGGTTGCCATGGGGATGAGGCGTTTGCCTCACCCCCATGGGAGATCGGGAAGCAACCGCAACTTAGGCGAACAGCCTACTTAGGAAATCCGTTTTCGGCGAGGAAGGCGTCCACCTGCTCGCAGATGGCGGCTAGTCCGTCCTCGACAGACACTTCACCGGTGAATATCTGATCGCGGCCCGGGCTAATGAACGAGCCGTTCAACTCAGACCATTCGGCGAAATAGCCGGTACGTCCAATCTTGGCATTCTCGCCTTCAATGATGAACGCTTGGCGATTGACCGGTGGTTGCCCACTGTTCAGGAAGGCGTCGGATCTGGCGGTGGATTGCAGAGCCGGCAGAATTTCACCGGAGGCGGTGTAGATGCGCTGGCCGCCATCGGTACTCTGGAGCCACTGCAAGAATGTCCAGGCTTCCTCTTTGTTATCGCTGAGCGCGCTCATCACCCAGGAGGCGCCCCCCGCGCCGGCGGCCCGCTGCCCGCCATCCGGAATCGGCACGACCGCGACATCGTAGTTCATGCCGGCGGCGTTGAACGCGGAGACGCGACTGGCATTCTGAATGATCATCGCCACCTGACCGCTCTGGAAAACGGCAGCGTCGCCGCCGGCCTGGTTCAGATTGGCCGGTGGCATGGCGTAGTTGTTATCCATCATATCCTTGAAGAACTGCATCGCCTCCGCCACTTTCGGTTCGGCCAATGCGCAGCGAGAGGGGTTGCGCATATCATCCAGGGGGGCCCCTCCATTCTGCATCACCCAAAGCATGAACTTGCCGCCTTCCATGCCCAGCGCATAGCGGGAGACCCGGCCACTGTCTTCGACAACTGTCAGCTGTTCGGCCGCGGCCAGCAGGTCATTCCATGTCCAACTCTCATCCGGGTAGGGCACGCCGACCTCGTCGAAGATGTCGATGTTGTAGTACAGCACTTCCAGGCCGATATCGCGCGGGAAGCCGTAGACGCTGCCCTCATGCGTGGCGAACTCCATCAGGGACGGCCAATAGTCGTCAAGATTGTAGCCGCTCTTGTCGATCCACGGGTCCAGGTTTTCCAGCACACCTTCGGAGGCATAGCTCTGAATCGGTGAAAGGAATAGAACGTCGGGAACGACGGACGCGTCACCGCTCGCCCACAGGGTCCGTATCTTGGTAAAGTAGTCCCCCCAGGGTTCGGCCGCGATCTCCACTTGGATCTCTGGGCGCTCTTCCATAAAGGCATCAGCCACCGATTGATGGGTCGCGACTTCCGCCGGACTGCCCCACATGGCCCATGTAATCGTTACTGGGCCCTCATCGGCAGGCATCTCGGCCGCGCCACTATCGGCATCACTGGCCGATGGAGCTACGGGAGCGCAAGCAGAGAGCAGCAAAGCGGCCAACACCAATATACTCAGCACCTGCCATTGTCGAATTTGCATTGTTCTCCTCCCTGGAATAAAGGTTGTATTGCGCGCCACTGTAGGGCGCGCGAAAGGTTGTGTTGCGCGCCACTGTAGGGCGCAAAAGGTTGTGTTGCGCGCCACTGTAGGGCGCGACTCTGAAACTGCAATGGATAACGGTTGCGCAAACAGCCACATTTTTGCCATAAAGCGAGACGCCTCTATTGTAACGGATTCGAGGCTATAAGTTCAAACACCGTTTCGCGCCTCTTTTGAGCAGAATCGTCTTCGCCCCTTCTGCCGCTGCCGACACAGTTGGGGATGCGCTGTCCCATGCGTAGAGGAAAGCGGCCGCGGTCGCTACGCCTTGCTCGCCGCCAGCGTGCGCCGAATCTGGTCCAGATGCGCTTCGCTATGCGCTACGCACAGGTCAAGCTGTCTGACGAGGGATACCGCGCCGTGCTTTGGGTGCAAGCCGCTCCGCTCCCAGGCATCCTCCGGCAGATTTTCCCAGAACTGAACCCAACGGGCGTGGAGGGCTTTCAGCAGAGCTAATGAATCTGACAGGTCGGGGCTGCTACCGTCAGCGAGCTGGGCCCAGGCGCCCTCGTCGTAAGGCTTCAGAGTTGGGTTTTCTTCGGTCGCCATTAGTTTGCAACGCATATAGCCGTTTATGTGGGAATCCGCAAGGTGATGGACATTCTGCGCCACCGTCCATTCGTCCGCCAGTGTCTTTGCCGTCAGTTCTTGTGGCGAAAGCCCGGACACCAGCTCCTCCACCTGCTGCGGCAGTCGGCGGATCTTCTCAATGGCTTCACTACGGGCGTTGGATGCAGACATGAATGTGTCTCCTTGTATCGATCTGAGCAGTGGTTACGGTATGCCGCTGCGGACAGCAGCTTGTCTATTGCTGTTCATTGTTTATCCTGGCGACGATCAGCCGCTGACCCGCCGGCGGCCTTGCCACTATTGACCAGTTCCCGTCCGGCCAGCGTATCAGCAGCCGCCGCAGTTGGGCTTCCGCTGGAAAGCCAAAGTGCAGCTGTCCGGGGGCGCTGGACAGGTAGCCCCGGGTGACGCGGACGTCCCGACGCAGTCGGCTGCCATCGGTCTCCAAAAAGGTTATGGCGCCGACGGCTGCCGGATTGGCGCTGCCGGGCTGGCGCAGATCGACCTGCAATGCCGCGCCGCCGCACAAGCGATTCTCAAATAGCTGGGCATTGCCCCGCAAATTGTTAACGACGATATCCAAATCCCCGTCAGCGTCCAGATCGCCTTGGGCCGCGCCACGGCCGCCCCGCTCGCTGCCCAATCCCCAGTCCGACATGCGCTCGAAACTGGCGCCGGTGTTGCGCAGGGCTTGATTGCGCTCGACCAGTTCGTGGTTGGCCAGATGGGCGAAGGTTGTGGACTCGGCGAAGCCGTTGACGATGTAGAGATCGAGCCGCCCATCCTGGTCCAGATCGCCGAACAGACCGGACCAACTCCAGCCGGTTGCGTCCAGTCGGCGCGCTCGGCCTTGGCTATGAAAGCCCCCCCATAGATCCGATACCAATAGCACATTTTCCATTCGTTGGGGATCGCCCGCTGGCGCGGGATGGGCCGCCTCCATAAGCGGCGCCCAGGCGCGCACGGTTTCGGCGCGTTGGTCGGGCGGCTTCATATCACTGGCAAAGAGCGCCTGTTTGCCGGAGTTGTCCACATCTGCCAGGTCAAAACTCATCGTGCTGTGGGTCATTTCCGGGAAGATCGTTGCGCGCCGCCATCCGTTGACGGTATTGCGCCAAAACGCATCGGGCACAGCGAAGTCGTTGCCGACCAGCAGGTCTGGTCGGCCATCGCCATCTTCGTCCCAAATGGCGATGGCCAAGGCCTGGGCCTCTGTGGAGAGCCGCGCGGCGCGAAACCCATCTGGCTCGTTCCAGTGGAGATACACCCCGCCCTCATCGTTGAGCAGATACTCGGTGCCCCGCTCAGTCAGCAGCCCGATGTCGTAGGAGGCGGACACAGCGTCCAGATCGCCATCTCCATCCAAGTCTGCCCAGTCGATGGCGTAGGCGGGCTGGGACAGGCCGTTCACGAACTGCTGCACGAAGCGGCCAGACGCATCTGCCGGCAGGTCTGCGCCGCGGTTGCGCCAGAAATTGACGGCGCCGCCTACACGGGTCAGCACTAGATCGGTCCAACCGTCCGCGTCCACATCGACAGCGGCCACGGCCCGGGTGCGGCCGGTGGCCATCTGTTCCTGGCGGAAGGTCAGGCCGCCTTCATTCCAGAAGATCGAATTGGGATTGTCGTAGTTGCCGAGAACCAGATCGAGATCGCCGTCGCGATCGAAGTCGTCGATGGCAACCCCGGCCCCGTTCGCCTCATACATGCGGATGATATCATCCGTGGTCGTCGTGTTGTGGGGCAGATCATGGGCGATGAAGCGGTCAATGCAGGGCTCGATGGCAGGCGCGAATGGTTCAGTGCGGACTGAAATCGGCGCTATCGACTCGGAAAGGTTGTATTGCGCGACACTGTATGCCGGCGCGCAGCCGGTGAGCGCCAGACAGATAAGCGCCAGCAGCCCAATCGTTGTATTGCGCGCCTCTGCAGGGCGCGACATGGCAGAATTCCGCTGTCCATTCCCAGACATAGTCACCAATCCGTCTCCCCAATGCAATGCAGATACGTTGTATCGAAAGGTTGTGTTGCGCGCCACTGTGGGGCGCGATAGGTTATGTTGCGCGCCATTGTAGGGCGCGACGGTGTATTCAGTATATGCAGAAGGAATCTAACTGTCAATTGGAGTTAATTTTGAAGGAAGCCTTCGGCTTGCTTAAGGTGATGTTCTTGTGTATCCTACGGCGGTTGTATCGTTAGTATTGCGCGCCACTGTAGGGCGTGACTTCGAGTGAAACGATTGCAGGATATCTTCTCACAAGCTGGGAGACGCGGGAAAGAAGAATGACCAAATTAGTCATTGTCGAGTCGCCGACCAAAGCCAGAACCATCCGCGGTTTTTTGCCAAAAGGCTATCAGGTCAAGGCCAGTATGGGCCATGTCCGTGACCTGCCGGCCTCTGCTGCCGAGATTCCCTCCAAAGTGAAGGGGGAGCCTTGGGCCCGGATCGGTGTCAAAGTGGAGGAAAATTTCGAGCCACTGTATGTAATTCCGTCGGGCAAAAAAAAAGTAATCTCTGAGCTCAAGGCGGCCCTCAAAGAGGCGGATGAGCTACTCCTCGCCACCGACGAAGATCGGGAAGGGGAGAGCATCGGCTGGCACCTCTATGAAGTGTTGAAACCGAAAGTGCCGGTCAAACGGATGATCTTTCACGAAATAACCAAAGAGGCCATCGATCAGGCACTGAAAAAGACTCGGTCTATCGACAACGATCTGGTGCGCGCCCAAGAGACCCGGCGCATTCTCGACCGGCTGGTCGGCTATACGATTTCGCCGTTGTTGTGGAAAAAGATTGCGCCGAAGCTCTCGGCCGGCCGCGTGCAGAGCGTGGCAGTGCGTCTGCTGGTGCTGCGGGAACGGCAGCGCCGCGCCTTTGTCGCCGGCGCCTACTGGGATCTGAAAGCCCAGCTCAACAAACGCCCGTATAAACCAGCTCATTGCTTCGAAGCCACACTGGTTTCCGTCGGCGGTGTACGGATAGCCAGCGGCCGGGATTTCGACGAATCCAGCGGACGCATCGCCGCCGGCAAAGACGTTCTCCTGCTGGATGAGAAGCAGGCTATGGCGCTGCAGCAACGCCTCAGGGACGGCGCATGGGTCGTGCACTCGGTGGAAAGCTCGGAATCCTCCCGTTCGCCGGCGCCGCCCTTCACCACCAGCACCCTCCAACAGGAGGCTAACCGCAAGCGGGGTTGGGGCGCGCGCCACACGATGCGGGTGGCCCAGTCCCTTTACGAAAAGGGCTACATCACCTATATGCGCACCGATTCGGTGCATCTGAGCGATGAGGCTGTCAACGCCGCCCGCCGCCGGGTGAAGGAGCGCTACGGCGAGCGGTTTCTGACAAAGAAGCCTCGCCGCTACAAGACGAAGACCAAAGGCGCGCAGGAAGCCCACGAGGCCATTCGCCCGGCAGGCAACGAGATGCGCCCGGTGGATACGCTCCCCCTTTCCGATAACGAGGCAACGCTCTATGATATGATTTGGAAGCGTACTGTCGCCACGCAGATGGCAAACGCCCGCTTGCGTTTCACGACAGTGATGATCGCTGTCGAGGAGGCTCTCTTCCGCGCCTCGGGGCGGGAGATCCTCTTCCCCGGCTTCTTTCGGGCCTATGTAGAAGGCTCCGACGACCCCGACGCGGCCATCGAAGATCAAGAGTCGCCTTTGCCGCCCCTGGCGGTGGACGAAGAGGTAGACTGCCAGGAGCTGGAGGCTGTCGGCCACGCCACGAAGCCGCCGGCTCGCTACACCGAAGCTACGCTGGTCAAAACGCTGGAGACGGAAGGCATCGGCCGTCCGAGCACCTACGCCACAATCATCGACACGATCCAGAACCGGGGCTACGTCTTCAAACAGCGCAAGGAGTTGGTGCCCACATTCGTCGCCTTTGCGGTCGTCCAACTGCTGGAAGCCGATTTTGAGGATCTGGTGGATATGAAATTCACCGCGGGGATGGAGCAGGCGCTGGATGACATCGCCGAAAGGGATGTCGACTGGCTCGACTATTTGAGCCGTTTCTATCTGGGCGAGCAGGGATTGGAGAGTCAGGTCAGGGAAAAGGAAAGCGCAATCGATCCCCGGAACGCCAGCCAGGTCAACTTTCCCGATCTACCGGCGGAGGTGCGCATCGGACAGTTCGGGCCGTTTCTGGCGCAGGAGGTCAACGGTGACAGACGTACCGTCGGCTTGCCGGACACGCTGCCGCCGGCGGATCTGAACGCGACCGCGGTCGAAGAGCTGATCAATGCCAAACAGGAGGGGCCGAACATTCTGGGCGAAGACCCGCAGACCGGGCAGCCGGTTCTGCTCAAGGATGGGCCGTACGGCGCCTACGTGCAGTTGGGCGAGGACGGCGCCAACGGCATCAGAAATAAGCGCGACAAGAAGCCCAAACGGGTCAGTCTGCTGAAGGGCATGACGAAAGAGGAGATGAATCTGGCGACGGCGCTGAAACTCCTCAGCCTGCCCCGGGTGCTGGGCATCCATCCCGAAGACGGCGAAGAAGTGCGGGCCGGCGTGGGCCGTTATGGGCCGTACATTGTCCACAACACCAAATTTATCAGCCTCAAACCGCCGGACAACATTCTGGAGATAGAGCTGCCTCGTGCGCTGGAGTTGATCAGGGCCGCGCCGGCCAAAAAGCGGAGCAGTTCGACGCGCACAGTTCTGAAGGAGTTGGGAGCGCATCCGGACGATGGCGGTCCCATCCGCGTGCTGGACGGGCGCTACGGGCCATACGTCAGCCACAAACGCACGAACGCCTCTCTGCCGAAGGACGCAGACCCCCAGAGTATCACACAGGAGCAGGCGCTTCAGATGTTGGCGGAGCGCAAGGGCAAAGGCAGAGGCGGGCGCAGGAAGAAAAAGTAGAGCGGTTCCTTGTACCGGGAGAAAGGGAGGAAAGGCATGGCTTGGTGGGAGCAACTCGGTAAAGATAAACGTGGGAGCAGGCCCCGCTGTGTGCTGCTTATGGATGGTGATAAAAAAGAGGTCGCCAACCGGCTGAATAGGCTGGTGGGCCTTCCCGATGAAGTGGTCATTGCCGCCAACGACAGATGGATGCCCTATGGCAAGCCCGTGCAGAAAGAAGATGGCTCATGGGACACGACGCCCGCTAAGGAAGCGCGACTCCACAACCCAACAGATCTCTTGGCACCTAATATCAGCAAGAGATTAAAGAACTGGTGGCTTGCAGTTCCCAAGGGAGCGACACCAAACTGGGACATTGCCAGTACATGCTGCATCAGGGGCAAACCGGGCCTGCTCCTGGTAGAGGCAAAAGCGCACGGATGTGAGCTAGATAGTTCAGGCAAAAGTCTTAAGAAAAATGCCCCCGAGGATACGCTAAAGAATCATGAGCAGATAGGCTGTGCGATTGCTGAGGCAGCCGCCGGTCTCCGGTCAGCAACCGGGAGATCCTGGAAGATATCGCGAGACAAACATTACCAGCTATCCAACCGGTTTGCCTGGTCTTGGAAGCTGGCTTCCCTGGGGATCCCCGTCGTTCTGCTTTATCTGGGATTTCTCGAGGCTAAAGATATGGCCGACGACGGTCCGTTGTTTCGATCCGTAGAGGAGTGGGAGCGTGTTCTGAAGGACCACTGCCAGAGTGCTATCGACAATACGTGCTGGGAGAAATGGATGCATGTGAATGGTGTGCCCTTGCTCCCCTTAATCCGGGTGTTTGATCAACCCTTCCAGCCCTGCGGTGATTGAGGCTCGAAGAAGTCGAGAAAAAACGTAATGCCGCAATGCCGCCATGACGCGAAGAAAGCCGGGAAAATTCTTTGCGTCTCTGCGCCTTTGCGTTCTATTCAGGCAGTATGAGGTCGGCCCCCTAACACTACCCGAGCAGCGACAGCAGCCAACCCAGCAGCGCGCCACCGACGACGATCCAGGCGGAAGCAATCCGCCAACGCAGAACCGCGAGCGCGGCCAGCAGCGCAACCAGCGCCGCCGGCCAGGCCGTGACGACATCTGTGGTCAGACGCAGCAGAACCGCAGCCATCAGGCCCACGGCGCTGACGTTCACCGCGTCCAGAAATGCGGCCATCCACGACGAGCGGCGCAGGCGTGGCACAATCGGATTGAGAATCGCGACAAAAACGAATGACGGCGCAAAGATAGCGGCAGCGCTTATGGCCGCGCCGGGGAGCCCCGCGAGCACGTAGCCGATGAAGGCAGCCGTCGAGAGCACAGGCCCTGGCGTGAACTGGCCGATGGCGATGGCGTCCAGCAGTTGCTGCTGGGTGAGCCAGCCATATTCGTGCACCAGTTCACCTTCCAGAAAGGCCACCAGCACGTAGCCGCTGCCGTAGAGGACGCTACCGACTTTCAGGAAAAACAACCCCAGCGCGCCCAAGCCAACCGCCGGCACAGACGCGCCCCCCAAGATAACCATCCATTTATAGGCCGTTGAAGGCAAAACCTCTGCCCAGGGAGGCTTTGGGGGCGCCTTCGCCACACCTGCCCTGGTCGCCAGGCCCGCTTCACCGCTAAACCAGCCTGCAGGCAAGGCGAACAGGGCAGCGACGCCGGTCCAGCCCCTCGCCGCCTGCAGGGCAACCATCCCCAGCGCGCCACCCGCCGCCAGTGACCAGATCTCCGGCGCGCCCATCAGTACGCAAGCCGCCACCGCGCCGCCAATGACGCCCAACAGAATGCGTGTCTGCGTAGCCGCTTTGGGCTTAGAGGCCGTCTGCCCCAGCCGCCACAACGCGCCCAGAATCACCGCCAGAACCGCCGGTTTTACTCCCATCAAAAAGGGTTGGACGGCCGGCGACATGCCGAATTCCACGTATGCCCAGGCCAAAATCGTCGTCAGCGCCACTGCCGGCAGCACGAAAGATATACCGGCGACAATCAGCCCCGGCCAGCCGGCGCGCAAATAGCCGATGTGGATCATCATTTCGGTAGAATTGGGGCCGGGGATCAGATTGGTGGCGCCAACGAGATCGAGAAAATGCTCCCGGCTCAACCATTTACGGCGAGTCACGGCTTCGTCTTCCAACATGGCGATGTGACTCGCCGGCCCGCCAAAGCCGATAATCCCCAATGTACCGCACAGCCTGATCACTTCACCTACAGTTCCGGTAGCCAAACTCTACTCCTCAATCACAACTTCATCCAGCCGGCGAAAATTTCGCATATCTTATCACCAAAGCCAGGCGGGAAAAAACCACATCAGCCGCCGATTCGCCCGACAGGGATGCCAGATATTGACCAATTCGAAGGTTAGCCATATACTTTGGGCCTATAGTCGCGCCCTACAGTGGCGCGCAATACAACCTTTTCCAAGAAACTTCCACAATTCAACCTTCCACAGATGTCAAGCAGTGGCACGGCAATGATGAACCGACTGCGCACCATTTGTAAGCGGCTTTGGAAGCGGTTGCAGCCCGGATTTTCACTCAATCGATCATCCCTTAACCGACTGCTCGTCACGATTCTACTCGGGAACATCGGTGTGGCCGCCTCCTTTGTTTCGGTCTTTGCTACCAGCCCACAGAGCCTTGCCGGGTGTGGTACTTTGGCGCACCTGACGCCGTGCGGGATTCGTCTACCCGCCGCACTGCCCATCCGGCATGGCGAAGCGCAGGCGTCTCGCCTGCATAACGGGGAAGAGTCCCGCTCTGCAACGCTGTCGAATCCGGTCGCGGTCAGAACAGATACCCACATCAGCCGGCTGACGATTGCGCTCGACTCCTTGCTGCCGGAGCGCTATTTCAATCAGTTGCTTTCCCTGATCGTTGATCTGAATGCGATCGAAACCGACAGCGTTCGCAAAAGAGTCTATCTGATCGACCGGCCGCGAAACGCCGATGCGCAAATCCGGATGGCAGCCGGCACAGGGCAGACGGAAGGCGTGCTGTACAGGCGCTTCCTCGCGCCGGTCGTGCCCTTCGCCACTGTTCAGGATGACGTCTCACTGGAAGAGTTGAAGCTACGCTGGCAGGGAAACGGCAGCGGGCCTCTGATCGTCGATGCCGATTACACCTTAGAATTGGAGGTGATCTTTGGCGAAGAAGCGGCCATGTCTGTGCTCAGCGTCAGCAGCGCTTCCCTTCCCTCATCCCTGGAGGCGTCTGCCAATGCTATAGCAATCGTTCCTTTCGCAGGTCTGACACCGGTTCTGAAGGTTCTGCGTGTGAACGGCGTCAACATCCTGAGCAACACCTTCGATGCGGCCGCCTATCCGTTGGCGGTCGTGGTGGCAGTGTTTGGCATGGACGGTGAGATCATAGCGGAGGCCTTGCGTCCACACATCACACAGCCGACGAACCGCAGCCCTAATAAACTGACGACCCTGATTATGACTGGCGTTACAGCGATGGCCCGCATAACCGCAGTCCGCATGGATACCAAGGGCTACGAGTACCCGGCCGCGGTGATTGCGCCGACCCTGCGCCTCGCTGACATCACCCATATCAGCAATGAAGTGCCATTCTTGGAAGAGTGTGTCGCGGATCCATCGCTGAATAACATGGTGCTATGCAGTAACACGGCCTATTGGGCAACGTTGGAGGCGATCGGCACAGATATCGTCGGGCTGAGCGGTAATCACATTAACGACTTCGGGCGGGACGGCGCGCGTCAATCGATTGGCTGGTATCGGGAGAACCAGATCCCCATCTATGGAAGCGGCCTGAACGAAGAGGAAGCCTGCGAGCCTTTGACGTGGATACACAACGGCAACCGTTTTGCCTTCATCGCTGCCCTGGCCTCCCAGCCGCGCTTTGCCCGGGCCACAGAGGACTTGCCAGGGGCCTGCTACTACTACACGAATAAAGAGCGCCTGTTTTCCAGAATCGCGGCGTTGCGCGGCACAGTCGATGTGATTGCCGTGGAGCTGCAATATGAGGAAACGTACAACCCGTACCCAACCTACCAGCAGGTGCAAGAGTTCCGGGAACTGCGCGAGGCAGGCGCAGACCTGGTCACCGGCGTCCAGAGTCATGTGCCCCAGGCGTTGGAGCCATACGGATACGCGGGTGAACAACCGGGGGTGATCGTCTACGGGTTAGGCAATCTGTTTTTCGATCAGATGTGGAGCTGGCAGACCCGCACAACGCTGATGGCGCGCCACACGATCTACGGCGGCCAGGTACTCAGCACAGAGATCCTGACCGCAGTGATCGAGGACCATGCGCAGCCCCGCTGGACGACAGAAGCTGAACGCGGTGATCTGTTGCGACAGATTTTCAACGCCGCGCCAGCGCGCTGAGGGGTGAGCTCTCTCTCCTCTGCCCTCGCTCTCAGCCGTTCCAAGGCGTCACGCCCGGCCACACAGCCAATCCGTTTCTTCGGTAAGACAGATGGAAGCGAACCATGCCCAAGCGCAAAGCGAAATCACGGCTAGTCTACTCGACGGATCCAGAACGAGAACCTGAACAGGCCCCGCCAGAACTTCCCAGGAATCCCGCCGCGCCTTTTGCAGTACAGGGAACCCAGCCGGTGCGTGTCCGCTTGGAGCGTAAGGGACGCAAAGGGAAGACCGTTTCGGTCATCACGGGCGTGAAAAGCCCGAATGTGGGCAAACGCGCCCTGGCGAAGCATCTGAAGGATAAGCTGGGAAGCGGCGGAGCGGTCAAGGGCGCAGATATCGAAATTCAGGGTGACCAGAGGGATCGGCTGGTCGCGCTCCTGAACGAACTGGGGTATCGACTTATATGATGGCGCTCATACCTCAATTCGGTATTCCCGCCGGTTTACTGTTTGGGTATCGACTTATATGGATGGCGCTCATACCTCACTGTGGGGCGCGAGACAAGGCCGGCGGATAGCCTGATTCGATGCTGAGTGGTCCAGAGGGCGCCCCCGCTTTGCGATGGTGAGTACACCCGTTTCACGATCAACGCAAATTCTGGCCGATGCTCATTCCGCTGTCCACGCTCTTGCACTTGCCGAATGCCCCGGCATCGCTAAAGGGGTGGATCACCACATTGCGGCCGAGTATCATGCCTGCCGGAATTACGCTGCCCTTGCCGACGAGCGTCAGACCGGTATTGAGCCGAGCCGGCAGCTCCGGATTGGGCCTGTTGTTGTCGGAATGGCCGGCGATTGCATCTCGGCAGATGCGTACCTGTTTGTCAACCACACAGCGTTCGACGGTTGCGCCCGATTCGATGATCGTATCGTTGAGAATGACACTGTCGCGCACGAGCGCTCCCTCCGCCACCTGGACACCAGGCGACAACACGCTGCGTTCGACAGCGCCTTCGATCTGGCAGCCATTGGCGAGCAACGTCCCGTCGATATCCGCAGCCGGCCCCAGCTTTACTGGGGCCCGCTCCTGGCTGCGCGTATGCACGACCCACTCCGGCGCGTAAAGATTCAGCGCCGGCTCCTCCGCCAACAGGCTCATATTGGCGTCCCAGTAGGCCTGAACAGTGCTGGCATCCGCCCAATAGCCGGGATAGGTATAGCTGGAGAGATGTCCCTGGGCCACCAGCTCTGGCAAAATATGCTGGCCGATGTCATCGCCGCCGCTGTTACTCAGCACATCCACCAGAAAATCCCGAGTGAACACATACACGCCCATGCTGGCAAGATTCTGTTGGGTGCGCCGCGGCTTCTCCTGGAACTCCATTACGCGGCTGTCTGTGCCCAGAGAAATGATGCCGAAGCGATGGGTCTCGCGGCGATTCACGCGGCGGATGGCAATCGTCACCGGAGCGCCTGTGCGCAGGTGATGCGTAAGGAATGGCCGGTAGTCCATCAGATAGATATGTTTGCCGGACAGAATCAGCACGTACTCTTCCTTCTGCTGGAGCACGTAGTCCAGATTCCGCCGTATGGCATCGGCAGAGCCTCGCTGCCAATCACCGTAGGGGCCGCCCCGATAGGGCTGCAAAAGGCGCACACCACCGCTGGATCGGTCCAGATCCCAGGGTTTTCCAATACCGATGTGATCGTTCAAGCTGCGGGGGCGGTATTGGGTGAGCACAGCGACATTGTGGATACCGCTGTTGACACAGTTGCTCAGCGAGAAATCGATCAGCCGGAATTTGCCAGCAAAGGGGACTGCCGGTTCGGAGCGGATCTCAGTCAGAACACTCAAGTCCGCATTGTCACCGCCGGCCATGATCATGGCAAATGCGCAAGCCATAGGTAAGGTATCCTTTATACGGTCTGACCATCGTCCACAACATAGTTCGGCGGGAAATCCTCTTCGCTCCTATCGCTGTTGACGATGACATTTGTGCCGATCTGCGTGCCGTCGGGAATGAATGCGCCTTTACCGATGACAGTATGGCCGCTATTCAGCTTGTCCGGCAACAGCTCATTGGGTGGGGGGGCTGTCAACTGTGTGTGCCCGACTTGTGCGCCGAACCCGATGATGACCTGCTTATCGATGATGACTCGTTCCACAAACGCGCCGGGGCCGACCCACGAATCGTTCATGATTACACTGTCCCGCACAACTGCGCCGGGGCTGATATAAACACCTGGGCTAAGAATGCTGTTGGTGACCAACCCATGCACTTCGCAGCCGTTCGACACCATACTCTGCACGACTTGGGCCTGGGGGCCGAACTTGGCCGGCGGGCGTTCCTCGGAGCGTGTGAAAATCGGCCAGTTGTCTGTATACAGGTCGAGAGCCGGGTTCGATTCGAGCAGTTCGAGGCTTGTCTTCCAGTAGGCGTCAATGGTACCGACATCAACCCAATAGCCGGTGAAGGGGTAGGAAAAGACCCGATCTCCAGCGGCCAGCATGGCGGGGACGACGTGCTGGCCAAAATCGCTGCGCGGGTCGTCCGCGCCTTTTTTCTGCAGACGTTGAGCAAGTATCCGGCCGTTAAAGACATAGATCCCCATCGATGCAAGATTGCTGGGCGGCTCTTCCGGTTTCTCATAGAACTGAACGATCTCATCTTCCGCATTCGTCTCCATAATACCAAAACGGTGGGCTTCCTCGATAGGCACCGGCATGACAGCGATGGTCAGATCAGCCCCCTTCTGCTGATGAAAGTCCAGCATGGGGCCATAGTCCATCTTATAGATATGATCACCGGAGAGGATCAAGGCGGTGTCGGCATTATTTTCCGAGAGAAAATTCAGATTCTGCAAGATCGCATCGGCAGTGCCGGCATACCAATTCTGCTCGCCCCGGCCCTGATAGGGCTGCAAAAGGCGCACGCCCCCGCGCAAGCGGTCCAGATCCCAGGGTTTGCCGATACCGATGTGTTCATTGAGACTGTGCGGACGATATTGGGTCAAAACAGCAACTGTATAGAGGCCACTATTGACACAGTTGCTGATTGTAAAGTCGATAATACGAAACTTACCAGCGAAAGGAACCGCTGGTTTGGCCCGCTTTTCGGATAAGACGGTCAAACGCGCGCCTTCTCCACCGGCCAAAATCATAGCAACCGTTCTCATAGGCGATTTCCCGTACAGTATTGGCGTGGCGAAGCGCAAGGTTGTTGCGCGCCCATCCGGAATCTGGATTATCTGGATTTGCAGGAACCAAGGCAGGATAAATCGTTAACTGGCGCGAATACCGAATTCGATCAGAATATAAGGATTGACAGGAAGATACAGGATATATCCATCTGGTTTGTATGATTGCGCTCATACCTCATTGTGGGGCGCGATTACGATTTCTTATTCAGGTTTATCATATCTGAAAGAGAATGAAAACTCAATAGCAAGACAAGAACGCGCGCAGTGCTGGATGGCGTGCAACGCAGATATGCGCGTTCTTGGATTTCAGTGCCAAAACTGCTATAATTGTTGTTTGCGCGCCACTGTAGAGCGCTTTGTGTGATCAGGGCGCTCATACCCCACTGTGGGGCGCGAGGGGCAACCAAGCGCAGAGCAGACAAATCAGGAGGGATACGTGCTGTTGAGAAGGACCCAAACCGCTGCTTTTTGGCGAGATCAGTTCAATGTTTCCAGCGAAGACCTGGACTTTATCCACAATCTGATTCTGGACGCAGTGTCGCCGATGACCACCGGCCTGCTTGCATTGCGCCTGATCCAAGAGTACCAGCGACGCGAGACAGCCCGGATGGAGTCCGAGCTGAAGAAGGGCACAATTTACCAGCCCAAGAGTTCTTATGCGATTGGGCAAACACTCGTCTTCCCGGCTATGGATTTCTTGGTTGGGGAAGTTCTGGAGACCCGCGCAGGCCAGAACCCCGAGCATGGCCTTTTCGACGTCATCCGCGTGGGATTTGCCGATTCGGGCGCGAGCCGGGAATTCGCAGCCAACCTGCACACAGACCATCGTCTCAACACCACCAACGGCCAGACAACAGGTGACGAGGGCTCTCTCCTTTCCGCCGCGGAGATCCATTCCCTACATCAGGATGAGATCGAAGAAAGTTTACTCTTTGCCTTAGAAGAGGGCGAACGCAGCGATGAATTTGTGCAGATAGACGACTATTGGCTGCTGTCTGACATGCTGGCCGAAATCCATGTGGGCCATCTGAACATCGCCGAAGCGCTGATCGAAATGCGGGACCGGCCCCTGGTGCCGGAGGAACTTCTGCCAGAACTCGATCTGCAGGCCGAAGATATCTCGCAACCTATGCAGATCATTAGCGTGAATCACGCGCTTGGTAGCGATGAACGTTTTGATAAAGTAGGCGGCGCTGCCGCTTACTTCTGGTTCCTGACACGGCTGGAACCGCCAGAGGCTCTGAATACCCCGTCGCTCCTACGCCCCAATATAAGCCGCTATAACCGGGCATTATTGAGTGTGGAACTCCTGCAAATGGAATGGGAGTTGGATGACGAATGGGGTGAAAGCAGCGTGGGCACAAACATCTCGTCGGTCGTGCCCAGCGCCAGCTTCACACTGATCTTCCCTCATTGGCTATATGGCACGCTGCCTCTCAGCAGCCGCACCCGTGAATTCTTCCCCCGCAGCACGCAAAACCGTTCAATCGTGACGGTCATCGACGGGCGCTGGGGCAACCGCTACACCGCCTGGGTGGTCCACGCAGGGCGCTACGTTTGTGGTCTTAAGGAGTGGATGAATGCGCATAACCTGCCAGTGAGCGCGCAGATTACACTGGAACGCACAGACAAGCCCGACGAAGTTGTCATCGACTACCGCCCGCGACGCATGAAACGGGAGTGGAGCCGCATCGCCAAAGTCGATCCCGAAGCGATGAGCTTCGATCTCGAAATGAACAAGATTCAAATTGCCTGCGAGTACGATGATCATCTGATCGTCTCATCTGAAGACCAGAAGGGACTGGAGGCATACAACGCCGGCATCGATCGCAACGATGGCGCGCTGGATCAGATCGTAGAAATGATTGTGCCGGAGATTGCCAAACTAAGCCCCCAAGGCACAGCCCATGTCAAGACGATATACAGCGCGGTCAATATGCTTTGGCGCTGTCCACCGGGCCCGATTTTCTATGCGCTGATCAGCAATCGCCGCTTCCAGGACGCAGGTAACGGCTTTCTCACAGTGAAGTGATCGAATGCGCCTCTTGCGAGCAGAGGCGCGAGATCGATTTCGACCTGAACGATAGGTAGGCGTACAGAACGGCAGGCAACCAGATCTCGCCGATGCCACCGTTCGTTTCTGCGCCTGAATTTGTGCCGATAGGGCAGACAGTCAAGGGAATATATAAACGATGACAATGGCAGTGCCAAAGAAAATGTTGAATGCGCCTCGGCTCGAAAGAAGCGCAAAGATCACCTGGTTTCGGCCGGACGTAAACACGAAATTTCACATCGACTACAGCTGGTGGGAGAAAAGTGGGCGCAATTTTCGCCTGTATTTGCGGGATCAGCTATGCGCAGAATGTCGGGATCGATTTCCAGATCACAGAGATACGGAAGATGTGGACTGGATCGATCCGGAGACCGGGGAGGTGCACCGCACGGATGCTCTATGGGAATGTCTACGCAGTCGCTGCACCAAAGATCCCGATTATATAAACGAACATCTATCCCTCACGGTGGCCTGCTTCCGCGTCTTTTTAGCCAACAACAACACGCCCCTCAGCCCTTCAGAGTTGAACCAGCTTCTACCCTGGAAACCGGCCCGCACCATCTTGCAAACCCTCGGCGGGCGCACTGTATATCTGGGATTGCGGCCGGTACGGGAGTAGGATGTACGGCATGGATATCCGGATGTTCAATATCTAAGAGAGGAGATGATCTGTCTCCTCCTGCCTGTGCCCCGCCCTTGCCAACACCTCCTGCGCGGCCCGAAACATCGGCATATCCACCATCTTCCCGTCGAGTACGCAGACGCCGCGTCCGGCCCGCTGGTGTGTCGCGAACACAGCGATGAGCCGCCGGGCCGCTTCCACCTCCGACCGGCTTGGGGTAAAGGCCTGGTTGATTATCTCCACCTGCCGCGGATGAATCGCCAGTTTGCCCCGAAAGCCCATTGTACGGACAGCATCACATTCCGCGGCCAGACCGGTCTCATCGGTCAGGTCTGTATAGACGGTGTCGATAGCCTGCAAGCCGAAGGCCGCCGCCGCTGTCACCAGCGCGCCGCGGGCATAGAAAATCTCCCAACCCTCCTGTGTGCGTTGCGCGCCGACGTCGCCAGCGAAATCCTCTGCGCCCAAGGCCAGGGCCACCAGCCTACGGTCGGCGCCGGCGATCTCCCGCAAGTTCATCACACCCAGTGCCGTCTCCACAATTGCCAGCAGCCGCACACTGCCGATAGGTAGGTCGGCGGCGCCTTCCAATAGGGTCAGCCTCCGGCTGACGACATGCACAGCCGCGGCAGATTCGACCTTCGGAATCACATATATCCGGGGTGGTGTCAGAAACGTCTCGATCAGATCCTCTAGCCAGAACAGACTGTTCACCGGATTGATGCGGATACACCGGATTGCCTCACCCTCGGGCAGCGTCTGAAATGACTCTACCAAAAGCGAGCGAGCTTCCTGTTTGCGGCTGGGCGCGACCGCATCTTCCAGATCAGCAATGATTGCATCCGCGGGGAGAGTTGAACCTTTTGCGATTTTGCGGGGAGCGTCTGCCGGCATAAAGAGCAGAGAGCGCAATCGAAGCGTCATGGGAAAGCTCCGCAAGTACAGGCGCGCACCGGTGATAAACAAAAACCGGTGATAAACAAAACCTGGGAAACAGGATCGGATCCGGGTTCTTTGCAACCTGTATTATTCTATACGCGATGCTTCCAAATCGCAGGTTGGGCCGGGCGGAGTTCAGAATTGATACTTCTATCCATCTTATTCTATTCGCTTCGTCAACGATTGCCTGGCGCGCATGGAAAGCCTCTTCCTGAACACCAGGGCCAGCAAGGCGCCGATAGCGCCAGCGAGCATATCGACGCCGATGTCAAAGAGATTGTCCGGCCCTGGAATCTGCCGCTCGCTGAACAACAGTTGAATACCTTCTTGCAACAGCGCAACTCCGAGAACCAAAGCGAGGACGATGCCGAATCTATACCCCTCAGGAAGCCTGTCATACAGGCTCTGTATCAACAAGGCGCTCAACATCACGTAGAGCAGGCTGTGCATGACAACATGCATCCATGCGGGACTGAACAGGGCATTGAACAGCCTCCTGCCTTGATTCCTGCAAATCCAGATAATCCTGATTTCGTCTTCCGGCGTGGATCAGAAACGCGCCCCTATCTTGGGGTCGCACCCCGCCTCGAAAAGGGTATTGCGAGGATCGTATACCTATGCTAGACTGCAAGCGCGTTGGAGCCAATCTCTGATGGGCTGGATTGTGATTGGCAACATCCTCTACAAGGAGCACTCGTGTTTCGACGGAACGAACGACCGCAGCCGGACGCGATCGAAGTCATTATCGGCCTCAGAGCCACGTACACCGGCGTCCTGCGCAGCGATACCAGTATTCGCGTCGACGGCGTGATGGAGTCCGGTCTCCTGGAGACACTGGCCAACGTTATTTTGACCGAATCCGCCCGCGTCAACTGCGAAATTCGCGCCCGCAATGTTAGCATACGCGGTCATTTCGACGGCGTCATCCGTGCCGATCGGGCCGAACTTCTGGCGGGCTGCTATGTCAGTGGTACCCTGTATGTGAACAGTTTTCTGCTAGATGAAGGCGCCACCCTCGACGGTGAACTGCACATGCGCGGGGATGGCGTAGAGGAGCCGCTGGATCTGGCCAATGATACAGAACCGATATCGATCCTGCCGGGTCCCCAACAGCAGCAACAGCCGTAACACACAAAAGAATGCCCACGCCAGGCAAGAAACCTCCCAATGAACACCCATATGGACAAGTGGATGCCTCTCTGGCATGGAGGCCAGCCTCGCCAGGCGCCTGACTCATGCCGCGCTGGATGCAATGCGGACATTGACGGTTGATCTTCTATGGACTGGTTACTGATCGTTGCTGGCGCGCTGCTTGGCTACCTGCTCGGTTCCGTACCGGTAGGCGTATTGGCCACGGCTGTGTACGGCGTGGATATTCGCAAAGTCGGCAGCGGGCGCACCGGCGGGACTAACGCGTGGCGCGCCGCCGGGCTCAAGGCAGCGATTCCCACTGTTTTGGGCGATGCGCTAAAAGGAGTTGCAGCTGTGTTGCTCATCCGCTACTGCGCTGGGGCGTTTTTCCCACATATGGATGAGATAGCCGTTGCCGCGGCTGCATCTCTGGCGGGCGCGGCTGCGGTGGTGGGCCACAACTGGTCACTCTTTCTGGGCTTCAAAGGCGGCGCCGGAGGCATCACAACCGCGGCGACGATCCTGGCGATCTCACCATTGATCGGCACAATCGTCTGTCTGGTAGGGATTCTCCTGATCTGGTGGAGCCGTATGGCCTCTATCGGCACGTACAGTGTCAGCGCCAGCGCGCTGGCTTGCGCAACTGTCTTCGCCATTGCCGGCCAGACCCCCTGGCCGTATATCATTTTTGGCCTCATCGCCTATCTGGCCGTTACGCTATCTCTCAGTCGCAATCGCCAAGCGCTCAAAGACGGCGAGGAACGGGTCATTACCCTGTGGTGAATGAGGCATGAGCGCAATCATATGAATCATATAATCAGTGGTCAACTGGTGGGAATACTGAAACGTCGCCACCCTGAACAGCGACGAATGAACAGCTTCCGGGAATTAAACACACAAACAATGGAGGAGAGTGATGAATGGTCTGGGGAAAGCGCTAACTGCGGAATTCATCGGAACGTTTGCCCTCATCTTTATAGGCGCGGGCGCGGGCACGATCGCGGCACTGGGCGGTGGGAATCTGATTACAGTTGCCCTGGCGCACGGTCTGACGATCATGATTATGGCTTACGCCTACGGCCATATTAGCGGGGTTCATATTAATCCGGCCGTCACGATCGGGGTGTACATAGCTGGGAAAATCGAATCCGGCAAGGTGCTGGCATACATCATCGCCCAACTGCTCGGCGGCATCGTAGCTGGCTTCGTGCTGCGGCTCACCATTGTCGGCGGCGTCGAGATGGGCCTGGGCACGACTGTTATCAACTATAGTCATACGACACTCATCGGCGCTTTCGTCCTCGAAATGATCGCCACCTTCTTCCTGGTCAACTCCGTGCTGAACGCGGGGATTGGCGGCAAAGCCGGCAACATGGCGCCTGTGGCCATCGGCTTGACAGTAGGCGCCTCGATTATGTTCTTCAGGCCGCTCACAGGCGCCAGCCTCAACCCTGCCCGCACGATTGGCCCGGCAGTGGCAGCCGGTATCTACACGGACATTTGGGTGTATATTGTCGCGACCATCCTCGGCGGCATTCTCGCCGGTCTGCTCTACCGCCACTATTTGGAAGACGCCTAATTCCCACCAGCCACTGCTGAGGTATGAACGCAATCATATGAATCGGTAATCAAACAGCAAACTGGCGGGAATACCGACGATGCACAGAGCCGACCGGAGAACCGGTCGGCTCTGTCGCGCCCTACAGCGGCGCGCAACACAACCTTTGTGGGACTCATCAGCAAGCGCAATCGAGCCATCTCCAAATTAGCACATATGATCTATTTATGCTATCCTATGTCCTGTCGGATGTCTGTACGTGCAGACAATAATTTTTCCGATTTCGATCAGGATGTAAGGATTGACAGGAAGATAGAGGATATATCCTGTCTTGATTCCTACAAATCCAGATAATCCTGATTCCAAAAGGAGACCCCCCTCATGCAGGTAGTAAGCAGCTATTCAAACGGTATGTTCTGTTGGGTGGACCTCGCCACCACCGATCCTGACGCTGCCAAAGTGTTTTATAGCGGGCTTTTCGGCTGGGAGTACGACGATCGCCCTACAGATATGGGCATCCCCTACACACTCTGCCAGATCGATGGCTATAATGTGGCTGGACTGAGCGCCATGCCGCCGGGCATGCAGGAACAGAACATACCCCCATGTTGGACATCGTACATCAAGCACGACGATGTCGATGCAGTGGCGGCGAAGGTAACCGCGGCCGGCGGCACGGTGATGATGCCGCCGATAGATGTGATGGAATCAGGACGTATGGCCATAGTTCAGGACCCGACAGGCGCGGCCTTCGGCGTCTGGCAGCCGAAAGAACACATTGGGGCGCAGTTGGTCAACATGCCCAACGCCCTTGTGTGGAATGAACTCCAGACACGTGATGTCGCTGGCGCGCTCAAATTTTATCGATCGGTCTTCGACTGGGGACACGACGCAGATCCCAACGGCTATCATCTCTTCAAACTGGGCGACCGTATGCAGGCTGGGATGCTGCAGATAGACGACTCTTGGGGAGATATACCAGCCAACTGGGCGGCCTATTTCATGACAGAGGACATCGAGGCCACCGCCGCCAAAGCCCAGGAATTGGACGCCACCCTTCACGTTCCGGTCACCCAGGTCGGCGACATTGGGCGATTTTCCGTTATTCAGGATCCCCAAGGCGGGAATTTCGTAGCCATGCAGTTTGATGGTCCGGTTGATCCGCCTCCAGGATACTAGGCCATGTCGGAAAATCATCCGGCCCGCAAGCAGGCGGCAAACCACAGCATCAGCAGGGGCTGATATGGCCCTCCCGAGGTCATAATTTGCGACTGCGGGAAGGGGAGATTGACGGAATACAATCTTCCCTTCCCCGACTACTATTTCCCCACTTTTCCTCTCTGCCAATCCCTGCTATATTAGGGAATTACATACTTAACTGCACAAGGATTCCCGTGCGTTGAGATTGCGTTGAGTGTGAATATGTGGTGTACTTGGGGATACTTCAAAGAGAGAAGCCCGTCAGTGCGCTAACACTACGGGCTATGATCCACAAGGCGATAGCTTATGGATACGCCCCAGCTTACCACAATCCATAAAACCTATCAAGAACGAGGCTACTGTTCGCGCGCTGGCTATGCCCGCATCCGTGAGGTATTGCGCGCCTGTCGCTGGCTATACAATCGCGCCCTTGAACAGAGACGAGACATATACCGCGCCTGTGGCAAGGGTATGGCTCTGTATACTCAGAAGATAGAGGTAGAAAAGTTGGCAATCAAGAACATGTCTCGACGTGGCGGCAATCGTAAACGTGGCTTGCATCGCAGTATGATGGAACAGACATGGGGTATGTTGTTTCAACAGGTGCGCTACAAGGCAGAATGGGCCGGTAGACAATTTGTTGAAGTGGACCCCAGAAACACATCCAAGACCTGTTCCCGTTGCGGTGAAGTAAGGAAAGAGAAGCTGGCGGTTTATCGTGTCTTTGTCTGCCCTTTGTGTGGGCATACGGAAGATAGAGACGTGAACGCCGCTAAGAATATTCAGGAACGTGGGTGGGAATATCCCGCACAGCCGACGCGCGTCGGCTGAGAAAGATATACTTGCGCAGTTAAGTATATAATTCCCAAATGACTCGAAACTAAAAACTGGAAACTTCCAATGTCCTCCTTCACGCACTCGATGATCGGCGCCTACGGCCCCTGGGCAGCTACCCTCGCCGGAGAAGGCCCCAATTTTCTCTCGTTCCGCCACACCCATTGGACCGATCTGGCTGCCTGGAAACCTGCCGCTCGCCAGCGGTTTCGGGAACGGATCGCGATGCCGGACACAGGCGGCGCCCCAGACGCGCGGGTAGAGCGGCAATACGAATATGACAGTCTGCGCGTGGAGGAGCTTTCCTGGCAACTCCCCTACGGGCCGCGTACGGAGGCTGTTCTGTTGAAGCCGGCCGCCGCGCCGGGCCCGCTGCCCGGCGTCCTGGCCTTGCACGATCACGGCGGTCATAAATTCCACGGCTGGCAGAAGATCACCCGCACCCAGGAGGAGCAGAATCCGGTCGATATCGAGCACCAGAAGCGGAGCTACGCCGGCCTCGCCTGGGCCAATCGTCTCGCCCAGCGGGGCTATGCCGTACTCGTGCCGGATGCCTTCGCTTTCGGCAGCCGCCGAATACGCATAGCCGATGTTCCTCCGGCCATTCGCAATGGACTGAACGCGGACGAATCGGACGATCCCGCTTACATCCGGGCCTACAACCAGTGGGCCGCCGGCCACGAATCGACGATGGCCAAATCCCTGCTTTGCGCCGGCGTCACCTGGCCCGGCGTCTGGTTAGCGGAGGATCTGCGCGCGCTGGACGTGCTGTGCGCCCGCAGCGATGTGGACGCACAGCGAGTAGGCATTGGTGGGCTGTCCGGTGGGGGTCTGCGCACGGTCTACCTGGCCGGGCTGGACGATCGCGTGCGTTGCGCGGTCTGTGTGGGGATGATGACCACTTGGCGGGATTGTCTGCTTGACAAGAGCCACACCCACACCTGGATGATCTATGTTCCCCACCTCCCTACTGAAATGGACTACCCAGAGATTCTGGGGATGCGAGCGCCTCTGCCGACACTTGTGCAGAACAATACGGAGGACCCGCTCTTCACGCTCGCGGAGATGGAGCGGGCCGACGCCATGCTGAACGAGCTGTATGAGAAGGCCGAGGCAGCCGACCGCTACCGCTGCGCCTACTATGCCGGCGGGCACAAGTTCGACGCCGAGATGCAGTCGGATGCGTTCTCTTGGTTCGATCGTTGGTTGGCTGGATTTTGACACAGAGAGGATCCATGGATAGATTGTGTTGCGCGCCACTGTAGGGCGCGACGCTAACGACCGCGTTAACCGTTACAGCGAGAGACGCTATAGTTGCAATGCGCCTCTGCTCGAAAGAGGCGCGATGGAGGTTTCAATGAATCCAGTCTCCCCTAAATTCACGACCGTTGATCTGTCGGCATCCTTCAATGCCCAACGCGCGCAGCTTCCCGAGCCTCTGCGGACACCGGCTTCCATTCTGGAAAGGTTGTGTGGCGCGCCGACGAACCCGGCTGTCTTCAGCGGCATCCCTTTCGCGCTGGGTGAAGGTGACGCCAAGGCTGTCATTCTCCTGGACACAGAGCCGGTGACCGTCGATCTGGGGGACGCGCAGGCCACATACATTCTCTTCCTGCACGCGGTGGCCGACCGGGTAACCAACTATCAGGACGGCTTTGCCGACTATGCTCTGGACGGAAATGAGCTTGGCGAGCAGGTGTCCGCCTATATTCTCGAATACGACGACGGGACCACCCACGAAACGACAATTCTGCGCCGCTTTGCCATCCAGCAGAGCCGTACCATCTGGGGGGGCAGCCCCTTCGAGGCGGCGCCGGCAGAGAAGGCGGCGGTCTTCAACTCAGCGACCGAAGAGACGTTACTTGGGAGAACGTCCCGCAACCTCTACGGCCGAGGCGAAACCCGCGCCAGCTCCGGGCGAGAGCAGATGCCGGAGAAGCTGTGGCTGTACGCATTGGCCAACCCCCATGCGGACAGGCCCATTCGCCGCTTGATTCTAAAGCCGCTGAAAGAACAGTCGGTCATCTACGGCATCAGCTTGACATCCCTGAGCGCACACCCTTTGCGACCTGGTGTGCGCCGTAAACTACGCCTGACCCTGCCGGACGGCGCGCAGCCCAATGCCATCGACGAATATGAGCATATCGCCATCGATTTGGGCCAGGTCATCTCTGCCAGGGCCGCGCTGGATTATGATCGGGAGCGCTGGCTGGGCCTGCAAGCCAATGTGCAGCCGACCGTCTCCCAACGGGATCTGATCGTCGAATACAGCGCGCACCCTGAGGCCCAATTGCACGTGGCCGGCGGCAATGACGAACCAATTGTCTATGATTTGGCGCTTCTCGAAGGGTGTTCGCGCGCCACTGTGGAGCGCGATAGCCAATCCACGGGCGCCATCGTTGCGGTGGAGCCAGCCCAACGGCTGGTGACGGCGCGCGTGGTGCAGAAGGGGACAAACAACCTGACGCCGGTGCGCATTCACTTCCACGGCGCGCACGGTGAATATCTGCCGCCCCGAGGCCGTCACCGCAAAGTCAATCCTTTCTGGTTCGAAGACAACTACGGCGAATTCGTCAACAGCCACAACCAATATAGCTACATCGACGGCCACTGTGAGGTGGATCTGCCCCTGGGCGAAGTATATGTGGAGATCACCAAAGGCTACGAGACTGCGCCAATCCGTAGGCAGGTAACCATCGCAGCGGATACTGAGGAGTTGGTTTTCGAGTTGGAACGAGTTCTGCCCTGGCGGGAAAAGGGTTGGGTGACCGCGGATACGCACGTCCACTTTCTCAGCCCCTCTACCGCTCTGCTGGAGGGTCAGGCAGAGGACGTGCATGTGGTCAATCTGCTGGCGAGCCAGTGGGGAGAGATGTACAGCAACGTCAGCGATTTTGACGGCAAGACGACTTTCGGCGCGCGGGAGTTCGGCGGCGATGGCGAATTTCTAGTGCGGGTCGGAACAGAAAACCGGATGCAGATCCTTGGCCACATCTCTCTGCTGGGTTACCGCGGACAGATGATCCACCCCCTCTGCAGCGGCGGCCCATCGGAGTCGGCTCTGGGCGATCCCCAGGAGGTGGTGATGGCCGAATGGGCACAGCGCTGCATCGATCAGGGCGGGCTGGTGGTGTTGCCCCATGCGCCCAATCCCCAACTGGAACGCGCCGCTGATATCGTCCTTGGCGTGGTTCACGCTATCGAAATGATGACGTTCAATCCCTACAACACACAGATCAATCCCTATGGCCTGGCCGACTGGTACCGCTATCTGAATCTGGGCTATCAAGTGCCGGTGGTGGGCGGCTCGGACAAGATGGCTGCTTCGTCCCTGCTGGGAGGCGTGCGCACATATGCCCATCTGGGAGAACGGGCATTCACCTATGAAAACTGGATGGCCGCGGTGCAGGCAGGCAACACCTTCGTAACTGTTGGCCCTTTGGCGGAGCTGACCGTCGAGGGCGTTATGCCAGGTGGACAGGTGCATCTACCGGCTGAGGGCGGCGCCGTCGACGTCGAGTGGCGAGTAGAGTCGGTGCGTCTGCCGATCCAACAGGTGGAGGTGATTCAGGGCGGCCTGGTCGTCGATCAGATAACAGTGAACGACAAAGCGCCCCACAGTGGCGCGCAATGCAACGCTTACAGCGCGTCTGGCAGCGTGCAGGTGTCCGTCACCAGTTCGTCGTGGATTGCTCTACGGGTGCGGGGCAGTTATCGCGGCGAACAGGGGGAGATCGCAGCCCACACCAGCGCGGTGCAGGTGTTGCTGGCGACCCGCCCCCTTTTCAGCCAGCCGGACGCGTCCGCGGTGCTGGAGCAGATCGAAGGGGCTATCGCCTATGTGGACACCATCGCCCCGCGCCCCCAGGCTGCGCGCTTCAGGGAGATGCGGGCTGTGTTGGAATCGGCCCATAACCGGCTCCATCAGCGCATGCACGCGCTTGGGGTCTTTCACAGACATACGCCGCTTCATGGGCATGAGGATGAAGCGTGAAGACGGACAGCAAGCGTTGTTTTGCGCGACACAGCCAGCGTTGACCATAGCCTGCCAATCGATCAGGTCTGCGGGACATCTCCAGCTGATGATCTCCCCGCCAAACCTGGGCAACCACAAGGGTTGCTCCTACCAATTAAGGTCGTGGTACAATGCAGGAGCGAGATACCCAAGACAACAGATACGAGAACAGAATCATGCCTACAATTCGCTGGGGAATCGTTGGTTGCGGGGATGTCTGCGAGGTCAAGAGCGGTCCTGGACTGTATAAGGCGGAAAACTCTGCGCTGGTGGCGGTGATGCGGCGCAACCCCGACCTGGCCGCGGACTATGCCCGCCGGCACGCAGTAGCCCGCTGGTACGACGACGGCGATGCCCTGATCAATGATCCAGATGTGGACGCGATCTACATTGCCACGCCGCCTAACTCCCACATGGAATATACTTGCAAAGCCGCCCAGGCCGGCAAACCGGTCTATGTGGAAAAACCTATGGCCCGCACCTTCGACGAATGCCAAGAAATGATCGCGGCGTGCGAAGCCGCCGGTGTGCCCCTGTGGGTGGCCTACTACCGGCGTCGGCTGCCCAAGTTTCTGAAAGTGCGGGAACTGCTCGAAAAGGGGGCGATTGGCGACGTGCGCTCGGTCTCGATACAGTTCTACCAGCCGCCGGTGCAACCTTCCCCGACCCACCCGGATCAACGCGGCTGGCGGGTAGAGCCGACGATCGCCGGCGCCGGCCTGTTTCTGGATTTAGGTTCCCATATGCTGGATATTCTCGACTACCTACTCGGCCCCATCCGCCGTGTGGAGGGATTCGCCGCCAATCAGGGCGGACACTACGCTGCCGAGGACATTGTCAGCGGCGGCTTTGAGTTCGAATCCGGCGTGCTGGGGACGGGCACATGGCTGTTCACCAGCTTCGATAGTCTGGACTGGACGGAGATCGAAGGCACAGAAGGCCGCATCGGCTACGCCTGTTTCGACACCAGACCAGTTGTATTGACGACCACGGCCGGCGCCCAAGAGATCCCGGTCGTTCAGCCGGCCCACGTGCAGCAGCCTCTCATCCAGACAATTGTGGACGAGCTCAATGGGCGCGGGCGTTGCCCCAGCACAGGCATCAGCGCCGCGCGCGCATCCTGGGTAATGGACCAGTTCCTGGCGGCATACCGCCAAGGGAAAGATTGTTTTGCGCGCCAATAGGGCGCGACATAGTTCGTGAAGTTGGAAACCAGGCGCGCTCCAGACACGCGTAGTGTGCTCTGGCGCGCGCCGTTGCACTTCTCGCACTGGCCCGATCAGCACGCAAAGGCAGGAAAAATGAAACTCAGCAGTCAAGCCTTCGGCAAAACGAAAACCGGACAGACCGTCAGGCAGTTTACTCTCGCCAATGGCTTCGGCGTACAGGTGGATATCCTGGATTATGGCGGGATCATTCGCGCGCTGTGGGCGCCAGACCGCAACGGACAGTCAGCGGATGTGGCGCTGGGTTTCGACTCCCTGGACGAGTATCTGGCCGGCCATCCGTACTTTGGCGTGCTGGTGGGCCGCTGCGCCAACCGCATCCGCGGCGCGAGTTTCGAGTTGGATGGCGTGCGCTACCAGCTCGCCCGCAATATCGGACCGAACCATATCCACGGCGGAGAAGGCGGCTTCGACAAAGTTGTCTGGCGGGCCCAGCCCTTCCACAATGAACGGGCTGTAGGCATCCTCCTTACCCACCACAGCCCGGATGGCGAAGACCTCTACCCCGGCGCCCTCGATACGGAGGTGACGCTCAGTCTTAATGACGACAACGAACTGCGTATCGACTATCGAGCTACCACTGACGCGCCGACGATTGTCAACCTGACCAATCACAGCTACTTCAATCTGGCCGGGCAGGGGACGATTCTCAACCACGTAGCCATGATCGACGCGGACGCGTTCACGCCGATGGACAGTTCGCTGATCCCCACGGGCGCGCTGCAGGACGTGACCGGAACGCCCTTTGACTTTCGTCAGCCCACCGCCATCGGCGCGCGCATCGATGCGGATGACGAGCAGATCCGGCTGGGCGGCGGCTACGATCATAATTTCGTCCTGAACGGTACCCCTGGCACAGTGCGACTCGCGGCCCGGGTCTCCGAGCCCGCCAGCGGGCGGGTGTTGGAGGTGCTGACAAGCCAACCGGGGGTGCAGTTCTACACAGGCAATATGATAGACGCGGCCACCACCGGCAAATATGAACAGGTATATCCCCGGCGCGGTGGATTCTGCCTGGAAACTCAGCATTTCCCAGATGCGCCCAACCAGCCGAGTTTCCCATCTGTGGTTCTGCGGCCCGGCGAGGAGTACAACCAAGCGACTATTTTCCGCTTTTCAACGGAATTGTAGACGCATAACAGAAGAAAAGGGACGAACAGAAGAACACATCTCACTTCTCTTTTCTCGCTCCTCACTACTCGCACTGGGGGAATGCCGAATTTACGAAATCTCTCCAAGGAGACAACCGTGCTACTCAACCTATCCGGCAAAACAGCCATCATCACCGGCGGCAGCGCGGGCATTGGGTTGGCCTGCGCCAAGGCGCTTTACGCGGAAGGAGTTAGCGTGCTGATCGCGGCGCGCAATGAGGAGCGGCTGGCCCAGGCGCAGGCCGATATTGACGCGCACGCGAACGAAAACGGAGCGGAAGCGCTGGCAGAAAGCGCAGACGTGAGCACCGCGGCCGGGGTCGAACGGGTGGTCGCCCGGGCTCTGTCCGCCTGGGAGCGGGTGGACATCCTCATTAACAACGCCGGCTCCGCACCGAGCGGCGATTTCTATCGCCTCAGCGACGACGCCTATCACGGCGCCTGGGATCTGAAGCTGCTCGGGTATATGCGCATGGTGCGGGCGGTCGCGCCACAGATGAAAGCTCGGCGGGATGGGCGCATTGTCAATATTGTAGGCGCGGCGGCCCACAACCCCACACCGATATTCCTGGCCGGCAGCACAGCCAACGCGGCAATTATCAATTTCACAAAAGGCATTTCCCAAGATTTGGCCCCCTACCGGGTGCGCATCAACGCCATCTCCCCTGGCCCCGTGAACACCGAACGAGCCAGGCAACTCGCCCGGCAGGAAGCCGCCGCGCAGGAGATCTCCGTGGAGGAGGCCATCGCCCGACGCATCGACTCTATTCCTCTGGGACGCATGGCCGAAACGGATGAAATCGCGGATATGGCTCTGTTCCTGGCTTCGGATCGGGCAGCCAGCATCACCGGCGCGGACATTCTCATCGACGGTGGAGCGACGGCAAGTGTCTGAGTCGGTCCCGTCGGCTGTCACCCAGGGACCGACAACGCCCCCCGGGGACAACGCCTACCGCTGGTACATTCTCATCCTGGCCGCCTTGACCCATACCCTCGTCGTGGGCATGCCCATGATGTCGCTACCGGTTCTGTTCGGCGAGATTGCCGCGGATCTGTCCCTTGATCTGGTGCAGATCGGTTTCGTCTGGGGCGCGTCTGCGCTGTTGGGAATCGGGATGAGCCTGACCGGTGGTGTCATCGGCGACCGCATCGGCGCCAGGCGGATGCTGGTGATCGCCTGCCTGCTATCCGGAATTACCGGCGCAACGCGGGCGCTTGCCGGCGGCTACGTCAGCCTGACGGGAACCGTTCTGGTAGCGGGTCTCTTCCCGATGGCTGTGCCGATGAATGTCCACAAGACCTGCGGCATCTGGTTCTCCGGGCCGCGCTTGGGATTGGCGAATGGCGTCGTCTCCGCAGGCATGGCCTTCGGATTCCTTCTCGGCTCACTGATCAGCGCAACAGTTCTATCGCCACTGCTGGGGGGCTGGCGCCCTGTGTTGCTGTTCTACGGGGCGCTGGCAGTGATCGTCAGTGTGCTGTGGGCGTTCACAAAACCTGAGCCATGCGCCAGCAGTGAACCGACCGCCGATTCACCGGCTCAACCTTCCCTGGGCTATTCGATGCTGCGCGTCGGCCGTCTGCGCAATGTCTGGCTGCTGGGGCTGGCGATGTTCGGGATCGGCGGCGCGATTCAAGGCTCTCTCGGCTATTTGCCCCTGTATCTGCGCGGGCAGGGTTGGGAGCCGAGAGCGGCGGACAGCGCGCTGGCGAGTTTCCATTTCGCCAGTCTGCTTTTTACAATTCCTCTGGCCCTGCTGTCCGATCGGTTGGGTGCGCGCCGTCCGCTGCTATTGGTGGCAGCCTTGATGATCGCAGTCGGCTTCGGCCTCTTGTCCGTCGCTCAGGGGATAGTTGTCTGGCTGGCCGTCATCTTCGCCGGCAGTATGCGGGACGGGTATATGGCGACGCTGATGACGATGATTATCGAACTGCGCGGCGTAGGCCCGGCCTTTGCCGGCACGGCCACGGGCCTGATTATGGGCATTTCTCGCATCGGCTCTGTGGTAGCCCCACCCATCGGCAACAGCCTGGAAGCCATTGGGCCGAGTGCGCCGTTTCTCTTCTGGTCGGCGCTGGCTCTGGTCGGCTGGGCCGCGCTGACAGCCGTGCGCGAGGAGGGTAAGCCGGCGTGCGTTTAGCCGATCTTCTCAGCTGCCTTGCACCCATGCGCAGACGACTTGCTGCCTCCAACATCGGTCGCTATACTGGGAATGGGACTGTAGGGAGCGCATCCTTGCATGGTCTCCGTAACAGAACGATTCCACAGATTCTATTTTGACCATAGGAGATCAAATGTCTACAACAGTCGCCGCTGATGCCTATCAGCGAATTGCAACTGTCGCAGAGGTTACAAAAGTCGGACTGCGCACCGTCCACGTGAACGGCCATGTCATTGTCCTCGTCCATCATGAAGGCGAAATCTACGCGCTGGACAACCGCTGCCCCCATATGGGCTTCCCCCTCGATAGGGGCAGCGTCCAGGATGGCATTCTTACCTGCCATTGGCATCACGCCCGCTTCGATCTCTGCACCGGCGGCTCCTTCGATCTGTGGGCGGACGACACCCCCAACTTCCCGGTGGAGGTGCGAAACGGTGATGTCTTTGTGAACGTCACGCCCCGACACGATCCGGTAGAACACCAAGGCAAACGGCTGGCCGTCGGGCTGGAGCGCAACCTTTCGCTGGTGCTGGCGAAGGCAGTGATCACCCTGGTGGACGAAGCCGACGATACCCTGTCGCCCTTTGCCGCCGGCCTGAATTTCGGCGTCCACTATCGGATGCAGGGCTGGGGCCAGGGGCTGACCATGCTCACCTGCTTCCAAAATCTCTTGCCCAGCCTGCGACGGGAGGATCGAGCTCGAGCCTTGGCCCATGGCTTGGCTGCGGTCGCGTCCGATACGGCCGCTAGCTCGCCCCGATTTCTGGTAACGCCTCTGCCCGACGGTAGCCCGGACCTGGCAACTCTGAAGCAATGGTTCCGTCGCTTTATTCTTGTGCGCGATGCAGAAGGCGCGGAGCGCTGCATCGTCACAGCTCTGCGGGCCGGCGCCGGTCCGCAACAGATGGCGGATATTCTCTTCAGCGCAGCCACGGACTTTCGCTACATCGACGTAGGACATCCCCTGGACTTTACAAACAAAGCCTTCGAAGCGCTGGAGATCGTCGGTTGGGAGCAAGCGGAAACGGTTCTGACAAGCCTGGTGCCTGGCTATGCATCGGCCCGGCGGATGGAGGAGTCCAACGCCTGGCGCAATCCCATCGATCTGATCGAGCTGCTGCGGGATGCGCGCGCCCAGATCCCCGATGCCTTGGCTATGGGTCAGTCCAACCGAGGCCGGTGGGCTGGACGCGAGAGATTGGCGCCGGTCTTACTGGACGATGATCCGCAGGCCATTGTCGACGGGCTACTGGCGGCGCTGCGGGCCGGCGCCAGCGAAGTGGAACTGGCCGCGACGGTCGCCTATAGCGCGGCCCTACGCATCGCTCGCTTCCACACGAGCAACGAATTCAGCGATTGGGACACAGCGCTGCACACCTTCACCTTCGCCAACGCCGTCCATCAGGGCCTGCGCCGACTGGAGGGATACGAGCCGCCAGATGGCTATCCACATCTGCTGCGGGGGGTCTTCGATGGCGCCCTGAGCATCTATCTGGACCGGTTCCTCAACATTCCCGCGGCCCGGCTCCCGGCCGCGCCCGATGTCAATGGCACAGTGCCCCATGTTCCTCCCCTGGCGGAGCTGCTGGATCAGCAGCAGCAGGTGAACCCCGCCGGCGGCGCGGTAGGCGACTATCTTTTTCAGGGTGGGGCCGCGGCGGCGCTGCGCGCGGAGCTGGGCGCACTGCTGCTGCGGGAGGACCGTAATTTCCACACGATCCAGTGTATCGAAGCGGCCTTCCGCCAGCACGACCTGCTGGCTGCCGAGCCGGATTCCCAGGCAGAGGCGGTGCATGTGCTGGTGGCCGCAGCCCGCTATCTGGCGGCCCACGCGCCAACGATGCGCGCGCAGGGCCAGACCTTCGGCATCGCCCGACGACTGCATCGCAATGAGAAGCTGTTTGAGGGAGAGTAGCGCCAGGCGGCAGTTATCTGTAGTCTGTCTGTTCGTACACCGCGTATCGACGGCTCGGTCGATACGCGGCTACTCTATTCTGCCAGCTTAGAATCAATCGAATTGAGGGCGCGCCAGGACGCGGAGACGCAACGAAAAACTGGTGAATTCATTGCGTCCCTGCGGCGTCTGTATCTTTACGTTGTTCAATGGAGCGTGCGAAAGTGGGCGTGAAGGCGCTGAACGTCAGAGGTATGGTCAAATATGACACAGCATGACAAGCGATTGAGGGGAGTAATCGCTACAAAGGCGTACTGACGCACAAACTGACCGATGGGAAACTATGATGCCGTTGTTGTCGGCTCCGGTCCGAACGGGCTGGCCGCAGCCATTACAATCGCGCGCGCAGGCCGTTCCGTTCTCGTAATCGAAGCGAAGGAAACGGTCGGCGGGGGCACTCGCACCCTTGAACTTACCCTACCCGGCTTCCGCCATGACATCTGCGCGGCGATTCATCCCCTGGCGCTTGGGTCGCCTTTTTTTCGCACGCTGCCGCTGGAGCGTTTCGGGGTGGAGTGGGTTCAGCCGGAGATTCCGCTGGCGCATCCGCTGGACGATGACTCGGCGGTCGGTCTCTATCGTTCGTTGACGCAGATGGCGTCGTCCATCGGCAGGGACGGCGCGAGCTGGGTCCGACTCTTTGGCCCGCTGGTGGCAGACTGGCAGAAGTTGGCGCCGGCACTACTGGGACCGCTCCCTCTGACAGTGCATCTGCCGGCGCTGGCGCGTTTTGGCATACCCGGCGGGTTGCCCGCTCCTCTATTGTCTCGCCTGTTTTTCCGTGAAGAACGAGCGCGAGCTCTCTTCGCCGGGCTTGTCGCCCATTCGTTTCTGGATTTTCGGCAGCTATTCACCTCCTCCTTCGGGCTGGTGCTGGGAATTCTGGCCCACGCAGTGGGATGGCCCTTTCCTCAGGGCGGTTCTCAGGCCATTGCAGACGCCATGGCCGCTTATCTGCGGGCTTTGGGTGGGGATATCGTGGCCGGCTGGCAGGTACAGTCATTGGACGAACTGCCGCCCAGTCGGACGATTCTGCTGGATGTGACACCTCGGCAAATTTTACGGCTGGCGGGATCTCGGCTGCCCGCAGGCTATCGGCGTCGATTGGAGAGATATCGCTACGGCCCAGGGGTACATAAAGTGGACTATGCACTGAGCGATCCTGTGCCTTGGCGGGCGGCGATATGTCGTCGCGCAGGAACGGTTCATGTGGGTGGCGCCCTGGCGGAGATCGCTGCATCCGAGAAAGCGACGAGCAGCGGACAGATACCGGAACGTCCATATGTGCTGGTAGCGCAGCAGAGCCTATTCGATAGGACACGGGCGCCAGCGGGCAAGCACACGCTTTGGGCCTACTGCCACACACCTCATGGCTCGACGATCGATATGACGGAGGCCATGGAGGCACAGATCGAAAGATTTGCCCCCGGCTTTCAAGACACGATTCTGGCGCGCGCCGTTCACAACAACGCCGACTACGAGCGCTATAATCCGAACTATGTGGGCGGCGACATCAACAGCGGCGTGCAGGATCTGCGTCAGCTCTGGACCCGACCGGCGCTGCGTTTTCCGCCGTACAGCACACCGATTCCCGGCCTTTACCTCTGCTCCTCCTCCACCCCGCCCGGCGGGGGTGTCCATGGTATGTGTGGATTCCACGCGGCCCGCGCGGCGTTGAAACGATTGTGACCAAACAGCCTCTTACCTGTCGCGCCCAACAGTGGCGAGCAATGCAACCTCTTTTCATGCGGGCGAGACGCCCGAGATCCCAGGGAGTGTTCCTATCAATCCGGACATCAGGCCACGGATTCGCCTTGCAGGCGAGCTTTCAGCTGCGCCCAAGGGCTGGTCTGTATCGACTCGGCGGCATCTTCCGAGTCGAACTCTTCCTTGCGGAACAGAATATTCAGCCGGTCGCCTTCGTATTTTGCGCCGTCGATCTCCAGCCGCGCCAGGCCAATTGGCAAGGCGATATTGCGTTTCCAGTTGCCGATACGAACAATCAGCTCGTCCACAACGCTACGATGCAGGTTGACTTCATCCTTTTCCACCAGAGGCAGGGCGATACTGAGTATGTAATGGCCGTTGCGGGCGTAGATCTTTTGCGGTTCGCCCTGATAGTATATTTGGGTGGGGTCGCCGCTCCCACCGCGCACCGGATCAGTCCCAAAAATCGTTGCGGCCATACGCTGGAGCATCTCCTGGCCCAGCACTTCTTCCTCAAAAAACGGAATACGAAAGATCGGAAGCGGGTGGAATGCTTCTTCAACCAGGGCCAGATTGCGCTGCTGCGCTTCGATCCAACCGTTGAAGTAGTCCTCTTGCAGTTCCTGCGGAAAGACCCGATTGCAGACAATGGAATCGACTGCATATCCATACAAATTGAGGTAGGCGTAGGCTCGCTGCGCCTCTTTGATGACCATTTTTTCCGGGTTTATCACCAGTCGCATACTGCTGATGTTGCTGTCGCTCAGAAGCAGACTGGTGCGTTCCAGCACATCCACCAGCTCTTCGACGCTCTCGAATATATCGTCGTCCGGCAACGGGAAATCACTCATACGGGACATGATTGGCCGAGCGATCTGCAATGTCCGACGCTCGAAAGGCATGATCTTCTCGATATACCAGCGAGCTATATCCGGAAAGCTAAGTAGCTGCAAGGTGGACCCGGTCGGCGCAGCATCGATGACAATGGCGTCGTACACGCCACTTTCGGCCAGATGTGTAATCTGCATCAGGCTGGCGAGTTCTTCCATCCCCGGCAAAACTGACGTCTCTTCGGCGACGAGGGAATCCATTCCCCGCCAGGCGAAGAGCGCGTTCAGATACTCCTGCACCCGACCCCAGTATTTGTCCATCTGATGGAGCAGATCGATCTCCTGGCCCCACAAATTGGGCGTCAGTTCCACAAGCTCGTTGCCAATGCGGGTGTTGAAGCTATCGCCGAGACTATGCGCGGAGTCGGTGCTGAGGACTACAGTCCGGTAGCCCAATTCAGCGCAACGCAGAGCGGAGGCCGCGCTGACGCTCGTCTTGCCAACGCCACCTTTTCCAGTGTAGAGTAAAATACGCATCAACATCTCTCCGTGGTTGTACAAGCTAGAACAACTCTGTGCGAGTGTGTCCGATCACCGCATGGCTGTTATCACCCTGGCTACGTCGCGCTCCACAGTCGCGCGCAAAACAACCATAAATACAAACGCCGCATGGCTGAAGTGGCCGACACGGCGCTGTGCTGTCGCAAACTGAGTGGCAACAAGTCGGTGTGTCTACTCCTCGGTATCCTCGGCCTCGGCGCCTTCTTCTGCCTCTACAGGCACATCTGCCGGCGCGTTGTCCACCAATGCAGCGAAAACCCATTGGCCATTGTCGAGTTTGAGCCATTGGCCATCGGCGGACTGACCGACAATTATCAACTTCGTGCCGGCAGGGACTGAACCGACAATCGTCGCGCCAAGGCCGGGGCCGTCTCGCAGATTGGCATCGACGTTTACGACTACCGACGCAACTGGTTTATCCTCGCTTGTCTGTGCAGCTGGTTCATCTTCGGACGCGTCCGGAACCGGTTCACTGTCAGCATTCACATTATTCGAGGCAACTTCATCGGTTGAAGCAGGCGCCTCGTCAGGGATGCCTTCGTCGGTAGCGATATCCTCTGCCTCGACCTCGACATCGGCGACTTCCTCGGCCTCTACAGGCACATCTGTCGGCGCATTGTCCACGAGTCCAACGAAAATCCAGGAACCGTCTTCAAGTTTCAGCCACTCGCCGCTGGGGTCCTGTGCGACAATTGTCAAGACATGCCCCTGATCGACGCCGCCAACACGATCGAATTGGAGACCGGGACCGGAGCGCAGATTGGCAGGGGCGTTGGTAACCGATCCCGGTTGTTCAGGGTCTGTGTCCGAAGCCGGCGGTGAACCCAGAGCGCCGTCTTCAGTGACAACCGGTACATCAATCGCTTCAGTGATAAGGTCGGTAAACAGCCACGCGCCGCTTTCAAGCAGATACCATTCATTATCGGCAGATTTGCCGACAATCATTACGTCTGAGTCGAAATAGACACCATCTACCCGGTCAAATTCAACGCCAGGGCCGGAACGCAGGTTCGCGTCTGCATTGACGACGGCCTTGACAGCCACAGGTTGGACCACCGACGTGGCAATGGGCGTTGCAGATTGAGTCGGCTGCTCCTGTTCTACAGATTCTGCGGTGGGCTGCTGCGTCTCCGCCATCACAATAGCGACCTGAGCCTGCGGGGCCTCGACCAAGGCATCGGCCCCAATCCACATACCGTCTTCTAATCGATACCAGCGACCGCTGGGGTCTTTGCCATTGACGGTGACTGTTGCACCTGCGGCTACCAGCCCAATGACGTCCGCATCCGCGCTGGGAGCAGCGCGCAAATCTGTTTGCTCGATCACTGCCACCGAAATTGATACAGGCTGCCCGTCTGAGCCCATAGATAGTTCAGGCTCCGGCGTCACAGATTCCGGAGTAAGCGGCGTGATGGTGGGCGTTGGGGGCACAGGCGTGGCCGGCGGTGGAGTGGGTGTGCCCGGATCCGGCGTGGCCGTTTCCATGCCCTCAGGCTCTGCAGGAAACAGGGCGTCGATTCTCGTTGACAACGAATCGGTGAGGACATCCAACCGTTCGCGCAGCACCGCCGGATCAGTGAGCTCCCTCACCTGCGCCGGTAGGATCTCTTGAAGACTAGGCACAAAAAATCGCGCAGCCAGAAGGCCAATAAGGCTGAGCCAGACAATGCTTACAAGAACTGCGACGACTCTCTTCACATTTCTCTTCACATTTGTTGGCATTCGCTTCTCTCGCCAAATGACTGTGTAGCTAGGTCGGATCGATCTATTTAAATTTATGTATGCGTCAAGTTATGAGCGACTGTGCATTAGGCAAGAGTCAGCACGGGGGTTAAATTCCTGAAGTAGAATAACAGACCTCGAAACAGCTACTCTCCATATACTACCGTATACTATTTTCTGCAAATAATTCTGCAAATAATATAGTGTAGCACAGCTTGGAGCAGTTCACAATTGTACTTTTCGGGGGGTATGAAGTGTCTATACCACGAGACGTAGTTACCAGAATTTGGGGGCGCTTTACCGAGCAGGAACTTTCTATCGAGTGATCTCGTAATGAATAATGAATATAGTGAAGACAAACGTCAGACAAAAAACCAAATGTTGAGAGTTACCTGAGATCGAAGCTTATCAGGACGGGAAATATGCTGTGCCGTTCAAATGCAAATGGAACGCTAACTTTAGCGCAACAGAACTGTAACTTTCATAGGGTATCATTGATCAGATAACAAATCTAACGCGCCGTTTCTGATGATAACGATTGCCTGTAGGGATGGGCAGAATCGTGAAACCGCCGACCGAATCCCGAACCGACGTCGAACGCTCATTGCCCTGGTTCTGCGGGGCAGTCAAGAAAAAGGATGTTACATATGCTCGATACCCCTCACCAACACGCCACTGCCGGCGATGTCGTGGGCAGAAAATCCGGGCTATTGCAGACATTAATGGATCTCCAGAGCGACGACCCGTCGTTCGGGAAGCATGTGCGTATGCGATCATACAGCCCGAACGAGGTTGTGGCCGATGCGGCTGCGCTGAAGAGAGAAATGTTCGTTCTTATGCAGGGTAGAATCCATCTGGTCTGCCCCAATCATGAAGGCCGCCGGCTAGTCATAGGGTCGCTGGAGCCGGCTGCCATATTTGGCGAGGGCGCTTTGAACAGACCACGAGAGGCGAATGTCTTTGCGGAAGCGGATACAGATGTGGTGGTTTGGTCGATTCCGGCTGCCGAGGCGCGCGCTATGACGCTACACTACCCGATTCTGGGATGGGGGATGTTACAAACGTACGGCAAGCGGCTGCTTCAGGTGGAAAACAGGTTGGAAGATGTGGCGTACAAAAAGTTGCCGGAACGATTGGCGGCTCTCCTCGTCGATCTGAGCAACTATAAAGATGGCATGATTCAGGGGATCAGCCATCAGATTTTGGCAGATCGACTCGGCACATATCGAGAAACGGTCAGCGCCATCCTGCGGGATTTCAAACGTCAGGGCTTTGTGGAATTGGGCTACCGCCGGATCGAGATCCTCGATGTTGAGGAGCTGAAAGAAATCGCCGGTATCTGGGAGTGGTAGCGAGGTACGGTGCGCAAGCCCGGCTGACGCTACTTGGCCGGGCTTGCGCATTGTGAATTCTGCCGTCTGAGAATCCCAGAGAGAATCGGACACTATCTCCTTCTGGGAATGGCCTTTCCTCCCCAATCTGAGATGCACCCACGAGCGCATGATAGTTGACGCCATACGCAAAGACTGCTATACTTGTTGATGACGTTGCACATTTACCTCCACTTTATGCGTCCGCTACTTTTATCCAAATACAGAACTTTGCTAAGTGGCCTGCTCGCTCTATATGCAATTGGCGATGATAAATTCAGAATTATAGACGCAGCGGACGACTGTCGCGGATAGGAGGCGGACGCAAGTGGTGGTTTGCCGAATAAACCTCTTTGGTATTTACCCAACCCTGGCGTAAGTCGAATCATTAGAAAGAACTGCCCGAATTCGGGCAATCCCCAAAGATCTCATTGTGTAGACGATCTGTCTTCACGACATATTGACAACCCACACTTACAGAATTCTCGCTCGTATTCCAATCAAGTTGCCCTGTTGCGCAAGCAATGAGTGACGATTTGTTGAGCCTGACAAGGAACAAATTATGGAAATGCTCAGTATGACTATGGCCGAATTGGAGGAATGCACCCTGGATGAACTCAGAGATATAGCGCGATCGATGGCGGTCAGCGGCTATACCCGCTTGAAAAAGTATGATCTGATCATACGTTTGCTGCGGGCAAACGCCGAAAAACAAGGCTATATCTTCGGAGGCGGCATCCTGGAAATCGTACAGGATGGCATTGGTTTTCTTCGCAGTGACCACCTTCTGCCAGGGCCGGAGGACGTGTACGTCAGTCAAAGTCAGATCCGTCGGTTCGGTTTACGGACAGGCGATCTCGTTGTCGGCCAAGTGCGTCCTCCAAAGGACACGGAGAAATATTTCGGCCTGTTAAAGGTGGAGGCGGTCAACGGCCTTGACCCGGAAGAGGCAAAGCGTCGTCCAATATTCGAGAAACGCACGCCGATTTTTCCAGACGAACAGATATACCTTGAAACCAAACCCAATCTGTTGGCCACCCGTATGATCGATCTGTTGGCGCCGATTGGCCGCGGTCAGCGTGGGCTGATCGTCAGTCCGCCCAAAGCGGGAAAGACAACGATCCTGAAACGCATTGCAAACGGCATGTCGAACAACTACGACGACCTGCACTTAATGGTGGTCCTGATCGGCGAGCGCCCCGAGGAAGTAACGGACATGGACCGGTCCGTGGAAGCGGAGGTCATCAGCAGTACATTCGACGAACCGGTGCAAAACCATGTGCGGGTAGCAGAGATGGCATTAGAACGGGCCAAACGTCTGACGGAAAGTTGCCGGGACGTGGTGATTCTGCTGGACAGCATCACTCGTCTGACCCGTGCCTATAACCTGACTGTGCCCCCTTCCGGCCGTACGCTTTCCGGCGGGATCGATCCGGCTGCGCTTTTCCCGCCAAAACGTTTCTTTGGCGCAGCCCGAAATCTGGAAGAAGGCGGTAGCCTGACCATTATCGCTACCTGCCTTGTGGATACGGGCAGTCGAATGGATGACGTTATCTATGAAGAGTTCAAAGGCACCGGCAACATGGAGTTGCAGTTGAACCGACGCACATCCGAGCGCCGCATCTTCCCGGCCATCGATATTGAACGCAGCAATACGCGAGCTGAAGAAAGAATGCTGGAACCCGAAGTGCTGGCAAAAGTGTATACTCTACGCCGGATGAGCGACGCGATGGGTGGGGGCAACGAAGCAATTCTACCCATTCTAGAACGGCTCAGCCGGACTCGAGACAATCAGGAATTCCTGGATACACTTATCAAGTAGGGTTGCAATGCGCCTCTGCTCGAAAGAGACGCGGTTAGGCCGGTGTTCGGTTCGAACCCTCCAAATGGAGCTTTCATACCCCGATCTGACAAGAATCCTCTAGGCGCCTCTGTGTAAGCACAAGACGATTTTGCATTGTATGCGCTGATATAGGTTGCGCGAAGTGTATACTTGACGGGAATCCGACGCAAAACCTACGCTCACACACCGTTTTCTGAACGGCCTGTGTCTGAGCAGCGTAAATGTACGTTCAGGCCTTTGATCAAATTTGTGTGGCGCTTCCTTTATCTCTATAATGCCTTCTGAAGATAAATCCTGCCAGACTTGTGGTCGGCCACGCCTTTCTCTGGGGAAATCGTCGGCCATCTGAACACCCAAAAATCGGCGCCATTGTGTGCCGCCGAAAACAATACACTTAGCATGGAAGGCAGGCGGGCAGGCACAAGGCCAGCTACCGCCGCCGCCTTTGATGTCCCGTCTATTCAACAGCTGATCTTTGCTTTCTGAGATCAAGAGATTCGCATAGGTTTGGAGGCCCGGAACACCAGATGACGCCATGGAAACCATCAGGTACGGAAAGAGAATATCGATTCGGCCAGCCCCTGAAAAGCGACGAATACGCAGAACAGCGCCGCTTCGCTCATCACCCTTTTCGTCGCCCAGATGCCCCCCCCACATCGGATCGGAATTCATTCCTGGCCCCCGTTCCTACCAGCCCAAGTCAATACCGGATAACCCTCAGTGACGAGACACCTCCGACAAATAGGAGGCGGCGTTCGGCGCCGGTTTCTATGCAGCCGGCAGGCAGCGTAGGCGAAGTCGCTCTGCAGAGAGGACTCACCAACTTCTTGGCTTCACCCAGTGTAGGACAGTTGCCACCACACATACAGAAATTCCAGAAATTCCTGAGCGAACAGATGGCGCCAATCCGGATTGCGAGCCATCTTGCCGTCCTGATGGTGCTAACGATTGCGATCCTGATCAGCCAGATAGAAGAACTCCCTGAACTTCCCTTATTACTCAATTTGCCGGCGAATGGACTGTTCGCAGAAGACACCACCGGTGATATACACCAGTCGACGGGAAATCTACCGAGCAGCCGCCATTCTATGACAGAGGGCGGCGAGGCGATTCAACGCGCGGCCATTCCCTCCACTGTACAGAATGATGAGGAGCCTGCCCCAGTATCCCTGAATGTACAGAACGTTGAGCTGTCAACGAGCACGGCTTCATTCAGTTCTGGCAAAATTCAAAAAGTCTATACGGTTCGCCAAGGTGATACAGTTACAAAGATTGCTGACCAAAATGGCCTCAAACCGGACACGATTCTATGGGCCAATCCGCTCCTGGAGCCCAATCCGGACATGCTGAAGGTTGGCGATCGCCTTGTCATTCTGCCGGTTGATGGCGCGCTGCATATCGTTCGACAAGGGGATACCTTATCATCCATTGCGGCGAAATATAAGGTGTCTATCGATGAGATTGTCGACTACTCTCCCAACAATTTGAAATCTGGGGATACCCGGATCACCATCGGCACACAGCTGGTCATTCCCAACGGCACGAAACCCTACGTTCCCCTGCAGGTTGTGGTATACCAGGGCGAAATTCCTGCCTCTGCCTCCAAAGGGAGCGGAACGTTTGCCTGGCCGGTCAGCGGTATCATTACGCAACGATTCTGGAACGGCCACACAGCCATCGATATCGGAGCCTGGACGGGTGCGTCTATCGTCGCAGCAGATAGCGGCTACGTGGTCGCGGCGCGAAGCGGCTGGAATAATGGATATGGCACGATGGTGATGATCGATCATGGCAACGGCCGGGTCTCACTATATGCTCATATGCATAGCATTTACGTGCGCCAGGGCGAAAATGTCGCCAAGGGAACACGGTTGGGTACCGTAGGCAATACTGGATCTTCCACGGGGCCGCATCTGCACTTCGAAATTCGCGAGTGGGGTGTCGCGCGCAATCCATTCAATTACCTGCCCCGTAAATAGGCAAGATCATAGAAACAAGATCATAGAAAAGGGGAGCCCGGCGCGCTGAGCCGGGCTCCCCTTTTTACGAAGATGCCGAGTTGGCGGAGCGGCTCCGCGCTGCATCTTAGCGTCGCTGAATGCCCCCTTCGGTCAGTTTGCGAGGATCGAGCAGTTCATCCAATTCGTCAGTGCTGAGATCGGTCATCTCCAGAGCCACTTCCTTCAGGGTGCGCCCTTGCGTATAGGCTGTCTTGGCGATCCGCGCGCCCAATTCATACCCAATCACTGGATTCAAGGCAGTGATCAGAATCGGATTCCGATCAACAAGCCCGGCAATACGCTCTGTATTCACAGCAAAGCCGGCAATAGCCCTATCTGCCAACACACGGCTGGCGCCGGCCAAAATTGAGATGCTCTGCAACACATTGTAAGCAATGACCGGAAGCATTACATTCAACTGAAAGCTACCGGACTGCCCCCCGATCGTAATCGTCACGTCGTTGCCTGTCACCTGCGCGGCAACCATCGCAACCGCCTCCGGAACTACCGGATTGATTTTACCCGGCATAATGCTGCTGCCGGGCTGCAGGGCCGGCAGCGCAATCTCAGCGATGCCGGCAATTGGCCCGCTGTTCATCCAGCGCAGATCATTCGCCATTTTCATTACCGATGTAGCGATGGTCTTGAGCTGACCGCTTAACTCCACCGCGGCATCCTGGCTGCTCAGGCTCTCAAAGTAGTTTTCGCTTGTCCTGAAGGGATGCCCTGTTATCTCCGCCAGTTTGGCCGCCATACACTCGCCGAACTCGGGATGCGCATTGATGCCGGTGCCGACCGCTGTGCCCCCTTGGGCAAGTTCTGCCAACCGCGCCAGCGCGTCGTACAATCGCCTCTGCCCTTTGTTTATCTGATTGCTCCAGCCCCCCAACTCCTGACTCAAACGGATGGGCATGGCATCCATCAGATGGGTGCGCCCGGTGGTGACGACGTTGTCTACCTCCGCTGCCTTGGCGTCCAGTGTCTCCTGCAGGTGTCTCAGGGCCGGTAGAAGCTCCTCGACGACCGCAAGATAGGCGCTGACATGGATGGCAGACGGAATCACGTCGTTGCTACTTTGCCCCATATTCACGTGATCGTTAGGGTGAACACCACGGCCCAGTTGCCGAGAGGCCAGCGTAGCGATCACTTCATTGGCATTCATATTGGTGCTGGTGCCGGAACCGGTCTGGAAGATGTCGAGTGGGAAATGGGCGTCGTGCGCGCCGTCCGCGACTTCAGCGCTGGCGCCCTGAATTGCCCCAGCCATCTCCGCATCCATCTGGCCCAAGTCCAGATTGACAGCCGCAGCCGCCCCTTTGATCAGCCCGATTGCACGGATAAACTGCCTGGGAAAACACAAAGGGCTAATGGGAAAGTTTTCAACTGCTCGCTGGGTTTGAGCAGCATACAAAGCATCTTTCGGTACCCGTACCTCGCCCAGACTGTCGCGCTCAATTCGATATTCCTGTTCACGCATAAGAAAGGTCAACTCCAAATTTGTATACAACCACAAAAGCTAACGCTCGCCGCGCATATACGGCAAGTCGAGTGCGACAGAGCAGATAGGCACGGCAATAGCTCCCCACGCGAACTGACTCTCGGCGCCGATATTCCAAAACAGCATGCGAAAGGCAATGCCCACGCCCAGCCCGGTCAGCATAAGTGGAATCGCCCGCAGAAGCGTCTCGCTGACATGCGCTGACCGAACGCGCCCATTGCCATCGTCGTCCTTTCAGACATTTTCTCCCCCTGCTCTTTTCTCGTCCACAGGCAACGCCACAAAGACGGTTGTACCTTTATCTACTTCGCTACGAACCCAAATCTCCCCCTGATGGGCTTCGACAATGGCATTGATGAGAAAGAGACCGAGACCAACGCCGGCTGTTCTGCGACGCAGACCACTATCCACTCTGTAATAACGATCAAATATCCTGGGCAGATCTTTTGTCGGTATGCCAATCCCTTCATCCGCCACATAGAGGACGACCCGTCCGCTTGTGTCCTGTTCTTGCGCTCCCTCCTGCCAGCCGCCAATGCGAATGGCGCCGCCGTCCGGCGAGTACTTAATCGCATTGCTGAGCAGATTTGTGAACACCTGGCGCAAGCGTTCTTCGTCGCCGTACATGATCGGCAGATCCGGGGGCAGATCCAGTGCGATTGTGTGGGCGTTGGTCTGGGTGCGGTAGTCCTGCGCGACTCGTTCGAGCAGCCGGCACACGTTCACAACAGAACGATCCAGCCGCAGACCGCCGGCCTGAATACGGCTGACGTCCAGCAGATTATTGATCAGCGCTTCCAGCCGGTCGGCTTCCTCTTCGATTACTTCCAGGCTTTGTCGGGCGGTTTCCGCATCCCAGGCCGCATCCGGCCGGGCGAGGGTCTGAGCATAGCCTTTGATCAATGCAACAGGTGTTTTCAACTCGTGACTGATAATCGAGGCAAAGGTGGATTTCATCTCCTCCTCTTCCCGAAAACGTGTAATGTCCAAGACATTAGCAATAATATTCACCAGCCGGTTCTGTTCATCTCTTAAGGGCGTGAATGTTACAGAGACAGAGATGTGGCCCCCGTCCGGCACGACGATGTCACCTTCACATTGCGTGCCGTCTTCAGGTAAAGACAGTATATCGAAATCAGCGTTACAGACATTTTCCCCGTGCAGATTTATCAGCGGCAACACTTTGTCACAGGGCTGGCCGATCGCCTGTTGGAGCGCGATTCCCGTCATTATAGACAGAGGCTGGTTGATGACTTCCACCTGTTTATTGGGTGAAAGAATCATCATGCCATTGACACTGTTCTGCACAATCATGGCCAGCCGACTGCGCTCTGTCGCGATCTGCTGATAAAGGCGCGCGTTGCGCACGGCAATGGCCGCCTGATCAGCGAACCCTTGCAAAAACTGCCAGTCCAGAGGCGAAAAGGCCGAGTCATCGCGGAAAAGATAAATTACGCCGAGCAGGTCTTCCTCAAAAAGCAGAGGCAGGCCAATGACCTGTCCCAGCTTCTTTCCGAGCGCGGATTCCACTTCTCGTACCCGGCGTTCCATCTCCTGCTGGTAGCGATCGCCCAGAGAAAAAACTGGCGACTCGGACGGTCCTGCCGCCCAGCTGCCGGGCATCGTAGGATCATTCGATTTTTCCTCAGCCAAACGATTTTCTGATACTAGCCAGGATAGCGACGCAATCTTCAACAGAGGACGAAACGCCGACAGAAGCTGTGGTGGAATCCCATATGCCGCTCGAATGCGAAAGGGTTCATCATCCTCCACCAGACTGCGCCCGTCTGCCAGGGGTACGACCACAGACTCATCGTTCAATACGATCACACCGGCTGGCGCGGCCAACATCTCCGCAGCGCTTTCAAGAATCAGACGCAACAGGCTCGGTAGATCTAGTCGAGAGGTCATTGCGCGTGTGATACGCAGCAAATACTCTCGTTGACGCAACTGATAGGTTGCCATCAGCGCCGGAACGTTCATGGTCAAAAGATAACAGAGTGGGGAGAGAAAGTCAACGATTTGAGAAGGGGACCCAAGAGCGCACAAGCGAATGCCCATCTCAAGTGGACATTTGGCGAGCTACCCAAACCTGAAGTGTTTAGGCTTCCCAAGCCGAGCGCCTGATATCGTTTAACACAAAGCCCTTATATCCCATGCCTTCGTTGTGGGATATAAGGGCTATTACGACACTATCGATAGGATGGAGTAAGTCTACAATCTATCTCTCTGTGAGCATCGAGATAGAGCCATCTTGGTAGCCGGCGACGCACATAGTGCCCTCTTCGTCTGCGCCGATGCTACTCAATGGGATAAAAAGCTGCTCGCCTTCGTGTACTCTGTCCAGTATGGCGCGCCCCTTTTCTTCTGCAACCTGGAAATCCTGACAATAACATTTGGCAAGAAAAATACCGGCTGCTGTTAGCCGCCGAAAGCATCGGGCAACAGCGCGCGGACAGTTGTACGGCGAAAGTTGCCGACATCATCACTGATGTAAACATCCATTTCTGGCCCAAGTTCAGCCATCACTTGTCGACAGATGCCACAGGGGGTACCGCCGTCAACAGTAACGACAGCGATAGCTTTTAGTTGACGTTTTCCTTGAGCAATGGCAGCGGTGAGGGCCACACGCTCGGCGCAGATGGTCGCCGGATATGAGGCATTTTCAACGTTACAGCCCGCTATTACTTCTCCCTCTGCTGTCAGCACGGCGGCGCCGACGGTATAGTTGCTATATGGCGCATACGCCTGTTCCCTGGCAGTCTGGGCGGCTGTAACTAACCCTTGGGGTATTGCTTCGTTCAAAGAAGAGCCCCTTCGATCTTAGGTGGCCGATTGCAAATAGCCGGACCCTGTGGCATCTTTGGCCTGTTCCTCTGCCGAGGATTGATTCAAGGGCTGCGCGCTGTTCTCAGGGCTGTGGCGCGGCTCTACGCGCACCTGTTCAATACGCCGGGAATCAACAGACAACACCGTGAAGCGCCAATCTCTGTATTTTATGCTTTCGCCCTGTTCCGGAACCCGCCCCAGTTGGCTGTATATGAAACCACCTAATGTATCGATGCTTTCATGGGTCGCGGCTAGGTCAACGTCGATAAGTCGGGACACCGCATCGATATCGTAACGCGCGTTAAAAATATAGATATCTGGCCCCAACTTCTTCAATTGCGGCTCTTCTGAATCGTACTCATCCTGAATTTCGCCAACGATCTCTTCCAACAGGTCTTCGATCGTAACCAAACCAGCCGTGCCGCCGTATTCATCGACGGCCAGAGCCATATGAATGCGCTGGGCCTGCATCTCCTCAAAGAGTTCGTCCAGATTCTTGCTTTGGGGCACAAAATAGGCGCGCCGCAACAACTGACGAATCGGGGCGTTCTGACTCCCGTCCCGGAGGCAAAGCAAAAGGTCTTTGGCATAGAGTACACCAAGTAGATGATCGATGCTGTCTTCATAAACAGGGATGCGGCTATGTCCATTGGCGATAATTAGATTGAGGGCCTCGTTGAGCGGCGCGTTCACCTCCACAGCAACGATATCCAGCCGCGGCGCCATAATCTCGCGCACGGTCGTCTCGCCAAATTCAAAAATACCGGCAATCATCTGCTTCTCGTCTTCTTCGATCACGCCCTCGCCCTCGCCTACATGAATGAGGAAGCGCAAGCCGTCTTCGCTGAGGAAGACGTTTTCCGCAGTCACTTCGTCCGTATTTCCCCGCGCATAGGTAGCCAGCCTGCGGAGGAGAAGCGATAGCGGCGTCAGAATCACAGCCACCAGATTCACCGCGCTCGCGATGGTGAGCGCAACCGCCTCCGGCTGACGCAGAGTCCAGCCACGTCCGACGATCTGAAAGGAAAGAAACAGGAGCCAGATGAGGACAACTGTGGCAACGATTCTGTCATTAGGCCAGTGAAGGCTTGTCGTGAAAGAAACGGTCAGAGCGCCAGCGAGAATATACGCCAAGCTTTTGAGGATCAACAGTGTAGAGAGAAAACGGGCCGGGTCAGAGAGCATCCGGTCGATTAATTTTGCCCGCTGATTGCCGTTGGCGAGGAGTTTTCGAATACGACTTCTGGATGCTGCGGACAAGGCTACTTCTGCGGCAGCAACAGAGCCAATCGTCAATAATAGGAGCATAAGCGCCGCTATCATCCATGCAGGTTCCACATCCACAAATGACTCCTTTTTCTACGCTACCTGGCGCGGCACTGGGCGCTGCGTAGGCGGTTCACTCATGCTTTCCCTTCTTCTCTTGCAGCGGAGTTGACGTGCGCGCATCGCCTGGTTCGGTGGCGCGCGCACGATGTGCGGGCACGCCGTAAACCAGTGCATCCTCCGCTACATCTCGCGTTACGACAGACCCGGCGCCTGTCCGCGCGCGCGCGCCGAGGGTGACTGGCGCGACCAGAAGCGTATCACTGCCGAGAAAAACATCATCACCGAGAATGGTGTGGTTCTTGGTAACGCCATCAAAATTACACGTGATCGTGCCGGCGCCAACATTTACATTCTCGCCAACAGTGGCGTCCCCGATATAACTGAAGTGACCCATTTTGACGCCTGGGCCAAGATAACTGTTTTTGACTTCGCCAAAGTTTCCCATATGCACATTTTCAGCGAGATGCGCCCCCATCCGCAGATGGCCAAACGGACCGATTGCGCTACCTTGCTCCATCCTGGCCTTCTCGATGACGCTGTACTCAACTTTGCAATCATCACCGATTGCGCTATCGATGATACGGCTGTTCGGCCCGATTTCGCAGTCGGCGCCAATGGTTGTGTGCCCTTGCAGATGGGTTCCCGGATAGATGATTGAATCCTGACCTATGGACACACAGGCATCGATATATGTGGATGCCGGATCGATAATCGTAACACCGGCCAGCATATGTTCCTCATTTATGCGTTGGCGCAGAACTTGTGCAGCGACTGCCAGATGGCTGCGGTTGTTGATGCCATATACTTCATCCAACGGGGCCACAAGTGTCTCAATCCGCTGGCCCTGGGCAGCGGCGACCCCAACCATATCGGTCAGATAATATTCCCCCCTGGGGCTGGGTGTCAACAATGAGAGATTTTCCCAAAGCCATTGGGCGTTAAAGCAATAGACACCTGGATTCAGCTCACGAATGGCGAGCTGTTCAGGCGTACAGTCAACCTCTTCTACAATTTCCTGGACAGCGCCGTTCGCGTTGCGCACAATCCTGCCAAAGCCCTGGGCCTCCTCACGTTCGATTGTCAACATAGACAGCGCAATTGAAAAACGCTGTTGCTGTTCACTGCCCGGGCAAAATTGTGTCAGCTTTCGCAGCGTCTCCTGGCGCAGAAGGGGCATATCCGAGTAGAGGACCAGAATTTGGTCGGCCTGTTGATACAGGAGCTGCTTTGCCTTCATCAGCGCGTGCCCTGTGCCGAGGATCTCCTCCTGCACGCTGTAGGCGACGCGCTCGCCGAGAAGATCCTGTACTTGCTCTTTTGCGTAGCCGACCACTACAACCGGGCGCACATCAGAAAGCCCGTCTAACGCTTGCCACGTCCACTCAATCAGCGGTCTGCCCGCCAGAGGATGCAGAGCTTTGGGCAGCTTCGATTTCATACGGGTTCCGTAGCCGGCGGCGAGAATGACGGCGGCAACAGTCATGCAGAATGCTCCTATGCTGTAGGAGGGGTTGAAGGCGCGTCAATAATCCGCAATGACATCCGGTCATGACGGTACGCGCGTCTTCTATTTGGCTATGCACCAATGGGACAGGAAATCGATTCGTGGTTACAGATGGTAGAAATCCAGAATCAGGAGGGATATCATCCATGAAATTGACCGCAGACCAGAACCAGACCGATGTCTGCGCACAGTGTACCACATCTCGTCAGGGTTTACTGAGAAGCCCGGATGAACAAAGCAGAGGAATTGGCGGCGGTCTACTCTGACACGGAGTCGCCTCCGCACTACCATCGACGCTGGTGGACTTTACTGCCGGGTTCGGGATGGAGCCGGGTATTTCCCCACCGCTCTTACCACCAACTCCTCTGTCATGCACACATCGGGCGCCGACCGCTCCACACTCGGAGACTGTCGGCTACACACAACTCCGCGCACAGGGTGCGCGCACACCCGTTGACACACTAAGAACTAAACAGGATAGAAAATCACTGCTGCGGCGACGCGCTCTGCTCACTTCTGACCAGAACACTACACACAGGTTAAGCCCTCGCGCTTTAGTACGGGTTCGCTCAAAGCCTCTCAGCCCTTACACGTCCCGCCTATCTAACTGGTCGTCTCCCAGCGCACTTACCAGACTTCTCTGTGAGGAAACTTATCTTGAGGTTGGCTTCCCACTTAGATGCTTTCAGTGGTTATCCCTCCCAGACTTAGCTACCCAGCCATGCCGTTGGCACGACAACTGGCACACCAGCGGTCTGCCCATCCCGGTCCTCTCGTACTAGGGACAGCCCCTCTCAATTCCCTTACGCCCACAGCGGATAGAGACCGACCTGTCTCACGACGGTCTGAACCCAGCTCGCGTGCCACTTTAATGGGCGGACAGCCCAACCCTTGGGACTTACTCCAGCCCCAGGATGTGACGAGCCGACATCGAGGTGCCGCACCTTCCCGTCGATGTGAACTCTTGGGGAAGACTAGCCTGTTATCCCCGGGGTAGCTTTTATCCGTTATGCCACGTCCTTTCCACTCAGAAACGTGGGTTCACTAACGCCGACTTTCGTCCCTGCTCGACATGTCCGTCTCGCAGTCAAGCTCCCTTTTGCGTTTGCACTCTTCAACTGGTTTCCATTCAGCCTGAGGGAACCTTTGCGCGCCTCCGTTACCTTTTGGGAGGCGACCGCCCCAGTCAAACTGCCCACCTGACACTGTCCCCATAGCGGATCACGCCACAGGTTAGAATCAAACCTTACTCAGGGTGGTATTTCAACAGCGACTCCACCGACCCTGACGAACCAGCTTCAACGTCTCCCACCTATCCTACACAGACTAAGCCCTAATCCAATATCAAGCTGCAGTAAAGCTCCACGGGGTCTTTTTGTCCTGCTGCGGGTAAGAAGCATCTTCACTCCTACTTCAGTTTCACCGGGCCCTCCGTCGAGACAGCGCCCCACTCGTTACGCCTTTCGTGCGGGTCGGAACTTACCCGACAAGGAATTTCGCTACCTTAGGACCGTTATAGTTACGGCCGCCGTTCACCGGGGCTTCAGTTCAGTGCTCGCACACATCCCCTTAACCTTCCGGCACTGGGCAGGCGTCAGCCCGTATACGTCGTCTTTCAACTTCGCACAGACCTGTGTTTTTGCTAAACAGTCGGCAGGGCCTCTTCTCTGCGGCCTCCTCAAGCTCGGGCAGGCATGCCACCCTCACTCTACCGAGGCGGTCCTTCTCCCGAAGTTACGGACCCTTTTTGCCTAGTTCCTTGACGAAGGTTCTCCCGGTCCCCTTGGTGTTCTCCACCTGTCTACCTGTGTCGGTTTGCGGTACGGACACGCAAAGTCTCACTAGAGGCTTTTCTCGGCAGCATGGGTTCAATCACTTCCACCTATTCAGGCTCGTCTTCACCCCTCAGCTCAGACGGTCTTTTCCCCCCGCCCTCATCGCCTACAGGCTTGACACCAGCCCTTCCAACCGCTGGCTGACCTACCCTTCTGCGTCACCCCTTCGCTCTTGCAACTTTACGTGGTACAGGAATATTCACCTGTCTTCCATCGACTACGCCTCTCAGCCTCGCCTTAGGTCCGACTAACCCGACGCGGATTGACCTCCCGTCGGAAACCTTAGACTTCCGGGGACTGCGGTTCTCACGCAGTTTTCGCTACTCGTGCCAACATTCTCGCTTCCATGGATTCCACGACTCCTCGCAGTATCGCTTCAGCTCCCATGGAACGCTCGCCTACCGCTCATGAATACCCCGCAGCGCAAACAAGAATATATCCCCGCCCACACCACACAAGCATCCACGAACCCGTAGCTTCGGTGGGTGACTTTAGCCCCGTTATATCTTCGGCGCAGAATCACTTGACCAGTGAGCTGTTACGCACTCTTTCAAGGATGGCTGCTTCCAAGCCAACCTCCTGGCTGTCTCTGTAACTCCACATCCTTTCCCACTTAGTCACCACTTCAGGACCTTAGCTGACGATCCGGGCTCTTCCCCTCTCGACTACGAAACTCATCTCCCGTAGTCCAACTGCCGCTCTTAAGCATAGGCATTCGGAGTTTGGTTGAGTTCGGTAAGCCTTTCGCCCCCTACCTCATCCAGTGCTCTACCTCCTATCCTCAACGAACGACGCTAGCCCTAAAGCTATTTCGGCGAGAACCAGCTATCTCCAGGTTCGTTTGGCATTTCACCCCTATCCACACCTCATCCGAGCGCTTTGCAACGCACACCGGTTCGACCCTCCACGAAATTTTACTCCCGCTTCAGTCTGGACATGGATAGCTCACCTGGTTTCGGGTCTACAGCCAGCAACTCATCCGCCCTCTTCAGACTCGCTTTCGCTTCGGCTCCGACTCAACCGTCTTAACCTCGCTACTGACCATAACTCGTTGGCTCATTCTCCAATAGGCACGCCATCACCCGGCCAGGTCACCCCAGCATCAGGCTCTGACTGCTTGTAGGCATACGGTTTCAGGATCTCTTTCACTCCCCTCACAGGGGTCCTTTTCACCTTTCCCTCACGGTACTTGTCCTCTATCGGTCGTCAAAGGTATTTAGTCTTGGAGAGTGGACTCCCCAGCTTCTCACAGGGTTAGCGTGCCCCGTGATACTCAGGATAACAACCCGGGTCTTCGCAGATTTCGCCTACGGGACTTTCACCCTCTCCGGTCGGCCTTTCCAGTGCCCTTCCGCTATCCGCTCCAACCCTACAGCCGCCTCCTGCAACCCCGCGCCAGCTTTCACCAGCCCGGTTTGGACTCCTCCGCTTTCGCTCGCCACTACTCACGGAATCTTTTCTTCTCCTCCGGGTACTTAGATGTTTCACTTCCCCGAGTTCCCCGCAACATGGCTATCTCTTCACCATGCGCTGCCCCAGCATTCCCCAGGGCGGGTTCCCCCATTCGGATATCTGCGGATCACAGCCTCACCACAACTCCCCGCAGCTTTTCGCAGTGGTGCACGTCCTTCCTCGGCCTTTGACGCCTAGGCATCCTCCGTACGCCCTTTGTAGCTTAACCTGCTACTTCAAGATCGCGCCTCTCACTCGCTAAGACGCAATCCATCTCTCACCTACAGCAGCTCTTCTCTATCCTATTCAGTTCTTAAGGTGCCAACCCACTCACAACATCCCTCAATACATCAGCGCCTAAGCGAAAAGCATCCCTTCGATACCAACGCCTTCGCGCCTATACAGTGCAGAATCCTTTCTGAAATCCCACACAGTGGGCCTGCGTGGACTCGAACCACGGACCCCTGCGTTATCAGCACAGTGCTCTAACCGGCTGAGCTACAGGCCCCCACCATCTTACCACCCCTTACACACACACACAACAAACACATTAACCCCTGAACAGTGGTAAGATAACTCCTCTACACAAGCCCCTACACCAACAGCAGCTCCGCTTCCTCAACAAACAGTAAGAAAAAATGAGCCCATCCTCAGAACCCCTTCCCTCTCACTCCCATCTCCACAGAACTACCGACTCTCGCTTCCCTTAGAAAGGAGGTGATCCAGCCGCACCTTCCGGTACGGCTACCTTGTTACGACTTCGTCCCAGTCATCAGTCCCACCTTTGACAGCTCCCTCCTCACGGTTGGGGCACCCTCTTCAGGTCTTACCAACTCCCATGACGTGACGGGCGGTGTGTACAAGGCCCGGGTACGTATTCACCGCAGTATTGCTGACCTGCGGTTACTAGCAACTCCGACTTCATGCAGGCGAGTTGCAGCCTGCAATCCGAACTATGATCAGCTTTGATGAGATTCGCTCCAGGTCTCCCCTTCGCTTCCCTTTGTACCAACCATTGTAGCGTGTGTGTAGCCCTGGACATCTAGGCCATGCTGACTTGACATCATCCGCACCTTCCTCCAGCTTGTTACCGGCAGTCTCGCTAGACACTTGTAACTAGCAACACGGGTTGCGCTCGTTGCGGGACTTAACCCAACATCTCACGACACGAGCTGACGACAGCCATGCAGCACCTGTCTACGCTGCCCGAAGGCTCGTTCCAGTTTCCCTTCACTACTACGTACATGTCAAGCCCAGGTAAGGTTCTTCGCGTTGCATCGAATTAAACCACACGCTCCGCTGCTTGTGCGGGCCCCCGTCAATTCCTTTGAGTTTTAGCCTTGCGACCGTACTCCCCAGGCGGTGAACTTAGCGCGTTTGCTCCAGCACAGACAGCTTCTACACTGCCCACACCTCGTTCACATCGTTTACAGCGTGGACTACCGGGGTATCTAATCCCGTTCGCTACCCACGCTTTCGTGCCTCAGCGTCAGTTAAATGCCAGGAGGCCGCCTTCGCCTCTGGTGTTCTTCCCGATATCTACGCATTCCACCACTACACCGGGATTTCCGCCCCCCTCTCATTCACTCTAGCCACACAGTTTCCAACGTCCTCTCCCAGTTAAGCCGAAAGCTTTCACGCTAGACTTGTGTCGCCGCCCGCGCACCCTTTACGCCCAGTAATTCCGGATAACGCTCGACACCTACGTATTACCGCGGCTGCTGGCACGTAGTTAGCCGTGTCTTCTCCTGGGGTACCGTCCTCTCTCTTCCCCCAGTCAAGGAGTTTACAATCCGAAAACCGTCATCCTCCACGCGGCGTTGCTGCGTCAGGGTTGCCCCCATTGCGCAATATTCCTCACTGCTGCCCCCCGTAGGAGTCGGAACCGTGTCTCAGTTCCCGTGTGGCTGGTCTTCCTCTCAGAACAGCTACCGATCATCGCCTTGGTAGGCCTTTACCCCACCAACTAGCTAATCAGCCGCAGGCCCCTCCTCAAACGCCTGAACTTTCCTCACCAAGCTCCCACCTCGTGAGTCTATGCGGTATTAGCCACAGTTTCCCATGGTTATCCCCCGCTCCAGGGCAGGTTGCCTACGTGTTACTCACCCGTCCGCCACTCTCCACACCCTACTTCCACTTTCGCTTCCATAGGACGCTTCCCGTTCGACTTGCATGTGTTAAGCACGCCGCCAGCGTTCATCCTGAGCCAGGATCAAACTCTCCGTATCTTCGCAACCAAACGCCGCAATTAGCGCAGCCTGCCTCAACAGACCCGCACTTGCAGCGCTCAATAGCGCTCCCTACGCAAAGCTCCTACAAACTCTTCTATCTGGCTTGTCAAAACTTGCTATCTTACCACTCTTCAGCTGTTAATGTGCCTCGCTACCACCATCCATACACTATCTTACAACAGATTGCCTCCCTTGACAAATCACGCTCTGACCAATACGCAAGTACGCAACATTGAATCCCTACCCCCTATCTCTTGATAGCCGTTCCAAGATACAGTCAACAGAATCACGCACCCATCAGGAGACAAGGTTTATACTCTACATCATCCCGCAACAGCTGTCAAATCCAGATCGCGCCAATTTCAATTACCACTACCAAGCCTGGGCCGGGCCAGTCGCGTCATACCGGCTCCAGCAGGAATATCTCCCGCTTCCCGTCCTTCAATTTCAACCGATCGCTGATTGAAAAGTGTCTGCTGACCTCCGCCTCGAAGTTCTCCGCGCTGTAGTCCGTATAGTTTTCCCGCTTGTTCTCCAGGAGCTTCTGGAACATCTCGTCGCCGCGCCTGACGAATTCCAGGATGATTGTCGCCTTCAAACTGCGTAACCAGCCAATGAACAGTGGCAAGGGGATGTTGGCGGAAACGCGCATGTGATGGACCAAAGCCAAGCAGAGAACCATGTCGGGACCGGTCCTCCGGTCAAAGGCCGCGCGCTCACGACCCGCCCAGCCCTGCCCTGGAGAAAGGTTCGCCAGGTCCATTACAAGGGGAATGACGTTCTTCGGCCCGCCGCCACGCACCTCTCGGTAGAGCAGCTCCACCGCGTCCTGATCGCTGTCCACGGCGACGACCATCCGCGAGCGCTGCGCCGCGATACGAGAGAACATCCCCGTGTTTGCGCCCAAATCCCACGTCAGGTCTGGACGCCGCGCCGATATGTGCCTTTCGACGAAGTCCTTCTTACGCTCGAAATCCCCTTCGTAGGAGTGTGTCTCCGAGTACCGCGCCCAGTCCGAACTCGCCGGCCCGTAGGACAATCTGGCGACGAGCCGATTCAGGCTGTCCAGTAGGGACAGAAGCATCGTCTTCGTCTGCCGACGCCCGCGACCGCGTGACTGTTGCGCTCCCTCCCGACGACGCATCTGGCTCTCCGCTTTCGCTGGAAACCAGATATGGGACAGGACGCCGCGCTTGAAACGCCGCAGCCCGTAGAAGTACTTCACCGCTTCTTCCGGCGGGATGCCCTCAAGGCGTGAGCGAAGTAGGGGTTGGAACGGGACGCCCAGGTGCGCGGTCAGCAGTAATGGAGTCAGAAAAGTCGAACAGAACTGTCGATAGCCCTGCCAGTATTCGCCGCCCTCCCACGGAACAAAGGATGGCACGTCGATGAAAACTGGCCGGGATCCATTCCACTGGATGTTGAACGGCGTCGCGTCCTTGAGTATCCAGCCGTTCAGTACGCTCGCCTCCAGCAGACGCAATTGCAGCAACGCCGCGTCTTTTAGCATCGAAAACGGCCACTCATAAGGCCAAGTGACGAAATCCACAATTTCATGTTCAACCGCGTTGCTCCAGCCCTCTTCCATCACGCGCCGGGCATCGGGATCTTCGGCGCTGAACAAGCTGGTCTTCACGATGTGTCCGCCGCCCACCAACTCCTGGAAAAACGGCTCGGCGAGAAGCTTCTCCATGGCGGCCGCTGCAGTTTGATTCAGCCCGCGAATGATGCGCTGCTCGCCTGCTTCCCGGCAAGCCCGGTACACTCGTCCCGACGGATCCTTGAACGACCCGTCGTCCGCGCTCAATATCCGATTCACTGTCATCCGCGCTACCCTATGCGTCCAGTTGGTCCGAAGAGACTTCGTCTTCCCATGTCGTCTGCCTGCTCCGGGAACAGCATACGTCGCCATGGTCTATTCATACAGAACCTCCTTATAGTTGGACTTGGCATCTTCAGGAATACCATACGCGGGCCGCGTGTACGCCCGCGGCTCAATGAACGCGCTTTCCCCGCCGGACAGGCAGCGAAGTATGGCGTGAACGGCATCCAGGATGGTCATGTAGCCTTGGGCCGAGACATCGTCGAAATAGGCGGCGCATGTGTCACGGGGATAGATGCCCCCCAGAATGCCGTAACGGTCCTGGGTGACAAACTCCCGATTGGCCTCGACGAGATCTATCTCTCGGGACAGGTAGGGACCGTGGTCGCCGAACACAAAGAGGATTGCGCCAGGATCGTTTTCTTCCAGATGCCGGAGGATCAGCTCCAGGTATCGAGCTGTGTTTTTGATGTTGCCGGTGTAGTAAGCTTTATATTTTTCTAGCTGATCCGCGTTGTCGTACCGGTATGATTTTGGGGTATGTCCCGGCGAGCGTATGTAGGTAATGACGAACTGAGGTCCGTCACCGACGTTTACCTTCGTGATCTGCTCGGCGACAAGTCTCCAATCCCGGTCGAAGCTTCCGTCAAAGAAGCGGCAGTACCCCCAGAAAGCCCAAGCTCGTATGCCATCATCCAACAGATTGCAGACGATGTTTTTCTCGAACGTGATGTAGTTGTCGGTGTAAGGGCCTTTGTGTCTCCCGAAGTAGTTGTCGATGTATATTGAGGTGGTCTCATAACCGTTCTTGCGGAGGATTCCGAGCAGCGGGCTCGGACTCTGTCCCGAGAACAAGAACGGGTTGTCGTCGCCTCTCTCTGCCAGCTCTCGTCGCATCGATGTAAACACATCCACATCCAGCGCCAATAGCGTGTGGAGAGAAGCGACCGTTGGGACGCTGTTGGCGAAGAAATTGGGAAAGCGCCGGAAATTCGCCTCAAATAATTCGTGAAACTCCGTGGTTTCTAGGTTGAGGTATTTATCGAGCAGCGCCCGCGGAGCTATAGCATCGAAGGAAACGAAATACAGGTTCGGCCTTTCCCGAAAGAAGATGTCCCGAATGTTCGTGGTATCTCCTTCCACGGGGGTTATTGTCCGGGGGGCGGTACCCCCGGCAATAACCCCCAGCCCCAGCAATGCTCCTGCAAAGAGCGCAACGCCGCTCCAGCGCGCCTCGTCCATGACCTGAAAGGCGACGAGCAGTCCCGCGGCAGACGCGGCGCACAGCAGGATGAGGACGGCCCTGTTTCCGGTAGAGTAGAGGTCGGTATGAATGATGTACGCCGTCGCAACGCCGGCCAGAACGACCAGCGACAGGGCGACGTTCGCTATGAGCTTGGAGCGGAGGCAGAGCAGCGCGCCGAGCAGAAGGACGGCGTTGACCGCGCCTCCAAACAAAACGATTTGCCTAAAGTCCGACTCGGAAAAGGCCGCCGCGGATGAAGTATAGGTAGCGGTGAAGGCCAGCGCGATGAGCAGCGCGGAAAATACGAACTTGGAAAATCGGGGGGGAGGCAATTTAACAATTGTCATTGTCATCCGCGCTACCCTATGCGTCCGGTTGGTCCGAAGAGACTTCGTCTTCCCGTGTCGTCTGCCTGCTCCGGGAGCCGATCCGCCTTATGCGACTGAGATATGCCCGCGCCGTGTATCCGATCGCCGCCAGGAACCCAAGCACCGATACGACGATGAAGCCCGCTGCGCCCGGGTCTATGTAAGCCAGGAAGACCTCTGTCGTTACCGCCCCGCCGGATGCAGGTCCGCCGCCTCCCTCATAGGCCTGAGCCGCTTCCGACAGGATGATGCTCGCGCCAATCACCACCCCAAACAGCATACGTCGCCATGGTCTATTCATACAGAAACTCCTTATAGTTGGACTTGGCATCTTCAGGAATACCATACGCGGGCCGCGTGTACGCCCGCGGCTCAATGAGCGCGCTTTCCCCGCCGGACAGGCAGCGAAGTATGGCGTGAACGGCATCCAGGATGGTCATGTAGCCTTGGGCCGAGACATCGTCGAAATAGGCGGCGCACGTGTCACGGGGATAGATGCCCCCCAGAATACCGTAAAGGTCCTGGATGATAAACTCCCGATTGGCCTCGACGTAATCCATCCCTTGGGACAGGTACATCCCTTGGGACAGGGCGGGCCCGTGGTCGCCGAACACAAAGAGGATTGCGCCAGGATCGTTTTCTTCCAGATGCCGGAGGATCAGCTCCAGGTATCGAGCTGCGCGTGCGCTGCCGTTGATGTATTGAGCTTTAAATTTTTCTAGCTGATCCGCGTTGTCGTACCGGAATGATCTTGAGGCATGTCCCGGCGCGTATATGTAGGCAATGACGAACTGAGGTCCGTCACCGGCGCTCACCTTCGTGATCTGCTCGGCGACAAGTCTGTTATCCCAGTCGAAGCTTCCGTCAAAGAAGCGGCAGTACCCCCAGAAAGCCCAATCTCGTATGCCATCAGCCAACAGATTGCAGGCGATATTTTTCTCGAACGTGATGTAGTTGTCGATGTAGGGACCTTTGCGGCTCCCGAAGTAGTCGTCGACGTATATTGAGGTGGTCTCGTAACCGTTCTTGCGGAGGATTCCGAGCAGCGGGCTCGAATGATGTCCCGAGAACAAGAACGGGTTGTCGTCGCCTCTCTCTGCCAGCTCTCGTCGCAGCGATATGTACACATCCACATCCAGCGCCAATAGCGTGCTGAAAGACTGGCGCGTCTTGACGCTGTTGGCGAAAAAATTGGGAAAGCGCCGGAAATTCGCCTCAAATAATTCGTGAAACTCCGTGGTTTCTAGGTTGAGATATTTATCGAGCAGCGCCCGCGGAGCCATAGCATCGAAGGAAACAAAATACAGGTTCGGCGTTTCCCGAAAGAAGATGTCCCGAATGTTCGTGGTATCCCCTTCCGCAGGGGTTATTGGGGGACGGTACCCCCCGGCAATAACCCCCAGCCCCAGCAATGCTCCTGCAGAGAGCGCAACGCCGCTCCAGCGCGCCTCGTCCATGACCTGAAAGGCGACGAGCAGTCCCGCGGCAGACGCGGCGCACAGCAGGATGAGGACGACCTTGTTTCCGGTAGAGTAGAGGTCGGTATGAATGATGTACGCCGTCGCAATGCCGGCCAGAACGACCAGCGACAGGGCGACGTTCGTTATGAGCTTGGAGCGGAGGCAGAGCAGCGCGCCGAGCAGAAGGACGGCGTTGACCGCGCCTCCAAACAAAACGATTTGCCTAAAGTCCAACTCGGAAAAGGCCGCCGCGGATGAAGTATAGGTAGCGGCGAAGGCCAGCGCGATGAGCAGCGCGGAGAATACGAACTTGGAAAATCGGGGGGGAGGCAATTTAACAATTGTCACTGTCATCCGCGCTACCCTATGCGTCCAGTTGGTCCGGAGAGACTTCGTCTTCCCATGTCGTCTGCCTGCTCCGGGAACAGCATACGTCGCCATGGTCTATTCATACAGAACCTCCTTATAGTTGGACTTGGCATCTTCAGGAATACCATACGCGGGCCGCGTGTACGCCCGCGGCTCAATGAACGCGCTTTCCCCGCCGGACAGGCAGCGAAGTATGGCGTGAACGGCATCCAGGATGGTCATGTAGCCTTGGTCCGAGATCTCGTCGAAATAGGCGGCGCATGTGTCACGGGGATAGATGCCCCCCAGAATACCGTAAAGGTCCTGGATGATAAACTCCCGATTGGCCTCGACGTAATCCATCCCTCGGGACAGGTAGGGACCGTGGTCGCCGAACACAAAGAGGATTGCGCCAGGATCGTTTTCTTCCAGATGCCGGAGGATCAGCTCCAGGTATCGAGCTGCGCGTGCGCTGTCGTTGATGTGTTGAGCTTTAAATTTTTCTAGCTGATCCGCGTTGTCGTACCGGAATGATTTTCCGGTATGCCCTGGCGCGTATATGTAGGCGATGACGAACTGAGGTCCGTCACCGGCGCTCACCTTCGTGATCTGCTCGGCGACAAGTCTGGTATCCCAGTCGAAGCTTCCGTCAAAGAAGCGGCAGTACCCCCAGAAAGCCCAATCTCGTATGCCATCAGCCAACAGATTGCAGACGCTGTTTTTCACGAACGTGATGTAGTTGTCGATGTAGGGGCCTTTGCCGCTCCCGAAGTAGTCGTCGACGTATGTTGAGGTGGTCTCATAACCGTTCTTGCGGAGGATTCCGAGCAGCGGGCTCGAATGATGTCCCGAGAACAAGAACGGGTGGTCGTCGCCTCTCTCTGCCAGCTCTCGTCGCAGCGATATGTACACATCCACATCCAGCGCCAATAGCGTGTTGAGAGAATGGCCCGTCATGACGCTGTTGGCGAAGAAATTGGGAAAGCGCCGGAAATTCGCCTCAAATAATTCGTGAAACTCCGTGGTTTCTAGGTTGAGGTGTTTATCGAGCAGCGCCCGCGGAGCTAGAGCATCGAAGGAAACGAAATACAGGTTCGGCGTTTCCCGAAAGAAGATGTCCCGAATGTTCGTGGTATCCCCTTCCACAGGGGTTATTGCCGGGGGGCGGTACCCCCCGGCAATAACCCCCAGCCCCAGCAATGCTCCTGCAGAGAGCGCAACGCCGCTCCAGCGCGCCTCGTCCATGACCTGAAAGGCGACGAGCAGTCCCGCGGCAGACGCGGCGCACAGCAGGATGAGGACGACCCTGTTTCCGGTAGAGTAGAGGTCGGTATGAATGATGTACGCCGTCGCAACGCCGGCCAGAACGACCAGCGACAGGGCGACGTTCGCTATGAGCTTGGAGCGGAGGCAGAGCAGCGCGCCGAGCAGAAGGACGGCGTTGACCGCGCCTCCAAACAAAACGATTTGCCTAAAGTCCGACTCGGAAAAGGCCGCCGCGGATGAAGTATAGGTAGCGGCGAAGGCCAGCGCGATGAGCAGCGCGGAGAATACGAACTTGAAAAATCGGGGGGGAGGCAATTTAACAATTGTCATTTCGTTCCGTCCGGTTCAACGCTAACCGCAGCGTGACAGTTATTGTTTTGCGCGCCACTGTAGGGCGCGATGTTCTCGATTTCGTATCGATTGGTGGGGGGCGCCCCCCACCAACTCCTGGAAAAACGGCTCGGCGAGAAGCTTCTCCATAGCGGCCGCTGCAGTTTGATTCAGCCCGCGCATGATGCGCTGCTAGCCTGCTTCCCGGCAAGCCCGGTACACTCGTCCCGACAGGCCCTTGAACGACCCGCCGTCCGCGCTCAATATCCGATTCACTGATCCGCGCTACCCTATGCGTCCAGTTGGTCCGAAGAGACTTCGTCTTCCCGTGTCGTCTGCCTGCTCCGGGAGCCGATCCGCCTTATGCGACTGAGATATGCCCGCGCCGTGTATCCGATCGCCGCCAGGAACCCAAGCACCGATACGACGATGAAGCCCGCTGCGCCCGGGTCTATGTAAGCCAGGAAGACCTCTGTCGTTACCGCCCCGCCGGATGCAGGTCCGCCGCCTCCCTCATAGGCCTGAGCCGCTTCCGACAGGATGATGCTCGCGCCAATCACCACCCCAAACAGCATGCGTCGCCATGGTCTATTCATACAGAAACTCCTTATAGTTGGGTCTGGTATTGGCATCCGCAGGAATCGGACCATACGCGGGATACGTGTACGCCCGCGGCTCAATGAGCGCGCTTTCCCCGCCGGACAGGCAGCGAAGTATGGCGTGAACGGCATCCAGGATGGTCATGTAGCCTTGGGCCGAGACATCGTCGAAATAGGCGGCGCACGTGTCACGGGGATAGATGCCCCCCAGAATGCCGTAATAGTCCTGGGTGACAAACTCCCGATTGGCCTCGAGATCCATCCCTTGGGACAGGATGGGACCGTGGTCGCTGTACACCAAGAGGATTGCGCCAGGATCGTTTTCTTCCAGATGCCGGAGAATCAGCTCCAGGTATCGAGCTGCGCGTGCGTTGCCGTTGATGTAGTAAGCTTTAAATTTTTCTAGCTGATCCGCGTTGTCGTACCGGAATGATCTTGAGGTATGTCCCGGCGCGTATATGTGGGTGATGACGAACTGAGGTCCGTCACCGGCGCTCACCTTCGTGACCTGCTCGGCGACACGTCTGTTATCCCAGTCGAAGCTTCCGTCAAAGAAGCGGCAGTACCCCCAGAAAGCCCAATCTCGTATGCCATCAGCCAACAGATTGCAGGCGATGTTTTTCTCGAACGTGATGTAGTGGTCGATGTAGGGGCCTTTGCGTCTCCCGAAGTGGTTGTCGATGTATATTGAGGTGGTCTCGTAACCGTTCTTGCGGAGGATTCCGAGCAGCGGGCTCGAATTCTGTCCCGAGAACAAGAACGGGTCGGGGTCGGCGCCTCTCTCTGCCAGCTCTCGTCGCAGCGATATGTACACATCCACATCCAGCGCCAATAGCGTGTTGAGAGAATGGCCCGTCATGACGCTGTTGGCGAAGAAATTGGGAAAGCGCCGGAAATTCGCCTCAAATAATTCGTGAAACTCCGTGGTTTCTAGGTTGAGGTATTTATCGAGCAGCGCCCGCGGAGCCATAGCATCGAAGGAAACGAAATACAGGTTCGGCCTTTCCCGAAAGAAGATGTCCCGAATGTTCGTGGTATCCCCTTCCACAGGGGTTATTGCCGGGGGGCGGTACCCCCCGGCAATAACCCCCAGCCCCAGCAATGCTCCTGCAGAGAGCGCAACGCCGCTCCAGCGCGCCTCGTCCATGACCTGAAAGGCGACGAGCAGTCCCGCGGCAGACGCGGCGCACAGCAGGATGAGGACGGCCCTGTTTCCGGTAGAGTAGAGGTCGGTATGAATGATGTACGCCGTCGCAACGCCGGCCAGAACGACCAGCGACAGGGCGACGTTCGCTATGAGCTTGGAGCGGAGGCAGAGCAGCGCGCCGAGCAGAAGGACGGCGTTGACCGCGCCTCCAAACAAAACGATTTGCCTAAAGTCCAACTCGGAAAAGGCCGCCGCGGATGAAGTATAGGTAGCGGCGAAGGCCAGCGCGATGAGCAGCGCGGAGAATACGAACTTGGAAAATCGGGGGGGAGGCAATTTAACAATTGTCATTTCGTTCCGTCCGGTTCAACGCTAACCGCAGCGTGAAAGTTACTGTTTTGCGCGCCTCTGTAGAGCGCGATGTTCTCGATTTCGTATCGCGTCCCAAATTACCCGACGACCATCAATACCTCATTCTGCTCAACGCGCTGACCAGCGTTCACCTCCACTTTGCGCACCGTTCCAGAACGCAAGGCCCGGATCTCATTCTCCATTTTCATGGCTTCCAGGATCATCAAGGGCTGATCTTCTATGATTTCGTCCCCTTGCTGCACCAACACTTTCACAATCAGACCCGGGATGGGCGCTTTGACAGTCAGATCCCCTGACGGTAGCGCAGGCCCTTGACGTCCTGCATTGAGCCGCCGGGTACGCTCATCCTCTATCTGTACACGAAACTGCTCACCCCGCAGGGTCACATCATAACTCTGCCGCGTATCTTCGATCAATATCTCAAAGCTTGCGCCGTTCAACAGCAGGCTATATAGCTGAGACACGCCACTCTGTTGCAGATCAATTGTGATCGACTTGCCGTCGACCATCACACCGTCTTTGTTTATTTCAATTTCGAACGTGTGATCTCCGACAGTGGCAAAGTATTTCACCACCGGCCTCCCATCGCCCCCACACGACCGACCCGTTTCCAGGAGTTCATGGTGTTTGAGCGATTCTCGTGCCCACCAATATGAACGGCCCGACGTCCAGCTTCATGGGCCACCAGCGCGGCGGCCACAGCTGCGATACGCGCCTGCTCCAGATCAGGTTCACTCTTTGCTACCAGCTGCCGACGATCGAGAAATCCTGTATCAAATGTCCCCCAGATGAATTCAGTGCTGTCCATAATCTCCTGGTGGAAAGGAATCGACGTTTTGATCCCATTGATGCGATATTCGTTCAAAGCCCGGCGCATACGCAAAATCGCTTCGGCTCTGTTTTCTCCCCAAACGATCAGTTTGGCGACCATCGGATCGTAGAAGAGGCTCACTTCATATCCCCGATACAGCGCGCTTTCCACCCGAACGCCTGGGCCAGTTGGTTCCTTAAGATAGGTCACAATTCCGCTGTTGGGCATGAAATTATTGAACGGATCCTCGGCAGTGAGGCGACACTCAATCGACCAGCCCGTAGGCCGAATATCTTCCGGACGGTAGCGCATACGCCGGCCAGCGGCTATGACCAGCTGCTCTTTAACGATGTCCACGCCTGTCACGAACTCTGTGACTGGATGCTCCACCTGCAGCCGGGTATTCATCTCCAGAAAGTAGAACTTCTCCTCATTGGCATCGAACAGAAACTCAATCGTCCCGGCATTTACATAGCGCACCGACTCAGCTGCAGCCACTGCAACCCGACCGAGTTCCTGACGCAGGCTTTCGTCAACAGCTACACTGGGCGACTCTTCGATCAGCTTTTGGTGCCGTCGCTGGATAGAACATTCCCGCTCGCCCAGATGGATCGTATGCCCGTAACTATCGGCCAAAATCTGCACTTCGATATGACGAGCGTTGGAGATGTATTTTTCCAGGTACACCTCGCCATTGCCGAAGGCGCCGACAGCTTCCCGCCGCGCAGCCAATAGGGCACTGGTAAACTGGTTGGGATCATGAACCACGCGCATCCCTTTGCCGCCGCCGCCTGCCGTCGCTTTAATCATCAACGGAAATCCGATCTGCACAGCAGTCGCTCTCAGCTCCTCATCTCGCAAACCTTTGCGAGAACCAGGCATCAGCGGCACGCCGTTCTTGGCCACGGTTTCTCGTGCCGTCTGTTTGTCCCCCATCTTTTCGATGGCATCCGGCGTCGGCCCGATAAATGTAATGCCGGCATCGATGCAAGCGGACGCGAACTCAGCGTTTTCTGCCAGAAAGCCGTAGCCAGGGTGGATGGCATCGACCCCAGCTCTGCGCGCCACATCGATGATCTTATCAATGCGCAGATAGCTATCCCGGCTAGGAGCTGGACCAATGGCATAGGCTTCATCGGCGTAGCGCACATGCAGAGCAGTCCGATCCACATCCGAAAAAACGGTAGCTGTGGCGATGCCCCGCTCTTCACACGCTCGCAACACCCGCACAGCGATTTCACCTCGATTGGCGACCAAGACTTTCTTAAACATCGGCAGATCCTTACAGTTTTACGCGCGCTTCATAAAGTAGCGTGTCCATACATCGAGGCTAAATCCCCTGCCGATGGACCCGAGCCTGTATCAGAAGCCGGTCATAGGTGAACGGAGCCGGTGGAATCTCGCTGCTTTCGTGCCAGCTACCGAATGCGGCATCACCCGGCGAGAGAAGCAGGCGGCGAAACCCCCACAAGGAGATATCCACCACGCGCCCTACCGGCGCGGCGAAACTCTCCTCCACGATCGCCTGAACCGGCGCAAAGCCGGCGGTAAAACGGGTCTCCCATGTTCCCTCCGGTAAGATGCCGTCGCTGTTGGGCGCGCACGCTACGCGCAGAGTAACAATTCCACAGTCAACCACCAACACGGCCATCTGCGTCCGACCGTATTCGATATCCGCCTCCACAATCTGCCCGGCAAAGGCGTAGAACGCAGGGCCAATCCGCGCAAAACGAGGAATTAGCGCCTCCTTTTGCACCGTGTACCAGGGATCCGGCCCCGGCCCCGGTAGCAGCACGCCGCCATCTAGCACCGGCGACAAAGGCAAACCCTGTTGCAAGCGGGGAAAGCCCATCAACGCGAACTGCTCCGCAGAGAGTTCAAATTCGATCTGCGGTAGCGTCATCGTATCCCGTCCCATCAGCCCCATCGGCGTTCGCTTCACAGAGGGATGTTGCCATGTTTTTTGGGCGGAAGCTGATCGCGTTTGTTTTGCAGCATTTCCAACGCGTTGATAAGCCGTGGCCGGGATTCATGCGGTTCGATCACATCGTCGATGAAGCCATTCGCGGCAGCAATGTACGGATTGGCAAAACGAGTGCGATAGTCGGCGACCAGATCGTTTTTCCTGGCAACGGGATCCTCGGCAGCGGCAATGTCACGGCGAAAGATGACATTGACAGCGCCATCAGGGCCCATCACCGCGATCTCTGCCGAAGGCCACGCCAATACCAGATCCGCGCCGATGTGGCGGGGGTTCATCACGCAGTAGGCCCCGCCGTAGGCTTTGCGCACAATCACTGTCAATTTGGGAACAGTTGCTTCGGAGAAGGCATACAGCAATTTGGCGCCATGGCGAATGATGCCGCCGTGTTCCTGATTGAGCCCGGGCATAAATCCGGGCACATCCTCCAGCACGACCAACGGAATATTGAAGCAGTCACAGAAGCGGACAAAGCGGGCCGCCTTCTGGCTGGCGTCCACATCCAGCACACCGGCCAGGCAAGCCGGCTGCTGGGCGACGATGCCAACAGAACGGCCGCCCAGACGGGCAAAACCCACCATCACATTTTGCGCCCAATGTTCATGCACTTCCAGAAACTGCCCGTCGTCGACGATACGCAGGATAACCTCTTTCATATCGTAGGGGCGGTTTGGGTTATCCGGCACAATCGAATCCAACTCTTCGTCCTGACGCAGAAGATCGTCGGTGGACGGAACGAGCGGCGGATCTTCCATATTGTTATTGGGCAGATAACTCATCAACTGTTGCACCAGAAAGACGGCATCCTCCTCATTTTCCGCCGTGAAATGGGCCACGCCGGATTTGCTGGCGTGGACAGACGCGCCGCCCAATTCTTCGAAGCTAACCTCTTCGTGGGTGACCGCCTTCACCACATCCGGGCCAGTAACGAACATATGGCTAGTGTCCTTCACCATAATTACAAAATCAGTGATAGCCGGCGAATAGACGGCGCCGCCGGCGCACGGACCCATAATGACACTGACTTGTGGCACGACACCAGAAGCCATGACATTGCGGAAGAAAATGTCCGCATAGCCGGCCAGGCTGAGCACCCCTTCTTGAATGCGGGCGCCGCCGGAATCGTTGAGGCCGATAACTGACGCGCCATTTTTCATGGCCATATCGAGAATTTTGCAGATTTTGGCCGCGTGATGACGGCTGACACTGCCGCCGAAGACCGTGAAATCCTGCGAGAATACATAGACGAGACGGTCATCGATGGTGCCGAATCCGGTGACGACGCCGTCACCAGGAATACGCTTCTTGTCCAGGCCAAAATCGCTGCTGTCGTGGGTGACAAATGCGTCCACTTCCCGAAAACTGCCTTTGTCTAGCAGCAGATCGAGACGTTCGCGCGCGGTCGCTTTCCCTTTGGCGTGCTGGACTTCGATGCGTTCAAGGCCACCGCCCAGTTTGGCCGTGTCCTTGCGGCCGCGCAGATCGGCAATGCGGGGGTCAATTGTCGAATCAGTCAAGACAGACTCCTCAGTTTCGACCACTGATTCCTAGTATTCATATGATTGCCATGATAACCGCAGTTCATCATCTTTATCACATGAATCAAGCAAATCAAGGGTCAACAGTTACCCAAGAGCAATAGTACCGGTCAGTAGCAGTAGCCCGATCAAAATAGGTTGATGAATCACATAAATGACCAATGAATGACGGCCGAGAAACTGCAAAAAAGAGAACGGGAAAACCGTGTCGAAATTCGGCAGCGGCCATCTTCGCTCCCCTCCCTGATAGAGGACAGTTCCCAAGAAGACACCGACCAGGAAAACCGCGAACCAGTGGGGAAACGGAAAATAGTCTAAGTACTGATAGTCAGGCGGTTCAATGCCCAGAGGGACCAGCCAGTACACATTTGGCGGCGCCTGCACGTCCCTGAACTTCAGAACATAGCTGAGCGTATACAACGCCGCCGCAACAGCGAGTGTCAGCCAGCGGAAACGCAGAAAGGGAATCGAGCAAATGATCGATGTTCCAATCAGATGCAGCACGCCAAAATCGATGCGGCCGAAGCCGGCCAGACGCATGAACAGAGAAAAAATCAGTCCGATGCCCAGAACGTGCAGCCCTCGACGCAGGATCTTCCCGGCTACGCCATCCGCTGAGCCGCGTTTTGCCAACGCCCCATGATAACTGAGAACCACTGAAACGCCGGACAACATGATGAACGAAGTGGCGGTAAAGCGCTGGAAGTAGAACCAAAACCCCTTGTGTAAAACTACCGGCACGCCGCCGTAGGCCCATAGATCGAACATCAGATGAAAGATTATCATTGTGATGATCGCGACGCCCCGCCAGCTATCGATCTCCCAGTAACGAGTAACCGTAGGCGTTGTCTTGGACGTTATCTCCGCGCGGAAGGGGATCCTCGCCCCACCCATCCCTTTCATATCTCCGTCCTTTTCTCCAGGCAGCGAGGGACTTTCCACTGTATGGCTGCGACTGCCTGCCTCATTGGGCGTCATCTCCGACCACTGATTCATCTGATTGCCGTGATAACCGCATGGTTATCATCTTCAGCATATAAATCAAGGGTCGCTCCGTCACCCTGGTTTACAAAGGTCAAGCAATAGAGTATAAATCCATACTACAAACCCAGCGCTCCGCTCCCCAGCCCAACGGCAACGCTCACGAAGATAATCGGCAAAGGTGGGACCGGCGCAGGAAGAGTGTCTGGGGAGGACTCTGGCACTGCCCTTGACAGTGCGCTTCAAGCACAGTGCGAAAACGATAAGCGCAACTCCGCACGCGCCTTTATCAATATCAATGCACGCTCATTCTACACGATAGCCCAGGAGATTACAAGCAAATTGAACCAAGCGGATACACCCCAATCCATCGCCGAACCGGAAGAGGGCGACATGCCCAATCGCAAGACCCCGCAGCAGGCTGGCGCGCGGAAACTTTCGACAGAATGGCGAGCGGCCCCTGCCGATAGGCCAATATCCTACCGTGCAGGATGCGCTCCGCCCACATGGATTGCCCGCGCGCGCGCAGCGCTGCGCGGGCGCGCGATCGGGCACGACATTGTATTTTACCATTCAGTGCCAAGCACAATGCCAATCGCGCGCCAAATCATCGACAGGCGCGGCGGCGCCGCCGCCGGCGCAGTCGTCATCGCTGACGAACAGACAGCTGGCCGGGGACGCTTGCAACGTCATTGGGATGCCATGGCCGGACGCGGGCTGCTGGGCAGTTATGTCCTCTGTGCCGATCTGCTCCCGGAACAACCATCACTGACTGTGATGCTCGCTGGCCTGGCCGTGCTCAAGGCGATCCATCAATGCTGCCCACAACTGGAACACCGGATCCACCTGAAGTGGCCGAACGACGTTATCGCCCTGGAACCTGACGGCCCCGTGAAGCTGGCGGGAATCCTCGTGGAAAGCATCTTTCACAAAGGGACGCTGAGCGGCGCCGTTCTCGGAATCGGCATAAATGTCAACCAGCGAGAGGACGAACTGCCGTCCACTCGAGCCGCTGGGCTACCCCCTTCCAGCCTGACGATTGTGGCCAATCAAGCGTCCATCGACAGAGAGGCTCTGCTGGTGGCTTTGTGCCAGGCGCTGGATCATCTGTGCGCGCCCCACTCCCGCCCTCCTGCGGAGGCAGTTCATGCCCGCTGGCAGTGCGCGCTGGCCGGTCTGGGCGCTGTCGTTACCGCGCAGAGTGAAGACCGACCGATCAGCGGTCGGGCCGTCGGCGCATCTCGGCACGGCGCGCTGCTGGTGCGCAGAGCCAGCGGCGAGATGCTGGAAATCCACTCCGGGGATGTCACTTTTGACTGGAACACCACGTGACGGCCCCACAGTTAAAATTTGTGGGCTTCGTCCAGTTACATAGCGCCCCATCCGACTGATCTTGTAGTTGGCCTGCGGATCACATTGGTTTTCTTCGTCGTAACGGGTATGATTAGCCGTGTAAACTTCTATCGACAGGCGCGGTCATTCATAACCCGATTTTTGCCATGAGTCTATCCTTTCAACCCCCGGTTCGATTCCAACTCGAAGAGACGTCCGGCCAAGCCCGTTCTCCCAGCCAGCGACGCCCCGGCGGGCAGACGCAGCGACGCTGGCTGACCCTTCTGGTGTTACTCGGTTTCGGGTGGCGTATGATCGGTTTGACCACCCAGAGCCTCTGGCGAGAGGAGGTGGATTCGCTCTGGCTGTCGCTTCGTTCGCTGGACGAAATCGTTTCGATGTTTATCTCTCCAGCGCAAAATGGGCCTCTCTACTATCTCCTCCTACGCCCGTGGCTACTGTTCTTCGGCGCCGACCAGTTTTCTCTACGCTACACATCCGTGCTGATCAGCACGGCCGCCATCGCGCTCATGTGGCAGGTCGCCCGGCGCATGGTGCCGGGCGACGGCAAGACACTTCTAGCGAATCTGCCGCTCCTGTCGACCCTCTTTCTGGCGGTCAATCCGTATCAACTCTGGTACAGTCAGGAGGGCAAAATGTACGCGCTCGTCATGGCGTTGACGCTGCTCTCCAGTTGGAGTTGGCTACAGGCCATGTGGTTCAGCGGCAGCAGGCGCTGGCTGAGTTATCTGCTGATCACGTCCATCTCCATCTACACGCACCTGCTGACAGCCCTGATTGTGCCTGTCCATTTCATCTGGTTTCTGATGGCAACCCCCCTCAACCGGCAACGCTGGAAAGGGTACGGACTTACCCTCAGCGGATTCTTGCTACCCTATCTGCCTCTTATCTGGTGGCAGTGGCGCTATCTGATCAGCGCTGACTATAACAGCGGCTTTCGCTTCACTCCTTTGCCGGAGATGGCCCGCATTCTACTCCTGAACCACGCTCAGGGCGCGCTGGATCCAATTTCGCACATCTGGCTGATCCCAATTTTCTTTCTCGGCTTGACCGGTCTGCTGGTGGGGTATACGGAGTTCGGGGGACGCATAGTAAACGTGGGCCTGCTCGCGACCTGGATCATTCTGCCGGTGCTGCTGATCTACGCCATCAGTCTCGCAACGCCGGTTTTCGTGGATCGCTACATTATCTGGATTGCGCCGGCGTTTGCCATGTTTCTGGCTCTGGGGACACAGGTGATACGTCGCGCCTATGGCCGTCTGGGCGCCTGGATAGCGCTGGGACTGATCCTTTTTGTGGTAGGATTCTGGGGATATAGCGGGTGGGAGCAAGTCCACCGTCCCCACAAAACCCAATTGCGCGAAGCGATTCACTACATCGTGGAAAAACGCAGGCCGGAAGAGTTGCTGATCTTACAGATTCCTCATACCCATTTTGCCTATCGCTATTTCACCAGCAGTTTCGACAGCGCGCCGTTCGCCAATAGCGACAAGCGACTAGAGCCGTGGATGGATGGTCTGTGGACGAACAACGGCTTATCGGATGACCGGGCAGCGATCCAAGTGGAGCAAGAAATGCGAACCGCCATCCAACGGTTCGACAGCGCCTGGGTGATTCTGGTGGAAGACGATATGTGGGATAGCCGTGGGCTGATGAAGCGCTGGCTGGACGAAAACGCGACGCCGCTCAATACGCGCCAATTTCACGGCCTCGAAGTGCGGCACTATCAGTTCAACCGGCGTTGATGCGTTTGCATGAAAAAGGTTGTATCGCGCGCCACGGTAGGGCGCTATACCGTACACGAAGAACACGCAAAAATGCCAGGGACACGTTCACTTCTGCACATGCCTTCCTGGCAAATATAGCAGCGGAATCGTATTGGAGCTTTCAAATGTATCAAAATTCCGGCGGTCGGGGCTGGAACGCCCTCACCCGCAATCAGCAGATCGCCATCGGGATCATCGGAATTCTGGTCCTGTATGCGCTCATATCCAATGCCGGATCCTTGGGGCGACTGAGCAATCCATCATGGATCATCGCCGTCGCGGCCATTATTCTGGTTGCCCTGCCCGTCCACGAAATGGCCCACGCGGCCATGGCCGTCCACCTGGGGGATCCGACGCCGCGCACGCAAGGACGCTACACTCTCAACCCCATCGCCCATATCGATCCCATCGGCGCTATACTGATTGTTTTTTCCGGGTTCGGTTGGGCCAAACCGGTGCAATGGAATCCCCGCAACATCGACGTGGACATCCGCTTGGGGACGATTCTGGTCGCCGCGGCTGGCCCCGTCAGCAATCTCCTGCTGGCCGCAATTGCCGTCTCCCTCGTCCCGTTTGCCACTATCCCTATGCTAGGGCGATTTCTCACTTTCTTCGCCTGGATCAATGCGCTGCTGTTTGTATTCAATCTGATTCCGATTCCGCCACTGGATGGTTCCCACATTCTGTTCGCTCTCCTGCCCGGCGACAACTTCGAACTGCGCATGGCCCTGAATCGCTATGGCTTTCTAATCTTGCTGATCACGATCTTCCTCGCCAGCAACATCATCACCAGACCGGCTGGCCTGATCGTCGAGTGGCTATTTCGTGTTGTCGGATAGAGCTGCCAGGACCCGATCTGGCGCCGGAAAAGGGGTGTTCGCCAGTCTGGCGCAGGCTCTTGCGGTTGGCCATATCAGCCCCTGGCGACGAAATGCCCGATTCCTATTTGGGATCGCGGGAATGTTTGAGTATGATGGAGACAAGATTGGAAGCGGATGCATTCATGCCGGGCCCAGTCATGCGGGTCGGTCGGCGTATACGCCAATTCGTGCGCGGTGTCACAGCTTCGGTATCAGCCGAGGAGCTACAACAGGCAGCCGAATATCTGCCGCTGAATGGGTTAGCCCGCTTTCAACAGATGCCTGTGGATGCCCAGCGGCACAGTTTGAACGTTCTGACGACCTTGCAGCGCGCAGGTTGGCATGATCCGGATCTGGCGGCGGCAGCGCTGCTCCACGACGTGGGCAAAGTGGCGGCGGAAGCCGCCGGCCTGACGTTCAACGCCTGGATACGGACGGCGCTGGTACTGATGGAGGCAGTTGCGCCCAGGGTCTCCGCCCGCCTGGCAGTGAACGAGCCAACCGGTGGTTGGCGCTATCTGCTATATGTCCACCTGGCGCATCCGACCATCGGGGCGCATTGGGCCGAGGCAGACGGATGCAGCCCGCTTACATGCTGGCTGATTGCCCATCATCAGTTGAGCTATGAGCGCCATCCTGTCCATTTCTCATCAAACACTGAACCGGCGGAAATACCGAATAAAGCGCCGCAACAGACCGCAGAACATCGACAGTGTCTGCTAACAGCACTGCAATGGGCCGACAGTCGGAACTGACAATAGTCCGCCGTTATGGGGCAAGCAACTTCTGCCGACAGCGCGATTGGATTGAAACCAAGCGTTCCTGTCCAACACTGGCAGATACGCAATCTACTCTACTTGAAACTGTAATCCCATACTCTACTCTCAGGACAGTTGCTTATGGCTGAAACCACTGCAAAAATTACAATCGTTGGGCTGGATCTGATAGGAATCAGCATCGGCCTATCCTTGCGCCAGAATGCAGGCAACTATCAGGTCATCGGCCACGATCGCGACGTGACCCGCACGAATGACGCCAAACAGCGTGGCGGGATCGATTCATCCACCTGGAATCTGCACCAGGCCTGCGACAACGCCAGCCTGGTCATCACCACCGAACCTTTGCCAGAACTGCCAGAGTTTTTGCAGCACATCCGCGAGGATGTCACAGATGGCGCGGTGATTTTCAGCATCGGCCCTGTCATGCAACCGGCCCTGCACATTGCCGACAACAACCTACCGGAAGGCATCCACTTCGTGGCCGGGCGACCGGTTCACAGTGACATCAGCAGCCAGCCGGAGCCTCGCAGCGACCTGCTCAATGAAAGCGCATTTTGTATTGGCGCCAGTCCTCAAACCGCCCCCGACGCGTTGGAACTGGTGAGCAATTTGCTGGTACGGCTAGGAGCAAAACCCCTTTACATCGACCCGCTTGAACATGACGGTGTCGTCGCGGCTGTGGAACAGTTGCCCGAAATTCTGGCCGCTGTCCTTTTCCAGACAGCGCATGATGCCCCAGGCTGGCACGAAAGCCAGAAGTTAGCCGGACGTCGTTTCGCTCTCAGCACAGCCCTGGATGCTGTCCCGCAAGAACTGGCCGCGGCGCTGTTCGCCAATCGAGACGCGCTCGTGCGCCGGTTGGACCAGCTTTCCACCATCCTGGAAACATGGCGCGCATTCCTGACCGCCGAAGATGTCAAACCGCTACAGGAACAGCTCGATGGACTTGTTCAAGGCCGCGCCAAGTGGGAGCGCGAAGCAAAACTGCGGGACTGGGACCGTCTGCTGGAATCGTCCTCCCGCGATGACTACACCGGCTCCCTAGGCCAGATGTTCTTCGGCAATCTCTTGCGCGGCCGGCCAGGGCGACGCGATAAGAACAACCCTGCCAAAAAAGAGGGCTGAGCGCACCGCAGTTGGCGCGCCCTACAGTGGCGCGCCAACCAACCTTTCCCCCCTATGCGGACGATGACCTATTCGGTATTCCCGCCAATTCAGTGTTTGATGAGAAATGGACAGGGTGGCGCTCATGCCTCCAACGATAGTTCTACCGCCTGATTCTGCGCCGGAATTCGGAATTCATGATAGAAGGAGCAGAGCAACCATATGAAACAGAAACAACTACAACTGTTTGTCTTTGTCACGATGGCATTGGCTTTCATCTTCACCTTGGGCGTCAACCGATCAATCACCCACGCCCAGGGCCAGTTCCCGGGCTACAAGTCGAGTATCCAGACCTATAACATGAGTGATATGCCTGCCAATATCACCCTGGCTTTCTACAGACAGGATGGCAGCCTGGAAAAGACGCTTACCGACATCATTGAGCGCAACCGTTCAAAGACGTACTTCACCTTGCCAGTGGCTGAAGGATTCAGTGGCTCAGTTGTCATTTCATCGGACCAGCCAATCGCCGCCATTAGCAACATGATGAACAATGAGTTCTCAGCCGGTGGAGCCTACGTGGGCCGCAGTCAGGGCAGCGCATCTGTGCATCTGCCCCTGCTGATGAAAGATCATCTCGGCTCCAATAGCTGGTTCACCCTACAGAATACCAGCTCCACTCCTGCAAATGTGACAGTGAACTACAGCGACGGCACAAGGACCCAGGCCACCCTTGCGGCTCACGCAACCTACAACTTCTATCAGAAACTAGAGCCTCATACCGGCAAAGTCTTCGCCGCGGAAATCTCCAGCGACCAGCCCATTGTAGCTGTAGTGTTCCAGGAAGATGCAACATCCCTGGCAATCTATAGCGGCTTTGCCAAGGGCGTTACCAATCCTGTGATGCCCTTGGTCAATGCCAACAATTACGGTTACCGCACCAGTATCCAGATACAGAATACAGGCAACACAGAGACCGCCGTCACCGTATCCTACCTGCCGTCCGCGGCCGGTACCGCCTGCGCCGAAACCCAGACCATCGAGGCGAAGCAGTCGGTAACATTTGCGCTGAACGCATTTCAGAACGGCTCCCACTCTACGTGCAAGGGCGGCGAGCTGTTCATTGGTTCCGCCCATGTTGCGGCGAATAGCGCTGAGCAGCCTCTGACAGCCGTTGTCAATCAATTTGCTGGCAGTAACCCTTTAACCCACTTCGCGGCCTACAGCAGTTTTGATCCGGAAAGCGCCACGCAGACCGTGCGGCTGCCGCTGATCATGGATCGCAACGACGACTACTACACCGGGATCAATATTATGAATGTGGGATTGTCACCGACTGACGTGGAGTGCATATTTATCGACACTACCTACACGGTTACCAAGACTTTGCAGCCCAACGAGGCCTTGACGGATCTGCAGACAAACAAGATACGGGAAGGCTATGTTGGCAGTGCCACCTGCACGGCCCAAGCTGCCGACGCGAAAATCGTAGGGGTGGTGAATCAGTTACAGATCGGTTCCAGCGATGACCAATTCCTGGTCTATGAAGGATTCAATCGGTAAAGTTTTCGTCCTCATCAATGATAGCGGAAAGGAGGGCAACTGCCCTCCTTGTTTGGGTTGCATACCAACGTCTGGCAGGCGGCGCTTTCAGCCCGAAGTGTAGTGAAGACGGTATGAAACGCCAGGCGTATATTCTGGTTATGGTTCTCCTACTCCTGGGCTGCAATCGCCGTGAAGACATCCCGAGCGCATCTCAGGCAGCGCCTCCGCAGCCGCCCGCGATGATCGTCGCCACCGACGAGTCTATGGTGGCGACACCCGTTGTGTTCGATATTTCGACACTCAAGACAACGGCGAATACAGGCGCTTTAACCGGCGTGCTGATTCTGAAGACAGACGCTGGTCTCAAACCAGTGACAGACATTAAAATAGCGCTTGGCGAGACATTGAGCGATGATGATGATATCGAGCGTATCGTCGCCTACGACCCGTCCGCGGCGCCGGTTTCCTACACGAATTCCACAGGACGTTTTAGGTTCGAAAATCTCAAACCCGGACGCTATGGACTTATCCTCGACATCGTGCTAAGCTCATTCCTATTGTTCCAGGAAGGTACGCCCAATGCAATCCTCTTTGACATAACAGCCGGCGAAGTGACCGACCTGGGCCGCCTCGAATACTCGGAGTTGCCTCTTCCCCAATCACGCAGATGACAGGTCCTTGTCCGCGGTTCACGCCTCTTGCAAATCCATCAACGCTATAGCGCCCTACAATGGCGCGCACTACAACCTTATCGCGCCCTACAGTGGCGCGCGCTACAACCTTATCGCGCCCTACAATGGCGCGTACTATACCTTTGTTCAAAGCGTGGAACCCACGATTGAGGTATGAGCGCCGCCCAGTCCATTTCTCATCAAACACTGAACTGGCGGGAATACCGAACTCATTCGATCAGTCCCTCGGCGCGAAATCCGGCCGCCAGCCGCTGAATCCCTTCAGCGATCTCCTCCGGGGCGTTGTAGCCAAAACACAGCCGCAGACAGTTGCGTCCGGCAACGCCGTCCGGCGCAAACTGCGGCCCCGGATGATAGCCCACGTCATACTCGTCCAAAATCCTGTCCCGCGCAGCTACTGTATCAGCCCCCTCCGGCAGTTGCAGCCAGATGAAAAGCCCGCCCTGGGGACGGCTCCAACGGGTAGCGCTTGCGGGAAAATATTCATCCAGAGCGGCCAATATCGCATCCCGGCGTTGTTTCTGGATGTCGTTGATCTCCTCAATGTGACTGTACAGATGGCTGGTGGAAAAACGATGCACCGCCCACGAGCCAAAGGTGCTCACCGAACCACCGCTCTTTGCGCCCAGTGCCCGCTCCAGAAACGCCCGTGGACCGGTCAAATAACCGATGCGCATTCCCGGCGCGATGATCTTGGAAAAGGAGGCCACATAGAGCACGCGACCGCTCCCATCCAGAGAATAGATGGACGGGACGTCCTTCCCCTCGAAGCGCAGATCCACGTAGCAGTCGTCCTCCAGAATCGGCACGTCATACTGCTGGGAAAGAGCCACCAAGGCCTGGCGCCGTTCCAGGCTCATTGTCCAGCCCTGCGGATTTTGGAACGTCGGCACAGTGTAGATCAGCTTCGGTGGTTTGCTCTCAGCGATCGCCTGGCGGATGGCATCTTCGATGGCTGTGGGAATCATCCCCTCTTCATCCGTTGCCACGCCCCGCAGGTCTGCCCGAAAGCGGCGTAGGGTATTGAGCGTCCCGCTATAGACAAAATCCTCCGTCAGCACCACATCGCGGGGGTCCAGCAGGGTCTCGGCAATCATATGGATCGGCTGGCTGGATCCGTCGCCCAAGATGATGTCGTCCGCGGTCACGTTGATAGCCCGGTCCCGCTCTAACTTAGCGGCCACGAACTCCCGCAGAGGGGTGTAGCCCTGGGGATGGGCATAGAGAGATAGATCGCCGCCCTCCTCTTCCATCGCCTGCCGCAGGCCCTCGAGAAGCCCCGCTATAGGCAAAGAAGTCGGGTCCGGATAGGCTACAGCAAAATCGTAGCGGCCCCGTTTCCCCCAGCCGATCCCCTTGGGCGCAGCTGCAGTACGGGCATACAGCCCGGCAAAACTGAACGTTGACATTAGCAAATCTCCACTGGCGTGTAAACAAGAGGTTTCTCAAGATTGCAGTGAGGTATAAACGCGCCGCAGGTTTTGCGCCTCGCGCGCATACCGAATTAGTGAAAGGGTACTCACCAACAGAAAAAAATGCAATTGTCCATCCCCTTGCGCAGTTGTACACGCCGACAAAAGCTGCGATAATTTGCGACAGTTCTCACGACAGATAAGGAATGTGACCCATGACAACCTTTGAAAACTCCAAACAACTGATAGCCGAGGCTTCTCAATCTCTGCCCGGCGGGGTAAATAGCAACTACAGGCTGGGAATCGCGCCAACGCCGCTGGTCATCGAGCGAGGCGCGGGGCCGTACCTGTACGACGTAGACGGCAACCGCCTGATCGACTACTATTTGGGGATGGGCCCCATGATTTTGGGCCACAACCCAGCGCCGGTCTTAGAAGCCGTGCAGGAGCAGCTCAAATCCGGTATTCTCTATGCTGGGCAGAGTAAGCTGGAGCAAGAAGCGGCCAGACTGGTCTGTCAACTGGTCCCCTGCGCCGAACGGGTGCGGTTCAGTTGCGCCGGCAGCGAAGTGGTGCAGGCAGTGTTACGGGTGGCCCGGGCCGCTACGCAGCGCTCAGTGATCGTCAAATTCGAGGGGCACTATCATGGTTGGCTCGACAACATTCTGTGGAGCATTGCGCCATCGCCGGATGAATATGGCCCCGTGGACGCGCCACGCCCCGTTCCCGCCAGCGCCGGGCAGGATCTACCGGCAGGACAACACACCGAGGTCTTGCCCTGGAACAATCTGCAGCTTCTGCAGAACCGTCTCGAACGGGAAGATGTAGCCGCGGTGATCATGGAACCAGCCATGTGCAACACCAGCGTCATCTTCCCTGTAGAGGGCTATCTGGAGGGGGTGCGCCGGGCCTGCGCAGACACAGGAACGGTTCTCATTTTCGATGAAGTCATTACCGGCTTTCGCGTCGCGCCGGGGGGCGCGCAGTCGTATTTCGGCATCACACCGGATCTGGCGACATTCGGCAAAGCCATCGCCAGCGGCTTTCCGGTCTCCTGCTTTGCCGGCCGGGCCGATCTGATGGATATGTTCGCTACCGGAGGGGTTATGCACGGCGGCACGTACAACGGCCATCCGGCCTCCATGGCAGCGCTGATCGCCACCTTGACGGAACTGGCGAAAGCGGAGACATTCACCGCGCTCGCGCAACAGGGCAACCGGCTGATGCAGGGCATCCAGCAAACATTGGATGAGGCCGACATGCAGGCCCGGGTCGCCGGATTCCCTCAGATCTTTCACGTGGGATTCGGTGTCGATGCGCCGGTCACCGACTATCGCAGCTCGTTGCAAGCGGACAAGGATCGGTATGTGCGGTTCACGGAGGCTCTGCACTATCGCGGCGTGCGCGCCCTGGAACGGGGCGCATGGTTCCTGTCCACAGCCCATACCAAGGATGTAATCGACGCGACGCTGGAGGCGGTCGCCGCGGGCGCGCAGGAGATCTGATTACGCGTCATCCTTCCAGTACAGCGCCTTCAGACGACGGATGTATGCCCGGTCCCGTCGCTCGACAGCCTCATCGAACGCTGCCGGGTCCACAAACCAGGGCCGCCCCGTCAGCATCTGCGTCCTGAGTTTTTCATCTTCGATAGCGCTGGGGTTGCGCACATCCTCGGGCCACTTCCAGATGCCTGCCAGATCGTAGTGCATAAACGGCCCTTCGTGGGGCATACGGAACCCAAATGTAGAGATGATCCCCAATTCAATATCTTCAGCAGTGGCCATCCCTTCGGACCAGAGACGGCTGGCCTCACGCGCCATTGCGCCCTGAATCCGATTCAGCAGATAGCCCGGCAGTTCCTTATGCAGACGGATGGGGATTTTCCGCGCACAGGTCATCAGATCACAGGTGATCTCGAAAGTCTCGTCCGTTGTGCCCGGCCCTTTGGCCACTTCCACGCCGGGAACGATATGGGGCGGCGCAAAGTAGTGGGTAAGCATCAACTTGTCCTGACGTTCGATGCCGGCGCCGATATCGCTGAGCACCAGGCGTGAGGTATTGCTGGCGAAAATTGTATGGGGTGGGCACAGGGCATCGAGACGAGTGAACAGCGCGCGTTTGTCCTCGGCCCTCTCGATAATCGCCTCCGTTACAAAATCGCTCTGAACGGCAAGGAGCGCCAGATCGGTGGTTGTGGTGATCCGGTTCATGGTCTCATCCGCGCGCTGCTGGCTGATCAGATCACCCTCGACGAAAAGTTCCATCGCCTTGGCGATATGGGCCCTCGACCTGGCCAGAATCTCAGGGCTGAGATCACTGATGATCGTCGGGTACCCCCACAGAGCGAAGTTGATGGCAATGCCGAAGCCCATCGTGCCACCGCCGACAACCCCCACAGTTTTGATGTCTGATATCTGCATACTCCCCTGTCCTTGGCGGATCCCTCTCGCCTGCCGCCGCGCAGCAGGCTGGGTCGACACAGCCATGAGGTATGAGCGCGCCGCAGATTGTGCGCATCGCGCGCATACCGAATTGTGGTCAGCTGGATTTCTGCGGCTCAACCCCGCTTAAGGCTAGCTCCCGCAGCGGTTCGAGCTGTCCAACATGGTAGGATTCATGAAAAACCAGATATAAGTGTAACCGGTCATCGACGGAGATGCCCTGCTCCTCGTCGATACTCTCTGCCAAGCGGGCTTCTGGCATCTTCTCCAATGCCGAGATAATCTGCGCCGAAGCGTCGTCGAGCCGGGCCAAAAGAGCATCCAACGGAATCGCTTTGCCGCTATCTGTCAACGGTTCGGAACCGGCCCCATACAGGGCAAACTCGGTTTCATCCGGCCTGCTGACCCCGTCGATCAATCCCAGATACTGCATGCGATAGACCAGCAGATGGCCCAGATTCCAATTCATGCAGTTGCCGGGAAAAGGCAGTTGCCGCATGCTGTCCGCGTGGGTCAGCCCCTTAGTTTTGTCTTTGATGATCCGATCGGTCAGTTTCACGCTGTTGATATATTGGGTTGGGGTAGGCATATGCCGCTCCTTCCGTGGGATGTAGGGGAGCCTCAGCGATATATGTTTTCCATCTGCCATGCGTCCAGTGAGATGAGCCGCGCGTCTTGCCCCTGGGCGCGCAGAGAGACACCGACGCTATCCTCCCGGCCAGGGTAGACCCGCATTGCCACACACTGCTTTCCGTTGACGAACACTTCCACGACGCTCCTGTCCACAAAGACCCTGAGCTGAAGAGGCTCGTCCCGTTCAAGGAAGAGCGGCCCGGTCTCCGGCGCCCGCGAACGCGCATCCGGCAGCACAGATGAATAGGAGGAGTCGATGGAAATGAGACTGTCGCTGGCCGCGGCCAGCTTGTCCCGCGCCCAGCCGTTGTAACGCTCCCAGTTGCGGAAGCCCCGCTCGCGATAGAAAGCGATGCGGGTGAACTCCTCTTTGGCGGGAGAGCGCAGGACGTTCAGCTCCACCAGCGGCGCGTCATTCGTGTCGATTTCCGCCATCAGTTCGACCGCATTCCCCTGGATACCATCCAGGACGAGCTCCCGATTGGCCGGTAATGTCAGATCACTGAGTTGCTGGTGATCCTGCCGCAGTGATTCGATATCCCCGGCCGGTTCTATGCGCAGAGCATCCCGGCCCAGTGTATCTGTTCCCTGCAGGGTCAACCGTCGAGGCAGGGTCATGATCTGATTCCAGCCTTCCGTCGGTTTGGCCGGGTTCATATTGAAGATGACAAGCACGCCCCCCTTGCCGTCAGGGGTAGCCGACGGCGCATGCACGCCCCCCGGCCCGTACGCGCCGAAATTAAACTCATGCTGCGCGGTCACCACAAACTTGTCCCGTTCCGTGTCATAGTCGCCGAGCAGGGCCTGTCCGCCACTCATATGGCTGAAGAAAAGCAGAATATGCCGGTCGCCAATCGGCCAAAAATACGGACAGGCGCCATCGTCCCCTACAAGAGTGAAACGGTCGCCTTCGACAAATGGGTGCAGATAGTCCCAATCGACTAAATTCTCTGAACGAAACAGAAAGTTAGCTCGCGTTCGCTTGCCGGACGGTTCGTGGGGCAGCGTTCCGCCGGAGAGGGCGTAGTAGACACCTTCTTTCTTCCAGATGCAGGGATCGAAGACCCGATAAGGCAGGGGTGAACCATCCGGGCTGGCGATGGGAATAACCGCTTCGCCGGTGAGCTTCTCCCAATTGAGCAGCAGAGGATCGTGGGAGACGGCCACCATATTGCCGACTTTGGTGCCGTGATAGATTGCGATCACCCGCTGATCCTCCACCAGCGTAGCGCCGGAATAGCAGCACTCTTCCGGATTGGGGTAGATAGCGTAGGGCAGATCTCGCCAATGGATCAGATCGTCGCTGATTGCATGACCCCAATGTTGACGCGGGTCTTCAGGTGGATAAGCCTGGTAAAAAAGATGCCAGCGGCCCTGCCAGAAGCAGAGTCCGTTGGGATCGTTGAGGGTGTTTTCCGGATTGACATAATGATAGATAGGACGGTGCGGATCAGATTCGTAACGCTTGCGATAGGCCAACAGCCGCTGCAGTAACGGGTTCGTCTGCAACTCGGCCTCCTGCTCCGCCAGTGTGTCCGCAAAACGATACTGGGGTACGCGGGAGGTGTAGGTTGCATTGCGCGCCACTGTAGGGCGCGAGTTGGATTTTTCTTGGGAGCGCATGAGATCGTTCACCTTTAGATCGTATCTGATGGAACAAGAGACCAGCGCATGGTGTTACGCTGGTGGCAAAGGATAGAGCTGAACCGGAACGCCTCCATTCTCATAGGACTCGATAGCCGACCGCGCCGTTGGCAAACTGCAGATGGCTGCTGTTGATGCAGAGCATAGGGTCGGCGGCCTCTTGGCGGAAGGCAGGGCGGCGCCGAAAGGTCTGAACGTGGGTCACTCCCCCTTTCAGCGCCATCACCGCTCCTGTCGGTTGCATGACATGCAGGTATTGTTTGTGCGTACCTTACACCGACTGCGTAGAATTCACAAGAGCGGTCTGTTCTTCTGTGCAGGCGAGACGCCTGCGCTCCACTGCGCGCGGCATTGGCGGCCGTATCGGGGGCAATCGGTTCCTACGCCACCGACGCGGCGATCAGCGCCTTCAGATATCCGATGGAGTAGGCCCAACCTGCGTCGCGCGTCTCCGTGTCGCCGGGCAGGGCGGGAATGTGATCGGGATTGATGTAACCACTGAAACCGACGGCGCGCAGCTCCCGCAGAATACGGGCCATATTGAGATCGCCGTCGTCCAGCAGCGTCTCTTCGAAGCCGCCGGCAGTGGCCAGACTGCCCCGCACATTGCGCATGTGAAGCATAAAAATCTTGCCTTTGCGCCCGTAGTTGTTGATCTCGTCGATGACCAGTGAACTGCCGCCGGCCTCAGCCCGGGTGCCGATGCAGTAGACGTAGCCGACATGCGGGCTGGGGAAGGCATCGATGAGCCGATGGAAGCCGATGCCGCCGAAGGGCGTGTCTACATTCGGCGTGTCCGAGGGATGGACCGCCAGCCTGATGTCGTACTCCTCGGCGATGGGCGCCAGCCGCTCGAAGGCCCGGCAGAAGCGCTCCCACCAGCGCTCCAACTCGGCCCGGGATGGTATCTCCACCGGCCCCCGCGCGAGTGTCTCCGCACGGGAGGCGTACCCGCCCCGGTGAAGCGTCTGGTAGGATTCCGTCATCTGCGGAAAGACGTCCCCCTCCACCCGCTGGCGGGCGATGGGAATGCGGGCCTGGCCGTAAATTCTGAGGGCTTTGGCTGCGTTCTCCAGTTCATCCGCCGCGCCGACTCGCTCGTCGATGTACGTCCGGGTTAGCGTGGGCAGTGTCACGCGGTTGATGTCGATGCCGAAGGAGCGCAGCCGCTTGCGCAGCGCCCGCACCTCGTCCAGGCGCGGATAGCCTTGCTCGGCGACGCCAGGCATATCCGTATCCAGCCCAAAGTCGATGGCATCCGCGCCCAGGGCCACCTTCTGGCGCAGCCAGTCGTCGGTCAGTCTTGCATTGTGTACAAAAATAGAGACGCGCAACATTTCTTTATCCTTCGTAGCAAATGGCTCTGATGCAGTGGCCAGTCACCAGTGGCTAGGGGCCAGTAACGGCGCCTGGCCACTGGAAACTGACTACTGACTACTGATTTTGGATTGTGCGTTGCGCCACGCTTCGCGGGGGGCAGCGCGACGTGATCGATGCATACGGGGCTCTCCTACCAAGAACCGAAGTTGGGGTATGTCAAGCGCAAGATTTGAGCAATGCCATCGGCATGATAATGGGGAGCCGAAGGCGCGCCGCCACGCGCCGGCGCGATCAAGTCCAGCGGCTGCCCAAAGCGGTGTAGCCATTTAAGAGGTAAAGAGATCGAAGACGTTACTCAGGGTCGATGTGCCTACCTTGTAGATCTCGGTATATTGACAGCGCGCGCATGAAACGGTCGTGAACTTCTTGTTCTGAACATCGAACAGTTTGGCAAGTGTGCCACCTGTTGCCTGGAAGATATCCGTCTCGAACTCATTGTTGTCACATTTAGGACACGTCCACTTTTCGTGCTGCATAGTTTCTATCCTCCTTTTCTAGTTATAAGGACATTCACCAAGGTTTCAATTAATTACGCCTGGAATATTTCTTCTTCCACTGGAAGTACTTCGGGAGTTCTTCCTCAGCCGGATGCGGCTTGATGTTGCATACGGATTCCCAGGACACGTTTCGAAGCAGAATCTTAGCGTCGCCCACCTGGCACTCTCCCCGTCGTGTCACAGGATTATTGTCATCGAGACTGATGCCAAGCACCACGAAGGTGGTCGCAGTAGGGTAGACGCCTCGACCACGTTTCTCGCAGAACTCCTTACGGAGCGTAATCTGATCCTTGTCCCTGTTTGCACCTTGGCCAGTTCCAACGCTCGACAACCATTTCGCCTCACCCAATACTACTACCTTTGCGGTCTCGAGAAGAAAGTCGGTCTCCGGCCCGTTAGATCTGCTGCCCGTATCTGGGTGAAGCACACGCTTCCAAAGGAAAATCTTCACAGATTTCGGCGGAAGAAGTGACGGTTCTATCAAGCGGAAAAGTTTCTCGCAGAACTTAGTCCGCGTGGTCTCTGCTGCGTAAATGAGCGGACCGAAGACACTCCACGTTATTGCGTCTTCGCTATGAATCGACTGAAGGTCACAGTAATAGCCGCACTTTTTCACAACCGCATCCAGGTCTTTACCTTGGTATGCTGTGTGATGTCTGCTCTTGGAACGTAGTTTCTGAGCGACCTCGCAGGCGGGCCACTCTGACTCTGGAACTCCGTCACGCAGAAGTCCCGTGAGGGGATCCTGAAACGCAAGCACACCACGCTTGCTTTCTGCGAGGCAGATTTCAACGCCGTTCCAGTCAGATAACGTTCGCATAGCACTCGCTCCTATCACATAACTTAGTCTTAATATAGAACTACATATTACCACAAACACGGCGTAATTTGGCAGCTTATTAACAGCGGAGTGTATCCTAAATAATTGGGAGTCATGTTAGGGCGAGTACTTGGCGGGCGTGGAGTCAGCGTTGACTGAGAAGAGTAGAGCGCAGAGCGAGGGCGGCTTGAGCGTCGTGGCGAGACCAGCGCATGCCAGCTTGTTTGAGACGTTGCTAGGTGACCTTCTCCTCGTCTCCACTCATCTTACCCCTTTTTTCTGTTGCTTCCCCTGGTCTACACCCTTCTCATCTTCCCAAAAATTTGGGACGCACCCCGGTGCAACGCCTGGTCAGGCCGCATTTTGGAGAAGATCTGGCGATCATTGTAAGCGAATACGTCAAGAGTTGCTGCCAGTTGATTTTGTTCACAGAAGGATTTTACTGTAGCCCATGTGAGATAACCGTAATATGACGTATCCCATTCGGAAACGCATGGGAGTTGAACATTGCGCAATGTATCGTCGAAGAAAGTTGCGACCCGTTGATCGTTGTCGGGCACCAGCGCCAAATAGAAAACATTATCGGTATATTGTTGAATGTGATCGACGGCACGGAGAACGACAGGATTTTTGCCGATTTTTCTTTGTGGTTTAGTTGACCATGACGGAAATTTAATGCCTTGGTGCAGTGCATCGGTGTCGTTGTCTTTGAGTGCGGAGACAAGCCGCTGTTTATGGTAGAGCTGAGTGAACATGTTTGAGGCGAGCCTCTTTTTGTATTTTTTCTGAGTGTCTATGTTTGAGGAATCGGCTATTGACTTCAGGTCAGCCTTGAATTTGGAGAGTTGATCGGAAAGCTTCCAATCGCGCGATTGTGATAGGACCTTAGCTTCGACGAAGATGGCGCAGTTCGCGGCATTCGATGATATGAGGATGATTGCATCCGCTTCGCCGAAGTCCGAAAGGGATTGATCGACGAGGACGGTTGCGGCGCCAGATGATGGCTTATTGTCGGTCAGTGGGAACGCGGCCTTCTCGATGAGCCGACTAAGCAACTTATCGCTGTCATTGGCGTACAGGATTTCGTAGAGCAGCGAATTCAGGATTCCGCGTTCAGAGTATCCGTAGACATTCATGGGGCGGGTCTTTGGGTATCGGATGAATCCGATGATTGATTTCCTGTTAAATCTTCTCCACAGTAACGGCATTTAACCGCTTCCACTTTTATCAGTTCAGCGCAGGATGGACATCTCTTCATCTCGCCACTCTGAACGGATTCTTGCTCAAGCGCTGCCTGATTTTTGGAAACGACTAACGCCAGAATGAAACCAAATGGACCAAGCAAAATGCCAAGTGCGAACCAGCCGCACCCGTCTCGTCCTTTATTTTTGGCAACCACCGCGCTGACAATGCCAAATAGAAGCCAAATAACTATGCCGACAATGCCAGATAATAGAAGCCCAGTAATTATTGAAATCTCCTCCATAGGTGTTTCCTCTCCTCCTAACGAAAAAGTTCAGTCCGTTTGAGTGAAGCTTACCCTATATCTTCAATATAGTACATTTGTTCTGATTTGTCAAGAGCGTCAGGCGTTAGCTGTCCACTGAAGTGCCTTGTTGTGCGATGCGGCACTTTTCGTAAACAAATTCAGGGTCAAGGTCAGCGCCCATCCAGATATAAAGATGGGTATTCGGCTTGGCGATTTGAAGCGCATTCGAAACCCACTTTTTGGAGAAGTCAAGATATGAGGCAAGGTCAATTTTTGAGAGATTGGCAGTATTTGCATTGCCGACCATAACGTTATAAGGTGGGTCATTGATGAGCAACCCCGTCTTCTCGTCTCCCATGATCTGATCGACATCTGCATGATTGGTCGCGTCAAGGACACCAACCCTGTGCCCACTTATCGGATCCTCCCAAATATCCCCATGCTTCAGTCGGCAATAAGAGAGTAACTGTTTCCGCAGTTTGGCATCCGTATCCAGTCTCTTCAATCGTTCAGTCGTTCCCCCTTGCTTTGCCCTTGAAACTGGCTGACCATCATCAGTGGGAAAAAGAGTTGCCTGTTGAGATCGTTTCATCTGATGACTCCGATGGGAAAACATGCCCGGATAACCAGACGGGAATGAGGAGTTGTGACATAACGTTCGCGCTGGTCCAAGGGAGCAAAGCGACCCACTCCAGCGCGGTGTTAGACCGCGAAGTACCGTTGTTCCAGGTAGTTGACATAGTCAGGATCAGCATTGGTCTCGGTCTTAAGGCTCGCGAACACCGTTTGGTGGGTGATAGCGGTGAACCCTAGCTCGGCATCCACGAGCTCTTTGAACATCTCAATCTCCTTCAGGAAAGCAGCTTGCTCCCCGCTATGTCCAGGATCAAACCATAGTAACACGAGCTCGCCTGTTGAATAGGCCCGTTTCAGTCCTATAGCGTGTTTCAATAACTGGGGCGCATCCAAATAGCGAAACAACTTCTCTCCGCAGTGAAGTCGCTCCGCGAGCTGCTGACATCTCGGCAAACCGTGTTTAGTCCAGAGCCTTTTGCAATCCTTGAAGTAGCTAGATTTGAAAGGCTCGGAGTTCCCATGAGACCGGAAAGGCTCGGAAAATTTGGACTCAACAGCATAGGCGTTGCCAGATTGGTCGAGAATTAGCATATCAAGCGTCGGCGGTGTGCCAGGAAGCCCGGTTTGTAGTTTGTGTTCAAACCGGATTTCTTTAACTTCTACCGACAAGCCGAAGGATCGACCTATTGCCGTACGGTCTCTGGAACTCCAATAGTCGAAAAGATTGCAAACTAATGCTGAGGAAGAATGAAGTGCCCGCATCTTCACCGGCTTCTTCGCCGGCTTCCCGTTACGAGCTTCAAGCTCATGTCCCGCCCCTGACGCGAAGGCCTCATACGTTGCGCATGAAAGCGGCGCAAACAGGTTCTGATCTACTGATGGCAGATAGCCTCTCTTGTCAACTGAAAGGTCACGCTGAAGTGCCCAGCTACGCTGGCGTGAAGTGATGAGTTCAAATGCACCCACAATCTGATCCTTTCACGAAAGAGTTGGACTTCAAGAATACGAACGGCTCATCGCAGGCGCGCGAGTAGCTGATCGAAGCGCTCCCTCATCTGCGGATGCGTTGACCAACGAATGTCCTGCTGGTCGTCTGTATAGCGCGGGACGATGTGAAAATGAAGGTGGAACACATCCTGCTGGGCTTCCGCGCCAGAGCTGTTGACGATCTGCGCATTCTCAATACCGAGCTTTTCGTGATACAGATCGACGACATGCTTCAGGGCTGAAATAACCTGAACCAATTCCTCCTCCGGCGCATCGAAGATGTTGATGTAGTGTTTTTTAGGAATCACGAGCGTGTGATATTCATTGACCGGATGAATGTCCAGGAAGGCGCAGGCTGAATCTGTTTCATAGACCTTCCATGATGCAGCGGTACCCAGAGCGATTTGACAAAAAATGCAATCGTCCATTGCGTCATTCCTCTTCTCTCCGCATCGATCTCCTCCTTCATGGCAATAGCGGAGGTATCGCGTCCAGTTTGGCCGCTGTGAGGCCGACAAGTATACTGAACAGCGTTCATAGTCGCGCCCTACAGTGGCGCGCAAAACAACACAGTCGCGCCCTACAGTGGCGCGCAAAACAACACAGTCGCGCCCTACAGTGGCGTGCAAAACAACATAGTCGCGCCCTACAGCGGCGCGCAAAACAACATAGTCGCGCCCCACAGTGGCGCGCAAAACAACACTGCCCACAATCCGTTCGAGGGATCTCTATGCCACATGCCCACAAAGTCGCAATCGTCACCGGAGGAGCAATGGGAATTGGCGGCGCCATAGCCCGGCGGCTGGCCGCGGACGGCACAAAGGTGCTGATTGCCGACATTCAGATAGAGGCGGCCGAGGAAAATGTGGCCCGCATTGCGGAAGCCGGCGGCACAGCCTCCGCCTACGAAGTGGACATCTCCCAGCCTGAACAGATTCGCCCGCTGATCGAACGGGCGGTTGACCTTTGGGGTGGGCTGCACATCCTGGTCAACAACGCCTGGGGGAGCATAGAGCCGGACGGCAGCGCCGTAACCCTTACCGATACCGCCTTCGACCGGGCGCTGAACACATCACAGAAGGCGGTCTTTCTCAGCGTCAAGTACGGCGTGCCCCATATGCAGGCGAGCGGCGGCGGCAGTATCGTCAATATATCTTCGGTGCATGGACAACTGGTAGCCCCGCAAAGCCTGGCCTACGAAATGACCAAAGCGGCGATCATCGCCATGAGCCGACAGATGGCGGTCGACTTCGGCCCACTGGGTGTGCGGGTCAACTGCATCTGCCCTGGCCATATCGTCACCGAGCGGATAGCGCAGCTCTGGCAGCGCAACCCGTCTCTCCTGCGCTTCTTCGATCAGCAATACCCCTTGCGCCACACCGGCGCGCCGGACGATATAGCCCACGCGGTGCGCTTCCTCTGCTCCGACGAAGCCGGTTTCATCACCGGCCACACCCTCGTCGTCGACGGCGGCTTGACAATCCAATTGCAGGAAAATCTGACCATCGCCACAGCCAAATACTTTCGGGATCACCCGGAGACAGATCTGGGCATCTAATAGCCGATCCCCCGCAGATACACCACCATCCCGGCGCTGCGTTCGGCCTCGCTCATGGGGTCGTCCCGTCCGGGGATCGGCTGGCCAGGGCAGGCGGTCACCCAACGGTCGTAGCCGGTCTCATCCAGCGCGCCTTTGATAGCCGGAAAATCCACATTCCCGTGTTCCCCGACCTGACACCACTGGGGATCGTAAAAGCCGTCTTCCCGGCGGGCGGTACTGGCCCAATCCTGCAGATGCACATAATTGAGCTGAGAACGGAAATCTTTGAGCGACGCAACGGGGTCATAGCCCCACAACTGCGCATGGGAGACATCGATGCACAGTTTCGCCGTGCGCAGATTGTCCATATACAGCTTCCAGTGGTCGATGGAATCCACCAGCAGATTGGTATGGATATGGTAGCTCAACTCCAGGCCGAACTGGGCCGCGTACTCCGCCCACTCGTCAGCGCCTTCGGCGGCGGCTTTAACATCGTCATCGGTCACCGGACGGCCCTCCGGCTTGCCGCCATTCATATACATAAAGCAATCGCAGCCCAACTCCGCCGCGAACTCCATCCGCCGCCGGTTCACCTCGTTGTTCTCGCGCTCGCGGCTGTCCGGCGTGCCGTTGGCCGTCAACACGACGAGAGGCATCCCCGCGTCGTCACAGAGGCGCCGCAGCCGAGTCGGCGTGCCCATCCAATCGAGAGGTAGCCGGCTTTCCCAGCCCTGCCAACCCACCTCCGCCAATTTGTTCAATGCCGGCTCCAGATCAGGGTTGCGCCAGCGCAACGTGCTGTAGGCGAGGTCGTAGCTCATGCAGAATCTCCTTATCAGTTCGCAGCGTTCGGGGCTGCTCAGCGGCTACTGTTCACATCATCCAGGGGCTGATATCCGAGATAGCGCCGGGTTTCGTCCAGGCTCCAGGTCATGCCTGTGTTGTTGGACATGCCGTTGACGACGATGGACGGTCCGGGCCATTCGCCTGCATCGGCGTTTATGGCCCGTTCAAACAGGCGCGCAAAATCCCGATTCGACAGCCACATCTGGCGGAACCAGCGCTCCGCCCGCCGGTAGCCCTCCGGGTCGGGATGGGCCTCGACGCTGCCGGGATCGATACCCGGATCGCCGGTGGCGGAGAGGGTCTCGGGCCGGTTCTCACCCGACTGACACCAGCCAATACGCACACTCACAAACGTCGTCGCGCCCAACGGTGGCGCGCAATTAAACTTTGCGCCGTTGGCCCGGGCAGCCAGCGCGTGACAGATGCGTTCGCCCACCATCTTGGTCGTGGAATAGGCGGTGGCGTTCAGCGGCGGGTCGGCTTTTTCCCAAACTGTGCCCACGCCCAGAGGCAGATCCGGGCGCAGGGTACCGGGGGCGATTGTAGCGGCCAGGGGATCGTCTTTGTAGCGGCCCATCACATGATTGGAGGTGGCGAAAACGAAACGCTCGACAGACAGGCTGTCCGCCGCGGCCAGGGCCACATGGAGGGTCATGTCGATGGACGCGGCAGCTTCGTCCCAGCTTGCGTCTGGATAGGGATTGCGCGCGGCAAAGTGAACGACCGCCTGTACCCGCTCCAAGGCATCCCGCCAACGGCTGTCGCGGGGGTCGGTCAGGTCACATTCGAGCAGCGCGACCGCCGGCGCGCTACCTGTCCGATTCCCAGCTGCGGCGGCCTGCAAGGTCTCCAACTGCTCAGGCGACGGGGGCCGCGCGTCCAGCCCAATCAACAGCGCGGACGGACTGGTACGGGCCAGATGCAGCAACAGCTTCCAACCCAGATTGCCAAGTCCTCCGGTGACTGCGACGGAACGAGAAGGAGACATTGGAGCGCCTTTTAGGAACGATTGGGTATTCGTATTGAGCTACTTTCTCAATGAACCACGTACGTGTTCATGAGTTTGTCATGCCAACCTTGTTTGTCTTTGTCCAATAAAATCCAAAGAAAACCCAGTCCGAAGACAATGAATGAAATGGTCTTACCGATTAGTTCGCGAATAAGCATGGTGAAGAAACCAGCTCTTTCCCCACTTTCTCTGGCAACGCGCATGCCAAGCAGCATTTTCCCGGGTGTTGTGCCTCTAGCGAAAAGGATCAATGCAAAAATGGCGTACGCCATTAGACTAATGACTCCTACGTTTACATCGCTAACAGAACTGATAATGAAAAATAACACACTCCCGTAATAATGATAATAAACACCAGATCAAGCACATAAGCGCCTAGCCGTTTTGATGGAGAAGCTAATCTACCGATTAGAGAGTCAATAACATTTATGTGACAAATAGGACACCATCGTATTCCGGCAGGCACATTAGAACTACAAGAGGGACATGTGTTCACGGCTACTTCTCCTTTGTTATCATCGATTCCAAATGGCTTCAATGATGCAACCATGAAGTTACGACATTAAATTATAGGAAATATAGGACCTTATTGCTAATTTTAAGAAGACCAGGCTTTTGATTCTGATAGAAATCGTCAAAGTCAGCTATCATGCAGTTGGTCTTCCTAGTGAGTTGTTTTGGGCTTAGCCAATTTCAGAAGTATCCCACCCAAGGGACTTGTTGCAAGCTCTATCTGACATAAGGCCCTATTGGGTATTACATAGTATTGGTACATAGTATTGGTACATAGTATTGGATACTGCGGCGCAGGCAGTACCCAATACTGCAGGCAGTACCCAATACTATCGTCACTATCGTCGCGCCCAACAGCGGCGCGCCATGCAATCTCTTCAACGCTAAGCGGAAACCGCTTTTTCGGGCTTCGCGCGATGCGCCAAATCTGCGAGGCGCTCAGCCATCAACCATTCTTCTCCCAAATCGCTTCCAGCAGACGCGCCGGCGACATCGGCAGTTCGGTCGGTCGCACGCCGATGGCATCGTAGATCGCGTTGGCGATGGCCGCCGCCGGCGGGACGATCGGCACTTCGCCCACACCCCGCACGCCGAACGGATGGTCCGGGTTGGCTACCTCCACCAATACCGACTCGATCATCGGCAGGTCCAGCGCAGTGGGCATGCGGTAGTCCAGCAGGCTGGCGTTGAGCAGATGACCCTCGTCGTCGTAGATGTACTCTTCATTCAGCGCCCAGCCGATCCCCTGCACGACGCCACCCTGAACTTGCCCTTCCACATAACTGGGATGGATCGCCTTGCCCACATCCTGCACCGCGGTGTAGCGCAGAATCGTGACTTTGCCGGTCTCCGGGTCGACGTCCACATCAACGATATGCGTGCCAAAGCAGGGGCCGGCCCCCTCCGTCTCCATAGTGACGCTGGCCGTCAGGGCTTCGTAGCCGTTGGAAAGCGTCTGGGCCGCCTTTTTGAAACCGATGCTGTGGCCGTTGCCCCGAAACTGGCCGTCCTGATAGGTGACGTCGGCCACGTCCATCTCCCAGAAGTCAGCCAGCTGGCTGCGCATCTTTTTGCGCAGTTCCAGACCAAGCTGATGGGTGGTTACGCCGATCTTGTGGGTGACGCTGCTGCCGCCCGTGCCGCCGGTGTAGCCGATGGAGTCGGTGTCCACGACCTGCGGATGAACGTCATCAGCCGCAACCCCGATCGTCTCGGCCAGCATCATCGCCGCAGAGGCGCGCGTGCCACCGATATCCGCGGAACCTTCGATCAGATTGACCGTGCCGTCGGCATTGACAACCGCAGTTACGCTGGATGGGCCGGCCCCATTGAACCAGAAACCGGAAGCCACACCCCGCCCCCGGCATTTGCCTTCGAGGGGCGTCGCGGCGTGGGGATGATCGATGGCCGCTTCAACAGTCTCTTTATAACCAATGCGCTTGTATTCAGGCCCATCCGGGCGGCGGTCCCCCGCCTGCGCGGCATTGATGCGTCGGAACTCCAGCGGATCGATGTCCAGTTTTTCGGCCAACTCGTCGATGACCGTCTCAGACGCAAAGGCTGCATTCGTGCCGCCCGGCGCCCGGTAGGCGCCACTCTGAGGACGATTGACGACGACGTCATAGCCATCGATCCGCAGGGTATCCAGCTTATACGGCGACAGAATCACACCGGCGCCGGCCCCCACAGGCGAACCAGGGAAGGCGCCCGCCTCATACATCAGGTCGGCTTCGACCGCGCTAATACGGCCGTCTTTCGTGGCCCCCATCTTCACTTTGATGTAGCTGCCCGATGTAGGGCCGGTGGCCTGCAACACTTCGGTGCGCGTCAGGGCGATCTTCACCGGGCGGCGCCCGCTCTTGCGGGAAAGCAGAGCGGCCGGCAGATCGGTGTACGGGGTGAACTTGCCGCCGAAGCCGCCCCCGATCTCCGCGGGCGTTACCTTCACCTGCGAAACGGGCGCCTGCAGCAGCGCGGCCACAGAATCCCGAATCTGAAACGGGCCCTGGGTGCTGGTCCAGATGTGAATCTGATCGTCGGGCCGCCATTGGACGGTGGAGGCCTGAGGCTCCAGATATCCCTGATGCACCATCGCTGTCGTGAATTCGCGCTCGACAATCGCGTCCGCTTCAGCATACCCAGCTTCCAGATCACCGCGCGCGTGGCGGAAATGCTGCGCGATGTTTGTGGGCTTATCACCCGTTTCACCCAGGGCGCCGGTGCGCAACTCGGACAAAAGAATGGGCGCATCTTCGGCCATTGCCTCCCGCACATCCAGCACCGGTTTGAGGATTTCATACTCCACATCGATCAGGCCGACCGCCTCCTCGGCGATGTGGACAGTTGTGGCCGCAACCGCGGCGATGGCGTGGCCGTGGTAGAGGACTTTATCGTGGGCCAGCATATTGGCGCTCAGATACCTCAGGTTGACTGCATCTTCGCCCATCTCCTGAATTTTGTCAGCAGCCTCGGCCAGATCCGCCGAAGTGACGATGGCGGTGACACCGGGCAAGGCCTCAGCTTTGCTCGTGTCGATCTTCAGGATGCGCGCGTGGGCATGGGGGCTGCGTAGAATCTTGCCGTGCAACATACCCACCACATTCTGGTCGGCAGCATAACGGGCTGTGCCCAAAACTTTATCCGTGCCGTCGTGCCGAATGGGCCGGGTCCCAATCACCTGATAGTTTGTTGTAGCGCGCGACGCGGACACAGCCGCTTTGCCGTTCTCTGCCATAGAAAGCTCCTTAGAAGTGGTCAATGGAAACAGCAGTTTTTAGTGGTCAGTTTCCAGTAGAGGCAATTCGGGCTTCGCGCGCTGCGCAAAACCTGCCGTGCGCTCAGACCGAACCTTGTGGTTGCCCAATCAGTGAACTGCAGTGACTCGAAACGAAAAACTAGAAACTTTTCGGATTGTACTGATCTTTACCCATCTCGTCAAGCGCTCAGACGAGTTTGCGCGCCAAGGAGCGCAGGCGTCTCGCCTGCATAGCCGACGGACCGCGCGGACGACACGCAACCCCCCAACTTCCCCGCTAATGATGATGGGCATAATGGTTCGCCAATAGATTTCTGCCGAAATCATTGGCCGGATCCCGCCAGACTGAGTGGATGTGATTGGCGTCGTTCTGGGTGTTGTCGTATTCGCACAGGAAGCGCGGCCCCTGAATGCGGTAGTAGTGACCCTGTCTCTTTTCCAGGCCGCCGGCCCAGGCAAAGTGGATGCCGTCCAGCCCGCGCGCGCGCAGAGCGCGCCACTCGATCTCAGCCAATTCATCCGGCATGCGGTGGATATACTCACTGATAAGCGCCAACAGGAGCTCCCGCTGGCCGCTGTTCATCCGGCTATGGGATAGCCCCCCGGGTGTCTCGGAATAGTGTAATGCCCGAACGTGCGCATCGCTCAATCCGTGGGCGTTCTTCCAGGCCTCCAGGTCCGGAGAATGGGCAGGCATCTGCAATATGCCTTCAAAGTCGCGCCCAACAGCGGCGCGCAATTCAGATACGTCGGGCAAATTGTAGAGCACATTGTCCGGCGGCGCAGCCGGAGAAATGCGCGCGTTTGACAGGGCCTCCTCATCAAAAGAATGAACCAGTTCTCTGGCCAGATCCTCGACGCCGGCCAGAGGGCGTAGCGTGGCCGTCGGGCTGAAGGGCGCATCCGCAGGGTTCGAGCCAAAAAACATCGGGGTGGGCGCGATGATCTTTCCGTCCGCGATTGTGAAATTGAGGGAGATATGATGCCCCTCGAAACGCCAGCCCCACAGCCCCTTTTCATCCGGGGCGCCGAAAACGCTCAGATAATAAAGCTGGGGATCCCTGCCCGGATGCGTCCGCTGCCAGTCTTCCAGAAGATCGAGCGTATTCTCAAGCCCCATTACAGTCGAAGTGGTGACAAACCCCCCGCGACTGAGCCCGGTCTTGACCAATTGAAGAGCTTTTTGCCGCTGGGGAAAGGTCATCTCCGACAGAGAAAGCCCCTTCCGCAGAATCGGCGTGTAATGCCAGTTTGTGCGCTCCAGCTGATCGGCAAAAGGTATGACGGCTTTGTGTTTCTGATCCATAGAGAGACCGACCAGAAAACCAGCCACGGCTTCACCCATGCGCCGAACGACAGCCTGCGCGCCAGCGCCAATGAAGCTGTTGTAGTGCGCGCCACTGTGGGGCGCGACATCGGTTGTGTTTGTCATGCGCGCATCCTTTGTGCGAATTGCAACGTAGGGACAACCCTTGTGGTTGCCCAGCGGCCAGGTGTCAAATATACTGAGCGCAGACGTCTCGCCTGCATATCAGAACAGCCCCCTGGGATCGTGGACGTCTCGCCCGCATGTCGTCCGCGGCTCATCATCCACACCTCTGTCCATTGTAATCGTACCGTAAATTCATAGATTGCTCAACAAGCGGATGTCGTCCCAGCGCAAACGGCAAAAAGAGAATCACACCCTTTGCTATCAACTGATTTTGGGCTGCGCGGCCCGTTTTTCACCTCGATCTCTCGCCAATTGCCCGCCTTTTCAAACCCCAAAGCGATATTCTGCTTACGCGCTGTTTTCGCTAGATGCCTCTCTTGGGTATAATACCATGCCCGTTCCCTAGATCAACGGACGAGCCATGGAAGAAAAATCAGCTACAGCGCTCTCACTGCCGCCAGATTACAGTGCCCAGCGCCGGAGTTCCACAGAAAAAAAAGTTCAGCAACTCGCCGAACAGGTAGAGGGCAAGACAAATCTCCTGGTTCTGATGCATAACGATCCGGACCCAGACGCAATCTCCTGCGCCCGGGCATTGGAGGAGTTGTTGCGCATCCTTGCCCCAACCGCGCGCATAACGCTGGCGCATGGCGGCATGATCGGCCGGGCAGAAAACCAAACCATGGCCGGCCTCATGATTCCCCACGGCGTTCGTATCTCATTAAACGACGCCGCTGAGAAGATCGGCGCCTATGACGGCGTAATGCTGGTCGATACCCAGCCCAGCGCCGCCAATCATCTGCTATGGGACGCCGAGTACCCGCGGGAAGAGGTGTTGCTCGCCATCGACCACCATCCACCGAAACGCAGCCAGATACGAGCCAAAGTGCACGACGTGCGCCCCGAGCTGGGCGCGTCGGCGACGATTCTATGCGAATATCTGGCCGTGGCCGCAGTGCCAGTCGACGCCCAACTGGCAACCGCCCTATTCTACGGGATCAAAACCGACACCCTCGGCCTGAGCCGGCACACCTCAGACCTGGACATCTGGGCCTATTCGACCCTGCGCCATCTTATCGAAACCGATCTGCTGAATTGCATCGAACACGTTCCGCTCCCCCGCATATACTATCGCAGCATTAGCGAGGCCTTAGCCAATACGACGATATACTCCACCAGGGGCCAGGCCACTGCCGACGACCCCGCCGGCGCGGACGACAGCAATGATTTGGGCCCTGCGGATGATGCGCAGAGCGCGCCCAATCCAGAGCTTGCGCCCACCGAGCTGCCAGACGACAGATCAGATGATCCGGGCAGCGTAGGCGTCTCGCCTGCCTCAATTGGGCCGCACGCCCAGCCTGTTTTATCCGCCGAGAATGGCGACGACCAAGATCCGCCCACCACCTATATGGGCGATGTCGCCATCAGTCTGCTATTTGATATGCAGCGACCGGATATGGCCGCGGAAGTGGCGGATCTGCTAATGCGGATGGAGAATGTGTCCTGGGCCATCTGTTTGGGGATCTACAAAGACCGAGGCGTGATTTCCGTGCGCACCGATAATTCTGATGCCAGGGCCGGTCGTCTTGTGCGCTCGATTGCCGGCAGAAATGGCGTCGCGGGCGGCCATCACACAATGGCCGGCGGGCGCATCCATCTTCCCAATAAGACGCCGGCCGAACGGATTGCCGAGCTGCACGCGCTGGTGCCCCGCTTTCTCAAGGAGTTGGGCGCCGGCGACGACGTGGGCGTCCCGCTGCTGGAGGTAAAGTAAAGGCAATCCTTGTGGTTGCCCGCCCACTATCATATAAGGAGCCGAATAAAGGAGCCGACCGATGCCTATCAGCGCCCCCTCCCTAGGCGATGAGGAAGACCGCCGAGATCCCCGCTTTCAGGATGACGAACTGTACGATTCCGAATACCTGGAGTTCCCGGAATTGACACCCGCCCAGGCCGAAGCCGTGCTGAAAAGACTGGGAGCTGGCGTGGTGGAGAAATTCGAGCTTGTCGAAGGCATCGGCTGGCAGGCGCGCATTGAACCGGTCAACGACGGCGTGACGATCCACTTCCGCGCCCATGACGAACTGCTCGATGACCTCCTGCGCCGATTCGAACAGCAGGCCGAGCGGGCAGCGTGAAAGCATCTTGCCGAGCGGGCAGCAATATCGCATTTATCAAATACTGGGGCGTTGCCGATGCCGCGTTGCTCATTCCACTCAACAATTCGATCAGTATGACCCTGGCCGACGCGCATACAACTACGACCGTCGCCTGGGATAGCAGCGGCATACTGCCGACAGATACCATCGTTATCGACGGGACACAGCTCCAGGGCGCGCCAGCGCAGCGCATCGTCGCGCACCTCGACCGGCTACGCGCCCTCGCTGGCGTCTCCCATAAGGCCCGCGTTCTGAGCAAAAGCAACTTTCCCATGGCATCCGGCATCGCCAGCTCGGCCAGCGGATTCGCGGCGCTCACAGTCGCGGCATGCGCCGCGCTGGGCTGTCCATGGGACGCATCCCAGCTCTCCGCCATCGCGCGTCAGGCGAGCGGTTCAGCCAGCCGCAGCCTGTTCGGCGGCTTTGTGGAATGGGAGCGGGGCAGTTCCCATACATCCAGCGTAGCCCATCAGATGCGCGCTGAAAACCACTGGGCGCTGCGGGATGTCATCGCCATCGTCAGCGCCAGAGCAAAGCGGGTCAGCAGCAGCAGTGGTCACCGTTTGGCCGCCACAAGCCCGTTCACCACGGCCCGCACGCTGTGCGTCGCCGATTGGCTGGCAACCGTGCGCCATGCCATTGCCGAGCGAAACCTTTCCCTGCTTGGCCCCATCCTGGAGTTGGATGCGCTCGCCATGCACGGGGTGATGATGACCAGCGCCCCCAGTTTACTCTATTGGCAACCGGGCACAGTGGCCGTTCTGCACGCGGCGCGGGCCTGGCGAGAACAGGATGGACTGCCGGTCTTCTTTACAATCGACGCGGGGCCGAATGTGCATCTGATCTGCGAGGCGGAAACCGCGCCGACCATCGAAAAACGCTTGCGCGCGCTCCCGGCCGTGCGCCAAGTGATCACCAGCCGGCCCGGCCCCGGCCCCCAGCTTCTGGACGAGCATCTATTCTGAAACCGCAGTCAGGCGTCTCGCCTGCATCGGATATGGGCGTGGCTCAGATGCGCCATTGCGTCAGTCCCATGAATCGTGATAGAATTCCCACCATAGTATAGGGTCGACGCCTGCTCTGAACTGCAGTGACTCGAAACCAAAAACGAGAAACCTTACAATCAGGAGAGACGACCATGCCCAAACTGCCCGGGGGCGAGCTTGCCCGCCGGCCTCTTCATTTCATCTGGATCGCCGATTGCTCCGGATCGATGGGCGTCAGCGGCAAGATTCAAGCCCTCAACAACGCCATCCGCGAAGCGCTGCCCCACATGCAGCAGGCGGCGGCAGACAATCCCAATGCCGAAGTGATGGTGCGCGCAGTGAAATTCTCCAGCGGCGCCAGTTGGCATGTGGCCCGTACTGTGCCGGTAGAGCAGTTCCGCTGGGATGATCTGGAGGTCAACGGCGTGACCGATATGGGCAAAGCCCTGCAACTGGTCGCCGAGCAGCTCGACCCGTCCGTGATGCCCGAGCGAGCGCTGCCCCCTGTCCTCGTTCTCATCTCCGACGGCCACCCCACCGACGATGTGAGCGCGGGGCTGCAAACCCTGATGGCTCAACCCTGGGGGAAAAAAGCCGTGCGCATTGCCATCGCCATCGGCGACGATGCCGATCGCGGTGTTCTGCAACGCTTCATCGGCCACCCGGAACTGGAGCCGCTGCAGGCCCACAATGCGGAAAGCCTGGTCAAGTTCATCAAATGGGTATCGACAGCTGTCCTGCGGTCGGTCTCCTCGCCGGCCAGCCAGGCCGTGAACGCGGACCAGCGCACGAATGTGCCACTGCCGCCGATTCCGGATGCAAAGGTGGAGGTCGATGATGTCTGGTGATGGTTGCAATAAAGGGCTGCCGCCGGGCATGATGCCCGCGCAGGAGAGCCGCGAGCATGCCCGCGCCAACCAGGGCCGCGCCAACCAGGCTTGCGCCTGGCAGGTGATAAGCGCATCGGCGCCCGGCGCATCCCATGGACGCGATGACGCGCTCAATCAGGACGCGCTGAACTGGTGGTCGTCAGAGGCGGATGCGCTTGCTGCGCTTTGCGTAGCCGATGGCCACGGCGGCAGCGAATACACACGCAGCCGCATAGGCGCTCTCTACGCAGTGAAAAATATGCAGAGCCTCCTGGTATATGAGGTGCTGCCTCAGATCGTAGACGGCAGCGCTCTGGAGGATCCGCTCCAATTCAAACGACACCTCGACCAATGGCTGCCGAATCAGTTGGTGCGCCGATGGCTGCAATCGGTCCATTGGAATGCGAACTACTATGCGCACCGCTATGCGGACGCAGAGGAGGAGATATCTGCGCAGACAGACGATCCGGTCGCGCTGCGCTACGGCTCCACACTTTTGGCCGCTCTCCTGACCCCCAGCTTGCATCTGTACGTCCAATTGGGCGACGGCGACATTCTGACCGTCTCGGAAGAGGGGCAGGTAGCGCGTCCCCCCCTCCCCACAGACAGGCGCCTGTTCGCCAATGGAACCACTTCCCTGTGTTCGAGCGATGCCTGGCGTTTCGTGCGCATTCATTTCCAACCGATTGTCGAAAAGCCGCCGGCCCTCGTGATGCTGGCGACCGATGGGTATGCAAATTCATTCGTGGATAACGCCGCTTTCGAGCAGGTGGCAAAGGATCTGTACACCGCGATCCAACAGGACGGTCCCGCTGTGGTCGCCGACCGTCTGCCCGATTGGCTGCGGGAGACATCCGACAATGGCAGTGGGGACGACATCTCCGTCGTCATCGCCGCCGAAATGAGCCGGCTGAGTAACTGCAGTGACCAGTGATCTGTTAGGGGCGGGCGCCCAGGGCAGGCGCCAGGCGCCGACCGCTCGAGAACGCTCGCAGTTTACGCCCAGCAAGCGCCCAAGGCAGGCGCCGACCCTACCAGCAGTTACTGGCCACTGGCTCCTGGCTACTGGTGTTTACAATGAACCAATTGCTGAACTCTGGCGAAATAGTGCAGATGCAGCCCACCGAACCGGGCTACGAAGTCGAGGAATTCCTGGGCGGAGGCGGCCAGGGGGAAGTCTATCGCGCCCGGCTGCTGGGCGCCCAAAGCGCCGGCACGCCGGTGGCGCTGAAATGGTTCTTCCCCCACTATCTGCGTCAGGACCCGCATCTGCGCACGCGGCTGGAGCGCGCGGTGGACAACGGCCCGCCCAGCGATCGCTTTCTCTGGCCGCAGGAGTTGGTTGTGGCCGCAGATCGGCCCAGCAGTTTCGGATACGTCATGCCCCTGCGGGAGGACCGCTTTGTCGGCATCACCGATCTGGTGACGCGCCGGGCAGAGCCGACCCTCCGGGCCTTGGTGACAGCCGGTTTCGAGCTGGCGCATAACTATCTGCAGCTCCACGCCAAAGGATTTTGCTATCGGGACATATCCTTCGGCAATGTCTTTTTCGATCCGCAAAGCGGAGAAGTGCGCATCTGCGACAACGACAATGTGAGCGTGGACGATGGCCAGGGAGGGTCCATCGGGGGCACGGCCCGCTTTATGGCCCCGGAAATCGTACGCGGGGAGGCCGGCCCCAGCACCGAGACCGATCTCTTCTCTCTGGCCGTGCTGCTGTTTTATATGCTTGTCAATCATCACCCGCTGGAGGGAGCGAAAGAGGCGCGGATTCGCTGTTTCGATCTGCCGGCCATGACCCGCCTGTATGGAACGGACCCACTCTTCATTTTCGACCCGGACGACATCAGCAACCGGCCCCAGCCCGGCTCCCATGACAACGCGCTGGCCCTTTGGCCGCTCTATCCCCGGTTTGTTCAGACGCTCTTCATGCGCACGTTTACCGACGGGCTGCGCGATCCCTACAGTCGGGTGCGGGAAAGCCAATGGCGCAGCAATCTGATCCGCCTGCGAGATTCCATCTTCTATTGCCAGCGCTGCGACGCCGAGAACTTCTATGATCAGGACGCACTGCGCGCCTCCGATGGCGGAAATCCCTCGAGGCGAGTCGAATGGCTGACGAGATTCTTCTCTGATCGGGACGCGCTGCGCGCCTCCGATGGCAGCTCCGCGGCTTGCTGGTCATGCGCTTCCCCGCATCGCTTGCCGCCGCGCATGCGTATCGACAGCGATGTAGTGATGCTGAATCACGACACCCGGCTCTATCCCCATCACCTGGACGCGGAGCGTAGCTACAGCTTCGCTGAGCCGGTGGCAGAAGTCACCCAACACCCGCAGAATCCACAGGTTTGGGGCCTGCGCAACAGATCCGCGCAGAGATGGACGAGCCATGACGTGAACGGACAGGTCAATGACGTAGAGCCGGGGCAGACCGTCACCCTTTCGCCGGGCCTGCGGCTTCTGTTCGGCGGTCGCGAAGGTGAAGTGCGCTTCTAGCCATGCATCCATGCCCGCGGCGCGCTTTGCGCCAGCTGCTCGCAGACTACGGCCCGGCTCTGCTCGATGAACCCGCGCGCCTGGATGCCCTGCTGGCCGACCTGTGCGGGCCCGACCACAGAGAACGCTTTATCCTGACCCACGCTTTGCGGGCGCGCATCCCCATAGAATTGCTGGCCCAACCGCAGGGCGGCGCACTCCACGGGCGACGACTCTCTCAGCGCTTGCAGGAACGCTACGGCTTTTCTGCCGAGGCCGCGCAGTGGGCGATCGCGAGCTAGCCATGGTCGAGGATTGCGCAACGCTTCTGGGAATCAGGGATGCCCTGGCCGGTGATGGCCGTCTGAACTGGAGCGCGCAGATTCCCGTACACGAATGGGAGGGTGTAGACGTCGACAGATCGACGCATCCGCTCCGAGTGACAGGGTTGCGTCTCCTTGGGAAGGGCCTGACGGGTATCATACCAGCCGAGTTGAGTAGTCTCTCCAATCTGGAACTGTTGGATCTCTCCGGGAACGGACTGACGGGTATCATACCAACTGAGTTGGGCAGTCTCTCCAATCTGAAGTGGTTGTGGCTCTCCGATAACCAACTGACGGGCGTCATCCCGGCTGAGTTGGGCAGTCTCTCCAATCTGAGTCGGTTGTGGCTCGACCGCAACCAACTGACGGGCGTCATACCGGCTGAGTTGGGCAGTCTCTCCAATCTGGAGGAGTTGCGGCTCTACGGCAACAAGCTGATGGGCGTCATACCGGCTGAGTTGGGCAGTCTCTCCAATCTGAAGGGGTTGTGGCTCTCCGGGAACCAACTGACGGGCGTCATACCAGCTGAATTAGGTAGACTCACCGATCTGAGATGGTTGGGTCTCTACGACAACCAACTGACGGGCGTCATACCGGCTGAGTTGGGCAGTCTCTCCAATCTGGATCGGTTGAATCTCTACTGGAACAGACTGACAGGTGTCATACCGGCTGAGTTGGGCAGTCTCTCCAATCTGAAGCAGTTGTGGCTCTCCGGGAACCAACTGACGGGCGTCATACCGGCTGAGTTGGGCAGTCTCTCCAATCTGGAGCAGTTGTGGCTCTCCGGGAACCAACTGACAGGCGTCATACCGGCTGAGTTGGGCAGTCTCTCCAATCTGGAGCGGTTGAGTCTCTTCGATAACCAACTGACGGGAGAGATACCGGCTGAGTTGGGCAGTCTCTCCAATCTGAAGGGGTTGTGGCTCTCCGGCAACAAGCTGACGGGTGTCATACCGGCTGAGTTGGGCAGGCTCTCCAATCTGGAGGGGTTGGTTCTCTCCGACAACCAACTGACGGGCGTCATACCGGCTGAGTTGGGCAGTCTCTCCAATCTGAAGGAGTTGGGTCTCTCCGATAACCAACTGACGGGAGAGATACCGGCTGAGTTGGGCAGTCTCTCCAATCTGAAGGAGTTGAATCTCCCCGATAACCAACTGACGGGCGTCATACCGGCTGAGTTGGGCAGGCTTACCAACCTAGGGGTGCTGTACCTTGTGAATAACAAGTTGAGCGGATGCGTACCTGAAGTTTGGCGAAATGCGCGGTACAATGACTTGGCCCGCCTTGGTCTGCCGTTTTGCGACGCGTCCTCTTCCTCGTCCTCTACCCCCGCCCAGAACCGATCTGCCCCCCGCCGAAAGGGATGTCTGAGTCAGATGTTGCTGGGGTTGCCGAGGCTGCTGCGGTCGATTGTTCGGTAGTCGCGCAGAAGAAGCGCATTTCTAACCATGCACCCACGCCCTCAGCGCGCTTTGTGCCAGTTGCTCGCAGACCACGGCCCGGCTCTGCTCGATGAACCCGCGCGTGTGGATGCCCTGCTGGCCGACCTGTGCGGGCCCTATCACAGGGAACGCTTTCTCCTGGTCCACGCCCTGCGGGCGCGCATCCCCGCAGACCTGTCCGCCCAACCGCAGGATGGCGCAGTCTACGGGCGCCGGCTCGCCCAGCGCTTGCAGAAACAGTATAGCTTTTCTGCTGAGGCCGCGCAGTGGGCGGTCGAGAGCTGGGCCTTGGCCCTGAATATCACTCTGCTGAATCCGAATCCCCTCCGCGATGGTGATGGCGGCCGTACGGCGCTGTCCGAATGCCCTCAGCTCGCTTTGTGCCAGTTGCTCGCAGACCACGGCCCGGCTCTGCTCGATGAACCCGCGCGTGTGAATGCTCTGCTGGCCGACCTGTGCGGGCCCGACCACAGAGAACGCTTTCTCCTGACCCACGCGCTGCGGGAGCGCATCCCTGCAAAACTGTTCGCCCAACCGCAGGGCGGCGCACTCCACGGGCGACGACTCTCTCAGCGCTTGCAGGACCGCTACGGCTTTTCTGCCGAGGCCGCGCAGTGGGCGATCGCGAGCTGGGCCATGGTCAGAGATTGCGCAACGCTTCTGGGAATCAGGGACGCCCTGGCCGGTGATGGCTGTCTGAACTGGAGCGCGCAGATTCCCGTACACGAATGGGAGGGTGTAGACGTCGACAGATCGACGCCTCCGCTCCGAGTGACAGGGTTGCGTCTTGTCAGGAAGGGCCTGACGGGAGAGATACCGGCTGAGTTGGGCAGTCTCTCCAATCTGGAGCAGTTGTGGCTCGATGGGAACGAGCTGACGGGCGTCATACCGGCTGAGTTGGGCAGTCTCTCCAATCTGAAGGGGTTGCGTCTCTCTGGGAACAGACTGACGGGCATCCCAGCTGAGTTGGGCAGTCTCTCCAATCTGGAGGTGTTGCGGCTCTCCGATAACCAACTGAGCGGATGCATACCGGGGGCTTTGCGCGGTGTTGGTAGCAACGACTTATCAAAGCTCAGTCTGCTATTCTGCGCCCCAATGACACCATTGGCCCTGTGTTCTAACGGCATCGTCGTTGCGGATGCAGAAGACAACCCCGGCCTGGTTGAGGATTGCGCAACGCTTCTGGGAATCAGGGATGCCCTGGCCGGTGATGGCTGTCTGAACTGGAGCGCGCAGATTCCTGTACACGAATGGGAGGGTGTAGACGTCGACAGATCGACGCATCCGCTCCGAGTGACGGGGTTGCATCTTGTCAGGAAGGGTCTGACGGGTGTCATACCGGCTGAGTTGGGCAGTCTCTCCAATCTGGAGCAGTTGTGGCTCGGCGGCAACCAACTAACGGGATCCATACCGGCTGAGTTGGGCAGTCTCTCCAATCTGAAGGGGTTGCGTCTCTCCGGGAACAAGCTGACAGGTGTCATACCGGCTGAGTTGGGCAGGCTCTCCAATCTGGAGGAGTTGTGGCTCTCCGATAACCAACTGACGGGTGTCATACCGGCTGAGTTGGGCAGGCTTACCAACCTAGATATGCTGTCCCTTGCGGGTAACAAGTTAAGTGGATGCGTACCCGAAGTTTGGCGAAATGTGCAACACAACGACTTATCAAAGCTCGGTCTGCCATTCTACGACCGAATGCCACTATTGGCCCTGTGTTCCAACGGCATCGTCGTTGCGGATGCGGAAGACCACCCCGGCCTGGTCGAGGATTGCGCAACGCTTCTGGGAATCAGGGATGCCCTGGCCGGTGATGGCTGTCTGAACTGGAGCGCGCAGATTTCCGTACACGAATGGGAGGGTGTAGACGTCGACAGATCGACGCCTCCGCTCCGAGTGACGGGGTTGCGTCTTGGCAGGAAGGGTCTGACGGGCGTCATACCGGCTGAGTTGGGCAGTCTCTCCAATCTGGAGGAGTTGTGGCTCGGCGGCAACCAACTAACGGGATCCATACCGGCTGAGTTGGGCAGTCTCTCCAATCTGGAGCAGTTGCGGCTCTACGGGAACAGACTGACGGGAGAGATACCAGTTGAGTTGGGCAGTCTCTCCAATCTGAAGGGGTTGTGGCTCTCCGGCAACAAGCTGACGGGTGTCATACCGGCTGAGTTGGGCAGTCTCTCCAATCTGAAGGGGTTGCGTCTCTCCAGGAACAAGCTGACGGGTGTCATACCGGCTGAGTTGGGCAGTCTCTCCAATCTGGAGGAGTTGTGGCTCGATGGAAACAAGCTGACGGGAGAGATACCGGCTGAGTTGGGCAGTCTCTCCAATCTGAAGGGGTTGCGTCTCTCCAGGAACAAGCTGACGGGTGTCATACCGGCTGAGTTGGGCAGTCTCTCCAATCTGGAGGAGTTGTGGCTCGATGGAAACAAGCTGACGGGAGAGATACCGGCTGAGTTGGGCAGTCTCTCCAATCTGAAGGGGTTGCGTCTCTCCAGGAACAGACTGACGGGCATCCCAGCTGAGTTGGGCAGTCTCTCCAATCTGGAGGTGTTGCGTCTCTCCAGGAACAGACTGACGGGCATCCCAGCTGAGTTGGGCAGTCTCTCCAATCTGGAGGTGTTGCGGCTCTCCGATAACCAACTGAGCGGATGCATACCGGGGGCTTTGCGCGGTGTTGGTAGCAACGACTTATCAAAGCTCAGTCTGCTATTCTGCGCCCCAATGACACCATTGGCCCTGTGTTCTAACGGCATCGTCGTTGCGGATGCAGAAGACAACCCCGGCCTGGTTGAGGATTGCGCAACGCTTCTGGGAATCAGGGATGCCCTGGCCGGTGATGGCTGTCTGAACTGGAGCGCGCAGATTCCTGTACACGAATGGGAGGGTGTAGACGTCGACAGATCGACGCCTCCGCTCCGAGTGACGGGGTTGCGTCTTGTCAGGAAGGGTCTGACGGGCGTCATACCGGCTGAGTTGGGCAGTCTCTCCAATCTGGAGGAGTTGTGGCTCGGCGGCAACCAACTAACGGGCGTCATACCGGCTGAGTTGGGCAGTCTCTCCAATCTGGAGCAGTTGCGGCTCTACGGGAACAGACTGACGGGAGAGATACCAGTTGAGTTGGGCAGTCTCTCCAATCTGAAGTCGTTGAGTCTCTACGGGAACAGACTGACAGGTGTCATACCGGCTGAGTTGGGCAGTCTCTCCAATCTGGAGCAGTTGCGGCTCTACGGGAACAGACTGACGGGAGAGATACCAGTTGAGTTGGGCAGTCTCTCCAGTCTGAAGTCGTTGAGTCTCTACGGGAACAGACTGACAGGTGTCATACCGGCTGAGTTGGGCAGTCTCTCCAATCTGGAGTCGTTGGAGCTCTCCGACAACCAACTGAGCGGATGCATACCGGAGGCTTTGCGCGGTGTTGGTAGCAACGACTTGTTAAAGCTCGGTCTGCCATTCTGCGACCAAATGACACCATTGGACCTATGTTCCAACGGCATCGTCGTTGCGGATGCAGAAGACAACCCCGGCCTGGTCGGAGATTGCGCAACGCTTCTGGGAATCAGGGATGCCCTGGCCGGTGATGGCTATCTGAACTGGAGTGCGCAGATTTCCGTACACGAATGGGAGGGTGTACGCATCGACACATCGACGCATTCGCTCCGAGTGACAGGGTTGCGTCTTGGCAGGAAGGACCTGACGGGCGTCATACCGGCTGAGTTGGGCAGTCTCTCCAATCTGAAGGAGTTGTGGCTCTCCGGGAACAAGCTGACGGGTGTCATACCAGTTGAGTTGGGCAGTCTCTCCAATCTGAAGGCGTTGAATCTCTACGGGAACAGACTGACAGGTGTCATACCGGCTGAGTTGGGCAGTCTCTCCAATCTGAAGGCGTTGAATCTCTACGGGAACAGACTGACAGGTGTCATACCGGCTGAGTTGGGCAGTCTCTCCAATCTGAAGGCGTTGAATCTCTACGGGAACAGACTGACAGGTGTCATACCGGCTGAGTTGGGCAGTCTCTCCAATCTGAAGGGGTTGTGGCTCTCCGGGAACCAACTGACGGGAGAGATACCGGCTGAGTTGGGCGGTCTCTCCAACCTGGGAAGTCTGTACCTTGCGGGTAATAAGTTGAGTGGATGCGTACCCAAAGTTTGGCGAAATGTGCAGTACAATGATTTGGCCCGCCTTGGTCTGCCGTTTTGCAGCGCGCGCTCTCCGACACCTACAGCCTCAATCCGCCAATCCGAATCCCCTCCGCCCGGAGTCGTTGCGGATGCAGAAGACAACCCCGGCCTGGTTGAGGATTGCGCAACGCTTCTGGGAATCAGGGATGCCCTGGCCGGTGATGGCCGTCTGAACTGGAGCGCGCAGATTCCTGTACACGAATGGGAGGGTGTACGCATCGACACATCGACGCATCCGCTCCGAGTGACGGGGTTGCGTCTTGGCAGGAAGGGCCTGACGGGCGTCATACCAGCTGAATTAGGTAGATTCACCGATCTGAGATGGTTGAGTCTCTCCGGCAACAAGCTGACGGGTGTCATACCAGTTGAGTTGGGCAGTCTCTCCAATCTGGAGGTGTTGCGGCTCTCCGATAACCAACTGAGCGGATGCATACCGGGGGCTTTGCGCGGTGTTGGTAGCAACGACTTATCAAAGCTCAGTCTGCCATTCTGCGCTCCAATGACACCATTGGCCCTGTGTTCCAACGGCATCGTCGTTGCGGATGCAGAAGACAACCCCGGCCTGGTCGAGGATTGCGCAACGCTTCTGGGAATCAGGGATGCCCTGGCCGGTGATGGCTGTCTGAACTGGAGTGCGCAGATTTCCGTACACGAATGGGAGGGTGTAGACGTCGACAGATCGACGCCTCCGCTCCGAGTGACGGGGTTGCGTCTTGTCAGGAAGGGTCTGACGGGCGTCATACCGGCTGAGTTGGGCCGTCTCTCCAATCTGGAGGAGTTGAATCTCTACTGGAACAGACTGACGGGTGTCATACCGGCTGAGTTGGGCAGTCTCTCCAATCTGGAGGAGTTGTGGCTCTCCGATAACCAACTGACGGGTATCATACCGGCTAAGTTGGGCAGTCTCTCCAATCTGGAGGAGTTGTGGCTCGATGGGAACAAGCTGACGGGAGAGATACCGGCTGAGTTGGGCAGTCTCTCCAATCTGAGTCGGTTGAGTCTCTTCGAGAACCAACTGACGGACGTCATACCGGCTGAGTTGAGCAGACTCTCCAATCTGGAGCGGTTGAGTCTCTTCGCGAACCAACTGACGGGAGAGATACCGGCTGAGTTGGGCAGTCTCTCCAATCTGAAGGGGTTGTGGCTCTCCGGCAACAAGCTGACGGGTGTCATACCGGCTGAGTTGGGCAGTCTCTCCAATCTGGAGGAGTTGTGGCTCTCCGATAACCAACTGACGGGAGAGATACCGGCTAAGTTGGGCAGTCTCTCCAATCTGGAGGAGTTGTGGCTCGATGGGAACAAGCTGACGGGAGAGATACCGGCTGAGTTGGGCAGTCTCTCCAATCTGAGTCGGTTGTGGCTCGACCGCAACCGACTGACGGGTGTCATACCGGCTGAGTTGAGCAGACTCTCCAATCTGGAGCGGTTGAGTCTCTTCGAGAACCAACTGACGGGAGAGATACCGGCTGAGTTGGGCAGTCTCTCCAATCTGAAGGGGTTGTGGCTCTCCGGCAACAAGCTGACGGGTGTCATACCGGCTGAGTTGGGCAGGCTTACCAACCTAGATATGCTGTCCCTTGCGGGTAACAAGTTAAGTGGATGCGTACCCGAAGTTTGGCGAAATGCGCAGTACAATGACTTGGCCCGCCTTGGTCTGCCGTTTTGCGGCGCGCGCTCTCCGACATCTACAGCCTCAATCCGCCAATCCGAATCCCCTCCGCCCGGAGTCGTTGCGGATGCGGAAGACAACCCCGGCCTGGTTGAGGATTGCGCAACGCTTCTGGGAATCAGGGATGCCCTGGCCGGTGATGGCCGTCTGAACTGGAGTGCGCAGATTTCCATACGCGAATGGGAGGGTGTACACGTCGACACATCGACGCATCCGCTCCGAGTGACGGGGTTGCGTCTTGGCAGGAAGGGCCTGACGGGCGTCATACCAGCTGAATTAGGTAGATTCACCGATCTGAGATGGTTGAGTCTCTCCGGCAACAAGCTGACGGGTGTCATACCAGTTGAGTTGGGCAGTCTCTCCAATCTGGAGGAGTTGAGTCTCGCCGGGAACGAACTGACGGGCGTCATACCAGTTGAGTTGGGCAGTCTCTCCAATCTGGAGGAGTTGAGTCTCGCCGGGAACGAACTGACGGGCGTCATACCAGTTGAGTTGGGCAGTCTCTCCAATCTGAAGGCGTTGAGTCTCTATGGCAACAAGCTGACGGGTGTCATACCGGCTGAGTTGGGCAGGCTTACCAATCTGGAGTCGTTTTATCTCTTCGGGAACAGACTGACGGGTGTCATACCGGCTGAGTTGGGCAGGCTTACCAACCTAGATATGCTGTACCTTGCGGGTAACAAGTTGAGTGGATGCATACCCGAAGTTTGGCGAAATATGCAGTACAATGACTTGGCCGGCCTTGGTCTGCCGTTTTGCAGCGCGCGCTCTCCGACACCTACAGCCTCAATCCGCCAATCCAAATCCCCTACGCCCGGAAGAGAACGTCCGTCTGCCCGCCCTTCGTCCTCCCTCCCATCTGCGCCCTCGTCCTCTACTCCCGCCCAGAACCGATCTGCCCCCCGCAGAAAGGGATGTCTGAGTCAGGTGTTGCTGGGGTTGCCGGGGCTGCTGCGGTCGATTGTTCGGTAGTCGCGCAGGAGAAGCGCATTTCTAACCATGCACCCACGCCCGCGGCGCACTTTGCGCCAGCTGCTCACAGACTACGGCCCAGCTCTGCTCGATGAACCCGCGCGCCTGGATGCCCTGCTGGCCGACCTGTGCGGGCCCTATCACAGGGAACGCTTTCTCCTGGTCCACGCCCTGCGGGCGCGCATCCCCGCAGGCCTGTTCGCCCAACCGCAGGATGGCGCAGTCCACGGGCGCCGGCTCGCCCAGCGCTTGCAGGAACGCTACGACTTTTCTGCCGAGGCCGCGCAGTGGGCGGTCGAGAGCTGGGCCTTGGCCCTGAATATCACTCTGCTGAATCCCCTCCGCGATGGTGATGGCGGCCGTACGGCGCTGTCCGAATGCCCTCAGCTCGCTTTGTGCCAGTTGCTCGCAGACCACGGCCCGGCTCTGCTCGATGAACCCGCGCGTGTGAATGCTCTGCTGGCCGACCTGTGCGGGCCCGACCACAGAGAACGCTTTATCCTGACCCACGCGCTGCGGGAGCGCATTCCTGCAAAACTGTTCGCCCAACCGCAGGGCGGCGCACTCCACGGGCGACGACTCTCTCAGCGCTTGCAGGACCGCTACGGCTTTTCTGCCGAGGCCGCGCAGTGGGCGGTCGCGAGCTGGTCCATGGTCGGAGATTGCGCAACGCTTCTGGGAATCAGGGACGCCCTGGCCGGTGATGGCTGTCTGAACTGGAGCGCGCAGATTCCCGTACACGAATGGGAGGGTGTAGACGTCGACAGATCGACGCATCCGCTCCGAGTGACAGGGTTGTGGCTCCTCGGGAAGGGCCTGACGGGTATCATACCGGCTGAGTTGGGCAGTCTCTCCAATCTGAAGGAGTTGGATCTCTCCGATAACCAACTGACGGGTGTCATACCAGTTGAGTTGGGCAGTCTCTCCAATCTGGAGGTGTTGCGGCTCTACGATAACCAACTGACGGGTGTCATACCGGCTGAGTTGGGCAGACTTACCAACCTAGGGGTGCTGTACCTTGCGGGTAATAAGTTGAGTGGATGCGTACCCGAAGTTTGGCGAAATGTGCAGCACAATGACTTGGCCGGCCTTGATCTGCCGTTTTGCGACGCGCGCTCTCCGACATCTACAGCCTCAATCCGCCAATCCGAATCCCCTCCGCCCGGAGTCGTTGCGGATGCAGAAGACAACCCCGGCCTGGTCGAGGATTGCGCAACGCTTCTGGGAATCAGGGATGCCCTGGCCGGTGATGGCCGTCTGAACTGGAGTGCGCAGATTCCCGTACACGAATGGGAGGGTGTAAGCATCGACACATCGACGCATCCGCTCCGAGTGACGGGGTTGCGTCTTGGCAGGAAGGGCCTGACGGGCGTCATACCAGCTGAATTAGGTAGATTCACCGATCTGAGATGGTTGAGTCTCTACGGCAACAAGCTGACGGGTGTCATACCAGTTGAGTTGGGCAGACTCTCCAATCTGAAGAGGTTGTGGCTCTCCGATAACCAACTGACGGGAGAGATACCGGCTGAGTTGGGCAGTCTCTCCAATCTGGAGGGGTTGAGCCTCGACCGCAACAAGCTGACGGGAGAGATACCGGCTGAGTTGGGCAGTCTCTCCAATCTGTGGTCGTTGAGGCTCCACGGAAACAAGCTGACGGGTATCATACCGGCTGAGTTGGGCAGTCTCTCCAATCTGAAGGAGTTGTGGCTCTCCGGGAACCAACTGACGGGCGTCATACCGGCTGAGTTGAGCAGACTCTCCAATCTGAGTCGGTTGAATCTTTCCGATAACCAACTGAGCGGATGCATACCGGAGGCTTTGCGCGGTGTTGGTAGCAACGACTTATCAAAGCTCGGTCTGCCATTCTACGACCGAATGCCACTATTGGCCCTGTGTTCCAACGGCATCGTCGTTGCGGATGCGGAAGACAACCCCGGCCTGGTCGAGGATTGCGCAACGCTTCTGGGAATCAGGGATGCCCTGGCCGGTAATGGCCGTCTGAACTGGAGTGCGCAGATTTCCGTACACAAATGGAAGGGTGTACGCATCGACACATCGACGCATCCGCTCCGAGTGACGGGGTTGTGGCTCTACAAGAGCGGACTGACGGGAGAGATACCGGCTGAGTTGGGCAGTCTCTCCAATCTGAAGAGGTTGCAGCTCTCCGGCAACCAACTGACGGGTGTCATACCGGCTGAGTTGGGCAGTCTCTCCAATCTGGAGGAGTTGAATCTCGACTGGAACAGACTGACGGGTGTCATACCGGCTGAGTTGGGCAGTCTCTCCAATCTGAAGGAGTTGAGTCTCTTCGGGAACGGACTGACGGGCGTCATACCGGCTGAGTTGGGCAGTCTCTCCAATCTGAAGGAGTTGAGTCTCTCCGATAACCAACTGACGGGTGTCATACCGGCTGAGTTGGGCAGACTTACCAACCTAGGGGTGCTGTACCTTGCGGGTAATAAGTTGAGTGGATGCGTACCTGAAGTTTGGCGAAATGTGCAGCGCAATGACTTGGCCGGTCTTGATCTGCCGTTTTGCGACGCGCGCTCTCCGACATCTACAGCCGCAATCCGCCAATCCGAATCCCCTCCGCCCGGAGTCGTTGCGGATGCGGAAGACAACCCCGGCCTGGTTGAGGATTGCGCAACGCTTCTGGGAATCAGGGATGCCCTGGCCGGTGATAGCCGTCTGAACTGGAGTGCGCAGATTTCCATACGCAAATGGGAGGGTGTACACGTCGACAGATCGACGCATCCGCTCCGAGTGACGGGGTTGCATCTCTTCGGGAAGGGACTGATGGGAGAGATACCGGCTGAGTTGGGCAGTCTCTCCAATCTGGAGCGATTGTGGCTCGGCGGCAACAAGCTGACGGGTGTCATACCGGCTGAGTTGGGCAGTCTCTCCAATCTGGAGTGGTTGAGGCTCTCCGGGAACAGACTGACGGGGGAGATACCAGCTGAGTTAGGCAGGCTTACCAACCTAGATATGCTGTACCTTGCGAATAACAAGTTGAGTGGATGCGTACCCGAAGTTTGGCGAAATGTGCAGAACAATGATTTGGCCCGCCTTGGTCTGCCGTTTTGCGACGCGCGCTCTTCCTCGTCCTCTACTCCCGCCCAGAACCGATCGTCCCCCCGCAGAAAGGGATGTCTGAGTCAGGTGTTGCTGGGGTTGCCGGGGCTGCTGCGGTCGATTGTTCGGTAGTCGCGCAGGAGAAGCGCATTTCTAACCATGCACCCACGCCCGCGGCGCACTTTGCGCCAGCTGCTCACATACTACGGCCCAGCTCTGCTCGATGAACCCGCGCGCCTGGATGCCCTGCTGGCCGACCTGTGCGGGCCCTATCACAGAGAACGCTTTCTCCTGGTCCACGCCCTGCGGGAGCGTATCCCCGCAGAACTGCTGGCCCAACCGCAGGGCGGCGCCGTTCACGGACGACGGCTCGCCCAACGCTTGCAGAGGCGCTATGGCTTTTCGGCTGAGGCCGCGCAGTGGGCGATCGAGAGCTGGGCCTTGGCCCTGAATATCGCCCCACTGACCTCCCGCCTGCCGCATCCTCTGGCCGCTCTGGTGTGGTTTCTGCAGCGCGCCATCCCCCTGCCACAGATTCGCGCCGCCACGCTTGCGTCTCCCGCAAGCGCAAATCGTCGAAATCGTGTACAATATCGGAATCACGCCGGGCTGTTCCTGCCGGGCCGGGTTTGGCTGACCGTGACTGTACTCATCGCCATACTCGCCAGCGGCATCGTCCTGGCCGAACCGCTGCGTGAGTTGCGATTGCCGTTTCAGCGCACAGACGCGGACACGGATACGTGGCAGATGCCCTCAGCGGAACGGGTCCACGCCCTGCTGCTGGCCGCCTTTCCCTTGCCACAGGAGGCCCGAATCGAAACGGAACTATCTGCAACGGCTGTGCGCCAAAGCCCGGCGCTGGAGTCACCGCTGGCGGGGACGGTCGGAGCCCAGGGCCAGATGGTCACAGTGGACAGCTTCTCCGCCGACGGACGGTGGGCGCATATCTCATCACCTGTGGAGGGATGGATCAGCAACGACTTTGCCAGCTTTGCCGCGCGGAACAGCGACACCCGGCTGTTCATCCGGCCAGCAGTGTCGCGGATACAGGTGCCCGGATCGAAAGTCTTTGCCGGGCCGACCGGTAGCGAAACGGAGCTGGCAACCCTCGTTGCCGATCAGATCGTTATCGTATTGGGAATCACAACCGATGGCAGCCGACTGCGCATCGCCGCGCCGCTTGCCGGTTGGATCGATTCCACTGCTGCGCAGCCTTAGCGAACCCTGAGATCGCGGGCGAGACGCCCGCATGCGGGCAAAAATCAGGGGCCAGTAGTCAGTTTTCAGTGGCCGGTAACTGCCGTTCTGGCCACTGGTCGCTGGCCACTGCAGTTGTGGCTGCCCTGTGAAAGGTTCACTCAATCAAATGACAGAAAATCAACATGCAAACCGTGCCGGCGGCCTGACAACCATCGCTGAAGACAGGACCGGCCCGGTTGTACGCGATACCCAAGGCCTGATTCTGACTGACAAACCAGAGGAGATGGCTGTGCTGGTCGGAGTCAGCCTGTCCGCTCAGCCGGGTATTGACGCGCCCCACAGTGGCGCGCAAAACAATCTTTCCATGGAAGACTCGCTTACAGAACTGGCCCTGCTGGCAGAGACTGCCGGGCTGGAAGTGCGGGGCACACTGACCCAGCGCTTGGAACATCCCAACCCGGCTACCTTTATCGGCGCCGGCAAACTGGACGAACTGGAGACGCTGACGCTTGCCTTGGACGCCAATGTCGTTATCTTCGACGAGGAGCTTTCCCCGCGCCAGCAGCGAGAGATCGAACGGGTGTTGGGTCAGGAGGTCAAAGTTATCGACCGTACAGCCCTGATCCTGGATATCTTCGCCCGCCACGCCAAAACCAGAGAAGGCGCGCTGCAGGTGGAGCTGGCCCAGTACGAATACCGGCTGCCCCGCCTGACCCGTGCCTGGACCCACCTGGCGCGCCAGGCCGGTGGCCGGGCCGGCGGCGCCAGCGGCGGTGTGGGCGTACGCGGCCCCGGTGAAACCCAATTGGAAGTGGATCGACGGGAAATCAGCCGGCGTATTCTTCACCTCAAACGGGAGTTGGAGGAAGTGCGCCGCCACCGTGAACGCTACCGGCAGCGACGGCGACGGTCATCAACACCGGTCATCGTCATCGTTGGCTACACAAATGCGGGCAAAAGCACCCTGCTCAACGCCGTCAGCAATGCCGGTGTCCTGGTCCAGGATCAACTGTTCGCGACCCTCGACCCAACCACCCGCCGGGTAGAGTTGAACGCGCCTCTGCTGGAAAAAGGCGCGAAGCTACCCAGCGCGCGCACAGCCTTGTTCACAGATACGGTCGGTTTCATCCAGAAGCTGCCGACAACGCTTGTGGCCGCCTTTCGGGCGACCCTTGAAGAGATCAACGAAGCGGACCTGCTCCTGCATGTGGTGGACATCTCCCACCCGAACGCCGAAGAACAGGTAACCGCAGTGGAAGAGATGCTGGAGGAGTTGAACGCAGGCCATAAACCGCTCGTGACCGCCTTGAATAAAATCGACTTGCTCAATCCCACCGGCGCGCAGGCGTCTCGCCTGCATCGCGACTCGGAAGCTCCAGGCCTGGCAGACCTCCCCTCCCCCGTGCTCATCAGCGCCCACACAGGAGAAGGCATCCCTGAACTGTTGGCTGTGGTGGATGAGAAGTTGCAAGAGTTGATGACGCCGGTGCGGTTGCTGCTACCCTATAGCAAAGGCGATCTGGTCTCTCTGATCTACGAGCGCGGCCGCGTGGAACGAGAGGAATACACCGAGAGCGGGACACTGATCGAAGGCAAGCTGCCCACCCATCTGGTCAGCCGCGTTCAAAACTGGAGCCTGGCGCGGCCTGGATAGTGGAGCGCAGGCGTCTCGCCTGCATAGCGCATATGAACAGAGGGCCGCAGAGATATTCGTTCAACACTGAAAAGGAATTCCGCCGCCATGAGCAAGCAGACGCTAACGATTACCGACAACCGTACCGGAGAAACGATTGAAGTGCCGATCGGACATGACACGATCAAAGCTCTCGACCTGCGCCAACTGAAGGCGCAGCCGGACGATTTTGGCATGATGGCATACGATCCGGGCTACACGAATACAGCGTCCTGCAAGAGCCGCATCACCTATGTCGACGGTGACAGGGGCATTCTGCGCTACCGGGGCTATCCGATCGAGCAACTGGCGCAAGAGAGCGCCTTTCTGGAAGCGGCCTACCTGTTGATCTTCGGAGAGCTGCCCAGCGCGGACGAGTTGGCCCACTGGAACGAACGCATTATGCGGCACACGCATATCCACGAGAATCTGGCGGACCTGCTCAAGACCTTCCGCCACGACGCCCACCCGATGGGCATTCTCATCAGCGCCATCGCGGCGATGTCCACACTGCATCCGGAGGCCAAGCAGGTTCACGACAACCAGCGCCGCTTGCAGCAGATCTGGCGCATCCTCGGCGCGCTGCCGACAGTAGCCGCCTTCTCCTACCAAAACCGCCTCGGTCGCCCGTATACGCATCCGCACAGCGCTCTTGGCTACATAGACAACTTTCTCTATATGATGAATCCTATGAATCAGGACGACGGCGAAGTCGATCCGGTTCTGGCCAGGGCGCTGGATGCGCTGTTCATTCTACACGCCGATCACGAGCAGAACTGCTCTACCTCGGCGCTGCGCAACATCGCCTCCAGCGACGCCGATCCATACAGCTCCATAGCCGGCGCGGCCGCGGCCCTGTACGGCCCTCTGCATGGAGGGGCCAATGAGGCGGTTCTGCGGATGCTGACCGCAATCGGCGATGTGAAGAAGATTCCGGCCTATCTGAACAAGGTCAAAAATCGGGAAGCGCGGCTGATGGGTTTCGGCCATCGGGTGTACAAAAACTACGATCCCAGAGCGCAGATCATCAAAAAGATCGCCTACGATGTTTTTGAGGTGACCGGCGGCAATCCATTGATCGATATCGCCGTCGAATTGGAGCGCATTGCGCTGGATGACGAATATTTCGCCTCCCGCCGGTTGTACCCGAATGTGGACTTTTACAGTGGCATCATCTACCAGGCGATGGGCTTCCCAGTGGATATGTTCCCGGTGCTGTTTGTGTTGGGACGGGCGCCGGGCTGGCTGGCCCAGTGGGTAGAGCTGGCTACCGACCCGGAGCAGCGCATTGCCCGCCCCCGGCAGATCTATCTGGGCGAGGACGAGCGTTCGTATGTGCCGCTCGCCGAACGCGCGTAGGGGCAAAAATCAGTGGCCACTAGCCACTGGTCACTGGCCACTGGTCACTGGCCACCGCAGTTGTAGTTGCCCTCAGCTCACATCGCCGTGTCCGCGCCAAAATCGTTCCATCCGCTCCTGTAGTTGGGGATAGGCGCTGAGGTCGGGATCTTCGGCCAGAAGTTCCCGCGCCGCTTGCTGAGCCAGGGCCAACGTGGCGGTATCGCTGAGGCTCGCCAACTTCATATCCGGCAGGCCGCTCTGACGCGTGCCCAGAAAATCGCCGGGTCCGCGCAGTTCCAGATCCTTTTCCGCCAGTTCGAAGCCATCTGTCGTCTCTACCAATGCATTGAGCCGCTCAGCCGATCTGTCTTCTGTGGCCCGGCTGATGAGCGCGCAATAACTTTCGTGCCCACCCCGGCCCACCCGGCCCCGAAACTGGTGCAACTGGGCCAGGCCGAAACGTTCGGCATCCTCAATCAGCATCACCGTGGCGTTAGGGACATCCACGCCCACCTCCACGACACTGGTGCTGACCAATATGTCCAGTTCACCGTCGGCAAAGGCGCGCATCACATCGTCCTTTTCCGATCCTTTGAGGCGTCCGTGAAGGAGGCCCAGCCGCAGGTCGGGGAAGATCTCCGTGCTCAGCCGGGCGTGCGCGTCGACCGCCGCGCCGACGTCCAGCGCCTCGCTCTCCTCGACAAGGGGATAGATGATGTACCCCTGTCGGCCCTTTTGCGCCTGTCTGCGCATAAAGGCGTAGAGACGCTCCCGATCTGTGGGCAGGAAGCGCTTCGTTTTGATCGGCATCCGCCCCGGTGGCATTTCGTCGATGACGCTCACATCCAGATCGCCGTATATCGTCAACGCCAAACTGCGTGGAATCGGTGTCGCGCTCATCACCAGCAGATGTGGTACGGCCATATCAGCGCTTTTGGCGCGCACGGCTGCCCGCTGCTCGACGCCGAAGCGATGCTGCTCGTCCACCACCACAAATCCGAGGTTGCGAAACGCCAGCCCCTCCTGAATGAGCGCCGTGGTGCCTACAGCGATCTGCAGCCCGCCATCCGCCAGACCGGCCAGAGCCGCTTCCCGCTCCCGTCCGCTGATGCGTCCGGTCAGGAGTGTGAGGCTCGGCTTGCTGCCGTTGGTCAGTGTCACGCCTTCCAGCAGCTTGCGCAGGCCGCGGAAGTGCTGATCCGCCAAAATCTGTGTCGGCGCCAGAAGCGCGGACTGATAGCCATTGGCCGCGGCGATCAGCATGGCCCCGGCAGCCACCACGGTCTTGCCACTGCCCACGTCCCCCTGGGTCAGACGGCTCATGGGCACACGCCGCTTCAAATCCCGCCGCACCTCATCCAACACCCGCTGCTGCGCGCCCGTCAGGGGAAAGGGTAGGGCAGCTTGATAGTCTGCCAGGAGTTCGTCGTCAACGGTCATCGCCGGCGCATTGAAGAACTGAATCTCCCGCCGGCGACGCTGCATCCCCAGTTGAATAAAGAAAAACTCATCGAAAACAACGCGCTTCTGCGCGCGCAGAAGCTGTTCCGCGGTCTCCGGACAGTGAATTTGCCGCAATGCGTTGGGAAGAGTAGCCAGATTGTAGCGCCGGCGGACCGTCTCCGGCAGGGGATCGTGCAGGGCTGACAGCCCCAATTTGAGGACCTGCTGCGCGTGTTTGCTGACGTCGCCGTTGCGCAGACCCTCTGTCAGACCATATACGGGCAAAATCGGGCCACCTTTGATGTCACTGGGAATGATCTCCTCGAAGATCGGATTTTCCAGAGTTTTGTGCCCCCTATACAGGCCCACAGCTCCGCTCAGACGATAGGTCTTGCCGATCGTCAGGCGATCTTTCATCCACGGTTGGTTCCACCAGGTAGTGCGGATCGCCCCGCTGCCATCATTGAAAATCGCTTGTACGATCTGTTTTTTGTAGCTAAATTTCCGCTCGCTGAACCGCCGCAGGTTGGCGACGACCGAAATGCGCTCTCCCTCCTCTGCATCGGCGATAAAGCGCACCCGACTGAAATCGTCGTAGCGGCGAGGCAGATGCCAGATGAGATCCCAGAGGGTCTCGACCCCCAAACGAGCGTACTGCTCCGCTTTCTTTGTGCCGATCCCTTTCAAAACTGTGATCGGCTGCTCCAACTTTGTCTGCAAGGGCTGCCGCTGTTCGCCTGCCGGCGGAGAATCGCGCTCTGGCGAGCTCGGACGCGCTGGAGCGGATTCTGCGCCGACCCAGTCGATGTTTGCCAGGGCCGGATCTCTTTCCGGCGGATCGTCCAGCAGACTGAGCAGTGACCGCAGCAGTCGCTCCCGTTCGTCGCTTTCGGCATCGGCATACCGGGTCAGCCGCTCCACGATCTCCCGCAATAGCCCGGGATGGACGGCATCGGCCTCGGCATCGGCCAGCCAGCGCTCGCGAAAGGCGACCACCCCGCCCGCGAAGGCCTTCTCCCGCCAATGGGTCTGGATCTCCAGAGCCAATAAATTGCGTAGCCGCATGAGGGCTTTCTCAGCCATACTCAATCGAGCCCTTCGTACACAATGACCCCCATGACATTCGGTCCGAGATGGGCCGCCAGGCTTGGCGGATAACGCCATACCCTGGCAGGAATGTCCGGGAGCCCTTCCTCTAAGCGTTCCAGCAGTTGCTCCTGCGTCTGTTCATAGCGGTGCTGTATCAGCCCAATGCGTTCATTCTGGGCGAATTCGGCTGTATAATCGTACAACTTCTCGGCAACATCTTCACGGGTCTGCACTTTCTCCAGAGGGATCAGTTGTCCATCTTCCATCGTAATCATCGCTTTGATCCCCAGCATCCTCCCCAGCACACTCTGCGCCGCGCCGAGACGAGCGCTGCGTTCCAGGTAGTACAAAGTTTCAGCGAAAAAGGTCACATAAATGTGGGGAATGGCCCCGTTCACAACCCTGGCGACTTCGTACAGATTGGCCCCATCTTCCGCGGCCTCGGCAGCCAGTTCTGCCAGCATCCCCAGGCCCATTGCCGTCGTCTGGCTGTCCATCACCCGAATGCGATAGCGCCCCATCATCATATCCGCCGCCTTACGCGACTGACTCCACATTGGACTGAGAGTGCCGCTCATGTGGATGGCGACGATCTCCTCCGCGCCCTGCCCCAGGCGTTGATAGACATCCATAATGTAGTTTATATCCGGGGCGTCCACCTCCGGCAGCAGTATGCGGCCACCGGACTGATTTTCGCGAATAAGCTGAAAAAGTCGGTCGGCGCTGAAACCGTCTGTATCCTCATAGCGTTCCCGTTCCACCCGCAGCACCTGAGGGATGACTTCAATGGGATACTTTTCCAAGACGTGAGCCGGAATGCTGGCGTCACTATCCGTAACAATACGAACCTTACTCACGACAAATGCTCCAATTTTTGACAACCGAACAGTCGTATGCTACTCTCAAGCGATTCTATCGCCGCGCGCCTGACCGCGAACCGACCCATACCGATGGCATCTGATCTGTCCGTTGTCATCTGCCTGGTCGGCGGCAAGATATATTCAGACGAGATAGTCAGCGGCGCGGTCGCCGCCTGACAAACGACGAACCGGAGGGAATATAGTATGGCGAAATGCCAACGATGCGGCAAAGGGCCTCAGTTTGGAAACAACCGTCCCTGGTCCAAGAAGGCCACACGCCATAAATGGAAGATCAATATTCAGAAAGTCAAGATTCTTGAAGACGACAGACTGATTTCCCGTCGCCTGTGCACCTCCTGCATTCGCACCCTTTCAAAGGCGTAACAGTTCCTGCCACAGCCGAAAAATGAGAAGTGAGCGAGTAGGATGAGGAGAGAGAAACCCCTCTCTCTTCGCCGCCCGCGCTATGCCGCCACCGCATTGCGTAACTGACCGCAACCCGCATTGATTTCAATGCCCCGGCGCATACGCACCGTCGCCGAGATGCCTCCTGCCTGCAAAATTTCAACGAACCGTTGCGTATCTCTGGCGCTGGCCGGCTGAAAAGAGCTGTCGGGAATCGGATTGAGAGGGATGAGATTGACATGGCACAAGATCCCTTGGAGCTTAATTGCCAGATCTCGGGCTAGAGCCGGGCTGTCATTGATGCCCTGGATCAGCGCGTACTCAAACGTCACTCGGCGATTGGTTTTGGCAATGTAGCGGCGTACTGCCGCCAGAAGCTCGTCCACCGGATAGCGCCGGTTGGGGGGCACCAGTTTACTGCGCAGGGCGTTATTCGACGCATGCAGGCTGACTGCCAGATTCACCTGTATCCCCTCGTCAGCCATACGATCGATCATCGGAATCAACCCCACTGTGCTGAGGGTGATGTGTCGGGCGCCTAGCCCAAAGCCGTCGGCAGCCGTCAGCCGGCGGATGGCCGTCCACACATTTTCGTAGTTATGCATCGGCTCACCCATCCCCATCAGCACAATGTTTGTCACCGTGGTCGGCCGCTTCACGCGCATCACCGGCGTTTCATCCGCATCTCGCAGATAACGCGCAAAAAACAACACCTGGGCCACGATTTCGCCCGCAGTCAGATTGCGCCGCAACCCGTCCAGAGCCGTCGCGCAAAATGAGCAGCCCATCGCGCAGCCGGCCTGACTGCTGATGCAAAGCGTGCGACGCGTATCATACAGCATCAGCACAGCTTCGACCCGCTCCCCGTCTGGCAACCGAAACAGCGCCTTTTGGGTATCCCCTGCTTGTGAGACAAGCCTGGTGACCGGCTCCAGCGGCGTGACCGTTGCCTGCGCAGCCAAGGCAGCGCGCATCGCCCGCGGCAGATTTGTCATTTCTTCAAAGGATCGCGCGTATTTCTGATAGATCCACTCATGAATCTGGCGGGCGCGATAGGCAGGCGCGCCTGTGGCCTGCACATATTCGCTTAGCTCTTGCAGAGAGCGATCCAAGAGCGAACGGCCGATTGGGGAGACTCCGGGCGGTGTGATCTGCATGGTCTTCATCCTGACAATTGTAGCGCAGGTATTCAGTAGCGGTCAAAAATCGGCTCAATCGCGCCCTACAGCGGCGCGCAATACACCCCTTTTACCGGTCGGCCTGCCGAAAGGCGTCCAGAAGTTCAGGCAGACCAGGCAGAATCAGAGCCGGTGGCGCGGCGACCGTGCGGAACTCCTCCTCCGTCGTGATGCCGGTCAGCACCGCCGCCGTCGGCATACCCAGTTCGATAGCGCCAACGATGTCCGTCTCGTAGCGGTCACCGACCATCAGCGTCGTGGCCGCGGTCGTGCCCAGTTTGCGCATGGCCTGTTCGAACATGCCGGCGTTGGGCTTGCCGATGACCGTCGGCTTGACGCCTGAGGCCGCTTCCAGCAGGGCCAGCAGCGCGCCGGTGCCGGGAATCTGCCCGCGCTCGCTGGGAAAGGATGTATCGCTGTTGGTGCCGACAAATCGGATGCCGGCGCGTATGGCCAGGGTGGCATCAGCCAGGCGCTCGTAACGAACGCTGAAGTCGATGCCAGAGACGACCACATCGGCGGCCTGCGCCTCCTCGACAAGTGTAATGCCTTCCCGCTCCAGCGCCCAGCGCAGGCCATCTTCGCCGATCATAAAGGCGCGTATGCCGTCCGGATACTGCTCGGTTAGCCAACTGGCGGTCGCCAACGCGCTGCTGAGAATATGCTCCTCGTCGGCGCAGATGCCCATACGGCCGATCTTCTCAACGAATTGAGCCGGCGTGCGCGAAGAGTTGTTGGTTACGAACAGCCAATTCCGGTCTGTGGTCTCCAGATACTCCAGCAATTCCTGTACGCCAGGTAGGGGTCGATCCCCAACATAGACAACGCCGTCCATATCCAGCAGAACGGCGCGCACGCCTCTCAACATACGGTTTGAATGATACATGATACGTATTGTGTAGTGAGTGCCGCTCGTCGTCAACTTACTGAGCGCTGATCCGCAGATCCTGCACATTGAGTTGCAGGGAACGCCGGCCCTGCCATTCGTTGACCTCAAGATAAAAGACGAGATCGATCAGACTGCCCACTTGCAGCTCGGCAGCCCATTCCCCCAGGCCGAAGCCGATCCCGTCCAGCACCGGCGAGTAGTCGCAACCGTCGATGACCAATTTCAGATGCTGGCCGCTGCCCACCTGGCGCGCATTCCGCACCCGGCAGTTACGGCACAGGAGCAGCCCAGGCTCGTTCTGCTGGCCAACCGGCTCCAAGCGGGCGAGCTGTCCCTGCAATGCCCAATCGATCTGATCGATAGTCAGCTCGGCGTCAATATACAGGGTCGGTCGCAGTTCGTCCAGAGAGCCGAGTTCCTGCGCGGCCAAGCCTTGCAGCGCTTCCTGTAGCTCGGGCAATCGCTCCGTGCGTACAGTAAAGCCTGCGGCTCGGCTATGCCCGCCATGCCGCAGAAGCAGACAGCCGATCCGGTCCAGCGCGGCAATGATGTCGAATTCATCGATACTGCGGATGCTGCCCCGACAGGCTTCCTCCCCTTTTTCGATTACGACCGCCGGACGGTAGAACTGCTCGGTCAGTTTGCCCGCCACCAGCCCCACAATCCCGGGCTGAAATCCGTCGCTGACGACGATCAGAATCGGCGCAATGGATGGGTCCACATCTGCCAGTTGATTTGCGGCCACTGCATGGGCCTCGGTCGTCAAAGCCTGGCGCTGCTGGTTGAGATTTTCCAGGCCCACGGCCATATCATAGGCCTCCGCGTATTCGTCGCAGCGCAACAGATCATAGGCCAGTTTGGCGCTGGCCAGGCGACCGGCGGCGTTGATGCGGGGCGCAATACGAAAACGGATGGCAGCGCTATCGACCCCGTTCAAGGAAACCGACGCCATTTCCATCAGCGCATACAGGCCCACCCGCTTGCCCTGTCGCAGTTCCGACAGCCCCCGCCGTACCAGCGAACGGTTCTCCTCTCGCAAGGGCATCAGGTCTGCGACAGTGCCGATGGCCACCAGATCGAGAAGGGCCTGCTCCGCTTCCGCCACCTCATCCACTGAAAGGCGGCTCCAGGGCTGATGAGAAACGGCCCGCAGCACGCCCTGAGCCAACCGATAGGCGACGCCAACGCCGGCCAGCCGCTGAAAGTTCCCAGCGCGGGCATCCCGTCGGGGATTGATCACTGCCAACGCCGGCGGCAATTGCGGGCCGATGGAGTGATGATCCGTGAGAATCACGTCCATGCCCAGACCGACAGCTTCCGCCACTTCCGCTACACTGCGAATGCCGCAATCGACCGTCACCAACAGAGCGGCCCCTTTGCCAGCGATGGAACGTAGCGCCTCCACATTCAGGCCGTAGCCCTCATCCACCCGATTGGGGATGTACGCGCCCACCTGTGCCCCGGCGCGACGCAAGGATGTCGTCATCAGGACCGTGGCCGTCACACCGTCGGCGTCGAAATCCCCGTAGACGCAGATGATCTCCCTTTTTTCGATTGCCTGGACGATCCGCGCTACTGCAGCCGGCATGTCCGTCAGGCGAAAAGGGTTCTCTTGGACGGCATCCTCACCCTTCAGGAACGACGCAATGGCAGCCTCGTCGCGCAGACCACGATTGTATAACACTTGCAGCAGCACCGGGTGTTCATGGCCGCTCTTCAGAAACTTTTCCGGCGCAGGAGGGTAGGAACTCCAGCGTTTCCTATTGGTCGACAAAGAGAAATCCCCGCCAAATGGTTGTTTTGCGCGCCATTTCGGTATTCCCGCCAATTCGACATCTGATGATGAAGGGGTATAGCGCGCGCCACTGTAGGGCGCTTTGTGTGATGATGAGTAGATCCGCTTTGCGATCAGGCGCTCATACCTCACTATGGAGCGCGACGATCTCGCTAGAAGATATGCCTGAAATACAATTATAGTCGAGAGCGCGGAAGCAACGCAAAAGGTTGTTGGGCGCGCCAAGTGGGGCGCGATGGGAGGATTTTCCGACCTGATTCGCTTGGGCTACAATACACTTCCGAAACACCACACCCATCGCTCTCCGATGCCATACTCATGTCATCCACGCTCGAGCGTCTGCGGCGCTTGCAGGGAGTGCGCGACAGACGCGCATCCACCGAAGCGGCGAGAACAAGCATACCGGATCACGCGCCGGCTCTGGCGGCTGATGGGCGCGCTCAGCGCGCGCCCATCGAAACGTTGGAAGCGGGCGAAACCATCGAAAATAGCGCCGGCCAGTGTTACCTCGTAACCCGCCGCTATCCTCTACACGCCATACGGGGAAAGACAGCCCTGGGCAGCGTCCTGCAACGCGATCCAGAGATTTTGGCTCCGCTCTACCCGGCCTACGGGCTGGAGCGCTGCAGCGATTTCCGCAGGGCCGCCTTTCTGGACATCGAAAGCACCGGGTTGGGTGGCGGCGCCGGCATCTACGCATTTATGGTGGGGGTGGGCACATTCGAGGCGGAGGACAGGGCCGCGGACAGCCTGATGTTTGTTGTGCGCCAGCTTTTTATGCGCCATCCGGGGGAAGAGCCGGCCCTGCTAACGGTTCTGGCCGATCTTCTGCATAGCTGCGAGAGTCTGGTGACGTTCAACGGCCGCTCTTTCGATGCCCCTTTGCTACGCGGACGATATCACTATGCCAGTCGCTTCCTGCCCGCTGGCGTTCGCGCGCCGCCAGCGCTGAATAGCGCCGCCGCGCATCTGGATCTGTTGCCCCCGGCCCGCAGGTTATGGCGGAAACGGCTGGACAGTTGCGCGCTGAGCAATCTGGAGAGGGCGATTCTCAACCATCTGCGCACAGAAGCTGACGTGCCCGGCAGCCTGATCCCACAGCTATACGCCGACTATCTGCGTGACGGCGACGGCCGACAGATGCAACGCGTGTTCTATCACAACCGGGAAGATATCGTCTCGATGGCCGCGCTGGCAGAGAGGATTTACAGCGCATTTGCCGAACCGCCCGCGGCCGACTCAGGCTCTCTGCAGCCGCTGGATCTGCTCAACATGGCGCGGCTACAAATGGAACTGAACCGCCTGGACAGTGCGGAGACACTCTTCCGGGCTGCGCTGGAACAGCTCACCGCCCGCGCGCCCCTGGCCGAATCGTTCGATGGTTTGGGCCAGCTGCTCAAACGGCAGCGCCGCTGGGAAGAAGCAGTAGCCCTCTGGCAGCAGTGGTTGACGACTGTGCGGGACGCGGACATTCGACCGTATGTGGAGCTGGCAAAATTTTGCGAATGGCAGAGCGGTGATCTGGCGCAGGCGGCCATGTGGACCCAATGGGCCCTGCACGAGCAGGAGCGGAGCCCGGCCCATGCCCGTTCCCCAAGGAGTCTGGCCGAGTTGCGCCATCGACTGGCCCGATTGCAGAGGAAGTTGCGCGCAGGCGAACGATGATCTACCCTTTGATGTTTGTATCGTTTGCCAGTTCCGCACCCGCGTACAGGCAGACGGTTCGGCCCCAAGCGGCGCTTCACTCCCGTTCAGGGGTTCCGGCGCCGCTGCCATCATCCAGAGCGACTTCATGCGTTGCGGTGACGACCGCCTCCTGTATCGTCACGATTGGAATCTGTCTGGCTGGGGCTGGGCCTGTTCGGCCGGCCCTCGGAACTTTTCGTTGTCCACTGCGCTGGCTCACCAGAACGTCCAAGCCTATCGGAAGATGACCCGTTGCCAACCGGCGGCCAATCGGTCTGGTCGGTGGATCCCATTTTCATCTCGCCCTCGAAATAACCCCCCTCTTCGACGATGAACGATGCCGCCTGGGATTGACCCCGCATTTCACCGGATGCGCGCAAATGCAGCCGCTCCTCGATGAAAACATCGCCAGTGACTGAACCGGCAATCTCAATGTTGCAGGCGCGCACAGTAGCGGATAGCGTTGCATCTTTGGCGACGATAACCGTTCCGCGGCAGTCGATCTCCCCTTCAAAGGTCCCTTCGATGCGCAGATCCTTCTCCGAGCGGAACGTGCCGGTGAAATAGGATTGACGCCCCACGGTCGTGTCGGCTGTAGTGTCCAGTGGCGGCGGATCCTGCCGTTTCGGGCGGGGCTGCGGCGCCTGCTGGACCCGATTGGCGAACGGTGCGTTTTCTCGGCGGCTCCCACTCATCTGTCTATTTCTCCTCTCATACGTTTCGTTTATCTTGGGCGTAACTTCATTCTGGGACAGCAGGGATGACCCAACAATCGGGGCTGGGATATCCACATGTGGTGGTTGGGGCCCGATCGGTTCTGAAGAGAGTGGATCAGATATAACAGACTCTGAAGGGGGGGCTTCGGTTCCAGCAGGCTCTGAAGGCGATGGCTCGGTTACAACACGTCCAGACTCCGGCGGCTCCGTGGCCGGATCCACGCCGGCGTCCCCATCACTGGCGGCCGGCGCTTCTTCTGTTTCGGCCCCTTCGCGAGCGGTTACAGTTTCGTCCAACTCCTGGAGATTCCGATAAAGCCACTGTAAATTTTCTTCGTCTTGCTTCCTCCCACGTCTGAAGAACGGCATCCTGTAGGTCTCCTTTCTCGCCAGTCTCCCTATGTTGGCTCCGACATCGGTGTATTCGAGGGAGAATTGCAGCGAAATCCCAATATTTTCCTATTATACAACGAAATACAAAATGTACATCTTCCAATTCAGCGGCAATCGCTCCAACCCAGGAGCGCGAGAATAGGAGTGAGGAGAGCCCCCCTCTCACTTCTCTCTCCTCTGCCCTCGCTTCTCGCCTAACACCTACCCTTGACAGATTCGCGGCAGCGGCTCTATACTAGCCCCTGTTGCCAAGGAGAATGATACCAGTATACATGCCATGCCTGTCTATACCGATTCCGAACAACTCTATGCAGTTCTGCGACGCGTGTTCGACACAGTCAAAGAACGCCCTGGCGCGATTGAATCCTTCACCAGGAGCAATCTTGTCATCCGCTTGCGGCTGACCGAGCCGACCGCGGAGGTGCTGCTGGACGGCCGCCAACCGCCCCTGGAAGTTTTCTTTGGCGCGCGCCCAGGAAAAGCGGATCTGGATCTGGCGATGCCAGCCGATCTCCTGCACGAAATCTGGAGCGGCCAGCGCAAGCTGCGAGATGTCTTCTTTGGGGGACAGATTCAGATAAGCGGCAATATCTTCCGCGCCATGAAACTGGCTGATCTATTCCGGGAAGCGGAGCAGGTATATTCGGAGATTCAGGCGCAGGACCCGCCAATCTGAGGGCCGGCAAAATTGTGTACGCGTTGTTTGGCGCGCCACCGTGGGGCGCGATGCCGGATTCCCCCTCTTTGACACCCGATTCGGACACAGTTATACTAATGCCTTGCGTGCCACTGCGGGGCGCGACGCTGTCAGCTTCTGGCGCGCGATCAGCCGTGGCCGGGTCAGAGCGCTGACGCAGGAAGAGAAATGAGCGTAACAGACGAAATCAAAGCTCGGGTCGATATCGTCGACTTTATTTCCCGTTATGTGCCGCTGCAACGAGCCGGGCGCTCCTTCAAAGCCTGTTGCCCTTTCCATCAGGAGCGCACGCCTAGCTTCGTCGTCTTCCCAGAATCCGGCGCCTGGCACTGCTTCGGCGCTTGCAGCATAGGGGGCGATGTATTCTCCTTTCTGATGCAGAAGGAGAATATGGATTTTCGGGACGCATTGCAGACCTTGGCCCAAGAGAGCGGCGTACAGTTGCCAGAAAAGACTGAAGATGACAACATCCAGGAGCGCAATCTTCTATACGAACTTAACGCCCAAGCAGCGCTCTTTTTCAGCAACCAACTCCACCGCGGCCAACAGGCGCAGCCGGCACGCGACTACCTGCAACGACGGGGTATCAGCGCCCAGGTAGCCAAGCAGTTCCAACTTGGCTTTGCTCCCAACAGTTGGGATGCCCTGCGTAATCATCTGGAACAAGCAGGGTATACGCCGCATTCTCTGCATCGGGCCGATCTGCTGAAGCACAGCGAGGAGCGCAACTCCTTCTACGATACCTTTCGCAATCGCTTGACGATTCCAATTTACGATCGCCAAGGCCGGGTCATCGGCTTTGGCGGGCGTGTACTGGACGATTCGCTTCCCAAATATCTGAATACAGCGGAAACAGCGCTCTTTCACAAATCACGCGTCGTCTATGGACTGGAGCGGGCCTACAAAGCCATTCGCCAGGTAGACAGTGTTGTGATTGTCGAGGGCTATATGGATGTTATCGCCGCTCACCAGTTTGGCTTTGAAAACGTCGTCGCTTGCCTTGGCATCGCCCTGACAGAGGGCCAGTTACGTCAGATCCAGCGTTACACCGATAACTTCATCCTGGCATTGGATGCCGACGCCGCCGGCCAGCAGGCCACACTGCGCGGCTTAAATCAGGCGCGGCAGGCCCTGAAACGCAAAGCCAAACCGGTGCTGACACCGACCGGACGCCTGCAGGTCGAGCGCCGGCTCGGCGCCAACCTGCGCATCACCCCCTTGCCGGAAGGCCGCGATCCGGACGAAATTATCCGCCAAGACCCCAATGCCTGGCAAGATCTGATACACAGCGCGCTCCCCCTCGTCGATTACTATGTTGGGATCGTCACCAACCAGTACGATCTGCACAGCGCCCAGGGCAAAGGCGAGGCCGTTGCCGAGTTGACACCTCTCATCGCTGAACTGAGCGATGAGATCGAACGCCAGCACTACATCCAACAGCTTAGCCGGCTTGTTCACATCGACGAACTGACGATCGGCCAGCGTGTGCAGGCCGCGGCCCGCGCGCTACGGCGCCCACCGGAGAAGGTTGTGTCGCGCGCCACTGTGGGGCGAGATAGCCGCCATCGCCGGCGATTTACACAGCAATCCCCGCCATCGACCGTTCCGCTCGCAGGTGGCCCCACAAACGTAGAGGCAGGTCTTGTGTCTGCCCTGGGGCAGACAGCGTCTATGTCGGAAACAAAACTGGAAAATTTTCTGCTGGCCCATCTGATCTACGATCCCAATCTACTGGTATGGCTGGCGAAGATGACTCAGGAGTTGGAAATCGCTCCCTTGCGTAGCCAAGATTTTCAACAGATCGAGTACCGGGAGATATTCGAGACTTTGCGCCGCTTCATCGCCAGTGATGAGCTCTGGGATATTGAAGTCTTTCAGGATGCGCTTAGCCCCGATTTTCATCTGATTCTGTCGCATCTGATGACGCAGACTCTGACGATGCCAGAGCGAGAACCGGCAGCAATTCAAGATGCGCTGCTCAAACTTCTGATCCGTCTGCGGCGCGCGCGGCTGCGAGAAAATCTGTATGCCATGCAGTTCCTGTTGCGCGATGCGCAGGAGAACCATAACCGAGAAGCGATTTTGGAGTTTTCGGCGAACATAAACGCCAATCGCCGCGATCGTCACCACCTGGAACGCGTATTGGTGCGTCGCAACCAGATTTCCTACGGCGTCACACATGTCGAATCAGGCGCCGTGATCGCCTGAACGCCCTCAAAACGTAGGGGCAACCCCTGTGATTGCCCAAATGGCAGATAGGAAAATGGCAACCAAACCCAGAACGTCACACGCGGAGACTGTCAGTACAGTTGCCGGCCCTCCGAGTGATGAACACACCCCAATCAGTGAGCCCGAGGAAGAAGAAGTTGACCTGTTCAATGCGATAGAAGATGAGGAGGGAGGCGACGCAAATACGCCTCTGCCTCATATCGAACGTGATCTGAAGCTCGAAGAGGAGATCGAGCAGGAAACGTATATCCCGGTGGAAAAAATCATCGAGGATGTGCAGGAAGTCGGCCAGGTACTGGATCCAACGCGCATGTACCTGCGCGAGATCGGCCGCCACGACCTGCTGACTGCCGAACAGCAAGCCGCTCTGTCCAAACGGATCCAGATCGGCCTGCGGGCGGAAGAACGCCTGGAGCAGGCGACCGCTGACGGCGAAAACATTGCATTGCGCGCCACTGAGGGGCGTGCCCCAGCCGAGGAGCCGTCGCCGGCTGAAAGCGCCGAACTGAAAGCGAAGATCGACGACGGCAAACTGGCGCAGGCGCAGTTGGCCCAGAGCAATCTGCGCTTGGTCGTCAGCGTTGCCAAACGCTACATCGGCCGCGGCCTGAACTTCCAGGATCTGATACAGGAAGGGAATGTCGGCCTGTTGCGGGCGGTGGAGAAGTTCGACCACACCCTGGGTTTCAAATTCAGCACCTACGCCACCTGGTGGATCCGCCAGGCCATCAGTCGGGCCATCGCCTACCAGGCGCGCACCATCCGCATCCCGGTGCATATGGTGGAAACCATCAACCGGCAGATACGCACCCAGAGACAGCTGCAACAGGAGTTGGGCAGGGAGCCGACCCCGGAAGAAGTGGCTCTGGAGATGGAGTTTCTGGAGCCGGATGTGGCCGAGGAAGTCCGTCAGGCGCTGAAGGAAAACGGCGCAGTAAGCGGCGACCTGAAGATCATACTCGACCAAGCGGCAGCCAAGGTGCAGCGCATCCAGCGCCTGAGCCGGGAGCCAATCAGCCTGGATCGACCGGTCGGCGCGGAAGAGAACAGCTATCTGGGCGATTTTATCGAAGACGAGAGTGTGCCTGGCCCCGTGGATTCGGCCAGCCGCCGGCTGTTGCAGGAGCAGATGAGAGAAATTCTGGACGGCCTGTCCGAACGGGAACGCAAAGTACTGAGTATGCGCTTCGGGCTGGAGGATGGCATGAGTCAGACACTGGAGGATGTGGGCAAAGAGCTCAACATTACACGCGAGCGTGTGCGCCAGATCGAGGCCAAAGCCCTACGCAAACTCCGCCATCCCCAGCACAGCGGCAAATTGCGCGACTATTTGGGGTAGCCGTACGCGTCGAAACAATGCGCCCTACAGTGGCGCGCACAACAATCCTTTTCAGAACGTCGCGATTTTGACTGCCGGCCCCGAAATCTGGTACAATTGCTATCTGTTGCCCACCAGAGTACTCCTCGGTAGCTCAATCGGCAGAGCATCCGGCTGTTAACCGGGTGGTTGTTGGTTCGAATCCAACCCGAGGAGCCTGAATTTGGAATTACGAATTGGGAATTAGAAATTGGGCAGTTCATTCGTAATTGAACAATTTCTAATTGTCCAGGCGAAGCGCATAGGGCCGCTCGTTTGGCTTCAATGAGAGCATGGCCGCCTCCGTCTCAAAGACAAATTCATCCAGGCGTTCGCCATCCTGCCAAACTGTGAACGGCAGGCCGACCCAATCCGCCGGCAGGTCGAACAATATCGTCAGGGGCTGGTCAAATGTAACGTTGTCCAGTCCGTCTGACAGAGTAATCTCGATTCTGTCTGTCTTGCCCTCATCTCCAAACCTCTCAATACCTATGGATGCCTTTTCTCTTTCTCTGACGTACAGCACGATATCGTTCATCGGCGCTACCCAGAAATCACGCGCCGCAACCGCCTGTATGTCTTTCTGGAACTCACCCCAATCGTACCATCCCCAATTCTGTGTCTGTCCGATGCTGTGATATGTCAATATGATCCACGCGCTTTGCTTCAACGCCTCATCCAGGATAGGCGTCAACTCGCTGTTGTCATTGATACATCCCTGGCAACCAGCAAACTCGATACTTTCCATCGGCGCCGCCCTCAGGGCAAACCAATTCTCCGGCGCCAACTGCGAGCCCGGCATGTTGTAGAACTGGCTATGATGAAGCGCCTGTAGTCTGCCGCCCAGAAACCCTGCATCCGCCAAGGCCCGTTGCGTCTCTGCTTCCTCTCCAGCGCTTCTCGGGTAGGCATAGGCAATCGGTCGCAGTCCCCACTCCTTCATGGTCTCATAATTTGTCTGGAATGATTCGAGCGCCTCTTCATACGACAAGAGATCGTGATCGATATGGTTATGCCCATGCCCAAAGTAACCGAACCCCTTGGGGACGAGCTCCGACAACAGATAAACGATCATCTCATCGTCAGGCCCACTGAACACGGGATCGCCATAATAGGTATTTCCGGTCACGATTTCATAACCAATCACGAGACCCTGCTCCATCACGTAGCTATCGATGTCCGGTTCCCTGCCAGGGGTGGGCCAGTCATCGTTTGTAATCGAAATGGCGGCGGCGTGATTGTCAAACCACTTTGCTACGGAGGCATTGGGGGAGGAGGTGGAAGCGTACAGAATAGGTACGCTGACCGCTATGACGAAAAAGAGGGCGAACAGCGCGCGACGCAGCGGGGAGGATAGCATCACCCTCCCCCGTACGTATCTTCTATAACGGGCGACAAGGGCGCGCCAGAGAGTATTCAGAGCCGGGCGATTGGGCATAGTCAGGTTCATTTTCTGTTTCCTTCCCTCCAGTTATGCAGTGTAAGTATAACATAGGGAAATAACCCGCCGGCTCCCTCTACCGATCAAAACGGAACTCGTCCTCCCAGAGGCGACCTTCGTCAGTGAACTGGCCGGTCCTGATGCTGGTGATGGCGTACTCCGGGAGGGCGATGGCCGCCATACACTTGCCCTCGAACATCACGCCGCGCCACTCGAAGTCAAAATCCAGGTTGTCGAAGTCGTACGGCTTGCGATGGTCGGGCAGGTCATTCGCGTCGACCGGGATTACGTGCAGAAAAAAGTGCGGCTCCGTGTCCGCCGGCGCGCACGGCTCCTTCAAATAGAACAAGCTGTTTTCGTTGACATATACGTCGAAGTCGGAGCGGACGACCGGCTCGGCAGACATGATTAGCTGGTATCTCTCCTCCATGGCGGCAGCTTCGATCTTAATTGTAAAATGCCGATCAAAGCGGAACTCGCCCTCCCAGAGGCTCCCTTCGTCAGTGTACTGGCCGGTCCTGATGCTGGTGATGGCGTACTCCGGGAGAGCGCGTTCCGCCATACACTTGCCCTCGAATATCACGCCGCGCCACTCGAAGTCAAAATCCAGGTTGTCGAAGTCGTACGGCTTGCGATGGTCGGGCAGGTCATTCGCGTCGACCGGGATTACGTGCAGAAAGAACAACGCCTCCGTATCCGCCGGCGCGCACGGCTCCTTAAAATAGAATAATCTGTTTTCGTTGACATATACGTCGAAATCGGAGCGGACGACCGGCTCGGCAGACATGATTAGCCGGTATCTCTCCTCCATGGCGGCAGCTTCGATCTTAATTGTAAAATGCCGATCAAAGCGGAACTTGCCCTCCCAGAGGCTCCCTTCGTCAGCGTGCTGGCCGGTCCTGATGCTGATGATGGCGTACTCCGGGAGGGCGATGGCCGCCATACACTTGCCCTCGAATATCACGCCGCGCCACTCGAAACCAAAACCCAGGTCGTCGAAGTCGTACCGCTTGCGATGGTCGGGCAGGTCATTCGCGTCGACCGGGATTACGTGCAGAAAGAACGACGCCTCCGTGTCCACCGGCGCGCACGGCTCCTTAAAATAGAACAAGCTGTTTTCGTTGACATATACGTCGAAGTCGGAGCGGATTATGGGATCGCCGACTTCGCCGCTAAGAAATTGGTTGGCGGACGGGCTGAACTTCGCCGTCCAAATGGCGTCCTCGGCCCAAAAGCCAACGTGTTGGCCGGTGCGGATGACGCTGATGCTGGCGTGCTCAGGGAGGGGGAAAGTCGCTATGCACTTGCCCTCGAATATCGCGCCCCGCCGGTCAAAGAGAAAGCCACCGGGAAAGCCACCGGCATAGACATTCGCGTTGTCGAAGAGGACGCGCAAATAGAAGTGCGGCTCCGTATCCGCCGGCGCGCACGGCTCCTTAAAATAGAACAATCGATTCTCAATCAGATAGACGTCAAAATCGGAGCGGGCGACCGGCTCGGCAGACATGATTAGCTGGTATCTCTCCTCCATGGCGGCAGCTTCGACCTTAATTGTGAAATACTGCAAAAGCGCCAATCCGATACTGCCAACCATCGCCAAAGAGCACACCATCGGCCAGGGAGGCATCAGCGCCTTCAAGCTCTTCGGGATCGCGCGAATGCCGAACTGGGGGAATCCCGCCGCGCGCCGTCCCTGAGCCAGCAATAGTTCGAGAGCATAGAAAAGGCAGGCCATGCCGAACAGATACTCGTATATCTCCAGCATATAACCGATGTAGATATGCTTGTGCACATACGAGAGAGCCAGAACGAGCGCCACGGTTACAACCGTGGCAATGAACAATCTGGCTTGCCCGGAAAGCAGCGTGTAGATGGCAAAGATCAGAAGCAGCGCCCTCTCCTTGCCGACATAGCTCAGGGAGAAAAGCAAGTCCGGGCTCATCATCGTGTATCCGTGAAACCGCGTATAGGACAGCGCCAGCAGAAAGCCCAATATCAGCAGCATTGATGGCAGTGGAATCCCGAAGAGCGTATCTTTCCGATAGCAGAAAGCAACGCCGGTTGCCAGGCACAGCAACAGCATCCCATACGAGCCGATCGTCTCGAAGTATACCAGCCCTGTATTGTGAACATTGAATTCGTTCTGGACGTTCAAGCCCATCAGAAAATCGGGCGTCGTGAAGCCGAATATGCGCTGTCCCCAACTGATTTCTTCGCCGGCGACGAACACCAGCGCAAGACCGCCGAGAATATAGATGCAGCGTGGAAAGGCGCTCCGCTCCACCCAAGCCGTGGCGAACAGCAAAAACCCCGCCAGGAGATACAGGCCAGAGGTGAGATTCTCCACCCAGTGGTCTTCCTGGCTCAGCGCAGAGTAGCGCCACGGGTCGGTAACCAAGAGATAGCTGAAGAAAAATACGCTCAGACACAGAAAGAGGTATCCGAGGACAGCAATCTTGCTGTCGAAGCTCTTCACCCCCCCTCCCCGTACGTATGTTCTATAGCGGGCGACAAGGGCGCGCCAGAGAGTATTCAGAGCCGGGCCATTGGGCATAGTCAGGTTCATTTTCTGTTTCATTATCGCGCCCCACAGTGGCGCGCATTCCTTATCGCGCCCTACAGTGGCGCGCAAAACAGTTTCCCTCCAGTTATGCAGTGTAAGTATAGCATAGGGAAATAACCCGCCGGCTCCCTCTACCGATCAAAACGGAACTCGCCCTCCCAGAGGCGACCTTCGTCAGTGAACTGGCCGGTCCTGATGCTGGTGATAGCGTACTCCGGGAGGGCGATGGCCGCCATACACTTGCCCTCGAATATCACGCCGCGCCACTCGAAGTCAAAATCCAGGTTGTCGAAGCCGTACGGCTTGCGATGGTCGGGCAGGTCATCCTCGTCCGCGGGAATCAGGTGCAGAAAAAAGTGCGGCTCCGTGTCCGCCGGCGCGCACGGCTCCTTAAAATAGAACAATCGATTCTCAATCAGATAGACGTCAAGATCGGAGCGGACGACTTCGATCTTAATTGTGAAGTACCGATCAAAACGGAACTCGCCCTCCCAGAGGCTCCCTTCGTCAGTGTGCTGGCCGGTCCTGATGCTGGTGATGGCGTACTCCGGGAGGGCGATGGCCGCCATACACTTGCCCGCGAATATCAGGCCGCGCCAGTTGAAACCAAAATCCAGGTTGTCGAAGCCGTACGGCTTGCGATGGTCGGGCAGGTCATTCGCGTCGCCCGGGATTACGTGCAGAAAGAACAACGGCTCCGTATCCGCCGGCGCGCACGACTCCTTAAAATAGAACAATCGATTCTCAATCAGATAGACGTCAAAATCGGAGCGGACGACTTCGACCTTAATTGTGAAATACTGCAAAAGCGCCAATCCGATACTGCCAACCATCACCAAAGAGCACACCATCGGCCAGGGAGGCATCAGCGCCTTCAAGCTCTTCTGGATCGCGCGAATCCCGAACTGGGGGAATCCCGCCGCGCGCCGTCCCTGAGCCAGCCATAGTTCGAGAGCATAGAAAAGGCAGGCCATGCCGAACAGATACTCGTACACCTCATTTATACGACCGACGTAGCTATGCTTGTGCACATACGAGAGAGCCAGAACGAGCGCCACGGTTACAACCGTGGCAATGAACAATCTGGCTTGCCCGGAAAGCAGCGTGTAGATGACAAAGATCAGAAGCAGCGCCCTCTCCTTGCCGACATAGTCCCAGGAGAAAAGCAAGTCCGGGCTCATCATCGCGTATCCTCGAAACCGCCCATAGGACAGCGCCAGCAGAAAGCCCAATATCAGCAGCATTGATGGCAGTGGAATCCCGAAGAGCGTATCTTTCCGACGGAAGAAAGCAACGCCGGTTGCCAGGCACAGCAACAGCATCCCATACGAGCCGATCGTCTCGAAGTTTACCAGCGCTGTATTGTGAACATTGAATTCGTTCTGGGCGTTCAAGCCCATCAGAAAATCAGGCGTCGTGAAGCCGAATATGCGCTGTCCCCAACTGATTTCTTCGCCGGCGACGAACACCAGCGCAAGACCGCCGAGAATATAGATGCCGCGTGGCAAGGCGCTCCGCTCCACCCAAGCCGTGGCGAACAGCAAAAGACCCGCCAGGAGATACAGGCCAGCGGTGAGATTCTCCACCCAGTAGTCTTCCTGGCTCAGCGCAGAGTAGCGCCATGGGTCGGTAACCAAGAGATAGCTGAAGAAAAATATGCTCAGGCACAGAAAGAGGTATCCGAGGACAGCAAGATTGCTGTCGAAGCTCTTCACCCCCTCCCTCCACACGTGTGTTCTATAACGGGCGACAAGGGCGCGCCAGAGAGTATTCAGAGCCGGGCCGTTGGGCATAGTCAGGTTCATTTTCTGTCTCATTATCGCGCCCTACAGTGGCGCGCATTCACTGTCGCGCATTCACTGTCGCGCCCTACAGTGGCGCGCATTCACTGTCGCGCCCTACAGTGGCGCGCATTCACTGTCGCGCCCTCCAGTTATGCAGTGTAAGTATAGCATAGGGAAATAACCCGCCCGCCCCTCACTACCGATCAAAGCGGAACTCGCCCTCCCAGAGGCGACCTGCGTCAGTGAACTGGCCGGTCCGGATGCTGGTGATGGCGTACTCCGGGAGGACGATGGCCGCCATACACTTGCCCTCGAATATCACGCCGCGCCACTCGAAACCAAAATCCAGGTTGTCGAAGCCGTACGGCTTGCGATGGTCGGGCAGGTCATCCTCGTCCACGGGAATCAGGTGCAGAAAGAACAACGCCTCCGTGTCCGCCGGCGCGCACGGCTCCTTAAAATAGAACAATCGATTATCAATCAGATAGACGTCAAAATCGGAGCGGACGACTTCGATCTTAATTGTGAAGTACCGATCAAAGCGGAACTCGCCCTCCCAGAGGCGACCTGCGTCAGTGAACTGGCCGGTCCTGATGCGGGTGATGGCGTACTCCGGGAGGGCGATGGCCGCCATACACTTGCCCTCGAATATCACGCCGCGCCACTCGAAACCAAAATCCAGGTTGTCGAAGTCGTACCGCTTGCGATGGTCGGGCAGGTCATTCGCGTCGCCCGGGATTACGTGCAGAAAGAACAACGCCTCCGTGTCCGCCGGCGCGCACGGCTCCTTAAAATAGAACAATCTGTTTTCGTTGACATATACGTCGAAGTCGGAGCGGATTATGGGGTCGCCGACTTCGCCGCTAAGAAATTGGTTGGCGGACGGGCTGAACTTCGCCGTCCAAATGGCGTCCCTGGTCCAAATGCCAACGCGTTGGCCGGTCTGGATGATGCTGGCGTGCTCAGGGAGGGGGAAAGTCGCTATGCACCTCCCATCGGACCTCGCGCCGCGCCAGCCAGAGAGAAAGCCACCGTGAAGGCGACCGGCATAGACATTCGCGTTGTCGAAGAGGACGCGCAAATAGAAGAGCGGCTCCGTATCCGCCGGCGCGCACGGCTCCTTAAAATAGAACAATCGATTCTCAATCAGATAGACGTCAAAATCGGAGCGGACGACCGGCTCGGCAGACATGATTAGCTGGTATCTCTCCTCCATGGCGGCAGCTTCGACCTTAATTGTGAAATACTGCAAAAGCGCCAATCCGATACTGCCAACCATCGCCAAAGAGCACACCATCAGCCAGGGAGGCATCAGCGCCTTCAAGCTCTTTGGGATCGCGCGAATGCCGAACTGGGGGCATCCCGCCGCGCGCCATCCCTGAGCCAGCAATAGTTCGAGAGCATAGAAAAGGCAGGCCATGCCGAACAGATACTCGTACACCTCACTTATATGACTGATGTAGCTATGCTTGTGCACATACGAGAGAGCCAGAACGAGCGCCACGGTTACAACCGTGGCAATGAACAATCTGGCTTGCCCGGAAAGCAGCGTGTAGATGACAAAGATCAGAAGCAGCGCCCTCTCCTTGCCGACATAGTCCCAGGAGAAAAGCAAGTCCGGGCTCATCATCGTGTATCCGTGAAACTCCCTATAGGACAGCGCCAGCAGAAAGCCCAATATCAGCAGCATTGATGGCAGTGGAATCCCGAAGAGCGTATCTTTCCGACAGCAGAAAGCAACGCCGGTTGCCAGGCACAGCAACAGCATCCCATACGTGCCAATTGTCGCGACGTGTACCAGCCCTGTATTGTGAACATTGAATTCGTTCAGGGTGTTCAAGTCCATCAGAAAATCGGGCGTCGTGAAGCCGAATATGCGCTGTCCCCAACTGATTTCTTCGCCGGCGACGAACACCAGCCCAAGACCGCCGAGAATATAGATGCCGCGTGGCAAGGCGCTCCGCTCCACCCAAGCCGTGGCGAACAGCAAAAGCCCCGCCAGGAGATACAGGCCAGCGGTGAGATTCTCCACCCCCCAGTGGTCTTCCTCGCTCAGCGCAGAGTAGCGCCACGGGTCGGTAACCATGAGATAGCTGAAGAAAAATACGTTCAGACACAGAAAGAGGTATCCGAGGACAGCAAGATTGCTGTCGAAGCTCTTTACCCCCCCCCCCCCCCCCCGTACGTATGTTCTATAACGGGCGACAAGGGCGCGCCAGAGAGTATTCAGAGCCGGGCCGTTGGGCATAGTCAGGTTCATTTTCTGTTTCCTTATCGCGCCCCACAGTGGCGCGCATTCATCGTCGCGCCCTACAGTGGCGCGCAAAACAACTTTCCCATCCAGTTATGCAGCGTACGTATAGCATAGGGAAACCCGCCGGCTCCCACTACCGATCAAAGCGGAACTCGCCCTCCCAGAGGCGACCTGCGTCAGTGAACTGGCCGGTCCGGATGCTGGTGATGGCGTACTCCGGGAGGACGATGGCCGCCATACACTTGCCCTCGAATATCACGCCGCGCCAGTCGAAACCAAAATCCAGGTTGTCGAAGCCGTACGGCTTGCGATGGTCGGGCAGGTCATCCTCGTCCACGGGAATCAGGTGCAGAAAGAACAACGCCTCCGTATCCGCCGGCGCGCACGGCTCCTTAAAATAGAACAAGCTGTTTTCGTTGACATATACGTCGAAGTCGGAGCGGATTATAGGATCGCCGACTTCGCCGCTAAGAAATTGGTTGGCGGACGGGCTGAACTTCGCCGTCCAAATGGCGTCCTTGGCCCAAAAGCCAACGTGTTGGCCGGTCTGGCCGGTCCGGATGACGCTGGCGTGCTCAGGGAGGGGGAAAGTCGCTATGCACCTCCCATCGGACCTCGCGCCGCGCCAGCCAAAGAGAACGCTACTGTGAAAGCCACCGGCATAGACATTCGCGTTGTCGAAGAGGACGTGCAAATAGAAGCGCGGCTCCGTATCCGCCGGCGCGCACGGCTCCTTAAAATAGAACAATCGATTCTCAATCAGATAGACGTCAAAATCGGAGCGGACGACCGGCTCGGCAGACATGATTAGCTGGTATCTCTCCTCCATGGCGGCAGCTTCGACCTTAATTGTGAAATACTGCAAAAGCGCCAATCCGATACTGCCAACCATCGCCAAAGAGCACACCATCGGCCAGGAAGGCATCAGCGCCTTCAAGCTCTTTGGGATCGCGCGAATGCCGAACTGGGGGAATCCCGCCGCGCGCCATCCCTGAGCCAGCAATAGTTCGAGAGCATAGAAAAGGCAGGCCATGCCGAACAGATACTCGTACACCTCATTTATATGACTGATGTAGCTATGCTTGTGCACATACGAGAGAGCCAGAACGAGCGCCACGGTTACAACCGTGGCAATGAACAATCTGGCTTGCCCGGAAAGCAGCGTGTAGATGACAAAGATCAGAAGCAGCGCCCTCTCCTTGCCGACATAGTCCCAGGAGAAAAGCAAGTCCGGGCTCATCATCGTGTATCCGTGAAACCGCGTATAGGACAGCGCCAGCAGAAAGCCCAATATCAGCAGCATTGATGGCAGTGGAATCCCGAAGAGCGTATCTTTCCGATAGCAGAAAGCAACGCCGGTTGCCAGGCACAGCAACAGCATCCCATACGAGCCGATCGTCTCGAAGTTTACCAGCGCTGTATTGTGAACATTGAATTCGTTCTGGGCGTTCAAACCCATCAGAAAATCGGGCGTCGTGAAGCCGAATATGCGCTGTCCCCAACTGATTTCTTCGCCGGCGACGAACACCAGCCCAAGACCGCCGAGAATATAGATGCCGCGTGGAAAGGCGCTCCGCTCCACCCAAGCCGTGGCGAACAGCAAAAGACCCGCCAGGAGATACAGGCCAGCGGCGAGATTCTCCACCCCCCAGTGGTCTTCCTCGCTCAGCGCAGAGTAGCGCCACGGGTCGGTAACCATGAGATAGCTGAAGAAAAATACGTTCAGACACAGAAAGAGGTATCCGAGGACAGAAATCTTGCTGTCGAAGCTCTTTACCCCCCCCCCCCCCCCGCACGTATGTTCTATAACGGGCGACAAGGGCGCGCCAGAGAGTATTCAGAGCCGGGCCGTTGGGCATAGTCAGGTTCATTTTCTGTTTCATTATCGCGCCCTACAGTGGCGCGCATTCATCGTCGCGCCCCACTGTGGCGCGCATTCACTGTCGCGCCCTACAGTTATGCAGCGTACGTATAGCATAGGGAAACCCGCCGGCTCCCACTACCGATCAAAGCGGAACTCGCCCTCCCAGAGGCGACCTGCGTCAGTGAACTGGCCGGTCCGGATGCTGGTGATGGCGTACTCCGGGAGGACGATGGCCGCCATACACTTGCCCTCGAATATCACGCCGCGCCAGTCGAAACCAAAATCCAGGTTGTCGAAGCCGTACGGCTTGCGATGGTCGGGCAGGTCATCCTCGTCCACGGGAATCAGGTGCAGAAAGAACAACGCCTCCGTATCCGCCGGCGCGCACGGCTCCTTAAAATAGAACAAGCTGTTTTCGTTGACATATACGTCGAAGTCGGAGCGGATTATAGGACCGCCGACTTCGCCGCTAAGAAATTGGTTGGCGGACGGGCTGAACTTCGCCGTCCAAATGGCGTCCTTGGCCCAAAAGCCAACGTGTTGGCCGGTCTGGCCGGTCCGGATGACGCTGGCGTGCTCAGGGAGGGGGAAAGTCGCTATGCACCTCCCATCGGACCTCGCGCCGCGCCAGCCAAAGAGAACGCTACTGTGAAGGCCACCGGCATAGACATTCGCGTTGTCGAAGAGGACGTGCAAATAGAAGCGCGGCTCCGTATCCGCCGGCGCGCACGGCTCCTTAAAATAGAACAATCGATTATCAATCAGATAGACGTCAAAATCGGAGCGGACGACCGGCTCGGCAGACATGATTAGCTGGTATCTCTCCTCCATGGCGGCAGCTTCGACCTTAATTATGAAATACTGCAAAAGCGCCAATCCGATACTGCCAACCATCGCCAAAGAGCACACCATCGGCCAGGAAGGCATCAGCGCCTTCAAGCTCTTTGGGATCGCGCGAATGCCGAACTGGGGGAATCCCGCCGCGCGCCGTCCCTGAGCCAGCAATAGTTCGAGAGCATAGAAAAGGCAGGCCATGCCGAACAGATACTCGTACACCTCATTTATATGACTGATGTAGCTATGCTTGTGCACATACGAGAGAGCCAGAACGAGCGCCACGGTTACAACCGTGGCAATGAACAATCTGGCTTGCCCGGAAAGCAGCGTGTAGATGACAAAGATCAGAAGCAGCGCCCTCTCCTTGCCGACATAGTCCCAGGAGAAAAGCAAGTCCGGGCTCATCATCGTGTATCCGTGAAACTCCCTATAGGACAGCGCCAGCAGAAAGCCCAATATCAGCAGCATTGATGGCAGTGGAATCCCGAAGAGCGTATCTTTCCGATAGCAGAAAGCAACGCCGGTTGCCAGGCACAGCAACAGCATCCCATACGAGCCGATCGTCTCGAAGTTTACCAGCGCTGTATTGTGAACATTGAATTCGTTCTGGGCGTTCAAACCCATCAGAAAATCGGGCGTCGTGAAGCCGAATATGCGCTGTCCCCAACTGATTTCTTCGCCGGCGACGAACACCAGCCCAAGACCGCCGAGAATATAGATGCCGCGTGGAAAGGCGCTCCGCTCCACCCAAGCCGTGGCGAACAGCAAAAGCCCCGCCAGGAGATACAGGCCAGCGGCGAGATTCTCCACCCCCCAGTGGTCTTCCTCGCTCAGCGCAGAGTAGCGCCACGGGTCGGTAACCATGAGATAGCTGAAGAAAAATACGTTCAGACACAGAAAGAGGTATCCGAGGACAGAAATCTTGCTGTCGAAGCTCTTTACCCCCCCCCCCCGCACGTATGTTCTATAACGGGCGACAAGGGCGCGCCAGAGAGTATTCAGAGCCGGGCCGTTGGGCATAGTCAGGTTCATTTTCTGTTTCATTATCGCGCCCCACTGTGGCGCGCATTCACTGTCGCGCCCTACAGTTATGCAGCGTACGTATAGCATAGGGAAACCCGCCGGCTCCCACTACCGATCAAAGCGGAACTCGCCCTCCCAGAGGCGACCTGCGTCAGTGAACTGGCCGGTCCGGATGCGGGTGATGGCGTACTCCGGGAGGACGATGGCCGCCATACACTTGCCCTCGAATATCACGCCGCGCCAGTCGAAACCAAAATCCAGGTTGTCGAAGCCGTACGGCTTGCGATGGTCGGGCAGGTCATCCTCGTCCGCGGGAATCAGGTGCAGAAAGAACAACGCCTCCGTGTCCGCCGGCGCGCACGGCTCCTTAAAATAGAACAATCGATTATCAATCAGATAGACGTCAAAATCGGAGCGGACGACTTCGATCTTAATTGTGAAATGCCGATCAAAGCGGAACTCGCCCTCCCAGAGGCGACCTGCGTCAGTGTGCTGGCCGGTCCTGATGCTGGTGATGGCGTACTCCGGGAGGGCGATGGCCGCCATACACTTGCTCTCGAATATCACGCCGCGCCACTCGAAGTCAAAATCCAGGTTGTCGAAGCCGTACGGCTTGCGATGGTCGGGCAGGTCATTCGCGTCGCCCGGGATTACGTGCAGAAAGGACAACGCCTCCGTGTCCGCCGGCGCGCACGGCTCCTTAAAATAGAACAATCTGTTTTCGTTGACATATACGTCGAAGTCGGAGCGGATTATGGGATCGCCGACTTCGCCGCTAAGAAATTGGTTGGCGGACGGGCTGAACTTCGCCGTCCAAATGGCGTCCTTGGCCCAAACGCCAACGTGTTGGCCGGTCTGGATGACGCTGGCGTGCTCAGGGAGGGGGAAAGTCGCTATGCACCTCCCATCGGACCTCGCGCCGCGCCAGCCAAAGAGAAAGCCACCGTGAAGGCGACCGGCATAGACATTCGCGTTGTCGAAGAGGACGTGCAAAGAGAAGTACGGCTCCGTATCCGCCGGCGCGCACGGCTCCTTAAAATAGAACAATCGATTCTCAATCAGATAGACATCAAAATCGGAGCGGACGACCGGCTCGGCAGACATGATTAGCTGGTATCTCTCCTCCATGGCGGCAGCTTCGACCTTAATTGTGAAATACTGCAAAAGCGCCAATCCGATACTGCCAACCATCGCCAAAGAGCACACCATCGGCCAGGAAGGCATCAGCGTCTTCAAGCTCTCTGGGATCGCGCGAATCCCGAACTGGGGGAATCCCGCCGCGCGCCGTCCCTGAGCCAGCAATAGTTCGAGAGCATAGAAAAGGCAGGCCATGCCGAACAGATACTCGTACACCTCATTTATACGACCGACGTAGCTATGCTTGTGCACATACGAGAGAGCCAGAACGAGCGCCACGGTTACAACCGTGGCAATGAACAATCTGGCTTGCCCGGAAAGCAGCGTGTAGATGACAAAGATCAGAAGCAGCGCCCTCTCCTTGCCGATCGTGTATCCGTGAAACCGCGTATAGGACAGCGCCAGCAGAAAGCCCAATATCAGCAGCATTGATGGCAGTGGAATCCCGAAGAGCGTATCTTTCCGACAGCAGAAAGCAACGCCGGTTGCCAGGCACAGCAACAGCATCCCATACGTGCCAATTGTCGCGACGTGTACCAGCGCTGTATTGTGAACATTGAATTCGTTCTGGGCGTTCAAGTCCATCAGAAAATCGGGCGTCGTGAAGCCGAATATGCGCTGTCCCCAACTGATTTCTTCGCCGGCGACGAACACCAGCGCAAGACCGCCGAGAATATAGATGTAGCGTGGCAAGGCGCTCCGCTCCACCCAAGCCGTGGCGAACAACAAAAGACCCGCCAGGAGATACAGGCCAGCGGTGAGATTCTCCACCCAGTGGTCTTCCTCGCTCAGCGCAGAGTAGCGCCACGGGTCGGTAACCATGAGATAGCTGAAGAAAAATACGTTCAGACACAGAAAGAGGTATCCGAGGACAGAAATCTTGCTGTCGAAGCTCTTCACCCCCTCCCTCCACACGTGTGTTCTATAACGGGCGACAAGGGCGCGCCAGAGAGTATTCAGAGCCGGGCCGTTGGGCATAGTCAGGTTCATTTTCTGTTTCATTATCGCGCCCCACAGTGGCGCGCATTCATTATCGCGCCCCACAGTGGCGCGCATTCATTATCGCGCCCTACAGTGGCGCGCAAAACAGTTTCCCTCCAGTGATGCAGCGTACGTATAGCATAGGGAAACCCGCCGGCTCCCACTACCGATCAAAGCGGAACTCGCCCTCCCAGAGGCGACCTTCGTCAGTGAACTGGCCGGTCCTGATGCGGGTGATGGCGTACTCCGGGAGAGCGATGGCCGCCATACACTTGCCCTCGAATATCACGCCGCGCCAGTTGAAACCAAAATCCAGGTTGTCGAAGCCGTACTGCTTGCGATGGTCGGGCAGGTCATCCTCGTCCGCGGGAATCAGGTGCAGAAAGAACAACGCCTCCGTGTCCGCCGGCGCGCACGGCTCTTTAACATAGGTCAACTTGCCCTCGCCGAGATACACGTCGAAGATGGAGCGGCCTGCCGGCTCGCCGGACACGATCGACTCGTATATCGACCGGTAGGGATTTGCGTTGCCCGCACGAGCTTTGTTTACCCTGAATATGATGCCGTCGGCCAACTCCGCCACCAGTTCCAGGGAGGGCAGGCGCCGCTCCAGAAGAAAATCACACCTGAGATTCGCGCCGTCCCATTCCCTTACGTCCAGCCATGCGATGTACGCATCTTCACCCCCCGACAACTCTTGAGACCGCGAAAGAGCCCGCCTAAGCCACGGATTGCAGATCCAGCCGCCTGTCGATGGGCTCTGACTCACCCAGTGCACATTGCGTTTTGGAACGCTCGCCCTCCAGCGGAACGGATTGGGGGAATTCGTGTAAATCCAGCCAGAGATGTAGTTCGCTCGGACATATTTCAGCATCTCGGAATCGTCCCAGTACGCCGTGTTTAAACTGTAGCCGAAGTACCCGGATTCCAGCCCTCTGGCGCTGAAATGAAGATTTTTCCGCACATTGAGTCCGACATTTGCCAGGCAGCCGACCAGTATCAGCGAGGCAAGAGTCCACTTGACCACAGCCACCCTCCCCAGAGCCTCGAGATGCAGAAATCTGTCCAGCACAAGCGCCGCCACCAACAGGAGCGGCGCATAAACCGGCGCAAGGTATCTGCTGTCGATTTCCTGACCGACCGTGAAAGGCGCAACCAGGACGATGACTGTAAGGTACACCAAAGCAAATACACCAAATGGGAGAACCAGTCCGACACTGAAGGGGGGCTTCGCGGCGCGACCTTTGCGAGACACGATGAAGAACACCGCCGCCCCAAGGACCACCAGACCGACCGCCCACAGCAGACTGTAGAAATCGTCGGACATCACTATAGGAAAAGCCCACTGGCCAAATACTGCGTATATTTGGCCCAGCGAATCGGATAGGGACTGCCCCGAGGCCACAAGGCTTCTCCCCCCTGTCAGTGTCCCGGAGACCAACCAGTTGTGCGCCAGGACAATCGCCAGCGGGATCGACGAGATGGCGCCATAGGCGGCGGCGTATTTCAACTTGGCGTACATCGGCATTTCCCGGCGCGCCAGGATGACGAGGACGCCGGCGAATATCACTGTTATTCCCATATAGCGCGTGACCGCGGCGAGGGCGGCGAAAAAAGCTGACAGCGCCAAGGCGGTCCAGGCGGTTCTCCGGTTCAGAAACGACTCCATCTGCATCAACGCCAGAAGTGTGAACAGGATGAAGAGGGGTTCGGTCAGGATCTGTGAAGAGAGATGACTGAGGGGGTGGAAAGCCACTACGGCCACGGCGGCCCCCACCACCAGAAGGCGCGAACGGAGGTTCCGGCTCAGCCACAATCCCGACATCAGGATGGTCAGGCCGAACGCGGCGGCGTTCACCAGGCGGCCCGAATCCACTGGCTCGATTCCGAACAGCCCAATGAACGCCATAACCATGGACAAGAAAGGCGGAAACAAGACCTGGGGGCTGCCCGTGGGGCTTAGCAAGCCCTCCCCGGCAGCCAGGCTCTCGGCTGCGGATATGTAATTCATGGAGTCATTGCCGAGCGCCGCGCCGTAGGTGGACGTGCGCACCAGGATATGCGCCGCGCCGAGAGTGGCGATACCTATGAGGAGCAGATTGACTAGAACGTATGTGCGGGGGGTAAGCATGTTGTCATGGCGCGAGTCTTGAACGTTCTCGACATTGGACTATGATCGAGTGAGTAGGTTGAATGCGCCTCTTTCGAGCAGAGGCGCTAAGGACATGAACAGCATCAGGACAAGGAGCGCGGCGCTGACCACACCCGCCAGCTTCAACCATCGCGCCTGTCTCCGCTCGGAGCTACGCATTCGCCGAGGAGCGCGCGTGGCACGCCCCGAGAATTCTTCGTTGAAGCAAGGGACGATCACCGAAACAAAGGGGGATGTTGAGACGGCTTCACGCTGTGCGGTCCAGCGTAACACGTATAGCATAGGGAAACAACCCGCCGGCTCCACTACCGATCAAAGCGGAACTCGCTCTCCCAGAGGCGACCTGCGTCAGTGTACTGGCCGGTACTGATGCTGGTGATGGCGTACTCCGGGAGCGCCACAGTCGCTACGCATCTCCCGTCGAATCGCGTGCCACGCCACTCGAAACCAAAGTCCAGGTTCTCGAAGCCGTACTTCTCCAGGTTCTCGAAGCCGTACTGCTTGCGATGGTCGGGCAGGTCATTCGCGTCGACCGGGATTACGTGCAGAAAGAACAACGCCTCCGTGTCCGCCGGCGCGCACGGCTCCTTAAAATAGAACAAGCTGTTTTCGTTGACATATACGTCGAAGTCGGAGCGGATTATGGGACCGCCGACTTCGCCGCTAAGCAATTGGTCGGCGGACGGGCTGAACTCCGCCGTCCAAATGGCGTCCTGGCCCCAAATGCCAACGTGTTGGCCGGTCCGGATGATGCTGGCGTGCTCAGGGAGGGGGAAAGTCGCTATGCACCTCCCATCGGACCTCGCGCCGCGCCAGCCAAAGAGAAAGCCACCGGCATGGTCATTCGCGTTGTCGAAGATGACGTGCAAAGAGAAGTGCGGCTCCGTATCCGCCGGCGCGCACGGCTCCTTAAAATAGAACAATCGATTCTCAATCAGATAGACATCAAAATCGGAGCGGACGACCGGCTCGGCAGACATGATTAGCTGGTATCTCTCCTCCATGGCGGCAGCTTCGACCTTAATTGTGAAATACTGCAAAAGCGCCAATCCGATACTGCCAACCATCGCCAAAGAGCACACCATCGGCCAGGAAGGCATCAGCGTCTTCAAGCTCTTCGGGATCGCGCGAATCCCGAACCGGGGGAATCCCGCCGCGCGCCATCCCTGAGCCAGCCATAGTTCGAGAGCATAGAAAAGGCAGGCCATGCCGAACAGATACTCGTACACCTCCTTCATACGACCGACGTAGCTATGCTTGTGGACATACGAGAGAGCCAGAACGAGCGCCACGGTTACAACCGTGGCAATGAACAATCTGGCTTGCCCGGAAAGCAGCGTGTAGATGACAAAGATCAGAAGCAGCGCCCTCTCCTTGCCGACATAGCTCAGGGAGAAAAGCAAGTCCGGGCTCATCATCGCGTATCCTCGAAACCGCCCATAGGACAGCGTCATCAGAAAGCCCAATATCAGCAGCATTGATGGCAGTGGAATCCCGAAGAGCGTATCTTTCCGACGGCAGAAAGCAACGCCGGTTGCCAGGCACAGCAACAGCACCCCATACTTGCCGATCGTCTCGAAGTTTACCAGCGGTGTATTGTGAACATTGAATTCGTTCTGGGCGTTCAAGTCCATCAGAAAATCGGGCGTCGTGAAGCCGAATATGCGCTGTCCCCAACTGATTTCTTCGCCGGCGACGAACACCAGCGCAAGACCGCCGAGAATATAGATGCCGCGTGGCAAGGCGCTCCGCTCCACCCAAGCCGTGGCGAACAGCAAAAGACCCGCCAGGAGATACAGGCCAGCGGCGAGATTCTCCACCCCCCAGTGGTCTTCCCGGCTCAGCGCATAGTAGCGCCATGGGTCGGTAACCATGAGATAGCTGAAGAAAAATATGTTCAGACACAGAAAGAGGTATCCGAGGACAGCAATCTTGCTGTCGAAACTCTTCACCCCCTCCCTCCACACGTGTGTTCTATAACGGGCGACAAGGGCGCGCCAGAGAGTATTCAGAGCCGGGCCGTTGGGCATAGTCAGGTTCATTTTCTGTTTCATTATCGCGCCCCACTGTGGCGCGCATTCATCGTCGCGCCCCACAGTGGCGCGCAAAACAGTTTCCCTCCAGTGATGCAGCGTACGTATAGCATTAGGGAAACAACCCGCCAGCCCCTCACTACCGATCAAAGCGGAACTCGCCCTCCCAGAGGCTCCCTTCGTCAGTGAACTGGCCGGTCCTGATGCGGGTGATGGCGTACTCCGGGAGAGCGATGGCTACCATACACTTGCCCTCGAATATCACGCCGCGCCACTCGAAGTCAAAATCCAGGTTGTCGAAGTCGTACTGCTTGCGATGGTCGGGCAGGTCATTCGCGTCGACCGGGATTACGTGCAGAAAGAACAACGCCTCCGTGTCCGCCGGCGCGCACGGCTCCTTAAAATAGAACAAGCTGTTTTCGTTGACATATACGTCGAAGTCGGAGCGGACGACCGGCTCGGCAGACATGATTAGCTGGTATCTCTCCTCCATGGCGGCAGCTTCGATCTTAATTGTAAAATGCCGATCAAAGCGGAACTCGCCCTCCCAGAGGCTCCCTTCGTCAGTGAACTGGCCGGTCCTGATGCGGGTGATGGCGTACTCCGGGAGGGCGATGGCCGCCATACACTTGCCCTCGAATATCACGCCGCGCCACTCGAAGTCAAAATCCAGGTTGTCGAAGTCGTACCGCTTGCGATGGTCGGGCAGGTCATCCTCGTCCGCGGGAATCAGGTGCAGAAAGAACAACGCCTCCGTATCCGCCGGCGCGCACGGCTCCTTAAAATAGAACAAGCTGTTTTCGTTGACATATACGTCGAAGTCGGAGCGGATTATAGGATCGCCGACTTCGCCGCTAAGAAATTGGTTGGCGGACGGGCTGAACTTCGCCGTCCAAATGGCGTCCTCGGCCCAAACGCCAACGTGTTGGCCGGTGCGGATGACGCTGATGCTGGCGTGCTCAGGGAGGGGGAAAGTCGCTATGCACCTCCCATCGGACCTCGCGCCGCGCCAGCCAAAGAGAAAGCCACCGTGAAGGCGACCGGCATAGACATTCGCGTTGTCGAAGATGACGTGCAAATAGAAGTGCGGCTCCGTATCCGCCGGCGCGCACGGCTCCTTAAAATAGAACAATCGATTCTCAATCAGATAGACGTCAAAATCGGAGCGGACGACCGGCTCGGCAGACATGATTAGCTGGTATCTCTCCTCCATGGCGGCAGCTTCGACCTTAATTGTGAAATACTGCAAAAGCGCCAATCCGATACTGCCAACCATCGCCAAAGAGCACACCATCGGCCAGGAAGGCATCAGCGTCTTCAAGCTCTTCGGGATCGCGCGAATGCCGAACTGGGGGCATCCCGCCGCGCGCCGTCCCTGAGCCAGCAATAGTTCGAGAGCATAGAAAAGGCAGGCCATGCCGAACAGATACTCGTACACCTCATTTATACGACCGACGTAGCTATGCTTGTGCACATACGAGAGAGCCAGAACGAGCGCCACGGTTACAACCGTGGCAATGAACAATCTGGCTTGCCCGGAAAGCAGCGTGTAGATGACAAAGATCAGAAGCAGCGCCCTCTCCTTGTCGATCGTGTATCCGTGAAACCGCGTATAGGACAGCGCCAGCAGAAAGCCCAATATCAGCAGCATTGATGGCAGTGGAATCCCGAAGAGCGTATCTTTCCGACAGCAGAAAGCAACGCCGGTTGCCAGGCACAGCAACAGCATCCCATACGTGCCAATTGTCGCGACGTGTACCAGCGCTGTATTGTTGTGAACATTGAATTGGTTCTGGGCGTTCAAGCCCATCAGAAAATCGGGCGTCGTGAAGCCGAATATGCGCTGTCCCCAATTGATTTCTTCGCCGGCGACGAACACCAGCGCAAGACCGCCGAGAATATAGATGTAGCGTGGCAAGGCGCTCCGCTCCACCCAAGCCGTGGCGAACAGCAAAAGACCCGCCAGGAGATACAGGCCAGCGGTGAGATTCTCCACCCAGTGGTCTTCCTCGCTCAGCGCAGAGTAGCGCCACGGGTCGGTAACCATGAGATAGCTGAAGAAAAATACGTTCAGACACAGAAAGAGGTATCCGAGGACAGAAATCTTGCTGTCGAAGCTCTTCACCCCCCGTACGTATGTTCTATAACGGGCGACAAGGGCGCGCCAGAGAGTATTCAGAGCCGGGCCGTTGGGCATAGTCAGGTTCATTTTCTGTTTCATTGTCGCGCCCTACAGTGGCGCGCATTCCTTGTCGCGCCCTACAGTGGCGCGCATTCCTTGTCGCGCCCTACAGTGGCGCGCATTCCTTGTCGCGCCCCACTGTGGCGCGCAAAACAATTTGCCCCTCCAATTATGCAGCGTAAAGTATAGCATAGGGAAACAACCCGCCCTCCCCTCACTACCGATCAAAATTACGCGCGATGCAAGGCTGAACCCGCCTCGACACACAGGGAATTGTTTGCCATCAACCGTTTATGATATTCTTGAAAAGGCGCGTCCAAAAAATACAGCAGACGACAGCGCGCCAGCAGCAACCGTTCGTTCACAGACAAAGGAGCAACAAAATGGCCCATGAGCATGCAAAACCCGGAGTCGTGATCGACCTCAATACCTTTGGCGAGACAACGACGACCGCCCTTATCAAAGAACGGAAGTTCGAGGCGATTCGCATCGTTCTCAAGTCAGGCAAATCAATCCCTCCGCACAAAGTGGATGGCCCAATCACAGTGCATTGTCTCAGCGGCAAATGCACCTTCTTCGTGGACAAAGAGCCACGAGAGTTGGTTCCGGGCTCCTGGCTCTATTTGCAGGGTGGCGCGATGCATGCCTTGGAAGCGGAAAAAACAAGCATACTGTTGGTGACTATTCTGTTTGAGAAGAGCGACTAGCGATCGGCATCGGTTCCTTCACGTCGTTCAGCGGCAATCTCATACAGATCTTCTCCAGTAATATTGTGGGGAAGATTGTCGAGGCGTTTGGTCAGAGTGATCAACTCGGTTTCGCTTATCCCCGATCTTCCGTTGAATACCGTCCCGGCGGGGATCGATCCCTGCCGCCGCTGTTTAAGGTTATACGGCAGCCCGAGGAGCGTTGAAATTACTCCTGACTCCGAGGGTTCTTTCGCTATCTTCATCCAGCGACCGGCGCCACGGCGCCGGCCACCACCATGAAACCCAGCACAGCCAGTGCAGCCATCATGATGATGACCATATAGCTCCGCCGCGTCGCTGCGCGCTCAGCAGCCAATTCAGATTCCAACTCGATACGCGTCATCTTCTTGATATCCCTGGCCATGCGTTCTCCTCCTGGGATCCCTGCCCGTTTGGGTGAATCGTATCCTATGATCCCAAAATAGCACACTTGTTCTAATTTGTCAAGACCCAAATTCCAAGTAGAAAATATTGAAACGAGAGCTGTGTTGGCGAACGTACCGAGAACGACCGCAATAGATGGCTGCAGCGTAAGGCACACTACAGCCCAGGGCTATCCATTGTGGCATACTTACCTTGGACGCGTTTGTGACCTGCCTCTGCGCAACGTCCGGACGCGCAAAGAGTGCGCGGAGCCGCAAACTCAGGAAGGCCCGGAATCGTCCCGGTGGCTTGACAGAGATCCAGCGCCGACGACGGTGGGCTATTCGGGCTTTCGCATGATGCGCAAAACCTGCGGTGTGCTCAGCCCGAACCCAGGGGTTGCTCCTACGCGCTGAATCTGGCTCAGTTCACACAGGAAGCCTTATCAACTTCTTCGCGCCTCTCTCGCGCAGAGGCGCATTCAACAAACCCAAGGGGGTTCCATGCCAAAGAATCGTTTTGCGCGCCAATTCGGTATTCCCGCCAATTCAACATCTGATTATGATCTGTGTGATCAGACGCTCATACCTCTCTGTAGGGCGCGACACAGATGGATTCAGCTCTCGATCCTGCTTATGATCGCACCGCTCATCCTGATGGCCTGCGCTCCTATAGTGCCAGAAGATCCGCCAGCGCCGGCCGCGGCGCCCGCTGATTCTGACACCAGCTCTACCGATTCTGCCACTAGGGACGACGCCAGCGAGGCGGCACAGATGCCCAGCAGCGACGTCGCGCCCAACAGTGACGTCGCGCCCAACAATGGCGTCGCGCCCAACAATGGCGCGCCATTCAACAATTTGGGCGTGCCCAAATCCGGTGGAGAGCTGATCAACGACGACTCTCCCCCTCCGTTCCACGCCTACGGCTTCACAACGGATTTCTCGCGGCGCACAGTATCTTGGGACTCAATTCTCTCCGGTGGGCCGCCCAAAGACGGCATTCCGGCGGTGGACAATCCGCAATTCGAGGCTGTCGCGAACGGGGACGAATGGTTGCAGGACCCGGAGCCGGTGATCATATTCAGCAGCGGTGACGTGGACCGGGCCTATCCGTTGAGCATTCTCATCTGGCACGAAATCGTCAACGACGAAGTGAACGGACAGCCGGTGACCATTACGTTCTGCCCGCTCTGCAATTCCAGCATCGTCTTTGATCGCAACTTTGACGGCCAAATTCTCGATTTTGGCACCACCGGGCGGCTGCGCCACAGCGACCTGATTATGTACGACCGCCAGACAGAGACCTGGTGGCAGCAGTTCACCGGAGAAGGGATCATCGGCCAGTACGCCGGCCAGCAATTGGAGTTTCTCTCCAGCCAGGTGATCTCCTGGGCAGACTTCAAAGCACGCTATCCGGACGGTGATGTGCTGGCGCGGCCGAACATGCCGCGGAACTACGGATACAACCCGTATGTGGGCTATGACAGCACAGCCAGACCCTTTCTCTTCCTGGGCAAACCCGACCCGCGCCTGGCGCCGGCCGAACGGGTTGTCGGCCTGACGACGGAAACTGAGGCCATCGCCTATCCGTTCACAGTGTTGCAAGAAGTGGGTGTTATCCACGACTCGTTCGGTGGGGCTGAGTTCACTATCTTCCACAAAGCTGGCATGGCCAGCGCGCTAGATACCACTATCATCAGCAGAGGTAGAGATATCGGAGCAGTGTCTGTCTTCGAACGCCATCTCGGAGAGCGGCTCCTGACTTTCTCTGCCAACGAGGATGGAACATTCAGCGACGCAGAAACAGGCACTATTTGGAACATTCTGGGCGAGGCCATCGACGGCCCTCTGGCCGGCGAGAAATTGACCCCTGTTCTGCATTTCGATCACTTCTGGTTTGCCTGGGCCGCCTTCTTCCCAGCAACAGAACTCTACAGTCCGGGGTAACAGACCAACGCAAAATGACCAAAACTGCCGACCGTTCAAAACGGACGGTCGGCAGCGTCGCGCCCTACAGCGGCGCGCAATACAACTTCCCGCCCACCAACGAATGCCTGTCTGGTTACGCCCATTTACGGCTGCCAGCAGCTTCCGGTCAGGGGTAGCTCCTGAATATCCAGGGCCGTGACCCCTGTCCGATCGAGCATCACTCGGTAGCGACGCCAGGGCAGATAAAAATACGTATATCCCCGCAGGCAGACCTGCGCCTGGGGCTGATCGATGCCACCGAAAACATCAGGCGCGCCCAAGGGAATATAGCGGATATCCTCCAGGGCCAGACGATGGACCCACAGACCGGTTACACGGTAGGTAGTTTCGGCGGCTCGGCGGGCATTGACCGAGAGCCGCAACTCCTCGCCGGTCACATATGCCGCAGGTGGCCTGAAGTAGCGGGGCAGCAGCCCCCAGGGCAGCAGAAAGAACGCCAGAAAAAACAGCAGACGAAAGCGACAGCCCCTCTCACGCAATTCGACGGCCTCGCTCAGAAGACGCCAAACCACTGTGCTGCTGAACCACATCAGCCACAGCAGCAGCAGGTTCAGGACAAAATCGATCATATAAATCTGTACTGTACCGCTGGGCGCCATCGTGGCGAAGGGGAGAGGATAACCGATGCGCCCGAAGCAAAGATCGACGCATCCAGCGCTGTGAGGCGGCACGACGAACAGATAAAACGCTGCTACATTCAGCAGCATGCTGATCAGGAGTGTGCTGGCAAAGATTGCATACCAACGGCTCGTCTGCTGAGACCACCAGATCAACAGCAATACGCCCAGAACAACTCCGATGAACGCCAGAATCAGGTCAGTTATGCCGGCGAAATGAATCCAGTCATCTGGCCAGACAGCGATGCCTGCCAGGGCCGTCACCGTCATCGCTGGCGAATCCGAACGTTGCCGGCATAGCGCTGCCAACAGAGAAAGATGCGATCGAAATGCTCTGGCAGTTGACCGATCATCTGTGGCTGCCCAGCGCCACTCCACTCTTCCAGTCGCGGATTGTTGTTTTGCGCGCCACTGTGGAGCGCGACCCCGTTGCCCGACCGTACAGTGAGCAATACTGATCCATCCGCGCAGGCGGCATAATCCCCGATCACAGTACCTGGTGGATACAAATACGACGAAAGGTTCGGAACAGTTTGCCGCAAATCCACCTCGGTAATGCCGAATATATCCAGCGAAAAGACGCCTTGAGGAGAGAAGCGACTGCGGGCAAGCACGAGCCGGTCATCATCCCGCCAAGCCACCTTGGGAGCGAAAAACTCGAATCGGGTTTCGGTCTGCGCGCGCAAGCGGCCACGGGCTCCGCTTCCGTTCGCGGGCAGGTCCTGCACCCACAGTTGATTGGACGGACGCACAAAACCGGCGGTCAGGCTCGGGTGCTGCGGATCGAATGCCAGATGGGCGAGACGGCTGTCATCAGGGCTGAGCTGAAACGGCCCGCGATAGATGTCTGCGCGCGCCAGCCGGCTCGATTCGAGCTCTCCGTTTATGTCCAGGTCGATGCGATACAGGCCGGTAAACTGACGCCCTGCGTCGATATCAGCGGTATCAATGATAAATGAACGGACGTCTCCGGCGCCGGACGCCACCGCGATCAACGATGGTTCAATGGCGCGGTTGGCTCTGCCTCCCAACAGGGATGTAGAAGCCTGCACCCGCAGAACGATCTGCTCGGCCCGACTGTCGTAGTGCCATAGCCGCCATTGGGCCAGCCCCACCTGCGACATTTCAATCCACCAGAGATCGCCGCGTTCATCCGCGGCAATCCCCCGCACACTCTGGAATGGATGTGTCTGGATCGCCAGACCTTTGCCGTCTCCCCGCACATACAGGAACCCATTTCGGTCCGCCGGTGCGTTGGCATTGGGGATAACGAATCCATTTGCGCCGCTACGGACGGCCAGCACAGTCTGACCGGCCTCTCTGATGGCTGCCACCGTGCCATCTTGCTGCAAGAGAAAGACGCCGGACTCCCCCCGCTTCCCCAGAAGCGCGACGGCCTGCCCGCTCTGCCAGGCCGCGCCAAAGATGGGCACATCCGTGCGCGTAACCCGCTGGAACGAAGGCGGGGCGATGACGCGAACGCTGGAGACAGTGACTTGATTTGCGCCAGGTCGCGCCCGGCAGTGGCGCGCAACACAACTTTTTGCCTGTTGACCCGCCACATAGACCCGGGCGCCCGGCCAGAGAAAATCGGAGCGGGCAGGCAGCCATTCACCGCGGGACGCGCCAAAGATGCCGCTCCACATCGACACCTGCTCCTCGAGCGGCTCGATATTCAGCAGCAGAACCTCACCGTTGTCCGTGCGAACGAAGATCGGTTCCATAGGATTAGCCGGGACAACATCGCCGAGAACGGTAGCGACAAACTCACCGGCTTGGGGTGGGGCGACCTGCGCAGGGTGTAGGACCACAGCAGACGATTCCGTCGGCAAATCGTGAAGAGCCGGCAACGGCGCTACCTGTGTGGTTATCGCCGTTGCCGTGGGCATGTCTGTCACCGTTGCCGTGGGCGTGCTCGCCGCCGTTGCCGCAACCGGTGTAGATGTCTGCCTGATCTGAATGCCTGGCGGGCGCGAGCCGAACGGGCGAATGCGAATGCCCTCATCTGTGTAACGGTGGAGTGTCGTCAAATCGCCATCGACTTCTATCAGTTCGATAGCCATCCAACCTTCCTTCCCATCCAATTCCGTCCTCGGATCCGTCACTTTCAACAGGGCCCATGCGCCGTTGGCCGTAATGCCGCCTAGCGTGACACGGATACCCTCGCCCAAACGCGCGAATACATCATCCTGTGTGGATGGGCCAGCCCGCAGCCGGGCGGGGAACAAATTGACGCGCCCCGCAACATTGTCGGGAGCCCCAATTTCAATATCCGAGGGAAAGACGCTGATCGGCACATACACGTTCGTCGCTGTCGCTGAAACGGTGGGCGTTGCCGACAGGCTGGCTGTCGCCGTTGCCGTAGACGTGAACGTGGGTGTATCTGTTGCCGTGGAGGTGGAGGTGAACGTGGGCGTAGACGTGGGTGTGACCGTCACCGTTGCCGTGGGGAGTTCAGTCGGAAAGGTTGTATTGCGCGCTACTGTATTGCGCGCTACTGTATTGCGCGCCACTGTAGGGCGCGCCACTTCTGTATGGGTCGCTATCAGCGTTGCAGTTGCGCTGGCAGTCGGTTTATCCGTTGGCCGTAGCGGCGTGCCTGTGGGAAGGCGAACGTCCGCCTGACTGGCGCCCGTCTGCTCTGCTGGCAGCGCCGCAGCGGTAGTCTGTACGCTTGCGCCCGTCAGCAAGTCGGCCGGATCTCTGTCGCCTAGGGAGAGAAATAGAGACACAAAGATGACGAAAACAACGCCGACCGCCAGTAGATTTACCTGTATCGACCTGCGGGCAGCAGCCAGAATTTTCTGCAAACGCAAGAACCTATCGTTCATCGTTTTCCTACACAGAGGTGTTCCAGCGCGCTTCCGTGACCGGACTGTATCCTGCTGTTGTCAATTCTGAATCGTCACCGTCACTCGACAGGGTTCCGGATAGTTGCCGCTGGTGTCCACCACCACTAGCTGAATTGTGTACGTGCCGTCTGCCCATGCGCTGCTGTTCAGGTTACCGAGTAGCCCGCCGACCACTGGGCTTTCAGCGCCATCGAAATAACTGAAGATCTGATTGGCGCCGCTGGCTGCCCACTCCAGCTTATAGAAGTCGAACTGATCGTGCTGGGCCGTACCGACAATCGACACAACTCCGCTTACGATCGCGCCGTTTCCAGGCGAAAGTATGGCCGCGCGCCCGTCCGGGCACAGGGCCGGGGAGACAGCAGGGGGCTGCGGCGTGGGGGTCGGCACAAGCTCTGGCTGCCTAGCTTGCTGTCGAGTATCCGGCAAAGGTGTAGGTAAACTGCGGGTCGGGGTCGCTGTTGGCTGTTCCGGCGTAAATGTCGGCGTCGGGATCAGAGCCGATAGGGACTCAGTGGCGGGTGTCAAGGAGACGCTTGGCGCTGCGAGAAGCGTCGATGACTCCGCCACGTTCATTGCCGCGCGCAGAGTTGTGCTGGCAAAATACGTAACGCCCATCACCACAAGCATCAATAGCGCAGAGAGAAAAATGCTATACAGATCGCCGATGGCTTTGTCTCGTTCCAAGGAAAAAACCGCCTGGCGCCGCTCGGCGCGCGCCTGCCACGTGCGATACAGTTGAAATAGCGCCAGCAGACCACACGCTGCATAAATATAGGGCGCAATGTTGGCAATGGCCTCGACGAGAAAATCCATTGACAGATTCTGAACAGGAAGCCGATTGGCGACAGTATCGTTTGACGCGCCACTGTAGGGCGCGACGCGGATGAAATGAGCCGTTCACAAGTAGTCTACCGTAGCGACGCAGTTCCGCCAAAAAGGGCCGATTTCTACAGAAGCGGTAGCGTCACAGGAAAATCGTCGTTTGCGCGCCAATTCGGTATTCCCGCCAATTCAATATCTGATTATGATTTGTGCGATCAGGCGCTCATACCTCACTGTGGAGCGCTTCTATGTCGCGCTCCACAGATGCTTTGCTGTTTCCCTACGAATCGGCTATTATAAAAGCCCATTCTAGTTGACCGCACCGAAATGAACGAAAAGATCGGCCCATGAACTACGATTTCGTCTTCCGCTCCCGTCGCAGCAACCTGTTGGCGCGCAATGGACTGGTCGCCACCAGCCAGCCACTGGCTGCCCAGGCTGGCTTGACTATTCTGCAGGCGGGAGGCAACGCAGCCGACGCCGCGATTGCCACAGCCGCAGCATTGAACGTCGTCGAACCGACCTCCACCGGCATCGGCGGCGACTGTTTTGCCCTCTACTGGGATGCGAAAACCAAACGAGTGACTGCGCTCAACGGTTCCGGACGCTCCGCAGCCGCCGCCTCCATCGACGAACTGCGCCGACTCGGCTATACGCGCATGCCCCAATATACCGGACACAGCGTCAGCATCCCCGGTACCGTAGCCGGTTGGAGCGATCTGCTGGAAAGACACGGCACGATGACACTGGCCGAAGTGCTGGGGCCGGCTATTCGCCTGGCTGAAGAGGGCTATCCAGTCACCGAATGGATTGGGCAAAGCTGGGCCGCGCAGACAGCAAAGCTTCTGCGCGCCCCGGATTGGATCAGCAGCGATCTGGACAACGGGCCGGAGCAGCCTAGCGGCAATGAACTGCTCATCGACGGCCGCGCGCCGCGCGCCGGGCAAGTGATGCGCCTTCCTACTTTGGGCCAAACGCTGCGGGCCATCGCCGCTGACGGCAAGAAAGCGATTTACACAGGCGAGTTTGCGCGCAAGTTGAGCGAGCATGTGCAGCGGTATGGCGGCTGGATCACGCCAAAAGACATGGCAGCCCATACAAGCTCCTGGCACGATCCAATTACCGCCGATTTCGGTGACGTTCGCCTATACGAATGTCCGCCCAACGGTCAGGGGCTGGCGGCAATTATCGCCGCCAATCTGGCCGCCGGCTTCGATCTGGCGCAGATGTCCAGCGTCGATCGCCTGCACACACTGGTAGAGTGTATGCGCATCGGCTATGCAGAGGCCCGGCAGTGGGTTTGCGACACCCATCTCGTCTCGATTCCTCTGGACGCACTCACCAGCAGGGTCTATGCCGATCAACGACGGCAGGAGATCCACCGGCAACGGGCTGCTACGTCTATATCGTATGGCTATCCAATGGCCGGCTCGGATACGGTCTATCTGACCACCGCGGACGGTCAAGGAAACGCGTGCAGTTTCATTAACAGCCTCTATCAAGGGGCCGGTAGTGGATTGGTTGTGCCCGGCAGCGGCGTCAGCCTCCAAAACCGGGCGGCTCTCTTCGTCCTCGCCCCCGACCATCCCAACTGCCTCGCCCCCAACAAGCGCCCCTATCACACAATCATTCCCGCCATGACCACCCGCGGCGGCGCGTTGCACGCCAGCTTTGGTGTGATGGGCGGCTATATGCAACCCCAGGGACATCTGCAGATGTTGGTGAATATGGCCAGCCTGGATATAAACCCCCAACAGGCGCTGGATATGCCCCGCTGGGCGCTAAGTGGCCCGCATACAGAGCTGGGCGCAGATGAACCCGGCGGCCAGGTGCTAATCGAAGAAGGCTGGGAGTACGACGCCCTGGCGGAGATGGCCCGCCGCGGACACCGGCTGATCCCGGTCAACGGGTCAGGCAGGGCCGGGTTCGGCGGTGGACAGATTATTATGCGGGACCCGGAAACCGGTGTTCTGATTGGGGGCAGCGATCCGCGCAAGGATGGCTGTGCTGTCGGCTGGTAAAGAGGCAACCATGTCGCGTCCCATAGTGAGGTATGAGCGCCTGATCACACGAATCATGATCAAATATTGAATTGGCGGGAATACCGAATTGAGGTATGAGCGCCTGATCACACGAATCATAATCAAATGTTGAATTGGCGGGAATACCGAATTGCGCGCAAACGACGATGTCAAACATGGCGCAGAGCTCCCCGCCTGTGGATAGATCAACTGGCATGTGCGCACATTTGTGATATCTGAATGGCGCTAAGCATACTACGCAATTGGAGTTATTGAATGGGTCGCAAATTTACGCTGTCGTTTGCGCCGGTTCGCCAGAAGATGCAACAAGCTGGCCTGGACGACCTGCTGATCCGTAGCTTCGAGCATTACTATTCCCAGCTCATCGCCGGCGCGACCGGATATATCCCCGGTATACAGGCCCGCCCTCCAGCGAATATACCGGACAAATCGACGCTGGCCAATTTCCATGCGCATGGACTGGACGCGCTGAATCGGTTGGTGGTCATCAAACTGAACGGCGGACTCGGCGCCAGTATGGGGCTAAATGGGCCGAAATCCTTGCTTATGGTGAAAGACGGACTGCGCTTTCTCGATATAATCGTCCGCCATATCCTGCACCTTCGTAAACAGACGGCGCCCCGACTGCCCCTCATCTTTATGAACAGCCACAGCACGCAAGACGCAACCCGCCAGGCGCTGACGGCCTACCCGGCGCTTACCAGCGATCTGCCCTTGGACTTCCTGCAAAACAAAGTGCCGAAGATCTGGCAGGATACCTTCGCGCCGGTGGAATGGCATGCGGACCCCGGAAAGGAGTGGTGTCCGCCCGGTCACGGCGATATATACCTGACTCTGCATACCAGCCATTTGCTGGAACAGATGCTCGCTCTCGGCTACGAATATATGTTCGTCAGCAACGCTGACAATTTGGGCGCAACAGTCGAGACCGACATTCTCGGCTTTTTCGTTGCCCAGAACCTGCCTTTTCTGATGGAGGTGACGGTCCGCACCGCGGCCGACCGTAAGGGGGGCCACCTGGCCCAAGGACCAGATGGGCGGCTCCTTCTGCGGGAGATTGCCCAATGCCCGCCGGAGGAGATCGGGCAGTTTCAGGACATCAGACGCTATCGGCTGTTCAATACCAACAATCTGTGGATTCATCTACCATCCCTGCAGAAGGCGCTGAACGAACAAGACGGCTTTCTGGATCTGCCGATGATCCGCAATAGCAAGCCGGTGGATCCCTCTCGGCCCGATTCTCCGCCGGTTTTCCAGTTGGAAACGGCAATAGGGCTGGCGATTTCCGCGTTCGACCGCGCCCAGGTGATCCAAGTGCCTCGCAATCGTTTTCTGCCGGTCAAGAGATGTAACGATCTGCTGGCCCTACGCTCGGATGCCTACCGGCTGAATCTCCAGCATCGCATCGATCTGCATCCCCACCGGGGCACGGGCCGGTTTCCACCCGGCGCGCCTCGTGTCGAGCTGGATGAACGCTTCTATCAGTTCATCGACCAGATCCAGGCGCGCTTCCCCCATGGACCGCCTTCACTGATCCGCTGCCGCAGTTTTGCCGTCAAGGGTCCGTACACCTTCGGCGCCGGTGTAACAGTTGAAGGCGATGTGGCGCTGACAAATGACTCAGATACGCCAATAGCTATTCCAGACGATGCCGTCCTGACCAGATCGGGCCGCGATTAAATTCAGCATTCCCGCCAGTTCAACACGAAGAGCGCTCATACTTCACGCCATGCCCGCGCCGCCGGCGCATCAGATTGAACAGCAGAGACTTTCCCCAGTGATAGCCATGCCACAGGAACGGGCTGGGCGACCAGTCCCACGCCCCCGTATGCACGGCCATTCGGGCCGCAAAGCCCTCCTTAAAATGCCATACGCCCTGGAGTGGATCGTTCGGATCGTCTGGATTCGATGGCGCGCCCCACCAGTTGTAGATGGTGCAGCCCTGGGCTTTGGCCCACTGCAGTGCCCGCCACTGCAACAGATGATTGGGCATATCGCGTCGCCGCCGATCACTGCTGGCCCCGTTGAAATAGAGAGCCTGGTGGCCATGACGCAACAGAAACAGCCCGGCGACAGGCAACGCTTCCTGCGGATGCTCCGCCAAGAGCAGCGCCCCGCCCGTAGGCGTCTCGCCGGCATCTTGCATCTCCAGAAACATACGCCACAACGCGTCGTAATACGTAAACGGGCGGATCAGAAAGCCATCTCGCTCGCTGGTCTCCTGGTAGAGCCGATAAAAGATCGGCAGATCCGCAACACCGCCACAGCGGACAGTAAGGCCCCGCCGCTGGGCCAGCCGTATGTTATAGCGCCATTTGCCTTTGAACGAGGCCAACAGTGCATCATCAGTCTGGACGACGTCCGTAAAGCCGGTGTTTTTGAATTGAATCTGCTCCGGGCTGAATCGCCAGTTGCGCTGAGCCAGCAGCGATATCAGCCGCTGCCCATTTGGGCTTTTCTCCACGACATCGGGATCGATCTTCACCTGTAAACAACCTCGCCGTCGGGTCAGTTCTTCGATCTGCGCCAACACCAATGCGGTTGCCTCGTCATCTGTCCAATCCAAAACCGGCCCTTTGGGCACGTACGCCACCCGCAGAGGCAATGCCGCTAACGGCTGACGCCACAGAAACTGGAACGCGCCCAAAACCTGCTCACCTCGATGCACAGACCAACGCTCGACACGCCAACCGCTGCCGGCCTTGACCGCGCCCCACGTCCAACTCTGCAGCGCGTGGCCGGCATGCGGCGGCAGTTGCGCCAGCAACTCTTCCCACGCCGCTGCCGTCACCACCGGCTCCAAATCCACTCGCCGCGCGCGCGCCGGGCGGGGCGGCGCCGTCCTCATGTTTTCGTTTCCTACCTCTTTGCCAGCTAGCTTCTGAATCTTCACAGCCCGATCCTTCGCCAGCAAAACGCCCCGATAGAGGCCATAGACAGACAGGCGTAAGGGCAGGTCCCAGGCGCCGACCGTGCGCTCAACTGCTCCGCCAAAGCCCTGTTTGAAACGGAACACGCCCCACAAATCCCCCACCGGGAACGCCTTCACATCCACCGGCAGATTCTCGGCGTAAACGACCCGGCGCCCCTCATCCCAGAGACCGGTGGCAATGGCGCCAATTTCATCGGGGATGCCCCACAGATCATAACGGACGCAGCCATGCTCCTTTGCCCACCGCATCGCCTCCCACTGGAGCGCGTGATTGGGCATCAGATTGCGGTGGCGGTTGTTGCTGGCGCCCCACAGATAGCAGGCGTTGGAAGCGGTAGCGAACACCGCAATGCTGGCCAGAGGATCGCCTTTGTAGGAGGCCAGCAGAAAAGTGCCCCACCGAGGCGCCAGCAGTTCGTAGGCGGCCCGGTAGTAGTCGGCGCTATGGACGAAAAAGCCGTCCCGCTCACCTGTTTCGTCCATCAATTGCTGGAAAAGTGGTAGCTCATCCGCCTGGAGTTCCCGTACAGTGACACCCTTACGCGCCGCCAGCCGAATGTTGTAGCGCCATTTGCTTTTCATCCGCGCCAGGATTGCGCCGCTGTCCGGGCGCAGATCGACGACAACTGTGCTGCGAGGTTGGACCGTCTGAGGGCTGGGATGAAAGCCGGCCGCCCAGAGTCGCTGTCGGTTCGATGCAGTGTCCAGCAGATGCGGTTCAATCTTCAGAACGAACGCGCCCTCCTGCCGGGCAACAGCGCGCATGCGCGCAACAATCGCTTTTATCAGCGCCTCGTCAGACCAATCCACAAGCGGGCCTCTGGGGATGTAGGCCAGAACTTGGCCCGCGGTCCTACGGAAGAGAACGTGCGCTCCGGCCCGAGTCGCACTGCCGTCTGCCGACGGCAGGCGAACCCGACGAGCCCACCAACCGAAGCGACATTTCAGGGCTGCCCATTCATTGGTCTGCAAGAGATGGCCGGCCGCATGGCCGCTGACGAACTCGCTCCAATCTTCTGCTTGACTTGCCACTGCTCCCCCGGTCTTTCCCAAATTTTTAGTAGTCAGTGAACTGCAGTTACTAAAAACTAGAAACTAAAAACTAAATCACAAACGCCTACACCGATCATACCATAACGACCTGCGTAAAATGGAACGCCGACAACGCAGCCAGACAACTCGGACACAGCATCCCCGGCAACAGGCGCCAGCGGTTCAGCCTCATCTGGTAGAGTGAGAACGGATTCAATTTGACACGGATACGGGTCACTGTTATCGTCAAATCCGTGCCATAATCCATTCTGCATTCGTTGACCCGCACACCCAGTGGTCCGAATATATCGCGCTCCAGCGCGCAAAACAACGTCGCGCTCCATAGCAGCGCGCAAAACAATATCGCGCTCCATAGCAGCGCGCAAAATAACGTCGCGCTCCGCAGCGCGCAAAACAATGTCGCGCTCCACAGCAGCGCGCAAAACAATGTCGCGCTCCATAGCAGCGCGCAAAACAATGTCGCGCTCCATAGCAGCGCGCAAAATAACGTCGCGCTCCACAGTAGCGCGCAAAAAACGTCGCGCTCCACAGTAGCGCGCAAAACAACCTTGTACCCGAGCGCAGGCGGATTTCGCGGATTTCATTGGCAGCCAGCGCATTCAGTTCGTTTGCCTCAAACACCACGTATCAATGAATAAGGAAGAGAGTTTGCAGAGGGGCGCGCTTTCGCAGGATCGGACGTTTTGGCGCGCGTATGCGCCTGGAATGGCTGCCGCTATTCTGTCAGGCGCCCTGCTGCTGATCGGCGGCTGTCGTGGACCCGCAACGAACAAAGTGGTGTCAACCACAGGAGTGGTCACGATTTTCGCGGCCGCGTCCCTTACCAATGTCTTCCAACAGATAGCCCAATCCTTCACCGATATCGGCCATACTGGTGAAATTGTGTTCAACTTTGCCGGTTCCCAGCAACTTGCCGGTCAACTGCGCGAGGGCGCTAGCGCCGATGTCTTCGCCTCCGCCAACGAGACGCAGATGCAGGCAGCGATCGAGTCAGGGCGAGTCGAGCAGACCAGTGTGAAGACCTTCGCCTGCAATCGGTTGGTCGTCGCGGTCGGTAGTTCGAAGGGCACATTCGCCGCATCTCCGCTGGCAAACGAACCCTTCGGAGAGCAGATCGATTCCCTACTGGAGTTGGCAAAGCCTGGACATAAAATTATTGTCGGCGCTGAAGCGGTTCCCATCGGACGTTACACCCGCCAATTTCTGGCCAATGCGGATGCAGACAATCAGCTTGGCCCCAGCTTTCGCGCCGGCTTCGAGGCCAATATCGTATCAGAGGAACAGAACGTGCGGGTCATTCTCAGCAAAGTGCAGGTAGGAGAGGCCGATGCTGGCGTAGTCTACGCCAGTGATGTCGTTGGTGTCACAGATATGCAACACATAGAGATTCCGGCCCATTTGAACATTTCTGCAACCTATCCTATCGGGCTGGTCCAGGACGGGCCACAGCCCAAACAGGCCTCAGCCTTCGTTGCCTATCTATTCTCCGAAAAAAGCGCAGCCGTGTTGGAATCGTACGGGTTCTCCACCCAATGCCGGGAGGCATCTGACCGTGGGAACGAATGAAGCGGCAGAGACGATTCGTATCCGTGTCGGGCAGGCGCGGCACGCCCAAGGAGCCTCCACACCCCGACAGTGGATAGGTATCGGTCTGTTCTGGTCGGCCGTACCGATGATCCTCTTCCTGATTCTGCCCCTGTTGGCGCTCATATGGCGGGCAGATCTGGCCGATATCGGCATACATCTGACCCAGCCGGTGGCCCGCCGGGCGATCTTTCTCAGCTTGTGGACTTCGGCCACAGCAACGCTTCTGACCGTTCTTTTCGGCACGCCTCTGGCGCTGCTGATGGCCCGGCGACGTTTTCCCCTGCGCCGAGCGCTGGACACAGTCATCGATCTGCCAACGGTTTTACCCCCGGCGGTGGCGGGTCTGGCGCTGCTGATGGCCTTTGGCCGCCGGGGGATGCTGGGCCAGAGCCTATCTGTGGCCGGACTGGAAATCGCCTTTACGTCTCTGGCCGTGATTTTGGCCCAACTTTTCGTCGCCTCGCCGTACTACATCCGTGCCGCCATTGGCGGCTTCAGCCGTAGCGAAGTGGAGCTGGAGGAAGCCGCTACCTTGGACGGAGCCGACAACCGGCAGGTCTTCCGTTTTGTGACGGTCCCTCTGGCCCGCGCCTCTTTACTGGGCGGGCTGGTGATGACTTGGGCCAGAGCGCTGGGAGATTTCGGCGCTACCATCCTTTTCGCTGGCAACTACCCAGGGCGCACGCAAACGATGCCCCTGGCCATCTATATCGGCTTTGAACTGGATCTAGACGTGGCTTTGGCGTTGTCGGTTGTGCTGATGGCGACCGCTTTTGGCATTTTGTTACTGGTGAAATGGCTTCTAGGCCGAACCGACGAGGGGAATCAACAGGGATAGAGAGCGCACTTGAGATGGATGAAAACGTGCTGATTGAGGCAGTGCCGAACTTTTCCGAGGGCAGACGCACGGATGTCATCGACGAGTTGACAGCAGCGATTCAGGCGCCCGAGGTGCAGCTGCTCCATCGCGCCAGCGACTGGGACCATAACCGCACAGTTCTGACTATCGCCGGCCCGCCGCAGGCTGTGCTGAGGGGGCTATTCAAAGCGATCGAAGTGGCCATCGTCCGCATTGACCTGGGTCGGCAGCAGGGGGCGCATCCACGATTGGGCGCGGCGGATGTGGTTCCACTGGTGCCGATTCGCAATATTTCGCTGGACGAATGCGTTGTCCTTGCTCGCCAATTGGGTCGTCAAATCGGGAATGAGTTGGATCTGCCCGTTTACCTATATGCAGCAGCCGCTACCAGACCGGAGCGGCGCAATCTGGCCGATATCCGCCGGGGAGAGTACGAAGCGCTAAGACAAGAGATCCATCGGCCGGCGCGTCTGCCTGATTTCGGCCCGGCCAAGATCGGCCCGGCGGGGGCGGTAATCGTCGGAGCCCGATCCTTTCTCATCGCCTTCAATGTCTTCTTGCGCACGGCCGATGTAGCGGTGGCCAAAGCTATCGCCCGCCAAATTCGGGAGAGCAGTGGCGGTCTGCCGGCGGTCAAAGCCCTAGGCCTCCTCGTAGATGGACAGGCCCAGGTGAGTATGAATCTGGTCGATTTTCTCACGACACCACCTCACGCGGTGGTGGAGGCCATTCAGCGGGAAGCCATCCACCTGAACACTGAAATCGACCGCAGTGAACTGATTGGCCTCATTCCCCAGGATGCGGTATTGGCGGCTGCGGCCAGCGCTCTGCTTCTGCCGGATCTGACCACCGACCGAATCCTGGAGGTCGCCTTGTGTCAACAGACCGGCTCGCTCTGTCGCGCGCCACAGTGGCGCGCAAAACGATGCTTTGGCGAAAGATGAATGCCGTGTTAGAATGGGTTCAGTATACAGTAGACGATTCCTGCCGAAAGGCAGTATACTGTTCTATCTCTGCCGCCTGCACAGAGCAGACCATGTCGCGCCTCACAGTGGCGCGCAAAACGATTCTTGCACTCGGATGCTGGGAACGCAATGCGCACAATGGAATCTCCTCGCCATATCGCCTGGCGAAAATGGATAGAGACGACCGGCTCGCCATCAGCGGACATCAGGAGCCCGGACCTGGCGGTTATCATTCTCAATTACAACACCAGCGCGCTTCTAGACAGTTGTCTGACATCAGTGTTTGCTTCTGTCGGTCGTTTTTCCTACACTGTCTGTGTTGTAGACAACGCCAGCCGCGACGACAGCGCGGCCATGGTAAGCAATCGTTTCCCCCAAGCCGGTTGGATCGTTGCGGAAAGGAATTTGGGCTTTAGCGCGGGCAACAATCTGGCTTTGCGCCAACTTGGCTTCGAGGATACTGGCGCGATCTCGTCCACCGCAGACCTGCCCCGCTACACGCTTCTGCTGAATGTGGACACTGTCTTATCGCCGACAGCTCTGGCCGACATGATCCGCTTTATGGACGCGCGGCCAAACGTGGGCATTGCTGGCCCACGGGTACGACGACCAGATGGCGCCCTGGATCTGGCCTGCCGACGTAGCTTTCCAACCCCTTGGGTGAGCTTCTATCGCCTGACCGGGCTTAGCCGGCTTTTTCCTCAAAGCCCCCGCTTCAATGCCTATAATCTGAGCTACCTTCCGGAAGACGCAGTTCATCCGGTGGATTCGGTTGTGGGCGCTTACATGCAGGTGCGAGGGGAAGCGATCCAGCAGGTGGGGCTGTTGGACGAGACCTATTTTATGTACGGCGAAGATCTTGATTGGGCGAAGCGTATCAAAGACGCTGGCTGGGAAGTCTGGTACAATGGGAAGGTGGAGATCACACATATTAAAAAGGCGTCCAGCCGCAAAAGCCGCAAGGCGCGCCGTGCTTTTTACGAGGCGATGTGGATCTTCTATCGCAAGCACTACCGGGCCGATAGTTCCTGGGCGCTGGACAAACTGATCTGGCTAAGTATTGCACTGATAGGTGGCGTGGACGTAGCCACCCGCCTGTGGAAACTACGACAGGAACGGGATCTGCAACACCATCGACACGCATAATGTGGAAGTCATCTGTTCAGCCGTCTTCAGATGTTGAGGAACACCTGACAAAATTGCGGCCAACCGCAACCGATACTTGGGATGGTCCGGCGCCGGACCGATCGCGGGAGCAGGGCTTATCCTCCAGTTCAAACGGCACATACTCGAGCCGACGCGCGCAACGGCCGAGCTTGCTTAAACGTGCCCAATTGCTGTTCGTGCTGTCTCTGGCATTGGTGGATGTGGGGAGCACTTGGCTGGCGTTCTATCTGGCCCATCGCCTTACGGACCTGAACCTGACCCCCCGCCTCATGGAACTGCAATCGGATATCGTCATCGGGCCATTTGTGGAGTTCCTGCCCCTACCGCTGACACAATCGATCCTGCTCCTATCGATCTTTCTCTCGCAGCGCTTGTACCAACGCCGCCGGCCCCTCGGACATCTGGACGAGATTGTTCGCGCCGCCAAACTGACGACGCTCTGCACCCTTCTCACCGTCGCCTGTATAAGTCTCTTTCTGCGAGATTTCGTGTACCACCGCACACTCCTGGGCTATGCCTGGTTGCTCAATATAATTTTGTTGACCTTCGGGCGAACGTTGCACGCTCAGTTGCAATGGAATGCCCAGTCCAGAGGCATCGGCGACGATCGGGTACTGGTCATCGGTGGCGGTGACACCGGTCGCATGGTTCTGCAAAAAATTCAGGACAATCCGAAGCTAGGCTTTCAGCTGGTCGGTGTCGTCGATAACAGCGGCAGCCGCTCCGTGCTCAATGTGCCGGTATTGGGTAGCGTCGTCGACATCCCTGGCATCATCGACGAATTCGCTATCGACGAAGTGATCATCGCCCTCCCGGAAAATACCCATCAAGAGCTAATCGGCATCATTAGCCTGTGTGAGCGGGAAAAAGTCGGCATTCAGGTGCTGCCGGATGCCTTCGAAATTATGGCCAGCGAAGTGACGATCGGCCACCTCGGCGGGCTACCTCTGCTCACAATCCGCGATGTGGCCCTACAGGGTTGGAAACTGACCCTCAAACGGGGCATGGATCTAGTGGGCAGTGCCATTGGGCTGGTGTTTCTGAGCCCGTTTCTGTTGCTGGTGGCGCTGCTGATCAAACTGGATAGCCCCGGCCCGGTCTTCTACACGCATGAACGGATGGGGTTAGATGCCAAATCATTCAAAATCCTGAAGTTTCGCTCCATGCGCGAGGACGCCGAAACATCCGGCCCGGGCTGGACTGTCCCGGATGATCCCCGGCGGACCAAATTGGGCACGTTCATCCGTCGCGCCAATATCGATGAATTACCTCAGTTGGTCAATGTCCTGTTCGGTGAAATGAGCCTGGTGGGGCCACGCCCGGAACGCCCCGTCTATGTGGAGCAGTTCCGACAGATGATCCCTCGCTATATGGACCGCCACCGGGAAAAGGCCGGTATGACCGGTTGGGCAGCGGTCAATGGGCTGCGGGGGGACACATCCATCGAAGAGCGCACAAAATACGATCTCTGGTACATCGAAAACTGGTCACTGGCCCTGGACATCACAATTATCATTCGCACACTAGGCCAGTGGCTTCTGGGCACACATAAAAACGCCTACTGATGGCGGGTGGCCAGTAGGGGATGGCCTTGTGCCTGCCCGTTACGCGCCAGTAACCACTGACCTTGTCCGTAGACAATGACAGACCTTCAACTAAGCCAGCGTCGCAAACAGTTGCTGCGCATCGTCATCCAGGAATACATAGACACTGTCCAGCCTGTGGGTAGCCAATCGATCGCGCAGAAATACGATTTGGGGGTCAGTGCAGCGACCATTCGCAATGATCTGGCTGCGCTGGAAAAAGCCGGCCTACTGACCCATCCCCACACCAGCGCCGGACGTATCCCCACCGATGGAGGCTACCGCTATTTTGTGGCTCATCTTATGGCCCACACAGATCTTCCCTCCCATGAGCGGCGTATGATCCGCCACCAGTTCCATCAGACCCGCCAGGAGATCGACCAGTGGCTGCGTCTGAGCACAGCCGTGTTGGCCAAAGCCTCTACCGGCGCGGCGCTGGCAACCTCCCCCCGCTCCATGTCCAGACGGGGGGTTAAGCATCTGGAGTTGATTGGCCTTCAGGATACTGTTGTACTGCTGGTGCTGGTGCTGGCCACAGGCACAGTCAAACAACGATTGATCTCGCTGGAACAGCCGATTTTCCAAGAAGAACTGAGCCGCGCCAGCAACCACCTCAACGTCGAAATCTCCGGCGCGAACATTGCGGATCTGCCGGCGAAACTGAAGAGATTCACCGGTTTCACTCTGGAAGTGGGCGAGCTGGTGCTGAACACATTGCGTCAGTCGGAGGAGCAGATCGGTGAACGTGTTTATCGACACGGGCTGGCCCAGGTATTGGAAGCGCCTGAGTTTGCCGACAGGCCAAAGGTGCGCCGGATCGTGCAGGTATTCGAACAGCGCGCGCTGCTGCAAGAGATCTACGACGATATTGTGCAACTGAGCGACGTGCAGGTAATGATTGCCGGCGAGGGGCGCTTCAGCGATATGCAGGACATCAGTTTGGTCTTGAGCCGCTATGGGGCGCCGGATCGGATCAGTGGACTGTTAGGCGTAGTCGGCCCGATGCGAATGCCCTACGGACGCACAATCGGGGCCGTGCGCTATGTAGCAACGCTCCTGAACGAACTGATGCATCGGATCTATGGCTAGGGGCAACCCTTGTGTTCGGGCTGAACGCGCCGCAGATGTCGCGCCCTACAGCGGCGCGCAAACAACCTTCGCACGATGCGCGAAGCCCGAATATTGCCCAGGGTGGGCACAAAACGCCAACCGTACTTTGAGATAACAGGACCCCTTATGAGTCAACAGACAGATCGGGAAAACACACCCCTAGAGATAGGAAATGGACGGCTACCTGAGGAGACCGCGGACAACGCCAGGGGGCTTGATTTACGCGATGCCCTCAACCTTGAGGACGCTGAAGAAAGACAAGAGACGCCGGCAGAGACCATCGCCCGACTTGAATCGGAATTGGCAGAGGCCAAATGTCAGGCCGCCAACGCCATCGACAAAATGCAACGCACTGTCGCCGAATATAAAAACGCCGGCAAGCGCCGAGAGCGCCAGATCCAGGAGCGTATCGGGCGCGCCACAGAGGGAATGATTCGTCAGTTGTTGCCGGTTCTCGATGACCTGGAATTGGCGTTTCAAAACGTTCCAGCAAAAGTCCCGAGGGAAGAGCGGGCCTGGCTTCAGGGATTCGAGCAGATTCAGCAAAAACTTCTGGACATCCTGTCCAACGCCGAGGTCGAACCCCTGGCAAAAGATGGCGAATTCGACCCAAACCAGCATGAGGCCATCTCGCATGAGCCGAGCGTAGAGGTCCCCAGCGGGCATATCATCCAGACATTGCGCACCGGCTACCGAATCCAAGAGCGGATCCTGCGCCCGGCGCTCGTACGCGTAGCACAGTAAATGAAAGACCACTAGCCACTGCAGTTATGGTCGCCCTAACCCACTCCGCAGCCACCAATCCACAGCATGGCATCCGCCCTTTTGATATCGGGCGGGATCTGCGAGCCGTCTCCAGATTGATTGCCGACGCTTTCGCTGACGAGTTGGACGAACAAGGCGAAGCCGCGCTGCGAGAACTGCGAATTCTCAGTTATATGAGCGGATTGGTGCGCTTCCTATCTCGGAGTACAGGTGAGTTTCAGGATGTCTTCAACGGATTCGTCTGGGTGGAGAACAACCGGATAGTGGGCAATGTAACGGTGCAGCGAGCGGCCAGCGGCAGCAGGCGCTGGCAGATCGCCAATGTGGCAGTATCCCCGGCCTGGCGCGGGCGCGGGATCGGTCGGGCGCTCATGGAGCGCGCATTGGATACCATCCGGGATATGGGCGGATCCTGGGCTGTGCTGCAAGTGCGCGGGGAAAATGAGATCGCCCGCGGCCTGTATGAACGGCTTCACTTCGAAAATATGGGCGGCGCCTCCGAACTGTACGCGTCAGGGACGCCGAAGCCCATCAAGTGGCCAGCGCTGCCCAATCTGCAGCCATTTTCCCCATCCGACAGCAATCTACTCTATGAACTGGCCACCAGCCGACCCAGCGCCGAATTGCAGTGGTGGCGGGCTGTACGACGAAACGACTTTCAGCTTACTTTGGAAAAACGCATCAGTGAACGATTGAGTCGGCTCGTCGGTCGGGAGCGGATCTTCCGTTACGCTATCCGTGACTATAGCAACCGCTTTGAAGGCGCGATTCAGGTCACCGCCAGATGCTGGCGAGGTGATCACCATATCCGTCTATGGCTGCGACCAGAAGCCCAGCAACGCTACGCGCAGCCCTTAACCCTGAGCGCTCTGTCATTGCTGCAGGAGTCTCCGCGTTGGCCGCTGCGGGCGTCTGTGAGCACAGAGGACGAAATCGTCGCGGAAACATTGCTGGCCCACGGATTCTCCGTGCGGAGCACCTTGTATACGATGCGTCTGCGGATGTAGCTTCGGATGACGCTTCTTCTGCGACTGGTCGGCAATGCCATTGCCTTATATGTGGCGGCAAAGCTGATTGATGGCATTCGGTTCGCCGAAAGCGGACAGGTGGATGCCGGCAGCCTGCTGGCGGTTGCCCTGATTTTTGGCGTTGTCAACGCTGTCATCAAACCGATTGTCAAAGTGGCCACCTGCCCAGCTTATGTGCTAACCCTCGGTCTGTTCACATTTGTCGTCAACGCGCTGATGCTACTCCTGACAGGCTGGCTGGCTGCCCGGTTCAACATTACCTTCCGGGTAGATGACTTTTGGCCCGCTTTCTGGGGTGCAATCGTTATCAGCTTTGTCAGCTTTCTCCTTAGCATGTTCATCTCCGCCGAAAGCGACGATAAAAGCAGGGGCCACTAGCCACTGCAGTGGAACCATGATTTTATCCTGTCCATCCTATAAATCAGGAGAATCACAGTCAAACCATGCGCGCTACCTTTCTCCACATGGCCGACTGCCATCTCGGCCATCGTCAGTACAACAGCAAAGACCGGCAGAACGACTTCACCCGCGCCTATCTCGACATCATTCAGGCGGCCATCGACCACAAGGTCGATTTTGTCGTACTGGCCGGCGATCTTTTTGAAAAGCGCGCCATCGACGCTCTCACCCTCAACCACGCAATCATCGGACTGGAACGGCTGAAAAAAGCCGACATCCCCTGCATAGCAGTAGAAGGCAACCATGAATTGGCCTACTACCGGGACAGCATCGGTTGGATGCACTTTCTGGCCGAACGGGAGCTGCTGATGCTGCTCAACCCGCAGTTTGACGGCGGTCGCGTCACCCTCGCGCCCTACGAGAAACGACAAGGGGCCTATGTAGAACCGCTTCCCGGTCTGCGAATCTACGGGATTCGTTACTACGGCAGCGCCACGGCTCAGGTCGTCCAAGGGATGGCTGCCGGCCTGGCCACAGCCGACAAGGACGGTGTCGAGTACACTATATTCATAGCCCACACCGGTATCGAGGACGTGCTTCCCAGGGATACCGGCGGCCTCAGCCACCGGAAACTGGCCCCCTTGCGTCCCCACGTGGACTATCTGGCCCTGGGCCACATCCACAAACCCTACACCTTCGACAACTGGATTTTTAATCCCGGCAGCCCGGAGACCTGCACCCTCACCGAGGCCGCCTGGCCGCAACGAGGTTACTATCTTGTGGATGTGGACACAGAAACGGAGACAAAGCACTGCCCGGTCCTGCACGCCAACCGCCGGCGGCCATTCGAGCGCCTGCACTTCAAGGTCGATCATTGCGAGACAGCGGTCGATCTCTCCGACCAGTGCCGGCGCTTTGTGGAACGCAAGCGCCGCGAACACCGATCTGCCGGCGCGCCGGTCGTCGAACTGCGGCTCTCCGGCGTGCTTCCCTTCGATCGCAGCGCGCTGGCGCTGGAGCCGCTTAAACAGATGGTGGAGGAGATTTACAGGCCGCTGATCTGCCTCGTTCGCAATGCCACCCAAGCGGCGGAGTTCGCTGTTGCCACCGACCAGCAGCTCAGCCGGCGGGCGTTGGAACGGCAGATCGTTGCCGATCTCCTCGAACGGGACAGCCGCTTCCGCGCCCGTAGTGAGGAATGGACCGAACTGACTTTGGCCATCAAACAGTTAGCCGTCACGGGAGCCTCTCCCACTGCGGTGCTGGAGGAGTTAGCGAACGGCTCCCAGCGCCTGATAGAGGAGAGAGAGAATACCGATCTCACTTCTCACTCCGCTCCCCTCACTTCTCATACGAGAGGCGCGCAATGCTGATTCGCTCCCTGACGCTGAAAGATGTCAAGAGCTACACGCTGGCAACGGTGGAATTCAGCCCTGGCACGAACGCAATCGTTGGCGACAATGGATCTGGCAAAACGACGATTCTGGAAGCCATCGGCTTTGCCCTCTTCGATCGTCTGCCTTATGCCCGGGACGATTTTGTGCGTGAAGGCCGGAGGTCGGCGTGCGTGACCGTTGAGTTTCTCAGCGGCTTCGACGAGCGCGTCTATCAGGTGATACGACACTGTGGCAGTGGCAGTAGCAGCGCCTACATGGTCGTCGATCCGGAGCTTTCCCTGAAAATCTGCGAGGGCAAAATCAATACGTCCCAGTTTTTGCGCCAGCATCTCGGCATCGAGCCGACCACAGATCTGCCGGAACTGTTCAGAAACGCGGTAGGCGTGCCCCAAGGCAGTTTCACCGCCGCCTTTCTGGAAAGCCCCGGCAGACGCAAGGGCATCTTCGATCCCCTCCTGAAGGTTGCGGAATACCGCTGGGCCTATGAAAAGCTGCGGGATCCCCTCAGGCTGCTCACCCAGCGCCAGAACGATCAGGCGGTCATCATCAGCGGACTACGGGGACAACTGGACCGGCTGCCCTCTTTGACCGCGGACGCTGCGGAACTGACCACCCGCATCCGCAATGCAGAGAGGGAATGGAGCGCAACCCAGACCGACTTGGCCACAGCCGAGGCTTCCCAGCAGACGCTGCAGACGCAGCGGGAGAGACTGCTCGCACTGCAACACACGGCGCAGATGCAGAAGCAGGCAGTGGACGAACAGGAACGGACGCTGGCCGCGGCCCGGCAATGGCTGACAGAGACCGCAGAGGCGGTGGCGATAATCGAGACCAACCAGGCCGGCCATGAAGCCTACCAGGCTGCGCTACAGACCCAACGGGCCCTGAACGAACAGCTCGCCCAGCGCCGGCAATTGCAGGAGGAACGGGCTGCCGCCGACAAACGGCTGACCTTGGCCGCAACACAAAAGGCCGCCCAGGAGCGGACGCTGGCCGAAATCGCAGAGGCGGAGAACACAGCGGCAGCCCTGACGGACGCGGTGGCCGAGCAGGAAACCCTGGAAGCCGCCCTGCGAGATGCCCAACGTCAGGCGGACCGGCTACAGGATGCCCGGGACCGGGTGCAGCGGGAGCAAGCAGCCGTGGCCGCGGCGGAAAAGCGATGCGCGCAGATGCGCGCGGATGTAGCCCAGGGCCAGAAGATCGAAGCCTCTCTGGAACCATTGCAGGGCCGCGTGGAAACCTTGCAACAGACAGTGACTGCGGAGCAGGCCAAAGCGGCCCAGTTGCGGGCTGAACGGGCGACTGTCAATGAGCAGATCACCCAGTTGCAGGCCATGGAAACGGCAATCTGCCCGGTTTGTGAGCAGCCCCTGCCAGCAGCCCACCGGATGCAACTTCTCGACCGCAACCGGAGCCGGCTGGCCGCGCTGAACGGGGATTCCCAGGCCACAGCAATGACGATTCGCCAGGCCGAAGCAGCACGGAGGCAAGCCCGATCAACTCTCATCCAGCGGGAGAAAACCCTGCGTTCTCTCCCCCCTCAGAACGCTGTCGCTATCGCTGAAACGGAACTGACGGATCTGCGCGGTCGGCTGACCGAAACCATGCGCCAGGCAGCAGCCCTGGCGGAAGCGCCGGGCCGAGTGCAACAGCTACAGCAGTCGTTGACTACACTGAACGATCCACGGCGACGATGGGACGTGGCTCGCCAGCGGGCGGCAGAACGCCAGCAGGTTGAAGATGCTTTGCAGAAGCGCCGCGCAGAGGCCGAGCGACAGCGAATGACCCTCGCCGCGCTTGATGCGCGCATGCAAGCCTTCGCCGACCTGGACGCAGAGGAAGCGCAGCTCAGTGCCACATTGGACAAGTTTCAGACGGCCGACGATCTGTACCGTCGCAATTTTGCTGCCGCAGATGCCTTCCCACAGCGCCAGCAAGAGGTCGCCGAGGCCGAGAGCGCGTTGCAGGCCGCTGAAGCGCTCTACGCAGCCGGACAGGCGCAGTTGGAAGCGGATGAGCGCGAGTTCGACGAAGATCGTTTCCGAGAAGCGGTGGCCCAGGTGGAGGAGATCCGTAGCCGCAGCGTGCGACTGGAGACAAATTTGGGCCATTGGCGGGAACGCCTGGCGCGGGCGCAAGAGGAGATCGATCAGTTGCAGGCCCAGGCCCACCAACTCGCTGCTGCCCAAGCCCTTCACAACCGGCTGACGGAGCAACACGATCTTTTGCAGTTCCTGCGTTCGGTTCTGCAGGAAGCCGGCCCGTTCGTAACGCAGGCTCTGGTCCAGCAGATCAGCCACGCGGCCAATCAGCTATTCGGCGAAATTATGGAGGACTACACCCGGACACTCCAGTGGCGGGATGACTACGGAATTATCCTGGAGGTGGATGGCCGGCGGCGAGAATTTTCCCAGCTTTCCGGCGGGGAGCAGATGACCGCGGCGCTGGCGGTTCGATTGGCCTTGCTCCAAGAGATGAGCGATATCGCTGTGGCCTTCTTCGACGAGCCGACCGCCAATCTGGACGATGCCCGTCGCAGCTCCCTGGCCCGCCAGATATTGGGAATCCGCGGCTTTCAGCAACTCTTCGTCATCAGCCACGACGACACATTCGAGCAGGCCACGGAGAATCTGATTCGCGTGGAGAAGAAGAACGGAGTGAGTGAAATTCGTTGAAAGCGCGTCAACCTTGTAATATACCCGTAGATCCAATGCTTTCGCTTGGGGATATACGGAGCTTTGCGCTGAATGAATCCCAGACGGCAGGAGCCGCCGGAATCAACGTCTTCAGAGGCGCGAGTAGGGCCTTATGCCAGTTGGATCCGTAAGCAACATGACATACCCCTTCCCGTCCAGGGCCTGCTGAAACGCGCCGAGCCAATCATCCGCAGCGCTGACCGCCTGCGAACCGCCTTACACGACAGCCCCGGACGGCATCTGCCCTTCGGCCTGTTCCTGCTTGGGACACTTGCCTACGGCGCTTCGTTCGCCTGGCATATGCTTGCCCACTTCGACCTTGTCAATCTGCTCAGCGATGTAAACGTGTCGGATGACGCCTTCTACTACTTTCAGATAGCCAAAAATCTTGCCGCCGGGAGGTTCTCAACCTTTGACGGAGGCATCACCCGCACCAACGGCTACCATCCCCTCTGGATGCTGCTCATCACGCCCTTCTACTGGGTATTCGACCCAAAGACCGCTCTGCTCGGGATCAAGGCTTTCGAGATTATGCTCACAGCAGGCGGCGTCGCGCTGGTTGTTCTGGCCACCGGCATATCGCGCCTGACCTGGATTCTCCTGTTTGCCGTTCTCCCACAGCTCTATCAACATTCGTCCTTCTATAATGGAATGGAAAGCGCCGCCGCGCTGTGTATGTTGGGGCTGCTCTTCCTCGCCCTCAGCCTCTTCGCGCGGAACCCAGCGCGGTGGACATGGCTGCTAGCTGCGGTTGTCTTCGCTCTGCCCTGGGCGCGCCTGGAGTACGTTGCCATAGCGCTGACGGCAACCGCGGCGCTGTGTCTCATTGCGTGGTCATGGCCAGAGAAGCCGTCTGGCGCCTCCAAGATCCATTACCCCCTCCCCCCCCGAACATTTGTTCCACTATTCAGCGCGTGCGCGGGCGGCATCCTCGCGTATTTCGTCTACAACCGGCTCGTCTTTGGCGGCTTCATACCCGTGAGCGCGGCGTCCAAGCTGGCGTGGTCGCAGTCCCGCTGGGAGCTGGAAGGTGGATACAGCCTCGCGCAGAACTTCCAGGATGTCCTGCAAATTCACGCGTTCAATGACGAACTGCTGGTCGCTCTCGCGATCTGCGGCTACCTCCTGCTGGTCTGGTGGTCTGCCCGCCGCTCCCGCAGCCGGGAGGATTGGCTGCTCCTGATCTTTCTGGTGGGCGCGTTCAGCCTGGCGGCGGGTCATATAGCGAAGTTCGCGCAGACCGTTCTCACTGTGCATCCCTACTGGGGGGATTATGAGCATTATTTCGCTCCGGCGTATCTGATGAAGGGGCTGTTTGTTCCCATTAGCTGTTACGTCGCCGTTCACTTCATTCGCCGTTTTGTTGGACCGAAGTCGCGCCACGCGACCCACATTCTGAGCCTGGGGATTGTCATGGCCAGCGCGATTTTTCTGTTCAGACCGGCGGTCATTACGCAACCATTCGCGCATGTTGACGATGTGAGCAGGTCTTCTCGTCGGGGCTGGAAGATGACCTCTTACATGGGCACGCAGGTAATGAATCGCGTGCTTCCTGAAGACAGCATAGTCGGTTCGTGGGACGCTGGCGTCATTGGATACTTTTCGGACTTTCCCGTTGTGAATCTGGACGGCCTCGTGAATTCCTATGACTATCTGCGCGCGCGGCAAGAAGGGAATGCAGAATCGTATTATCGAAAGTATGGAATTACGCATTTCGCCAATATCAGGCGTACCGAGCGGAACTCCGATAATACGATTTTTGAAGGTGTTCCGTTTCTCAGATTTAAAGAGACAGAGTATGAGTTCAAACTCTGGTCCGCTGAGCCGCTGGAGGCGTCATCGGGCGAGTCTGACAACGCCGCCTGGTTCTGGGAGAGAATAGAGCCCCATTTTGACTACAAGTTGGATGAAGTCGGGGTTCTCGTTGATGACAGGTTGGCGCAGGTTTTCGTGAGAGATTGTGAGCCGGAAGAACTGCGGGAAAAACTCTTTGTGCTTTCCTGGCGTACCGAAGGGAGCGAAACAGTCGCCAGCGCCCGGTATCCATGGAAGAACGCGAGGGAAAATCACCTGGGGTTCTGCGTGGATGCTTTTGCACTGCCTGACGACGCGGTTCATCCAGTTCGGATTGAGACAATGTCAGCGCGTGATTACGTCGAGCGGCTCTCCGAAGACGGCCAGCCGATAATCCGCTCCAATTGGAATGTGTATATCAACGGGAACAATCTCATCTACGTAAAGGATCTGTGCGAACAGGATGACGTTGAGGTAAAGTTCTTCCTCCACCTGGACCCGGTTGAAGTGAATGACCTCCCCAGCCATCGCAGGCAATACGGTTTTGACAACCTTGATTTTAACCTTGACCGGTATGGCGCGAGAATCGGCGGGATATGCTTGGCGGTTGTCCCTCTCCCGGCCTACGATATCGCCGAAATCCGCACCGGCCAGTGGATACCCGGTGAGGGGCAGTTGTGGCAGGCCGGCTACCTCCTGCGGTGAGCGCCGAAGCCCTTCACAAATGATCAGTGGCCAGTGAACTGCAGTCGCTGGCCACTAGACACTGGCGACTGACCACTAAACATTGGGATATAGCTCACGCCACCGACACCAATATCTGCGCGGCTTTGGGTACTCCACCCAGGGAGGCGAACTCCTCCTGCAAGCTGGCGGCGTTCTGGCGAGCGGGGGCGTTGCCCGGCAGCATCTTTTGCAGAGCTGCAGTCACAAGAGAGACCGTCATCTGCTTGGGCGGGATATGATATCCGACACCGCTGCGCACAACCCCTTTGGCCTGCCGCCCCTGGTCTGCAGCCTTAGGCACGACAATCTGCGGAATCCCATGGGTGACCAGGGCGTGGGTCGTGCCGGCGCCGCCATGATGGATCGCCCCCGCGGTGTAAGGCAACAATTCCGCAAACCGGACCCGCTCTACCAGTACCGTAGGCTGCGGCAGTCTGCTTCGCAGAGCTGCCACCTCCTCAGCGCTGAAACCCTTGCCGATCGCCAAAATCGGCACTCCCCCCACCTGCGCCACCGCATGGGCCGCGATAATGAAAAAATTAATATCCTGGGTGAAAGAAGTCCCGAGGGTGATGAAGATCCATGGGCGGTCCATCGGAAGTTGGTCGAGCCAAGGGGATGCCCGTGGCTGGGCCGGCGGCGCACTACCGCCGACCATGCGTGTCTGGGGCAATAGCGGCGTCCCAGCATACCAACGGGGACTCCAATAGGTCAGATGCAGATAGGGCGAACGTAGCGCAGCCGAACCGTCCAGCGCCCAATTGATGCCAGTAGCGCCAAAATCGGCCAGTAGCGCGCGCACTCGTTCCTGAGCCAACTCACCTACAAAGTCAGCGTCGCGCCCTACAGTGGCGCGCAAAACATCGCCTTCCGACAACTTCGCTTGGACCGCCGGCCAGCCGGCGATAGCGAACGGCACGTCCAACACTTCTGCAGCAATGCCAGCAGCGGCAGTAAACATCTCGCTGACGACCACATGCGGGCGGAAGCGCTTGCCTACGTCGATAAGCTCCAGAGTCGCCGCCCGCACTCGTTTCACATCCAACCACTGATCCAGGGAGCGGATCATGCGCAGTCGCTGAAAATCCTCCTGCGAAGCCGCGTTCAGATCTGCCAGGGGTGGCGGGGGCCAGCGCCAGCCGGTCCCCTGCAGGATATGGCGGCGGACGCCCTGCGCCGCCAGTTCGCTCTGCAGTTCATGACCGGTAGCCCACATGACATCATGACCTTCTCGCGTCAGTTTCGCAGCAGTGGGCAGATAACCACCCCAGTCCAGATGGCCCGGTAGTTGAGCGGATACACATAGAAAACGCATTGTAAACTGTTTTGCGCGCCACTGTAGAGCGCGACTTTGTGTGATTATCCAGGATCGACCATCATTTTAGGGAGAATCACAGTTTTAACCGTCGCATCCGGACGCCAGGCGAAAGAGGCCGCCGGCGCCAGTGCCGATCCAAACAGACCCGTCCGGCGCGGTTGTGACTGCCTGAACCGGCCAGTTGTGCATCATCCGTTCGGCGATGATAGCGCCGCCGGCGTTCGCCAGCCGATACAAACCCGGATCGCGCCCGTATTGGGCGAAAAAGATTGTGCCATACGCCCATGTGATGCCCGTGGGCGCGGCGGAATTGGGCAAGATCAGCACCGGATCGGTCCACCAATCTTTGTGAACCCCGCCCAGCGCCATCGGGAAACCATAGTAAGGGGTAGCATTCTCATCGCCGGCCGTGACAGCAGCAGAGAGCGCGCCCGGGTCGAGGAGATCGACTTCATCACCCGCGTTGAAATCACCAGGCACGTTTGTGGCTCCGTTGTCAGTAAACCAGATGCGCCCGAGGGGGTCCGCAGCGATGCCGTAAGGGTTGCGCACACCCCGAGCCGCTGTCTGAAAGACGCCGAGCGCGCGTTCAGCCAGCAATCGATCTAGCCGGGCCCGCACAATCCGGGCCGCGAAACGATTGCCGCCAGCCGCCACATTTGTGGCAATCGTCTCTGCCGGCACAGCGCCGTCGCCGGGCACAATGATGCCATCGGAATAGCCGTCCCGCACACCCCCGGTGGAGATGTACAGCCAACCGTCGCTGATAACGAGACCGTTGTTGGCGTGGAAGAGCCGCCCGGCGACAGCGAAGCCGGCGGCCAAAGGTTCGTAACTGCCGCCGTCGGGGATGCGTCCCACTTCGCCGGCCCGATTCAGGTACAACGCGCCCGCGTGCCAGGCCATGCCGGTGATGCGACTGGACTCTCGCAGGATCTCATAGTAACTGTCTTTGGAGACGCTATCCCAGACAACGACTGCGCGGTTAGGATGAAAGGGATCGACCAGAATCTTCGGATCGAAATTGCCAGTGGCCGGTTGGTCCAGCCCAATAAATAGCCTGCCATCTGGAGCAAAGGCCAGAGAAGTGATGCCGTGGCGGTCTTGCAATTTTGAGGCCAGGTGCTGCTCTGAGCAGAAGCCGCCTAAAGGAACCAACCAGGGGTCGTCATCAGACGGCGCGCCCAGGTCGAGGGGAGCGGCTTGAATGCCTGCTCTACCGGCAGCGATGCGTATCTGCGCGCTGCCGGCGTGCCTGCTTGGGTCCGCGGACGTTGCGCTCACCGGCTGCACAGCCGGCAGATAGGCAGCGATCTGCTCGGCATTCGGCATGGTGGCACAGCTCGCAGCCAGAGCTAACTGGGCGCTGATATACGGGATAGTGCCGCCGTTCTCGGCGCAATCGTTGGGCGCCCAGTTAAAATCGCCCTCGGACAGACGCAGCCACATCTCAGCGGACGGCAGCGGCTCTCTGCCCTGCCTGGTAGCCCCGGCCAGAATCCAATCGTAAATCAGCGCCTTCTCGTCGTCGTTGAGTTCTCCCACCAGCGGCATCGCGCCGGAGCGGATTTGCAGCCAGAGTTTAGACGCGTCCGGGGCGCCGGGCGCCACAACCGGCCCATTTTGACCGCCGGCCATTAATGGTTCATGCTCAGTCACTTGCAGTTCCGCCTGTTGCACAACACTGCTGTGACAAGCGCTGCAGTTCTTTTCAAAGATCGGCTGAATATCCTTATCATACCCCGGCGTAGTGAATGGTGTGTGAGGTAAAGAACGGTCGAGGGAGGCGAAAGGGAGCTCTTCCTCCTGACCGAAGATCCCCTCAACCCGTACCAGAGTTCCGGCGGGGGCACGCCCCAAGCGACAGCTTTCTTGGTGGGGTCGGTTACGTACATTGGCATTGCGCTGCAGCACTGCAAAAACCGGCTGTCCCCCGGCCAGACAGGCCAAGGCATCCTCCATACCCTCAAGCATTGCAACGTCGGCGACGTCCCCCATCGCATCCGGATAGGCCATGGGCGGTGGCGGCCCAATGTGCTCGCGGCTGGGCGCTGAAGCAGGGATGACGTTTCCACTGGAACTATCAGGCCAGACGATCGGTTGGAGCGTGCACGCGCCGAGGAACAGGACTGCGCAAACGAGCAACGTCGCGCTCCACAGTAGCGCGCAAAACATAGACAGATAGCAACGATGACACATTGAATGAGACCCGATCTGTTATGCCATTGAAATGCTGTAGAGGCAAAGAGTAGTTGCCAGTAGTCAGTTGCCAGCGCTGTTACTGGCAACCACTAAAAATTGCAGTTGTGGTTGCCCAGGGCAGGCGCAAGACCCGCCCCTACCGGCACTAGCCACTGATCACTGCAGTACACGGCGAGCGACGGCGATATCGCGCTGGATTTGGGCGACAAGCGCCTCCAGACTGTCAAAACGTCGCTCATCGCGCAGGCGGGTAACGAAGGAGATGGCCAGTTGCTGTCCGTATAGTTCGCCGGATTCACCCACCGTCGGAAAATCTAGCAGATGGGTTTCGACCCTGTGCTGGAATCCGTCTACAGTGGGCCGCACACCGATATTTGTAACGCTGGCGCGGGGTGAGATCGAACCAGGATATGCCCAAGTCGCGTAGACGCCATCCGCGGGTATCAACCTATGAGAAATGGGCCGGATGTTGGCGGTGGGGACGCCAATAGTACGCCCCCGACGCTCCCCCTCCTCGACGATGCCGACGATTTGATAGGGCCGCCCCAGCATCTGCGCCGCATCCGACACAGCGCCAGCCAACAGGAGCTGACGGATCTGACGACTGTGGATTTCGCCGTTTGCGCGCCCAACCGGGTCGATTACTGATATGCCGTAGCCGAGCTGGTCACCCAGCGATCGCAGGACATCGACAGTGCCGGTCCGCCCCCGCCCCAGAGCAAAATCCGGCCCGACAACGAGCCGGGCAAGCCCCAACCGCTCCACTAGAATTGCCATGAACTGATCGGGGGTCAATCTGGCAAATTCCCTATCGAACGGCTGAATGATCCCCAAATCAAAGCCGCAAGGCTCGATCAGTCGCAGACGTTCCCGCGGTGTAGTCAACAGGCGGAGGGGAATGTCCGGTTGCAGGACGGCCATAGAGTGGGGATCGAATGTGAGCAGGGCTGTTTTGGCTGGAGGCGAATGGGCAGCGGCTTCTGTCTGCAAAACGCGCAAAAGCGCTTGATGGCCCAGATGGATACCGTCGAAGTTTCCAATCGTCAGAAAGGTTGGGCCAGAAAACTGGAGAGTTCGAAGATCACTGCACCAAACTATCATGCTAGATCAGCTGTTGGGCAAGCCACTTTTCGGCTTTCCATATTGTGCCGCTTCCGTTCCCATCAGCCGCCAGCGCGCGCGCAATCCCCAGAAAACGGCCCCGACGATCATAGATAGCAGCGAGGAAGGGCGGGTCTTGTACCCGCCCTTCCTCCGAAGGGAGCGAGTGGTCGCGATAGATTTTCTGTCCATGGCCCAGGCGGCCCTGTTCCTCTTCACTGACGATCAAACAGGGCATTCCCAGACCGGCGCCCGGCGTCACCAGCAAATCGGACAGACTGCCGGCGCCGGCAGCCCTTTCAATGGTCGGCGGAATCGATGCATCGGCGACGGAAAACGGGCCAGCTTCCAATCGGCGCAGATAGCTCAGGTGGGCAACTGTGCCCAATGCCTGGCCCAGTTCATGGGCCAGGCTGCGCACGTAGGCGCCGGCGGAACAGCGTATCCATAGAAAAATCTGATCCGGCGACACAAAAGAAAGCAGTTTCAGCCCATGAATCGTAACCGACCGCGGCGCTACATCCACAGCCTCGCCTCGCCGGACTTTGCGATGGAGGCTTTCACCACCTTGCTTCAATGCCGAATAAACCGGCGGCTTTTGTACGATTTGGCCCCGAAAAGCGGCCAGAGCGTCCTGCACGGCAGCTTCAGTCAAGGACGGAATAGAAGTTCGCGCGACGGTTTGACCGACAGCGTCGTATGTATCAGTGGCCCTACCGAGGGTCACGCCGGCCTCATATGTCTTGGCGTGTCCCTGATAGTATTCCACCAAGCGGGTAGCAACCCCCAGGCACAACACCAGCAGCCCGCTTGCCATTGGATCCAGTGTGCCGGTGTGACCGATGCGCCTTTGCCGACTCCAGCGCCGGACTCGCTGCACAATATCGTGGCTGGTCGGCAAGTTCGCAGCGACCAAAGCATCTGCGCCCGATTTGAGCGAACGTCCAGGTTTATCGACAAGAAGAATTCCGTGTAGATCGCTTGCGGATCTGCCGGCTGCGCCCTTAGCCACCGCTAACGACCTGCAAGGCTCTGGCGACGCATCTCTTGTAATGCTGCCACAACTCGGCTCGACACATCTTGCAACCTGCCCGCAACAGTACAGCCGGCCGCCGGTGGGTGTCCGCCGCCGCCAAAAGTGAAAGCCACCTGGCTCACATTGAAACCGGGCTTGGCCCGAAAGCTGCATTCGATTAGTTCCTGTCCGCTTTGGGCGAAACGTTGGGAAAATGTAGCGCTGATGTCAGCCTCTCTCACCGTCACAAGAAAGTTGGCAAGGCCATCGCTCTGGTGAAGTTCGACGCCGCTCTGCTGACGGCTCTCGGCGCTGAGGGTCGTCCAGATGATACCGTCCTCCATTTGCACACTGGCCAGGCCGGCCCCCCAAAGCTTCAAGAGGCTGAATGATCTGCTATCCAAGGTATTGCGGACGATGTGACTCAGATCCGCGCCCGCCACCAACAGACGCAAGGTCGCTTGCAGAACATTTGCATCCGTATTGGCCGTCCGAAAACAGAGTGTGTCGGTCACGAGACCGGTCAGCAGAGAGACGGCCATCTGTTCAGTGAGCGGCACGTCCAAGGCATCCGCCAGACGGACAAGCATCTGGCATGTGGCTACGGAGCCAACATCTACCCAGTTCTCAGTGCCGAAAAACGTATTGGTGATGTGATGGTCAATGACAATGAGCGGAATCTGACTGTGGATTTCGGAGCAATAGACAGTGCCCATCCGGTCAACACTGGATGTGTCCAGGCAGACGATCAGATCGTAGTTATGGGCGACTGCCGCTGGCCCGATGATCTCCTCCACGCCGGGCAGAAATTGAAACTCTTGGATGAGATCGTCCTGGAGGGCCAAAACCGGTCGCTTACCCATAGCGCGCAAGATCCAGGCAAGGCCGAGCAGACTGCCGACCGCGTCTCCGTCCGGGCTTACATGGCTAATGCAGAGGATATGATGACTGGTTTCCAGTAGGTTGAGCAGGAGAGGGGGAGGCGGCGCAAGATCGGCCTGCTGTAACAGGGACACATCAAGGCTCATGCATCCTCTTTCTGAGCGTCGGAGGAGGAGAAATCTTGTTTGCGTATCTCTCGTTCCTCGGCAATGCTCTGCAAAAGCGCATCCACCCGGACGGCCTGATCGGGGGTATCGTCGTAATAAAAAAGCAACTCCGGCACGGCGCGGAACGTTACACGCTGGGCCAACTGGCGCCGTAAAAAAGGCGCGGCTCTTTTCAGTCTGGCAAGAATTGTACTGGGCTGAATCTCGTCGCTATCTTGATGAATATAGACTTTGGCCACGCGCAGATCGCGGCTGACAACGACATTCGTCACCGCCAACAACGCCAACGTCGGGTCATCCAATTCGTTGCCAACCAAAATCGATAGTTCTTGATAGAGCAGTTCCGCTGCCCGCTCCTGACGAATTGTAATCATGAAGTGCTATTGTATCGCGTCCCCAATGCAAATGAAAAGTTCCACGAGAAGATGAAATACATAATGGCGAGTGAATCCAACTCTGTTCACCCGCCGTTGTTCATGACGAGGCCGCCTCTGTGCGCCGCGAACGGCTATCGCACCTGTTGTTTCTCAAAGACCTCAATAATATCGCCTTCCTGAAGGTCTGTGTTGACACCGGCCAAGTTGATGCCGCATTCATACCCAGCCCGTACTTCAGTGACGTCTTCGCTAAAGCGCTTGAGGGTTTCGATGGTTGTGGTAATGATCGTCGCGTCATTACGAATCAGCCGTGCCTGGCTGTGGCGCTTGACAACGCCGTCCAATACCATACAGCCGGCAATCAACCCACCTCGACGCACTCGAAACATCCGACGCACCTCTGCGTGACCGCTGACCACTTCCTCGAAAACCGGATCTAACATCCCGTCAAGCGCCAGCTCCACATCCTCGATCATCTTGTAAATAATCTGATAATGTCGAATCTCGACGCCGGACTGTTCTGCCCGTACCAGAGCGGCCTTATCTATATGCACACCAAAACCGATGATGATCGCTTGGCTGGCTTCCGCCAACATGACGTCGGATTCAGTAATGTTACCGATAGCCGACTGCATAATTTTAATATTGATCTCATCATTTGAGAGCTGTTCCAAACTGTGCACGATCGGGGCTAACGTTCCTTGCGCGTCAGCCCGGACGATAATATGAAGGGTTTCGGTTTCACCCCCTTCGACCCGGGCGAACATATCCTCCAGTGTCATCTGAGGGCGCATGGGGCTCTGGGCTTCCTGCGCCTCTCGACTTTGTCGTTCAGCAGCAAGCATGCGGGCAGTTTTGTCATTTTTAACCACTGCAAAAACTTCCCCGGCGCTCGGAACGCCATTGAGTCCTAAGACGATAGTCGGCGTGCTCGGCTCGGCCGCTTTGATCGGATTCCCTTCGTAGTCAAACATCGCTTTAATGCGTCCCCACGTGTCGCCGACAATGAGCGAATTGCCTCGTCTAAGGGCGCCGTTCTGCACGAGTAGGGTCGCTGTGATCCCGCGCAACTTATCCAACTCCGCTTCTATCACCGTACCGACACATTGGCCTTTGGGATTGGCTCTGTGCTGATTCAGCTCCGCCACCAGCAGAATGTTTTCCAGCAGCTCGTCGACACCGTCACCGTTCAGAGCGCTGATCGGCACAGTGATGGTCTCGCCGCCCCACTCTTCCGGCGTCAGATTCTCGGCCGATAGCTCTTCCATCACCCGATTTATGTTGGTATTGGGACGATCGATCTTGTTAATCGCGACAACAATTGTCACTCCAGCTGCCCTGGCATGGCTGACAGCCTCCCGGGTCTGGGGCATGATACCGTCATCAGCGGCCACCACGAGAATGACGATGTCCGTGACCTGCGCGCCCCGCGCTCGCATAGCCGTGAATGCTTCGTGGCCGGGTGTATCCAGAAAGGTGATCTTCTTGCCGTCGATCTCCACCTGATAGGCGCCGGTGTGTTGGGTAATGCCGCCAGCCTCCGTATCGACTACGTTGGCGCGGCGAATGCGATCGAGGAGAGTTGTTTTGCCATGATCCACATGGCCGAGGACCGCCACGACCGGTGGCCGTTCTACAAGATTTTTAGCCGACTCTTCGGCCACAACGTCTTCGATCATCACCCGTTCTTTGGGTCTTAGATCCTCTTCCGGCGCCTCTTCAGGGAGATCTTCCTCCACCATCGGCCGTAGCACTTCGATGCCGAGCTCTTCACCAACGATGGCGGCTGTATCGTGATCGAGAGTCTGATCAATCGGCGCCATAATGCCGAACTGCATCAGTACTTTAATGAGATCGATTGGACTACGATCCATCCGCTCGGCCAATGCGCGGACAGTGACATACTCCTCCACAACAATGGAAGAGGGCAGATCGACAGCATCGGCTTCGCCGTTTGAGGCGCCGCCAATCCGCCCATCATTCTGGAACTTCGCAGGTTCTTTCGTTGCTGTTGCCATTTTTCCTATCCTTCTCCATTTGACGATATCAAGCCACCTTTCAGCCCCGCGCTGCATAAGATTCTTACGCAGAGTTCAGCCGCCCCTACGGCCTTTGCTTTCTTGGGATACGGGTAACTGAAAAGCGTTCACGCAGCTTGGCGCGTGACTCTTCTCATATTCACGTAACTTTATCATTGGGACGAAAGCACACGAGCAGCGATGTATGCGGGGCAGATCAAATGTGGGGCGCCAAGAGGAATTGATGGTGGATAGACAAGTTACTCACACATCTACCTCTCGCTTTCCTATGCCCTTCCCTCTCTCCATCCCAAACTGATGTACAGCCAATGTGAGCCCACTATGCCGGTACATTACAGGGAGCGGACAATCGGCTTCTGTTCATTGTAAGATCCCTATCCATCACATTGCAAAGCAGACAGCGCAATAAGACTATGCAATAAGACTATATAGTATAGCCGGTTTTGAGTAGATACACGAATAACTGTCTTGCGTATTTGAAGCCTGGTCGCGCCCTACAGTGGCGCGCAACACAACCCTTTCTCATTGCGGATCTAGGCATGAATCCGCGGTCTCGTCAGCCATATTCAGCAGACCTGATACGGATGCAGAGAGTGTTTTCAGATTTTCAGCGCTGATTTTCGTCCGCAACGCTCTCTGTAACAAAGAACCGGCCAGCGCTCTTTCCCAGCAAGTGATCTGCGGATGGACATATGCGCCCCGACCGGCTCTTTTACCAGTCGCATCCAATACAACCCCTTCCGCGACGCGCACCAAACGGAGCAAGGCGCGCTTACCGCCTGACGCGCGGCAGGCGATGCACATACGCTGGGGAATGCGTTGCGGTTTCGGTCCTTTTGCCCGTTTTGCCATGCAAAACCACTCGCGAATCTACCGACAGTTAGATGTCGTACTCATCCTCATTGTAATCGCCATAGTTGACATCTCGTCCCCGTGATCGACGAGATTTCTGACGTTTTGCCTGCTGCTTCGGCTCTGTCTGGCTGCCGCGCCGGGACTTGTTGCGCTTGCGTTCCTGGGCGCTGAACTCATCATCCAGTTCTTCGGTTGTTTCCAAAGAATCAAGCAGTTCAGCAGGCACTTCCATCTCGTTCGAGGAACCGATGGCAGACTGCTGATGTTGGCGCGCAGCCATGCGTTTGCGTAGCATATCCGCCGTAATCACCTGTGGCAGTTCCTCCGCCTGCAGCATATTCTCTTCTTCCGTCGGTTCCTTCTGTACTAGTTCGCCCTCCGGTTCGAGACTCGGTGCAACTGTATCCCCATCCGCTTCCTTCTCCACTTCACGGCGATCATCCTCCCGCGGTTCGTCGAGAGCAAGCGCTCCCGGTTCTGAAACAACAAAGTCGTCGAGGGAAACTATCGGCTGTTCTTCTTCCCGAACAGCCGCCGCCGCCCGCTCGAAAGCGTTTAATGCCTCCTCGGCGTCAATACCAATGACGCGCTCGCCCTCCTGAGCTGGCAAGGCTTCGGGCCACTCGGCATCCTGCTTCTGGAGCAGCGCCGCGGCCTGACGGAACGCGTCTTCCCTTGTCGCCGATTCATCTTTGCCGCGCAGAATCTTCTCCGCCATACTGAGCAGGTCTTGTTCACCAGTGGCCAATTGCGCCTGCTCGGCCGCCAGCAAGTCCAATCCCTCTTCGTGGGCTTCGGTTTCGCTCTTAATGTCAATCCGCCACCCCGTCAGTTTGGCTGCCAGGCGGGCATTTTGCCCGGACTTGCCTATCGCCAGGCTGAGCTGTCGATCCGGCACAATGACGATCGCCGTCTTGATAGCGCTCTCTTCTTCCAGGATAACACTCTGTACTTTGGCCGGACCGAGCGCATGAGAAATATAGGTGCGTAGGTTGTTGCTCCACTCGACGACATCGATCTTTTCGCCGGCCAACTCCGTCACAATATTTTGAATGCGCAAGCCACGCATCCCGACACAGCTACCCACCGGGTCCACGCCAGGAAGCGTCGCCATCACAGCCACCTTGCTACGCGCGCCTGGCTCCCTGGATATTGCTTTGATCTCGACTGTGCCGTCCCGCACTTCCGGGATCTCTTGCTCCATCAGCCTGCGGAGGAGATTGCGGTGGGTACGGCTCAGTTTAATCATCGGGCCGCGGCCGCTGCGGTGAACATCCACTACATACAGGCGAATATAGTCACCCCGGCGTAGATTTTCCGACGGAATCTGCTCCTCCCGAGGCAGAAGATTCTCGTGTTTATCCTCGATCAGAATGGTGACCGCACCGGATACAAGATCAATACTGCGAACCTGAGCAGTGATAATCTCGCCGACTTTGTGGATGAAGTTTTCGTATACTGTATCCCGTTCGGCCTCTCGAATCCGTTGCAAAATCACCTGCTTGGCGGTCTGTGCCGCAATACGCCCAAAGTTGTCCGGCGTATTTTGCACCAGAACCACATCGCCCAATTCAGTAGAAGGTTTCGTACTTCTAGCATCGTCTAATAGAATCTCAGTGTTCGGGTTGAGGATGTCTTCGACAACCTCTTTTTCTGCAAACACCTTCATTTCGCCCGTCACCCGGTCCACATCCGCGGTCACATTGGCAACGGAGCCGTAATTACGTTTGTAAGCCGAAATGAGCGCGGCCTCGATTGCATCGAAAATCACCTCATTATCGAGGTCCTTATCAACAGCAACCTGATTGATCCCAGCAATGAGCGCTTTAGACATTTTTGTTCAACTACTCCTGAAAACTTGACGATTCAGTCTTAGGGCAGCGTGTCCGCAGTGGTGGATACCTGCGAGAAAACCAGCAGACACATAGCCCCACTATGTAGCGAGCGATCATATCGCTCTTTCGGTGTAAAGACCGCAACACACATGCGTGGGACAAGCGCCCCAAACAAATACTGCGGACAGGAATCCCATAGAATAAGAAAAGTGGGCGAAACCCACTTCAAACACACCACTCTATCAAATCACGTAGGCAAATGCCTATTGCCGCCAAGTATAACAGATTCCAGCTCGGAGAGCAACTTTTCGGCGCTGAAAACTGCCGGCGCATCAACACAAGTCGCGCCCTACAGTGGCGTGCAATACAACAACTCCAGTCGCGCCCCACAGTGGCGCGCAATACAACAACTCCAGTCGCGCCCCACAGTGGCGTGCAATACAACAACTCCAGTCGCGCCCCACAGTGGCGCGCAATACAACAACTCCATAGGTCGTACAGAATCTCTCCGCTTTCCAGCCAGATCGATCTGAGCGCTTTATCGGATTGGCGCATGATAGCGCGCGACAATGCTTTGCCCCTCCGCGCCGAGCGCGAAATCAACAATATCCTGTATGGCCTGATCGCCGTGCTGACGGATGAGCAGATATAGGGGCCGTACCAACGGGTAGCGGTGATCGACCAAATCCGCGCCATATGGCATCCGCCCCTCGATAGAAATCGCTTTAACCCTTTTCATCGCCGCGTCCATACCAGGAGCAGAGGATTCTCTATTGTGAGAAAGATACGCAGCCGTGACATAGCCGATGGCGGCACGATGAGCGGCCACATACTCTACAACATCGCCGCTGGTAGGCATGACAACCGCGGTCAATGCAACCCGCTCCTCGCCCATGATACGATCCTCGAAAAACGCACGCGTCGCGCTGCCGTCCTCGCGACTCACCAGCAGCGCATCATCCGCGCGGCCGCCAATATCCTGCCAGGTCAGCGCGCTGCCTCTGTACAGATCCCGAATCTGCGCCAGTGTCAGCGCGTCCACCGAGTTTTCGCTGTGAACGATCAGAGCAATCCCATCCAGTCCGATCGGTATGCGGACGAGCCCAGAAGGCACTTCGTCGTCCGCATAGACTGCGGTGCTGGCTGCAATGTCAACCCGTCCGGACGCCACCCACTGTTCGCCCAATCGGCTGCCGCCGCCGCGTAGCCTGAAGAGCATATTGGGTTTGCGCTCACTGTAGGCGGCTGTTAATTCTGTAAGAACCGGCTGCATTTCTGTCGAACCGGCGATCGTCACAGTGACGGGTGTGGGTGTGGTTGCTGTTGGCTGCGCGCAACCAGCCAGAAGGAAGGCCACGAGCGTCAGCCATATGAATAGGACAGAGAAGAGACCAAGTTGGAAATTCCGCAATTCGGTATTCCCGCCAGTTTAATATCTGATCAGGGGTTGGTATGATTGCGCTCATACCTCAGCCAACGATTCATCGAAAACGTAGGGCAAAAAGTATCAGAACCGCGAGACCGACAAGCAGGCAATACACGGAAAACATATACAGGCTGTTACGGCGCAGATACGCCAGCAGAAACCGGATCGCCACATAGCCGGACACCGCACTGGTGATGAATCCAACCAACAGAGTCGGCAATTCTGCCTGCGCAGCCGCTGGATCCATAGCCAGCATATCGCCGATCTGCAACAAGCCGGCCCCAAAAAAAATCGGCGCCCCCAGCAAAAAGCTGTAGCGAGCAGCCGCCTCGCGGCGTAACCCTTGGGCCAGAGCAATAGCAATCGTCGTCCCGCTGCGACTGATACCAGGCGCCAGAGCCACAGCCTGGGCCAGTCCGATAAGGAAAGACTGCCGCAACGACAGCTCCGCCACTGTGGATCGCTGTCCCCAATTGCGGGTCATCCATTCACTGCCGGCCAGCAGCAGCGCTGTCACCGCCAGAAAGCCGCCAGCCGCCTGCGGTGTATGATACAGTCGTTCTAGCGGATCTTTCAGCAGCAGGCCGGCGATGGTGGCCGGCGCCGACCCCAGGGCAATAAACCAGCCAAGACGGGCGTTCACATCTGCCAGGGATCGGTTGCTGATGCTGCGCAGGGTAGCCGAGATGACAGTGACAAAATCCCGCCCAAAGACCATTAGAATCGACAGGAGTGTCCCCCAGTGGACGACTGTATCGAAAAGCAGGGATGAAGACGACCAACCGATCAGCCAGGGCACAATCACCAGATGGCCGCTGCTGCTGATCGGTAGAAATTCGCTGACGCCCTGCACCAGCCCCAAAACAAACGCTTTGAAAAGTTCAAACAAGAACCATATCTCGTCCAATGTAAGCAGTGGGCTGGCGTGTCACGACGATGGAGACGCTTCTGACGCTTCTACCCTCCGCCGTCGCTGTTCATGCCGAATCCGTTGGTCGGTGATGCGATAGTCTCGCAAAAATCTGGACTGGAAAGATGCGAATGTGCCCAGAGAGATCTCCGCCCGAATCCGCTCCATCAACTGTTGCATAAAATGCAGGTTGTGAATCGTTGCCAACCGCAACCCGCTGATTTCACCGCCATTGAACAGATGACGCAGGTATGCGCGGCCAAAGGTGCGACATGTATAACAGGCGCAATCCTCTTGGATAGGGCGGCTGTCCTCTGCAAAGCGAGCATTGCGGATGTTGAGCCGACCGACAGGCGTCAGCAGAGCGCCGTTGCGGGCAATGCGGGTAGGCAGCGCACAGTCGAACAGATCGACGCCCCGAGCGACCGCCTCCACAATATCTTCTGGCGCGCCGACGCCCATCAGATAGCGGGGCTTGTGAATGGGCAGATGTGGACAGGTAGCGTCCAGCGTGGCGTACATCTGCTCTTTCGTCTCGCCTACGGCTAACCCGCCGATGGCATAGCCGGGAAAGTCCAATCCGGTCAGAATCCGGGCGCTCTCTGCCCGTAGATCTGGATAGATGCCGCCCTGCACAATGCCGAACAGCGCCTGATCTGCACGCGAATGAGCCGCTTTACAGCGTTCGGCCCAGGCGTGGGTGCGGGCGAGAGCTTGAGCCAGATAGTCCGGATCCAGCGGTTCGGCGCACTCATCCAACACCATAGCAATATCCGCGCCCAGCCTCTCTTCGATCGCGATCACCCGTTCCGGTGTAAAACGGTGGGCGGATCCATCGATATGGCTGCGAAACGTCACGCCATCGTCGTCCAATCGACGACGATGGGCCAGACTGAACACCTGATACCCGCCGGAATCGGTCAGAATCGGACCGTCCCAGCCCATAAAATTGTGCAACCCACCCATCCGCTCGACCAGACGGTGGCCGGGGCGCAAATAGAGATGATAGGTGTTCGCCAGCAGAATCGAGATGCCCAACTCTGTCAGATCGCGCGGCTCCAGGGTCTTGACATTGGCCGCGGTGCCCACCGGGGCAAAGGCCGGCATCTCCACTGAGCCGTGGGGTGTGTGGAATGTGGAGCGGCGGGCTTTGCCATCTGTCCTGTGAATCTGAAACGCGAATCGTGCGGCCACATCACCCTCGAGACGAGTTAGTGACAAAAAAGCAGGAAAAATCTTCAATGCGCCTCTGCTCGAAAGAGACGTTAACGCTATCGCATTCTTCCTGCTTTGTCAAAGCAATTGCGCTTCGGTAGCGCGCAGCGAACGATGATGTTCACCTAGGTCGCCGCGGCCCTGAGCGGTTTGATTTCCCGCTCCTCGTTATCGGCTCCGTTCAAGGCTGTATCCACAGTCTCTTCTTTCGGCGCAAGAGGCTGTTCAATGCGCCTCTGCTCGAAAGAAGCGCTATTGATGGGCAATCCAGCCTGCTTCCGGATCTTGCTGTCGATCTGCGCGGCGATATCTGTTTTTTCGCTGAGAAAGGCCTTGGCGTTTTCCCGGCCCTGACCCAAACGCATATCTCCAAAGCGATAGAAAGCGCCTCGTTTTTCAATGATGTCGAACTCGACGCCCAGATCCAAGAGGTCGCCCTGGCTGCTGACACCTTCGTTGTACATAATGTCGAACTCCGCCACCTTGAAGGGCGCAGCCACTTTGTTCTTGCGCACTGTCACACGCGTGCGGTTGCCGATCACATTACTGCCCTGCTTGATCGCCTGAATGCGGCGCACATCCAGCCGCACACTCGCATAGAACTTCAGCGCCAGACCCCCAGAGGTCGTCTCCGGATTGCCAAACATCACCCCGATTTTCTGGCGTAACTGATTGGTGAAGATCATGCTCGTGTCCGTCGTCTTCACCGCTCCCACCAGCTTGCGCAACGCCTGACTCATCAGCCGCGCCTGCAAGCCCATATGACTGTCTCCCATCTCGCCTTCGATCTCAGCACGCGGCACCAGCGCTGCCACGCTATCCACCACCACTACATCCATCGTTCCAGAACGCACCAGGGCCTCTGCTATCTCCAGCGCCTGTTCGCCTGTGTCCGGCTGGGATACGTACAGACCATCCACATCCACCCCGATCGTGCGCGCATAGGCGGAATCAAGCGCATGTTCCACATCCACAAAGCTGCACACGCCTCCCATCCGCTGCGATTCAGCGATGATATGCAGACACAGTGTTGTTTTGCCCGAACTTTCCGGCCCATACACCTCGGCGATGCGCCCGCGCGGTACCCCTCCCACCCCCAGAGCGATGTCCAGGCTCAGACTCCCCGTGGGGATGGCGCCCACGTCCAACCGGATCGCCTCCCCCAACTTCATGATGATCCCATCCCCATAACGGCGATTGAGATTGGCAATCGTCATTTCCAACGCTTTGGCCGCTCCACTGTCAGATGATTTCTTAGTCATAAATTTTGCTCCTTTGCGGTCTGGTTTCGGTATACTGTGACTGGAATCCCGAAGAGGATCGATTCAGTCATTATAGAACGCATGTTCGTAAATGTCAAAACGGCGCGGTTGCTAAAAACCAAAAACTGGCAACTAAAAACATCTTTCAGAAACTGCCCGGAAACCTTCCGACTGTTCGCAAAGCGGGGCGCGCCCTCTGGTCCGCCCATCATCGACCCGATTAGCAGGTCTATGTGAGCGACAGCCGCCAACTTGTGCAGAGTATGGAAATCGCGCCTACATGAATGTTTCTTTAGCAGTGCAATTCTTGTCTTTTCGCGGTATTACCGGCTATAATCGGTACGCGATCTTCAATCCCCTCATGTGGACTACAAGACTCATCCGCTTCAGGCGTGTATAAAGAAGCTCCATCCTACTTTTAAGGCTGACGCTGCAACTCTCATGAGCGTAAATCGTCGAAAACTGAACAGAGCTTGGGAAACCCTGCGATCCTTACCAGTCCCAGCCATTGGCTCCGATCGTCTGGTCGATCTGCACGATGATCTTCTGCATTACGACACCGTGATCGCGCAGGAGATGCGGGAGTATCTGCGGGGCCGTGTTATCAATCGAATCCGCGTGCGGATCGACTGGGAGTTAGAGGACACTCTGCGGTCGTTCAGGCCACAATCCCTGGCAGAGGTGGAATGCCGTCGGGAATTGCTGCGCTACAAACGGCGCATCGATGACGTGGTGCGCGAATTGCTCCACGGCGCACTGGATGAAGGGTTGAACGCGCCTCTGCTCGAAAGAGGCGCAAAGCCGACCCGCTAATCATCGTCGATTTGGTCCTGCAACCAGAGATCGGCAGGGCCGAAATCGCGCGCTGTAGAGGACTGGTCGAATAGGGTTGAATGCGCCTCTGCTCGAAAGAGGCGCGGGTCACCATCAAACAACAACTCACTATAAGATCACCATCAGGATTCCACCGAGAGTAATGAGCCCGCCTACGATACTGTTGAGAGAGGGGAGCTCCCGCAGCAGGAGCGCGCCCAGCAGCACACCGCCGAGCACCTCCTGGGTGGCGATGAGATTGACATAGGTGGCGTTCACTCGACGCAGAGCCGCGTTGTAGAGGGTATGGCCACACGCCAATGGGAACACACCTAAGCCGATGATGCTGGCGACAGTGATCCAATTGTAGCTGCCGGGTGTATAGACAACGGCAGCCACGGGCAGCAACCATAGCGCAGCCAGTATGTACACCGATCCCACATACCCCAAAAGCGGGTATCGCTCTCGCTGGCTGCGGCCGGCAATGCTGTAGACAGCGAAAGTAATGGCGCTACCCAATGCGAGCAGATCACCGATCAGCATGCGACGGGTGAAGTTCGGCTCGAATCCGGATAGGACAGCCACACCCAAGACAGCCACGACAATGCCAAGCCACTTGCGCAACGACAAAGGTTCACCCAACATGAAGCGTGACAGCAGCGCTACGCAGACCGGCGCCGTATACACGATCGCCAAGCTATGAGCGATGGTTGTAAATTCCAGAGAGTAGGCGTAAAAAAAGAAGTGCAGAGCGGCAACCAGCCCGAAGAGAGCGAAACGGGGCCATTCAGAGCGGGGCGCCAGCGGCTCTCTGCGCAGCAGAACAAGCCCTAACACGAGAACGCCAGCTACCAACAGACGACCGGCGGCGATCTCGAAAGATGACACCGATCGGGCGGCCCATCGCACCAGTACCGGGCTGACGCTGAAGAAGAGAACAGCAATCGCAACCAGCGCCAGACCGCGGCGTTCGTCAGCTGTCACAGCATTCGTCCGGATTGGGTAGGGAAGTGTTGAATGCGCTTCTGCTCGAAAGAGGCGCTAGATATCCTTTACGCGGCGGGCGTAATCGCCACGTAGACCAGGCTCAGCACCATGCTGAGCGCAATCAGCAGGCTGAGAAAGTAAAATATCTTTTCATTGCGGCTCAAGCGGCGGCGGCCACGCCGTCTGCGACTCATACACATCTCCTTTCAGCATGCTACTTCTACAGTCTTTCAGTATAGCACAGGAAGAAATCGGTCTATGAATCGAGGATCACGTGGGGGGCATCCCATTGCGTAACTGGATGCCCCCAAATCTGGGATGCGCCCGGCTGGCCCATTGAACCACGATTCCCGTCCAATGCGCTGCCTCAACCCACATCGACCATGACAACATACAATACAATCGGAGCAGTGACAACAGGGCTTCAGATCGTCGGCATCGATCTGAATGAAGGTATACAGATCATCGGGGCGACACGGTTGGCCGAGAGACATCATCCGCCTTTCGATCTAAGCCTGCCGGCTCTGGTGTTCGGCATCACGGATCAGCCGACAGCCATATCAATCCGAGATGTGCTGGGCAATGCCTACCCTAACGACCATCTGCTACAGCTCATCTACACAACGGCAGGCTGTTCAATGCGCCTCTGCCCGGAAGAGGCGCAGAATAGGGCTGGCTTTGCGACCACTCTGCCACTAGCCGATCTGTCTGCACAAACCAACTTTGTCGACAGCGTTTGCCTGTACGTGCCCCCCCTGCCAAACAGCAGCTATGCCGATCTGCAGGACATAATGGCCCACCTGCGCGCGCCCTACGGTTGCCCCTGGGATCAGGAGCAGACCCTCGCCAACACCCGCGCCTTTCTGCTCGACGAGGTGGCCGAGGCGCTGGAGGCGATGGATGCAGAGGATCAACCACATATCGCCGAAGAGTTGGGCGATGTGCTGGGTATTATCGCCATGATCGCACAGATCGCCACGGAAGAGAGCCGCTTTCAAATGGCCGACGCGGTACGTTTGAGCGTCGAAAAACTCATCCGCCGCCATCCACACGTCTTCGGCGACGATGAGATGGACGATCTGAAACAGCTGGCTGAGCGCTGGGAAGAAATCAAAGCGGAGGAGCGGGCAGACCAAGACAGACCGGAACGCGGCCCGCTGGATACCGTTCCGGCCGCATTGCCGGCCCTGCGCAAAGCCTTGGCAATGCAATCAAAAGCCGACAAAGCGGGTCTCCTCGACCGCTCTGCCCTGGCGCAGAGTGATCCGGAACTGGCGCGCCTTTTGCCGGAGGATAGCGACGAACAGGCATTGGGTGAACTCCTGTGGCGGCTGGTCGCCCTGGCCAAAGCCCGCGGTCTGGACGCCGAAGACGCGCTGCGGGCCTTCATGGTCCGCTGGCGGAAGGATATCAAGGGATGATGGGACATCGCCTACGCCAATTTCTCCGTCGCGCCCCACAGTGGCGCGCAAAATGATTTGGTATACCTCGACGGTTTCCGCTGCGCATTTGAGCTTAAGGCGCTGGGCATGCTATACTTCAGGCTGCCAACTTGCCCCGGTAGCTCAGTGGATCAGAGCATCTGACTTCGGATCAGAGGGTCGTGGGTTCGAATCCTACCCGGGGTGCTGACGCCTGTGGCCGACGCAATGCCACATCTATCAGCCGTTGACGTCGGCGCAAGCGCAGTTGTTCAAGGGCTCTGCTTACGCCTCCGCCTTCACTCATTTCGTGATCATCGCTACCGGCGCGGCAGCAGCTCAGGATCGAGCTACTCGGCCCAGCGCACGCGCCGCACGATCTCCGCCAGTAGCGGTTCCAGCTCAGCAAACTCATCTGCGCGAATGCTGAAAGTAAGGGCGAAAAATGTCTCCGCATCCGGGGATAGCAGCCACACTTGCCAGATTTCTTCACCGGCGCCGTACTCGCGGTAACGGATGGATACTGCCTTTTCGCTCAGCGGCCTCAGACCCAGCGCCACCTCGCTGGCTTCCTCGAAACCGTATTTTTGCAATTGGTCGCCGACCAGTTGCGAATATCGATCCAGGGTCAGACCATCGGCTGGAAAAGAAAAAACAAGCATAAGGTTGTTGGAACTCTGAGCCAACTGGAGTCCAAGCCCGATAACAGCGCCACGGTGACGACGACCGCTCATGCTGGACACCAACTTGTCCATTTCATCGACATCAAGCCGCTCGCCCTTCTCGGCCGAAAAGATCATCAGGTCAGCCTGGGATGGCTGCGCGGGATCGAAGTAGTGCCATCCTGGCGGATAGAATAGCGCAAGGCCGCGCGCCTCATCCTCATACGCGCGCCAGCCAGACTGGTCCGCCGCTGGCGCCCTCGTCGCATCTTCGGTTGGGGTCACAAACTGGCCGAAAACCCATCCAATCTGAGCGTCATATTCGATCTGCCACCAAGCGCCAGCGACATTCTTGCCGATAGCGGCATACTGTTGCCCTGCTGTAGCCGTGCCGATGACGGGATACTTGGCGCCCGGGCCCCCTCGCACATTCATGGTCCGGTTGATTGTCACCATCGGACCGACAGGCGGTTCGGCCCGTTCGCCCCATTGGACCCGCCGCACAATCTCACTAAGCAACGGCTCCAACCAAGTAAACTTCTGAGCGAATACATCGAAGGCAATCACGAGAAAGGTCTCTCCATCTGGAGAAAGCAGGACTACCTGCCAGCCGACTATATCCGTGCCCGGCATGGTGCGGATAGCTCCATCTGAGACGACCACGCCACCGGAACGGTAGCGGATCGATGCCGCCTCTTCCCCTTGGGGCCGCAAACCGGCGACCACTTCAGCGCTTTCCACTTCGACGCCTTCAGTCCCTTCTAACTGGGCAGCCAGCAGTTGCGCATACTGCTCCAGGACAAGGTCCGCGGCAGGGATAGTGAAGACAGTGAACTGATCGATGTGCACTAAGGCAGACGCCGGGTCGAACAGAAAGCCTAAACCGCCGAACTGGTCCTCCTGTTCCTCCGGCGCTAAGAGGCTGATATACGCAGCCAACTCCTCGACTACCGCTTCGGCTATAGCCTGATCGCCCATTCGGGGCACAAGCGAGGGCAAGTCGTCCTGTGTGGGGACGAAAAACCATTGCCCAAACGGACCTGGTGGATAGAATAGCGCCAGACCACGCGCCCTATCATCGAACCGTTGCCAGTCATCTTCTGAAACCCCCGGCGTGTCTCCGATTGGGATCACCAACGGGTTGTGGATCAACACCACCGGAACCGGGCGCGGAGGCACGGGCGTCGGGAGATCGGCAATCACCTGCACGCTCCCGGCATTGGCTGGGATCACATATTGGGCGGCGACCCAGCCGATCTGGCCGTCAGCGTCGATTTGCCACCAATCGCCAGTTGGATCCTTGCCTACAATGGGAAACTGTTGCCCGGCTGACGCCGTGCCGATCACAGGATAATCGGCGCCCGGACCACTGCGCACGTTCATGCTCCGGTTGATCGTCACCACCGGGCCGACAGGCTGCTCGGCGCCGATCTGTTCGCTCCAGCGCACCCGCTGCACGATCTCACCCAGCAACGGTTCCAATTCAGCAAAGTCATCACCGCGCATACCGAAGGTGAGGACGAGAAAGGTCTCTGCATCCGGAGACAACACCCCAACCTGCCAGCCGGCGATCTCCAGGCCCGGCAGATTGTAAAGAGCGCCGTCCGCGCGATAACGGATGGATGCTACCTCGGCGCCCCGGGGCCGCAAACCAGCGATCACTTCCGCGCCCTCCACATCGATGCCTTCGATCCCATCCAACTGGGCAGCGACCAGTTGCGCGTATAGATGCAGGGGCAGGCCCGCAGCAGAAAGAGAGATGGCGGTGATGTTGTTGGCGTACGCCAGACCGGGGGAAGAGCCCGAAGCATACTCGTTTTGCGCGCCATTGTGGGGCGCGACCTGGAAGCCTAAACCGACGAACAGATCCTCCTGCCGCGCGGCATCGGTCAACGTTGTCAACAACTCGCCTATCGCGTCGGTATTGGCCTGTTCGCCCATCTCAGCCAAGAGGGTTGTCAGGTCATCCTCTGTGGGATCGAAGAAGAGCCATCCTGGTGGATAGAATATTGACAGGCCGCGCTTCTCATCGACAAATGCCTGCCAGTCAGCGGCGACCGATGGCGTGGATGTTGTTGCATGCGCCTCTGCTCGAAAGAGGCGCGAAGCCGTCGGCTCTGGTATGGGTGTGACCGCCGGCGGGGAGGCGGCCATGGTGACCATCTCCTCCTCCGTGCCCGCCGGACCCGGTGGCGAAGGGGCGACTTGTCCGCAGCCAGAAAAGACAAAAGAAGCGCAGACACATACGATCAGGAACGAACGGTGGGTTTTTGGCATGCGATTCACTCACCTCGTCGCGTCCCACAGTGAGGGTTAAGCGCAAGCGCACAAATCACAGCTCAGCCCTTGAATTGACGCGCGAAACCCGAATCGGCGCGCAACACAACCTTCATAGCGCGCTGGTCCCTATCGCGCCCTACAGTGGCGCGCCCTACAGTGGCGCGCCATGCAACCCCTTCTGAAATGCCAGGGACTTCTCGAGACAGCCTTGCAGAAACTGACCGGTGTAGCTCTTCCCGACAGCAGCGACCTGCTCCGGCGTGCCTTCGGCCACCACATAGCCGCCCTTGTCCCCGCCTTCCGGCCCCATGTCGATCACCCAATCGCAGTTCTTGATCACATCCAGATTGTGCTCGATGACAAGGACAGTATTGCCCCGATCGGCCAGTTCGTGGAGAACGCCCAGCAGCTTGCGCACATCCTCAAAATGGAGACCGGTGGTCGGCTCATCCAGAATATAGAATGTGTTGCCCGTGTCCCGCCGGCTCAACTCTTTGCTCAGTTTGATGCGCTGCGCCTCACCGCCGGAGAGGGTCGTGGCCGGCTGTCCCAGACGAATGTAGCCCAATCCGACGGCCATCAGTGTCTGCAGGCGAGTGCGGATGCGGGGAATGTTCTGGAAAAAATCCAGCGCCTCCTCGACGGTCATATTCAACACATCGGCAATGGATTTGTCGCGGAAGCGGATCTCCAATGTCTCCCGGTTGTAGCGGTCGCCGTGACACTCCTCGCAGGATACGTACACATCCGGCAGAAACTGCATCTCGATCTTGATGATGCCGTCCCCCTGGCAGGCTTCACAACGTCCGCCCTTGACATTAAAGCTGAAACGTCCGGCTTTATATCCCCGGGCTTTGGCCTCCGGAATGCTGGCAAACAGTTCACGCATCGGCGTGAACAGGCCCACATAGGTGGCCGGGTTGCTGCGGGGTGTGCGCCCAATTGGGCTTTGATCGATTTCGATCACCTTGTCCAGATGCTCGACGCCGTCGATGCTATGGCATTTGCCAGGACGGGCTTTGGCCCGGTAAAAAATCTGCGCCAGCCGCTTGTACAGCACCTCCACCACGAGGGTCGATTTGCCGCTGCCGCTGACACCGGTCACAGCGATCGATCTGCCCAGAGGAAAGCGCAGATCCACATTCTTCAGATTGTTCTCCGTCGCGCCCCGCACATGCAGATAGTCGCCGTTGCCCTCCCGACGGACTGCGGGCACTTCGATGCGCCGCTCGCCGCGCATGTACTGGGCAGTCAGGCTGCGCGGATGCCGCGCAAACTCCTCCTGCGTCGCCGAGACGACGACTTCCCCACCATGCTCACCCGCGCCCGGCCCCATATCCACCACCCAGTCCGCCGACCGGATGGTCTCCTCATCGTGCTCCACCACCAGCACAGTATTGCCCAAATTGCGCATCCCCTGCAGGGTATTGATCAGACGGGCGTTATCCCGCTGGTGCAGGCCAATGCTCGGCTCATCCAATATGTACAGAACACCCATTAGCTGGCTGCCGATCTGCGTAGCCAGGCGAATGCGCTGAGACTCACCGCCGGAAAGCGTTACAGCCGTGCGGTTGAGGGTCAGATAGTCCAGCCCCACATTCACCATGAACCCCAATCTGGCCTCGATCTCCTTCAATACCTGACTGCCGATGGCAAGCTGCCGCGCGGAAAGCAGAGGCTCTGCCCCGTTGCGACCCGCGGCAGCCCGCACCCATGCCAGCGAATCGCGTACCGACATGGCCGTAATATCGTAAATGCTTTTATCGGCGACAGTAACGGCCAGAGCCATCGGACGCAGCCGCCGCCCGGCGCAGACGGGACAGGGACGGATGCCCATGAAATCTTCCAGTTTGTTGCGTATCCAGTCGCTATCGGTCTCGTTGTAACGCCGCTGCAGATTGGAGAGCGCCCCTTCGAATTGGGTTTCGTAGGTGCGTTCGTAGCCCCGGGCATTGCGATAGTGGACCCGCACCTTTTCCCGTCCCGGCGGACCGTACAAAAGAATGTCCCGCTGCTTGCCGCTCAGTTCTTTCGCCGGCACACCGCGCGGAATCGCGAACTGCTGGCAGACAGAACGCATAAGCTGCTTGTAGTAGCCCTCGTCGCCATTGCCGGCATTGGCCCCCTGCCAGGGCCGTAGCGCCCCTTCAGCGATGCTGAGTCCCCCGTCCAAAATCAGATCCGGATCGAACTCCTTCAACACGCCCAGCCCGTCACAGGACGGGCAAGCGCCATGGGGACTGTTGAAGCTGAAAGTGCGCGGCTCAATCTCCGAAAAGCTGAGACCGCAGCGCATACAGGCGAAATGTTCACTGAAGACGCGGTCCGTAGTGACAGTTTGTAAAGTGCCATTGCCCTCGGCAGGAACCCGCTTCACCGCCGAGACGATCACCGCGCCCTCGCCCAACTTCAGCGCTGTTTCCACCGAATCGGTCAGCCGCGTGCGATCCGTGCCCAGCAGAACGCGGGCGGGATCATCCGGGTGCGGCCGTTCTCCCCGCACAACGATGCGGTCGATCACCGCTTCGATGGTGTGCATTTTGTAGCGGTCCAGGGCCGGCGCTTCGCCGATTTCATAGGTTTCGCCGTTCACCCGCACCCGCACGTAGCCCTGAGCTTGCAGATCCTCAAAGACGCTCTTGTGATGCCCTTTGCGATCTTTGATGATCGGCGCCAGGATCAACAGCCGGACATCCTCGCCCATCTCCAGAATCGAATTGACGATCTGTTGGGGTGTCTGCTGGCTTATGGGATCGCCGCACTCTGGGCAATGGGGCTGGCCGACTCGGGCGAAGAGCAGACGCAAATAGTCGTAGACTTCGGTGACGGTGCCGACAGTGGAGCGGGGATTGCGTCCAGTCCCCTTCTGATCGATCGAAATCGCCGGGCTGAGCCCTTCGATCTGATCGACATCCGGCTTCTCCATCAGGCCGAGAAACTGACGCGCATAGGCGGAAAGAGATTCCACGTAGCGACGCTGCCCTTCGGCGTAGATCGTATCGAAGGCCAGGCTGCTCTTGCCACTGCCGCTCAAACCAGTGATCACCACCAGTCTATCGCGTGGGATTTCCAGATCCACACTACGCAGATTGTGTTCGCGCGCCCCCCGTATGATCAATTTATCCAGCGCCATGCCATTTCCTCTGTCCGCCCGATATGTCGGGCTTACCATATGAACAAATGTTCGTTAGCCGTATTCTACCATCTCTCGCCGCAATCATCCATATAGGAAACTGTATCATACCAAAAATCCCCGGCGCTTGAGAAAGTGCAGGGGACTTCAGAATATATCGACTATAGCGGCAGAAGCTCAGGTCTGGTGTTGCCAGGTCGGCTGCGGCTCCCACTCCACCGGATCGTAAAAGGGGCGCAGAGACGGGTTCTGCTTCCAGTCCAACGCGAAACGGATGCGGGAGGGATGGGAACCGTGCAGAGTGTCCCACGGCGCCTCTTCCGGCGCAAACCAGCCCACCTCGATGGTTTCTCGCGTGACAATCGGCCTGCCGTCGATGATATGGCCGGCAAACAGCAGGCAATACAGATGATGCAGACCGCTGCCGCCATGCAGGCTGTTATCAAAAATACCGAGAAAGTCGCTGATCTCCACCCAGCAGCCGGTCTCTTCCCACACTTCCCGCGCCGCGCCCACCCCCGGCAGCTCCCCCACTTCGCAGGCCCCGCCGGGCAATGCCCAGCGCCCGTTGTCCCTCCGCCGAATCAACAGAATGCGGCCAGCGTCATCGAAGACGGCTGTATCCACGACCGCGTAAGGGGTGGTGTAACGGGTATCCTCGAAGAATTGTCGCTGAATCTCCGGCAGGAGACGCCCGTCCACCAGTCCGGTCAGGTCTGCGGATAGCTCCAGGATCTGCTCATAGCGCTCCCTCTGATAGGGATCTTCTACATAGTGCAGGCCCGCGTTGCACAAAGCCCGCAGTTTATCGGCGGTGCGCATGATCGTCTCTGCTGGAGACCGCCCGTCAACAGCTTTCATGTCCCACTCCTCACGATTTCGCTAGGCCCTGGCCCTCTGGAGGGCTTTCAACCAGATCTTTCTGCATCGCCAGCAGGCGCACCAAGCGCTTGCCCGAGCGGATGCGCTGGGCCTCTCCGCTGAGGACAAAGCCCAGGGATTGAAAAAACTTGAGCGCGCCAGGGTTGAACTGTTCAACCCCCAATCTGACCACACGCAAGCCGGCCTCTGCCGCCAGCCACGGTTCCAAAAGCGACCACGCATCGGTCGCCACCCTCTGCCGCTGAAACGGCTCCGCCACCAACACAATGCCGATATAGGCAGTGTCAGGGTCTGGCCAATGCATGCGGAAATCGATCAACCCCACCAGTTGCGCGCCAGATCGGGGATTGCCCGGCTCATTCGCCACCAGTATCCCTAGCCCCACGCGCCCCGGCTCGGTTTCGATCGCTGCCAGGTCGCGCGCGGCCTGCCCAGCCGGCGCCTGGGCCAGATGATACATCGTCCAATAGGCTGGAGACAGTTCGTACACTCGTTGAAGCGCGTCCGTGTGCAGCGACGCCTCTAGGGGAAGCAGCGAAATCGTCATTTGTAATATGGATTCGTAATATGGAGAAGTGCGGGTAGAGAAGTGAGAGGCCGTTTCTCTCTCCTTATAACAGCTCTTCCACGCTACGGCGCAGCCCTTTCCACTCGCCTTCGGCGCACCGCAGATCGACAGCCAGTGTCTCTAGCTTCTCCCGCTCCACCCGCACAAATCGAGTGTACGGCGCAATCGCTTCCCGAATACGTTGAACACTGGCTGTCAGTTCCGATTCGAACTGGTGGGTGATAGCCGCATCGAGCCGCTGACGCAGATCACCGATCCGCGCCCGCAGTTGCGCTTTCACCTTTTGGCGCCGATAGGGGAGCACATACAGACCGAGCGCCGCCAGCGCGCTGGCGCCGAGGACGCCGGTTACGTCGAGAAATGTTGTATTCAGAATCACCACCAGAATTGCGCCCAGGCCAATGGCCCCGACCTCCACTGCCGCTGTCTGGATGATCGCCCGCTGTACATCCTGGGCCAACTTCAGCGCTTCAGCTTCTCGGTCATACGAGTCCACCACCTCTTGCGCGCTGCGCCCTACACTTTTCAGCAGATTTTGCCGGTTAAAATCAAACTCACCCCGCACCTGACCGATTATCTGGTCTGTATGCTGGAGAGAGCGGCGATCGATGAACTCCATCACCGCCTGCCACTGGCGGTAATCCCGGTCGATGAGCCAGTCGATCAGTTCACTGACATGATGTTCGATCTCGCGGCTGGTGTCTGCCAACACCCGGCGCTCGAATTCACCCCGCAACCGCTCACTGTTCACCAACTCGGCAATTCGGGTAATACGTAGGTGTTCATCAAAAAAACGGTCGCCCCGTTCAATCAATTCAAAGAGGACGTTATCGACCCGGTCGCTCTGGTACTGGAAGTCCCGGCGCATATCGCTCTGGTATGCCTCCAACTGCTGGTCGATAGCGTCCAGCGCCTGAAAATCGCCCCTCAGCAGATCCTGACGCTGGCCAGTCACCTGCTGGTACTGGGCGATGAGCGCAGCGGCGATGCCGATTGGATTGGAGAGTTGCAGGCGCACTCGCTCCCCTGCGTCCAACGCGTCCAGGATGTACTGTTCCAGCGCGCCGAACTGACTCCGCCGCCAGCTGTGGTTTGTGAGCGCAGGATCGCTTGATTTCTGCCTCCCCGCCGATTTCCTGCCCGCAGAGACGCCAGCCGACGCGGCCTGTTTGGCCTCCAGCGCCAGGCGCGCGCTGACAGAAAAGATCGCTGGCGCAACCCCGAGCAGCTCCTGGGCGTTCTTCTTCACAAATTCCAGAACCTGACCACGCTCCTCCTCCGTGGTCAGTAGTTCGATCTTGTTGACAACAATGACGATCTTTTTGCCCCAATCCCGAATCTGTTGCAGAAATGCGCGCTCAGATTCACTGAAAGGTCGGTCGGCGCTGGTGACGAAAAGGACCAGATCGCTGCGAGGCACGAAATGTTCAGTGATCTCCTGATGCTGGCGGATGATCGCATTGGTGCCCGGTGTATCGACCAGGTTGACCTCCCGCAGCCAAGGGACGGGCAGACGCAGCGTCGCCATGCCCGTGTCTGCGCCGGGCTGCTCGACTGCATCGGTGTGACGAATCAGAATCAACTCGTTGGTCGTCGGCACCACGCCTTCCAACAGGTAGCGGTCGCCCAGCAGCGCGTTGATGACTGCGCTCTTGCCGGCGTTGAATTCGCCCACCACCACCATCAGGAATAACTCCTCCAACTGGGCCAAGGCATTGCGAATCAGCGTCAAATCCGCATTGGGCGCGTCCAGGCGCGTCAACGTAACCTGCAGATCTTCCAACAGGCGCCGCTCGTCCTGCAAAATTCGACCCTGCTCAACGGTCAATAACTGCTGCACGCGCTCCCTCAACAAGAATGTACCTTGGCTTAGACTATTCTAGCACACCCCAAAACCGCAACCGAATGACAATGCCGTTCGTGAACTGAGGAGCGTCCTTGTACGTTTCCACCAAATTCAGTACAATCTGGCTTGACAATCGTCGCGCCCTACAGTGGCGCGCAATACAACAATTCCAACTTTACGCTTTCACCTTGGAGAAAAGAAGCATGAAAACAATGGATGGCAATGTAAATACAACTACCAACTTGAGTCGACGCCGTTTTTTGCAGTGGAGCGCCGTCGGTATGGGCGGCGCGGCGCTGGCGGCCGCCTGCGCCACCCCCGCTGCCCCGGCAGCCTCTGAGGATGCGGCCGCGCCAGCAGAGGAGACCGTTGAGATCGCCTGGTGGCATGCCTGGGGCGGCACCACGGGCATGGCAGCTATGGTCGGCGTTGCCGAAGCATTCAACGCAGAGGGACGCTCCGTCCAGGTAGAGCGCCTCCACGTTCCCGAAATGAATGACAAGCTGCTGGCCGCCATCGCCGGTGGCACGCCGCCGGATGTGGGCGTCTGCTGTGTCCAGTATGCCCAACTCTACTCACGCGGGGCCGTCATGCCCCTTGATGATTTCATCGACAGAAGCGAGATCATCCAGCACGATGCGTTTGTGGACGGCCTGATCGAATCGATGCAATGGCAGGGCAGCACCTACGGCGTGCCCGGATTCGAGGCCGGGCCCCGCTACGGATTGATGTACAACAAAGCCCTGGTTGAGGAGGCCGGCCTGGACGCCAGCCAACTGCCACGCACCTGGGAAGAGATGTTCGAATGGCATGTAGAGCTGACCAGGTTCGATGATGCTGGCAACGTAGAAGTCGTCGGCTTCGATCCCCGGGATGCCACGGCCGGAAATGGCCCGGCAACCAATATTCCCCAATTCTGGGCCCTTACCTACGGCCTGGATATCTGGGACGCGGAGACCAATACCTTCAACTACGACGACGAGCGCTTCATCAGCGCGCTGACGACCCTGAAACGCTTCACCGACCATGTGGGCGTGCAACAGATGGAGTCGTTCCGATCCAGCTTCAGCGGATGGACGCAAAGCCCCTCCTCCTCGTTTCCGAGCGGCGTACAGGCCATGCTGGTCACAGGCTACTACGCGCCGGGCGAGCTCAGCCACTCTGCCCCGGACAAGGAGTTTGGCGTGGGATGGGCGCCGGTGGCGGAGGCCAGAAAAGGCGCGACATTCCAATCCGTAGGCGGCCATCCCATGTACATCCCCAACGGAGTGGAGAACGTCGACGCCGCCTTCGAGTTCATCGAGTTCTGCACGCAGGACAAGGCCCAGAATGTCATTTTTGAAAACACCGGCTGGCTGGGTGGACTCAAGGAAATATACGACCCGGACCTGCCAAAATACCAGAAATACTCGGGCCTGGACTGGTTTCTGCGCTCGGTCAACGACGCCACCGAACTGTGGGCCTGTCCGGTCATCCCCATTCAGGGTTTTGTCAATCAGGAGCGATCTCGCACCTATGAAGCTGTGATCTTTGGCGACAAAGAACCTGAGCAGGCTGCCCAGGACATGCAGGAGGCTTGCACTGAGGAGATGCGCAAACAGTTCCCAGAGCTGCTGGGCTGAGATGATGATTGGCAATCCGCATCCTGATAGATTTCCGGCTGTGGTGTAGGGGCAACCCTTGTGGTTGCCCCACCCCCTGTGATTGGCGCGGGAGATAACTGGCGGGAGATAACTGTATGTACACATTTACAGCACAGAGGTGGAATCGATCACGCACGCGCAGTCTCCTCAAAGGGCTGGCCTTCATTTCGCCATGGTTGGTAGGCTTTGCCGCCTTTGTGCTCTACCCGATCGCGGCTTCCGCCTATTACAGCCTGACTCGCTATGATGTATTGCGCGCGCCCCGCTTTATCGGTCTGGAAAACTATATTGAGCTGTTCACAAAAGATGAGATCTTCCGCACAGTGCTGAGCAACACGGTCTACCTGGTGGTGCTCGGCGTACCCGCGGGCCTGGTGGTCGCCTTCTTGCTGGCCAGCCTGCTCAACCGCAAAATGAAGGCTCGCCCGCTGTTTCGAACCATCTTTTTCTTGCCTGTCCTTGTCCCGGCTGTGGCCTCAGCCGAGGTCTGGCGCTGGGTATACAACACCAACTACGGCGTGATCAACGCTATGGTGAAAAGCTGGGGCTTGCCCGTCATCCCCTTCATCTCCTCCATGCAGCTGGCCAAACCGTCCCTGATCCTGATCCACATGTGGACCCAGGGCACGGCCATTATCATCTTTCTGGCTGCATTGCAGGACGTGCCCCGCTCGCTCAAAGACGCGGCCCGGGTGGACGGCGCCAACGCCTTGCAACGCTTCTGGCACGTCACCATCCCCATCTGCACGCCGGCGATTCTGTTCGTGACGCTCACGGGGATGATCGGCATGTTTCAGTATTTCACCCTGGGCTGGCTGCTGACCCAGGGCGGCCCCAACGAAGCCACTGAGTTCTTCAGCCTCTATCTCTACCGCAACGCCTTCCAGTATTTTAAGATGGGATACGCCTCGGCCCTGGCTTGGATTTTGTTTGTGATTATCCTTATCTTCACCCTGCTCATCTTCCGGAGCTCCGCCCGCTGGGTCTACTATGCCGGAGAATCGTAGGGGCAATTCGGTATTCCCGCCAGTTGACGATTGGTTGATGTGGTTTGTATGATGGCGCTCATACCTCACCCTGTGGTTGCCCGATAGGAGACCACAACTATGCAACGAGCTGAAGCCAAGCCCAGCAGATCGAGCTGGGAACTTTCCCACAGTCAGAGCATGCTGTTCAAAACCGTGCAGCGGACGCTGTTCTACGTACTCATGGTCGGGCTGGCCCTGATCTTCGCCGGCCCTCTCCTCTGGATGCTCTCGACTTCATTGAAAACCGACCCCCAAGTGTACCACGTGCCGCCTATCTGGATTCCAAACCCGGTCCGGCTGGTCAACTACCCAGAAGCGCTCTCCTCCCGGCCCTTCGGCGCCTACACATTCAACACCGTTCGCTACGCCCTGACCGCTGTCGCCGGCGCTCTTATCTCCAATACGTTGGTGGCCTACGGCTTCTCCCGCATACGCTGGCCAGGGCGGGATCTATTCTTTATCATCTGTCTCTCCACCATGATGATCCCGTTCCAGGTACGCATGATCCCTCTCTATATCACCTTCAAGAATCTGGATTGGCTCAACTCCTATCTGCCCCTGGTCGTGCCTACTTTCTTTGCCGTCAACGCCTACTATACGTTTCTGTTGCGCCAGTTCTTCCTGACCATTCCAAGTGAACTGTCGGATGCCGCTCGCGTGGATGGATGCGCCGAGTTGGGTATTCTCCTCCGCATCATCCTGCCCCTGGCCAAGCCCGCCCTCGCGGTCATCGGGCTGCTCCAGTTCATGTTCGCCTGGGATAACTACATCGGGCCCCTCATTTATCTCAATACCGAGTCCTTATATCCGATCGCGCTGGGACTCCAACAGTTCCGCACTATGTTCCAGGAAGCGCTCATGTGGCCCTACATGATGGCGGCCAGCACGGCCGCCATCGCGCCTGTGATCATCATCTTCTTCTTCGTCCAGCGCACCTTCGTGGAAGGCATCTCCATCACCGGTCTGAAAGGGTAACGCGTATGGCCACCGACAACGCGCAAACTAACATCCTCTTCATCTGTGTGGACCAGTGGCGCGCCGACGCCCTCAGCTTGGCTGGCCACTGTGTGGTCGAGACGCCCCACCTGGACCGTCTGGCCCAGGAAGGGATCAACTTCACCCAGGCATACGCGGCGACGCCCACCTGTGTGCCGGCCAGGGCCACGATCTTCACCGGGCTGAACCAACGACACACGGGCTTTGTGGGCTACAACGATCGCGTCGATTGGCGCTACGATAAGACCATGCCCGGCCTGCTGGCCGAGGCCGGCTATCACACCCAGTGCGTGGGCAAGATGCACACCCAGCCCTCCCGCAATCTGATGGGTTTCCACAATGTCATCCTCCACGACGGCTATCTGCACCGCGAACGCGCAAAACGGGATGATTACGGACTGGTAGATGACTACACACCCTGGCTGCGAGAACGACTCGGCCCCCAGGCAGACTACATCGACACGGGCGTGGGCTGCAACGGCTATGCCGCCCGGCCCTGGCTGTATGACGAAATGCTGCACCCTACCAGTTGGGTCACCACCATGAGCATCGACTTTCTGCGCCGCCGAGACCCAACCAAACCCTTCTTTCTGATGATGTCCTACCATCGGCCGCATCCACCTCTGGACCCTCCGCAGTCTTTTCTCGACCGCTATCTGACCAAGGAACTGCCCGACCCCATTATGGGTGATTGGGCGCCCACGGGCCTGCCCGTTCGAGGGCTGGACAGCCCTGTGCCTATGGACCCGGCCCAGCGGGACTATGCCCGGCGCGCCTACTACGCACAAATCAGCCATATCGACTACAACCTGAACCGCATGTTCCAGGCCCTCTATGAAAACAACGTCCTGGACAACACAGCCATTATCTTTACCGCCGACCATGGGGAGATGCTCTACGACCACAACCATCTGGCCAAGGGGTACCCTTTCGACAGTTCGGCCCGCCTGCCCTTCATCCTGCGCCTCCCCAGAGTTGGACATGCGCATCAGGGCGGGCGTGTGGATGCGCCAATGAAGCAGGTGGACCAGGTCATCGAACTGCGAGACCTGCTCCCCACCTTCTGTGACCTGGCCGGACGCGACGCGCCGGACCACATCGACGGCCGCAGCATCCTGCCCCTGGCGCGGGGTGAAACCAACGGCTGGCGAGACTATCTGCACGGCGAGCATTTCCTGCAGGAGGATTCCAACCAGTGGCTGACCGATGGCAAGGAGAAGTACATCTGGTACAGCCAAACCGGACGCGAGCTGCTCTTCGACCTGGAAGACGACCCCACGGAGTTGCGCGATCTGGCCGCTGCCCGGCCGCAACGAGTGCGCTTCTGGAGAGAGCGACTGATCGCGGAGTTGGATGGCCGCGAGGAAGGGTTTGTCCACAATGGAACGTTGGTGATCAGGCGCCCCCAAAGTCCAACATTGGTCGCTGCGGGACGCTATCGAGAGCGGTAAACAGTTCCGCTGGCGACGACCGACGGTTTCTTTAGCCTTTTGTCAATCCTATCACTGGACTCGCGACCGCCGTTGAGCGCGGATCCGGCATGAAGGTCGACGTTGACTCGGCAGGGGCTGCAGCAGGGAGAGGAGGACTCCAACTATCGGTATTTTGTGTAGCCTTCGTGTGGGTCTCAACAGCGAGGTGAAGAGACAGTTGCAGCAAGCCAGAAGCGGGCCGTAGCCCGCTTCCGCATTTGTTGCCACATGGGCTTGTTAACGGAGGCTCCCCGATTCCCCATCGGCTACAATTCCGCAAACAAAACTCTCGGCAAAATATTTGACGACGGAAGTATATCACCAAACGAATTTCCAGGCAAAAAGGAATGCCATGACAGCTGCAAACGACAGAAAGTATCTTCTCGGCCTTGATCTTGGTACCAACTCCATTGGTTGGGCCGCGCTTACCCTCGACGATCAAGGCGATCCTTGTGGGGTGTTGGCTATGGGCGTCCGCATATTCCCCGACGGGCGCAACTCGAAAAGCAAGACGTCCAATGCTGTGGAGCGCCGTACTGCGCGCGGACAGCGCCGCCTCCGGGACCGTTACCTGATGCGGCGCGACGATCTGATGCAGACCCTCGTCGAATTTGGACTTATGCCGCCGGGGGCAGAAGAGCGCAAGGAGGCGCAACGGCTCGACCCATATGCGCTCCGCGCACGCGCCCTTGATCATCCGCTCTCGCCCTTCGAGTTGGGGCGCGCTCTATTTCACCTCGACCAACGGCGCGGCTTCAAGTCCAACCGCAAAGCGGGCGGTGATGACGAGACTGAAGGAAAGAAGATCGGCGCCGCGAATGAGGAGTTGCGCCGGCGTATCGAGGAAAGCGGGGATCGCACCTTGGGCGAATTCCTGGCGCGGCGGCATGCGAAGCTCGAGACGGTCCGCGCCCGAGAGACCTTAGACCTGTACCCGAACCGGGCCATGTACCAAGAGGAGTTCGATACGATTCGGCAGAAGCAGGAGGATCGCCACAAACTGAGCCCAGAGCAATGGGACAATCTGCGCGACATCATCTTCTACCAACGGCCTTTGAAACCCGTGGAACCGGGCTGGTGCCAGTTCGAGTTTGAAAACAGGCAAAGACGAGCAGCTAAAGCATTGCCGATATTCCAGGAATTCCGAATGCTCCAGGAGGTCAACAACCTGAAAGTGCAGACCCCCTCGGAGCCGGAGCGGCCGCTCAGTGAACAAGAGAGGGAGCGCTTTCTGAAAAGGCTGCGATCTGGCAAGGACATCGACTTCAAAAAACCCACCAGGGACTTGAGACTGCCTTCAGGGGTCAGCTTCAACTTGGCCCGCGGCGAGCGCGAGAAGATCAAGGGCGACGCAGCAACCGCACGCCTGAGCAAGAAGGAATTTTTCGGCAGCCGCTGGCACAGCCTTTCCCTCATGGAGCGCAATGAAATTGTGAAGACGCTGCTCGACACAGAGAACCCGGAGACCGTCCAGCGGAAAGCCAGAGAGGAATGGGGACTGAACGAATCACAGGCCAGAGCCGTTGCCGACGTCTCCCTGCCATCCGGCTACGGCAACTTGAGCGAAAAGGCCATCGCCAGGATCCGCCCTCATTTGGAAGAAGGGCGGATATATTCGGATGCCGTAAAAGACGCCGGCTATCTCCACCACTCGGACTTCCGCAACAGCGCCGCCCTTGAACGCTTGCCCTACTATGGCGAGGTACTGCCACGCGATACAGTGGGCGCAGACCCGACGAAAGACCCAGAGAAAGACGGAGAGACGGCCCGCTATGGACGCTTCCCCAATCCCACCGTTCACATCGGCTTGAACCAACTTCGCCGTCTGGTCAACCGTCTGATTGAAGTTTACGGCAAGCCCGAGGGGATAATAGTCGAGCTTGCCCGCGATCTGAAATCCAATCGTGAGCGACGCCGCCGTTACGAACAGGACCAACGGAAAGACAGGGAACGCAAAAGTCGCTTGACGGAAATGCTGGAAGCAGATGGGCAGAAGCCCACCCCCGACCTGCTCCGCAAGCTCCGCCTATGGGAGGAACAAGGGCCGCCTCAAGCGCGTTGCTGCCCTTACACCGGCCGCAATCTGTCTTTTGGCATGGTGGTTTCCAACCAGACTGAGGTCGACCACATCCTGCCGTTCTCCAAAACTTTGGATAATTCGATGGCTAACCGGGTCGTGTGTTGCGCCGCTGCCAACCGCGCCAAGGGTGACCGCTCCCCTTACGAGGCATTCGGCCACAATCCGGCGGGGTACGATTACCAGGAAATACTGGCCTGTACCGCCAGCTTCCCACAGAACAAGCGCTGGCGCTTCGGGCCGGACGCAATGGCGCAATTCGATGAAGAGGACAACTTCCTGGACCGACAGTTGAACGAAACGAGCTATCTTTCCCGCGCTGCCAAAACCTACCTGGCCCACCTGTACGACGAGAAGGGCGAGGGTCGTCTGCGTGTCCGGGCTGCGCCAGGACGTCTGACGTCGCTGCTCCGCAGGGCGTGGGGGTTGGAAGGAATGCTGCGCGTGTCGGATACAGGCGAGAGTATCGGCAAACAACGCGACGACCACCGCCATCATGCCATTGACGCCTTTGTAGTGGCCAACACGACACGGGGGCTACTCGGCCGCTTCGCGGGGGCCGCCGCGTCCAACTATCACACTGCGGTGAAAAGGGTAGCATCCCTGACTCCGCCCCCGTGGGAAGGATTTCATCCGGGTCAGCTGAAGTCAATCCTGGACCGATTGGTGGTCTCCTACAAGCCGGACCACGGGACGCGCGGCATTAAGGGAAAGACCAGCGGTCAACTGCACCTAGAGACGGCCTATGGACTGGTCGATCTGTCGGAAAACGGCCCGTCCCAAGTTGTGATCCGAAAGAAGCTGTCCTCGTTCAAAAGGAAGAGCGACCTGGACGCCGTGCGTGATCAGTCCATGCGTAAGGCGCTGGTGGAGCTATGGGACCGGGTAGAATCGGACATTCGAGCGGCAGGCAACAAAGCGTCTGAGACGCCTGTCAGATTCGCGGAACAGGCCGCCAACGAAGGTGTGATTCAGGGGGGCCGCCGCCAGATCGTGCGGCGCGTGCGCGTTTTGGAGAAAAAGAATGTCATACCTATCAAGGACCGCGCCGGCAAGCCATACAAAGGCTACGCTCCTGGAGGCAACGAGTTCGCCGACGTATGGCGGATGCGTGACGGAAGCTGGCGGATAGTCGTTGTGCCTACTTTCGACGCCAACCAACCCGACTTTGACCTCGAAAAGTTCCGTCCCACGGACAAATCCGGCAGGAAAGACCCCACAGCCAAACGGCTTATGCAACTAAAAATCAACGATATGGGCGCTATAGGCGAGGGGGCGGACCGTCGCATCGTGCGCGTACGACAAATGTGGGCTGGCGAGAGCGGGACTTTCATAGTCATGGATGACCACAATGAAGCCGATGTCGACCGCCGCGTAAGGAAAAAGGAGATGAAGGCGAACAGTTACTCCGCTCGGAAACTCCAGCGGTGCGGGTTCCGCAAGGTAGGCGTGGACGAAATCGGGCGCGTGCTGGACCCGGGCGCGCCAAGACCATGATCGGCCGGGTAATCGAAGTAGCCAGCGCGGGGCGCCACCTGGCCCGACATCGTGGACTGATGACGGTGTGCCGGATTATAGCCGATGGGGAATTGAGGAGCAACCGCAACCCGCTCTTTCTCCGTAAGCACTGGCAGATTATAGCCGATGGGGAATCGGGGAGCAACCGCAACTTATCGCGCCGATCATGATTTGGCGGGCTGGATTATAGCCGATGGGGAATCGGGGAGCAACCGCAACGGTGCAAGTCCCGGACGCCAGCATTCACAATTATAGCCGATAGGAGATCGGGGAGCAACCGCGACTCAGCGCGCCTGGACCGGAATCCGTTCTGCCGCCAGGATGCGGTGCGTATTGGCGGCGGCCCGCGGATACTGTTCGTTCGGCAGGTGCTCAAGCATCATATACCCGTTCGGATGCAGATCATGCCAACGACGTAGCGCGGTAGCCAGATCCAGCTCTCCTTCTCCCGGAATCTCCTCATCCAAGTGGATCACGAACCCATCCCGCACCCCAATGTCTTTGCAATGCCCGATAGCGCTGAGCGAACCCATGACATCGAAGATATGATGCAGGCGCGCCGTGCTTTCGTACACCTGATGTAGGGCTTGGAAGTGGTTTACGTAGTCCAGCACCAGCCGCAGCCGCGCGCAGCCAACCTCGTCGATGATCGTGCGGTTGACCTCCGGCGAGTTCATAATCGTCAGCGCATGGGTCTCGACGACGACCGTCTGGCCGAGGGCTTCGGCTGCTTCCGCCACGCGCCGCAGAGAATCCAGCAGCCGGGCCCGACACTCTGGCCGATGGTTGTCCCGATGGGGGCTGTAGGAACCATTGGGGCTGAGGCTGCCAGTGCGGATCAACGCCACATGGGCCTCCAGCTGCCGCGCAATCTCGATACCCCTGCCAATCTGCCCTAGCAGCCGACTCCGCGCCTCTGCATCCGGGTCGAACAGACACGCGCCGTAGCCGATTCCCACCTGCGCAATGTCCATGCCAGCCTCTGTGAAGAGCCGGCGAACCCGTTGCCAGATCGGTGCAGAGACCGGCGGCGAGTCGGCCGCGGACACCGAGAGACCGGCGCCTGTCAGCCGCAACGCGCGGATCGCAGCCAGATGATTCTCAGTAATCGCTTCGGGATCATTGGGCAGCATCCCGACAACGCCAAGTCTCATAACATACCTCCCCTAGTAGATCTGTCGGCAGAGGCAGTGTGTTCAATGCGCCTCTGCCGACTATGGTTTATATGATTATTGTGATTGAGATGATAACCACCATCATCCCCATCATATGAATCCCGTGAATCACAGCCCGAAAGATGCGCGCTAGTTGACATCCTCTACCCATACTGTAGAATCAGTTCATTCCCTCCTTAATATATCAGCAGATATCATGGGAAAACGCAAATGCAGTTCAGGAGGAATCCATACCGCCGGCATCAGAGCCGGACATATCCATTGCAAAATCTCGAAAAGGACTGAATTATGGTACGCGTAGGCATTATTGGATATGGTCGTCGCATCGCCCACATGGCCAAAGAATTGGCCATATTCGGAATCCCATACCGGGTGACGGCCATCGCCGACCCGCAGGCCGCCGACATCCAGGCCGCCAACGATCCCTTCCTGGCGCATACCCGGTTTTATGCCTCTGCCGACGAGATGTTGGCCTCTGCCGACGAACTGGACGGCATCATGATCGGCGTCCGCTGCAATCTGCACACGGAGATGGCCCTCAAGGTAGCGCCAACCCAACTCCCCCTCTTCCTGGAGAAACCGGTCTCCATCACCTTGGCGGAAGTGCGACAACTGGCAGAGGCATTTCAGGCGTATCCGGCGCCCACTGTCGTCTCTTTTCCCTTGCGACTGAGCCCTATCGCCCAGAAAGCGCGGGAGATCGTGGAATCGGGACAGGTGGGAAGCATCGAACAGGTGGTTGCCTTCAACGACGTGGGCTACGGCAGCGTATACTTCAGAAGTTGGTATCGCAATTACGAACTGAACGGCGGCCTCTTTTTGCAGAAGTTTACCCATGACGTGGATTATATCAACTACCTGTTGGACGCGCGGCCGCGTTTGGTAAGCGCCATGAAAGCGCAACGGGTTTACGGTGGCGACAAGCCATTCGATCTGCAATGCAGAGAGTGCTCCGAGCGAGAAACATGCCCGGAAAGCCCTTTCGTGCGTTTCCGCAACGGCTATGAAGGAACCCGTGTCCAGTTTTCCGAAGAACAGGGCTATGGGGCGCGAGAATACTGCGTCTTCTCCCAGGGGATCGAGCTCCAGGATATGGGCAGTTGTCTACTGGAGTATGAGAATGGCGTCCAGGCCAGCTACACCCAGAACTTCTTTACCCGCTACCGCGCCGCGCGGCGCGGCGCGCGCCTCTATGGATATCGAGGAACCATCGAGTTCGATTGGTATCAGAACCGCATCAAGGTGTTCAGCCACACATCGCCGGTGGTGGAAACCATCGATTTCAGCGGTGATATGCCCCACTTCGGCGGAGACCGGGAGCTTTGCTATGACTTTTTGATGGCGATGCGAGATCGGCGCCCGTCCCGCAGCCCCATGGCCGCCGGCATTCTCAGCGCCCTGACCTGCCTGTGGGCACGCGAAGCGGCCAACAACATGCAAGTATATGAAGTGCGTATGCCGGAGGCTGTATCGGCATAGTGGACCGGCGCGCCGCGTCGCCCAGTCTCCCTAGACCAGAATCACGATCAAACCAACCAGGCCAATCAGGCCGGCAATGTGATCCATCTGCAGCAGGAACCAGAGCGCCAATGCGTGCAGTATGACCCGCGCGGCCAACGGGCCCCAACGCTGAGGCAACTGGGCCAAGGCCGGGATCAGCGCAATCCACAGATAGGCCGCCAGCGTGACCCAGTCCATCCCAGACTGCGCGACATCCCAGCCCGCCCACGCCAGGGATACAGCCCGCAGCCAGGTAGCGGGCTTAGGCAGAGGATAGACGGCAGCCAGATGCGCCAGCCAGGTCCAGGGCGCAAAGTACTGGGCGCCGATGAACCAGCAGGCCCAGACAGCAATCAGCCACTCAACTGTGCCGGCCACGAGCGGAGCCAGAGATATCTGACAGAACAACCCCCAGCCCCGGTCCTGCCGCATCAGCTCCTTATGAGTAACCACGTATCTCCTCCAACGCTTCGTCCCCCATCGATTTCGCCACACTGGCCATATAGGCCAACTGCTCGGATACCAACGACGAGAACGCAAAGAACAGATGAAACGCCTTCAGCGGCGTGGTCACATAAAAACTGGCATCCGTGGCCATGTCAAAGAACTGGGACGGCCAGTAAAGAGCGACGAGAAAGGCCAGACCCGACCACTCCTTGGCCAACTTGCCGTACTCGATCGTAAAAACCGAGACATGGTTGGCCCTGTTGAACTTCAAGCTGGTGCGGCTGAGAATGGAACCGAACAGCCAGAAGTAGAACCCCACCCCGGCCATATACGGGTTTGTCCCCACCCGATAGGCCATCCCGCTCGATACCATCTGGATACCCGTGGTGAGCATCCAGATCAGCAAAGTCATGACGGCGCCCCAACTGGAGATCGGGTTGCCGAACACATAGAACAGGGCAGCCCCCTGAATTCGCCCCTGCACCCAGCCCATACTGCCCAGCAGATCGGCCACAAACATGGCCGCGACCAGGGCCAGAATGGGTTTAGAGGTCAGGAGTGCCACGCGTCCAATCGAAGTCTTGGCAATGTCTTTCATAGTTCGCTCCTTACGGAAAAATGTTGTTTTGCGCGCCACTGTGGGGCGAGACAACCTCCCCTCATCATGGCGTCGCAGGCTGGCGTTAACGAAACCGCTGGGCCATGTTGCACTGATATTAGCACGTATGTTCTAATCTGTCAAGACAGTTTGCCGAAATTGAACAGCGGTGGCGCAATGCCGCTGGGAAACGTATCCCGTATGTGACCGGTCCCAGCTATGCGTTATGTATATGGGCAAGATGAACAGGCTGGTTGGTTGACCTTACGCGGCAAACAATATACCCTGAACTTTTCTATGTTGCTTTCGGTTTTGATTCCAGCAATGGCAACGGAACCGCAGAAGAACAGAGCAACCAAAGGATGCTGGGTAACGAGAAGTGAAAGTTGGTGTTTCTCTCTCCTCACTTCTCATCACTTATCTTCTCGATTGAATCCGACAGCATGGAGGGATCCGCGGCATGAGCAGCCTGAACATCAGCAACTTTATATGGGGGATCGCAGACGATGTGCTGCGCGACGTCTACGTGCGGGGCAAATACCGGGATGTCATCCTGCCGATGACGGTTATCCGGCGTCTGGATGCGGTGCTGGAGCCAACCAAAGAGGCGGTCATCAGCATGAAAGCCCAGATGGACAAGGCCGGTGTGGCAAACCAGGAGGCCGCGCTATGCCAGGCCTCCGGCGAGGCCTTCTACAACACGTCCCGCTTCCGGCTGCGCGATCTGACCTCCCGAGCCAGGCAGCAGCAGTTGCGGGCCGACTTCGAGGCCTACCTCGATGGCTTCTCCCCCAACGTTCAGGAGGTACTGGAAAAGTTCAGATTCCATAACCAGATCCCGACGCTGGTCGAGGCCGATGTCCTGGGCTTCCTGATCGAGAAGTTCCTGGACAGATCGGTCAACCTCAGCCCCAAACCCGTCCTGAACGCGGACGGCAGCGTGCGTCTGCAGGGCCTGGACAACCACAGCATAGGCACAGTCTTCGAAGAGCTGATCCGGCGTTTCAACGAGGAGAACAACGAGGAAGCCGGCGAGCACTTCACCCCGCGCGACGTGGTGCAGCTGATGGCGCGCCTGGTCTTCATGCCGATTGCCGATGCGGTCCGCTCGGGCACATATCTCGTCTACGATGGCGCCTGCGGCACCGGCGGAATGCTTACGGTCGCCGAAGAGACGCTGGCCCAACTCGCTCGGGAGCGGGGCAAGGACGTATCCGTCTACCTGTACGGGCAGGAGGTGAACCCGGAGACCTGCGCCATCAGCAAGGCCGACCTCATCCTCAAGGGGGAAGGAGGAGAAGCGGACAACATACAGTACGGCTCGACCCTCTCCGCGGACGGCTTTCCGGCCCGCGAGTTCGATTTCATGCTCTCCAATCCACCCTACGGCAAGAGTTGGAAGAGCGACCTGGAGCGCATGGGCGGCAAGACCGGCCTCAAAGACCCGCGCTTCGTGGTGCAGCGCGATGGCGACCCGGAGTATGCCCTCGTCACGCGTTCCAGCGACGGCCAGATGATGTTTCTGGTCAATATGTTGAGCAAGATGAAGAAAGATTCACCGCTCGGCAGCCGCATCGCCGAGGTGCACAACGGCAGTTCGCTCTTCACCGGCGACGCCGGCCAGGGCGAGAGCAACATCCGCCGCTGGATCATCGAGAACGATTGGCTGGAAGCCATCGTCGCTCTGCCGCTCAACATATTCTACAACACCGGCATCGGCACCTACATATGGGTGCTGAGCAACCGCAAGCCGGCGCAGCGCCGGGGCAAAGTGCAGTTGATCGACGCCAGCCAGTGGTTCCGGCCGCGGCGCAAGAATCTGGGCAAGAAGAACTGCGACCTGGCGGACGCCGACATCGAGCGCATCTGTGATACCTTTCTGGCCTTTGCGGAGAGCGCGCAGTCGAAGATATTTCCCAACGCCGCCTTCGGCTACTGGAAGGTGGTCGTCGAGCGGCCTCTGCGGCTGGTGGGAATCGACCCCAATCGAGTGTACAGCGCCAAGGAGATCAGGCAACTCAAGGAGACGGGCGCGCGTGGGGAAAGCGCGCCCCCGCTCATCAGAAAGGTCCACAGGGAAGGCGTCCAGCCCAACCCGGCGGCGGGGCGCTTCCGCCGCCACCTCGACGGCAAGCCGGTTGTGGTCGAGTATGAGCCGGATCCGGACCTGCGCAACATTGAGCAGGCGCCGCTGCAGGAAGAGGGCGGCATCGAGGGGTTCCTGCAGCGCGAGGTGCTGCCCTACGCGCCGGACGCCTGGCACGTTCCGGGCAGCGTGAAGACAGGCTACGAGATCAGCTTCACGCGCTACTTCTACAGGTCGCAGCCCATGCGCACGCTGGCCGATATCGGCGCCGACATCCTGACGCTGGAGCGGGAGACAGAAGGGCTGTTGGCGGAGATTGTGAGAGGATAGGCAAGGCGCCATCCCGCCATTCATCTATAAGGAGCATTCCCGAATCAGTGTTACGGGAAAGCCTTTGGGTGAGAAATTTGCCATTACCCTTTCATCAGATGCCCCTCGTAAGGGACATCTGGATAATCGCAAAAAAACGGACAGTCGAAATGGCCAGAGTTCAGATCGTAATTCCTGACGCAGACCGCGCCCGCTTCGTGCGTCAGGCGCGCCGGGAGGGCCTGACGCTGAGCGCGTGGCTGCGCGCCGCCGCCCGCGAACGCCTTGAAAACCGGCAGCGCGTCAAACCCTTTGAATCTCCGGAAGACGTCATGGAATTTTTCCGGGCATGCGACGCGTTGGAAGGCCCCGATGTGGAACCGGACTGGAGCGGGCGCCTGCGCGTCATCAACGAGTCGCGCGGAAACAAAGCCGCCGGCACATGATCTTCGTCGATACGAATGTCTTCAGATACGCAGTGGGCCGGCCCCATCCGCTGCGCAGCCCGGGATTTCTTCACCGAATCCAACCGGAATCGCGCGCCGCTGTGCACTTCGGCGGAGGTCTTGCAGGAGTTGGTCCACGTGTACCTGCCCGCCGGAAGACTGCAAACCCTTGACGCGGCGATGTCCCTGGTGGCGAACGCCGGCATTTCGGTGTGGCCGTTGGAGGAGGCGGACGTGTCCCTGAACGCGACGGCTCCATGAGCAATATCCCACACTGCAAGCTCGTGACCTTTGCCATTTGGCGAGCTGCCGGCGGCGCGGGGTGCGAGAGATCAAGACCCTTCGATCAGACCCTCGCCGCCGTGTTCGGCGCTCCATCCATCCCGTAGAGCAGCAATATCTCCCACTATTTAAGTTTTGGCCGCAAAACTTAAATAGCGAAATTGACTGCTTAAAAACTTTTAACAGGGATTGTCCATCATGCGGCGCACAGAAATCGGCGGATACGAGGTTACGGCGCTGGAAGAGATAGAGGCGGGCAAAACGCGGGGAAGCCGTTATTAAAGGCAGCCTTTAACAAGAACAGGTTTTGCTTCCATAGTAACGTAACCTTTAATAAGAACGGGTTTCGCTTCCATAGTAAAGGTGGCCTTTGCTTAACAAGAATCTGTGAGTTTCGTCAGGTTTGTCATACATTTGTTACATCTGACACGAGGACGGAGGAAATTCAGATGGCTACGGAGACTTTGCATCAACATATTGAGAGTACCCTTGGCATAGCGGGTGGAAAGCCTCGCATTGCCGGGCATCGAATTACAGTCGAGAACATTGTCATCTGGCACGAGCTCATGGGCACGAGCGCCGATGAGATCGCCACCGAATACGATTTAACATTGGCGGATGTGTATGCGGCATTGACCTACTATTTCGATCATCGCACTGAGATTGACCAATCGATTGAAGATAGGAACGCATTTGTAAAGACCTTACGCCAGCAGACCTTTTCAAAGCTCTCTGAAAAGCTGCAAGAACAGAAGCAACATGGCGAAGATTAAGTTCTACACGGATGAGCATGTCCCAGCAGCCTTTAGCAATTCTGCAATGATATGTTATAATAACCTGTTGCACGATAGCGAGCCGGAGGGGGCGCATGATTCAGATAGCAATCCCTATCCCACGATAAAGAACGCCGGGGAGGTTGATGTGAATATATCAGCATGAAGGACAATAACGACGAAACCGTTTTGGATAGGTGGACGGACGGCGTGAAGATAAGCTACAAGGTCAGCTTCACGCGCTATTTTTACAAGCCGCATCCGTTGCGACCGCTGAAGAAGATACGCGCCGATATCTTGGCGGTTGGGCGGGAGAGCGAGAGGCTGCTAAACGAGAGTATGGGAAGACTTGAAAAATGAAGAATTTAAAGGGCTTGTTCAGGGAGTTCCATTTAGAAAAGATAAGATTGAGTCCGAGTGGGGTTACAATGGAACTATCTTTCCAACCGGCTGACAAAGATGCCGCTTGGGAGTTATACATCGAGATGCTGACTAAGGTAGTTACTCAACCTTTGCCATCTGAAGCGGGGGACGAAAAGGTAGCTTTAGATAGCGTTTTTTCGCTTTTCCCAACTACCCGCGCGATTCTGCGTCAACATGGACGAAAAACGATAGAATTCAGCAAGGTTGCGATACCCGTGTTGAACCAGGTGGTGCGGCCTTTTACTGCAAAATGGCACAAGGAGAGCCTGGCAGGCGCTTTCAAGGACACAGCCAAGCAAGAAGAATTTCGTGAGGAGCTGGCGATATTGCAGAAAGATCTGCGCCACTACAATCGCATGCTGGCGGAGATTGCCGAGGTAGAAGACCTGACCGATTTGGAACAGATTGAAGGAGAATGACTATGTACCAAGTTCCGCGACACAAGGTTTTTATCAGTTTCCATCATGAGGACCAAACTTACAAGGACCAATTTGCTCGATTGATGGATGGCAATATTGTAGACAAATCGGTGGAAGACGGAGATATAGATGATACTCTTCCCACAGACACAATTCGTCAGAAAATCCGTGATGAGTTCATTGCCGACGCGACCGTGACGGTAGTGCTGATTGGCCCCTGTACCTGGCAGCGAAAGCATGTTGACTGGGAGATTGGTTCAAGTCTGAGGGACACCAAAAACAACCCAAGATGCGGCTTGTTAGGTATTTTGCTGCCCAATCACAGGAATTTTAGGACTATTAGGCGTAACCCTCGCCTAATACCACCCAGACTGGCGGACAATTGCGCAGGGTATGATCCCTTCGCATGCATTTATGATTGGGAACAACACGCGGTGGCCATTCGCGATTGGATCCATCGTGTATTCCAGAGGAGAAACGGGACACCACCCAACAATGGGAGACAGCAGTTTAAAAATAATAGAAGTGGGGACTGTTGGAGGGGCTGGTCAAATTAGAACATTGCTGGAACCTGCCTTCCGTAGAACGGTTCGCCAGCAGGTCTTACCGAATCAATTCGGAGGATAAGCAACTGATGTCCGGAAATATCCGAAATGTCTTCATCAGCCACATACACGAGGACGATGAAGGCCTGAAGAATCTCAAGGATTTAATACATAAGCACGGAATGGAGTGCCGCGATGCTTCAATCACTGCTGATAAGCCTAACGCAGCAAAGAACCCAGCTTACATCAAGCAAAAAATATTGGCCCCGCACATCAGGTGGGCTAGTGTGCTTATGGTGTACATATCTCCCAACACTAAAGACAGCCCTTGGGTAAACTGGGAAATAGAATATGCCCACAAACAAGAGAAAAGAATTGTCGGTGTATGGGAATGGGGCGCGAAGGATTGCAAACTGCCAGAAGCCCTTGACCATTACGCAGATGCTCTGGTTGGCTGGAATGGAGAAAGCATCATTGATGCGATAAATGGCAATTTCAACGCATGGTACAAGCCAGATGGCTCCCAGCAAGGCTACCGTCACATCAATCGATATTCTTGCCGCTGAGGAGTCATTGAATGCAAAAGCTATTTTCATACACAGTCGCGAGAGATTACGGATTCGCCCCGAATCCGTTCTACGGCTTCTGCACGCTGGCTACCTGCAAGCCCCAAATACGCAAGTCTGCTTCCGTAGGTGACTGGATAGTTGGCGCAGGCACAAAAACCAAGGGTAAATACGGGCGCCTTGTCTACGCTATGTGTGTGGGTGAAGTAATGTCGTTCGACGAATACTGGAATGATACACGGTTTCGTGATAAGCGCCCTGATATGTACACGAGTATGAAGAAAGCCTTCGGTGATAACATATATTACCATGACGAAATTACCCAGCAATGGTGTCAAACAGATTCTCACCATAGTTACGAATACGGAAGGCAGAACGCCAATAATGTACGTCACGACACGCAGGTTGACCGGGTTCTAGTCAGCGACGATTTCATCTACTGGGGCGGTAGCGGCCCAAAGGTTCTCAGTATTCGCGGATGCAACCTTTATTTCGGTCGGGGACACAAATGCAGTTATTGTGAAGAAGTCGTCCAAGAATTCATCGCCTGGATTGGCGGCTCCAATGGGAGAGGCTATTGTGGCAGTCCACTCGAGTGGGACTGAAACTTGTCATGACCTCTCACCTCAAACCCTACCTCGCCTACAAGCCATCCGGCATCGAATGGCTGGGGGATATTCCCGCGCATTGGGAGGTGCGGCGAGTCAAGAAGGCGTTTAGACGCATCGTAGGCGGATCGACGCCAGGAAGCAGCGAGGCAGCCTACTGGAACGGGGATCTTGTTTGGGTCACTCCAACTGACATTGGCACAGTGACACGACTGAGGGATTCTCAGCGTCGGATTACCAAAAAAGGGTTTGACTCTTGTTCGACTGAATTGGTTCCGGTCGGAAGTTTAGTGGTCACGTCGAGAGCGCCTGTAGGAAACGTGGCTCTTGCAGAAGTTCCACTCTGTACAAATCAAGGTTGCAAAGCCCTGATTCCAGAGCGGCAAGTCATCAATTCTATCTATGGCTATCAGGTGTTCGAAATTCTTCAAGATGAGCTTCAGAGCTTGGCCAATGGCACTACATTCACCGAGATTTCAACCAGCAACCTCGGAAACGTCTTATTGCCAATCCCGCCCCTCCCCGAACAAGCCGCCATCGCTGAATATCTCGACAAGGCAACTGCCGACATCGACACTGCTATTGATAGCACCCACCGCAAGATCGAACTCATGCGTGAATACGGCACCCGCCTGATCGCCGATGTGGTCACCGGCAAACTGGATGCGCGCGAGGTGGCGGCCAATCTGCCGGACGCTGGGGATGACTCCGGTGAAGCATCTGAGGAGGTGAGGAGATGATTCCAGCCCGAAACCCTGAATATTTCGCTGGCCTGGCGCGTGCGTTGCGCCTCCTGCCGGGTGAAACCGAGTGGGTAGAATTCAAGGGCAACGACAGCAATCCACAGACTATCGGCAGGAATATATCGGCCCTGGCGAACGGGGCGGCTCTGAACGGAAAGGCGTCTGCCTCAATGATTTGGGGCATAGAGGATAAGACACGCGCCGTCATTGGAACCACCTTCTCGCCGTCCACTGCAAAGAAGGGTAATTGAACCGCTGGAGACTTGGCTATACAGTCAAAGAAACGCTGCCCGGGCATCAAATCTTCTCAAGGAATCTGTGGATTCAGGGTTGGTCATCATACGAGATCCCGAAGCTGGATCCAGGAGCCGGACATATCTGCCCTTCTGGGCCAGTTAGCTCCGTAACCGGGAATATTTATTTGATGGTTGTTTGATGGTTGTTTGATGATATTATTTGATGGTGTTGTTTGATGGTGTTGTTTGATGGTTGTTTGATGGTTGTTTGATGGTTGTTTGATGATATTGTTTGATGATGTTGTTTGATGGTTGTTTGATGATTGCTGCGTGAATCCACACCCGCGTTGGTCACCGGCGAGCTGACGGGCGCGGGACGGCAGGGTAGGAGGAGCATCCGGGAGGATGGCCGCGGTTATCAGATGGACATCAACCGCGCGCTGCGCGCATACGTACAGCGGTGTGAAAGCAAGGTAAGGACATGACAAACCGCGGGGCTTGCCCTGCAGTTGAACGCCATCCGCCAAGGTCAGAGGGGCCTGGATGGGAGGTAGAAATTGTCCTCGATCACGAAGTCACGGCAAGGAGAGCATGACCACCGACACCACTGAACGCGGCCTCGAACGCCTCATCTGCACGGCTCTGACGGGCCAACCGTGCGACCCGACGCAGACGGGCGCGCTGCGCGAGCGCCCGTCTGCCTACAGCGTAGGCTGGACCTGCGGCGACCCGCATGACTATGACCGCGAGCACTGTGTAGATCTGGCGCAGCTGGCGGCTTTCCTGCATACGACCCAGCCCGGCAGCGCCGAATCGCTGGACCTCGACAACGACAGCCCCACGCGGCGCAAATTCCTGGCGCGCCTGCAAGGGGCAGTCAGCAGGCGCGGCACGATCGACGCGCTGCGCAAGGGGGTCAACCACGGGCCGCATCAGATCGACCTCTTCTACGGGACGCCGTCGGCGGGGAACGAGAAGTCCAAGACCCGCTACCGACAAAACCGCTTCACAATCACTCGGCAGCTCCGCTACAGCCGCGACAATGCGCAACTGGCGCTGGACCTGTGCCTGTTCATCAACGGCCTGCCGGTCGCTACCTTCGAGCTGAAGAACAGCCTCAGCAAGCAGACGGTCGAGGACGCCGTCGAGCAGTACAAGCGTGACCGCAACCCGCATGAGAAGCTCTTCGAGTTTGGACGCTGCCTGGCGCATTTCGCCGTCGATGAGCATGAGGCGCGCTTCTGCACGCGCCTGCAGGGCAAAGGGTCATGGTTCCTGCCCTTCAACCGCGGATGGAAGGATGGCGCCGGCAATCCGCCGAACCCGAACGGACTGAAAACCGACTACCTGTGGCAGCAGACGCTCACACGCGACAGTCTCACTGACATCATCGAAAACTACGCCCAAATCGTCGAGACAAAGGACGACAAGACCGGGCGCAAGAGGCGGGTGCAGATATGGCCGCGCTATCACCAGCTCGATGTGGTGCGCCAGTTGCTGGCCGACGTGTCCGCCAGGGGCGTCGGCCAGCGCTATCTGATTCAGCACTCAGCCGGAAGCGGCAAATCAAACTCGATCGCCTGGCTGGCCCATCAGCTTATCGGGCTTGAGCGGGACAGCGAGCCACTGTCGCGCCCAACAGCGGCGCGCAATCCCACTTTTGATTCGGTCGTGGTGGTGACGGACCGGCTGCTCCTGGACCAACAGATCCGGGACACGATCAGGCAGTTCGCGCAGGTGCGCTCAATCGTGGGCCATGCGCAGAAGTCCGGCGACCTGCGCGCCTTTCTGCGGGATGGGAAAAAGATCGTCATCACCACCGTCCAGAAGTTCCCCTTCATTCTGGACGCGATCGGCAACGAGCAGCGCCAACGCCGCTTCGGCATCATCATCGACGAAGCCCATTCAAGCCAGGGCGGACGCACGTCAGCGTCTGTCTCCATGGCGTTGGGAGAGGCCGGGACAGAGGAGGAGGCAGAGAGTACTGAGGATACGATCAACCGGCTGATGGAGAGCAAGAAACTCCTGCCCAATGCCAGCTACTTCGCGTTTACGGCCACGCCCAAGAACAAAACACTGGAGATCTTCGGCGCCCCGACGCCGGAGGGCGAGAAGACCAGCTACGTTCCCTTCCACAGCTACACGATGAAGCAGGCGATTCAGGAAGGCTTTATCATGGATGTGCTGGCGCGCTACACGCCGGTGGAGAGCTATTACAGGCTGATCAAGACAGTGGAGGGCGACCCGGAGTTCGATACCAAGCGGGCAGGGAAGAAGCTGCGGCGATACGTCGAGAGCCACGCGCACGCAGTCCAGCTTAAGGCCGAGATCATCGTAGACCACTTCCACGAGCAGGTGGCCGGGCTGCAGAAGATAGGCGGGCAGGCGCGGGCCATGGTGGTGACGGGCAGCATCAGGCGCGCCCTGAACTACTACCACGCAATCCGCGCCTACCTGACGCAGCGCAAGAGCCCCTATCAGGCGATCGTCGCCTTCTCGGGCGAACAGGAATACAAGGGAACGAAGGTCACCGAGGCCTCGCTCAATAGATTTCCGTCGAGCGGCATTGCCGACAAGATACAGCAAGAGCCTTACCGCTTTCTGATTTGCGCCGACAAGTTCCAGACCGGCTACGACGAGCCGCTCCTGCACACGATGTACGTGGACAAGGCGCTGTCCGGCATCAAGGCGGTGCAGACGCTTTCACGCCTCAACCGGGCGCACGCGCAGAAGCATGATGTCTTCGTGCTCGACTTCACCAACGACGCCGACATGATCCAGCAAGCATTCGCCGACTATTACAGAACCACAATCCTGGCGGACGAGACCGATCCTGACAAGCTGCACGACCTCAAGGCGACGCTGGATGGCTATCAGATCTATGACCCGGCCCAGATCGACGAGTTCGTCACGCGCTACCTGGCCGGGGCGGAGCGTGACCGGCTCGACCCGATCCTCGACGTCTGCGTAGCGGTCTACCGGGAGCAGTTGGATGAAGATGGGCAGGTCGACTGTAAGGGCAAGGCAAAAGCATTCCTGCGCGCGTACGGATTCCTGGCTTCGATCCTGCCCTATACCAACGCCGAATGGGAAAAACTTTCCATCTTCCTGAACTTCCTCGTGCCGAAGCTGCCTGCCCCGATTGAAGAGGATCTGGCCAGGGGAATTCTTGAAGCCATCGATATGGACAGCTACCGGGTGGAGAAACAGGCGGCGCAGGCTATCCAGCTGCCCGACGAGGACGCGGAAATCGAGCCGGCGCCCATGGCAGACGGGGGATACATGCGCCAGCCCGAACTGGAGCGGCTCTCGAATATCATCAGGGAGTTCAACGACCGCTTCGGCAACATCGAATGGAAAGACGCGGACAAGATAGAAAGGGTCATCACCGAGGAACTGCCAACCAAGGTGGCCGGTGACAAGGCATACCAAAATGCCATAACCAACTCCGACCAGCAGAATGCGCGCATCGAGCACGACAGAGCCCTGGAACGGGCTATGACCGAACTACTCGCAGATCACACTGAGCTATTCAAGCAGTTCAGCGACAATGAGTCGTTCCGCAACTGGTTAGCGGAGAAGGTCTTCGCCGAAACCTACCAGAGAGCGGCTTTCGCAATGAGGAATGAACTGCCCAATTCGTAATTCATAGAGGATGCCTCCCCATGTTTCTTACATTCTATCTCCCCGCCCCAAATTTGGGATGCGCCGCTGATTGACATGAGCCAGATACCATGTTATTTTGTTCAGGGGTTTCCCAGCTCGTTTCACAGAACGGTTCAAAGTCTCCTCTGACCGCTTCAAGTCCCGCGCTAGCGCCCGGCGGAGTGATTCTGAGGGGCCTTTAGAAAATAATCTGTTGTACATTCTCGCATCACCATGCAAAGGAGCAACGTAAAATGAAGCAACCTGCATTAAGCCGACGTGACTTTATGCGTATGGCAAGCGCAACATCTGTGGGCGCTCTGATAGCGGCCTGCGCCCCAGCGGCGCCGGGGACGGGAGGAGCAGCCCCGCAGCAAGCAGAAGAGGTCACCATCGATTTTTGGGTCAACCAGCCGATGGCGCGCACCGAAGGGCTGTGGGATACGCTGATGGCCGAGTACGAGGAGCAGAATCCCGGCGTCAAAGTCTCCTCTCTGATCATTCCGCACGGCGACTATGAACCCAAGGTGCTCACCGGCTTAGCGGGTGGCACGGTGGGAGACCTGTTAGATGTCCATCCCATGCACAATGCCACCATGGCGATGCGTGGCGCACTGATGCCCCTTGATGAACTCATGCCGACTTTGGGGGTTGAGTTAGATGAGATGACCAAAGCTTGGGATTACAATGTCTGGCGCGGAAAGCGCTGGGCCATTCCTCGTTCCGACAATCCAACCATCATGCTCTACAACCGCGAAATGGTTGCCGATGCGGGCATGGACGATCCTGCAGAACTCTGGGCAGAAGGCAAGTGGGACATTGAGGCCTTTGATAACACCATGGATGCTGTCAGTGGCGGCGAGGGCGATTCACGGGTCTATGGCTGCGCTCTGCCTGGCGGCGGCACGATCCGCATGCAGTGTGTCTGGATCTGGGGCAACGATGCCACCGTCTGGAATGCAGACGAGAGCGCTTCCGCCTTCAATAGCCCCAAGGCTCTCGAAGCCTGGGAGTATATGACCGGCTCTGTGGCCAGAGGCTGGGCGCCGACCCCTGCCGAGATCAACATTCCCGGCGGCTGGGTGGCCATGATGGGACAGCGACGGCTCTGCATGCAGTGGCCCGGCGCCCAGTTCGTCCTGGGTGGCCAAGCGCAGTTCATCCCCGAAAATGTGATGGCGGAGATGCACCTGGTCCCGCTCAATACGCTCTGGAATGGCCAACGCGAAGTCCGCAATGCCACCAACTCCCACGGCATCTATCTCAAAACCGAGCATGTCGATGAAGCCTGGGCCCTGTGTCAGTACCTGATCTCGGACGATGCCCAATTCAGGATTCTGCGCGAACGCTGGACTTCGCCCATGGTCAAGCGGCACGCCGAGAGCGATGCCTGGCTGGGCAGTCTGGACCCGAACCTGGAATCGGCTGAGATGTGGGAAGATTCCTTCAATAATATCCGCGCCTTCTCGCATCTGCCTCGCCAGCAGGAGATGGACAATCTGATCCAGGCGGCAAAGGATCGGATCATCCTCGGTGAAGCCTCGGCCCAAGAGGCAATGGATGATGTCGCCGAGGAAGTCAACGCTATCATCGCCGAAGTAGACGAAGAGATCAGGGAAGCGGGACTGTAGAAGATTTCGGGCACCGGGGCTGGATTCCCTGGCGCCAATGGCCAACTTTCGGTGTGACGCTAGGCGTTTCGCTGGAACGGCACGGCGAATGGTCACAGCCATTCGCCGTGCCGTTATGCGTACACCATAGCCGGAGAGCCGAATCTCTGACCCTCGCTCCCCAGTCTCTGTCACTCCGCCTGCAAAAAGGAACAGTTCATGGGAGATGCCGTGTCAATGGGGCTACGTCGCCCTGCAGAAACCAGAACGCCTAGATGGTCGCGTAAAGCCAAATCTGACAACATCACCGGGTATCTGTTCCTGGCGCCTTGGGTGCTCGGCTTCCTGGGGTTTACAGTCGGCCCCATGCTGGCGTCCGGCTATCTGTCGCTGACCAAATACTCCGGTTTCGGCTCTACCAAGTGGATCGGTTTCGAGAACTATTCCAAGATCTTCAGCGACGATCTTTTCTACACGGCGCTCTACAATACGATCTATTACGCCTTTCTCGGCGTGCCCGCCCAACTGCTCGTGGCGCTCTGTCTGGCCGTGCTGCTGAATATGAAGGTGCGCTATGTCAATGTTTTCCGCACTGTGTACTACATCCCCACGGTGACGCCAGCGGTAGCCAATGTTTTTTTGTGGGTCTGGATCTTCAATTTGGATTTTGGGCTGATCAATTCTCTGTTGCGTCTGGTGGGCATCGCCCCGGTGAACTGGCTCTGGGACCCGCAGATCGTCAAACCCGCGCTAATCCTGATGAGCCTCTGGTCGGTGGGGCAACAGATGGTGATCTTTTTGGCCGCCCTGCAGGGCGTGCCAGAGGAGTTGCTGGAGGCTGCGGCCATCGATGGCGCCAACAACTTCCGGCGTTTTTTGCGTATTACAATCCCTCTGATCAGCCCGGTTATCTTCCTCAATCTCATTATCGGTGTCATTAACCTTTTCCAGACCTTCACTGTCGCTTTCATCGCCACCAAGGGCGGCCCCATCAATTCATCGCTCTTTTACGTGCTCTATATATACCGTAAAGGGTTCGAGAGCTTCTCCATGGGCTACGCGTCCGGGCTGGCATGGATTCTCTTCATGATTATCTTGGTGATTACCGCCCTACAGTTTTACTTTTCACAACGCTGGGTCTACTATGAAAGCGGTGGCGCGCCGACCACATGAGCCCGGGAAAGTTTGCCCGTTGCCAAGGCCCCCTATTCATGTCAGCCGCTTGCAACCCAATATTGTGACGCAGGAGGAATGCGCGCGTGGAACGAGAAGAAAAACGTATTGAGTCGATATCCCGCCAGATGGGGGCCTATTCCCTGCTGTTCTTGGGGGCAGTGGTATCGTTGATGCCACTGTACTGGCTGGTCATGACCTCGTTGCGGCCCGCAGGGGCCGAATTCACCTATCCGCCTGAATGGATCCCCTCATCTTTTCACCCGGAAAATTATACGGTCGCTTGGAACCGGGCGCCCTTCTGGATCTTTACGTTTAACAGTATATTGGTTACCTTCCTCGCTACGATGGGGACCATCATCACAGCCTCAATGGCCGCCTATGCCTTCGCGCGCATTCCCTTTTATGGGCGCAATGTCTGGTTTGCGCTAACGCTCTCTACCATGATGTTGCCGTGGGCAGTCACACTGATCCCGCGTTTTCTGCTGTTCAAGTATCTATCCTTGCTCGATTCGCTGTGGCCCCTCTTTCTACCTTTCTGGTTCGGCGGCGGCGCCTTCTACATTTTCCTGATCCGCCAGTTTATTATGACCTTGCCGCTCGAAATGGAGGAGGCTGCCGTCGTGGATGGCGCCTCGCGTCTGCGTATCTTCCTGATGATTACAATGCCTTTAACCAAGCCCGCGGTTGCGGCTGTGGGTGTCTTCTCTTTTATTCACCACTGGAACGATTTTATGGGGCCACTGATCTTTACCAACCAGGAAAGCACCCGCACGCTGGCGCTGGGATTGCGCTACTTTGGCGATGAGCAGTTCACCGAATTCCGGCTTGTCATGGCCGTTGCCACGTTGATGCTCGTTCCGGTCCTGGTTGTCTTCTTTGCCGCCAACAAATACTTCGTTTCTGGCGTCGCGCTTACCGGCCTGGCCGGACGATAGAGAGGGAACAAGCAATGCAAACCGCAAACGGAAACAAAGCGCCAATCCAACGCAAGGCGCTGAACGAAGAACAGATCAACCGTTTCTGGATCGACGGCTATCTGACCGTGGGCAAGCTCTTGCAGAATGACGAAATCGAGCTGCTGCGCCGGGAGTATGATCGCGAATTTGAACGGGCGCGCAGCGGTCAAGGCGCCTTTCGCAATCTGTCCATCGACGATACCGACGACCTGGACGCCAAAAATCAGGCCGAAACGCAGATGCTCCAGATCATGCAGATGAGCGAAAACAACATCCATTTTCGCCGCTTACTCTACAATGATCGCATTCTGGATCTGATCGAGGATCTGATCGGGCCCAATATCCAGCTTTTCCACGACCAGGCGCTCTTCAAACCAGCGCGCCACGGCGGCCCCGTCCACTGGCACCAGGACAATGCCTACTGGCGCTGCTCCCCGTCCAATCTGGTAAGTTGCTGGATCACGCTTGATGATGTGGATATTCACAATGGCGCTATGCAGTTCCTACCCGGCACCCACTTTCGAGCCGAAGAGCACGCGCGGGCGTCCGATACCAGCGCTCTACTCGACCTGGGTGACAAGGTCGATGAATCCAGGGCCGTGGCAGTTGCGCTCCCCGCCGGCGGCGTGACGCTGCATCATTGCCAGACACTGCACTACACGGCCCCCAACGTCACCGACCGCCAACGCCGCGCCTTTGCCATTCACTTCATGACGCCCGGCACCAAATCGCTACGCGCCCTGGACTATTTGGACGTATCGTTCGCGCGCCCGATCGTGCGGATGCGGGTCTGAGTCAGGTTTCAGCCATGCATCGCCGCCAACCAACCCGTGGAACACGGATTGAGCCAATGTTTGTCGATCTGCGTATCAATTTGAAAACCTATTCTGTCTGTTAGAGTTTTCGGATATCCAACGATCGTATGCACAGGAGAACCCAAAACAATGAGCAATATGAACGAGAGAAGACGCTCGAGCCGACGTGAATTCTTGCGCGCCAGCGCCTTGACGATGGCCGGATTGACTGCCGTCGCCTGCGCGCCAGCGGCTGCGCCCGCGGATGAGGCGACCGGCTCCCAGGCCGCAGGCGCCGCCAGAGTATCTGTCGCCACCAATGATGTCGAGGCCGCCTATGAAGAGGTGGGACGCCAGTGGGAAGGCGCACTACTGCGGCTGCCGATTGGCGGCAGAGGTCATTGGGGCGTTAATCAGAAGGCAGCGGAACGATTTACTGAATTGACCGGCATCGAGACCGAATGGGAGGACAATCCCTACGACCAGGTCTACGACAAGACATTCCTCGATTTGGGATCGCAGAGCGGCACATACGATGTGCTCGATCTGAACTTTGCCTGGTTCGGTCAATTTATCGCTACGGATGGTCTGCTACGGCTGGAAGAGTATGTCGATAATCCCGCCTTCCCACCCATCGACTTGGAGGCCTTTGTCCCGGCCGTGTTGGAAGTGTATGGCAAGTGGGAAGGCAATCTCTACGGCTTGCCCTGGTTGGGCGACGCCATGATCTTCCCCTACAACCAGGCGCACTACGAAGCTGTCGGTCTCGACCCGCAGGCGCCGCCGGCCACCTGGAACGAAGTCCACGAATTTGGCAAAACCCTGACGCACGATGATCAATACGGCTTCGCCTTGATGGGTGGACGTCAGATCCAGGCCATGTGCACCTACGCCGCCATCTTCTTTGGATTGGCAGGGAAGGGGTTCTACAACGACGCTGGCGAGCCACAGTTTGACAGTGACGAAGGGCTGGAAGCCATGGAAATCATGGCTGTAAAGCTACCGGAGATCTCGCCGCCGGCGGCTATTTCCTGGGATATTGTGCAGGCCGCAGAAGCAGTGTCGCAAGGCACATGCTCTATGGAGATCCAGTGGCCCGGTATTCTGCAAGGGTTGATTGCCGAAGATTCGCCTGTGCTCGGGCAGATGGGCTTTGCGACACCCCCCGGAGGCACGCCCCTAGGGGGCCATGGCATTGCAGTCTCCAATTACTCCCAGAATAAAGAGGCAGCCTATCTGCTTTGCCACTACCTGGTCTCACCTGAGATTCAGCGCCAATATGTGAGCGAGGGCTATGCCATCACCCTGACCGCGCTGTTTGAAGACCCCGAAGTTCAGGCCATCAACCCCTACCTCAAGACGATGGGCGATGCCATGGCGATTGGTCTCAGTTGGCCACGCACTGAAGAGACCAATGAAGTCTTTGACATCATGGTCAAACACATCAATGCAGCCATAACCAGAGAAGAAGCGCCGGATGAAGCAACCCTGCTGATGAATGAAGAGATTCTGGAGTTGCGTAAAGAACGCGGGTATGTTGGCTAACCGGTACGTGGTCGCGAGCCAAACGGTTTTGGATACTATCCGAATCCGTTTGGCCGTCCATAGGGAAACGCGCTGAAATGGCATCCGTCGAAGTATCGCAACAGGGTCGGCGCCCGTACCGCGCAGAACAGCGAAACCGATTCCTTGGTTTGCCTCTTCACTATGTGTTAATCGCACCCACCTTTTTGATCGTCTTCGGACTGTTGGTCTATCCGCTCGGATATGCAATTGGGCTCAGTTTCTCCAACAAAATCTTAACCGGATCTGTCCCTTTCAAATGGGTGGGGCTGGAAAACTATATCGATCTGTTGGTAGCCAAGAGCGAAATGTGGACGTCTGTCTGGGTTACATTGCGCTTTGCGCTGGTAGGTGTCCTGTTTGAATTTATCATCGGTCTCGGTCTGGCGATGGTTCTCAATCGGGAATTTATCGGGCGCACTTGGCTGCGGGTAGGGCTGTTGATTCCATTGATGGTGCCGCCATTGGCCTCAGGGCTTGTCTGGCGCATCATGTATGACGATGAATTTGGCGTCTTTTCCCATCTGATTCGCGCTTTGGGCGGCGATCCGCCGATTTTTCTGGGCGATCCGAACTATGCGCTCTATGCCGTCGTCGCCACCGAGGTGTGGCGCTCCAGTCCATTTATGGTGCTCGTACTGCTGGCCGCGCTCCAGGCGCAGCCTCAAGAAACTATCGAGGCCGCAGAAGTCGATGGCGCCAGCGGCTGGCAAGTCTTTCGCTTGATCACGCTGCCCTTTATTATGCCCGTCATCATTGTGGCGCTGCTCTTCCGCACAGTGGATGCCTTGCGCACCTTCGACCTGATCTTCTTGTTGACAGCCGGTGGCCCCGGTACCACGACCGAAGTGATCAGCATGTTTATCTATCGCTGGGGATTTCGTCATTTCAAGTTGGGTTTTACTTCTGCGGCGTCGATTCTATTGCTGATCGCTACGCTGCTCATCTGCGTCTTTTATTTGCGGATGCTGGTCGTGCGCCAGGCCGCGGTCCAGCTCACAGAGAGATAGTTCCAATGACGCGATCCAAAATCAACGCCAACAGACTCAGTACAATGCGGAACGTTGCGTTGCTCTTGTTGGTCGCATCAGTTTGGATCTTCTATTTCTTCCCCATCTATTGGATGGTAACCTCTTCCCTCAAAACCCGGGTGGATACTTTCTCAATTCCGCCCAAGTGGATCTTTTCACCAACATTTCAGCATTTTATCAACAGCTTCAGCGACCCTAAGTTTATGAAGGCAGTGCAGAATAGCCTGGTCATCACGGTGACCACGGTCCTGTTCTCCCTCCTTTTGGGCGCGTGGGCGGCCTATGCCTTTGCCCGCTTTCGCTTCAAAGGCTCGTTAGCGTTGAGCTTTTCCCTCATCGTTGCGCGGATGATGCCGCCGATCGTCTTTATCGTGCCGATCTATCTGCTCTTCAATTCCCTGAAACTGCGCAACACGCACATCGGCCTGATCCTGATCTTCACAGTCTTCAATCTGCCCTTTACAGTGTGGATGCTTAAGAGTTTTTTTGAAGAAGTACCGATTGAATTGGAAGAGGCGGCGTGGATTGATGGCGCTTCACGCCTGCAAGCGCTGACCCGTGTCACGCTGCCGCTGATTGCGCCGGGGTTGGCCGCCACCGCGGTCTTTGCCGCGCTGCTGGCGTGGAACGAATTCCTCTTCGCGCTGCTGCTGGGCGGCCCCAGCACAACGACACTCCCAGTGTTTCTATCCAGCTATATTGGAGAACGCACGATTGAATGGGGTGAAATCATGGCCACGGCCGTAATCGCCGTTGTGCCTCCCACAATCTTAGTGATGCTGGTTCAACAGAATCTGATTAAAGGGTTGACGTTGGGGGCTGTGAAGGGTTAATGTATGACGTGGCCCATCACCCAACACCATGGAGAAATTGAAGGAAATGAAAGAAGAAGCGACTATGTCGACGCCAACCATACTCGATGGCATAAACATTGATGAGCTGATTACCGACGCCGTACTCGAAGAATATTGGCGGCGCGGCTATTGGGTCAGCCCCAAGCTCTTTGACGATGAACAGGCTGCAGAGCTGCGGCAGGCCCAGGAACGACTGTGGCGCGGCGAGCATGATTCGAATCTCCCATCCCAGTATGGCGTGCGCGCAGTAGACCCAGGCTCGCCTGACGTGCGCCAGCAGTGCAACGCCTTCTGGCTCAGCAATGCAATTGGCAAAGTCACCACGAGCCCGCTATTGGGCGCAATCGGCGCGCGTCTGATGGGGGTAGAGACGGTTCGACTGTGGCATGATCAGGCGGTCTATAAGCCCGGCGTAGGGCCAGATGGCGGGGATGAGTTGGCCGGCAACATCGGCTGGCACCAGGATTACGGGCACTGGCGATCATCCAGCGCCACCAACATGTGCACGGCTTGGATCGCCTTGCAGGATACAGACCTGCAGAACGGTGGCATGCGCACGATCGTTGGCTCGCACAAATGGGGGCTGCTGGAAGACAGCAACACCTTTGGCCACAAGGATCTCGGCGGATTGCAGGCCCGCTTTGCCAACCAGGAGATCAGCGGCGACTGGATCGACGAGCCTTGCATCTTGGAGGCAGGCCAGGTGAGCTTTCACCACGCGCTGACCTTGCATGGATCCGGCCCCAACCTGACCTGGGAGCCGCGCATGTGCCTGATATCACACATGATGCCAGGGGACACCACCTATCAGCCTGATGCCCAATGGCATCCCAATCTGGTCTTCTTGGGCCCCAACGCGCGCGCAGGGCAGCCCTTTGCCGGCGCCTATTGGCCGCAGATGTGGCCCCCAATCGACTAACTATTTCTCGCGCTTCGAGCCGAGGCGCATTCAACGCGCCTCTCCGGTCGCCCGCAACAGGGTTTCCTGCACCAAAAGTTCGTGCGCTAACGGCCGGGGCGCCGGCTGTTCGCCTTGAATGGTCGCCAGGAAAGACGCAAGCTCCAAGTCATACAGTTCTTGACGCGTCTGGGTCTGAATGGGTACGATGCGCGCCTCTTCACCTTCGCCATCGCCAGCCCGCGCCTCGGCAAGACAGAGCCGGATCCGTGTTGCCGGCTCCAGCGGTTCCATAATAGCGCTGCCGCGGCTGCCATAGATTTCAAAACGCCGCGCTGCGGGGCGTGTTTCCATCGCCGATGTGTCCACCACAGCGAATGCGCGGTCGAACTCAAAGACCCCCAGCGTGTTATCGGCGAATTCTCTGACGATACCGGAGTCGTTGCGCAGAAAGGCGGTCACCTTCTGCGGTCGGCCCAACAGCCACACGATCTGATCCAGCACGTGACAGGCTAATTCATAGAAGACACCGCCACGATGGCGACTGATCTCTCTACGCTGCTCCGCGGTAAGCGACGTTCCGATACGCGCTCGGATAGCGAAAATATCCCCCAGGAGCCCCGACTGCACCCACTCTTCGATCTGCTGGAAACCGGCGTGATAGCGAAACATATAGCCCATCTGGATGGTGAGCCCCTGTTCCTCGGCCAGGGCTACGATATGCCGCCATTGGGGCCAGTTGTCGCCCGCTGGTTTGTCATACCAGACATGCTTGCCAGCCCGAACGCACCCTTCAGTCTGGTCGAGGCTCTGATGCGTAGGGCCTTCAGAAGCAATCGCGGCAATGCTGGCATCATCCAACATTTCGCTCTCGCTCTCAAACCAGTAGACGTTCTGATAGGGGCCATCCACACTGGCCATGGTACGCCGCTGCCCTGGATCCGGTTCGAAGACGCCCGCCAGTTCCACATTCGGATTCTGCTGTATGGCGCGCAGCTTACCCGCGGCATGGGCATGTTTGGTTCCGTACTGGGCTACGCGAATAGATGTCATAGTTGGCTCCTGTACTCGATCGGTAGTTCAATCTCTTGTGGCCGTCCACTATGAATCGACTCCGTGATCTTCTCGAGAAGCAGCGTGGCGAGAATGCCAGGATAGACCGGAACATAGGGATCGGTATCGTTGCGGATGGCGTCGATCAGAAGCGGCAGACGTTCGATAGGGGGAGGCGTAAGCGTTTCCGAGGTCAGTTCGCCGGTCACAGGATCGGGAGCCGTGAAGGTGACCTTGCGAAAATGTTCGTAGAGAACAGCGCTCTGCTCGCCATCGAAAAACTGGAAGAACCATTTGGAGAGGACTGTGTTGTACCCAGCGTCACTCATCAGCATGGTCGCCACGGAATCATTGGCAAAGCGGATCGTTGCCGCCGCTGTATCTACGATGTTGAATGCCCGACGCTTTCGCGAAGTATTGCCCTCTACACATCCATGCTGGGCATTCAAATAGGGGTCAGCCAGCTCGCCGCCATGGGTCACCTGGCCCCCCGTGGCAAAGACCTCCACAGGGGGCGCGTCGTGCATCCAGCAGAGCAGGTCGACCAGATGGACGCCTACATCATAGAGCGGGCCACCGCCGATTTCGGCATCCCACTGCCAGCGAGTGAGATCATCACGTCTGACCATACACTGGGCATGGCTCACTTTGGGCGGCTGCAGGCGGCTTTTGATCGCTCTTGTGGCCCCCGAAAAACGGATAGAGAAGTTAATCATCAATTTCGTGCCCGCGGCTTGCATCGCCTTGTAGATGCGCAGACAGTCCGCGGTATTCATGGCCATCGGCTTTTCCAAATAAACGTGCTTGCCTGCGTGCAGGGCGGCAACGGCCAGATCAGCGTGGGTACTGTGGGGGGTGGCAATGGCGACAATGTCCACATCCGGATCCGAGAAGATGCGCATGGGATCTGTAGTGTAGTAGTCGCCTTCAAATTGTTCATAATAGCGACTGGCTGCATCAGCGTCGATGTCGCAAAAGGCCCGTACGCCGACATCCGGTGTGGACACCGCCCACTGGGAATGATGGTTTCCGATGCCTCCACAGCCAATAAGGGCCCAGCCAAGCGGGTGATTGGTTGAACTGTTCATCTTGATTTCCTTGCTCTACGTATTGGTTCCTCCTCACACAAACATATCAATATACAACCATAATAACCCGCCAATCGCAACATCGTTTCCCAATCAGGTAATGAAAAACTTGAGAGCTGTGAACTGAACGCTCCGCCTCTTGAATTAGAGGGAGCGATTGAGGATGCGATAGAATCTATTACGCGCGAAGCAAGCGGTTGCAGTGTGTTTTGTCGTGGACATAGTAATTTGGATATCGATGATACAAGTCTGAACCGTTCACCAATGATAAAAGGGGAAAGATGTCAAACCAGGCTCATTTGCGTAAAAGCGCGCCTCTTTCGAGCAGAGGCGCGTTGCAACACTTCTCTCTTGAAGACGATCGAGTCGCCCTGCCTAAGGGCGCTTGGGCGAAATCACATCGGCTGAACGTGCGCTGGCAGGGCAAGGATATCACTGCCTTGAGTCAGGGGCCATATCGCGCCTACCTCTTCCCCGTCTATACGCCCGCGGGCTTTGCCGTAACCAGCGAAACACCGGTGGATCATCCGCACCACAATTCACTCTGGATCGGCGCCGATCACGTCAACTGCTATCTGCCATTTGCCGGCGCTGCCTATGAAGAAGCCAACTATAACTTCTACGTCAATGAGATATTTCAAGGGCGCGCGCCGGGACGCATCCTGAGCGTAGATGTAAAGGCTACCGAGATCACGACAAACCATCTGCGACTTGCGCAGACGCTGCATTGGCAGGGCCCCAGCGAATGGGGCGCGCCTCAACGGCGCACTGTAGCTGTCGAAACCAGGACCATCGACATCTATCCTGGCGAGATCGCCAATCTCCTTGATATCCGCTCGCAGGTACGCGCGGCTGAATGGGATCTTCGCATTGGGCCAACGCGCCATGCTTACTTTGGCGTGCGCATGACAGAAGCCTTGCGCGTTACCAACGGAGCCGCCTTGATCGATGCCACAGGCCGTTCAGGTGGCGATGCCATTACCGGCCAAGTTTCCGATTGGGTGGACTGTTCAGGCACGATCGCAGCCGGCAGACAGGCAGGTGTGGCTCTGTTCCCCTACCCCGGCGCGCATGGCTTCCCCTGGTTTGTGTCGGATTGGGGCACGCTAACCGTCAATCCGCTGGCGCATACGCAATGGGAGATCAAGCGGGGCGATCTTCTCGACCTTGCCGTGCGCGTCATTGTCCATGATGGCGATGCTGAGCAGGCGGATATTGTGGGATTGTATCGATCTTTTGCAGCAGAACACTACGTGCGGGCTGAAGAGTGATGCCTGTGTCTGGTTTGTGAAATTCTACACTTGACCGCTCCAGCCATCCGCTTTATAATCCATGTATACACTGCCCGGCCTTGCGATTCCAGGGGCCGTGAGGTACACTGCAGCAGGCGGAAAGTGGGTAGGGGCACTGATACTGACCGCAGACAAGGACACCGCCACGCTCAAATGAAACCGCTGCTCTGCTTCCGATTACGGACACCAGTGTATGATGGGGGCAACTATCTGCGAATATGACAAAAATTAACAGGCGCACAGGTTTCGATCTGTGCTTTGGGAGATACCCCCGCGATGGGTAGGGTCGGAGCCTTGTGCCTGTCCTCTGTCGCGTATTGTTGACACAGACGCGTATGAGAGAATTCATCCGCGCTGAACCTGCATAGGTAGGTTTAGTCAACAAAAATGTATCGGTACTGAACGCGTGGCTCGTTTCATTTCTTAATTTATACGTGTAACAGGAATCTTGGCATGGCATCACTCCCGCCCAACTTCCAGCAGCTTAAACAAGAACAACTCAAGCCTTTTCTGCACGATCAGATCATCGTTCCCGACGAACTGCAGGCGAATGTACTGATCACAACCGTAGACAAAATCTACAACTGGAGCCGTCGATCCAGCATGTGGCCGCTGTTGTTCGGCCTGGCCTGCTGCGCCATCGAAATGATCGCGACTGCTGCCAGCCGCTACGACCTGGCCCGCTTCGGCATGGAAGTGATGCGGCCCAGCCCCCGCCAGAGCGATCTGATGATCGTTTCCGGAACAGTGACGAAGAAGATGGCGCCGGCGATTGTGCGCATCTACAACCAGATGGCAGAGCCGCGCTATGTGCTGAGTATGGGCGCCTGCGCAACCGGCGGCGGCCCCTTCAAAGAGGGCTATAATGTCGTCAGCGGCATCGACAAGTACATTCCGGTAGATGTATATGTGCCCGGTTGCCCGCCCATGCCGGAAGCGCTGATCTACGGACTCCTGAAGATGCACGAAAAGGTTGACCGCCAGAGCGTCACATCTGTGCCCTGGTATCGCAAGGATTCGTCCGCATTTGTGCCGGTGCCCCGGCTCGGCCCGGATATTTTCGATCCCCGCCAGGTGGAACTGATCAAAGATACGACTTTGAAGGCAACCACCGGCGCGTCAGCGACAGCCGCGAACGGGCCCGCCGCAGACGCAGAGGGCCGCGCACGCGGGCCGAAGACGCTATCCGACAAGGCCAAAGCCCGCATGGAAGAGGCCAAAAAGCGCTGGCGCGCCAAGAAAGGAGTGCCGGCATAACTCTCAAACGCCGTGCGATGTCCGTAGGATGGAGCGCACGGCCTCTGAATCGGTCGGCAGTGATCAGGCTTCTGGCCTGCGGCTGTTCCACTGCTTACTGAATCACCGACTATTTCAGATGCGAGGTAGGTCATGAGCCAAGCAACTGCTGTGGCAGAACCCCCCGTAGTCGATATACGGTTTGAACAGGAACTGGCGGATGCGATCGTTGGCGCCTGGGCCGAGGATACACAAAAGGCCTATATGATTGCGCCGGACAAGATCCTGGCTGTACTGCGCCATCTGCGGGATGTGGAAGGCTACGATTTTCTCTCCAATCTCACTTGCGTCGATTACAAAGGGTATGGCGGCAAGCTACGCAACGATGTCAGTGAGCGGCTGGAGGTCGTCTACCGCCTCTACAGCACCCGCATCGGTGGCGGCCCCATTTCCCTGCATGTACGGGTTCCGCAAGACGAAACAGTTCCCAGCGCGACCGCTGTTTTCCCCGGCGCCAATTTGCAGGAGCGGGAAGTCTACGATCTGTTCGGGGTCAAATTTGATGGACATCCGAACCTGCGACGCATTCTGCTTTGGGATGGCTTCAACGGGCATCCCATGCGCAAAGACTGGCAAGAGGCCTATTACGAGGAGGATGTCAAACCCTTCCGCAGTCGCCACCCCAAAGGCGAGTACGCTTTCCACGAGGATAAACTGCCCTGGGCCAAGAACACCACCTATCCGACCGGCTGGGATCCCGACTCCTGGCAACAACCCGTCGCCTATGTGCCGGTTAGTCAGGCGCCTCACCACGAAAACGAACCCCATCTGGATACGGAAAGCATTGTCGTAAACCTGGGGCCTCATCACCCTAGCACGCACGGTGTATTCCGCATGCTCACGCGTGTGGAGGGCGAGACGATTCTCGCCCTGGAGCCGGAAATGGGCTATCTGCACCGCAATCACGAAAAAATCGGTGAACGCAATACCTGGCTGATGAATATGCCCTTCACCGACCGGCTGGACTATCTGAACTCCATGAGCAACAACTGGAGTTATGCTCTGGCAGTGGAAAAGCTGGCCGGCATCGAAGTGCCGGAGCGGGCCGAATATCTGCGCGTCATCATGGCCGAGTTCGGCCGCATCGTCAACCACGCCTGGTCCATTGGTTTTATTTTGAACGATTTGGGCGCGCTGCAGACGCCGGCCCTGTACGCCATCGAAGAGCGCGAGATGATCCTCGACCTGTTCGAAGCGGTCTCCGGCGCACGCCTGATGTGCAACTACATGCGTTTCGGCGGCGTCGTACGCGATCTGCCAGCCGGTTGGCACGAACAGGCCACATATCTGGCCAACGATCGCCTGCCTAGAGCGCTGGATGAACTGGACAGGCTTCTGACCGAAAACGAAATATTGAAGGCGCGCGGCCGCGGCGTCGGCTATCTCTCTGTCGAAGATCTGATCTCCCTGAGTGTGAGTGGCCCGATGATCCGGGCCGGTGGATTGGCATACGACATTCGGAAGGCAGAGCCATACGGAATTTACGATCGCTTCGATTTCGACATTCCGACACTGCCGAACAGCGACATCTACGACCGCTATTACATCCGCTTGCTGGAAGCGCGGGAAAGTGTGCGCATTCTCCAGCAGGCCTTGCGGGATATCCCCGAAGGTGAAATCCTTGGCGGCAAGGGCGGATACACCCTGCGCGCGCCAGAAGGCGAAGTCTACAGCCGCCTCGAAGCGCCCAAAGGCGAGCTGGGATTCTACCTCGTCAGCGACGGCAAGACGACTCCCTGGCGCTATCACGTGCGTTCTCCCAGTTACATCAACCTGAACGCGTTGGGCCCGATGAGCGTCGGTTACAAAATCGCTGATGCAATTGTAATTCTGGGCGCCATCGATATTGTGCTGGGCGAAGTCGATCGCTAGTAAAGAGCAATACCTTACGAGGAATATATGTTTATTCCTCCTTGTCGCGCCCCATAGTGGCGCGCAAAACAACACGTATGCGAGTAGGAGTTGACGGCATGTTTGGAACAGGACTTCTTAAAGGTCTCGGTGTGACGTTGAAGCATGCAATGGACACATTCAACGATGATCGGGAAGCTGTGCCCGATCGCTACAGAGGCAGTCTCGAACTTGGCGACAATCGCCGTGTGATACAGCAGCCTATCGATCAGGAAGGGTTGCTGACAATTCAATATCCAGAAGAAAAAAGGCTGCTGCCGGAGCGTTTCCGCTACATTCCCATGCTCATCTGGGATTCGGAGAAACACGAAGACCGCTGCACGGCCTGCGGCATCTGTGCCAAGGTCTGTCCGCCCCAGTGTATCTGGATCGTACGCGACAGCGATGAAAACGGTAAACCAGTCACCCGGGCGTCGGAGTTTTACATCGACGCAGCGGTGTGCATGAGTTGTAGCTTCTGTGTCGAGTTCTGTCCCTTCGACGCCATCAAAATGAACCATGACTACGAGCTTGCGGTCTATGATCGCTACCCGCAGCTTGTATATGATATGGAAGAGCTGACCGTCCCATTGGAGTATTATGCAGCTCTGTGGCCGACACAGTACGATGAAGAGCAGACCCGACGCCGGGAAGAAGAGGAACAGAAACGCCGGCAGGCGGAAGAAAAGGCCCGCAGGGTAGCGACCAAAAACGCGGCCGCCAAAGAACCGACTGCCGCTGGCCCGAAGCGTTCCGCCGCAGAGCTACAAAAACTAGCCCGAGAACGGGCCGCCCAGCGCAAGACTCAGACCGCAGATGGCGACAAAAGCGGTGATGATGCAGCAGCGGCCAAAAAGGCCCGGATGGAAGAGCTAAAGCGCAAGGCCCAGGAACGGGCCCGCCAACGCAAGCTGGAATCCGGAGAATAGCGTAGGGGCAGGCCTTGTGCCTGCCCTGGGCAACCACAAGGTCGGACGCTGCAACCTCCCAGCTTTCGGGCATCGTTGCGCTGTTCGATATTGCCCCTACCGGCTTGATGACAAGCAATGGATTCAGCGCCAAAGACAGCTAGGGTGGCCGGTTGGCCTTCCTTGACATAACCGTATCCTGTTGATATGCTTACAACCCGATCTGTGTGTAAGTTTGGTTTTTGTACTGTTGAATGCGCCTCTTTCGAGCAAAGGCGCGAATTGGCCGCTAAGGACAAAGCACAGCCGGGCTTTCTAAACACGGGGAGATAGCGCAGTGACAGTTACGCTCACATATTATGGACACGCAACCTTTGGCGTTGACGCAGACGGCGCCAAGCTACTCATCGACCCTTTCCTCGCGCCGAATAGTCCGGTGGCGCCGGCAGACGCGACAGCCGACAGTGTCGACGCAGATGTAATAATCCTCACACATGGCCACGCAGACCACATCGCCGATGCGGTTCCCATTGCCAGGCGCACCGGCTGCCTCGTGATCTGCAACTTTGAGATCGGCGCCTGGCTTATGGCGCAGGGGATAGAGAACATTCATCAGATGCACATCGGCGGCGGCTATAATTTCAACTTCGGACGGGTTAAACTGACGATTGCCCATCATGGCAGTGGCCTGCCAGATGGCAGTTACGGCGGCAATCCGGCGGGCGTACTGATCCATTTCAATGATGGCACGGATGTCTACTTCGCCGGCGATACAGCCCTAACCTATGATATGCGTCTTATCGGCGCAGTGGGCGGCGTGGATTTGGCGGCCCTGCCCATCGGCGACAACTTCACAATGGGACCGGACGATGCAATCTTCGCCGCGCAGTTTGTGAAGGCCAAAAAGGTTGTTCCCATCCATTACAATACATTTCCGCCTATTGAACAGGATGCCGAAGCCTTTGCTCAAAAACTACAGGATGAAACCGACATTGAATGCGCAGTCTTGAATCCCGGCGATACACTGGACGTATAGGGAACGTCAGAAAAGAACAAGTTCTTGGAAGGGAACGAAAGTCAGACTTGCGAAAGCTCGCGAGGAATCGGAACGAATCCAGCCGTTTTGACGTTGTTCTTGTTAGAAATCTGATGTCCTGACGAAACATGTGTGGCGTTTGCGCCAATGTGAACTGAGTTTGACGAATGAAGGGAGGATGTATGGTTGATGTAAATGATGCAGTGCTCGATGGAAAGGCAGAGTTGTTTTTCCCCGCCTACCTGATCCCATCATTGCGGGAACTGCGCGGGGAGAGCTGGCGTCAACTGGTCGATCGAGTTTCCACGTTGCCCGATACCCACCCGGATAGTTTGGCTTTCGTCTTAATGATGATCAAACTGGGCGATTGCATGAAGTGTCATAGCAACTATTATAAATTTCTGCGGGGTTGTGCGTTCTGCTCCCTGCAGACGATCCGCACGTTTAAGGGGAGCGATGCAGATCTATTGCAACGCTATAGCAAAGCTCAGGACGAAATCGACCGACAGTTAAATGGGATAGGAACGCTATCCCTGGCCGCCTGAACAGCCCGCTGATCTGCGCATGAACCAGCGCTTCCTGTGCGCTGGTTTTTTCTTTAATTCGGTATTCCCGCCAATTGATGACCGATTCATCTAGTTTGTATGATTGCGCTCATACCTCACTGTGGGGCGCGACGCCGACCAACAGGCAGAGTGCTCCACAATATTTTACAATAACCTGGCAGGGGTTGTTGAATGCGCCTCTGCGCGAAAGAGGCGCGCAGTGATGAGTTCTCAAAAGGGCAGAAACATTCGTATTGGGATTATCGGTGGCGGTGTTGCCGGTCTCTCCGCTGCCTACGAACTTGCCGACGCCAGCAATGCGCAGGTCCACATCTTCGAGAACGAGCCGAGTATCGGCGGCCTGGCGGCCGGTTTCAAAGGGCGGGCGAACTGGGACTGGCCGCTGGAAAAATTCTACCATCATCTGTTCACCAACGATGACGAGATCATCCAACTGACGAAAACGATCGGCGCCGGCGATCTGTTGCAGATTCACCGCCCCACAACTGTTATCCATTATCAGGGTAAGAACTATCCCCTTGACAGTCCCCGGCACCTCCTGCTTTTTCCGCACCTATCGCTGCCCCAAAAGCTACGCATGGGCTTTGTCCTGGCCTATTTGAAATATCACCCTCGCCCTCCCTGGCGCGCCTTTGATCGCCTTTTGGCCGATGAATGGCTGGCGCGACGCATAGGGCACACGGCTTACCGTAAACTCTGGCAGCCGTTGCTGGAAGGCAAATTCGGGCCCCATTTTCAGGATGTCAATCTGGCCTGGTTCTGGGCTAGAATCTACAAACGCACACCCCGTCTCGGCTACTATCGGGGCGGATTTCAAGCGTTTGTCGACAAACTCGGCGAAACAGGACGCCAGCGAGGCGTAACCATTGAGACCAATACGCCGGTCCACTCAGTGATGCCCCTGCCGACGGGTGGTTTTGCAGTCGCCTGTCGTAAAGAAAATCCTGCGCTGGAACAGTTCGATGTGGTCCTCAGCACCGTCAGCCCTGGCTTGATGCAGCGGCTTGCCCCAGAGTTGCCCGACGGCTATCTTTCACAGCTGGCTTCTCTCCGCCATATGGGGGCGGTCGTTATGACCGTCGCCCTGGATCGCCCCCTGCTCACCAATACCTATTGGGTGAACGTACCCAAAGCGGAAGGGCTGCCTTTCCTGGTGCTGGTTGAACATACCAATATGATCGACCCAGCTCACTATGGCGGAGATCATCTCCTCTATTTGGGTGACTACCTGGCCCCGTCCCATCGCTATTTCTCGATGTCAAAAGACGAGCTGCTGATGGAGTTTTTGCCGGCTCTGTCGCGCTTCAACAAGGCATTCCGTCCAGACTGGGTGACAGGCGCTTGGCTCCATCGGGCGCCCTATGCCCAACCGATACCGACCCGCGGCTATGCGGACGCGATTCCGGATCTGCGCACGCCTTTGCCGGGCCTCTACTTCGCTTCAATGAGTCAGGTCTACCCTTGGGACCGGGGCACAAATTATGCGGTGGAAATTGGACGAAGGGCAGCCAAGTTAATCGCCGAAGACTACCGGCAGTTAGATGTGCAATCCTGGCCAGCCAACGAAGGTTGAATGCGCCTCTGCTCGAAAGAGGCGCGCAATGCCAGATACAAACGTTGACAAACCGCAACAGAGATTGCGCGCTGCCCATGGCTGTGACAGAGACACAGACGAACGCATCGGTCCACGGTTCTCTGCGCTATTGTTGACAGACGCGCTGTGGAAGAGTAAGGTATCATTAGGATTCAATATGCCGGCGGACGCACCTAGGAGTTTCTGGTTTTCCGTTTCGAGTAACAGCGCAGTTGCTAAAAACGATCTGTTGCCTTCCGCCGCGATTCGAAGCATAAGGAAAAAGTATGTCCAGTCACAGAATCGATCATGCCGGGAATCAGTCGGGAACACCTCCATCCGACCCGCGTATTCAGGCGAAGTTGGGGATCCCGATCAAAAATATCATCGCCGTGGCCAGCGGTAAAGGCGGCGTCGGCAAGAGCACTGTCAGCGTCAATCTGGCCGTGGCCCTGGCCCAGACCGGCGCGCAGGTCGGCCTGCTGGACGCAGATATCTACGGGCCGAATATTCCAATCATGATGGGGGTGGATGAGATGCCGCCGGTGAAGGCCGGCAAGCTGGCGCCAGCGGAAGCGCACGGTGTCCGTTTTATGAGTATGGGGTTTCTAATGCCGCCGAATCAGGCCCTGATCTGGCGGGGACCGATGCTGCACAAGGCCATTCAGCAGCTATTCACCGATGTGCGCTGGGAGGAGTTGGACTATCTGATCGTCGACCTGCCGCCCGGCACAGGGGATGCCCAGCTTTCCCTGGCGCAGATCGCGCCTCTGAGCGGCGGCCTGATCGTCACAATGCCCCAGATGGTGTCCGTCGCCGACGCCCGCAGGGGAGCGGCGGCCTTTCAGCAGCTCGAAGTGCCGATTCTGGGTGTGATTGAAAATATGAGCGGGGAAATTTTTGGCAGTGGCGGCGGCGCTACGGCGGCCCAGGAACTGAACACGGCTCTGTTAGGCGTCATTGCATTGGACGCTGATATCAGCGTCGGTGGCGACCAGGGCTTGCCGATCGTCGCTGTCAAACCGGAGAGCGCAGCGGGCCAGACGTTCCGCCAACTGTCCCAAACAATCGTCGATCGGCTACGCGCGCTCTCCGGTGGCAGCCAGCCGCAGTTGAAGATCATTTAGCGCGGCAATCCTACTCCAGCGCGTTCACCTCTTGCAGCAATTCCAGCGTCCCCTGCAGATCTTCCAGATCCGACAGGTCCAGCTCTGGGGTGTTCACCTCTGCCAGTGGCAGCAACCCCGCGGCCGTCGGCACGCCAGCCACGAGAGGATATTCATTTGTCTCCTCGGCAAAGTAGTTCTGCGCCTCGTCTGAAAGCAGAAAAGCCACGAACGCTTCTGCTGCGGCCCGATCTTTCGCCGTATCCAGAATGCCCACGCCCGCCACATTGATTATCGAACCGGCATCGCCGGCAGACGGGTGGTGATTCCTGGCCATAAAATTCGGGGCTTCGGCTAGAAATCTGTACAGATAGTAGTGATTCACCAGACCTAATTCGATCTCGCCCCTACCAGTGGCTTCGACGATCGGTGTATTCTTCGCATACACGCGGACGTCATTGGCAATCATCGCCTCCAGCCATTCACGCGCCCTTTCCTCCCCTTCCAACTCTCGCAGAGCGGTAACGAAAGCCTGAAAACTGCCATTGGTAGGCGCCCAGCCGACTTTCCCCTTCCATTTGGGATCGGTGAGCGCCCAGATGTCGTTGGGCACATCTTCCTCGCTGAGCATCTCTGTGTTGTAGACGAATACCCGCGCACGCCCACTGGCGCCTACCCAATTGCCGGCGCCGCTGTGAAAACGGGAATCAACCCGCTCGAGAATCTCCGGGGGCAGTTCTGTGAAACGCCCGGCCAGAGCCAGCGCGCCCAGCGCGCCGGCATCCTGACCGAAGAAAACATCGGCAGGTGAATTCTGCCCTTCCTCCATAATCGTAGCGACCAATTCGGCTGTGCCGCCATAACGAACATTGACAGTGACGCCGCTCATCGCCTGATAGCGCTTAAGCAGAGAGCCGACCAGATTTTCATTGCGGCCCGAATAGATCGTCAGTTCCACCTCATCCGACGCCGGCGCGCCCTCTACACCCTCAGATGCCGTAGATGGTGGCATCGCAACACAAGCGGCCAACAGCAAGCCGGCTAAGACGATCAGAATCAGTTGTTTCGCGCGCCGCTGTGGGGCGCGACAGCGCGCATTCTTGCCCAGTCTTTTCGCAATCATGCAAAACTCCTCCGGTTGTGATAAGTGTTGTTTTGCGCGCCACTGTGGGGCGCAAATGCCACGCGCTACAAAGCGCCACAAAAGTGTAGCACACCTGAAGGCTGAAAATTGGGGAAAATGGAGGCGAATTCCTGCGGTCAACGTAAACGCATCCGTTAAGACAGGTTCACTGGAGATTTAACTTCTGTTGCGCGCTGATGCCGTACAGATGACAAAAGCGGGATCCATACAGATCCCGCTATGCCCGCGTCCGATTCTGTTGTCGCCGGATCTCATGCCGGGCTGGCGGCGTGTACGGCATGGGAAAGCAGTCGGTATTGGGGAACGCGTTCGGTCGTCGGTTTGCGACAACTCAGAGGATTGGCGAACTCCGACTCTTCCGCCAGAACGAACAGTTCATGCACCAGATCGTCACCATTGGAACGAAAGCGGCACGTCCATACATCGCTGTCCTGATCTGCGGTGAGCAGCGAAAAGGCATCCAATGCTTGCAGCCGGGTTTCGGAGCGAAGATAGTACTCCGCCGCCTGCACCGGTTGCTGAAAACAGGAGCGGCCCCGATAGCGGTCCAACTCATACACATAGCCAGCGGCATAGGAATCGACCACAGGGACAGCATCCTCCGCGCCCAGTCGCCCGTAGTACAGGCCATACGGCAGGCAGATCATGGTCGCGGCAAAGCGGTGCCCGCCCGTGTGGGTCGTCTGCCAGACCTGCTCACCGGCATACGCGGCCATAGAGAGATAGACCGGCACACCCCATTTGGCGCAGCAGCGGTCGCGGCTACCATTTGTGCAGACCAGAAAAAGCGGCTCATCGTGCCTGTGGGCCGCGTAGCGCTGCGGCGCGGCGCGTATCTCCGCAACCATTGCCGGCAGATCCATCGCCGCCAGATCATCAAAATCCGCCAGCTCGAAACGATACAGAGCGGCTGTATCTTGCGTGGAGAGGCCAATGAAGAAACTGAGGAACGCGCCGCTGCGGGTCGCTCCCCGTTTGATCAGTTGCAAGCGAGCGCCGGGCGTTGCCGCGACCGCCGCGCTCAAATGGGCCTTCAGAGTATCGGCCAGCTTGCTCTCTTCCATCGCTTTGGCTCCCCACATGCCAGGGTATTCCAGCACAAACCAGACATCTGTGCCGTTGCCCGCAGTGCCAAAGATAGCTTCACCGGAGGCGCGCGAAAGTTGTGAACAGAAATGGGTGGGTGTCATTGTTCTTCTCCCTAGAGTAGGCGCTTTTCCAAAGTCGCGCCCCTCAGTGGCGCGCAAAACAATGCCTATCTTTACCACGATTCAGGATAGGGTGCAAGTCCATCGTCTACGCCGACCCTGTCACCCGCTCCGCTGGTGTAGCGGGGATCGACCACCCGCAACCACATGAGCAGTACCGCCAACAGCCCGGCCGCTGCGCTGACGACAAACAGATAGTCATAGCTGATCGTAGCGAGCCAGCCACCGACCAGAGGGGTGATCAGATTAATCGAACCGACGCTTGAGTTGGTAATGCCCACGTATGTGGCCCGCTGTTCTGGGCCCACGAATTCTAGTACGATCATCAGGCCAGATACGAACATCACGCTGTAATAGATGCCAAGGAGTGGGAAAACCACGAAATACAGGAGCGGCGACGTCGCCAGCCAGGCGATCACGAAAGCCACTGACGCAGCCAATCCGCCCAGTAGAAGCGGCAGTTTATGTCCTTTGCGGTCCGCCAGCAGACCGAGAAACAGATTGCCGCCCGCCTGGCCCGCCAGCAACGCCACCGTGTAGTAGCCGACCGTCCCATCTGGCACATCCCAATGGCTGACCGCGGCCACGGTAACGAACCCCATGCCCATTCCACCGACGGCAAGCAGTCCCCGCGCCAGCAAAAAGCGGCGGAAGTTCGGGTCCCGCCGCAGAATCCGGCCCAACCTGGTCCAAAGATGGATGCGGTGCTCCTCTATGCGTCGGACCTGCCGCACCGGCTCCCGGGTCAGGGCCAGGGCTATCCAACTGATGACCATGAAAAGGGCAGCCAGCCCGAACAGGATCAGAAAATTTCTGGGAAAGGGAAGGGTATCCAGAATCCACCCGCTGGCGATAGCGCCCAGTGCCCCCGCAACTGCCCCCACACACATGGTAGCGCCCATCAAGCGTCCTCGGCGCGCGGTGGGAAAACAGGCGGCGATCAGGTCCTGCCAGGCAGGGGCGATGATGCCGGCGCCGATTGTGTGGAGCGCAAGCGTCAGGAGAAAGAAAGTCAGTGCCCACGCAGGCGCGCGGACTGCAAGAACTGCTGCCAAGGGCAGCAGAATGATCGGCAGGCGTTCGATGAAAAATCCGAGATTGATCACCCAGGGCTTTTTGCGGGCAGTCTGTTCAATCAGCCCGGCGGTCAACAGCTGGGGGAAATACCAGCCAGCTTGGACGATGACCGCCAGCACGCCAATAAAAAAGGGATTGTCGGTCAGTTTGCTGACAAAAAGCGGTAGCGCGGTCGTCACTGAAATGAAACTCTGGCCCAGCCAGAACGTAGCGCCGTCAGTCAGATTGACGGCGAAGTTCCAATTGTAGTTCTGCCAGGCCTCGGCTTCGACATCCTCATCCGAACGGACGAACGCCGGCGCATCGACCTGCAGCAGACGGCGCAGCAGTCCGACAGCGAAACTACGGGGAGAAACTGTTGACTGGGTCATCGAAAATTCCGCTCGAATGTGTAGAGAGTTTCTAGTCTTCAGTTTCGAGTAACGGCGCAGTTGCTAAAAACCAACCCTTGATTCACTTGATTTATATGATAAAGATGATGAACTGCAGTTATCACGACAATCAGATGAATCAGTGGTCAAACTGACAACTAAAAACGATTCTCAGGAAGGTTCGCTAAGCATTGTTTTGCGCGCTACTGTGGGGCGCGACACAGCAAGTATAGGCTGATCTGCTGTCCTGCGCTATTTCATAAAGGCGTGTATAATTGATGTTGTTTTGCGCGCCACTGTGGGGCGCGACGAGGCAGAGAAACAGGCCTCAACACCATCCATGGATAGGGTGCGGACTGCTATGCTGACCTTTGCGGAAAAACTGCTCTTTCTGGCGGCGGTTGCCGTTTCCTTCTACCTGAGCTACCTTCAGTTCAGAAGAGTCTACCTGACAATCCGGCGGGGATCAGGGGCATTCCCAACCCGCAATGAGATCGTCGAACGGCTGGCGCGCGCGGCCTGCAAATGGTTGACCTTCGGCAACCTGTGGAAGAGCCGGCGCGGCGCCGGCATCTTCCACGCTCTGATCGCCTGGGGGTTCGTCTTCTATCTTCTCGTCAACTTCGGCGATCTGCTGCAGGGATATTTCCCGATCCGTGGCGCGCAAAACAACCCTTTGGGCGACAGTCCCCTCGGCGCCCCGTACCGCTTTCTGGCAGACATCGTTACCGTTGCCATATTGATGGGCATGGTTTACTTTCTCCTGCGTCGCTTTGTATTCAACGCGCCCGCCCTTGGCTATCACGACAATGTCCAACTGGTGGAAGAGGTGAAGTCTGGAGGCATCCGGCGGGACTCGCTCCTTGTCGGCGTATTCATTCTACTGCATGTGGGTTTCCGCTTCCTCGGCGAGACCTTTACCATCGCCCTGACGCGGCAACTGACGGGCCAGGGCGATCCGGCCCAACCCTTCGCCAACAGCATCAGTCATGTGTGGGGCGGCCTGAGCGCATCCGCTCTGATCCTGGGGCAGCACGTAGGCTGGTGGGTAGCCCTCGGCCTGATCTTGGCCTTTCTGCCCTATTTCCCACGCACAAAACACCTGCACCTGATTATGTCCGGCATCAACTTTCTGGCGCGGCCCCAACGCGCCTCCCTGGGAGAACTGCCGCCGCTGGATTTTGAAGATGAAACCATTGAGGAGTTCGGCGCGGCCCGACTGGAGCAGCTGCCCTGGCCCCACCTGGTGGATGCCTACGCCTGTATCATGTGCAACCGCTGCCAGGATGTATGCCCCGCTTATATCACTGGCAAGGAGTTGTCCCCCGCCGCCTTGGAGATCAACAAACGCTATGCCATCAACGGCCATGCAGATGCCATCGCCGCCGGCGCAGATACGCCCTCCCTACTCGACTACGCCATCAGTGAATCAGCTGTGTGGGCCTGCACCGCCTGCGGCGCCTGTATCGACATCTGCCCGGTGGGCAACGAACCCATGTTCGACATTATGCACCTGCGCCGTTATCAGGCTCTGACAAAAGATAGCTTCCCCCAGTCGCTGCAACAGGCCTATCGCGGCATAGAACGTCAGGGCAACCCCTGGAACCAGAGCGCCCGTGAACGGCTGGCCTGGGCAGAGGGGCTGGCAGTGCCCACTATCGAGGAAAATCCGGAGGCGGATATCCTGTGGTGGGTGGGCTGCGCGCCCAGCTATGATCCCAGGGCCAGACAGACGGCTCAGGCCTTTGCCAAAGTCTTGAACCACGCCGGCGTCAACTACGCGGTGCTGGGCGAGATGGAGAGCTGTAGCGGCGACGCCGCCCGACGCTCCGGACGGGAGGATCTGTTCTGGGGCATGGCGGAAACCAATATCGAGTTGCTGAACGAAGTGACGCCCAAACGGATCGTCACCACCTGCCCCCACTGCCTCCAAGCCATCGGCAAGGAGTACCACCAGTACAGCCAACGAGATGACCCGCAGCAGTTCGAAGTGATTCACCATACCCAATTGCTGGCGGAACTGGTGGCGACCCGAAGACTGGAATACAATATCCAGCAGAATGGGCTGGTCACTTTCCACGACCCCTGCTATCTGGGCCGCCACAACGGCATTGTCGACGCCCCGCGCGAATTGCTGCAGGCCGGCAATATTCAACTGGAGGAGATGCCGCGTCACGGCCAGCAGAGCTTCTGTTGCGGTGCGGGCGGCGCTCAGTTCTGGAAAGAAGAGGAGCCGGGGGAACGGGCCGTCAACAAAGAACGCTACGCCGAAGCCCGCGCCATCGGCGCCGAAACAGTTGCCGTCGGCTGTCCCTTCTGCCTGACCATGATGACCGATGCGGCCAACTCGGCGCAAGAGGGCGTAACAGTGAAGGATATAGTCGAGCTGATCGCCGAAAGCCTGGATTCAGCCGAGAAAGCAGCGTCTGGGAGCGGTTAGCGCAGCGGAGGAGGCCCGGCGTTCGTCGCCGCCTGGTAGGCGGCGAGCAGGAGCAACGCGCACACGAACGTCCATGTGAGACTCCACAGGATGCGCGGCTCGCGCGCCAGCGCCTGCATACCGAGGCGCACGACTGCCGGCTGGCGGTAGCGGGGCAACAGGCCAATGGCGACGATCGCGCCGCCCACCAACCCGCCTATGTGGCCCCAGTTGTCGACGTTGCTGACAGAAAAGCCGAGCGCCAGGTTGATGACCAGAATCACCAGCGCAGACTGGAGCATCGACTGGCCCTGGCGTCCCATATTCTCCCGATAGCGATAGAAATAGATGATGGTTGCGCCCAGCAACGCAAAGACCGCGCCGGACGCCCCAGCAGAGAGCGCGGGCGAAAAGGCGTAGCTGGCGATGCTCCCCAGCAGTCCGCCCAGCAGGTAGATGACGGCGAAACGCAGATGGCCGTAATGACCTTCGATAATGGGGCCAAGCCAATAGAGGCCAATCAGATTGGAGATCAGGTGTATAGGGCCGATATGCAGAAACATGGCCGTGAAGAGACGCCAGGTTTCCCCGTTCAGGATCGCCTCGTTGGATTTCATGCCCAAACGATAGAGAACCCGCAGATCCATGGGGCCGTTCCACACACCGAAAACCAGCAGCCCATAGACAAATGTGGCAGCGAAAACGCAAAGATTGACGCCGATCAGCACTCGGCTGATGCGCGGGGGGACGAGAGGAATGAAAAAAGTTGGCGTCAATGACGGGCTGCCTGTGGGCCGCACGTCCCTGAAGTTTCCTCGCATATTCATCACAGATCATCTATAACTCGACAGGCGACCAATCCACGCGGCATTTTTCCGCCTGAATGATGCTGATCACCTTATCCACGGTCTCATCCTGGCAGTCATCCCGATTGACGACCATATAATGAAAATCATGCAGATGCTGCATCTCCTTGCGGGCGGTGACAATGCGCATTTTCAGCCTGTCAGGGGTTTCGGTTTTGCGCTCCAGCAGACGCCGCATCAGCTCTTCTTCACTCTCTGCGACCAGAAAGATCGTCACTGCCGCCGGTATGAGCCGGCGGATCGTTGCTGCGCCCTGCACATCGATACGCAGAATGACATCCCGGCCACTCGCCAATGCGTTGCGCACCTGGGCTTTGGGAATCCCTTTATAATCCCCGTAGACAACCGCATATTCCAACAGTTCATCGGCGTCGATCATCTCGGCGAATTCACCGACCGACACGAAGTGATAGTCCACACCATCGATTTCAGCCGGTCTTCGGGGCCGGGTAGTGGTGGTGACGACAAAATCAAAGGAGAGGCCCCGTTGCTTCATCAGCCTCAGGATCGTGTCTTTGCCCACCCCACTCGGCCCGGAGATCACCACCAGAATCGGATGTGACTCATTTTGCCGATCGTAGATCGAGGTAATATCGTCCTGGATTTCAAACATACTAGCCAAGCATCACCACCACTTTGTGTCGGATTCCTTGATGGATATAATGAACAATAAAGAAATCTATGCCGGTTGCCAGATCAGTATAGTTCAAGTGAAAAGTGAAAGAAAATCTGGCGCGTCTGGATCCTGTACCAGGGCAGGTGACAGCAATATACGCCCAGACCCGCCGGCATCGGCCACGAATATGCGCGGCTCCCTCCTGCACAGCAAACGATCATTCGTCCTGCGCGTATATGGATGAAGAGAAGAAAATCTGTCAAGGATACCCAATGCCAATCTACGAATACCACTGTTGCGACTGCAAGAAACGGGTGAGCGTCCTCTTCCGCACCATGAGCGCGGCCGAAGCCGGCGCATCCGCCTGCCCCAACTGCGCCGGGCAGCGCCTGCGCCGTTTGATGAGCCGTCTACGCGTGCTGCGTTCAGAAGACAACCGCCTTGAAGCGATGGCGGATGATCCCTCTCTCATGGCCGGTCTGGAAAAGGAAGACCCCCAAGCGCTGGCCCACTTTATGCGTAAGATGAGCGACGAGACGGGCGAGCCGTTGGATGAGGAAATCTCCGAAGTGATGGATCGGTTGGAAGCCGGCGAAAGCCCGGAATCGATCGAATCCTCCATGCCGGCCGCGGCGGACGGAGACGACAGCGGTATGCCAGACATGGGAAGTATGCCCGACTTGGACGAGCCGTAGACAGACGCGTGCCCACAAAAGGCAGCGCCCACCACGAATCACTAGCTGCTTAGTTCCGGCGCGTGCCAGCAAAGGATACCCCCTGCGACAGGCAATTGGCCTTATATCTTCTCGAAGTGCTCTACCGGCACAACAAAAATCGTAGCTCCGCCCACCTGTTTTGCCACCGGTGTGGGAATGTGCATCTCCCCTGGTTCCATCACCGGCGGCAGAGGTGTCACATATTGGATGCGGCTCGTGCAACTTTCGCGAAAGACGGTCAGCACATCCTCCACCTGCTCATCCCGAACGCCGCAGAGGATGGTCACATTGCCGATGTGCAGAAGACCGCCCCTGGAGCCGGTGATGGTTGCCGAATAGCCACGCCGTCCCAAACGGTCCAGGAGATTAGGGCTGTCTTCCTCATTTACAATCGCGATGATCAGTTTCATGCGCGGCTCTCCCCACTCGCGCCTCTGCTCGAAAGAGGCGCATTGAACGATTTTCAGTTCGCCCTGTCGATCAGGGCAGACAGCCTGCCCTGCACTGCCCTGACAACCGCGCGCTGAACGTCCACGCGTGGACGCCCGGCATCAATGACGACCCAGCGCCGCGGCTCTTGCGCGATCAGATGCCGATAGCCAGCCTCTACACGTTGATAAAAAGATAGCTCCTGCGCGTCCAGCCGATTCCATTCACTGCCCGTTGCGCCCCGGTTGCGCCCGATCCCTTCCTCAGGCGGCAGATCCAGGTAGACTGTCAGATCGGGGCGCAGCCCGCCAGTGGCGTATGCGATCAGACGCTCTAGCTCCGCGATATCTTGCTGATGGCCGAAGCCCTGATAAGCGAGGGTGCTGTCGGCAAAACGATCGCACAGGACGACCGTGCCCACGGCCAATGCCGGGCGGATTACCTCTTCGACGAGTTGCGCGCGCGCGGCATTGAAGAGCAATGCCTCGGCACGCGCGCGCATCTCCGTATGCGCCACATCCAGCAACAACTGACGAATTCCGTTGCCGATACGGGTACCCCCCGGCTCGCGGCTCGTCAGCACAGTCCACCCGGCCCGGCGCAGATGCTCCGCCAGAAGATGAATCTGTGTGGTCTTGCCGCTGCCATCCAACCCTTCAAAGGTTACAAACATGGCGATTGCACCGGCGATTACGGTGGGCTGAAAATCCGCACGCGGCGGTGGGGCTCCCGCCCGTAACTATGGCTGATGAAATTGGCTGTGCGCGCCAACTGGTGCTGCTGGCTGCGGATGGAGGCCGCCTGCGGGCTCAGCTCCACCGACTTTTCGCCCTTCAACAGCCGTTGAATCGCGTTCTGCGTCTCGCGCATGGCAGAGTCGAAGACAACATCCGGATCAGTGCGCCGCAGCTGGAATACATCCAACAGATACTGCTCCATCTGCGTAACAGTATTGCTGCGCAGCACGTAAACAGGCACATTCTGGCGTTCCGCATCGGCGATGGGTTGGGGTTTTTGGCGGAAATAGTTCTTCAACGTCATGACGATATCCGCATCCCGCAGCTCTTTGACGACCTCCACCGAAACTTTCAGGTTTTGGGCGGCAGTACGCAACCGATTCTGGCCGATGCCGTAGGGGAACACGCGCACAGATTTCCGTTCACCCTCTCCGTTCGGCGCCCCCACGCCTCCGTCGAGCAACTCCGTCATCTGCAAGGAACTCTCCTCGCGCTTGCCGCCCCGCTGGCGGCGGCCTGTCTGCCGGCTCTGTCCGATACGGCCGGACTTTTCCCGGTTCTCGACAGACTCGATGTGAACCTCACGCTCGCTGTTCACGTAGCGAATCTCTGGCGAGAGGGTCCAGCCGCGCAGCAGTGCGTCGACGGCCTCGGCCACCTTGTGATGAACGGTCATGCGCTGGCGCTCCTGAATCTCGATCAACACATCGAAAGTCGGTGGGGCCTTGCGCTCCAGCACCGTCTTCTGCGTGCCCCGCCGCCGCGCCTCCTCATCCGAAAGGGTCACCGTATCGATGCCGCCGACCAGATCGGAAAGGGTCGGATTCATCAACAGGTTCTCCAACGTATTGCCGTGAGCCGTGCCGATCAACTGCACGCCGCGCTCGGCGATGGTGCGGGCGGCCACGGCCTCTAGTTCCCGCCCGATCTCATCGATGATGATCGCTTCGGGCATATGGTTCTCCACCGCTTCGATCATCACTTCATGCTGCAGGGTTGGCGTCGCCACCTGCATGCGGCGCGCCCGCCCAATCGATGGATGGGGAATGTCGCCGTCCCCGGCAATTTCATTGCTGGTATCGACGATCACCACCCGCTTTTTGTCGCTGAGCACGCGGGACGCTTCGCGCAAAAGGGTCGTTTTGCCCACGCCGGGCCGGCCCAGTAGCAGCAGACTGCTGCCGCTCATGATGATGTCCCGGATGATGTCAATGACGCCGAAAACGGCGCGGCCGACGCGGCAGGTCAGACCGATGACCGCGCCCTTGCGGTTGCGGATGGCGGAAATGCGGTGCAGGGTGCGCTCGATGCCAGCCCGGTTGTCTGCACCGAAGTCACCGATGTTTTCGATGATGTGGCGCAGGTCGCCACGCGTCGTCTCTTCGGGGCTGAGACAGACTTCGCCGTCGGTGAAGCGCGCCTCCGGCAGACGGCCCAGGTCCATCACAATTTCGATCAGATCGCTGGCCCGATCCAGCTGTTGCAAGGATGCGCGAATGCGTGCTGGCAGAACAGCTAACAACAGCTCCAGATCATCTGCTATGCGTAAAGTCATTTTTGTCTGATCGGCTCCTCCATTCGCGCCTCTTTCGAGCAAAGGCATTGAACGATTTCAAGGACGCTCCTGGCCTTCATATCCGTCACAGGAGCTTTGTCGCAAGCAAATTCTCTATCTTTGTCAGCTATCGACCTCCGGGATGGCGAGCGAGCCGGGCACGATCTCCTGCGCAGCTTCCAGCGTTGGCATGCGCTGGTCGACCGCCTGTCGCCGCCACTGCAAAATATTGCGCACCATCAGCACCCGGTCCGTAAAGGGGGCAAAGCCGTAGTCGCTCAACAGTGCATTGAGACCGGTCTGGTAAGCACGCACGCCAATATAGGCGCGTCGGGCCTGCGGCGCTTCAATGATGCGCTGCAAGGCAAAACGCAGCAGCAGATGGGCATTCTCTGTCTGGGGATCGTTTGTATCGATCCACAGACGGATCCAGGCACAACGCTTGCCCCACAGAATCTGGACGCAGCCGGTCAATCCGCCGCCGCGCTCATCCGCCAACACATAGCCCGTCATCGGCGCCTGATGCGGGTTAGACAAAATAGGCGAGCTTCTGCCATCTTCAGCTTGATTGGGCGCCAATCCCATCTCCAACTGCTGCGCAGGCATAGGTGTTATACGCTGATACAGCTGCTCCAGTTCCCAAGCGTCCGCTGCTCGCTGTAGCCGGACTGTAGCCGGGCTCGAGTCGGGCCAGGCCAGCGGCGCGCTCCCCAGCCGCCAGATCGTAACCCGCGTGAGCAGCGCAAAACCGACCTGCTTGAATGTGTTGACGAGCAGCGGTTGGTCCGGCGGGTCGCTGAAGAGTCTGCTCACCTTCTGGCGAATGATATGCTGCGCGCTGTGGCTCAACAGCTTTTGCCAGATGGCCGGATGGCCCGGGGGCGCATCAAGGGCAGGAGAAAGAAGAGTCACATCGGCTTCATGGGAGTGGGGACGCAGATGCAATTGAATCAGCCCTTCGCGGGCCAAGCCATGCTCTTCCTGACGCAGAACGTAGGTAAACGAGCCGGGCCGATACCAGGGAAAACACGAGTGCAGTACAGTTCGCACAGGCGAAATCGGTTCCAGCAGGATGCGCTCGATCTGAAGAGGTGTCGAATACTTGCGCAGACGCTGCAGAAGCAGAACATCGCCTAAAGAGAATGGACGAAATGACAAATGGGCATTCTCCTCAAAGGATCAAAACGAATCACTTCTATTTTACTCGAATCCCAATGAGCTGGCAAGTAGATTGATTTCCAATCTCAAGGCAATCGCGAGCTATCGGAAAAGTGTAGAGAGAACATTGTAGATTTGATATGCTCCTATGTTTGCCGCATAAGTAACAATGTTGACAGAAGTCCCTTGAGAGCGCAGAATCTCGGTAAGACTCGGTAACAAGAAGTGAGTATGCCACGAACAACCAAGACCATCACCTTCTCCCTGCCCCTTGAGATGGCGGAGCGGGTGGATGAGGTGATGAAGCAGGAGGGCCGCGCCAGGAGCGCGCTTCTGCGGGAAGCATTACGCCGTTACATAGAAGAGTGTGAGTGGAAACAGCTCCTCCGGTACGGAGAACAGCGGGCCAGAGAGCAGGGCATCGCCCCTGAGGACGTAAGCCTCCCTGGTGGAAGAATATTGGGCCGATGTCAGTTCATCCCGAACATAGAGAATCGGCTGGAGTCCCTGGCGGGAGATAGAGACGGGCAGCCCCCCATTCATGCGGCCGCGACCTGATGGCCCAATCTGAAACCAACGCGGCTACGTTGAACCGGGCATCGCAAATCTCTCCACCTTGATATCTTTGGCTCGTTCCCGGACCAGCCACAGATCGTAGGCGGTCTGCATGCCGAGCCAGGTCTCCGGTGTAGAGCCGAATGCCTGGGACAGACGCAGGGCCATCTCGACCGATACGCCGGACTTCCCGTTCACCAGATCCGACAGTGCCTGACGGGTTACACCCAGCCCTTGCGGCGCACGACTCTGATCGAGTACGGCAAGGATACGTGTCAACTTTCGAACATGTCTGGGTCCACTCGCCGCGACCCCCGACCGTTATAGAGCGCCTTGAGGCCTCGGCGCTTGAACGATACGATCACAATAGTAGGTTACGATGTCGCCTGTCACTTGTCAACAGACGTACAGACGGGGATTAGAAATATCCGAGGGCCTGCATATCCTCGGAGCAGGGCTGGGGATATGCAGAGCAGGCCCGGAGCGTCTTGCGAGGTTTCGGGAAACGAATCCAATGACTTTGGGCGCTTTGTCCCTTTCAGGAACTTGTTCATGTTCTGCGCAGACGCTATGATCGTCTCCACATTGACGGGAAAAGGTTAACTGTAACAAGTCATAAATTTATATAAAAGTAAAAAATAATCTATAATTGGTTTATGCTATCCACAACTAAGCAAGCAGCTGCGAAACTGGGCGTCTCTCGAAAGACCATCCGACTGTAGGCTGACGAGGGACGCATTCCAACAATTCGAACGCTGGGAAATCACAGACATCGGCAGTGGACTCAACTTCAAACGAAAAGGAGTTGTCTCCATACTGGAGCGACTTCATAGCGGAGAAAAGTTCACACTTGTGGTTGCCCACCGAGACCGCCTTGCAAGATTTGGCGCAGAACGCATCCAATATCGTATCGAGCAAAACGGTGGCGAACTCGTGGTTCTCAACCAGGTCGTACACAGCCCCCAAGAAGAACGCAGCGAAGATATACTCGCCATCCCTGTCGCATCTGCGCGCGTCAACGGATTGCGGAGATACACTAAGAAAATCAAAGAAGATACGGATCTATCCGACAGCGCAACAGAGAGCGCAGTTTAAGGAATGGTTTGGCGCATCCCGCTATGTGTACAACCAATGCGTCGAGTATCTGAACGCAGGCAACGAAAACGGGGCGCGCGCAAGATTCGCAAGAAGTCTGTGCGCCAGATGCTGACCTTTGCCCACTATCGCTTCAAACAGTTTCTCAAGCGCAAGGCGTTCGAGTCTGGCAAAGTCGTGCTGGATGTGAATGAAGCGTATACGTCAAAGACCTGTAGCTGGACAGGTGAAGTCGATCATAAGCTGGGCGGCGCCAAAGTCGTGGTAGGTAGTGATGGCAAACGAATGGATCGGGATCTGAATGGCGCGCGTGGGATATTCCTGCGCGCTTTGGGAGATACCCCCGCGCTGCAAGCGTGCGTTGTTGAGCAGGTGTAACTTTGTTCAACAAAAATCTATCGGTCTCAGGCTGGTGTTGAAAAGAGGGAGGCCTGATGATGAATGACCCTATGCAGAACCGATTCGACTTTGGCGATGCCCGCTCTGTCGCTGAGCAGGGCTTGAAAGTCGTTACGGCCCAGTTCAAGGGAGTCGAGGCGTTCAGTTGGAACGTCTTCGAAGGCTTCGACCGGATGCGCGCTCTGACTTACTCGGTCAGTACGCAGATGATTGTCAAGATGCTGGACAAGTACTCCTTCGAGCGCTTCGAGTGCGTCTTCGGGTACGAAGGAGGACTAGGGCGGTTCGCTCACATCGTTGCTTTCCAGCAGTTCCTTATCAATCAGGTGAGAGATATCGCCCTTCAGTTGGAGGAAGAGCGCCAGCGGGTCATATTCGAGAGGATTCAAGCGGGCCAAGCCCGGTTCTACGTGGTGAAAGACAACATCGCCCATGCCAAGCTGTATCTTCTCCAAGCCGATAACCCTGAGCGCCGCAGAGTCATCGTTGGATCAGCCAATCTGTCGGAACGCGCCTTTGGCGGCAGGCAACCTGAAACCTTGATCATCTTTGACGATGATCCCAAAGCTTGGGAGCACTACTCGCGCGAGTATGACGCCGTCAAGGAGACTGCTGCAGACAAGATTGATATGCCCGTAGATTTGCGATCGGCCGAGATCTCGTTTATGGAAACCCCTGTTTTGCAGGACCCAGGCTTGACGGTCTTCCAGGCCCCTCCTGTGGGGGAACCTACGCCTCCGGAGATCATACATAAGGTCGAGGAGCTCGCCGCCCCGATTGAGCGGGTTGTATCTTCCCTGGTATCTCGCAAGAACGGCAGGTATGTCGTCACACCCGAAGCGAAGGCGGAAATCAAAAGGATGCGCTGGCAAAAGGGTCTGCATGAGAGTGATGAGACTAGGCCAACTAGCCTGACCATCCACCGAGAATCTCGACATGTCTCACTTTCGGGTGTTCATGTTCCGCTAGGGCCAGACGATGAGGGCTTGAGGCGAAGCGCCGAAGCGATTGTGGAATATATCAACAATTATGAGCTGGGCTTTGTCGGCAACGTGCCTCAGCTGCAACGAGACTACTTTACATTTATGTCCTGGCTGTACATTTCCCCGTTCATCTGCGACCTGCGAGCCCGCGCCATCGTAGCAGGCGGCAATGTCTTCCGTTACCCGTCGTTCGCGATCATCTATGGCAAATCGAACTGCGGCAAGACAAGCCTGGTGGATACCCTGATCACCAGCATGTTCGGACATCCAAGTACGGTGCCGAAGGATAACTTCACCCGCAGAACGCTCCGGGGCTTGCAGCAAAACTACAAGCGTTTCCCTGTCGTCTTCGACGACATTACCCGTAGACGCTTCACAGACCATGGACTGGAGATTGTCAAGGACGAGGGTATGCAGCCAGTCAAGGAGCATCCGTGCTTCGTCCTTTCTATGAACGCCGAGCCCCAGTCGTTCCCGGATGAAATAATGAAGCGCTGTCTCATGATCTACACCAATACCTCTCTTCCCACCCATAAGCACTCCCTGGCTGACCAGCTACACACAAGTGTCAAGGACATACGGGATAGGCTGACAACTGATCTCTACCGTCGGTATCTGGCTGACGTCATGGACAGGCTCGACGCCATACAGGAGCCGCGCGACATCCTGCGGATGTCGTCTGAAACTATCTGCGACCTACTGGAGAAGCATATTGACGGACCGCTACCGAAGTGGTGCCAACCAATCTCGTGGGCCCAGTACGCTGACCGCCGATACGAACGCGCCGCCAGACGGCTGTCAGTCTTGCTGGCGCCGGAAAACTATCGCAAGACCGCTGGGGAAGGGGAACAAGGGTGGACGTTGCAGGCAGACACCGTGATCGTCTGGGAGAAGGCGGACGCCTTCGGGCGCTCATCCATCAAGGGCGAGATTCCCGATTTCCTCTACGATGACACCACCAGCGTAGGCGACACCTTTGTGCTCTGGCGCAGGCAGACAGAGGAGTTCCTGGGAACGAAAATAGCCCGTCCGGGCTTCTTCAGATTGCCATGGAACCGCTAAAAATCTTAAAGAGCGGATGTCGTCGAATCTGATTTATAGTACCATCGCGGTGTTCAGCTACAGCGTTCGCAACGTTTCCAGCACGGGCCAGAAATCCAACTGCTCGACCGCGTGGCTGCGGTATATGCCAACCCCGGCCGCGCCGTTGGCAATGGCCGCCTCCCCGGCAGCCAGCATCAGCGCCGGATCCTGAAAGCTGCCCGGATGATAGCAGGAAAGCTCGGCGATGACCGGCGCCCGACCGGCAGCCACATCCACAGCATAGCGCACCTGGCGTTCAAGCGCCTTTACATCCGACTCCGTCCGGAACCAGAGATAAAACTCGTCGACAATGCCCTGCTCGATCCAGGCCGGCCAGTCCTGCAAAAGCTTGAGATACTCCTCCTTCTCACCGGCGATGATGGTTGTTGAAAACACAGCTTCAGGGTAGGCCTGCTTGACCGCGGCCCGCATCTCCGCCAAGGAAAGGGTGACATAATCGGCCCGAAACTGCATCCACTCCAGATCGTCATTGGGCAGATCGAACGGATCCTTCCCATGTTTTGCCTGGAACTCCGCAACCGTGCGGTCTTCGTAGCCGTAGGGCACAACGCCGTTCTCATCCTCGTTTCCCAGCACGAACTCGACCTGAATCCCATCCCCCTGGGTATGAGCCAGCGCCTCAAGGAATAGCTGTGTCTGATGGGCGCGCACCGCCGGGAAAGCAGGGCTTAGGTAGAGATCCTCGCCCGGTTGCAGGTTGTAAGGTTGTTCTGCGCGCCACTGTGGGGCGCGACAGTGGCTGCGCGTCAGACTGCGGTACTGCGGATGCTGACGCGCAAAGTCGCTCATCGTGGTGGTTACTTTCGGAGCGTCATAGATGGGCCGGTGCCTGTCAAGAATCTCTCGCGCGGCGGCGGCAGTCACAGGGAGACGCAGAAAATCGAGAGACCATCCATAGGTGACCCTGGCGCTGCCATGCCTGGGAAAGGCATTGTGGTTCACGTAGGGATCCACCTTGATCCCAACTTCATGGGCAGCCTCAGTCAACGCAAGCGTTCGGTCACCGCCAATGATCTTCGAGACGCCTGCGTCCGCGCATTTTTTTACCCATCCAGGCAAACAGGCAGCGTAGTCGGGATCACCAGGAACCCTGTCCACCACAGGCGGCCCCCAGAGTATCAGACGTTCAGGCATATTCCCTCTCCTTTTATATGGTTGAATGCGCCTCTGCTCGAAAGAGGCGCGATAGGTAAAACTGGCTAAGACAGCGCCGGCTAGGCACGCGATGACAGACCCTCCTCAATCCCCTCCAACAGGCGGTCCACCTCGTCTTCACTGTTAAACGCGGCCACAGAAATACGCATCGCCACTTTGACCGGATCAGGAGGGGCCGTCAACCATTGAGCCTTGACGACTGCCTTCTGGCGTGCCTGCAGCCGCGCAACCAGACCGTCCATCTCCTTTTTCGTGAACCCGTCGAACATCACCGAGGTGATGCCGGCGGACTTCCCCGTCTCCGCGGGCGTGATGATGCGCGCCCGCTCCATCTTCGCAATTTCACGCCGCAGCCGGCTCGTCAGATAGGCTGCCTTTGCCTGGATGGTGTCCAACCCGATGCTCTCCATGATCTCGACCGCTCTGCCCAGGCCAACCACAAGGGCATGGTTATAGGTGCCAATTTCGATGCGAGACCGGGCCGTTGCCTCTGGTGTGGGAACGTCGGCAAGCGTCCACGGATTGCGGTCGGGGATGAAATTGGGGCGAAAGCCGGGGATATGTCGCGCAGAGATAAAGACATAGCCTGTACCCATAGGGCCAAGCAACCACTTGTGGCCGGATCCCACGGCAAAATCACAGTCGAGCGCGCAGATATCCACCGGCATCTGACCCACCGACTGGGCCAGGTCGAGAACGACAGGAACGCCCGCGCCATGGGCGATGGCAGCCGCCTCTTTCACGGGCAGAAGCCGACCATTAGGGGAAGCGATATGGCTGAGGCAGACAAGTCGGGTTCGTTCGCTCACAGCAGAGGCCAGCTCCTCCAGCAGTGCCGCGTCCTTCTGATCGCCCTCGATGACCTTGACCGCGACGCTGTGCTCCTGCGCCAACACATCAGACAGGCCGTAGGTGCTGACATGCTCCAGGGAGGTCATGATGAACTCGTCGCCGGGCTGCCAGCCGATACCGCGCACAATCTGCTGCATAGCCTGGGAGGTGTTGGTGATGATGCCCAACTCCTCCTCCCTGATGTTGAGCAGCCGGGCCAACCCGCTTCTGGCGGCCGCCTCCCGCTCCATGTGCGCCTGTCTTCCCGCCGGGGTGGCCGGCCCGTGACGCGCCTCGCTCTCCATCGTCTCTTGCACCGCTCGCAGCACAGAGTCGCTGGCCGGGCCATACGTCCCGGTCTGAAAGTAGGCCGCTTCCCGCGCCATGGGAAGATCTTGCCGAAGTTGTTCCACTGTCATGCGTGACATAGATAAAGTTCCTTAGGAATTATATACTTGACTGCACAAGCATATCTTTCTCAGCCGGTGGAACCGGCTGTGCGGGATATTTCCACCCGCGTTTCTGAATATTTTTAGCGGCGTTGGTATCCCGATCTTCCGTATGACTACACCGCAAACATTCGAATATCCGATAAACCGCCAGCTTCTCTTTCCTTACTTCATCGCAGTGGGAACAGGTCTTGGATGTATAGCGGGGGTCAACTTCAGCGAATTGTCTACCGGCCCATTCTGCCTTGTAGCGCAATTGTTGAAAGAGTATGCCCCATGTCTGTTCCATCATGCCGCGATTCAAGCCACGTTTCCGATTGCCACCCTTGCGCGACATGTTCTTGATTGTCAACTTCTCAACCGCTATCTTCTGGTATTTTCGCACGATAGCAGTAGTCAACCGATGGCATTCGTTGCGATTGCGTACTGTATTCCTGCGCCTCTCGCGGGCAAAAGCGGATACCGCCTTTCGCCGTCGATTACTTCCTTTCTTCTTTGTGGAAATCGCGCGTTGCAAGCTTGTTTCTCTACTTCTGTCAATCACGCGCCGGGATACTGTTTCCCCATCGCTGAAGGTCATGCGTTCATTTACGCCCATATCTATGCCCACCGCAGTATCCACAGAAGTAAGTGGCTCACTTTCCTCTTCATATACCAAATCGACTGTCAGGATGCGACCGTGCATACCGATTCGCAAGGCTTTCAACTGGCTACTGGCTGGCAATGCACGATTGGGCCGTATTCTGATAACAGACAATCCCTTCACCTTGATACGATTGCCCTTCACCATGCCCGCTGTAACGCTTGCCAACTCAAGGCACTGATAGCGTTGATGCGGCTTGAAGCGCGGATAACCAGGCTTTTCCCCAGCTTTTACCCTACGAAAGAATGCCTTGAATGACCTGTCTACTCGTACCAGGACTCCGCGAGAAACTGTTATCCCTATATCTCGCCAGAACTGTTGTTCCTTTCGTAGCTGGGTCAGCTCTTTCATCTGCGTGTACAAACTCATGCCCTTGCCATCAGAAAGATAGGTATTCTTGCGCTGTTCAAGGGAGCGATTGTATAGCCAGCAACAAGAGCGCAATACTTCACGGATGCGAGCATAGCCAGCTCGCGAACAGTAGCCTCGTTCTTGATAGGTCTTGTGGAGTGTGGTACTCTGGGGCGTATCCATAAGTTCTGACCTTGTGGATCGTAGCCCGTAGTGTTTGCCGCACTGACGGGCTTTTCTCTTCTCGAAGTATCTCCATCATACCACATATTCACACGCAACGCACGGGAATCCTTGTGCAGTCAAGTATATAATTCCCAAATCATACGTGTCTGTTCGCGTTGCTGACGCAGGCGGCGGGGCGCTTGCCGGAAGGTGGCCTGGGGAGCGAAGCGCGGATAGTGCGCCTGCGCGCCGGACAGCAACTCCTCGATGGTGAGAATCTGCACGCGGGGAAACGTGTGGCCCAGAAAATGGCTCGGTTCGTAGAAGCCGGCCGCAGCCGCCTCGGTACGCATCGGCCCTGTGGGCGGCTTCAGCGTAACGAACAGACCGATCTCCGCCTTCTCGCGCTCCATGTCGCCCTTGAGGGTAGCTATCTGGCCGCGCTGCACGTTGCCGCTCTTGACCTGCACGATGATGCGCTTGGCCTTGCCGCTGTTGTCGTCGAAGAAGTTGATATAGCCGTCTATGCCCGAATCCGCGCCCTTGCGCTTGTCCTGGGCTGGCTTGGCATCCACCAGACCCAAGGCCCACCATTCAAATTGATAGCGGTCGTGTAGGGCCAGAGATTCGGCGCTGAGCAGGTCTTTGGGGTCGCCGAGCATGTGGTAGGGCTTCAGGTCTTCGCCGAACGAGTCATGCAGTCGATGGCGTATGAGGGTGATGGCAAGATGGGTGACATCAATGCCCATCCATCTGCGATTGAGACGTTCCGCCGCCGCGATGGCTGTGCCGCAGCCGCAGAAGGGGTCGAGAACAACGTCGCCCTCGTTGCTGCTGGCGTTGATGATGCGTTCCAGCAGCGCTTCCGGCTTTTGCGTGGGATAGCCCAGGCGTTCTTTGGCTTGTGAATTGATGATATTGATGTCATGCCAAGTGTCGTGCATGGGCATGCCAGGATTCTCGTTATCTCGATAAACGATTTTGTCGTAATCGCCTTCTTTTATTTTCTTGGACGCTTTCTTCCGGTCGTACACAATGAGTTGTTTTCTCCCCCCAGGCCGGTTGACCTGGTATCCGATTTCCAGTTTGCGTTTCTTGTCAGGAGAAAGACTGTACTGCTTGTTGAATTTTGCCCTATCCGACTTCACGTAGAACAAGATTATGTCGTGATTGCGCTGAAAGTAACCGGCAACGTTACTCCACTTACCGTAGTGCCACACGATCTCATTGCGGAAGTTCGCCCGCCCGAAGATGGCATCCATCAACAGCTTCAGATAGTGGCTCGCTGTTGGGTCGCAGTGGAGGTAGATGCTGCCGCTGGGCTTGAGCACGCGCTGGAGTTCGGCCATGCGCTGCGCCATCATGGTGAGGTAGGCCATCATGTCGTTCGGCCCCAGGAATGAGCGCATGGCCTGCAGCAAATCCGCCAAGGCTTTCGAGCCGTTCGTAACCACGTCATGGTAGGCGGATTCGGATTCCAGCCCCCACTGCCATATGTCATCAAAGGCCATAATCTGCGTCGCCGACTGTGCGCCGCTTTTTTCCCGGAACAGCAGATTGTAGGTAGCGTTGGAGTTGAACGGCGGGTCGAGGTAGATCAGATCAACGCTCTCATCGGCGACGCGCTCGCGTAGAATATCAAGGTTGTCGCCGAAGTAGAGTCTGTTGCTCGCGGTTGTCATAGGCTTCAATCTGAATCAGGTGATGGAGTAGTCGTTCCGTATACAGAAAGATTCCTTACATTTTCATACAATGTTTTTTCGTTCTCAATAATGCGCCATAAGCCACCATCAATATTAAACAATTGCTCAATTGCATGAAAAGTGGTTCGCTCAAGTTCATGAAATGTATTTTCCCAAACCCAGTCTGATAAAATCAGACTGGCATGCGTCCCGGTCAGGCGATGAATGTATAGCTACTTCGTTATCGGCAATGGCCTGCGTTTGAGCTTCCCTCAATCTCCCAGTGTCCAAAATCCACCATATCCAGATGTGAGTATCTAGCGCAATCATTCCTGGATGCCCCACTCGTGAAGAGCGATACCTTCAAAAGGAAGATCGTACTTATAGGGCTTGCCTCGCAGTGGGTATCGGTCTCGTTCTTCCTGATTCACAGCAAGCGATTTTATGGTAATTTCTACCTGCTCTCCAGATTTGAAAGGCAGACCTGCGACGATGAGAGACCCATCGACCGCCACTGTTGCTCTGATCTTGAATGTTGCCATTCAGCTTCCTCTCCCCAAGGTTCAGGGATATATTCAGATCAACACTCTGCTGTTTTGATACGTTCAGTATAGCACGGCAGGCGGGGAGGTCCATATGGACTATGATTTATATGATTCAGGATTGACCATGATTTCATCTTGTTCATCACATAAATCAAAAAATCACAGTCGAAAATCACAGTCTGATCCAGACAATTAGCAGAATATCACGATCTCAGATAAAATTGAGGCTGTAGAGCACGCGGGACTCGTCCCGGCAGTCAGACGCTTATAGTTTTTAGTTGCCAGTTTTCAGCAACTGCGCCGTTACTGGCAACTAACCACTAAAAACCGCAGTTCAACGGGCGCGGCGGCTGTGAACGCAAACAGATCTTCCCAATATGTCGCGCCCCACAGTGGCGCGCAAAACAACTATATACAACGCCTCAAAGAAGCTGGCTATAAAATCACACCGGCCCGTCTGGCAGTGCTCCAGGTGATCGAGAACCAATTGGGGCACCTCAATCCGGCGCAGGTGTTGCAAGCGGCCAAGGCCCTCAACCCCCAAATCGGTCGGGCTACGGTCTATCGGGCGTTGGAACTTTTTACTGTTTTGGGTCTCATACGGCCCATCTCCTGCGGTGACGGAGCGCCATTGTATATTCGCGCCGAGGGGGGACATCACCATCTGGTGTGTAATAGTTGCAACGCCATCATCGACTTTGATGAATGCGTTGCAGAGCCGCTGATGCAACAGTTGGCAGAGCGGAAAGGCTTTCAGGTCCAGAGCCATTTGCTGGAAATCTACGGACTTTGCGCCGCCTGTCGGTAGGGGCATAGATCAGTTGCCAGTAGTCAGTTTCCAGTGGCCAGCGCCGTTACTGGCCACTAGCCACGAACCACTAAAACTGCAGTTGTGATTCCCAAGGCGGGCGCAAGACCCGCCCCTACAAGCGTTCACTATGAGCCAGATATCGCCGTTGACGGAAGCAACCCTGGACAAAACAGAGAACTCCGCAGGCGCGCATCGGCTTGGGCGCTGGGGGATTGCGGCGCTTTCCATTCTGGCCCTTGCCGCGATTCTCGTCAGTAGCGTCAACACACCCCAGGCCCGATTTTTCGTTGCCGAACGCTTCCAGACATTCGTCACAGTGTTCCTTGGCCTCTTCATCGAAGCCGCCCCCTTTCTCTTGGCCGGTTCGATCGTGTCGGGCATTATCGCCGTCTATGTGAATCAGGAAATGCTGGAACGCTTCATACCCGGTCAGCCGCTGCTCGCAGCCCTGGCCGGCGCGGGATTGGGGTTCGTTTTCCCTGTCTGCGAGTGTGGAGTCGTACCGGTAACCCGCCGGCTCTATGGCAAGGGGTTGCCTCTGCCGGTGGGCATCGCCTTTCTGCTGGCGGCGCCGGTGATCAATCCGGTTGTGATCTTCAGTACCTTTGCCGCCTTCGGCTGGGGGCCCGTTCTGTGGGGACGGGTCGGTTTCAGTATTCTGGTCGCATTTGCGGTGGGCCTGATCTTCCATCTTGCCCGGCCAGAAGAGGTGTTGAATGCGCCTCTGCTCGAGAGAGGCGCGGAACTGCGGCCGCAGACCCCAGCCGCCCGCAGCAGTGTTTTGCGGGCAACCACAAGGGTTGCCCCTACGGAGCGCGACCATGTCCATCCCAATCCGCGCATCTGGCAGGCTCTCGCTATGGCCGGCGATGATTTTCTGGACATGGGGCGCTACCTGATCGCCGGTTCGATCCTGGCCGCAGCCATGCAGACCCTCGTTCCCCAATCTACTTTGCTTGCCATCGGACAGGGGCCGATCATTTCCGTCTTTGTGTTGATGGCCCTGGGCTTCATCCTATCGGTCTGCTCTACAGTGGATGCGTTTATCGCCCTGGCCTTCAGCAACGCCTTTACAACCGGCTCGCTGTTTGGATTCCTCGTCTTCGGCCCAATGGTGGATGTCAAAAGCTCGCTGCTGTTTTTGGGGATCTTTCGACGGCGCACAGTCTTCTATCTGATCTTGCTGCCCTTGGCCCTTGTGGCTGTTATTGCCGTCTTCTGGAATGTGCAGGTGGGAGCATGAGTTGCAATGCTCCTCTGCTCGAAAGAGATGCGGATGAGTGATATCTTGCGTTTGCCCAGAGTCCAATCCGCGCTCAAGAGAATGCTTCTCTTCGGATTGGGGATCTTTCTCCTCACGCGCATCACATCCGGCACCCTCGACTTTTACATCAGCCAACGCTTCGCCTGGCTGACGATTCTGGCCATTCTCGGTCTCTTTCTTGTGGGGGGGAGCTACCGCCCAGAGGCAGCGCATGCGCACGCTGGGGCCGAAGACGACCATCATCATAGCTACTATCTGGGTTGGGCTGGGCTTGCGCTCATCGCGCTCCCCATCATACTGGGCCTTTTCGTGCCCCCCCGGCCTCTGGGCGTGGCGGCTCTGGACAATCGCGAGATCAGCGTCGGGTCCCTGGATTCCGTACTGCCCGCGGCCGTGCGTTCCGCCCAAGCCAGACAGACCAGCGAACGCAGCATACTGGATTGGGTGCTCGCCTTCCACGAAGGCCAATGGCCTGCCGAGACAGACACCGCCGATGTGATCGGTTTTGTTTACCATAGCGACAACGCCGACGAGAACTATGTCGCGCCTCACAGTGGCGCGCAAAATAACATCGTCGCGCCCCACAGTGGCGCGCAAAATAACATCTTTACCATCACCCGCTTTGTCGTCGGCTGCTGCGCCGCCGACGCCATGGCTGTCGGGCTGACGGTCCAATGGCCGGACGCGCCTGAGTTGGTGGAAGACCAGTGGGTGCGGGTCGTTGGGCGGTTCACCGTCCCGGTAGGAAATGCCATGCCGGTGCTTGTGGCCGAGCAGGTCAACACTGTGCCAGAACCCAACCAGCCCTATCTCTATCCCTGAACCGCAGTGGTTCGTGGCTAGTTGCCAGTAACGGCACTGGCAACTAGAAACTGACTACTGGCAACTGAATCTATGTCAGCCCCATCGCCTCCCCGGATAAGCCGTTTCGATCTCTCCGTGCTGTCCACTCTGAGCGTCTGCGCCCTGCTGCTCCTGGGCCTTTTCTGGCAAGCGCAGAGGGCTGCTTCAACCAGAGCCGATGGCGCCTCCTACCTGATCTACAAAACAGTCGATGCAGTCGGACGCGCCCAACTGCAGGCGCTGCCAGTCGCAAATGGAGACTTCAGCGCAGATATCCAACCCCTCACCCTCACCTCTACTGAAAACAGTGTGTGGGATTTCACGCCATCGCCCGACGGGACGCAGATCGTCTACGCGGCGCTGGGCACGCTGGGCATTAGCGACCTGCGGCTGATCGATCTGGCCACCAGGCAGGACACTCTGCTATTGGCCTGCGAAAATGGATCATGCAGCGGGCCGAGCTGGTCACTCGACGGCCAATATCTGGCCTACACCCGCCGCTCTGTCAATGCCTTTGCCTCCGGACTGCTCAGCCCGCCAAGGATCTGGATCCTGGATGTGGCCACAGGCCAGACAGCCCCGATCTTCAGCGATAGCCAACGCCTCGGCCTGGAGGCCCGCTGGTCCGCCGACGGACAGTGGCTCTGTTACATTGCGCCTGATGAACAGAAACTGGGCGTTTTCAATCTGATAGACGGACAAACCGCTCTCTACCCGACCGCTACAGGAGAGTCATGCGCTTGGGATACATCCCAACTCAGGCTGTATACAACCGAGTTCTGGCAGAGCGGCGATGAATGGATGACCCATCTGATCGCAATCGATGTGGAGAGCGGCGAGCAGGTGAATCTGAGCGGAGCTGGCAATCTGGTCGAGGATAAATCGGCCGTCCCATCCGCCGATGGCGCCTGGCTCGCCTTCCAGCGCAAGGAGTTAGAAGGCCCCGGCGCGACCCGCGGCAGTCAGATCTGGCGTATGCGCCCCGACGGCACACAGGCTACCGCGCTGACAGCGGATGCCGCCCACGACCACGGGCCGCCGGTGTGGAGCGCAGACGGACGCTTTCTGATCACCCGCCGTTTCCCCCTGCGCGGGCCAGAAGTCGTCCCTTCCCTGTGGTTGATCGACCTGAAGACCGGCGCGTTGCGTCACCTGCTGGAGCCAGGAGATTTTCCGGCCTTTGCCCCTTGATCTTCTTGCGCCCGACGATCAGCGGAAGACTCAAATTCGGTATTCCCGCCAGCTGATGACCGTTCATGTGGTTTGTGTGATTGCGCTCATACCTCACATCGCCTGTGCCGTTCCGATGGGCTGGGTCTGTGTCCGCCGTATCAGCCCAATGGCCGGCAGAACCACCACAAATGACATAGCCGCGCCCAACCAGTATGGGATCGTCGGCCCCAGAGTAAAGAGGATGCCGGCGATGGCCGTGCTGATGATCGTAGACAGATTGGCACTCGACTGAAAGAGGCCTAGCACGCCGCCGCGATCCTGATCGGCCACAGTTGAAGTAGCCATCGATTGTAAGGACGGGTTGGCAATCCCATAACCGGTGGCGAAAAATAACGAGCCGAGCGGCCCCAACCACGGAGTTGTGATCAGCGCGTAGACCACTATGCCGATCGTGCGCAAAATGCTGCCTATCACCACAAGCTGGCCTTCCCCAAAGCGCCGCACCATCCGCCGCAGTAGGTAGGTTTGGGTGAACAACAGGGTTGCCCCCACCACGGTCAGCAGCAGGCCGATTCCGATATTCGTCATCTTTTCGCTATACTCTTTGAACAGCACCGCTTCCCCGTACAGAGCAAACGTAGACTGCAATATGCCCAACGAAAAATTACCGAAGAACGCGATGAGAAGAATCGTCATCAGGGGCAGATTGCCTAGCGCGCTGCCGATGGAGAGGCTACCGGCGCCGCGGACCCGGGCAGCCGTTCGTTCTTCCGACGTAAGGGTCTCGTCCAGCGCATACCAGGTGAGCGTGACAACAGCCGCCGCGGCCACCGCAGCCACCAGGAAGGGCATCGTGGCGCCGTATGCCGCCGCCAGCACACCCCCCAGCGCGGGCCCAAACATAAAGCCCAGACCAAAGGCAGCGAAGATATACCCTAAAAATTCCGTGCGCTTTTCGCGCGGGGTGATGTCGGTAATATAGGCCTGGGCAACGATGAGATTGCCGCCGGTGATGCCATCCAGGATGCGAGCAGTGAAAAGCCAGCTGAAATTCGGCGCAAAGGCCAGCATGACAAAACTGATGACCGTCCCGATCTGACTGACAATCAGCACAGGAATGCGGCCATAGCGATCCGACAGCCGGCCAATGTACGGGCCGGCCAGAAATTGGGCGGCAAAGAAAGAGGAGACGAGCAACGTGATCAGTTCTGGCGTCATCTGAAACGTCCGCTGCGCATACAACGGCAGGATCGGCAGAATGAGCGACGCGCCCAGCATCTGCACAAAAACGATCAGTAGAATCGTCAGCAGTCGTCTGTCGATAGTGCTGAATTTCATGCCTTCTCCCGCCCGTAACGCTTCTGGCCTCAAGCCATCATCAGCCTGAACTGCTGGCAAAGCGAACTGACCACAGGGGCAACGAGCAGTGGCCAGTAGTCAGTCTCCAGTGCCGTTACGGGCCACTAGCCACTAACCACTGAAAACTGCAGTTAAGGCACAGTCAGTTCCAGATCGACCCAGATTTTATTTTCATCCTCGCCGATGATCGCTTGGTTGGCGATGTAGAGATCTGCCCAACGGCCTGAGTCTCCATACAACTTATAGGCGATGATCCGCAAGTTTTCGCCCTTCTGAACAATGTATGTCTCCGGCAACTGCACCACCAGTGCTGCGCCGTGAATCAACTCGACGCCCTCGATCTGGGCCGCCAGATCCAGCAACTCGATCCGATCCGATGTCAGTGACACAATCCCCTGCAAAGTGAGTTCGCCGTTCTGCAGCCAGGCTGTCACCGCAAGCGCGGCCAGATCCGGACGGTTTTGTCCGTTCAGATACGCTCTCAAATCGAAGGACTGTTCGCGGGCGGTAGCGACAATTGTAGCGGCCACAGCGGCAGAATTCATCTCTGAATCCGTAGGCGTCGGTGAGGGTGACGGCAGTTGTGTCGGTTCTGGCAAAGGGAACGCGGCAGGCTCCTCTTGCGGGGCCTCTGTAGGCGCTGGGGTCGCCGTATCGGGCCCTACAGTGGCGCGCAAAGTAACGTTTTCGGCACTGTCAATGGCCGCCCTACTCTCCGGCGCGGGGTCGTCTTGGATGAGGGCAGAATAAGCCGACGACAATTCCTGTGGTATATCGCGTAGCTGCCGCAGCGCTGTCAGCACAGAATCCGCCGTGCCTTGTGTGAGAAAAATGGCTCCCAGCAGTGCTGCGGCGATGGGAATTGCCCAAGGCAGGCGGCTGCGTCGAGCCTTAGGGGGCGGTTGCTTGTCCAGCGGGACCGGATAATAATGCTCAGAATTGACTTGGCGGCTTGCTTTGCCCACCACCAGCTGGCCCCCTTTAACGGGCGCCTGCTCCCGTTTGCGCGCCTCTTCCAGCCGCCCTTGTTGCAACCGTTCCTGATGAGAGCGCAGCAGCCACTCGCCCTCTCGCCGCAGAATGTCGTCCGCAGGGATGGCGGCCACGTGGTGGCGCATATCGCTGAATTCGCCCCGTTTACGATAAATGAGAGCTGCCAGCAGATGCAACTCGGACGCGTCCACAACGGCAACGCTTTGACGAATTCCCTCCAGAGCCGCCAGTTCATTCCCCATCGAATACTGTTCCAGGGCACGCTGATAGAACACTCGGCTCATATCCGCCGGCGTATAGTGCGAGGCCACATCTGCGTCACAGGCGGGGCAATTCGCGAAGGACGAAGTTACCTCGACTGAAGCGCCGCATTCGGGACAAGCCAGATTCATATAATCAAATCCAGACTGCGACCAGTTGCTTGATCGCTGATGGGTGAGCGAAACAAACCAAAAAAGAAATGACTAGTCGATCGAGCGCCATCCATATGGCCCTCTGACCCTGGGGAAACAGGTTCACGCAATCAACGTTTGAGAGGATTCCAATCCCTCCAGCCCTAGATAAGAACAGTGTATCATCAGCCCAACAGCGACGCAAGCCGCATGTTCAGAGAGTGCGTCCATCATCCTGATAACCCTGATTCAGACAATCTGTTCCTCCAAACCACTTTTTAGTTTCGAGTAACTGCAGTTCACTGACTACTGGAAACTGACAACTAAAAACTGCAGTGAGGACGCATGTCAGGCCTCCTGGCGCTCGGCCAACTCTGCCCAGCGCTCAAAAGCGGACTCCAACGACATCTCGACGGTCATCAGCTCCGATGACAGGGTCTGCAATCTCTGATAATCGCTGCCGCTGTCGTTGATCCTCCGCTGCAACCGTGCCTTCTCTTTTTCCCAGCCGACGATCTGTGATTCCAACTGCGCCAACTCCTGTTTCTCGTTCCACGTCAATTTCTGGCGCGTTTCAGTCGGCCGCTCGCGGTTGTTTCGCGCGCCACTGTGGGGCGCGAAGCCGCTTCCATTCGCCGCTATCGCATGACCGCGCGCCTTTCGAGTGGCTGCATCGGCCTCTTGTGATCGATCTGCCCGGACTGTCTCTTCATCCTGGGCGCGTAGCTGCCGGTACGTATCGTAGGGGGCGGGATAACGCTTGCCCAGATGTCCGTGCTCGAAGGGCAGGATGAAATCAACGGCGCGATCAAGGAAGTAGCGATCATGGCTGGCAACCAGCAGGCAGCCGCTGAACGCGTCCAGAAATTCCTCCAGTACAGCCAACGTCTGCACATCCAGATCGTTTGTCGGCTCGTCCAGGAGCAGAACATTCGGCTGGTGAATAAGGGTGCGCAGCAGATACAGACGCCGCCGTTCGCCACCGCTGAGGCTGCCAATGCGACCCCACTGCATCTTGCGGGGAAAGAGAAACCATTCCAGTATCTGGGTAGCCTCCACACGGCTGCCATCCTTGGCCTGAATCAACGACGCTTCCGCCTCGATGAACTCGATCAGCCGCTGTGAGCCATGCAGATCGATGGTCTGTTGGTCGTAATAGCCGAGCCGCGCCGTTTCTCCCCAGATGATCTGGCCCGCGTCCGCTTGGACTTTGCCCGCCAGCATATCGAGAAATGTGCTCTTGCCCGCGCCATTGGGGCCAAGGAGACCGATGCGATCGCCCGGTTCCAGTGAAAAATCGATGCCCTTCACCACTAGCCCGCCGTCGTAGGATTTTGTCAAACCCCTGGTGGTCAGAACGGTTTTGCCCAGACGACGGGTGGCCAAGGCCATCACCACCCGATCCGTGCCGGCATCGTAGTGAATACGTTGAAGTTCGGCAATACGCTGTCGGCGCGCCTTCTGCTTCGTGCCCCGAGCCATCGGCGTCCGCCGTATCCATTCCAGCTCCCGTTTGAGAAGCTTCTGTCGCGTCCGCTCTTCTGATGCCAAACGTTCGTGGCGCATCTGACGCAGCTCCAGATAGCGGCTGTAGTTGCCATCGTAAGAGACGAGTTGCCGCCTGTCCAGCTCGACAATGCGATCGACCACCCGGTCGAGAAAGTGACGGTCATGGGTGACCATCAGCAGCGCGCCGGGTGTGGTAATCAGATACGCCTCCAGCCACTCGATCGTCTCTACATCGATATGATTGGTCGGCTCATCGAGGATCAGCAGGTCTGCTCGGTCGATAAGGGCGCGGGCCAAGGCCACCCGCTTGCGTTGTCCGCCGCTGAGGCTGCCGACAGACGCATCGAAATCGCTGACCCCCAGCTTGGTAAGGATCGATTTGGCGTTCGCCGCCGCCGCCCAGCCACCGCCGCGCTCCATCTCCGCTGAGAGTTCCATCAGCCGCTGCTGTAGGGTCGGGTTGGTCGGGTCCTGCTCCAGGCGCTGGCTGGCGCTTTCGTAGTCCCGCAGCAGGCGCATCTGCGGTGAACTGCCGCGGAAGAGTTGGTCGAGGACCGTCGCCTCCTCGTCCAACGCCGGCTCCTGGCGCACCATCTCTACTCTCACACCGCCCCAGACGATCACATGGCCATCATCCGGCGCTTCCTGCCCGGCGATAATGCGCAGGAGTGTCGTCTTCCCGCTACCGTTGACGCCAAGCAGCCCGATGCGTTCTCCAGCATTGATGGCGAGCGAGACAGCATCCAGCAGCAGCCGTTCAGAAAACTGTTTGGAGACATTTTCGAGAGTGAGGAGATTCATACGGCCTTCTGGATCGCCTGTATCGTCGCTGGATCCTCCAGACTGCTGACATCACCCGGCGCCTCGCCCAGATAGGCAGCCCGGATCACGCGACGCATGACTTTGGCATTACGGGTTTTGGGCAGCGCAGTGCAGAATTTCACTTCCTTTGGTCTGAGCGGACGCCCCAATTCAGCGCTAATGCGCTCTTGCAGCGTGGCGCGCAGGGCTTCGTTGGCGGCTATCCCCGGCTTGAGAACCGCGAAAACGACCACTTCGTTGTCCTTCACAGGATGGGGCACGCCCACAGCCGCCGATTCAGCCACGTCCGGATGCGCGTTGACCAGCGCTTCGACCTCCGCCGGGCCAAGCCGTTTGCCCGCGACTTTGATTGTGTCGTCGCTGCGCCCCAGAATATACCAAAGCCCATCCTTGTCAATGGCGCAGAAATCGCCATGCACCCACAGCCCGTCGAAACGGCGCCAGTATGTGTCCAGGTAGCGCTCGTTGTCCCGCCAGAAACCCCGTGTCATACCGATCCACGGCTGACGAATGACCAGATCGCCCACTGCTCCCCGCACAGAATTGCCGGCATCGTCCACCACATCCGCATCCATCCCCGGAATCGGCCCGCCAAAGGCCGCCGGTTTGAGCGGTTTGAAAAAATTGCCGGCCAAAATGCCGCCGCTGATCTCCGTGCCACCAGTATAGTTGAGGATCGGCTTGCGGCTTTCCAGTACATTCTCGAACACCCAGCGCCAGCTCACCGGATCCCACGGGCTTCCGGTGGAGCCGACAGCTCGCAGCCTGGACAGGTCATGCTGTGTAAGCGCTCCGCTGCCGTGGGGCATCAGGGCCCGCACCAGCACCGGCGACAGGCCCAAATGGGTGACCTGGCGCCGAGCGCAGATATCCCATACCCGATCGACCGACGGATGATCCGGCGCGCCATCGAAAAATAACATCGTTGCGCCGTTCAGCAGTGTGCCGAAAACCAGCCATGGCCCCATCATCCAGCCCATATCGGTCATCCAGTACATCCGTTCACCGGGCTTCAGATCCATGGCGTGGCGCATGTCCTGGGCCGCTTTCACCGGGAACCCGCAGTGGGTATGCAGAGCGCCTTTGGGCCGGCCCGTGGTGCCGCTGGTATAAATAATCATCAGCGGGTCCTCGGCGCAGGTCAGCCTGGTTTCGGCCTGACAAGCCTGTGCTGGAACCAACTCATGCCACCAATGATCCCGTTCCTTCTGCCAGGGAATCTGTAGTTGCCGCGGCGCAGACGCGCGGCAACCACGCGCGCCAGCCTCCGGCTGTGGCGCGGTGGCTAGTCGTGCGCAGACGATCACGCGCTGGACGCTGGGCACATCCGCCAGCGCCGTATCCAGCGCCGATTTCATCGCCACCGCTTGCCCGCGGCGCAGGAATCCGTCAGCAGTGAATACGGCCTGGGCGTTGGCATCGTTCAGACGGCTGCTGATGGCGGACGGGCCATAACCGCTGAAAAGGGGCAGGACGATCCCGCCTACTTTGATCACCGCCAGAAAGGCGATAGCCAGTTCAGGGATCATCGGCATATACAGGCCGACGGCATCGCCGCTACCTATGCCGAGGCTGCGCAGAGCATTGGCGCAGCGACAGACCTCCTCGTGGAGTTGGGCATAGGAAAGGGTCGCGCATTGGCCTTCCTCCGCTTCCCAGATGAGGGCGGGTTTGGCCGCTCTGTCCGTATTCTGCCATCTGTCCAAGCAGTTGTGGATGATATTCATCTGCCCGCCGACACACCACTTGGCGAAGGGCGCGCCAGCGGAAAGATCGACAATTTGCGAATAGGGATGGGCAAACTGAATATTCAGATCCTGCATCACCGCATCCCAGAACCAACCGATATCCTCCAGCGCGCGGGTCAGGAGCGCATCATACGAGCCGATGCCGTGCCGGTCCATAAACCGTTGCAGATTGCTCTGGGCAATCCATTCAGGATTCGGTTGCCACGCAATTTCCTGGTCGAAGGGAAAGGTGCTGGGTCTCACATGAATAACCATTCCTGTTGGTGCGGCCTGGGCGTTTGCCATGCGCCGCCTTCAGTCGCGCCCCACAGAGGCGCGCAAAACAACCTTATGGCCAGCGACTTTGGCAGATGGAAACGGACGGCAGGCCAATCAGGCGAAATCCTGGAGCGCCGACCAGATAGAGGCAACGATCAGGGCCTGGCCAGGAGCGCAGAGCAGCCAGACTGTATCGCCGCTGAAGGGCAAGCGCCAGCCGGCGAACAGCTCTGCAACCAAAATCAGATCGCGAACTAGAAAGATGACCGCACCCGCCGCCAGAACGCCGAAAAGCGGCGCGGTCAGCGCAAGACCGGTGGCGAAGCCGACCGTAGCGCAGAGCAATAGGGTGTACCCCACAGCCACCGACACCCACAGTGGATCGCGTCGGCGCGTCCGAAACAGAATCACCCGGCCTGCCAGCGTGCCAAACACCAGCCACAGAACCAATACAAGCCAGCGCATACCCCCGAAACCATCGCCATATTGCGCAATCGCGCCGATGTACAGCAGATTGCTGAGAGCAAAGGCGGAGAGGCCGACCAGCATGCGGTTCGACATGAGCGCCTCGCGCGTCTGCGGCGCATAGCGCGAACGTCGAATGGGCGCGGGCTGCCGCGCCAGAAACAGATCCCCGAGCAGGCCCATGGTTATCCCCCCCGCGATGCCGATGGCATAGCCGGCTGTGTCCGTGCCCAACCGCGCAAGAAGATAGCCGTACCAGGCCAACAGCGCCAGAACCGCCGATGATGTCATCCATATCCAGGTCGGCATAAGCTGATGTTGCGCGGGGGATTTGCCGAAAAGGAGCCCGCCGCAGAGAAGAATTGCCCAGACGACGAGTAAACCCCAGGCGATGAGGTCGAGGACAGGCATCGCAGCGATCCCTCATCCATTGACACTGTACCCTAAAAGCTGAGGTTCGGCCCAGACAGCCCAATTCCAGCGACTGTTGCCCAATCCATCGGTCATCAACTGCAAAATGACATGCTGCCCGGCCAGATTAGGCAGGTCGGTGACGAAGCGCTCCCACCTGCAGATCTGCTTGGTATTGCTCCAGACGCGGACGCCGTTCAGCAGCACCCGGAAGGCGCAGAAGTTGTCCTCTTCCATCTGCGCGCCGTCGCGGATGCCGATAGCGAACTGCATCCGCAACCGGTCGACTTCCACCGGGATGCGCACATCATATTCAACGACCGCGCTGCCATGGACCGGCGGATGCTGCCACAGGGCCGGCTGCTGCACCATGCCGCAACTGGCCGTGTCGATCTTGACTTCCATCAGATCTGGCGCCCGCGTGGCCTCTTGACGAGATTCCGGAAACGCTTCCAACAGGTCGTATTTCCACATGAGGGTGAACCCGGTTTTGTCCGCGCCTTCCTCGTCCAGCAGACTCTGCCACAACTCTTCCTGCCACTTGAGATAGCCCACATATTGGGAAAGCTGGAAGAGCGACTGTTCGTTCAGATCGCGAATGCGCCGGAGTACGGCCTCCAATGTTTCCTGTCCAGGGGTGAAGCTGTCCATAGGCGCGTGAAGGGAAAACAGTCCGCCGCCGCAGAGCAACGCGTACGATTCTCCCTCTCTTAAAATGCCGCGCCCATCAGAGCTTCCCAGCGGGACGCGGCAGTCGGATTGCTCAGCAGCACCAGGGCTACGTATGTCGGCTCGAACGGGCGTCGCATTAATTTCATGCCTGCTTCACGCGGGGTCATGCTGCCCTTTTTGTGATTGCAGCGCTTACAAGCGGTCGCCAGATTGGCCCAGTCATGACCGCCGCCGCGACAGCGGGGCGCCACATGGTCCACCGTCAGCGCGTGCTTGCCCGGCCTGTCGCCGCAGTACTGACAGGTGTATGCGTCTCGCAGCATCACCGCGCCACGAGTGGGCGGCACCGACCGATGCGGCAGCCGAACGTAGCGGGTCAGACGGATCACCAATGGCTCTGGCAGGGCGTGGTTGGCGCTGTGGAGCATGCGCTCGGTAGCTTCAACCAGCTCCGCCTTTTCCCGCAGCAGCAAAACGATTGCCCGACGCACAGAGACCAGACTTAAAGGTTCAAGTGTTGCATTCAGTACCAATACAGAACGGGACATGGGATAATTCATGGTGTCTTTATCGCATTCCCGAAGCGAGCGCGCCATGCCCCAGACGCCTTATGTCAACGCCACAACACGGGCTCGAATAATGACCTCCATCAAAAAAAAACAGACGATTGCCAACAGAACCGTCTTTACATTTTCGTCCTCCAGACGACTCAGATAGGCATACGCTGCGGGCAAGGTGATGACCGCGACGACACCGTACAGAATATGCACAAATCCGCGCGTCAGATTCCCTCCCAAACCCTGTCCGTAGAGCAGCCACCCCAACAGAAACTGCGCAATCATCAACACCTCACCGATGGCGGCGGCGCCATACCAGCTGCCATTCAGTGGGCGAGAGCGGATACGCAGCCAAAGCGCCCATACCCCCAGAGCGATGAAAAATAGAATGCCGGAATCGGCCAGACCGCGATGAATGTTGCTCAAAGATTCCACGGCGCCGACAAAACCTCAATGTCAGTAGCCAGTGTTCAAGTAGGGGCAACCCTTGTGGTTGCCCAAGGCGGGCACAAGGCCCGCCCCTCCCAACAGTTTCTGGCCACTGGCCACTATTGTGCGCCTACGGTGGCGCGTGCACGCTGAGGTACTGGTGTAGCACCCTCTCCACATGGCCGCCAATCTCATACGTTTCCCAGCCAGGGCTGGCCGCCAAGGCGAAGATGCAGCCGCCGATCACATATGCATCCTGTTGCATCGCCAGATCGTACCAAACCAACTGTTCCACGTATGTGCCCGGCCCCCAGGAACCATAGCCGTGCTGTGCCCAGTACTGTTGAAAATTCTGCCATCCCAGAGCGTTTTGCGGCCCCGGTCTCTCAGCGATAAGCCCATCTACGCCCAATTCAGTCATGACCAGCGGAATCGCTAGGTTGGCCGGCTTCAAAATCTGATTGTAGACCTGACGGTAGCGTAATGTCAGCCAACCAGTGTCATGCGGCCCGACTCCGGGGTAGCGCCCCTGGCCATCCCGGGTGCTCAGATAGTAGATGGTCGGGGCAGAATACTCGTGCAGACCCAACCAGCCATCGTGAGCCCGTGCTTCTGCCACAGCCGGCAAAAAATGTTCCCACATTTCCAGAGGTGGCTGGCCGGCGCCGAAGTTGCCGATGACGCTGCGGAGGCCGCCTTGGCTGAGCAGACGCGTGCGTTCTGCCTCGAACTCTGTCAAACGTTTGAACTCGTCCACATTCCCGGCCACCGGCTCGTTGAACGCTTCCCAGCCATCGAAATGGAGGCGACGCTGCGGATGGTCGGCCACGGGCCATAAACGATTGACGAAATCCCGGGCTGCCGCCTTCGCATCAAGGTTGTTCAATTGCAGCTGGGGCAGATCGATGCGCCCAATAAGCCGGACGCGCGGCGCCGTCTCTTTGATCTTGCGCGCGAAATTGGCATCCAATTCCAGCGTCTTGACGACAGCGACCCCGCCAGTGCGCAGCAGACTGAACAGTCTGGGATCATTACGGGTGACGAATAACCCCAGCTTGCTCGGTGGACCAGGCGGAAAAGGGGTGGTGGTCGGCGTGGGTGTTGGTGTCGGCGTTAGCGTTGGCGACGGTGTCGGCGTTGGCGGGAGCGGTGTGTTGGTCGGGGTATACGTAGCTGTCACCTTCGGCGGTGTCGGCGTCAATCTGGGTTGGCGGAGCTGCAAGCCGCGCATTCTGACCCAGGGCAGATACTCTCTGTATGCCCGGGTCGGGGTAGACGTAGACAAATTCGTAACAGATGCGCTCCTGGTTCGGCAAGCGCCAATTAGCATTCCGATGCCGGCAAATGCGCCGCCCAGAAAGCGACGTCGAGACCAGAAAACTCGCGGCTCGCGAGAGTCAGGCCGATTCTGTTTGCCTGTATCTTCAGTATACTCAAAATTCGGATCGGAACTGTTTCGACCGTCCGCGCGTGGAGAAGGGCGTTTTGCTGTCATAGACATACTATATCATCGATTTGGCAGCATCTCCAAGTACAGAGCGGCAGTATCTGCAAGTTATGCTCGGATTTGCCCATCGGCGGGACATTCGCTATACTGCCTGCAGCGGTCAATTGATCCGCGCCTCTGCTCGAAAGAGGCGCATTGCAACTTTATACGCGGTGCCGGATGCCCGCGCAAGCGGCGGACAGCCCGCCTAGCGACAGGAGAGCGCCATGCAGAAGTACAACGTCAGTATTGAATATTGCGTGCAATGAAACTACACGCCCCGAGCCGTCCGTGCGGCGGCCGATCTATTGGAGAATTTTACGCCAGCAATTAAAAGCCTGAAGTTGATTCCGGCGGGCGGTGGGCTCTTTGAAGTGTTAGCCGACGATACGCTTGTGTTCAGCAAAAAGGCTGAGGGACGCCACGCGGAGGAGGGGGAAGTGTTGAACCTCTTTGCGGATGCCATCAACATGGAGCCGGCCCCGCGTGCATAAGCGTTGAATGCGCCTCCGCTCGAAAGAGACGCAGTAGTAGTTTTCGTCGAATATAGCCCGCCGCCAGGATGCTGCGGCGGGCTTTCGGCGCGCTTATAACCCCGTCGGCAGATCAACGAACTCGAAGGTGACGCCGAAGCGCCGGGCCAGATGGTCGCCCAAGGCCTGTACGCCCACTGTTTCGGATGTATAATGGCCGCCATACAGAACATTGATGCCTGTGTTCACTGCTTCGTAGTATTGAGCGTGGCTCGTCTCCCCGGTGACATACGCATCACAGCCGAGGCTGGCCGCAGTGGCGATTTCATTGGCGCCGGCGCCGCTGAGAATGCCCACCCGACGAACTGTTGCCGGCCCTGCCGCCTGAACCAGCCGCGGCCGCCCTACGCGTTCCTCAAAGCGCGCGACCAGCTCGGCAAAGGAGATCGGCTCAGCGGTTTCTGCCAGGGCAGCCAGAGGCGTACCTTTGACGTTGGCCCACCAGTCGTTGATCGTCAGACCCAGCCGGCGCGCCAGTTCGGCGTTGTTGCCCCACTCCGCATGCGCATCTAAGGCCAGATGGGCAGCGTAGAGGTTCAGATCATTCTCGATAAATGCGCGCGCCAGCCGACCATAGCTGCCGACAAGTGGCTTCGACGCGCCCCAAAAGATACCGTGATGCACCAGCATCAGATCAGCCTCCCGTTCCAGCGCGGCGTTCACGCACGGTTGGTGGGCATCCACCAGCCCGATAATTTTATCGACCTGGGTTCGCCCTTCGATCTGAAGCCCTTGGGGGCCGTAATCAGAGATTTCGCTGATGCGCAACGTATCGTCCAAATAGCGGACCAGCAGATCCCTTTGCATAAGGTCTTCTCCCTGGTTTACAGGTTACACCAGTGTATTGAATCCTGATTCAGACGCCGCCGCCCAGTTGTTCGGCGGGCAGCAGTTTACTGACCACTGAAGTGTGGACTGCGACGCACGAATCTCTTAACACCGCGGGCGAATTTGCGCCGGGGCAAAAGCGCCCGCCGCCCGCACGTCCCGCAGAGTAGACCGATGTCCGCGCCCACCCGCACGATCTCCCACTGGGCGCCGCCGCAAGGATGAGGTTTGCGCATCTGAACCACATCGCCCGTGTAAAGTTTTTCATTGACAGCGAGCATCTCCGCTCTCCACTGAACTAGCCACTAGCCACTGATTGCCCCTCTCTCTGCCATGCGCTACGCAGTAGGCCGCCCAATGTCAGCGCAAAACTGAGCAGATAGACCACCCAACCCAGGAACGGAATACGGCCCAGAACGACGATCAGAAGCGCGCCGATCAACAGCGCCATAAGTGGGCTGAGATCGCCGCTCAGTCGCGCGCTGATGATATCCCCCAGCCAAAAACCCGTGAGCAGCGGGCTGAGGAACCAGATCAGGGCCAACGAAGCAAACAGAAAAACGAACATGATAATGCCGGAGAAGACGCCCCAGAATGTCCAGAAGAAGGCCACCAGCGCTATCGATACGATGGGAATGAAGACAAACAACACCGCTGCACCCAGGCCGTACAACCCCGTCTCCAACGGTTTTGCTCGGATCGCTGCAAGCGGACGGGTCAGCGCATTCGGCGCAAAGCGGATCAGCAACCAGCCGACGATCACAACACCCACAAGTATGGCAACCGTCCGCAGGATCCACCCCAATATTGCCCCAACGATAGTTCCTGAAGTCCCCTCGTCAGTTCCTGAAGTCCTCCCGTCAGTCCCTGAAGTCCTCCCGTCCGCTACCGACTCTTCAAAGCGGATGTCGCTGGCAACGCCGGCCGGAAATTCCTGTTGTTCTGCGGTGGTATAAGACAGCGTACCGCCAATGCGTGCGGATTCGTCGATACGCAACTCCGAGACTATGATATCGGCGTTGCCACCGATTGTGCCGGCAATATCAGCGACGCCGCCCAACATGACGGCATCGCCACCGACCTCCCCGGCGATGCGCAGCCCTGAATCGATTGAGCGAGTTCCCGTCCAGACAGGAAAGGCGATCTGCCCGCCCCCGCCCGCCAGGAACGCATCATCGCCGACAGTGCCGACGAGTTCGATGCCGGCGCCGGCCGCGCGCAGATCGTCCTGCACTGCGCCCTTGACGACGATTCCAGCGCCGACAGCCCCCAAATCCCCTTCCACAGTTCCCGTTGCGCCGATTTCGATATAGCCGCCGGCCGCTATCAGATCGCCTTTAACTGTACCGTCGATATAGATTTCTGTAGCGGCTACATACAGATCGTCTTCCACTATCTCGCCGGCAGCGAGCCGGTAGGTCTCATCGCCGGCGAATTCAGCAGCCAGGGCCGCGCCGGAAGCCGTCACAACTAAAAAGATCGTGAGCGCCACCGCCGCCAGCCATCGTTTGGATACCGTGCGCTCTTTGTCGCGCCCCACAGTGGTGTGCAAAACACCCATTCTTGTCTCCTTTGGGTGATCAGAGATACATACTCAGAAAACCAAGCTTCATCCTAACACAACTTTCAGGACAGTATATCAACACTGTTTCTAGTTTTCAGTTTCGAGTAACACCGCAGTTGCTAAAAACTGGCAACTAAAACTATCTAGGCAATATCCTGGAACAGATCGGACTCCTGAAACGCGCCCGGCGCGGGATAGGCCCGGGTGAAATTTTCGTAACGGGCCAACCGATTCCGCAGCGGCCCCGGCAACATCCGAAACATCGCTGGCCCGCCGCTGTATTGGCTGGCATGGGCACGGCTGGCCCGTTCTTTGTCTGGAAGGTAGGCGCGCACGTCGATGCGCGCGTGGACCGGCGTTTCCCAGCCAGCGATCTCCACCAGATCGATGTCTTTGTTGCGGCCCATCTGACGGGGATTGCGACCGGTTATGCGCATGAATTTCACTATCCAGCGCAGCGCACGCTTGTCGAAATTGGTGTAGTAGAGCTTCTGCGCTCTGTGGGGTTGCAGACTGCCGATTCTGTTGCCGTTTCCCGCCTGCCCATCTGTCTGTGCGGCCGCATAAAACGCTACGGTCACCGCTTCGCAACAGCGGATGTGATCGGGATGCCCATAGCCGCCGTAGGGATCGTGGGTGAGGACAACCTGCGGTTTCAAGCGGCGGATGGTATCGGTCAGTTCGGCTGCCAGCCGCTCCACCGGCTGTCGCGCCAGCGCTCTGGGATGCTCATTGTCGGGCGAGCCGCGCATGCCACTGTCCCGGTAGGGCAGATTCCAGATGCTGGTAACGCCCAACGCGACCGCGGCGCGGGCAAGTTCCTCGCTCCGTTCCTGGGCCAGCGTGCGTCCGCCCTGGCGTTGGTGGCTATCTTCGACGGAGCCTGCATCGCCGTCGGTAGCGATGATAACATGCACCTGTGCGCCCTGGGCCGCATACGCGGCCAATGTGCCCCCTGGCCCAAAGCTCTCGTCATCAGGATGGGCAAAGATGCCCAGAAGTGTCCGTGGATTGCTCATGCGTTTCTGGTTTCTGGTTTTTAGTTTCGAGTAACTGCAGTTCACCGACCACTGGAAACTGACAACGAAAAACTGCAGTTAGGCCGCTCACTTAATCTGCGCTCCTGCGCAAAAAATTCCAAATGATCTTGTGAACCAGCTGTTCGACCGGCGCGCGGTCGTCGGTGAAAACAGGTGTCCCCGCGGGTGGGTCGGCCTCCCGAATGTGGGATAAACTTTCTATCGCGAACTGACGGAATTCGTGCGGAATCGAAGAAGACAAAGCGGAAACATTGGCCGCAAACGCTTCTGGCGTGGTGGCGTTGAGCGTGGCGACGACTAAAGAGTTGCCCAGATCGTCAGGCGGTCCAGGCTCGTCCACCACCAGCACAGAGGGAAATACCTCTGCCAGCGTCGCCGCCAGAGCATCTACCAGCGCAAAATCCGTCGCCGAACGTCCGGCATTGATCGCCAGGACGCCCCGTTCGCTCATATGTGCCCGCGCCAGTTGAAAAAACTCGACGGTCGTCAGGTGGAACGGTATATACGGCGGCCGGTAGGCATCCACCAGCACAATGTCGAAAATCGCATCCTCTGGCTGGCTCCGCAGCCAACGGCGGCCATCCGCGGCCACCGGCGTCAGGTTGGGCTGGGTCATGCCAAAATAGCGCCGCCCCACCTCAATAATCTGTGGATCCAACTCCACCCCGACGATTTCCACCGGGCCGTATACATCCGTATACAGGTTCGACGCCGTCCCCGCGGCCAGACCAATCACCAGTACCCGCTCCTGCCGCTCGAACCCCCCATCAGCTCGAAAAAGCGGCGCCAACAGAAAATAATCCCAGATTCCTCGACTGAGCAGACTGTCTGGATGGGAGACGCTGTGGATACCCACGCCTTCATTCAGCCTCAGATGACGCTCGCTGCCCCACGCCCGCACCGCAATATAGTTGTAGAGACTTTCATCTTCGTATAAAATTGGATCGTCGCCTGCGCCGTCCCACTGGGCGCGCACACTGCCAGGGTCCAGCAGAGCCAGAGTCAGTGTCCCGCACAGCGCCAGTAGCGGCAGCCAGTGGAGTCGCTGATTTCGACTGCTCACGAGCGCAGTCAACAGGGTGACGGTCAACAGCCAAAGGGCCAACAGATAAAAGCTCCTACGGGTGCCGTAGGAGGGGATCAACCAGAGAACAGACAAAAATGTGCCCATGATACTACCGCACGTCCCAATGGCATATAGCCGCCCGGCCACCCGGCCCGTCTGCTGCAGATCGGTGACCGCCAGGCGCACCGCCCACGGGCTGACCGCGCCCAGCAGAATGACCGGCAGGCTGAAGATCAGCAGGACCACAAGCAATGTTCCCGCCAGCAGACCCGGCAGATAGTCATGCAGCCCCACAGCTGCCAGACGCAATACAGGCGGACTGATGGCCGGCACCAATGCGATGCCCAGCCCAGAAACACTCGCCAGCGCCAACAGGCCACCGAGGCTGGGGAACCGATCGGCCAGTTTCCCGCCCAACCAGGCGCCCACTGCCAGATACAACAGAATCAGGCCAATCAGACCCGCCCACACGATCTGGCTGTTGCCGAACCAGGGGTCCAGCAAACGAGCGGCGCTCAGCTCAACGCCGAGGATGACTGCGCCCGCCGTGAAGACAAGCAACGAAAGAGATTTCATGCCGGTTGGAAGTTTCCAGTTTCGAATAACTGCAGTTCACGAACAACTAAAAACTGCAGTGTAACAGTATAGCACATCGAACAGGTAGAAGGAGAGCGGGCAATGCCGCAAGCGCGCCTGACAATCCCTGTAACCGTGCGGAGAGTGTTGAATGCGCCTCTGCTCGAGAGAAGCGCGTTGTGGCCCAGCCGCCATTGCGATCATGCCGAGCGAAAGGAAATGCCATGAGTGAAATCGGTCCGATTGCTCTTTTTGGGTCAGGGGAGACGGCGCCGGGCGCCTATCGAATTCATGATCGGGTGATGCGCCGGCTATCGGCGCCTGTTTCCGTTGCCATTCTGGAGACGCCAGCCGGTTTTGAGCCGAACTCCCACGCGGTCGCCAGCAAAGTCGGCGCCTATCTGAACCGTCATTTGCGTAACTTTTCACCACAGATTTCGATCGTGCCGGCCCGCAAACGCGGCACCCAATTCGATCCCGACGATCCAAACCTGGCGGCGCCGCTCTTTGAAGGCGATTATCTTTTTATGGGGCCGGGCAGCCCTTCATACACAGTGCGCCAACTGCGCGACAGCTACGCCTGGCACGCGTTGCGCGCCCGTCATCGGCTGGGCGCCGCCATCTGCTTTTCCAGCGCCACCACAGTCGCATCCGGCCACTACACTCTGCCAGTATACGAGATCTATAAGGTCGGCCAGGATCTCCACTGGATCGATGGTTTGGATTTTTTCAGCGCCTTTGGGCTGCGGCTGATTGTCATTCCCCACTGGAACAACAACGACGGCGGCCAGGAACTGGACACCAGCCGTTGTTATATGGGCCGGCAGCGCTTCCAGGAGTTGTTGCGCCTGCTGCCGGCGGGGGTGACTGTTCTGGGCATCGACGAAAACACCGGCCTCGTGATCGAACCGATGACAGATGCATGTGAGCTTGTGGGGCAGGGCGGCGCCACTGTCTTGACGCCCGCAGGGGAGCGGCAAACGTTTGCCAGGGACGAGCGTTTCCCCGTCTCCGCGCTTGGGGATTGGCGTCTACCCTCGTCGCCGCAAGCGGACATTCCCCCGGACGTATGGCAGCGGGCCTGCGAAGCGCAGACCGCCGCTGAACAACTGGCGCACGCGCCGGCGCCGCAAGCGGTGCTGGCCCTGGCCGAACAACGTCAGGCCGCGCGCGCGCAGCGCAACTGGGCCGCCGCCGACGCCTTGCGGGATGAGATCACCGCCTTGGGATGGCAGGTCTACGACACGCCAGACGGCCCACATTTGGAAAAGGCGGATTGACACAACAGGCGCCCGCACGGTCAATTAGACCCATTATGAAGAACTTATATTACGATGGGAGTTATAGTACAGAGAGTAACCATGATTGAGTTTGACTAAATGTTTGGTATTTTATTATAGTACTCATGTTACGCAGTGGTTGACAAAGGGAGTAGAATAAGGACAGGAGGTGAACTATGGACTACCCACCTTTTGACCTGTATTCGGACGAATTTTGTAGTCGTTGTAATAGCTGAATGGGCGCATTGCGCCCTCTTGTTGGCTACACGATTCATGGACTGCTGTGATAGCTACCATTCATCTATTACCACCAAGAGGCATCCCATGAAACATGTCATAAGCAGTCTAACTATCATAATTCTCGGGAGGTAGTCGCATGAACAGTTGCTCGACAGTCATAGCCACAATCGCGACGGCGGCGGTTTTCATGTTTGGCGCATGCGGTCATTGGGGCGAGTTCGCCCCGGAAATGAAGAGAAGCCGGGCAGAGCTCGATGCAGGCGCGCGCAGCGGCCGGCAAGAGTTCAAATCGGCAAAGAAAAGCAGCCGGCTTGAGTCCGTGAGAGCGCGCGGGCGTCTGAACTGCATGTCCCACGTCAGTTTTCCGGGGTTTGGCTACCAGGATTCCGCCGGAACCTATCGCGGGTTCGATATAGACCTGTGCAGGGCCGTTGCCGCCGCGGTCTTTGGGGACCCGAACGCCGTCGAAGTGCAACCCAGAACATTCGTCCAGCGAGCCGAAGCCATGCAATCCGGCAAAGGCGACACCGACATGCTCTCCATGACTACGACATGGACCCCCGGCCGGGATGCCCGCTGGGGCAACTTTACCGTCATCATGTTTTACAACGGCCAGGGCTTTATGGTCAGGGCAGACAGTGGTTATGACAGCGTCCTTGACATGGACGGCGCCATCGTTTGTGTGACCAGTAGCACCACAACCGAGCTGAATCTGGAGGAGTATTTCAGGGAGAACGAGCTGGGTCTCGAGACCGTCGTCCATGAAGACCGGCTAGCCGTGTACCAGGCCTACGAACAGGGGCTATGCGATGCCGTGACCGACGACGTATCGGCTTTGGAGGCGGTGAAGCATGGGTTTGCCAGCCCGGATGAGCACAAACTGCTGCCAGAGACGATTTCCAAAGAGCCGTTGAGCCCGCTGGTCCCCCACGGCGATGAACAGTGGTTCGACCTCGTCAAGACCGTTATGTACGTGTTGATCAACGCCGAAGAGTTGGGCGTCACCCAAGCCAACGTCGAGTCGATGCGGACGGAAGGCAACACGGCGGCGCGACGCCTGGTGGGCGCCGAGGGCGAGTACGGCCAGGCCGACCTCGGCCTGAAACCAGATTTCGCCGTCGATGTGATTCAGAGCGTTGGCAATTACGGCGAGATATACGACCGCTATATGGGCCCCAACGGCGAATCCTTCACCATGCCCCGGGGGGCCAACAAACTCTGGAGCGAAGGCGGACTGATTTACGCGCCGCCGCTCCGCTAGCTCAGCTGAGGGTCAGATTGGCGCTGTACGAGCTATGTCATGATGAAGCGAACGTCGAGGAACTCGTCGAATACTCTTTGGCGCACTCTGAGCGCCTGGTATATGAACAGTGCGTTACTGCATTTCGTCCTCTCCGCTGCGCAAAGCCCTGTTCTGTTCGTCCTGTTCCTCGGCGGCATCCTGACCTACGGCGCTTGGTTCGCCTGGTACATGCTCTCCCGCTTCGACCTCATCAATCTGATCCGCGATGTGAATGTCGATGACTCCTTCTACTACTTCCAGATAGCCAGAAATCTGGCCGCGGGGAAGTTCTCGACCTTCGACGGAGGCATCACCCAGACCAACGGCTATCATCCCCTCTGGCTGCTGCTCATCACGCCCTTCTACTGGGTATTCGACCCGCAGACCGCGCTGTTCGGCATCAAGGCTCTCGAGATTATGCTCATTGCCGCTGGCGTAGCCTTCATCGCGCTGTCCGCTCAGTTGGCGCGCCTGTCCTGGATTCTGCTGTTCGCCCTGCTACCGACGCTCTATCAAATCCACTCCTTATTGTCAGGAATGGAAGCGGCCGCCGCGTTGTTTATGCTGGGGCTGTTTTTTACGGCTATCTGTCTCTTTGCGCTGCGCCCGGCGCGGTGGACGTGGCCATTGGCTGCCGTCGCCTTTGCCCTGCCCTGGGTGCGCCTGGAGTACGTCGCCATATCGCTGGCGGCCACGGCCGCGCTGTGTCTCATCGGCTGGTCATGGCAAGAGAAGCCGCCTGGCGCCTCCTTGAGAGCCGCTCAATTCGCCCCTCCCCGTACATTTGTTCCATTACTCGGCGCGTGTGCGGGCATCCTCGTGTACTTCGTTTACAACCAGATCGTCTTTGGCGGCATCGTTCCCGTGAGCGGAGCGACCAAGCGAATGTGGTCGCAAATCAGTTGGAATCAGGCTGGCGGATACAGCCTCGTGCAGAATTTCCAGGAGATCCGGAAAATCAGCGCTTTCCATAATGACGTTCTGCTCGTGGCTCTGGGAATCTGCGTTTGCTTGCTGTTGGTCTGGTGGTTCGCCCGCCGCTCCGGGAGCCGGCAGGACTGGCTGCTGCTGGCCTTCCTGATATCTCCTTTCAGCCTGGCGGCCGGTCACCTGGCCAAGTTCGCGCAGACTGTTCTCAGCATGAATTCTCGCCAGGGAGGCACTCCCTGGTATTTCACGCCGGCGTACCTGATGATGGCGCTGGTTGTTCCAATTAGCTGCTATATAGCCGTGCACTTCATCCGCCGTTTCATCGGGCCGAGGTCACCCCGCGCGGCCCACATTGTGAGCCTGATCATTGTCATGGCCGGCGCGGTCTTCCTGTTTGCCAAGGCAGACTTCACCGAGCCGTTCCAGCTAGTTGACCAGATGAGCAGGTCCACCGGTCGTAACGTGCTGTCGATGAGTTATGCGGGAACACTGGTTATGAACCGCGTGCTCCCCGAGGACAGCATAGTTGGGGTGTGGGACGCCGGCATCGCCGGATATTTTTCAGACTTTCCGGTGGTGAACCTGGACGGCCTCGCGAATGATTACGATTTTTTGCGCGAATATAGCGAACCCGAGATGTACGGGGGTGGGATATATCACCTGAGAGACTCTTATGCCCAAACCCTGCATCAAAAATTTGGCGCAACCCACTATGCCCAGGTTTGGCCTATCGAAGAGGAAGTATACAACTTCGACAATACAGTATACAAGGGGGCCGCAGGTACCATAACGGAGATGATGGGTGGTCCAATCATAGCGTTCCAACTCTGGGCAGCGAGTCCGGCGGCGGGCGGTGAACCTGACCTTGCCGATTGGTTCTGGGAGAGAATGGAGCCTCACTTCGACTACCAGTCGGGTGAAGTAGGCGTTGTGGTTGATGGACGGCTGGCCCAGACGTTCGCCAAACAGTGCGCGCCGGACGAACTGATCGTGTGGTCCTGGGCCGGCCAGGGGAATGAAACAGTCGTCACGCCCGGAACGAACACGCACAAGAATCAATCGGGGATATGCGTGAACGATCTTCTGCTGCCCCGCAATGTGGCGCATTCGCTGCGGATTGAGATGAAGACAGCGAGCGATTACCTAGCTGGGTTGCAGGAGAACAGTCAACCGGCAATCCGCTCCAACTTCGACGTGTATCATGGCGAAAACAGACTCATCTACGTAAAGGAGCGGTGCGGACAGGATGACGTTGAGGCAATGTTCTTCCTCCACCTGGACCCGGCTGAAATAGATGACCTCCCCGGCTATCGCAGGCAATACGGTTTTGACAACCTTGATTTTAACCTTGACCGGTATGGCGAGAGAATCGGCGGGATATGCTTGGCGGTTGTCCCTCTCCCGGGATACGACATCATCGGGATCAGGACCGGCCAGTACATACGTGTGGAAGGCGGTTACGATAACATCTGGCAAGACGATTTTCTTCTTGTCGAGTAGTCCAGGGGCTGGCGCTGGCAAGGCGCCAAGAAGGTTTTCAGTTTTTAGTTTCGAGTAACTGCAGTTCACTGACCACTGGAAACTGACAACTAAAAACTGCAGTTGGGAGCATTGGTGTATTGTAGCCAATTTCACATGTCTATGTCATGATGGAGCGTAAACTATTATCGAATACTCTTTGGCGCACTCTGAGCGCCTGGTATATGAACAGTGCGTTACGGCATTTCGTCCTCTCCGCTGCGCAAAGCCCTGTTCCGTTCGTCCTGTTCCTCGGCGGCATCCTGACCTACGGCGCTTGGTTCGCCTGGTACACGCTCGCCAATTTCGACCTCATCAACCTGATCCGCGACGTGAACAGCGATGACTCCTTCTACTACTTCCAGATAGCCAGAAATCTGGCCGCGGGGAAGTTCTCGACCTTCGACGGAGGCATCACCCAGACCAACGGCTATCATCCCCTCTGGCTGCTGCTCATCACGCCCTTCTACTGGGTATTCGACCCGCAGGCCGCGCTGTTCGGGATCAAGGCTTTCGAGATTCTGCTCACAGCGGGTGGTGTCGCGCTGGTTGTTCTGGCCACTGGCATATCACGCCTGCCCTGGATTCTCCTGTTTGCCGCTCTCCCACGGCTCTATCGATATGGGCACTTTCAAGTAGGAGTGGAAAGCGCCATCGCGCTGTTTATGTTGGGGCTGCTCTTCCTCGCCCTCAGCCTCTTCGCGCGGAACCCAGCGCGGTGGACGTGGCCACTGGCTGTCATTGCCTTTGCCCTGCCCTATGCGCGCCTGGAGTACGTCGCCATATCACTGACGGCAACCGCGGCGCTGTATCTCATCGGTTGGTCATGGCAAGAGAAACCGCCCGGCGCCTCCTTGAAAGCCGCTGAATCTGTAGCTCCCTCCTCCAGAACATTTGTTCCGTTGCTCGGCGCGTGCGCGGGCATCCTCGTGTACTTCGTCTACAACCGGCTCGTCTTTGGTGGCTTCGTGCCCGTGAGCGCGGCGTCCAAGCAGGCGTGGTCGCAGTCCCGTTGGGAGCGGGAAGGCGGATACAGCCTCGCGCAGAACTTCCAGGATGTCCTGCAAATTCACGTGTTCAATGACACACTGCTGGTCGCTCTCGCAATCTGTGGCTACCTCCTGCTGGTCTGGTGGTCTGCCCGCCGCTCCCGCAGCCGGGAGGATTGGCTGCTCCTGATCTTTCTGGTGGGCGCGTTCAGCCTGGCGGCGGGTCATATAGTGAAGTTCGCGCAGACCGTTCTCACTGTGCATCCCTACTGGGGGGATTATGGGCATTATTTCGTTCCGGCGTATCTGATGAAGGAGCTGTTTGTTCCCATTAGCTGTTACGTCACCGTTCACTTCATTCGCCGTTTTGTTGGACCGAAGTCGCGCCGCGCGGCCAATATTCTGAGCCTGGGGATTGTCATAGCTGGCGCGATCTTCTTCCTGTTCAGACCGGCAGGAATTACATCATTCCTGGATGTTGACCGTGCGAGCGAGTCTTCTCGTTGGGAATGGGAGATAACCTCTTACATGGGCACGCAGGTAATGAACCGCGTGCTTCCCGAAGACAGCATAGTCGGGGCGTGGGACGCTGGCGTCATTGGATACTTTTCGGACTTTCCCGTTGTGAATCTGGACGGCCTCGTGAATTCCTATGACTATATGCGCGCGCGGCAAGAAGGGAATGCAGAATCGTATTATCAAAAGTATGGAATTACGCATTTCGCCAATATCAGGCGTACCGAGCGGAACTTCGATAATACGCTTTTTGAAGGTGCTTCGTTAGAGACAGAGTATGAGTTCAAACTCTGGTCCGCTGAGCCGCTGGAGGCGTCATCGGGCGAGTCTGACAACGCCGCCTGGTTCTGGGAGAGAATAGAGCCCCATTTTGACTACAAGTTGGATGAAGTCGGGGTTCTCGTTGATGACAGGTTGGCGCAGGTTTTCGTGAGAGATTGTGAGCCGGAAGAACTGCGGGAAAAACTCTTTGTGGTTTCCTGGCGTACCGAAGGGAGCGAAACAGTCGCCAGCGCCCGGTATCCATGGAAGAACGCGAGGGAAAATCACCTGAGGTTCTGCGTGGATGCGTTTGCACTGCCTGACGACGCGGTTCATCCAGTTCGGATTGAGACAATGTCAGCGCGTGATTACGTCGAGCGGCTCTCCAAAGACGGCCAGCCGATAATCCGCTCCAATTGGAATGTGTATATCAACGGGAACAATCTCATCTACGTAAAGGAGCTGTGCGAACAGGATGACGTTGAGGTAAAGTTCTTCCTCCACCTGGACCCGGTTGAAGTGAATGACCTCCCCAGCCATCGCAGGCAATACGGTGTTGACAACCTTGATTTTAACTTTGACTGGTATGGCGGCGAGAGAATCGGCGGGATATGCTTGGTGGTTGTCCCTCTCCCGGGATACGACATCATCGGGATCAGGACCGGCCAGTACATACGTGTAGAAGGCGGTTACGATAACATCTGGGAGGCAGAAAATCGTCTTGTCGAGTAGTCCAGGGGCTGGCGCTGGCAAGGCGCCAAGAAGGTTTCCAGTTTTTAGTTTCGAGTAACTGCAGTTCACTGACCACTGGAAACTGACAACTAAAAACTGCAGTTGGGAGCATTGGTGTATTGTAGCCAATTTCACATGTCTATGTCATGATGGAGCGAACATCGAGTAACTATGTCGAATGCTCTTTGGCGCACTATGAGCGCTTGGTATATGAAGTATATGAACAGTGCGTTACGGCATTTCGTCCTCTCCGCTGCGCAAAGCCCTGTTCTGTTCGTCCTGTTCCTCGGTGGCATCCTGACCTACGGCGCTTGGTTCGCCTGGTACATGCTCGCCAATTTCGACCTCATCAATCTGATCCGCGACGTGAACGGCGATGACTCCTTCTACTACTTCCAGATAGCCAGAAATCTGGCCGCGGGGAAGTTCTCGACCTTCGACGGAGGCATCACCCAGACCAACGGCTATCATCCCCTCTGGCTGCTGCTCATCACGCCCTTCTACTGGGTATTCGACCCGCAGGCCGCGCTGTTCGGCATCAAGGCTCTCGAGATTATGCTCATTGCCGCTGGCGTAGCCTTCATCGCGCTGTCCGCTCAGTTGGCGCGCCTGTCCTGGATTCTGCTGTTCGCCCTGCTACCGACGCTCTATCAAATCCGCTCCTTATGGGGAGGAATGGAAGCGGCCGCCGCGTTGTTTATGCTGGGGCTGTTTTTTACGGCTATCTGTCTCTTTGCGCTGCGTCCGGCGCGGTGGACGTGGCCACTGGCTGTCATTGCCTTTGCCCTGCCCTATGCGCGCCTGGAGTACGTCGCCATATCACTGACGGCAACCGCGGCGCTGTATCTCATCGGTCGGTCATGGCAAGAGAAACCGTCCGGCGCCTCCTTGAAAGCCGCTGAATCTGTATCTCCCTCCTCCAGAACATTTGTTCCGTTGCTCGGCGCGTGCGCGGGCATCCTCGTGTACTTCGTCTACAACCGGCTCGTCTTTGGTGGCTTCGTGCCCGTGAGCGCGGCGTCCAAGCAGGCGTGGTCGCAGGCCCGCTGGGAGTGGAAAGGCGGTAGGTACAGCCTCGCGCAGAACTTCCAGGATGTCCTGCAAATTCACGCGTTCAATGACGAACTGCTGATCGCTCTCGCGATCTGCGGCTACCTCCTGCTGGTCTGGTGGTCTGCCCGCCGCTCCCGCAGCCGGGAGGATTGGCTGCTCCTGATCTTTCTGGTGGGCGCGTTCAGCCTGGCGGCGGGTCATATAGCGAAGTTCGCGCAGACCGTTCTCACTGTGCATCCCTACTGGGGGAGTTATTCGTATTATTTCGTTCCGGCGCATCTGATGAAGGAGCTGTTTGTTCCCATTAGCTGTTACGTCACCGTTCACTTCATTCGCCGTTTTGTTGGACCGAAGTCGCGCCGCGCGGCCAATATTCTGAGCCTGGGGATTGTCATAGCTGGCGCGATCTTCTTTCTGTTCAGACCGGCAGGAATTACACCATTCTCACCATTCCTGTATGTTGACCGTGTGAACGAGTCTTCTCATCGGGAATGGGAGATAACCTCTTACATGGGCACGCAGGTAATGAACCACGTGCTTCCCGAAGACAGCATAGTCGGGGCGTGGGACGCTGGCGTCATTGGATACTTTTCGGACTTTCCCGTTGTGAATCTGGACGGCCTCGTGAATTCCTATGACTATATGCGCGCGCGGCAAGAAGGGAATGAAGAATCGTATTATCGAAAGTATGGAATTACGCATTTCGCCATTGTCAGAAGTACCGAGTTGAACTTCGATAATGCGCTTTTTGAAGGTGTTTCGTTTCCCAGATCTGAAGAGAAAGAGTATGAGTTCAAACTCTGGTCCGCTGAGCCGCTGGAGGCGTCATCGGGCGAGTCTGACAACGCCGCCTGGTTCTGGGAGAGAATAGAGCCCCATTTTGACTACAAGTTGGATGAAGTCGGGGTTCTCGTTGATGACAGGTTGGCGCAGGTTTTCGTGAGAGATTGTGAGCCGGAAGAACTGCTGGAGAAACTCTTTGTGGTTTCCTGGCGTACCGAAGGGAGCGAAACAGTCGCCAGCGCCCGGTATCCATGGAAGAACGCGAGGGAAAATCACCTGGGGTTCTGCGTGGATGCGTTTGCACTGCCTGACGACGCGGTTCATCCAGTTCGGATTGAGACAATGTCAGCGCGTGATTACGTCGAGCGGCTCTCCGAAGACGGCCAGCCGATAATCCGCTCCAATTGGAATGTGTATATCAACGGGAACAATCTCATCTACGTAAAGGATCTGTGCGAACAGGATGACGTTGAGGCACTGTTCTTCCTCCACCTGGACCCGGTTGAAGTGAATGACCTCCCCGGCTATCGCAGGCAATACGGTTTTGACAACCTTGATTTTAACTTTGACCGGTATGGCGGCGAGAGAATCGGCGGGATATGCTTGGCGGTTGTCCCTCTCCCGGGATACGACATCATCGGGATCAGGACCGGCCAGTACATACGTGTGGAAGGCGGTTACGATAACATCTGGCAGGCAGAAAATCGTCTTGTCGAGTAGTCCAGGGACTGGTCTTGGGGTCCAAACGGCCCAGTTAGCCTGACCGCCCACTCCTGCCCACTGACTACTAAGGTGGCTCAGCGCGCCATTGCGTCAGGCCAATGAATCGTGCTAGAATTTTCCCAGATAACTGTAGTGCGCGCAGTGCGGAGTTCGCTATGTCAGAGCGAGAGGAGGGAGCATGGAACCCACAGCGCGGTTGCGCGACGCGCCCCAAGAGCGGACAACCCAGGCCAACGGTCGCCCATCGCAGGCTGCCGCTCTGCCCGGCAGATGGGAGACAGAGTCAGCCGACAGACCGATCAACCCCCTTGCGCCCGACGATGGTCGCTATGTCACCAAGGCAGAGTACTGGGCCAGGTGGTATGAAAACCCGTACCTTGACGTCAGCTACGAATGGAACAATGGCATTCTGGAGGCCAAACCCTTGTCCACGCCCCCACAACTCGACCTCTATGGCTGGTTTCTCACGCTCTTGCTGCACTATGAGCAGAGCCACCCCATTGCCAGGCTGCTGTATCTGGAAACTGGTTTCAATCTGACCATGCCGGATCCGGCAGAGCTGTCTGGGATGCGGGAGGCGGTGCGCAAGCCGGACATCGGCGTGATTCTGTATACCAATCCGGTACTCTGGAAGCTCACTGAACGGGCGTATAGAGGGATCTGCGATATGTGCGTGGAGTCGGTGTCTGATTCGACACTGGCGGAGGCGCGTCGGGACACGGAGGAGAAGAAGAGGGATTATGCTCTGGCTGGGGTGCGGGAGTACTTCATTCTTGATCCGGACGATCGCTATATGCGCTTCTATCGTCTTGGCGCGGCTGGGCGCTACGCAGAGATACAGTCTGACGTCGAGGGGGTGATCCGTTCTGAGGTGTTGCCTGGGTTTCAGTTTCGGCGGCGCGATCTGCTGCGGTTGCCGGAGATAAAGGATCTGGCTCTGGATGAGGTGTATGCGGGGTATGTCCTACCCGAATATCAGGCCGCTGTCGCCGCTAGCCAGAAGGCGGAGGAACAGGCCACGCTAGAGGGGCAGCGGGCCGATACAGAAACGCAGCGGGCCGATACAGAAACGCAGCGGGCCGATACAGAAACGCAGCGGGCCGATACAGAAACGCAGCGGGCCGATACAGAAGCGCAGCGAGCCGATACAGAAACGCAGCGGGCCGATACAGAAGCGCAGCGAGCCGATACGGAAGCGGCTGCTCGCCGAGTAGCGGAAGAACGGGCGCAAGCGCTGGAAGCCGAATTGGCCCGACTGCGCCAACAACGCTCCTGAACACATAACCGTCAGAAAGGAATGGATCCTTGGAAGGGGATTGAGAGGTGGGCGGCCTCCCCGCTCTTATTCCTCCCTCCTCCACTATGCCGCATCGTATCATCGCCGCTGCGCCCCTTGATTCACTTGATTCTTATGATGGGGATGATGAACTACAACTATCATGATAATCAGATAAATCAGTGGTCAATTTGGGACGCGCCCCCCCCCGTATGGCTTACGATTTGACCGTCCCGTTCCCTGTTGCTATACTTGATTTGCGACCCTTGATTTATATGATAAAGATGATGAACCGCAGTTATCATGGCAATCATACAAATTATAAAAATCAGTGGTCAACTTCGGGGCTGTAGCTCAGTTGGGAGAGCGCTACAATCGCACTGTAGAGGCCAGGGGTTCGAGTCCCCTCAGCTCCACACGCCAGACTTGACAAGCGAGCCAGATTCCTGTATCGTGCTCAAATCGCAGCGCAACACAAGCCGGCGGAGGATATCTCGGGGCTATAGCTCAGTTGGGAGAGCGCTACAATGGCATTGTAGAGGTCAAGGGTTCGAGTCCCTTTAGCTCCACCAAACTACACAAATCAAGAACCGCAGGTGGGCATTGTTAAGGAGCGTGCCGTTAGTGGATAACGCGGCATCGCACTCAGCGACTGTGACAGGGAACGAGCCTTACCCCCCGCACGTACGCCTAAAATCCGCAACCACACATTCCTACGGTTCGCTGCTAGTCATTATTCCCGCGCTGAACGAAGAAAAGTCTATCGAGCAGGTTGTGGCGGATGTCCGGCGCTGCGAGGGGCAGCTCGGTACATCCGGCGTTGACGACCTGAAAGTCTGCATCATCGACGACGGCTCGACGGACGACACCGCCAGCGTCGCGCGACAGGCGGGCGCGGACCACATCCTCGTCCACAAGGTGAATCAGGGGCTGGGCGCGGCCGTGCGCAGCGGCCTGAGCTTCGCGCGCAGACACGGATTCGACATCGTGGTCAAGCTAGACGCCGACGGCCAGCACGACCCGTCGGACATACCTGCTCTTATCGCCCCGATCCTCGCCGACGAAGCCGACATCGTCTACGGCAACCGCTTCCCGCGCCTGACCTACCGCATGCCCTTCATGTCGGAGTCGAGTTCACCCTCTGGCTGCTGGGCCGGGCGGCGAAGCCGGTGGAACACGTCAACTTCGTACTGGGGCTGGGAATCTTCGGTCTGAACACCGTCTACTTCGGACTACTGGCCGAGCTGGTTGTGCGACGGAAGAACTGACGGGAGCGCAGAGAGTGCCTTGCGGGCTTCAGCCGCAGCGACGATGACATCGACCCCTCGTTCTTCCTGCGCATCGCCGGCAGTTCACTTTCGACAACCTAGGTTTTAACTTCAACGAGTATGGATTTCTGGTTGGAGGACGATGCGTCATCGTGCGCAATCTTCCCTACTACGACATCGCCGCAATCAGGACTAGCCAGTATATTCTCAGGGAAGGCCACCTTTGGGAAGGGGAGTTCCGCTTCGCCCCCGAATGAGGAACGCCGCCAGAGCGCAACTCAAACCGACCAGGAAATTGGACGCCCCCATGGCGAGCAAATGCTGGAACGTTACACTGAATAAAACCATCACAACTGCCCATCCGAAAATTGAATCTCTGACCAGGGATATTGGCATACGCCAACGCAACCGCAGCAAAAAGAACAACCACAGCAAGTATAATGCCAATGGGATGATACCTGCTTCGCCAATCAGCATCAGGTACAGATTGTGGACACCGGCCGGTCTGCCATGGTAGCCGAGGGGAGCGCCTTCCATATAGTGGAGTTGATACAGGCCATGACCGACGAGGGGCGATGCCAGCGCCTTGGCGAAGCCTATTTTCCACAAGCCGATTCGCCGCAATAGACCTCCCACGTAGATTTCAGGTTCTCCTCTGATAACCTCCTCGTTCTCCCTTGCTTGTTCCAGTTGCTGAACGAGCGCGTTGGCATCCTCATTCTCCCTTGCTTGTTCCAATTGCTGAACGAGCGCGTTGGCATCCGCTGCAGTCGCTGCCGGCGTTGCCATTTGCTGGAATAGCGCAATTAGCTGCAGGTCTATGGTGAGATAAATCAGGATGCTGGCCGCGCCCAGAACAGTCAGGCCGGTATGCCAGAGATTCTGCCTCAGGCGGCGGCCATTCAACAGCAGAAAAGCTATCAGCAGCAGCCCCAGAACAAAAATTGCCGTATCGGAACCCGATAACAACCCCGCGCCGCATCCCAAGACCAGAGCCAGACCGCCGAGGATGCGTTGCCGGCCATTGCTTTGAAATGCCAACGCCAGCGCTACCGTCATGCAAGCGACGAAGCTCGCGTTATTGGGGTCGCTGAACGTGCCGGGGTGGCGGGCAAGTTTGTACCCCGGCAGCACGCCCAGATCGCGCAGAAGCGGCGAAGCCAGAATCACGGCGCAACTTGCCGTCAGGACCACGAGCGCCCACTTCAACAGCGCCTCGACCCCGATTCGCTCCAGCAGCGAGCGGCCGCCAAGCATCGCCGCTAGCGTAACGAGGAAGAAAAAGACTTGCCGCAGCACATCTTTGCCCTGCAGCAAATCGGCATCGGTGACGAGCAGAACGGCGACGCCAATGACCAGATAGGTGGCCATCGTGGCCAGGATGAATGCCCCGGGCGTTCCAATCGTCTTCCAGAAGTGGACGCTTACGAAACCCAGCAGGAGCAGACAGCACACGAGCGTGACCCCAAGGACCAGCGACTTTATGACGGCTTCCTGCAGGGTAATCTGGACCATCACGAGCAGTGCCCAGAACGAAAATGCGATGCAGGGAATTGCTGCGAACTCTAATCTCCTCCCCAGCCACGGTATCAACGATAACACACTTTTATCCTTCACTCATGTTACGCAGCGACTAATGGAATTTCGAGAGAAAGGAGATGTCTGCGAGAAGATACTTCCCCCTATAAAATAATATGCTTTATTGTGGGGGGGGGGGGGGGGGGGGGGTACCCACTCCCTCCAGAGGCACAGGAAGGAAGCAGCTTGTATTTTACAGATTGATGCGCTTTCCACCGGGAGAGGGCATCAGAATTCAGTCTTCGCTGGATCATTGTCCGAGCATATCACCTATGGGGGACGATTGGGGACGCTTGCAAAGAGAGCGAAAATCTGAAACATTTCGTCAACGCCTGCGTAACGTGAGTCCTTCAGTCAGTTGTATGGCTGTTTGACGGCGGCCGTCCCGCACGACCTACTGCCGGCGCAAGCTACGCAAGTCCGCAGCCATACGGTCATACCAATTGGCGCAGGGAAGAAGTAAGAAATGAGAAGTGAGAGCCGTTTCTCTCTCCACTCTCTACTCGCCCTTGAATGAGGAACGCCGCCAGAGCGCAACTCAAACCGACCAGGAAATTGGACGCCCCCATGGCGAGCATATGCTGGAACGCTACATTGAATAAAACCATCACAACTGCCCATCCGAAAATTGAATCTCTGACCAGGGATATTGGCATACGCCAACGCAACCGCAGCAAAAAGAACAACCACAGCAAGTATAATGCCAATGGGATGATACCTGCTTCGCCAATCAGCATCAGGTACAGATTGTGGACACCGGCCGGTCTGCCATGGTAGCCGAGGGGAGCGCCTTCCATATAGTGGAGTTGATACAGGCCGTGACCGACGAGGGGCGATGCCAGCGCCTTGGCGGAGCCTATTTTCCACAAGCCGATTCGCTGCAACAGATCGCTCCTTTCTATCGTTTCTCCTCTGATAACCTCTATGTTCTCCCTTGTTTGTTCCAGTTCCCGGGCGAGCGTGCTGGCGGCCTCTGCGGCCTCTGTGGTCGCGGTCGGCGTTGCTGCGGGGAGGGCTGTGGGAAGCGCTGCGGGAAGTGCTGCGGGCGCTGGCAATATCGGGCCTACGGCGAGCGTCTGCCCCCGGTACAGTATACCCTCCTTCTCATAGTCCACGTAGGCGCGGAAGAATTTGCCCTGGTCGTCGGCGGTCAGGGTGTATTCAGATGTCAGGTCGCCGTCTGGGTCAATGTCGACCCAAGTGGCATCGTCGGGCGTATTGGCATCGCCGGACTGGGCGTTGGCCCGCTGCCACTGCCAGCGGGACATGGGGTTGTCGTCCTCACGGTGGTCATGATCGTGAACCAGGGAGGCGCCGATGGTGTCCCCCACCCGCTTCGCTTCATCCGCCTCGGCAATCACGCCTTCGCTGATATTCACTATCGGCGCCACGGGAGAGCTTCTTCCTGCCAGTTGCTGGAATGGTCCAATTAGCTGTAGGTTTATGACGAGGTAAACCAGAACGCCGGCCAAGCCCGGAACAATCAGGCCGGAGCGAAAGAGATCCTGCCGCAGACGGCGAACATTCAACAGCAGAAAAAGCGTCAGTATCACGCCCAGAATGATAACCGCTGTATGGGAAAATGTTGTAAATGCCGCGCTGTATCCCAAGACCAGAGCCAGACTGCCGAGGAGATGTTGCCGGCCGTTGGATTGAAATGCCAACGCCAGCGCTACCGTCATGCAAGCGACGAAGCTCGCGTCATTGGGGTCGCTGAAAGCGCCGGTGTGGCGGGCAAGTCTGTACTCCGGCAGCACGCCCAGATCGCGCAGAAGCGGCGAGGCCAGAATCACGGCGCAACTTGCCGTCAGGACCACGAGCGCCCACTTCAACAGCGCCTCGACCCCGATTCGCTCCAGCAGCGAGCGGCCGCCAAGCATCGCCGCTAGCGTAACGAGGAAGAAAAAGACTTGCCGCAGCACATCTTTGCCCTGCAGCGATTCGGCATCAGTGACGAGCAGAACGGCGACGCCAATGACCAGATAGGTGGCCATCGTGGCCAGGATCAATACGCCGGGCGTTCCAATCGCCTTCCAGAAGCGGACGCTTACGAAACCCAGCAGGAGCAGACAGCACACGAGCGTGACCCCAAGGACCAGCGACTTTATGACGGCTTCCTGCAGGCTAATCTGGACCATCACGAGCAGTGTCCAGAACGAAAATGCGATGCAGGGGATTGCTGCGAACTCCAGTCTCTTCTCCAGCCACGGTATCAGCGATAACATACTTTTATCCTTCAGTCGAACTGCCAGTTTTTAGTGGTTCGTGGCCAGTAACGGCGCTGGCAACTGACTACTGCCGGCGCAAGTTCCGCAGTTCCTCGGCGACACGGTCGTACCAGTTGGCGTTGCGGAAGTAGTCCCCCCGGCGCTCGGCCCCCTCGCACAGCCGCCGGTACAGACCGGGGTCTTCCAGCAGCCGCTGGATTGCAGCCTTCAGACCGGCCGCGCAGCGGGGTTCTACCAGCAGCCCGTTCTCCTCGTGCTCAACCAGTTCCGGAACGCCGCCCCACCTGGCGGCGACGACGGGCAGGCCGCACTGAAAGGCCTCCAGAATGCTGCCGGGATACCCTTCGTTCTTGAAATAACTGGGAAACACTAGCAGGTCGTGCTCGCTGAATGCCCGGGGCACTTCTGCCGGATCCAGAACGCCTCCATACGTCGCCCTGGGGTGGTCGTCGAAAAGGGAGAAGTCCGCGTCGGATGTACGGGGGCCGAAGACAGTAAGATGACAATTCTCCGGCAAATGACGGCACGCCTCCAGAGCCTCGCCCAGCCCTTTGTCCATTTCCAAACGGGCAAGGAAGATGAGCTTATTGATTTTGTCGCGCCTGACGCGGTCAGGCGCCTTGATGTCTCTCGTATTGGGAAACCAGCGCACATTGGCCCGGTCGTTGAAGAATCGGCATAACTCATGCGTTTCCAGATACACCAGCGCACAGCGCAGATAGGTCCGATCAGCCAGCCAGCGGGCCAGGGCGCCGTACGTACGGTAAGTTTGAATCAGGCCAGTCCCGGTTATACGCAGTACCATAGGGCGGCGTGTGATTTTACAAATAACCCAAATGGTCGACGCCAGGATTAGCGCCGAAAAGGAGGGGGTAATGAGGAAAACGATTTGGTCGCGCCGGCACTTACTCGCCACGCCCCAGACTACCCGCAGAAACCTGACCATGCGAATCGCCCGGATTTTCCAAAGGGGCAGATTGGTCACGCCCCCCGACGTGTCGATAGTATCTGGCGTAAAGCCCATCAACCTCAGTTGATGGGCCGTGTTCGCCATCATTACTTTGTCTCCACCGATAATGTTCGTAGCGGATTCGGCGCCCGCCAGCGGACCGATGAGCAGGATCTTCGGCATCTGACTTTCGTTTTTTCCCATACTTCAAGTTCCTTAGTTTTTAGTTGTCAGTGAACTGCAGTGACTCGAAACGAAAAACTGGAAACGAATACGGATCGACCTGCAGCCCACAGGAAACTTGCGTCACTGCGTCGCGGCAGCCAGACCGAGGGCCAGCCCATTCGCGTCACTCTGTGGAAAACGATCGCGAGAAAGAAGAAACTGCACAGCATGCCCATAGTCATGGCCCAGGCAGCCGCTTCAACGCCAAGTTTCGGGTAGAGCAGGAGAAGCGCGCCGAGGTTGACGCATACGCCCAGGAAAACCGCCCATGAACAGACATCCGGCAAGTTAGCGCCTTTGAAGTGTGTCATGAATATCCTGGAGACAGCATAGGCGAGTAGCCCGGGCGCCAGAATCCACAGGAGCGGGACCGCCGGCAGGAAGGCATCCGAAAGCAGGAGATGAACCAGCGGCGTACTGAGCGCGAGAAAGGCGAGGAGGGCGAACGCGGTGGCCATGCAAACAAGGCGCAGACAGAGCGCGACCAGATCGGCGCGCTCCAAGCCGGCGATGCGGGGCAAAAGCGCGATGCCGACCGAGTTGGAGATCAATACGAATCCAAGCATGAGCGCGCTCGCCGCGGAGAACAGTCCAATTTCAGCCTGGCTTGAGATCAACCCAAGAACGACGATGCCGATGTGGGGTTCGATGGCGTTTCCGACCCGCGCGACATAGTATTTCAGGCCGTAGCCGAGAATGCGGGTGAAATGCAGGCGGCCGGGTATCTCGAAGGCCAGCCCACAATGCCGCCGCAGGTCCAGCAAGCAGGCGACTATCATGACGCAATGACCGGCGGCAAATGCCATGACCGCGCCGTCTACCCCAAGTCCCAGGCCCCAGACGAGCGCCAGGATTGTGAACGCATTCGCCATGACGCGGAGCATTGAAAAGACCGCCAAACGCCTGAAACGCCTCTGCGCGACAAGTTGATGATCGAGCGCGACCGAGATGACCGTGAGCGGAACCAATATCAGCGCTAGAAGGAACGTGTGTGTCTCCGCCTTTTGAAAAAAGGGAACATCGCTGTAGATCAGCGGAAGCGCCAGCGCGGCAGCCAATCCTCCGCCGACGAGACTGATGATCAGGGCCGAAGACACGCCTTGCGAAACGCTTATCAGTCTCGCCGCGACGAAATACTGCGCGCCCTGTGCGGCGCCAGGCGTGAGAAGCAAACCAAGCAAAGTCCCAAACACGATGCAAACGGCATAGGCGCCCCTGCCTTCAGGAAGGAGCATATAGGCAAGGAGACCCTGTATCAGCAGGTTTAGGGCAGCCATGCCGCCCAAGGTCGCAAACAGTACGGACACATCCTGCCCGCCAGTTGTGTCCGGGCCTTTTTTACGCATCTGTTGTTATCAACTGCGATTGCAGCATAGTACCGGTGGGTGCGGGAAATCAAGCCGCCCAGGATCCAGACGAGTGAGAGGATTTCTCCTCTCACTTCTCACTCCTATTCCCTCTCTCCCCTTGGCGGGATGTCCCTGTAGCCGCCGACCTGCGGACTCGTGCCGGAAGGAGAAAGCCGATCCCCCAACTCAGGTGCATAATTGTCAGAGCCAACGGAAGGAGGACAGTCGCCGCATCCCGTAGACGAAAGCCCACAACCACCGACGTGGCCACGAGAACCAAAATGTAAGCAAACAAAGTCGCCGCCGCCAACCACAAGAATCCGGCCAGGGCCGCCGCCGCCGCCGCCGCCAAAGCCAATACGATCACAGGAGCGGCAAAGTAGTGCAGGCGAGCTGAGGCCGGATGCGTCATAAACACCACTGACTTCCAGCGGCCGTACTCAAAATACTGTCGCGCCAGCGACCAGGGCGTGCTGCGCGGCCAATATCTGACCACCAGCTCGGGATCGAACCACACGGTCTTCCCTTGCTTGCGCAATCGGTAATTGAGCTCGTAGTCCTCAGCACGAATCAGGGAGGTGTTGTATCCCCCCACCGCGTCCAATGCTTCACGCCGGTACACGCCCAGATAGACGGTGTCAACGGCTCCCTCCGCCCCTCCCAGACGATAGCGAGAGTCGCCTGCCCCCAGCAGGGTGGTCATGGCTATCGCCACGCTTCGTTGAAACAATGTTCTCCCTACTGGTTGTTGCCGACCGCCGACATTCGCTGCCCCCGTCCGTTCCAGCGTTTCGACCGCACGCTGCAGATATCCGGGTGGGAAGAACGTATGGGCGTCACACCGTACTATGATATCTCCGGTTGCCATCCGCATCGCCGCGTTGACTCCGGGCGCGATGGCCTGATCCGGATTGGAGACCAGCCGCACCGCCGGGTAGTGCCGGCGCACCACCTCGGATGTGGCCGGGGTATCGGAGCCATCAACGACGATAACCTCCACCGGCCCCGCATAGTCCTGGGATAGTACCGAGTCAAGAGCCTCCGCGATGGTCGCCTCGGCATTAAGAGTCGGGATGATTACCGACACGCAGGGGAAATTAGGAGAGGAATCCCCCTCCCCTAAACAAATGTTCTCGTTATGCATAGAGTAATGCCGGCTGCAAATGCAGTACGTGCTGAGAATATCTTGAAGCCCGCGTTCGCTCTGCCTGTCTTGGATGGTCCCACGTACTCATGGTATGAGAATGGTATGATAACATATGGATGCCCAAACCCATAAATGGTCGACCGGACGCCTCCAAATAATGTGGGAATCATATAAGGGCGAGTAGTTGGCTGGAGTGGAACCAGCGTTGGCTGCGAAGAGTAGAGCGCAAAGCGAGAACGGCTTGCGCGTCGTGGCGAGCCCCAGCAGCGCATGCCAGCCGATTTTCTAGTAGGGGCAACAGATTTACAACCAGATTCCACAGGGTCTCTGCCTTCGCCACAACCTGCCCTATGGACTTCTCCTCGTTGAAGGCCGGGATGATGACGAGCAGAGAGCCGTTGGCATAAGCGCTTACAGATTTTTTATTAGAACGCATGTTCGGGGGGGGGGGGGGGTAAACATGTCATTAATGGCGCGATTCTTGGAAGTTTCCGATATTGGAGATAATTCCCTGAAAATTACGAAGTACGAGTTGCGCAGTTTCTTCCCACTCCCTTCTCCAGTGAACAATTCCTAAAAGTTTATCCGAAATCTGACCCGCTTGTCAAATCTGGCGTGTGGAGGTGGTATCTCCTGTATATCCTGCCATCCTGAAAATCCTGATTCAGACAATCTGTTCCTCGCCCCAAACTCGGGCGCTGCTGGCATCTGGATGCCCCTAAACTGAGATGCACCTGGGAGGCATGCGCCCCAAAATGGGGATAAACTTCTGGCCTGGTTCACGAACCACTAGCCCCTAATCACTATTGATTATGGGCGTGGCTATGGTATAACAGGAGACGCGCTGATACGCGAGATCGGCTACAAGGCTGTACCGCTATCCTGAAGGGAAGACCGATGCCATTGACCAAAGGGGAACTCGAGTCCAAGCTGTGGCAGGCCGCCGACATCCTGCGCGGGCAGATCGACGCCGCCGACTACAAAAACTACATCTTCTCGATCCTCTTTCTGAAGCGGCTCTCGGACCGCTTCAGCGAGGAGGTCGCCAACGCCGTGGCCGCCGGCGTCCCGCGCGACGTAGCCATCTCGGACCCCGACGAACACGAGTTCTTCGTTCCGGATTCGGCCCGCTGGCCAGCGATCGCCGGCGCGTCCATGAACCTGGGCGAGGCGCTCAATGTGGCCAGCCATGCCATCGAAGATGCCAACACCCCGCGACTCGACGGCATATTGACCGGCACAAACTGGAACGACGAATCCAAATTGGGCAGTCCGGCAAACCGTGAACGCATCATCCGCAGCCTGCTCAGCCACTTCAGCGCTCTCGACCTGCGCGACGCGAACCTGCGCGCAGACGGCGACAGCGGCGCCGCCAACGTATTGGGCAACGCCTACGAGTACCTGATCTACCAGTTCGCCGACGACGCCGGCAAGAAGGGCGGCGAATTCTACACGCCCCGTTCAGTCGTGCGGCTGATTGTCGAGCTGCTGCAGCCCGCCGAAGGCATGCGCATCTGCGACCCCACGGCCGGCTCCGGCGGCATGCTCATCTACGCAGCCCAGTACGTGCAGGAAAACCGCGGCGACGCGCGCAATCTTGTGCTCCACGGCCAGGAGCGCAATCTGGGCACGCTGGCCATCGGCCAACTCAACCTGCTGCTGCATGATCTGCGGGCCGCGCGGCTGGAGGCCGGCGATGTCATCGCCGAGCCGGGCCTGGTGGACCCGTCGGGTCGCCTGCTCGCCTACGACCGCGTGATCGCCAATCCGCCCTTCAGCCTCAAAAACTGGGGCTACGACTTCGCGCCCAACGACCCGCACCACCGCTTCGACCGCTTCGACGCCATCCCCCCCAGAACCAAAGGCGATCTGGCCTTCCTGCTGCACATGCTGGCGGTGACCAACGCCCACGGCATGGTCGGCGTAGTCATGCCCCACGGCATCCTTTTCCGCGGCGGCGCCGAGGGCAAGATCCGCCGCGGCATCGTCGAAGCCGACCTCTTCGAAGCCATCATCGGCCTGACGCCCAACCTCTTCTTCGGCGCCAGCATCCCGGTCGCCATCTGCGTGCTCAACAAGGCCAAGCCCGCCCCGCGACGCGGCAAGCTGCTCTTCATCGACGCCGCCCAGGAAGGCTACTTCCGCCCGGGCAAGGCGCAGAACTTCATCGACCAGGAGCACATCGACAAGATCGTCGCCGCCTACCGCGCCTTCGAAGACGTAGAACGGTTGGCGCACGTGGCGGACCTGGCCGAGATCGAAGCCAACGACTTCAACCTCAACATCAGCCGCTACGTCGACACCACCGAGCCGCTGGAGACGCTCAGCGTCGAGAAGGCCCTGGCCCAGCTGAAGGAGGCCGAACGTCGGCGCGCCGAAGCCGTGACAAAGATGGACGAACTGCTGGCGCAGCTGGGATATGCCCGCTAGGAGGAATAGACTGCACGGGTGCGTCTCAAGATGGGGGTAGGGTCGGCGTCTTGCGCCTGGCCGCGTCGCTACGCACAGAACGAGAAAGGAATCAGCCGAACAAATCCGGGAGGCCATGATTTCCATCTCGAAAGGCATAGGGTATGATGACGAGGGTATGATGACGATAGCAGAAGTGACGATTAGCATCGGCATCGGGGTGATTTCTGGCCTGGTCACCTCAGGGCTGATCTGGCTCTGGGTTTTCCGCCGCCGAGTGCGTAAGTGGATTTCCACCCGCAATATATCAGTTGGTGAGAGTTTCGGTTGGCTGATGGCGTTCACCATGCTGACAGTCATCATTGTATTCCCCCTCATTGGCCTTGAGACACCGGACGTTCTATATTGGATAGTGCCCATGACGGCCATGCACATCATCGTGCTCAGGGCATGGCGACGCCGCTAAAAACCGTCAATTCTGACCCTTGATTCACTTGATTTATTTGATAAAGATGATGAATTGCAGTTATCATGGCAATCAGATGAAGCAGTGGTCAGAGACGATGAAGCAGTTATCACGGTAATCACTTGAATCACATAAATCAGTGGTCATAGATTGATGCAGCCCAAACGATTAGTGCCCGACGGCTGGCAGGTCGCGCGCCTGGGGGATGTGGCGGAGATATTGGACGCTCGACGAATTCCGCTAAACACTGATGAGAGGGCGAGAATGACCGGTCCCTATCCTTACTATGGCGCGCACGGCGTCGTGGATTATAGTGACCGATAATCAGTTGCCAGTAGTCAGTAGTCAGTGGCCAGTAACGGCACTGGCCACTGACTACTGAAAACTGCAGTTGTGGTTGCCCAGGGCAGGCCCAAAACGCCGACCCTACTAACCACTCCACGGATCACTGACCACTGCTGTTTTGCGTCCTGTGGCATTAAGGCGTATGATTGCGCTGAAAATTAAGGGAATTCAGAGAACGCGTCTCAGCCAACCGCCCCCGCGAGCGGCTGAAACGTGCGAAAGGATGGCTGACTACGCGTGGCTGCGCAACAACGGGCCAAAGATGAACTGCGTCCGGTCAAATTCGAACTCGATTATATCCTTCATCCCGAAGGCTCCGTCCTGATCAGCGTGGGCAACACCAAAGTGTTGTGCAACGCCACTGTGGTGGAGCGTCTGCCCCGCTGGCTGCATCGCTCCTCCCAGCGCCACGGCTGGGTGACAGCCGAATATGCCATGTTGCCGCGCAGCACCCATCAGCGCACGGAGCGCGAGACCCTGCGCCCCAAAGGACGCACCCAGGAGATCACCCGGCTGATCGGCCGCAGCCTGCGCAGCGCCGTCGATCTGCGCAAACTGGGCGAACGCCAGATTATCGTCGATTGCGATGTCATCCAGGCCGACGGCGGCACGCGCACGGCCGCCATCACCGGCGGCTTCGTGGCCCTGGCTCTGGCCGTCAAACGGCTGGAACGCAGAAAATTGGCCAAACCGGGCACGCTCATCCGCCAGGTAGCCGCGGTCAGTGTCGGTATCCTCAACGGCAAGGCCTTTCTCGACCTCGACTATCAGATGGATCAGAACGCGGATGTGGATTTTAATGTCGTGATGACCGACGCCGGCCAATTCGTCGAAGCCCAAGGCACGGCCGAAGGCGAACCGTTCAGCAAAGGCGCATTGAGCGCCATGATGCTGTTGGCAGAGCTAGGCATAAAAGAACTGCACCATCTGCAGAAAGCCGCGCTTTCCGAGGCAGGGTACGCAATCTGAAACTGAGCACAGGGAATCCGGTCTGTGAGCAAAAAAAAGAAACGGGTGACATTACGCGATGTGGCGCGCTGCGCGGGAGTATCCCCCACCGCCGTTTCATTCGCCTATAACGCCCCCCACCAACTGAGCCGCGCCACCCGAGAGCGCATCCTGGACACCGCTGAGGAACTCGGCTATCAGCCCCATCCGGTCGCGCGCACCCTGGCGACAGGTCGCACCAATTCGATCGGCCTGCTGGTGCCCACCAGCCTGAACTGGATGCTGCACGACCCTCTGTTTACCCACTTCTTAGGCGAGATCGGCGCTGCCTGTGATCGGGAAGAGAAACGCATTCTGCTGGCGCCTGTGTATAGAAACATGGCGCCCCAAACACTGGCAATGATCGCGACAGATGGCTTCCTGATGTTCGGCATCGACCGCGCCCACCCACTGACCGAAGCTTTGCAGCACTCTCTGCGCCCGATCGTTCTGCTCGACAGCGCCGACAGTATACAAGCGCCCACCTTCAATATCGACGATCGCGGCGGCGCCTACACGGCCGCGCAACATCTGCTGAAAAAAGGACACCGCCAGTTTGCCGTCGCCACCATGACGCCGCGCCAGGATGGGGTCGTGACCCCGACTATTGAACGCAGAATCGAAGGGTTTTCGCAGGCGATTGCCGATGCCGGCCTGCCCCCATCCGCGGTTCAGATCGTGCACGCGCGCGGGGTGCGTTCCGCAGGGCAGCAATCATTCCAGAATATCTGGCAGCTGCGTAGACGCCCGACGGCTGTCTTCTGCGTCAGTGATGTGCGCGCGCTGGGGATCCTGAGCGGCGCCCGCAAAGCTGGGTTGTCTGTGCCGGATGATCTGGCTATCGTCGGCTTTGGCGACCTGCCCGACGCCAGCGTATCGAGCCCGCCCCTGACAACCATCCATCGGGATATGAACAGCCAGCCGCGACTGGCGATCCGCACCCTCTTTCAACTGATCAACGAGCAGATCAGCGAAACCGATCTGGCCTCTCCCCACATCAGCAACACCCAGCTAATCGTCCGCGAAAGCAGCTGAGCCACGCCAGTGGCAAAAACCAGTGGCCAGTAGGGGCATAGATCAGTTGCCAGTAGTCAGTTTCCAACTGCAGTTACTCGAAACGAAAAACCAGAAACAGCAGTTGCTGTTACTTACCACTAACCACTGCAGTGCCGAGAGCGACGCCGATGTCATCTCCCCGCTGCACGCGATAGGCAGGAATGTTCGACAGCTCTAGCTCGTGGGACAGCTCCTCATAGGAATCCAAGCCGCCAAATGTCGACCCATCCATCACAACCGCCGCACTATACACCCCCCGCCGGCGGATCTCGCGCAGGGCGCGCGCCCATGCCGGGTTCGGGTCGGCCGTGATCGCCAGAATCATGTCATTGCGATTCAATCGCACCCCTTCGGTCACCAGCAGCTGATCGAAGGAGATCTGTCCCTCTGCCGACACCACCGCCAGCGCTTCCAGCATCTTGCGCATCTGCCGCTCGCCCCGATCGGTCTGCAGCAGATAGCGTTGGCTGCCGTGCCACATCATCCCCACCGCCCGATTGCGCAGCAGAAAGTAGCGGGCTACGCTCGCCGCCGCCGTAACTGCATATTCCAGCGCACTGGGCGCTAACTCCAGACGCGCCGCGCGCGTGCGGCCGCTGAAGGCAAAGACGCCGGGATCCGGGCGGGACAGTTCCCAGGGCAAGCTGCGCGTCACGGCGCTGTGCAGATCAAGAAAGACCCAGATATCCGCTGCCGGGTCCAATTCGAACTCCTTTGTCATCAGCCGCCCGGTGCGCGCCGTGGTCAGCCAGTGGATACGATTGAAGCTGTCCCCCGGCGCGTATTCGCGGATGCCGGAAACATTGGTCGTCAGGTATTGGGTGCGGCGGCTGAGGGCTTCGCCACCGGCCAGATCAGCGATGGGAGGCTGAAAGGTCGCCAGAGATACGGTCGCCGGGTAGACGATCAGATCGCTGGTCTGGCTCAGGGTCTGATCAACGGAGAAGAGGCCCAACGGGTCACCGCTGAACAGGCGTATCGGCCCCAGACGGTAGTAGCCCCGCTGCTGGCAGAGCGTTCGCACCTGCCAACGATGACGGGAACGACCCCGCAGATGGCTGACCACGCGGCTGGCGCCATGAAAGGGCACCGTCGAAAAATCCCGCACCTCCAGCCACAGCTTCGGCAGCCACCCCTGATTACGCACTTCGAAACTTTCTTCAAAGTACTGTCCCACCTGACTGCGCCGGGCGCGGGTATAGCGATTGATACGAATGGCGCGGGTACTGGTCCACGCCCAGACATAACTGAGCGCCAGAATGCCGCTCAACAGATAGGCCAGATTGAAGGCCAGAGGACGCCCACTGTTCAGCGCAAAGATCCAGGAAAAAATCAGAGCGGCAATCAGAAAGAGCAGACGTAACGACATCAGCGGGGCTTGACGCGGCTGCCCGGCACAGGCGTATGGGAAAGGGCATCCTGAATCACCTGGTCGGCGTCCACATTTTTAATGCGCGCCGACGGGCTGACGATCAGCCGGTGGGCAAGCGTCGCTTCAGCCAGCAGTTTCACGTCATCCGGCAGCACATACTCCCGCCCATCGATAGCAGCCCAGGCCCGCGCCGCCCGGAAAAGGGCCAAGCTTCCGCGGGGACTGGCGCCCAAATATACGTCCGGATGATCGCGCGTGGTGGAGACAAGATCGACGATATACTCCTTCACGCTATCGTCCACATACATATTTCGCACTGCCTTCTGCGCCTCGGCTAGTTCGTTCACAGACACAATTTTTTGCAGATTCTCGATGGGATGTATCTGGGCCTGCAATCCCAGGATGCTGATCTCATGGACCTTCGTGGGATATCCCAGCCGGATACGCATCAGGAAGCGGTCCACCTGCGCCTCCGGCAGGGGAAAGGTGCCTTCGTATTCGATGGGATTTTGGGTCGCCAGCACCAGAAATGGCCGCGCCATCTGATAGGTCGTGCCATCCACCGTAACCTGACGTTCTTCCATCGCTTCCAAGAGAGCGGATTGGGTCTTGGGCGTGGCCCGGTTGATCTCATCCGACAGCACAATTTGGGCCATTATCGGCCCTGGCCGAAATTCAAATTCAAGGGTTTTCTGATTGAAGACGCTCACACCGGTGACATCGCTGGGAAGCATATCCGGCGTGAATTGAATACGGCGATAGGTGCTGCCGATACTGCGGGCGATAGCGCGGGCGAGCATGGTTTTACCGACGCCAGGCACATCTTCGATGAGCAGGTGGCCCTCACAGAACAGAGCGACCACGGTCATGCGGATCTCCCGATCCTTGCCGATAATGACCTGCTCGACATTGGTGATAATGCGGTTAGCGACGGCTTGCACTTCTTGCATGGGGTTTTCGACCCTTGATTCACTTGATTTATGTGATAAAAAAGATGATGAACTGCAGTTATCATGGTAATCATACACATCACATAAATCAATGGTCAAATTATGAATTGACTAATCTGTTGTATAATGGTCCTCTCATGGATCTGCACGCCTATCCTCGTCCCGAAGATGACACAGGCATCGGTATCCACTGGTGCGCCGGCATCAGCGCGTCCGCGCCAGAAATGGTGGACGAGTTTTGGCTTCCGGAACTTATCGCTCTGGGCGTCAAATGGGTAAAAATCGCTGATCAGCGCGGCGCGCTGCACCTATCAGAAGCTCTGCTGGCCGCGGACATCATGCCGATCGTCCAGGTCGTACGCGCCGTGCCCGAGCCGGGCCATCTCTCCCCGACGGAATTGGACCAGGTCGAGCGGCTCATCCGCGCCGGCGTGCGTTACTTCGAGATCGATAGTGAGCCGGATCGGCAGCCTGGCAAAAGGCTGCCGTCCGATGCCCTGACCGCCACCGCGCGCAACGCCGTGACCGATATGCAGGCGATTCTGGCCCGAGGCGGCTTGCCGGCGATACCGGCCTTGACCCCAGAAGGCGACTGGCAGTTGGCAAAGGAGATCCAGCGTCTCGCCGACGACGCGCTGTTCGAGGAACCGATCTGGCTGGCGATCCACAACTATTCGAGCAACCGCCCGCTGCATTACCCCAACGATGCCGGCCATCTGGAAGGCGCGCCCCTGACCCAGGAATTCTACTACGCGCTGGCCGCGGAAGCCTGGCAAGAAGATCCCTGGCAGGGCAGGCAACTGGCAGAGATCAATGACCTGCGTCGCAGACTGTCGCGCGATCAACCAACAACGACGCAACAACTACCCCCAGACGAGGAGAGAGAGGGCAGGAGAGAGGAGAGAGAAAAACCATCTCTCACTTCTCACTCCTCTCCCCTCACTTCTTCCGATCTGCCGCCGGATCAGGTGCATTGGCGCGCCTTTGAACTCCTGAACGCGCAGATTTACAAACTGATTGGCCACAGCCTGCCGATCCTCTCCACAGCCAACGGCTATCTCATCAATGAAAACGCAGACCCGCGCTATCCCACTACGACCCCGACCCTGCACATGGCCCAGACGCTGGAAATCTGTCGGGCCATGATGGGAACCAGTAGCCGTATCCGGCCGGCGCCGGATTACTATTTCTGCACGGCCTTCTGGTTGCTGGCGCATGAAGCGCTGGAAAGCGATGGCGTCATCGACGAACATAGCGCCTGGTATAGCCCAGTCCACTTGGCGCAGAGTTCGCTCGCCGGCGCCGAGGCAAGATGCGAAGCGTTCGGCTGGTCGGTGCTGCCGATCGTCCCGCTTCTCAAATCGGAGCCAAAACAATCCAGAGACGCCTCTACCGCCGACGACGCGCGGCAGCCCCCGGACGAGGAGAGAGAAAAACTATCTCTCATTTCTCACTCCTCTCCCCTCACTTCTTCCGATCTGCCGCCGACCCTGGCGCCTTTTACGCGACCGACAGGGCAGAGCGTGCTCAGCGGCAAAGTGCGGGGCGGCGCCGGCGCAGAGCTTCGCCTTACCCACAGCGACGGCTTCGCCTATGAATCCATCGCCAGAACAAACGGCTCCTACCGTTTTGTCGATCTGCCAGCGGGTCGCTACAGTCTGGAAGTGATCAATCCAGCCGGCAGCCGCGTGGACGCAATCGACCTGCCGCAAGCCGGCGAGACGCATGTCGCCTTATCAGCCTACGGCTGGGGCTTTGAGATCGATCAACATCCTATGGAACACGGCAGAATGTTGACATGTGGCATCGAGCTTTTGCCGGCCACTACCACCGGCACGCCAACCTTGCGCATCAGCGGCAGCGAGCAGAAGATCTGGGTCATTCCTCTGACGCCCAGCAGCCAATCGCAGATGGCGCATTGTGAAGTGGGACCGTTGCCCTCCGACAGCTATCGGCTGGAGGTGTTAGGGCTGCCGGATAGCGGCGCCACCCCGTTAAGCTGCCAAGTCCAGATCGAGCGGGGCATGTCGGCGGACATTCTCTTTGTCCACTGCATCGACGAAAAAAGAGTTGCCCCAAGAACATCTGCCATTGCCGGCGCCGTGCAAGGTTTTGCATCCCGGCGCAAAAGCCAAAATCGCTGGGCAATCAAAGAGGGCGCTTGTACTGTGCGCCTACGGGCTGAAGATGGCAGTGAGCGGCTTGCCGAACCAGACGAGACCGGGCACTATGCCTTCAGCGACCTGCCCGCCGGCACATATTTTCTGGATGTGAAACACAGACATCTGCTGAATTACACCGGCCCTTTCGCTTTGGATGGGCACAACCAGACGCGCTGCGACCTGTTCCTCATGCCGGCGGACTACACGTAAGCCGATTCGCGCCGAGGTGAGCGCCCTCATCACCTAAATCAGTGGCCAGGTGTTGAATTGGCGGGAATGCCGAACTGTGGATATCCGTCGCAGTCTTGGAAAGATATATATCTTAACTGCTAATGAACGATGGGCTGAAGAGAACCATCACACATTTGATATCTGGGCCTGATACGACGGCGCGCCGGGGCTACAGAAGGCTGTCGCGCTCCACAGTAGCGCGCAAAATAACGATGTCCCAATTCGGGCTTCGCACGATGCGCAAAACCTGCGGCGCGCTCAGCCCGGACACTCTGTTCCTATATGTATGTGTACTGTGCGCGGCCGTTCTGAATGTAGGCTGCCAGGCCGCGCCAGCGCTAGAAAGCACTGCCACCACTGTCGCGGCGCCCACAACCGAAACCACCCTGCGCTGGATGGGGCCGGCCTTTGCGCGCCCGGTCGATATGGAAATCGTTGCCCGCTGTGCCCAGGATATCGGAGTGGATATTGAACTGCTGCCAGCGCCCACCAATCCCCAGGATCGCCTGCACCTCTATCGCCAGTTTTTGCCAGCCGAGTCCGATGACATCGATCTGATCGATTTTGACGTAATCTGGTCCGGCATGCTTGCGCCGCATCTGCTTGACCTGAAACCGTATCTCTCCACAGAAGAACGCGCCCAATACTTCCCCATATATCTTCAGAACAATACCGTCGACGGCGCGCTGGTCGGCCTGCCGCAGATGGGCGAGATCGGGCTCCTCTACTACCGCACAGACCTGTTGGAAAAGCACGGTTTCCAGCAGCCCCCTACCACCTGGACAGCGCTGGAGGAGATGGCAGCGACCATTCAAGCCGCAGAACGCGCGCAAAACCCTGACTTCTGGGGATTCGTCTGGCAGGGCAATGTCTACGAAGGACTGACTGTCAACGCGCTGGAATGGCAGGCGAGCATGGGAGGCGATCTCATCGTCGATGCAGATGGACGCCTGTCTGTGAACAACGCCGCCGCTGCCCAGACATTTGACAGAGCGGCCGCGTGGGTAGGCGCCATCAGCCCGTCAGCGGTCACGGTCTTTCAGGAAGAGGATGCGCGCGCCGTTTTTCAGATGGGGAATGCGGCTTTCATGCGCAATTGGCCCTATGCCTTTCCACTGGGACAGGCCGAGGATAGCCCCATCCGCGGCAAATTTGACGTTGCCCGCCTGCCCAAAGGGGATGATGGTCCGAAGGCCCGCCATGCCAGTGTTATCGGCGGCCAACAGGTCGGCGTCAGCCGCTACAGTCAGGATCCAGATGCGGCTGCGGCCGCAGCCAGGTGCCTGACCGATCCCGCTGCGCAAAAACGCCGCGCCATCACGGAAGGGATCCCCCCGGCCATCCCCGCGTTGTACGCTGACGCTGAAGTGCAGGCGCGCATCCCCGCGTCGCCACAGATCGGAGAGAGCTTCGCAAACCACGGAGTCGCGCGCCCGGCCGCGACCACTGGCAGATACTATAGCGAAATCTCCCTTGTCTACTTCACAGAAGTGCATCGAGTGTTATCAGGTGAGCAGAACGGCGCGACAGCAGCCACTCGCATCGCCGAGCTGATCGCACAACTGCACTGATCACCGACCACGGACCACGGACCACCGCAATTTGACCCATTCCACCACAACCAGCAGCGCGAACACCGGCAATATCGCCATCCGGCGCCAGCGCCACGGCTCGCGCATCAGCCGGTGCAGCCACTCCAGACCCAGCCGCTGCACCCATACCGGCGCCCGCTGGGTGACGCCCGCTACGAAATCGAAAGCGCCGCCGACTCCCAGCGCCACCGTAACCGGCAGTTCGTCCCTGTGCCGCTGAATCCAGATGTCCTGATGGGGATGACCGTAGGCGACGAACAGCAGATCCGGCCGCGCGTCGCCCAGCCGCCGCTGAATCTGTGGCCAGTCGGCCTCCGCGGGGGAACCGCTGAAGGCGCCGGCAACGGCCAGCCTGGGATAGAGCTTCGCAAGCTCCTCGGCGACGCTCTCCGCAACCCCCGCAGCCGCGCCCAAGAAGAACACCCGCCAACCTTGGTCTGCCGCCCGTTCACATAGACGGTAGATTCCGTCGGAGCCGGTCACCCGCTCGTCTAAGCGCACCCCCGCCAGCTGGGCAGCCCACAGTACACCGACGCCATCCGGCGTGCATAGATCCGCTGCGGCCAGCATCTGCCCAAAGGCCGGATCCCGCCGGGCCTGCATGATGAATTCAGGGTTGACGGTGCAGACTTGGCGGGCACGTAGGGACGGGCAGGCACAGACGCTGTCCCTACCTGGTTGCCCCCTACAGCGCGCAATCCAACTGTCGATGAGGGAGAGGGTCTGCCGGAAATCGACGCAATCGACGCGCACGCCCAGGATCTGCACAGCCAGCAGATCGTTCTCCTGCGCCAGCCTCATCTCTTGTCCGCTGCCTCCTCCAGTACCGCTAGCGTCTCTCTGGCCGCTTTATCCCAAGAAAACCGCTTGACATTCTCATATCCTTTGGCGATCAACTCCTGTCGCAAGGCTTCATCCCGGCTCAGGCGCAGCATGGCCGCGGCAATGGCGTCCACGTCCAGCGGATCCACCAGCAGCGCGGCATCCCCGGCGATTTCTGGCAGGGCAGAGTTGTTGGCGCACATAACAGGCACTCCTGTGGTTTGGGCTTCCAGTACCGGCAGACCGAAGCCCTCGAATAAAGACGGAAACGCGAAGAACAGCGCGTCCTGCATCAATACGGCTACCGCCCCATCCGGCAGATAGCCGGGAAAGTGAACCCGACCGGCCAGCCCTTTGGCAGCGACAAATGTCTCGTACTCCTCACTCAGCCAGCCCCAGCGCCCGACCAGGACCAGATCCCAGCCAATGCGCTGCTGATGCACCAGCCGCTCGAACCCTTCTATCAGCCGCAACAGATTCTTGCGTGGCTGTATCGTGCCCACGTACAGAGCAAACGGACGTTCATAGATGGGCGCATTGTCCTCGTTCGCTTCTGACCCGGCCTGCCGCGGCGCCGGCGCTTCATGAATGACGCTGATTTTGGCCTCCGGCACGCCGTAGAAACGGTGCAGATCGGTCGCCGTCTGCCGGCTGACAGCAATGATGCGACGGGCAGCCGCCGCGCTCCAGCGTGTGGACAGCTCCAGATAAAGCCGCTGCGCAAGTGTATGGGCCTGGGGGAAATAGCGATAGCCAATATCATGCAGCGTCACGACCGTCGGCGGCAACAGCGCCGGCGGCAGGAAAGGCGCCACGTGGGCCGGCACGAACAGCACATGCGGCCGGCGACGGCTGACTTCCCAGGCCAGCGCCCGGTGGCTCCACAACCACCGTCCCGGCAGCGCCCGAACTGTCACAGCACTGCTGTCTGGCTGAGGCGTAGCGCCACCGTGGCGCGGCGCTCTATACTCCTTTTCTGCCTCCGCCCAGCAACTCTGCGGCATATACAGACGGAAGGCGAGCTGCGAGCTGTACGTTGTCGCCAACACATGGCTGATGATCTGCCGCGAATAGCGCTCGGTGCCGGTCGGTTCAGGTCGCTGGCTGCGGGAAGCATCGATGCCGATAATCAGACGTTCAGCTTCCCTGGCCCATTGTTCAGACATTGGGACGATGTCGCGCCCTACAGTGGCGCGCAATATAACTCTTGTCGCGCCCTAACAGTGGCGCGCAATACAACTCTTGTCGCGCCCTAACAGTGGCGCGCAATACAACTCTTGTCGCGCCCTAACAGTGGCGCGCAATACAACTCTTGTCGCGCCCTACAGTGGCGCGCAATATAACTCTTGTCGCGCCCTAACAGTGGCGCGCAATACAACCCTTGTCGCGCCCTAACAGTGGCGCGCATATAACCTTTCTGTCGCGGCCTGCCGCGCCCGGCGCAGAACAGACTGTTCAACAGCGTCGGCCGGCGGCCAGGACTTCCCGGCCAATTGGCCCCTCCCGCAGTAGCCTTGGCTCCTGTCCGCTCAGGTCCAGAACCGTGCTGGCCTGGGCCAGAGGCGTCGGCCCGGCGTCGATGAGCAGGGGAATACGCCCGTCCAGTTGGGCCAGTACTGCGGCAGCGGTGGCGCAGGCGGGCGCGCCGCTGCGGTTGGCGCTGGAGGAGGCCAAAGGGCCGATGCGCCGGGCCAATGCCCGCAGAAAGGGCTGATCCGGCACGCGCACGCCCACCGTACCCTCGCCCGCTGTGAGGGCTACAGGCAGATGCGTCTGGGCGGGCAGCACAAGCGTCAGCGGGCCAGGCCAGTGGCGCTGCATCAGCGTCTGGGCCAGCGGCAAGATCGTCCCCCGCACGACTGCCTGCCCCTGGGCTGCGTCCCCTAAGAGGACCGGCAAGGGTTTGTGGATCGGGCGCTCCTTCACCGCGAACAGCCGATCAATGGCAGCCGCGTCGCTGCCTAGACACACCAACCCGTAGACCGTATCCGTCGGCACGCCGATCACCGCGCCCTGCTCCACGGCTGTCGCTGCCCGCTCCAGAGATCCCTCCGCATCGGCTGCAAGCACTACTGTCATCAAGCCCGCTCCGTTTCAAATCGCGTCCCACCACCTGTGAGGCATAAGCGCCCTAATCACATAAATCAGTGGTCAGGGGTCGAACTGGCGAGAATGCCGCATCCTGATTTCCGCTTTTTCCCTCCATGTGTATACTACTGATAGCGGAAGAGTACGTCAACATTCTCTCCCATATAGCGAGATGAAAAGCGAATCTCCTTTTGACGATCTGCTGGTGCTGGTAAAAGGTGCCGGCGACTTGGCGACCGGTGTGGCCTGGCGGCTGCATCGTTGCGGTATTCCGGTGGTGATGACCGAACTGCCTCGCCCGTTGACCGTGCGGCGGGCAGTGGCCTTTGCCCAGGCAGTGTTTGCAGATGAACACGAAGTGGAAGGGATTACCGCGCGTAAAGCTCTGGTGGCGGATGCGCCGGACGTGCTGGCCGCGGGGGAGATCCCTGTACTGGTCGATCCGGAGTCGGAGGCGGTCGCCGAGCTGGCTCCATCCGTTGTCGTAGATGCAATCCTGGCGAAAACCAATACCGGCACAACGCTGGACAGCGCGGCGTTTGTGGTCGCGCTGAGTCCGGGCTTTGAGGCGAGCATCGATTGCCACGCGGTCATCGAGACCAACCGGGGCCACAACCTGGGACGATCTATTTGGGAAGGCACAGCCGAAACGGATACAGACACACCCGGCGCCCTGCCCAGCCTCGATGAGGCGGCAATGCGCGTCCTGCGCGCGCCTGTCGCTGGCCGCTTTCAGGCATTGGCGCGCATCGGCGACCGGGTGCCCAGCGGGGAGCCTGTCGGCACGATTCTGCAATCATCCGGCAAGGAGATGACACTGCTGGCGCCTTTTACCGGCGTGCTGCGCGGCTTGATCCACGAACGCGTTCCCCTGCACCCTGGCCTCAAAATTGGCGATCTCGACCCGCGCAGCAATCCCCAACATGCCTTTCAGATCTCCGACAAAGCCCTGGCTGTGGGCGGCGGTGTGTTGGAGGCGATTTTGCATTGGCATTTTGGAAGAATCGATGACGCCGTCACCGAAGAATTGGGGTTCTGATGAACAGTAGCCGCGCCAATGCGCCTCTGCTCGAAAGAGGCGCATTGAACATCTTTCCCGTTCCAGGCATACCGCTCGTGCAGCCGGGCGATGATTTGGCGATACTCATTGTTGAAAAGAGCCTGGCCGCTGGACTTCCCCTTATGTCAGGTGATATTCTTGTGGTGGCGCAAAAAATTGTGAGCAAAGCCGAAGGGCGGCTGATCCACCTGGCTGATGTGACACCAGGAGCGGAGGCGCTCCGTCTGGCGCAGGTGACAGGCAAGGACCCGCGCGTGGTGCAGACGATTTTGGATGACAGCCGGGCCGTAGTCCGGGCACGCGCAGGGATTCTGATCGTCGAGCAGAATAGCGGCTGGATCTGTGCCCACGGTGGGCTGGACCGTTCGAATGTCGCCCCGGAAAAGGCAGAGACGGTCGCACTCCTGCCGACAGACGCCGACGCTAGCGCAGAAGAGATGCGCCGCCGCATTCAGGCGCAAACCCATACAACCATTGCCGTGTTGATCAGCGACAGCCACGGCCGCCCATGGAAAATAGGAACTGTCGGGGTCTGCATCGGCTGTGCCGGCCTGCCGACGATCTGGGACCAGCGGGGACTGACAGACCTGTACGGATACGAACTCAGCAGCAGCGAAGAATGCATTGCCGATGAACTGTGCGCGGCCGCCTCTCTGATTATGGGCCAGAGCGACGAAGGCCGCCCAGCTGTCATCATCCGCGGCTACACACCGCCAGACCACCTGCCGCCAGCCCCGGCTCGTTCCATCCAGCGCCCAAAAGAGCGCGATCTGTTTCGCTGAGGCCCTGCAAAGTACCCCCGACAGGATTCGAACCTGTGCGCCCGGCTCCGGAGGCCGATGCTCTATCCACTGAGCTACGGGGGCATCATGCGCCTCTACTCGAAAAAGGCGCATTGAACACTTCATACCGGATAAGATACCACAGTGGTCGGGTCTTCAGCAAATAACTGCCGACACAGCCGAGCCGCACGATAGCAGGCTAAGCTGGCGGATATCTATACGGTTACCAACACCCACAATCTTAATATTGAACAACAGTTGAACTCTCTACACAGATGACATTCCTCCGTCCCTGTGCTATTATCTGCCCAATGTTGTGATACTGAAAACACCAGTGCTTACGCAGAAGGAACGCTTTCCCATGTCATCTCCAGCAGCCGCTCGGGTTCAGTCCTTCGGCACGACGGTCTTCACCGAATATACAACCCTGTCCCTCGAACACAACGCCGTCAACCTAGGCCAGGGCTTTCCTGACTTTCCCGCGCCAGATTTCGTCATCGAAGCGGCCCGCGCGGCGCTGGCCACCGGACATAATCAGTATGCTCGCGGCGCCGGCCATCCGCGGCTGGTCAATGCGCTGGCCGCGGTCTACAGCCCGGTTTTCGGTCGCGAGTTGAACCCACTGACGCAAATCGTCGTCACCACCGGCGCCACCGAAGGCATCTTCGCCACCATTCAGGGGTTGGTGGACCCTGGCGATGAGGTCATTCTCATCGAGCCATTTTATGATAGCTATCCGGCGTCGGTGATCATGGCCGGAGGAACGCCGATCTACATCCCCCTGCGCCCCGCCCCCGGCGCGACCAGCGCCGCAGATTGGCGGGTGGATGTGGACGAACTGCGGGCCGCGCTGAACCCGAAAACAAAACTGCTGATCATCAATACCCCCCAGAACCCTGTGGGCAAAATCATCAGCCGGGAAGAATTGCTCACCCTTGCGCAGATCGCACAGGAGCACGACCTGCTGGTGCTCAGTGATGAGGTCTACGAGTGGATAACCTACGATGAAACGCCCCACGTACGCATGGCAACCCTGCCGGGCATGTGGGAGCGCACCATTACCTTGGGCAGCGCCGGCAAGACCTTTTCCGTCACCGGCTGGAAGATCGGCTGGGCCATCGCGCCCGAACCCCTGACCCACGCAGTACTGATGGCCCATCAATGGATCCCCTTCGCCGTGACCACGCCTTTGCAGGAAGCGGTCGGCGCGGCCTTTGAGCAGGTGGAAGAGCGCAATTACCTCCACGAACTGAGTGCTATGTATCAGGCCAAACGGGACATTCTGCTGACCGCCTTGAACGATGTGGGTCTCCCACCAGTGACGCCCCATGGCAGTTATTTTATACTGGTGGATACCACAGACCTGGACGCGCCGACGCCCACCGACGACCCGCGGGACGTACAGATCTGTCGCTGGCTGACTCGCGAGATCGGCGTGACCGCCATTCCGCCATCGGCTTTCTACAGCGCCGAACATAGCCATCTGGCCGCCAATATCGCCCGTTTCTGCTTCTGCAAGACGGATGCGATTCTCGAAGCCGCAGCGACGCGACTGCGCGCGAATCTGCGATCATAGAAGAGACGTGACGCCTGCATCGTAAGAACAATTCATAATTGCTAAAGGCCATTCAATGGAACTACGGGTGCAGCAGGGAAATATCACCGAAGCGGATGCCGATCTGATCGTCGTCAATCTGTTCGCCGGTGTGACGACGCCCGGCGGCGCGACGGGCGCCGTTGACCAGGCGCTGGGTGGCGGCATTAGCCAGCTCATTGCCCAAGGGGATTTCAGCGGCAAAGCGGAGACGACAGCGCTGCTCTATGCGTCTCTTTCTAGCAGAGGCGCATTGAACACGTCCCAGAGCCGGCTGGCCGCGCCCCGGGTGCTGCTCGTCGGCCTGGGCAGACCTGATCGGTTCGGAATTGCGCAGATCCGGCGGGCAGCAGCGGTGGCCGCCCAAGCCGCGGCCAAACTGGACGGTGTCAAGACTATGGCGACGATCATCCACGGCGCCGGCATTGCTGGCCATGACACCGCCGTTGCCGCGCAGGAGGTGGCGCTGGGAACTCTGTTAGCCAGCTATCGGCCCAAACAGTACCGGCGCAATAACCCCGACGACCAGTTGACAAGCTGCACAGTTGTGGAGTTCAGCGCCGAAAAACTGGCCGACGCCCAACGCGGCCTGTCCAGGGGCGAGGCCATCGGCCGGGCTGTCTGCAGGGCCCGCGATCTGGTGAACGAGCCGCCGAATCTCCTGACGCCCCTGGAGATGGCCGCCCGTGCCCAGTCCATGGCCGCGGATGTGGGCCTGAAAAGCGCAGTTCTGAACGAGGCGGCCATGCAGGAAGTGGGGATGGGCTTTCTGCTGGCGGTGAGCAGAGGCAGCGCCAATGAGGCCCAGCTTGTCATTCTGGAACACGCGCCCGCCGGGCACGCCGAGGAAGCGCCGCTGGTTTTCGTCGGCAAAGGGATTACATTCGATACCGGCGGCATCAGCCTGAAACGTCCGGCAGATATGTGGGCGATGAAGGACGATATGGGCGGCGCGGCCGCGGTGATCGGCGCGCTGGAGGCCATCGGCCAGCTTGATCTCCCCCAACGGGTGATCGGCGTGGCGCCCTGTGTGGAAAATATGCCCGACGGTACATCCTACCGGCCCGGCGATATCGTCACCGGCATGACAGGCAAAACCGCGGAGATCATCAGCACGGATGCGGAGGGACGGCTGGTTCTCGCTGACGCGCTGGCGTACGTGGCCCGTTTCAATCCCATCGCGGTTGTCGATCTGGCAACTCTTACCGGCGCGATCGGCACGGCGTTGGGGCTGCATGTGCGCGCGGGCCTGTTCAGCAACGATACCGCCCTGCAGGAAAAGCTGATGACGGCCGCAGATCACAGCGGCGAGCGGCTATGGCCGTTCCCGATGGATGAGGAATATGAGAAGCCGATTCAAAGCGACATGGCAGAAGTGAAGAACAGCAGCGGGCGCGCCGGCGGCCTCAGCAGCAGCGCCAAGTTTATCGAACACTTCACCGAAGGCTACCCTTGGGCCCACCTGGACATCGCCAATATGGTGCTGGCCGACAGCCGAATCAACCCGGAGACACCGAAAGGCGCCACCGGATACGGCGTGCGGCTGCTAGTGGAGTTGGCAGAGCGCTATGCAGTACATTCGTAAGCAGTGATCAGGCGGCCACGCCGTCACGACAACAGCGGGGAGATATCTATGCAGATGAAATCGATGCGACGATTAGGCTGGCGTCGCGTCCTACAGTGGCGCGCAATACAACCCATTCTCGGCGGTTTGCTGCTGATAGGAGCATGGCCGGAGTTGGCGCTCGCTGCGGGGCTGGAGCAGACAGTGGAGCCGACAGTCACGCTAATCATGCCAGCGATGGTGCCGCTGGCCGGGGCATCCGTAGGGATCGAACGCATACTTGAACTGATCTGGCACTATCTGGAATGGGGAGCAATGCGTTTTTTTCGCTGGCGGCCCAGTGATCTGAAGACGCCTAGCTATGTGGCGTTCAAACGCAGCACCAGTCTCTTAGTCGGCATCTTTCTGGGCATCGTGGTCTCCAATTACAGTGGCATGCGTCTGATGGGCTATCTGAACCCGCTGGTGCCCGGTTTTCTGGATCAGATCCCCGATCTGTGGGACATCATTGTCACTGGACTGCTCATCGGAGCCGGCGCCAAACCGACCCACGACATTTTGGGCATTATCACCCAACTGAAGCACTTGATCGGCAGCACTGCTTTGAAGCAGCGTGAGCTGGCCGGCGCGGCCCTGGCTGATAGTATCCTCAAGTTGCGTCAGGCCGATGCGCCGTCTTCCTACCGTGTGGATGTGCCAGGGATGGGCACAACCCAGGTCCCCGGCGCGTCAGCCCAGACCGCCCGCAACCGCATGCTCGACGAGACCGACCGTACACCCCGAGAGCGCACCATCGACCGCTACGCCAACGCCATCCACGACAACTTGTACACCGGGTCATGATTTGCGGACAATAGGAAGTGGTCAGCAAACAGTGTCACAATCGGCTCTGCTTACTGACCTCTATCCACCGTCTACCGGCCGCCGAACAGTTGATCCAGGCCGACGTTCAGACCGCCGCTCTGGCCCTTCCCGCCAACCTGGGGCATATACTGGGCGATCTTCTGCGCCAGTTTGTCCATTGGCATCGTCTGCAGATAGGCTTTCCCCGGCCCCCGCAGGGTCGCCAGAAAAAGCCCCTCGCCGCCGAGCAGAATGTTCTTGAAGCCGCGCACGATCTCCACATCGAAATCGACCGTCGGCTCGAACATCGCCACGTGGCCGGTATCCACCCGCAACAGCTCCCCTGGCTGCAGTTCTTTGGTCAGGATTTCGCCGTCGAAATTGACGAACGCTTTGCCAGGGCCGGTGAGCCGCTGCAGCATGAAGCCTTCGCCGCCAAACAGACCCGCGCCCAGCCGCTTGCGGAAGTGCAGGCCCAGATCCACTTCCTTTTCGGCGCACATGAACGCGTCTTTCTGAACGATCATCGACTGACCGTCCGCCAGATCAAGATCGAGAATTGTGCCGGGGAACTCTGCCGAAAACGCTACCTCCCCCTCGCCCCGTTCGACGTAATAATCCACCACAAACAGAGATTCGCCGGAGAGCGCCCGCTTGAACATCTTTCCCAGACCGCCGCCGGTATTGGTATCCATTTCTACGGTCTGCGTCATCCAACTCATACCGCCGGAGGAAGAAAAGATGCGCTGGCCAGGGGTAAGAGTAATCGTGACAACCGGAAGGGTTGTGCCTTCGATTCGATATTGCATATCATTTGCTCCTCGCGCCTCTTTCGAGCAGAAGCGCATTGCTAGCCTGAGTTCGGAATTAAAGAGCGCCTTATCAAGCTGGTAGAATAGAAGTGAAGTGATGACAATCCTGATGTATTTCCATCAGTCGCATTAGCGCGCTTTCAAAGCATACTATAAGCAACACGTGCGCAAGCATATGCGAGCTGAATTTCCCCAGGTAGTCAGCCACACGCGCTTTGTGGAGTTGATTCCCACAGCCCTGATGCCACTGTGTCTCTATCTACAGTACGCGGCAAGAGTACGATGGAATACCTCTATGGCTTCAAGCTCCATCTGCTGATCAATGACCGAGGGGAGTTGCTGTCCTGCTGTCCCCCCGCCAACGTAGATGACCGCAAGCCGCTACCACAGATGACCCGGGGTCTGTGGGGCAAGCTGTTTGGCGATCGCGGCTATCTTTCGCAAGCGCTCTTTGAGCGACTTTTCGCACGAGGGATACAATTGATCACCCCCATTCGCAAGAAGGCATCGCAGCGCAGTCAACTTTCTTGTCAATCTCTTTGCCGGTTTGATTGCCTGCGCCTGGCAACCCCAAAAGCCTTCTATCCAGATCTCTGACAAGGATACGACTCTCTTACCTGCTTTGATTGAACCCCGAACTCGAGTTATCAGCGCACGCCACCTTCGAATGTCCTGCCTTGGATATGAGTATAGACCGGCCCGTCGCCATCGCCTGTATATGTCGAACGGGAGGACATATAGGACAGGGCGATAGCCCGCCGCCAATCTCTTGACCGGTTCGGCGCGGTGTAGTGCAGCAGCAGAGAGTGGAAAAATAGGCCGCCGCCGGCCTTTACGGGCGCCAGACGCATATCCGCCTCGTCGTAATAGTCTGGATCCACCACATAATCGTCGGTCACATTGATGTGGGGCTGCGGCCCCCATCTGTGGCTGCCGGGGATGACCGCCATGCAGCCATTTTCCAGCGTGGCATCGTCGAAGGCGAACCAACAGGAGCACAACTCCATCGGTCTGATCGGCCAGTAGGGCGAATCTTGGTGCATCCCTTTGGCCGAACCCACTTCCGGCGGCTTCAGCAACACCGCGTTGCGGAACATTTTGATGTCCGGCCCGATGATCCGCTCCAGAATGCTGAGGATGTTTTTGTTGGTCCCCAGAGACTGGAAGCGATCGTCCGACTCCACCAATCCGTCGATTTTGCGGATACCGTCCCCCGGAACATCCACGCGCAGCTCACCCCGCCGGACGCGCGGTTCGATCTGCACCTGAATCTTCTCTTGAGAGCGGCCCCCATGTGTATACGCGCGTAAACGAGTACGCAGTCCCTCTACCTCATCAGTCTCCAACAGCCCTTCCACCACGAGGTACCCGTTCAGCTGATAGCTGTCGAGCTGCTCTTGCGTCAGTTGCATTGACATGGATATCTCCTTGGTTCTGAGTTTCGGGCTTCGCACGATGCGCTCAGCCCTCACAGGCTGGTTCTTTGGTCATTGCGCCCTTGTCCGCGGCCGCGACGTCAGGTTGTTGCGCGCCACTGTTGGACGCGACCGTGGCCGCGGCTCTGTCCTGCGCCATCTCGGCGACGGTCTTGGTATGCCGGCGAGCTGCCCCTTTCCAACCTTCCCGCAGACGCGCGCGGGTGTCGTTGCCTTCGGACGCTTCCAGCCGGGCTTGGGCCGCGGGGATCTGATCCTGGTACTGGGGCAACCAGCGCGCCTGGGCCACCAGCATCTCATCAGCCATCTGCCAGATCTCTTCAGGATTGCAGACAGCTGCGGTCAGAGGGTCGTGGAGCATCGCCTGCTTGAGCAGCATCACATCTCCGCGTCTGGCCGCCTCCACCGCCATCCGCTGCACCTGCACACTGGCCGCGCAGGTGGCGGCGCAGGCCAGGGGCAGGTCGCCCACAACCGGCATATTGATGCCGCTCTTATCCACATAGCCAGGAATTTCGATACAGCAGCCATCGGGCAGATTGGGTATGTGGCCCTGATTGATGATGTTGAAATGGCCTCGGTAGATACGCCCGGTCTCCAGCCCTTCGATGATATAGGAGCCGTGCTCCTCGCTGCGCCGGTCGTAGGCGATACGCGGCGGATCCTGTTTCAACCAGTTGGGGAAGTCGGTCTCGAACCAGTTACGCCCTTCTGTACAGACCCGTAGATAGCCGCCGGTCTCTCCGTTGATCCAGCGGGAGAGGTCGATCCAGTCATTGATCTCATCGGGACGTTTGCGATACCAGGGCACGTATTCACTCACATGACCGTTGGATTCGGTGGTGTAGTAGCCAAAGCGACGGATCATATCGATACGCAGTTTTTCGGTGGTGGGGTACTCTGAATGGCCTTCAAACAACTCGAGCATCCGGGGAATCATATCTATCCCCCGCCATTGGACCTGAATGTACCAGGTCTGGTGATTGATGCCGGCGCAGATGATGTCCACTTCATCACGGTGAAGGGACGCATCGGCAGCGATTCGCCCCTCCCTTCTGGCCCACTCCTCGATGCAACGCGTGATCTGCCAGTGCCCGCCCTGCACCCCGTGACAGAGGCCAATTGTGCGTACGCCGCCATACTGATTGCAGGCCCAGACGTTCATCGCCATCGGATTCGAATAGTTGAGAAAAAGCGCATCCGGCTTGGCCGTCTCGCGGATGTCGGCGCAGATGTTCAGCAGCGCCGGGATCGTGCGCTGTCCGTACATGATGCCCCCGGCGCAGATCGTATCGCCAACACACTGGTCGATGCCGTACTTGAGGGGGATGTCGATATCCAGCTGGAATGCGTCGAGCCCGCCCTGGCGGATCACGGAGATCACGTAATCGGCGTCGGCAATGGCTTCACGCTGATCGGTCGTCGGGCTGATGGTGGCGGGCAGACCGTTGGCATCAATGTCCCGTTGGGCCAGTTGCGTCACCATTTCCAGATTTCTGGCATTGATATCCATAAAGGAAAAGTGGGTATCGGCCAGCTCGGGCACAGCCAGAATGTCGTGCATCAGCTTGCGGGTGAAGCCGATCGAACCGGACCCGATCATCGCGATTTTAATGGGCATAGGAGGGTTCTCCCTATTGGGTGGCACAATTGCCTGCTGCCTATATGACAAGTACAAGGAAGGTTCCAGAGGAGAGTCAGCCGGTCAGAGGAGTATAGCGCGAGTTTTTGTGGCATCTCCAGTCCTTGTGCATTCGTCTGCACCTTTCGCCAAGTCGCGCAACACAGTGAATAATACTGAAAAGGATACTGCCAAGCAAATATTGAATTTACATAGCAGCCAGCAATCAGATCTCGATATGTAAGCTGTTTCCCCTCCAATCCCTTCGCCACTATCACCATTTGGTCGATGGTGTCCAGATTGCGGACAGTCTGCCGGCCTGCAAACTCGTTCACATAGCGATGCAGATGTTTCATCACCTCCATCTTATGGTAAATGCCGTAGCGTCCTTGCTTCAGCAACGCCCAACACGCCCCAAATGTCAGCGCGTAAAGATGTTGCGCCTCACGTAGCGGGCATCATCGGAGGCCAGAAAAGCCAGCAGCGCGGCGACCCCTTCGGGATCCCCCAGACGGGCGCTGACCTCAGCCGGGTCGAAGATCTCACCGCGCGCGACAGCGACCTCCCGCATCTGCGCAAGTTTCAGTTCAGTCTCAATGCTGCCAGGACAGATGACGTTGACCCGAATCCCTTTGGGCGCCAAGTGCTGCTCCAGTGTCAATCCCATTCCATTTACAGCGCCCTTGCTGGTCCCATAGGCGACCGACGAGCTGCCGCCCAGCACGCCAGCCCCCGATCCAATGAGCAGAACCACACCCTGTCCACTGGCCTCCAGCAAGGGAAGAGCCTCCTTGACACAGAGGAATATCCCCCTGACGTTCACCGATATCACCTCATCAAAAAGCTCTATGGGGAACGCATCCGGCAACAGCATCGCTCCGTGCAGAACGCCGGCGGCGCAGATCAGGACATCGAGCCGTCCGTGGCGCGCCTCCACCTGATGGAATACCCGCTGCGCGTCGTCATGTCTGCGCACATCTAACGGGGTGAATCGGGCTTTGCCGCCGGCCGCCCGCAAAGACGCAGCCAATTCCTCTCCAGTCCCGGATTTGATATCGGTGATGATCACCTCTGCCCCACGCTGGGCGCATAGCTGGGCCGTCGCGCCGCCGATGCCCTGCGCGCCGCCGGTTATAAGGATGATCTTGTTGCCAAGATCCGCAGGAGTCGATTTCATAGAACCTCTTTCATAGGGCCTCTTTCGAGCAGAGGCGTATTGAACACCTTCGGTTGCATACTAAGCCATACTGAGTTTAGCGCTACCTGGGGCATCGGTATTGAACTCCATCGTGACAGAACGCCCAGCGTCACTGAAGATCACCTGCGCGTACTCGTCGGGGCCAGATGGCTGACCGGTGGGCCGCTGGTAATCACCCAACAACAACGGTCGGTAGGCTTTGAACTGTTCAACGGCAGCTCGGTAGCGCTCGAAGTCGGCCTTAGGCGCCTCCCACAGCTTCCCACTGTAGCCAAAACCGCCCGCAGCATGGGAGAGGTAATCGTAATCAGTGAAGTTGTGGCGCTCTTGGCAGATGTTGGTGTTGGCATAGTTGCCAGGAAGGACAGTATTTAACCCGTGTTGCAGCGCGCGCACAATCGCTGAGTGGGTCGTGTGATCATTCATCCAGAAGCTATGGCCGCGGCGCACTGTGCCCAGATCGATGCGATGTCCGCCACTGGCGCACTGTTCGATAAAGAGTTGCGGGCAAGCCTCCAATATCTCATCCAGAACCTGATAGAAGCCCTGCACATGCCGGATCTGACGCCATCCGATATCCCCATGTCCCACGTTGTGATCCCAGTTCGAGCGCGGATCCTGGTTATAGTCCCATCGAATCCAACGCACGCCCCATTCCTCATACGCGCGCGCAATCCGCTCCAGCCACCACTGGCGCACCTCAGGCAAACCCAGATCGATCAGCGCGAATTCAGGGTTTTGGAAGAGGAAGCCAGGCCGTATCACCGACGGTGGCTCGGGTGTTTCCCAAAACCACTCAGGATGCGCACGGTACAGTTCGCTGTTCTTGTTAGCCCATTCGGGCTCAAACCAGGTGCCATACTTGAGCCCCTGGGAACGCGTATAGTCGGCGAAGGGCGCAATACCGTCCGCAAACTTTTTGGGATCCCCCTCTCCCCAATTGCCGATGCCGTCGCGAAAATCGCCGGCGAACCAGCCACCGTCTACACAGAAATATTCCAGACCGGCAGCAGCCGAGGCATCGACAGCGGGCTTCAAACTTTGGGCTGTGAAGTTGTTGGTAAAAGCGAACCAATGATTGAAGGAGGTCGGCGGCAAGACTTCCTCACCGCCCAAAGCAGGCATTACATGACAGCGTATGTGACGGCGCAACGCATTGCCGCCGTCATCCAGGTTGCCGTCGAAGGCTGTCAGGAGGACACGCGGTAAGGGCAGGGATTGGCCCGGCTGCAAATGCAGAGCTACCCCCCACAACCCCGCCTGCAAACGCACCGGCCAATCCGTATCCGGGTCATCGGCTGCGCGCGGCTCCTGTGTCAGACCGATGCGCCACAGACCCGACCATTCCACAAAGAGGGCGAAACCCTGGCTGCGCTGCGCGTCGCACACAATGGCACAGGGCAGATGCTCGCCAGAAGAGCGCCCGCCATCCGCTGCCAGGATGGAAAAAGGGGTGTAGACTTGCGGTGTCTTCAGCAGCTGACGGTCGACAATGGCAAAGTCATGGGGTGGAAAGAAATTGGGCAGGAACTGCACGCCGTTCACCCGGCGGATCCACGGCTCTCCAAAGCCTGGCTGCAGCCGCAGATCCAGATCCCAGGTGAGGCATTCATTCAAGTTACGCAGTGGCCGGCTGCCCCGATTGGTCAGCTCTCCCCAGCACTCCACTGCGCGGGTGTCCGCAAAGAAGCGCATATGCCACTGCACTTCAGCGCCGTCGCCTGTATGGGCCGTCAACATCCACTGCGCATCGCCGGCGCGCTGCATGTCAGCCATACGCCATGCTTGGGATGCAATCCCCCCGATGCCAAAAGGAACAGTCGCTTCGGGCGTAGAGATGTGGGCGAATTGCAGGTGTTCACGTAGCATCTGAAACCAGTCGCTCATGTTCAACTCCTTACTGGAACGTCGCGCCCAACTAGTGGCGCGCAATACAAGCCGTGCCCAACAGTGGCGCGCAATACAAAATGTAATGTAGCGCCCCCGTAGCGAGCCTGGCCCGCTCCGATTAGGTCACAGAGTATACTACCACTGATAACCGGTGTCCTCTCGGAAACTCCGCACCTTAGCCGTTAAGTCCTGATCCAAACGCGATGCCATATCTTCCACGCTAATGGCGCCGAGAGAGAGCTCCTCCAACGTCGGGAAGAAAATATCATCCATGGCATATTTGCTGCCCACCGGCCCTATCCAGACCCAGTCTTGCACGGTCGCCAACGCCGGCTGCAGGAACTTCGCTTCGTCGGATGAATACCACTCATGGTCGAGCAGCGAAAAGACACAGGGCAGCGAATGCTGCGATTGCAGCCATTGGATCATGATGTCGTCATCGTTCAGGTAGTCGATAAAGTCCAACGCCTCCTCCGGCTGCTCGGTGTCAGCGTTTACGTTCAACCCCCAACCGCCTTCGCCGACAACGATGGCATCGGCGCCGTCCATGCCGGGACGCATCGTGAAACCAAAATTGCCTTCAGGGAATGCCGTTGCCGCATACGGGATGTAATCGATCCAGATGCCCCCCATGGCCATACGCCCTTCGGCCAACCCGTTAAATACGGCAGGCAGATCGGGCGAATCGACCTCGTGGACGAAGATCGGATTGTAGAACAGTTCGGTCAGTGCGCGGATCCCTTCCGGCGTACTGATATGCCACTCCCCACTTTCTTCATCCAGATAGGTCCCCCCCTGTTCATAGATGGCGCCGCACAGATACTGGATATTGTGATAGTTGCGCATGGAGAGACCGGAAATCGTGATATTGCCGCTGTCGTCCGTTTGGGTCAGCGTCTTGGCGTCCTGCCATACATCATCCCAATGATCGTAGGTAAGGAGCGGTTCCATCCCTGCTTCTTGCCATAGGTCGAGGTTGGTAATGAAGCCGATGCCCGGCGTGTTGTTGTGCAAGGGGATGCCATATACCTCTCCCTGATAGGTATAATAGTCCATCACAGCCGAAAAGAAGCGATCTTTGATCGTGCCCATGCCGCCGAGCATGTCGGTGAGCGGGAGCAGCTTGTTCGTGGCGATAAACGAAGCCGCCCCGGCCCCGTGGATAGAGATGAGGTCGCCGGCCGTGCCTGCGCTGAGGCCGGAAGCGTACGTGGTCAGCGGGTCCGTCTGCGGGGCAACGGTGATGGAGCGATCAGGATTGGCCTCGTTGTACTGATCGACCAGCATGTTCCAGGCCGCGTCATGGGGCGGGTACTGCATCGACCAGAGATTCAGCTCAGTCACAGCCGCAGCCGGGGCAGCTTCTCCCTCACCGCTCGCGGCCGGCGGCGCAGATGAGGGCGCGCAGGCAGCTAACGCCGAAAGGGCCGTTGCCGTGCCGAGGCCAGCAGACCACTGGAGCACTTGGCGGCGCGTCGGTTGTCTCTTGTTCATGATTCTCTCCTGTTCTTCAGTTGTATTGAAAGACCCTATTTCCAAAATGGCTACCATTCGCGCCTCTTTCGAGGCTGTGATTCACGGGATTCATATGATGGGGATGACCGTAGTTATCATCTCAATCATAATAATCATATAAATCATAGTCGCAGAGGCGCATCGAACCATTCCAATGACAAGCAACTTAATACTTCAATCCTGTCAACGTGACCCCGCGCACAAACCGGCTCTGGAAAACCGAGTAAAAGACGATCACGGGGACCACAGTAATGACCGCGCCCGTCAAAAAGAGGTCGTAGCGTGGCCGGCTGGCCCATCCAAGTAGATGGGCTAACCCCAAGGGCAGTGTCCTCATGCTCTCGTCATAGATGATCACCAGGGGCCACAGGTAGGAATCCCAGTTCGCCAGAAAGCTGAAGATCGCCAATGCGCTCAGGGCAGAGATTGACAACGGCAGAATAAGATGGCGATATATCCACCAGTTCGATGCGCCATCAATGCGCCCGGCATCGAGCAGTTCCGAGGGAATGCCTTCCATGAACTGGCGCACAAGAAAGATGCCAAAGGCGCTGACACAGACCGGGATGATCAGGGCTTGGTAGGTGTCGGCCCATCCCAAATTGCTGACCAGCCGAAAGAGCGGTAGCAGCGTAACAGCTGGCGGCACCATTAAGGTGCTCAGTATAATAATGAAAATAATCTCCTTCGCCGGAAATTCGAATTTGGCAAAGACAAAGCCGGCAATGGAACTGCTGAAGAGAATGAGCAATACTGTCGGCAGAGCCACCAAAACACTGTTAAGAAAGTAGCGACCAAAGGCTTGCTCACTCAAGATATGGACATAGCTGACCAAGGAAGGCGCTGCCGGCAGAAATGTCGGCGGCATGCGGATAATCTCCGACGCCGGCTTGAAGGAGGCCAGAACCATCCAAAACATGGCCCCGAAAGCAATGAAGGCAAATAGAGCCAGAATAAGATGCGTGACGAGGGCTACCAAGAGCTCCCGCAGTCGTATCCAGGCATCAGGCCCCATCCTACCAGATCGACGGTTGGTCTCTCGACCTGTGACCATAACAAACGCGCCTCTCACTAGAACGCTATATTGAGACGCGGGCTGGCGTCTCTTGGCAGGGTAGACGCCAGACGCCAACCCTGTCATAGATGCCCACGCGCTTTCGCCATGGGCGCAGTCACTCATAGAGTGAGCGGAACAAACGCAGTTGGAGTACGGTAACGGTGAGGATCACGACAAACATAAGGAACGATATGGAGCTGGCGTACCCCATCTGATAATTATTAGCCCCCAATCCATAATCGTATACCAGAATACTGGGCATGAGCGTGCTGTCTGCCGGCCCGCCGCCGGTCATCACCTGCACCATGGTAAAGTGCTGGACGCCGTCGATCACGATCAGGACCATGATCAGTACGAGCGCATTCTTCAACAGAGGGATGGTGACACGCAAAAAAGTTTGCAAACGCGTAGCGCCGTCTACCTTGGCCGCCTCATAATAATCCTGGGGAATATCGAGCAGTCCGGCCAGGAAGATCACCGCGGCATACCCGTATGTCTTCCACACGTCGGCAACAGCCACACTGTAAATGGCTTGGGAGGTGCTACGGATAAAGCTCTGGGGCGGAATATCTATCAGGCCGATCAGATAGTTGATCAGACCCAGACGGGGATCGTAGAGCCACAGAAAGAGCATAGCGACCGCGACCTGAGAGATGACCACAGGCATAAAGATAAAGAAAAGATAGACGTTGCGTCCATGCCGCAATCGCTCCAGAAGAAGTGCCAATCCCAGCGAAAGCAGAATGTTTAAGAATCCCTTGACCGCAACGAATTTCACCACATTGCCCATGGACATCAGAAAACGCCTATCCTCTAACAGGGAAATGTAGTTCTTGAAGCCGACAAACCTGGCCAAACTGGGATCGAGGGTGTGGGTATTGGTCAGGCTGGCCCAAAGCGCGTAGATGATGGGGCCAAATGAAAAGATAATGAACCAGAGTAAGATGGGCGTAAGGACGGCCAAAACAAAACCATACCTGTGCCGAAATCTGGCCCATTGCCTCGCACGAAGATCCATTGCCGATATATAATTCTTTCTGTGCGCTCACAGCGCGCCAATCAGTACGGACGGCATATACGCGTGAACATCAACTGCGCTGACGGGGCGGCTACCCTGAATGCTGACTGAATCTGTGGAACTCAAACGCGTGAAGGCTTTGACCTCCCGTAGCCGGACTCGGCGCTGGGAATCTCATACGCCAAAGTGTAAAACGAAGCCTACACAAGTTGCGCGCAGTTGTCAACCGTCAAGGCGCCTCTTGCGAGCAGAGGCGCCTTGACTACTTTTGGTCGGGCAGGAATCTTCAACTTGAGAAGTACTGACATAGGCTATAAAGATTTGGCAACTTTCTATACCTGAAAGTAAGATATATTGTACTTCGCGCTTCTTGCGAGCAGAGGCGCATTGCAACTTTCACAGATCATACTGTTTTTGGGCTTGTCTGACTCTTACCCGACCCGAACATCATGTTAACGAAAAGAAGGAGACCATGATGCAGTCTCAAAAGTTGAGCAGACGTCATTTCCTGCAACGAACGGCCTTATTCACCACTGGCGCGCTTCTGGCGTCATGCACCGGCGTACCCGGACAATCTCAGGAAGCAGCGGTTGATGAAGGAACATCACCGCCTGAAGAGCCCATCGAACTGGTGGCCTTGTACTGGTCTACGCGCCCGGAGTTCATTGAAGATCGCGAAATCCTGGCGCGACGGATGACCGAGAAGTTTCCGCAAGTACAGGCCAGCCAGAATTCGGTTCCCTCTGGTCAATACGGCGAAAAAGTGCTCACGATGATTGCAGGGGGAACGCCGCCCGATACACTTCAGTTGAATTTCCGCTGGGAGCCATTCTTTCGCGGACAAAACGCCTTGCTGGATGTTGTCCCCTTCGCTGATGTGGATGCAGACTTCAGCTTCGAGGACTTCTACCCTCTGCTCGTCGAATTGGGTACGCATGAGGGCAAGTTGTTTAATATGCCCAGAGGATGGAATCCCTTCGTGATTTACTACAATCGGGCTCTGTTCCATGAAGCAGGGCTGGATGATCTTCCCACTACTTGGGATAATGATACCTGGACCTGGGATTCATTCCTGGAAGCCGCCCAGCTTCTTTCTGTGGATACCGATGGTGACGGCAGAATCGACCAATACGGCATGTTTTTCCCCTATTGGTACCCATTCCTGTTGCTCAACGGCGGGGATGTTCTGACAGACGACGAACAGACATCCGCCCTTGACAGTTCAGAATCATTGGAAGCGCTTCAATTCTTAGCCGATCTTCGACTAAAGCACCATGTGTCACCCAGTCCGGCGGAAATTGAAGGGCTGGGAGGCCCTCAGGATCTATTTATCGCAGGCCGCGTGGCTATGTTTACAGCTGGCGCCTGGGGCATCGGCGCGCTGACGCGAGTTGACGGGCTTGACTGGGAAGTTGGCCCGCTTCCTCGCGTCGCTGGCAAATCACCTGTTGGCTATACTCAGTACTACGGTCATGGCATTCCGCAGGGTGTACAAAGCACAGAGTGGTCCTGGGAATATCTCAAAGTAATCAGCGATGAAGAAAGTAATCGGACCGTTGCCCAGACAATTGGTGATGTGCCGGCAATGAAACGTATCGCCGAGAGCGAAGCCTTCGCCGGACTGCCAAAACCGCCAACGCGCCAGGTATTTATCGACAGCGCATCGTATATCAAGGTCTGGCCCACGATTGCCCCCATTACAGAAATCATGGACGGGATCATCAGGCCTGAGCTCGATCTCGCATTCCTTGGGGAACAGACAGTTGAAGATGCAGTAGCGACGACCGGACCCAAGGTCGATATGCTCCTCGCGGAATATTGGGAGAGCCGGTAGCGATGCGCTGAACATTCTCAAGTGACCGTGCGTATGAAGAGGGGAGAGGAAACAATCCTCTCCCCTCTTTTGGTTCGGTGAAGAGCGCGAATCTGTGTGAAGTTTATCAACGGGAAAGGTTGTGATGCGCACTAGGCAAGCGGTCGGTAAGGCTATCGAAGATGCCGGCATCGGAAAACGCCGGCGGATGAGTAGTATTGCCCGTAAAGAAGCCCTTGCTGGCTACCTTGCAATTTCACCTTGGCTACTCGGATTTCTCATCTTTCAACTCGTGCCGATACTTGCCGCGTTCTATGTTAGCTTGACCGAATGGCGTATTTTGACTACCCCGGAATTCATCGGCTTGCGCAACTACGACAAGCTGTTGTTCGAGGACGACCTCTTCTGGCAGAGCATCAAAGTGACCGTTGTTTATGTCATCTTTCGCGTGCCGTTTTCAGCTATGCTCTCCCTTGCTCTTGCTATGCTGATGAATCAACAGCTCGCTGGACGTCGTCTTTTCCGCACAATCTATTATTTGCCTGCTGTCATTCCACTGGTAGCGGTCAGCATGATGTGGATCTGGATTTTCAACCCGGACTACGGAGTTCTGAATTCGGGTCTCAGGCTATTTGGGATCGACGGTCCCCAGTGGATTTTTTCGTCGCGCTGGGCGTTGCCCGCGCTGATCATCATGAGCCTGTGGCAAGTAGGCGCCGGCATGGTCATCTTTTTGGCTGGACTACAAGGAATCCCCACTCATCTTTATGAGGCCGCCCTTATTGATGGGGCAACAGCCTGGCAAAAATTTCTGCGTATTACCTTGCCGATGTTATCGCCCGTCATCCTCTTTGCCCTGGTGATGAACGTCATTGGTAGTTTCCAGGTGTTTACGCAGGCTTATATCATGACCCGCGGTGGCCCAGGGAACGCCACTCTGTTTCTTGTCCTCTACATCTACCGTAACGCCTTTGAATGGTTCCACATGGGCTATGCCTCGGCGTTGGCGTGGCTCCTCTTCCTGGTCGTTTTGGTCATTTCGCTCGCTCTGCTTAGATCTTCCGGTCGCTGGGTGCATTATGAAGGTAGAATTGGAGGCGTTTGAGAGTATGAGCGCCCTAATCACATAAATCACGGGCACATGTTGAACTGGCGGGAATACCGAATTGAGGTATGAGCGCCCTTCAGATGTTGAACTGGCGAGAATACCGAATTGAGGTATGAGCGCCCTTCAGGTGTTGAACTGGCGGGAATACCGAATTATGAGAACCACTATCAGTTGGCCGTCCAATCGATATCAGCTATTGAGTTGGTGGAATAAAGTTCTGATTCACATACTGGCTCTGACCGGGGCAGTTGTATTCCTGATTCCCTTCCTCTGGATGATCTCCACCTCTCTGAAACCGATCGAGAAGATCTTTCACTACCCACCGCAGTGGATTCCTGACCCGATATTGTGGCGGAACTATACAGAGGCGCTAACGGTTGCGCCGTTTGCTCTATACTTTCGCAATTCGGTGCTTGTGACCACTTTGAGCGTAGTCGGACAGATTGCGTCCTCCGCCATTGTTGCCTATGGATTTGCACGCCTGCGCTTTCCAGGACGAGACATCCTCTTTATCGTGTTGCTGGCTACCATGATGCTGCCCTGGCAGGTGACCATGATTCCACTCTTCATTCTGTATCGAAATCTGGACTGGATCAACACCTACTATCCATTGGTGGTCCCCAACTACCTGGGTGGCAACCCCTTTTTCATCTTTTTGCTGCGTCAGTTTTTCCTGACGCTACCACTTGAACTGGACGAAGCAGCCAAGCTTGACGGCTGTGGACCATTCCGGATCTTCTGGCAAATTCTGCTGCCGCTTACAATTCCGGGTTTGACGACTGTTGCGATCTTCTCCTTTCTCTGGAACTGGAATGAGTTCCTCTGGCCATTGATCGTTCTTAACGATATAGACACTTGGACAATCCCTCTGGGCCTGAACGGGTTTCGCGACCAATACGGCACCGACTGGAACCATCTCATGGCAGCATCCTTTGTCGCCTCTCTGCCTGTCATTCTCATTTTCTTCATTTTCCAAGGCTACTTCATTCAAGGAATCGCCACGACCGGCGCCAAGGGGTGAGGTATGAGCGCACCGCCGGGGGTGCGCATCGTGCGAATACCGAATTGAGGTATGAGCGCCCTTCAGGTGTTGAACTGGAGGGAATACCGAATTAACGCCATCTGGATAGTGGTCACATGAGCTACCCCAAACTGAAGTATTGGGTTTTACGGTCTGTTTCTATTGCGCCTCTGCTCGAAAGAGGCGCATTGAACACCACCTCTAAGGAGACTTTGTTTCCATGCGCCCCAAGAATATTCTATTTATCCTGACCGACCAATGGCCGGCATGGGCCTTCAGTTTTCGCGGGGCCGATATCCCCACCCCTAATATCGACCGCTTAGCGGCTGAAGGGACGGTTTTCAGCAACGCCTTTACCACCTGCCCGCTCTGTACACCGGCTCGAGGAACCCTGCTTACGGGGCGCTGGCCCCACCGCACAGGCGTAACCGACAACTACGCGGTCGGATATTCGCAGCAGCCTTCGATGCCCCTGGCAGAGCGTACCTGGATCGACGAGGCCGTTCGTCTCGGCTATCATGTCGGCTACTTTGGCAAATGGCATCTCGGGCCGATCAACCCGGAAGCGCGTGATGCCCATCGCTTTGACCCCCAAGTAGACGTGCGGCGCCAGCCCTATGATCCACAGACGAGCGCCTTCTCCTACCAGGTCGCTAAGGAAGGCTACGATCGACAGACGCGCGAAGATCTCATCCGAGGCCGCGCCCCCTTTTGGGGTGAGGTCGCGCAGTCAAAAGAGCAATGCCCGCCCACGCCTCTTTCGAGCAGAGACGCATTCAACGCTTTTCCGGTGATGAACAACGGCGTCCAATTTCTCGAAACATGGGCCGCGGGAGATCGAAGTAAACCCTTTTTTCTGACGGTCTCCTCGGCAGAACCACATTTCCCGCACCATCTACCCAAAACATACGCCAGAATTGCGCAACAACGCAAGCCCAGGGCCGAACTCCCCGCCAATCTGCGGGATAACTGCGCCGGCAGGCCCTGGTTCCATGCTGTGCCTTGGTGGCCCTGCATGGATACGGCTGTGCTGGATGAAGACGAATGGCGTACGGTCATCGCCTACTCTCAGGCGCATCTTATGCTTGTCGATGAAGCTATCGGACACGTTCTCAAGGCACTGGATCGACTGGGGCTGCGGGCGTCCACCACCGTAGTCTTCACCGCCGACCACGGCGATATGGAAGGCGCGCACAACCGCTTCGACAAAGGCCCCTATTTCTATGAAGAAGTTTGGCGCATTCCGCTCATCATACACACGCCAGATACGGCGCCGGCAACCCAAGATGCCTTTGTCTCGCTTATTGATGTGGGCGAAACGCTCTTCAGTCTCATCAACGCCGCAACAACCGCTGAACGACCGCGTGCCGGGCGAGATCTGCTGCCGCTGGTGGGCGCCGCCACGCGTCCCGCCCATTGGCCGCAGACCGCATATGGCGTCTACAATCTCTACAACGGCATGAGTTTCGCTGTACGCGCCATCCGCAACGAGCGCTACAAGTACGTCTGGAATCCGCAGGCCATAGACGAACTCTACGATCTACAGACCGACCCACACGAAATGGAGAATTTGGTAGGACACTCGGGGCAGGCCGCTGCTGCCGAATCCGAACTCCATCATCAGCTTATGGCCTGGCTGGCGGACATTGGCGACGACCTCCCGAGCCGGGTCGAACTGCTGCCCCCGGCTGGTACGATTATGGCCACAGGTGAATTGGGGCCGTAAAGACTTGATGTCAGGCACGCCCATGACAGAGTAAGGAATACCCCAACCATGAACCGCACATTTTCACTCGATGGAAGCTGGCAGGTCATTTTCGATCACGACAACAAAGGCCGTACCTTACACTGGCAGCATCGGGAAAATTTCCACAGCTACCACAATATTGAACAAATTACTGTTCCTGCCTGCCTCGAAGAGTTCAAACAGGACTACGAGGGCGTGGCCTGGTATGGCAAAACCTTCAGCCTGCCTGCGGATTGGAACGGCAAGACCATCCGCCTTCACTTCGAGGCGGTCAACTACCGGGCAGAAATCTGGATCAATGGCCAAGCCGCCGGCGCGCACGAAGGGGGCTATACTGGGTTCGACCTGGAGATCGATGATCTTCTAGCGCCTCTTTCGGACCGTGGTTCACGGGATTCATATGATGGGGATGACCGTAGTTATCATCTCAATCACAATAATCATATAAATCATAGTCGCAGAGGCGCATTGAACGCGTACACGGACACAGAGAACTTCATCGCCGTGCGGGTCATTACCCCACTGATCACCCGCGATGTCGTGATCGATGGCCTGGGTCGGGATGATATGCCCCATTGGCGCGGCGCAATCACAGGCGGGATCTGGCAGTCCGTTTCACTCATTGCCACGGACGCTGTCTATATTGAAAATGTATTTGTAACAACCGACATTGAAGTCGGCGATGTCTCGGTGGAGATGGAGATCCGCAACACCAGTCTCAAAAATCAAAAAGCCGAACTGAGGTGGCAGATCGCGCCCTATGCAGACGATACGCCCGCAACCTCGGACTCTGAACAACGCACCCTGAGACCGGGAGCCAACACCGTGGTGACGGAACTGAATGTCGCCGATTTCAAACTCTGGCAGCTCGATGACCCCTACCTCTATTTGCTGACATCCAGCGTCGCGCTGCAGGATGCGGTTTCAGACCAGGTGGAAACGCGTTTCGGTTTTCGCGAGTTCACCGCAAAGGGCAAAAGCTTCTATCTCAACGACGAAAAGATCATCCTGAAAACAACCTTCAATGAAGCCTTCTACCCCCATTCACTGGCCTATCCCAGAGATCTGGATCTGCTCAAGAAAGAGTTCAAGCTGATCAAAGAAGGCAACATCAACATGATTCGACCCTGGCGCAAGCCCCAACCGCCGGTCGTCTACGATTTGGCGGACGAGATGGGCGTGCTGTTCGTTGGCGCCCTGCCGGTTGAGTGTATGTCGAATTGGCCCCAGATCACCCCCTATACCCAACAACGGATCGAGAATGAAGTGACCGAGATGGTCCTGCGCGATCGCAACCATCCATCGATCGTCATCTGGGAGATGTTCAACGAAATCATGCGGCCTGGTCTCAAACGACTGCGCCATAAGACTTCGCTGAAAGCCCGCGCCCTGGATTCTACACGGCTCATCATCGATGAAGCCGGCGGCTTTGCCGGCGTGTGCAGCCTCTATCTGCCGGGTTCATACGAGCCTACGCTGATCAACGATGTCCACGATTACCCAGGCACGCCCCTCGATCAGGAAAGCTACGATAGGCTGCTGATGCTAGGCAAGACAGAAGCTGAACTCAAGGCCATGGGGCGAGAAGCGTTGGGCCAGCATCGGCGTAGCTATATCGCGCCCGGCCTGTTGACCAATATCTCTGAATTGGGCTATGGCAGCATCCCCGACTTGGAGGCCAATCTGGCCCAATATCGGCGCGAGGGCAATCCCATCACCCCAGATTATCGGATTCATGCGCGTCTGCATGATTCCTACCAGGCGATCTACAAGCAGGCAGGGCTGGACCAAATTTTTCCAACCTTCCACGACTTTATGGTCGCCTGCCAGGAAATTCACTACACGGGCAACAAACTGATGGCCGAAGCCTGTCGCATCAACCCCGATATTGCCGGCATCGGCATCCATGCTCTCAACGACGGCGACTGGATTGTGGGGGCGGGTCTCATCGACAACTTCCGCAACCCCAAGCGAGCCTATTACGCTATCCAGGAAGTCTTCGCCGACCGCTATATCGCCATCCGCCCAAGCCATCAGAATCTCTATGCAGAGCAGGATGTGCAGATCGCGCTCACATCGGTCAACGACAAAGAACCTCTGTCCGGCCCCCTCTCGATTCGGGCGACGGCCAGCGACGGGCAATGTCTGCTCGATATCAACGAAGACATCACTTTGCCGACGGGCATCGTCGAGCTGGGCGAGTACGCCATCGCCACGGTCGGTCTCGCGGGACGCTGCCTGGTTGAGGTCGCCTTCAGCAGCGGTGCATCCAATTTGCTGGAAAACCGCGTCAGTTTCTATGTTCTGGAGCGGGAGAAATCGGCTCTGCCCCGGCAAAATGTCTCGATGATCGATCTCGACGGCGCACTCGGCGAGTACCTGTTAGCCCGTGACTTGGATTTTGCGCCATTTTCAGCAGGGACAGCGCGCCATCAACCGACCCTGATAAATTTGAATGGCTGGGATGGAGAACCGCAATCGATTTTTACTGAGCTGGAGAACTGGGTCAAAGAAGGCGGGACGGCTGTCTTCCTCAACGCGCCGCCCGAGGTTGTATTGAAAAACAATGGCAAGAGCCATTTATGGCGATTTCTGGAGAAGGACATCCTCTTGCCGTTCGCCGTCTCTTATTTCACTGGCAAGGGCTTGTGGACGCCCTGTAGCCATGTCGTCAGGAATCATCCAGTCTACGATGGCCTTCCATCGGCTTGTCTGATGGGGCAGGAATACCGCAATGTCGTCCCGCGGTGGTCGATGGTGACGCCGGAAACAGACTGGATCAGCGGCAATATCAGCTATGGCTGGTATGCTGGCCTGAAACATAAACAGAATTACACCGGTGTGACCGCCGCCCTGCACGGCGCTGATGTAACGCAGGTTCCCTATGGAGAAGGTAGGTACATCCTGTGCACACACCGAATCGTTGAAAATCTCGGCAAAGATCCCTTGGCGGAACGCCTGTTCAGCAATCTGCTACGATGGGTTGTCGCAGAGCGACATGAGGTTGTTTGACATCGCCAAACAGATTCGGGAGGACGATATGGACAGATTCACAGAAGGCAAAGTGTTGCAATGCGCCTCTGCTCGAGAGAGGCGCGAATGCATACCGTTCGACGTATTCGCGAGGTTTAAGCGAATCCCGAACAGAAATCCGATATTTGCCTGTGAACCGCCCGAATGGGCGGCCGCAGCCCATGCCATCGTTGTGGACGACACCATTCATTACCTGTGGGGCAGACGCAAGAGAGGCAACTATTGGGTGCTGATGCACAGCGCCGCTCCCACGAGCGACCCCACAACGATTACGCACGATCCGCGCAATCCTGTCCTCTTGCCCTCCCAGGAAGGGTTTGACGATTTCACCATCGAATACCCTTTCCCCTTTTGGAATCCTGCCGACCACAGGTTCTATGTTTATTATCTCGGCAGGCAAAAAGGCCCTCCCAAGCAGACAGGCCTGTTGGTAGGGAACGGAGATTTCGGCACATGGACGCGCGTTCGCCAGACGCCCGTTATTGCCGCAGATTCCGAATACGAGCGCAAAGGCTCGTCGCATCCCTCTGTTGCTATCGTAGATGACACCATCCACATCATCTACACAGGGGAGTCGGCGGGACAACCGGTTATTTGTCACGCGACCGCGCCGACCACCGACCCCGCGGTCGTCACCAAAAACCCTGCCAATCCTATATTCAAAGGCAGCGGTCAACGGTGGGACAGCCATGGCGTCCGCGAGGCGGAAATCTTCAAAGGACCACAGTATTTCCATATCTTATACGGCGGGTACGATAGCAGAGCCTGGCGGATCGGGCATGTCCGCACCCGCGATTTCCGCAACTTCGAGCCCAATCCGCACAACCCCATCTTCACGCCATCCGCCGATCGCGGGATGTGGGACTGTGACGGCATCCTCACGCCCCAGGTCTTCGAGATCGGAGCGTTCTACTACATGCTCTATGCAGGCCAGAAAGGTAAAGAATGGCAAACTGGCCTTGCCAGAACATGCAAATCAGACCCTTGATTTATTTGATTCTTATGATGATGAACTGCAGTTATCAAGACAATCAGATGAATCATAAAAATCAGTGGTCCATCATGGCGCCAGACATGCAGGGCCGGATTGTCACCCCAGATTCTGCAGCCGGCGCCTACGAACGACAACGGTGTAAAGCAAAAATGCAGAGCGTTCGCTCTGCATTCCCTCCTCCTCAATGAGCCCCCTGGGACTCGAACCCAGAACCCACGGCTTAAAAGGCCGTTGCTCTACCAATTGAGCTAGGGACCCGCAGCAACAGGTATCTATTCTAGCTTACGGGGCCGATCGAAGCAAATTTTGGTGTTGAACCCAGACCACCATCTCGGACGACAGGGACGCTGCCGATATGAGCGAATCTTCATGGCAGCGCCAAGGTGTCCGACTGCCGAATCCTCTCCCCAGGAACGCGCAGGAAGCGAGGCGACAGGGCAATACACTGCGCCCTTTGCCCAACCAACCCTGCGCGTCCGCTTCCCCTAAATGATCGGCGGGTCATCAGGATAGGCTTCGTCGCGCAGGACATCCGCCTGGGCAATCCAACTGGCAAAGTTGAGTTCATCACCCGTCAGGTGGGCAGGGATGATCCGCGCCAGTTCGTCCGGCGCTCGCTCCGCCAACTGCCTGAACGTGAAGATCCCCGCGGCGTAGAGTTCGTCTTCGTACACCTGATCGATACCGTCAATGCGGGTCAGAGCGTCGGGGAGAGGCCCATCATAGACGGCGCCCACCCGACTGTTTGCCATTGCCAATTCCCGAGCCTGATTGATCCAGGCCCGGGGGTTGCTGCTAGGCAGGGCTTTGGTGATCTGCTGTAGGGTTTCGGCATCGATTCGGGAAATTTGATGCCAGGTAAAGATGCCGACCTGATACAGTCGCTGCTCGTAGAGATCACCGATGCCACGAATGGCCGTGAGATCATCCGGGCGGTTTGCGACAGCCGGCTCCGAGGCGCGCCCTGTCTGCGCGCTGTCATCTCCCTCGACCTGCTGCCGCGCGTCCTGCGAGGGCTCTCGCTCTTCTGTCGGCAAATCCTGATCGCCATCGGTCTGGGCTGAAGGCTCATCATGCAGCAGTGGGGATGCAGCCATGCCGGACGACAACGATGTCAAATCCACACGACTGCGCCGGAACCGAAACCACAGCCATTCAACAAGAGTCGAGCTTATCCAGCCAAGCAGAAAACCAGCGAAAACATTCCAGAGCAAATCTCTCGTCAGTGCCATGCATGCTTCCCCCTTGCGTGATATAGTTGAATGCGTCTCTGCTCGAAAGAGGCGCGTTGAAGAGACGCGAGTTCAGGTTGAAGTGTAGCCTTCAGGCAATCGGATGTCAAAGATTTCTGCCGTGGGCAATGTCGCGCCCTACAGTGGCGCGCACAACCCTTATCGCGCCCTACAGTGGCGCGCACAACCCTTATCGCGCCCTACAGTGGCGCGCACAACCCTTATCGCGCCCTACAGTGGCGCGCATACAACTCTTGCCGCGCCTTACAGTGGCGCGCATACAACTCTTGCCGCGCCCTACAGTGGCGCGCATACAACTCTTGCCGCGCCTTACAGTGGCGCGCATACAACTCTTGCCGCGCCTTACAGTGGCGCGCATACAACTCTTGCTGCGCCCTACAGTGGCGCGCATACAACCCTTATCGCGCCCTCCTCTTTGACAGCCTACGCTGCCGCGCCGCCTCGAAGAGAATAATAGCGCCGGCCGCGGCGACATTGAGGGATTCGGTCATGGCGGCCATTGGAATCGCTACAGTCGTGCCTTTTTCCCGGATCTGTGAACTCGACCCATGCGCCTCGTTTCCCAATACCAGAACAGATGGCTTGCCCCAATCCACATCATCATACAGGACTCTACCCTCTGCGCATGCCACATAAAGCGTCTGCTCGGCGGAGAGAATCTCCCAAACTGCCTGCCACTGCGCCAACACACGAATCGGGAGCCGAAAGTGGGCGCCCATCGCCGCCCGTATCACTTTACTGTTGAACGGGTCGACACAGCCTGGCCCAAACAGCGCCTGATCGACGCCAGCTGCGGCTGCTGTGCGCAGGAGAGTCCCACCGTTGCCTGGATCCTGCACGCCATCCAGGACGAGGGACAGAGCGCCGACAGGAGGCAGGGACAGAGCCGGCATGGCGGCAACCGCCACAATGCTCTGAGGCGATACCGTCTCGCTAATTTTGTTGAGAATTTCTCCGGCCACCAAATAGACCGGGCACATCCGCTCGATCTGGGCGACGAGATCCGGCTGCGCGTCCGCGGCGGCTACAGTGATAAAACAGGTGCGAAAGACTGCATCCATTGTTAGCGCATCCTGCACCAAACGCATCCCCTCCAACAGGCACAGACCATGGGCTTGCCGATGACGCCGCCGGCGCAGCTTGCCCGCCAGTTTGATCTGTGGATTGCTGGAACTGGTGATCTCTTTCATGCAGCATGTTCGCTGGATCGATTCAAATCCGCCTGGGCAAAGAAAAAGCAGAGACGTTTGCCTCTGCCGTCTGCGCTCTGAATTGTCCGACGGATCGATAGACGTATCTAGTTCAAATGGCTCTTGGCCAAATCGGCCAGTGCGCTGAATGTAGCTGCGTCGCGCGCGGCGAGGTCGGCCAGCACTTTGCGATCCACCTGCACATCAGCCTGTTTAAGTCCGTAGGTCAGGTGGCTGTAGTTGAGGCCATTGAGCCGGGCAGCTGCATTGATGCGGGTAATCCACAGCCGGCGAAAATCACGTTTGCGATTGCGGCGATCCCGATAGGCATAGGAAAGAGATTTGAGCATCGCCTCGTTGGCGCGCTTGAATAGTTTGGAGCGGCTACCAAATTGCCCCTTTGTGAACTTAAGCACCTTCTTATGGCGCCTGTGCGCATACACCTTCGGTCTGGAACGTGGCATGACTTTGATCCTCTGTGTTTGGCGATAGAGTTGAATGCGCCTCTGCTCGAAAGAGGCGCGCGGGGTCTGACGATACGGTCGAGCGCACGAACAAGACCGCCGGGCCGTCAAAGAGGGCGGACATTGCGATCAGCAGCTGTCACTTTCGGGCTGGTCACATATTGGAAATAGATATCTCTCTGACCCCTCTAGGAGACAAGCTTTTTGACCAGCTTAGCCTGACCGCTGTTCTTGCTTGTAATCTTATGGCGATATTCGCTGACCTTGCGTTTCTTGCGACGCAGGTGGTTTCCACCCTGTTTCAGGCGCAGCAACTTACCGTTCTTCGTCACCCGGAAGCGCTTTTGCGCGCCTTTATGGCTTTTCATCTTTGGCATGGTTCTTCTCAGTTCTTCTTTATGGCGTGCACGGTTGAACTGACATCGACGCCCATCCGCGCTGACGTATAGAGAGCGTATGCAAGCCATAGACGGTAACACAGCCTGCGGCGAAAGGCAAAATGTTGTTTGCGCGCCACTGTAGGGCGCGACTCTGACAGGAGACTATGTGATCGACTACGCGGCTGGGGCGAGAAGCATCACCATACTGCGGCCCTCAAAACCAGGGCGAGATTCGACGACCGCCTCTTCCGCCAGTTCTTCGGTCACCCGTGTCATCAGATCCAGAGCAATATCCCGATGGACGATCTCCCGTCCACGGAAACGGATGCGCACCCGCACTTTGGCGCCGTCCTTCAGAAACTTTCTCGTTTTGTTGAGAACGACCTGAATATCATGTTCGCCTGTCTTGGGCCGCAGGCGTACTTCTTTGATCTCAATTTGCTTCTGGGCCTTGCGCGATTCCCGCTCCCGTTTCTGCTTTTCGTAGAGGTACTTGCCGTAATCCATCATCCGACAGACCGGCGGATTGGCATTGGGCGCGACCTCTACCAGATCCAAATCTCTCTCCTCGGCAGCCTGCAGGGCGTCCTGAACATTCATAATGCCGAGTTGCGCCCCGATTTCGTCGATGACCCGCACCTCGCGCGTGCGAATCCGGTGATTGATACGTGTGGTGTTCCTGCTGATGCCTGCTCTCCTTTTGAATGTATTGCCTGCACGGCAACAAAACTGTAAATGCTCATCTCCCATTCTGGGCAGTGAAACGATCTATTCGGAAGAGGGATTGCTGCCAGAGTACATCTGTGGTAGATAAGCGAACTGTAAATCCATCAAAAGTATAGCACTACAAGGGTACAACGTCAATAGTGGTACAAGGACAGTCGAGCCATAAAAAATGGTGGATTACATAGTCGTATCGCGCCGTATCGCCCCACTTCTCTCTTGTGGCCGATCGTAGCGCATCCATACAGCGCGCCTCCCCGGCGCAATTGGTGTGGGGCGCCTATACCGTCTTGGCGCGGTTGGCGACGCGTTCCGAGATAAGCGCCACGAACCCCTCTATCGGCATCCCGTTTTGACGGCTACCGTCCCGCCGGCGCAGAGAAACAGTGTTCTCTTCCACTTCTCGATCTCCCACGACCAGCATATACGGAACCTTCATGCGCTGGGCCTGACGGATTTTGTTGTTCATGCGATCGTTGCTCAGATCAGCAGCCACCCGCGACCCGGCGTCTGTAAGGCGTTCTTCAATCTGCAACGCGTATTCATTGTGCGATGCCGTAACCGGGATCACCCGCACCTGTTCTGGCGACAGCCAGACAGGGAAGTTGCCGCCGTAATGCTCGATGAGGAAGCCGATCATGCGCTCGTGTGTGCTGAGCGGCGCCCGGTGAATGCACAGAGGTATCTCCTTCTCTCCGTTGGCGTTGATATACGACAGATCCAAGCGCTCCGGCTGCGCAAAGTCCACCTGATTCGTCGCCAGCGTAAACTCTCGGCTAATGGCGCTCCATATCTGCACGTCGATCTTAGGGCCATAGAACGCGGCCTCGTCGGGTTCCTCCACAAACGGCACATTGCCCTCTGTCATCGCCCGGCGCACCATCTCCTCTGTTTTTTGCCAGAGGGGTAGATTGTCGATGTACTTTTCCCCCAATTTCTTCGGGTGATGCGTACTCAGGCGCATAACAAAGCGCTCGATTTCGAACAGCTCGAAATAATATTTGTACAGATCGACCACCCGCATAAACTCCTCGGTAAACTGCTCCTGCGTGCAATAGATGTGAGCGTCGTTCATCTGCATAGAACGGACCCGCATCAACCCGAAAAGTTCGCCGCTCTGTTCATAGCGGTAGCAGGCGCCGTACTCGGCCAGCCGCACAGGCAGTTCCCGATAACTGCGTAATTTCGAGCCAAAAATTTTGTGGTGCATCGGGCAGTTCATAGGTTTTACATAATACGTAACACCTTCCATCTCCATCGGCGGGTACATGCTGTCTTTGTAAAAGGCCAGATGCCCGCTGCGAATGAAGAGGTCCTCTTTCGTCAGATGGGGCGTGCGCACGCGCTGATAGCCAGCCGCTTCTTCCGTCTCTTTGGCCAGGCGTTCCAGTTCTTCGATAATGATAGCGCCCCGCGGCAGCCACAGAGGCAGACCAGGCCCGATCTCCTCTTCGAAGATAAAGATTTCCAGCTCTCGGCCCAGCTTACGATGATCCCGCTTCTTGGCCTCCGCCACCTGAGCCAGATACGTTTTCAACCCCTTGCGATTGCGCCAAGCCGTGCCATAGATGCGTTGCAGCATGGGATTGTTTTCGTCGCCCCTCCAGTAGGCTCCGGCCACGCTCAGAAGTTGAAACCCGTCCGCGATGATTTTGCCCGTATGCTCCACATGCGGGCCCCGGCATAGATCCTCGAATGTATCGTGCTTGTAAGCGCTAATGGCTGGCTTCTCAGCCACTTCGTTGCCGTATTCATCGATTTCACCCTCATCCAGCCCATCGATCAGCTCCAATTTGTAAGGCTGCTCAGCGAAAAGTTGCCGGGCCTCGGCCGCGCTCAGCTCGCGATAGACGAACTCGTGCTTGCCGCTGATAATCTGGCGCATTCGTTTTTCGATCGCGTTCAGATCTTCCGGACGGAACGTGCGCGGAGAGCCGTCTTCATCCAGCCCCAGATCAAAATCGTAGTAAAAGCCGTTCTCAATCGGCGGCCCGATGGCGATCTTGGCCTCGGGATAGAGCTCCAACACCGCCTGCGCCATTACGTGGGCTGCGCTATGTCGAATTTTGTACAGCTCATCCATGTCGCGCCTCTTTCGAGCAGAGGCGTATTCAACCTTCTTTCCTGCATTGTCGTTAGCCATCTTGTCGCTCCCGGGAAAACAGTGCCTGGTACCCTATTGCGTGGTATCCGAATGCCGATTGTCGCGCCCTAACAGTGGCGCGTAATACAACCTTTTCGCGCCCTAACAGTGGCGCGTAATACAACCTTTTCGCGCCCTAACAGTGGCGCGTAATACAACCTTTTCGCGCCTCTTTCGAGCAGTGAGGGCTGAGCGCACCGCAGGTTTTGCGCATCGTGCGAAGCCCGAAGTGGCGCATTCAACCTTTCCTTCCCATAGTCAACCACGCAGCGCTCCACCACGTAAGGTAGAGCAACTGCTGCATCCCCTTTACCAGCGGCAACGGATCGATCCATTCACTCAAACGGTGGGCGTCTCCGCCTTCTGTAAGGCCGAGACAGACGGCTGGAATATGACGGCTGAGGGGCACATTGGCATCTGTGCTGCTGATGCGCGCATCGCCGCGCTCCTGTATGCCGACTTCCTGCAGAATAGTGAAAGCAGCCTGTGCCAGTGGATGCTGAAAAGAGATAGCGCCTGGCGGGCGATGGCCGATCTGTTCGCTGCGCAAAGACAAGCCGTCGCCGCGCGCGCGATGCGCGCGCGCGTGACGCTCGACGATCCGTCGGGTCTGCTCATCCAGCCAGACCAGCGTCTCCACTGAGGCGCTGCGCAGATCCAGCTCCAACCATGCGTCTTGGGCGATGGTGTTGACGGACGTGCCCCCACCGATGCGGCCGATATTGAATGTCGTGCGCGGTGTCTGTGGAACTTGCAATTTCACAATATCCTCCGCCATCGATACCAGGCCGTGAATCGCGCTGGCGGCGCCAAAATCCCCCCAACTATGCCCCCCGGGCGCAGTGGCAGAGACGCGATGGCGGCGGGCGCCCAACGCCTGGTGGACGACCCGACCCAAGCCCATCCCTTCCAGCACAATCACCGCGCCCAGCGCCTTCTCCAGCCGGTCCACGGCCCGGCGCATGCCTCTCAGATCACCCACCCCCTCTTCCATCGAATTGGCGACCAACCAGATGTCCACTGGCGGTGATACGAGTTGTACCAGCGTCTCGGCCAAAGTGAGCAGACCGGCGACGCCGGTGGCATTGTCGCCGATTCCCGGACCGCAGATCAGCCCATTGTTTAGGCAGCGCAATCGCAGGTCCGTTTCAATCGGAAAGACCGTATCCGTATGGGCCGACACCAGCAGAGCGGGTTTGGTCTGCGCGCCGGGAACGCGGCCATAGACATTGCCCAGTTCGTCCCGCGCCACATCGGCCAGACCAATGGCCCGCAAGCGGTTTTCCACCCACGCGGCCCGGTCGGCCTCCGCGCCGGTGGGCGCGGGGATCTGCTGTATGGCGATGCACAGATCGATCAGCTGTTCCAGCTTGCCAGTATAGGCTGCGCCGGCGGCCCGCACGTCATTCGCATAGGGGAGTCGGTCGATCGACATAGGAGGCATGAGCGCCTTACCTAACCGTTTTCAGCGCCATGGCGCGAGGACGCAAGGAAAACTCGGAAAAATCATTGCCTCTCTGCATCTTTGCCTTATATTTTTAACAAAAGAAAAATGCCCCGTCCACTGTCAGGGACGAGGCAACTTCGCGCTTCCACCCAATTTGCCTGCAATTCTGAACTGCAGTTTTTAGTTGTCAATTTCCAGTAGTCAGCAAACTGCAGTTACTCGGAACTGAAAACGTAAAACTATTGGTGGGAGATACTGGACTTGAACCAGTGACCTCTACGATGTCAACGTAGCGCTCTAGCCAACTGAGCTAATCCCCCAAGCAGGAACAAAAGTATAGCACACAGTCGTTCCATCCGCAAATCTGGAACAATTGCCTACTGTTACAAGATGGATGGGTTTCAAATCCGTCCGTACTTTGCCAAAAAAGTCAAGGATGCATAGCGTGCCTGGAAGCGCCGGGATGCCGAGCCACCAGTGAAACCATCCCAGCAGCCAGATGACCAAAGGCAGCATAAGGTAGATGATGGCGAGCCGGTGCGGAACCGGAAGCTCGTCGGTTGTGGCGATGTTCTCGCTCATCTATCTCCCACTTCCGAATCGCCCCACCGGGAACTCCACTCTCCAGACCTGGCCTTCCCTCGGTGTGAACTGGCCTGTCCTGACGCCGATGATGGCGTAGGCCGGCAGGGCGCGCTGCGCTATACATTTCTCGTCGAACCTCAGCCTGTAATTGGCGAAGTCAAAGTCAAGATTGTTAAAGCCGTACTGCTTGCGGTGTTCAGGCAAGTCGTCCTCGTCGGCGGGAATCAGGTGCAAAAAGAAGGGCGCTTCCGTGTCCGCCGGCACGCACGGCGCCTTGACGTAGGTCAGCGTGTTTTCTCTGAGATACACATCGAAGTAGGAGCGGATTACCTGCTCCCTCAACCCGACTTTTTTGAAGTTCGTAACCAGATAGAGACCGACGCGTCCATCAGCAATGACCTGATCAATTGAAGCTTGCTCCGTCCACTTTCCCAATTCTTCCTGTATCAGTTGGACCAGCCAGATTCTATTTGCGCTATTGTCCTTCGAGGCGGCTAAAGCGATCGTTTCCTGAATTCTGGAACATTCTTCGGGACTCCAACAAGGTTCAAGATAGTGGTAATTGCCCGGTTTTTCCTCTTCATAAAACATCATAGCCGGGACTGCTTGGCCGGATATATAAACCATGTCCTCTGCTTGCGCCTGTTCTTCCAGAATGGCGAGAACGTCCTTGATGCCCTGAGACACCTGGTATGGATTATTCTGCCGCATGGCGTCTACCCCGATAAACACGATTGCGCCGGCGAACATAATGAACAATGCCGGCGACAGCCAGACCCGGCGCGTGAGCGAGGACAGATTCTCAGCCATCGAATCAAAGACGAGGCCGGTGGTCAGGAAAAGGATCGGCCCCAAGTAGATGTTTTGGCGAATTCCTCCAAGAGGATATACTACCAGCATAGCAGCGCCAATGGCGATTGCAATGCAAAACAGGAACAGGACTATGATGGCATTGCCGTGAAACTTTATCTCACCCTCGCCATTCCCGCGAAAGCGGGAATCCAGATGTTTCATACTAGCTGAGAGCAGGAGAAGCGCGAACGCCCCAACCGCCAGTATCACAATACCTTGCGGCAGATGATAGTCCAGGAGATCCTGGGTTCGCGAAGCTGCAAATTCAAAGAGCCGGCCTACATCTAACCCTCCTTGATAGTAGTAGATGTCGTAGCCGGTCCACCCCTCCCCCCTCCACTGAGACTGTAAAGTAACCACATAACTGATGACGCTTCCCGCCAGGAAGAACGCGACCGGCCAGAGCAAATCTATGCGCTGCTTCAGCCAGCTCCAAAGCCGGCTTTGGTATGACAGCCATCCTTGACCGGCGCGAGTCGGGAGCAAAACCAGCGCGGCGCCGATTACGGCGGCGCCGAAAAGAACCAGGCCATACTGGAGCAGCGGGGCAACGAACAGGGACGCGCAGAGCAACGCTTTCTTGCCGTCTCTCAGATACCATAACAGACCTGCTATCATAAACGCCGCCACCAGCGCGTCAACAGAGTATTCCCTTACATCCTGAGCGTGCCGTATTGCCGCGACGGAAAAAACGGCCAAGATGGCCGCCAGAAAGGCAGCCCACCGGCTGAACCCGGCGCGAGGCAGTAGAAAGAGCATTACAGCGATGGTGAGAACGCTGGCCACAGCCGGCACTACGCGAACGCTGAAGCGCGTGCTTTCTACTTTCTGGACCGCGTATAAGACAACGGGATAGAGTATCGGAGAGGAATTAAAGTGACGGGTATTGGATATGACTTCCGAAAACGTGCCTTTCGAATTATTGGCCGCTATCATTTCGTCATACCGTAGCGAGTCTTCCGGCAGGTCATAAAAACGCAGCGCCACGGCCACGATAAGCAGGCAGACGCAAGCTACATAGTAAGGGCGTCCTTCATAGGCGCTCACAAGGGACGCCCCCTACGCTGTCAAGAACGAGCGTTTGCGCTTCTTGATCGTCATATTTCAGTCTATTCCTTTCGGAAGTTTTCAGTAGTCACCTGAATTCGGATTAAAGAGCGCCTTATCAAGCGAGTAGAATAGAGTGGATTTCAACACAAATCACTGGCAAGGAAAGGCACCCACGATGAGCATACTCGAACTGTTCTGTGATGTCAATGATTTCTGTCAATTGCCGTTTGTGTATATGCTCGCCTCCGTCATTTTGGTGTATAATGACATTCAGCGCATAACCGTTGTTCATAAGAGACGCCACCGCCATCTGCGCCGCCATTGCAGAACCGTGCGACAAGCCTTTCGATTGGCCATATCAACCTCTTTGACCTTTGATTCGCTTGATTTATGTGATGGGGATGATGAACTGCTGTTATCACGGCAATCATACAAATCATACAAATCTGTGGTCAGCACATGATGGAGAGTACCATGAAAGTTCTCATCACAGCGCGCTGGGTCGAGCGCTTTGCGAATGTCTTTCGCCAGGAGTTTCCGCAGGTGGAGTTTGTGTTCGCCGAAACAGCAGAAGAGATCGCGACGCAGGCAGCCGACGCGGAAATCGCCTTCGGCCCGCTGAACAGTAGCCAATTACAATCTGCGCCCAACTTGCGTTGGATCCAAGCCGCCAGCGCAGGCGTGGAATGGATGCGTCACGCGCCTGCGCTGGCGGACCGGGATATTACGGTATGCAACACCCGGGGCGCGCACGCTACGACGATTGCAGAGCATACCATAGGCATGCTCGTCTTCATCGCTCGCCGCTTCGATGCGCTCTACGAAGCGCAGAAACGACACGAATGGAACAACCCTCCTATATCCCCGCTCATCGGTCTCGTCGGCCTGAAGATGGGCATCATTGGCTTGGGGAATATCGGCCTCCAGATCGCCAAGCGAGCTGTCGCTTTCGAGTTAGATGTCATCGCGGTGGACGCCCATCCAGTGGAGAAGCCCGCCTATGTCTCCGATCTGCAATTATTGGACGGGATGCCGGCGCTGTTGCGGGAATCGGATGTGGTCGTTGTGACCGTTCCCATTACCCCGGAGACCCGAGGCATGCTGGGACCAGACGAACTGGCCCTGCTGAAACCGAGCGCCTTTTTCCTCGTCGTCTCCCGTGGCGGCATCATCGATGAGCCAACGCTGATTCAGATGTTGAAAGAGGGCCGACTGGCCGGCGCAGCCCTGGATGTGGCGGCGACAGAACCTCTGCCAGCGAATGATCCCCTGTGGGACGCGCCAAATCTGTTCATCACGCCCCACTGCTCCCCCACATCCGCCCAAACCAGCGCCAATGTCGCGCGCATTCTCAAAGAAAATCTGAAGCGTTACCTGAACAGCGAACCGTTGCAGAATACAGTGAACGTTAAACTCGGCTATTGACTGCAGCGCCACTGACCACAAATCATCGACCACATGGTGTAAGGAGAAGCCCGTGCAAGTCGTCGACGCTATCGCTCACTGCCTGAAAAAAGAGGGCACCGAACTTCTTTTCGCCTATCCGGTGAACTTTCTCATCGAAGCTGCCGCCAAACTGGACATCCGCACCATTATTGTGCGTCAGGAGCGCATCGGTCTGCACATGGCCGACGCCATCAGCCGCCTGAGTTCCGGCGAGAAGATCGGCGTCTTCTGCATGCAGTCCGGCCCCGGTGCAGAAAACGCTTTCGGCGGCGTTGCCCAGGCCTTCGGCGATTCCGCGCCGATCGTCGTCCTGCCCGGCGGCTATCCTCGAGCGATCAACCAGGTGCAGCCCAACTTCAACTCGTCCCAAAGCTATGCTTCCGTTACAAAATCCAGCGAACAGTTGACGACGCCAGAGATGACGCCGGACGCCATGCGGCGAGCTTTCGCAGCCGTGCGCAATGGCCGGCCCCGTCCAGCATTGGTGGAGATCCCCGCGGATATATCCTCTGCCGACGTGCCAGAGTTCGACTACCAACCGGTGGAACGAGTGCGCTATGGCCCGGATCCGGCGGATGTGCAGCGTGTGGCGAAGGCACTGGTGGAAGCGGAACGCCCGGTGATCTACGCCGGCCAAGGGGTGCATTATGCCAAAGCCTGGGATGCGCTGAAAGAGTTGGCAGAACTGCTGGAAGCGCCGGTCACCACCAGCCTGAACGGCAAGAGCGCCTTCCCCGAGACGCACCCCCTGAGCCTTGGATCGACCAACCGTTCCCACACCCAAGCGGTCGCTATGTTCCTCAACAACGCTGATGTAATCTTCGGCATCGGCTGTAGTTTCAGCTTCACCAATTTTGGCGTGCGCATGCCCGCCGGCAAGACGATCATTCACGCTACCCTGGATCCAGCCGACGTCAACAAAGATGTGGCTTCCCAACATGCTCTCATCGGTGACGCCGAGCTTACCCTGCGCGCGCTGCTGGCAGCTGTGTCCGCCGCGCTGGGAGGACAACCCCGGGGTCGCCAGGCCGGCATCGCGGCCGAGATCGCAGACATCAATGGCAAGTGGGAGTCCGAATGGGCAGCCAAGCTCCACAGCGATGACACACCCCTCTCCCCGTACCGGGTGATTCGCGACCTCTATGAGACCGTTGATGTGGTCAATACCATCATCACCCACGATGCCGGCAGCCCTCGGGATCAGCTTGCGCCCTTCTGGAAATCGGTAACGCCTCTCTCCTATATCGGCTGGGGCAAGACGACACAGTTGGGCTACGGCCTGGGCTTGGCGATGGGGGCCAAACTGGCATGCCCGGACAAACTCTGTATCAACGTGTGGGGCGACGCGGCCATTGGTTTCACCGGTATGGATTTCGAAACAGCAGCGCGGGAGCGCATCCCGATCCTGTCGGTCCTGTTCAACAATTTCTCGATGGCGATTGAGATTCCGATCATGCCGGTCTCTACGCAGAAATATCGAGCCACCGATATCTCCGGCAACTACGCAAAGATGGCCGAAGCGTTCGGCGGCTACGGCGAGAGAATCGTAACACCGGATCAAATCGTCCCGGCGATTCAGCGGGGCATTCAGAAAACGCAGGAAGGCGTGCCGGCATTGCTGGAATTCATTACCGCGCAAGAGACGGAGATCTCACAGCATATGTAACAAACTGCAGTTTCTGGTTTTTAGTCTTTAGTTTCGAGTAACTGCAGTTCACTGACTACTGGAAACTGAAAACTGCTGAAAAAGACTAAGAGAACGACGGAGACGCAGAGATGAGCCAGACCCATGAACGGGTTCCCATCTGTGTGGTCGGTTGCGGTGGCATGGGCCATCGCCACACAATCGCCTACCACACTTTGGAAGAGAGCGGCCTGTCAAATATGGAGCTGATGGCCGTTTGCGACATCCGCCGCGAGAATGCCGAGCGAGTCGCGGGCGAGGTGGAGCGTCTGTTCGGTCGCGCGCCGCTGATCTTCACCGATTTAGAGCGGATGCTGGCCCACCCGGATATTGTCGCGGTCGATATAGTCACCGACGGCTCCAGCCACCATGAGATCGCGACGGCCGCGCTGGCGGCCGGCAAACATGCCCTGGTGGAGAAGCCCCTGGGCATCACCATGCGGGCCTGTCGCCAGATTATCGACGCGGCTGAACACAGCCACACAGTGCTGGCGACCGCGGAGAACTACCGGCGGGATCCGGTCAACCGTCTGGCCCGGGCGGTGATCGACGCCGGACTGCTGGGGGATCCGTTCCTGATGATACAGACGTCGCTTGGCGGCAACGATGTGATGGCCGCCACACCCTGGCGGCATCTGAAGGAAAAAGGAGCCATCGGCCTGGATATGGGCGTCCACTACGCCGATATCATCCGTTATTATCTGGGCGAATACCAGCGCATCTTTGGACGAGGCCTGATTGTGGAGCCACTCCGCCGCCGTCCGGTCCTCGAAGACCACCCGCTGATCTCCTATCGGGAACAGACACGCATGTACCCAGAGACGATCGAAGCCACAGGCGAGGATTCAGTCCTCGCCCAGTACGCGATGCGGTCCGGCGCGACAGTGCAATTCACCCATATAGGCGGGGGCAGAGAGAGCAGACGCTTTGAGCGCAGTGTTCATGGCCGCTGGGGCGCGCTGGACGTGCCCCGGGATCGCACCGGCGAGCCGGCGCGGCTGCGACTGGAGGGACGGGAACTGTTCGGCAAAGAGATCCGTGCCCTACTCCCCGACTTCTACCTGAACGAAATCACCACCCGGCTGTTCGGCGCAGATGGCGTCGTGTATGAGCGCCCGAATGTGCCCCATGCCGAGTTCGCGCTGGACGCCAGGCTGCTGGCGATTGAATATCACGACTTCGGCGAGGCAATTCTGCAGGGCCGCCCGCCGGAGGTCGACGGACATGACGGCATGATCGCAGTAGCGGCGATTCTGGGCGCGTACGAATCCGCGGCCATCGGACGCGCAGTCGAGATAGAGGAGCTGTTGTCGGGCACAGTGCGGACGTATCAAGAGGAGATCGACGACGCGCTAGGGCTGTAGGTAGGGCAACCCTTTAGCCCAGGACATCCTCTCACCAATGCGCCTCTTTGACCTTGGATTCGCTTGATTTATGTGATAGGGATGATGAACTGCCGTTATCACGGCAATCATACAAATCACATAAATCAAATCACATAAATCAGTGGTCAGAGACGCCTTCAGCCTCACGGCTGCTGTTCGCTCTGCGCCGGCAGAGGCGGATGCGGTACAATAGCCAGACGATTTGGATCCCCTGGAATGTCCACCAACCAAGCAGCTACCCATCCTGTGTTTTCGTCGGCGCCAGGGGACGGTACAAACGATATAAAAAACCAACCGCTGTCTGTAGTGCGACCGAGTAGCTGCAACCGTTCCCCGACGGGAATGAGCCGCAGCACCGGATATTGTGTGCTAGGGCCACGACGAAGATTCAACACGACGGAGGATTGGCCGAACACGGAGGCAGATTCGTCGGGAACAGGTTCTGTTTCATCGGGAACTGGTTCTGTCTCGGCGTGGTCAGTCAGTGGGCTACTTGTCGGTTCGACTGCTTCAGACTCGGTCGCCGTCGGCTGTGGAGGCCGGGCAGACCACTCCTCCGTTAAGCGCAAGGCAACCGGCGCATCGACAGTTGCCTCCAACGAGGCGGTGGCCGTGCCTTGAGGCCGGGCAGATCGATCTGCCGTCAAACGCAAGGCAACCAGCGCATCGACAGTTGCCTCCAACGAGACAGTGGCTGCGCCTTGAGTCCGAATTGTCAGCGCCGAGATCGCAATCAAGACGATGACGAGAAGGGCTACCCCCGCGCCCAGCCAGGCAAATCGTCGGCGCCTGCTGGACGGAGGAGGAATCTCGATGATGACTTCCGGCTTCAGCGCAGGCATCTGTTGCAAGGGGGGGGCGAGAACGGTATGTTCACCGCCGGCTTCAGGAGCGTTCCCATCAGCGCCGGAAGAGGAAACCCTCTGGTCAGTGGAGGAAGAAGAACGGTGGCTCATGGCTTCGGAACAGAGATAGTAATGAACAAGATAGCGGGCCACATGAGTATAACACGAAGTCGCGCTCTGCGACATCCACGCGATGCGATGACGAGGGCATGCCAGATAGGGAATCAGTAGTGGTTGCCCATAGGGAATGAAGATTGGATGCAGAATGCCGCAGATCCATGTCATCCATATCCACTATATTACGGGGGATTGCCGAGGCTGGTATACTACTCCAGCATGGTCGATCGCGCAACATCGTTCTGACCATGAGCCCGCTGGGATCGCGGGCGTCTCGCCCGCCAAGCCGATTGTCTTAAAGGAGTTCCGATGAAAATCTCAATTCAGGAAAACCTGTTGCCAGGAGAAACTCTGGACGAGAAGCTCGATTGCGCCGAGGCGTTGCAAATCGAAGGTGTAGAAGTTCAAGGCCGATCGAGACTCTATGCGCGTATTGACGAGTACGAGGCAGCCTTCCGAAATCGCACAGTGCGTATTTCATCCGTTTGCGGCCAATCGACATTCGACTGGCTGGATCCGGACCCGACCAAACGTCAGGCCAGCATCGACGAATCCAAACATAACTTAGAAGCCTGTGGCTACTTCGGCGCGGTCGGCCAGATTGTGCCGCCGATCTTCGGCCCACCCCGGCTGCCAGACCTCTCGCCGCTGAAGGATGCGGTGTCGCTGGAAAAGGAGCTGCTGATCGAAATCACACGGGATCTGGCCGCGTTCGCTCACAGTCATGGCGCCCTGTTGCTGTTGGAGCCTCTCAACCGCTATGAGCAGCATCTGCTCCGACAGCAGGAGGACGGCGTGGAAATCATCCAAAAGGCGGGCAGCCCTCCGGGCGTGGCCCTGCTGACCGATTTTTTCCACATGCACATCGAGGAGATCGACACACCGGCGACGATCCGAAAGGTTGGCCCATACATCGGCCACATTCATGTGGCCGACAATACCCGCGTGCAGCCGGGCGTAGGTGACATCGACTGGCAGGCCGGCATTCAGGCCCTGGCAGATATCGGCTTTGATGGCTATTTGACCTATGAGTGTCGCATCGCCGGTGAACCGAGAGAGGCTCTTAGCCAGTCGGTTGCGTTCTTGCGGGAAATTATCGCTACCGTGCAGGTAGCTGATTGAAAGCGAAAGAATCGATCTCTGCATAGCATAGCGCATCAACGCTTGCATTTTTTATCCCCTTCCCCCTGAGATCAAAGCATTTTGTGGCACGGTGTTGTCGTCGCTACTCCACAAAAACATCCTCTCCAATTTCTCTAGCCCATCTCCAGAATTTTTTCAGATTTTAGCGATACACTGTAGAGAGTCAAGATGATGGATTGCAGTGCCTCCGTCATCTCACCCGATCTGCGTCTCATCGCTTTATCAATTCAGGAGACAGATATATGACCACCTCTTCAGCGCTGATAGACATGCAAAACGCAACCAAAATCTATCAGATGGGTGAGACGAACGTACTCGCCCTGAACAATGTTTCCCTTTCAATCGCCCAGGGCGAGTACATAGCGATCATCGGTACCAGTGGATCCGGCAAAAGCACACTGATGAATATCATCGGCCTGCTAGACCGACCCACAGACGGTGTTTATCGCATCCGCGGACAGAATGCAGGCGACCTGACAGATAGCCAACTGGCGGACCTGCGCAACAAGGAGATCGGGTTCGTATTCCAACAATTTAACCTGTTGGCACGCGCATCCGCCTGGCGGCAAGCGGAACTGCCGCTCTTCTACGCCAACGTTTCTCGCAGTGAGTCTCGCCGGCGGGCTTTGGACGCGCTCGCACAGGTGGGTCTGGCTGAACGCGCAGACCACAAGCCGGAGGAACTGTCCGGTGGACAGCAACAGCGGGTGGCCATCGCCCGCGCGCTCGTCAACCGGCCCAGCTTGCTGCTGGCGGATGAACCAACTGGCGCGCTCGACACCCAAACCGGCGAAGAGGTGATGGCTCTCTTTGAGAAGTTGCACCAGGAAGGATTGACACTTGTGATCGTTACCCACGACCGGGAGATCGCCGAACGGGCCCGCCGCGTGCTTACCATGCGGGACGGCGCGATCATCTCTGATACGCGCCAAGCGGCGGCACAAACTATCGAACTGCCCCCCGCGTCGCAAGCTGCCGCGAACGGACGATTCAACGGGCTAAGCCAGCCTGCGCTTACACCGCTCCCGCAGCCTGGCGCCATAGCGAAAGTCGAGGAGGATATCTATGAAACTGCTTAGATACTTTCGGGTTGCCGTCGATAGCATCGCTTCCCATAAGATGCGGTCGGGCCTGACGATGCTGGGCATTGTCATTGGCGTGGCCGCCGTACTCACAATATTAGGTATCGGACGCGGCGCGTCAGCTAACATCCTGAGCGAAGTTTCCAGCCAAGGCACAACACGCCTGACGGTCAGCCCCGGCTCAGTGAGCAGCGACGGCGTTGCCGGCGCCGGCGGCTCTGTCCAGACGCTGACCATGGGCGATGTGGCGATTCTCTCCAACCCCGACCTGCACTCAGATGTAACGCAGGTCGTGCCCCAATACGGCGGCAACACCCAACTGGTCGCCGGCAGCAACAACACGCAGATTCGGATGACAGGAACGACTGCCGCCTATGCCGATGTCCACAACCTGAAACTGGCCGAGGGTCGCTTTCTGACGGAGGACGAGATCAGCCAAAGAAGCAGTGTAATCGTCATCGGGACGACTGTGGCAACAGATCTGTTCGGACGCCCGCAGGTGGTAGGCGAGAGCGTGCGCATCAATGGCGAGCCGTTCACCGTCGTCGGTGTGCTAAAAAAGAGCGGCAACGCCGAGTTCGGCAGCAATGACAACAGTGGCTTCATCCCCATCGGCGTGGCCCAGGGGCGCATCTTCGACGCCCCCCGCTATCGGGGTGAATATACTGTTACATCGATCTCCGCCGACGCGGCGAGTGAAGAGCGGGTGGACGCAGCCGAACGGCAGATCGAACAGACCCTACGTCTGCGTCACGGCCTAGCCGCAGACGACGACAACGACTTTACCATCAGCACCCAGGCCAGTTTGCTGGAAACGATCAACACCATCACCAGTACACTGACGCTGCTCCTGGGTAGTATCGCCGCCATCAGCCTGCTGGTGGGCGGCATCGGCATTATGAATATTATGCTTGTATCCGTGACGGAGCGCACCAAGGAGATCGGCCTACGCAAAGCCCTGGGGGCGCACAATAGCGACGTGCTGCTACAGTTTCTCATTGAGTCCCTGGTGCTGACGCTACTGGGAGGCCTGATTGGAATCGGCATCAGCTACGGCGTGGCCCTGCTGGTGCAAAGTATCCCTAACTTCAATTTCAGCCTTCTAATTGAGAATGACGCCCTGGCCATGGCTTTGGGTGTCAGCGCCGGCTGTGGGCTTCTCTTCGGACTGTATCCGGCCATTCGGGCGACCCAGCTGGATCCGATCGAGGCGCTACGATACGAGTAATGCGTAGGTAGAGGAAAAACGCGAATGGGCGGCAACAAAAATTGCCGGCTGAAAGCAGGATAGGTTCACATGCGTTCACGCATCAAGTTTAGCGGATCTCGAAACAAACGACAGACTACTTCATCTATTCAGGAGGAGCATCCAATGAACGGGAAATATATCGTACGCATTCTGAGCGTTCTGTTGGTTGTGGCTGTGCTCGGCGCCGGGTATGTGCGTCTCTTCGGCTCAGCTGAGGCAGAACAGACCGGAGGCATAGCGGCTGTGGCAGCCAGCGTCGAATCCACGCTCATCCGCTCGGCAGACACGGCCGTCGACCGGGTAACCGCAGCCGGCAATATCGAACTCGTGGACACAACGCAGGTGGTAGCGCAGGTCAATGGCTACGTAAAAGATGTGCTGGTCGAAGTTGGCGACGTGATCAGCAGCGGCGATCTGCTGGTGGCGCTGGATCGGGACGATCTGCGCCGTGCAGTGGACCAGGCCCGCATCAGTCTGACGACAGCTCAACTGCAGCTCGAAAATCTGTTGGCCGCCTCCAGCGCAGCCGAGCTCGCTGCGGCGGAAGCAGACCTGAAATCGGCCCAGGAAAATTTGGCCGAGGTGCAGAACGGCGCCAGAGACAGGGAACTGGCCGCAGCCCAAAGCAATGCCACTTCCGCTTGGGCCAGATACAATAGCCTTCTGGATGGACCCAGCGAGAATAAACGGATCCAACTGGCCGCAGCAGTGGAAAAGGCGCGCGTAACCATGCAGGAAGCCCAGACCGGGTATGATAGAGTGGCCTGGCGCAACGATGTGGGTATGACTCAGCAGGCAGCCCAACTGCAGCAGACGACAATTGCCTATGAGTCCGCATTGGCCACCTACGAGGAAGCAGTTGCGCCCGCCTCCAAATCGGATTTGCACTCGGCGCTGAGCCAGGCCCAAACCGCTCAGGACCAGCTAGATGCTCTGTTGGCCGGCCCGACAGCCGCTAACCTGGCTGCTGCTGAAGCGCAGGCCGCCTCTGCCCAATCCAAACTGAACACCCTGTTGAGCGGCGCGAATGAAACGGATGTCGAATTGGCGCAGTTGAAGATCGAACAGGCGCAGCTGACCCTGCAAGAAGCAATGAGCAACCTGATAAACACACAGTTGGTCGCCCCATCTAAGGGTACCATCCTGCGGGTCAATGTGGACGAAAGCGACCGGATTTCAGCGGGGACTGTCGCCATCACCCTGGCCGACCTGAGCCAACTGCAACTAACAGTGAATGTCGCCGAAGTCGATATTCCCAAGATCAACGTCGGCCAGCTGGCCGACGTGACGATCGATGCCTTCCCCAACACGGTATTTGCAGGGATGATCAGCAACATCGAGCCATCCAGCAGCCCCCAACAGGGGGTCATCAACTACCCAGTGACGGTGCGTCTGATCGATGAATCCTTGACCAGCGTGCTACCCGGCATGACGGCCGTTGCCACCCTGCGGAGCGAAATGGCAGACGCCCGCTGGCTGGTTCCCACGCCTGCCATTCAGGAAAACAACGGCGAGACGGCGGTGATTGTGACGAGCGGCGAACAGCCGCTACCGGTCACTGTAACGGTGGAGGGCGTTCAGGGCGAATGGACTGTTGTTCGTTCAACGCAGTTGCAGAGCGGCGATGAAGTAATGGGCGCCACCACTTTCGTCAGGCAGGACGACGAATGGACTATCTTCTCCGAAGGGCCACCTCCTGGCGCCGTCGGCCCGGACAATTAGGTCTATATCTATAGACCTCGAAAGGATGTGCAGTGTACATGTAAACCAGAATGAACACTACAGTTTTAACGCAAAGGCGCAAAGAAACGCTAAACTGGTTTTCCTTTGCGCCTCTGCGTTCTGGCGTCATCATGTTGGATTCCGAAACCGTTGGTTTCAAATTGCTACAAGTTTAGGACACGGGTTGCAATGGATGCATTATGGATCGAATCCTGAAAACCTGAACCATCCGTATCCAAAGGAACCCGCCCTCATGCCGATTGAACAACTTGCCATTGCTGCAGAAACCAAGTATAACGGGTCTATGCTGGAAGAACGCATTCTGATTGTTGACGACGACCGCGAGATCGTGCGCCTGCTCCAGAGCTACTTACAGCGGGAACGGTACGCTGTGTCAGTGGCCTATGACGGCGCAAGCGCGCTCCATGCGCTGCGGCGGGAGTCACCGGCGCTGGTGCTGCTGGATCTGATGCTGCCGGACAAGGACGGTTGGGAGATCACCCGCACAGTCCGCGGCGACGAGAAGCTGGCCAATACGCTCATTATTATGCTGACAGCACGGGTAGAGGATACGGACAAGATCATCGGCCTGGAACTGGGTGCGGACGATTACGTCACCAAGCCGTTCAATCCCCGAGAAGTGGTCGCGCGGGTGCGGGCGCTCCTACGACGCACCCAGCGGGCCACCCCTCACGCGCCGGCGTTGATCGTTGGCGACCTACAGATGGATGTAGAGCGCCGGTACGTGCAGGTGCGGGGCGCAACCACGGAACTGACACCCACTGAGTTCAGTCTGCTACAGACGCTTATGGAGAATCCAGGCTATGTCTTCACCCGTACAGAACTGATGGATAAGGCCTTGGGCTATAACTACGACGGGGTCGATCGGATGCTAGACAGCCACATTAAAAATCTGCGCCGCAAGATCGAGGCAGATCCTCGGAAACCGGAGTTCGTCCAAACGGTTTACGGCATCGGCTACCGGCTGGCCAGAGAGCAAGGATGAACCGGCTATGGGTGCGGCTAAGTCTGGCGTTCGCGGCGATCGTCGTCGTCAGCTTCGGGACAATTTCCTTCACAGCGCGACGCTATTTCAGCGATACGAACCTCCGTTCTCTGGTTCTCTCCCAGTTGACCTCGCCGGCTGGCCTACGCGATCAATTAACAGAATATTATACTAGCCACGATGGTTGGCAGGGCGTAGAAATATTGATGAGGGGCGCCGATTCCACTCTGTTTCTCGATGACACATACAGGATCATCCTCATACTGACCGACCCGGAGGGAGGGGTTCTCTACGCGACCGCCGGCGCAGATAGGCCAGACCGCCTGGCAGCGTCCCAATTGCGCCAGGCCCTGCCCATAGAAGTCGCCGGCCGTATCGTCGGCTTTCTCGATCTGGGCTCCGGCGAACGATCTCCCAGATGGCCCTTTCCTCCGTCATCACCGGACGACATTCCACCAGGTTTTGTGGAACAGGTCAGCGGATTTCTGTTGCAGGTTCTCCTCATCGCCGGCGGATTGGCGATCGTTTTCGGTATGCTGGTCAGCCGTTGGCTCTCCGCGCCGCTCACCCATCTGGTAGACGGGACGCAGGCCATCGCCAAGCGCGACCTCAGCTTTCGGGTGGCCGAACAGGGCAGTGCCGAAATGCGGAAGGTGGCAAATTCCTTCAATGAGATGGCTTCCACGTTAGAAGGCGCGGAGACGCTGCGCCGCAACCTGTTGACCGATGTTGCTCACGAACTACGCACGCCCCTTACCGTTCTGGAAGGGAATCTGCGGGCAATTCTAGATAACGTCTATCCCCTCGAGAAAACGGAAATCGCCCGCCTATATGACCAGACCCGCCATTTGCACCGGCTGGTGAACGACTTGCGGCTATTGGCTCAGGCGGAGGCCCGCCAGTTGCCTCTGCACCGCAGCCCCAGTGATCTGGTGGTTTTGCTGGAGGAAACGGCAGAGCTTTTCGCTCCGTTGGCGGAAGAAAAGGGTATCTCTCTCCATACGAGTCTGCCGCCGTCATCTGTTTCTGCCACCGTCGATCGCATGCGGTTAGCCCAAGCCCTGCAAAATCTCCTAACGAACGCTTTGCAACACACACCGACCGGTGGGGCCATTTCCCTTTCGTTGCGGGCGGCAGGAAAGACGGCCACGATTGCTGTAGTAGATAACGGTGACGGCATCGCGCCAGAAGACATTGCTTTTATTTTTGATCGCTTCTATCGGGTCGATGAAGCCCGAACCCGTAACACCGGTGGCGTTGGACTGGGATTGGCCATCGCACAGGCGCTGGTCGAATCCCACGACGGAGAGATTGACGTAGCCAGTGCCGGGATAGGGCAGGGCAGCGCATTCACCATACGGCTGCCATTGGAGCAGGTGAAACATCCCGCCCCCACCCAAGGGCGAGCAGTGGACATTCCTTTGATGAGGATAGATCAGCATTGACTTTTCTCTTGTCGATTCTTATAATCTGAGGGGCCACATCCGCTGAGTCGAAGAATGGCGCTCCACATCGGCAGCTAATTTTGTATTCGCACGCGAGGGGGGCCGGCAGTGACCAATCGGAGGGTCTCATATGGCCGCAGATGACAACAAGACCCTCCCACTCTGGGACCGTGTATATGCACTGCTTGCCCGCCGACCGCAACATTGAAGTCACCAACAGCGTCATTGATGGCCCTCAGTCGGTCGTGTACGATGAGGCCGAAAATCGCATGTATGCGCAAAAAGCAGTCATGGCGCTGACAATGCGGTAACGCTATTCGCGCCTCTGCTCGAAAGAGGCGCATTCAACTCTATCTCTGAACAACACGGAATGTATTGAACTATGAACGGAAACCAGCCATTTGCCGTCCCACGCGTCGTCATCACCGGCATCGGGCTGGTGACGCCCCTGGGCCACGACTTGGAAAGCTCCTGGGCCGGGTTGATCGCCGGAAAGTCCGGCACCGGGCGCATCATCCACTGGGACGCGACGGGCTTCCCAACGCAGATCACCGCCAGAGTGAACGATTGGGACCCGAAGGCCTATATGGATCGCAAAGACGTCCGCCGCACCAGCCGAGGCGCCCAATTGGCGTGGAAGGCGACACAAGAGGCACTGACCCTCTCCGGTTTGGACCTATCCCAAGAGGACCGTTCCCGCATCGGCGTGGAGATGGGGCTGGCCTTCGGTGGCTGGGATATTGTCGAGGAGGCAGGCCGCAAGTTGGAGGAAGACGGCCCCCGACGTTTCAATCCGGCTAACGCCACTGCCGCGCTCATTAGCGGCGCGCCCACATTTATCGCTATCAAATGTGGCATTACGGGCCCGACCAACAGCCAGGTGACGGCCTGCGCCACGGGTATCACCGCCATCGGCGAAGCGGCGCGTCGCATCCAGCGCGGGGATGCGGATGTGATGCTGGCCGGCGGGGCCGAGGGATATCTGACCAAAATGGCGATTTCCACCTTCAGCCGTCTGGGCGCCGCCAGCACCCGCAACGATGAGCCAGAAAGCGCCTGTCGTCCCTTCAGCGGTGACAGAGACGGGATGGTCGTCGGCGAAGGCGCGGCCGCATTTGTGCTGGAAACATTGGAACATGCGCAGGCGCGGGGCGCACAAATTCTGGCTGAGTTCGCTGGCTACGGGCTGAGTGAAGATGCCTTCGACCTGGTGGCGCCGGAGCCAAGCGGCCAGGGCGCAACCCAATGTATGCGGTTGGCCCTGCGTGAAAGCGGCCTCGGAGTTGGCAACATCGACTGGATTGTCGCCCACGGCACCGGCACAATTTTGAACGACAAAGCGGAGACCGCTGCCATCAAACGCATCTTCGGCAAGAGCGCCTATGACATACCCATTACCAGCATCAAGAGCAGCATCGGTCACGCAATGGGCGCGGCCGGGGCCCAGAGCGCGGCCGTGATCGTAAAGGCAATGCAGGCGCACCGCATCCCACCGACGATCAACTACAATGAACTGGATCCAGACTGCGACCTCGACTACGTGCCCAACGTCAGCCGCGCCCATCAGGTCGATGCTGGCCTGTGCAACGGCTTCGGAATCGGCGGCCAGAACGCATCCCTGATTCTCAAACGCTTTAAGGAGACGGCATAATGCGCATCGAAAATCCCTTCCGCAAAGTCGAACGGCTGAAACGGGTCAAGAACGTACCCATGAATCCCCAAGGAGAACGAGTACCGCCGGGGCAGTTTGTGACCGAACGTTTTCCTGTGTTGACCTACGGCCAGACAGTTCACTATTCTTCCTTGGAGGATTGGGATCTGCGCGTCTTCGGATTGGCCCAGGAAAAGCGCTTCTCCTGGAAGGAGCTGCTGGCGCTGCCGACCAAAACCCAGACTGTTGACATTCACTGCGTCACCCGTTGGAGCAAACTGGACACTACATGGAGCGGCGTGTCCTGGCGGGAATTTCTGCGCCACATCCAAGTCGATCCCGCGGCCACCCACGTGATGGCCCACTGCGACGGCGACTACACCACAAATATCGCCCTGAACGTGTTGGACGACGACGATACAATGCTGGCTTACCTCTACCAAGGCAAATCTATCGAACCGGATCACGGATATCCACTGCGCATGCTGGCGCCGAAGAAATATTTCTGGAAGAGCGCCAAATGGCTGCGGGGGCTGGAGTTTATGCGCAGCGACCGTCCCGGCTTCTGGGAACGCTACGGCTACCACATGCAGGGAGATCCGTGGCTGGAGGAACGATTCAGCTAAGGTGGACCAAAGCCCATGTGACCTCGGTCTCGGCTTCCCCCCAAGACAAACTCTTTTCTCGTTGTTTCTCACTTCTCTCTCATCTTCCTTCTTTTCGCGCGGTAGCGGATGTCGGACATACCTGTTGCTCAATCCTCTGATCGCAAAAGCGGCTGTACTCACCATCGATCGCAATTGGCGGTGAAACGCACCGTCTCTGCCCGCATTCCCACAGCGGACGGCACGTTTTGCCTGCACCATTTTCAAAGCGACTGGGAAGAAAAGAAGCACCTTGCCCTGGTGATAGGCGATGCGCAGGGTGAAGACGCGCTCGTCCGCATTCATTCAGAATGTTTCACCGGAGATGTGCTCGGCTCCCAACGTTGTGACTGCGGCGAACAGCTGACCCGCGCCATACAGGCCATCGCCGCGGAAGGACGAGGCGCGCTCATCTATCTGCGGCAGGAAGGGCGGGGCATCGGGTTGGAGGAGAAGCTGCGGGCCTACAATTTGCAGGATCAGGGCTACGATACCGTTGATGCCAACCTGCTGCTGGGCCATCAAGTTGACGAGCGGGACTACACTGCCGCCGTCTTGATCCTGCAGGATCTGGGCATTCAATCCGTCCGACTGCTGACGAACAATCCAGCGAAGATTGAGGGGCTGGCGGCATTGGGCATGCCGGTGCGGGAACGGATCCCCCTGCAAATGCCATCAAATCCGGAGAGGCGCGCCTATCTGGAGGCAAAGGTCGCCCGGATGCGCCACATCATCCATAATCAGCCATCCGGGCGGCAACAACCCGAGCCGGCGGAAGCATATCGACCACAGTTCGATGGGCTGCAGGCGCGCATACAAGCCCATTCACTGAGGTATGAGCGCCCTTCAGGTGTTGAACTGACGGGAATACCGAACAGGGCAGCTCGGCCATTCGTCACCCTCAGCTATGCCCAGAGCCTTGATGGCTGTCTCACCACCCGTCAAGGCATGTCTTTCCCCATCAGCGCCCCTGCCACCCTGGCGATGACCCACACACTGCGGGCTGCTCACAGAGCCATTCTGGTCGGCATTGAAACAGTGCTGGCCGACGACCCCGCATTGACAGTGCGCCTGGTTCCAGGTGATAGTCCTCAGCCAGTGATCGTCGACTCCCGTCTGCGGGCGCCGCCCAATGCCCGTCTCCTGCACGGGGAAACACCGGTCTGGATCGCCACCACCGAACAGGCGGACCCAACCCGCAGGCAGCGCCTGGAACAGGCCGGCGCGCATATCTTCAATTTGCCCACAGATGAAAATGGCCGGGTGGACCTGGCCGCTCTTCTCACTTGCCTGAATGCTGAGGGCATCCGGTCGCTGATGGTCGAGGGGGGCGCACGAATTCTGACCAGCTTTTTGGCGGAGCGCCTGGCAGACTATGCAGTTATTACTGTTGCGCCTGTCTTTCTGGGCGGGTATCATGTAATCCAATCCGCGCGTGGAAAGGACGAATTCACATCTGTACTGCCACGTCTGCAGAATGTGCAACAGGTGCAGATAATGACGGATACAGTTCTGTGGGGAGAGGTCGTGTGAACATGCGCTGTCAACGGCGCGCAGTGCTGTTCGCTGCGCCCGGCGTAGTAGAAGTGCGCAGCGAAGGGATGGCCCCGCCGGAAGCGGGTGAACTGCTGATTGAAACGATCGTCTCCGCCATCAGCGCGGGCACGGAAATGCTCTTTTACCGCGGACAGGTTCCCGCTGGCATGGCTGTCGACATATCGATCGCTGGGCTGACCGACGCGGTAGACTACCCGCTGAAATACGGTTACGCCTGCGTGGGGCGGGTCTGCGACACAGGCGCCGCGATCTCCGAAACCTGGCGCGACCGGCTTATATTCGCCTTTCATCCCCACGAAAGCTATTTCTGCGCAACTCCGCAGACGCTCCTGCCCGTTCCCGAGGCCATTCCGCCGCCGCAGGCAGCGCTGTTGCCCAACGCCGAGACAGCTGTCAATTTGGTGATGGATGGCGCGCCGCTTGTGGGCGAGCGGGTGATGGTAATGGGGTTGGGCATCGTCGGGCTGCTCACGACAGCTCTGCTGGCGCAGTTTCCTCTGGCGGCGCTGGTCGCTGTGGACCCCCTGCCACACCGCAGACGCGCGGCCCTGCAACTGGGCGCAAGCCAAACCATCGACCCCAGCGGGCCAGACGGACCTGAACTGCTGCAAGAGACGCTGGCGGATGCGGGAGATCGACGCGGGGTCGATCTGGTTTACGAACTATCTGGTCAGCCTACAGCCCTGGACAGCGCCGTCTCGCTGGCCGGATTCAGCAGCCGCATCGTCGTCGGCTCCTGGTACGGGACAAAGCCGGCGACCCTTCAACTGGGCGGCTCTTTTCACCGCAACCGCATCCGGCTGATCAGTAGCCAGGTGAGCGCAATTGCTCCCCACCTGAGCGGCCGCTGGACCAAAGCCCGCCGCATGGAGAACGCCTGGCAGTTGCTTGCGAACCTACCTGTAAATGAACTGATCTCCCACCAGTTCCCATTGGAGCAGGCTGCCGCGGCCTACGCGCTCATCGACAACCACCCGGAGCAGACTTTGCAGGTACTCCTGAACTACCAATGAACCGCAGTTGCCAGTTTCCACTAACCACCGCAGTGCGCGACAGACGAAAGGATTCATGCGATGTATACACTGGCAGTACAACGAGATTTTGTAGCCCAGCATTTCCTCATCGGCGGCGATTGGGGCCCGGAAAATCAGTGGCACTCCCATCACTACCGTCTGGAATTTCAATTGGAAGGCGCGGATCTGGACCAGCACGGCTATCTGGTGGATATTGTGCACGTGGAAGAGCTGGTAGAAGCATTGGCGCGCCGCTATCGCGATAAGACTCTCAACGAACTGCCAGAATTCGACGGCCTGAACCCGAGCATCGAGCATTTCTGCCGCATCGTCGCCAACAGCTTCTCCAGTGGGTTGCACGCGGCCAATATCAGCGCGGTCACTGCCCGCATTTGGGAGAACGAAATTGCCTGGGCCTCCTACCGGCTGGAGCGCTAACCGCCATGCCCGTGCGCATCGGCCTGCTCATCTACGGCTCTCTGGATACCCTCTCCGGCGGCTATCTCTACGACCGCAAACTGGTCGAGTATCTGCGCCAGGCCGGAGATTCTGTCGAAATTATATCGATCCCCTGGCGCAGCTATCCAGCGCGCCTGGCCGACAATCTTTCGTCGCGCCTATACCAGCGACTCCGATCTCTGGACGTGGACATTCTGTTGCAGGATGAGTTGAATCATCCATCGCTGGTGCTCGTCAATCAGCAGTTGCGGCGTAGGCCAAAGGACGCCCCGCCCCGGCCCTATTCATTGATCAGTATCGTTCATCATCTACGCAGTAGCGAACAGCATCCGCGCTGGCTGCTACCTGTATACCGCGCTGTCGAGCGCTCCTACCTGCGCACCCTCGACGGTTTCGTTTTCAACAGCCACACGACCCGGCAGAGCGTGGCGACACTACTGGCCAATCCCGCCAGTGCGAGTAGTGAGAAGCGAAAAAAGAAAAGTGAGAGGCGCTCTCTCTCCTCTCCCCTCTTCCCTCTCTCCTCACCTTTCGGGCGCTCATACCTCACTGTTTCAGGAAGCGAAGCGCTGTCCGGCATCGTCGCCTACCCGGCAGCGGATCACCTGCCCGTACCAGACGCCGATGCTGCGCAACAGTTAATCAGAGCCAGACAGCGCCGCCCTGGCCCGCTACGCATCCTGTCCGTCGGCAATCTCATCCCACGCAAAGGGCTGCACCATCTGATAGCCGCTCTTTCACGTCTGCCGCCGACCGATTGGCAACTGGACATCGTCGGCGCCCATACGGTCGATCGCGGCTATACTACAGCGCTGCGGAGGCAGATAACTGCAGCCGGATTGGAAGCGAACATCCGCTTGCGGGGGCGCGTATCCGACAGAGAATTGGCGCAACGATACAGCCACGCGCACCTGCTGGCCGCACTGTCTTACGAGGGGTTCGGCATCGTCTATCTGGAGGCAATGGCTTTCGGACTGCCGGCGCTGGCGAGTGTTCACGGAGCCGCCAGCGAAATCATCAGCCATGGCATCAATGGTTTTCTGGTCGAGCCTGCGGACGCCCACACCATCGCCGCGCATCTGTCTGCCCTGGCCAGGGACAGACAGCGGTTGGCGACAGTAGGCCAAAACGCCCGCCAGCGTTTTGCTCTCCATCCACGTTGGGCTGACTCAACTGCTGCGATTCGCAACTATTTTGTCGCTGTTTCGAACCGTGATTCTCCTGATTCAGATGATGGACAGAATAAAATCATGGTCGATCCTGGATAATCACACGAATCATAGTCAGGTCGTACCTACGGGCGCCCGTCCTATAGGAACAGAGCGATGACAACCTCATTCGATCCGGATGTAAGGATTGACAGGAAGATGCAGGATATACCCTGCCTTGATTCCTGCAAATCCAATAATCCTGATTTCGATTTCACCCGCTATCTGGACTCCAAACGCAGTGTGGACGATCGGGCACTCAACCGGCGCGTCTGGCAGACGTTAGCGGATGCAGTGCGCGCCGAGCTGCCGCCAGACCGTCCCCTACGGGTATTAGAAGTGGGTGCAGGCATCGGCACAATGATTGAACGCTGCATCGATTGGGGTCTGTTTGCGACCGCGGACTACATTGCTATCGACAGTGAAGAAATGAATATCCATGTCGCCCAGCAACGGCTGGCCCACCTGACGTCAGGTAGCGAATCGGGGCCGCGCGTACAGCTGCAGACGGCCAATCTGTATGATTTCGCCGCCCGTCGGGAAAATCAGCGCCGGTTCGATCTGATCATCGCCCACGCGCTGCTGGATCTGCTCCACCTACCGACGGCTCTGCCCCGCTTGTTGCAGATGCTGCGCCCCGCCGGCTTGTACTATTTCACCATCAATTTCGACGGAGCCACCCTCTTTCTGCCGGAGATCGAACCGGCGCTGGAGCGCCAGATCGAAGCCCTCTATCATCAGTCGATGGACACGCGCATCACGGATGGGCAGCCCTCCGGTGACAGCCGCACCGGACGCAGACTTTTTCACGCCTTGCAGAAGATAGGAGCACAGGTGCTGGCAGCCGGCAGCTCCGATTGGGTCGTCCATCCGGTCGCCGGAGCCTACCCCCGGAACGAAGCCGATTTCCTCACGTGCATCCTGCATTTTGTCGAATCGACTTTACGCGATCATCCGCAATTAAACGCCAGCGAGTTTGAAAACTGGCTCGACATCCGCCGCCAGCAGATCGCTCGCGGCGAGTTGCTTTACATCGCTCATCAATTGGACTACTGCGGCCGAGCGCCTGGTTGACCGGTCCAGTTTAGAATCCAGTGGTCAGTGATCAACTAGAAACTTCCCGTAATCCTTTCTCCATTGAACAATTCGTAATTGAAGACGCCCACGTTCCCAGGGCTTCGACAGATACAGTGGCCCAGAACAAACTTCAGCCGCAGGAGAGTTCGGAAGATGAAGATCAAACGCATTTCCGCCTATCAGGTCGATCTGCCTCTGCGCGAGGGACGCTACGCCTGGTCCGGCGGCAAGTCGGTTTCCGTCTTCGACAGCACAATTGTCCAGGTTGAAACCAACACTGGCCTTGTCGGCCACGGCGAAGTCTGTCCTCTTGGTCCTTTTTACCTGCCGGCCTACGCCGCGGGGGTGCGCGCCGGCCTGGCCGAGTTGGCGCCTCATCTCATTGGGCTAGACCCGTTGCAGCTGGCTATTTTGAACGATCAGATGGATCGAGCGCTGAAGGGCCACGCCTACGTGAAATCCGGCATCGACATCGCCTGCTGGGATATTCTGGGCCAGGTGGCCGAGCAGCCGGTCTGTGTACTGTTGGGCGGGCGCTATGGTGATGATTTTGTCTTATATCGAGCCATCTCCCAGCGCTCGCCGGCCGACATGGCGGCCTCCGTGGCCAGATATCGCGCCGAGGGGTATCGGCGCTTCCAACTGAAGGTGGGCGGTGACCCGCACACGGACATCGAACGGATTCGGGCCGTGGCGGATGTGCTGGCCCCCGGGGACATACTAGTGGCTGATGCCAATACCGGCTGGTTGGCGCACGAAGCCGCGCGCGTGGTGCGCGGGGTGGATGATGTGGATGTCTATATCGAGCAGCCCTGCCTCAGCTACGAGTCGTGCCTTTCGATTCGCCAGCGCACGACACATCCCTTTGTGCTGGATGAAACCATCGACAGTATTGATGCGCTGTTGGGCGCATATGGGGATAGTGCAATGGATGTTGTGAACATAAAAATCAGCAAGTTCGGGGGCCTGACCAGAGCGAAGCAGGCTCGGGATCTGTGTGTTTCTCTGGGCATCGCCATGACCATCGAGGACAGTTGGGGCGGTGACATCACCACGGCGGCCATCGCGCATCTGGCCCACAGCACGCCAGCGGAGTTTCTGTTTACAGCCACGGATTTCAACAGTTATGTGACCGTCAGCACGGCAGAAGGCGCGCCCCAGCGTCACAATGGACGCATGGCTGCTTCCGCGGCGGCGGGGCTGGGCATTGCGCCCCGCTGGGAAGCGCTGGGCGAGCCGGCGCTGGCGATCGGATGAAATCGGACCTTTGATTTGCTTGATCCATGTGATGGGGATGATGAACTGCCGTTATCATGGTAATCATACAAATCACATACATCCGTGGTCGATCAGTAGGCGATGGCAACCCTCTCCCGCTATTGTTGCCACCCATCGGCAACTATCCTAGCGCCTTTACAACGCCGTCATGACCTGCGTTTCCCGTAAAACGACCGCTAAAACGCACTGTTCAACTCCTTATCCTCCTCTCTGACGCCAAAATCTTCGTCGTCTATCTCCGAAAGGTTGACATAGAGCTGATTCTTGTTCAGCAGTTCCGCCAGCAGTTTCTTCTGTTTGTCCAGCCCCTTTTCGGTTTGACCAATTGCGATAAAGTCATCGACCGCATCGTCCGGCATTTCCGGGTTGACGTACCAATTGAGGAAGGAGTGTTCGGCAATGTCCCGCCAGAGGTCCACAAGCTCTGCGGAGGAATGCGCAGCCTGGATCTTGTCCATGTAGGCTTGGTTGTATTGCATCAACTCGCAGTAGATGAAGTCGCCGCCGCCCCGCCAGTTGACGGATTCGGAGACGCCGCCGCTGTCGTATTCGATCTCTTCGAGTAGCCTCCCTGCTTTTTTGACTTTTTTGCCAACAACCTTCTTCAGCCGTTCAAGCGTGATGGTTTCTGCATAGTCCATCTGTTCAACCGTAATCCATTGGCGGTTCATTTTGTGGGCGACTGCGGCGGTGGTGGCGGAACCAGCGAAGAAGTCGAGAACAAAATCGTTTTGCTGCGTAGATATGTGGATAATCCTTTCAAGCAAACGTTCCGGCTTTGAAGTCGAAAACACGTTTTTGCTCTCAAATAATTTCATCAAGCCCTTTGTTGCTTCGGTTGCAGTGCCAACGTCAGCCCAGATTGTGAACGGATTCGTGCCCTTCTCTTGAGCTTCAAACAAGAATCGTTTGTATTGAGGCTTAGATTGCCCCGTTTTCCCAAAAACGATTCTGTTGTCTTTGAGAGCGTCTTCGTATTTCTCCTCGGAAAAACGCCAGCATCTTCCTTCAGGCGGCCAGTATTCCTTTTCCGTGTTCGGGTTGACAATCGGATAGGTTAGATTTGGTCGAATGTTAGGCGCATCGAAGGGATCGGCCACCCATGGTCCTCTTGGGTCATTATCGGGATTAGAAAATTTGCTGTTATCTGCCTGCAATGGATTGAGTGTCAAGAGCCTTCTATCTTTCGCATAAGACAAGAGATAATTGTGTGACAATGATACATCTATGTCATTCTGGCTTGACTTACGATGATTCCAGATGAAATTGGCAACAAAATTCTCTTGATTAAATATCTCGTCAAGCAACAAGCTTATGTATGCCTGTTCATTATCATCACAATTCACAAAAATCGCCCCGTCATCCCTCAACAACTTTCTTGCTACTTCCAGCCGGTTCTTCATAAACGTCAGCCAGCTTGAATGATTGAAGCTATCGTTGTAACCGAACGAATCATTTCCCGTGTTATACGGCGGATCAATGTAAATCAGCTTCACCTTGCCCCGGAACTGCTTCTTGAGCGTATGTAACGCCAGCAGGTTGTTGCCCTTAATGATCAGATTCTCCCGAATCGTGCCGCGTCCGTCCCGCCTGATCTCCGTCACCTCCTCTTCGCCGTCAACCGTATAGCGTTGCCAGTTGGTCAGCGCCTTGGGGTCAAACAGGCGGTCGATCTCGTCCTGCGCCAGAATTTCATTAAAGAATATCTCTTTGCGCTTCTCTTCCTCTTTGGTCTGCCCGCCTTCCAGCACGCAATCCTTATAGGGCCAGACAAGGGACACCTCGCCCCGTTCACGCAGAAATTTGCCGTCGATGTTCAGTCCGATTCTGTTGCGAAAGCGGGTATAGGAATCAGAGAGAAAGTTTTTGTCGGAGACGTATTCGATAAAGGTGTTGAGATTGAAGATCCAGTGCCCGGCGATCTCATCAAAGAATTTCGCCTTGATGTCAGGCTCGCCGAGCAGCAGCCTGACAAGGGCGTGGTCGATTTTCCAGGCGCGGTCAATCACCGCCGCTTTGACCAGTTCGCCTTCATCATCGACGAAACGGGCATCAGTTTTGAGCAGTTCCGTCAGTTTTTCGTGAAAACGTTTTGGCACGTTTATTCTATTCTGATTATCCTCTGAATAAATTCCCCTGTCCCGACGTCTCCGGGTAGTCCGCGCCGATATGCGCGTACGCCGGCCTGGTGGCCATACGCCCGCGAGGGGTGCGATCCAGAAAGCCCAGTTGCAGCAGATATGGTTCGACCACATCCATAATCGTATCGCCTTCTTCACTGATGCTGGCCGCGAGGGTATCGAGCCCGACAGGGCCGCCGCTGAACTTGCTGACAATGGCATCCAGCACCCGCCGGTCCAGATCATCCAGGCCCAAATGGTCGATCTCGTGCATGGCCAGGGCCTCAGCGGCCAGTTCAACAGTAATGCTGCCGTCGGCCCGAACCTGAGCATAATCGCGCACCCGGCGCAGCAGCCGCAAAGCCACCCGCGGCGTTCCCCTGGAACGGAAGGCGATTTCAGCCGCGCCGGCGCTGTCAATGGGCGTGTCCAGCATCGCCGCGGCCCGGATGATGATCGTCTCCAGAGCGTCCTGGCTGTAGAAATCGAAGCGCTCGACGACGCCGAAGCGGGCGCGCAAAGGCGCGGTCATGAGCGCCAGACGCGTGGTAGCGCCGATGACGGTGAACCGGGGCAGCTTTAAGCGAATGCTGCGTGCGCTGGGGCCGCTGCCGACGGTAATATCGAGAACAAAATCCTCCATCGCTGGGTAGAGAATCTCCTCTACCACGCGGCCCAAGCGGTGGATTTCGTCAATGAAAAGGATGTCGCCCTTGCGCAGGTTTGTGAGGATGGCGGCCAGATCGCCGGCCTTTTCGATCGCCGGTCCGGCCGTAGGTTTGAGATTGCCCTGCATTTCGTGGGCAAGGATATGGCTGAGAGTGGTTTTGCCCAGACCCGGAGGACCGTATAGGAGCACATGATCGAGCGCCTCGCCGCGCTGACGAGCAGCCTGCACCAAAATGCGCATTTTTTCACGCATTCGCTCCTGGCCAATCATTTCATCCAGGCTTTTGGGCCGCAGCGCATAATCGATGCGGCCATCCTCTGCCTGTCTTTCGCCAGATACGTCCCGACTGTTCGACTCTGAGCGTTGCCGGACGTTGCTGCGCACCACACTGCGATCGTCAGTCATCTTTGCATCCATCCGGGAGTCACTACGAACGATTGTGCTACATGTAGTATACCAGAGAGTAATCGGGAGTAAAATATAGGAATTATATACTTAACTGCACAAGTATATCTTTCTCAGCCAGCTTTCGGCTGTGCGGGCTATTCCCACCCGCGTTCCTGAATATTTTTAGCGGCGTTCACATCCCGGTCAACTGTCAGGATACGCCCGTGCATACCAATCCGCAAGGCCTTCAACTGGCTACTAGCTGGCAATTCACGATTGGGCCATATTCTGATAGCGGGCAATCCTTTCACCTTAATACGATTGCCCTTCACCATGCCCGCTGTAACCTCTGACAGTTCGATGCACTGATAGCGACTTAGTGGTTTGAAGCGTGGATAACCAGGCTTTTCCCCAGCTTTTACCCTACGAAAGAAAGCCTTGAATGCCCTGTCTACACCTACCAGGACTCCGCGAGAAACTGTTATCCCTATATCACGCCAGAACTGTTGTTCCTTTCGTAGCCGGGTTAGTCCCTTCATCTGCGTATACAGAGTCATACCCTTGCCACAGGCGCGGTATATGTCTCGTCTCTGTTCAAGGGCGCGATTGTATAGCCAGCGACAGGCGCGCAATACCTCACGGATGCGGGCATAGCCAGCGCGCGAACAGTAGCCTCGTTCTTGATATGTCTTGTGAATTGTGGTAAGCTGGGGCGTATCCATAAGCTATCGCCTTGTGGATCATAGCCCGTAGTGTTAGCGCACTGACGGGCTTCTCTCTTTGAAGTATCCTCAAAGTATACCACATGTTCACACTCAACGCAATCTTAACACACAGAAATCTTATTTGTGTAGTTAAGTATATAGCTCCCTAAAATAGCGCATGATATCCGTTGCGCGCATCCACTTTGACGGAACGAACAAAAGCTGCTATAACATCTCTCACATTTCTTGCTATGCGGTGTGAATGAGAGGAATTGCTATGGCCAAAAAGCCGAAAACGGAACGGAAACGATTGCTGACCCGCCTGAAACAGGTGAACGATGAGTTGAAACATCTGCGCAATCTGATGCAAGGTGAGGTGGATGTTGAGTTGGGCGAAGGCGACACGGAAATCGCCGAACGCGAGAAAACCGCCGCGCTGATCGCGGTGCTGGAGCGTCGTCAGCAGGACATCGAACACGCGCTGCGCGTGATCGATCTGGGGCAATACGGCATCTGTGAACGCTGCGGCGAGCGGATCATGCCGGCGCGCCTGGAAGTCAAACCTGATGCAACGCTATGTATGAACTGCCAGCGGGAGGTCGAATCCATAAACCGGCGCAACCGGGTCCCGCGCGCCACGCCGGATCGCTGGTAAACCAGACCCAGGAAACGCCATGGCCAACAATCTGTTTGTGTCCGGGCACCCTCTGGTGGAGCACAAAATTACGCAATTGCGGGATGTGACGACCGACTTCCGCCAGTTCCGTTCGATCGTCGCTGAACTGGCAATGATTCTGGCCTACGAAGCCACAGCGGATCTGGCCACCCAGCCGGTGGAGGTGCTGACACCGCTTACCACTACCGCGGGCAGCAAATTCGACGCACGGGTTGGTCTGGCGCCGATCCTACGGGCTGGCCTGGGCATGGTAGACGGAATGCTCAGCCTCATCCCCCAGGCGGAAGTCTGGCATTTGGGCTTCTACCGGGACGAGCAAACCCTACAGCCGGTCATCTATTACAATAAACTGCCCAAGGACCTGTCCACCCACACCTGTTTCGTGCTGGATCCGATGCTGGCGACCGGTGGCTCTGCCCTGGCCGCTGTCGACATCCTCAAACGGCGAGGCGTCATCCGCATCAAGTTTGTCGGCCTTCTGGCCGCGCCCGAAGGGATTGCCGCGCTTCATGGAACACACCCGGATGTTGCCGTGCATGTGGCTGCTGTCGATGAACGGCTGACAACCGCAGCGGATACGGCGGACGGCTTTCCACCCGGTTTCATCTGGCCTGGCCTCGGGGATGCCGGCGATCGGCAGTTCGGAACCAGGTAGACAGCTCAGGAAAGCGAGATCATCGTAGCCGCGTCGTCCGGCGCTTTGGCCGGGCCGGCGATGATCAGTGTGCCGTCCCTGTCGTTGCCCTGTAACATTTCTCCTCCAGCCAGCAGCCGGGCACGCCGAACAGACGCCCCTTCGACCCGAATCTGTCCATTGCCCATGCCCAGAGCGGCGGAGATACTCTCCCCAGTTGTAGCGGCAACAAGAACTCACAACGAAAGGACCTGCAATGAGTATACTGAAAGTTGGCCTCGTCGGTGTCGGCGGTATCTCCCGCCTGCACATGCCCGGTTGGGCCGCGTCGGAAGCGGCAGAGGTTGCCGCCGGCAGCGATATCAATGGCGAAGTGCTGGAACAGTGGGGCGCGCTCCACAATATCTCCAAGCTGACGAGGAACGCCGACGAGCTGTTCTCAGACCCGAATATCGATATCATCGATCTGTGTGTGCCCAATATGTACCACGCGCCTCTCGCCATCGCCGCGCTGGAAGCAGGTAAACATGTCATTTGCGAGAAACCCCTGGCCCCGACACCCCAGGAGATCAAACGGATGATTGCGGCTCGCGACAAAGCCGGAACACTGCTGATGACCGCGCAGCATTTCCGCTTTGCGGGCGTATCCAAGGCAATGAAGGCGGAGATCGACACAGGGGCGCTAGGTGATGTCTACCACGCCCGAGGCTGGATGTTACGGCGCAACGGCCTGATCCCTACCTCTACATTTATCGAGAAAAAACACAGTGGCGGCGGCCCCTGCATTGATATCGGGGTGCACATCCTCGACCTGACCCTGTGGCTGATGGGCAATCCCCGGCCGGTGGCGGTCTCTGGTGTAGCCGCTGCCCGGCTGGCCCACCATCCAGGCGCGTTCGCCACTTGGCGAGAGGGGCCGATCCCCAGCAGCTTCGATGTGGAGGACTACGCCGTGGCCTTTGTGCGCTTTGAGACCGGCGCTACGCTCGTGCTGGAGGTGAGTTGGCTTCTGCATCACGACGTAAGAGGGGAGGATATACAGGCCTGGATTTACGGCGATGAGGGCGGCTGCCACTGGCCGTCGGCCCAGTTTCTGGACACGAACTACGCCACCCGCCAGTTCAACAACCGTACCCTCCAGCTCATCCAAGACAAAATGGAACCCCACGCGCTCGAATGTGTGGAGTTTGCCACAGCCGCCGCCGCCGGCGCGCCGTCACCGGTCCCCGCAGAACAGTCCCTACAGGTGCTGGCGATCCTCGATGGAATCTACCGCAGCCAGGCTGAAGGGCGCGAAGTAACGATTGAACTGTGAAGGACGCCAACCCAGACTCGCTCAGGCTTCAATTTTCAACAGGGAATACGCATCCTCTCACAACCAAAAATTCAGGATTTCGTACTTCTGCATAGCTTGACTTTCCAAGGAGACACAATATTGACTACATCGAAAGAGGCTGATAGAGACTCAGATGCGGATGCCGGAGTTCGCCAGTGTGTTTCTGAAGCCTTCGACAAGCGCTCAGACTCTGCCAACTATCGAGTCGGCATTATTGGCTGTGGACGCCCACGCAAGACAGAAGGGGCGACCGGCTTTGGCATGGCCCACCGGCATGCTATGGGGTACGCCGCGTCTCCCCACACAGAGATTGTGGCCCTTGCCGATATCAGTCTGGACAATGCTCGGGCCTTTCAGGAGCGGCACGGCGGCGACATGCTCTATGAAGACTATCGCCAGATGATAGCCGAAGAAGATTTGGACATTGTGTCCGTCTGTGTCTGGCCCCATCTGCACGCAGAGATGGTGCTGACCGCGGCGGAAGCAGGCCTGCAAGCCATTCACTGCGAGAAGCCTATTGCGCCCACATTCGGCGAAGCCCGGCGCATGGTGGCAACCTGTGAACGGAACCGCGTCCAATTGACCTTCAACCACCAACGCCGGTTTGCATCGCCCTTTCGCACGGCCCGCACCCTGTTAAAGGAGGGGGCAATCGGCGCGTTGCAGAGCATCGAAGGTCGTTGCCCGGACATGAATGACTGGGGCTCCCACTGGTTCGACATGATGCATTTTTACAACGATGAGACGCCTGCTGAGTGGGTGCTGGGCCAGATCGACACCACACAGATCCGGGAGATCTTCGGCATGGCTCACGAAACCCAGGGCATCAGTCATATCCGGTTTCAGAACGGTGTAGACGGACTGCTGATCACCAGCATTGAGCCATCGGCTTCACCGGCCAACCGGTTGCTAGGCAGCGAGGGCGTTATTGAAGTGGGTGTCAGCCAGGAGACGCCTATACGCATGTGCACTGCGCAAACCGTCGGCTGGCAGAATGTCGACCCGAACGGTTCGATTCACGATTTGGATGCAGTGCAAAAGGGTATTGTGGATCTGGTAGAGGCGCTGAGGGACAAAAGAGAGCCAGAACTATCCGGGCAGCGGGCTTTGCGGGCCGCCGAACTGACATTCGCCACCTATGAATCCAGTCGCCGCCGGGGTCGGGTGCGCCTGCCCCTGGAGATCGATGATTCGCCCCTGTTGGCGCTGTTGAACAGCGCTACGCACAGGGCGCCGACAACAAAAAGTTGCCAGTAGTCAGTTTCAAATGAAGGTGCATCCTTAAAATGGGAGCGCGTTTCTCGCGAAATGATCAACGAGCTCGGAAGAGTGGTGAATCTCCCCATCATCCAGCAACTCCAATATTGGCAACGTGAGGGACAACATAGTGGGTATCGGCATTCTTACCCTCCAGGGCTTCGAAGTGATTCTCTTTCAGTACGCGGTATTTTCCTGGGATACAACCACCTTGGCATCAGAGACATCGAACTCCTTCTCTAACGGGCAACCACAAGGGTTGCCCCGACAAAGATCTGTCCCTATGGGCCCGACAGGATAGTCAGCCGAGAGCGGCAACGGGGGCAAAAATTTCTTCGCTTAAATCTAACTCCTCGGCAAAGTGACAACGTACCCAATGCCCGTCTCCCATATCGCGCAGGGCTGGTTCTTCCGCCGAACATCGTTCCTGCGCGAAGGGACAGCGAGTGGAAAAGTGACAACCACTGGGTGGATTGATCGGGCTAGGCACCTCACCTTCGAGGACATAGCCCTCATCACGACGCGTCGGGTCGGGGATAAGCGCAGAAGCCAACAGAGCCTTCGTATATGGATGCCGGTACTGCTCAAATACCTGACGTGTTGTGCCGAGTTCTACCAACTGCCCCAAATACATGACAGCAATGCGATGGCTGATGTGTTTCACGATGCTCAGGTCATGGGCGATAAAAATGTAAGTCAGATTCATCTGACTTTGCAGATCCAGCAAAAGGTTGATGATCTGAGAGCGGACAGACACATCCAAGGCGGAGACAGGCTCATCGGCAACCACGAGCGGCGGCGACACGATAAGAGCGCGGGCAATGCTGACGCGCTGGCGTTCGCCGCCACTCAACTCATGCGGGAAACGGTCAGCAAAGTGCGCCCCCAGCCCCACCGTCGGCAATAGTTCGAGCACCCGTCTGGCAGCCTCCGCCCGACCGATTCTCTGGGCAATCAGCGGTTCAGCAACGACATCTGTCACGCGCCAGCGCGGGTCAAGAGAGGAAAACGGGTCTTGGAAAATAATCTGCATCTGACGACGCACGTCCAGCATCTCTTTACGCGAGGCCGACACGATATCGAGGGCTTGTTGTTCCCCGTGCAGTACGATGCGACCCTTATCGGGTTCTACTAAGCGCAGGAGACAGCGCGCCAGCGTCGTCTTGCCGCAACCACTCTCGCCCACAAGCCCCAGACATTCACCTTTGTGGACGGTAAACGTCACATCGTCTACCGCCTTGACATGGGCCACCGTCTTGCGGAACAAACCGCGCTGCACCGGGAAATATTTGCTCAGGTGTTCGACCTGCAGGATAGGTGTGTCGCTCATTATCGTTGTTCGTTGCTGGTTGCTGATCTTTCGTGGCTAGTGGGCGCCCACAAGGAGCGCCCCTGAAAACTAACTACGAAAAACTGCAGTTTCTGTTCCCGTTTCTTCATCGACATAGAGCCAGCAAGTGGCCGTATGCCGTGGCCCAAACGTCACAACGGGGGGATCTTGTACACATCGGTCATGCGCAGATGGGCAACGATTGCGGAAGCGGCAGCCGCTGGGCGCGTTGCGGGGATCAGGAACCGAGCCGCTGATAGAGTGGAGTTGCTCCCGAGAAGGAGTATCAGGCCGCACAATGGAACGGAGCAACGCCTGGGTATAAGGGTGCTTCGGGTTTTGAAATAGCTCCACAACAGGGGCCTGTTCCGCCATCTGACCCAAATACATGACTACCACAAAGTCCGCCAGTTGAGCGATGACAGCCAGATCGTGGGTGATCATGATCACGCTCATGTCCAAATCTCGTTGCAGGCTACGAATCAGGCGCAGAATCTGGGCCTGAATGGTCACGTCTAACGCGGTCGTCGGTTCATCAGCGATCAGAATGCGTGGCTGACAGGACAGGGCAATGGCAATCATGACCCGCTGACGCATACCGCCGCTCATTTGATGGGGGTAGTCCCCAAAGCGGCGTTCGGCATCGGGAATGCCTACCTTATTCAGCATTGAAACGGCCAGTTCATACGCTTCATCTTCGGACAGAGTCTGGTGCTGACGGATACTCTCCAGAATCTGCTCGCCGATTGTATAGACCGGCGTCAATGAGGTCATGGGTTCCTGGAAGATCATGGCGATATCCCGGCCCCGAATGGCGCGGATTGCATTCCCCTTTGGATCCAGACTCACCAGATCGACTGGCTGGTTGTCGGTATCAGAGCGATATAAAATCTGGCCGCTGGTCTGGCTGGAAGGAAGCAGACGCAAAATCGAGCGCGCGGTAACGCTCTTACCACACCCACTCTCACCCACAATGCCCAGACAGCGGCCACGCTCGATCGCAAAGCTCACACCGTCCACCGCCCGCACCATGCCAGCTAACATCTTAAAATGCACGTGCAGATCGAGGACTTCGAGAATAGGGTGCGTATCGGACATGGTCAGAACTCCATTATTTGGCCTAGGTTGCTCGACGCCAAATAAAGCGCTATGTATTCCGCTTGAACGTAGCCCCAAGGTGGCTCAAGCTGATCAATACAGTCTCACTGTTTCCACTAAGCGCCCGACTTCGAATCGGGGGTATTGACGTCGCTGGTACCGTCACCGTATCTGGGAATACGGGTCTAAGGCATCGCGCAGCGCGTCGCCAAGAAAGTTGACCGCCAGCACGGTCAGCACCATTAATACGCCCGGGGCCAGCAGCCACGGATGCTTGGTCAGAACCTGTACCGACTGCGCGTCCTTGAGCAACGTGCCCCAACTCACGAGCGGAGGCGTGATGCCAATACCCAGAAAACTCAGCGCGCCCTCGGCCAGAATCAAACCTGGAACGGAAAGAGTGGCAACGACGACGATGTGGCTGAAGCAGTTCGGAATGAGGTGCCGGAAGAGAATCGTAGGCGTGCTGGACCCCGCAGCGCGCCCGGCCATCACAAAGTCAGATTCCTTGAGCGCAAGCGTCTTGCCCCGGATCTGCCGGCACAGCCCGGCCCAACCGATCAGGGCGAGTACGATGGTCACACCCAGATAGCGGTGCAAGGACGACAAGTCCGCAGGCAGCGTCGCCGCCAGAGCCATCCATAAGGGGATGCGCGGAAAGGACATCATCACCTCGGTGAGGCGCTGTATGAGAATATCGGCCACGCCACCCCAGTACCCCGAGGCCACGCCGATCGCTGAGCCTAGTATCACGCTGATCAGCATACCGATTATGGGTACCGAAAGCGATATGCGGGTGGCGACCAGGACGCGGGACAGAACATCGCGCCCTAGCCTCCCTGTACCGAAAAGGGCGATCATACCACCCTCCTCAACGCCAAAAAAGTGAAGCCGGCTCGGTATCAGCCCCCACAGACGGTACGGCTCCCTCTGAACAAAGAAGTAGATCGGGTAGACCTGATCAGGATCTTCGGTGTACGTCGTCAGGAAGGTCCGCGGGTCCCTCTCGCTTTTGTAGCCGTAGACAAAGGGACGCGAGGGCCGCCAGCTCCCCTCGCGAAAGAAATGCACGCGCTGTGGCGGCGCTCTCAGGGCTCCTTCATGCACGTGGTCGACCCCATACGGCGCAAAGAAGTCCGCGAAAAGAGCCACAGAGACCGTCAGCGCTAACCAGGCGATGCCGACGATGCCCAGACGATTGGCCATGATGCGGGCAGCCAGGATGCGGCCGCGCGAAACCACAGGCTGGGTGGACGCTACATCACTGGTTGGCCGACCAATATCAGTGATGGCGCTCATAGCGAACCTCCGAAAAGGTTGAATGGGCCTCTGCTCGAAAGAGGCGCATTGGGGAACGATTGTCTGGCAGGCGCGATGCCGCCTTCCTCAGTCGGAGGCGCGCCCTAGTCGAAGCGAACACGCGGATCGACCCACGCCAGCAGCAGGTCGGCGATCAGATTGCCAAGCACCAGCATGACGCTAAGTATCATCAGGATCGCGGACGACACATAGACGTCTTGGGCTTGGAGGGCGGAGTTGAGCGTGGGACCGATGGTGCGAAGCCCCAGCACGATCGACGTAATGACCCCTCCGGAGATTATCTCCGGGAATTGCATACCCAGCAGACTGATCAGGGGGTTGATCGCCACGCGCACGGCATGCTTAATAACCACCACTTTCTCGGCAAGCCCCTTGGCGCGGGCTGTCTCGACATACTGGCGTCCCAACTCGTCTAACAGGTTGCCGCGCATAATGCGCATCAGGGAGGCGATGCCCGGGATGCCGCCTACGAGCACCGGCAGCCAGATGTGAGCCGCAAGATCCTGGATCCTGCCCCAACTCCAGGGCGCGTTCGCATACTCCGGGGAATACAAGCCTGTCAGTAAAGGCGCGTCGAGGACGAAGGTCATAAAAACCAGAATGGCCAGCGCAAGGAGAAAGCCAGGCATGGAAAGACCAACGAAACTGAGAATGGTAAACACCCCGTCCGACAGGGAATATTGACGGGCAGCAGAATAGATGCCCACGGGCAGGCCTACAGCCCAGGAAAGGGAGAGGGAGAGTGTGGCGATCAGCATCGTGTACCCCAGGTTCCTCCAGATCACCTCCGAAGCGACGCGATCGTAGGTAACCAGTGAAACGCCAAAGTCACCCTGCACAAAGGCGACCAGCCAATAGACGTACTGAACCGGTATCGAGCGGTCCAGTCCGTATTCCCTGCGAATATTGTCACCCTCTATTTTGGCGTCATCCGCGCTCCACCCCCGGTTGCCTATGAGGTTTTGTTCATAGGTGGTAATTACGTCTCCGGCCGGGAGGTTTATGACTATGAAACAGATGAAAGAGATGAGCAGCAATGTGGGAATTGCAATCAACACTCTGCGGATGACGTAGTTCAGCATCTGAACCTTGCCTCGGTTAAGAAGCGCAATAGATGAAGTGGGGGAAGAGAAGTGAGGAGTGAGAATGCCTCTCACTTCTCACTTCTATCCTCTCGTTTCTCGTTATGCCTTGATGTAGAACTGCTCCGGATAGGCGTAGGTGAAATCCTGCAGGCCATTCCCCACGTCGGGTGCGTTGCCCACACGGTTGTTGACCAGGACCATGAGGGGCACATCGGCGATCAGATGGATGTCGAACTGCCACTCGACATGATACTGGAACAGTTCCTTGTGCAGGCGTTTGCTCTCCTCAGGGTCGACTTCTTTTTTGATCCTTTCCTGCAGCGCAAACAGACCATCGGCCCCTTCGGGCGGCCCGAGTGCTTGCAGCCACTCCGGCGCGTCATCATAATCCCCTTCTCTCAAGGAGCGAGAACTATCCTTCGTGGTAAAGATCGGCTGGTTGGGCCGCATCAGGGGAATCTCGTTTGCATCTGTGCCCCACATAAACGTATGGGTCTCTTGCCCCCCCCAACGGGAGAACAACACCGAGCGCTGGACTGCGTTCAGGCGCGCGTCGATGCCCGCGTCGCGCCAATCCGCCACCACCATCTCAGCGACCTGCTGATGCACTGTGATCTCGGTCGCCGCATCCATGATGATGGTCACCGGATTGCCGCTGGGGAATGTGCGCATACCGTCCGCCCCCTTTTCCAGACCCAGTTCGTCCAAGATCTGTTCCGCCCGGACCAAATCGAACTCGCCATTGGTCATGGTGATGGACTCCATGTCCTCGTCCCAGTAGGGCGATGTGGCGCTGAGCGCATAGCTCGCGGCCCGACCTGCGCCGAAGTAAAGCGTGTCGTTGATCTCCTGGCGGTCGATAGCCACCGACAGCGCATGGCGGAAGTTCTTGTTGCGGAATAACTCAGCGAGCTCTCTCTCTTCTTCATCGCCGATGCGGTAGTTAAAGGTGATGTGGTTGCCCGTGGTGAACGAGGTGCCCGGCCAGAACAGCAGCCGATAGCCGCCACGCTCCTCGTTCTCCCTCAGCGTCGGGAGACTCTCGAACAACTGCATGTTCCGAATCGCGACATCGATCTGGCCCGCGACCGCCATGAGGACCGCATTCTCCTGGGTGCCTGCAAAGGGGAAGACGTAATTGTCGCAGTAAGGGAGCTGATTGCCCTCAGTATCCACGGCGCAATAGTAGGGATTGCGCTCCAGCCGCAGCCCCGATTCATCATAGCCCTTTGACACCCAAGGGTATACGACCGGGAAGTCGGGATCGAGATAGTCATCATTCTCCCTTAAGTCCTTGTAGGTCGCCCCCTCCGTGTACTTGGGATGCCATTGCTTAAGATGGTGCTTGGGCTTGCTGACCAACGTCCTGCCTCGGAACAGAAAGGGGAATGTGGGATAGGGGGCGGGGAACTTGAATACCAAGGTGAAGTTGTTCGGCGCCTCCAACGTCACTGGTTCGCCGTCCACAAAGCATCTGGTGGGTGGTGTGGGACTGTACTCCTCGTCGAACCACATGTCCTCCCAAAGGAATAGAACATCCTGGGCCGTGAAGGGTTCACCGTCAGACCACTTCATCCCTTCCCGCAGGTGGATTGTGATCTGGGTGGCATCGTCGTTCCACTCAAAGCTCTCGCCCAGGTAGGAGTCCCAGCCGCCCACCGGCAGGTCCGCGCCGAAGGCCTCCAAATCGGGCGGAATGTCCAGAAAGCCGCGGTTCACAATATAGCCCGGCGCTGCCCTATCCGTCTCGTTGAGGGTAAAGCCACGTATTGTGTCGCTGTACTGACCGACCTCATGATGGGGAACGACGATCCGCGGGTTTACCGGTAAACGCTCATCCACCGGCGACAGATCGCCGGCCTCCACCAACTCTTTGAGCATCGGGGCTTCGTTGTACTTGGACGAGGATGCCGCCGGCGCGGGCGCTTCGGCCGGCGCAGCAGTTGGTTGCACGGCCGGCTCTTCAGAGCCGCCTCCACCACAGGCGGCCAGCAATGAGCCTGCTGTCGCCACTGCCGATAACTGCATGAATTCACGCCGGGTGATCGTTCGTTTTGCCATGACTTGTCTCCTTTGATTGTATTGGGAAAATTACGATTCGATTGCTATAGTCGATGGGAGATCGGGGAGCAACCATAACAACATTGTATTGTAGCCTGAATGGAGTGTCAACCGGCGCCAATCTCTGCTGTATGGCTGCGCGATGGATTTATTTTCGCCGAGACGGCAGACTCTGTCAAGGGCGCGAATTTTTCGTGGTTGCAGCGCTGACCGGCGGTGAATGGTTGAATTTGCGCGCCCCCTGGCTAAATGCCCCTGAATGCCTTCATTCTATTGATGTAAGCGCCCTGAGGCACAGGGCCGGTAAGCAGCGGATCCTCGGTCTTTGTCATCCAGTCCCGCAACTGCCGCGCCAGGTCATCTCGTATTTCCGCATGGTCCGGATCTTCAGCCAGGTTATTCTGTTCCCAAGGATCATGCGCCAGGTCGAACAGTTCAAACGCTGGATGGTACTGTTCTGTGTACGGCACAGCCATCGCCCGACTGATTTCAGGGTATCCTTTGGCGTTATTGGCGTAGTCGGGTGGCGTTTCCTGCGCCGGCGCGAACTCGAAATTGGCCACAAGTTTCCATCGGTTTGTGCGGATAGCGCGCATGGGATCGTAATAGGTGTGATAGGTCTTTTCGGCAAATACGCATTCACGCGGCGTATATTCATCTCCGCTGATCAGGCTCCAAAAACTACGCCCTTGAACATTCTCTGGGATATCGATCCGCAACATATCAAGGATTGTGGGGACAAAGTCCACGTTCGAAATCATTTCAGAGTAGTTCGCGCCGCCGGGGACCCCCGGTATGCGCATGAGTAACGGCACTTCAATGCCCGGATCATACAAACTCATTTTTGCGCGTGGAAATGGGATGCCGTGATCGGCTGTGAAGACAACCAGTGTGTGTTCCGCGAGTCCAACGGCCTCAAGTGTTTCAAGCATTCTGCCAAATGCTTGATCGATCGAAGCGATGGATGCCTCAAAATCGACAAAATCCGCACGCACTTCAGGGATATCCGGCAGGTAAGGAGGAATGGCGATTGCATTTGCGTCAAGACCTTGCACGTCGTGCAGGAACGGACGATGCGGTTCGAATAAACCGATCTGAGCGAAAAAGGGACCTACGGTCTGTGCGCCTCTGCTCGAAAGAGGCGCATTCAACAACTTTCTCTGCGTCAGGAAATCACAAAACGCTGTCGCTACCTGGGCGCAGGTCCCCCGCGGATGTGTATGCGTATATCCGCAGCGTTCCGGGCTACTGGCTTCATGTTGAACGCCGAAGAGATGCGTTTCGTATCCGTTCGCAGACAGTATCTGCGCGAGATGTCGCTCATCCGGATTCAAGTCATTCTGAAATCCCGAGTGGGCAAGTCCGACCACGCCATTCGAGTGAGGGTAGCGGCCAGTCCAGAGGGCTGCCCGAGATGGGCTGCATTGCGGAGCGGCGCAGAAACTGTTTTCAAATCGCAAAGAGGATGCCGCAAAGGCATCGATATTTGATGAACGAACGCCTGTAACGCCGTAACAACCTACATATCGTCCAAGATCATGACAGATGACGACCACAATGTTCGGCTGATTCGTATTCATGTGATGTACCTCATCCAAAGCCCTCAGCGTCCACCAAGACCGGTAAGGGCAATGCCTTTAACGAAGAAACGCTGCGTACAGAAAAATACAACGAGCACGGGCACGATCATGATGACAGCATACCCCACGTCTGTTCCATCATACTGCGATGCAAGCCGCGTTTCCGACTTCCGCCCGTACGAGACATGTTCTTGATTGCCAGCTTTTCTACCGCTATCTTCTGATAGTTTCGCACGATAGCGGTGGTCAACCGATGGCATTCATTCCGATTGCGCACCGTATTCCTACGCCTCTCACGAGCAAAAGTGGCGATTGTCTTTCTCCGTCGATTGCTGCCTTTCTTCTTTGTGGCAATCGCCTGCTGCAGCTTCGTTTCCCTGCTTCTGTCAATCATGCGCCGGGATACTGTCTTCCCATCGCTGAAGGTCATCCTCTCATTCACGCCCACATCGATGCCAACCGCAGTATCCACAGAAGTAAGTGGCTCACTTTCCTCTTCATAGACCAGGTCAACTGTCAGGATGCGCCCGTGCATCACGATTCGCAACGCTTTCAACCGGCTGCTATCTGGCAATTCACGATTTGGGCGTATCCGAATAGCGGGCAATCCTTTCACCTTGATACGATTGCCCTTCACCATGCCCGCTGTAACGCTTGCCAACTCAAGGCATTGATAGCGCTGATGGGGCTTGAAGCGTGGATAACCAGGCTTCTCCCCAGCCTTTACCCTGCGAAAGAACGCTTTGAACGACCTGTCTACACGCTTCAAGACCCCACGGGAAACTGTTAACCCTATATCGCGCCAGAACTGCTGGTCCTGCCGCAGTTGGGTCAGCTCTTTCATCTGCCTATACATGGTCATGCCCTTGCCGCAGGCGCGGTATATGTCTCGTCTCTGTTCAAGGGCGCGATTGTAGAGCCAGCAGCAGGCGCGCAACACCTCACGGACGCGGGCATAGCCAGCTCGCGAACAGTAGCCGCGCTCTTGGTAGGTCTTGTGGATTGTGGTAAGATGGGGGGTATCCATAAGCCATTCTCTTGTGGATCATAGCCCGTAGTGCGCCAACACTGACGGGCTTCTCTCTTACTTGAACTATTCCCAGTATGCCACATACTCACAGCCTACGCCAATCCAACACGCTGAAATCCTTGTGCAGTTAAGTACATAATTCCCTTTACTTGCCTGCTTTGCTATCCGCTTCGCCCTCCATCAGTTCGTGTAGCCGACCCACACATTCCGCGAGATATTCATCGCTGGGTCGTTCGCCCCACAACGGCATGAAACTCAATATGTCGCCAATATCCCATATCCAACGGAGCTTAACAAAGGTTGGCATGAGTTGTTTTTCCAGGTCAGATAGGAGGCGAACAGATTCAATGTAAGGCTTTCCCTTCAGGTACACACGCATGACGAATTTTTGTCAGCGGTTTGGATAAGGTAATTGTGATTAAATCCACTGCGAACTCATTCGCAGTGGGCTGGTTCGGGTAAGTTGTAGTTCCCTGGAACAACGGGTCGCGCGTCTTCAGCGTCCAGAACGGTGTTTGTCTTTGCGAATGGTTGGCCCATCTTTGCGGACATCCTTTATGGATTCTGGTATCGATTCCCACTTCCTATGTGAAAGTTGAATGCGCCCTTTTCGAGCAAGGGCGCATTGTTGGACGAAGGCTGAGAATCGTTAGCGATACGGGTCAGCTGCATCGCGCAGCCCATCGCCGAGGAAATTCAAGGCCAGTATCGTAACAATAATGACGACGCCGGGGAGCAGCAACCAGGGCGCCAGCGCCACAGACCGCAGATTCTGGGACTCCTGCAGCAGAACGCCCCAGCTAATCGTGGGTGGACGCAGACCCAGCCCAAGGAAGCTGAGCGACGTTTCGCTGAGGATCATAGCGGGGACGGCCAGGGTGGCGGAAGCGATCAGGTGGCTGAAAAATGAGGGCACCATGTGCCGCAGGATAATGCGCATCTCACCGGCGCCAGCGAAGCGGGCGGCAAGGATGAACTCCTCCTCGCGCATAGCCAGAAAACGGCCGCGCACAGCGCGCGCCAGGAAGGTCCAGCCGATCAGCGAAAGGATGATGGTAATACCGAAATAGATCCTGAGGCTGGACCAATCCCTGGGCAGGGAGGCGCTCAAGGCCATCCACAAGGGGATGGACGGGACGGAGCGGATGAACTCGATCAGACGCTGAATGATGACATCCACCGCGCCGCCGTAGTACCCAGAGATACCACCCAGAACAACGCCAAAGAGAAAACTCAAGATAACGCCGATCAGACCGATCGACAGAGATATGCGTGACCCATAGATGATGCGGGTCAACATATCCCGCCCCAGTTTATCAGCGCCCAAGACAAACAGTGTGGCGAACGAAGGCGCGCCTTCCTCCCTAGCTTCGTCAACAACCGCTTCGTTGATGCCAAAGAGGTGGCGGTTACTCTCAAACAACCCCCAGATGCGATAGCTATCCCCCTCGGGCCAGAAATAGATGGGATAGCGTACCGTCTCATCGATCTGGAACTCCATGCGCAGGGTTTCGGGATTGCGCGCCTGCGTAAGCCCATAGACAAAGGGCCTGCCCTGGAATTTTCCCTCATGGAAGAAGTGAATCCGCTGCGGCGGCGCGTAAGTAAGGGCCACCTCATAGGTCTCTGGATTGTACGGTGAGAGAAACTCAGCGAAGATGGCGATCAGGTAAAGCAGAATGACAATCACGCCGCCAACGACCGCCATCTTATGCTTGGTGAAACGCCACCACATCATCTGCAGCGGGGCAGCGACATAGAGCCGATCCTGCTCCTCATTAGCGTCGAGATAGGAGGCCGTGTCGTCGTAGACCTCATCCATGTCGAGATGGAAATCCCCCGCCTTCGTCGCCGAAGGTTTGAACGCGCCTCCGCTCGAAAGAGGCGCATTGCCGGGCGGGTCGGTGTCGCCCGCTGCCCGCGGGCGAGACGCCCGCGATCCCGATCGATCTACATCCATGCTACCCTCCCATCCGAATGCGCGGATCAAGCAGAGCGAGAAGTATATCTGAAATCAAGGTGCCGATGATCGTCAATGTGCTGAGCATCAACAAGAAGCTGGCCGCCAGATACATGTCCTGGGTCAACAGCGAACGCAGCAGAAGCGGGCCGGTGGTTGGCAGGCTCAGTACAACAGAGACGATGATCGAACCAGACACCAGTTGGGGCAGTGCCCAGCCCATGGTACTCACAAACGGGTTCAATGCCACCCGTGTGGGATATTTGAGCACGAGCCTGAGTTCATTCAGCCCTTTCGCTCTCCCAGTCTCGACATAGGGTTTGCTCAATTCATCCAATAGATTGGCGCGCATGGTGCGCACAAGCCCGGCCGAACCAGCCGTCCCCACAATGATGGCCGGCGCCCACAGATGTTTGAGCAGATCAACGAACTTGGCTATGCTCCAGGGCGCGTCCACAAACTCGCGAGAGAAGAGGCCGGAAATATTGACGCCAAAATAGGCAAAGGCCATCCACATCAGGATGAGGGCCAGCAGAAAGTTGGGTGTGCCCAATCCAATAAAGCTCAAGGCCGTAAACAGATAGTCCCAAACGGAATACTGATAGACGGCCGAAAGTATCCCCACCACAAGCCCGACAAACCACGAAAACAGCAAGGCGCTGAGAGCGACTATCACCGTGAAGCCCAGACGGTCCCAGATCAGATCGCTTACAGGAAGCTGCCATTCAAACGAGAAGCCAAATTTGCCCTGCACAACGTTGGCCAACCATTTCAAATACCGAATCTGAACAGGCTGATCAAGCCCATACTGCTTCGTGAGCGCGTCGATTTCGTCCTGACGCGGCGAGTCACCTTGAGCCATTCGATTGGCGATATAGGAGGTGATATAGTCGCCGGGAGGAAGTTCAATGACGATAAAGGAGATCAGCGATATCATAAACAGAGTTGGGATCATCAAGAGGAACCGGCGGAAAATAAATGATGACATGGCGAACACCAATGGTTCGTGGTCAGTGGCCAGTAGCTAGTTTCCAGTAGCCAGCGCCTGCAGTTTCTGGCCACTAGCCACTGGCCACTGGTGTTACTGAAGGTAGGGGTTACTGTCGGAGGAAATACTGCTCCGGCCAGGTATTCCCCGGTGTCTGCAGATGCCAGGTGGCGATTGCCTGGCGGGGAACATTGCCCATGTTCTTGCTGACCACCACGGGCGAAGGCAGGCTGACAGCCATACTAAAGGTCCAGAGATTCTCCTTATTAATGTCCAGAATCTCCTGGAACAGACGGTGATGTTCGTCGTTATCCGCTGTCGCCTTGATCGCTTCGTACAGATCGATCACTTTGCGCAGATCGCCGGTTGGCTCTACGCCGTTCGCCCCGCCTGACTGATACCAGAGGGCATAGCAGGCCGCGTGATGCGAACTGCCTTGGGCGAAGGGCAAAAAGTGCCGAGGGTCGATAAGCGGGTTAAATTCGCTGGATCCAGTCCAGACAGTCATATCATGTTCGGAGGCCTGTACCCGTTGCGACCAGAGCGGACGCGCTTCTTCTTTAAGGTTCAGTTGCACACCCACCGCAGCCAAGTATTTCTGCATCAACTCGGCGATACTACTCCACGCGCCAAAGACAGGAGCGTAGGAGAAGGTGATGCTGAGTGTTTCGCCGTCCGGTCGCAGGCGGATTCCATTGGCGTCTTTTTCGGTCAGACCCATCTCGTCCAGCAGCGAATTGGCCAGGTCCGGATTGTACTCGGTGGCGTTTTTGGCCTGCGATTCATCATAGAAGGAGGAGGTAGACAGAGGTGACGGCTGCCCTGGCTCTCCCTGCCCCAGGTAGACGGCCTCGACGACCTCATTGCGGTTCATAGCATGGGACATGGCAAAGCGGAAGCGTTTGTCGTTGAAGATCTCGTGTAAGACCGGGTCCGGATGGCAGAGGTTGAAGGAGAGCACCGCGTCGCTGGTGTTGCCGTAGGTCCACAGGAAGATCTCATAGTTTCCAGCCTCTTCATTCTCTTTGAAGAGAGAGAAGTTCTCCATCAGGATATGGCGGTTCTGCATATCGATCTCGCCAGCGACCGCACGCAGGTTCAATACCTCGGCATCTTCAACAACATCTGTTGACACCTTGTCGATATAGGGCAACTGATTCCCAGCCGAGTCCACTTTCCAGTAGTAGGGGTTGCGTTCCATCACAATGGGTACTTCAGGCGTAATCTGTGTGAAGCGCCAGGCAAACAGGACCGGCAAGTCCAAATTGAGACGCTGCGTAGCCCGATTGGTGAAGAGTTGATGCCAGAATTCAAATTCATCTTCCTGGGCCATTGTCGTCAACTCTGCTTCATCGACGTAATTACGATGGAACTGGGACAGATAGTGTTTGGGATGCCAGGTCATCTCGGCGCCGCTGGCCCCGGCGAGGAAGGTCAGGAAGAGACCGTGAGGCGCGGGGAAGGTGAAACGAATGGTAAATTCGTCCGGCGCGTCCATGACAACGGGTTCGCCCCCTACAGTTAACCAAACTGGGAAGCTGGGAGCCAGATCTTCATCCCCCAGTTTATCTTCATACCAGAACATCAGGTCTTCAGAGGTGAAGGGTTCGCCATCCGACCATTTGACGCCCTTGCGCAGATGGAAGGTGTAAGTTGTGGCATCGTCTGAAACTTCCCACGATTCGGCTAAGTTGGGAATATATTCAGTGCCGTTAATGCTATAACGGATCAACTGAGGATACATCAGACGGAATCTGTAGATACCCGCGTCACCTGGCCCTACAGCAATGCGCCTCCAAGTGCCGCCATATTGACCGATCTCATCCCATGGTTCGATGACCAAGGGGTTGGAAGGCAGTCGCTGGTCCACGGGGGGCAGATCGCCATTGGCGACCATCTCGGCCAACATCGGCGCTTCGTTGTACTGGGATGCGGCTGCAGCGGGCGCTTCTGCGGCAGCGGGTTCTGCAGCCGCAGCCGGCGCTTCTTCGGGGGCAGGCGCCGCGCCGCCGCCGCAGGCAGCCAATACCGCGCCTGCGGTGGCAAAGGCAGATGCCTGCAGGAATCGTCTACGGGAAATGTGTTTCTGGGTCATGGAGTCCCTCCAAATGGAATGGTTGGATCGAACTATATTGTTGCCGCACCCGAGATCAGTCTTTCAACAGACTGTCTGCTGGTGAAGAGGCGCAAGAATAACAGGGGCACAGAGCCAAGCGCCATGTCGAACATGATATGTCCGCATTTGTGTAGTCCTACTCAATCTTGCCAATGGAGCTCTGTTGTCAGGGGGTACAGCCAAAGCCCTACGATGGCCAGGCAAGGTCAATCCAGGTTGTTTCAGATGTCGAGTATATTGAGTAGAGCTTCGATGTCGGGGGGGATAATACAACGCTCCACGATGGCCAAAGTTCGGTCAATCCAGGTTGTTGCAGATGCCGAATTATCTTACGTGAAGCCCTGTTGTCGGGGATACAATTGGCGCTCCACAATGGCCAGGTTTGTTCAATCCAGATTATGGTTTCAGGTCGATAGTGTTGCTTGTTCTTCAGGCAAAATAGCTGATTTAACCATTATACACCTAGGGCCTTATACAACGCAATGTCGCCAGGACGCGGAGACGCAAGGGAAACCCTATGGGCAGGCACAAGCCCCGCCTCTACGGGTCAATCCCTAGCCCCGGCAAGTTGGGTACAATGTTTACTGTCTCCAGGCTCACGCTGATGACCTTTCCGATCAGGTTGACGATGTACCGCGGGTCATCGGCGCGATTGGGGTCGTTGACGATGCCGCTGCGTCTGTCTGTCTTGACCCGGTATTGATCGATGATCCATTCCAGAGCCGAGCGGTTGCCCAACCGATAGTCAAAAGCTTTTGCTGGAATCCCGCCCAGTGTCAGGAAGTTATTGTAGCGAATCTGCGTTTTGTCTCGGGACAGCTTCATCTTCTCGACGCGCCAATCAAGCGGCAGATCCGGGTTTTCGCTGACTGTCAGCGGATAGGCGGGCATCTCTTCATAGCCGACGTGGATTCCCCCCAGGCGCGCGCCGGCTCTGGCAAAGGCCCGGAAGTCCGGGGCAAAGGGCAGACGCGGCAAGTCGCGCTTGAGGTTGGCTTGATACCGCTGCCGATAGGCGGGATGATGCAGCAGGCCGTAGACGTAATGGAAGATATCCCATTTGCTGATTGTGTCATCGCGGTAGCGCGCGCGGAACTGCGCCAGCGCCCAATCGGTGATGTTCTCCCGGCGGTTGCCGCCGTCCTCGTCGTAGGTGTAGAAGGGAAAGCATTGGGAAGCATCAATGGAGGTTAGCGCTACATTCGGAATCATATCTGTGCAGAAACACCAATACTCAGCGCGTCCCCCAGCGCCTGGAACAATGATCGCCCGATTTTCCGTTTCGGTCTGCGGTGTGGGGAAGATCGATGGGCAGACGTATACACGTTCGTTCATCATTCTGTCAAAGTAAAGGTTCGATTGTGTAAACGGGCGATAGAGTGATGTCCTCAGCTTTTCTTGCGAAAAATCAGTGATTTTCCCTCGTGTCAAATTTCGTTTAAGTGTCTCGCCCCAGCTAATGCGACGGTCATCAGAGACTACAAAATCATCGACGTTGGCATCTCGGCCTGCCTGTCGTTCCCACTTGAACACCTGCTCGTTGTAGAAATCGATCATCCGACTCATGTTCTCTGTGAGCGCGTCACGGTTGAAATTGTACGCCCAGGCATCACGGCTAGTGCTGGCGCCACGGCTGTACGTCTTACATATCACATCCACCGCCTCGCCTTTTGCCCCCTTCGCTTCCTGGCTCCCCAGCGGCATAAAGCTCTCAAATTCAGCGTGGAGTCCCTCGGTCAGCCAGGTGTGTCGCTTGTCCGGTCTGATCTCTTGCCACTCTATATTGCCTGCGTGTTGGCGTTCATGCAGAAAGTCGAATTTTCGCTTTTTGTTCCACAGATCGTCGGTTCGATAGTAGAAGATACGGGATAGCTGGCCTTGTGGTTGCCCGCCCCTACGCTTCACAAACAGGTTGATGCTTACCCCCACCCGAATGCCGAATACATTGGCATCCGAGACCTTCAAGCCCTTGCGCGCATTCCCGCCCAAATCGAGACTGTACAGGGTATCGAAATCGTCTGCCAGGTGTTTTCTCATGCCATCAAACGCCACAGCGTCGAGAAAGCTGTTGTTGGTGATAAAGGCGACAATCCCCTCCTCTCCAATGCGGTCCGCTGCCCAGCGTATCGCCTTCACATACGGGTCGGAGAGCGCGTTTTTATTGGTCGCCTTGGAATCGTGCGCGTAGGTCTCGCGCACCCGCTTGTCCAGTGTCTCATATTTGCGGTTCTTGTTGTTGTCGTTCTCGTTGACCTGTCCCACGTTGTAGGGCGGATTGCCGATGACCACGAACATCGGCAGCTGGCGGTCCTCCGCCAGATCGAAGGTATCGACAAGGCAGATGCCTTCAAAGGGCTGATACGTGCCGGTCGCCGCGTAAAATTCATGCTCGATGTTCATGCTGGCGATGTAGTAGGGCAGCAGCATCACCTCGTTGCCGTGCAGCTCCGACCTGTACTTGCCCTCCAGCGCGGTTCTGTGTATCTCCCGCATCAGGCGCACGATGAAGTTGCCCATGCCCACAAACGGGTCGATGATGTGAACCCCAGGGTCGGATAGCGAGCGCCCAAACTCGCTCTGCAGGATGTGGGCAACGCTTTGCGCCATGAAATCGACGATCGGCTGTGGCGTATAGACGATGCCATGCGTATCGGCCACCCTGACCGAAAAGCCCTGGAAAAACTGCTCATAGACCGTGTTGAGAAAATTCTGCTTCTGCGAAAAGTCGCTAATGGTTGCAGCCACGCGCTCGATGACCGCGTAGAAGCGGTCCAGGCTGTGGAGAAAATCACCACGACTGAACGACTGCGATGTGAGCGCGTTGATTACCTTCTCGATCTCATTGGCGATGACATTGCGCTGGGTGAAGTCGGGATTGCTGAACACTGTGCGGAACAGACGCTCGGTCAACAGATGCTGTATCAGCATCTCCTCGACCGCCGCCTCAGACAGGTTCGGATTGATCGAGTGACGACATTTTTCCAGAAACTCGCCAAAGGCGGCCGTAAAACGATGATTCGTCTGCCGCTCCTTGTGGATCAACGCCGCCAACCCGCGCCCGATCTCCGGCACCCTGTCTTTGAACTGCGCCACCGCCTCCTCCCAGACAGCGTACTCCTGCGGACGATAGCCGAAGAAGGCTTCCAGTACCCCGATCAGCTGCGCCGGGTCGCTCAGGTCCGCGTCAAGCAGCTGCCGCCCGTTCTGCCACAGGATGGCGCGTTGCGGCGTCTGAAAAAGGATGTTGTCGTCCGGATAGCCGGCCTCGAACTTGCGCCGCGCTTCAGACAGCAGATCGTCGTGGATATCCTTCGCCTCCCAGATGCCATGGATCAGCTGGAAATCGTCGATCAATGCGCCGTCGACCACGATGCGCCGCTTGCCGCGCGCAGTGTTCGATACGCCGCTGCTCGCAAGAGGCGCGATGGCCTGTTCCGGCGCCAGCGTCCACGCGCACTGCCGCGCGCAGTGTTCAAGCAGCGCCTGAAAGGCGGCGCGCGCCGCGCTTTCATGGCTGATGCCGAGGCGCTCGAGCGCGGCGTAGTATGCCCGGATAGGCTTGTGCGTGGATTTGAGGGTGAGTGTCGGCATTGGGATTTATCGACGCTGCCATGAATCTTCTATGATTCCCGCAACACTTCCCTGACCTGGCGCGCGCCATTGCCGGGCACGTTGTAGGCGAAGGTGTTGGCCCAACGGGGTTGGCGCGACCTGTTGGGCGCGGAGCCGTGGATCACCAGGGATGTGAAGAAGATGCCGTCTCCCGGCTCCATCGGTATGGTAGTCCCTTCCTCCCGCTTGTAATAGCGACCGGGCAGGAAGACGCCGAAGGTCTCCTCGTGCCGCTCATGCTCCTGTAGGCCCCAACGGTGACTGCCGGGGATGAACTCCAGACAGCCGTTTTCCAGCGTCATCGGATCGATGGCAACCTGGCAGTTGAGCATGAAGGGCTGATTCTCGTCCGTCTTCCAGTAAGCGTAATCTTGATGCCAGGGAGTCGCTGCGCCCACACCCGCCTCCTTCGGCAGCAGCTTGCTGTGGTAAAGCGCCACCTGCGGGTGCATCAACTCGGCGACGATGTCCAGTATAGCGTCGCCGCGCAGAACGCGGTTGATGGTGGGGCTGACCAGTTCACTGTGCATCAATTGGCGGATGATCTTGCGCTCATCCGGCGCGTCCGCGTCCTCCCAGGAGACAATGACCTCGGCCGGCGAGTCGGCCGCCATGCGCTGGTGAATGTCAGTCAGTTCCTGCCGGATCTGCCCGATCGCCTCCAGGGACACAAGGCCCTTCTTAAGCAGATAGCCGTTCGATTCAAAGGATTTTTTCTCTTGGCTGGTAAGACTCATCAGATCTCTCTACTTTATATTGTCCTTGCTGTTCAGGTAGCGGGCAGGCACAAGACGCCGACCCTATATTAGTACGGTATTCAAGAACTGAATGTGAAACTGTATAGCTTGCTCCGATTCAGGGTGAAGCGGATCTGTACGGCATCCTCGATTGTTGCGATATCGGCGGTCTTCCATCTGATCTGCCAGTGTAGTTCGTCCGTTCTCAGCGGGACGCATTCCTCGCGGGAGAATCCGTCCACAATGCGCCCATCGGGACCGCACAGCTCGGCGCGTAGCTGACCACCTGCGGCATTGGCGTTCACCTCCAGGCGTGCGGCGCCTGCAGGCGGGAACAGGAGTTTGGTCACGACCATACCCTCGTTTGTGGCGCTGAGCGCGACAAAGCGATCTCTTTGCCAGGTGGCTCTTCCCAACCTCTTGACGCGTTTCTCCATATCGAGTTCGCCGTGGGTATGCTCACAGCCCGTGTAATACCAGTGAACTTCGTCCCCCTCGATGATCGGCTCTTTGGCTGTGCCGATGATCATGCCTCTGTCGAAAGCGCCCGCGCCGCCCCGGGGGATCGCCTCCGTCCGCTCGCGGTCGCCATGCACCCAGCTGATTCCGTCTCGGCTGTATACGATCTGCGCATCGATGGGGCCGTCGCAAGGTATCTGGTTCCTCTCGCCTGGCGTCTGCTCCGCCGTCACATACAGCGCCCCCACCAAACCGAGATGGATGTTGTTGTAGCGAAAGGCCGACAGGTTGTGGAACTCCGCGCGCAGTGCCCCGTACTTCCGATAGGCAACCGCATCATCCCAGCTAGTCGGCTCCACTATGGGGTAGGAGGTTTTCCAGGGACCTGCGAGAGAGGGACTTTCCGAGTAACAGATGACTCTCCGCTTCTCTTTGTCATCGGAACGCTCGATCGAATAGGCCCGGTAGACAAGGCCCCTGGCATCGTAGGTCACATTGAATGTGCCCTCGTTGCTGCGTTGTAACACAGGTTCGAGATAGTCCCTGTCATCCCAGTGGATACCATCGGCAGAGGTAAGCAGGAATATGCTGCGGTAGCGCCGACAAAAGCCGATGGCTTTGTAGCGTTTGCCAGGATTCTCTTCCTCCCGATCGATGAACACGGAGGCGCCGTGGAGATCCCAGATGATGTTGTTCTCAGCGCTTCCATTGAATGTGAAGATGCCCAGACTCGGTTTGACCCAGTTGACCCCATCATCGCTCTCGGCATATAAGGTCAGGTCGCCGCGGTCGTTGTCCACAAAGGTTCGCCCATACCTATCCTCAGTGACCCCGTTGCAGGCGTAGGGTCGCGCATCGGTGCGCGGCACATACAGACCAGGGATCTGATAATTTCCGCTGGGTACACGCCAATGGGGGCCCATGCGGCCGAAGTACCACATGCGGTATTTCCCTGCCAGATCGTCGTATAGGGTTGTGCCGTAGAGATGGATGCGCTTGCTCATGCCGGGACCGCAATACTCCCAGGGTTTGTCCTCGTCGGGCTCCATGACGAAAGGGATCTTCCTGCCCGCTTGGACCTCCCGAGTAATGCCGCTTTCCTCCTCGATCAGAGTCTCGTCAAGAAGCAAGACGCTCTCGTTCCCTGGGATCGCGGGCATCTCGCCCGCATCGTCGGCAAACGTCCGCTGGGGGCCTGCGTAAGGGTGGTTCATATCGCGCCTCTTTCGAGCAGAGGCGCATTCAACCTTTCTCCGCTCATTGGTCGCATTCCTTCAGGCTTGGGAGCAGTCATGCAGGTATTGTCAGCGGTTGGTTCGTCTGCAAGGATTCGACAGCCGCTTCGGCGATGAGTTGGGCCTGTACCCCATCTTGCAATGATGGCGAGACCGCTATGCCCATTTCGACCGCGTGGATGAAGGCATCCAGCGCGGCCGCGAAGCTTTCCTGCCCGTAGGATTCAGGAAAGCCGCTCTGCGCCATGCCCGCTTCCGTAAAGTGAACCAGCTGATGGGTCTGAGTCGGTCTTGACTGCAGCATCCCCTTGGCGCCAAAGACCTCAATCCGTTCATCACAGCCATAGATGGCGCGGCGGCTGTTCTCAATGACGCAGAGCGCGCCGCTGGACAGGCGTAGCGTCACCATAGCGGTGTCGATATCGCCAGCTTGACCGATGGCTGGATCGATGAGACAAGAGCCAGTTGCGTACACTTCGGTCGGTCTCTCGTCGGCAAGCCAGCAGACCAGATCAAAGTAGTGGATCATTTTATCGCGCAAGAAACCGCCCGACGCGTTCAGGTAGACAAGCGATGGCGGTTCAAAGTCGCGCGCGATCATGTGTATCGTCTCGATCCGTCCCACAGCGCCATTTTGGATGCTTTGGCGCATACGTTGGAAGTCCGGCAGAAAACGACGTCGAAATCCAATACAGATCGGCAGGTCAGTCTGCGCCGCCTCTGCCACGACCATCCTGACCTTGTCGATATCGAGATCGATCGGCTTTTCGCAATAGGTTGGCTTGTCTGCTCGCATCGCCCGCTGGAGCAGATCGACGTGCGTATCGGTAGACGAGGCAATCAATACTGCGTCTACATCGTCCGCCCCCCAGATATCTTCTTGGCTAGGGACTACCTGCCCTCCAAAGGCTGCCGCCAGCCGCTGCGCCGCCGTCCGATCGATGTCAAAAACATAGCCTAATTCGGCATGGGGATGGTTGGCAATATTGTGGGCGTGGATTGTGCCGGCCCGACCGGCGCCAAACAGGGCAAATCGCATTCTATTTGTCCCCGCAATTCAGTCGCGCCCAGCAGTGGCGCGCAATTCAACCTGTGAGATATTCGCCAGGAATACGCGAGCTGGGATACTCTCGATTGGCATCCCGGTTGGCGATACCCTCGGGGATCTCGCCCTCCCAATAGGCGGGAACTGTATCCGGCCGCTTGTGCCAGGCCAAAATCAGGGTTCTGCGCTGGTCGATCAGGTTCCTGCGCGCCGAGTGCAAGAGGCGGGCAGCCGCCAAAACGACCGCGCGCCGACACGCATACATCGACCTCATGCGGATGATCGCTTATGTCGGTTACATTCCATGAATTCTACCACACCTGACCTGAATGCCTCCTACCGCCGGATCGTGTCGCGGCTTTGCCTGTTGATCACATCGGCCAATCCGAGCTTGGGTACGCAAACCTGTGCCGTGGTATCGACTGGGACAGTCACTTTCATGGCGCGAGAGTCATTCCCCCGCCGCCAATCTACGGCTACTGGCAGCGTATCTAGTTGGTCGTTGTCATTGAATGCAGTGGGAGATCGAACCGCACGGTTGTCCCCTGTCCCAGCCCCTTGCTGATGACAGCAATCGTACCATTGTGTGCCTCGATAATAGCGCGGGCGATGGCCAGCCCTAGCCCCGTGCCACCTGTGCGCCGATCGCGAGATCGATCGGCGCGGTACAGGCGGTTGAATATGTGGGGCAAATCGGCCAAATCAATCCCTGCCCCATCATCCGTTACCGAAATTCCCACCTCCCCGCCCTTTTCCATGGTTGCCACAACCGTGACTCGTCCGCCCGCCTCCGTATGCTGGAGCGCATTGTGTATGACATTGCCTAACGCCTGACTCATCCGTATCCGGTCGAGATTGAGCATCGGCAACTCAGAAAGTGATTGCAGCGACAAGGTGATCCGGTTCATCTGAGCTTGTGGCTGCCAGCGTTCCACTTCAGCAATGAGCAATTGATGAATCGAGTACGGTTCAACAGTGAGCCGCAGGTCGTCTGATTCGGTTTCGGCCAGCCAGTTCAAATCACGCGCCAAATTGCGAAGCATATTCACTTCTTGAATGATCTGGTCGGCCGCTTGTGTGGGCGTCTGCAGCCCTTTGCGTAACCCGTGCGCTTCCAATCGGATGATGCTCAGCGGTGTGTTCAGTTCATGCGAGACATCATCGAGTAGCCGCTTGCGTAAGTCACGTTGTGTTTGCAGAGCGGTTGTCATCTGGTTGAATGCCACGCTCATCTGCCCCAGTTCGTCAGAGGAAGTAACCGAGAGCAAAGCGGTATCGCCGCGTTGGGCAATGGCTTGGGTGGCTTGAGTCAGCGCTGTGACAGGAGCGGTGATGCGTCTGGAGAGCCATGTGGCCAACAAAAGAGCCATAGCGGCAGTCAACAGGCCGCCCATGATAGTCGCGTAAAGCAAACTTTGAAGAAAACCATGCGATTCGGTTTCCCAAAATTCACGATTCACATCAATATACGCATATCCCACTAGCTGGCGGAGGCGCAAATCGAATATATTGACGCGTTGTCCATCCAATTCTGGTGCGACCTCACCCTGTAGTAGCTCGGAAAAGTTATCTAGTAAGACATATCCATCGACATCAATGATGACAACACGTATACGGTCTCTGTTAGACTCTCTATGGAAGAATTCAAAGGATTCCTCTTTCGCTTCTTCGGGGCGCTCTTGTTCCGCTCCTGGATCGAAGAGATAGCCTGTCTCAGATAGAGCCGCACCTAACGTTTCCCAGCCATCCGACGAGGTGTACGCCTGACTCAACCTCCGGGCTAAATTATTTGCTTCATCGCTACTGAGCTCGCCAATAAATGTGTCCAATTGCTCCTGTGTTGTATAGTATCCAACGCCCACACTAAGCGAGACAGTAAAGACAATGATCAGAATAAATGCGCCCAGAAAGCGCCAGTGTAACGACATCAACCATCCTCCGTTACAAATCTGTAGCCAGCGCCATAGACAGTTTGAATCGGCTGGTTACCCTCTACAGTAATTTGCTTGCGCAGACGAAGGATATGGTTGTCAATGGCCCGATCAAATCCATCAAAATCATTATTGAAGGCGAGGGCGATTAGCTGGTCGCGTGTGAGCGTCTGATTCGGATGACGCATGAAGGTAGCGAGCAGGAGGAATTGTGCCTGACTCAAGTTGACCGGTTGCTCGTTAATCGTCACGCGCTGTGTCGTTTCATCGATAGTAATGTTGCCACAAATCAGTACCTGTTGAACTTTGTCATTGACCCGACGCAACACGGCTTTGGCGCGTGCCACGACTTCTTCGGGGTCGAACGGTTTGACGACATAATCATCTGCGCCGCTTTCCAAGCCGTTGATACGGTCGGCATGGGCTTCCCTGGCGGTGAGCATGATGATGGGAATATCTGATTCGCAACGCAAAATGCGACAAAGCTCCATCCCATTGAGGCGGGGGAGCATCAGATCGAGCACAATCAGGTCGGGGGCCAAGGTGCGGGCCAGGGTGAGCCCTATCTTGCCATCGTAGGCGACTTCGGCCGCAAATCCCGCCTCCTCAAAAAAAATCTTCACCCAGTTCGCGAGCCGTGTATCATCTTCAACAATCAAAATCATGTAACTCATCATCAATTCTCAAATGAAACTGTACAGACGCGATGCCCAGTATGAGCATCGCGTCTGAAGTATCGTACCTGTCTGCAAATGTAACGACTGCTCGCTTCTAAATCGAAGGCGTCACATCGTCTTTCGCTCGCTTTTAACCGTTGCCTGAGCTGTGCTCGCCACCAGATTCGCTACCGCCTTCACCACCACCTTCACCAGCTCCTACCTCTGCATGAGGCGTCCAGCCATCGAATGGTTGGGCTGTTGCCGGAAGCGCCACACCCATTATCGCGCCAGGAGCCAAATCAGTCGGCGTTGTTGGGCCAAGTTCGGTACCATTTGACAAGTGGACTTCGATTCGGACTCGATTCAACGTCGCGCTGGTCGTGTTCTCGACTGTGCCGATAAAGGAATTGCTTGCCGCATCGTAGTTCATGATAAGTCGAGCGCCTGCCCGAACCATGTCGAAGGTCTCGTTGAGAGCTAAGGCATTGCCACCTTCTTCACTACCGATTGCGCTGCCGCTTTCACTCATCTCGCCACCGCTTTCACCGCTGCCTTCGCCAGCGCCATGTTGTTCACCACCGCCTTCACCACCACCTTCTGTATGAACAGGGCCAGGACCACCACAGTCAAACGTCTCTGGGTGAATCTCCCAAGCGTTGAATGCAACGCCTGCGGCGGATGGCTCATCGGCAACCAATAGATCGACAGTGGTTTGGGCGCCAGGGGCAAGGTCTCCGACAGGCTGTGGCCCAAGTTCTACGACCGTTGTCGTTTCCTGCTTGAGGTTAAGCTCGATCTGCACAAAGCAGAGCGTCTGGTTGGTCGTATTCTCCACGATTCCAGAAAATGACCTCGCAACAGGAGAATACGACATGGCAGTTCTCACCCCGTTGACGACGCCATCCCAACCCTCATCGAGGGCAAGGATTGGGCTTGACGGGTCTCCACTTTCACCACTGCCTTCGCCGCCGCCATGTTGTTCACCACCGCCTTCGCCGCCGCTACCATGTTCGCCCCGCCTTTCTGTGAAACTGCCCGATCCGTGGCGCTCGCCGGTTCCAGCTTCAATGGAACAGCCGCCAATAACGGCTACCATCATACCGACAATCAATGCCAATATCGCTAACGTACTTGACCTCGTCAACTTCGGTTTCTTTTGCATCATTTTTTCACCTCAATTCATTATAGTTGGTTATTTGAGGGTATGTCCCTCACACTGCCAATGATAGAGATGAAATGTCGCACAAATATGTCAAATTGAGACACAATCGCGCAGCAACAGAGGCAAGGACGTCATTTGACCGCGCAAATCCCCCAATACCAACCAGGAGCGCGTGACGCAGTGCGCCCGGGTGTGAACTGCGGCGTTTGAAGTCGGACAATCCCACAATTGCCTGGAGAGGATACATCTGCCTATGCGGCTCACCGTCACCGTCAGCAACCAGCGCGGGGATGGTGTAGAGGGAAGCCAAAACCACGTTCTCAGTCCGTGCAACGGCCAGCGTAATAGCCACCGTGATCGTGACGACAGCGCAAAGCGGCGCCAGCGTCGGCACGATCCGGGTGATCAGATAGCTGAACAGCCATAGATGGCGCGGCGACTGTTTTCAATGACACAGAGCGCGCCACCGGACAGGCGTAGCGTCACCATAGCCGTGTCGCTATCGCCAGCCTGGCCGATGGCTGGATCGATGAGACAAGAGCCAGTTGCGTACACTTCGTCCGGTCTCTCGTCGGCAAGCCAACAGACCAGATCAAAGTAGTGGATCAGTCGCGCCCAACAGTGGCGCGCAATTCAGTCGCGCCCAACAGTGGCGCGCAATTCAGTCGCGCCCAACAGTGGCGCGCAATTCAACCTGTGAGATATTCGCCGGGAATACGCGAGCTGGAATACTCTCGATTGGCATCCCGGTTGGCGATAACCTCAGGGATCTCGCCCTCCCAATAGGCGGGAACTGTATCCGGCCGCTTGTGCCAGGCCAAAATCAGGGTTCTGCGCTGGTCGGTCAGGTTCCTGCGCGCCGAGTGCAAGAGGCGGGCATCCGCCAAAACGACCGCGCGCGCAGGAACGCATACATCGACCTCATGCGGATGATCGCTGAACATAATCGGATGATCTTCTTCGACATGGCGCGCGCCCTGTTCGTGGGCAGGAACCAATTGATCGTGCAGGTCAATGCGTTTGTGATGGGTGCCTGGGATTACCTTGAGGCAGCCGTTCTCGATGGTTGTATCGCTCAGATAGTAAGACACAAACATCTTCTGCGGCCAGGGCGTACAACTGAGCGGATCGTTCCATTCCATCCAATCCTGGTGCCAATAGAGGGCAGGTTCGTCTGGATCTTTGGTCAGGATGATAATGCCCCCTGTGCTCTCGAAATCTCCAAAACCCATCTCTTCCAGCGCTCTGCGCGTCGGCGCCCACCCCAACAGCCTCTGGATGACATCATTGTCTTCACCACGCACATTCACGTGCTGCCCTTGATACTTCACATCGGGCGGCGGTTCGTGAGCGGCGATCAGACGCTCAGATTCTTCACGCAGCTCCTGTAGGAAATCTTCGGTCAGGATACCCTCTACAAAGCAGTACCCTTCATGCAACATCTGTTCCCGTTTTGCTAAGGCCGCTTCTGGCTTCATATCCTCCTCCTTCTGTGACTTGCCCGCATCTCTCTTCTCTTTCCTCTGCCCTCTCTGCTCGGCTACAACTGCGCTGGATCGAGCGCCCCCTCGCCGAAGATCACAGAGTAGGCATGATGTTGGCTGTCCACTGTCGCTGCATCCATGAAACAGACGCTGAAGGCGCGCCGGGCAATGGGCGTGCGATTGACACCGGAACTGTGGGGTAGATAATTGTGGAGCAGCGCCGCTTCGCCGGCGTCTAACTCGAGCGGCATCGGCTCAATCTCCGCCACCAAAGCCTGCGCCTGATCATCGGTCATAAAGCCAGAGGCATGGGAGGGATTGATAAGGGTGTGATGCCGGCGGGGCGCGATGTAGACGCAACCGTTTGCAATCGTGGCCGGATCGAGGGCGGTCCAGATGGTGATCAGCGGGTCGCGATCGAAATTCGTCCAGCGATCTTGATGCCAGACCAGGTGGGTGCCTTCGCCGGCGGGCTTGTTCATAAACATGGCGCGCATACAGGCAATGGAGGTGTCCGCTCCGTAGACGTGAGCGCAGATGTGCCGGAAGAGCGGCTTTTGCATATAGCGCAAGAAGAGCGGATCGAACTCAAGATCCTGGATTTTGCGATAGCGCAGCGTAGCTCCTTTGTGTCCCCGGCCCCCCGGGCCAGGCTTGTTCGTCTTGCCGGGGATGCGATCCAACTGCATAAATGTGCGGCTGTAATCGATCGACGCCGTGCCCAACATAATGTCATCCATGCGTTGCTGCGCGGCGGCCAGTTCATCATCGGTCAGACACCGCCCCAAGCGCAGATAGCCTTCTTGTTCATACTCTTGCCATTGAGACCGGCTGAGTTGCTGTAACATTGGGACTCCTCCATCAAGAATAACGATGTATCTCCATTGATCAGTTGTCAGTAGTCAGTGGCCAGTAACGGCACTGGCAACTAGCCGCTAACCACTACAGTACAGGCATGCTATCCGACCACTACTCGACGTACCCCTCCAGATCGCCGATATTCTCTACCACCTTGATCACCGCGTCCAGGTATTGTTCCATCTGGTCGGGTCCATTGGGGGCCGAGAGATGTGGCTGCAGGAAATTGAACTCCCGATCCACCAGCCCTTCGGTGACCGGCAACGAGCCGATGGAGTAGTCAGCTTCGCCCTTGTAGTGGGGACATTGGAAGGGACAACCATGCCCGTATACGTTCTTTTCCTGAAAGATGGCGCGGTGGTGGATCGGCCCTGAAGGCATCGGCTGGCCGCCAGGGTGGAAAAGAAAATTGGCGCTGTTGACATAGGTAAGGGCGGTGACCCCCTCGGCGTTCAAGGCCTTGACGAACGTATCCCTGGGAACGCCCAACTCCTCCTCCGAGTAGAGACCGGAATACATATGATAGACATGTTTGGCGTAGGGCGCCACATAGGGCGGCGTGATCCCCGCTACCTTGCTCAGTTCCTGGGTGAGCAGGTTGCAGTTGGCGATGCGGGCTTCGTTTGCCTCCTCGAAAGTATCGAGGGCCTCGTAAGCCACTGTCATGGCGAACCTGTCGATACGGTGGTTGTCACCGTATCCTCCGGTCGATGCGTACTTGAGGAGTTCGGAATTGGTCAGAATTTTGGAAAGGGTCGAAGGATGTTGACCACCCAAAGCGCCGCGCTCATAGTAGTCGCGATTGTTGGTCGTCATCACCCCACCGCTGGTGGCTGCGATAGGCTTGCCGGCGAAGCTGAAACAGGTGATGTCGGCCAGCCCCCCGACCGGCAGCCCATCGACCTGGGCCCCCGTAGCCTGGGCGGAATCCTCGATCAGGACCACATCATGTTCTCTGGCGATAGCAAGCAGCTCTTTCAAATTCACCGGATGGCCGTATAGATCTACGGCGATGATGGCTTTCGTGCGTGGGGTGATCTTGCGGCGCACATCCTCAGGGTCGAGTGTGAAGGTACTGAGATCGACATCGGCGAAGATAGGCACGGCGTTGTTGTGCATAATGCAGCTTACGCTGGCAATCCACGTGAATGAAGGCACGATTACCTCGTCCCCCGGTCCAGCTTGGGCAGCCACCAGGGCCGAATTCAAGGCGACCTGTCCCGATGAGACCGGCAGAGCGTATTCGACCTGCATCTTCCTGGCAAAGGCCTCGGAGAACTCTTCCCAGGTAGGCATCCGACCACTCTCCCACATGGGAGACCTGTGATGGGAATCGGACTGCGGCTCGGTCGTAACCGCTTTCTCACCACCGAGTAGGGCTAACTTGCTCATCTGCAACTCCTCTGGTTTGTAGTGTTGAATTGCGCGCCACTGTTGGGCGCGCCATGGGTAGACAGGGATTCGGACGGCGCAATCCCCCAGCCTTAAATGCAGTGGCCAGTAGTCAGTTTCCAGTGGCCAGTAACGGCACTGGCCACTGTAGCGGTCAGGTAAACAACTTGCGTAACCTTGATTATACTTATATACTTGCCGGGTAAGGAAGTCTCGCGCAATCGTTAAAGGCAGTAGCCAGTAAAATATCCAGTGGTCGGTGAAACCCCAGTGGCTACTGCAGTAAAGAAACACAGCCTGTCGCGCCCAACAGTGGCGCGCAATTCAACCTATTCTATCCAAAGGAAAACGGAAAGGAAAGAACACGATGACAGACCGTGTTATTTCGCGACGCGCATTTCTCAGAACAGTAGGTGTGGCTACCCTCGGCGCGGGGATGGGCAGCGCGCTGGCCGCCTGCCAGGCGCCGGCCGCGCCGACGGGCGATGGCGATGAAGCCGCCCCGGCCGAGATCAAAGAATTAACCACCTATTGGGGTAGCTGGACGCCGACCCAGGATATGGTGCGCTCTGAGGACAACCCCATGCCCCACGATAAGATCGTGGACGTGCTGGATGCCTACATGACCGAACATCCCAATGTGCAGATCGAGTGGATTCGGCTCCCAACGGCCGGAGGAAACGAACGGGACTGGATGATAGCCCAACAGGCGGCCGGTACCATCCCCCACATTGTCAGTGAAGCGCACTGGAATATCAAGGATGACATGGACAAGAACTGGTGGGTTGAATTGACACCCTTCTTGGACGAGCCAAACCCCTACGTCTCCTCCGGCGAACCGGGCAGCGAGAAGTGGCTGGATCAGTTCTATCCCCTGCCCACGAGCGAAACCCGCATACGTGGTGGTTTCTGGAATGTTGTGTTCGGCATGGCCACCACCTTCTTCTTCTACAACGTGGATTGGTTCAATGATATGGGCTTGGAAGCGCCAGGAACCTATTCTGAGTTTCTCGCTGTCTGCCAGGCCTTCAAGGATGAGGGTGTCAACGCCTATGGCCACTGGGTCGGACGCGTGTCGGACACCGATACCTGGTACCGTATCCAACTGGGTGGCATGATCATGGCCAGTGAAATCGAGCCCCAGGTCAACCCCGACCGCAGCACAGCCACGCAGGATGAAGTTGCCTGTGCGATTCAGAACGGCATCTACCACGCGCATCTGCCTCAGTATCGGGAATGGATGGAGCTGTGGAAAAGAACCATCCCCTACCGGGAGGCCGACTGGCCGACCCGACGAGGAAGTGGAGTGGACGAATTCTCCAGGTACTTGAACAAAGCGGAACCGATACATGAAAGCGGCACCTGGGCCTTCCCACGCCTCGAGAATGATCCGCTGATGGACTTTGAATGGGACACCTTCTTCGCTCCCACGCTGACAAGGGAACTCAGCGCATTCGCCACCGACCCGCCGACCCCAGCCTGGCCTATAGGCGGAGCTGTTGGCGACCAACGTGCAGTGCCGACGCGGTCCGAGAAGGACGGTGTGCTGGATGAAGCTATCGACCTGCTGCGCTTCATCTCGAAGCCAAGCAATCTTCACACCATCCAGTCTGAGATCGGCACAGTCTTACCCAACATCAAGAACGTTCCCATCGACCCACGATTCGAGAAACCCTTTGCGTTGCTGACCACACAGATCGGCGAAACCCAGATGTTCATCTACGAGGATGTCAAATTAGACCGCGAGTCCGCCGAGCCCATCGGCTTGGCCTGGCGTTCCTATCTGCTCGACCAGATGGAGCTGGACGACGCCCTCGATACTATCCAGATTGCGTTTGAGGAGTTTCTCGAGCGTTACAGCGAAAGTGTAGATCTGAATTGCTCCTAGCGCATCTCAGCGTGAATAGCTACGGCGATTATTCGTGATTGGACTGCAAACAGACTGAAACCCAAAGTTCAGTAGCATTCCACGCTGGCGTGGAATGCTACTCGCGCGTTCCGTTGCGGCTACTGTCATAGAAATCGCAGACCGACCTGGCCCAGCAGTGGCGCCGTTCATGAACAATTCGCGCTGCCGATGGATAGATGGCTACATGAGGCAAGGCTTGAACACACAAATCTCTGAAACCCAGATCGAATTCTACCGCGCGAACGGCTATGTCGTCATTGAGGGCCTGCTCGATGATGCGGAACTGGGTGTGTGGCGCGAGACGCTCGCTGATGAACATCTGCCCTTGATTTACACAAAGTAGGGACAACCCTTGTGGTTGCCCCTAGCCACAGGTGTTTATATGGCTGTAGAACAGATGCCCGCCCTACCAGAGGCGGCCCAATCCATAGGCGCGCAGGAACGCAAGAAAACATTGTGGAAACGGATACGCGAAGGGCGTGTGGCCTATTTGATGCTCATGCCTACGTTTATCTTTCTCCTGATCTTCATGTACTACCCCGCCCTTTTGGGATTGTACCGCTCTCTCTTCAAGTGGAGCGCCGGCCTCCAAGGCAAGTTCATCGGCATCGACAATTTTGTCCGACTCTTCACGAAAGACAAAGTTTTCCTGAACTCTCTGGACAACATGCTCCAGCTTGCCGCCTGGTATGTGGTGTCCACAGTCGGTGTCTCCTTGTTTATTGCGATCCTGATTCACCGGCTCAGAAGAGGTAGAACCCAGTACACCTTCCGTCTGCTGATGATCCTGCCTGTGGTCATTCCCAGCATCGTTCCTCTCATGCTCTGGAAGTTTATCTACGACTTCAAAGTCGGTCCGCTCAATGTTTTCCTGACTTGGGCCGGCCTGGAAACATGGACGCGCCCCTGGCTTGCCGATCCCAATGTAGCGCTCTATGCCGTCATGCTGCGCAACTTTCCCTGGGTGGATGGCGTCGCCATCCTGATTCTGCTGGCGGGCTTACAGGCCATTCCCTATGAAATCGTGGAAAGCGCCATGATCGACGGCGCCGGTGAGATGCGCCGTTTCTGGTCTATCGAACTGCCCCTCATCGCCGGCCAGATCAAGCTCATCTCCGTTCTCACTATCATGTGGGGCGTACAGGAATTCACCGCGGTCTTTGCCATGACCCAGGGCGGCCCCATCAATAGCACCATGGTGCCGGGTATGTGGATGTACTTCAATGCCTTCAGCGTTGGCAAGATGGGCTACGCATCGTCCATAGGCGTAGTGCTGTTTCTCATTACGCTGGTATTAACGGTGGTTAACATGAAGTACATCACAACGGAGGAGTACTAAAGATGAGTGTTGACACCTCGGATCCCAAACCGATTTCGGCCGTGAGCGCTGGCCAGCAAGTTGCTATATTCAAGCGCGGCGACTGGTGGCGTACTGTCGTTTTGAGCTTGTTCTGGCTGGGCGCCATTTTGCCTATGGTGATGGCATTTTTCATCTCCTTCAAGACGCTTTCCCAATTCGCGCGTCAGCCATTTATCCTCACATCTCCCCTGCACTGGGAGAATTACGACCTGGCCTGGCAAGTTGTGCAACAGTTCATCCTCAACAGCCTTATCATCAGTAGTGTGACTGTTATCGGTGTGCTGCTGTGCGCCTCGCTGTCGGCCTACGCCTTTGGCATTCTGGACTTTCCGGGCAGGCATATCCTGTTCTACATGGTGCTGACCTTGATGATGGTGCCCTCGGCCTTGACTCTGATCCCCTCCTTTGTCCTGGTCAAGGATCTGCGCCTGCTCAATACCTATTGGGCCATGATACTGCCCTGGATCGCCAGCGGACAGGTCTTCGCCATGTTCATCCTGCGCACCTTCTTTGAGAGCCTGCCCAAAGAGCTTTTCGACGCGGCGCGCATCGACGGCGCCAGCGAATGGCAGAGCTACTGGCGCATCGCGCTACCGCTCAGCAAATCGATGCTCGGTGTGGCCGCTATTCTCAATATCCTGGGTACCTGGAACAACCTGATTTGGCCCTTTCTTACCGTCACCCGACAAGATCTGCTGCCTCTGACGCCGGGTCTCTGGACATATCAGACAGCGAATTTCACTCGCTATGGATTGATGATGGCAGGAATACTTATCGGCTCGATACCCCTCGTGATCCTTTTCATCTTTACCAGCCGTTGGTTTGTCGCCGGCCTTACTTCCGGCGCCATCAAGGTGTGAGGTATGAGCGCGCCGCAGGTTTTGCGCAGCGTGCGAATACTGAATTAGCGGAACGCGCCGACCTAAACGCAGACCACCGACTTCAACCCCAAAGCCGCCTAACAGGGTGCATGGCGCGCCACTGTTGGGCGCGACTAGGAATTGATGTGGAAGCGCCACCCTACAGATCAATTTGTAATCGACCATATCAGCGGAGCCGACAGCCATGAAAATCTTTATGATCACAGACATGGAAGGGGTGGCAGGAGTTGTGTCCTTCGTGGATCAGTCCTATCCCGATGGCCGTTACTACGATGCCGGCAAACGTCTGGTTACCGGCGAAGTCAACGCCGCCATAGATGGTCTGCTGGCAGCCGGAGTGGAGGAGACCCTTGTCTGGGACGGTCACGGCGCCGGCGCCATCGATTTCGAAGAGTTGCATCCCAAAGCCCTCTTGCTACATGGTCGGCCTTCCCCTCTCTGGAGCCGATTGCAGGAGGTGATCCGGCGCTACGATGCCTGTGTCATCGTCGGCCAGCATGCCATGGCCGGGGTCGCCACCAGCAACCAGAACCATACCCAAAACAGTCACACTGTGGATGCCTACCGGCTCAACGGCAAGCTGATTGGCGAGATTGGACAGCTCGCCCTCTTCATGGGTGGGCTGGGTTTGCCCCTGCTCTTTCTCAGCGGCGAGCGAGATGCCTGTCGGGAGGCGGAAGATCTGGTGTCAGGGATCACCACGGTGGCCGTTAAAGAAGGGTTGGGGCGAGGCTCCGCCATCTCTCTTTCCGCCCAAACGGCGCGCCAGCGCATCCGGCAGGGGATCGCCACAGCCGTGGCCCAGCATCGCCAAAATCCGATTGCCCCCCTGATCTGGCCCGGACCGTATCTGTTGGAGAAACGCTTCTTCTTTACCGACACAGCCGATGCCGAGATGACTAAACCCGGCGCAGATCGGGTGAACGCGCAGGTTGTGCGCTTTCGCAGCGACAACATTCTCGATATTGTCTACCGGTAATGTCAGGGAGCGAACGCCGAATCAATAAAGTCCTGGCCCCATGGCCGCCGGTAGGATCAATTGGCCGTCTGCGATCTGAAAATAGTCGGGATAGGCAGCCTTTTCATCTGGCCGCGCCAGAGGCATAAACTGGCGATGATTGCCTTCGAAACAGTCCACATCCAGGCGCAAGTGGGCGCAAAAGTTGGCGCTGTGAACCAATGCCAGACCAGGGTTGGTGAGGTCTTGCAGCGTGAGATAGAGCCCATGGTGACGGCCCCAGCAGTAGGCCAACAGCGAATGGGTATGGCCCTTGCAGGTCTTTACCGCCAGCCCGGACCAGCCCAAACGGCGCAGCCAATCGAGATTGTCCAGGTCGTCCAGGCTTTCGTCGACGATCACCGGTACCCGGTCGGCCACGTCGTGGAGCGTGTCGGTATAGCTCCCCAGATCGCGGGGGGTGGGCTGTTCGATGTAGTCCAACGCAGGTAGCGCCTGGGGCTTTTCCGCTGCCACCCGATCCAGCATTTCGAGCATCACATTGGGCTCACGGTAGCCTTCGTTGGGATCCACCGACAGACGCGGGCCGCCCGGCACACCCACAGCTTCCAGCGCTTGGGAGGCCACAGTGTGTACATCTATCAGGCGATCGGCATCTTCGGCCGGCGATTGGCCGCGCAGCTTGAGCTTCAGATGGCGCACTCGATCGCGCTCGATCCACGTCGTCAGGTCAGCCGGGATCCCCGCCGGCGCCGGCTGCTCCGGGCCCACCTGTGCCGGAGTCAGGGCATCGTTGATACCGACCACATGTTGAACGGGCAGCGCGCGCCGCCTTGGGATCAGGTAGTCTGCCGGGTAGCGCCCGACAAAGTCCGCGCCCAGATAAACGCCCAGATCCTGGTTCAGATATGTTTCGGTGTATGCGGTGTAGAGGGGTACAGGGAGGGCCGCGCCCCAGGCGTCGTGAAGCGCGGCGTCGAAAGGCGCCATGCAGTTGAGCACAGCCAGCCGCGGCATCGGCGTCCTCTGCAGAAAAGGCTCTTCACCGGCCAACTGGCCGGCCCGTTCGACCGCGACCCGTTCCAACGCTACGCCCTTTTCCATGGGGTCGCCGTAGGTGTCATTTTCCAGCCAGGCGGCAATGGCCGCGCACAGCCGGCGCATGAGACGGTCCTTCTCTGCGTGGCTCAGATCCGGCGCGGGAAAGGACCACACGTCCGAGAGCAGAATGGCGCCCACACCCTGCACGCCCGCGCCTGCCCGGGTGCGCGCCTGCAAGGTGACTGTGGCATAGGTGATCGCATCAATCACGCCTCTGCTGAGATGCAAGGGGACGCTCAAACGCTCATCGGCAAAGGCTACCTTCACTGTCTCCACACGGATATCGGTCGGGTTCATGGCAAGCTCTCCTACAGGGACGCGGGTACAGGTTCCATTGCGCGCCGCTGTTGGGCGCGACATTTGCGCGCGCTAGGGCGCGGCTGTTCCATAAAAATCTACTGTTCGTTTCGCCGCATGTCTGCTAGAATTAAGCGGTCCAACACCCACCCGATAGAACAGACCCCGGAGGCTACTGGCAGCAGGCGTTACCGTTGCGTAATTCTGAGTATTATGATAGCATAACCAACAAAAGAGTTCTATGGTGTCGTACTGAAAGGACACAGGCGAGAACCAAGCTATTGTGGGTCGAGTAAGCCATAGGACGAAACGGTACCCAACGTGTACTTATTATCGTGCGTTGTTGAGACTTACGTTTACGCAACAAATAATGTATCGGATGAACTATGCATGATCAACATGTCTTCATCGGTGATCTCACCCGGCGTGAATTTCGCGAAGCGTTAGCAGCCGATACCTTTCAGACGGCCATCATTCCCACCGGCAGCATCGAGCAACATCTCGAACATCTGGCCATGGAGCACGACATCCGTATGGCCACCCATATCGCCGAACAGGTGGCCCGCCAATTATATCCCCAGGTAATCGTCACCCTCCCGATACGCGCCGGTATCTCGGAACATCACATGATGCACCAGGGCACGATCACCGTCAAACCGGGTTCCTGGCTGAGCGTGCTGTTCGACGCGGTAGAGAGTTTGGTGCGCCACGGCATCAACAATGTTCTGATCTTAAACGGGCACGGCGGCAATGAAGCGCCCGTCTATGGCATCATCCGCCAGTGGCAGCTCTATTTTCAGGCGCAAGCGCCAGCAGCCAATGTGCAGTTTCACTCCTACTGGAATCTGAGCCGACCGGAAGCAGAGAAGCTATGTAAAGGCAACGTGCCGGGTCATGCCCAGGAATACGAAACCGCTATGGCCCTGGCCGTGTTTCCGCAAAACGTGCGCCCGGATGCCATGCGCGACCAGGAAGACAGAGAGCCATTGGATGCCGCAGCGGAACAAGGGCAACAGTTGGTCGACGCGGCCGTGAATGCCACCCGCCGCTACGTGGAAGAGATGATCGCGGGTCAGCGCCGGGAGATCCAGGACCACCTCTTCTCCGACCAGCTGGACCCACAGGCGCATCGCCGCTAACGGCCTGTGCAGGGTTATTTTGCGCGCTACTGGTCCGGCCGTGTAGAGGCCAGACCGCAATAGCCTACGGCGGTGAGCGCATAGACCTGCGCGGCCTGTTTCAAGCGCGTAAGTGATACCCACTCCCCATCCGCATGGGCTGTGTCATTGGAAGGGCCGTAATAGAAGGCCGGCACACCCCCCAGATTGACGTACAAGTTGGCGTCGCCCACAATGCGTTTGCCGCTGATAGCAACCTGGCTGCCATGCACGAAGCGGTGGGCTTGCGCCGCTGCCCGAACCGCAGCATCATCGCTTGGGGTTTCGAAGGGTTCTCGCTCGTGCGTCATGTTTACGCTCAGATCCAACTGGCCGGCCTCGGCAAAAGGTGCGGCCAGGGCCCGCAACTCGGCCAATACGTCGTCGGCGTTGACGCCAGGCCCCCAGCGTCGTGTACCGGTCAGTCGACAATGCACGGGCGTACGGTTGAAGTAGTCGCCAGCTTGCGCCATACCTAAATCGATCCGCTCGGCTCCCGCCAGGGGATGCGCCGTGCCTGCGTTCAATTCTGCCTGATAGGCAGTGATACGCTGGATCAGGTCGCCTACAAAGCGAATCGGATTCTCGGCGAAGGGCACATAGGTGGTGTGAGTTCCGCCGCGTGGGGATGTCAGTTGGATTGTGAACACCATGGATCCCATACTCATGACCCACAGTTCATTCCAGCCCTCGCCGATCAATATTCTGTCACCGCCGACGCGACCACTTTTGTGATCCTCGATCAGGGTGAGGGGGCCATCCTTCTCAGCCTCCGGCTCCTCGTGGCCAACAATGGCCGTAAGCCACAGATCGCCGGCCAAGGAGATATCTGTCGCCTTCAGGGCCCGCAGCGCGCCGAGCATGGCGGCCATCGCCCCCTTCATATCGGTAGCCCCGCGACCGTACAGACGGTCGCCCTCCCGACGACAGGACACACAGTTGCCGATGGGAATCGTGTCCAGATGACCGTTCAACATCAAGCTGGGCCCGTTGCCGATGCCTGGAAGACGGGCGTACAGGTTGTAACGACCGCTGCTTACTTGGCGTTGGTCCACCGTCAAGCCGAGGCCCCGCAATTGGGAGGCATAGGTCTGACAGATTTCAGCCTCCTGCATGGTCACGCTGGGAATTTCTACCAACGTCTGCGCCTGTTGGGCAATCCAATCGCCATCCACAGCGTTTTTTAGCGTCGTCCACTGCTCTTGTGCCTGTTGTTCCATCTGCATCCTCTGTTTGGTTGTCATGAAAATCTCTTTGCAGGCGCGCCAGAATGCCTCTTCAGCCTGAACCCTGCGGAAGCCTGCATGCTCTACGTAGGAATCGGGAGATAGTCGGAAGAAGTGAGCAGTGAGAGGGCTGCTGTCTCTCTCCTCTCAGAGTGGAGCTATCATAGCACGGAGATTTCTGAAATTCAAACGCAGAATCGTTGGCCAGAAATTTCGATAGCATACTGTCGAAGAGGTGGAGCAAGTCCTGGCTGAGCATTACGAAACCGTACAACGGATCGAAGATATATATCCCCGACATGTGTTTGTGCGGGTTTCTCCCTGCCCCGGAGGCGCCGATATTGTCATTGAATATGAAAGCTATCAAGAGAAGATAGAGATTGAAAAAATTCTTGATGAAACAGATGCGAGAGAGGAAGCGCCATGGAAATTTTTCGGCGTTCCATTTCGAATAGTAGGTTACATTGCGCGCCACTGTTGGGCGCGACATGATAGGTTAGGGAATTGGTTGTTGCGGCCGAAACGAGCCAAAGATCGCCTACCGTCGGCTCTGGGCCAGGCTACGCACCGCATCGATAAGCAGGTCGATCTCGTCCTCCAGCAGGAAGAAGGAAACGCTGGCGCGCACGCCATTGTGGGCGATGGTGAGAGGGCGGACGATGATCCGCCATCGATCCCGCAAAGTCTGGGTCAGTTCTGCCCCGTCCCAGCCGGCCACAGTAAAGCTGACCAGGGCGGCAGAGCGCTCGGTCTCAAAGGGGGTATAGAGTGTGACGCCAGGGATGGCGAGCAGCCCCTGCTTGAGGCGGCGGGTGAGCTGCGCGGTTCGTCCCCAGATAGTGTCCAGCCCGATGGCCGCCAGGTAGTCGGCGGCAAAGGCCCAGGTATGCACCAGCGGCCACGACCAGGGGCCATATTCGAACCGATCTGCCCCCTCCTTCAGTGCATAGGTATCGGTATCGTAGCGTAGCCAGGCTTCGGCGCGCCCGCCGGCATAGGTGACCTGCAACGCTTCGAACTGCTCCGAACGGATGTAAAGCGCGCCGGAGGCATAGGGAGCGTACATCCACTTATAGGAGAGAATGCCGGCGAAATCACAGCCTAGCTCAGGCAAGTCGATGGGAAATAGACCGGCCGAGTGGGCCAGATCGACGAAGGTGGGGATGCCTCGTTCTCGGGCCTGCGCGCAGATCTGGGCAACAGGGAGACGGAAACCGGTATCCGTGGTGACGTGGCTGATGGCGAGCAGGCGGGTGCGATCGGTAGTACGCGCCGCGAAGGCGTCTGGCTGCGCCTCCATATCCGCCAGCAGAGGAACCTTGACCACATCGACGCCGTGTCTATCCCGCAAGTGCAGGGACGGCAGATAGAGGGCGGCATCTTCTTCAGCCGTCGTCAACACCTGATCGCCGCGGCGCCAGGTCAGGCCGCGCAGCACCGTCTGATAGGCTTCGCTGACGCCGCGCATGAGGGCCAGTTCAGGCGGCGCGACGCCGAAAAACCGGGCCAATCGGGATTTGGAGCGGGCGCGTCGGGGATATTCCTCGTCCGGGTAGACGATGTGCATGGGCCCCCGCTCCACCATCTCCCGCATGAAGCGCATCTGTTCAGCGGCGATGGCGCGCGGGGTTACACTCACCCCGCCATTCTGAAACCAGACAGAGTGCGCCAACGCAGGGATGTCGGCGCGTATCTTCTCAAGCGCCGCGCGCTGCATGGGAGAGGTCCAGTGCAGTTTGCCAGGCAGGGGTTTCGCTCTGCTGTTCAATCAACTCGTAATAGGTCTCAGGGCGTCGCATCCCCAGATAGCAGTCTTTCAGGGTGGGATAGCGCTTTTTGAGTTCGCCCGTGTACCAGGTTTCATACCCGGCATCGAGATCGACGTCGGCAAAGACCAGGCCGGGCCGGTGGGAGGTATCTGCCAGACTACGCCCGTACGGGTCGACGATGCGCGAATGACCCATGGAGCGACCGGCCAGGAAGGGCTGCATCACAAAATGGGAAGAAACCAGGTAGACCTGGTTGTCGATGGCGCGGGCGTTGACGATCGACTCAATATGATCGCCTGTGTAGTCGATACACATGGTGGGAAAGAGCAGCGCATGCGCGCCCTTCAGGGCCAGGATGCGCCACATCTCTGGATAGTGAATATCCATACAGATCCCCATGCCTACACGTCCGAAATCGCACTCAAAAACCGGATAGCCCAGGTCACCGGGCAAAACCTCATCCTCCTCACCGGGGGCCAAGTGCATCTTGCGATACGTGCCCACCAGCTCGCCCTTGCGGTCCAGCAGTACGCCCGTATTATAGATGCGGTCACCGGCCCGCTCGCGTTGGCTATAGGCTACATAGATGTTGTTGTCCCTGGCCCGTTGGGCAAACTGGGCCAGAGTGGCGCCGCCGGGAATCGGTTCGGGCAGATCAGGCACATGGTCGGCGCGACATCCGACCACATCAGGCTCTTCCGGCAAGAGGACGATGTCCGCCTGGGCGTCGCCGGCGCGGTCGATCATCTCCAGACAACGGTCGATACAGCGGCTGGGATAGCTGGGCGGTTCATCGAGCAGAATGCTGGCCGTGGCCAGACGCGCGGGTCTCATTGGCTGGAACCTCCGACGGATAGGGTAACGGGCTGTGACAGATCCAAGGTGGCGCGCAGCGCGCTGCCTGTGACGAGCAGTCCGGGTTGGGGCTGTCCATTCAGCATGATGTAGGGATTGCGCCGCAGGTTGGGCGCAACTTCGATATCAACCGTGACCTGCCGACTGGCCACGGGGACCGGCAGATCGCGCAACCGCAGACGATAGCTCTCCTGCCCAGACGCAGCGGGTTCGATCTGCAGATGGCGACGGCACACGATGTAGTCCAGGATCTCCTCGGCCGTAGCAATCCAGACCTCGTCCCCGCCGCTTTCCACAACCGCATGCAAGCGGGCGCGATGTTCGTCGATATACAGATCTTTGCTTTCGTGGGGAATGGACGGCGCCGGACAATGACAGTAGTCAATTACCCAACCCGATTCCCTTTGCGCTTGCATCAGCCGATGGTGGGGGTCAAAGGCGGAGAACAGCGGCGTCCAGGCCTGATGCAGATTGCTGGCGCGGTTCAGAAACCAGAGATCCGCGTCAGGGCGGTTGATGTCGTCGGTGACGGACAGAGCGCACAGATAGCCGGACTCCTGCAGGGCCGCGGTGATGGCCGGCGTAATGTTGGCGTTGCTGCCCGGCGCGGTGTAGACGGTCACACGCTGGCCGATCGCCTCTTCCAACACCTGTTTGGCCTGACGGATTTCGAGATCCAGATTCTCCTCCACAATGCCGTGACTCCAGGAGTGGTTGCCGACACCCCACCCCATGTCGATCAGCTCCCGCAGCCTGTCCGCGCCCATGTGATGATAGCCGTTGTAGCTGGAGTTGCCGATCTGGCGCACTTGGCCCATCTGCCCCACCACAACCTCTACATGGCCGGGGATACCGAGCTCCTCGTGCAGGGGAACCGTATGGTCGAACAGTTCCGTAAGCGCCTCATCGTAGGTGACCGTATAGGCCCATTCTTTGCCATGCTTCCAAGTGGTTGGGGTGATCTGGATGTTCATAGTTCTCTTTCAAAATCATCGAATAATCCCAATTGATATGAACCATCAGCTTTCAAGTCAATTTTCCGCGGCACATATTTCCCGTCATTCACTCCACCTAAATTGTTGATGGCTTTTGTAACCTGAGGGACACAATACATCTCCACCTGTTCTTGTATTTGAAAAGTTGTAAAGTGGAATACATTCCAACCAACCGCTTTGAGATTATTGTCGCGCACATTATCTTGTACAGATTTCTCTGGATTCGCGTGCCATGTGTCACCATCCGCTTCAACGGCAATGTTGCCTTTCGCACAATAGATAGCAAAATCTAATCTATAGTTCTGGTTTTCAACCGTGACAAACTCTTGCCGCTCAGCGGGAATATTGTATTTCTTGAACACTGCCCACAAACGGTCCTCCAATGGACTTTCATCATACAAATCATTGATTTCAATCGCATTGATAAATTTCTGCCAAGTCGTTGGAATAAAAACGATTCTGCGCCAACGTCGACTAAAAATAGGTTGGTGTAACTTCTTTCGTGGGCCGAGAATAAGCTGATAATACCTATCATTGCTTTTCTTATCCGCTGGATCGTTGGGAAACAGTTGCCAACGGCGAACGATTCGAATATCAAGTACTTGCGCATAATAATTTACAGAGTACGCTTCATGTCCAAATACTTTCGTTTGATAAAACGCAATCCACTGGGGCGGCCATCGTTCTTTCAACCAGTTCCTGACACTGGAAACAGGAATTCGATACCAATTTTGGTCTCGAATCATGGCAAAGTCTCGTTTATTATTGACAATCGCCACCAATACTTCACCGCGTTCAGACATGTTTTTCGAGAAGTGAAGAGATATGAAGCAAGGGGGTGTTCTCTCCTCTTCCCTTTCTCCTCTCTTTGGCTAAATGTAGTTATCCTCCGCAACTGTACGCACAATCGACGCTGCCAGTTCACAATCCTCCGGCTGATACTTTTCGCAGAAGGACGACCAGCGAATAAAGTTTTGCAGAAACGCCTGGGCGCTTGGGCAATTGTCACCGCTGTAGGTATATGCGCGGGAGGCCGGCGGCATGGCATATTGATGGGTTTTGTTGCTGGCGCGTTTCTGCAGAAAGGCGCAGGCCGCTGGCATCAAGTAGTATCTACCCTGTCCCGCGCCAGGAATGCCGGCGGCGGCCAACTGCTGGGCGAACTCCTCCGGGCTACAGCGAAACGCGGCCGGCTCGATGCTGAACCCCGCCATCCAGCAGGAGTAGACATCCATATAATCAGGAATGGAAAGGGGCGTGATCCCAGGGATCTCGGCCAGCAGTCCGCTCAACAGGCGGATCATGCGATCTCGCTGCTCTACCTGCGCCTGGATAATCTCCAGTTGGCCGAGGGTAATCGCCGCCGTGGCCTGGGGCATGCGATAGGCATAGCCAAGCGCGGAGTGGACCCGTCCGAAATGCGGCGCCATCTCGCCACCGCGGCTGTGGCCGATAAAGCGCAGGGTCTCGGCCAACGCATCGTCATTCGTGACCACACAGCCCCCTGTATCTGAGCCTAAAGTCTTTTCGGAATCGAATGAAAACCCCGCGGCCTGGGCCAGCGTGCCGGCCATGCGCCCCTTGTAGCGACCCAAAACCGCCTGGCAGACATCCTCGTAGACGAAGAGGCCATATTTGGCGGCCAGATCGTTGATCGGATCCATGTCACAGATGATGCCTGTCTTGTGAACCACCAGCGCCGCGCGCGTCCGCTGCGTGATACAGGCTTCGATGCTCCGGGCGCTGATGTTCACCGTGCCGGGTTCCGTGTCGGCAAATACAGGGATATAGTTTTCCAGACAAAGGCCCTGGATGGTGCCGAAATCCGTGATAGGGCTGACGATGATCTCATCGCCCGGTTCAAAAGGGAAGGCCGCGGCCAGAACGCCCAAAGCCGGCGTGCAGCCGGGCGTGGCAATACAGTGTTTGACGCCAAGCGCGTCGGCGAACGCCTTCTCAAAGCGTCCGATCATATCCACCGTGAGGCCGCTGTCCACGACCTCTTGCAGATAGGTGAGACAGTTCGGGCCCATCGTGCGGGGAAAGGGGGCCGGTAAGGCGCTCCGCGCCCCGGCAAGGCTGGCCGCGCCGTACGTAGCGCGTGTTCTCGGTGCAGTAGTCATTCTGATTTTTTGTTTGTAGGGGCGGGTCTTGTGCCCGCCCTGGGCCACCCCAAGGTTGTTTTGCGCGCCACTGTGGGGCGCGATGGTTGCTCCTACGGGAAACTGACCACTAGAAACTGCAGTTTAACGTCCCGACAGGCCTGTCAGCAAGATCCCCTCCATGAAGTAGCGCTGAGCGGCAAAGAACAGGATCAACACCGGAATCAGTGTCAAGGTTGATCCGGCCATCAGGTAGTTCCACTGCGTAACCTGTTGGTCGCGAAAAAACTGTAAGCCCAGGGCCAGGGTGCGCATGTGGGGTTTATTCATATAGATCAGCGGCCCCATGAAATCATTCCAGTGGGACAATACTGTGAAGACCGTAATCGCCGCCAAAGGGGCCTTGGAAAAGGGCAGTATGATCTCCCACCAGACGCGCAGGCTCGACGCGCCGTCGATATAGGCGGCCTCGTCGTAATCGTAGGGCAAAGTGAGGTAAAACTGGCGCAGCAGAAAGATGTAGAAAGCGCCTCCGCCAAAAAAGGAGGGCACAGTCAAGGGCAGAAATGTGTTCACCCAGCCCAAACGGGTAAATAGCACAAAGGTGGGGATCAGGGTGACGATACCCGGCAGCATCATCGTAGAAAGCAACACGGCAAACAGAAATTCTCGCTCAGGAAAGCGGCGCCGGGCAAAACCAAAGGCCACCAGACTTGCCGACAACACCGTGCCAAAGGTAGCCAGCCCGGTCACGATCAGCGTATTACGCAGATAGAGGAAGAACGGAAACTTCTGAATCGCCACTACATAGTTCCACCAGACAATCGGGCGCGGCATCAGTTGGGGTGGGTAGGCGAAGATCTGTTGCGGTTCCTTTAACGATGTGCTGAGCATCCACAGATTGGGGAAGAGCAACACCAAACAGACAGCGCTCAGAAAAAGATACAGCGCCACGCGCGCCGCCGTTATCATCGACAGCCGCGCGGCGTCTCTCCGCTGTCCGCCTGCGAGCCTAAGGGGAACACTTGTGTGCGTCATTGTTAGCGCTCCGCCTCATAGAAAACCCACAGGCGCGCCATGCGCAGTTGGGTGATGGTGAAGATGAGAATAATCACAAACAGTACCCAGGCCAGCGCCGATGCATATCCCATCTTGAAGAACCGAAAGGCATTGTTATACAGATACAGGACGTAGAACAGAGTTGAATTGGCCGGCCCGCCGGCCGTAATGATATAGGCGCCGGTGAAGACCTGAAAGGTGCCGATGATGCCCAGCACCAGATTGAAAAAGATCAGCGGCGTCATCATCGGCACGGTAATATGGCGGAAACGATACCAGAGGTTTGCGCCATCGATGCTGGCCGCTTCGTAAAGGACCCGGGGCACATTTTGCAGGCCGGCCAAAAAGATAATCACGCTGCCGCCGATGCCCCAAAAGCCCATAATCACGAAAATGAGCTTGGTGATCTTGGGATCAAAAAGCCAGTTGAAGGTGGGCAGGCCCACGGTTCTGAGCACGGCGTTCACCAGGCCATAATCGCCCGAAAAGAGCATCCCCCAAGTCAAAGCGCTGGCCACCGCCGGCGTAATCACCGGCAGATAATAGAGGGTGCGATATAGGTTGATGCCGCGCACCTGCACGCTCAACAGCAAGGCCACCAGGAACGCCGCAAACAGGCTCAAAGGAACGGAGAGAAAGACAAAGTAGAAGGTGTTGTAAAGGCTGAGCCTGAACAGGCGGTCATCGCCGAAAATCCTGGTGTAGTTCGCCAACCCCAACCAATCCGCGCCGGAGAGTACCGAATACTTGGTGAAAGAAAAGATAACGGAGGCGAGCATCGGGCCGATCGTGAAGATCAGAAACCCCAAAACCCAAGGCAGAATATACAGCCGCCCTTCCCACGCCTCTTTGCGCGCCAGAGGGCCTGGCCTGGTAGGGATTGTGTTGCGCGCCGCTCGGAGCGCCATGCAGATACTCCCAACTGCAGTGACCAGTAACTGCACTGGGCAACCACAAGGGTTGCCCCTACTGACCACTGGCTACTGATCACCGCAGTTATGCGTTGACGAGGTCTGTCGATTCCTCGGCGAGCTGACCCAAAATCTCCTCGACCGGACGTGTCCCCAGCACCATCTCATCCCAGGCCGCATCCCAGAAAGTGATCCATTCAGACTCTTTGGGGCTGGTGCTATAGGTGCGCAGGATCGGACGGATGGCTTCGTAGACCTCCGTATCTTCCCAACTGTAGACGGTAGCTGGCGCAACGCTCTTGATGGAGGGGAAGCGACCGCCGCCGATCTGAGCATAGATTCGGGCCGCGGCTTCCGAGAAGGAGCGCTCCTTATACCAGGCCCAGGCCGGATCGACATTGCCAGGGTTCTTGGAAAAATAGAAGGAGTTGAGCGCGGCCACAGAATACTGGCCACTCGGCCCTTTGGGGAAGGGCGCCATGCCGATGTCGAAAAGATCCGGCGCGCCGTCCTGAACGATATTGCGCGTGTACCACTGACCGGCCATGGTCGCCATGGAGCGGCCGTTGGTGAAGCTCAACGGCTGATCCGGGGTGCTGGCCCCGGGCAAAGGGGTCAGCCCATCGATGTAGAACTGTTGTATCCATTTCCAGAGGGCGATATTCTCCTCCGAGTCCATCAGGCTGGCTGAGAAGTCATCGCTCCACTGTTGCGTGCCCCAGGCCCAGGCCAACATCGCGTAGACCGAAACGCTGCGCGCCGACGACATGCTGTAGCCGTAGATGGGAACACCGTCCTGTTCGCGGGTAAAGTCTTTGGCGAACTGGAGCCAGGCATCGTAGTCCCATTCGCCGCTTTCGTTCATCGCTTTGGGCGTGGTATAGCCGGCTTCGTTCACCGCTGTCAGGTTGTACCAGTGCAGCCAGCCACTGATGAACCAGGCCAAGCCATAGGTATCCCCCTCAACCGTCTCCTTGGCGTAACCAAAGAAGTCATCGGCAGAGATGGTGGGATCGGCGTCGATCAGGTCGTCCAGTGGCCCGATAACGTCGTTTTCAATAAAGAGGGGCAACCATTGCCAGTAGCCGTAGATCACATCATATTTGGAGCCGCCAGCAATGGAGGTAAGCAGTTTTTCTGTGAACCCGGTCCAGGGCGCCTGTTCACGCACCACCGCATAGTCCGGATACTTTTCGGTGAAATATTCGATAAACTCTTCATCCGCCACCACCCAAGCATCTGTGCCCGTCGGGTCGTAGTCGAAAACATAGGCAACCACCTTTTCCCTATTCCCCGCCTGTGTTTCACCATCCATCGAATCCTGTGAAGCGACGGGGGCACAGGCGGCAAGTGTTAAACCTGTCCCGATCAAACCCGCATTGCGCATGAACTCCCGGCGACTCAGTTTTCTGTGCATGTTGTCCTGTCTCCTTGTTAAATGAGAAGCGCTTCTCGAAAGTGACATAAAATTCAATTCCGAAGTGGACAGCTCTCAATTCGGAATTCTAAATTACGATGATATGCCCGTAAAGTGGATGTACCCATCATCAATTATTGCATCGACCTTTCATTCTCGCAAACTCTTACCCCACTTCGCCACATTGAGAACTGCTTAGCGATTCAGTCATTTGACACAGTTGCCGGCATGTGTTGAAATGGCAAGGGTAGATCTTGTGCCCACCTTGTGCCCACCATGGGCAACCACAAATTCAATTACGAATCAAAGACCTCTTAATTCGTAATTCGTAATTACAATGTCTGACTTAGTCAGCCACAGTAGCCGACGCAGCCACTTTCGGCAGGAGCTGAGACGGGCCTGGAAGTACCGTGAGCTTTACCTCCTGTTACTCCCTGCGCTCCTCTTTTTCGTAATCTTCCGCTACATCCCCATGGGCGGGCTGGTGATGGGTTTTCAAAACTTCTCGCCAGCCAGGGGATTCCTGGGCAGTCCTTGGGTGGGCTTTCAACATTTCGAGACCCTTTTTGCCCTGCCCAAATTTCTGGAGGTCTTTCGCAATACAGTTATCATCAGCCTCTATAAGCTCTTCATCGGCTTTCCTATCCCCGTGATCTTTGCTTTACTGCTCAATGAAGTGCGGCGCCTGTTCTTTAAGCGCACGATTCAGACAGTGACCTATTTCCCGCATTTCCTGTCTTGGGTCGTTTACGGCGGCATTATGGTGCTCTTCATTGGACCAGGTGGCGTTGTGCCGGAAGGGCTGGAGATGATCGGCTTTCAAATGCCAGCCCTGTTGGTCAACCCCCGCTACTTTCGCGCAATTCTGGTCATCACCAACATTATGAAGGAATTTGGCTGGGCCGCGATCGTCTACCTGGCCGCCATTGCCTCAATTGATCCGTCGATCTATGAAGCCGCGATGGTTGACGGGGCAAACCGGTTTCAGCAAGCGATGTACATCACACTGCCCGGCTTGCGCGGGGTGATGGGGATCGTCTTTATCCTCAGTATGGGCAGTATTTTGGAGGCCGGTTTTGAACAGGTCTTTGTGATGTACAATCCGGCGGTCTATTCTGTGGGCGATATTCTGGACACCTATATCTATCGGATTGGGCTGGTAGACGGCCGCTTTAGTTTGGCCACCGCGGTGGGCTTGTTTCGCTCCGCCATCGCCGCGGTGATGATCGTGTTAGCCAACCAGATTCTGAAACGCGCGGACCAACCGACGCTCTGGTAGCGTAGATCTATGAGCGCACGAATCGACACTACAGCGTACGCGCAACAACTACAGCCAACCAGGCAGTACAGCAATCGTCTGGCCGAAACCACCATCTATAGCGTGCTGTTGTTGCTTGGAATCATCAGTGTGCTGCCAATCTTGCACACAGTTAACGCTTCGCTGAGCAGCCCCGAAAAGGTAGCGCAAGCGGTGCTGCTGCTGTGGCCGCAAGATTTCACCTTAGACTCCTATATTTTCATCTTCAAAGGTGAAGCGCTGATACGTTCGTTTGGCGTCACCGTTTTTATTACGGTGGTGGGCACCGCCCTCAATCTTTTGGTTACGGCGGCAGCGGCCTATCCCCTCTCGCGCCAAGATCTACCCGGCCGCCGAAGTATTATGCTCTTCATTATGGTTACCTTTATTTTTCACGCCGGGATTGTGCCCGGCTTTATTCTGGTGCGTAGTTTGGGTCTGATCAATAGTCTGTGGGCGATGATCTGGCCGACCTTGGTCAATGTGTTTTATCTGATTCTGTTACGCAATTTCTTTGAAAACCTGCCGGATTCGGTCATCGAGTCGGCGCGTATGGATGGAGCCAGCGAACTACGTATTCTATTTCAGATCGTGATCCCCATGTCGCTGCCGGCGATTGCGACGATGGGTCTGTTTTACGCCGTGTCCCATTGGAATGAGTTCTTTCGTGGCATCTTCTATATCTATGAGCCGGCAAAATGGCCGTTACAGGTGCTGCTGCGGTCTGTTGTGATCCAAGCCAATTTGAACGAGATCGGCTTCAGCAATCAGGATATGTACGGAAACGCGGCCGTCAGCCAGCTCACGATCCGGGCGGCTACAGTGATCGCTGCCATCGTCCCCATGGCGCTCCTTTATCCCTTTGTGCAACGTTTCTTCGTGCAGGGGATTGTGTTGGGCGCTGAGAAGGGTTAGACGTTAGCCGTGAAGAGAGGAGGTATCGTCATCAACAGAATATAGGTGGTTTGCAGATTCGCTTCACCGAACCAATAAACAGATCAGGAGGAATCTATGAAACGCATTCTATCGAGTCTGGCGCTGATCGCCATTGGCGCTGTATTGCTGTCCGCCTGCGCGGGTGCGCCGGCAGTGAGCACGGACAGTGAGGAAGCAGAGGATGTCACGGTTGTCTATCTGGGCATCGGCGATAGCTGGGTGGCCGATAACGAGTGGGTGCCCCTCATCGAAGCGGGGGCCGACGTGCAGATGGAGTATCGCATGGTGCCTAACCCTGAGTATGAGGAAAAACGCAATGTGCTGATGGCCGCCGGCGATTATCCCGACGTTATACGCCTCAACCCCAATTCGCGGCAGTTCAAACAGTATCTCAACGACGGTTTGTTAATTCCTATTGACGAATACTTGGCGCGTTATCCGGCCGTCCGCGATGCTTTCCCAGCCGAAATTTGGGAGAATAACCGTCAGGCCGACGGGAAGATCTACCATATCCCCAGAATCACAGGGAACCTGCCGCGCTGTCTGCACTATCGCACCGACTGGCTGGCAAAATTGGGGATGGATGAACCAACCACCCTGGCTGAATTCCGTACTTTCCTGGAACGGATTCGTGATGAAGATCCCGGTAATATCGGCGACCCGCTGATCCCCTTCGTGCCCAACCGTCTGGACAGCGTTACCTGGTCGATGGAACCCTTTTTGAGCGCTTTTGGCGTCGATCATCTGGCCTGGACGCCGTCAGCGGATGACCCCAGCCAACTTGTGTTCGCCAATACACTGCCCGCCCTGAAAGAGGGGCTACAGTGGGTCAGAGAGCTGTATGCCGACGGTCTGATGGACCCCACCTTTATGGTCGCCACCGATCGCGGTCTGTTCAAATTCTACGCCGGCAATGTCGGCGTCACCACCGACTGGCCGCGCTTCAAACATTTCCGTCTGGAAGCCATCCAAAATGCCTATCCCGACGCCAATGCCGACACAGGGTACATCTGTAGCCTCACCGGCCCGACCGGCATCCAGAGTGGCCCCATGGTCGTGCCCAACAGTCAGAGCAATGGCACAGCCCTGACCATCGCCGCCACACCGGCCGAAGCAGACGCCTTCTTCCGCGTGGTCAACTGGCAATATACCGAAGGCTGGGATTTGATGACAGTGGGCGTCGAGGGAATCACCTACGATCTGGTTGATGGCATTCCCGTTACGCGTGGCCGCGATGCGATCTTGAACGACAACCCCCAATACGACCTGTACTCGCGTGACTATCTGTTCAAGAATGAACCGCCCGCCTACTTCGATTATCGGCGCGATAACGTGAAATGGGTCGATGTCCCCGACGACATGATGCGCTATGTGCAGGGCGTCTTGAAAGATGCGCTGGAAGAAAAACGGCATATCAACTATCTGGTCGATCGCGATGATGCCGCCATCTTGGACAACCTGAAAGCGCTGGAAGAGTTGGCCAATGAATTCGCTGCCAAGGTCGTCTTGAATCCGGATCTGGATATCGAGACGGAGTGGGAGAGCTATCTGGCTGCGTTGGAGGCAAATAACCTGGCTGCGGTGACCGAGGCCATCAATCGCCTCAACGATATCGAAACCATCAACACGATGGCCGCGGCCATCACCAGCCCGGATGATATGCCGAGGTAAATTAGTGATTGGGGAAGATTTCCCCAATCACCACTCTGCATTCTGAAAAATGAGACACACAATTGAGACAGATGTTCTAATCATCGGCGGCGGCTCCGGCGGCTTTGGCGCGGCGATTCGTGCCGCGCGCGCGCATCCTGGGGCGCGCATCCTCCTGCTCGACAGCATGGGCCAACTGGGCGGCACCTCGACGGTGGGAGGCGTCAACAACTGGGAGCCGGGCATCGGCGGGCTTGGCGTTCATTATGAGCTGTATGCGCGGCTGGCCCCTGATGCGATCGGCGTGGGCAAGACGGTGCACTTTTCCAGCAAGGAGGAGCCATACGGCTTCTCGCGCATCGACCCGCACAGTTCCTATGAAAGCTCGTTGCGCCGTTCCGCACTGTCCAAACCCGACGTCCGCCGCGTCCACTTTGAGCCGGACATCATGGCCCAAGCCATGCATGCCATGCTGAGCGAAGCGGGCGTCGAGATTCGCTATCGCACCCGTTTTGCTGACGTAAGCGTGCAGGGGCGGCAAATTGTCTCGGTCACGGCCCAACCACTCGATGGCGCCCCACCCTATGCAGTGCGCAGCAAGCTCTTTGTCGATTGCTCCGGTGGCTGTCATCTGGCCCGGGCCGCTGAATGCACTATGGCCTTTGGCGAAGAGCCACATGATCTCTACCAGGAGCCATCGGCTCCCGACAACGCCTCCCCCATTGTCAACGGCATTTCGCAGGTATTCCGCGTGACGCCGGCCGCCGAAGCGGGGGTTGATGAACTGCCCGCCGCCGCCAGCGCGCCCGAGATCCAGGCCTGGTTGGCTATGCGCACACCGGCCGCCCATGTCACTGAGTATCCCAACGGTGATCTGTGCGTGAATGTGTTGCCGACCATGGAGGGCGCGGAATTTCACAGTATGCCTTATCCCCAGGCGCAGGCGATTGCCCAGGCGCGCATGCACGCGCATTGGCGACGCATGCAAACCGACTATGGCTTCGATCGCTATCGCTTCAAGAGTATGTTTCCACTGGTAGGCATCCGCGAGTCGCACCGGTTGGTGGGCCGCTATGTGTTGCGTGAACAGGATGTGCGCGCTGGTCTCCTGCAGCAGCCGCGGCAGGGTGAGATCATCGCCCTGGCCGACCATCCACTGGATACGCACGGTGAGCGCAGAGTCAAAGGCCCGAAACTCAACGAATTGGCGCAGCCCTATGGCATTCCTTATGCCTGTCTGCTGCCCACTGAATATGACAATCTGATCGCCGCGTCGCGCGGGGCATCCTTTTCCCACATTGCGGCCTCCTCCTGCCGCCTCTCGCGCACCATGATGGCGCTGGGGGAAGCCGCCGGCGTGGCCTCAGCCCTGGCCTTGCGCAGCGGCGTGGCCTATACTGACGTGGCCATCGCCGATATACGGGAGCGGCTCGAAATACCTGCCTTTGTTGAGAAGACACTCAGCAATTGGGGGCTGCGCAACCTAATAATTTAGCATATCGAGCGGATGTCGCTGCAACGCAAGCGCGAGCCGTTGCCTCAGAACTTCCCATCGCGCGTCTCAAAATGCGTGGGTTTATCCAAAGTGGCGCCGTCGCTCTGCACCCACTCTGCAATCCATTGAAGCATCTGACGCAAGGAAACGCGGGGATAGCCAAATATCTGCTGGGCTTTGGCAGCGTTGTTGAGCAACGCGGTCGGCGCTTCCTCACCGCTGAAATGGGGTTTTCTGTCGAGCAGTTCACCCAACATGTCAGCCACCCGGCGCACAGAGATGGTTTCCGGCCCGCTGACATTGAGCACGAATGGCGGCGAAGCGCAGTGATCGAAAAGCGCGAGGGCCTGGGCGTTGGCGTCCCCTTGCCAGATCACATTGGCCGCGCCCATGTCCAGGGCGATGGGCTGCTCCGCTTTGATCTTGCGAGCAATGTCCACCAGAACACCGTAGCGCATCTCAACCGCGTAGTTGAGGCGCATGATGGCGCAGCGCAACCCGTGCACGCGCGAAAAATAGGCAAAAATGCGCTCGCGTCCCAGGCAGGACATAGCGTATTCACCCACCGGCGCCAACGGGTCGCTCTCCAGGGAACCCCCGGCGACGACGGGCGCGAGCGGATAGACGTTTCCCGTGGAAAAGGCGACGATGCGGGCATGGAGATAGCGTTCGCACACCAATGCCGGCAGATAGGTGTTGATGGCCCAAGTCATGTGCTGATTGCCCATGGCGCCGAACTTCTGACCGATCATACAGATCACGTTGCTGCTATCCGGCAGGGCGGACAGCTCCGCCCGATCCAACAAATCACAGACCAGCGTCTGCACGCCCCACCCTTCTAGCCGATCTCGGGTATGGGGCTGGCTGAATCGAGCTACGCCGTAGACGCAGTGGGACGAGTTCAATTCATCCAGGGCACGCACGGCCATACGCGCCAGAGTGGGACCCATCTTGCCGCTAACGCCGAGGATCACCAGATCCGAATCCAATTTCTTCAGGGCAGACAACGTTGCCGGAGAGGGCTGCGAGAGCAGCCTGTCAAGCTCCTCCTCATCGCGGATCCGATCCGGCAGCGAGAGCGGCTCGACAGCCGCTGTCTCCTCCCCGCGTGCGAATGGTGTGGCGCTCATCGTTCATCTCCTTCGCTGATAAGCTGTCTGCTCTGATCCATGGCGTTCGCCGCGCGTTTCGTTCTCCATCGAGGCAGATTTGACTGTAATATAGAACATGATGAGTGTCAATGCGCGCCCTACAGTGGCGCGCCAAACAACGTAATAGCGCCCCACAGTGGCGCGCCAAACAACATTAATTTCGTGCCTTTGACAACTGAAAGAAGATCTGATATAGTATAAAAACTTCAATGCAAATGCCTTCTAATTGACGAAATTATTTCGCCCGAACGACTAGGTTGGCCTCATGTCCGTTCGTAGAACCTTCATCGGCTCCAGTGTTTCCCCTGCAACTGAACTCAGAGAATTTCGGTCTGTATTTCGTCCTCAACAAAAATTTTTGTAGTTCCAATCAAAAGGAGGGATTCATGAAAATGTCGAAGAATCGGGTAAGTCGCCGAGATTTCCTGAGGCTTTCTGCGATTACAGCTCTTTCGAGTATTGGTGTAAATGCGTTGGCAGCGTGTACACCGGCGCCTGCGCAATCACCATCTGCGGAGATGGCAGGGGAAGAGCCGGCCCAGGTCAGGCATCCTATCACCTATTGGGATTGGTGGGGACCAACTGGCAGTGCCGCCAACAAAGCACTGTTCGATAGGTTGCCTGTCGCCTTGGAAGAGCGGAACCCTGAACTGGAATTGAATTACCAGAACGTTCCCTTCGGCGAGTATTTCCGAAAATTCCTGGCAGCCCATGCGGCCGACGATGTTCCTGATGTCATGCATAGCTCCGTTTACTGGGCACGTGACTTCTTTGACAAGGGCGCGCTCCTGGACCTGACCCCCTTCATTGAAGTTACGCCGGACTTGGCGCCGGACAAGTTCCTGACCGGCGCGTTGCTTCAGGCCACCAAGGGCCCTGCCCAGTACGGCGTGCTCGGCGAGGGGCCGGACAGCAATCAGATATTCTACAACGTAGATCTTTTTGAAGATGCGGGCATTACCACTGATCCCGAAGAAATTGCACAGTGGAATTGGGCGGACTTCACCGAGGCAGCCAAAGAGCTGACCCGCCGAGATGGCGACGATATCGTTCAATCGGGCTTCCTGGTAGGCACACCCACCGCCCAAACCCTGAGCGTATGGGCCAGCTGCCATGATGCAGGCTTTTATTCCAAAAACGATGCTGGCATCGAGAATGGCATTGGTTTCAACGAGAAAAACGCCGCGGTGAATGGCCTACACTGGTTCCTAGACATGCTCCACATGGACAGAGTCTCCCAACCTATAGCGCCTGAACGCCAGGACTGGGCACAGTTCCAGCAAGGAAAGACCGCCATGGCCCAATCTGGCCCCTGGCAATATGGGCGCTTGCGTGCAGATGTACCAGAATTGAACTGGTTTACTATGTTGTGGCCGTCGGCGCCTGTGGAGGGCGGAAAGCAAGGCACAGCCCTCTGGAACAACATGCTCGTGGTGCCAACCAAGTCCAAAAACAAAGATGCCGGTTGGTCCTTCCTGGAATTCTGGTGCGGCCTGGACTGGATGTTGGAGCGGTTCAAGATCGGCGACTGGTTGGCGCCACGCAAGGATTTCTACGACACACCTGAATATCAGACTAAATTCCAGCAGTTGCCAGTGCTGACCATGGTACCGCAGGCCACATCAGTGGGTACACCGTTGGTGTACATTCAGCAGAGCGCGCTGGATGCCGCCATTCGACCGGTACTCGAAGCAGCCATTCTACAAGCGGAAGAGCCCGAAACAGCGATAGATCGGCTCGTCCAGGAATGCAATGACATTATGGCCAAGGCTGGATACGAATAGTTGACGAGAAGTGAGGGAAGAGCGCTGTTTCTCTCTCCTCACTTCTGTTCTCTTTCCGCACGTCGGGGAAATGACAAATTGACGACCCTAGCACAACAGCCACAGCCGCTTCAGCCCCAGGCAAGCAAGTACAGAGACTTGTGGAAACGAGTCAGGAGAACCTGGCAGGGCTATCTCTTCATCAGTCCGGCTGCTGTCCTGATCTCCATCTTTTCCTACGTCGCCATTGTATTCTCTCTCTACATCAGTTTTCACCAATATGACATCATTACAGACGTGCGGCCTTTCGAAGGCCTGGCAAATTATAGCCGCGCGTTGACCGATTCCCTGGTACGCATTAGTTTTCGCAACACCTTCATCTACGTAATCGTGATTGTGCCAGCAATTACGGTTGTCTCTTTATTTCTGGCTGTCCTTGGCAACCAGGTTCGACGAGGGCGGGCCCTGTTTCGTACTATTTTCTTCATTCCCACCATCACGCCTGTCGTAGTGACTTCTATGCTATGGGTGTGGCTGTATGAACCCACCGGCGGTGTCAACCAGTTGCTCAAGTTGGTGGGTATCAAAGGTCCCAATTGGCTGTTTAATCCTCTGACGGCGCTACCGGCCATCATGATCATGACGATTTGGGGCGCTGTCGGCTATTACATGATCATCTTTCTGGCTGGCCTGGCCGAAATTCCGGAGGTCTTTTATGAAGCGGCCAAGGTAGACGGCGCCGGCCGCCGGCACACCTTCTGGCACATCACCATTCCTCTGTTGCGGAACTCCCTGATCTTCGCGTTTGTAACCTTAACCATTGCCGCGTTTCAGGTCTTTACCCAGGTTTTCATCATGACTCGGGGTGGGCCTATGAACCAGACCCAGACCGTCCAGATGGTAGTCTATCACTATGCCTTTGAAAATTTTGAAATGGGCTATGCGGCCGCAATCTCCTGGCTGCTGTTCGGTGTGATCTTCTTCTTCTCCGCGTTGCAATTGAAGTTGTTCATCTCCCGGGAGCTGTACTAAGTTTATGGCGCGTACTATATCCAACTCTATTGTCCAGGCCAGAGAACAGCGCAAGCTACTTCCAGGCATTGCCAGGCGTAGCTTCATACTCCTCATCTATACGATGCTGATCGTTCTTGCCATCAGCATGATCTTTCCCTATATCTGGATGCTGGCCAATTCGTTCAAAAGCCGGACCGATTTTTTCACCAATCCCTATTCGATCATCCCCATGCCCCCCACGTTCAGCACATATCACGATGCCTTGACCATCGGCCAGATGGGGGTATACCTGCGCAACAGCATTCTATATGCCGCGACGGTATTGATTATCCAACTTTTCATCGATTCCCTGGCTGCCTATTCGTTTGCCCGCGTGAATTTTCCGGGCCGGGAAGCTCTGTTTCTGGCCGTACTGGCCACCTTGATGCTGCCGGGGTCGGTCACCCTGATCCCAACCTTTCTGATTGCCCATGGGTTAGGGCTGACCAACCGCTTCATGGGAGTGGTACTGCCGGGCTTTGCCGGCGCGTTTGGCATTTTCTTGTTGCGCCAGTTTTTTCTCAACATCCCGCGGGAGCTGGAAGATGCTGCCCGCATCGACGGCTCCGGCTTCTTCGGCACCTATTGGCGCATCATGTTACCGCTGGCCAAACCAGCTATGGTGACACTGGGCGTCTTTATCTTCCTTAATGAGTGGAGTTCGTTTGTCTGGCCCTTAATCATTCTCTCCGACTGGAAGAAATATCCGGTCACCGTCGGGATTGCCCTTTTCCGAGATGTAAATTCGATCAACTGGCCATCCGTATTCGCTGGCTCTACGATTGTTTCGTTTCCTATCATCATCCTGTTCGTACTGGCGCAGGAATATATCATCGGCGGCATCAGCCTCTCTGGCCTCAAAGGCTAGAGCGCCTTCGTTCGACGTGAGCGCCTCGCACGTCTGCGGCGCATCGTGCAAACGTCGAATTGTGGCGCGCAAAAGCAGCCCATGCCCCGCCCTTTTTCTTCATCTACTCCAGCCATCACTACAGACCGAAGCCTTAGGAGGCTACAATGAACAAAGCGCTATCTCGTCGCCAATTCCTGGCGCGGAGTGGAGGGCTCGCTGTCGCCGGAATCGTTGCAGCGTGCGCGCCGCCGACAGCGCCAACGACTGCTGATCAAGAGGCAGGCGAAAGCGGAGCCCAGGAACTGCAGGGCGAGTTGACCATCGATATGCAATACATTCCGGGGAAAGTCACTGCCGATACGCCGGTCCCCCTCTTCGAAATCTTGCGGATCGCCGAAGAGTATCAGGACCAGAACCCAGGCGTCCAGGTCACGTTTGAGGAACCGTTCAGGGCAACCGAGGCCATGAATCAACCCACCTACTTCAAGGCGGGGGCAGCGGCAGGCACCCTGCCAGACATCAGCTTCACCTACGGTCTCTCTTTCATCTACGACAAGGACACGATAGTCCCCACAACGGAATACCTGAACCAGCCAAACGCCTATATCCCCTCTGACCAGCCCGGCCATAATCGCTGGATCGATCAATGGTTTCAGGATGTGCATCCCCAACCGTTAGCCGATGGCAACAACTACGACATCCCTGTGGGTTGGGGCAGCCCCGGGCTGGTTATCGGTTACAACAAGGAGATGTTCGCCGAGGCCGGCATCACCGAGTTGCCCAACAAGACCTATTACGACTACTACGAGATGTGCCAGCAGATCCTGGATTCGGGAATGATCCCAGTAGAGAGCTCCCTCCTGAGCTGGGAGTGGGACCGCATGGTGGATTACCTGGTGCGGGCCATGGGTCTATTTGAACTGATCGACATCGACGGAGATGGATTCGCCACGGATAAAGAAGAGACCCGGGCCGCCATCGCTGGCATCGTGCAACTGGACGCCCCCTACTGGGTAGAGCCGACCCGGATCTGGAAAGCGGCCACCGAATACTACCAGCCTGGCTACCTGCAGATGACGACGACTACCTCAGCGATTGGCTTTGGCGAGATCTTCATGACCGAGCAGTCGGCCATGGTGTGGCACGCTGCCAAGATCTGGCCACAGCTCATGGATCTGGGAGGAACCGAAAAGTTTGGGGTCTTCAATTTGCCGCGCTTGACAAATCAGCTGACGCCGTGGGCTGAAGAGGATCCGACCTGGCTGATCGCTCGCGCCACAGAGAGCAAGACAGTGACCAAGAGCGCGCGCGAACGCGGGCACGTTGAACTGGCTATCGATTTTCTAAAGTTCATGACCACGCCCGCCAATTCGGCGCGCCTGATCACAGAGCGACTGGGACATCAGCTCGTCCTGCCCACCATCAAAGGGCTGGAAGACATCGAAGTGGACGACGACGTCAAGGCGCTGGTCAGGGACTACGAACAGCAGACCGCCCCGCCCGGCTTCTCCTCCGACCGGATCGGCGACTGGCACTTCTGGTACGACTGGTTCTCGGCAATCCAAGCTTACTTCGCCGACGATATGACGCTGGAAGAGATGATCCAGGTGCAGGTCGATGTGCTGCCCACCTTCATCGAAAACATCCTGATCGACAAAGAGTGGCACGACGAGGCAGCTGAGTGGGAGAAACTCAGAGCCGACTACACGCCACCACCTTGGGGCGACTACCAGGTCCCCACCGAACCCTTTGCGATGCCGTTCAACGCCTAGACCCACTGCGCCCCTTTCGAGCGGGGATGGCTGCGAGCCAGAGGGGGCGAAGGACGAACCAGACAAGCATCTGCTTGTCCTTCGCCCCCATGTCAACCATGCTCCAACCTGATTGAACAACGCCTACTTGGATAAATCGAACACCATGTCAGGAACGGTTGCCCACGCCTCCCCCGATACCGAACTCTGGAGCAGTCGACGCCGGGCGCTGCGGCGCAACCTGACCGCGCTTCTGTTTCTGCTGCCTACGTTTCTCTTTCTGGCCATCTTTATGTACCAGCCAGCGCTCAATGTCGTTTACCACTCGCTTTTTCGCTGGGATGGCTTCTCGGTGGCTCGATTCATTGGCTTCAAGAACTACACGACGATGGTATCCGACCCCAATATGCATATTGCTACCCGCAATCTCGGCTGGTTCTTTCTCGGCTGGATGGTCCAGCGTATCTCGCCCTTCCTGGTGGCGGAACTGGTGTTCAACCTCAAACGGGAACGCTCCAAATACTGGTACCGTACCCTCTTCGTGTTGCCTATGGTAGTCCCGTTTCTGGTAACCATCATGATCTGGAAGTTTATCTACAATCCACTGCCCAAGATCGGGGTCCTCAACCGTTTCCTGGGCGTTATCGGCCTGGAAGAGCTGCAGACAGCCTGGCTGGCGGAACCCAAATTGGTGATTCCCGCCCTGCTCCTGGTCAGTTTCCCTTGGATTTCCGGCTGGCCCTTTATGATCTTCTACGCCGGGCTACAGCAGATCCCCAATGAAGTGCTGGATGCGGCAGTCATAGATGGCTGTAGCGTCTGGCAACGGATAGCGCGCATAGATATCCCCCTGGTGACCACATCTATCCAACTGGTGGCGATTCAGACCATGATCGGCATCATCCAGGACTTCGCCTTTGTTCTGATCATGACCTTAGGTGGGCCGGCCAAGGCATCTCTGGTGCCCGGGCTCTTGCTGTATCTGGCGGCCTTCCGGGGCGACAATATGGGATACGGCGCAACCATCGGCGTGACGATGTTCATGGCAATCTTTGTTCTGACCCTGTTGAGCTTCCGCTATACAACTTCTCCGTTTGCCCGCACACGACGAACGAAGACAGGCTAAACAGATGAGAAACCAGTCCGTCCCCCCAGCGGCGAACCCTGTCCCGAACCGAATCAGCGCCATTGGCGCTCTGATCAAAGGTTCCTTGCATCATACGGCGCTTCTGCTACTGCTCTTTCTAACCTTCTTTCCTTTTATCTTTACGATTGTCACTTCGTTTAAGAGTTTTCAACAGCTGCTCGACTACTTTTGGATACCGGCTTGGCCACTCCAGCTGAATAACTATGTCCAGGCCTGGAACGAGATCTATCGCTTTATCTTGAACAGCAGCCTCGTCAGCATTGGAACCGTCTTAGGGGTGCTGCTGTGCGCATCGCTGGCCGCCTACGCCTTTGCCCGTATCGACTTCATTTGGCAGAACGGCGCCTACTACGCGGTGCTCTCGTTGTTGATGATTCCCAGCGTTCTCACCCTGATCGGACGCTACCTGTTGATCGTTGAGTTCAGGCTGATGGACTCCCTGTGGGGCCTGATTCTGCCTTATATCGCTGGCGGACTCGCCTTTGCTATCTTTCTGCTCACCGGTTTCTTTTCCGATCTGCCCGAGGAGCTGTTCGAAGCGGCCAGAATGGATGGCGGCACGGAGCTGCAGATGTATCGCTTGATCGCTCTGCCTCTGTCCCGCCCCATCATGGCGATTGTAGGTCTGCTGACCTTTCTCTCCACTTGGGGAGATTATGTGTGGCCGCTGTTAGTGCTGCGCTCCAGGGAGAAGTTTACGCTGATGTTGGGGCTGGCCAACTTCACCGGTTCCAGCCAGGTGATGTACGGCCCCTTGATGGCCGGCTATGTGATCGCTTCGATCCCGACTGCGATTATCATCATCCTCATGATGCGCGCCTTCGCCGGCGCCGCCTTAGTAGGAGCATTCAAATGACAGATGATAGGACGTACCATGTAGGAATCGTTGGCTGCGGCCGTGTGGCCGGCCTGCATGCAGAGGCATACAGCCTTGTGCCCCAGACGCAAATGGTGGCAGCCGCCGACATCGATGCCGACAAACTGGATATCTTCTGTGAGCGCTGGTCCATTCCCCAGCGATACAGTAGCTATGAAGAGATGCTGGCGCAAGCTGGCCTGGATATTGTCAGCGTCTGCACGATGGACAATCTGCATGGCCCAGTTACCATTGCCGCAGCCCAAGCGGGCGCACGCGGCATACTGTGCGAAAAGCCGATGGCCTTTCACCTGGCCGAGGCAGACAGAATGATCGAGGCTTGCGACCAAGCCGGCGCCAAACTCATAATCGATCACTCTATGCGCTTTGAAACCAATTTCCTCAATGTGAAAGCGATGATCGAGCAGGGGACTATTGGCGAGCTGCGCGCCATCCGGGGCAACCTACTCTCTACCAATCAGCGGGATCCCAGCAGCTGGCACTCTCAGTACCGGACAGCCGGCGGCGGCGAACTGATGCACAACGGCACTCATCTGTTCGATATTATCCGCTACTATGCCGGTGACCCTGAATGGGTTTTCGCCACTGTCGAGCGGGGCAACAAGGCGTTGACGATCGAGGATCTGGCGGCTGGTCTGTTCCATATGGACAGTGGCTGCCTCTTCTTTTTCGAATCCGGCGGACGCCGACGCTATGGCTCGTTCGAAATCTTGTTGGAAGGTGATGAAGGCCGTCTCGCTATTCAGCACGGCGCGCGCAACAGTCTGGAGAGATCCGGCGGCTACGGTTGGGAACCATATCTGCATCTGTGGAAGGGGAGAACTGAACCCGTCGAGTGGGAGCCGGTCGCCACCCAAACTGACAATGCCTGGGTGAACGTCGTGACAGACCTGATCGACTGCATCGAGCAGGATCGAGAGAGTGTCTCCAGCGGCAGACAGGGCCGCGCCGCGCTGGAGATGATCATGGCGGTCTATGAATCCCAACGCCGCGCCGGCGCCCGCGTCGAATTTCCACTGACCATCGAAGACAACCCGCTGGAAGATATGCTCACGAAGGCACAGATATAAGGACAGAGGCCCAACGTATGCGCCCATTGGAACTGACCCATCACGTGATCTACAAAAATCCCCACGCCTACTGCGCCTGGCCGGATATCAAAATCCTGCAGGATGGCGAGTGGGCGCTCGCTTTCTGCGAGGCCTTGCGTCGTTCCCAGATTACCCATCTCGATCCGAGCCTGCTCAACATGCTGCTGCGATCTGTCGACGGCGGCCAGAGCTGGGATGCGCCCCAAGTGATCGCCGGTTACGACTATTTTGGCATGGACGATCCCGGCATGGCGCAGCTGTCCAGCGGCGTTCTGCTGGTCAATACCGCCCGCAATACCTTTGTCTCCCTTGACGTAGCCGCCCAGAATCCTGCCCATGCGCGCTTTACCTCTCGCCCAGAGTTTGCTTGGGTCAGTTCGTATCCCGTGGCCGAGGGCACTTACATCCACCGCTCCCAGGACGGTGGGCGCACCTGGAGCGAGAGCGCCCGGGTCGATGTCTCTCCATACGCCTCTGGATATACCCTGCGCTCGATCGCCGAATTGGAGGACGGAACTCTGCTGCTACCGTGTTACGACGAGAGTCAGGTCCCATGTCCCGCCTTTGTCGTGCCCTCCTATGATCAGGGCCACACCTGGAGCGGCGCGCGGCTGATCGCGGGCGACGATACGATCGGTTTCTTCGAACCGGCATTGCTTTCCCTGCCGGGCGGCCGCATACTAGCTATGTTGCGCACCCACGCAGAGGGCGACTATCATCTATACCAGTGCCACTCTGATGACGGTGGGCTTACATGGAGCAGAGCGCAGCCGACACCCATGCGCGGCCTGCCGGCCCACATGCTGCGCTTACAGGATGGACGCTTGCTGTGCGTCTACGGCTGTCGTTGGGCGCCTTTCGGGATTCGCGGCTGCCTGAGCAGCGATGGGGGCGCGAGCTGGGATATTGACAATGAGCTTATCCTGCGGGATGACTTTCCAAACGGGGATCTGGGCTATCCGACATCAGTTCAACGAGCCGACGGGTCCATCTGCACAGCCTACTATGGTCAGGACGGCGAAAGTGTGACCTGTATCCAGGCCAGTTCCTATCGGATTCCAGATTGAATCCAGGAATAGAACGCCGACCCCGTCGCGCCCTACAGTGGCGCGCAAAACAACCAAAAAATCGCGACAACGACTGGGCGCCCGGCGGCTATTGAATACTGACTTTCAACGCACGATTCAGATCTTGCCAGCGTAATGCGAGAGGAGGTGGCGACGGGTGGACTTGAACCACCGACCTAGGGATTATGAAGCCCTCGCTCTAACCGCCTGAGCTACGTCGCCCAACCGAAAAAGTGAGAATGCGCCTCTGCTCGAAAGAGGCGCAAATGAACCGCCGACCGCTTTCGGTTCGGCGGCTTTTTAAGACTGAGGTAGCGGGGGCAGGATTCGAACCTGCGACCTTCGGGTTATGAGCCCGACGAGCTACCACTGCTCCACCCCGCAACGATAAAGTTGTTTTACGCGCCAATTCGGTATTCCCGCCAGTTGACGACTCATTCATGTAGTTTATGTGATTGCGCTCATACCTCACTGTAGGGCACGATGAATAGCATACCATAACAGGCGCTTGGCGTCAAATTCAAATGTCTGCCGTTTGCGAATTATTCTGCCTGCCCATCCCACTGGAACAAGGACTGCCACCAACTCCAATCTAAAGGGCGGAAAGAATCCTCCTCCAACTCCGTGGGGGATGCTGTGGGCAAGATTTCCACGTCAGCGCTGGGCGCATCGAGCAGAACGTAGACCTCATCTCCGTCCTGAATGTACCCCAACTCCCCACGGGCCACCTGAACCACATACTCGTCGCTTGACGCGTAGCTCAACTTGGCCTGCAAATCCAACGTGCTCTGCTGACCGAGCGTAATGTTCTGCTGCATTTCAGCGATCTGCGCTTGCACGGCGCCCAGCTCGCGCAGTTTCTCTATATGCTGGTATACAAAATACAGTACAACGACAACCCCAACCAAAAACAAGACGGGATGGGCAGAGAAACGCTGGCGTTTATTATCATCCGTCTGTGTAGGTGTTGTCTTGCGCGCCACTGAGGGGCGCGCCGTTGGGGCACGGGTGCGGCCCATAGGCTTTCCTCGCAGGACAGCTGACGCAAACATCCAGAACACTGCGCACGTTAGCAGTATAACAAAAAAGGAACCCGAACAAACTATCTGGGTCCCTTCTATGCCGCAGGAGGGATTTGAACCCCCACGGGCTAATGCCCACTACGCCCTGAACGTAGCGCGTCTTCCTATTCCGCCACTGCGGCTCTGAAGAACATTGTATACTGGCCGACCGCCTTCTGTCAAATTGCATACATAACGGTCTGGAACAGCCCACTCCAGGCCAATCTACGGCGACGTTTCAACCTCGGTCAGCCGCTGATTTGCCGGAACCCGGCGGGTGCGAATATACCAATCCGGGAATGTAACGAATCGATCTGACGGAGTGTTCAATGGCCCGATCTGAACTCCCTTCACCCGCTCACTGACGCCATAGGTATAGGCAGGGTAGTACAGAGGGATCGCCGGTACGTCTGCGGCAAAAATATGCTGAAACTCTGCATAAAGCGCCCCGCGCTTCTCCTGATCCACTGTACTTCTGGCCTTGATCAGCAACGCATCCGCTTCTTCATTCGACCATCCGCCATAGTTCTGGCCCGTATCGATCTGACTGCTGTGATAAAGGGGGAAAGGATTGGGGTCGCCGGCGATATCCCAACTGACCAACACTGCATCGAAATGGCGCGGTGTCAGAAAATCTGTTACCAACCCAGCGAAACTGACACTCTCCTTCGTTGCATCCACGCCGACAGCCTGCCAATCTGCGCTGATCTGCTCGATCAGCGCCTCCCGGCCTGGGTCGTCGTTTGTCAGCAAGATGAAGCGCATGGCCTGCCCATCTTTGTCGCGCGTGCCATCGCCATCCGAATCGACCCAGCCGCTTTCATCCAATAGCCGTCGCGCTTCGCTCGGGTCATAGGCATAGGATGGCGTATCTTGGGCGTGCCCCCAGTTGTTCGAGGGAATGGGAGATGATGCCAGCACACCGTGCCCACCGACTATATCTTCGAGAAGCCGCGCGCGATTCAGCGCGTGATACAGCGCGCGACGCACTGATACATCCTGGAAAAAGGGAACATTCGGATTCTGCAGATTAAAAATGACACCAACATATACCGATTCCAGCGCGGAAAAAAGCTGCAAATCCGTACGGTCTTGCGCCCAAGGGATATCCGACCGCAATACCCGGCTCACACCGTCTAACTCACCGGCGCTGTATGCAGCGTAAATCGCAGGATAATCCCGGTAGAAATGGAACTCCAAGGCAGACACAAATGGAATATCTTCAGCGTAATACGGGTTGTGTTCCAAGCGTATAAACTCCGCGGAGGCAGATGTTACCTGCATTGGGCCGTTGCCAACCGGGTTCGCATTGAACGGACTGTTCATTAGCTCGGAAGCGGGAACATTCTGCCAGATATGCTTCGGCAGCAATCCCACTGTTGTGAAATCGAGGAACCGCGCAAATGGTTCGTCCAGAAGAAAGTGCACAGTGCGGTCATCAACCCGTTCTACAGTGACCGAACGCCACAGTTCTGCCAGATCGGGTGGAATGGGCCAATCCTGGCTCTGCATCATTTCGATGGTAAACAATACATCATCGAGGGAAACACGCGCGCCATCGTGCCAAAACTGATTGTCGCGTAGGCGGAAAGTATAGACAAGCCCATCTGGTGTGATGGACCAGGCCTCAGCCAGATCCGGCGCCACTTGGCCATGTTGATCCAGCCGGGTTAAACCCCGAAAGAGAAGACTGCACAGATCGCGATCGATATGATGGGCGTGGCATAGCAATGGATTGATGTATTGGGGGTTGCCAGCAACACCCTCTCGGAACACGCCACCCCGCTCTGGCGCCAGGTCAGTGGAAACGGTATAGGCCGTGACACCCATTAGAAGAGTCAGAAGAACGATACCTACTACCGCCAGCAGCGCCTGCCAGCGGATATATCGGCCTAGCGACGCGGAGGGGGCAGGCGGTTCCGACAGGAATTCGGTACGAACTGTGGCCGCCCTATCGAATGACTGTTGATCCGACATAGGTAGGAGAGCCGGCGCGATTGAACGCCGAACTGTTATCGGTCTGACGCAAGCAGAAATGGATATTTTTCATCGCCGGGGCGCTACTAGCGAAGGGCAACGGTCACGAGACTGAGCAGGAGAAATAAAGACGCCAAAAGAAGCGTCAAATTAAACATGGTCTTCTCCACACCCCGGCGGGTGCGATGGACGCCGGCATCGCCCCCAAAGGCGCTACCCAACCCGCTACCCTGCCCTTGCAACAGAACGATGCCGATCAATGCGACCGCAATAATAACTGTTGCGATCATTAAAAAAACATCCATCGTTTACCTCGAATACAATGACGCTGTTGCGAGATTCATGCGCATACGAAAAGACCCGATCACCGATCGGAGGGACCGGACAACTGCGCCAGAACGTTAGAGGCAAGGAATCCGGCAGAATAGGGTAGGACCGGCAGCCGCGGCGCGCGGACGCTAGACCTTCTCCGGTGGATTTGCCTCAGAAGTTACCGTAGGCGCAGCGCTCTCCGTTGTGGAAGGGGCGTCTGTTTGCTCTGAATCATCCTCCTCATCTTTGGCGGCCCGGCGAAACTCCCGAATGCCGCGGCCCAGTCCACCGAACACTTCCGGCAGCCGTCCGACGCCAAAGAAGATAATGACAATCACCAGAATCAGAATTAGCTCTGTTGGCCCTAAGGTGGGAATAAACAGAAGAAACGGCCCTGTTGGTCCTAAAGATAACATTTGCTAAGCTCCTTAGCTTACAATATGCGGAGCGCATTATCGGCATCGATGGAACTCTCTCAATTATTGCATTATACCATGAAAAAGAATAATGGCAAATATCGACATGGAGGCAACTCCTTCCATGTATCCGTGTCATTTGTGCTAAAATGACACCTGCAGAATCTCACAAGCCATAAGGATGCGTCTGAATCTATGGCTGCGCAAACACTGCCTTCTCTGACTGAATTCAGTGCCCGGATCGAATCAGTGGTCACCCTGATGGAATTACAGATTCGCAACTTCGCTATCATCGATCAGTTGCATCTGCGTTTCCACGACGGATTGAATATCCTGACCGGCGAAACCGGCGCTGGCAAATCGATTATTATCGATGCCATCGGACTGTTGTTAGGCGACAGAGCGACGGCGGAGATGGTGCGGGCTGGCACAGATCGAGCGGAGATCGAAGCGATTTTTCGCCTCGTAGCCGAAACGCCGATGCACGACCCGGGCCCGACGCATCTGGACGCCATCCGCTGTCTGCTGGCAGCCGAAGGGCTGGACGACCCCGACGCGCCGGAAACGCTCATCCTTAGCCGGGAGGTGCGCCGCAGTGGGCGCAACATCAGCCGCATAAACGGGCGCGCTGTCTCTCTGCAACTGCTGGGCGAAATGTCCGCCCTACTCGTCGATATGCACGGCCAGGGCGAGCACCTGAATCTATTGCGCCCCCGCACCCACGTGCATCTGCTGGATCGGTATGGCGGGTTGCTATCCTTACGTGGTCAGGTAGCGGAAAAGGCCCAACAGGTACAGCAGGTGCAAAAAGATCTGAGACGGCTGCGCAACGATGCCCGCGCCATCGCGCAACGGCTGGACCTCCTCAGCTTTCAAGTGGAAGAGATCGATCAGGCCGCTCTGGAACCCGGTGAAGACGAAAACCTGGAAGTAGAGTGCAAACGGCTCGGCAATGCCGAAACCCTCTTGCAATTGGCGAACGGAACGGCGATTCTATTGAATGAAGGCGAGAGCGAGATGCCAGGGGTCATCGACGTCCTCGCTGAAGCCGTCGGGCGCGTCGAACGCCTGGCCCGCATCGACACTGGAATGGCAGACGCAGCCACGACTGGCCAGAGCCTGCTGGAGGAACTGTCCGTTTTGGCTCGCACTCTGCAGGGCTATGCCGACAGGCTGGAGTTCAATCCGGGACGGTTGACCGAAGTCGAAGATCGGCTGGCGCTGATCAGCAATCTCAAACGCAAGTACGGCGACACAATCACAGAGATCTTGGCCTTCGCCGCGGCGGCTCAGGCAGAATTAGAGGATCTGAGAGACTGGGAAGCGCAGACAGCCGCATTGGAGGAAGAGGAAGAGAAACTGCTGCGCGAAATCGGTGCATTGGGCGCAGAATTGAGTCAGGCCCGGGTGGCCGCCGGCGAACAGATGGCCCGACAGGTGGAGACAGAGTTGGCCCAGCTGAGTATGCGCCACGCTCGCTTTGCCATCGCCATGAAAACGGTCAAGCGCGAGGATGGCGCCTACCTGCCAGATGGTCGACGCGTAGCCTTCGACAGCACCGGCGTCGATCGGGTTGAATTTCTGATCAGCGCCAACCCGGGCGAGCCGGTCAAACCGATGGCAAAAGTGGCCTCCGGTGGCGAAACCGCCCGCCTGATGCTTGCGCTGAAGGGCGTGCTTACCCAAGCCGATCAGACGTCGATTCTGATTTTCGATGAGATCGATCAAGGCATCGGCGGCCGTGTGGGCGGCGTTGTTGGCGAGAAACTATGGAATCTGACCGGCCAGCGAGCCGGCAATACACTACGCCATCAAGTGCTGTGCATCACCCATTTGCCCCAACTGGCCGCCTTTGGCGATCTCCATCTGACCGTACGCAAACGGACATTCGAGAGGCATGGTGAACTGCGCACCGGCACAGATGCGCAACCCGTCGAGGGGCCAGCGCGTGTCGAGGAGTTGACGCAGATGCTGGGGGCCGTCAGCGACGCCGGACGGCAATCTGTTCTGGAGATGCTGGCTGCTGTAGAGCAGATACGGGCGCAGGGAGCTAAGGGAGAAACTACACATGTATAGACGCTGCCGCGGGCATCCTCACGCGTCCCGCCGTCGCGCCCTACAGTGGCGCGCAAAACAACTCTATCGCGCCCCACAGTGGCGCGCAAAACAACTCTATCGCGCCCCACAGTGGCGCGCAAAACAACTCTTCACAACGCTTTTTCGCTCCTTTTATCTTTCCTGCCTGCTGTTGGGACTGCTCCTGACAGCGATAGACGGCGTACAGGCAGCCCGCCTTTCCCAGTCGGAGCGGTCGTCATTCGTCCTGGTGTTGACATTCCGCGGGGCGGTGACGCCAGTGCTGCGACAGTATCTCGACACGGCCATCGAAGCCGCCCAAGTGGAAGGGGCCGAAGCGGTGATCCTGCGGTTGGACACCCCCGGAGGCAGTGTCGATGTGACTAAACAGATCGTGCAGGATATGCTGGCCTCCGCAGTGCCGGTGGTTGTATATGTCGCGCCATCCGCGGCCCAAGCCGGCAGCGCCGGCACATTTATCACACTGGCCGGGCATGTAGCGGCGATGGCCCCCGGCAGCAGTATCGGCGCGGCCAGCCCCGTCGGTAGCCAGGGGGAGGACATCGGGGATACGATGCAGGCGAAGGTCATCAATATTCTCAGCGCCGATATCGAAAATCTGGCCTCTCGCCGAGGCGAAAAAGCGGTGGAATGGGCTGTCGCCGCGGTGCAGGAGGCCGCCGCAGCCACCGCGACGCACGCGTTGGAATTGGGCGTCATCGACTTCATCGCCGAAGATGTACCGGACTTGCTGGATCAGATGGACGGTTTCGTCATCACAGTTCAAGGCGAAGAACAGACGCTGCGCACCGCGGATGCGCGGTTTGTGCATCGGGAACTATCTCTATTGCAGGAGTTTTTGAACTTCATCAGCAATCCCAGCGTAGCCACCATTCTGCTAACCCTCGGCTCCATCGGTCTGATCGCCGAAATCTACAATCCGGGCGCATTGATTCCAGGCATGACCGGTCTGATCAGCCTCCTGTTGGGGCTGTATGCCCTAGGCCAGTTGGAGGCGAATTTCGCCGGTCTGGCACTGATCGGCTTAGCGCTCATTTTGCTGGTAGCCGAAGCGTTCACGCCGGCCTTCGGCGCGCTGGCATTGGGCGGCACGGTCTCTTTCATCTTCGGCAGTGCGCTGCTCTTCGATGCGCCAGGGTTGGCTGTGCCGTGGCCGACGATCATTTCTCTGGGCATAGGAATGGGTTCGTTCACCTTGTTCGTCGGCGGCAAGGTTCTGGTCGCCCAACGACTTCAAACGACCACCGGCGGCGAAGGGCTGATCGGCTCGTTGGCGACTGTGCGGATTCCCTTTGAGGAAAACGGAAAAGGCACTGTCCTGATCGCCGGCGAACTTTGGAACGCGCAGTTGCGCAGACCGCCCTCCAGTGAGGCGCCGGCCCTGACGACCGCCGGCGAACAGGTAAAAGTGGAGGCCAGGGAGGGCTACACCCTTATCGTCAGCCTCCAGAAGTGAGGCGTAGTGACCGAAACTCCACAGTGTCGGCCGCTGATCTGGAAGCGCCCCTCTGTGGAATGTCGGCGAGTGATCAGAGATCAGCCGAAGGGCACAGATCCGCCAAGGTACAGTGTACGCAGTCTGGCTTACGCGCAGCGCACACCTGCCGCCCGTGGAAAATCAATAGATGAGCAATGTCGATCCAATCATCCACGGAGACAAGCGCCATCAGATCCTTCTCTATCTTTTGCGGGGTTTTCTGTTGCGTCAGGCCCAGCCGCTGGGAGAGCCGCTTCACATGGGTATCGACGACGATGCCATCGGCCAGACCAAAACAGACACCGCGCACGACATTCGCGGTTTTGCGAGCCACGCCGGGCAGGCTGATCAGCTCATCCATCCCCTGCGGAACTTCGCCGCCGAACTGTTCACAGATCAGAGCGCTCGCCCCCTGAATACTCCTCGCTTTGTTACGGTAAAAACCGGTGGGGCGGATCAGCGCTTCCAGCTCTTCCCGATCGGCGGCAGCCATCTCCTCCGGCGTTGCAAACCGTGCGAACAGCGCCGGCGTCACCTGATTGACCCGTTTGTCTGTGCATTGGGCCGAGAGGATCGTCGCCACCAGGAGTTGAAACGGGTTCTCGTGGTTCAGCGCGCAGTAGGCATCTGGATACGCGATTCGCAGGCGACGAATCAGTTCTGACATCAGGAAAGCTCCGGCGCGCGCGGGCGGACCGACACCAGATCGTCTGAATCGTCGATGCGCTGCCACGGATAATATATCCAGTCCTCCGTCAGCGCGGCGTAATAGTCCGGTTTCTCGTCCTTGAAGAGGCTCTGACGCTGCTTCCAATGGAGTACTGTCGTCTCAGCGATGCCGCCAGCCCCCTGAACCCGACTTTTGACGGTAACGATCGTGCGTCCCCGATCCCAGATATTATCGACGACCAGGATCTTCTTGCCGTTGAGGAGCGGATCAGCCGGGAACTGCTGGAAGCGGGGCCAACTCATTTCCGCACGCACACCGAGCCCATGTTGAAAGAGAACCGACGCGGTCAGCACATCTTTCATTTTCAACGCTTCGGCAATCATTCCGCCAGGAACAATGCCGCCACGGGTGATCAGCAGGAGAGCGTCGTACGGCGTATTGAGCTGCATCATGACTTTTGTGATCAGCTCTTCCACATCGTGCCAGGTTAAGTAAACTCTGCCCATCTGTGCCTCGACTTTTCCACTACGGATCCGAAATCCCTGCTGAAGGGGCAGCCGCGACGCCGGAAAATATGCCAAACACCGCGCTGGCCGCGCCTGTATCCGCGCGATGATGGCGCGCAGATACCTCTACGACTGTGGCTTGGCCCTGCACGACGTTCACCGTTGTCGGCGGGTCGGAAATATGATACGCGCCTCTGCTCGAAAGAGGCGCGTTGTACAGGTATGTATGCGCGCCACTGTTGGGCGCGACATGCGCTGGCAGCGCAAAGCGCAATGAATACGCGCCGGGGCGCAGATCAAAGAAACGAAAATCGCCCAGCGCATCGCTCTCCACCTGGGCGACCACCGCGCCGGCGCTGTTCACGAGTTCGACCCGCGCATTTGCAATCTGCGCATTGCCTGCGATCCAGCCGCTTCCCCCAGGTCGTAGCGTCAACACCAGCGGATCGTGATCGCTGGACCCAAAGACCGTCTCCGGGTTCGGCTGCCGCGCAACGGGAAAATCGGCGTTGATGCGCACAATATCCACAGCGCCGAAATGGGGCAGCATCCCCGGCGACAGCAGCAGATGATCCAGCGCCTGACCGACTCCGTTAGAGTTGTAGGTGTAGCGATCCTGGGGCGGAAGCGCGTCAAAGGCATGGAATAGAGCCGGACGCGTGCCATTTTGCAGGGCCAGCACCGGTTCGCTGGCATAGAAATCGTTCAGGTCGCCCAGCACGACGACGTGCGCCTCGGGGTCCGCATCCAAACGCATCTGCACAATCGAGGCCACATGCTCCGCCTGCAATGTCCGATGCACGACGTTCGCCGATTCATCACCGAGCTTGCTTTCCCAGTGATTGACGACAACTGTCAGCGGATAGTCATCTCCCCAGGGGCCGCGCACAAGCAGATCCGCCACCAGAGGCGGACGGCTGAAGAGCGGAAACTGGCGCGCCGGGCACCGCCCAGGGATCAGCCGCACGCTGAAGCTGAAGCGAGTGCAGCCCTGATCGATGCGCGCGTCTTTTATCGTCACCCGGTCGGTGCGCACAAGCAGGCTGTTCGTCAGAGGAAACGCCGGATTGGCGCTGCCAGGGCCAGCAAACCCGATAGCCGTGTAGTCCAAGCCCTTGACATCAGCCAAAACTCGGGCCAGATTTTCGGCATCGTCCGGTGTACCGGTCTCCTGCAATCCAATGATTTCACAGCTATGCAGACCATCAGCGATGGCTGTCGCCCGCTTGCGCAGTGCCGCCATGTAGACCGCCGCGTCTGTCAACTGATTCAGTCCCTGGCCCAGCCCCAGCACATTGAAGGAGCAAACCCGGAAAGCCGCCGCGTCCGGTTGGAGCGTCTGCTCCGCGACAGCATTGCGAGAACTCACCTCGATCTCCTGCCCCGGCAACAGTAGGAGCAGATATTTACCGAAATTGAAGTCGATGATCGCCTGCACCGACGTGCCCGGTCGCCGCGAGCGTACTTGTACCCGATCGCCCCAGGCCACATCCGGCAGTTCAGCGCCCAACCCATTGCTCAGAAAGATCAATCCAGCGGCATCGGCCAGATTGGTTTGAAAGACCCGCCCGCCGCGCACGAAGGGCAGCGATTGGGTAGCGATGAGCGCAATCTCGACACCGCCATTGCGGAATCGCTTCGTCGGCCCTTGTACGACGCCCCGCAATTCCTCAAAAGCGACGAGCATACCCTCGAACGGCTCCAGGAGAGATGCTGGAGCGAGATTGGGCACAGGCAGGGGAGCCGACGCCGCGGACAGCTTGCCCTCGCCACACAACTCGGTGGGAATCGTCTCGATGGCCCGCGCCCAGCTTAGCTCCGTCTTTTCATAATACTCGGACACTTCAGCGGCGCGCACGAGAACGCAATCTCCCGCATGCACCCTTGGGGCCGAAGATGTGTAGACGAAAATACCGTCACTGGTCTCCAGGTTGTCATCGCCGGTCGGGTCCTGCAGATAAAACCCGTTCGTCTGAACGCCGCTCACCAATCCGAGCGTCGAAACCCGTTGCAGGGACAGGGGCGTACTCGGCCCGTCTCCTTGAATGACGTAAATGGGGGTCAAATTGTCCGGCAAAGCAAAGGGCGCGGGCGCAGCCGCGACAGGGCAAACCGTCAGCCCCAACGCGTTTGCCAACAGCAGGACGACCAGCAGCCGGCGGCGGACTTGACGCGCAAAACGAGATGTCATGACGCAAAGAAGATCTGGATAACATTATCATTTAGTGGTTAGTGCCGTTTCTGGTCACTGATCACTGCGGTTTTCGCCCCAACATCCCCGACGATCGCAAAGCGGGGACGCCCTCTGGGCCACCCAGCATCGAGGCCAGATTTCTCGGGACGAACCTTTCTGTCTATCTGTTATACTATCATAGCATATCGTAGACTGCGGGCAAATACAGGAAGGGTCTTCTCCCAGGCGCCATTCTTTGCCGCCGCTCTGTCTTCGGCGTAATATGGCCGGTGCATCCCCAAGATGGGGGTAGGGTCATAGATCAGTTGCCAGGAGTCAGTTTCTAGTGGCCAATGCCGTTATGGCCACTAACCACTGCAGTTGTGCCTGCCCACCCTGGGCAACCACAAGGGTTGCCCCTACGAAATTCAGCCCTGCTGGTTACGCAATACGTAACCGGATACCCTCATTGCGCGCGTCTGTTCAGAACAGATTTACACGGAAGCAGATCAGGAGTACAATAGAGTCACCACTGAATACGGGCGCTGAAGCGCGCCCTTGTAAGAGAGTGACAAATTTGATTCAGGACAGCGACGTAGAAACAGAAGAACGACAGCCGGCAAAGATAGCGGGAGAAGAGGTCGAATGCGCCTCTGCTCGAAAGAGGCGCGTTAACGACGCATCTCCGCGCATGACATTTCTCTTTTTGATTCGTCACGGCGCAAACGATTGGACAGAGCGGGGCGCACTGGCCGGGCGTACGCCTTGCGTGTCTCTGAATGAGACGGGTCGGGCACAGGCCCAGGACATTGCCGAACGCCTGAATGCGCAGCCGATTACCGCGATCTACTCCAGCCCGCTGTTGCGCTGCATCGAGACGGCCCAGCCTCTGGCCACAGCGTTGAACCTGCCGGTGCGTGTCGAGCCGGGTATTCTGGAGGTCGATTACGGCGACTGGCGCGGGGGTGAATTGAAGGAACTGAGCAAACGACCGGAGTGGCAACTGGTGCAACTGTTCCCCGGCGGGTTTCGCTTCCCGAGGGGCGAAACCTTGCGAGAGGTGCAGAGTCGAGTCATTATGACACTGGAGCGGATCCGTACAGAGCACGAAGGGGAAGCGGTTGCCGTATACGCCCATGGTGACGTATTGCGCACGAGTCTGGCATACTATCTGGGCACGCCACTGGATCTGTTCCAGCGCATCCAGATCAGCACCGCATCTGTGAGCCTTGTAGCGTTTCATCGCTTGGGGCCGCGCATTGTAGGCATGAACGACATCGGCGGTTTTCCTGTCGTAAAGTGGGACGAGCAAAAGCGCAAGTCGGATAACGAGAGACCGGACAAGGCCGCAAAAGAGCCGAGACAGAAAGTTTCAGTCTGAGAATTGCAGTATGGCATCACAGTTTACCTTCGACTTCAATCCTGTAAGCGCAATCGTTGCCGATGCTGTCGGACGCCCCGGTCAGCGCACATTCTTTTTGCAGGCGCGCCAGGGCAGCCATATGGCCAGTCTGATTATAGAAAAGCAACAGGTGGCAGCTTTGGCGGCGTCGATTCTGCAACTATTGGAAGAGCTGGAAAGAGAACACCCGCGCCTGCCCGCGGTAGATGAAAGCATCTCTGTCCCGCATCTGCAGGAACCGTTGGATCCGACCTTCCGCGTCGGCCAATTGGGCCTGGGATACGATGAAAGACAGGACCTGATGGTGTTGATCGCGCAGGCCGTGCCGGAAGTTGGCGACGAACAGCAGGACGATCTACAGAAGGCTCGCTTTTACGCGACCCGGGAGCAGATGCGCGCCCTGAGTGAACATGCCCTGGCGGTTGTCGCCGCCGGCAGGCCAGACTGCCCTTTGTGCGGACAGCCCATCGAGCCGGAAGGTCACTTCTGCCCGCGCACGAACGGTCACGCATTCCCGCTGTCTTTGTAGTGTTGCAATGCGCCTCTGCTCGAAAGAGGCGCGGTGGAGCCTCTATTGCTGGCCAGAAAGTAGTGACGGGAAGCGGGAAACGTTCATGCCAGACGCTGATAAGACGGCCGAACCACAGCGGCATAAGACAACAAACAACAGTGACATCTTACCAAGCCTGCTCACTATCTCTGCCGACGAACAGATAGTGCGCGCCCTGACAGAAGGTGAAATCGAAGAGAAAGGCTTGCTGCCATACAGCTCCAACTACACATTCCTGACAATCATTCATCACCACAGGCAGGAGATCCCCGCGGTCTACAAACCCCGACGCGGTGAGAATCCTCTTTGGGATTTTCCGCCAGGCACTCTCTGTCAGCGAGAGACAGCCGCCTTTGAGGTCAGTCAGGCGCTGGGCTGGGCGATCGTGCCGCCGACAGTGCTGCGGGACGGGCCACGGGGGCTGGGAAGCATCCAGTTTTTTATTCACTGCGACCCGAATATCCACTACTTCAATATGCGCGAAGATGCCCGCTATGCCCCGGCCTTGCGCCGGCTTACGCTCTTTGACTATCTGATCAACAATGCTGATCGCAAGGCCGGCCACTGCTTGTATGGCTACGATGAGCGTATGTGGGCCATCGATCACGGCATCTGCTTTCATCAGGAATACAAGTTGCGCACAGTGATTTGGGAGTTCGGTGGTGAACCGATCGAAGAGGAGCTGCTCGCCGATCTGGAGTCGTTACAGGATGGGCTGGAACAGCTCGCCAGCCCCTTGCAGAAAGCCCTGAATGAGCTTCTCAGCGTCCCGGAACAGAAGGCCCTTTGCCGTCGTATTGTCAATCTACTCAGCGCTCGTCATTATCCGTTGCCGCTCGCTCACCAGCGCAACTATCCCTGGCCGCCCATCTAAACTGCAGTTTCTTGTGGTCGGTGTCGTTACTGGCAACTAGCCATTGCAGTTAGCGCAGGAGTTCCCAGTGAAAGCCGTAGTAATGGCCGGCGGTGAAGGCTCCCGGTTGCGTCCCCTGACGATTGGGCGTCCCAAACCGATGGTCCCCCTTGTCAATAAACCGGTTCTGGGCCATATTCTGAGCCTGCTCAAACATCACGGCATAACTGAAATCGTCATTACGCTACAGTATATGCCTTCGGTGATCCAGGATTTCTACGGCGACGGCAGCAGCCTGGGCTTGAATATCGAATATGTGGTGGAGGAGATGCCGCTGGGCACAGCCGGTGGCGTCAAGAACGCGAGCAGCCATCTGAACGACACGTTTCTTGTCATCAGCGGCGACGCATTGACCGATTTCAATCTGCAAGCAATCGTCCAACACCATCGCCGTAGCGGCGCTCTCGCTACCGTGACGCTCTATCCAGTTCCCAATCCGCTGGAGTACGGGGTGATTGTGAGCGACAACAACGGCAGGATCACCCACTTCCTGGAAAAACCGGATTGGAGCGCCATCCGCTCTGACACAGTGAACACCGGTATCTATGTCCTGGAACCGGCGGTTCTGGACGACATCCCAAACAATGTCCCGTATGATTTTTCGACAGCTCTCTTTCCCAAACTTCTGCAACGCGGGAAACTTCTCCATGGCTACATTGCCGAGGGGTATTGGTGTGATGTCGGCACAATTGAGGAGTATATGCGGGCCAATGCCGATCTGATGAGCGGCAAAGTCTGGCTGCCGCAGCCTATCGGCGAGGAGACGCGAGGCAATCTGTTTCTGGGCGCGGATGTGGAGATCGCAGCGGACGCGCAGATATATGGGCCAGTCTATCTTGGCAACGGGGTCAAAATCAAAGATGGCGTCACGATTCATGGGCCGTCTGTGATTCGGGACTACACAGTCGTTGATAACCATAGCCAGGTGGAGCATTGTGTTGTGTGGCGCAACACATATGTAGGCGAAACCTGCGAGCTATTGGGAGCGATCATTTGCCGTCAGTGCAGCCTCAAAAGCGGCGCCATTGCCTACGAAGGCGTGGTCATCGGTGATAACTGCGTGCTGGACGAAAACTGCGTGCTGCACCCAGACGTAAAGCTATGGCCCAATAAAAAGATCGAACCAGGGGCGGTCGTCCGCCACAGTATCATTTGGGGCAGCCAAGGCCGTCGCTCTCTGTTCGGCGGATTCGGCGTCACTGGTGTCGTCAATGTGGATTTTACGCCGGAGTTCGCCGCAAAGTTGGGCAGCAGCTTGGGCGCCAATCTGCCTCGCGGCAGCTACATCGCTATCAATCGAGACGCCCACCGCAGTTCGCGGATGCTCAAACGGGCGCTGATGAGCGGTCTGTCCAGCGCCGGCATCAATGTGTGGGATTTGGGGCAGGCGCCGGTTCCGGTGGCGCGTCATTTCGTGCGCATGCAATCCTCTGCCAAAGCCGGTGTCCATATCCGACTCAGCCCCTTCGACCAACGGGCCGTTGACATTCGGTTTATGAACAGCGAAGGTCTGAATCAGACCCGAGCCACCGAGCGCGCGGTTGAACGCATCTTTTTCCGCGAAGATTTCCGCCGAGCCTTCCTCAACGAAATCGGGCGGATCGAGTATCCCACCCACCCGACTGAACGCTATATCGAGAGTTTTCTCGCCTGTGTTCACCGTGAACGGATCCGCGCCGCTGATTTTCAGGTCGTTGTCGATTATTCCCACGGGCTGGGCGGCGACACCCTGTCCACCATTCTCAATCGACTCGATGTCGACTATTTGCCCCTGAATGCCCTCATAGACGAAACAAAACTCGCCCTGCTACGCCATCAGTTCCGCCATCAACTCCAGCACGTCGCCAAAATTATCAGCGTACTTGATGCCGGTGTCGGGGTGAAGCTGGATGTAGGCGGAGAAAGAGTTTTTCTTATCGATGAAAGCGGGGCAGTACTAGACGACCTGACCGCAGCTCTGTTGCTGCTGGAGCTTGCGATGTATGCCAATCCCGGCGCTAAGGTCGCCCTGCCGGTGGTTGTTCCCCGCGCGTTCGAGACAGTGGTGAACCGGCATGGTGGGCAGATTGTGTCCACCCAGAACGATCTGCGGGACCTGATGCGCGCCGCAACTGACGATGTCCTGTTCGCGACCGATGGAGCAGGTCATTTCATCTTTCCAGATTTGCAGCCAGCGGCAGATGGGTTGCTGGCTACCGTTCGTCTGCTGGAATATCTGGGAGTGCGCCAGATGCCCATCAGTGAAATCGTCGCCGACCTACCCATGTTCTTTATGGCGCACCACCGGGTCGATTGTCCCTGGGAAGCCAAAGGGACGGTCATGCGCCTGCTGAATCAGAGTTACCAGGGGGATGGTGTCATCACTATCGATGGGCTGAAGATCCACCTCGATAGCGGGGAGTGGGTACACATCGGCCCCAATCCTGAACAGCCCTTATTTGAAATTCGAGCCGAGGCCGGGGACCCGGAACGGGCAACCGCTCTGGTCAAAGAATATGGCGATCGACTGCAGAAGATGGTCGCCATATGATGAAAACCCGATTCGGCATTCCCGCCAATACTGGTTCTCTCCTCGCCTTGCGGGCGCTTATGCCTCACTGTTGAACGACTGGGATGAATATCTCCTCTGATTGGGGAGGCAATTCGGTTGATTCAGATGATTCGACGCGCACCCAGACCTTCAGCCGACGGCTATTGGTATAGTTCTCAGCTTTGTCCTTTGCCCAGTAGCGAATCTCGTGAACGCCCTCCTGGGAGATAGTAAACGGCTCAGTGTACAGTTTAATGGGCGCGTCGTTGAGCACATAGGCTATACCCCACACGCCGCTGGTTGTGTCCTCCGCTTCGATGACGATCTGCACGGGCCCGTTGAACACCCCTGGCTGGTCTTTGTCTGTGACGCTTGCTCTCTCCCCCACAGCTTCAGCCCGAATAACCGGCGGCGTTCGGTCGACGTTCAGCAGGCCGGATGCGCTCTCCCTCTGTAAGCCGGATCGATCCATCGCCTGAAAACGCACATTGTATGTGCCGTCAGGGATATTCGTCAGCACCACGAAAAGCTTCTGCGCCGCCAGGGGGGCGTCGGGCTGGCTGAACTGGGCCGTTCTCGACTGGTCGTCCAAGAGCAGCCGGCCGCTGCGCTTGTCCAGCCCACTGCTATAGTCCTGCACAGGTACTGAAATTGTAATTGGCAGAGTTGTCCACCACCCCTTTACCCCCACTAACGCGCCAAACTCCGGTGGTTGTTCGCTGCCAAATTCGATCTGTCGGGTGACCACTGGGCTGGCGTTGTTGGCGGGATCGAATGCGATCGCGGAAATCGTCGATGTGCCGCTGTGGGAAAGGCGCCAATCGATTGTCTTGTTCGCTACACAGGAGAGGGGCCAATCGATGCTCCTGTTCACTACGTTCGGTAACTGTAACTGCCATAACTGCACCCGATCCAGAGCCAGGTCTACCTCTCCGTGCCACTCCACCCGGAACTCCAGCCCCGCGACCGGCTCAAACAGATGAAAATCGACCGGAATGTCGACGTATTCCCCTACCGCGGAGAAATCGCTCGGCCAAATGTCGCGCAGACCCAGAGGCCTCTTTCCTTTCCGATCTGTCACATCCAGCCGGGCAATGGGCTGGTCCGGCAGAACACCGTCGGAAGCGCGGGCAGGCTCACCCATTCGCAGCCGAAAGAGAACTCGATAGGTGGCGTCGTGGGGGATGCCGATTGCGTAGGGGCCGTACCACCGACCAGACTCGTGGACACCGGCCCTCCCTAGCCTGGCGCGTCCGTTATCGGCGGCGGCATCACTGACATCTTCTCCAGTTTCTCCAGTTTCTCCAGGCGTGCGGTACAGGTACTCCCCCTGCCAGATCCAGTTGCTGCTGAGGCCGATGCACGCATCTTTTTCTGGCGTGCCTACAAAGAGCTTGGCACTCGGCGCCTCCACCGCCAACGGCGCGTTGAATATCGGGGGCTGGGGTGGTTCCCAATCGATCTGCAATGACACCTTCTCCTGCAGGTCATTGTCGATGAACAGCGATGCGGCCAGAGACATCCCACTTGTCAGATCGGATCCACGCCGCCAGACGCCCCGGATAGGCAGGGAGATAGCGCCTGGCTCAAGGGTGACTGTGCCCGACAGGGGCGCTGCGGGCACAAGGGCGCGCCAGCGCAGACCGCCCGCATGCAGATAGCCGTTTAAGGGCAGACCGACAAATCCGCCGATGGGTTCATTCGGTTGTTGCGCGTTTTGCAATGTGACATCTGTGTAGTAGTGGCCCAAAATCTGACGATAGGTCTGGCCGGCAGTGGCCCGCCGAGCTGCGCCCCACTGGCTCATGCCGTAGCCATGGCCCCAGAGGACTTCTCCCAACCCGGTCTCATCCGGCACAGCCCGCAGATAGGACGTCGCTAGGTTGTCTTTGGTCGGGTGGCTGTTCTTGGCGCTGTACATGGCAATAATCGGGGCGTGGTCGCTATCGTCCGCGTATGCCAGATACTGCCCTGCCGTCATGCTGACCGCTCTGTCTGTTGATTCGTAGCGGCCATTGCACATCATCTGAAAATTAGCCCAATCGGTCACATCATAACGTTCTCTGCCCCGCAAAATCTGATACCAGGCATATGTGCGGGTGGCGATGGCTTGGGCCGCCAGCGCGTCTGGCGGCCAGGAAATAGGAACTTCCGAAGGGACGGAGCGGGCCACATACTCCTCAAAGGGGATTTCATCCACCTGCCAGTCGGGTACATGGCGACGACAGTTGTTCTCCGGGTGGTGGGCCACGCGAATCGTGCGCGGATATTCTGATACCGTAATGCCGAAGACTGCATCCGAGATCTCGCGAATCGTGCGCCGGTATATCCTGCGCAGGTATTCTGGTATCGTTTCTGGTACCGGAATGTCTCCCTGCGAAGAAAGCGCGTCGTTGTTTGACTGCGCGATATCTTCGCGTATGATCAATCTATTGGTGGTATCGTAGACAGCGGTGCGGATACTGTCGGCATCTATCCGCTCGAAGCGAAGCCGGTTGCTGCGGCCTGTTTGCCAGCGTGGGCTGTGGCCGGGAATGATCTCGCGCACACGTCCGGTCGCGCGCTCGATCAGATAGATCTCGGCCAGGCTGATTGTCTCCGTTCCCGTGGGCACAACCGTTATGGCCAAGAGTGTCCCGTCAGGGCTGACGCGGGGAATACCAAAATGGGAACCGGAGCGTTCCAACACAACCCGCCCGGACACGATCAACTTTGGAGAGCTAGGGGGGCCAAAAACCTGCGCATCTAGCGGGAGATCTTCATCATCGTCCTCTATGGCAAGCAGAGGACCGATAATATAGAGGGCTACACACAACAGAGCTATGAGCAGGCCAGCGAAAAGGAGTCGGCGGCGTTTAAGAAACCCTGGAAACAAAACTGGAATACCTCATTGAGGAGAGAGAAAAAACCAGTGGCGAGTAGCCAGACACAAAAGCCCACAATTCGGCTTCGCGCCTGGCGCGAACACCCGCGAGACGCTCACCCTCACCTACTGGCCACCGAGCGCTGAATTACTGCAGTTGACCCCGCGGCGAGATAGAGGGTACAATCGCAAAGGTGAGGACATGCAATGCTAACCACCCCCAACTGTCGATGCATAACCATTATATCCTCTTCTCCATCAGAAACCCAAACACTCGGCGTACTACTGGGTCAGACGATCTGCCAAGGGATTGTGATCGGACTAATGGGTGAACTGGGGGCAGGCAAAACGACATTCACGCAGGGGCTGGCCAAAGGATTGGGGGTGCAGGCGCGCATCACCAGCCCTACATTTACCTTGGTCAACGAATATAGAGTCCCGACGGATGCAGCGCGCCTGTTCCATGTGGACAGCTACCGCCTGGCGGATGAAGCCCTTGCGGATCAGGTATACGATCTGGGTATGGATGAGCTTTTTGATGCTGTCGAAGATGACTCCGTCCCCCATGTAATTGCAATCGAATGGGCTGACCGCCTTGTCGATCTGCTGCCGGCCGATCGCTTGATGATCCAGTTTAGATACAACAATGAACGAACCTTCTTAGCGGACGAGCGGATGTTGATCTTTCGCGCCACCGGCACACACAGCCGGGCCCTGCTATCTGCCCTCATGAAGAAAATGAGGCATGAGCGCCCCTCGCCAGGATGTGAAGTATGAGCGCACCGCAGGGGTTGCGCATCGTGCGAATACCACAGTAAGGATTGACAGGAAGATACAGGATATATCCCCTGCCTTGCTTCCTGTCAATCCAAATAATCCTGATGTTGAACTGGCGGGAATGTCGAATTGAAGAAAGTAGTTGCACAGCCCGAAGAGACAAGCGCAGATGGGGTCTGATAGCAGCCAGGTGAAGCATTGGATGACACCGAACCCGCATATCTGCCAGAGAGAGGATTCTCTGGCAGATGCCCGGGACCTTATGGTAGAGCATCACTGTCGCCGTCTGCCAGTTGTGGATGAAGACGGTCATTTGATAGGCGTCGTGAGTTTCGGTGATCTGCGGCAGGCGGCCCCGTCCAGTGTCACGACACTGAGTCTGTTTGAGATCAATTACTTCTGGGCGAAGCTGCCTGTCAGCGACGCAATGACCACCAATCCGGTAACCGTTGCGCCAGATGATTCGATTCATATAGCCTGCCGCCAGATGCTGAAGTACAAAATCGGCGGGCTACCTGTGGTAGTGGAGCGTAAAGTCGTCGGAATTTTTACCACGACCGACGCGTTGCGGTTCGTCGTCGAGCAATCCTAACCCGCATCACCCTGGAGCCATCAATGCATCGCAGATTGGTAAGTGAGATTATGAGCGCACCGGTGATCACAATCGAGCCGGACGATCTTGCCGTGGATGCCGCCGAGTTGATGAAAGAAAACAATGTGCGGCGTATCGTTGTGATCGATCACAACAGCTATATCTGCGGCATTGTCACAGACGCCGATGTCTTGGAAGCGGAGACCGCCGCAGGCCTGATCAATCCATACGACCCAGGTTATGATGAGAAGTGGCTGACCGTGCGGGATGTGATGACTGCAGAGGTGATTACAGTCAGACCAGAGGCATCCATCGGCCAACTGGTGGAGAAAATGATGCAGATGAAAATCGGCGGCATTCCCGTGGTTCAGCCCACTGGCCCACGCGGGGAGCGACTCCTGCCCATCGGCATTGTGACGGAAACAGACATCTTTCGTCTGATCAGCGAAGCGTGGCGCGCCGACGAAGCGTCGGCTTCGTCGTGAATCCGATGTTTTCGTTCCGCTCTCTCCCCTTTTATGCAAGTGCCTGCCAATCTTCCGGTGTGTCCACATCAGCCAGCCAATGGGGCGGCGTTTCGATTGAAATGACGTCCGCGCTGCGCTGTTGCAGTAGACCCCCCCCGCCTCTATCTCCCTGCAACTGTTCCAGCGCGCCGAAAAAACGCCTATCAAAGACCGCCGGGGCGCCGCGCAACGCCCCAGCCACAGAAACAGCCCCCAGATCGCTGCCCGCGCGCCATACCTGCCACAGCCGACGTAGCAGCGCCACGGGAAGGCGGGGTTGATCCACGGGGAAGAACAGGGCAGCCTCGCACCCTACCGATAGCGCCCCAACCGCAACACGCACCGACTCCGCTTGGCCATCCTGCCAGTTTGGGTTGAAGACGACACGCAGACGGCCGCCCGCGTCCCGCCGCAGAGCCTCCAGGGCGGCTTCCACCTGCTCGCCAACGGCGCCGGTGATCACAACTGCTTCAGACGCGCCGCTCTGGAGCGCTACACGGGCGGCACGCGCAACCAATGGCTCGCCCTGCCACCAGAGCAACTGTTTTGGCTTGCCCATGCGACGACTTTCTCCGGCAGCCAGCACAACAGCTGTGGTCGGGCCCCAGCGCTCGCGAATAGCCGTCTGGCTCTCTGACCCAACCGCGCCGATGAGCGTCGGCTGATTCTGCCGCGACAACTGGTGGGCGATTTGTCGGGCAGCCGCCAGCCAGGGGGCGCTGTCTGCTTTGTCTAAAAGCGGCGCCAGTCTTGCGCCCACCGTCTGCTTCCGCTCTCCCCCGGTTGGCAGGGACGGATCACCATCATTCTGACGACAGGCCCTGCTCGCTGGCTGGCGCCCAGTGTCGGGGCTTTCGGTTGGCTCTATCGATCTTTGCCGATAAGGATGCGCCACAAGCCGGGCAATCATCCGGGGCGTCAGGCGCGTCGCTGGATCCGGTTCTTGCAGGAGCGCGCGCAGGCGCTCGGGCCGCTGGACGTACGGTTCCGCCAGGGGCAGCCCCAATCCATCGAGGCCGACAACTGGAATCAGATGGGTCGTGCAGTTGGGGATGACCGGCTCGTAGGGCGCGGGCGCTTCTACCGAGCGGCGGCGGCTTCCGTCTCCCTCAACCGCGATCAGGCGGATGCCGAAATCATCGGCACGGGCCGCCAACGCGTCGACAACTGCCGCTGGCAGCCCCTGATACTTGAGGCCTGCCAGAGAAGTGACGAGCAGGCAGTGTCCATGCGCCGCGAGGTTTGCCTCCAGCGCAGCCCAGTCAATCGTATTCTCCTCCAAGCCCACCACGAGACGGGTCGGCGCCCGATCCGCCTGGGTGGCGAAGATACGGGTGGTGGTGGTCGTGACCACGCGACGCCCCTCTGCAACGGCCTCGTCTGCCAGGCGAAAGAGCGCGCTCGTCTTGCCGCCGGCGCCGACAAGCGTGGTGACAGAAAGCTCTTCTGGGGGGAGGCGCAGGGCATGGTGAAGTTGCATAGGCGCTTGTCGCCTGGCTTATAGGCCAAGAAGCCATGTGTCAAGGCGCTGCAAATGGCATAGATACAACCGCGGATTGTTCAGAAATTCTCGTGTCACACGCACGTGCTCCAATATGTCCCATGATACAGACTGGGAAGGCGAGCGGTCGAAGTTTAGGAGCGTGGCATCGGGGAAGGCCATCAAAATCGGTGAATGGGTAGCGATGATGAACTGGCGTCGCGGGCGACCATCTCCTTCAGCAGGGCAAGCGGCCCTACTTCGCGCAGGGGCGAAAGGGGCGCTTCCGGTTCATCCAACAGATAGAGACCATCCGGCACGAAGCGGGCCTGAAAAAGAGCCAGAAACGCCTCACCGTGGGAGCGGCCGTCCAGTCCGTCACCGTAGCGCTCTTGAATGGCGGCCAGTTGGCCGGCGTAAGGCATCTTCGCTACCCTTTTGCCGGAAACGCCAGTTAGCAACGGTTGTGGGAGTATGATATGCTTGCCACCGGTTCGTATCGCGCCTCTTTCGAGCAGAGGCGCATGTAACCTTTCCGCAACCCAAAGGCCGCCCCAGCTGTTCGGTTGGGGCGAGGGTATCAAACCATACATGACAAGGGATTTCTCTGGGGATTATACATGGAACCTGCGACGCTCGCTAATTCCATCATTTTGCGGGATACGGAGTTATAGCGCGCGCCACGTCGGGCGCGACTGAACGATACCTGTAGCTCCTTCCGCACTTGGGGACGGTTCACGCCTGCGCTATACTGAGCGATCGGAGGGCGCACGCGTTGCGAGTCACACTTATCAGTAAAGCGCTTGTCGTCGGCGCATATCAGAGAAAAGCCGAAGAGATCGCCCGGCAGGGGATCGATCTGACGGTCCTGACACCGCCCAGTTGGCGGGACCGGCGGGGTACGCAGCTGGCAGAACGACTGCATACCTCCGGCTACCAATTGCGTACGATTCCCCTCCTCTTTAACGGCAATTTCCATCTGCACTTTTATCCCACCCTGTGGCGAGAGCTGCGGCAACTGCGGCCGGAAGTTGTGCATCTGGACGAGGAGCCGTACAATTTGGCTACGGTTTTCGGTGTCCAGGCCGCCCGATCTGTGGGCGCAAAATCGCTCTTTTTTACCTGGCAGAACCTGCACCGCCGCTATCCCCCCCCTTTCCGCTGGTTCGAGCGGATTGTATACCGCGCCTGTTCGGCAGCCATTGCCGGCAATGCCGAAGCCGAGGCCGTTCTCGTCCGCAAGGGCTACCAGGGCGACGTCTTTGTGCTGCCCCAGTTCGGGGTGGACCCGACCATCTTCCGACCGCCGGCGAGGCAAAACCGACAGCTGGCGACCGCCGGCCAACAACAGCTGAACGACACCAGGCGCGGCGTAGTTGGCGCGTTCGCGTCTGACCCGCGCCCTTTCCATATTGGTTATGCCGGGGGGTTGTTGCCGGAAAAAGGGCTGGACTTACTTCTGCATGCCTGTACGGGCCTGGTGGGTGAGTGGCGGTTGACGCTGGCGGGGAGTGGAGAGGAATTGGAGACGCTGCAAACATTGGCCGCGGACGCGGGCATCGAGGATCGAGTTACGCTCGGCGTCAAACTGACCAGCGCCGCCATGCCGGATTTCTACCGCTCACTGGATGTGTTGGTGCTACCTAGCCGCACCCGGCCCAATTGGAAGGAGCAGTTCGGGCGGGTGCTGATTGAAGCGATGGCCTGTGGTGTATCGGTGCTTGGCAGTGACAGCGGCGAAATTCCCCATGTCATTGGTGATGCCGGACTGATCTTCCCGGAGGGGGATATGGACGCTCTGCGTTCCCAGTTGCAGTACCTGCTGGTGGACAGAGCCGCGCGTAGCCGTTTGGCCGCGGTGGGGAGAAACCGGGTGCTAGATCGATTCACAATGGCAGAAATTGCCCGACAGACGGTTGCCGTATACGCGCGCCTCTGATGCGAATCGTCGTCAACGCCCAGCTTCTGAATACCGACAGCACCTACCGGGGAGCGGGAGTCAGCAGCTACTGTCGTAATGTATTGGCGGCCCTCGCCACGCAGATAGGCAAACATCAGTTGACGGTTTTTCTCAACGACCGCAACTTTCAGATCCAGGGGTTGAACCTGCGTTATACCCGTTGGCCGGCGGCGCAACCGCTAATCCGCATCGCCTGGGAACAGACGGCTCTGCCCTTGGCTGTGTGGACCGCCCAGGCGGATCTCGTGCACGGGTTGGTCAATACGCTGCCCATGGCGACGAACGTGCCCGCAGTCGTGACCGTCCATGATCTGAGCTTTTTGCGGCTGCCAGAGCGTTTTCCCCGGCATAAACGCTTCTATCTGGCCAATCTCTGTTGGGCCAGTGTTCGCAAAGCCCGGCGGGTGATCGCCGTCAGCCAACAGACGGCTGCTGACCTGCTCTCACAGTTCGGCGTAGAAAGCCGCAAGGTGGAAGTCGTGTATAATGGGGTCAGCAAGCGATTTCAGCCTCTGCCCGCTGAGGAGGTGTCCGCCTTTCGTCAACGGATGGCCCTGCCATCAAAATTTCTCCTGTACGTAGGCACGCTGGAACCGCGCAAAAACCTGCCCCATCTGCTGCGAGCCTATGCCGCTTGGCAGGCCGCCAGGGAGGCCGGGCGCGAGACAGCATTGGTATTGGCCGGCGCCAAAGGCTGGCACTACCAGGAGATTTTCCGGCTGGTTGCCGAGTTGGGGCTGACAGGACGTGTTCATTTCCCCGGTTTTCTGCCGGAACAGGACCTATGCCTATGGTATAACGCTGCCGACGGATTCGTTTATCCGAGTCTCTTCGAAGGGTTTGGTCTGCCAGTGCTGGAGGCGATGGCATCCGGCGCGCCGGTGATCTGCAGCGATGCGCCCAGCCTGCAAGAAGTCGCCGGCGACGCCGCCCTAATCGTCCCGGCGCAAGATCAGCCGGCTCTGCAAGACGCATTGGAACGGCTGCTTACAGAACCCGGACTTGCAGCAGAACTGCGAAGCCGTGGCATCCGACAGGCGCGACAGTTTTCCTGGGAACGGACGGCCACCGAAACTGTCAGTGTATACGAGACTGCTCTACAAAAGTAAGCATAATTTTAGCCGATGACAACAGTACAGATAAAGCAACGAAGAGGGGCCACCGACGCTCCCAACGACAATGGGATCATTGCTCTGTTCAATCGGGTTCCAGCGCATTGGTGGCCGGTGCTTCTACGCATCAGTGATCTGAATTTGATCTTTTGCGCCTTTTTGCTGGCCTACTGGCTGCGTTATCATGTGCAAGATCCGACGTTCCAGGCGGATCTGATCACATATATACCCTTCGGTCTGACGTTGGTTTTTTTTCTCTTCTGTTCCTTTCAGTTCTCAAAAGTCTACCGCCCCCGACGAAACCGCATCTGGTTGGAGGAAGTCTACACTATCGCCAGCGCCACGACGGTTGGCGTTGTCGCTCTGATTATTCTGAACCTGACCTTTGGTCAGCTCTCCTATAGTCGTCTGATCTTCCTGTACACAGCCGCGTTTGTCACCCTGCTCTTGGGCATCAGCCGAGGGATTATTTATGCCGTGCGTAGTTATCTGCGCAACCAGGGGATTGGTCTGGAACGCGTAGTGCTGGTGGGCGCCGGCGATATGGGGCTGATGGTCTTGCGCACCATCGCTGCCCGCCCCAGCCTCGGATACCAGCTAATCGGCTTTCTGGACGACAACCCAGCCAAAAACCAGACGGATATCGGCCGTTTCCAAGCGCTCGGACCACTGGGCAACTTCGCCGATATACTGCAAGAGCACGACATAGACACAGCCATCATCTGCCTGCCCTGGCAAAGCCACTACACTATCGCCCATCTGTTGTACGTGTGCGAACAGACCGCTGTCAAAGCTCAGATTGTGCCGGATTTTTTCCAATTGACGAAAAATCAGATGAAAGTGGAGCAACTGAACGGTATTCCACTGATCACCACCCGCGATGTATCGATCGCAGGCTGGAATCTGTTCGTCAAACGCGTACTGGACGTGACACTGGCGATCGTCGCATCGGTTGTGGCCCTGCCCTTGGGGGCACTTATCGCTCTCTCCATCCGACTCAGCTCACCTGGGCCGGCTTTTTACTCCCAGACGCGGATCGGGCGCAATGGGCGGCCGTTTAAAATCTACAAATTTCGTTCGATGATAGTCGATGCAGAAGCCCACCTCGATCAAATTGCCGATCGCAATGAAGCATCGGGGCCTCTCTTCAAAATGCGCGACGACCCACGACACACGGCCATCGGACGTATCTTGCGCCGCTTTAGTCTGGATGAGTTGCCCAATCTCATCAATGTCTTTCGGGGCGAGATGAGTCTTGTCGGGCCGCGTCCCAACGTGCCGGAAGAGGTAGCTCAATACAAAGACTGGCACCAGAAACGGTTGTCCGTTAGCCCAGGGATGACCGGGCTGTGGCAGGTAAGCGGCCGCAGCGACCTAACCTTCGACGAAATGGTTCTGTTGGATATATACTACGCCGAGAACTGGAGCTTAACACTGGATCTGAGCATTTTGTTGCGCACGATCCCGAAAGTATTGGCTGCGGATGGCGCATATTGAAAACTGTCAGTGTGTACGCAAAAAATTTTGGTTCTGATGAGCGATACTGGCGGCGGCCACCGTGCCGCCGCCCAAGCCTTGCAATCCGCCTTCGCCGTTCGGTATCCCGGACAGTTTCAGGTGGAAATCGTAGATCTGTGGGCCGAGTACACACCTTGGCCGGTTAACCAACTGCCCCGCCTGTACAGCCCAATCGTTGCCCATGCCCTCTGGCTCTGGAAGTTACTCTGGATTGTCTCTGAAAACGAGCGGACGATCTCCTTTTTGCGCCGTCTGCTGTATCTGATCTGCAGAAACAATTTGCAGAAGATCCTGCAGGAACATCGCCCGCGCCTGATCATCTCCGTTCACCCGCTAACGCAGCACATCCCCCTGCATCTGCTTGCCAAAGAAGGCGTCCATCTTCCATTTGTGACGGTCGTTACGGATCTCATATCGACCAATCACAACTGGTTTCATGCGCAGGTGGACCGTTGTTTTGTTGCCAGTGAAGCCGCGGCGGACGCGGCCCGCCGGCGTGGCCTGCAGCCCCATCAGGTGCGTCTGCTGGGGCTGCCGATTCGACCTGTTTTTGCCGAACCTTTGCCAGCGCGGGAGACGGTACGCGCCAGTCTGGGGTTGACGAATGCTGGATTGATAGCGCTGCTGGTCGGTGGTGGTGAGGGAATGGGGCCGGTCGCCGCCATCGCTCATGCCGTTGCCAAACGTCTGGCGGCGACCGGGACGAGTGGAGAGCTCGTCGTCATCTGTGGCCGCAATCAACGCCTGCGCCGAGAGTTGCAGCGCACAGATTGGCCGATTCCGGTGCAGGTTCACGGCTTTGTGGACAATATGCCAGAGTGGATGGCCGCCAGCGACTGCATTATCACAAAAGCCGGGCCAGGCACAATCGCCGAAGCGTTGATCTGCGGCCTTCCAATTCTGTTGAGCGGGTTTATTCCCGGGCAGGAGGAGGGCAACGTGCCGTTTGTGGTGGATAACGGCGTCGGCGCCTATTGCGATTCGCCAGCTGGGATCGCCGCTATCGTCAGCAGTTGGGGCGGGCCAGAGCGGGAAAAACTGGCGCAGATGGCCGCCCGCGCCAGAAGATTGGGACATCCCCAGGCCGTATACGACATTGTAGATGAAATTGTGGAGCTTCTGTAGAGGCATAGATCAGTTTCCAGTAGGGTTGCCCAGGGCAGGCAATTCGGGCTTCGCACGATGCGCAAACCCTGCGCTGCGCTCAGCCCTCATAAAGCCGCCTCTACTTTGACATCTGGTCACATTATGCTACTATATTTCTAATGGCCTTTCTACTACGAAGGCTAACTGCAGTGAGTCAGAAAGTTGAGTAATCTTGAGTATTCTGTTCTGGTTCAGGTATGCTTCAGGCAACGAAACAAGCTGCCGGAAACTCAGGCCTTCAGATAGAAGGCGCGCATGAATGGAAAAAGTCAATGGCAGTGTCATGCGTAACCGAGGCGCGACTGCGAGAGCCAAGCGGCGTGGTCCACTGAAGTGGAACCCGGGACACTGATATCGACCGCAAGCCATTAACCACTGCCACGTTCAAAGAAACCCACGCTCTGCATCCAGAGGACAACGCATAGAGTTGCCGAAAGCGTTTGTCGGCATGGACATCGCGGTACGTATGGATGGGGAGGGTGCGAAAATGATAAAAACAAATACGCAGCAGTAGAAATAAGCGTACGGGTATCCTGTACTTTGGGAGATACACCCGCGGGGTACAATTTTACCTCGTGCGTTGTTGCGTAGACTCAACTTTACTCAACAAAAATATATCGGTGAATATCAGCCGAATTCCATCAGTTCCATCGACCCAAGGAGAAACAGATGATGAAGAAGAACGCGTCGGTCAGCAAGCGGTTGTCGCGCCGATCATTTCTGAAGGTTGCCGCGACGACTGCAGGTCTTATGGTGACGGCGGCTTGCGCGGCGCCTGCCCCTGCTTCACAGGGGGGTGAGGCAGCGGATAGTGAGTCCGCCACGGAATCCATGGAGCCTGTTGAACTGCGCCTGGCCTATTGGGGCTTTGAGGTGGAGAAACAGGGTATTTTGCAAGCGGCCTTCATGGAAGCCTACCCGAACATCAAATTGCAGGAAGAGATCACCAGCTGGGGCACCTATTGGCAAAAGATGTTGACCGCCACCGCCGCGGGTGAATCGCCCGACATCATGCACCACTCCCCCTACTACCATGTGCAGTTTGCCTCCAACAACGTAACCATCCCGCTGGATCCCTTTATCGAGCGCGATGGCGTTGACCTCAGTGAATTCTACGAAGGGGCAATCACATCCGGCCGCTGGCAACAAGGCCAGGTGCGCACCGGTACCGGTGACCTGCACGCCTTTCCCACAGTTTGGCACACAGGCACCATGTGGTTCTACAACAAAAATCAGTTTGCCGAAAAAGGCATCCCTGAACCGGACGAAACGTGGACGTGGGATACACTGATCGATGTGGGCAAAGAGTTCACCGTCATCAACGACGACGGCTCGGCTGAGTCCTATGGCATGGACACGCCGGTGGACGGCAATGGCCGCATGAATTTCTGGATCTTCCAGACAGGCGGCGTCTTCTATGATGAAGACTATACCAAATGTCTCATCAAAGATCCGGAACCGATGGAGGCCTTCCAGTGGATGGTGGATCTGGTGAATGACCATCAAGTCGCGCTGCCGCCAGAGCCAAACCAGCAGTTCAACCCCTTTGAAACCGGACGTGTCGCGGTCGCGGTGATGGGTGACTGGATGATTCCAATCTTTTCACGGATTGAAGAATTTGAGTGGGACGTCTTCCTGCCCCCCTCGCACCCACGCACAGAGTTGAACACGATCGATGCCTATCAGAATGGCATATCGATTACCAGCTCAGCCGTACACAGGGATGAGTCGTGGGAGTATATCAAATGGCTGACGATGGGCGATGGCGCAGTTATGTACGCGCAAACCATCTTCCCCTTCCCCGCGCATATCCCAACTGCAGAAAATCTCATCTATGTGCAGACGCGTGAAGAACCCCCCACGCAGTTATGGCTGCTCAACGATCTGTTGAAGGCCGCGTATCCTGTGTTCAATGGCCCGGCCGAAGGTGAAATCGGCGGTATCGCCGTAGAGGAACAGCAGGCGGCCATGTTGCAGGTAAAGACGGTGGAAGAAGCCACCAACGATCTCGAATCGCGCGTGAACGCAGTGCTGGAACGCGCGCATGAAGAGCTACTTGGCTAAACCGCAGTTTTTAGTGGTCAGTGCCATTACTGGCAACTAGCCACTGATGTTTGGCCGCCACAGGCAGAACACAAGCGGATAGCCGCCCCTCTGCGCGTTCCCCCCGCGCAGAGGCCGACATGGAAACACAACACAAGAAACTGTTATGGGCGCCGTAACAACACCTATGCGCGGCAGGTTCCGCGAATTCTGGGGAAGCAATCGGAAACGGGAAGCCATCGAGGCATATATTCTGATCCTGCCTATGATCGTGGGGCTGATCGTCTTTACGGCTGGTCCGGTATTGGCGTCGCTCTATTTTAGCTTCACGCGCTGGAACCTGTTGAGCAGACCCAAGTGGCAGGGGTTCGATAACTATATCGAGCTTAGCCACGATCCGCTCTTTTGGATCACCATAAAAAATACAGCGTTCTATGTGCTGGGCACCGTGCCTACCGGTACGGTGCTGGCCCTATTGCTGGCGATAGCCCTCAACCAGAAGATCCGTATGTTGGCCGTTTTCCGCACCATCTACTTTTTGCCCGTTGTCTCGTCGGTTGTAGCCATCTCTGTGCTCTGGCTCTGGCTTTACCAGGCCGATTTCGGGCTCGTTAATCAGTTTTTGCGTTTTTTGGGCTTTCGGGGCGTGCGCTGGCTAAGCAGTACGACCTGGGCTATGCCCGCCATCATCATCATGAGCATCTGGCATGGTCTGGGCTACAATATCGTGATCTTCATCGCCGGATTGCAGGGGATCCCGCAAGACTATTACGAAGCGGCTACGGTGGATGGCGCAACAGCCTGGCACAAGTTCTTCAATATCACCATTCCGTTGCTCTCGCCCGTAACCTTTTTTGTCATCACGCTTTCCATTATCAACTCGTTCCAGGTCTTTGCCCAGGCCTATGTGATGACACAGGGAGGGCCGGTGAATGCGACCAAGACGATCGTCTATTATCTATACCAGCAAGGATTTATGCACTTCCACATGGGGTATGCCTCGGCGCTGGCCTATGTGCTGTTCATCATCATTGTTGCGCTGACGCTGTTCCAATTCTGGTTCCAACAGCGTTGGGTCCACTACGAGATCTGACCACTGATTTTCCTGATCACTGTCTTGAACTGAATCAGAAGTCTATGATGAACAGGATAAATCATGGTCGATCACAGGAAGCAAATAAATCAGAGGTCTGAATCAGAGGTCGAGAATGAGCGCAGGTGAGGCAAACCCGATACGCGATGCACAAACCACAGCCATCGCCGGCGCAGTGACCGCCACGCAGCCCGGCCTGATGACCTACAGGATTCTCCACATTGGGGGACGGGTACTGCTGTACGCACTCTTGATCATCGTTGGTATGACGATGCTCCTGCCATTGCTCTGGATGATCTCCACCTCGCTCAAGCATCCCGGCGAGATATTTATTCTGCCGCCTAAATGGCTCCCGAACCCACCCCAGTGGGGAAATTACGTTCAGCTTTTTGATGTGCTTCCCTTCGGGCTTTTTGTCTTCAACAGCATCAAAATCGCCGTACTGGCGACAGTGGGCGCCCTCTTAAGCTGCTCGATGGCGGCCTTTGCCTTTGCGCGCATGCGCTTTCCGGGCCGCAATTTTATCTTTGCCGTAGCGCTGTCAACGTTGATGATTCCATTTCACGTGACACTGATTCCTCTGTTCGCTCTCTATCGTGATCTGGGCTGGTTGGGCACCCACCTCCCGCTCACTGTGCCTTTCTTCTTTGGCGCCGCCTTTGGCATCTTTCTCATGCGCCAGTTTTATCTGACGATCCCGCAAGAACTGGTCGAAGCAGCCCGCATCGATGGCTGCAATTTTATCCAAATCTATTACAGAATTTTTCTGCCTCTCTCCAAACCGGCTTTGGCTACCCTGGGCATCTTCACATTTCTCGGTTCCTGGAATAACCTGATGGGGCCGCTAATCTTCCTCACCAAAGTCGAGTCCATGACCGTTACGCTGGGGCTGACGCTGCTGACCGGCCAAACAGGGGGGCGCTGGGAGTTAATCCAAGCTGGCGCGGTGATCAGCATATTGCCCATTATCGTGATGTTCTTTCTTGGGCAGGAGCACTTCATCCAGGGGATTGCGCGCACAGGGCTGAAGGGGTAGATCCTGCGTAGGATGCAGGCGTCATTGGCCCACCCCATCCCGTCCATACAGAATCATGATCCGCATCGGACTCATCGGCTGTGGCGGCATGGGCCACAGCCATCGGGTAGCTATCCAAAAACTGCAAGGCCGCGCGCAGTTCACCGCGGCGGTCGACCTGGATCTGCAGCGAGCGCGTGACGCGGCGGATGCGATGGGCTGCAGCAGGGCTGCGACCGACTATCGCCAGGTGTACGACGCCATCGACGCCGCCATTCTCGCAGTGCCCCACCATCTCCATCATCCCATCGGTATGGATCTGCTGCGCCATGGCAAGCACCTGCTGATGGAGAAGCCACTGGCCAATTCGGAAGCGGAATGTTTGGCGTTGATCCAGGCAGCCCAGAGCGCCAACCTGATACTGATGGTCGCCTACTGTATGCGTTTTCACCCCATTGTGGTCGAGATGGAACGCTTGCTCAAGGCCCGGACCTACGGCGATCTGTTCCAGCTCTCCATCTGGACGGAACAACATACCCAGGGCGAACCGGGCAGTTGGATGCATAGCAAAGAGACATTGGGCGGAGGGCAGCTCTTTAGCCACGGCTGTCACTATATCGATATTTTGCTTGCATGGATGGGGCAGCCCATTGCGGGAACGCATATAGGCACGAACTTGGGAACGCCCTGGATGGAAGGCGAAGGCACGTCCAACGTAACACTCCGATTTGCCAACGGCGCGCTGGGGTATCACTTTGGCACATGGGGCGCCAAGGGCACGCGGTTGCAGTATTCATTTCATGCCCACTGCACGCAAGGCATGTTGGAGGGTCAGATCAGTCAGGGAAGATTGCTGCTCCATCAAGGGGCGCAAGAAGCAGAGCGCGGTCACGAGCGATTGTTGTTTGAGACTGATCTTGGAAAGCATGTAGAGAACGAGTTGATGCACTTTGTGGAGTGCCTGGAGCATGGCCGACGCCCGCTGACCGACGGTCTTCGCAGCTTGCAAAGCCTGCGCGTGATCTGGAAGTTGTATGAAGCGGAAGCGCAGGGCATGGTGGCTGATTTGCGCGCAATCGGCAATAAGCGAAGTTGAACAGTTCTATGATTATGACAGGGAAGATGGATTAAAGTCTTATGACGACACCACCATATCGTTTCGCTGTCATCGGCTTTGGCCGGCGCGGGCGCTATCATATGGAGAGCCTCGAAAGGTTGAATGGCGCCTCTGCTCGAAAAAGGCGCGGGATGGAGGGCGTGCAGGCCCGCTGCGTTGCCGTGGCGGACCCTCGTGACCCCACGTCCGCAGAACGGGCGCGCTTTGGCCGCTCCTTTTACCGCGAGTATCGTCAACTGTTGGCCAACGCGCCCGATCTTGACTTTGTCATCATTGCCAGCTTTGCTATCGCCCACGTCGAGCAGACTCTGGCCGCGCTGCAAGAGGGGATCCCTGTCTTTTTGGAGAAAGCCGTGGCCATCTCCTGGGAGGAGGCGGTGGGCCTGTATCACCAGGTGATCCGACACCAATATCCGCTTTTCATTGGCTACAATCTGCGCCGCTTTCCGGCTACGCTTGCCATGAAACGCATTGTAGAAGAGGGGCGCCTGGGACGAATCCAGAGCGTGCTGGGGCACGTCAACACAGGCAGCCATTGGTCACAAGGTGTCTGGGAGCATTACGCCTCTCCGCCTGAATCCAGCCTGGTCGTCGGTAAACTCACCCATGACACCGACGCCATCCAGCACTGTCTGAACGCGGAAGCTGTGGACTGCGTAGCCACGGTCACGCGCGCCGTTTGGACAGAAGGGGCTGATTCTGTCATGGCGGAGGGCGATGCATGCTCCATCTCCGGTCTGCTTTCCAACGGCGCTATCTATACCTTTCATCTCACGACCACTGGGCCAGATTACGAGCGGCGTTATATCATCAACGGCACAGAAGGGCAGTTGGAGGTCGTGATGCACACCGCGCGGCCAGGCTCTGCGCGCGCTTCAGTGACACTGTGGCGCAATGGCGAGGAGCCACAGCGCATCAAACTCCCGCCGGCAGTCGGTGGACACGGCGGAGCCGATTTCCGTATTCACCGCGACTTCATAGCCTGGATCCAGTCCAACCCGACAGCCCCTGATGACCCGCGTTCCATATTGACCGGCATGGTCATCCCCACCGCCGCGCTGGACTCGATGAAGACAGGTCGGCGCATCGACTGTGCCGCGCGGCTACGTCAGGCCCAAGAGAGTGTTCTTTTATGAGCGAATATCGTGTCGGCGTTGTCGGGCTAGGCCGTGGGCTTGGCCCAGCGCGCATCTTCGATCTCATGCCCGACTGTCGTGTAGTCGCCGCTTGCGACATCGACTCGACGGCCCTGAAACAGTTCGGCGCGCATTTCCCCCAAGCCCACTTGTGTCCCGTATATGATGAACTGCTGACGCACGGGTTGGACATCGTCTTCGTGGCCTCCCCGGTCCCCTTGCATTGCCAACACACGGTGGCGGCGCTGGAAGCCGGATGCCACGTTCTGCAGGAAGTGACCCTAGCCAGTACGCTGGACGAATGTCGTCAGATCCTCACGGCGGTTCAGGCCCACCCGCGACAAAAGTTCATGCTGGCCGAGAACTGCTGTTATTGGGCGCATATTTTGAGCTGGCAACAGATGTGGCGGCAGGGTCTGTTGGGCGATCTGAAGTATGCCGAGGCCGAGTACGTTCATGACACGCGCCACCTGTTGCGCCAGCCTGATGGTTCCCCAACATGGCGCGCCGCCATGCCGCCGATCCACTATTGCACCCATAGCCTTGGCCCACTTCTCAAGGTGACAGGCGAGCGCTGTGTCACTGTGTGCGGCATGAAGGTTATGGATTGCGCGCCACTGCAGGGCGCGACAAGTGGCCGTGGGAACGCGCGCGAGCCCGCCCGTTCCGAATCCGATATGGAGGTTGCCATCCTGCAGACCACCGGCGGCGGTGTGATCAAAATTCTCTGTGCCTTTGGTATTGCGCGCGAGCCGATGTTTCATTATTATTCGATCTACGGGACGAAGGGGACTTTGGAGACCTCGCGGCCGCCGACGCCGACACTGCAAACCAACGCCTATCTGGCCTCGATTCCTCACCTGCGCAACATGATAGAGCTGCCAATCACTGAAAACGTTACCGATGCGCCGGCAGAGGCGACACAGGGCGGACATGGCACCGCGGAATATACTATGATCCAGGATTTCCTGGCCTGTATTCGAGACGATACACAGCCGCCACTTGACATTTATGCCGCGCTCGAGATGGCCTTGCCCGGTCTATGCGCGCATGAAAGCGCCCTGCATGGCGGGCAACCGGTCACAGTTCCGAACTGGAGAGAGTAGGACGAAAACACTCACATCGTCTCCTTTTTCGAGCAAAGGCGCATTGAACCTCAAACCCACGCACAAGCCCATCAGAGAATACTACGCCGCGCTCGAGCGCTTCGACCGCCTCGGCGTCACCCATGAAAGCGCGGCGCCAGCCGCCTTTCAAGCGCTGCTCGAACACTGCGCGCGGCAGTGCGCCTGGACCCTGGCGCCTGAACACGCCATCGCGCCTTTTTCGAGCAGAGGCGCATCGAACACTGCGCGCGGCAACAAGCGCATCATAGTTGACGGCGCCCTGATCGACGATTTCCAGCTGATCCATGGCATCTGGGAGGCGAAGGACATCCATGACGACCTGCTGTCCGCAGCGCGGCGCAAGTTCGAGGCCGGCTATCCGCATGACAACATCCTCTTCCAGACGCCGCAACGCGCCATCCTGTGGCAGAACGGGCGTCAGGTTCTCGACGCCGACCTGAGCGGCCCGGCGCACCTGATACAGATACTCGAAGCCTTCTTCGGCTATCGTCCGCAGGAGTACGCCGCCTGGGAGGAGGCTGTCGCGCAGTGCAAAGACAGAGTGCCCGACATCGGGCGCGGCCTGGCGCTGTTGATCCACAAGGAGCGGCAGAGCAACCGCCGCTTTGCCACGGCCTTTGCCGGTTTTCTGGACAAATGTCGCCAATCGATCAACCCCAACCTCTCTGCGGCCGCGGTCGAGGAGATGCTGATACAGCATCTGTTGACCGAGCGTCTGTTCCGCACCGTCTTCAACAACCCCGACTTCACCCAGCGCAATGTCATCGCCAATGAGATCGAGAAGGTAATCAACGCGCTCACATCGCAGTCGTTCAGCCGTGGTGACTTTCTCCACAGCCTGGACCGCTTCTACCTGGTCATCGAGCGCGTGGCCGCAACCATCAGCGATTTTTCCCAGAAGCAGCATTTTCTCAACACCGTCTACGAGCAGTTTTTTCAGGGTTTTTCGCTCAGGGTGGCCGATACGCATGGCATCGTCTACACGCCGCAGCCGATCGTCGATTTCATGGCGCAAAGCGTTGCCCACATTCTGCAGAGCGAGTTTGGGCGCTCGCTATCCGACCCCGGCGTGCATATCATCGACCCGTTCGTGGGCACGGGCAACTTCATCGTGCGCCTGATGCGGGAGATGCCCCGCACTGCGCTAGAGGCCAAGTATACGTCAGAACTGCACTGCAACGAGGTGCTGCTGCTACCCTACTACATCGCCAGCCTGAACATCGAGCATGAATTTTACGCGGCGACCGGCGCGTATCAGCCCTTTGAAGGCATCTGCCTGGTGGACACCTTCGATCTGGCGGAGGACCGCCAGCTGCCGCTGTTCGCGCCTGCGAACACACAGCGCCTGGAGACGCAGAAGCAGACGCCGATGTATGTGGTCATCGGCAATCCGCCCTACAACGTGGGCCAGGTCAACGAGAACGACAACAATAAGAATCGCAAATACGAGACGATGGACAAGCGGGTGCGGGAGACCTATGCAAAGGACTCCAAAGCAACGCTCAAAAACGCGCTCGCTGATCCGTATGTGAAGGCGATTCGCTGGGCGTCGGATCGGATTGGCGAGGAAGGGATTGTCGCCTTTATCACCAACAACAGCTTTCTCGACGCTGTGGCCTTTGATGGCATGAGAAAACATCTGGCAGACGATTTCGATGCTCTGTACAGTCTCGATTTGGGCGGGAACGCGCGCAAGGGCTTGAAGGTTTCGGATGCCAATGTATTCGGCATTCGGGTGGGGGTAAGCATCAACCTGTTTGTGAAGCGGGGCGCCTCTGGTGGGCGTCCGCCATCCCGTATCTTCTACTATCGAACCGACGATCTGTGGAACAAAAAGCGAAAATTCGACTTTCTGCATGCACGCCAACACGCAGGCAATATAGAGTGGCGAGAGATCAGGCCGGACAGGCGACACACCTGGCTGACTGAGGGACTCCACGCCGAGTTTGAGAGCTTTATGCCGCTGGGAAGCAAGGAAGCGAAGGGGGCAAAAGGCGAGGCGGTGGATGTGATCTTTCACACGTACAGTAATGGTGTCAAAACCAATCGTGATGCCTGGGCGTACAACTTCAACCGCAATGCTCTCATTGAGAACATAAGCCGGATGATTAAGAGCTACAACGCGGAGGTAGATCGGTGGAAACGTCGGGAAAATCAGGGGGTGAATGTAGATGATTTTGTCATCTCTGATAATCGCAAGATCAGTTGGAGTGGCGACTTGAAACAGGAGCTTAAAAAGGGAAAGATAGGGTATTTCGCAGTGGATAAAGTTCGGCAATCCCTCTATCGCCCGTTTACGCAATCGAACCTTTACTTTGACCGCATGATGAACAATAGTGTATACGTGTTTCCATCCATCTTTCCCACAGCGCAGACCGAAACGGAGAATCGGGTGATATGGCTCAAGATCGGGCAAGAATGGCCGATGTTTGCGCTGATGGGCAACAGAATTCCCGATCTGTTGCCGCAAGGTGGTTCCCAATGCTTCCCCTTCTACACCTACGACGAGGACGGCGGCAACCGGCGGGAGAACATCACCGATTGGGCCTTGGCGCAGTTCCGCAGGCAGTACAGCGACGACACAATCAGCAAATGGGATATCTTCCATGCCATCTACGCCATCCTCCACCATCCGCACTACCGCGAGCGCTACCAGGCCAACCTCAAGCGCGACCTGCCGCGCCTGCCCTTTGCCCCGGACTTCCGGGCCTTTGCCCAAGCCGGCGCGCGCCTGGCGCAAATCCACGTCGGCTATGAAGAGATGCCCGCCTATCCCCTGACAGTCAGCGAAAACCCGGATCTGCCGCTCGATTGGCGCGTCGAGAAGATGAAGCTCTCCCGAGACAAAACGCAGATCCGCTACAACGACTTCCTGACACTGGGCGGGATTCCAGCGGAAGCCTTTGCCTATCGGTTGGGCAACCGCTCGGCCCTGGCATGGATCATCGACCAGTACCGCGTCAAGACAGACAAACGCAGCGGCATCGTCAACGACCCCAACCGCGCCGCCGACCCGCGCTACATCGTCAACCTGATCGGCAAGGTCATCAGCGTCAGTCTGGAGACAGTAGAGATTGTAGACGGCTTGCCCGCGTTGAGGACGATTTGAAAAAACGCAAAAGCGCGGAGACGCCATGAACTCCCTGGTTTTTCTTTGCGTCTTTGCGACATTGCGTTGCTTCCTCATTCCCGCCCACACTGTTCACAAGACGCATCGCCTCAGGAGCATCCCATGACCGAACCATCTATCAAAACCACTGTCGTCGGCAGCTATCCTTTGCCCTCCTGGCTGGCCGCGTATCCGTCGATACCCAATCTGCGGGATGCGCTTCTCGTCGTCCTGAAAACGCAGGAACTGGCCGGGCTGGATGTGATCTCCGACGGCGAGTTGACCCGCTTCGATATCAACCACCCGCAGACGAACGGGATGATCGAATATTTCGTGCGTCCGATGGGGGGCATTTCCAGCGCATTGGGGCGCAGGCATGTGGCCGACTTTCGCGCTCAGCAGGGGATGGGGTTCCGGACCCAGCCGGCCGGCGTGGTGGAAGGACCGATCACCGAAGGTGAACTGGACCTGCCTTCCGCTTGGCAGTTCGTGCAGAAGCTGACCGAGATCCCGCTGAAGTTTACTGTGACCGCGCCGTACATGCTGGCGAAAACTCTGCTGGACCGCCACTACGGCGATCTGCGCGCGCTGACGATGGCCGTAGCCGATGTGTTGCGCCGCCAGGTAGAGGCCATCGACGCGCCGGTCTTGCAGGTAGATGAGGCCAATCTCACAGGCCATCCCGAAGATGCCGAATGGGCGCACGAGCCGATCAACCATGTGCTGGACGGCGCGCATGGAGAACGGGCGCTGCACCTCTGCTTCGGCAACTACGGCGGCCAGAGCATTCAGACCGGCTTTTGGGCGAATCTACTCGGCTTCCTCAACAATTTGCACGTGGATCACCTGGTGCTGGAGTTCGCCCGGCGCGGGTACGATGAGCTGGAGGTCTTCACCGACCTGCGGGAGGAGATTGCCCTGGGGATCGGAGTGATTGACATCAAGGACAATGAGGTGGAAAGCCCGGACACAGTGGCCCGGCGCATTCAGCGCGCCGTTGCTGTTCTGGAGATGGAGCGGATAAAATGGATACACCCCGACTGCGGCTTCTGGATGGTCCCCCGCAGCGTCGCCGACCGCAAGATGCGGGCGCTGGTGGCCGGCCGTGATCTCTTTCTCGGGCGCGATAGCAGTGGCTAGTGGCTACTGACTAACGAAAGAGATCACAGATAGACATCCAATTCCTTGCCAGACTAGCAAATAGCGCGCTCTGGTCTTGGCCTTGCCGTGTTGCGGCAACCAGAGCGTTGCTTACACGACGCTACGCCAGCCTCCCCTGTGGACGTTGTTATGAAGATTCGGATTCGTCCATCACATTTCCCGCGTGCATGTCATTGCAGAGATGCCACGATATCATCTGTGTAGCCGAAGAGGGCCGGCGCGCCGCCCGTGTGAACGAAGATGACCGGCTCATGCGCGGGCAGTGCGCCGCTACGGATGTGGGCCATCAATGCAGCCAGAGCCTTGCTGGTGTAGACCGGGTCCGTGAGAATGCCCTCCTGCTGGGCCAGTAGGCGCAGAGCCGACAGCCCCTCCGGCGTGGGCACACAGTAGCGCTCGCCGACGAAAGAGTCGTCGTTGTGGAAATCGGCGGCGGTCAGAAACGCAACGTCTTCCTCGCGCCTCTTTCGAGCAGAGGCGCATTCAACCAGGTTCAGCCGCTCCGCAGCCTGATTCGCCATCTGCGCCATGTGTTCTTCGTTGCCATCTTTGAACGAGGGATTGATGCCCCGCACCTGCAGCGGGCTGCCCACCGCCTTCAGTCCCAGAACCAGCCCGGCCTGGGTAGTGTCAGCAGCGCAGACGTACATCTGCCGAGGAACGATCTCCTGCTCCCGGCATTGGCGCACAACTTCCAGGGCAGTTTGGACGTAGGCGATGACATCCAGATCGACGGTGTCAGCCTGCCGCGGCACGTAGACGTTGCGACCGGCCGCTCGCAGTTCCTCCGCTTTGGCGGCGATGGCCGCCTGCTGTTTGTCCCGATCGTTGTCCGGCAACACCGTTACCCGCGCGCCCAGCAGCCGCTGGATCAGATTGTTGCCGGTGATGGCAGTCTTGTCGATCTCTCGCTCCGTCCGCAGGAGCAGATGCAACTCCAGGCCCAGTTTGGCGCAGGCCGCGGCCAACTGTCGACAGTAGTTAGACTGCACTGCCGCGCCGGAGATGACGGTATCCGCGCCCCGCTTGACCCCCTCTGCCAGACTGTACTCCAGCATCCGGGTTTTGTTGCCGCCGAAAGCCAGCCCGGTCAGGTCGTCCCGTTTAATCCAGATCGGCGGCCCGCCCAGAGTCGCGCTGAAGCGGGGCAGCGGCTCCAACGGCGTGTTCAGCCAGCCCAAGGGAACTCTGGGCAGATCGGCCAGCGCCATTTCGAGTTTGTTTTCCAGTCCAGAATTCATGAACTTTTCTCCTTACTAGCAGTGGTCAGTGATTCGTAGTCGCTCGCCGTGCGTTCCCCAGCGCCGGGGATTGGGCAGTGGGCAGTGATTCATGGTCACTAGCCACTGGTTTTTCCTCTGCCCCGACAGCCTCCGCAGCCCGCTGTTCGCTTAGTTTCCAGGACTGGGCCAGGCTCTGCGCCTGAACCATTTGGGCGTAGCGTCCGTTGCGGACCATCAACTCGGCGTGGGTGCCTGTCTCCACAATGCGTCCGTCATCCAGCACAACGATTGTATCCGCGTGGCGGATGGTCGAAAGCCGATGGGCGATCACCAATGTAGTGCGGTTGCGGGTGAGTCGGTTCAGAGCCTGCTGAATCAGCCACTCGGTTTCCGTGTCTACAGAGGAAGTGGCCTCGTCCAAAATCAGGAGCGGCGCGTCTTTCAGCAGCGCGCGAGCGATCGAAATGCGCTGCTTCTGCCCGCCGGAAAGCCGCACCCCCCGTTCGCCGACCACTGTGTTGTAGCCGTCAGACAGGTCGGTGATGAACTCGTGCGCATTGGCCGCTTGCGCCGCCTGTACGATCTCCTCAGCCGTTGCGGACGGACGTCCAAAGGCGATGTTCTGGCGCACAGTCCCGTGAAACAGAAAAATATCCTGCATGACCGAGGCCACATTGGCCCGCAGAAACTCCAGATCGAGGGCGCGAACATCATGGCCGCCGACGCAGACCTGCCCGGCCTGGGGATCATAGAAGCGGGGGATCAGGCGGCCGATCGTCGTCTTGCCCGCGCCGGTCGGCCCCACCAGCGCCACCATCTCGCCGGCGCCGATGTGAAAATCGATCCCATTCAGCACCTCCTCGTCAGGCTGATAGCCGAAGGAGACGCCATAGAAGTCCACTTCCCAACGGATAATCTGTGGAGTAATGGCAGCAGGCGGGCTGATGATCTCCGGCTGCGTAGCCAACAGTTCGAAGATCCGTTCCTGGCTGGCTCCAGCTCTATACAGGGTGTCGCCGATGTCCGCCAATTTGAGAAATGGCTGATAGATATAGGCCAGATAGGCGATGAAGACGAACAGATCGGCGACGCTCATTGTATCTTCCAGAGCGAAGCCGCCGCCCACCCACACAGCGATAATAACACCCACGCCGCTGGAAAACTCGACGATGGCAGAGGGTAGTAGGGAGATTTTGGTCGCCGCGCTGATGTCGTCCCGATAGGCGCCTGCGTATCGGGCTACCCGCTCCGCCTGCGCCCTTTCCCTGCCAAAGGATTTGATTTCGGTAATACCAGAAAAGCTGTCCTGCACCTGGGCCACCAGTTCGGAGATACCAGCCCGTACCTGACGCCATATCTGTCGGATCTGCCTGGTGAAGCGATAGATGATAAATCCACCGATGGGCAATGGCAGCACAACGAGTAGGGCCAGCACAGGGTGAATCCAGAGGAGAACGCACCACATGGCGATGGGAATGACGGTAGCCAGTACCAGTTCCGGCACACCGTGGGCAATAAAATCTTCCAGGGTTTCGATGTCATTGATAGAGCGCACGATCAGCGCGCCGGTGCGCTGGCGGTTGTAGAAGCTATGGGAGAGCTGTTGCAGATGGCTATAGACCCGTGCCATCAGATCGGTGGTGACGCCATACGCGGCCACATGGGAAAACTGACCGTAGAGGTAGCGGCCTACGCCCCGTAGCAGATAGACAAGCCCTAACAGAGCGGTCATCGTCAGCAGACCAGACATGGAGCCACCGCCATCCGTGATCCACTGGATAAGTCGGCGGATCAGCAGGGGCGGAACAAGGGTCGTCCCAGAGAACAGGAGCCCGCTGAGGATGGAAAAGGCCACCAGTTTGCGATGGCCGGCCAGGATAGCCCAGAGACCAGTAAAAGTGTTGAATGCGCCTCCGCTCGAAAGAGGCGCGAACTTCTGCGGAGGGGACATCAGAATCTGTCAGTGCGTAACAGCCCGCGCGCTTGATAGACAGCGCCGGCCTCTTCGATAAAGGAAGCTGTGGTTGGCGCTTTGAACTCCTCCCGCAGCCGCCGGGCCAACTCCTGGTATTCCTCGAAGCTGCAGCGATGGGGCCGCAGCATTTCGTACATCTCCAGAACTGTTTCGTTGGGCACGGCGGTCAGCTCTGCGGCCCGCTCCAGATTCTGCGCCAGTTGTGGGTAGCCCGCGCTGCGGGCCACCTCCGCCTGGGCGCGTAAAGTCTGCGGACTGATGCTGTAATCCGCGGAGGAGATCTCTTCCGTCAACGTCGCCTGCAGAGACAGGTCATGCAAGGCCCGTCCACTGGCCGCGCGCAGACTGTCGATCCTGTTCGCATACAGGGGATAGTCCCCATTTTTATTGTTTGTCATTATTCTCGTTATTCTCGTTCGTCCTCTCGCGCCTCTACCGAGCAGTGAGGGCTGAGCGCGCCGCAGGATTTGCGCATCGTGCGAAGCCCGAACTGGCGCATTCAACTATACATCCGGCTCCCAGCGGAAGTACAGCTCCTGAGGCGCTTTCTCCTGCACATCTTCGGTCTCGCGGCGATGCAGCAGTGTAGTCTTGACGATGAGGCGTAGCCGGGCGCCGTTGTCCACTTTTACGCCTACGGGCAGGGGAGCCAGCCCTTTGGCATAGCGAGCCGCATTGCGCCCGATGGCCTGGTAGATTTCCAGTGTCAGGCTGGGCGACTGGGGAAATAGTTCCAGATTGTTGAGCGGGGCCAGCCCGCGTTTCTGGATAACCGTCGTGCCCCGGCTCTGCATGCCCACAGCAATGCCAGACCCGCTCAAGCGCGCGCCCGTGTGGCCGATGGCCGCGCAGTCCGCGCTGTGATAGACCCGCACCACCCGACCGTAGAATCCCTCCTGGGCCACGCCGGTGAGGAGTGCCTCCAGTACCGCTTCATGATCCAACTCGCCAATCGTTTTCACCAGCGAACGACCATAGGCCGGCCCCACTGCGACAACGATTTCGTTGGGGTTGGCGCCAACCCTGGCCGGGCTGATTTCGGCCAGATTGGGCAGGGGATCCCCGATCTGGGCGTCGATGAAATCTCGGGGCGACTTCTGTTGGGGAATGCGCTGAAGGGCGTCCCACGTCTCCCCTTCCAGCCGATACCCGCTGCCGGGGCCGGTGTAATCATTGGTGTCGTTGATGCCGCTGAGCACAGAGAAGCCATCCTCGAAGATGGCCGCTGGCTGCAAATAGTCGCCCGCCACCCGCTGGCGGCCCATCTCCAACAGATTGGCGGCCACCTGCTCGAAGCCCCGGCGATGCAGCGCGGCCACCACATCCGCCAGATTGGCTGCGCTCCCCAGGAACCGATCCGCTGCCGCCAAATCGGCCACCATATCCCGCTCCGGCATATCGTCGCTGCTGTGGGCGCGCGCGGCTGCCTCGACCTCCTCTTCCCGGATCGGCGGGAAGCCCAGTTCCGCGTAGATCGCTTGCAGAGCCTGCGCGGCTTTCCGACGCGCTGCCACCGCATCCGCCTCGTTCAGCGGGCGGATGCCGCCGTTCACTTGCATATCGCGTTGAATAACGGTCCAGTCATCGAAATCCTCGGCGTCAAAATTGCCCCCGCCGAACATATTGTCCTGTTTGGGGATGGCGCTGTAGCCGGAGCAGATGAAATCCGTCCCGGGGATCAGTTGCAGCATCAGTTTGGCCGTTTTCCGCAGAGCCGAATGGGAGGCCAGGGCGTCATTGCCGGATGCGCACTCCAGCCCCAGCATCGATGCCAGGAGATTCTCCGCCAGCACAGCGCGCACGCCGCCGGGCAGGGCTTCTGGCAGGGCAATGCAGGAGATAGAGCCGTTCTGCACTCCCTGGCTGCCCGCGCCTTTGGTAGCCAGCAGGCAGCGGGCCTCCAGGTAGAGCATGGAACACTGCTCCGCGTAGCCCATCAGCGCCTCAGAGCCGGCGCCGGACGTGAAGCGCACTTTGATGCCCCGACTGGCATAGGCGGATGCCAGAAACGCTTTCGACCAGGGGGTATCGTCGCCATCTACGAACGATTTCTCTGTGCCGTAAACCGAAAGAGTCTCCGCGTAGGAGGTCAGACCTTTGATGCCCAAGCGCAGACCCAAAGCCTCCTCCACTGCGCATTGGGTGAGCACGCCCCCGCGGCCCGTCTGGGCGCCGACGAGAATGGCGAGAGCATTGAAGGGCGCAGCCCGGGCCACCCGCACCGTGGTCTCGATTTCGGCGAAGCCGCGTAGGGCCGCTTCGGCCGCATCCGCGGCCAGAAGCGCCGGGTTTTCCCGCCAGTTGGTGACGTGGGCCTGATTGGCCGGGGTTTTGCGCACCCGCATTTTGCCCAGACCCATCATCATCTCCAGCACATTCATTTGGCGCACAATTTCGCACAGTTTGGCCGGGGTGCAGCCGCCAGCCAATCGTCGAATGGCGGGCTGGGGAACGTTGATATCGACTAACATGCGGGCGATCTGGTGGGAGGGGGTCGCCATTGCCTCCTCCACCACAGACAGATCCAAGGCTTGATCGGCGATGAACAGATCCAGCGCATCGAAATGGGCGCGGTTTTTGCCATCCATCTCCATCACCTGGCCGTCGGCTATATGCAGGCCCGGCAACGGGTCGTAGGGGCTGTCGGTGACGGTCAGCCCGGCTTCCGCCCACTCCTCCACGTATGTCTCCCGGTTGATATCCCGCTCGGCCAGGATGGAGAAGCGGCGAGAGCGCGCATCCGATGTCGATTCTGCCGTCGTTGCCGCTGTACTCATATGTCTTCTTCCTCGCGCCTCTGCTCGAAAGAGGCGCATTAAACACCTATGACATACCCTCTATCACGCAGGATAACCGGCATCTGAATTATTCTATGGAGTCGAGTACTGCACCGATCGTTTCGACGATCTGATCGACTTCGTCTTCGCTGATGATCAGCGGCGGAGAGAATGCCAGACTTCCCTCCAGGGCACGGATCCGGACGCCCCGGGCTGCCGCCGCATTTTGGACAGTCAGAGCCAGGGCGGCATCCGGCTCTTTCGTTTCTCGATCCTTGACAAGCTCGACCGCGCAAAGGAGACCGAGTCCGCGGACATCACCCACCGCGCTGAACTCAGACAGGCCGGCCAGCCCGGCCCGCAGCCGTGCGCCCATCCGCGCTGACTGCTCAGCCAGCTTTTCTTTTTCAAGAATGGCAAGATTGCGCAGACCGACGGCGCAGGCCGTGGCGTGCCCGGAATAGGTGTAGCCGTGGAGCCAGGCATCCTCCACCGACGCGCTGTTCATTGCCTCCAGGATGCGATCACTGATCTGAATGCCGCCCAACGGCAGGTAGCCGCTGGTGACCCCTTTGGCAAAGGAGAGGATGTCCGGCTCCACGCCGTAGCGGTTGAGAGCGAACATTTCGCCGGTGCGCCCGAAGCCGCAGATCACCTCGTCGGCGATCAGCAGCACGTCGTATCTGTCGCAGATGGCCCGCACCTGGGGAAAATAGTCGTCCGGCGGCACGATCACCCCACCGACGCCCTGGACCGGCTCGGCGATAAGCGCGGCGACCGTCTGCGGCCCTTCCCGCAGGATCGTCTCTTCCAGATCCCGGGCTGCGGCCGCGCCGACCGCTTCATTCTCCTGGATTGTGCCCGCATAGCGAGAGGGATTGGGCGCGTGGGTGTAGACGAAGTTGGGCATCAGCGGGCCGAACATCTTGTGGTAGCGGGGGATGCTGGTGGCGCTGGTGGTGGCCAGGGTAATGCCATGATAGGAGTCGCGCCGGGAGATGATCTTGACTTTGTCCGCTTGACCTTGGCGCTTCCAGAAATAGCGGGCCGTCTTGAAGGCAGTATCGTTGGACTCAGAGCCGCCTGAAGTGAAAAATGTGGTCTTGAGGCTTGGGTAGGCGTAAGCGGAAAGTTTGTACGCCAGTTCGCTGGAAGGCAGATTCGTCATGCCGGCGAAGTTGGATGTGTAGGCCAGCTTTTCCATCTGCGCCTGCGCGGCCTGCGCCAACTCGGAGCGGCCATAGCCCACGTTCACATTCCAGAGACCAGCCATTGCATCGAGAATCTTGCGCCCGTCGGTGGTGTAGAGCCAGACGCCGTCGGCCCGCTCCACAATGGTCGGATTGTCCGATTGGGATGGGTGATGCAGGGGGTGAAGCTGTCGCTTGTCCTGTTCCCATAGGGATGGATTTTCGCCTACGGCTGCCATTGGAAGTTCCTTTTCTCTGAAATGTCAACGATTCGATACGAAGACACGAAGAATCTCCGCCCTGTCCACACAAAATCAACTGGAAAAGGGCGCTAGATGACGGGTAAAATGCCTGTTCAGCGCCTGTTCGTAGTCGTCTTCATGGTCGGCGATAAAGCTGTGAATGTGCGGGCCAAATCTGTCCAGATTGGAGCCGAACGTTACGTGTAGCGCCTGTCGGGCGTCGAACTGCTCTAACAAGCCCGGCAGGTCAGCGTCAGCCAGGTCGACGCTGGCGGGCACTTTGTCCAGTTGGCAGTCGAGAAAATAGCTCTTGCGATCCGTCTCAAAGCGCGCCCGGGCATAATCGAGAATCTGACGGAAAAGGATGGTGTCGCGCTCTGCGATCACGCGCAGAGCTTCCAGATAGCTGGCGCCGGCGGTTTTTACGTGCACCCGATCTCCGGCGTATTGGGCGATCAGCGGATAGATGCTGAATTTGTCGGAGCCGGTGTGGACACTCAGTTTGTAGGCGTCGAAATGCTTCAGAATCGCCACATGTCTGATCAGCTCCTCCTCGAACGACGCCAGGTCGCCGATGTAATCCACGCCTTTCTGGAATTTGCCGACAAAGCGGGGCGCGAGGCTGACGACCGGCAGATTCCGTCGCAGCAGTTCGTTCGCCATAAAATAATGCTCATAGATGGATGTGGGCGTTTCGGTCTCGTCCACAGACATCTCCAGATCATAGCGCCTGCCGATCATCCGCTCATTCAGCGCGGCGGCAATGTCCAGAGTGTGGACGATGGCGCGTCCGTACTTCGCCAACGCCCGCAGCAGGCTCTCTGCGCTGAAGGTCAGCGTCAGCCCTGGCAGTTCGATAGGGGCGGCCAGATACTCTGCCCGCAGAGCCGCCAGAGTCGTATCCAGCCGTTCCCAGGGCAGCGCCTCCACCTTCGCCTGCAATGTTGGCAGAGAATCGGTCTGGGCCTCATTGTCCACGTGATCGCTGGGATCGATCGTGTAGAAGGTATAGCCAGCGGCGACGAACGCCGCCAGATCGCTCACCAGCTTCACATGATCGGCGTCCGCGCCCCAGGGGTCCCGCCATCCCATCTGCACCACCCCCCACATGGCATCGTCCATCACCTGTTGCGGCGTGCGCCCGATGCGGGTGTTTTCCCGCACAGACTGCTGGGCCAGGATCGGCGCAATGCCTGTGCCCCGCACCGAACGGATGTGGCCGGGCGTGGCCGAACCGAGCCGATCACCGAAGCCGAAGGAGGTCATCACACCCAAGGGCACGGGATGCAACCAGGCCAGCCGACGGCGCAGCGCGGCCGCGTTGTCCGCACTCAGCGGACAGAGCAGCCCTCCGTCGTCCGTCGCCTCGCCGGAAAAACCGGTCTTGTCCCCCTGTACGGATAACTTCCTGCGCCCGCCATCACCGTGCCTCTTTCGAGCGGCAGCGCATTGAACACTCACCAGCGCGTACGTCGTCCCATCCTGCTCTACAACAGAGCGCGGGTACTGTTTCAGGTGTGTCACTTTCTGGTGTGTCACTGCGCGGTTCCCTGTTGTTTGTGAATGCCTATAGGCCAAATTCTATCCTCTTGCCGCTTCGGGGATAGAACGCTAGAATACACGAGAAGCAGAATTTACGCTACTCAAAGGTAGAACAGCTAGATAGAACGAGTACTGAAATGCAAATCCATCTCCAATACGGTCGGGACGGACTGACCGCTGATCTGCCCACCGAGAAGGCGACGATCATTCGCCCTCGTTTTGTGGCGGGTTTGCCGGATGAGCCGTCCGCGTTTCAGAACGCAGCGCAGCGCCCCATCAACGCGCCGCCCCTGGCGGAGACGGTCAGCGCGCATGAGACCGTGGCGCTTGTCATCGCCGACGGCACCCGCCCCTTGCCATCCGCGCGGCTGTTGCCGTGGATTTTAGCGGAATTGGCCCATGTGCCCGCGCAGAACGTTACGGTCATCATCGGCACGGGAACCCACCGAGCCAATACCGCGTCGGAGATCGAAGGGATAGTCGGGACGGAGGTCTGCCGACGAGTGCAGGTACTCAATCATAACGCCTACGACGCATCCACAATGGCCGTCGTCCGGCCTGGGCAGAATGGTTGCGGCCCGTTGCTGATGAATCGGAACTATGTGGAGGCGGACCGGCGCATTCTCGTCGGCTTCATCGAGCCTCATTTTATGGCCGGTTTTTCCGGAGGCTACAAAGCCGCCTTCCCCGGCGTAGCAGACCTGGCGTCGATCATGCACTATCACCGCGCCGAGATAATCGGTCATCCACATAGCGCATGGGGCGTGCTGAAAGACAACCCGACCCAGGAACAGATCCGGGCCAACGGTTCAGCCCTGCCGGTGGACTTTCTGGTGAATGTCACGCTCAATCACAAGCGGCAGATCACCCGATTTTTCTGCGGCGACGTCATCACCGCCCATGAGGAGGGCTGCCGGTATGTGAAAGAGACGGCCATGGCTGCGGTTCCCCAGCGCTTCCCGCTGGTGATCACCACCAACAGCGGCTTTCCTCTGGACCAGAATCTTTACCAGTCGGTGAAGGGGATGTGCGCCGCCGCGGAGATCATCTCATCCCATCCCCACGGCGAAATGATCGTGGCCGCCCGCTGCAATGATGGCTTTCCCGCCCACGGCAATTTTGCGAAACTGCTCTATGAGCACGATTCCCCCCAGGCGATTCTGGACACAGTGTTCAGCCCCGGCTTTCACATGCTGGATCAGTGGCAGGCCCAGAAGTTCGCCGAAGTCGCGCTGCGGGCGCAGGTGGCTATATACAGTGAACTGGATCCGCAAGCGGTCGCCAGAGCCGGACTCACACCGATCGACGACCTGAATGAATACATTCGCGCGACCGTTCAGCGGCTGGGATCCGACATACCGATCGCTGTCCTGCCGGAAGGCCCGATGACGATCCCGTATGTGACGTAGAGATACGGCGGGATACGGCGCCTCTGGTTCAGGAGCTCCTCGCGCCTCTCTCGAGCAGAGGCGCAGTCAACGCGCCGACGCCCGGAAACGGAGGTGGGCGCGGAATTTGTAGGAGACAGCAAAGGAACGATTGCCTTCAGGCAATCAATTCTGGGTGAATCTTCAGCCAGCGTATCGGGCAGGCTACCCTTCCCGCCAAGGTCTACGTTCTTGGGCAAAGGGGAATGTATCTGCGTATCCGCGAGGATTGGATACGTGCCATATCCCTTCATACATCGGCGTTAGCTGATAGTGACATACTACATTGCTGCGTTCAATATGGTCCTGATGTTTGGCGCCCTGATGCGGGATATGGTTGATGAAGATGACGCAATCGCCCGCCTTAGGATAGAGGATTACATGTTCCTGAGCCTCGCACCAGGCCTCAAACTGAGGCCGATTGTAGGGGTCTAAGTGAGGCGGTTCAATCTTATGCCCATTTTTCACAAATTTTAAGTGTGCCAGGTCTGGGCCATTATCCTGAAAATAGAAGGTGGTGTTAATCCCAACCGGTTGCACCGCCAGACGCGCGTGGGCGAGATCTCGCTGTTCTTGCCAATAGCCATAAAAATCGAGATGCCATTCCTGGAGATAAGGGCCTGGATTGATGTGCGCTCGAAAGCTCCGTAATTGGCATTGTCGCCCCATCATGCCTTCCAGAATCGGGCGGATGCTGGCAAGCCCGACCAAGGGCGCATACGTTTCTGGCTCACGGTCCAGGAGCGTATCGAACCACATATTCCCGACATCGTTCAGTCCCTCTTCCCAGCCCATCTCTCGGGCATAGTTGATACGCTGCCGAATATGCTCTGTTTCTGCCGGCGTTAGCGCATTCTCGATGAGAATAAAGCCATCTTCTTCTAGCTGATCCAGCCTGGCTTGTAAATCATCCATTCTTGGCCTCCTTGAAAGACAAGGCTATCCTTTGATACCCGTTAATGTAATCCCTTGGATAAAAGTTCGCTGGGTGAGAAAAAACAAGATCACCACCGGCAGCATCATAACCGTACTGGCAGCCATCAGCCCGCCGAATTCGGCGTTGTACTCGCCTCGAAAAAGAGCTAACCCCAGCGATACCGTATATTTGTCCTTATCGCTAAGATAGATGAGGGGCCCTAGGTAGTCGCCCCAGGCAGCCATAAACTGAAAGAGGGCCACAGTGGCCAGGGCAGGTCTGGTGAGGGGTAAAATGATATGCCAAAAGATCAGGAGTTCATTAGCCCCATCGACCTTTGCCGCTTCTGATAATTCCATAGGAATCGTCATAAAAAATTGCCGTAGCAGGAAGATGAAAAAAGCGTTTCCAAAAAAGCTAGGGACAATGAGGGGCAGATAGCTATCAAACCAACCGATATTACGGAATATGACAAACAAGGGGATCATCGTCACCTGAAAAGGGATCATCATTGTGCCTAGGATGATGATAAAGAGCGGGATGCGTAGCGGCCAGCGAATTCGAGCTAACCCGTAGGCAATCCAGGCACTGGAGAGGACGACGCCTATAATTGTGGCGGTGCTGATAAAAAGAGTGTTGGCAATATAGCGCGGAAATGGCACAAACTGGAGACCGTAAATGTAGTGTTCAAACGTAACTGGATTGGGGATCCAGATAATGGGGAAGGCTACCAACTGTTCATCCACCTTTAAGGAGCTGGTCACCAGCCAGAAAAAGGGGATGGAAAAGATGAAGCTCAAGGCAATTAGGGCCGCATGGGCCACAAACTGCTGTAATGGCCTGCGAGGTTGTTGACTCGTTTCGCGCATGAGGCTTTGGTCTTGACTGAGAGGCTGTTTGAGAAGTAAAGGCGAATGCCAATCATGGCGATGTACACGTTCTGCTGCCCGTTCTGCGTCCCAAAGGTCAGATTCGTTTCTGGTTTTCAGTTTCGAGTAACAGCGCAGTTGCTAAAAACCGGCAACTAAAAACTGCAGTTAGGCTCCACCATAATAAACACGCCCCGCGAGATTACGAAATACCAACGCCGTACAGATCACCACAATTACGAGCAGAATCCAGGCCATGGCGCTGGCATAGCCCATCTTAAAAAATTGAAAGGCGTTTTGATACAAATAAAGGGAGTACACGAGCGTCGAGCGGGCTGGGCCGCCCTGGCCATTGGTGAGTACGTGGACCTGGGTGAAATATTGAAACCCGCCTATGAGACCAGTAACTAGGGTAAAAAATAGATGCGGACTGATAAACGGGATGGTAACGTGCCGAAAGCGCGGCCACCACGTCGCGCCATCCACCAGAGCGGCATCATAAAGCTCTTGAGGCACATCTTGCAGCCCGGCCAATAAGATGATCATTAGACTACCCACGCCCCAGGTACTCATGACAATGAGCGCCGGTTTGGACCACTCCGGGCTGGCCAGCCAACCGGGTCCCATGACACCGAAGAAGCGCAGCAAATTATTCAATACTCCATATTGTGGGTTAAAGACATAGGCCCAAACGACCGCCGAAGCTACAGCGGGAACAATGCTCGGTAGATAGAAGACCGTTCGATAGACGGACATCCCTTTTACTTTGATGTTGAGCAGCAAGGCCAGACCCAGACCCACGATGATGCCTAAAGGAACAGCAAAGATGACGAAATAGGCAGTGTTATACAAAGAAATCCAAAAATTTTGATCTTCCAGCAAGGCTAGATAGTTGCTCGCCCCGATCCACTTGTAACGACCCAGGATCGAATAAGAGGTGAAACTGTAGTAAAACGAGATCACAATCGGATAAAGCATAAACCAGAGCAGCCCGATAATGACCGGAAAGGTGAATAGTAGCCCCCAAAGAAAATTGTGACGGGCCTGCCGTGTCCAGCGTTGACGTTGGCTCGGATAGGTAGTCAACGTGCCGCTCCTTCATCATCACAAGGTGACAAGGCGAAGAGGTACGATGTACCTTATCACCCTGTCACCAATAAGCGAGCTATCCCTGTTGCTCGACAAACCGGTCCCACTCGTCCATGGTGCGCTTCTTGGCTTCCTGCATGGCTTCCAACGGCGTCATCCGCTCGAACATGGCTTCGGCCGTCATCTCCTCTAGCTGGGCCTGATAGAAAGCCCCCACAGGGATCGGGTCTTTGGCGTGCTTGGCCGTCCGCAAAACATCGTAGTATGCTTTGTTCTCCGGATCATTTTTGATCTCTTCATAGATGGGCGCATCCTTCCACCCTGGCGGGAAACCCAGGGTCCTCCACTCGGTTTCGGTCCCTTCCGGAGTAACGGTGATCCAATTCATGAAATCCCAGGCCGCCTCTGGGTTTTTGGCGCCCGTGGGAACAAAGAGACGCCAACCGGAGATCCAGGCGCCGGCTCCAGGATCTTGCTCTCCAGGCGGCTGGTAGGGCAACAGCCCCTGACCGATTTCCAGATCTGGGTTGTACCGTTTTACATCTCGAAAATTAACCGAAACCATGGGGGACATGCCCACATTGCCGCCGCCAAAGAAATGTACCTGGAGGCCGGGCGGGGTCACAGACACTTGATCAGGCCCACCGGCTTCCTTCGCAGAGTTCACCATCCATTCCAGGGCCGCGACCACATGTTCATCATCCGGCGTCACCTCTTCGTTGCCCTCATCATAGAACGAGCCGCCAAATGCCCATCCCCAGGTATAAATCGAGTTGCCAAACCCATATGTTCTCCAGGGGATCATGCCGATCCGGGTCGCCACACCATTTTCGATGCGATTGATCTCTTGGGAGAACTCGTTGACATCATCAATTGTCACTGGCCCTGTCTCCGGATCGAGCCCGACTTCCTCGAAGATCCCCTTGTTCCAGAAGAGCGGGAAGTTGGGATCAACGTCAAAGGGCATCTGCCAGACCTTGCCTTTGTAGTTCATGAGAGACCAGGCCGCCGGCCAGAAGTCATCTCCACTCAGACCAGCTGCATCGAAATAGGGAGTGAGATCGGACATGACGCCCAACTCAACCCACTGGGGCGTGCTGAAATCGACGATCATGGCCATATCAGGCGCAATCCCACCCGCCACAGCGGTGAGCAGTTTGGGGTTATCACCGTGTCCAGGGGCGAAAGTGACCGTAATGCCTACGTCGGGATTGGTTTCCTCATAGATCTCAACAGCGTTAATCCATTCGTTGAAGAGCAGACCGCCCCACACCGAGAAAAGCTCTAACTCGATCGTCCGGTCTTCAGGAGCTACGCGACCCGGCGTCGGGGTCGGTCCTGCTTCAGCCATATCCGACTCGGCAACCTCTGCTGCGGGGGGCACGCAGGCTGCCAACGTGGCCACGCCTACAGCGCTTCCTGCAAATTGAAGAAACTTCCGACGGCTTACGTTATGGTTATGCATAACTGCCTCCTTTGACTATTGTGTGTTATACTGTTGTTCTGCGCAATCTGAATAAGTATTGAATAAAAATCGAAAATCGTCACTGTATGCTACATTTTCTTACGTTCATCAGGATTTGTCAAGTGGGTCGTGACAGCAATGTATTGGCTTTTATTGCAAAGAGCAAGGCGTTAAAATGTAGTGAAAGATGTATTCTCAATAGGAATTAAGGCTCGATCTCCGGCAGAAATCACTGACATGGCAGCTAAGTAAGCAAGAGTCAACACGAAAGGATTTCAACTATGTCCAAAGCACGAGTCAGTCTTGTCCACGGCAGAGATCGCCGCACGAACGTCTTCAACGCGCTGGAACTGGTGCGCGCGGATGTGGAATCCCGCCTCGCCGAGCAGGTGATGCTCAAGCCGAACTTTCTCAGCAGTCACAATCAGTTGGCCTCCAGCCATGTGGACGCGCTGCGGGGCGTGCTCGATTTCCTGCTCAGCGCGCCCACGCCGCCCCGGGAGATCCTCATCGCAGAGGCGGGCGCCGAAGACACCTGGGACGCATACCGCAACTTTGGTTACTATGCCCTGCAGGACGAGTATCCGATCCCCTTGCGACTGCTGGATCTGCACCGCGAGACCGAATGGGAGGAAACGCCAATTGCGCTGGCCGACGGCACAGAAACTGTCGCCCGCATGCCCCGCTCCGTCCTCGACTGTCCATGTACAATTTCAATTGCCATTCCCAAAACCCACGATACCTGCGTTGTCACCCTCGCCCTGAAAAATATGATCATGGGCACTATCTACAGGCAAGATCGGGTGAAGATGCACGGCTTTACCAGCCACGCGGAACGCCGCGTCCCTGATGAATCCCGCGCAATGAACATCAATCTGATCCGGCTGGCCCGTTTCATGGCGCCTGATGTGGCCGTTGTGGACGGCGCCCGCGGCGTACAGGGGAACGGGCCCGGTGGCGCCGACGGACTGGATTTTGGCATAGCCGCGGCAAGTACCGATGTCTTCGCCGCCGATGCCGTCATCGCCAAAACCATGGGCTTCGAACCGCTGGCGCTGGGCCTGCTGCGCTACGGCCATGACTTGGGTATGGGCATTGCCGATTTGGACGAAATCGAACTGCGTGGCGTTCCCATCGCGTCGGTGGCCAAGCAGTTCAAACCCCACGAAACGACCGAACTGCAGTTGCAGTGGCAGGTCGAGAACGCGGAGAGCCTGTTGGCTGTGCCATGACTCCCTCGCGCCTCTCTCGAGCCGAGGCGCCTTGAACACCTACAAACGTTTGCAAAGGTGGTTCCCATGCTCCCAATCGTCGACACCCATCAACATCTCTGGGATCTGGGCCGGTTTGACCTGCCCTGGCTGGCCGGTATGCCGACCCTGAATCGCAACTACCTGACCAGCGATTACCTGGCCGCCACCGAGGGGCTGAATGTCGTTAAAGCTATCTATATGGAAGTGGACGTGACGCCGGCGCAACAGGTCTCTGAAGCGGAACATCTGATCGAACTATGCGCCCAAGCGGATACCAATCCGACGGTCGGCGCGGTCATCTCCGGGCGACCCGCCTCGGCCGCTTTCGAGGCCTACATTCGCCGCTTTGCCGCCAGCCCGGCCATCAAAGGCGTGCGGCAGGTGTTGCACGCGCCGGAAGCGCCCCAGGGCCTCTGTCTGGCGCCCCAGTACCTGCAGAATATGCAGCTTCTGGGCGAGTTGGGCCTACGCTTCGATCTGTGTATGCGCCCGTCGGAGTTGAGCGACGGCGCAAAGCTGGCCGCCCAATGCCCGAACACCCGCTTTGTCGTCGATCATTGCGGAAACGCTGACCCCTATCTCGTCAGCGGGGCATCCAGCGGAGATGCCGCTGGCGACGACCCTTCCTGGCATGATCGGCAGCAGTGGATGGACGATATCGCCGCCCTGGCCGCGCTGCCCAATACGATCTGCAAGATCTCCGGCATCATCGCCCGCGCCCGCCCGGGCTGGAACGCCTCAGATCTGGCCCCGACAGTCAACCACTGCCTGGACAGCTTCGGCCCGGATCGAGTGGTTTTTGGCGGGGATTGGCCGGTCTGCACCCTCGGCGCGGACGCCACCTATCGCGCCTGGGTGGAAGCCCTAACAGAAATCATCGCCGACCGCAGCGAAACGGCGCGACGCAAACTGCTGCATGACAATGCGGTAGCGTTCTACGAGCTGGAGTGAGACGCAACTATCGGTGTGCAAATGGCGCTGGCCGTCTGCAATCAGGCTACACCCGTGAGCTTCCTTTCACCGCGATCTTAAAAGCCGTCTCCCCGTCCAACGCATACCCGCTGTCGAGGGCCTCAAATCCGTCCCGTACCCGCTCCAGCGGAAGGATATGGCTGATCACGGCGCCGAAATCGATCTCCCCAGTTTCCATCACCGCCACGGCGCGCACGAAATGATGATAGCGGCTGCCCCACACCCCTTCCAGCCGCAAATTGGGCCGCAGAAAGTGTAGGTTCGGGTTCACCGCTATCGTGCCGACATCCACAAAGTGGCCGACCTCAACGAATACGCCGTCCTCTTTCACCAGTTCCAGCCCCTCGGGGAAGGCCGGCAAGAAGCCCGCGGCCTCGAAAACCACATCCCCGCCGGCTCGGCCCGGGGTAAGGCCCAACACCAGTTCCTTGCGTTCCCTCGGATCGGGCACAGCAGCGATATCGACAGTGTCATGCGCGCCCAGTTTTTTGGCCAGCTCCAGACGCCCAGCCGGGCCCCCGATGACGATTAGCCGACCAGCGCCGCTTATCTTGGCAGCGATCATACACATAAGCCCAATCGGGCCGGCCCCCTGCACGATGACCGTATCGCCGATCGTCACATTGCCTCGCAGGGCGGCGTGCACCCCAACTGTAAACGGCTCAGCCAGCACGCCCACTTGCGGCGGGGCGTCCGATTTGATAAGGCATCTCATCGGATCTGTTAAGTAGATGTAATCGGCGAATCCTCCACTGAAGGGTTCATCCGCGCCGCGATATCCGTAGACCATGCCGCTATTGCGAGGATGAAAGACCACTCGGTCTCCCTCTTTAATGGGCGTACCGACAAAGTCTGTGGTCACGCCTTTGCCCAGGGCCTGGATGATACCGACGTTTTCATGCCCCAGCAGCGTTGCCGTGTCAATGCCCTTCTGCCAGTTGTGTATATCGGTGCCGCAGATGCCACATAGCTCCTGCCTGAGCAGGACTGTGCCCGGCGCGGGGTCCGGCACAGCGTATTCTCGAATGCTGAACTCTTTCCCTAGCGCTACAACTGCTTGTCCTGTTTGTGTCATACTTGTTTCCTCCGTAGGGACAGGCCTTGTGCCTGCCCTGCGCTCCTGTCTGTCGCCGGATATCGTCACGAATACTTGCGCCTCTTTGACCTTTGATTCGCTTGATCTATGTGATGAAGAGATGAACCGCAGTTATCAAGACAATCATACAAATTACATAAATCAGTGGTCAAATCTGTGGTCAGAGGCGCATTGAACACTTCATGCGCTCAGTGGGATGATATGCGGCTGGGCGACCCGCACCAGCTCCTCAACGGTTAGCCGCAGCATGGTTTTGTCGTCACCGCCACCCCCGTAAAACAGGCCGCCCAGGGTGACAAGAGAGCTGTCGAGCAGAACCGGCACAGCCGTACGGTGGCCGATTGGGGGCACGCCGCCGGCGGGATATCCGAGCAGCCGCAGCACGACATCCGGCGGGGCGAGTTTGATGCGCTTTATGCCCACGCCATACCGGTCCGCCAGAGGACGTTTCCCCACGCGGCGTTCGCCGTGGCTGATGACGATGAACGGAGTGGGAGAGACATCCGGCTCCCCCGAACGCGCCTCGTTCGCGCAGAGGCGCAGTGAACGTTTCTGCGCCAGAAACAGCAGCGTTTTGAGAATGCGATCCGGCTCGACGTTCAGGGCTGCGGCCGCAGCCGGCACGGTGGGCGTATCGCCAATATTACGCAAGAGTTGGGCATCAATGTTGTTCTGGTCGATGAACCGTTGCAGATCGTCCGGCGTGCGCATAGAAATTCCCGTCCTTGCGTCCTTGCGTCCTTGCGCCTTTGCGTTAAAAAGATCGTCACTGGCCCGGCGCGTTCACCAGCCGATTGGATGCTTTCCCATATTATGATAGCATATCTGAGGCAGCCTTCGTAGGGGCAATCCTTGTGGTTGCCCAGTTGGGCAACGCGCATCTTCGAGCAGAGACGCATTCAACACTGTTTCTATGCCAACCACATCCATACATGGAACACCGGACTACGCCGAATTAGATGCGCTGGGGCTGGATCCCGCCGAAGTCATCTACTTTTCGTCGAATATTAACCCATATGGCCCGCCGCCGTCGGTGGTGGAGGCCGTTCAGGATGCGATCAGCCGCTCCTTTCTGGCGCGCTATCCGGACAGCCGCAGCCAGCGCCTGCGTGAAAAAATCGGCGCCTATCACGGCCTACCGCCGAATGCCGTGCTAGTGGGCAATGGCACCGCCGATCTGATCTGGCTGCTGGCCCACGCCTATGGAAATCAGCGCCAGGCGGCGATTCTATCGCCAACATTCAGCGAATACGCCGATGGTGTGATCATGGCCGGTGGGCATCCCAACCATCTGATTCTGCCCGGTTGGCAGCGGATCAGCGGCAACAACCGCGCCTCTTTCGAGCAGAGGCGCATTCAACAGTTCGCCCCAGGCAGGACGACACTGGACCATACCCGTCAGGCGTTGGAGTCCGCCGCCCCCTGGCTGGTTTTTATCTGCAATCCGAATAACCCCACAGGCGAGTATCTGTCCCCGGGGGCATTGCGCTATCTGTGGGAGGGCGCGTCTGGTGCGCTGTGGATCGTCGATGAGGCCTATGCCGAGTTCACCGAAGACCCCTGGAGCGCAGCGCAATGGGTGATGGACAGGGGCTGGATCGTTTTGCGTTCGATGACGAAAGATTTCGCGCTGGGCGGACTGCGCCTCGGTTACTTGCTGGCGGACCCGTCGATAATCGAACGATTGCAGGCAGTGCAGCCGCCGTGGAGTGTCAACGGAGTCGCCCAATTAGCTGGTCTGGCGGCGATGGATGAAATGACCTGGCGAGAAGAGACGACAGCCCGTTTGCGGAAGGAAGTGTGGAATTTGCAGGAGGGTTTGCGGGCCTGCGGGTACGCGCCGCTGCCGACGACCGTCAACTATTTCCTGGTGCCGGTGGGGAACGCCCAGTCACTGCGCGACCGGCTGATGCCCTCCCGGCTGTTTGTGCGCGATTGCGCCTCCTTCGGCCTGCCGGAACACATCCGCATCGCCGCCAGACCGCCGCATGAGAATGCCCGTTTTCTGGAAGCCATCGCCCGGCTTTCTGCAGACAACGCGCCTCATCTCGAGCAGCGACACATTCAATAACTTCATCTTTAGCTCGCCCTGAACCCGTAGCAAGATGATTGAAGCCATCACATTTGACTTCTGGGACACAATTGCAGTTGACGATTCGGATGAACCGAAGCGCCGGGCGATGGGCCTGCCCAGCAAAGCCAAGGCGCGCATCGACCTGTTCGCGCGTCATGTAACCCAAAAATATCCGCATATCGCCTACGAGCAAGCGGCGCAGGCATATCGACACGCCAATCAGAATTTTCAGAACGTCTGGCATAGGGAACAGCGTACGCCGGGCATCGCTACGCGCGTGTACGACGCCTACGAATTTTTGGGACTGAAACCAAGGCCAGGGCGATTCGCTCAACTCATGCGGGAGGTCGATGAACTGATCCGGGAGATCGAAACGATGGAGGTGCGCATCCAGCCGGACTTTACGCCGGGGGTACATGCCGCGCTGGAGGAACTTTCCTTGCACTACAAACTGGGCATCATTTCCGATACGATCCACACAACCGGCAAGGGGTTGCGCTATCTCTTGCAACGTCAGGGCCTTCTGCGCTATTTCAGCTACACACTGTTTTCCGACGAAATCGGCGCCTCGAAACCGGGGGCGGGAGTGTTCCAACAGGCCGCCCTGGGTCTGCACACCGCGCCCCATCAGATCGTTCATGTCGGCGACCGAGAGAGCAACGACGTCGTCGGCCCCCTGTCCATCGGTATGAACGCCATCCTGTTCACCGCTGTGAAAGATCGAGGGAGCGCTTCTACCCGCGCCCACGCAGTCTGCCGCACATACGCCGCGCTGCCGGGGATCGTGCGACGCCTCTCGGCCACAATCACGCCCTTCTCGCCAGGGTCTGAGCATCGGTCGGATGGCGGCAGTTGGGCGAGCTCCAGCATCTGATTCTGAGAGCGTATCCGCCCCTTTTGACAACGCAATGCAGAAATTTGTAACCTATCGAGGATTGCACACCAATCGCAGATAACCCTTCACTGAATAAACGATACGAATCTCTGGCGGCTACGTTCGCCGCGCGCTTTCCTCCCCAGCTGGATGGCCCGCGCACAATCGGCCGGGAAGCCGAATTCCCCATTGTGGACCAGACGGGCCGGGCCGTGGATATCGGCCAATTGTGGCCCGTTCTGCTGGGTAGTTCAGAAAAACAGGAAGCCAATGCGCCTCTGCTCGCCAGAGACGCATTGCAACACTGTTCAGCCCCTATCAGCGATCTGAAAGTGAAACGGGATGCCGTCAATACAGATCTGATCGTCGGCCTGGATGGCGCAGCCTACAGCTATGCGCTGGAAGTGGGCAGGGGCACCATCGAACTGAATGTCGGCCCCTATGATACCCTGTTCGAACTGGAAACAGCCTTCCGGGCAGGTCTGGAGCGGCTGATCCGGGCGGCGGAACGATTGGACTGGCGGGTGCTGGGATATGGCGTGCAGCCGCTCAGCCCGCCAGGCAGCGAACTTCTCTCGCCCAAACAGCGCTACGGCGCGATGGCTGAGGCGATGGGGGAGGAATGGTTCTGGTATACGGTGACCGCCGGTGATCAAGCCCACGTGGACATCACCCGGGATGAGGCGGTCTCTGTTCTCAATTTCGGCAATCTGATGGCGCCGGTCGTGGTGGCCCTGTGCAGCAATTCACCGGTTGCAGCCGGCGCGCTCACCGGAGACTGCTCCAGCCGGGAAGGCCGCATGATCCATGCAGCGCATGGGGACCGCCACGGAATGATATCCCGCCCCTATTCCAATCTGATCGATTTCATCGAGCGACTCAGCCGCCTGCCCTCTTTGCTCCGTCGAGAGGGAGAGCGCCTGCTGCCAGATGGCCGTCGCTTTGCTGATGTTCTGCGCGCTGAACATCTCTCTTGTCAGCAGACTGAAAACAGCCCGGCCGCCGCCGGGCCGGATTTTGACGCCTTTCTGTTGCACGATCATTACGTCTGGCATAGCGCCCGGCTGCGCGCGGCCTACGGCACGGTCGAGCTGCGCCCCGCCTGTCAGCAGCCGCCGAATGAAGCGATGGCCGCCACGGCTTTGTATTTGGGACTGATCGAGGGACATCGGCAGATCGCTGAATTTGTGCAGCGCGCCCTCGCTCCGAAACGCGATCGAACCCCGCCAAGCTACTGGGCGCGCATGCAATCATACCACCATCAGGTGATCCGCGCGGGCCTGGATGCGCCAGAACCGGCGCCCGGATTTCTGGCGCAGGTGCTGCGCTTGGCCGCCGCAGCCCTGGCTCGGCGAGGATACGGCGAAGAGCGGATGCTCACGCCTCTGTGGCGGCGGCTGGCGCAAAAAGAAAACCCAGCCCAGCAGGCGCGTCGGATATTTGTGGAAAAAGGGATGGAAGGGCTGATAGAATCGGTCTGGATGAAAAGAGGAGAAAGGGAAGAGAAGTGAGAGACGGCTCTGCGCTCTCTCTACTCACCCCTATCTCTTCACCTCTCGAATCGGCTCCACGCAAACGCGCACATCATAAAAGCTGGCGGACGCGCCCATATCCGTCTCATCCTGGGGCGTGAGCTGGTTGACGTTGCGTCCATCGGCGCTATGTTTATTCCACCAGATGCCCGGCGCCAGCACCGTGCCCGGCATGATGTCGTCGGTCACACGCGCCTTCAGCCTGACTTCGCCCAATTCATTCCAGATGCGCAGCCGCGCGCCTTCTTCGATCTCGCGGGCCATCGCGTCCTGGGGATGTATCCAAAGCAGCGGCTCCTTCTCCCGGCCGCGCAAGCGCTCCAAATGGGAGAAGGATGTATTGAGGAATGAATGGGCCGGGGGGGAGATGCATGCGAGCGATTGGGAATTGCGCATTGGGGATGAGGAGGCATCGTCAATGCCTTTGCGCGCCTCTTTCGAGCAGAGGCGCATTGAACCCTCTAGCGCAATCCCCGCGCTCTGAGTCGGAGAGTGGCGCTCCACATCTCCAATGCCTGATTTCGGTGGGGTGTAGGTGGGTAAGGGGTCGTAGCCGTCCTGGGCCATACGTTCGCTATAGAATTCGCATTTGCCGCTAGGGGTAGGAAAGTTGCCGTCGGCGAAAGGGAGATAGGGGCGGGGCAGGTTCAGGCGAACGAATCCTTGGGCCAGCAATGCCTCCCACGTGACCGACGCGTAGAGGGGATGACACTGCGCCTCGACGAAATTACGCAGAACTGTTTCGTCATCCTCATAAAAACCGCTGTCCGTGTAGCCCATCGCCTGGGCCAATCCGCGGAATATGGCGCTATTGGGGCGTGCCTGCCCCATGGGTGGGATTGCTGGCCGGTTCAGGGCCAGGTAGTGATGACCGTACATCCGCTGCAGATCCCAGTGTTCTGCCTGGGTAGTGGCCGGCAGAATAAAATCCGCGTACTCAGCGGTGTCTGTCTGGAACTGCTCCAGCACAACTGTGAACAGATCCTCTCGGGCCAGCCCGGCCAGAACAGCCGACTGATCCGGAGCCACCGCCGCCGGGTTGCTGTTGTAGACGACCAGGGCTTTCACCGGTGGGCCGGCCTCCGCTGGGGCTGGTTTACGGTCGACCGGTCGCGGCGTGTAATGGGCAGCGGCCAGGCGGGCTGTATCCGGGCTGAGCGCGTCGCCCAGACGGTTCATATTGATCGTGCGAGGGGCGCGGCCCGCCAACAGATCGGGCCGATACAGACCGCTGGTATCCAGATGGCGCAACTGCCCACTGGCGCTGAGTTGTATGCCGCCACCTTGCTCTTTCCAGGCGCCCACCAGCGCCGGCAGGCAGGTGATAGTGCGGATAGCCATGCCGCCGCCAAAATGGCGCTGCATCCCGTAGTTGATCCGAATGGCGGCAGGCTTTGTCGTCGCATACGCCCGGGCCAATTCGGTGATCCGCGCGGCAGGGATGCCGGTGATCTGGGCCGCCCGCTGTGGCGTCCATTCTTGCACGCGTTCGGCCAACTGATCAAAACCGACTGTGTGGGCAGACACATACCCGACGTCGTGCAGTCCTGCGTTGATAAGAACGTGCATCAGCGCCAGAGCCAGCGCGCCGTCGGCGCCGGGGCGGATGGGCAGCCATTCGTCGGCGGCTTTGGCCGTGCGGGTGCGGGCCGGGTCGATGACGACCACCCGCGCGCCCTGCTTGCGCGCCTTTTGAATGAAGGGCCAAAGATGCATGTTGCTGGAGAGGGTGTTGCTGCCCCAGATGAGGATCAGGCGGGCGTGGGCAAAATCTTCCGGCTCGATTCCAATGGTTGAGCCGATGGTGTAGAGGTACCCTTCGTAGCCGGCTTCGGCGCAGATTGTGCGGGCCAGGCTGCTGGCGCCCATCTGCTGGAAAAAGCGAGAGGAGATCCCTTCCTGCTGGAGCCATCCCATCGTGCCAGCGTAGGAATAGGGCAGGATGGCCTCCGCTCCCCATTCGTCGATGATGTCGCGCAAGCGGGCGGCGATGGCCTGGAATGCCGCCTCCCAAGAGATCGCCGCGAAGCGGCCACTGCCCTTCGGCCCTATGCGGCGAAGGGGGTGCATCAGCCGACCTGGATGATAGACCCGTTCCAGATAGCGGTCGACTTTGCCGCAAAGTCTGCCCTGGGTGACCGGATGATCGGGATGTCCCCAGATGTCCAACGCCTGGCCGGTTGTTCGTTCCACGGCGATCTGCCAACTGCATGTGTCCGGGCAGTCGTGGGGGCAAGCGCCGGTTACGACCCTTGGTTTGCTCGATTCATGTGATAAAGATGATGAACCGCAGCTGTCACGGTAATCAGATGAATCAGTGGTCAGAGATGATGAAGAAGTTATCATGGCAATCAGATGAATCAGTGGTCAAAATCGCTGTGCCCCCAAGTATAGCAGCGAAAGGGCTGGCGCGGAAATTCGCTCCTCTGATTCGCGCCCCTTGATTTGCTTGATCTATGTGATGAAGATGATGAACCGCAGTTATCGCCGTTATCATGGCAATCAGATGAATCAGTGGTCTGAATCATACAATCTGCACAAATAAACATAGCCAATCATTATTCGGTTTGTCCATAATTGTTCTGTCAATCACAAGGTATACTATTATGATTCCCGATATTTCAATGTCGCGTCCAACAGTGGCGCGCAATGCAACCTACTTCTCAGGTCACTACTGACCCAACGTCATCTGTGAAAGGATTCAGGAGGAATGAAACTCAACGTTAGTTCACCTGCCAATCTGACCAGTGCCATCGAGGACAATGGCATTCAGATGGTGGATGTCAAATTCACCGATCTGTTCGGCCAGTGGCATCACTTCTCAATGCCGGTAGAAGAGTTCGATGCGGATGAAGCGGTCAATGAGGGGCTAGGTTTTGACGGCTCGTCTATTCGCGGCTTTCAGAGCATCGAAAACAGCGACATGGTGCTTCGGGTGGATCCATCGAGCGCGATTATCGATCCAATCTGTGCGATGCCGACACTGAGCGCTGTCTGCAATGTGCATGATCCCCTTTCCGGCGAAGCCTACAGCCGCGATCCCCGCAACGTAGCCAGCAAAGCCATCAGGTACGTCGAATCCGAAGGCATAGCCGATACGATTTATGTCGGGCCAGAGGCGGAGTTCTTCATCTTTGATGGTGTCTCCTACGAAGCGAGTCGCCACGCGGCCGGTTACTACGTGGACAGTGTCGAAGCGCCGTGGAACTCCGGTGAAATGGGCGGCGGACATACAGTCGGCTACAAGGGCGGCTACTTCCCGGTCTCTCCCTTTGATACCCTGCAGGACATCCGCTCCGAAATGGTGCGCAAGATGATCGATGCCGGCATCGATATTGAAGTGCATCACCACGAAGTCGGCACCGCTGGGCAGTGTGAGATCGATATGAAGTTCAAGCCACTCTTACAGATGGCCGATCAGGTGCAGCTATACAAATACATCATCAAGAACGTCGCCAAGGACCACGATAAGACAGCGACCTTTATGCCGAAGCCAATCTTTGAAGACAACGGCTCCGGTATGCATACGCATCTGAGCATGTGGAAAGGTGGCGCGCCGCTCTTTGCCGGTGATCAATACGCTGGTCTGAGCCAGATGGCCTTGCATTATATCGGCGGTCTTCTGAAGCATATCAACGCGCTGTTGGCCTTCTGTGCCCCCCTGACCAATAGCTACCGCCGATTGGTGCCCGGCTATGAAGCCCCAGTAGTTGTGGCCTACTCCGCTCGCAACCGCTCGGCTGCCTGCCGCATTCCTATGTACAGCGCTTCGCCGAAGAGCAAGCGCGTCGAGTTCCGCTGCCCCGACCCAGGCGCCAATCCCTATCTGGCCTTCGCCGCCATGGTTATGGCTGGCATGGATGGCATCAAGAATCAGATCGATCCGGGCAACCCGGCCGAGGTGGATCTGTACGAAGAAGAAGCCCTCCAGGATATAGGGCTGGTGAAGGGCAGCCTGAACGAAGTTCTGGACGCGCTCGAAGCCGACAGCGATTTCCTGCTGGAAGGCGGTGTCTTCACCCCAGATCTGCTGGACGCCTACATTGAGTATAAACGGCTGGAAGAGGTGGATGCTGTACGCCTGCGCCCGCATCCGCAGGAATTCGTGATGTACTACGGCATCTAAACTTCAGAAGGCGATATGACGCGCGGCGCCCGGCCGGGCGCCGCGCATCCGACCGCAGTGAATCTTTTTACAGTGAGGGGGTGGCGCGTTATATTGTTGCTACCCTCTTTTTCTTCCACACCGACAGCTGCAAATCGCTGATGATGAGTCCATTTGCGTATTGCGCCGCGCTGAATCTGAAAGGGGAAAGTAAAGATGCTTTTGGACGCATTTGCAGATGAAGAACTGATGGAGAGATTGGAACGAATCGACGACACGATCAAGCGCAACAATGTGCGCTTTGTGCGCCTTCAGTTCAGCGATATTGTGGGTATTGTCAAACAGGTAACGATCCCTATCGACCACTGGGATCGCGCTGTCGAAAACGGCGTCTGGTTCGACGGCAGTTCGATTGAAGGGTTCGCCCGCGTCGCTGAGAGCGATATGTATCTGGTGCCAAACTTGGAGACGTTCATGCCGATCCCCTGGGAGATGGAGCTAGCCACCGCGCGGGTGATCTGCGATGTGTACACGCCGAACGGAGATCCCTTCACCGGGGACCCCCGCTATATTCTGCGTCGGCAGCTCGAGCGGGCCAAGGAGATGGGATACGATTTTCTCGTCGGCCCGGAACTGGAGTTTTTCCTCTTCCGCCGCCATCCGGGGGACAGCCTCTACCCCCTGACTCCCCACGACGAAGCGGGCTATTTTGACGTGGGCACCGATTTGGCGCACGCTGTGCGCCGGCAGATGGTGGACGCGCTCAACGCCTTGGGCATCAAAGTGGAGGCCTCCCATCACGAAGTCGCCAACGGGCAGAATGAAATCGACTTTCAGTACGGCCCCGCCCTCGCGGCCGCGGACAATACGATAACTTTGCGCACAACGCTCAAAGCCATTGCCCAGAAGAACGGACTCCACTGCACATTTATGCCCAAACCGATCACCGGCGTAAACGGCTCCGGCATGCATGTCCATCAGAGCCTGTGGCGCTATGGTAAACAAGAGACGATCATGCACGATGCTGGCGATGAGTACGGCCTGAGCAAAACTGCCTTACACTTTATCGCCGGTCAGCTTGTGCATGCCGCCGCCATCACACCGATCAGCGCGCCGCTGGTGAACAGTTACAAACGGCTCGTGCCCGGCTACGAGGCGCCGGTGTATGTCTCCTGGGGCCGCACAAACCGCAGCGCGCTGATCCGCATTCCCCGTATCAACCCCAACCGTCCCCAAAGCACGCGCTGCGAACTACGCTGCCCAGACCCGAGCGCCAATCCCTATCTGGTCTTTGCCGTAATGCTGGCCGCTGGCTTAGACGGCATCGAACGCAGGCTAGACCCACCTATGCCGGCAGAAGAGGACCTCTATCAGTTGAACGGCGATCGCTCCGGGCTGGAGACCTTACCCGGCAATCTGGGCGAAGCGCTGAACGCGTTGCGCAAGGACGAAGTGATTCAAGACGCCCTGGGCCAGCACGTCTTCGAGCGCTATGTAGAGGCGAAAACCCTGGAATGGGATAACTATCGCAATTACGTGACACAGTGGGAGTTGGACCGCTACCTGGAGGTGTATTGATCGACAAGGGCGCATCCCCCTGAGATCGCGGGCGCTCGCCCGCATCGTCCCTATACACGCTACTGTCTGCAACCCGGCAACCTCTCGCCACTGACCACTGCAGAGCCGGCCCCAGCCCTGCCGGCGGCGCGCGCATCCAGGTCCGAAAGCTGCCCCTGGAGCCGCCTTCGGCATCGGCAGAACGACTATGCCATTGCGGACAGAGCCTATGATTCCGCTCCTGGAGTTGATCGCAGCTAAACAAGCCACGGCTGTCATCCCACCCCGCCGCCATCGCCTTGCGCAACGGGCCTATGACAAGCAGCGCAAAGACCGTAACCGCATCGAATGCTTGCATCAACAAAATCAAATGGTAGCCGCCGCATTTTCACTCGCTATGACAAATTAGCACGCCGATACGCGGCTTTTTTGCATTGGGCCGCTACCTTCGTTTGGCTTACCTTACATGTCAACGAGCCCTAGTTAATATACGTGCCAGGGCAGAGACAAGAAATATTTATCACAGGAGAGGAAGACATAAAACCAAAACGAAAGCAACGAGTGAAATATAACGAAGGGCAATGGTTTGCTGTGACGCTGAGAGGCGGAGACTATGCCTTAGGCGTGATTGTTCGGGGCGAGTATCGGACGCACGGGGGACTTGGTTACTTCTTTGGCCCCGTGTATGCCGAACCGCCGCTTGATATCGATACAGAGCGTATCTAACCCTCTGATGCAGTGCTAATCGCTTGGTTTGGCGATCTACACATCATCGATGGAACCTGGCCCTTAATCGGCGGCAGACCGCAATCCTTTCAGCGCAGCAAATAGCCTGTCCCCAAGTTTGCGCGGATCGACGCGTTGAATCCGGATATAGGATGGTTAGTCGAATATGATCAGGAAGATCCAGGAAATGGGATGCCCATTCGAGAGACTCTTCATCGGAGCAGTTGTCTGGTGGGCTTATCTAAAAATGCATTATCGGGCGCAGGCGCTCTTGAGATTCGGCTAACAAGAGCTCTCGGACAGATGTAGCGTCTTATTAAAGTCAATCTGATGGATACCCCACGGTGAGGGCGTTCTAATGCGACTGGCCGGCGTTAGAGAACGCTTACATAGTTCGCCAGGCTGTGTAAATACGCAGGCGGGGTGTAGAAAAATGACTACGAGGAGGAGGTCGCCGGCGGCGCGACGACCATCATCCGCTACTACAGCTTCAACGGTCAGCGCATTGCCGTCAGGCGCGGCGGTACACTCTCCTATCTGCACGGCGACCACTTGAGCAGCAGCTCCCTGGCCACGGACAGCTCGGACGGTGCAACCTCCCATCTGCCGGGCATCGTTGCACCGTCCGATAGGCGCTGTGGTCGGTGGCGGCGAGGTGCGCTACTACGCATACGGCAGCGTGCGTAGCGGCGAGGTGGCCGACCTGCACACCGACCGCACGTTTACCGGCCAGAAGAGTGACGCTACGGGGCTGCTCTACTACAACGCCCGCTACTATGACCCCTCGCTGGGCACGTTCATCTCGCCGGATACGATTGTGCCCGACCCGGGCCTGGTCATCGACTACAACCGCGTCCTCTACGCCCGGGCCAATCCGCTCAGGTATACGGAATTCTCTCAGGGTGCCCGGTAGTGGTCCCAACGGCACTTGGACTGACCTAGATTGGATTCGCTATGATGCAAAAAACAGGCGTACAGAAGGCGACAACTCAGCGATCCACAGATAGATGCTGTTCTGGAAGATATATACATGGAACTGAAATGGGTCGATCGAGTCGTTGTGGCCGAAGCAATAAACGACTTTGTGGAAAAGATTGGGGAAATACCCCGGTTTAACTGGCTGTTGAGACGTGAGATAATCATTCAGGGTGAGCGCCTGCCCGGCAGTACGACCAGGTAGCAATCCAACTCGGCGCTACATTGTATGACACACGCCAATTGAACATAACGCAGGGAGTGTTTTGGCCAATATTTCGATGACTTCGCTCCCCGTCCGGCGCGCTGAAAGGTAAATGGCGCCAATAGAGAGCATGATACAAAAACGCATCTGTTTGGTGGCTATCGCGCTCATGCTGCTCATATCAGCCTGTATCTCCCCATCGCCATCCGTTCAGGAGCGCATACGGGTTGAGTCAGACATGCAAGCGTGTTCGCTGGATGTGTCAGACTTGCCCAGCGGATGGCGGCAAAGCGCGGTGGACTCCTCGATGCCTGCTCATCCTCGTCTGCTTGCCTTTCCCCCCAGGCTGCATCCACCGACAACGAAAATGGACAAGCGGGCCATTCGCAGGTAAAATAGGAGGGAATAACCGATAGCGAACGGGCCGGGGCTGTGCGCTGTCCGTAGATTGCAGCGCGCGACTCCGAACAATAGTGAACTGGCCCTTCCAAGGCGCCATTTGTGCGTGTATGTTGATTTTTATGGGTAAAATCGAAAAGGACGCTCACGCTGGGAGCTATCGCTGCCCGGCGTTTTTGTGTTGAACGGTATGTTGCCTTTCAAAGGAGAAATTGAATGGAACAAACAGATGTAGTGGTTGCTGAGACAGATATGCAGGAAGAGATCGGGCCCGCCACCGCCACAGGCGTAGCCCAACTGCGGGTAATTCCCCTAGGCGGGCTCGGTGGAATCGGCAAGAATATGATGCTGCTGGAGTCCGGTGAGAATGTTCTCATCATCGATGCCGGACTTATGTTTCCAGACAGCGATATGCACGGCGTGGATGTGGTGATCCCGGAGACTGAATATCTGCTGGACCGACTGGACTGGATTCGCGGTATCGTCCTGACACACGGACACGAGGATCATATCGGCGCGTTGCCCTATCTGATCGATCAAGGAGTGGACGCGCCCGTCTACGCTACCGCGCTGACGAAAGGGCTGCTAGAAGGCAAATTGTCGGAACACGGGTTGCTGGCCCAAACGGATCTGCATGAAGTGACGGAAGATGACATCATCGCTTTGGAACCGTTTAGCGTCGAGTTTTTCCACACCTGCCACAGTTTCCCGGATAGCGTCGGCATCTGTGTCTCTACGCCGGCCGGCCGGGTCATTCTGACGAGCGATTACAAATTTGATGACACACCCGTCGACGGCAAGCTCACGGAAGTGGACAAGCTGCAACGCTGGGGCGACGAAGGCGTACTGCTGCTTCTGGGCGACAGTACAAATATAGAAACAGAAGGTAGTACGCCCAGTGAAACCAAAGTCGAGGAGACCCTCGATACCATCTTTTCTCAGGTGGATGGCCGCGTCATTCTGGCGACCTTTGCCAGCAATATCAGTCGGGTGCAGCAGATTATCACCATTGCGCGCAAACATGGCCGACGGCTCGGGATCATCGGGCGTTCGATGGTCAACAATGTAAAGATCGCAATCCGTCTCGGCTACTTAGACATTCAACAGGACGAACTGTTGACCGTCAGAGAAATGGAAGAACTGCCGTCCCAGAAGGTGACAATCATCGCCACGGGGAGTCAGGGTGAACCGACCAGCGCCATGGTGCGCATGAGCATCGGCGACCAGCGGCAGATCAGTCTGCGCAAAGGGGATACAGTTGTGCTGAGTGCCACACCGATCCCGGGCAACGAAGAGTTGTTCAACCGCACAGTAGACAATCTGTTTCGCCGCGGCGTCAGAGTCTTTTATCACGAACTGTCCGACGATGTCCACGTCAGCGGTCATGGCGGCAAAGACGATTACCGCCGGATGCTGGAATTGGCGCGACCTCGCTATTTTATACCCGTACATGGCGCATACCGGCATCTTGTGCTCCACGGAGAACTAGCCCAAAGCGTCGGTGTCGCGCCGGAGCGCATCTTCATCGTCGAAGATGGCCAAGTGGTGGAATTCGGCCATTTTGAGGATGGGAACGATGCCCTACAGGCGCGGCTGGGCGAATATGTCAGCGCCAATCACGTCTTTGTCGACGGATTGGGCGTGGGCGACATCGGCAGCGTCGTCTTGCGGGATCGACGCCATCTGGGCAGCGACGGTTTCCTGGTCTGCATCGTGGCATTAGACGAATTCGATGGCAAGATTCTCTATGGACCTGAGATCATCAGCCGCGGGTTTGTGTATATACGGGATAACGAAGGGCTGATTCAGCGGGCTGAGGAGATAGTGCGTAAAGAAATCAAGGGCAAAGTGCCTCCCACCGCTCTCTCCCGTCGCATTCGCAACGCATTGGCTACCTTCTGCAGTAACGAAATGGGACGCCGACCGATGATTCTGCCCGTGGTGCTCGAAGTGTAATCAGGTGGGCAGTCAAGGCTCTTCCGGCCTGGCAATCGCTATAGCTGGGCCGGAGAGCTTCTTTGCCTCGGCAGGCAACGTGTTGCAACGCTGATTGCTGAAATCCGAATTCGCTGATATACTGTGTTGGGAACGTTTGTTCTTTCCCGCGCGCAATGCACAGCAGAGCGTCGCTCTGCCGCAGCCAACATGGCTGTTTCCCGGTTCAAGCTGACGCGCCGATTCAGGCTTCGCACGATACGCGAAACCTGCGGTGCGTTCAGCCTTCACTGTAGGGCGTGTATGCTGTACCATCGCTTCGTTGGGGCAACGGTACAAGGATCCCGTACCTGACATGGTAGCCAAACGGCGTAGAAAGAAGAAAGCCACCCCGCTGAGGCAGCTTCTGGACGGGTTGGCGCGCATCGCCCGCACAGAGGTTCTCGGCCTCAGCTTCGTGCTGATTTCGATCTTTACACTCCTGAGCCTGTTCACCGGCTCCCGCGGCAGTGTCACAGGGCTGTGGATCGATCTCCTGCGCGCGGCGACAGGCGACGGCGTGGCCGGTGTGCCACTGCTGACCGGCTTCCTCGGCCTGTGGATGGTCATCCGCGCCATTGACAGATCAGATCGGCGCGCCACCCCAGGGCGCGACATGCCGGACCTGCCCTGGCGGAAACCAACCGGTCTGCTTTTGATCTTCCTGGCGTACATTACCGCCAGTACCCTATGGCTGCCGCCCATGACCCGCGCGGCGCGTATTGCAGACGGCAAAGCCGGCGGCGCGCTTGGGCGGATCCTTACCGATCTGCTGGAGACCTGGCTGAGTATGTGGGGCGCGTGGGCAGTTATCGGTTTCAGCGTCGTGTTGGGGCTGGCTCTGCTCACCGATCGCTTGCTGTTGGAACTGGCCCTGGATAGCTGGGATGTTCTGCGGGAGATGTGGAAGGAGCGCCGGCAGAAGACATCTTCCAGCCTGACGCAAGAGATATCTACGCCGTCTTTGCGCCCTGGAGATGGGGCAGAGATCGTCAGTCACATCGTTCTCGAGGAGGGACGGCCGCATACACCGCATCCCACCCCGACTGCAACCGGAGATGCGCTACAGCCAGCGTCAGCTGGGAATGCCGACCGCGCGCGTAAAGATAGCAGCCCGGCGTTCACAGAACCGGCCACACAGAAAACCCTGACGCCGAAAGTCGGTGATGGTTTACCGGCATGGCGACTTCCGCAGCTCAATGATATGTTAGACTTCTGGGATCGATCCATCGACAGCGACGACCTCATCCGTTACCGGGGACGACTACTGGAAGAGACGCTTGCGCTGTTCGGAGTCCCCGCTGATTTTGAAGGGGTCAACGCCGGCCCAACCATCACCCAATATCTGATTCGCCCGGGCTATATTGAGCGAACGGTACGCGGCGAGACGAAGCGCACAAAGGTGAAAGTCAGCAAAATCGCCAGCTTAGCAAACGATCTGGCCCTGGCCCTCGCTGCCCGCAACGTGCGGATTGAAGCGCCGATTCCGGGGACAAACTATGTCGGCATCGAAGTGCCGAATACAGAAAGCAATAATGTCGGCCTGAAAGAACTGATAGAGAGCGATGAATTCGAGAAAGTGCAGGCCAAAGGTCGGCTGACGATCGCTTTGGGCGAGGACGTGAGAGGCAAACCGGTGATCACCGATCTGACGCGGATGCCCCACTTGCTCATCGCCGGCGCCACGGGAACCGGCAAGTCGGTCTGTATCAATTCGATCATCGGCTGTCTGCTGTTGACCCACACGCCGGAAACCCTACGCCTGCTGATGATCGATCCGAAGATGGTCGAACTGACTATCTACAACGACACGCCCCATCTCCTCAGCCCGGTAGTAACGGACGTAGACCGCGCCGCAGGAGTGCTGTACTGGTGCATCAAGGAGATGGAACGGCGCTACCAACTCTTGAATAAAGCCGGCGTCCGCGATCTGGAACGATTCAACGCATATCTGCGTAAACAGGGCGAGGAGATCCTGCCCTATATCGTCGTCGTCGTGGACGAGATGGCCGACCTGATGATGGCCGCGCCAGAAGAAGTAGAGAAACACCTTATCCGCCTGGCGCAGATGGCCCGGGCTGTAGGCATTCATCTGATTATCGCCACCCAGCGCCCTTCCGTGGATGTGATCACCGGGCTTATCAAGGCAAACTTCCCAGCTCGCATCGCCTTCGCGGTGACCAGCCAAATAGACAGCCGAGTGGTGCTGGATGTGCCCGGCGCCGAACAGCTACTGGGACGAGGCGATATGTTGTTTATGGCGTCGGATGCAAGCAAGTTGGAGCGGCTACAGGGCGCGGTCCTGGGCGATCCGGAGATCAACCGCATCGTTCAATATTGGCAAGACCTCCATAGATCGGAAACCTACATCCAGCCGCAGTTGCCTGACAGCCCCATCTCGACAGATGCGCCGTCTGACCTGCCGCAACGTCCACCCGGCGCCGAAGCGGAAGCGCGCAATGCCGAACCCCAGGGGAAGCCGGCGCGCACGCAGAAGCGACTGGCCACAGACAGTCAGAGGGCGCAGCCGCCTTTTGAGCGGATCGATGATGAGAGCGCCCTCTCTCAGATGCAAGCCGTCGACGCCAGGGACGATCTCTTCGATGAAGCCGTGCAGGTGGTGACGCAAGCCGGCCGCGGCTCAGTGACGATTTTGCAGCGCAAGCTGCGGATCGGCTATAACCGCGCCAGCCATCTGGTAGAACAGCTCGAAGCAGCCGCTATTTTGGGTCCGGATCGGGGCCGGAATCAGGGACGAGAAGTATACCCCCCCTCCCCATCCGGCGTAGAGGACAGGGCCAGTGCAAAGACTGTTTTGCGCGCCACTGTGGGGCGCGACGACAGTCGGTCCGCAGATACCTCGCGTCAGACCGCTACCGACCAAAGAGATAAACCTGTCGACAACGATCAAACGAAGCTGCCTCCGCCATCGCCTGACGATGACGACACGCCGCTCCGGATCTGGATGTAAAACCTTGTTTTGCGCGCCACTGTGGGGCGCGACGTTGTGCCGGCGTCGTTTCACAGCGTCTTGGCCGCGCTCATCCTAGACGCTGCCGGTCAGTCCCTGTCCTATTCTCAATACAGGTAGGCAAATGGTTCGTAATCGTTGTTTTGCGCGCCACTGTGGGGCGCGACAGCTCACCGGAATCGTTGTCGGTCTGCTCCTGTTGGTCGGCGTCGCGCTAGGTATCGTTTTCTTCATGACGCGGGGGCCAGACGCCAGTAGCCTGCCGGATGACGCGGCCGCCGCGCTTGCGAAGCTGAAGACCGTCCAGGGACGGCTCGTGCTGGGAAAGGAATACCAGATGATGGAGTATGAGTTGTGGGTGGAGCGACCGCGCCATCTGCGGGTAGAGGCAGAGTTGCAAGGACTCGACCGCAAGGCCGTCTTTATTCTGATGTTCAACGAAAATGAGGCCTGGACGTACGATCCAGTGCTACATATCGCCACCGTTGCCGATCGCACAAAAACGCCGCCCACAGAAGGCTCGCTCGTTGGCACATCGCTGTTGGAAACAATGCCGGATGACGTGCTGGCCGCACTGCGCGGCGGTGATGTGCAGATCATCGGCGAGGAGTCGGTGGCTGGGCGGGATGCGCTACGCGTACAGGTGATGCTGCCGGCGCAGAATCCTTTTGACAGTGGGCAACTGACCCTGTGGTTGGACAAGACCACCTACTATCCACTAGCCATCGAAGGTGATACCGGGTTCCGAATGCGCTTTGATTTCATCAAGTTCAACCAAGCGATCGATCCCCTGACATTCGTCTTTTTCCCACCACCGGGCGCGACCGTGCGTCGTATCGGTGAATAGCCAGCGCCAGACGGCAACCGAGCGCGCGAAAGCCTCTCGCCATCTGTCCAGCTTTCGCCAGATACTCGCGGCCTGTATCGCCACCCGGCTGATCATCGATACGGCGACCCAACTCTTCAACTTCTACCTGCAGACGATTGCGCGGGGGCTGGCCCTGGATATCGTTGTCTTGGGACGTTTCGTCAGTCTGCGCAATGTCGTGGGCTTGGCCGCGCCCCTGTTCGGCAGCGCCGCCGATCGCTACGGCTACCGCCGCATCATGCGCCTGTCGCTGCTGCTGTCCGCTGCCGGCATGTTTCTGTTCGGCAGTGGCGGCGGCCTCTGGTCCGTAGCGGCCGGCATGATCATGTTGGGGCTGGGATTAATCGGCTTCGTGCCAACGAGCCAGGCGTACATCAGCTCGCAACTGCCCTTTGCGCACCGCGCGCGGGGCATCGGTGTGTTAGAGTATTCTTGGGCTTTGGCGGGGATCGTCGGTCTGTCCTTGATGGGTCTTCTCTTCGACCTCTTCAGTTGGCAGATCCCGTTTTTCGTCCTGGGCGCGGCCACGCTCGCAGGCTGGGCGCTCCTCGGCCTCTTGCCGGGCGCTCCGAATCCCGATAATCAGGATCCCGATCTGTCTGCAACGGCAGCCGCCATACCTCTCCAGCGACGTATCGCCAGCTTTTTCGATCTCGGCCCCAACCGGCGCTCCGCCTACGCCGTCATCTACGCCAACGGCCTGTTCTTTTTCAGCCAACTGCACATCCTCATTGCCCACGGCGCCTGGCTACAAACCGAATACGGCCTGAATCCATCTGCATTGGGGCTGGTGGCCTTATCCCAAGGCGTGGCCGATCTGTGCGGCAGTGTGCTCGTCTCATTGATTACCGATCGGATAGGGAAGAAGCGCGCCGTTCAGGCCGGCATGCTGGGGTCGGCACTGATCTACAGCTCTCTGCCCATTATAAATGTCGGGTTGGCGCTGGTGACCGTTGTATTGGCGCTGATGCGCTTTGCAGTCCAATACGGGATCGTCAGCGCCATCGCCCTTATCAGCGAACAGGCTCCGGATCGACGGGGCAAAGTGATATCCCTCGCAATGGCGCTCAGTCTGCTGGGCGGGACTCTCAGCGGCTTTTCCGGCCCCTGGATGTATACCAACTTCGGGGTATGGGGGCTGGGGCCGCTGTCAGCGGGCTGCGCGCTGCTGGCGTTTATACTGTTGACATTTTGGGGACGCGAATCGGCATAGCCAGGTTAAATTGGCGCGCCACGGGCGCGCGCATTGGAGACGGGCGCACATGATTGGGTAAGGTTCAATGCGCCCTTGCTCGAAAGGGCGCGCTGACAAAGCTGTGTTGCGTCTATTCCCCTTGACAAACCAAAGGAAAAGTGAAGAATGACGAGTTGCATTGACGGCTAGTCTCGTTTGACACGCGCCACACTGAGAGATCTTCCGATGAACATTATCTACTTACATTCCCACGACACAGGCCGTTACCTTCAGCCCTACGGCCATGCGATACCTGCGCCCAACCTCCAGCGGTTGGCAGAAGAAGGCGTCCTCTTCCGCAAAGCCTTCAACGCCGCGCCCACCTGCTCCCCTAGCCGGGCCTGTCTGCTCACCGGCCAGAGCGCGCATTCCTGCGGGCAACTGGGTCTGGCGAACCGGGACTTCTATCTCCAACATCCAGAACGGCATCTGGCGAATTTTCTCCGAGATCAGGGCTACTGCACGGCCCTGTGCGGCATTCAGCACCTGGTAGTGGACCCGCGGACGCTTGGCTACGAGTGGATCGCCGAACTCGGCACGCCCTCCCTTGAGGATACAGACGGCATTACCGCCGCTGCTGTCGAGTTCATCCGCAAACAGCATGACCGGCCCTTTTTTCTGGCCGTAGGCTACTTCGAGACCCATCGCGTCTTCCCAGAACCGGGCGAAGACGAGGACGAGCGCTACACCCTGCCGCCGGCGCCTCTGCCGGATACGCCGGAGACCCGCTACGATATGGCATCCTACAAACGCATGGCCAAGATTCTGGACGATCAGGTCGGGGCTGTTCTGACCGCGCTGGAGGAGGCAGGTTTGACCGATGATACCCTGTTCATCTACACAACCGACCACGGTCTGGCCTTCCCCGGTATGAAGTGCACCCTCACAGATCATGGCATGGGCGTGGCCTTGATTGTACGCGGGCCGCACGGCTTTTGCGGCGGCCAAGTCGTGGACGGAATGATTTCCCAGATCGATATCTACCCGACTCTGTGCGAGTTGCTGAACGTCGAGCCACCGGCATGGCTGGAGGGACGCTCGTTTGTTCCCCTCGTAGCCGCTACAGTGGATGAAATCAACGAGGAGATTTTCGGAGAGGTCACCTATCACGCGGCCTATGAGCCGAAACGGGCTGTGCGTACCCACCGTTGGAAGTACATTCGGCGCTTCGATAAGCGGGCGACAGTCACGCTGCCCAATATCGACAACGGCCCCAGCAAGCAATATCTAATCAGGAACAGCCTGCCCCAGCGCAAGGTACATCAGGAGGCACTCTACGATCTGCTCTACGATCCCAATGAAGCCTGCAATCTGGTGAACGATCCCGCTTACACCGATGTGTTGACGGAGATGCGCAACCGCCTCTCGGCGTGGATGGCGCGAACGGATGATCCTCTGTTGCAAGGGCCTGTGCCTACGCCTGCAGGCGCCTATGCCGACGATCCGGATGACCTCCATCCGGGCGCCTCGGAACGATCCACCCTCACCACCTGGCGGAGGCGGGAGCGGCTGAAAGGTTTGTTCGCCGCGCCCGCGTGCGGCGCTTGACGCGCCGGACGGGTGTCACCGCTCGCCCAGCGCAAACGCCAGGGCCGCGACGATATGATCGATCTCTGTCTCCGTCACCACCAGCGGCGGCGCCATGATCAGAATGTTGCACAGACCCGGCACGGTGTTGCCGTTGCGCCCAAGGAGTACCCCTGCCTGCTTACACCTGCTGAGGATCGCCAGCATGTCCGCGTCCCCTAATGGCGCTTTCGTTGCTTTGTCCGCCACCAGCTCGACGCCCAACAGCAGCCCCCGCCCACGCACGTCCCCCACCCACGGATGCGCCGACAGAGCGCCCAGTTTCGTCAGCGCGTAGGCCCCCACGCGGCGGGCGTTTTCCACGAGCCCTTCCTGCTCCACGATTTCCAGATTGCGTAGGCCCACAGCCGTACTGACCGGATGGCCGCCAAAGGTATTGATGTGGCGGAAGTGGCGTAAGTCGCCAGCCTCGCCCAGGAATGCATCGAAAATATGCTCTTGCACTGCCGTTGCCGCCAGGGGTAGATAACCGCTGGAAAGACCTTTGGCCATGGTAATGATGTCCGGCTGTACGCGCCAGTGCCAGTGGCCGAACAACTCGCCCGTGCGTCCAAGACCAGAAACGACCTCGTCGAATATCAGCAACACGCCGTACTCGTCGCAGATCGCCCGCACCCGCGGCAGGTATTCATCCGGCGGCGCCAGGACCCCACCGCCGGAGATGATCGGCTCCATGAGCAGCGCCGCAACAGTCTCCGGTCCTTCATAGCGTATCGTCTCCTCAAGCGCCTGCGCGCAGGCGATGCCGTGTTCCGCCGGGCTGAGTTTGGCGTGCGCCCGATAGGGATACGGAGGCGGGATGTGGATGAATCCGGGGGCCATCGGCCCATAGCCGATCTTGCGCTCGGCCTGTCCGGTGGCGCTCATTGCGCCCAGCGTGTTGCCATGATAGGCTCGGTGACGGGAGATGATCTTGTAGCGACTTGCGCCGCCCGCTTTGCCGGCTTGCATGTGATACTGGCGGGCGATCTTGAAGGCGGCCTCGTTCGCTTCGGATCCGCTGGAGGAGAAGTAGACTCTGCCCCGCCAATCCAGCAGGGTCAGTATCCTATCGGCTAACCGCGCGCCAGGGGCGTGGGTCATGGTGGGGGCAAGATAGGCCAGTTCCGTCATCTGCGCGGCCGCAGTCTCGGCCAGCTCCCGACGGCCGTACCCAATGTTCACGCACCAAAGGCCCGCCATCGCGTCCAGGTAGCGATTGCCCTGCGCGTCTTCCAGATAGCAGCCTTCGCCTTTAACGATAAGGGGAAGCGGACTGTCGGCCAGGGACTTGTGCTGGGTAAGAGGATGCCATAGGGCGCGCAAGTCCAATTCTGAGATTGAAGGGGTATCGAGTGGCGCAGTCATGTTTTCTCCGTTCGGATCGTCTGTGAAAAGGTTAAATGCGCCCTTTTCGAGCAAGGGCGCATGACATCGCTCACTTTGGGATCATACCAGCATCTCGCGATCTGGTCTACCATGCGCCAGCCGCGCGCATCTCCTATCCCTCATCAACCCTTTGTCCACGTCGTGTATGTTCACAGCACATATGATAAAATGTAAATTATAATTTTCGATTGCGTTCGCTTTGAGGTCGCGCGCAAGAAGGGATTCAGTACGATTTTCGCTTACGATCGTCATTTTGTAGAACACGGAGCGCCTCTGCTCGAAAGAGGCGCATTCAACTTTACCCTCACAAATTAACCATAACTTTCACTTCAGGAGGAAGGAATGACTCAGGACACCATCCGCGTTGGTATCATCGGCGCGGGCCAGAACACCCGCGATCGGCACATTCCTGGCCTGCAGGCCATCGAAGGCGTGGAGATCGTCGCCGTCTGCAATCGCAGCCAGGAGTCGGGCGAGCGGGTCGCAAAGCAGTTTGGCATCGATCGTGTCTGCACCAACTGGCAGGAGGTGGTGCAATCAGCGGATGTGGACGCGGTGGTAATCGGCACCTGGCCGTACATGCACCGTCTGGTCACCGTCACCGCCTTGGAAGCCAACAAACATGTCATGTGCGAGGCCCGTATGGCAATGAACGCAGCCGAGGCCCACCACATGTATGAGGCCCTGCGCCGACGCCCCCACCTGGTGGCTCAGATCGTGCCGTCCCCCTTCAGTCTGCGGGTGGACCGCACAATCCAGCGGCTGATTCGGGATGGCTGGCTGGGGGATGTGCTGGTTGTGTCAATTCGCGCCGGCGGTACCTTCATCGATGAGGACAATACGATGCACTGGCGACACGATATGAATCTGAGCGGTCTCAATGTCATGTCGCTGGGCATCTGGTATGAGGCGATGATGCGCTGGGTAGGCGAAGCGACGAGCGTTGTCGCCAAGGGCAAAATATTCATGCCGATGCGTAAGGATGAAAGCGGACGGCTGACAGGCGTGCGCATTCCGGATCACATCGACATTGTGGCGGATCTGGCCTGTGGCGGGCAGGCCCACATTCAGGTCAGTAATGTCACCGGCTTCGGTGAGCCGCCCTCAGCTACCATTTACGGCAGCGCAGGCACGCTGCACTTCAGCGAAGATATCCTGACAGGCGGGCAGCGCGGCGATGACCGACTCAGCGAAATAGAGGTCCCCTCCGAAGAGGCGAACGGCTGGCGGGTGGAAGAAGAGTTCATCGCCGCGATCCGCGGGCAAGAAGAGATCACCCATACCGACTTTCACACAGGCGTTAAATATATGGAGTTCACGGAGGCTGTCCACCGCAGCCGGCAAAGTGGTACGGCGGTGAGTTTGCCGCTGTTGTAAGGCGGAATACAGGTTAAATGCGCCCCCGCGACCACTGATTTATATGATTGCCCTGATAACCGCAGTTCATCATAAGAATCAAGCAAATCAGAGGCCCGAAAGGGGCGTGAGGAGAAAACCAATGAAACGATACGGAATGGTAGTGCGCGTCAAACAGGAGATGGCGGACGCGTACAAACATCTACACGCCAACACCTGGCCTGGTGTCCTCCAGCGCATCAGCGAGAGCAATATCCGTAATTACTCGATCTTTATGCGAGATGGCTATCTGTTCAGCTATTATGAATATGTGGGGGACGACCACAAGGCCGATATGGCGAAGATCGCCGCAGATCCGACCACCCAAGCCTGGTGGAAACTGACCGACCCCTGCCAGCAGCCGATGGAGAGCGCCGCTGAAGGCGAATGGTGGGCAGAAATGGAGGAGGTCTTCCATCATGACTAACGGCGCGGAAGGGGCTGGTACATATATCGATACCCATGTGCATTTCTGGGACGATTCTGTGATCGACTACCCGTGGCTGGCGAGCGTGCCAGCCATCGCCCATCCCCATCTGCCGACAGATCTGGAGCAAGCACGCGCAGGCGTTGCCCTCGAACTGGCCGCGATCGTCTTCGAGGAGGCCGACTGTCTGCCCGCCCACGCGCTGCGAGAGGCCGAGTGGGTGACCAAACTGGCCAAAAAGGAGCCACGCATCCGCGGCATCGTCGCCCACGCGCCCTTGGAGGAAGGCGAACGCGTCCGACCCCATCTGCAAGCGCTGGCAAAACTGCCGCTGGTAAAGGGCATTCGCCGCTTGATTCAAGGAGAGCCACCGGACTTTTGTGTCCAGCCAGAGTTTGTGCGCGGCGTGCAACTCCTGCCTGAGTACGGCTTCAGTTTCGACCTGTGCATCTATCACCCTCAGTTGGAGAAGGCGCTGGATCTGGTGGAACAATGCCCGGATGTGTCTTTTCTGCTCGATCACATAGGCAAACCAGGTATAGCGCACAGATTCACCCAGCCGTGGCGCGTCCAACTGCAGGAGCTGGCCAGCCGACCGCATATCCATTGCAAACTCTCCGGGGTAGTTACGGAAGCGGATCACCAGAACTGGACCCGGGATGACCTGCGGCCATACATCGAGCACGTGCTCGATTGTTTCGGACCCGATCGAGTGATCTTCGGCTCCGACTGGCCGGTGGTCAACCTGGCCGCGGACTACGGCGCCTGGTTCGATATCGTCCAGGACAGCATCCGACATTTCAGCGCGCGCGATCAGCGGAAGATCATGCATGACAATGGCGCGCGCTTTTATCGGTTAATGGTTTAGGCGGCCCCCTCTGGTATCGATTACCCATGATCTTACCCTGATCTACCAATCGCGTCTCTTGCGAGCAGAGGCGCATTCAACTCGCGCCTCTCTCGAGCAGAGGCGCATTCAACTTGTGGGAGCCATCCATGCGCTACACACCCAAACCGGAACACAGATTCAGCTTCGGCCTCTGGACCGTCGGCAACATCGGACGCGACCCCTTCGGCGACCCCGTGCGTGCGCTCCGCTCGCCGGTGCAGCTGGTCCAACTCCTGGCGGAAGTTGGCGCCTGGGGGGTCAACTTCCATGACAACGACCTGGTTCCCATTGACGCCACACCGGCAGAGCGTGACCGGATCGTCAGCGACTTCAAAAAGGCCCTGGATACGCACGGTCTCGTCGTACCCATGGCGACGACGAATCTCTTTACCCATCCGGCCTTTCGCGACGGCGCCTTCACCAGCAATGACCCGAAGGTGCGAGCCTATGCGCTGCAGAAGACGATGCGCGCCATCGATCTAGGCGTGGAGTGCGGCGCCAGCACATACGTCTTTTGGGGGGGACGGGAAGGCACAGAAACCGACGCCGGCAAGAATCCGGCCGACGCCGGCAAATGGTTCCAGGAAGCGATCAACTTCCTCTGTGAATATGTGATCGATCAGGGCTATGATCTGCGCTTCGCTCTGGAGCCGAAGCCGAACGAACCGCGGGGCGATATCTACCTGGCAACAGTAGGCCACATGCTGGCTTTCATCGAAACCCTCGACCACCCGCAGATGATCGGCGTGAATCCAGAGGTGGCTCACGAGCGCATGGCCGGGTTGAACTTCACCCACGCGGTGGCCCAGGCCTGGAACGCGGGCAAGCTCTTCCACATCGACCTGAACGACCAGAATCTGGGCCGCTATGATCAGGACTTCCGGTTCGGCAGCCACAACATCAAACAAGCCTTCTTCCTGGTCAAGTTCCTGGAGGACGTAGGCTACGACGGTTCGCGCCACTTCGACGCCCATGCCTACCGTTCCTCCGACTACGCGGATGTAAAGGCTTTCGCCAGCGGCTGTATGCGCACCTATCTGATCCTCAAAGAGAAGGCCGAGCAGTTCCGCCAGCATACGGAAATTCAGGATCTGCTGGCGCAGATCACCGCCGATGACGGCGCAATGGACCGCTTCAAGGGGCGTTACTCTGCCGAAAAAGCCGCCAACCTCACAGCCTATACCTTCGACCGGGACGAACTGGGCCGCCGAGGACAGCCCTATGAACGGCTGGATCAGTTGGTTATTGAACTGTTGCTCGGTATCTGATTCAGTAGGGTGCTGAAAGGAACGCAGGGCCGCCAGGACGCAGAGACGCAAAGAAAAACCAGGGATTTCATTGCGTCCCTGCAGCGTCTGCGTCTTTGCCTTGAATTCATCCTGTATCGAATAACAGCCAACAGGCCGCGACAGACATGGCTCACCTGAAAGAGCACTGAAAAATGTATCTCATCGGTATCGACTCCTCCACCACTGCCACGAAGTCCCTGATCATTGACGCGGACCGCGGGATTGTCGCTGTGGCTGCGGCGGAGTATCCGTTTGAAACGCCCCACCCCCTGTGGAGTGAACAGCACCCAGACCTGTGGTGGGATGGCACAGTGCAGAGTATCCGCGCGGCGCTGGATCAATCCGGCATTGACCCAGCCGAGGTCGCCGCGGTTGGCGTAAGCGGTCAGATGCACGGCTTGGTATTGCTGGACGAGGATGGCGAAGTCCTGCGGCCAGCCATCCTCTGGAACGACCAGCGCACGGGCAAGCAGTGCGACGATATGCGCCTGTGGCTGGGCAAAGAAAATCTCGTGCGCATCACTGGCAATGACGCGCTTACCGGCTTCACCGCGCCGAAAATTCTGTGGGTGAGGGACAACGAACCGGAGATCTACGCGCGAGTCCGCCAGATACTCCTGCCCAAAGATTATGTGCGCTACAAACTGACCGGCGACTTCGCCACCGACAAGGCCGGCGCAGGCGGCACAGCCCTGCTGGAACTGGCGACCCGGGAGTGGTCGCCAACACTTCTGGCCGCGCTGGAAATTTTGCCCAAATTTCTGCCCACCACCCACGAAGGCACACAAGTGACCGGCGTTATCTCCCCCGAGGCGGCGCAAGCCACCGGCCTGCGCGCCGGCACGCCTGTGGTAGGCGGCGGTGGCGATCAGTCAGCTCAGGCTGTGGGTGTGGGCGCGATCGCGGAGGGCATCGTCGCCCTGACTTTGGGCACGTCCGGCGTCGTCTTCGCCACTGTGAATGAGCCATTCTACGAGCCGGAGGGCCGCCTGCATGCCTTCCCCCACGCGCTGCCGCACAAATGGCATCTGATGGGTGTCATGCTCTCAGCCGCCGGCAGCTTGCGTTGGTACCGGGATACATTGGCCCCGGGCGTAGGGTATGACGAGCTGCTGGCCCCCGCCGCAGATGTGCCCATCGGCAGCGAAGGGTTGCTTTTCCTGCCCTATCTGACCGGCGAACGAACGCCCCACCCGGACCCCGTCGCCAGAGGCGCGTTCGTCGGACTGACCGTCCGCCACGGACTGCCCCACCTGACCCGCGCGGTGCTGGAAGGGGTGGCCTTTGGTCTGCGGGATAGCTTTGCGCTCATGCAAAAAGCCGGCCTGGGCGCAATCCACCAGGTGCGGGTGAGCGGTGGTGGCGCGCGCAGCCCTCTGTGGCGACAAATTCTGGCGGATGTGTTGGGCAGCGAGCTGGTGACCGTCAACACTTCCGAAACTGCTGGCGCGGCCTACGGCGCGGCCCTGCTGGCCGGCGTGGGCGCCGGCATCTGGCCCGATGGGGAAAGCGCCTGCGCAGCGACGGTCCGCATCACTGGCTCCACTGTGTCGCGCCCCAGCGCGGTCGATGCCTACCATAAATCGTATGAACTCTACCAGGGCCTCTACCCAGCGCTCAAACCGACGTTTGATGGCGCGCCTACCGTCCGCTGAGGGGAGCTGCTGAGGCTACGCGCCCAGGCCACTGATTCAAGAATCTCTACTATCACCCCTTTTCATCCCCTTTGAGGAAATGCTGTGCGCGCACAGTTTCTCTACGCTGTCTATATTCCTTCGTTCATGCTGGCCTTCTGCCAGGGTATGCTGGCTCTGCTTCTACCCCTATACGCCGACGATCTGGGCCTGTCTTACAGTCTGATCGGCTTTACCCTGGCCGGCAGCGGCATTGGCACGCTGATCGGCGATCTGCCAGCAGGGACCATCCAGGATCGCATCGGTAACCGGCTTTCAATGATTATCGGCATCTGTGTGATGGGCATGGGGATGCTGGCCCTGAGCCAATCAGATCGCTTCATCATGTTGATGCTGTGTGGACTTGCGATCGGCGCGGGCGCGGCCCTGTGGAACATCTCCCGCCACGCCTACCTGACCAATGTTACGCTCAACAGCAGCCGCGGCCGAGCCATTGCTATTTTCGGGGGCGTAAACCGCATCGGTATGTTCGCCGGGCCGATCACGGGCGGATTTCTCAGCGCGGGCGCAGGTATGCAGCTTGCCTTTCTGTTTTGCGGCGCGATGGCCTTATTGGCGTTGGTTTTTCCGCTGCTGTTCGTCACTGAAAATGTCGAATGCGCCTCTGCTCGAAAGAGGCGCATTTTCGAACTGCCCCCAGCGCCACGGACATCGACCGCCCACTCCTACCGACATCTGCTATCATATCTGCGCCAGCATGTGTGGGTGTTGACGCCGGCTGGGTTCGGCACGATCTGTGCTCAAACGATCCGCGCCGGGCGACAAAGTATCGTCCCGCTTTACGCAGCCTTGATCCTGGATTTGGACGTGGAGAGTATCGGTCTGGTGATGGGTATTGCCGCGGCCGTGGATATGTCGATGTTCTATCCCGCCGGGTATCTGATGGACCGCTTCGGGCGCAAATATGCCTATGTGCCCTCCTTCCTGCTGCAGGCATTGGGTATGGCCCTGATCCCTTTCAGCGGCTCCTTTGCGACTTTGCTGGCCACGACCTCACTGATCGGCTTTGGCAACGGGCTTGGCTCCGGCACGATGCTGACATTGGGGGCGGACCTCGCCCCCCCACAGGGTGAGGGAATGGGCGCATTCCTGGGGTTGTGGCGGATGCTGGGCGATACAGGGCAGACCAGTGGCCCGATTGTCGTGGGCACAATTGCTGACGCGTTGGGGCTGGCGCCGTCGATCTACGTCATCTCCATAATCGGGCTTGCGGCCGCCTCGACATTGGGCCTGCTCGTGCCAGAGACGCTGGAGAAGCCTTCTCAGGCGGACCCGGAGCCAGCTACTTCCGCATAGATGGCCAGCATCTCCGGCCGGACATGGATGAGCAATCTATTCACTTACGACGGCGCCGGTGCTGTTCTACGGGTTTGCATTGGCTGAAAGCGCCAATACGTGAGAGAGCGCCACAGCCATTCGAAGGGTCCGAAGCGGTAGTAGCGCAGCCACAAGGGCGACACCATCAACTGAATCATCCAGATCGCCAGGACAACGCCGATTTGTCCTACCCGCTCCACGGAGCCGAATAGCCCCAGACCGTGGCCATAGAAGAGGGCCGTTGCTAAGATCGATTGGACCAGATAATTTGTCAGGGCCATACGTCCGATAGCGGCCAGAGCGTTCTGTAGCCTAGGCCATATGGTTGACTGGGCAAATAGCATCAGCAGGCCAATGTAGCCGGCGCTGACAAACAGACTGCCCCAATAGTTAGCCTGAGCGCCGAATCCAAAGAAGGAGAATGTCAGTGTCCAATTGTGGGCGAAGTTCTGGATAACGCCGCCGCTCACAAGCGGCAGGCCGATTCCAAATCCCAGAATCATCATACCAATGTAAAAACCGCGTGAGCGCTTTCCTGCCAGTACGCCCCATGTATACAGGGCCATTCCCATGAGCATCAGACCGCCCGCCCGCCAGATCGCCCAGAAGATCAATCTAAAGGTCTGCCCGGCCACGCTTGCAGGCGCCCGAGCGTTCATCTGGGCCAGCCAGTTGCCCCGATAGGCAGCCACCTCCGCTTCAATGGTCGCGACAGTAGGTTTCCAGTCTGCCTGGAATTCGCCAAGCATCTCTGGCGGCATAAGGCTCCCCAGCAGCAAAAAGCCGCTGGCCACGGACACGACCAACACACCCAATGTTATCTGCCAGCCGGGCCGCAGGTTGCGCAGCCAGTAGACCCAGAAGCCGCACACCGCATAGGCCACCAAAATATCCCCGGACCAGAGCAGATATGCGTGGGCGAAGCCGAAGATCAGCAACCAGAAGGTGCGTCGGTAATGCACACCTAGGGCGCGCTGCCCGCGCTCTTCCAGTTTGCCGGTCATTAAAACGATCCCCGCGCCGAAAAGCAGGGAGAAGATCGTCATAAATTTCTGATCGGCGAAGATGTGGCTCAGAATCCACACCCAGCGATTCGCGCCAGTTAGGTCGCCATAAGCAGTCGGGTTGAAATAGGCGGCTTCGGGCATTGCAAAGGCTTGAACGTTCATGATCAAAATGCCCAGCAGAGCAAAGCCACGCAGGAGATCAATGGCTACGATCCGTTCTGGTGGCCGGGTTGGGGCTGCAGGGGCGGTGGATTCGAGATCCATATACATCCTTCTTTAGGTGACAGGAAAAGGCTTGGTTTCATCTTGAATGAGGCAATTGGTATTACAGTGGGAAAATCAGGCGCTCTGCAGATTTGCTTTTGCCGACGCCAGCACAGCATCAAACATCTCTTCTGTCAGTCGTCCGGTGTTCGTATTCTGGCGGCTGACGTGATAGGAGGTATGCAGGCGGGGCAGACCGGTCGGGAGTGAGAACTCCATCCCGTGGGAGAATGTAAGACGGGGAAGCCTATGGCCGACCTCCCGCAGGGCGCGCAGATAGCCATTGAAGGCGATATGACCCAACGCCAGTACCACCTGTACATGCGGCAGCAAGGCCAACTCCTGTAACAGCCAGCTGCGGCAGTTGTTCAGCTCAGCAACGCTGGGTCGGTTCTGCGGCGGCACACAGAAGGCCACGCCGGTGATGTAGCAATCGAGTAGTTGCAGGCCATCGTCCCGATGGGTGGCGGTCGGCTGATTGGCGAAGCCGGCCCGATGCAGGGCGGCGTAGAGAAAATTTCCGGAGCTATCACCCGTAAAAGGGCGGCCCGTGCGATTGGCCCCATGCGCGCCGGGGGCAAGGCCCAACACCAGCAGCCGAGCGCGGGGATCGCCCCACCCCGGCACCGGCTTGCCCCAATAAGTGCAATCGCGAAAGGCCCGGCGCTTGGTCGTCGCCACCTCTTCTCGCCATGCCGCCAGACGTGGGCAGGCGTGGCAAGCGGAGATGGCGGCATGGAGGTCGTTGAGATTGGTGAAAGCGCGGTCGTTTACCAATTCGATCCTCTGACTTCCTCAAATCTTACTGCCGCGCTAATTTTGACACAGCCCCAGATTGGGGAAGAATTGGGTGTGTAATGCATAAATGCATAGTGCGGGTCACAGACTCCGTATTTCTACGAGTTGTTCGGTCTCTTCTGATGTCATCAGCGCATTGCGCAACGGCCGGCCAAATCCCGGCGCGCTGATTTCAAACACATCACCCGCTTGGGTTTGCAGTCCGGCGGCGAAGCTGAGCGTGGCTGTGCCGTAGAAATGCAGATGCGCATCGCCGGGGGTACGGAACGGCTCGTATTTGAAATGATGGTGTTGAATGTTAGCAAGGCTGTGGGTCATATTGGATTCGCCGGTCAGGAAAGGCGCTGCCCACAACTCCCGACCCTGGCGCCTGATGCGGACGACGCCCTCAATATGCGCTGGCGGCTCGCCCAGCAGCAGCTCCGGCCCGCAGGAGCTTTGACGCAGTTTGGAGTGGGCCAGGTAGAGATAGTTCTGTCTCTCCAGCACATGATCGGAGAACTCATTGCCCAGCGCGAAGCCGACCCGCAGCACAGCTCCGTCGTCGCCGATCACATAACAGCCGACCAATTCTGGTTCTTCGCTGCCTTCCAGGGCAAAAGCCGGCATCTTCAGCGGATGTTCCGGTGGCGCGATCCAGCGGCCATCTCCTTTGTAAAACCACTCCGGCGCCACGCCCACCTGCCCTGACGCCGGTTTGCCGCCTTCCAATCCCAAACGAAACATGCGCATGGAATCGGTCAGAGATTCCTCGTCTTCCGCATTGAGCTTTTGGTGCATAGCATCCCGAGCCTGGGCGCTACCCAGATGATCGAGGCCGGTGCCGCTGATGATCAGCCGCGCTGGATCCGGATGATCCAGCGGCGGCAGGAGTCGCTTTTCCGCCACGATTGGGCCGTATTCCACTCGCTCGCTACTCAGCCGTTCCTCCACCAGACCGGTTAGCGGTTGCGAACTGCGTCCTGCTTCCAGGGCCAGGTCATAGACGCGCTCGGTTTTGCTGAGAACGCGCAGTGTCTCGTCATTTTCGACCAGCGCCACCCGCCGGGCGCCGGCCTCTGTCCGGTACTGTACTAGCCGCATCTACGCCCTCCCCGAAAGTGTAGGCATGGGTCGCTCGGTCAACCCATTACATGTCAGCCGCGCGCCTCTTGCGTGCAGAGGCGCATTCAACGCTTCTCCCATTTCATCGCATCCCAGGCTACCATGCGGGACAGGTACGATTCATAGGTCACATCTGATAGAGAGACATAGTCCTGACCGACGCCGCGGAAGAGGTACGTGCCCAAGGACACCCACTGATCTGCATGAAGGGACTGATTCACTACCCGCAAGGTGAAGCCGCCGGCATGGGAGATCCAGTAGCGGGCCTGCCTCGTCGTCGCCATGCTGCCGGGAATGTAGACAAACACCTCATAGACGTCCGCGTCCAGCTGTGGAGACCAACGTCCCCAGTTATTCCCGCTACGGACTCTGTCATTGTTTTGCGTCCAGAAACTATGGGTCTCGTGGCCCACGGCAGTCTGCCTCCAAGTGGACTCCAGACCGCCCCTCTGGAACCCGGCGCTCAGGTCGTCCACCAGCACGACAATGTCATCAGGGGTCGGCTGTGGCGATGGTGATGGTGTCGGGTCGCTTGTGGAGCTGGCGCGCCAGCTCAGCCGGATCCGAGCCAGTTCTGTGTGGTCGTAGTATTCCAGAACAATATGCAGAGGCCCGCCATCGTGTGTAAATGTAGTTTGGTAGCTCGTCACCGGCTGATCGCGCCAGCCATCGATCTGTTTGAGGCCATTAATGTACAAACGTACGCCGTCGTCGGCCGCTATATCGAAGCGATAGGAACCTGGATCGAGAGAAAACTGTCCAGTCCAGCGCACGGAGAAATCATCCTGGTTGACGCGCTGAGGAGACGGTGAACCGCTTCCCCAGTTGTAGTCGATGACAGACTCCTGTTGGACGAGCGCCGGATCACCGCTGAAAGAGCGGTTGTTCCAGTACTGGGCATGCCACACGCCAGGCGTCGACAGCGTCGGTGTCACTGTCCCTGTCAGGGACGGTGTCGGTGGTGTTGGCGTCGGCCCGTCCAGCCTTTGCCAGGAGAGATGCGCTTCCGCCAGCCCAGTTTCTTCGTAATACTCCATCCGGACTGTAACAGGGTTGCCATCCAGATAGATGTCACCGGAATGGGTCACCACCGACTGCATCGTCCAGGCGTCGATCAATGTGCGATCCTTGACAAACAGCCGTACGCCGTCGTCCACCCTGACTGTAAAACGATAGTATCCTGCAGGCAGATGTAAGTTCCGGCTCCAGCGCACAGAGAAATTATCCTGGTTGACGCGCTGAGGAGACGGTGAACCGCTTCCCCAGTTGTAGTCGATAACAGACTCCTGTTGGACGAGCGCCGGATCACCGCTGAAAGAGCGGTTGTTCCAGTACTGGGCCTGCCACACATCAGTCGTCGCCGTCGTCGCCGTCGTCGATATGGGTGTCGGTGTCGCTGTCGGCGGCCCATCCAGCCTCTGCCAGGAGAGATGCGCTTCCGCCAGCCCGGTTTCTTCGTAATACTCCATCCGGACTGTAACAGGATTGCCGTCCAGATAGATGTCACCGGAATAGGTCGCCACCGACTGCATCTTCCAGGCGTCGATCAATGTGTCATCCTTGACAAACAGCCGTACGCCGTCGTCCACCCGGACTGTAAAACGATAGTATCCTGCAGGCAGATATAAAATCCGACTCCAGCGCACGGAGAAATCATCCTGGTTGACGCGCTGAGGAGACGGTGAACCGCTTCCCCAGTTGTAGTCGATAACAGACTCCTGTTGGACGAGCGCCGGATCACCGCTGAAAGAGCGGTTGTTCCAGTACTGGGCATGCCACACACCAGTCGTCGGCGGCGACGTTGGCGTTGGTGTCGGCATTGGCGTTGATGTCGGTGTCGCTGTCGGCGGCCCATCCAGCATCTGCCAGGACAGATGCGCTTCCGCCAGCCCGGTTTCTTCGTAATACTCCATCTGGACGGTGACAGAACCCTGTAAGTAAATGACTTCGGAGTAGGTCGACACTGCCTGTGACTCCCAGGCGTCGATCACTTTGTCGCCCTGGACAAACAACCGTATGCCGTCATCCACTCTAGCTGTAAAGCGGTAGTATCCTGTAGGCAGACTTAGGTTGCGACTCCAGCGCACGGAAAATCCATCCTGATTGATGTCGGGAAGCGGGCTTTCGGCGCCCCAATCAAAGCCAATACGTGCATCGTTGCGCACTACCTGCGGCGCGCCGTCAAGGTTGCTGTTGTTGAAATACTCGCCCCTCCAATAAGTGTCTGGGATATCCGAGACCGGCCTCCAGCTCACTGAAATGGAAGCGTCACCGATCAATTCATAGTACTCTACCCGAACAAAATGCTGACCCTGTGACAGAAATACGCCGACTTCGTAGGAGGTCGCTGCCTGTTCCGTCCAGGCATTGATGAGCAGTCGCCCGTCTACCCACAACCGTATGCCGTCGTCAGCAACGGCGGTAAACAGGTAGTCGCCAGCGGTGACGTTGATGTTGCGCTCCCAGCGGGCCGAAAACCGATTCGCCGGAATGTCCGTGGCCGGCGAGCCGGCCCCCCAATCGAAATCCAGCGCCTCGTCCTGACGAGAGACAACAGGGCTGCCAATCAGAGATGGGTTGTCCCAATAAGAGCCTTCCCAATGCGTATCTGTTGCCTGAGCAAGGACCGCCGCAGAGTTCGGCGCGATGCCTAAGAGCGCAAAAAGACTCAGAACAATAGCGCGCCACACAAACTGCCATGAAACACCAACCCAGATGTGTTCATAGCGTCTCTTTCGAGCAGAGGCGCATTCAACAATTCTCTGCATAGCTGTCTCCTTTGCAATGGACATAATGCCTTGGGGGCCTGCTCGCCATCCCGCGCCTCTTTCGAACAGAGGCGCATTCAACATTCCCGCGCCTCTTTCGAACAGAGGCGCATTCAACATTCCCGCGCCTCTTTCGAGCAGAGGCGCATTCAACATTATACTACATGCGTAGCGAACGATCCCAAGCGTGTATTCCCACAACAGATCATAGAATGTCCTTGTGTCTTCAACATAGCTATGCTATCCTTCAGCCAGGTTCCTCCTACGCGCCATTACGGCCAAGAGACTGGATTCAGTGCTTTTGCACCGAAAATGACTGCCGCGCGGCCGCCGCGCCCATTGTCCCTTGCCGGCGCCGATCAGAGCTTCTCTAGCATGCATTTTGACGCACTAACGCTGGCCGCAGTGGCCGATGAACTGAGAGAGACGGTTGCAGGAGGCCGGGTGCAGCAGATCGTCCTACCAGACAGCCGCAGCGTCGCTCTGGAAATCTACGCCCACCGCCAGCGGCTCTACCTGCTGCTCTCGGCGCATCCCCAGGCCAGCCGCGTCCACCTGGTCGAACAAAAGTTGCGTCGGGGGGTGCCGAAAGAGACCCCTCTGCTGCTTCTGCTGCGTAAATACGTGCGCGGCGCGCGGCTGGAGGCTGTCGAGTTGCCCGTGCCTTTCGAGCGGGTACTTTTCCTGCGCTTTCACCACCCTCGGCACGCTATCTCCACCCTCGCCATCGAGCCCATCGGGCGGCTAGGCAATCTGATTCTAATGAACGACAGCGGCCAGATTTTGGACGCGCTGGTGCGGGTGCCCCCGGGAGAGAACGCCCAGCGTGTGTTGCTGCCCCGGCGCACTTATCAACTGCCGCCACGGCCAGACAGATCCCCGCCGCTCTGTCTGTTGTCCCAGCCGACAGAGCCAGCCGGGACACAACGCGAAATACCGCCAACAAAGACAGCGGCGCAGAAGGCCGAGCGACAAGATCTGCAAGGACCAATCGGAAACTCTCATATGACCGCAGGTGGGGATGATGGCGCGCAGGGCGAAGTCGACAAAACCCTTTGGCGCAGCCTTCTCAAACGCTTCGCCGGCGTCAGCCCGACTTTAGCCAGAGAAGCGGTCTGGCGGGCGACGGGAAACGCCAGCGCTCCCGTCACATCCCAAGAATTCGTGGACGCGCACAACGCTTTGCGCGGGCTGTGGTCGTTGGCCGCCACTGGCGACTGGATCCCTGGCATCGCCGTGGACGAAAACAACGACATCGTCGCCTTTGCGCCCTACGATCTTCATTTCTGCGGCGAATTCGAGCAGACAGATTCGATCAGCGCGGCGGTCGCTGCGTTTTATGCCATGCAGGAACGGGATGTTTCCTCCTCTCAGGATGAGTACGCGGGGATGCGTGGGGGGGTGGCCGCGCTGATACGTCAGGCCCAGGCGCGTGCCCAGGGCCAACTGAGAGCCTTGGCCGCAGACGAGCCAGAACCTGGCGAACCGGAACGAATGCGCACCCAGGCAGAATGGCTGCTGGCCCTGTCCAGTCAGATAGTGAAAGGATCCTCTCAGCCTGGCGCAACAGAGGTGTTCAGCCTTAAAGACGGTTGGGTTGAGGCGACCCGTGCGGAGGACGGCCGGATGGAACTGATCGTGCCGTCGCAAGCGGAGGAGGGCGATCTGGTGATTCCTCTCGATCCGAAACGTTCGCCGGTGGAGCAGGCCGAGCGGATGTTTGATCGGGCGGCCAAACTGGAGCGGGCAGCCAGGTTTATCCCGCAACGCCGGGCCAAACTGGAGGCGGACCAGGTCTATTTGCAACAGTTGGAGACGGATTTAAGCCTGGCGCAAAATCAACCGGAGATCGCCGCGGTGCGCGCAGCCCTGCGGGAGGCGGGCTTTCTGCGCCAACGCCCGAACCGGCGCGACAAAGTGTTGAATGCGCCTCCGCTCGAAAGAGACGCGCAGCCGGACCGTTCCCAGCCATTGCGCTTTCTCGCGCCCGAAGGCTTCCCGATTTTAGTAGGCCGCAACGCCCGCCAAAATGAAATCGTCACCTTCACCGAGGCCGGCAGCGACGATCTATGGCTGCACGTGCGGGACGCGCCAGGCGCGCACGTGGTCATTCGCTGTGGAGGTCAACCCGTGCGCACGGCAACCCGCGCAACTGCCGCGCAGCTCGCCGCCTATTATTCCCAGCAGCGGGGCAACCGGCGCGTTGCCGTCGCTGTCACCCGACGGCGCTTCGTCACACGGATGGTCGGCGGACGCCCCGGACAGGCGCACTTCCGCAACGAAGAGACGATCAATGTGGCGGCAGTTCTGCCGCCACACCTTGTTCCGGCCTAGGCGCGCGACGACACCGTGCCCCATACGCAACAACTGTCGCGCCCCACACTGAAGTAGGAGCGCATCGCAGGGATTGCGCATCGTGCGAATACCGAATTGGCGCGCAAAACAACGCTTCCTGGACACATAAAATTCTGTTAAGACGAACAAATGGATTTGAATCGACTCTGCGTTCACACAATTACAACCAAGCCTTGGCCCATCGAAACAGCCATCGAGCGCTTCAGCGCTCACGGGGTCGTGGGCATGACCGTCTGGCGGGATGCCCTGACAGGTCGGGATATCTCCGCCACTGGTCAACGCATCCGGGATGCGGGGATGGCGGTCGTTTCTTTGTGCCGGGGCGGCTTCTTCCCAGCGGAGACGGCGACGGGCCGGCAGGCAGCCATCGACGATAACCGACGGGCCATCGACGAGGCCGCGGCTCTCGGCGCGCCGCTGCTCGTTCTCGTCTGCGGCGCGGCGCCTGGCCAGCCCCTGGATATCAGCCGCGGGCAGATCCAGGCAGGGATTGAGGCCGTGTTGCCTCAGGCGCAAGCCGTGGGGGTAAAGCTGGGCGTCGAGCCACTGCATCCGATGTACGCAGACAGTCGCTCGGCCATCAACACAATGGCCCAGGCCAACGACATCTGCGCCCGGATCGATTCGCCTTTTGTCGGCGTTGTTGTGGATGTCTACCATCTGTGGTGGGATCCCTATCTGCAGGTGGAAATCGACCGCTGTGGGCAGATGGGCAAGCTATTCGCCTTCCACATCTGCGACTGGCGTACGCCTACAGAAGACCTGCTCAATGACCGTGGACAGATGGGCGAGGGTTGCATCCATATTCGCGAGATTCGTGGGTGGGTTGAGGACGCCGGATTTGACGGATATAATGAGGTAGAGATCTTCTCAAACCGCTACTGGGCGCTGGAGCAGGAACAGTTCCTGGAGCGGATTGTAGCAGCATACAAAACGCATGCCTAGAAGGCGCGAACCCGAATTAGCGCATGTAACCATTCCCATAACAGGAGCATTGCCCACCTATGGCAGAAGTTGCAATTGGCGTGATTTTGAACGGTGTCACCGGACGCATGGGAACGAATCAACATCTGATCCGTTCGATTTTGGCAATTCGGGAGCAGGGCGGCGTCGCGACAGATGACGGCGACCAGATCATGCCGGAACCGGTGCTGGTCGGCCGCAATGCCGACAAACTGCAGCGGCTGTCCGCAGCCCACAATGTAGGCAAATGGACGACCAATCTGGACGAGGCTCTTTCCGACGAGCATAACCACATCTACTTTGACGCGCTGGCGACGAACCTGCGGACGCCGAATACATTGAAGGCCATTGCCGCGGGCAAGGCAGTCTATTGTGAAAAGCCGACAGCGCCGAACACAGACGCGGCATTGCAGTTGGCGCGTGCGGCGATGGAGATGGGGGTCAAAAATGGCGTTGTGCAGGATAAACTTTTCCTGCCCGGCCTGCTGAAGTTGAAGTACCTGATCGACACCGGTTTCTTTGGCCGAATTCTGGCCGTGCGCGGCGAGTTCGGCTATTGGGTCTTCGATGGCAAGGATCAACCGGCCCAGCGCCCCTCTTGGAACTACAAGAAGGCCGAAAGCGGTGGTATCGTTTTGGATATGTTCGCCCACTGGCGCTACGTCATCGACAATCTCTTCGGCCCGGTGAAAAGATTGTCCTGTATCGCGGCCACCCACCTGCCGCAACGGGTGAACGAACAGGGCGCTCTCTACGACGCCGATGCCGATGACGCAGCCTACGCCACCTTCGAGCTGGAAAACGGCATCATCTGTCACTTCAATTCATCCTGGTGTGTACGAGTGCGACGGGATGACCTGCTGACGATTCAAGTAGATGGGACGCGCGGCAGCGCAGTTGCCGGCCTGCGCGAATGCGCGGTGCAGGGCGACGCCTACACGCCCAAGCCAGTCTGGAACCCGGACATTCCCCAACCTATCGCTTTTTTCGATGTCTGGGAGTGGATGCCCGACAACCACCCCTACGACAACGCCTTCAAAATCGAATGGGAGATGTTTCTGCGCCATGTAGTGAAGGACGCTCCGTTCCCCCATACATTGGTAGAGGGGGCAAAAGGTGTGCAATTGGCAGAGCTGGGCTACCAAGCCTGGAGGGAACGACGCTGGGTGGATGTGCCGGCCCTGGACGTGTAGACGAAAAGCGCGGAGCGTACAGGTGTGGAGAACCCGCACATGAGGGCAGAAGGTGATGGCCGTAGTTGCGCCGCCACCTATGATACGGTGCGTCAGAGCGTCGGACGCATTCTCCGAGTACAAATGATACACTTCGGTTCCTTGTGCTTGGGGATAAGCTGATGCTTCGTATCGACCGGCATGCTCGGTTCCTTGAAGAACGTTCCGGATGCTTCTTCGGTATGACAAGAAAAATCTATCGCTTTCAGTGCAAGTCAGGCAGACGGGAAATTCAGCGGCAAGAATTTTGGACTGAGAAACAATATCAGGCTCTACGCGTGAAACAACAAGAAGATCCGGTTCAACTGCTCAGCGATAGAGAAAGTGGCAGAACCTGGTGGATGTTTCAAGACAAATTTTACTGGGAAGATAAAGGGCTGATAGAAATCGAAGTAAAGGCGCTCCTCTTAGAACGAATGCGCAACGAAGAACGCAGAATTGAGCGCGCAATCCGCCTGATGGCGCGAGAGAGCCAGCCGCATACCTACAGAGAGCCGCTACCTGACTCTGTCAAACTTTTTGTATGGACACGTGACCAGGGACGCTGTGTTCAATGCGGTCGCGAGGAAGATCTGGAATATGATCATGTTATTCCCGTATCCAAAGGCGGGAGCAATACAGAGAACAATATCCAACTGTTGTGCGCCACGTGCAATCGTGCCAAAGGCGCCAATCTGATCTAGCGCTGCGCCCTGGGAACGCAGGCATCTCGCCTGCATCTGATAGTCTGCGCTGAATCCGACCACCAAGCGAATCAAAGGTCTGAAATGTCCCAATCAATTGCACTGCTCGAGCCAGCCGCCGCATCCGATATGGCCCCGCCTCCCGCCTTCCACATCATGCTGAAGCCCCGAGGCGCCATCTGCAACCTGGACTGTCACTACTGCTATTTTCTGAGTAAGGAGTTCATGTACCCCGACAGCCAGTTCCGCATGTCCGAATCCATGCTCGAAGCATACACCCAGCAGTACATCGAAGCCCAACAGGTTCCGGAGGTCACTTTCGCCTGGCAGGGAGGCGAGCCGACGCTCATGGGACTGGACTTTTTCAAAAAGGCGGTCGAATTTCAGCAGAAGCACAAGAGGCCGGGGATGCGAGTGGAAAACGCGCTCCAGACCAATGGCACGCTGCTGGACAACGCCTGGTGTGTCTTTCTGCGCCAGAACGATTTTCTGATCGGCCTGAGTATGGACGGCCCCCAGCATCTCCACGACTTCTACCGGGTGGATAAAGGCGGCCAGCCCACTTGGGAGAAGGTGATGCACGCCGCGCGGCTGTTACAGAAACACAAAGTTCGTTTCAACATATTGACGACGGTCCATGCAGCCAACGCGCCCCATCCTCTGGAGGTATACCGCTTTCTGCGCGATGACATCAAGACCGAATTTATGCAGTTCATCCCAATTGTAGAGCGGGACAACGACACCGGCTACCAGGAAGGGGATACAGTTACAGAGCGCTCAGTCACAGCAGAACAGTACGGCGATTTTCTGATACAGATCTTCGAGGAGTGGGTGCGGCATGACGTGGGCCGGGTCTTTGTGCAGATTTTCGACGTTGCGCTGGCCGGCTATGCAGGACATCGGCCCGGCCTCTGCATTTTTGAAGAGACGTGCGGCTCTGCTCTGGCGATGGAACACAACGGCGATTTGTTCTCCTGTGATCACTATGTGGAGCCGAACTACCATCTGGGCAACATCGCAGAGATTCCGCTGATCGAAATGGTCGGCTCAGCCCGCCAGCGGGCGTTCGGCGCCCACAAGCGGGACAGCCTGCCCAACTACTGTCTGGACTGCGAAGTGCGCTTCGTTTGCAACGGCGGTTGCCCGAAGAACCGCTTCATCAAAACCCCCGACGGCGAACCGGGGTTGAACTATCTGTGCGCCGGCTATCGGGCCTTCTTCAATCATGTGCGCCCCTATATGAATTTCATGGCCGATCAACTACGCCAGCGCCACGCGCCGGCCAACATTATGCCGCATCTGGCAGAACAGGACCGCAAACAGGAGGCGCTGTTTGCCCAGACGAAACGTAATGATCCCTGTCCGTGCGGGAGTGGCAGGAAATTCAAACAGTGCCACGGTCGCAAGACCGAAGCGACACAGATAGGCGTAAACACTGGGCGCAAAGGCAGTTCGTTGCCCAAGAGCGCCCCAGATGCATTTCGTATACAGTGAGCGCTCATATCACGCCTTCCCCATAATCTGACGAGATGACCGCGTAACGACCGCCGCCACTGGATGATCCCCGGGCTCGCTCACATAGCGACGATGGTCGGAAGCGGCAGAGTAATTTGGCTCCTCTGATCTTTGGCGCGGGCGCAGTCCTATGCTATACTATTCGTTGATTCGCGACGAGGGAGAGGCTGTCTGCTCCCTCGTTCTTTCTGTTCACAGCCGGATGCTGTGGGCCTTTGTCTATCAAGACACTGCTCAAGGAAAGGAATAAAAGGGGTACATGAACAACTACGAATTGGTGTTCATCATCCAACCCGGGTTGGATGATGAAGCTGTCAAAGCCGTGGATGAGCGGATCGGTCAGGCAATCGTCAACGAAGACGGCGCAATCACAAGCACCGATTATTGGGGCAAGCGCCGACTGGCCTATCCCATCAAAAACTACTTTGAAGGATACTACATTCTGCACTACGTATCGATGCCTTCCGCCGCGGTGCAAAACGTTGAACGACAGTTGCGGCTATCTGAAGATGTGTTACGCTTTCTCGTTATCCGCGTTTGAGGACTAATCCTGAAGGAGCATTGAATGTCTGAAGAAACCCAAATAACCGGAGCCGAAGCGGCCACAGAAGAGCAGCCAGCTGACGAGACGCCAAGGGAAGAGGAGATCGTTGCGGCAGTGGTTGCCGCAGACGCTGAAAAGCAAGCGCCCAACAACAAGGAGGAAGTTGGTTCGCGCGCCACTATGGGGCGCGACGAGAAACCCACTGCCAGCCGTGTAGAGGGGCCAGCCAATTTCAACCGCGCCAAACAAGGCAACCAGCGCAGAAACCCCCGACATGTTGGCAACGATGTGCGCATTGACGAAATCGACTACAAAAATGTGCAGATACTCAGCCGCTTCGTCGACAATTATGGACGCATTCACAACCGCCGCAAGACCCGTGTCAACGCCAAGATGCAACGCAAAGTGACCAGGGCGATCAAGCGGGCCAGACATTTGGCGTTGATGCCTTACACAGGCGAACATATCCGCATCACCGGCCGACGCGGCTCATAGTTGCGCCCTACATTGGCGCGCAAAATAACCTTAATCAATGGCGAAGAAACGCAGACGACGCAGGCAGGAAGACGAACCACAGGTCGAAAATCGGCGTGAGACCCGCCTACGCGCCCGAGCGCGGGAACGCAATCTTCGGCTTACACTGATCGTCGGCGGAGTAGTCGGTTTGGCATTGCTGCTGGTCATATTTGGCGCGGTCAATGAACTACTCGTCAAACCCAACAGCGCGCTGGCAAAAGTCGAAGGTGAAACCATCGTCACCAGAGACTTCTGGAAACGCGCCCGCCTGCGCCAAAGCGACCTGGAAAATCAACGATTGCAGTTGCAGGCATTCGCTCAGCAGTTTGGCGACTCCAGCCTGTTCGCCTCCCAGATTTCTTCGATCAATGCGACGCTGGCCAGTCCCTTATCCCTGGGGACACAAGTACTCAACGACATGATTGAAGAGGCTGTTTTGCGGATTAAGGCGTCAGAGCTGGGCGTGTCTGTGGCTGACGCAGAAGTGAACGAGTCCCTACGGGAAGAGGTCGCACGTGGGCAGGGCGCGCTGACTCAGCCGCAGGCCACAGCAACCGCCGAGGCCGCCATCGATGCGACCACCACAGCAGAATCCTTTACACCGACGCCACTCCCCACATCGACGCCAACAACGGCAGAACAGTCGAATGCGCCTCTGCTCGAAAAAAGCGCGTCTGCAGGCAGTGAACTGACCGAAACCGTGGACGCAGAGATCCCAGCAGAACTTCCAACACCGGAACCGCCGACGGTTTTGACCGATACGCTATATCAAGAAGGACTGCGCGCCTTGGAGGAAAACCTGCAGGCGCGCGCCGGGATGAGCCTGGCTGACTATCGCGGGGTGCTCCGCGCGCGCCTGATGCGGACGAAAATGACAGACAAGATCAGCCAAGAGCAGGTATCCACAACTGAAGAACAGGTTCGGACTCGGCATATTCTAATCTCTGTGGATCCAGAGCCGGAGCCAGCCGCTGAAGCAGAAGAACCTGCTGAAGACGCGGCCCCCGATACGGCTAACGAAGCCGCTCCTGTTAAAGCCTCTGATGGAGAGTCCGAGATCGCGGCTGAAAACGATGAGGCCACCGCTGAGGACGAGCCGGAAAGTAGCCTGCCCGCCGCAGAAGGAATACCTGACACCAACAATGACGGACGTGTCGACAACGCCGAAGCCTTGGCCTTTGCGCAGATGTTGCGCCAGCGCATTCTGGACGGCGAAGATTTCGGCGAGTTGGCAATGCAGTACAGCGATGATCCAGGCAGCGGTTCCCAGGGCGGTAATCTAGGCTGGGCCGGACGGGGACGCTACGTGCCGGAATTCGACGAAGCAGCGTTCACACTCGCCGTGGGCGAAATCAGCCAGCCGATTAAAACAACCTTCGGTTATCACATCATCGAACTGCTGGATCGGGACGATGAACGACCGAAGGATGAAAATAGCTTGCGACAGGAGTATACCCAGGCCTTTCAAACCTGGCTGCAGGAGCAGGTGTTGACGCTGGAAATCGACCGCCCGGACAACTTATCTTCTCTGTTGCCACAGGATTTAAGCCGGCCAGCAGGCAGGTAGGATCGGTTTCCACTTCCACATTATGGCAGTATGGAGTGAGTCGGCGTAGTGCGGTTGCGATAGGTGTGACTGACGCTCTGCGCCTGAAGGGGAGGATCTGTCAATAGCGCGCCCTGGCTTCAGAAAAGTCGCAGCAATGCATAATCAGCTACAATGCTACTGTAAAAATTCGTTGGTATACATCTCTTCCGGCGCGACCAACCGCTCCACAAAGCCGATGCGCAGAAGAAGTTCGGCCACTGCTTGCCATTCGGCGTCTGTGGTCGCGCCAGGAGCGCCCTGCGGTCGCGGCCGCCAAAAAGGAAGTGAAGCGTCGAACACACCTCGGTTGGCCACTTCATTTTCCCCCCCCGCCTCCGGTACAAACTGCAGCGCAATCTCGAAGGACTCGTCCGGATTGGCAAGGGTATAGGCAATCGACTTTTGCAGCGCGCGCGCCATGGCCGCCACCAATTTCGGTTCGTCATGCAGGGTGCGTTCGTTGGTGACCAGCCCGTTGGCCGGAATCTGTAGATGCTGATCGAGGGCGATCTGTACCGTTTCAATGCCCGCATTGTTTAACACAACGGGCCCATTGACAGCATAGTCCACCGCCGCGTCCACCAGTCCTTCACTCACTGCAGACGCCTGGTTGAAACCAACGCTCACCATCTGAATATCCGCATCAGTAAGCCCCGCCACGTCCAGCAAAGCCCGTAGCGCAATATAGGTGGCCCCAAACGGACCCGGCACACCGACCGTTCGCCCCGCCAGGTCCGCCGGCTCGTGAATACCAGCATCTGCTTTAGCAAAAATTGTGATTGGATAGCTGGTATACCAGTTCATCACATATTTGACCGGCAGCCCCTGAGCTCGACCAAGCACCAATTGGTCCCCGCTCGCGATCATAAATTGCAACGCATCGGTAGCGACCAGCTTCATGTAATCGTTTTCAAAACCGTACTCCATCGATAGATCGATCTCTTCCGCCGCAAAAAACCCTTTCTCAATCCCGATATAAAAGGGCGCGAACTGAACATTTGGAATAAAGCCCACGCCCAGCGTAATAGGGCGTAGGCGATGCGATTCAGGGGACGCCACCGACATAGGTTCGGGCGCAATGGGAGAGCAGGCAGCCGTGATCAGAAGCAAGAGTAGTAGAAAAGTCAGTCGTCGCTGTATAGAGACCGTCTGGGCTGTTGGGTGCTGGGGCTTAGAATTTTTCATTCTTTTCTCTGAAGATTGGCAAGTAGGAGATGTTTCTCGACGCCGGATACGTTTGTTCGTACCCAGCTGGAGATCCCATCCGTTGAATTCGGGATAGCGCCGACGCCAACATCCGTCCACGCGCTCGACTTTTGGCGAACGGCTACACATGCTGTTTCCAGCGCAGCAAATAACTCTCCAGCAAAGTGATAGTCCAGTACATCGCTTGGGCGAGCAGCACAATCATCAGCACAGCGACGAAAATCAACGACGTGTCCAGTACGCCCCGCCCCAGATTGATGAGGAATCCCAGCCCCTCATCCGCGCCGACGAACTCGCCGACGATTGCGCCGACAACAGCCAAAATGACGCTCAGCTTCAGTCCGCCGAAGATCACCGGCAGGGCGCCGGGCAGTTCCAGCTTCAGAAAGACCTGCCAGCGGCTGGCCCGTAGAGAACGCATCAGCTCTCGTAGATCCGGGTCTACATTGCGGATGCCAACAACTGTGCTGAGCAGCGTCGGAAAGAAAACCATGATTGCCGTCACCAGCACTTTGCTCACCAGGCCACTGCCGAACCAGATGATCAGGAGTGGGGCGATAGCCACAACTGGAATCGTCTGGCTGGCGACGAGATATGGCGACAGAATCCGATCAAGCGTGTGGCTGCGTCCGAGCCAGTACCCTAGCGCAAAGGCCAGGGTCAGACCAATAAGCAATCCTGCGCCGACTTCAATGGCGGTGGCCTGCGTATGTCGCAGAAGCGAACCGTCCGCGCCCATCGCCAGCGCTTTCCGCAACACCTGACCTGGCCGGGGCAGAATAAAGGCTGGATAGTCCTGCCAGCGGACAAGCCCTTCCCACAGCAGCAGAACCCCGAACAGCACAAACGGGAATGCAGCCAATGCCGGATGTTCAGCAATCCAGTCGCCGATGCGGCCAGATGTCCGCTGATGCTTCTGATGACCGGCTTGCGCGCCGGAGAAGAAAATTGGACTTTCCTTCATCATGCTGTCTTGTCCTGAAAAGTAAACGACCCGAAGCGATATATCGCTTCGGGTCAGGAAATATCTTTCTCCGCAGACCAACGAATGATCTTCCATTGGTCGCCAAAAGTAGCCATACGCAACGGCTGGTGTGGGGATGCTCCGCAACATGAAACGCGCGTCATCCACACAAACTATCCCGAGATACGGTCACCGTGCCCCGGGCGTTGCACGCAGCAGCCATTGCCAATAGCCAAAGAAAACAAGAACAGTGCGCAGCGAAGCGCCTATTCTCGCTCTCTGAACCTTCTCCCATCCGGACTATACCGTCGGCGTCGGACTTTCACCGAACTCCTGCCTTGCGGCTCACGGGCTTACCAGAAAATCTCCTGGCTCACCGTCGGTCGGGAATCGGGCCCTGCAGCCCTCACCCTGCCCCGAAGGTATACTATGCAATTGTAACGCTCATTATGACAGATTATCGCCCCGCGCGTCAAGTGACGGCACGTACGGGTGCGTCCCAAAATGGGGATAGGGTCGGCGTCTTGTGCACCGGCCTGGAGGGTTGCCCCTACTAACCTTTGTCCGAACGGCGCAACCATGCCGACGGAGAATCACAGTTCAGACAGGATTTTCATCTCCTGCGCGCCCAGTTCCTTGTCAGATTCAACGTTCATTCGATTGCATCAACCGAATTGAACGCCATTGCAGGGGACAGTTTTTACGCGTTCGGGGCAGGATCATCCTGGGGTTCGTCGTAGATTTCGCGCAAGTGGGGAAAAAGAATTACCTCACGGATTGTGTCCCGATTCGTGAGCAGCATTGTCAACCGATCGATGCCCATGCCAAAGCCGCCAGTGGGGGGCATCCCATAGCTAAGAGCCTCCACGTAATCCACATCCACCGGATGGGCCTCCTCATCGCCATGAGCTGCCCGATAGTTTTCATCCAGAAAACGCTGCAATTGGTCGATAGGATCGTTCAGTTCGGTGAAGGCGTTGCAAAGCTCCATCCCGGCGGCAAAACCTTCAAATCGCTCAACCAGACGCTCATCATGCGGGATTCCCTTCGCCAGCGGGCTGAGATCTCGCGGATAGTCTACCAGAAAAGTAGGCTGCAGCAGCCTCTGCTCGCAAAATTTGGTGAGCAGATGGTCCACCAGCTTGCCCCAATTGGCCTCGTCCGCGGCGTCGATCCCTCTGCTGCGCATCTGAGTCCGCAGGCTATCCGCCTCCGGAAACTGCTCATAGTCGATACCTGACATATCAAGGATGGCTTGGCGTAGGGGAATGCGAGGCCAGGGCGGTGAAAAGTCGAGCTCCTGCCCCTGCCAGCTAACGACCAGGCTGCCGGTCACCTGTTCAGCGGTGAAGGCGATCATCTCCTCCGTACGCCGCATGACATCTTCATAGTCGGCGTATGCCTCGTAAAATTCCAGTTGGGTAAACTCCGGATTGTGTTTGAAGCTGACGCCCTCATTGCGGAAGTCCCGACCGATTTCGTAGACTGCGGGAAAGCCGCCGACAATCAGACGCTTCAAGTACAGCTCGAAGCTGATGCGCAGATACAGATCCTGACGAAGTTGATTGTGATGGGTGACGAAAGGCTGCGCGGCCGCGCCACCGTAGAGCGGTTGCAAAATAGGTGTCTCAACCTCGAGAAACCCTGCGCCATCCAGATATGTCCGTAGGGCGCGCACGACCGCGGCCCGATCCCGGAAAAGCGCGCGCGCATCTTCGTTGGCCAATAGGTCCACATACCGCCGTCGGTAGCGAACCTCCGGGTGTCGCACCCCGTGCCATTTGTCCGGCATCGGCTTGAGGGCTTTGGATAGGAAGGAGATGTCTTCAACGGTTACGCTCAACTCACCGCTGCGGGTGACGGTCAGAGGCCCTGTCGCGCTGACGAAATCCCCGAGATCGATGAGACGCTTCCATACTTCATTGTACCAACCTTCGGGCAGGTTATCCCGCTGCACCAAAAGCTGAATCTGGCCAGTGCCGTCATCCAGATCCGCGAAGCTGACTTTCCCCATCACCCGGATGCGTTTGAGACGACCGGCCACGCTGACCGTCGGCCGCTCTGCGGCGCCCTCGTCATACAGGGCGCGGGCTGCGGCAATCGAATGGGAACGCTTCACCCGTGCCGGATACGGGTCGATACCCCGCTCTCGCAAGGCCGTCAGCTTTTGCAGGCGGCTCTGCTCCTGATCGCTTAGATTTTCAAGATCGAACAGTTGCCCAGCATCTCGCACTATACCTGCTCCTGACCTGCGAGGTGATCGTTATTCGACGCGTACAATCTCAAACTCGATCTCGCCGGCCGGCGCCTGGACACGTACCACGTCTCCCGCAGTGCGACCGAGCAATGCTTTGCCAATAGGACTTTCGTTGCTAATGCGTCCGTTATTGGGGTCAGTTTCCGTCGAGCCAACGATTGTATAGCTCTCTTCGTCATCGTAGCCGTTTTCTTTAACGACAACTTTGCGCCCCAGAGCCACCTGGCTGCCTGGAATTTGTGAATCGTCGATGATCTGGGCATTGTGAATCTTGACTTTCAGCTCCCGAATGCGTCCCTCGACAAAGGCTTGCGCGTTTTTCGCTTCGTCATAGCCAGCGTTTTCCCTCAGATCGCCTTCCGCTTTGGCTTCAGCGATCTGTTGGGCGATTTCCTGTCGCCGTTCTTTGACGAGGTAATCCAGTTCCTTTTGCAGAGAGTCCAAACCACTCTGGGTTAAATAGACAGGGCTTTCACTCATGGTCTTTTACTCGCTGAACACACGCGCGCGGGCTGCTACTGCGCGTAAATAAACAAGGCGCCGACTGACAGCGGCCCTAAGAAAATAAGCGCCGACCCGAATCGTCAGGTCGGCCCTCTATCTGCTACGATTATAGCTGAATCTTCAGAGAATGTAAAATCTCATAGCGCGCCTCTTTTAGCTATCGATTGGCTACCGCTCACTGGCAACCGATCTTTGCCCCTACCGAGCAGAGGCGCATCGAACATACCCAAACGCATGAACTTCGACGCCTTCGCCCGTTTCTACGATGGCGACTACCGCAATTATACTGCCGATATTCCTCTCGTCCTGAAGACGGCCCAGGCAGCCGGTGGCGCTGCGCTGGAACTTGGCTGTGGCGCCGGTCGTGTACTGATCCCCCTGGCTGACGCCGGCTGTTACGTGATCGGTGTGGATGGAAGCGGGGCATTGCTGGAGATCGCCCGCCAAAAAGCCGCCATGCGCCGCTGCGCATCCCGGATCACATTGATACAGGCGGATATGACGACCTTCCAGCTCGCGCAAACAAACGTTGATCTCGTCTTTGCCGTCAGCAATACACTGATGCATCTGACGACCCAGGCAGATCAACTGAAGGCGCTGGCATGCGCGCACCGCCATCTGCGCGTCGGCGGTCTGCTGCTGATCGATCTGTTCAGCCCGGATATAGCCTATTTGGAGTCGGTAGCCGGCATTCAGGAGTTGGCCGACCAGTGGGAAGATGAGCAGAACGGCGCGCAGGTGTTGAAATGGACGACCCGGTATCTGGACGTGGCCCAGCAACTACAGGAAACAATTTTCATCTACGAGGAGATATTCCCAGATGGCCGCACTGCGCAGACGCGGCTCTCCTTTCCACTACGCTTCTGGTGGCCTGATGAGGGTACGCTGCTGCTGGAAAAGGCCGGATTCGTAGTTGATGAATTGTTCGGTGATTTTGATGGCAGCCCCTATAGTAGCGCCAGCGAACGCTTGATTTTCATTGCCCGCAAACTGTAAGAACGAGAAAATCAGCACTCACTATATCCACACACATGACATCTCCGGCAGCCCTCGACATTGAGGAAAGCCGCTTCTCCGCAGTCCGGGCACAGATCGCCGATGGGCAGAGCCAACTGCTCGCCGGCCACGCCTTCTTTGCGCTCCGGCAACTCGTTCAGATGATCGGCGAGTACCTGGGCCACTCCATCCGGCAAGCTCCGCACTCGCCCGACGCCAAATCCCAATGGCCGCCCACCGCCGATGCCGACCATTTCGTCGATCACCCAGCGCAATCGTTCCGACGGCGGCACGGCAGACGGTATGCGTAGCGCCAGGCTGATTAAGCGCCCGATCGATTCACTGACCGCTGTGACATCGCTGCCAGCCTTGCCGATATTCAGGAACACCTCAAACGGCTCCTGATTCTCATCGCTGTTGATCGTGATATAGGCAGTGCCCAGCGGTGTCGCTTTGCGATAGCTGCTGCCCTGCAACAGATACGGGCGCGGCCGCTTGGTGAAGACCGCCGGATACTCGTCCTCCAGAGGGGTATTGGTAGACAGGGTAGCATTGCTTTGCCTTGCGCTATGCAGATGCTCCGCCGGGTCTTCCTTTCTGTCCCTGATCGCTTTCGTCTCCAGCACCACCTCCTGACGGCTACCGGCGACATAGACTGTGAGCCCCTTGCAGCCCAACTCCCACGCCTGCATGTAGGCCCGCGCCACATCCTCTTCGCTTGCGCCTTCGGGGAAGTTGCATGTCTTGCTGATGCTATTATCGACGAATGCCTGGATCGCCGCCTGCATCTGTACGTGCTCCTCAGCAGTGATGTCACCGCTGACTACAAATGTATGGCGAATGAAATCCGGCAGCTCCTCAATGTCCTGGCAGGACCCCATCTCCGCCACCCGCTGCAGAATCGCCCCCTTGCGCTCTGCGCTGAGATTCAACTGAGCGAGGGCTTTCTCAAAGAGTGGGCTGGTGTAGATCAGCTCCACATCCTCGTCCCCGTCTTTGAAGTGGCGGGTGTACCCCAAAGCGAAGACCGGTTCACAGCCGTAGCCCTCACAGCCGCTCACTGTGGCAATCGTGCCGGTAGGCGCAACCGTCGTTTGCGCCGCATTGCGGATCCCATGCCGTCGGATGCCGTCTACGATCTTGTCCCAGGCCAGAGCTGGACGCTTCCAATCCCGACGATACGGGGAGAGAGGGCGGGGCCGCCGCCAGCTCATGCCCCCAGGCTGATTGTCATCATAGATGCTGCCTTCAAAGGCTGTAAAAGGCTGGCGCTCTATAGCCAGCTCGATGCTCATCTGCATACAGTGAAAGCGCACGAACTCCATCACCTGGGCTGCGAACTCCTGTCCCTCTTCGCTGCCGTAGCGGATGCCCATTTTGTACATCAGATCGCCCAGGCCCATAATGCCCAGCCCAATCCGGCGTACCCGATAGGCCGCCTCCGCAACGACCGGCACTGCCGGCAGATAGGTGTTGGCGCTGACCACATTGTCCAGAAAGTGCGTGCTTTCCCGCACGGTCCGACTGAGCGCTTCCCAGTCCACTTCTGTTGCGCCAGAGATATCCGTTATGACATGCGCGTTCAGATTGACCGAACCCAGACAGCAGTTTTCATACGGACCCAGCCACTGTTCACCGCAAGGGTTTGTCGCTTCCAGATCATGCAGTCGCGGGGTAGGGTTGCTTCGATTGGCTGTGTCGATAAACAGCGTGCCGGGTTCGCCGTTATGATGGGCGTATTTGACGATTCTGGCAAACAGATCCCGGGCGCGGATAGTGCTACATACGAAACCATCACGCGGGTTGCGTAGGTGAAAATCTCCGTCTTCTTTCACGGCCTGCATAAACTCATCGGTAATGGCCACGGAGATATTGAAGTTCGTAATCGTACCCTCTTCCGCCTTGCAGCGGATGAACTCATCGATATCAGGATGATCGACCCGCAGGACGCCCATATTGGCCCCCCGACGGGTTCCACCCTGGGCGATCTCTCCGAAGGCCTGATCATAAACCCGCAAAAAACCCACAGGGCCGGTCGCCCGTCCGGCTGACGTGTGGACCACATCCCCCTGCGGGCGCAAGCGGCTGAAGCTGAATCCGTTGCCTCCGCCGGTCTGTTGGATGAGCGCCGCTACTCGTAATGTGCTGAAGATGCCATCGCTCTTGCGACCCATATCGTCCTCGATTGGTAGGACGAAGCAGGCCGCCAGCTGTCCGAGGGGTGTGCCCGCGCCCGTAAAAGTAGGGCTGTTGGGGAAGAAACGCAGCTCCGTGAGCAGATCGTAAAAGGTGTTGGTCGTCGCCTCCACGTCGCCATCATGTTGCTCCTCCACCGTGGCGATGTGTTTGGCAATGCGATAAAACATGCCAGCCGGCGTTTCCAATAATGTCCCATCGACATCCCTACGTAAGTAGCGACGTTCCAGCACCTTCAGGCTGTTTTCACTCAGATGGATTGCGCTGTCATTCACATAGGCCGGCCCGGAAATCCTATGTTTCTTGCCTTTCACAACTTCAAATGTCGTGAAAGCTTCCGGCGCATCTGTGCCATTGTGGGTAACAGTTGGTTCGATAGCGGCCATCTGAACACACCTGATTATGTGTGGAGTGGGTAACAGTTGGTTCGAGAGCGGATATCTGAACACACCTGACTATGTGTGGAATTGCAGTGACCAGTGGCCAGTAACCGCTATTCAGCCCGTGGGCGGCTTTTCGAACGCCTGGAGGCGCTCGTCAGCTTCAAGGTTGTTTCGTCCCATCAGCTGGTCAACCTCGGATCGGACTTCGCTGAGATCGTTGAAATCCCGATACACACTGGCGAAACGGATATAGGCGACCTGATCGATGCCGGCTAATTGGTCCAATACCAGGCTGCCGATCATTTCGCTTGTGATTTCAGACCGCCCCATACCTTGTATTTTGTCTTCAACATAGTTCACAATGCTCTTGATCCTCTGCTTGCTGATTGGACGTTTGGCCGCCGAAACACGGATGCTGGCCAGTAGCTTCTGTCGATCGAATGGCTCGCGATGTCCGTCCCGTTTGGAGACGAGCAGACCGGGCGTTACATGTTCATGGGTTGTAAAACGCTGGTTGCAATGCAGGCACTGGCGACGACGCCGGATCGCTTCTCCTCTATTGCGGGTATCGATAACTCTGTGCTTGTCGTTTCCGCAGTGAGGACATTGCATTTTTTAGAAACTAAAAACCAGAAACTGATAAAAAAGAAGCCCGGCGTTTTATGAAAACCCGCGCGGGCCTCTGAAAATCGCATAGTAAAGTGGATCTACTGACCGTTGTTATCTCTGGCTCGACGGAGGAAAGCCGGAATATCCAGATCTTCGCGGTCGAAGGAGCGCACAGGGAAATCTATCGGCCCCGGCGACTTCGGTGGTGGCTGAGTTGAGCCGGTCGGTCGAGCAGGCCTGTGGACAGGCTGCTTAGTTGTGATGGACGATGGTTCTGTCCGCCGAACTTTGTCGAAGCCGGTGGCAACGAGCGTTATGTGGATCTCGTCTTTTGCATTTACATCTGGAGTCTGACCCCAGAAAACAGCCGCTTCTGGATGCGCATTGGCCCGAATTATTTCCGCAGCCTCATTCAGCTCAGACAACGTCATATCGGGGCCGCATTTCACATTAAAAAGAATTCCTTGCGCCCCCTCGATCGATACATCCAGCAGCGCGCTGTGGATCGCCCGCTGGGCCGCTTCCTGCGCGCGGTTTTCCCCACTGGCCCGGCTAATAGACAGAAGTGCCGCGCCGCCGTCCACCATAACCGCACGCACATCAGCAAAGTCCAGATTGACCAGACCCGTCTCGGTAATCAGTTCACTGATGCCCTGAATGCCCTGTCGCAGAACATCATCGGCAACCATGAATGCATCTTGGATGCTTGTCTGTTTGTCCAAAATGTGTAACAACCGATCATTGGGGACCGTGACAAGTGTATCTACAGACCCACGTAGGTCGTTTAGTGTACTTTCAGCAATGCGGCGACGCTGGGTGCCCTCGAACATGAACGGCTTTGTCACGACGCCAACTGTCAGCGCGCCCAAATCACGCGCGATCGACGAGATAACCGGAACCGCGCCGGAGCCCGTGCCGCCACCCAGACCAGCAGTCACGAAAACCATATCCGCGCCATCTAACAACTGCGCAATCTCTTCCTGATTCTCCTCCGCAGCCTGCTTGCCGGTCCCCGGGTCTCCGCCAGCCCCTAACCCTTTCGTCAATTTGTCTCCAATACGCAGGCGCTGCGGCGCGCTGGAAAGCATCAAGGCCTGCGCATCGGTATTCACCGAAATAAATTCGACGCCCTGAACGCCTTCATCAATCATACGATTGACCGCATTTTGTCCGCCGCCACCCACACCGACAACTTTAATCTCGGCAGAGTTGTTTACGTCCTGTGTCGACGCGCTATTTCGTCTCATGGATAGATTCTCCTTTATACCCTGTCAGACATTCACATGACATAAACGGTATGCTAAAGGTGACGGCTCCCAAACCCGTGGGCCTCTATAGACCACCGATCTGGCATCCCGCGTCTCGCTATGAATCGTAACACAATGCCCATATATCCCAAAATTAAAGCATCGGGTCTTTATGGGCTGTTACTATACACTCGGGAGGAACAGACGCTGCCATATCATCTTCGCAATCAGGCTGTCTGAATGCCCCAATCGTACTACACTTGAATTCGTTTGCAAAGTCTGTAAAATTGAAGTGCGCGCCACGGTTGGGCGCGAACGCATCTGCAATTCGGTATTCACACGCTGCGCAACCCCTGCAGTGTGCTCATACCTCATACACTCAACCGGGCAAAAGGCTCTTGAACCACCCGCCAACCCGCTCCAGAAACTGGCCATTCTCAGAGATTGTGTTCTGTATCGGATAGTGGATGGCCCGCGCATCTTCGTAGAGTGCCCAGAGCAAGAGACCGACTGCGGTAGCAAAGGCCGGCGACTGCAGCTCTCTGCTCAGCCCCTGTACCGCTGAATGATCGACCGGGCTGCCGATACGCACCGGCATCTGCAAAATTTTGCGAAATAGGTCCACTGCGCCGGGAAGCTGACTGGCGCCGCCTGTGAGGACAAGCCCCGCCGGTACCATATGGCCATAGCCGCTGTTGGCAATCCGTTCCTGAATGAGCTCGGCAGTCTCTTCGGCCCGGGCTTGCAAGATCTGGCTGATAAAGCGGCGGCTGAAGGTGCGCTCCGGTTTGTCGCCAAAGACCGTCACCCATACCTGCTCGTCTTCAGCAATGCGTTCCGGCTGCAGATGGCCGTAGCGCAGTTTCAGCTCTTCCGCCACCTCAAAGGGCGCACGCAGACCGATAGCCATGTCGTTCGTCATGTGGCTCCCACCCACATCCAGCACTTCCGTGTGCCACAGACCATTGCCCCGAAATAAAGCCAGATCGGTGGTGCCGCCACCCAGATCCGCCATCACAACGCCCATATGTCGTTCATCGGCCGTCAGCACAGCCTCGCCGCTGGCGAGAGGTTCCAATACCATCTCGTCAATCTCGATGCCATGAGCCAACACACACTGGGCCAGATTGTTGATGGCGTTGATGGTGCCGGTAACGATATGCGCGTCGACTTCCAGCCGACTGCCGAGAATGCCCAAAGGCTGCTGGATGTTCTCCTGATCATCTACCTGCCAGTGCCGGGCGATAACATGGATGATCTGCCTGTTTTCGGATATTTGAACGGCCCGCGCGCCCTCCAACGCCCGCTGCATATCCGTGCCAGTGACACCATGACGGCTGTCGATAGGGCTGATGCCAGCGCTGTTTGATGTAGCAATATGGCTGCCAGCAATGCCCATATAGGCGCTGGTGATCTGTATGCCGGATTCTTGCTCGGCTGTCTCCAGCGCTTCCCCAATGGCGGTCGTCACTTCCGGTACGTCCATCACAACGCCCCGACGCAATCCCCTGCTCGGTGTGACACCGTTGCCTAGAATCCTGACAGCCAGATTGCCCAGATTGTCATAGATGACAGTACCCACCAGCACGCAGATTTTTGTGGTGCCTACATCGACCGCGGCAATGATTTCTTTGGGCACTGAAGTTTCCTCTTAACTGCAGTGACTAGTGGCCAGTAACGGCGCTGGCCACTGGAAATTGACTACCGGCAACTACACTTTATTGAGCAGCCGGCGCAATATCGTATCGACGAATGAAGGAACGGTTCGGCGCCGTGACATTGAGAGTGAGCGTTTCGTCTCGCCCAACTTCCAATTCCGACAGTAACGTCTGCAAGGCAGTCCATTTCTTATCGAATTTGCGACCATCTCCCCAATGGACCCACATCCGAATAGATGGTAGACTGAAATTCAAACCATAGCGGGAATTGTACCAGAATTCATTGACGATGGAAAGACGATCTGACAGAAAGATGGCCGAAGTCAAAATCTGTGTGTCGATTTGCAGGTAGCCACCGAGGTTTGCAACCCGCGCCGCCGCAGAGGGGTCGATGAGCCGCAGTGTCGGCTGCGCAACCGATTCTTTGAGAGCCAATGCCGAACCATCCTCCAGCAGCCAATATTCCTGCTGATCTGTGGCCCATAGCGCCACCGGGCGCACCTCCTGTACCCTGATGTCGACCTGTGCCGGCCAGCGTACCCGCACATCCGCATCGGCCACATACGGATGCGTAATCACCTGTGCCCGAATCCTCTCCGGATCCAGCCAGAGGATACTCCAGCTATCTACATCGCAAGCGGCGAACAGCTCCTCATCCGTCAAATAGTGCGCCCCTTCAAAGCGTACGTCTTCATGATAGATGAAAAAGCTTTCGCTGTCCTGCATCCAATACAGAGCCGCAATCACCGAAGCCAGCAGCAGAAAACTCAGAATTTTGCTCGGCGCCAGCCCTGAAAAACCAGGCAGAACAGGGACGCGCCACACCAGACTCCATTCGAAGTCCGGCCACACAAGCCCGCTCTGCTGAATAACCGCCTGCATCGAGCGCAGTGCAGCAGTGAACCGCCGACGCTTTTGTGCCTGCCGTCGCCGACGCACTCGTTTGGACGACACAACTCTTTGCGCCGCACGCGATCTCCGATTCTGTCCTCTCATACCTCTAACACCAGTGAAACATCAGTCGCCAATAAGGGCAACCCCGCCCTAGACAAACAAAAACAGGGCGCCAGTAGACTGCAGTTAACGATGAATCCGGTTCTGCCGCCGGTCCGCATGCCGTTCCAGCGCCATATCTACCAGGCGGCGCATCAGTTCCGGCAGGGGAACGCCGCTGGCTTCCCAAAGTTTAGGATACATGCTGCCAGCGGTAAAACCCGGCATTGTATTCAATTCGTTCAGAAAGAGTTGCCCGTCACCGTGTAACAGAAAGTCTACTCGAGCAAGCCCTGCCCCGTCCAGTACCTGAAACGCACGCGCAGCCAGTTGACAGATCTCGTCCGCCAGGGCCGCCGGAATATCCGCCGGGATCAGCAACCGGCTACCCTTATCCAGATATTTGGCCTCGTAGTCATAGAATTCGTTCGCCGGTATCACTTCGCCGACAACACTTGTCTGGGGAACATCATTGCCAAGAACACTGACCTCCAACTCCCGCGCATCTGTCACCCCAGCCTCGACCAGCACTTTGCGGTCGTAACAGCAAGCCAAAGCAATGGCCCGCTCCAATTCCGTCCGTTTCCTGACTTTGCTGACGCCGACACTGCTGCCCAGATTGGCCGGTTTCACAAAGTGCGGATACGGCAAGACAGCCTCCAGTTCATCCAGGATCTCGTTCCGTTTTTTTGCCCAATCCCGGCGCAACAGCGTCCGATAGGCTACCTGCGGAATGCCAACAGTGGCAAATAACGCCTTTGATGTGATTTTGTCCATGGCCACCGCGCTAGCGAGAACGCCGCAACCTACATACGGCAGCTCGATCATCTCCAGCAGCCCCTGTACGGCGCCGTCCTCACCATAGGGGCCGTGTAGCACAGGAAAAATCAGATCCACAGCCGGCATCCGTTTGTTTTGCTCCAGAAGCGGGGCTATGGCTGCGCTACCCCTTTGGCCGGCCGGGATAATCGCGCCAGCTTGGTTCTGCGTCTGCCCGCCGCTGTCCGTCAGTTGCGCCAGAGGATCGCCGCTGGTGAGCCATTCACCGGTCGTTGTAATGCCCAAGCGCACCGTCTCATAGCCAGCCTCATCCAGTGCCCGGATGACCGTCTTCGCGCTGAGCAGAGATATCTCGTGCTCCCCACTTTTGCCACCAAAAAGAACGCCGACCCGTACCGTTTTGCGCGCCATAAAGACTACCAATCCCCGATCTTCTGTATCTCCGGCTTCAGCTCCACGCCGCAGCGGTAGGCGACTTCCGTCTGGATGCGCTCGATTATCGCCACAACGTCCGTTGCCGTCGCCGTACCTACGCCGCCGGGATTGATGAGGAAGTTGGCGTGCGTACGGCTGACCTCGACGCCGCCCAAGCGGAAACCCTTCAGCCCAGCCTCCTCAATCAGACGACCGGCAAAGGCGCCCGAGGGGTTGACAAAGGTGCTGCCCAGTGACGGCTCCACCGGCTGCGTGCTTCGCCGATGACTCAGAAACGCCCGCGCAGTGCGACGGATCGTTTCTCGCTCGCCGCTGTCCAGCCAAAAGTTGGCGCTCAACAGCACCGGGCCAAAACCAACATCGGTGATCTGGCCCCGTTTCAGGTTGCTATGGCGGTAGGCATAGGCGAAATCTTCCACTCGATAGATCTGAATATCGCCGCTGTCGTCCAACAGCAGAACGTCCCACAGAGAGTCCTTCACTTCACCACCATGCGCGCCAGCGTTGTTTACCACTGCCCCGCCGACAGACCCCGGCACACTTACCGCCCACTCCAGCCCGGTCAATCCAGCCTTGATGGCCGTTCGCGCCGCGCCGGCCATCAAGGCGCCGCTCTCCGCAAAAAGAAAGGGTGAAAGGTTGTCGTGCGCGCCCCTTTCGAGCAGAGGCGCGTCGCGCCCTGCAGGGGCGCGCAAACGCTCGTCTTTGGGGGAATCGCAGCAGGAAGCCGCCCGCGCCTGTACGGCTTTGCAACGGTTATGAATCACCAACCCACGCACGCCCCGGTCGCTGATCAGCACATTGCTGCCGCCTCCCAGTATCAGATACGGCAGGTCGTTTGCCCGAGACCAACGCGCCAGCTCCAGAAGCTGATGAGTGTCTGTGACGGTGGCGAAATAATCCGCCGCGCCACCTACTTTTATCGTTGTCAGGTTCGCCAACGGGCGCTCCCGCTGGATTTCCACACCCAGCGCCTCTATACAGCGAGAAAAGAGTGCCATGATCAGGTTTCTCGTATGCTCCGCAGTCTCGTTATCAAGCCGTCGAGATCCAGCGCAGCGAAATCGCTCGTGTCGATACGAACTACCGGCCCGTCCAAGGCCAAAGGTTGATTGCGCCGTCGCAACTCCTCAGGGTCGAATCGACCCATCCGCAATCGATCCACATGTCCCGGATGTCGTTCGCCGCTGGCCACCCGCTGGGCATAGCGCTGGAGCAGCGCATCGGCCCGTGCAGAAAGGATCACCTGCGCCGGCCGGAACGGATAGCGCGCCCGCAATGCCTGGAAGCGGGGATTGGCCCAGCTCGGATCGAAAGGTGTCTCCACAAGCAGTGAACAGCGAGCCGCCAGCAAGCGTTCCATAAGCAGATAGACCAACTCGTATGTCGCCCGGCCAAGCCGCTCAGACCACTCCACTGTCGACCAGCCCAGCGTCGTAAAGAGTGACTCCTTCAAATCATCGCGCGAGATAAGAGGCAGACCCAAAGCCGGAGCCAACTTGCGGGCTAATGTCGTCTTGCCTGTGCCCGGCGCGCCGCATACGATCACCACAAGCGGCAGATCTTCAATTCGATATTCCCGCCGATTCGATGGTTGAACTGTGACTTGCGTAATTGCGCTCATACCTCACCCATCAGCTCCCAGTCTTTCCAGCAGCAGCTCGCCGACGCGGTAACTTGTCCCCGCGCCCAGCGTCAGAACCACATCACCGGCGGTCACTTCGGCGTGGAGAAGCGCGCTTGTAGCCTCGACATCACCGCTGTGACGAATCGAAGGGTGCGGGCTGGCGGCCGCAACCTCCGCCGCGGCCAAAGCTCCATCGCCGCTCTCTCTGGCAGCATAGATGTCCGTCACCAGTACTGTGTCCGCGTTGTCGAAGCTCAGAGCGATTTTGTGTAGCATTAAGCTGGTGCGGCTAAATGTATGGGGCTGAAAGACGGCCCAAATGCGTCGTTCACCAAAACGGTTGCGGGCCGCGGCCAAAGTCGCTTCTACTTCGGTGGGATGATGCGCGTAATCATCGATAACCGTCACACACCCCCGTTCACCCTTCAGTTCAAAACGCCGGCGAATGCCCCTATACTGCTGTAGACTCGCCAAAATCTGAGCCATCGGCACGCCGCAGCGCCGAGTGACCGTCAGCGCCGCCAGGGCATTGCGCAAATTGTGAAGACCCGGCGCCTGCAACCGCAGGCTACCAATCGGCTTTCCTCCCTCCCGCACCGTGGCCGCAAACCCTCCGGCCCCATCCACTATCTCATCCGTGGCATGCACGTCGCAACCGCGCCGCAGCCCATATGTCAGCCAGGCCGGACCACCGCCAGATCGGCCTCCGCGCAGGGCCTCCGCGCCAGGATCATCGCCGCAGGAGACCACACAGCCATCAACGCGCGCCTGAGCCACAAACTGGCGAAACGCATCAACAAAGCTCGTCGGCGTTGGATAGCAGTCAGGGTGATCCCACTCCACATTCGTCACCACCGCTACCATCGGTGTCAACCCCTGGAACATGCGATCATACTCATCCGCCTCGATCACAAACGTTCGCTCTGTCCCCGCGTGGGCATTGCCGTAGCCCGGCAGATCAGCCCCGATGATGTAGCCAGCGTCGCAGCCGCTTTTGTGTAGCGTCTGCACGATCATCGCCGTCGTCGTGCTCTTGCCGTGTGTGCCGGAGACTGCGATTACATCCCGACCCGCCAGAAACGGACGCAGAAACGACTCCCGTTTGACGATCGGTAGTCCCAGCGCCTCCGCGGCCCGTCGTTCCGGATTCGCTTCATCGATAGCGCTGCTCAGCAGCACCACGTTCGGACGTTCCCAAGCCGGTAGTCCAGTGAGATTCTCCGCCACCTGCCGCCCGAAAACCGCAGCCCCGGACGCAGCCAGCCCGCGTGTGCGCTCGCTTTCCTGCCTGTCGCTGCCACTCACGCCTATACCCCGCTCCATCAGAACACGCGCAATCGCAGAAAGACCTGCGCCGCCTATCCCAATCAAATGCACCCGCAGTGTCGAATCATCTCTCTTCAGCCGCTCCTGCCACGATTCACCCTGCATTCCCGCCCCCTCCGCGCCTCTTTCGAGCAGAGACGCATTCAACTCATCCCCGCACACGCAATAGTAACAGTACCACAATGGGAATTATCCACAGAGTCGGTGATGACATCAGATTCTGAGGCAAAAAACGCACCAATTCGACAGCAATCGGCGATAGATCCGTATTGATCCATCCTATGGTAGAGAGGGGATAGTCGTATACATGCTGATAATACCAGAGGCTGCCAGCGATGAGATAGCCATTGATCGAGCCGACCAGGCAGCTGAGAATTGTGCCCTGAGGCGCCGATAACTCCTGGCCAGGAAAAATAATTACGCGGCCTGCATAGCCGGCAAAGATCGTAATCACAAATATGATCAGGTAGAAATTGCTCAGAAAGAGCTGCTGCGTCCCCAGATCTTCGACAGAAAAAATCAGTCGCCCTATTGTGCTTAAAATCGGGCTGAGTCGATCTTCCACGTACAGAAGCAGAAAAATCGCCACGTGAATAATTATAGTCCTGCCCAATTCCCGAGCATAGCCTTGGGCCAGGCCGATCAGCATGATGATGATGGCGATGGTTCCAAAATAGATCTCGATCAGACCCATATGTACCGTTAACTGCAGTTTTTAGTGGTTCGTTTCCAGTAGTCAGTGAACTGCAGTTACTCGAAACTAAAAATACCAGAAACTTTCTACTGATCACTGGCTACCGAGGTTGACGTCGCAAAGTACCAATAACTGCTACAAGCAGCAGCGTCAGCGCACCGGCGATCAGAATTGGCCGCTGTGGCTCGAGTGTACTCCAGATGTCGTCGAAATTGGACCGCATCGTTTCCAGTGTGTCGCGCAGAGCCTGCTCCCCCCCCCCTGTGCTGAAAAGCGAAACTGACTCAACCTCAACTTCCGGTGAAATGAAGGAGACCAACCGAGGCGGAAAGATAAAACTATAAAACAGGCCGTTGATAATTCCCATCACCGACGCTATGAAACCCGACGCGCTGCGGCTATCAGGGATCACCTTGTTGGTCAGAACGTAGGCAAGCAGCAATAGGCCCGACCAGATCAGAAAAGCCACCTTTGGCTCGTCGGAATCCGCAATCAAATTCGAAGCCGTCGTAAGCGTGAACAACGTGTCTCCATCTCCCCCCATGTTCCCCGACCGGATGTCGGCCAGAAACTTTCCGCCCATATTCACCGCGCCCAGCACGGAACTCAGAGCCTGTCTGACGATATCCAGAGCCTGATTTTGATTCTGTTGCAGCGCAAAGATGCCCCCGACTGAAACGATGAGAACCGTCAGTTCCCGGAACATACCCCGCCGATAGCCGATCCAGCCAAATAGAAGCATGTAGAGAACAAATGCAACTGTGTTCGGTGTAGATTCGCTCATTTTCGTTTTTAGTTTCTGATTTTTAGTTTTTAGTAACTGCAGTTCAGATTGCGGTCTGCCCAATCAGAACATACAACTGCCGGGCGATATTGCCCGCAGCCTGAGGTCTGGCCAGAGCGCCGACCGCCGCGCCCATGGCCAGACGTCGGGCCTCATCTGCCAGCAGCGTCAATACGGTCGGCCCCAGCCTATCCGCCAGCCGCTTGTCTTCGACGATCACCGCGCCGCCTGTATCCGCCAGCTTCTGCGCGTTGCGCACTTGATGGCAGCCAGCCATAGGCAACGGCGCCAGCACAGACGGCAGACGCGCCACAGGAAACTCGGCCAGTACACTAGCCCCGGCCCGGGCCACCGCCAGATCCGCGCCGGCCAGCGCCCAAACCATCTCATCATGCAGATAGGCCACCGGATAATAGCGGCGAGCCAGAGGCTCCGCCAAATCCGGCCCCTCCTCCGCCAGCAGGGGCCAGTCTCGGGCGCCGACAACATGTAGGATCTGGCAGGCAGACAACAGCGCCGGCGCGGCCTTCCAGATAGCTCGGTTGAGGCTGCGGGCGCCCTGGCTGCCGCCGAACACCAGCAGCAGAGGTAGTTCCGGCCTGCTTGGCCCACCTCGGGCCCGCTCGCCCCCCAGCTTCTGGGTCAACATCTGTCGGGCTGCGCTTCTGTCCTTTGTCGCCTGCAACAGGCCCGCGCGTACAGGGTAGCCGGTAACCACAGCCTTCTCCCCAAAAAAATCGGCCACCTCGGGGAAGCTCACGGCCACCCGTTGGGCGAACTGGCTCAGCCAACGCACCGCCAAGCCAGGCGTCATGTCCGGCAGATACATCAGAATCGGCACCCCCCGCAGGCGACAGGCCACCGTCACCGGCGCGCAGACATATCCACCCGTGACAAAACAGGCCTGGGGCTGAAACCTTTCCACCATCTGCAAAGACTGACGCACGCCTCTACACACCTTGGCAAGATTGCGCAAGGCCGTCAAGGGATTGTGTCCTCGTAGCGCGCCAGTTTGGATGCCGTGGAAGGGAATGCCCGCCTTCCGCACAAGAGAACACTCTACACCGTCCCGGCTTCCCAACCACAGCAATTCAGGAAAGAGAGAAGAGGAGAGAGAAGTGAGAGAACCGCGCCGTCTCTCACTTCTCTCTCCTTCATGTGCGAATCCTCTTTGTAACTGTTCGACGACCGCGAGAGCCGGATACACGTGCCCCCCGCTTCCGCCACCCGAAATAAAAAGGCGCATGGGCTGGCTGACTGGACGCTGAAACATTCGCTGCGCCTCCACTCGAAAGAGGCGCAGTGGGCTGACCTCGATACCGGCTGATATTCAGCAGAATGCCTGCAGCCCCCATCGATGTAACCAGAGAGCTGCCGCCAAAACTGATAAACGGCAGTGTCACGCCTGTGGGGGGCGCCATCGCCACCGCTACCGCAATATGGAGAATCGCCTGCAGCACGATCAGAGTCGTGATGCCCACAGCCAGCAAAGAGCCAAACGCATCAGGCGACTTGCTGGCGATGAGCAGACCCCGATAGAAAAAAAGAGTGAAAAGCAAAATCACCAACATTGTGCCCAGCAGACCCATCTCCTCACCGATCACAGCAAAAATATTATCCGACCAGCTCAAAGGCAGGCCTCCGGGCAACTTCTCCGTACTGTTGCCCAGACCCACCCCCAGCGGGCCACCCTTGACAATCGCCTTGCTCGCTTCACGGATCTGCCATTCAGAGCTGTTCAGAGGAGACTGAATCGAATCCAGCAGCGCGTTGACCCGCCGGCTGGCATAGGTATTGCGCGTGATTATCAGCCAAAACGTCACCACAGCCACAAATCCACCCAATAAAAGCTGCTTACTTTCCGCTCCCGCCAGAAAAAATATGATCGACGCCGTCGCAACGATCAAAATCGTTGTGCTGATATCCGGTTGGACCACAATCAGAACCGTGACGAACCCCAGCATCACGCCAAATGAAACAAGCACATCGATATTTTTGATTCGATTGCCTTTGCTGGCAAGCCAGGCGCTAATATAAATCAGAATAATCACTTTCACCGGCTCGCTAGGCTGCATTCGACCGCCGACCAAAGTGCGGGTTGCCCCGAAGCGGGTATCACCAAAAAAAATCACCGCCAGCAGAGCAAGCAGCCCCAATGCTATCAGCAGTATGCTCCAACGCTCCCAGATCCGGTAAGGGACTAACGCAGTGACAACCAACGCCCCCAGACCGATCCCCAACCAGCGAGCTTGCTGAAATATATAATAAAAGGGTGAACTCCGGTTTTCCAGCGCCCAAGGATAACTGGCGCTAAAAACCATCACAAAACCAAACAGGAGCAGGCAAGTCAGGACCGTTGCCAGCCCCCAGTCCAGGCCGCCCCTATCTACCTGTTTCACTTGCGCTGAGTTTATCTGTATCGCCATTTCTGTACGGGGTTTCACCGGCTACCGCTGTTATTGTATCACCAATCGGCGAAAATGTTCACCCCGCTGCTCAAAATTTTTATATGCATCGTAGCTGGCGCCCCCAGGCGAAAGCAGTACGACTGTATCTGGTGTCGCCGTCTTTTTTGCCAATGCCACCGCCTCATCCAGCCGCTGTACAACAGCGCAACAGGGGGCAGATATCCGCCGGAACGACGCCCGTTCCCTCACCTTGTCAGCAATCATCGACCCCGCTTCCCCGAACCCGATCAGACATTGAACCCGATCCAACACTTCGTCAGCAAAGGCATCCCAAGGTAAATTCTTGTCTTTGCCGCCGGCCAATAGAATGAGCGTCTGTGCCCCCGGGGGAAAAACCTGCAGCCCAGCCACGGCCCGTTCTGGCGCCGTCGCGATGCTGTCATTAATCCATACCACATTGCCATTGGACGCCCTCCGCGCCTCTTTCGCGCAGAGACGCACTTCAACCTCCTCAAGTCTATGTGGCACGCCGGGGAAGGAACGGGCAACTCGCCCCATCGCTTCCACCGATGCGCCGGCAGCCCCGCTGATGGCCGCAGCCCCTAGTAGATTGCTGATATTGTGCTCGCCCCGCAGCCGTACTTCAGTTCGCCGACAGAAAGGCTCACCCTCGAAAATAAGCTCCTCGTCCGTTGCCCAGGCGCCGAACTCCAGCGCATGGAAGCGGGAAAAGGGGATGACCCGCCGTCGTCTGCCCAAGACAGAACGGCAGTGCGCCAGGAGCGCGTCCAACTGCCAGCCGGCAGGAACCGCCTCCGCATTCAACCCCGATTCGGTATGCGCGCGATACGCAAAGGTTGTAGGGCGCGACACAGCATCGCGCTCATGCCTCTCATCATGCCAGCCGACCATCCCATTGGCCACCGGATCATCCGCGTTGAAGACCACCGCGCTGGTCGGCTTCAGATGACGCAATAAATTGGACTTCGCCAAGGTATAGGCCGCCATCGACGAATGCCGATCCAGGTGATTGGGCGTAATGTTGAGAATGGCGGCCACGTCCGGGCCAAGCCGATCCAGTGGCCCGTAAGCCACTCTCGGGTCGAACAGTTCAAGCTGAAAACTGCTCAGCTCCAGCACCATCAGGTCATCTTCCTGAATCGTGTCCAGCCGGTCCACCAGCGGCACGCCAATATTGCCGCCAACATGGACGCCGCAGGCGTCATCGAGGGTCTCGCGCAGCATCTCTCCGACAAGTGTCGTTGTCGTCGTCTTGCCGCTGCTGCCGCTGATGGCGATGACAGGACATGGCGCCAGTTGCATCGTCAGCAGGCTGTCATTACTCAGGCGAATGCCCCGACCGATAGCCTCCTGCACCAATGGAATCTGGAGGGGCGCGCCACCGCTCAGGCAAAGCAGATCACAATCACGCAACAAGCCCATCGAATGACCACCTAAAGCAAGCGCCACAGGCAGGTCGCCCAACTGCTCCAACTCCTCCCTCAGATCGTCTGCCGGCGCGGCATCGCTAAGCGTTACGTGCGCGCCGGCCGCCACGAAAAAACGAGCCAAAGCCAGGCCCTGACGACCCATCCCCAAAATGACGATGTTGCGCTTCTCGAACTTAAAAACGTTGTTTTGCGCGCCACCGTAGGGCGCGACTCCGTCGCTGGCATTCATGGGATGTTTATTCCTGGGAATTATATACTTAACTGCACAAGTATATTTTTCTCAGCCGACTCGCGTCGGCTGTGCGGGATATTCCCACCCGCGTTGTAGTGTGGGTGGGAAGGGCAGGCAGACCTGCCCCTCGTTCCTGATTCCCCATCCACGTCGTAGAATATTCTTAGCGGCGTTGGTATCTCTATCTTCCGTATGCCCACACAAAGGGCAGACAAAGACACGATAAACCGCCAGCTTCTCTTTCCTTACTTCACCGCAACGGGAACAGGTCTTGGATGTATAGCGGGGGTCAACTTCAACGAATTGTCCACCGGCCCATTCTGCCTTGTAGCGCAATTGTTGAAACAGCATACCCCACGTCTGTTCCATCATACTGCGATTCAAGCCGCGTTTCCGACTTCCGCCCTTACGAGACATGTTCTTGATTGCCAACTTTTCTACCGCTATCTTCTGATAGTTTCGCACGATAGCGGTGGTCAACCGATGGCATTCATTCCGATTGCGTACCGTATTCCTACGCTTGCCAACTCAAGGCATTGATAGCGCTGATGCGGCTTGAAGCGTGGATAACCAGGCTTCTCCCCAGCCTTTACCCTGCGGAAGAACGCTTTGAACGACCTGTCTACACGCTTCAAGACCCCACGGGAAACTGTTAACCCTATATCGCGCCAGAACTGCTGATCCTTCCGCAGTTGGGTCAGCTCTTTCATCTGCGTATACATGGTCATGCCCTTGCCGCAGGCGCGGTATATGTCTCTCTCATCTCTGTTCAAGGGAGCGATTGTAGAGCCAGCAGCAGGCGCGCAACACCTCACAGACGCGGGCATAGCCAGCTCGCGAACAGTAGCCGCGCTCTTGGTAGATCTTGGGGATTGTGGTAAGATGGGGGGTATCCATAAGCCATTCTCTTGTGGATCATAGCCCGTAGTGCGCCAACACTGACGGGCTTCTCTCTTACTTGAACTATTCCCAGTATGCCACATACTCACATCCTACGCCAATCCAACACGCTGAAATCCTTGTGCAGTTAAGTACATAATTCCCTATAGTTTCTGGTTTTTAGTCTGCCCGCCCTCCGGGCAACCACCACTAAAAACTGACTACTAAAACTAAATGAGCGCCAGGGCCACCCCCAGCATTCCACTCAACACACCTATCAGCCAGAATCTCTCTTTCACCTGTGTCTCACTCCAGCCAATCAACTCAAAATGATGGTGGATCGGCGTCATCTTGAACAGGCGAATATCACGACCAAGGTAATGCCGGCTGAGCTTTGCCGACGCCACCTGCAATAACACGGAAAGCGTCTCCGCCACAAACACAAACCCCACAACCGGCAACAACAGCCATTGGCCGGTCATCAGCGCCACCAATGCCAGCGTGGCGCCCAGAGCCAAGCTGCCAGTGTCGCCCATAAAAAGCTGTGCCGGATGGGCATTGAACCACAGAAAGGCAAACAGAGCCCCGACAACCGTGAAACAGAAATACGCCAGATAGACCTGTTGTTGCAAATAGGCGATAATGCCGTAACTGGCAAAGGAAACACTGCTGATGCTGCCGGCCAGACTGTCCAGCCCGTCCGTCAGGTTTACGGCATTGCTGAAACCGATAATGATAACAATCGCCACAGGAATGAACAGCCAGCCAATCGAAACAAACTCTGGGTTGCCTGGCACGCCCACATAGTGCAGCTCCGGCGGCCCGAAATAAAGAACGCTCACCAGAATTGCGGCAAACACAAATTGGAATGCGCCTTTTATTTGGGCAGACATCCCCCCCCGACCGTGAATATCCTGCCAGTCATCCACAGCCCCCAGTGTGGAATAAGCCCCCAGACAGAAAAAAAGCAGCAGTGTGCTCTGACCGATGAAATCGAACCCAAGCAGATTCGCCAAATTGAGCGCGCCCGTGATCACCAACACCGGCAGCACAAACAGCAGCCCCCCCATCGTTGGCGTCCCGGTTTTGTTTTGATGAGAATCTGGCCCCTCGATGCGGATCTGTTTGCCGATCCGTTGGCGTTTCAACAAAGCGATCAAAGGCTTCCCCCAGATGACAGCAATGAAAAAACTGATCGTCCCTAGCGTTAGTGGGAATTCCATCCGTAAGCCTTTTCCGCTCGGCAGGGGCGCCCCTACCTCTGTGTCGCTGGCAGTGCCCGATCAGGTAAAATTTCGGCGACAATCCGATCCATCCCCACCTCGCGGCTGCCTTTGACAAGTAACAGATCCTGCGGTTGCATCAGCTCCTTCAGAATGCCCACAGCCATCTTAAAATCATCGGTTGCATAGACAGCCTCCGCAGACAGCCCTGCTCTTTGGGCCTCATCGGCGATGATGCGGCCCAGGGCCCCAACTGTGACCAGCGCATCAGTTACGCCCGCGGCCCGAATGCCTACCTGTTTGTGTCCCTCTGCCGTGAAATGACCTAACTCCCGCATATCCCCGAGAACAGCAATCCGCCGACGATTCTGGCCACCGCGCAGATCGTTCAGCAGATTGAGCGCGGCCAGCGTACTGCTGGGGCTGGCGTTATATGTGTCGTCGATCACTGTGCTGCCGTTCATACCCGGCGTCACCATAATCCGTAACTGACCCTGCATCCGTTGCAGACCAGTGACAATCTCTTGCCAGGTCAGATCGTCGACAATCCCAACAGCCGCCGCCCGCAGAGCCGTGTGAACCGAATGTCTGCCCAAAAGAGGCACTTTCAGATACAGGCTATGGATCTGCCCGTTTTCCTGACGGTGATGAAAATGGAAGCGGATGCCTTCCATGCCCAGGCTCTCGATCTCGTCGGCCCACAGATCCGCCTTATCGGTGAGACCATAAAAAAATACCCGCGCCTCCGTGCGCGTCGCCATCGCCCGCACCCATTCGTCGTCCCAGTTCAGAATGGCCACGCCTCCGTCCTGCGCGTTGGGCAGGGCCTCTACGAGTTCAGCTTTGGCCTCAGCGATCCGGTCTATCGTGCCCAGCCGTTCCAAATGACTAGGGCCGACATTCGTCACAACCCCAATCTGAGGCCGGGCCAGACTGCACAAAAATCGAATCTCCCCCAGGTTATACATCCCCATCTCCAGCACTGTTCGTTCATGGCCTGCGTGCAGCCCCAGCAGGGTCAGCGGTAGACCCTGTTCGCTGTTCAAATTGCCGGTATTATGATGGGTACAGTAGCGCTGCTTCAGAACGGATGCAGCCAATTCTTTTGTGCTGGTTTTGCCTACACTTCCGGTTACGCCGACCACCCGCAGGTCCGGGTGGGTACGATGCAGCCGCTGAAAGACGCCTACCGCCTGCAAGGCCGTACCGGAATCGGGCACGATATAGGCCATGGCGCGGCCAGGCGCAAACAACCCCCTTGTGGTTGCCCAGGCGCAACTCAACATCGACGCAGCCGGCCGCGGTTCTGACGCACAAACCTGCTGGCGGCAATCGATGATCAGCGCATCTGTTTCACGCAACTGCTCAAGACCCCGCTCTTCGCAGATGATTGCCTCAACACCGCCGGTCACCGCCTGCCGAATAAATCTGTGCCCGTCTGTCTGTCTGCCGCTGAAAGCGATGAACAGAGACCCCGGTTCGACGTCCCGGTTGTCCAGCGCCGCACGAGTGATGGGGCGGGGGGCCAACGACGGAGGTGGTGGGATACCCGTCAGCGCCTGCCAGAGTGTATGCTGGGTGATAAACGTCTCAACGTTTGGTCGATCTGCCATCGAATCAGCTTTGCCTCTCTGTAGGCGCGGGCAAAAACAGGCGCCAGTAGCCAGTGATCAGTAGCCAGTAACTGCAGTTTCTGGCCACCAGCCACTGGTCACCGCAGTTGTGGTTGCCCCTACCTCACTCCTGCTGTGAGCCGGACATCGTCCGGCGGAATGTTCAGATGATCGAGCAACCGCTGGGCAATGCGGCTGAAGATCGGCGTCGCTGTATAAGCCGCCCAACGGCTGATGCTCGGATCCGGCCGGTCCAACTTCACCAATACCACAAACTGCGGATCTTCCGCCGGCGCAAAACCGATAAAACTGGCGATCGTCTCGTTCAGTGTATAGCCCGCTTCGGTGGCGATTTCCGCTGTGCCGCTCTTGCCAGCAACGATATAGCCGGACACTTGAGCCATCGGATTGCCTGTCTCTACTACATACGCCATCAACTCGCGCATCAGAGCCGCCGTCTCCGGTTCGATAACCTGATAGACCACAGTCGGTTGGGTTTCCAGGACATTGTCACCGGCCACCCGGCTCTGCACTACGTACGGGCGCAGCAGCTTGCCGCCGTTCACGATGGCGGCCACTGCGCAGATCATCTGAATGGGGGTAACAGCAATGCCCTGGCCAAAGCTGTTGGTGGCCAGATCGGACGGGCTCCAGTTGATGTCACCGGGCCGCTTGAACAGACCAGGCACCTCTCCGCTCAGGTCAATGTTCGTGTCAGTGCCGAATCCGAAGCGCGCCACGTACTTGTAGAACGCTTCCGCACCGACGCTCTGCGCAATCTGAACCGTCGCCACATTATTGGAGTAAGCCATGGCATCAGCGACCGACAGCTCCCCGACCGCCTTCCGATTGCTGTTCCAAATTGTATGATCACCTATCTCGATCTTGCCGGTATCCGTGAAGATCGTTGTCGCCTCCACTGCACCGCTGTCAAGAGCGGCTGAAACGGTGATCACCTTGAAGATAGATCCCGGCTCATATTGGGCGCTGATAGCCGTATTCGTGAACGTCTCGGGGGGCCCGTCTTCGTAGTGGTTGCCGTCGAATGTGGGCCTGTTCGCCATCCCCAGAATCGCCCCCGTGTAGGGGTCCATCACAATCACCGTGCCCGATTGAGCCTGGTAGACGTTCAGCCCCGTCCGCAGTTCCTCTTCAATGATATGCTGGATGGTGCGGTCGATGGTCAGCACCAGACCCTTGCCATGGACGCTGGGCAGAAACCGCAGAATATCGTCGTTAAGCTCCGTACGGGGCCGTTGCCGTCCCTGCGGGAGACCAACGCCATCACTGGACAGAAAATTCCGATAGTAACGCTCGATGCCTAGCGCCGGCACACGTTCGGCGTTCAAGAATCCCAGAATCTGGCTTGCCAGCGCCCCCTGTGGGTAGAATCGTCGCGGTCGGGCCGTGATGTGGATATGCTCCAGCAAAAAGTCCTTCCGCGCCAGACGATTCTGGCGTTCAAGCAGCAGTCGCTGGCCCTGTTCAAAATCGATCTTTGGCGCAACGATCAGGTAGTCTCTGTCGCTGTTTTCTGTCAACAGATCTTCAATTCCGAAAGCCGGCGCGCCGCCCCCCTCCGCGATCCGTTGGGCAATCTCGCTGTAATCATCCGCAGAAATGAATTTGGGGGTTGCTGTGACCCGATAGGTGAAGTGGTCCGCGGCCAGCAGATTGCCATCCCGATCGACGATAACCCCCCACGAGGTCGTGTCATCGACCGTATTCCGCCCAGAGGCCACTACCCTGGGCGGATCGTAGTTCCGCCAGTCCCTGATCTGCATATCCAGCAGCCGTACAATCAGCAGCAGTAGCGGCAAAGTCAGCACGATACGGATGACGCGAATGCGCCATACTGCAACCACAGCGCCCGACACAGCGGAATCAGACGCCGCTCGAGCATCAGCGGTAGACGTAGCCGATGGTTGCCTGTTTCTGTTCTGAGCAAAGAGGCCGAATCCGTGTCCATGTAGGGGACGAACGGTTCGGTTCTGCGCGCGCATACCGGATATCTCCGCCGACACTGTAGAACGATGGGCAACCACAACAGCAGTGGCTAGTGGCCAGAAACTGCTGGTAGGGGCGGGTCTTGTGCCCGCCCTGAGACACAATTCAACAAATATCCGTCAGGGTTGTTTCAACTGGCCCAGGAAAAAATCACTGGCTCGTTCAAGCAGAGGGTCGGCCCATTGGCGGATGGCCCGCCACCCTCCCTGCCAGCGTTCGTTGACCTGTTGTTGCCAGCCGGACAAAAAATTCTCGAACTCAGATACAGGGCTCAGTTCGGGCGCCGATCGGGGGAGCGGCTCTTCCAAAAAGGTTGTTTCGCGCGCCTCTGTGGGGCGCGACGTGGGGGACGCCGATAGTGAGTGCCGTTGCGCCGCAACCGCAATATCCGTTGCACTGTCGAAAGGCTCTGCCGCCACGTCCGCCGGCCATGTGGGGCCTTCCGCGTTGATAAGAAGGTTGTTTTGCGCGCCACTGTAGGGCGCGACGTATTTGCGTTTCAGGTTCGGATGAAAGTTGAGCTGCGTCGCTCTCGTCTGCACTTGCTCCAGGGTTGTGAGCTGACCAATCTGCCACAACAGTTCAGCATTCTTTTGCTCGATCAGTCCGTATTGTATGCGGAGCGCAGCCAATTCTCCATGGGACTGAGTAATCCGAAGCGAAGTCCATACCTGTGACATAGCCAATCCGCATACGATCGTCAAAGCCAGCGTAAAAAGGAGATAACCTTTCCCTGTCCGCGGCAGAGGAACAATATCATCGAGCAGAGCCAGGCCGCGTAGAGTGCGAACGCGGGGCAGATTCTGTCGCAGATCGATGGTCGGTGTGGACAGTATCCTATGCTGAAACATTCACATCAATACCTGTCATGCGTGGAATCCGGCTGAATTCAGGCCATCGTTTTCAATCAGATCGTTTTCGATCACAACGAAATGGATTTGCATTTTTCAGCAATGCGCAGTCTGGCTGAACGACTACGAGGATTTTTTTCGATTTCAATGGCTGCCGGCGCAATCGGTTTTTTGTTGCATATGGACAGAGTAGGGACCTGCTCCCGGCCGCCGGCCGGGAGAGACGGATCGGGCAGAAATCCCCTGGATCGATCACGCATCCATCCTTTGATCAACCGATCTTCTAAGCTGTGAAATGCGATCATGGCAAGCCGTCCGCCGCCCCGTAACAGCGCAAGCATCTGAGGCAATGCCCGCTCTAACTGCCCCAATTCATCGTTGACCGCAATGCGCAATGCCTGGAATGTGCGGGTAGCTGGATGGATTTTCTGTCTGCCTCGCCCACCACCACGCCCCCTTCGAGCAGGGGCGCAATCTAACTTGGCCTTTCTGACAATGTTTGCCAGTTCGCCGGTCGTTGTGACCGGGCGATTGGCTACGATGGCCCGGGCGATGGCGCGGCTGTGTCGTTCCTCCCCATATCGGTACAAGATGTCGGCGATCTCCGCCCAACTCTTTCTGTTAATCAGTTCGGCCGCGCCGCGCCCAACAGTCGGATCAAAACGCATATCCAAAGGGCCGTCGTGCTGAAAGGCGAACCCCCGAGCCGGCGTGTCCAGTTGAAAGCTGCTGAGGCCGAGATCAAGCAAAATGCCATCCACCGTCGCAAATCCATGTTGCTTGGCGACCCGAGCTGTCTGATCAAATGTCGCATGTGCCAAGATCAGTCTGCCGGCGTTGATTTCTTTAGCAAAACGTTCCCGAACTCGTCGGATGGCCGCAGGATCAGCATCCAATCCCAACACGCGCCCGTTTGGATGCGAATGACTCAGCAGCGCTTGTGTATGCCCACCGCCCCCCAGAGTCCCGTCGATGAAGCATCCGCCCGGTTGAACATTCAGACCTGTCAACACTTCGTTCAGCAGAACGGGAATGTGCTCTTGCCCTCTTCGGGATGCGCAGCGCCTGTCAATAATCAGACCCCCAGAGCGGCAAAGAGATCCTCCCCAAGCTGTATGGAAGTGAGCAGCTGCTCCTCCCACTGGGATGGGTTCCAGAGTTCGATGTACGTATTCATCCCAGCTATGATCACCTCGTTTTCGATTTCAGCGAACTCTCGCAGACGCTGACTGATAAGAATGCGTCCCTGGCGGTCAGGTTTCAGATCCTCGGCAGCGCTGAACAATGCACGGCGCAACCGGGCGGATCTCTGATCTATCAGAGGCAGGGCACTGACCCGGGCTGCCACATTCTGCCACTCATCGAACGGCATCACCATGAGACAGCCACCAGTGGGGTTGCGAGTTACCACCAACCCCGACATGAGCCGATGCCGGAACTTAGCGGGAATCATGAGCCGTCTCTTACTGTCCAAGTTGTGACTGAACTCACCGAGAAACATAACACCAATGCTAGAACAATCGTTCTCCTTGTCCACTGCAACAAGTTATGTCAAGGCCAGGTGTTTTGCACGCCACTACTTGGGCGCGACGTAGGTCAAGTGCCCCACTTCCTCCCATAGTCTCCCATAGTTCTAGTCTCCCATAGTTCAAGAAAAAGTGCAAACCCCGATTTTGAAGCGAACGTGCGCGACACCCATAGCAGAAATATCTCGGCACCTCGAAATTTCAGAGTTGTTTACGTCCGCGTTGAATTTGACAGTTTGAAGCGTATGCGTTATAGTGCCCCGGTTAAGGTAATTGCGTGCCACTGTAGGGCGCGCCACTGTAAGGCGCGACACTGTTCAGATCGATTCCGTTGTTATCATAGGCTTCACATGCGGGGACAGGTTACATTGTTGTATTTTATAGTGTTGTATTGCGCGCCACTGTAGGGCGCGACAAAGGAGCATGCGCGATATGGTTCATACTGCCGCCAGAAACGGAGTTGGCGCCAAGACCCAGCGAAAGTCCTATGCACGGACTTCCAATCCAGTCGAATTGCCCCGGCTCATCGAGATTCAACTTCAGAGTTTCGAGTGGTTCCGTACCCAGGGTCTGCAGGAGCTCTTCGCAGAGATCTCGCCGATTGTCAGCTTCAACAAGCATCTTGAACTGCATTTCGGCAATTTCCGTTTCAGCGATGCCAAGCACCCGGAAGAGGAATGCCGGGTACGGGATATCACCTATTCCGCTCCTCTGTGGGTGCAGGTAAAACTCGTCAACAACGACACAGGGGAAATCAGCGAGCAGGAAGTTTTTATGGGCGATTTCCCACTCATGACCGACTCAGGCACATTTATTGTCAACGGCAGCGAGCGAGTCGTGGTCAGTCAGTTGATTCGTTCACCCGGCGTCTATTTTACAATCGAAGAAGACCGCAGCACCGGCCGTGACCTGACCGGCACCAAACTGATCCCCAACCGGGGCGCCTGGCTGGAGTTTGAAACCAGCAAGCGGGACATTATCAGTGTCAAAGTCGACCGCAAACGCAAATTGCCGGTATCGATCTTGCTGCGCGCCATCGGCTTCGGCACAGATGAAAACATTCGCGAACTGTTCGCGGATGTCGATGACGATGAAGACCACCCCTTCATCGAATCGACCCTGGAGCGGGATCCAACCGCCAATCCGACCGACGACCAGCAGAAAGGGATCGACGATGCCTTGCTGGAATTCTATAAAAAACTGCGGCCCGGCGACCCGCCAACTCTGGACAACGCCCGCAACTTCGTTCAGACCCTCTTCTTTACCCCTCGTCGTTACGACCTGGGCCGGGTGGGACGCTACAAACTCAATCGCAAATTGGACCTAGACACTCCTCTCTCCACCCGTATTCTGACAAAGCAAGACATTGTGTCAGTCATTCGTCGCATCATCGACATCAACAATGGCCGCGAAATTCCCGACGATATCGACCATCTCGGCAATCGGCGTATCAAAACCGTCGGTGAACTGATTCAGACCCAACTGCGTATCGGCCTTCTACGCATGGAACGCGTCGTACGCGAGCGTATGTCCATCCGAGAGCCGGACCAAGTGACGCCTCTGAGCCTGCTCAACATCCGGCCAGTCGTGGCCGCCACCCGCGAATTCTTTGGCAGCAGCCAACTCAGTCAGTTTATGGACCAGACAAACCCCCTCGCCGAATTGACCCACAAACGCCGCCTGAGCGCCCTGGGCCCCGGCGGCCTGCGGCGCGAACGCGCCGGCTTCGATGTGCGAGACGTGCACTACAGCCACTATGGCCGCATCTGCCCAATTGAAACCCCCGAAGGCCCAAATATCGGCCTGATCGGCTATCTGGCCACCTACGGACGCATCAACGACTTTGGCTTTATTGAAACGCCCTATCGACGCGTGCTCAAATCAGTCAGAAACCAGGCCGAAGAACTGGAAGGGCACACACTGGCCCAGGAAATCACCGACCCAGACAGCGGCCAAATCATTGCAGACAGAAATGTCACAGTGACCCGAGAACTGGCCGAACAGATCGCCGCCCTGCAAACGCCAACCGAAATCCGCGTGCAGCCATTCGTGGGCCAAGACGTAATCTATCTCACCGCCGACATAGAAGAGCGTTCCCCCATCGCCCAAGCCTCCACACCGCTGGACGAAAGCGGCCAATTTCTCCACAAGCGCCCCTCAGTGCGCCGCGCCGAAGACTTTCGCTTCGAGGACCCGCAGGCCATCGAATATATAGACGTATCGCCCAAGCAGATCGTCGGCGTTTCCGCAGCCCTCATCCCCTTCCTGGAGCACGACGACACCAACCGCGCCCTTATGGGCTCCAACATGCAGCGCCAAGCTGTGCCCCTCGTGCAGCCAGACGCCCCCATCGTCGGCACCGGCATGGAGTGGCAGGCCGCCGTCGACTCGGGGCAAGTCGTCGTAGCCCGTGAAGCCGGCGAAGCCATTCGCGTCATCAACACCGAAATCACCATCCAAGAGCAAGATGGCGCCCTGCGCACCTACCCACTGCGTAAATATAACCGCAGCAACCAGAGCACCTGCATCGACCAGCGACCCACCGTCCGCAAAGGCGATTGGGTCGAAGCCGGCGCCGTCCTGGCAGACAGCTCCTCCACCCAAAACGGCGAACTGGCCCTGGGCCAGAACGTGCTTGTGGCCTACATGAGTTGGGAAGGCGGCAACTACGAAGACGCAATCCTCGTCAGCGAGCGCCTGGTCGAAAATGACAAATACACATCAGTTCACATTGAAAAACATGAAATTGAAGCCAGAGAAACCAAACTCGGCCCTGAAGAAATCACCCGAGACATCCCCAACGTCGGCGAAGAAGCCTTGAAAAATCTGGACGAACTCGGCATTATCCGCATCGGCGCCGAAGTCGCCCCAGGAGACATCCTGGTCGGAAAGATAACCCCCAAAGGCGAAACCGAACTGACGCCGGAAGAAAAACTCTTGCGCGCCATCTTCGGCGAAAAAGCGCGCGAAGTAAAGGATAGCTCCCTGCGGCTCCCCCACGGGGAACGCGGCAAAGTCGTGGATATCAAAACATTCACCCGAAACGACCACCAAGATATGCCCGCCGGCGTAGATATGATGGTCCGAGTCAGCATCGCCCAGCGGCGTCGTCTCACCGAAGGCGACAAAATGGCCGGCCGACACGGCAACAAAGGCGTCATCTCCCGCGTCGTCCCCGTGGAAGACATGCCCTTCCTGGAAGACGGCGTCCCAATCGACATCATTCTCAATCCCCTGGGCGTGCCCGGACGTATGAATATCGGACAGGTCCTGGAAACACACCTGGGGTGGGCCGCCGACCGGCTCGGCTTTATGGTAGAAACGCCCGTATTCGACGGCGCCCAAGAACACGAAATCGAATCAGAACTCGCGCGGGCCTGGCTGATCGACCGAGCCTGGCAGGATGCCACCCACAAATCATGGGCATTTGTGCGCCAGCAAGCCATCGACAGCGACTCCCTCATCGACGACAACGACGCCCGCCGCATCTATCTCCTGGACTGGCTCGAGCCACGCGGCTATGAACCTGAAAAGCTGTTCTTCGACGACAGCTACGCGCGCAATGCAGTCCTGGCCGAATGGCTACAAGACAAAGGCTATCAAGCCGCGCATCTAATCTCCAGAGGCGAGTCTGGCGCCCTACCCGGGCACGCCGGCGTCTCGCCCGCATCTGATGATGCCCGTGCAGATTCGGATCACTATGCCCGCCATGTCGCCCTGCGAGAGTGGATGCTCTATCAGGGCGGCGACCCAGATGGTCAGGACGACCTGAACCTGGAAGAAGCGGCCCAGCAGTATTCGAAACAAATCGCTTGGCCCCTGCCCACCACCGGCAAACAGAAACTTTTCGACGGCAAAACAGGCGAACCCTACCATGCCCATGTAACCGTTGGCATCGCCCAAATGCTCAAATTGCACCACCTGGTAGAGGACAAAGTCCACGCTCGCAGTACAGGCCCCTACAGCCTGGTCACCCAGCAGCCCTTGGGCGGCAAAGCCCAATTCGGCGGCCAGCGCTTTGGCGAAATGGAAGTATGGGCCCTGGAAGCCTACGGCGCCGCCCACACCCTGCAGGAAATGTTGACCATTAAATCAGATGATACAACCGGCCGGGTCAAAACCTACGAAGCCATTGTCAAGGGCGATGAGATCCAAAGCCCCGGCGTGCCGGAAAGCTTCCGCGTGCTGGTCAAGGAACTGCAAAGTTTAGCCCTTTCGATCGAAGTCATCAACGACAAAAATGAAATCATTCAGTTCGGTAAAGCCGAATCTGAAGATCGTTTGCCCCATCTCGGCTTCAGCCTGAACGTGCCTGGCCCCATGAGTCGCAGCAGTGAAGAATGAATACAACGCTAAAGACGCAGAGCCGCAGGGACGCAACGATGCCTGGTTTTCCTTTGCGTCTCCGCGTCCTGGCGACATCGCGTTCCTTTTCAAAAGTGAATCGTAGGGTTTACCCAATTCGCAATTCCTGATTCCTAAGGAGATAACATGGAAGTACGAGATTTTGACGCCATCCGCATCTCTCTTGCCTCTCCAGAACAGATCCGCGAATGGAGCTTCGGTGAAGTAACCAAGCCGGAAACAATTAACTATCGCACCCTGCGACCAGAGCGAGACGGCCTCTTCTGTGAACGTATCTTCGGACCCCAAAAAGATTGGGAATGCGCCTGCGGCAAATACAAACGCGTCCGCTATAAAGGCATCGTCTGCGACAAATGTGGCGTTGAAGTCGCCCCCCAGCGAGTGCGACGAGAACGCATGGGCCATATCCAACTGGCATCACCCGTCAGTCATATCTGGTACGTCAAAGGCGTCCCCAGCCACTTGGGACTGCTCCTCAATATCAGCCCCCGCCATCTGGAGCGGGTACTCTACTTCGCTCAGTTCATCGTCACAGATGTCAACGAGGACGCGCGCAGCCGCGCCATCCAGCGCCTCGAAAAAGAGCTGCAAATGGGCATTGTCCGCTTAGAAAACAACGCCCAGGAACAGAGCCACGACGCCGAAGCCAAATCCCAAAGCCAACTCCAGCAGCTGGAGCAGCAAGAAAAATCTGAAATCGACGCACTCGATGAACGCATCAACAGATCCTCCTCAGAAGCCATTAGCCAGGCCCAACGGCTTCAGGACTGGATTCAGCGCAATCTCGGCAAAAAAGCCGAACAAGACAAACATCTGGATTGGGTGCATGTCGCCGTCATCGCTGTCAATGAGACTGTCGAAGCAAAGCATGAACGGATCGTCAACGACTACGTGCAACAACGCTTGGACGACCTGCAGTCTGAATCCGACCAAAAAAAGTCAGACATTCGTCAACTGATCCAAGACAAACGCGCACACTTGCATCAGGAACTGGACACCGAACTTGAAAACCTGCAAAAAGACCTGGACGAGCGTCGAGATCAGCTACAGGCAGACATGGAAGGGGATCTGGAAGAGCTGAAAAGCATACACATCATGCAGCTTCTCACAGAGACCCGCTACCGCGAGTTGGACGAACCCTGGGGAAATATCTTCAAAGCCGGAATGGGCGCCGAAGCCATCCGCGACATCGTAGCCCAAGTCAATCTGGACAGACTGGCCAAAGAACTGCGCCAGGAGATCCGCACAACCCGCAGCAAGCAGCGCCGCAAAAAAGCCGCCAAACGTCTCAGAATTGTGGAAAATTTCCGCAAAAGCGGCAACCAACCCCAGTGGATGATCCTCACCACCTTACCCGTCATCCCACCAGAACTGCGCCCAATGGTGCAGCTGGACGGCGGGCGCTTCGCCACCAGCGACCTGAACGACCTCTACCGACGCGTAATCAACCGCAACAACCGGCTCAAGCGCCTGCTGGAGCTGAGCGCGCCGGATGTCATCGTGCGCAACGAAAAACGCATGTTGCAGGAAGCCGTGGATAGCCTTATCGACAACGGACGCCGAGGCCGGGCCGTCAGCCGCAGCGGCAAGCGCAAACTCAAGAGCCTGAGCGACATGCTGAAGGGCAAACAGGGCCGCTTCCGTCGCAATCTACTGGGCAAGCGCGTAGACTATTCCGGCCGCTCAGTCATCGTCATCGGCCCAACCCTTAAACTGCACCAGTGCGGCCTACCTAAAAAAATGGCATTGGAACTGTTCAAACCCTTCGTTATGCGCCGTCTGGTCGAATCCAACTATGCGCCCAACATAAAAAACGCCAAACGAATGGTAGACCGCCAGCAATCCGAAGTGTGGGATGTGCTGGAAGAAATCTGTCAGAAACGACCAGTGCTCTTGAATCGAGCCCCAACCCTGCATCGCCTGGGCATTCAGGCCTTCGAAGTAACACTCGTAGAAGGCAGCGCCATTCAGCTGCATCCGCTCGTCTGCGATGCCTTCAATGCCGACTTCGACGGCGACCAGATGGCCGTGCATGTGCCCCTGAGCCAGGCCGCCGTCGATGAAGCCCGACAACTCATGCTGTCCAGCCAGAACCTGCTCAAACCCAGTAGCGGTGAACCAATTGTCGGCCCCTCTAAAGATATGGTAATGGGCGTCTACTATCTCACCGCAGAAGAAGACGAAACCACACCGGATGAAAAACTGCCTGTCTTCAGCAGTATGAATGAAGCAGAATACATCCATAGCTTGGGCCATATCCAACTGCGGGATTCGATTCGGGTGCGCTTTACCACCCGTTTCGACGCCCAGCCCATCAAATCCATGGAGCTGAGCGAGCGGGTCATGGATGCCTTGCAGGAATATCGCATCCACACAGTCGGTGATCTGATGGACATCTACGCCCACGGCGAACGCCACATGGTGCAGACAATCCCGGCCTTTGGACAGGCCGCCATGAATGAAGTGCGCAATGCCCTGCGCGAACTGCGTATGTTGGGGGCCGACTGGCCGAAAGAACGCATCATCCGCACTACCGTCGGGCGCATCATTTTCAACCGCGCCCTGCCAGAGGAACTGTGGTTCGTTAACCCAAACCAACTCCTCGACAAAAAAGGCGTCAACGACATCATCGACCGCTGCTACAAACATCTGGGCCGGGAAGTCACAGCCGAAACCGTAGACAACATCAAAGACCTGGGCTTCGAATACGCCACCCGATCCGGCATCACGATTGCCGTCAGTGATATTCAGGTGCCTCCTGAAAAAGATGAACTTATCAAGCGCGCCTCCGACGAAGTGACAGAAGCCGAACGTCAGTACCGGCGTGGCCTCATCACCGAGGAAGAACTGTACGAAAAAACCGTCGAACTCTGGACACGAGCCGCAGACGAAGTGACCGACGCAGTGCGTAAACGGCTCAACCTGCTCGAAGGGCTAGGCGCAATGGCCTACTCCGGTTCGACCAAGGGCGGCGTCAATACTGTGCGCCAGTTGGCCGGCATGCGTGGCCTCATAGCCGGCCCCAATGGACGAATTATTCCCTTGCCAATCCGCTCCAACTTCAGGGAAGGGCTGACCGCCCTGGAATACTTCCTGAGCACCCACGGCGGGCGCAAAGGCCTGGCCGATACAGCCCTGCGCACCGCAGATGCCGGCTATCTCACCCGCCGACTGGTGGATGTGGCCCAAGATGTGATTGTGACTGAAGACGACTGTGGCACAAATGCCGGCATCTGGATCGATGCCGCCAGCTCGCAAATCATGGGCGAAAGCTTCGCTGACCGCGTGGCGACCCGCGTGCTTGCCGCCGAGATCCCCGCCTCTCCCGAACCGAGACGCAATGCAACCACGCCCCCAGATGCAGACGAACCGCCGCTGCTGGAGCGCAAAACAGTCATCGACGAAGCCGTCCTGGCAACCATAGACCGCCATGAGGTGAAAAAGGCTTTCGTCTATAGCCCAGTAACCTGTGAATCCCGCTTCGGCCTCTGCAAAAAATGTTACGGCACAGATCTGGCCCGAGGCGGAACTGTGGGTCAAGGAGAAGCCGTCGGCATCATCGCCGCTCAATCGATCGGCGAGCCAGGCACACAGCTCACCCTGCGCACCTTCCACACCGGTGGTGTGGCCGGCAGTGATGACATCACCCAGGGCTTGCCGCGTGTAGAAGAACTCTTTGAAGTGCGTAACCCCAAAGGCGAAGCTGTCATCAGTGAAATCGATGGAAAAGTCGATATCTGGTGGGAAGGTGATCAGCGAATGCTGAAAGTTAGCCGCACAGAACTGAAGCGACGAGAAATCGCCATCCCCACCGACTATCAGCTCATCGTCGATTCCGATGACCGCGTGCAGGAAGATACCGTCATCGCCCGCAATGGGGACGAGAAAGCCGTCCTCGCAGGGATGGAAGGCCAGATCTTCGCCGAAAACGGCCAGGTCATCATCCGCCGGGAAGATACCCTCGTGTGGGAAACCGATATCCCCGCCAATGCCCGTCTGCGTGTCGAGAAAGGCCAGCAGGTGAGATCGGGTCAGCAGTTGACCGAAGGCTCGAAAAATCCGAGAGAAATTCTGCGCATTCAGGGCCGCGAAGCCTGTCAACTTTACCTCTTGGAACAAGTACAGCAGGTATATCGCAGCCAGGGCGTCGCCATCCACGATAAGCATATCGAAGTCATATTGCGTCAGTTGCTGCGCCGAGTCATGATCCGGTCTACCGGCGACACCGAATTTCTGCCGGGTGAACTCGTGGACCGCTTCCAATTCGAAGACGTAAACAACACCATTATCGACCGCCACGGTCGCCCAGCCAAAGCCGAGCCAGTCGTCCTGGGGCTGACGAAAGCAGCCTTAAATACCGAGAGCTTCCTGGCCGCCGCCAGCTTCCAGGAAACCACTCGTGTGCTCACCGATGCCGCCGTGCAAGGACAACGGGATGAGCTACGGGGCTTAAAGGAAAACGTCATTATCGGTAAACTGATCCCGGTAGGCACTGGTTTCCGTGCCCGACGACTGTGGGAAGAAGAAAAGCAACAGACCATCGAGCAGATGGCCGCCCAACGCGATAAGGAAGAGCTGAACGAACTGGAATTGCTGGACCTGGAAGACCCCGACCTGGATCTGGCCGATCTGGATCTGGCCGATCTGACCGGTTTGGCGGAAATGGGAATCGGTCCCCTGGGGATGCTGTCCGGCTTTAGCGGTGGAGATGCCGAGGATGAGGAGATCGACATCGATTTCAGCAGCTTAAAAGACGAAGATAGCGAAGAAATCAACGTCGACCTGCGCTAGAAGAACTACAAATTAGGAATTACGAATCAGGAATTGTATACTTCTTAATTCGTAATCGATCAATTCCTGATTGTTTAGGGAGGAGACAGGTGCCGACGATTAATCAACTGGTCCGTAAGGGCCGCAAAAACAAGCCGAAGAAAGAGACCGCGCCAGCCTTACGCTTTACGCAGAATACATTGACCGGTCGCACCAAGCGGGTCAAACAAGGCAACCCCCAAAAGAGGGGTGTATGTACCCAGGTGCGAACCACCACACCTAAGAAACCGAATTCCGCTCTGCGCAAGGTCGCCCGTGTGCGCCTGACAAATGGTGTTGAAGTGACCGCTTATATCCCCGGCGAAGGCCATAACCTCCAGGAACACAGTGTGGTTCTGGTACGTGGCGGTCGGGTCAGAGATCTGCCCGGTGTGCGCTATCATATCGTGCGCGGGGCGCTGGACAGCGCCGGCGTGAACGACCGTAAGCGTAGCCGCAGCAAATACGGCGCTAAAAAACCACGCTAGACCCTAGATCTGGAGAAATGAGGGAGGAGAAGTGAGGAGAGAGAAAAAACCAGTCTCAGGTAGTATGAGAATGGAGTTGTAGAATGCCGCGACGAAATCGGCCCGAAAAACGTACAGTCACGCCAGATCCCCGCTATAATAGCCTTGTGCTGGCAAAATTCATTAACAACTTAATGGAACGGGGCAAAAAAAGCCTGGCCGCCAGAATTGTCTATACCGCATTGGATACCGTGGCCGAGCGCGCCAATCGCCCGCCAATGGAAGTTTTCGAGGAAGCGCTCAGAAACGCGACACCGCTGGTTGAAGTGAAGCCGCAACGTGTAGGGGGCGCAACCTATCAGGTGCCAATGGAAATCCGTCCAGATCGCCGGCAGGCCTTGGCTATGCGCTGGCTAATTCAAAATGCCAGAGGGCGGGGCGGCCGCAATATGGCCACTCGATTGGCAAACGAACTTCTGGATACCGCACGCGGCGAAGGACAAACCGTTCGCAGACGTGAAGAAACGCATCGTATGGCAGAGGCCAATCAGGCCTTCGCGCATTTTGCCAGAAGACGATAAATTGAATTGCGAACTATCTGATTCGTAATTCGTTATCCTGTATCGTTATACTGTACACGGCGCATTCAAGCCACAGGATGATGTCGCACTGCCCTCAGCAATCCGCTGAGCGGGATCCGACACCGCCGGATCATAAAAATCTGGCGACTGTGAGGCGGTTGCGCCGTCTGTTTGTGTCTGGCGCGGGCGCTTTCCCAGCCCATCGGCGGTCGGACCCCCTAACTACTTTTTTAGTGGTTAGGAGCTAAGTGGCCAGTAACGGCGCTGGCCACTGGTTTTTTATCGCTGGACAAAATAGATACAACCATGCAGTGGAAAGTTTGCTGCCCGCCAGGACAAGATCAGGTGAATCTGATGAGTCAGTTACCATTACATAAGATACGCAACATTGGAATTATCGCCCATATTGACGCCGGCAAAACGACCACAACAGAGCGGATTTTGTTCTACTCTGGGCGTATTCATCGTATGGGTGAAGTGCATGAGGGCACTGCCGTCACAGATTGGATGGCTCAGGAACGGGAACGCGGCATTACGATTACAGCAGCAGCCATTACGACCAACTGGGTTGACAGCCGTAGCGGCGAGGAAGCCCAGATCAATGTCATCGACACACCAGGACATATCGACTTTACCGCGGAAGTGCAGCGCAGCTTGCGTGTGCTGGATGGAGGTGTCGTCGTCTTCGACGCGGTCGCTGGTGTCGAGCCGCAGTCAGAAACCGTATGGCGGCAGGCAGACACCTATCAGGTGCCTCGCATCTGCTTCGTCAACAAAATGGATCGGGTAGGGGCCGATTTCGAGCGTACGATTGGAATGATTATCGACCGGCTCGGGGCGAACCCGCTGCCGCTTCAACTGCCCTGGGGCGTAGAAGAGAATTTCCAGGGTGTAATCGATCTCTTTACAATGAAGGCCCTGCGATATAGCGATGCATTGGGCGCCACACCGACAATCGTCACCATTCCAGAGGATCTGGAGGCCGCGGCCAAAGCGGCGCGCGCCGCGATGATTGAACGTATTGCCGAAACCGATGACGAGCTGACACTGCTCTATCTGGAAGGAGCGGAAATCAGCGATGAGCAGTTAATGAAGGCCCTGCGCCACGCTGTTATTCGCAATGAAATCGTACCGATCCTGTGCGGGTCAGCCTTGAAAAACAAAGGCGTGCAACCCCTCCTGGACGCGATTGTTCGCTACCTGCCCAGCCCAATGGATGTGCCGCCGGTCATCGGCATCGATCCCAAGACAGATGAAGAGAAGATACGGTTCGCTGACCCTAATGAACCTTTCGCCGCGCTCGTCTTTAAAATCGTAACCGACCCCTTTGTCGGACGTTTGGCCTATGTGAGGGTCTATTCAGGCACGTTGGCGGCAGGAAGTATGGTATATAACGCCAATAAAGGCCGACGAGAACGGATCGGCCGGCTTTTGCAGATGCACGCCGACAAACGGGAAGAGATCGATGTCTGCCACGCAGGGGATATTGCAGCAATTGTCGGGCTGAAACAGAGCCTGACCGGTGAAACGCTTAGCGACCGCAACAACGAGATCCTGCTGGAAACAATCGAATTCCCGGCTCCAGTGATCGGAATTGCAGTTGAGCCGAAATCAAAAGCCGATCAAGACAAAATGGCCGACGGTCTGTTGAAGCTGGCCGAAGAAGACCCGACATTTCAGGTGAAGTATAACGATCAGACAGGGCAGACGATCATCAGCGGAATGGGTGAGTTGCACTTACAGATCATCGTTGACCGTCTGAAGAGAGAGTTCCGGGTGCAGTGTAACGAAGGACGCCCACAGGTAGCCTACCGGGAAACAATCACAAAGCCGGTGCGGGCAGAGGGCCGATTCATCCGTCAGTCCGGCGGGCGGGGACAGTACGGCCATGTCTGGATCGAACTGGAACCCAATGATCAGGGCCAGGGCTTCGAGTTTGAAAATAAAATCGTCGGCGGCGCAATCCCCAAGGAGTATATCCCTGCAGTCCGCAAAGGTATCGAAGAAGCGATGGCAAGCGGTGTTCTGGCCGGGTACCCAGCGGTGGATATCTGTGCCACGCTGGTAGACGGCAGCTATCATGAAGTCGATTCCAGTGAGATCGCTTTCAAGATCGCTGGTTCGATAGCGTTCAGGGAGGGCATGGCGAAGGCCGCCCCAGTTCTGTTGGAGCCGATCGTGGAGGTCGAAGCTGTCGTGCCGGAAGAGTTTGTCGGCGATATCGTGGGCGATTTCTCCAGTCGACGAGGACAGATCGAGGGGCTGAACTCCCATAGCAATAAAGTGACCGCTGTGCAAGCGATGACGCCACTGGCGGAAATGTTCGGGTATGCGACAACACTCCGTTCGATAACCAGTGGTCGTGGCACGTTTACAATGCAGTTCGACAGTTATCAGCCTGCCACCCAAAGGATGACAGTGTTCAATACGCCCCTGCTCGAAAAAGGCGCGATGTCGGCGCTCTGAAATGTGAGTTCGCCTGCGATGTAAGCGGTTAACGCAGTAAGATTTGCCGTTTCAGTTGTGTCCAGATTTGTCAACTAGCAGGACATTTCGTATACTGCTCAGATTGCAAAGGTGGCGCCTATACTGCGGGAAACGGCGCGGAAACTGAGTTTCTATCTGTTCATCGGAGCTTTTCCGTCTATCTGATGGGGCAAGTTGCCCGACGGTAAGGAATTAGGAATCGGATAATTCGTAATCGATCGATTCCTGATTGAAATAGTCAGGAGAAAGAGAATGGCGAAGGCGGTATTTGAGAGGAACAAGCCCCATGTGAACGTGGGGACGATCGGGCATGTGGATCACGGGAAGACGACGCTGACGGCTGCGATCACGAAGGTGTTGGCGCTGCGGGGGATGGCGGACTTCAGTGCGTTCGAGCAGATCGACAATGCGCCGGAAGAGAAGGCGCGCGGCATCACAATCGCCATTGCGCATGTGGAATATGAGACGGAGAATCGACATTATGCGCATGTGGACTGTCCGGGTCATGCGGACTACATCAAGAACATGATCACGGGAGCGGCGCAGATGGACGGCGCGATTCTGGTGGTGGCGGCGCCGGATGGGGCGATGCCGCAGACGCGGGAACACATTTTGCTGGCGCGGCAGGTGGAAGTGCCGGCGATGGTGGTGTTTCTGAACAAAGTGGACATGATGGAGGACGAGGAGCTGCTGGAGTTGGTGGAGATGGAGTTGCGGGAGTTGCTGGACACCTATGAGTTTCCTGGGGACGACATTCCGTTTGTGCGCGGCAGCGCCTTGGCGGCATTGGAGAGCGGTTCTGCGGATCCGGCGGCGGCGGAGTATGAGCCGATCTGGGAGTTGATGCGTGCGGTGGATGAGTACATACCGACCCCGGCGCGGGAGGTGGAGAAGCCATTTCTGATGCCGATAGAGGATGTATTTTCGATCAAGGGTCGGGGCACGGTGGTGACGGGTCGTGTGGAGCGCGGGGTGATTCATCCGATGGAAGAGGTGGAGATCGTAGGAGTCAAGGCGACGCACAGGACGACGGTGACGGGTGTGGAGATGTTCCGCAAGCTGCTGGATGAGGGGCAGGCGGGCGACAACGTAGGTTGTTTGCTGCGGGGCATCGACCGCGCGGATGTGGATCGGGGTCAGGTTTTGGCCAAGCCGGGCAGCATTATGCCGCACACCAAGTTCAAGGCGGAGGTGTATGTGTTGCGCAAGGAAGAAGGCGGTCGTCACACGCCTTTTTTCAAGGGATATCGGCCGCAGTTCTACATTCGCACGCTGGACATCACTGGGGCCATCGATCTGCCTGCGGGCGTGGAGATGGTGATGCCCGGCGACAATGTGACTATGGAAGTGGAGTTGATTGCGCCTGTGGCTTTGGAGACCGGCGGTCGCTTTGCCATCCGCGAGGGTGGCCGCACTGTCGCCGCCGGCGCTATCACCGAAATCATCCAGTAACGATCGGCGCAATTTGGGATTGTCCGAAAGAGGCAAACATTTTTCGAACATTTTAGGCGAGTAGCTCAACTGGCAGAGCGGCGGTCTCCAAAACCGCAGGTTGCGGGTTCAAGTCCTGCCTCGCCTGTCAAGCAATGACCACCGATAGTCACTCGGTGGTCGTTTTCCGCCAGAGAATGCGAAGAGCGCTTCATATGAAAGATGAGCGCCTAAGCTCTTTGAATATGTCTTTGTGTTCTCGAACCAAACGGAGCCAATCGTGAGTCGGTCATCATCTGTTCCCAGATCGGACAACGCCATTGTCCGGTATTTCAAAGAAACCCGCGCTGAAATCGGCAAGGTCACATGGCCGACGCGGGAAGAGGGCATCCGCCTGACCATCGTTGTGTTGATCGTCACCACAATCGCCGCGCTTGTGCTGTTTTCTATAGACTCACTCTTCAGTTATCTTGTGACACTGTTTCTTCAGATATTTTAGACCGAATCTCTGACGCAACCGCGTCCTAACTGTAGAAGAATGTTCGATCCTGAATGTGACGCGCAAGGAGGAAGCTGTGGATGATATAACCAATACAAGTGTCGATCCTGAACTGCTGGAGAATGAGTCGCTCTCTACAGTATTGGGGGACGATGAACCGCCCACAGCCAATGATGAGGCAGAGAGCGACCCGAAATCGCAATGGTATGTAGTGCATAGTTATTCGGGCATGGAGAATAAAGTAAAGAAAAATCTGGAACACCGGGCGGAATCTATGGGGATGACCGACCGGATTCTTCAGGTTGTGGTGCCTACCGAAACAGAAATCGAGATCAAAGAAGGCGTCCGCCGTCAGGTAGAGCGGCGAGTTTTCCCCGGTTATATTCTCATTGAAATGATTATGGATGAGGACAGCTGGTATGTGGTTCGCAATACCCCAGGCGTGACCAGTTTCGTCGGCATGGGGAACGACCCTACCCCCTTGAGCCAAGCCGAAGTGAATCAAATTATGAGCCGAATCGAATCGGACGAACCGCGGGTCAAGGTTAGTTTTGATGTGGGCGAGCGTGTGCGGATTATAGAAGGCCCGTTCGCTGAATTCACAGGCGTCGTGGATACTCTTGAGCCGGAGAAGGGCAAGGCCCGGGTGATGGTGAGTTTCTTCAACCGGGAAACACCGGTTGAAGTGGACTTCCTCCAATTAGAACGGGATACGTAAAAGGAGAAGTAGCCGAAATGGCAAAGAAAATCAAGGCGGTTGTGAAATTGCAGATCCCCGCAGGCAAGGCCAACCCTGCCCCGCCTGTAGGCACAGCCCTAGGGCCGCACGGCGTCAATATTATGGGGTTCTGCAAGGAATATAATGCGCGTACTCAGCGTCAAATAGGCCAGATTATTCCGGTCGAAATCACGATTTTCCAAGATCAGTCGTTCACATTTATTACCAAAACACCGCCAGCGACCGACCTGATCAAGAAGGCAGCCGGGATCGAAAAAGGCAGCGGCATTCCCAATACCGAGAAGGTGGGAAAGATCACCAATCAGCAGGTACGGGAAATCGCCGAGATTAAAATGCAGGATCTGGGCAATATTCCCCTAGAAGGCGCAATGCAGATGGTGAAGGGTACGGCCCGTAGTATGGGGGTGACTGTTGTTGAATAGGGGTGACTGTTGTTGAATAGGGGTGCTGTTGTTGAATAAGGGGAATGCGCGCATCCTGTATCGAAACAACCCGTAAAATCCAATGTTTCAACTATAGGGTATAAGGGCTTTATGTTAGACTACACAGTAATGATGCGGACGAGGCATCTTTTGGCCCTGAGTCATAGAGACCTATTGCCTTCAGGCATGAGTACCCCGCAACGCTCGAGAACGCACGGATATATACGGATACGCACGCCGAGCCATAGAGCCATAGTGCCTTCAAGCATGAGAGCCGTCATAAACCCGTAGAGATCACTTGAATCATCAGTGGAAGGGGTGCGCGCTCGGGCCCCGTTTGCGCCACGAGGAGTGTAAAATGCCAAAGCATAGCAAGCGTTACAATGTCGCGTTCAGCAAGGTCGATCGCAATAAGCAATATATGCCCGCTGCCGCAGTCGATTTGGTGCGGGAGAGCGCCACTGCCAAATTCAACGAGACGGTGGAGATGCATCTGAATACAGGCGTCGACCCCCGTCACGCTGATCAGCAGGTACGGGGCGTTGTGACCCTGCCTCACGGTACCGGTCGGGTCATGCGCATTCTGGTTTTCGCCGGCGCCGACGGCCTCAGCCAGGCCGAGGAAGCCGGCGCTGATTACGTCGGTGGCGAAGATCTGGCCCAACGGATTCAGGGTGGCTGGCTCGATTTTGATGTCGTTCTCGCCACACCGGATATGATGCGGGTGGTTGGCAGATTGGGCCGGGTGCTTGGCCCCCGCGGGATGATGCCCAGCCCCAAAGCTGGCACGATCGTCCAGGCCGCTGAGCTGCCACGGGTCATTCAGGAGACCCGTCTTGGCCGCGTTGAATTTCGCGTTGACAAGACGAGCAACGTTCACGTTCCCATCGGCAAGGTTAGCTTCGAAAGCGAGCAGATACTCAACAATTTCTCCTCTGTTATGGAAGCAGTTATGGCCGCCAAACCTTCGGCTGTGAAGGGCGTCTATCTCAAGAGGGTGACGCTGACCAGCACCATGGGGCCGGGGATCCGAGTCGACGTCAATGCCGCTTCAACGCTTATGGCTGCATAAAACCTGACTTTGACAGTATACGATACTCAGTACCGTAGACAGCCGGTATTCGCGCTGCGAATATAAATGTGCCTGAAGGCGCAGCCGGCTCAAGGGCTGAACGCAGCAACCTGACCGCCGTTGTCCGGCGAAAGTCGCTTGTGATGCCCTTGTCTGACCGCAGGGGCGTTTTTATTTCGGGTTATATGGTTGTGAGGGTATAGGGCCACGGGTAAGGAAACGACCGTGGTCCCTACAGGAATCCTATAGAAAGGAGGGATATCAATTGGCAATTAGTCGGAAAAAGAAAGAAGAGCTCGTCACGTTGTACACTCAGCGCCTGGAGAACGCTTCAGCCGTCATTTTCACAAATTTTCGCGGCTCCACCGTCTCTCAGATCAACAGCCTTCGTGCCAAACTGAGAGAGACAGATACGCCTTATATGGTAGTGAAGAATCGGCTCTTGCGGCTTGCGCTGGAGCGAAGTGGACTCACTGCTGAGTTGGACGACCTGTTGGAGGGGCCGAATGCAGTTGTATTTGTCGGTGAAGATATCGGCAAAGGCGTTACCGCGCTGAAAGACGGCATTCGGGAACTGGACGAAGTTGTTGAAATCAAGGGCGGAATCCTGGAACAGAGGGTCCTGGATGCCGCGAGCGCCGCAGCTCTGTCCGATCTGCCCACCCGGGAAGAGATGCTGGCCAAACTGTTGGCAACAATTATCGCGCCAGCAAGCCAGTTTGTCCGCGTAATCAACGAGCCTGGGGCCGGCCTGGCGCGGGTCATCAAAGCGCACGCTGATGCGCAGACAGAATCCGCCTAAGCATCGACAGGGAGGAATCAGCCCCTCCTCTAAATACATGGCCGAGAAACAGACAACCCACAGAAATAGACAATCTGGAGAATCTTCAAAATGGCAGATCTGCATGCAATTAAAGAACAACTGGACCAATTGACCCTTCTCGAAGCTGCTGAACTGGTTAAAATGCTGGAAGATGCCTGGGGTGTTAGCGCCGCTGCCCCTGTGGCAGTGGCCGGCGTTGCTGGCGCCGCTGAGGCCGCTGAAGAAGAGGTAGAAGAGCAGACAGAATTTGACGTAATCCTCGCCGATATGGGGGCCAGGAAGATTAACGTCATTAAGGCTGTCCGTGCTGTAACAAGCCTCGGCCTGAGAGAGGCCAAGGAATTGGTCGAGAGCGCGCCGGCGCCGGTGGTACAGGGCGTGGCCAAAGATGTCGCCGAAGACGCCAAAGCGCAGTTAGAAGCCGAAGGGGCGACCGTAGAGATTAAGTAGCCTTCCGGGTCCGCAAAAGGGGGGCTCCAAAATCGGATGCCCCCCTTTTGTTCAGCGCCACGGCACGAGAATTGTAAATTGCTTGTCCACCCATTGGGGTTATGATACAATGCCGCGGCATTGTATTACCATTCCATAAAGGAAAATACAATTGGTTGAATGGCCGGTTGTAGGCCATCAATGGGCCGTCGAACTGCTGCAGAACAGTATTCAACATACTACGCTGCGCCATGCCTATCTATTTGTCGGCGCAGCCCAGTTGGGCAAATCAACCTTGGCTCGCAGCTTTGCCCAGTCGCTTCTATGCGCAGAAGCGGTTACTGAACGGCCCTGCGGGAACTGCCGTTCCTGTAGGCTCTTGCGGGCTGGCAGTCATCCGGATTTCAGCTTGCTGCCGCCGACAGATCGCGATGGCCAACCGGACAGGATCAATGGCCTCCATCGCAGCGAGCAGGCGGCCGATATCATTCGTCAGGCGTTGTTACACCCAATGGAAGCGCGTTACAAAGTCTTTCTAATTCAGGACGCGCACAGAGCCAACGCCAGCTTCGCCAACAAACTCCTGAAGACTCTCGAAGAGCCGCCAGCACACGTGATCATCTGCCTGACGGCCCAAGACCGCTCCATCCTCTTGCCAACGATCGTCAGCCGTTGCCAGCTCTTGGAGATGCGGCCCCTCGCGGATCAGACTATTGAAGACGCGCTGCGCGAGCAATGGGGAGCGCCCCCGGGCCAGGCGGCAGTGCTGGCCCGTCTGGCGAACGGCCGCCTGGGATGGGCTGTTGAACAATTGCACGAACCGGAGCCGCTGGCGGAACGCAATCAACAGTTGGCGCAACTGCAGGAGCTCAGCCGTAGTGATCGGGTCGCGCGCCTTGCTTTTGCGCAGAAGCTCGCGGGCGCGCGCAACCAAAATCGGCTGTCCTCCCTACTGACCCTGTGGACGGGCTGGTGGCGCGATGTGATGTTGGCCCAGTCCGGCTGTCTGGAGCAGTGCGCCAACGTTGATCTGCTGGACACCCTGGCGGATACTGCCCGGACGTTCCGCCCGGCGGACGTCCAATCCTATCTGCGAACGCTGCGCCGTATTGAAGGCTACCTGCAACATACGGTAAATACCGGGCTGGCGTTGGATGTTCTTCTATTGCAAATGCCACGCCCGCGCGTGTGATGGTTGCCCAACAGCATGCTCGCCGACGGCCGGGCGGGATGCCCTCACTGTTGAAACGATATTGGAGAATCTATTATGCCCGTTGTAATCGGGGCGCAGTTTAAGCCTGTTACAAAAGTATATTATTTCGATCCAGCGCGCCATCTGGATCTGGCGCCGAACGATTATGTGATCGTCGATACGGTCAAAGGTCGAGATCTGGTGCAGATCGTCCAAGCTCCCCACACCGTCCCCGATGACGAAATTATCGGAGAAATAAAACAAGTGGTACGCCGGGCAACACCTTGGGATCTTTTGCAGAAAGATCTGTGGAAAGAGAAGCAGACCGAGGCGGTGACCATCTGCCGTGAGAAGGCCCGGGATCACGCATTAGACATCAAAGTGCTCCGTTGTGAGTATAATTACGAGGGCGGCAGGTTGACGGTCCATTTCGCCTCTGAGCAGCGGGTTGATTTCCGTGCTCTCGTACGCGATCTAGCCCGCATTTTCCACACCCGCATCGAAATGCGTCAGATCGGTGTGCGAGACGAAGCCAAATTGCTGGACGGTGTAGGCAAATGTGGACGACAACTTTGTTGCACTAGCTGGCTGCGTGAGTTTGCATCGGTGAGCATCCGCCAAGCGAAGAATCAGCAACTGCCCCTCAATCAGGATGAGATTAGTGGCGTCTGTGGACGGCTGCTTTGTTGCCTTTCTTATGAAGATCCGATCTACAAAAAGGCAAATAAGAAGATGCCGAAAGTCGGGGCAGAGGTGACGACGCCCCAAGGAAAGGGCCGGGTCCGTCACCTGCACCCGCTCAAGGAAAGCGTCACTGTTCTGCTCGACAACAACGTCCTGGCCGAGTTCCAGCTGACGGAATTGATCACAGGGAAAAAAGAGAAAGACAGTGGCTGTGGCACGTGCGGCGGCTGTACCGTCAAACGTCGGGCAGGCGCCGCACAGGACGCCGCCCAAGCGCCCTCTGCACGTCAGGGAAAAGCAGACGAATCGCCGGACAGCAAAGACAAAAACGGATCAGGGTAATACTGCGCGCTACTTTGCATGGGCAACAGAACGGGTCTCGCGGATAACTGTCACGCGAATCTGCCCCGGATACTCCAGATTGTCCTCGATCTTATTGGCGATGTCTTTGCCCAGTTTTATAACTTGCAGATCGTCAATTTCATCAGGCTGCACGATCACCCGGATCTCTCGGCCGGCCTGAATGGCAAACGTTTGGTTCACGCCCTCAAAGCTGTTGCCGATCTCTTCGAGAGCCGTCACCCGTTTGATATACGCCTCGATGCTTTCTCGACGCGCGCCCGGCCGCGCGCCGCTAATGGCGTCCGCGGCCGCCACAATAATCGCCTCGATAGATTCCGGCTCGACTTCCCCGTGATGGCTGGCGATGCAGTTGACAACTTTGGGATTGACCCCGTATCGTTTGGCAATTTCACCGCCGACGATGGCGTGAGGGCCGTCAATTTCATGGCTGACTGCCTTGCCCAAGTCATGCAGTAGCCCACCCATGCGGGTCGTCTTGACATCTGCGTGTAGCTCTTCGGCAATCACCGCAGCCAAATGAGCGGTCTCGATTGCGTGATAATATTGGTTCTGTCCATAGCTGGTGCGAAACTTCAGCCGGCCCAGAAGCTTTTGTATCTCTCTGTGCAGACCCTGCGTATTGGTTTCGATCAGTGCCTGCTCCCCAGCCTCCTGAATGACCTGATTCACCTCCTGCTGGGCCTTTTCTACCTCTTTTTCGATGCGGGCTGGATGAATGCGTCCATCGGAGACCAGCTTGCTGAGGGAAATGCGAGCGACTTCCCGCCGCACAGGGTCGAAACTGCTGATCAGGATCGCTTCCGGTGTGTCATCCACCACCAGATCGACACCCGTGGCCTGTTCGATGGCGCGGATGTTCCGGCCCTGGCGCCCGATGATCCGCCCTTTCATCTCATCGGATGGCAGGTTGACAGCGCTGACAGAATATTCGGTCACATGCTCACTGGCAATTCGTTCCACAGCCAGAGTAATGATCTCTCTGGCCCGGCGTTCGGCGGTCTCCAGGGTTTCCGCTTCAATCTCGCGAATCGTACGCGCCAGCTCCTGACGAGAATTTCTTTCCGTTTGCTGGAGTAACGTCTCTCTGGCCTCGTCTTCGGTCATATGAGCCACCCGCTGCAACTCTTCATAGCGCTGCTGTTCTGCGGCCTCCAGGTCTACCGCGCGTTTGTCCAGGGTGCTTTCCCGCTGTTGCAGTTTGCGTTCTCGATTTTCGATCTGATCGAGCCGCTTGTCGATCTGTTCCTGCCGACTTCGTAACCGGTTTTCGATCCGATCCAGATCTTTGCGCTGTCGGGCTCGTGTGGCATCCAACTCGTTCCGTAGTCGAACTTCCTCCTCCTTCAGCGCTAACTGCTGGCGTTGAACTTCTGCCTCAGCTTCTGTAAGAATGCGGCTCGCCTGTGCCTCCGCGCTTTGCACAGCCAGTTCCTGCCGCTGTTGCTCCTCGCGTACACCATGTGTCCATCCGCGCCGATACGCGAGATATGCCAGAGACCCGACAATGGCCATACCAAGCAGGGCAGCGACAATAGACGCAACTACTGCTAACAAGTCCATCTCCGAACCCCTTGATTTGGATGCAAACAACCTGGAGTGCATGTTCCTATATCGGTTGGATACAGCCGCGTCCTTTCCTTTTTCCTATTCATAGGCATACCCTCTTATGGTTTCATCGTTTTTTTAGTGGCCGAACTATCCAACTTAAGCGTCCGACTCCCGGATGGCGCGTGACAACGCACGAGACACCTCCAACTCTTGCCAGATGCGGTCGATCACGTCCCCGGCCACATCCCAGCCAAAGCCCCGACGCTGCAGAAAGCCGCCCATTTTCTTGCGGAACTGGTTTAGGTTCGTCTCGTCTTGCCATTTAATCAGACGGCTGCGAGCAGCAGCTTCACAGGCCGAAGCCGCGTCACTCAGTTCGTTGATGATCTCCTCAGCAACGCTATCGGTTACGCCCTTTTGTCGCAATTCGTAGCGTAGCGCCCTAGGTGCAACGGGTCGAAATCGATTGCGCTGCTCCACCCAAAAGCGGGCGAATTCCTGATCATCGAGGTAGTGATGCTTATGTAACCTTGCGATGATCCATTCGATCTGCGACTCGCTCAGACGCCGCCCATCCCGTGGACGGTAGATCTGCAGATTGCGCCGCACTTCCGCTTGGCTACGGGGACGCACCGCCAGAAAGCGGAGCATCTTGTTGTAGCCTCGGCTGCGTAGATCAGTGGCCTTCAGCTCCTCAATTTCCTGATTACTGAGTTGCTGGCCAATCCGCAAGTGAGCGGCATCGATTGCCGGCAACGGAAACGCGTATGCGCCGTCCAGAAAGAGATTGACTCGTTCCTTATTTCCCCGCTGAAGACGCAGCGCGGTGATGGTGCTTCCTGCCATAACTTGTCCGGTAAAAAAGTTCGCTGTGGTTACAAACCACAGCGAACTGTAAGTCTTGCAAGGGGATAGAAATCCTGAATTCTCTTCAGGTCAAGGCTATACCAGTCACAAGCGTATCAATGGGTGTTGCGCAGCGATGAGGGTGATTTCAAATAGACACCTGCTGTTGCGCTACACAGGCTCACTGATTCAAGAGTGGCGCGCCCCGCGCCACAAGTAGGGGATAAGAAAGATAAGTTCAGTGCTCGTAGTTTGCAATTGGTGTGTTGTTTTGTGTCAAATCTTTATCGGGCTTCAATCTTTTTATCTGCAGCCGATCTTGCAGGCAGCCCCGTTCTTTCTCTGATAATCCTGTCAATCTGTAAGGCTGTCTCCGGATTCTCGCGCAGATGCATTTTAGCGGATTCTCGCCCTTGTCCGATCAATTCCTCTCTAAAGCGATAGAAAGCGCCTCGTTTTTCAATGATGTCGAACTCGACGCCCAGATCCAAGAGGTCGCCCTGGCTGCTGACACCTTCGTTGTACATAATGTCGAACTCCGCCACCTTGAAGGGCGCAGCCACTTTGTTCTTGCGCACTGTCACACGCGTGCGGTTGCCGATCACATTACTGCCCTGCTTGATCGCCTGAATGCGGCGCACATCCAGCCGCACACTCGCATAGAACTTCAGCGCCAGACCCCCAGAGGTCGTCTCCGGATTGCCAAACATCACCCCGATTTTCTGGCGTAACTGATTGGTGAAGATCATGCTCGTGTCCGTCGTCTTCACCGCTCCCACCAGCTTGCGCAGCGCCTGACTCATCAGCCGCGCCTGCAAGCCTACATGACTGTCTCCCATCTCGCCTTCGATCTCAGCACGCGGCACCAGCGCTGCCACGCTATCCACCACCACTACATCCATCGTTCCAGAACGCACCAGGGCCTCTGCTATCTCCAGCGCCTGTTCGCCTGTGTCCGGCTGGGATACGTACAGACCATCCACATCCACCCCGATCGTGCGCGCATAGGCGGAATCAAGCGCATGTTCCACATCCACAAAGCTGCACACGCCCCCCATCCGCTGCGATTCAGCGATGATATGCAGACACAGTGTTGTTTTGCCCGAACTTTCCGGCCCATACACCTCGGCGATGCGCCCGCGCGGTATCCCTCCCACCCCCAGAGCGATGTCCAGGCTCAGACTCCCCGTGGGGATGGCGCCCACGTCCAACCGGATCGCCTCCCCCAACTTCATGATGATCCCATCCCCAAATCGTTTGTTCAGGGTAGCGAGAGTCGTGTCTAATGCTTTTTGACGACCGGTATTCGCCATTGCAGGCTCCAATACTCTACGGATCTACAGCCGAATAGAGATTTCCAGGTTGGTTGGCGCCACAGCTTTCGTTGAACCTAAAATTTTGTGGCTCTCCCAGGCCAAATGCCTAGCGGCTACTCCTAGCGCCTCTTTTGAGCAAAGGCGCATTGAACGCTTCTCCAAAGGCGTTTATTTCGGCGGCTCCCACCGTATATGAATAGCTTAACACAACGTCCTTATATCCCAAAGCAAACGCATTGGTTTTACGGACTGTTTCTATAAGAGAACTATGCAATCCGCCTCAAAAAGGCGCATGCAATTCAATTGGGGAAACATGACCGTTACCGAAGCTGTAAACGTACGCTACGCGCACACCCCCGGAGACAGTCACGTTGTTGCTTTCTCTCCCGCATCCTTATGAACCGGGTGGCTCGTAGATCTTCTCCCGCAGGGATACCAGTTCTCGTCGAACACCCTCATCCCGTTCGATGTCTTGGGCTACTTTATCCACGCCATAGCGAACAGTGCTATGATCCCGCCCACCCAGAAGTTCGCCGATATAGGGTAGCGATAGACCGTTCTCTTCTCGCAACAGATACATTGCGATTTGACGCGCGTTAGCGACCTCTTTTGTGCGTGAACGCCCTCGCAGGTCATCCTTAGTCAGATTGAAATGATTGGCAACGATCTCCACGACGGCGGCGGCTTCCCGGGGCCGTCTTTGTGGCACAAGAGTGTCCAGAATTCCCTCGGCCATGGATCGATCTAGCTGACTTTCATAGAGATGAGCCTGAACGACCAGGCGATTGAACGCGCCTTCCAATTCCCGGATATTGTTGTCCACCCGTTCTGCGACCAGCATCAGCACTTCAATCGACACGGGGTGATTGCTCGATTGGGCCTTCGATTGCAAAATGGCGACCCGGGTTTCTAGATCCGGCTGAGAGATATCGGCCTGCAGCCCCCCCTCGAAGCGGCTGCGCAGCCGGGCTTCTAACGTAGCAATCTCCTTCGGTGGTCGATCACTGCTAATTACCACCTGACGACCGCTAGCATGGAGATGATTGAATGTGTGGAAAAATTCTTCTTGCGTGCTTTCCTTACCACCGATAAACTGAATGTCATCGATCAGCAGCAGGTCCACCTGTCGATATTTGTTGCGAAACTCTTCGGTGCTCTGCTGGCGGATGGCACTTATCAGTTCATTTGTGAACTGCTCCGACGAGCAGTACAGAACCTGCATCCCATGAATCTCCATTGCGTGGCCGATAGCATGGAGCAGATGTGTCTTGCCCAACCCTACACCGCCATACACAAAAAGTGGGTTGAAGCGGTGGCCGGGCTGCTCCACAATAGACCGCGCGGCCGCATGGGCCAGTCGGTTGTGGTTTCCGACTACAAATGTTTCGAAGGTATAGTGGGGGTCGAACACGCCGCCGCGAAGCGCTGTATCTGGCTTTGTTGCAGAGCTAGCTGCGACGATTTGATCCGAGGCACGGTCGGGGGCAACCGACGACGCGCTACGGACGATCAATGACGCCTGGCGCGCTACGATAGCATTGCCATTAGCAACAGCGGAGACGCCAGCGCCGGCAGGCGTCTGCAACTCTTCAAGGATGGGTTGCGGCATTCCCGCATATAGGGGTACAAGGGGTACAGGTTCAGATATCGCAGGCGTCTTCTGCGGACGGGGGCGCACCTCAAAAGCCACCTGCACTGAACGTCGCATCAGTTGGCTCAGAATGCGCTTGATCTTATTGCGCAGACGGTTTTCCAGCCAATCCCGGGCGTAAGCATGGGGCGCGCCGATGATGAATTCGCCGTCCGCGTAGTTGATGATCGACGTGTCACGCACCCACGTTTCATACGTGGTTTCAGGCATCTGCAACGCCAGTTCGTGCAGGGTCATCTGCCAGATATCTTCGGGATGTAGCTCGTCGATACGTGGCTGAGACTGCTTGCCGGTGGCGGTCGCGTCCGCCTGCATGTTGACTGTGTCATCGATTGGCGGATCCATTTGCGTATCAGATCGAGCTGTTGTTTCCTGATCTCCCACCGAGATGTCCTGCGAGCGCTGCGTGACCGTGGACGGCTGCGCGCGGCCGTACATTGAGCTGCTACGTCTGCGTAATGAGGGTACAGATTGCCAGCTTATGTTCAAAACGACTCCTCCTCACACTCCTGCGGGGTACCAGCGACGAAACAAAAGCGTTCAATGCGCCTCTGCTCGAAAGAGGCGCGAAAGGAATACTGGCCACGCAGACGTAGAGAAGAACAAACGGCAGGACTGGTAGGCAAGAAGTGCGCAGAAATCTGATAGATGCAAGATGGACTGTTGGGGGATCTGTTATACAGACTCCAGGCAGCCTGACCTTGCCAAGCCTTCTCGCTCCTCTCATACTAAAAGAGTAGTTTATCAAATCTGGCAGTGGCAGGCAATCGCCGACAAATGGAAATCCGCGCGCAATTGGCCTGTGAAACACAGAAAAAAATTTACTCTGCACGAGATATAGGGTCTAGGGCCAATATTCTCCGAGATAGGCGAATTCCCTTTAGCGTATTGGGATAAATTCGCTTTGGAATTTTAAGGTTTGCAAGGGATCAGATTCGCTTCGCAGTAGCACGCAGCAAGTTTATCAGGTCATTCACAATAGTTATCCCGATTACCCGAAGTTTTCCCCATACTTTTCCCAATTCCAGTCCATCAGGAGCAATCAGAATGGCAGAGTATTTCAATTTCGGGTTTGATTCACCAGAAGGGCATTGGGGCCGTATCGGTTTTCTACGTAAGTGGTGGCGCATGTACGCCGACGACGCCCGCTGGACACCGCCCGCATGGAACTGGATACGGCAGGCTTTTGTGTCCGGACGATTCGTCCATCTGGAACGTAGCCGGCCTCTTTTCATGATGGTCGAGGCATTCCCGCGCCGTCGGCAGGCCCATGTCAGCGGGCAGCCGTTTCAGACCATCAATCAGGGATTTCTGATGGAAGAGCCGGTTGCCGCTGCCGTTGCTTTGACCGACCCCCGGCGCACAGACAGTACTGCGCATCTGGCTTTGCTGCACGTTGCCAATAACCGGGAAAGCCTGGAACGTTTGCTCCACGCCGTGCAGGAGAACGTCGGACATGAGGGGATTCGCCGTCTGATCCTACCCGTTGGGCTGTCTCCCTATCTAGGCACGGGCGTGCTGCAGAGTCATTTCCACCGCATACCACCATTGCACGCGCCCTACGCCCCTCCGTACGTGCCAGAGCTGTATACGACTGTCTGTCGTCCGTTGGGCCGCAGTCTGCTCTTTGCCGTCGAACTGAGCGAGTATACAGATACCCCGGCGCCGATTCCCGGCCCGGCGCGCATTCATCCCCTGGATCCGAACCGGCTTGCTGCTGATCTGCTGCCACTTTTCGCCCAGACCATGCCCTCGTGGGCAGACTTTCCGCTACCGGACGAACCGGAAGCACAGTTTTTACTCTGGTGGATTCTGCGTCGTCCGGCACTGGCATGGATGGCGGAGATCGACGGCGAACCTGTGGGCTATCTTCTGGCGCAGCCGGACGACAGCGAAACCCTGTGCCGCAGTAACGGTGGACGATCTCTGCTAGGACGCCTGCAGTTGCGACTTCTGGAGCTGCGACAACTCTGTTCTGTGCGTATACTGTTTATGGGAGTCCACCCGGGCTATCGGCGTCGGGGTATTGGCAGGCAGTTGTGGCAGCGGATGCTGGCGGCCGGCCCGGCGAATGGCTGGCAATCGGTGACCGTGGGGCCGTTGCCGTCCACCGCCAGCGCCGGCCTGGCCTTCCTGACGGCTATGGGCCTTTCCAATCGGGAAACCTACTTGCTGCATCGTTACGATTTTGATTGAGTTTGCCAATGGATCAGGTCGGTAAGCTGGTCAGTATGGAACCTGAATTTCTGGTGTGTGGAAATGCTATGATTACTGATAGGCGATTTCGTATGTTAGGGGCACAATGCTGATCCACGACCGACCCGCTTTTAGGGGGATTTCAGAGCCGTCGGCACTGAAAAAACGCGGCAGCTCCCCTCCACTGTTACTGCGCCAGCTCCCTTCAAAAGCGAGACCGTCCCGGAAGACGAGTGCCTTCCCCGTGCCAAAAAGCCCAATATGGAGGCTCAGGTTGCCGAAGGAGTCTTCTACGATATTCACAGGGTTGTGGGAGATGTACTGGACGATGACATTTTCAACCGCGATCTGCTGGCCGTTGTTGCCATCCCGATGGGCAGCGCCGCCCAGAAAGCGCCAATAGCGCCCACTTCCCTCATCGTAGCGGTAGGCCACCTGACTGGCCGTGACAGATGGATAGGGAATTTTGATCGAGCCAGCGGGCGTGCCGCCTTCAACCGGCCTGCCAAACGTAAATCCCTGGAGCAACGGCGCCTGGTCGACGCCCCACTCTGCCAGCCAGAGACGTAGTAGGTCGCTGTTGGTGCGCAACCGTGTGCGATAGTCAGTGCCGACAGAGAACGAGTAACGGTTATTGTCCGGATCGTCTATGTCCACATCCAGATAGGGAAAAAGTGCATCATTGGCCTTAAGCTTAGTGCGGATGCTGTCGCTGGCTCCCGAGCAGAACAGCCCTGCATCGTACAGGGAGCCCATATAGTAATTGATCAGGCGGGCGCTGCGCACCGGCCCGATCTGCTCGCTGTCGGCGCCGTAGAAAACAGCGCTGAACCGTGTGAGGCTGAACCCTTCCATCAGGTATTCATACATCACATCGGCACGGCTGAGACCGAACTGCGGCCGGGCGGCGATGTCATTATTAATGCAGACGACGATCGGTCGCTGGACGTTGCGCCCGGCCGCTAAGGGTTGCCTCGTCAGAGGATTCGTGCCGCTGGGCGGGGCAACCCCGCCCGGGCCTGGCAGACTGGGATCGATTTGGGTGAGATCCGGCACAAGAATTGTCGGTGTCGAGGTTGGAGGGGACTGGGTGACGGGCAGATCCTTGATCGGCAGATTGCTTTGCGCGAATGCAGCGTTGATCCAACTTTCTGTATTCTCTCCTGCCGGGCAGCAAACCCGCAGCCAGTCGCCGGCCTCATTGCGGCCTGTGATGCGAAAGCGTTGCTCTGCCCGCACCTGATCGATTATGCTGTAATTTGTGCCTGGCCCGGCACGCAGGTTCAGTGCATCTACAGATACGACTGCCTCCGGTTGCATCGGTGTGGGGGTGTCTGTCGGGACAGGCGAAGGCGTGTGGGTTGGCGTGTACCGCCTTGCGCCTCTGCTCGAAAGAGGCGCATTCATTATCTTTGTCGCGGTTGTGTTCGCTACCGCTGAAGTTTCCGAGACGATCGGCTCTGTCGAGACTGCTTTTATATCGTCATTCGGTCCGGCCCCAAAATTCATCCAAAGCAAGGGAACATTTGACAAGCTTGGGCCAAACAGGAGCGCACTGCCGACATAAGCAACAACTGCAATGACTGCGAATGCCACTGCGGCTACCAACAGCCGCTGCAATCTCCTCGGGGGGTGTGGGCGAGGATCTCCAGCCATAACGCCTCTTCCTTTGCGGATACAATCAGGGGCTTCACCTACTCATCTCCTGATAAATCATATCGGCTGTGTGCGGCTGCGTCAATTTCAGCTTTAGGAAGATGTGAGCGAATGAAACGAAATAGGAGGGAAGTTCCTGATCAGTTGCTGCCTGGCATGGTAGAAGATATAATGGTAATCGCGCGCTGTTACTCTATGGTATGAATTATGCATAGGAGCCTATCGTATGGATGCAAATTTACCGATTTATATCGTCGTTATACTGCTGCTGGTGTGGTTATTGCGGGCAGCCTTACGTATTGTCAAAGAGTACGAACGGGGAGTGATCTTCCGCCTGGGCCGGGTGACAGGTGTCAAGGGGCCCGGCTTATTCTGGATGATCCCACTCATCGATCAGATGAGACTCGTGGACCTGCGGGTTATCACCTTAGACGTGCCGACACAAGAAGCCATTACCAAAGACAATGTGACTGTCAAAGTCAATGCTGTCTGCTATTTTCGGGTGTTGGCTCCAGAAGCGGCGGTCGTCAACATCGCTAACTATCTATTGGCGACCCAACAGATAGCCCAGACGACTCTGCGCTCCGTTTTAGGGCAAAGTGAACTGGATGAACTGCTGGCAGAGCGGGATCAGATCAACCAGCAACTTCAGCAGATCATCGATGAGCAGACGGAGCCGTGGGGCGTAAAGGTCAGTGTTGTAGAAGTGAAGGATGTGGAACTTCCGCAGTCGATGCAGCGGGCCATGGCCCGTCAGGCGGAGGCAGAGCGCGAGAAGCGCGCCAAAATCATCCACGCCGAGGGTGAATTGCAGGCTTCTCAGACGCTGGCAGAGGCTGCCGGGATCATGTCTGAACAGGCCGGGTCGCTTCAGTTACGCTATCTGCAGACCCTAACGGAAATCAGCGCTGAACACAACAGCACGATCGTCTTTCCATTGCCCATCGAACTGATGGAGGCGCTGATGAGCAGGTCTGGAAGCAGTTCATGAGTCTCGCACAGACACAGGCCGCCTACCAGCCGACCGCGCTAACTGTCGAACGGTCAGCCAGCACCTTTACGATCGATTGGGCAGATGGACATCATAGCGCATTCCGTCTGGCCTGGATGCGCTACGTCTGTCCTTGCGCATCCTGCCGGGAGGACAGACGTCAGACGGAGGATGACCCGCTGCGATTGGCGCTCGGTCCGCCTCCGAGCGCTGAGGCCGGGAGGGCGGAACTGGTAGGCAACTACGCCATCCGCTTTACCTGGGCCGACGGCCATGGAAACGGTATTTATAGCTTTTCCTCGCTGCGGGCATCGTGTCCGTGCGCCGTCTGCAATCGGGGCGAGCCAGATACGTTGCTCGGCAGTTGATCAACCTGACGAACAGCCGACTTCCCACTCTGCGCAGAGCGGCCCAGCTCGCTGTGGAGGAGTATGGCTCGCGCAAACCCGCACGGAAAGAGTTAGTGATGAAAGGGCTTACAAATGGGTAGCGCATTGAAGATCACCCGAATTTGGGGCATTGATATACAAGTCCACTGGTCGTTCATTCTGATTCTTTTTTATGGCGCGTTCATTTACAGTCGCGACGCCAGCAATGTGCTGGCCGGCGCGGTATACGGTATTCTTGTCATCCTGCTGCTTTTTGTCTGTGTGGCTTTGCATGAATTCGGCCACGCCATTACAGCGAAGTATTTCGGTGTGAATGTGCCCCATATTACGCTACTGCCTATCGGCGGCGTGGCCCAGTTAGACCGTATGCCCCGCAGACCGCTGCAAGAGTTTCTGATCGCGATTGCCGGCCCGGCTGTCAACTTCGTGCTGGCCATTCTGCTGCTGCCTGTCGCCTTGTTGGCTGTGAGCCTGAGTATGCGCGCTGGCGCGATCTCGACGACGATTCCGGGGCTGATGAACGAGGTGCAGTCGATGAGCCTGACCGGCCTGCTTCTCTATCTGGCGGGCATGAATGTAATGCTAGGTATTTTCAATCTGTTGCCGGCTTTTCCGATGGACGGCGGGCGCATTTTGCGCGCGTTGCTGGCGCTGCGTTTGCGGTATGTCCAAGCGACACGTATTGCTGTTCTGGTTGGACGGGGGATGGCGATACTCTTCGCGATTTGGGGGATCTCTGGCGGGGGCATCTTTCTGTTGCTGATCGCTTTTTTCGTATATGTGGGCGGCCGGGGCGAGTTGGAGGCAGTAGAAAGCCGCTACATCCTGAAGGACTTCAGTGCCCGGCAGGCATTGAACAAAGACGCGCATATACTGTATACCAGCGAGCCTATCAGCCGAGCCGTTGATTATATTATGACTACCTACCAGGGTGACTTTCCAGTGTACGACCTGGGTCATAATCTGGTCGGCGTGCTCACGCGCCCGCGCTTGGTGGCAACCCTGCGTACCCAAGGGCAGGAAGGACGTATCGTTGATGTGATGATTCCCCGCTCACAGGTGCCTGTAACCACTGCCAATACGACTCTGGCTGACGTGTGGGAAAAGATGATGGAGGCCGGGAGCCGGGTCATTATTGTCCAGGATCAGGGACAGTTTCTGGGGTTGATTACACTGGACGACATCAGCGAATTGATTCAGGTGATGGGCGCGGCTAAAGAACGTGAAGATACAATCACAGGGGGTTCCGGCGGTCAGGCCGCCACATCCGGTACCGAATCCCAATCCATTATTGACGCCAATTGAGGAGATGACAGCGATGGTGGCGCGCGCAGTCAAACTGGCCCCCTCCATTCTTACTGCTGATTTCGGTCGCTTGCAAGAAGAGATTCTGGCGGCAGACCATGCCGGCGCCGACCTGCTCCATCTGGATGTAATGGATGGACGTTTTGTGCCGAACATTACCTTTGGGCCGCTGGTGGTGGAAACGGCCCGTCAGGCCACGCAACTGCCTCTGGATGTGCATCTGATGATCGAGGAGCCAGAGCAGTTTCTAGAGGCGTTCGCCAACGCCGGCGCCAACACAATCACGATCCATTTGGAAGCGTGTCGTCATCTGCATCGGGCTGTGCAGCAGATCGTCGATCTGGACTGCCAAGCCGGGGTTGCTTTGAATCCTGCTACGCCGATCGAAAGCATTCGCGAAATTGCGCCGTTCGTCGACCAGGTATTAGTGATGAGTGTCAATCCCGGCTTCGGTGGCCAGCAGTTTATTCAGACGATGACCAGCAAACTGCGGCGGACGCGCCAGATCCTGGATGAGTTCAACCCTACCTGTGATTTGGAAGTGGATGGCGGCATTGGCGTTGACAATATCCGGGACGTGCAGCGCAACGGGGCCAATGTCATCGTTGTCGGCAGCGCTATCTTCAACGGTACAGGTACCGTTCGCGAAAATCTGACCGCCCTGCGGGATGCCTGCAATGTCGCGCCCTACAGTGGCGCGCAAAACAACATTTCCGCTGCCTAAGGCGTCTGACGACCGATTCTCACGCAACAACAGATTACAAAATTGACCCGAACGCTCCTCTTCTTCCCCTAGGAGGCACGTGATGCGTCTGTCCCTTCAAAAATATCTGCGACTGCTGACTCGCTATCTGTGCCCTCAACTGGAGTAGGTTCTATTTCTTACAATTATCAGTGGAAGCAGGCTGGCGTAGCCATCGAACGGATGGATCGGCTGTTGCAGGGAGTGTCATCGTCAGCCCTGGTACGAAAGACGCCCGTCTATCTGAGCGGTCCCTTGCCCCTGCCCCATACCGATCCCCCTTCCAGCGAGGAGTCACTGTCCGCGCAGTTCTCTCTTCTCGAATCGCCGGTCGTCTGCGAGCGCCAGAGAAAAGCGCTGCCTTTGTGTGGCGCAGAAAACAGGCAGATCTGACCGCATCCCTCTGGAAATAACATTCCCCTCTAATCTGGGATGCACCCCGTATGACAAGGACAGTTGCCAATGGTTCTGTAAGCGGCGTATAATGATGCGGATGAATGTTGAATTTGAACTGCTGGCAGACGGTCTCGGCGTTGGCTGCGTGCCCGATGGCTGGGCCGCCATCGCTGACCTGCCCGTACTGATCCTTGTCGGTGTGACCGGTGTAGGCAAAAGCGCGACAGTCGAAGCTCTGCGCAGGAAATGCGGGCGCATCTCTCTGCTGCCCAACAGACGTAAGGTAGCCGATCTGCTGGTGATTCCAACCGTTCAGGGCTGGGACGGAGATCCACCCACAGCGGTGACAGACCGTCGACAGCGCTTTGCCTATACAGGCCGCTATCGGCAGCGATATCCCGGTGGGCTGGCCCACGCCCTCAGCCGGCTGGTATTGCAGCGGCAGCCGGATGCATGGCCCGGTCGGCTGATCTTCGACGGCCTGCGGGGCGCGGACGAAGTCGCTTTTGCCGCGCAAGCCCTGCCTCTGGCCCGCTTTGCCGTCCTCAACGCGCCGGATGTGGTGCGGGTGGAGAGGTTGTTACAGCGCCAGGACGCTTTCGATCAGGTGACTGATCTGACCTCTGTGGGCGGGTTCCGCTGGCAGGAGGTGGCAGAGGGGCGTGATCTCTTCAAACCGAAGGAACAGGCCCGTCTGGCCGCCGCCGTGAGCCGGGGCGAAGTGAACGGCGCCGAACTGGCAGCCAAGATCGCAATCGTTGTCGCGGAGCGCCGCAACTACGACCCGAACGCGGCTGTCGAAATTCTTCAGAGCCAGGTACCTGACCGCACTGTTGTCGTCGATACGACGGCCCATTCCCCCGCTGAAGTTGCGGCGGCGATCGGCGATCTGTAAGGCAGTGCCCACGAATTTGTTTTTGTTCTGAATCAGAATGCCTATCACCATCGAGTCCATCGAAGCGATTCCTTTTCGCCTCCCGCTGCGGGAGCCGCTGCGCTGGGGAGCGGCCAGCGAGATACAGGAAGTGCGCCACGTCCTTGTGCGCGTACGCTTGAGCGACGACAGTGAAGGTTGGGGAGAAGCCCCGCCCCGCCCCACAATCTACGGGGAGACGGTTCATAGCGTCTGCAGTATGCTCCAACAGGAGCTGGCTCCCCGGCTCATGGGCGAGCGGCTGGATGAATCGACATTGCCAACGCTCTACAGACGTCTGCAAGCGGTGAAGAACAACCAGACCGCCCGCGGCGCGCTGGATATGGCTTTGCATCATGCCCTGGCCAACAGCCGCTCTCGTAGCCTGTACGAGCATCTGGGCGCCAGCCGCGCGCAGGCGCGGGTGAGTTATATCTTGGGACTAGGCGACCTGGACGACAGCCTGGCGGAGGCAGAGCGGGTTGTGGCCCAGGGCGTGCGGGTATTGAAGGTCAAAGTCGGGCGCGACTGGGGCCAGGATCTGCAGAAGCTCCGGCTCCTGCGAGAGCAGTTCTGCGAACAGGTCGATCTGTACGTCGATGCCAATGAACGCTTTCAGCCGCAGAACGTGCGTCACCGCCTGGAGCAGATGGCTGAGCTGAACGTTCTTTACTGCGAAGAGCCGCTCCCCACAGAGCTCATCCTGGCCCGTTCGGCTCTGCGTAAGGCCGAACTATTGCCGCTCATAGCCGACGATAGCGCGCTCTGCGCCAGGGATCTGCGAAGGGAGTTGAGCATAGATACATTTCAGATTCTCAACATCAAGACCGCGCGCACCGGCTTCACCGAGTCAGCGCAGATGCTACAACAGGCGCAGGTGTCAGCAAAGGGCGTGATGGTGGGCTCCCAGGCCAGCGCGGGCTGGGGGACGCTGCAGGCCGCGCTCTTTGCCGCCAAGCCCGGCATCGACCACCCGTGTGAGTTGAGTTTTTTCCTCAAACTCCAGGCGGATCTGCTGACCCGACCACCGCAGATTCACGATGGCTTTCTGGACGTGGCCGAACTTGCCCAGACGACGATTGACGCCGATCTGCTGCGGGAAGCGAGGATACAGACGATCCCATGAGCGCCCATTCACGCCCCTTTCGCGCAGAGGCGCAGGCAACCTTTCCTCTGTCCGGCCCTTTACGTGTCGGCGACCTGTTGGACCGCGCCTTTCGCCTCTATCGGGCGCGCTTTCTCATCTTCTTGCTAACAGCCGCTGTTTTTCTTGTCCCCCTGTCGGTCATCTCCGGCCTGCTCACGGGGAGATTTATCAGCGACTATTTCCAGACCCTCGAGCTGCTAATAAGTGAGGGCTCCCGTCCGGGGTTCGACCCCTTCGCATCCTTTTTCGCCAACTTTAGCGGACTTTTCGCCGCCATGCTGATCGTCAGCGTAATGGCTCTCGCCGCCAACGGCATCGTCACCCTTGCCCTCACCGCGCACTGCATCGAGTCGCTCCACAATCGTTCCCTGGCCTTTGGGGAGGGAATCCGTCAAGGTCTGCAGCGGTTCTGGCCCTACGTAGGCATGGTCATAGCGAAGTGGGCAGCCATAGTCGCAGTGACATGTGTGGCGGCGATCCCTCTGCTTGGCGGTTTCTTGGCTCTGCTATTGGGCGGCGCGCTAGCCGGCATTACGCTGGGAGAGACAGGCGAAGCGAGCGCGATCGTCTCTGCTATCGGGCTGGGCGTGTTGTTAATCTGTGGTTACGCGCTACTGTTCATACTGATCTCGGCCCCGATCATCTATCTGTCCGCTCGCTGGTTTGTGGCCCCAGCCGCGTTGATCGCCGAGGGGGTAGGCCCGCTCGAATCTCTGCGGCGCAGCTGGCATCTGAGTCGAGGGCATACCCTGCGCGTGCTTGGCTACACGGTCCTTTTATACATGATCATGTTCCTTGTTCTTTCCTTCCCCGCGGCACTGTTTCAGCAGATCGTCTTTGTGCTGATGCCGACTTCCGCTCTGGGATTGGCGACAAGCATATCCACTGTGATCTCGTCTCTGCTGTCGGTCATCGGTATCCCTTTTTATATCGGCGCGGCCGTGCTGCTCTATTATGATCTGCGGGTGCGCGGGGAGAGCTATGATCTGGAGCTACGCATCGCTGATCTGGAGCAACAGATTGCCCAAGGCGATGAAACCGCCACTGCGCTTTTCAGATCCGATGGGGAGATGGAGGGTTAAATGTTTCCGGCAGCTCGCATACGCGCCTGCAGCCGCTGGTGGCTGCTTCTGCTCGTTCTGTTGCTTTGGCCGGACAGCTCCCTGCACGCGCGACAAGACGCGGCGGTCGCGCCCAACAGTGGCGCGCAGCAAACCAGCTCCCTATCCGCCTACCAGGAGCGGCTCTCCGCAGCCCTCGTCCAATTGAACAGAGGGTCCGATTTGGCGAAGGTACAGGCGGAAATAGCCGCCATCAAACAGGTTGAACTGCCGGACGGCCGAGTGCTGGATATCGTCCCATTGCTGGCGGATATCGACAACGTCGACGATGCCCGCGCCAGACTGGAAGCCGTGCTCGGCCAGCTAGAGAGGATCGACAACGACCATACCGCCGACCGTCTGCTGGCTCTCGAGCGCGTGATCCACCGCCTCGATCTCACCGGACTCAGCCTCTGGGAACGATTGCAGCGCTGGTTCAGCGATCTATTGGATCGCATTCTACCCCAACGGCAGACTGCTACGGGCAGTGCCGTGGGCCAAACGGTCAGCGCTATAATCGGTTGGGGAGTCGTCGCCGTCGGCAGCATACTGCTGGCAGGTCTACTCAACTATTGGTTGCGGCGCTTTCTGGGTGGCATACTGACAGACAGTGTCGTCCGCCAGCGCAGAACAGAGAGCGGGGAACCGGCTACCGCCGCCGAGGCCCGTCAACAGGCCTCAGCGCAGGCTTATAGCGGGGACTATCGGCAGGCCGTGCGCAGTCTCTTCCTATCCGCGCTGCTGCGCCTGCGGGAAAACGATCTGCTGCACTACGCCGACAGCCAGACGAACCGTGAGGTGCTGGCGAATCTCGGCCCCGATGATCCAGCGCGGCCCCATCTGGAACCGGTGGTGGAGACGTTTGATCGGGTGTGGTATGGAATCCGAGAGCCGGACGAACAGACGTTCAGCGCCTACAGCCAACAGGTGAACGCGCTGATGGCAGAAACCGACAATGGCTAGAAGCCTGCGTATATATGCGCAGGCTGACAACACGCGCCTTGTTCGCGCAAAGGCGTATTTTACCTTACACCAAGACCACATCAGGAACACAAAAGAGAAAGGCGCATGAACAGATTCAGAGGGGTCTTCCCCGCCATTATCACACCGATGACTCCAGAGGGCAGCCTGAACGAGGAGGCCTACCGCCAGGTGATGGAATTCAACATCCAGGCAGGGGTACAGGGCTTCTGGGTGGCCGGCGGCACAGGTGAGAGTATTCTGCTGGACGACGCAGAGAATCGGCGTATCGCTGAGATTGTCGCGGACCAGTCTCAGGGGCGCGTTGTCAACATCATGCATGTGGGCGCTCCGACCACCGCGCGCGCGGCCCGCTTGGCCGAACATGCAGCCAAAGTCGGCGTCGAAGCCATCTGCTGCGTTCCGCCGTTCTTCTACTCCCAGAGCGACAGAGCGATCGTCGAGCACTACCGCGTTGTGGCAGCCGCAGCCGACCTACCTTTTTTCCTCTACAATCTGCCCGGATCCACCGGTGTCGAGATCACGCCAGATCTGATGGCCAACATCCAGGAACGGGTGCCCCAGCTTACCGGACTCAAGCATTCGGCGCCCTATGTGCCCTACGTGAAGACCTTCGCGCAGATGGGGTTGGCCTGCTTAATCGGCAGCTGTCGGCTGATGCTGCCCGCTCTCACGATTGGGGCCACCGGCTGCGTGGACGGTCCGCCCAATATGGCCCCTGAACAGTGGGTGGCGATATGGCGGGCCTACCAAGCGGGTGACATGGCCGCGGCCCAGGAAGCCCAGGATCGGGCGTCGGAGGTCGCCGACGCGTTGATCGTTCCCTCCAAGTTCCACGCCACCGTCAAGGCGGTTCTCAGCCAGCGGCTGGGTATCGACTGCGGTGGGCCGCGCCCGCCGGGGGAGAAACTTACAGCTGGCGAACGCGCCGAGCTTGCGGACAAGGTGGCTGCGTTGGGCCTGGTATAGAAACAGCCGATTCAACCAGTATCGGCTGTCTGGCGTCGCCAGGTCTCTTCGAATTCCTGATCGCTGATCTGGCCGTCCACCCACAAGGCAGCCGCCCTGGTGGAGACCAAGGTGGCGGATGTAGCCACGTTGAATGTGCCGGCGACAACCACAAGACCATCCGGTTGGGAGCGAATGCGGGGCAGGATACGGGACAACATAATGACCAGCTGATGTTCCATATCGGCGTACTCCTGACCGTCGGCCGCCAGATCGACCGCATAGGCCACCACCAATGTGCGCCGACCATCGTTGTCCGTTTCCATGTCCAGATAGCGGATCTCCGCCTCTGCTTCCTGCAGGATCTCCGCGGCCGCCGCCACAGCTTCCTGGTCATCGAGCAGCGTGGCTGGGTCTGGCGTAGGGCGGGCAGCTCGTTTAACACATGTGGTCAACATCTCTTCGAGGCCTGCCTTCTCTTCCTCGTCATCAGCACGATCGATCAGCCAGCGCATGTGGGGTTCAGCCTCTGCGCAACGGAGCTGGACAAGGTAGAGGAGGCCCAGGGCATTACGGACCAGGAAATGATCGCTGTTCAACTGAAGAGCCTCTTCCAACAGTGGCTCGGCTTTGTCGAATTCGCGCATGCGCGTATAGGTCTCGCCGAGCACAGCCAACACTGTAGAGGTGCGTGCGCCGCTCTCCAGCGCGTCCAGCGCAATGCTCTGCGCAGCCTCCAGGTTGCCTTCATAAAACTGCACTAAGGCCAGGCTCTCGCGGGCATCCAAGCTATCGGGGCGTAGTACTTGCCAACGCTGGGCTGCGGCTACTGCTTCGTCCATTTCCGCGAGCATCAGATGCACCTCATACAAGGCCTGGTAATAAGTGGGGTCATCAGTCGCCAAGGCTTTGACCTCATTCAACGCGGCCCGCGCCTCCAGTGCTTTGCCGTCCCGGGCATAGGCTATGGCCAGCAATCGGGCATCGCTCACTGACTTAGGCAGAGCGTCCAGGGTCTTGCGAAAATAGGCGGCGGCGGTTTCGAAATCTTGCTCGCAAAGATAGCTGACACCGAGCATGCGTATGGCCGATATACTGTAGGGACGTGCGTCCAGCCAATCTTGGGCCAGAGCGCGGGATTCTTCGCAGCGGTCTTGATCGTTGAGCAGTCGCATACGGATCAGGGTCACATCACGTCGGTCAACCGTAGCCCGTTCTTCAGCCAAAATCTGGTAGGCTTCGGTCTCAGCGTTGCGTTCTTGTTGAAGCAATATCAGCGCCATGCAACTGTACCCATCCGGGAAGGGCGTATGCGGCTGATCCAGGGCTATGGTTTGCAGACACTTAGCCTTACTCGTCTCCCAGTCTCCTTCCTCGGCGGCCATATCCGCCTCAAAGAAAAGGGAAGAGGCATGCTCAGGCAGGAGATCGATGGCCGGTTGGGCAAGATCCCGCGCTGCATACACATCACCATAGACATTAAATTCGTGGCGCGCGTTGACGATGTGCCAGGCGAAGAAATCCGGTTCCAAGTCCAGAGCTCGGACATAGGCGTCGCCAGCTCGATCCCAATCGTGAAGCTGGAAGGCAATGGAGCCCAGAGTGCCCCAGGCCGGCGCCGACTCTGGCGCCAAGCGAACGGCTGTCTGGGCATGTTGAAAGGCCCTGTCGACCTCATACATGCTGACAAGGATGTCGGCCAGGGCTATGTGTGCGGTCGCGTTTTCAGCATCCAACTCGACCGCTCGCAGTCCCAATTCTTTGGCCCCGTCAAAGTGGTGCGCCCCCTGCTCGGCCCAGGCAAGGTAAGCCAGGGCTATGCTGTCTTCTGGCGCCAACGCGACCGCGCGCCTGGCGGACTGCAGGGCCTGCTGCCAGTACTGCAACTGGTAGAGGTAGACATCAGTCAGGCCCAGATGGGCAGGCAGATAGCTGGAATCGGCAGCAATCGCATCGATGAAAGCTGCTTCAGCTCCGTTCAGATCGCTGGTCAGAAACAGTGATCGTCCCTTGGCGCTTAGTGTCTCTGCCAGATTCCGATCTGGATTGGCCAGTGGCGCGGGCGTAGCCGTAGGTGTAGGCCCAAGAGAGCGCGTAGGGATGACGATAGGCATCGGGGTTTGCGTTGCGGTGGGGGCCTGCATAGCTGTGCTGGGCGCTGCGCTTGGTGGGCTGGCGGGAGCCTGGCACGCAGTCAGAATCAAGACAAGCGCGACCAACATCAAGGGAACGGCATCGCGTCGCGGCAATCGATCGTGTAATTTCATCTGGAATCCTCCCACAACAGCGGGCGCGCGCCTCAGTGGCTAGTGGTCAATACTGATCCTGATCATTTTCGACAGACGCAAAGCACTTTGATATACTCAGTGCATGTCGCAACCGCTGGTTCAACTCCATAACGTCAAAGTTCATTTCAGCGTCCGCAAGGGTCTCTTTGGCAGCGAGTCCGTACATGCTGTGGACGGCGTGACGCTGGATATTCAGGCCGGCGAAGTGGTGGCTGTCGTCGGTGAGTCCGGCAGTGGTAAAACCACCTTAGGCCGGGCCGCGTTGGGTCTGGTCAAAATTACGGATGGTCACATCCGCTTTGGCAATATAGAGATTACTGCTTTATCTCAGAAGGCGCAAAAAAGGTTTCGCCGTAAGGCTCAGGCCATCTTTCAGGATCCGTTTGCCAGCATCGATCCCTTTATGATGGTTTACGATAGCGTGGCCGAACCCCTGGTGATCCACGCTATCGGCAGCGAGCAGGAACGACGAGAGCGAGTGTTTCAGGTCCTGCACGATGTACGTTTGCGTCCGCCGCAGGAGATCGCCGCCAAGTACCCTGATCTGCTGTCCGGTGGTCAGCGTCAGCGGCTGAGCATCGCCCGGGCTCTCGTGCTTCAGCCGCAATTCATTGTGGCCGACGAGCCGGTCTCTATGGTGGATGCATCCAGCCGGGCAGAGTTATTGGCATTATTACGGGAGCTACAGGAGCGGTTCAACATTGCTTTTCTATACATTACCCATGACATTGCTACGGCTCGTCACTTTGCCCAGCGTATCGTGGTCATGTATTTAGGCTGCGTCGTCGAGATGGGACCGGCTGCGGATGTAGTGCATAATCCGCTACACCCATATACCCAAGCTCTGATCGCGGCTGTGCCCGAACCGGACCCGGCCAACCGCCTATGCCAGCGGCCCAGTCTGCCTGGCGAACCGCCCAGCCCCACCAATGCGCCAAGCGGATGCTCTTTTCATCCTCGTTGCGCCGCATTCATGGCTGGCCGATGTGAACTGACTACACCTCAACTACATGAAGTCGAGCCAAATCATTTTGTAGCCTGCTATCTGCATCATGCGGGCTAGGCTAAAGCGGTCGCGCCTCACCGTGAGGTATGAGCGCAATCACACAAACCACATGAATCAGTCGTCAACTGGCGGGAATACCGAATTGGCGCGCAAAATAACCCTTTTAAGAATTGAGAAATATACTCCTCATTGATTTCAATGCCAATGGGTACCCTGTCTGAGTTATTGATTTATTTGTTGTGCCTGTTATAATTCCTAATGGACCGCCAGTGGATTCCATTTGGAGAGGTATGACAATCATATAGACATTCCATTTGTTACGCACAAAGTATATCAAATCGGTGACAATTGTCAATATTGTCAGTAAGGAATTCGCACAATCGTTCTATAAAATCAGATTGAATATAGAGGGGCATGCAAATCCAGCCTCGTTTATTTGATGTCAGTTGCCGACAGATGATGCTTGTCGATGCCCTTCCTGAACATGCTCACCCAGTAAGGAGGTTTTCACCTCATGTATAGACTTCGCAAAATCGCAAGGGTCTGCAATGGCCGACAGCTGGCGACCAGGCTCTGCCGATTGCCTGTTCTGTTTTTGACGGCCATGCTGCTGCTGACACTGCCGACGCCGACCTCGGCGCAAATGCCCGTGCCTCAGTTGCCTCAACGCGGCAAAATCAGCAAAAATCCGACCGATATCCAAAACGCTATGCATCCCATCCAGGATGTGATATCCGGCCCCGCCTGGCTCATGGTCCAGGGCGTGGACAATCGCCTTTTCCTCGACCGCCCAGGCTGGAACACGCTCAACCGTCAGAATCTGACTAGTGTGCCTGGCAGCGACGGCAATTCACCCCTCCTGCAGTCGGTGGGCCCGGGCATTCTTGTGCCCTACCGAGATCCGGCCCCAGCTTTCAGCCGCGATCTGCTGGTGACCCGCGATTTTAGCAACAGCCCATTGCAGACTGAGCCAGATATTGCCGTCAACCCGCATGATCCGGATCACCTAGTTCTGGGCGTGATCGACTACAACTTCCCCAACAATTCTGTCTACGTAAGTATTGACGGCGGCGTGAATTGGGAGGGACCGCAGCAGATCAAATATTTGCGTAAAGACCGCATCTCAGGCGGCGATCCGGTGGTGGAGTTCGATAGAAATGGCAATGTCTACATGGCCTCCATTTCCATTGGCATTAAGGAGTACTCCGTCGGCAATGCCACCGGCTTCGCCTTAGTTTCCTCGATCGCCGTCTCAGCGTCGCAAGACGGCGGCTTTATCTGGGAAGAGCCGGTGTCCAGCGCTCGCAGCCAGGTGGAAAGCGACGTCATTATTGATCCCACCGGCCGCGTGCGGGGCACAGTGAGCTTGAGCTTCCTGGACAAACCGTGGTTGACCACAGGCCCCCATCCCACCATTGAAGATCAAACGGTGATCTACGTTACCTATGTGGAGTTTAACACCATCTACGACCTCCTCTATTTGGGCGAAATCCCCACCTTGGGCGCGCCGGAAGTGCAGACCACGCCCATGCTAAGTTACTCCCTGGACCAAGGCGTGACCTGGTCAGATCCAGTGGCGGTTGGCCCTACCGTAAAGCGCACCTACGGCGAGATCGACGACACCGAAGGTCAATCTAACGCTATCGGCTCCAAACGGGTCGTGCAAGGTCCGGTTCCGGCAGTGGATTCCAAAGGCATCCTATATGTAACCTGGCTGGACAGCACCGACGACGAAAGCATGAAAGGCATCGCCGAGTTTTATATGTCCAAGTCGGATGATGGTGGCGAATCCTTCAGCGAGCCGAAGCGCATCGCCCGTTTTCTGGAACCGGGCTTCCGGCCCCGCAATGCCTTTTTCCGCTATTGGGCGTCGGCCTTTCCCAAAGTAGCAGTGGGACCCAACGATGAACTGTATGTGGCCTATGTGGGCCTGCCGGCGAGCAATCCGCTAGATGAGGGGGATGTTTACTTCATCCGCTCTCTCAACGGTGGAGACCGTTGGTCGCGGCCCAAACGCATCAACACCGACGAAACCGACGCGCCTCAGTTTTTCCCAGCCATAGATGTGGGCCCGGATGGCGTGCTCCACCTGATGTGGGGCGATATGCGCGACGATCCCGTGCAGACCCGCTATCATATCTACTATAGCCGTTCTGAAGATCAGGGAGAGACTTGGGGTTTTGAACTGGAAGAGCTCGACCTGAAAGTAGGGGACACGCGCGTGACCGACTTCCCCTCCAATCCCAACAAGGGTTTCCCCTCAGGGCTTTTCCTGGGCGACTATTTCGCCATTGCCGCAAGCGAGAACGACGCCTATCTGGTGTGGGCGGACACCCGCTTGGGCGAATTTGGCCCCATCAACCAGAAGATCGGGTTCAGCCGCCAGCGAGCCATCTCGCGCCCTGAGATCTTCATCAGTCCAGATGTCGGGGCTGCCGGCGAGACCATCACAGTTCAGGGCCACGGTTTCCAACCAAATATGGATATCTTTCTACAAGTAGGCGGGACCAACGCCGCATCCGGTCGCACGGACAAGCTGGGTCGCTATACCCAGGAGATCTTCGTCCCCATATCCGGTGAAGGCGCCCATCGGGTGACATTGGTCGATGAGTCGGGCAACTTCGCTTCCACCTCATTCTACATGGAATTCGGCTTCGACAATGTGCAGGAACTGGAAAAGAAACTGGACGCCCTGGATGAGAAACTGCAACAGTTAAACGGGACAACATCGCAAGCCAGTCTGACGCCAGCGATGATGCGGTTGGATCAGGCCGAGAGCCCAGCAGCAGTTGGCAGTGTCGCAGCGGACGCGGCGCTCTCCACAGCCATCGTGCCTGGTGGAGCGGCGGCCTGGCCCTTGGTCGGCGGCGGCATCGGCATCGCGCTTGGTCTATTATGGGTTTCGCGCAGGAGAAACTGAATGATCCTGGTTGAGCCACGCTTGACGCAAGCCGGCGACACGCTGCCAAAGCTGGGCGTGATCAGCTGATGTGTATGCGTCTTTTGGGAACGTAAATGTCTCGTCTGCAAATTCGTTATCCATCACGCCATTGCCCGGCCCGCTTTCACCCCGCCGCCTGAGGGGGTGTGATCCTGTGAATCATGATAAGGATTTGCAATATGAATAGAATTTGGTCGACCAAAATTTCAGCCTGGTTGCTGAAAATCGTCCCAATCGCTGTGGTGATGATTGTTGGCTTGTCCTCCTCAATCCTGGCCCAGTACACCCCACCCCACGAAGAGCCCGGACCGGCAGTCGAGCGGCTCTACTTCAAGGCGTTCAACGTGGACCGGGCCCCTCTGGATCTGGAAGCCGGGGAGATGGACCTCTATTACTTCAACCTGAAAATTGCGGCGGCCCGTGAGCTACGCGACAACGAAGGCATCCAACTCTATGAGGCCCCAGCCAGCACCATTTCGTTGATCCTGAATCCGGCCCCAGCTCCCCAGGGAAGATTGAACCCCTTTGCTATTAAAGAGGTACGGCAGGCCATGCAGCGACTGATCGACCGGGAATTTGTAACCCGGGAGATCTACCAGGGCCAGGCGACACCCATGTACACCAACGTGGCCTCCACCGATTTCGACTATCTGACCGTTTTCGACGTGATCCAGCAGGCGGATCTGAGCTACGATCCAGAATACGCCCGCCAACAGATCGCCGATGCCATGACCGCAGCCGGCGCAGAGTTGGTGGACGATGTGTGGCATTTCAACGATCAGCCTGTGCGATTGAAGTTCATCATGCGAGTGGAGGACGAACGGCGTGAAGTAGGCGACCTGATTCGCGCGGCCCTACAAGAGGCCGGGTTTGCAATCGTAGCAAATCGCCAAACCTTTGCCCCAGCTATCCAGACCGTCTATGCCAGCGACCCAGCCCAATTCGAGTGGCACCTGTACACCGAAGGGTGGGGACGAGGCGCGCCGAACCGCTATGACTTCGGTGGCATCAACTCGTTCTATGCGCCTTGGCTGGGGAATATGCCCGGCTGGAAAGAGGTCGGCTTCTGGCACTATGAAAATAAAACCCTGGACGAACTGGGGGAGCGGCTTTTTAAGGGTGATTTCGCCGACCAGGCCGAGCGAGACGACATGTACCGACAGATGACCCGCATCGCGCTGGACGAGTCAGTGCGCATCTGGGTCGCCACTGTTATGAATGCCTTTCCCGTGCAGGCGGGCGTCGAGGGCATCACTCAGGATCTGGCTGCCGGCCCGCGCGGATTGTGGAGTCTGCGTTCAGCTTACCAACCGGGCAGCGACGAACTGACCGTAGGCCATCTATGGGTGTGGACCGAACGCACCACCTGGAATCCGGTGGGAGGGTTGGGCGATGTCTACAGCAGCGACATCTGGCGACAGTTGCAGGACCCAGCCGTCTGGAATGACCCCTTCACAGGGATCCCGGCGCCCTTTCGCATCAATTATGAGGTGGAGACAGCCGGGCCGGACAACGCGCTGGATGTGCCCGAGGACGCCATCCTGTGGGATGCGGAGCGTAGCCGATGGGCGAAAGTAGGCAAAGACGTGACGGCCACGAGCAAGGTGATCTACGACTATAGTAAATACTTCCAGGCCCCCTGGCACCATGGTCAGCCGATCAGCATGGCCGATGTGCTATATTCGATTTATCAAGGCATCGACCTATCGTACAATCCGGATAAAGCTAAAATTGAAACAGTCATCGCTACCACCTCTCGCCCTTTCCTGGAGACCATCAAGGGCTATCGAGTGTTGGACGAAAATCACATCGAAGCCTATGTGGACTTCTGGCACTTTGAGCAAAACTACATCGCTGCCTACGGCATCCCCTCGGGACTGAGCGCCCCTTGGGAGGTGCTGTATGCCCTGGATGAACTGGTGTTCAACCAGCGACGGGCCGCGTATAGCGACACAGCCGCCGCCCGCTACAATGTGCCCTGGATCAGTCTGGTTTTGGATCGGGATGCCCGACTCGTGCGCAAGGCCATATTAGACCTGCGCCGGACGGAAACCTCCCCCACAGCTGTGTTTACCCTGCCAGCGGAGGACGGCGAAACGGTTCTGGTCACCAGCAGCGAGAGCGTGGCGCGCTATACGGCTGTGATCGACTGGTTTGACGCCAAAGGCCATATGGTGATCAGCAACGGCCCCTTTACGTTGGAACGCTATGATCCACCGGCCCAGTTCGCCGAGTTGGCTGCCTTCCGAGACCCGAACTATCCCTTCACAGCCACAGATCTCTACCGAGGGCTACCCGATTTGATCGAGTATGTAGAGGTTGACGCGCCGCCCATTGAGCCGGACGCCGACTATGAAGTCGTCTTTACGCTGAACGGTCCCGGCAATCTGGCCATGCGCTATCTGTTAACCGACGCGGCCACAGGCGCGATCATCCAACAGGGAGATGCGGAATCCATAGGCGACAACCGGTTTGCAGTCAGGTTGGCTGCTGAGACTACAGCTGAGTTGGATCTGGGGATTTACGAGCTGACGCTGGTTGCATACAGCGATGAACTGGCCCGGATGGCAGAGCGCCGCATCGAATTGGAAGCGGATATCGCCATCATCGAAGAAGAACCAGACGCTGCGGATGCAGCGGAGACAGAGACGGATTCAACACCATCCGAACTGTCCGAGGCAACAGCCGACGAGGAAGCAAGCGCGCCAGAACAGCCGGCAACTGAGACGGAATCCAATACGGAGGCCGAATCCGCAACGGCTACTGAAACTGAAGTCGCCTCCCCCACCCCTCAAACGGCGGCTGAGGAACCGGCCACTGGATTGCCGATGACTGTGATCGTGATCGTGGTTGGGGCGCTCCTGGCCATCATCGTGATCGGTGGCGGGCTGTGGTTTGCACGCCGCTGGCTAAGGGCATAGATCAGTTGCCAGTAGGGTCGGCGTCTTGTGTGAGGGCTGAGCGCCACCGCAGATGTCGCGCCCTACAGTGGCGTGCAATACACAGCCTTTGCGCATCGTGCGAAGGCCGAATAGCCCAATCAGTGCCGTTACTGGCAACTAGCCACGAATTCAATTACGAATTGTTCAATTAAGAGTTACGAATCGGACAGCTCTCAATTTCTAATTCTTAATTCGTAATTCTAAACTACAATGTCCCTTTTCCGCCCTCTCCTTCTCCGCGCCCTCACCATGATCGGGGTCTTTTTTGTCGTTTTGCTCCTCCTGGTTCTTACGTTGGGCCTGACCGGCTTCTCCAACCGTATTCTATCCGCCACGATCGGCGAGCAACTACGCGCGGAACGCACGGCCCTGGCCGAGACCATCCGCGACCCAGAAGAAATGGAGAAGGTGCTGGAGAAGCGCAGGGAGGAATTGGAGATCTTTTATGGGTTGCGCACGCCCTGGTACTATCGCTTGCCTCGCACAGTGTTGCGGGTGCTGACCCTGGACCTGGGTGAGGCTCGCACCCTGCGCAGCTTTGACGGCAGCAACCGGGTTTTCGACATCGTCATGGAGCGGGTGCCGAATTCCATGCTCCTGCTCACCACATCGTTGATTATCACCGCTACCATCGGCATCGTGGCTGGAACCTATCTGGCTACCCAACAGGGTTCCTGGCTGGATCGCTTTGTCTCCGGGTTTGCGGCCGTCTCCTTCGCCATTCCCACCTGGTGGATCGGCATCCTGTTGATCCTGATTCTCTCCATCCAATTGCGTATCCTACCCTCCGGGGGTATGTACAGCACGCCGCCGCCTATGCAGCCCCTGCCCCGCTTTTTCGATCTGGTTCAACATGCCCTGCTGCCGGTGATCACTCTGACGCTCGTCAGCATCGGGCCGTCTATGTACTCCATTCGCACTATCACTCTCAATATCGCTCAAGAAGACCACGTCAATATTGCTCGGGCCAAGGGCTTGCCCGAAAGCCGGGTGCGTCTTCGCCATATTTTGCGGGTGGCCGCTCCGCCTATCGTCACCGGTCTGATGTTCGGCTTGGCCGGTTCGTTGTCAGGCTCGATTTTGGTGGAGACTGTGTTTAACTGGCAGGGTATGGGCCGGCTCTACTACGACGCTCTAGCCGGGACACCCGACGAAAATGTGATCGTGGCCCTCACCTTCATCTTCACCCTGATGTATGTCGTGATCCGCATTGTGTTGGAGGCGCTCTATGTCTTTCTCGACCCCCGTGTGAGGTACACGGACTGATGCGCCGGGGCGACGCCTTGCGAGAACTCCTGCGCAGTGGGCCGGGCATCGCAGGAACAACCCTCGCGGTTGCCCTGTTTGTGGTTGCCCTCTATGTGTTGCTCACTTTCCCATTGGACTTTGGCGAGAGTCAGTGGAGCAATCCCGTGGTCTGGGTGGATAACCCCAAAGCCGTGCCGCCAGTGTGGACCAACGCGCTTCGCCGGCAGCCCCAGCCTCCTCACCGCGTCTTCGAGGCCACAGAACCGGACATGATTCAGATGGCCCGCAGCGGGCCGGTCCATACCTGGCGGTTTCCCCTGACATATGCCGCTTCCCGCCCGCCGACGTTCTTGGCCGTCACCTTGGCTGATGTGAACTATGCAGAGCGGCCGCCCCTGGTGCTGATATCGCTCAAACGACCGGACGGCAAACAAGTACGCATTTTCCGTCACGCCGTGCGCGGCCCGAGAGAAGGGGAGAACGGACCATTCCAGCGCTATGCCAAGACCCCCCTGCGGGTGCAATTGAGCGCCAATGAAGCGACCGTGACCGCAGTTCAGAAGTTTGTGGCCGACGAGTTCGATCTACGATTGAAAAGCGCGCAGATCGGCGGACGCGTGGACCGAATTCTTTTCGGTCTGCCCGATGCCAATTTCGCCGACGATATCGCGCCCCTGCCCGGTGACTATGAGATCATAGTCCAGGCTGCTTTGCGCGCGGAAGACGATACCTTGGGCAAGGTGCGTTTCGTCGTAGGAGGCGCTGTATTTGGCTGGATGGGCACTGACAGCCTAGGCAGAGACCTGGCCCAAGGGCTGCTGTTCGGTCTGCCCGTCGCCCTCCTCATCGGCATCTTCGCCGCGCTTATGTCCACTGCGATTGGCACAACGTTGGGCATTGCCAGCGGCTATCTGGGCGGACGCGCAGACATTGTGATCCAACGTATGTCTGATATTGTCGCCAACATACCCGTACTTCCCCTGCTCATCTTTATGCTTTTCATCATCGGCCCCAGCCTGTGGATGATCATCGTCATCCTCGTGGCCTTTAGCTGGCCGGGCCTGACCATCCAGATTCGCAGCATGGTCCTTCATATGCGCGCCAATCAACTGATCGAAGCCATCCAGAGTCTGGGCGCGTCCCGGCGGCGGGTGATGTTCCGCCACATCCTGCCCCAGATAATGCCCTATGTTCTGGCTCAACTGATCTTCGCCGCGCCATCCGCCATTCTGGCCGAGGCCGGTCTTAGCTTCTTAGGGCTGGGCGATCCCTCCATTCCCACCTGGGGCCAGATCTTGGAGACCGGCTTCCGCACCGGTGGCATCTATGTGGGCTATTGGTGGTGGATCGTGCCGCCGGGCCTCTTCATCGTGCTGACAGCGTTAACCTTTATGCTGCTGGCATTGGGGATCGAGCCGGTGGTGAATCCGCGGCTGAGGAGAGGACAATAGTCTGTGCCATGACGACACTTCTTGATGTCCGCAACCTTACCTTCCACTATGCTGACCGGGCCGGGCCCGTGCGCGCGGTGGATAACATGTCGTTTTCGTTGGCAAGAAGTGGTTTTGCTCTGGGATTGGTGGGGGAGTCGGGCAGCGGCAAATCGTCCCTGGCCCTTTCGATCATGCGTATGCTGCCCCCAAACGTGGCCCGCTACGACGGCGAAATCTGGTTGGACGGTCAGGATCTGATCGGAATGGCGGACGACCGTTTCCGGCAGGAGATTCGCTGGCGCAAGCTGGCCCTGGTTCCGCAAGGCGCTCAGAACGGTTTTAACCCTGTGCTACGGGTAGGGGAACAGATCATCGAACCGCTCGTCGTGCGTGGCGACGTCAACAAACGGGACGCTCGCGCCCGGGCCCAGGAGCTGTTGGCCTATGTGGGCCTACCCTCGGAGGTTTTTACCCGCTATCCGCATGAACTGAGTGGCGGCATGAAGCAGAGAGCCATGATTGCGGCCGCCTTAATCCTGCAGCCGCCCCTGGTGATTATGGATGAGCCTACCTCTGCCTTGGATGCCAGCATCCAGACCCAGATCACCAACCTGCTCAAACGGCTGAAGCGGGATATGAATCTTTCTATTATCTTTATCACCCACGACATCGCCTTGGCCAGCGATGTGTGCGACGATCTGGCCGTGGTCTATGCTGGGCAGATCGTGGAAATCGGCAGCGCGGAGCAAGTTCTGCTGCGACCCAACCACCCCTATACCCAACGGCTGCTGGCCAGTATCCCCCGTCTCCACACCGACACACGCCCGCAGTTCATCCCAGGCGCGCCGCCGGACCTGCGCCGGCCACCTACAGGTTGTCGCTTCCACCCTCGTTGCCCTCTGGCCTTCGACCACTGCGCGCAGGAGATTCCACCGGCCTTTGAGCCGGAGGATGGTCAGCTAGTGAGATGTTGGTTGCTTGGGGATAGGAGATAGTAGAAACTCGACATCTATATGAAAACGAAAAAACTCCCAAAATAGGAGTTTTTCGCAATTCTATTGAGAGTTTTCGATACCCTCATATTGAAAAAGCAGAGGAATTGGCGGCGGTCTACTCTGACACGGAGTCGCCTCCGCACTACCATCGACGCTGGTGGACTTTACTGCCGGGTTCGGGATGGAGCCGGGTATTTCCCCACCGCTCTTACCACCAACTCCTCTGTCATGCACACATCGGGCGCCGACCGCTCCACACTCGGAGACTGTCGGCTACACACAACTCCGCGCACAGGGTGCGCGCACACCCGTTGACACACTAAGAACTAAACAGGATAGAAAATCACTGCTGCGGCGACGCGCTCTGCTCACTTCTGACCAGAACACTACACACAGGTTAAGCCCTCGCGCTTTAGTACGGGTTCGCTCAAAGCCTCTCAGCCCTTACACGTCCCGCCTATCTAACTGGTCGTCTCCCAGCGCACTTACCAGACTTCTCTGTGAGGAAACTTATCTTGAGGTTGGCTTCCCACTTAGATGCTTTCAGTGGTTATCCCTCCCAGACTTAGCTACCCAGCCATGCCGTTGGCACGACAACTGGCACACCAGCGGTCTGCCCATCCCGGTCCTCTCGTACTAGGGACAGCCCCTCTCAATTCCCTTACGCCCACAGCGGATAGAGACCGACCTGTCTCACGACGGTCTGAACCCAGCTCGCGTGCCACTTTAATGGGCGGACAGCCCAACCCTTGGGACTTACTCCAGCCCCAGGATGTGACGAGCCGACATCGAGGTGCCGCACCTTCCCGTCGATGTGAACTCTTGGGGAAGACTAGCCTGTTATCCCCGGGGTAGCTTTTATCCGTTATGCCACGTCCTTTCCACTCAGAAACGTGGGTTCACTAACGCCGACTTTCGTCCCTGCTCGACATGTCCGTCTCGCAGTCAAGCTCCCTTTTGCGTTTGCACTCTTCAACTGGTTTCCATTCAGCCTGAGGGAACCTTTGCGCGCCTCCGTTACCTTTTGGGAGGCGACCGCCCCAGTCAAACTGCCCACCTGACACTGTCCCCATAGCGGATCACGCCACAGGTTAGAATCAAACCTTACTCAGGGTGGTATTTCAACAGCGACTCCACCGACCCTGACGAACCAGCTTCAACGTCTCCCACCTATCCTACACAGACTAAGCCCTAATCCAATATCAAGCTGCAGTAAAGCTCCACGGGGTCTTTTTGTCCTGCTGCGGGTAAGAAGCATCTTCACTCCTACTTCAGTTTCACCGGGCCCTCCGTCGAGACAGCGCCCCACTCGTTACGCCTTTCGTGCGGGTCGGAACTTACCCGACAAGGAATTTCGCTACCTTAGGACCGTTATAGTTACGGCCGCCGTTCACCGGGGCTTCAGTTCAGTGCTCGCACACATCCCCTTAACCTTCCGGCACTGGGCAGGCGTCAGCCCGTATACGTCGTCTTTCAACTTCGCACAGACCTGTGTTTTTGCTAAACAGTCGGCAGGGCCTCTTCTCTGCGGCCTCCTCAAGCTCGGGCAGGCATGCCACCCTCACTCTACCGAGGCGGTCCTTCTCCCGAAGTTACGGACCCTTTTTGCCTAGTTCCTTGACGAAGGTTCTCCCGGTCCCCTTGGTGTTCTCCACCTGTCTACCTGTGTCGGTTTGCGGTACGGACACGCAAAGTCTCACTAGAGGCTTTTCTCGGCAGCATGGGTTCAATCACTTCCACCTATTCAGGCTCGTCTTCACCCCTCAGCTCAGACGGTCTTTTCCCCCCGCCCTCATCGCCTACAGGCTTGACACCAGCCCTTCCAACCGCTGGCTGACCTACCCTTCTGCGTCACCCCTTCGCTCTTGCAACTTTACGTGGTACAGGAATATTCACCTGTCTTCCATCGACTACGCCTCTCAGCCTCGCCTTAGGTCCGACTAACCCGACGCGGATTGACCTCCCGTCGGAAACCTTAGACTTCCGGGGACTGCGGTTCTCACGCAGTTTTCGCTACTCGTGCCAACATTCTCGCTTCCATGGATTCCACGACTCCTCGCAGTATCGCTTCAGCTCCCATGGAACGCTCGCCTACCGCTCATGAATACCCCGCAGCGCAAACAAGAATATATCCCCGCCCACACCACACAAGCATCCACGAACCCGTAGCTTCGGTGGGTGACTTTAGCCCCGTTATATCTTCGGCGCAGAATCACTTGACCAGTGAGCTGTTACGCACTCTTTCAAGGATGGCTGCTTCCAAGCCAACCTCCTGGCTGTCTCTGTAACTCCACATCCTTTCCCACTTAGTCACCACTTCAGGACCTTAGCTGACGATCCGGGCTCTTCCCCTCTCGACTACGAAACTCATCTCCCGTAGTCCAACTGCCGCTCTTAAGCATAGGCATTCGGAGTTTGGTTGAGTTCGGTAAGCCTTTCGCCCCCTACCTCATCCAGTGCTCTACCTCCTATCCTCAACGAACGACGCTAGCCCTAAAGCTATTTCGGCGAGAACCAGCTATCTCCAGGTTCGTTTGGCATTTCACCCCTATCCACACCTCATCCGAGCGCTTTGCAACGCACACCGGTTCGACCCTCCACGAAATTTTACTCCCGCTTCAGTCTGGACATGGATAGCTCACCTGGTTTCGGGTCTACAGCCAGCAACTCATCCGCCCTCTTCAGACTCGCTTTCGCTTCGGCTCCGACTCAACCGTCTTAACCTCGCTACTGACCATAACTCGTTGGCTCATTCTCCAATAGGCACGCCATCACCCGGCCAGGTCACCCCAGCATCAGGCTCTGACTGCTTGTAGGCATACGGTTTCAGGATCTCTTTCACTCCCCTCACAGGGGTCCTTTTCACCTTTCCCTCACGGTACTTGTCCTCTATCGGTCGTCAAAGGTATTTAGTCTTGGAGAGTGGACTCCCCAGCTTCTCACAGGGTTAGCGTGCCCCGTGATACTCAGGATAACAACCCGGGTCTTCGCAGATTTCGCCTACGGGACTTTCACCCTCTCCGGTCGGCCTTTCCAGTGCCCTTCCGCTATCCGCTCCAACCCTACAGCCGCCTCCTGCAACCCCGCGCCAGCTTTCACCAGCCCGGTTTGGACTCCTCCGCTTTCGCTCGCCACTACTCACGGAATCTTTTCTTCTCCTCCGGGTACTTAGATGTTTCACTTCCCCGAGTTCCCCGCAACATGGCTATCTCTTCACCATGCGCTGCCCCAGCATTCCCCAGGGCGGGTTCCCCCATTCGGATATCTGCGGATCACAGCCTCACCACAACTCCCCGCAGCTTTTCGCAGTGGTGCACGTCCTTCCTCGGCCTTTGACGCCTAGGCATCCTCCGTACGCCCTTTGTAGCTTAACCTGCTACTTCAAGATCGCGCCTCTCACTCGCTAAGACGCAATCCATCTCTCACCTACAGCAGCTCTTCTCTATCCTATTCAGTTCTTAAGGTGCCAACCCACTCACAACATCCCTCAATACATCAGCGCCTAAGCGAAAAGCATCCCTTCGATACCAACGCCTTCGCGCCTATACAGTGCAGAATCCTTTCTGAAATCCCACACAGTGGGCCTGCGTGGACTCGAACCACGGACCCCTGCGTTATCAGCACAGTGCTCTAACCGGCTGAGCTACAGGCCCCCACCATCTTACCACCCCTTACACACACACACAACAAACACATTAACCCCTGAACAGTGGTAAGATAACTCCTCTACACAAGCCCCTACACCAACAGCAGCTCCGCTTCCTCAACAAACAGTAAGAAAAAATGAGCCCATCCTCAGAACCCCTTCCCTCTCACTCCCATCTCCACAGAACTACCGACTCTCGCTTCCCTTAGAAAGGAGGTGATCCAGCCGCACCTTCCGGTACGGCTACCTTGTTACGACTTCGTCCCAGTCATCAGTCCCACCTTTGACAGCTCCCTCCTCACGGTTGGGGCACCCTCTTCAGGTCTTACCAACTCCCATGACGTGACGGGCGGTGTGTACAAGGCCCGGGTACGTATTCACCGCAGTATTGCTGACCTGCGGTTACTAGCAACTCCGACTTCATGCAGGCGAGTTGCAGCCTGCAATCCGAACTATGATCAGCTTTGATGAGATTCGCTCCAGGTCTCCCCTTCGCTTCCCTTTGTACCAACCATTGTAGCGTGTGTGTAGCCCTGGACATCTAGGCCATGCTGACTTGACATCATCCGCACCTTCCTCCAGCTTGTTACCGGCAGTCTCGCTAGACACTTGTAACTAGCAACACGGGTTGCGCTCGTTGCGGGACTTAACCCAACATCTCACGACACGAGCTGACGACAGCCATGCAGCACCTGTCTACGCTGCCCGAAGGCTCGTTCCAGTTTCCCTTCACTACTACGTACATGTCAAGCCCAGGTAAGGTTCTTCGCGTTGCATCGAATTAAACCACACGCTCCGCTGCTTGTGCGGGCCCCCGTCAATTCCTTTGAGTTTTAGCCTTGCGACCGTACTCCCCAGGCGGTGAACTTAGCGCGTTTGCTCCAGCACAGACAGCTTCTACACTGCCCACACCTCGTTCACATCGTTTACAGCGTGGACTACCGGGGTATCTAATCCCGTTCGCTACCCACGCTTTCGTGCCTCAGCGTCAGTTAAATGCCAGGAGGCCGCCTTCGCCTCTGGTGTTCTTCCCGATATCTACGCATTCCACCACTACACCGGGATTTCCGCCCCCCTCTCATTCACTCTAGCCACACAGTTTCCAACGTCCTCTCCCAGTTAAGCCGAAAGCTTTCACGCTAGACTTGTGTCGCCGCCCGCGCACCCTTTACGCCCAGTAATTCCGGATAACGCTCGACACCTACGTATTACCGCGGCTGCTGGCACGTAGTTAGCCGTGTCTTCTCCTGGGGTACCGTCCTCTCTCTTCCCCCAGTCAAGGAGTTTACAATCCGAAAACCGTCATCCTCCACGCGGCGTTGCTGCGTCAGGGTTGCCCCCATTGCGCAATATTCCTCACTGCTGCCCCCCGTAGGAGTCGGAACCGTGTCTCAGTTCCCGTGTGGCTGGTCTTCCTCTCAGAACAGCTACCGATCATCGCCTTGGTAGGCCTTTACCCCACCAACTAGCTAATCAGCCGCAGGCCCCTCCTCAAACGCCTGAACTTTCCTCACCAAGCTCCCACCTCGTGAGTCTATGCGGTATTAGCCACAGTTTCCCATGGTTATCCCCCGCTCCAGGGCAGGTTGCCTACGTGTTACTCACCCGTCCGCCACTCTCCACACCCTACTTCCACTTTCGCTTCCGTAGGACGCTTCCCGTTCGACTTGCATGTGTTAAGCACGCCGCCAGCGTTCATCCTGAGCCAGGATCAAACTCTCCGTATCTTCGCAACCAAACGCCGCAATTAGCGCAGCCTGCCTCAACAGACCCGCACTTGCAGCGCTCAATAGCGCTCCCTACGCAAAGCTCCTACAAACTCTTCTATCTGGCTTGTCAAAACTTGCTATCTTACCACTCTTCAGCTGTTAATGTGCCTCCCTACCACCATCCACACTATCTTACAACAGATTGCCTCCCTTGACAAATCACGCTCTGACCGATACGCAAGTACGCAACATTGAATCCCTACCCCCTATCTCTTGATAGCCGTTCCAAGATACAGACAACAGAATCACGCACCCATCAGGAGACAAGGTTTATACTCTACATCATCCCGCAATAGCTGTCAAATCCAGATCGCGCCAATTTCAATTACCACTACCAAATCACTCACAGACGTAGTGGATGAGCAATGCAACTGCGACCTCGATAGCGGGAAATACTCGGGCCAGAGGAGTTCATGTTATGATAGATGTTGTCAGCTAGTGCGTTGCGCAGGAATCTATTGTGCAAGAAACAAGAATCCGAGGGGATCCTGTCATGTCGAATACGAAACCTGCCAAACGGATCCTGATTGTCGACGACGAACCACGTATGGTGAGGTTCGTCAAAATGAATCTGGATCTAGAAGGCTATCAGACTCTTGAAGCGAATGACGGCTTCCAGGCGCTGGCAAAGGTACGGGAATACGAACCCAATTTGGTCCTTCTGGATATTGAAATGCCGGGTCTGGACGGTTTCGAAACGCTCAAACGATTGCGGGAAATCAGCGGCATTCCAGCGATTATGCTTACAGTGCGCTCCGATGAGGAGGACCGCATCAGAGGGCTGGATTTGGGGGCAGATGATTATGTGACAAAGCCGTTCAGTCCGCGTGAGCTTTCCAGTCGTATACGCGCGGTGCTGCGTCGTTTTGAAGTGACGAATACCCGCCCAGAAGATCAAATTATCACAATCGACGATCGTTTGCAGGTGGATCTGCAGCGACGCGATGTAATTGTCGCAGAGGAACGACTAAGTTTGCGTCCAACCGAGTATCGACTGCTGTACCAACTCATTCAAAACGCCGGTTGGGTGGTGCCCCACGAAGTGCTACTGACGAAGGTTTGGGGACACGAATACATAAACGACAATCACCTGTTACGTCTTTATATTACGTACCTCCGCAAGAAAATCGAGCCAGATCCTTCGAACCCACGCTATATTTTCACGGAACGGGGCCTGGGGTATCGATTCCGCGCCTACAAGGACTCAGCGGCCTCGCAAGCTGAGTCAGGTTCGTAAAACGGCCCGGCCGAATCATTTTTGAAAACAGCGCCAACTATGTTATCATTTACAGTTGGTCTGTAATGGCTAAACAAATCAAGTCGCTTTATATCCATCCAACACGTCCTGGGACTGAGGAATGGGGTGCCGCAATTGTGTGGTCATTCTCAGAGTGAACAGGACGGAAGCACAACCCTGGAGGTTCTTATGGCATCAGTCGTTACCATGAAGCAACTGTTGGAGGCAGGCGTACATTTCGGGCACAGGACCCGACGCTGGAATCCAAAAATGCGGCAGTATATTTTCACTGAGCGCAGCGGAATCCACATAATCGATCTACACCAGACAATGACGCGTATCAATGAATATTACGAAATGGTACGCGATCTGGTCGCCGGTGGCGGCACAGTTTTGTTTGTCGGCACAAAACGTCAGGCACAGGGGACCATCGAACAGGAGGCCATCCGTTGCGGTATGCCCTATATCCACAACCGCTGGCTGGGCGGCACTCTGACAAATTGGGCCACAATCAAACAACGAATCGACTATCTGAACCGCCAGGAACGGCGCAAGGCCAATGGAGAATTTCATGCGCTGCCCAAGATCGAGCAGTTGGTCATCGATCGGGAACTCGCCAAACTGAATCGTCGCATCGGTGGAATCAAAACCCTCATCGATATGCCCAACCTGATCTTTGTGCTCGATACCCAACGGGAAGAGTTGGCCGTCAAAGAAGCGAACAAAATCGGCATCCCCCTGATCGCAGTCGCAGATACCAACTCCGATCCAGACGACATCACGCACATAATACCCGGCAATGATGATGCGATTCGCTCCGTCAAGCTGATCACACAGATTATTGCTGATGCGGTAGAAGAAGGTCGGCGTTTCCGCGAAGTGGATATGGTAGAGACCGGACAGGTTTCTGAAGATGAATTGGCGGAAATGGAGCAGTACCTCGGCCCGAGCACACTGGCCAAGTTGCAAGGCATGGATGAAGAGGAGGATACGGTCGATCAGGAGATAGCGGAGTCAGTAGCTGTCGCCACTAAGGAAGAGGAGCGCATGGTTACTGTTGAGGCTGATGCGTCACAGGCGGACGATGCCCCGACCCCCTGAGCAGACCTCGATCGGTCCGGTTGGCGCAGAGGAGTAGATTCTACGGTTGCCCCGTTTTGGCCGCTGCGCGACAGCTAGAGGCTGAAATAATGGCACAAATCCATTATGGACTGATGCTGGATAATCAAACTTGGTCGCTTACACAGCTACAGAGGCGGAACCTTTGTGCTGTGGAACGATTAGGCGGGAATACCCATCCCCGCGTCGCCGCGTGGATATCAATACTAGCAAGTCAATCAGGAGAAAGAGAATGGCTGCGATCACAGCACAGATGGTGAAAGAACTGCGAGGAGCGACTGGTGCCGGCATTCTCGACTGCAAAACAGCACTGAGCGAAAACGACGGCAACTTTGACAGATCGGTGGCATATTTACGGGAGAAGGGCCTGGCGGCCGCAGCTAAGAAGGCCGATAGAGACGCCGATGAAGGGATAATCGGCATGTACGTTCACCATGGCAGCAAAGTCGCTGCCATGGTCGTACTCAACTGCGAAACAGATTTCGTTGCCCGCACAGAGCAGTTTCAGGGATTGGCTCGGGATTTGGCCATGCACATTGTGGCAGCCAACCCGGAATACGTCGATCGCGAAGAGATCCCTGCTGATGTGCTGAACAAGGAAAAAGCCATCTACAAAGCCCAGGCCCAGGAGAGTGGCAAACCCGAAAAGATCATCGAGCGCATCGCTGAAGGCAAACTGGAGAAATGGTACAGCGACGTCTGTCTGATAGAACAGGAGTACTTCAAAGACTCCGATAAAATCGTCAAGGATGTTCTCGTCGAAAACATCGCCAGCCTTGGCGAAAACATCCAAATTCGTCGATTCAGTCGTTTGGAAGTCGGCTAACCGATCCAAAAAAGCCTAGCCCAGCCTAACCAAAAGGCTGGGCTTTTTTGTGTCATCGACAGCGCGCTTCATCGGGAAGCAGTGATCAATCCAAGGAGTTGGTGCAATGGATATTTTCAAATACCGCCGCGTTCTGCTCAAAATAGGAGGGGAAGCTCTGGCCAGCGAAGGTGGATTCGGCATCAATCCTAGGCGGGCTGCGGAAGCAGCCCAGAAGATTCTGGCAATCGCCAATCTGGGCGTCGAAGTGGCGCTGGTGATCGGTGGCGGCAACATGTGGCGGGGCAAAGAGGACGGCCTCGATCACGGCATGGAACGGGTGACCGCCGACCACATGGGTATGCTGGCGACGGTGATGAATGCTCTGGCTTTGCAGGACGCCCTCGAACGCGAGGGACTGCCCACCCGCGTAATGACCGGCTTCGAAATTCGAGCTGTAGCCGAGCCCTACATCCAGCGCCGGGCCATTCGCCATATGGAAAAGGGCCGGATTGTCATCTTCGGGGCTGGCACGGGCAATCCTTATTTTACAACCGATACGGCTGCCAGTCTGCGGGCCATGGAAATCAACGCCGAAATTCTGATCAAGGCCACAAAAGTGGACGCAGTCTATGACAAAGACCCGAAAGAAAACAGAGACGCCCGCCGTTTCAAGCAACTTTCATATATCGATGCCCTCAATATGCGAGTAGGCGTAATGGATAGTACGGCGATCGCGATGTGCATGGACAACAATCTACCGATTTCTGTGGTAAATGTCTGGGACGAAGATGCGTTGGTGAAAGTTGTCAAGGGTGAACCGGTAGGCACTGTTTTCTCCGGCTATGCCACAGCCTGATACCATCGCAGACAACAGATCATCGGACATCGTTGCGCCTCTGCTCGAAAGAGGCGCATTGAACACTTTTCATTTGCTCTGAACCTCTGCTAAAATAACAAGCGACGAGGAACTGAGGCAGCGAAAAATTCTATCCAGATGAGTTCCTTCATTTCCTAACGTCCTATGATTACAGCTTCCGTAGACGAACGTCCCCCTATACTCTACCTTTCGAGTGGCCATGGCAGAAATACCAATCGAAAGGGCTCGCAATGGCCTCAGCATGGCGAACAAGCCCTTTCGCGGCGATAATGTGGAAGGAGCCCCGCTGTGATTGCAGACATTTTGGATGAAACCCGAGATCGCATGGGCAAAGCGATCGACATCTTACACACAGATTTAATGACGATCCGCACAGGTCGGGCCAGCCCCGCGCTTGTTGAGCGTCTTAACGTCGATTATTACGGCATCCCCACCCCATTGATGCAGATTGCGTCGATCTCTGTGCCGGAGGCGCAAACTCTCCTGATTCGCCCGTATGCCGCCTCCGACATTGCGACAATTGAACGAGCCATCGCCATGTCGGATATCGGTCTGACGCCAAACAACGACGGCAAGCAGATCCATCTATCGATTCCACATCTGACAGAAGAGCGTCGTCGTGACCTGACAAAACAGGTATCCCGGCGTGCCGAAGAGGCCCGCGTCGCGATTCGCAACATCAGACGGGATGCCATCAAAGATATGCGATCTTTTCAAAACGAAGGCTTGATCACTGAGGACGATCTGCACAGTGGTCAGGATCAGGCGCAGGTCGTCACGAACGATTTCGTGGCAAAGGTGGACGCAATTGCACGTGACAAAGAAACGGAAATTATGACCATCTGACCACTAAGGAGTCAGAGTCCCATTGAACAGCCCTAGCATGATTCGGCAAAGTCCAGACAACCAAATCGAAAGCGCTTTCCCCCCTCTCGCCAGAGTTCCCTATCATGTGGGAATGATTATGGACGGGAATGGTCGCTGGGCAAAGGCAAGAGGTCTGATTCGGCATGCCGGACATCGCGCCGGCGTCGACAACATCCGACCGACCCTCGAAGCGTCTGTCGAATTCGGCATCAAAGTCCTGACAATCTATGCTTTCTCCACAGAGAATTGGTCTCGTCCCATCGAGGAGGTGTCGGGGCTGATGCGACTACTGGGGATGGCGCTACGCAGCCGGCTGCAAGAACTCCATGAAAACGGCGCGCAGATTCGCCACAGCGGACGATTCACAGGCATCAGTGAAGAACTTCAGAAACAGATTCTGCACGCGGTCGATTACACCAAACACAACGACAGAATTATTCTGAATGTGGCCTTCAATTACAGCGGGCGTGGGGAAATCCTGGACGCGACGCGTCAGATCATCAAAGATGGAATCGATCCGGATTCCCTGAGCGAAGAGACTTTCAGCCGCTACCTCTATACAGAGGGCTTGCCCGATCCGGACCTGATTATCCGTACCGGTGGAGATTGGCGAATGAGCAACTTTCTTATTTGGCAGTCAGTCTATGCCGAGTACTACTCAACCCCGACATATTGGCCTGCCTTCGACAAAACGGAGTTATACAAAGCACTCGTAGAGTTCAATCGACGTGAACGCCGTTTTGGTAGCGTGCCGGATGCGGAATAGATTTCTTCCGCTTTGCAAAAAGTCCGCATCTTCCGCCCCATCATACCTTGGTATTTTTGCAATCGGATATTCGGAAGAGTGAAACGACGAACCATCTCTGCCTTGATTGCGCTGATCCCGGTCCTATTGGCGCTCTGGTTCGGCGGATTCTGGTGGGTCCTTCTGCTCCTCACTGTCACATCGTTGGGGACATATGAATACTATGTTCTGATAGAAAGAAACGGCTACAGACCGGCCCGCTGGTTCGGCTTCGCTTGGGCGCTGGCATTGATGCTCTCCTATTGGGCGTTCATCCCTCTGGATCCATTTCTCGTCTTCACATTCGGCTTCATCGCCATTTTCATCCGCATTCTGTTGTCCCAGAAGGGATCTACCCCGCAGACGGACAGCAGAAACGCAGACAGATCTGTTTCGGGCGCTGCGCTCCAGCCTGAAACTGGGGCCGCGACACAAACTCAGAACCAACAGCCCTTTCACAACTGGGCACTTACCGTTGCCGGCGCCAGTTATCTCGGCCTGATGATGGGGCAGTCCCTCGCTCTGCGTCTCCTTCCCAACGGCCTCTGGTGGATGCTGCTCGGCCTTGGCATCACAATGATCAATGACAGCGCCGCCTACTTTGTTGGCATCTCTATTGGCCACTACAGAATTTTGCCCGCACTCAGCCCCCACAAAAGCTGGGAAGGCACCGTCGGTGGCTGGATTGCGGCCACACTCACTGGCGCCGCCGTGGCGTTCTGGACACCTCTCGAGATAGCAGTCTGGCTCGGCGCGCTGATTGGCTTGGTGGGCGGAATCCTGGCCCTCTTCGGCGATCTGGCCATCAGCATGCTCAAACGACAGACCGGCGTGAAGGACAGCGGTGTGTTCCTACCCGGCCACGGCGGAGCCCTCGATAGGCTCGACAGTATTTTGTTCGTTCTGCCATTTGTCTATCAGGTGGCCCTGCTGCTGGGCGCAGGCGCATAACGCCTATTCGTCCTCGTCGCTGATGCGACCGTTCCACAGACTGCGCATCTCCGCACAGCGTTCCAACAACGTATCCAACCGGCCCACGTCTTCCAGGCGACCTGATTTCAGCACAAGAATCTGGTCCGCGCGCTGCAGGAGCGGCCGTCGGTGGGAAACCACCAGATAGGTAGCGTCCCGCCGTGAAAAGAGCCGTTCCCACAGCAGCCGCTCGGTTTCCACATCTAGCGCGCTGGACAGATCGTCACACAAAAAAATTCGGCCTGACAGATAAACATGCGCGCGGCCGCAGCCCGCTGTAACAGGACTCGCAGCAGTGTCGACTTGCCTGAACTGACCCGGCCAGTTACAACTGTAAAGCTACCCCAATCGAGGCGCAGATCGATATCGGTGATGCCCTTCTCCGAATCTGGGAAGCGATATGCCAGGCGCGCAGCAGTGACAGCCGTTTCTCACTTCTCGCCATTCTTGGGACGTACCCCGCGGACCTGGCGGCGTTGCCAGTGGTTCATCGTTATGGTACAATCACGTAGCTCTCAGTACCAGGAGGTTCAACGTGCCGCGGCAACCTGAGCCCCGGGCAGACGTAGCATCCCGTTCTCAACCACCCTGGCGGCAGATGCACAGAGCGCAGTGTCAAATGCGCCTTTGCTCGAAAAAGGCGAGTTTGTGTCGTCGACCTGGCGGCTTGCGTATTTTTTACGCGCTGACGGTTTGCCTGCTGTTCCTGTGGCAGGCAACAGTTCCCGCCACCGGGCAAGAGCCATCTGCAACTGAGATCAGCGCGCGCTCCCATCTGTCGCATAGCGGTTGCAGCGAACTGCTCATCAACGGCGATTTTGAAGTAACGGATCTGCGCTGGAGTCTATTCGGTACGGCCTTTCCACCGAGCTATTCCAGCGCGGAGGTGTTTGCTGGCGACCGGTCTTTACGGCTGGGGAACGTCGATAGCGCCAATTTGGAGGCAAGTAACGGCATCCACCAGGATATTCATCTGCCCAACTCCGCTCAGCATTTTGTGCTGAATTTTCGCTATTGGCCCGTCCATGAAGGGTCACCCGGCAGCGACATTCAGTTCCTGGACATTTACGATACAACCACCGGAGTGCGGCTATCCCGGCCTTGGTCACAACTCTCTAACGAACAGGAGTGGATATTCAATCAGGTCGATCTGACGCACTTTCAAGGGCGCGATCTGCGCATTGAATTTGGTGTGCGCAACGACGGCAGCGGTGGACGCACCGCTCTCTATCTGGACAATGTCAGCCTGTTGGCCTGTGAACCAGGCGCGACCCCGTTTCTAACGCCATCTGCGAAGGTCGTGACGCCTCTGCCCAGCCTGACACCCCAACCCATCGCTACACCTCTGCCCACCGGGTGTATTGAAAACGACATTCTGAAAAACGGCGGATTCGAAGACGCGCTGGACAGTAGCGCAAATTGGATTGCGGGCGATGCCCCGACCCGCCCGGTTCTGTCCAACGAACATTCTAAAGGTGGCTGGGCATTGCTGCTGGGCAATTCATCGGGGGCTGATACACAGAACCTGGTTTCCTACTCCTCAGTGCGCCAGTTGATCGAACTGCCGTCTAACGCGTCCACCGCCTCCGTGCGTTGGAGTCATCTGTCTCGAAGTCAGGAGTCGACAACGCTCACCCCCTCTCGCTGGCAAGACCGCCAGGAGCTAATCCTGCTGAAACCATCTCTGACAACGGAACGCATTTTATATCGCAGCCGCAAAGACACGACGACTTGGGACACGGAAACCATCGACCTAACCGCTTTTCTAGGCAACGCATTTTATCTGTATTTCAATGTGTTCAATGACGGCAACGGTGAGCGTACGTGGATGTTTTTGGACGATGTGCAGGTGATCATCTGCTACCTGAATACAACATCGCCGGCGGCCGGCGCCACCAGGCAGGCACCAATGCCCACCCAGACACAGTCACAGCAAGGCGCAGGCGCCATCACGCGCACAGCGCGCGCGCCCACTCAGATAGCTGAAGCGACTGTCAGCGCCAGTCCGACACTGCCTGTGCGCGGCACAATCATCGCGGTCGGCGTGACAACTCCTTCAGCCCTCATACAGAAAGTCACCAGATCGCCATCTACCCGCGCGCCGCTTCCGGCGAGCGTTTCCGTGTGGCAGCGTTTCCGTCGCATCTCTCAGACTGCCCAGGGACAGACTTTTCTCCTTCTGCTCCTACTCATTCTCGTTATAATCGGCTACTTACGCTTTCGCGAAAGCAGAGGCTCTTCGCCATAGCGAGATGCCGGTCCGCAAGGATGGCTCTCCACATCACGGCAACCGAGAAACCGAACCGAGAGCCCATTCTGGCCGCGTCGTATAGCGAACGTCACTTGTCGAACCCCTGCGAATTGGCTAAAGTTGCCCTGTCCACTACACTAGAGAAAGAGAAAAGGAAAAAGGAGAGAGAACTGCGCCGTTTCTCGGTTCTCTCCACTCACTTTTCGCCGTTACAAGTTGTTGAATGCGCCTCTGCTCGAAAAGAGGCGCGGAGGATCTCATGCCCAGGACTACTTCCTTTGCGCCAGCAAAGACAAATGGCATTACCCCAGAGCGTGTTGCATGCGCCTCTGCGCGAAAGAGGCGCGAAAAGGCGCCCGCACAGGGAACCACCACACCTGCGCAACTATCCTGTCCCCTCGACGTGACGATCTATGGACCGAGCGTCTATCCCAATGGGTTAAGCGCGCTGGCCCCGGAGTGGAACGATCTGCTGGCCCAGAGCCGCTATGATACGTTTTTCCTGACACACGAATGGCAGTCGGTCTGGTGGCAGCAGCTGGGGGAAGGCGAACTCTGGATCCTGGCCTTCCATGAAAAAGCGCAGAAACGGCTGGTCGGCATCGCGCCCTTTTATTTCATGGAACACCAAAGGGGCAAATGGAGGGGAATGCGTAGCCTGCAACTGGTCGGCTGCGTAGAGGTCAGCGACTTTCTGGATATTCTTGTCGCCTCTGGTTGGGAACAGCCGGTCTACTCCTGCTTGCTGAACTGGCTGCTGAGCGATGCCGCGCCGGCATGGGATTATCTGGATCTGTGCAATCTGCCAGAGGATAGCCTGAGCTACCGGACGCTACCTGCGATCTTTCAGACCGCAGGTCTCCAGGTGGAGGTCAGTCAGGAAGATGTGGCGCCCCATGTGCTCCTGCCGCAACGCTATGAACAGTATCTTCTGCAGATCGACAAGAAGCAGCGCCACGAAATGCGCCGCAAACAGCGCCGGGTGGAGCGGGAGATAGAGGTGGACTTTCACATAGTCCAGTCAGTGGGCGATCTGCAGGAGGGCATGGATGAGTTCCTGCGCTTGCAGCGTATGAGCCGCCCGGACAAAGAGCGGTTTATGACGCCGCGCATGGAACGATTCTTTCGCATCATGGCCAGCCGCATGCTGGAAGCGGGCCGTCTCCAATTGAGCTTTCTGTCTCTCAACGGCGAAAACGCGGCAGCGCTGCTCGCTTTCGAGTACAAAAAACAGTTGCTGCTTTACAATTCCGGCTATGATACGGGAAGCTGGGCCAGCTATAGCCCTGGCTGGGTTTTGTTGGGCTACGTCATTCAGCATGCAATTGCCCGCGGGATAAAGGTTTTCGATTTTCTACAGGGTGATGAGGAGTATAAATATCGCTTCGGCGGGCGAGACTATCGGGTTATCCGCACTCTGGTCGCCAATCAACGCGCCTGAACGCCCATGCAGGCTACCCTATGAAACAACGCAGATCGATTCCTATCAACGACGGGATGCCAGAAGACGGCAATGACGCCGGGACCAACGCCCCATCGCCACAAACGACTGCCGAGTCGCAAGCAGAGCCTCCCCCCCGTCGGTCCCGGGCAGACCGAGCGAACGCCTTTGCCTTCTCCGCCTGGCTGCTGGAAGGGCTGGAAGGGCTGAATGAAGAGCTGCGGCACACCGATCTCGGCCTGCCGCAAGCGTTCTGGACACATGCCTACGCCGCCCGAAGGGAGGCTCTGTTCGCTGTCCGCGTACTGATCGACGCTGCACTGGCCCGCTGCGAAACAGATCGTTCACAGCAGAATGAAGAAGCCCACAAACAGCGGGGCCGGGTCGATATCGATTTCAGCTGACCTTTCCTATGCCCGCGCCTCTGCCTCTGTCACAATCCTTTGCCCGCCAGACCGCGCCGGGGCCGGATCGATGGTCGCCGGCGGCTCCCCTGCCTCTAGCATACGGCGGATCAGCCGATCCCGCAGCGCATCCGCGGCCTGACGGTGGGACGCCAAACCGACAAGATTTGTCAGTTCGTACGGGTCCGCTTTCAGGTCGTAAAGATACTCCTCCACATACCGATCAGAGCCAGCATCCTGTCTTCCGTCTTTATCCGGCGCGGTGACGCCATATTTCCAGCGCTGGGTACGCACAGCCCGCCCCACCTGAGATTCGCTAATCTGTATCAACGCCTCTTGCGGCCAATCCAGCGCCTGACGGTTGATCAGCGGCACAACTGAACGTCCCTGCATCTGACTCGGCAACGGGAGCCCGGCCGCGTCCAGCAGTGTCGGCGGTAAATCCAGCAGGCTGACGATCTCCCGCACTTCGCCGCCGCCCGTGAAGCCGGGGCCGATCAGTGCCGTTGGCACGCGCACGGACGCCTCGTGACAGGAACGCTTGTATTCGCTGTTGCGCGTCCTGAAGTGGCAACCATGATCGCTGGTGTACAGGACAACCGTATTTTCGTTCAGAGCCAGGCTCTTCAGGGCATCCAGCAGCCGACCCAACGCTTCGTCCAGCCGTTTGATCATGCCCCAATAGCCGCCCAGATGCTGCTGGGCAGATCCGCCCAATGCCAGTAGATCCGGCGGAGTCCAGCGCCCGGCGTACCGTTCCCGGTAGCCGTCCGGCGGCGGGTAGTCGTCGATATGGTTCTGATGATGGGGCTCGATATAGGATATGAACAGAAAGAACGGGTTCTGCTGATGGGCATCGATGTAGCGGATGGCTGCGTCTGTCAGGGCATCCACGCGATAGCCGGGCAGCTTCACTGCTGCGCCGTCATTGTCATAGATCACCGTGTCGTATGCGTCAGAGGTGAACTCCAGTACATTGGACGCCAACCAGAAATCGTAGCCGCCGCGTTCCTCTGCCGGCACGGGGCCAAGATTCTCGCGGTTCGCCAGATGCCACTTGCCGATGTAGCCCGTGTCGTAGCCTCCTCCTTTGAAGAAATCGGCCAGCGTGCGGGCATCCTGGGGCAGGGGAATGGCGTTGCGAAAGCAACCGCTGGCGGTAGCGTACATTCCCGTTTGCAAACAAGAGCGGGCCGGCCCGCACACCGGCTGACAGGTGACTGTTGTCTGCAGATGTGTGCCCTGGCGGGCCATGCGATCGAAGTTCGGTGTCAGATCGAGCGGGTTGCCATGCACGCCCGTTGAATCCCAGCGTTGCTGGTCTGTGAAGAAAACAATTACATTGGGCCTTTCAGATGGTGAGCGGGTCATCGTTTCGCTCCTGGAGGGGTCTGGCAAAGGGACGGTTGAATTGCGCGCCACTGCTAGGCGCGACGGTGAATTGCGCGCCACTGCTGGGCGCGACGGTTGAATTGCGCGCCACCGCTAGGCGCGCCATACGTTGTTTTGCGGGCGAATCCGTTCGCAATCACCTGTTGTTCCGGCTATCTATTGTATCGCATCGCATCGGGGAATGCTATCGCTTTGGGATATAAGGACTTTGTGTTACGCTACCAGCATACCATTTCCAATTAAGAATTGATCAATTACGAATTATCTAATTCGTAATTCTCTGTGTCATCTGCGTCCCCATTTTGTATTTGAAACACACCCTGTTCATGAAAGAAGAAACTAAGGAACGAATGAATCACCTGCCTTCCTACCGAATGCCTTTTCGTCTCTTGCGCTTGCGGGATGTCTTCCCAATTGCGCTAAGTTTCGTTTTAAGCGGTTGCGCTCTTTTGCCGGCAGGCCGCAGCGCAGAGATCGCTGCCAACGAACCGACGCCGACCCCCATCCCTACATCTGTCGTGCCGGTCAAGCCCACATATACGGTAAAGACCGGTGAGATACTGCGTGAGCGCACCTTCAGCGGGCGGGTAGCGCCGGTGGTGGAGGAGGCATTGTTCTTCCGTACGGGGGGCCGCATTCGCACTGTCTACGCCAAACGCAACGACTTTGTAACAGCCGGTCAGATTATCGCCGACCTGGAAATCGACGACTTGGAACGCGAGCTGACCTCCACCCAATTGAATCTGGAGCGAGCCCAGTCCCGGCTCTCCGCGGCTGAAAAAGACCTGGCCTTTCAGATCCGCAAAGCGCGGATACATCTGGACATCGCCAGCCTGCAGTTGCTGAACCTGAGAACGGAACGTCCGGATGACAACTTCGCCATTTCTGTCGCTCAAAAGCAGGTGGAATTGGCTGAAATCGCGCTGGAACAGCTAGGTGATGGTGTAGACCCGCTGCTTGTGAATGACGTTGCCCGCGCGCAGCTCCAGGTAGAAAAGTTGCGGAGCGCAATCGCCGACGCCACCATTACGGCCCCCTTTGACGGTCAGTTGCTTTCCGTCTCCCTGACAGCGGGGCGCCCGGTGGATGCCTTCGATACGGTCGTTTCCATCGCCGACATCACAAAACTGGAAGTCAAAGCGGATCTGATCAGCGATCAGATGAACGAATTGGCTGAAGATATGCCGGTGGAAATCTCGCTTATCGGTCGTCCCGGCGAAATCCTGAGTGGACACGTCCGCCGGCTGCCCTACCCCTTTGGCAGCGGCGGCAGCGGCCAGGTGATCGACCCGGACAAGTCTACCCGTATCAGCGTTGAACAGGCGGCGCAAGAAGCTGGCTTTGAGATGGGTGACCTCGTCCAAGTGCGTGTGGAGATCGAACGCAAGGCGCGTGTCCTCTGGTTGCCGCCCCAAGCGATTCGGGTATTCGACGGGCGGCGCTTCGTGGTCATACAGGACGGCGACATCCAGAGACGGGTAGACGTGAAGGTAGGCATCCAGACCACGGATCGGGTGGAGATCGAAGAAGGGCTGGAAGAAGGCCAAACTGTGGTCGGCCAGTGAAACGGCAGTTTCCAGTGATCAGTGGCTAGTGGCCAGAAACGGCAGTCACTGGAAACTGGCGACTGGCCACTGGTGTTAGCTGGCGACTGGCGACTGATTTTTTTCTATGGGATATCTGTTGCGAACGTGGGCGATACTGATAGTCGCCATCAAGCGCATTCTGGCTCAGCGCTGGCTCGCTCTGGCCTTGCTACTGGGTCTGGTTGCCTCGATAACGCTGGTGATGAGCATTCCGCTCTATGCCGACGCGGTCTACTACCGACTGCTGCGGGAGGAGTTGACCGCAAGCGGCGTCAATGATACCTACTCGCGCCCGGCGTTCGCCTACATGTTCCGCTATCTGGGCTCCACCTACGGCGCGCGGGAGTGGGAAGAGGTCAGCCAGCTGGACACCTACCTCAGCAACCAGGCGGCCGGCGATTTGGGTCTGCCCCACAAGCGCACAGTGCGCTATGTCAAGACCGACAACTTCCGCCTGTTCCCCAGCGACCAGATCGCCTATGCCGATACAACCGATCCGCTGGAATGGGTCAACATCGGCTTTATAAGCGGCTTCGAAAATGCCATCCAGATCGTGGAAGGCGCATGGCCCGCTGTTTCCCCTTCCGACTCCGAAGAGCCGATCGAGATCCTGGTGAATCGGGAGCTGGCCGACGAGATCGGCTTGCAGGTGGGTGAAGACTACATGCTCTTCCGGCGCATCCGCGCGCAAAATGGCGACAGCGCACGCTACCAGACGCCGGTGCGCGTCGCTGGCGTGTGGGTGCCCGCGGACCTGAGCAGCGATGTCTGGTTCTACAATCCCTCGACATTGGAAACGCTGTTTGTCATCCCCGAGCAGAGCTACCACAACCGCATAGCGCCGGTCTACCCGCAGGACGTGAATCTGGGCTTGTGGTATCTGGTGATGGACGGCGCGGATGTAACGTCCAGCGATGTAGGGCGTCTGCTGGCGCGCGGGCGGCGGGTGGAGCAGCGGGCGACCTCCCTGCTGGCGAACAGTCAGCTGAGCATCTCCCCGCTTGGCGCGCTACGCCGCTATCAGCGCGCGAGCGGCCTGCTGACAACGCTGCTCTACGCCTTCAGCGCGCCGATCATTGGTCTGCTGCTGGCGTTCATCGGCCTGGTAGTCGGTCTGGCCGTGGCCCGCCAGCGCAATGAGGTAGCGGTTCTGCGTAGCCGGGGCGCCAGCGTAGGCCAGGTAGCCGGCATCTCCGGACTGGAGGCTGTGTTTCTGGGCATACTCGGACTGGGGCTCAGCCTGCCCTTGAGCTTTCGCGTGGCCGAACTGATCGCTTCCACGCGCAGTTTTCTCAACTTCACACTGGCGGCTGATCTGCGTTTGCTGCTGACCCAGTCCACATTCCAGTTTGGCATCGGGGGGCTGCTGATCGTTATCCTGGCCCAGACGGCGCCCAGCTTCGCATCCGCCCGCCACACAATCGTGACCTACAAAATGGAGACAGCCCGCACGCTGCGCCCGCCCTGGTGGCAGCGCGCCTACCTGGACGTCTTACTGCTGCTGCCGGCCGGCTATGGCATCTATCTACTGCGCGAGCAGGGCAGCATCGGCCTGCCGGGCGCGGTAACAGAGGACACGGTATTTCAGAACCCGCTGCTATTCCTGATCCCGGCGTTGGGCATCTTTGCCCTGACGCTTATGACAGTGCGTATTTTGCCGCTGTTCATGCGCTTTATCGCCTGGGTAGCGTCTCTGGGGCGGGGCGTGGGCATCCTACTGGCCAGCAGACAGCTGGCGCGCAATCGGGGCATCTACACAGCGCCGCTGATCCTGCTGGTACTGACGCTCAGCCTGTCGGCGTTCACGACAACCCTGGCCCAGACGCTTGACGGCCATCTGTATGACCGGGCCTACTACAAGGTGGGCGCGGATGGGCGCTTGGCGGAGTTGGGCGACACGCCGGTCTCCTCCCCCGGGTTTCCTGGCGGCGGCGCGCCCTCCACATCGGGCGAAGCCGAAAGCGCATCCTGGACATTCGTGCCGGTGTCCGAACATCTGCGGGCGCCGCACATACAGGCAGCCAGCCGTTTCGCCCGTTTCGATGGCCGCGCGCATCTGGATGGTCGCTGGCGGGACGCTCGGATTTTCGGCATAGATCGTCTCGATTTTCCCAAAGCGGCCTATTGGCGGCGCGACTTTGCCGCCGCGTCGCTCGGTTCACTGATGAACTCATTGGCTCTGCACCCTGAAGGCATTCTCGTATCACGGGAGTTCAGGCGTGCGCACAACCTGCTTGTCGGCGACACCCTACGCATCGGCGCGGCCCGCTATGGACTGCGAGCGGAGATGCTCATGCGGATCGTTGGCGATTTCCGCTACTTTCCCACCTGGTACCCGGACGAAGACGCCCCCCTGATCGTGGGCAATCTGGACTATCTGTTTGAACGGATGGGCGGCCAGTTTCCCTATGATGTGCTTGTGCGCACCCACCCGGCCGCCGATTACGAATCCCTTACCCGCGAGCTTCGCCAGTACGATATCAACGTTATCAACTATGCATCGGCACGCCAGAGGATCGCCGAAGAGCAGAGGTTGCCGCAGCGCCAGGGCCTGTTCGGCGTTCTATCGGTCGGCTTCCTGGCAGCTGCTCTGCTGACGGCGCTGGGCTTTCTGCTCTACACATTGTTTTCATTCCGTCGTCGCTTCATTGAACTGGGGACGCTGCGGGCTATTGGTCTTTCTTCGGCGCAGATGACCATCTTTCTGGCCTGGGAGTTGGCATTTCTGATATTGGCGGGGATCGGCGCCGGCACACTACTGGGCGCATCGGTGAGCAGTCAGTTCATACCGTACCTGCAGGTAGGCAACAGCGCCGCGGATCTGACGCCGCCGTTCCTGGTGGGGATCGCCTGGCCGGCAATCACGCGTGTATACGCGCTGTTCGGAATCCTGTTCATCGCCGCGCTGGGCGCGCTGCTAGGATTGCTTCTGCGCATGAAGATATTCCAGGCTATCAAACTGGGCGAAACGGTATAAGGCGGAACAAAACCTCATGGCTGAACCCTTTATACTCTGTGATGGTCTGGTCAAAATCTATCAGATCGCTGATCTGGAGGTCGTGGCCTTGCAAGGGCTGAATCTGTCAGTGCGCGCTGGCGAACTGATGGCGATTGTTGGGGTCAGCGGTAGCGGCAAATCCACGCTCATGAACATACTCGGCGGTCTGGACAGACCCACGGCTGGCCGTGTGCGGGTGGGTGAATTCGATCTATTGAAGATGTCGGAGCGCGCCATCAACCGCTACCGGCGGGAGCAGGTCGGATTCGTCTGGCAGCAGAGCGCCCGCAATCTGGTGCCCTATCTGAACGCAATCGAAAATGTCGAACTGCCCATGACCCTGGCCGGATTCGCCGGCGGCGAAAAACGCAAACGGGCCCAGGATCTGTTGGAGAAAGTCGGGCTGAGTGACCGTATGCAACACCAGATGCGCGAGCTATCCGGCGGTGAGCAACAGCGTGTAGCGATTGCCGTCTCACTGGCCAACAGTCCAGCGCTCCTGCTCGCGGACGAACCGACCGGCGAAGTGGACACGACCACAGCCTTGACGATCTACGCCACCCTACGCGCGCTGAACGAAGAGTTGGGATTGACGATCATCATCGTCAGCCACGATCCGACCATCGCCCGCCACGTAGACCGGGTGGTCGCCATCCGCGATGGGATGCTCGCCAGCGAGACGCGGCGCCAAGTGCGCACCGTCGAGCGCTTCGATGAAGACGCGCTGAACAGCGGTGGCGACGGCATCGTCGAGGAACACGAAGAACATTTCGAGGAACTGGTGGTGCTGGACAGTTCCGGACGTCTGCAGATCCCGAAGGATGTACTACAGCAGTTCTCGATCCGTGGTCGGGCGCTCCTCGACGTCACCGATGAGGGTATTCTGATCCGGCCGGTGGACAATGAAAACGCTGAGGCGCCGGAGCTTGTCGCCCAGGAGCAGGCTGCTGCTGTCCGTATCCGCCAGGCCAAGGGGATCGGTGGAATTTTCAGTCGCTTTCGTCGCAAGAGTTGAAGTGCGAGCGGGGGCGGTATGCGCACGATGCGCGCCCTCATACCTCACTGGGCGCGACAACAATAGATATGTATATGAATGAAAACAATCGCTACCCGAACAGCGCTATCGAAACGGAAGAGATCTGGCGCATCTATAAGACTGGCAGCCTGGAAGTGGCCGCGCTGAAAGGTGTCAATCTGCAGATCGCGCAAGGCACATTTGCCGCGCTGAAAGGGCGCTCCGGCAGCGGCAAGACGACTCTCCTCAACTGCATTGGGGGGCTGGATTCGCCGACGCGAGGGAAGATACGCATCTTCGGCGAGGAAATAGATGCCTGGAACGAACGACGGCTCACCCAATGGCGTCGCGACCAGGTCGGCTTTATCTTTCAGTCATTCGGCTTGCTGCCCAGCTTGTCCGCGTTTGAGAACGTGGAATTGATTCTGCGCATGGCCGGCGTACAGAGCGGAGAACGCCAGGAAAAAGCCACACATTGCCTGGAGCTGGTAGGGCTGACGCGTTGGCAGGATCATCGTCCCTTTGAGCTGTCCGGAGGGCAACAGCAGCGGGTGGCAATCGCCCGCGCGCTGGCCAACGACCCGAAGCTGATCTTGGCGGATGAGCCGACTGGCGAGTTAGACAGCGCCACAGCGCGGGAGATACTGAGCCTCTTCCAGCAGATAGTGCGGGAGCAGAACGTCACCCTCCTGATCGTGACCCACGATAGCCTGGTAGACAGTTACGTAGATACAGTTCTGTATCTGAAAGATGGGCAGATCGACAGAACAAACCAGTTGCCATAAAGCCAGGCAGTCAAGGCGAAACGCCGTTGCAGTTCTGAAACTCGCGCCGCGCGCAGGGAACTCGGCAAATATGCGACGAACATCCAGCGTGCGCATAACTGCCAATGCGAAAAGGAACACAAAAGCCGTTTTCCTTGAACCAATGAGCGATCTAAAGGCGTTTCCAGATGGTAGGTAGGACGCTGTTCACGAACGCTTTCCTCAAGACGCCGCTCCCTGGCGCCTGCCGACAGCAGATATTCCTCGGAGAGGCTCACTAGAATTGCCTGTGGCATGTTACACGTTTGATAATATAGTGAACGTGGTTTTGCACGACATCATCAAGAACTCTGCCGAAATTATTCTGCGCTTGTGTAGAGGAGATGGTTTTTATGGCCGCAATGACTTCAGCACAAATTTCAGGCAGATCAGCTGATTTGACTATGTTGTACAATTAAGTCTTTTCTTCTGTCAACGCCCGGAGCGAGAGGGCCCAGAAGCAGCAAGAGATTGCAGCCACCGTACAACAGGAGGGACTAGACATGCAGGTCGACCGCCAACAGTTTCTGGACCAGGGGTACCTCGTTTTGCGGGGCGTCATCCCCCCGGCTCAGTTACACCAAGTACGCGCCGACTTTGAAGCGCTGGTCGAAAGACAGAAGACGATCTGGGCTCAGGAACGTGCGCCGGGAGATCCGCCTGGCGGCGTCTGGGAAACCCAGCGGCAGCCGCGTCTGGTCTCCTACAACACCCTGATTGACGCAGAAACGGCCAGCACGGTCGAGATCTGGCTGCAAGAGAATACATTGGGGGTCAGCCGCCAACTGTTGAGTGTCCCGGAGGCAGCGTCGGTGGCCGGCATGATGTTGATGTGCAGCCCCGTACGCGATCATGGACCGGCCGAGTGGCATCGCGATGTCCACCCGATCGATATGGCGCCTCTGGCTGGTCTGCAGAAGGACTTGCTGGAGAATGGACCTAAGTATGTGCAGTGGAACATCCCTCTCTATGACGACGATGTGCTATGGGTTGTACCTGGCAGCCATCGCCGCCTCAACACCGACAGCGAAAACCAACAGCTACTGGACAACCCGCGGGGCTCCCTATCCGGTGGCGCCCCTGTGGAGCTAAACGCCGGCGACGCGGTCGTGTATATCAACTACCTGCTGCATTGGGGCAGCGACTACAGCGCCAAAATGCGCCGTACCATCCATGGGGGGCATTCGATCTTCCCATACTATCCGGACATCTCCTTCAGTGCGTTTCTTTCCCCTGACGCCCGCGCAACATTCGCGCATTGGCACAAGAAAAGCGCAGAGTTGCAGGACTGGACCGAGTCCGGGTTGCGTGCGGTGATAGACGGTGATGTCGGCGCCTACCTGGCTGCTCTTGAGGCGATCCAGCCAGGGGTCGGTGAAGATGGCAAGATGGTTCTGTCGATCTACCTTTCCAAAGCGGCTCTTCATATTCAGGTCGTGAAGCATCTCGACTCGGCGGCGGATGGCGACGCATCCTCCAGCGCCCACCTTTGCGGCATATCCGAAGAGTATCGCCGTCGCGCGTTCCAGCCACATCCGCTCTCAATCAATTGGGGTCCCCGCTTCGCGCAGCGCTTCACAGCTTCTGAGGCCGTCGTCCTCCAGCGGCGATTCGCGACCCTGGATACCAAACTCCAGGCGCAGCAGGAGCATTTCGCTCCTGGCTTCCAGGCGAGCCCGATGCGCTACTTTTTTAACGAGATGCCGGCCGGATTCACACTCGCGGACTTTATTGCCAGCTGGGGCTAATGCAACCAGGAGAGGAGAGAGAAGTGAGAAGCGGCGCATATCTCTATCCTCTTTTCTCTCAGTTTCTCAGATTTCAGCCTGTATCCATTCTGATCCTTGCGCTTCCAGATTTTCGCGGATATTGGCTTCCAGACGTCCAGGCACGCTGATCGGGTTGAAAGCCGCAGCCCCCCGGTCAGCGACCAGATTATGCCCAGTGATGGCCGCTGATTCATCCGACGCCAGAAAGAGCATGACTTCCGCCACCTGTTCTGGCCGGGCGGGGCTGCCCAGTGGATAGACATAGTTCTGTCTTCTGACCTCGGCCGGATTCTGCTTGAGCATCTCGAATTTCTTCTCTGTGAGCATACGGGCAGGGGTGAGCGTATTGGCTCGAATCCCATACGGGCCATAGGTGACAGCCAGACTCATGCTGAAATTGATCATGCCGGCTTTGGCCGGGCCATAGGATGAAATGCTGGGGCTTCCGAAAAGAGCATTGCCTGAAGAGACATTGATAATGCTGCCACCCCCCTGTTGAATCATCACAGGCACCACCTGCTGACAGAACAGAAGGGGCGCTGTCAGATGGCAAAACAGCCCGTCTTCCCAGTCTTTCAGCGTAACATCCTCCAACAGCCCACCAGGGTTGTCGATGATGGCATTATTGACCATAACATCAACGCGCCCGAACCGTTCCAGGGTGAATTGAACCAGGGCTTGGATGTCCTCTTTCCGCATGACATCACATCTTTTATAGGCGATTTCTCCGCTGAGCCCTTCGGCCTCTGCGAGAACCCTTTGGGCATTCTGCGGGGTTCTGCCCCGGTCACAGATGACAACGGATGCTCCCTGCTTGGCGAACAACAATGCTCCTGCCTTGCCAAGGCCTAGGGTTGCGCCCGTGATGATGGCTACCTTCCCTGCTAATCTCGTATCCATGTGTTTCTCCTTTTCAGAAGAGGGAGAACTGCAGTGATCAGTGGCTAGTGGCCAGAAACGGCGTCACTGGCGGCTGGGCACTGGTTTGTTCTCTCCCTTCTCTGCGAGAGGCGGATCATGTGCCGGTCCGCCCTGTCAAGGCGATGCCTCGAACCATATATTTCTGGCCTATGAAAAAGACCGCAATCATCGGCAAAGAGGTGAACACAGTCGCGGCCATCAACAAACCTGGCACTGGATCTCCTTCAGCGATCTGCCATCGCAAGAAGGCCAGCCCAATGGCTACGGTGTAGGCGCTTTCCCGACTCAGATAGATCACCTGTTTCAAAAAGTCAGTCCAGACGTTGATGAAGGCAAAGATGGCAATCGTGGCCAGTACCGGCTTGGTCAGCGGCAGCAGAATGCGCCAGAAGGTAGCCAATTCATGACAGCCATCGATTTTGGCGGCGTCGTCCAATTCAGGCGGCAAGGTCATAAAGAACTGCCGCATGAGAAAGACATAGACAGGGTTGGCGAAATAGCTGGGCACGATGAGAGGTAGCCAGCTACCGATCCAGCCGATCTGCTTATACAGCAGGAAGCGCGGAATGATGACCACCCAGAACGGCAACATCATCGTACTCAGCAGCACCATAAAGAGGAGATCACGCCCCCAGAACCTGAGGCGGGCGAAACCGTAGCCGACCAGGGAAGCGCTCAACAGTTCACCGACGACGCTCAAGGCGACGATGCTGGTCGTGTTGAGAAAATAGCGGCCAAAGGGAACGCTGTTCCAGGCGCGCGGATAGTTGCCCAGGTACAGCTCGGAAGGCAAGAAGCGCAGCGGAATCTGGTTGAAATCCTGAAAGGTTTTCAGCGAGCTCAACACAACCCACAGCAGCGGAAAGATAAACCAGACAAAGCCCAGCGCCAACAAAGCGTAGGCCAGCAGATCACGCAAACGTCGCTGGGCTGCGATGCTCTTTCTCCAAGCGGAAGAAGTGGGTGGAGAGTCGGAAGTGGGAGAGACAGCGCGCCTCTCTCTTCTGCGGTCTCTATCCTCGTTTCTCACGTTTCAGCCTCATAGTAGACCCAGTATCGGGCAACTCTGAAGTTCAGAATGGTCAGCCCCAGGATAATAAGGAAGATCAGCCAGGCCAGCGCAGAGGCATAGCCCATACGGAAGAATTCAAAGGCCTGGCGATAGAGATAGAGACCATAGAACAGGGTAGCGGTTCCGGGGCCGCCATCGGTCATAATGAACGCTTCGACAAAGGACTGCAACACCCCGATTGTGGTCACAATCAGGTTGTAAAAGATCGCCGGCGAGATCTGCGGCAGGGTCACATGCTGGAACTTAGCCCATTCTGCGCCGCCGTCGAGTTCTACCGCCTCATAGAGATGTTGGGGAACGCCTTGCAGCGCCGCCAGGATGATCAGCATCGCGGCGCCGGACGTGGCAAGGTTTTTCAGAGCCAGCGCAGGCAGCGCCCAAGCGGTATCGAAGAGCCAGTTGGGGCCCTCTATCCCTGTCCACCTCAGCGCGGTGTTGACGGGCCCGTTCTGCGCCAGGATCGTCGTCCACAGCAGAGCCAGGCCCACGCCGCCGATGACACTGGGTATGTAGAAAGATGTGCGGAAGAAAGGGATGCCGCGCACTTTCTGGTTGAGCAACAGGGCAACCAATATAGAGATGGCCGTACCGGCCGGCACGGTGAGCAGGACATAGGTAAAGGTAACCCGTAGCGATGTGAGAACCCTGGCGTCAGCGAACAGCATGCGCTGGATGTTCTCTGTGCCGATAAACGCAGGGGAGCCGACCAGCTGATAGCGGGTAAAGCTGAGAACGAAGGAAGCGATAAAAGGATAGACCATCAGGAAGCTGAAGCTCACTAGCCAGGGCGAGATACAGGCCCAGCCGATCAGGTGTGGTCTCAGTCTGGCCCAGCGAAACTTACTGGGGGGCGCGCTCGTTGCAGGCGTATGCATGCGAATGGTCACTACAGGTTCGCGGCTGCGTACAGCGCCAGGATTGCGGACAGGCTGCGTCGGCCTTCGATGCCGTCGATGCCTGGATCTGCGCCGCTGCGGATGCCGGCGATGAAATCCTTCAGGATAGCTACGTGGCCACTGCTGGAGATGCCTCGCGGGTCGCCGGCCATGCCGGCGTCCACCTGTTCTGTGGCGACGGGCCACGGTTCGACTGTCGCCTTGCGCGGGTCGGCCAGGGTCCAGCGCAAAACCGATTCCCCTTCGATCTGGATGCCGCCAGCTGTGCCGTAGAATTCCAAGCGGTGAGGGAAGCCGGGTTCGGCTGCCACAGTGGCAGTGATCGTCGCCAGCGCGCCGTTGGCAAAGCGCGCCAACGCGCCAGCCGTATCCTCGATCTCCACGCTGCGATAGCGTCCATCGGCGAAAGCCGCCACCTCCAGCGGATCGCCCAGACACCAGACCAGCAGATCGATGATGTGAATACCCTGGTTCATCAGCGCGCCGCCTCCGTCCAAAGCCCAGCTACCCCGCCATTCGGCCTGGGCGTAGTAGGCTTCATCGCGGTGGTAGGGCATGGACACAACGCCCAGGATGATGTCGCCCAGGTCGCCTGCGTGGATGGCGTCATGGACTCGGCGGAAGAGCGGCTCTGCCCGGCGTTGCAGACAGACACCCAAGCGCACGTTGTTTTCCCGGCAGGCGGCGATCATGGCATCGGCATCGGCCACAGAGAGAGCCATGGGCTTTTCCACCAGCACATGCTTGCCCGCTCTCGCGGCCGCAACTGTCTGCTGGGCGTGTAGTCCGCTGGGCGTGCAGATGCAAAGCGCATCCACGGCCGGGTCGGCCAGCAGTTCGGCAAAGTGTTTTGCTGGCGCGCCAAAGCGCTGGGAGATCTCAGTGAAGCGGGCAGGATCGTAGTGCCCCACCGCAGCCAAGCGCGCGCCCTGGCCCGCTGCCGCGGCGATTGCGGCGCGGTGGTAGTCGGCGACCATGCCGGCGCCAAGGATGGCAAAGTTGAGCGTACTGTCTGGCGTCATTGCGTTTTTTGCCAGGAATGCCGTAGGAATGCCAACGCTTGCGCGGCCTGGGCTGCGAGGTCATCCCAGCGGCATTCGATGGAGATGCGCCCTCTGTAGCCGTCTGCATGCAAGCGGCGGAAGAACTCATCATAGGGGTAGGAGCCGCTACCGGGCGCGCGCCGGCCCGAATCGGCTACGTGGATGTGCTCGATCCATTGGGCGCAGGTGGTGATATGGGAAAGCGGCTCGCGCTCCTCCATCATGTGGTAGAAGTCGGCCAGCAGACGCACGCGCGGGTGATTGGCCTCTTGGGCCAGGCGTCTGCCTTCCAGCAGGCTGTTGATGATATTCGACTCGCGCGCGTTCAGCGGCTCAATGACGATAGACAGGTTATTGCGGTCTGCCACGTCCCCGGCCAGCCTGAGGAAGCGCGCCAGCTGCGTGTGGGCCTCGGCCTGGGGGAAGCCGTCGGGCACGCGGCGGGCGCCGCCACTGCCGAAGACGATAGCCCTGCCACCCAGCTCGGCCACCCGCCTGATGGCAGTCGCAAGATAGGTCTCCACCCGCAGCCAGTCCACTTCGGGCCCTGTAAGTCGGATCTCGCTGGGCACGAATACGTTGAAGACCGGTGTGGGCAGGGGCGCGCTATCGAACGGCGCGCGGATGGCGTCGAAATCTGGATCTTGCGGGCGCAACGAGCGCACCGTCGGCTCGACAAAATCGAAACCGGCGGCTTGCGCGGTTTCTGCATCAGCAATAGACGTGCAGATTCCAAATTGCATTGGCGATTCACTCCAAGGGTCAACAGAAGTAGGATTATTTGTATTGTTTGGAAGCATGGCACATATTGTATAATAGTATTCTCGAAGGCGCTACCTTTCAGCATTCATCAGATCTGGGCGCTTCGATAACGAAGAATCTGAAGGGAGTAACTTGGGGTAACTTAACACATTTCTATACTATCGACTAAGGCATGAGCGTCCTTCGATCAGGATGTAAGGATTGACAGGAAGATACAGGATATATCCTGCCTTGGTTCCTGCAAATTCAAATAATTCTGCTATTGAACTGGGCGGGAATGCCGAACATACCCTAAGGAGGGAAAATCGATGACAGGCAAATCAAGCAGGCGTGATTTTCTGAAAGTATCTGGTGGTCTGGTGGCTGGAACAGCGTTGGCAGGATGCGTGCCAGCGGGAACGGCCTCCCCGCCCGCGGGGAGTCAGGAAGAGGCCGCGGACCCCTCCTCGGAACGGGTCGCCCTGCGTTTCCTCAACAAGTGGGGATCCGGCGTGCGCCGTGAGCTTATGAACGGCTTCCTCGACAAGTGGGCCGAAGAGCGCCCAGAAATCGGTATCATCTTTGAACCGGTTGCAGACTTCGACCGCCGCATGCCGATCCTGGTTGCCGCAGGGGAATGGGGCGACATCATGTTGTTCTTCGATTTGCAGTTGAGCGCCTTCCATGAGATTGCAGCGGATCTGACTCCCTACTTCGAGGCACAGGGCGTTCCCTTCCCCGGTGAGGAGGGCAGTGATCTGGTGCGCATCCCGCAACATGTCGGTTATGAGCCGGGCAAGGTAAAGGCCGTGCCCTTCCAGCTCAACATCGTCATGACAGGCATCAACAAGGACCTCTTCAAGGAAGCTGGTGTCCCCATGCCCTGGGAGCATGATCACAACGGCGACAAGTGGTGGGACTGGCACGACTACCGCGAGGCCGCCTGTGCCATCAACGACTTGGGCGAGGACATCTTTGGCGCCAGCTTCAGCTTTGGCAATATCGAGCAGGATGGCTTGGTGAACTGGAGTGTCGCCAACGGCGGCCAGCTCATCGACGTCGAGAACAAAAAGGGCTCCTGGAATACGCCCGAATTCATTGAAGGGCAACAGTTCGCAGTGGGCATGATCTGCCAGGACGGGTGCATGATAAATGTGGACGATCTGCAAGGAAAGGGGCAGGCTCTGGGCACGAATCCCTGGGCTGCCGGCGTCCAGGGAATCACCTCCCGCGGCGATCTGGCCTGGGCTGCCCGCAGCGAGGCGGATCTCACTCAGGTGGCCTGGGTGCGTTCGCCCAACACCGGCAAAAGCGCCGGCCTTGGCTCTATGCACTTCCACATCGTTACCAAGCAAAGCCAGCATCCAGAGCAGGCGTTCGAGTTCATGATGTATCTGGCCAACTTTGAAAACCAGAAGAATATCGCCTTGGCCGGCACGGCCGAACCGATCAACGCTCTCGTGTGGAAGGACGCAGACTACCAGGCGACATGGGGCGGCCCCGAGGCGATCGAGGCCAGGCTGGATGCCCTGGATAGCTTCATCTTTACACCCCAGCTCCCCGGCGTCCTGGAATGGTTCGGGGAGATCAAGATCCTGTGGGGCGACGTGCTGCGCTGCGAGAAAACGGTGGAGGAACAGGTGGTCGTGGTCGACCAGAAGACTGACGAAATCCTGGCGGCGCATACCTGATAAGCCAGCGCTCAGTGGCTAGGGGGAAGTTCCCGGTAAACTTTCCACTAGCCACTAGGTTCCGTTAATATTTGGAAAGAGAGTGCAAAAAGGCGCTCACGGTTAGGATGTCTACGCTCAAAATCGCTACAAAACATTGGCAGAAACTGTACAAATTCCTACCAATGCCTCCACATGTGTATGCAGCGGGCAAACAGGAAGCGTGTCGTCGCTATCTTTGTTTGGCTTACATGAATTGTCAACGAGCCCTGGTAAGGTCGGCGCCTTGCGCCTGACCTCGCCACTGACCAGTAGCCACTGGAGTTTGAATCTTTATGAAAACCGCATCCTTCACCATCAGCGCTTTCGGCGACGAGATCGCGCCGGATCTGGAGACGCAGCTACAGGTGTTAAACGATCTGAATATCCCCTGCCTGGAACTGAGAACTGTGTGGGGGCAGAATGTCGGAAGCCTGTCCGATGAGGAGGTGGCAAAGGTTCGGGCATTGGTGGACGCCCACGGCGTTTCCGTCAGCGCCATCGGCGGCCCGGTCGGCAAAAGCCCCATAGAAGCGCCCATCGAAACAGAGCTGCAGAACGTGCGCCGGCTGAGCGAAATCGCCCGCGCGCTGGATACGACACGCATTCGCATCTTCTCCTTCTACCCGCCGGATTCCGCCGCCGCCGACCGCTACGTGGACACAGCGATTGCCCGGCTGCGTCGCTTGGTGGCCATAGCCGAGTGCGAGCGTATCACCCTGCTGTTGGAAAACGAGAAGGGGCTTGTCGGCGATACCCTCGCCCGCTGCGCGCAGCTGATTCATGCCATTGATAGTCCCCACCTGGTCTTTCTGTGGGATCCAGCCAACTTTGTGCAGGTGGGCGAGGAACGGGTAGTCGAGCGGGGCTGGCAAGCGCTCGGCAGCCGGGTGGGCTACGTGCACATCAAAGATTGCGAACTCAATGGCCCCGTCCGGGCCGCGGGCGAAGGCGACGGGCAGATTCCCGAACTGCTGAGCCGGCTCAGCGGCAGCGGGTATCAGGGTATGCTGGCGCTGGAACCGCACCTGGCTCTGGCTGGTCATAGCAGTGGCTTCAGCGGCCCAGATGGCATGGCCTACGCGCTGCAGAAACTGCGCGAGGTGATAACGGCAGTTTGTGACGGAAAAACGCAAAGATGCAGAGACACAACGACGCAATGAACCCCCGAATTTTCTTTGCGTCATAGTGTCATGGCGGCATTGCATTCCTTTTTCAGCGCAGCGCGCAGGAGTCAAGATCAAATGATTGACCGAGAAAACCTACTATCCAAGTGCGAAAAAGCCGTCGAATTCGCAGCCAAACAGCTGCGCAACCTGGTAGAACGGCATCCCGACCACTTCCCTCTGTACACACGGCAGGGCAAGTGGAAGCATGGCGGCGAAGCCTGGACGAACTGGTGCGAGGGTTTTCTGGGCGGGCAGCTCTGGCTCATCCATCAAGCGACCGGCGATGACTATTTCCGCGAAAAGGCGGAGCGCTACTCTCGGCTGATAGAGCATCGCAAGACCGACCGCTGCGTCCACGACTTGGGTTTCCTCTTCCTCTCCACCTGGAAACGCTGGTACGACCTGACCGGCGACGAGGACAAGAACGCCGTCGTCATCTGCGCCGGCCAGACCCTCGCCAAGCGTTTTCAGGAACAGGGCGAGTACCTGCATTCCTTTGTCTCCGCCGAAAGCCTTTTCATCGACATCATGATGAACGTACCGCTCATCTTCTACGCCGCGCAAGAGACAGACGACGAGGAGCTGTGGGCAATCGCCTACCGCCACTGTCTGACCAGCCAGCGCTACCTAGTGCGGGGCGACGGCAGCACAGCGCACGAGGGTATCTTCGACACCGCCACTGGCGAATTCTTGCGCCAATCGACCCACCAGGGCTGGCGAGATGATTCATCTTGGGCGCGGGGGTTGGGCTGGTCGCTCTACGGCTTCGGCACGGCCTACAGCTACACAGGCGATGCCCGCTTTCTGCAGACCAGCCAGGCCAATGCCTGGTACTATATGGAAAACACGCCGGCGCACGGCGTGCCGCCCAACGACTGGACAGACCCAGCGCCTCCGCATCCACACGAAAGCTCGGCCGCCGCCATCTGCGCCAGCGGCCTGATACAGCTCTCCCAGCTAACAGGCGACCCGGCGCGTGCGAAGCAGTACCACGACTATGCCTGCCAGATGTTGGACAGCCTCACTGAGCCGGAGTTTCTGGCCATCGAGGATGCCGGCTGGGAGGGGATCCTGAAGCAAGGCATGTACCACCAACGCCTGGGCCTGGGCGTGAACGAAAGCGTCATGTGGGGGGACTATTTCTTCTTGGAAGCGGTGTGCAAACTGTTGGGAATACCGAATTAGAAACTGAGAATTGGGTAGTTCATCTGGCATTCGGAATTGAACTATGACGAAAATAGCGCTCGTCAGCGGCGCGGGCCGGGGCATAGGTCGCGGCATCGCCTGCGCCTTGGCAGAAACAGGCTGGTCCGTGGTCGTCAACTACCGCAGCAACGCGGCTGCCGCCAACCGCACTGCTGCATCAGTCAGAGAGGCCGGCGGCGCGGCGTTGGTCGCGCAGGCCGATATCGGCATAGCCTGCGACAGGGCGCGCCTGGTGCAGACGACCCTGGACCGCTTCGGGCGCATCGACTTGCTGGTGAACAACGCGGGCATGGCCCCGCGGCAGCGTCGGGACATCCTGGAGACGAGCGAGGCCTCCTACGACGAGGTGATGAACGTCAACCTACGCGGCCCGTTTTTCCTGACCCAGCTGGTGGCCAGAGTCATGCTGGAGCAAATCGAGGAGCGAGAGCGGAGGAGCGAGGAGCGCGCGCCACGAATCATCAACATCGGCTCCATCAGCGCCTACACCAGCAGCCCGGCCAGAGGGGAATACTGCATCTCCAAGGCTGGCATCGCCATGATGACGGCCCTTTTCGCCGACCGGCTGGCGGAGAGCGGCATCAACGTCTACGAAATTCGTCCCGGCATCGTCGAGACCGACATGACCAGCGCTGTGAAGGAGAAATACGACAAACTGATCGGCGCCGGCTTGACCCCCATCCGCCGTTGGGGCCAGCCGCAGGACGTGGGCAAAGCGGTCGTGGCGTTGGCCGAAGGCATGTTCCCCTTCTCCACCGGCGAAATCCTGAACGTCGATGGCGGCTTTCACATGCACCGCTTGTAAAACGGCGAGAAAAGAGGGAAGAGGAGGGAGACGTGAGAAACAACGAGGTCCTATGCGCCTGATCATCTTCACCAAAATGCTGAAGGAAAAGAGCATTCCAGACCTGATCGACCTGGCCCATCGGCACGGCTACGACGGCTACGACCTGGCTGTGCGTCCTGGCCATGCGGTCAACCCGGACAACGCCGAGACCGCCTTGCCTCAGGCCGCAGCGCAGATGGCGGCGGCCGGCCTGCGAATCGACATGATAACGGCCAACTTTGACCTGCTCACGGCGGATCACCCTTTCGCCCTGCCTCTGTTGGCGGCCATGGACGCGGCCGATGTACGGCTGTTGAAGCTGGGCTATTTCAAATTCGATCCCATCACAATGGACTACTGGGAACAGGTAGAGCGCGTGCGTCGGGCCTTGGCCGACTGGGAAAAGCTGGGCGCTGCCTACAGCGTCAAAATCTGCTACCATACCCATTCCCACTACTGCATGGGACTCAACGCGGCCGCGTTAATGCACCTGCTGCGCGACTTCGACCCGGCCTACCTGGGCGCATACATCGACCCTGGCCACTTAGCGGTCGATGGCGAGCCGTTCGAATTCGGGCTGGCCATGGCGCGGGACTATCTGAGCATAGTTTCTCTGAAAGACGTGCGCATAGAGCGCGTGGAAAAGCAGGGTCACGGCGCGGCCTTGGCTCGCTGGGTAGCGGCTGGCGCGGGCATCGTCGATTGGACGGCAGTCTTCGCCGAGTTGCGCCGCATCCGCTATACCGGTCCCCTCTCCATCCATTGCGAATACGAAGCGCCTCCAGGGCCATGGCTAGACACATTTGTGCGCGAAGTGGCGTTTTTCCGTGCACTGCTCAGAAATTAAAAATTACGAATGAACTGCCCAACTCGCAATTCGTAATTGACCCAAGGAATTGCTCCATGTATCCACTCGTATTCAGCACACTCGGCACGCCGGACTGGGATCTGCCGCGCGCTGCGGCACAGGCAGTGGCTGACGGCTACGCCGGGCTGGAAATCCGTATCCTGGACGGACAGGTGATCTCGCCACATCTGGCCGCAGAGCGGCGCGCCGCGATTCGCCGCTTGTTGCGTCGGCACGGCCTCGTCATCGCCGGCATCGGCGCGTCCACGCGTTTTTCCGCGGCGGATGCGGACGAACGCGCCGCGCAGGTGGCAGACTTGCAGGCGTATCTGGCCTTGGCCAATGATTTGGACGCGCCCATTGTGCGCACATTCGGCGGCGGCGTTTCCGCTGGCCAAACGATGCAGGAAGTGATCGATCTGGTTGCCAACAGCCTGGCGGAGGTGATGCCCGCTGCGGAACGGCACAGCGTCACCGTCTGCTTAGAGACCCATGACGCTTTCTGCAGGGGAGAAGAGGTAGCCGGCGTACTGCGCCAGGTGAATTCACCATACCTCAAAGCCATTTGGGATGTTCATCACCCGTATCGGATGGGCGAGTCGATTGAAGACACATGGACCTTCATCGGTGACCGGCTGGCCCACGTTCATGTAAAAGACGCCCAACGCAAAGAGGACGGAAGCTGGCGCCTGGTTTTGCTGGGCAAAGGCGAAGTGCCCTGTCGGGAGATCATCCATCTGCTGGCATCCAAAGGCTACGACGGCTATCTCTGCGCCGAGTGGGAGAAGAAATGGCATCCCGAAATCGAGGAGCCGGAAATCGCCTTGCCCCAGCATGCACGCGTTCTGCGGCAGTGGATGGCAGAGTAAGGCGATTAAGAATACGAAAACGATCTCTCATTCACGCTTCAATTCTATGGCCCAACTCCGTCAGCGCTTCCCAGCCAACGAAGATGGCCCGCGTCCCCCCCTTTCCCTCATGATCCGCCCCTGGGCGCTGGCCGCGGTGAATGAAAATGTGCGCCTGGCGCTCGGGGATGCCGAGTGTCCGGCGCGCAGCGGCATTTGGGTAGAGATCAGCTATGGGCTGGCCCCTTTGGCCCCTCTGACATATCTACGCCATCTGTTGCAACTCGCCGATTGGCGCTGCGCCGAAGCGATCGAACAGCTGCTCCACGGGGAAACGCACTACGTGACCTGGCGCAGTGGCTGTCCCCCGGCGCTGCTGATGGCGCGCTCCGGCCCCGCCGATGCGCAAGGCAATCCAACGTTTCATGTGACACTACAGCTGAATACCAGCTTTCTTCCCGACAGCGGGCAGGAGTCCGGGATCACATTTGCATTGGACCACATCGGCAGCGACGAACTTCTGCGCTTCGGCGAGGCGTTCGACCGGGAGCTGCGCCAGGTCATGGCCGGGCAGCCGCCGAATCCGCATGATGTCGCTATGGCGACAGTTGGCGCGCGCCGGCCAACTGCCGCGGAGAATGTGCCGTCCGCTCTGCACGTGAACGCCTTCAGCAGCCACATCAACACCGCTGCCTACGACGCGCTCAACACAGACTACACGCACGACTATCTGGCCGAACCGTTCTTTCGCCAGGCGTTCGAGGGCTGGTTGGAGCGCTTGCCCGTTGGTAGCCGCGTGCTGGAGATCGGCTGCGGGCACGGGAAACCGATCGCGGCCGCGCTGGTCGCCGGCGGTCGACGCGTGACGGGCATCGACCCGTCGTCGGCGATGATTGCCCAAGCCCGACACAGTGTGCCTGAGGGCGACTTTCGACAGATGGCATTGGCGGAATTGAATGAGTGTCGCGCCTTCGACGGGGCATGTAGCTTCTTTTCCCTCCTGTGTATGGATCCCATCGAACTGAGGATTGGCCTGGAGCGGCTGCGCCAGGCGCTGAAACCGGGCGCGCCTCTGTTGATCGTCTCCGGCGTGCCGGATCTGTACACGCGCACATCACCTTTGCGCAGTGCGCAGGGCCGGCCTACGTGGGAATGGTCTTACGATCACGAAGACATGGTCGCTGTTCTGACTGAGCGAGAGCAATGGCAAATTGTCGCCCAGGATCTTCGCTACTACGATGCAGACACACTGGAGAGAATCGAAACAGACTTTCTTGCGGCGATGAACATCCGAGATCTGACTGTCAAAGGCGTTTACGCTCTCATCGCCCGGAGCTGCAGTTTTTAGTGGTTCGTTGGACTTGACTCCTGCGCGAACGCTGCAAAAGGAACGCAATGACGCGAAGACACAAAGGGAAACCGGGGATTCATTGCGTCTTTGCAACTCTGCGTCTTTGCGTTTTTTCGTCATAAATTCAGTTTTTCGTAACTGCCCACTAACCACTGGCAACTAGCAACTGGGCAGGCACAAGACGCGCCGACCCTACTGAAAATCCATGCAAGTCGAATGGCAGACGCAAGAAGATGAGGACAGACCTCAAAATCAGGAGGATTCTCTATCGGCCGGTGCGACGCGGCGGCCGCGACGCCGCTGGACTTGGTGGTTCTCGTCTCTGCTTGTCCTGTTGTTGATAGCAGCCATAGCCTGGAATGTGCGCCTCGCGGTGCAGAAACAGTTGGAAACCGTCGCTGCCGCCGCCAAAGCGGCGGTGCTGGCAGTTCACGACATCGTGCAACAGGCCGAGCGTGACCGTGACGAAACACTCTTCGGCAGTATGATTTCGTCGGAATATCCCAATTGGGGCAGCATTCAAAAGCGTATGCTCGTCACTGGGCTGCGTTGGGATCGAGCGTTCTTTGGCTTGACTTTGGCCCGCGGCGCTGACGGCGCGCCGGCCAGCGGCGTCGTCACAGATATCACCTTCACTTCTGACTGGCGCATGGCAACCGTGACGCTTGCCTTCCCTTACGATTCGACATTCCCGTCAGTAGGACCCTCCTTTGTGGGCGCCCACCTGAAGGGCGCTCATGCCTCGCGGGCTGATGGCCCGCCGGTGACGTTGCGCCAGACCGTTACCTATCGGGATGAGGCGGCAGGCTGGGTACTGGTTCCCGCCTATCCAGCCTTCTGGGGTGAAACACGCACGGCAACAGGCCGCTACCTGACAGTCGAATACCCGGAACGGGATGCTGCCATTGTCGAGCGACTGGTGGCCGAATGGGACGAACTGCTGGCGTCAGTCTGCCAGGAATTGGACTCTCTGCGCTGTGGCAGCGAGTGGAAACTGGAGGTGGAGCTGTCAACGGAGTCCGGTGTACTGTTACGCTTGGCGGATCCCATCCGCTGGCTGGATAGAGAAGCGGGATTGAAGCTGCCAACGCCCAGCATCCTCGGCCGGCCAGTGGATGAGGCCGGCTATCAGGCTCTGCGCGCCGGCTACGCCCCGCTGATCATGGGCGCGGCCCTTGCCGACATTGTTGGCAGGAAGGCAGAGATTGGTGGCGCACGACTTTGCCAATTGCTATGCGGCCGTGTGGGTGAATCGAGAGGAATGAGTACGCGAAGATGAGAGGGAAAAACCAATGGATAGTGACCGGTGGTCATGCGTATTGCGCGGGGGCGTCCGTATGGCGCTACTGCTGGTCACTAGCCACTGGTCACTACAGTTACTAAGGAGGAGATCGACAATGACGACCTACCGCTATGCTGAAATGACCTGGTCTGCGTGTCGCGAGGCAGCCTATTCCGGCCGGGTGGCGGTGCTGCCCGTTGCCACCTATGAAGATCACGGCTACCACCTGCCCATCGATACGGATGTGCGTTTATGCACAGGAATCTGTGAGCGGGCTGTGGCGCGCATCCCTGATGAAGCAGTGCTGATTCCGGCGGTCACCCACGGGTATAGCCCCCACCACATGGATTTCCCTGGCACGATCACCATTCGCTGGGATACCTTTATCAACTACGTGCGCGATGTCTGCGTCAGCGTGGCCCATCACGGATTCAGGCGCATCCTGATTGTGAACGGACATGGCAGCAACACTGCGCCGGTGGAGATGGCTGCCCGTCTGACTGTCCTGGAAACCGAAGGCCAGGCCCTTTGCGCGTCGGTCAACCATTGGGGGGTGCGCGAGGTCAGGGACGTGGGCAGTGCGGTCCGCTCCTCAGACTTCGGCGGCGTCTCTCACGCGGGAGAGTACGAAACATCTCTGTATTTGGCTCTGGCCGAGGACCTGGTGCAGATGGACAAAGCCACGGATGAACGCTCTCCCCTGTCGCCGAGCTTCCAGACCGACCTATTGCTGGGCAAACGCGCTGATGGCTCCGTCGCGCACCTGATGCCGTACTGGAGTTCGATGTCTGTCAGCGGCGTGATGGGGGACGCCACAGCCGCCAGCCGGGAAAAGGGGGAGAGATTTCTCGCGGCCGCGGTAGATGGGCTGATCGAACTGATTCGAGAGTTCCGCACAGTGGCGATCACACCCCGGCAGGATCACATCCAGCCATGAACACTACCTACCGGATGCGGCCGGCTACGCTGAACGACTGGTCGAGCATTGTCGCGCTGGATCAGCAGATTTTCGGCGCGTACGGAGCGCAGGAGGATCCGACCATCATCCGCAGCCGTCTGCAGACATTCCCGCGGGGATGCGCGGCGCTGGAGGGATATTGCAGCGAAGGTCGATTGAACGGTGCAACCATGCCCGAAAGCAGGAAGATTGCGCCGTCCAACCCGTTCATTACCGGCTATCTGACGACCGAAAAATGGGCTGAGCTACGCGAGCCGGCCTTGGACGAGGAACCGCGGGAAACGCATCGGCCCGATGGCCGTGTGCTGAATATTACGACTCTGGCCGTAGCTCCTTCCCGCCAAAATCAGGGGCTGGGCACGCGTCTGCTGGACTACGCCATCACCGTTGCGCGGCAAGAGGCCTGCACGCAGATCATCCTGGAAACGGCCAAGGCTGAACAGTTCTATGCGCGTCACCGGTTTCGACGGGTCGGCGAACGGATACAGAGAGGAATCACACTGGCTGTACTGGTATTGGATCTGACAGAGCGCGCGTGCTGAGCGGGCCTGTATCCTTGCATTACGCGGCGGCACGCTAAGCGGGAGGGGGCGATATCACGATCCGTTTCGGTCTGATCTTGAAGATTACCCTTTCTTCCGTCCCTTTCATCTCCGCAGGCATGAGACTGCCGTAATACTCATCCGCGCCAACGTAGAGTTTGGTATGGGCATTGATGTTGACGTACTCCGGATCTGGCGCAATCTCCTCGACGATGCCCCGTACATCTATCCAACGGTATGCATCCTGGGGGTCCATTGCCATCAACGCAACTTTGGGATTGGCGCGTACATTTTTCGGTTTGCGGCGTCCTTCAGCCGTATTGACGAGAACGTGCGTGCCGTCCCATGAGCACCAGATGATCGTGTTTTCCGGCGCGCCGGACGGGGAGATCGTCGTAAGTGTGGCGTAGACCGGGCCGGTCAATAGGTCTACGTGGGATTCAGGAATCTTCGCGGTCATTCTTGTACCCTCCTATGTTCTGACGGTTATCTGTATTCAAGAGCGTTGTTGGGGCGCAGGCGGGCCAATTCGGATTCCAATGCTTGCGCCTGTTACGAAAAGACGCAAAGATGCAGAGTTGCAAAGGCACAATGAACCCCCGGTTTTCCTTTGCGTCTTCGCGTCATAGCGACATTGCGTTCCTTTTTCAGCCTTCGGCCGCTCGGTGAACAGCCGCTTCCGCGACCTGCTCTGTCTGTTCCTGAGGCGCGTCACGCAACGCTGCTGTGGGTTCCATGCTCCCTTCTCTCGTCTGACATGGCGGGCCGCCGCACAAGGTCAGCCCCATTGACTGGGCGCCATCATGTCTGGGGTATGCCCTGCGGCGATCAACGTCTGCTGGGCTTCAGACAGATCGATCCACGGCATCAGCGGATCATCCGACTGGCGAGCCATCTCCCGGCCATTGATGATCGTCAGGGTGTTGCGAACCAACTGCCGGCCAGGGCGCGGATTCATAAACACATCGTAGAACATAAAATCCCCCTCGACAATCTGGAAAAGCGCCACATCAGCCAACGCGCCTGGGCGTAGCGTACCAACCTCCTTCTCCAATCCCAACACAGCAGCCGGCCGCTCGGTGGCCGCGCGGATCACCTCAGGAAAAGGCATGCCCAGTGACATGAACTTGCTCAGACAGGTGGGCATATCGAACATCGGGCCGTTGACGCTCAGCTGGTGGATATCAGAGGAGATGACATCTGGTCGGTAGCCCTGGGACATCAACGCCTCCGCGGTCACGAAAGAGAAGGAGCCTGCCCCGTGCCCGATATCCAACACAAGGCCAGAATCCCAGGCGCGTTTGACAGTGTCGCGCAGAGTGCCTGATTCGTCGGCAATGCGCATAGAGCCACCGGTGAAGCAGTGGGTCAGAATGTCACCGGGGCGCATCAGCTCCATCACGTCGTCGATCTCCGGTGGTCCCATGCCGATATGCGTCATTAACGGCAGTTCACAACGGTCGGCGGCTTCCCTGGCCTTATGCAGGGGCGCGAGACCCTGTCCGCTGGTGGTGACATTGTCAATGCGCGCCTTGACCCCCAGCAGAACATCCCGGTTCAGGTCTACGACTTTGCAGCACAGATCCACATCGCAATAGCCGAGATTGGCCAGTTCCCATGTCCGGGCGGTCAGGCCGATGGAGGAGATATTCAGCAGCGCATAGATGCGCGCGCGGGATTCAGAGATCACGAACGCCCGCAATCCGGGAAAATTAAACGCGCCGGACGAGCCTACGTCCAGCCAGGTGGTCACACCGCTGCGGGCAGCGATCGGATCCGCCCGGATGCCGTAATAGCCGCAGCCATGAAAGACATGCGTATGCAGATCGACCAGACCTGGCGTTACGTATTGGCCGCTGGCATCGATGACCCGAAATGCCGTCTCTGCCGGGATGTTTGCCTCGACTGCTGCGATGCGGTTTCGTTTGATCGCGACATCCAGACGACCATGATAACCGCCTCCAGGGTCAACTACTTCTCCACCTTGAATCAGAAGATCGAATCGCATATTTTCACCTGCGCGTGGAATAGGGATTGCGAATTACGAATTGGGCAGTTCATTCCTAATTCGTAATTGAACGATTCCTACTTATCAACGCCCCAACTATCCTTTTGCGCCTCTGACCACAGATTTATATGATTTGTATGATTGCCGTGATAACGGAAGTTCATCATCCCCATCACATAAATCAAGCGAACCAAAGGTTGCAGAGGCGCATTGCAACATATCTAAGCATACTTCTGCTCAGAAAGCAATGTATCCGCCACAGACAGGAATACACTGGCCGGTAACGTAATCGGACAGGTCGGTGACCAGAAATTCGACAACTCTGGCGCAGTCTTCCGGCACGCCCAGCCGCCCCAAGGGAATATCTTGCAGCAACCGCTCCCGAATTTCCGGGCTGTTGCGTCCAGCGGCCACCGCCCGGGAGGAGAGCACAAATCCCGGCGCAATACAGTTCACATGGATGTTATGCGGCCCCAGTTCCGCAGCCAGTACCCGGGTGTAGTGGATCACCCCGGCTTTCGCAACTTTGTAGGCCATACCGCCGCCGTTGCGTCCACTCCATAAACCGGCTTGGGATGCCACATTGACGATTTTGCCCTGGCGCGCCTTCTGCATATACACGGCAGCGGCCTGACAACAGAAAATCGTGCCGGTCAAGTTGATATCGACAATATAGCGGTAGTGATCTGCCGGCGCGGTGGCCGCCGTATGATTGGGTGGTGGGTAGAGCATACCGCCCGCGTTATTGACGAGAATATCGACCTGCCCGAACTTGTCTACAGCCTGCTGAAACATCGCCTCCACCGTGGCCTTGTCGGTCACATCCGCCTGAATGCCCAGCGCCCGCTGGCCCAATGCCTCCACTTCTGCCATCACCGATTCGGCGCTGAGATCTTCACCATACTCCTGGGCGGCGTTCAGGTCCACGTCGTTGATCACCACATCCGCACCCAATTTCGCCAGATGCAGAACATACGCCCGGCCCAGGCCCCGTGCGCCACCGGTAACAAGAGCGACTTTGTTTGCGAGTTTCACACGACCTCCTATGCAGAGTAAAAATTGAAACAGTTGCAGGTCCTCTCTTCCGTCACGGGGTATCATCTCGCTTGTGGCGCACACGCGCAAGTGTGGTAAATTCCGACTAGGGGAGCGGATATCTGGCCCAACCGTCTGGCCGCCGGATTTGGCGCAGGCCTTGACCACTAGGTAAGATATACATGAGAATTTTCCATCATCCACCGGAGTACTGCGCGTATGCAACATGATACCATCGCCGTGTTGGACTACGGCAGCCAATACAGCCAGTTGATTTGCCGCCGGGTGCGGGAGGCCCATGTCTACGCGGAGATGATCTCCTGGGATCAAGCCGCAGAGCGGCTGCCGCAGATAAAGCTGAAAGGCATAATCCTTTCCGGCGGGCCGGCCAGTGTCTATGAAGCGGGCGCTCCCACACTACCGGCTGCTGTGCTGGAAAGCGGTGTACCCGTATTAGGCATCTGCTACGGCCTGCAACTGCTGGCCCATAGCCTGGGCGGCTATGTCATGCCCAGCGCAATACGGGAATACGGCGCGGCGCAGATCGAGGTAACGAGAGAGAGTCGCCTGTTTGCCGGACAGCCGCCAGCGCAACAGGTGTGGATGAGCCACGGCGACCGGGTGGAGCGGCTGCCGGCAAGCTTTCAGCCCGTGGCCCACAGCGACAACTCCCCTTGCGCAGCTATCGCCGATGAGAACCGTTCCCTCTACGGCATTCAGTTTCATCCAGAGGTGGTCCACACTCCCAACGGTTTTCAACTGCTGCAAAACTTCGTGCGGGTGATCTGCGGTTGCGCGGGTGATTGGACGACCGGCAATTTTATTCTGGAATGCGTTGAACGGATCCGGGCGCAAGTTGGGCCGGATGATCACGTTGTTTGCGGCCTCAGCGGCGGCGTGGACAGCGCGGTGGCCGCCACCCTTGTCCACCGGGCCATCGGTGACCGCCTTACCTGCATTTTTGTGGATCACGGCCTGCTGCGGGCGGGCGAAGCCGAACAGGTGGTGGATACCTTCGAGCGGCATCGGGGAGTGCGGTTGGTCGCAGCGGATGCCAAGGAAGATTTCCTGAGCGATCTGGCCGGCGTGGCGGATCCGGAGCTGAAACGCAAACGGATCGGCGCCCGCTTTGTGCGGGTTTTTGAGGCAGAAGCGGGACGCCTGGCCGGCAAATGGGGTATGAGCCGATCTGTCTCTAACGTATTTCTGGCTCAGGGCACCCTCTATCCAGATGTAATTGAGTCGGCCAGCAACCACGACTCGCGCAACGCGCGCACCATCAAAACCCACCACAATGTGGGCGGCCTTCCCGAAGATATGTCCTTCGAATTGATCGAACCCCTGCGGATGCTCTTCAAAGACGAAGTACGCCGGATAGGGGAGGAACTGGGCTTGCCGGAGGAGATCGTCTGGCGTCATCCGTTTCCAGGGCCAGGGCTGGGTATCCGTATTCTGGGCGAAGTGACATGGGAACGATTGGAAACGCTGCGCCACGCCGATCGGATTTTTCTCGAGGAATTGCGGGGCGCGGGGCTCTATCGGCAGACCAGCCAAGTCTTTGCGGTGCTTCTGCCCGTGCATACTGTTGGCGTAATGGGAGACGGGCGCACCTATGCCAACGTCATCGCACTGCGGGCTGTCACAAGCGACGACTTTATGACTGCTGACTGGGCGCAACTCCCCTACGCGCTGATGGCTCAGGTGAGTAACCGCATCGTCAATGAGGTGGACGGCGTCAACCGGGTGGTGTATGATATCTCCAGTAAACCCCCCGCGACGATCGAGTGGGAATAGTCTTGCAATTAAGTGGCCCAGAGGGCGCCCCTGCTTTGCGAACGCCATGGCTAAATTTCTGCGTTTCGTTCTCCTTCTAATCGCTTTGCTTTCCCTCTTTCCCCTGTATACGCGCTATAAGGCCACGGCTGCGCCCATCCCGCCAGGGGTGTATCTGGCCAGTCTGGATCTCAGCCACCTGAAGGATGCCGCTGAAATCGAAGCGGCCATCGTCGCCGGCTTGCGCGAGCCAATCGCCGTCTACTACGATAAAACCCGCTTGGCGCTGCGCCCGGAGGACGTGGACTTTCAGATCGACATTGCGGCCATGCTGGCAGAAGCTCAGCAATACCTGGACGGGCCGGATTTTGTCGATATCGCTCTGCGCCAACTGGCTGGGCTGCCCCAGCGTCGCAGGGATGTATCCATACGGTACGCCTACAATCCGCAGAAACTGGCTACCTGGTTGTGGCAGGTGGGCGAAGATTTGAATCACCCACCCCAGCCGGGCCGGGTACTGCCGCCTCAGTGGCTCTGGAGGACGGAAGGGTTCTTGCAGCCGAGCGCACGTGATCTCGACCGTGTCTCTGGCGACCGGCCCGCAGAAACCCTTTTCTCAAGAGCGGCTACGGGCTTGACGATACCTGCCTTTTTTGTTGGCGCAGCCCAGCGGGACTGGCAGTGGACATCCGGCACAGTGGGGCAGACGCTTCTGATCGAAGAAAGCGCGCAACCGATACTCGACGCGCTCAGCAGCTTAGAAGAGCGCACGGCCCATCTGGTTCTTCAGGAGACACCGCCGCCGCCCTTGTCGATGGATGTGTTAGGCCATGAACTGGATTCATATACATCCGACTTTCCCGGCTTCGCCGCCATCTATGTGCAAGATCTGACGACAGGTGAAGAGGCCACCGTCGATGTGGATGTGGCTTTTTCCGGCATGTCCACGATGAAGATAGCGATTGGCAGCGAAGTCTTCCGGCAGTCAGAAGAATCTGAAACCGATGAATCCGTAGGCCAGTGGATCGACCATGCACTAGGAGAGAGCAACAATGCCGCCGCCAATCTACTTTTGCAATGGGTCGGAGATGGGGACATATATGCCGGCGGGCGACGGGTGACGGAAATGATGCGCGCCTTGGGCTTTACAAATTCATTCATTCAAACCGGCTATGACGATAAATCGATCATCAGACAGATCCCCACGCCGGCCAACAGCCGCACAGACTGGAATACCAATCCGGACACGCATCTGCAATCCACCCCGGCAGATATGGGGCGGCTGCTGGCAGAAATCTATCGTTGCCAGGCGGGTGAAGGGCTGTTGATCGAAACCTTCGAGGGCGACATCACGCCGGCAGAGTGTCGGGCGCTTCTTTTTTATATAAGCCATGACGAATTTACGGAACTGGTTTGGGGCGGACTGCCCCGTCCGGCGCAGAGTTGGATCATCCACAAGCACGGATTTGTCAATGAAGCGCATAGCGATCTGGCGCTGATCTGGGGTCCGACCGGCCCGTATGTCATTGCCGTCTACTTGTGGCGCGACGGCTGGATGGATTGGGAAACCAGCAACAGCGCGATGAAGGAGATCGGGCGCATCGTGTGGAACTTTTTTGCCTACCTTCAACACTCGCGCTGTGAAGTCGATGATGCGGCGGATTTCGTTATTGAAGCAAGCGGTTGTCGCTTTGTCAGGCCGCCGCCGCTATCGCCGCCGCCCAATTACATTCCCGTGAACACCTACCGCAGCCGTGCAGCCGTCGGCCGATAGATGGCAAAGTTTCAAAGGCGCCAAGTTACAGGGTATACTCGAGCTGCAGTGGTTAGTGGCTAGTTGACAGTAACGGCACTGGCCACTAGAAACTGACTACTGGCAACTGATCGAGGAGAGAGAACAGGAGAGAACACTGCTCTCACTTTTCTGGGCAGCCACTCCCTACTCCTCTCTCCCTCTTCTTTTGCACTGACCACTGGTGTTATCATGCCCAGCCGATCGCGCGAACCCGCACTCGCCGCAGTAATCGATGAGATCACCCAGCAGATGGAGCAGCGCAGCCATTTGCGGGATGGCGCCCTCAACCGCAGCCGCCAGTTGATCCGGGATTGTGCCCACAGCATCCGCGCCATGCATCGTCACGAATTGGCAAAGGCCAAGGAGATGTTGGCCGCCGCCCGTCGCGATGCCCAGTCGATGGTCGAACCTCTGACCGACTTCCCAGACCTGTACCATGCCGGTTATACCCAAGACGCGTTGAAGGAGCTAGTCGAGGCCCATCTGCTCTACGCCTTTATCACCGATGGCCCTTTGCCCACGCCGGGCGATCTGCAGGTCGCCGGGGCCACCTACCTGAAGGGGCTGACCGAAGCCGCGACAGAGATGCGCCGCTTCGTCCTGGACCTGATGCGCCAGGATCGAGTAGAGGAAGCCGACCCGTACCTGCAGATGATGGACGAAATCTACTCCCTACTCGTGACCGTCGATTTCCCTGACGCGGTCACCGGGGGGCTGCGAAGGCAGACGGATGTACTGCGGGGCGTTTTGGAGCGTACTCGGGGCGACCTGACGACAGCTACGCGCCAAGAGAAGATGCAGGCCGCCTTGCGCCGGGTAGAGGAGCGCCTACGATAGCGATAGTCTTTACTACAGCGCTATACATCTGCGAAAGCACTATACATCTGCGAACATCTATGCCTAAAGACCGTTCTTTCGTCCGTGCCAGCGACATTGGCGCCTGGAGCTTCTGTAACCGGGCTTGGTGGTTGGCCCATGTGCAGAAGGCTCCTCATGAACGCCCGGAAATGCTAGATTGGGGCGAGCAGACCCACTCGGCCCACGGACGGCTCACTTCCCGCTCGGCGTGGCTCCAGAAGAGCGGGTTCGCGCTCCTGATCGGTGGAATGAGCCTGCTCGGGTTTCTGCTGCTGATACAGTTATTTTTGTGACGAGCGCAAACGAATCCTTGGGCGGGTCGACTGTGTTGGGTCAAGCGCGGTTGTGGTCAGGGAGCTCGGATGTGACATTGCGTCAGGCAAAAGAATCGTGATAGAATTTCCACAGATATCTGTAGAATGCGCAATCCAGAGAAAGGTTAAATGCGCCTCTGCTCGAAAGAGACGCGCTATCGATATGCGCACTCGCCACACGAAAATTCGGTATTCGCACGATGCGCAATCCCTGTGGTACGCTCATACCTCACTCCTTGATTGCAACCTTTCTCTTTAATTGCTATCATTATTACGGTATACGGTTTCTATTGCGCTTGCACACACCTTGAACAGAAAGAAGCAATAAAAATGGTACGAATAATCGCTATTGCTGTCGTTGTTCTCGCATCTTTCTTATCCAGCCATATACTAGTCATGGCACAAGCGCCACTACCACCAAATGCGGCATTCACCCCATTGTCCAGGGTGTATTCCTACAGCTGCCCAAGAACAGAGTGCCTCAATGCTGGCTATTTCGACCCAGGTAATGTGTGGATCAGAATTGACGCAGTAACCCCGGATGGTGAGTGGGTAGCGTATCGAACTGTAGATGACGACTTAGTGTGGTGGCAAGTGGATGAAAGGATACGCGTAATAGATATCCACCTTGCAACCGTGGTAGGGTATGATGGCAATCCTGCCCAGCCACAATCACCTATTACAGCGCAAGCTGCCGCTGAGCTGACGAATTCCGATTCGCTGTACGCTCAATGGCGCAACACGCCCGACAATACCTGGCTGGCAGGGACCGATGCAGAGTTGAAGGCCTTTATTCAACATATGGCGACTCTTGGCATTCGCCCCGCTACTGCGGACGAGGCACGGCAACGCGGCTACCCAGAAGCTATATCGTCTGCGAGCACAGCGTATGCCGCTGTTGCTGGCCCGACGAATTCCGACTCGCTGTACGCTCAATGGCGCAACACGCCCGACAATACCTGGCTGGCAGGGACCGATGCAGAGTTGAAGGCCTTTATTCAACATATGGCGGCTCTTGGCATTCGCCCCGCTACTGCGGACGAGGCACGGCAACGCGGCTACCCAGAAGCTATATCGTCTGCGAGCACAGCGTATGCCGCTGTTGCTGGCCCGACGAATTCCGATTCGCTGTACGCTCAATGGCGCAACACGCCCGACAATACCTGGCTGGCAGGGACCGATGCAGAGTTGAAGGCCTTTATTCAACATATGGCGGCTCTTGGCATTCGCCCCGCTACTGCGGACGAGGCACGGCAACGCGGCTACCCAGAAGCTATATCGTCTGCGAGCACAGCGTATGCCGCTGTTGCTGGCCTGACGAATTCCGATTCGCTGTACGCTCAATGGCGCAACACGCTTGGCAATACCTGGCCGGCAGAGACCGAGGCAGAGTTAAACGCCTTTATTCAACATATGGTAGCTATTGGGATTTGGCCCGCTACCGTGGATGAGGCACGGCAACACGGCTACCCATAAGCGGAGCTTTCAGTTTCGAGTAACGGCGCAGTTGCTACAAACTGGCAACTAAAAGCTGTAGTGAAATCGCCCCCATCCCAAATCAGCCCGCGGAGAATCAACCAGAGGCGCGCCCAGCATCCAACCGTAGCCTGTGGCATCATCTTCATTCAAAACATATTCAGCAGCCCCGCGCCAAACTCACTGGCGAAGACCAGACTGACGATACTCATCAGTTTAATCAGTATATTCAGAGCCGGGCCACTCGTATCTTTGAACGGGTCGCCAACGGTATCGCCAACGACTGCAGCTTTGTGCGCGTCGGAGCCTTTGCCCCCCATCACGCCGGTCTCGATCCACTTCTTGGCATTGTCCCAGGCGCCGCCGGAGTTGGCCATCATCACCGCCAACACAAAGCCCGACACGATAGCGCCGAGCAGCATGCCGGCCAGGGCTTGGGCGCCTAGCAAAAAGCCGATGAACAACGGCACAACCACTGCCAACGCGCCGGGAACTATCATTTCCCGCAGCGCGCTTTGGGTGCTGATGGCGACGCAAGTCTTGTAGTCCGGTTTGGTTGTGCGTTCCATAATGCCGGGGATCTCTGCGAACTGCCGGCGCACCTCCAGGACGATTTCGTAGGCTGCTTTGCCCACAGCAGTCATCGTCAGAGCAGCGAACAGATAGGGTAGCATTGCGCCGACCAGCAGACCGGGGATCATGGTAGCGCCCAGCAGATCGAGCGTATCGATATTCGCCGCCTGCACATAGGCGGCCATGAGCGCCAGCGCAGTCAACACCGCTGAGCCGATAGCAAAACCTTTGCCGGTGGCGGCGGTCGTGTTGCCCAGACTGTCCAGCGCGTCGGTGCGGTCCCGCACTTCATCCGGCAGATCACTCATTTCGGCAATGCCACCGGCGTTGTCCGCCACCGGCCCATACGCATCGGTCGCAAGGGTGATACCCAGGGTGCTCAGCATCCCGACACCAGCCAAAGCCACGGCAAACAGGCCGTTATCCCCCCCCAGCCAGAGCGCCAGCATGATGGCAACGGCAACGATCAGAACCGGCGGGAGCGTACTGTGCATGCCTACAGCCAAGCCTTCGATAATCAGCGTTGCCGAGCCGGTTTCGGCTTTTTGGGCGATCCCCTGGGTGGGCTTTTCCGTATAGCTGGTGAAGTACTCGGTGAACCAGCCGATCCCGTTGCCGGCGACCAGACCGACCAGCACGACAGCGAAAAAGTTCCAGCCGACACCAATGATGGCGACCACAGCGGCGGTGAAGACCAGCACGAGCGCAGACGCGGCATAGATAGATCGGCGCAACACACCCAGCAGATCTTCCTGGGAGGCGCCCTCATCCGCCCGCACCAGAAAGGTGCCGATCAACGCCGCGATGACACCCACAGCCGCCACGAGGAAGGGCAGGATGATGCCCACGCCGTCGGCGACCACTGCGCCCAGCGTGGCGGCAGCGATGATCGAACCGCTATAGCTTTCGAACAGGTCGGCGCCCATCCCGGCCACATCGCCCACATTGTCGCCCACATTGTCGGCGATCACGGCGGGATTGCGCGGGTCGTCTTCGGGGATGCCCTGTTCCACTTTGCCCACGAGATCAGCGCCCACATCGGCAGCTTTTGTATAGATGCCACCGCCCACACGGGCAAAGAGGGCAATCGAACTGGCGCCGAAACCGAAACCGGTGATGTAGCGAATGTCGCCGTCAAAGAGGAAGTAAAGGATCGTCATGCCCAGCAGACTGAAGCTGACCACTGCCATACCCATAATGGAGCCGCTATTGAACGCGACCCGCAGGCCATCGTCCAGGCTCTTGCTAGCGGCAGCAGCGGTGCGCACGTTGGCGCGCACCGCGATGAACATGCCCAGATAGCCGGCCGCGCCCGATGCGATCGCCCCCAAAATGAAGCTGAACGCAATCTGCCACTCCAGAAAAACGGCAATTATGATGGCAACGACGACGACGAATCCGGCCAAGAACGTGTACTCCCGGTTGAGAAAGGCGGCCGCGCCTTCCTGAATAGCGGCGGCGATCTCCTGCATCGTTTGGTTGCCGTTGTCCATACCAAGAACCCGACCTATCTGCACGACCAGATAGATCAGGGCAAGAACAGCGACTGCCAGAGCAAAACCAATCGCTGCAGTTTCGATCATATCGATGACCATATCGACGTTTCCTCCTCTTCAGGGCATGTCTTTTTTAGTTTCTAGTTTTTCGTTTCGAGTAACTGCAATTCACGAACCACTAGCAACTGGCAACTAAAAACTGACGTCGCACTGCGCTAGGCTCACGGGCGGGCAAGGTTACATTGCGCGCCACTGTTGGGCGCGACGGTGGTTAAATTGCGCGCCACTGTTGGACGCGATATTTGACGTCCACCGAAATGATAACGCTTTTCTGCTAGTGGAAAAAATCGGTGAAGTGCGCTATTGTAAATCGTATACGCAATCGCTTGCATAGTAAACGTCGTACGCTTCTCGCGGCGGCGTTGAACGATACCCAAATCCAGCTTTGCAGAGGAAGTCTATGACTGAGCAAACGATCTCCAAACTTCTAGATCTCAGCGGCAAAGTCGCCATTGTCACAGGCGCGGCTGGTTTGCTGGGCGCGGCTATGAGCCGCGCGCTGGCCGAAGCCGGCGCCACGGTTGCCGTTACCAGTCGGGATATGGAGCGGGCCGCCACCTTTGCCGCTACATTGCCCGGCCGTGGCCATGTGGGCTTCAGTCTGGCGCAGGACGATAGCATGGCCATTCCGGCATTGGTGGACACAGTGGTGGAGCGACTAGGCCGGGTGGACGTACTCGTCAACAACGCCTACGGCGGCACAGCGCCCAGCATCGACACTGCCAGCGCAGAAGACTTCAACCAAGCCTATCACACCGGCGTGACCGCTTATTTTTTGTTAGCGCGGGAGGTTGCGCGGCATCTGCGCAGCCGGGGCGCGTCAGGATCGATCATCAATATCGCCAGCATGTACGGCGTTGTCGCCAGCTATCCGCAGGCCTACACCGGTTTCGATATCAACAGCCCGCCCAATTATCACGCTCTGAAGGGTGGACTCGTTCACCTGACTCGCCATCTGGCCATCTACTGGGCCCCGGATCGTGTGCGCGTAAACGCCATCAGCCCTGGTCCCTTTCCCTCGCCTCATGTGCGGGAAAATCAGCCGGAGTTTGTTGCCAAACTCATAGAGCGGACGCCAATGAAACGAATGGGAGAGCCGGAAGAACTGAAAGGGCTGGTGGTTCTGTTGGCCAGCGACGCCAGCAGTTACATCACCGGACAAAATATCCTGGTCGACGGCGGCTGGACTGCGTGGTAGGGCATCTTCCTTGCTTGATTGCTTCCTTCCTTCAATGGAGCTGGCCGCCGCGACTACAATCTAACATATGTCTAACATATGGTCAAAACAATGGATGTATACCCATGACTGAAATCGGACGCGCGAAAGAACTGCTCGATACCCCCACCCTTTGGGTGGATCTGACCGTGCTGGATGCCAACATTCAGCTGCTTATGCGCAATTTCCGGTCTGCCGGCGTCAACTGGCGGCCCCATACAAAAGGCGTAAAAATACCTGCCATCGCCCATAAACTGATCGATGCCGGCGCCATCGGCGTCACGTGCGCCAAACTGGGTGAAGCCGAGGTGATGGCGGCCGCGGGCGTGCGCGACATTCTCATCGCCAATCAGGTGGTGGGGGCACAGAAATATGCGCGACTGGCCGCTCTGCAACGCCACGCGGACGTGAAAATCGCCGTAGACAGTACGGCAACGCTTGCGGGTCTGACCGCCGCCTCCAAAGCAGCCGGGGTAGAAATCGGTGTTGTCATCGAACTCAATGTGGGCATGAATCGGGCCGGCGTCTCCCCCGGCGCAGCAGCTGTGGAACTGGCCCGCGCCGTCCACCAACAGAAGGGGCTGCGACTGGTTGGCTTGATGGCATGGGAGGGGCATACCCTTGCGGTGGAGGGCCTCGACGAACGGGCGGTGGCCATCCGGCATGCGATTGGACAACTGATCGCGTCCGCGGAGGCTTGCCGCCGAGCCGGTCTGCCGGTGGAAATCGTCAGTTGCGGTGGCAGCGGCACCATGAACGTAACCGCGCATCTGGCGGGGGTGACAGAAATTCAGGCCGGGGGCGCCATCTTTGGCGACGTCACCTACCAGAGTTGGAACACGCCGACAGATCCAGCCTTATTTGTGCAAGCAGTGGTCACCAGTCGTTCTGCGCCAGACCGGATTATCACAGATGCCGGTTTCAAGGCACTGCCCGGCGTCGAGAGGCCGCCGCAGGCGGTGGGACTGGCAAACGTTGTACAAATCGTCGGCTCGGCGGAGCATGGGGTCATTACCCTCTCGGCCGCCAACGAGAGGGTACAGGTAGGAGAGCTGCTGGATTTCGTCGTTGGTTACGGTGACGCCACGGTCTTCCTCCACGACGCCCTCTACGGTGTGCGCAACGGAATTGTCGAGACTGTCTGGCCCATCAGCGGACGAGGCAAATTGAGATAAAGGCGTTCAATACGCCTCTGCTCGAAAGAGGCGCGAGGCATGCGCGGGGTATCCCGCTCCCCGCCGCCGCCGTCAGTCTTGGGGCGGCGGCAAAATAAATCCGCTTGTTGTCTTTGCGAGCCAGCGGGTTTCATTCGCTGAAGCAACCGATTATCGTGAAGGAAATGCCATGAACAGCAATGTTGTCAAACTTGCCAGCGAACTGATCGCAATGCCCTCGGAGACGCCCACCAGCAACCGGGCGATTTCTGATTTCCTGCAAGGGCTTCTGGAAGGGGCAGGCTTCTCTGTCGAGGAACTCACCTACATCGACCCGTTCAATGTGGAAAAAGTCAGCCTGGTCGCCAAAAAGGGCGCGGGCGCCGGCGGGCTGGGTCTATTCAGCCATTCAGACACAGTGCCTGGCGATGCCGGCTGGTCGCCGTTTACGCCAGTGCTGGAGAACGGACGCCTGGTCGGCCGGGGCGCGGCCGATATGAAAGGGCCTTTGGCGGCGTCGATTGCGGCCGCGTGTCCATTCGACGCCACCGAGCTAAAGCGCCCGCTCGTCATCGCCATCACCGCTGACGAGGAGCGGGGACACACCGGCGCGCACGATATCGTCAAGCGGTCTCAGACATTAACCACTGCCTGGCCCCAATACTGCATCGTCTGTGAACCGTCGGAATTACAGCCTGTCTATGCCCACAAAGGCGGCGCGAGCATTACCGTTACTGCCCGCGGGGCGGCTGCCCACACCAGTACAGACAAAGGCGTGTCCGCGAACTTCAAAATCGCCCCTTTTCTGGCGGAGATGGCGGAGATGGCCCAGACCTTCCGCGCCGAGCCACGCTTTCAGAACCCACTCTTCGATCCGCCGACGAACGGCTTCAATCTGGTGATCAGCGATGGCGACACCGCCACAAACGTGACCGCAGCCCGAACTGTCGCCAGGCTCGGCATCCGGGCCATGCCCGATGCCTGCTTCGAGGAAGCGGTGCGGATGGTTGTGGATCGGGCCAAAGCCTATGGGTTGGAAGTGGAGCAGCGCAGCATCGGTCCGTTTTTCACCGACGCTGATGGACCCCTGGCCCGGGCTGCCTGTCGCGCCACCGGCGCGCCCCGCGCGGTGACCGTTCCTTACGGCACGGAAGCCGAATGCTATCAGGACTATATGGACGCGCTGGTTCTCGGCCCTGGCAACATCGATCAGGCCCACACTGTCGGCGAGTGGATCGCTGTCGAGCAGTTGACGCGTGCAGTAGAGGTGTACACACGATTGATCGAGGAGATGTGCTTTTAACAGCGCCCTTCATCCTTTCATATAATCCTCAAATCCCATCCCCTGAACTTACCAAAATTAAACACAGGAACAACCCTATGACTCTGACTACAACGTTCAGGCCTCCTATAGAGATGGTGACGCGGCCGGGCGCTTTCTGGGCCATCACTGATGAACACGCCGCCTTTTATGGCGAGAACGGTTATCTCGCGCTGCCGGATGCGCTAACGCCAGCTGAAGTGCGCTCATTGCGCGATGAAACTGTGCGCATCTGTCGGGGTGAGTTGGGCGCTGTCGCCGGACTTCCCTCCGTGGCGAGCGGCGACAGCGACGAAGATATCATCCGGCGCACACTCTGCGTTCATTTCCCACATAAACTATCACAGTTGATGTTCGACTTCCTGGCGCAGCCGGTCATTGCCGATGCGCTCACCCGGGTAATCGGCCCGAATGTGAAATGTATGCAGTCGATGCTGTTTATTAAATCAGCTGGAAAACCGGGGCAGGCCTGGCGCCAGGACGAGGGCTTCATCCCAACTCGGGATCGATCCTTGAACGCAGCTTGGATAGCCCTGGATGACGCTACCATAGAAAACGGCTGCCTGTGGGTGATTCCCGGCTCCCACAAGCACGGCGTGATTTGGCCCAACCGAGAGCACGATGACGAACGCTTCGATTGTGTGGTGGAGGCCTTTGATTTCCCATACACAGATGAAGACGCTGTGCCGGTCGAAGTGACTGCCGGCAGTATCGTCTTTTTCAACGGCTATTTGCTCCATCGTTCCTTGCCCAACCGGGCGACAGGCGGCTTTCGTCGCGCGCTCGTGAACCATTATATGAGCGCTGAATCCCTGCTGCCCTGGCGTCATCCGGGTGACAGCAATGTGGGGATGGGTAGCTACGACTATCGGGATATTGTGATGATTGCAGGCCGGGATCCGTATACCTACAAAGGCGTCCAGGAATTGGCCTTTCCTCATATTCGCCCGAACCGGGAGGGCGGCTGCCGCTGGCCGACAAAAGAAGATGACCAGGATACCTGAGCCAACTGTTTCGTTTCCCAAAGACCAAATTCGTTTCCCAAAGACCAAAGGAGTCAAAATCAATGTCCAGATGATCGCATGAACTACTTGATGAGCCGGCGCGCTTTTCTCAAGGCAAGCGCGCTGACTGTTGGCGGATCTCTGCTGGCGGCTTGCACTACGCCAGCGGGGTCAGAAGGCGCGCCGGCGGGGGGAAGTGACGCTGAAGCTGCCGCTACGATGGAAACTGTAGAGTTGCGCCTCTCCGCCTGGGCCGATGTGCAGGATGCTGTCGTCTATGACAACATGGTCAACGCCTATGGTTCAAAGGCCGCTTCGGCAACTTCTGGCACCTGGTCATGGCCGCGTCAATGATCACAATATTGCCGGTCATCTTCATCTTCTTCTTTGCTCAGCGCTATTTTGTGCAGGGAGCGCACTTTACCGGGCTGGCGGGGCGCTGAAAGTCTGAAAGACGCAATGTCGCCAGGACGCGATGCCGCAAAGAAAACCGGGAATCGTTGCGTCTTTGCGTTGAATTCAGTTGCAAGGCGCCTCTCAATGCGCCTCTGTTCGAAAGGGGCGCGCGAAGGCCAGCGCTACTGGCGTTTGGCTCCACAGAGAGAGTGCGCGCAAAGAATCGTTCGATGCGCTACCACTTCGTTGATTACGCGCGATACAGGCGCAGATAGTGATAGTAGTGGGTAAGAATCCGCTGCAAGTAGAGGCGAGGCTCTGTGAAGGGGATCGACTCTACCAAGAGCGCGTCGTCGGGTGCGACGCGCTCCAGCCAGTTCCTGGCGTTACCCGGCCCGGCGTTGTAACCGGCCAAGGCAGCTACGACGCTATCGAGGGCATAATCCCGCACCCAGCGCAGATAAAATGCGCCGAAACGGATGTTAACAAAGGGACGCATGAGCAGCCCGACGTGATAGTTCGGATAGTTCAGGCGCTCAGCGATCTCGGCGCCGGTGCTGGGGATAATCTGGGCCAGCCCTTGGGCGTCAGCAATGGAACGCGCCGACGGCTCGAAAAGGCTCTCCTGACGAATCAGGCTGTAGAACAGCAGTGGATCGATGCCAAAGGCTGTGGCCTCCTCCTCCACCAGTCGGGAAAAGTGTCTGGGGTAGGCGGTCTGTTGCAGAAAGAGCGGCGCATCGGCCATGCGCTGGGCTGGACTGCGCAGAATCAGATACTCCGCCGCGCTGGTGGACAGCTGGTTGGCTCCTAAGGCATCGAAACGCAACATCAGCGGATACAGAGCCACCGGGTCGTCCCGATAGCGCAAATAGACCCGCGCCAGCAGCTTCAATCCTTCAACGCGGCGCTCCAATGCCAGCAGCAGTTCACCGCCGGTCAGATCCGGGTCTCTTGCTACAGCTTGCGGCAACCTCCCCATCGCCCCGGGCGGAGGCCATACCAGATCCTCTCGATGCGGCGCCTTTTTCCATGCGGCCAGCCAACTTTCAGCGAATGCCCGGCTGCCATCGTCGTCCGCCAGGGGCGCAGCAGCGCGCCTCCACAACGCGCCCACCCGCAGGAAGATATCCTGTCCCGGTTCGTCTTGTGGCGATGTCAGCGCAATCGCCGCCAGCACGCCGTAAAATGTATCTGGCTCGCGCGCGGCGAGTGCCTGCCACAGGGAGCGGGCCGCGTCATACTCGCCTTGGGCATAGCGAGAACGGCCCAGCCAATAGGTTGCTGCGCCCGGCCGCGCATCGGGATAATCCGCCAGCAGACGGCCAAAGCTGCTGGCGGACTGGGCGTAACGGCTGTGCGCAAACGCGCCGATCCCCAGCACCGACAGGGCATCTGGCGCCCGCGCGCTGTCTGGAAAACCGTCCGCCAACACTAGCAGGTCAGCCGCTGCTTCATCAAAGGGATCTACGTCAGACTGGAGAGCAGCCCCTGCCGCCAGTCGATTGTCCGCGGCGATGGATGAAAGCGCACTACGCCAGAGGGCTTCTGGAGCCAGCGGGTCGTCTGGGCGCTCTCGGGCAAACGTGCGGTAGATGCGCCGTCCCGCGGCGGGCGCGCCGCGGGCGCTCTCCAGACGGGCACGCGCCAACCAGGCCTCACCAAAGCAGACGCACGTCGGATACGCATTCAGCACATGGTCGAAGGCCAGACGAGCGTCATCCCATTGCCCCAACCCCAAATGGGCACGCCCCAGTCCCAGCCAGGCCTGCCCAGCACGGGCAGCGTTCGGCGTCTGCTCAAGGAACTGCTCAAAGGCGCGGACGGCTGGAAGATAGGCCTCGACAAACAGGTCGATCTCTCCCCGCAGAAACAGATCGACTGGTATGTCCCGATTCACAAGTTGGATAAGGGACTGATAGGCGGCATAGCTGCGCGGGGCTTCGGCCAGCGTCCGCTGCCAGCGGCTGATGGCGGTTTCTTCTTCGCCGTCGGCGGCATAGGCTGCTCCAGACCGATATAGAATCCCTACCCGATAGGCAGGCCGCACGCTGAAGCTGAGGATCTCATCGTAGACAGCGGCAGCATCGTTCCAGCGTCCATCGGCTTCGAAGGCCCCCGCCAGCCGTTCCAGAAGACGGGCTTTTTCCCCGTTGTCGTTCGCTTCATTCGCGGCCCGGCGCAGCGCGTTCGCGGCCCGCGGCCAATTGCCGGCGGCAAGCCAGACATCGGCGATACTCTCCTCCACCGGGCCTGTAACCTGCGGGCGCTGTTCCAGGAATGTGCCGTAGGCGGCGACCGCTTCAGCGGCGCGGCCCAGGCCGGCCAGCGCCTCCGCACGCAGAAAAACACTATTGATGCGCCGGGGATCTTCTGCCGGCAGGGAGACGGCCTGTAGCAGAAATTTTTCCAGTGTGTCCAGGGCCGGCGCGTGTTGATCATTGGCCAGATAGGCCAGGACAAGCCGATAGTGGGCTTCCTGCCGCTGGGCACTCGATATCTCGGGATCGGCCAGCCGAGCCAGCAGCATCCGCTGTTCCTCTGTGTAGTCACCGATCCGGTGGAGATAGGCAGCCTGGTCCAAGGGGGATGCAGTATCGAACGCCGCGTCTGTCTTCAATAGATGGCGAGTAGGGGCGTTCGCCTGCGGCGTTGCCGATGCTGTCCAGGTAGGGGTCGGCGCTGCGCTGTTGGCTGCCGCGCGCTGCTGCGCGGGCCGGCGTACCGCTGTCGCTGTGATTGTCGCGGCGGCTCCCTGCGCGCCGCGCGGCGCGGATGTACTGGTGGCTGTCGCTGTCGCTGCCGCGCGTTCGTCAGAGCAGCCGACCAGAAGCAGGGCGAGTAAGGCCAGAATCGAGAGGTAGATCGTCAAATGAAATCGTCCTTTCGGCCTGGAGAAAAAGGCGGGCTCCAGCGCGCGCCAATTCGGTATTCGCACGATGCGCAACCCTTGCGGCGCGCTCATACCGCAGGTTGGAACGGAGAGGCCCTTTCGGTAGTTCATCGCAGGTATTATCAGTCCACGAGAGGCAACCTGTCAAAGGCAACGGTCGCGCTTGATGGGTGCATCCCGGATTTGGGGCATCCGGTTATGCGCCATACCGCTGCCGTTAGCGCCTCCACAACAACTTTCGCGCAGTCCATTGACCAAGGCAAAGACGCCGCCGGGCGGCAACGAAATTCCTGGTTTTCCCTTGCGTCTCTGTGTCCCGGCGACATTGCGTTTTTTCATGGTTGCCTCGGCGATGGATCTTGCCAGCTGTCGGTTTCGGAGCCAGCCGAAAAGGTAAGCCAGCAACTCACCCCCGTCTTGGGACGCACCCTGTCGCGCTTGATCGTTTGTTCCGGGATCGGCCCTATGCTATGATAACGTGTGGGACGTGATCGACTGACCGACCAATACCCTTTCATGAAACCCGGCATGTGCAAATAGAACGATTTACTCGCAATGCACCAGCCATGCATGTTCAAACGTATCGGGACACGCTTCCCCTCCACTCGGTATCAGGGCAGCAAAGCCAAACTGGTGAACTGGATTTGGGCACAGATTCGAGAGCTGGACTTTACGACTGCGTTGGATGCGTTTGGGGGAACAGGCATTGTTGGCTACCGCTTGAAACAGGAAGGAAAATCGGTCACCTATAATGATATTCTCCGTTTCAACTATCAATTCGGCCTGGCATTGATTGAAAACAATACTGTTCTGATACGTCCTGAAGATAGTGCAGGGGCGTTGCAACGACATTCATATATCAACTACCCATCGTTCGTCGAGAATACGTTTCAAGACATCTATTTTACCGATGCCGAAAATCGCTGGATCGACCAGACCGTCCATAATATTGCCACAGTAACAGATTCCTATCGCCGGGCGTTGCTTTTCTTTGCTCTGGCCCAGGCCTGTATTGTCAAACGCCCCTACAACCTGTTCCATCGCAAGAATCTTTATCTGCGTTTCGCCAGGGTCGAGCGGTCCTTCGGCAACAAAACCTCATGGGACAGACCTTTCGCAGAATGGTTTCGGATTTTTGTTGACGAAGCAAATCAGGCGGTCTTTCAGGGCGCCGGTCGTTGCCGGGCCATGTGTGGTGATGCGGTCGATTTATCGGCGGACTACGATCTCGTCTATATCGATCCACCCTATATTTCACAAAAAGGCACTGCGGTGGATTACGCCGATTTTTATCACTTTCTCGAAGGGTTGTGCAACTACGATGGATGGGAAGATCGTATCGACTGGGGATCGAAACATCGGCGATTGGCGCGTCGCGCCAGTCCCTGGACCGACAAGTCGCGAATTCACTCGGCTTTCGATGCTTGCTTCAAACACTTTGCGCAGAGCAGTCTCGTCGTCTCCTATCGCAGCGACGGCATCCCCAGCATTGATGAACTTTGCTCGCTCATGACCCGATACAAGTCCAACGTGCGGGTAGCGGTCTTCGGTGACTATGCCTATGTACTCTCCACAAATACACGATCGCAAGAAGTCCTGCTGATCGGCACATAAGTTGATGCGATGGGATCGTCCGATGAACGAGGATTTTCTCAATGCCCTGCACGAGGAGTTTGAACACTTTGCCGCTTTACTCTTGGCACATTCACCGGCTATTTTCGCCGGAGAGAATCGACCAAAAATGTCCGCACTTGACGGTAACGATCCTTTTGTTGAGTTTGATGAAGCTATGTTTGATGATTACTGGCAAAACTACTTGACAGCGGGTATGGCACGCGCAATCGATTCAGAAGTCTGCTATCGCAATTTGGACGAATATTGGCAATGGAAAGAACGCATTCCCCGTCGCAATTGACACAGGAATACAACATCGTCGTGGGCATGGAAGTCCACGCGCAGCTGCTGACGAAGACCAAGATGTTCTGTCGTTGCAGCGCCGACTATCAGGGCGCTTCGCCCAATACGCACACCTGTCCGGTCTGTCTGGGGCTGCCCGGCGCGCTGCCGGTGATCAACCGAGCTGCGGTCGAGGCGACGATCCGCACAGGGCTGGCGCTCAACTGCGAGATCGCCGAGACGGCGGTCTTCGCACGCAAGAACTATCATTACCCAGATTTGCCGAAGGGCTATCAGATCTCCCAATACGAGCTGCCCCTCTGCCGTAACGGCTGGGTGGAGATCGATCTGCCCGACGGCGGCGCCAAACGTATTCGCATCCACCGGGCCCATTTAGAAGAAGATACAGGCAAAAATACCCATGCGGGGATGCACACGCTGGTGGATTTGAACCGGGCAGGGATGCCCCTGTTGGAGATCGTCACCGAAGCAGACATTGCCAGCACGGAGGAGGCCTACGCATTCCTGACAAAGCTGCGCACGATTCTGCGCTATCTGGGCGTCAACAGCGGCAATATGGAGGAGGGCGCGCTGCGCTGCGAGCCGAATATCAGCATCCGCACGGCCGAGCAGGCCGCCCGCGACGAATTCGGCACGAAAGTGGAAGTGAAGAACCTCAACAGCCTGCGAGCGGTGCGCAACGCCATTGCTTACGAAGCCGAGCGCCAGGCGGACACGCTACAGAGCGGCGGCGTCATCGAACAGGTGAATATGGGCTGGGACGAAAACCGCCAGCGCACGGTCTTGCAACGCGCGAAGGAGAGCAGTGAGGACTACCGCTACTTCCCAGAACCGGATCTGCCGCCATTGGTGATCAACCGGGCGTGGGTGGAGGAGATCGCGCGCGCGTTGCCAGAGCTGCCGGATGCCAAAGAGCGCCGCTATCGGCATGAGTGGGCCCTGCGGCCGATAGATGCCAGGACCATTACCGGCGAGAAGCGAGTGGCCGACTATTTCGAGGCCGCTGTGGCCGCCTACGGGCTGGAGAATGGCAAACCCCAGCGTATGGCCAATTGGATCACCGATGAGCTGTTCCGCCTGCTCTATGCAGATGGAGAGGGCCAGGACTTGCGCCAGATTACAGACACACAGGTGCAACCGGACCAGTTGGCTGCGCTGGCGCAAATGGTGGATACCAGGAGCATTACCGCCAACACGGGCAAAAAGGTGCTGGAGTCGATGTATAGGAGCGGAGACGATCCCCAAGCGATTGTCGAACGGGAGGGGCTGGCGATGGTCAGCAGTACGTCCGTCATCGACGCGGCAGTGCAGGCGGCCTTCGACAACAACCCGGACGAGTTGACCCGTTACCGGAACGGAGAGAAGAAACTGTTCGGCTTCTTTATGGGTCAGATGATGCGGGCGACCAAAGGCAAGGTGGATCCGCAGGCCGCTCGTCAACGGCTGCAGGAGATGCTGGATAGCGGCAATTCGATTAGGAATTAGATAATTCGTCATTCCTTTGCGTTTCCGCGTCATCGCGGCATGGCGTTTCTTTTTCTCTGCCAGAATCCATCTATACCAGCGGCACATCTACAACCATCCCAAAGAATCAGATATCATGTCTCTCACTCTTACCCACATTGCGCCTTTTTCGAGCAAAGGCGCGTTAAACGCTGTCAACCAACGATCCGAGGCGCGCCTGCATCGACAATGCGGTCCTCAAACGGCAGCGGAACGGGGCATTGCCGCGCTGGAACTGCGCTGGGACGCTGTGACGCTTTTCCGCTACATCTACGAACCGGATATGCCCCAGTCTGAGTCGCCCAAACCGTATTTCCACCCTATCCGCACCCTGGCCGGCGATCTGATCACCAACTACCGCCCGCATGACCATCTGTGGCACAAAGGCATTCAGATGACGATCGCCCATTTGGATGATCAGAACTTTTGGGGAGGGGGCAGCTACCGTCACGGGCAGGGATATGTGCAGCTTTCGAACAACGGCAGCCAACGCCATGACAGCTGGGAATCTATCGAAGTCGATGACAACAGCTTCTCGGCCAGGCAAAAGCTTTCGTGGATCACGCAAGCCGGTGAACACTGGATCGACGAGACCCGGTGCATTGCTGTGGACGCGCTCGACCCAGACGCGGGCTATTGGGCGCTGGACTTCAGTACTGCTCTGCGCAATGTGAAAGACGTTGCGCCGCGCCTTTCTCGAGCAGAGGCGCATTCAACACTTCACATCGGCTCGCCGACGACGGAGGGCCGTCCGCTGGCCGGCTATGGGGGGCTATTCTGGCGAGGGCCCCGCTCCTTCGATCAGGGCAAAGTCATCACAGCCGCTGGCCATGAGGGGCCGGCAGCCATGGGCCAGCCGGCGGCCTGGCTGGCCTACACAGGCCACCACGACGGCAGCGGCAACACGTCGACCCTTGCTTTTCTGGATCACCCTTCGAATCTGCGCTATCCCAACAAATGGTTCGTGCGTCAGACACCTTACGCTTGCGCCAGCTTTGCCTTTATGTTCGATGAAGTGTACGCACTTCAGGCCGGCGACACCCTTACTCTGCGCTATCGGATCGTCATCGCCAGTGGCGGATGGAATGCGGAGCGGATCGAACCTCTGGCCGCGGCCTGGCAGGCATCGGGAGGATAAGTCAGATCAACAACGCTCCTTCGTGTCGCAGCAGCCACTCCTTGCGCCACAACCCACCACCGTAGCCAATCAGTTGTCCGCTGCTGCCGACGATGCGGTGGCAGGGCACGACAATCGCAACCGGATTTCGACCGTTGGCGGCGCCCACTGCCCGCACCGCTTTGGGGTTGCCAATGGAGTCGGCGATCGTCTGATAACTGGCTGTCTCGCCATACTCGACGCTGAGAAGGCGCTGCCAGACCCGACGCTGAAACACGGTACCGTCCAGAGCCAGAGGCAGATCGAATCGGCGCAATTCGCCGGCGAAATACGCGGCCAACTGGCGCTGCACTTCCTCGAGAAGCGGATGCGCGCCCGACATTGTCGTTGTCCCCGCTGGGCGCGCACGCTCCTGGTTGGGGGGCTGTGGCACACCTGGCACACCTGACGGCAACGGTTTGTCGAACCGCTCTACGCCGGCCTCACAAGGTATGGTGGTCTGATCTGTTGGCTGCGCCTTAATGCGCCTCTTTCGAGCAAAGGCGCATTGAACGCTAAAATCGAGTCTGTTCACCGCCTCTGCAGTGGCGCAGATTTCGATCAGGCCGATGGGCGAGTCGTAGTGGGCGATAGATAAACGCATCTGTGTTGGAGTGAACCGTCTTGATCCTCTAGCGCCGCGCCTGTTTGCTGCGCAGCTTGCGCGTGGCGGTCAGAGTCAGACCTTGTTCTTGCAGAAACTCCTGGAAGAGTCGATAAAACCGCTGGCGGTCCTTCTGCTGGATGACAGCCGTGACGTCTGCCGCCTCCAATGCGTAGGGATAGCCACCACCGACAACCGCCTCGGCCAGGACGAGTTCGACCACTTCATCCACCCGTTCGGATTCCAGCAGCCAGCGTGGCATCTCCAGCCGGGCCGGCGCGCGCTCCATACTGAGCCGCGCCAGGCAGAAACAGACCTGCTTGTAGAAATCCGCTCGACCCTGATTGCTCAGGCGGTCCGGGCGCGCGCATACCCAAAATGGGCTGCGGTCCCCCCAATTGGGCAGGATTGTTCCCAACAGGTCCGCATCGTTGACCTGTGTCGGCGCCGGCAGACCATGCAGAGTTGTCAGAAGTGTTACGAAGTCTCGGCTGTAGGTATTGTCCACAAAGCCGACCAGAGGCGTCTGCGTGCGCTCGGAGCAAGCCAGCAGAGCCTGCATAGCGTTGATATAGCCGTGTTCACGACCAGGGCGAAGCTGCCCGGCAAAGGAGATAATCAGCGAACCATCGAGAAAACAGACCGGCCTCTGGGCAAATGGCCGCCCGGCATAGGCCTGCATAAATTCACACAGTTTGGCGCATTCCAGAATGAAACGCTCCTGATTCACCCGCCAGTCGGGGAAGATCCCATCGCCGTCACTCCCATCGGACCCCATCAGTTCGTCCGGGGCCAACACTTCAAAGGCGATATCCTTTTCATATGCGCGCGCGCTGGTTTCCGTGATCTCCTGATGCTCATTCAAGAACCAGCCGATCTGCACCGCGCCCACTGGGTAGGAGTAGTCTGTGGTTGGAATAATCTGGCTGCCGTCCACAGCCAGCACAGGCCGCCTGTAGAGCGTCTCCAATGCCCAGTGACGGGCCTGTTCGCGGTTTTGCCAGCGCGTCCCCAATGCGAAACGCAGATCATCTGCCCGGTCGAACTCCGCCGTGGGCAGCGCGCCGGGCCAGGGATTGTCGATGTCGTTGAGCTTATCATTCAGAGAAACGAATGATTCAGCCTTCAGTTCATTCAACAGCCGGCCAAAAAGCGTCTGCTCTTCCTGGCGGACACTTGCGTACAGGGAGAACATCTCTCGCTTGCGTTCCAACGCTTCTACGACGCGACTTCGCACAAACATTCAGGCTCTCCTTACACTGCACAGTGGCTAGTAGGGGCAACCCTTATGGTTGCCCAGAGAGGCCCGCCTCTACCAACAGTTACTGACCACTGGTTACTGATCACTCGTAAGTATTATAGCACATCCGTACACATATACGCTCCCATGTTGCCCTGCGCATTCCAACCTATGTTATACTGAATGACGTTTTCGTATCAGCTGCAGTCGTCGCTTTTCATTTCTGCAATGCTTTCTCGTTGCCCCTGGTATCTCCGGGTACCCATAAACGCAAAGGGCTCTCTGGCTTTGCCTGAAAAGAGCTGTTCAGGGATTCGATGGCTGGGTCGCAAGAACCCTTCCGCTTACAGAGCGTCTCTTTCGAGCAGAGGCGCATTCAACACCTACAGTTGGCGCTCCACCCCGGCCCGTTTGGCCACCGCTCTGTCCCCCAGGGACAATGCGCTCTCGCCGGTTGCGCGTCTACTCGCTGCGCCAACCAGATTTTGGCCTGGATACGGCACAGTGGGAATCAGCTTCCTGTTATTGGGGCTTCTGTTGACCGCCTGTGGTAGGCAGATCGGACGTGTGCCTGAGGAGCAGACTGCTGATGATTATTCATTATCGGCGATGAAGCAATCTGTCTTGGAAAAGGGAGAGGCGCTGCCGGATTTCGACACGATGCCGCATTATGACATCGAGTTTACCCTCAGCGACGATTTGGCCGTTCTCGAAGGATCCGCCCAAATCCGTGTCCCAAACACCAGCCCAGACCCCTGGACGCACCTGATCTTTCGTCTCTATCCAGTGTTAGACCACTACGGCGGCAGGATCAGCATTCAGAGCGCAGGGGTCGAGGGCAAGGCGGCGCCTTTTTTCTATTTGGAACAGAACACAGCTGTGCGGGTGGAGCTGCCGCGGGCGCTCCTGAGCGGGCAGACAACAACCCTCTACCTGAGCTGGCGATTGGACATCCCCCAGTGGGGCGCGGATACGGTCGCGGCCTATCGTCTATTCGGCCACAGTCAGGGGATTGTGAGCCTGCCGCTTTTTTACCCCTCGCTGGGTGTCTACCGGCCGGGGCCGACTGCGACCAGTGGTCGCTGGTGGCTGGAGCGGGGCACAAGTCGCGGGGATGCGGCGTTCAACTACGCCTCTCATTTTGTTGTCACCGGCATAATTCCCATCGATCAAATGCCTGTGACCAGCGGCACACTGATCGCGTCCACAGCTGTCAATGAGCGACAAGCCCGCCATGTTTGGGTGACTGGGCCGTCACGCGAGTTTCTTCTCCACATGAGCAATCGTTTCCAATTCGACAGCCTGGACGCATACGGCACTCGCGTCACCAGCTACTGGTTGCCGGGGCATGAAGAGGCCGGGCGGGCTGTTCTACAATATACAGCCGCCGCTCTGCGGGTATACAGTGATTGGTTTGGGCCCTATCCATTCACGGATCTGCGGGTAGCGGCCGCGCCGATCAGCTTCCGCGGGATGGAATATCCTCAGGCGTTTCTATTGGGCGTACAGTTGTATGACCGTTACCGGGGTCAGCTGGAAATACGCGCCGTGCACGAAGTGGCCCACCAGTGGTGGTATCAGATCGTCCACAATGATCCAGTCAACCAACCGTGGATCGATGAAGGGTTGGCCGAATACTCAAGCCGCATCTACAATGAAGCGATTCGCGGCATGACGTCAGCCGACAGTCTGGAGTCCGGCCGCTGGCAGACGGTCGTGGATGGATTGGTCAGCCGCAACGAGGACGCGTCGCTCAATCAGCCGGTGATGGCTTTTGCAGACGCCATCCAATATGAGGGCATCGTCTACGCAAAGGGCGCTCTCTTTTTCTCCGCGATCCGCCGCAGTCTGGGCGATCGCGCATTCAAACAGTTTCTGCGTGACTATCTGGCGAGCAATCAATACAAAATTGTAACGTCTCAAGATCTGCTGACGGAGTTGCGCCGGGTCAACCCGCAGGTAGCCGACACGTTATATGAGGAATGGATTGGGCCGCTATCGAGTAGAACGATGGTTGGCGCGACACCTCAGGCCAGATGATCAAATCTCTCCGGCCCAACCGTCGTTTCCCGTCGCCGCACACATCTACGGATGAACCAACGTCCGCGCACGAATACGAAAATGACACATATTCTTTGGATCAGCATCGGCGCAGTGCTGGGCGCAAATGCTCGGTACTTCATCAGCCTGTGGCTCGGAGGAAAATTGGGGGTGGATTTTCCCTATGGCACGCTGGTCGTCAATGCCTCCGGCAGTCTGATTCTCGGATTTCTAGTTGCCGCCGGCGCCCACTATTTCATCCTGTCGCCTCAGTTACGGTTGATGATGATGGTGGGCTTCCTTGGCTCTTTCACGACATTTTCCACCTTCGCCGTCGAAAGCATCGGTTTCTGGCAGAACGAACGCGGCTGGGCCGGTCTTGCCAATATTTTTGCCAATAACGGCATCAGCCTCCTATTCGCCGCTCTCGGCATTCTGTTGGCCCGCCAGTTGCGATAGGATTGACACGGTGCGCATCCCCCTCTATACTGCCACTGGGAGCGATTCGGGGAGGGTGACACGACCGTAGAAGTCGGGCATTTGTCCGAGCGCAAAAATCAGCCTTTCACCGCCCAAGATGCGCGCTTCACGCAAAAGGCAACTTCCTCTATGCCGTCATTTTGGGTTGGCCCGGTGTTGAGGCGACCATCACTTCCCTGGGCAGCGATGAGCCTCTTGACTGGAAGCAAGACGAGAACGCTCTGATCATCAGCGCGCCCAAGCAACGCCCGTGCGATCACGCCTATACGTTTACGATTGGACTGCGCGCACGGTCAGCGCTATCGCTCGCGGCCATGGCCGCGAAAATCACGCCGGCATGACGACGGCGGCGCTCGGTCCGGCGCTGGGGTTATACTGTCGAGGAGAAATCGCCCACCCCAATTGAGGAGATGGGTCATCCCGGCCAGGACTCTTTCCTTATCAGATTCGTCGCTGAAGCATCCGACGCGCTGGGCGCGAAGGGATGGCGACATTAGCGAGGCAAGACAGATGGGCGCACAAGGACGAGCGAACCCTGTACGACTCGGGATCATCGGTTGTGGGAAGATCGGCACTGTTCACGCGCACGCGGCTGCGGCTTCAGATCAGATCGAACTGGTGGCCGTAGCGGACGTGCAACGGGAGTTGGCAGAGAAGACTGCTGCCGTCCATACAGTGGAAACCATCTACAGCGACGGCGCAGATCTGCTGGCTGATGCACGGGTGGAGGCTGTGGTCCTGGCTTTGCCCGCCTGTTTCCGCATCGAATTGGGGATGCAGGCGCTGCATGCGGGCAAGCACCTGCTGACGGAAAAGCCGGTGGCCCGCAATGCCGACGAAGTGCGCAGGCTGATGTCTGTCCGGGGGAATCGGGTAGTGGCCTGCTGTTCGTCCCGCTTTCAGTTTCTGGAATCGGCCAGGCTCGCCAGCGACTGGATCGGCCAGGGCAAGCTGGGTGCGCTGCGCTTGATCCGTTGCCGGGCGATTGTCCCGGCCAGATCTGCGCCCGAGACACTGCCCCCGGCCTGGCGCCTCAGCCGCGAGCTGAATGGCGGCGGCATCCTTGTCAACTGGGGTTGCTACGATCTGGACTATCTCTTAGGCATCACCGGCTGGCGCCTGCGCCCGCAGACCGTCCTGGCCCAAAGTTGGCGCATTCCATCTGCCTTCGCCAAGACCGTTGCGCCCGAATCCGATGCGGAGACCCATATCACCGGACTGATCCGCTGTGCCGATGGGATTGCGCTCACGTATGAGCGCGGAGAGTACACCGCGGCGCAGGCGGAGGCGTCCTGGGAGGTGATCGGCGAAGCTGGCTCCCTGCGCCTGTGGATGACCCCGGCCCAAGGAAAAAAGATCCTGTATTTCGAAGGCAACAGCGAAAAGGGTACGATCCCCCAGATACTTTGGGAAGGCAATGAAGATTACAACGAAGTCAATCGCGCTATTTTGGATGACTTCGCTGTAGCTATCCGTACAGGTCGTTCCCCCAAAACAACCTTGGAACGGTCGCTGCTGGTGCAACAGATCACTGACGCGCTGTACCGCTCTGCGCAGACCGCGCAGGCCGTGGAAATAGTTGAATGCGCCTCTTTCGAGCAGAGGCGCGTTTGATATCTGATGCAACGGCGCAAAGCTGACCACTGCGCTCGGCCCAGGAAGCCCAAGATATGAGGCTTGGATAGCTCACTACCAGCGAAGAACAGGCAGACAGTAGGAGATTGAAGCGATGAACTATGCGTTTATGAGTTTTTCCTGCCCGGAAGCCACGTTCGATGAGATGCTGGCGATGGCGGCGCAGTACGGTTACGATGGCATCGAGCCCCGGGCCGGAGGCAACCATAATCACGCAGTGGAGTTGGAGGCGTCAGCGGATCAACGCTCATCCTTGCGGGAGAAGGCGGCTGACGCCGGCATCGCCATCTGCTGTCTGGCGGCGGGCGCCCGCTTTGCCGATCCAGTAAGCCGGGACGCTCAGGTGGCGGAAGCCCTCCGGTACATTGACCTGGCCGCGGACATCGGCGCGCCAGCGCTGCGCGTCTTCGGTGGGCAGATCCCCGCGGGTATGAGCCGGGAAACAGCCATTGACGGCCTGGTGGACGCCTTCACGCGCCTGGCGGATCGGGCCGGCGAGCAGGGCGTCGTCGTCTGCCTGGAAACCCATGACGACTGGTGCAATCCCCAAGATGTAGCCATAGTGCTGGAACGGATGGATCACCCGGTCATGGGCGTAAACTGGGATGTGATTCATCCTCTGCGCAAAGAGGGTTGGACGCTGGCAGACTCCTATGGCATCGTGCGCCCATGGGTACGCCACGTCCATATCCACGATGTATTCCTGGCCGCGGATCGTCTGGACTACCAGGCCTTCGGCACGGGGGATGTCGATCACAAACAGGTGCTGAAACTGCTGCGCAGCGATGGCTACGCAGGGTACCTCAGCGGTGAGTGGATCGACTGGGAGCCGCCGGACGTCCATCTGCCCCGAGAAATTGCGACGATTCGTGGCTACGAGCGAGAGATAGCGTGAGGAGATCGGCACACTGATCTGACCCAACGCGCCTCTTTCGAGCAGAGGCGCGTTCAACGCCTGATTACTCTTGCATGAACAATGGATACAATGAAACATGCCCATCCGTCTACTTGACTCCGATCTCCATATTCTCAACATGCGCAACCGGATGCCTTTCCGCTATGGCATCGTCACCATGACCGCGTTGCCCCATGTTTTTCTGCAGGCGCGGGTAGAGGCAGATGGCAGGGAAGCGGATGGCATCGCCGCCGAAAGTCTGGCGCCCAAATGGTTTACCAAACTACCCGATTCATCGACAGCCCAGGATATCGCCGAAATGTTGGACGTAGTGCAGGCTGCCTGCTTCCACGCCCAGACGGTGGGGCCGGCGGGGTCGGTCTTCGACCTGTGGCAGGCCATCTATCAGGCCCAGGCAGCGTGGGCCGCGCGCACAGGCTATCCGCCGCTCTTATGGGCTTTCGGCGTTTCGCTGGTGGAGCGAGCGATCATCGACGGCTTTTGTCGGGCTACGGGAACGACTTTCGCCCATACCGTGCGCGCCAACAGCCTGGGGATGCGTCTGCGCGATCTACAACCGGAACTGGCCGGGCATACCCCGGCGGATCTGCTTCCAGTAAAGCCTCTGGAGCGGATTGTCGTTCGTCATACAATCGGTCTGATCGATCCCCTCACCGACGACGAAATCTCGCCGGCGGACCGGGTTGATGATGGGTTGCCTCAGTCCTTGAGCGCGTCGATCCAGGCCTATGGATTGACCCATTTCAAAATCAAAATTGGCGGCGACATCGACGCGGACAGGGCGCGCTTGCAGCGCATCGCCGGTCTGCTGGACGAACGAAATGTCGATTATCGTTACACCCTCGACGGCAACGAAACCTATCACAACGCCGCGGCCTTCCGCGCCTTGTGGGACGGGTTGGCGGCGGACCCGGCACTGCGGACCTTTCTGCAGCGGTTGCTTTTCGTCGAGCAGCCCTTCCACCGGGATATGGCCTTAAGCCCAGAGGTGGGCGCGGCTTTGCGAGCCTGGCGCGAACGCCCGCCGATTATTATTGACGAATCCGATGGAGAGCTTTCCAGCGCGCGCGCCGCCCTGGAAAGCGGGTATGTGGGCACAAGTCACAAGAACTGTAAAGGCATCTTCAAAGGCATCGCCAACACCTGCCTCATCCGCCACCGCCAGCGGCAGGAGCCTGGAAAGCTGCGCATAATCAGCGGCGAAGACCTGTGCAATTTGGGACCAGTGGCTCTGCTAGAAGACCTGGCTGTGCTGGCGACGCTCGGCATTGAACACGCCGAGCGCAACGGACATCACTACTTCGCCGGTCTATCGATGCTGCCAGACGACGTACAGACGCAGATGCTGGCCGCGCACGCCGATCTCTACCACCTGCACACAACCCCGAACGGCGGGAGCTTTCCAACGCTGGCCATAGAAAACGGCAGCATTGCCGTGGGCAGTGTCACCGCTGCGCCCTTTGGCTCGTCGGTCGATCTGGATTCGTCTCGGTTTACGCCGCTGGCTGAATGGGAATACGCATCGCTAGGGTTGGAATGAAGCCTGTTGCCTACTGGTGGCGCGCCCGGCGGATTCTGTCCTCTGGCGGCTACACATTGACTCCAGAGTTTTCAGTACCGGTTCCAGCGCAGTTGCTAAAAACTAAGAGAGCGCAACTATACGGGAGCGGCCGTGTTTCCTATTATAGGCCGGTTCCATTGCAGGAAGGAATGACGGCAGGACGGAGGGAAAAACGACAGATTCTATGACACCGCCAACCGCATCGGAAGGATCGAATATTTCCTCAGAGTGGCGCGCGGATCCTTCCGACACCCCACATGAAGCGGCACAGCTGACACCGGTAGATCGAATGCCCGATAGCGTATCCGGCCAGTTGCCATCGGCAGACGTGTCGGCCTCTTCCCAATATTCGAGTGCGGTTTTGACACCGAACACCATGTGGGATACCGCGACGAAAAGAACAGTTCTGATCGTTTTGCTTGTCGTCAGTACGTTCATTTTCTGGATCAGCCGCCCAGTTCTACCGATTCTGATTCTGGCGGGGATCGTTTCTTACCTCCTGATCCCAATTGTCGATGCCTGTGAACGGCTGCGCATTCCCCGCAGCGTGAGCACGATTGTTTTATACCTGCTATTCCTGGTTCTGTTGATTCTGGCGCCCGTTCTTCTTGCTCCTATCCTGCTGAACCAGCTTACGGCTCTCTATTTCGATGTTCCAACAGCAGCTGTCAATTTTCTGCACTTTCTGCAAGAATCCGTCGCCGACCTTCCGACCAGTGTGGAGATCCTCGGGATCGATGTCACCTTTGAGGGATTCGTTGGGCAGATTCAGCAGGCCTTTGCCGATGAGTTGGCGTTGGACCCCTTCCTCTCCAGCACCCAGCAGATTCTGGATTACGTAAATCAGCTTCTGAGCACGGCCACGAATGTCGTTAGCAGTACCGCCACAATCGGTTTGACTCTTGTCAGTCGCATCCTTAACACCCTTCTTTTCCTGTTGCTTCTGCTCTTTCTCAGTTTATATATAACCAAAGACGCGCCCCTCATCCGCCAATATGTGGAAGGACTGTTCCCCGTCGAGTATTATTCAGAGGGTGTGGAGCTGATGCAGCGGCTGCGTCGCATCTGGAACGCCTTCTTTCGGGGGCAGTTCATCCTCTCTGCGACCATCGGAGTGGCAACCTACTTTTCCCTGAGCCTGGTAGGCATGCGGGGCGCGCTGATTCTGGCGATTCTGGCCGGCGCTCTGGAAATTTTGCCGAATATCGGTCCGATTCTGGCAATGATCCCGGCGGTGATCATTGCTCTGGCTCAGGGAAGTTCCACCCTCGACCTGAGCAATCTGAACTTCGCTCTCCTTATCATCGGCATCTACTTCATGATTCAGCAGTTGGAACATCAGCTACTCGTCCCCCGCGTTATCGGCACGAGCGTTCATCTGCATCCGGTTGTCGTGGTGTGTGGAGTCGTGGTGGGCGCGAGTGTAGGCGGGATATTGGGCGCGTTTCTCGCCGCGCCGGTCATCGCCAGTTTGCGGCTGATCGGCAGCTATACGCACGCCAAACTGCTCAACTACCCACCCTTCAGCGAACGCCGAGCGGCCGAACAGCCACAGCCTAGCGCCATCTATCGACGGGTGGTCGTTTCGGAGCCACTGCCGGAAGAGGTCGAATTGGAAGAAGAGGCTCACGCGCGCCCCTCTTCCCAAACTGTCAATTCGACCGTAAGCGGCTAGACACGCGCCAAAGCGACAGATACAGCGCTTCGACGGCTGACGGCCCTATCGTCAGAAAAGGCGCTATCCACGTCAAAATCAGTTGGGTCGCAGAGAGCCTGCCAGAGGCAAATTCGCATATACGTTCAGGGCGAGGGCTTCGTGCGCGCGCAGTGCGGTGAACTGGCTTTGAAAATATGCCGCGGCGCCAATCATTGCGGCGTTGTCCGTGCAGAGAAAAAGGGGTGGACAGTGGAGCGGTAGAGCCACCTTTCCGAAATGTTGTTCAGCTCTCTGGCGCAAGGCTCTGTTGGCGCTGACTCCACCGCAGATGCACACCTGCTTCACAGCGAACGCGGCGGCGGCGGCGGCTGTTTTGCCCACCAGCACATCCACCACGGCCATCTGAAAACCGGCTGCGATATCGGCCACGGTCTGCGTCTGTCGCGAGTCCGTCCCTTCCCGTTCGAGTTGCCGCATCAGGTTAAGAACCGCTGTCTTCAGGCCGGAGAAGCTGAAATTGAAGCGGTGTTCGCCATGACCAGGCAAGAAGGTCGGCGTCGAGAGAGCCGAGCCATCTTTTTTGTGTGTTCGCCCCACCCTCCTGGATAGGGGGCGGGGAAGCTGGAAGCGGTGCGCATCCCCTATTTTCGCCGCCGCCTGAATGGCTGGGCCGCCCGGATATCCCAGCGCCAGCAGCCGCGCCACTTTGTCGAACGCTTCTCCAGCGGCATCATCCAAGGTCGCGCCCAGCAAGTGATAACGGCAATGTCCTTCCATCAACACGAGTTCCGTATGTCCGCCGGAGACGATCAAAATCAGCGTCGGAAAGATATCCAGCGCGCCGGCATGTCCCTCTGTGCGCATCCAATTGCTGTAGACGTGCCCTTCCAAATGGTTCACGGCAATCAGCGGCAGTCCACTGGCGAAGGCCAGCCCTTTCGCCAGATTGACTCCGACCAGCAGGCTGCCGGCCAGCCCGGGGCCGTGGGTGACGGCGATGGCGTCCAACTCGCGCACGTGGGCGACAGAGGCTTCTGCCAAAGCGTCCTCTATGACAGGCTGGATTGTGAGCACATGCTGGCGGCTGGCGACTTCCGGGTAGACGCCGCCGAAGCGACGGTGGAGTTCAATCTGACTGGCGACCCGGTTGCTGAGAATATGGCGACCCTCTGCCACAACCGCGGCCGCTGTCTCGTCACAACTGGTTTCGATAGCGAGGATTCGGGTCATGCATCGCTCCAGTTGGATGCGCGGGCTGCCCACACCAGTACAATCAGGCCAACGATTGCCAACCCAATCAGAGCCACCAGCTTGTAGATGCGATCATCCAGCAGCAGCGTCAGACCGCCGAACAGCGCGCAGAAGGCCCAATAGCCAACCACGATCGTGCGCTCGTCCAGGCCGCTGTCCCGCAGGCGCAAATGCAGATGATCTCGGCCACCCTGGCCCACGGAGACGCCCCGCCGCAAGCGGCTATAGACAAGCCAAGCCACATCCAGAATCGGCAGGCCGAGGATCAGCAGAACTGTCGCCAGCTTGGCCCCACCGATAATCCCCAACGCGGCCAGAACAAAGCCCAAAAAATAGCTGCCGCTGCTGCCCATGAAGACCCGTGCAGGGGCAAAATTGAAGACCAGAAATCCCAATGCCGCTCCGAGCAGCGCCACCGGCAGCACTGCCACACTCAATTGCGGCGGCTGGATGACGAAAATCATATGAATGGCGAGGATTGCGCAGAAGATGACAGCCACACCGGCAACCAACCCGTTCAGGCCGTCAAGAAAATTGACGGTATTCATCATTCCCATAAACCAAAATACTGTCAACGGAGCGACCACCCACCAGGGGAAACCATCGGGGCCGAAAAGAAAACCGCTTGCAAATGGGTTATTCACATGCTTGATGAAAATCAGCCCGGCGACAGCGACCAACCCGGCAACAGCTTGAATCGCGTATTGGGGCAGGGCGGAGAACTCGTAGCGGTCATCGAGAGAACCGGCAAGCGCGCAGAAGGCGCCGCCTATCAGCAAAGCCAGAAAGCGGCGGCTCTCTTTGGGATCATTCTGAGGAGGCAACCAGGATGCATCGAGGTTTGGCAGCACTCCTGCCATCAATAGAAGAACGGCGAGAACTGTCAGAGTAAAGGCGCCGAAAAGCGCAAGTCCACCTGTGCGTGGAATCACACCCGTGTGTTTGCGGCGTTCGTCCGGGTGATCCACCAAGCCGAGCCGATGGCCGATCTGTGCGGCGATTGGCGTAAAGATAAGGGTGAGGATTAAAGCGACCAGCAGAGTGGATAGGTAGAACACTGTTATGGACGCATAGAACCAAGGATGCGGGGGAAGGCGATGACCTCCCGCAGGTGAGCGGCGCCGCAAATCCAGGCAACGGTACGCTCCAAGCCCAGACCAAAACCACTGTGCGCAACTGTGCCATACCTGCGCAGGTCGATATACCAGTCATAGGAAGCCATCGGCAGGCCGTGGGCCTTGATGCCGGCGGTCAGTTTGTCGACTTCGGCCATGCGCTCACTACCGCCGCTGATCTCTCCATAGCCTTCCGGCGCCAGCAGATCGACGCTACGGCAGACTTGCGGACGATCTGGTTCAGGTTCCATGTAAAACGCTTTCACCTGTGTCGGGTAGTGATGAACGAAGACTGGTTTGTCGAACTGGGCGGCAATGTACGTTTCATGGGGGCTACCGAAATCATCGCCCCACTCGATATGCGGCACTTTGTCCTCGTAGCCGGGTACCGATTCACCGGCGGCGGCCGCCCGATTGAGCAATGCCACCGCTTCGTCGTAATGGATGCGCGGAAAGCTGGGCGCTACCCGTTCCAGAGAGGATATGTTCCGTTCCAGCACCTTCAACTCCTCAGCGTTTTCCGCCAGACAGCGCTGAACGATATAACTGACGAACTGCTCTTCGATCTCCATCAGCCCGTTCAGATCGCAGAAAGCGATCTCCGGTTCCACCATCCAGAACTCTTGCAGATGGCGGCGGGTTTTGCTTTTCTCGGCGCGAAAAGTTGGCCCGAAGCAATAGACTTTGCCAAAGGCAAAGATATTGGCCTCGTTATACAGCTGACCGGTTTGGGCCAGATAGGCCGGCTCACCATGGAAATCGATCTCGAAGAGTGTTGTTGTGCCTTCAGCGGCGTTCGGGGTGAGAATCGGGGTGTCTACGTTCAGAAACCCGTTGTCATCCAGCCAATCGCGAATAGCGCGAATGACCGTCGCCCGCACCCGCAATACAGCCCACTGGCGGGCGGAGCGAATCCACAGATGGCGATTCCTGATAAGAAACTCGACGCCATGCTCTTTCGGCTGAATCGGGTATTCATCGGCGATCTGAACCACTTCCATGTCGGTCACGTCCAGTTCATAGCCGCCGGGCGTTCCCGGCGCGCGCGCGTCCGCTTTGACGGTGCCTGTAACCCGCAGACTGCTTTCCTGGGTCAGTTTGCGGGCGTGATCGAAGGCTTCCGAACTGACATTTTTTTTGAACACGACGGCCTGGCAGATACCGGTGCCATCACGCACCTGCAAAAACTGGAGCCGACCTTTGTCTGTTTTGGTGTAGAGCCAGCCCTCCAGGGTCACCTCCTGCTCCACATGTGCGGACATCTGCCGAATGGCGATTCTTTTGTTCACAGATCAGTCCTTTTCGCCTTCATTCAGAGGATAGGGAGCGTTCTCGTCGTGGTCGTCATCCGCGCCGCTATCATCCGTCATGCCTTCATCTGCCCAGTTCGACAACGGTTCCGGCTGAAACCATTCATCTAACTGGCGGCCGATACTCTCCAATAGATGATCCATGCCCGCCTGCGGCGTATCGGTAACGCCAGAGAGGTTCAGAGAATGATCCGTATGGAAGTCTCCGCCAATGCCATCTTTATATGCCGGTCGGGTAACATGGGTATAGATATATACATCTCTTGGTGGTTGGTGGTTTTCTTCCTCCAGCGGCGCCGCTCTTGCAGGCGCGCGCTCGCCGCGGCTGTTGCGTCGCCGGGAAGACCTGCGCCGGTTATCGTTACGCTTGCGATTCTGACCTTTCGGACGCGTACGCTGTACTGACTGGGCCTCCGCGCCGCCATCGCTCTGTTCGGCATCGAGCGCTCCTTTCCGTCGGCGCCGACGGAAGTAGCGTCGCTTGTTGGACTTGCCTCTCTCCTGCTTGTTGGGTTGATCGGTCGTTGCCATCGAACGTGACTTCCTTTCTTATTGAATCGCTCTGCTATACTCGGCAGCTAGGAGGCAGGGCCATCCAATCCGTTCACTGGACGTCTATCTTTGCAATCAGTTCTCCGCCAGGGTTGCGCAAGACAGCAGTCGAGCCGGCTATCCAGGCCGACGAACTCCGCCCCCAGTAGCGATTGAGGCTGTTATCTTGTCCGGCGCCTGTATACAGACGGATACCGCTGCCGGGGAAGAGAGGGGCGCTGCCGAAGGTATAGCTCGGCCCGTCGTCTCGGCTGAGGGTCCATCCTTGCAGATTAACGGCTGCATCGCTGTCGTTCACCACCTGCACCGATTCTGTGGCCAACTCCCCGGCATTTTCTATGCGCAGTTGTAAACCCTGCTGCGCGAGGCCGGCCGCGCTGTCTGCGGGCGCGCCTACGACGTTTTGAGAGGCAGGAATGACCAAGTGCTGGCCAACATAAACAAAGTCTGGATCGGTCAGATCATTGGCCTGCATCAGCGTGTCCAGGGTCAGGCTGAAACGCGCGGCGATGGCTAACAGACTATCCCCGGACTCTACCACATAGATTTCCGTCTCGTCTGTGTCTGTCGGCGCGGCGATGGCGGTGGGAAGTGTCTGGGTCACCGTTGCCTGTTGCGCTGTCTCTACATCAGCCGCTGGCGGCGTTGCGATGGCGGCAGACCGCCCGTTGCCGGACAGAACCACCGCTGGTGGCGGTGTCAACTGCACGGCCAGATCCTCCGGACTGGGTCGGCGCTGCTCGGCTACCCAGACAACAGTCGCAGCGATCGTCAGGCTGACGAAGGCGTTGACGAGAACGATAAAAATAAGAAGACGGCGATTCATTCTCACATGAGTAACTGCTCCCAAGCCTGAAGGCGTTGAGCTTCTATGCCGAAGCAAGAGACGCCAGGCCGCGTCGTTGCCGATCGTAGCTGCATTGTAGCATAGATCGCTGAATGTATATACTGCTATACTATTCTTTATCATAGGATACCGCTACATTGATAGAAAGCGGACCTGGAGCATGTACTGGCCTCGCCACATTGGCGGTTTTCCTACGCATGGTAGAATAAACACACTACGCAAATGTGTTTGCAGCGTGAATGGTTTGCGACGGATGGCTGACCGCCTCCGTTTATCTGCCAGAGGGATACGAAATGCTTAAAAAATTTCTAACCAAAATCGTCGGTGATCCCAACGAGAAGGAGCTGAAGCGGCTGCAGCCATTGGTTGAGGAGATCGACGGGCTGGAAGAACACTTCGCACGGATGGACAACGACAAATTCAAAGAGATGACGCAGCAGTTCCGCCAGCGGATCAGTGACGAAACCACCGACCTGCGGGATGCTCTGGCTGCCACCGAAAGCGAGTACGCGGCGGTCGCGGGTACGGATGAGCAACGTTTTGCCCGCATCGAAGTGGAACGAATTCGCAAAGAACTGCTGGACAAGGAGCAGGAGATTCTCGATGGGATGATGCCGGAGGCCTTCGCCGTGGTGCGCGAAGTGGCCAAACGCGCCATTGGTCTACGGCACTATGACGTGCAGTTGATCGGTGGAGGCGTGCTCCATTCAGGCAAGATCGCCGAGATGAAAACCGGTGAAGGCAAGACACTCGTGGCAACACTACCGCTATATCTGAACGCATTGGCCGGGCGGGGCGCCCATCTTGTCACGCCGAATGATTACCTGTCCAAAGTCGGTTTGCAGTTGATGGGGCCGGTGTATCATCTGCTGGGGCTTTCGGCGGCAGTCATTCAGAACAGTGCGGGCAATCCGGATAGAGGCAGCTTCTTGTACGATCCCGAGTTCCCCGCGGAGGATGATCGCTTTCAGAACCTGCAGCCCATCACCCGGCAGCAGGCGTATCAGGCGGATATTACATACGGCACCAACAATGAGTTCGGTTTCGATTATCTGCGCGACAACATGGTGCTGAACAAAGAACGACAGGCCCAACGGGAGCTCCACTATGCGATCGTCGATGAGGTGGATAACATTCTGATCGACGAAGCCCGCACGCCGCTGATCATCTCCGGCGAGGCGCAAGAGAGCAGCAGTTATTACGGCCAGTTCGCCCAACTGATACGCGGCCTGCGGGAAGGGACAGACTACGAGGTCAATGAAAAGGAAAAGGTAGCCACCCTCACAGAAGGGGGCATCGCCGCCGTGGAGAAGAAACTGGGGCTGGAAAACCTGTACGATCCGGCCAATTTCGAGATGCTCCCTTATCTGGACAATGCCCTGCGGGGCCATGCCCTCTATCACCGCGACAAAGACTACATCATCCGTAACCACGAAGTGATCATAGTGGACGAATTCACCGGGCGGCTGATGGAGGGCCGCCGCTACGGTGAGGGCCTGCATCAGGCGATCGAGGCAAAGGAGGGCGTGCGGGTCAAAAAGGAATCCATGACCCTGGCAACCATTACCTTCCAGAACTTCTTCCGCATGTACAATAAACTGGCCGGCATGACCGGTACGGCCAAGACAGAAGAAGAAGAGTTCCAGAGTATCTACAATCTCGATGTCGTGGCGATCCCGACCCACTTACCCACGATCCGGCAAGATCATGCGGATGTGATATATAAGAGTCAATCAGCCAAATTTGAGGCGGTGATCGATGAGATCATCACCGCTCATGAAAAGGGCCAGCCGGTGCTGGTGGGTACGGTTGCTATCGAGACCAGTGAACTGGTCAGCCGCATACTCAGACGTCGCGGCATTCCCCATGAAGTTCTCAACGCCAAGAACCACGAACGCGAGGCGACGATCATTGCGCAGGCGGGGCGGCCCGGCGCAGTCACGATCGCTACAAATATGGCTGGCCGCGGGGTCGATATCTTGCTGGGAGGGAACTATGAAGGCCTCGCCAGGGATCAGCTACGCAAAGATGGCGCCGATCTGACGACCATTCCACAGTTAGCGTGGAACCACTGCTTGGAACTGCTGAAAAGCGGCCAAGACCCCAGCGCGACCTATAACACCCGCTGGGCTGCTGTCTTAAAGGAAAAGTGGGACGAAACCAGAAAAAACCAGGGAAGGGTGAAGGCTATTGGAGGCCTGCATGTGATTGGCACAGAACGCCACGAGGCACGGCGAATCGATAACCAATTACGCGGCCGCTCCGGACGTTTGGGAGATCCGGGCGTCAGTCGCTTCTTCCTGAGTCTGGAGGACGATCTGGTACGGCGTTTCGGCGGCGACCGGGTGACAGGCATTATGGACCGGCTGGGCCTGGAAGACGAGCAGCCAATCGAACACAACATGATCAGCAAGGCGATCGAAAACGCGCAGACCCGGGTGGAAGGCCACAACTTCGACATTCGCAAGCACGTCCTGAAATATGATGAAGTGGTCAATGAACAGAGGGAGACGATCTACATGCAGAGACGGCGGCTGCTGTACGAACCGTCATTGAAATCTGCGATTCAGGATATGATCGCCGGCGAGATCGAAGCGGTTGTGCAACAGCACACGGCCAATACCTTTGAAGAAGAATGGAATTTGGAAGAATTGCTCTTGGCCCTGCGCACGGTTTTCCCATTCCCACAGAACTTTGATCCGACACAGTGGCAAGATCTAAGCGCTGCAGAGATCACAGACCAGGCGATCGATATCGCGCATCGGATCTATGATCAGAAAGAGCGGGAGATCGACGTCGATATGCTGCGGGATGCCGAACATCAGATTATGCTGCACGCGGTGGATCACCGCTGGGTACGCCATTTGACAGATCTGGACAGACTGCGGGAAGGCATTGGCCTGCAGGCGATAGCACAGGTAGACCCACTCGTCGCCTACAAACGGGAGGCCTTTGCCATGTATCAAGAGCTGATGAACGACATCCGCTCCGATATTGTGAGCTCAATTATGTCCCTGCAAGTGCAGAAGGCGCCGACGCTGCCGACACCAATCGCCCGTAACATTCAAACAAATCGTCAGGACATATCCCAACCGAAAACGGTTCGCAATACCAACAACCGCCCCAAACGCAATGATCCCTGCTGGTGCGGAAGCGGAAGGAAGTATAAACACTGCCACATGAAAGCCGATTCGCAACAGGACAGCGTATCGCTGCGCGAGGTCGCTTGAACTGGAGGCGCTACGCTACTCTGCTCGGCACTGTCATCAAGTACAGCCATGCGCGGGGAAAATCCGTGCGCGGGTTCGGCGCCGCGGCGGAGCTACGGACTTGCCACCTGTATCAGCGCCGCGCGGCGTCGCCAGACAACGGTCTGGTTCAAGAGCTGCTCTCTGATCCAGCTTTCGATATGTCTGATCTCAGCGGGTCGCATCCGCTCCGCCAATCGCTCTCCATAGGATTTGCGTTTTCCAAGTGACGGGCCAAACCAGCGCCGGATCACGGCCTCGGTAATACGCACATCCATATCTGTATCGATTCGTTCCATGGAAACCCGACCGGCTCGTGTTTCCTCTGGAAAGGCAGCAAAAAGGGCCGTTTCCAACGTGTCGTCGTCCCAGTTGACCAGAGGATCTGTAGTGTCGGTATAGATCGCCTCTTCAGCCGCAATCAGTCTCTCGGTTAGTTGCGGTTGGAGCAAAGAAAGATCGCCCAAGGCGTAGATTCTCTGGGTATATTGGGGCGCCGTCTCCGCCAGGGCAAGCCAACCGTCTCGGGCCAGGTAGTCGCGCAAATACGCCAGAGCAGCCTGTTTCTCCACAGAGCCAAGCAACGCATTGCGTCCGACAATTGCATCAAAGCGAAGGGCTTCGGCATCAACCAGTCGCGCCAGATCCGCAATCGATCCATGCAGCACAACGGGGCGCTCAACTTCATTCAGGTTTTGCGCCTGCTCCTGCAAGGCACGGTGATCAGCCTCGTTGAACGCCAACGCGTGGACACCTCCTTCGGGCGTCCGCCGCAACGCTTCCCAGGTCAGCAGCCCGGCCCCGGCGTTGACATCCAGCAGAACACTGTGCCGCTCGAGTGGGCCGCCGGCCAATAAACGGTTCCGCAACGCGCCGATCGCGTCACCGGATTGGGCAATCGTCCGTTGGAGCCAGCGCTCCCTGGCGGACTCTTCCGGTGAAAAGGTCAGGATTTCTGGCGGCGCGCCAACGCCTTCCAGCATGGCAGCCAACTGAGCCTCGCGACGCCGTGTGACGGCCGTGCGGATCTTGGCTTCATATCCCTGATCCGTCGGCTCGTAGAACATCTTGCCCTGGAGCGCACTGGGCAGATACTGTTGCGCCACCCAATGGTCCCGATAGGCGTGGGGATAAAGATAGCCGGCGCCGTGCCCGAATCCTTCACTGTCCCGGTTGGCGTCTCGCAGATGACTGGGCACGTCGGAGGCCGGTTCATCCTGAACGGCTTGGAGCGCGTCGAAAAATGCCATGACCGAATTTGATTTTTCTGCCGTCGCCAAATAGATCGCCGCCTGGGCCAGTGGAAAGTTGCCTTCCGGCAGACCGATGCGATCAAAGGCATCTGCGCAGGCATTGACCACCTGAAGAGCCTGCGGGTCGGCCATACCCACATCTTCGCTGGCCAGGATCAGCATGCGACGAAAGATAAAACGCGGGTCTTCGCCAGCGTAGATCATTTTCGCCAGCCAATACAACGCCGCGTCCGGGTCGCTGCCGCGCAAGCTCTTAATGAACGCGCTGATCGTATCGAAGTGATAGTCGCCCTCTTTGTCATACAGCACGGCACGGCGTTGAATCGACTCTTCGGCGATGGCGAGTGTGATGCGCAGGTTACCAGATCGATCGGCTGCGGTGGTCTCCACGGCCAGTTCCAGCGCGTTGAGCACGGCGCGCGCGTCGCCATTGGCGATTGCGATCAGATGATCTGCGGCATCGGCTTCGATTTCTACGTTCCGATCGCCGTAGCCACGCACGGGGGCGCTGATGGCAGCCTGCATGATCTGGCGCAGATGCGTCTCTGTCAGGGGCTTTAACTGAAAGAGACGGCTGCGGCTCACGAGGGCCTTGTTGACTTCAAAATAGGGGTTTTCGGTCGTGGCTCCTATGAAAGTGACCGTGCCGTTTTCCACCCAAGGCAAGAGCGCGTCCTGCTGGGCTTTATTGAAGCGATGCACCTCATCAACAAAAAGAATCGTACTTTGGTCGTGAAGCGCCCACCGTTCCTGGGCGTCGGCCACTGTTTCGCGAATGTTTTTGACGCCGGCCAATACAGCGTTCAGCGCGGTGAAATGGGCGGCAGTCGTGTTGGCAATCACTTGGGCCAGGGTTGTCTTACCGGTCCCGGGCGGCCCATAAAAGATCAGGCTGCTCAGCTGGTCCGCCTGAATGGCCCGTCGCAGGAGTCGGCCCGGGCCGACAATCTCTTCCTGACCGACAAAGTCGTCAAGGGCGCGAGGGCGCATGCGCGCGGCCAGCGGCGCGTTGGCATCGATCCGTTCATTGCGGGCCAGCTCGAACAGATCCGCCGTTGGTTTGCGGCCTCTTGTATAGCTTACCACGACAAAATCCTATCTATTTGGATCACTCGTGCGCGCTCCCTTTTTCTGTTTGAAATCGTTTTCAAAACGGAAATAGGAAGCCTTTATTGAACAATACATGGGGATAACTCGCCAAATAACTGGGGATAACTCGTATAATTGGGGATAAAAATGGGGATAACTCGTGAAAAAAGTGGATAATAAGTTATCCCCATTCTCCCCGAGTTATCCCCAGCTGGGGATAAGTTAGGGAGAATTACTATATCTTGTGTCGAACATATATTCGACACAATTAGTTATCCCAGGTTATCCCTTTTTATCCCCATTTTTATCCCCATACCAACATGCTGCTTTTGAGCTCTTTACCACTACATACACGCATAAAATTTTATCACACTGCCACATATAGTACCCCTTTTTTACTTATCCCCTTATCCCCAGCCCCTACTAAGACATACTACAATAGAAAATAAAATATGAACGAGAAAGATCTCTATAAGGACAAAGAGAGAAGCTCAACCGGAATCAAGAATCATGGCGTTCGGTGGGAGATGGGGCAATGGATTTGAATAACCGCCCCATCCGTCTGCCATTACATAGGGCGCAATACGCATGCCAAAATGAAAATGCAGATCCGCTTCTTCTCTGCGGCTGAAATAACCAAGCAGTTCACCTCGTTCCACACACTGACCCGCGTCCACGACAAATCCCTGAAAGCGAGTGTACAGGGATTCACCCCAAGAGTGGGAGACGCGAATAAAATGACCATACCGTTCTAGGTCATTGCCGATCGTCGTGACGATGCCGCGATCCGCGGCGATAATTTTTCCGTTGGGGTTCATTTCAAAGTCGAGTCCATCGTGACCAAGCAGTACCTTCATACCGAAGGCAAACCGACGATAATATTCTGGGCGGTCGCCCCAATACTGCACTACACGCCGACGGCCTTCAAATGGCGCTGTCAGATAGATTCCTTCCGGTTCGTAGAATCCGTTTGCGATCGATTTACTTACAAAATCAAAAGACATCTGCAGAGAGTCGGTGCGATTCACTGTTCAGATTCGACAACAGTTTCGCAAAAAGGTATACTTAACTTTGTGCATTTTTTGAGAGTGCCGGACACATTGCAGCCGATCAAGAGGGATTTTTCAGTAGTATAGTGGTGTCCGCAAATTTGGCAAAGAGAATTCACAAGGATGAGCGTGTTTTATGCCTATTTATGAACTCGCCTGTAAAGATTGCGGTAGTCGATACGAACGCATCGTATCATTTTCCAGTGCAAATTTCCCCGCCTGCCCGATCTGCGGCTCGGTAGAGGTCACCCGGCTTCTGAGTAAACCGGCGATTCACTTCAAAGGCAGTGGTTGGTATATCACCGACAGCAAAGATGACGATGCAAAAAAGAAGGCCGCTGCGCAGAAAACCGACAGCAATGGCTCTGTATCGGACACATCCACAGAGAGTGAAGCCAAGAGTGAAGCCAAGAGTGAAACAAAGAGTGAAACCAAAGCGGAAGCGAAGAGCGAAGCAAAAGAACAAGAGTAGCTGTAGGCGTCGCTGTGAATCCGGAATGATCTCTCATTCGCCAACACCCTTGCTGAAAATGTAAGATTTTTTGCATTGTAGGAGAAGTTGCAAACGTACTACGGGGCAGTGATGGGCTGAATTTCAGGGAACCGCTTCCAGCTTATCCGCCAAAAGGGAAGCGAGAAACGTGCGTTCTTTGTCCGCATCGAAACGTATTCTGATCCGCTTTTCCGATCCCTCTCCGGTCACTTCTGTAATCATACCGTTACCGAAATGCGTGTGGATAACTCGCTGTCCGCGGGCCAGTTGCGCTAATTCGCGTTGTTGCGCTGCGGTCGGTTTCTGCGTTTGGGCTGTGGCCGCCTGTTGCGACTCCGTTGCGATATTGGCTTCTCGATCCCGCCAGGCTTCCGCCAGGGTTGCGATCATCTGATTCGGATTTCTGGAAAGGGAGATGCGCAGTTGATTGGCGCTTTGCATTGCCGCGGCCAGAGCGTCCATGGACGCGCTTTTCTCTGGAGTCGTGCGGCCATCTTGGGCTGTCAGGCGGCTGATTCTGCTCAATACTCGCAACAGACGACCCATCTGCTTGGTTGGCTCATCAGACGGGTCGATTACAATCAGTTGAATACCATTGAGCCGGCACAATTCATCTCGTATCTGGTCACGCCGCTCTTCCTCCAGCAGTTCCCAATCGCTACGTCGGCGCTGCCCTTTGGCCGTCAAACCCGTGAAACGCACGGCTATGCCGATGGACAGGGACAGGTAGTCCAACTTCAAACGTCGACGGGTAGCCGGGTTGATCAACCATTCCGGACTGATATTGGACTGCGCGGCGGGGTCATTGAATACCCGAGCGAAGATTTCTCGCCAGGCGTTCATAGATAGATACGCGGAGGACATAAAATGTCTGCCTTTTCCTTTAAGGGCGCCCACAAGGTGAGGGTGAACGCCCCACAGGTATTCGCACATGGCGTAAAGCCGAATAGCCCCTACAGGCAAAGAGAAGCTAGCATATTGTACAGATTCCGTTTCGGCAGGGCAAAAAACGCGCCGCTATGACGAAACCGGACACATCTAAAACACCTGGGCACAATCAGGGCAACAGCGGCGGCGTGCGTGCGCTGGATAGCAAAGGTATGGCCGGCGCAACTGCTTTGGTCATGTTGCTGTTCATCCTTAGCCGGGGCACAGGTCTGCTGCGGGAGATGATCATCGGCGCCCGTTTTGGGACCAGCGCCGACCTGGATGCCTATCTGGCCGCGTTCCGCATTCCTGATCTGCTCTTTCAGGTCGTGGCGGGCGGCGCTCTGGGCAGCGCCTTCATTCCCACCTTTGCCGCCGCCTGGACAGAGAATAGCCAACAACAGGCCTGGTTGCTTTTCAGCCGGGTTCTGAATCTGCTCACGCTGTTCCTCGTCATTCTGTGCGGTCTGGCGATGCTTTTTGCCGAATCCCTGGTCGCCGGAGCAGTTGCGCCAGGCTTTTCTGCAGAGCAGCAGCGGCTTACCGCCTCGTTAATGCGCTGGATGTTGGCGAGTACCGTAGTCTTCGGCGCCAGCGGCCTGATCATGGGCGCTCTCAATGCCGTGCAGCATTTTTTGTTTCCGGCTGTAGCGCCTGTTCTCTACAACTGCGCCATTATCGCCAGCGCCTGGCTGTTGGTCCCGATCCTGGGCATCCACGGCCTTGCGATCGGTGTAGCCGTCGGCGCGATATTGCATCTGGTTGCGCAACTGCCGGCTCTTCTGCGGCAGGGCGTGCGCTACGAGTTCACCTTTCAGCGGCAAGACGCACGGGTGTGGAACGTGGCGCGCCTGATGGGGCCGCGTGTGATTGGGCTGCTGTTTGTCCAGCTCAACTTTCTGGTCAACACGAGTCTAGCCAGCGGTTTGCCGGATGGCAGTCTCAGTGCCCTCAGCTACGCCTGGATGCTGATGTTGCTCCCGCAGGGCATCTTTGCTCAGTCAGTGGCGACGGTTGCCTTCCCTACCTTTTCAGCGCAGATGGCTGTCGGCAACCGCGCGCAGTTGCTGGAGATGCTTACCAGTTTATTGCGGTTGATTCTTTTCCTGTCGATACCGGCTGCATTCTTGCTCTTTCTGTTAGATGAGCCCCTCATCGAGATTCTGTTTCAGCGGGGCCGCTTCGATGTTGCCAGCACGCAAGCTGTCGCCTACGCGCTCCGTTTTTATGCTCTCGGCCTCGTGGCTCATGCTGTGGTCGAGATCGTGGTGCGGGCCTTTTACGCGCTCCATGACACAGCCACGCCGGTGGTCGTCGGGGTCGCCGCCGTGATATTGAACATTCTCCTAAGTCTTGCCCTGATAGGCCGGCTGAGTTATGGTGGTCTGGCTCTGGCCAACAGCATCGCTACCGCGTTGGAGATGATCATTCTGCTCATTTTGCTGGGGCGCGCATTGCAGGGCCTGCCTGTTGGGGAACTGTTGACGAGTGGTGGGCGTTCTCTTCTGGCAGCCTGTTTGATGGCCGGCGGGGTCATCTGGTTAGGGTACCCACAAGGGTGGGCGCCCACAAGGGACGACCCTACGTGGATAGCGGCAATCGTTGGTGTTGGACTTGGTATCCTTATATACGCGATCGCCAGCCTTCTTTTGGGCAGCCCGGAAATCCGTCAGCTGTGGGAGTTGGCGCGCAGACGGATGCAAACGTAATACGCGCCTCTTCCAAGCAGAGGCGCAAACGTAAAACTAACCGAACGCAAATGCTAAAGATAAGCAACCGCGGCTATACTGTTTCGTAATGGTATAATAGAAGTTCATTTGAACACAGGGTTTGCGAGAGCGGGCGGGCGCCCACCTGAAAAAACCGCAATGTCGCCAGGATGCGATGCCGCAAAGAAAACCGGGAATGTCATTGCGCCTCTGCGTCTTTGCGTTGAATTCAGTAAAGGGCGCCCCTACGGGGAACGGCTGCTCTGCAATAGGTGTGTCATTCTGATGGGGGCAACCACAAGGTTCGGCTGAAGCACACCGCAGTTTTGCGCATTGTGCGAAGCTGAATTGCCCCTAACATTTAGGGGTGAGGTGAGTCATGTTCTTTGATCCATTGTATCTGATTTTGAGTCTGCCTGCGCTGGCGCTGGGTCTTTGGGCCCAGAGCAAAGTCCGTTCTGCGTTTAACAAATATTCAAGAGTGCAGGCAGGGCGTGGCGTGGCCGGCGCGCAGGTCGCGCGCTATATCCTCGATTTGAACGGATTGAATCACGTGGATGTCGAAGAGTCGAAGGGCTTCCTGTCCGACCACTATGATCCGTCCAAAAAAACCCTGCGCCTGAGTCCGCAGGTCTATCAGAGCAACAGCCTGGCCGCTGTTGGCGTGGCCGCTCACGAAGCCGGCCACGCGCTGCAAGACAGTACAAACTACGGTCCCCTGTCCCTGCGCAGCGCGATGGTTCCCAGCGTTCAACTGGGCAGTTGGCTGGGGCCGATAGTTTTTTTCATCGGCTATTTCCTCGGCCCCGGTTTGGGGCAATCTCTAGCGTGGATTGGCCTGATTCTTTTCGGCGCGATTGCTGTATTTGCGTTGGTAACCCTGCCGGTGGAATTTGACGCCAGCAAGCGGGCCAAGCAGATCCTCGTCAGCCAGGGGGTCGTCAGCCAGCAGGAGTTAAAGGGCGTCAACGCGGTGCTGGATGCAGCGGCCCTGACGTATGTGGCCGGCGCGATTCAGGCGCTCACGACACTGTTGTACTATGCCTTTTTATTGCTGGGCCGTAGGGATTGAGTATGATATGGAACGTCTCTGCGTTCCATCTTCTGCGTAGATCCAGGTACCCTTCTGATATTGAGAACGGAGTATGAAAATGTTTACAGGACAGCAAACATCTGTGCGTTTCTATCGCACAGGGCAGCGAATCTCCCAGTATGCCGATAGTTTCGGGCGCTGGTTGTTGATAGCCCCAGGCCTGATACTGATTCTTTTTGGTATTGGGATTCTGATCTGGCCAGAACTGTTGGCTTATATGGTAGCCGGCCTGTTCATTGCAGTTGGCTTCAGCATCACCGCCTGGGGGTGGCGACTGTCCAAGAGACAGCGCAAAGAGACGGCCCGCTGGCAATTTGTGGATGAATAATTTGTGGATGAAATTGAGCGGAGACCACACACTCCGCTCTCAGGGATGCTGAATCGCTGCTGGCGAACCAAGTGGCAGCCACAAAATCGGACGGTGGACCCCCCAGCAGTCAGGCGCCGTTCGATAGCGCCAGAAAAATAAAAACGGGCTGGAACGACTCTCTCAGCCCGTTTTTCGATCCCTTGGACATACTGTCTGATGCCCGCGAACTACTTGTCGACTTCGATGATGCGCTCTTCCTCGCCGGACTTCCACACACCGTTTCCATCCCCGATAGCCCATTTCGAGCGTATCCGAATGACCGGCCCCGTTCTCCCTGTTCGCTGCTGTGCCGGGCGTGTTGATTGCGGTGCAGATTTCTGTGTTGGGGGCGCGGCCGCGGTTTTCCTGAGCGCATTGGCAGCCAGCGTCGGCAACTGTTGACGCAATAGCGCCACTGCCGCCCGTAAAGCCAGACCGGTCAGACCAACCACGACAGGCATCGCAGCTTTTGCAACCACCGTCGGCAAATTGCGGCGTTCAAGTGGATAGCCATCCTGCGTATTATAGCCACATGCTCCGCAGTGACGCGCAGCCATCGCCACATCCTGCCCACAGTTAGGACAAATCCGAAACACCTCACTCATGTCCAATTCCTTTCCTTTGTCAAGTCGATTGGTGCAAGTATAGCACTCTTTCGACCATCCCTCAAGAAGAATTACGAATCAGGAATTGGATAATTCGTAATTGATTTGAACGGGTTGGCAAGACAAAGAGCCAATGATAGAATGGTATCGTTCGCGGATTCATGACTATCTCCCTTAAAGCTATAGTCACAATTTGGCTGAAAGATGTGCCCGCATGCGTGATATCGTGCATACCCCACACGCTGGCGCGAGTAATTATCAAACGCATAGCGCAAGTCAGAATACATTGTTGCAGAGGATGTGGCGGGCGAAGCGGTATTATTTGTACCTCGTGCCCATCTTCGCGCTGCTGGGGGTTTTCTCCTATTATCCCCCCATCATGGCGCTATACTATTCCTTTACCAATTTTAATGGTGTCAGCGGCAAATTTATCGGGCTAGAAAATTTTAGCGATCTCGCCACCGATCGAATCTTTCGGGCCTCAATCGGCAACGCCATCAAGTTGCTGCTTGCAAATATGGTTACCGGTCTGATCCCTCCGCTTTTGGTCGCTGAGCTACTTTTCTCACTACGCAGCCGGCGCATGGGGGATTTCTATCGCACGGCGTTTCTCATTCCAACGCTCGTGCCAGCCATCGTGATCATTATGACCTGGCGCTATATTTATCATGCCCGGTACGGCTTGATCAACAGCCTTCTCTCTGCTGTTGGCTTGGACTTTCTGGCGCACGACTGGTTGGGCAGCTTCGATACGGCGTTGCCAGCGCTGATCTTTTTCGGCTTCCCGTGGATCAACGCAACCATCATGTTGATCTTGTTGGCAGCGCTCATCGATATTCCCAGAGAGCTAATCGATGCCTTCCGCCTAGATTCGACTTCGACGATGCAACGGATCATGCATGTCGATCTACCCTATATTGTTGGCGCCATACGCTTGGTTATCGTGTTGAATATCATCGCCACTTTGCAAGGGTTCAACCTGCAGTTTGCCATGACAGGCGGAGGCCCGGGCACCGCCACAACGGTGCCGGCATTTCACATGTTCAGCCAGGCATTCTTTTCCTCGCGCTTCGGTTACGGCTCGGCGATCGGCACGCTCTTGTTCTTAGTTATCGCTGGACTAACAGTCCTGACCCGACGCTATTTGCGATCAGGCATTGAGTACGAAGCCTAATGGGGCCATTACCAAATCGATTGCCTCTTGTGTCAATTTGATCGCAAAGCGAATGGATTCATCATCGACTTTTGTTTCCCTACTGTCGATTCATAGGAAAGGAACAGAATGTTCGTCACCGTGACGACGGGCGCGAGCAATATACGACCATCTCAGCCAAGCTCTATACGCGCAGGGTTGCAGCGTCTTCAGGGAGTGCTGCATTTGATCTTGATCCCCACACTGTTGTTGTCTCTCGCTCCACTCGCGTTGTTGCTGATCGATGCCGGCAAGACGACCGAACAGTTCGAAGCGCATCCTTGGGCACTGACGCTGCCCTATCACTTTGAAAACTATTGGGTTATGGCTGGGGGTATGAGCCGCTACATCATCAACAGTAGCATTGTCAGTGGAATTGCGATTCCACTTGCCCTGGCGCTGGCGAGCTATACCTCTTACGTCTTTGCCCGTTTTAAGTTTCCCGGTAAAGAGATGCTCTACTACGCAATCATCATGTTGATGATGATCCCATTCGTCCTTTATCTCGTGCCACAGTACTTGCTGGTTTTAAGCCTGGGTCTGATGAACACCCGCTGGGCGCTGATCTTTCCCTATGCGGCTGGGGGCGCTGTCTTCGGCGTCTTTCTCATCCGCCCTTTCATGGCCGGCCTAGCTGAAGAGCTGTTCGAAGCCGCGCGCATTGATGGCGCCGGCGATTGGCAGGTGTTCTACAGGATTGCCCTGCCCTTGTGCCGCCCAATTCTGGCAACGTTGATGATTATCCTGCTGCTGGGACAGTGGAATGATATTATCTGGCCTTCAGTGACCATGACCCAAGATAAGCTATACACGGTGACACTCGGCATCTTCAGCATTGCTAAGTCTGTTTTTCATGGTTCGAGCCTTGGCCAGACCCAGTGGGGATTTATGTTTGCAGCCTTTGTCATCTCTTCATTGCCGCTCGTATTCGTGTTCATTTTGGCGCGCAAGGCGTTCATTCAAGGTTTATCGAGCGGAGCGCTCAAATTCTGAGCACTGTACACAATGTTGAGGGAGTAAAGGAGAAGCCAATGTATCGACTCGTGGGAAACTGACAGGCCGGGATGCAAAACAGCGCCACCGCGATTGTGGCCCGGTTTCAAATGGGACTGAAATCAAAGAGGGAGAGACTCCAAATGGAAAGTAAGGGTAGGTACATGAAGACGCTCCGTTCAAGGTCAACGAGCCGGCGACGCCTACTTGTCACCGTGCTCGCAGTCGTTCTTGTCGCCCTCCTGAACGCGTGCGCGCCGCAGGTAGTCGAAGTCGAGAAGGAAGTGCCGGTTGAGGTGGTGGTGGAGGTACCGGTTTCCGGCCCACCGCAGCTTGACTACCAGGGTGAGCTGAGTGTTATGTTTGATGGTGGCTACATGCCGCCAGAGGGGCTTACAGATGCGCAAAGGGCAGCCGGCGAGACCGGCAACGAGTACATGGCGGAGCTGATCGCCCAGTGGGAAGGCATGCACCCGGGCATCGACATCGTGCCCTTCGGCGTACCCGAAGCGCCGCCCGGCGCCCAGACCGCGTTGATCTGGTACATGAAGACCGCTATTGCCGCCGGCCAGGGACCCGACCTGATGCGGTACTACGGTGGAACCGGGTATGACGGCGCAGAAGGGGACAGGGGCTTGTTGGTCCCGCTGGATACCTATTTCCGCCAGCCTAATCCGTATATCGCCGAGGGTGAGGCCGGCAGTAAACGCTGGGTCGACCAATGGGAGAACGGGTTCGACGGCATACTGGCCCAGAGCAAGAGCCTGGCCGGACGCTATTATTCCATTCCCCTTGAGACAGCGGCGCCCTCGCTCATCTACTATAACAAAACCGTCCTTGATGAGCTGGGCTTGACCTTCCCCAGCCCGCGCACGAATATCACCGCGCTGGTTGATCTCTTGAAAGAGCTGAAAGCGGCCGGCTATGAAACACCCATGCATCTCATGTGCTGTTCTCCAGCCGGCAACTGGGACAGCTTGATCTTCGATCATTCGATCATTGAGCCAAAAGGCCTGGCTGAATGGCGTCTGGACTACAAGATTGGACTGAGCGACAATGTCATTGAGGTCGAAGAGTTCGTGCGAGCCATCAAGAAGGGCTTGTTCAGTGCAACCGATCCCGAATACAAGGAGACGTTGCGGCTCGGCAAGCTGTGGGTGCCCTATGTGACTGAGGAGTGGAAGATTAGCGCACCGGTCCAATTGAGCGATTTTCTCACCGGAAATGTGCTGGTGCGCATGAGCGGCTCCTGGGAGGCCGAGAGCATATTGGGCAATCCCGAGGTGGATTTTGAAGTGGGCGTAGCTTCCGGTCCAGTGGTCGGACCGGAAGACTCCGAGTACTCTCAGGAGGAGGAGCCGGGGCCGTTTGTGGGCGGGCCGGCGGGGGCCTGGGTGGTCAATGCCGCTGTTGTCAAACGGGGTACGCTCGATGCCGCGGTCGACTTCATGCAGTTCGTCTCCGCCAACTGGAGCCATGCGGTCAAAGGCCGTCCGGGCCTGGTACCCGTGATCAAGAATGTGGAGCCCAATGTTCGGCCGGAGGTGGCTGAGCCCGCCAAGGCCCATATACCGACCGGGATGATGCGCTGGTCCTATGCTGACACCATTGACTCGGGCGCCAGGGAGGAGGCTTTCATCATCTTGCAGGAGTACTACCTGGATCAGGTCGATCTGGATGAGGCCGCCGAGCGCATGCAAAAGGTCTGGGAGGAATGGGCCGACCGCGCCATCGAGACGAACAGCACAGAATCCGGCGGGAGCTGGGATCTGAGCAAGTGGTAGGGCTGAGGATTGTCATTCCAATTAGGAATTACGAATTAAGCAGTTCATTCGTAATTCCTAATTCGTAGACCGGCTCAGTGTTCAGGAGAAAAATATGGCGCAGACAGCGATTCGACAGCTTGAGGCCTGTATTGAGAAGCTGCAACAGGGAGTGTTGACAGAAGGATGTCTGCAGCAGGTCATTGAGACCCTCCGCGCCGGCCATAGCGGTCAGCAGGAGTTGCTCTACCTACAGTGCAGTCAGACATCGGTGGCTTCCCAAGTGATCGGCATGTCTCTGGTGCAGGACAGGCAGATCGTCGAACAGCATCCCGAAGATCCATGGCCCTACGAAACAGTTCTGGACGCCATGCGAGATGGGTGGCGGGTGGTCCAATTCCCCAATCTGGCGCTGATGCCGGATGAGGACCGACCCACCGGCCTGGGGTGCGAGTTCATTCTGGAAAAGTGTTAAATGCGCCTCTTTCGAGCAGAGGCGCAGAGCGGAGGGAAAGCGATGAAGACCTACTACGATTGTGAACCGACTCTGAATGATTTTGCGGTCCTGGAAGCCTGTCAGCGGGGGTACCATCGGCTGGAAGCGGTCGTGCCCGAGGAGATCAACGCGCGTGCGCGTGCCTTTCTGGAGACGAACACATCCGGTGAACCCTCCGAAATTCTGTTTGAAGATTGGTTTGTGGAGGGCGTGATCAAAAATCCACAGGCCGCGGGCGCGATACGTTCGCTATTGGGCATGAATTTCGGTCTGCCCATTCTGATGAGTAACCACCGGATTGAATATCCCACCAGCGCGCAGGAGTGGCATCGCGACGGCAACTCAAAATTCACCCATGAGTTGCGCAATCTGCAAGTCTTTTATCTGCCGCAGGACTGCACGATGGAGATGGGACCAACGGAGGTGTTGCCTGGCTCGCATCTTCTGTACTCTGCCAATGACCACATAAAACATTTGGACCGGGTGCGGGGAAGCGAGTTTATGAGTGGGCCGGCAGGCTCGATCTTCATCACAGTGTACTCGCTCTGGCACCGACGCTCCAGTTCCAGGCGGACAACAACGAAGGGGGTCAGGAACCTGCTGAAGTACAATTATTTCCGCACGGCCCCACCACAGCGAGATTGGATCATCGATCCAGAATTTGATTTCGCCACAGCGCCCTACCTGCCGTCAAGAGACTTAGGGTACTACCGCGATGTATGGCTGGCTGCGAGCCACGTCGCAGAGATGTTCCTGTGGCTGTGTGGCAAACATCAACAGTTCAAGACCGAAGGCGGTCAGACCTGGCCTCTCAATACGGCGCGCTTCCTCGACAAGCCATACGGCGTTCCCCCCGGGTTGTAAGCGTTGAACATTTCAAGGCCGGTAAAATTGCGATTGACAGTCAGAAAAGAGAATGTTATGATCCGCGGATTTTTCAAAATCGAGGAGGGTACTCCACAATGAGATCTGAGCGAAATAATGCAGTTAGAGTAGTCACAGACGATCTGAGGCAAGGTCGTATCACGCGGCGCCAGTTTATGGGCCGCATGGTAGCGGCCGGCGTCGGTCTGAGCGCCATCAATGCCATATTGGCTGCATGTGCTGCAGTTGAGGCGCCGGCAGATCCGTCGGCCGTCTCAACTGGCTCGCAAGATGCTGCTGCGGAAGCCCCCAGTCTGGCCGGATCTGAAATCACAGCCACATACATGCAGTCCGGCACCTATGATGTGGCGGCAGAGACGCTGAAACCAACTTTCGAGTCGGACACCGGCATCACGGTTAACCTGGTCGCCGCCCCTTTCACCGTCCTCGTCCAGCGAAACATCACGGACCTCACAACACAGACAGGCGAGTTTGATGTCATGTCGCTCAGTTTGTGGGAAGCCTCAGCCTTCCAACATTTACAGCCGCTAGATGACTTGGTGGCACGCGACGGCTTTGGCGAGGACTACATCCCAGCCTTGTGGGCGCCCGGAGGGTCCGTTTTCTATGGTGGTCAGCGTGTGGGCGTGCCCTACAGCGCTGACGCATACGGTGTTCTCTATCGCAGCGACCTGTTTGAGGAGGCCGGCGTCACCGCCGACTGGGAGACGTGGGACGATCTGTTAGCTGTCGCCGAAACGCTGAAAGGCAAGCTGCCGGACAACGTGGCCCCCATCGTCTTCTCCTTCGGCGCGCCTGAGCAGTCGACGGCCATCTTCTACGGCGCCTACCCCGGGACGTATGTGACGGCCGAAAACACCTGGGCGGTTGAGCGCGACCTTGGCGCCAAAGCCTTGGAGGTCGTGCAGCGAGTTGCCGACTACGGTCCCAGCGATGCGCTGGCATTGAGCATCGACGAGGCGAACGCCGTCTTCCTGCAGGGCAAGGCCGCCATGATTATCTGCTGGCCTAGCTTCATCCGCGCCGCAGCCGATAATCCGGAGCAATCCGCGGTGGTGGGCAAATGGCAGATGGGCAGCTTTCCAGGGCCTGGGTTCATCTTCCTGAGCGCCTGGAATCTGGCGATTTCCAAGTACAGCAAGAATATCGAGGCTGCTTGGGAGTGGATTAAAGCGTACACCAATCCCCAGAACGGCAAAGATTTTATGACTACCTACGGGATTGGATCTCCTTTTGCCAGCACGTATGAGGACGCGGAACTTCTGCAGATGCACAGTCACGATTTTCCGCAGCAGAAGGCCAATCTCAACCGCACGAAGGGAGTAGCCCTCACGTTCGCAGCGTTTGAAATACAGTTCCGCAACATGGGTGAGATGATGACTGGCGCCCTGACCCCCACTGAGGTAATCGAGCGTTGGCACGAGGGCTGGGCCGAGCTGACTGTCCCGCAGGCTCTGATCGAATTGGCGGAGGCCCAAGGCCAAAAGGCTTCGTAGAATTACAGCGAGTATCAGAGGATGGAAAGGACAGCCTCGATTGCGAGTCAACGCCACAGCCGGCGGCGGCTTCGCCTGAGCCACGATTGGGCGTGGCTCTTGGCCTTTGTCATCCCGGCGTTCCTCGTGGTCGTGGTCGTGCAGTTCTATCCTCTCGCCTACTCCCTTTTCCTTTCAGTTCAAGATTGGACACTCACCAAATCCCAGCAACCCGAAGGCTTTGTCGGCCTAACGAATTTCACGAAAGTGCTGGGCGACTCCGTGTTTCGGCGGGCGGTGCGGAACAGTTTATACATCAGCGGCGGGGCTGTGGGGGTAGAACTGTTTCTGGGCATCAGCCTTGCATACCTGACGCTGGGCAGCCGCTGGAGTATGCGCGTCGTGCGCACGATTCTCATCCTGCCGATGGTCATTGCGCCAGTGGCCGCCGGCACAATGTGGCGCATGTTGCTGAACTCGCGCGCGGGTCTCTTCAACTACCTGCTGAACTTTGTCGGTATCCAGGGTCCCAAATGGCTGGCTTCGCCGGACTGGGCGCTGGTGGCCGTCATTTTGTTGGACATCTGGCAGTGGACGCCGTTCGTGTTGGTGGTGGTCGCGGCTGGCGCGGCCGGCATCCCCGACGAATTGCTGGAGTCGGCCGCTATTGACGGCGCGTCCCGTTGGCAGGCCTTCCAGAAAGTGGAGCTACCCCTGCTCACACCGGTATTATTGCTGACGGCGATGTTCCGGCTGCTAGAATCACTGCTCTCGCTAGATTCGGTCTATTCGCTCACGTTTGGCGGTCCGGGTTACGCCACCTACACGCTCACGTTCTTCATCTATACCTTGGGGCTGCAGAACTTCAATTTCGGTCGCGCGGCGGCGGCGTCATGGCTGTTTATGGCCGTCGCCGCCGGCGTGATCGCTCTGGTGTTCTGGCTTCACCGTCGTTCGGATATCTCTTAAAACGCTGCGCAGGGGACTTTTCCCATGAATCTCCGCCTTCCTCTTCGGCGCTATGCGCTGCATGGCCTGCATGCCTTTGCGCTGATCGTGGCTTGTCTCGTGGTGATCATCCCGTTGGGCTTTCTGGCGCTCAATAGTGTCAAACTCGAGCGGGAATTCCTGACGATCCCGCCCACGATCTTCCCTAGCCAGATCACATTCGAGCACTATCAGCGGGCCTTTGGCGATCCGAAGACGGTGCGTTTCTTCACCAACAGCCTGATTGTGGCAGGCACGACCACGGCCGTTTCAATCGTCTGCGGCATGTTGGCGGCCTATGGCCTGGCCCGGCTAGGGTTGCCTGCGTGGGGTCTGAGTTTCGTGGTATTTATCTTCCTGTTCATCCGATTCTATCCCCGCATCACCACAGTGATACCCTACTTTCTCCTCATGCGCCAGTTCGATCTATTGGACACAGTGTGGGCGATTATCCTGGGACATCTCGGCATCACCATCCCATTCGTGACCTGGCTCATGCTCGTTTTGTTCAACGACCTGCCGCCGGAGCTGGAAGAAGCCGGTATGCTGGACGGCTGCAATCCCTGGCAGAGGCTATGGCATATCGTGCTGCCGGTCACAGCGCCGGGTGTGGCATCAGCGGCTATCCTCATAGCCTTCCTATCCTGGAATGAATTCCTCATCGCCGCCAGCATAGCGAGACGGCAAGCCGTAGTGCTTTCCATCGTGGTGGCCGGCTTCGTGACCGACAAGGGCATCTACTGGGGGCCTATGTCAGCGATGAGCGTGGTCATGATTGCGCCGATGCTCATCTTTGCTTTGTTCGTGCAACGGTACCTGATCCGCGGTCTTATGCTGGGGGCCGTGAAAGGGTAGGCGCGCGCATGCCAATTTCGGAGGTAAAAAGATATGCAGATCGATCCCGATGTTTATCTGATCGGCAGTGGCCGGTTTGGCTTCGATATGACCGACCTGTATGACTGTAATATTTTCCTGTTCGATGCCGGCGGCAGCTATGTCATCTTTGATATTGGCGCCGGCCTGGGCGTCGACCAGATTCTGCAGATCTGCGCGCGCGACGGTCTGGATTTGGACAGGCTTGATCACCTGTTCCTGACCCACGCGCATGCAGACCATGCGGGTGGCGCAGCCCATTTCCGTGATCGAATTGATTGCGCACTCTATGCGCCGGCGAGGACGGCTGAAATCGTGACAGCCTGCGATGAGGAGGCGGTCAGTTTGCCTGGAGCCAGGGCGGCCGGCATCTATCCCGATGACTACGTTTACCGCGCTTGCTCCGTGGAGTACGTTCTGGAGGCGGGGCGCGTCGTGGAAATCGGCAAAATCAAAGTTGAAACCATCGCAACGCCAGGGCACAGCCACGACCATCATTCTTATCTGGTTACAGGGCTGGACAAGCGCTATCTGGTGGCCGGCGATGCCATTCTCTTCGGCGGGAAAGTCGTTCTACAGAACACCTACGATTGTAGCGTGCCCCAAACTATCGCTTCCATCCAGCATCTGGCAACCTACGATTTCGATGCATTGCTGCCAGGACATTTGACGTTCAGCTTGCGCAGAGGCACGCGGCACGTTGAGGCCGCGTGCGCCATCATCGATCAATTTGGCTGCCCGCCGCCCATTGGGTGACGCAACACTGCAACCTTGTCTTAGAAGGTATTTTCAAAAGCATGAATTTGTGATAGGTTGAATGCGCCTCTTTCGAGCAGAGGCGCATATTGAGGGATATGCTAAGGCGGCCATACCCCCAGCGATAATCATTGAATCTGAGGCTATTGAGGAGGCCGAGATGATATACGATAAGGACAATCACACTTGCGATAGCGAGCCAACTCTGACCGACTCACAGGTGCTGGAATTCTGCCGGGAGGGGTACTTGCTGCTGCGGGGCGTTGTGCCGGAGGAAATCAACCAGCGCGCCTGTGATTATCTGGCAGGAAAAATTCCGGCCAACCCCAGTTACATTCCTGACGGGATGACCCAGGCGGACCTGGAGCGTATTCGCGCCTCCCACGAACCGAGCACGATTTTCCTGGAAGATTGGTTTGTTGAATGCGTGCTGCTCAATCCGCGTGTGGTTGGTGTTATGCGTTCTCTGTTGGGCCGCAACGTGGGTTTGCCCGTTCTGGCCAGCCATCACCATGTGAAGTGTCCCATGCCCGCCCAACGCTGGCATCATGACGCCGACCATGTCTTCGGCCCTGAACTCAATTTTGTCGAAGTTTTCTATTTCCCCCAGGATACGCCGGTTGAGTTGGGGCCGACAGAGATCGTGCCTAGCTCTCATATCATGCCCACGCAGCGCCAGGATGAGGAGAAGGGCGTATGTGCTGACGGGCCAGCCGGCACCATAGGCATCCACCATCAGAGCATTCTCCATCGCCGCGGTCTCTCCACGGCGACCGGCGTTCGCCACATGCTTAAGTATAACTATTGGCGTACTGTTCAGCCGGAAAGAGATTGGATCACTGAACCGGATTTTGATTTCCAATCGGCCTATTATGGAGGACACAATCAGGCGCGCTATGTAGCGCACATGTTCTACTGGCTCTGCGGCCAAGGCGATGCCTATCGCATCATCGGCGGCCAGGCGTGGCCGTGGTCCAGCCCGAACCAGATCGGCCCTTCGTATGGATTTGGCAGTGCGCGTGGGTATCGGCCTGACTGGCGCAAACATAACCAGGACGGGTATGCCACATTCTGAGGAGAGAGGGAAGAGAAGTGAGAGATGGCGCTGCGCTCTCTCTACTCATTCCTATCTTTTTACTTCTCGAACCGCCTGAATGATTCTATCCACCAATCCATTCGCTTGCATCGGACCGGTCAGATCCTGATTTAACAGCGCTGCCGGTACGGCCCACAGCATCATATTCTGATAATAATCGGCGCCGAAGGCCCGTTGGCCCGTATCGGCGTCGCCGCGCACCGTATTGGGAGCGTCCCACGTATACCCCCAGCGGCAACTGATATTGTACAGACAACGCTGGAGCAGATCGCGGCCAAACATCTGCTGCCCGTTATACATAAAGGTCATCGCCAACATGAACAGCTCCGGAGGGAAGTAGCTAAACGTCCCGTAGCCACCCACTTTGGCTGGAGCGCCATCAGGCGTAGCATAGTTGACGGCGCCTGACTGACTGAGCGTGCAGTTGACCGCTGCCACTGTTTGCAGCGTCTTCTCCACACGTTTCTGGGGAAAAACACCTGCGACCCCATGCCAATCCGTCACCCATTGTCCATCCAGTTGGTAGCCAAAGATCAGGTCAGACTTCTGCCCCGTCTCCGGTTCGTTGAAGTTCAAATAGTAGTCGCCTGCCCATAGATGCTCTTCCAGGGCTTGGGCGCTAGCTGCTAACCAGTCGTCACATTGGGCGCGATAGGCCTCGTCGCCTATGGCTGCGGCCATACGCCGCATGATCTGGATCTGGGCCATGCGCACCCCACCGGCATGGGTCACATATCCCTTCCAGCCGGGTTCGGGCGCCTCGAACCACTCGGTGTCGCCCAATCCATGCGAGTCTGTCCCCGGCGTTGGCATCGCCATCACTTGGGACAGACCATAGGCCGGTCGCAAATTCATTGCAAAGTCGTTGCAGCGTTTGAGCGAATCCCAAAATTCGGCCAGCACGGCGTCATCCCCCGAAACCTGCCAGTAGCGGTCGACCATAATGATGTAGCAGGCCCCATTGAGAACGGTCTGGTAGCCCATATCGGGCGCGTTCAAGCCATAGGGCGGTCGGTTGGTTTCGACTGTGGCTGTGCAACCGCCAAAGATCCATGGTGGCCGCCCGTCGGCGAACTGGTACGCTTTATAGCCGCGCAGGGTGGATAGGGCGGCCTCGGGAAAGAAATAAACAAGGGGGATATTGCCATAGAAGCTACAGGGTAGGCACTCAATCTGTGGGCAGCCGCGGGGACACTCGTTCAGGCCGAAAAGGCCGTCCTCCGGCGCGCACCAGTCACCAATCGGCGCCTGTGCCTGGCCCCAAACGCTGCACTCGGGGATCAGATGCAGATTGTTGATCAGCGCGTCAGCCAGCCACCCGGGCAGTTCCGGGGCGTTGTAGAGGACCTCCTGCCAGGCAATGATGCGTTGCAGCAATTTTTCATGGTTATTGGCTAAGAAGCTGGCCGTAGTCAGGGCATCGGGGTACTGGAGCGCATACATGTGCGTGAAGAGATCTGTCTCCTCGTGGGACGGGCTGCCGCCCGCGCGCCAATATGGCGCATGCCAGGCCAGTACCACATGCACGGTTTGGCTGGCGCCTGGGGCCAGATCAAAGGGGAAGGTCAGGGCCGCGCCGCTATCTTCTGATGAAGGCGACAGCAATTGACTGGCGATTCCGCTCCAGGCCTCTTTGTCCGCGTTGAGGGCGCGCCCATGTTGCGCAGCCACGCCATCATCCAGCACGGCCAACACATAGGCCATCTCCCAAGCATCGCCCTGGCACTGACTCTGCACCAGTACGCCGTTCAACGGGCCAGACAATGAGCGACGCTTCACCCCGCCAGCAGGCGTCAGGTTCTGTGGCCCAAAGCCGGGAAAATTGAAGGCAACTGTGCCGCTGTGGGGGACGTGGTCAGGGTTGCGTACCCGAATTTCGAAGACTGCGCCGGGCGTCATCGAGACAATCGTATCACCGGGAATAAAGGGCGACCAAGCGCGCACGCCGACTGTGACTGGGGCTTCGGTATTGAACTCCATGTCGACAATTGGATAATGTCCCCAATAGTCGATCGAGTCGGCAATGGCGACGCCGGCAAGGCCAATCTCGTAAAAATGGGGTGAGTAATCAGTGGGTGGAAAGGCAACAGCGCTTTGGCTTGGTTGGGGGGTGTCGGTTTTTCCTTGGGTGTCAGCAATCAACACCCAGGTGCGATGTGAGCCATCGTCGTTCTGGCAGGCTAAGCCCAACATGGGCAGGTTGAGCAAGGAACGTGGCTCTACCAGGTGGTTAAAGATAGTGCTATAGCCAAACATGCCGTTGGCTTCCAGATCGATGCAGCCGGTACCGAGGCCGCCCAGGGGCATGCCACAGGTGGGGCGCGGCGCACCCCGGTAGATAATGCCTGTAACCGGCTGCCTATAGCCAGCGGCGTAAAACGTTCGCCAGCGGGCATGGAGTATGTGGGGAGGAAAGAGTCGGTCGAACGGCTGGCGGGAAGCGTCGCTCATCGGTGTTACCTCAGCTATTCAATCTGCGCGGTTGCCTTGTCGGTTCACAGATAGCCTTTCGCCATCACGGTATAGAGCCTTCTGTATTGCGTAATTCGCACATAGTGCGTATTTTGTATAATATACACGCTGTACTGTCAAATGAAGCTAGAAAGGACTGATATCGTGCCATTGCGTTCCCTGTTCTTTTTCGACGATTGGTGTCTGGCCCGCCGCGACAATATCGCGCGCCGGCTGGGGCAGCCCGAATGGCTACCTGAGGGTACGTATGCCGACTCCACCGAAAACCCGTTCAGTTATCCGACGGTAGTGTACGACGACGAGCGGAAATTGTGGCGTTTGTTTTATCTGGGGCGAGAGACGCTGCCGGGGGCGACCTATCGCAAGGACGAATGGTTTCTGACCGCTGAGAGCAAGGACGGCATCCATTGGGAGCGCCCAGACCTGACGGCAGTGGTTTCACTGCCGTCGCGTATGCGCCCACACGAGATCTTTGACCGGCAGCGCTTAGCCACCGGCGGCTCGGTTTTGTTGGATGACAGCTCGCAAGAACGCCGTTTCAAGTGGCCTATCCTGGCTATCGAAGACAACGGCCAACGGGCGTCGCGCCTGGCCTATTCCGCTGACGGCTATCACTGGCGCATCGATCCCGAAGCGCGCTGGCATCCTGGTACGCCGGACCCTGGCTTTTTCACCTATCATCATGTCGAACGCGACAGTTATATCACCTTGGCCCGCCCCAGCCATGGCGATCGACGCATCGCCCTGATGGAAACACGCGACTGGCGCGCCTGGAGCGAACCGCAAGTCGTTCTCCATCCGGACCCCCTCGACCCACCCATGTCTGAGTTCTATGGGATCGCTGTGTTGCCCTATCGGGGCATGTATGTGGGCATCGTATGGATGTTCGAGACCGACCCCCATGACCTAAGGTGGCAGAAGCTGGAAGGGAAAATCTATGGGCAGCTGGTCTACAGCTACGACGGCCTACGCTTCCAGCGCTCTGTACGCCAACCGTTCATCGGCCTGAACGACCTCGGCGAATATGGCGGTGGCAACATCTATCCCTGTTCGATGATGCTCGACCACGAGGGGCAAATCCGCATCTATTCCGGTGGTACCAAGGGAGAACATTTCCAGGCGCGTACGCTGAGCCGGGACGAACCGGATTACGCTGCCATCTTGCTGCACCGACTGCGTCAGGATGGCTTTGTCTATCTGGAGTCGATGGCCGGGGCGGGCTATCTGACGACGCGTTGGGTTCGTCTCCACGACGACCAGTTGCTGCTCAATGCGCAGGCGCCTTACGGTGAAGTGCGCGTCCAGATTGCAGACATAGAGGGGCAACCGTTGCCGGGGTACACCTTCGATCGATGCGAGCCATTTCGCGGTGACTCGCTGGCCTGGCAACCCAGTTGGCAGGGTCGGGCTGGCCTGGCCGAGCTGAGCGGCAGGCCGATTCGTATCGACGTCCGTCTCTACCACGCTCGTCTGTATGCCATCCACGGCAACATCGAACTCGTGTACGCCAGCAACCTCAGATGACCTCACTCGGCGTTGGCAGGATGTGAAAAACATCGAAGCCGACGGTAAGCGGGCCGCCCCGGCTTGGCTGAACGAGCAAGGCAGTATGGAGGTTCGCTCATGATGACACATGATCAGATCACAGAATTGGTCGCAGCCGGTGAATCCGAGACACTGGAATTCAAGCGCACCACTGGCGAACTCCGCCAGGCTATCCAAACCGTGTGTGCCATGCTCAACCACTATACACCCGCAGCCGCATCAGCAGCCAATCTCTGGACGATGTCTTGCCCTCTCAAAACGAGAGCAACGGCCTAGTAGTTCAGGTAACTTACCCCAATTGGAGGTCAGGAAATGACAAATGAGACACTGTATAACGGTATCGTCCTGCCAGAGATCTGGCCGCCGGGGCATGTGGACGAAGGCGCCCGGGATCCAATTCCTGTGCCCTATCTCGCTACTCCCCCGGATGTCATCCCCATTGACTTGGGGCGGCAACTTTTCGTGGACGATTTCCTGATCGAAGCGACCTCCCTGACTCGCGTCTTTGGCAAACCCGAGATCCACGCGCAAAGTCCGGTGTTGAAGCCTGAAACCGAGGAGGAGATGGATTTCGGCAATTGTCCGATGGCCGCGCCGTTCAACGACGGGGTCTGGTATGACCCACAGGATCAACTGTTCAAGATGTGGTATATGCCCGGCTGGTTCCACAGCACCGCCTTGGCCACCAGTCCCGACGGCATCCACTGGGAACGACCAGCATTCGATGTCGTTCCTGAAACCAATCTGGTGTGGCCTAACCGCGACGGATATGACCGCGATGGGTGTCTCGTCTGGCTCGATACTTTCCATAACGACGGCGCGCAGCGATTCAAAATGTTCCAGTACTATCGACGCTACCATGAGGGTAGGAGTGATGCTATCGGCGAAGGCTGGTTGCACGTTTCAGCGGACGGCATCCACTGGAGCGATCCGGTCATCACGACGCCACTCGGCGACAATTCGTCGTTCTTCTACAACCCCTTCCGCCAAAAGTGGTGCATGAGTATCCGCCGAGGCTCCAAGGTGACCGGACTCCGAGCCCGTTATTACCATGAGTCGGATGATTTTCTGCGCGGGGCGCAATGGGATATGGACACAGAGGAGGTCTTTTGGCAACGCGTCGATCGGCTGGATCTACCCGACCCCGCCCGTCCGGATCATCGCGTTGCCCTATACGATGTGAATGTAACCCCCTACGAAAGCCTGATGCTGGGTATGTTCGCTATCTTCCGCGGCCCTGAGAATGATATTTGCGCCAGAGAAGGGGTACCCAAAACCATGGACCTGGAGCTGGCATACAGCCGCGACGGTTTTCATTTCAGTCGCCCGGATCGCTCCCCTTTCCTGGCTTCGAGCCGCCGGCGGGGAGACTGGAATCGGGCCTACCTTCATGCCGCTGGCGGCATCTGCCTGGTGGTGCACGACCAGGTCTACATCTACTTCACGGCCTTCTCGGGTCTGTCGCCGCAGCTTGGCCCAACCGACGTTGGCAGTCCGGGCCTGTCTCGGCGAGTCATGTATGCGGGAGCCAGCACCGGACTGGCGACCCTCCGCCGAGACGGATTCGCACGGATGGAAGCGGGTTTGGGTGGCGGCGAATTGACCACGCGCGCCATCACTTTCAAAGGTGATCGGTTGTTCGTCAACGTCAGCGCGCTGGAGGGGGCACTTCGGGTGTCCGTGCTGCGCGACAATGGGGAACCAGTGGCAGGTCTGACCGCCGATGACTGTGTTCCGCTCAGTTTGGACAGCACCTGCGCCGAGGTGAAATGGTTGTCCGGCGCTGATCTCTCCTCGGTGGCGGCGTCACCGCTCAGACTTCGTTTCCATTTGCAATCGGGGAAGCTGTTTTCTTTCTGGGTCACCGACGACCCCAACGGCGCGAGTTACGGTTATATGGGCGCGGGAGGTCCTGGTTTTACAGATGGCCGCGACCTGGGCTCCTCTCTCCTTGTTACAGAAAATTAATCCCGCACTCGCTCTATAGTTAAGTAGTATGCTCCGGCCAGTGGATTTTTCTGTTCATCATACCACCAACTCTTCACGGTGGTCGGGCCCTGGTCCAATGCCATCTGAAAGGTCTGCGCCGTCGCGTCCGGCGGCACGGGCAAGGTCTGCTCATGGCCACTCGCTTGTAGCCAGGCTGATGCAACGGGCAGGGCCTTGCCTGCAGGCCAGCTTCCATCGACGCCTTGCATAACCGGCGCTGGATCGGAGATGCCCAAACCGGACTCCTCCGGCCAACGCCGCAGCGTAAAGTTGTAGAGACCAGCGACAGCCGCATCGACGTGCCAGACGCCGCTATCCATGACGCAGCCTCGAATGCCGCGTTGGTTATCCGCATAAACCCAGGCCCAGTCGGCGCTGCATAGGCGTACAGGGTTCTCTGCATTGGAGCCAATCGTCAGGGGTTGATAGCTTGTGAGCGTCTCGCTTACGCCATCCCACCAAGCCTCATAGTATCCTTGCAGCCGTTTGACCAGCTCCGGATGCGCCTCGGCCACGTCTTTCTTCTGGCCTGGGTCGGCCTGAATGTTATACAGTTCCCGGCCATGCACCAGCCGCCACTGCCGCCACATAACGGCGGCATGATCTTTGGTCGTGTGTCCCCAAATGCCTTCGTTCGGGTGCCCATATTGCACGATAGACATACGATCCACGACTGACTTCTCGGGCTGCCGGAGGTGGGATGCCAGCGATAGACCATCACACCTCCAACCATCTGGTTCCCGCAGACCACACAGGTCGATGAGTGTTGGCAAGATATCGGCGCCTCGCGTTACGCCACTGACATCTTGGCCGCCGGAGATGCCCGCTTCTGGCCAACGAATAAAGCAGGGCACGCGATGCCCGCCTTCGTACAGCGATGTCTTTTTTCCGCGCATGCCTGCATTATAAACACCTTCACCTGTGGCCGTGCCATTATCGGTCATGAAAATGAGAATCGTGTTGTCGCGGATTTCGTTATCTTGCAGGAATCGCTCTAACTGAGCCATATTCTCGTCGATGTTCGCGATCATACCGAAAAAACTGGCCTCATCGCGCTGGACATCATGGAGATACGGTTGCCGATATTGATCGGGAACCCACAGCGGGCCGTGCGGCGCGTTCGTCGCAATATAAGCAAAGAAAGGTTCATTCCGTTTGTGACAGCCCTGCATCCAACGGATGGCCTCCTCAAACCAGACATCAGTACAATAGCCTTGATACTGCTTGATCTCATCCTTATGGCGATAGTGGTCATCAAAATAGTCGTTCCCAAAGTAGTCGGCGGCGGAGGTAATGCCAAAGGCGGGATGATGTATCGTTTCGTGAAAACCGCGATCCTGAGGCCGATAGGGATAATTGTCACCCAGATGCCACTTGCCAAAGTGGCCAGTGTGATAGCCGTTGTCGGCGAGGATATCGGCCATCGTGGGCAGATGCGCGCGTAAGAGGGAGCGGCCCATACAAACAAACGTTGCGCCGTTGCGCAGGGCATCCTGGCCCGTCATCAGTTCGCCGCGGGTGGGGGTGCACATCGGCGCCACATGAAAATCGGTCAGGCGCACACTGTCAGCATGCAGACGATCAAGCGTAGGTGTCTTCAACACTGGATTGCCCAGGCACGACAAGTCACCGTAGCCCTGGTCATCCGTCAGGACAAATATGATATTGGGACGCAGTTCGTTGTTCGTCATGGTTCGACTTTCGGTCATGGAGAAATCTCCTGCATCGCAGCGGATAGTCTGACCGAATCATACATTCAGCGCAGCCAGTACTGCAAGCGCGAACATTTCGCGCCGTTGACAGAGTCTTCCGTCCCGGCGAAAATAAACCCATTGTGCAGTGATGCAGCCGAAAGGAGACGCGTGGCGCCCAACAGAGGCGCGCAAACGCAACCTGTATGAGCCGATTCGCCACCATCAGCCTGGTTAATTTCCCCACACTGCCCCGAGACGAGCCGGGACGCTTGCAGAAAACCCTGGATCGCATGCGCGCATACATCGCCGAAGCCAGCCAGGAACAGAGCGATCTGGTGGCCTTCCCGGAGATATGCAACCATCTGGACGCCTCCGACCCCTGGGCTGCAGCGGAGCCTCTGGATGGGCTGACAGTGACCGCGCTATCTCAGGCCGCCCGACAGCATGATCTGTATGTCGTCTGCCCGCTGCTGATCAGCGAAAATGGGCGGCGTTACAACAGCGCCGCGCTCATCGGGCGCAAGGGCGAAATCGTCGGTATCTACCGCAAGAACTTCCCTACCCACACTGAGTTGGAGAGAGGCATCACCCCCGGCGCCGAGACGCCGGTATTCGAGACCGATTTTGGCCGCGTGGGGCTGTGCATCTGCTTTGATCTCAACTACTGGGAGGTCGGCTCCGGGCTGAGCGCCAAGCGCGCGGAACTGGTGATCTGGCCCAGTATGTGGGCCGGGGGGCGCATGTTGAGCAAATGGGCGATGGAGTTCGGCTTTCATCTGGCCGCTGTCTATACAGATCAGGCCACATTTGTGGATGTGGCCGGCCGCCAGATCCTCAGTGTAAAACGAGATGTGAGCGATCGCAGCGGTCGCTCGCCGGTGGTGACCACCCGCCTGGATCTGGATCGTCGCCTGCTCCATCATGATTACAACCTGGACCGCCTGCCGTCTCTCTTTGCACGCTATGGAACGACCGCGGCCTTCACCGAATGGTTGCGCCACGAATGTCTGGTGGTGTTCGGATCGCAACTGCCGGGGGTGTCCAGCGATCAGCTGATCGAAGAGTTTGGCCTGGAGACGATGCGCGCCTACCTGGCGCGTGTGCGCCGGGACCGCAAAGCGGCATTGGCAGCGGCTGCAGAACCGATGTATGTCCACGAATAAGAATGCGCCGAGAATTGTCGCCAGATGGAGTCTTGATCATGCTACTGACAGAGAAAGTCGTAATCGTGACCGGCGTCGGCGGGGGCCTGGGCGCAGGCATCGCAGCGGTCTGCAGCCGGGAAGGCGCGCAGGTCGTGGTGGCGGACATCCGGGAGGAGGCTGCCCGAACCGTTGCCGAGAGCCTGCCGGGCGATGCCCTGGCTGTTCACTGCGATGTGGGCAGCGCAGCGCCTCCATCACTGGCGCCAATATCTTCGCCGACAGCGGGATGACCGCCCAGCTGATCAGCCAAGAGCCATACACATCCAGATCGATTGAAGGATGAGAGAATTTTTGGGTTTTTAACCAACGCATTCTTAGTGTAAGATTGTAGCTTAAAGCAGTTTTCTAAACCGATTCAGTTTTACAGCCGAAACAGCGCCCACATGACAAAATTCCTGCCCTCCTGGGCATCACTTCCCCGCTTTCGTCGCGATGTCAACATGCTATTGCTTGCTGTTGGTCTGCTGGCAGTCAGTTTTTTCGGCATCCAGACATTCTTGAAGATCTTTTACATTCTGCGTCTGGGCTACGGTCCGGTATTTCTGGGGCTGTTCAACGCCGCCAGCGCGGTGAGCTACATGGCGATGAGCCTGCCCGGCGGCGCGCTGGGGGGTCGGCTGGGTGTGACGCGCACAATGCGCATCGGCGTCGTGGTGACGACTGTGGGCATGGCAATGCTGCCGCTGACAGAATCGGTTCCACCCTTCGCCCGTTACTACTGGCCGATCTTCTCCCAGATGGTGGTGTCCGGTGGCTACGCGCTGTTCAGCATCAACCTGGTGCCGGCGCTCATGGGCCTGACATCCGACGAAAACCGCAACAGCGCCTATGCCATGAGCAGCACTCTGCGCGGCTTAGGAACCTTTCTCGGCACGCCCTTTGCCGGGCTGCTGCCGGGCCTTGTCGCCGCTCTGATCGGTGACAGTCTGAATAGCCCTGCCCCGTACCGCCTGGCTCTGTGGTTAAGTCCTGTCATTGCGCTGTTGACGTTGATTCCACTACTGCGCATCGCCGAAGCGGAATCGATCGATCAGCAGAAAGAGGAAACTACTTTGCAGGGCGCGTTTCCTGTCGCCCCTGTTGGCCTGCTGATCCTTTTCGTCTGCTTTAGCCAGGCCGCGGGCGCTGCCTGCCATTCCTTTTGCAACGCCTATATGGACACGGAGTTGCATCTGTCAACCTATATGATCGGGCTGATCGCCGGTGTCGGGCAGTTTGCCTCCATATTTGCCCCTATGTTGTTGCCGATGCTGGCCCGTCGCCGAGGAAACGGCTGGACACTGATGGCAACTACTGTAGGCGGCGCCGCCAGTATGGTGCCGCTCATTCTCATTCCCCAGTGGATCGCGGCAGCGGTAGGACAGTTCGGCACCATGGCCCTGTCAGCAGTGCGCATGCCTGCCCTGCAGGTCTATCAGATGGAGATGATCGAACGGCGTTGGCGGGCGTTGGCCTATGGCGCTGTTTCCACGGCAATGGGCCTCAGTTTCGCTCTCGTCAGCTTCAGCGGCGGCCAGATTATCGCCAGGTGGGGATACACCAATCTATTTGTGATGGGCGTGAGCCTTTCCCTCGTCGGCGCCACGATCATGTGGGTGCTGCTGAAGCGCCCGGCGTTGATGGTCGCGCCTCGGGGCGCGGTGCAGTGATCCTCCTGGGCAGAACGGGGCTCTTAGCGGGGATTCGTTTGGGCTGGCACTGGCTGGCGTTGGCGTTGCCAAAGATGATGTCACGGTGGTAGCGGGGTAAGTTGGCATTGGAGATTGGCACTGCGGTTACAGAATCAGTTCTGCCATCATGCGCACGATATCGAGGCTGTCGGTCATGACGGTCAAGGTTGTGATCGGCGCCGCCTGCCAGAGCTGCAAACGATCGGTGATGCGTGCGCGGCTGCCGCACAGGGCGACGGCATCCACCAGCGCATCCGGCACAGCCAGGGCCGCGCCGACCCGATCGCCGGCCAGATAGTTTTCCTGGATCGTAGCAGCCGCCTCTTCAAAACCATAGCGGCATGCCAGATTGTAGTAGAAATTATTGAACTGCGCGCCCCTGTTGGGCGCGACTTTGCCTCTGGGCCCCATCCCGCCCACGTACAAAGCCAACATCGGCTTTACCCGCATCCAACAGTTCTTCAGATCATCCCCTAGCACGACCGCCACCGACGGCGCAATGTCGAACCCCTCCAGGCTCTTGCCGGCCCGCGCGCGTCCGACAGCAACCGCCTCCGCAAAGGTCTCGCGGTAAAACTCCGGCGCGAAGAAGATCGGCAGCCAACCATCGGTCAGTTCTGCGGCCAACTGCACATTCTGCGGGCCAATGGCAGCCAGGTAGACCGGCAGATCCGCCCGCCCGTGGAGGATACTTTTCAGAGGTTTGCCTAGCCCCCATGAGCCGGGGCCGCTGTAGGGCAACTGGTAGAACCGGCCATCGAAAGTCAGCGGCTCCTGGCGCGCGAAAATCCGGCGCACAATTTCGATATACTCGCGGGTGCGGGTAAGGGGTTTGTCATAACCGACGCCGTGCCAGCCCTCCACCACCTGCGGGCCGGAGACACCCAGCCCCAGCAGCATGCGTCCGCCGGAGAGTTGGTCCAGGGTCATGGCTGTCATTGCCGTCATCGCCGGGGAGCGGGCCGCCATCTGCAGGATCGCTGTGCCCAGATGAATCTGTTTGGTCTGCGCGCCGATCCATGCCAAGGGCGATACCGCGTCGGATCCGTAGGCCTCTGCTGTCCACACTGCGTAGTAGCCTAGCTGGTCCGCCTCGCGGATCAGAGCCATCGGCAGTTCAATCGTGGCGCCGGCGTAACCTGTGTTGAGTCCCAGTCGCAATTCGGTATTCCCGCCAGTTTACCGTTTGATTACGGATTCGTATGATTGCGCTCATACCTCTGCAAGCCTTCGGAGACTTGGCAAGGCCCACGGCCAACGCTCGCTAAAGCGGCGGCCTCACTGCCTGTTGCGAGTTCCCTTACTGGCCGTCCTCGATCAGTTTTTGCACGGTATCCACCAGCAGTTGATGCTCTATCGCGTGGATGCGGTCGGCAAGGGTTTCGTGCGTGTCGCCAGGGTGAATGGGAACGGTCTGCGTGGCCAGCACCGGCCCCTCGTCCACGCGCTCATCTGGCACCAGATGGATCATCACGCCGGTGTGATCGATTTCACCGCGCGCGCGGGCTGCCAGCGCGTCGTCAATAGCATGGGCGCCGGGGAACTGCCCGGGTAGGGCCGGGTGCAAGTTCACCACCCGATTGGGAAAGTGGCGCAGAAATGTGTCGCTGAGAATGTGCATCCAGCCGGCCAACACCACCCAATCCGGCGCGTACTCATTCACCAGATCGGCAAGAGCGGCATCGTATTCGGCCCGGCTGCGGTTCGCGTCGCGGTAGGGCTTCAGCGGATGATAGCGGACGGGGATGCCCGCTCGCCGCGCCCGCTCCAGCCCGAAGGCGGCCTTGCGGTTGGAGACGACGACCGTGATCCATGCGTGCAAACGGCCATCGGCCACCGCGTCGATGAGTGCCTGCAAATTCGATCCGTTACCGGAGATGAGAACAGCGATTGTTGCGGTCATCGTATAAATCTAGCCCGATTCTGTAAGCGGTACCCGGCTCATCTGTCCAATTCAATTGGCGATCAACCGGTAACCGGCTACCATTACGAAGCGCAAGTCATGATAGTTATGGTTTGCGCCAGATTGGTATGCTTTTCCTGAGAGCAGCCCGTCCGAACTTTCCCATCTGTTGGCTGCTGTTCCCCTTGCGTTGGGGCAGCACGTAGATTTTCAACGGCTCAAATCCGAACTGTTCAGCAAGATTCGCGCTTAGCGGATCAACCGGAATAATCTCGCCGGCGTAACGCACATTGTCATTGACAAAGGCATCATTGACAAAGTCCACGTGCGCGCCAGAACGACACACTCGGAATAGCTCGGCAAAAACAAATGTTAATTGCCTGGCATGTCTGTCAGAAACGACAACTGCTCCATTATTAGTCACTTCCTTGTAAGCGCAATCGCATGGGTTCCGGCACAAATAGCCGCCGCTCCATCTCCCGCAGATCGGGGGCTACGGCCAGGGGGAATTCGCATTGGGCCAGCACGTCCTGTTCCAGATTGGCGCCCGGCGCAATTTCGGTGACGGTCCAGCCGTTCGCATCCAGACGCAGGACACAGCGCTCGGTAACGGCGATGACGTTCTGACCGGTCTGACGGGCGCGTCGTCCGCTGAATGTGACATGCTCCACTTCGTTCACGAACTTGCGCACTTTGCCTTCACGTTCGATGCGCAGCCGTCCAGCGCGAACTTCCAAACGGGCGCCCGCCGCGGTGAATGTGCCGCTGATGACGATATTTCTGGCGTTGGCAGTGATGTCGACAAAGCCGCCAACGCCGGCTGTCACGTGGGGGCGGGCCGCCAGTTTGGAGACGTTGATGTTTCCCGCGCGGTCGATCTGCATAAACGAAAGAAGGCTGCGATCGAAGCCGCCGCCCTGAAAATAACTGAACTGATCCGGTGAAGCAATGATCGCCTGGGTGTTGGCCGCGCAGCCGAACTGGAAGCCCAGCAGAGGCATTCCCCCTACTGCTCCCTGCTCGATCACCCACGTGACCGCGCCGTCCAACCCCTCTTCTAACAGAATGCGTGGCACCAACGCGGAGATGCCGAAGCCCAGATTGACCGCTTCACCGACCTGTAGCTCCATCGCCGCCCGCCGGGCGATGACCTTTTGCAGGCTCCATTCGGCCAGTTCAAAACTGTTGGACGGCGCCCGCACCTCCCCACTGATGGTCGGGTCGTAGTCGGTCTGTGTCGTCTGCTTGGCGTCCGGCACGACGACGACCGCGTCCACCAGCACGCTCGGCACGCGCACGGACTGGGCCGGCAGGCTTCCGGCGGCTACCCGTCGCTCCACCTGGGCGATGACGATGCCGTTGCTGTTGTGCGCGGCCAGGGCCACATCGTACGCGCCGAGGAACGCCCCCTCCCGCTCGAAAGAGAGATTGCCCCATTCATCGGCGGTCGTCGCCCGAATCAGCGCTACGTCCGGGTGCAGAGAGCGCAGGTAGAGCCACTCCTGCCCATCGAATTCCACCACCTGCACGATCTCTGCGCTGGTGCGCTCGTTCATCCGTCCGCCCTGCCGCCGCGGATCCAGGAAAGTGTCGATCCCTACCTGCGTCAAGACGCCGGGGCGCCTGGCCGCAGCCTCCCGCAGCTGGTGGAAGATCAGCCCGCTGGGAATGTTGTAGGCTTCGACTTCATTCTCGTGGATCATGCGCCAAATCTCAGGCGATTCCATCGACGACGGTCCAGAGGGGAAGGAGCCGGCGATCACCCGCGCCAGCAGACCGGGCCGGGCGATGTGGTCGATGCCGTCGATACCGTACATATCCCCGGCGGCGATGGGGTGAACTGTCGTCAGGTTCTGCGGATGTCCGCTCTGCGCAAAGCGCTCGCCAACGGCCCGCAGTAGCGTGTCCGGGCAGAGCAGCCCACTGGACGCGTTGACGGCAACCGTTGCCCTGTCGGGAATGAGCGCCGCGGCTTCGGAGAGGGAGACAAAATGGGTGTGTGGCATCGACTTATTTCACCTTATTGGGAGACGCGGATGCGCATAGACAAGGTTGCATTGCGCGCCACTGTTGGGCGCGACGGGGACGAGACCACGCATCTGCAGCGTAGCGATGGATTTATTATAACGGGATGGGAACTGTGCGCAAGGATTGCTGAATGCGCCTCTGATCACAGATTTGACCACTGATTTATGTGATTTGTATGATTGCCGTGATAACGGCAGTTCATCATCCCATCACACAAATCAAGCGAATCAAAGGTCAAAGAGGCGTGATGCGAGCGCCGCCAACAGGCATGGATGGGTCAATCCCCACGCAAGCGCCGATAGGCCCGGTCGCCGACGGCAGCGGTGGCCGCGCGTCCGATTTCGTCGGCCTGCAACAGCGCGGCCCACATAGTCTCCGGCGTCACGTCGAAAGGCTCGTTTTCCATCAACGGCGCGGCCGCAGTGGAAGCCATCGCTGCCTGCAGAGCCGGGCCGTCGTCGGTGATATCCAGGGAGAGTTGGGCCAGGTGGGTAGGCAGGCCGATTTCTGCGCAGAAGCGGGCCACCTGCGCGCACTCTTCCACAGTCTGCTCCAGAGCCAGATGGGTGAGCAAGCCCATCGCCACCATTTCCCCATGAAGGTACTGCTCGCGCACGACGGGCAGTTGGGTGAGACCGCTGGCTACCGCATGGGCCGCGGCCACGCCGCCGCTCTCGAAGCCGATGCCGCTCAGGAGCGTATTGGCTTCAATCACCCGTTCCAGCGCGCTGCTTACCTCGCCGCAATAGGCGGCTTCTGCGGCGGCAATCCCCTCGTCGAAGATCGTCTGCGCGCACAGTTCGGCAATGGCCTGGGCGGCAATCGTTGGACGACCGCCGATGACCGAGCGGCCGGCCGGGTTGCGGAAGCAGGTGCGTGCCTCGTAGCGGGTCGCCAGCGCGTCCCCCATGCCCGCCACCAGATAGCGTACCGGCGCGGCAGCGATCACCTGGGAATCGACCAGCGCCAACGCCGGGCTATGCGGGAAGAATTCGCCGCCTTGGGCGACCCCTTCGACTGAGTAGATCACCGACACGGCAGAGCAGGGCGCGTCGGTGGAGGCGATAGTGGGGCAGATAACCACCGGCGTCGCCAGCCGGTAGGCGACGCATTTGCCCGCGTCCAGGCATTTGCCGCCGCCAACCGCGATCAGGCTGTCGAAGGGGCGTTTGTGTGCCTGCAAACTGGCGACAGCCCGGTCGATCTCCGCGTAGGAACACTCGCCCTGAAAGATCTCGACGGTCGCCTCGATATGCGCGTCACGCAGAGCATCCAGAAGCTGCTCGCCATGGCGGCGCAGACCGCCAGCGCTGATGAAAATGGCTGGCCGCGTACTGGGGATCAGCGCCAAAAAACGGCTCAGATGGTTGAGCAGGCCCGGACCTTGCACATAGCGACCCGGCCCAATCAGCCCGATGGGGGGCATCTCCCGTCCTGTGTCGGCGAGGGAAAAGATCGGTTTTGGGGAATACTCGACGCTGCTTGTCATGGCGCTGGCTCCTTCACTTAGGAATTGATCAAGTACGAATTATCCAATTCCTAATTCCTGATCCTGTTCCCAATGCCACGCGCTCTGTATGGCTCAAATGGGGAGCTTGCTTGTGGATGATCCGAATGGTTGTTCCATCAGGCGTTCGGCGATAACATCGGCCAGGCGCAGGTCGTAGTCGATGTGAGGCGCTTCCAGGAGTGTGATGGCCGGGTATCGTTGACGGGCAGCGGCCAGAAGGGCCGGCGCATCTTGGCGCAGGTGACGACCGCGATGCAGAAAATAGGGCAAGGCGACGATCTTCTGCGCGCCTTGGGCGGCGAGGGATTCGATGGCATCAGTGATGCGGGGCGTGTTGCAATCCAGATACGCTGTGGCGGCGAGGGGATAGCCAGCCGTCTTGTGGACCCATGCTGTGAGCCGTCTGACCGGCTCGTTGGCATCCTCCAGAGGCGTGCCGTGGGCCATCACCAGTAGGGCTGCGCGCCGTCTGTCCGCCGTGTTCGCCCCTATAGTTTCTGGTTTTGCGTTTTCAGTTTCGAGTAACGGCGCAGTTTCTGGATCGACCGTCCGCACCCTGTCCAGGGCGATGGCGGCCAGCTTCTCGTGGAAGCCAAGACAGGGCGCTACCCGGATCGCCAAGCTGGGGAACTGCTGCGCCACCTTTCTCACATCCTCCGGCAGATCCTCCCGCACATACACCCCATCGATCAGAAAATAGGGCTGTACCGCGATGGAGGTTGCGCCTGACCCCACGCATTTTGCGACTGCTTCGGCGAGGGTCGGACGGCTATAGTTGAGAAAGCCGGCCTCGGCTATGGGCGCAACGCCCCGTTCCCGTAGGCGAGCAGCCAGCCGAATCATTGATGCGCCACTGTCACTGCGCAGGCTGCCATGGCCGATGAGGACGATGCCGTTCAAACAACCTACTTCCATAGTTTCTGGTTTCAAGTTTTTCGTTTCGAGTAACTGCAGTTCACTGACTACTGGAAACTGACAACTGCAGTTACGCCTGATGGAGACCGCACTCGATCTTAGTCAGCCCGGCCCAGCGCCCGGCCCGCAAGTCGTCGCCGGGCTGGATGGCCTGGGTGCAGGGCCAGCAACCGATACTGGGATAGTTCTGCTCGTGCAGTTCGTTGTAGGGAACATTGTGCTGATGGATGTACGTCCAGACGTCCTCTTCGCTCCAGTGCACCAGGGGCGATATCTTCACGACTTCGTACTTTTCATTCCAGCGCAGCACCGGCGTACCGGCCCGCGTGGGTGACTGATCCCGCCGTAGCGCGGATACCCAAGCAGCGCTCTCTTGCAGCGCCTTTCCCATGGGCACGACTTTGCGTATGTGACAGCACTCGTCCGCGTCTTTTCGATAGAGGGTCAGCCCGTACGTTTGCTCCTGCTCGGCGACGCTCAGATCTGATGTCACCCGACGGAAGGGCCGGTTATAGTGGCGCTGTGCCCGATCGATCAGGGCCAGGGTCTCTGGGAAAAAGTAGCCGGTGTCCACATAGAAGATGTCTACCTCCGGGTTGATACGCACAGCCATGTCGGTCAGAGCCATACCGCTGGCGCCGAAGGCTGTGCCGATCGAAAACCCCTCGCCGAAGTTTTCTATCGACCATTGCAAAATTTCTTCCGCAGACTTCTGTTCCAAACAGCGGTTCAGCTGGCTGAGAGAAGCCAGCCGCCAAGTATCCAATGAAAATGTTTCCTGCGCAAGTGCAATCACAGTTCAGTTCCTCTGTCTATACAGGCGATGATGAGTACATCCACTTCGTGATCAGCAGCTGTCTGCGCTGATGTCACGCCTCTGCGGCGGGCTGATCTGGGATGATTTCAGTTGTGCAAAAGGAAAGTTGAATGCGCCTTGGCTCGAAAGAGGCGCGATCCGGGACGCCCATCGACCGATGCGCGCAGACAGTGACTGTCTCCCTGTGAACGCAGGGCCAACGCACAGATGTGGTTGATGAGCCTATATCAGAGATTTAACAACAACAACAGGGGCAACAACAGGAGGAGGTACAGCCGGTACAGAAGCAGCGCAGGGAGGAAGGAGCAACGATCTTGCTGGTTCGGATGATACGGGATTGTCTGCTGAATGATGCGCGCCCGATAGTGGCGCGCCGGACAAGCAATTCAAGCGGACGCGTTAAGTGATACGTTTGAATACGCATTTCCTTGTGCTCCTGCAGATACCTGCGAATGAAAACTACAGTTGCCAGTAGGGGCAGGCTTGACGCCCACCCTAGGCAACCACAAGAGTTGTTCCTACCGCTGCAATTATAGTATACACGAAGATGTGGGATATGTCAAACTCGAAAAAAGGCTTTGTCTGTCTTTTCACTCTATGCTATCGTTGGTTCCCAAATTCAATACAGAAAGGAACAGATAATGACAACCCTATTCGGACGCAAATATGATCGGCGCACACTGCTGGACCGGGTTGGGGATATGTCCCAACTGGCCGGCGCGCGCAAAGCCGAGCTGGTAGAAGGCAACGAACGGGGTGCGGATCTGATCGAGGTTTTCAACGCCTCCGGTCTCTGCTTTTCTGTGCTGCCGGGGCGCGCGCTGGATATCGCCTCCGCTCACTACAAAGGTATGTCCCTCTGCTTTCGCAGCAGCACCGGCGATGTCGGTCCCGCTTTCTATGAACCGCAGGGCAACGGCTGGCTACGGGGCTTCTTCGGTGGCCTGGTTACCAGCTGTGGCCTGACATTCACCGGTCATCCAGAGGTGGATCCTGAGGAAGAAAATGAGGAGTTGGGACTCCACGGCCGCCTGGCCTTCCTGCCGGCCAAAAATGTGGTGGCCAACGCCGACTGGGAGGATGACCAGTACGTCGTGCGCATCCACGGCAAGATGCGCGAGGCCGTGGTCTTCGGCACAAACCTGGAATTGACCCGGGAGATTTCCACCGTGCTCGGGGAGAAGTCGATCCATATCTTCGACCGTATCGAAAATCTCGCGGTGGATCCCTCGCCGCTGATGTTCGTCTACCACACAAATCCCGGCTTCCCGCTGTTGGACAGCGGCGCCCGTCTGTTGATCAACAGTGAAAAGACCACCGAATGGCTGGAGGATCGGGAAGTTGGCCCGGATATATACGCGGTCGCCTCGCCGCCCCAGCCGCAGGCCCGCGACGATGTCTTCGTCCACCGGCCCATCGCCGACGCCGACGGGAATGTGCATGTAGGCTTGGTCAACGATGGCCTCGGGCTGGGCCTGTACTGGCAATTCCCCATCGCCGAAATTCCCCTGGTCAACCATTGGCAGCACTTCCACCGGGGCGCATACGTTACCGGTGTCGAGCCGGGAAACGTCAGCATGTTGGGGCGGGCTTGGAACCGCAAGGCCGGTTATCTGACCTACATTCAGCCCGGCGAAGTGCGGACATTCCATCTGGAAATCGGGGTCCTCGACGGGGCCGAAGAGATCAGCGCCTTCGAGCGCAAGCTGCGAGGAGAGAGAGAATAGGAGTGAGGAGAGAGAAACACCAACTCTCACTTCTCTCCACTCTTTTCTCGTTCACTGCGGTTGCCGGGCGCGCAATTCCGCCCGGCCCAGAAACAGACAGATGGCGAGCAGAAACAAAACCATCGAATAGTTAATACCCAGCGCGCTCTGAAAACTCCAGATATCGGCGAAGATCCCAGTCCACAGCGGCGGAAGCATTGCGCCTGCAATCATCGCCACATTGAGAGTGCCGGTAACGGCGCCGCTATGGGCCGGATAGAGCCGCGATCCGTAGGCCAGGGCCGTGGGAAAGAGGCCGGACAGACTCAGCCCTGTGAGGAACACACCGACCCCCAACAGTATTGGCTCCGCGCTGAACACCACCAGCGGATAGGTGAGGGCAAGGCCCAGAGCCAGTATCAGCAATGTTGTGGCATAGCCCAGTCGCTCGGCGAATGCGGCGCAGACGAAACGGCCGGCAGTCAGGGCCACGTAAAAGACGGAGATCATCGAGACTGAGAAAAATGTGGAAAGGCCGGCGGAGTTCTGCATAAAGACAGCGACCCAAGCTAGCAGACTATAGGCAACGCCGTTGTAGATGAATGCGATCAGGAATAGCGCCAGAAAGCTGTTGCAATGCTCCTCTGCTCGAAAGAGGCGCGAAATGCGGTTCCACAACATGCCCCAAGCCAGCCTCTGTTCCTTTTCGACCACAGATTTGTGTGATTTGTATGATTGCCGTGATAACGGCAGTTCATCATCCCCGTCACATACATCAGGCGAATCAGAGGTCAAAGAGGCGCGATACAGGAATGTGCCCCCTCCATAGACCAGCCAGATGAGACCCGTTGCGGCCAATGCCCAGCGCCAGGGCAATCCCCGCTCGAGGGTAAAGCCGATGACCAAAGGTGAAATGGTCGCGCCCACGCCGTACACCCCATGCAGCACATTCAGCGCACGGGCGCGGGTGGCCCGATTGGCATCGGCGATCAGCGCATTGATAGCGGTCGTGAGGGAGGCTTGAGCTGTGCTGATCAGCACAAAACCGACGACGAACAGCAGCCACAACCGGGCAGAGGCCGCCAGGGTCAAGGAAGCCGCCAGCACCAGGGCCGAGAGCCAAACCAGGCTGCTGCGCCCGTAGCGATCGGAGCCGACACCGGCCAGCAGATTGCCCAGGATCCCGCCCGCAGCTCGGGCCGGGAAGATCAGCCCGATAGCCGCCAGGGTCAGGCCTGTGGCCATATATTCCTCAGTGATAAACGGCATCACCGACGGGATGAGGACAGCGGCTGTGCCGGTGAACAGGTAGCCGGTCAGGCCGAGAGCGGTCAGCGGCGGATCTTGCGCGGCGCCGCGCGGCGCGGTTCCTTCGGCGGAAGGCCGAGGCTCCCCTTCCGCATGGTGGTTCACTTTTTGCATGTGGATCACTCCCCACCCGTCTCGGTGGTCAGCTGAGTTTGCCGAAACATACGCGCGTGCGTCTCCCCGCGCGCGGTGAGGGAAACGAGATCGGCCTCTGTCTGCACCAGATTGCGCGCGCGTAGCTGGCGCAGGACGCGCTGCATTTTCGTTGGTGACCAGCGAAAATGGCGGTGTAGTGTCGAGGCGGTTACTTCATCACTTTCGGCAACGCGGCCCTGGTGGCGATGAATGTGGCCGAGGACGACCTGATGGTCGAAGCTGCGTCGTTGGTTGCTGCGCCGGATCATCGTTGAGACCAGACCATATTTGGGTGAGAAAATCCAAGCGGCCAGGAAGAAGAAAAAGATCATCAGCACCATCGAAGCGGAGATAGACGAATCCCATTTCTCTATCAGATCCAGGCCAAAGAGATCGTTCAACCCGGCGAGGATATCGCTGATCTGCGCCAGACCCAGAAGATTGCCGCGAGCCAGGTCGTACCCTAAGTACGCCCCTGCGGCGCCGATCAGCGAACTGTACACGAGCATCCGGGGCAGGCGGTCGGTCAGCAGGTAGGCTGCGGCCGGCGGAATGATAAAAAAGGCGACGACCAAAATCGATCCAACCGCGTCAAATGCGCCAACCGCCACCAAACTGACCATGACCATCAACCCATAGTGCAGCAGCGTAGGGTGAAACCCCAGCGCCGCAGCCAGCGTTGGGTCAAAGGTCGAAAGTTTTAGCTCCTTATAGAACAGAACGACAACAATGGTGGTGAGCAGCGTCATCACGGCCATGACCGTGATCGACTTAGGCCAAAAAACCAGAAGCGGCTCCTTCTGCGTGAAGCCCGCCTGCCAGGCCTGCGCTGGGCTGTAGTCACCGCAGTTGGCGCAGATTTCGGTGAACTCGGCCTCTTTATCGCGGGGGCTGATGCCCAACCTACGACAATTGACGCATTGGCGCGTGAATTCGGCGCGCGGGTCGTTTGGAGTAATTGTCACCGAGTCACAGCTATATTCGGGCTTCGCACGATGCGCGCCATCCGCGGTGCGCTCAGCCTGAACCAGACAGTGGCTGTTGGTATTGGCCCAAGCCACGCCGATCTCGCCAACCATCACAGCATCTTCGTCCAGGTGAACATCATCGACAAAGCGCGACACGATAATCACGGCCAAGGCAAACAGCAGCGGAAAAGCCAGCCCCAGAGCTGCATCCTGCTTGACCAGCCCTGAACGGTAGATCAGTTCGGTCAGGATCACCGTTGCCACCCCGGCGGCCGCAGCCCCGATGATCAGCCAGACTGAAGAGAGATCAGGCTTTTGCCCAAGTATAGAGCTCATCAGCATAAAGGCTACCACAATGCCTAAAAGCACGGTGTGGCTGATGGCGTCACTGGTGAGTGACATCCCCCGCAGGAGCAAAAATGTGCCCAGCAGCGCGCCAGATACGGCAATCAGACTGCCGACAAGTGTGGCGGTATACTGGGGATTGCGCAGGAAGGCGTTCAGATCTTCTCTGGCCACGAAATTTAATAGGAATTGGACGATAAGTCGCTCAAGCTGAAACATGAAGATGCATCTCTTTTAGTTGTTGCATTGCGCGCCACTGTTGGGCGCGACTAACCACAGATTTAGCGGTTTATCATCCCCATCGCATAAATCAAGCAAATCAAAGTTGGCGCTCCAGTTTTTCCACAGCCTCGCCGGGCAGGAAGTTGCGAATATCCTGCTGGCGATCCTCGGCGACCATGGGCAAGGCCAGTTCATCACTGTACTGCCGGTATACTGCCCATAGCTGATGGTTGTGGTCGTCTTTGGTGGCCGCTTCGATGCCGGCCGGTGTCAGCAGCCAGGCGTCGCCCCGCTGCTGCACTTGGCCGCGAGCGCTCAACTGGCGCAGGCCCACTCTGGCTGTTGCGCCGCGCACACCGACCAGAAAGGCTTCTGGCACTGCTGACCCCAGATGCGGGCGAGACGCCCGCTCTCCCAGGGTCTCTCCCGGGGTTGCCGGCGCGCCGTGATCCATTGCATAGTGATACAGGTCGTGCAGAATCGTTTGGGCGGCAAAACGACGCCGATCACTGTGACGGCGTAGCAGGGTCCAAACCAGACCCCGGCCCGGCGCAAAGCAGAGCGATATGACCACTAACAGGAACGCTACCACCACAATCAGCGGCCCGGTGGGTATATCCGCGTCCACCGCGCTGACAATTGCCCCGGCGCTGCCAGAGAACGCCCCAAACACGGCAGACAGGATGATCATCTGGCCGAGCTTGTCGGTCCACTGACGGGCGGCAATGCCCGACGCAATCAACATGCCCACCATTAAGATCACCCCGGCCAACTGCAAGCCCAGGACAATGGCCACCACGATCAAGGTGGAGAGGATCATGCTGAGGATGTTCACCCGGAACCCGTTGGCTCCGGCAAACTCTGCGTCAAAAGTGATGAGCTTGAACTCCTTCCAGAATAGTCCCAACGTTATGAAAGAAGCCGCGCCCACGACAGCGATCAGTTGGACATCCCGCTCGACAATGGCGGCGGCTTGCCCAAAGATGAAGGTGTCCAGGCCGGCCTGGCTGGCATCCGGGCGCGCCTGAATGTAGACCAGGAGCGCGATGCCGGCCGCGAACCAGGCCGCCAGCACGATTCCCATGGCGGCATCCTGCTTGATGCGGGTGGTGTTGGTAACCATACGGATGAAATGCACCCCCAGCCAGCTGGTAAGGCCGGCGCCGATCAACAGCAGACCCAGATCCCGTCCGGCCAGCAAAAAGGCCAGCGCAACCCCCGGCAAGGCCGCATGGGACAGAGCATCACCCAGAAGGCTTTGGTGGCGCAGGACGGCAAAGCATCCTAGCACGCCGCTGACCACGCCTAGCAAAGCGCCGCCCAGGGCAACGGTGCGCAGGGTGTAATCGTACTCGACATGCAGGAAGATCTGGCTGAAGGGCACGAACAGCGCCGCAACCAGCGCCGTGATTCCAATCAGCAGCCAGAAGCGTTGAATGCGCCTCTGCTCGAAAGAGGCGCGATGTCGATCTTCAGCCGGCAGTTTGGGCATCATTCCTCTCCCGTAGCTGGTGCGCTCTGGTCGTCGTACAGATAGGCGACGCGCCCGCCATAGGTTTGGCGCAGGTTTTTTGGGGTGAAGGTCTCGGCAAGGGGGCCGCTGGCGACCACTTCCACATTGAGAAGTGTCACCCAATCGAAATACTCTTTGGCGGTTTGCAGATCATGGTGGACGACAACCACGGTTTTGCCCCTGGCGCGCAACTCGTGCAGGATGGTGATGATGGCGCGCTCGGTGACGGCATCGACTGCGGCGAAGGGTTCGTCCATGAGGTAGATGCGAGCGTCCTGAACCAACGCGCGCGCCAAAAAGGTGCGCTGCTGTTGGCCTCCGGAGAGCTGGCTGATCTGGCGCTCGGCGAAATCCTGCATGCCAACCTGTTCCAGTGCGTGCAAGGCCAACATGCGCTCTTGGCGGCCGGGCCGGCGAAACCAGCCTAGCTTCGCGTACAGACCCATCGTCACTACATCGATAACCGAGGTGGGGAAATCCCAATCGACGCTGCCGCGCTGCGGCACATAGCCAACCAAGCTGCGAACCTGTTCATAGGGCTGTCCGCAAAACTGTACGGTGCCTGCCGCGCGCGGAATGAGTTTCAGGGCTGCCTTAATCAGCGTACTCTTGCCGGCTCCATTGGGGCCGATGATGGCCATCAGCACGCCCTCCGGCACCCGCAGATCGATATCCCAGATGGCCGGTTTGCTGTTGTAGGCCACAGTCAGGTCGTCGATGTCCAGGGCCGCTGTACTGATTTCATGCGGATCATGTCCGTTGTGGCCGCTCACATCTATCCACTCCTCCATAGTTTCTGGTTTTTCGTTTCGAGTAACTGCAGTTCACTGACTACTGGAAACTGACAACTAAAAACTGCAGAGGTCCGACGTCTTCACGCTTTCTTTTCTTGCCGCCATCCTTTCGCGGTCATGCACGGCGAGGGAACCGGCACGACCGCGAAAGGATGGCAGGCAGACCCTTCCGAGCTGCCGCTACACTCCTTCATGTTGCGCAATCAACTGTGAGTAGCTCTTCGGGGGGGGCTATGGCGATGCTGTCCAGCCAGTCCGGTATATGCGCTTGCGCGCCGGCGCATTGGTAGGACTGCAGAATGGTGTACACATTTTCGGCGATCATGCCAATGTAGGCGCCGCCAAATGTGCCCGGTATGCCCATTGCGTCTGAATATAGCTCGCGCACCCCTACCTGCGTCGCGCCGCCGTTGGCTGCAATGGCGGCCTGCACCGCTTCGATGGTGTTGGGCGGGATGCTACTTTCGACGAACAAGACCGGGATCTTTTGATCGACGACAAACTGTACTGTGCCTTGAATGTCGCCGACGCCGGCTTCATCTTCGGTGCTGATCCCCTGAATGGCGGCCATCCGCCAACCAAAGGCCGCGCCGAAATATTGAAAGGCGTCGTGCGAGGTGACCAGGTAGCGCTGACCAGCGGGCACAGACCGCATGCCTTCGTCGGCCCAGGTATACAGATCGCGCAACTGCGCGCTGTACGCCTCGGCGTTGGTCATATAGGTATCGGCATTGTCCGGGTCGAGCTCGGCCAGCGTTTCAGCCAGGTCTACGGTGGTAATCTCCCAGTTGCGCGGATCGAACCAGAAGTGCGGGTCATCCGTGCCGGATTGCGACAGCCCGACATCAAAGGCGCCGATCACGAAACCTGCCTCCTTGACCGGTTTGGAAAGGCTGTAAATCAAAGTGCCCTGCTCGTTTAAGGCTTTAAATACTACATCAAACTGTCCTTCCAGGTGAAGGCCACTGTAAATGACCATATCGGCTGCGTTCATAGCGCGTATATCGGACTCGGTAGGCTGATAGAGATGCGGGTCTACGCCGGCGCCCATCAGCGGCGTAATCTCGATATCCGCTACGCCTTCAGCCAGGATTGTGGTTACATCACTGGCCTGGGTGGTTGTCGCTACAATGCGGAACGTTCCGTCTGCCCGAACGCTCCCATCTTCGGGCGAATCCGGCTCAGTCTGTCGTTCTATGGTTGCGCTTGTATCCACTTCCGTAGCATCGTGCGCTGACACTTTTTCTCGCGCGCAGGCTGTGAAAAGTAAGGCCAGGATGACGACTGGCATCACTGGCCAATGAAGTGTTGAATGCGCCTCTGCTCGAAAGAGGCGCAGAGATAGGGTACGCATGTTGCGTGTCGTTCCTCCATATATTTTCGTCCCATTTGCGGACAAAACGTTGAATGCGCTTCTGCTCAAGAGAGGCGCAAATTCATATAGTAGAAAATAAATATTTTTCTATGGCTAAATCAAAAATAAGGATAACCTAATACATTTCATCTGTCAAATTGCGTTTCGCAAGGCATCCCAGGTGACTTCGCTCTTGCTCCAGCGCGCGTTCTCGAAACTGATGGCCTGGAAGAAGACCACTTCCTCGACACCTTACGTCCGCGGCCAACGTGGCCGCCGCATGAACCATCTCCTGAACGCGCGCGGAGGATGCGCCCCACGGGCACAGTATAGACCTTACGGAAACAACCCGTAAAACCCAATATTTTCGCTTGGGGATATAAGAACTTTGTGTTAAGCTACCAACATACGGTGGATACTGCCGAAATGAACGCTTTTGGAGATAGGAGTAGCCGCGTCAGGCGTTTGGCTGGAGAGACACAAAAACTTTCGGTTTAGGTAGCCCACAGATCTGTTAAGAGAGACAGAGATCTACAATCTAAGGAGGAGCATACTAATGTCGCAATCTTCATTGTCCCGACGTGATTTTCTGCGCCAGGCGGCAGCTGTAGGCGGCGGAATTCTCGTGGCTGGCTGCGCTTCCGAATCAGCCCCCGCGCCATCCCCTGTGTCGTCCGATGTCTCTTCGGCCGTTGGCATGACGGCCGAAGAAATCCTGACCCCACTTGGCCTCATGCCCGGGTCGCCGGATCACCCTAAAGGATGGACTACCAGTTTGCCTGACATGCCCGACGATATGCCCGTGGCGCCGCCCGTGACGATCAGTTCGTTCACGCGCACGGATGCGGATACGCGCTTCCAGGGCGACGATACGATCTATGACAACATCAGCTTGCGTTATATCAAGGCGCTCTTCGGTAGCGAGTATGATATTCCCTGGACCTATGTTCAAGGTGAAGAGCGCGACCAGAAGATGAACCTGGCCATGGCGGCGGGCGATATCCCGGACCTGATGCCTGGCATCACCTTGTCGATGTTCCAGGATATGGTAGAGGGCGATCTGGTGGCCGATATTACCGATGTCTTTGAAGCGACGGCCAGCCAGCAGTGGGTCAAAGACTCGTTGGAATGGGGCGATCACCAATTGTGGGCGTACGCCGAGGTCAACGGCCGCAAGATGGCCTTCCCCAGCGTCGCTCAGGCCGGCCAGGATGAGCAGATTCTGTTTATCCGCGAGGACTGGCTGGACAAGGTGGGCATGGAGCCGCCCACGACCCTGGACGAGATGGAAGCCGTCGGCGAAGCCTTTGTGCAGAATGATTTGGGGGCTGGCCCGCCGGGCACGACCGTTGGGGTGATGGCCTCCCGGGATCTACAGAGTTGGTATGGGGGCCTGGGCCCCGTCTTCGGCGGCTTTGGCGTGCTGCCCTCCTGGTATACCAGTGTCAGCACCTTCACTCCAGATGGTCAGGGCGGCTTGCGGTTCGACGGCATTGATCCTAAGATGAAAGAGGCATTGGCCTTCATCCGTCGCTGGTACGAAAAGAAGATCATTAGTCCCGACTTCTTCACCAAGGGCTACCAGGAGAACCGCACCGAGGTCGAGGGCAATCGCGTAGGCATGAACTTGACCCATCCCTGGGGCGGTGTTGTCGCTTCGGCGATGGGCAGTATGCAGAACGACCCCAATGCTCGTTGGAACTGGGTTGATGTGCCCACAGGGCCCGTGCGCAAGGGGAAGAATTACTTCAGCCCGCTGCGCACAGGGGTTTTCGCCTTCAAGAAGGGGTTTGAACATATTGATAAGATCCTCAAGCAGGCCAACTTTGAGGCCGAGATCGTGCTGAGCCCGGAGCGACGCTATCACGGTTTCGAAGGTCACAATTACCAATGGGTTGAAGACAGGGTTGAGCCTCTGTCCGGCGGCACCCATGGCTATGGCATTATCAATACCCGCGGCGGCGCCAATATCAGCCCGCAGTCCAACATGAATAGTATCCAATGGAAGCTGAACTATAAAGAGACTGTGCCCCGCGACCAATGGGATGCGATGATGGAACTTTTGTTGGATGATCCGACGGGCTTACAGACGATGCAGGACGAGGGCTGGCTCTTCCTGGCTGAACACTCGCTCACGGACACGATCAGAAACGAGTGGAATGGCGCGCCTACGGAGCTGCAGAAGGAGAAGTGGACCGGTCTGCAGAAGCTTACCGATGAGACCTATTTCGGTATCATCACCGGCCAGCTGCCTGTCGATGCCTTCGATGAGTATGTCGTAACATGGAAGGCGCAGGGCGGCGATGCCATCCTGCAAGAGATCAATGAGTGGTGGGCCCAAAAGAGTTGAATGCGCCTCTGCTCGAAAGAGGCGCGATCAGGATCAGTCGTCTGGATGATGGAAGCGATCTCCCCGGCAAGGGTTGTGGGTAAAGTTCGTGCCGCCAAGCTGCTCAGAAATCTTCCTCAGCTCTGGCCGCTCTATGTGATGGTGATTCCGGCGCTCATTCACCTGGCTCTGTTGAGCTATTACCCGATGTACGGGATCACCATCGCCTTTCAGGAGTATAAGCCAGCGCTGGGCTTTGCCAAATCTCCCTGGGTGGGGTTGAAACAGTTCCGCTTAATGTTGGAGAACCCCACCTTTTGGCAGATTTTCCGCAATACGATCGTCATTGCCACTTCGAAGATTCTCACGCTCCAATTCTGCGCCGTGATTCTGGCGCTCATGCTCAATGAGGTGCGTCGCCAGTTCTTCAAACGCACGGTCCAGAGTATGGTCTATTTGCCTTACTTTCTCTCCTGGATCGTGTTGGGTGGCATTATGCTGGAGATGCTCGGTTCGAGCGGCGTGGTCAACCAGTTGTTGCTCAGGCTGGGTGTGACGGAAGCGATCATTTTTCTGGGCAATAATCGCACCTTCGTGCCAACCCTAATCGCCAGTCACCTCTGGCAACAGGTCGGTTGGGCGACCATCCTCTATCTGGCGGCGCTGACCAGTATCGACCTGCAGTTGCTTGAGGCCGCGGCCATTGATGGGGCCGGTCGTTTCCAGCGAATTCGGTATATCATCCTACCCGGCATCCTGCCGACCCTGATGCTGGTATTGTGCCTGGACTTTGGTCTGTTGTTTAACGCCGCCGGTTTCGATCAGGTCTTAAACCTCTACAACCCGGCCGTGTATGCCACGAGTGATATTCTCGATACCTGGATCTACCGGGAAGGTCTCCTGGGGGCCCGTTTCAGCCTGGCGACCGCCGTGGGTCTGGTGCGCTCGGTGCTTGGCCTGATTTTGATCGTTATCAGCCTGCGCCTGATTGCCCGCTTCACCGATTATCAGGTCTATTAGGGAGCGATGATGAACAGGGCCGAATACAGAGGCATCAGGTCAAGAGTGTTTGACATTCTGAACCATCTGTTGCTGATCATGCTGGGGCTCTCCTGTATTCTGCCTCTGGTTCATCTGTTGGCCCTGTCGTTCAGCGACCGCGCCGCCGCGACAGGCGGTTTGGTGACGCTGTGGCCCGTCCGCTTTACGGCCATCACCTATGAGAAGGTGATGGAGGCGGGCGTCTTTATCAGCGCCTTCTGGGTCTCCGTCCTGCGCACGGTGGTCGGAACGACGCTGCAGATGATATTGGTGATCCTCATCTCTTTTCCGCTGTCGAAGAGCAAAGAAGAGATGCCCGGTCGCAACATCATCATGGGCGTTGTCGTCTTCGCCTATCTCTTTAACGGTGGTCTCATTCCCTGGTTCCTGGTCATCAAACAACTGCGCATGCTCAATACCCTTTGGGCGTTGATTATTCCCCAGGCACTGCCCCTGTGGAATGTGATTCTGATGATGAATTTTTTCCGTCGCGTGCCCAAGGAGCTTGAGGAGGCTTCTATCATCGATGGCGCTACCTACTGGCAGATATTGCTTTACGTCTACCTGCCTATCTCCATTCCGGCGCTGGCCACCCTGACGCTCTTTGGCGCGGTCGGACACTGGAATGCCTGGTTCGACGGGATGATCCTCATCGCCGACCGCGACCTGATTCCCCTACAGACATTCTTGCGCACCGTGGTTATCAAGATGGATATGAACGAATTCATGCGTAACCCCGAGGATTTTGGCCTGTATTCAGACCGTTCCCTGCGTGCGGCGCAAACGCTCGTCACAGTCGTCCCCATCCTCATCGTATACCCCTTTTTGCAGCGCTACTTTGTCAGTGGCATCACGCTCGGCGCCCTGAAGGGTTGAATGCGCCTCTGTGAGAATCGCTATGCCTGTGCCGGCTGTTCTGTTCGGCCCCGCGTGCCGTGAACGTATGCAGCGTGGATTTGAGACCATGGCGCGCGTCTTGGCGCTGACCCTGGGCCCGCTGGGTGGCAACATCATCAACCAGCGCATGAACACGACGGAATTTGAGTTGATCAGTGATGGCGCTACCATCGCCCGCCGCATCACGGAGCTGCCGGATCGGGTAGAAAATGTGGGGGCGATGATGATGCGCCACATCGTGTGGCACATGCGCGATCAGGTTGGTGATGGTAGCGCGACCGCCGCTGTGTTGGCTCGTTGTATCGCTCGCGATCTGCACCGCCTGAGCATTGCCGGCGTTGACCCGATACACCTGCGCCGCGGGGTCGAGAAAGGCGTCCAGACGGCCATCGACACTCTGGACGAGTTGTCCAGGCCCCTGACAGACGCAGAAGATATCGCTGGCCTGGCCACTGCCGCCATGCATGAACCACAGATCGGTCAACTGTTGGGCGAGATGGTCGATGTGCTGGGGCCGTATGGCAGCATCCTCATTCAGCCCAGCTTCGCGGTTGGCCACGGTTATGCTTTCCGAGAGGGATCGCGTTTCAAGGGTGAGTACGTCTCTCGCTCTCTGCTCAGTGATCCGGCGCGTCACATCGCTGCCTTAGATGACACCTATGTTCTCGTCGCCGATTTTCATTTCGATACGTCCGCGAGTGTAGCGGCCATCTTGGAGCTGGTGGCCAGGGCGGATGGGAAGAACCTCTTCATCATCTGTAAAAATATGTGGGAGAAGGCGATTCATACCCTGGTCGTCAACAATCGTCGGAGTCCGGTGACAACCTATGCCGCCACCATTAAGCCTGTCGAAGACCTGCGTCGCGACATGATGATGGATGTCGCGCTCCTCACCGGCGCCACCTTTGTCACCGATGTCGCCGGTATGCGTATACAGGATTTGACCATTCATGATCTCGGTTACGCAGACCGTATCGTAGCCACCCAGGAGTACATCACGATCATTGGCGGTCGGGGCGAAGATCGACCCGTGCAAGCGCGCATTCAGATGGTCCGCAGTCGGTTGCGCCAGGCCACGGATCGTGAACAAAAAGAGCGTCTGTGGGAACGAATTGGCCGCCTTCAGGGTGGTATTGGCGAACTGCGCGTCGGCGCGTATACTGAGCGCGAGCGAACGGCCTTGATGGAGAAGGCAGCCCATGCTGTGAAAGTTGTCCAGGCAGGTCTGGAAGGCGGCGTTGTGCCCGGCGGAGGGGCAGCCTATCTGGCGATCATACCGGCGCTAGAAGCTGCCATCAACGGATCGGACGGCGCAACTTCCCAGCGGTCGGGCGCCGTTGCGGACACGCCGTTCGACCACCCGGACGAAGCAATGGGCGCGCGGGTTATCGCCCGCGCCTTGGAAGAACCGACGCGCATTATTGCCGGCAATGCCCAAGCCAACGTCCCTCGTGTCCTGGCGGCGTGTCGCGCGGAGGGCGGCGGGTACGGCTACGAAGTAGGCCAAGGCAAGGTTCTCGACATGCTGGAGGCGCGGATTGTAGATCCCACGCTTGTCGTTAAAGCAGCGCTTCAACAGGCCGCGAGCGGCGCCGCAATGCTCACCTCTGCAGAAGCTCTGGTTCTCCAGCGCGCCCCGCCAAAAAGTTTCAAACCGTGATATGTTTCCCGAATCTTTTCAAAATAGCTGCCGCAGTGCCCAGGTGATGACAGCACTATCCATCGCATCTCTCAGAGATGGGAGCGCGCTGGCGTCCGTGGTGGTCTAGCGTCCGTCTTCCAGCGCACACGCACCGCAGCATCTGTGTCTGGCTAAGGGCTATATTGGTGGCAACTTAAGTTTTGAGATAGTCACTAATGTGCGTTCACATTGAAAATCCGCACTTTGCTCGTTCAGAAAATCTTGGTTTCAAACGGGATTCACTTTCACTATACATCTTTTGGACTGAACCATTATATATGGTAGACTTACGTACGTTTACACTGCACTTTTTCAACGGGTGCGTCCCAGATTTTTGGGGAGAGGAACAGATTGTTTGAATCAGGATTATCAGGATGGAAGGATAGACAGGATGATACACCTCCACACGCCCACTGCAGTGGCCAGGCGCCAGTGGTTAGTGGTCAGTCACGGCACTGGTGACTGGCGCCTGATCTTTGCCACGACGCGCAAGCTGTCCTCGCTTTGCGCTCTACTCTTTTCAGCCAACGCTGGGTTCCACTCCCGCCAGGTACTCGCTCTTATATGATTCCCAAATTATTTGGGACGCACCCTTTTTCAACAACGCACACTGAAACGAAAAGGAGAAAACGGTCATGACGCGGATAATTGCTGTTTCTATAGTTGTTTTAGCATTAGTTCTTTTAGCTTTCCAGTCGTTTGGCGAAGAACTAGTGATGGCACAGACAATACCCCAACCAACCTCATCACCAACATCCCGCCGCCAACCAACACCAGAGGTTCCCAGTTGGCAAAGGATAGACGCAGCTAGTACAGACTCGCTCTACGCGGAGTGGAGAAATACGCCGGGGAATTCCTGGCCCGCAGGTACGGCAGCAGAGTTGAACGCATTCCGTCAACATATGGTGGCGCTTGGAATTCCAGCTGCAGCGGATACCGTTTGGCAACAGGGTTACCCTGTTGATTTCTCTACCACCTCGCTCTACATGGAGTGGAGAAATACGCCGGGGAATTCCTGGCCCGCAGGTACGGCAGCAGAGTTGAATGCATTCAGTCAACATATGGAAGCGCTTGGCTTTTCAGCTGCAGCGGTGGCTAGTGTTCGGCAATATAGGGGCCTGGTAGAAAACGGAGCCAGGGCAGAGCAAACCGCCATCCCTAGGGCAGTGCAAACTGCCATCCCCAGGGCAGTGCAAACTGCCATCCCCAGGGCAGTGCAAACTGCCATCTCGCTCTACGTGGAGTGGAGAAATACGCCGGGGAATTCCTGGCCCGTAGGTACGGAAACAGAGTTGAACGCATTCATTCGACATATGGCGGCGCTTGGAATTCCAGCTACAGCGGATAGCGCCCGGCAACATGGCTATCCATAACCCAGAAGCTAATTGATTTCTCCTCCATTTCGCTCTACGCGGAGTGGAGGAATACTCCTTACTTTGTGACCACTACCGATTGGGCATAGCTCCAAGCGTTCCTGGCCTTCAAATGCCGACGAGTTTGAGCTCGTCGGTAAAGTGACAGGCGGCAGAGTGGCCCGGGCGCGTTGGCTTCGTGGCGGGCTCATAAGGTTGCTTTGCGCGCCGCTGTAGGGCGCGAATTGATCCAACCCTTGAAGCCTCGCAGGCAGAAGGGAGCGGGGCATTCACTCTATCAGGTATCGCCAATAGAGCGTCTGCCAGGTATAGCATTAACCGTATGGGTGTTCAAACAGGATAAAATCGTTCAATGCGCCTCTGCAACACCAGTGATCTGTGGCCAGTAACTGCAATTTCTGGCCACTAGCTACTGGTCACTGCCCTTGGCTGCCTGGGGGATGAGAACGGTTCCATCGGCTGCTGTGGCCTGGAACGCAAACGCCCAGCCGCCATGGTTGGATCCCCGGTCGTTACTGAGCTTGAGCACGATGGTGTTTGCGCCTGCCTGAAGCGGCGCCTGAATGCTCTGGGCTCGAAAAGCGTAGTGGTGGCCGAGGTCGAAGACCGTATTGTTTACCCGCAGAAGCAAGGCGTCGTCCCAGGCCACACGCAGGTTCGCCGTCATATCCGCAGGCGCCTGCAAGACACAACGGGCAAGCGCCGCGCCCACATCCGTTTTGCCTACGCCCGGCCCCCAAGGCCGGAACACATGGTTAAAATCAATGAAGCCGTGGTGGGCCGCGCGTTTGACCCAACGCGCTACGTTCCGTCCCTGCTGTCGGGAACCAGCGGTCAGCCAGGCCGATTCTTCGCCGTGCAGACCATCAAAGGTCGCTTGTGATTGAAACGCCGTCTCCGGATGCAAGGTCGTTCGCATGGCCTGAGCGTTGTGATTGGCGAAGGGCCCGCACAGCCACCATGCGCCGCTGGCCGGCAGCGGCAGATCATGGGCGCCGCGCGGCAGTTCGACGCCGGGCAGCAACTGCGGCCAGTCTGGCATGGCGAAGAACGGCCGCACCGCGTCCTGCTGGTACCAATAGACGGTGGAACAGATATCGTTGGCCATACAGCCGAAGCGCATGTGAATCGACTGCTGGAAGGGAAGTGTGTCTCGTTCGAAGAAGCGATAGCCCACCAACCGCTGCGCCGGGCGCGCTTCCCCCACATCGTCGTGCGTATAGTAGGGCATAGCGGCGAAATGATGGGTTTCGGGCGGATGCAGGGCGCCTCCATAGCCGGACCCGAAGGTATCCTCGCCCCCTATGCCGCGCAGAAAGGCCGGGTGTTCGCCCTCCCCGTCGAGGTAGATATTTTCAGCCCCGCCGTGGCTCCAGCGATCGACATCATCGAGCAGGCGCACGCCGTACACAAAGCCCAACAACTGGCCCGGCCCGTTCGCATCAAGCATCAGGAAGTCCTCGCCGTAGCGCTGGGTCGGCATTTCTCGCCGCCAGCGGGCGCAAAACCGCCGCGGTTCGGTCAGAGTCTGATTGGGATAGCGTTGCCAATCAACCTGTATGTAGGCGCGGTTCTCCTCCGGGCCGGCTTCAAATTCGATCCGCGCCGATCGCGCGAAGGGCATCGGGAAATAGCAGTTGTAGCCATTCCAGGCCTTGACCGACAGGAAGTGGCTGTCCAGCGGATACCATCCTTGGCCGTGCATGACCCCGAAAAAGTCACCGACGGGCGCCTCGACATAGGGGATCGGTTCGTCATCAAAATAGATCCGGATCAGCGCTTTGCGGCTGCTCAGGGGCATGCGCTCTGGCCGCGCCAAAACGACCCAGATATGCTGAATGCAACCTGGCCCGTCGAGTTCTGCATAGACGACCGTTTCGTTGGCCGGCAAAGGGCCCGTCCTGCTGACGCGGTCCGGGACAGCAACATCAGGGAGTTGTAAATCCATAGTCTGCTCCATCTATGTTGAGGGAATTATGCGCATTATTGCTAGACTGAGTTTAACGCATAAAGTATACTGGTAGACAGTTATAGGATAAAATTATGGCAATGAAAGTACGGGGTGCTATACATGATGATAGAAGAAGATGGGAGTTAGTTAGGACAAAAGGTAGCCACCGACAATATAAGCATCCTGCGAAGCAAGGACCGCGTTACGATTGCGGGACATGGCAGACTTGAGAGTATGAAAGAGGAAGGACTACCCATTCCAGAACCGCAGTCATATACCGCACTGGTAAAGGTGTGAAGAGGCAAGTCGATTCGATACCGATATCTGTGGGTTCATTGCTTTGCATTCCTCATTTCAACAGCGTCAGATGACGGGACCATCCGGGTTGCCCTTGATGGTCGCCTCCAGTCGTTTGATGACAAGGCGGGCGGCTTCGTGGATTTCTTCGTCGGTGGTAAAGCGGCCAAAGCTGAATCGAATGGAGGAATCGCCCTGTTCAACGCTGAGCCCTATGGCTCGTAGCACATGGGACGGCTCCGGGATACCTGAAGTACAGGCGGCTCCGGTGGACGCTGCCAGCCTAGGCTGTAACGCGCCCAGGATGTCCTGCGCGACAAAACCATCAAACCGCAAGTTGGCATTGCCGGGGTGTCGCCGGTCGCCAGTCGGCCCGTTGATGGCCACTGGATAGCGACTACCCTGCAACATCTCTACAAACGCATCTCGTTGTCTGGCTACTCTCCTGCGCTCTTCTGCGCCCTCATCTGTCCGGATAATGTCCACCGCAGCCGCCATCCCGATACACAAGGGAACAGGGGTAGTACCGGAGCGCAGGCCGTTTTGCTGTCCTCCGCCATAGATAAGCGGCTCAATACTCTCTTGCACATCCCGCCGTATGTACAGCGCTCCGATACCTTGCGGGCCATACACCTTGTGGCCCGACAGACTTATCAAGTCGGCATGAGCAGCCAACTCGCTCACATCCATGGCGTACGCTGCCTGCGCCGCGTCGCAGTGGAAGAGGATGTCGCGGCGGGCAAGTATTGCGGCAATGCGGGGTATGTCCTGAATGGTTCCGACTTCATTGTTTACCGCCATGATTGACACAGCCAGGACCGTATCGTCGATCCTATTTGCCAGCGCGGCCAAGTCGATGAAGCCCTCGTGGTCCACAGGGATATACTCCACTGTGAAACCCTTCCACGCCTCAATTGCGCGCGCTGCTGCCAAGACGCATTTGTGTTCGGTGACGCTAACCAAGATGCGCTGTCGGTTTGTCGGGGCTCGCCGGGCTAGACCGAACAAGGCGAGGTTGTTGGCTTCGGTGGCTCCGGATGTGAAGATGATTTCATCGGGGTCTGCGCCGAGCAGCCCGGCAACGGATGCCATGGACTTTTGCACCGCCTCGGCTGCCTTCCAACCCACTACGTGATCGCTTGAATGGGGATTGCCGAAGGATTCGTGCCAATGGGGCGCCATCCTTTTCAACACCCGTCGATCCACGGGTGTGGTAGCCTGATAGTCAGCGTAAATCGTATTCTTGCCACTCATTGTTCGTTGGTACTTGGCGGGCAGATTTTGGAGAATTATGGTAGACTTGACCTTAACAATACACCAGATATGCGCTATCGTCTACCAGAACGAATCCATCAGACAGAGGGGAAATGTTGCGAGGGCCTCTCTACCAGGACAACTATCGCCCCCAGCTATCGGGCCATGGGACCTTCCCGCTGCGCTACGGATGGTTGAAGAAGGCATTTGACGCTGTGAGGAAGACCGAAGGCGAAGACAGCGATAACAGGCGTGTCTTCTCAGGTTCCGATGCTATCGCCCATTTCGGTGTGGGCAAGAACATGGTCGCTTCGATGCGCCATTGGGCCAACGTGGCGGGAATCATTGAGGAGCGGGCCAACCGCATCGTGACGACCTGGTTAGGCAAGCTGATTTTCGGCGCCGAGGGGCTCGACCCGTACATGGAAGACCCGGCTACGTCGTGGCTGCTTCACTGGCATCTGTGTGGCCGGGATACGAAGACTACTTGGTTTTGGGCTTTTCACCACTACCCGTCTATTTCTTTCGAGCGTGAGGCGTTGGTCAAGGGCATCAAGAAGTTCGCCGAGGATCGGGAATGGGCCCGGGCGTCGGTTGTCACCATCCGGAGGGATGTTGCTTGCTTCGTTCGCACCTATGTTGCGCAATCGGCGTCCGGTAATTCTAGCTATGAAGATGGGCTGGAATCCCCTTTGACCGAGCTAGGCCTCATCAAACCGACCGCAAGACGGGACGTCTTGCGGTTCGTGCGTGGGCCGAAACCATCTCTCGGCGCCGGCGTCTTTTGTTATGCCGTGACCGACTTCTGGAACCGCTCTTTCGGTAACGCCAACACCTTGTCCTTCGAGGCGCTAAGGCACGCCCCCGGCTCTCCCGGCCGGGTCTTCCTGCTGGAAGAGAACGACTTGGTGGATATGCTGGTCGCCCTGGAGGAAGCGAGCGACGGCATCTACATCTGGTCGGAGACAGCCGGACTCAAACAACTCATCCGCAACCAGGTTTTGCCCGCTGTGGAGGCATTGAACTATGTAAAACGAGATTACCCGGCTGGCGGAACGCAGGCGTCTCGCCAGCAGAGCCGTCACAAGGAGTTGCATCATGCGGTTGGCTGATCGAGTTGTCGTCTCCCGGCGTTTTCAACGCGCCATACGCATCGACACCGATCTTGACGACCCTGCGGCTCTGAAGGGGTTTATCTGTCCGCGGTCATCCGCCGCGCTCCTGGAGACCATGGCTCGCCATGTGGCTGAGAGCGGTCAGGGGGCCTTTACGTGGACCGGGCCGTACGGAAGTGGTAAGTCGAGCCTGGTCATAGCGCTCTCCTCCCTGCTAAGCGGTGATGCCGATATAAGGGGGAGGGCGGCCTCGCTGATCGGTGAAGATACGGCAGCGGCCATCTGGGACGCCTTGCCCCCGCGCGCCAAGGGCTGGCATATCCTGCCCATTGTTGGTCGCCGAGATCGACCTGAGCAGTTGGCCGGCGAGGTCATCGAGTCTATGGGGCTGATCAAAGACAAACAGCGCCAGGACGGAACGCAGGTGTCTCGCCTGCAGAGTTGGAGCGAGAAACAGGTCCTGGATGCGCTATGGGGCATCGCTGCGCGCGACCCATGTTCTTCGGGCGGCCTCATGGTGTTCATCGATGAGATGGGGAAGTTCCTGGAGAGCGCGGCGCGCGATGGGTCCGACGTCTACTTCTTCCAGCAGCTTGCCGAGATTGCCTCGCGTAGCGACAGGCGTCTTATCGTCGTGGGCATCCTCCATCAAGCCTTTGATGAGTACTCCCACCGTCTGTCCCGGGAGATGCGGGAGGAATGGTCAAAGATTCAGGGCCGTTTCATTGATCTGCCCGTGAACACCGGTACTGACGAGCAGATCGGCCTCCTCGGCCGGGCCATTGAGAGCGACCACCGGCCAGCAGCGCCCAGCCTACTATCAAAAGGCATAGCGGCATTGACGAATCGGGCTGCATCCGACGACCTGCCCCAGTTGTTGGAGGACTGCTGGCCCCTGCATCCGATCGTCGCCTGCCTGCTGGGTCCCATCTCCCGCCGCAGATTTGGTCAGAACCAACGCAGCATCTTCGGATTTCTGAATTCCACCGAGCCGCGTGGATTCCAGGATTTCGTGCGCAGCGCTCGAGAGAGTGAACTTTATCCCCCCGATCTCCTGTGGGACTATCTGCGCTTCAACTTGGAGCCTTCTATCATGGCTTCGCCCGACGGACACCGCTGGGCATTGGCCGTGGACGCCCTTGAGCGATGCCAAACTCTGGGCGGAGAAGAGCCACATCTGCGCCTTCTCAAGATCATAGCGCTGCTCGACCTGTTCAGGGAACGGTCAGGGTTGGTGGCGAATGTCGCCGCGCTCCAGTGGGCGCTGCCAGCATACAGGGATGAGGGAATCAAGAGCGCGCTGGAAGAGTTGCAGGAGTGGTCGTTGATCATCTATCGGAAGTTTAATGACTCCTATAGTGTCTTCGAGGGCAGCGACTTCGATATCGATGACGCAGTAGGGCGCGTGCTGGAAACCATGGCAGACGTGGATTTCTCAAGATCAATGCCATCGCCGACCTTCAACCTATTGTGGCTAAACGCCATTACCATGAAACCGGAGCGCTGCGTTGGTTCGACGTAGCAATCACTCCGCTGGCAGATGTCCAAGCAGCTCCCGACAACTATTGTCCCCAACACGGCGCCGCCGGGACGTTCCTCCTCGCTGTGCCCACCCAGGGTGAGTCTACGCAGGCGGCCCGACAGCCCGCGCTTCGCGCTGTGCGTAATGTTCGAGACTGGGACCTCGTCATTGGCCTGTCGCAAGGGACATGGAATTTCACGGCTTTGGCCCGCGAACTGCTGGCTATAGAGCAGGTAAGAGACGAGTCTCCGGAACTGCGGGGAGACCGGGTAGCCAGAAGAGAGGTTGATGCCCGCGTGTCAGCCCTGCGCGGCTATATAGAAAACGAATTGAACCGGGCCTTTGATTGCGCTCTTTGGCATGCCAAAGAGCGGACGGCCGCGCGGCTTACCCAGGCCCAGCGTAACGGGCTGGCATCTGCCCTGACAGACCGCCGCTTTCACGCATCGCCTCGTCTGCATAACGAACTTCTCAACCGCGTCAAACCATCGAACAACGCCGTAGCTGCCCAGAATCTCCTACTCCGGCGCATGGCCCAAAATGAAGGCCAAGAGCGTTTAGGCATTGAGGGGTTCCCGGCCGAGGGTGGATTGTTCACTTCTGTTTTGGAGGCCAGCGGAGTATACTGCAGAACGCCTCAGGGATGGCGTTTCGTCGCTCCCACAGCCGACGGCAACGATCCTTGCAACCTTGCCCCGGCCTGGCAAGCAGCGACGGAATTCCTGGAATCCAATCGGCAACGAACTGTCTCGCTTGTCGAAATCTACGATATCTGGCGTGAACCGCCCTTCGGCATCAAGGCCGGTCTGCTGCCGGTGCTGGCTGCGGCGTTTATCCTCTCCAAGCGCCGCGAGCTGGCATTCTACCGCTCAAGCATCTTCCAAGCCCATGTGACAGACCTGGACATGGAATACCTGGCTAAGGACCCGCGTGCTATCCAGCTGCGCTGGATGGACCTTTCCGATGGGGCCCGCGCCCTGCTTTCGGATATGGCAGGCATTGTCCGGTCGCTTGATTCAGAGAATACCCTTGCAAACCTGGAGCCTATCGACGTGGCCAAGGGGCTGGTCTCCATCTACGATCGCTTGCCGCCTTGGGTGGGCCGCACCCAGGGCCTTTCTGCCAACGCCAAACGGTTGCGCCAACTGTTCAAGCAGGCCAGTGACCCCAACAGCTTGATCTTCGATGACATTCCGCAGCGACTTGCTGATGGAATGGAATTGGACAGGGACAACACCCCACGGTATGTTTCAGACAATATGCGCGCAGGCCTGATGGAGTTGCGGCAGGCCTATCCTGCGATGTTGCATCGTCTGCGGGAGACACTGCTGGCAGAGTTGCAAGTGCCAAACGCTTCGCCGCCGATGCTGGCGGAGCTGCGCGCGCGTGCGGAAAACGTCCGTCAACTGAGCGGGGATCACCGCTTGGAGGCCTTCATCGTCCGCCTTGCTCAGTTCGAAGGCAGCGACGAGGACATGGAGAGCTTGGCGAGCATGGCGACCAACAAGCCATCACCCAATTGGGTAGACGTTGATATCGATCGGGCTACCGTTGAGCTTGCTGAAATGGCGCAGCGATTCATGCGCGTTGAAGCTTTTGCCCACGTCAAGGGGCGCCCTGACAAGCGCCACGCCATGTCTGTCACTGTCGGCATGAGCGGGCGGCGGGCAACAGTTCAAGACGTGTTCGATGTGACTGACTTGGAACGCCCCGAGGTCGATATGCTGATCGAACGGGTGGATAAGGTCCTGGATGATAGCGGCGAGCAAAGGCGCAGCATCATTCTCGCCGCATTGGCAGAGCTTAGCGCCCGCTATCTCAATTCCACTGACAAGAAAGCGGGCAGCGTCCTAGAGAAGCAGGCGGTTTCATGAACATGGCGCGCAAAGAACAACACGTTTTGGGATTGTCCGGGGGACGCGACAGCGCCGCTCTCGCGGTCTATATGCGGCAGAACCATCCCGAACTGGACATCAACTACTTTTTCACAGATACTGGCAAGGAATTGCCAGAGGTCTACGAGTTCCTGGTCAAGCTGGAGGGGTTCTTGGGTAAGCCGATTGTCCGTCTGAACCCAGACCGGGATTTCGATTTCTGGCTCAAGCAGTATAACAACTTCCTGCCGTCACCGCAGGCGCGCTGGTGTACCCGGCAGTTGAAACTGCGTCCTTTCGAGCAGTGGATTCGCCCGATGCTCGACGACGGCGACACGGTCTACAGCTATGTCGCCATTCGATCTGATGAAGAATACCGCGAAGGCTACACCTCCAAGCACGAGAACCTCATCGTTCGGCTCCCCCTGAAAGCGGCTGGTATCGATAAGGCTGGAGTGTTGGAGATACTGGAAGGCACGGGCCTAGGGCTGCCGCAATACTATGAGTGGCGCAGCCGCAGTGGTTGCACGTTCTGTTTTTTCCAGCAGAAGATCGAGTGGGTGCGGTTGATGGAGCGACACCCGGACTTCTTCGAGGAAGCGAAGAGCTACGAGAAGAACGCTGTTGACCACGGCTCGCCTTTTACCTGGAGCCAGGGAGAGTCACTGGACGACCTGGCTAGGCCGGAGCGGGTATCTCAGATCCGGGAAGACCACCAGAGGCGATTGGAGCGGATGCGGAAGAGGGCGCAGGTGAATCCGCTGCGGCCGGATGCCGAGCCGATAGATATTGATGATCTGTACGGGCAGGCGAAGGTCTGCCTGGCGTGTCATAAGTAGCCATGGATAAATGGAATATCACGTCGCCTAGCCTTAGTAAGCGTACCATGAAATGGAGGCTCGTGCACTGAGAGGTTTAGCTGAATATGAATCGGCTGCTAACCAACATGTTGCTAGTGAATAACTGGCTTGCCCTTGGCGGGACTGCTTATGACGGTACCACTTATGGGCCTCCCAAGTCAGCAATCCCGTGGGGATCCGCTGGTTGTCCTCTGGTTCCCCGCATATACAGGATTCGCTATGGACAACATGCAGCGCCTCCACTGCTGAGTAGAGCCTTAAAGTCGCCACACCTCACTCTGGCCGATATGGATTCGGAGGTATTGCGGCGGTTCAATTTGGTCGAATTGTCTCCACAACTTTGCCAGGATGTGCGCGATTTCATTTATCGCTTGCGAGTTTTACCAAGGGAGGTGGCTATTCCGGTAGGGCTTCCGCTCTCTTGGTTGACTGCGCTGCCAATCAGTAGCCGTCTTCGCAACAGTTTACGTCGTCTTCCTTGGCCTAAAGAGAGGATCTGTGAGAAACCGGTTTTTTGTTCCGAGTTTTTAACTTTTCCTGGCGTCGGGAAGAATTCTCTGAATGAGCTATTATGCGTTTTAGAGAGTGCAGAATTGGGACAGGCCGAAAACAAAGTATCACCGACGGTAGCGGAGATGACTGCACGAATTCTTGGGCATGCGGAGTTGGGGCAGGCTGAAAGCAAAGTATCACCAGTAAAGCATGTTGTCAACGCTGTCACAACCAACACTGCGTTTCAAACAGACGTCAACGAAGCGGCACGTGAAGCCATCCGTGCAGGATTTCTTCATTTCGAAACACACTGTGGCTTTCCTATCGTCAGAGAGCCGGCGCGTGAAGTCGTCTGCTCAGTCTCAGCTCTTGGCAACTTCATGCGTGAGTTTGTTACTTGGGCTCTAGCCGAAACCGATGCTCAAACGATTGGAGATGCTATCTCGCAGGTTATCTCAGGAACTAGAACTGTAGAGGTATGGCAAACCATAGCGGAATTGAGATTGCAACATGCCAGCAATCAGCCAAGACACCCTTACGCTATATTGGAATTTTGGGCTCTTCATCTGCCCGAGCGAGAACGCCACATCTTCAAAGCTAGAATAGCCTGCCTCGAAGTTAGCCACACGCTTCAAGAGTTGGCGGACTACTTTGGCGTTACCCGCGAAAGAGTCCGTCAGCTAGAAAATCGGGTGCGGCATAAGCTCACAGAGTTTACTAAAGGAATAGAGGCCAGGCCGATTCGTTGGCGGGCTGAGACCATCAGACAGAGAATCGGCGTAGCCGCTCCCTTAGCCCATGTTGAACATCTGCTGTCCCCTTTAGATGGCCAAGTAGACTATAGATCAATCTTGCTCAGACTTGCCGGACCGTATGACCTTGTCAATGGATGGGTTGTCTTGAGATCCGCAGTGAATACGGATCCCACTACGAAGATTCGAGATATGGCCGACGAGGTTGGATACATTGACCCTCATTTGGCTACCCGGGAGCTGAACAAATGGGGGCTCGACAGTTCCTTCCATGAAGATTGGCTCATCCGGGATGCCAGAATCCGCAAGTTGAACGGGCGCCTCGTCCGTTGGGGCGGGCCGATTGGAGACAAGCTGATAATTGCGCTCGCCGATATTGGTCGTCCGGCCACTATTGATACTCTTCTCGACCACATTCAGGAAGATAGAGCGAGAACCTCGGCCAATAACGCACTATCGGGTGATGCACGGGCTGTAAGAGTCAACCAAGCAGAATGGGCTCTCACATCCTGGGGACTTTCTGAATACAGCGGCATCGCTATTTCCATTCGCAAACTCCTCGAGCGAGAGAGACAACCGATTCCCCTAGAAGGTATAGTCACGCGCTTGCGGAGGGATTTGGGGTTGAACGACAATTCCATTCGCGCATACTGTCAGGCTCCCATGTTCATTTTCGAAGACGGGGCGATCTACTTGCGAGGTGATGCTGAACCATATGTATATGACAATGCCTCGCTGCATAGTGCACGGGGCGTATTCGCCCTCGGACCACATCGCGTGTCGCTTCTGTTTGAAGTGGATGGCGGTCTGCTCCGGGGAAGTGGACGGGCCCTAACTCAGGCAGCGGGTGCAATCTTGGATGTGGCGGTGAATCAGCAACTGATTTTCAACAATCGAGATGGAGGCTCAGTTACTATCACTTTTCCAGAAACATCAATTCGTGGGCCGTCAATAGGTTCTGTGCGATCGCTAGCGGAATCCGCTGATGCTAAGCTAGGGGATCAACTGACCCTGGTCCTCGACAGATCGGACATGTCAGCTACTGCCATATCCACTGATGTCACCCAACACGAACCCGGATGGCCTCTTGTGTCCCGTCTGACCGGCATTGACGTTCATGCAGGCATGGAGGGTCTAGCAGCCGCTTTGCATTGTGAGAAGGGTGAGGTGCGTGCCTTGCTAAGCAAAAGGGGGGATGAGGTCGTCAAGGCAGCCCTTCCACTACGGCCGATTTCTTCGGAACTTGACCGAGCCTTGGCCAGACTCGAGGCCCAAATACAGCAGGCCCAGGAACAGCTGCCATGAGCTTCTTGGTTCAGTTCGCCCAGATTCGTCCGGCTTATGAGATCCCAGATGAAAATCTCGTTGGAGAGGTTCTCGTCCCAGCAATGCGCTCGTGTAATGAACTGCGGATCGGGGTCGGTTTTTTCTCGTCTCGGCGCCTAGCTCAGATCGCACCTGGACTTGCTGTGTTCATCAACGATACGCGTAATACATTGAAGCTGATGGTGTCGCCCGAAATTAGCAAGGAGGACCGGGATGCAATCCGTAGAGGAGTCTGTGAACCTCAGACCGTTCTCAAAGAAACGATTGAACGTCTGTTTGAAAGGGCCAGATTATCTGTCTCGGCAATCGAACGTCATACTGTAGAAACATTGGCCTACCTTGTCGCTAGTGACCGGCTTCAAATGCGCGTAGTGTTGATGGAACGGGGAACGTATCATAAAAAAATCTGGCTATTTCGGTCTGGAGAGCAATGGCTCGCGGTCCATGGGTCCAGCAACGCAACCGAGCGAGGGCTCCTCGTAAACGGTGAGCAGATGTCGATTGACCGTGCATGGATGGACGGCAGCCAGTCGGAAGAGCGCGTGAAGATCTTTTTGGGACAGTGGGATAGGAACTGGAATAACTGTCACCCAACATCACTCACCGTAGAAGTAGACCAGGCATTGGAGATACTGCGTGGTTACGCTGGATCGACGCCACCTACAACCGCAGACTTCTGGGCAGCATGGCATCGTGACAATGAAGCAGGACTCGAACCTGGACTTCCGCCGGGATATCGCCCTGCTCGTATCGATCACCGACTAAAGATTCCAGAGTCGTTCGTCTGGAGGGAAGGCCGCTTCGCGCACCAGGGCGCCGCTGTTGATGCGCTCGTCGCTCACGGTGGCGGCATACTGGCGATGGCCACCGGTAGTGGAAAGACGCGTACAGGGCTTATCGCTACTTCAGAAATTCAGGATAGACAGGCCGGCCACCTTTGTGTTGTGATCCTCGCTCCGACTAAACCGCTGATCCGGCAGTGGGCTGTAGACGTTCGGGCTTTCGGCATCGATCCAATTGTTTTCGTAGGGATGGGAAGAAATGAACGCCGACAGGAATTGGAGCATGTCTCTGTTGCATTTGCATCAACTCACCCAAGAACAGAAGTTTTGCTGCTGACTAACGCTCTGTTCATGCGGCAAGATTCGGAGGAACGAGCTTGGTTGCAGAGTTTGCCTGATTCGGTTAACCGCATCCTCATAGCAGACGAAGTACATAACTTTGGATCGCCATCCTTTATCAATGATCCGCCGGAGTTCTTTGATCGTCGGATCGGTCTGTCCGCGACCCCAATTCGTCAATACGATCCCGACGGTACAGATCAACTTTTCGATTTTTTTGGAGGCCCACCACCTCGGTTTGAATTCTCACTTGGCGATGCGATTAAGGCCGGCTGTCTTGTTCCTTATCGATATTATCTACATGCGGTGAAGTTCAAATCTGACGAAATGGAATATTATGAGGCTCTCACTGAGGCTCTTGTTAGAGCTGGTTTTCGAATCGATGACGATGGGCGAACAATCGGACTTACGGCGCGAGTCGCCCGCTTGCTACGAGATCGTAGGGCATTAGTTGAACAGGCCGACGCGAAGCTTAGTGCCCTCGAACACGAGCTAAGGCGTATTGGCACCGAATCGATTGCGAAGACGCTAATTTACACATCGGCCAAGCCCATCGTTCCCGGTAAGGCGAGACAGATTACAGCGGTGAACAAGATTCTCCAACGACTAAACATCATCTCTCACCAATACACTGGTGAAGAAACCAAAGTCGCCCAATTTCAGACGATTCTTGACCGCTTTGGGGCGGGAGGCTACCAAGTTCTTACCTGTATGAGGGTCTTGGATGAAGGTGTCGACATACCACAGACTGACACTGCCTTCCTTCTTGCTAGTAGCACCGTTGAAAGGGAGTGGGTTCAACGACGTGGTCGGATCCTCCGTCATGCCCCGGGCAAGACGTGCGCCCACCTGCATGACTTCATTGTTGTCCCTCCTGACCTCGATTCTCCTGCAGCTAGATCTCTTCTACAGTCAGAGCTACGGCGTGCCTCGGCATTTGCAAACCTCGCTGAGAACGAGTACGACCCCGACGGTCCTAACGATGTAATCCGACAATTCGAAGCTACACTATGGACAGTCCAACATGGCTAACACAGTGAGACTGATCTCTGACGCTGCACGTGATGCGGTGCAAGACATCAGCGAACCCTACGATAATTACCACGCTGAGCTAGTTTCCAAGTTTACGAGAGTTCTCCAGATTCTGCACTTCGCACCCAACGATCGAGCTCAACGGCGCGCCATCGAGGAACTTGTCAAGGGCTTCGCCGGAGAAATCAGCATAAAACTTGAGGAATGATAATGAGGCTTGAAAGCGCACGTATCAGAAACTTCAAACTGCTTGAGGACGTCGCGCTCCAGTTTTCGAGCGACTTGCTCCGTCCTCTCACAGTCATCCGGGCGGAGAACGGATCCGGGAAAACTTCCATCCTCTATGCTCTCCGTTGGGGTATGTACGGTGAGGAGGGAATACCGTCAGGAATGCGGCTGACATCAACAGCGAAGCCACCAGGCCAGCCTGTTCTTGTGCAGGTCAGCCTGGAGTTCACGAGAATTGACCCTTTCTCAGACGCGGAAGCACGCTATCGCCTGATACGGACCTGCGAAGAGATACCAGAAGAAGGCGACAGCTACGACAGAAGAAACGAGAGGCGGAGATTACTTCGATGGACTGAGAAAGGCGAGGAGGACATTGTCGAAGGTATAGATGGCTGGATTTCGGCGATGCTTCCTCTCAATCTCGCCGATGTGTTCTTCACGAACGGGGACGACGTTCAACGGTTTATCTCTAGTGGTCAACAAGCCGAGCGCGAACGCCAAGAGGCCGTTCACAAGACTATCCGTCAACTTCTCGGACTTGATGAAGTTGAAAGTGCAGAGAAGCATCTCGTTTCTGTTGCAAGGAAGATGAAGAGAGAACTTACAGCTACAGGCAGCGAGGACCTCAAGACCGCCCAAGATAATCTCGATAAGGTTGAAGGCGAAATCACCGAACAGAAAGAGAATCTATCGACTATAAATCACCGGATTGCTAAAGTAGATGAGCAGATTCGACTGGATGAGCGCGAACTCGACAGCATTAAGGGCGTCGGTGACTTGGATGCAATTCAGGAGCGGATACATGCACTTGAGAAAGACATCAGACACCTTGAGGGCGAAGATATCGACATCCGGAAGCAGATGAAGGAACACCTTCGGTCAGAAGCTCTTTCAAAGTGGTTCATCGAAGATAAGCTTCAAAGCGGACTAGCTAAGCTCAATGAGCTCGCAGACAGGAACGTGATTCCAGGGACCTCGATAGAGGTGCTCATTGACCGACTACAACTGGGCCTTTGCATCTGTGGAGAAGATCTTGAGGTGGGACATCCGAGGCGTACTCATGTTCAAAATCTTATTGAAGAACAGCGGCAAATCGCACCACGAATCCAGCAACTGACGTCCTTATGGCATGAAGCACGAAATAGCATTAAACCAGCGCGGGCGGCGGTCGACGACGGCGGGTCGGTCTCTGAAAGAGTTGTATCCTTGATGGATCGGTTCACACAGTGTCGTGACAGACAGCGGCAAAAGAATGCGGATCTCAGAAATGAACGCGAGAAACGTGAACAGATCGACGAAGAACGAATCCAGGGGCTTACTCAGCGAGTTCACTCTAACCGAGGAAAACGGTCTAAATTCGACCAAGAGTATGGGCAGATCAACGGGCACTTCCAGGAATTGGAAGAACGGCGGCAGCTATGTGCGAAGAGGGTCACAAAAGAGGAGAGTAAGGCCACCCTTAGCAAGACGCTTAGACGCCGTTCAAGTGTCGCTAGTGATCTAGTGAAACTCACTAAAGGAACCCTGGATCGACTGAAATCGATTTACGTGAAGAGAGTCTCGGCCCGTATGAATGAGTTATTTCTAGATATCGTTGGTTCCGATCCAACTGCAGATACCACCGTGTTTACAGGTGTGAGCATCAATGAGAAGTACGATATCGTCATTCACACGCTTGAAGGCAGAACACTAGATGCTAATACAGAATTGAACGGCGCCTCACAGCGAGCGCTAACCCTGTCCTTCATTTGGGCTCTCATGGAAGTCGCGGAAAGAGAGGCGCCCCGCATTATCGATACTCCACTTGGTATGACCTCCGGAGCGGTGAAACAGCGAATGGTAGAAATACTGACTAAGCCTGTGGATTTTAATGGTCTGCCCTATCAGGTCGTACTGTTCATGACCCGATCGGAAATACGCGACATCGAACCACTGATCAAAGATAGGGCTGGTATTGTTACCACCTTGACCTGTTCGAAAGATTACCCTGTAGATCTGATCAATGACTGGGGCACTGGTATTCCTATAGTGCGAGTATGTGAATGTAACCACACTGAAATCTGCCATGTATGTGAAAGACGTAACGATGCCAGCAGATTCACTTATCGAGAGGCACGAACGTGATTACCGATTCAAGGTACCGCAACCAGGATCTCTGGATCCCAAAGAGCTTTCACAACGAGTTCGTCGACAGACTGGTTAAGCGAAGAGATCCTAGTATCGCGTTTGAGCGGCAAGTCGACCTTTGGTGGTATGCCTTCGGTATTGGAGTCACAATAAGTGAGAGGACACCTTTGCCAATTCGGTCCGATCTTGTGCGGTTCAATGACGGAGGCATCCTTGAGTCCGATCCATGGCGCATCACTCACCTTGAACTGCTCGTGTTAGCCGAACAAGATGAAAACGCAGCTTCCGACCCTGCAGAAGTCGTGCAAACTGCGAACGAATACGCTATGACCGGATTCAGATTGCTCACAGAACAACTCCGAGGAGTAATCGATCTCCAGCTTCACCTGATGGCATATATTACCTCGATTCATGTCGCCTGATGCAAGTTATAAAAATCTAACAGATCTCCCCATAGCATCAGCGATTTCTGCATATTCTTAGCCAATAGCCTGGGCTTCCCTCAACAAAGCAGGGCCGCACGCTGCGGACTCTCGCAAAATTGTAAAGTAACATGACACACAAAAACTACCTGACATATAATCATATGGATCATAGTTGGGTCTTGAGCGCATAGCAGTTCTTCTTGGCGCGGGCCTATAACCACTCCAGCTTGGTAAAGGACCAGAGAGGCCGTCACCAAGTGATTCGTCTGTGTCGTGAGTCTGCAGGTCGATGATTGGGCCAAGGATGCGTTCTGTTTGAGAGAACGATGATACGCTTCCCCTTTCCAGCGGCTGTGATAGAATGTGATGAGTTGATCAGCTAAACAAGATCCTTGCCCTGTATTAAAGTCAAGGATCTCCGCGCCAGCATCGGCGCGGGCTGATTGATGCAAGAATGAGATGCGCCCATGATGTCTGACCAAATTAAAGTGCTGGCCGCCGACGGCGAATCCGAAATGCTGGAGTTCAAGCGCACAACGGGAACGCGCCGCGAAGCGGTCAGAACCGTATGCGCCATGCTCAACCAGCGCGGCGGGTATGTGCTTTTCGGCGTCACGCCGGCCGGAGATGTGGTCGGCCAGCAAGTGGGCGAACGGACGATTGAGGAGGTGAGCGCTGAGATCCAACAGATCGAGCCGCCAGCCTTTCCGGCGGTCGAGCGGATTCACGTAGCGGGAGACCGTGAGGTGGTTGCAGTGCGCGTAAGCCCGGGGGCGGCGCGGCCTTACCGATACCGGGGGGGCGCCTACCGCCGCGTGGGCAACACCACCTTGGCCATGTCGGCTGACGAGTACAACCGGATGCTCTTTGAGCGCATGCACAGCGAGCAACGCTGGGAAAACCAACCCGCCACCGAGTGGTCGGTCGAAGATCTCGATGCGGCAGAGATCCGACACACGGTCGCAGAAGCGGTCCGCCGAGGCCGGTTGGCGGCCCCAGGGACTCAGGAAGCGACCGAGTTGCTGCGTGGGCTGGGGCTTTTCCGGGACGGGGTCTTGTGGCGCGCGGCCGTGGCGCTGTTCGGTAACGCCGAGCGCATCGAGTTCGAGATGCCGCAGTGCCTGCTCCGTGTCGCTCGTTTTCGAGGCGTTGACCGCACGGAGTTCCTGGACAATCGACAGTTCCACGGCAACGCCTTTGCGCTCCTCGCGAGTGCGGAGCGCTTTCTACGTGAGACTCTGCCCATCGCCGGGCGGATCGAAGCGGACCGCTTCGAACGGATCGACGAACCGCTCTACCCACCCCTGGCAACGCGTGAATCACTGGCGAACGCTCTCTGCCATCGCGATTACTCGATGGCGGCGGCTCCGTAGGCGTGGCGGTCTACGACGACCGTCTGGAGGTGACCTCCTCCGGCACGCTGCATTTCGGGTTGACCCCGGAGAAGCTGTTCGCGCCGCACGAGTCCCTGCCGTGGAACCCGCTGATCGCTCGCACTCTCTATCGCCGCGGCATTATCGAAGAGTGGGGACGCGGGACGCTCAAAATGGCGGAGCTGACGACCTCTGCCGGTCTGCCACGACCCGAGATCGAGGATGCCGGAGGGTGTGTGACGGTACGCTTCCGACACGGTCAATTCGTGTCGTCCCGACGAGGCGAAAGTGATCTGACAGAACAACAACAGGTGATCCTTGATCTGCTGGATAATGCGGGCCGACCCGTAGCGTTACGGGAAATTCGCTCCCAGTTGGAGCCGCAGACCAACGAGCGGCGGCTGCAGCAAGACCTTGCCGTTCTAAAGAATCAGGGCTTGGTCACAGTCACGGGGCACGGCCGAGGAGCGCGTTGGAAACGCCTGTGAAACTGTGGGGTGGTTTATTCTGTTTTATTCTGTTTTATTCTGTCTTATTCCCGAACGCGCGCTGCCATTCTCACAAGGGTACGTACCCAGTGCCCTCATTGGAAAACGTGAAGGTATAGATTGAATTGCGCGCCATTGTTGGGCGCGATGGAGAAACCATGAGCGACAAAGAATACGGGCTGACAAAGCAGCAGGTGCGCCAATATCACGAGCAGGGTTGGTTGGGTCCGTTCCGGTTGATTTCCGAGGCCGAGATGGCGGTTGTCCGGCGCGCCATCGATGAAGAGATTCTCGACCCAGGCAGGGCGCAAGGTCTCCACGAACGGGAATACTTTCACAACCGCCATCTGGACAACCGCTGTGTCTATGAACTGCTGAGCCATCCCAATCTCGTCGAAAAAGCGGCCAGCATTCTGGGGCCCCATCTGGTGCTCTGGCGCACCAATTTTCAGATCAAACAGCCGCTGAGTCAACAGGACAGCTGGGACACGGAGATCCCATGGCACCAGGATTGCGCCTATTATCAACCTTCACCCAATGTGATCCTTTCGGCGTGGATTGCCGTAGACGAGACGGCACGCGCCAACGGCTGCATGCAGGTGCTGCCCCAAAGCCACAAACGCCTATACCCCCACATCACCACGCCGGGCGCCGAAGTCTTTGCGAAAGCCGCGGATCCATCGACGTTTGACCCCAGCGAAGCAGTTCATATTGAATTGAAAGCCGGCGAGTTCATCTTCTTCAACGAGAGCACCCTCCATTATTCGCCCCCAAACAAGTCAGAGACGCGCCGTTTTGGGATTACCCCGCGTCTGACCGTGCCCTTTGTCGATGTGGGCAGGCGCGAGCAGATCGAGGTTCTGATGGTAAAGGGGGAAGACTATATGGGGTATTACAATGTCGCGCAACCACCCATAGCGTGAGCCGGCACAGCTACTCATATCGCCAACGAGGGCGCGCGCCGGGGTGGGCCGAACTCCAGCTCGGTAAGCTCCACTGCCTGCTTCTGATAGACCTGCACCCGGTAGGAGCCGGTGTCCGGCACATACATCAGGCCATCGTCACTGACAACGACCGATTGCGGCCAACGCAGATATTTCTGGACCTCCAGGTTCGCCATATCGCGCATACGATTGGGCACCGCATTGGTCATCATGTAGGCAATCGCCGCCTTGGAGAGCGTAGCATCCCCCAGGAACTTCTGGACATAGCGCCCTTCGGCGTTGAAGAGTTGGACGCGATTGTTGCCCCTGTCGACCACATAGATGTCGCCATGCAGATCGACGTCCACGCCGCTGGGCCGGTTGAACTCGCCATCGCCGCAGCCTGACCTGCCAAAGGCCATGAGGAACGCGCCGTCGGCCGTGAACTTCTGTACGCGGTCGTTGCGCCAGTCGGCAACGTAGACATCGCCCCCCCGATCAACAGTAGCGGGGCATGAATCAGTATCTACGGCGATGCCCCACGGCATGTTGAACTCGCCCTCACCGCTGCCGTAACTGCCCCACTTGCCCAGAAATTTGCCCTCCTTGGTGAACTTCTGCACGCGGTGGTTGAGCGTATCGACGACATAGAGATTCCCCTCGGTATCGAATGCCATGCCCGTCGGCCCATAGAGCTGCCCATCACCGCTGCCCTGTTCCCCCCAGCTGTCAAGGAACTCCCCATCTTTATCGAAGATGGAGATGCGGTGGAGCGCCTCATCCGAAAGGTAGAGATTCTCCTGGCTGTCGGCAAGAATCGTGACCGGCCAGGTCAGCTGGCCCGGCTCGCTGCCATAGATGTTTATGGCGCCCAGGTCTTTATCCTCTGTGCTGTACTTGCGAATCAGGGCTGCGCCTTCGCTGCGGCACAGGATATAGAGGCGATCTTCCTGGCCGAGCGCGAGATCGATCGGGAAATTGGTGAGGCGCCGCATTCCGAGTGTCTTATAAAACGGGAATCCCGCCCGTAAGAGGCCGTAAGGTCTGGCCACGGTTCACCTCGCTATGCTGTTGTCTGATAGGGATGGATCTGCTCGAACTGTCCGCCGACGATGTCGGTGGGGTCGAGGCCCATCCATTGCTCCAATACAGTGCCGTAGATGCCGCGGAAGTCGATCATATGCTCCAGATCTTCACCGTGGACCCAACGAGCGGGGTCGAGCGATGGATATTCGGCGTAAAGCCCACCCTTGACCCGATCGCCAATGAGAAAGGCGCCGCCGCCTGAACCGTGGTCCGTGCCGCTGGCATTGTCGCGAATGCGCCGCCCAAACTCGGTGAAGACGAGCATGGTCACCTCGGACGAGGCGTTGTGGGCGCGCAGATCCTGGAAGAAGGCAGAGATCGCGCCGGTCAGGTCACTCAGCAGCCTGGGGTGGTCGGGGACTTCATTGGCATGGTTGTCGTACCCGCCATGTTGGGTGTAAAAGACGCGCGTGCCGAGACCGGCCAGATGCACCCGCGCCACATCGCGCAGGCTTGTGGCGATGGCGTTATCGGCATATTCCACGGTCGAGCGATAGCCCGCTTTCGCCTTTTTGAGTTCATCGGTCCCCTGGATGACGTTGAGACCGGTCTGGGAGAGGTACTCCATGACGATGCCGGTTCCCACCCCGGCGTTATACATGCCTTTGAAGATCTCCAGGGCTTCTGTGCGCTGCCGCTCATCCTCGATGCCGGTCAGCAGTCCATAGTTGTCCAGATTGTCGAACGAGGTCACAGGCACGCCGGGCACGGCCATGGCTCTGGGCAGCCCCTTGCCGACACTGACACCCGTCAGGACATTCTGGCCGCGCGGGTCCAGCTCCCGGATCACGCGTCCCACCCACCCTTCGGCGCCGATCTCGATCGGTTCACAGGTGTGCCAGATATCCATGGCCCGGAAATGGGAGCGGTCTGAATTCGGGTAACCGATTCCCTGGACCACCGCAACATCGCCCTCGTCATACATCGCCTGCAACGCTGCGCAATGCGGGTTCCACGCCAGTGTATCGTGGATGGGCAGGACTTCATCTTCTTTGAGACCGACCACCGGCCTGGAGTCGTAATAGATACCGGCGGTATAGGGGACAACGGTGTTCATAAAGTCGTTGCCGCCGCTGAGCTGCACGATAACGAGGACAGGGTTTTTCTGGTTGGCAGACATCTTTGTGGTTCCTTTCTATACGATTGTTCGATTGCGCTGACCCCAGAGGTTGCGACAAGCAAAGAAGGCGGAGGCCTGTTTGAAAGCAACGCAATGTCGCCAGGACGCGAAGACGCAAGAGAAAACCAGGAATTCATTGCGTCTCTGCGGCTTCGCGCCTTTGCGTTGCTTTCTGGGGTCGGTCAGGCAAACTGATACTCGCGCGCGGCAACGATCAGTTGCAGCATGAGCACAACCCGGTCTGTGCTGTCGGACGCCCCATTGGCTGCGCCATTTGCGCTCCCATTGGGGTCAAAAACGAGATCGCCGCCGCTTTGGGCAAAGCGCACCAGATAGTCACGGGTGCTCTCTGTCACGGTCAACGGGCCGACCAGATCGAGGCACTTGTCCACAAAATGCTCGGGGGCAAGGCTGTCACCTTCCGCCTGCAGCCGCTGGATAATTGTCTGGATGCCCGGCTTGGTGGCGTCGCCGACCTCGTTTACCGCGAAGTTGATTCGTTCAGTGAGCATCCCGCCGTCGATCCACTCCGGCCCGGTGTGCCAACCCTCCACTGTGGGTGGATTGAGCAGTTCTTGTCCCATCACTTTGGCGGCCCTGGCATAGTGCGGCATGCCCGGCGTCGGCGTGCGGTAGGCGCCGACCAGCTTCAGAACGCCGGTAATCAGTTCGGTCGGGCTTTTCACCTTCTGAAAGCGGGCCGCTTTGAAGAAGTCGCTGCTGAAGAGCGTGCGCAGAATGTGGGGCATACTGCCTTCAGACTCCATATAGGCGTGTGACAGGATTGCAATCGCTGCCGGATCCTGGGGCGGCGAACCATTCCAGGACGGCACCTGCGGCTCATCGGCCACGAAGAAGTTGTACAGATGGCGAGAGATAAATCCGGCCGTCGCCGGTTGCGCCACGATGATATCGATGATGTCGTCGCCGTTGAAGGGCCCGGTCTGTCCGAGAAAGGTCTTCTCGCCGTCATCGTGGTCCTCGGCGTGAAAGACAAACTGGGGGGCATAGAATCCGTGGGGGTAGAGGGGAACCGGTTGGGCAAAGGTCCAGCCGGTGAAGGCGCGCGCGCAGTTCTTGATGTCGTCCTCTGTGTAGTTGCCCACACCCATGGAGAAGAGCTCCAGCAACTCCCGCCCATAGTTTTCATTGGGTTCGCCTTTGCGGTTCTCATTGTTGTCCAGCCAGTAGATCATCGCCGGGTCTTTGGAGAGTTCAAGCAGTATCTCGCGCATGTCGCTCATGCCCACACGGCGGAACATATCGATCTGGTTGTTCATCGCCAGGGCATGCTCACCCTTGCTGTAGCCCGTGGCAAAGACATGATGCCAGAAGAGCGCCATCTTCTCTTCCAGTGGGCGTCTGCTGTTAATCATGCGGTAGATCCAGGTTCCGACGCGGATTTCTGGCCCTTCGCCCCCAAAGTAGCGCTGCAGAATATCCTCGTCGAGTGGTGGGCAGCGCTCTGGCTCCACCAGATCCTCGACTACCTGATCATATCCCTGTTGGGCATACGCTTCCAGCTCCTGTCTGCTTGCGCCAAACCCTGCCCGACGCAGCAAATGAGCCATCAGACCAAGATCGTCGTCCGCCATATCTTCCTCCTTCAGGTCAATTCCGAACTGCAGTTACTAAAAACTAAAAACCAGAAACTGCATTTAAGAAGCTCTCCATCTCGGTGGTAAACCAGAGCGCCAATGCGCCCCCGCGCTCGTCAGGGCCAAATATGGCCGGGCGGTCCAGATAGTCGCGCAGACTCTGCTGAACGCCGGTGCCCGTACAGACATCGACCAGCCCGCCGTTGTCGTCGATCCGCGCCGCGACCCCTTGCCAGGCCTGCATCAGTGCATCTCTGTGGGCAGCATCAGCATCCAACCAGCCTCGCCGCATCCCACGCGCCAGCGCATAGCCGATCATGCAGGTGGACGACATTTCCAGGTAGGAGCCGGGGACGTTAATCACCTGATGCCACATACCGCTGGGATGCTGATACTGACGCAGCGCCTCCAGATGGCGCAGATGAATTGCCAGCACGGCCGCCCGCTCAGGATAGCTGTCGGGCATGTAGGTTAGGGTCTCGGCATAGCTGAGCGCGGCGAAGCCGTTGCCGCGTCCCCAGTAGTAGGGGGTAGAGCGGTCGTGCCAGAAAAGCCCGTCCGCCTGCTGGATTTCGGCATCCAACAGGAAGCGCGTCAGGATGCGCAGATAGTTTTCGTCGCCGGTCAGCTTGAAGGCGCGCCCCAGCACCGCCGCGCTGAAGAACATATCCTCCACCTGGTAGTCGGGATGGGAAGGGATTGGCACGTCGTTGTCGTGGGTGGATCTGTAGCGATCCGCAGTGTGGACGAGCAGGTCGGCATAGCGGCTATCACCGGTCGCCGCGGTCAGCTCATCGGCCCAAACCAGGCCAGCCAGGTTCGCCCCGCCATCCGCGCCGGCGGCGAACAAGGCTTTGGAGCCGTCGCGTCCTTTGAACCTGGCATACGGCTCGACCACGGCTGCGATATCCGCTGTAGGGTCCACACCGTGCGCATCGAGCTGGGCCAGCCGCAAGCGACCACTGATGGCGACGCCCTGTGTGTAAATGACCGGATCGAGCTGATGGCCATAGGTCGCCGCCAGCGCCCGCGCAACGGCAAGAGGCGTGCGTGCTGAGCGGGCTTCCAGCGCGCGGCGTGTGTCGGAGTGGTTGTCCGCCAGCGGTTTGGCTGGCGCAACCTCCCGGCGGTCGGGCGTTGTTGCGGACGCGCCATTCAACAGTGCCCACAGTTTGCCCAGTTCGGTCTGTAAGGCATCGGCGGGGCAGGCTAACCGCAGGCCGGGAACCGGCGCCAGCCCGTTGGGTTTGCCGGTCGCCAATGCGCCCAGCAGCGAACTGTCCGGCGTCAACTCGGACGTATTCAGGGCAGAACATAGCTGCGGCCACAGCTGCAAGCATGGCGCAGACGCCTCCCAGGATGCGCTCTCGTCGCGCGCCACTGTGGCGCGCCAGTTGGACCTGGCACGGACTTCGATCACCAGGTCTGGCGCTTGAAAGCTGACCCAGCGCCAGATGGAATGGGCCTCTGGATTCGCTGGATCATAGAAAAAGTTTCCTGTTGGCGGATAGCCGGCGCTGGGGTTGCCGCCGGCGCCGTTCTCTGGCGCAACGCCCAAAGCCAGACCATCTGGATTGCCGCAGGGCACGGCGCTCAACCCGATCCGAGCGGATAACCGGGGGCGATAGGCGTGATAGGATTTCAGCGCCTCCAGCGCCAAATTTACGTCTTCGAGCTCTCCTGACAACCCGCCGATCAGGAGAGCCTGCATCCGGTCCGCTGCCGGTAGATAGGCGGCGCGGTGCAATAGCACAGGGATTTCTCTTGCCGTGCGGGTAACGCCACAGGCATCGAGTTGCCAATAATCGGGCGCGTGCGTAACCAGAGCGTCAATCTGTTCGTCAAGAATCATTGTCAATCTCAATTTCACATCCTGAGTATAGATTGGTTCATCCCAGGGCGCAATCGTGCAAATTACTTTCCCTGCCGCGCCCGCATCTCCTGGAGCGAAAACGTATCCGATGTGTAGAAATCGAAGATCGCGGCCTCGCGCGCCCGCACCTCGGCTGCCAGGCGCAGGATGTCGTCGATGTGTTCTGTGGGAATGCGGACACAGCCGTCGCTATCGGCCAGAATCAGATCGCCGGAGTGGATGCGAAGTCGGCCCACTGTCACTGGCGTATGAAAGCGGGTCATGTTAAAGACGCCGTGGCCCGGCACCGTGCCCCAGGCCCAGATGGGCAACCCGACCTGGTGAATGCCGCTCAGATCTCGGACTGTCCCGCCAACAATCACCCCTTCTACGCCCAGCCGTTTATGTATCCGGGCCATGCCGTCCCCAAAGCTGGCGCCCCGGCCTGGGTTGGAGTCCACATCCTGAAACACCGCGATCAGCGGTCCCTCCTGGCTGTCCAGGTACTCGTAGTAGTCGATCCACTCCAGTGCTGGGGAATCGGGATCATTGGTCGTGACTTCGGCGGTCACGGCATAGCCGGCGACGATGCCCAGTTCCGGCAGGAGACAGCGGATCTCGTGGTCGGTGTAATCGAGGTTGGGTAGCCCCAGTTTCAGGGCCACGGCGTTGAAAATGGTAGCGGAGTCGTAGCTCTTCAGCGCATCGATCTGCTCGGTCAACATCTGGGATCTCCTGATTCTGTGTATCCGGTTTGTCAAGAGTACACCATGATCACACATGTGTAAAGGCGACAATCGCGCCCTCGGCATGCGCGCATCCCTAGCCGCCATCTCGCGTCAGGCGGCGTCATCGCCTCGACATCATGGTATGGAACTGTGGCGGTGATTGCCCATACTGAGCGAGAAGAAGTGATTCGAGTCATATCAATGCGAAAGGCGACAAGCAATGAGTGAAGAATCTATCTTGAAGGATTCGCAGACAAATTGGGAGATTCTGGAAAAATGAATGATGAGGATCTTCTGCGGCGAGTAATACGAGAAGAAATGAATCCAGCACGCTGAGAAGAGTAAGGAAAGGCCGAGAAGCCGAACGGCCCTCCCATTGGGATCAATGAGCGGCAAGCAGGGAAAATCAAATATGTGCCGCCACTTTGGGCGGATCAGTGTGGCGGCGCCAGCTCGGCCAGCTTGTTGCGCATGAAATCGATAAAGCGACGGTACCGTGTAGGGTGGGTTTTCCAGGTGATGGGCGTGCCGTGGCCTATGCCGAAGCGACGCTGTTTGCCGATCGCCTGCGCCTGAATCAGGGCATCCTGATGCCAGACTTCCTCATCCCCTTGCTCGATGACCGTGATGGCGTGGGAGTTGGAGAAGATACATACCTCTTCGCCCAGGGCCTGGCGGATTTTGACGATGTCGTTCGTGTAGTTCTTGAGCCCGCATTCGACCTGGATACAGTGAAAATCTAAATTGGCCAGGTGGGGCAAGCGTGGCTCAATCCAACCCATCAGGGCCATACTGCTCACCAGGCCCTCATCGTGAATGGCTTGGAAGGCTTTTTTCTCACCGGGGAGGGCGAATTTCACATAGTGTTCGTCCGATATCATATCGGCGGAGGCGAACCATTGCATGAGCTGATAGCCATGCACGCCCAGCATCTTTGCCAACCGGCACTGCTGTCTGATCACCTCTTCGTGCCGTTCCATCAGCGCAAAGACGAGGTCTTGCTGGAAAAACATGGCGTCAAAGAGTTTGTCATAGCTCAGCATATAGAAAGCGGTGGGAAAGGGCGCCATGTCACCGAGATAGAGGAAGACCGTGTCATCGAAGTGTTCGACCAGCTTCTTGGCAAAGTCGTAGGCGCCGGATGCCAGAAGCTCTTCGGCGGTGGGCGGCGGCTCCAAACGCTCCACGTCGGCCGCTGTTTCGAACAGCGGCTCCTCCGGTGGCAGATCCGGTGGGAACTCTTTGAAACGGGTCTTGCTGCGCGATCCCGTGTCTACCAATACCGGTACGCCATCCTCCTCCGTAACGTACTGGCGTCCGCGTTGGGGAAAGGCTTTGCCGCCGCCGCAGGGAATGTAATCCAGACCGAGCGCATCGTGAAGCGCATCGTAGAATTTCAGCTTCTGCTCATCGGTCCCATGTTGCAGGTGCAGGAAGTTCAGCCCCAGGATTTCTGGCCAGTGCGGCATCATCGACCAATTGGGGGAAACGTTCAGCGTCGGATACATGTCAAAGGGTTCGCCGTTGATGGCGGCCATGAATCGTTCGAGCGATGTCATTTCGTGCAAGATCTTGGTCCTTTCAAACTCTTATCTATACGTATCTGCTTTCTCTACGAAGAAGCTCCGCTCAACGCGAAGCAATAGTCTCCAGAGCCAACCTCGAAGGTCACATAGTCGGCGCTGGCGCTGCCGGACGTTATCCCGGCGACGCCGGCAACGTAGGCGCTGTCTTGCCAGATCACCTCACCGCCTTCGGTGACGACGACATGCTTAAGCTCCAATGCAGGGACGCTTACGCGGGCGCGACAGTTGACTGGGATCGTAACGGCAAGCGTGATGGACTGGTCGGCCCGCCGCCAGTGGGAAGATATGCTGCCGCGCACGGTCTTAATGCACGCCCCGGCGTGTTCCAGATCACCTAGCGGATGAGGCTCGATGTGGATTTCCCGGAAACCGGGCGTCATGTAGCCGGGGCCGTGGTAGTCAGGGCCTTTGATGCCGGCCAGATCGTTGTAGAAAAACTCATCGATCGATGCCCACATGATCATGCTCTCGGCACTGCCCACCGTGCTTTCGAGGCTCCAGGATTCCCAGATAGTCGTCGCGCCCTGCTCCACCATGTAGCCCCAGCCGGGATAGGTTCTGGTGGCGACAAGATTGTAGAGTACTTCCCCCTGGCCATGTTGGGTCAGGGTGTCGATCAGGCAGGTCGCGCCGGTGTTGCCGGTATGCAGGTGTCCGTCCCATTTCTCCACGATGTCCTGGACGATGTTCTGAACTACGCCGGCTTGGTTGGCCTGCGGCACAATGCCAAGGGCCAGCGGGAAGAGGTTGGCGGTCTGTGAGCCGCTCGCATATTGGTGCGTAGACGGATTCAGCCATTCCTTGTTCAGAGCCTCTTTGATGTCTGCGGCCACGCCGGCATAGTGTTTGGCTTCTGTCGTTCTGCCGAGACGCTCTGCCACCTGGGAGACGATGGCGGCGCAACGATAGTAGTATCCGGTCCACAGCAAGGGCGGCGGGGTTTCCGATGATACGAACTCCTCCTTGCCCGGCGCCTCCCCTGGCAGCATGTGATCGCCGTAGTGCCCTTCACGAACGATGCAGTTCTCGGCTACGGAGGTGAGATAGTCCACCCATTTCCTGATGGAGGGGTAGTGATCTTCCAGGATGCGCTCGTCGTCAAAGTATTGGTAGAGATACCAGAGGAGGATCGGGTAGTTGCTGCCCCAAGCCGGGTCGACGTCCCCGCGTTGCACGTAATTAGGACAGATATCAGGAACTCTGCCATCGTCATACTGGGCATCCTTGATGTCGTCGAGCCATTTGCTCCAAAATCGGGGCATATGCTTGCGGGGGTACACGGATGAGACGACCGTCGCCGGATCGGTCCAGGCCCAATGCTCACGGTGCAGACAGTCCAGCGGAATGCCGAACAGACCGTTGGTCACCGTCCAATGCACCAGCTCGTGAATGCGGTTGAGCAGCGGATTGGAGCACTCGAAACCACCCGCGAGGTCAACATCCGAGAAAACCACCTGGCCCTCGGCCTCTTCGATGGTCAGCGGGCCGCCGTCACCTTCGACCTGTACGTAGCGCACGGGGTGATAGGTAAACTTCGGCGCGTAGGTCTCTCCCTGCGGATCACCTTTCAAAATATAGCAGTCGGTCTCGAGACCGGCCTCATGATCGCTGAGCCTGGACTTGTGTCGATGGGTAAATTCTCCTGACAGTTGATCGACCAACCCGCTGTCATCGAGAAGCTGGCTGGCATATCTGATGGTTACTCTCGTGCCCCGAGGGCCGCGCAGGCGCAGCCTGGCCCAGCCACCGAACAGTTGGCCCAGATCATAGACATGCACGCCAGCCTGGGGTTCACTGACCTGCACGGGTTGCAGTGTCTTTTTCACCCGGATGGGCGGCATCACCTGCGCTACCATCTTCCCGCCGGGCGCATCTTTCAACACAGCCGCGCCCCACTGGGAATCGTCAAAGCTGGCCGTTGCCCAGCCCGGCCGCTCTCGCCGCGCGTCATAGGTCTCCCCGCCGTAGAGATCGTTGCGGGTAATGGGGCCGCCAGCCGCCTTCCATCCCGTGCCAGATATGACACTGGTTTTGCCGCCATCGGCGAGCTCGACGTTCAGCTGCATCCGCAGGCGCGGCGAATCGCCGTACTGGTATTCCCAGCCCGGTTCGCAATACCAGCCGTTGCCCAGCATTACGCCCACGGCATTGGCTCCCGAACGCAACAGGTCTGTCACATCGTAGGTCACATAGAGGATGCGTTGTCTGTAATCGCTTGTGGCCGGGTCAAGCGCATGGTCGCCGACCCGCTGGCCATTGAGATAGAGTTCGTACCAACCCAGACCAGATATGTAGAGACTGGCGCGCTGGACCGGCTGGCCGAGATCGAACGCCCGGCGCAACAGGGGCGAAGCAATCTCTCTATCCGCGCCGATCCATTGGCCCTCCCAGTCGCTCTCATTCAGCAACCCCATTGCGAACGTGGCCGGCGCGCTGTAGTCGCTGGCCCGGTCGTCCTGATCCCACACCCGCACTTTCCACCAGCGCCGCTCGCCGCTCGACAGCCTGCCGCCGGCGTAGACCACATTCACGGATTGGTCCGCTGTCACCTTGCCACTGTTCCAGTTGTCGCCGCGATCTACCTGGAGCTGTGCCTCGCTGCTGGCAACCAGGATCTGATAGGCCGACTGCGACTGCCCGCGTTGGCTCGATTCGAGCAGCCAGCCAAAGCGTGGCTGGGGCGTATTCATACTGAGAGGATTCGGCGCGTACTCACATGTCAGTTCACATGGCGCGTTCATAGTGATCTCCAGGGCGGCGGATATGCGAAATGGGCAGGCGCTACGTACAGATTACCTTCAGTTCAAGGGAGGCGATGCTGGCGAATTTTTCGATTTTGGACAGAAAGTGGCCTACGCCCAAGGCGAAATGGTGCGTAGGTCCTTCACGACACCAGGCGTTGATGAAATCGGCCGGCCCCAGGGAAAACTTCAAGCGGCTGTCCGTATTGCCGATTTGCAGCACGGGGCCGGGCATGCTTTCTGCCTGGGCAGCCAGCAACTTGAGGTTGCCCTGTCGGGTCTGGGTCATCGACAGCAGGGTGACCGGCCCGTGTTTGACCTGTGTTTCGACGCCCACGCCTTCGCCGTGTTTGCCGTGATAAAGCGACAGACCGCGCAGTAGGGGCCGGCCTTCGGCAATGGCGATATGGAATGGGCCGTCGTGGCCGGCCAGGATGAAATTTTCTCGGAAGTCCATGGCCGTGACTTCAGAGTAGCTGCCGCCGGCGCCAAAGGTGTCGACAACCTTCATCACCTGGCAGTTCTTCAGATCGCCCTCGCCGCTGCATGGCACCCCCCGCGCGGTGAGTAGAGAGCAACCAAGGGCAAATCCCGCGGCGATCTGTTCATACTCATTGCCATCCAGCCCGCGATAGTAGTAGGTGAGGCCATCCAAAGCGAACGCGTCGACCAGCTTATCCAGCCCCACCGCCACGCGATAGGCCCAATCCAGGGCCTCGCTGGAAGGCCGTGTAGCCAATGGATCAGAGGGCGAGTCTTCGGCCAGATCAAAGATGGCTATCGTCTCTTCCTCCTTGGCTTTGATCTCAGCCGTGGTCACAGCGTTGACCATTTGGGCCAGATCGCACATTTCCAGTATTTCAATATGGGCGCCGAGCTGTCCCTGGTGCTGGGTGAAGTCGCTGTACATGTCGAGCATGCCGGGATAGGTGTGGCCCAGAAAGCCCATGCGGCTGCGGCGCAGGGTGCGCAGAACGCCGGCGGCTTCGGTCCACTCCTGGATCTCGGCCCAGGCGCGGCGGGCGGGTTCTTCGCAACCCTCTTCCTCTTCCAACATACCGGAAACGACATGAAATTCGATATCACAGCGGTGAAAGGCCGAGCTGAGTTCGGGAACGCAACAGGCGCAACAGTTTGCCAACCAGTCTCTGGTGTCGGTGTTGGCATAGTCCAGCGCGGCAGTTGGCTGAAGATTGAGGACAAGGACCGGAACTTTGTGAACCTGGACTGCGGGCAGCACCGTTGAACTGGTGGCGTAGGTGCCTACATAGCAATAGATCATATCGACCTGCTGGCGTTGAAAGAGGTCACCGGCAGCCAGCGACGCGGGCGCCGAATCGACCAGACCCGCGGTTACGACGTCGGCCCACTGCGCCACGCGCGCTTCCACTTTCTGCTGATACCCTTCGAGCTGTTCCTTCAAACCCGGAAACTGCGGCCAATACGCGCCATGACCGATACCGAAGATACCGATTCTGGGACGAACTGTTTTCCGTTGACTGATCATCTGATTTCCTTCAGGCAAGTAAAAAATCAGTGGCTAGTGGTCAGTACTAACCACTGCGGTTTTTCGCTTCTCACTACTCTTCAGCCTTTTTCATCAGCGTTTCGACGGCGTCGACTGCTGTGCGCATCGCTGATGTCCCCGCGGATGGCTTTACATTTTCGTCCAGATCGATGTCATAGCCCATCTCGACCATCAGGCGCTTGGCCAGCCGCACGGATTGGCTGGCATCCGGTCCATAGCCGTCCGCGCCCACGCTCATCGCGTACTCGCTCGTTATCGGAGCGCCCCCAACCATAACTTTGACCTTGTCGCGCAGGCCTGCCTCCTCCAATGCCTCTATGTTCGTCTTAAAGAAAGGCATGGTTGTCGTTAGAAAAGCCGAGAAACCGACCAACTGCGGTTGATGCTCTTTGATCGCATCTATCATTTTCTCTGGGCTGACATTCACGCCCATATCAATTACGTCGAATCCCGCGCCTTCCAGCATGATGATGCACAGGTTTTTGCCGATGTCGTGCACGTCGCCCTTGACGGTCAGTATCAGGACCTTACCGGTGGGTTCTACACCGGTGTCGCCCAGTATCGGCTGTAAGATGGCCATGGCGCGTTGCATGGCTTTCGCGGAGATCATCATTTCGGGCACAAAGTATTCGCCTATTTCAAAGAGACGTCCTACTTCCTGCAGCGCCGGAATCAGGGCATCGAAGAGAATATCCAGCGGGTCCATCCCCAACTCGATGCCTTCCTTCGTGAGTTTCTCGGTTATCGGCGCGCGCCCCGAAAGTGTGTTGTCATATAGCTCTTTCTTGATTTCTTCTGCACGGCCCATGTAGTGTGCCTCCAAAAACAGTGGGTGGTAGGGGCTGGCCTTGTGGGCAACCACAAGGTGAGGTATGAGCGCCATCATACAAACCAGATGAATCAGTCGTCACTGGCGCGAATGCCGAATATGTCCCTACATAAAACAGGCATCTATATCTTGCAAAAAGTCGTCTATGTTCACCTGCCGATATGATTCACGGTAGGGGTAGTCATCCGCGCTTGGATCGATGCTGGACGGCTGAGTCTGATCTGATGGCAGGCCATTGCCACCCTGATGGGCGCCGCCCTTTCCCATTTCCTGCTGTGGCAGCGCTCGCTGCACCGCTTCGGGTAGCCGTTCGATGCTTTCCTGAACGATATCCGCCGCCGCCTGGGCCGCGCTGATCTCGACCGTCGGTGCGGGTGTGTTGTAGTAGTGCACAGACTTGAGGCGCGCTTTGAGCAGTTTGCGCGCATAGTCAGGCAGTAGGGGCTGGTCTTGTGGGCGCCCACGAGGTCGGATGGCGTAATCTCCCGGCTTGCGGGCGCTGTTTCGGACGCGCTGTTCGATATTGCCCCTACGAGCTTTGAAATTGTGCGGCCAGAACAAGCGGTTGATCTGAAAGTCGAAGACCTTCTGGATCATGTCGGCCGGCGTGCCGGGGGCTGTAAGCCAATTGGAGGCCGGCCAGACATCGAGCCAACTCCAGGCGCCGCCCATGCCGGCTTCATCCAGCGTTAAATCCAAGCGGCCGATGCCCGTCTCCACGCCATTGTGGTCGGCGCCGATGATGGCGAAATGTTGCGGGTAGATGAAGAAATCGGACGCGCGTGCCCTCTGCGCATCATAGAAGGCTGTGGTCAGGGCCAACAGGGCATAAGCGGTGTGCAGGATGCCATCTTCGAGGCGCGGCGAGACAACGCCGACGCGGTCTTGCTCGTGGTAGCGCGCGCAGAAGGAGCTGAATTCGTTGAATTGCGCGCCACTGTTGGGCGCGACACCGCTCGCGGCGTGCCCGATTCGCCGATATCGGAAGTGCGAAGAGCTGAGTGCTTGGCTCGTATGCATCGTTGGTTCACCTACCTCTAAACTCTTGCTGCATGGCGTATCTGATGCGTTCGATATAGCGCACGCCTTGGTTATCGGGGCAGAGTCTGTCTGTCAAACCAATATGCTCCAGATGTTTTTTGGCCAAGGCGCCGACCAGATAGACACCCGGTCTCTCACAGGATTCAAAGGTTTCTTCATCATAGGCCAGGTTGCCATGCAAGAGCCGCGCGCATAGCTCCTCATTCGGCTTATGGCCGATGAGCATAAAACAGAGATCATAGTCCCATGTTTTCTGACCATGGGGCGTTTGAATCACCGCTGTGCTGTCTTCTAAAGATAAAATCTGGCTATTTGCCAGTATTTCCGTGTTGACTAGGCGCGCATCCGCTTGGCCCCAGCTCGTTTTCTGGTCATGTAAGATCTGTTCTATGACGCCAATCGGTTTCCGCACTACCCACAGGATGGTGTTGCGCTGGCACAGGGCGATAATGCCATCCGCCGCGGAGAAGCCACCGCCGATGAAGAGGAGGTTTTTATCTTTGATATGCTCCCATTCATGGAAGTAGTGATGCACGGCCTCATCCAGCTCACCGGGTATGCCAGCCAGATTGGGGCAGTCGAAAGAACCTGTAGCCAGCACGACTCGTTTCGCCGTCAAGCGAACGATACGATTCCCATGTGAGGCATGAGCGCCCTTCAGGTGTTGAACTGGCGGGAATGCCGAATTGCGCACCGTCAGGACAAAGTCATTCTTCGACCCTTCAATATCGATGAGTTCGTGGTGGGTCTTGATGGGAAGATCGAATTTGACCGCAAAGTCGCGATAGCTTTGTATCAGCTCTTCTATGAGCGGGTGATGCGCATCCCCTTTTTGCGCCAAAATCGCGTCCGCGGGGTCCAGAACCATATATGAAAGGCGCGAGTGCATGACCATTCGTTTCATATACTGTCTGAGATTGTGGCAGATATCCTCTCTTTCGATGCCCATGACATGGAGACCCATCTCTGTGAGCACCTTCAGGACAGCCAACCCCCATCCCCCGCAACCGACCACGATCACATCATACGAGGCCATTCGATCTCCAGTCTCTCTGTCAGGTTTTGATTGCGCCTGAGGTCAGTCCTTCAACGAACAGTCTGCTGGTGAAAAAGAAAAGGAGTACCAGGGGCACAGAGCCAAGCAGCAGCCCGGCCATCACCCGTCCATAGCTGGTGTAGTACTGCTCCATGTATGAGTAAAGCCCCGGTGTCAGAGGGTACAGCCTTCGCTCCGTGATGGTCAGGGTCGGCCAGATCAGGTTGTTCCAGGTACCCAGGATGTTCAGTATCGCCACCACCCCCAGCATCGACTTGGTCAACGGCAGGGCCACATGCCAGTATATCTGCCAATCGGAGGCCCCATCGATGCGACAGGCATCGAACATCTCGCGCGGCAGACTCTCGAAGAACGCCCGCAAGATCAAGATGCCGATGATCTGCCCCCCCGCGATCCACGGCAGAATCAACGACCAGTGGGTGTTCATCAGGCGCAGATCCTTTATCAACACAAAGGACGGCACCAGGGTCAGCGACGCTGGCACCATCATCAAGGCCAGCACTGCGTAGAACACAAATGTCCGGCCCGGAAATCTGATCTGCGCGAAGGAATAGGCCGCCAGAGAGCTCAGCACAAGAACGCCGATGACCGTCGCTCCGCTTACGACGATGCTGTTGAGCAGGAACTGGCTGATGATCTGCCAGGCGAACTCGTAGTTCTCCCATCTCAGTGGCAAGGCGGGCAAAAAAGGCAAGCGCGTGAACTGGGAGGGACTCTTGAAGGAGATGATGATCGCCATGATGAGCGGGGCGATCATCAGGAAACAGAGCAGGCCGAGGGTCAGGGAGCGCCACGCGTCGCCTTGGCGCAGGCTGCGTCTGGGCGTCTGCGCGCCTATAGACACGTCCAGGGCTGGCGCAAAGCCGGCAGCCCCTACGTTTTCACCACGCTTTTCCATGCCGCTGTCCTCTCTGCAAAGATCAGTTGCCAGTAGTCAGTTTCAAAACTCCTGGGTTCTTATATAGCGCATATTGAGGATCGTGGCCACCAGCGTAATCAGAAACATGACGACCCCAATGGCCGAGGCATAGCCCATCCGACTGATGCGGAACGCGTTGAAATACATCCACATCCCCGGCACCTGGGTTGCGTCGATCGGCCCCCCTTGTGTCATCGCCCAGACTGCCGTGTACTCCTGCACGCCCCACATGATGGTCAGCACGATAAGCAGCTTGATCTGGCCGGTTACCAGGGGCAGTTCAATGTAGCGCAAACGCTTCCACCCACTGGCGCCATCCAGCAGCCCGCTTTCGACGATCTCGACGGGGATCGCCTGCAATCCGGCCAGCAGAATCAACACAGATACGCCATCAATCCAGGGGAAATTGCGAAACATCACCGCATAGATGGCGATTTTCGGCTCCGCCAACCAGGCATGGGTCCAATCCTGCAACCCCAGCGCGGTCAACAGCGCATTGAGGGGCCCAATGGTGGCATCGTAGATGAAAACCCAAAGCAGGATGAGCACCACCGCGGGAATGACGACGGGCAGAATCATGAACAGGCGAAAGATATATTTCGAACCCTCATTCCTGATGCGGTGTATCAGTACCGCGACCAGCATGGAAATCCCCACGAACGAGATCAGATACCAGATCGTCAACAGGGCCATGTTCCTGAGAGAACGGATAAATACCCTGTCGTCGCTGAAAAGCTCGACAAAGTTAGCTAGGCCGATGAATGTGCCCTCCAGCCCGGCATTCCAATCAAACAGCGAACGATATAGCCCGGACACAGCTGGATAGTACTGGAAGACGAGGAGAAAGGCCAGGGTTGGCACAACCATTAGGTAGCCTGTCCTCGTCTCCCATATCCGTTGCCAGAGCGACTTCGTATTCTTTGTCAGGGGCGGCATGTACTGAAATTGTCAGAACCAGGATTCACATGATTATCGGAGTATCGGGATTACCCTCCGGCGACGAGTATACTCCCGGCAAAGAGGGCCAGCAGGGGCAACCCTTGCGGTTGCCCACGCCGACACTGCATCACATGCACGCATTGCCTTGTTCATCGATGTAGCGATGGGCATATCCTTCGAAGGCTGCCTGGTTTTGCTCAATGCATTCGTCGATGCTGATCTCGTCCAGAAGGTAGCTCCACCACGCCTTTCCACACAGTTCCGATGCCTCCAGATCCATGGTGACGATCTCATACTGGAACATCGTCACGTAGCCGATGGACTCGACCAGCCCCTTGTGCGCTTCTGCAAAGCGGTCGGGTACCGCGGTACCCTTGACATTGGGCATGTTCTGTCCGATCTCCCCCTGTACCTTCTCTACATTTTCAGGATGCGACATGAATCGCAGGAGATCGATGGCTGTGTCCAGAACGCCATCCCGGCGCGCGCGCGTGGAGATCGCGTAGTTGTCCGTCACGGTGCCGACGTTCGGGGCCACAGTGGGCGGGTCGGTCACGTACTCACTGCTTGCCTTGGTCAGCGGAGGCGCCCAAAAAGTAGCCCACTCGAAATCCATCAGCGGATCGATCTCCAATTGTGGGATGATCCAGGAACCGCTCTCCAGAATCGGCGTCTTTTTGGTGAGGAAGAGCCGGTTTGGGTCCGGGGCTCGCACGGTCCAATCAGCTCGGCGGTAGGGGACGTTCAGCTTCCATAGCTCCAACCACTGGCGGAACTGGGGCAGATGCGCGTGGTAGATGCCCTCCCGGATGGCGCAGGCAACCTCGGAAAGCTCGGCGAATCCGAAATCAGGGTTGACCAGCGGCGCCAGGTCACGTTCCATGATCATCGAGCCGATCTGCTGACGGTACCAGGCATCGCTATCGGCCGGGGGTAAGGTATAGAAGTCGTATCCGATCAGACCGGCATCCTTAGCCACCTGACAGTTCTCGAGGAACTCGGCATAGTTGCTCGGCGTCGAAATGCCAAGCTCGCCAAACATATCCACGTTGTAGAAGAACCAGGTGGTGTTGATGCCGAAGGCGACGTTGTACAGGTTGCCCTCGATGAACAACATGGTGTTGGGGGTGGGGAAGAATTGGTCGAGCCAGCGCTCACTGCCCGGCTCGCCGGCCGCAATGTAGGGATTGGGCTCTTCCAGCGCTGCCGACAGGTCGACCCACCAATCCTTGTCAACGTCCTCCTTGATAATCCACTGCGCGGCCGGCATAATATGGGGAACCGTGCCGGCCGTCTGCTGGGCCACCATCCATTCGCGGCTGTCAACGCCGCTGGGCAGCCTGATCCATTCAATTTCGACCCCGGAATGCTCTGCTGTATAGTCATCGAGCACCTCCAGGATCTTGTCATGCGGATTGGGATTGTCCTCGCTGCGCTCCATGCTTTCGGTCGGCGTCCAACCGCCCAACCATGCGATCAGATGTTGTGTTGCGGCGGCCGGCTGATCATCGCCGGCGGCGTCCTGCTGTTGGGACGTCGATGCCGGCGGCGCGCACGCGGCCAGCAGGCTGCCGGCTGACACAGCGCCCACCGTTTTCAGAAAATTCCGTCTGGAGATCGTCGATTTCTCCATTTTATCCGTCCTCCTTTTGCGATGGATACACGAATACAGATAATGTGATGAACGTACAGAAAAGCGCAACTCGGTATTCCCGCCATTCAAAACGCGACTATAATTTATGTGATCAGGGCGCTCATGCCTCACGGATGCACGTATTGTCGAGAATTGATTTATGGTTGGAAGAGTTAGGTGTCGTATGCGGCCACGCGCGCAAGTTTGCCAGGGAAATTGTCTTGTCTATAGTATCAGTGATACCGTTGAACGACAAATTCATGAATTCTAATTGGGGCGGCGCCTGGTTGGATGCAGGGCGCTGGCGCATAGCGCTGACCCTCATGCTTGTTGGCGTCCCGTTGCAATCAGATTGTCATGCGTGAAGCTCAGGAGACCCGATATGAGATTTCAATTCGAAGATTGGATGATCCATCAGTATCATCAGCAAGGATTTTTGATCTTTCGGGGCATTGTCCCGCCCTCGCTGTTGACCGATCTGCGACGAGAGGCGGATACTGCACGAGACCTGGCGCATCGGCTCAATGGGCCGCAGACACAACGCATCCAACCGCTTGATCAGTATGGCGATGACATCGATCTGCAACCGTTCAAAGAATATGCCGAACTCGAAGTGTTACGCCTGTCGGTTGAGCGACTATTGGGGCCTGGCTATACCCATGCTCATCTGGATATTATGGGTCTGTTGGTGGAGCCGCAAGAACGTCCCTGGCATTGCGGTTGGCACCGGGATGGGGTAGTGGAAGTGCCAGCCGAAGCTCGAGACGCGCAGATGCAGTCCTTTATGGCGGGTGTCTGGCATGATCTTCGCTATTTCAATCAGGTCAACTGCGCCATCTACGCCGATGCCTGTACCTGGTATGTGCCAGGCAGTCATCTGCGGCAACAGGATCTCCCAGGCGAGATTGAATCGACGGGCGACCCCATTATGAAGCAGCCCCCGGATGACTGGAGCGACGCTGAGGCAGAACAGTTCTATTTTGATCACTGTCGCTCCATGCCTGGGGCTGTGCAGGTCTATCTGGGGCCGGGTGACTTCATGGTCTATCGCAACCTGGCCTGGCATTGCGGTTTCTATCTGCCTTATCAACCGCGCGCGACGATCCATGACATCATACGCCATACGGGCCGGAACGCCTGGCTGGACGAGTGGAACAAAGCGAAGCAGGGGGCTGCTGAACGCAGGGCTAGTGGTTAGTGGTCAGTGGCTTCCTGCACGTCGGCGGCCATGTTGTTCCGTTATGCCCGTGGCTCAATGAGAGTATATCCACTACCTCCACTGTCGTTAGGCAATACGCAGACGAAAGCGGCAATAATTCCTAATGCCAACACTCAACCTCAAACCCACGCACAAGCCCATCAGAGAATACTACGCCGCGCTAGAGCGCTTCGACCGGCTTGGCGTCAGCTATGAAAGCGCCGTGCGCTCCGCCTTTCAGTCACTGCTTGAACACTGCGCGCGGCAGTGCGCGTGGACCCTGGCGCCGGAACAGGCGATCGCGCCTCTTGCGCGCAGTGTTCGATGCGCCTCTGCGGGCAAGAGGCGTATCGTGGTCGACGGCGCATTGATCGACGATTTCCAGCTGATCCATGGCATCTGGGAGGCGAAGGACATCCACGACGACCTGCTGTCTGAAGCGCGGCGCAAGTTCGAGGCCGGCTATCCGCGCGACAACATCCTCTTCCAGACGCCGCAACGGGCGATCCTGTGGCAGAACGGTCGGCAGATGCTCGACGCCGATCTGAGCGGCCCGGCGCAGCTGATCGAGACACTGGAAACCTTTTTCAGCTACCTTCCGCAGGAGTACGCCGCCTGGGAGGAGGCGCTGGCGCAGTTCAAAGACAGAGTGCCGGACATCGGGCGCAGCCTGGCGCTGTTGATCCACAAGGAGCGGCAGAGCAACCGCCGCTTTGCCATGGCCTTTGGCGAGTTTCTGGAGACATGTCGCCAATCGATCAACCCCAACCTCTCTGAAGCGGCGGTTGAGGAGATGCTGATACAGCATCTGTTGACCGAGCGTCTGTTCCGCACTGTCTTCAACAGCCCCGACTTCACGCGGCGCAATGTCATCGCCAATGAGATCGAGAAGGTGATCGACGCGCTCACATCGCAGTCGTTCAGGCGGCCTGATTTTCTCCACAGCCTGGACCGCTTCTACGTGGTCATCGAGCGCGTGGCCGCAACCATCAGCGATTTTTCGCAGAAGCAGCATTTTCTCAACACGGTCTACGAGCAGTTTTTCCAGGGGTTTTCGGTCAGGGTGGCCGATACGCATGGCATCGTCTACACGCCGCAGCCTATCGTCGATTTCATGGCGCAAAGCGTCGCCCACATCCTGCAGAGCGAGTTTGGGCGCTCGCTATCCGACCCCGGCGTGCATATCATCGACCCGTTTGTGGGCACGGGCAACTTCATCGTGCGTCTGATGCGGGAGATACGCCGGACTGCGCTGGAGGACAAATACAGGTCGGAGCTGCACTGCAACGAGGTGATGCTGCTGCCCTACTACATCGCCAGCATGAACATCGAGCATGAGTTCTATGAGGCAACCGGCACGTATCAGCCCTTTGAAGGTATCTGCCTGGTGGATACCTTCGATCTGGCGGAGGACCGCCAGCTGCCGCTGTTCGCGCCGGAGAACACGCGGCGCCTGGAGACGTCGATGTATGTGGTCATCGGCAATCCGCCCTACAACGTGGGACAGGTCAATGAGAACGACAACAACAAGAACCGCAAATATGAGACGCTGGATGCGCGGGTGGCGGAGACCTACGCGCACGATTCCAAGGCGACCAATAAGAACGCGCTCTCTGACGCGTATGTGAAGGCGATACGCTGGGCAGCGGATCGGATTGGCGAGGAAGGGGTTGTCGCCTTTATCACCAACAACAGCTTTCTCGACGCTGTGGCGTTTGATGGCATGAGAAAACATCTGGCAGACGATTTCGACGTTCTATACAGTCTCGATTTGGGCGGGAATGCGCGTAAGGGCTTGAAGGTTTCGGATGCCAATGTATTCGGCATTCGGGTGGGGGTAAGCATCAACCTGTTTGTGAAGCGTAGGGGCGGGCAACCACAAGGCCAGCTATCCCGTATCTTCTACTATCGAACCGACGATCTGTGGAACAAAAAGCGAAAATTCGACTTTCTGCATGAACGCCAACACGCAGGCAATATCGAGTGGCAAGAGATCAGGCCGGACAGGCGAAACACCTGGCTGACAGAGGGACTCCACGCCGAATTCGAGAGCTTCATCCCCCTGGGAAGCAAGGAAGCGAAGGCGAGAAAAGGCGAGGCGGTGGATGTGATCTTTCACAGGTTCAGTAACGGCGTCAAAACCAATCGGGATGTGTGGGCGTACAACTTCAACCGCGACGCGCTCACAGAGAACATGAGTCGGATGATCGATTTCTACAACGAGCAGGTGTTCAAGTGGGAACGACAGGCAGGCCGAGATGCCAACGTCGATGATTTTGTAGTCTCTGATGACCGTCGAATTAGCTGGGGCGAGACACTTAAACGAAACTTGACACGAGGGAAAATCGCTGATTTTTCGCAAGAAAAGCTGAGGACATCACTCTATCGCCCGTTTACACAATCGAACCTTTACTTTGACAGAATGATGAACGAACGTGTATACGTCTGCCCATCCATTTTCCCCGTATCGGAGACCGAAACGGAAAATCGGGCGATTATTGTTCCAAGCGCTGGGGGACGCGCTGAGTATTGGTGTTTCTGCACAGATATGATTCCGAATGTAGCGCTAACATCCGTTGATGCTTCCCAATGCTTTCCCTTCTACACCTACGACATGGACGGCGGCAACCGCCGGGAGAACATCACCGATTGGGCGCTGGCGCAGTTCCGCGCGCGCTACCGCGACGACACAATCAGCAAATGGGACATCTTCCATTACGTCTACGCTATCCTCCACCATCCGCACTACCGCGAGCGATACCAGGCCAACCTCAAACGCGACCTGCCGCGCATTCCCTATCCTGATAATCCTGTGCATCCTGATCGCTTCCGAGCCTTTGTCCAAGCCGGCGCGCGCCTGGGGGAAATCCATGTCGGCTATGAAGAGATGCCCGCCTATCCCCTGACAGTCAGCGAAAACTCGGATCTGCCGCTCGATTGGCGCGTCGAGAAGATGAAGCTGTCGCGAGACAAAACACAAATTCGATACAATAACTTCCTGACACTAGGCGGAATTCCAGCAAAAGCTTTTGACTATCGGCTGGGCAACCGCTCGGCTCTGGAATGGATCATCGATCAATACCAGGTCAAGACAGATAAACGCAGCGGCATCGTCAACGACCCCAATCGCGCCGATGACCCGCGGTACATCGTCAAACTGATCGGAAAGGTCATCAGCGTGAGCCTGGAGACGGTGGAGATTGTAGGCAGCCTGCCGGCGTTGGGGATTGATACGTAGGGCAATCCTTGTGGTTGCCCCTATGCCCCTACGTGCCCGCCACACCTTCAGCTGACCTTTTTCCGCAGCCAGCGTTCCCGTTGGATCGGGTCTGAGATGGAGCGCAAGGCTGCGGCCAATAGATTCAAACTGAGTGTAGTCAGGAATATTATCAGCCCAGGGAAAGCCACTATCCACCAGGCAGAGGCGATATACTGCCTTCCTCCGGAGATCATCAGCCCCCAGGAAGACTGCGGCAGCTGGATGCCAAACCCCAGAAAGCTCAACCCGGCTTCACTCAGAATCAGGGTTGCGACCTCCAGCGTGCCAAGAATGACGAGGGGGGAGGCTACGTTGGGGACGATATGGCGGAATATGATGCGCGTATTGGTGCTGCCAATCGCGATCGCGGCATCGATAAAGGGTGAATTGCGCAAGGCTAAGGTCTGGCCGCGCGCCATGCGCGCGTACGTCATCCACCTGACGATAGCCAGAACCACCACAAGGTTCAAGAATCCTGGGCCCAGAGAAAAGAGAACCAAGAGCGCCAGCAAGAGCACCGGGACGCTCATCTGAATGTCCACCAGGCGCATGATGAGGTCATCGGCAAGGCCGCGGTAGTAGCCGGCGATGATTCCCAGGATGCTGCCGATCAGCCCCGAGACAAGCGCGCTGCTCAGCCCGACCGTCAGCGAGACCCGCGCCCCAAAGATGATGCGACTCAGGACATCGCGCCCCAGCGGATCAGTACCGAGGATGTGGGGAAGAGAATTTCCATGTACGGACGGCGTCATGGGGGGCATATTGCGCATGCGCAGATTCTGTTCGAGCGGGTCATGGGGCGCAACAAGCTCTGCCCCAACCGCCGAAATCAGAATCAAGGCGAAGATCGTCAGCGCAACAAAGGTTATCGGGTCGCTCAGCATGGCACGCGCGATGACCCAGCCGGACGCGCTTTTAGGTCGGGCCGCATCTTCTCTAGTCAACACCGGTCTATCCGTCTGTCATAACCGCTGCGCGTCTCTTTCGGACTTTGATTTGCGTGATTCATGTGATGAAGATGATGAACTGCAGTTATCATGGCAATCAGATGAATCACATAAATCAGTGGTCGCAGAGGCGCATTCAACGTTCGCTTTCGGGTTCACTGAAAGCGAATCTTTGGATTCAGGTATATATAGCTCAGATCAACAAGGAGGTTGACCACAATCACCATGCAGGCGATGACGAACACGGTCGCTTCAACCAGTGGCAGGTCACGCCGCTGCAGCGCTTGTAATGTCAGTAAGCCAATGCCCGGCCAGGCAAAGACCGTCTCGATCAGAATCGCGCCGTTCAGCATCGAAGATAACATATCGCCACTGATGGTAACGACCGGGATGGCGGCATTTTTCAGGGCATGAACAAAGACGATACGTCTTTCAGAGAGACCTTTCGCCCTGGCAACGGTAATATGCGGCTGGGTCATTTCGTCCAGCATCGCGCTGCGGGTAATCTGGGCGATGCGTCCCAGGGGGGCATAGGCGAGTGTCAACGTCGGCAATGTCATGAAGGCAAAGCCACCATAGCCGGATGTTTTGAACCAGCCAAGCTGAACAGCGAATACCAGGATCAACATCAGAGCCATCCAGAAGTCGACCATGGAAACACCGCCCAGAGAGAGGACATTGATGACTCGATCCAATACGGTATGCGGTCTGAGCGCTGCCGCTGCGCCCAGGAGGATCCCCAAGGGCGCGGCCAGCAAGAATGCTGCCGCTGTCAGTCTGAATGTCGCGGGCAGACGCTCTATCACCAGGGGCAGGGTCGGTGTCTTCTGCCAGAAGGAGTCACCAAAATTCAGCCGCACCGCGCGAACGGCGAAATTGGCATACTGCACGAGCAGCGGGTCGTTCAAACCCAATTGGTCGCGCACTTGCTGGACGCGCTCTTCAGTGACTTCGACGCCCACCATGATCCGCACCGGATCACCCAGAACGCGGCCCGTTATGAAGACGATTGTGAGAACGGCTAAGGCGACGCCAACTGAGTGGATGAAGCGTCTGCGCAGATAGATAAAAATGCGTCAATCCTTCCCATGAGTGATTTATGGAAACAGCCATTGTCCAGTGGTCGGTTGCCAGTAGTCAGCCGGATCTCCTGCCATCAGGCCATACACAGTATATACCAGCCTGTCAATCTCGGCTTCCAGCTCGCTGGTGTCCGCCAACGGGCGGTGTCTTTGGCGGACAGGATTCGCGCCGGTTGGGCGTTGTCTCGAAACTTTCGTTTCGATTGCGTGTCCGGGTTCGCGGCGGGGAAACTGAGTATGAAGACGCCAACGTCGCCCGTCTGGCCGGGCAGCCAGGGCGGATTGGATTTCGTCGTCGGACGGTGCAACGATGCCCAAAGGCTGGGCGGTTGCACCGTCCGAGCGGATGCTGCCGTTCATCTCCCTCTTTTGCGTTGCATTCATCCTGCTAGAGGTGAGCCAGAGACTCACCCCCATTTGGAAATGCCTCCCCGCTCCCCTTGTCACCTTATTGGGCCGGGCTCATCTCTTTGGCCTGCAGCCGATGGTCGAGCTTCACTTCCCATTCCAGATCCTCGCTGACCAGGTAGGCCAGATCCATGTGAGCGATCAGGCCGTAGGCGATATCGTCATAGACGAACTGCCCGGCCTCTTGCAGTTTCATGTCGCGGGCCTCGCCGGAGAGGGCGCCTCCTGCTGCCACAAGCCTGTCCATCTCCTCGCTGCAGTACTGGGACACAGCGCCGTCGCAGACGAAGTAGTTGGCATAGGAGTACCAGACGTCGAGGATCTCATTGCCGTGCAGGTGGATGGCGACCCAGGAGGGCTGGCCCTCCAGTTCGGACCAGTTGTGGCTGAAGGCGGGGTTGAAGGTATCCGGGGGCATGACAGCGACAGTGGGGTTGAAACCGACGTCTCTGAGCATGCCTGCGACGGCCTGAACGACCTCGACGTGGCCGGCGTGGAGACCCTGGCGTGAGGCGAGGGTGAACTCCTGGCCGACGTCCACGCCGTCAGCGGCGGCGGCTTCGAGCAGGGCTTGCGCCTCGTCCGGGTCATAGGGATAGGGCTCAAGGTTCGGGTTGTGCCCGGTCGCGGTCGCATTGACGATCTGTCCGGTGATGGTCGCGGCGCCGCCCAGAATCGTATCGATGATCAACTCCTTGTCGATCGCCAGGTTGAGGGCCAGGCGTACGCGTCTGTCCGCGAACAGACCCTGGTTGCCCATGCGAACGAACATGGTTTCAACGCTGGGCGCGGACTCGCAACGCAGGTTGGGGTCGTCCGCGGCGGACTTGCACTGGTCAGGGGTGACGAACTGAGCGATGTCGACCTCGCCGGCCTGTGCGGCTGCGGCGCGCACTGTGTCTTCCGGCAGGAAGCGATAGATCAGCTTGTCAAAGGAGATCTTGCCGCCGGCGGCTTCGGGGTCGTCATGGCCCCACCAGTCCGGGTTGGCGGCCATGATGAGCGACTCGCCGCGGCGCCACTCTTCCATCATGTAGGGGCCGGTGCCGACCAACTTGCTCGCGTAGGTTTCCGGCTCTTCCTGGATCTGCTTGGGGGAGGAGATGACGACGAAATACAACTTCTCCAGCAGGATCTGGTCGGGGTCCGCGGCCGAGACGTTGACGACGTATTCGTCCACAACTTCGGCGCTGAGCGTCGCGCCGATAGTTCCGGTCAGAGTCTGGCTCAGTTCGGCCGTCCACATGTAGTTGATGCTGATGGCGACGGCTTCGGCGTTGAAGGGAGCGCCGTCGTGGAAGGTTACGCCCTCGCGCAGTTGGAACTGGATCGTCCTGTCATCGAGTCGTTCCCAACTGGTGGCCAGCATGGGAAGAACTGCACCGGTCTCGTAATTGCGCTTGACCAGCATCTCCATGATGTTGCGGCAGCCGTTACAGTTGGTTTCACCGGCGACCCAGGTTGCCTCCAGGTGTGTCGGCTCCTGGCCGACGGCGACGGTGAGAACGCTCATCTCTTCTTCCATCATTTCCCCGGCGGCGCCCGTGTCGACCGGCGCTACGCACGCGGCGGCAAGGAGCGCCATGAGCAGCAGGGCTGCCAGGGGCACGACTGTGCGTGTCAGTGTCTTGCGGAATGTCATCGTTCTGAGTCTCCTTTTGTCTGAATGTGTCCGAACTGAGGATGAGGAATGGATAACTCCAATGCACTGGCAGTCGAATCTGCGGGCGCAATTGGAATGACCCTATTTTACATATAGTTATCGTCTGTTGTCAAACGCCTTTTTCGGTGACCGGCCAGCAGGGAAGGCGCGACGGGCGAGAGAACAGAGAGAGGAACCCAATTCATCTCCTTCTCACCTCGTTGATGGCGTTCAGGTAGGCGAGGCTGTCGCCGGCGGTCCGTTCGGCGCCCGCTGTGAAATCGAACACCTCAACCGACAGCCAGCGCGAGTAGCTGAGTTCACCCAGCGTTTGCAGAATTGGCCGGAAATCCAGATCCCCCATGCCTGGCCCGCGCAGATTCGGATCATTGAGGTGAACATGTTGGAAGAGGGGATGAACGGCGCGAATCTGTTCAGGGATGGGACGCGAGTCGTGGCTCATGGCCTTCATATCGATCATCATCTGAAAGCCGGCATGATCAACTTGGCGCACCAATTCAGCAGCTTCATCCACATTGATTATGAAATTGGTTTCGTTGCTGCTGAGTGGTTCGATACAGAAGATGACGCCCTGTTCCTGAGCGCGAACGCCGCAGGCATGCATAATCTCACCAGCTGATTTCCAGGCCTCTGTTCGTGGCCAGCCGGCCGGCGGATTGCGCTGTTGGGGCGAGCCAAAGACGAGGATGTCGCCACCCAGCTCGGCACAGCAGTCGATCAGATCGAATAGATAGCGCGCCGTGCGTGCGCGCGTGTCCGGGTCGGGATCGTTCAGCTGCAAGCCTTCGGTTTTGGCCAGCAGCCAGTGAAGGCCGACGACGGCCAGCCCCGCCTCCTCAATCGTGCGCCGAATACGGCGTCGGTCAGCGCTGGAGAGATCAGTCACAGCCTCACACAGGGTAAACGGCGCGAGTTCGAGGCCCTGATAGCCAAGTTCGGCCACAAAGGCCACGGTTTTCTCCAAGGGCCAGTCTTCGAAGAGTTCATTACAGATGGCATACCGCATCGCATTGCTCCACCTTATGAGCTTTTCTTACCTGTCTCACGCCCGTTCCAAAAGCGAGCGCAAATAGGCTCCCTCTTCTTGCACCGTTTCAGCATCGTCGCCGGGCCCAAACAGTTCAAGAGAGAGCGCGCCTTGATACCCGACTGCCTTGAGATCCCCTATCAGCTGAGGAATATCGGCCACACCCTCCCGCAGACCGGCGCTTTGCCAACGCCATTGCATATTGCCAGCGGCCACGCGCTCGGTCGCCACAGGGATTCGATTGCCGATATGACAATGGGCCACATACGGGCCGAGCAACTCGAGCCCCATGCGGGTATCTTCGATGCCCACTTGGATCATATTCTGCACATCGTATATCGCGCCGATGTGCGCAGGGTCCAGATCGCGGAGCAGTTCGAGCGCACGAGAGGCTGAAACCGCGATGGCGCCTGTGTGCAGTTCATATATCGCCTTAACCCCGTATGCGCGCGCCAGCTCAGTCAGCTTGGCAAAGCCCGCCCGAGCCTCCAGGAACTGCGGCCAATACGGCTTGCCGCGGTCATGCATGGACGCGCCGACACGAATTAAAGGGGGCCGGTCGGGGTCGATGGCCAAGGCGCCCTTGAAAAGCTTGAGGATGAGGTCTGTCTCGGTGTAAAGGGCATCCGGGGCGAGCGCGGCGACGCGCACACCGCTGCGCTGAACAGCGGCGCGAATCTGGCCGGCCTTGGCGACCACATTATCAGGGCTTACATCAGAGAGGTGTCGGCCCCAAAATGATGGTTCAGCATTGGGATCATCCGGGTTATAACGACAGCGCAGCTCGACGGCATCATAGCCATATTCTCCCAGGCGATCAAAGGTCTCGTCCAGACTCCAGCGGGGAAGCATCACAGACGTACAACAAAGTTCCATACAATACTCCTCTTATGAGCAAAGTCGTATACGCGCGCCAACTGCTCTGGCAACGGCGGTCGGCGTTACTTACACCGGGCTAAGTTCCCGACATCTCTCTATAACGGCAATCTGAGCGCGCACGCTCTCGGGACATATGGCTAACTCTGCGCCCTTACGAATCGAGGCGTACAGCGAGCGATACAGAGTGCGTATATTCTCCGCGCCATCGTTGACGATGGCGGCGCGTTCTTCTTTCCAGGGAAGCTGTTCGCGGTTATAGCTGCGGTCAGGGGTAGGGTTCTCGTCCAAGACCAAGGGCGGGGCTTCATCGGGGTCGAAATACTTCCAGTTTGCTTCTTCCCGGCCGCAGACCATCGACCCTTGCGTCCCCAAGACCAACCAGGTGGGTTGTGGATAGGCGCAAGCGGTGGTGATGTTGATCTCAACCAGCGGTCCGCTCTTGGGCTTGAGAATGACCTTGACGTGGCTGTCGGCATCGCCTGCATAGAGAGGCGTGTTTTCCATGTGGCAGAAGACCGTCGGCTCAGGGTCGTCGATCAGGAGCATCCCCATGTCGATACTATGGGCGCCGCTATTGTTGAGTTCCCCGCCCCCATAGCGCTGCAGCGTCTGCCAATCCCACCGACGACCGAAGTTGCCGTTATGGATGCGAATTTCAATGAGCCGTCCCAAAACACCTGAGGCAATCACTTCCTGCACTTTGACGAAATCGGCAGAGTAGCGTAGGTTCTGGTGCACAGTCAGAATCTGTTCGCTTTCCTCGGCGGCCGCAATCATCTCATCTGCGCCAGCCAGATCACTGGCCATTGGTTTTTCGACAATGACGTGTTGGCCGGCCTGCATGGCGGATATCGCTTGGACAGCATGCAGATGACTGGGCGTTGCCACGACCATCAGCTCGACTGCCTTATCGGCAACCAGAGCGCCATACTCGCCATACGCCATGCAGTCAAAGCGTTTAACTGCTTCTGCCTGGCGCTTCGGGTCGGGATCGCAAACCGCCACAACCTGGAAAAGGTCGGGTAGATGGGCAAAAGCATTGGCGTGATTGTTCCAGCCGGTGCGCCCTAAGCCAGCAATGCCGACATTGATTGGCGTTTGATCTGTCATTGATTCATATTCCTATGTAGAGTTGATCAGTGTCGTCTGTCCGCCGCTGGAGGTCATGGCAACGCGCCAGATTGCCGCTCGCATCATAGGAGCGACTCGCCTGATGCCAGGGTTGGGCGCGCGAGGATATAGTGATAGATCTGGTTGCAGGATGCCAACTCGATCTTCTGTCCGGCATGATCGAGCAATAGAGCGATTTGAGCGGCCTGCTGGTCGATGCGGTAGATCGACCAGGGGTGAAAAATAGGGAGGTAGTAGAGAAGACCCTGTTCTGCGCAGTAGTCGATACCTGGCGCGTAGGCTTCGTATACCCCTTGCGCGTCATCCGGCATCGCCGCCGGGTAGCGCCAGGGCAGGATCGGCGGCCAGTGCGCCGATCCTGGTTGACCGGTCAGGATGTTGTCATGCCAGGCGTGAGAAGGCGTCTCCAGCAGCTCCGGGAATCCATCCTGCGTATACCAGAAGGGTTGATTCAGTGGAGCCGGCACCGTTCCGTTGGGACCCTTGCCCACGCTGCGCACATAACGATAGCCCGCCTCCCACATGACCTCGAGAATGCGAGGGTGTCCCGCAAACCCACGCGTATACCCTCCCGGCGCGGTCAGACCGGTCACCGCTCGGCCGAAGGTATCCTCGATCAATTTCTTAGCGTCGTTCAGTTCATACGTCAGAGCGGCTTTGTCATCGGCCAGAGCGATCAGATTTGGATGGGTGAAGGTGTGACACTGAATATCGAACAGGGGATGGTCGAGAATGGCGCGTAACGCCGGGCCGGTAAGCTCCAGCATTTTGGCGACCAGAAAGAAGGATGCCGGCGCTGCGCGCTGCATATGAACCTCGGCCACCGCGCGCACGCCGGCCAGAAACTCAGTGATATACTCGGGCGTATAACTGAATCCGTCTTCTGGATTCTCCCACCAGGGGTATACCGCCTCCGTGTCATAGGCAGCCACATAGTAAGACACAGTTCACCTCTCTTCCAATGCAGTTTTTAGTTGTCAATTTCCAGTTTCCAGTGCCGTTACTGGAAACTGGCCACTGCAGTTGTGGTTGCCCAGGGCGGGTCAAGGCCCGCCCCTACCAGCAGTTACTCGAAACGAAAAACCAGATTGGGAGTCGCGTTAGCGGGGCGGGTGCATCGGCATGACCACATGCAGGAACTCTTCGGCGCCGATGCCTACCGGACGGATGGCGCCGGGGCGGTTCGCTTGGGTAGTTTCCAGCACTACCTGTTCCTCGTCGATCTGGCTGAGCACGTCGATGAGATAGCGGACGTCGAAGTCGATTTCCAGATCGTCCCCTTCCACCATTGCCTCCAGCTCATTCACATTGTTGCCTATCTCCGCGCTGGTGGCGGTCAAATGCACAGCGCCCCCACCGTTGCCAGGTAGAATCTGAAGCCGGACGATATTGGCATTATCTCTGGCGAAAAGCTGCGCCACCCGCACCGCTTTGAGAAGCGCATCTGTGCCCACCACAGTCCGGGTTTGGTGGCTTGTGGGAATGATCGCCCGGTAGTCTGGAAAACGGTCGGCAATCAGCTGGCTGACCAGATCCACCTGATGAAAGGCGCCCCTGTTCTCGCTTCCTTTACCCCACACGCGAAAGAGAATCTGATTGCGGGCTTGGGTCACCGTCACCTGCACATGACGCTCATCATCCGCGTCGGCGATGATGCGGCCCAACTCGCCCAGGTGGCGGGCCGGCACGACCATTGACATATCCTCGGTGAAGGCCTCTTCCACCTCTATACTGCGCACACTGAGCCGGTAGCCGTCAGTTGCAGCCAAGGAGAGCCGCTCATCGGCGAATGTGACTTCGACGCCGGTAAGGGTCGGTCGGCTTTCATCCGTAGCCGCGGCGAATACCACCTGCTCGATCATTTTGCTCAGGCCGGCGGTCTCTAGCGCGATCGTTCGTCCCTCCAGAACCTCTGCCATCTGTTCCGGCCCTTCACCGTTATCGACGGTCGGGATCATTGGAAATTCCTGCGCGTCGATGCCTTTAATGTTGGCGTCGTAGTTGGCGCAGTGCAGATGAAGCGTTTGGGTGCGCACCGACAGGTCCATATCGATCTGCTCGGGTGGCAGGCTATTGACGAATTCAGCCAACAAGCGGGATGGGACAGTAATGGCTCCTTCGTCGTCGACTCGAGCGCCAATCCAACAGTTGACGCCAATTTCCAGATTGGTGGCTGCCAACCGCAGTTGATTGTTTTTGGCCTCTAGAAGGATGTTGCCGAGCACCGGCAATGTGCTGCGCGAGGAAACAGCGCGACCGACGATCGACAGGCCTTTTGACAGATTCTCCTGAAAGCAGCTTACACGCACGTTTACCTCCGGTCCGTCAGGTGACTTGTCTGAAGTTTCATACAATGCTGCTAATATAGCCTAATAATATAGCACAGTAGAAATTTTAAGACAAACCTCGTGCGCACAGAACACAGATGCGTAGGAATATCTTCAGTTTGGCGCTTGGCAATCAGATTCTCTATAATTGGGGCAGGTGACTCTTTCGTCCACCGGATGGCCCGCAACCATTCCAACCATAGCGTGTTATTACTAATGAACCGGAATGCTTTGACTGGATCAGAAAGCGGCTCCAATGGTATCCATCCCCGTTCGTCTACGGCCCAGTCACAGGACGAGCGGGCAATCGAATCAGCGCTGGTGGCGCAGGCCAAGAAGGATGCGCAGGCGTTTGGTGAACTGTACGAGCGTTATATCGATCGCATCTATTCGTATGTCCACAGCCGGGTGCAGAATGTTCAGGACGCAGAAGATCTGACTGCTCGCATCTTTTACCGGGCGCTGGACCGTCTAGATCGCTACGAGGACAGGGGACTGCCCTTTGGCGCGTGGTTGTTTCGCATCGCCCACAATCTGGTCGCCAATTGGCATCGGGATCAAAGTCGGCGCACGTTCGTTCCGATTGATGGACTGATATTTCCAGGAGAAAGACGCGACGAACCAGAGGCAACGGTGGAACGGTGGGAAGGAGAGGACGCGTTGTGGGCAGCGATTGAGCGTCTGCCGGCAGAACGTCGCCAACTTCTGTTCCACAAATTCGGCGACCGGCTGACAAATATAGAGATCGGCGCGCTGATGCAAAAGAGCGAGGGCGCGATCAAATCTCTATACTTTCGCACACTCGCTACGCTGCGTAAAGATTTGAGCGAACAGTTCGATCGGGAGGATAACAAAACACCTGATGGAAACCGTGAATAGTCAGATTCTGGGGTGGTGGCGGCAGTTCAGGATGGAGGTTGCGGCCGGTATCCCCTTTCTGCAGACTCCGGCGTCGCTCATCGATACAGGAACCGAAGATGCAGGTGACAAGCTGACGCGGGAAGATGAGGAACGATTGGCTCAGATGGAGAGCTCTCTGGGCAGACTCTTTGCGTCTCTTTCGAGCAGAGGCGCATTCAACAACCCATTTGTTCTGCCGTCCCCGACATTTCGCGCGCGGCTGAAACAGGCCCTGCTAACAGAGCATCGGCAACGGCTGGCCCAGCGGTCAACAGTTCCGGTACCGCAGGAGGGCAGCAATGCGCCTCTGCTCGAAAGAGGCGCATTCAACGCCTCCTGGCGTTGGTCGCTCGCGGCCAGCGTTCCACTGGTGATCGGTGTGCTGGCCTTCCTCTGGCGACGTAGCCAGCGCTCTGATGGGCAGTTGGTCTCTCTGATCGGGGGGCAGTAGGCCCACTCTGCCACAATGTGCGACGCCTATCGCTTTTCCCTTGCGTCTCTTTCGAGCAGAGGCGCATTCAACGCTCCTTCTTCTGGCTCCTCGTGACACTGCTCACTCGAGCCACTTTGCGCTTCTTTCGAACAGAGGCGCATTCAACATCATCGTCAGGCTTCGTTGCCGAACGGGCAGCTGACTTCTGTGCTGCTGTCGACTCTTCGATCAACCGTCCCTGCACCAACTGATCCTCGAATTTGGCCGTGTGATTCTTCCTTTGGGTTTTGGCCGCTCCAGGCCGTTGATCCGACGTGCTGTTGCCGGCAGCCTTCTGCACAATTTTTTGCGCGTCATCCTTGGGGGATGTCTTCCGCTGCTTTGCCCGCCGGGCGTCCGTTTTTGCTCCACTGTTGGAAGCCTCCCCCGCGATTCCCTCTGTTGTGGATGCCTTTCTCACGGGCGTCTCTTTTGCGGCGGATCCACCAGAGACAGATCTCTTTGTAGAGGACGTTTTCCGTTTCCTGGCTGTTTCGTTAGCTGGCGGACGCGTTCTTCCTTGCGCTGGAGTAGTCTCCTTGTCAGCGCTTTTGGTCGTCTGCTTCACTGCTTTGGGCAATGCCTGCGTCCGCTCCTGGCCGCCAGCCGCTCCGGTGCTTGCTTGGGCAGGGCGCGCACGGCCCGCTGACAACGGTTTTGCGCTCGTGCCGCCCCCTTTGCTATTCATCTGTGGCTTAGGCGAAGACGTCAGCGGCGGGCTATCCACAGCCAACACGACCCGGGGGATCACCTGCACAGCGGCCACCGCGTCGTTCTGAGCTATGTCCACCACCTGCAAGCCCGGGGTAGTTCGTCCACGGGATGGGATCCCGTCAAGCTCCAGGGGTTTTGCCACCCCTTTTCCCGTTACGAACGTCGCAAATTCGTGCTCCGGTGTCACCAGCGCCGCGCTCACCAGATCGCCTGTGCGCACGCCGATTTTGTGGGCGATGATGCCGCTACCGCTGCGCCCCTGAAGTCTGAATTCGCTCAGACGCGTGCGTTTGACGAATCCGGCGGCTGTAACCGTCAGCAACTCGCCGCTGGATGGTACAGGCATAGCCGCAACGACCTCATCATCCCTCTTCAGGTTTATGCCCCCAACGCCGCCGGCGGCTAGTCCCGCCGCCCGCACCATCTCCTCAGGAAAGCGGATCGACTGGCCTTTGCGGGTGACGAGCATCACCTCGGCGTTGCCGGGCGTCACGAACGCCCAGCCCAGCCGATCCTTCGCAGCGACGCGCATCATGTCCAGATTGCTCGCCGCCGCCTGCGGCAGGTTCGATTGGCGCGCCCCTGTTAGGCGCGACATATTCGACAGAGCTATCCGCTTAACACTACCCTGGCGGGTGACCAGAAACAGATAGCAGCTGGCTTCATTGGGCACGGCTCGCGGCAAAGCCAGCATTGTGGCGATGGCGTCCCGCCGGCTGTAATCGGTCAAATCGGCCAGATGCTTGCTCGCATCCTGGGGGATTTCGTGAATGCCCAAGCGGTGGCAGCGTCCGTCCGCGGCAAAGATGAACAGATGATCGCGTGTGTTGGCCGTGAGCAGGGCGACGGCAGCATTCTGCCCCACCTGGCGCAAGCTCGCGCGGCTGATGCCGGCAAAAGCCTGCCGCCGCAATTCTCCATTGATGCCCAGAGCAACCCACGTCCGCAGATCCGGCAGCAGGTCGACAGCGGTGAGGGTGCCTTGCATGCGTTCGACGATCTGTGTACGTCGGGGATCGGCGTGCTGTTCGCGCAGGGACAGCAGTTCCTCTCGAATAACGTCGAGAATTTTGCCGGCATCGGCCAGCAGCTCTTCCAGATAGGCGATGTATCGTCTCAGATCTGTATGTTCGTTCCGCAGCTGTTTGCGCTCCAGTGCCGTCAGCCGTCTCAGAGGCATATCCAGAATTGCCTGGGCCTGGACTTGTGTAAAACCGAATGCGCGCCTCAGATTGGCGCGCGCCGTCTCCACTTGCTGGCTACGTCGAATCGTCTGGATCACCTCATCCAGAATGTCCAGCGCCTTGAGCAACCCTTCGACAATATGCGATCTGACCTTGGCCTTTGCCAGGTCGAACTCCGAACGGCGCCGGATGATCTCCTTGCGGTGCTCGATGAAAAGATGCAGTAAGCGCTTCAGCCCGAGGGTGCGAGGCTCGCCGTCTACCAGGGCCAGCAATGACATCCCGAACGTCTGCTGCATAGGCGTCAGTCTGAGCAGGCGCGCCAGAATCGTTTTCGGCTCCACGTTGCGGGTCAGTTCGATGACGATGCGCATACCCGCGCGGTCACTCTCATCCCGCAGGTCGGTGATGCCCTCGATTTTTCCATCCCGCGCCAGCAGCGCAATCCGCTCCAGCAGATTCGTTTTGTTCGTCTGATATGGCAGATCCGTCACGACAATACGGCTGCGGCTACGGCTCATCTCCTCGAAATGGGCTTTCGCCTGCAGAATCAGCCGTCCCCGGCCGGTGGCATATCCCTGGGAGATGGCGTCGATCTCCTCTTCGCCTTTGCTTCCTTGGCGATAGCGAAAAAGAATGCCCCCGGTGGGAAAGTCCGGCCCCTTTACAAACTGCATGAGATCATCGACGACGATCTCGTCAATCTTTTCAAAGTTATCGATCAGATACACGGTGGCATCGACGACTTCAGCTAAATTGTGGGGTGGAATGTTCGTCGCCATACCCACGGCGATGCCATTGGCGCCGTTGATCAGCAGATTTGGCAAGGCTGCGGGTAGGATGTCCGGTTCCTTGAGGGTGGTGTCAAAGTTGTCGCGCCAGTCGATCGTGTCTTTCTCAATATCCGACAGCATCAGATCGCTGATGGCTGCCAGACGCGCTTCTGTGTAACGCATGGCGGCAGCGTTGTCACCGTCGATGGAACCAAAGTTGCCCTGGCCATCGACCAGCGGGTAGCGCAGACTGAACTCCTGCGCCATACGCACCATCGCGTCATAGACGGAAGAATCGTTGTGCGGGTGGTATTTGCCGAGGACTTCGCCGACGATGCGGGCGCTTTTTTTGTAGGGCCTGTTGCTGGCCAGCCCCATATCGTGCATGGCATAGAGGATGCGCCGATGCACCGGTTTCAGGCCGTCCCGCGCATCTGGCAAGGCCCGGGCCACGATAACGCTCATGGCATAATCGAGATACGCCACTTGCATTTCAGCAGTAATATCGACCTCTCTGACATGTCCTATCGTTTTTTCAGATGGACGCATAGCGCAAATACCAGTGATTAGTTGCCAGTGGTCAGTAGTCAGTGGCGCCAGTAACTGCAGTTTCTGTCCACTGTCCGCTGCCCTTTTTGCTCCATTGCCGCAGTTCGATCAACTGATCCCGCAACGCGGCCGCCCGTTCGAACTCCAGTTCCTGGGCGGCTTCCTGCATCTCTTTTTCGAGATCGGCGATCTGCTGCGCCAACGCGCCTTTGCTCGAAAGAGGCGCATTCAACACTTCATCCTGGGATAGAGCCGCCGGATCAACGGCGCCGCCCCCGTCGCTTCCTTCGACAGTGTATTCGGCCTGTTCCTCCGCCATTATCCGCATGCGGTCGGTCAGATCGCGGATGCTCTTGACGATACTGCGAGGCTCGATGCCGTGTTCTTTGTTGTGGGCTTCCTGAATTTGGCGACGACGATTTGTCTCACCGATGGCCCTCTCCATTGCCTCGGTCATCGTGTTGGCGTAGAGAATCGCCCGCCCCTCCCGATGCCGGGCCGCGCGCCCGATGGTCTGAATAAGCGCTGATGCGCTGCGCAGGAACCCCTGTTTATCCGCGTCCAGAATCGCGACCAAGGTGACTTCCGGCAGATCCAACCCCTCACGTAGAAGGTTGATGCCGACGACTACGTCGTAGACGCCCAGACGCAGATCCCGCAGAATTTCAACCCGCTCCAAGGTATCGATTTCGCTGTGGAGGTACTGAACCTTCACACCCAGATCCGCCAGATATTCGGCCAGGTCTTCGGCCATCCGTTTGGTGAGGGTGGTGATCAACGCCCGCTGACCGATCGCCACCCGTGTATGCACTTCGCGCAACAGATCTTCGATCTGGCCTTCGGTGGGCCGTACTTCCACAATTGGATCCAATAGACCAGTAGGGCGAATAATCTGCTCTACCACCTGCGCGGCCTGTGCGGTTTCATACTCTCCTGGTGTCGCGCTGACATAGATCGTCTGCTTCACGATATCGGTAAACTCATCAAATGTCAGGGGGCGGTTGTCCAGTGCGCTGGGCAGCCGGAAGCCGTGATCAACCAGTACCTCCTTGCGCGAGCGGTCGCCGGCGTACATGCCCCGAATCTGGGGGATCGTCATGTGGCTTTCGTCGATAATCACCAGCCAGTCGGCTGGGAAGTAGTCGAGCAGCGTCCAGGGGCGGCTGCCAGGAGGGCGTCGGGCCAGGTGGCGGCTATAGTTTTCGACAGCGTTGCAGTAGCCGATTTCCTGCAACATCTCAAGGTCGTAGCGGGTGCGCTGGCCGATACGCTGGGCTTCCAGCAGTTTTCCCTGGCTCTCGAACAGGCTAACCTGATCCTTCAGTTCCGCCGCGATGTCTACGATCGCTTCCTGTACCTGATCCTGATGCGTAATGAAATGCTTGGCCGGAAAGATTTCTACTTCAGGATATTCCTCCAGGATTTCGCCGCTGAGCGTGTCGATTTCGCTGATCCGCTCGATCTCATCGCCCCAGAAGCTGATGCGCAGGGCGTTATCGCTGTAGGCCGGCTGCACCTCCAACACATCCCCGCGCACTCGAAACTTTGCTCGCTGGAGGGTTGTGTCGTTGCGTTCGTAAAAGATATCAACCAAGTGACGCAGCACCTGATTGCGGCGCACCATCTCGCCTACGGTTACCTTCAGGGCCACTTGCCCATAATCCTGGGGGCTGCCCAGTCCATAGATACAGGAAACCGAGGCGACGATCACCACATCCCGCCGGCTGAAGAGGGCGCTGGTGGCGGCCAGGCGCAGCCGCTCGATCTCCTCGTTGACCTGGGCATCCTTCTCAATGTAGGTGTCACTGCGGGGGATGTACGCCTCCGGCTGGTAATAATCGTAGTAGGAGACGAAGTATTCCACCATATTGTGGGGTAGAAATGTCCGGAATTCGCTGTAAAGCTGCGCGGCCAGAGTCTTATTGTGGGCGATGACCAACGTCGGTTTTTGGATCTCTTCGATGACCTTTGCCATCGTGTAGGTCTTTCCGCTCCCCGTGACGCCGAGCAGCACCTGATGCGCCATGCCGGCGGCAATGCCGGCGGCAAGTTTGACGAGGGCTTGGGGCTGGTCGCCCGTCGGTTGGAATTCACTGACTACCTGAAATGGCGGCATGTTGTTCTGAAGGCTCCATCGATCTGCTTGCGCAGTCTGATGAATCGAACTTTTGTTCGCGTTTTTCAGTTGATTATACTCGTTTTGCCCGGATCTGTCCAGCAAAAGTGGGCTGCGAAGACGTGCCCAGACGCTGTCTGTGTAGGCTGGCGCGCCGACCGCAAAGCGGATATACTCATCATCGTGTATAATCGGATCGATGAAGGTTCCCTGCTGTCTGCATCTGTGCAATCGAAAAAGGATCCGGAGGAGTGCCGGCGCGCGTCTGCGCATCTCTCTGCTGATCGCCGCGCTATGGGCAATTCTGGCGCCTCCCTTAATCAGAGGCGCATTCAACAACGCGCTGGGGATAGATCTCCGCGTCAGACTGGCCTATGCGAGATCTGTCGCTGCCCAGGAGATCACAACCCCTTCGCCTCCGACCACGCGGGAGCCGGAGGCTGCGACTGCGACGGATACGCCGCTGCCTCTTACGCCGTCGGCCACCGCGACCCGTTCGGTCAGCGAGTTGCTGGAGGCCATTCGCGCTACCGCTACCGCCGGCGCGCGGCTGCGGCTTACTGTCGCGGCGCCGATCACCGACACGCCCCTCTCTCCAACGCCTTCTCTTACGCCTACATCTACACCTACTCCCACACCCTCACCAACATCCACGCCCACCCCCGGCCCGGATGAGATTTTGGAGGCTCGCATCGATCGCTTGATCGCTGGGATGACCGTCACCGATCGCGTAGGGCAGCTGTTTGTGGTTGAGTTTCAGGGCAACCGCGTGGGGCAAAGAAGTGACATCGCCGAACTGATTGAAGAGTACCGGGTGGGTGGTGTGGTCATCAGCCCGCAAAACCGTAACTTCAGCAACCACGGCGGCACGACGCCGGAGGACGTCGCGCGGCTTACGAATCAGCTGCAGGCATTGGCCTATGGCATATATCTCCCCCAGGCAGAGGCCCTGAACCCTCTAGAAAGCACGCCGGTGATTCCAGACATTCTGCCCTTTGCCCTGGAACGGCGGGTATCTCTACAACTCCCGCTGCTGATTGGCGTGGAACAGGCGGGTGACGGTCTGCCGGCTACGGCCCTGCGCGCCGGCTTTACCGCCATCCCGCCGCAGATGGCATTGGGCGCTACCTGGAACCCAACGCTGGTAGAGGAGGTGGGCGCACTCCTCGGACGGGAACTGCGCAGCGTGGGGGTGAATCTGCTGTTGGGGCCAGCGCTAGATGTGATGGAACAGCCGCGGCCGGATCTGGTGCCCGGATTGGGGCTACACACATTTGGCGGTGAACCCTTTTGGGTGGGCCGGATGGGACAGGCATACATATCCGGCATTCACCGGGGCAGCGCAGGCCGAGTCGCCACAGTCGCCAGGCACTTCCCTGGGTGGGGCGGCACAGACCGACGACCGGAAGAGGAAATTGCCACGATTCAGAAGAGCTTACAGGAACTCCAGCGAATCGAATTGCCGCCGTTTGCCGCGGTCACCGAACGTCCATCCGCGATCCTGCGGACGGATGGAGATGCGGCTGCCACCGAAGCGCTGATGTCCGGCCACATCCGCTTTAGCAGCTTCCAAGGCAGCCGCGAGCGTACCCCACCAATCAGTTTGGCCCAGGAGCTGGGCACACTCCTGGATCTGAGCGAATTCGCGCCTTGGCGCGCGCAAGGCGGCATTCTGATGAGCGATGCTCTGGGCGTAATGGCCGTACGTCGCTACTACGACCCGACTCTGCAGGAGTTCCCCCGGCGGCGCATCGCCCTGGATGCCTTCACAGCGGGCAACGATCTGCTCTATCTGGCAGATTTTTCCCTGACCGACAATTGGGTGGATGCCAGAGCCAATATCAAAGAGACGATCATCTTTTTCCGCGAGCGCTACACAAACGATGCCGATTTTGCCGCTCGGGTCGATACATCTTTACGACGGATTTTGCGCCTAAAACTACGCTTGTATGCCCCTGTCGATACCGCTGATACGCCGCAAAGCGCGCTGTCGCCCTTGGGGTCCAGAGCGCGACAGCCGCTTGTGCTCGGCATCGAAAACGTGCTGGTGCGACCAATCGATCTGCGCAACGGTTTTAGCTTCAGACATCAGGAAGACGCCCAGACCCTGCTTGGCCAGGTCGCCAGAGAGGCGCTGACAGTCTTTTTTCCCAATGCGCCTCTGCTCGAAAGAGGCGCATTCAACAATTCCCAGGGGCTGACCGATCCGTTGCCCGCGCCACCGGGCGCAGACGAGGAGATATTGATCTTCACTGACAGCCGCATCTTGCGCGAGTGTGTCGGCTGCCCCCCTGTGCCCGGCGTAGAGCCGACTGCATTGGAAGAGAGTATGCTGCGGCTTTACGGGCCGCAAGCGACCAACCAATTGCGGCCGCAACAGATTCGCAGCCGTACCTTTGCGGAGTTGAACTCCCTGCTTAAGGATACGGCCGATGCCGCGCTGGCAAGCGATCTGGAGGAGGAGATTCTCAACGCCAAGTGGCTGATCTTTGCCATGCTCGATGTGGATGTGGCGAACTTCGAGAGCAGCGACGCGGTCAAGCAGTTTCTGCGCCTGCGCAGTGACCGGCTGCCGGGGAGCAAGCTGGTGGTCATCGCGCTCAACGAACCATATTTCTTCGATTCGACAGAGATCAGCAAACTGACCGCCTATTTGGGTGCATACTCCAAGACCCAGCCGTTTCTGGATGCGTCCGTGCGCGCCCTGTTCCGCGCCCAAACGGTCAACGGCGCGCCGCCGGTCAGTGTCCCCGGCACCCGTTTCAGCAATCTGATCGAGCGGCTGGAGCCGGATCCGAATCAGCGCATTGGCTTGGCGCTCTTGAACGAGGAAATCGTCACCGAAGAAGCGGAAGATGACGACGTGGTCGTGATACAGGCCGACCTGTCGATCGGCGATAGCCTGGAGGTAGAGGCCGGTCCGATTCTGGATCGCAATGGGAATCCTGTGCCGGACGGAACACCGGTGAACTTCCGGCTGATCTATGAGGGCGATGAGTTTGCCCTCCAATCGAAGCCCGTTGCCACCCGTGGGGGTCTTGCCCGCAAATCGGTATTGCTGGAGAGACCCGGCACCCTACTGATCGCGGTCAACAGTGTGGAAGCCGGCGCCAGTACGGAGATTCGGGTACGCATCCCGGATCCGGATGTCGCAGCGGATAGCGCCCAGATTTCGATTTCCAACCCAGAGCCGACGCCGGTGTCGCTGCCCCCACGCCCGCTGGAGGTCACAGCCGCGCCGGCGCCAGCCGCGCCCCCAACGCCCGTCCCTGTGGTTGGGCCGGAGACCGTTCGCGTCGATGCGGCCTCATTGGCGATTGCTGTAGTCACCCAACTGGTGGTGCTGGCATTGCTGCTGGTGGTGCTGGTGCGGGTAATGCCCCGTCAGATGCTCGTCTATCGTCTGCTGTGGGCCATGATCGTCGGCTGGAGCGCCTACATTGTCTACGGCATTGGCATCATTCCTGGCGGCGCCTGGCTCCAGCTGAATCTCTACCCCTGGGATAGCGCGCCGGTTGTGGTGATCGGTATGCTGATCCCGCTGGTATGGTTGCAGTTTCGGGTGGAGTAGAGGCGAAAGGGGGGCGTCCCAGATTTGGGGCAGAGTGATCAGACGGGTAGGAGATGCCAGCGCATACTGGCTTGTTTCATGCGTTGCGGCGCGAGGTTGTGGCTGCGGATTCGCCGTGCCGCTGCTGATGGGAAAGCCAGCTTGACGGTAGGTGGCGTAGTCCATGCTGCGCCGATTCTTCCACGGATAGCCGACGGATCCTGATATAAATTTGTGTTTCCGTGTCCCGAGACGCCTCTGCCATTGTCGAATCGGATACAGCTTCCACGCACAGTTGCGGACCCCCTATACGCCCGTTCATCGTCCTTCCAGGGTATCGGGTTGACATACAGAATCACGCCGATGTCCGGCTTGCGCACCGCCTCCCGTATCCCAGACAGCTCTTGCGAAGCCCGAATAATGACCCGACTATCTGTGGGAATTCTATTACGGTTTACACTGCCGGGCTATATCGTTCTGCAGATCAGGAACCTGGCCTTCCCCAATCAGCATAAAGCCCAAGTATGGGATCCGGTGCTTTGATCTCTGACTCTTAACTCCGCGCCTTCTGTGGTCCGCGGCCGTTTGGCTGCACCGGCGCCGCTTCCTGGCGGCGAAACTGGCTCATGTATAGAGCGTAATAGAAGCCCCCTTGCGCCAGCAGTTCTTCGTGAGTGCCCCGCTCGATGATTTCGCCGTCTCTCAGCACCAGCACCTGATCGGCGCTGCGGATTGTGCTGAGGCGGTGCGCGATGACGAAACTGGTGCGCCCTTTCAATAGTCCGTTCAATGCCACCTGGATCTTCTGCTCTGTGCGGGTGTCGACGCTGCTGGTGGCCTCATCCAGAATGAGAATGCGCGGGTCGGCCAGCGCGGCCCGGGCGATGGCCAACAGTTGGCGCTGTCCCTGGCTGAGCCCGCTACCACGCTCGCCCAGAACAGTGGCGTAGCTGTCCGGCAACCGCTCGATGAAGTCGTGGGCCTGGGCCAGCTTCGCGGCAGAGATGACCTCCTCATCGGAGGCGTCCGACCGGCTGAATCGAATATTATTCATCACCGAATCACTGAACAGATAGGTGTCCTGCAAGACGATGCCGATCTGCTGGCGCAGGCTCTTCAACTGCACGTCGCGCACGTCCACGTTGTCGATGCGCACACTGCCGCCGGTCACATCCCAGAACCGAGGGAGCAGATTGATAATCGTCGTCTTGCCGGCGCCAGTCGGTCCGACGATCGCAATCGTCTGGCCCGGCTCTGCGTGCAGATGAATGCCTTTCAATACCGGCTCGCCGGGCACATACTCCGCCTGCACATTTTCCAAGGAGACGGCCCCCTCGATCACGCGCATTGGCTGCGCGTCGATCTTCTCCTGCACTTCCGGGATTTCGTCCATCAGTTCAAAAATGCGTTCCGCGCCAGCGATGGCGCTCTGAATATTCGTCCACAGTACGCTGATCTGGGCAATGGGCTGGTTGAAGCGCTGCGCATAGCCCAGAAAGGTGATAATCAGGCCCAAAGAGATGACCGAACCGGCCAGGGACTGACCCCGCAGCAGCAGAACACCGCCGACACCGACGACGATGGCGATGCCGAGAAACCCCAGAGCTTCCAACATCGGCGCCAGAGCGGATGTATAGGCTACGGCTTTGATATTGGCGTCCCGGTTGGCCGCGTTGCTATGACGAAACTGCTCAATATTCATCTCTTCCCGGCTGAAGGCCTGCACCTCCCGCACACCGGAGATGCCCTCTTCCAACTCGGCATTCACCTCGCCGATACTCTGGCGCGTGACCCGAAATGCTTTGCGCGCCTGATTGCTGAACCACAAGGTCGTGAAGACCATCAGCGGCACGACGCTCAGACTGAGGAGCGCGTAGACCCAGTTCAAGATGAGCATCTGCCAGACGATCCAGACGATTAGCAGCGCGCTACTCAGCACCTGCACCAATGCAAAGCTGACGACCTGCTGGATTGTGTCTGTGTCGTTGGTGATTCGGCTCATCAGGTCGCCGGTTTCGTTGCGGGTATAGAAACCGAGAGAAAGCCGGTGCAGGTGGGCGAATAAGCGTACCCGCACAGCGCGCAGAACGTTCTGGCCGGTCCAACTCATACCAAAAAACATCAACCCGCCGGTGATGGATCCCGCCAGATAGAGGCCGGTGATGACCAGCACTAGATCGAGCAGGCCGCTCAGCAGTTCAGCGCGGCTGGAGTTTCCCCGGGCGGCCTCAGGCGCCCACCAGCAGTTGGCCCGGCTGTTGCTGTCCGCCTGGAGCTCGATACCTTCAGGAAGTTGAAAGCCACTTTCCGACTCGCCGGCCCCGCCCATGACCGCTGGCGCCAGGAAACAGTCCACCGCCTGGCCGATCAGTTGCGGTCCAATGACTTGCGAATAGGCGTTGACCGCCATCAGTACGACAATGAGGATCAGCACCCACCAGTAGGGACGAAAAAATCTGCCAAATCGGGACAGGGTCGCGCCGACGCTCTTCGGCTTTAGCGTCTCCTGTCGCAACATGCGGTCACCGAACATCATCGGGCATGCTCCTTCGGTAGCCAGTGATCAGTAGCCAGTAACTGCAGTTTCTGGCCACTAGCCACTGGTCACTGGCAGTTATACGCGCTATGCCTTAGCCGCCAGCGGCGCCTCCTCCTCCAGCGCCGCGTCTTCCACCAACTGACTGTAGTAGATGTCGGTGTAGATCTCGCTGGTGGTCATCAGCTCTTCGTGGCTGCCGCGGTCGACGATCCGGCCCTTATCCAGCACAAGAATCTGATCGGCGTTGACGACTGTGCTGATTCGTTGGGCGATGACGAAACTGGTACGGCCCTCCATTAGCTGATCCAGCGCGTTCTGGATGAGCACTTCGGTCGCCACATCCACGCTGCTGGTGGAGTCGTCCAGGATCAAAATGCGCGGGTCGGTCAGGAGCGCGCGGGCGATGGCGACGCGCTGCTTCTGACCGCCGGAGAGGGTTGTGCCCCGCTCACCCACCGCTGTCTGATAGCCACCAGGGAAGCTGACAATAAAGTCGTGCGCCGCGGCGGCTTTGGCTGCGGCCTCCACCTCCGCGTCGGTGGCGTCGGGACGGCCAAAAGCGATGTTGTCGCGAATGGTACCGGTAAAGAGATTGGTCTCCTGCAGCACAATGCCGATCTGCCGCCGCATGCTGTCCAGCGTAATATCCCGCACGTCCCAGTCATCGATCAGCACCTGCCCTTCGCTCACGTCGTAAAAGCGCGGGATGAGATTGATGATCGTCGTCTTGCCGCTGCCGGTTTCCCCCAACAGGGCGACGGTCTCACCCGGCTCTGCCTGCAGCGTAATGTTCTGCAGCACCGGATCCGTGCTATGAAAATAGCGGAACATAACATCGCTGAAGCGCACCCGGCCCTGCACCGGCGGCAGCGGCTGCGCGCCGGATTTGTCGCTCACTTCGTTTTCTGCATTCAGAATCTCAAAAATGCGCTGGGCGCTGGCGCTGGCTTGGCTCATCTGGCCAATGATGAAACCAAGCTGGCCGATAGGAAAGAAGACATAAATCAGATACAGGCTGAACTTCTGCCACTCGCCCAAGGACAGGGTGCCGAAGAGAATCTGCCGCCCACCCCAGTAGACGACCGCAGCCTGACCCAGGTTGGCCACGAGAAAGATAAACGGGAAGAGAAAACTGAAAATCTTGGCCACTCGAATCTGCTGATCCATAAGCCTCTGGGCCGCGTCGGCGAATTTTTTTTGCTCCCTTTGTTCCCGCACAAAGGCCTTCACTACGCGGATACCGGCCAGATTTTCCTGCAAAATCGTATTCAACGCCGACAACCGTCGCTGGATGGCGCCGAACAACGGCTGGGTGATGGCCCCGAAGATTATAAACAGCACCAGCGCCAGGGGCAGCACCGGCAGAATCACCAGTGTCAGGGGCCAGTTGGTGAAGGCCAGCACGGCAAGCGAACCGATAAGCAGGACGATCGCCTGCACGGCCAGCAACAGCCCCTGACCGATGAACAGCCGCATCTTTTCCACATCGTCGGTGGCGCGGATCATCAACTGACCGGTGCGATTACGGTCATGGTAGCTGAAGGAGAGCCGCTGAATCTTCTCGAACAGTTCGTTGCGGAAATCGAAGGCCACATCCTGGCTCACTTTTTGGGCCAGGAAGGCCTGGGCGAAGGCGAACAGACCCCGAGCAAGAGAAAAAACAACGATGAAAACCATCGCCCAATAGATCAGCCCTTCTGGATTGACGGTCAGATCCGCCAGCCTTTCCACCGCGATCGGCAGCGCCTCCAGCGCTGCGGCCCGGTCTGTCTCCGGCAAGGCCAGGATCTGCTGAGCGAATAGCCCCTGCGTTATCGTGTCGATGACGTTCTGCACCAGTTGGGGCACCACAAGCTGCGCCCCAATGCTGATAAACAAAGAGGCATAGGCCAGCGCTGTCGTGCGTCTGTAGCGGCCCAAATAGCCAATTGCCCGGCCCAAATCCTTCATGCCGCCGCCACGAGCGCCCGGTCCACCCGGGCCATCTCTGGGTTTACGCCATGATTTTCGTCGGTTCACAAATCACTCCTTAGGGAGCCGTCGCTACGCATCACTGTCTTCGAGTTTACGCTGCAACGATTCAAGTAGCTTTGTCAAAAGCGCCTGCAACATTTCGCATTCCTCTGCCGTAAGCTGACTGACCAGATCGTTGAGGAATTCGAAATGCAAGGGCGTAGACGCGCGGATCAACCCCCTACTAGCGGTCGTAAGCCGGATACGGAATGCCCGCAGATCGTCCGGGTCCAAGCGCCGTTCGATCAGTCGGGATTCTTCCAGAGCGCGCAAGTGGGCGCTGATTGTGTTTTTGCTCACACATTGGCTATGGGCCAGATCAGTGGGCGAAAGGGTTGCCTGACCGTTGCGCTCGGCCAGATACAGATGGATCAGTATGCGCCATTGCGGAAGAGAGATATCTTCATCCCGCATGCGCTCGCCCAGAATGCGATCATAGACCCCGGCGCACATCTTCACCAGCCGCAGAAGCTCCATCCCGTGAACGTGGGTCACGCTGGACTCGGTCAGTAGCTGACGAAAGCCGGCCGGCGGCTGTTCGGGGGTATGGAAGGCGGCATTGATTTTTGTCATAAACAGAATTATACGCTATCGAACTACATTGCGCAACATATACATTAACTGCAGTGATCAGAGGTCAGTTTCCCGTGGTCAGTAACTGCCGTTTCTGGCCACTAGCCACTGGCGCCTGGCCACTACAGTTGGCGCGACGGATGACCACTGTTGGTGTTATAGTAGAATATATGCAGATCTGATTGTCAGATACCATAGAGGGCGGGCACAGGTTACGGTAACGCGCCACTGTTGGGCGCTGCGGCGCTCTGGCGGCCCAGGAGTTGTCATCATATAGCGCCCAATCAGGATGTCTGCATCATAGGAAACGATGCGCATGACAGATTACATCAGCGCGCCACTGTTGGGCGCGACCAACAATGGCCAGCCGCGGCGGGTTGTCATCACCGGCGTAGGCGCCGTGACGCCTCTGGGCCTGTCGATAGATGAAACATGGGATGCTCTGTTGGCAGGCCGTTCGGGCATCAGTACGGTGACGAAGTTCGATGCCAGCCAATTGAATACACGCTTCGCTGGGGAACTCAAGGGGTTCGAACCTAAGAATTACATGGAGCGCAAAGAGGCCAGACGTCTGGACCCATACATCCAGTATGCCCTTGCCGCCACAGGCCAGGCCATTGCAGACAGCAACATCGATCTCAGCAAAGAGACGCCTACAGATATAGGTGCGCTCATCGCCAGCGGAACCGGTGGCGTCACATCCCTGATTGAAAATGCCCTGCTGACGGAAAAGCGTGGCCTGCGCAAAGTGAGCCCGTTTTTGATTCCCAATATGCTGGTGGACAGCGCCGCCGGTAAAATTGCCATCCTGTATAACCTGCGCGGCCCCAACTTCTCCGTTGTCAACGCCTGCGCTAGCGGTACCGCAGCCACCGGCGAAGCCTATGAGTTGATCCGGCGCGGCGACGCCCAGGTGATGATCACTGGAGGCGCAGAGGCCGCCCTACTGCCGGTTTTGATGGCCGGTTTTGACGTTATGGGCGCCATGAGCCAACGCAACCACGACCCGGCGGCCGCCTGTCGCCCGTTCGACGCCGATCGAGACGGCTTTGTGATGAGCGAAGGCAGCGCCATTCTGATTCTGGAACTTCTCGAGCATGCCCTGGCCCGGGATGCGCGCATCTATGCCGAGGTAATCGGCTATGGCAATAACGCAGATGCCTATCATATGGCTGCCCCGCATATCGATGGCCAGGGCGCTGAAAATGCCATGAACATGGCTCTGCGCAAAGCCCATACATACGGCGTTACGCGCACGGATGTGGACTACATCAACGCGCACGGAACGGGCACGGAACTCAATGATCCTGGCGAAACAAAAGCCATCAAACGAGTCTTAGGAGAACACGCCTACAACGTGAATATCAGCAGCACGAAATCGATGCTTGGGCACCTGCTGGGAGCAGCTGGCGCCATCGAGGCGATTATCTGTCTTAAGACAATTGAAAACGGCGTAATTCCTCCGACGATCAATCTGGAAACCCCCGATCCATCTTGTGATCTGAACTATACGCCCTTAAAGCCTGTGCGAGCAGATGTCGCTGTCACAATGAGCAACAGTTTCGGTTTCGGTGGCCACAACTCATGTCTGATGCTGCGGCGGTTCGATCAGTAGCCAGTAGAAAGTTTCTGGTTTCTATTTGTTAGGGGCAATATTTCGGGCTTCGCACGATGCGCCCAAGTTGAATTGCGCGCCACTGTAGGGCGCGACCTGCGGCGCGCTCAGCCCGAACCTTGTGGTTGCCTGTTCACTGACTACTGGAAACTGACAACTAAAAACTGCAGTTTCTAGTCACTGATCACTGCAGTTAGGAGAATGGGGCATGAATGAGCAAGAGCACGAGAATAGCCAGGCTGGGAGCAACTACGCAGCCGAAAATGTCAACGGAACCGCGCCTCTTTCGAGCAATGGCGCATTCAACCACCATACCGCAAAGGGCGCGCAGCCGCTCTATCGCGCCTCTTTCGAGCAGAGGCGCATTCAACCCTATGCGCAGATCATCGGTTGGGGGTATCATATTCCCGAACGGATCGTCACAAATCACGATCTGGAACAGATCGTCGATACCCAGGACGAGTGGATTCGCGCGCGCACAGGCATCCAGGAGCGGCGAGTCGTAGCCGTACCCCAGGAAACCACTGCTTCTCTGGGCGCCCGGGCAGCGCGCAAGGCCCTGGAAATGGCTGATGTGCATCCGGCCAAAGTGGATCTGATCATCTGTGCCACCAGCTCCCCGGAACACATCTTCCCCGCCACCGCCAGCATCATTCAAGACAATTTAGGGCTGATCCATGCTGGCGCATTCGATCTGAGCGCAGCCTGTTCCGGTTTTGTGTATGGGCTGAGTATCGCCCGGGGGCACATTCTGGCCGGGGACGCGGAGTATGTACTGGTCATCGGCGCCGAAACCCTGAGCCGCTGGGTGGACTGGACCGACCGCGCCACATGCGTTCTGTTTGGTGATGGCGCCGGCGCAGTGCTGTTGGCGGCCAGTGACGTGCCCGGCGGCGTCACCGCTTCTGTGCTGGGCAGTGACGGCTCCGGCGCGGAGCTACTGACCATTCCGGCCGGTGGCAGCGCGTCGCCGGCCAGTCTGGAAACGGTCAGCAGCGGTTCCCATTACATCCAAATGGATGGGCGGGCCGTCTTTCGCTTCGCAACCCGAATCATGGCCGATGCCACGCGTCAAGTGCTGGACAAGGCTGGTATCCCCATCAGCGAAGTCGATCTGGTCGTTCCCCATCAGGCGAACAAGCGCATCATCCAGCACAGCGTCCTCAGACAATTGAAGATCCCGGAGGACAAAGTCTACGTAAACGTCCAGAAATACGGCAACACAAGCACAGCCAGCATTCCGATTGCTCTATGTGAAGCGATTGACGAAGGCAAGGTGGCGCCGGGGGACAACCTTGTGTTTGTCGGCTTTGGGGCCGGTTTGACCTGGGGCGCATGCACCGTCAAGTGGAGCGTGCCGGTGGAAAAACCGGAATCGACCTGGTGGAAGAACACCCAGCGCCAGGCGACCTACCAGGCTGCGGCTGCTCGCTCCATGTGGAAGCGGGCCATCCGTCGCATCTACAGCCAGATGGAGCCTCTCACACTGAGCCGTCCTGAGCGCAGTACAGAAGAGGAGCAGACGACATAGAAGGAATTACGAATTAGATAATTCGTAATTGATCAATTCCTAATTGGATGCCTCGGGCGGTAGCAGAGATATGGCGATACCAAAACCTTCTACGTTGTTTCCGTCCTCTATCGCGATCTGCGGATGAAGGAAAATTCCGCAGTCGCAATAATATCTGATGGCATCCTTGTCCGCTATCTGTCCGAGAAGTGTGACACTGCTCTCAAATCCCGGGCGAGATCGTTCCCTGGCAATCGCGCCCGTAAGGATACGGCTCTCTTGTCTTCTGTGATCGAATTCCGAATTCAGCTGAACAGTTTGGAGAAACACTCATGCCCATTACCGCGGTAGAAAAACGGGCGCAACTCATGCGTGATGGCTTCTGCATCTTCGAGAACATATTGGAGTCGGAGATGGTGTCCAAGCTGAATGCCATGAGTGAATGGACGATCGCGCAGGAGGATGCGGAGCACTTTGCGCAGCACCGCGCCCAAGGGTGCATCATTCCGTATTGGAAGTACCCCCATCCAGCCTTTGCCGAAATCATCGCTTATCCGCGCGCGTTGGCGGCCCTGGCTGAGCTGGGGTTTGATCAGCCTAAAGTCTGGAGTGGTTTTGTGATCAGCAAACCGCCGCACAGTCCGCCGCTGTACTGGCATCAAGACGGCGTATTGTGGGCGCATCCTATCAGCTACACCGATCAGCCGCAGCAGTACTTTATGATGTACTATCTGGTCAATACCAACCAGCGCAACGGCTGTTTGCGCCTGATCCCCGGCTCTCACCTGAAGCGGCATGTGCTGCACGATCTGAACCGGGACGCGCATGCCGGTGACGAAGTGCGCCGTGCCAGCGACATGCGTCATCCCGCCTTTCAGCGGGCGGCAGGCGAAGTCGATGTGCCGGTGCGCGCCGGCGATCTGATCATCGGCGACTCACGTCTTCTGCATTCGGCGCATGCCAACCAAAGCGACCAGCGGCGCACAGTGCTCACAATCTGGTATTGGCCCGCCTATGACGATCTGCCGGAAGAAGTCCAGGCGTTGATCTCCGCCCACATCACGGAACCACCTGAGTGGTCTGGTTGGGTTGCCGAGGTAGGCCAGAGCATCCAGCCATTGATGCCGCTCTATACAGGTGAAGCCGAGCCAACTCCCTGGGGCAGAGATCCAAGCGAGGCTCTGCGCTGAGTCCGCCTGCACATGGATGGCAACAGCGTTAAGCAGGCGGTGGTGGCTGCACGCAATCGAACTGTTGATCCAGCAAGGAGCGTATCCTATGATCCAGACAGTCATAGCCGGCGAGCGGCAGGTTGCTTTTCACGATCTGCCCGATCCTCAGCCCAAAGCGGATTGGGCAGTCGTCAAAGTCCATGCCTCGGCGCTCTGCACCGAATACAAAGCTTGGCTGGCCGGCCACAATCCAGCGGTGATGGGCCACGAAGGCGTGGGGGAGGTGGTGGCCATCGCTGAGCAAGGGCCGGTTCAAGTCGGAGATCGGGTCGTGATCCTACCCCAATATGCCTGTGGCCGCTGTCACAACTGCATGGGCGGGGACTATATCTACTGTGAAAACGGCTACGATTTCGCCGCCTTGCATGGCTCTACCGCCGGCAACGGTACCTTTGCCCAGTACACGCTGAAACCGGCCTGGTTATTGCCACAGATCCCTAACGATGTGAGCTATGCGCAGGCGACCCTGGCGATCGACGGTATCGGCGCCTCCTTCGGCGGATTTGAGGCCATCGGCGTAAACGCACAGGACACCGTGCTGATCACCGGTCTGGGGCCGGTGGGCCTGGGCGCAGTCGTCAACGCCCGTTTTCGCAATGCGCGCGTGGTCGGCGTAGAGCCGGCCCCCTGGCGGGCCAACCGGGCACTGGAGATGGGCGCCGAAACTGTGTTCGACCCGAATGACCCGGATATTCTACAGAAAATCCGCGCTCTGACCGATGGCCGGGGGGTGGACTGCGCAATTGACTGCTCCGGGCAGGTCTCGGCGGAGCGGCTCTGCATCGACGCCACCCGTCGTCGCGGACGCGTGGCTTTTGTTGGCGAATGTGGCGACGAGATCTCGATTCGGGTCAGCCCAGACCTGATTCGCAAAGGGTTGACTATCGTTGGCTCCTGGCTCTACAGTATGGCCGACTATTCCAAAGTGATGAAAGTCATCCGTTATTCCCCTCTTATCGATCTGCTCATCAGCCATCAGATGCCCATGAGCCAGATTCAGACGGGATTTGGCCTATTGGCGCAGGGCGAGGCCGCCAAGATCGTTGTCGATCCTTGGGCGTAGGCATGGAACAGTTTGTATTGCGCGCCACTGTTGATCACGACTCCAGGAACACCGCATCGAATACCGTTTACCCTCTGTTGTCCAGCGAATTGGAGCATACAAAACATGAACACTTCGCTTCCTCCCAGATTTCAAGGCTGCCAACTCGATACATCACTAGAGGCGTTTGGCGCATTGCGCCCGTCAGACGATGCCATAGCAGATATGACGGAGTTACGCTGGCGCTTTGAACAGAATGGCTATCTCTACTTGCCCGGTCTGCTCGACCGCAATCAGGTTCTGGATGCCCGGCTTGAGATGCTCAAGAAACTTGCGGCAACAGGACATTTGCACCCGGATCATCCTTTGCAGGATGGTGTCGCGCGTGCAGACTTTGACCATCCGTTCATGCCAGAGTTGGCAAAAGACAACGCGCCTCTGCTCAAGGTGCTCTATGACGGCCCCATGATGGCCTTTTATGAACGTTTTTTGGGCGGCGCCGTGCGCCATTTCGATTATACCTGGTGTCGCTCCAAGCCGCCGGGCCTTACAACCGCCACACCTCCCCACTACGATATTGTCTTCATGGGACGCGGCACGCGGCGGCTGTATACGAGTTGGACACCGCTGGGCGACATCCCACTCGAGATGGGAGGATTGATGATTTTGGAGAACTCCCATCGCCTTGAAGCGGTAAAGGCTGACTACGGTCAGCTCGATGTCGATGTCTACTGCACCAACTATCCCGATGCCGCCGAGATTGAATCAGGGGAGAAGCAGTGGCAAAATTCCAACGGTGGGGCCTATTCCAAAGATGCCATTGCCACGCAATCTGAATTTGGGCGTCGTTGGCTGACCACTGAGTATGCCATGGGGGATCTGCTCATCTTCAGCATGTACACTATGCATGCCAGCATGGACAATCAGACCAACCGGATCCGTCTCTCCACCGATACGCGTTATCAGTTGGCCTCGGAACCGGTGGACGAGCGCTGGATCGGTGACAACCCAATTGCCCATGGGCTGCAATCTAAGCGCGGTATGATCTGTTGACCTGTTGGCCAAGGTTGCAATGCGCCTCTGCTCGAAAGAGGCGCGCTGAACTCCGTATACCCCAAAGGAGGAAATCGAATGCCAACACTGCAACAGGCTTTTTGGGAGATGGATATATACGGTTTCACACTGCTGGAAGATGTGCTCAGCCCGGCGGAGGTGAAGACTCTGCGCGCCTCTCTGGCCGCGTGGGCAGAGAAGATCGGCGCTGAGCAGCGCTTTTTGGGCCAGGCCGGCCATGTGAGCAATCTGCCGACGCTCGATCCCCTCTTCCACCCACTCATCGATCACCCCCGCACCCTGCCGGTCATCGAATATGTGTTGGGCAAGCAAATTGTTCTGGGGAGCCTCAACGCTCGTATCGTCCGTCCCGGGGATCCGGTCCAGGGCTTGCACAGCGATATCCGCGCCGACCTGCTGACTATGGGATCCCCGGTAATGGTCAATACCGTCTGGCTACTGGATGACTTCACGACCGAAAACGGCGCCACCCGCATTGTGCCCGGCTCCCACAAGAGTGGGATGGCCGGCCCGCCAGATGGGATGGAGGTTAAGCATGTCTTTCAACTGATTGCCCCGGCCGGCAGTGTCCTTGTCTTCAACGGCCAATGCTGGCACGGCGGCGGCGCCAATCAGACGCAGGCCAATCGCCATGCGCTCTTCGGCCATTACCGCAAAAATGCGCTGATTTTCCAGGTGGACCCCCACGACGGCTTCAAGGAAAGTTGGCTGAACGACCTGACCCTCCGCCAACGAGAGCTGCTGCGTATGGAGGGCGGCCTCGCCGCGCCCCACGCGGCCGACAGCCATCTGCGGGTCTTGTTTTCTCGCGGCAAGAAGGTCGAATGAGGCGCCAGGATCTGTCTACATATGCGTAACCGGCAGGCCGAATCCAGTGTAACTGCAACCTGTCATGTTGGCGTACTGTTGATAGTCGGCATTTCCACGTCATGCCAGGCACTCTCCCTCCTCGGCTCGAACCGCTCCAAAGCCCCTATCTCGGCAACCAGTTGGCGGCCTTCATCGAGGTGCGCCAACTCGCCCAGGCTGATGAGCTGCACCAGCGCGTTGCCGATAACTGTCGCTTCGGTCGGCCCGGCCAGCACGGGAATCCCCGTGGCATCGGCGGTGAGTTGATTGAGCAGCCGGTTGCGGGAGCCGCCGCCGACCACATGAATGACGTCGATTGTTCGACCGCTCAGAGTCTGCAACTCGAAGAGTACGTCCCGGTAAGCTAGGGCCAGACTCTCGAAGACGCAGCGGGCTATGGCCGCATCGCTTTCCGGCGCCGGCTGACTGCTCTGCGCGCAGAAGGCACGAATGTGGGCAGGATGATCGCCGGGAGGCAGGAAGCGGTCGTCGTTGGGATCGACAAACGAACGCAAGGGCTGGAGGGTCTCGTCCTCTGCCAGGGCTACCAACTGCGGATAGGAGTAGGAGCGTCCCGCCTTTTGCCAGGTAGCCCGGCACTGCTGCAACAGCCATAGCCCCATCACATTTTTCAGCAGCCGGAAGGATCCGTAGGCGCCGCCTTCGTTGGTGGCGTTGATGGCCAGAGCCGCTTCGTTGATCACCGGCTCCGCGACCTCCAGACCGACGAGGCTCCAGGTGCCGCTGCTGATGTAGGCGAAGTTCTCCGTCTGCGCGGGGACACCGGCCACGGCGCTGCCCGTATCGTGGCAGGCCGGCGCGATGATGGGGATCCCATCATACACGCCCAAGCGCGTCCCCGGCTGCACGACTTCCGGGAAAAGGTGGAGGGGAATGTCCAGCGCGGCGAGCATCTCTGTGGCCCAAGAGCGGGTGTAGGGGTTGATCATCTGCGTAGTCGTGGCGTTGCTGAATTCGCAGATCTGGGCGCCGGTCAACCAGAAGTTGAGTAGATCCGGCACCGTTAGAAAGCGCGCGGCGATCTGCAGATGGGGCGAGCCGCTGTCTACCAGACTCATCATCTGATAGAGGGTATTGATCGGCATGAACTGAATCCCGGTCTGCGCGAATACCTCTGCTTTGGGCACCCGTGCGAAGACCGTGTCCATCATGCCCTCTGTGCGGCGATCCCGATAGCAGACCGGGCTGCTGATGAGATCGCCGTTGCGGTCCAGCAGACCGAAATCCACCCCCCAGGTATCCACTGCCAGACTGGCAGGAGGGTCGGTTGCGCGCCTCCCCTGACTGCCGGACACAGCCTGACCATCTGCTTGATCTTTGCTGCGGTTGATGCCCGCCTGCACCTCCCGCCACAGGTTGAGAATGTCCCACTGCAGGGCGCCGTTGACCGTCAGCGCGTGATTGGCGAAGCGGTGCACCTCCTCCAATTGCAGACCGGCGCCGTCGAAATGCACAGCCATCACCCGGCCGGACTCTGCGCCGAGATCAATGGCCAGAACTGTCGCGCTTTTCTTTGTCATCTAAGTGATTCCATTTTGAAAGTAAGAGTTTTGGCAAGAAAGGGGTCTGGTTGTGGTAAAACTCTTTCTAGGGACAAACACAGAGCCAAGAGCGGATCCTTGGCCTGGACCCTGATTTCAAAAAACTCCTTGTCTCAAACTAGAAGCACTTTAGCTTCGTGGCGCCAGCGCATCTTTTTCATACTGCCGAATTTCCTCCAGGAACGTCATCCCCACCGGCACATCCTGCTGCAGGCAGTGGTATTCCCAGACCGCTGCGTGAGGCATCGCCTTTAGCTCTTCCAATAGGGCCAAGCGCGTAGTGTAATCGGCTTTGCGTTCGATCTCCTGCATCTCCATCGTCGGCTCCAGCAGGGCCAGCAACAGCGCTCGCAAGGAATTGCGCGTGCCGATCGTCCACGCTGCCACCCGGTTGATGCTGGCATCGAAGAAATCCAGGCCGATGTGAACCCGGTCCAGATGGGCGCCGCGCACGATCTCCTGCATGATCGCCTGCAGTTCGTCACTGAAGGTGACGACATGATCGCTATCCCAACGCACACCGCGGCTCACATGGAGGAGCAGTTCTGGCACGAAGAGCAGACAGGCGGATATCTTGTCGGAGATCAGTTCCGTCGGGTGGAAGTGTCCGGCGTCCAAGCAAAGCGCCTGCCCGTTCTGGGCAGCGTAGCCTAAATAGAATTCGTGAGAGCCGACGACGTAACTTTCGGACCCGAGACCGAACAGCTTGCACTCGATGGCGTCTCGATTGTAGCGGGGATCGATCTCCTTTTCGAATATCTGATCCAAGGCATCTTTCAACAGCTGGCGAGGCGTTGTGCGGTCGCAGGGCGTGTCCTTTAAGCCGTCGGGGATCCAGATATTTGTCACGGAAGGCGTGCCCAGCTCGCGTCCAAAGAAGCCACCGATTTCGCGGCAAGCAATGCAGTGCTGAATCCAGAATTGGCGGATGTCGTTGTCGTAGGAGGCCAGGGTGAAGCCGTCTTCGGCCAAGGGGTGGGAGAAAAGTGTCGGGTTGAAGTCGATGCCGTGTTTGTTCTCTCTGGCCCAGTCTACCCAGCCCTGAAAATGGCGCGGTTCGATCTCATTGCGGGGCGGTTTTTCGTCTGTGTCCAGATAGATGGCATGGAGACTTAGCCGGTGGTTGCCGGGGATGACACTGTATGCCATGTCCAGATCGCTCTGCAGTTCGTTCACAGTGCGGGCGCGCCCCGGATAGTTGCCCGTGGCCATAAGGCCACCGCTCAGGCCTCGCTCCGGATCCTCAAAGCCGAGGACGTCATCACCTTGCCAGCAGTGGAGGCTGATGGGTACCGCGCGCAAAGTCGCCAGGGCCTGCTCTGTGTCCACACCGATGGCCGCGTAGCGTTCTTGGGCCAGGGTATAGGCGTCTTCGATCTGTTTCGATGTGGTAGCAAAGTTCATTGGGGCACTCCGCGTAGCGATAGGCAGTGATCTTCACCTGCTTACAATGCGGTTGGTGTCTTCTACCGTCACATCCACTTTGAAGTGGTTGCGCAGGTCATGGAGCAAGCGTTCACTGACAGTGCAAAATTCGTTGGGAAAGGCGAGTTGATGACGAGACCCGTCGGTCTCCATCACCACAACGAACTGATCCCGTCCTTTCGGATCGCGCACGGCGTCGAAAATCTCCCGCAACCGGTACTTGTCCCGCTCGAACTGGCCGCAGCGACTGAAGGTGATGCGAAGAATATGGTAGGAGGTCGCGGGCGCGCGACGAATCGTCGCGGCAGGATCGCCCCCTTCTCCCTGTTGCGGCGGCTCCAAAACCGCGTCTCTTTCGGGCAGAGGCGCATTCAACCTTTCTGCTGCGGGCTGCGGGCTGCGCGCGTTGTCTGACCTTCCATTGGAACTGGCGGATTGGGCATTGGACGCCGGCTCATCCGCCTCTTCGCCGCCTCGTTTCGTCATATTGTCTCCCGCATCCGACTTGGTGGGCGCTGATATGTTCCCTTCCGATCCGCCAGGTTTGTGCGTCGCTGTCTCGCTTCCGTCTTCCGCCAGCCACCAGTCCGGTCTCTCCGCTTTGAAAGGGTTCTCTGTCAGGTTCGGGGGGAATTCGTCGTCGAAGATGTCGCTCGCCACTGGCGGTACGAACTGCGCATCGCTTCCGTTTGCCGTCGCGACGTCGTTGTCTGTGGATGCGTCGCTGAAAGGTGGTTGGGCGGCAGAACTGTGTGCCTGAACGCTTGGCGTGACGCTCCCACTGGCGCTATCGTTCGTTTCGTGCGCGTCGGTTTTTGCGGTCCCGAATTCAACCGCGGTTTGCAGTGTGTCCACCAGGATGTTTGTTCGTCCACTGCGGGTTTGGGCCTTCCCCTTTACCAACACCACCCGCTCTACTTCCAGAAGTTCCTTGTATTCCTCGTACGCGCGCGGGAAGAAGAGGGCTTCGCACTGGCCCTGCATATCCTCCAACTGGACAAAGGCCATCTTGTCACCCTTCTTGGTGGTCGTCGTGCGGATCGCGTCGAGCATGCCGGCCAGGGTTACGGTTTTGCCATCATATCCCTCGTTCAATTCCGCGCAGGAACAGGTGACGAAACGGCTCAGATCCACATTTAGCTGCTGCACCGGATGGCTGCTGACGTAGACGCCGAGCAATTCCTTCTCCCACTGGAGCCGCTCCCGGTTGCTCGTCGTCGCTTGCCCGTTTGTGTTGTTCGCCGGCAGCCGGATGGGAAAGCGCGCCAAATGTTCTGTCGCTCCATTGGTGTCGCTCAGCAGATCGAACATGGACATCTGTCCGCTCTCTTTGGCGCTGTGGGTGGCGGCAGAGCGGGCGATGCACTGATCGAGCGCGTCGAGAAACAGACGGCGAATTTCAGAACTCCCCCGGTTGAATTGTTGGCCAAATCGATCGAACGCGCCCACTTTGATCAGACATTCGAGGGAGCGCTTGTTCACCTGACGCAAGTCTACCCGGTCGCACAGATCTTCCAGGCCGGGGAAAGGGCCGCCTTTTGCGCGCACGTCCAGAATTGCCTGCACCGGGCCAACGCCCACATTTTTGACTGCAGCCATGCCAAAGCGAATGGCTGCGCCTTCCGGCACGCGAAAGTCGAAAGTCAAGGTCGGGTCCTTTGTCAGCGCTTCCTGCTCCGCGTCCGCGGGCACCGCTTGAATCTCGAAGTCCAGTCCGCTGTAGTTCACGTCCGGCGATAGCACCTGAATGCCCATACGCCGGCATTCCTGAATGAAGTTAATGACCTTTTCGGTCTTGTTCCGCTCGACAAGCAGGAGTGCCGCCATATACTCGACCGGGTACAGTGCCTTCAGATAAGCGGTCTGCACAGTGATGACCGCGTAGTCGGCTGCATGCGCTTTGTTGAACCCGTAGCGGGCGAAGAACTCGATGTCTGCATAAATATCGCTCGCCGTGCTTGCAGAGATGCCGTTCCTGCCGCAGCCTGTGACGAACAGTTCCTTGTGATACTCGATCTTGGCTGCATCTTTCTTGCTGATGGCGCTCCGCACTAGATCGGCCTCGCCGGGGGTATACCCGGCCAGCTGGTTCAGAATCTGGATGATCTGTTCCTGATAGACGATAATGCCGTAGGTTTCCGCCAGGATTGGTTCCAAGGAGGCGTGCTTGAACTCCGTCTCCTCTTCGCCGTGCATGCGCCGGATATAATTCGGAATGTACTCCATCGGCCCCGGTCGATAGAGAGAGATAGTAGCGATGATATGCTCGAAGGCGCTGGGCTTCATCTCCGTCAGCACCCGCCGCATGCCCTGAGATTCCACCTGAAAGACACCGCTCACCTCACCGCTGGAAAGGAGCCGGAAGGCCGGTTCGGCCGCATCGCTCTCAAAGGGAATGTTGTCCAGGCGGTATTCAATGCCGTGATGTTCTTTAATCAGACGACATGCTTCCCGCATGACGGTCAGTGTGCTCAGGCCAAGGAAATCGATTTTCAGCAAGCCGATCGATTCCAGGATCGGGAATTCGAACTGCGTGACGGTTTCGGTGATTGTTGCCTTTGAGCCCCGCATCAGCGGCGTGTAATGGGTCAGATCTTTGTCGGTGATAATCACAGCTGCCGCGTGGATGCCGGCGTGCCGGGCAACGCCTTCAAGCTGCATGGATGTATCCAGCAGTTCCCGTTCCCAGCCATTCTTGGCATACAGTTCTACCAGTTCCGAGTTGTAGAACTCATGGCCTTCGGTCAACACATCCTGAATCGTCGCCGGTTTGCCAGGAATCGCTGGGATCGTTTTAGCGATGCGGTCCACATCGTCCAGAGAGACATCCTGGGCACGACCTACGTCCCGAATGGCGGCGCGGGCCTTCATACGCCCGAAGGTCGCAATCTGGGCCACCTGATCGCTGCCATATTTTTCTACAGTATAGCGGATCATCTCTTCCCGCTGGTCGTCCGGGTAGTCCAGGTCGAAGTCCGGCATTGTCACCCGGCCAGGGTTAAGAAAGCGCTCGAAGATCAAGTTGTTGTTCAGCGGATCCAGACCGGTAATGCCGATACAGTAGGCCACCAGAGAGCCAGCTCCAGAGCCGCGCACATTCCACCAGATGTTGCGCCCGCGGGCAAAGTCGCACAGGTCTGCCACGATCAGAAAATAAACGTCGAATCCCATCTCATGGATGATGCGCAGTTCCCTTTCTTTGCGTTCCTGCACATTGGGGTCGTTCGCGCGGTCGCCGTATAGCCGCTGCATACCCTTTTCCGTCAGATGGCGCAGGTAGGTCGCGTATGTGAAACCGTCTGGAATGTCGATGTCCGGCAGATGATAGCTGTCATCCTCCAGCTCCACATCACACATATCGGCGATGCGCAGAGAGTTGTCGAAGGCTGCGGCAGGCAGATCGAGAAATGGGCGGAAAGTATCTTCCAACTGCTGGCGGCTCTTGAGGAAGTAGCTCTGGTCACTGAGCCGCATCCGTTTGTCATCGTTTAGTTTGGTATTGGTTTGCACGCACAGCAGCACGTCATGGGGGGAGGCATCGTTCTCGCTCACGTAGTGAACGTCATTGGTCACCAGCATTCCCAGTCCGAATTTATCTGCCCAGGGAACGAGAGTTCTGTTCACCTGCTGCAGTTCGGGGATGGTATGTTCCTGCACCTCAATAAAACAGTTCTCCTTGCCGAAGACATCCACATACCAGCCCAGACGTTTATACGCTTCCTTCTCATTGCCCTGCATCAGCAGAGTCGGCACCTCTGCGCCCAGGCAGCCGGTCGTGCATATGATCCCGTCGGCGTGGGCGGCCAGAAAGTCATGGTCCACCCGGGGCTTGTAATAAAACCCGTTTGTATAGCTGTCGCTGACAATCTTCAGAATGTTGCGATAGCCGGTCATATTCCTGGCCAGCAGCAGCAGGTGATAGTTCTCTCTGTCGAGTTGGGGATCTCGCCCACCCATAGGCCGCTGCCAGAGGGTCTGGTAGGCCTCCACGCCGATGATCGGTTTGATGTCGGCGCTTCTGCAGGCGCGAAAGAATTCAATGACTCCGTGCATCGCCCCGTGGTCGGTCAGGGCCAGAGCAGAATGATCCAGGCGTTTGGCCTCTTGCACCAGATCTTCGATGCGGCCTAAACCGTCGAGGAGGGAATATTCGGAATGGGTGTGCAGATGGACAAAATCGTTGGACATAAGAGGGATAGAAGATCAGATGGGATAGGGCAAGGCCCCCTGCCCGCGCCGGCACAAGAATACGTGTGCCTCATCATACCGCAATCCGCCGCCGAAAACAATCATTCCACTCCCAGTTGCTCTGGCTCTAGTTGATGCCAGAACACCTCACCGGATTCGATACTACCCTGAATTCGCTCGTCTCGATACAGGCCGGCTACTGCCGTATAAGAGCGTTTCCCGGTGAACCGCGTCAAGAACCCAGCGTTGCGGATGGCTCTGGTGGTATCTCTCCCGTTGGCGGTGAACGAGATTTCCGCGGCGATGTAGCAGGTTTCTCCGTCCTGGCCCGTGGATTCCATAATCAGGTCGGCCCGGCGGAAACTCCTTAGCTCGTTGGTGGGAATGTCCGTTATGTCAGCCGCATCAGTCAGATCCCAGAGATCCTCCCGGGTGAGGATCTTCGTTCGCCGGAGTCCCATATCTCTGGCGAGAGTGATGGCGTCCTCAACCGCAGCATTTCTGGCATGGGAGCCCTTTAGAGGCGTCAGGTCGTCGCGGATTTTCTGTATGGTGACGTCGATCTTATCGAATCTGGCATCGTGCTCATCTAATCGGGCGTCGATGTTGTCCAGACGCCTATTCGTAGCCGCCACGAACTGGTTCGTCTGCACGACAAACTGGTTCATCTCCGATTTGAATTCGCGCATCTCCATCACAAATTTGGCGAAATTTTGGGGCAGATCCAACAACTCGCGCGTCAGCAGCCGCGCGCGCAGGGCTTCAATCCATTCGGGGTGCTCGTCCAGAATCCGGATCAAGTCCTCCATCCTATTGATAGTGGTCACAATTGTCTCTCCTGCTATAGAGCTACTGTGGCGGAACACCTCGATTCACGCCAAGATATCTGGCGCTGTTCATTGGCTCTCTGCTCTACTGGCCGTACACGTGTTCTTATGTACCATCATACCCCAATTCTCCGCCAAGAACAAAGAGTTTCCCACAGCGAAATGACGCCTCCCATCCCATTGTGGGCGGCAAAGATCCAGCGCAACCAAGAGCGAGTTCGATTGTTCTATTGCCAAGTGCAATTTGGGTTGGGACTGCTATATTGCGCTGTATTTTCCGAGTGCCGCGCTGCGCATATATTCCTCTAATCTTGTGCTGATTCCTATCTAATGTTCGTTTGCTATGCTTATCTGTGTATGTGGCAGTCAGGCAGCCACACAAGTTTTCAAAGCAATGCAGTTAGATTTCTAGAATTCAGGAGGCACAACATGAGTAAAATTTTACGGTGGGATCCGTTCCGTGAGATGGTGTCTGTGCGCAATCAGATGGACCAGATCGTCGGTGATTTCTTGAGCGAACCGTCCATATGGCAGCGGGATGCGAACAGAGGCTATATGCGCCTTGCGCTGGATGTTTCCGAGAATGACGACACCTACACCGTGAAGGCGTCCCTGCCCGGCATCGATCTATCGGATCTGGACATCAGCTTTTCCGAGAACACGCTGACCATCCAGGGCGAGACCCAGGCGGAGAATGTGGATGAGAACGAAAAGTGGCATCTGCGTGAGCGCCACTTCGGTAGCTTCATGCGCAGCATCACCCTGCCGACAGCGATCAACGTCGATACCATTCAGGCGAACTACGAGGACGGTATCCTCACCCTGAACCTGCCGAAGGCCGAGGAAGTGAAACCCCGCAGAATTGCGATACATGCCACTGGAGATAAGACGGTCGTAGCCTAGACCCTTTCCTACCTCCACGTAGTCAAAAATTGATTGTACAGACTCCGGCTCATGCGCAGTCGGAGTCTTTTCTTCTGTTGAAAGAGGGAGGAGGAACCCCGACAGAGCCATATCTCTCTATCGGGGCCCATAAGGAGGAAAGAAGGAAGGTCGTGGCGGAAGTCTCTCCGGGACCGACCCCACGCGGTTCCCGCTTCACGCCACTTGATTCTACTATATCCCCAATCGCTCTGGCTTTCACTATGCAAATTGCATAAGGATTTCGTCGATTCACTGGATATTTTGCCTGCCCGCCTTAGGGGAACGAAGAATTATCCTCGTTTGGCATGTAGTTTGTATGATTTCACTCCGGTTTTGAGAGTCCGCTGATCTGCGTGGGTTTGTGATACAATAAGCTTACAGATTCAAATCCGCGGAGGAAAAGTTGACATGACGGAAGAAATCGTTCCTTTGACCGCGCGCGTCGCCTGCGCTGGTTGAGCTTCAAAGCTCCCACCGGGGGCGTTGTCGCAGGTCGTGCGACAGTTGGCCGAGGTCTTCCCACAAACTGAATATCCGGATGTTCTTATCGGCTTGGGCAAACCGGATGATGCGGCTGTCTATCGCCTGGATGACGAGAGTGTGCTCATTCAGACGACAGATTTTTTTACGCCGATCGTCGACGACCCCTGGCTGTACGGGGCAATTGCCGCCGCCAATTCCATGAGCGATATCTATGCAATGGGCGGCGATGTGCGTGTCTGTTTGAATATCGCCGGCTTTCCCGAAGATCTGCCGGCAGAGATCATTGGCGAGATCATGGCTGGCGGCGCGGCGAAAGTGCAGGAAGCCGATGCGGTCATCGCCGGCGGCCATACAGTGACGAATCCGGAGCCATTCTATGGCTTGAGTGTCACCGGAATCGCCTCTCCTCGTTCGCTGATTCGTAAGGGGAGCGCGACAGCGGGCGACCGTCTGGTTCTCACAAAACCCCTCGGCACCGGCGTCATTACCACTGCCGCCAAGCTGACAGGCCCAGGGGAAAACTCTGCGGGCCGGCGCGCGCGACGCGCTCTGGGCAGACCGGATCTTGAGCCATCCCATCTGGAAAGCGCCATCGCTTCGATGACCCACCTGAACCGCGCGGCCGCCAAAGCAGGCCGCGCAGCCGGCGCGCGCAGTGGAACGGACATCACCGGCTATGGTCTGTTAGGCCACGCGGTGGAGATGGCGACGGCCGCGGCGACGGATGCGCCGATTCGACTGCAGATACAGGCGGAGCGTGTCCCGGCTTTGCCCGGTGTCTTCGGGTACATTCGGGCCGGCTATCTGACCCGGGGAAGCACCCGCAATCCGGAGCATTTTGGGACGGCCGTCGCCTTTGCCGCCACTGTGACGGAGGCGCGCAAGACGCTTTTGTGGGAGGCAGAGACAAGCGGGGGGCTTCTGCTGGCGATTCCGCCGGCCGGTTTCAGCCAGTTCCGCTCCGTTTGTGAGGGGGAAGAACAGCCTTTTTGGGAGATCGGGACCGTCATACCGGCGCAGGCGGACCAGCCGCTTATCGAACTCCTGTGAGAGGCAACATGGATGTGGCCGATTCAGCCACGAAAATGGAAACGCAACTGCATGGCAGACAGCCGTAAAAACCGTTATGTCCCATCATCTGCGCGTCGATTCTGCCAATACTTCGTTTCTTTGTCTTCGTCCGTTGCCTCATCCGTAAAGGAAGTGGCTTGGGGACGAGCCCACTCCTCATTGCTCCAGTCGGATGTGTCGTCGCTGTTGTCCATCTGTGTTGTCTGACCCGGATGTGTGGAATAGTCGGCGAAGTCGTAGTATTCGTCCTCTTGCGCCGCTTGTGTACTCGATTCCGCGCTGGGCTGCGCATCGGGACCATAGCCGCTGTCTGTGGATTGGGTCTGTTCATCATATGTATAGAACGGTTCGTACTCATCCGCAGCCTTGTCAGTAGCGTCTGTGTCGCGCGCCGTCGCGCCGGAGAGTCCGCCGGTCAGTACGCTGACCGGCGTCGATATCACCGGCATGGGAGTGCGGGAACGCACAGGCGCCGGCACAAGAGTCCGACGCACTTCCCATCCGCGCAGGAGGGCGGTAGCGAAACCCAGCAAAGCCAAGCCTAACAAAGCATAGAAACCCAGTATGACGACTGTCAGCAGCCAGTTGACCAGTACAGTCGGGAAAAAGTCAGTGCCGGCGCTCTCGAGTTGTATCTGTTGGCTATCCAGGGGTATATTGGCCAGAATTTGGCGGCTCAGGGTGAAACCCAGCAAAGCATAGAGAGCCAGCGCGACAACTGTCACCAGCCAGCTGCTCAGCACGGCCAGGGAAAAGTCAATGCTGGAGCTGCCGAGCTGGATATGCTGACCGTTCAGGGAAACATTGGTCAGAATTTGGCGGCGCAGGCGGTTGCGCCCCCAATAATAGTAGAGACCCAGTGTGAGAGGTGTGAAGAGAACGAGCAAAAACCATTCCCAGAAAATGTCAATCGTCTTGCCCTGATACTCCATACGCTGTCCATTGGGCATGAGCGTGTGGGCATATTGCCAGCGCAGCATCCGAGTAGCAGAGAAGCCGAGAATGATGTACAGCCCCAAGGTGATCAGTGTAAAGCATCCAATAATGATGAATTGCGCGAATGCCTCTCCGCCGGAGCCGTCGAACTCCAACTGTTGGTCCTCGTAATAGGTGTTTTCGGTGATGATCCGCTGCCAGCGAGCATACCCCCAGGGCGCATAGATGCCCGCAGTAAATCCTGTAAGAATCGCAATCAGAATTAAATTTCCGTAGATGTTCAGCCAGCGCCCGCGGAATTCCAGGTTGGTATGCATGGCAGAATCCTTCCCTGTTAAGGAAGCGTCAGCAGAGGGGAGGAGGACAAGTTCAATCTCCACATCAGTATAGCCTAGGCGCGTGTACATGACAAGAAGGATACATAGTAGTTTTTAGTTGTCAGTGAAACTGCAGTCTAAATCACTTCGTTGTGGCGCAACGCTTCGATCTCCTCTGCCGTCAAATCTAGTTTTTCCCGTAGCAGTTCATCTGTATGTTCGCCCAGCAGCGGCGGTGGTCGGAATATGTCCGCTGGTGTCTTGTCCAGCTTGGGCGCCGGGCCGACCAGCCGAATGCTATCGCCGTTGCCGTCAGTGATTGTGTGTATCATCTGCCGATGCTGGGCCTGGGGCGCTGCTAACGCCGTGGGAATGTCATTGACTGGACCACAGGGCACACCCACCGTGCGGAGCTGTTCGATCCATTCATCAGTAGGGCGGGTGCGGAGATGGGCGGCCAGCGCCGGAATAAGCGCATTCCGAAACTGCACCCGGGCTGGATTTGTGGCAAATCGCTCATCATTGGCCCAGGTCGGTTCCCCTACCACTTGGGCCAATGACGCAAACTGACTATCGTTGCCCACTGCCAGCATCAGATGGCCGTCGGCAGTGGCAAAGGTCTGATAGGGCACGACCGTCCCATGGGCATTGCCATAGCGTCGGGGCGGTTCGCCGGAGAGCAGATAACCGCTGGCGACATTCGCCAGCCAACCCAGCTGCGTATCGTAGAGCGCGATGTCGATGTGCTGACCTTCGCCCGTTCTCTCTCTATGTTGCAGGGCAGTCAGAATCGCAACTGCCGCCTGCAGGCCAGCGGTGATGTCAACGATGGCCACCCCCACTTTGTGCGGCTCGCCATCGCTTCCCTCGCTCGTCGGGCCGGTGATACTCATAATTCCGCCCTGGGCCTGAATGACCGTATCGTAGCCCGGATGGGCTCGATCGGGGCCGGTCTGCCCATAACCGGTAATGGCGCAGTAGATCAAGCCGGGGTTGTCCATCCGCAGGCTCTCGTAGCCCAGTCCCATCCGCTCCATCCCGCCGGCCTTGAAGTTTTCCACCAGCACATCGGCCTGAGCGGCCAGCCGCCGCAAGATCGTCTGGCCCGCTTCCGTCTTTACATTCAAAGTCAGACTGCGTTTGTTGCGATTGGCGCACAGAAAATAAGCGCTTTGCCCGCCGGCGGTGAAGGGCGGCCCCCAATGGCGGGCGTCGTCCCCGCGGCCTGGTTGCTCGATTTTGATGATCTCCGCGCCGTAATCGCCGAGGATCATGGTAGCAAACGGGCCGGCGAGAACCCGTGAAAGGTCAAGAACGGTAATGTGGGACAGGGCGTGGGGCATGGAAGGGTAAGGCTGGGATGTCCGTCAGACCGCCGAGAAATCAGATAGTGAAAAATTCGGCAACAGAGAGTGTGAAGCCGGTCAGCGGGCCGTCTGGCAGCCTTGCTTTCGACCAGAAGGCAAAATCAGCGCCGCGTATCCGATCCGGATTGTGGCGAATATAAATGCCAACCTCTCCAACCAGGAACTAACCAGATTTCGTATTTTCGATGAATGCGCCAAGACGGCGATCGAGCTTTGATTCAAGGAAACTGCGTACCCCGCCAGTCGGACCCATGCTTACAATTTCTCCGTCTATGAGTTCGCATGGTCCGCTATCACCCATTGCCAGGAGCTCGTCACCGCTGATGAGTTTGGTTGATGTTTCGATTGGCGGGGCTGTCATCAGATTTGGCCCGTGAATCCCTTTTGGCGCGTACAGCAAGCAGTATAGCATACCTGCCTCTATCTGCCGGAAGCGTCGGCTCGGAGAAAGATGGCGCGACTTCCATTCATCTTCTTTGCGCTTCAGCGCCGAATCGCTATAATCACTGATGCAACCTGCCTTAATCATTGATGCAACCTGCCTTGCAGCGAAAGGAATCTCTTATGAAGCAGTATTCTTCTCCCCCGGCCATGCAGATCGACCCGTCCAAGGGGTATAGGGCGACGATTCAAACCGACCGAGGTGATATCATCATCGACCTGCACGCCGACAAAGCCCCCCAAACGGTCAACAACTTTGTGTCCCTGGCGCGGGATGGCTTCTACGATGGCGTCAAGTTTCATCGGGTGATCGAGGATTTTATGATCCAGAGCGGCGACCCTACGGGCAGCGGACAGGGCGGTCCCGGCTATCGCTTCAACGACGAGTTTCACCCGGACTTGCTGCACGACGGCCCCGGCGTGCTGAGCATGGCCAACGCTGGCCCCAACACAAACGGCAGCCAGTTCTTCATTACCCATGTGGCCACCAATTGGCTGGACAACAAGCATACGGTCTTCGGCAGAGTGCGGAGCGGCCAGGATGTAGTCGATGCGATTCAGCAGGGGGATGTGATGGCGCGTGTCGCGATTGAAGAAAGCTAAAGGCAAAGACCACCTGCTCTGCCGCTGCTCTTTGCCCTTTTATCAATTCAAGGCGTAGTTTTTAGCCCTCGGATTGTCGCGCCCCACAGTGGCGTGCAATACATCACCTTCCACCGCCCATTGCATTGTGTACAACTGGTAGTAGCGCCCCCGCTGAGCCAGCAGTTCTTCGTGGCTGCCTGCCTCCAGCACACGACCCTGATCCAGCACAACGATCGTATCTGAATTGACAATTGTATTGAGCCGATGGGCGATGACAAAGCTGGTGCGCCCTGTCAGCAGGCGTTCCAACCCGGCCTGAATCTGGCGCTCTGTCGCCGTGTCGATAGAGCTGGTGGCCTCGTCCAGAATGAGGATGCGGGGATCTGCTAGCAACGCGCGCGCGAAAGACACGATCTGACGCTGGCCAACGCTCAGATTCACGCCGTTTTCGCCCACTTCCGTATTGTAGCCATCAGGCAGCTTGCGAATAAATCCATCGGCGCCGACGGCGATGGCCGCAGCCTCCACCTCCGCGTCGGTGGCGTCTAAGCGTCCGTAGCGGATATTGTCCCGGATCGTCCCGTCGAAGAGGAAGGTATCCTGCAGGACGATGCCCAACTGGGCCCGCAAGCTGGCCTGGGTGACATCACGCACGTCGTAGCTGTCGATGCGCACGGCGCCGTCGGTCACATCGAAGAAGCGGGCTATCAGGCGGATGACCGTGCTCTTGCCGGCGCCGGTCTCGCCGACGAGAGCGATCCGCTCACCCGGCTCAGCCCTGATCGACACCCCCTGCAGCACCGGCTCGTCCTCCTTGTAGTGGAAGTGGACGTTTTCCAACGCCACCCGGCCTGTGATCGGCGGCAAAACGACGGCCCGGGGCGCATCCTGCAGATCCGGCTCCGTGTCGAGCAGAGCGAAGAGGCGCTCGCTGGCAGCCATTGCTGCCTGGAAGGTGTAGTAGCGCCGCGAGAGTTCACGGATCGGATCGAAGAAGCGTTCTACCCATAGGATGAAGGCTGCCAGCACACCCGCAGTCAACTGATCCCCCAGAATCAACCAGCCACCTACACCGACAACTAGCGCAGTCGCCAGAGAACCGATGAAATCTACCCCAGGGAAGAAGATCGCAGCCAGCTGTGTGGTCTTCACATTGGCATCGAAATAGGAGCGGTTGAGATCGCTGAAATGGCGGGCGTTGCCCTGTTCGCGCGCAAAACTCTTCGTCACGCGGATGCCGGTGATCGACTCGTTGAGAAAGCCGTTGAGCAGAGACAGACGCTGACGGGCCGCGCGATAGGCTTGACGCACATAGCGACGAAAGTAGTTGGTCAGACCGATCATCAGCGGCAACACAGCAAAAGTCACCAGCGCCAACTGCCAGTTCAGGATCAGCATGGCGATGACAATGCCGAGCAGTACGAAGACAGAGCGGGCCAGCCCGGTGATCGACCAGGTGACGAAATCCTGCAGCACGCCCACATCGCTGATCAGCCGGCTCATCAGCCGACCGACGCTGTACTCGTTGAAGAAGCTGAGGGAAAGGGTGTGCAGATGGCGGAAGAGTTGGCTGCGCACATCCGTGACAATGCGGGTGCCGGCATAGGCCATCACCGTCAGACGGGCGCGGTTTGTGACCCATTCCAGCGCGATGGCGCCCAGAAAAAGGAATGTCCACAGGCGCAGCGCGCCCAGATTACCGGCGCGAATGCCGTCGTCGATGGCCCGCTGGATCAGCCAGGGAGTGCCCACGCTCATCAGAGAAGTAACGATGATCAGCAGAAGGGAGAGGACGAATTCCCGCATGTAGACGCGCACGTACACCATCAACCGACGCACCAGACGTCCGTCGTAGGTTTTCACCAGCGCTTCGTCCTCATCCGGCAGCAGATCCTGAATTTTCCGCTCGCGGCGCAGTCTCTCCCGCTCCGTCGCCGGCAGGCTGCTGTCTGCGCTCGCCATGCTGCCTTGTTCCCGGCCCAGCGCATCCCGCTGACGCGGCAGTTTGTCCTGTTGTCCATTCGTATAGGCGGTTACGTCTTCGCGCGCGGCCATGGCCTCTGCGCTTCCCGGGGAGGGCGGCCCCGCAGAAACCACGTCGCGCTCCCCAGTAGCGCGCAAACCAACCTTCTTCGCTTTGCCGTTCGTATTGCTCATGTCAGTTCCTTACTCCCATCCAAGGCGCCTGCAATGACCAAATGGCGAGCGGAATCCTCGGCGGCGCTGACAGGCGTGGTCGTCGCTATGGTCTGAGACTGCGCGCGCAGCCGCGACTCCAGGGCAGCGAACTCCTCCTGATCTTTGAGTTGTAGATCGTAGATGCGCCGGTATAGACCGTTCTGGGTCAGCAGTTCGTCGTGGCTGCCCCGCTCGACGATGCGGCCTGCATCCAGCACAAAGATCTGATCCGCATTCTTCAGGGTTAGCAGACGCTGGGCAATGATAAAGGTCGTGCGACCTTCCATCAGCGTGCTGAGCGCCTGCTGGATCAGATGTTCCGTCTCTGTGTCCACGCTGCTGGTGGAGTCGTCCAAAATCAGAATGCGGGGGTCGTAGAGCAGTGCCCTGGCGATGGCGACTCGCTGCTTCTGCCCCCCGCTCAGGGTCACGCCCCGCTCGCCCACGGCTGTTTCGTAGCCGGCCGGGAACTCCATAATAAACTCATGCGCCCGGGCCGCTTCGGCCGCGGCGACGATCTCCGCCGGCGTGGCCGCAGGCCGCCCGTAGGCGATATTTTCCGCAATCGTCATCCCGAACAGGAACGGATCTTGCAGGACGGTACCGATCTGTTGGCGCAGGCTGTCCAGGGTGACGCTGCGCACGTCGTAGCCGTCGATATGGATGGCGCCGCTGGTCGGGTCGTAAAAGCGCGGGATCAGATTGGTAATGGTCGATTTACCGCTTCCCGTGGGGCCGATCAGAGCGACTGTCTGCCCCGACGCCACTTGAAAGCTGACGTCGTCCAGCACCTGCGGGCCGTCCAGATAGCGGAAGCTTACATGCGTGAACGTCACCGCGCCGCGCGCCTCGTTCAGAACAATAGCATCCGCCGTCTCCTCCACTTCAGATGGCGTGTCGATGATCTCGAAAATCCGGGTGGCGCTGGCCCCGGATGTGGCCGCCATATTCACCAAAAAACCCAAGCGTTGCACCGGGCCATTGAGCATCATCACATACGCCAGCAGCGCGAAGAGCGACCCCACGGTGACCGAACCATCCAGCGCGCGGGGACCACCGAAGAACAGGAGCAGAAAGACGCTGATCAAAAGGATGAATGTGAATGTGGGCCAGTTGTTGGCCCAGATTTTGATGATGCCGAAGCGCTTTGCGAACCAATCCTCGTTGGCCGCGTCGAATTTTTCCAACTCGTCCACCTCGCGCGCAAAGGCCTTCACCACCTGGATGCCGGTCATGCTCTCCTGCATCGTCGAAGAAAGCCGGCCCATCTGCTCCTGAATCCGTTTGAAACGCGGCCGCACCACCATACCGAAGCGGGTGGTCAGCGCCAGCAGCACAGCCAGAGGGACGAGGGCATACAGCGACAGGCTGAAGCTTTCCAGCGCCATGGCGATGATAACGCCGACCAGCAACAGAAGCGTTGCCGCCAGATCTATCAGTCCCATGCCGACGAAGCGCTCCGTTTCGGTAATGTCACTGGTGGCCCGGCTCATCAGATCGCCGGTCTGGGAGCGGTCGTGAAAGGAAAAGGGCAGCCGCTGCGCGCTGGCATAGAAGTGGTTGCGCAGGTCGTAGGCGATCCGGTGGGTCAACCACTCGCCGTAGTAGCGCTGCCCGAACGCCGCCGCCCCGCGCACGACTGCAATGCCGAGGATCCAGCCCGCGGCCGCAAAGAGCGCGCCGGCGCGCTGGTTGGTGATGCCCAGATCGATGGCGTTTTTCAGGATCTGCGGGATGTACAGGTTGAGCAGCGCGGCAAACAGTACAGACGCATAGGCAATGGATGTTCGCTTCCAATAGGGACGCAGATAGCCTATGAGCCGCCGATAGACGTCTGCCCGACCGTTCTGTTGTTCCGGTTGTTCCATTTTTCTTTCTCTCTGAACAGGAAGAAGAACTGGGCCGCCACTGCGGGCAACCACAAGGGTTGTCCCTACGATCTTCCCCGGCCTATCTGTCCTTTCGTCCTCTTGCGCGCATCGACAGGATGGGTGCAATGGCTTTCTGAACCGCTAAAGTCAAGCAATTCTAAACCGCTATAGTTAGATGAATAGTGTAACAGATCCGGGCGTCTTTGTAAACCCAGATCTTCGTCTGTCCACAAAGATAAAGATTTCGTTTGCGCCAAATATATGTAGTAGCATGGTTTGCGCACGTCAACGTAAAGACAACACCGTAAGGACGACAACATTGGCAAAGCGTTTCCACGCAACCTTGATCGAACTGCTCAAAACCGACCCCCGTTTTATCGACGACGCGGGTGAGTTGGTCAAGGCGGCGGTGATCGACCGCGCGTGGAAGATCGACCATGACCTGGTGAGGCTGCTTCTCGCTGATGCCGATATCAAGGCGAAATTTTTTGACGAGATCGCTGGGCACTGGATCTTCAATCTCAACACTTTCATCGACTACATCTCCGACAAGAACTTTCTGGCCGATTCATACACTCGCTTTCGCAACAGAATCGGCCTGAACATCGACGGCAAATTTCTGCGTGAACGGGGCGAGGTGTCCCTGGTCTGGCCGTACAAGGATTGCGTGCTGGAGGGAGGGCAGACGAAGGAAGAGGAAAAGCGCAAGGAGATATTTTTCAATGAGATACTGGCGCAGGATGAGATCGACCGCTTGTTCGATCCCAAGGCGCTGACCAATTGGAAACGTTACACGGTTGACGGCGAGCGGAAGATGAGGGAGATCAGGCGGGACGGGCGCGGCATGATCCGGGAGAATCTGATCATCAGGGGCAACAACCTGCTGGTGTTGCACACGCTGAGGAAGCAGTTCCGGGGCAAGGTGAAACTGATTTACATTGATCCGCCGTATAACACGGAAAATGATTCGTTTCAATACAACGATAGTTTTACGCATTCCACCTGGTTAACATTTATGAAAAATCGGTTGGAAGCGGCGAAAGAACTGCTTAGGCCAGATGGGTTCATTCTGATTCAAATTGACAACCGGGAAATAGCTTATCTGAAATGCCTCTGTGACGATGTCTTTGGGAGTGACAATTTTCGGAATGGCATTATTGTGAAGAAAGGGCAAAAAAGTCTTCAGAAACAGTTTGATTCCATTGATAAATTGAATGCGGGATACGATACCATCCTCTATTACAGCAGAGAGAGTCAAATCAAAATCCCGAATCTGTTTAAGAGGTTAACCGGCAATCGTGCAAGTTCATGGAATAACCACTGGCGTGGGACAGATCGACCAACTATGCGGTTTGAACTTTTCGGCATAACTCCGGCAACAGGCCAATGGCGATGGGCGAAACAGCGGACTTATGACGCTGTCAATAATTATCGGACCGTAATCGCCTATATTCAGGCGCACGGAATTGCCAAAGAGAACATCTACAGATGCGCATATAGATGACTATTATCACAGATACATGCAGGCAATCAGCATCCTGACTCATTCAGATTTTGAGCTGGTCAGGCTGAGCAAAAACGGCAAACCTGAACACTACATTCCTGCAACTGATAAAATTTTGATGAGCGAAAATTGGATGGATATTAGCGTTGCCGGTCGCCAATCAAGGTTTGAACATGAAAAAAATGAGGAGATTTTGAAACGCATCGTTGCGTGGTTGACAGAAAGTGGTGACATCGTCCTTGACTTTTTCGCCGGTTCCGCCACCACTGCCGCAGTTGCCCACAAAATGAACCGCCAATGGATTACGGTTGAACAGATGGAGTATGTGGAAACCATCACGCTTGAACGGCTGAAGAAGGTTGTTGGCAAAAAAGTCAAAAAAGCAGGGAAGCTACTCGCAGAGCTTGCATACGACAGCGGCGGCATCTCTGAATCCGTCAACTGGCGGGGCGGCGGCGACTTCATCTACTGCGAACTGATGCGGTACAACCAAGCCTATATGGACAAAATCCAGGCGGCGCACTCCTCCGCAGAGCTTGTGGGACTCTGGCAAGACATCGCCGAAAACTCCTTCCTGAACTGGTATGTCAATCCTGAAACGCCGGACGATGCGGTCCATGACTTCATCGCCATCGGCCAGGGAGCAAACGGGCTGGACAGGCAGAAGCGCCTGTTGGCGGAACTGCTGAACAAGAACCAACTCTACGTCAACCTTTCGGAGATCGACGACGCAGAGTTCGGTGTCAGCGAGGAGGATAAGGCGCTGAATCGGGCGTTTTATGAAGACTTGTGACGTCAGACCCGTCATTGACGGCGAGAGATTTTCTTATCGGAGAGCCAACAGATGGCAAGAGGCTTTAGTGAAAGACTGATCGAACTGCTCAAAACCGACGCCCGTTTCATCGACGACGCGGGTGAGTTGGTCAAGGCGGCGGTGATCGACCGCGCGTGGAAGATCGACCATGACCTGGTGAGGCTACTGCTCGCTGATGCCGATATCAAGGCGAAATTCTTTGACGAGATCGCCGGGCACTGGATCTTCAATCTCAACATCTTCATCGACTACATCTCCGACAAGAACTTTCTGGCTGATTCATACACTCGCTTTCGCAACAGAATCGGCCTGAACATCGACGGCAAATTTCTGCGTGAACGGGGCGAGGTGTCCCTGGTCTGGCCGTACAAGGATTGCGTGCTGGAGGGAGGGCAGACGAAGGAAGAGGAAAAGCGCAAGGAGATATTTTTCAATGAGATACTGGCGCAGGATGAGATCGACCGCTTGTTTGATCCCAAGGCGCTGACCAATTGGAAACGCTACACGGTTGACGGCGAGCGGAAGGTGAGGGAGATCAGGCGGGACGGGCGCGGCATGATCCGGGAGAATCTGATCATCAGGGGCAATAACCTGCTGGCGTTGCACACGCTCAAACAGCAGTTCCGGGGCAAGGTGAAACTGATTTACATTGATCCGCCGTATAATACAAAGTCTGCGGCCAATACATTCACCTATAACAATACTTTCAACCACAGCGCTTGGCTTACTTTCATGAGAAACCGGTTGGAAGTTGCCAAATCGGTTTTGACCGAAGATGGTATCTTGGTGGTAGCTATTGATCACCATGAGCTTTTCTATCTCGGGGCATTACTTGATGAAATATTCGATGTGGAAAATCGAATGGGAATCATCTCCGTAGTGAATAATCCAGCCGGTCGACAGGATGCTAAATTTTTTCCTACTGCACATGAGAACATGCTTTTTTATGCTAAAAATATTGAGATAACTGAGTTAGGCCGGCTTTCTTTAACGGATGAAAAACGACAGGACTTCAAATATAAGGATGTATACGGTAACTATATGCTGAATGGATTTGTGAGACGGGGGGATAATGTAAGAAAACAAGATCGCCCTAATCTGTTTTACCCAATTTTCTATAATGAGATGACTAACTCGACCCAACTAGAAAGACAAACAAGTAGTGATATAAAAATTCTGCCTATTGACAATCAAGGGACAGAAAAATGTTGGCGTTGGGGAAGGGATACTTTTGCGCGGATGAAAGACAAATATATTGAGGTTAGAAAAATAAAAAATGGTTACGTTATCTATTCCAAACTGTATGAAGATGAATACAGGGGTGAAAAAGCCAAAACGATATGGAACAAACCCTACTATTCCGGCCAAACTGCCACACAAGGCATTAAGACTCTGTTTGGCAGTCGGGTGTTCAGTTACCCGAAGTCACCGTACGTAATACGGGACGTATTAGAGATCACCACAAAACCCGGTGACATCGTCCTTGACTTTTTCGCCGGTTCCGCCACCACTGCCGCAGTTGCCCACAAAATGAACCGCCAATGGATTACGGTTGAACAGATGGAGTATGTGGAAACCATCACGCTTGAACGGCTGAAGAAAGTTGTGGGCAAAAAAGTTAAGGCGGAGGGAAAGCTACTCGCAGAGCTTGCATACGACAGCGGCGGCATCTCTGAATCCGTCAACTGGCGGGGCGGCGGCGACTTCATCTACTGCGAACTGATGCGGTACAACCAAGCCTATATGGACAAAATCCAGGCGGCGCACTCCTCCGCAGAGCTTGTGGGACTCTGGCAAGACATCGCCGAAAACTCCTTCCTGAACTGGTATGTCAATCCTGAAACGCCGGACGATGCGGTCCATGACTTCATCGCCATCGGCCAGGGAGCAAACGGGCTGGACAAGCAGAAGCGCCTGTTGGCGGAACTGCTGAACAAGAACCAACTCTACGTCAACCTTTCGGAGATCGACGACGCAGAGTTCGGTGTCAGCGAGGAGGATAAGGCGCTGAATCGGGCGTTTTATGAAGACTTGTGACGTCAGACCCGTCATGACGGCGAGAGATTTTCTTATCGGAGAGCCAACAGATGGCAAGAGGCTTTAGTGAAAGACTGATCGAACTGCTCAAAACCGACGCCCGTTTCATCGACGATGCGGGTGAGTTGGTCAAGGCGGCGGTGATCGACCGCGCGTGGAAGATCGACCATGACCTGGTGAGGCTGCTTCTCGCTGATGCCGATATCAAGGCGAAATTCTTTGACGAGATCGTCGGGCACTGGATCTTCAATCTCAACACCTTCATCGACTACATCTCCGACAAGAACTTCCTGGCCGATTCATACACTCGCTTTCGCAACAGAATCGGCCTGAACATCGACGGCAAATTTCTGCGTGAACGGGGTGAGGTGTCCCTGGTCTGGCCGTACAAGGATTGCGTGCTGGAGGGAGGGCAGACGAAGGAAGAGGAAAAGCGCAAGGAGATATTTTTCAATGAGATACTGGCGCAGGATGAGATCGACCGCTTGTTTGATCCCAAGGCGCTGACCAATTGGAAACGTTACACGGTTGACGGCGAGCGGAAGATGAGGGAGATCAGGCGGGACGGGCGCGGCATGATCCGGGAGAATCTGATCATCAGGGGCAACAACCTGCTGGCGTTGCACACACTGAGGAAGCAGTTCCGGGGCAAGGTGAAACTGATTTACATTGATCCGCCGTATAACACCGGCTCAGATAGTTTTGGCTATAACGACCACTTCAATCATTCAAGCTGGCTGACGTTTATGAAGAATCGGCTGGACGTGACGCGAGAACTATTGCAGGATGAGGGAATTATTTTCATTCACAGTGACGATCAGGAAATGCACTATTTGAAACTCGTGGCTGATGATATATTCGGCAAAGATAACTTTATCGCAACCGTTCCGAGAAAGACGCGGAGCGGGAAAAGCGATGTGCCTTACAAGCTGTCGCAGGATTTTGATTGGATGCTGATGTACACAAAAGGAGCATCGAAAAAAGATACTCTCTTTCAACGCGCTGTTTCACGCAAATACTATAAGACGCCCGATTTTCCCGACGATGAATGGAGATTAAGCGATCTTACGAAGCAAACGACCATTCAAGAAAGACCAAAATCTAATTTTACCTTAATAAACCCCAGAAATAAGCAGGGATTCTCCGTTAATCCCAATCGTAGTTGGGCAATCACAGTCGATACTGTTGATGAATATCTGAGAAGTAAGAAGATAGTTTTTCCCGGCGATTATGATTTTCTCGACCTGAAACGTCCGGCCATGCGAGTCTTTAAGTCGGAAGAAATTGCAAAAAAAGGTGACGATTTTGATAAAGCATACGTATCGTCGAACTTTCTCAATCAAGCGATGGATGAATTGCTGAAAAGCATGGTCAACAAGAAAGGTACGGATGAAATTGTAGAATTATTCGGGAGCAAAGTGTTTGCTTATCCGAAAACTGAGTTACTCATTCAACGCATTATTGAATACACAACCAAAGAAAGGGATATTGTTTTAGATTTCCACCTCGGAAGCGGAACGACCTGCGCCGTCGCTCACAAAATGGGGCGTCAGTATATCGGCATTGAACAGATGGAGTACATGGAAACCATCACGCTTGAACGGTTGAAGAAAGTTGTGGGCAAAAAAGTTAAGGTGGAGGGAAAGCCACTCGCAGAGCTTGCATACGACAGCGGCGGCATCTCCGAATCCGTCAACTGGCGGGGCGGCGGCGACTTCATCTACTGCGAACTGATGCGATACAACCAAGCCTATATGGACAAAATCCAGGCCGCGCACTCCTCTGCAGAGCTTGTGGGACTCTGGCAAGACATCGCCGAAAACTCCTTCCTGAACTGGTATGTCAATCCTGAAACGCCGGACGATGCGGTCCATGACTTCATCGCCATCGGCCAGGGAGCAAACGGGCTGGACAAGCAGAAGCGCCTGTTGGCGGAACTGCTGAACAAGAACCAACTCTACGTCAACCTTTCAGAGATCGACGACGCAGAGTTCGGCGTCAGCGAGGAGGACAAGGCGCTGAATCGGGCGTTTTATGAAGACTTGTGACGTCAGACCCGTCATTGACGACGAGAGATTTTCTTATCGGAGAGCCAACAGATGGCAAGAGGCTTTAGCGAAAGACTGATCGAACTGCTCAAAACCGACGCCCGTTTCATCGACGATGCGGGTGAGTTGGTCAAGGCGGCGGTGATCGACCGCGCCTGGAAGATCGACCATGACCTGGTGAGGCTGCTGCTCGCTGATGCCGATATCAAGGCGAAATTCTTTGACGAGATCGTCGGGCACTGGATCTTCAATCTCAACACCTTCATCGACTACATCTCCGACAAGAACTTCCTGGCCGATTCATACACCCGCTTTCGCAACAGAATCGGCCTGAACATCGACGGCAAATTTCTGCGTGAACGGGGCGAGGTGTCCCTGGTCTGGCCGTACAAGGATTGCGTTCTGGAGGGAGGGCAGACCAAAGAGGAAGAGAAGCGCAAAGAGATATTCTTTAATGAAATTCTGGCGCAGGATGAGATCGACCGCTTGTTTGATCCCAAGGCGCTGACCAATTGGCAACGCTATACGGTTGACGGCGAAGAGGAGGTGACGGAGATCAGGCGGGACGGACGCGGCACGATTCGGGAGAATCTGATCATTAAGGGCAACAACCTGCTGGCGTTACATACGCTCAAGAAGCAGTTCCGGGGCAAGGTGAAGCTGATTTACATTGATCCGCCGTATAACACGGGAAATGATTCGTTCGGTTACAACGATAGCTTCAATCATTCAAGCTGGCTGACGTTTATGAAGAACCGGCTGGAAGTAGCAAGAAAGTTGTTGAAGGATGACGGGGCGATTTTTGTGAATTGTGATGATAATGAACAGGCATACATAAGCTTGTTACTTGACGAGATATTTAATCAAGAGAATTTTGTTGCCAATTTCATCTGGAATCATCGTAAGTCAAGCCAGAATGACATAGATGTATCATTGTCACACAACTATCTCTTGTCTTATGCGAAAGATAGAAGGCTCTTGACACTCAATCCATTGCAGGCAGATAACAGCAAATTTTCTAATCCCGATAATGACTCAAGAGGACCATGGGTAGCCGATCCCTTCGATGCGCCTAACATTCGACCAAATCTAACCTATCCGATTGTCAACCCGAACACGGAAAAGGAATACTGGCCGCCTGAAGGAAGACACTGGCGTTTTTCCGAGGAGAAATACGAAGACGCTCTCAAAGACAACAGAATCGTTTTTGGGAAAACGGGGCAATCTAAGCCTCAATACAAACGATTCTTGTTTGAGGCTCAAGAGAAGGGCACGAATCCGTTCACAATCTGGGCTGACGTTGGCACTGCAACCGAAGCAACAAAGGACTTGATGAAATTATTTGAGAGCAAAAACGTGTTTTCGACTTCAAAGCCGGAACGTTTGCTTGAAAGGATTATCCACATATCTACGCAGCAAAACGACTTTGTTCTCGACTTCTTCGCTGGTTCCGCCACCACCGCCGCAGTCGCCCACAAAATGAACCGCCAATGGATTACGGTTGAACAGATGGACTATGCAGAAACCATCACGCTTGAACGGCTGAAGAAGGTTGTTGGCAAAAAAGTCAAAAAAGCAGGGAGGCTACTCGAAGAGATCGAATACGACAGCGGCGGCGTCTCCGAATCCGTCAACTGGCGGGGCGGCGGCGACTTCATCTACTGCGAACTGATGCAGTACAACCAAGCCTATATGGACAAAATCCAGGCCGCGCACTCCTCTGCAGAGCTTGTGGGACTCTGGCAAGACATCGCCGAAAACTCCTTCCTCAACTGGTATGTCAATCCTGAAACGCCGGACGATGCGGTCCATGACTTTATCGCCATCGGCCAGGGAGCAAACGGGCTGGATAAGCAGAAGCGCCTGTTGGCGGAACTGCTGAACAAGAACCAACTCTATATCAACCTTTCGGAGATCGACGACGCAGATTTCGGCGTCAGCGAGGAGGACAAGGCGCTGAACAAACAATTCTATGGGGCATTGTAACGCAAGCGATTGATAGTCAAGAGTGGCAGTCTGTACCCAAGCCGGCGCGACAAAAAGGGGAAAGAGGCATGTCGAGTATTACGGAAATTCAGCAAGCGATTCTATCCCTTCCTGAAGCCGATTATATTCGATTCAGACAATGGTTTAACGAGTTGGATTGGGAAAAGTGGGATCACACGGGTGAACCCGAATTTCGTCCTTGGCAACTAGCAATTATCGAGATAATAAGGCGCTCAGCCTAGACATAGGTACATGTTATTCGAGGCCTGACATTCATGAACTGTATTGTAGTTATTGTTTAATAACTTGACAACCATAAAAAGACATTCTACGCGGAGATATATGATGGCTGACAACTTTTTGTATGAGACGCTTGATTCTGCTTCCCAATTGGGGCTGCTGAAAAAAGAAATCCCCACCTATCTCAAAGACAACCTGAACCCCAGATTTGCACTGCGCCCCTATCAGGAAGAGGCCTTCGCCCGCTTCTTTCACTGTCTCGACAATGATTTTCCGGGTAAGGAGTGGCCGCTGCATTGTCTGTTCAACATGGCGACCGGCAGCGGCAAGACCCTGATTATGGCAGGGCTGATCCTGTACCTGTATGAAAAGGGCTACCGCAACTTTCTCTTTTTCGTCAATTCCACCAATATCATCGCCAAGACGCGGGGCAACTTTCTTAATCCCCTGTCATCCAAGTACCTCTTCAGTGAAAACATCGTCGCGCCCTACAGCGGCGCGCAATACAATCATGTCGGCGTCAATCGCGTTGCCGTGACGCCGGTCGCCAACTTTGAAGGCGTCAACGAAAACGACGTCAATATCTGTTTCACCACCATCCAGAAACTGCATTCCGATCTCACCAGCGCAAAAGAGAACGCGTTGACCTACGAGGATTTCAGGGACAGAAAAATCGTCCTTCTGGCCGACGAAGCCCACCATATTAACGTCAGCACAAAAACGCAGCAGGCACTGTTCGAAAGCTGGGAAACTACAGTAGAGCGCATTTTCCAGCAGAATGAAGACAATCTGCTATTGGAATTCACCGCCACCCTGGAGTACACGCATAAGAACATTGTTGATAAATATCGCAACAAGATCCTATACCGCTATGACCTGCGGCAGTTCCGCAATGACGGCTATGCCAAGGATGTCTACATCGTTCAGGCGGATTTTGAAGAGAAAGACCGCATCATACAGGCGCTTATTCTCAACCAGTATAAACAGGAAGTCGCGGCCAAGCACCGCATCGACCTGAAGCCGGTCATCCTGTTCAAAGCGCAAAGGACGATTGCCCAATCCAGGCAGAACAAGGCCGGTTTCCACAAAATTGTCGAAAACCTCGGGGCCGAGGATATCCTGCGCATTCAGGACAGGTCGGACTTGCCGCTGGTACAACGCGCCTTCGCTTTTTTCAATAAAAACTGCATCACGCCCCATCAACTGTCGGAAAGGCTGCGCCGGGAATTTGACGAGAGCCGCTGTATTTCCGTGAATGAAGAAAAGGAAAAAGAAGATCAGCAGATACTGCTCAACACCCTGGAAGACAGAAACAACCGCATCCGCGCCATCTTTGCCGTGCAAAAACTGAATGAGGGTTGGGATGTGCTGAATCTGTTCGATATTGTGCGCTGCTACGCCACCCGTGACGCCAAGGCCGGCAAGGCCGGCAAGCCCGGCAAGACAACCATCGCCGAAGCGCAGTTGATCGGGCGCGGGGCGCGTTATTTCCCCTTTGTCACAGACGATAATACCGACGTATACAAAAGGAAGTTCGATAAGAACCTGACTGCTGAACTACGCGTATTGGAAGAGCTGCATTACCACAGCGTGAATGATTCCCGCTACATCTCCGAGCTTCGCGCCGCCCTGGTCGAAGAAGGCATGATGGATGAGCGGGAGGTCAGAGAAACGCTTAAGTTGAAAGATTCGTTTAAGGAGACGGATTTTTACAGGCATGGGCTTATCTATCTCAATGAACGGGTTCGGAACAGGTATGAACATATCCGCTCATTTTCCGATCTGGGCATATCTGCAAAGAATTACCAGTATGCGCTTGCAACCGGCAGAGGAACCTCTGATGCCATTCTTGATGGCAACGGCAATGTTGCCATCGTCGCCGAAGCGGGCCGCAGAGATGTTCCGGTCAGAGATATACCTGTCCATATCGTCAGGAATGCGCTGGCGCGCAATGTCTTTTTTTCTTTCAAATCCCTGAAGACATATTTCCCGCATATTCAGTCCGTCCGTCAGTTCATTGAAGCGGATGCGTATCTGGGCGGGCTGACCATCACATTTCAGGGCGCTCCATCTGAACGATATATTTTATCCAATACAGCCCTGTATGAGGCGATGACGGGACTGCTGGACCAGATTGAATCTGAACTGCGTAAACGGAGTGCGGAATACCGGGGCACGGAAACGTTCAGACAGAACAGGGTCGATGCTGTATTTACCGACAAAACGCTTAAACTGATTGCCGGCAGTGAAAGATCCGACGGTGACGAACAGTTTGTTTCTGACCGGGCATGGTATGTCTTTCAGGCGAATTACGGTACCAGCGAAGAAAAGGCGTTTGTGCGGATGCTTGATCGCCAGATGGACAGACTGAAAGAACAGTATGATGGGATATATCTGGCGCGCAACGAAAGGCATTTCAAGATTTACAGCTTTGACGACGGACAGGCGTTTGAGCCGGACTTTGTGCTGTTCCTGCGTGAAAAAGACGGAAACATGCTCACCTATCAGATGTTCGTTGAACCGAAAGGGAGGCATCTGAAAGCGCACGACAGATGGAAAGAGGAGTTTCTGCAAAAAGTGACGCAAACGTTTGCGGGAAAAGCGCTGGAATTCAGGACGCAAAGCGAGAGGCAAACATACAGACTGATAGGCGTGCCGTTTTATAACAATGAAGATGAGAACAGATTTAAGCAAACGCTGTATGAGGTAGTGGATACTTAACCAGAATATCCAGATCGCTCGCGTCCGTCTGCTCGCCACGGGCATAAGAGCCAAATAGAGCGATTTCCTCTACGTGGTATCGTTTTTTCAATCCGGGTTGATGAGCGCGCAGGATTCTGCGGATGTCCTCTAAGCTTTTCATAATTCTACCTCACCACCAAATTATAGAGCGGACTTATCATAGCATGGACATTTTGAAATTCAAACGCACCTTCGTTATCGCCGGGTACGTCGCAAGATGGGGATGAGTTTCTGGCTACCTCTGGGCAGCTACACTGGATTCGGCACGCTGTTACGCAATATGCGGCCGCATGTCCCCAAATCTGGGATACACCCCGTTTATCATCCTGTGTATCCTTCCATCCTGATAATCCTGACTCAGACAATCTGTTCCTCTCCCCCAAAATCTGGGACGCAAACCGACGCCGGCTCGATTTGCCATTACAGCCGGCATAGGCTATACTTATCTTTGCTTTCGGGGAGTAGCGCAGCTTGGTAGCGCGCTTCGTTCGGGACGAAGAGGTCGGAGGTTCAAATCCTCTCTCCCCGACCAGAACAGTGTGAGCTGTGCGCTCTGCCGTCGGGAACGGGACATTTCTACGACGGTATTTTTTTATCCCGCGGGAAAAAGTTGTTTTGCGCGCCACTGTGGGGCGCGACGGGGCATAGAGAACTGAAATGGCAACGATGCCTCCACCTGTTTTTCCCTGCATTCGTTTGTGTTATGGATAAGCGGGTCAACTCCTGTCCTTCATTGACGGAGCGCGATATCGCGCTGCTCTATCGGATTGAAGCCGGTCTGCCCATTACGGCCGATGTGAGCCGCTCCGATATGATGCTCTGTTGTCTGATGGGGCGGCAAGAAAGTTCGTCCCCACACAATGGGGAGAAAAAGGTTGTATTGCGCGCCACTGTAGGGCGCGAAGCGCGCTCTGCGGAACGCACTTCCTGGGAACAGATTTTGGTGGCCCGGCATGCGGCTCCCCATTCGCTCTCCTCCATCTATCTGGATGATATGACCGGGCGCATCTATACGCCGGCTATGCAGCCATCGGTCTCCCGGGCATTGATGGAGGATCGGGGAGGTAGAAAAGCAAAGGGGGCGCTCTCTGAGCCACTCAGCAGCGGCGCGCCGGTGATCCAACATGTGTATCCGGTTCACAACGCGGCCAACCGCGTGATTGCGGCCGTGCTTGTCGAGACGAACATGATTGAGTATGAACGACACCGGCGCCGCGATCAACCCTTTCGCCAGGCCGTGCGCTGGCTGCAAAGCATGGCAGTGCGGGGCGAGATCGAGATCGCTGAGATCGGGCGCGGCTTCGGCAGCCTCGACGGCATCTATCTGGTCGATGAGCAGGTCCGCATCAGCTATATGAGCGGCATCGCCATGAACCTGTTCCGCTCTATCGGTCTGGTGGCGGATATGCGGGGCGGCCCGGTCTCCGATCTGGAGGAACAGGATGAACTGATTGTCAGCCAGGCGATGCAGGCCAACTGCTGTGTGCAGACTCGCCACGAGACCGAAGACGGACGGGTCTGGGTGCGGACGGCGGTCCCCTTGCGCGCGCCGCTGGGCAGCTTGTACCACATGCGCATGCGTATGCGCCGTCAGCTGCCGTGGGCGTCTCCTATCCCGGCGGGCCGCACGCCCCAGGTCGATGGCGTGCTGGTGTTCGTGCACAATGCCACAGAGACGGTGCAGCGTCAGCGCGAACTGAACGTGAAATCGGCGATTATTCAGGAAGTTCATCATCGGGTCAAGAACAATTTGCAGACTATCGCAGCTCTCCTGCGCATTCAGACACGGCGTTGTAAAAGTGAGGAAGCCAAACAATATCTGACCGACGCCGTCAACCGCATCCTGAGTATGTCGGTGATTCACGAATATCTGAGCCAGGATGAGCACCGCCCCATCAACATTCGAGATGTATGTCAGCGCATCCTGAGGCAGGCCCAACAGGTGACGATCAATCCAGGCCAGTATGTGGACATTGCCATGGAGGGGCCCAACATCCGTCTGCCCGCCGGTCAGGCCACAGCCTCTGCGCTGGTTGTCAACGAACTGCTGATGAATGCCATCGAACATGGTCTGCGTGACAGAGAAAACGGCAAAATTCGCATTGTGCTGGAAGATTTAGGTGATGAGGTACGCATAACAGTGCTGGATAACGGCCTGGGACTGCCGTCGGATTTCGCTCCGGATCAGAGCCGCAGCCTGGGTTTGCAGATCATTCATACGCTCGTAACAGATGATCTGAAGGGCGATCTGCTGATTGAGCCGGTCACACCAGACGATTTTGGCCCCGACGAAGGCGCGTGCAGCGGCACACGCGCTGTCATCACTTTCCGAAAACGTTCGATCAACGTAGAATCTGTCGTAGCCGAAGCATAATAGCTCTGATCAGGAGAAGACTGTGGAGCGGACGCGAATCATTATCGCCGATGATGAATCCCTCATTCGTATGGACCTGCGAGAGATGCTCACCAACCTGGGCTATCTGGTCGTGGGGGAGGTGGGCGACGGCAGGAGCGCCATCAATCTCACTTGGGAACTTCGCCCGGACATCGTGATCATGGACATCAAAATGCCAGATGTGGATGGCATCGAAGCGGCCAGGATCCTGACACAAGAGCGTCTGGCGCCTGTGCTGTTGTTGAGCGCATACAGCCAGCAGGATCTGGTGCAACGCGCGCTGGACGCCGGCGTAGCCAGCTATCTGGTCAAACCCTTCCGCGAAAACGATCTGATCCCGGCGATAGAAGTGGCCTTGGCCCGCTTCAGTGAGTTCCGCTCCCTGGAGCGGGAGATCGACGACCTGAAGGAAACCCTCGAAACCCGCAAGGCCGTTGAACGCGCCAAAGGCATTCTGATGCAACAGCAAAACATGAACGAAGCGGAAGCCTTTCGGCGTATTCAAAAGATGAGCATGAACAACCGCAAGCCGATGAAAGCCGTGGCGGAAGCGATCATCTTGGCCCATCAGGTCGGGGAGTAGATGAAGTTCTCGATCATTATGCCCGTCTACAATGAAATCGCCACCCTGGAAGAGATCATCCGACGGGTGCGTGCAGTGGATCTTACGCTCAATGCCGATGGCGCCAACGATCTGATCGACAGACCCTTGCAGCTGGAGAAGGAAATCATCGTCGTAGATGATGGCTCCACCGACGGCACCCGAGAAATTCTGACCCGCTGGCAGACGGAGGCCGTCGACGATCTGCGCATCATTTACCGCGCGCGCAACGGCGGCAAGGGCGCGGCCCTGCGCACCGGCTTTCAGGCAGCGACCGGTACCATCTTCATCGTGCAGGATGCCGACTTGGAGTACAACCCCAGAGATTATACCAGTCTTCTCATCCCCATTCTCGAAGGGCGCACGGCTGTCGTCTACGGCAGCCGCTTTTTGGGTGGGCCGCGCGCGGCCATGAGCCTGTCCCACGCCATCGGCAACAAAGGCGTCACCTGGTTTACCAATCTGCTCTACGGCACGCTATTGACCGATATGGAGACCTGCTATAAGTGTTTTCGGCGAGAGGTCCTCGACGGGATGGTTCTCCACAGCCAACGCTTTGAGATCGAAGCGGAACTGACAGCCAAAATCCTCAAGCGGAACTATTCGATCTTCGAGGTGCCCATCAGCTACAATGGGCGCCAATTTCATGAGGGCAAGAAACTCACCTGGCGGGACGGATTCGCGGCTATCGCCACGCTCGTCAAGTACCGCTTCAGCGACTGATAACTGCAGTGGCTAGTGGTTTTTTCTCCACTTATCACTATTCACTGGGGTTTCATTGGCAACTGGAATGCGTCGCTTCGTCCCGCCCCTAGCCGCCGCTACACTCCTGGCGCTATTCGTCCTCCTGCTATTCTATCGCCTGCTGTTCACAGATCGGGTGCTGGCCAGCGGTGACATCCTCCACTACTTCTATCCCTACCGGGACTACGCGGCCGCCGCTCTGCGCGCGGGCCGCGCCCCTCTCTGGAACCCGTATATCTTTATGGGCGCGCCCTTTCTGGCCAACCCGCAGGCTGCAGTCCTGTATCCCCTGCACTGGCCCCTGAGTTGGCTGCCTGTGACACGGCAGCTCTACTGGAGTGGAGCCATCCATGCCTGGATTCTGGCTCTGGGCGGCTACGGGCTTATGCGGCGCTGGGGAACAGGGTGGCCGGCAGCCATCGGCGCTGGACTGATTCTGGCCGGCAGCGGTTTCTACGGCGGACTGCTGGGACACATCAACCAGATGAACGGCGCGGCCTGGCTGCCCTGGCTCCTGTGGGCGTTGGAAGGGCGTTGGCAGGTGGCAAACCGCAGTGGTCAGTGGTCAGTAGCTACTGATCACTGGCTACTGGCAACTGGCAAGCAGTACGCACGTTCGCTCCTGTCTTTCTCTCTGTTTGTGGCGCTCACGCTTCTCGCCGGTCACACACAGACGGCCTATATCAATCTTTTGGGGGTGGGCGCATGGCTCCTGGCGACGAGCGCGCGCGCGCTATGTTTCGGTCTCCGCCACCTTATCGCCTCCTTTCTCATCTATGCCCTGGGCGTACTGCTGGGCGTTCTTATCGCCGCAGCCCAACTGCTGCCCACTCTGGAGCTAAGCCGGCTGGGGCTGCGCGGCGATGGGCTCAGCTATCTGGATGTGACCAGCTTCAGCCTGCGGCCGCTGCTGCTCCATTGGACACTCCTGCCCTCCTACGGTCTTTTAGATCTGAGCGTTGTTTTTGCTACCCTCGGCTATACGGAATTTGTGGCCTATGTGGGCGCGCTGGGGCTGCTGCTGGCGCTGATTGGCGTCTGGCGGACTCGATACTCTTATCTGTGGCTGTTCGGCATTTTCTTCGCCGGTTTGGGCTTGTTCCTGGCCTTGGGGCGGTGGAATCCATTTTCGTTCGTCTTCTACCATCTGATTCCCGGCTTCGATCTGTTCCGAACCCCAGCACGCTGGATGATGCTCTATACATTGGGTCTGGCGGTGTTAGCAGGCGTAGGGACGGAATGGATTGGAAACCGGGTAACGCGGCATCGTCAGCCACGCAGCCGACGCCTTTCGTTTTTGCCAATCTTTAACGTCAGCTATCTGCTTCTTCCAGTACTCGCGCTCGATCTGCTCCTCGCGGCGCGCGCGCTGCCACACACACGTCCGACCGCGCCCCAGGCGGTCTACGATGTGCGTACGGCCTCCGCGCATCTGCTGACAGAGCCGCGCCGCACGCTGCATCCAGCGGCAATGGGGCGGCTTCTGAGTATGAGCGAAATTACCTTCGATCCCGGGGATATGCCCGACTGGCGACGCATCCTACGGGAGGGCGCACGCGCGCAGATCAGCGAAGCGGCTTTCACCGAGTTTGTCATCGCCCTGAAATCCCAGGAGATCCTGGCGCCGAATCTCTCCCTCCTGTGGCGCATTCCAGCAGTGGACGGCTTCGACGGCGGCGTGCTACCTCTGAAACGCTACAACGCCTTTCTGTCCCTGCTGATTCCGCCGGAGGAGCTGGTGCCGGACGGGCGGGTGCGGGAGCAGTTACAGGAGATCCCGCCGGCGCATATTCTCGAGCTGATGGACGTTCGCTTTGTTATCACAGACAAAGCGCGAGATGTGTGGTTCGACGGAGTCTACTACGACCGGCAGATCGGCGCTGCCCTCACTGCTGACGGACTCCGCACGTTGACGATCGACGTTCCGCATGATTTTCAGGCTACGGCGGTGGCCATCGTCGGTTTTGTGACATCAGAAACGGACGCAGCACAACCCCAGTGGCCACTAGCCACTGATCTGCCATTGGCGGAGGCAACGGCTCTGGTCGATGGGGAACGCCGCTTCCTCGGTCAGTTGATCGCCGACAGACAACCGGGCGCTTGGGCATTCTTACCGGCCCAACCTGAGGCGCAGACCCAGGCAACACCCTCCGAACAGGTTGCTGGCGGCCGTGTCGTCGCCACAGCCATCTACCGGGACGGGGAAGACGGGCAGCAGGAGTATCTGGCCCGGCTGTCTCTATCAGGACCGACCCAATTGGAGGCGCTGGAAATCTCATTGACCGAGACAGCGGCCTCTGTAGGGATGACGGTACAGGCGGTGACGCTCATCGACGCGCGCACCCATACATTCATACCGCTACTTCCCAGTGATCGGGGCCACTTTCGTCGCGTCCACAGTGGAGATGTGAAGATCTACGAACGGTCTGGGGGCAGTGATCGGGTGCAGTTATTGGGGTCGGCGCGACCGGCCGCATCGCTGGCCGAGGCCCTCAAAATGCTGCGCGCCCCCGATGTAACGACCGCCGGCGCGGTCGTCGAGGCCAGCGCAGAGACGGTGGCCAGTTGGGGGCTTGTGGGCGAGCGCGCCGGCAGCAGTGAACTGTCGCTCATCTCCTACGCGCCGGAGAGGGTCGTCATCCGTGTCCGGACCGAGCAGCCGGGTTTCCTCGTATTGAAAGATGCCTATTATCCTGGCTGGCAGGCGCAGGTCAACGGCGCGCCGGTGGAAATCTATCCGACCAATGCGCTTTTTCGCGGTGTGCCGGCGCCGGCAGGCGAAAATGAGATCATATTTTCTTACCGGCCGCATGCCTGGCAAACGGGTCTGCGGATCAGCCTGGCGGGCGGTCTGCTTTGGTTGCTGCTTGCACTGTGGACGATCGCTACCGCCAGGCTGAGGTATGAGCGCAATCACATAGATCACATGAATCGGTGGTCAACTGGCGGGAATGCCGAATCGATGAATCGCTGAACTTCGTTCGCCGTCGGATGCGCTCTGATGTATAATCGAGGAAGGTCGATTCTGTCACTGTGCATAGTTGGCAGATGAGCGAGGGGATTGGGCGTGGTGAACGCATTGAATCGCATCGTAGTTGTACTGCTTTGGCTGTGGCTACTCGCGATCATAGGCTATACAACCATCTTTCCAGATAGAACGATTGCTTTGATCCTGGACCTTCTGTCGCAGGCTCAGGCTATTTTGCGCGTTCAACAGATGGCAAATGGCACCAATTTTCTGATCGGTCAGGTGGCGGTGGGCATCCTAGCTGTGCTCATCTTTGGCAGCCTGTTGTGGCTGGAGTTATGGCCTCATCGCCAACGCGGGGTACGGCTGCAGACAGTGGAAGGTGGTTCGGTGGAGCTGGATGTCGGCAGCATTGCGCGTCGCCTGACATGGCATCTCGATCAGCTTGCCGATGTGATCACAGTGTTTCCGGATGTGAAAGCCCGGGGCAATGCGGTTGACATTGAATTGGAGATCGAAACTGCGCCCGATATCGACGTGCCGATGAAGACAGACGAGGTGGTGGAAGTTACCCGGGATATCGTCGAAAAAGATATGGGGCTGCGTCTGGGCAGGCTGGACGTGCGTATGCGCCATGCGCCTTTTGAAGAGGAGTGGATAGCGTGAAGCTGAGCGCTCTGCTGGAGAGCCTGCTGTTTGTGGCCGCAGAGCCAGTTACACCAACGCAGCTTGCCCAGGCGTCAGGCCGCCCCGAGGCGGAGGTGGCCAAAGCGCTGTCCGACTTGCAGCAGGAGTATGAGGAGCAGAATCGAGGGCTGCGCTTGCAACGCCGAGCCGACCAGATGCTGCTTGTCACCAATCCCGCCGCCGCCCAGTCAGTGGAAGATTTCCTCAATCTGGATATGACGGTCCGGCTCAGCGCTCCGGCCCTGGAGACCTTAGCAATCATCGCCTATCGCCATCCGCTGACGAGGGCGCAGGTGGAATCAGTGCGGGGCGTGGATTGTTCCGGCGTGCTGCGTAAACTGCTCCAGCAGGGGCTGGTGGAGGAATTTGACCGTCTGGATGCGCCGGGCCGGCCCATCCGTTACGCGGTGACCGAACAGTTCATGCAGCATTTCGGCCTGACCAGCCTGGAAGAACTGCCCGAACTGCCGCCGCTGGAGACCGATACGTTGCTGGCAGCGGTGGCGTTGGCGGAAGAGAATTAGTCGGATGTCAAAGTGACATGCCGATTGGATCCTCCGCCCTGTTTCTATCAGGCCGTTTGGGGGCAAGCTGTTTCGATCCGGCGTGCAGGCGGCTCGACAAAGAGAACCCTGAAAGATGCAGGAGATTGAGGTGTGGCGAAGCCGGGCAGAAGAAGGACGGGCCTTCGAACTTATCCATCTACGTCGGTTCACCGGCTACTTGCTCCTCCCTCACATATGAATCGGCAAGCCCTCTACGCCGTGGGCGGCCTCCATAACTACCTCGGCTAGGGTCGGATGGGCATGCACGTTGTGGGCGATCTCCACCGGTGTGAGTTCCATCATCTGCGCCAGAGAAATCTCGGGTAGCAGTTCAGTCGCGTTCGGCCCGACGATGTGGGCGCCGAGGATCTCGCCGTATCTCTGGTCGGCGACAATCTTCACGAAACCAACGCGCGCGCCCTGGGCCTGGGCCGCGCCGTTGGGCATGAACGGAAATTTGCTCACATTGACCGCGTAGCCGGCCTCCCGGGCCTCGGCTTCGGTCAGGCCCAGGCTGGCGACCTGGGGGGCGCAGAACGTGCAGCGGGGCATAAAGATGTAGCGTTCAGCGGGGATCGGCATCGTCGCCTGACCGGCGATGCGCTCTGCGGCGACGATTGCCTGCGCGCTGGCCACGTGGGCCAACGCCATTTTGCCTGTGCAGTCGCCAATGGCGTAAATGCTATCGCTGCTGGTGCGCATGTATTCGTCGATTTCGATGTATCCCTCCCCATTCCGTTCCACCCCAGCCGCGTCCAAGCCTACGTCTTCGGTATTGGGTGTAATCCCGACCGCCAGCAACACCTTCTCGACTTCAAGGGTCTGGGCGCTCTCATCGTTCAGGTTTTTGACCGTCACCGTGACCGACCGCTCACCGACTTCAAATCCCTCTGTGCGGCTGGACGTCAGCACCGTCATGCCCCGTCTTTGGAAGGCCCGCACCACTTCCTGGGCCACGTCGGCATCCTCCAACGGCAGCGCCTGATCCATCATCTCGACGATCGTTACCTGCGCGCCGTAGGTGGCGTAGATGTGGCTTAGCTCCATACCAATCGGCCCGGCTCCCACCACCAGCAGAGACGCAGGGATGTCTGTCAGACGGATGGCGTGGCGGTACTGGAGAATGCGCTTGCCGTCCGCTGCGATGCCGGGCAGATCGCGGGCGCGGGCGCCAGTGGCAACCACAAAATTGCGCGCCGATACGGTTCTGGTCTCCGCATCCGGATTGAGCGGGCCGGCGCTGACCTGCACGCTATGGGCATCTGTGAAACGGGCGTGCCCTTCGATGAGGTCGATTTTGTTCTTCCTCATCAAAAAGCCGACGCCTTTTGTCTGTCGTTCGACGATCTGTAGGCTGCGTTCGACCGCCGCGCCGTAGTCTACCTGCAAGTTTTCAAAGCTGAAGCCGAACTCCTGCGCCTGGCGCAGTGTGTCCAGCACTTCGGCGCTTTTGATGAGCGCCTTCTTGGGAATGCACCCCCAGTTCAGGCAAACACCGCCCAGGCGCTCGCGTTCGATAAGCGCCGTCTTCAGGTTCAATTGCGCGCCGCGAATCGCCGCCACATAGCCGCCCGGCCCTGAGCCGATGACGATCAGGTCGTAGTCATAGTTGCTTGCCACATCTTCCTCCGCATGAAGCGAGAAAAGAGGGAAGAGGAGAGAGAAGAGAGAAACACCACCTCTCACTGCTCACTTCTCTACCCTCGCTTCTTTCGATTACGGTTTACGTTCGCCATGTTTCCAATCGTTTCACCACATCCGCCACAAATCTATCGGCACTGGCGCCATCCAGAATCCGATGATCGAAGGCGAAACTCAGGTAGCACATTGGTCGGATGCAGATGGCGTCGTCGGCACTGGGCAGGAGTGGATCGGATGACGCGCCCGATAGCGGGCCACTGCGCACGACCGGGCGTTTGCTGATCTTGCCGATGCCCAGAATGGCTGCCTGGGGCTGGTTGATGATCGGTGTGCCCAGCAGGCTGCCGCTTACCCCGTGATTGGTCACGGTAAACGTGCCGCCCCGCAGCTCATCTGGCGCCAGCCGACCGCAACGGGCCCGTGCCGCCAAATCGTTGACAGCGCGCGCCAGTCCTTGCAGATTGCGTTCATCCGCATCCCGGATTACCGGCGCCACCAGACCGTCCGCCACTGCCACAGCCATACCCACGTGGATGCGCCGGCTAATCAACAGCCCTTCATCGGTCAGGCGGCTGTTGACCGTCAGATTGTCCCGCAGGGCGCCAGTGACCGCGGCCACAAAGTAGGGTGTGAATGTCAGACCAATTCCTTTTTGCGCAAATGCCTGTTTGTGGGCTGCCCGGTGACGCACGACAGCCGTCATATCCGCCTCGAAAATCGTCACCACGTGGGGACTGATGCGCACGCTGCGGCTCATGTGCTCGGCAATGGCCTGGCGCATGGCAGAGAGGGGTTGCAGGATTTCGTCTGCGCCCATCGAATCCTGCGCCTCATCTCTCTGCGCGGCCGGCCGCGCGCTTACAATGTTGTATGGCGCGCCACTGTAGGGCGCGACGCTTGTTCGCTGCTGAGATGACTGCCCGGCGATAAACGCCAACACATCCTTCTTGGTGATGCGCCCATGCCGGCCGCTTCCCTCCACCTCCGCCAAATCGATATTGTATTCAGCGCTGATACGGGCGACAACCGGACTGATGAACGCGCGGCCTGTCGGCTTCTCAACTGATGCCGCTGGTGTGGGCGCCGGCATCTCGGCCGACATCTCAGATGTCGGCGATGACACGGCAGCGCGGTTGTATTGCGCGCCACTGTAGGGCGCGACGATTTCGCTGGACTGCGCCATCGCCAGCGCAGCAGTTCCTTCCGCTTCCGTCTCCGCAGCCTCCTCGCCGGCGTCACCGATGTAGGCAATGACAGAGCCAACACGAACCGTCGTTCCCTCTGCAGCCACGATCTTCAGCAATATGCCGGCTGCGGGCGCGGGTACTTCCGTGTCGATCTTATCGGTGGTGATGTCCAGCAGAGGTTCCTGCCGCTCCACCACATCTCCGGGCTGCTTGAGCCAACGGGCTACGGTCCCTTCAACAACGGTCTCGCCCAGTTGGGGCATTTTCACCGGAGTTGGCATGGCTAACACTCCGCACTATGACGCATCCAATGCTGCCGAAATCCTGTTGATCTGTGGCTCCGGATTTATATCATCGGCGTTTTGCGCTGGACGAGTTGAACTGTCACCTGCCAGGGATCGCGCAGGAAACAGAGCTTATCCCCAGCTGGGGTGTTGTTGATCTCGCCTTCTGGCGTGGCGCCGGCCTGAATCAGGCGCTCGCGTTCGCTCTCCATATCGTCCACGCTGAAGGCGAAATGCAAGTTGAAGGGGTTGATCTGCGCGTAGTCTAAGGGCGCGACGTCTTCCTGACTGTACAACTCCACCATACTGCCGTTGTCGTCGGTGACAAAGTTCATATACGGGGCAACATCGCCGGCGACGACGATGCGCAGCCCCAAATGCTCTTTCCACCACTGGGCCTGCTCCTGGACATTTGGTACGTTAATGGCAACGTGTTCAAGGTTCATTGTTTTGCTCCCTACAGGGTGCTGACGCGCCATTGGAGGCGCACCGTGGACAGGTTATATTGCGCGCCACTGTTGGGCGCGACTTCATGAAGCCGCTGAACCGAAGGGGGCCACATCACGCGCCCGCGATCCGTTCAAATCGGGTCGGTTCCCGTTCCATCTCCGCTTGCACAAATCGCTGTAACAGATTTGATTTGACTTCGGCAAAGGCCGGATTATGCCAACGATTGTGGCGCTCCTCAGGATCTTCCTGCAGGTCGAATAGCTCGCCATATGGGCGCCCTCGATAGATGGTCAGTTTGTAGCGTGCATCCACCAGAGTGCGCAGGTGCAGAGCTGTCGGCTGGTGTCGGTTCTCCACGAGCACGTGATCCCGCGCCTGCTCGGCCGCGCCAGTCCACACCGCAAGCTGGTCCACGCCCTGCATCTGCCCGGGTATATCGATGCCGGCTGCGCGCAGGAAGGTGGGCGCCAGGTCTACCAATGATTGTAGCGAACTGTTCACCGCGCCGGCCGGCGCCCGTCCTGGCCAGCGCACCAGAAACGGCAGGCGGATCAGATCCTCGTAGTGGAAAGCCCCTTTCGCTATCAGTCCGTGCTGGCCGAGAAAATGGCCGTGATCCGTGCTGAAAACTACGAGCGTATTGTCGGCGATGTCCAGCTGATCCAGCTTGTTCAGAATGCGTCCGATCTCCCGGTCCATCAGGCTTACCATCCCGTAATAGACGGCCATATTTTTGCGCATCGTGGCCGGCTCATATAGATGGCTGTGGAAGCCGTGATTGCCATAAGGCGTCTCCTGCCAGGCGGAGAAGTCCGGCTGCCGCTCCTGAGTTTTGGCGAAGTGAGGCGGCATCGCCTCCAGCTCCCCTGGCTCCAGCGTGCCCAGCTCCATCTCGTCAGGATCGTACATCGACGCCCACGGCTCGGATACCAGATAAGGCGGATGGGGGTCGTGGAAGCTGCTCCAGAGGAAGAACGGGTTGTCGGCCTCTACGCTGCGTTCTATCGCCGCAATCGTGCGCTCAGCGGTCCAAACGGAGTAGTGGAACGCCTCCGGCAGATCCCAAGAATGTTCCCGCTTGGCTGCGCCGGCCTCGGGCGGCCACGCCTGGAAGAAATCCTTCCAGTTGAATAGGTCGTTCTCTTCCATCCAGATGCCATAATGCTGGCCCGCGTGGGCCTCATCTGCGTGATTGCGCGCCACCTCTACATGCTGAAAGCCATACCACGGCCCATGGAACCCCCGCCAGAACGCCAAATCGCGCAGGGTCGGCTGACACTCGAGCGATGTCTGTTCCGGACGGGAGGCCAGCGGCTGAAAGTGGGCTTTGCCGATAAGCGTCGTGTCGTAGCCGTTCCTATGCAGCGCATCGCCAACCGTTGGCGCATCTTCGTCCAGCTTCACGCCAATCGTCCAGCAGCCGTGCCAGGACGGATACTGACCGGTTATGATCGTCGACCGGGAGGGCGAACAGACCGGATTGTTGCAATAGGCCCGGTCGAAGCGGGTACCTTCCCGCGCCAGCCGGTCCAGCGCCGGCGTCTGGATTTTTGCATTGGTCGCGCCGAGAGTAGACAAATGCTGCTGATCGCTCGTAATAAGCAGAATATTGGGTGGAGTGGCCACAGACAAGTCGCCTCAGAATCTGGACATGAAATTCGCGCCTCTGATCTTATCACATGCTGTTCGTGTGCGCTAGTTGATTCTGCGCTATACTGGCCCGGTTTCTACACAGAGCAAGCGCCACAACAGATCGTGAGAGGATGAAATGACACAGACAATTTCGCAAAGTGTGCAAGCCCACTGGCAAGAGCTGCGCGGACGCACATATGATCTGTTGGATGTTCTGGTCGATGCCGACTTGAACGCCCGTTTGCCGTTCCCGGAATCCCAAAATGTTCTGTACCAGTTCTACTGTATGCTGGGTACACAGGAGAGCTGGCCGCCTGTTCTGCTGGAGGGGCGGATGCGGGGATGGGCTTGCAGCCTGAAACCGGCGTCCGTCGGTGAGGCGCTTCCCATTGAACGGGTGCGCAGGGCTATGGAAGCCGGCGACGTGCGCTTGCGTGCAGCATTCGAGCAGGCGGAGTGGTTACACGTCTTTGAGAATGGCAATACGCCCTTGGCCGGTTACTATCGCCTGGTCGAGCATGAATCCCACCATCACGGTCAACTGATCAACCTGATCTACGCGAACGACCTCCCCATCCCCGCGAGCTGGGCGGATTCCTGGGCGCTCACGCGTGATGGAGAATAGAGAGGAGATTCTGAGAAAACGAACAGCGCTACTTCTGTTCCAGTTGCGTTCAGTATATGAACTTTCAGCTTTACTTTCAACCACGCTCCTTGGATTTCTTGCAGGACAATTGTCCTCCCTGGTCCTGCAGGACGCCCCGCATAATGAGGCGGTTCAGCACTTTTTTGAAACTCGACTGGATGTTCGAACCTGTTTTCTTGTAGCCAAACAATCGGCTGGCTTCGGCGACTGCTTCATCTGCATCGATGCCGTAGCTGACCTGCACGGCATGCGCCAAAGCAGCGCCAATCTCCTCTGGAGCGATCAGTTCAGGTTTCCGCAAATTCGGTAGCGCGTCGTCGTCACGCCGGCGAATTACAACATCGTTATCGGCATTACTCAACTTTCTGACTCGCTGCAGTTAGCCCCTATTCTATCAGCAGGAAATCGGTGGAAGCCCATGTGAGGCCATCCACCTCAGTGCTGACCAGTAGTGCCCATGCGCCATCCAGGCTGATGCCGAGGATTGGAAAACTATGACCGCTCAGAATGTGACCGACAATTGGCGCATCCAGTGACGGCTCGCTGCGCAGCCGCAGCCGCAGTCCCTGGCCGGTGAAGACGGTGGCACGGCCCATCTGTACTTTCAGCTCTGTATCTCTCAACTCCACCAGCGAGGTGGAAACCCAGACCGGATCGTCGATGTCGGGGAAGAAGATCGCCACCCACTCCTCATCTGCACTGAAACCGGCGACCGGATAGACTTCACCGGCGGAGACGCCTGCCAAGACCTCGGAGATGGTTTCTGGTTTACTGCGGACACGCAGAGAACGGGGCGTGATGATCGCCAGCTGCGTTGCCACGTCACCTTCACTGAGCAGCGTCATCTCCGTGGACGATTTTTCCGACATAGTCTCCTCGCCAGCGCCCTCTTCGTCCGCGTCTTCCTCAGACATGGACATCGCCCCGCTCGTAACCGCAAAGGCCGGACTGATTGGCGCGCCGTCCTCTAACACAGGGACATCCGGGCCGGGGAACTCGAAGACGTCAAGCACGCCGCTGTCTACATGGAGCATGGCATAGAGGCCCTCAGTGGCTGCATCGACGTCGATATTTACAGCCAGATCTGTAGTGACTCCAGGCTCCACGGATGCCTGCCCGATGATCGCCCCGAATGAGCCGGCATCATCTGCGTGGACGACGATCCAGCCCTTTTCCTGGGCCACAACTTCAACTATCGTGATCCTACCTTCGATCACATCCTGGGCGTTCACTGTGACACTCGGACTCAATTCATCCGCTGCCATAGCGTCGTCGGATTTTTCTTCAGCGACGGCGGTTTCTTCTGCCATAGCGTCATCGGATTTTTCTTCAACGGCGGTGGTTTCTTCTGCCATAGCGTCGTCGGATTTTTCTTCAGCGGCGGTTTCTTCTGCCATAGCGTCGTCGGATTTTTCTTCAGCGGCGGTGGTTTCTTCTGCCATATCCTCGTCGGATTTTTCTTCAGCGGCGGTGGTTTCTTCTGCCATATCCTCGTCGGATTTCTCCTCAGCGATAGCATCTTCTGCCATATCCTCGTCGCCGTCAGTCACAAGAAGTGTGGCGGCATCGCCGTCCAGCATCACCTCCTCCGTTAAGATCCAGCCGATGGTCTCCACATCCGGCACTTGCACTTGCAGCCAGTTTCCGTCCGCAGTCCGCCCGATAACAGGGAGGACATCACCTTCGATCAAGCCGGCGATGATCGGCGTTTCTGCGCTGGCCTCTCGGCGCACTCGCAGTGCGCTGACAGCTGCCGTTGCCTGTAAGGTGACCATCTCTTGCGCGGCAGCTGTTTCAGAAATTGCCTCCGGATCAAGTGGCGCTATAGGGGTCAGGAGCAGCACAAAATCTTCCTGGAAAGGATAGCAACTGGCAATCAGCAGGGTCAGGATTGCCAATGCCCCAAGCAAAGGGAGGCGTTGAACGCGCCTCTGCTCGAAAGAGGCGCTGTGAAAGCGAATAGGCATATGTTCCTCCTGGGCTCGCCGTGAGGTAGGCGCAATTTCTAGGGTACACAACAGTGGATCTGTGCGAACATTATTATGGCACGGCAGAAGAAAAGATGCCAAATGATTTCTGACCACTGATTTTTATGATTCATGTGATTGCCTTGATAACTGCAGTTCATCATCCCTATCATATAAATCAGATGAATCAGTGGTCAAAATTGAAGTTTGACACGCGATACGCAATTTACTATACTGAAATTTATCCACGCCGCTTGGCATATTGATACCCTCCAAGCCAATATTGGCACAGTAGACAGCTATGCAAGTATTGCTATCTACCTTCGACCGCACTGGTCGCACATTAAGGAGAAGAATTATGACTGACAACTATCGCAAGTTCGTTTCCAGGCGTGAGTTTCTCCGTCTATCTGCGATTGCGACTGCTGGCGCCACGTTTGCAGCATGTGCCCCGCCAGCGGCGCAACCAGAGCAAGCAGCCGCTGACGCCGCCTCGGCCGCCGAGGCTGACACCACCATCACATTATGGAGCTGGGGCACCGCGATGGCGCGCTACCGAGATGTAGAGGGCAATGACATATTTGTCGAAACATTAAAAGCGGACACAGGGCTGGATCTGGAGCTGGGGATGGTTGATCACCCAGACATGGCCGCAAAGCTCAAGGCAGCCCTCCCCGCTGGCACCGGCCCCGATCTGCTTAACACGGACTTCGACATCGTGGGACCATTCTGGGGTTTTGTCGAACCTTTGAATGCCTGGGGCGAGGCCGAATGGGGTTCCAGTTGGAAAGAAGATCTGTTTTCGGGCGCAGCCTTAAGTGAGATGGAGATCGTTGCCAACATCGTGGACCTTCCCGGCGAGTCCTTGTACTTGCCCGGCAATATGCAACTGCTGGGCTGGGTATACTACTGGATTCCAACTTTTGAAGAGCGCGGCATCGATCCATCTACATTCAACACGTGGGAAGACTTCGAAGCCGTCCTCCAGGCGTTCGTGGACGATGATATCGCGCCGATTGGTGGCTACTCGCATCCGGCGACTTTTGTAGACTGGTTCAAGAGTCTGGTCGAGATAACGGCCCCCGGCCAGATGGCTGAGGTGCAGGTGGGCAACGGCAAATTTACCGACTCCGGCATCGTGACCGCGTTTGATCTGTTCGCCAAAGTGCATAACGAGTATATGCAAGAGGGAGCTATAGGCGCCCAGGATGGCAACGCCGTGCGCGAGCCGTTCTGGAACGGTAGTGGCGACAGGCCCATAATTAATATATTCACCGGCACCCCCTACTTCGGCTTTCTGCATCACGAATCCGAAGTCATACGGGACGCTATGAACAATCACGTGGGCACATTTTTGCTTCCTGGCGCCAAAGGGCTGGCCGCCACCGATGCGGGCGTGGCCATGGTGGCCGCTTCAGAGCGCAAGGAAAACGCCTGGGAGTACATGAAGTGGCGTACGCTGGGGCCGGGCGCCGAACAGATCGCCTCAACCGGGCAGCCGATGGGCGCCAAAGCCATCGAGGTCCCGCCACAGGACACTGACTTCGACAAGAATCTGGGCGAGCCGCTGCTTGAGGCCATGGTCAGCGGCGACAACGTGTTCCGCCGCGTCCTGTGTACAGACGTTTATCAACAACTGGGGGTCGTCCTGCCAGGTGTTACCGTGGGCCAGATTACAGCCGAAGAGGCGGCCCAGGAAGTGCAGGATGCATTCGACCAGTCTTGCCAGCAGTGGGTTAAATCGTAAACTCAGTTTTCAGTGGTCAGTGAACTGCAGTTACTCGAAACTAAAAACCAGAAACTTTTTTAGTGGCCAGTGCCGTTACTGGCCACTGCAGTTGTGGGGGAGCTCAATCCTTGAGGTGGCGTGTTGCGCGTGGTTTACGAGCCAATAGTGGTTTGCTGTTCGTTTTGCCGGGCTTACTCATCTATCTGGGATTTATTGCCTGGCCGATTATTGCCACGTTTTACAACAGCTTTTTTATATGGGATGGGTTCAGCCCTGACCGCGAGTTTATCGGCCTGGACCACTATGTCCGCTTGTTCACAAAAGATCGCGCCTTTCGCCTCAGTATTCGCAATAATATCTACTGGGCGGTCATCACCGTCGTCGTTCTATCGATTTTTGGTTTCCTCTTCGCCTATTTGCTCAATCAACGTATACGTCTTCGTAACGCCTATCGCGCGGCGCTATTCCTGCCAGTCACCGCCTCCCTAGTCGTGATCGGCTTTACGTGGGAGTTCATTTACCAGCCTGAAGTTGGCTTACTTAGCCATACGCTGCGCCGCTATGGATTCGATCATTTGGTCCGAGTCTGGCTGGCTGACCCTGACGTCACCATTTTTGCTATCATTGTTGTTTCTTTGTGGGCCTCGCTCGGGTTTTGGGTCGTTGTCTTTCTGGCTGCTTTACAGGCTGTTCCCCCAGATCTGTATGACTGCGCCGCTGTAGATGGGGCTACCGGCTTTCGTCAGATGTGGCATATTGCCGTCCCGCTGACCATGGGGACTACCCGCGCCCTGTGGATTTTGGGATTGATTCGCGCTATCAATGCGTTCGCTCTGGTCTTCCTCCTGTCGCGAGGGGGCCCGTACCATGCGTCCGAGGTCATCGCGTATCAGATCTATGAACAGGCCTTCAGGACCAACCATACGGGCTATGCTTCGGCGCTCTCAGTCGTGCTGCTGCTCATTTCAGCCGTCGTCACCATCTTCCAGTTGCTTTTGCTGCGCGGGCGCCGCATTCAGTTGTAATGCGCCCGTCCGGAATCCAGGAAGGAGCAAATATGCGCCTATCTTTGCCGAAAATGTTGAATGCGCCTCTGCTCGAAAGAGGCGCGAAAAAATTCCGCAAGAATGCCGTTTTGCTTCATGGCGTGCTGTTGTCTGTTTCACTCATCATGGTTTTCCCCTGGCTGATCGCGATTTCCACAGGCCTGAAAGCGCCCGGCGAATCATCCATTAATCGAAGTCTGATCCCCTGGGAAATAGCGCTTAGTAATTTTTCGGATGCCTGGCGGATAGCCAATGTGCCCCTGTTAGCGTTCAACAGCTTCATCGTGACTGCCGCCTCGGTGGTTATGATTCTGTTTTTGGCTTCGCTGGCAGCCTACGGCTTTGCCCGGCTTACTTTCGTCCTCAAAGAGTCGCTCTATCTGTTATTCTTAGCCGGCCTCATGTTGCAGGCCGCGGCGATCATGGTCCCACTCTACCAGGTAAACGTCGCCTTTGGGTTTTTGGACACCTATTTCGCCTTGATCGGTCCCTACATTGCCCTTGGCCTCCCCTTTGCTATCTTGATCTTACGCGGTTTCTTTGAAGGTTTGCCCGCAGAACTTGAAGATGCGGCCCTCATAGACGGGGCTTCGCGCTTCACCATATACTGGCGCATCATGCTGCCTCTGACCCGTCCGGCATTAGCCACGGTAGCAATCTTTACCGGTTTGGGCACGTGGAATGACTTCCTGCTACCCATGCTGATGACCAACAGACCCCATCTGCGAACGATGCCGCTTGGGCTGATCCTGTTCGAGCTTGAAGGCGGTATCGGTTTCGTCCAACATGAGTATCGCTTTGCCTTGATCATCATGATGACGCTCCCGGTAATCATTGTCTTTCTCCTCTTGCAGAGGCAGTTCATGAGCGGGCTGACAGCCGGCGCTATCAAGGGGTGAAATCGTTTTAGTTGCCAGTTTTTTGTTTTCAGCAACCGCGCCGTTACTCGAAACTGAAAACTTAAAACTAGAAACTCCTGCGAGCCACCGACATGTATCCACAAAACCAAGTGGCAGAATGGGGTTATGCCTCGAGCAAGGTCTACGGCGACCCGTTTAACGAGGTGACGCTGGACCTTCTCGTTACCGCCCCTGACGGTCATACGCAGACCGTTCCCGCCTTCTGGTCCGGCGAACAGACTTGGGGCGTGCGCTATGCTTCCTCTAAAATCGGCCTCCATCGCTACCGCACCCGTTGCTCAGATGTTGACAATCGTGACCTGCACGGGCAGGAAGGCATGATTGAGATTGCGCCCTATGAAGGTGACAATCCTTTGTTCCAGCATGGGCCCTTGCGGGTTGCCAGCAACGGACGCTATCTGGAACACACAGATGGGACGCCTTTTTTCTGGTTGGGCGATACCTGGTGGATGGGCCTGGTGAAACGCCTGCCGTGGCCGGCAGGGTTTAAGTCGCTAACCGCTGACAGAGTTAAGAAAGGGTTCACCGTTATTCAGTTGGTCGCTGGGCTTTACCCGGATATGCCCCCCTTTGATCCACGCGGCGCCAACGAGGCCGGCTTCCCTTGGGATAAAGACTTCAGCAGGATAAATCCGGCTTATTTCGATATGGCCGACCGCAGGATCGACTGGATCGTCCAAAACGGACTACTTCCCAGCGTCGTTGGCTCCTGGGGCTACTTCATGGACTTCGCCGGCGAAGAAGCGATAAAGAAGCATTGGCGCAATCTGGTGGCTCGGTACGGCGCTTACCCGGTAGTCTGGGACGTAGCCGGAGAAGCGCTCATGCCGCACTATACCAACCCGCATTGGAACGAGATTTACGCTACAGCTTTACAACCAAATAAACCATCAGTGAGCGCCAGTGAGGTTGCAAAAACTCGGCTCCAACGCGCAGATCTGCCGACGCGAGTGCGAGAACGACAGGACAAGGTCCGCTCTGCCTGGACTCGCGTCGCGCGCTATCTGCGTTCAATCGATCCATACCACCACCCAATGACCATTCATCCTGGAACCGGAGGAATATGGTCCTATGACCATGTCGATGATCCATCTGTTATTGACATAGACATCACGCAGTGTGGTCTGCACGATATACTCACTTTCCCCCAGATTCTGGACGAAGTTGTCAGCCAGGTTCCCAAATTGCCGCGGATGCCGAGGTTCGTGGGCGAATCCTGCTACGAGGGAGAGGGGGGATGGAATTGGGAAAACGTGCAGCGGCTGATGTTCTGGGGGAGCGTTCTGAGCGGCGCCGCCGGCCACACCTACGGCGCAAGTGGGATCTGGCAGGTCAACACCCGCGCGCAGCCTTTCGGTCACGACCCTCGGATATTCGGCGAATCTTTCGATGAAGACCCATGGGATGAGGCGATGCATTTCGCTGGTTCCAAGCAGGTGGGCCTCGGCAGGCGTCTCTTGGAGCGCTATCCCTGGTGGCGATTTGAGCCGCATCCGCAATGGGTTACACACCTGGGGGGACACTACTTTAAGCCATTGGCAGACTATATCAAACCATTCGCAGCCGGCATTCCGGGAGAAGTGCGTATTTTCTTCATTCCAGTGCGAAATCTGATCACAGTCAAAGAGATTGAGCCGGGGATACCCTATCGCGCATTGTACTTCGATCCGAGAAAGGGGCGAGAATACGATGCCGGCGCCGTGGTCCCCGACGCACAGGGCGCGTGGCAACCGCCGAAACCGCCTATCATCCAGGATTGGGTTCTTGTGATGGAGGCGCAAGGTGATTAGTGGCTAGTGGCGAGAAGTGAGGAGTGAGAGGCTGTTTCTCTCGCCTTGGGGTGACGTAACGCCGGTCTTCCGCGACCGGTACGCTACCAAAGCGTGCGTCACTGGAAAGGAGAAACCAATATGCTTTACGCGATCCAAAACAGCGCCACCGAATGGGCCTACAGTTCAGGCAAGAGTTACAGCGATCCATTTAATGATGTTCAGCTTGATCTGCTGATTACCCGTCCCGATGGCAGCGAACAGGTTGTGCCGGCCTTTTGGGCCGGCGAACAAACCTGGCGCGTGCGCTATAGCTCCACGCAAACAGGCGTCCATCACTATCGCACCGTCTGCTCGGATGCAAGCAATGCCAGCCTGCATGAACAGACGGGGACGTTGGAAGTAACGCCTTATGAGGGCAACAACCCCTTGCTCAAGCATGGGCCAGTACAGGTTGCCAGGAACGGCCGCACTTTCGAACACGTGGACGGCACACCCTTTTTCTGGCTGGGCGATACCTGGTGGATGGGCTTTTGTAAACGTCTCAAATGGCCCGAAGATTTTCAGGAATTGACGGCCGATCGGGTGGCCAAAGGCTTCAGCCTGATTCAAATCGTCGCCGGACTATATCCCGATATGGAACCCTTCGACGAACGCGGCGCCAATGAAGCGGGTTTCCCTTGGGACCGGGAATTCACCCAAATCAATCCTGCCTACTTCGATCTGGTCGACCTTCGTCTGGCTCATCTGGTGCGGTCAGGGTTGGTTCCTTGTATCGTTGGCTGTTGGGGCTTCTTTATCGATTTCGCCGGGGAGGAGGTGATAAAGAAGCATTGGCGTTACCTGATTGCCCGCTATGGCGCCTATCCAGTCGTGTGGTGTACAGCTGGCGAGGCCCTGATGCCTTATTATCTTTCCGAAGAAACCAAAGAATTTCAGAAATGGCGCACCGAGACCAGACTGGTCTCGCCAGCCGACGTTACCTGGCTTCCGCCTGAAAAGCGAGCCGCCTGGTCAGATATCATGCGCACTGTGCGGGCAACTGACCCGTATAAACATCCGGTCACCATTCATCCGAACGGTTTCGCCCACCTGACCCCGGATGATCCGGCCCTGGTGGATATCAATATGCTCCACCCCGCTCACCTCGGCGGCTACCTGACGCTCGTTGACACGGTGAATATTGTGGAAAGCGCTGTGGCAGAGGGGCCCCACATACCGGTGTTGGTCGCCGAGGTCAGCTATGAAGGCGAGATGGAGATGAACCGGCATGAGACGCAACGGTTTCTTTTCTGGTCCTCTATCCTGACGGGCGCCGGCGGCCACACCTACGGCGCAAACGGCATCTGGCAGGTGAATACGCCTGAAAAAGCGTTTGGCCCGTCGCCGCACGGCGCATCCTATGGCTACATCCCCTGGAATGAGGCCTACCGGCTGCCAGGGTCGGGCCATCTTGGAAACGCGAAACGTCTTTTGGAACGGTATGCCTGGCGGGACTTTGAACCACATCCTGAATGGGTTGAGCCGCACCATACACCGGAAAATCGTATGTTGCCCTATGCCGCCGGTATCCCCGGAAAGGTGAGGGTATTGTATCTGCCGGCTCAAGCGATACGGTACGTCAACCGCGGAGAAGTGGTTGTTACGGGATTAGAGGCGGATCTCCAATATCGCGGCTTCTATTTCGATACAAAGACGGGCAAAGAATATGAAGCAGTTCCCCTCAAGGGCGACGCGCAGAGGAACTGCGCCCTGCCCAAGGCGCCCATTATCTGGGATTGGGTATTTATTATGGAGGCGGATGATGACAAAAGCGGCTGAAAGTGTTGAACGCGCCTCTGCTCGAAAGAGGCGCGTTGGTGATGCGCAGCGTCTGTCACTGATGGAAGGTGTGTAGCGTGCCGTCCGGCAAGGCGCATTGCATCCTCAATCTGAAGGCGGCTCTGCCTTTCGGGGTCGGAGCGGCTGGCGTTGCGACGTTTGTGTCGAGCGCGGCAACGGATCCGCTGCTTGCGCTGGCCGCGTTTGCCGGCGGCTACCTGCTTTCCACCTGCGGCGTGAACCCCGATCAGGACCTCGGACACATTCGCATCTTTCCCGAACGCTGGCCGGTTTGGGGTATGCTTCTGTTCTGGTGGTCGCTGCCCTACGGCAAATTGTTCAGGCATCGCGGCATCAGCCATTGGCCCGTGGTCGGCACTCTGACCCGCGTTTTGGTGATGGGACTTTGGATCGTGCCGCTCTTGCTGTGGTTGTTTCCCCAAATTCCGAAGTTGGAACTGTTCCAGTACTCGCTGTGGGCGTTTGCCGGACTCGCAGTTGCCGACCTGGCGCATATCGCCGCCGATCTGTTTTTACGGGATTAGAGGCGAACCGCCAATACAGCGGCTTCTATTTTGATGCAAAGAGCGGCAAAGCGCTGTTCCCCTCAGGGGGGGACGCGCAGGGAAATTGCGCCCTGCCCAAGGCGCCTATTATATGGGATTGGCTATTCGTTATGGAGGCAGATAATGACAAAAGCGGCTGAGTCGCGCCCAACAGTGGCGCGCAATTCAACATTTCAAGAACACAATGCGCTGCTCGATGATCCGGAAGGGCTGCGCCGGCAGATGGCAGCGGATGGATTTCTGTTTTTTCGCGGCCTGCTGCCCGCAGATGAAATCGTGGCTTTACGCCGACAGATAGTGCAGGTCTGTGACAAATACGGCTGGATTGCGCCGGGGACCGAGTTGATGGATGGCATTGCCGATCCCTCAGCCGAAGGAATGGAGCCTTTCTGTGGTGTCGGTGTTCCTCCAGATGCCTATGGCGATGTGCAACGGCTGGAATCTTTTCATCGCCTGGCCCACCATCCCAATCTGGTTGCGATGCTGGCGCTGCTCTTCGATGAGACGGTGTTGGTCCATGCCCTTAAGATCGCGCGCCTGATGATTCCGGCGAAGGTCAACGCGCCCACGCCGGCACATCAGGATCACATTTTTATTCAGGGCACGAAGACAGTGTACACCTGCTGGATGCCCTTGGGTGATTGTCCCCGGGCGTTGGGTGGGTTGAGCGTGCTGCGCGGCTCGCACAACCTGGGCATCTTGCCGGTGAGAGCCGCCGAAGGCGCCGGCGGCCGCCATGTCATCCTGAACGACGTCGATCAGGATTGGGTTGAGACCGACTTCAGGGCCGGTGACGTGTTGGTTTTCCACAGCCTGACCGTTCACAAATCGATCCCCAATCTGACCCAGGATCGCATCCGGCTATCGGTCGATTTCCGCTATCAACCTCCTTCATTGCCCATCGAAAAAAAATCTCTCATTCCCCATTGTAATGTGCTTCCCTGGGAAGAGATTTACGCCGGCTGGCAATCGACGGAGTTGCAATATTACTGGCGGGACTATGAGCTGGACTTCCAGGAATATGACGCGTCGCTGCTGGAAGTTCAACCAAGCAAAGACCTCTGATTTGCTTGATTTATGTGATGAAGATGATGAACTGCAGTTATCGTGGCAGTCATACAAATCATACAAATCCCGATCAAATGTCGATGTTTGACGTGCGCCCCATAGGCAACCGGCAACCGTCTTTAGTTTTTAGTTTCGAGTAACTGCAGTTCACTGGCCATTAGAAACTAATTACTAAAAACTGCAGTTCAGGAGGCATACGTATGTCTACACCGATTCAGTTACACCCTGACAACTCCCGTTACTTTCTATACCAAGGCAAGCCGCTCGTTCTCATCACAGCCACCGAACATTACGGCGCCGTCATCAACCGCAATTTCGACTACATCGCCTATCTTGACGACGCTGCCGAAAAGAAGCAGACGCTCAGCCGCTGCTTTCTGCTCTTCCGCGAACTGCAGGTATTTGACCCCAGCGTTCACGAGAAGCCGATTAACCCCCATTCGCCCTGCAAACCTCTGCCTGGCGAGTACGTCGCGCCCTTTTTGCGCACCGGTCCCGGCTACGCCACCGACGGCTATCCCAAGTTTGATCTGGAGCAATGGAATCCCGAATTCTTCGAGCGCTTGCACGGCTTTCTGACGGCCGCGCAAGAACGGGATGTCATCATCGAGCTCACGCTTTTCAGCAGCGCCTACCATGACGCCGTGTGGGGGCTCAATCCTTTGAATAGTCAGAACAACATCAATGGCGTTGGCGCGATCCCCTGGCAAAACTATATTTCGCGCCGCAATGCCGCGCTGTTCGAGAGACAGATGGCCTATGTCCGCAAAGTGGTGCAGGAAGTGAATCAGTACGACAACATCTACTTCGAGGTGTGCAACGAACCCTTTACCACCAGGGCGGGACTGATGCCACAAACCGATTTTGCCACCCAGCATGAAGTCGATGCCTGGCAACAAGCCATCCGCGATACGATCCGTGCCGAAGAGGCGGATCTCCCCAAAAAGCACCTCATCTTCCAGACGCCGGTGGAAAACTGGCGCACCGATACGGCACTCGAGTACATACTCGGGGAGGCGTCGGTCGACGCAGTCAACCTGCACGATTACCAGCAGTTGACCTATAAGAATACGCTACTGGCGCCCCTGTCCCGCTTTATGCAGCGTGATCTGCGGTTGGAACGAATTCAGCATCTGTGGACGACCGTGCACGAGACCGGTACACCCTTCGTTTTCGACGAAGATAATGCCGCCACCAGCTCCCTGGATGAACAGGCCTGGACCGTGCACCGCAAGCGGGCCTGGGCCACGGTATGCAGTGGCGGCCATTACAACATGATTGACTTTTCCATCCAGGTCGGGGGACAGGAGGCCGGCACGCCGGCCTCACAGGCCACGATTCGCAACTGGATGAAACATCTGTCGGCCTTCATTCACGGGGTTGATTTTGTCCGTATGATGCCACTCCCGGACTTTGTCAGCGTGATGCCGACAGCCACCATCGCCATCGCGCTCGCTGATCCGGGCCAGGCTTACGTCATCTATGTGGCCGACAAGCGGGAAGTGGATGATGGGACGCTGGGCCAGCCCTGTCAGGGCCGCCTGGCTTTCACTTTGCCTGCCGGGACCTACTCGGCCAGGCTCTACTCACCCGTAGATGGCCATTACGTCGCACAGCCTCTTCGCCTGGCGGCCGGCGAAACAGCAATCGATCTTGAACCATTCACACACGACATCGTCATCCACATCGAGGCGAGGACATAGCCTTTCCCGTTTGCAGAAGGAGGTACAGAATGGACCGCAAACTCTCGTGCGCTGATTTCACGTTTCCGTTGTTGCCCCATGATGATGCGCTTAACCTTATTGCCTTATTGGGCTTTCAAGGGGTAGATATCGGGCTATTTGAGAATCGCTCGCATATCTATCCCAGCCACGTGTTATCTGATTTGGCTGCCGCGGCACGCGATTTGTCAAGCCGAGTGCATGATAAAGGGCTTGAGTTTGCCGACGTTTTCTTTCAGGCCTCTGGTGGGGATGTAGCAACGTTAGCGGTCAATCATCCCGACCCGGAAGAACGCCGCCAGTCGCGTGATCTGTTTCAGCGCATGGTTGAATTTACGCTACGCTGCAATGCGCCCCATCTGACCATGTTGCCCGGTATACCTTGGGAAGGTGAATCCTACGAAACCTCTCTTCAACGGGCATCTGAAGAGCTGGCCTGGCGGGTCGAATTGGCACAGCAAGCAGGGTGCGTCTGCGCTGTTGAAGCCAGTATTGAGTCCGTGGCTCAGACACCAGCTCAGACGCTGCGCTTGTTGGAGTTGACCCCTGGGCTTACCCTGACCCTTGACTACACTCATTTTGCCTATCGAGGGATTAGCGACGACGAAAGCGAAAAACTTATGCCTTATGCCTCCCATTTTCACGTTCGCGGGGGACATAAAAACCGGTTGCAGTCTAAGTTCCAGGAGAATGTGATCGATTATGCGCGGGTGTTGCGGGCAATGAGAGAGGCACGCTACACAGGCTATGTGTGCGTCGAGTATGTCTGGACCGAATGGGAGCGTTGCAACGAGGTCGATAATCTGTCGGAGACGGTCCAGATGCGTGATCATTTGCGGTCGGTCGAACTGGAATCCGGCTGATGAGTACGTCTCTTGCCTGTTTTCCTCTGCCCTTTAGGCATAAATTTTTGTGTTTGTTCCATTGCCTTCTGTCGACTACAATAGATGGCACTGATTTCTGCCAAATGGGATTCAGACTTTCCTGATTTTCCTCGTCTACCCGCTTGTGCGCGGCCTGACGATGAGTTTACAGGATTATCAGATTGCCGCGCCGGACAAGCCCTTTATCGGCCTGGAAAACTACCGCAAGCTGTTCAACGATCCCGACTTTTCGACTTCCGTCCTGGCTACTTTCAAGTTTACAGTGATGTACGTTCCCGCGGTGATCGTGATCGCGTTGGCGCTGGCGGTGATGCTCAACATGATCCGCAGGGGCGCTGTCCTCTACCGCGCCATTTTCCGGGACGCCAAGCGCTTTTTCTGCTGATTCTCTCGACCATGATGGCGCCTTTTTTTGTCGTTCTGGCGCCACTTTTCGTGATGGTGGTCGGCTGGGGTTGGCTCGATACATACCATGCCCTGATCGTGCCCGCGCTCTTCACACCCTTCGGCATCTTTTTGCTGCGCCAATTCTCCCTGACAATCCCTGACGAGCTGCTGGACGCCGCGCGTATCGATGGCGCCAATGAATTGCGCATCTTCGTTCAGATCGCAATGCCCATTTTGGCGCCGGCCATGGGAGCGTTGGGCATCTTTGCATTCACCGGCATCTGGGGCGATTTCCTGTGGCCCCTTTTCGTGATTAACACAGGCGATTTACGCACATTGCCCGTGGCGCTCAGCACGCTCGTTTCGATCAATCCCAGAGGCATGGGCGCGGCCGGGACTGGAACGCATCGACTCGGTATTCTCATGGCTGGTGATTTGATTGTCGTGGCGCCGGTCTTGGTTGTCTTTTGCATCTTTCAACGCTACATCACCCAAGGCGTCGCGCTCACGGGCATGGGAGGGCACTAGATCATAATGTCGCGCTTTTGGGATAGGTATTGTCTGGACTTCCCGTAGAGCCCGCTTGGGGCAGGTTGTATTGCGCGCCACTGTAGGACGCGACCGAAGCCTATTGACAAGTCGGGGGGATGCCCTTAAAATCATAAACGCGTACGATTCAAGTTCATATAGCCCTGTGTTTACAACTTCAAAGGAGAGAAAAAATGAAAGCACAATTGCGTATCATAACACTTACGGCGCTTTTCGTCCTGCTGATTCCTTTCATCGTCGCGTGTGGCGGTTCAGCGTCCCAACCGCAGGGAGAGGCTGTCGAGGCAACCGAGCCTGAGCAGGCGACTCAGGCTGAGAGTGCAGCGGGAGAGGCATCCTCGGCCTATAACGAAGCCCCCATGCTGGCCGAGATGGTCGCGAACGGGGAGTTGCCGCCGGTGGATGAGCGACTCCCGGTAGAGCCCCTGGTGATTGAGCCGGTGGAACAGATTGGTCGATACGGCGGCACCCTGCGCTTCGGAGAAGTCAACCCCATCAATCTCTGGAGCTTCGCCACCCTGCGTATGAATGGGCTTTTCCGTTATGACTTTAGTAACACCCAAGTCTTTGTGGACATTGCGAAGTCCTTCGAATTTTCTGACGACTTCAAAACCCTGACCATTGAACTGCGTGAGGGCCATAAGTGGTCGGATGGGGAGCTTTTCACGGTGGACGATATCATCTTCGCCTGGGAAGATGTGGCCCTGAACGAAGAGCTTTCCCCCGGCGGGCCCAGCTCGATCTGGCGACCCGATGGTCAGCCAGCTGTCTTCACCAAGATCAGTGACACCGTGGTGGAAATCAGCTTTCACGTTCCCTACCCGATCATCATGAACTACTTGGGTCGTACAGGTGTGGGCAGCGACTATAACGTCATTATGCCCAAGCACTGGCTGCAAAAGTGGCACATCGACTACAACCCCGAGGCCCAGAAGCTGGCTGAGGAGGAGGGATTTGAGACTTGGGTTCAAGCCTTTAAGGATCATAACAGACCTCGGAACAACTTTCGGATCGAGGGCCCTACCCTTTGGGCCTGGATGACCGAACAAATTACCAGCGACCGAGCGATCGTGGTGCGTAATCCCTACTTCCATCAGGTGGACACCGCCGGTAATCAGTTGCCCTATATTGATCGCATCGAGGCCGTGATTACAGGCGACAAGGAGGTGCAGACCCTCAAGGCCAGCGCCGGTGAGTTTGATTTCGAAACCTATTATATCGACATGAAGGATATGTCGGTCTTTCAGCAAGGTGCAGAGCAGGGAAATTACCGCGTCGAATTTGCGGAGAATCTCTTCTCCGCAGAGTTGGGGCTGATGCCCAACCGCACCGTCAAAGACCCGGTATTGAGAGAGTTGTTCAACAATCGGGATTTCCGCATTGCCTTGTCCATCAGTATCGACCGGGAGGGCATGAACGACACGCTCTTTTTCGGGTTGGGTAAACCCTTTCCGGCCACCGTCAATCCAGGCTTGAGCTTCTTCAAGCCGGAGTGGGCCACGACCCACGCTGAGTATGACCCGGACCGAGCCAACGAGCTTCTCGATTCCCTGGGTCTGACCGAGCGGGACAGCGAAGGCTACCGTTTGCGAGCCGATGGCGAAGGCCGGCTCAGTATGTTGATCCACGTCGGTGTATCGGAAGGCCCCAAAATTGCTATGGCTGAACTGGTCAGGGATGATTGGGCCGAAGTTGGGCTCGAGGCGATCGTCGATAACTTGGGCGAGCAGGGCGGTCTCTTTTCTCAACGGTTAGCCACGAATGACTTGCAAATTCCGACCTGGCATTTGGACAGAAACGCGTTATTCGGTCGCTCCCTGGGCAGCAATTTCTCTGTTGATCAGACTTCTTTCTGGACCGGAACGTGGAAGGATTGGTTCCGGACCGATGGAGAGGAGGGCGAAGAACCACCAGACGAGATCAAGCGCCAGAAGGAGATCTTTGATCAGTTCAGACTGACGGCAGTCGGCACCGCTGAGTTCGATAGGCTTGGTGAGGCGTATTATGAGTACTTCACCGCGGGAATTCCCATGATCGGCACCATCGGTTTTACACCGCGGCCGCTTATCATCAGCAATCGCCTCCACAACGTGCCGACGGAGGGCGCCGCCTGGATATCGGACAACAATTTCTACGCTCCGTTTTTGCCTTCACAATGGTATCTTGACGAAGACGAATAAATAAGGCGCCGGAGTAGAAATCGGCGCATTTTGCATTCGTCATTCAGCAACGTCGTAAGCGTCCTGCGCGCGGCATGCCGCGCGCAGGACGCCTGGCCATGCCGTCACCGGACTTGCGGCTCCACATGCGTTATTATCCTCAGCCAATTTAAGATAAAGAAAGGAGAGGCCGGGAACGCCGTAGAACTTTCCTGCGCCGAATTTATGATGGCTCAACGAAAAAAGAGAATGACAAAACCGATTCGTTTGGGTCTGATTGGGTGTGGCGGTATTGTCCGCCTCAATCATATTTCTGTTTTTCTTTCCCTGTCAGATTCTGTGCGTGTGGTTGCGTTGGCCGATTTAGCGCCCGAAAACCTTGAGTATGCTGGAAATACGCTTGAAGTGCCACCAGCGCAAAGATATACCGATTACCGCGACATGCTGGCCAAAGCCGAAATCGATGCTGTGTCCATTGCCACACCCCACTCCCTTCATGCCGAACACGCTATCCAGGCAGCAGAGGCAGGAGTCGCTATCATTTCTGAAAAACCGATGGCCACCTCGTTAGAGGAAGCCGATGCGATTCTCGCTGCGGTTAAACACAATGGGGTACCGTATACCGTCATTCATAACTTGCTTTTTACCTTGCCCATGCAAGAAGCATTGGCCCAACTCCGGGCCGGAAAGGTTGGAAAACCGATCTTTGGTCGCGGTCAACTCTTGGGGCTCAAACCGGCCGACTTTGGTGCTGATCATGCCAATCCTGCGATGGCCTGGCGTGCCCAAAAGGCTATAGGCGGTGGCTGTATCATTGATACAGCCTATCATGAAATCTATTCAGTCGAAGCCCTGATGGGTTCGCCAGTCCAATACGTTGAGGCCAGAGTAAAAACGATGCATTTCGATATCGATGTTGATGATATCGCCATCATGCTGTTTGAACATCAAAACGGTACTGTGTCCACGGTGTCAGCATCATGGTGTTCTCCGGCGCCCACACCTGAACGGGGTCGTTGGTGCGAAGTGCATACAACCTCCGGGTCCATTCGAGTGTATCATCGCGACGAAGAGCCGCTGTGGCGCTTCACCAGAGCGGAAGGCGGCTGGAAATCCCTGGATGTACTCGAAGAGACGATCAAAGAGAGCCCGGGCATTGGCGGTCACTTTGGATGTTATGCTGCTGTATTTGACGCGCTCGCTACTGGATCGGAAATGCCGGTGCCAGGTGAACAAGCGCGGCATAATCTGGCCATTGTCGAAGCGGCGCGTCAAGCAACTGACGAACGACGAGCAATTGAGGTTCGATGAACATGCGGCGTCACGCCTCAAGTGGCGCGCAACCCAACCTTTCCAGAGCGTTTTCCCATCGGCTTGGCTCTCACGAATTCCAAGCGCCTCTGCTCGAAAGAGGCGCATTCACAACTCTTCACCATCTCTGGCAGAATCTCCCTACGCGGGGAAATATGACGAATTATATCGTACAAAGACTGCTCTACGCGGCTGTTACATTCTGGCTTTTGAGTGTGGTCGTGTTTCTGATTATTCAACTTCCGCCTGGCGATTTTCTGACAAGCTACGTCGCCCGCCTGGAACAACAGGGAGACGTGATAGATCGGGCTGAAATCGAAGCTCTCAGGCAGGAATATGGCCTTGACGCCTCTTCTGTAGAACAATACTTTCGTTGGTTTGGTCGGTTTCTGCAGGGTGAAATGGGCCGATCTTTCGAATGGAATCAGCCTGTGGCAAAATTGCTGAAAGAACGTCTGCCTTATACGATATTGCTCTCTCTGATCACCCTGTTTTTTACGTATGTGATTGCTGTGCCCATCGGGATTTACGTCGCCACCCATCAGTATGGCTTCAACGATTATCTGTTTTCAGTGATTGGTTTCGCTGGATTGGCAACGCCTAATTTCATGCTGGCTCTAATCCTCATGTTTTTATTTTTTAAGTACTTTGGCATCAGCGTGGGCGGCTTATTTTCCTCTGAATATGCCCTGGCCCCGTGGAGTCTGGCCAAAGTCTGGGATCTCTTCATCCATCTCTGGGTGCCTATCATCGTCATCGGCACGGCCGGAACGGCAGGCATCATCCGCGTCATGCGAGGCACTCTACTGGACGAATTGAGTAAACAGTATGTCATCACCGCCCGAGCCAAGGGCGTTGCCGAAGGGAAATTGCTGTTCAGGTATCCGGTGCGAATGGCTATCAATCCGATCGTCAGTACCATTGGTTGGCAACTGCCGCGCATTGTCTCTGGCGAAACGATCGTCGCCATTGTCCTGAGCCTACCGACCACCGGTCCTCTTCTGTTCAGGGCGCTCATCAGCCAAGATATGTTTCTGGCAGGAAGTATTGTGATGTTTCTGGGGGTTCTGACCCTCATTGGCACCTTTTTGTCTGATATTTTATTAATCGTTGTTGACCCACGCATCCGTTTCGAAAGAAAGGCCTGAGATGTCAACGGAAGCAACGACCGGCGCTTCAAGCAGAGTCGAGACACGGGCGGCCGAGATCACGGCCGAAGAGCGCTACTTCCTGGCCTCACAATGGCAACTGATGTGGCGCAAATTCAAAAGACACCGGCTGGCTGTGTTTTCCACTACCTTACTGGCCCTACTTTATTTTTTCGCGGTGACGTATGAATTTTGGGTCCCGTATGGTCGATTGACTAAACATGAGGATTTCTTGAGCGCTCCCCCTTCCCGCCTCCACTTCTTCGATCATGAAGGTCGCTTCCACGGTCCTTTCGTATACAGACTGGAGGGAGAAATCGATTTTAAGACCTTCACCCGCGTGTATACGGAAGACCCCTCACAGATCTTCCGCATTCTTTTTTTCCAAAAGGGCGAGCCTTATCGGTTTTGGGGGCTTTTTTCACTAGACATCCATTTCTTTGTCCCAGAGGAAGGAGGTGTGGTCTTTTTGTGGGGCACCGATTCGCTGGGACGCGATCTTTTTTCCCGGACTTGGGCCGGCGCCCGGGTCAGCCTTTCCGTTGGGTTGGTTGGGGTTTTGATCAGCTTCATCCTTGGCTGTCTCCTGGGTGGCATCTCCGGCTATTTTGGGGGAACGACCGACCTACTCATCCAACGCGTGATTGAGTTCGTGATAATCGTTCCCACCATTCCTCTGTGGATGGCGCTGAGCGCGGCTGTGCCTCCGGGATGGTCGCCGGTCAAGATCTATTTTTCCATCACCATCATTCTATCCATCATCGGCTGGGCTGGCTTGGCCCGGGTTGTGCGGGGTAAACTGCTTGAACTGCGTGAATCCGACTTTGTGATCGCGGCCAAAGTAGCCGGCTCAACCGATATGCAAATTATCGTTGAGCATTTGCTGCCAGGATTTATGAGCTATCTCATCGTCCATCTCACCCTGGCCATCCCCAATATGATCCTGGGAGAAACCGCGCTCAGCTTCTTGGGGTTGGGCATTCGTGCGCCGGCGGTCAGTTGGGGCACGCTACTCAAAGATGCCCAGAATGTCCGCAGTGTGGCTGTTCAGCCTTGGATGCTTATTCCTGGCTTACTTGTCATCGTAACGGTTATCTTATTTAATTTTATTGGCGATGGGCTGCGTGATGCGGCCGATCCGTACAAATAGCGCGCATGACAGATCAAGATGTAGTTCTGGAAATCAAAAATCTGCGCACCTACTTTCCTTTAGAAGAGGGGGTGTTGAAAGCGGTGAATGGCGTATCGTTCACCATTCACAAGAACCGCACCTTAGGTGTTGTGGGTGAGTCAGGCTGTGGCAAGAGCGTTACCGCGCAATCCATCTTGCGCATTGTGCCCACGATGGCTCAAGTGACGGGGAAGATTCTGCTGCACAAAGACGGTCACGTCATTGATCTGGCCACCCTGGACCCGTCGGGCAGAGAGATCCGCGACATTCGAGGCCGCGACATCTCCATGATTTTCCAGGAGCCGATGACGGCTTTTTCGCCTGTCCATACGGTTGGCGACCAAATCATGGAAGCCATTTTGGTCCATGACGATGTGCCCAAAGCGGAGGCGCGCACCCAAGCGATTGAATTGCTTAAGCTGGCCGGCATTCCAATTCCCGCAGAGCGTGTAGACGACTATCCGCATCAGCTATCGGGCGGGATGCGTCAACGGGCGATGATTGCCATGGCCCTGGCGCTAAAGCCCAAGCTCCTCATCGCTGATGAGCCGACGACAGCGCTAGACGTGACCATTCAAGCCCAGATTTTACGTCTGATGAAGAGGCTTCAGGCCGAGATGGGCATGTCGATACTGTTCATCACCCACGATCTGGGTGTGATTGCGAATATGGCCGATGAGGTGGCAGTGATGTACCTGGGGCAGGTGGTCGAATTTGGCAGTGTCAGACAGATTTTCCGAACGCCACAGCATCCGTATACCCAAGCCCTCCTGCGCTCGATTCCCAAGACAGGCCGCAATGCGAGGGGCCGTTTAGACACCATCGACGGCATTGTCCCCGTTCCCATCGACCCGCCGGATGTCTGCCCCTTTGCCGACCGCTGTACGCGATTCATTTCTGGTCGCTGTGACGAAAAGACGCCAGATTTTCTGGAAACCGAGTCAGGGCATTGGGTGCGTTGTATCCTTTACGAGTGATAATGTATGGAATCGAACAACTTACTCGAAGTCCATAACCTCAAAAAATACTTTCCCATTGAGAAGGGTTTATTACGCCGTGTGGTTGGACACGTCCGCGCCGTCGATGATGTGAGCCTGAGCATTCCCGCCGGGAAAACTTTGGGGCTGGTTGGCGAGTCGGGGTGTGGTAAAACGACCTTGGGCCGCTGCGTAATTCGCGCCATTGAGCCAACAACAGGGCAAGTGCTGTTGCGGGTCGACGGCCAAGAAGCCGATATCACCGGTCTGGATGCGAAAGCATTACGGGCCACGCGCCGCCATATGCAGATGGTTTTTCAAGACCCGTATGCCAGCCTCGATCCGCGCAAAACCGTCTTAGACATTGTCGGCGAGCCACTCCGCGTGAACAAGCTGGCCAGGGGTGAGGAATTGGAGCGGCGGGTGCGTCAGTTGGTCGATTTGGTCGGCCTGGATGTTAAGTATCTCAAACGCTATCCGCACGCCTTTAGCGGTGGTCAGCGCCAGCGTATCGGCATCGCCCGCGCCTTGAGTTTGCATCCCAGCTTGATCGTCTGTGATGAGCCTGTTTCGGCCCTGGATGTTTCGGTCCAGGCTCAAATTCTAAATTTGCTGCAAGATCTACAGGCTGAATTTACCCTCACCTATTTATTCATCGCCCACGATCTCAGCGTCATCCAACATATTTCTGATCAAGTAGCTGTCATGTATGTTGGCAAAATTGTGGAGCAGGCGGCGACGGAGGAACTCTTTCTGCATCCCAAGCATCCATATACGGAGGCGCTTCTATCCGCAATCCCAAAACCTGATCCAGATTCCTTACTGGATGAAATCATGCTTGAGGGTGAAGTGCCCAGCCCGGCCAACCCGCCTTCTGGTTGTTACTTTCATCCCCGCTGTAAATACGCCCTACCAGTCTGTCAAGAGGAAACGCCACCACTTCTGGAAGTCGGTCTGGATCATTATGCCGCCTGTCATTTTGCCCAGGAACTGACGCTTCACGGTGTGGAAGATTCGGATGGAGATAGCAGGTGGTGAATCTTTTTGGGGTTTCGGCCTCTGCCCAGGTGATAAGATTGGAAAATGGGCGATCGGTTGTGGCTCTGATTCGTTTGGAGATGTAAACGCATGAGCGCGCTTCTCTTTTGGTCAGCACTGTGGCTCGTAGGTGTAGGTCTATTCTTATACCTGATGATGAGGCTGGCGCGCCGGCTGGCGCTCCGTTTCAGCCAGGGAGTTGAAGCCAACATTCGAGCTGCAGAGTCTATTGTCAATGATGAGCGGGTTCCCGATGCCTGGATAGCGCCGTACTGCCAACGGATCGAAACCCTGCGGCGGGCCGTTGGGTCTGAAGCCGAAATTGAACGGGCTGGCCAACGCGGGCACAAAGATTGCTTGCGTCAGTTGGACCAGCTTGTGCGGTTTTTTGAGAAAACCAACCTGGTTGATAGCGCAGAGTCACGACATGTCCTCCTGAAAGGGCTTCAACGACAGCGTGAACGATGGGTTACTGGGGGGTGGCAGTTTGTGATCGAAAGGGATCATGATCACTGAATACTGACTTTGATTTGCTTGATTTATGTGATGAAGATGATAAACTGCAGTTATCATGGCGATCATACAAATCATATAAATCCTGGTCAGAAATGGGAAACGAGGAAATGTTCGATGTTGTCGGCCTAGGGTGCGCTTGTGTCGATTTTTTGGGCGTTGTCCCTTACATGCCTGGGCTGGATGAAGAGATCCAGATGCTTGCGGCCAGCCAGCAAGGCGGTGGAGAAGTCGCCACCGCCCTCGCCACCTTGGCCAGATTAGGCTCCACAGCTGCTTATATCGGCCAGATCGGCGACGATCCCTCCGGTGATCTGATCGCGGCAGAGTTTGCGCAATATGGGGTTGACACCAGCCATCTGCTTGTGGAAAGGGGAGCCACGTCTCAGACAAGCATTGTTCCTGATCGTGCGATGGCTGGGCATGTACGACACCTATTGGGGCGTTATCCTACCGCTCTCTTCGTCAGGATTTTTTATTTTCCTGCTGCGGCAGTTCTTCCTGAGCATACCGACGGAATTGGAAGATGCGGCGTTGATCGACGGTTGCAACCGCCTGCAGGCGCTGTGGCACATCGTCTTACCCATATCGCGGCCAGCGTTGGCGGTAGTGGTATTGGTGTCCATGGTCTGGCAGTCTGATAACTACTTGTGGCCGCTCATTATTACTAAGAGCGAGGCCATCCGGCCAGCCGCTGTCGCCATCCCCAAACTTTTGGGCCACGAGCTGTCCGCGGGCGGGTCGGATCCAGCGTTACTGCAGGCGGCATTGCTGGCGCTTACTGTCCCTGTCATCGTCTTTACGCTCTTTGGTATGGATGCATTCGTGCGTGGCGTTACAACGGGCGCGTTAAAGGGATAGCCCCGGGCCCGTCCGCCAGTTTTCAATATTTGTTGTGGATTTTGTGCCTGAAATTTGGGAATTATACATAATTCTTCATATAGTATAGTATGTGTTGTATATCATTCCTCTATAAACAAAATCCAGAAAGAAACGAATATGCCCGACCGTCTACTGTATGCCGATGACTGTCTCAATGTGCTCAATGATGAGAGTGCCTTGCCAACAGGATCGGTGGACCTGATCTATCTTGATCCACCTTTCAATTCCAATAGCCATTACAATCTGCCATTCAAAGGCAAATACAAAACAGCCCGTCCGGTTGAAGCATTCAACGATATATGGTTCTGGGGCGATGAGGAAGAAACGCATCTGCAAGACGTATCTGCCGATCCCCGAACCCGTTCACTCGCTGACATTGTAAGGTTGGCGCAAATTATGGAACGGGGGGAGGGGGGACAAAAAAAACGAAGTTTAGCGGCATATTTGCTGAACATGGCAATCCGGCTCATGCCGATGCGCCGTGTGCTGAAAGACAGCGGCAGCATTTACCTCCATTGTGACCCAACGGCGAGTCATTATCTCAAGCTGATTATGGATGCGATATTCGGGCAAAAGAATTTCCGCAATGAGGTTGTGTGGGGATATCGAACAGGAGGCGTTAGCAAAAAATGGTTTGGCAGAAAACATGATGTGATTTTATTTTATGTTCACTCTGAAAAAGCGCCATATACCTTCAACTTACAAAAGGAACCCTCATATTCAACAAATTCTCCTCCTGGTTTCAAAGAAATTCAAAAGCATCAAGATGAATATGGACGTTGGTACACACTTGCAACTATGAGGGATGTTTGGGATATCAATGCGATTGGTAGAACTTCAAAAGAACGCCTCGGCTACCCAACGCAGAAGCCGTTGGCATTGCTAGAGCGCATCATTAAAGCGTCCAGCAATGAAGGCGACATCGTCCTTGACCCATTTTGTGGCTGTGGTACGACAGTTCATGCGGCGGAAGCCCTGAAGCGCCGTTGGATAGGCATTGACATCTCCACCTTTGCCACTGGATTGATTCGTAAGCGCATAGAAAACAGTTTCGGGTTATCCGTTGATAGCATTGTCGTTCACGGCGTCCCGGCAACGATTGACGAGGCCAAATCCCTTGCTCGTCGAGACAAGTTTGAATTTGAAAAATGGGTATGCGGTGTTATTGGCGCCGAAGGCATGTTTCACGAACCTGGTACCAAAGGCCCCGATGGCGGTGTGGACGGTCTGTTAAAGTTTTTCCGCATACGTGAGAACCAGAGGTTAGTTCCTGAATATGCGATTGTGCAGGTTAAGGGCGGCAATGTAACCCCCGATGCCGTCAGAGCCTTAAAAGCAACTGTTGACCAATTTGATGTGACTGCCGGCATCATGGTGTGTTTTGAGGATCAGATGAGAACGGTGGAAAATCAACGCAGCAAAGAGACATTTCGTGATGTATGGGGCGCGTATCCTGTCATTCAAGGGTTCAGTGTAGAAAATCTGTTAGCCAATACAGATCCCCGCCTTCCTTTTATTGTGAAACGACAAGGCGCATCGCTTATTGTGTAGGCGTCTTGTACAACAACAGCTTGCCCTCTGGTCCTTGCAGATGGCGCTGATTTCTATCAAATGAGATGCATCCAGTCTTCTTGAATTCCCGACTCAATTCATGTCCCTCACTGTCGCGTCTTCCGTTGACAGTGCCGCGCTGTCAGCGCATCCAGCGTCTATCGAGAGTATGAGGGCTGGCACAAGGCCAGCCCCTACGCAAACAGACCCAAAAGGAGAAGCAAGAAATGGAGAAGCGAAAAATTGTATTGCGCGCCACTGTAGGGCGCGACAGCGCGCCTCTTTCGAGCAGAGGCGCATTCAACAACCTCCGCGAGCGCTCGAATGGAGCGCAATTGAAGATCGCTGCGCTATTGGCTGCGCTGGCTCTACTGGTGGTTTCCTGTGCCCAAGGGGCCGCGCCCGCGTCTGAAGCGATGCCCGAGTCGGAGGCAGACACCGCCAGCACAGCTGGCGTCAAGGATGTACCCAGAGAGCAGACTCTGATCGTTGGCTGGTGGGGCAGCGATGAGTTTGAAGAGTCGGAGATCTATACGCCCTTTGCCATCGGCGGCGACTTCCAACGCGGCCTCAACGTCATCTATGAAGGGCTGGCCTACTGGAACGCCTTCAAAGACGAGACGATTATGTGGCAGGCCAAGAGCTTTGACTACAATGAAGACTACACCGAGTTGACCATCGCCTTGCGGCCTGAGGTGATGTGGAGCGATGGCACGCCCTTTACCGCCCATGACGTAGTCTATACCGTCAACCACCTTCGAGATATCGGTGGCGAGGTGCGGTTCGGGAACGAGATCCAGCAGTACACCAAAGAGGCCGTTGCGCTTGACGATCACACGGTCCTGATCACCTTGAACTTTTCCTTCCCCCGCTACCATGACCGCTTCTTTGTCTGGAAGTGGGACTCCGGCGCCTTTCCCATCATGCCCAAGCATATCTTCGAGGGTAAAGATTGGTCCACCTTTACCCACTATGACATCGAAAATGGCTGGCCGGTCACCACTGGTCCCTTAAAGGTGGTCTTCTCATCGCCGCAACAGAAGATGTTCGACCGGCGGGACGACTGGTGGGCTGTTGAGTCCGGCTTGACCGACGAGCTCAACATGGAGCGCGTGATGTTCGTGGTCGCGGGCACCGATCAGTCACGCCTTATCGAGCTTGTGACCAGCAACCAGATCGATATCACCGAGTTGCAGGGCGCCTCAATCCGGCTGGCTGTGGAACGGAATCCCAAGGTCACGGCCCACTATGGACGCCAGGCCCCCTACGGCTATGTGGACTGGTGGGCCCAGGCTCTGTGGCTGAACAACGAGATGGCGCCCTACGACAACGCCGATGTGCGCTGGGGTATCAGCTACCTGATCGATCGTCAACAGATCGCTGATGTCGCCTACGAGGGTCTGACCAGCCCCAACCCCATGCCCTATCCACCCTATCCCGGTCTGCTACAGTACACAGAATCGATCTCTGACCTGATCGAGCAGTACGATACCAACGAGTACAACCCGGAAAAGGCCGCGGCGCATCTCGAAGCGGCCGGTTATAGCAAGAATGCCGATGGGATGTGGGCGGACGCCAATGGCGAGACCCTAAAGGTGCCGCTCGAGTCCTGGTTCGCCTGGAACGCGCCGGCCGAGGTATTGGTCGAGCAGCTGAAACGCGGCGGGATCGATGCCGAGTTGACCACGCCGCCCGATGCCTGGGACCGCTTTGTCTCCAAGACACACGCCGCCTTCCCTGCTGGCCACACCGGCAGCCTCAAGGAACCGTACGAGGCGCTCAATCTGTACACCTGTGGCAAAGAGGGCGGACCAGCCTCCAACTGGGCCTCGAACCAATCGCTGTGGTGCAACAGCGATTTCGACGAGATCGTGTTGGAAATGTCACAGGTGCATCCGGACGATACCGAGACCATGAAGGCACTCTTCCGGCAGGCGATGGAGATCTGGCTGCCAGATCTGCCATCAATTCAACTGTTCAACTGGAAGCACAACATGGCCATGAACCAGACCTACTGGGAAAACTGGCCGACCGTTGACAGCAAGGATGGCGAGTATGTCAACGAAGCGCCCCAGCTTCTGGGCTTCCATCTGGTACTGCTTCATCTGGAGCAGGCTGAATAGCTGAGGTGCATAGATGTGGGCCGCCGGCTACCTTCTAAAGCGCGTAGCCTTTTTCTTCTTGATCGTATGGACGGCCGCGACGGTGAACTTCTTCCTGCCGCGGCTGTCCGGCCAGGACCCCATCCGCGAACGTATGATCAAGCAGGTGCAGTCGGGCCGCGCCTGGGGCAAGGGCATCGAAGAGATGGTCGAAGTGTACAACGTCAAATTCGGCCTGGACAAGCCCCTTTGGCAACAGTACCTGACCTACCTAGGGGATGTGAGCCGGTTTGATCTGGGTCATTCTATCGCCTTCTACCCCAAGTCGGTCAAGGAGATCCTGCGCCAAGCCCTGCTTTGGACCATTGGTCTCCTGACGACGACAACACTTCTTGCCTTTGTGTTCGGAACTCTTTTTGGGTCTCTTGTCGCCTGGACCCGGGCGCCCCTCTGGCTGCGTTCCCTGGCTCCGCCGATCATGACCTTGGCGGCCATACCTTACTACCTTCTGGGGCTGATCCTTCTGTTCGTCTTTGCCTTCGAACTGCGTTGGTTCCCCGGGCATGGCGGCTATCGCATCGGTACCATCCCCAACTTGAGCTGGAGTTTTGTCCTTGAAGCCGTGGAACATGCCATCCTGCCCGCACTATCCATCCTCCTGTCGAGCCTTGGCTTCTGGGCCATCGCCATGCGCGGCATGATGGTCACAGTCGAAGGCGAGGATTACATGACCTTGGCCGAAGCCAAAGGCATTAAGAACCGCCGTCTGTTCTTCGACTACGGGCTGAGAAACGCCATCCTGCCCCAGATCACCTCACTGGCTCTGGCCATGGGGTATGTGTTTTCCGGCGCCCTCCTGGTTGAGGTTGTGTTCGGTTTCCCCGGTATCGGCACCGTGCTCTTCAACTCCATCAAGGGCGTGGACTATCCGGTCATCCAGGGTATCGTATTGACGATCATCCTCACGCTGGCCACCACGACTCTGATCCTGGATCTAACCTTGCCGATGTTGGATCCACGCATTCGAAGGCGGGCGTAGATGGAGATATCGACGCGCCATAGCGTGTTGGGCTACCTGCGCCGTAACCCGGCCTTGGTTTTGGGGCTAGGGCTGCTTCTGGCGCTGTTGCTGTTTGCGGTCATCGGCCGGCTGCTTGTGGACATTGACACAGCCGCGCCCCTCTCCGCGCCTCCCTACCGACCTCCATCTGCAGAATACCCGCTGGGCACCGATAAGGTGGGCCGGGATCTGCTGTCGGTCATGATCGTCGGCACACCGCTCACACTCCGCGTTGGGCTGCTGGCCGGTGTGTTGGGCGTGGGCTTCGCCAGCGTGCTCGCTTTCGCCGGCGCCTATTACGGGGGCTTTGTTGACGCCGTCATCCGCCTGGTGGTAGACGTCGGACTGACCATTCCCAGCATCCTGATTCTGATTCTGATCGCCATCGCCCTCAGAGGTGTCAACCCCACAGAGATGGCCCTGATCGTGGCTGCCACGGCCTGGCTGTGGCCCACGCGCACCATCAGGTCGCAGGTTCTGTCCTTGAAGGAGCGAGCCTATGTAGATGTGGCCCGGATGTCGGGTATGCGCGGGCGAGAGATCATCGTTCGCGAACTCATGCCCAACCTCATCCCCTTTATCGTGGCCAATCTGGTCAACACGACAGCCGCGGCCATCCTGGCCACAATCGGCATGGAGGCCCTGGGGCTAGGCCCGACATCCCACCCTACCTTGGGCATGACCATCTACTGGGTCATCCTCCATGCCGGTGTGCTTGGCGGATATTGGTGGTGGTGGCTATCCCCCGTGGTGATCATTGTACTGATCTTTATCGCCCTCTACTTGACTTCTGTCGGCATGGACGAACTGGCGAATCCCAGGTTGAGGAGAAGCGTATGACGTCGCACAATCTGCAGGTGCGCAATCTGCGGGTCTATTATCACACCCCGCGCGGCGCAGTCAAAGCTGTGGATGATGTCAGCTTCAACCTCAAGGCGGGAGAGCGCTTCGGTCTGGTCGGGGAGTCCGGATCGGGCAAAACCACCCTGGTTATGGCCCTGCTGCGCATGATCAAGCCGCCTGGACAGATCGAATCTGGTCAGGTCTGGCTGGATGGCCAAGACGTGATGGCGCTTTCGGAGGAGGAGATGCGGCAGTTGCGTCTTGCAGGGATTGCCCTGGTGGCGCAAGGTTCCATGAACTCGCTCAATCCCGTAACCCGCATCAAGCGCCAACTGATTGATGGCATGAAGGACCACGCCTTCGCCTCCACTGAGGGCACGGCTCATGAGCGACACGGACGGAATGACAAGGGCGGAAAAATGAGCCGGCGAGCGCTGGATGCGCATGCGCGCGATCTTCTGACAAGGGTGGGATTGGAGCCGCAGGTGGCCGCCATGTACCCGCACGAGTTGAGCGGCGGGATGAAGCAACGGGTCTGTATTGCCATGGCCATCAGCTTGCGCCCCAAGCTGATTATCGCCGACGAACCGACCAGCGCCCTGGACGTCGTCGTGCAGATGCAGGTGATGGAGACCTTGCGCCGTGTGCAGGAAGAGGTGGGGGCAGCTGTTATCCTGGTAGGCCACGATATGGGCCTCATGGCCCAGTTTGTGGAACGAGTAGGCGTCATGTATGCCGGCAAACTGGTAGAGGTGTCTCCGGTTCGGGATATCTTCAGGCGCCCCCTGCATCCCTATGCCCAGTTGCTCATCGACAGCGTGCCATCTCTGGAAGAAAAAGATGATCTGGAAGGCATACCGGGCTTGCCCCCTTCTCTGCTCGAACGGCCGTCAGGCTGCCTCTTCCATCCAAGATGCCCACATGCCACCGCTGCCTGCGCAGCGCAGGAGCAGGCGCTGCAAGAAGTGCAGCCGAATCGCTGGGTAGCCTGTCATCTGGTAGAGTCAATTCACAAAAATTTCTAGTTTCTGGTTTTTAGTGTAGGGGCGCGGGCCTTGCTGGGCATTCAAATTGCCCCTACTGGCAACTGACAACTAAAAACTGCTTTGCCGAAAGCTCACACAAGCATGAGTGCGTTGCTCGAAGTTCAGCATATCACCAAAATCTTCGGTGGAGGCCTGTTTAGCCGTAGCCGCACCGTGGCGTTGGAAAACTTTTCATTGGCCATTGACAGCGAGCCACCTTCCATTACAGCCGTGGTCGGAGAAAGTGGCAGCGGCAAAACGACGCTGGCCCGCATCCTCCTGGGGCTGGAGACGCCAACCGAGGGGCAGGTACTCTATCAGGGAAAGAATCTGCGCGCGCTGTCGGATGCGGAATGGCACACGTTCCGGCGCGATGTGCAGGTCATTTTCCAGGATCCGTTCGAGGTGTACAACCCTTTCTACAAGGTAGACCATGTTCTGACAACGCCCATCGCCAAATTTGGCTTGGCCAAATCGCGGCAGGAGCGCCAAGCCCTGATCGAGGAGGTGCTGCATGCTGTGGGGTTGCGTCCAGAAAACACCTTGGGCCGACGTCCACACCAGTTGAGCGGCGGACAGCGACAGCGCATCATGGTGGCGCGCGCGCTGCTGTTGCGCCCGCGCCTGATCGTGGCCGATGAACCGGTGTCTATGATCGATGCCTCGCTGCGCGCCACAGTCTTGGGCAACCTGCGTCAATTGAACGAGGAGTTTGGTATCTCTGTACTCTATATCACCCACGACCTCACCACAGCCTATCAGATCAGCGAAAACATTATTGTCATGTACGCCGGCTCTGTGGCCGAGGCCGGGGATGTCGACCTCGTGGTGCAGCGGCCGCAGCATCCGTACACGCAGTTGCTGATCGGCTCCGTTCCTCAGCCTGACCCAGACCGTCGCTGGAATATAGAGGCGATGGCAGCTTCGTCGGCGCTCCCGACGCGTGAGAATACCTGTTGTAAATTCGTCAAGCGCTGTCCTCATGCCATGCCGAAATGCGCTGAAAGCGCGCCGCCCCTGTTTCAAACGGATCAACACCGGTTGGCGGCCTGTTATCTGCATGAGGAATCCCCGTCGATTTCTGCTGAGGATATGGTGTCGGTATTCGTCGGGCGCGGCGATAACGCCAGAGCTTGAATATACCATTGTGATACGCGCGCATTTCGCGCCTCTTTCGAGCAGAGGCGCATTGAACAGTTTCTACGTCCCTTCTTCCCCCTCGACGAGGAGATACCCGATCTCGAGATACCGATTGTGATGGGGTGAGAAGGTTGTGGGCGAGGGGCGACACAGGAAAGGGAAGGGACAGCGCCGCCATGAAAGCCACTCTCTGGAACATCGGCATGAAAGTCGATGACATAGATAGCGAAATCACCTTCTGGGAAAACCTCGGGGGCACTCTGGCGCTTCGTGAAACATTGACAACGCCCGACGGGGAGGAGGTCGACTACGCCTTCCTGGATTTTGGCGGGACACGCATTTTTCTTACCCCGAAGACGGTCTTCGAGGACAAACTAGGCCACCAACTTATGCCCGGCCTGACGCACGCCGTATTTGAAGTGGAAGATTTGGATGAGGAATACGGACGGCTCACCGAGATGGGCCTGGACGTTCTGGTGGAGCGGATGGAGATCAGCGCCGACTTTGGTTCGCGCCGGCTGGCATTCTTCCGCTCACCCAACGGCATGGTCTTTGAAGTGCTGCAAATCCTCGAATCAACAATCTGAATGCGGTGCAGGCAGGACGCGAACGGGGCAGAATAGCCCTTCTGATAGCCATCGAGAGATCCAGGAGAGCATACATAACATGAAACTCAACGACACTCAGATTGCGCAGTTTGATGAACAGGGCTATCTGTTTTTCCCAGGTTTATTGGACAACGATGAAGTGGCGATTTTGCAGAGGGCGCTGTCGGACATCCTGAATCGCCAGGCGCCAGAAGTGATCTCTGAGAAAGGAGACCCATCCGCGGTCAGGCTGGCCTTTGGCGCGCATGTGTATTCCGAACCGTTCCGGCGTCTCTCTCTGCTCCCCCGTCTCTTGAACCCGGTTTGCCAACTGTTACGGGATGATGTCTATCTCCATCAGAGCCGTTTGAATCCCAAACAGGGCTTCGGCGGGGGCGCGTCCTGGGACTGGCATCAGGATTACCCGCCCTGGCATACGATCGACGGCATGCCTGAGCCGAAATGCGTTATGGTGTCCGTGTTCATCGACGATTGCACAGCGGTCACGTCGCCGCTCCTGGTCGTGCCAGGCTCGCAGCGCCATGGCCTTCTCGACGCTCAGCTTCACCAAGACGCGAAAGGGAGAGGGTATGCGCTGCATCATATTGATCATGCTACCCTGGAACGGATCGCCGAAGAGAGCGGGATCGAAGCGTTAATCGGGCCGGCGGGGTCGGTCGCATTCATCCACTGCAACGTGCTGCACGGTTCGGCGAACAATGTCTCCCCGTGGCGGCGGGCGATCATGTACTTGATTTACAACGCCGTCAGCAACGCCTGCACCGGCACGGAACGCCCGTGGTATCAAAACAACCGTGATTTCACGCCACTGCAGCCGCTCGACGACGCGTGTGTGAAGGCTAACTGCAGCTAGTCAGAAAGTTGAGTACTGTGCCGATGGACGAATTCCGCGCATACGGACTCTGCAGCGTACTCATCTGGAGTAAATAGAATGAGATATCTGCCCGCCACCCAGTTGCAAGAGATCGGCGCCCAGATCTTGGATGCCGCCGGCTCGCCCCCCACTGAATCCGTAACTGTCACCGACGTGCTCGTGCGCGCCAATCTGCTCGGGCACGACTCCCATGGGGTGATGCGCATACCACAATACGTCAATGAGATTCGCAATGGCGAGATCAGACCAGGCACGCCCATCGAGATCGAACGCGAGACGCCAGCTTCAGCCGTCATCCAGGCGCACCAAGGCTGGGGTCCCGTAATCGCCCGGCAGGCCATGCAACTCGCCATTGACAAGGCCCGCCGGGTTGCCATCGGCTCCGTTGTCGTGCGTGGCAGTCAGCACGTGGGACGGGTGGGCGAATACCCTACCATGGCCGCCGAGGCGCAGATGATCGGCATGGCCGTCGTCAACTCCTACGGCCGCACCGGTTCAGTCGCCCCGTGGGGCGGCACTGAGCGACGTCTGTCCCCCAATCCCATCGCCTTCGCCATACCGAGTGGCGAGCCATGGCCTGTTATGGTCGATATTACGACATCCGTATTCCCTGAAGGCAAAGTGCGGGTTACACGCTACGCGGGCAAACAGTTGCCGCCCGGCGTCATCATCGATTCCGCCGGCAACCCGACCACCGACCCGGCGGCCTTCTACGGCCCACCGGAGGGAGCGCTCCTGCCCTTGGGCGGCATCGTAGGGCACAAAGGCTACGCGCTTGGCATCGTGGCCGAGTTACTCGCCGGCGCACTGTCTGGCGCCGGCTGCACCGGCAAAGAAACCGAGGACAAGGGCAACGGCATCTTCTTTCAAGCCATCAACATCGCTGCCCTGCTCCCATACGAAGAGTTCATCCAAACCGTCCAGGAGCAGATTGCCTGGGTAAAATCCTCGCGCAAGAAACCTGACGTCAGCGAGATCCTCTTCCCCGGCGAACCTGAATACCGTGTCGCCCAGCAACGCAGCGCGCAAGGCATCCCAGTGGAAGATAGCATTTGGCAAGAGTTGGTCGAGACGGCAGCCAGTCTTGGTGTACCGATTTAGGCTGGCGCGCAGGAGCCTGCGCGTCGCTATCGTCAAGGTTTCCTATACCGGTGACCAGGACTCTTTCAAGGCCTTGGTGGATGCCTGTCCCAGACCGGTGGTGGTCGCTGGCGGCCCCAAAAAGGAGACCGTACGCGCTGTGCTCGAGATGGTAGAAGATGCCATAGACTGTGGCGCGGCCGGGGTTGCCTTGGGGCGCAACATCTGGCAGAATTCCGATCCTGCTAAGATGACGGCCGCTCTGGTCGATATCATTCATCACCGAAAAACCGTCGCCGAATTACAGTTGCCTATCGAATGGCTATAAGAGGTTCCGTTAGTGGTCAGTGATCCGTACTGACCACTAGCCACTGATTTTGGTTGATATGATCATGCAAGTGGCATAAACTCTATTGAGGATACCATATCGCGCCCTACAGTGGCGCGCACTATAACCCTCTCGCGACCAACGAAGGAGGTCAATGCAATGCGAGTTCTCTTTCTTCCCTTTAATCCCGTCATGCACTACTGGTATGATGGCTTCATCGAAGCCATTGATGGACGATATCCAATCGAGATGTACGATCCGGAAAAACCGCTGGCCGCGCAGTTCGAAGGCATAGGCGCTGTCGTGGCGTGCGCCGGCTGCACCCACGAGATGATCGATGCCTCCGTGGAGGCCGGGGTGAAGCTATGGCAGGTGCTCTCGGTCGGCGTCGATCACTGGGACGTGCCCTATTTCCTCGAAAAGGGGATGCCGTTCGCCAACACGCCGGGCCCGTTCAGCGCCGTCGCCCTGGCCGAGCATGCGCTCACCCTGATGCTTCTGATTGCCAAGAACCATCACACGGCCCAGGAGAACGTGCGCGCCGAACTCTTCAGCTTGCCGCTGAACGATGAGTTGGCCGGCAAGAAACTCGGCCTGATCGGGCTGGGCGCAAGTGGACGTGAGTTGGCCAAGCGCGTCCACGCCATGGGCATGGAGATCATGGCCATTGACATCGCCGATATCCCGCAGTCCGTGCGGGACGAGCATCATGTTTCCTTTTTTGGCGATCCAAGTGGGTTGGCGCGCGTGATAGCCGAGGCGGACTATCTATCACTCCATACTCCGCTTACGGCCGCGACCCGGCACATGATCGGCCGGCAGCAATTCGAGCTGATGAAATCGACAGCTGTGTTGATCAACGTCGCACGCGGCCAGCTGGTGGATGAGGATGCCTTGATCGCGGCATTGCAGAGCGGACAGATCCGGGCAGCCGGCCTGGATGCGTTTGCGCGCGAACCACTGGAACAGTCACACCCGTTGCTGCAGATGGAAAACGTAGTCTGCACGCCACACATCGCCGGCGTAACCAAGGAAACGGCACAACGCCGCGGACAGGCTGCGGCCGAGAATGTAGATCGCGTTTCCAAGGGGTTGCCGCCGCTACATTTAGTCACCTCTGTTGAGTAGCTGGCCAAGCCAGCTATCAATCGGTTTCAGGCGCAGCTTCCTCAACAGGCCGGCCGCGTACGATCAAGTTTTCAACATCCTCCAGCGTTGATTTCTCAACCTCGAGCACTCCTTGCCGTTCGCCGCCTTTCAGCACCATCACCCGGTCCCCGATAGATAGAACATCGGTGATGCGGTGGGTGACCAGGATGATCGAAATCCCTTGATCGCGCAGTTCAGCCATGAGGTCGAGCAAGGTGTTGGCTTCCTTCACCCCCAGGGCAGCGGTCGGTTCATCCATGATCAAGATCCTGGCATCAAAGCCGATGGCCCGGGCCACAGCCACCATCTGACGCTGCCCGCCGGACATTCTCTCAACCAGCAGCTTAGGCGAGCTTATGTTGATGCGCAGGCGCGCAAGCAACGCTTCTGATTCGTCGAGCATCCTCTTCTTGTGAAGAAACGGTATACCCAGAATCCGTCTGGTATACTCCCGCCCGGTGAAGACGTTGTTCGCAACGTCCAGGTTGTTGAATACAGCCAGATCTTGATAGATCATCGCCAGGCCCAGAGCTTGCGCGTCACGCGGGGTGCGCAGCGCGGCCTTTTGTCCCTCAATGAAGATTTCGCCCTCGTTCGGAATGACTGCTCCATAGAGTGTCTTCATCAAAGTGGACTTCCCGGCGGCGTTATCACCCACCAGCCCCAGCAGCTCTCCGCGTCTCAACTCTAGGTCTACATTGTTGAGCGCCTGGACGCTGCCAAATCTCTTCGAGATTCCTTGCATCACAACCGCGTCATCGCTGTTCATGGCCCTGTCGCTCCCTACAGGGGCGCGTAATGCAACCTTTCTCGCTACCTGATGCCGAGTGGCCCGGAGGACGCCCCCTTGCGGATCGAAATACCGTGTTGCATACCAACACGCAACACGGTATCATCGTTTCTTCGCAATCGCCTTACTTCATAATCTCCGTTTCCACCAACTCCTTGATCTCCAGGAAATTCTGCTTCATCGTATCCTGGTAGCTGTCAATGTTCGACTGATCGACAAGCGTGATACGGGTATCGAGGTACTTAGCAGTCGATTCCACACCTTCGTGCTTCATCATCCAGGGAATGTAGACCGCCAGGTAGCCCTGACCATAGGGTTGCTGCACATAGGTGAAAGATACGGTTCCCTGCCTGATGCCTTCGACGATCTCCGGCGCATCATCCACGCCGGTGACGATGACGTCATCGCGGCCGGCCTCGGGGAAGGCCACCGTTGCCCCGACTGAATTCAAATTGCCAAGCGAGTAGTAGGCGTCCATCTGCGGATAGGTGACCAGAGCCTCCTCCGCGCAGCGTACGGTGCCTTCAGGGTTATCGCAGTCGATCAGCACGCCGATCACCTCGATGCCCGGCGCGTTCTCAGCGAAATAGTCCTCAAGCCCGGCTTGGCGGTCCTTGTCAACTACATTGCCGGGCTCACCAAAGGCCACCACGACATTGCCTTCATCGCCCATCAGCTCCGTCAGACGCTCGGCAACGGTCTGACCCGCCTGGTAGAAATCGGTTGCCATGCAGAGGTCGGTATTGACAGCGTCGGGACAGGAGCCATTTTGGGTGGTCCCGAGCCCCATCTCCTTGGCCTGGACCAGAATGCCTTCCAGGATGTCCGGCACACCGGTCATGACGCTGACGCCGGCGATGCAGGGCAGGGACAGAGCGGATTCGGTCATCTCCAGCTGCTTTTCAGGGCTGTAGCCGGCCGGCGCAATAAAGATGATCTCCACGCCAAGCTCTTCCGCGGCGGCTTCCGCGCCACCCTGCCAGGCCGTAATGTAAGGGTGCACCAGAGGCGCGCTGACAATGTAACGTTCAGTGGCGCCGCAGTCCTGTTCCTTCTCGACGATCACTGTTTCGACGACTGTGACCGTTTGCGGGGCAGCCGGCACGGTACAGGCAGCCATAGACAGCCCAATAGCCAACACGGCCATCAACTGAAGGCGGAGCGACGTCCCAATCTTGCCGTATGACACACGCTTCATCATTCTTTTCTCCTTTGTTGTAGGAATTTGATCACTTCTCTGGACAACCACAACTGCAGTATCCAGTGGCTAGTAACTGCAGTCACTGGTTTTTTCTCTCTCCTCGAATTTATGGATAGCCATGTTGCTGTGCTGTCGCGGGGCTGATGCCGAGTGCTGCCAAGTGTTGCCTGAAGGCGTTCAACTCTCCAGGGGTACCGACGGGCCAGGTATTGCCGGGTGTGTTGCGCCATTCAGCGTACAGGGTGTTGGCATGCGGCGGGCCAGCAACAGATGACGGACTGCCCGCCGGCGCTGGGTAGCCATAGTGTTGTGCCGTGTTCGCATTCGCGGGGCTGATGCCGAGTGCTGTCAAGTGTTGCCTGAAGGCGTTCAACTCTTCAGCGCTGCCGGCGGGCCAGGTATTGCCGGGCGTGTTGCGCCACTCAGCGTACAGGGTGTTGGCACGCGGCGGGCCAGCAACAGATGACGGACTGCCCGCCGGCGCTGGGTAGCCATAGTGTTGTGCCGTGTTCGCATTCGCGGGGCTGATGCCGAGTGCTGCCAAGTGTTGCCTGAAGGCGTTCAACTCTTCAGTGGTACCGGCAGGCCAGGTATTGCCGGGCGTGTTGCGCCACTCAGCGTACAGTGAATTGGAACTTGTAGCGCCTGGAGCAGATGGGCTGCTCGCCCGCCGACCGTCGTCTCCTCGGCGGCGGTAGTAGTCGTCGTAGTCGTCGTCATCGTCATCGTCATCGTCATCGTCATAGTCGTCATCATAGTCGTCATCATAGTCGTCGTCGTCATCATCGTCATCGTCATCGTCGTCATCACGGCTCTGTATACCGCCGAACTCGGTGGTCTCCAGTCCGTTACCGAAGATCACATGGGCTTCATTGAGCGTGATCAGATCCTGAGGCGCGGGTTCAACGCTGTGCGCATCTGCACCTATGGGCATCGAAAAAGTCAGAACGAATGCGCAGAGTAGGGATCGAAATGTCTGAATTGCGTGAGAGAGTTTCATAGATTTTCTCCTGTTAAAGCTACGTTGCTTCTAATTCACGACACCTGTAACCTGAATTCGGAATTAAAGAGCACCTTATCAAGCTGGTAGAATAGAGTCGATCCAACAAAACCCATTGGCACGGGGGATACAATTGATCACGCCCATTCGCAAGAATATGCGCAATCGGCTCATGATTCTGCAGAATACGTTGCTGTCTCGCAAGCGTGCTATCATTGAGACGATTAACGACCAACTCAAGAACAGATCACAGATTGCGCATTCCCGTCATCGCAGCGCAGTCAACTTTTTTGTCAATCTCTTTGCTGGGTTGATTGCTTACACCTGGCAACCTAAGAAGCCTTCTATCCAGCTCTCTGACAAGGATACGGCTCTCTTACCTGCTTTGTTTTAACTCCGAATTCAAGTCTGTAGTTTATCTATAGACAGGATAAAGTGTCAATACTGCATAATCACCCGAATCATAGTCGGTTTCCCTAGGGTAACTGCAGTGGCTAGTGGCCAGTAACTGCAGTCACTGGTCACTGACCACGCGAGTAGGGGCAACCCTACTCTGACGCTGCCTGGCTACCGGTCCTTGCCGAAAATAATTCGCCAAGTCAGCTCTCCCCGTCTGAACTGGTCGATTAACAAGGCCACCACCACCAATAACCCTTGCACGATATCCTGCAGATAGATGTTCAGCTGCAGAACGACCAGGGAATTCCTGGCAATCCCCATGATCGCAGCGCCGATCAACGTGCCGGCCATCGAGCCAACCCCTCCGGTTAACAGCGTGCCGCCCACGATGGCGGCTGTAACCACAGGAAAGAGCAGCCCTTGTCCGATCTGAGGTATGGCAGTGCCCACCCGGCCCAGCAGAACGATCCCCCCCAGAGCGGACAGGAAGCCGCTGAGGGTGAAGATGCCGATGCGGATGCGTTCGACATTCATGCCCACATCCTGGCTGGCCTTCAGATTGCCGCCGATCATCCTGACCCGCAGGCCGAAGAGTGTCCGCGTCAGCAAGATGTGCATGAGGAGGGCGACGATGAACATCAGAATGATCAGCACGGGGACCGAGCCTATGCGTCCTTTGCCCAGCCAGGTCAGACCGTCGGGCAGGCCGATGATCGACTCCCCCCTGGTGATGTAGAAGTTCACGCCGAGAAAGACCGCGCCGGTGGCAAGCGTCATGACAATGGGATGCAGGCGAAAGCGTGCGGCCAAGACGCCGTTGAGAAAGCCGCACAGCACGCCGATCCCCAATCCTCCAGCAATGGCGAGGGGAGGCGAGAAGCCTAAGTTATGCCAGAGTTTGGCTGTACTCATGGCGGCCAAGCCAGCTATCGAGCCTTGCGACAGATCGAAAGCGCCCGACACAATCACCAGGGTCTGGCCCATAGCCACGATCGATGTCACCGAAATCTGCCTGAGGATGGTGGTCAGGTTGAACGGGGCGCGAAAGATCGGCGAAACCGCGTACATGATTGCGAAGAACACCACCAAGGCCAAGAATACGCCGGACTCTCGATAGGCCAACATCTCTCGGATGCGGGCCCGGGTTGCCTCGTGGAGAGTGGTGGGCGATTGCGTACCCCTCATCTGCATCTCTCCTCTGGTCCTTCCTCACATCAGGATTATGTTTGCATTGCGCGCCACTGTGTTGGGCGCGACGTCGGAAGTGGCTCTATTCATGGCGCCCCATGCGTTGCTTCAACCCTTCGTAGTTGAATCCGTCGCTGGCTAAGAAATCGAAGTAGGATGTCTCCGTCGCCAGAACGCGTCTGGCCTGATCAACGACGTCTTCGGCGATAGCAAGGGGAATTGACACCACCCCGTTCTCGTCTCCGTGCAGCAGATCGCCGGGTTGGATGGTCAAGCCACAGATCGACACCGTGACGTCCAGATTTGTGTAGACGCCATATCCATGGGAGACGACCGCGCCGGGGCAGAAGAGTTGGAACCCTGGCGCGCGCTGCTGAATGCCGCGAAAGTCCCGGTTTCCCAGATCTGTCATCAGTCCGATTGCGCCCAGTTTCTGCAGGGCCGAGCAGAACATATCGCCGGCCAGACAGCTGCGCAGGCGGTCGGCGCCCGTGTACTGGACGGCCAGAACGGCGGGCTTGGGGGCGGCGTGGACCATGTCCAATACGTCGTGCAGGCGCATGGGCCTGTTGTCACCAGCGGTGGTGGTGTCGTGGGTGGCTGTCACGGCAAAGCCCACCATGGGCTTCTGGTCGGGGAACTGGCAGCGCAGCTCCAGCGAGGCATACCCTGTGACCTGATCACGGACTTTGAAGTGTTCGATAGCGTTTGCGATGGTTGCGCTGTCGATCTGGCGCAGCGCGTCGATTGTTTCTGCGGAGATCTGTGAGTTCGTCATTGTCATTTCCTTCTATCGTTTTCAGTTTGTAGTTTCGAGTAACACGCAGTCGCTAAAAACTGGCAACTACAAACTGCTAGGCGATGGTCACCCCTACAGATTTGGCCGCCTCGGTGAAGGACCGCCAGATATCATCGGCAATCGGAATGCCGTCCCGTCTGCGGCGCACCCGTGCGCGCGCTTCCATGTCACCCGGCGCCAGCACCTCTTCGAAACCCGGCGCCGGCGGAATCGCGCGCACACGGCGTTCCATCTCGTCCGCGCGTTTGGCATAGTCGGCAAAGGGCTGAAAGAGGTCGGCTTTGATGGCGATCATGGTGACGCCTTGGTGGCGCATAATCGCGCCGGCCCGTCCCGCTTCCACATAGTCATCGGAGCCGGTGAAGATCCTGCCCAGGTATTCGGTGGTCATCATCAGTGTATAGCCTTTGTGTCCGCCAAACGGCAGGTGGCCGCCGCCAGCGAAGAAATCGTCCGGGTTGGCGCTGGGAACGCCATCCTTATCGACGATGCTGTTTGGGGGCAGCTGTTCGCCGCGGTGGTGGGCGTTGTCCACTTTGACCCCGGATAGAGCGGTTGTGGCCCAATCGAACATCATGGTTGACTCTTCGCCGGCCGGCAGGCCGATCGAGATGGGATTGGTGTGCAGAACGCGGGTCTTGCCGCCGTAGGGGACGGTCGCCGGCGCCTCCTCGCCGAAGCCTCCGGCCCAGACCATGCCGATCATCTTGTCAGCGGCTGCCATTTCCACATAGTGGCCCAGCCGGCCGATGTGGTGCATCTGCACGATGCCGACAACGGCTACGTTTTGTGTTTTGGCCTTGCTGATCGCCAATTCCATGGCATATTTGGCTGCCACGTGGCCGAAGGTCCAATTGCCTGTAACCAGCGCGCTGGTCGCTGTTTCCTGCAAGATGGCCGGTTTGGCGGCGGGCAGAATTTCCTTGGCCTGTATCCCGGCCACGTAGATCGGAATGGGCCAGATGCCATGTGTGTCCACTCCGCTGAGATTGGCCAAAACCAGGTGATCGGCCACCTCCCCGGCGTTCTGCTCATCAGCGCCGGCGGCCAGTAGGATCTGCTTGACCAAGGCGTGAAGTTCATCTGCGGATTTCGTAATCATGTAATTTCTCCTGATTGCGTGAAACGTGGCTCTGCATGGCGCCGGCCATCTGCTTCGTCTTCCAGGTCGCGCCCTACAGTGGCGCGCAATACAACACCACACTCTGTTTGACAGCAGGAACTAAGATGAGAGGTATGAGCGCAATTATTATGAATCGGTAATCAAACAGTAAACTGGCGGGAATACCGAATCTCTGTTGAGGCTCAGTCGCGCGGCGGGCTTACTTCGTACAGTTCGCCTTGCAAGCCAACCGGCATCGTAAAGAAAATATAGCGCACAATTTCGCCTGTGTCCACTACGTCTACGTCAATCTGTTGAATTTCCTCAGTCGCAAAGGTGACGCCGTTCTCTTTGAGATCTTGGACAGCGGCGTCGATGTCGTCAACCTGCCAGGCGACATGCTTTACGACCCCGGGCGTCGCATCATCAGCGACCTGCCACAGCTCTAAGCCGGGATACCAGACAACCGTGACGCCTGGCCGCTTGACCTCCCTGGACTTCTGCAGGCCGCATCGTTCTTCCAGATATTTTCGTGTCTCCTCCAGATCAGCGACATCCACTGAGACGTGGCTATCTATGATTTCAAACATCAGCGCACTCTCCTGATTTGCAATAGTTCAATGGGATTGCAGCGGGTTGACAGCAGTGGCTAGTGACCACTGGCGATGATGACCGGCAACGTCTTCAGGTTATGAAATGTGTTATTTTGTTGCCATTCGACCCCTTCCTCCACCAGTGTCAGCGTGGGAAAACGGCGCAGCAGCGTAGTAAAAGCGATCTCCGCCTCGCGTCGGGCCAGCGGCGCCCCGGCGCAGAAGTGGATACCCCAGCCGAAAGATGTGTGCAGGTTTGGCTGGCGTGTGATATCCAGCCGGTCAGGATGCGCGAACTGAGCGGGGTCTCTGTTCGCCGCGCCCAGCATCAGGGAGAGAGTTTGTCCCTTAGGAATCCGTTTGCCTCCGAGCTCGACATCTTCGGCGGTCAAGCGCCAGGCGCGCAGGAACGAGGTATCGAAGCGCAGAAACTCCTCCACCGCGGCGCCGATCAGAACAGGCTCCTCCTTCAGCTTTTGCAGTTGCTGCGGATGGCGCAGCAGCGCCAGTAGGCCGTTTCCAATCAAGCCGGTTGTCGTCTCGTGGCCGGCCGTCAGCAAGGTGATACAGGTCGCCACCAACTCGGTCTCGTTGAGCATATCGCCACGCTCCTCAGCGGCGACGAGGGCGCTGATCAGGTCATCCTGGGGCTGTTGCCGCCGCGCCTCGATGAGCTGGAGGAGCCACGCCTTGGTTTCAAGCAGGGCGGCTGCGCTCTTTCTGATCGTCTCGACGTGTGGGCGCCCTGTTCCATGGAAGGCGACGATGTCGTCTGACCACTTCTTAAACTGATCACGATCTGTCGCTGGCACGCCTAGCGTCTCGGCGATAACAATAGCTGGCAACGGATAGGCAAAATCACCGATTGCCTCCAGGCGTCCGCTGCTCTCAACCAGATCGAGGAGCTCATTCACAATTTCCTGCACCCGTGGACGCATACCCTCTACCACGCGCGCTGTAAAGGCTTTGTTCACCAAACCGCGCACGCGTGTGTGCTCTGGTGGGTCCGTGTTCGGCATTCCGACTGTGAAATTGTCGTAGAGCGGCCGTATCTCCGCGCGCACGTTTTCTGGCAACTGATTCAGGAACGAGGCGATGCGTCCCACGTTGGTAAAACGGCGATAATCGCGCAGTACAGCCACCACGTCCGCGTAGCGCGTCAGTACCCAACAGCCCCAGGCATCGCTCCAGTGAACCGGATCCTCCTCGCGCAGCTGATGGTAAATGGGATACGGATCACTGTAGATATTGGGCGAGATCAGAAGTTGATCGAGTAACGGGTTGTTATTGTTTTCCATACATCCTCAGAAGCAAGAACTGCAGTGATCGGTGAATCGTGATAAGTGGAGAGGGATATCACAGTTGGCAACGCGCCAATTCGGGTTTCGCACGAGGCGCAAAGCCTGCGATGCGCTCAACCCGCACTCAGCGCCCTGGAATCGAGTCAATAAGCAAGCGCGTATACGAATGTTCTGGTTGCTCCAAGATCAGCCGCGTGTCACCTGTCTCCACGATATCGCCTTTCTGCATCACGTAGACGCGCGAGGTCAGATATCTGACTAAGCCCAGATCGTGCGAAATGAAAATAATGGCCAGACCGCGCGCGGTCTGGAGCTGGCGCAGCAGATTCAGTAACTGCGCTTGCGCCGACTGGTCGATGGACGACGTCGGTTCGTCGGCGATCAGCACCTTCGGTCCCGGGGCCAACGCCCGCGCCACGCTCACCCGCTGACGCTGCCCACCGGACAACGCTTTTGGGAACTGTTGGGCTTGGTCGTCGCTGATACCCATGGCATGCAACAGCTGCAAAGCCTCAAGCTTGGCCTCCGGTTTTGATAGGCTTTGCCAGACCTGTACCGCTTCCGCTACCGCCTGCCAGACCCGCATACGCGGGTTAAGCGAGGAGTACGGATCCTGAAAGATTATTTGGGTCTTCCAGCGTTCACTCCTTGGCATTTGCTGGTGGCGTCGCGTAAAGATCCGTTCTCCCTCCAGCCAGACTTCGCCGGCGGTTGGCCTTTGCAGGCCGACCAACACCCGCGCCAGCGTCGTCTTGCCGCTACCGCTCTCGCCGACAATGCCCACTGCCTCGCCCGCGTGAACAGCGACGTTGGCCACGTGGACAGCATCAAACGCCTCCGCCCCGCGCCCGAATGTAACGGTGATATCTTTTCCTTCCAGCAAAGCAGCAGCCATAACGCTCTATTGTGGCTTCATTCCACTCGTAGGGGAGGCGGTAAACTGCGTGCGTTCCCCAGCGCGGGGATTTTATCCCACCTGTAGGGGCAACTAAAATAGTTTATATTTAACATGTAAAGACTACGTGACTTCATTCCACCCGTAGGGGCAATCCTTGTGGTTGCCCAGAATCGGATATGGCGAATCTCTACTCCTCCAACTCGAACATGCGATCGGCGTGAATACAGGCTGAGAGCTGTAGCCCAATGGGCATAAGCGCTGGCTGGGGATCGCGCCGGCATGCATTATCGGCTAAAGAACAGCGGGGCCAAAATCGGCATCCCGCGGGCCAGGAACCAACTGACGCGGCATCACCAGGAATCGCCTCCAGATCTGTTCCCGGCACGGCCCGATCAACCCGTGAAACGCGTAAGGCCCTTGTATAGGGATGGCGGGGACTCGTGGACAGCACACCGACCGGGCCGGCTTCTACCGAAGCGCCGGCGTACATCACCATCACGCTGTCGCATACCTCTTCTATCACCCCCAGATCATGAGACACCAGGATCAGGGCCATGCCTAGCTCTTGACGCAGTTGGGTGATCAAGGTCAGTATCTCGCGCTGAATGGTCACATCCAGGGCTGTCGTTGGCTCGTCGGCGATCAGCAGCTTGGGCGCTTGGGCGATGGCCGCGGCGATCATCACTCGCTGGCGCATGCCGCCGGAAAGCTGGTGCGCACGGGCTTTGAGCACCTGTTCCGCTCTGGGAATACGCACCCTTTCGAGCAAGGCAACTGCTTTCTGTCTTGCCTGCTGTCGGCTCTGCGACTGTACAGCTGTGATCGATTCGACCAATTGGGTCTCGACAGTCAGCACAGGATTGAGACCGGCCAGCGAGCTTTGCGGGATATAGCCAATTTCACGGCCGCGAATGCTGCGCCAGACACGCTCCGGCGCGCCGGCCAGCTCCTGATCGTCAAAGCGGATTGTGCCTGAGGTAATCGCGGCGCCGTGACGGGGGAGTGTGCCAATCAGCGCCCGGCACAACATGGTTTTGCCGGAGCCGGACTCCCCGACGATGCCAACTGCCTGGCGCTGGTTCAGATGTAAGTTGGCGGCATCGATGACAGGAAGCAATCTCCCGCCACCCTTGCGAAAACTTATATCAAGGTCCTTAATCTCAAGAAGTGGTTGCATTTCGTTCGTGGTCTGAGAACTGCAGTGGTCAGTATCGTTTCTGGTCACCAGCCGCTGGTCACTAGCCGCTGGTTTTTTCTCTTTCCTCCCGCTCCGCTTTCCACAGATACAGTTGTCAATTCGTGAATCGCATCGGTCTGATCTGCCATTACAATCCGTACCCGCAGACGATACGAACCGGGGACTAAATCATCTGGCAATAGAATTGGGGTGTAGATTGGAGAAACTTCATTTTCAGCCCAGAGACTGGTGTCAAAATCAGCGGATCGCTCGGTCACTACTTCTCCGTCCTTGTTAATCAAATGAGCGGTTATGTGTAATGCTTGATTCATTTGTGGCCGGCGAAACCAATTCAGTTGCACGCGTATTGAATCTCCCGGTTTCAACCGTTTTTTATCTATACCGAAACTATCCAATATCAGGTCGGGCGTAAACGCGATATTCGTTGCCTGTTCAATTACAGGCGTAGGGTTATAGACTCGCTTGAAGACAACCAAAGGGCTGCCTCCGAACCGCACGAACTGTTCATCTGTGAATACTTTGATAGGTTTGTAATGCGCTGAAAACCACGGATCGCCACGGAGCCATATATTGTAGATGACAAGATCCTCCCCTAATACGATGTAATCAGGCAAAAAGTGGGGAATCGCATAGAACAGATCCCTGCGTTCCAACGCTTGGGCAACGTCGAGCTGTAATATTCCCAGGAAATCGATCATTGCCCGGTCCGCGTAATAGCCAATAATGCCGACATCATTCACCGCGATAGTTGCATTTTGAGGCGTATGCGCGTGTAACCATTCTCCGATAGCGCGGTACATATCATTGGTGTGGCTTCTTGGCAAAACCTTAGCCTGTTCGCTTGTAGGGGGTAGCTCGGCGGTGAATTCAGAAACGATAGCCTGTAGCGAAGTCACTTGCGCCAGAACCAAACAGGACAGCAAAGCGCCGCCAAGTAGAACCTGCAACCAGACTCTCTGCGCCCATCCTGTCAGGTATTGAAGCCCCAGCCCTACTAGGAGTACCGCGCCGGGAACGAGGGGGGCATAATACCATGTGTACGGAGCTGCGCCGAGCAGAGAGTAAGCGGTGAAATGCGAGACTGCCCAGGCGACAACACCCCAACTCCACCAAAAATGTCGTATGCAAAAGATACCGAGCATGGATACTGGGAGCCAGAGGGAATACAACAATGATTGGTCTAACCATCCGCGCAGCAAAATCAGCAGGCCTTGAAAGAACGATGTCCCTGCATAAAAACCGGTAAATCCGATCGCTGCCTGTCCTTGCTTAGTCTGTAATGTTGTAGGTATCGGCGAGCCAAAAGAAAGCGTTAGATAAAGCACGGCCGGCGCCAATACAATAAAGAAGGCTACAAGCGCATTCCTGGGAATTCGTCGTTGCAGGAATTTGGTATTTCGGCCGGTTGATGACTGATTGATGTGATTTGCGTGATTGCGCTCATACCGCACAATCAGATGATAGAAACTCAATAGCCCCGCCACCAGAACACCATCTCCGCGGGTCAGAATTGCGGTGGCTGTCAGCACAGCCGTTACCACATATTGCCCACGATCATAATAGTAGAAAGCGGCCAGAAGCAAGCAAACGTAGAAACAGGTTTCCAGGCCAAGCGTTAGCCACAACACTGGGGAAGTGGCTAATAACAAACCAACAGTGGCGCCGGCCCATCGCTTCTTGTGTCGATAGCAGAGCAACATCAGGTACACGCTTGCCCCAAAAATGCTGACTGCTCCCAAGGCATTACTCAATGCGGGGATGTGGAATCCTAGTTTACTTCCTATGCCAAGTAGTACAGCGTACAAAGGCGCGCTGGTACTGAGTTGCGGGTTCGTTGGGTGATAGACCAACTGGCCAAAGCGTGCGAGATTTCTGGCGTAACTATAGGTGATATAGGCATCATCTATCATTAAAGGGAATATATATGCGCCCATAAGCACTACTGCAAATCCTACCCCTACTACGACGGCCAGAAGCATTGGCTGTGATATTGTCTTCACGCGGGCACTCACGCTTCTTCCCCTTTACTTATCCTCTCCAATCCCCGCGCCAGCAGTGCGACGCCGATGGCTGTCAACGACAGGAAGAACCCGGGGCATAGAATCAGCCACGGCTCGGTGCGCAGGTAGAGTCGGCCTTCCGCCAACATCGCGCCCCACTCAGGCGTTGGTGGACGCACACCCAAGCCGAGGAAGGATAGGCCGCCGATGATTACGATGATGAAGATGAAATCGCTGAGCGCATAGGCGATCGCTTCGGAAAAAACATTGGGCATGATATGGCGACTCAGGATCCGCAGCCTTGAATATCCCAGCACATGCGCCGCCTGCACAAACTCCGCCTCGCGCAGCGCTAATGATTTGGCGCGGGCGATCCGGGCATATTGGGCCCAACGCGATATCCAGATGGCGATCAACAGGCCCCGGATGTCCGCCCCCACCATGGCCACAATTCCCAGCACCAGGATGATCTCCGGGAATGCCGTCAGCGCGTTAACGAGACCGTCCCATACGGTTTCGGCGAGGCGGTTGCGCGTTGTGCCGGCCAGCGTGCCGATGAACGTGCCGAGCGCGATGGGAACACTGACGCCCAGGATCGCCAAGGCGATGTCGAGCCGTGCCGCCGCGAACACCCGCACAAGCAGATCACGACCGAGATGATCGGTGCCAAATGGAAACGCCGTACTGGGCGCCTGCAAGGGAAGATCCACGAAACCATAGGGGTCATTGGGGCTCAACAGGGGCACAAAAATGCTGAGCGCCAGGATCGACAACAGGATGGCCAATCCCCAACGGCTTTCGGCGTTGAGCTGTCTCCAAACCCGCAGACCGCCTGTCATCGTATCTTGGCCCGTGGATCAAGCCATCCGTTGACCAGATCGGCCATAAAAGTCAGACTGACCACCAGCAGGCCGCTCAAAAAGACGATCCCTTGCACCAGTGGGTAATCGCGGTTGCGCACCGCGTCCACAAGCGTCATGCCGACCCCAGGTAAATTGAATATGATTTCGATAATAACTGAATAACTGACCACAGTCGCTGCGAAGTAGCCTAGCGCGGCAACGGTCGGCGCCAAGGATGGGCGCAGCAGATAGCGCCAGTAGAACCGCCACCCTTGTGTGCCGCGTATGATCGCGGCCTCTACGAACTCCTCATCTGTGGTTTCGATGATCGAAGATTGGAGGATGCGAGCGAGCACCGGCGTCAGAACACAGTTGATGGTGAGTGCTGGCAGCCACAGGGAATAGAGATTCCCTGGAAATCCGGGTCGGTAGCCGGCGATGGGCGCCAGATCGGTCTGAACGGCGAACAGTAGGACAAGAACCAGTCCTGAAAAAAACACAGGCGTCGCGACCAAGAGCGAGGCGCCGATCTGAAAAGCATGGCCAAACCATGTGCGCCGGCACAGCGCGGCCACGACCCCCAATGGCAGCGCCAACGCAACTGTCATGATGATGGTCGTAGCCGTCAGCCATAGAGAGACCGGCAGCCGTTTTTTCACGATGGAGAGAATCGGCTCCCGGGAACGAATCGAGATCCCGAAGTCGCCGCGCGCCAGATTGAACACGTAGCGGCCAAACTGCTCGAGCAATGAGCCATCGATTCCCAGGAGCTTGCGATAGGCGATCAGATCCGCCTCTGTGGCGGTATCCCCCAGCAGGATCATGGCTGGATCGCCGGGGATCAGACGAATCAACAGGAAGGCGAAAACCATGAGCAGAAAGGCGACGAAGAATGCCTGTACCAGCCGCCGCAGTATGGGGTGTCTGAGCAGGTGTAGCATCCATTCTCCATCCGGAGTATCCTGGTCAGGCGCCGGTAGGGGCAGGCACAAGGCCTGCCCTACTGGCGCCTAGCCACGAATCACTGAAAACTTCTTCTGATGCCGCCTACTGCACGTCCGCCATAGGCACGACGATGAAGTGCGAGGCGCCGGTCACAGTTCTGACGACATTCTGACCAATGCGACTGCCGCCCATAACCGATCGTTCACAGCAAGGGATGATCGACTGCACTTCGTATCCTCGGTGCTGAATCTGCCGGATGAGGTCATCGCGGGCGGCTCTGTCAACCGTCTGGCTCAGCTCGTCAAACATGCGTTGCATCTCTGGATCGTCGATGCGTGAACGCTGCGCCCAGAAGCCATCCAGGAACTGATTGCGCAGGTAGCTCTCGGGCGGCCCACCGTTGTTGCCTGTAACGGCCCAGCCGGCCTCGTAGTCTGGCGCATTGGCCATGATATCCAGAGCCACACCAACCTCCTGGCCGTCTGGCATGACCTCTATATTCAGCTCCTTGAGCTGCTCGGCGAATACCAGAATTCCTTCGACATACCCAGGTCGTGGCCCATATGTGGTAACTTTGAACGAACAACCACCGTCTGCCCATGGCGTGTTCGCCATCAGAGCCTTGGCTGCCTCCAGGTCTTGCTTGCCTTCGTTCGGCAGTATGCCAACGTCGAGCGGTTGGCCGGTGTAGAAGTAACCCTTGACTGGGGGCGAGATACCGAATAGCGCCCGCTGGTTAATCTCGGAGCGGTCAATAGCCAGCGATATGGCCTCGCGCACATCGCGGCTGGACAAACAATGATCTTCTGCGACCTGCTGGTTGATGCTCAGGTGAAAGACGCCGCCAAGCGCCACCACGAATGTTTCAACATCTGGCGGGAAGGTGGCTCTTGCCTGCGGCGGCAACTCATAGACGTAATCCAGTTCGCCACTGACCAGCAGCAAGGAGCGCGCGGTGGGGTCTGGCACCCAATGCAGCTCAAGTTCCTGGACGGACATCGGGCCTAGCGGGTAGTTGGGATTTTCCTTAAGCGTCACCACTGGGTCGCCAGGCTCGCCTGCGGCGACATAGTAGGGGCCGGCGCTCACCGGTTGGCGGAAATAACCATCCGGGTCAGCCTCTACCTGAGATTTGGGATGAACAGAGAAGTTATAGCGCGCAAACCAGAAGGGCAACGTGGGTTCGGGTATGCTCAACGTCCACACCACGGCGCTATCATCTGGCGCTTCCACGCTGACCACATTGGCAATCGGGCCTTGATCGGTCGGTGGCGCATCCTTGATCCGCTCCCAGGTGAAGAGAATATCATCGACAGTGACCGGCGTTCCGTCAGAGTACTGCAGATTGTCGCGCAGGTGGAAGGTATAGACCAAGCCATCATCCGAGATCTCCAGAGATTTGGCCAGGTCTGGCTGGGGCACGCCATATTGATCGAAACGGAGCAGTTGTCCACTGATCAGCTTGATCGTAGAGCCTTCCGACGTTTCGCCGGGTAGGGCGGGGTCCAGGTGTGTCAGGGCGCCTGGCAGACCGTAGCGCACCTTCGCCAGGGGCAAAGCTCCTTCAGGCTCTGCCATCATAGGCTCCTCGACAATTGGCTGACAGGCGGCCAACAGGATGGTGAAGAGCGCTATCGCATAGACGAACAGCTTTGGCTTACTGGAATACATTTTCTGATTTCTCCTTGCGTAAAAGGTTGAGTACGCCTCTTGCGAGCAGAGGCGCTATAGAATCCTGATTATCTGGATTATGATTGAGCGTTCTACTCCGCCACGCGCGCGGGGCGGTTTGTCTTCAGAGATTCCACTGCCGCCTCGACGAGCAACTGCGATCGATAGCCATCCTCCACACTGATCAGGGGCGGGCTGCCCTTCGCCAGCGACTCGACAAAGTGATTCATCTCGCGCGGATAGGCTTCGGCATACTTGTGAAAGTAGAATTGCGCTCCGTCTGGCGGCCCCGAAAGCAGCCTGTCGTGCAGCGCGCCTTCGGCGGTGTAGCGCACGAGGCTCGTCTCGGGCCGGTTCTCCGCCCGCAGCATCCCCTCTGATCCATGCACTTCGACCCGTTGGTCGTAGCCGTAGGTTGTGCGCCAGATGTTATTGATCGTACAGAGCGCGCCGCTGTCTGTCTTGAGCGTCGTCAGCGCGGCATCGACCTCGCCCAACCTGCCGATCTCCGGTTCGACCAGGTTCGAGGCGGCCACGTATACCTCCACAGGCTCATCGTCAAGCAGCGCCCGCGCCATATCAAAGTCATGCACGGTCGATTCGCGCAGCAAGGTATAGGGCGCGGTCTTATGTGTCTCCCTGCTGTAGTCAAGCAGCGTCACTTTCGGATCGCGATTGGTTAGCAGCACCAGTTCGACTTTGCCGACATCACCGGCGCGCACAGCTTGAATGAGCGCCAAGTGGCTTGGTTCGAAGCGCTTCATAAAGCCCATGAAGCTCGGCACGCCGGCCTTTTTGACCTCCGCGACGGCAGTTCTGGCGTTGGGGATGTCTTCAGCCAGAGGTTTTTCACAAAAGATCGCCTTGCCCGCCCGCGCCGCGGCAACCACCAGCTCAGCATGGGAGCTCGCCGGCGTTGTGATGACCACTGCATCGACCTCGGGGTCGGCCAATGCGGTTTCCATGTTGGGCATGGTTATGGCGTCATGTTGCGCGGCCAGAGTTGCCGCTGCAGTCGGCAAAAGATCGCAGACACTACGCACAGACGCGTTCGGATGTTCGGCTAAAGTCCGCGCGTGTCGCTTCCCCATCTGGCCGGCGCCAAAGATGCAGAATCTAACCATCTCGCCAACTCCTGATCTGAGGGTTGAGCGCTCCGCGCTATGATTTCTGTGATTCATGATGATTCATCATCCCCATTATGCAAATCACAGTATGCAAATCACAGCGCGACTTGATTTCTGTCTACCAACTGCTGCCTGGCTTGATCTCAGGCCACGTGCTGAGTTCGTCCCGGATTTCCGGCACTGTGCTCCAACCGGCGCCGATGGCCCAGAACAGGCTGAGCACCTCATCGCCATCGTTGGAAACAGAGTGCTCGTGCCCCATCGGCACGAAGACGACGTCACCGGCTTCCATGCGGTGTTCCTCACCTTCCAGGTGCAGAACACCACGACCTTGAATGATGTAGTAAACTTCATCCTGTGCCGGATGCATATCGGAGTGGCCGTGGGTGCCTGGGCGAACCCAGAACAGGCCGGCCGTGTACTGATCCGAACCGCAGGTATCTTCTGTGATCATGACACTGTCGCGCATTGTGCCATCAGGCGATTGGATCAGAGGGACGTCGGTTACTTTGAATACGTACCTCATTTCGTTTGCCATCTTCGATGTTCTCCTTTTATGAATCGAGTAGAGGGTACCTCAGCGATTGACGAACATTTGACTGTATTTTGCTTCCTGAATTTCTCCTTCCTTTCCTTCCTGAGTCCAGGTCGGGATGTGGGGCTGGAGTTGGGGGAATACCAGCTTCCAATCTACCGATCCAAAGCTATTGTCTGAGCGCTAATACTTCCGGCCATCTTCTCTGTCGCCAGGATATGCGGCTCGGCGAAGTGACAGGCGCTTGGATGACCATGATTGAAGCGATCAGCGAGCTGCGGACGATCTTCGCTGCAGATGGACTCGGCCTTCCAGCAGCGGGTTCGAAAACTGCAGCCTGAAGGGGGATATATAGGGCTTGGCATCTCTCCCTCCAGTACGATGCGGTTGCGTCCTTTACGTCCCTCCGGATCGGGGAGTGGCACTGCCGAGAGCAGGGCCTGGGTGTAAGGATGGGTTGGACGCGTGTAGATTTCATGCTCGTTGCCGATTTCCACGATCCGGCCTAAGTGCATGACTGCGACACGGTCAGAGATGTGTCGCACGACCGAGAGATCGTGAGCAATGAAGATGTAGGCCAGTCCCAGGTCGGTCTGGAGCTCTGCGAGCAAATTAATGACCTGCGCCTGCACTGAGACGTCAAGCGCGGAGACCGGTTCATCGCAAATGATTACATCAGGTTGCAACGCCAAGGCCCGGGCGATCCCAATACGCTGGCGCTGGCCACCTGAGAACTCATGCGGGAAGCGATAGGCGTCACTTGCCGGCAATCCGACACGTTCAAGAAGCTCGGAGACTTGCTGACTCTGTTCTTCCTTCGGTACGATGCCAGAATGCACAACCCACGGCTCAGCGATGATCTGGCCCACTTTCATGCGTGGATTTAGCGAGGCGAAGGGATCCTGGAAGATCATCTGCATCTCGCGCCGTAGGGCCTGTATCGCCGCTTTCGACAGAGCGAAGAGATCACGTCCTTTGAAGTATGCTGCGCCGCTGGTCGGTTCTTCCAGTCGCATCAGGGTTCTGGCAATAGTAGATTTTCCACAGCCTGTTTCACCGACCAGACCAAGTGTCTCGCCTCGGCACAATTCGAAACTCACACCGTCAACCGCTTTAATCGCTCCACGCTGAGCGCCGAAGAATCCCTGCCGTCCTAGGGGATAATACTTAACGAGATCTTCTACTTTGAGCAAAGGCTCGGTCGAGCTCTCTTCACGTTTTGCCGTGAGTGGTTTCAGCGGCTCGTTGCTGTCAGCTAGCATGCATAACATCCTCGAAGCGATGGCATGAGGAGCTCCGCTCCTGTCGGACCTTGTAGAGAGGTGGCGGTTCAACAAAGCAGCGGTCGACCACAAATGCGCAGCGCGGGTGGAAAGGGCAGCCTGACGGAATGGACTGCAGGTTGGGAGGCGCTCCGCTGATTGGTTGCAGATATTCCATCTTTTGGTCCGCACGCGGGATTGACGCTAAGAGCCCTTTGGTGTATGGATGCGCTGGGCGCTTGTAGATTTCCGCGATTGGGCCGGATTCCACGATTTTGCCAGCGTACATGACTGCCACATAGTCGGCGACATCCGCCACCACGCCTAGGTCGTGGGTGATGAGGATCAGGCCCATGCCGGTCTCGACCTGAAGCTCGGCCAGCAACTCCATGATCTGAGCCTGCACTGTGACATCAAGGGCAGTCGTGGGTTCGTCGGCGATGAGCACATCGGGATCCAGCGCGATTGCTGAGGCGATCATCACGCGTTGCCGCATACCGCCCGAAAACTGGTGGGGATAGTCCTGTGCCCGTTCCCGGGCAGATGGAATGCGTACCCGTTCCATGAGTTCGATTGCTTTGGCAATCGCTTCGCGTTTCGATGTCCCGCGATGCTCTTGGAACATCCCGGCAATCTGAGAGCCAACCGTATAGGCTGGGTTCAAGGCGCTCAAGGGGTCCTGAAAAATCATGGCGATCTTCTCGCCGCAGAGTCGCCGCCGTCGCGACTGGCTGACTAGCAACAGATCGACACCATCGAATAGAACGGATCCACCTGTCACGAACGCCGGTGGACTGTCGAGGATACCCATGACGGCTTCGGCGCTTACCGTCTTGCCCGATCCTGATTCGCCCAGAATGGCCAGTGTTTCGCCCCGATTCAGGGTGTAGCTGACGCCATTCACGGCATTGAGGACACCATAAGGGGTACGGAACTTGACACGCAAGTCGATAACTTCGAGCAGGTGATGGACGTCTGCCGCCGTTCCAGGCGGAGACGTGGAAATGTCCATGCTTCCTCGGCTGCTCTGCTCGCGGCGCGGAACGACAATCTCCGTTTCCGGGTCATGGAACTGTTCAGATCGCCCTGTAAACCAACGCCACCGCTGCGTTGGGTCGCTGACCGTGCGCAGCCATGTCGCCATCAGATTGAGGGTCAAAGCTGTAAGCAGGATTGCGAGGCCGGGAAACGTGATGAGCCACCATGCGTTTGTTATGTAATCGCGACCTGTCGCCACCATGCGTCCCCATGAGGGCGCTGGCGGCTGGATCCCGAGGCCTAGAAAGCTCAGACCGGCTTCGGCGAGGATCACGATGGCGATTTCGAGCGTCACCAGCACGAGAATTGGTGGGACCAAATTGGGCAGAATGTGGCGAAATATGATGCGGCTGTCACTACAACCGATCGTCTGCGCTCCTTCCACGAATGGTTGCTCTCGAAAGGAGAGGGTCATGCCACGCGTGACGCGCGTGTAGATCATCCACCGCGTCAGTGCGAATACGAGAACCAGGTTCCAAAAGCCGGCGCCGACCAGGTAGAGGATGAATAGCGCCAACAACAAGCCCGGAATACCCATTAACGCGTCTACTCCACGCATGACTATGTCGTCCAGCCATCCGCGATAGTAGCCTGCGACTAAACCTAATAGGATTCCAATCGTACCTGAAGCGATTACGCTCGACAGCCCGACGGCGAGTGACACGCGTGCGCCATGCATCAGGCGGCTGAGCAGATCGCGCCCCAGCGGGTCGGCGCCGAGCACATAGGGAAACTTCGATGTTTCGGACGCTGAAGCGGTCATCGGCGGCAAATTGCGTAAGCGCAGATTTTGGTCGAACGGATCGTGCGGAGCGAGGAAATCCGCTCCAATCGCTGTCACGGCCAGAACAACGAGGAAGAGAAGCGGGAAGAGCATCAATCTGTCTCGCAACAGTGCGCCCAGAACTGAGCGAGCGGTGATCAGGCGCACAGGCTCCTCCAAATCGCGCAACCCCGCACGATCGCTGGCGGTCATTTGATGTAAAGCGGCCACTCGATCCCTTTCTTAGCCGTAGCGTACCTTTGGATCCAGGTACGAGTATGTGAGATCAACCAAGAGATTTGTGACGATGATCAGTATAGCCACCACGAAGACCAACGCCTCGATGAGCGGCAGATCCCGGTTCGTCACAGCCGAGACGATCAAGAGCCCCAATCCGGGCCAGGCAAACACGGTCTCAACCACAACTGCGCCATTGAGGGTTGAGACCGCCTCGTCACCTGATAGCGTGATAATTGGGATAAAGGCATTCTTCAGGGCGTGACCTAATACGATTTTCCTTTCTCTGATTCCCTTTGCCCGCGCGGTCTTGATGTAAGGCTTGCTCATCTGCTCCAGCATTGCGCTCCGGGTGACTTGCGCGACCCGACCTAGCGGTCTTAGCGCCAACGTCAGGGCCGGCAAGATGACGAATTTCAACGAATCGGAGCCTGAAGTGGGTAGCCATCTCAACTGGACTGCAAAGAAGAGAATAAGCATGAGGCCGACCCAGAAATCCACGGCTGACGCGCCGGTTAGCGAGAGTACATTTACTCCTTTATCTATCAGAGAGCCGGGCTTCCAGGCTGCCAGCGATCCCAAAATCATGGCCAGAGGCAGCGCAAACAACATAGTGACCGCGGCTAGATTCAGGGTGGCGGGAAGCCGTTCCAGCGCCATGGGCAGCGCGGGTCTTCTCTGCCACCACGAGTTGCCGAAATCGCCTGCCACAACACCGCGCGCATAGCGTCCGAACTGAACCAGCAGCGGCTGGTCGTAGCCAAAACGCTCCTCCAGCGTTTTCACGTCTTCCGCACGAGCTTCAGGGCCTAAGATGAGCGCTGCTGGGTTTCCAATGACGCGCCCTGCGAAGAAAACGAGGCTCAGGACAACCACGAGAACAAAGATCGACTGAATGAACCGTCGAACCACGTAGCGGGCCATATAGACACTCCTTTTTGGGCAAGGAAGAAACATGCGCGCATTCTAGTTCCCATGCTTGTCCTGAGCGCTTTCCTGAATCTGTCGGAGGGCCCAGTCGAGCGGCGCCTGAGGGGGGCTCTGCCCCCCTCATACCCTCGTATCCTCACCCAATTGGTTCTCAATCACACGTGTTGTCCATATCCTTGGCCAGCGCTCGGTGTCCTAGTGGGACCGCCCAGCTGAGGCAATCATTAACGGCATAGGAGAGGTCCAGGTGCGCCACTGCGCCGGCATACACTTGGTCGTGGACGACCTGCGCAATATCCTGCAAGGCCCGGTCGCGCTCGTCGCCGGTCAGAGGTTCGGCAGCTTTGCGCATCTCATCCAGTTCGGGGTAACAGCCGGCCGCGAATGGGCTATCACAGGAGAGATGGCCCCCGAGTGAAAGGGCAAAGTCATAGAGCTCATTGCCATGCGGTCCGACGTAAAAGTATCGTCCGCGTCCGGGCGGTGGTCGTTTGCCGACCTTCTCGAGGAATGGGTCGAGTTCCGACACTTCCAGCTTGACATTGAGGCCAACGTCTTGCAAGTAACCGTTCACAGCTTGATGCACTTCCTCACTGCGCGCGAACCACCCGCTGAGGCTGGCATTCACAAACTCGGTTTCGTAGACTGGGATTCCGTCCTCTGCCGCTTCGTCCAGGAGTTGCTGTGCCCTTTCGGGGTCATAGCCGTACGGCTCCAGGCTCTCGTTGTAACCGGCTGCTGAAGGGCCAACCATCTGTCGGGCGATGGTAGCCTGGCCGCCTAGGATGGCATCGACGATGGTATCATAGTCTACGGCCAATTGGAACGCCAGCCTGACCCGCTGATCACCGAAGGCAGTTCCTTCACGCGGCGGCTCCTGATCCATTCTTACCCACAGCGTTTCGACACTGACCTGACTGCGGCACCCGATTCCGTCAGACGCCTTGGCTTCCTGACAGCTCTCGGCTGAGATCCACTGGGCTATGTCTGCTTCTCCGGTCTTTACCTGGGCGAGCCGAACCGCATCTTCCGGACGATAGAGGAACTGAAGCTCATCAAAGTTGATGGCGCCGCGTGCTCCCTGGTCGGGGTCGAGGCCCCACCAGTCCGGGTTGGCTTTCAGGATGAGCGCGTCCCCCGCTCTGAACTCTTGGAACTTGTACGGCCCGGTGCCGATGGGTTCGAGAGGATACTGGTCTGGCTCTTCAAGAAGCTGCCGCATCGATGACACGCCTTGGATGTGCATCCGGTTCGGCAGAATTGGATCTGGCGTGGCCGTGAGCACGTTGACCGTGAATTCGTCGACCGCCTCCGCCGATATCTGCGGCCCCATAAAGCCACGAACCGGGAAAGCGTTCTCTGCGCTCCATTGATGGTTGATAGCGAATGCTACCGCCTCAGCGTTGAGTGGCGAGCCGTCGTGAAACGTTACCCCTTCGCGAATCGTGAAGCGCCATGTCAACTCGTCGATCTGTTCGAACGAGGTAGCAAGCTCGGGGATTAGCTCATTCGTGACGGGATCGCGATCCAACAGGACCTCAATCACATTGCGTAGACCCGGCGCTTGCACTTCATCATAGGCCTGAAACGCCTCCAGGCTGCGCCACTCCCGGATGGCAGCGTAGACCAGTGTCTTCGGCTCGGCTGGAGCCTCGGCCGCCGGGTCGGGCGCAACGACAGGGACGCCTGTTTGACAGGCGCCTAGCGCAACGACGAATCCCACCATCAAGCATACAAGTAACCGTCCTCTGTGTTGAATCATTATTCCAATTCTCCTTTCCGCGGGTGTTGAGTATTCACGTTATCCAACGAAAGGCTGCAAGAAGTTTGCTGATCGGATTCGCAAACGCATGTATTTTTCTGCAATCGACTCGATGGCGCGCAACCCTGTACAGAAGCCCAAGGCGCTAGCGTCAAGCTGGCGGCTTGATGTCACCAGCAGGTATAGCCACCGTCGATGACCATGATGTTCCCGGTCATATAGCTGGAGGCATCGGATGCCAGGTAGATGACCGCGCCCTGTAATTCGGGGGGGGCGCCGGCCCGGCCCATCGGCACCCTGGACATCCAAAACGCCCATCGTTCTGGATCCTCCGCCCGCATCTTGATCACCGGAGGCGTAATCATATAGCCTGGCGCCAGGGCATTGACGCGGATGCCCGACCGCGCCCATTCTGCGGCCAGAGATTTGGTGAGCATGATAACCGCGGCTTTGGCCGAGTTGTAATGCGTGTGCTTTTGTGGGTCCGGCACACTGATGCCAGCCATGCTGGCGATGTTGATAATGTTGCCGCGTCCTTGCTGAGACATCGGTCGGAAGGCGGCTTTGGAAAAGAGGAATACACCGGTCACATCGATATCGTAGATACGCTTGAAGTCGGCCAGACTCAGTGTTTCGGCTGGTTCTACAGTGGCGATGCCGGCGTTGTTGAGGAGAATATCGAGACTGCCCAACGCCTCGACAACTTCGTTCACCGTCCGCTCGGCGTCTTCTTCGCGCCGGACATCACCACGCAAGGCCAGCGACTGCACGCCCAACGCCTCGATCTCCTGGGCTGCGCTCTGCGCTGTCTCCAAGTCGATGTCGACGATGGCGATATTCGCTCCATACTGCGCCAATCCCCTAGCCATCGCTTTTCCCAGTCCACGCCCTCCGCCGGTGACGAGCGCATTCCGTCCTGTGAGGTCAAACATATCTTGATTCGCCATTAGATTCCTTCTGAATGGAACTATAGAGATCGGGAGAGGGGGCGTAGCCGCTCGGAATTGCAGTGACCAGTGCACTGCAGTTACTCTGGCTACTGATCTTACTGCATGGCACGCATAATCTCCAATCTCTATATCTGAATCTCCCTGCGCGCTGTTTGCGTCAAAGTTATTTATATAGTAACCCGAGTTCGGGGTTAAATCAAAGCAGGTAAAAGAGTCGTATCCTTGTCAGAGAGCTGGATAGCACGTTCGGCCGCAGTATCACCACGTTCAGCAGCAGCATGAGACCGTTCAGGGTGAACACCCCTCCAACATTTTGATGGGACTGAGGCACTGGAAATGCGATGGATCGGAGGAGGGCTGGGCTAGAGATTTGTGATTGTTCAACTCTATTCTACCAGCTCTTGGGCGCTCTTTAATTCCGAATTCAGGTTAGTAGGGAAACGCTCCGCCTGTGACATCAAAGACCGAGCCAACTGAATAGTCCGCATCTGTCGAGCACAGAAAGGCCACCATATTGGCCACCTTTTGCGGTGACTGGAAATACCCCAACGGGATCGACGCCTCTGCCCGCTCCCGAACCTCTGCGGCGGGCAGGCCCTCGAGTTTGGCAATTGCGCCGTGGACGACCTCCAGCATCTCTGTGTCTACGATGCCTGGAAATACGCAATTCACCAGAATGTTGTATCTGGCCAGTTCCAGCGCCATCTGCTTACTCAATCCGACTGCGGCGTGCTTGCTGGCGACGTAGCCGGCGATGGGGACGTCTTTGCCGGCTGGGATCTTGCCGGCTGTAGAGGCGATGGTGATGATGCGACCACCCTCTCCCTGAGCGATCATCTGGCGGGCGGCAGCCTGTGAGCAGTACAACACTCCCTTGGCATTGACGTTCATCTGCCAGTCCCAGGCGCTGTCGTCCATCTCCAACACAGGGGTGACGGCCAGCACGCCGGCGTTGTTGATCAGGATGTCGAGGCGTCCAAAGCAGGCCACGCTCTCGCCCACCATCTGCGCGGTATCTGCCCGGCTGGTGACGTCCACTTTCAGGGGTAAGGCTGAGCCGGCCTGCGCTTCGATCTCCTCTGCCACCCGCATAGCGGTTTTCAGGTTGATATCGGCCACAATGACCGCCGCGCCCTCGCGCGCCAGCCGCAGCGCGATGGCGCGACCCATCCCCTGGCCGGCGCCGCTAACAATGGCAACCTGATTCGCAAGCTCATATGTAGGCATCACTTATTTTGGGAATTATATACTTAACTGCGCAAGCACATTTTTCTCAGCCTTTGAAAAGGGCTGCGCGGGGAATTCCCCCCGCGTTGTAGAATGTTCTTAGCGCTGTTCAAGCGAACGGTTGTATAGCCAACAGCAAGCGCGCAACAGTTCACGGATGCGAGCATAGCCAGCGCGTGAAAGTAGCCGCGTTCTTGATATGTTTTATGAATTGTGATAGTCTGGGGAGTATCCATAAGCTCGTTTCTTGTGGATCATCGCCCGGAGTGTTCCCGTACTGACGGGCTTTTTCTTTTTTGAGCAACTCCAATAATGCCACATAGTCACACCCAGCGCAATTTCAACGCGCGGGAATCCTTGCGCAGTTAAGTATATAATTCCCAAATAGTAGAAGAGATTGTCGACCGGCTGGCGCGGGGGATGCAGCCTGACCGGCCTGGATAATCACACGAAATCATAGGTCGGAATCGGTGGGACTTCGCATCGTTGGATATAGGAGATGACAAGTGAAAGAGACACATGTGGAGCCAGAGGTTGCCGTAAACATTGAGACGATTGTCGGTGAGGGCGCCATCTGGGATGCCGATAGTCATGTCCTCTACTGGGTGGATATCCTCGGGGGTCAGTTGTTTGTGTTTGATCCCAAGACAGGACACAACCGAGCCATCGATGTCGGTCAGGCGATCGGGACTGTGGCGCCCAGGTCCAGGGGCGGTGTGATGGTCGCTTTGCACAACGGATTCTCGGCTTTAGACCTGGTTTCCGAAAAGCTCACCCCAATCGCGGACCCGGAGCGCTCCATCCCCGCTAACCGCTTCAACGATGGCAAGTGCGACCCCGCCGGCCGTTTCTGGGCTGGCACAATGGAATTCAACGGCGAGCCGGATCGAGGCGCGCTCTATTGCCTCGACATCGATCATTCGGTCATGCGGAAGGTGTCGCCGGTCACCATCTCCAACGGTATCGTCTGGAGCCTCGACAGCCAGACCATGTACTTTATTGATACCGCGCGCGACAATGTCAGAGCCTGGGATTACGATCTGGAGACGGGCGCCATTGGCAACCAACGCGTCGTCATCGAAAACAGCGGTCAAGGTCATTTCGATGGCATGACCATCGACGAGGAGGGCATGGTCTGGATCGCTTTGTTCGGCGGCTGGGGCGTGCAGCGCTACAATCCACGGTCTGGGGCTTTGCTCGAGACGTTGCGCCTGCCCGTTGAACAGGTCACCTCCTGTGCCTTCGGCGGCGACAACCTGAACGAGCTGTATATCACCTCCTGTCGTTATCGTATGGATGAACAGGCTCTGCAGGCACAACCGCTGGCCGGTTCTCTCTTGAAGGTGAAGGTGGATGCGCGCGGCCTGCCGGCCTTTGCTTACGCCGGTTGAGCGCCATAAGGGACGCAGACATCTGCGGGCGAGACGCCCGCGATCCCAGGCAGTTCACAAGGTTCTGCCGGTTGCAGAAATTTTTGGGGTCTCTCCCGCCTGGAACACTGTGGTCAGTAACGGCACTGGCCACTTTTTATGGATGCGCGCCGGCTATGCGTTTCTGCAAAGCGGCCATCTGCTCCATCTGTTTCATAAAGCGGATGGAGCTTGCCACCAGGGTCTTCCAATCGGGTTTGGCTGGCACGGCATCCAGCGACAGGTAGCCCGTGTACCCCATAGCGTTTAGCGTTCTGATTACCTGCAGGAAATCGATATGCCCGGTGCCAGGCGCCTGGCGGTTATTGTCGGCCAGGTGGATACACATAAGCTTGTCGCCGGCCAGCCTCAATGTATCGGTCAACGCTGCATCCTCGATATTGACGTGAAAGAAGTCGGCAAGCACCCCCAAATTGTCAGCGTCTACCTCGTCGGCGATGCTCTTCGCCTCCACAATGCTATTCAGGAAGCCGGCATAGCCCTCAAAGCGATTGATCGGCTCGATGGCCACTGTTACGCCGCGCGGCGCGGCGTAGTCGGCAATTTCACGCGTCGATTTCACAAAGTTGCGTCTGAGGATCGCGCGCGGCATGCTCGTGATCGGGTATTCATTCTGGGGCGGAACAGCGGCAATCTCGATGAGAGGTGGTTCATCGAGGCTGGCGGCCAGGTCGATGCACTTCTTGGTATAGCGCACGGCATAGCTGCGCACCGTTTCATCGCTGGATGCCAGATCGCGTACTTCGCCGGCGTGCCAACCACCCCAGGCGCAGATAAGCGCCGGTATCTTCAGCCCCAGGGATGCCGCCATTGACGCCACCTTATTGAACTGCTGTGGGTCTATCCGATCTGGCTCCGCATCCAGATCGACGCCGTCGTAGCCGGCGTCGGCAACTGTTTCCAGCACCTCCTGTGGCTTTTCCCAGACGTTGCCGCCATCGCTGGCCAGCGTGACCAGGATGACCGAGTAGTTATATGCCATGCTGAACTTCCTCCTTCACTGTCCAGATTCAATGTGCGCCGAGATGAATTGAACGCCAAGGCGCTATGACGCGGAGACGCAATGAACTCCCTGGTTTTTCTTTGCTACAATGAATCCAATACGCTCCAACCCGTAACTGCAGTTTTTAGTTTCTAGTGGTCAGTAGCGGCACTGGCAACTGATTCAAGCCTGATTTCAACTTGACTACTTTGTAGCTGTAGCCGTCGGCGTGGGCGCGTGCTGCCACCAAAAGCCGATGCGGGCGACATCGGAATACTCGTAAAACTCGACGTGGATGGCGCGCTCACCGTCTGGCAAGGTCACATCTATGCTGACTGTGCGGTCGGGGCCATCCCGCCACTCGTCGATGATCAGTTGGCCGTCCATCCAGACGCGCGCGCCGTCGTCCACGCGCACGAAGAATCGATAGCTGCCGGCGTCAAAGGGCACACGCCGCTGCCAGCGGGCGGAAAACTGATCCGCCGGTACGTTGGTCGCGGGGCTGCCTTCGCCCCACTGGAAGTCGATATTCGGTTCGTCTCGCACCAACACAGGCTTTCCCTCCAGAAATTGGTTGGCGTAGTATTCTGCCTTCCAACCGTTGAAAGACTCTTTTCGTTCCCACCAGAAACGGATCAGCGCGATCTCAGTGCGTTCGAAGTAATCTACTTGGATGGCGCGCTCTCCTGCACTGAGGGGGACATCGACAGAAACCGTGCGCGTGCTGCCGGCCTGCCATTCGTCCAGAACGCGAACGCCGTCAATATACAGGCGCGCGCCGTCATCCACCTCGATTGAAAAGCGATAGATGCCGGCATCGAAGGAAAGGCTACGGCTCCAACGAGCGCTGAAATGATCCGCATCCAGGCTGCTATGCGGCGCCTGCTCGCCCCAATTGAAGAAGATAGCCAGATCATTGCGAGTGAACTGCGGAGCGCCGGACTGGGTCGAATTGTTCCAGTAATCGCCGCGCCAATCGGTGATGATGAGCGGCGTTGGCGTTGGCGTGGGCGTCGCGGAGGGGGTGGGCGTTGGCGTCGGTGTGGGCGTAGGCGTAGGGGATGGGGTGGCGGTCGCTTCTGGCGCCGTTGGTGTCTCTGTCACAATCACAGTGGCTGTGACAACCGCTGTCTCAGCTATGGCAACCACTTCTTCCTCCGCGCCGGTGCGGAAGAGCGCGGTAGCCTGCTGTTGGCCATTTGCCATATAGGCGAGCACAGTGTGCGTGCCCGCCTGTAACCAACGCTGGCTGATTGGATAGAGAAAACCGGCGCTGATCTTTCCACTTGTGTCCGCTGTAGTGGCAGCCAGAATATTGCTGTGCCCACGGTCATCACGAAGCGCGATCAACACCAAACTGTTCGTTGGCCAGCCTTCGCCGGCGACCTGTACATAGACGCCCGCGGAGCCATCGCTGGGAGAGAGCGCGATGGCCGGCTCGCCGTTGGCGTTGTCGACAACGTCCGGTGTAGGCATATCTATCGGTGGGGTGAATACCAGTGTTGTACAGGCGCTGAGCGCCAGCGCAATGAAGGCAAGAATACCGAACTGCATTGCGTGGGGTCGAGGGTCGACAAGCTGGCGTATGTGTCCTGAGAAGCGATTGTCGATCTTCATCCTAACTTCACTCCGCGCTATGATGGGGGGAAGCGGATCATGTCGCGCCCAACAGTGGCGCGCGAGGTCAACCTGGCATGGAAGACCAGATTCGCCAATGAGACGAGCGCAAAAGTAAGGGAATTATATACTTAGTAGCGCAACTGCTGAAATAGCATGCCCCAAGTCTGCTCCATCATACTACGATTCAAACCGCGCTTACGGTCTCCACCCTTAAGACCAACAAAAATTGCTGGTCTACCTATTCGAAGAGGCCACCTAAACTGCGGTTTTCAGTGGCTAGTTGCGTAGGGCGTGGAACTGATGCACTGTTTGCGCGAATTGGGCGAACAGCAGATCGGCGTCATGAGGCCCTGGGCTGGCTTCCGGGTGATATTGCACACAGAAGACAGGGCGGTCGGTCAGCCGCATTCCTTCAAGCGTGCCGTCATTCAAATTGAGATGCGTGATCTCCACATTGTGCGGCAGCGTTGTCTGATCGACGGCGTAATTATGGTTCTGCGCCGTGATCTGGATATGTGCGCTATCCACATCGCTGACCGGCTGGTTGCCCCCATGGTGGCCAAACTTCAGTTTGAAGGTCTTGGCGCCGAGCGCCAGCCCGATGATCTGATGACCCAGACAGATGCCGAACATCGGCCGGCCGCTTTCCAGCAGCCTGGCTACTGCCTTAGCTGCGTAGGGGACGCCGGCCGGGTCGCCTGGCCCGTTGCTGAGAAAAATTCCATCCGGATCCAGTTCCAGAGCCTCTTGGGCCGGCGTATCTGCTGGCACGACCACTACGCGCAGATTGTGGCTGGCCAGGCGACGCAATATATTGTGTTTCATGCCGAAATCATAGGCGATCACCAGCGGAGACGTCTGCCTTGATTTCGTGGTCCCGCGCCACAGGCTGCTCTCGCCGCCGGAGGCCACCGGTGTCCATTCGCCCATCGTCTCGTCGCTCCAGTAGTACGACTCCTCACACGTGACCTCCTGCACCAGATCCCGGCCGTTCAGCCCCTCCCAATCCTGGGCGAGCTCTATCAGCTCGGCCTCTGTATGGCTGCCATCCGTGCACAGCGCGCCGTGCAGCACCCCCTCTTCGCGTAGTATCCGCGTCAGGGCGCGTGTATCCACCTGGCTGATACCGGGAATGCCGTGCCGTCTGAGATAACTGTCCAGGCTTTCATTGGCGCGCCAGTTGGACACAACCGGGCTGATCTCACGCACGATGAAAGCTGTCACCTGTGGCCGATCGCTTTCCACATCTTCACGGTTCACGCCGGTGTTGCCCACGTGGGGCACAGTCATGCACACCATCTGCCCACGGTAGGAGGGATCGGTGAGCACCTCCTGGTAGCCGGTCAGACTGGTATTGAAAACGACTTCGCCCACCACGGTCGTCTCCGCGCCGAATCCGTCACCCTTGAAAACACGGCCATTGGCCAGAGCGAGAGAAGCATTCACTGTGCGCGCTCCTTGCTTACGCTTCCTGCAGGATTGCACCCAGCTTTGACACGGCCAGGGCCAACTCCTCTTTGCTGATCGTCAACGGCGGCACAAAGCGCACGATCTTATCCCCTGCGCTCACCAACAGCATCCCCGCCGCGTAGCCTTTTTCCACAATCGGCGCGGCTTCGATGTCCAGCTCCACGCCCACTATCAGACCTTTGCCTCGTACTTCGAGGATATGCGGGCTGTTCAACTCATCCAGCAGCTCCATCAGATACTGTCCTTTTTCCTTCACGCTGGCCAGGAACGTCGGCTGCGAGACCCGGTCCACCACTGTATAGGCCACGTGGGTGGTGAAGGGGTTGCCGGCAAATGTGCTGGCGTGGTCGCCGGCGTGAATCGTATCGGCCACCTTCTGCTTCATCAGAATCGCGCCGATGGGCAATCCGCCGGCCAGTGGCTTGGCCGCGCTCAGCAGATCTGGCACTACGCCATAGCCCTGATGGGCCCACAGGTCGCCGCTGCGTCCCAGCCCACACTGAACTTCATCAAAGATCAGGAGCGCCTCATATTCGTCTGCCAACGCCCGCAATCCCTGCAAGAATTCAGGCGTGGCTGGATTGATGCCGCCTTCGCCCTGCACTGGTTCGACGATAATCGCGCACACCTGGTCGCTCATCTTATTCTGCGCGTCCGCCAGGTCGTTGAATTCGGCGAAGCGCACCCCGGGCATCAGAGGCTCGAAGGGCTGCTGATACTTCTCTCGCGGCGTGGCGGCCAGAGAACCGAACAGCCGTCCGTGGAAGGCGTCGCTAAAGGCCAGAATCTCATATTTATCGTCGTGACCGCGCTCTCGAGCGTAGCGACGGGCGAATTTGAACGCGCCTTCGTTGGCGCTTGCTCCGCACAGGCTGAAATGCACCTTGTCGGCAAAACTGGTCTCGCACAGTTTCTTGGCCAACTTTGTGTGGGGCGCCGTGTGGTACAGGTTGCTCACGTGGAACATGCCTGTGGCGGCGGCTTCGGCGATGGCCTGATTCACCTCTGCATCATTGTAGCCGAGAACGTTCACTGCCAGGCCCGCCACCAGATCCAGATAGGCTTTGCCCGTACTGTCATACACTGTGCAGCCTTTGCCTTCGGTCAGCACAAATGGGGGACGGCCGTATACGCCGAGCACGTACTCCTTCTCGTTCTGAATGACTTCCTCTGTATTCACTTTCTCCTCCTGAACGTTGTGAATGCGCCTCTACATAAAAGAGGCGCGTTGATGTCGCGCATCTCATCCTGCGCTAATGATTCCGGTTCCCCCATCCTCCTGGACACCGGCCAAATTTGTGATGACTGCCTGCATTACGCCACGCCTGACCGCCTCAACCGCACTTCTGACCTTCGGCACCATGCCGCCGCTGATGCTCCCCTCGGCGATCCACTCCTCGCATTGGTCGGCGGTGATGCCCCGCACCACCCGTCCGGCGATCAGAACACCGGGCACATTGCTGATAAAGATCAGTTTGATGGCGCCCAGTGTGGCTGCAATCGCCGTAGCCACATAATCGGCGTTGACGTTATAGCTGAGGCCATCGAAGGCGCCGAAACTGATGGGACTGATGACCGGCACGATGCCGGCTTCCAGCAGGACGGTCAGCAGTCCGGTATCTACCTCCTGAATCTCCCCTACACGGCCCAAATCGCCCAGCGGATGCCACATCTTTTCCACATAGACTGTGCCGTCATCCACACCGCTGATGCCGATGGCTCGCACATTCTCATTCACAAATCTCCGCACAATCCGTTTATTCAGCAGGCCGCTCAACACCATTTCTGCCACATCCAGGCTTTCATTATCGGTCACCCGCAAGCCTTCGATGAAACGGGTCTCCAGCCCCAGTCGCTTCTGATAGTCGGCAATTGTTTTGCCGCCGCCATGCACGACGATCGGACTTTTGCCATCCCGCTGCAAACTCTTGACCGCCTGCACCAGCCCAAACAGAAATGCTTCATCGTCCAGCTCGCTTCCACCGATTTTGAGGATGACTACATAGCGCAGCGTGTCTGGCGCGGGGTCAACTGTCAGCGGTTCAGATTCGCTCGGTTTCATAGCCTTGCCTCTCGCGGTTTCTGGTATTTAGTTTCGAGTCACTACGCAGTTGCTGGAAACTAAAAACTAAGCGCAACTGGTTTTGACGATACTGGTAAAATCGGACGCGCGCGACGGTCTCACGGCCTACACAGCGTTTTTTTTCTTTGTCGCATCACCTCATACGCCAGCACAGCCGCTGCCGCGGTCGTGCCCAGGGATGGCGCAAACTCTCTGTCGTAGGGAATCTGCAAACGCAGATTCGCCTGCTTCACAAACGACCGCGTGATTCCCCGTTTTTCGCCGCCGATCAGGAGAAAGAGCGGGGCGGTCAGATCCGCCTCATCCATGGGCGCCGCGTTCTCCCTTTGCCCACAGGCAACCATCAGCCCTTGCCCGCGGTAGAAGCGCGCCGCTTCTTCAACGCTTGCGGCAATCGCAGTCGGTATCAGCTCTGACGCGCCGGCCGAGGCCCGCGCGACCGTGGCCGCCGCGCTCATCCAATTGCGCGGCCGCAGCACCAGCCCGTGCGCTCCCATCGCATACAGCGCCCGTACGGCATGGCCGAAATTAAACGGATCTTCGATGCCGTCCAGCATCACAACAAAAGCCGGCCTATTTTCAGGCCAGAGCAGCTCTTTCAGATCGACATACCGTCGTGTTCCCGCCTCAGCGACTATGCCCCCGTGGGAGCGCCCCTGCGCGATGGCGTCGATTTCTGTCGCGGAGACCTGCGTCACTGGCACATTGGCCTCCCGCGCCCGCTGTTGCAACCAACGCGCGGTTCGGTCCTGTCTGTCCGCCCGTACCAGCACCTGATGGACGGTGCGATATGGCGAGCGCAGGGCTGCCGCCACGGCGATCTTGCCTTCCAAGAAGGTGGTTGCCTTCCGCTCAGTAAGCCCCTGCCGTGATTCCATACCAAATCTGAGATTGCGCCAGCCAGCGCGCTCTACTCTCCATTTGTCCGTCCCTTACTGCAACCCTGCCGTCTCTTCAACGCCCGCCGCGATGTTGAAATTTTGGATCGCTTGCCCGCTGGCGCCTTTGATCAGATTATCGATCGTGGCGGTGACGATATACTCACTGCCATCCGTCTGGGATGGGTCCGCCGGGGTAATGCTAAGGGCGCAGCGATTTGTGCCGACTGCATGGGCCAGGCTGGCCTGTTCGCCAGGGGGCAGCAGATGAATAAAGGGCTCGCCAGCGTAGTTCTCCGCGTAGAGCTGCCGGATATGCGCCTCGGTCACGCCCGCGGGTACGTCCACGTACATTGTACTGAGAATGCCCCGATTGACCGGCAACAGATGGGGCGTGAACAGAAAACGATGGCCGCGCCCGTGGCTGTCTCCGTTTGTCGCGCCCAGCACCTGCTCCATCTCCGCGATATGTCGGTGCCGATGACCGACGCTGTAGGGGGTGATGTTCTCGTTGGCTTCGGCAAACTGGTAGATCAACTTTGTCTTGCGGCCGGCTCCGGTAACGCCGCTCTTGCTGTCGATGATCACCCGTTTTTCTAACCAGCCGGCTTTGGCCAGGGGGTATAAACCCAAATTGACGCTGGTGGGATAACAGCCGGGGTTGGCGATCAGCCGCGCGCCGGATAGTTCGCTGCGGTATAGCTCGCACAGTCCGTAGCGGGCCTCGGCGCATAGGGCCGGCGCGGCGTGCTCGATGCCGTACCAACGCTTATAGACGTTCACATCCTTCAGGCGAAAGTCGGCGCTCAGATCGATAACGCGCACACCGGCTGCGTAAAAGCGGCTGACCGCTTCCATCGATTCGGCATGCGGCAGACACAGGAAGACGACATCCACCTCATCTGTGCGCAGATAGGCATCGGCCAGTGGAATCAGCGGGTATGTCCACGGCGCGCTGAATAGCTGATTGAAACGTTTGCCGGCATTGCGCTCGCTCGTCAGCCAGCCAACTTCGAGCTGTGGATGCCGGTGAATTAACGTGATCAGTTCGTAGCCGGTGTAGCCTGTGGCGCCAGCGATACCTGCTTTATACATCTCTGTTCTCCTCTCTTCTGCAAGGCGCATCCTGTTTCCAAATGTACACCAGACGCGTAAAAAAGAAAAAGCTCCCCGTCCGGGGAGCTTTGCAATCGGCTGATTTCCAGCGAGGAAATCCGGCCCACGCGCAAATGCCCAGACGGTCGTCTGGCTATTGCTCGGGGCTCCTCCTCAACCGGGTTGCGCAGCGGTTGAATGGATTCATGCTCGCTTCTTTCTCTGGCAGAAAAATAAACTCGCGTGCTAGACTAGAATAGTCTAGCACGCGGCCCGGCAATTGTCAAACGCTACAGTAGCTGCATGCATCCAATTCCGAATTGATCAATTCCTGATTCGTAACTCATGTTACGCAGTAGTTGACAAAGCAGGTAGAATAAGGTCAGGATATGAAACATCGATTTCTATAGTGCCTCTTTCTAGCAGAGGCGCAAGTCAACCTCCTCTCTGACCTGTCAGGAGACGAAACCTATGGCCACGATACCGGCGCCCGCCTCCCTGGAAGAACGCATCGCCCGGCTGGAAGCGCAACGCCCCGATGCCAGCTGAACGCCTCGCCCGCATCGAAGGCGCATACGAACACCTGGCAACCAAAGCCGATCTGCAGGCTGTCAAGGCGGATATAGCAGCTGTCAAGTCGGAGTTGCAAGGGGATATAGCAACCGTCCAGTCGGATATAGCAGTCGTCAAATCGGAGCTGAGACCGCTCAAGTGGCTGATGGGCATCGGGATAGCAGGCATTCTGTTCCCGCTGCTCCGTGACCTCCTGGCGCAGTTGCCCTAGCCAACACGCGCCACAGATAGACCGATCCCGGCCCGAACGAACCGCCCGAACGCCATTTCCAGGACGCCACAGAAACGCTGTGACAGAACTTCCCAGGATCACAAAGCCGTAGAGAACAGACCTGTACAGCGCAGCCTACCCCCGCATTCAGCAGCTCGCAACCCTGCTACGAATCAGAGCCGAAATATGCGTAACATGAATTCCTAATTCGTAATTCCCAATGCCAATCCTTACCCTTAAACCTACGCACAAGCCCATCCGGGCATACTACGTCGCGCTCGAGCGTTTCGACCGGCTTGGCATCAGCCATGAAAGCGCGGCGCGCTCCGCCTTTCAGACGCTGCTCGAAGCCTGCGCGCGGCAATGCGCGTGGACGCTGGCGCCGGAACAGGCCATCGCGCCTCTGCTCGCAAGAGGCGCATCGAACACTGCGCGCGGCAAGCGGCGCATCGTGGTCGATGGCGCCCTGATCGACGATTTCCAGTTGATCCATGGCATCTGGGAGGCGAAGGATATCCACGACGACCTGCTGTCTGAAGCGCGGCGCAAGTTCGAGGCCGGCTATCCGGACGACAACATCCTCTTCCAGACGCCGCAACGGGCGATCCTGTGGCAGAACGGGCGGCAGATACTTGACGCGGACCTGAGCGACCCGGCGCAGTTGATCGAGACACTGGAAACCTTTTTCAGCTATCGTCCGCAGGCATACGCTGTCTGGGAGGAGGCGCTGGCGCAGTTCAAAGACAGAGTGCCGGCTCTGGGGCGCGGGTTGGCGGCGTTGATCCACACGGAGCGGCGGACGAATCGTCGTTTTACGGCTGCCTTTGGCGAGTTTCTGGGAAAATGTCGCCAATCGATCAATCCGAACCTGTCTGAGGCGGCGGTCGAGGAGATGCTGATACAGCATCTGTTGACTGAGCGACTGTTCCGCACAGTGTTCAGCAATCCCGACTTTACGCGGCGCAATGCTATCGCCAATGAGATCGAGAAGGTAATCGACGCGCTCACATCGCAGTCGTTCAGCCGTGGTGACTTTCTCCAAGGTTTGGATCGCTTCTACGTGGCCATCGAGCGCGTGGCCGCAACCATCAGCGATTTTTCCCAGAAGCAGCATTTTCTCAACACTGTGTACGAGCAGTTTTTCCAGGGCTTTTCGGTCAGGGTGGCGGATACGCATGGGATCGTCTACACGCCGCAGCCGATCGTCGATTTCATGGTGAGAAGCGTTGCCCACATCCTGCAGAGCGAGTTTGGGCGCTCGCTATCTGACGCTGGGGTTCACATCATCGATCCGTTTGTGGGCACGGGCAACTTCATCGTGCGCCTGATGCGGGAGATACGCCGGACTGCTCTGGAGGGCAAGTACAGGTCGGAGCTGCACGGCAACGAGGTGATGCTGCTGCCGTACTACATCGCCAGCCTGAACATCGAGCATGAGTTCTATGAGGCGACGGGCATGTATCGGCCCTTTGGGGGCATCTGTCTGGTGGACACCTTCGATCTGGCGGAGGACCGCCAGCTGCCGCTGTTCGCGCCGGAGAACGCCCAGCGCCTGGAGACGCAGAAGCGGACGTCGATGTTTGTGGTGATCGGCAATCCGCCCTACAACGTGGGCCAGGTCAACGAGAACGACAACAACAAGAATCGGACCTACGAGACGATGGATGCGCGGGTGCGCGAGACCTACACGCAAGATTCCAAGGCGACCAATACAAACGCGCTCTCCGACGCGTATGTGAAGGCGATTCGCTGGGCGTCGGATCGGATTGGAGAGGAGGGGATTGTCGCCTTTGTGACCAACAACGGCTTTCTCGATGGCGTAGCGTTTGATGGCATGAGACAACACCTTGCACAGGATTTCACCCGGATCTATCACATCGATCTTAAGGGGAATGCCCGCACATCCGTTGAACGCCGACGCAAAGAGGGCGGCAACATTTTTGATGATCAGATCCGGGTTGGGGTGGGGATCAGCTTCTTCATCAGGAAAGCGGGAGCGAAATCCGAGGCGGCTGAGGTCTGGATCTATTCGATTGACGACTATCTCAAAGCCCGCGCGAAGCAGGAAGTTTTAACCCGATTCGGCGACTATACCAACGTCCCGCTGAAACAGGCTGCTATCGATGCAAGGCACACGTGGCTGACAGAGGGACTCCAGGCCGAATTTGAGAGCTTTATGCCGCTGGGAGGAAGGAAAGCGAAGGGGGCAAAAGGCGAGGCGGTGGATGTGATATGCAAGACGTACGGCCGTGGCGTCAGCACTGGCCGTGATGCCTGGGCGTACAACTTCAACCGCGACGCGCTCACAGAGAACATAAAGTGGACGATTGACACCTACAATGAGCAGGTGTTCAAGTGGGAACAGCGGGAAAATCAGAATGCAAATGTCGATGATTTTGTGGCATATGATGACAAGAAAATCAGTTGGAGTCGGGACTTAAAGGCGAAGTTGAAGCGAGGGCGCATGGCCAGATACGCTGATCACAAGCTGAGGCCATCACTCTATCGCCCGTTTACGCAATCGAACCTTTACTTTGACAGAATGATGAACGATCATGTAGCCGTGTTTCCATCGATCTTCCCTGTAGCGGAGACCGAAAAAGAGAACCGGGCGATCTGCCTCACAGCCGTTGGAAACAAAAAGCCATTCCACTGCCTGATGATACAGCAGGTAACGGATCTTCATTTTACTGGAGATTCCCAATGCTTTCCCTTCTACGTTTACGACGAGGACAGCGGCAACCGTCAGGAGAACATCACCGATTGGGCGCTGGCGCAGTTCCGCAGGCAGTACAGCGACGATTCTATCGGGAAATGGGACATCTTCCATTATGTCTACGGCCTGCTGCACCACCCGGATTATCGCACGCGATACCAAGCCAACCTCAAACGCGATCTGCCGCGCATTCCCTTTGCCCCGGACTTCCGGGCCTTTGCCCAAGCCGGCGCGCGCCTGGGGGAAATCCACGTCGGCTATGAAGAGATGCCCGCCTATCCGCTGACATTCAGCGAAAACTCGGATCTGCCGCTTGATTGGCGCGTCGAGAAGATGAAGCTGTCCCGAGACAAAACGCAGATGCGCTACAATGACTTTCTGACACTGGGCGGGATTCCAGCGGCAGCGTTACGCTATCGGCTGGGCAACCGCTCGGCCCTGGAGTGGGTCATCGATCAGTACCGCGTCAAGACGGACAAGCGCAGCGGCATCGTCAACGATCCCAACCGCGAGGAGGATCCGCAGTACATCGTCAATCTGATCGGGAAGGTGATCAGCGTGAGTCTGGAGACGGTAGAGATTGTAGAGGGCTTGGCGGCGTTGGGGACGGTTTGAGAATGCAACGCAATGGCGCAAAGGAAAACCGATACAACGCAATGGCGCAAGGACGCGAAGGAAAACCAATGCAACGCAATGGCGCAAAGGCGCTAAGGAAAACCAGGGGGTTCATTGCTTGTCGGCGTCTCCGCGTCTTTTTTCAGAGATTGGAGACTGTTCGCTAATCCAGATCGATCATGCGTAGTTCAGTGGAGATGTCGATGCTGCCGCCGATGCTACGCGCTACCGGGCAAAACTGCGCATGGAACCCGTGCACTCGTTCTGCCGTGCTCCGCTGTTCCGGCGCGATCTTCAGTGTGTATGTGGCGTGAATCCGCTTAATGACCAGCACATTGCCGTCCTTTTCGATTTCAGCCTCTACGTTGGCCGTCAAAAAGCCGTCGCCTGCAGGTATCTGGCGCGCCTCCAGCGCGCCGCCGAATGTGCCGGTCAGTCAGCCGCCTGTGGCCGCATTGATATAATCGAGCGTGGTGGCGTGAGGCTCATGGATGGCGGTGTCCACGCCGTAATGTTCCGCCACCTCTGAATGGACGCCGAATTGGGTATGGCTTTCTTCCGCCGGCAGAAATGCTCTGCGTAGCGGCCCTTTCACCCGCTCAATGCGGACTTTCGAGCGATATGCGACATCTCCCATCATCTCCCTCCTATATCGTATGGCATCGGTTGTGCGCCGCTCTCGTTCATTCTAATCTGATATTTCCGATTGGAAAAATCGAGGGTGCGTCTCAAGATAGGGGTGAGTTTCTGGCTCACCGACTTTTCAGTCCATACAGAATAGCAGACAAAGTAGAGTTTACCAATGGAGAATGAGAATCTTGTTGCCTTGGGACGCACCCAAAAATCGATAGGGTATTGAAATTGGTGATTTCTCGTGCTATACTGGATAAGAATGCGCGCAGGGCAAATGCGTTCGCGCAGTTTTTGGCGCCGGAATCTGCGTTTGGTCCACGAACCGGGCTCTGGCGCGCGCAATGTTTCACGTGAAACATCTATGCTTTGCACCTGTCTACTTCTTGGATGCGCCAGGGAATCGGAGGGATTGGCGCATCCGCGCTCGCGTTGAATCCTATAGTCGTGGAGCGGCCCACATGTTTGCAGACAATCTGCTTGCAGCAAATAGCGTAAACGCTGAAAAGCTGAAAAACAAGGGCGGATCCGCCGCGCCGGCAGCCGTTCCCGTGATCGACTACGAGGGCAGCGGTTACCGCCAGGATTTTTGGGAAGGCCAGGGACGCGAGTATGAAGATGCTGTCGAACGGATCGCCCTGCGTCGGCTTCTGCCCGCGCGCGGCGACCGTATCGCTGAGATAGGGGCCGGGTTTGGCCGTTTGGCAGATCTCTATCTCGGCTACAACCAGATCGTTCTCTTTGATTACAGCCGCACGATGCTGGCCGATGCCGTGCGCAACTGGGGGCACGATCAACGCTTTGTCTTTGTCGCCGGCGATCTCTATCAGATGCCCCTGGCCGACAGTGTGCTGGACGCGCTGGTGATGGTGCGGGTGATGCACCATCTGGCCGATGTGCCCGCGGCCTTGGCTCAGTTACAGCCGCTGCTGCATCAGCGTAGCGCTGCCGTGCTCGAGTATGCCAACAAGCGCAATCTGAAAGCAATTCTACGCTGGAGCATAGGCCGGCAGCGCTGGTCTCCTTTTGAGCCGACGCCGCTGGAGTTTGTCGACTTGAATTTCGACTTTCATCCCCGCTGGATGTCCGCAAGATTGGGCGAGGCCGGCCTGCAGGTGGATGCGCGTTATGGCGCCTCCCATTTCCGGCTGCAGGCACTGAAAAGACGTCTGCCGGCTGCTGCGCTCGCGCGCTTGGATAGCTATCTGTTTCGCGTCGGCGGCAAATTTCCCTTGGCGCCGAGTGTCTTCGTGCGCGCGTCTACGCCGGGCGCCCCTGGCCGGCCGCAATTCGACACGACCCCGGCACAGCTATTCCGTTGTCCGGCATGCGCGGCCTATCCCCTGACTGCGCTCAGCCAGGAACGGCTTCAATGTCCGTCCTGTGCTTGTCAGTATAGCCAACGGGATCGCATCTGGGATTTCAAGTTGCAGGCATAGAAATCCCCTTGCGGAGGCCTGAGCGCTTTCCCTCTGCGGCATAGCGCGGGGCCGAAACGACCTGACCTGGGTTTGCGGGCGAGCCGCCTGCAAACCGCGCGTATTCATTTAAGAAGAGAGAGGTGACGATGGCTGCAGAAAAGCTGCTGACAGAGGAACAGACTCAGGATCCCAATGAAGATCAGGTGACGCTGCAGTTTTTAAGCCCGCAGGAGACTCTCACCCACCTGCTGAAAATTGGCCGTGAAAAGGGCTTTGTCAGTTACGATGATGTGCTGCAGGTTATGCCCGAAGCCGAAAATAACATTGAGCAACTGGATGACATCTTCGCCTCTTTGTTCGAGCAGGGTATCTCTCTCGGCCAGACCAAAGAGGATATCTCCCAGGAAGAGAAGAGAGATGCGCCTGAGAGCGGGGAGGAGGACGAGTTCGATCTCAGCCAGATTGAGATCGACGACTCCATCAGTCTCTATCTCAAGGAGATCGGCCGCGTTCCCCTGCTGACCGCCGCCGAAGAGGTCAAGCTGGCCAAGCGCATGGAAGCTGGTCGCAATTCGCGTCAGCGCTTGAACCAAGAACTTGACGATTGGGAGGAACGCGAACGGCTGCTGTGGTTGATACGCGATGGTCGCGCCGCGCAGGAGCATCTGATCAAAGCCAACAGCCGGCTCGTAGTCAGCGTTGCCAAAAAGTATGTCGGTCGCGGCGTCCCCTTCCTGGATCTGATTCAGGAGGGCAATATCGGCCTCATCCGCGCTGTCAAAAAATTCGATTACTGTCGGGGGTATAAGTTCAGCACCTATGCCACTTGGTGGATCCGGCAGGCAGTGACCCGCGCCATCGCCGATCAGGGACGCACGATTCGGGTGCCTGTGCACATGTACGAGCAGATCAATCGCCTTACCCGTACCAGCCGCCAGCTCGTTCAGGAACTGGGCCGCGATCCGACCACAGAAGAGATCGCCGAGGAGCTGGGCGTGACCCCACGCAAAGTCGAGCACATTATGCGCGTGAGCCAGCGGCCTCTCAGCCTGGAGATGCCGGTCGGCGAAGAGGAAGATAGCTACCTGGGCGACTTCATCGAAGACGAGGACGCGGATAGCCCGCAGGACTCTGCTGGTCGCCAGATCCTGCGGGAAGTGATCGACGATATCTTTCAAAGCCTGAGTCCCCGCGAGGTACGCATTTTGCAACTGCGCTTCGGATTGGTGGACGGCTACAACTACACGCTGGAGGAAGTCGGCAAGAAGTTCGGCGTCACGCGCGAGCGCATTCGCCAGATCGAGGCTCAGGCCCTGAGCCGCTTACGCCACCCCAGCCGCAGCCGCAGATTGCGTGACTATCTCTAAAACAGTGGCCAGTTGTCGGTGGCCAGTAGGGGCTGGCCTTGTGTCCGCTCTCTGGCCACTGGCCGCTGCAGTCAGCGCGTATCGCCTTCTCCGCGGATGACGCCTCGCTCCAAGCGGTCGAAGAGTTTTGTGATGTTCTCCGCGGCCACCTCTTCCAACGACAGATCCAATTCTGTGCAGATCTGGGTCAGGTACCAGAGCACATCCCCCAATTCGCTCTTCAACGCCTGTCGATCGGCTTCCGAGATGACACCGTCTTTGTCTCGAAAAATCTTCTTGATCTTGCCAGCCACTTCGCCGGCTTCATTCACAAGCCCCAGCGTCGGGTAAACGAGTGGGTGATCTGTGTGAACTAGGCGCCATGTCTTGCGGGATTCTCTCTGATACAGGTCGAAGCCGGTCGTCTCCATGCCTCTCCTTCAGGTGTTCGTTTTTCGTTATCAGTGCACTGCGGATCGAGACTAAAAACTACACGTCCAGATTGCGCACCTCATGGGCGTGGGTCTGGATGAAGCGACGGCGAGGCGGCACACTGCTGCCCATCAGCATATCGAAGGTGCGGTCGGCCTCCGCGGCATCTTCCACCTGCACCTGCAGCAGCGTTCGATGTTCCGGGTTCATGGTCGTCTCCCACAGCTGCTCCGGGTTCATTTCGCCCAGGCCCTTATAGCGTTGCTCCAGTTTGATGTTCTCCATACCCATCTCGCGGCGAATCTGAGACAAAGCGTTGTCGTTGTACACATACTGTTCCGACCGCTTGGCCTTGCCGTTCTGGCGCGCGGTGATCTGCACCTTATACAGAGGCGGCTGGGCGATATACAGATGACCGTTTTCCACCAGCGGCTCCATATAGCGGAAGAATAGCGTCAGCAGCAGTGTGCGGATGTGAGCGCCGTCAACGTCGGCATCGGTCATCACGATAATTCTGTTATAGCGTAGGTTTCCGACGCTGAAAGCGTCCCCCACGCCTGTGCCCAGGGCGGTAATCAGGGCCTGGATTTCTTTGTTGCTCAGGATCTTGTCGAGACTGGTTCTCTCCACATTCAAGATCTTGCCCCGCAGAGGCAGCACGGCCTGAAAGCGCCGATCGCGGCCCTGCTTGGCGCTTCCGCCCGCGCTATCTCCTTCAACTATATAAAGTTCGCTTTCATTTGGATCGCGGCTGGAGCAGTCTGCCAGCTTGCCGGGCAGGGTCAGGCTTTCCAGCGCGCTTTTGCGGATCACCAGATCCCTTGCTTTGCGCGCCGCCTCTCTGGCCCGATAGGCGATCTGGCATTTGTCGGTAATCCGTTTGGCCTCCCGCGGGTTTTCCTCCATCCAGCTGTTGATCCCCTCGGCTATTGCTGTCTCTACGTGATAGCGCACTTCGTTGTTGAGCAGCTTCAACTTGTTCTGGCCCTCGAACTGGGGCTCCAACACCTTCACACTGACGATGGCCGTCATACCCTGCCGTGTATCGTCACCGCTGAAGTTTGCGTCATTGCCCTTCAGAATACCCTGCTTGCGCGCATAGTCGTTGATCTGGCGGGTGAGCGCCGCCCGCAAACCGGTCAGATGGGAGCCGCCGTCGGGCGTGTTGATCGTGTTGGCGAAAGCGAAGATCGATTCATTGTAGCCGTCGGTATACTGGATAGCCGCCTCCACATGCGTTGATTCGATCTCCTTGTCCACATAGATCGGTTGGTGCAGAACTGTGCGATTCTTATTGAGATAGCGGACGAATGTCTGCACACCGCCCTCAAAATAGAAGCAGATCTCGCGCGGCTGTTCTGGACGCTCATCGATGAAATGGAGATCGATGCCGCGGGTGAGAAAAGCCATCTCCCGGAAGCGGGTAACCAGCGTCTGCCAGTCGTAATCGAGCGCCTGAAAGATCGTATCGTCCCGCAGAAAACGCTGGCTGGCGCCTGTCTCCGCTCTATCACATTGGCCGATACTCTCCAGCTCGGTCACCGGCACGCCCCGTTCAAAGCGCTGACGCCAGATCTTGCCGTCCCGCTTGACAGTCGTTTCCATCCACGCGCTCAGCGCGTTCACCGCGCTGACACCGATGCCATGCAGACCACCGGAGACTTTGTAGCCGCTGTCGCCGAACTTGCCCCCTGCGTGCAGCTTCGTCATCACCACTGTCAGGGCTGGCAGACCGGTCTGTTTCTGTATGCCCACTGGAATTCCTGCGCCGTTGTCGCTGACCGTGACACTGTCGTCTTTGTGGATCGTCACCACGATTTTGTCGCAGCGGCCCTGCATGGCCTCATCGATGGCGTTGTCCACCACTTCGTACACCATATGATGCAGCGCTTTTGAATCGGTCCCGCCGATGTACATACCGGGCCGTCGCCGCACCGCTTCCAAGCCTTCCAGCACCTGAATCTGATCGGCGCCGTAGACGAAATCCTGTTTGTTCATCTTTTCAGCCACAAACTCCTCCAATTATCTGAGGCTGCCACACAATCGATCTTCACCTAGCGTCTTTGGTCGCGCGCGAGAGGGTCAGGTTGCGCCGTTTGCCTCTTCCTGTTTCATTGTCAGGATGCGTGTTCGATAAAAGACGAGCAAAGACATAGCCAACCCTGTGCCTATAAACGTGTTTCCCAACGTGGCGAACGCCACGCCCAACGCGTTCAGCTGCGTGATCTGGCGGAACAGCAGCCCCATACCTGTCGAAATCAGCGTCGTTAGCAAGACAAACCCCGCCGTATGCCAGAAGTTGTAGCGCACCAGATAGATGCTGCGACGCACCGCGTGGCCGATCGCCAGATTGTCCAGCACCAGGGCTGTCGTCACAAAATACAGATAGAGCAGTATCACTACAATCAGCCCCATGAACAGGAACATCGCTCCCGATCCCAGCATTGGGCTGATCACTGCCAGCACAGTGATCCCCAAAACGCCGGGGATGTAAATCATTGACAGGCCGAGGGTGATGAAAACCAGAAACCCGATGGTACGCAGCCAATGGCGCACGATGCGGCCCGCCAAATCGTCGATCGAGACCGCTTTCTGCCCTTCGCCGAGGGGCAGATTCTGGGCCAGCAGATTCATGTACGTCGCGCCTATCAACAGCCCCGCCAGACCAAAGAACAAAGACAGCAGGCTGGCCGAACCCAGCGAATCGATCTCCACACTTGGATGGTTGCCCTTGATGCTGGGCAATGCCGCCAGCAGACTCGGCACGTGATACAGTGAGCGATTGACCAGAAACTGGGCCAAATTGCTTGTCTGCCCGACTGTCGCGAGCAGATCGCTCATCTGCTCTGGCAGAGTAAACAGATTCGTCTCCATTCCTTGCGCGTCGTCGGCCAAATTCGTGTAGAAAGCGGCCAGTCGCTCCAACAACGGACCGATGCTCCAGCGGGGCAAGACCCACAACAGAGCGTCCAGCAGCAATGGCAAAAGCAGTAGGCCAGGACGGCGGCTGACAAAGCGGTATCCGGTTGATAAACTGTCAATGATACCCACAAGCGTCTTCCCGGTTTTGGCTGGCGTACCCATCTGGGCCACGGCTGCAAAGGTGTTGTCGCGCGCGCCGCTGGAGGGCGTATTTAAGCCAGAATCGACTTACTTAGTTTACCATAAAATCCTGCGTAAGGCGAATTGCGGCAGCCCTCAATGCTGGCTCTGTCTTCCTGGATCTACTTTGCATCAGACGCAAATTAGACGGGAACATCAGACCCGTTTACAATCAGTGGAACCCACAGATGCCCAGGCTCTGTTTCTGCCCAGGCTATGTTTCTGCGTCGATCAACCAGAGTATGGATCCTGATTTCAGCGCAATGTTGCCAGGGTTGGAAGACCAGCGGCGTCTTTGCAAGGAGCGATCATGGCTTTATTTGTCATCCAAGGCGGCCATCGCATCGAGGGGACTGTCGGCATCAGCGGCAACAAAAATGCCGCCTTTCCCCTCATTGCCGCCTCTTTGCTGACCGATGAAACCGTCACCTTGGAAAATCTCCCGGACATCGACGACGTCCACACAATGTTGGTTATTTTGCAGGGGCTGGGCGTATCTGTAGGCAAAGAGGGCGATTGTCTGACGCTCCGCGCCGATGCTATCCACACGTCTGCGCCCGATGCGCGGCTGTTCGGTCGCATCCGCGGCGGTTTGAATCTGATGGGGCCGCTTCTGGCCCGGCAAGGCGCATTCCGGGTTGAGGGCGCTGCTGGCGGGGATGATATCGGCCGGCGCCGCATCGATACCCATCTGCTGGTCTTCGATCAACTGGGCGCATCCTTCTCCCGCTCCGGCGATGGTCGCTTCGAGTTGACGGCGCCTGGCAGATTACGCGGAGCCGACATTCTTCTGGACGAGGCATCGGTGACCGCTACCCAAAACGCGCTCATGGCTGCCTCTCTGGCCCAGGGTGTCACCGTTCTGCGCAACACTGCCAGCGAACCCCATGTGCAGGAACTGTGCCGCCTTCTGGTCGCCATGGGCTGTCCTATCGAGGGCATCGGCAGCAACACACTGATCGTTCACGGCCAGGAACGCCTCCACGGCGCGCAGGCGACCATCGGGCCGGATTATATGGAAGTTGGCAGTTTTATTGGTTTGGGGGCTATCACCCGCGGCGAACTGCGTATTGCCAATGTGGTTCCAGACCATCTGCGCGTGCTCGAAATGGTCTTCTGCCAGCGGCTGGGCGTGCGCATGCATCTGCAGGAGGACGCGCAAGCAACGCTCACCGGTTACACGCTTGTTCTGCCTGATCAACAGGAGCTGCGCATTCGGCCGGACTTCGGCGGCGCCATCCCCAAAATTGACGATGCCCCCTGGCCTGCCTTTCCCCCCGATGTGATGAGCATCGCCGTTGTCGTCGCCACACAGGCCGAGGGCACGGTTCTGGTCCACGAAAAAATGTTTGAAAGCCGCCTCTATTTTGTCGACAAACTGGTGAACATGGGCGCGCAGATCATCGTCTGCGATCCCCATCGGGTTGTCGTTGTCGGCCCGGCCCAGCTCGTCAGCCAGGAGGTCAGCAGCCCCGATATCCGCGCCGGCATGGCCCTCGTCCTCGCGGCGCTAAGCGCCGAAGGGCAGACGATCATCGGCAATATCGAGCAGATCGATCGCGGATACCAGCGGGTGGATGAGAAGCTGCGCGCGGTTGGCGCCCAGATCGAACGCGTAGACAGTTGAGCGAGGGATGGTTATACTTGCGCGCCCGCCTAGTGTGGAGCGCACTGCAAAAGGGCGCGCATTCGTATCTTCTTCGATTTCCTGACGGTATCTCCGCGGACTAGCTGCAGTGATCCTCTCTCCTTCATTTTGCCATCTCTGGCTGCTCTGCCTGCTGTCTTGCCCGTCGCAACGCCAGTTTGCGCCGCAGTTCGTCATGGGCGGCTCGGTCCAGAGGGTAGCGGGCGGCGGCGTATATCGACAGAATCAACAGAGCCGCCGGAATCACGCCCATGAAGATGCGCAGGGCGAGCACAGCTGCAGGCGGCTGGAACGTTGTCGCGCCCTCGATGAAGCCGGTGGCGCCCAGGACCTGCGGCACGATGACGCCGACCGCGAAGGCGGTGGCGATTTTGCGAAAGGTCACCAGATAGCTGGCGTAGATCCCTTCGCGCCGTTTGCCGCTGCGCCATTCGTCTTCTTCGATGATGTCGGCCACGATCGCCCAGGGGATGGCGTTGGCCGCGCCGTAGCCAATGCCGGCGATGGCTGCCGCGGCCAGCGTCAACGGCACATTGCCCGGCGGCAGAAGGCTGATGACGGTCATGACCGCTGCCCAGGAGATCATCATACGGATGTAGGTGACGCTCTTGCCCAGCCGTTGCATCAGCCGGATCGTCAGAGGCATCGACAGGAAGGCCACGCCAAGCACAGTGGCCAGTACGATACTGTCGAAGGGCGGCGTCAGCTGCATATAATAGATGAGAAACCAGACGAAAACAGAGGTGATGATATCGACGGATGTGAACGCCAGCAGATAGACCGTAGCGCCGATGCGGAAGGGTCGATTGGCGAAAACCTCTTTCGTGATCTGGACGAGGTTGATCCGCTTTTCCTCTTTTGGCAGGCCCCGTTCCGGCTCGCGCACGAAGGCCACCACCAACAGAGGCGACACGATGATGACCAGTCCCCAGATCGCCGCGGCCACCGCATAGCCGTTGCGGGTAGCCTCCGGCCCGCTGAACCAGCCGGCAAAGACGTTTTCCGCCAGCAGCTTGAACAGCCCGGCCGTGAGCAGGGAAACGAAGATCGCGTTCGCCATTCGCCAGCCGGCCAGGCTGGCTCGTTCGTCGTAATCTTCGGTCAGTTCCGCGGTGAGGGCTGAATAGGGCGCGTTGACGATCGTAAAGGCGGTGTCATAGAGGATGAAAACCAGCGCATAATAGAGGGCGATGGCCAGATCCCCCTCGAAGGGGGGTGGGCTGAACATCAGGAAGAAGCCCACCCCGAAGGGAACTGCGCCCAGCAGCATAAACGGACGTCGGCGCCCCCAGCGGCTGCGAAAGCGGTCGCTGAGGATGCCGACCAGCGGGTCGTTGATACCATCCCAGAAGCGGCCGATGATAAAAGCAACGCCGGCCAGGCTTATATCCACGCCCACGACGCTGACGATGAAAAATAGCCAGAAGAGATTGCGGGCTGTTGCGGCCGATGCCGCGCCCCAATCGCCCAACCCATAGATCGCTTTGGTAAAGGTTGGCAGTCGTTGTCGTTCAACGTTGGTTGTTATGGCTCGTCCTCCCCTATTCGGCACGTGAATGGCGCGTCCGCAACGGCGCCCAACTGCTGGGAGGTTGCGCCATCCAACCTGCCCGTTGACGCCTGATTCATGTGGTTTGGATGATGGCTCTCATACCTCAGCTCAGTTCTGGTCGAAAACTATCCACACTTCACCCTGATTCTCCAGCACAGTGAAGGTGAAGTCTTGGCTGGCCGGATTCCCGTTGCCGTCTATGACCCAAATGGTATAGGCGCCGGCCACCGTCCCTCCGGGTAGTTGATGGCTACCGATCTTGTATTCGTAGTTGTACTCGCCGTGGAATCCGGTGCTGACAGAAAAGCGCTCGCTGCGTGTCTTATCCGACACGGGCACACCGACCCCGCCTTTGCGCAGTCCCACAAAGTATGAACCCTGCTGCTCGTCATTGTGTCCTCCGTGCACAAAGCCCAGGGTGAGTTTCAACTCCCTACCTTGGTTACGGGTGAATTTCGGGCCGTCCCGCAACTTGAACAGGCAGTTTCTGTTGGCGCAGGGGTTCGGCGGAGGGGGCGCTGCAGGCACAGGCGTGTTTGTCGGTGGCGGCGGCGGTGGGGGGGCGGGGATATTCTGGGCCAGGGCGATCAGGCGCGGGTTGTCCACCTGCACCAACTGCCCGAATATCCAGCCTTTCTGGTCGTTGACGCAACAGAACTCATACCAGTCGCCCGCCTGGTTCTTGCCGCTGATGTCGAACTGCGCGTCCTTGTTGACAGTGCCGATGATTGTGTATGCCGTGCCCGGTCCACGGCGCACATTGACCACATCATTCGTGACTGTGAAGCGGGCGACGCTCGGTTTCGTCGTGGTCGCGGTTGCCGTTGGCGCGGGGGGCGCGGTTGGCGTGTCGGTCGCTATTGGCGTCGCGGTCGCGGTTGGCGTGTCGGGCGCCATGGGCGTGGGCGTGAAAGTGGGGATAAGCGCCAGAGCCTGGCGTGTTGGCGTGGCCATTGGTTCCGGGCCGGCAAAAAAATTGCAGCCAGCCAGGAGCAACGCGCTCCCCCAAAGCGCGAGCGCGCCGATTCGCGCACGGTATCCAGAATTCGATTTCATAGCCATCAGAAAAAGGTTCTCCTTGGGGAATTATATACTTAACTGCACAAGTATATCTTTCTCAGCCGACTCGCGCCGACTGCGCGGGGGATTCCCACCCGCGTTGTAAGGGGTAGGCAGACCTGCCCCTCGTTCCTTAATATTCTTAGCGGCGTTTACGTCTCTATCTTCTGTATGACCACACGCAGGGCAGACAAAGACACGGTAAACCGCCAGCTTCTCTTTCCTTACTTCACCGCAACAAGAACAGGTCTTGGATGTATATCGAGGGTCCACTTCAACGAATTGCCTACCGGCCCATTCTGCCTTGTAGCGCAACTGTTGAAATAGCACACCCCATGTCTGTTCCATCATGCTGCGATTCAAACCACGTTTACGGCTACCACCCTTGCGAGACATGTTCTGTATTGCCAATTTCTCAACCGCTATCTTCTGATATTTCCGCACGATAGCAGTGGTCAACTGATGGCATTCATTGCGATTGCGCACCGTATTCCTACGCCTCTCACGAGCATAGGCGGATACTGCCTTTCGTCGTCGATTGCTGCCTTTCTTCTTTGTGGAAATCGCCTGTTGCAGGCTTGTTTCCCTGCTTCTGTCGATCATACGACGGGATACTGTCTTCCCATCGCTGAAGGTCATGCGTTCGTTTACGCCTACATCTATGCCTACCACAGAAGCGACAGGCGCAAGTGGCTCACTTTCCTCTTCATATACCAGGTCAACTGTCAGGACATGTCCATGCATCACGATTCGCAAGGCTTTTAACTGGCTGCTATCTGGTAGCCTACGATGAGAGCGTATCCTGATAACGGGCAATCCTTTTATCTTGATACAATTGCCCTTCACCATCCCTGGTGAGACGTCTGACAACTCAAGGCACTGATAGCGCTGATGTGGCTTGAAGCGTGGATAGCCCGGCTTCTCTGCAGCCTTCACACGTCGAAAGAAAGCCTTGAATGCCCTGTCTACACGCTTCAAGACCCCACGGGCAGCCTGTACAGATACGTCTTGCCAGAACTGTTGTTCCTTCCGCAGTTGGGTCAGTTCCTTCATCTGCGCGTACAAGGTCATGCCCTTGCCATCGGAAAGATAGGTATTTTTCCTCTGTTCAAGCGAATGATTGTATAGCCAGCAACAAGCGCGCAATACCGCACGGATGCGGGCATAGCCAGGGCGTGAACAGTAACCTCGTTCTTGATATGTTTTGTGAGTTGTGGTACTCTGGGGAGTATCCATAAGCCATCACCTTGTGGATCGCAGCCCGTAGTGTTGGCGCACTGACGGGCTTTTTTCTTCGTGCCCCCATCATACCGCTATGCTCATCCCGCGCAACTTCAACGCGCGGGAATTTTACTTGTGCAGTTAAGTATGTAATTCCCTATCATAGCAGGAGAGACAGATCGGTGAAAGTTGCGCGATGTCACCGACAGAACTTCCTCGACTGTCTGGCGATCGGGCGCTCGGAAGCCGTTGGCCTCGGCTTCTTGTTGCGTGCAGAACCACCTATCGACTTCTTCCGTCTTCATCTTCACTCTCGCATAGGACGCCGCTCCAGCAGTTGTTTGGTGAAAGCGGACGCCTGCGCGCCGTCTGGTGATTGGCCACCGCAGTTGTGGGCGCTGGCCGCGCGCGCCTATCCCGGCATGTCTACCCCGCGTTGCATGGCCGCAGAGAGCCGCTCGAACCGTTCCCGCAGCGGTTGCCACACGCGGCCGGCGTTCAGGTCCGTCAGAGCCAGAACGAGGGCGTCTTCCCTGTCCGGGTAGTAGCGACGGCGGTAGCCGACCTGCGTAAAATTGAGCTTGTGGTAAAGACGCTGGGCGACAGCGTTGCTGACGCGCACCTCTAAGGTGGCTGTCTCGGCCCCTTGGTTGCGACCCACAGCGAGCAGCGCCAACAGGAGCCACTCGCCGATCGAACGGCCGCGCCACGTGGGCAGGACAGCGATGGTGACGATGTGCATCTCTGCGCCGAAGAGCATGACGCCTGCCTGCGCTATCAGCGCGGGGAGGGCGGCCGCGCCGCTGGCGGTCGCCGGCGTTACTTTGAGATAACGACTGCGATGGTTTCGGGTCAGTTCGGAGTGGTAGGTGGCGCGCGACCAGGGGGAAGGAAAGCTGGCGGCTTCCAACGCGATCACGCTGTCCAGGTCGGCCAAGGTGAGCGGGCCGATTGCCAGCGGGCAGGTCTGCGAGATGGACGGGCTGCGGCAGGTTGCATTGCGCGCCACTGCAGGGCGCGACTTGGGCTGCTTCTCCTGACAGGTCAGAGCTGCCATTTTGCGTACACCCCAATCTTTTCAATGTCAAGGCGCGAAGGCGCGCTGTGACCAGGATTCGTATGATTCCTGTGGTAGGCAGGAGTGCGTCTCCGCGTCCTGGCGGCATTGCGTTTTTTCAACTTTGCGCCTTCACTGCGGCGGGCGCAGATAGAGCGGCTTCAGGGATTTCGTCAGCGCGGGCGAGGCGGCGCGCCAATGGCGCATGGCCAACTGGGCCAGCCCACCTCCCCGCGTCCCGGGCGCGTCCCCGATTCCGTTGGGGGCCGCGCAGTCTGGCGAATCCACGTCGGCTGCCAGATCGATGCAGTGGACGTGGGGCAAAAGCTGTGCCGCCTGCAGGAGAGGCTCGCTCAACTCGCCCACCAGCCACACAGGTCGCTCCTGTTCCCGTAACGCCTGGATCAGCGTTGCGGTCTGCCCGGCCCGGTGCTCTGCAATGTTCGGCAGCCATAGGGGATCGTCAGACGGCGCGATTGCCCAATTGAAGCGTCCTCGGCCTGCCTGCAGCGTCGGCCATACAACCGCGCCGTCGGCTGCGGCCAGCGACACAAACCGCGCGGCGGTCACGCTCAACAGCGGCAGGCCGATCAGCTGGGGCGGTTCAGGCAGACCCATTGCCATGCCCTTGACAGCGCTGATACCGATGCGCACACCGGTGAAACTGCCCGGCCCGGTGGTGACCGCGATGATGCGGATCGCATCGATGCATCGTTCTACCCGCGCCAGCATCTCCGCTACAGCGGGCAGCGCCTCTTCCGTCTGACGCCTTCGCGCCTGCCACACCTGTTCCGCCAGCGGCCTGTCGCGTGCCGGATCGAATAGGGCGATCGTACAGATAGAGGTAGCGAGGTCAAGAGCGAGAAGCAAGGGTCAGTCGGCCAGTCCTTCATCGTCTCCTGCGCCTCGCCCCAAAATGGGCATCGGTTTATGATGGGCAACAGGCGTAACGATCTGATCCACCAGTTGGCGCGTGCCGGCGACATTCAGTTTTTCGTAGAAAAAAGCATAGTGATCTTCGACGCCGGCAAAGATCGCCTCCGCCCGCTCACGCTGCAGCCCCCACAGCTCCGGCTTGAATGGTCCCAGCGCCTTCTTACGCGTCTTCAGGTGGAAGACCAGGTCTGTATCGCTGGGCGCGCGCTCGTCCGCGTGGTGCGCGTCCAAATGCGCGTACATTTCATCCAGCAGAGGTTTCGGAAAGCTGGGATGATCCAAAAATGTGTTGGTGAACCCGGTAGCCAGATGAATTTCAATTGTTTGCGTTTGCGGGAACTTGCTGAATAGCTCTGCTGGCAGGGTGCTGGCGCCGTGCTGGACGGCGCCTCCGCAACCGTGGAAGCGGGCCCGTTCTCCCAAATCGTTCAGCGTATCGAAGTCTACTGCCACGTCGGCGTGGGCGCCGTCCGGCAACAGAACACCCCCGTGGGCTGTGCCGGTGGCAACACTGATCTTGCTCAAGCCGGCGTAGTCGCCCAACTCGCCCAGCGAGGCCCTGTAGCCGTCGATATAGGCGTCCAACTCGGCCACGGTCGAGTTCTTTTCCCCGACTTCGCCGATCTCTCCGCCCAGGCTGATGGTGACCCCTTCTGGTTCCAGGTCGCGGATGAACTTCGTCAGTTGGGCCGAGCGCAGATAGTTTTCCCGCTGCTGCGCGTCCAGAGAGTGCGGTTCTAGTGTCACCAGCGTGCTCGTGTCGATGTCGATATTCCAGTAACCGGCCGGCACTGCTTTCTTCACCAGATCCTTCACCTCTTTCAGCGCGCCTGCCGGGTCGGTCTGATACTTCTTGCCGTCCACCTGGAAGTGGTCGCCCTGAATGAAGATCGGCCCACGATAGTCTTCTTTGATCGCGCTGGCAATGAGGACAGCCGAGAACTCCGCTGGTTCCTGAAAGGTATAGCCCATTTCGCTACGTGCGATTTCAAAGACGAACGCGCCGGTATGCGTGCGCTGCGCCGCGCGGTAGGCGGCCCGTCCTGCGTCGTAGGTGGCAAAACGCATATTCATCGCCGGCACTGTGCGGTTCGACCATGCGCCCGCGGCCCTGGCTATATAAAAGTCGTGGATGCTGGCGGGGCATGCGCCCAACGCCTGGCCCAGCTCCCAGATCAGCCAGCGGCTGAACGTCTTTAGCGGATAGGCGCCGAAGACTGCATCCCGGGCCAGGCTATCGATCACATCCCGGCGCACCTTTTCCGCGTCCAGAACATCGACGCGCCCGTTGTCGTCGATGCCAACTGCGTCCTTCAGGTTTTGGCGCAGTTCATAAACCGATTCGTGTATCACAATTCTTCCTCGCGCGCGGTATTCGAAGGTGTTTCCGGCCCCGACACGGGCAGGCGTCTGGAGCCGCCCCTACTTCTCTGACGCCAGACGCGCAGGAAGCTTCAGGCGGGAAAAGAAACGCGCATTCTTGACCTCAGATCAGTTCATTGGGTAGGATAGCAGAAACTGGCTGCGAACAACAAAAGCTCAGTGGCCAGTGATCAGTATTGCCTATGTGGTTTGAAAAACGAATCTGATCCTGTTCCATTAGCACAGTAGATTTCGGAGGCATTTCATGGTAGGACTCAAACTTGGCGCGCATATGTCGATCGCCGGTGGGATCAGTAACGCGCTGGATGCGGCCGCGGCCGCGCATAGCAACGCGGTGCAGGTCTTTATGAAAAGCAACCGCCAGTGGAGCGGTCCGCGGCTGGATGCAGAGGATATGGCCCGCTGGAACGCGCAGATGCCTGCTTGCGGCGTCTCCTATGCTGTCAGCCATGCCGCCTACCTCATCAATCTGGCCTCGCCCAAAGATCCTCTGTGGGAGAAAAGCATCGCCGCCTATATGGATGAACTGCGGCGCGCCCATGCCTACGGCATCAGACATGTGGTCTTGCACCCTGGCGCGCACACTGGCAGCGGGGTACAAGCGGGCCTTCAACGCATCGCTGATGCGCTCAATCGCATCCACGCGCAGTTGCCCGACTGCGTCGATGTCATCACCCTGCTGGAGCTGATGGCCGGGCAGGGGAGTACATTGGGCTATACCTTTGCGCACTTGGCCCAAATCATCGCCAATGTGGAGGAAAAGGAGCGTATGGGCATCTGTATCGATACCTGCCATGCGCTGGCCGCCGGCTATGATTTTCGTACAGACGAGGGCTACGCCGCGATGATGGCGGAGATAGAGGAGACAGTCGGTTTGGCGCGCGTCGGCTGCTGGCACTTCAACGACAGCGAATATGATCACGCCAGCCGCAGAGATCGACACGCGCATATTGGCGAGGGTTTCGTGGGCGTGGAAGGCTTCCGCCACATTCTCAACGATCTCCGTTGGGATGGCGTGCCCATGCTGTTGGAGACGCCGAAAAGCAAAGACGGCGACGGCAAAGACGTAAAAAATCTACAGGCCCTGGTCGCGCTGGTGCTGGATGTCAGGCGTCTGCCCGAGGGCTTGCGGTAACATCTGAGGAGAGAGCAGGGGCGAGAAGAGAGAAAAAAACACCGCCCATCCTTACCAATCCAACTCCAATAAGCGCAACAGATCCGCTGCCGTTGTCGTGCCCCGCACCCGCACTCGCTTCAGTTGGAAGAGATCGTCGGTCATGTGGGTAGCCCCCGCTCTGACCGTCACCCCTGCCCAAAAACCGGCGCTCTTGAAGATACGGATGGTGTTTTCGTCGTAGCGGCCAAAAGGATATGTGATGATGCGCGGGCGCACACCGATTTCAAATTCGATGGTTTCGGCGCTGCCCAGGGCCTGCCAGATCAGGTAGTCATCCTTCCGATTCTGCAAGCTGGTGTGATCTCGTCCATGGGATTCGATGCGCATGCCGGCGGCCTGCATCGCGCGCGCCATCTCCCACGTCAGATAGGCCGGGTTTTCCGAGTCTATAAAATCGGTCACGACGAAAAATGTAGCGATCATGCCCAATTCCTGCAGCAGCGGGAACGCGTTTTCGTAATTGTCCCGGTAGCCGTCGTCAAAGGTGAGAACGACCGGTTTCGGCGGCAAGGGGGCGCCCTGGGTCAGGTGGGCCAGAAGATCGTACATGCTGATCGTTGTGTACCCGGCCGCAGCCATTGCCTGCAAATGGCTTGCAAACCGCCTGGGGGATACCGATAGATCCACCCGGTAGATGTCTGCCTCTGGAGGGGGCTCGCTCACATAGTGATACATCAGAATCGGGACCTGCGCCCGCCGTATCACGCCGTCGGGCATTGCTGTTGGTTGCGGCGTTGCTGTTGGTTGCGGCATTGCTGTCGGTTGCGGCGTTGCTGTTGGTTGCGGCATTGTTGCCGGTTGCGGCGTTGCAACGGCCTCCGACTGCATCGCTATCGGTAAATACACCGTTTCCATTTCGCTGATGTGTTGCAATAACCAATCGTTGTATTGGCTCACACGCGTATAGACACCGTAGAACGCTGGCCTGGCGCAGCCAATACCAAAGCTCACAATCCCTGTCAGCAGCCAGCCGCCGTTGCCATCGGGCACCACCAAGGGGCCGCCGCTGTCCCCGTGACAAGCATCCTTGCCCCCTTCACTGTAGCCAGCGCACAGCATATTTTCGCTGACCATCCTGCCCATAGAGGTATTGCATTCTTCCTGCGACACGATCGGCACCTGCACCTGATGGAGATCATAAGAGAGCCATCCTTCTCTGCCCTCTTCGGAGAGCGCGCCCCAGCCGATAACTGTCGCCACAGTGCCCGGCGCGGCCAGCTCCAGGGTGGCAGCTGTCAGCGGCGCAACCGGATCGGCGTCTGCCGGCTGTGATAGATGCAGCAAGGCGATGTCGTGCGCGAAATCATGCGTAAAATCGTACCCGTACAGAGGATGCACAACGATGCGGTCTACTTCCAGCAGCTGTCCCTGGTTGCTGCCGAGCCTGTGGATACCAATGGTCGTTATAATCTGATTGGGCATGGAATTTATCACGCAGTGGGCGGCGGTCAGCACCCAATTGGGGGCGACGAGGGCGCCGCCGCAGAAGTAAACGTAGTCGGGCGTAGTGAATGTCTGGACGGAGACCATCCATGGCCAGGCGCCGGGTACGGCCGGCTTCCCGCCAACGATCTGTCGCTCTGCCTTGTTCGGTGTCGGCGGTGTCTCCGCGGTTACGGTCATAGCTTGGGTGATGCCAACATCCAGGGGTACGGGCGTAGGCGTCTTCGTGGCGCTGTTTGACGCCAAGGCTGTTTGTTCCCGCAAAATGATGTGGTTGAAGATGAGCAGCAAACTCACCAGGGGAATAATCCCAAACAGGAGACTGGCTGTCCGCTTCAAATTCCATCTGCACTGGGTGCGGGAGGGAACAGATCTTCGAGGAGATGGCCGGTATGCGCGCAAATTCATGCAGATATTCTATCAAATCGGAGCGAGAGCGGCCAAATATGTTGATAATTTTGCCCCGACACGTATAATCAGTGATCAGTGGCTAGTAGCCACTGATCACCATAGGAATAGGGATCGAAAATGACGATTATGAAAACATCCGCGGCGTTGCACCCGGCGGAGAAAATGAAATATCTTTCTGAACTGACGGTCTTTCAAGATCTGACATCCAGAGAGATGGAAGAACTGAATCGGATTACGACAATGAGCACGGTGCGCAAGGGTCGGGTCTTTTATCGCCCGGAAGAACCGGGAGAAGTCCTGTTCATATTGAAGGAAGGCCGGGTGCAGCTCTATCGCATCAGCCCGGAAGGCAAAAAACTGGTTATCACAACCCTAGGCTCCCATACCCTCTTTGGCGAGATGGCTCTGCTGGGCACGAAGATGCACAACACCTTCGCCGAAGCTGTGGATGACTGCCTGATCTGTGTTATGAGCCGCACAGATCTGGAGCGGCTCATCCTCAGCAAGCCACAGGTGGCTCTGCGCATTCTCGAGATCACTGGCCAGCGCCTGCAGGAGGCTGAGGAGAGCCTGGAAAGTATGGCCTTCAAAGGCATTCCCGCGCGTTTGGCAAGCCTGCTCCTACGCCTGTCCGACGAACAGGAATCTGACGAAGTGACCGGCCTGACCCATCAGGATCTGGCTGAAAGTGTAGGCACATATCGGGAAACAGCCACGCAGGTTCTCAACGATCTCAAAGCCCAGGGGCTACTCGAAATCGGACGCAAACGTATCAAGCTGTTGGATAGAGAGTCGATCTCCGCCATCGGACGCAAACGCATCAAACTGCTGGATAAAGAGGCGCTCTCCGAAATTATCCACAGCTGACCATGCCCAACCTTGATCGCTCGACCCAAGTTGACCGCAGCGCGGATAGCATCAATTTCGGCATTGGCCAGCCGGATTTCGCGCTTCTGCCCCATACATTGATGCGCAAAATTTCTGCTGTCCGCTTCGCCGAAGGCGATACAGAGCTGCTCAATTACGGCTTCGAACAGGGGGATGGCCGCTTCCGCCGGGCGCTCGCCGCCTTTCTCAGCCGCGGCTATGGGACGGATGTGCGGCCGCCCCAGTTGATGATCACCGCCGGCGCTTCCCAGGCTCTCAGCCTGATCTGCACCTTCTTCACCCAGCCCGGTGATACTGTTTTTGTGGAAGAGCCCAGCTACTTTCTGGCCTTGCGTATCCTGCAAGAGGATCACCGGCTCAAAATTGTGCCGATCCCCAGCGATGAAAACGGACTGGCGCTGCCGGCTGTCGAGGAGGCGCTGACCCGCCACCGGCCTGTCTTCCTCTACACGATCCCCACCTACCAGAACCCCACCGGCCGCACCTTGCCCTACAACCGCCGGCAACAACTGTTGGCTCTGGCTGCGGCCCACGACTTCCTCATCGTCGCCGATGAGGTCTATCACCTCCTCGATTACGGCAAACCGCCCCCGCCCCCCTTCGCCGCCCATGTGGCGAGCGGGCAGGTGCTCTCCCTCGGTTCATTCTCAAAGATCCTGGCGCCGGGTCTGCGCCTGGGCTGGGTGCAGACAACGCCGCAGTTGGCTCGGCGCTTTGCCAGCAGCGGACTCGCAGACAGCGGAGGCGGCCTCAACCATTTTACCTCAAATTTGGTGCGGGTAGCCCTGGAGGAGGGGGGACAGAAGGACTATTTAGATGGTCTGCGTCGCGCCTATTGGCAGCGGGTTGAGGCAATGGACGCGGCTCTGCGCCGGCATATCAACGACCGGGCTGTCTGGAGTGTGCCCGCGGGCGGCTTTTTCTTCTGGCTCACCTGTGGAGATGAAATCGACACGACCATCCTTCTCAAAGCGGCCATCAGCGCCAAAGTCGGATTTTTGCCCGGCTCTCGCTGCTCCAGCGTGGGGGGGCTGGGCCACTGTCTGCGTCTCTGTTTCACCCATTACGATATCCCGGAGATCGAAGAAGGCATCCGCCGGCTGGGGCAGGTATTCACAGCGCACGCTGGCTGACGTTTCCCCGCTGCGTCGCTGCCATCTGCACCGCCACATCGATGGCCGCCAGCATGCTTTCCTCTCGGGCGATGCCTGTCCCTGCGATATCAAAGGCAGTGCCATGATCCACGGATGTGCGGATAATGGGCAGGCCAATGCTCACGTTCACGCCGCTGTCGAAGGCCAGCAGCTTCATGGGAATATGGCCTTGGTCGTGGTACATGGCCACAACGATATCGAATTCACCTCTGGTCGTGCGCAGGAAGACCGTATCAGGCGGCTGGGGGTCGGAGACCGTCCAGCCGCGGCTGCGCGCCTGTTCGATGGCCGGCTGAATCTGGTTCTCTTCCTGCGCGCCGAACAGCCCGTTTTCGCTGGCGTGGGGGTTGAGTCCAGCCACTGCGATGCGCGGCGTCTGTATGCCCAGCGTCTGGCAGGAGAGGTGGGCCAACTCGATCACCTCCAGCACCCGCGCTGGCGTCACCCGACGGATGGCTTCCTCCAGCGAGACGTGGGCGCTCACATGCACCACCCGTAGATTCGGCCCCACCAGCAGCATCGATATCCGCTCGGCAGCAGTGCGTTCGGCCAGGAGTTCCGTGTGGCCGGGGTACAAGAATCCGGCCTGGCGCATCGCTTCTTTGTTCAGGGGCGCGGTCACCACCGCCTCCACCCGCCGGGCCAGAGCAAGATCACAGGCCCGTGTCACATATTCGACGGCGGCCCGCCCCGCGCTGGCGCTCACCTGCCCCACCGGCGCACTCGCCAGCTCGACGTTCGCCAGATCCAGCAACGGCACTGTTCCGCTTTCAAAGCGGCCGCTGCCGACATCGACGACGAGATCGTACTTGGGCCGAATCCCCAGCCAGCCGGCCGCTCTGCTGAGAACGCCCTGATCCCCGATTACCAGCGGCCGGCATTTGGCAAACACTTCCTCATGCTGCAAAGCCTTGAGAATCACCTCAGGCCCGATGCCGGCGGGATCTCCCAGTGTAATCGCCAGCAGTGGACGGCTGTCAGCCACTGTCATCCTCTTTCTCTTTCGTGATGGGCACGCCCAGTGGTGAGTGGTCAGTACCGATGCTATCATGCCTGCGCGCGCCCGCCAAACATGCCAGCGATGCGCGGGATTCAGTAGGGGCTGGCCTTGCGCCTGCCCCTGTGGGCAACCACAAGGGTTGTCCCTGCTACCGACGAGGGCGCGCCTTTTGCAGGCGCGACAGATCGTCAGCCACGGACTGGAAACCGTTCATGAAGAAGTAGCCGACTGCTATGTCCGCCCGCGCGGAACTGGCGAGCATCCGCTTACATCTCTTTATGAGTGTCGGGTCAGTCGAGGCGTGGAGGATGTTCATGATTAGATAGCTCAGCTCGATGAATCATCCCCTATTCCCGCGCACAATTTATCGAGCCCAGACAGCAGAACCTGAAAACTCCTCGATCTGTTCCTTTCCCTCGATAGGAAACTCGCCATCTTTCTCGCGCCGCTGACTTTCTGGAACTTAGGCACAAGCTCTTCGAGGGCCTTCGAGGGTTGCTGAACAGTGTCCGGATCACGGTATCGCGCCTGCCGACCGATGCTACGTAGACTATCGTTCCCGAAGGCTTCAGCCAGAGCGTCAGGCTCGCCCAGATACCAGGCTTCGAGTTCCTGGCACACAATCCTCACAAGTGTGTCCGGCCGGCCAGCTTTCTGACAAATTTGTAGGAGCCGCTGTTTAAGATCTATGCAGCAGCCACTGTCGTTGTCTCGCAGGACTACGAATTGCACGCCCGGCTCCCGCCATGCCCGTAGCTTGCGAGGGATACTCTTTTCGAGATCCCGTTTTCCTTCGTGGACAATGTACTGGAACGTCATGTCAGGGAATATTCGGGACAGGAGTTCTGCGAGCAGCGCCTTCATGGACGGCTCCTCGAGCAAGAAGACCACTTTGTTCACTGGGGTCCCGCTCCTTCGAAGAACCCTTGCCGCCAGAGTGCGCCGGGCAAGTCGCCTTCGTTGACCAGGGCCTGCAGAAGATCGTTGTCGGACGCTCGGCGGACGGACGTGAAGCCGTTCTCCTTGACCAGCCAGCGTATCTCGTCGAGCTTCACCCCGTTCAGGAAGTCGGGAGAATGGGTTGACACGAACACTTGACCGCCGCGCCGCGCGTAGTCTCGGAACTCTTCGACCAACCCGTACATCAGAGCGGGATAGAGTTGATTCTCCGGCTCCTCGATCGCCAGGAGTGGGTGGGGTTTGGGATCATACAGCAGCACGAGGTATGCAAACATTTTGATCGTCCCGTCTGAGACGTAGCGCGCGATGAATGGGTCCTGGAAGCTGCCATCCTGAAACCGAAGTACGAGCCGCCCGTCCTCCGTGGGTTTCGCCTCCACATCGTTCACGCCGGGGACACGCTGGCGCATGGCCTGGAGAACGTCTTCGAAGCGCGCGCGGTGGTTCTCATAGAGATATTGCGCCACCTGCGCGACGTTGTCCCCTCGGGTGGATAGATGCTCGGCGTAACCGTCCTCGGCGCTTGGCCGGGCGTCGGCGATGTGGAAGTCGGAGATGCGCCAGTTCTCAATCAGGCTGCGGCACTCCGACACTATCCGGAACTCGCGAAACTGGCCTAAACCCTTGATCGCCAGGGTACTGGGGTCATCAAGTTTGTATTTCTTCTTTTTCTGGAGAGCGCCTTGCGTGCCCCGCACGCCGTACTCGGACTCGTTCGTGATCGCCTCTCCCTCACCTTGACTGAAATACACGAAGCGCCACGGCCTACCGCGCTGGCCTCTGCGGTAGCTCAGCGCCTCGTGATCTACAACGACGCGCCCACCATCCTGTGTGTTGATTTTTAGCCAGTAGGTTGCCAGCTGCCCGCCGCTCTCGCGGAACTTCACGGTGATTTCAATCGGTCCTTTCTGTCCCCGGCTGACCAGTTCGCGATATCCGCCGCGTCGGGCTACCGCGGCGGCGACGTTCTGAGTCAGGGCATCTTTCAGAAAGGTGAACACATCGAAGAGCGACGACTTGCCCGACCCGGTTGCGCCGACCACCACGGTCATGCGCGACAGGTCATCCAGCACGAGGTCGCGAAAGCAACGGTAGTTTTTGATCGCTATGCTTTCGATCTGCATGGGGCTTGGCATGAATCGTTCCTCCGCGTCTCCTGTTCAGGGGCAGGGTTGAAACAGTTCATCCAGGTTGACGCTGAAGCCTGGCAGTGTGGGCGAAGTCAAAGTCTGCCCTTTCTGGTAGGTGGCCACTTCTGCGAAGCCGTCCTCGTCCAGCAGCAGAACTGTTATGGTCATGGCTTCGGGATCCGCCAGCCAGTACTCCTGTACGCCATGTTCGGCATACAGTGCGCGTTTGAGCGTCCCGTCGCGCTCGGCTGTGGAGTCGGAGCGGATTTCGACGATCAGGTCGGGCGCGCCGCGGATGTTGGCGCGGGTGAGTATATGCTCTCGCTCTCTGGAGACAAACAGCAGGTCCGGCTGCACGATGTCGGTGTCGGACAGCGCCACGTCGGTGGGGGAGAAGAAGACCTGTCCCAAATCTCTTTCCTTCACAAATGTATAGAGTTGCGACCCCAATGCGGCCTGAACTGATTGATGGGCTATATTCGGCGTCGGTACCATACTCAACTCTCCGTCCAGAAGTTCGTAGCGTTCGTCGTCGGACGTTTCGCGGTAGTCCTCGTAGGTAAGTTTGATCTTGGGCTTTATGTCGATCATGTTTGAACTCCTGTGCCGATACAGCTATATCTCTGTCGGTTCTGGAACGCGTACATCCTCATAGTTCTCAATCAGCACACCAATGACCTCCATCAATGAGGCTAAAGGGTGATTTTCATGCTCGTCTACGATATCGATCAATAAGGGGTATCTCTTCAGGGACAGGGCCGAAACAGTTCATCCAGGTTGACGCTGAAGCCTGGCAGTGTGGGCGAAGTCAAAGTCTGCCCTTTCTGGTAGGTGGCCACTTCTGCGAAACCGTCCTCGCCCAGCAGCAGAACTGTTATGGTCATGGCTTCGGGGTCTGCCAGCCAGTACTCCTGTACGCCATGTTCGGCATACAGTGCGCGTTTGAGCGTCCCGTCGCGCTCGGCTGTGGAGTCGGAGCGGATTTCGACGATCAGGTCGGGCGCGCCGCGGATGTTGGCGCGGGTGAGTATATGCTCTCGCTCTCTGGAGATGAACAGCAGGTCCGGCTGCACGATGTCGGTGTCGGACAGCGCCACGTCGGTGGGAGCGGAGAAGACCATGCCCCGATCACCCTCTTCCACAAATGTGTCAAGCCGCGTTCCTAATTTCATGCCAACGTGCTGGTGGGCTATATTCGGCGCCGGCGTCATACTCAACTCTCCGTCCAGAAGTTCGTAGCGTTCGTCGTCGGACGTTTCGCGGTAGTCCGCGTAGGTAAGTTTGATCTTGGGCTTTATGCCGATCATGTCTGACCTCCTGTGCCGAGGTTCATTACCATTTATCAATAATATGTTTGGCTATGTCTACCGCAATCTTGGCGCCTTTAGGGTTGCTCGCCGCAAAAAACAGTTGAAACATCGGAGAGTTCTTAGCGTTCCTGAATTCTCGACCCGACGGCGCTACTTTTACGAAAACGGATTCAAGACGCTCACGATACTGATGGGCGATTTGATTGCTGCTACCTTTTGGTCGTTCTCGTCCGGGTTCATCCCCAAAGATCGATAGTCGTGAGGATTGTTCGTATAAAATCCACCAATGCTCACGTCCCCCAAAGATCCTGTCTAGTTGACTCGCTAGTTGCGGCGGCGGTTCGTTGGCTGTCGGCATCATGCGCGCGATTGCGCCCAGAGGGAACAATATCCAACAATCTACCTTCTGTGTTTGGGCCAGCCTTTCCACTATTGTCCAAGAAACCTCGGTTGCGAATGGGTCCAGAAACACTACAGAGCGGTCCAGTGTTCTCAGAGTATCGCAGAATATAGGCAACGCGTCGTTGGCGTCTTTGTTATAAATCATGATGTCACGATGCGAGAATTCTGAACGTAACTTCTTGAGCGATTCATAGCGTTGGGGGTCTTTTTCTATGAATATGAGCCTGTCAAAGGGTCTGTCCTGTATTCCCAACGCGATGCGCGGCGATCCTGTATGCAACTTTCGAAAGTCGTCATAGTCGGTTGATGCGTACGCTGAGCCAGGACGCCAAGAACCTTCTCCGGCGAAGGCATCAAGATAAATAAGCCGGAATGGTTGCTTTTTCAAGGCAGTGGTGTACGCGTTCAGATACAGTCTGAGAATGCGCAGCTTTTTTTGAGTCCAAGGGCCACCAAAAGATGTGTCACCCATACGTGTGTTTTCCCTCCATAGTGGGCATTTGACGCCACTGGCGACCATCTATGATCGCGGCATCGCCGCCGCGTTTGTTGCGCACGCCGCCCAGCTGTTTGAGGAAAAACGCTACACTGGCCTCGCTGCACTGATCCCGTAGCGTGCGCGCCCAATCCAGATCCATCGGCCTGGCGCCGGCGCCGCTCTCACCGCCGACGATCACCCACTGCAATACGCCGCTTTCCAGCCAAGGGGTCAAGTCAAGCCGTTCCAGAAGCGGCTCGGCCGACACGAATCGTATTTGCGCTGGCAAACGAGCCAATACGGTCAGTCTGGCCGCGTATTTCTGGCTTTCGACTGAGGCGCCCATCCATATATTGGCGGGCCAGCCTGCGGGAAAGTGTTCCTCATATTCTTTCCACCAGGCTACAGCCCGGCCAGGTCTTTTCGTCAACACCTGGAATATGTGACCGCGCCGCGAGGCCGCCTCCTGCATCACCAGGAACATGTCGAGGACGAAGTCGAACGGCACGCCGGGATGAAATACGTCTGACATGCTGTTGACAAAGACGTGGCGGGGTTTTTTCCAGGACAGCGGGGCGCGCAGACGCGCAGGCAGCAGGCGCACTTCGTCCGGGCCAGTCTCGTACCCGCTGGCGCCCATCGCCTTCAGGCGTGGATAGAGGGCGTACATGTAGCAGTGGTCGCAGCCGGGCGATACATGCGTGCAGCCGGTTACCGGGTTCCAGGTTTCGTCTGTCCACTCGATTGAGGATGGCATGATAGGCGCCGCCTTGTGGCGTTGTTCGAGATCAGGATTATTTCGACCGGTCCAAGCTTATCAGACGTACATATGTTCTCATACGCGCTAAACTTTGTCAAGAGTGAGTTATCTACAGGGCGCCTGCCAGATTTTTGGGGAGAGGAACAGATTGTCTGAATCAGGATTTTCAGGATGGGACGCATACAATTGCGCTCTGGCAACTGTATGGTATAAAACAAGTTGTTGAATGCGCCTCTGCGCGAAAGAGGCGCGTTAGGGAGACAGAGGGAACTCAGGGGCCTGGGCGCTCGCAACCAGGCACGCATGATGAGCGGCCCGTAGCGTCTTCCCCATATGGAGTGTCTCATGCAAGCAGATCTGGTGCTTTTCAACGGCAATATTCACACGATGGATCCGCAGCAACCCCGGGCTTCAGCGGTCGCGATCGTGGGCGACCGCTTTATGGCCGTGGGCAGCGACGCTGAAATGCGGGCGCTTCTGGCCCCTGGCGGGCGGGTGGTGAATCTGCAGGCGCGCACCGTGGCGCCCGGCTTCATCGATGCCCATATTCACTTTCTTGCCTATGGGCTAAGCTTGCAGGAGATCGATCTGAGCGCCACGCCGACGCTGTCATCCGCGCTGGAGCGGGTACGGCGGCGGGCGGCGGAAACTCCCGCCGCGCAGTGGCTCAGCGGCCGCGGCTGGGATCAGTCGATCTGGGAGGGCGGCTCTTTTCCTACGGCCGCGCATTTGGACGCGGTCGCGCCGGCGCATCCGATCTTTCTATGGCGCAAGTGCGGCCACGCCGGTTGGGTGAACAGCCGCGCCCTGGAGCTGGCTGGGATCACTGCGGATACAGCGGACCCGGATGGCGGCGAGATCGTGCGCGATGAAAAGGGACAGCCGAGCGGCATTCTGCTGGAGAAGGCGATGGAGTTCGTCTTCCGATTTCTGGCGGAGCCGTCCCCTGCGGAGGCGGCGGCGGCAGTACGCCATGCGCAGGAGGTCGTCAACCGCATGGGGATCGTCGGCGTACATACGAAAGAGGCCGCGCCCTCTTTGCAGGCCTTTCAACAGCTACGCGCGGACAATGACCTGACTCTGCGCGCCGTGGCCCAGATTCCTGTCGCTGAGCTGGACAGCGCCATCCGCCTGGGCCTGCGCACAGGGCTTGGGGATGAGTTTCTGCGCATCGGCGGCGTGAAAGTCTTCAGCGACGGCGCGCTCGGCCCCCGCACTGCCTGGATGCTGGCCCCCTACGAGGGCGAGCCGGACAATCTCGGCATCGCTGTCACCGTCGCCGAGGAGATGGCGGACATCGTCGAAAGGGCCGTGCATGCCGGGCTGTCCGTGGTTACGCACGCCATCGGCGACAGAGCCAACCGCATGGCGTTAGACGCGCTGGAAGTGAGCCGCAGAGCCGGCAAAGGCCTGCATTTGCGCCATCGCATCGAGCACGCGCAGATCCTGCACCCGGACGACATTCCCCGCTTTGCGCAACTGGGCGTCATCCCATCTGTGCAGCCGATCCACGCCACCCAGGATATGCGCATCGCCGACAGATATTGGGGGGATCGCAGCCGCTACGCATACGCCTTCCGCAGCTTGCGGGACAGCGGCGCAAAGCTGGCCTTTGGTTCCGACGCGCCGGTGGAGACCCCGGATGTGATTCAGGGCATCCACGCGGCCGTTACGCGTATGCGGGCCGACGGCAGCCCCGGCGCTGATGGCTGGTATCCTGAAGAGCGTCTGACCGTTGCCGAGGCGGTCTGGGCCTATACCGGCGGCGCGGCCTACGCCGGCGGCACGGAGAACAGCCAAGGCAGCATTACGCCGGGCAAATTCGCCGATCTGGTGGTTCTCTCGCAAGACATCTTCGACATTCAGCCGATGGCGATTCTGGAGACGGACGTGGAAGCCACTCTCTTCGGCGGCGCGTTTGCGCATGCGGACATCGACTGGACAGAGTAGCCTCTTACTGCGGTGGAAGTTTCTGGTTTTTGGTTTCGAGTAACTGCGCAGTTGCTGAAAACTGAAAACGAACAACTGCAGTTCAGGCATGCGAATATTGCCATCATGTTCTGTAGAAAAGCGGTCAGCGCGCTTCTGGTCGACAGGAAGATGCCAGGATGACGCTATCGCCGATGCAACGGTGAAAAAACGCAATGACGCCAGGACGCGGAGACGCAAGGGAAAACCAGGGATTTCTTTGCGTTCTATTCAATACCTGAGGCGTCGTTATGTCCTTCTTTTATGGTATCTCGAGGGCATGTGCGTATTGCGTAACCAGCCTGCTGAAGTAGAGAGAGAAATCCAGGAGTGAGGAGAGAGAACCCCCTCTCACTTCTCTCTCCTCTGTCCTCTTTTCTCGTTGTTTCTCGCTTCTCACTATTCGCTCTGCGGGCATCGTGGCAGTGAAACTCACCCCATTTTGGGCGCGCCCCATGCGGCATGTGATATACTTGCCTTATCCTGTTGGTATATGCTGATTTTCGCGAGAGACGCGCCGATTTCGACGTTCATCGACTATGCTTATTGTGATGGAGATGATCACTACGGCCATGGTCATCATATGAATCCCATGAATCACAGGCCCGGCCTGGAACTGAGCAGACGATTTTACTGGGAGGCGGTGCGGCCCGTGCTGGAGAGGTCTTTCCCCAGCCTGCCCCATACAGCCGCGTTGGTCGGCCCCGGATCGGAGACGCTGGGGTTCGACGACGAAATGTCTACAGATCATAGCTGGGGGCCACGGCTGCAGCTCTTCCTACGTCCGGAGGACTGGGAGGCTCTCGCCGGCGCTATCGGCGAAAGATTGCGCCACGAACTGCCCCACCGCTTTCTTGGCTATCCGACGAACTTCACCGAACCGGATGCGGATGATGGCGGCGTTCAGCTCATGCAGGCCACGGAAAGCGGGCCGGTCAACCACCTGGTGGAAAGGCTGAACATCGGCGGGTTCTTCCGATTTTACCTGAATTTCGACGTGAACAAGGCGATCGGGCCGGCAGACTGGCTGACCTTTCCCCAGCAGAAGCTGCGCACGATCATCGCCGGGTCTGTCTTCCACGACGATATCGGCCTGAACGCGGTACGGGCGCGTTTCGCCTGGTATCCGCCGGATGTGTGGCGCTATCTGTTGGCAGCGGGCTGGGCGCGCATCGGCCAGGAAGAGCATCTGATGGGACGAGCCGGGCTGGCGGGCGATGAATTGGGCTCGGCACTCATCGCATCCCGGCTGGCGCGGGATACGATGAGCCTTTGCTTTCTGATGGAGCGACAGTATGCGCCCTATGCCAAATGGTTCGGCACGGCTTTTTCCCAATTGGACAGCGCAGCGGCCTTAACTGACAAACTGCTGGCCGTGCACCGGGCGCGCACCTGGCAGGAGCGAGATCGGTGGTTGGGCGAAGCCTACCAGGCAGTGGCCGCGCGCCACAACCGACTGGATCTCACCGAACCCATGCCAGAAACGACAAGAGCTTTCTTCGGGCGGCCCTTCCGGGTACTGGCCTTGCACGGCTTTTCCGACGCCCTGTTGCGGACGATTACCGAATCGAATGGTTCGGCGATGCCCCGCGGATGGGAGGCAGAACCATCCGACCCGGATATGGCGCGGATCGCCCAACGTCGGCCGATCGGCGCCATCGACCAGTTCAGCGACAGCACAGACCTGCTGGAAGCGACGGAGTTGCGACCCATATTGCGGGCATTGTACAGATAATTGTACAGATAAACGACGCGCCATTTCAGGAGATCTCCGATGCCTTCCATTGCGGCATTCCCGCCAGCTCAACACCTGAAGGGCGTTCAGGCCTCGCTCACCAGTGAGCGGCTGATTCTGCGCCCTCTTGCGGTCACAGATGCGGACGATCTGTTCGCCATGTATAGTCGGCCCGAAGCGATGCGCTTCATGGATACCCCTCTCCACACGTCGCCTGCGGAGACGAGACAGCAGATCGAGCAGAGGCGCGGCGGGCCAAGCACTACCTGGACCCTACGCGTCGCCGCGGACGGCCCCGCCCTGGGGTTCGTCGAATACATTGGCAACGCCGGTGTGCCGGGAATGGGCTACATGCTGCACCCGGATCACTGGGGCAACGGCTATATGGGCGAAGCGGTAGCCGCTGCCTTGGACTACGGTTTCGACGAAATGGGGCTGGATCGGGTGGAGTTGTGGATCGTGGCGCAAAACACAGCCTCACTGCGTCTCGCGGAACGGGTCGGTTTTGCGCGCCAGGGACGCCTGCGCCAGAAGTATGACAAGGACGCAGCCGGCCATGATAAAATTGTCTACGGCATGCGCGCGGAGCAGTGGCGCACGGGCCAGATGACTGGTGACGCCCAAGCAGTATACGGGCTGGCTCCCATTCTGGCCGTGCCGGATGTACAGGCCGCGGTCGAGTTCTACCGGGACAAACTGGGCTTCACGATCAGCTTTCTCTACGGTGATCCGCCCACCCACGGCGGCATTCACAACGGCGAATGGACGCCCGAAGGCGCGCATTTTCAACTTTCTCACACGGACGCGCCTCTACCGCAGAGATCGCCCGTCGCCTTTTATGTCACCACTGGGCCGGACATCGATGGCCTTTTTGCCCGCTACCAGGCTGCCGGTGTCGCTGTCGAACGGGAACCGGCGGACCAGCCCTGGGGTATGCGGGAGTTCGCCATCCGCGACTGCAACGGATATCTGCTGCGTTTCGGCACTCCGGGCTGAGCGTTGTATGCGTTCTTGCTTGAAAAGGGCGCCCTGAAACGGCCCGTTGGCACTGTCTGGGCAGGCGCAAGGCCTGCCCCTAACTACAGTGATTCCTTCTTACACGAGGCATTCCATGAACGAAAGCGTTGCATGCGCCCCTGATCGAAAAGGGCGCAATATCGAGCATACAAAAATCGTCTCCGTTGCCGAGATGCAGCGGCTGGAGAAAGAAGCTGCATGCGCCTCTGCTCAAGAGAGGCGCGATATAGCCGACGCGGCCGGCCAAAGCTATGCGGCGATGATGGAACAGGCCGGCACGGCTCTGGCCGACGCCATTCAGGAGAGATGTCGCGCCCCACAGTGGCGCGCAATACACAACCTTCTCCACACTGCGGATGCGTCCGTGTTGGTGCTGGCGGGGCCGGGCAACAACGGCGGCGACGGGCTGGTCTGCGCTCGTCATCTCAGCGACGCCGGCTATCCGGTGCGGGTCTATCTGTGGAAGCGCAAAACCGCGCCGGAGGAAGACTACGAGGGTCATTTCGCCCAACTGGTTGCGCGCAACGTATCTGCCTGCAGCGCAGAAGAGGACGCTGATTCAGCGCAACTGACTGCCTGGCTGAACGAGGCCGCTGTCGTCGTGGACGCGCTCCTGGGCACAGGCGCGAACCGTCCTATCGAAGGCGCCCTGGCGGGCATCCTCCAACAGCTGGCCGATGCCCGTACCCGCCGCTTTTCCTCCGAGAACGCCAACGCGCGGGACGGGCTCTCCGCCTTGGCGTCAAAGTCGGCTGAACGGGGAGAACCCTTGCGTCTGGCTGTCGTCTCTGCGGATGTGCCCAGCGGCCTGCACGCGGACAGCGGCGCGCTCGACCCGCACACGCTCCCGGCCGACATGACCGTCGCCTTCGGCTGTGCGAAGACCGGCCATTTCCAGTTTCCCGGCGCGGCCAGCCTCGGTGAACTGGTGGTGGCGGACATCGGCATCCCTCCAGAGCTGACTGCCGACATCGGCGCATTCTTCCTTACTCCTGAATATATAGCGGATCTCTTGCCGGCGCGCGGCCGCAACAGCCATAAGGGCGTCTTCGGCAAAGGGATGGCCGTCGTCGGCAGTGTCAACTACCCTGGCGCTGCCTTTCTCAGTTGCGCGGCGATGGGCCGTGTTGGGGCGGGGCTGGTGACCGGCGCCGTACCCCAGCCTGTGTGGGCGTCTGTGTCATCTGCCCTGGCCGAGCCTACCTGGATCCTCCTCAGCCACGATCTGGGCGTCGTGAACGAAGATGCAGTCGGCGCCATCCATTCAAAGCTCGGCGAGTACGATGCCCTGCTCGTCGGTTGCGGACTGGGCCAGGAGGATGCCACCCGCAGCTTTATGCAGCGGTTCCTGCGTAGAAATCACAAGCGGCGCTCCTCTGCATTGCCGAGAGGATTCGCTACGTCGGAAAGCCAGACGACGGCAGACGACCAACCCATGTCAGGTACGGGAATCGGCTCGCCTTTCGGCGCGCTTCGTCGCCGAGACCAACTGTCCGCTGAAATCTCCTCTCTGCCGCCGACGGTCATCGACGCGGACGGGCTCAACAATCTGGCCCAGTTGGATGATTGGCCGTCGCTTCTGCCTGCCGACTGCGTTCTGACCCCCCACCCGGCGGAGATGGCCCGGCTCTGCGGCCTGTCTTCGGTTCAGGAGGTCGTCGACAACCGCTGGGCACTGGCGCGGGAGCAGGCCGCCGCCTGGCATAGCGTCATCCTGCTCAAAGGTCCGTACACGGTTATCGCCCATCCGGACGGGCGTTTGGCTGTCCTGCCCGTCGCCACCCCTGCCTTGGCCACCGCCGGCGCCGGCGACGTTCTGGCCGGCGCCATTACCGGCCTGCTGGCCCAGGGTTTGTCTCCCTTCCAGGCGGCCTGCCTGGGGGCTTGGCTTCACGGGCGGGCCGGCGAACTTTGTGAACAGCAGATCGGCCTCGCGGGGGTCGTCGCCGGCGATCTGCTGCCTTTCCTGCCCGCGGCGATGAATGAGCTGCGGGGGCAGGCGTATGAATCAGGAATTAGGAGTTGCGGCTGATACGTCCTGGTGATGAATGCATGCCACGCGCTGCCCGTCCAGCGGCGCTAACTCGGGATCGATGGATTCGCATTCCTCGGTTTTCCAGGCGCAGCGGGGATGAAAGACGCACCCGGTCGGTCGTTCCTCCAGGCCGGGAATGCGGCCGGGAATCGGATTGAGAATATTGTCTCTGTGCAGATCATGGGCGCATTGAAGCAGACCGATCGTGTAGGGATGACGTGGCCGGCGGAACAGCGCATCGACGCTTCCCAGTTCAACGACTTTGCCGGCATACAGCACAACCGCCTCATCCGCGCTTGTTGCCACCACCCCCAAATCATGGGCCACGAGCACAATGGACATATTGAGCTCCCGTTTGAGCCGCGCAAGCAGCGTAAAGATCTGGGCTTCGACCGTGACATCGAGCCCCGTTGTCGGCTCGTCGGCGATCAGCAGTACGGGGTCTGGCGCCAGCGCCATAGCCAACACGATCCGTTGTTGCATACCGCCGCTAAACTCGTGGGGATAGGCCTGCAGCCGGGAGGCCGCATCAGGGATTTCTACGCGCTCCATCAGCTCGAGCGCGCGTATCTCCCGCTCCGCCTTAGACAATGAGGTATGGTATTTCAAGACCCGTTTGATTTGGTCGCCGACCGTGAGCACTGGGTTGAGAGCGCCGCTAGGGTCCTGCATCATGTATGTTATGGCGCGCCCACGCAGGCGCATAAGCTCCTGCCGGCTGATATCTTTGCCTTTGAAAACGATGCGATCGGCGTCCCATTCCCCGTTGCCGGCCAAACCATTCACGAGGGCCATTGCCGCGGAGCTTTTGCCGCTACCGCTCTCCCCCACGATAGCGACGGTTTGACCGGCGTCAATCGAGAGTGACAGATTTCTGACCGCGTTGAGTTTCTGCCGACCGGCGCTATAGTGGACGCGCAAATTCTCTATCTGCAGGAGTGGGTGTGTATTGTTATCGCGCGCGCCCCTGTCGGGCGCGGTACCGGCGTTCATCAGACATCAGCCTTTTCGAATCGGTATTCGGGATCGAGAACATTGCGGATGCCGTCGCCGAGCACGGAAAAGGCGAACACCAGCAAAGAAATGGTAAAACCCGGGATGAATATGTGCCAGAACTGTCGATTCAGGAAATATTCCTGCGTTCTGGCCAGTATTTTACCCAACTCGGGTTGCGGCTCAGCTGGCCCCAGCCCCAAAAACCCTAATCCTGCCGTGCTGAACACGGCCAGCCCCAGATAGGTGGTTGACTGGATAATGACGGCTGTCAGGCAATTTGGCGCCAACTCAAATGCTACGATACGCCAGGCCGGCATTCCCATCAGTTGGGCGGCTTTGATATAGGCGCGATGCGCTTGCGGAATGGTGGACCCGCGCATAGTTCTGGTCAGACGAGGGGTAAAGGTGAATACGAGAGCAAACACGATCGTCATTTCTGGCGTTGTGGTGACAGGCCCGATTTCGATCCCCTGCGTGCCCCAGGCGGCCACCAGGATGACGGCTAACAGGATTCCGGGAAACGTAAGCAGCGCATCGATCAGGCGCATCACGATCTCATCGAACAGCGAGCCTTCGAGATAGCCGGTAAGACTGCCTAAAACAATAGCCAGTATGGTGGCCAGCAGAACACTGGAGATTGAAATGACCAGCGTTGTTCGGGTACCATAGATCAAGCGGCTCAACATATCGCGACCCAAAGCGTCACTTCCCAGCAGAAGTCGCTCGCCTGTGGCGGTGGTTGACATCACACTGATAGGCAGGAGTTCGCCGGGCGATGCTCTGAACTGTTGAGCGAAATCATAGGGGGCGAACTGCGGACCAAAGATGGCGATGCCCAGAAAAACGAGAACGATCACCGCTCCCAACACGACCAGTTTATCCCCCATGAAGCGGTTCCACAGAATACGATAATGCGCTGTGTTCACAACCTGTTTCGAGCCTTTCGGCGGGCCACCATTTGCCCCTACTTTCTGGTCAGCTACACTGGATTCGGCTGATTAGGCAATGCCTGATTGAATGCCCCAAATCTGGGATGCGCCCTCAGGCAAGGTCTCTGGTATCCACTCAGCTTCTCACGCGCGGATCAAGAACACCGTACAGGATATCGGTCAGCAAATTGATCAGAATGAAGACAGAGCCGATACAGAGCACAAGCGTCTGAAGCAGCGCGTACTCTTGTGTTTTCGCTGCTCGGACTAAGAACAGGCCGATGCCGGGGACGCCGAACACAACCTCAACCAGGAACGTGCCGCGGAAGATCAGACCGATCGTGTACCCTAACACGGTTACAATGGGCAGGATACCGTTGTGCAGCATGTCCTTGATCACGACCCATCTGGGCAAGCCCATAATTCTTTCAAATTGGATAAACGATTTATTTTGGACGTCGAACAGTTCCCCTCGGGTAATGCGGGCGACGATGCCGGCTTTGGCCAGGCCGAGGGCGATGGCCGGCAAGATCAAGCTTTGCAGTGAAAATACAATGTTCCTTGAAAAGTCGATCTGGCCGCTTATTGCCCAGCGATATCGAAATATCACTCCAAACACGAACAGAAGAATAATCGCCAGCCAGAAATCGGGGACAGAATAGGTGGCGATGCTGATGACCCTTGAGAGGCTGTCAAGCCAGGAGTTCGGTTTAATGGCCGATAAAGCGCCGATGGCGAGCCCCAGCGTAAGCGCGATCAGCGCCCCAGCGATTGTGAGCCAAAATGTGGCAAGCAAAGGCTTTCTAAGCATCTCGGCGATCGGCGTTCCGGGGGCCATCACGATCATTTCACCGAAATCTCCAGATAGCACGCCCCCGACCCAACGCAGGTATTGGACGTGCAAGGGGTCGTTCAAGCCCAACTCCTGGCGAATGCGTTCTTTTTGCTCCTGCGTACCAAATATGCCGGCCAACGCCTCAACCGGTCCGCCCGGCGTGATATAAAGCAGCCCAAAAGACAGAAAGGTTATCAGAATGAGAGTTGGTATAGCGGAAACGATCCTCCGCCCGATGTATTTCAACAATGACATAATCTTGTTCAGCGCGGATGTCCTGTCGACCACCCACTATGCGACTGATTCCCTATTGTTTGCGATCGGGATCCTGACTGACTTCGGGGTAGAGGAAACAGCGGACGAGATGATCCGTTGACAGAGGCTGCAACGCCGGCCCACGCTCCCAACAGATCGTTCCCACCTGCTCGGTATAGGCGCATCGGGGGTGGAATCTGCATCCGGCTGGCGGGGCCATGGGGGAAGGAGGTTGTCCATGGAGTGACGCCTTGCGGATCGCGTTTGGATCGATGTCCGCGATCGCGTCCAGGAGCGCCATCGTGTATGGGTGGCAGGGGTGGTCGAAGAGTTGCTGGGCCGGCGCTTGCTCGACGATTTTGCCCAGATACATCACGCAGATTCTGTCAGCGATAAATCTGACGGCGCTCAGGTCATGGGAGATGAACAAGAGCGAAATCCCCTTCTCGCGACTGATATCGGACAACAGTTTCAATATCTGCACCTTGACATTCATGTCCACAGCGGATGTTGGCTCGTCGCAGACGATGAATTCCGGCTCTAACGCCAGCGTTCTGGCCAGCGCGACCCGCTGTAGCTCGCCGCCGGACAGTTGAAAGCTATAGCGATCGGCATAACGAGCCGAGAGGCCTACCGCTTCCAGCAGACTGTGGATGCGCGCTGTGATGTCCGCGGTGGCAGTGTGTCCCATTTTGCGGATGGGATAGCTCAGAATCGTGCGCACGTTGTGCCGTGGGTTCAGGGATTCCCTGGGGTATTGAAACAGTAGTTGAACTTTTTTTCTCGTCTCCGCATCTATATTTCCCAAAGAGCGGCCCTTGAAGCGAACGGCGCCCTCAGTAGGTTGTTCAAGGCCGGCCAGCAACCAGCCCAGCGTTGTCTTTCCGCAGCCACTTTCCCCCACAAGACCAACGATTTCACCCTTTTCTATGCGTAACGTCACGCCATCGACGGCCTGTATCTCACTTCCTCCCAGAAACAGGAGGCGCTGTAGCCAGGACGCATTTGAGTAGTAGCGTTTTACGCTTTCGGCCTCAATCAATGCGGTCATGCGCGCTGAGGGGAAATCAGTGGCTCATGGTCGGTGATCAGTACTGACCACCGACCATGAGCGGTTTTCGCCGAGCTATTCAGGCAGATCGCGCTCGGGTGGTCCGTGTTCCGTTTCCTCGATGCTGACGCCGTGGATGATGGGGGTGATGGTCGGGCTCGACTCAACCCCTTGCAGGTAGTCCCAATGGACCTCCAGCCGCGCCCCGTGCACCACAGGGACGTGAATAGCGAGATCCGCATTAACCATCTGAACGTTTTTGACAGCGTCGGCGTACTCCGCCGATCCGGGCGGAGCCACCCGCATGCGCTGCATGGCGTTCATGAAGCGATTGAGCCATGCTTCGGGCATATCATCCATATGCCAGGGCGCGATACCATACGGTGGGGCATAATAACGCCCGTATTCGACCACCCAGATGCCTGAGTCGCCGGCGTCATGGTACACGCCATCGACCTCGTTATTGATGACACGCGGCCAGTTCGCCGATGAGACGTTGGCCTCGACGGTCAGATCAATCCCCACCTTCGCTACCTGCTCTTGGATGATGCTGGCCGGTTTTTCGTAGCCGCGTCCCTCGGCCAAAACGATATGGGCGCTAAAGCCATCGGGGTTGCCGGCAAGCTGCAGGTGCTCGCGCGCCGCGTCGAGATCGGCCTGCAGTGAATGGATTTTTTCGACTTCCTGGTTGACCAGAGGATCGTCCGCGTACCAGAAGCTGAAGGCAGGGCTTCCCAGGCCGGCGTTCACCACATTGTTGATGTCGATCCGATCCATAGCGGCGCTAATGGCTTTGCGGTTGTGGATACCTTGTTCGCTGAAACCCAGAACGCCCTCGCCGACAAAGGCCAAGTAGTTGATAAAGGGGTCGGCTACGGGAATCGCCTTCAGGCCCGCTGTTTCCTCTACCCGCGCCTGGAGCACTGGCGAGACGTTGAAGTTCCAATCCTGGGCCTGTGCCAACAGCTGGGAGACGCGCACTGTCGGATCATTCACGACCTCAAACACGAGATACTGCGGAATGTTCTCTGAGAAACCGCCCCAGAACAGATCCCATCCCCAGTAGTCGTCAAATCGCTTGAGTACCACGCGTTCCTCGACACTATACTCAATCAACTCGTATGGCCCGGTCGTCACGCCCGGGACTTCGCTCGTGAGCGCTGTTTGCAACCCCTCCTTTTCCACTGGCGCGCCATCATAGGCTCCTTCTGCCACTATCCGCGGGCCGTCAGTTACCGACATGGCGGACAGCAAGAATGAATCCGGATCGACCAGATCGATCACGACCGTGTGATCATCCTGTGCTGTCACGCTTTCGACGTTGACGAGCAAACTCGAGGTGGTGAGGGTATTTTCCCTGATAAAGTCCAATGAGTACTTAACGTCGGCGGCGGTGAATGCCGCGCCATTGTGGAATCTGACCCCCTTCCGCAATGAAATGATCCACCTTCTGCCGTCGTTTTCAACAGTGGGTAAGGCAGTGGCGAGATTCGGCTCGATTCCGCTTTTCGTCAGCCTGTACAGACCATCGTGGTACATGGTGCCCATGGTCTTGTTCGGTGGCGTCAAGGGGTTGTTGGGATCCACTCCTTGCGGATCCTGGATAATTGGGTGCTTGATAACATATTCCCGCGCCTGGGGCGCGACCGGCGCTTCCTGGGCGGCCTGGGGCGGGGTAGCTGGGACACAGGCGGCGACGAACAGGCTGGTTCCAGCCATACCCGACAACTGCATAAACTGTCGGCGCGTCAATGGTCTTGAATTTGACTTCATATCCCTCTTCCTCTCTGGTTGCAGACTGTAATTCACAGTCGAATATGGATGTCGGCGAAATCCATGTATCGTTCCCAATCGTAGGTCGTCACATCGTGCTTCCCGGTGCGTATATGGTAGCCGATGACGCTCAGTATCGGTTGGTTCACAGGGGGCATTTCGTCGGCGGCCATGCCCTCCGTGCCCAAAAGTCGGTAGACGGGGTCCGCGTGTTTGGCTCCGAGGAACTCACCACGGGGGTCAGCCCACAGATCCTCCTGCGCGCTGACCACATAAACGGGCCGCGGCGCGACCAATGCGACGAGCATGTGCTGGTCTACGGGCAGATCATCCTCCTTGTCGTTATATTTTTTGAAATTATCACAGAACCAATAGGGATAGGTGCCATTGGCATGTCTGACGGTCTCGCCGAAGCGTCGGCGTGACAGGGCTGTGCCCCCACAGCCCGAGTTGTTTGAGATCACCAGCGCAAAGCGCTCATCCCGCGCGCCGGCCCATAGCACGGTCTTGCCGAGCCGCGATTGGCCCATGACCGCCACGCGCTCGTGGTCGATGTTGTCGTCGGTCTCGAAATAGTCCAGCGCCCGGCTCAACCCCCATGCCCAGGCGCCGATGGAACCCCATTCGTCGGCGGCCGGCTTCGTTTGCCCGGTTTTGTAGAATAGTGGATGCACGCCGTTCTGGAAGCCGTCGTCGAAGTCGGGATCCAGGTCACCGTAGTACATGGTGGCGAGCGCGTAGCCCCGTTCCAGGATGCGTTCAAGCGGCCAGCGGGAGGTCAGTGCACCACGGCTGGCCTCGGTGGCGCGGTGGTTGCGAATGCCGCGATCGAAACGGTTGCGCATCCATTGCTGCGAGAGAGTAATGTTGGGATCTGTATGGATCGACTGGTTTCCCTGAAAGTTGGGGACCAGGAAGGTGGGCAGGGGCCGCGCCTGGCTATTGGGCAGGTAGATGAGGATATCCATTCTGGGGTCCTCTTTGCGACCTGTAAAGTAGACAGAAATTTCTTTGCGGGTTGCGGCGCCAGAGAGAGCCTTGTCGTCGATCGAGTTGATTTCGAAAGTCATGGCTTCGGGCCGGCCCGGCGCTTTGCCGTACACGCGCTCCTGAAACAATTTGAGGATTTCGGGCCGACGGCTCTCCGTCCACGTTGCGGGGTCGGTGACCGGCCGGCCGTCTGCAAGGACAAGGGGATCGGGCAACTGGTATGCGGGGACGCGGGATTCGTCATAGTTGACATCCTGGGCATCCCGAACCTCGTTATACCAGGCGCTTGCTTCCGACCTGGTTGGATCCAACTTGAGGGCCATTTCGAAAATTTCGGCCGCTAACGGCTTCTGCCCTATTACACCGTAAGCCCGGCCAAGCACTTCATAGGTAAAGGGCTTCTCAAGCAGTGCGGGATGAATGTCCATCAGGTGCGTCAAAACCGAGATCACATACTGCGGTTTGTCCCAGGTCGTCATTTCCTTGAGAAGGAGGTCCAGTTTTTCCGCTACGGTATCCATTGTCGTCTCCCTGCCCGCCATTTGGCGGGCGGCCCGTGCACGCCTATCTGGCCTCTTCTACTGAGACATGCGCGCCACTGTGGGGCGCGAGGTTGTTTTGCACGCCACTGTGGCGCGCGAGGTTGCCTCTATGGGGAATGCTGAATCAGCGAATCGCTTGGCCTGTGGCGTCGTCGAAGAGGTGAAACCGATCGAACGACAGGCTCAGAGTGTTCCCCGGTCGGATCTGAGTCGTCGCCACATCTTTTGCTTTCAGGAGGAGTCCCTCCTTTTCTATATCCAGGATAGTCTCTGAACCGAGCGGTTCCAGCAAGAAAACTTGCGCCTGATTGCGTCCTTCGTCACTCATGGTGAAACGGATATCCTCGGGACGGATTCCAAGCGTGCACTTGCCGTCAGGACACATCTCGCTCGCCCGTACAGCCATCTCTTCGCCTACTGGGATGACGAACTGGTCGCTTTCATGGACTGTTTGGCTGTCCTTCTGGCGTAGTCTGCCGGGGATGAAGTTCATGGGTGTCGAGCCGACAAAGCGGGCGACGAAATTATTGGCCGGCACATCATAGATATCACCAGGCGTGCCCAGCTGTTGCAGAGTGCCTTGGTTCATCACCGCAATCATATCCGCCATCGTCATAGCCTCTACCTGGTCATGCGTCACGTAGATCATCGTCGTGCCAAGCTCGTGTTGCAGCCTCTTGATCTCGGCTCGCATATAGACGCGCAGCAGGGCATCGATGTTGGAGAGCGGCTCATCCATCAGGAAAACCACAGGCTCGCGGACGATAGCTCGGCCCAGGGCGATGCGTTGCTGCTCTCCGCCGGAGCACAGCCCCGGCTGTCGTTCCAGCGTATGTGTGATGCCCAGTAGCTCGGCCACGTCCGTGACTCGCCGGTTGATCTCTTCCTTCGGGGTTTTGCGGAGCCGTAGCGGATAGGCGATGTTGTCAAAGGCAGTGAAGTGAGGATACAGGGCATAGCTTTGAAAGACGAGCGCCACGTCTCTTTCGCGCGGTTCCAGGTCGTTTACGCGTCTCTCGCCGATGTAGATATCGCCGTAGGTAGGGCGCTCCAATCCGGCCACGCAGCGCATGGTCGTGGTTTTGCCGCAGCCGGATGGCCCCAGCAGTACAACCAGATCTCCATCTTTGACGACCAGATCCAGATGATTGACTGCGCAGGTGTCGCCAAAGTACTTTGTCAAACCAACTATTTTTACTTCTGCCAATGCATACTCTCCTTGTCCAATTCGGAATCGATCGATTCCGAATTTTTCGGTCTCATCCAGCCACGCCAAAGGTCAAGCCGCGCACGAGAAACCTTTGCAAGGTGAAGGCGGCGACCAACACTGGGACTACGGCGATCGTGCCCGCGGCGCTGACGACGCCCCAATCCAGTTCATGCTGGGGGATCTGCGCTTGGATGGCGATCGGAAGCGTCATGGTGCTCATTGAATTTACGAAGTAGAGGGCAATGATGTACTCATTCCAGTTGAAGATAAACAGAAGAATGGCGATGGAGAAGAGGCTGGGGAAGATCAAGGGTAGCAGGATACGGCGCACGGCGCCGAATCGAGTATCTCCATCCATCAGGGCCGCTTCCTCGACGTCCACGGGCACATCCATGAATGTTCCACGCAGTACCCAGACTGCGAACGCTGTGTTCAGCACGGTGTATAAGATGATCAGGGTGTACTTTTCGTCGATAATTCCCAAATCGCTACCCAACAGATATAAGGGGATGGCCGAAGCAATGGGCGGCAATAAGGCCACGAGCCCCATGAGTGCGACGACAATGCCTACAAAACGCAAGGGCAGACGCATCCTGGTAGCGGCGTAGGCGGCTGGCACGGCGACGAGCAAGCAAAAGATTGTCGCGAAGCCGGCGACGACCAAACTGTTGACAATGTTTTCGAGGATGCGTCGTTCGAAGATCGTCACCCAGGCGTCTATACGCGGGTCCGTAGGAAACAGACGCGGTGGGATGTGAGCCAGATCTCGCAAAGACTTGACAGATGTAAGGGCCACCCAATACATGGGAACAAGGGTCCAGAACGCCGCCATATACAGGACTACAACCACGAGCGCCTTTTTCAGGTTAAGACGGCGTTTCTGCGCGGCCAGAACCACCTCCTGGTTTATCTGTTCGCTCGTTGAAGAGTCGATCGCTTGCTCGTTTGTCATAACGTCGCGCCCCCCAGTGGCGCGCAATAGAACGCGTCTCAAGCTCATTTCTAACGTTGCTTACGTTCCACCCACAGATACTTGACGAAAATCGCGCCTGCGATATAGGTCATCAGCAACATGACGATCACCGCGGCAGACGCATAGTGGGGCTTCAACCTCTGAAAGGACATGCCGTAGATATACCACGACAGGTTCCAGGTTGCCCGGCCCGGCCCGCCGGCGGTGGTAGCGGCAATGGTGCCGATCGTGCGCGTGGACCAGACAAAGAGGAGGATGGTGGCGATTGAGAACATCGGCCGGATATAGGGAATGGTCATATCCCAGAAAGCTCGCCAGCGGGTTGCGCCATCGACGGCGGCGGCTTCATAGATATCTCGGGGAACCTGATTGAGGCCGGCATAGAGAAGCAGAAAGGCCAGCGGGCTTATCCTCCAGACTTCGACGATACAGAGAGCGATGAAGGCTGTATTGGCCTTCATCAGCCAAATGATGGGTTCCAGTCCCAGGAGTGTGAGCGGAACGTTGACCAAACCCAACGTTGGGTGATACATGATTTTCCACATCGTGCCGGCCACGATCTCTGAAACCATGAGCGGGATAATGAGGATCGATATCCAGATCGCCTTTCGTCCGGCATATTCGCTGCGGATGAGCAAGGCCAGGCCAAGCCCTAGCAGCAAACTCACGGGCACGACCACGATGGCCATTTTGAGGCTGAAGATGAGCGCTCCGCGGAAAATAGTGTCCGAAGTCAGCCTGGTCAGGTTGGCCAGGCCGATAAAGACCCCTTTTTCGTTGGTGAGGATCAGCCAGCCTGTGTACAGTATGGGATAGAGCTGAACGAGTATCAGAGCGAGGAGACTTGGTACGATCAGGGCGAGCGCCACCCGATTATCACGGTAACGAAAGATCTCCGCCCATATGCCTTCTCGGGCCGGCGGCTGAACATGCGCTCTATGCGCATCGGCGCCTGACATGGGACTGATGTCCTGCGGTACGCTCAATGATGCCTCCTTTTCTCCCGGTTCGAGGTCTTCCCGGATATCCCAAAGGAATCCGTCTATGCACTGCGAAGGTCGGTCTGACGGGCAGGCACAAGGCCTGCCCGTCAGGGGGGTCGGTCTAGTTCGTGACCCCTTCCATCTCCATCCGGATCTCAGCGCCGGATTGCTGGCAGGCCTCTTCGCCGGTCATGTCTCCCGCTCCAACCGCACTGAACGCCGGCCCGAGGATGGCCAGGCTTATGCCTGTGGCTTGCGTGCTGCGCGGCCGCCACTTGGGCGGCACCATCAAGGCCTCGAACTGTGCTGGAAACCAGGGTTTGGTCTCGATCAGGTCCGGGTCATTGAACACTGACTCGCGGAAGGGGATACCGCCTGCGTGCGCGTAGTCCAACGCATGCTGTTGGTTGTAGTGCATCCACTCCAGGTACTTCCAGGCTGCATCCTTATTCTTGGAATGGGCGTTGAGGACCAGGCCCCAGTGGCCCATCATCGAAACATGAGGCGCGCCCGGGGAAGCGGCAGGTAGAGGCATATAATGCATCTTGCCGGCTACATCCGAATCCCTCTCGTCTTCAAAGGCCGCGTAGGCGTCACCCGGCCAGCCAATGCCCATCATGGCCCGTCCGGAGATGACCTCTGCGACCATCTCGGTAGTGCCGTAGGTATTGCCGCCTGGGGGCAGGTACTTGCTGAGCCGCTCATAGAGCGTGAGAGCGGCGCAACCGGCCTCGTTGTCGAGAATCACATTGAATTCGTCGTCAAAAATGCCGCCGCCCAGAGACCACAGCAGGGCCAAGGCATCGCTGCCGGCCGTCCCGCGCACATTGTACCCATAGAAGGGCGGGTCGCAGTCGGGGCAATGCACGGCCTCGGCGATCTTCAGGACATCATCCCAGGTTTCGGGCGGAGCGAATCCGCGCTCGTCCAGAATGTCCTTGCGCACGTAGAACATGATGACATTGCCCTGGATCGGGAGCGCATGGAGCTGGGAAGGCTCTCCGGTCTGGAAATCCTGGGGGATTGGTCCGTAGGGCGGAGGCCAGGAGAAGACGTCATAGGAGATATCGGGGACGTCAGGGTCGCGGGTGGCGCCATACGCCTCCTCAAGGTTTACCGCCAGTCCGCCGTCGACGATATTCGGCATCCAGGGATCATCGGCGAAGATGATGTCAAATTCGCCGGACCGGGTCCTCGCCAACGAAATAACCTTTTCGAAGAAGGTCGTCCAGGGGAAGGGAGTGACGGCTACCTTTATACCTGTTTCCTCGTAGAACTGCGGGATCAGAGCGACAAGCCCATCGGCCAGCGGCCCTTGGGCCGTAATGATGCTAATGGTGACATCTTCCGGTTCCGCCTCTGCCGCTGTGGGCGGCGGCGGGGCCTGACAGGCCGACAACATGACTGCCATCAGCAGGGCCATGATGGCGACTAGATAGATTTTTCTCATGACTTGCTTCCTCCGTACTTGATTGGGTTTGGGGCATCCTGCACTACTTCACATACAGACTACTATACTATCGAGCATTTGGCAAGGTCAGTCGAGAGGGGGCCTCCTGAATTGTTGCATGCGCCATGCTCATGCCCACGGGTCTGGTTGAAAACCACAACCACAGCGCCATTCTGAAATTGGGCGGCGTCCACCTGGCGGGTATAGCGGGTGGGGTCGTGACAGATCTGTTTCAGCCCTTAATGCCTACCTGGGTGACGCCTTCGATGAAGTAGCGTTGCAGGACAAGAAAAAATATCAGCGTAGGCAGGGCAACAATGGCCACGGCGGCCATGGCTTCACCATAGCCGCTCTGTGTAGCAGTCCCCTGAATATCCAGACGTGTGTAGACTGCCATGCCCACAGGTAGGGTTTTCCACTCCGATTTGAACGCCACCAACAGCGGCCAGAGAAAGGAGTTCCAGTTGCCGGTGAATATGAGAATGGCGCCGGCCAAGGTAGCCGGCTTCGCTAATGGCAGTGCCACCCGGAGAAACGTGCCGAAGCGGCTGCAGCCATCCATCGCGGCCGCATCCTCCAACTCACGGGGAAAGGAGAGAAAGAACTGACGATACAGGTAAACCGGAAAGACACTGGCCAGCGGCGGCACGATCAGGGACAAATAGCTGTCTTGGATGTCCAGTCGCAAGACGCCGATGAACAGAGGTACAATCCCCATCTCGGGCGGGATCATCAGCGAACTGATTAGCAGCCAGAAAATGGCGGTGCGACCGGGGAAATGCATCCTCGCGAGCGCAAAGCCCGTCAATGACCCCAACACCAAACTGCCCGCCACGACACTGACCGAGGTGACAATACTGTTTGTGAACCAGCGCCCAACAGGCGTGTCCGCTACGACAGTCCGATAATGATCCCAGGTTACTTCAGTCGGAATCAGATCGATGCCGGTCAGGATCAACCTATCTGGTTTGACTGAGGTAATGAGCATCCAATAGAGTGGAAACAGCCACAACAGGGCCACCAGCGCTCCTGGAGACCAGAGTATGAAGGTACGGAGAAAGCGCAACAGCAGCCGGGTGTTGATCATGCTGTGTGCCATGTTCAAGTCCGATTATAGGTTAATGACTCTGTTCCCTTACCAGACGCGTGCGCAAGAGTGTAAAGAACAGAATCGTGAAGAACAGCAGGAGAGAGAGGGCTGCTGCAAAGCCGAGACGAAATCGGACAAATCCCTCATTGTAGATATAGGATACGATAGTGGCTGAGTGTCCGGCTGGCCCACCGCCTGTCATCAGGTACACTTGGCCAAAGATACGAAAAGCGCTGATGATTTCCAGCGTGATCACGAGCCCCAGCGCTGGCGTCAACAGAGGCAGCGTTATACGCCAGAAAGTCTGCCAACTCGTCGCGCCATCTATGACGGCTGCTTCCCCCAGTTCGGCTGGGATCTCCTTGAGGCCAGCCAAGAGAATCACCATATGGAATCCCACAGCCTGCCAGATGGTGACAAAGGAAATCGACTGGATCACCCACTGGCTTGTAGTCAACCATCCTTGTTTGGGAATTCCGATGCCGTAGAGCGCGACGTTGAGCAGGCCGGTCTCTTTCTCGAAGATCCAGATCCAGATTATGGCCGTGACCGTAATGGCGACGACGTGGGGCGCGAAAAAGGCTGTCCGTATGGGGCCTGAGAGCCACTGTTCCTGATTAATCCAGAGCGCCATCAGCAGGGCTACGATCACGGTTCCCGGCACAATGAGCGCGGCCATCTGGAAGGTATTGCCCCAGATCTTGGGGATCCAGTCATCTTGAAAGATGTCGCGGAAGTTGTCGAATCCTACCCATACTGGATCGCCGACGATACCCCACTCATTGAAGCTGATGTAGATGGCGAAGAAGATGGGTAGGAGGGTAATGACAAAGAAGATGAGAAGAAATGGCAGAATGAACAGGTAGGCCTGCCATTCAATGCGGCGTCCTCGGTAGCGGATTCTGGAAAGATAGGCAAGCCAACCGTCGGGCATGGCTTTTTCTATAGAATGGGTCATCCACTGTTTTTTGTTGCAAGAAAGACGGGCAGAATGTTACCCGTCGCAATACATTCTACCCGTCTTTGGCGTCTACGCCTTGCGTTGATCCAATATCTTCTGCCAAGCTTGTTCCAGATCGGCCAATCCCTCTTCGATGCTCTTCTCACGTGCCCAGACCGGATCCATCGCCTTGGGTACGGTTGAACTACCGCCGGCATAGAAGGCGAATTGTCCGCCATCGACCATGTTTAAGTAATCAAAGAAGCTATACTCAACCGCTTCGGCAAATGGCTTGCGCAGCTGCCAGTCCAGGCCGGTGGACTGGTATTCGGGATCGTTCAGAATAGAGCGCCGTGGAGGCGCGCCGCGTCCCTCTGTCACCCAGAGCATCGAGTTGTCTGAGAACCATTTGATGACCTTGGCGCCCGCTAAGAGGTGTTCTTGCGAACGGTCAGGCGCGTTGAAGAGCACGAGACCGTATTCGCGGGCCTCTGTTGTCAACGTATCCCCGATCAATGAAACCGGCGCCGTAATGAAGTCAAGCCCTTCTGTGTTTACATATCCGAAGAGCGTCCACGGGCCGGTCCAGAAAATCGACCCCACTTGTTGACCGTACGCTCCGTAGCGGTCGGCAATGTCTCGAGTTGCCATCTCGTGCTTATCGAACGTATCCAAAACCCATTGCGCGGCTTGAACTGGCGCATCGGTCGCGTTAAAGGTAACTTGGGAGCGGTCTTGGTTGAGCGGTTGCGCGCCAAGCTGTTGCGCGATGATGCCAAAGACCACATTGGGCTGTACGCTCGACCCGGTCATGAGGAACCCGGAGCGCACGATCTGATCCCCTTCCTTTACGGTCATCGCCTTCGACCATTCGATCAGGGAGGGGCCATCCGCCGGCGGATTGTGAATGTCCAGGCCCGCTTCTTCAGCGTGGTTGACATTGATCAGGGCGGCGATGGGCAGAATATCCATCGTGATCGAGTAGAGCTGTCCTTCCAGCGAGGACCACTCGATGTATTGAGGCAGGAAGTCGTCCAGATCCAAATCCACCGTCCGCATCAAATCATCCAGAGGCGCAAGCCCGCCGGCATCATGCCAGGCCGCTACATCATTCATGGTGCGAAAGGAGATATCCGGCGGATCGCCGGTGGCGATGGAGGTCATGATCTTCGTGCCCATTTCGCCGCCAGGGAACTGCTCATACTCGAGGGTAATGTCTGGATGTTCATTGACTTCGTTGTAGTTTGCGCAGAACTGTTCCCATACTTGCGCGTCAGATGCGCCCAGGTCATACCACATGACGATGGTCTGTCGCTCTTGGGCAGGAGCTGTTTCCTCGCTTGCGCCTGCCTCACTGCCTGCCGGCGCAGCCGGCGCAGCCGGCGCGCAACTTACCAACGAGGTCATCGTCATGCTCCCAAATCCGAGAGCCATAGCGCGTATCAGGGAGCGCCGGCTGAGTACCTGTTTGCCTGCGCTGTCAGAATGGACGCTGTCTTTCAACTGTGTTTCCTTCATGGTTACTCTCCTTTTTGGTGTCTGCTCACAATCTCAAATACTGTTACGCGCGACGGGTTGATTCTCGCTAACTGATATTGGCCAGATTCAAATAGTATAAACCGCTCGAAATGGAGCGTCAAACCTTCTGAATCTGCCTGATTGAGCCTCTCCGCCGTCTGGGATCTCGTTCCGGCGTTCCAGGCAAAAATGAATCCGGTTTTCCCAGTTCTTGGAGCGAATATGGGCGTCAACGCTGGCGAGCAGAACCGTTCCGGCTTGTATGGCGGGCGGGCGCAGACGCGGAGAGCCGCAATCGCCGTCTGATGGTTGCTTGGGCACGCGCGGCTGTGTTCTGTCCCTGAACTGCGGCTGTGGTTATTCTTGCCGCTGTCTCTTCGGTTCTGGCGCGCGCCAGGCCACTGGCATTTTGCAAACGCTGGAAACCGGCCGCTGCCTTGCCGAGCGCCCGGTTCATGCCCTGCACAGCAAGAAATGCGATGCCCAGTGGAACCAAGCACAGTAGAAACAGATGGATCGAGATCCAGACAATGGATAGGTCGCGCCAGAATTCAAGCGTCATTGTTCTTCAGTTTTTCGTTGTCAGTTTCCAGTAGTCGGTGAACTGCAGTGACTCGAAACGAAAAACTGGAAACTTTCCACAAAACACAGCTTTGCCGGATTGTATTGAGACGCCTACATTGTAACAGATTCAATTCCGAATTGGACAGCCTTCAACTTCTAATTCCGAATGGCTGAAGGGTAGCGCGGCCCTGCGCTTTCTGCTACACTGCTCCATAATCCAATCGGCTTACCGCTCACTCTCTGGAGTTTCGCCATGACTGCGCCAAGTGATTTTCACCATGTAACCTATTTGTGGGACGACGAAACAGCCGCCGCTCTCGACCTGGTTGGCCGCCTCGTCTACCGCTCCAACCTACTCGGCCAGGACCAGCGCATCACCAACACTGGCGGCGGCAACACCTCTTCCAAACATATGGAAACCGACCCGCTCAGCGGCGAAGCGGTGGAAGTGCTGTGGGTCAAAGGCTCCGGCGGCGACCTGCGCACGTCCAAACAGGGGAACTTTTCCTCCCTGTACATGGACAAGATCCGTCAGTTGCGGGATATCTACGCGGCGGCCGACGAGAAAGGGGTCAAGACGCCCATTGAAGATGAAATGGTGGGCAAGTATCTCCACTGCGTCTACAACCTCAACCCCCGCGCCGCTTCCATCGACACGCCTTTACACGCCTTTATACCTGCCCCGATCGTGGATCATACCCATCCCAATGCTGTCATCGCCATTGCTGCGGCCAAAGATGGAGAGGCCCTGACAGCGGAGATTTTCGGCGATGAACTGGGCTGGGTGGACTGGCAGCGGCCTGGATTCGATTTGGGGCTGGTCATGGGGGATATGGCCGCGGCCAACCCAGGGCTGACGGGGTTGATGATGGGCGGGCACGGGCTGATCAACTGGGCCGAGGATGACAAGAGCTGCTACGAGCTGAGCCTGGAGATCATCGAAAAAGCGGCTCGGTACATCGAGAGCCGGGACAAAGGCGCCCGCACCTTCGGCGGGCAGAAGTACGCTACGCTTCCAGACGACGAGAGGGAGGACGCGTTGGCGGAGCTGCTGCCCGCGCTGCGCGGCATGATCTGTCAGCAAAACGTATTCATCGGCACTGTCCAGGCGGACGAGTCGATTCTGCGCTTCGTCAACAGCCACGACGCGGCCCGTTTGGCTGAGCTGGGCACATCCTGCCCGGATCACTTCCTGCGCACCAAAATCAAACCCCTGTATGTGGACTGGGATCCGCAGACGAAGGATGTTGAATGCGCCTCTGCTCGAAAGGGGCGCTTAGAGGCGCTGCTGGCGAAGCTGGAAAGCGGTCTCGCCCAGTATCGGCAGGACTACGCTGCCTACTACAACGCCCACAAACGCCCTGATTCCCCGGCCATGCGCGACCCGAACCCGACGGTGATCCTCATTCCGGGCGTGGGGATGATCACCTGGGGCAAGAACAAAAGCGAAAGTCGGGTGACGGCGGAGTTCTACAACTGCGCTGTGGAGGTGATGCGGGGCGCAGAGACGGTCAGCCAATACGTGGCCCTACCCAAACAGGAGGCCTTCGACATCGAATATTGGCTGCTGGAGGAGGCGAAGCTGCGGCGGATGCCGCCGGAACAGGAGCTGGCCCGCAATGTGGTTGTCGTCATCGGCACCGGCAGTGGTATCGGCAAAGCCATCGCCCACCGCGTGGCAAAGGAAGGCGCGCATGTCGTCTGCGCCGACCTGAGCGCGGATGCGGCCCGGGCCACTGCTGCTGAACTGACGGACATCTACGGGGTCGGCATCGGCGTCGCCGGCACGGGTATCTCCGCCTGTGGGCCGGCCATCGGGCTGGGCGTGGATGTGGGCGAGCGGGCCAGCGTCCAGGCGCTCTTTCGGCAGACGCTGCTGGCCTACGGCGGCCTCGACAATCTGGTGATCACGGCTGGCGTCTACTTTCCGCCCGATGCCAGCGGCCACATCCCGGATGAGATGTGGGATGTCACCTTCGACGTCAATGTCAAGGGCGCCTATATTGTGGCCGATGAAGCTCGCAAGATATGGGAAGCCCAGGGCCTGCCCGGCTCGCTTGTGATGGCGACGAGCGTCAACGGCGCGGTGGCGAAAAAAGGTTCGCTGGCCTACGATACCAGCAAGGCTGCGGCCAACCATCTGGTGCGGGAGTTGGCCATCGAACTGGCGCCGCTGGTGCGGGTAAACGGATTGGCCCCGGCGACGGTCGTGGCCGGCAGCGCCATGTTCTCGCGCAAGCGAGTGATCTCTTCCCTGACAAAGTACAGTATCGCCTTCGACGAGTCGGAGGAGACGGACGATTTGCGGGCCCGCCTCGCCGAATTCTACGCCCAGCGGACGCTGACGAAGCAGCCGATTCTGACGGAAGATCAGGCGGAGGCCGCCTATCTGCTGCTGAGCGGCGCCTTCGCCAAGACCACCGGCCAGATCGTCAACGTGGACGGCGGGCTGGTGGAGGCGTTCTTGCGGTAGCAATATGGATGGGACGGAAAAATTCGGTTGGCTGGCCGGGCGTAAGGCAACGGCGTCAGAAAACCGTATCTCTCCGCTCATGGTTGACGCCAACGGAAACCGTAGCCGCTGCCGACCCATTGCATGATCCTGGAGACACAGATGCGCACAGCCCGATTCCCCAGCGCCGTCTGATGGCGGCGGAAGCAGCCCGGGTCCACGACAGCTGGTATGGGGCGTATCCCGACCGCTACAGCGAACACATGCGTCGGATCATGCAGACCGGGGCGGGTATCTCCCGCGACGAAATCGATGCGCTACGCGCCGCGCAGCTGACATTGCGCCAGTCTCTACGGGACGCGCTGGCCGCGGCCAGCGCGGATCTGTGGATCGCGCCGGCCGCGCCCGGCCCGGCGCCGGCGGGGACCCACGCCACCGGCAATCCGATCATGAATCTGCCCTGGACCAATGCCGGCGTGCCCACGCTGTCGATCCCGGCGGGTGAGACGGGGAACGGCCTGCCCCTGGCGGTGCAGTTCTGCGCGCCTTTCGGCGCGGATGAGCGCCTATTGGCATGGGGGCAGGCGATAGAAGCGCGGGTGCGGGGATAGGAGAAAACCTCGAGATGAAACGACGAGAAAACGAAACGTCGATGCCGAGCGAACGGAGGACAGAGAGAGGGTGGAAGAGCGAGCGCTATGTCCGATCTGGCGCGTTCATCTTGCAGATGGCTACGGCGATGCTGCTTCTTGCCGCCTGCGGTGGCGGCGTCAGCTCCCCCTTCGCGGCGCCGGTTGCGGACAAAACTGCACCGTCACTGTCAGGCACTGCCACAGTGGGAGATGGTTGGCGGAGCGGCGCGCCGATGCCCACGGCCCGCTCGGAGATGCGGGCGGCCGTTGTGGATAGTATCTTTTACGTGCCGGGCGGCTTCGGCGGGTTGACGAAATTCGAGGCCTACGACCCGGCTAACGATACGTGGACGCCCCTCGCTCCCTTGCCGGAGCCGGCCCACCATATGATGGCTACCGGTCACAACGGCAAAGTTTTCGTCTTTGGCGGGGCGCGCACTATGGCCTGGCGGGCGACAGAATCGGTCTTCGTCTACGATCCGACGACGGCCGCGTGGGCGCTGGCAGGCTCGATGCCGGAACGGCGTTTAGGCGGCGAAGCGGTTTCGCTGGGAGATTTCATCTATCTAGTCGGCGGCGTCGGCGGCACTACAGCCATGCTCCGCTATGACCCGGTGGAGGACAGCTGGAGCGTTCTGCCTGGCCCGTCGCAGCCGCGGGAGCACGTGGCGGCAACGGCTTTCGATGGCGAGCTATGGGTGATCGGCGGGCGCTGGCAGGGGATAGGAGCGCTGGCTACAGTTGAGATATTCGATCCGGCAAGTGGAGAATGGCGGGATGGCCCGGCCCTGAACGAGGCCCGCAGTGGCTTCGGCGCGGCCACAGTGGGCGAGCGCATCGTCGTCGCTGGCGGCGAAATTCTCGGCCCGCGTCCGTGGACCGCTCTTGCCAGTGCGGAAGTGTACGACCCGGCCTCCGCTGTCTGGTCGCGCCTGCCAGACCTGCCGGCAGGCATCCACGGGATGCCTGTGGCCGGTCATGCGGGTACGGCCTTCGTTCTGGGCGGTTCGGATCAGGCCGGCGGCATCGACAACCGGGGGCGGGCGCTCAAGTACAGATGAGCGCAAAGCGGCTGTATTCAGCATCGTCATTATACCGGTAGGCAGTTATGCGATTGATACATCCCCACACTCAGACCAGACTATCGGAACAGACGATGCGGACCACCTGCGGCTCTGACGTTTGAAACTGGCCTGAATCGTCGGGCGGGTTGAGCCGATACCCAACAGATTTGACCGACAGATTTGACCGACAGCCGCTGGGATATTGTAATGGCGCATTGCCAACCGATCGGCTACACTGATGGCAGCGCCTCTGACGCGCGCCGAGTAGGGGCTGGCTTTGCGCCTGCCCGAGATCAGCCTTCCCACATGTGGAGAGAATCTTTATGGCAAACGTAGCACTCGTCGGCTGCGCCCACATCCACACCCCCGGATTTGTCAAGCGATTGCAGGCCCGCGACGATATCAGAACAATCGCCGTCTGGGATCATGAGTCGGCCCGCGCCCAGACGTATGGCTCCCAGCTTGGCGCGCCCTCCCTGGACAACGTCGAGGCTATCTGGAACGACGCCGCTATTGATGGGGCCATCATCTGCTCAGAGACCGACCAACACGAGCTGTTGGTCATGTCCGCGGCCGCGGCCGGCAAACATCTGTTCGTGGAAAAACCCTTGGGCATCGGCGCGCGGGACGCCTACCGCATGGCCGACGCTGTGGAACAGGCTGGCGTCCTTTTCCAGACCGGTTACTTCCAGCGTGGGATTCCAGCCCATCAGTTCCTGAAAGAGCAGGTGGCTCAGGGCGTTTTCGGGCAGATCACCCGTGCCCGTTTTGTCAACTGTCATGCCGGCGCATTGCGGGATATCTTCACCCCCGAATGGCTGTGGATGACCGACCCCGCGCGGGCCGGCGTCGGCGCTTTCGGCGACCTGGGCACGCATGCGCTGGATCTGATGCTGTGGATCCTGGGCGATGTGGAAAAAGTGACCGCCACCCTGCGGGTGGTCCTGGGAAAGTACGGCCCCGACTGTGACGAAACCGGCGAGGCCCTATTCGGTTTCGCCAACGGTGTCATCGGCTCGCTGGCCGCCGCTTGGCTGGACGTGGCTGAGCCTGTCACTGCCGAGATCAGCGGCGCCGAGGGTCATGCCTATGTGCGCAATCGCACGGAGGTGTTCATCAAGAGCGCCAATCTGCCAGGCGCCGACGGCCAATCTCCCTGGACCGACCTGCCTCCCGCCTGGCCTCACGCCTTCGACCTCTTCCTCGACGCGCTCAACCGTAAAGACCTGTCTGGCGAGCCGATTCCGCTGGTCAGCGCCCGCGAGGCCGCCTATCGCAGCGCGGTCATGGAGGCCATGTACAGGGCGGCAGCCGATGGCGCGTGGGTGTCGCTGTAGACGGGAAAATTTAATTATCCATCCCGGCGCATCAGACTGTAGCTTTGGGCCGTCGGTCCGATGTCTGGCGCGCTTGCCAGAAACAGCGCCAGGGGAACGACATCGTCCGGCTGCTTAAACCACTCACCGTCGAATATAGTGGAACTATCCGCGTGCGGGCCGGAATTCATCGCCGTGATGACCGGCCCCGGGGTCAGTTCATTGACGCTGATGCCGTCGGCCCGCAGCTCCTGGGCCAGCACACGCGTGAACATCCACAGCCCCGCTTTGGACACACTATAGGCAGAGGCTCCGGGCGCGCCGCGGCGCCCCATTCCCGAACCGATGGTGATGATCTTGCCCCCGCCGCGAGCCTTCAAATGGGGGACGGCAGCCTTAGCGCAGTAATAGGCGCCGGTCAGATTGATCGCAATCGTTTGACTCCAGACGGTCGGGTCGCTTTCGGCGACGCTGCTCTTCTGCGGAGAGACGCCGGCGTTGATCACCACGATATCCAGACCGCCGAACCGCGCCACCGTCGCCGCAACAGCTCGCTGCACCGACAGCAGATCGGCCACATCCGTGGTCACAGCCAGCGCCTGTCCGCCGGCTGCTTCGATTTCGCCAGCTACGGCCTCGATCTCCGCGCGTGTGCGCGCCGCGCAACAGACGGCTGCGCCGGATTGGGCATAGGCCATGGCGATCGCCCGCCCGATGCCCCGCCCCCCGCCGGTGACCAACGCCACCTTCCCGGCCAGCGCTTTCCCCGCATTCGTCATGTCATCTACCTCCAGTTCGATCTATAATACACACAACAGGTTATGGCAAAATAACAAATTTGACTGGAACTCATGTTTGTGCAGTCAAGTATATAATTCCCTAAAAATATCACAGAGTCAATCTTGACACATCTTTGGCAATGACAGAAAATCAGGGATGGCGCGCCGACAGGTGAATCTGGATGGCGCACAGGCCGATAGCTGAAATACGTCATGAAAATAAGGGATTCATGTTACGCAGTAGTTGACAAAGCAGGTAGAATAAGGTCAGGATATGAAAGATCGACTTCTACAGCGCCTCTTCCGAGCAGAGGCGCAAGTCAACCTCCTCTCTGACCGGTCAGGAGACTAACCTATGGCAACGACAGCGGCGCCCGCCTCCCTGGAAGAACGCATCGCCCGGTTGGAAGCGCAACGCAACGCCCCGATGCCCACTGAACGCCTCGCCCGCATCGAAGGCGCATACGAACACCTGGCAACCAAAGCCGATCTGCAGACCGTCAAGGCGGATATCGCAACTGTCAAGGCGGATATCGCAACCGTCAAGTCGGAGCTGCAAGGGGATATCGCAGCCGTCAAGTCGGATATCGCAACTGTCAAGTCGGAGCTACAAGGGGATATAGCAGCCGTCAGGTCGGAGCTGCAAGGGGATATCGCAGCCGTCAGGTCGGAGCTGCAAGGGGATATCGCAGCCGTCAAGTCGGATATCGCAGCCGTCAGGTCGGAGCTGCAAGGGGATATCGCAGCCGTCAAGTCGGATATCGCAACTGTCAAGTCGGAGCTACAAGGGGAGATGGCGGATGTTCGCGTCACTGTGCAGGCCGTCCAATCGGAACAGAGAGCGCTCAAGTGGATGATGGGCATCGGGATTGCAGGCATTCTGTTCCCGCTGCTCCGTGACCTCCTGGCGCAGTTGCCCTAGCCAACACGCGCCACAGATAGACCGATCCCGGCCCGAACAAACCGTCCGAACGCCATCCCCAGGACGCCACAGAAACGCCGTGACAGAACTCCAGGATCACAAAGCCGCAGAGAACAGACCTGCACTGCGCAGCCTACCCCCGAATTCAGCAGCCCGCAACCCTGCTACGAATCAGAGCCGAAATGAGGTAGACTTTATGGGGCCAGTGGGGAAGTGGATCATGAAGTGGATCATATAGAGTAGAGAGGAAAGAGAAGTGAGAGGCGTTCTCTCTACGCGCTCCTCTTTTCTCTCTATTGGGTATCGAAGGGGACGTTCCTGCATGAATCGGGTCGCATTGGAATCAACGGTCATCAGTCATGGTCTGCCTTACCCCGACAACCTGGAACTGGCCCGGGAGATGGAGCGCATCGTCCGCCGGCGCGGCGCAGTGCCGGCCACTGTCGGCATCATCCACGGGGAGCCGATCGCCGGCCTCAGCCCGCGACAGATCGAGCGTCTGGCTACCGCCGACGCGCCGAAAGTGAGCCGACGCGACCTGCCCGTCGTCGTGGCCCGCGAACTGGACGGGGCTACGACCGTCGCCGCCACAATGTGGATCGCCCACCGCGCTGGCATCGAGCTGTTTGCCACCGGAGGCATTGGCGGTGTTCATCGCAGCCGCGCGCCTGGTCTCAGCGCCGATGTCAGCGCCGATCTGCAGGAATTGGCGCAAACCCCCGTGATCGTCGTCTGCGCCGGCGCCAAAGCCCTGCTGGACCTGCCGGCCACGCTCGAATACCTGGAGACCCACGGCGTAACCGTCATCGGCTATGGCGTCGAGGAGTTCCCTGCCTTCTACAGCCGCAGCAGCGGCCTGCCGGTCGATCTCTGTTGCAACTCTCCTCAGGAGGTGGCGGACATTTGGCGGGCGAAACAGGGGTTGGAGCTGCCAGGGGGGCTTCTGGTGGCTGTGCCTGTGCCGGCAGAGGACGAAATCCCGACAGCGCAGATCGAACCGTTTATCGAGCAGGCGCTGAACGATGCGCACGTCGCCGGCCTGCGCTCAGCAGAGGTGACGCCCTACCTGCTCAAGCGCATCGCCGAACTGACCGGGGCCCGCAGCATCCGTTCAAATCTGGCTCTGCTGCGGAACAATGCCAACGTGGCGGCCGCCATCGCCGTGGCGTTGGCGCAAAGAAGCGAGGAGTAAATATGCTTCACCTGTAGCTGTCCAACCTTCATGTCAGCCCCAGCAGCTTTTCGAACTCGTTCCGCTCCAGGACCTCCTGCTCCAGAAGCGTCTCTGCCAGAAGACGCAGTTTGTCCTGATGAGTGGTCAGAACCTCTTTGGCCCGCATATAGGCTGTCTCCACAATCCGGCGCACTTCGCGGTCGATGGCGCGCGCCACATCTTCGCTGTAGGAGCGCCGTTCGCCTAAATCCATACCCAGAAACGGGTTGGAATCGCCTTGGGTGAGCTGCATGGGCCCCAATTTTTTACTCATTCCAAAGCGCGTGACCATCGCCTTTGCCAGCTTCGTTACCCGTTCCAGATCGTTGGCCGCGCCGGTGGTGATCTCTTCGAAAGTCAGCTCTTCGGCCACACGGCCACCCAAAAGTCCGGCCAGCTCGTCTTCGTACTCTGCCTGACTCTTCAGCATGCGATCCTCGTCTGGCAGAGGCATCACGTAGCCCAGAGCCTGGCCGCGGCTGACGAGGCTGATCTTTCCGACCGCGTCCGTGTGTTCCAGCAGCGCCATCACCACTGCATGGCCCGCTTCGTGATAGGCTACCACCTGCCGCTCTTCGGCGCTGAGCACCCGACTCTTGCGCGCTGGCCCGGCCATCACCCGTTCAATCGACTCCACCAGTTCGGCCATGCCAATGGCGCGCTTATTGCGGCGGGCGGTCAGAATTGCCGCCTCATTGAGCAGATTTTCCAGATCAGCGCCTACCATTCCAGGCGTCTGCTTGGAGATCACATTCAAATCGACATCTGGCCCCAGCGGCTTGCCCCGGGCATGCACCTGCAGAATCGCCTCGCGTCCCCGGCGGTCCGGCCGATCCACCACGATTGTGCGGTCGAAGCGTCCTGGCCGCAGCAGGGCTGGATCGAGAATATCCGGACGATTGGTCGCCGCGATGACGATCACGGTTGTGTCACTGTCAAAGCCGTCCATTTCCACCAGAATCTGATTGAGAGTCTGTTCCCGTTCATCGTTGCCGCCGCCCATGCCCGCGCCCCGGTGACGACCGACAGCGTCGATCTCATCGATGAAAATGATACAGGGCGAGTTCTTCTTGGCCTGTTCGAACAGATCGCGCACCCGGCTGGCGCCCACGCCCACGAACATCTCCACAAATTCGGAGCCGCTGATGCTGAAGAACGGCGCGCCCGCCTCGCCGGCCACCGCCTTGGCCAGCAGCGTCTTGCCCGTGCCTGGCGATCCCACCATCAGCGCGCCTTTGGGGATGCGCGCGCCCAGGGCGGCGAACTTCTCCGGCTCCTTCAGGAACTCAACCACCTCGTGCAACTCCTGCTTGGCTTCTTCAGAACCGGCCACATCCTCAAAGGTGACGGTAGGACGATCGGCCTCTTCCATCTTTTTGGCCCGACTGCGCCCGAACTGCATGGCCCGGTTCTGCCCGCCGGCTCCTGCCTGGCGCATAATAAAGATAAAAAAGCCGAAGATCAGAATCATCGGCAACAGCATAATCAGCCAATTGAAAAAGGCGCCGCTGTTGGGCGCGCGTTCCACATCGATGGGAATGGCGGCCAACTGATCTGACGACACGCCGAATGATTTGAGCGAATCCAGCAGACTTTCGCCGGACTCTTTGCGGCTGCGGCGACGCTCACTGCTTGAAATCTCGACAATGATATCGTCGCCCTGCACCACAATCCGCTGCACAGAGCCGTTGCGCACGTAGTCAGCCACCTGATTCAGCCCGAGCAGATCGTCGGACGCGCCCGGTGGATTGATAAAGAAGACGTAGGCAAAAACGATCAGAACGACCAGCAAAATCCAGATCCAACCGCGTTTGAATAGCTGTCGAAACCGCTCGTTAGGACTTTCTTCCGGTGGTGGCTTCGCCTCCGGTTTCTTTTCGTTGTTGGTCATAATCCAATCTAAACTGCGATTTTTAGTGATGAGTGGCTAGTTGCCGGTAACGGCGTTGGCAACTGAACGGGTTGCCCTGCCCCTACAGATTGCGCAGCTGATCCGCGATGCTGACGCCAACCGCGTGGGTTTTGGCTTTGTGGATCGGCTGTTTGCCCCGGTGTCGGGTACGGTGGGGGATCGAAGACTCGTCTGGCTTGTCGCTGAAGCTGATGATCAGACACCCTTGCTCCTTCAACCACAAAATGGCCTCGCGCACCTCTTGCGTGATGCAGATTTCCTGGTTGAAGCGTTCCTCGGCCGGCATATCATCAGCCAGATTGTTCATATGTTCCAACGTCGCTAGAAACTCCTCCCGCCGGAACTGTTTGAACGGCGTGGGATCCCCTTGCGCAACTGCGGTGTTGACGGCTTCGTGGGCCTGGCGCATCGCTTCGCTCACTCGTCCGCCCCCGGCGATGCAGACCTCGACATAGCGGACAAACTGCTCAAATGTCTGCACTGCTCCGCCTTCGATCCGTTCCAACAGATCCGCGCAGTCGAGGCCGTCGTTGTTGAGAACGAGGCAGATATACGCCAGATAATCCTGATTGTCCCCGGTCAGGTGATGATATCGGGCGCGGTTGAGATGTTCATAATGTTGCGCGAACAGCTTGGCATCGAATCGATTGCCCAGCAGGCTGCCCACCGTGCGATACAGCCCTTTCAGACGCGCCACATCGATGGCCCGGTTGTTGCGCCCCCGCGCGCCGATGGCCGTCTTGTCTAAATCGAGAATGACCACTGTATTTCTGTCCATCCGCAAGCCGTTCTGCGCTGCCCAGCGGATCCAGTCTACCAGTTGGCTCCAACGGTTTGCCTCGAACATACCCGTCGCCACATCGGCGACAAAATGCTCTGATTCGTTGGCCTTTTCGTTGCCGATAAAGCAGGCGCTGGGCAGGGCCGCGCCTCTGCCCGCGTCGATCCGGCTCTGCTCCCGATCGCGGGATGAACCCCTCTCTGCGCCCAAGGCGCGCATCACCTGAAAAGTGTGACCATCGCCGGAAAGCGTATCGCCGATCAACAGCAACTCAGCGATGGTGGCGCGTCGTTGTCGTTGCGCCTTCTCCAGGATCCACAGGGCCACCTGAGCATATGACTCCTGTTGCTTGCGGGGAACAACGCGGCTGGGGAGCCCCAATTGGTAGCGGGCTGATTTCAGGCCAGGCAGTTGGCGCGTGATCGGTTCCAGGCTGCGGTAGATGATCAGATCACCGACAAGCTCATCAAGGGATGCCAGCCCAAAGTTTTCAACGGCAATCGGATATGCTTCTCGTGTTTGCGTGTTGCCCAATTCCGCACCTTCCATTCGCTACGCCTGCCGCAACGCTGACGAACAGCCTTGTCTAGGGATCGTCGCACATTTTGCGTATATGCGCAAATTGCGTAAGAGAAGGAACGGGCTATGAGCTACACGCCTCCGTTGGATTCGAAGTTTTCTGATCCAAGACTAAAGCGCTTGGGCTTTACGGGCTGAACCTGTAAAGCGCCCGTCGCGGCCGTTCTGCCTTCAGATATCCCTGCGACACCAGAAACTCGGCGTTGAGCAGGCTGCCGCCGGCCGCTCCGCGGATTGTGTTGTGGCCCAGAGCCAGGAACTTCATGTGAAAAAGCGGATCGGCCCGCAGCCGGCCGACGACTGTCGTCATGCCGGGGATGCTGCCGCTCAGCCGGTCCATGCGCGGCTGGGGTCGGTCGGTCTCCGCCCGGTAGAGGATCGCCGGCCGGGGCGCGCTGGGCAGACCCAAGCGCTGGGGCAGGGGATCGTACTCCGCCCACACCTGCCGCGCATCTTCCAAACCAGGCCGGCGGGCGAACGCCACACTGATCGCCGCCAGATGCGAGTTGCGCACCGGCACTCGGTTGCAGTGGGCGCTGACGACGAAATCTGCCAACTGCACGCCCCGGCCGTCAAATCTTCCCAGCAGTTTCTGTGGCTCGCGGCGTTCCATCTTCTCCTCTTCGGCGTCGATGAACGGTATCACATTGTCGATAACATCCATCGACGGCACGCCGGGGTACCCCGCTCCGCTGACGGCCTGCATCGTGACCACAAAAACCTTTTCGACGCCAAACGCTTCGTGCAGCGGGTGTAGCGCACTTACCAGATGGGTTGTGGAGCAGTTGGGATTGGTGACGATGAACCCCTGCCAGCCCCGCTGTCGACGCTGGGCATCGATCAGCCCTACATGCTCTGGGTTGACCTCTGGGATCAGCAGAGGCACATCCGGCTCATAGCGGTAGGCGCTGGCATTGCTGCATACGATGTAGCCGGCTGCGGCCAGCTCCGCTTCGATAGATCTGGCCGGCCCGCCGGGCAAGGCGCTGAACACCAACTGGCAGTCGATGCCCGGCGCCATCTCCTGCAGGACGCAGCCCCGCAGCGGGTCCGGCATATCGCCCCGCAACAGCCAATTGCAGGCATCCACATAGCGCTTGCCCACATTGCGTTGCGATGCGCACAGCGCGCTGATCTCAAACCAGGGATGGCCCTGCAACATCTGCACAAATCGTTGTCCCACTGCGCCGGTCGCGCCCAGCACGCCCACGCGGATCTTTGACTGACTGTTCATTGGCTAGTTTCCAGTTTCGAGTATCTGCAGTGCACTGATCGCTGACCGCAAAGCGGCTGTACTCAGCATCACTGGCAACTGCAGTTTCAGCGCAGCTCCATCACATCGCTCAATACGCCGGCCGCCGTCGCCTCTACTCCCGCGCCCCGCCCCTGAATGACCAGCGGGTTCGGGCTGTACCAGCAGCTGTAGAGTTCGACTAGATTGTCTGTGCCGCTCAGACGCCCCAGAGGGCTCTCCTTCGCCACTGCCGTCAGGCCGACACAGCACGCGCCCTCTGCCAGCGTGGCCGTGTAACGCAGAACCTTGCCCTCAGAGGCGGCACGCGCCGCCTCTTGGCGGTAGCGTTCGTCCAGCGATGGCAACTCCGCCAGAAAATTGTCTACGCTCAGGTCGGCCAGCCTTTCCGGGTACAGACCGCTGACCTGCACCTGATCCATCTCCATGCGCCAGCCCATCCCCCGCGCCAGAATCAGGGCCTTGCGGGCCACATCGATGCCGCCCAGATCATCGCGTGGATCCGGCTCGGTATAGCCCAGTCGGAACGCCTCCCGCACCGTTTCGCTGAAGGCGCGGCCTTCTTCCAGGCCGGTCATCAGATAGCCCAGAGTGCCGCTGAACGCGCCGGCGATGCGCTCGATCTCGTCGCCGCTGGACACCAAGCGGTTGAGCGTAGCGATCACTGGCAGGCCGGCGCCTACAGTTGTCTCCCAGCGGGTCTGGCCCAGGGTACGCGGCGCGTCGGCAGCGGCCCGGCTGCGGCTGAGCTGGTCGTACACTGCCTGTTCGATGGTCAGCGGTTTCTTGTTCGCCAATACAACCTGATAGCCTCGATTCAGGGCCAGAAACAGGGCCTCCACTGTCGCATCCGAGGCGGTGCAGTCGATGACGACCGCGCCTGGCTGCCCAACGATGTCAACAATCGCGGCCAGATCCTCCTGGATGCCACCCAGCGGATGGTTCGTCAGCGCGCGCCCCTGCTCTTTCAGCTGCAGAATTTCAGTCAGCTGCCTGTCCGAGAAGCCATCATCCGGCTCCACCACCGCGCCGCGGCTATCGCACAAGGCGAGGAAGCGGATGCGTAGATCGTACTGTTCGGCATGAAAGGCTCGCTTCGCCACAATCTGCCGCAACAACGCTTGGCCAACGCCGCCCAACCCCAATAAGATGACCGGTTTGGGCGCGGAAGCGATCCAACCCGCCCCTGTCGTCTGAATCGCTGAATCACCAAGAAAGTCGGCCATGGCTCTACTCCGTTCCCAGTTCAAATGTATCGTGAATTGCGCGGATCGCCTCGTCTGCGGCCGCGTGGAGGACGACGAGGCTGATGTTGGCCTCGCTCGATCCCTGGGCGATGGCGATCACATTGATGCCCTGCGCCCCCAGCGCGCTGAAGACTCGTGCCGCAATGCCCGGTGTGCCCTTCATACCGGAGCCGATGACCGCCACGATCACGATATCCGGCTGGCTGGCGATCTCTTCAATCAGGTGTTGGACCAGCTCCCGCGCAAACTCGACCTTGAGCGCCGCGATAACCGCTTCACCCTCCGGCTCTGGCACCACAAAACAGATGCTCTGCTCACTGCTGCCCTGGCTAATCATCAGCACATTGGCTTTCTGCCGGGCCACCGCTTCGAAGGTGCGGGCGGCGATGCCGGGCACGCCGATCATCCCGCGCCCGGCCACTGTAATCAGCCGCAGATCCCGCACGGCAGTGATCGCTTTTACGCCGTGACGCAGCGCCCGTGTCTTTTCGACAATGTGGGTGCCTGGGTGAGTGGGATTGAATGTGTTGAGCACCCGCAGGGGTATCTTCTTTTCAATGGCTGGGGTCACGGTCTTGGGGTGCAGCACCTTGGCGCCGTAATAAGCCAACTCCGCTACCTCCGCGTAGGAAAGCTCCGGCATAGAGCGGGCGTTTGCAACGATGCGTGGATCGGCGGTCATAACGCCATCCACGTCTGTCCAGATCTGGATCTCGTCGGCATCGAGGGCTGCGCCCAGGATCGCCGCTGAATAGTCGGAACCACCGCGGCCCAATGTCGTGGGCACACCGTTTTCCGTAGCGCCGACAAAGCCGGTCACGACCGGCGTCACGCCGCTCTGCATCATGGGCAGCAGGCGATCCCGGCAGCGGGTCACTGTCGGTGTCATCAGTGGATTGGCGTTGCCAAAGTCGTCATCGGTGATGATCAACTCGCCGGCGTCGACGAATTGGGCCTTGACACCGTTGGCCCGCAGCACAGCCGCCAGCAGCGGCGCGCTTAAGCGTTCGCCCACACCGCTGACGACATCCAGTCCCCGCTGCGTGAGTTCGCCGAGCACGGTGATGCTGCGGCACAGGCGCTCGAACTCCTGTAGGCGGTTGTCGAACAGCCTGCCCAGCCCGGCTCGCTCCACACCGTCCTCGATGAGCTGACCGGCCACCACCTGATGTCTTACCAACAACTGGCTGCGTCCGTCCCGGTAGGGGGCTTCGTCGCTGGCGGCGGCCGCCTGGGCCGCGTCGATCAACGTATTCGTCACCCCACTCATGGCGCTGACGACGACCAGCACGCCGGGGGCGCGCCCTACAGTGGCGCGCGAAACAACATTGCAGCCCTCCCTGTCTCCCCTCTGCTGGGCATCGCCGACGCCTTCGGCCTGTCTCCCGACCGCATCGGCCACAATTTGGGCTACACTGTGAATCGATTCCGTTGTGCCGACGGATGTCCCGCCGAATTTCATTACGATCATGCGGATGAAAACCCAGTGGCTACATGTAAATCAGAATGAAAACTACAGTTTTAACGCAAAGGCGCAAAGAACTAGGCTACCCTGGTTTTTCTGTGCGTCTCTGCGTCCTGGCGTCATCGCGTTGGATTCTGAAACTGTTTTTAACGCAAAGGCGCAAGGGCGCAAAGAACTACAGAGGTCAGTGCTGATCACTGAAAAAAAACCTCCCGCCGCGCAGACGAGAGGTTTTCAGACAAGTTCCTTCCTCTCATCTTCCAGAATGTATCTGCCGGAATTGGCACCTACGCTACGGAAAGCGATTCGCCTTCCGCTGCCGGGTTGCCGAGGCTTCACAGGGCCGGTCCCTCCGCCTCTCTGGATAAGAGTCTAGCGATATTCAGTTGTTTCAGGTGAAATGATAACAGATGCAGAAGGATATGTCAAAATTCCAACTTATGTTATCTTCAATAGAATCTTTCTCTCTTCTCTCCTGGCCGCTATGGAGAGCCCTGACTACTTTCAAAGTTGACCCTGCTTTCCCAAATCCTGCCCTCTCCGATGTACTGCCCGGTCTCGATTTGGCGGATGTCATACTCTGGAAGCTGGCGTACCGCGATGCACGTTTGTTCGCTCATGAGGCCATGCTCACTGAAACTGAAGTCAAGGTTGTCAAAATTGTACTCCTTACGATAGACAGGCAGCTGATCCATGTCGACTGGAATCAGATGCAGGAAGAAGGGCGCTTCAGTATCTTCTTCGTTACATGCCTGATTCACGTATAGCAGTTTGTTGTCGGTGAGATAAACGTCGTAGTTGGAACGTATGATTGGTTCCTTCGATTGGATGACTTCAGTTGTCTTTTCGATAAACTCGGTATCATCCTTCCGCATCAGCATGACGTGGTCGAGCATGATATGGCCCCAACTATCCAGCGAGTCGTCGAAGAGTTCAAGTTGCAGACGCTTGTCGGCGACGGCAGCCAGCGGGTAGACGATCAAGTCGAGCCAGGCGTGATCCCGGCCGCGCCAAACCGCGACCTGCTCGCCATCGGCCAACAGGCGCAATCCGACATCGTGGCCCGAGCCGCCGGCGAGCAGGAAGGCGAGATGTTGACCGGCCCTCGCGCTGAACTCTGGTGAGAGCGCCTTTCCGGTCGCATTATCTCTCTGGCGCGGATGGTAGCTCGTCAGAAGACCAGGGCCGACGCGACTGAGATTCCACCGTTGGCCTTTGTACACGTCGTATTCGCTGCGGCTGGTGACGGCCTCGCCTTCAACGCGCCAACCATCCAGACCGCGCTCGAAGCGCCCGAGGAACTGTTCGCCAATGTAGCGATGGTCGCCGAGGCGAAAGCGATTGCCGGCAGGGTCGGTCGGCGACTTGTAGGCCAGGTCGCGGTCGGCAAACCGTTCGAGGACCCATTGATGGTCGCTGGCGTTAAAAGGCATCCACAGGTCGGGAGCGACTTTCACAGCGTAGTTCGCACGGGAGAGCGCATCATCTGCCTGGAAGGCCGGCGGGTAGAGAAAAAAATTAACACCTCGCTGCTGGATATATCCGGAGGGCGGCCTACGATCGTGCGCTATTACGCGCTCGTGGTTGGGCTTACTGACCGGATTGCGGGCCATAGTCGCGTCAGTCAAACCGAAGGCATCGATGATTTTCAGGTCCGGAACGTAATAGAATGGGATACCGACGGCGCCGTAGGCCATCAGGGCATCGTCGGGGATCACCCCACGCTCCGCGTTCTCGTAAGGCTTCCATGACTGTATCTGCATGTTGGCGAACTCACGGTGTTCCGTGAAGCGGGAGCCGACGGACTGTTGCGCGGACTGTCGGCGCAGGTCGTTGGAGATGGCGACGAGCATCGGCATCCCCGGCGCGGCGAGCAGCCAGCCCGCGTTCTTCTCATTGAGTTCGATGTGCAGACGCAGAATGCGTTCGCGTATCGCGGCGCCTTCGAACAGCAAGACGCCCTGCATCGCGCCTGCATAGAAGAGAACCGGGACGAACAGCGCGAGGGCCCAGGCCTGCGGGCTGGAAATCACCCCCCCCCCCCCCGCACATATGTTCGAATGTGCGCATGCGCCGCAGCGCGCCCGCAGTCACAACCCCGAGATGCACGATGCCGGCCGCGGCGGGAACCGCCAGCAGCGGCCAGTAGAAATCCAGCGGCCTGTACTCGAAATGGTCACCCCCTATCCGCAGCGCATAGGCCATGTGAGCAACCACACACAGCAGCGCCAACCCATACGTCCCGTCCCGCTGTGACTGCCAACGCGCCCGCAGGGCCAGCCACGACAGCGGCAGCAGCAGGTACAGTCCTGTCTCCAGAGCCGCGGCCACCAGGTAGCGGAAGCCCGATTCGTACCATGGGCGAACGTGCTTGGCGTAGTAGGTGTTGGGCAGCCATTCGCCGTAGTAGCTGTAGCGGAACAGGTAGTGGGCTGCGACCAGGAGAGCGAAGGGGGCGATCAGGTAGCTACAGTCAGACCAGAACTCGCGCCCGGCGAGCCGCCTGCGTTCGCAGGCGCGCTGCACCGCAAACCAGCCGAAACAGCAGACTGCCAACAGGGGGCCTTCGGGCCGCGTATACGCGGCTGCCGCCAGGCTCAGCGACGCTGCCAGCAGCCCCCAACGGTTGTCCCGGTACAGACCCAGACAGACTACCGCCAGCACGATGAAGAAGGTGAACTGACGCGTCTCCAGCCCACCGCCCGAGGTCCAGACGGCAAAGGTCGCGCTGCTGCACAGCAGACCCAGCGCCATCCACCCCACCAGGCTTCTGTGGCGCATACCGGGCATGCGGCCTATCCACCACAGCATCGCGGCGATGGTGGTCGCTGTGCACACCACCGACAACCAGGGGGCCGCCTGCTCTGGCCTTACGCCGAAGATGCCCCAGATAGCTGCCAGTTCGAGCACCCACAGGAAGTTGGAGTAGCCTTCGACGTATTCGCCCGGGTTGAACACCAGGCCGTGTCCTTCCAGCAGATTGCGGACATAGCGAAAGCTGATGAAGGCGTCATCGCATAGAAACCAGGCCAGGCTGGTCAGCCAGCCCAGAAGCGCCAACCAGGGCAGATAGAGCAGATAGAACAGAGGATGACGCGCCCCTCTCACAACTTGAAGCATAAACATAGCCCCGATTTCAGTGATATGGATCTGAAACTGTTTTTAACGCAAAGGCGCAAGGGCGCAAAGAACTAGGCTAAACTGGTTTTTCTGTGCGTCTCTGCGTCCTGGCGTCATCGCGTTGGATTCTGAAACTGTCTTATGTTATCTTCAATAGAATCTTTCTCTCTTCTCTCCTGGCCGCTATGGAGAGCCCTGACTACTTTTCAAAGTTGACCCTGCTTTCCCAAATCCTGCCCTCTCCGATGTACTGACCGGTCTCGATTTGGCGGATGTCATACTCTGGAAGCTGGCGTACCGCGATGCACGTTTGTTCGCTCATGAGGCCATGCTCACTGAAACTGAAGTCAAGGTTGTCAAAATTGTACTCCTTACGATAGACAGGCAGCTGATCCATGTCGACCGGAATCAGATGCAGGAAGAAGGGCGCTTCAGTATCTTCTTCGTTACATGCCTGATTCACGTATAGCAGTTCGTTGTCGGTGAGATAAACGTCGTAGTTGGAACGTATGATTGGTTCCTTCGATTGGATGACTTCAGTTGCCTTTTCGATAAACTCGGTATCATCCTTCCGCATCAGCATGACGTGGTCGAGCATGATATGGCCCCAACTATCCAGCGAGTCGTCGAAGAGTTCAAGTTGCAGACGCTTGTCGGCGACGGCGGTCAGCGGGTAGACGATCAAGGCGAGCCGGTTGTGATCCTGGCCGCGCCAAACCGCGACCTGCTCGCCATCGGCCAACAGGCGCAACCCGACATCGTGGCCCGAGCCGCCGGCGAGCAGGAAGGCGAGATGTTGACCGGCCCTCGCGCTGAACTCTGGTGAGAGCGCCTTTCCGGTCGCATTATCTCTCTGGCGCGGGTGGTAGCTCGTCAGAAGACCAGGGCCGACGCGACCGAGATTCCACCGTTGGCCTTCTTTGTACACGTCGTATTCGCTGCGGCTGGTGACGGCCTCGCCTTCAACGCGCCAACCATCCAGACCGCGCTCGAAGCGCCCGAGGAACTGTTCGCCAATGTAGTGATGGCCCTTGAGGCGAAAGCGATTGCCGGCAGGGTCGGTCGGCGACTTGTAGACCAGGTCGCGGTCGGCAAACCGTTCGAGGACCCACTGATGGTCGCTGGCGTTAAAAGGCATCCACAGATCGGGAGCGACTTTCACAGCGTAGTTCGCACGGGAGAGCGCATCATCTGCCTGGAAGGCCGGCGGGTGGAGATAAAAGTTGACACCTCGCTCCTCAAGGTATCCGGGAGGCGGTTCACGGTCGTGCGCTATGTAGCGCTCGTGGTTGGGATGACTGACCGGATTGCGGGCCACGGTCGCGTCGGTCAAGCCGCTCCTGTCAATGATTTTCAGGTCCGGAACGTAATAGAATGGGATACCGATGGTGTTGCCAGCCATCAGGGCATCGTCGGGGATCACCCCACGCTCCGCCTTCTCGTAAGGCTTCCATGACTGTAGCTGCATGTTGGCGAACTCACGGTGTTCCGTGAAGCGAGAGCCGACGAACTGTTGCGTGGACTGTCGGCGCAGGTCGTTGGAGATGGCGACGAGCATCGGCATCCCCGGCGCGGCGAGCAGCCAGCCTGCGTTCTTCTCATTGAGTTCGATGTGCAGAAGCACAATGCGTTCGCGTATCGCGGCGCCTTCGAACAGCAAGGCGCCCTGCATCGCGCCTGCATAGAAGAGAACCGGGACGAACAGCGCGAGGGCCCAGGCCTGCGGACTTGCAATTACGTCCCCTCCCCACACAAATGCGCGCATGCGCCGCAGCGCGCCCGCAATCATGGCCCCGAGATGTGCGATGCCGGCCGCGGCGGGAACCGCCAGCAGCGGCCAGTAGAAATCCAGCGGCCTGTACTCGAAATGGTCACCCCCAATCCGCAGCGCATAGGCCATGTGAGCAACCACGCACAGCAGCGCCAACCCATACGTTCCGTCCCGCTGGGACTGCCAACGCGCCCGCAGGGCCAGCCACGACAGCGGCAGCAACAGATACAGCCCTGTCTCCAGAGCCGCGGCGACCAGATAGCGGAAGCCCGATTCGTACCACGGGCGAACGTGCTTGGCGTAGTAGGTGTTGGGCAGCCATTCGCCGTAGTAGCTGTAGCGGAACAGGTAGTGGGCTGCGACCAGGAGAGCGAAGGGGGCGATCAGGTAGCTACAGTCAGCCCAGAACTCGCGCCCGGCGAGACGTCTGCGTTCGCGGGAGCGCTGCACCGCAAACCAGCCGAAACAGCAGACTGCCAACAGGGGGCCTTCGGGTCGCGTATACGCGGCTGCCGCCAGGCTCAGCGACGCTGCCAGCAGCCCCCAACGGTTGTCCCGGTACAGACCCAGACAGACTACCGCCAGCACGATGAAGAAGGTGAACTGACGCGTCTCCAGCCCACCGCCCGAGGTCCAGACGGCAAAGGTCGCGCTGCTGCACAGCAGACCCAGCGCCATCCACCCCACCAGGCTTCTGTGGCGCATTCCGGGCATGCGGCCTATCCACCACAGCATCGCGGCGATGGTGGTCGCTGTGCACACCACCGACAACCAGGGGGCCGCCTGCTCTGGTCTCACGCCGAGGATGCCCCAGATAGCTGCCAGTTCGAGCACCCACAGGAAGTTGGAGTAGCCTTCGACGTATTCGCCCGGGTTGAACACCAGGCCGTGCCCTTCCAGCAGATTGCGGACATAGCGAAAGCTGATGAAGGCGTCATCGCATAGAAACCAGGCCAGGCTGGTCAGCCAGCCCAGAAGCGCCAACCAGGGCAGATAGAGCAGATAGAACAGAGGATGACGCGCCCCTCTCACAACTTGAAGCATAAACATAGACTCAACTTCAGTGATATGGATCTGAAACTGTTTTTAACGCAAAGGCGCAAGGGCGCAAAGAACTATGCTAAACTGGTTTTTCTGTGCGTCTCTGCGTCCTGGCGTCATCGCGTTACTACTTTTCAAAGTTGACCCTGCTTTCCCAAATCCTGCCCTCTCCGATGTACTGACCGGTCTCGATTTGGCGGATGTCATACTCTGGAAGCCGGCGTACCGCGATGCACGTTTGTCCGCTCATGAGGCCATGCTCACTGAAACTGAAGTCAAGGTTGTCAAAATTGTACTCCTTACGATAGACAGGCAGCTGATCCATGTCGACCGGAATCAGATGCAGGAAGAAGGGCGCTTCAGTATCTTCTTCGTTACATGCCTGATTCACGTATAGCAGTTCGTTGTCGGTGAGATAAACGTCGTAGTTGGAACGTATGATTGGTTCCTTCGATTGGATGACTTCAGTTGCCTTTTCGATAAACTCGGTATCATCCTTCCGCATCAGCATGACGTGGTCGAGCATGATATGGCCCCAATTATCCAGCGAGTCGTCGAAGAGTTCAAGTTGCAGACGCTTGTCGGCGACGGCAGCCAGCGGGTAGACGATCAAGGCGAGCCGGTTGTGATCCTGGCCGCGCCAAACCGCGACCTGCTCGCCATCGGCCAACAGGCGCAACCCGACATCGTGGCCCGAGCCGCCGGCGAGCAGGAAGGCGAGATGTTGACCGGCCCTCGCGCTGAACTCTGGTGAGAGCGCCTTTCCGGTCGCATTATCTCTCTGGCGCGGGTGGTAGCTCGTCAGAAGACCAGGGCCGACGCGACCGAGATCCCACCGTTGGCCTTCTTTGTACACGTCGTACACGTCGTATTCGCTGCGGCTGGTGACGGCCTCGCCTTCAACGCGCCAACCATCCAGACCGCGCTCGAAGCGCCCGAGGAACTGTTCGCCAATGTAGTGATGGCCCTTGAGGCGAAAGCGATTGCCGGCAGGGTCGGTCGGCGACTTGTAGGCCAGGGCGCGGTCGGCAAACCGTTCGAGGACCCACTGATGGTCGCTGGCGTTAAAAGGCATCCACAGGTCGGGAGCGACTTTCACAGCGTAGTGCGCACGGGAGAGCGCATCAGCTGCATGGAGGGCCGGCGGGTAGAGATAAAAGTTGACACCTCGCTGCTGGATGTATCCGGGGGGCGGTTCACGGTCGTGCGCTATTGAGCGCTCGTGGTTGGGCTTATTGACCGGATTGCGGGCCACAGTCGCGTCAGTCAAACCGGAGGTATCGATGATGTTCAGGTCCGGAACGTAATAGAATGGGATACCGATGGCGCCGATAGCCATCAGGGCATCGTCGGGGATCACCCCACGCTCCGCCTTCTCGTAAGGCTTCCAGTTCTGTATCCGCATGTTGGCGAACTCACGGTGTTCCGTGAAGCGAGAGCCGACGGACTGTTGCACGGACTGCCTGCGTAGATCATTGGAGATGGCGACGAGCATCGGCATCCCCGGCGCGGCGAGCAGCCAGCCTGCGTTCTTCTCATTGAGTTCGATATGCAGAAACAGAATGCGTTCGCGTATCGCGGCGCCTTCGAACAGCAAGACGCCCTGCATCGCGCCTGCATAGAAGAGAACCGGGACAAACAGCGCGAGGGCCCAGGCCTGCGGACTTGCAATTACGTCCCCTCCCCGCACAAATGCGCGCATGCGCCGCAGCGCGCCCGCAATCATGGCGCCGAGTCGAACGATGCCGGCCGCGGCGGGAACCGCCAGCAGCGGCCAGTAGAAATCCAGCGGCCTGTACTCGAAATGGTCACCCCCTATCCGCAGCGCATAGGCCATGTGAGCAACCACGCACAGCAGCGCCAACCCATACGTTCCGTCCCGCTGGGACCGCCAATGCGTCCGCAGGGCCAGCCACGACAGCGGCAGCAGCAGGTACAGCCCTGTCTCCAGAGCCGCGGCCTTCAGGTAGCGGAAGCCCGATTCGTACCACGGTCGAACGTGCTTGGCGTAGTAGGTGTTGGGCAGCCATTCGCCGTAGTAGCTGTAGCGGAACAGGTAGTGGGCTGCGACCAGGAGAGCGAAGGGGGCGATCAGGTAGCTACAGTCAGCCCAGAACTCGCGCCCGGCGAGCCGCCTGCGTTCGCAGGCGCGCTGCACCGCAAACCAGCCGAAACAGCAGACTGCCAACAGGGGGCCTTCGGGCCGCGTATACGCGGCTGCCGCCAGGCTCAGCGACGCTGCCAGCAGCCCCCAACGGTTGTCCCGGTACAGACCCAGACAGACTACCGCCAGCACGATGAAGAAGGTGAACTGACGCGTCTCCAGCCCACCGCCCGAGGTCCAGACGGCAAAGGTCGCGCTGCTGCACAGCAGACCCAGCGCCATCCACCCCACCAGGCTCCTGTGGCGCATACCGGGCATGCGGCCTACCCACCACAGCATCGCGGCGATGGTGGTCGCTGTGCACACCACCGACAACCAGGGGGCCGCCTGCTCTGGCCTTACGCCGAAGATGCCCCAGATAGCTGCCAGTTCGAGCACCCACAGGAAGTTGGAGTAGCCTTCGACGTATTCGCCCGGGTTGAACACCAGGCCGTGCCCTTCCAGCAGATTGCGGACATAGCGAAAGCTGATGAAGGCGTCATCGCATAGAAACCAGGCCAGGCTGGTCAGCCAGCCCAGAAGCGCCAACCAGGGCAGATAGAGCAGATAGAACAGAGGATGACGCGCCCCTCTCACAACTTGAAGCATAAACATAGACTCAACTTCAGTGATATGGATCTGAAACTGTTTTTAACGCAAAGGCGCAAGGGCGCAAAGAACTAGGCTAAACTGGTTTTTCTGTGCGTCTCTGCGTCCTGGCGTCATCGCGTTGGATTCTGAAACTGTCTTATGTTATCTTCAATAGAATCTTTCTCTCTTCTCTCCTGGCCGCTATGGAGAGCCCTGACTACTTTTCAAAGTTGACCCTGCTTTCCCAAATCCTGCCCTCTCCGATGTACTGACCGGTCTCGATTTGGCGGATGTCATACTCTGGAAGCTGGCGTACCGCGATGCACGTTTGTTCGCTCATGAGGCCATGCTCACTGAAACTGAAGTCAAGGTTGTCAAAATTGTACTCCTTACGATAGACAGGCAGCTGATCCATGTCGACTGGAATCAGATGCAGGAAGAAGGGCGCTTCAGTATCTTCTTCGTTACATGCCTGATTCACGTATAGCAGTTCGTTGTCGGTGAGATAAACGTCGTAGTTGGAACGTATGATTGGTTCCTTCGATTGGATGACTTCAGTTGTCTTTTCGATAAACTCGGTATCATCCTTCCGCATCAGCATGACGTGGTCGAGCATGATATGGCCCCAATTATCCAGCGAGTCGTCGAAGAGTTCAAGTTGCAGACGCTTGTCGGCGACGGCGGTCAGCGGGTAGACGATCAAGGCGAGCCGGTTGTTATCCTGGCCGCGCCAAACCGCGACCTGCTCGCCATCGGCCAACAGGCGCAACCCGACATCGTGGCCCGAGCCGCCGGCGAGCAGGAAGGCGAGATATTGATCGGCCCTCGCGCTGAACTCTGGTGAGAGCGCCTTTCCGGTCGCATTATCTCTCTGGCGCGGGTGGTAGCTCGTCAGAAGACCAGGGCCGACGCGACCGAGATTCCACCATTTGCCTTTGTACATGTCGTATTCGCTGCGGCTGGTGACGGCCTCGCCTTCAACGCGCCAACCATCCAGACCGCGCTCGAAGCGCCCGAGGAACTGTTCGCCAATGTAGTGATGGGCCTTGAGGCGAAAGCGATTGCCGGCAGGGTCGGTCGGCGACTTGTAGGCCAGGTCGCGGTCGGCAAACCGTTCGAGGACCCATTGATGGTCGCTGGCGTTAAAAGGCATCCACAGGTCGGGAGCGACTTTCACAGCGTAGTTCGCACGGGAGAGCGCATCAGCTGCCTGGAAGGCCGGCGGGTAGAGAAAAAAATTGACACCTCGCTGCTGGATGTATCCGGAGGGCGGAGAACGATCGTGCGCTATTGAGCGCTCGTGGTTGGGCTTACTGACCGGATTGCGGGCCACAGTCGCGTCAGTCAAACCGAAGGCATCGACGATTTTCAGGTCCGGAACGTAATAGAATGGGATACCGACGGCGCCGTAGGCCATCAGGGCATCGTCGGGGATCACCCCACGCTCCGCGTTCTCGTAAGGCTTCCATGACTGTATCCGCCTGTTGGCGAGCTCACGGTGTTCCGTGAAGCGAGAGCCGACGAACTGTTGCGTGGACTGTCGGCGCAGGTCGTTGGAGATGGCGACGAGCATCGGCATCCCCGGCGCGGCGAGCAGCCAGCCTGCGTTCTTCTCATTGAGTTCGATATGCAGATGCGCAATGTATTCGCGTATCGCGGCGCCTTCGAACAGCAAGATACCCTGCATCGCGCCTGCATAGAAGAGAACCGGGATGAACAGCGCGAGGGCCCAGGCCTGCGGGCTGGAAATCACCCCCCCCCCGCACATATGTTCGAATGTGCGCATGCGCCGCAGCGCGCCCGCAGTCACAACCCCGAGATGCACGATGCCGGCCGCGGCGGGAACCGCCAGCAGCGGCCAGTAGAAATCCAGCGGCCTGTACTCGAAATGGTCACCCCCTATCCGCAGCGCATAGGCCATGTGAGCAACCACACACAGCAGCGCCAACCCATACGTCCCGTCCCGCTGGGACTGCCAACGCGCCCGCAGGGCCAGCCACGACAGCGGCAGCAGCAGGTACAGTCCTGTCTCCAGCGCCGCGGCCACCAGATAGCGGAAGCCCGATTCGTACCACGGTCGAACGTGCTTGGCGTAGTAGGTGTTGGGCAGCCATTCGCCGTAGTAGCTGTAGCGGAACAGGTAGTGGGCTGCGACCAGGAGAGCGAAGGGGGCGATCAGGTAGCTACAGTCAGCCCAGAACTCGCGCCAGGCGAGACGTCTGCGTTCGCGGGAGCGCTGCACCGCAAACCAGCCGAAACAGCAGACTGCCAACAGGGAGCCTTCGGGTCGCGTATACGCGGCTGCCGCCAGGCTCAGCGATGCTGCCAGCAGCCCCCAACGGTTGTCCCGGTACAGACCCAGACAGACTACCGCCAGCACGATGAAGAAGGTGAACTGACGCGTCTCCAGCCCACCGCCCGAGGTCCAGACGGCAAAGGTCGCGCTGCTGCACAGCAGACCCAGCGCCATCCACCCCACCAGGCTCCTGTGGCGCATACCGGGCATGCGGCCTACCCACCACAGCATCGCGGCGATGGTGGTCGCTGTGCACACCATCGACAACCAGGGGGCTGCCTGCTCTGGCCTTACGCCGAAGATGCCCCAGATAGCTGCCAGTTCGAGCACCCACAGGAAGTTGGAGTAGCCTTCGACGTACTCGCCCGGGTTGAACACCAGGCCGTGCCCTTCCAGCAGATTGCGGACATAGCGAAAGCTGATGAAGGCGTCATCGCATAGAAACCAGGCCAGGCTGGTCAGCCAGTCCAGAAGCGCCAACCAGGGCAGATAGAACAGAAGATGACGCGCCCCTCTCACAACTTGAAGCATAAACATAGCCCCAACTTCAGTAACCTCAGAGGTCAGTCCTGACCACTGAAAAAACCTCTTTAACGCAAAGGCGCAAGGGCGCAAAGAACTACAGAGGTCAGTGCTGATCACTGAAAAAAACCTCCCGCCGCGCAGACGAGAGGTGTTCAGACAAGTTCCTTCCTCTCATCTTTCAGAATGTATCTGCCGGAATTGGCACCTACGCTACGGAAAGCGATTCGCCTTCCGCTGCCGGGTTGCCGAGGCTTCACAGGGCCGGTCCCTCCGCCTCTCTGGATAAGAGTCTAGCGATATTCAGTTGTTTCAGGTGAAATGATAACAGATGCAGAAGGATATATCAAAATTCCAACTTATGTTATCTTCAATAGAATCTTTCTCTCTTCTCTCCTGGCCGCTATGGAGAGCCGTGACTACTTTTCAAAGTTGACCCTGCTTTCCCAAATCCTGCCCTCTCCGATGTACTGCCCGGTCTCGATTTGGCGGATGTCATACTCTGGAAGCTGGCGTACCGCGATGCACGTTTGTTCGCTCATGAGGCCATGCTCACTGAAACTGAAGTCAAGGTTGTCAAAATTGTACTCCTTACGATAGACAGGCAGCTGATCCATGTCGACTGGAATCAGATGCAGGAAGAAGGGCGCTTCAGTATCTTCTTCGTTACATGCCTGATTCACGTATAGCAGTTTGTTGTCGGTGAGATAAACGTCGTAGTTGGAACGTATGATTGGTTCCTTCGATTGGATGATTTCAGGCGCCTTTTCGATAAACTCGGTATCATCCTTATTGACCCTGCCTTTCCAAATCCTGCCCTCTCCGATGTACTGACCGGTCTCGATTTGGCGGATGTCATACTCTGGAAGCTGGCGTACCGCGATGCACGTTTGTCCGCTCATGAAGCCATGCTTACTGAAACTGAAGTCAAGGCTGTCAAAATTGTACTCCTTACGATAGACAGGCAGCTGATCCATGTCGACCGGAATCAGATGCAGGAAGAAGGGCGCTTTAATATCTTCTTCGTTACATGCCTGATTCACGTATAGCAGTTCGTTGTCGGTGAGATAAACGTCGTAGTTGGAACGTATGATTGGTTCCTTCGATTGGATGACTTCAGTTGTCTTTTCGATAAACTCGGTATCATCCTTCCGCATCAGCATGACGTGGTCGAGCATGATATGGCCCCAACTATCCAGCGAGTCGTCGAAGAGTTCAAGTTGCAGACGCTTGTCGGCGACGGCGGTCAGCGGGTAGACGATCAAGTCGAGCCGGACGTGATCCCGGCCGCGCCAAACCGCGACCTGCTCGCCATCGGCCAACAGGCGCAACCCGACATCGTGGCCCGAGCCGCCGGCGAGCAGGAAGGCGAGATGTTGACCGGCCCTCGCGCTGAACTCTGGTGAGAGCGCCTTTCCGGTCGCATTATCTCTCTGGCGCGGATGGTAGCTCGTCAGAAGACCAGGGCCGACGCGACTGAGATTCCACCGTTTGCCTTTGTACACGTCGTATTCGCTGCGGCTGGTGACGGCCTCGCCTTCAACGCGCCAACCATCCAGACCGCGCTCGAAGCGCCCGAGGAACTGTTCGCCAATGTAGCGATGGTCGCCGAGGCGAAAGCGATTGCCGGCAGGGTCGGTCGGCGACTTGTAGGCCAGGTCGCGGTCGGCAAACCGTTCGAGGACCCATTGATGGTCGCTGGCGTTAAAAGGCATCCACAGGTCGGGAGCGACTTTCACAGCGTAGTGCGCACGGGAGAGCGCATCAGCTGCATGGAAGGCCGGCGGGTAGAGAAAAAAATTAACACCTCGCTGCTGGATGTATCCGGAGGGCGGCCTACGATCGTGCGCTATTACGCGCTCGTGGTTGGGCTTACTGACCGGATTGCGGGCCACAGTCGCGTCAGTCAAACCGAAGGCATCGATGATTTTCAGGTCCGGAACGTAATAGAATGGGATACCGACGGAGCCGATAACCATCAGGGCATCGTCGGGGATCACCCCACGCTCTGCCTTCTCGTAAGGCTTCCATGACTGTATCTGCATGTTGGCGAACTCACGGTGTTCCGTGAAGCGAGAGCCGACGAGCTGTTGCGCGGACTGCCGGCGTAGATCATTGGAGATGGCGACGAGCATCGGCATCCCCGGCGCGGCGAGCAGCCAGCCTGCGTTCTTCTCATTGAGTTCGATATGCAGACGCAGAATGCGTTCGCGTATCGCGGCGCCTTCGAACAGCAAGACGCCCTGCATCGCGCCTGCATAGAAGAGAACCGGGATGAACAGCGCGAGGGCCCAGGTCTGCGGACTTGCAATTACGTCCCCTCCCCGCACAAATGCGCGCATGCGCCGCAGCGCGCCCGCAATCATGGCGCCGAGTCGAACGATGCCGGCCGCGGCGGGAACCGCCAGCAGCGGCCAGTAGAAATCCAGTGGCCTGTACTCGAAATGGTCACCCCCAATCCGCAGCGCATAGGCCATGTGAGCAACCACACACAGCAGCGCCAGACCGTATGTCCCGTCCCGCTGGGACTGCCAACGCGCCCGCAGGGCCAGCCACGACAGCGGCAGCAGCAGGTACAGCCCTGTCTCCAGAGCCGCGGCCACCAGATAGCGGAAGCCCGATCCGTACCACGGGCGAACGTGCTTGGCGTAGTAGGTGTTGGGCAGCCATTCGCCGTAGTAGCTGTAGCGGAACAGGTAGTGGGCTGCGACCAGGAGAGCGAAGGGGGCGATCAGGTAGCTACAGTCAGACCAGAACTCGCGCCCGGCGAGCCGCCTGCGTTCGCGGGAGCGCTGCACCGCAAACCAGCCGAAACAGCAGACTGCCAACAGGGGGCCTTCGGGCCGCGTATACGCGGCTGCCGCCAGGCTCAGCGACGCTGCCAGCAGCCCCCAACGGTTGTCCCGGTACAGACCCAGACAGACTACCGCCAGCACGATGAAGAAGGTGAACTGACGCGTCTCCAGCCCACCGCCCGAGGTCCAGACGGCAAAGGTCGCGCTGCTGCACAGCAGACCCAGCGCCATCCACCCCACCAGGCTCCTGTGGCGCATACCGGGCATGCGGCCTACCCACCACAGCATCGCGGCGATGGTGGTCGCTGTGCACACCACCGACAACCAGGGGGCCGCCTGCTCCGGCCTTACGCCGAGGATGCCCCAGATAGCTGCCAGTTCGAGCACCCACAGGAAGTTGGAGTAGCCTTCGACGTACTCGCCCGGGTTGAACACCAGGCCGTGTCCTTCCAGCAGATTGCGGACATAGCGAAAGCTGATGAAGGCGTCATCGCATAGAAACCAGGCCAGGCTGGTCAGCCAGCCCAGAAGCGCCAACCAGGGCAGATAGAACAGAAGATGACGCGCCCCTCTCACAACTTGAAGCATAAACATAGCCCCGATTTCAGTGATATGGATCTGAAACTGTTTTTAACGCAAAGGCGCAAGGGCGCAAAGAACTAGGCTAAACTGGTTTTTCTGTGCGTCTCTGCGTCCTGGCGTCATCGCGTTGGATTCTGAAACTGTCTTATGTTATCTTCAATAGAATCTTTCTCTCTTCTCTCCTGGCCGCTATGGAAAGCCCTGACTACTTTCAAAGTTGACCCTGCTTTCCCAAATCCTGCCCTCTCCGATGTACTGACCGGTCTCGATTTGGCGGATGTCATACTCTGGAAGCTGGCGTACCGCGATGCACGTTTGTCCGCTCATGAGGCCATGATCACTGAAACTGAAGTCAAGGTTGTCAAAATTGTACTCCTTACGATAGACAGGCAGCTGATCCATGTCGACTGGAATCAGATGCAGGAAGAAGGGCGCTTCAGTATCTTCTTCGTTACATGCCTGATTCACGTATAGCAGTTTGTTGTCGGTGAGATAAACGTCGTAGTTGGAACGTATGATTGGTTCCTTCGATTGGATGATTTCAGGCGCCTTTTCGATAAACTCGGTATCATCCTTATTGACCCTGCCTTTCCAAATCTTGCCCTCTCCGATGTACTGACCGGTCTCGATTTGGCGGATGTCATACTCTGGAAGCTGGCGTACCGCGATGCACGTTTGTCCGCTCATGAAGCCATGCTCACTGAAACTGAAGTCAAGGCTGTCAAAATTGTACTCCTTACGATAGACAGGCAGCTGATCCATGTCGACCGGAATCAGATGCAGGAAGAAGAGCGCTTTAATATCTTCTTCGTTACATGCCTGATTCACGTATAGCAGTTTGTTGTCGGTGAGATAAACGTCGTAGTTGGAACGTATGATTGGTTCCTTCGATTGGATGACTTCAGTTGTCTTTTCGATAAACTCGGTATCATCCTTCCGCATCAGCATGACGTGGTCGAGCATGATATGGCCCCAATTATCCAGCGAGTCGTCGAAGAGTTCAAGTTGCAGACGCTTGTCGGCGACGGCAGCCAGCGGGTAGACGATCAAGGCGAGCCAGTTGTCATCCTGGCCGCGCCAAACCGCGACCTGCTCGCCATCGGCCAACAGGCGCAACCCGACATCGTGGCCCGAGCCGCCGGCGAGCAGGAAGGCGAGATGTTGACCGGCCCTCGCGCTGAACTCTGGTGAGAGCGCCTTTCCGGTCGCATTATCTCTCTGGCGCGGGTGGTAGCTCGTCAGAAGACCAGGGCCGACGCGACCGAGATTCCACCATTTGCCTTTGTACATGTCGTATTCGCTGCGGCTGGTGACGGCCTCGCCTTCAACGCGCCAACCATCCAGACCGCGCTCGAAGCGCCCGAGGAACTGTTCGCCAATGTAGCGATGGTCGCCGAGGCGAAAGCGATTGCCGGCAGGGTCGGTCGGCGACTTGTAGGCCAGGTCGCGGTCGGCAAACCGTTCGAGGACCCATTGATGGTCGCTGGCGTTAAAAGGCATCCACAGGTCGGGAGCGACTTTCACAGCGTAGTTCGCACGGGAGAGCGCATCAGCTGCCTGGAAGGCCGGCGGGTAGAGAAAAAAATTGACACCTCGCTGCTGGATGTATCCGGAGGGCGGAGAACGATCGTGCGCTATTACGCGCTCGTGGTTGGGCTTACTGACCGGATTGCGGGCCACAGTCGCGTCAGTCAAACCGAAGGCATCGATGATTTTCAGGTCCGGAACGTAATAGAATAGGATACCGACGGCGCCGATAGCCATCAGGGCATCGTCGGGGATCACCCCACGCTCCGCCTTCTCGTAAGGCTTCCATGACTGTATCCGCCTGTTGGCGAACTCACGGTGTTCCGTGAAGCGAGAGCCGACGAGCTGTTGCGTGGACTGTCGGCGCAGGTCGTTGGAGATGGCGACGAGCATCGGCATCCCCGGCGCGGCGAGCAGCCAGCCCGCGTTCTTCTCATTGAGTTCGATATGCAGATTCGCAATGCGTTCGCGTATCGCGGCGCCTTCGAACAGCAAGACGCCCTGCATCGCGCCTGCATAGAAGAAAACCGGGATGAACAGCGCGAGGGCCCAGGTCTGCGGACTTGCAATTACGTCCCCTCCCCGCACAAATGTCCACATACGCCGCAGCGCGCCCGCAATCATGGCGCCGAGTCGAACGATGCCGGCCGCGGCGGGAACCGCCAGCAGCGGCCAGTAGAAATCCAGCGGCCTGTACTCGAAATGGTCACCCCCTATCCGCAGCGCGCCCGCAATCATGGCCCCGAGATGCACGATGCCGGCCGCGGCGGGAACCGCCAGCAGCGGCCAGTAGAAATCCAGCGGCCTGTACTCGAAATGGTCACCCCCTATCTGCAGCGCATAGGCCATGTGAGCAACCACGCACAGCAGCGCCAACCCATACGTCCCGTCCCGCTGGGACTGCCAACGCGCCCGCAGGGCCAGCCACGACAGCGGCAGCAACAGGTACAGCCCTGTCTCCAGAGCCGCGGCGACCAGATAGCGGAAGCCCGATTCGTACCACGGGCGAACGTGCTTGGCGTAGTAGGTGTTGGGCAGCCATTCGCCGTAGTAGCTGTAGCGGAACAGGTAGTGGGCTGCGACCAGGAGAGCGAAGGGGGCGATCAGGTAGCTACAGTCAGCCCAGAACTCGCGCCCGGCGAGACGTCTGCGTTCGCAGGCGCGCTGCACCGCAAACCAGCCGAAACAGCAGACTGCCAACAGGGGGCCTTCGGGTCGCGTATACGCGGCTGCCGCCAAGCTCAGCGACGCTGCCAGCAGCCCCCAACGGTTGTCCCGGTACAGACCCAGACAGACTACCGCCAGCACGATGAAGAAGGTGAACTGACGCGTCTCCAGCCCACCGCCCGAGGTCCAGACGGCAAAGGTCGCGCTGCTGCACAGCAGACCCAGCGCCATCCACCCCACCAGGCTTCTGTGGCGCATACCGGGCATGCGGCCTATCCACCACAGCATCGCGGCGATGGTGGTCGCTGTGCACACCACCGACAACCAGGGGGCTGCCTGCTCCGGCCTTACGCCGAGGATGCCCCAGATAGCTGCCAGTTCGAGCACCCACAGGAAGTTGGAGTAGCCTTCGACGTACTCGCCCGGGTTGAACACCAGGCCGTGCCCTTCCAGCAGATTGCGGACATAGCGAAAGCTGATGAAGGCGTCATCGCATAGAAACCAGGCCACGCTGGTCAGCCAGCCCAGAAGCGCCAACCAGGGCAGATAGAGCAGATAGAACAGAGGATGACGCGCCCCTCTCACAACTTGAAGCATAAACATAGACTCAACTTCAGTGATATGGATCTGAAACTGTTTTTAACGCAAAGGCGCAAGGGCGCAAAGAAAAACCAGTTTAGCCTAGTTCTTTGCGTCCTTGCGGTAAAGAGATTTTTCAGTGGTCGGTACTGACCACTAAACTTGTATCCATAAGAATTATCCTGATCCTTGCTGTGAATCCTTACATCCTGATTTCAGCCCTGGCCGCCATCCGCTTCGCGTCGCATCAGCATGACGTGGTCGAGCATGATATGGCCCCAACCACCCAGCGAGTCGTCGAAGAGTTCAAGTTGCAGACGCTTGTCGGCGACGTCAGCCAGCGGATAGACGATCAAGCCGAACCATTCGCTATTCTGGCCGCGCCAAACCGCGACCTGCTCGCCATCGGCCAACAGGCGCAACCCGACATCGTGGCCCGAGCCGCCGGCGATCAGGAAGGCGAGATATTGGTCGGCCCTCGCGCTGAACTCTGGTGAGAGCGCCTTTCCGGTCGCATTATCTCCCTTGTGCGGGTGGTAGCTCGTCAGAAAACCAGGGCCGACGTGACCGGTAACCCACTGTTGGCCTCTGTACAGCTCGTATTCGCTGTGGTTGGTGACGGCCTCGCCTTCAACGCGCCAGCCATCCAGACCGCGCTCGAAGCGCCAGAGGAACTGTTCGCCAATGTAGTGATGGTCGCCGAGGCGAAAGCGATTGCCGGCAGGGTCGGTCGGCGACTTGTAGACCAGGTCGCGGTCGGCAAACCGTTCGAGGACCCACTGATGGTCGCTGGCGTCAAAAGGCATCCACAGGTCGGGAGCGACTTTCACAGCGTAGTTCGCACGGGCGAGCGCCCAGTCTTCAGTGGAGACCGGCGGGGAGATATGAAAGTTGACACCTCGCTGCTGGAGGTATCCGGGGGGCGGAGAACGGTCGTGCGCTATGTAGCGCTTGTGGTTGGGCTTACTGACCGGATTGCGGGCCACAGTCGCGTCAGTCAAACCGAAGGCATCGATGATGTTCAGGTCTGGAAGGTAATAGGATGGGATACCGATGGTGCCGATAGCCATCAGGGCATCGTCGGGGATCACCCCGCGCTCCGCGTTCTCGTAAGGCTTCCATGACTGTATCTGCATGTTGGCGAACTCACGGTGTTCCGTGAAGCGAGAGCCGACGAACTGTTGCGTGGACTGTCGGCGCAGGTCGTTGGAGATGGCGACGAGCATCGGCATCCCCGGCGCGGCGAGCAGCCAGCCTGCGTTCTTCTCATTGAGTTCGATGTGCAGAAGCACAATGCGTTCGCGTATCGCGGCGCCTTCGAACAGCAAGGCGCCCTGCATCGCGCCTGCATAGAAGAGAACCGGGACGAACAGCGCGAGGCCCCAGGCCTGCGGACTTGCAATTACGCCCCCTCCCCGCACAAATGTGCGCATACGCCGCAGCGCGCCCGCAGTCACAACCCCGAGATGCACGATGCCGGCCGCGGCGGGAACCGCCAGCAGCGGCCAGTAGAAATCCAGCGGCCTGTACTCGAAATGGTCACCCCCTATCCGCAGCGCATAGGCCATGTGAGCAACCACACACAGCAGCGCCAGACCGTATGTCCCGTCCCGCTGGGACCGCCAATGCGTTCGCAGGGCCAGCCATGACAGCGGCAGCAGCAGGTACAGCCCCGTCTCCAGAGCCGCGGCCTCCAGGTAGCGGAAGCCCGATTCGTACCATGGGCGAATGTGCTTGGCGTAGTAGGTGTTGGGCAGCCATTCGCCGTAGTAGCTGTAGCGGAACAGGTAGTGGGCTGCGACCAGGAGAGCGAAGGGGGCGATCAGGTAGCTACAGTCAGCCCAGAACTCGCGCCCGGCGAGCCGTCTGCGTTCGCAGGCGCGCTGCACCGCAAACCAGCCGAAACAGCAGACTGCCAACAGGGAGCCTTCGGGCCGCGTATACGCGGCTGCCGCCAGGCTCAGCGATGCTGCCAGCAGCCCCCAACGGTTGTCCCGGTACAGACCCAGACAGACTACCGCCAGCGCGATGAAGAAGGTGAACTGACGCGTCTCCAGCCCACCGCCCGAGGTCCAGACGGCAAAGGTCGCGCTGCTGCACAGCAGACCCAGCGCCATCCACCCCACCAGGCTCCTGTGGCGCATTCCGGGCATGCGGCCTATCCACCACAGCATCGCGGCGATGGTGGTCGCTGTGCACACCACCGACAACCAGGGGGCCGCCTGCTCCGGTCTCACGCCGAGGATGCCCCAGATAGCTGCCAGTTCGAGCACCCACAGGAAGTTGGAGTAGCCTTCGACGTACTCGCCCGGGTTGAACACCAGGCCGTGCCCTTCCAGCAGATTGCGGACATAGCGAAAGCTGATGAAGGCGTCATCGCATAGAAACCAGGCCAGGCTGGTCAGCCAGCCCAGAAGCGCCAACCAGGGCAGATAGAGCAGATAGAACAGAGGATGACGCGCCCCTCTCACAACTTGAAGCATAAACATAGACTCAACTTCAGTGATATGGATCGGAATCCAACGCGATGACGCCAGGACGCAGAGACGCAAAGAAAAACCAGTTTAACGTAGTTCTTGGCGCCCTTGCGTTAAAGAGGTTTTTCAGTGGTCGGTACTGACCACTAAACTTGTATCCATAAGAATTATCCTGATCCTTGCTGTGAATCCTTACATCCTGATTTCAGCCCTGGCCGCCAGCCGCTTCGCGTCGCATCAGCATGACGTGGTCGAGCATGATATGGCCCCAACCACCCAGCGAGTCGTCGAAGAGTTCAAGTTGCAGACGCTTGTCGGCGACGTCAGCCAGCGGATAGACGACCAAGCCCAACCGTTCGTTATCCTGGCCGCGCCAAACCGCGACCTGCTCGCCATCGGCCAACAGGCGCAACCCGACATCGTGGCCCGAGCCGCCGGCGAGCAGGAAGGCGAGATGTTGACCGGCCCTCGCGCTGAACTCTGGTGAGAGCGCCTTTCCGGTCGCATTATCTCTCTTGTGCGGATGGTAGCTCGTCAGAAAACCAGGGCCGACGTGACCGGTAACCCACTGTTGGCCTCTGTACAGCTCGTATTCGCTGTGGTTGGTGACGGCCTCGCCTTCAAAGCGCCAGCCATCCAGACCGCGCTCGAAGCGCCAGAGGAACTGTTCGCCAATGTAGCGATGGTCGCCGAGGCGAAAGCGATTGCCGGCAGGGTCGGTCGGCGACTTGTAGACCAGGTCGCGGTCGGCAAACCGTTCGAGGACCCACTGATGGTCGTTGGCGTTAAAAGGCATCCACAGGTCGGGAGCGACTTTCACAGCGTAGTTCGCACGGGCGAGCGCCCGGTCTTCATTGGAGGATGGCGGGGAGGGATGAAAGTTGACACCTCGCTGCTGGATGTATCCGGGGGGCGGAGAACGGTCGTGCGCTATTACGCGCTTGTGGTTGGGCTTACTGACCGGATTGCGGGCCACAGTCGCGTCAGTCAAACCGAAGGTATCGATGATGTTCAGGTCTGGAAGGTAATAGGATGGGATACCGATGGTGCTGTCAGCCATCAGGGCATCATCGGGGATTACTCCGCGCTCCGCCTTCTCGTAAGGCTTCCATGGCTGTATCCGACTGTTGGCGAACTCACGGTGTTCCGTGAAGCGGGAGCCGACGGACTGTTGCGCGGACTGTCGGCGCAGGTCGTTGGAGATGGCGACGAGCATCGGCATCCCCGGCGCGGCGAGCAGCCAGCCTGCGTTCTTCTCATTGAGTTCGATGTGCAGAAGCACAATGCGTTCGCGTATCGCGGCGCCTTCGAACAGCAAGGCGCCCTGCATCGCGCCTGCATAGAAGAGAACCGGGACGAACAGCGCGAGGGCCCAGGCCTGCGGACTTGCAATTACGTCCCCTCCCCGCACAAATGTGCGCATACGCCGCAGCGCGCCCGCAATCATGGCGCCGAGATGTACGATGCCGGCCGCGGCGGGAACCGCCAGCAGCGGCCAGTAGAAATCCAGCGGCCTGTACTCGAAATGGTCACCCCCAATCCGCAGCGCATAGGCCATGTGAGCAACCACACACAGCAGCGCCAAACCGTATGTCCCGTCCCGCTGGGACTGCCAACGCGCCCGCAGGGCCAGCCATGACAGCGGCAGCAGCAGGTACAGCCCCGTCTCCAGCGCCGCGGCCACCAGGTAGCGGAAGCCCGATTCGTACCATGGGCGAACGTGCTTGGCGTAGTAGGTGTTGGGCAGCCATTCGCCGTAGTAGCTGTAGCGGAACAGGTAGTGGGCTGCGACCAGGAGAGCGAAGGGGGCGATCAGGTAGCTACAGTCAGACCAGAACTCGCGCCCGGCGAGCCGTCTGCGTTCGCAGGCGCGCTGCACCGCAAACCAGCCGAAACAGCAGACTGCCAACAGGGAGCCTTCGGGCCGCGTATACGCGGCTGCCGCCAGGCTCAGCGACGCTGCCAGCAGCCCCCAACGGTTGTCCCGGTACAGACCCAGACAGACTACCGCCAGCACGATGAAGAAGGTGAACTGACGCGTCTCCAGCCCACCGCCCGAGGTCCAGACGGCAAAGGTCGCGCTGCTGCACAGCAGACCCAGCGCCATCCACCCCACCAGGCTCCTGTGGCGCATACCGGGCATGCGGCCTACCCACCACAGCATCGCGGCGATGGTGGTCGCTGTGCACACCACCGACAACCAGGGGGCCGCCTGCTCCGGCCTTACGCCGAGGATGCCCCAGATAGCTGCCAGTTCGAGCACCCACAGGAAGTTGGAGTAGCCTTCGACGTATTCGCCCGGGTTGAACACCAGGCCGTGCCCTTCCAGCAGATTGCGGACATAGCGAAAGCTGATGAAGGCGTCATCGCATAGAAACCAGGCCAGGCTGGTCAGCCAGCCCAGAAGCGCCAACCAGGGCAGATAGAACAGGAGATGACGCGCCCCTCTCACAACTTGAAGCATAAACATAGCCCCGATTTCAGTGATATGGATAAGAATTATCCTGATTCAGCCCTGGCTGCCAGCCGCTTCACGTCGCATCAGCATGACGTGGTCGAGCATGATATGGCCCCAACTACCCAGCGAGTCGTCGAAGAGTTCAAGTTGCAGATGCTTGTCAAGTCGCAGACGCTTGTCGGCGACGTCAGCCAGCGGATAGACGATCAAGGCGAACCGTGCGCTATTCTGGCCGCGCCAAACCGCGACCTGCTCGCCATCGGCCAACAGGCGCAACCCGACATCGTGGCCCGAGCCGCCGGCGATCAGGAAGGCGAGATATTGATCGGCCCTCGCGCTGAACTCTGGTGAGAGCGCCTTTCCGGTCGCATTATCTCTCTTGTGCGGATGGTAGCTTGTCAGAAAACCAGGGCCGACGTGCCTACCCATACCCCACACCCTGTATTCGCTGTGGTTGGTGACGGCCTCGCCTTCAACGCTCCAGCCATCCAGACCGCTCTCGAAGCGCCCGAGGAACTGCTCGCCAATGTAGCGATGGTCGCCGAGGCGAAAGCGATTGCCGGCAGGGTCGGTCGGCGACTTGTAGGCCAGGTCGCGGTCGGCAAACCGTTCGAGGACCCACTGATGGTCGCTGGCGTTAAAAGGCATCCACAGGTCGGGAGCGACTTTCACAGCGTAGTTCGCAAAGAAGAGCGCCCGGTCTTCATTGGAGGATGGTGGGGAGAGATGAAAGTTGACACCTCGCTGCTGGAGGTATCCGGGGGGCGGAGAACGGTCGTGCGCTATGTAGCGCTTGCGGTTGGGCTTACTGACCGGATTGCGGGCCACAGTCGCGTCGGTCAAACCGTGGGTGTCGATGATTTTCAGGTCCACAACGTAATAACCTACGATGCCGGGGGCGCCGTAGGCCATCAGGGCATCGTCGGGGATCACCCCGCGCTCCGCCTTCTCGTAAGGCTTCCATGACTGTATCTGCATGTTGGCGAGCTCACGGTGTTCCGTGAAGCGAAAGCCGACGAGCTGTTGCGTGGACTGTCGGCGCAGGTCGTTGGAGATGGCGACGAGCATCGGCATCCCCGGCGCGGCGAGCAGCCAGCCCGCGTTCTTCTCATTGAGTTCGATATGCAGCAACATAATGCGTTCGCGTATCGCGGCGCCTTCGAACAGCAAGACGCCCTGCATCGCGCCTGCATAGAAGAGAACCGGGACAAACAGCGCGAGGGCCCAGGCCTGCGGATTTGTAATTACGCCCCCTCCCCACACAAATGCGCGCATGCGCCGCAGCGCGCCCGCAGTCACAACCCCGAGATGCACGATGCCGGCCGCGGCGGGAACCGCCAGCAGCGGCCAGTAGAAATCCAGCGGCCTGTACTCGAAATGGTCACCCCCAATCCGCAGCGCATAGGCCATGTGAGCAACCACACACAGCAGCGCCAGACCGTATGTCCCGTCCCGCTGGGACTGCCAACGCGCCCGCAGGGCCAGCCATGACAGCGGCAGCAGCAGGTACAGCCCCGTCTCCAGAGCCGCGGCCTCCAGGTAGCGGAAGCCCGATTCGTACCACGGGCGAATGTGCTTGGCGTAGTAGGTGTTGGGCAGCCATTCGCCGTAGTAGCTGTAGCGGAACAGGTAGTGGGCTGCGACCAGGAGAGCGAAGGGGGCGATCAGGTAGCTACAGTCAGCCCAGAACTCGCGCCCGGCGAGCCGCCTGCGTTCGCAGGCGCGCTGCACCGCAAACCAGCCGAAACAGCAGACTGCCAACAGGGGGCCTTCGGGCCGCGTATACGCGGCTGCCGCCAGGCTCAGCGACGCTGCCAGCAGCCCCCAACGGTTGTCCCGGTACAGACCCAGACAGACTACCGCCAGCACGATGAAGAAGGTGAACTGACGCGTCTCCAGCCCACCGCCCGAGGTCCAGACGGCAAAGGTCGCGCTGCTGCACAGCAGACCCAGCGCCATCCACCCCACCAGGCTTCTGTGGCGCATACCGGGCATGCGGCCTACCCACCACAGCATCGCGGCGATGGTGGTCGCTGTGCACACCACCGACAACCAGGGGGCCGCCTGCTCCGGCCTTACGCCGAAGATGCCCCAGATAGCTGCCAGTTCGAGCACCCACAGGAAGTTGGAGTAGCCTTCGACGTATTCGCCCGGGTTGAACACCAGGCCGTGTCCTTCCAGCAGATTGCGGACATAGCGAAAGCTGATGAAGGCGTCATCGCATAGAAACCAGGCCACGCTGGTCAGCCAGCCCAGAAGCGCCAACCAGGGCAGATAGAACAGGAGATGACGCGCCCCTCTCACAACTTGAAGCATAAACATAGCCCCAACTTCAGTGATATGGATAAGAATTATCCTGATTCAGCCCTGGCCGCCATCCGCTTCGCGTCGCATCAGCATGACGTGGTCGAGCATGATATGGCCCCAATTATCCAGCGAGTCGTCGAAGAGTTCAAGTTGCAGATGCTTGTCAAGTCGCAGACGCTTGTCGGCGACGTCAGCCAGCGGATAGACGATCAAGGCGAACCGTGCGCTATTCTGGCCGCGCCAAACCGCGACCTGCTCGCCATCGGCCAACAGGCGCAACCCGACATCGTGGCCCGAGCCGCCGGCGATCAGGAAGGCGAGATATTGATCGGCCCTCGCGCTGAACTCTGGTGAGAGCGCCTTTCCGGTCGCCTTATCTCTGTGCGGGTGGTAGCTCGTCAGAAAACCAGAGCCGACGTGCCTACCCATACCCATGTACACCCTGTATTCGCTGTGGTTGGTGACGGCCTCGCCTTCAACGCGCCAGCCATCCAGACCGCTCTCGAAGCGCCCGAGGAACTGTTCGCCAATGTAGCGCTGGTTGCCGAGGCGAAAGCGATTGCCGGCAGGGTCGGTCGGCGACTTGTAGGCCAGGTCGCGGTCGGCAAACCGTTCGAGGACCCACTGATGGTCGCTGGCGTCAAAAGGCATCCACAGGTCGGGAGCGACTTTCACAGCGTAGTTCGCAAAGGAGAGCGCCCAGTCTTCAGTGGAGACCGGCGGGGAGAGATGAAAGTTGACACCTCGCTGCTGGATGTATCCGGGGGGCGGAGAACGGTCGTGCGCTATTACGCGCTCGTGGTTGGGCTTACTGACCGGATTGCGCGCCACAGTCGCGTCGGTCAAGCCGTGCCAGTCGATGATTTTCAGGTCTGGAAGGTAATAGGGTGTGATACCGATGGCGCCGATAGCCGTCAGGGCATCGTCGGGGATCACACCACGCTCCGCCTTCTCGTAAGGCTTCCATGACTGTAGCTGCATGTTGGCGAACTCACGGTGTTCCGTGAAGCGAGAGCCGACGAACTGTTGCGTGGACTGTCGGCGCAGGTCGTTGGAGATGGCGACGAGCATCGGCATCCCCGGCGCGGCGAGCAGCCAGCCCGCGTTCTTCTCATTGAGTTCGATATGCAGACTCGTAATGTATTCGCGTATCGCGGCGCCTTCGAACAGCAAGACGCCCTGCATCGCGCCTGCATAGAAGAGAACCGGGACAAACAGCGCGAGGGCCCAGGCCTGCGGGCTGGAAATCATCCCCCCCCCCCCCGCACATATGTTCGAATGTGCGCATACGTCGCAGCGCGCCCGCAATCATGGCCCCGAGATGTACGATGCCGGCCGCGGCGGGAACCGCCAGCAGCGGCCAGTAGAAATCCAGCGGCCTGTACTCGAAATGGTCACCCCCAATCCGCAGCGCATAGGCCATGTGAGCAACCACGCACAGCAGCGCCAGACCGTATGTCCCGTCCCGCTGGGACTGCCAACGCGCCCGTAGAGCCAGCCATGACAGCGGCAGCAGCAGGTACAGGCCCGTCTCCAGAGCCGCGGCCTCCAGGTAGCGGAAGCCCGATTCGTACCACGGGCGAATGTGCTTGGCGTAGTAGGTGTTGGGCAGCCATTCGCCGTAGTAGCTGTAGCGGAACAGGTAGTGGGCTGCGACCAGGAGAGCGAAGGGGGCGATCAGGTAGCTACAGTCAGCCCAGAACTCGCGCCCGGCGAGCCGCCTGCGTTCGCAGGCGCGCTGCACCGCAAACCAGCCGAAACAGCAGACTGCCAACAGGGGACCTTCGGGCCGCGTATACGCGGCTGCCGCCAGGCTCAGCGACGCTGCCAGCAGCCCCCAACGGTTGTCCCGGTACAGACCCAGACAGACTACCGCCAGCACGATGAAGAAGGTGAACTGACGCGTCTCCAGCCCACCGCCCGAGGTCCAGACGGCAAAGGTCGCGCTGCTGCACAGCAGACCCAGCGCCATCCACCCCACCAGGCTCCTGTGGCGCATACCGGGCATGCGGCCTATCCACCACAGCATCGCGGCGATGGTGGTCGCTGTGCACACCACCGACAACCAGGGGGCCGCCTGCTCCGGCCTTACGCCGAAGATGCCCCAGATAGCTGCCAGTTCGAGCACCCACAGGAAGTTGGAGTAGCCTTCGACGTATTCGCCCGGGTTGAACACCAGGCCGTGCCCTTCCAGCAGATTGCGGACATAGCGAAAGCTGATGAAGGCGTCATCGCATAGAAACCAGGCCAGGCTGGTCAGCCAGCCCAGAAGCGCCAACCAGGGCAGATAGAACAGGAGATGACGCGCCCCTCTCACAACTTGAAGCATAAACATAGCCCCAACTTCAGTGATATGGATCGGAATCTAACGCGATGACGCCAGGACGCAGAGACGCAAAGAAAAACCAGTTTAACGTAGTTCTTGGCGCCCTTGCGCCCTTGCGTTAAAGAGGTTTTTCAGTGGTCAGTACTGACCACTAAACTTGTATCCATAAGAATTATCCTGATCCTTGCTGTGAATCCTTGCATCCTGATTTCAGCCCTGGCCGCTATCCGCTTCGCGTCGCATCAGCATGACGTGGTCGAGCATGATATGGCCCCAACCACCCAGCGAGTCGTCGAAGAGTTCAAGTTGCAGATGCTTGTCACGTCGCAGACGCTTGTCGGCGACGTCAGCCAGCGGATAGACGATCAAGGCGAACCGTTCGCTATTCTGGCCGCGCCAAACCGCGACCTGCTCGCCATCGGCCAACAGGCGCAACCCAACATCGTGGCCCGAGCCGCCGGCGATCAGGAAGGCGAGATATTGATCGGCCCTCGCGCTGAACTCTGGTGAGAGCGCCTTTCCGGTCGCATTATCTCTCTTGTGCGGATGGTAGCTCGTCAGAAAACCAGGGCCGACGTGACCGGTAACCCACTGTTGGCCTCTGTACAGCTCGTATTCGCTGTGGTTGGTGACGGCCTCGCCTTCAAAGCGCCAGCCATCCAGACCGCGCTCGAAGCGCCAGAGGAACTGTTCGCCAATGTAGCGATGGTCGCCGAGGCGAAAGCGATTGCCGGCAGGGTCGGTCGGCGACTTGTAGGCCAGGTCGCGGTCGGCAAACCGTTCGAGGACCCATTGATGGTCGTTGGCGCTAAAAGGCATCCACAGGTCGGGAGCGACTTTCACAGCGTAGTTCGCAAAGAAGAGCGCCCGGTCTTCATTGGAGGATGGCGGGGAGAGATGAAAGTTGACACCTCGCTGCTGGATGTATCCGGGGGGCGGAGAACGGTCGTGCGCTATTACGCGCTCGTGGTTGGGCTTACTGACCGGATTGCGGGCCACGGTCGCGTCGGTCAAGCCGTGGGTGTCGATGATTTTCAGGTCTGGAAGGTAATAACCCATGATACCGATGGTGCCGAAGACCGTCAGGGCATCATCGGGGATTACTCCGCGCTCCGCCTTCTCGTAAGGCTTCCATGACTGTATCCGCCTGTTGGCGAACTCACGGTGTTCCGTGAAGCGGGAGCCGACGGACTGTTGCGCGGACTGTCGGCGCAGGTCGTTGGAGATGGCGACGAGCATCGGCATCCCCGGCGCGGCGAGCAGCCAGCCCGCGTTCTTCTCATTGAGTTCGATATGCAGATGCGTAATGCGTTCGCGTATCGCGGCGCCTTCGAACAGCAAGACGCCCTGCATCGCGCCTGCATAGAAAAGAACCGGGACAAACAGCGCGAGGGCCCAGGTCTGCGGACTTGCAATTACGCCCCCTCCCCACACAAATGTGCGCATGCGCCGCAGCGCGCCCGCAGTCACAACCCCGAGATGCACGATGCCGGCCGCGGCGGGAACCGCCAGCAGCGGCCAGTAGAAATCCAGCGGCCTGTACTCGAAATGGTCACCCCCAATCCGCAGCGCATAGGCCATGTGAGCAACCACACACAGCAGCGCCAGACCGTATGTCCCGTCCCGCTGGGACCGCCAATGCGTTCGCAGGGCCAGCCACGACAGCGGCAGCAGCAGATACAGGCCCGTCTCCAGAGCCGCGGCCTTCAGGTAGCGGAAGCCCGATTCGTACCACGGGCGAATGTGCTTGGCGTAGTAGGTGTTGGGCAGCCATTCGCCGTAGTAGCTGTAGCGGAACAGGTAGTGGGCTGCGACCAGGAGAGCGAAGGGGGCGATCAGGTAGCTACAGTCAGCCCAGAACTCGCGCCCGGCGAGCCGTCTGCGTTCGCAGGCGCGCTGCACCGCAAACCAGCCGAAACAGCAGACTGCCAACAGGGGGCCTTCGGGCCGCGTATACGCGGCTGCCGCCAGGCTCAGCGACGCTGCCAGCAGCCCCCAACGGTTGTCCCGGTACAGACCCAGACAGACTACCGCCAGCACGATGAAGAAGGTGAACTGACGCGTCTCCAGCCCACCGCCCGAGGTCCAGACGGCAAAGGTCGCGCTGCTGCACAGCAGACCCAGCGCCATCCACCCCACCAGGCTTCTGTGGCGCATACCGGGCATGCGGCCTACCCACCACAGCATCGCGGCGATGGTGGTCGCTGTGCACACCACCGACAACCAGGGGGCCGCCTGCTCTGGTCTCACGCCGAAGATGCCCCAGATAGCTGCCAGTTCGAGCACCCACAGGAAGTTGGAGTAGCCTTCGACGTATTCGCCCGGGTTGAACACCAGGCCGTGCCCTTCCAGCAGATTGCGGACATAGCGAAAGCTGATGAAGGCGTCATCGCATAGAAACCAGGCCAGGCTGGTCAGCCAGCCCAGAAGCGCCAACCAGGGCAGATAGAACAGGAGTGGCGCGCCATACACCCTAGGCATTGAACATTTTCCTCACAACCTGAAGCATGAACTCTTCTCTGATCTTCCCACTGGATCCGAACCACTGATCAGCCGTAATGCTCCTGCAAGCTGCGCACATTCAACTCCGCGGCGGTCAACGCCCGGATGCCGTTGACCGCCGCCTGGGCCGCGGAGAGAGTTGTGATCAGCGGAATCTCCATGCGCGTGGCCAGGGTGCGAATTTTCTGTCCATCGCTGCGGCTGTTGGGACCGAGGGGCGTATTGATGATCAGATGGATCTTCCCGTCCTGCATGGCGTCGAGAGCCGTATAGCTTCCCGGTTCAGTCATCGCTGTAGCCTTGCTCAGCACGACCACCGGCAGGCCCACCCGCTGAATCAGCGCCGCTGTGCCTGCGGTTGCGTACAGGGCGAAGCCCATGCGGCTGAAATCCCGCGCCAGTTTGAGCGCCGCCCCCTTATCGTAATCGTTCACCGTGATCAGCACGCCGCCCTCCGTCGGCAGCCGGTAGCCCGCTCCCAGCTGGCTTTTGGCGAACGCGTGGCCAAAATTGTGGGCATGCCCCATTACTTCGCCGGTGGAGCGCATCTCCGGCCCCAGCAGCATATCGGCGCCGCTGAACTTCTTCCACGGCAGCACCGCTTCTTTAACGAAAAAGCCTTTCACCTCAGGTTCGTCCAGCAGCCCCACATCCGCCAGCGATCTGCCGGCCATCACCCAGGCCGCCAGCTTTGCCAGAGGCACGCCCGTGGCTTTGCTCACAAATGGCACTGTGCGGCTGGCTCGGGGATTCACTTCCAGCACATACACGACATCGTCTTTGATGGCGTACTGCACATTCATCAGCCCCCGCACGCCCAGGGCCAGGCCCAACTTCTCCGTGTACTCGCGGATAATGCTCAGGTGGTAGTCGCTGATCTTGTATGGCGGCAGCACACAGGCGCTGTCTCCACTGTGGATGCCGGCTTCTTCAATATGCTGCAATATGCCGCCGATCACCACGCGCTCGCCGTCGGCGATGGCGTCTACATCCACTTCGTAGGCATCCTCCAGGAACTGGTCCACCAGGATCGCGACCTCCTGGCCGCTGGTCGTCATCTCTGCGTCCACATCGATGGCATAGGCCATATAATGGCGCAGGCTCTCCTCGTCGTCCACAATCGCCATGGCCCGCCCGCCCAGCACGTACGAGGGGCGCACAACCAGCGGATAGCCGATGCGGTTGGCGATCGACAGGGCCTGCTCTGTGCCGCCCGCGATGCCGTTGGCGGGCGCGGGGATGTCCAGCTCGGCCAGCAGCGCGCTGAATCGCTTGCGATCCTCCGCCAGCTCGATGGCGTCCGGCTGGGTGCCGAGGATGGGAATGCCCGCAGCGTGCAGACCTGCAGCCAGATTCAGGGGCGTCTGCCCGCCATATTGGACCAGAACCTTCAGCTCTGGCCCGTTTGTGGAAGAAGCCTTCCCTCTTTTCTCTCTCTGATAGATGTTCAACACATCTTCCAGGGTCAGTGGCTCGAAGTACAGCCGGTCGCTGGTGTCATAGTCGGTGCTGACCGTCTCCGGGTTGCAGTTGACCATCACTGTCTCGAAGTCCATCTCCTGCAGAGCGAAGCTGGCATGGCAGCAGCAGTAGTCGAACTCAATCCCCTGGCCGATGCGGTTGGGGCCGCCGCCCAGAATGATAACCTTGTCCCGCGCCGACGGCGGGGCTTCGCCCTCGCTCTCGTAGCTGCTGTACAGATATGGCGTGAAGGCCGCGAACTCCGCCGCGCAGGTATCCACCTGATGATAGGTGGGCAGAACGCCAAGACGGTGGCGGAGGGCGCGGATGTCGGATTCAGAAACTGTTTTCAGCGCGAGCGCTGTCGAGTCGTCGGCGCTGTTTTCGTTGATAATGCGGGCAAGTTGCGCATCGCTGAACCCCATCCGCTTTGCTTTTGCAATGCGCTCCCTGTCGAGTCGTTCGAGGGCCGGCCGCGGCTCATCGTCGTCACATTGCTGGAGGCTGACCTGGAAGCGGGCGATCTCCTGCATCTGCGCCACAAACCAGGGATCGTAGATTTCCAGACTCTCTCTGTCGAGTCGCCCGCTCCTCTCGCCTTGCAGCAAGCACTCGAAGACGGCAAAGAGCCGGTCCCGGTTGGGGATGCGCAGCAGGTCTGTGACCGATGCGCCTGGCGCATAGCCCTTCAACTGCCCATCGTCGTCCCGTATCAGGGGGCCTAATCCGTCTCGCCCGATTTCGAGGCTGCGCACGCCCTTCTGCAGGGCCTCTTTGAACGTGCGGCCGATGGCCATCACCTCGCCGACCGATTTCATCTGCGGGCCCAACGTCCGCTCCACGCCGGGGAATTTTTCGAAAGACCAGCGGGGAATCTTCACCACCACATAATCGATAGAGGGTTCGAAGGCTGCCACTGTCTCTTGGGTGATGTCATTTTTCAGCTCGTCCAACGTATAGCCGATCGCCAGCTTTGCCGCCAATTTTGCGATCGGGAAACCGGTGGCCTTGGACGCCAGCGCACTGGAACGGGAGACTCGCGGGTTCATTTCGATGACGACCACCCGCCCCGAGGCCGGCTCCACCGCGAATTGAACATTGCTGCCGCCGGTCTCCACGCCCACGGCCCGCATGATCAGCCGAGCCTGATCCCGCAGCCGTTGGTACTCCTTGTCGGTCAGCGTCTGGGCCGGGGCGACCGTGATGCTGTCGCCGGTGTGGACGCCCATCGGATCGAGGTTTTCGATAGAACAGACGACGACGAAGTTGTCGGCTCTGTCGCGCATCACCTCCAGCTCATACTCCTTCCAGCCGATCAGCGATTCTTCGACCAGGACCGTATGCACTGGGCTTTCCCGCAGCCCCCAGGCTACCTTTTCGTCGAACTCGTCCGGCGTGAAGACTGTGCCCGCGCCGCTCCCTCCCAGGGTAAAACTGGGGCGAATGAAAATTGGGAAGCGCCCGATTTCGCCGACGATGCGGTGGGCCTCCGCCAGCGAATGGGCGATGTCGCTGCGGGGGGATTCCAGCCCGACTTCGTCCATCGCCCGCTTGAACAGATTGCGATCCTCGGCCACCTGCATAGCTCGCAGATTGGCGCCGATCAACTCGACGCCGTAGCGCGCCAGAATGCCCTGTTCCGCCAAGGCCACGGCCAGATTCAGGCCGGTCTGGCCGCCGACGGTGGGCAGCAGCGCGTCAGGCCGCTCTTTGGCGATGATCTTTGCCAACAGGTCGACGGTAAGGGGTTCCACATAGGTGGCGTCAGCCATCTCCGGATCGGTCATAATTGTGGCTGGATTGGAGTTCACCAGCACCACTCGGTAGCCCTCTGAGCGCAGAGCCTTGCACGCCTGCGCGCCCGAATAGTCGAATTCACAGGCCTGGCCAATGACAATCGGGCCGGAACCGATGATCAGAATCGATGAGATGTCCGTGCGTTTGGGCATGGTCTGATGTGCTACAATACAGTTTCTGGTTTTTTGTTTTTCGTTTCGAGTAACTGCAGCGCACTGACTACTGGAAACTGACAATTAAAAACTACCAGTGGCTACTGGCGTCAACAAAGGAGATTGTACCGTGATCGTTCGTGTCTCTGCAAAACGCAGCCGGTTTGATGAATTCAACGCAAGGACGCGACGATGCTGTCGAGGATAGCGGTGGTGGTCGTGGCGGCCTACATCGCCGCCCAGATGGTGGCCGACATCGCCAGCCTGAAGATTGGCGTCATCGCCGGCCAGGCCGTAGACATGGGCACATTCATCTACCCTGTCACCTTCACGCTGCGAGATCTGGTACACAAATCCCTGGGCAAACGGAACGCGCAGGTGTTGATCGTCGCCGCGGCTGTCATCAATCTGGTGATGACGCTCTATCTGATGTGGTCCGCGGCCGTGCCCAGCGCTCTGAACGCCTCTGGCGCTGCGGAATTCAGTGTTGTCTTCGCGCCTTTGTGGCGCATCGTCATCGCCTCCATTCTCGCCGAACTGATCAGCGAGTTGATCGACACGGAGATCTATCACCTCTTCGTCAGCCGCATCACCATCCGTTTCCAGTGGCTGCGGGTCCTGGTCAGCAACTCGGTCAGTGTGCCCATCGACAGCCTTGTTTTCGTGCTTTTGGCTTTTTCGCCTATTGTTTTCCTGGGCGCGCCATTCGTCGAATCCTGGGCCGTAACCTGGGGGATCTTCGTCTTCAATCTGCTGCTGAAATACGGCGTAACCCTCGTCAGCATGCCCTTGATCTACCTGACGCCGGACCGGGATTGGGAGAGGTAGGTTTGAAACGCCAAGGGCAAAATCGATTCAGAAAGTTTCCTCCCCGATGTTACGGTTCATATCCATCGGGCAGCAGGGCGACGGCTTGCGCTGCGCGGCCCAATAGGTCCACTACCCTATCCCTTGCACTCTCGAAAATCCACCCTTTGTTAAAGGGCCCTCTTTCCAGTTCCAGCTGAGCAGACTCATCCTTCCAGCCGTCCAGCTCCGACCGGAGATTGTCTTCCCAATCGGGAAACATACGATATTTTTGTGGGTTGTTTTGTGGGCGCTGGTCAGCCGGCAGGGCGGCAATATGATTTTCAAACAGAATTTCCAATGAAGACTCATCGGCCAATTGCGCCTCGCGCTCATCAATAGCCTTATCCAGTTCATATTGGCAGTACTCGTCAGGGGCCGTGCTCTCTAGCAGTATTTCCTCCAGCATTTCTTTGAGTAGTTCAAGAAACCGATTGTCCAGGTCATCGTCCGGCTCAACATGGTTAAGAAATGGCATTTCTGGCTCCTTATCTTCCAGCTCAGCCAACGCTTCCAGTTGTTCAGTAATGGGCAAGTGAGCTTCGATGTGGGCATCCCTGTGGCACAGATCACAGACCAGCTCGTGCGCGGCTCCGCATTGCGTTTCCATACGCCAGCGCTTCCACGCGCGCCATCTGCCGCAGCGGTTACAGTCCTTGCCGAAGGGGGCGTCGCAGCATCGGCAGTTATGGCTGACGGCAGGGGATACGGTCCCGCATTGATCACACCAGACCGACAAGACATCGCCGGCGCCCTGCTGTGCGTCGCGTGGTTCCAGAGCCCATTCGTGGTAGTCTTCGGGCAGTCCATGTAGTACCGAGTTGGCCGCCAAATCGAGAATCAGGCAATTGCCGCTATCTTTTTTCGGGCGCAGTCCTCTACCCACCATCTGCAAGTATAGAGTCAGGCTCATGGTGGGTCGGGTGATTACCACGCAGGAAGCGTCGGGCAGATCGAAACCCTCGGTGGCAACAGCAACGTTGACCAGCACTTTGAGGGTACCATTTTTGAAACTGGCTATTAGCCTGGCCCGCTCTTTATCTTTGGTCTCACCGAGCATAACGGCAGCAGGCATGCCTGCCTTCCTGAACACTGCTGCCAGATTATGGGCATGCGCGATCGAGACCGCGTAAACGATAGTCTGACGGCCCTGGGCATGTTCTTGCCAGAACTTGAGAGCGCCCGCCGTCATTACATCGCGCCGGTCCTGGTTAGCCAACTCAATGCCGGCATCGGTGTACTCTCCGGTCCTGTCAACCGCGCCGCTACATATGATCCGCTCCTGAGGCGGCATAAGCACCTGGGCATCGCACAGATAGCCACCGGACTGCAAGTCCGCGACTTGCAGTCCGCAAAGTAACGCGCTGAACAGGTGGTCAAATCCCTCTTTTTTGGACAGCCGCCAGGGGGTCGCGGTCATACCCAGTATTCGGCCGGGCCAGTGCCGCATAGCCCGCGTCCAGCCAACTGCGGTGGCATGGTGCGCCTCGTCAATTATCATCAAATCTTCGCTGCCGTACTTACGCCACACGCTCATCCTGGCGGTGCGGTGACCAACGGTTTGGGCCATCAGGATGGTAACGCAGCTTCGCCTCGCTGGGGCGTCGTCGCCGGGATTCCAATGAACATTGACACGTGCCGCGATGTTGGCATCGGTCAGCAGTTCGCAAGTCTGTGTGGCCAGTTCTTTGCGATGGGTCAACCAGACGGCTTTCCGTCTGCCCATGAGCCACTTTTTCAGCAGCGCCCCGGCAATGACGGTTTTGCCGCCACCGGTGGGGAGCTGCATCAGCACTCGCGCCTGTTCGGAAGTGAGGGCGATTTGGACACTAGCCAGCAGATTTTGCTGGTAGTCGCGTAGTCGTATCATCACGCTTGCCGAAGGTTCAAAATAATTGACGGGATGATTCTAAATCGAAAGTTACAACTGATCAACACCACCCTGGCGCTGAGGCGGGAGATCCATTCTATCCTGTTCATCCTGCCTATCCTGAAAATCCTGATCCAGTTTCCGTTTCTTATGGCCACAATGTATTGTGACCGTGTTATAATGGGGTGGAAATCGTCTTATTGGGTCGTTTCCGCCACTTTTTTTGCAGAGAATTCTCAATGCCGCCATTCACCCGACGACCACCGGCCCACCATGAAGGGGCGCCGACCGTCCAACTGGACACTGTATCGGTTCGATACTCTGGCGTCACGGCTCTGGAAGAGATATCCTTCTGTCTGCGCGCGGGGGAGCAGGTGGCGGTTGTGGGGCCGAACGGCGCCGGCAAAAGCACGCTTTTTCATGTCATTGTCGGCACCATCAAACCCTCTCGAGGGCAGGCGCGCATCTATGGCAGCGGGCCGAGGGACCACATCTGCATTGGCTATGTGCCCCAGCGTAAGAGCATAGACTGGCATTTCCCCGTAACAGTGCGGGATGTCGTGCTGATGGGGCGGGTCGCCAAGATCGGTTTCCTGCGGCGGGCCGGCCGGCGCGATCATGCGCTCGTGGAGCAAGCCCTCGCCGAAGTGGAGATGACCGATTTGGCCAACCGTCAGATCGGGGAGCTGTCCGATGGGCAGAAACAGCGGGTGTTCCTGGCCCGGGTTCTGGCCCAGGAGGCGGAACTGGTGTTGCTGGACGAGCCACTGACCGCGCTGGATGTGGCCAGCCAGGAGGCCGTGCGCGGCATTCTGCAGCGGCTGCGCCAGGAGGGTGTCGGCATACTTGTCGCTACCCACGACCTCAATCAGGCCGCGTCGTACGATCGCGTGTTGCTGCTCAACCGGCGCTTGCTGGCGGATGGGCCGCCTCAGGCATTGCTCACCACTGAAATGCTCAGCCTGGCCTACGGAACGCATCTGCACATTTTAGAGACCCCCACCGGCATAGCCATGTTGCCCGATGCCTGCTGCATGGATGACGTTCCTCGGTTGACAGCCACTACAGACAGCGCCGGCGTCGCGCCCACAATGGCGCGCCGTATGAACACTGAGCCCGCCTGACGAGGATTGCAGAGATTGGAACGCGCTCTCCATTAACCCGACCCCTGGATTCGGCGACAGGCCAGCCAATCTGGCCTGATCGAGCCGTTTGAGGACGGCCAGGCGCGGGCAGGGGTCATCTGCTGGAAACTGACTCCTGGCAACCAGGGCGCCCTGACTTACAGCTCATAGATGCGCCGCAGATTCTCACCCAGGATCAGCGCCTCATCCGCTGGCGAGAAACCGACGATCCGAATGCCGTTGACCCCGTGCGCGGCTATGGCCTGGGGCGCATTGGAGCCGAAGACGATCCGATCCGCGCCCAAATCTCCGCCGCGCACGATCCCTAAAATGGTGAAGGGCTCGGCCGCGGCGATAATCGTCGTGCCCAGATAGATATTTGCGCATTCCTGCGCGGCCTGCACTGCTGACCCTACCCACTCCCGATAGCCCATGTGATCCATGATTATCGTGACCTGCGGATGGCGCTTGGCCAGCCGGGCGATATATGCCGGCGCGCAGCCGCTGCGATACGAACCGGAGTGGATCGTTGCCGGGATGCCGAGAGAGCGGGCCAGGTCCATGACCGCATCCGGCACTGGGCTATCCAGCCGGTAGCCGTGCTGGGCAGCCATCAACTTGACAGTGCGCGCCCCTCGCCGCACGCACATCTCTAAATCCGCCAGCGCATCCGGCCCCATCGTCGGGTTGATCAGGCAGCCGGGCAGAATGCGAGACACGCCCTCGACTGCGTCCAGCAGGGCGGCATTGCCGGGCCGGGGATCCGTTGGCACACCGGATTTAAAAACAACGCTCACATCGATGCCGGCGGCGTCGGCATTGGCGAGCAGACCAGATGGGCCGTAGGGTTTGTCGGCAAAGGTGTCAGGCATATAGGATTCGAAATCAGCGACGAATTGACTCATAGTGGGCCTCCCATGAATGGATAGAATGTTGCAATGGGCCTCTGCTCGAGAGAGGCGAGAGTAGGCATATAGCCTAGTGCCGATTGCTCGTCATGTCAAACTCCCCTATCTCCAATAGATCCCCTCAGCATTGCGCGATCGCTCGCATTCGTGCTATACATTGTCTGAATGTTGGCATCACCTGACCGAGCCAGCGGAGCCGCCCTATGACGACCAACCCTTTCCCCGCGCCCGATGATCTGACCATCTGTTTTGCCCACGTGGCCTATCGGCTGGAATCGACTTTCGCCCGCCGGCAGACGAATCTGCGCCAGTCGCGCCCAACAGAGGCGCGCATTGCAACCTTTCAGGTGTGGACGCCGGCCGAGCTGGCCGCCCGCTTGCAGGAGGCGGATGTGTTGCTGATCTCCGGCTTTTGGCAGAATGATCTCCTGGACAGCGCGCCCCGGCTGCGTTTCATTCAGACCATCGGCGCCGGCTATGAGCAGTTTGATCTGGACGCGCTGCGACAGCGGGGCATTCGCCTGGCCAACGCCAGCGGCGTGAACTGCAACGCAGTCAGTGAACATGCCATGGCCCTGATTCTGGCCCTGACGCGCCACATCCACACTGGGCGGGATCACCAGCGGCATCATGTCTGGCGCGGCATGATCGGCGACCTGGCCCAGCGCGAGGACGAACTGGGCGGCAAGACCCTGCTGATCGTCGGCCTGGGGAAGATCGGCTCCCGCCTGGCGAAGCTGGCCAAGGCGTTCGATATGCGGGTGTTGGCGACCAAGCGCAACCCGGCCACAGCCGCCGGCCCCGCTGATGGCGTGTACCCGCCGCAGCGACTGCCGGCCTTGCTGCCGCAGGCGGATTTCGTGGCCCTCACCTGCCCGCTTACGCCGGCGACGGAAAAATGTATCGATGCAACGGCCTTGGCGCGCATGAAACAGAGCGCCTATCTGATCAACGTGGCCCGCGGCGGCTGCGTAGACGAGCCGGCTCTACTGACAGCCCTGCAGTCGGCTGTCATTGCCGGCGCTGGCATCGATCACTTCTGGGCAGAACCTTTGCCGCCGGATTCGCCCTTCTGGGATCTCGAAAATGTCCTCATCACCCCGCATACCGGCGGCGAAACCCGCATGTATGAAGAAAACCTGCTCGATATTCTGATGCAGAATCTGAACCGGCTGTGGCGGGGCGAGGCGGAGCTCCGCAACCAGGTGGTGTAGAGGACAGCAAGCAGGAGAGAGAAACGCCAATATCTCTTCACTGCTCAACTGACCACATATCGAGTTGAAGGGTCAGCTAAAGGGTTGGTAGAATGTCAGATATGTCAGGTGGCGCTGCGCGATGCTGAGAGCATGCGCGTATGCCCATGACCAGGAGAGGACATGATTTCGTTCCCGTTTGCGCGTCTGCTTGCGAACGCCGCAGCGCTGCTCACAGCGCTGTTCCTCGCGCGCGCCCATCCCGCCTTCGCGCAGGAGAAATCGCTGCTCTGGGAGCGCTTCGATGTGGACATCGTCATACGCCAAGACGGCGCTTTCGATGTGGCGGAGCATCAGAGCATCCATTTTGCGCGCGGCACATTCACTTTCGGCTTTCGTGACATTCCCAAACACAACTTCAACGCTCTCAGCAACTGGTCCATAACGGACAGCGGCGGCAACCGCTATCAGCTGGTGAATGGCGGCAACGAGCCCTATACGTTCACCGTCTCCGATCGGGGCTCTCGTTACGTCATCCACTGGTATTTCCCGCCCATAGCCAACCAGAGCGAGACCTATACACTTGCCTATACCGTGCATGGCGGCCTGCGCTACTACGGAGGCGGCGACCAACTCTGGTGGAAAGCGATTTACGGCGATCGCAGCTTCCCGGTGCAGGCCGGGCGGGTGGATGTGGTCGCGCCGGCCGTGATTCAGGAATGGGCTGCGTACATCAACTTTGCGGATGCCCGGGAAGACGCATCCGCTTCGCTCCTGGAGAGTCGCCAGGAGATAGTTTTTGAGCTTGACCGCAGCCTGCCGCCCGGTGAAGAGTTCGAAGTGCGGGTGGAATTTGCGCCCAATGTGGTGGCCGGCGAACCCCAGCCCTGGCAGTCTCGGGCCGATGCTGAAGCGGCGGATCGCGAGGCTGCCGCGCGCTTTCGCAACACGTGGGGGCCGATACTGACCCTGGGGTTTGGCGCTTTGGGCCTGCTCTTCCTCTTGGGCGGCCCGGCATTGCTCTATCTGCTCTGGTATCGCTGGGGCCGCGACAAACCGGTGGAAATGGTCGCCGACTACCTGCCGGAGCCGCCGGACGATCTGGCCCCCGGCGTTGTCGGTACCCTTCTGGACGAGCAGGCGGATATGCAGGATATCATCGCCACCCTTGTGGATCTGGCGCGGCGCAAAGTCATCAGCATCACAGAAGAGAAAAAGGGCCAAGTCGAGCCCAACAGCGGCGCGTCAAGTCACGCCCGTTTACCGGGTACCGCGCGCGACTTCATCTATCGCCGCGAGGTCGCGCCTTCGAGCGCGCGCCAGACTGAACCTGGCAATCTGTCCCTCTCCTCCTTCGAACAGCTTCTGTTGGACAACGTCTTTGGCGCAAAGCATGAGGTCAGACTATCGCACCTGAAAGACAAATTTCACAGGAAGCTGCCCAAGCTCAAAAAGGCGCTGTATGATGAGGTGACCGAGCAGGGCTTTTTTGCGCGCAGTCCAGAAACTGTGCGCAACCAATACGGCTGTTTCGGTATATGTTTGTTGGTGGTCGCCGCCCTGGTTGGCGTTGGATTGGTGGCGCAGTTCGGCAGTCTGACCGGCGCCGCTGTTCTGCCCGGGGTGGGGCTTGCCGTGATCGCCTTTGGCTGCTTGATCCTGGCGCGCTTTATGCCCCGCAAGACCGATGCAGGCTCCGAGATGGCGGCCCGCTGGCAGGCGTTCAAACGCTATCTGCAAGATATCGACCGCTACAGCGATCTGGATGAACAAAAGGAAATCTGGGATCGTTGGTTGCCTTTTGCTATCGCCTTTGGGGTGGATTCCCAGTACATTCGCAAATTTGAGGCGGTCGGCGCGCCCGCGCCCGGCTGGTACATTCCCGATCCAACCCTATATGGCCCATATCGGCATTGGTATTACGGCGCAGGCCCTGTCGGCCCTGTCGTCGATGGGGACGGGGCCGGCGGTATGCCCAGCGCGCCTCTTTCGAGCAGAGGCGCATTGCAACCTTCCGGCCAGCGCGCTGAAGGCGGCGGCCTCGGCGGGGGGTTAGACGATGCCAGCCGGGGGCTGAGCGCCAGTTTGGCGGGCATGAGCGCGGGCTTGGGGACGATGCTCAGCAGTACCGGCAATGCGATGACCAGCCGCCCCAGCAGCTCCTCCTCTGCGGGGGGCGGCTGGAGTGGCGGCGGGGGCTTTTCGGGTGGCGGCGGCTTCGGCGGCGGTGGTGGTGGCGGCGGAGGCGGCGGCTTTGGATAGACATAAGGAGTGAATCATGCGCGGAGGCGGGCGGATTGTCGGCCTGGTGATCATGGGCATCGCGGGCGTGCTATTCGTCGGCTGGGCGGCCACAGTCGCGACGTCCGGCACAACCACTGGCGGGCTGATCCTGGGGCTGTTCCTGGCTCTGCTCGTGTGCGCGCCGCTGCTGGGCATCGGCTTCTATCTCTGGCGCAAGGGGCGGCGGGAGGAGAGCGAGTTCGCGCAGGTGGCGCAAGAGAAGAAGATTCTGAATATGGTCCTTACTCAGGGTCAGGTGACCGTTCAGGAGATCATTGTCGAACTGCGGCAGCCCCGCGAGACCGTGGAAGATATGATCCGCAACCTGGTGGGCAAGCAGCTTTTCAGCGGGGCCATCAATTGGGATAAAGGTCTTCTCTTCAGCGTCGAGAGCCAGCGACTGACAGGCGGACGCAAGTGTCCCAACTGTGGCGGCGAAGTCGAATTTGCCGGCAAAGGCTTGATCCAATGCCCTTGGTGCGGTAGCGAAGTCTTCCTGACCCAACGGGCCGCAACGCTGGCGAACGAAGTGACGGAATAATCGCTCCTGGGAACGCGGGCGTCTCGCCTGCCAACTGGAAAAGGAAAGCAAAACAAATGACGGATTCTTTTATGGACAGAGCCCAAAAGGGCATGGGGGCCATCGAGCGGCTGCTTACGAGGCTGCCACTGGTTCAGGAATACAACGATAAGGAGCTGCGGCGGGAGGCCGATCATCGCTTGCGCCAGACGCTCGTAACCGAGCTGGAGCAGGAAAAGCAACGGCTGTACGACGTGCAGAAGAAACTGCTGCGCGCGGGTGGGTTGGCCTATATGGATGACGCTGACGGCGCCATTCAGAAATTGCAGACGCTCATCGACCGTATCAGGACCGCCAGCTATGGGTATGCCGGGCTGTTCGCCGCAGTGAAGATCCAAGAAGAACAGCTCGACGCCTTGCATCGCTTTGATGTGGCCTTGGCAGAGCGCGCGCACGAGATCAAAGCGACGATCGACCGGGTCGAGACAGCCAGCGCAAGCACAGAGGCAATCGGCCACGAGGGCGCCTCTTTCGAGCAGAGGCGCATTGTAACCTGGCAAGCTGTCAGCGACACAGTGACTGAGTTTCAGCGACTTTTTGATACGCGCAGCCAGGCGCTCACAGACGCCGCCTATCTGGCCGACGCGCCGCCTGCGCCGGAGGAGTGGATGGAGTAGGGGCAGGTCTTGCGCCTGCCCACTACCCCAGACAGGAGAAAATTCATGCCAAGAATCATTGACGTTATCGAAGCGCCGGATCAGGGCGGGCGGGAGCTTGTCGTGCGGGCGCCGGCGTTTGGCTCGGGGGACTTCCGCCTGGGCAGTCAGGTGATCGTCCGCGAAAGCCAGCGGGCCGTTTTTTATCGGGACGGCAAATCTCTGGACCTGTTTGAGCCGGGGCGACACACAATTACCACATTCAACCTGCCGATCTTGTCCGGGCTTTTGCGGATGGGTACCGCTGGCCAGGACATCTTCACCGCTGAAGTGTTTTTTGCCAATATGCGCGAATTCACCGACCTGAAGTGGGGAACGCCGGAACCGGTCAGCCTGCGAGACACGGATTTGGGGCTGGTGCGTTTGCGCGGCTTCGGCCAGTACACAATGCAGATATCCGATCCCAAGCGCTTTGTGGACCAATTCGTCGGCGCCCAAGGGATGTACCGCACTGGGCAGATCACCGACTACCTGCGCGGCGCAATCATCAGCCGCATGACCGACTTGTGGGGCGAGAATATGACCAGTATTCTCGATCTGCCCCGGCTGTTCGACGAATTGAGCGCGGCCATGCGCGCCACCCTGCAGGACGATTTCACGGCCATGGGGCTGTCGCTCAAACAGTTCCGCATCGTCTCCATCAGCCCCACAGAAGAAACGGCCAAAGCCATCGACGAACGGGCCAGTATGGGCGCCATCGGCGATATGAACGCCTATATGCAGTTCAGGACAGCCCGAGCATTGGGTGATGCCGCCCAACAGCCGGGCGGGGCAGGCGGCACCGGCGAAGGTTTGGGGCTGGGCGCGGGGATCGGCCTGGGCGCGGGCATGGCGGGCATGATCACCAATGCGATGGGTGGCGCTACGCAGGGCGCGACGCAGCAGCCGGCCGCGCAGCCGGTCGCTGCGCCCGCTATCATGACGCTGGAACAGGCTGCCGGCTATCTGCAGGTCTCGCCGGCCGACATCCAGGCGCTGATAGACGATGGCTCGCTCCAGGCCAAACGGATCGGCAGCCACTACCGCATCGCCAAGCGCGCAATCGACGACTTTCTGGCGCCATAAAGCACGTGGGGACGGGCCTTTCGCATGGTCGCGGAATGGCTTGACGCAGACATTGACACAATGCAGACATTGACACAATACGGAGCGCGGCGCTATTTGTTGAAGTATGACGCCATCTGTTCGGTTCCGATCGGGTCGGAGATGGCCTGTGCCGGAGGCGATGAACGACGCCAGAGGGATGATGAACGACAACATCCACTCGGACGGCGCAACCTCCCAGCCTTTGGGCATCGTTGCGCCGTCCGATAACGAAATCCGATCCGCTCTGGCTGCTCTGCCGGCGGACGACTTCGCGGCCGCGGCGTCGGACCTGCTGGGCGCTCTCGGCTACCACAGCGAGCGCACGCTGGAACTCTCCGGCGATGTGGACGATTTCAGCGCGCAGTTTCCCGCCGCGAACCCGGACACGGCCAGCGAACGCGTCTTCCGCGACAACGCCCAATCGGCGCGCCTCCTCTTCCAGCTGACCGATAGCGAAATCGAGACGGCGGCTCCAGCTTCTTTGTTCGATGCCGACGACTTTGACAGAGGCAACGTCCGCAGCTTCCTGTTCGTCGCCATCGAACTGCGTGGCGCTACCTATCCCCGCGGCCAGTATGCCGCATTCACCCGCGAGATAAACAAACGGCTGGGCCAGCCCGCTGTCGTCCTCTTCAGGAGCGCCGCGGACCTGCTCACCCTGGCCTTCATCCACCGCCGCGAGCACAAGCGCGACAAACGCCGCGCCGTGCTGGGCAGCGTCTCGCTGATACGCGAGATCGACCCCGCCAGCCCCCACCGCGCCCATCTGGATATCCTGGCCGAACTGGCCCTGGCAGCCCGTCTGCGCTGGATGGACACGCACGGCGCGCGGCACAACTTCGATGGTCTGCTGGCCGCCTGGCTGGACGCGCTGGACACCGAGGAACTGAACCGGCGCTTCTACAGAGACCTGTTCGCCTGGTTCACCCGCGCGCTCAGCGAGGCTACCTTTCCCGCCAACGAAGCCAGGACCCTGCCGGCCGAAGAGCACGTCATCCGCCTGATCACGCGTCTGCTGTTCGTCTGGTTCATCAGGGAGAAGGGGCTGATCGCCGCAGACCTGTTCATCGAGGCGCGAGTCGAAAAGCTGCTGCAAGACTACGACCGCGCCTCGGGCGATTCCTACTATCGCGCGGTGCTACAAAACCTGTTCTTCGCCACGCTGAACACCGACATCGAGCGGCGACGATTCGCCAGAAAAATGAACGCCGACCACCGCAACTTTTCCCTCTATCGCTACCAGGAGGAGATCGCCGACCCCGACGCGCTGCTGGCATTGTTCGCGCAGACGCCCTTCATCAACGGCGGCCTGTTCGACTGCCTGGACAGCGAGGAAGCGCCCAAACAGGGCGGCTACCGCATCGATTGCTTCAGCGACAACGCCAACCAGCGCCGGGACTACTCCATCCCCAACCGTCTGTTCTTCGGCCCGGACGGGCTGATCCCCCTCTTCACCCGCTACAAGTTCACGGTCGAGGAGAACACGCCCGCGGAGCGGGAGGTGGCCCTGGACCCGGAGCTGCTGGGCAAGGTCTTCGAGAACCTGCTGGCCGCCTACAATCCCGAAACGCGCGCGACCGCGCGCAAGCAGACCGGCTCCTACTACACCCCGCGCCCAGTGGTGGACTACATGGTGGACGAGGCTCTGGTCGCGGCCCTGGCGGAAAAATGCCCGCCGGCCGCTGGCGACGTCGACTTCTGGCGCGAGTGTCTGCGCTATCTGTTGGACTACGAGGACGCGTTCAACGACGCCCACGAACTCTTTGCCGAGAGCGAAAAAGAGGGCCTTGCGCGCGCCATCGCCGGATTGAAAATCCTCGACCCCGCGGTCGGCTCCGGCGCTTTCCCCATGGGCGCGCTACACAAGCTGACCCTGGCCCTGCGCCGCCTCGACCCCGACAACCGACGCTGGGAACAGCTGCAAAAAGAACTCGCCGCACAACGCGCGACGGCAGCTTTCGACACGCAGGATCAGCGGGAGCGCGCTGCCGAGCTACAAGAGATCAGCGACACCTTCGAGCGCTACCGCGACTCCGACTTCGGGCGCAAGCTCTATCTGATCCAGAACAGCGTCTACGGCGTGGACATTCAGACCATCGCCACCCAGATCGCCAAGCTGCGCTTCTTCATCTCCCTGGCCATCGAGCAGGATCCCGACCGCAACGCCGCCAACTTCGGCATCAAGCCCCTGCCCAACCTGGAAACGCGCTTTGTCGCCGCCAATACGCTCATCAGTCTTAAAGGCGAACGGATGCTGACGAGCGAGAAAGCGCAGGATCTGGAGCATGAGTTGGTTAAAAATCGCGAGCGGTATTTTCATGCAATCACGCGCCAACGCAAACTTGCGTGCAGGAAAAAAGACAAAGCGTTGCGCGAGGGCTTGGCAGCGGAATTACAGAATATCGGCATGCCCGCCGATGACGCGCAAAGAATCGCCCGCTGGGACCCCTACGACCAGAACGCCAGCGCCGACTGGTTCGACGCCAAGTATATGTTCGGCGTGGGAGACGGCTTCGATGTGGTCATCGGCAACCCGCCCTATGTACGACAAGAGAAAATTACGGCACTCAAGCCAATGTTGAAGAAGCGATACGCCTGTTACACCGGCACAGCAGACCTCTACGTCTATTTCTACGAGCGCGGGCTTGAATTTCTGAACGCGGGCGGTGTCCATATATTCATCTGTTCCAACAGTTGGTTGGATGTGAACTACGGCGCGCCATTACAGGCGTGCCTGTTGGACAACACGGCCGAGGCCGTTATCTGCTACAGCGAGGCGGAGCGCGAGTTCGAGGGCTCCGACATTAACACCATCGTGAGCATTATCCGCAAAGGAACGCCCGATGCGAATTCTTGCATTCATTTTATCACCTTCGGCACTTTCATCGGCGACCCTGATCGAAATAACCGTCGGGAGAGAACTCGTTCCTATTCTGACCTAAAGCGAGAGGCCACGCGCACAGGGAAATACACGGGCGACAAGTGGGGCGGGAAGTATCTCCGCGCACCGGATATCTACTGGACAATTTTGGAGAAGGGAAAGGATAAGCTGGCGCGTTTGGGCGATGTCGCTGAGGTGCGATTTGGTATCAAGACGGGCGCAAATGAGTTTTTCTATCTGGACGATGAGAAGATTGGGGCGTGGGGGGTTGAGGAGGCATTTTTGAAGCCTGTCATCAAAAGTCCGCGTCAATGCAAAAGTATCCTCATCGATCCAGGTCAGTTGAAGTCTAAGCTGTTTATGTGCCCTGTGGACAAAGCAGATCTGGGTGGGACAGCGGCGTTGACATATATTAAGTGGGGCGAGTCACAGGGGTTTCATCGGAGGCCGAGTTGTCGAGGACGGGCGAGGTGGTGGGATTTGGGCGGCCAAATGTCTTTTGACTGGCTTATTTTGAGATTCCGTGATAAGAGGAATTGGACTCCGATTAACGAAACACCTTCTTTATTGGCTAGCGATGTTGTTTTTACTGCAATTCTTCATAATCGTAATACAATCAAATCTGCAAATGCAGTTGCAAATTCGACTTTGGCAGTCCTTATTTCCGAAATCTATGGTCGAGTCAATTTGGGGGACGGATTGCTAACGACTTATGGGCCCGAAATTCTACGTTTTGATTTCATATCACCCGACTGGATTGATGCCCAAATTGGCAAGGATCTAAGCCAAGCCTTTGAACCAATGAGACAGCGGGAAATTTTGCCCATCTTCGATGAAATCCACCAACCCGACCGCCGCGCCCTTGACGCGCTTGTTTTCGATGTCCTCAACCTCACTCAAGGGGAGCGGGATGGCGTATATGAAGCGGTGACCCATCTCGCGGAGGCGCGGCTGAGGAAAGCGAAAAGTTTGAGAGTGTCTGGCTGACGGCGGAGAAAATCGCGCTGGTGGGGCGCGGGCATGATCACCAATGCGATGGGTGGCGCGACGCAGCAGCCGGTCGCTGCGCCCGCCGTCATGACGCTGGAACAGGCTGCCGGCTCTCTGCAGGTCTCGCCGGCCGACATCCAGGCGCTGATAGACGATGGCTCGCTCCAGGCCAAACGGATCGGCAGCCACTACCGCATCGCCAAACGCGCAATCGACGACTTTCTGGCGCCATAAAGTAGGGGGCGGGTCTTGTGCCCGCCCACACCCGCTTTCGCACAGTCCATTCAGATGCGCCATTGGGTTCAATCCAATGAATTGTGCTAGAATTTCCCCAGACAACTGTAGTGCGCGCAGTGCGGAGTTCGCTATGTCAGAGCGAGAGGAGGGAGCATGGAACCCACAGCGCGGTTGCGCGACGCGCCCCAAGAGCGGACAACCCAGGCCAACGGTTGCCCATCGCAGGCAGCCGCTCTGCCCGGCAGATGGGAGGCAGAGTCAGCCGAGAGGCTGATCAACCCCCTGGCGCCCGACGATGGTCGCTATGTCACCAAGGCAGAGTACTGGGCCAGGTGGTATGAAAACCCGTACCTTGACGTCAGCTACGAATGGAACAATGGCATTCTGGAGGCCAAACCCTTGTCCACGCCCCCACAACTCGACCTCTATGGCTGGTTTCTCACGCTCTTGCTGCACTATGAGCAGAGCCACCCCATTGCCAGGCTGCTGTATCTGGAAACTGGTTTCAATCTGACCATGCCGGATCCGGCAGAGCTGTCTGGGATGCGGGAGGCGGTGCGCAAGCCGGACATCGGCGTGATTCTGTATACCAATCCGATACTCTGGAAGCTCACTGAACGGGCGTATAGAGGGATCTGCGATATGTGCGTGGAGTCGGTGTCTGATTCGACACTGGCGGAGGTGCGTCGGGACACGGAGGAGAAGAAGAGGGACTATGCACTGGCTGGGGTGCGGGAGTACTTCATTCTTGATCCGGACGATCGCTATATGCGCTTCTATCGTCTTGGCGCGGCTGGGCGCTACGCAGAGATACAGCCCGATGCCGAGGGGGTGATTTGTTCTGAGGTGTTGCCTGGGTTTCAGTTTCGGCGGCGCGATCTGCTGCGGTTGCCGGAGATAAAGGATCTGGCTCTGGATGAGGTGTATGCGGGGTATGTCTTGCCTGAGTATCAAGCAGCTGTCGTCAGGGCCGATACAGAAATGCAGCGGGCCGATACAGAAGCGCAGCGGGCCGATACAGAAGCGCAACGGGCCGATACAGAAACAACCGCCCGTCAGAAGGCAGAGGAACAGGCCATAGCCGAAGCGGCTGCCCGTCAGAAGGCAGAGGAACAGGCCATAGCCGAAGCGGTCGCCCGGCGGGCAGCCGAAGAGCGGGTGCAAGCGTTGGAAGCCGAATTGGCTCGACTGCGCCAATAACATTCCTGAACAGTCAGAAAGGTAGTGCCAGCGGGGGGTATTCAGACATACCCCCCGCTTTCTTTGCAAACGCAATGGCGTTAGAGCGCCGGCTCAGCGTCCACATTTCCCTCAATACAACTCCGGGCGACGGTCAGCAAAAATCGGGATCTTCGCCCGCGTGGCATCGACCGTCTCCAGATCGATGCGCGCCGTCAGCAGCGCCTCTGTTTCGTCGCCCTCGACGAGTGTCTCGCCCCAAGGATCGATTACCGCAGACGAACCGAAAAACGTTGTGCCTTGGGTTGTGCCCACGCGGTTGCAAGCGGCGATGAAGCACTGATTTTCGATGGCCCGGCTGCGCAAAAGCGTGCGCCAGTGCATCCGGCGCGGGTGCGGCCACTCCGCCGGCAGAATAATCAGACGGGCTCCGTCCAGAGCGTAACGGCGGAACAGTTCCGGGAAGCGCAGGTCGTAGCAGATCGTCAACCCTGTGCAGCCCCACGGCAGATCGTGCAGCGCGCGCGCCTGGCCCGGCGCCAGGAACCGGTGTTCATCCATCAGTTGGAACAGATGGATTTTGCTATAGGCTGTGGCCAGCGTTCCTTCTGGACAATAGATAGCCATCGTATTGTAGAACTGCTGGCCGCGTCTGCGCGATGGGTGGCGCTGCGCCGGGCGCGCCGTCATGACGCTGGAACAGGCTGCCGGCTATCTGCAGGTCTCGCCGGCCGACATCCAGGCGCTGATAGACGATGGCTCGCTCCAGGCCAAACGGATCGGCAGCCACTACCGCATCGCCAAACGCGCAATCGACGACTTTCTGGCGCCATAAAGTAGGGGGCGGGTCTTGTGCCCGCCCACACCCGCTTTCGCACAGTCCATTCAGATGCGCCATTGGGTTCAATCCAATGAATTGTGCTAGAATTTTCCCAGATAACTGTAGTGCGCGCAGTGCGGAGTTCGCTATGTCAGAGTGAGAGGAGGGAGCATGGAACCCACAGCGCGGTTGCGCGACGCGCCCCAAGAGCGGACAACCCAGGCCAACGGTCGCCCATCGCAGGCTGCCGCTCTGTCCGGCAGATGGGAGGCAGAGTCAGCCGAGAGGCTGATCAACCCCCTTGCGCCCGACGATGGTCGCTATGTCACCAAGGCAGAGTACTGGGCCAGGTGGTATGAAAACCCGTACCTTGACGTCAGCTACGAATGGAACAATGGCATTCTGGAGGCCAAACCCTTGTCCACGCCCCCACAACTCGACCTCTATGGCTGGTTTCTCACGCTCTTGCTGCACTATGAGCAGAGCCACCCGATTGCCAGGCTGCTGTATCTGGAAACTGGTTTCAATCTGACCATGCCGGATCCGGCAGAGCTGTCTGGGATGCGGGAGGCGGTGCGCAAGCCGGACATCGGCGTGATTCTGTATACCAATCCGATACTCTGGAAGCTCACTGAACGGGCGTATAGAGGGATCTGCGATATGTGCGTGGAGTCGGTGTCTGATTCGACACTGGCGGAGGTGCGTCGGGACACGGAGGAGAAGAAGAGGGACTATGCACTGGCTGGGGTGCGGGAGTACTTCATTCTTGATCCGGATGATCGCTATATGCGCTTCTATCGTCTCGGCGCGGCTGGGCGCTACGCAGAGATACAGCCCGATGCCGAGGGGGTGATCCGTTCTGAGGTGTTGCCTGGGTTTCAGTTTCGGCGGCGCGATCTGCTGCGGTTGCCGGAGATAAAGGATCTGGCTCTGGATGAGGTGTATGCGGGGTATGTCTTGCCTGAGTATCAAGCAGCTGTCGTCAGGGCCGATACAGAAACGCAGCGGGCCGATACAGAAGCGCAGCGGGCCGATACAGAAACAACCGCCCGTCAGAAGGCAGAGGAACAGGCCATAGCCGAAGCGGTCGCCCGGCGAGCAGCCGAAGAGCGGGTGCAAGCGTTGGAAGCCGAATTGGCTCGACTGCGCCAATAACATTCCTGAACAGTCAGAAAGGTAGTGCCAGCGGGGGGTATTCAGACATACCCCCCGCTTTCTTTGCAAACGCAATGGCGTTAGAGCGCCGGCTCAGCGTCCACATTTCCCTCAATACAACTCCGGGCGACGGTCAGCAAAGATCGGGATCTTCGCCCGCGTGGCATCGACCGTCTCCAGATCGATGCGCGCCGTCAGCAGCGCCTCTGTTTCGCCGCCCTCGACGAGTGTCTCGCCCCAGGGATCGATTACCGCAGACGAACCGAAAAACGTTGTGCCTTGGGTTGTGCCCACGCGGTTGCAGGCGGCGATGAAACACTGATTTTCGATGGCCCGGCTGCGCAAAAGCGTGCGCCAGTGCATCCGGCGCGGGTGCGGCCACTCCGCCGGCAGAATAATCAGACGGGCTCCGTCCAGAGCGTAACGGCGGAAAAGTTCCGGGAAGCGCAGGTCGTAGCAGATCGTCAACCCTGTACAGCCCCACGGCAGATCGTGCAGCGCGCGCGCCTGGCCCGGCGCCAGGAACCGGTGTTCATCCATCAGTTGGAACAGATGGATTTTGCTATAGGCTGTGGCCAGCGTTCCTTCTGGACAATAGATAGCCATCGTATTGTAGAACTGCTGGCCGCGTCTGCGCGATGGGTGGCGCTGCGCCGGGCGCGCCGTCATGACGCTGGAACAGGCTGCCGGCTATCTGCAGGTCTCGCCGGCCGACATCCAGGCGCTGATAGACGATGGCTCGCTCCAGGCCAAACGGATCGGCAGCCACTACCGCATCGCCAAACGCGCAATCGACGATTTTCTGGCGCCATAAAGTAGGGGGGGTCTTGTGCCCGCCCACACCCGCTTTCGCACAGTCCATTCAGATGCGCCATTGGGTTCAATCCAATGAATTGTGCTAGAATTTCCCCAGATAACTGTAGTGCGCGCAGTGCGGAGTTCGCTATGTCAGAGCGAGAGGAGGGAGCATGGAACCCACAGCGCGGTTGCGCGACGCGCCCCAAGAGCGGACAACCCAGGCCAACGGTCGCCCATCGCAGGCTGCCGCTCTGTCCGGCAGATGGGAGGCAGAGTCAGCCGAGAGGCTGATCAACCCCCTTGCGCCCGACGATGGTCGCTATGTCACCAAGGCAGAGTACTGGGCCAGGTGGTATGAAAACCCGTACCTTGACGTCAGCTACGAATGGAACAATGGCATTCTGGAGGCCAAACCCTTGTCCACGCCCCCACAACTCGACCTCTATGGCTGGTTTCTCACGCTCTTGCTGCACTATGAGCAGAGCCACCCCATTGCCAGGCTGCTGTATCTGGAAACTGGTTTCAATCTGACCATGCCGGATCCGGCAGAGCTGTCTGGGATGCGGGAGGCGGTGCGCAAGCCGGACATCGGCGTGATTCTGTATACCAATCCGATACTCTGGAAGCTCACTGAACGGGCGTATAGAGGGATCTGCGATATGTGCGTGGAGTCGGTGTCTGATTCGACACTGGCGGAGGTGCGTCGGGACACGGAGGAGAAGAAGAGGGATTATGCACTGGCTGGGGTGCGGGAGTACTTCATTCTTGATCCGGACGATCGCTATATGCGCTTCTATCGTCTTGGCGCGGCTGGGCGCTACGCAGAGATACAGCCCGATGCCGAGGGGGTGATCCGTTCTGAGGTGTTGCCTGGGTTTCAGTTTCGGCGGCGCGATCTGCTGCGGTTGCCGGAGATAAAGGATCTGGCTCTGGATGAGGTGTATGCGGGGTATGTCTTGCCTGAGTATCAAGCAGCTGTCGTCAGGGCCGATACAGAAGCGCAGCGAGCCGATACAGAAGCGCAACGGGCCGATACAGAAACAACCGCCCGTCAGAAGGCAGAGGAACAGGCCATAGCCGAAGCGGCTGCCCGTCAGAAGGCAGAGGAACAGGCCATAGCCGAAGCGGCTGCCCGTCAGAAGGCAGAGGAACAGACCATAGCCGAAGCGGCTGCCCGTCAGAAGGCAGAGGAACAGGCCACAGCCGAAGCGGTCGCCCGGCGGGCAGCCGAAGAGCGGGCGCAAGCGTTGGAAGCCGAATTGGCTCGACTGCGCCAATAACATTCCTGAACAGTCAGAAAGACAATGCCAGCGGTGGGTATTCAGACCGATTTTCTACTTGTTTTTCATAGCATTCAAAATTTGACAATATTGAAAATGTGGTATAGTTAGGTAATATAATGAAGAAAGGTGGATTCATTCCGCCACAGAAAAGAGGAGGAAGATAGAAAGAGTAAGACCCGGGCCGACCAGCAATCGGTTACAGGCAGCGGACACGACGGAACATCACCGGCCACAAGCGGGAAACGCACGCGATCATAGCACGCAGCATGTACGGTGACGACGAATTGCGTCGTGCATATTGACGATGGCAGAGAAGACAGCATCAGTGTTGAGTCAGAAAGATGAGCTAGCGGCAGGAGTATTCAGATGGAGATAAATGCCCGCTTCGGCGGGCAGGCGGAGATGTCAGAAAGGTAGTGCCAGCGACGAGGGTATTCAGACATTACGTATGAAAAAATAATAAAACCATAATGGGTTATGGCTATGAATGGGAAGAAGGAAAGAACACGACTGTATCCAACTGACGCAGGAACATGCGCTTCAGGTTGTTTGCATCCAAATCAAGGAGTTCGGAGATGGATTTGTTAACAGTAGTTGCTATCGTTGCGATGGCTATCGTTGCGTATTTCGCCTATCGACTCGGACAGAAAAGTGGCGTACGCGAGGAGAAACAGCAGCAAGAACTGACTGTGCAAAGCGCGGAGGCACAGGCGAGCCGCATTCGTACAGAAGCTGAGGCAGAAGTTCAACGCCAGCAGTTGGCTCTACAGGATCTAAAGGAGGAGGAAGTTCGACTACGGAACGAGTTGGACGCCACAAAGGCGGAAGCTGAGGCAGAAATTCAATGCAAGCAGTTGGCTCTACAGGAGGAGGAAGTTGGGTTACGAGATCGGCGGAAACAGCTCGACAAGCGGGAAAGCGGACTGGACAAGCGGGAAAGCGAACTGGACAAGCGGGAAAGCGGACTGGACAAGCGGGAAAGCGGACTGGACGAACGCGAGGCAGACCTGGAGGCCAAAAAACGCGATTGCCTCAAAGAGTTGGAGAGGGTGGCTCAGATGACCGCAGAAGAGGCTAAGGAAAGGCTTCGAAATCAGATGTTGTTCTGCGCCGTCAGATCGATCCGCACCTCAGACGCAGAAGAGGCTAAGGAAATGACTGGGAAGCGGATACAAGATAATTTGGCGCTATCAAGCACACATATAGAAAATCTCGATTGACAGCGGCGGGGGGTATTCAGACATACCCCCCGCTTTCTTTGCAAACGCAATGGCGTTAGAGCGCCGGCTCAGCGTCCACATTTCCCTCAATACAGCTCCGGGCGACGGTCAGCAAAGATCGGGATCTTCGCCCGCGTGGCATCGACCGTCTCCAGATCGATGCGCGCCGTCAGCAGCGCCTCTGTTTCGCCGCCCTCGACGAGTGTCTCGCCCCAGGGATCGATTACCGCAGACGAACCGAAAAACGTTGTGCCTTGGGTTGTGCCCACGCGGTTGCAGGCGGCGATGAAACACTGATTTTCGATGGCCCGGCTGCGCAAAAGCGTGCGCCAGTGCATCCGGCGCGGGTGCGGCCACTCCGCCGGCAGAACAATCAGACGGGCTCCGTCCAGAGCGTAACGGCGGAAAAGTTCCGGGAAGCGCAGGTCGTAGCAGATCGCCAACCCTGTGCAGCCCCACGGCAGGTCGTGCAGCGCGCGCGCCTGGCCCGGCGCCAGGAACCGGTGTTCATCCATCAGTTGGAACAGATGGATCTTGCTATAGGCTGTGGCCAGCGTTCCTTCTGGACAATAGATAGCCATCGTATTGTAGAACTGCTGGCCGCGCCTTTCCAGCAAAGAGCCGGTCAGCCAGACGCGATTGGCCCTGGCCATGGCGGCGAATCGTCCAAACCAGCCACCCTCCTCGGCGCAGTTCGCCAGGGGAGATGCGTGCGCGGCCGCATTGTCCAGATCATAGGCCGTGCTCCACAGCTCCGGCAGCACCACCAGATCGCTGCCGCGGCGGGCCGCTTCGGCGACGAACGCCTCCGCCCGCGCGAAATTGCGCGCCGGCTCACCGAAAAAACAGTCCATCTGAACGAGAGTCAGAACGAATTCAGACATTGGATTTGTGCCTTTCCAGACAGTGAGAGATAGTGTTTCTCTCTCCTTTTTCCCGCGCTCGCTTGCATCATCTGGTCACCAATTGGTTTATCATCGACCATATCCTGGCGATGAAGCCGCTCATCATCGACCATACCTTGGTGATGAAGTTTCTCATCGTCGACCATATATTGGTGATGAAGTTTCGCATCGTCGACCACAACATGGCGATGAAGCTTCTGTTCTCATCACTTGCTTTGTGCCCACCATCTTCCGGTTCGGGCAACACCTCTACGCTGGCGCCGGGCGCGGGTCTGCTATATTCGCCCAACCTTTGCCCATGGGCACGGCTCTCGGCTCTCGGGTTTTGTGAGCGGGAGCGATTGGGAGCGGTGTGGGTGGCCAGCTTTTGGCTGGAGGGACGGCGCGTCGCGCGCCAACTCAGCCAGCCGCCCAGCAGCAGCAACAGCACAGGCCACCAGCGTAGAATCAGATTCTGTTCACTGCGCCCCACGGAAAGGAGAAAGAGGCCAAACACGACAAACACAGAGCCAGGGATCAATGTCCACCATAGCTGCTGCCGCCGCCCTAACAGATAGAGCAGAAAGAAGACAGCCCCCATCCCCACGAAGAGCGCTGTTCCCAAAACGACTGGATCTTCTGTGCGGCTGCTCAGAGCAATGGTTCCGCCCAGCGTCAGCATAGATCCGCCGGGGATGATCGCCCACCAGCGCTGCGCCCGATCCAGCAGATACACGTGGACGAAGGCGATAGCCTGACCGCCGAAAAGCGCGCCGGCGGTTACGCGCTGGTCCAACTCTGGCAGGGTGGAAAGATAAACCATCGCTGCCAGAGCGATGAGCGTCCAGCCAGGGATCAGCCGCCACCAGTGGCTGAGATCGGACAGATAGCTGCCAAAGAAACCGAACGCGAACAGACCCAGCAAGCCGGCCGCGCCGAACTGGATGTAGGGTTCGTAGCGGGTGAATGTACCGAGATTGAACAGCAGCAACCCGATCCCGGCCAGCGCAAGAAAGATGCCCCACATGAGGCTGCTGCTGCGGTTATCATTGTTGCGAGATGCCATCGCCTGCGCTCCTTTGCCTGCTTCCGCAAATTAGCCCAACAGTTGGGCGGCAAGGCCATGCGCTTCTCTGGTCTGTGGTTCGTGATCACGCCGCCACTGGTCACGGCAGGCGCCGCCGTTTCTGGCCACTAGCCACTGGTCACTGGTCACTGCGGTTACGCCAGTAGAGGTATGTTTGCACGCCGAATACAGAGGTTATCACCAATCCGATGGCTGTCTGCCACCAGGGGGCCGACGCGTAGGACGTCTCCCGATTCAGCGTCACTCCCAGGCACAAAATGGTCAGGCTCAGGTTGAGGGGAAACAGGACACCGGGTAGCTTCCAATTGTGTCGCCAACTCTGGTTCAAGACACTGCGCTTCCAGTCATGATAACTGAACGTGGCCAGCGCGCCGGCCGCTCCCAATAGCCAGAGAAGGTCGATAAAGACAGCTTGAAAATCGATTCTTTCCATATGCCGACAATGAGATCTGGCTTTGCCAGTGGCTTCAGTATATCCAATCTCAGCCAAAGCTTACTGTGACCCGCAGAGCAGGGCACATCCCAAGATGGGGATGCGTTTCCGGTTTACCTCTGGTCGGCCCCCGGATTGGGCGCATCCTCTATCATCCTGCGAATCCTGATTCAGCCAATCTGTTCCTCGCCCAGCCTGGCAGGCGAGACGCCTGCGTTCCCAGGACGCGCCATGCCGCGCCAGACCGTCTCCGGCGTCAAGGGAAGCGCATCATACCAGACGCCGAGCGCGTCGTGGAGAGCCGCGGCGATGGCCGGCGCTGTTGGAATGAACGCCATCTCCCCCATGCCTCGCGCGCCCAGCGGGCCCTGTGGATCCGGCAGTTCCAGAATCACGGGCACGATTTCCTCGACGACATCGGCCACGCCCGGAATCAGATAGTCGCTCAGATGGGGTGTAAGGGTGCGCCCTTCCTTTTGCACATAGTTTTCCAGCAGCGTCCAGCCCACAGACTGGGCCACGGCCCCTTCGATCTGCCCCTCTACCTGCTGGGGATGGATCGCTCTGCCCACATCGTTCACGCTGATGAGCCGTTTGACCGTCACGTGCCCGGTCTCCCGATCGACCTCGACATCGGCTACCTGCGCGCAGTACCCGTAGGTAATATTCGGATCGCTGGCGCCTGTCTCCCGCTCGTAGGCTGTTGTTGGGCGCGGGTGATAGACGAACTCGGCCCGGGCCGGTCGCTCCTCATCGCGCCACAAGGCCAGTGCCCGCTCGGCCGCGCCTTTGATGGCGTTGCCGGCCATAAACGTCATGCGGCTGGCGGAACTGCTGCCGCTGGAGCTGGTCACATCCGTGTCGGCCGCCTCCAGCTCCACCTGGGTGGGAGGCAGTCCCAGGATCTGCGCGGCCAGCAGCACAAAGGCCGTGTGCGCGCCCTGCCCCACCTCCGCGCCGACGCAGCCTAGCCGCGCCCGCTCAATCGTCGCCGCGCCGTGCAACTCTACCCACGCCGCGCAGTGTTCTGGGAAGCCCAGGCTGAAGCCGACGTTCTTGTAGCAGACAGCGATCCCCCGTCCATGCGCGATGCGGGCGCGGGAGGAATCGAGGGAAGTGGAGAGGGTTGAATGCGCCAATTCGGGCTTCGCGCCATGCGCAAAGGTTGTGGGCGCGCCACTGTAGGGCGCGACATCTGTCCTGTCTGGGCTGGCCTTAGGCTCGCCCCTACCGTGTCGATCGTATACTTTCCAATGTCGTCCGTCTTTCTGCCAGCCGCCGTGGCGCGCGGCCTCCGTCAACACATCTACCGCTGTGCAGCCGGCCGGTATAGGGCTGCCCGTAACCTGAATCGAACCGTCTTGCAAGAGGTTGCGCATACGCAGTTCGACCGGGTCCATGCCTAGTGCCTGCGCCAGTTTGTTCACCTGCATTTCAGCGGCGAAGTGACTCTGGGGCGCGCCGAAACCGCGAAAAGCCCCGCCTGGGCAGTTGTTGGTATACACCGTGCGCGCGTCCACATGCGCGTTCGGAATTGCATACGGCCCCAGGCACATCAAGGTGGCGTTGCCCAAGACCTCGGGGCTGGTATAGGCGTAGGCGCCGGCGTCACTGGTCACATCCATCTGCGCGGCGACGATCTTGCCGTCAGTGGTCGCCCCCCACTTCGCCTGGATGACAAACGGATGGCGTTTGTGGTGTCCGATTATCGACTCTTCCCGGCTCCAGACCGTCTTGACCGGGCGGCCTGTTTTCCAGGCGGCCAGGGCCAGAGGGATCTGCACGGACATATCCTCTCGCCCGCCGAACGCGCCGCCGATGGCCGGGTAGCGCACGACGATCTGGCGCGGCGGCAGGCCCAAGGCATGGGCGATCTGCGTCTGGTCCTCGTGCATCCACTGGCCGGCGACGATCACTTCGATGCGGCCGTCCGCGCGCACGTGGGCCAGGCCGGCCTCCGGCTGCAGATAGGCGTGTTCCTGCGCATGGGTGCGGTAGGCGCTTTCGACGATCACATCCGCTTGGGCAAAGCCAGCGGCGATATCCCCGCGGCGCAAACGATAGGACAGCAGCAGATTTGAACGCCTCTCGCGCTCGCCGTAGGGAAAGCTGCTGAAGCGGTGCGGGTGGATGGGCGGGGCCTCAGCGGCCAGCGCTTGGCGTGGGTCGCTGATGACCGGCAGTTCCTCGTATTCGATTGTGAGCAACTGGGCCGCCGCCTCGGCTTGCGCCGCGCTCTCGGCCACAATCAAGGCCACGTGATCCCCTTCCCAGCGCACCACCTCTGCCTGGGGCGTGCTGCCCGGCCCGCACAGCACCGGCTGGTCGGCTATAAGCAGCCCGTATTCGTTCACCGGCACGTCTTGGGCCGTCAAAATGGCGATAATCCCATCCACGGCTGCGGCTCGGGTCGTGTCCAGATGGCTGATGCGCGCGTGGGGTATGCCGGCGAACACGATCTTCAGCCACGCCTGATTGGGCAGGTCGATATCGCCGGGATAGGCTGCCTGCCCGCTCACCTTGGCGGCGGCGTCTATGCGGGGAAAACTGCTACCGGTTGCGCGCATCAAAACAGAACCTCTTGTATGGAAGTGAGGGAAGAGTTGAGAAGAGTGAGAAACGATGTAGCGCTCTTTCCTATTCTCTCTCTTCTCGCAATACGCTAGGCGCGCTCTGGATGCCGGGGGGTGATCCCACGGCAGAAGGCCTGCATCTCCTCGATCTGCGCCTCGATTGCGCCGGTCGGCTCGTATGTTGGGCCGATACCCACGACCTGTCGGGCAAAGTCAGCATAGGCCAGGGTGATGGGGGTGTTGGTCGCCACCGCGATGCGGTAGAAGCCGGTCTTCCAGCGCGGTACTTTTTGGCGCGTTCCCTCCGGCGTGATGATCAACACGAATTTCTCGTTGCGGTTCATTTCGTCGCTGATCCGCTGCACCAGATTGCCGGGCGCTTCGCGATTCACAGGCACGCCGCCCATCCAGCGCATGAGACCGCCCAGGGGATGATTGAAGGATTCTCTTTTGGCCATCCAGCGGCCATCCAGCCCGGTGACCAAGAAAAACCCCATCACCAGCACCGCATCCCACCTGGATGTGTGCGGCGCGCTGACCACCACCAGCTTGGGCAGGTCGGGAAACTGCCCCTCGATGCGCCAGCCGCTCAGCTTGAATGACAACCTGCCACAAAAGCGGGTCAGCCAATTGCCCCGCCGCGGCAGAGACGGCGACAGGACCGTATCCGCGCCGGGAATGTCGATCAGCCGCAACGATCACCTCCTGTTGAGACACGGTAGGGGCAACTGCAGTGGCCAGTGATCGGTAGTCAGTGGCCAGTAGTCAGTGAACTGCAGTTACTCGAAACGAAAAACCAGAAACGGCAGCTGCGATTTCTGGCCACTAGCCCCTGGTCACTGTAGTTGCGTTGTTTGGTTATAGATACGAAACCCTCTCTTCTGATAATTGGGCAATGCCGCCGGATGATCGAGCGTGCAGGTGTGCACCCAGACCCGCGGCGCGCCGAACGCCCAGGCCCGACGGATGGCCTCTGTCAACAGCGCGCCGCCTGTTCCCTGCCCGATGAATGGCGGCAACAGACCGAAATAGACCAGTTCGACATTCTGATTATCAGGATTCGATGTCGTCGACTTGGCCTCAGAAGGGTCGGTTGGCGTCCGTGACACACCGTCCTGTTTTTCCAGCTCAAAATAGCCAGCCGGCGTCTCGCGCACGTAGCCAATCCATGTCTGCAATTGGGGCCGCTCCAGCCAGGCCAGCCACTGCTCATCCGTCCAGCGCAGACGGTCCGTCCAGGAATGGGCCTGCCCCACCTGTTCATAGAAAAAACGATTCAGCGCCGGATAGGCGAGCTCTGCCCGGCGGACGGCAAAGGGGTGTCCTGGCAGACGCGCCGGCCGCAGTTGGGCCGGGCTGGTCATCTCCAGATAATAGGTTGTAACTTCGGTTGCGGTAGACTCCATACAAATCAGAAGTGAGAGCGTAGAAGAGTGACCCCCCTCTTACTCCTCACTTCTCTCTCCTCTCTTCTTGTCTATTTGCCCGGCAGCCACCACCGCATCCAGAATTTTGCGATAGCCGGTGCAACGGCACAGGTTGCCTGTGAGCGCCTCTTGGGCCTCAGATCGGCTCGGGCGTGGGCGCTCCGCCAGCAGAGACAAGGCGGACATCACGAAGCCGGGGGTGCAGTAACCGCACTGGACAGCGTCGCTATCGATCAGGGCTTGCTGCACAGTGTGCAACAGATCCCCATCAGCCAGCCCCTCGACGGTCACCACTTCGCTGCCGGCGGCCCGCTCCGCCGGGATCAGGCAGGCCATGACCGCCATGCCATCGAGAAGCACGGTGCAGGCCCCGCATTCACCCTCCGCGCAGCCCTCCTTCACACCTATGAAGCCCGCTGCCCGCAGACTGTTCAGGAGGGTCATTTTGCCGGCAAGCTCGACCGTCGCGCCGTTGACGGTTGCGTGTCGAGGGGGACGTGGCGTTTCCGCCGGCGCCGAGCTACAGTGGTCGGCACTAGCCACTGGGGTTTTCTCTCTCCTCGCCGCTGGATCGCCGCGGCCCTGTAAAACCGGCCAGTGGCCTTGCGTATCGCCCCACAGCGTCACTGGTGTGGCCAGCCAGCCATCCCGCTCCCGCCCGTCGCGTAGTTGGCGCAGCAGGCGGGCGACGAGCATCTCCACCATTGCCGAGCGGTATGCCGCGCTGCCGCGCGTGTCGTCGATTGGGCGCGCGCGCGCGGCAGCCAGGCGCGCCGCCTCGACAATCGTCGCTTCCGTCAGCGATCTGCCTGTCAGAAATGCTTCGGCATCTGTCGCCCGCACGACCGTCGGCGCCACCGCGCCCAGCGCAATGGCCGCATGAGCTATCTCCGCTGTCTGCCAGTCCTCTGCGGCGCAGGCGAGGGAAGCGGCTACGCTGAGGACGCTGATCGCCTGGGCCCGGCGCAGCCCCAGCTTGATGAAATTGCCCCGTCGTTGGGACGCGGGCAGGGGAATTGAAATGCGCGTAAGCAGCTCATCCGCGGCCAGATCCACCTGACGGAAGCCGCTGCAGAACTGCGCCAGCGGCAGCGTGCGGCTGCCTCGCGCCAGGCTGGCCACGCTTACACTGGCATCCAGGGCCAGCAATGGCACAATGGTGTCGTTGGCTGGGCTGGCAGTGATGAGATTGCCGGCGACGGTCGCCCGGTTGCGAATCTGCGGCGCGCCTACCTCCCAGCAGGCCCGCGCCAGAGGGAAGGCCCGCTCTACGATCAGCCGGCTACGCACGCACTGGTTATGGGTAACCAGGGGTCCCAAATGCAGCGCGCCCTCTTCTTCCCAAATCTGCGTCAGCCCCGGGATTCGCGTCAGATCGATCAGACCCACCTGGCTGCTGTCCGGGTTGGTCACAGGGCTGCCTCGCATCAATTCGACCAGGAGATCTGTGCCGCCGGCGATAAAGCGGGCGGCGTTACCATGGTCCGCCTTCAATTGCAGAGCGTGCCTGAGTGTGGTGGGGGATGCATAGAAACGGTACATGGCTGTGAAGTTAAAACCCGTTTGCAAACGTATCGATCATCAGTTTCACATTGCCCAGGGTGTAGAGAATCGGGCAGGCGGCGCCGGTGTCCATATATTCCCGAACTTTCTTTTTCACGTCGTCCGGCGTGCCGCTGGCGATGATGTATGCGCATTGTACACCTGCCAGAAAATAGTGTCAAAACGGCAGTGACCAGGGGCAAAAGGGCAGTGGCTACTGATCACTGGTGTTTTCGGCTCGCGCCGGTCCGTGCTATACTGCCGTGCGATGCAAAAACAGCAATTCGGCAATGAATGGTTTTGGAGGCTTGTCCGTGGGCGCAGGTCTGTCCGCCGCTACAGGTCTGACCCAATCTCGCGTTCGCTGCTGGCAAAGCTGTTGACGGCCGCAATATGGGCCCCTTCGGCTCACAACCGCCAGCCCTGGCGTTTTTGTGTGGTATCCACCGAACCGGCCAAACACAACCTGAGCGCGCGCATGGGCGCGCGCTGGCGCGCAGACCTGACTGCAGACGGAGTCGACCCCGCATTGATCGAACGACGGCTGCGCATCAGCCACCAGCGCATCAGCGGCGCTCCTGCGCTGGTGGTGGCTTCCGTTTCGCTGGAAGAGATGGACGATTATCCGGATCGACGGCGTCAGGAGGCCGAATGGCTGATGGCGGTGCAAAGCACGGCCCTGGCTTGCCAGAATCTACTTCTGGCGGCCCACCAGTACGGCTTGGCCGCCTGCTGGATGTGCGCGCCCCTGTTCGTTCCGGATCTGGTGCGGGATGCGCTGGCTCTGCCGGACACATGGCATCCCCAAGCCCTGATCACACTGGGTTACGCCGCCGAAGAGAAGCAACGGGAGCGGCTTCCGCTGGCGGAGCGGGTGATCTGGCGCTAACTGCAAACTGCAGTGACCGGTGGCTAGCGGCCAGAAACTGCAGTTACTGGCTACTGATCCCTGGCTACTGGCAACTGTTTTTGCCCGCCCTGGGCAACCACTACTGAAGTGAAAAGGAGAAACCCTTGCGTATTGTGGCCCTGGCCGGTGGCGTCGGCGGAGCCAAATTCGCGGCCGGCTTGCAGGCCGACCTGCCCCCGGGCGCGCTGACGGTCATCGTCAACACAGGCGACGATTTTGAGCATTGGGGCCTGCCTATCTGCCCGGACATCGACACGGTTCTGTACGGTCTGGCCGGCGTCGACAATCCGCAAACCGGCTGGGGACGGGCCGCTGAATCCTGGGCTGTGCTGACGGAAATGGAACGCCTGGGCGCGGAGCGCTGGTTTCGGCTGGGCGACAAGGACTTGGCGCTGCATCTGCGCCGTAGCCAATGGCTGCGCCAATCGCTCTCTCTCACCGAGGTCACCGATCGCCTGCGGCGCATCCTGGGCGTGCCCTCCCGCATTCTGCCGATGAGCGACGACCCTGTGCGCACGCTCGTGCATACGGATGAGGGGGATCTGCCTTTTCAGGAGTATTTCGTGCGCCGACGCTGCGAACCGACCTTTCTGTCCCTGACATATATCGGCGCGGCCAGCGCGACCCTCTCCCCGGAAGTGGCAGAAGCGTTCAGGACGGCCGCGCAGATCATCATCTGTCCCAGCAATCCCTATCTGAGTGTGGATCCGATTCTGTCTGTGCCTGGCCTGCGGGATCTGGCGCGGGAAAGTCCTGCCTCGGTGGTGGCTATCAGCCCGATTGTCGGAGGGCAGGCCGTGAAGGGGCCGGCCGCCAAAATGATGCGCGAGATGGGGGCGTCGGTCAGCCCGCTGACCGTCGTCGATCACTTCGCTGATCTGCTGGATGGCTTCGTCATCGACGAGCAGGACAGCGCCCTGGCCGAGGCCGTACTCCTGCCGACGCTGGTGACGGACACAATTATGACCGATCTGCCGTCCAAACGGCGTCTGGCTGAGGAGGTTCTGCGCTTCAACCAGGGCCTGCAGACGGTTGAATAGAACGCCAAGACGCAGATGCCGCGTCTTGGCGACATTGCGTTTCTTTTCAAAACGTATCCATCGAGACGCCGAACCGATCTGGGACGCTAGCTCCGATGACACCCGAGAATCCGGACAGCGTATGAACGTATGGGCGATCGTGCCGGTCAAGCCCTTTGCCGAGGGCAAAAGCCGTCTGGCCGGCTATGTCTCTCCCCAGGAACGGCACACCCTGAACCGCGATCTCCTCACTCGAACACTGCGCGCCATTCGCCTGGCCCATGTCACCGCTGGGACCGTTGTCGTCAGCCGGGATAGGGGCGCGCTGGCCATGGCCGAACAGGCGGGGATCTATGCGCTGGCCGAAGATCTGATTGCCGAGACCCCGCTGCCTCCCATGTATGGCTCGGATGGCGGACCCGCCCATGCGCCTTGGGCATCCGCGCGCAGCCGAGTTGAAACCGGGCCTGAATTGCAGCTCAACGCTGCCCTGACACAGGCCGCCAGCTACGTTGTTGCGCGGGGGGCAAGCGCTGTTCTGATTTTGCCTACGGATATGCCCACTCTGACGGTCCAGGATGTGCAAGCGATGGCATCTCCACGCGGCCGAGAACCGCAGATCATCATCGCTCCTAGCCGTGACGGCGGCACCAACGCGCTTTTTCTGCAACCGGCGCAGGCCATACCCTTCGCCTTCGGTCGGGGGAGTTTTCGGCGCCACCAGCGCCTGGCTGAAGAAGCGGACATCCCCGTGCGGGTTGTCGAATCGGCCTCTTTGGCCTTCGATGTCGATCTGCCAGAAGATTACGACAGAGCTTCCGACCCGCAGGCGGAGCGATAGCTACAGCCTGCGCAACGGGCTGGTTGGTTGTGGCTCCGTCGAGTGTCCGGCGCGCGGCGGGCCTGCCGGATAGCGGCGGCTGTGTCGAGCACGCGGCGGCGTAGCTTGTCGGTATAAGGGATGTGCAGCGTGGCGTCGGCGTAGCGCAGCAGACCATAGGGGGGCGCAACCTCGAAGTTGTCCTCGACGAGCAGACAGTATGTCGCCAGTTGCAGAATGTGGCTGTCGTAAGGGCGGGCCGGTCGGGTACGGCTCTTGACTTCTACTGGGACGATGAACGTCTTGCGTCCTTGGCGTATCCGCACCAGATAGTCCGGGCGGCCCACCAGTCCGTAGCGGCGGCTGCGGAGTGGGTGTTCCGTCGCCTGCCACTGGCCCGTATCCCTGTAGAGCACCTCTCCCGGCGGCAGGCCGCTGCGTCTCCGCTGGCGGCGCCCCAGCCCCAGCAGCAGACCGCCCAGCAGCAGCGACAGGAGGGCGACTGTTAGCCCCTGGTCACTGACCACTGCAGTGATCTTCCCCATCTGGACGGCTCTTACAGAGGATCTGCCAACTACCCCGCTGGCAGACCTCAGCCTTCTGGTTCAACACCTCCATTTTGAAGGTAACTACGCCACCGCCGGCGCGGCGCATTGGCTTCTTTTCGCGTACTGTCGCCCGCAAGCGCACAGTGTCTCCGATCAGAACAGGTCGGCGGAACTGCCATTCCAGCTGCATAAAAGCCTGGACTGTTTCTTCCATAAAGCCCATGCGCACTGCCAAGCCACTGGCGATGCTCAGCACCAACAGACCGTGGGCGATGCGCTCGCCGAACATCTGCTCTTGGCTGTAGTGCGCGTCCGTGTGAATCCGGTTCCAGTCGCCAGACAGCGCGGCAAAGTTTACAATATCCGCTTCGGTAACGGTGCGGCCCACGCTTTCGCAGCCATCACCGAGGGCAAACTCCTCAAAATATAACCCCATAGGGGTCTGCATTGTGCGCGTACCCATAGCGTTTCCTCAATAATATCTTTAATATCTTTACACCTTCACCAGCATCTTTCCCAGATTGTCGCCATGAAACAGACCGATAAACGCCTCGGGCGCGCGTGCGATGCCCTCCAGAGTCGTCTCCTCCCATTTCAGCTTGCCCTCCCGCATCCAGCCGGACACGTCGCGCAGAAAGTCGTCGCGGCGTTCAGGATGATCCGAAACGATAAAGCCCTGCATGCGGAGCCGCCGGCCGATCATCAGAGCCAGATTCGATGGGCCGGGCTGGGCCGATGTGGCGTTGTATATGCTGATCATCCCGCACACGACAATGCGGCCGTAGGTATTCATATACTGTAGAGCCGCCTCCAGATGCGCGCCCCCCACATTCTCGAAGTAGACGTCGATCCCCTCCGGGCAGGCTTGCTTGAGCGCGCGCCGCAGAGTGCGCGTCTCTTTGTAATTGATGGCTACATCCACGCCGGCGACCTCCTTTAACCAGCGCGTTTTGGCTGGCGAACCCGCTGTGCCCACCACGCGGCAACCTTGGATTTTGGCGATCTGGCACACCTCTGAGCCAACTGCCCCCGCCGCGCCGGAGACGAAAACCGTCTCGCCCGGCTGCGGCTTGCCAATGTCCAGCAGACCCACATACGCCGTCATCCCCGGCATGCCCAGCACGCCCAAATAGCTTTGGAGCGGCGCCAGAGACGGATCGACTTTTGTCAGGCCGCGGCTATCGACCAAGGCGTACTCTCGCCAGCCGAGCATATGCAGGACGGAATCGCCGGGCGCAAACTGATCGCTGGCTGAGGTGATCACCTCGCCCACGGCGCCGCCGCTGAGCGGCTCGTCGAGCGCAAAAGGCGGAGTGTAACTCCGCGTATCCCGCATTCGGCCGCGCATGTAGGGGTCCACGGAGAGAAATCGGTTGCGCACCAGAACTTGGCCGTCGCTGGGCGCTGGCAGCTCGACGCTGACAAGCGTAAAGTTTTCCGCAGTTGGTATCCCGTGCGGGCGGCTGCGCAGATGGATCTCACGGCTGGTTACAGATGTCATTGCTTGCCTCGGATGATGGTGGGTGAAACGGCGCGCTGGCGCGCCCCACGGTGGCGCGCGATACAACTATTTTCCCGCATTGCCGGGAATGCGCAAAATCTGGCCCAGGCGCCGTCGCGCGGCAGATACCGACCGTTGCCCGCAGTTTCAGTGATCAACGCCGTTTCTGGCTACGCCGCCACGAACCACTGGCGCCTGAATTTTATGGTATAATGGGATGGATACTACTGACATCTCCTCTGCAAAGAGCGATCTTCCTCGTATAAGGAGCGATTTACAGTTTGACTGCAATCCAATTGATCCGGCGCAGCTTGGGCTGCGCCCTGTACCTGTTCTGTATTCTCATCCTCTCCGCCTGTTCCGCCCAACCGCAACCTCTTGTCTTTGGCGAGCCGGTGTGGGCGGACGGTGAGACGAGCGCCTATCGGGTGACGAATCGGGAAGGTCGCATCGTGGGCGCGGCAACCTTTCGGGTGCAAACAGGCGGGCAGCACTTGAAAAAGGACGGCTGGACGCTGATCCGGGAGATAAACGACACTGGCAGGCGCGAACGGGCAACCATCGAGATGCAGGCGGCCGGCTTTCGCCCGGTCTATAGCAATCTCGTTCGTACAGACAGCGACGGGAGTCAGGTGGTGGAAACGCGCATCGAGCGCACTCAAGTGGACATTGATCTGACCAACCATCAGGGCGCAACAGTGTACGAACGCGTGCAAGTGCCTTCGGATATCCGCGACGAGCGCACATTGCCGCTGATCCTGCGAGCCCTTCCCCTGGCCCAGGGCTATGCCACCCGCATCAACAGCTTTCTGCCTGTCGTCGGCCAAATGGAACGCGTGACTGTGCGCGTGCGGCGTATAGAGTCGGTTGTGGTGCCGGCCGGTGTGTTCGACACTTGGATTGTCGAGCTGAAGTCGAACGAACGCACGACGAAGGCGTGGGTGGCGCAGACCGCTCCCTACCCTGTTGTCAAGTTCATCGACGGACGTTCGCGAGCCACCTTTGACCTGACAGACTATAAGGTGGCCAGTGGCTAGTACTGACCACTGATTACCAAAGGAAAGCGGACTCATGGGAATGAAAATCGATCGCTTTACGTGGGGCATCATTCTCGGCGTGTTGCTGTTGATCGTCGGCGCTGTCATAACGGTGGCGGCCACCGGCGGCCGTGGCTGGCAGACCGACGACTATCTGAACGAAGATACACCGGAAGCGGTGGTCCACGACGCCTTCCTGGCCTTTGTGCGTAATGATCCGAACGTTGCTGCCAGCCACTACTCCCAAAAAGTGCTGAAGGGCGATAGCAACAGCCCGCCCGATAGCAAGAGCCCGCCCTTTGCCGAACGATTCGACCATTACGATTCCAACCGTCAGAATCAACGACTACGCATCCTGAAGGTGGATATCGGCGACGACAAAGCAATCGGCGACGACAAAGCATTTGTCACCCTGGCGATCGACCGTTTTCGACCCGGTGGTCTGTTTGATAGCGGCTCCACCTGGACTGAGCGGCGCACAATCCCACTAATCCGGGAGGACGAGGCATGGAAGATCGATGTCTCGGACATTTTCTATTATTGAGGCCCTGATTCAGAGTATGTCTTCGTGAATGATGACTGAGCAGACATCCGTCCGCACAAATACCGAGTCGAAGAGTGGCGCGCCACAGAGATTGGCAACGATTCGCCGCCTCTATTTCTATCTTGTGGCCTTCATCAGTCTGGTCGCCGGCCTGTCGGCTGCGCGCGGTCTGATCGAAATTCTTGTCTCGCTCTGGCTGACGGGAGAGACGCTACTGGATGCCAATGCCTCCGGCTTCGTGCGCAACGACCTCGCCCGTCAGGGAGGATTTTTGGTCGTCAGCGCGCCGGTCTTCCTGATCCATTGGCGCTATATTCGCCGCTTGGCCGCAAAACCTGGAGAGCCAACCGCAGCCCTGCGCAAGCTATTTATTTACGCCGCGCTGGCTGTCACGCTTATCGTCGGTATCGACACCCTCTATCAGCTCATTGCCGGCGGCCTGGAACTTCTGTTAGGATATCCTCTGGCAGAAAGTGACCTGTGGCCCACTCAGTGGCTGGTGCAACTTCTCCACGCTGGGGTGCATCTGGCGCTGTCTCTATTTTTTGCCCAACTGCTCCAAGCCGACGGCGATCTCGGCATAGAGTTGGGCTGGGCCGGGACCTGGCGCCGGTTTTTTCAGATGCTGCTCGGCCTTGCGGGGCTGGGTCTGCTGATCGTCGGCGCGGCCGGCGTGCTGGAATTCGGCTGGCGGGCGCTGCTGGAACTGGTTGCCGATCTACCCTTGATGTCGGCGGACGTCGGCTGGTGGCAGAAAGGGGTTGCCGGCTCGGTGACAGGCTTGCTTGTCGGCGGATCGATCTGGCGGCTGAATACCCTGCGCTGGGATATACTGATGACCGCCCAGCCGCCAGAGGGCCGTATGGCTCTGCGGCGCCTCTATCTGTATAGCGCCACAATTCTCAGCGCCGTATCCGCGCTGATTCCTGTGGCGCTCCTCTTGCGGCTGGGTATTCTGCTGCTGTTCGGCGCGGCCGATTCTGTGAATATGGATGATGTCGCCACGCCCCTCGGGTTCTTGCCGCTGGGCGCGCTCGCCTGGCGCTGGCATTGGGGGCAGGTCTCTGCCGAAGCCCTTCGGTACGGCGACTCGCGCGAAAGCGAGCTGGCGCGGCGCCTGTACTACTACAGCGTCGCCTTCACCGGTCTGATTCTCCTGTGGATCGGGCTGGTCGATCTGTTGCGGGCGCTGCTGGATTTCGCCGTTATTGGCGCGTCGTCGATAGAAAAGGACTTTCGCGCCGAACAACTCGCCACTGGATTGAGCCTCATTGCCGTGGGCGCGCCGGTCTGGTCGATCCACTGGCGCACGGCTCAGCGCGCCGCCGGGCAGGCAGGCGAGGCCGGCCGCTCCGAGCGGGGATCCTGGCCCCGCCGCGCCTACCTGTACGGAATCGCATTGGTCGGCGCGCTGCTCATCTTGTTCGATCTGGCGCAGGTCGTCTATCGCCTCTTTCTGTGGGCGCTGGGCGATCCCAACGCCGATCCCTTTGGCAGTGAAACCCTGGACGGGCTGGTGCGCGCCGGCGTGGCTGCCGTCTTTTGGATCCTCCACATTCTCGCCATCCGCACCGACAGCAGCCTGACGGATGAGGAGGAGGCGGCGCCTATGGAAAGCCGCAGCCGGCGGGCTGAGTTGGTTGGCCGCATTGAACGTCTGGAAGCTGAGTTGTCGGCATTGCGCGCCGAACTCGCCGATATGCAAGATGAGGAACCGCCGGCTGAAAACGACAGTGGCTAGTGGGGTTTTCTGACTACTGGCAGATGAAATGGCTGGCGATTGTGGACCGGGCTAATCCGCATCCAGAGTTTCTGTGACGGGCAGAGCAAGCTCCGCAAACTGGGAGGATGTGACCATATCCCCGCGCATGAAGATGCCGCGTTCGCTGTAGACATCACCTGTTACCTATAGAACTGTCACTGTTTCCTGCGCGGGATCGACAATCCAATATTCAGGGATTCCTGCCTGCGCATATTCAAGTCGTTTCGTCACCAAGACCCGTTTCCGATCTTCGAGACTTTCGCTGACGATTTCGATTGCCAGATCGGCCCCATCCCAATACTTTGCCTGACGCCTGTCGCTGCTGCGATTGCCCAGAAAGACAACATCCGGCTCGCGGTATTTTCGCTCCCACAGGCGCACTCGCAAACCGGCCGGCCGCACGATGCCGCCAATTTGTTGCGCCAGCGCGTTGAGGGCGACGATCAGAAACGAAATGATTGCCTGGCGCTGATCCGTCGGCGCGTCGTGCACCTCCATAAATCCGCTATCGAATTCCACCCGCCGATTGGTCTCTAGCGCCAGATATTCCTGCTCGCTCCAGGCGCCCTGATCAGGGAAGAGTGTTGCGATGCGCCAAACCGGTGTCGTGATTTCCGGACTTTGCATTGGTAGATGACTCCGGTGTATAGGGCTTGAAAAAAACGCAATGTCGCCAAGGCGCGGAGGCGCACTCCTGCCTATCGCAGGAATCATACAGATCCTGGTCATTCATCCTATTTTCCCTCTTTGTAAAGGTCGACATCGCGGCTGCCGTTGTCCTGGTTCAACGATAGCGCGGAGGACTGACGGGCCTATGTGGCCAGGCCAGAAACGGCACTGACCACTGCGGTTGAAATCCCTTTTACCACCTCGGCGGCGGCGCTGTAGGGATCGATCTGCCGACGCCGCACCTGTTCCACCAGCTTCTGGCGTGACCCCGGGGGCAGCCCGCTATCCACCCGCGCCAGCAACTCTACCTGGACGAGAATCTGGAGCATGCGGTCAAATCGCTTCCTGTCCCGACCGACCAGGGCGCCGCTCTCATGCAGCCACGCCCGATGCCGTTCGATCGCCTCCCGCAGCTGCGCTACGCCCCTCCCGCTGATGGCGACGGTCTTCAGCACTGGGATCGACCGGCCGCCCTCTGCATAGTCCGTCTCTGGCGCAGGCGCGCCCATCGACTGCCCGTGATGGCGGACAGTTTGCGTCGTTCCGCTGCCCATCTCCAGCATCATTTCCAGCGCGGCGACCGCGCGTTCTACGCCCTTGCGGTCCGCCTTGTTGACAGCGAAAATGTCGGCGATCTCCAGCAGACCCGCTTTGATCGCCTGTACCTCGTCTCCCATCCCCGGCGCTTCCACCACGACGATGGTATGGGCGGCGCTGGCGATCTCGACCTCTGCCTGGCCCACGCCAACGGTTTCGACGAGGATGCGGTCAAAACCGGCTGCGTCCAGCAGCAGCAGCGCAGCGCCCGTTGCTTTGGCCAGGCCGCCCATGCCGCTGCGGGTGGCCATGGAGCGGATGAACACCCCGGCATCGCCGCTGTGCCGCGTCATCCGCACCCGGTCTCCCAACAGCGCGCCGCCGCTGAACGGACTGCTCGGGTCCACTGCCAACACCGCCACTGTCAAGCCTGCTTGGCGGTAGCTGTCGGCCAGTGCGGACACGAGCGTCGATTTGCCTGTGCCCGGCGCGCCGGTTATGCCGATCAGATACGCCCTGCCTGTGCGCGCAAAAACCGCTTGCACGATCTCTGTGGCGTCAGCCGCCTCGTTCTCCACGCGGCTGATGGCACGCGCCAGAAAGAGCCGGTTGCCCTTCAGAAGACCGTCGATCAATTGGTGGGTGGGGATCTGTTTGGACATTTGTGTTGGGAATTATATACTTAACTGCACAAGCACATCTTTCTCAGCCGACTCGCGCCGGCTGTGCGGGGAATTCCCACCCGCGTTGTAGGGGATAGGCAGACCTACCCCTCGTTCCTTAATGTTTTTAGCGGCGTTGGTATCCCGATCTTCCGTATGACCACACCGCAAACATTCAAATATCCGATAAACTGCCGGCTTCTCTTTCCTTACTTCAGCGCAGTGGGAACAGGTCTTGGACGTATTACGGGGGTCCACTGCAGAGAATTGTCTACCGGCCCATTCTGCCTTGTAGCGCAATTGCTGAAATAGTATGCCCCAAGTCTGTTCCATCATACTGCGATTCAAGCCACGTTTCCGACTGCCGCCACGTCGAGACATGTTCTTGATTGCCAACTTTTCTACCGCTATCTTCTGGTATTTTCGCACGATAGCAGTAGTCAACTGATGGCATTCATTACGATTGCGTACCACATTCCTACGCCTCTCGCGGGCAAACGTAGCTACCGCCTTTCTCCGTCGATTGCTGCCTTTTTTCTTTGTGGAGATGGCGCGTTGCAAGCTTGTTTCTCTACTTCTGTCAATCAGGCGCCGGGATACTGTTTCCCCATCGCTGAAGGTCATGCGTTCGTGTACGCCCATATCTATGCCCACCGCAGTATCCACTGGCGCAAGGATGTTCTGTTCCTCTTCATATACCAGGTCAACTGTCAGAATGCGACCGTGCATACCGATTCGCAAGGCTTTCAGCCGGCTACTGTCTGGCATCCTACGATTGGGCCGTATCCTGATAACGGGTACTCCTTTTACCTTGATACGATTGCCTTTCACCATGCCTGCTGTAACGCTTGCCAACTCAAGGCACTGATAGCGCTGATGTGGTTTGAAGCGTGGATAGCCCGGCTTTTCCCCAGCTTTCACCCTACGAAAGAAGGCCTTGAATGCCCTGTCTACTCTCACTAAGACTCCGCGAGAAACTGTTATCCCTATATCACGCCAGAACTGTTGTTCCTTTCGCAGTTGGGTCAGTCCCTTCATCTGCCTGTACATAGTCATGCCCTTGCCATCGGCAAGATAGGTGTTCTTTCTCTGTTCAAGGGAACGATTGTATAGCCAGCAGCATGAGCGCAATACCTCACGGATACGAGCATAGCCAGCTCGCGAACAGTAGCCTCGTTCTTGGTAGGTTTTGTGGATTGTGGTACTCTGGAGAGTATCCATAAGCTCTGACCTTGTGGATCGTAGCCCGTGGCGCTTCCAACACCGACGGGCTTTTCTCTTCTCGGGACAGGCAGACCTGCCCCTCGTTCCTTGAAGTATCTCCATCATACCACATCCTCACACTCAACCCACGGGAATCCTTGTGCAGTCAAGTATATAATTCCCTTTGTATTCAGTGATCGATGGTCAGCGCCGTTTCTGGCCACTAACCACTGCGATGCCCGCGGATGAAAGCGATAATCTCTGTTGAGGGTGTGCCTGGACCGAAGATCGCGTGGACGCCAGCGGCTTTGAGCTGGGCCAGATCCTCAGCGGGGATGATGCCGCCCACCAGCACCAGCGCATCCTCCTGGCCCTGGGCATAAAGCAGCTCGATGACCTTGGGGCAGAGGGTCATGTGCGCGCCGCTGAGGATCGACAGGCCGACGACGTCCACATCCTCCTGCAAGGCAGCCTCCGCTATCATCTGCGGCGTCTGGCGGATGCCTGTGTAGATGACCTCAAATCCAGCATCGCGCAGCGCTCTGGCGATGACCTTTGCTCCGCGGTCGTGGCCGTCTAACCCCGGTTTGGCGATCAGAACCCGAATCCGTTTTTCCTGCATGCAGCGCTCCCTGACACAAAACCCAGTGGCTAGTGGTTAGGGACGGCAGTTCCTGATCACTGGTCACTAACCACTGAAGTTTAGCGCAAAGTGGATTGTTTGGCGATGAAGCGGCCCGGCAATTCTTGCATGCGCCTGCCCGTAAAGGAAATTCCACTGGGGTCGCAGGCGAGCCGCCTGCCCCCGGCAACAACAGTTTTACTCATCTTATACCCTGTGCGCGGTAAAGTCTACCAAGTCTGAAAATGGGGGCGTCCCAAAATGGGGTGAATTTCTGGCTCACCTCTGGCAGGATGAATGCAAGGCAAAGACGCGACTATGATTGATCATGTCTCTTGGCATCTCCGCGTCCTGGCGACATTGCGTTCCCTTTCAAATCACCTATACTGATTCTACACAATACACAATACGCAATTCCCAATGCCAACCCTTACCCTTAAACCTACGCACAAGCCCATCCGGGCATACTATGCCGCGCTCGAGCGCTTTGACCGCCTCGGCATCAGCCATGAAAGCGCGGTACGCGCCGCCTTTCAGGCGCTGCTTGAACACTGCGCGCGGCAGTGCGCCTGGACCCTGGCGCCGGAACAGGCCATCGCGCCTCTGCTCGCAAGAGGCGCATCGAACACTGCGCGCGGCAAGCGGCGCATCGTGGTCGACGGCGCATTGATCGACGATTTCCAGTTGATCCATGGCATCTGGGAGGCGAAGGATATCCACGACGACCTGCTGTCTGAAGCGCGGCGCAAGTTCGAGGCCGGCTATCCGCGCGACAACATCCTCTTCCAGACGCCGCGACGCGCCATCCTGTGGCAGAACGGGCGGCAGATACTTGACGCGGACCTGAGCGACCCGGCGCAGCTGATCGAGACACTGGAAACCTTCTTCGGCTATCGTCCGCAGGCATACGCTGTCTGGGAGGAGGCGCTGGCGCAGTTCAAAGACAGAGTGCCGGCTCTGGGGCGCGGGTTGGCGGCGTTGATCCACACGGAGCGGCGGACGAATCGTCGTTTTACGGCTGCCTTTGGCGAGTTTCTGGGAAAATGTCGCCAATCGATCAATCCGAACCTGTCTGAGGCGGCGGTCGAGGAGATGCTGATACAGCATCTGTTGACCGAGCGACTGTTCCGCACTGTCTTCAGCAACCCCGACTTCACGCGGCGCAATGTCATCGCCAATGAGATCGAGAAGGTGATCGACGCGCTCACATCGCAGTCGTTCAGCCGGCGTGACTTTCTCCACAGTCTGGATCGCTTCTACGTGGCCATCGCGCGCGTGGCCGCAACCATCAGCGATTTTTCCCAGAAGCAGCATTTTCTCAACACTGTGTACGAGCAGTTTTTCCAGGGGTTTTCGGTCAGGGTGGCGGATACGCATGGCATCGTCTACACGCCGCAGCCGATCGTCGATTTCATGGTGAGAAGCGTTGCCCACATCCTGCAGAGCGAGTTTGGGCGCTCGCTATCCGACCCCGGCGTGCATATCATCGATCCGTTTGTGGGCACGGGCAACTTCATCGTGCGCCTGATGCGGGAGATACGCCGGACTGCTCTGGAGGGCAAGTACAGGTCGGAGCTGCACGGCAACGAGGTGATGCTGCTGCCGTACTACATCGCCAGCCTGAACATCGAGCATGAGTTCTATGAGGCGACGGGCATGTATCGGCCCTTTGGGGGCATCTGTCTGGTGGACACCTTCGATCTGGCGGAGGACCGCCAGCTGTCGCTGTTCGCGCCTGCGAACGCGCAGCGCCTGGAGACGCAGAAGCGGACGCCGATGTTCGTGGTGATCGGCAATCCGCCCTACAATGTGGGACAGGTCAACGAGAACGACAACAACAAGAACCGCAACTACGAGACGATGGACAAGCGGGTGGCGGAGACCTACGCGCAAGATTCCAAGGCGGCCAATAAAAACGCGCTCTCCGACGCGTATGTGAAGGCGATTCGCTGGGCGTCGGATCGGATTGGAGAGAAAGGGATTGTCGCCTTTGTGACCAACAACAGCTTTCTCGACGGCGTAGCGTTTGATGGCATGAGACAACACCTTGAACAGGATTTCACCAGGATCTATCACATCGATCTTAAGGGGAATGCCCGCACATCCGCTGAACGCCGACGCAAAGAGGGCGGCAACATTTTTGATGATCAGATCCGGGTTGGGGTGGGGATCAGCTTCTTCATCAGGAAAGCGGGAGCGGAATCCGAGGCGGCTGAGGTCTGGATCTATTCGATTGACGACTATCTCAAAGCCCGCGCGAAGCAGGAGATTTTAACCCGATTCGGCGACTATACCAACGTCCCGCTGAAACAGGCTGCTATCGATGCAAAGCACACGTGGCTGACAGAGAGACTCCAGGCCGAGTTTGAGAGCTTTATGCCGCTGGGGAGCAAGGAAGCGAAGGGGGCAAAAGGCGAGGCGGTGGATGTGATATGTAAGACGTACAGTCTCGGTGTCGGCACTGGCCGTGACGCCTGGGCGTACAATTTCAACCGCAACGCCCTCATAGAGAACATAGGTCGGATGATTAATACCTACAATGAGCAGGTATTCAAGTGGGAACGGCAGGCAAATTCGAATGCAGGCGTCGATGATTTTGTTGTGTATGATGATGAGAAAATCAAGTGGAGTTCAGCCTTAAAGCAGAAACTCAAGGGCGGGCAGATCGCAGAATTTGCCGAAGCAAAAATCCGACAATCCCTCTACCGTCCTTTCACGAAAACGAATCTGTTCTTTGATAGGATTCTAAATCATCGCGTTTTTGTTTTTCCATTCATCTTTCCTACAGCGGAGACAGAATCGGAGAATCGGGTAATTTGTATCAGTGGACTCGGAAGCAACAAACCTTTTCACACTTTGATAGCTTCTATGATTCCGTGCCTTGACATACTCGAAAAGACCCAATGCTTCCCCTTCTACACCTACGACGAGGACGGGACAAACCGGCAGGAGAACATCACCGACTGGGCGTTGGCGCAGTTCCGCACGCACTACCGGGACGACAGAATCAGCAAATGGGATATCTTTCATTATGTCTACGCCATCCTGCACCATCCGCGCTACCGCGAGCGATACCAGGCCAACCTCAAACGCGATCTGCCGCGTCTGCCCTATCCTGAAAATCCCGATGATCCCGTAAATCCTGATCGTTTCTGGAAGTTTGTCCAAGCCGGCGCGCGCCTGGCGAAAATCCATGTCGGCTATGAAGAGATGCCCGTCTATCCGCTGACATTCAGCGAAAACCCGGATCTGCCGCTTGATTGGCGCGTCGAGAAGATGAAGCTGTCCCGAGACAAAACGCAGATGCGCTACAATGACTTTCTGACACTGGGCGGGATTCCATCAAACGCTTTTGACTATCGGCTGGGCAACCGCTCGGCCCTGGAATGGGTCATCGATCAGTACCGCGTCAAGACGGACAAGCGCAGCGGCATCGTTAACGATCCCAACTGTGAGGAGGATCCGCAGTACATCGTCAATCTGATCGGGAAGGTGATCAGCGTGAGTCTGGAGACGGTGGAGATTGTAGAGGGCTTGTCGGCGTTGGGGACGGTTTGAGAACACAACGCAAGGGCGCAGGCGCAAAGGAAAACCAATACAACGCAAGGACGCAAGGGCGCAAAGGACGCAAAGAAAACCAGGGAGGCGCTGCTCTTGCCGGTGTTGGGGACGGGTTGAGAATACAACGCAATGGCGCAGGCGCAAAGGAAAACCAATACAACGCAAGGACGCAAGGGCGCAAAGGACGCAAAGAAAACCAGGGAGGCGCTGCTCTTGCCGGCGTTGGGGACGGTTTGAGAACACAACGCAATGGCGCAAAGTGCCCGTAACCGTGTTAGAATGGCTGAGGCGCATCGCAGAAACAGTTGAGCCAGGAGGCTGTATGCTGTACCCGAGAACCGAACGTCAGCAGCGCTTTATCGACGTCGCCCGCGGGTTGCTCCCTGCGCTCCGAGAGCGAGCCGCCCAGCATGACCGGGATGGAACATTCCCGCACGAAAATTTCGCTGACATTCGTCGGGTCGGCCTGCCAGCTCTGGTGATCCCGCAAGAATTCGGTGGCTGGGGAGCCAATCTGCTGGAATCGACGCTGACGATGGAAACTCTGGCGCAGGGAGACGGCAGCACAGCGCTCAGCTTTGTCATGCACGTGCAGGTGATGGGTGGCGCTGCGGCCAGTCGCGGCTGGCCACAACCCCTTTTCGCCCAGGTCTGCCGGGATGCCGTAGAACGGGGCGCGCTGATCAACTCCGTCGCCACCGAGCCCAAGCTGGGCAGCCCCAGTCGCGGGGGATTGCCGGAAACCAGCGCGGAGCCGCTCCACAAGAATGGCTCGTCTGAACCGACTGCCTGGCTCATCAACGGCCTCAAAACCTTTGCCAGCCTTAGCCCGGAAATGGACTACTTCATCATCCCCGCGGCCCTGCAGGACGGCAGCGGCCATGTAGCTCGCTTCGTCATCCCGGCCGGCCCGCACTTTGAAATCATCGAAACCTGGGACTCCTTTGGCATGCGCGCCACCGGCAGCCATGATCTGAAGATCGTCAACGCGCGCGTGACAGAGGACCAGATGATCGGGCGCGGCCTCCCCAGCCCCCACACCACCGGCAAGGCGCCGGTCAATGCCTGGTTTATCTGCACGGTTGGCGCCGTGTATCTTGGCGTGGCTCAGGCGGCTCTGGACTTTGCAGCCGATTTCGCCTTAAAGCGCGTACCCATCGCCCTCGGCAAGCCCATTGCTGAACTGGAGAGCATTCAGCGCCGACTGGGCCAGGCAGAGCTGCTGCTGATCCAGGCCAGAGCGCTCCTCTACAACACAGCCAGGGATTGGGACGAACTCGCTACGCGGCGGGATGAACTCTCTTCCGCTGTTGTCGCCACCAAGTTTACTGTCACAAATCATGCGATTGAGGCCGTTGATCACGCCGTGCGGGTGGTGGGCGGGGCGGCAATGGGCCGCAGCCTGCCACTGGAACGCTACCTGCGCGACGCCCGCCCCGGCCTTTTCCATCCACTGAACGACGACCAGGCGCTGCTCATATTCGGACAGAATGCACTGAAGCGTATGCGATCTATGTCGACTTTTACCAAAGAGGAATGCAGTGACCGGTGACCAGTGGCTAGTGGTCAGAAACTGCAGTTACTGGTTGCTGGCACGAAGTCATAGCGACAGCGCGTTCCGTTTCAAATCGTCAGGATGAATGACACACGCTGTGCAGAGAGATCACGCCAGCCTCCCGTCGAAAGGGTCTGACATGGCCGCAGATGGCGACGAGACCCAGAGACAGCCGCCCATTCCTCTGCTGTGGGCTGTACGGTATATGGGCATCGGTTTTCTGCTCTGCGCGATGCTGGCCGGGGCTTTGATATGGCAACTACGCCGGCCGGCGCCGGCCCCGATTGTACTGCATCCACCGTCAACACCGGCGCCTACCCCTGCGCCACCGCCCACGGCCACACCTGGCCCGCTGCTGGTTTTCGTGAGCGGTGGGGTGCGCAGCCCTGGCCTGTATGAATTGCCCTGGGGCGCGCGGGTGGGGGATGCCGTGGTCGCGGCCGGCGGCCTCATAACGGATGTCGACCCGGCGCTGGTGAATCAGGCAGAAATGATCTTCGATGGCGCGCAGATTCACGTGCCTTTGCCACAACCGCCGAGCGCGGATGCCTTGCCAGAGAACCAACCGCCGGCCGGCCTTTCGGGCAATGGCCTGTTAGCTGCCGATGGGCCAGCCGATGGCCTGATCGATATCAACACGGCTGCGGAAGAGGCGCTCATCACCCTGCCCGGCATCGGTCCAAACAAAGCCAAGGCCATCATCGCCAACCGGCCCTACACTTCGGTTGAAGATTTAGAGCGGGTCCCCGGCATCGGCGCCCAGACTATCGACCAACTCGCGCCTTTGGTCACCGTCCGTTAGCCACTGATCAAGTAGGCATTATCTAATTCGTAAAGCGCCCCACATCATCTTCCACAGTATAGGCAGGGCGATACCGGGACGGAAAAGGGTAGCCGGCGGACTGATCAGATGGGCGACGTTAAAAAATGTGAGGCAGACATCCGGTTTATGGATCCGGTCCAACACATGCTCCAGATACCTGTGCATAAAGCGATCGAGGAACGTGGCGTCGCCGGCATTGCGGCCAGCCCAGCGGAAATCATCACTGGTGGCGAGCTGCCAAGGAGTTTGCAGCATTTTCGCCAGTTTTTTTTGAAAGGCCAACCCCAGCCCAGCGGTCCTGTCCTTTGATAAGACGCTGTCCAGAATTTCTGCCGAAAGCGCGCTCACGGTCATGCCCTGAGCATAGACCGGATTGAACGCGCACACCGCGTCTCCCAGGGCGATCAGACCCTGGGGCCACTGTTTCAGACGTTCGTAATGGCGCCAGTGGTTCTCTGTGCGTCGGTAGCCGCTGATGCCTGTGAGCGGTTCCGCCGCGCGGACTGCCTCCCAGACCTGTGGTCCGGCCAATCTGCGGGCAAACTCTGCGAAACCGGTTTCGTCGGTCGGCGGGTGATCCCCGGCGTAACCGACGAGGGTAACGATCCAGCGCCTGCCTTCGACGGGCTGGATCACCGCGCCCCCGCTGATATCGGGGAAGTGAGTGGCGAGCAGCACCATCTTCCAATCTGTCTGCCAGCCGTCGGGAATGTTGTACCAGCAGGTAGCGTAGGCTACATCGGCGTTGACCGTCGATTCTGGCGGCGCAGAGTAGCCGAGTTCTTCCAGCCAGCGGGGCAGGCGGGAAGAACGCCCACTTGCATCGACGACAAGATTGGCGTGGAGGGTCTGCTGACGTCCGTCTGCGATGCAGACAGCGCCGGTGACGCCGGTATTGTCACTGTTGGCGGCAAGTCCGATGACCCGATGGCCGGGACGAAAGTGGATGTTTTCTCGGCGCCTGAGATGTTTGCGCGCCAGCCACTCCAGCAGATAGCGGCTGGCGCTATAGCCGTTCAGATCCGAGTCGAAGCGGGGCAGCCAGCCACCGCCAGACAGGGCGGCTGTATCCTTCAGCCAGCTGATGGGCGGCGCGCCGAGGGCCAACAGCTCCTCCTCCAGGCCGGGGAAACGCGCCCGCAGGATCTGCACGCCGCGCAATAGAAGCACATGCACATGGCGGGATTGGGGCACATCTTTGCGGGGGCGCGGGCTATCGGGCAGCTCATCCCGCTCGATGACGGTGACCCGTCCGAAATAGTCGGCGAGCACGCGGGCCGCAAAAAGGCCGGTCATGCCGCCACCGATCACAAGGGCATGGCCGGCCGATGCAGTATTGTGAGGACGAGAAGAGAGAACCCCTTCTCGCTTCTCTTTACTCCCCTCTCTCTCCTCGCTTGTAGCCTGCTTGGGAGATGTCATGGTTTTGGGTCGGGCCAGCGGGCGGGCAAAAACAGTGGCCAGTCACCAGTGGCTAGTGGCCAGAAACCGCAGTGATTGGCCACTGCGGTTGTGGTTGCCCGGGGCTATTCAGGCTTCGCACGATGCGCAAACCCTGCGGCGCGCTCGGCCCGAACACAAGACGCCGACCCTACTGGAAACGCACGATGCCCGCGTGCGCCAGCTCCTCCAATATTCGCTGGGCCAGTTCGCCGGCGCTGCGCAGATCTGTCTCCAACACCAAATCTGGCTGCTGCGGCTCCTCGTAGGGAGCAGTGACACCGGTAAAGTTCGCAATCTCGCCCCGCGCGGCGCGGGCGTACAGCCCTTTGGGATCCCGCTGTTTGCAGACTTCCATGTCACACTTGACGTACACTTCCCAGAATCTGCCCTCCGGCACGAGGGAACGGGCCGCGTCCCGATCCACAACATAGGGTGAGATGAGGGCGCACAGCACGATATTGCCGTGATCGAAGGCCAGTTTGGCCACTTCCGCCACCCGTCGGATATTCTCCGCGCGCGCCTCCGCAGAAAAACCCAGGTCTCCGTTCAAGCCATGGCGCACGTTGTCCCCATCCAGCAAGAAAGTGCGCACGCCCAGATCATATAGCATCTGTTCCAGCGCTTTGGCAACGGTGGATTTGCCTGAACCGGACAATCCCGTGAACCAGAGAACCGCTGCCTGGTGCCCGTTCAACGCCTCTCGCATGGGCCGGGTGATGGCGGTCTGCTCCCAGACAACGTTGTCGGAAGATTTCTGCCGCCAGTCGCGCCCTACAGTGGCGCGTCCAGATAAACCATCGGCCAGGCCTGGGCCTTCCGATTCGGGTCGCTGGCGTATGGGAACGTTCTCTTTCACCAGTTCACTCACCCGCCGCGTGCGGTCTCGGATCATGCCGGCCGCGACGGTGTTGTTGGTGTGCGGATCGATGAGAATAAAGCTACCCGTGGCCCGGTTGATCTGATAGGGATCGAAGAACAGCGGCTGAGTGGTCGTGATCTGCACCCTGCCGATTTCGTTCAGATGCAGGATCTCCGCCACTTCTCGGTGCATCGTGTCTACGTTGATGCGATAGTTCAGCTCCTGGATAAAGGCCCGCACCCGCCGAGTCGAATGCTGCAGCCAATAGGTACCATCCGGGCCCATCGGCTCTTCGCTCATCCAGCAGAGCGTGGCATCGATCTGATTGGATGAGTGGGGCAGGTTGCGCACCCGCACCAGCATATCGCCTCGGCTGATGTCGATCTCATCCACCAGTGTGAGAACGACCGAATCGCCGACGCTGGCCCGCTCGCAGCTCTTCTCGCCGCGGTAGATGTTGGCCACTTGGCTACGAATACCGGTCGGCAGGGCCACGACCTCATCACCGACTGTGATGCGTCCGGAGACGATCTGCCCGGCAAAACCGCGGAAGCTCTGATCCGGGCGGATCACATACTGGATCGGCAAGCGAAAGTCAACGATGTTGCGACTGGCGCCGACGTTGACTGTTTCCAAATGGTGCAGCAGGGTTGCGCCGTCGTACCAGGGCATGTTTTCGCTCTGGCTTACCACGTTATCGCCGTACAGGGCGGAAATCGGAATATAGACGACATCCCGCACTTTGAGCTTGGCCACGAAAGCTTTGTAGTCGGCAACGATCTGTTCGTAGATGCGCTCGCTGTATCCCACCAGATCCATTTTGTTGACAGCCACCACCAGATGGGGGATATGCAGCAGAGAGGCGATGAAGCTGTGCCGTTTGGATTGGGTCAGCACACCTTTGCGCGCGTCCACCAGAATGATCGCCAGCTCTGCTGTCGACGCGCCGGTTACCATATTGCGGGTGTATTGGATATGTCCTGGTGTGTCGGCGATAATGAACTTGCGTTTGGGTGTGTCGGCGTAGCGGTAGGCCACATCAATGGTGATACCCTGCTCCCGCTCTGCGCGCAATCCGTCGGTCAGGAGCGCCAGATCGACCGATGGGTCGCCCCGCGCGGCGCTTGCCTGCTCGACCGCTTGCAGTTGATCTTCGAATACGGCTTTGGAATCGTACAGCAGCCGTCCGATCAGCGTCGATTTGCCGTCATCCACACTGCCGGCTGTGGAAAAGCGCAACATATCCAGCATCAGAAATACCCCTGCCGCTTTCTATCCTCCATCGCCGCTTCGCTGTGGCGGTCGTCGGCACGGTCGCCTCGTTCGGTGATGCGGGCCGTGGCGACCTCTTCAATGATTTCCGTCAGGCTCGAGGCGGACGAGGCAACCGCGCCTGTGCAGGTCATGTCGCCGATTGTGCGGAAGCGCACTCGCTGACGGCGAACGGTTTCGTCGGCCTGCGGTGTCACGTAAGCGCCGATTGCCAGCAGAATCCCATCGCGTCTGACCACTTCCCGTTCGTGGGCGAAGTAGAGACTGGGCAGGTCGATCTTCTGCTCGGCGATGTACCGCCAGATGTCCAACTCGGTCCAGTTGCTGATAGGGAAGACTCTGAAATGTTCGTCGCTGTGTTTGCGCCCATTGAAAAGATTCCATAGCTCTGGCCGCTGGTTTTTCGGATTCCACTGGCCGAACGCGTCTCGGTGTGAGAAGAAGCGCTCCTTTGCCCGCGCCTTTTCCTCATCACGGCGGGCGCCGCCCACTGCCGCGTCCACCCGCAGTTCCGTCAGAGCATCCAGGAGTGTTACAGTCTGCAGTCTGTTACGGCTGGGGTTCGGCGTCGGCTCCTCCTGCACCCGCCCGGCGTCGATAGAATCCTGCACAGAGCGCACCAGAAGTCGGGCGTCCAACTGCTTCACCAACCGATCGCGAAAGGCCAGTGTTTCCGGAAAATTGTGGCCGGTGTCGATGTGCAGAAGCGGGAAAGGGATCCGACCCGGCAAGAAGGCTTTGCGCGTCAAATACGCGCACACGATCGAATCTTTGCCGCCGGAGAAGAGCAGACAGGGCCTTTCGAACTGGGCCGCTACCTCTCGCAGCACATAGATCGCTTCCGACTCAAGTTGATGTAGATGTCCGGATAGTTCCGGCTTCATGGCTCTGGAAGAGCTTGCCATGGCCGCGGGCCGGCGCGCCAGCCCTTCCCTAGCGGTCGTTGTGGGTACTGGTTCCAATATTGCTTCCAAAGAGGGGTCGTCCATATATTCATCTCGTGCGAAAACCGCGGTTTTCAGTGGTTAGCGGCCAGTGGCCAGTAACGGCGCTGGCCACTGGCAACTGATCTGTATGTGTGCCGTTACTCCGAATCTTCAATGCGGTATTCCGGCCAGTTTACTGTTTGAGTATCGACTTCGGATGGCGCTCATACCTCATACTACGATGTAATCGCGCTTTCAGGCAAACTTGACTTGCAGAAAAAGCAAAAAAAGAGGGAAGAGGAGAGAAGAGAGAAACACCACCTCTCACTGCTCATTTCTCTACCCTCGCTTCTTCCGAATTGGTAATCTCTTGTCTTCACGGTTACAATAACATAGATCAGTTGCCAGTAGTCAGCGCTGTTTTTTAGTTGTCAGTTTTCAGTAGTCAGTGAACTGCAGTTACTCGAAATTAAAAAGAGGATATATGAATTCGCAAACTGGATATCCACATCGCCAAGCTTCGCTTTCCAATTCAGTATTCGCACGATGCGCACCCTCTGCGGCGCCCGCATACCTCACTCCTGGTCGGTCACTGGGCGCCCTATCGATTGAATTCAACGCAAAGACGCAGAGGCGCAAAGACGCAACGATTCCTGGTTTTCTTTGCGGCATCGCGTCCTGGCGCCATTGCGTTTTTTCGATCTTCTGGCGCTCAGGAATGATTGCCCTGCTGTTCATGGCCGGTTGCGCTGCTGATGGCACATGGAGTCCGCCTTCTTTCACCCCCACCCCTGCGGGGGAGACGGCGCCAGCAGCCGCCGATGAAAACACGTCAGCCACATCTGGGTTTGCCCCACAGCAGGCGATGCACAGAGGCGTTCCTGTCGGTTTCACCACTGAAGGGTATCCGTACCGCGGCGATCCGAGCGCGGCCATTACCATCTATGAATACAGTGACTACGAATGTCCCTATTGCGCCCGTCATGTCATCCAGATCGAACCGGCCCTGCTGGCTGGATTCGTCGAAAGCGGCGATGTGAAATTCGTTTTCCGCGATATGCCCCTATCTTCTATACACCCCCACGCTCTTGCGGCGGCCATTGCCGCCAACTGTATAGCTGAGCAGGATATCGTCCTCTTCTGGCAGATGCACGACAAGCTCTTCCGTACCCAGAAGGAGTGGGCGCCTCTGGAGGAGGCCCTGTCATTTTTTGCCGGGCTGGCCCAGGATCTAGGCGCTGATGCCAGCCAATATGGGGCCTGCATAGCCAACAGCGAGACCCAAGTGGCAAAGGTGAACGAGAGCCTGGATGAAGCCCAGTCCCTTGGCTTCAACGGCACGCCCAGCTTCCGCTTTGTCAGAGAAGAGTCCGGCGAAGCGTTCAACCTCACAGGCGCCCAGCCTTATGATACCTTTTCCCAGTGGATCGAAACGATCGCGGCTGGCGGGGCGCCACAAGGACCGGCGCAGGCGCAACAACAACAGCAGCAGGGAGACTCACAGCTGCCCTTCTGGGCTACAGCGGAGGGCTTGGCCTCCGACCCGGATCGCCCTGGCTTCACTATCGCCGGTGATGAATATTACGGCAATAGCGATGCGCCTATCGTCGTCGTCGAATTCAGCGACTTTCAGTGCCCCTACTGCCAGCGCCACACCTTGACGACACAGCCAGTTCTGGACGAAACGTTCATCGAGCAGGGGGATGTCATGTGGGTATTCAAGCATTTCCCCATTCAAAGCACCCATCCCTTCGCCTTCTCCGCCTCTATCGCCGCCGAGTGCGCAGCCCAGCAAGACGCATTTTGGAAGTTCCACCATCGTCTGTTTGAGGAGATGGGAGAGTGGACCCACTCGGAGAACAGCGACTATTTTGTCGCTCTGGCCGCTGAATTCGGTCTGGATACAGATGCCTTTGCAACCTGTCTGACACAAGATCAATCCGCCCAGGCTGTGCAGAGTGATATGCAGGATGGCTCGCCCTTCGTCCGCGGCACGCCCACCTTCGTGGTTCTCTACGGCGGCCAGGGCCGGCTGATCCCTGGCGCGCTGCCCACCGACCAGTTTGTGACTGCGCTCTCGCAAATGCTCAGTGAAGCTGTCCCTGGGGGTGGAGGCGCCGGCGAGTAGGATCACTTGTCACTGGCCGCCAGGCATGTATGAAGTATGCAGGGTATTTTGTTTCCAGTTTGCGCTGTGTTACAATTTTGGGAGATAGAAGCGGAGCTTCGATGCGCGCATGTCAGTTGCCAGTAGTCAGTTTTCAGCGCCGTTAGTGTTGCGGTTGCTCCCCGATCTCCCATCGGCTATAATCCGCGCATGGGGCAACCTCCCCTCCGCCGCTATCCATCAGATCCGTGAAACCGGTGTTTTCTGATGCCATCGTCGACACATGAATAGGAGCGCCATCTGCCGAAAATCGTTATTCAACGGCTTCTGATCGTATTCATCTGGCTACTGTTCGGGCATGTCGACCTCCAGGCAGCAGGCCATGCTGTCGCGGATTCCTCATCCACTCGACTCGATGGAGTGGGTACTGAAATAAATATCGATGTAATCGTCATTCTCGACGACTCCGGCAGCATGGCCACCTGCTGGCCCTGGCCACAGGAGGGCCCACCCTATGGTCCTCCCTGTGAAGGCGTCAGTTATAACGCGCCCAGCGATCCGAACGAACTGCGCTACAGCGCGGCCCGTTTGTTGATCCATCTGGCTGACGGCGCGGATCGCATAGCGGTATTGCGCTTTGATAATAGGGCAGAGGGCGTTGGCGCGTTGGGTCTGTTGCAGGAAGTCGGGGGCGCGGAGAACCGCCGACGTTTGGCTGCATCTCTGCAGCCACCCACGGACTATGCGCTGCGCGGCTTCACACGCCTGGATTTGGGTTTGGAGGAGGCTCTGAATCTGCTCAATGTTAGCCGCGATCCCAACCGTAGCCAGTACGTGCTGCTGCTGACAGACGGCGAGCCGACTGCCCCTATCGCGATTGCAGATCAAGAGGAGATGATCACGGATCTGCTGGAACAGATTCAGGCTGCCGGCGCGTTGGTCTATCCGGTTATTCTCTGCAATGCGGATGCAGGCTGCCCCGATTATTTTCTCAAAAACAGCTTGCCTCGGGCACGAGAGGCGAAGAGTTCGCAGGATATCCTGCGTATTTTCAGTGAAGTTTTCGCTGAGATGAAGTCGGACCGCTCTGTCGTCACTCAACGCAACTTGCGTGGCGATCTGACTATCTCTATTCGCGAGGCGCATGGGGTGGGCAGCATGGCGTTCGTCAGCCCCCGCGCGGCGATCACTTCTGTGCAACGGGACGGCGCGCCGATGCTGACGCGGAGTATTCTCGCCGACGGCAATGTCGATTTGAACGTTGCTGTCGAGCCACTGCCAGCCGGGGCATGGGTGGCGAAGACAACGGATCTCAGCAGCTTTGCCGTGGTTCAGGCGGACAGTTACCCGGAACTGCTCTTCCCGCCGCCTAGCGTACAGGACAATCCAGCGTCTACGCGTTATTATCCGACGGGCAAGGCGCCTCTGGTGGTTGTGAGGGGGGCCGGCCCCGCTGCGGACGAGCCACTGCTGCTCGACGGCGCGACGCCGATCCCCTCCTTGGGCCAGGCAGGATTGTCTTACGCGCCACTGTGGGGCGCGCTGCCTGGCGGAGGGGAGGATATTTCGCGCGCCACTGTAGGGCGCAATATGGGGGCGCTGCAGCTTTCCGGCAGCCCGGAAGAGGTGACGATCCAATTGGGAGAGGACGAGCGCCCGTTGCAGTTGCGTCGCACCTTCCAGCTGCAGGCCCGAGACGACTTGCCCAGGGCGCAGGTATTCTCGCCCTCGGTCAACGATATCGGCATTCTCAGCGACGGTAGTCTGCAATTGCAGATCGGTTTTGGCCCCGGCGCCCTGCTGCGGGAAGTGCAGGCCACCGTGTACGTGACAGATATGACGGCGGACGCGGACGGCGGCGGCCGGGCTGTATACCAGAAGGCGCTCAACTGCCAGGATCAGATCTGCTCCGACAACGGCTTTATGCCCGTGGACGGGCGTAGCTACCAGGCGTTGTTCTTGCTCACGGCTGTAGTGGATGGGGTTCGTTTTGGCGACTTTGCCCAGACGCCGTTGGATGTAGCGCCGTCGGTTTATTTGCGAGGGTTGCCGGCGGAGATCGATCTGGCGAAGATGCCGTACGGGGGGTGGCCGCTGACGGTGCAGGCGGGTACAGTGGAAGAGATCGGCAGTCTGGAGGGATCTCTGACTTTGCGTCGGGCAGACACGGGCAAAGTTGTCAGGGAAGTTGCCCTGAATTTTTCCGTCGATGTGCCAGAAAGCGGCAGCCAAATGGCTCTCTTACACGTGGATGGCCTGGATTCGCTCCGCCCTGGTGAGTATGAAGGCGAATTGGATCTGTCGGCCTTCGGCCCGGCGGGCTTGCCAATGGAGGTGCAGATTCGTCCTGCGCCCTCGCTGCCTGTGGCAATAAACGTTCCCCGTTCCGTGGCCCGCATTCAGGCGCAGGAGGCCGACTTCGGCGAGCTGCCTTTCGATACATCACCCAATTTCCGACTGAACGAGGAGATTCTGCTGCCGGTCGTCTATTCTGCGGACAGCCCTTTCCGGCTGACGGTTGAACTGATTGAAAGCAGTTGCAGCGATCTGGCCGCTACGGCCGGCGATCTGCAACCGCATGGCGACGGTTGGGCGCTTCCGGTTCGCTTACAGAGCCAGGGGCTTATGCTGCCCGGTGGCTGCCACGGCAGCCTGCGACTGACGGGCCCCAGCCAGGATTTTGACGTTTTTCCAGAGACAGTTCCCTACCGTGTGCAGATTCGCGGAGTGGAGTGGAGTGTTGCCGGCGCGCTGGATTTCGGTGATCTGGGGCGGGCCGGCGAACAGTCTACGCAAACGCTGCTGCTACGTTTCGACGGCAAGAGGCCTTTTGTGGTAGAAGTGGAAGAGATTGCCGCCTATGGAGAGACCGGCCAGGATGCTGTGACAGTGGACGACCGTTTTCTGGAGGCGCCAGCGGTGGAGATCGACGAATTGCCGGATGCGAACGGATTTTATAAGGTTCCCATCACCCTGGTCGCCCGTAAGGCCCTGCCCAAAGATCCTCTGCGCGGATCGTTCTATAGCGGAGATCTGGTGCTGGGCATCGCTGGTCTGCCCCATGAGGTGCGTTCGGTGGATGTGAGCTTCCGCAGCCCGACGCTCTATCAGCGTTATGTAGAGTGGTGGTTGCGTCCGTTTTACACATTCCCGCTGTTTCTCTGTACCGCTCCGCTGTCCTTGCTGTTGCTGCTGATCGCGGTGGCCCGTATCCGTAGCCGTGGGTACAATATTGATGATGCAGAGGAACCGGATGTGACCCTGCCAGGGCAGGCGTTTCCGCTGACGCCGGAGTCGGGAATTGCATTTGTCAGATCAGATTTTGAGGATAGCGCTGACCGTACCGCTAGGGGAACCGCCGCCCAGGATGTTAGTTGGGACGCGATTTGGAGCCAGGGAGGGTGGGGGGCAGAGCCGTCTTCGGCTGAGAGAGCGAACGACACAGAGCTGGCCGACAACACCTGGAGTAATACGGCCAAAGACGAGGACACAGGCGATCCTTGGGCTGATCAAAGGGGCTGATATGGCCCTCCGAGAGATAGTGAACAGGAACCCGAAATGGATCAAGACGCGGCGCCGTTTTTCAGTGAAAAACCGACAATCTATCCGACTCTCGTCGTGGGTGTAGGCGGCATGGGCACCAATACTGTGCGGGCAGTCAAACGGCGTCTGCGCAAAGCGTGGGGCGGCGATTCCCTACCGGCAATGATTCAACTGCTGGCGATGGATACAGAACCGCTGATCAATCGACTCGATCAGGAGCCTCTCTACGCCGATGAATCCGCCTACATGGGCAAATTTGACGCGACTCGCCTGGTGAGCAATCTGGAAAACCATCCGGAGATCGCTCGCTGGTGGGACTACCCGTCGATTCCCCTGGGGTATATTCACAACGGCGCCAAACAGCTGCGGCCAATCGGTCGGCTGTCATTCTTTCGTAATTACGTTACCTTCAAGCGGCTGTTGGAGACGAAATACGCATCTCTGGATAAGATCCGCGATCTGGAGATGGCCCAGAACCGTCGCTTTCCGGTGATGAGCAACTATCAGCTGGTGTATGTTGTCAGCAGCCTGTGCGGTGGCACCGGCGCCGGCATGTTTATGGATGTAGCGCACCGGGTGCGGGCGTTGGTGCGTAGTAATGCCCGCGTTGTGGGCATCTTTTTTCTGCCAGACGTGCTGGAAGAAGAGATCAACAGCGATCTGCAACGACGACGCATCAAAGCCAATGCCTACGCCGCGCTGAAAGAGTTGAACTATTTTCAGGAGACACAGCAATTCCAGGAACTCTATCCCAGCGAACAGCGGACACTGCCTGACACCCCTTATGCGCCCTTTGACTTTATTTTTTTGGTCGGGCGCACCAATCGCGACGGCCGCAGCCTGGCCCGCAAGGCCGACGCTGAGAATCTGGCCGCGCATCTCATTCAACTTACGGCCATCAGCCATCTGAGCAGTGAAATTCTCGGGCTGGAGGTAAATGTTGTACGCGAACGCATGTCTGGGGGCGTGGCGGCGGCGGAGGTGGTGAACGAACGCCGGTCGCAGAAAGGGCACTATCTTGTCTATAGCAGCTTTGCCGCATCCGCTATCGTCGCGCCGGACGAGACGCTGGTCAATTTCTGGCAACAGGCCTTTTTGGCGGACTGCATGCGGCGTTTTGCCGCTGGCCCGGAGCTCAATGATCCCCGCCAGTCTATCTCCCCGGCGGCCCATCAGAAGGTAATCACGGTTTGGCAGAGGCTTCTGTCCGGGATGCGCGCCCGCTATCTTTCCCTGGACAACGATCGCTTAGAGGAGTTGGCGGCAGAGATCGAAGAGCAGCGCGGGGCATGGCTGGGTTTTAAGGCAGCGGTTGACAACGCCTTGCGGCAGGTGATTCTGGAGACAGGACTGCGGGGCGCGCTGGCCCTGACGGAGCTGATGGGGCCGCCCAATCCCTCCACTGCCCCACTGGAATCGCTGCCCAAACAGAGGCTCTTTCTGCTGAGCAACCAACCGGTATCGGAGGAGGACCGCTCCCGCTGGCGTTCGTCGCTGGCTCAGGAGGGAGGGGCCATAGAACAGATTGGCCAGATCGCCGGCGGCTTCGGCGACCTGCTGCTGACGGCCTTCAATCCCCGTCAGGCCCGCGATCGGGCGCAGGACGTACGTGTCCGCAAGGCCCGCGCCCGCCTCCACCAGCGCCGGGACATGCTGGAACGGACACTGGTAGAGAGGCTCTCCGCGTACAGCACGCAGATGCGGGAGGTGTTCCGCACGCAGATAAACAATGCCGGCGGCGCGCTGGCTCGGGCCAATCAGGAGGCAGGGCGGGCCGCGGAACGTATCGATCCCCGTACCCCCGATGGCACGGCCAGCACCAACACCTACTATGAATTGGAGACCGGCGCGGTCGGGCGGGATTATCTGCAACATTTTTATCGCAGCGCGGCCCAGGTAGTCTATCCCAACGACTGGGATGCCTTGTTGGGGCATCTTATCGATAGAATTTTGCACTACAGCCAGGCGGTCAGCACCGAGGATCTGTTCGCAACGCTGGCGACCGCAATCGCCACAGAAAGGGACCTGTTGGGCAGGGTGCTGCAGTGCGTGGACATCCGCCACATCATCGGCGTGCAACATGGCGAGGAGGCGCAGCAGGCCCGGCCTCTGCCCAACAACCGCGTGCAGCAATGGCTGGACCGTCTGAATCCTTACATCCGCTGGGACTCAGACCGCTTCAGTTTCCACGATGCCAATCTGGAGCATATCCGTCTGGCGGCCACGCCCTCCACCCGCGAAGATGATGTCCAGTTGGCGCTGGCAATGATAGGCCAGGAGGACATCAAATGGGTGCCCACCGGCGACACCGGACGCATGGACGCTGTCTGGATTGTCCACGGCCTGCCAGTGACACTGATCGATAGGCTGGATGAGTTTCGGGAACAGTATGAAAACACGCAGGATTTTCCTGCGCGGGAGGAGTTTCATCTCCATCCCGCCTGGGCTGATCTGCCCGAAATCACTGAAGAAGACCCCAATACACTCAGCCGGCGGCTCTCAGACAGAGAGTATCAGCCCTGGGGTATGTCTAATCGTCGATAAGCCACTGCGAAGACTCGTTTCCAGGTAAACTTTGCGCATTCGATTCCATTCATCAACGTCGCGCCCCGGCGGGCGACACAACACCCATTAGGCATCGTTTTATGATTCCCGGCGCTACTCGTAGCCGAGCTGCAATACTCTGTTTTGGTGGTTGGGGTTTGCAGACAATGCTCCACCTGGCCCCGCGGCTACACGCCGCTCAGGAACAACGCATTGCCGTCGGTGTAGACGGCCCGGACCTGACTCGCATTACCCGCTTTGCAGCCCTTCTGCCGGCGGACCGACTCGACCAGCACGGTGATCTTGCGCTTCATCTGTTTGCCCTCCGTAACGACCAGCTGCCGCCGTTTTATCTGGAACGCCTGCTCAATCGCTTGGATCGAGCCCCTGGGCAGGGCGATGCCATGGCCAATGAGCAATCGAAAGGATATCCGCCGGGTGAGCAGCCCTTGCCGACAGACCGGCTAGGAATTTTCGACGGCGGCGGCGGCGTTGCCCAGCGCCGGGCCAGTCTGCTGCTCGATGCCGCTGGCGATGCGCTGCTCCCGTTACAATGGCAAGAAACCGACCGCAGAAAACTCAGCGAAGCGGCATCCGTCGTATCCGAACCGAAAAGCCGTGCAAAGTCCGTTCGCAAGGGCCTGCCGTGGCCCTTCAGAAGATCCCATAGGGCCGCGGATAGCGATGAGACCCTGCAACGGAGTGGCGAGCAGCCCCTGACGACGGATGCGTCAACGACGCCTCTCGACTTGCCCACCCGGCGGCATGCTTTTCGCGCGGCGCTACAGACCGGCGACCGCATCGCCCATATGTTCGCTTCCAATATCATCGACCCCATCCGCGCTGACACCCATGTGCCCAGCGATCCCTTCGTGCAGACGACCCTGTACGTGATCGCGCCGCTCTACGAGCCGGTGACGTCGGCGTTGATCTGGCCAACGATCGCGCATCAACTCCACTATTTGGGGCAGCGTCATATCGCCCAAGTTGTGGGCATCTTTGCCACAGGCAGTTATGCCACCGATAGCAGCCGCATCATCGAGGATGCCTCCTGCTACGCGGCTATCGCCGAACTGGAGGCGCTCACCGGTCTGCGTCGCGCCAATCTCACCCAATTTCAGTCTTTGCTGCAGGAAGATTCCAGCGCGCAGCTTGCTTTGTCCGAAGAGTGGCTGGGCCGTTCGCTCTTTGATCGCATCTATCTGGTGGATCGGGAGAAGAGCAATCAAGGTTTAGCTCGCAACAGCTACGAACTGTCTGTTCTGGTTGGCAACACGCTCCAGGCGCTTATCGCCGCCGATGGGGCCGCTTATGTCGATGAACAGATCGGGATCGATCTGCGCAACGCGCGCGAGCGCCCCTATAGCTTGCTGGGCGCGGCCGCGGATCATGTGCCGCTGGATTATATTTTTCAGGCCGTGCAAGAGCAGGAGGTAAAGCGGCTCGTGCGGGAGCAGATCCTGTTTCAGGTTGAGCCAGACACGTCTGCAATGGCCGCTCAGGAGGAGGTCCAGGGTCCGGGCGCGGAGGTTGCGCATCGTGCGAATACTGAATTGGAGACTTTGGCGACGTTGAACGAGTTGGGCGCAACGCCGCAGCAGGTGTTGAGTCAACTCATCGAGCAGATGCCTGACCTGTTCGATGAGCTGGCCCCCGAATCGATCCAGCAGCTTTCGGCCCATCCGGATACCGTACTGTCGCCAGCGACGGCGCGCAAACTGCGTGGCCTCAACCCTATCCGCTGGCAGGTTGCCTTCGATGAGCATTTCCGGTCTGTGTTGGATCAGTTTGAGAGGAGCATCGACGCCGGGGCGCTGGATAAGGCTTGGGGGTTGGCTGCCCTGCGCAAGAATGGTCTGCCCCGCAACCCAGGCGATACCCGCTTTCTGCCGACCATCTCGCGACAGATGCGGGAGTATCTGCTCACCCTGCTCAGCGCCCAGCCGTCAGGACTTCTGCAAGCGCGGCATCAACTCCAGCAGTGGCTGACCGAGCTGGAGCAGGAACGACACGCGCTGGCCACTGAACTTTTGCCAGGAGAGCATCGACTCCCCCACGACGCAGGGCGATCTGACTCAGCAGGTCAGGGAGAGAGGGATGCGGACGCCGCAGGGGGTGCGCATCGTGCGCCTACCGAATTCGCGTCCCGCCCCCTCGGGGCCAACCGCCTTGAACGCCAGTTGGATGCGCGCCGTTGGCGTGCCCGCTATCTGCGGACGCTCGCCGACCAGCCCTCTCTGTTCGGTTCACTGACGCGCGCGCTTTTTCTGCTGGGCGGCGTGCTGCTGATGGCACTGCTCTATGCTCGCGTTTTTCTGCAGCCGGTCGATGTAGAAACCATCTTCACATTTTTCGGGATGCCGGTCGATGTACAAGGCATCTCCACATTTTTCGGGATGCTGATTGGCGCATTTCTGGGCGCCATCCTGACATATCGGGCGCGGCTGCGGCGCGCGCGGAAGCTGCGGCGGGAACGGGTGACTCTGGCCTGCCTGGAATTGACTGCCCGTCTGCAGGATCACGTGCGTCGGGGGCTGGCGCGCACGTATGATTACCTGGAACAGATGTTGCGCCAGATGGACCATGCCCTCGAGGACACTTGCGAGGCGTTGCAAGAGTGGTCTGTCGGCGCCGGCATGCCGCCGCTCCCGCCGGAGGAAGGGATCGCCTCCCATCTGTATCGCCCTCATCTCAATCCAAGATTGTGGGAGCGGTGTCAGACATTCCTGCGCGGCCGCCAGGACTCGGAAGGCCGGCAAGGGGAAGAGCGCCTGCGGGAAATCTGGACATCCCTGCCTAAACGCCAGCAACTGGCGGCTCTGCTCACTGGGGCGGATGCAACGACACGCCCCCTCGTCGAGACCCTGTTCGATACCATCCGCGAGAGCGCGCAGACTGCGGTGGCGGGTCTGCACGATAGCGATGCCAATCTGGCGCGTTTAGATCTCGTGCGCACGCTGACCCGGGAATACAATCTGGAACATCTGCTCTGGCGGGACGTTGCCTCCTCACAGGGTTTTACCCCCTTCTATCCAGACGGGGAATTCACGCCTGTTGCCACCACGACTCTGCGCTATCTGGAAAGCATGTGGAATGCCGCCAAACCTTCTGCCAACTATGATGTCTCCGATCGGATGGCTGCCTATGGGCTGCCGGTGGAGTTTGCCGCGGTCTCCGGCGACCCGGACAGCGATCTGACGGAGGCCGTTATGCAGAGTGTACGCATCCCTCGTTTGTTGACCGGCAACCCCTTTCAGATCACGTTTGTGCGCACGGTGCATGGTCTCGAACTGCAAGATTTGGGGAGCATGGCGCGCTATCTGACAGAATTGGGCCGCCTGGATTATGCCTCGCGTCAGCAGATCCTGCTCACGGAAGCCGCCTACGCAGAGCTGTATAATCAACGGGACGCGCGCGACTCGCATTCAGTCTGAGCCGCGCCTTTCTCGAAACGCAATGTCGCCAGGACGCGATGCCGCAAAGAAGACCACAGGAATCGTTAAACTGTTCTACGAGTATGGGCGGCCAGGCAGAGGCGGGCCAGGAAGCAGCTGGGTTGATATGCTTGTGGATTCTCCGTCCACATCCGCCAAGTCGATGCCAACGATTCCATCGGCTGCCAGCACGGGAAGCAGCGCGGCAATGGCGCATTCGACCATGGAATCATCCGGTTCGCGGGTGGTTATGCGCTGGAAGAACAGCCCAGGCGCAATCAAAGGACGCATAAACGGATTGCTGGCGTGATTGGCGCTGAAGCGTATAATTTCGTAGGCGATTGCGGCGACGAACGGAATGAGCAGCAGGCGGGTACTGAAACGCAGGAGCAAGGCTAGCCAGGCCTGTTCGATCTCGGCAAACGTGAGAGGCGCGAAAAGTAAGATGCTGATCACGAGTACGTACAGAAGGAAGCTGGTGCCGCAACGGGTATGTTGGACGCTGTGCCTTTGCACATTGGCCACGGTCAGTTTTGCGCCGGCCTCGTAAGCGTTGATCGCTTTGTGTTCGGCGCCATGATAGGCGAACACGCGGCGAATATCGGGCAGAAAACTGATCGCCCACAGATATAGCACGAATAGAATCAGCCGAATGCCACCTTCAGATACTGCGTCGAGGTAGGGATTGCGCTCGAAGAAACCGGCAAACCAGCGGCTGGCGAAGGTGGGCAGCAAAAAAAAGACGACCACCGCAAAGGCGAGGCTGGCGGCAATCGTCGTCCAGGCGACAGGGCCGGAAAACTCGATCCGCTCCTCGGCGTCATCCTCTTGCACCGCCACGTCTGCGCTCCACATCAGCGCGCGCATACCCAGCCCGAGCGCATCCCACAGCAGAGCCAGCCCGCGCACAAAGGGCCACTGCCCCCATCTGTGCGTATAGATTTTGGCTGTGAGAGCTTCCTCGTGGACGACGATCCTACCCTGAGCATTGCGTACGGCAATTGCCATGGTTTTACGGCCCCGCATCATCACGCCTTCGATGACGGCCTGACCACCGTAAAATTGTTTACTCACGAGTCCTCCTGACAGATGGAAAGTTCATAATCCCGAATGAATATATTGTAGCATTTCTGTTTTTGTTGGGTCAAACTACGCTTAACGCAATGGGCGCGTCCCAAGATGGGAGTGAGTTTCCGGGCAGCTATACCGGATTCGGCTAGCTACGCATACGGATTGCCTAAGCGGATGCGCTCCATTACTTTGTGACCACTACACTTTGTGACCACTACACTTTGGACCACTGCCATTGCCCTTTTCTCTATCAGATCGGACCCGCCCATGTTTCAGCTCAAAGCCACACACAAAGTCGTCAAAGACTACTTCGCCGAGATAAACAGACTGACCCAGCTCGGCCTCGTGCATGAGGGCGCGGTGGCCCCCGCGTTCGCCAATCTCCTGCGCGCCGCCGCCCAACCCTTCGGCTGGACGCTGGCCGAGCAGTACGCCAGGAAGCTGCGCGGAGGGCGCGCCATTCGCATCGACGGCGCGCTGCTGGACAGCTTCAGGCTGGCCCACGGCTACTGGGAGGCCAAGGACAGCGCCGACGACCTGGATGTGGAGATACGCCGGAAGCTGGCGGCCGGCTATCCCGAGGACAATATCCTCTTCCAGGCTCCTGATCGCATGGTCGTAATCCAGCAGGGGCAACGGGTGTGGGACGGCCCTATCGGGGAGGCGGATGCGCTCATCGCCGGGCTGCGGGTCTTCTTCGCCTACCGGCCGCCGGCCTTTGCAGACTGGCAGCAGGCTGTGGAGGAGTTCAAAGCGGTGGCGCCGGAACTGGCTGCGGCTCTGCTGTCTCTGATCGAAGGGGAGCGTCGCGGCAATCCGGTCTTTATCGACGCCTTCGGCCGCTTCGCGAGTCTGTGTCGCGAGGCCATCAACCCCAACATATCGGATCAGGCGGTGGAGGAGATGTTGATCCAGCACCTGCTGACCGAGCGCATCTTCCGGCGCGTCTTCAACAACCCGGACTTTGTGGCGCGCAACGTGATCGCCCGCGAGATCGAAGAGGTGGCGCGCGCGTTGACCAGCCAGCGCTTCAGCCGTCACGAGTTTTTCCGTCCCCTGGCTCGCTTCTACGCCGCCATCGAAACCACAGCCGCCGCCATCGACGACTTTTCCGAGAAGCAGGGCTTTCTCAACACCGTCTACGAGCAGTTTTTCCAGGGTTTTTCTGTCAGAGTGGCCGACACGCACGGCATCGTCTACACGCCGCAGCCGATCGTCGACTTTATGGTGCGTTCGGTGGAGACTCTGCTTGGTCGGGAGTTTGACCGCTCCCTGGCCGATGCGGGCGTTCATCTGCTGGATCCCTTCGTGGGCACGGGCAACTTCATCCTGCGCGTCATGCGCCATATCCAGGAGATGGGCAAACTTTCCCGCCTGCCCGACAAGTACGCGCGTGAGCTGCACTGCAACGAAGTGCTGCTGCTGCCGTACTACATTGCGGCCCTGAACATCGAGCATGAATACTACGAGCTGACCGGCCAGTACGCGCCCTTCGGCGGCATCTGTCTGGTGGACACCTTCGAGCTGGCCGAGGATATCCAACTCAGCTTCCTGGCGCCGGAGAACAGCGAACGGGCGCAGTCTCAGCAGGGACAGGAGATCACCGTCATCATCGGCAATCCGCCCTACAACATCGGACAGGTCAACGAGAATGACAACAACCGCAACCGCACATACCCTGTTATCGACCGGCGGGTGGCGGACACCTACGCCAAAGCATCGCAAGCCACTCTCAAGAAAGCCATCTCTGACCCGTATGTCAAAGCGATACGCTGGGCAGCGGATCGGATAGGCGAGGAGGGGATTGTCGCCTTCGTGACCAACAACGGCTTTCTCGACGGCGTGGCGTTTGATGGCATGAGAAAATACCTTGAACAGGATTTCACCAGGATCTATCACATCGATCTCAAAGGGAATGCCCGCACCTCCGCTGAACGTCGACGCAAAGAGGGCGGGAATATTTTTGATGATCAGATCCGCGTTGGGGTGGGGATCAGTTTCTTCATCAGGAAAGCGGGAGCGGAATCTGAGGCGGCTGAGGTCTGGATCTACTCGATTGACGACTATCTCAAAGCTCGCGCGAAGCAGGAAGTTTTAACCCGATTCGGCGACTATACCAACGTCCCGCTGAAACAGGCTTCCATCGATGCAAAGCACACCTGGCTGACAGAGGGACTCCACGCTGAGTTTGAGACCTTTATGCCGCTGGGAAGCAAGGAAGCGAAGGCGGCAAAAGGCGAGGCGGTGGATGTGATTTTTAAGGTGTATAGTCTCGGTGTCAATACGGCCCGTGATGCCTGGGCGTACAACTTCAGCCGCGACGCGCTCACAGAGAACATGGGTCGGATGATCGATTTCTACAATGAACAAGTGTTCAAGTGGGAACGGCAGGCAAATCAGAATGCAAACGTCGATGATTTTGTGGTCTATGATGGCAAGAAAATCGGTTGGACGTACAGGCTTAAACAGGACTTGAAAAGAGGGAAAATCGCTGATTTTTCGCAAGAAAAGCTGAGGGCATCACTCTATCGTCCGTTCATGAAATCGACCCTTTATTTTGAGCGGATGCTGAACGAACGTGTATCCGTCTTCCCATCCATCTTCCCCACAGCGCAGACCGAATCGGAGAATCGGGTAATTTGTATCAGTGGACTCGGAAGCAACAAACCTTTTCACACCTTGATGGTTTCTATGATTCCGTGCCTTGACATACTCGAAAAGACCCAATGCTTCTCCTTCTACACCTATGACGAGGACGGCAGCAACCGCCGCGAAAATATCACCGATTGGGCTTTGGCGCAGTTCCGCGCGCGCTACCGCGACGACACGATCAGCAAATGGGATATCTTCCATTCCATCTACGCCATCCTGCACCATCCGCGCTATCGTGAGCGCTACCAGGCCAACCTCAAACGCGACCTGCCGCGCATCCCCTATCCCGTGAATCCTGACCGCTTCCGGGCCTTTGCCCAAGCCGGCGCGCGCCTGGCGCAAATCCACGTCGGCTATGAAGAGATGTTCCCCTATCCGCTCAACGTGACAGAGACACCGGATCAGTCCCTCACTTGGCGCGTGGAGAAGATGAAGCTCTCCAAAGACAAAACACAGATCCAATATAACGACTTCCTGACATTCACTGGAATTCCATCAAAAGCCTTTGCCTATCGGCTGGGCAACCGCTCGGCCCTGGAGTGGATCATCGACCAGTACCGCGTCAAGGTGGACAAACGCAGCGGCATCGTCAATGACCCCAACCGCGCCGATGATCCGCAGTACATCGTCAATCTGATCGGGAAGGTGATCACGGTGAGTCTGGAGACAGTGGAGATTGTCGAGGGCTTGTCGGCGTTGGGGACGGTTTGAAAACACAACGCAAAGACGCAAGGAAAACCAGGGGGTTCATTGCGTCCTTGCGCCTTTGCGTCGCTTTCCAGAGATTGTAGACTGTTCGCTGGAATCTATATTCTGAGAATCCTGATTCAGACACTGCGCGCGTCCATTCGCAACTCGCAATTGACAGCGATAAATGATACAATATCATCAGATTTCAGACGAAATTTCTTCCCGAAATATAGCTTTTACAGATCGTGGAGGGCTACATAATGCGGCAAATCATTCTACTATTCTCGCTTTTGCTGGTCGCATCTCTTGTATTGACAGCCTGCCCGGGGCCACCTGCGCCGGTGGATGCGCCAGACACGGCCGCCGACTCCGCCAGGACAGACGCTGATGCGGAGAAGATCATCTACATCGGCGGCGCTGTCAGTGAAACTGGCAAATACGCCCGGGAGGGCCAAGACACCCGTCAGGGTTACGGAGTCTGGCTGGACTGGGTAAACAATGAGTACGGCGGTATCAAAATCGCGAACCATCGCTATAAAGTCGAGCTTGTGATGTACGATGATGAGGGTGATCCGGACACGACTGCCCGGCTGGTGGAACGCCTCATCAACGAGGACCGAGTCGACTTCCTCTTGGGTCCGTATAGTTCCACCTTGACTCAGAGCGCCAGTGCGATTGCGGAAAAGTACGGCAAAATCATGATTGAGGGCAACGGGGCCGCTGAAACACTCTTTGAACGGGGCTTCCAAAACCTGTTTGCCGTGTTGACGCCTGCGGGGAATTATACCCAATCCGCACTGCAGATGCTGGCGGCAAAGGGCGCCAAAACAGTCGTCATCGCCTACGAAGACACTGCTTTCCCCACGAGTGTAGCCGAGGGCGCCCAGCGTTGGGCGGCAGAGTATGGCCTGGAGTTGCTGGGCGTGGAAACCTACCCGAAAGACGTGGCTGATGTGAGCGGTATCATATCCAAATTCAAGCGACTGGAGGCGGATGTTTTCATAGGTGGCGGTCACTTTAACGATGCCGTTCTCTTTATCCGGGCGGCCAAAGAGCTGGACTTCAACCCCAAGGCAATGGTGATCACGGTCGGCCCGAGCAATCCGAAACTGGTCGCAGAGGTCGGCGTAGATGCCGAATATATAATTGGCCCCACCCAGTGGGAAGCGTCGATGAACTACGCAGACGAGTACTTCGGCTCTGCATCCGACTATGCAGCGCGCTATCGGGAAATGTGGGACGAATCGCCCACCTACCAGGCTGCAGAATCGACGGCCACAGCCTTAGCCCTGCATCTGGCCATTGAGGAGGCCAACTCCTTAGATACGGATGCTGTGCGGGAAGCCCTGCGCAATCTGGATGTGGTCACATTCTACGGACCCATCGATTTTGATGAAACGGGCAAGAACGCAAGCAAACCGATGGGCGCAATTCAGATCCAAGGCGGCGAGATTCTGGTGGTGGCGCCGGGCAACGCCGCTGTCGCCGACCTGCTCTACCCGGCCCCGGCCTGGAAAGATCGCTGATTCAGAGATTCGTCTCTGGCTACACCTATGGACCAATTTCTGCAAGCTCTTGTTAGCGGGCTGCTGCTGGGCGGTTTCTACGCGGTGATGGCGCTGGGACTCTCCGTTATCTGGGGCGTGATGGGCGTGATCAATCTGGCTCACGGTGAATTCCTGATGATCGGCGCGTATATGGCTTGGGGACTGTTCCGCTTCTTCGGACTGGATCCGTTCGCTTCGCTTCTGCTGATTCTGCCGCTGATGTTCCTGGTCGGGTATCTGTTGCAGATCATTCTCATCAACCGCATTGTCGAACGCCCCTACCTGATGGCCTTGCTGGTCACGTTTGGCGTCTCTATCGCCCTGGCCAATACCTTCAAAATTCTGTTCACATCGGACCCCCGCAACGTGCCGGTGGTCTACAACGGCTCTATGCAACTGGTCGGTATCACCTTTCCCATCGTCAAGACGATCATCTTCTTCGTGGCTCTGCTCAGTATGATCTGCTTGCAGATCTTCCTGCAACGAAGCCGTCTGGGCAAGTCGATCCGCGCCACAGCCCAGAACAAAAACGCCGCCCGCATCGTCGGCGTGGACATCAACCGAGTCTACGCCATCACAGCCGGCCTTTGCATTGCCCTGACAGCCGCTGCAGGCGCAATGATCAGCCCGACCCAGGCGATCTTTCCGTTTATGGGGCCTCCCTTCACCTTGAAGGCCTTTACCATTACTGCACTGGGCGGTTTGGGACGGATCCCCGGCGCGCTGCTGGGTGGGATCATTTTGGGCATCACGGAAATACTCGTGTCCACGTACGTGCAGGGCATCGGCACAAATCTGGGCATCGTCACCAGTTTTGCGCTCTTAGTCCTGATTCTGGTGTTGCGCCCTCAGGGGCTTTTGGGCGGCTTGCGTCCGCTGGACGCGGAGGCCGAGTGATGATCGCAAAAGTGCGCCGACTGCCCCGCTTCTTCGGCGCCTGGGTCGGGTTGACGCTCTGGCTGCTGTTGATGCTGCTGTTGGCTTTGTACCCATACACTGGCGTTTCCAGCTTGACACTCTTCGTTGGCAGTCAGGTTTTTGTGCTGGTGACTTTGGCCTCCAATTGGAATCTTATTGGCGGCCTGACCGGCTACGTGGACTTCGGCCATGCGGTCTTTTTCGGCATCGGCGCCTATGTGATGGGCATTTTGGTGACCCATTTGCCGCTCCTGATCTCCCCAGAGTGGAGTTTCTGGCAGGCTCTGCCGATCAGCGGGGTTGCCGCGGCCGTTTTCGCTCTGCTGATCGGCCTGCCGACCTTACGCCTCAAAGGCCCTTATTTTTCAATCGCAATGCTGGGCACGTTTGTGGTTACGCGGGAGATCGTGCGGGTGTTGCGCCCGCTTACCGGCGGCGGTAGTGGGCTGAGTCTGCCGCCGATCCTCAACCGTCTGGGCGACTACTATCTGATGTTGGGGGTGATGGGTCTGGTGGTGGCGATTATATGGTGGATCCACCGCAGTGAATTCGGCCAGAGTCTCATCGCCATCCGCGAGGACGAAATCGGCGCGGAGATGCGAGGCATTAACACCACGCTGCACAAAATCGTCGCCTTTATGATCGCTGCGTTTTTCACAGGGATTGTGGGAGGATTTTGGGCCTGGCAGAACACGGTTATCGATCCGGATGTGGTCTTCATTGAAGCCCGCACAGTCGAGATGGTGATGATGTCCATGCTGGGCGGCCTGGGCACGGTGTGGGGACCACCCTTGGGCGCAGTGATCATCTACTTTTTGCAGGATGTCGTCTGGGGGAATCTGTTCGGCGTGCATCTGCTGGTACTTGGGGTGTTGCTGGTGTTGTTGGCGCTCTTCCTGCCGGAGGGCATCCTCGGCGCGCTGGAGGACCGTAGTAGCACATCAATCGGGCGGCTTCTGGGCCGAGTCACCAGTCGGGGGAGAAATTGATAGCGGATACGACTGAACAGCCCCTACTGGAGGGGCGCAACGTTTCCAAATATTTTGGCGGATTGGCCGCTGTCAATAATGTGGATTTCGCAGTCTGTCCCGGCGAAATCGTCGGTTTGGTCGGCCCCAACGGCAGCGGCAAGACGACTCTTTTCGACTGCCTGAGCCGCTTGCAGAAGATCGACAGCGGACAGATATTGTTCAAAGGCCAGGATGTGACCCGCGCTCGTCCCTATCAGATCGCCAGGATGGGGCTGGCCCGGACGTTCCAAGTGATTCGCGTCTACCGTAAAATGACCGTTCTCAAAAATATGCTGATCAGCCACCAATGGAAGGATAGATCGATCCTCCGCATGCTTCAGCCCAGCCATGTCAACACCGAACGCCGCGCCCGCGAATTACTCGACTTTCTGCAGATCGCGCACTTGACCGACGCGCAGGCGGGGCATCTATCGGGCGGACAGCGCCGTCTGCTGGAGATCGGTATGGCCCTGATGCCCGATCCCGACATTATGCTGCTGGATGAAGCCACGTCCGGCGTCAATCCGACACTCATCGAAACGATCAAAGATCGTCTGCGCGTCTTAAACGCCCAGGGAAAGACCTTTCTCCTCATTGAGCATAACATCAACTTCATCGTCGATCTCTGCAGTCGGGTCTACGTGCTCAACCACGGCGAAAAGTTGGCCGAAGGCACGCCCCAAGAGATTATAGAGAATGAAGCGGTGATCGATGCGTATTTTGGGTCTTGATTATGTCTGCGCCACTCCTTTCCGTCTACGACCTCTATGCAGGGTATCAGGATTTCGACATTCTGAAAGGTATCGATCTGGAGGTGCATCCCGGCGAAATCGTGTGTGTCATCGGTCCGAACGGCGCTGGCAAATCAACGGTTTTCAAGGCTATTTACGGCTTTGTGAAAGTGCGCCAAGGAGCGGTGCGCTTCGACGGGCAGGAGATCACCAATGCCCGGCCTCGGGATGTACTGAACGCTGGCATCTCCATTGTGCCCCAGTTACGCAGCGTCTTTCCGCAGATGACAGTCATGGAAAATCTGGAAATGGGCATGTATCTGGAAAAGAACCAAACGCGCGTCCGCCGACGCATCCAATACATTCTGGACCTATTCCCACGACTCGGGGAACGACGGGCACAGATGGCCGGCACGATGTCCGGAGGCGAACAGCGTATGCTGGAGATCGGTCGGGCCCTGATGCTGGAACCGAAAATGGTGATGATGGACGAGCCTAGCGCCGGCCTCGCTCCGTTGATTATCCGCACGATCTTCGAGAACATTCAACGGCTCAATCGGGAGATCGGCCTGACTGTCCTGATGATCGAGCAGAACGCTCGCCAGGGGCTGGAAGCCAGCCACCGAGGGTATGTGCTGGAATTGGGGCGCAACGCCTATGAAGGCCCCGCGCGGGCATTGCTGGACAACCGCGATGTGCGCCGTGCCTTCCTCGGCGGCCAGTAGTTCAATATAAGCAGGCTCTAGCCTGCGCAGGACAATGGACATTGAACTTGTAGCCTACTCACAGGCCAATCCGGCGCTCAATCCCGCTGATCTGCTCGAAATGAGCGATCTGGCGACGATCTGGAACGGGGCTGGCGCCTTTCCCGAAAACATCATCGAATATGCCGGGCGGGTCTGTTATCGCAGCACCCATCGCATGGGCGCCGCGCCGCGATTTATCATCAACCGCGTGAAGGAAGGGCACGAGGACATCATCGAACATATCGTGGCGACGGTGCGGGTGCGCAACAGCGAAGACCCTTTACGCTGGCGTATACGCAACCGCCATTGCGAGGTGACACAGGAATCTGATGGCAGCTGGCTTGTCAGTGGCAACACCCGAGTCTGGCTGGATCTGTTTCGCCAGGGGCTCGGCCTGCCTGCCCTTCCATTCTTGCAAGCGATTGCGCCCAAAGTCTACGCAGAACTTGCCGACAGCGCATCGATCCCGCCGGCGCCGATCATGCCCACGCCAGAGAAGGTTGTATTGCGCGCCACTGAGGGGCGCGACTACGCAATACACAATAATCATATAAATCACAGTTCGCAATTCGACCGGCACGCCCTTCGTCCACGCGAGGAAAGTCCCTTGCGGGTGACGCTCCTGGCCTTCACCCAGCCGGCCTTGGAGGACGCGGAGGCCCAGCTTCATCACGGGTCTGCGACATTTTTCTTCGAAGGGATCAGTCGCGCCTGCACGCATCAACTGGTGCGTCATCGCCTGGCCAGCTTCAGTCAGGAGAGCCAACGGTACGTCGGCTTAGACAAAGGTGGGTGGAAGGTAATTATCCCCCCGGATATTGAAGGAAACGAGAAAACCGAAGCCAGGTTGAATGAAGCCTGGGACTACTTGCAACAGCTCTATCAGGAGTTGCGACAGATGGGCGTTCGCAAGGAGGATGCCCGCTTCCTGCTGCCCAACGCTACCGAGACCCGCATCGTCACGACCATGAACTTTGCCGCCTGGAGCCACTTCCTGTGGCTGCGTGCTGTAGACAAAGCGGCCCAGTGGGAGATCCGACGCCTTGGCCAACTCGTGCTGGAGATGCTCTACAGCATTGCTCCTGCTGTCTTCCAGGAACATTGGGACGTATACCAGGACAAGTTCGTCACGCCCATGCAAAGGGCTGAATCGACTCCCGCGCTGGGGAGATTGGATCCGTAAACCAGAAACCAGAAAAACGTATGCAAAGACAGTTCGAACGCTTTCAAAACAGAACGGCCCGTGTCGCGGTGCTCGGTCTGGGTTATGTGGGTTTGTCTTTGGCAGTTGCTTTTGCTGAAACCGGCTATGAGGTTGTCGGTATCGATCTGAATGCGGACAAAGTCGATGCGGTGAATAGGGGCCACTCGTACATCGATGACGTTTCCAGCGCTGCGCTGCGGTCCGTAGGCGAGCGGCTGCGGGCCACCAGAGAATACAGGGTTTTAACCGAGTGTGACGCTGTCTCCATCTGTTTGCCGACGCCCCTAAACAAAACCGGTGATCCGGATATTTCCTACATTCTCTCCGCAGCCCAGGAAATCGGCCGCTATCTGCATGCGGGCCTGACTATCATCCTTGAATCCACTACGTATCCTGGCACGACAACGGAAGTGTTGCTGCCCCTGCTGGAAGCTGCCGGCCAGCCGCAGGGATTGACAGTTGGGCAGAGTTTTTTTGTGGCGTTTTCGCCGGAACGGGTGGATCCTGGACGCACAGACTGGACGATTCAGACGACGCCTAAAGTCATCGCCGGGGTAACGGAGAACTGCCTGGCGGTGGCCCAAGCTTACTATGGGCAGGTTTTCCAGACGCTTGTGCCCGTCTCCTCTCCAGAGACAGCGGAAATGGTGAAGTTGTTTGAGAATACCTTTCGCTTCGTCAACATTGCTCTTGCGAATGAACTGCTACTGATGTGTGACAAACTGGGCCTGGATGCCTGGGAAGCATTGAACGCGGCCGCTACGAAACCCTTCGGTTTTATAAAGTTTACACCGGGACCGGGCCTAGGGGGGCACTGTATTCCTGTCGATCCCCATTATCTTTCCTGGAAGCTGAAATCGGTCAAGTACAACGCCCGTTTCATTGAGCTGGCCAGCGAGATCAACACGAGCATGCCATCCTATTGGGCGCAAAAAGTGCAGGATGCGCTCAATGACACGGGCAAGGCTGTTAACGGCAGCCGGGTATTGGTTCTGGGAGTCGCCTATAAGCCGAATATCTCCGATGTACGGGAGTCGCCGGCTATCGATATCCTGCAACTCCTGTTGGGAAAAGGGGCAGATGCCGTCTATCATGACCCATACATTCCATCTCTGGTCGATCAGGGAATCGTCCTCTCTTCCGTTGCGGATCTCAGCAGCGAGGTTCAGAAAGCCGACTGTGTGGTGATCGTCACCGATCACAGCGTTTACGATTGGACTGCTATCGCGGAAGGCGCGGCGATACTCATCGATACCCGCCACGTCCTGCCCTATGCGGAGAGTTGAAAGCGCATCCGCCTCCGAAAAAGCGCAATGTCGCCAGGACGCGATGCCGCTGAGAAAGATATACTTGTGCAGTTAAGTATATAATTCCTAAAGTTTAGCGTATGCCATGTGTCCGTAATATCTGGCGGATGGTTTCGACGGAGATCTGATCGACGATTGCGTCATCGATCAGATACTTTCGTAGCCGTTGCAGCGACCACTGCTGGAACGGCAATTTTAGTGAGAGGGGATCAGCGGAGGCAATGTCAACGATCTCCTGCCGCTGCTCGTCTGTAAATACAGGAGGACGCCCGGGCGACTTGCCGCTACGCAGACCGTCGAGACCATGCGTGTTAAAGCGATGGATCCATTTCCGCACGTTGATCGGATGCAGATCGACCTCTCGGCTAATGTCCTGGACCTTGTGTCTCTGAGCGGAAAGGAGGATGATCATCAGACGCTGGATCGAGACATCATTCTCTGTTTTCTGGATTATGCGCTCCAGCTCCTCCCATTCTTCCTCCTTTAATTTTCGAACATAGAGTGCCATGAATTTTCTCCAAACTCCGGAAAGTTTCTAGTTTTCCGTTTCGAGTCACTGCAGTCCACTGACTACTGGAAACTGACAACGAAAAACGAATATCCCTACAACTGAAAAGTGCGGTTGTTGTCCTCCACAACCCTTTGTTTATAATTGGTCACGTACATCAGAAGTTTGCTGTGCAGGTTCTTCCAGATCTCGCTCTGAAGAATCGCCTGAAGCCGTTCCAAATTGGACACCTCGCCAATCGTCAGCATTTGCGACCCATTTCCATAGATGGTATACCAGACTTCGGCAGGCTCGATTTCCAACCGCATAAGTCCCGGGACGAATTCACGCATGATAAACTCAAAATAGGGTTGTTCATGTCCCATTTTGATGTCCCACTGCATCAACAAACGTACCATATATACCCTGTACTCAACCACCCCGCTTCTACATTGAGGAGTGAAACGTGAGGAGCGAGAGGTGTTTCTCTCTTCCCTGTTTTCTCTTTTCCAAGGGATGAATCTATTTGTACGTATGACACCATATCAAAAGTGCCCCAGGATCACAACTTTTCTTTGTCGGATTTTGTTCTGCTTTTTCTGTAGTGGAACTGTTCTAGCGGGCGAGGGCACTCGCCTATTGGCCGCGCCGCGGCAAGAGAGCCGTGCCCCTCAATCCCTGTTTCAGTCCGTTTCCACGGATGCGTCACACCTGTTTTTGCAGCCGGCCTTGGAAACGTCGCTGGATCTGCTTACCCATACGCTGGATGTCCGTGTGGCTACAAATGACGATCGATCCCTGACGCTGCAAATCGAAGCGGCATATCGTCTGCACAATCGGGAACGCCAGGCGCTCACAGCGATTCTGATCATCGTCCAACCCACAGATGGCAATGCGGTGAGGTATGCGGGCGCTGCAAGCGGCGGGAATACCGAATTTGGGCGCCCTCTGCCCCAAAACATCGCGCTGTTCGTCGACGGACAACCTCTGGCCTTGCAATCTGTCGGCGAGTCGGTGGGCCAGGGCGTTCAGGTGACATTCGCGGCCGATGCCCGCCGGCGTCTCATTCTACGCTATGAACTGCCTTTGGCGGCGACGCGACTTTTCAACTTTCGGTATCCGATCTCAGCGTTGCGTTCCTGGCCCACAGATCCCAACAGTTGGCGGGTAACGATCGATTTCGCCGATACGGCACAGTGGCTGGCCCGCTCGGATAGTTGGCTGCAAGTAGCGCCCAGTGACTGGAGTATGCGAGCCAGCCATCTGCAATGGCTGAGCGAGAAGCGCCTGCCGACGCAAGATATTCTGTTCCAGGCGATCCATCCACAACGCATGCAAGAGATTCGCGCCATCCGGGAGGCGATACGCGCCTACAACGAGCCGGAATCTCTGCAATGGCTGGGGGCGCTGTACACGCAGTTGTATCAGACGCCGGATGTCGGCGCGGCAGCCCACGAGCGTCTCTATACCCAGGCCCTGGCCGCATACGCGCAAGCGCTACGATTGGGGGCGGAACGCGGCCAGGGTGTTTCTGATGCGTTCCTGGCCGCTGTGCGCTATCAATTGGCGGCCCTCTATCGTATGCGCGCCATTGCTCCCGATGGCTCTGTGGATAGCACGTACGTGGCGCTCATGCTGGCGGAAGCGGAGCAGGCCCTGCCGGCCTTGCCACAAGGGCCAACCCGTCAAGAGTTACAGCACTGGCTGGCTCAAGGGCTGCGTCAACAGCTGCTGGAGGCCCGTTTTCAGGAAGATTGGCCTCAGGCATTGCTGCTGGTCGGCCGCCTGGCCCGCCTGCCGGCGGATGTGGTGGATCAGGCTTCCCTGGAGGAGGAACGGCGCGCGCTTCTTTTGCAAGAGGCGCTCCAGCAGTTGCGACGGGGGAATGAAGAGGCGGCTGTGTCTCTGATCGGAGAAGAAGTTGTGGCCGGGGATATGCTGCCCCGGCCCGAGTATCAAGCGCTTTTTGCCAATTGGCAGATTACGGTTACAGTGAAGTTGTTTCAAAAGACTGTTTCCATCGATGCCCTGGCACGCCCAATCTTTCAAAGGCGGGTAGAGAGTGAGCGTGCCCTGAATACTCTGCTGAACAGGTGGTGGACTTCTGGAGTAGCCGATGCTATCCTGACAGAGGAAGCAAACGGATTTCGCATTCGGCTGGATGGAGTCGATGCCGGCGCACGTCTGCTGCTGATTGAGAACACCCCCCAGCTGTCGGATTGGGAGCTGTTACGCGGCGTCTTTCTGGCGGCGGAGCCAGACATACAGCAGGAAGCCCATCTGCTATGGCAGAGGACTACACAGGCCATCGACGTGGACTTTCGGGCCGTTGGGGATCAATGGCACAGTGTGGCGGCTATGCTGGAAAGAGAGGCTACCGCTATGGTAGACGCGGATGCCAGCAACACTGCCGATACAACCGCGCTGGAGATCCGTCGGTCTTTGCGGTCGGCCCAGCACCGCTTGGAGGCGGCCCGCTGGCGGCGACTCGTCTCCGATAGCGCCGTGCAGGTTGTGATTGAGGAATCTTCTGAGGCGGCGTCACCGCTGCGCGTGTGGCTGTTGGGCCTGACAGACGCGCCACAGCGTCTTTCCGCTCAGATCGAGAGCGTAAGCGCAGCGCGGCTGTGGCTTGCTATCGCTTTGGGTATAGTTCTGATATCCTTGTTTGCCGGCGTATTGTGGCTGTTGCTCTGAACTGCAGTTGCCAGTGATCAGCTGTCAGCGCCGTTACTGGCCACTAGCCGCTGGAAACCGACCACTAACCATTATGGCAGATCACCAAAAGACCTTCAACTCTGTTGATTCATCTGCGCAAGGCTCATCCCGACCTGCGTATGGAGACAGAGCGGACGCCCACAAGGCGCGGTATGAGCGCACCGCAGATGTCGCGCCCAACAGTGAGGGTATGAACGCAATCATACGAACCAAATGAATCGATCGTCAACTGGCGTGAAGCCGAATAGCCCCTACAGGCCGATCGCGGATATGTCGGCTTACGGGATTGCGACGGCAGAGGACGTTTCTGACGAGGCGGTGGACGCGCGCGTGGACACCGATGGGCTGGCCCATACAAGCTTGGCCTATTTCCGTGAAGGGCGGGCTACCACACTGCTGCTGCTGGGCGCTATCTATCTCATCCTGGCGCTTTCTTTGAATGGGGCCGGCTGGACGGGCGCAATGAGCATGGGGCTGCTCGTATTTGTGGTTCTGGGCGCGTTGGCACTGGGCGCCTTGATGGCATTCAGCCGTTTTGATAGTCTCTTTATGCTCTCCCACAGCTTTACCACTGGCCTGGCATGGGTCTTTTATCTGATGACCTTTCTCGTGGGCGACGAGCAGCGGGTGCAGACGTTTATTGACAGAGGGATTCCCGTCCTGCAGGCCAGAGCCTACTTCTTGCTGGAACGTTGGCTGACATGGGTCGAAGTGGCCATCGGCCAGCAGGCGAGCAACGATAATTTCGTTTTCATTTTCGAGATCGGCTTTCTCATCTGGTGGCTCACCTATCTGGGTGTCTGGGTGGTCTTTCGGCATGGCCACGTCTGGCGCGGGGTGCTGATGGCTGGCATTGCGCAGCTGGTGAATACCTACTACGCGCCGACATCGGTGATGGGATTTCTGGTTGCCTACTGCATCGTGGCGCTGCTGCTGCTGGCCTGGACCAATCTCATCGATCACCGCCAGCGCTGGCGGGCCTTGCGCATCTATTTTAGCGAGGACATCAACTTCGACTTTATGCGCTCCGGCTTTATGTATACGATGGCTGTGATTGCCCTGGCGTTCATCGCGCCCAACATGGGGCGCAATCTCATCTTCTATGATCTACTACAGCCCATCAACCAGCGTTGGGAGGCGGCCACACAGGAGTGGAACCGCCTCTATCAGGGGCTGAATCGGCAGAGCCGGGCGGTGCAATCGGGTTTTGGTCGCACATTGACCCTCGGCGGCGAACGCGATGTCGGCGATCGTCCCATTCTGGAGGTGACTGGGCCGTCCGGACGCTACTGGCGGGCTGTCGCCTTCGATCGCTTCACTGGCCGGCAGTGGGTCAACACGGCGGATGGGGAGGTCACATATCGGGCCAACGAGCCTATCCCGGTAATTCCATGGGTTGCGCGCGCGCCGTTCACCCAGACCGTCACCCTCCAGACATCGACAGGGAATGTCATCTTGGCCATGCCGGATGTGGCGCAGGCAAGCATCCCGCTGGCGACGCTTCAGCAGCCGCTTGTCGATGCAAGCCTCGCAACCCAGGAGCAGGCGGATACGGAACTGACGTGGGCCCGCTCCAGAGTCACACTGGAGGCGGGCGATAGCTACCAGGTGGTCAGCAACCATACCACTGTAACGGTTCGCGAGCTGCAGGCAGTAGAAGCCAACTATCCACCACAAATTTTCGACCGTTATCTCCAGCTCCCCGACAGTTTTTCGCCCCGAGTAGCCGATCTGGCCGGCCAGGTGATGGCCGATGCGCCCACGATTTACGACAAGGTCAAGACGTTGGAGCGGTTCCTGCGGGCTTTTGACTATGACGAGGGCATCGCGGCGCCAGCCGCGGATGAGGACCCTCTGGAGTATTTTCTGTTCGACATCCAGCGCGGCTATTGCGACTACTACGCCTCGGCCATGGCGACCATGCTGCGCAGTCAGGGCATCCCGGCACGCACGGCCAGCGGCTATGCCGAAGGCGCCTACGAGCCGGAGACCGACACCTACTTGATTACGGAACGGGACGCGCATACCTGGGTGGAAGTGTATTTCCCGCAATATGGCTGGATTGAGTTTGAGCCGACGGCCGGCGAGAGCATTTTGGATCGACCCTCGGGGGCAGAACGTCAGGACAGTGGTCTGATCCCGGGCATGGATGAGATCGCGCCGGAAGATGACGCCTTTCTGTTGGATGACGAATTGAATCCCGGCGAAGAATTTCCTCAGGACATCGCAGGGCCAATCGCTGGCATTGGAGGGCTCCCCGCCCGCTCTCCGCTGATTGGAACCAGCATCGCCCTGATCGTTCTGACGCTGGGCGTTGGCGTATGGCTTTTGCGGCGGCGTATGTATCAGGGGCCCAAGGCCTTCATGCAGGAGCCGCAGATCGTTTATGAGCGACTGCTGGATTGGACTGCGCGCCTGAAGATGGTCCTGCGCCCGGCGTTGACGCCCTATGAACGGGAGGCGCTGCTGGCAGAGCGACTTCCTCGGGGCGCCCTATTCATCAAGCGCATCACTGAAATTTACGTTCAATTCCGGTATGCGGGCGAGACGCCCGCGATCTCAGATGTGCGGCGCGAACTCAACGACAACTGGCGGCGGCTACGCCCGCTGTTGTGGAAGGCTTGGCTACGGCGGAAGATACGGGGCAGGGCGTAAACTGCAGTGGTCGGTCACCAGTGGCTAGTTGCCGGCAACTGCGGTTAGCGAGCGGCCTGGGTCGGGCGTAAAAGCACCACTTGCGTTTCTTCCGGTAGGCTGTGCTTCGTCAATTTGAGCGTATCCACCACTTCGGGATCGCTGATCCCCAACTCCTTCAGAAAGCGGTCCACCGGCTCCAGAGAATCGGCCAGCGCGCTCGATGCAGGCGAGACGCCTGCGTTCCCAGGCGCAGTGCGCAGACTGTCGTGTCGGTAGTGCATGGGCACGACGATGCGCGGGTCCAGCAGGCTGATGACTTCGGCGATGCGGGAGACGTCGAGCGTGCGCGCTCCGCTCACAGGCGCCAGCAGTATGTCGATGTCGCCCAGCTCTTCCACCTGCCGCTGGGCCGGGCTCTTACTCAGATCTCCCAAATGGCCGACGGTGAAACCGGCGAAATCCAGAAAAAAAGCCACATTGCGTGTGCCGTTCGGGGATGTCGGCAGGCCGGTCACCAGCACGTGTTTCACTTCGTAATCACCGGGGCGTTGCAAAATTTTCGGGGCGCCGCTGATGCCTTTGCTGTGGTTGTGGGCGGGCGAGTCGTGGCTGATGGTCACAATATCGGCGCGTAACTTCGGCGGGGAGATGCCCGTCGCTTCCTTGCTGAAGGGGTCGCAGATTGCCACGATGCCCCGTTCCCGCAGGCGAAAACAAGAGAGACCGTACCAGGTAATATCCACAGTCGTATCCTTTCTGAAAGACAGATACTAAGGGAAAGGGTGAGGTATGAGCGCCCTTTGACCACTGATTTGACCACATTTCGCGTCTCTTTCGAGCAGAGGCGCATTCAACAGATTTATATGATTTGTAAGATTGCCATGATAACGGCGGTTCATCATCTTCATCACCTGAATCAAACGCATCTAAAGGTCAAAGAGGCGCGAGTATGATACATCACGAGCGAATCTCCCACAAAAGCGCGGCTGATTTCCGCTGTAGTGTTGTATTGCGCCCCTGTTCGAAAGAGGCGCGATTGCGCATTGTCTCCCTAAGCACTATCATAACCATATCTAAGCGGTCTCCATTACCGGGAGGAGATGTAGCGGTGACAGACTCGGGCGCGGAACGACAGACACAACGTCAAGGGGAGCGGTTGCCGGTCGAGCCGTCTGCCCTCTTCGAATTGGCCTGCCAGGCCGGCGATCTGGCGCTGACGATGCAGCGGGATGGTCTGCGCGCCATCCATTCCAAATCCACCCACAATGATCTGGTCACAGAGGCGGATCTGGCCTGCGAGGCGTTGATCCGCGACGGTCTGGCGGCCCTGACCCCCGGATTCGGCTTCTGGGGCGAAGAGAGTGATGAGCGGCCGGATGACGAGTATTACTGGATAGTGGATCCGATCGACGGCACGGTGAATTTCGCCGCCGGCGTGCCCTGGTTTGGCATCAACATTGCCCTGAATCGCCGGCAGGAGACGTTCTTCGGCCTCTCTCTGATCCTGCCGCAGTTCGATCTGTTCTGGGCACAGGCCGGCCAGGGCGCGTACCTGCGTCAACAGAACGGAGAAGAGGCGCGGCTTCAGGTCAGCCAGGTCGCTTCCCTGGCGGGCGCGCTGCTCACCACCGGCTTTCCCTATCATCGCGCCGAGAACGCGGACAACAACAGCGCCGAATTTGCCAGGATCATGCCGATCTGCCAGGGCATACGGCGGATGGGCGCGTCTTCAGCGGACCTGGCCTATGTGGCCGCCGGCGCATTTTCAGCCTACTGGGAGGGATGGATTCAGCCTTGGGATGTGGCGGCGGGCGTCTTGCTCGTGCGGGAAGCCGGCGGCCTCGTCACCAATTACGATGGCGCGCCCTTCCGTCTGGGCGATCGGCATATTCTGGCCGGCAACGGACGGCCCGGCGTTCACGCGCCGCTGCTGCGCGCCATACAGGAGGCCCGCTCACATCTGTGAAATCGCCTGATCGGCAGGCAATGGTCGATTTGGCCTCAATAGATAGACACACGCTAGATAGACACACGATGGCGGAACGCCCACCCGAATGGACAGACAACCGATGAACAAGAAATCAGTGCAGGAGCAGTTCGGCGCCAATGCGCGAGCCTATATCAGCAGCCAGCCCCACGCCAAGGGCGCCAGTCTGCAGCGTCTGGTCGAGCTGGTGGAGCCGCAGCCGGACTGGCAGGCTCTGGACATCGCCACCGCCGCCGGCCACACGGCCTTCGCCTTTGCCCCCCACGTGGCCCACGTATGGGCGACGGACATCACCCCGCAGATGTTGACCGTCGCCAGTGAGCAGGCCGACGCGCGCGGCGTCGGCAACGTGACCGTCGAGCACGCCGACGCCGACAACCTGCCCTATGCAGACGGCCAGTTCCATCTGCTGACCTGTCGCATCGCGCCCCATCACTTCCCTGACATCGGCGCCTTCCTGCGGGAGTCGGCGCGCGTGCTGCGCGCCGGCGGCATTCTGGCTGTGGTGGATAACATTGTGCCGGCGGGCGTCGCCGGCGATTTCATCAACGCCTTCGAGAAGCTGCGCGATCCCAGCCACGGGCGCTGCCTCAGCGCGCCGGAGTGGCTGGACGGCTACACCGAAGCCGGTCTGGCCCTGGGCCACCATGAAACTCTCGAAAAACAGATGGTCTTCGAAGATTGGGCGGCGCGACACGATCCGCTGATGCAGTCGTACTTGCGGGCCCTGCTTTGGCACGGCCCGCCCGAAGCGCAGGATTTTCTCCACCCCCGACGGCAGGGCGACCAGACGATCTTTCACCTGCGTGAAGGGCTGTTCATCGGACGCACAGGCGTAGATGGCAGGGGAGGTTGATGAGGGGCATGCGCCGCGTGGGTCATGTGTTGCGCGGCTGGATACGCCAGAGGTAGGCGTCCTCGACAGTCAGGGCGGCGGTCGGTTCGTCGACGATAAGGATTCTGGGGTTGCCAATAAGCGCCTGGGCCACGCCCAGCCGTCGCTATAAGTGACGTAGGTCTGTTGAAACGAAGCCGGACCGCCCTCAGTGATCATGTTGGCAAGCTGATAATCTTCTCTGAGCAGGATGGGAACGCCCATGTACGGTCGCTCCAGTTCGATCTCCTCCCCGGCGGCAACTTGATACCCAGTAGTATGGCTGTAGAAAGCAGTTGTGATGATAGCAGAATGTTCTTATCTTGTCTTGCGCCAGGAGAAGGACTGCGCATAGCTCTGCCAATTTCGCTACACTTACGCTGTCTCTTTGTCCATTCGCGACCCTTGATTCACTTGATTTATGTGATGAAGATGATACACTGCAGTTATCGTGGCAATCATACGAATCTGACCCTTGATTCCCTTGATTCATGTGATGAGGCTGATGAACTGCCGTTATCATGGCAATCAACAAATCATATAAATCAGTGGTCACACAAGAGGAAGTAGAATGACGAAAATTCGCTTTGGCACAGACGGCTGGCGCGGACGCATGGCTGACGACTACACCTTTGCCAATGTGCGCCGCTGTGCCCAGGGCTTCGCCAATTGGCTGCTAGACGAGGGCCACGCCGGCGAAACTGTCGTCGTTGGCCACGACAAACGCTTCCAGGGGGATCACTTCGCCGCCGCGGTAGCGGAGGTGCTGGCTGGCAACGGCCTGCGCGTGCTCCTGACCGACGGGGCTGCGCCGACGCCGGTGATCAGCTTTTCCGTGGTCGAGAACGATGCCATCGGCGGCGTAAACATTACCGCCAGTCACAACCCGCCGCAGGACAACGGCTTTAAGGTGCGGGATGCGAGCGGCGGCGCGGTACCGCCAGATGGCTTGAATGCCATCGAAGCCCGCATTCCAGACACGGATGCCGTCCGCCGGCTGCTTCTGGACGCGGCCCTGGCGGATGGCGTCGTCCGCTACTTGCAGCCGCAAGCCGCCTATCTGGCCCATCTGACCGATCTGATTGATGTGACCCCCATCCGCGATGCGGGTCTGAAGATCGTTGTGGACAGTATGTGGGGCAACGGCGCCGGCTGGCTGTCAGAGATTTTGGCGGGGGGCAAAACGGAAGTCATCGAGATCCATGCAGAGCGCAATCCAATCTTCCCAGAAATGGCCCGTCCGGAGCCGATCCCACCCAATGTGGACGTCGGGCTGGACGTAGCCCGCTCCGTCGGCGCCGATTGTGTCTGTTTTCTGGACGGTGACGCGGACCGCTGCGGCTTTGGCGACGAGAACGGCAAATTCGTTGACCAACTGCGGGTCTATGGGCTGCTGGCCTACTATCTGCTGGAGGTGCGCGGGGAACGGGGTCCGATTGTCAAGACCCTCAGCACAACATCGATGATCAACAAACTGGGCGCGCGTTATAAGGTTGCGGTGGTGGAGACAGGCGTCGGCTTCAAATTTGTCGCCCCGGCCATGGTGGAGCACGACGCGCTCATCGGCGGCGAGGAGAGCGGCGGCTACGCCTTTCGCGGCCATGTGCCGGAGCGGGACGGCATACTGTCCAATCTCTATCTGCTGGATCTGATGGTGCGCACGGGCAAGAAGCCGACCCAACTGTTGCAGCTTCTGTTCCAAAGCGTAGGCGAGCATTTCTACGGCCGTATCGACATCCGTCTGAGCGGCGACGAGATGAAAGCCGCCGCTCAGCAGACACTCGACAGCGTCGACATCAACGGGCGCGCCCTGGGCGGCATTGCCATTACGGAACGCATCACCATAGACGGCTACAAATTTATGATGGCGGATGGGGGCTGGCTGCTGGTGCGCTTCTCCGGCACGGAGCCGCTGATTCGGGTCTATACGGAGACGACACAGAAGGAGAAGGTGGAGGCGATCCTTGCCGACGGCCAGAAGCTGGTGGGCTTGCAGGGTTCATAGGGTTGCAGACGTCGCGCCCAACAGCGGCGCGCAATACAACCTTCGCGCATAGCGTCGCCAATTTTCGCGTATGTGAACTACTTTTGAGCAGGCGCCGTATGTGATAAAATTAACAAGTAATGTGTGTCAAAGATAACTGCAGTGGTTCATGGCTGGAAACTGCAGTTACTGACCACTGATCACCGGGGTTTACCGACTACTGGCTACTGATCACTGGGTTTTAATGTCTGTTCCGACGCTGATCGACAGTCATTGCCATCTGGACATGGAGCAGTTCGATGCGGACCGGGCAGCTGTGCTGGAGCGGGCACAGGCGCAAGGCGTGCGCCTGATCGTCAACCCTGGCATCGATCTGCGCCACTGCCGGCAGGCCATTGCGCTGGCGGATACGCATCCGCAGGTGTACGCGGCCGTGGGTATCCACCCCAACAGCAGCGCTGATTTCGCTGAGCAGACGTTGACGCAACTGCGCCAATTGGCGGACCATCCCAAAGTTGTCGCCATCGGTGAAATCGGGCTGGATACCTACTGGGGCAAAGTACCCCTGCGACGACAAGCGCACGCATTTCGGGCGCAGCTTCACATGGCCGCCGACTTGGGTCTGCCGGTGATTATCCATAACCGGGACGCGACCGCAGATGTGGCGGATATCCTGGATGAATGGGCGGCCAGCGCGCGCACGCGCAATGCGCCTCTGGCAAAGCGTGCGTTTTGGGGTGTGCTGCACGCATTCGCTGGGGATGTTGCGTTGGCGCAAAGGGCCTATGGTTGGAACTTCGTCCTCGGCCTGGGCGGACCGCTCACATTCAAAAACGCCCGCAGCCTGCATAGAACGGCGCCGCAGTTACGCCTTGATCGCCTGATGATCGAAACGGACGCGCCCTATCTGGCGCCGCATCCACTGCGAGGGAAACGCAACGAACCGGCCTATGTGGCTCTGGTGGCAGAGCGGCTGGCCGAACTTCTGGCTGTGCCGGTGGAGGAGATCGCTGCCCGCACGACCGCAGCGGCTTGCTCGATCTTTGGCTTTGATTGCCGCTGACTCCAGGTGTTTGGGCATTTGACGGCAATCAATTCTGACGGCAATCAATATAGATACGCTTTCTGTTGCCCCGCCGGACAAAACCCGTTGGCGCGCGGCAGAACGACAAACAGCTTCATTGTGACGCTAGATCGCGCCCTACAGCGGCGCGCAAAACAATCTTACGGCCGCAAGTCGGGGTAGCGGCACAAATCGGGACGTCACGGTTTTTCCATGATTGAACAGTTGCAAGTCGAACAGATCGCCAACAGGGAAGCGAGCCTCTTTACGCAGGATGCGCCGCACATGATCTTCCGCCGCGCGCTGCTGATCCCACAGGATGCCCCGACGCTTCTGACACCGGTGCGCGGCGCGCTTCAGCAGGTCGAAGAGAAGATGAAAAGCGTTGACGCGGACCTGTTTGCGCCCCTGGCCAACGCTTTTGTCGAATTGATCGGCCAGGGTGGAAAACGACTGCGCCCGGCCCTGGCGTTGCTGGCCGCGGGACTGCAAAACGGTTGCGCTGCAGAGCGCACCCATCCGCTCATCGCCTTGGCGGCTGCCGTAGAGATGCTGCACACCGCCACACTTGTTCACGATGATGTCATCGACGGCGCGCTGTTGCGTCGTGACGCGCCCACTCTCAATGCCTTCTGGAGCCCGGGGGCAACGGTTCTGGCCGGCGACTATATGTTTGCCTGTTCTGCCCAGTTCGCGGCCGAGACCGGCAATGTGCGCGTCATCGACATCTTCAGTCATACCCTGCGCGTGATCGTTGATGGTGAGATGCGCCAGCTCTCTGATCGCAACGATTTCGACCAGGACGGCAAAGCCTACTACCAGCGCATCTATGCCAAGACGGCCAGCCTCTACAGCGCAGCCACAGAAGCGGCCGCGGTGCTGGTCGGTCTGCCGCAGGATCGGATTCAGGAGCTGAAATCCTTCGGCTATCAGTTCGGGATGGCTTTCCAGATTATGGATGACATCCTCGATTTCGTCGGCAGTGACGCCACCCTGGGCAAACCGGTGGGCAGCGATCTGCGTCAGGGAACGCTGACATTGCCGTTCCTCTACTACCTGCGCGATCTGCCCCAGCCGCAGCAGCTAGTGGCCCAGTTGCTCCAGGCCAGAGCGGCGGCGGAGGCGGGCGATTCCCGCATTCTATTGGCAACAGTGCAGGAGATCGTTCAGGCTGTGCGCGCCAGTGGCGCGGTTGAAGCCGCCCGCCAGGAAGCGCTCGGCTTTCTCGACCGCGCCGTTCACAACCTGGCATCCTTCAATGACAGCCTCTGCAAGAGCTCTCTGCTGGGGCTCTGCGCCTTTGTCGTGCAACGGACCAGTTGATGTTCAGGCGATCTGGTAGTCGAGCGGATATAGCCAATCGGCAGGGTTTGCATGGCGATGAGCCCCTCCCACAGACAGGCGAGCAAGCCTTTCCGACCGCCAGGCCAGCCCCTCTGACCGACCTGGTGATCGTCATCGTCTCCTGGAACGTCTGGGATCATCTGCGCGCCTGCCTCACATCCATCGAACTCCAGAGCCAGGCGATAGATGAACCACACAGGCATGCAGGGGCAGACCTTGCGTCTGTCCGCACAGAGATGTCCGCGCCGCGCCGCGCCGGCGCGCCGCCAAAACGCCCCCGCCGGGAGAACGTCGCGCCCAACAGTGGCGCGCACTACACCGCCTATGTGCGCCGCTTCGGGCCGCGCAGCCAGGCGACCCTGCAGGTAGTGGTGTTCGACAATGCCAGCGACGATGCCACGCCTTCCCTGTTGACGAGTCGCTTTCCCTGGGTGCAGGCGATCTTCAGCCAGAAGAATGTAGGCTTCAGCGGCGGCAACAACCGGACATTGGAGGCGATGGGATTCGACACCCCGACGCCAGGGCGCGCGCAAGCGGAAACGCTCAATCGACCCAGTCCAGCCGCATCTGCGCGCCGGCCCCGCTCTGCGCCGGCGCGCTTCGTCTTTTTCCTCAACCCGGATACCGAACTTCTGCCCGGCAGCCTGTGGGCACTGTACCATGGTATCGAAGAGGACGAGACGATCGGGGCAATCGGGCCGCAACTGCGCTATGCCGATGGCGCGCTGCAGAGCAGCCGTCGGCGCTTTCCCGGCCCCCTGACCGGCTTTTTTGAGAGCACCTGGCTGGAGCAGACCTGGCCCCAAAATCCCTGGACCCGCCGCTATCATCTGGCCGACTGGCCGGCGGACTGTCGGCAGGATGTAGATTGGCTGGTGGGCGCAGCCCTTCTGGCGCGGGGGGATGTGTTGGCTGTGGTAGGCGGATTCGATCCGCAGTTCTTTATGTACAGTGAGGAGACGGATCTATGCCGACGCCTCAAACTCGCCGGCTGGCGCGTGGTGTACGATCCAGCGGCGATCGTCATCCACTCCGAGGGGCGTAGCAGTACTCAAGTGAGCGCCAGACGACATATTCTCTTCAATCGCAGCAAAGTGCGCTACGCGCGCAAATGGCATGGCCCTGTGTGGGCGGCGCTGTTGCGCCGCTATCTGCTGGCCGAATTTCGCCTACAGATTGTGAGCGAATGGCTGAAAGCGCTTCTGGGCCACAAGCGGGCACTGCGCCGCGCGCGCCTCTCCGCCTACCGGGCAGTGCTGAAGAGCAATCTGGAGTAGGTTCGTTTTGAGTGATTAGTCGCCAGTTGCCAGTAACTGGCGAAGGAGAAGATTTGGTGGCCCGATTCCTTACAAAGCCGATCAGCGGCGCGCGCGATTTTCTGCCTCTGGATGCGCTGCGCAGGCAGTATGTCATCGATGTGATCGAACGGGTGTATCAGAGTTATGGCTTTGAGCCTCTGGACACACCGGTGATGGAACGGTTGGATACATTGCTGGGCAAATACGGTGAAGAGGGGGATCAGTTGATCTTCCGCGTGGCCAAGCGGGGCGCCAAGCTGCAGAAAGCGCTCGCCGCCGCCCCGACCGAAGATGCCATCGCCGATGCCGGTCTGCGCTACGATCTGACGGTGCCTCTGGCCCGTATCGTGGCTGAGTATCGCAACCAACTGCCCCGTTATTTCAAACGCTATCACATTGGGCCGGTCTACCGGGCAGATCGGCCAGCTAAGGGGCGCTATCGAGAATTCTACCAGTGTGATCTGGATATAGTTGGCTCGTCCAGCCAACTGGTGGAAGCGGAGGTGCTGAACGCTGGCGCGCAGGTTTTGCAGGAGCTGGGTTTCCGCGGGCGCGCTGAATCCGGTTTCCGGCTGCGCTTGAACCACCGCGGCGTGCTGCGGGGGCTGATGGAGGTGAGCGGTGTGCCGGCGGAACTGGAAATGGACGCGCTGGTGGCTGTGGACAAACTGGATAAGATCGGTCTGGCAGGGGTAGAGAAGGAGCTACGGGCACGCGGCATCGGCGAGATGGCTACGACGGCTCTTTTAGGCCTGATGGCCGCGGCTCCAGGCGAAACTGTCGCCGTGCTCGGTTGGTTGAGCGATACACTGGAAGGCTCCGCCAACGGCGCGCAGGGCGTCGCTGAACTGCAAGACATCCTCACACTGACGCAAGGGGGCCCGGCGGGTGAGCACATCTGCATCGATCCCTATCTGGCCCGCGGGCTGAGCTACTATACCGGGCCGATTTACGAGATCGAGTTTCCAACTTTGAGCGGCTCGGGCGGCGCCGGCGGACGCTATGACGATCTGATCGGGATGTTCAGCAACCGCTCGATCCCCGCCTGCGGCCTTAGCCTGGGATTGGAGCGTATTTTGCTGATTATGGCGGAGCGCGGTCTTTTTCCGCAAAACCTGGTCGGGCAGCCCCAGGCGCTGATCACAAATTTCGATAAGGATACCCTGGCGGCCAACGTAGCCATGGCCCACGCCCTGCGCCGCGCGGGTCTGCGCGTCGATCTCTACCCGGATATGGACAATTTGGGGCGACAGTTCAAATATGCAGAAGAGCGGAACATTCCTGTCGCCCTTCTGCTGGGGGGCGCGGAGATGGCGGACGGCGCTGTCACGGTCAAGAACTTGATCAGCGGCGAGCAGGAGTTGATGGCCCAGGCAGATGTGGCCGACCGCTTGCGCCAGCGGTTCCAGTAGGGGCACAATAAGAAAGGCTGGAGGAACTGAACGATGGCAGAGCGAAAAATTCTCTATCTTCCCCCAGTTGGCCTGTCCAAAGAGATCCTCTCCTCAGATGCTATGGCGACACTGGAGAGCTTGGGCACTGTGATCTGGAATGAACTGGATCGGAACTACACAGGCGATGAACTGCTGGAACTGATTCCGGGCGCCGCAGTGGTTATCACCTCCTGGGGCTCGCCCCATATTACGGAGGCGCATCTGGCTGAAGCCGCCGACCTTCAGATTGTCGGCCATGCCGCCGGCTCGGTCAAGAACCGTTTGGCTGCCGCTGGCCATGAACGAGGGATCGTGTTGTTGAGCGCTGCCGATGTGATCGCCGAGTCGGTGGCAGAATATACGCTCTGGGCCATGTTGAGCGGACAACGCGATCCGTTCCGCTACGAGCGGATCATGAAGACCGAGCGTGGCTGGAGACCTGCGCATGGCTTCATTAGTCATTGTCTTTACGCCAAAACGGTAGGGATTGTTTCCGCCAGCATGGTGGGACGGCGGGTCATCGGTCTGCTCAAGCCTTTTGGCTGCGATGTGATGGTGTACGACCCCTATCTCAGCCAGGAAGATGCCCAACTGTCAGGCGTGCGCCGCGTCGCGCTGGCCGAGCTATTCGCGCGCGCTGACATCATCTCGGTGCATGCGCCAATCACACCTGAAACCAGACATATGATCACGCGCGCTCATTTTCAGTCGATCCGTGATGGGGCCTTGTTCATTCACACCGCGCGCGCCTGGGTGCTGGATCAGAATGCCATGCTTGCCGAGTTGCAGAAGAACCGCTTCAACGCATTTATTGATGTATTTGATCCAGAACCATTGCCCGCAGACCATCCGCTGCGTGATCTGGACAATGTCTTTCTTTCCCCGCACATTTCGGGTTACACAGCAGAAAATCGACTGCGCCTGGTGGAAGAGATCGCACGGGACATCCAGCGTTTCTTCAACAATGAGCCGATGCGGCTGGTCGTCTCGTATGAGAGATTGCCGATCATGGCCTGACCCGTTCCAACCCAAACGCGGGCTGCAACGGATTTCCCGGCGTCGATCCCCTTGGGCGCCGGCGCCTGAGGCGGCGAGCGCAGCCCACAGGTTGCTGGCTTATAGGTAGTGTAGGGGCGCTACTCTGTTACCAGATAATCGTTCAGCTTCGCGTCGAGCATTCTCGCCGCTTGTTCAGCTGATACGATGTTCTGGGTATTGTCAGCAAGAGTGTGGACGGCAGCGACGAGATTTCCGCGCCTGAATAGGATCACTTTCTCTTGTCGTCGCGTCCCTTCGCTGGTATAGGCCCAAGAAATGCCAAGCGATCTATCACCCACTGTCGACGTCTCCAGCGATTCAATCCAGTGCAGGTCGATATCTTCTCCGGCAAGGAAGAGTTGAGTCAGTTCATCCAAACTCGTGCTAAATAACAACTCCAAGTCAAATGCTGCGCGCTCAGTATCGCTAATCTGCCCACTTGCTGCCAATATCATGTCGAATGTGTCTATGTTTGGGGCTCCGTTGACGAAGGCCACGAAATGGCTGAAGCGATTATCCAAACCCAATAGTTCAATCCAGAAATCGAGGAGCGGCCGGGCGGACTCTAGCATCTCATGATCGGATATATTTATATATGAGGTGGGCAGCTGCGCGAAGGCCGTGCGCAGTTCGGCCAATGCAAACTCGGAGGATGTACTCCGTACTTCTGCCGGGTCCACAGAGATGATGTACCCGCCTGGCGCGGACCGGGCGGCGTCTCTCACGACCACGAAGTAGATCCCCGTATGGGGCGCTCGGTAGACGATCCTTGAATCACGATCGAACAAGCCGCCGCCGCTGTCATCATCGGCGACAATCTGCTCTGCTACCGCGCCCAGATAGTCGATCGTGAGGAAGGTGTCAGCCAGGGCCGACTGCGCGACGATCTCGATCAGCTCATTTTTCTCCAAGTGAAGGAGAAAGTGGTCGATGTCTCCAGGGAAATCTATATTCCCGTGGACAGCCTGGCCCACCTGGATCCATCCGCCACGGTCCGGGTCGTCGAACTGTATCAACCGGCGGTTAGCCGTCAAGGTGAATTCTCCGGGTGTTTCCGCCAGCTGCCGTATGATCAGGAAATGTGGTCCAGCCCTTTCGGTGGCAAATGAATCAACCTCAACGCCTATGAATTTGTCGTCGAGATCGAGCAGCTCCTCGCCAGATGAGTCGAAGACAACTACCCTGCCGTCGTTGTCGCCTGTTAATGCGACCTCGATTTCGGTTCCGGCCGGCTCGTTGAGTACGTAGGCGGGATCGTCCCAATAGTTCCTCACCGTCAGTTCGTGACGGCGCGCTCCTCCTTGCATCCGCAGCCGCCGAGCCGCAAGGGTGGTCTCCACATCGCCGAGGCCAGCGGGGCCCTTACCCGCAATAAGCTGCCGGATGCGCGGCAAGAGGTCGGCCGACGACGCCACAAATCCGAAATGCCCCTCCGTTATCCTGAAGCCGCTGATGCCGATCACATCACCCGTCTCCGAGACGAGAGCGCCTCCGCTCTGTCCTCCTATGGCGGTGGCATCGGTCTGGAAATAGGTGATGCCAACAGACGCCCACTCCCGCGTACGCGACAGAAGCCCCCGTATGATTGCCGGCTGCGGGAACACTTCAAACTCCCCTGGGTAGCCGATCAGATACATGTCTGCGCCGATGGGTATGCTCTCCCCGTCGATCAATGCCAGGGAAGCCGCGGGGGCATCAATTGGACCAAGCACTGCCAGATCGGCCAATAGATCCCAGCCTTTCACCGGCGCCGCATCGAACACTGTTCCATCTGGGAATACGACGCGCGCCGTGTCGAATGGCCAGACCACGTGGGCGTTCGTAACCAGGTATCCACCCTCGACCAACACGCCACTGCCCGTGCTGGCAACAGTTTCGATGAAAGCGATCGCCGGAGAGACCTTTTCGAAGATCTGAACGGAAGTGAGTGGCTCTGGGGTTGCTGTAGGTGTTGGAGACGGCGCGACGCAAAACGGCAGCCCCAGGCTATCCAGATCGTTTGTCTCTACATGGCGCCAAACCTCAGGCACGCATCCACGCAACTGGTTGCCTGAGAGGTCCAGCTCTGTCAGGTTGGAGAGGTTGCCCAGTTCTGAAGGGATCGACCCACTCAGCTGGTTGCCTGAGAGGTGCAGCCATACCAGATTGGAGAGGTTGCCCAGTTCTGCAGGGATCGACCCACTCAGCTGGTTGTCTGAGAGGACCAGCCATACCAGATTGGAGAGGTTGCCCAGTTCTGCAGGGATCGACCCACTCAGCTGGTTGTCTGAGAGGACCAGCCATACCAGATTGGAGAGGTTGCCCAGTTCTGCAGGGATCGACCCACTCAGCTGGCTGTCTAAGAGGACCAGCTCTGTCAGATTGGAGAGGTTGCCCAGTTCTGCAGGGATCGACCCACTCAGCTGGTTGTCCCAGAGGACCAGCTCTGTCAGATTGGAGAGGTTGCCCAGTTCTGCAGGGATCGACCCACTCAGCTGGTTGTCCCAGAGGACCAGCTCTGTCAGATTGGAGAGGTTGCCCAGTTCTGCAGGGATCGACCCACTCAGCTGGTTGTCTGAGAGGTCCAGTTCAATAACGCGACCGCTATCGTCCGTAGTGACACCGTGCCAGGCGCCGAGCGGCGCGTCGCTCAGCCAGTTATCGTTGTTCCGCCAGTTGGCGCCGTTCGTTGCCTGGTAGAGCGCAACCAACGCGTCCCTATCCGGGTGTCCGGCCGTAGATGTCGGAGACGGCGCGACGCAAAACGGCAGTCCCAGGCTATCCAGGTCATTTGCCTCTACATGGCGCCAAACCTCAGGCACGCATCCACGCAACTGGTTGTCTGAGAGGCCCAGCGTTACCAGATTGGAGAGGTTGCCCAGTTCTGAAGGGATCGTCCCACTCAGCTGGTTGCCCCAGAGGGCCAGCCTTGTCAGATTGGAGAGGTTGCCCAGTTCTGAAGGGATCGTCCCACTCAGCTGGTTGTCTGAGAGGACCAGCGCTACCAGATTGGAGAGGTTGCCCAGTTCTGCAGGGATCGCCCCACTCAATTTGTTGCCTGAGAGGCCCAGCACTACCAGGTTGGAAAGGTTGCCCAGTTCTGAAGGGATCGCCCCACTCAGCTGGTTGTCTAAGAGGGACAGCCCTATCAGATTGGAGAGGTTGTCCAGTTCTGAAGGGATCGTCCCGCTCAGCTGGTTGCCCCAGAGGTCCAGCCATGTCAGATTGGAGAGGTTGCCCAGTTCTGAAGGGATCGTCCCGCTCAGCTGGTTGTCTGAGAGGTCCAGTTCAATAACGCGACCGCTATCGTCCGTAGTGACACCGTGCCAGGCGCCGAGCGGCGCGTCGCTCAGCCAGTTATCGTTGTTCCGCCAGTTGGCGCCGTTCGTTGCCTGGTAGAGCGCAACCAACGCGTCCCTATCCGGGTGTCCGGCCGTAGATGTCGCCACGGTGAGTGTCTCTGGGGTTGCCGTAGGTGTCGGAGACGGCGCGACGCAAAACGGCAGCCCCAGGCTATCCAGATCGTTTGTCTCTACATGGCGCCAAACCTCAGGCACGCATCCACGCAACTGGTTGCCTGAGAGGTACAGCTTTGTCAGGTTGGAGAGGTTGCCCAGTTCTGAAGGGATCGCCCCACTCAGCTGGTTGTCTGAGAGGCGCAGCGCTACCAGATTGGAGAGGTTGCCCAGTTCTGAAGGGATCGCCCCACTCAGCTGGTTGCCCCAGAGGTCCAGATCTGTCAGGTTGGAGAGGTTGCCCAGTTCTGAAGGGATCGCCCCACTCAACTGGTTGCCCCAGAGGTCCAGATCTGTCAGGTTGGAGAGGTTGCCCAGTTCTGGAGGGATCGCCCCACTCAGCTGGTTGCCCCAGAGGATCAGCCATACCAGATTGGAGAGGTTGCCCAGTTCTGAAGGGATTGACCCACGCAGCTGGTTGCCCCAGAGGTCCAGTTCAATAACGCGACCGCTATCGTCCGTAGTGACACCGTGCCAGGCGCCGAGCGGCGCGTCGCTCAGCCAGTTATCGTTGTTCAGCCAGTTGGCGCCGTTCGTTGCCTGGTAGAGCGCAACCAACGCGTCCCTATCCGGGTGTCCGGCCGTAGGTGTCGGAGACGGCGCGACGCAAAACGGCAGCCCCAGTCTATCCAGATCATTTGCCTCTATATGGCGCCAAACCTCAGGCACGCATCCACGCAACTGGTTGCCTGAGAGGGCCAGCCTTGTCAGGTTGGAGAGGTTGCCCAGTTCTGAAGGGATCGCCCCACTCAACTGGTTGTCTGAGAGGAACAGCACTTCCAGGTTGGAGAGGTTGCCCAGTTCTGAAGGGATCGACCCACGCAGCTGGTTGTCCCAGAGGCCCAGCCCCATCAGATTGGAGAGGTTGCCCAGTTCTGAAGGGATCGACCCACTCAGCTGGTTGCCCTGGAGGCCCAGCGCTACCAGGTTGGAGAGGTTGCCTAGTTCTGAAGGGATCGACCCACTCAGCTGGTTGTCCCAGAGGCCCAGCGCTACCAGATTGGAGAGGTTGCCCAGTTCTGAAGGGATCGTCCCACTCAGCTGGTTGTCTGCGAGGTCCAGTTCAATAACGCGACCGCTATCGTCTGTAGTGACACCGTACCAGGCGCCGAGCGGCGCGTCGCTCAGCCAGTTATCGTTGTTCCGCCAGTTGGCGCCGTTCGTTGCCTGGTAGAGCGCAACCAACGCGTCCCTATCCGGGTGTCCGGCCGTAGATGTCGCCACACTGGGCGCCGGGATCCTTTCGCGGTTGCGTTCATACGTGGTCATGGCCTGGGAATATCCTGACCACCTCAGGCTGTTGCCGAGCGGCGCCTGCAAGAGATCAAAACCGGCTTCTTGCGGGAGATCGCTCACGACTGCCCTGGCGCCATCAAACACCAACTCGATGCCAAGGTCGCTGTTGGGCGCGTCCACCCAGGCGCTGGGAATCCAGAACTGCGCTTCGGCGTGAGAAGCAGGGGGCAGATCATTCCGGTCCAGCGCCACCAACCCCTGATGAAGGGCTTCGCTGGCAGGTATGGCGTCCTGCGCGCTAACGGCCGACCAACTGCCCGCGACCAGTATGAACGTGATCCACAGAGCCAGGATGGCTACAGCCGGTTTTACAAGGAAGGAATAACGACAACTAGCAAGAGTTTTTTGTCGCAACATTTTGACCACTACCTTATGTGATTCATGTGATTATGGTGATAACGGCGATAACTGCAGTCTATCATCCCCATCATATAAATCAAGGGGCATAATTTCCTGCGTGTGGTCCAACGCTTACGAACCATTGTAGGCATCGATGGCTTTGCCGAATGACGCCCGGTACTGGTCCCAGCGCGAGATATCCCAGGGCAGGCTGTGGCGCTCATGGCGGCCCGTGCGGTAGTTGATTACCTCCATCTCGCCGTCCAGATCCCGCATGCTGATACGCCCATGTTCGTAGGCAAAGGTCAGTTCATAGAGAGGCAGCTTGAAGTCGATGCCGCAGGCGCCGATGAGGGCAACCGGTGGCGTCGTTGGGCCATACGGGCGGCGACAGTTACGTTACGCACGCCCTCGGCGCCCATACAGGGGCCGGCTTTTTCGGTGGCCAGCGCGGTGACGCTGTGGGCCGGCCCCATGAAGTGGAGGTGAGCGGCTCTGGGGTTGCCGTAGGTGTCGGAGACGGCGCGACGCAAAACGGCAGCCCCAGGCTATCCAGATCATTTTCTTCTACATGGCGCCAAACCTCAGGCACGCATCCACTCAGCTGGTTGCCCTCGAGGTACAGCTCTGTCAGATTGGAGAGGTTGCCCAGTTCTGAAGGGATCGTCCCACGCAGCTGGTTGAACGCGAGGTCCAGCTCTGTCAGATTGGAGAGGTTGCCCAGTTCTGAAGGGATCGTCCCACGCAGCTGGTTGTCTAAGAGGCTCAGCCATTCCAGGTTGGAGAGGTTGCCCAGTTCTGAGGGGATCGTCCCACGCAGCTGGTTGCCCCAGAGGCTCAGCCATTCCAGGTTGGAGAGGTTGCCCAGTTCTGAAGGGATCGACCCACTCAGCTGGTTGTCTGAGAGGTACAGATCTGTCAGGTTGGAGAGGTTGCCCAGTTCTGAAGGGATCGTCCCGCTCAGCTGGTTGAACGCGAGGTCCAGCCATTCCAGGTTGGAGAGGTTGCCCAGTTCTGAAGGGATCGTCCCACTCAACTGGTTGTCTGAGAGGTACAGCTCTGTCAGATTGGAGAGGTTGCCCAGTTCTGAAGGGATCGTCCCACGCAGCTGGTTGTCTGCGAGGTACAGCGCTGTCAGGTTGGAGAGGTTGCCCAGTTCTGAAGGGATCGTCCCACTCAGCTGGTTGTCTGCGAGGTCCAGTTCAATAACGCGACCGCTATCGTCTGTAGTGACACCGTACCAGGCGCCGAGCGGCGCGTCGCTCAGCCAGTTATCGTTGTTCCGCCAGTTGGCGCCGTTCGTTGCCTGGTAGAGCGCAACCAACGCGTCCCTATCCGGGTGTCCGGCTGTAGATGTCGCCACGGTGAGTGGCTCTGGGGTTGCCGTAGGTATCGGAGACGGCGCGACGCAAAACGGCAGCCCCAGGCTATCCAGGTCATTTGCCCTTACATGGCGCCAAACCTCAGGCACGCATCCACGCAACTGGTTGCCTGAGAGGTACAGCCATTCCAGGTTGGAGAGGTTGCCCAGTTCTGAAGGGATCGACCCACTCAGCTGGTTGTCTGCGAGGCCCAGCTGCCATGTCAGATTGGAGAGGTTGCCCAGTTCTGAAGGGATCGACCCACTCAATTCGTTGCCTGAGAGGCCCAGTGCTACCAGATTGGAGAGGTTGCCCAGTTCTGAAGGGATCGACCCACTCAATTCGTTGCCTGAGAGGGACAGCCTTGTCAGATTGGAGAGGTTGCCCAGTTCTGAAGGGATCGACCCGCTCAATTCGTTGCCTGAGAGGTACAGCCATGTCAGATTGGAGAGGTTGCCCAGTTCTGAAGGGATCGACCCGCTCAGCTGGTTGCCTGAGAGGTCCAGATCTGTCAGGTTGGAGAGGTTGCCCAGTTCTGAAGGGATCGACCCACTCAATTCGTTGTCTGAGAGGGACAGCGCTACCAGATTGGAGAGGTTGCCCAGTTCTGAAGGGATCGTCCCACTCAGCTGGTTGTCTAAGAGGGCCAGCCATTCCAGATTGGAAAGGTTGCCCAGTTCTGAAGGGATCGACCCACTCAGCTGGTTGCCCCAGAGGTACAGCCATGTCAGATTGGAGAGGTTGCCCAGTTCTGAAGGGATCGACCCACTCAGCTGGTTGCCTAAGAGGTCCAGCTTTGTCAGGTTGGAGAGGTTGCCCAGTTCTGAAGGGATCGACCCACTCAGCTGGTTGCCTAAGAGGTCCAGCTTTGTCAGGTTGGAGAGGTTGCCCAGTTCTGAAGGGATCGACCCACTCAATTCGTTGTCTGAGAGGTCCAGCTCTGTCAGATTGGAGAGGTTGCCCAGTTCTGAAGGGATCGTCCCACTCAGCTGGTTGTCTGTGAGGTGCAGCAATTTCAGGTTGGAGAGGTTGCCCAGTTCTGAAGGGATCGACCCACTCAATTCGTTGTCTGAGAGGTACAGTCCTTCCAGGTTGGAGAGGTTGCCCAGTTCTGAAGGGATCGTCCCACGCAGCTGGTTGTCTGAGAGGTACAGCCATGTCAGGTTGGAGAGGTTGCCCAGTTCTGAAGGGATCGTCCCACGCAGCTGGTTGTCTGAGAGGGACAGCGCTACCAGATAGGAGAGGTTGCCCAGTTCTGAAGGGATCGACCCACTCAATTCGTTGCCTGAGAGGCCCAGCACTACCAGATTGGAGAGGTTGCCCAGTTCTGAAGGGATCGCTCCACTCAGCTGGTTGTCTAAGAGGGCCAGCCATTCCAGATTGGAAAGGTTGCCCAGTTCTGAAGGGATCGTCCCACGCAGCTGGTTGTCTGAGAGGTACAGCCATGTCAGATTGGAAAGGTTGCCCAGTTCTGAAGGGATCGTCCCACTCAGCTGGTTGCCTAAGAGGTCCAGCCATGTCAGATTGGAGAGGTTGCCCAGCTCTGAAGGGATCGACCCATTCAACTGGTTGCCTAAGAGGACCAGCCTTGTCAGATTGGAAAGGTTGCCCAGTTCTGAAGGGATCGTCCCACTCAGCTGGTTGCCTGAGAGATCCAGCTTTGTCAGGTTGGAGAGGTTGCCCAGTTCTGAAGGGATCGACCCGCTCAGCTGGTTGCCTGAGAGGTCCAGCTCTGTCAGATAGGAGAGGTTGCCCAGTTCTGAAGGGATCGTCCCACTCAGCTGGTTGCCTGAGAGGTCCAGTTTAATAACGCGACCGCTATCGTCCGTAGTGACACCGTGCCAGGCGCCGAGCGGCGCGTCGCTCAGCCAGTTATCGTTGTTCCGCCAGTTGGCGCCGTTCGTTGCCTGGTGGAGCGCAACCAACGCGTCCCTATCCGGGTGTCCGGCTGTAGATGTCGCCACACTGGGCGCCGGGATCCTTTCGCGGTTGCGTTCATATGTGGTCATGGTCTGGGAATATCCTGACCACCTCAGGCTGTTGCCGAGCGGCGCCTGCAAGAGATCAAAACCGGCTTCTTGCGGGAGATCGCTCACGACTGCCCTGGCGCCATCAAACACCAACTCGATGCCAAGATCGCTGTTGGGCGCGTCCACCCAGGCGCTGGGAATCCAGAACTGCGCTTCGGCGTGAGAAGCAGGGGGCAGATCATTCCAGGCCGGCGCCACCAACCCCTGATGAAGGGCTTCGCTGGCAGGTATGGCGTCCTGCGCGCTAACGGCCGACCAACTGCCCGCGACCAGTATGAACGTGATCCACAGAGCCAGGATGGCTACAGCCGGTTTTACAAGGAAGGAATAACGACAACTAGCAAGAGTTTTTTGTCGCAACATTTTGACCACTACCTTATGTGATTCATGTGATTATGGTGATAACGGCGATAGCTGCAGTTTATCATCCCCATCATATAAATCAAGGGGCATCATTTCCTGCGAGTGGTCCAACGCTTACGAACCATTGAGCGAAAACTCTTCTTCCAGCGCCACCGGCGCGCCGCTGGCGATGGCGCGCTTGATCCCGGCCTCGAACTGAAGCTCCTGCAACCCGGCCATGCCGGGAACCGGCGGGGGCGTCCCACTTCGCACCGAATCCAGATAGGCATCGATGGCTTTGCCGAATGACGCCCGGTACTGGTCCCAGCGCGAGATATCCCAGGGCAGGCTGTGGCGCTCATGGCGGCCCGTGCGGTAGTTGATTACCTCCATCTCGCCGTCCAGATCCCGCATGCTGATACGCCCATATTCGTAGGCAAAGGTCAGTTCATAGAGAGGCAGCTTGAAGTCGATGCCGCAGGTGCCGATGAGGGCGCCGGTGGCGTCGTTGGCCATACGGGCGGCGACAGTCACGTTACGCACGCCCTCGGCGCCCATACAGGGGCCGGCTTTTTCGGTGGCCAGCGCGGTGACGCTGTGGGCCGGCCCCATGAAGTGGAGCGCCAGGTCGATGCAGTGGCTCCAGCAGGCGTAGTGCACCATGCCGGTGAAGTGCGTCGGGCGTCCGAACTCCTGGCTGTCAACGATCTGCCGGGCAAGCTGGGTCTGGTTAAAAAAGCGGTAGTTGAAGACCATCGCCGTCTCTGCGCCGGCGCTGCGCGCGCTGTGGAGGAGCTGTCTGCCGGCGAAGAAATCTTCCTCCACCACATTGGCCTGGCCGTGTTGGGCTACGAGCGGTTTTTCGAAGAAGAGCCGGCGCGGTTTGAAGGGCAGAAGCGCGCGGGTCGCCTCGAGGCGATCGGTCTCGCGGGTGAGAACGAGCAGCGCGTCCGGCTCGCCGTCCATCAGCTCCGCCACCGAGGCCGCCACGCGCCCACCAAAACGCGCCGCCACGGCTTCTGCCTTGTCACGGCTGCGGTTATAGTAGCTTAGCTGGACGTCTTCGTGGCGGACGATGAAAGGCAGGTAGTTCTTCTCGGCAACGTTGCCGACGCCAATGATTGCGATCTGAATCGTCATTCGATCTCTCCGTTCGATTGGGGTTCGGTTTGAAAATTCTGAAAAGCGTATCAGGAAGCGTTGCCGCCTGCAAGCCATTGCGCAGTCGGCAAAGAGAGCGGACGGTTATTGTATGGAGCGTTGGTATTGCGCGCTGCGACAAAGGCAAGCTCGATGTTCGCGCCTCTTTCGAGCAGAGGCGCATTCAACTATTCTCGCAGCAGATCGGCCAGCAGCGTCTTCACTTGCGCCGACGCAAGCGCGCGGTGGCTGATCTGATTTTTCACAGACGTTGGCAGTTCTGCCAGCGTGCGCCCGAAATTCGGCACAAAGAAGACCGGATCGTAGCCGAAGCCGTGTGATCCTCTTGGCATATTGGTGATAAGCCCCTCTAGCGTCCCGGCGCAGGTTTCAATGCCCGCGGCCGGCCGAGCGATGGCGACTACACACTGAAAACGGGCCGTCCACGGACGGGGATATGGTTGCAGGGCCATCAATAGCTTTTCATATCTGTCTTGGTCGGTCGCGCCGGGGCCGGCGTAGCGGGCAGAATACACCCCCGGCGCGCCCTGTAGCGCGTCCACCTCGAGACCGCTGTCATCAGCCCATGTCCACAGACCGCTCACTCTGGCGAACTCTTGCGCCTTCAATATCGCATTGGCGGCAAAGGTGTTCCCCGTCTCCGCGACGTCCTCCTCGATACCGACTTCGTCCAGATAGGTAAGCGCCAGCGGCAGATCCTGCAGCAGCCCGCGATACTCCTGTACTTTGCCCTGATTGTGTGTCGCGATCAACAGTCGTTGTTTCATTACAGGTCTGTCTGGTCCGCCCGTGTTCGGCGCTTGTGCCCTTTTGTCTGGCGCTGGTTCTCAACCGTGCACGCGCAGCCCGGAGAGTTCCTCTCTTGCCTTTTATCCTGTATAGGGCTATTATACAGAGTATCGGCAGAGATACCTTCAACCGATAACGCGCCTCTGGAGTTTTACGTTTTCAGTTTCGAGTAACAGCGCAGTTGCTAAAAACTGGCGATTAAAAATTTTCGAGCAGAGGCGCATTCAACACTTTTGTATCTCAAAACAGAAGAGAGTAGCTATGTCCTATCACCCATTACGCATCTTCAGCGGTTCTGCCCACAAAGAATTGGCCCTGGAGATTGCCCAAACCCTAGGGGTGGAGCTCGGTCGATCCTCCACTCGCCGTCTGCCCGACAGCGAGATACATGTGATGATTGATGAGGTCGTGCGGGATCAGGATATTTTTCTGGTGCAGCCGTGTTGCCAGCCGGTGAATGATCATGTGATGGAATTGATCCTGTATTTGGACGCATTCCGGCGGGCCAGTGCCCACAGCGTGAGTGTTGTTTTGCCCTATTTTCCCTATGCCCGTCAGGACCGCATGGCCCATGGGCGTGAGGCGGTCAGCGCTCGGGTCATAGCCAATATACTGGAAATGATGGGGGTGGATCGCGTGATTTTCGTAGACATCCACGCCAGGGCCATTCAGGGTTTTTTCAATATCCCTGTCGATCCGCTTTCCGCTCTGCCGATTCTGGCTGACTATTTCCGTCAGGAGGAGTGGAAAAACGCGGCCATTGTCAGCCCGGATGTAGGCCGGGCCAGTATGGCGGGGCGCTATGCGCAGCTACTCAATCTGCCACTGGTGGTGATGCACAAACGGCGCACCAGTGTCAGCGTCACAGAAACCACCCACGTTGTCGGTGAAATCGCTGGGAGTCGCCCGATTATTATCGATGATATTATGGCTGGCGGCAGCGTTCTTAAGCAAATCGACGCTTTATATGAGGCCGGCGCGCAGGGCACTGCCGCCTTCGCTATCACGCATCCGGTATTGCTGCCTTCCGCGCTGGAACACCTCCAGGCGGATGATCGCATCGACAAGCTAGTCGTTTCCAACACAGTTCCCGTCCCCCGGGCAAAACGGTCTGACAAAGTCGTTGTACTATCGATTGCGCCCATGCTGGCCGACATTATCAATCGCATCCATCAGGGGCGCAGCATTTCCGAGAAACTCATCCTGATGTAAGAAGCGCATATCGGGCAGAGGCGGCGGCTCGCGCGTCGGCTGGCCCGCTGTGTCGTCGGTTGCATACCACAGGCCCAGGCTCACATCAATGTACAGGTATCTGTCCGCTATTTCGGCGGGCTGGGGCGACTGATACCCGGAGAATCGCGCATGGCGGCCCTCAAACGTTCCTGGATTGAACGGTCTGAAGAGGAATCACGAGAGCGGGACACACATCTCGATACCGATATAGTTGAAGATGAAAAGATATATGTAGCGTCATACTCACAGTTGATGTGGTGGCGTTTTCTCAAACATCGCATGGCGGCGCTCGCCGGCGTTCTGGTTATCATTTTGTATCTGATTGCAGCCTTTGCAGAGTTTGTGGCCCCGTACGATCCGGAACAATCTTTTGTCAAATATAAATTTGTGCCGCCAATGAAAATCCGCATCATCGACGCGGAAGGCAGACTGCACCGGCCGTTTGTCTACAAAATCATCCGCGAACGGGATCCGGAGACCTTGCGCAATATCTACACAGAGGACACGACGACTATCCATCCGATTCGTTTTTTCGTGCGCGGGACAGAGTACGAACTCTGGAGTCAGTTCCCGACTACATGGCATCTCTATGGGTTGGATGTTCCTCACGAGGAGCAGGGCATCTTTCTGATAGGCGCAGATCGGCTTGGGCGCGATCTTTTCTCCCGTCTGTGCTACGGCGCGCGTATCTCCCTGACCATCGGGCTGGTGAGTGTCGTCATCAGTCTGGTAATCGGGATTTTGCTCGGCGGCGTCTCCGGCTTCTACGGCGGTTCTATCGACAACACCATTCAGCGTCTGATCGAGTTCATCCGCTCGATTCCGGAGATTCCCCTGATTATGGCATTGGCCGCGGCCCTGCCCGCAGACTGGCCGGTCGTGCGTCTGTACTTTGGCGTAACGATCCTTTTGTCCTTTGTTGGTTGGACCGGGCTGGCCCGGGTCGTACGCGGGCGTTTTCTGAGTATGAGAGAAGAGGATTTTGTGATGGCGGCCCGTTTTTCCGGCTCTGGCGAAATGCGCATCATTCTGCGCCACATGGCCCCCTCATTTCTCAGCCATATCATCGCCTCCTTGACATTAGCGATTCCGGGCATTATTCTGTCCGAAACCGGCCTGAGTTTCATCGGCCTGGGCCTGCGGGCGCCGGCCATCAGTTGGGGGGTTTTGTTGCAAGAGGCCCAAAATTTACGTTCCGTCGCCCTGGCCCCGTGGGTATTGACCCCTGGTCTGGCGGTGGTGCTCGCGGTATTGGCTTTCAATTTCCTCGGCGACGGCATCCGCGACGCCGCCGACCCATACGCCAGGTAGGTCGAGGAGCGGCCCTGGATTCGCTTGATTTATATGATGAGCTGATGCGCAGTAGTTGACAAAGCAGGTAGAATAAGGTCAGGATATGAAAGATCGATTTCTCTAGCGCCTCTTTCGAGCAGAGGCGCAAGTCAACCTCCTCTCTGACCGGTCAGGAGACTAACCTATGGCAACGACAGCGGCGCCCGCCTCCCTGGAAGAACGCCTCGCCCGGCTGGAAGCGGAACGCAACGTCCCGATGCCAACTGAACGCCTCGCCCGCATCGAAGGCGCATACGAACACCTGGCAACCAAAGCCGACCTGCAGACCGTCAAGGCGGATATAGCAGCCGTCAAGTCGGAGTTGCAAGGAGATATAGCAGCCGTCAAGTCGGAGCTACAAGGGGATATGGCAGCCGTCAAGTCGGAGCTACAAGGGGATATGGCAGCCGTCAAGTCGGAGTTGCAAGGGGATATAGCAGCCGTCAAATCGGATATAGCAGTCGTCCAATCGGAACAGAGAGCGCTCAAGTGGATGATGGGCATCGGGATTGCAGGCATTCTGTACCCGCCGCTTCGTGACCTCCTGGCGCAGTTGCCCTAGCCAACACGCGCCACAGATAGACCGATCCCGGCCCGAACAGACCGCCCGAACGCCATTCTCAGGACGCCACAGAAACGCCGTGACAGAGCTTCCAGGATCACAAAGCCGTAGAGAACAGACCTGCACAGCGCAGCCTACCCCCGAATTCAGCAGCCCGCAACCCTGCTACGAATCAGAGCCGAAATATGCGTAACATGAATGATGAAGATGATGAACTGCAGTTATCAAGGCAATCACATGAATCATAAAAACCAGTGGTCAAATCAGTGGTCACAGAATGGATTTCGCCTATGACAATTTCATCTATGCAAGTCGATACGCTTTCCGCAGCAGATAGGCCCGCCAGCTCCCAGGAGATGCTTCTGGAAGTGCGTGGACTGAAGACACATTTTTTTCTGGCCCAGGGCATTGTGCGAGCTCTGGAAGGCGTTGATTTTACAGTGCGCCGTGGTCAGACTGTCGGGTTGGTCGGAGAAAGCGGCTGCGGCAAATCTGTCACGGCCCGTTCAATCATGGCAATCGTGCCCCATCCGGGACGGGTGGTCGAGGGCGAAGCCCTGTTCCATCTGCAAAGGCAGGAGAACGGCAGCATTACGGATCAGGTCGTTGACATGACGAAGATCGATGCCATGGGCACGCAGGCCCGCTCCATCCGCGGTGGCGAGATCTCCATGGTCTTTCAGGAGCCGATGACTTCGCTAAGCCCTGTCCACACCATTGGCAATCAGATTATAGAGGCCATTCTTCTGCATCAGGATGTCAACAAAGAAGAGGCCCGCGCGCAGGCGATTGATGTGCTCAACAAGGTTGGGATGCCCCAGCCAGAACGCACAATCGACCGTTATCCCCATCAGCTCAGCGGCGGCATGCGCCAGCGCGCCATGATTGCCATGGCCCTTTCCTGCCGCCCCAGTCTGCTCATCGCTGACGAGCCGACAACCGCCCTGGACGTGACAACCCAGGCCCAGATTCTGACGCTCATGCGCGAGTTGCAGGATGAGCTGGGGATGGCGATCATCTTCATCACCCACGATCTGGGCGTCATTGCGCAGATGGTGGACTACGTGGTGGTCATGTACTTGGGTGAAGTGGTGGAGATGGCCGATGTCGATACCATTTTCTATGATCCCAAACACCCATATACCCAGGCACTCCTGCGTTCCATCCCCTTATTGGGGCGCAAATCGGCTCAGGGCATTACCAGCCAACTGACAGCGATTCGCGGCTCGGTGCCGGACCCATACTCGATCCCCGCAGGCTGTCCGTTCCACCCACGCTGCCGCAAAGCGATCGCCGGGGTATGCGATAGCCGAAACCCACCTCTATTGGAACTGGAAGGCGGCCACAGAGTCCGCTGCGTGTTGTACGAGTAGGGATAATCTATATGAGCACACAGAGCGCTGCGGCGCCGATCTGGCAGGAGGCCGCCCTGCAAGCCGGCTTTGTGCACGACTGGCTGGTGGCGGGCCCGCTGGCAACGCCGCTGGCGGATATCAGCAGCTATACAGACCCCGAATCGCGCCCCACAGAGGCGCGCATACACTCTTTCAAAGAGCGGATCGCGGCCGATTTCGCCGGCTCAGCGTCGGTAGCCCCCTTCTCGACCGCGCTGGAACGTCAGAAATTTGTTCCCGACCGTAGCGATACTGAGCTGGAATGGCGTGTCGTGCGCTGTCTCGACGATCACTTCGTCGATCTGTCCACCTTTCATCACATGCCTCACTACCTGCAATCCTGGGCCTACTGCGTCCTGGATAGTCCCCGCGCGTGGAATGTGACCTTCGCCCTCACGACCAATGGCCCCGCGGATATCTGGATCAACCACGAACATAGGCGACGGGTGGAGCACTTTCATCATCAGTTGCCCCATACCGTCTCGTTCACGGCGCGGCTGAACGAGGGGCGCAACGAAATTGGCGTATGTTTCGAAGCCGTCGCCGTGCGCGAATGTCCGTATGTGATGGCCCTGCAAGTAGGGTCGGCGTCTGGCGCCTGCCCTGGGCAACTCCACGTATCCCTGCCCACATCGATCCGGCCTGGGAATCGGCGTCAGACGCTGGATTCTATTTTTGCCAAGGCCTACCTGGAGCGGGACGTCTTCTCCCGTCATGCGGAGGTCGTCGTCCGTTGGCCTGAGGGCCAAGCGGTGAAGGACAACTTTGCCTTGCGGCTGGAACGCAAAGGCGGTCGCATCTACAGCGAGCACCACACAAAGGACGAGGAACGGGCCGAGGTGGTTCTAGGGACTGCCTTCCAGTTTCCAGAAGACGACTATCAGGTTCTGCTCTTCCCCTATCCAGAGGATTACTACGTCCACGGCCTGCGCGTTGAACGCCGGCTGGACATCCACATCGTCGGCAACAACGAGTATTCCTGCGACCGCTATGCCACCTATCCAGAACGCCGCCGGGAAGCCTTGCTCAATGCTGCCCGGCGCGGCGCCGAAGGCAACATCTTCTCCGAGATCGCCGCCATGGAGCTGGATCTCTGGAACAATATCAACGAGCAGGTGATCCTCGATAGCATCGCTTCCATTAACGGCCGGGCCGATTGCAGTGATTTCTATCTGGTCGGCCTGCTGGGCATGGCGGGACGCTACATCGAAGAGCCGGGCTTTCCTCAGGCGCTCGTCGAACCGTTGCAAAGCTGCTTCCTCAACTTTCGCTATTGGATGGACGAGCCGGGCGCCGACGCCATGTGTTTCTGGTCGGAAAACCATCAGATTCTCTTCCATACCTGTGAAATCCTGGCCGGCCAGCTGTTGCCAGAGGAGATATTCCCCAATGCCGGCCTGACCGGCAGCCAGCATCGGGCCAAGGGCGAAGAGAGGGCGCTCTCCTGGCTGCGTAAGCGGGCCGCGGGCGGCTTTCGCGAGTGGGATTCCAATACCTATTTCGAGGAGGATGTCCTGGCTCTCTCCCATTTGGTCGATCTGGCAGAGAACGATAACGTGCGCGAACTGGCAGCGGTTGTGCTGGACAAGATGTTGTTCGGGCTGGCGGTCAACTCATTCAAGGGTGTTTTCGGTTCCAGCCACGGTCGCACCTACACGCCTTATATCAAAGACGCCTATCGGGAGCCGACATCTGGCATCTCCCGGCTGCTGTGGGGCAAAGGCATCTTCAATCGGAGCATTTTGGGGAGCGTCAGCCTGGCCTGCGCTGTCAACTATCAGCTACCGCCCGTTATCGAGGCCATCGCTTTGGACCCCGCTGAAGAGATCTGGAACCGGGAGCGGCATGCCGGGCAGTTGGAGATGTGGCGCGATCGCGAAGAGGGCGCCTGGGAGGTGAATAAAGTCACCTATAAGACGCCGGACTATATGCTGGCTTCTGCCCAGGATTACCGGCCCGGCGAACTCGGCTATCAGCAGCATATCTGGCAGGCCACACTTTCAGCGGAAGCGGTCGTCTTCGTCACGCACCCGCCCTGCCTCAGCGAAGATGGCTCACACCGTCCCAACTTCTGGCACGGCAATGTCGTCCTGCCGCGGGTTGCCCAGTGGAAGGATCTGTTGGTGGCGATCCATCGATTGGCGGCAGACGATTGGCTGGGCTTTACCCACGCCTATTTCCCCATTTACGCTTTCGACGAATACGAGATTCGGGATGGCTGGGCTTGCGCCCGGGTCGAGGACGGCTATCTGGCCATAACGGCTTCCGCTGGCTTGTCACTGATCCAAAGCGGCAAAAATGCGTTTCGGGAGCTGCGCTCCTACGGGCAGAACAACACATGGCTGGCGCAGATGGGGCGCGCGGCCGTGGATGGCGGTTTTGCCGAATTCGTGGAGAAGGTGACGGCTCTGGACATCATCTTTGAGGAAGACAGCGTACACCTGACAAGCCTGCGTGGCGAGAGCATCGACTTCGGCTGGAAAGGGCCTTTGCTCGTCAACGAGAAAGAGGAGCCGATCACTGGCTTTCTCCACTTTGACAATCCGTATTCCAGCACGGAACTGGGCGCTGAAAAGATGGACATTCAGTTCCTGGATCTGCTCATGCGGCTCGATTTTTCGTAGCGCTGCGGTGGTTGGCGCCCCGTGACCTGTGGCTGGTGGGGTTTCCTGACCACTCGCCACAGGCGACTGGCCACTGGTATTTTCGGTCGGTCCCCTCTATACCTACATGACCTGGTTGTCAACTAATCCTCCGATTCCCACGTTGGGTATATTTGATCGGTGGCGCTTTGCGCTGATGGGAAAAGACACACTACTTTATCGGAACCATTCGCATAGCCGTAAGCCTGGAATACAAGCCGTGATTCTGATGTAATGCCAGGAATCTCTCCACTAAGCGTTATTGTGTCCGCCTGAGGAGATACCTCTATGCTGGCAGGTCCGAGATAGGAAGGGCCACTTTCATGCCGTTTCATAGTATCAACTTGCACTTTATCTTCTATAGGCGCGGTAATATTCCTGCCGCTAACGCCCACAAAATGACTGGCGGACAGATCGTAATCGAGGCCGCCAAACCCTGTTTCCAGGTTGTTGTCCACATCTATTGACACCGTCCACTCGTATTCCAGCCTTCTATCCCGCATGCCAGTCCTATCAAATGTCAAGGCTTCTGGAACGTCTCTGAGATGAAAGACAACGGTCAGCGTTTGCCCGGACAAAGTCGTATTGACTTCGACAATATCTATATGCGCATCCAGTGCGTCTGAGGCGTCATCAGCTACAGTTTGACCTGGCGCAATCGTTGCGTCATCAGGGTCACACATATTGGACTCTATGATCCAATCGCTGATCCAATCGAGGCGATCCTGGTCCACGCCAGGTTCTTGCGCGGATACGCTCCGATCCTTATCTCCAACTGCTTGATGGGTGGCGCTTTGTGATGATGGGAAAAGACACCCTACTTTATCAGAGCCATTCACATAATCGTAAGCCTCGAATACAAGCTGTGATTCTGATGTAATGCCAGGAATCTCTCCACTAAGCGTTATTGTGTCCGCCTGAGGAGATACCTCCATGCTGGCACGTCCGAGATAGGAACGGAAATTTTCATGCCGTTTCCCAGTATTCGCTTGCGCTGTATTTTCTATAGGCGCGGTAATATTCCTGCCGCTAACGCCCACAAAATGACTGGCGGACAGATCGTAATCGAGGCCGCCAAATTCTGTTTCCAGGTTGTTGTCCACATCTATTGACACCGTCCACGCGTATTCCATAACATTATCCGGAACATTATCCGGCACACCAGTCCTGTCAAAGGTCAAGGCTTCTGGAACGTCTCTGAGATGAAAGACAACGGTCAGCGTCTGCCCGGACAAAGTCGTATTGACTTCGACAATATCTATATGCGCGGCCAATGCGTCTGAGGCGTCATCGGCTACAGTCTGACCTGGCGTAATCGTGGTATTGCGCGCCACTGTGGAGCGCGACATAGTGTCATCAGGATCACACCGATATGCTTGATGGGTGGCGCTTTGTGATGATGGGAAAAGACACCCTACTTTATCAGAGCCATTCACATAATCGTAAGCCTCGAATACAAGCTGTGATTCTGATGTAATGCCAGGAATCTCTCCACTAAGCGTTATTGTGTCCGCCTGAGGAGATACCTCCATGCTGGCAGGTTCGAGATAGAAATGGAAAGCGCCACTTTCATGCCATTTCCCAGTATTCGCTTGCGCTTTATTTTCTATAGGCGCAGTAATATCCCTGCCACTAGCTGAGGGGAACACAGTATGATTGGCAGACAGATCGTAATCGAGGCCGCCAAACCCTGTTTCCAGGTCGTTGTCCACATCGATTGACACCTTCCACGCGTATTCCAGCCTTCTATCCCGCACGCCATTCCTGTCAAATGTCAAGGCTTCCGGAACGTCTCTGAGGTGAAAGACAACGGTCAGCGTCTGCCCGGACAAAGTTGTAGTTACTTCGACAATATCTATATGCGCAGCCAATGCCTCGGATGCATCGGCGGTCACAGTTTGACCTGACGTAATGAAGTTCTCATCATCAGCGCACGTATTGGACTCTATGATCCGATTGATGAGATCCTGATCCACTTCAGGTTCTTGCGCGGATGCGCTCCGACCCTTATCTCCAAATGCTTGATCGGTGTCACTTTGTGATGATGGGAAAAGACACCCTACTTTATCAGAGCCATCCACATAATCGTAAGCCTCGAATACAAGCCGTGATTCTGATGTAATGCCAGGAATCTCTCCACTAAGCGTTATTGTGTCCGCCTGAGGAGATACCTCTATGCTGGCAGGTCCGAGATAGGAACGGAAATTTTCATGCCGTTTCCCAGTATTCGCTTGCGCTGTATTTTCTATAGGCGCGGTAATATTCCTGCCGCTAACGCCCACAAAATGACTGGCGGACAGATCGTAATCGAGGCCGCCAAACCCTGTTTCCAGGTCGTTGTCCACATCTATTGACACCGTCCACTCGTATTCCAGCCTTCTATCCCGCACGCCAGTCCTATCAAATGTCAAGGCTTCTGGAACGTCTCTGAGATGAAAGACAACGGTCAGTGTTTGCCCGGACAAAGTTGTAGTTACTTCGACAATATCTATATGCGCAGCCAATGCCTCGGATGCATCGGCGGTCACAGTTTGACCTGGCGTAATGATGTTCTCATCATCAGCGCACGTATTGGACTCTATGATCCAATTGATGAGATCCTGATCCACTTCAGGTTCTTGCGCGGATGCGCTCCGACCCTTATCTCCAACTGCTTGATCGGTGTCACTTTGTGATGATGGAAACAGACACGCTACTTTATCAGAGCCATTCACATAATCGTAAGCCTCGAATACGAGCCGTGATTCTGATGTAATGCCAGGAATCTCTCCACTAAGCGTTATTGTGTCCGCCTGAGGAGATACCTCCATGCTGGCAGGTTCGAGATAGGAAGCGCTACTTTCAAGCCATTCCCAAGTATCAACTTGCACTTTACTTCCTATAGGCGCAGTGATATCCCTATCACTTTCTGAGGAGAACACAAGATGACTGGCAGACAGATCGTAATCGAGGCCGCCAAATCCTGTTTCCGGGTTGTTGTCCACATCTATTGACACCTTCCACGCGTATTCCAGCCATCTATCCGGCACACCAGTCCTGTCAAATGTCAAGGCTTCCGGAACGTCTCTGAGATGAAATACAACGGTCAGCGTCTGCCCGGACAAAGTTGTAGTTATTTCGACAATATCTATATGCGCGGCCAATGCCTCGGATGCATCGGCGGTCACAGTTTGACCTGACGTAATGATGTTCTCATCATCAGCGCACGTATTGGACTCTATGCTCCAACCGGTGTGATCCTGGTCCACGTCAGATTCTTGCGCGAAAAGCGTATTCGCGCCCAAAGTCATCAACAGTATGACAATGATAAATCGAGCCAGGGTTTTGGTTTTCATCGAAGCAGCTCCTATCAAGGCGAACAGCCTAACCTTGTCTACGGAGTCGGTTCAGCAAGACGCGTGGCCGTTATCGATGCGATGCCGATTTCGGTCTGCTACAACAAGCGCATCCTGACAAGGATACGACTCTCTTATTCGCTTTGATTTAACTCCGAGCTCGGGTAGATAGGAATGAGCGAATCCTGTTCTACCATAGACGATCTCAGGCGTCGCTCCGCTCGCGGCTGATGATGACCATATAGCGCATCGGGGCAGCGCTGGTGTTCACCAGCCCGTGCAACTTCTGTGGATCGAACACGACCGCTTCGTTGGCGCGCAATGGGTAGCGCTCACCGTCGATCTCCAACGTGCCTTCCCCTTCCAGCATATAAAATGCCTCAAAGCCCCCGTGACGGTGGGGTGGATGGGATCTCTTGCCGGCATCGACTTCTGAGATATGGACACGCAAGGGCTCGCCCTGTAAATCTGAATCCAGGAAGTAACGGGAGATGCCTTTGACAGAGTGATCCAGGAATTTCACGGTATGCTTCCTTTCGCTGGTAGGGGCAATTATGTAATTTAGAATTAAGAATTAGGAATTGAGAGCTGTTCAATTCCTAATTGAATTTGTGGTTGCCCAGGGCAGGCACAAGACGCCGACCCCACTGGTCACTGGCAACGCGCCACTGATCACTGCAGCTTCAGCGACGGGGATAGAAGACATCGAGCAGAGGTTCGATATCGGTATAGGCATAGCCATAGGTTTCTTTGAAGCGTTCGTGGATCCGCTCCTCAGCTTGGGAGGGCGAGCGCAGGGGAAATGACAGCGGTTGTTTGTTCATCAGCGCGGATTCGGAGGCCGCCAACGTCATCTCCTGATCCAGGCGGGCTTCCTGCACGCCGTAGGTCGGCTCTGTATCATTGCGCACCGCGTTGGCGATGCTCATGAGCTGGTCCGCCATGTCAACGCCGCGGCCGTTGTTTTCACCGATACCCAGATGGGCGTAGGGATTCTGCCAGGTGATGGTCCGATCGGGAAGTTCCAGGCTGATGCGGTCCAATACCTGACGCCCTTCCCACTCGATGGTGGAAAGCTGCGGTGCATAGGCAGTGGCGGCAGCGCCGCTTTCATAGTCGGCAGGATTCGTGTAATAGACTGTACTATCGACAATGGCGCCCCGCGTGCCGTCGATCTGGGAGATGCCGGTGGCCTTGCGCCCCAGGGAGCGCGCGTGGATCACATTGGAGTATATCATGGTCGCCGCGGCCCCGTTCTCAAACTCCAGAAAGCTGGTCGTGCAGGTTTCCTGGGCATGATGGCGCTTCATGCGGTCGATGATGGGGACGACGGGCGTCACATGGGTGATGCCCAGAATGGATTTGGGCGGGCTGCCGGCAAGCAGACGCAACATACTCATGCCGTGATAGCCGCCTTCGTAGAAAATGCGGTAGATGCGTCCCACCTCTCCGATCACGTCGGCCGCGATCACTTTGGCCTGAAAGCGGGCCATGGCCACGCGATGGTAGTTTTCGGCCACTTCCAGCTTGACGCCGTTACGGGCGGCGGCCTCGATCATCATATCTGTCATGGGCCGAGTCGTGGCAACCGGCGTTTCGACGATGATATTGATGCCGGCTTCCGCCAGATAGCAACAGATGGGATGGTGGGCATCACCGGGCACGACCACATCGACGATGTCCAGATCTTCGCCTTCTACAAGATCGCGCACGCTGGAATAGGCGTTGACGCCATACTCTTCGGCCACGGCGCGCAGAGTCGATTCATCTTTGTCGCAGACGGCTACGAACTCGAACACTTCCTTCAGTTTGGGGTAGATAGGCAGATGCGAGCTGCGGCCGCGGCGGCCCAGACCGATCAAGGCTAATTTCAGTTTGCGCGCCATAGTTTGCTATTCCTTTCACTGCGGTTTTTAGTTGTCAGTTTCCGGCAGAGGCAACTCTTGTGGTCGCCTGGGGGGCTATTCGGGCTGCGCGCGATGGGCAAACCCTGCGCTGCGTTCAGCCCGAACACAAGGCCCGCCCCTACCGGCAGTCACTCGAAACTTCCCGCGTCTATCCGAAGCATATCCAGCGCACCCATTTGTCGGCTCGCAGACTGTGATCTGTCCACGGCGAAAGCAGGATCAGATCAGTCGGCCCCACTGTGGCGCTTTGGCCATCGATCGTGACAGTGGCCTCGCCCTCCAGAATGTACCAGAAACGCTGTTCTCCGTGTTTTTGCGGTTCAAACGGGTTGGCTGGGGTCGTGGTCCGCTCGGCGAAGTGGTCGATCTGTATCGAAGAACCGTCTGCGGTATCCTGCGCCTCGCGGATGTCGTACCCTTTGCGGTGGTTCACCTCGGGGATGGCGCTTCCTTTGATGATCATAATAAATCAGTGGTCCGTGATCAGTGGCCAGGGATCCGTAGTCAGTGGTCAGCGCTGGCCACTAGTCACTGGCCACTGCGGTTGTTACAGACCCGCATACGGATCGGCGGCATCGCGCAGCCCATCCCCCATAAAGTTGAATGCCGTAACCGCCACCACCACCATGATGGCCGGCGCCACCATCGTCCAGGGGGCAATGGCCACTGCGCTGATATTTTGCGCCTCTTGCAGCAACACACCCCAACTGATGGCCGGCGCCCGCAGCCCCAGACCGAGAAAGCTGAGGGCGGTTTCGCTGAGAATCATGGTGGGGATGGAGAGGGTCATGGTGGCGATGATATGACTTAAGAACGAGGGCAGCATATGACGCAGGATGATGCGTAACTCATTGCTGCCGGCAAACCTGGCCGCCATGACGAACTCTTCTTCGCGCAGTTGCAGGAACTTGCCACGCACGACCCGGGCCATCCCGGTCCAGCCGATCAGGGAAAGAATGACCGTAATGCTGAAATAGACATAGATGATCGGCCACGCCGGCGGCAGTGCTGCGCTCAGCCCCATCCATAGCGGAATGGACGGGATGGAGCGCAGGAATTCGATGATGCGCTGGATGATATTGTCTATTGTGCCGCCATAGTAGCCGGACAGCCCTCCGAGCAGAACGCCGAGGATAAGGCTGATGACAACGCCAATCAGGCCGATAGAGAGGGATAGGCGCGCGCCATAGGAGACGCGCGAAAACATATCGCGTCCCAGACGATCTGTGCCCAGCAGGAAGAATCCCTGCTCTTCGTGGGGCACATCCAAACCAAACAGCTTTGTGGTCACAGAGACTTCACCCCACAGCTGATATTCTTCACCCTTGGAGAACAGGCGGATGGGATGGCGGATGGCGGTGTTCTCGTGGTAGGTGTTGCGAAATGTCTCCGGATCGCGTTCACGCACAGTCTGGTAGATGAAGGGCAGGCGCCAGGCGCCATCGGCATCGACGATATGGATCTGCGTCGGTGGGTGTAACTTATACTTGACAAACTTGGCTTCCGGATCGTAAGGCGCCACAAATTCGCTGAATACAGCAACAAGATAGAAGATCAGAACGACAAAGGTGCTGAATACAGCCACGCGATGCCGACGATAGCGCCACCAGATCAACTGCCAGAAGGAGGCGACCGCAACACTGCCTTGATCCTGCTGAATGTCCAGGTAACGCTCTTCCTCATCAAGATTGGACCCCTGATTTTCCTGATTTATGTGATTAACCATGATTTGGATCTCTGATTTGGATCTCTGATTTATTTGACTCTTGTGATTGCCATGATGTAATCCTGTCCATCATATAGATTCAGGAAAATCAGGGGTCAGAATCAGAAGTCAAAACTACATTTCCAGGCGGATGCGGGGATCGACCCATACCAACAGCAGATCGGACAGAAGTGTGCCGATCACGGTCAGTAAACTGAGCAAGAGAATGAAACTGCCGGCCAAAAACATGTCCTGGTTGATCAGCGCGGTGAAGAGCATGGGGCCGGTGGTCTGCAAACTCAGGACGATGGCTACGATCGTCGTGCCCGAAATCAGATCCGCCAACGACCAACCCACCGTACTGAAAAATGGGTTCAGGGCGACGCGCGTCGGATATTTCCAGACCAGCTTGCCTTCCTTGACGCCCTTGGCGCGCGCGGTCTCGACATACGGTTTGTTCAGTTCATCCAGCAGATTGGCCCGGGTGATGCGGATGCCGTTGGCGGTGCTGCCAACCGCCAGGATCACGATCGGGATCCAGACATGGGCCAAGAGATCGATAACTCTGTCCAGAGTCCAGGGCGCATTCATATATTCGGGGCTGAACAGGCCGCCTACGCTCATGTCTGTGTAGCTTGTCACCAGCCACATGATCACCAAGGCCAGCATGAACTCCGGCAACCCCTTGCCAATGAAGTTGAGCGCGGTCACGATATAATCGATCAGTGAATACTGGTGGGTTGCCGAATAGACCCCTAAAGGGATTGAGACCAGCCAGCCAAACAATAAGGTCGTAAATGAAAGTATGAAGGTGAGGCCAACCCGGTTCCAGATCAGATCCTGAACCGGCTTCTGATAATACATCGATTCGCCCCAGTCCCCGCGCAGGATGATGCCTGAAATCCATTTGATATACTGGATATGTTGTGGTTGGCCCAGGCCGTAGCGCTGCTCCAACCTGGCCATCAGGACCTCGTCCACCTCATCGCCCTGTTCGCGCAACTGCGCGGCGTAGGTGGTCAGATAGTCGCCCGGCGGCAGCTGAATGATGATGAACGTGACAACTGAAATCACGAATAGCGTCGGTATCAGGACAGCAATCCGACCCAGGATGTATGAGAACATGAAAGACTCCGAACTGCAGTGACCAGTGGCTAGTGGTCAGTTTCCAGTCGGGGCGGGCAACCACAAGGCCCGCCCCGACCAGCAGTGACTTGAAACTAAAAGCCAGAAACTTTCCACTGACCACTGACGTTTTACATATGCTTCTCCGGCTCATCCCAGTACCAGGTGGCGTTGTCGATGATGTGCTCGTACACGCCGCGACAGCAGTCCCAGGGATTGCCGGGCTGGATGCCTTTGAAGCCGTTCTTGACCACCACAAGGCGGGGCAGTTCGCCGAAGAAACCGACTGAAGGCAGCTCTTCGGACCAGATTTCCAGGATCTGTTTGAAGAGGTCAGCCTGCTTCTCTTCGCCGGCCGTGGCGCGGATCTCGTCCCACAGCGACCAGATCTCCCAGATCCAGTGGCCGGCGGGCGGTTCCTGGGCGATGGGATTGGTCGGATCCAGCTTCCAGGCGGTCCAGGCATTGCACCAAGGCCGGTCGTTGATGTTGCGATGCTTGACCCAGATCTGCGGGTCGGCCAGGGGCACCAGGTTGCGATCCATAAATGAGGTCGTGCATTCGACATCGTTGGACTGATGGAGTTCGATACTGAGCGAGCGATCGACGCCGCGATAGTTGACCTCCAAGCCCAGAGCGCCGAGGAAATCGATGACCATCTGACTGTTATCGGTAAGCTCGGCGCCGCCCAACATGGTCCAACCGACGCGCCCATTGCCATCTTTCCACAGGCGGTAGCCGTCGCTATCGCGCTCGGTGTATCCCAGCCCGTCCAACAGCGCGTTGGCTCGGTCCGGGTCGTAGTCGAGGTAGGCGTTGCTCAGTTTGGGATAGTGCACGGGCGACTCCACCGGCGGGCCGTACTGCATATTTGTGCCCAGGCCATCGAAGATCAGCTCGTTGATCTCATCGCGGTCAACGCCCAGTGAGACGGCGATGCGGAAGTCTCGCTCTTGGAACAGCTCGCGCACGCGATCATCGTTGGTGGTCATGTTGAAATGGATGCCATAGACCGCGGTCCAGCGCCAGAACTGTACTACATAGTCCCCCTTGCTCTCGTTCTCCTTGAGCACGGTCAGATCCGAGTTGCGCACATGGCGCGACTGGCAGTCGATCTCGCCGTTGACAAGCCGCAGCGCGTGGACGTCGGAATCGTTGAACAGGCGGAAATTGAGCTTAGCGATATAGGGGAGTTGGTTGCCGGCTGTATCCACCGCCCAGAAGTAGGGATTGCAAGACAGGGTCACGAGCTCTTCGGTGAAGCTGTTTTGCAGAATCCAGGGATACAGCATCGGCGTTTCAGGGTTCTCGTGGCGGTCACTGCGCTTGTCAGTATACAGATCGGTCCAGACGTCCAGCCCGGCATCGGCGATGGCCTGATCCAGGGCGGCCATGTCATCCGTATGATCGGGGTGGAACTGCTTCAGATAGTGGGCCGGGCGCACAGGGCAACTCAGCACGATGCCGCCTTCGAGGTGGAAGAGAGCGCTGGGACTGGCAAACTTGAACACGACTGTCGAAGCGTCGGGCGCAGTCATCTCCACAGGCACATCCTCGCCATCGACAGGGCTGGTCAACCAGCCGGGGAAGACGGGTGTCAAGGTTTCATTCTTGATCTCTTCCTCAAACCAGTAGACGAAATCGGCGCTGGTAAAGGGTGCGCCATCGGACCACTTCATCCCTGCGCGCAGGTTGAAGGTGTACTCCGTGGCATCGTCGCTGACCGACCAGGACTCGGCGATCATGGGGTTGACGGTCAGCTCCTGGTTGATCGACAGCACGCCCCTGATAATGACCTGGTTGACAGCGAAGTGATCGGCCTGGCCGCGGAAACCGGCCCGCCAGAGGCCGCCGTAGTTGCCGATGCCATCCAGCCCTTCCAACACCAGCGGATTGACCGGCAGACGCTCGTCTACGGGCGGCAGCTCGCCATTGGCCACCATTTCGGCCATCATCGGAGATTCATTATACATGGACGCCGGCATGTCGGCCGCTGGAGCCGCTGCTTCCTCCATCGGCGCTTCGGCCGCTGGCATCTCCTCTGCTGGCGCGCCAGCGCCGCAGGCGGCCAGGATAGTGCCGGCAGTCGCGAACGCCGACAGGCGCACAAACTCCCGACGCGATACGTCTGTTTTGGACGACTTCAAACTCTTCATTCGTTTGTCTCCTTACATGTGGATGGGGCAGGCGCGTAGAGGCTATTCGGGCTTCGCGCGATGGGCAAACCCTGACCCTTGATTTACTTGATTCATGTGATGAAGATGATGAACTGCAGTTATCGCCGTTATCATGGCACTCATACGAATCACATAAATCAGTGGTCAACCCTGCGGTGCGCTCAGCCCTCACCTTGTGGTTGCCCGCCCCTGCTTCAATGGTTGAGAATCAAGATGATTGGATTTGTTGTATTGCGCGCCACTGTGGGGGCGCGACGCAGGAAGATGCAGGATATATCCTGAACCTTCCTGTTACTCCCATCCTGATCGATGTATTACATACTCATATGCATCTCTGGATCGTCCCAATACCAGGTGGCATTGTCGATAATGTGCTCGTACACGCCGCGACAGCAGTCCCACGGGTAGCCCGCATGGATGCCTTTGAAGCCGTTCTTGACCACGACCAGACGCGGCAGTTCACCGAAGAAGCCGACAGTCGGCAGTTCTCTGCCCCAGATTCTGAGGATATCCTTGAAGAGCTCGATCTGCTTATCTCCGTCGGCTGTGACGCGGATCTCATCCCACAGATTCCAGATGTCCCACTGCCAATGGCCGTCGGGCGGCGGCTCGCTGTTGGGATTGTTTGGATCCACTGCCCACATCTGCCAGGCATTCCCCCACGGACGCTCCGTGTTGGCGCGGTTGATCCAGATGACGGGGTCCGCCAGGGGGATCAGGTTGCGGTCCATGAAGGTAGTACTGGCTTCGATGTCGTTGGCGCGGTCGAGTTCTTGGGCCAGGGCGCGTTCGGCGCCGCGGTAGTTGACCTCAAAGCCCAGGTCGTCGAGAAAGTCGATGAGCATCTGATCGTTGTCGGTGACCTCCGGGCCGCCTAGTTGGGTCCAACGGATGCGTTCACCGCTGCCATCTTTCCAGAGGCGGTAGCCCTCGTCGTCGCGCTCTGTGTAGCCCAGGCCGTCGATCAGCGCGTTGGCCCGGTCCGGGTCATACTCGAGATAGGCATTGTTCAATTCAGGAACGTACAACGGAGACTCGACCGGCGGGCCGTACTGCATACTTGTAGCCGTACCATCAAAGACCAGTTCGTTGATCGTATCGCGATCGACGCCAAGGGAGACGGCGATGCGGAAATCCCGCGCCTGGAACAGCTCGCGCACGCGCTCATCTTTGGCTGTCATGTTCAGATGGAGACCATAGACCGCGGTGCGGCGCCAGATCTGGACCTTGTAATCGCCCTGGTCCTCGTTCTCCTTGAGCACGGTCAGATCGGTATTGCGCACATGGCGCGACTGACAGTCGATTTCACCGTTGATACACCACAGAGCGTACACGTCCGGGTCGCTGAAGCGGCGGAAGGAGAGGTCGTCGATATAGGGGAGCTGATTGCCTTCCAGGTCCACCGCCCAGAAGTAGGGGTTGCGGGTAGCCGTGACAAGCTCTTCGGTGAAATCAGTCTCGACGAGCCAGGGCCACAGCATCGGCGATTCGGGATTTTCGTGGCGGCCGCTGCGCATATCCACATAGAGGTCTGTCCAGATGTCCAGGCCGGCATCAGCGACCATTTGGTCCAGCGCAGCCTTATCCTCCGTATGGTCGGGATGGAACTGCCGCATATAGGCGGCGGAGCGCACGGGAGAGGAAAGCAGAATGCCACCTGAAAAGTGGAACAGGGAATTGGGGCTGGCGAACTTGAACACGACCGTGGTGTCGTCGGGCGTAGACATCTCCACGGGCACATTCACGCCGTCTACATTGCTGGTCAACCAGGCCGGAAAGACGGGAGTCAGGGTTTCGTTCTTGATCTCTTCTTCAAACCAGAACACAAAATCGGCGCTGGTAAAGGGTTCGCCGCTGGACCATTTCATCCCTTCGCGCAGGTGGAAGGTAAACTCTGTTGCGTCATCGTTGACCGACCAGGACTCTGCTATCATGGGGTTGATGGTCAGCTCCTGGTTGATCGACAGAATGCCCCTGATAATGACCTGGTTGATGGCGAAATGATCGGCCTGGCCGCGTCTGCCGGCCCGCCAGAGGCCGCCGTAGTTGCCGATGCCGTCCAGCCCTTCCAGCACCAGCGGATTGACAGGCAGGCGTTCGTCTACGGGCGGCAGCTCGCCATTGGCCACCATTTCGGCCAGCCTCGGCGCTTCGTTATACATGGATGCCGGCATGTCGGCCGCGGCTTCGGCCGCCGGCTTCTCTTCCATCGACGCTTCGGCCGCTGGCATCTCCTCTGCCGGCGCGCCAGCGCCGCAGGCAGTCAGGAGGGCGCCGGCAGAGGCGAACGCCGACAGGCGCACAAACTCTCGACGCGATACGTTCGTTCCAGACAACTTCAAACTTTTCATACGATTGTCTCCTTACGTGGTATATGATCAGATTCGCATAGAGGCTCGATACACACTGAACAACTATTGTGGCTCGGTAGCAGAAACAGGCTGATATGGTTGCCTCCGAAGAAGGCGTTGCATTGCGATTCCATAACAGGGAGAGATTGTATTGCGCGCCACTGTTGGGGCGCGCCATCGGGACACAGCGGCTTATCGCCATTCCCGCAAGGCGGTGCGCTGGACAGGAACATTCCCAGAGCGTTCACAGATACGCCGCGCCACTCTTCCTCTCCCCGACCAAAGCGGGGAGTATCCAAGCCGGAGTTCTGTGAACAGTTGAGAAATGCTGCCTGATAGACCGTAAAATAGGGGGATACTGTAACGGTCGTGGGGAGGATTATACCTACCGAAGCCGTTTAGATCAAATCGCTTTCTCCCCAATTATGCAGTTTCTGGTTTTTAGTTTCGAGTTTCGAGTAACTGCGCAGTTGCTGAAAACTAAAAACTGCAGTTTCAGCAGTTCTCAGCGCGCATGATTCTAGCTAAAAAAGGCCCTACCTGTCAAAATCGACCTCTGATTTACTTGATTCTTATGATGAGGATGATGAATCACTTCAATCACAGGAAGCATAAGAATCAGCGGTCAGAGCGGTGGCCCCTCCCGGCAGTCGTCGGTCGTCACTGTAGATTGACATGTTTTTACGTTTTCAAGTACAATTCATGTTGCTGTTCACCCGTGTTCATGTGTTGTTGTGGTTGCTCCCCGGTCTCCTATCGGCTATAATGGAACTCTGGTGATGAACAGCCAATAGTGCGCAAATTCAGCAATGGACAGACTATCCCCCGAAGTTGAATCCACCCTCGATATCTGGAAACGGATCGCACAGCATGCTGTCCATTATGCGCTCTGGTTCCTTAGCTGCGCATTGGGTCTTTTGCTTATCTTCTCACTGCGTTGGAACCTGAGCGATGCGCTTTTTCTGCGCGTGAATCCTTGGCATCTGCGGGCGTATGACAGATGGTTCATTTATGTCATGGGGCTCGTCTGGATCGTGGGCGTTTTCCTGATTGAAGGATATCTGCGCCGCTCACTGCAAAATGGGCGTCTGCTTATTGCAGCCGGATGGGTTTTGTCTGTCCAGGTTGGACTGATCGCCCTCTCTTTAGCTGGCTGTCTATTCTTTCTGAACGGTCAAGTTTGTTTGACGCGCGCATTTCCCTTCTGGGGAATGTAACGCGGAGACGCAATGATTTTTGGGTTTTCCTGGCGTCCTTGCGCCTTGGCGTCTTTGCGTTAAAGATGTTGCCGCGCATCGCGTCCGTGGGGCAACCCTTGTGGTTGCCTGCGCAATTCAACTTTTTCGCAGGAGGTAGCGCTTTGTCTCAAACTGACAGCCCGGCTGTTGCCGCAACGCAACAAACAGGGGATGATACCCGACGCCCTCCCCTTCTCGAAGTATCGGATCTGAGGAAGTGGTTCCCCATTCACAAGGGTTTCTTCTCGCGCACGATCGGTCAGGTGAAGGCCGTGGATGGCGTTAGTTTTTATGTGCGCCCCGGCGAGACCCTGGGTTTGGTGGGAGAAAGCGGCTGTGGCAAGACCACGACTGGCCGCCTCATTATGCATGCTTTCCCTCCCACGTCAGGGGAGATCTGGTTCGACGATCAGGAGATAGGTCATGTCAATATCGCGGCGGTCGACAAACAGCAGTTAAAACGCCTGCGGCGCAATATGCAGATGGTCTTTCAGGATCCCTATTCGTCTCTGAATCCGCGCATGAATCTGCTGCAGAACGTCGGCGAGCCTCTATTGGTCAATGAGATCGCCAAAGGCCAGGAGTTGGAAGATCGAGTGGCCGAACTGCTGCGCGTGGTCGGCCTGCGCCCGGAGTACCTCAACCGCTACCCGCACGCCTTCAGCGGCGGGCAGCGTCAGCGGGTAGGGGTGGCGCGCGCCCTGGCCCTGAACCCGCAGCTGATCGTTCTGGATGAGCCGGTCTCGGCCTTGGATGTATCGGTGCAGGCGCAGATCCTGAATCTGCTCCAGGACTTGCAGCAGGAGTTTGATCTGACGTATCTGTTCATCGCCCACGATCTGAGTGTCGTCGAACATATCAGCGACCGGGTAGCGGTCATGTACGTGGGTATGCTTGTGGAAAGCGCGCGCACAGAAGAGCTTTACCGCAACCCCTTGCATCCGTATACCGAAGCGCTGCTGTCTTCAGTGCCCAAACCAGACCCCAGAGACAGGGCCGAGCCGATCGTCCTGGAGGGTGATGTAGCCGACCCGGCCAATCCGCCCAGCGGCTGCTATTTTCATCCCCGCTGCCTCTACAACGACGAGAACCGCTGCGTCGAAGAGACGCCGGAACTGCGGGAGATCGAGCAGGGCCATTTCGTGCGCTGTCACTACGCGGGTGAGTTAGACCTGACAGGCGTAGCGTAGGAAGTTTTCAGTTGTTCGTTTTTTAGTTTTCAGCAACTGCGTAGTTATCTCGAAGCTAAAAACCAGAAACCAAAATGAAGATCGAATTGGCAGAAATCACGCCCCACAGCGGCGCGCACTACAACCTTGGCGCTCTGCCTGACAGACGGGAGACAGGATCAGCCAGGCCAAAGGTTATGCTGCTCTTCCCGCCCAACTGGACGCCGACGATGCCCCACCTGGCCCTGCCGACGCTGACCGCCTACTTGCGGCAGAACCGCGTCGCTGTGATCCAGCGGGATCTGAACGTCGAGGTCTTCGACGAGATCCTGAGCCGCCGCTACCTGAACGCTACACTCTCGCGGCTGCGGCGGATGAAGGGCGGACGGGCCAGCCCGGAGCGGGTGCGCTGGGCGTTGCAGGCAGGCCCTCGGCTGGCGAAACGGGTGGCGCAGGCCAAAGCCGCTATCCGCAGTCGGGCATTTTACGACGGGCCCATCGGCTTGGAGCGCATGCGCACGCTGCTCGATTGTCTGGAAATCGCCTCTCTGCCCTTCTACCCGGCCCATCTCCATCTGCAGGGCTACGAGGCCGCCGGCCCGTCCGACAACAGCCGCTTTCTGCTTCACGGCGTGCGGGATGAGCGGCACAATATGTTTCTGGATATCTACCGGCGCATTTTGTTGCCCGATATTGTGCGGGAACAGCCGCATGTCGTCGGCATATCTATCCCCTCGATGGCCCAGATGCTGCCTGGGCTGACTGTCGCCCATCTGATCAAAGAGTCTGGGATAGACTGCCACGTGACCGTGGGGGGCCCGCACATCAGTATGCTGCGCGCGCAACTGTCGGATGCGCCGGCTCTCTTTGATCTGATCGACAGCGCGGTTGTCTTCGACGGCGAACTGCCCCTGCTGCAACTGGCCGTAGCCGTGGCCGCTGGGGAGAGCCTGGCCGCCATACCCAACCTGATCTACCGCGACGGCAGTCTGGCCACTGATTCATCTGATGGCCATGATAACGGCAGTTCATCATCCCCATCACCTACATCAAGCGAATCAAAGGTCCGGATTCGGGTCAATGCGCGCAAGGAGCCGGAGAAGATCGCCAATCTGCCCCTACCCGACTTCGATGGTCTGCCCCTGGATCGCTATTTGGCGCCGGAACTGGCGTTGCCGCTGTTGACAGCCCGGGGCTGCTATTTCGGCAAATGCGCCTTCTGCAATGTGGGATACGGCGAACCGGAGTCGTTCAGCCAGTTGCGGGCGCAGCAGTTGGCGGATCAGATGCTCGCCTTACACGAAAAGCACGGCGTGCGTCATATCTTCTTCGCCGACGAGGCGGTCACGCCCCGCAATCTGCGGGATCTGTCAAAGATCATGCGCCAGCGTCCCGAAGAGCTGCATTGGGGCGGCTGTGTGCGCTTCGAGAAGGTTATCTCCGCGCAGCTATTGCAGGAGATGCAGGCCGGCGGCTGTCGCATGATCCTCTTCGGGCTGGAAAGCGCGTCGGCCGCGATTATCGATCATATGATCAAAGGGACGCAGCTGCCTCACATGAGCCGTATTTTGCAGGAAAGCGCCGCAGCCGGCATTTGGAATCACACATTTTTCTTCTTCGGCTTTCCCGGCGAAACCATCGAAAACGCCCAGGAGACGGTAAACTTTCTGTACGACCACAAACCATATATCCATTCGGCGGCGATGGGCACATTTCTGATGGAGCGGGATTCGCCGGCCCACAAATATCCTGAATCTTTCGGCGTAAAACGAATTATTGAAGATCCAACCCGTGATCTGGCCATCTATTTCGACTTTGAGGTACAGGCCGGCATGAGCGAACAGATGGCGGAGATGGTCCACGACCGTTTCCTGGAATCGCTTCCCCCCAAACGATTTGCCCAGTTTTATATCAGTGATGTCTACCGCTTCCTCTACGCCAGCCATTTGCGTGAGCGGCATCTTCCCCATCCGCCTTGGCTTGTTCCGGAGGCTAGAGCAGTTCAGTGAGCGGTTTTCTTGGGGAATTATGTACTTAACTGCACAAGGATTTCAGCGTGTTGGATTGGCGTAGGATGTGAGTATGTGGCATACTGGGAATAGTTCAAGTAAGAGAGAAGCCCGTCAGTGTTGGCGCACTACGGGCGGCGATCCACAAGAGAATGGCTTATGGATACCCCCCATCATACCACAATCCACAAGACCTACCAAGAGCGCGGCTACTGTTCGCGAGCTGGCTATGCCCGCGTCCGTGAGGTGTTGCGCGCCTGCTGCTGGCTCTACAATCGCGCCCTTGAACAGAGACGAGACATATACCGCGCCTGCGGCCAGGGCATGACCATGTATAGGCAGATGAAAGAGCTGACCCAACTGCGGCAGGCCCAGCAGTTCTGGCGCGATATAGGGTTAACAGTTTCCCGTGGGGTCTTGAAGCGTGTAGACAGGTCGTTCAAAGCGTTCTTCCGCAGGGTAAAGGCTGGGGAGAAGCCTGGTTATCCACGCTTCAAGCCGCATCAGCGCTATCAATGCCTTGAGTTGGCAAGCGTTACAGCGGGCATGGTGAAGGGCAATCGTATCAAGGTGAAAGGATTGCCCGCTATTCGGATACGCCCAAATCGTGAATTGCCAGCTAGCAGCCGGTTGAAAGCGTTGCGAATCGTGATGCACGGGCGCATCCTGACAGTTGACCTGGTCTATGAAGAGGAGCGAAAGTCCCTTGCTACTGTCGCTTCTGCGGTTGGCATCGATGTGGGCGTGAATGAGAGGATGACCTTCAGCGATGGGAAGACAGTATCCCGGCGCATGATTGACAGAAGCAGGGAAACGAAGCTGCAGCAGGCGATTGCCACAAAGAAGAAAGGCAGCAAGCGTAGAAGAAAGACAATCGCCACGTTTGCTCGTGAGAGGCGTAGGAATACGGTGCGCAATCGGAATGAATGCCATCGGTTGACCACCGCTATCGTGCGAAACTATCAGAAGATAGCGGTAGAAAAGTTGGCAATCAAGAACATGTCTCGTAAGGGCGGAAGTCGGAAACGCGGCTTGAATCGCAGTATGATGGAACAGACGTGGGGTATGCTGTTTCAACAGTTGCGCTACAAGGCAGAATGGGCCGGTAGACAATTCGTTGAAGTTGACCCCCGCTATACATCCAAGACCTGTTCCCGTTGCCGTGAAGTAAGGAAAGAGAAGCTGGCGGTTTATCGTGTCTTTGTCTGCCCTTTGTGTGGGCATACGGAAGATAGAGATACCAACGCCGCTAAGAATATTCTACGACGTGGATGGGGAATCAGGAACGAGGGGCAGGTCTGCCTGCCCTTCCCACCCACACTACAACGCGGGTGGGAATATCCCGCACAGCCGACTCGCGTCGGCTGAGAAAAATATACTTGTGCAGTTAAGTATATAATTCCCTTTTCTTGAACGTATTTCCATCCAACCTGAGTTTCATCATTGAAGGCCCAGCCGGGCGCCTCCAGCGAGGATACGGTGCAGGAAGTCATCAAGTACTATGCCGCAGTTGGCGTCAAGGCTGCCTACAAGGGCTTCGAACGCTCCCTATATGAGGAACATCACGGCGTCAATGCGATCGAAGCGGCCGGGTGGGGCGGCGACCGCACAGTCGTGCCGCTTGTCAATGCCACAATCTGGACCTGACGGGGGTTCACATGTTCGCATACATTGTGCAGCGCCTGCTGTTGATGATTCCGACACTGATAGCGATTTCAGTCCTTTCGTTCGTTATTATTCAGTTGCCGCCGGGTGATTATCTTACCTCCTATGTAGCCCAATTGCGTCAGGATGGGGATGAGGTGGACGAGGCGGAGCTGGCATCACTGCGCCAGCGTTACGGTCTGGGACGGCCAGCTCATATCCAGTATTTCATCTGGATCTACGGTGTGCTGGTGAAGGGAGACTGGGGCCAGTCATTCGAGTGGCAGAAACCGGTCAGTGAACTGATTTGGGAACGCCTGGGTTTGACGATGACGCTTTCTCTGGGGGCCCTTCTGGTTGGATGGTTTATCGCCATACCGGTGGGCGTCTATTCGGCGACCCATCAGTACTCGTGGCTCGATTACCTGATGACGACCTTCAGCTTCATCGGATTGGGGACGCCTGGATTCCTGTTGGCTATTATCATTCTTTTTCTGGTTCAATCCTGGTTTGGCATGAATGTGGGCGGCCTGTTTTCGGATGAATATATACTGGAACCGTGGAGTTGGGCCAAGGTCGTCGATATGCTCAAGCATATTTGGGTTCCGTTGCTGATCGTGGCCGTCAACGGCACGGCCGGCAACATCCGCATCACCCGCGCCAACCTGCTCGACGAACTGAATAAGCCCTATGTGGAGACCGCCCGAGCCAAAGGCGTAAAAGAGAGCGCGCTGATCTGGAAATATCCTGTGCGGGTTGCGCTCAATCCCTTTTTCAGCACCGTCGGCTGGTCGTTGGCCAGCCTCGTCTCCGGCACAACCCTGGTGGCGATGGTGTTGAGTCTGCCAACCACCGGGCCGCTGCTCCTGCGCTCCCTCACTTCCCAGGATATGTATCTGGCCGGCAGCTTTCTCTTCCTTCTGAGCGCGTTGACCGTCATCGGCACGCTGCTTTCCGATATCCTGCTGGCAATCGTAGACCCACGCATTCGCTTGGAGTAGCGATTTCCTGTCCCCGCCAGCTGTGATTCAGGCAGAAAAGCGTTCAGCCGTTCACCCTATCTGACAAAGTTGACCCGTTGCGTCCTCTGCGCGCGGCAGGATCATCCGATCGTGTTGGGCGCTCAACTCCGCGCGGATATTCTCTGCGGCAAAATCAACGAAGGTGGGGATGACAAGTGGGGGCAACCCTTGTGGTGTCGCGCCATACAACGCTTATCTGTTTGGCAATGAAGCATTTTACAGAATTATTGAGAAAATTGAAGTTGACTATTGACAAATTAAGATTTTTGAGATATAATTTTAATTATGTGTTTAAGTTTGTTCAGAAAACGAAACAAGAGGTCAAAAATGTTTAGCGAGCGGATGGCATTGGAAGCGACTTTACGCCGCCAGAAACTGATCGCAGAAGCCCAGGCATATCGGCGGCTCCGACCCTACCGGCGAGCGCCCCGCTGGCAGAAGTGGCTGTTGTCACGCTTAGAAGATTGGATAGCGGCAATTCGGGCTGAGCGCAGCGCGGGGGGTGCGCAGCGCGCGAAGCCCGAACAAGGGACCGCCCTCCAGCGGCGCTATCGACGAGTAGAAGCAAAGGTTGTATTGCGCGCCACTGCTGAGCGCGACTTGGCTCTGGCTGACTATACAAAGCATGGACGAATGGAGCGGGTCTCATGAATCCATTGCCCACTGCCTGCCCGATCTGCCAGGCAAAGGATCTGACCGTCACCGGCTTCTTTTGCCGGGAGTGTGACAGCCGTGTCGAAGGACGTTTCCTGGTCGAGACGCCCTTCGCTAGCCTGACACAGGAGCAACTGGAGTTCGTCGCTACCTTCATCCGCTGTGAAGGAAAGTTCAATCGCATGGAAGAGGAGCTAGAGGTCTCCTATCCGACTCTGCGCGGCCGGCTGCATGAAGTGATCCGGTCGATGGGATTTGAACCGGGGCGCGACGAATCTATGCCCCTGCCGGAAAAGGCTCGGCGGCGGATTCTGGAGCAGTTGGAAGCCGGCGAAATCAGCTATGACGCCGCAATGATGCAACTCCAAATCGAATAAACGAGGAGATCGAAATGACGGAACACAGACAGATGGAGCTGGACAGTCCGAATCCGCGGGTCCGTATCCAGTGCAAAGGTGATCTGCGCGTTGAGGGTTGGGAACAGCCGCTGATTGAGTTGGATGCCCAGGGCGACGCGCCCATACTGGAGAGGCATGATGACCGGGTAAAGATTGAAGCCGATTCGGCCTGCACAATACGGCTGCCAGAGACGAGCGAAAGCGTGGAGATCACGGCGGGAGGCCAGGCAAAAGTTAGCGGCCTGCGCGGCGCTCTCCATCTCATTCAAGTCAAAGGCGATCTACTGCTGAACGGCGGCGGCAGCGTAAAAATCGGAAAGCTCGGTGGTAAGGCCAATCTGATGAATGTCGCGGGTGATGTGCAGGTGCAGAAGCGGGCGAGGGGTGATCTGTCGGCTCAGGGCATTCGCGGCGCGATCTCTGTCGCTGGCGTCGCTGGCCGCTTGACACTGGAGGACGTATCCGCTGCGCAAGTGAGGCGGGTCAGGGGTGATCTTATAGTGCGCAATGCCGTCGCTGGCATTGTTGTCGGCAAGGTGGATGGCAATGTCCGACTCGACAACGTCGCGGCTGCCGCCAGGCTGGAAAAGGCTCTGGGCGACGCATCTTTCCGCGGCGTGCGGGGCAGCGTTGCCTGCGGTCAGGTTACCGGACAGCTGCATCTCGTGGATGTGGAAGAGGTCACAGTTGGACAGGTGCTAGGGGATCTCAGCGCTGAGGCTGTGAAGGGCGCCTTGGCCTGTCAGAAAGCTTACGGGCGGGCGAAACTGGGCAATGTAGACGGTTCCATTTCCCTCGGCGGCGTTGGCGGCGACTTGGTTGTGGAGGCGTGTGGCGGCATGCTTTCGGCCAACTGCGGTGGACGCGCCGCGTTGTCGGGAATTGCCGGACATGTGCGGGTGAATGCTGACGGCGATGTCCGCTGCAGCCTGCCTGAGAGCGGCGGCGCGTCTGTCAAGGCGGTCTGCGGCGGCTCGCTGACAGTCGCTGGCGGCGATGAAACAGTTAGGCGGGACCAGGGCGCGCATATATTCACTGTCGGCGATGGTCAGAACGGCTATGCTCTCGTCGCTGGCGGCGCTATTCATCTCCAAACAGCGGAATCTGTTTCGATCAGCCCTGCGATCGACGAGAAGATACGCAGCGACTTCAGGCAGCTTGACGAAGGGCTGCGTGAACTGGATAAGGATGAGTTCGACGCAGATCTAGGCGCGATGGGCGCGCAGATCGCAGCCACCGTCGGCCATAGAATCTCTCACACCCTGCAGAATAAGCTGAAACGAAAGCTGCGGGCAATAGGCAGACGCGCCGCGGCCGGTGAGTGGACAGATGCCCGTTCCTGGAATATCGAACGCAACAGAAAGCCGCATCCGCGCCACAACGTCTTCGCCGAAGTAGAGGTGGAGGCGGAGGCCGAGCCAGCCGATGCTGCGGTCTCCTACGAGGAACGGATGATGATTTTGCGCATGTTGGAAGAGGGCAAAATCTCTGCCGCCGAGGCCGAACAGTTGCTGGACGCGCTGGGCAGCAGAGCGGGAGATTCGTAATGGACAGATCCAATCAGGATTCCAGCGGCCACCTACCAGCCCACACCTTGTCCGCCATAACAGTCCGTAACGGCAGCGTCGCGCTGGACGAATGGGAAGACGGCCAAGACTCGCTGCCGCAGATTGTGCGCCAAGTCCAGGACAGCAGCCGGCAACCGCGGAGCGCCTTTTGGCGCCGGGCGCTGTTTTTTTGGTTTCGCATCTACAAATACGAGAGCAGATCACGCGAACGGTCCAGCGTGCTGGATCTGCGCATCCCCATTCCGGTTCCATTGGTCGGCGCGCTGTTCCAGCAGAGGTTGAGCTGGTCACAGGCGTTTCGATTTATCGAACAGAGCCGTCGTCCGGAAGGGATTCCGCCGGAATGTTTTCTGGAATCGTGCATGCCTCTGGAATTCTTGCGCCTGTATGAGGGCAAGAATGGCAAAGAGGAGCTATTGGTGATCGGATTTGATTGAATTGGAAACCAGAATGAAAGCAGCTATCGAAATCGAGTCACTCAGCAAAATCTATCGCCGTCGCAACGGCGATGACATCAATGCCGTCAGCTCGTTGGATCTGAAGGTTGCCGCCGGTCAGGTCTTCGGTTTTCTAGGCTCCAATGGGGCGGGCAAAACGACCACTATCAAGATGGCCTGTGGGCTGGTGCTGCCAACGACCGGTACTGTGCGCCTGAACGGCTATGACATGCGCAAGCAGCGCGGCCAGGCCATGCGGCAGATAGGCGCAGTGCTGGAAGGCACGCGCAACGTCTACTGGCGCATGAACGCTTGGCAAAATCTGCTCTATTTTGGCCGTCTTAAGGGCATTTCCTCCGGCAAGCGGTTGAAAGCCCGGGCGGAGGAGCTGTTGCGGGAGCTGGACCTGTGGGCGCGGCGCAAAGACCCGGTGCGTGAGTTCAGCCGGGGGATGCAGCAGAAAGTGGCCATCGCCGCCGCGCTCATCACAGACCCGCCGATCGTGCTGTTGGACGAGCCGACATTGGGCTTGGATGTCCAAGCCTCGCGCACTGTGCAAAAGTGGATTACCCAGCTGGCAAAGGATCGGGGCAAGACCGTTGTGTTGACGACACATCAGTTGGACATGGCCGAGACTCTCTGCGATCGGGTGGCGATCATGAGCCAGGGGCAGTTGCTGGCTCACCGGCCCACCAATGAACTGCTCGATCTGTTTCGCCAGGAGTTCTATCAGCTGCGACTGCGGGGAACCGTCGCGCCGGAGGTGGTGGAGAGGTTTAGCGGCTTTGTCGCCAGTCAGGAAAACGGCCATACTGTCCTCTCCGGCGCGGTCAGCGATGGGCTGTCCGTCTTCGATCTGGCCGAGCGGGCGCGCCTGCTGGGACTGGATCTGATCAGTATCGCTCCGGCCGCGCCAAATCTGGAGGAGATCTTCGTCGAACTCGTCGAGCGGGCGGAGCAACTCCCGACGCAGAGCGCAGTGACGCAGCGACCTGTGCGCGTCACTGGCGCTGTACAGAAGATTTAGGAGGGTATGGCGATGGCGATGACAGGGACGATTCTGCTGAATGAGACCTACAAGCGTTTCATTTTGCTTTGGTCCTATAAGTTCAATGTTCTGACCGAGATGTTCATGATCGGGTTTCTGTTCATTGGCATCAGCTTTTTCATATCCGGCGGCAAGCCGGATCCGGAGTTGATGGCCTCCGCGCTTCTGGGCTATCTCATCTGGTTTTTCGCCGTATCCGCCATTTCGGACATGAGCTGGGGCATCCGCGAAGAGACCCAGACGGGGACTCTGGAGCAGATGTGTATGAGTCCTCTGCCTTCGGGTCTGCTGCAGGCCGGGCGCTCTGTGTCGTCTTTGATCTGGAGTAGCACGATGGTGATTCTGGTTGGCGGGATTCTGATGATCTTGCTGGGGGTCCGCATTCCCGTTCGCCTGTCGGCGTTACCCGTTTTTGCGCTAACGCTCGCCGGCCTGTACGGTTTCGCCTTTATCCTGGGCGGGGCGACGCTTCTTTTCAAACAGGTGCAGCCCTTGGCCAATCTGCTACAGAATATGCTTTTATTTCTGAACGGCTCCTTTTTGACCGTAGAGCAGATGCCCAGTTGGCTGGAAACCGTCGCCCGCACCTTGCCGACTACCCAAGGAATCGTCGTGTTGCGCCGGGTAGTGCTGGAGGGCGCGTCTCTCGCCGCGGTCTGGCAGGACGGCAGTCTCGTATGGCTGACGGCGCATGCAGCGGCCTATCTGCTGGTGGGCTGGTTCGTCTTCCTCTGGTGTGAACAGGAGGCCCGCAGACGCGGCGTACTCGGACAGTATTAAGAGTGCTCTGTGGTTACTCGAAACGAAAAACCAGAAACTTTCCACTGGCTACTGATCACTGCTACTGATCACTGATGTATGGAACCCAGGAAAAGTGTCGAATGGCTACAGGCGAAGAGCGCATGCGGGTGTTGAAACTGATCGAAGACGGCAAAGTCAGCGCGGACGAGGGCGCCCGCCTGCTGGCCGCGCTGGAGAAAAGTGACAGACAGGCCCGCCGCCGGCGTAGAAAGGCCGAAGATGCATCTGCCAGGAACGGGCGTTGGATCCGCCTGCGGGTCTCCGATTCGAAAAGCGGTAAAACCCGGGTCAACATGACGATTCCGCTGGCATTGGTCAATATGGGCCTGGCTGTGGGCGCGCGTTTCGTGCCGGATGTGGCCGATCTGGACGTAGAAGCCATTCGCAACGCGTTGCACTCCGGCCTGCAGGGCAAAATTCTGGAGGTCAACGATGACGACGAACTGGTGGAGATCTACGTGGAGTGAGCGCCACGCGGGGGCGTTCAATCAGGAAGTACGAATTGGGCAATGAGATCCCAGATGCGGGCGAGACGTTCGCGATCCCTTGCAGTTACCCAGTTTAGGTTCGCCAATTGCGATGTTGGCGATAGCGCAAGAGATAGGGTTTAGGGGGACGCCAGAGAGATCAAGGTCAGACTCCGCCGCACAAACACGCTATGCACCGTTAACGAAAGACTCCGACGCTGGCTCTGACGCCACTCTGCGGCCAGCTCGTTGCAGAAAGATTCGATCATCGAGTACGCCGTCCTCGCTTTGCGCTCTACTCTTCGCAGCCAACGCTGGTTCCACTCCCGCCAGATACTCGCCCTTATATGATTCCCACATGATTTGGAGGCGCCCAAGGATCTTGGGCTCACTTGACAGAGCCCAATCAATTCATTACAATGCGGCAGTTTAGTGTATATCAAAAAACAAGTGTATATCAAGAAACACTTGGCTCGTGCCCAGATATCATCCAGGAGGCATCTTTATTTCGTTACCCAGAAATTTAGTGTATTTACAAGGAGGTATAACATGGAAAGCAGATCATGGACCCGGCGAGAGTTCTTGCGCTGGACAGGGGTTTTGGCAGGGGTCGGTACGCTGAGCGCCTGTGTCCCTTCGGCGTCCGTGCCGATGGCCGAGCAAGCCGCGCCTGCAGCCACCGGTGGCATTAAGCGGGGCGGCGCATTGGTCCATTCCTACACGAGTGGCCTCGGGACTATGGACCCTCAACTTACCCAATCTATCAATCACGTCTTTTACGATGCCGTATACAATGGGCTGGTGCGGCTGGAGTTGGAGGATCCCCAGACAGGGAAATTTAAGGTGGTAGGCTCGCTAGCCGAATCATGGGAGCAGCCGGATGCCAAGACGATCATCTTCAATCTGCGCCAGGGCGTGAAGTTTCACGACGGCAGTGATTTCGACGCTGAGGTGGCGAAGTGGAACTTTGAACGCCAGAGAGATCACCCCAAATCTCAGCGCAAATCGAGTCTGGCCTTCATCGAGTCCGTGGATGCGCTTGACAACCACACCTTGCAGATTAAAAGCGAAAAGGACAATGCAGCGTTGTTGAGCACCCTGGCGTTCGGGGCCGCCGGGCTAGTGCATATAGGGTCAAAGGCCGCCGTTGATGAGATGGGGGAGGAGGGCATCACTCGGCACGGTGTCGGCACCGGCCCTTTCCGTGTCAAGGAGTGGATCACCGACGACCGTATCGTCCTGGAACGCAACCCGGATTACTGGGAGATGGGCGCCGATGACCAGCCGCTGCCCTACCTGGACGAGGCCGTACTGCGTGTCATTCCCGACCCCACTGTCTCGCTGGTGGACATGCGGGCTGGCTCGCTCCATCTGATGGAGTTGGTGCTCCCGAAGGATGTGGAAACCATTGAGGCCGATCCCGACTTGCGTATTGACGCCCTGCCCTGGGCCGGTTTGAATCTGTTCCTGGTGGGGTACAATACCGAGAAGCCGCCCTTTGATGATGTCCGAGTCCGCATGGCCGCCAACTACGGCATTGACCGTGAAGGCATGGCCAAGGCGCTGGGATTTGGCGCGGCCACTGGCCACCACTATCCATACTATACCGAGGGAACCCTGGGCTTTGACCCGACCGTCGAGCGGTACGAATACAATCCGGACAAGGTGAAAGCGTTACTCGCCGAAGCCGGCTATCCTGACGGCATTGACATCGAATTGCTGGTGATCGCCAGGGAGCCGGAGGCCACCATCGGCGAATTTGCCCAGCAAATGTGGAACGCCGTGGGCATCAATACCGAACTGAAGTTGCTGGAGCGGGTCGCCTGGGGTGAGTTGTTGCAAAGCACTCAAGATTTCGAGGCCACTTTCTGGCGCGGTCAGCTTTGGCCATCAGTCGATCCCGAGTTTGCGCGGCCTGTGCTAGGGTGCGGCGCCACGTCGAACTGGAGCTTCTTCTGCGATCCCGAGATTGAGGACGCGCTGAACGAGGGACTGACGACGTCGGATCCGGCCAAACGCGGCGAGATCTATAGTCGGATGTGGCGGATCGTCCACGAAAAAGCGTACGTGTCCGGTGGCTATCTGATCCCCAGTTTCGTTGCCTACCGCAAGGAGGTAAACGGTCTATCGTACAATTTCCAGGACCCGTACCTGGGAAATATCTGGCTGGCATAGCCGGCCCCCATGCGAGCGAGGGCGCAATAGAAGGAGGTAGCCTTGGGACAGTATCTATTGCGTCGCATGGTCCATTTTGCGCCAGTGCTGTTCGTAGTCTCGGCGATTGCCTTTACGGTGACGCTCCTCTTGCCTGGTGATGCTGCCCTGGCCATGCTCGGCGAATCAAATATCCATGACAAAGTAGCGTACGAGGCCATGCGCGCTGAACTCGGGCTGGATCAACCAATTCCGATACAGTATGCGAAGTGGTTGGGGCGGGCACTGCAAGGCGACCTGGGACGCTCCATCCGGACGGGTGAGCCGGTATTGGAAGGCTTGCTGGCCCGCCTTCCAGTGACGCTCCAACTGACGGCCATGGTTCTGATCTTGGCCCTGTTGACCGGCCTGCCGCTGGGCATCGTGTCGGCCTTGTACCCTAACTCCAAGGCCGACACGGTGGCCACGGTCCTGGCCATAGGGGGGGCAGCCGTTCCCGACTTTTGGCTGGGTATTTTATTCATCTACGTCTTCGCGCTGTGGCTTAGGGTCGTGCCGCCATCCGGTTATGTCCCCCTGGAGGCGGGGCTATGGCCCAATATCAAATCTATGCTGCTGCCGGCAATGTCACTGGGCATGTACCTGACGGCAATAACTATGCGCCAGACACGCTCTTCGCTCATCGAAGTCATGCAGCAAGAGTACGTTATCGTGGCCAGGGCCAAGGGATTGCGAGAGAGGGTCGTTGTCATGCGGCACGCTCTCAAGAATGCCCTGATTCCGGTGGTCACCGTCATCGGTCTGCAGGTGGGGCGCTTGTTTGGTGGGGCCGTGGTCGTAGAGACGATCTTTGCGCTGCCTGGGCTGGGCCGCGTGGCCGCTAACTCTATCTTCTTTCGCGATTTCCCCATGTTGCAAGGCGCCATGCTCGTAATGGCCGTAGGCGTACTCGCGGCGAACCTCCTCACCGACCTACTCTATGCCTTTGCCGACCCACGCATCCGCTATACGTAGTGACTATCTCAAAATATGGCGCGATTTGCCAACTCGTGTTTCGACAAGCTTAGCGCGAACGGGTTTATAGCAGTATTCGTTCGCTCTGAGCCTGTTGAAGGGCGGGTTTCGCGGTTTGAAAGTGGTTTTGAGATAGTTTCTTAGAGGAGCTGGAGGCAGTCTTTTGACTCGCAAAGATGCAATGACTCAAATCTTGGGGGAGATAGAGTCTGTCCGATCGCGCCGGCTCAGAGATTTTCTTGATCGATTTCTGAGAAGCCGCGGGGCCGGCTTTGGCGTGGCGGTCCTGATTGTTCTGCTCCTCACCGCCTTGACAGCGGACATGATTTCTCCTTATAACCCGGTCCAGTTCCAGGATGCCGGCGTTCTGGAAGCGCCCAGCCTCGCGCATCTTCTGGGTACCGACCAGTTGGCGCGCGACACCTTGAGCCGTGTCATCCATGGCGCGCGCGTCTCGGTGCAGGCCGGTGTGGGCGCCGTGGGCTTCGCTCTGGTGGTGGGTGTGTCCATCGGTCTGTTGGCTGGCTACTATAGAGGGTGGATCGACGACGTTCTGATGCGGTTGGTCGATGGCTTCTACGCTTTTCCATTGCTGTTGCTGGCACTGGCCATCGCCTATAGTCTGGGGCCTGGCCTAAACAATACGTTGCTGGCCATCGGTATCGGTTTTACCCCGCACTTCGCTCGTCTGGCGCGGGGGCAGACCCTTTCTGTGCGCGAGCGTGAGTTCGTCACTGCAGCCCGCGTGACGGGCGCCCCGCCCTGGCGGATCATGGTGTACCACATCTGGCCAAACGTGACGGCAGCCATCATCGTGCAGGCGTCGCTTCTGGTCGGTCAGGCCATCATCACCGAGGCGGCTCTGAGTTTTCTGGGCCTCGGTGTGGAACCGCCTACGCCGAGTTGGGGTTCGATGCTCAAGGTGGGCTACCAGTACATAGAGCGCTCGCTCGTCCTTTCATTCGCCCCGGGCAGTGCCATGTTCATCACCGTGCTGGGCTTCAACTTCCTGGGTGACGGACTACGCCACGCCCTGGACCCACGACTGTGGCAACGCGGCGTGGCTTGACAGGCAGTTCAAGAGACTCTACAGGAAAAACAAACAAATGAAACTCAGGAATCGTACGGCCCTTATCACGGGAGCCAGTCGCGGCATTGGGAGGGCAATCGCCCTGGCATTTGCCGCGGAAGGCGCTGACCTGGCCATCACTGCCCGTTCACATCAAGACTTAGAATCGCTGAGATCGCTCGCCAGCGAAATGGGCGTGCAATGTGTCGCGGTGGTGGCCGATCTTTCGAAACCGGACTCTATCGAAACAATTTTCAGTCACGTCAATCAAGCATTTGACCATATGGACATATTGGTCAATAACGCCGGCCTCGGCAGCAGCATTGACCCCAAACCGTTGATCCATTTCGATGATCAGATCTGGGACTTGACATTTCAAATCAATGTCAAGGTTCCCTATTTGCTCTGTAAGCAGTTCGTGCCCGACATGATTAAGCGTAAGTACGGCCGGATTATCAACATTGCATCCCTGGCCGGAAAGGCAGGCCTACTTCACGGCTCCGCCTACTCGGCGAGCAAGCACGCTTTGCTAGGCATTACCCGGTCGCTCGCGGCTGAAATCGTAAAAGATGGCATAACGGTCAATGCCATCTGTCCAGGAGCCGTGCGGACGGTCACAAATGAACCCAGAATGGCGTACGATGCACAGCGATTGGGTAAGTCTGTCGCAGAATATGAGGCTACCATGACCCCGCTTGGACGCAGGCTGGAATCTGAGGAAATAGCGCCTATGGCGATGTATCTGGCCAGTGACGAGGCATCTGTCGTGACAGGCCAGGCCTTCAATGTCGACGGTGGGGTCTTCATGTGGTAGAACTAGCTGTGGACTTGACCAGTAGCCCATGCTTCACGCGCTTCACTTTCGGGATCGCAGGCAGCGGAAAGCGCCGCGCCAGAGGGCTCAAGGTCAGACTCCGCCGCACAAACACGCTATGCACCGTTAACGAAAGACTCCGACGCTGGCTCTGACGCCACTCTGCGGCCAGCTCGTTGCAGAAAGATTCGATCATCGAGTACGCCGTCCTCGCTTTGCGCTCTACTCTTCGCAGCCAACGCTGGTTCCACTCCCGCCAACTACTCGCCCTTATATGATTCCCACATGATTTGGAGGCGCCCAAGCCCGCGATCCCAGTTGACAGCAGAGGAACAGTTGACAGCAGAGGAATAAGAGATTATACTGAGATCAGCCGCTCAATAGCGAACGGCTCTGACTATGTTCAGCAGATACAGATCAGACTCGTCCGCGCGGTTGGGTTTCCATCGTACCGGTCAGACAACAGGTGGCCCGCAAGATTGAACGTGAACGCAAAGTCGCGCCTCACAGTGAGGTATGAGCGTCATCGTACAAGTCGATACGCAAACAGTAAACTGGCGGGAATACCGAATTGAAGTATGAGCGTCCTGATCACAGATCCCTGGTGTCAGGTATTGAATTGGTGGGAATATCGAAGTGGCGCGCAAAACACCTTTTAATTCGAAGGGCTATTGCAAGAAGTTATATCGAGTTGAACTGATTGCAAAAGCTGCAAACACCTGGGCGCGTGCCGTGTCTGGGTGTTGTTGTTTTGGAGAACGCTCATCTGCCGGGAACCTGTCGCTGTACCGTTTCGTTTCATCAGCGCTTACCATTTCAGAGAAAGGAAAGCAGAATGGACGCTATTGCCAGCCGTATCATCAAAGCCCGCCAGTACGCAGCCGAGCGTGATCAGCGCCTGTGGGTCAACAATCTTCAGGTCAAAATTCACGGAGAGAACGCTGATCACCGGGTCTCCTATGATCAGGGATCTTGGGATTGTGATTGCGAAGAGTTTCAACGCAGAAGCATCTGTGCCCACGTAATGGCGATGGAAGAGATTCTCGGTGAGGCGGTACAGCCTGCGATGCTCCCCATACCGGGATAGCCCAGGCGAACGACAGTCCAGAAGTCTACCTTTGTATGCCAGGCCATATGGCCTGGCATTTTCTTTTTCCTATTCGGTTCGCGGGGGAAGCGGGGCAAGGAAAAGATTGTATGGCGCGCCAATTCGGTATTCCCGCCAGTTTACTGTTTGCGTATCGACTTGTATGATGGCGCTCATACCTCAATTCGGTATTCGCACGATGCGCAGCCCCTGCGGCGCGCGACGTGGGGATACGAGCTGCGGAAGTTTGTCGTAGGTCGCTACCGATGCGCCTCTTTCGAGCAGAGGCGCATTCAACGATTTTCAATGACTCTGTAACTTATGGAATAATAGTTGTATTGTGCGACAAGGGATGGGCGACGAGGACAAGAGGCATGGATGAAACGCACGGCGCAACTGCTGATCGGTATCCTGATTAGCGCCTTTTTTCTCTATCTGATAGTGCCCGGCCTCCATCTGCCGGAGGTGTGGCGGGCGATGGGACAGGCCAACTACTGGTGGATCGTTCCCGGTGTGGCCGTCTATTTTGTCGGGCTGTGGGCCCGCACCTGGCGCTGGCACTTTATGCTGCGCCACCTGAAGCCGGTTGCTCTCGCCAGGCTCTTTCCGGTCGTTTGCATCGGTTATTTCGGCAACAATATATACCCCTTTCGGGCTGGAGAGGTGATGCGCGCCTACGTCCTACGGCAACGAGAGGAGATCCCTATCACCTCCAGCTTGGCAACGGTTATCATCGAGCGCATCTTCGATGGGCTGGTGATGCTCCTGTTCGTTTTTCTGGCCTTGCCGTTTGCGCCGATTCCAGCAGCCTTTCAGCGGTTTGTCCTATTCGTCACGCCCCTACTGCTGATCACCACCGCCGTCTTCATCTGGCTAACAGTCCGGCCCCGATGGGTCGCCGCCTTGTATGGCTGGGTCGCCGGGCATCTTCTGCCGGCTCGCATTCGTATACGCACGGACGATATCTATGAACGGTTTATGGAAGGGATCGCCAGCCTGCGTAGCGGCAGCGATGTACTGATGATCTTCGTCACAAGCATTGTGATTTGGTTGATGGAGACGGTCAAATACTGGTTTGTCATGCACGCATTCACCTTCAGCCTCTTCACGCCTCTTTCGAGCAGAGGCGCATTCCACACCTTTCTGGCGCTGATGCTGATAAACGGCCTCGTCAATCTGGCGACAACTCTGCCGTCTGCACCCGGTTACATCGGCACTTTCGATACGCCAGCCATCGAAACGCTCGTCGCCTATGGCGTTGATGCCCAACTGGCCGCCAGCTATACCCTCACCCTGCACGTAGCCCTGTGGGCGCCGGTGACGGTCCTCGGCGCCTACTACTTCTGGCGGGAGCAGTTGCGCTGGAGCGACTTCATCGCGGCGCAAGAGCAGGCCAACCAGCCGGCGCAGAGCGATGCGCCTGTGATAGAATGAGCGGTATGGATTCCTATTTGCGCGCATACGCCCACGCGAGATGGAGGCTTAGATGAAGAAGATCGCAGTAGTTGGTGTTGGGCAGGTCGGCCTTGTGACAGGCGCCTGTCTGGCCAATCTGGGCAACAGCGTCATATGCATCGATATCGATGAAGAAAAGATCGGCAAACTGCGGCAGGGCGAACCGCCCTTCCACGAGCCGGGTCTATCTGAGCTGATGCAGCCCAATATCAAAGCTGAACGACTGTTGTTCACCACCAGCTATGCAGAAGCGCTAGCCGATATAGAGTTTGTCTTCATCTGTGTCGGTACGCCCAACAGCGTCGACGGCGAGACTGACCTGCGTTATGTGCGTATGGCGGCAGAAAGCATCGCCCGCGCCATGCGCCGCCCCTTGATCGTCGTCAGCAAAAGTACCGTTCCCGTCGGCGCCGGCGATTGGGTGGCGGATAGTATTCAGCGCAATCAGCCGACGCCTATCGATTTTTCGGTGGTCAGTTGCCCGGAGTTTTTGAAGGCCGGCTCGGCCATCGCCGATTTTATGAACCCCGACCGGGTGGTATTGGGCAGCCTGAACCAGGCCGCAGTCGAGCGAGTGGCCCAACTGTATCTACCCTTGGGCGCGCCGATTGTCGCCACCGACCTGCGCACCGCCGAGATGATCAAATACGCCAGCAACGCCTTTCTGGCCACTCGCATCAGCTTTATCAACGAAATTGCCGCCATCTGCGAGAAGCTGGGCGCGAATGTTCAGGAGGTGGCGGCAGGCATAGGCTATGATCGACGCATTGGCCCTCATTTCCTCAATGCTGGCCTGGGATACGGCGGAAGCTGCTTACCCAAAGATGTGAAAGCCCTGGAGCATACGGCGCTGATGTACGGGGTCCATTCATCCCTGCTGCGCGCGGTGGCAGAAATCAATCAGAATGCCCGCCGCTGGGCGCTGCTCACCCTGCGCACTCTGCTGGGCGGCTATCTGGTCGACAAAAAGATCGGCATCCTGGGTTTGGCGTTCAAGCCCGATACCGACGATTTGCGCCACTCGCCAGCCCTGGAAATCATCCACCTGCTGCAGATCGAAGGCGCTCTGGTCAGCGGCTACGATCCGGTAGCGATGCCGGGGGCGGCCAACCTGAACCAGGATCTGCGGCTGAGGGAAGATCCCTACGATCTTGCCGACGGCATGGATGCTCTACTGGTCTGCACTGAATGGGACGAATTTCGCCAACTCGATATGCCGCGCATCAAAAATCTTATGGCCCGCCCCATTCTCGTGGATGGACGAAACATCTACAATATCTCCACAATGGAGGCTCTGGGATTTATCTACAGGAGTGTAGGCAGAGGACACACGACCAACCAAAATCCTGGGATCGCGGACGTCTCGCCCGCAATGGGAGCTACAATCAATGAAAGCAGATAGAACCATGCACGCTGGAAGCGATACTGTGAGGTATGAGCGCAATCACACAAACCACATGAATCGATCGTCAACTGGCGGGAATACCGCAGTATTGAGCGCAGCATGCCTCGACAATGGGCTGCAGATCCTTCTCAAAGAAAGCCACCTGGCGCCGGTAGCCAGCTTCTGGATATTCTACCGGGTCGGTAGCCGCAACGAAATGCCTGGCGCTACTGGCATCAGCCACTGGGTGGAGCACATGCTGTTCAAAGGTACGGACAGATATCCTCAGGGCGCCTTCGACAAAGCCGTGGCCCGCGCTGGCGGCTCCTTCAACGGCATGACCTGGCAGGATTGGACGACATACTTCGAAACCTTCCCCGCGGAGCGCATCGAACTGGCCCTGGACGTAGAAAGCGACCGTATGGCCAATGCAATCTTCGCCCCGGATGAGACCGAATCGGAGCGCACAGTCATCATCAGCGAACGGGAAGGCAGCGAAAACAGCTATCGCTGGCTTCTGAACACGGAGATGCAGGCAGTGGCCTTTCAGATGCATCCCTACCGCCATCCGGTCATTGGCTGGAAGCATGATCTGCTGACCATGGGCCGTGACGATCTCTACGGCCACTATCGCACCTTTTACACACCCAACAACGCTGTGGCTGTGGCCGTGGGCGATTTTGACAGCGAACAGATGACCGCTCGGATCGAGCAGTATTTTGGCGGCCTCGCATCGGGGCCGGCTGTGCCCGAGATGCGTTTGCAGGAACCGGAGCAGCAGGCGGAACGCCGCATCGTTCTGCGGGGCACAGATCAAACCGCCTACTTCGGTCTGGCCTTCCATGCGCCGGCCGCGCATCACCCGGACTTTTTCCCGCTGACGGTGCTGGATAGCATTCTCAGCGGCGCCAAGGGAATGGGGCTCTTTGGCGGCAGCTCTTCTAACCGCAGCAACCGTCTCTATCGGGCGCTCGTGGACAAAGAGTTGGCTGTGGGCGTCGGCTCTTCGTACATTCCGACTATCGATCCCTATCTTTTCAGCTTTTACGCCACCCTCGCCCAGGACATCACCCACCAGCAGGTGGAGGATGCGATCTGGGCGGAGATCGAGCGGGCGCAAACAGAGCCTGTGGCGACAGCGGAGCTGGAAAAAGCCATCAAACAGACGAAAGCCCAGTTTGCCTACAGCAGCGAAAGTGTGACGAATCAGGCCTACTGGCTGGGTTTTAGCGAAATGATCGCCGACAGCGGCTGGTTCGATGCCTGGCTGGTCAACCTCGCGGCGGTCACTGTCGCGGATGTTCAGCGGGTGGCCCAGACCTACTTCACCCGCAACAGACAGACCGTCGGTTGGTACCTGCCTGAAGACAGTGGCTAGGTTCTGGTTTTTAGTTTCGAGCAACTGCAGTGCACTGAAAACTGAAAACTGGTGTTTCAATGTTTCTTTCCCATCTCCACCTGGAACATTTCCGCAACTATAGACAGCTGGACCTGGCCTTCAGCGCGCCTGTGACGCTCGTGCAGGGCCGCAACGGCCAAGGCAAAACAAATCTGCTCGAGGCCGTGTACTATCTGGCGACGAGCAAATCCCGCCATGCCAGAGCCGAGCGGGAGGTAGTGGACAGAGACGCCACCCGCGAGCTGATCCCCTACGGGCGTATCCGGGGCGATATCATGCGGGCGGAGCAGTCAACGACTCTGGAGATCCTCTTTACACTCCGCAACGACGGCGTGAACTACAGCAAACAGGTGCGGGTCAACGGCGCGCCCCGGCGCAGTATGGACCTGGTCGGCCATCTGCGGGCAGTGCTTTTTCTGCCGGAGGACCTCGCCCTCATCTCCGGCAGCCCCAGCGAACGCCGTCGCTACATCGATATCGCCCTTTGCCAGATCGACCGCCACTACTGCCAGGCTCTTTCCCGCTATCAGAAAGTCGTCACCCAGCGCAACAGCCTTCTGAAACGGCTGCAGGAACAGGAACAACCTGACAGCCCGTCAGTCGCTGCGCAGCTCAGCTTCTGGGATGATCAGCTTGTCGAGCAGGGCACACAGGTGCTGACTCGCCGTCACGCCTATCTGGCCCATCTGGCTCCCATTGCCCGGAGCCGCCATCAGGATCTCACGCAGCGGCAGGAAGCATTGGAACTGTTTTATCTGCCCAGCTTCAATACCGGGCTATACTCCGATAGCGACTATCAACGGCTGCGAGACGGCGAAGACGCCCAATTCGATGCCTTGGCCAGCCTGAAAGCCGACGCGCCGACAATCAGCCAGCGTTTTCGCGAGCGGCTGGAAGGCCGCAGAGGGGTGGAGTTGGCCGCAGGCAGTTCGCTCTACGGCCCCCACCGGGACGAGCTGATCTTTCTGGTCAACGTCGCGCCCCACAGGGGCGCGCAAAACAACACTTGGAACCTGCGCGTCTACGGCAGCCGGGGCCAACAGCGCACCGGCGCGCTGGCCCTGAAACTGGCCGAACTGCAAGCGATGTCTGAGGCGACCGGCGAGAAGCCGATTCTGCTGTTGGACGACGTAATGAGCGAGTTAGATGCGCGGCGGCGGGCGGCTCTGCTCAGCGCGTTGGTGGATTTGCGTCAGGGGATCGTAACGACCACCGATTGGGCGCATTTTCCCGCGGATTTCCAGCAGAATGCGCAGCGGCTTCAGATCGAGGCGGGCACTGCGCAAACCCTGTCTATCACATAAATCATACAAATCATAGTCGATGAACGACAGACTGTATTACGAAGACGCCTACAACAAGACATTTATCGCACAGGTGACCGAACGGGTCGCGCTGCGGGGGCAACCAGCGGTGCGGCTAAGCCGTTCGGCCTTTTATCCCACATCTGGCGGGCAACCCCATGATACCGGCAGACTGAACGGCACGCCAGTCGTCGATGCGCAGGTCGGGCCGGATGGCGCTGTGCTGCATGTTCTGGCCCATCCCCTGCCAGAGGAGACGGCAACCGTTGCCGGACAGATCGATTGGCCGCGTCGCTACGACCATATGCAGCAGCATTCCGGGCAGCATCTGCTTTCCCAGGCGTTCTACCGCCATCTGGGCCTGGAAACTGTAGCCATCCATTTCGGTGACGTACTGAACACCCTCGATTTAGACGGCCCTCCGCTCTCCCCGCAGCAGTTGGCCGCGGTCGAGGCGGCTGCCAACGAGATCGTCTGGCAGAACCGTCCGCTGCGCGCCTATTGGATAGCGGAAACGGAACGGGCGAAGTCGCGCCTCACAGGGGCGCGCGCTACAGTGGCGCGCGCTACAACAATCCCCCTGCGCCGTGCGCCCAACGTGAACGGTCAGATTCGCATTGTGGAGATCGATAAATTTGACTGGTCTGCGTGCGGTGGCACACACGTGCGGCGGACGGGTGAGATCGGGCTGATCGCGCTGTTGCGCATCGAAAAGCGCCGCGGCAAAAGCCGGGTGCATTTCGTCTGCGGACGACGCGCGCTGAGGGATGCCGCGCATAGGCGCGCGCTGCTGGCAGAGGCGGCGGGTCTATTGGACGCCGGCGTGAGCGATGTGCCGGCGCTGGTGTTGAAACAGCAAGAGGCGCTCAGAAATGCGCACAAGGAACTGCAAACACAGCGGGAGACCCTACTCCAATATCAGGCGCGCGAGCTGCTGGCGACTGCTGAAACCGTTGCCGGGCTGCGGCTGGTGGCCCGCGCGCTGTCCGATGCAGAGCCGGCGACATTGCAAAGGCTGGCCGCGGCGCTCACGGCAGAGCCGGGGGTTGTGGCTCTGCTCGGCTGCGCGCAGCGGGGCAAAGGGACGGTGATCTTCGCGCGTTCGGCGGATGTGCCGTTGCATGTCGGCAGCCTGTTGCGCGATGCGCTGAAGCAGTTCGGCGGCGGCGGTGGCGGTCGGCCGCATTTTGCCCAGGGCGGCGGCGTGCCGACGGAGAAGCTGGCGGCGGCGCTGCGCGTCGCGTCCGAGGCTGTGCGCCGTGCCGACAGGCAATGAGAGACCCCGTACGTCCGGCGCATTCAATGTTCTTTGCCAGTGAAGCCAACAGCAGGGCCATCATCGGCCCGAGGGGGCGGCAGAGATAGCAAAGCGAGGAGAGAGGAGGTCCTCACTTCTCAGCCTTCTCTTCTCGTCTGTGCGTTCGCCAATGGCTCAACACAAGAGGATACTCCCGCTCCATAAAGGCGTAGAGATCCCGCATAGTTTCCAGCCGTTTGCGGCGGGCTGGGGAGGCCCCCTCCAGCAGAGACAGGCCTTTCTCCGCCAAGCGACGAAAATCTGTGAACTGTTGAGCTTTCTCCTCCAGCACGCGTGACCAGAAATCCGGGATGATGCGGAAATGGTCGCGGCGGTGACCGGGTAGACTTAGACGTTCGATAATCCCCATCTGAATGAGCATCCGCGTGCCCGTGCTGATGGAAGACTTGCTGGCCTGCAAGGCGACGGTCAGATCGTGCATAGTCTGATGGGGTGGATCACAGATCAGCAGCCAACCCAGAATCCGCCCGGTCATACGGGGCAGGCCGGCCTGTTCCCAGAAGAGACCGAAACTTTCCACATACTCGTGCATATCGTTCATCGACATCCCGAAAGTCAGGGTTCATGGTAAAGGATAATGCTGGCGCTGGCGCGTACAGCCGAAGTCATACCTGCCTTTGCCTGAAGCATACCTGAATCAGAATAGAATACTCAAGATTACTCAACTTTCTGACTCACTGCAGTTAGCCTCCCAACGCCAACTGCTGCTGCTGATGGCCGATGACGCGGCTGAGAATGAACAGCAGAGCGGCGATGATGGCGGCGAGGACGGCGATGTCTACGACAATATCGGCAAAGCGGGCGCCGTTCTGGCTCACTTCAAGCAGAGGATTCATCACATAGTACGTAGGGAAAAGACGGCCGATCCACTCTGGCGCCTGGGGAAATATTCTCAGGATACCGGGCGCATACAGAACAATGCCCAACGCCTTGATGATGCCCATGAATGTATCCATGTCCTTGGCCACCGACCCCAAGATGATTCCTATGACCGAGGACATGAGCGCCCCGAGCGCAATCACAACCAGAAGCAGCCCCAGCTGCCCGGCAAAGGCTCTGTTGAGCAGCAAGATGATCACGGACATGATGCCACTCAGCAGGAAACCAAGCAGCGCTTTGGACAGGTAGACATCCAATAGCGAAGTGGGGGTGGTGGTTACGGCCACCAGCGTCCGTTTCTGTCGCTCTTCGATGAGTGAAAAGGCGGGAATGAACAGACCCCCCAGCATGATTGCCATGATCAATATCAGGGGCAGCAGGCGCTGGGACCAGGTGGCGGTGTTGGCGCTGCCCAGCTGCTCCGCGTTGACGCTGACAGGGAGTTCTTCAAAGCCGCGCCCGACGCTCCCCTCGGCAAGGGCACGCGCCAGGGTCGATTCCAACAACATGAGGCTGCGCGTTCCCGCCTCACCCCAACGGTAGGTAGTGAACTCGACATCTTCGCTGCCGCTTTCCAGCGCCTCGCTGAAACCAACGGGCAGGCTCAGCCCTACCTCAGCGGCGCCGCGCGTTACGTCCGCTTGGAGCGCCGCATCGGAGTTGTAGACGGTTGTGTTCATGCTTGGATGGTCGATCAGTGGCTGGAGAAAACGCTCGTTGCCGCCGGCGTCGAAAACCCCCAAGCGCGGGGTTTGGGCAAGCAAGTCGCCAAACACCAGTGCGATCAGCAGGCTTATGATCACCGGCATCACAAGCACATAGATGCCCATGAAATTGGTCGCCCCCAGGCGCGCTTCCTTACCGAGTAGAATCCAAATCCGTTGCATATCCATTAGAATCGTCTCCTCAATACCGCGCTGCCGATCGCCAGCGTGCCGATGCCAAGCGCAAACAGCATCGCCAAATTGCGGTTTACGTCTGCCCAGCCAGCCTCAAAGTTCAGGATACGGTGCAGGGAATCCACAAAAAAGAAGGACGGAATTACCTCCATCCAACCGGTTGACAGGCCGGGCAACATGATCGAAAGGCCCGGAATGAAATAGAGTATGAAACTCACGACGCCCCAGGCCAGCACCGACATGTTGTCTTTGGAGATGGCCGCGATCAGGAAAGCAGTGCCCACCATCAGGAAACCACCCAGCAGCGAGGTCGTCAACAGCAGCAGCGGCGCTGTGCCCAGTCGGCCCATAATGGTGATCAGGATCAACAGTTGACCAAAGGCTAAGATCATGCCTATCAGCACTTTAGCGATAAAGAACTGGTGCAGTCGCAGCGGGCCAGTAATCAGGGCGCGCGCGGTACCGTTTTCCACATCCCGAGTCAGGAGTGTCGCCAGTCCGAACACCTCCATGATCACAATCGCCATCAGGAGCAAAGGAACGAAGCGGTCCCTCATGGAAAGGGGCGCTCTAGACATATCATTGCCCAGCACGATTTCGGTCTCCTGGAAGCGGTCAAAATTGGCCAGCATCTCGGGATTGGCGGCATTGGCGATCATCACCAGCACATCGTGGAATATCTGCTTGGCTTCGGCGGGGACGCCGGGGGCATAATAGGCATTCAGCGTCACCTCTTCGCCTTTGGCGATTGCCGCCGCCGATTCTTCTGGAATCGAGAGGCCAACGAAGAAATCATTGGTCTCTTCCATGGCTGTCAACATCTCAGCTTCCGAGTCGAAAACATAGGCGTCGGGTTCGTCGGTCAGCGCTTCGTAAAGCGATGACGACTCTGGGTTCTCCAGAAAAAAGGCCATGCCCAGGCTCTCATCTACCTGGCTCGGCATCAAGAAGTAGATGATAAGGTACGCCACCAGCCCCAGAACGGTAACGACCGCAAAGAAGCGGTTGCGGAAAAAGAGCTTCATATCCTTCACGACAAGTGCGCCGATCATCCCTGTAACCCCCTGCCGGTAATATCAAAGAAGATATCTTCCAGCGTTGCTTCTTCGCTGTGGACGGTCACGATGCGCTCGTTCCTGAAGAGGTCAAACACCGCCTGCGCCGTCTGCTCCTCGTCGAGCGTCACTTCACGGATTGCGGTCTCCCCGTGGGGCAACTCAACTTCGACCTTGAGCGCGCGCAGCCCGAAACGTTGCTTCAGACGCGCCGGCGTGTCGAGCGCCACGATTTTGCCCTGGTTGATAAAGGCCACGCGATTGGACAGCTTGTCGGCTTCGACCATGTCGTGTGTGGTCAGAAAAACGGTGGTTCCCCGCTGGGTGGCCCCCCGGATCAAGGCATGAATTGTCTGGGTCGATACGGGATCGAGGCCATCGGTAGGCTCATCCAGAAACAACATCTTGGGGTCGCTGACCATGGCGCGCGCCACCATCAGCCGCTGCTTCATACCTTTGGAGTAGCTGGCCACGCGCTCCTTCTCCCGCCCGGCCAAACCTACCTTTTCCAGCAGGCTCATGGCATCGAAATTCTCTACTTTGTACAGCTTGGCAAACAGATCCAGATTTTCTACGGCGCTCATCTGCTCGTACAGATTGGTGTCTTCAAAGGAGATGCCAATCTGATGTTGCACCTGTTTGCGCTCTTTGACAATGTCCAGGCCCAGCAGAACGGCCGTGCCCTTCAAGGGCGTCAGTTGCCCCGTCAGTATTTTGACGACGGTTGATTTGCCGGCGCCGTTCGGCCCCAGAAAGCCGATCACCTCCCCTGCCGCCACATCGAATGCAATACCATCCACGGCCAGGTTGTCACCGTAGCTGTAACTCAGATCCTTTACCGAAATCGCAGGCTGTGTCATGCTTGTTCTCCCATAGGGGCAAAAATCAGTTGCCAGTAGTCAGTGCCGTTACTGGCAACCGGCCACTAACCACTGCAGGTGTGCCCGCCCTCTATCGCCAACATCGCTGGCAGGCTCTGTTGCGCGCCTCTTTTGAGCAGAGGCGCATTCAACCATAACGATACCGCCTAGTCTATCATGTTCTGTTTGTTCGGTCAATACCGAACAATACTGAACAAACAGAGGGATGCCCCCAAATCTGGGATACACCCCAAACAGAGTCGCGCCCCACAGTGGCGCGTTCGAATTTTTCCGCGTCCGATTGAAAGTTCTGGATTTTCGCTCTCTGGCGTATACTTTTCTTTGTAGCCAATGAGGTATGAGCGCCCTGATCACATAAATCATAGTCACGCGTTGAATTGGCGGGAATACCGAATCGCGAAGCCGAATTGTCCCTACGCTGCGCAAGGAGTGCAATCAAAAATGAAAACCCGAATCCTCAACGACGGCAGCCATCTCCCTGTGCTGGGGTTGGGCACGTGGCAGATGGGGGGCGGCTCCAACGCCGATCATTCCCAGGACGACGCGACGACAGCGTTGATCCGGGATGCCATTGATATGGGGTATACGCATATCGACACTGCGGAGATGTATGGCGCCGGCCATGCCGAGGAACTGGTAGGCCGCGCGCTGCAAGCGTACGCGCGTGAGGATATTTTCCTGACGACCAAAGTGTGGGGGCCAAATCTACGCTACGATGATCTGCTGCGGGCGCTGGATGGCAGCCTGCAACGGCTGCAAACCGATTACGCGGATCTCTACCTCATCCACTGGCCCAACGCCGACATTCCCCTGGAGGAGACGTTCCGCGCTCTCAATCGGTCGGTGGCGGACGGACGGGTGAAACGGGTCGGTGTCAGCAATTTCGACGTGCCGCTTTTGCGCCGGGCACAGACATTGTGCGCCACGCCGGTGGTCACAGATCAGGTGCGGTATAATCTTCACGAGCGCCAGCCGCAGCAAAACGGGCTTCTGAACTACTGCCAGGAGAACGATATCGCGCTCACCGCCTACTCGCCCCTGAAAGACGGCGTGCTGGAGAACGCCACAGTGCAATCGGTCGCCAGGAAGCACGGCGCTACGACCGCACAGGTGGCTTTGCGTTGGCTCACCCGCCAGCCCCAAGTAGTGACGATTCCTATGTCGATGAATCGGACGCATCTGCGCCAGAATCAGGAAGCGCTATCGCTGGCGTTGGATGAAGAAGACATGCGACGGCTGGATCAAAGCGTTGCATAGAGGCGAAAGTGATAGGAGATCATAATATGCTTCCCACTGAATCTATCCGCCGGGTGTTAGACACTGCGCTCCAGAACGGTGGTGACCTGGCAGAAGTCTATTTGGAAAATACTGAGCGGCTTTCTTTGACGCTGGACGAGGGCCGTCTGGAGCAGGCGACCCAAGGCAACGACATCGGTGGCGGCGTGCGCGTCTTCTATGACAACAGCGCCGCCTACGCCTACACTGACGATCTCGGCGAAGAGGCTCTGCTGGAGGCGGCCACGGCTGCGGCCGCCGCAGCCAGAGGCGCCAACGGCATCCGGGTATGCGCCGATCTGACAAAGCGCAAAAGCCCCGTTATCTTCCAGGTCAAACGTCCCTTTGAGCGGATGTCCACCCAGGAAAAGGCCGGAGTTCTGCGCCAGATGGACGAGGTCACCCGGCGGCACAGCCCGCATATTGTCAGCGTGCAGTGCGGCTATAGCGAAACCCGTCGCCGGGTATGGATTTACAACTCCGAGGGTGTATGGGCGGAGGATGACCGCTCTTTTCTCGAATTTCGGGGGCAGGTGACCGCGCAAAAGGGTGATGTGCGCCAGTCCAGCGCCACGGGCATTGGAGGCCAGATCGGTCTGGAATTTTTCGACGACCGCGACCCGGTGCAGATGATGCCGGAGGCGGCCGATACAGCCCTGCTTATGCTGGATGCCAGACCAGCCCCGGCCGGCGAGATGCCCGTCGTCATCACAAACGGCTGGGGCGGCGTGCTTTTCCACGAAGCCTGCGGCCACTGCATGGAGGCCGACTTCGTCACCAAAGGCGCATCCGCCTACGCGGGGCTGGTAGGCGAAAAGGTTGGGCCGGATTTCCTCACCGCCATAGATGACGGCACGATCCCCGGCCGGCGGGGTACAATGCGCTTCGATGACGAGGGCACGCCGACCAAGCGCACAGTGCTGATCGAGAACGGCATTCTGCAGGAGTATATGTGGGATCTGACCGAAGCGCGCCGCGTCGGACGCGGCTCCACGGGCAATGGACGCCGGCAGTCCTTCCGTCACATGCCCATGCCGCGGATGACGAACACATTCATCGACGCTGGCCCGCACGACCCGGAGGAGATCATCCGCTCGGTGAAAAAGGGGTTATATGCCAAAAAACTGGGCGGCGGCCAGGTGGAGATCGGCCGGGGCGATTATGTCTTCACTGTCACGGAAGGCTGGTTGATCGAAGACGGCAAACTCACCGCGCCGGTGCGGGGCGCTACGCTCGTGGGCAACGGGCCGGAGACCCTGCGACAGATCGATATGATCGGCACAGATCCAGCCCTGGATCCGGGCCGCGGCATGTGCGGCAAAATACAGTGGGCGCGGGTGAGTGTCGGCCAACCGACCGTGCGGGCACCGAAGCTGACGGTTGGCGGCACGGAATGAAAGGCAACGCAAAGGCGCGAAGGGCGCGGGGACGCGATGAATTTCTGGTTTTTCTTTGCGGCATTGCGACATTGCGACATTGCGTTTTTTTCAAAGTGAAATGAATTGCGGAATCAAGGAGTGAAGGCGTGGACTACCTCAAACTTGCCAAAGATGTTGTGTCCCAGGCAGTCGAATGGGGCGTCGAGGCAGAAGCATATATCAATGTAGGGCAGAATACGGAGATCAATGTTGATCGCGGGGAAGTGGAAAAGCTCTCTCAAGCCGGCGCCAAAGGGCTGGGGGTGCGGGTGATCCGGGATGGAAAGGGTGGTAGCGCGCGCCACAGTGGGGCGCGGCTGGGCTATGCCTATACGTCCGACTTCTCGGCGAACAGCATCAGACGGACGATCGAGGCTGCCGTCACCCTTGCCGAAGTCGCCGACGGCGATGTATATCGCTCCCTGCCAGAGCCACAGCCGGCCCCCGATGAAGAGCTGGACATCTACGACCAGGCGCTTGTCGATCTGCCTATTGAACGCAAAGTGGAGATGGCCAAACAGCTCGAGCGGGTGGCCCTGGGCTACGACAAGCGCATCGTCCTGACCAATCCCTGCATGCTGCTGAGCCAGGTTGGAACCGTGGCGATTGCCAACTCCAAAGGCATTGCCGGCAGCTACGACAAGAGCTTCATCGGCGGATTTCTGATGGCGATGGCTGCGGATGAAAACGACCGCTCGATGGCGTTTGGCTTCGGCTTTGGCTCGCGGCTGGCCGATTTCGCGCCAGCGGAAGTCGGTGAAGACGCGGCCCGCAAAGCGGTGGGCATGCTGGGCGGCAAGCCTGTGCCCACCCAGAGGGCAACGGTAGTCTATTCACCCCTGGCTGCCACGAGCGTGCTCGGCGCGCTCTCCCGCGCGGTGGGCGCGGATGCGCTGCAGCGCAATCGCTCCTTCTTAAAGGACAAAATCGGCCAGCCTGTGGCCGCGGATATGGTCTCTGTGCTGGACAACGGACGGCTGCCCGGCGGGATCGCCACCCGGCCCTTCGACGATGAGGGCGTGCCCACCGCAGCCACACGTTTGATCGACGAAGGGGTGCTGCAGACAGCCCTGTATGATCACTACACTGCCACCCGCGATGGCGCCGCCAGTTCCACCGGCAACGCCAGCCGCGGTTCCCACGCCTCCATACCGGGGCTGGATGCCAGCAACTTCTACTTTCAGCCCGGCCTCCAGACGCCGGAGGAGGTGATCGCCGGGGTGGAGCGGGGGCTATACGTGGAAAGCGTGATGAATACAGCCAGCATCAACCCGATCAGCGGCGACTATTCGATCTCGGCCAAAGGCTACTGGATCGAAAACGGCGCGCTGAGCTATGCGGTCAATGAAGTCACCATCGCTCTGCCCATGCAGGAACTGCTGCAAAACATCAAAGCAATCGGCAACGACCTGACGTTTGTGCCGATGATGGGCGCGCTGGGCTCGCCGACGATTCGGGTGGACGGCGTCATGATCGGCGGCAGTGGCTGATTGAACAGGCACTCGATAATTCAATTACGAATTGGACAGCTCTCAATTCGTAATTCTCAATTCTAATGTCCCGCTCCCACGATCCCTACGCGGCATTCCGCATTCACGACTACCGTCTGTATGTTCTCGGCTGGCTGTTGGCGATGATTGGCACTCGCATTCAGAGCGTCGCCATCGGTTGGGAGATATATCAACGCACCGGCGAAGCCATTTCGCTGGGGCTGGTGGGTCTGGTCCAAGCCCTGCCGATGATGCTCCTGGCCCTGCCCGCGGGGGTGCTGGCGGATCGCTACGAGCGTCGGCGTCTGGCCATGTTCAGCCTGCTGGGGATGACCGCAACATCCCTGGCGTTGGCCGTCTTTTCCGCCATACAAGGGCCGGTGGCGTGGATGTTCGCGCTGCTTTTTCTGGACGCGACGGCCATGACGCTGGGCCGCCCGGCTCGGGTGGCGCTGCTGCCCCAACTGGTGCCGGCTGAAGTCTTTCCCAACGCGGTCACCTGGAACACCAGCCTCATGCACATGGCATCGGTAGGCGGGCCGGCCATCGGCGGATTGATTATCGCTGTCAGCGTGCCCAGCGCCTATATCATCGCCGCCGCGAGTTCCCTCTGGTTCGTCCTCATTCTGACCCGATTTCATTTTCGACCGGCCGAAAGGGTGGATGGCGCGCCACTGTGGGACGCGACTCAGCCGCAGCCAGCTATCTGGCAGACCCTTGTGGCTGGGTTGCAGTTCGTGTGGGACAAGCGCATTCTGTTCACGCTCATGTCCTTGGATCTGTTTGCGGTGCTGCTGGGTGGGGCGGTCTATCTGCTGCCCATCTTCGCCGAGGAGATTCTGCACGTCGGCGTGACAGGGTTTGGCTATCTGCGGGCAGCGCCGGCCGTGGGCGCGTTCTGTATGGCGTTTGCGATGATCTATCTGCCGCCGATGAAACAGGCCGGCCGCGCGCTGCTGTTGGCAGTGGCCGGCTTTGGCGTGGCGACGATTCTTTTCGGTTTTTCGCAGAACTTCTACCTTTCGTGGGCGATGCTCTTTCTCACCGGCGCGCTGGACAACATCAGCATGGTGGTGCGTCAGACCCTCACCCAGCTCTTAACGCCGGATCGGATGCGGGGGCGGGTATCGGCGGTCAGCAGCATCTTCATCGGCGCGTCCAATGAGTTGGGCGGCTTCGAATCGGGGTTGGTCGCCCAATGGTTTGGACCGGTCTTTTCCGTCGTCAGTGGGGGGATCGGCACGATTGTGGTCGTGGCCGGCGCCACGCTGCTGGCGCCGCCGCTCCTACGCCTCGGCGCGCTCCACGAGGCGAAAGCGGAAACAGAATAGCTGTAGGGGCATGTGGTTGCCCAGGGCGGGCGCAAGACCGACCCTATCCCCTCGAGGCGCGCCCTGTACTCCGCTTATGCGTCCAGCAGCGTCGCTTGCGCGGCCCATGTCGCCCGCACGGCCAGACGCGCGATCTCCGGCCAGCTGCGGACCAGGGCATTGTAGTCGTGCGCTTCCTGGGCGCGCTTCTTGCGCTCGCAGATGTGGTAGAGACGATAGGCCAGCTCGCGCGCGTCCCTGGTGTTGCCTCTCAAGCGTGCCAACAGGACGCCGGCCGCCTCCTCGCCCTGCTGATAGTGGACGCGCACAAGGTGGTGCACTACCTCCCAGACAGTGAGCCGCGTGTCTGTCTGCGGCTCCCAGTCGTCTGGCAGTTCCAGGGGACGCAACAGGCGCACTTTGCCGGCCCCGGCCTGCAGGATGCCGGCCGCGACCAGGCCGTCGACGCTGGTGTTCTTGGCCTTGGAGAGCGTCTCGGCCACCCCGAACTCGCCTTCGGCAAAGCCCACCTGCTCGAACCAGGCCAGGGCCCAGCGCGTGTCGGCGTCGAAGTCGCCCTCCTGCGCGCTCAGCGTCTCGTCCAGGGTCTGGTTGATGAGGTCCAGGGCCTCGCGCACCGATACGGTCTCTCCGCTGATGTGCAACACGCGCGCGTAGCGGCTGAAGATGGCCATGCCGGGGCCGATGGCGGTCTGGGCCAGGTCCACGGGCGCGATGTTGCTGGTCTGCATCTTGGCCACAGCCGGCGGCAGCTCCTCCTTGAGCGCGTCGACGAACTCGCTGCGCGTGGCCAGGGGCGCATCGGCGGGGCGCGAGCGGCAGACGAGGACGATGCTGGAGGCGAGAGCGTTGGCGCCCATTCCAATCATCCTATAGCGTTGTTCGCTACGCATAGGCCAAGTCCCGCTTATAGAGAATCCAGAGCGAATTACCGCGTCCAGAAATGTCTCCCAGCCGGTGTTGCTTGTGCCAGTATCGCCCTTCTTTTCCGATTGCTTGAAGGCGTAGTAGATTGTGACCGGAAAGGCCGGATGCGCCTGCTCAGCGAGACGCTGCAGCGTCCGCGTCATGCCGTCAAGGAAAAACTTCTCCGCCTCCTGTTTGCTGTCATGTCTGTAAGGCGTGGCCACCAGCTCCTCTGCCTTGGGCACGGCCATGGTGGCGAACAGGTTGGGGAAAATCGGGCGGAGCGAGCGCCGCATCCAGACGTAAAAGAAGTCGGACAGGTCGGCGTAGCCGATGTTGTCGTAGTACGGTGGGTCGGTCGATACGATATTTCGAGTGGCCAATTCGCCATTCATGGCGTTCTGCAGGACAGCCTGACCATGCCCGCGCTGCGGCAGCTTGCCAATGCACTTGGCAATATACTCCGCTGCCGGCGCGAAACCGCCTACAACCTGATTCAGAATCGCGGCCTCAGTATAGTCCCAAGTCATGGCGATGGCTTGTTTTCCGAATACGTTCATTACTTTCTCATTGCTCGATACCCATCGAGTGCAAGAGTTCGAGAAATCGGCAGAACGATCAACGGCAAACGCCAGATACACGCCCAGCGCCTCGGCGTAGGCAGTGGCCCCGGCGCCGCCGTCGCGCAGGGGGATGCCGTCATCCGCCAGACCGGCGGCCACGGCGTCGAGTCGGATGCGTTCGCGCGCCTCACTCACCAGGTCGCTGAAGGTGGTCAGGGCCACTAGCTGGCGGGCGGTGAACAGGTGCTTGAAATGTGTAAGCCCATACAGTGGCGTAAACATTGCGCGCCGATCCGGGGGGATTTCCACATCGGGCATCCATTCTGGTTCTGCGTTCTGAGCAACGCTTTCATGCTCCGGTGTCGGCGGCAGATAGACCCGTTCCCGGTCCCCCTCGGCAACGATGGCCATGAGGCGCGCGCCCATGCGTCCAGCCATCCCTTCGGCCTTGATGTAATCAGGGGTCATCGGCGCCCCGGACATCACACACTGGAAGTGCGCCCCGCGCGCCAGCTTAGTGCCCTTTCTGGCCCCCTCCGGCGGTGGCCCCGCTTTGACGATGAAGTGGTAGCCGTCGTCATCGATCAGCGGCTGGACGTAGGCTTCCCTGCCCTTTTTCTTCGATAGGATGAAGGTAGACGCCAGCGGCACTTCTATATCGGCGAAGGCTGGGTTGGAGCTGCGTACCGTACGCGCCCACAGCCAGGCGATGACCGTCAGCTTGCGGCCTACGTACCGCTCGAGGTCGGGCCGCGCCTGGGCCATCTCCGGCGTGACTTCCAGCTTGGGGTAGAGGTGGCCGATGCGTTTCTCGGCCTCGGCGCGCATCCACTGGCCGTAGTAGCGCACATCCTCGGCCAGGCCCGTGGCCCGTGGCCAGTGACCGGTGGTCAGCGCTTGCTGGCCTGCCTGGTCTCCAGCCACTGGAGACCGACCACTGAACTTGGGCGGTATTTCGATCATGGCTTTGTTGATCAGCACTGCCACCGGGTTGAGGTCGCTAGCGAAGCTCTCCAGACCCAGCCGTTGCGCCTCCAGGGGGATGGAGCCGCCGCCGGCGAAGGGGTCATGGAAGGCCGGCAGTCTGTCCGGGGCGAATAGCTCGGCCGCGCGCGGATGGTCGCGGTTGTGCGCGCAGGTTCTGCGCCAGCTCTTGCGGATCTCCGCGCGCGCATCGTCCAGGACTCTCTCATCGGTGGTGTTCTCCCATTTCACCAGCTGCTCGATGATGTCGAAGAGCCGCTGGCGCTCCTGCGACTGGGCCTCCTCGCTGGGGAACAGGTCCGGCCATGCAGAGGGGTCGTCCACCAGTTGGGCGAACACGACGGCGCGCGCCGCGGCCAGGGGACGACGCGCCCACCACAGGTGGAGACCGCGCGGGTGCGCGCCAATGCCAGGCATCTTCTCATGCGCGGAGGCGGCGTTGATGGCGTCCAGGGGCAGGGCGACTTCGATCAGTTTCTTGCGGGTGACAGCGCGTGCCATGGGCTGATCTCAGCTCCAACGCGGGCAATTCGGGTTGCGCGCAGCGGGCATTATTATACGCCGCGCCGATGATGTCAAGCGCGCGTTGCGTATAACGCACCCCCAGAAAGCAACGCAAGGACGCCAGGACGCAAGGAAACACCCAGAAATTCCTTGCGGCTTTGCGCCTTTGCGTTGAGTTTGTTCAAAGAAAGGAACGCACCCCCATTTTGCCATGCACCCGGCAACATCTGCGTTTTGACTTTTACCCTCCATTGAGGGTACTATATCTGGTAGTTGGATTTACAGCCGATTCGGACGATGTGCGCTTACATGGGTGTTGTTTGTCGCAGTATAGACATGCGGACGAACGGTTGCACTTTGCACGCTCGCATACAGGAGTAGGAGACTAGAAATGGGCGAGAACACAGTTGTTGTAACAGACGCGAATTTCGAGGATGCAGTCATTCACTCAGATCTCCCCGTGCTTGTGGATTTCTGGGCCGAGTGGTGCGGTCCATGTAAGATGATTGCACCGGTTCTGGATGAGATTGCCTCCGAATTAAACGGCAAACTGACCATCGGTAAACTCGATGTAGATGAAAATCAGAGCACAGCGATGGCCTTTGGGGTTATGAGCATTCCCACGCTGATGCTGTTCAAAGACGGCCAGCAGGTGGAGACGATCGTCGGCTTCCAGCAGAAAACCCAGCTGATGGGCAAAATTCAGGCGCACTTGAACTGACTCGACTTCTGACCGAAAGGCATCCTGTTAAAGACCTGGCGCGGTAGCGGCGGGTCTTTTTGATCCTACACTCGGATATTACAATAGGGAGGTATATACAATACTCATGTTACGCAGTAGTTGATAAAGCAGGTAGAATAAGGTCAGGAGACTAACCTATGGCAACGACATCGGCGTCCACCTCCCTGGAAGAACGCATCGCCCGGCTGGAAGCGGAACGCAACGTCCCGATGCCAACTGAACGCCTCGCCCGCATCGAAGGCGCGTACGAACACCTGGCAACCAAAGCCGATCTGCAGGCTGTCAAGTCGGAACTGCAAGGGGATATGGCAGCCGTCAAGTCGGAGCTGCAAGGGGATATAGCAGTTGTCCAGTCGGAACTGAGAATACTCAAGTGGCTGATAGGCATCGGGGTAGCAGGCCTTCTGTTCCCGCTGCTCCGTGACCTCTTGGCGCAGTTGCCCTAGCCAACGCGTCTCACAGATATACCGATCCCGGCCCGAACAAACCACCCGAACGCCATCCCAGAAACGCCGTGACAGAACGCCCAACCCGCAGAGGACAAACCCGCACAGCAGGCATGTCGGCGTTGATGGACAAGGCAAGTGGAGGTTGAAGAATTGCGCTTCTGCGCGCAAGATGCGCGTCCGTAGCGCAGGAGATGTCTACCCAAGACGCGCTACGCGCCACCGCTCAGCGGGCGGCCGGCGCGATCAACATCGTCAGCGCCGCTTGCAGAGCGAACAGCAGCAGAAAGATCGCCAGATCGATGGCTGTTGCCAGAAAGAAGGCGCCGGTCAGCACCTGTATCGGGCCGAGGAGCAGATTCAGCAGCAACAGCATATTCTGTCCTGACCTGTCAATGAGCACGAACAGCGCGCCGATGAATACGACGTACAGCGTCAGGGATTTAAGCGGTTCCCGATCGCTGGCGCTGGGCATCATCGCATTGGCGATGGCGAAGAGCAGATAGCCCCACCACAGACTGTCCGGCTTGTGGGCCAATCCGTCGACGATGAAGGTCAGCCCGTCAAGCAGCTTGCCTGTACGCCAGGCGAAGGCAAGCGTCTGGGTGTCGAAGACCTGCTCGCCGATGACCACGATCAGCGCCGATCCGATCAGCAGAGGCGCCATCCCCACAAGGCTATCCCACAGCCTGCCTCCGGACGCAACTGTCACACTCCCCAAGCCGATGGAATTTCGAGTAAATTTCGGCCACACCCGGAATTTACTCGTCTTCAGCCCCAGGATCTTGGCTATCAACCAATGGGAGGCTTCGTGAATCAGAATACCTGGCAGGTAGATCAGGAACAGAACCACCATCGCCAGGTCGTCCGACCCCGTGATCAGATAGACGATCTCCTGAATGAGCAGGCCGATCCGTCCACTCAACCACCACAGACTGGCGAGTAGAACGAGGAACAGGACGAAGAACAGATAAGGGGAGAACGCAGACATCAGGATAGCGGATTACACCCCGTACACCTCAGCGGTGATCTTCACCATTTCAGCGTAGCTCCCGGCTACAATCGCGGCGCCGCCGATGAGCGCGCCATCGATCTCTGGCTGCCCCATGATCTCGCGGATGTTGCTCGGTTTTGCGCTGCCGCCGTACAGGATGCGGATCCTGTCGCCGACAGGGTCGCCGTGCATTTCCCGCAGAATCGCGCGTACCAGCCCGCAGATTTCGCCGGCCATCTCCGCTGTCGCTGCCCGGCCCGTGCCGATAGCCCAGATCGGCTCGTAGGCAATCACCAGAGATTGAACCTGCTTAGCGCTCAAACGATCCAGCGCGGCCCATACCTGCTCGCTGATGACCGCCCTGGTTTCGCCCCGCTCGTTCTGTTCCAGGCTTTCGCCCACACAGACGATTGGGATCAATTCATGGGCCAGCGCGGCTCGCATCTTCTTATTCACAGTTTCGTCGGTCTCACCGAAATACTGCCGGCGCTCGCTGTGCCCGATGAGCACATAGTCTGATAGTCCGCGGAGCATTGTGGGGCTGATTTCGCCTGTGTAGGCGCCGCTTTCCTGCCAGTGGCAGTTTTGCGCGCCCAGTGAGAAGGGCATATCGGCTGTCAGCGCCTTCACTGCGTGCAGACACACAAATGGCGGGCATAGCACCTGCTCTACCCCTGTACAATCACCGACAAGCTCGTAAATCTGTCGGGTCAGAGAAAGCGCCTCCGGCACAGTTTTGTTCATTTTCCAATTGCCGGCCATCATTGGCTTGCGCATAACGAAAAATCTCCATCAACGCTGAAGTGTTGAATGCGTCTCTGCTCGAAAGATGCGCGAAAAATGTGTACTGTGAAGTTCTATAGGTCTTCTTTCTGGCTCCTCGCGTCTGAGGGCGGATCGGCGCCTTCTGGGTCTTCTTCCTCCGCTGGCGCATCGAACCGGACCAGTTCCGCATCGTACTCATCCGCGCTGAGCCAGCGACCGCCACTGACTTCATAGCGGATAATATTCTTGTTGCGGTCGAACCAGAGTTCCACCTCTACTTGGGTAAAACAGCGATTTTTGCCGCTTCCCTGCAACACTTTACGGGTGTAAAACTCCGCGTCGCTCTCCTCTTCACGGCTGAGACTGTTTACCAGATCGATCTCCGCCGTGATCGGTTCATGACAGCGGTTGCTGAAGACATAAATGGAAAGGGAACGTCCATTGCCGCCGCCAGCCCCACCCGTAAAAAGCGAGGCCAATTTTTTCAGAAAACGCATACGTCACCCACTTTTGTTGTCCAGCGCTGCCACACCTGGCAGCACCTTTCCTTCCAGGAATTCCAGACTGGCGCCACCACCGGTACTCACATGGGTCATCCGCTCGGCCAACCCGGCCTGATGCACCGCGGCCGCGGAGTCTCCGCCGCCGATGATCGTTGTGGCGTTGGACAATCCCGCCAATATTTCTGCGATCGCAACCGTTCCTTGGGCAAAAATCGGAAATTCGAACACGCCCATCGGGCCGTTCCATAGAACTGCGCGCGCGCCGGCCAGCCGATTGGAGAAGTGGGCCACCGTCGCCACACCGATATCCAAGGCCATCCATCCCACCGGAATCTCCTCGACACTGACGCTCCGATGGGCGGCATCTGCGGCAAAGCTGTCCGCAGCCGTCAGATCAACTGGAAGTTGGATGATGCCCGCTCCCATACCTAGCAGGGCTTGCGCCGTGTCCAGCGCGTCCGTCTCTACCAGACTGGCCCCCATCCGGTAGCCTGCGGCGGCCAGAAATGTGTTGGCCATCCCACCGCCGATCAGAATTGCATCTACTTTTTTCAGGAGTTTTTCGATGACGGCGATCTTATCGCTGACTTTGGCGCCGCCGAGGATAGCGACGAACGGACGCGCGGGCGTTTCCAGCGCCTCCCCCAGAAAAGCCAGCTCCTTCTCCATCAACAGACCGGCTACAGATGGCAGATGAGCCGCCACGCCGGTTGTGCTGGCGTGTGCCCTATGCGCGCTGCCGAAGGCGTCATTGACGAACACATCGCCCAAACGGGCCAGCGCCGCGCTCAAACCTGGATCGTTTTTCATTTCACCGGGATCGAAGCGGGTGTTTTCCAGCAGCAGCGCCTCCCCTGGGCCAAGGTCAGCTACGGCTGATTCCACCTGTTGTCCGGTCAGAACGCCGGGAAACTGCACATCCGCATTCAGCAACTGGCCTAACCATTCAGCGGCGGGCTGCAAGCTGTAGCGGGGATCCGGCCCGCCACTTGGCCTGCCCAAGTGGCTCATCAGCGCCAAGGAGGCGCCGTGCGCGCGCAGAAATTCAACTGTCGGCAGGGTGGCTCGGATGCGGGCATCATCAGTGATGTGACCGCTGCTGTCCATGGGCACATTGAAATCGACGCGAACAAGCGCACGCTTACCCTGCCAGTCGATGTCACGGATCGTCTTTTTACGCATAAAGGCAGGTTTGCCTTTGATGGGTTGCATTGCGCCTCTGGTCGCAAGAGGCGCGTTGGCGTCTGGTCTATACACCTTGGTCGGCGATATAGGCTGCGAGATCTGTGACCCGGACACTGTACGCCCACTCATTGTCGTACCAGGCAACTACCTTGACCAGATCGCCGTAACAGGCTGTGAATTCGGCATCGATTACGCTGCTATGCGCATTGCCTTGAAAATCAGAACTGACCAGGGGTTCCCCACTGACGGCCAAAATGCCCTTCATGGGGCCGGCCGCGGCCGCGGCAAAGGCGGCCAGCAGATCGTCGGTGCTGCCGGGGTCGCTTACTTTGGCGACAAAATCCACAACGCTGACGGTAGATGTCGGCACACGCATGGCCATGCCGTCGAATTTGCCGCTCAGCTCCGGCACGACCAACGCCACCGCTTTGGCCGCGCCGGTCGTGGTCGGAATGATGTTCATGCCTGCGGCCCGGGCGCGCCGCAGATCTTCGTGGACCAGATCGAGAATGCGCTGGTCGGTCGTATAGGCATGCACAGTCGTCATCAGTCCTCGCTCGATGCCGGCTATGTCGTTGACAACCTTGGCCGCAGGCGCCAGGCAATTTGTGGTGCAACTGGCATTGCTGATGACGTGATGGCTGTCCGGGTTGTAGCGCTCATTGTTGACACCCATACAGATGGTGATGTCTTCCCCTTTGGCCGGCGCGCTGATGATCACTTTCTTGGCGCCAGCTGCGATGTGCAGGGCGGCCTTTTCCCGATCGCAAAAAACGCCGGTGCTTTCGACGACGATATCAACGCCCATATCACCCCAGGGCAGTTTGCTGGGGTCCCGCTCACTGAGCACGTGCAGCCGGTCGCCGTTGATGGACAGATCTCCATCGACCATTTCAACGCTTCCAGCGAAAACGCCGTAGTTTGTATCGTATTTGAACAAATGGGCCATGGTGCGCACATCACCCAAATCATTGACGGCGACGAGCTCGAAAGTATCCTTATGCTGTTCAAACAGCGCCTTCGTTACCTGACGGCCGATACGACCAAAGCCGTTAATGGCGATTTTGGTGGTCATTCGAGAGATTCCTCCGCAATCGATTGGACGAACAATGATAGTTGGCATTTTACCATATCGATCTCTGATCGATGCCAATCCTACCCCTGCGCGTGATAACTCGCAGGGCTGTTTGCATGCGCTTGGAACAGGGTTTACAATCAATGCAGCCGTCGAGATCTACAGGGCGCGCGTGGGATATTTCTGCGCGCTTTGGGAGATACACCCGCGCTGCAAGCGTACGTTGTTGTGTAGACTCAACTTTACTCAACAAAATGGTATCGGAGTGTCCAATGTCAATCAGGCCGACATCAGGGCTCGTTTCAGCGAAAGCGCTTTCATACGAAGATGCCTTGGGCCTTCTCTTTCGGGATGCCCGGTATGACGGGCGCGGCCCCAAATATAACAAAGAACGCCGTCTGGAACGAATGCGCATGGTTCTGGCGGCGCTGAACAACCCCCAGGATCGCTTCCGGGCGGTCCACGTGACCGGCACAAAAGGCAAAGGTAGCACCAGCGCCTACACAGAATCGATCCTCCGTCATCTGGGCCGGCGCACCGGACTGTTCACCAGCCCCCACCTGCACACCTGCCGTGAACGCATCCGCGTAGACGGGCATCTGATAGGCAGGGAGGAGTGCGCCGCTCTGATGGAACGAGCCTTGCCCCACTTTGAAGCGATGCCGGGTCTGACCGTTTTTGACCGCATTACGATCCTGGCCTTTCTTTATTTTGCGCAGGCTAAGGTCGAATGGGCAGTGGTGGAAGTGGGGATAGGCGGCCGCCTGGACAGCACCAATGTCCTGCTGCCCGCGGTCTGTGGCATTACCCGCATCGGCAAAGATCACATGCATGTCCTCGGCGATAGCTTAGAAGAGATCGCTGAAGAAAAGGCCGGGATTATCAAAACCGGCACGCCTGTATTCAGCGCGCCCCAAAAACAGAAAGCAAGGGATGTGCTGCAACGCGTAGCCGAGGCAAAGGCCGCGCCCCTGACAGAAGCGCAGCGCTATCAACGGGCAGCCCTGCCACTGGTTGGGCGACACCAGCAGATCAATGCCGGAATCGCCTTCGAAATGGCGCGGGAACTGCACCGGCTGGGCCTGATTCCCTGGGATGACCAATGCGTCGATAGCGGCCTGGCCCACACCTGGTGGCCCTGTCGCATTGAATGGCTGCCCCAGCCCGAGTCCGGCGGTATACCGCTGGTTGTGGACTGTGCCCACAATAGCGATAGCCTGGATGTTCTGCTTTCGACCCTTTTGGCAATCCACCCTCGGCGACCGTTCAGTTTTATTTTTGGGATCAACCGCGACAAGGATATGGCGCCGATATTGACCCGTATCCTAGCCGCGTCGAAGCGCATTGTGTTGGTCCAGAGCAGACATCCCAAGGCGATGTCCGTACCGGAACTGCGCGAGGTCGTAGCGGCAATGCCGATCGACCCAGATCAGATGGTCATCTCTGGGGCGTCGATGAAAGTAGCCATCGAAACTGCGACGCGCATCACCCCGTCAGGCGGCTACCTGATCGGCACAGGTTCTGTATTCGTCGCCGCGGAACTGCGGGAAGTATGGAACCAACTACATCCCGGCCTCTTTCCGCCGGATGATTGGATTCACGAAGCCAATACGGACCCGCCGCTGGCGCCGATGCCGTTCGCATACAGCGACCACTAATTTATGTGATTCATATGATTGCCGCGATAACTACAGAAACGGCATCACCTGACCGATGGGTAGTGTGAAAATGCGCCTCTGCTCGAAAGAGGCGCGGTTCGGGAGCGTATCCCTTTTCGCCAAGCCGTTCTCAGACGCCGGCGCATATTTTCGCTGTTGGATGATGACAGTGCGCGTGCGCGCATTCTGCCTGCTCTGTCTGGTGATGGCGCTCAGCGCTTGCGCCCCTCCCGAGACCAACCAGGAATTGAACATCGATTTAGGGACGATTCTGCCCGAAGAGTGGCAGGCTGTCTCCAGCTGGGAATCGGTCAACATCGACGCTGACACAGAGCAAGAATACCTTCTGTTTTACCGTTACGATGCCAGCACCACCGCCGACGGCGAAGGGATCAATGGGCCAATCGGCGCGGTGATTTATGATTCCCAGACGCCGACGGGTATGCCGGAGGATTCAGACGAAAACACAAGACCACCTGCCCCCTGGCTACAGCCCTATGCGCTGCTACCCAACTATTGGCTGGGGGCCGGCTATGGATTCGTCGCTCCGCCACGACAGGCCGGGCGTCCTGAGTGGACAGTCGTTCAGCGCGTACAGGACAGCGAAATCGAGAACCAATATTTCGCGGTATTGGCCCAGCAAACGTCGGCATCGTCCAGCGATCAGGCCGACGCGCAGACACCTGTCGTACCGCCCAGTGATCTGCCCCCGCACGACGAATTGATCGTCTATGGCGGCTCCAGCCCTATTGGTGGCCCGACCTACATCAGCATTTTCTGGTGGAGTACGATCAGGGAAGGGTACGGCAGCACGCAGATCTCCGCGCCCGGTGGCCTGCACATAGAAAAGTGGGACGGCGCCGCCGACAAATCCCCCATTCGCACGGTGCGCGCCCGCTATCCCCAGTATGACCGCAGCCTGCTTTGCAAAGAGTCCCGTTTTCAACGTCGGCTGGATCCAGATTTTACCAGCCAGGGCGCATATCGCGCCGCCATCTATTATGAGGAGGGCGCGCGCAAACTGATATTCTGCTATGGCATTCCCCAGGCGCCTTTTTACCCGGAGGCGGTCGTGCTGGCCTATCTTTTGCAGCCCGACCGCAACGCAAATCTGCTAATCGAGGAGGCGCGTCACAGTATCCCTCGCACGCTGGGGAACTTTGCCTGGGTGGATGCGCTGCAATACATGGCAACCATCGACACCTTCGTCGGTCAGACGGATACCTCCCGCACGATCATCACAACTGTTTGGGCAACGCTCGTCTATCCAAGCGATGGCGAGCGGGAGAGCCGACTCTACGCATTTACCCTGAAGCACATACCTTCGGATCTGAGCAGACGCACCACAGACCAGTGGCGCATCATAGGTATCCAACGTCAGGGTTGAAGCGGCGGCCAAAACCGTGGCCAAAACCGTATGGATACGATTGCCGGCAGGCTGGACGCGCCAGCGGCGGTGTCTCACTGGCCCACCGAGAACTCCGCATTCCAGACCTGGCCCTCCTCTGGTATGTACTGGCCAGTTCGGATGCGGGTGATAGCGTAGTCAGGGAGGGTGACGGTCGTCATACATTTGCCCTCGAATCTCGCGCCGCGCCAGTCGAAAGCAAAGTCCAGGTTGTCGAAGCCGTACTGCTTGCGCCCTTCAGGCAGGTCATCCTCGTCCGCGGGAATCAGGTGCAGGAAGAAGTGCGCCTCCGTGTCCGCCGGCGCGCACGGCCCCTTTACGTATATGAGGCTGTTCCCGATGAGATACACGTCGTAGCCGGCGGAGCGAATGATTGGCCGGCTGTCGTCGAGCAGCTCCGCCAGGTAGTGGTCTGCCGACATCGTCTCGACTCGAAGCGGATGCGCCGCATCCCTGGGCAACAGCAGCACGTCCGCGCAGAGACTATGCTTCCTTTCCCCCCGCGTGCGCCCCCACGAATGCCAGGGTCTGACAGCAGTTTCGTCGCTCTCGCTGGGCCAGGAGAACACAATCAGCGTATCCCGCAGCCCTGGCGCCGCGCAGTCCCTGACGAACGCCTGCGTCAGGCGGCCATCAAAGACAACCCCCACATCGCCTGAATGGTAGTCGAAGTGCGGCTCCATACGCCTCCAGAACCAGGCGTCGCTGTCCAGGTTTCCTAATGGCGTGGCTGACCAGAGTCTAAACGACAAGCTTACACCGTTGGGAAATGTATGCATCGCGCCTTTGAAAAGTATGTGGTTGTCTGGAATATCCTCATCTTTGCCACCGGCGAAGTGAGTAATCCCGAACTTTGCAAAAAAACTGTCCCGATGCCGGTATCCGCGCAAGTATTCGTATGAGTTTACCAATCCGTCCAGATTCACCACGGGAAAGCGCGAGAAATACCCGATGACGCCCGCATCCCAAGACCCGATTATGCTTCCCTCGGACAGAACTCGGTTCATTGTCCGAACGCCCTCATAATAAGGCATATGATAACGCCTATTCACATTGGTTGACTCGCTTTGGATATCAACCCATCGGAATGGCTCTGCGAAATCCGTCTGCATGAGCGGGAAAACCACGCCGCCTACGACAACGCCCAGGCTCAGGATGTTGGACCCGCTCCGCGACTTTGACCCAATGAAACGGCGGATGAAGAAAATCGCGACGTAACAGCCGACTGGAACAACCAACGCCATCATCAGATACGCCGGGACAAAGGACCAGGATGCGTACCCCAACAAAAAACTAGGAGGCACGATGAGGACGGTCTGCACGAACTTGGCCAGGTGCCCCGCGGCCAGACTGAACGCGCCCACCATGAAGAACAGGAGCAGCCGCTCCTCACGAACTCGGGCGCGGCGGACGAACCAGCAGACCAGCGGCAAGCAGGCGCAGATCGCCAGCGCCGCCAGCAGTTCGTCGTCGAAGAACGGGGTCTGTAGAAAATCCCAGACGTTCTGCGCCAGGTCGTATCCGCCTTTGTACTTCCACTGCCACATGTCTTGCGCCCATATCTCTTTGACCGCGGCGCTCACCGGCAGGATGCCGCCGAATACCATCTTGTTGTAGGCGAAGTAGATCAGGATGCCTGCACAGGCGCCGATCAATGGAATAAATGTTCGGAGAGGGGTGAAATCAGAGGTTTCAGGGCCTGACCCGCCCGGCGTGTCCGGCCGCAGCCACTCGATGAGACATACCGCGCCCGTGGCCGCCACCGAGATGGCCATGTACTCCAGGCGCACCCAGGGCAGGCTAAAGGCGATCGCGGCCAGCGGCCACTGCCAGCGGCGCGGATTGCGCGCGAACAGGACAAGCGCCAGAAAGAGCAGGCTGAGCCAGAACAGGGCCGCGGCGGCCTCAAGCCCCAAGAACAGGGCGCGAATCCGATAAAGAATCGGCAGGGTGGCGAACAAGAGAACCCAGGGCAGACGGGCCAGCCGGGCGGCCAGGGCAATTATCGCCACGCCGCCCGCCATGAGCATTATCTCCAGGACTTTGATGGCGAACAGGGCGCGTTCCGGGTCGAAGACCCAGTAGAAGGGCGTGATGAGCAGCAGCCAGATGGGATGGTAGCCATTGGTGCGGGTGATGCCGCCGTCGAAGGTCGAGAACTTGCCCGCGGCCAGGTTTCTGGCTATTTGAAAGTAGTAGAAAGAGTCATCTGTATTGACGTCGTGGATGATGTTGACAAGGTCGAAGTGGACGAGCATCTGCCAGGCGAACGAAGCGCCGTAGGCAACTATCCCAAGCAGGAACAGGCCGAAGGGCAGATGCCGCCCGGGACTGTTGTGTGAGGCGATTCGCAGGCGGTCAATACTGCGGATGATTGGCTTGGCGCGAGCAGCCCAAGCATCGGGATCGAAGGAGCGTGTCATGCTGTGTACGAATTCCGATGTGGATAAGCTGTTTTCTGAGATTTGCGTTGGTTGCGTCCATTATCCCAAAGCGCCGCCGTTCTTACAAAGAGAGTGAAACCTGGCGGACAAAGGCCCGCAGCCTGTGCTGAACGATGATGAGTACATCCGCTTTGCGATAGGTTTTGACAGGATTCAGGCGCTGATTGGTAGCGAATGGCGCACCGTTTGCGGTACAAAATAGAGAGGTCCAGCGAAATGGAAGCGCTACATGATGTAGAATAGACAGATGTAGAATAGGCCAGAAAGCTGGCGTCACACTCTGCGCCGCGATTGATAGGCTCTATCGAGAAATACTCTATGCGTACTGTATCAATTATCGGTATCGGACAGATGCCTGTCGGCGAACATTGGGATCTGTCTGTCCGTCACATTGCCCACCACGCAATTTCAGCAGCTTTGACAGAGGCCGGCGCCGAGCAGGTAGACGCCCTGTTCGTCGGCAATATGCTCAGCGGCAGCCTGCTGAGTCAGGAGCACCTGGCAACCCTGGTCGCGGACTTCTGTGGACTGCGGAACATTGAAACGGCTAAAATCGAGTCCGCCTGCGCCAGCGGCGCCTCCGCCTTCCGTGTCGGCTGTATGGCCGTTGCCAGCGGCATGCACGATGTCGTGATCGTTTGCGGCGTCGAAAAGATGACAGACACAACGGGCGGCAGCACAACCGCCGGCCTTGCCACAGCCTCCGACGCTGAATACGAAGCAGCCCACGGCGTCACATTTGTGGGCCTGAACGCGCTGATTATGCGACGCTATATGCACGAATTCAACGCGCCGCTCGATGCGTTCGCCGGTTTCAGCATCAACGCCCATCGCAACGGCGCCCACAACGACAATGCGATGTTCCAGAAACCGATCTCCCTGGACACATATCTGCAGGCGCCGATGATTGCGACCCCCATCAATATCATGGATAGCAGCCCTGTCTGTGATGGCGCGGCCGCGGCCGTGCTGGTGGCATCGGAGCGAGCGTCGCAATACGTGACCGGACATCACCCTGGCGCGGTCCAGATTTTGGCCAGCGCCAGCGCCAACGATACCCTCGCCCTTCACGACCGCAAAGATCCGCTTTTTCTCGAAGCCGCCTATCTCAGCAGTCAGAAAGCCTACCTGCAGAGTGGGATTACAGCGGAGGAGATCGACTTCTTTGAACTTCACGACGCATTCACAATTATGAGCGCGCTCAGCCTGGAAGCGACCGGCTATGCGCGGCGGGGCGAGGGTTGGCATCTGGCAGCCGACGATGCAATCGGCGCCGGTGGACGCATTCCTATCAGCACATTGGGCGGGCTGAAGAGCCGGGGCCATCCAGTCGGCGCCACGGGGGTGTACCAGATCGTAGAGGCCACTCAACAGTTGCGAGGAGAAGCCGGCAAGAGTCAGATACAGAACGCCACCATTGGCATGACACAGAACATCGGTGGAAGTGGCGCGACAATCGTTACCCATATTCTGGGCATCTGACCGAACCCGATACGGCAAAGCGCTCTGGGAGGCAAAACGTCTGTCAAAACCTATCGGCAGCGGTCATTTCCTCTGGGTGGGTAGGGTTTGATAGGCCGATACCTGTAGAATAGTTTCGTCAGAGCGAACCGGATTGGATTCAGTCAGCGAGGATGTTATGAGTATTGCCAGCCTTTGGCGCACACGACAGCAACGATATAGCCTGCAGGGTGAAATCTGCCCGGACTGTCATCAGGCTATCTTTCCCCCGCGGGATGTCTGCCCCTATTGCAGCGAAGCGGCCGGTCCGCCCCACACAATGAGCGGCCGGGGCGAGGTGTATAGTTTCACCAAGATGTTTAACGTCCCAGACGGCTTCAAAGCGCAGCGACCGTATACCGTGGCGCTGGTCAGATTGGAAGAAGGCCCGATGGTGACAGCGCAACTGACCGACATCGCCGAAGACGATGTACACATCGGGATGCCTGTGGAAATGGTGACCCGCAAACTGCGGGAAGAGGGCGACAGCGGCGAGATCGTCTACGGTTACAAATTCCGGCCCTTCTTCGCCGCCGCAGACTGAGGATCAGCGCCCACAGACCACCCGGTCGGCATCGCGCCTCTTTCGAGCAGAGGCGCATCCAACTACTTCCTCTGGAATCGCGATAGAGAAGCGCTATTCACAGAGAGGAGAGAAACCGATGGACCGAGAGCATTTTATATTGTCTATGTCTACTATATTCGTAGAGGTATGTGGTAGACAAACGCAGCCTCCTATGGGATAATATCCCTCACAGGAGGTATTTGCATGGCGAAAGATAGACGATATCCCAGCTATTTTACTTGTGTTGCCGAGATTCTGAGCAAATCCAAGACACCCCTCAGTGTCGATACGCTCGTTTCCCGCATTGAGACACAGCGGCCGGTAGGGAGCGGCGTGCGCAGCGCCGTCTATCAAGCGATCAGCAAATTATACCAGGCCATTCCGGTGGCGCCTGGGCGCTTCGGATGGCTTTCCCGCTTGCTGAGAGATCGGTACTTTCGACATCCCCTCAGCCGTTACGAAATCAAGAAGGGCGCCCTGCTTCTCGATGAACTGGAACATGCTGTTTTCTTCCCCCAGTTCTTCCAGACCCATCAGCCGGAGGCGCGCTTGATATCAGTTGAGCTACTGGGCGGCCCAACTCTGCAAGCGTATGCAGATATTGAACAGGGCACTTGGGTCTTGCGGCTTGGACAGACGTTTGTGAAATGGGTTGATCAGACCGGCGGCGCGCCACAGGACGATCTGCTGATTCAGGTGAAGGATGCAATCAGCGGCGAATACGGCATCCGGCTGCAGCCGAAAGAATCCCGGCAGGAAGATCTGATTCGGGAACGCAATGTCGTTCTATCCCAGGCTGCGGAGCGGATAGTCGAGGGGGACCGAAAGGCCCGGGCCGCTATGCCTGTCTGGGAGCTAGCGGCGGCCCTAATCGGGCAGAATGTCTACAGCCTTGACGTGCCCCCGGACGATATGCACTTTGTATTGCATGAATATAGCGATCTGCAACTGCTCGACGATGCCGGCTACACGATAAACCGTCAAAACGAAACAGCGGACGATGTTGCATCTCACAGTCATCAGTTGCCTTCAGACTCAGAACAACTGCCCGGACATGAGCACGAGTTTCTGGTTGAGAACTGGGATGCCGATCAGTTGGAGCAGTTCCTTTACGAGAATACGAACTCCAGTGCCCCTCAGTCCGAATTGGAGCGCTCTGAGCATTCCCTTGGGCATTCAGATGAAGCCGCGGGGTGTAAAGTCTATCAGGTATATTTGAGCGAATGCCAGGAAGTCACACCGGATATGCCGCCGCTCGGTCATATGGAGTTCCATCTGCTGGAAGCCGAGTTGGAGATGCTCGTCAGTCTGGAACAGGAGTTCGGCTATCTGATGCCGGAACAGGAAAGACGTAAGATCGAGCTGGCCGATCTCCTTTTTATCGATCTGGATTTTCTGTTGGACGACTGGGATCAGGACGATCTCGATGATCTTCCTTTTTGGAACAATTAGGCGTCTGCGCATGCTGTGTGAAGAATCACAGGGGCCGCCGATGGGTGTCGGCGGTTTTGATTTTTGCGCCCGCGCCTCTAGCGAGCGGACATCCACAGATTGGGCGGAGAGGGCCGCTTCCCCGGTGAAACCTGATGCCAAAACCGGTCAACTGTCAATACTTTTATGGAGATTATCACCGCGGCACTCACCGGGAGGCGTGCCGTCTGCTTGAGGCAAGCCCCGGCAACGAACGTCCCTGGAGGCGCAAGCTGTGCAATCGCTGTCCGGTGCCTGCGCTTCTGCTGACCAGCGATTGTCGCGATCTACTGCTCGAAGTGGAGGTGAAAAAACGGCTCCTCACCGAACGAGTGGAAGTTACATTCGCCGTCTGTAGCAAGCATCTGATCGAGCTGGACGATCCGCGGCACTGTCCCCAATGCGCCCAGGAATCCGGGGCGTGAGTCCGTTGTCGCCGCCACGTGCGAATCTGTGCCGGAGAGAGGGCGCAGCCGGAGAGCGCGCCGGCCGGCGGCGCGTCTCGGGGCAACGGTATCAATACAAGCCAAGCGATGATTCTGTGGAGAACCCTACTGAATACCGATTGTATTGGGCGGGTCGGAGGAGTCAGATCGCCATTCTGAGGCTGTGTCAGGCCTTTTCGCCTTCGGTTTGGACGGGCCGCGCGGCTTGGCGCGCCATCTCGCAATTCGTTTACGGACTGCGGGAATACGCACCAACAGGAAGAGACCGAGCAGCACGCCCCAGAGCGCCGGCTCCCGATAATCGGATTTCACTACCCAAATGTAATGAAAAACTGCCAGAACGCCGGCGATGTAGACGAACTGATGCAGCTTCTTCCACCACTTGCCCAAGCGGCGCATCCACCCTTTCGTAGAGGTGGCGGCCAGGGGGACCAGAATGAGCAAGGCCGCGAACCCAACGATGACGTACAGCTTCGTGCCTACATCCACCAGGATGAAACCCCAGTTAAAGGCATAGTCCACACCGATGAAGATCAGAAAATGAATGGCTGCGTAGCCAAAGGCATACAACCCCAACCATTTGCGGGCGGCGATAATATTGCGCCAGCCCAGTACGATATTGAGAGGAGTGCATGCCAAAGACAGGAGGAGCAGAACCAGCGCCGGTTTGCCGGTGCGCAGGGTGATGTCCTGAATCGGATTGACACTGAGATTCCCGGCAAAATAGTCGAACGCCAGCCACGCCAGCGAAATCAGCGCGCCGATATGCGTGAGCCAGAGAATCCTCCCTTTCGTCAATCGTTCTGCAACGTTCACAGCGTCACCTCCTGCATCTCTTCCACGTCGCGCCCAATACCACGTCGCGCCCAACAGTGGCGCGCAATACAACCTTACCAATGGGAATTATATACTTAACTGCACAAGCATATCTTTCTCAGCCGACTCGCGCCGGCTGTGCGGGGAATTCCCACCCGCGTTGTAGGGGATAGGCAGACCTACCCCTCGTTCCTTAATGTTTTTAGCGGCGTTGGTATCCCGATCTTCCGTATGACCACACCGCAAACATTCAAATATCCGATAAACTGCCGGCTTCTCTTTCCTTACTTCACCGCAGTGGGAACAGGTCTTGGACGTATTACGGGGGTCCACTGCAGAGAATTGTCTACCGGCCCATTCTGCCTTGTAGCGCAATTGCTGAAATAGTATGCCCCAAGTCTGTTCCATCATACTGCGATTCAAGCCACGTTTCCGACTGCCACCACGTCGAGACATGTTCTTGATTGCCAACTTTTCTACCGCTATCTTCTGGTATTTTCGCACGATAGCAGTAGTCAACCGATGGCATTCATTACGATTGCGTACTGTATTCCTACGCCTCTCGCGGGCAAACGTAGCTACCGCCTTTCTCCGTCGATTGCTGCCTTTTTTCTTTGTGGAGATGGCGCGTTGCAAGCTTGTTTCTCTACTTCTGTCAATCACGCGCCGGGATACTGTTTCCCCATCGCTGAAGGTCATGCGTTCGTTTACGCCCATATCTATGCCCACCGCAGTATCCACAGGCGCCAGGATGTTCTGTTCCTCTTCATAGACAAGGTCAACTGTCAGAATGTGACCGTGCATACCGATTCGCAAGGCTTTCAGCCGGCTACTGTCTGGCATCCTACGATTGGGGCGTATTCTGATAGCGGGCAATCCTTTTACCTTGATACGATTGCCTTTCACCATGCCTGCTGTAACCTCTGCCAACTCAAGGCACTGATAGCGTTGATGTGGCTTGAAGCGTGGATAGCCCGGCTTTTCCCCAGCTTTCACCCTACGAAAGAAGGCCTTGAATGCCCTGTCTACTCTCACTAAGACTCCGCGAGAAACTGTTATCCCTATATCACGCCAGAACTGCTGGTCCTTCCGCAGTTGGGTCAGTCCCTTCATCTGCCTGTACATAGTCATGCCCTTGCCATCGGCAAGATAGGTATTCTTGCGCTGTTCAAGGGAACGATTGTATAGCCAGCAGCATGAGCGCAATACCTCACGGATACGAGCATAGCCAGCTCGCGAACAGTAGCCTCGTTCTTGGTAGGTCTTGTGGATTGTGGTACTCTGGAGAGTATCCATAAGCTCTGACCTTGTGGATCGTAGCCCGTGGCGCTTCCAACACCGACGGGCTTTTCTCTTCTCGGGACAGGCAGACCTGCCCCTCGTTCCTTGAAGTATCTCCATCATACCACATCCTCACACGCAACCCACGGGAATCCTTGTGCAGTCAAGTATATAATTCCCTTACCAATCAACCGCCTGCGCATTCTCGCTAATAGTTCGCCCGCAGGTCCATGCCTTCATAGAGGTAGGCCACCTGCTCCTCATACCCGTTGAAGGGCAAGGTGGGCCGACGGCCCCCTTCGCCGATGCGTCGTTCCGTGGCTTGTGACCAGCGCGGGTGATTGACTTCTGGATTCACGTTGGCATAGAAACCGTACTCATGGCCCGCCGCGGCCATCCACAGGGAAGTCGGTTGCTCCGCTACCAGATCGATTTTGACGATCGACTTGATGCTCTTGAAGCCGTACTTCCAAGGTGCCACCAGCCGGATCGGCGCGCCATTCTGGGGCAACAGATCCTTCCCGTACAGGCCAGTGCCAAGAATCGCCAGTGGATTCATGGCTTCGTCGATCCGCAGGCCTTCGACATACGGCCATTGGTACCAGCTGCTGCTCTGTCCGGGCATCCTCTCGGGATCGAGGATCGTCTCGAAGCGCACATACTTGGCCTCTGCTTTCGGCTCAACGACAGTGAGCAGGTCGGCCAGGGGGAATCCCTGCCAGGGAATCACCATGGACCAGGCTTCAACGCAGCGTAGGCGGTAGATGCGCTCTTCGATTTCGAACATCTGGCGCAAGTCGTCCATATCGTAGGCGCCGGGATTGCTGACCAGGCCACCAACCTCAACCGTCCAGGGGGAGGTCGGGTAGTCTTTCGCCAGGCGGGCCACGGCCTGCTTGTCTGTGGAAAATTCGTAATAGTTGTTGTAGTTGGTGATCTGATCGAATGTATTGAGCGGGTCGCCCAGTTCGTCGGCGGTGGCGCCGGCCTCGGCAAGGGTCGTCTCGGCCTGGGTAGCGCTCGCTGATTCCGCGCTGCCGGCGCCTGCCTCTGGCATCGAACCACAGGCGGTCAGAGCTGCCGCGCCCAGGGCCAAGCCAGCGCCCTTCATGAAGCTACGCCGGTTGAGATACACATTTTCTGGTGTGATCTCATACCAGGGAATTTTGGGAAGCTGTATGCGTGTCATCATTCTTGTCCTTTCGCTACGCGCATTGGATTCAGAAATGGTTCAGGTCATTCCGAACTCCTTTTCGACATCGATTATAATCCATAATTGTTATGAAATCCTTGCCCATAACCTTATCAGATCGTTATGAATATCTGAAATGACAGGCTGAAATCCGTTATCAGTCTGTGATGCGCGCTACGCGCCAGCGCAGAGTCGCCATGATACCCTCCCTCATCCATGCCGCCATCGTCCATTTCCCCATCGCGCTGCTCATCTGCGGCAGCCTTGCCATACTGGGCTATATCCATCGCTGGCCCCAAGTTGAACTGCGCATCGTTGGCTGGTGGCTGATCTTGTCGGGTTGGCTGACATTGCTGGCGGCAATCATCAGTGGCATTGTAGCCCAGGGAGGGCTACCACCGGAAGCGCCCTACCGGCGTGTTCTCAACTGGCATACAGGCAGTGGGCTGGCTCTGGCCGCTCTCTATGGGGCGCTGCTCTACCAGGGCTGGCGGCGCGCCATCCGCAAGGGCGCGGCAAAGGCAAGCGGATCTGATTCTGCGCTGGATTTTCTGATGGCTCCTGGACGGCAAATGGCTGAATGCGCCTCTGCTCGCAAGAGGCGCGGGCTGTTGACCGCACAATTGCTGTTGGGCATCGGGCTGGTGATTCTCAGCGGCTGGCTTGGCGGACAATTGGTGTATGAATTCGGCGTCGGCGTGCGTTGAAGATTTTCTGTGTAACTTCTTGCCTTGTTCGGCGTATTGTGTTATGTAAATTCATGTTGAATGCGCCTCTTGCGAGCAGAGGCGCGATTCGGTTATACAGGATTACACATTAAGGAGACAGTCGTGGAAAAACGATTCACGCGTAGCACGTCCGATCGGATGATTGCCGGCGTCTGTAGCGGTTTGGGACACTATTTTGGTATCGATCCGACCTTCGTCCGCCTGGGCTTTGCCGGCGCCATGCTTCTGAGCTTAGGGAGTCCGGGCCTGCTTTACCTGCTCCTGTGGGCGATTGTGCCCCGCGAGGATGCGCTTGACATCGCGCCCAGAGAGGTCGTTGAGGCCAACGTTGAGGAGATAAAGACAAAGACCCGTGAATTCGTCGACAGCGTCAAAGAGAAGATGTCGTCATAGACGTTCGCGGTTCCTCAACCGACCAACGCAGACCGTATGATGACAGCCACAGGGCCGTCATCGTTGTTTTGCGCACGGAACGCTTCAGCTTGGCCTAGGCGTTTTGTCTATTCATTTCTCCTGCTGGCGCACTAGCCCTATGGTGACAATACTCGTCGTGGATGACGATCAACTGATGCGACGCAGCGTCTCAGTCGGTCTGCAAGCGGCCGGCTACAGCACAGAGACCGCCGGCAGCGGTGAAGAGGCGCTGACAAAAGCCCGCTCGATTCAGCCGCATCTGGTGCTGCTGGATATCGGCCTGCCTGGTATCGACGGCCTGGAGACCCTACGCGCTTTGCAGCAAGAGATCGACGCGCCTGTAATCTTTGTCACTGCCCGCCGGCAGGAATTGGACGAAATTGTAGGCCTCGAATTAGGCGCCGACGATTACGTGACAAAGCCGTTCGATATCAACGTGCTTCTGGCCAGGGTGAAGGCTGTACTGCGCCGCTCCGTGGTGGGCAAAGACAGTGGCGGCGCCAGCATCCCTTCACAATTTGTCGTCGGCGATTTAGAGATGGACGTGACTGCGCATCAGGTTACTGTCGCCGGGCGCAGTGTTGAGCTTACGCCCAGAGAGTTCCATTTGCTGGCGTACCTGGCGCGCCGGGCAGGCGAAGCCGTCTCTATCGCCGAGATTTTGGAGAATGTATGGGGGGAGGAGTGGGTTGGTGAAACGCAGACGGTGTATGTGCATATCCGCTGGCTGCGCACCAAAATCGAGGAAGATGCGGCCCGTCCCCGACGCATTCACACAGTACGGGGGGTGGGGTATCGGTTGACTTCCGCATAGCGAGGCAGATCTTCATGTTGCGTAATCTGCGCAGTCGGCTGGTAATCAGCCATCTGCTGCCCCTGCTGGTCATCGTCCCGTTGCTCAGTCTCCTGCTGGTCTACTTGCTGGAGACCCGCTACGCGCTGGACGACGCGGCCGCGGAACTGGCTGGGCAGGGAGAGCTGATCTCTCGGCTGTATCAAGCCGAATGGTCGGCTCTGCAGGATCCAGAGCAGGCCCAGTCGGTCGTCACCCGGCTGCAGGTGTGGGCGCCGGGATTGTTTTATCTGGTGGATAGCGACGGCAAGATTCTGATCTCACCGGGCGTAATGACTGCTTCGAGAGAAGTGTCTGTGAATCCACTGAACCCAGAGCTCCTGCAAAAGGCTCTGGCCGGTGAAATTGCGCTACAGGTGCGCGACAGCCCGCAACAGGAAGGGAGGTTGAATGCGCCTCTGCTCGAAAGAGGCGCGAAGACGGTCGATGTGGCGGTTCCGGTACGCAATGAAGATCATGAGGTGGTCGGCGCAGTGCAACTGTCACAGCAGCTAACGCAGGTGACCAATCGCCTGACGATCTTGCGCTGGACAGTGTGGGGAACCGTCAGCGCTGGCCTTCTGGTGGCCGGGCTCCTCAGCTTTGCCCTCAGCCGCTCGCTGAATCAACCCTTGGAGAGATTGACAAAGGCCACCCGCGCCGTTCACTTCGACGCGCCGCCGAGCCGCGTGCAGGAAGAAGGCCCCACCGAAGTTCAGACGTTGGCCCGGACATTCAATGAGATGTCCGAACGGCTGTATGAGTTGGAGCGGGGACGGCGACGACTGCTGAGCGCGGTGGTGCACGAATTGGGACGCCCATTGGGCGCGATCAAAGCGGCCGCTCAGGTTTTGAGCCAGGACGGCAAAGATTCGGATCTGGTCGTGGAACTCTCTTCCGGCATCGACTACCAGGTGGATCAGCTACGCCGTTTGCTGGACGATCTGGCCTTGCTGGCCCAAAGTGATATGCAAGATCTGGCGCTCGACTGCGTTCCCACGGATGTCGGGGCACTGGTCTTGGAAGAGTGCCGGCACTATGACCCCCGCATACGTGAGAAGGAGATCGAGCTTGCCTGTCATATCCCGGCGAATGCAACACACCCAGCGGCAGACCCGGTGCGGCTGAGCCAGATCGTCGGCAATCTGCTGGACAACGCCATCAAATACACGCCAACCGGCGGCGATATCCGGGTTGTCGTCAATACAGATCCCAGCGGCGTTCAGGTGTTGATAGAGGATTCCGGGCCCGGCATCGATCCGTCCGAACAGGAACGCATTTTCGACTTTCTCTATCGTTCCCCGCATCAAGACCGTGTGCGGGAAGGCATGGGCATCGGATTGGCGCTCTCCCGCCGACTGGCAGAAGCCCAGGGCGGCGCCCTGAGCGCCCAGAACCGCGCGGATGGCCCGGGCGCGCGCTTCACGCTCTCTCTGCCCAGGGAACTGCCCCAACCCGCTGAGGAGCCATAATGTCGAATGCGCCCGCTCAACGGCCATAAGGTTTCATTAAACTTGCCATAGGATTCCGATAAGGACTGCGGGCGCAGAATATGGTATGCTTGAAGCCATCAGATGTGTAGAGTAGATGTGCAGAGACAGTGGTCAGGCACAGCCGGACTACCGGTCGCCCTTTGTGGGCGTCCCTACTATTGGCGCACAAGACTATTTGCGCACAAGATGATTCTAACATCAAGAAAGGTATACAATGCAGCCACGAACAGTTAGTCTGCGATCGTTTTTGGTTGTGATCGGCATCTTGGCCCTGGCGTTTATCTTAGGATTGGCTGGACTCGGCAGGATACAGATCACACCGGCCACAATTGATGCCGCCGCATCCCTGTCACAGGAGCGGGAATCTGCGCTCGTCCCCCAGCAACAGACGCCAGGTCTGCCCACCCAGGCACTGCTTTCCGGGATCTATGCGGAGGCAGTCCAGTCTGTTGTCAACGTTCAGGTGCGGCGACCAGACGCCAACTCTTTTCTACCCCAGCCCCAGGGGGGAGAAGGCGCCGGCTGGATATGGAATGAAGAAGGGCATATCGTCACCAACAATCATGTTGTCGAAGACGCGACAGACATCACCGTCAACTTTGCCAATGGCATGTGGGCAAAGGCTGAACTGGTCGCTCGCGATCCCCAGTCTGATCTGGCTGTACTCCATGTTGATGCGCCCGAAGGCATAACTCTGCGCCCCTTGGAGCGGGCGACAGCGCCCCTCGAGGTCGGCCATTATACGATCGCGCTGGGCAGTCCCTTCGGCTTGGACGGTTCAATGACGCTAGGCATCGTCAGCGCCTTGGGCCGCAGCTTTCAGTTCGGCGCTCTCGGCGCCCGCTACTCGCTACCGGAAGTGATTCAGACCGATGCGGCCATGAATCCCGGTAACTCCGGTGGGCCGCTTCTGAACCTGAACGGCAAAGTCGTCGGCATCAATTTCGCCATTCGCTCGGCAGAGCGCGTCAACTCGGGCGTAGGATTCGCGATTCCTGTATCTGTGGTCGATCGGGTCATACCGGCCTTGATCAGCGACGGGGCCTACAGCTATCCGTTCCTGGGCATCATCGGCGCGACAATTACAGCGTCGGTTGCCGAAGAGCGGGGGCTGACCCCCAATGTTCTCGGCGCCTATGTGAGTCAGACGCTGCGCGGCGGCCCTGCGGCGGATGCCGGTCTGCGCAGAGGGGATATTATCGTCAGCATCGAGGGGCTAGAAGTGCGTAACATCGAGGGGCTGATCAGGTACCTGGTTATGGAGAAGTCGCCCGGCGAGAGAGTGGAAATCGGTGTTTTGCGCGGCGGTAAAAACCGCACCTTCGAAGTGGAATTGGCCAGCCGACCCGACGCGACTGGCCTGGCCCAAAATCAACGAGAGCAGCCACGCGATCCATCACCCCGGAGCGTACCAATGCCACAGGTGGGTATTGGGGAGGCCATTGAAATCGCCAAAGAGGTAGTGGCCGACGCCAACGCAATCCAGGAGATCAGCGGCATCAGCGCCCGCCACGACGTCCAAGATGGCGCCTTTGTCTGGATCGTCACGTTGGGAGGCGAGGGCAAGACGGTGACGGTCGTGGTCGATGCCAGCAGTGGTGAAGCGCTCAGCCTGGAAATAGATAGCGGCAATTGAAATCCGCTCCTCCTTTCAGTTGACATATAGCTTGACATATAGCTACTGGACCCGCGGGCGAGACGCCCGCGGGTCAACCATCTTTTCACTTCTCGTATACCTGCAACCCTCGGCGCTCTCGTTTGCCGTCCCGCCAGGCCTCGTGGCGGTTGTGGGTGCGTTGAAACTTCACCTTCACGCCGGAACAGGTCGGCTCCTCATGGCGGCTGTACCATTCCTCTAACTGCTGTTCCAGCCTGTCTTGCACAGCTGCAAACTCATCCCAGCCGGCCCGGTTGAGGCTTTCATCTGGATCGATCTCCAGATCGAACAGGTCATGGGGGCCGTCTGGATAGCGTTTAACGAATTTGTGGCTCGGGGTGCGCGCCATGCGCAGATCGCCGTATTCGCCGTAACGGGTATCGTCCCAATCGCTTTGACCGCTACCATCCAGCAGATGCGCGTAGCTGGCGCCTGCGTAGTTGCGGCTGCCGTCCACCGGTATCCCCGCCCAGTCACAGATAGTCTGAAATGTGTCGTAATGATCCACGCAGCGCTCGCTTACCTGACCGGCTGCAATCTGGCCTGGAGCGCGGATCATCAGCGGCACGCGGGTTGAAATCTCGAACATATTCAGAGGACGGGTGCTATTGCCTTTGCCCCAGAAGCCGTTTTGCCCCATCGAACAACCATGATCCGACGTGTAGATGACAATCGTATTGTCCAGCTGGCCGCACTCTTCCAGCCTGGCCAGCAGTCGTCCCACCTCCCGATCGATCTCTGTGACGGCTGCATAGTAGCCGATATAGCTGCTGTGGACCTGCTGGTCGGTCGGCTGCAAGGTTGAACGCGCCTCTGCACGCAAGAGGCGCGAGGCGCCGGCCAAGCCCTCATTGCGCTGCCAGGGGTGAGGGCGATAGGGCGCAATGTCCCTGAATGTGGCGTCGGCAAAGCGGGCGGTCAGATCCGGATCATGGGTTTCTGCCTGATAAGGCGAATGGGTCGCGATGTACCCTACATTGAGAAAAAACGGCTGCTCCGCTGGCGTCTCATCCAGAAATTGCAAGGCGTAATCGGTGATGAGCGCGCTTTTGTTCCCCACCAGTTCCAGGGGTTCGCCATTCAGGTGATAGGTGTACGGGCCAGTATGTACCCCTTGCCAGCGGGGTAGACCGAAGCTCCAGTCGAAACCCGGCGGTGTCTGGTGAGAGCGGCCCAAATGCCATTTGCCAGACAGGCCGCAGCGGTAGCCAGCGGCAGACAGCAGCTGCGGCAGCGTCACCTCCCCGGCCAGCCAGTCGAAATCGCCGATCACCGGTTCGGCCTCCTGCAGCCAGTCGTGGATGCCTACCTGAGACGGCGTGCGTCCGGTCATCAGACAGGCCCGGGCCGGCGAGCAGACCGGGCAAGGGGTGAACGCATTGGCAAAACGCGCCCCGTCCGTCGCCAGCCGGTCCAGATGGGGCGTCTGCAACTCACTGTTGCCATAACAGCCATTCGCCCACTGGCCATGATCGTCGCTGAGAAAGAGAAGGACATTGGGACGGGTCATTGGGAAATTCCTATCAGATATGAAAGGTTGAACGCGCCTCTTTCGAGCAGAGGCGCGAGAAGTTCTGCTGATCAGCATCCAGCGCGCGGCAGCGGCAATTGGACGTTATAATGACGTGGGCTCTATCTTTCCCCGGTATTCGGCTGTCTCTGCCGCGGATCTCACAGCACAGGGTTTTCCAACGTCATCCCAGCGATCGTTATCTTTACCACATCGCCTCTTTGCAGGGTGAACTCGTCTGGCGGGACGATTCCAGTGCCGGTCATCAGAAGCGCGCCGTAGGGGAAGGCCAACTCTCGCATCAGATAGGCGGCCAGCTCCGGAAAGCCGCGCTTCATCTGGCTGGTGGCGGTTTCGCCGGCGAAGGCGAGCGCGCCGTTCCGCTCGATCGTCAAACCGATGGCCAGGTCGGTCAGAGCGTCGGCGCTCGCCAGGCGAATGCCGGGGCCGACCGCGGCCGAGCCGTCATAGGTCTTGGCCTGGGGCAGATAGAGCGGATTCTCGCCCTCAATGTCCCGGCTGGACATATCATTGCCTACGGTATAGCCGACGATTGTACAGTCGGCGTTGATGACGAGGCACAGCTCCGGCTCCGGGACGTTCCAGGTGGTGTCGGCGCGCACGCGCACGGGCTGACCGTGGCCGACGGTGCGCCAGCCCACCTGCTTGAAGAAGATCTCCGGGCGCGCGGCGTCGTAGACCTTTTCGTACACGTCAGCCGCTGTCTCGGATTCGGCTTTGCGCGCGTCGCGGCTGCGCAGGTAGGTGACGCCACTGCCCCAGATTTCCTGGTGGGCATCGACCGGTGCCAGCAGTTCTCCGCTGGGCTCCTCATCTGTCGCCAGCTCGGCCAACAGCGAGAGCGGCGCCCTATCCGGAAGGGCCAGCAGCGAGCTGAGCGTCACCCCTACGGGCAGCAGCTTATCGTCCACGGCCCAGCGCGGCCCAGCGGATGAATTGTGTCGAGTGAGATACATTGGCGCTTGCTCCTTCATCATTGAGCGGATTTCGATTGCGACGAGCCTAGCTTTTTCCATTCCTCATACTCGGCCCAGCCCTCTTCATTGAGCGGGTAGTATTTGCTCAGAGCGCCGCCTTCCGCCAGTTTGATGCGGCTGAAGATCTCCCATTCCTCGTGGGCCAGGGTGTGTTCCAGTATCAGTGGAATCATCTGGCGGGGCGCCACCACGACCCCATCATCATCGGCGATGATCACATCGCCGGGCAGAACGAGCGCAGTACTCACATTCACCGGCACGTTCAAGCCCCAGGGGAATAGCTCAGCCTGGGAGGCGTAGTTGGGCGTGAAACCGACACTCCACAGAGGCACGCCGATCGTCTGAATATTGGGCCAGTCGCGCACGCACCCGTCGACGACGATGCCGGCTCCGCCCCGGCCCCTGAAATATGTGGTCAGCATTTCGCCCACACAGCCCGTATAGCGGTTGGCGAAGGCCTGAATCACCAGCACATCACCCGTTTCGACCGTCTCGAAGACGGCCCACAGCGCGCCGCGTTTCTCGGCGCCTTCCTGGGCCGCGCCGGAAAAAACGTCCTCCCGCTGGGGCATAAAGGCCAACGTCACAGCTGGGCCGACGATCTTCGCGCCTGGGGTACGCGGCAACGGTCCCTGAATAAACGTCTGGCGGATGCCCAGTCGGTGCATCGTGGCACTGGCGGTAGCAGTGCTCACCTGCTGCAACTGCGCGATGAGATCCGGGTGCGGGCGGGCGACGGGGCCGCCGTCCACAGGCAGCGACACGCCGGCGGACGGAACCTCAATGGCTGTGTAGTCGTAGGTGGGTCTGCTCATAAAGCGCATTCCTCGAGTGGTGAATCTGGATAGGGCGGTAGCCTGATCGTATGCGAAGAAAGCATTTCCCGCAAGCGGCGGAATCGTTGAAACGAGCGAACTTGTGCGCTATAATGACAACATACGTGAAGGAACATTGGATGTCCAGACAATGAAGAGAACGATTCGCCGTGCCCTTAGAACTCCCCCCGACCTTCGCCTTTAGCCAGTCGAGCCTGCAATCCTTTGCCAACTGCCCCCGTCGCTTTTGGTTGGCCTACGTGGAACAGCTATCCTGGCCAGCTATAGAGGTCGCGCCCTACGCCGAGCATGAGCGGATGCTGAAGCTGGGGGCGCAGTTTCATCGGCTCGTCGAACGGGCGGAGGCAGGTCTGCCAGCGGACCGGCTGACGGACGGTCTGGATCATCCGCTGGATGAATGGTTCGAGAACTATGTACACCACCGGCCGGCCGATCTGCCCACGGAGTTTGTCGAAGTCGAACGAGCGCTGAGCGTGCCATTTGCCACGGCAACTGGGCAGTACCGCCTGGAAGCCCGCTACGACCTACTCGCTGTCGGTGGGGAAGGCGCGCAGCGTCAAGCGGTGATCCTCGACTGGAAGACCAACCAGCGGGTGACCCGGCGATCAGTTTTGCAGCAGCGTTTGCAGACGGTCGTCTATCCGTTTGTGTTGGTGGAGGCAAGCGTGGGCTTGCCCTGGGGTCCTGTGACACCGGAGCAGGTGGAGATGCGCTACTGGTTCGCTGCCGCGCCGACCGCAGCGGTCATCTTTCGCTATAGCAGTGACCTGCATGCGGCCAACCGCGCCCGGCTATTTCCTTTGCTGGAGGAAATTCTCAGCGGTGAGAGGCAGGCGGATTTTCCTAAAGTGCCGGATACGGACGAGAACCGCCGGCGTTTCTGCGGCTACTGCGTCTACCGCTCTCGCTGTGATCGCGGCATCGGCGCCGGCGATCTGGAAGAGATCGCCGATGCCGAGTTCCTCGACGTGGATCTGGAAAGCGCGCTGGAATTCAGGTTGGAAGAAGTGGAAGAGCTGGCGTTTTGATTGGAGGCCCATGTTAACCAGACTCCGGGTATCAGGCTTCAAAAATCTTGTGGATGTCGATGTTCGATTTGGTCCTTTTACCTGCATCGCCGGCGCGAATGGGACGGGTAAATCGAATCTATTTGATGCGATTCAATTCCTGAGCAGGCTCGCCAGCGACACATTTATTGATGCCGCAACGTCAATTCGCGCAGAGAATGAAAAGGCGTCATCCGTTCGAAATCTGTTCCATCGCATAGGAAATGAGTACACCGACAGAATATCCTTTACGGCAGAAATGATTATAGCGGATGAAGGCGTGGACGATCTTGGACAAAAAGCTGAGGCCAGCATTACATTTCTGCGTTACTCTTTGGATTTGGCGTATCGAGTCGATGAAAAACTACCATCTTTAGGCTCTTTTGAACTTGTCAGGGAGAGGTTGGAGCAGATAAATATCGGCGATGCCTGGAAACACCTCAGGTTTCGTCACAGCGCAAAAGACTGGAGGAACTCCGTTGTGAAAGGTCGGAGGAGTTCTCCATTCATTTCTACTGATGTCCACGAGGGACGGCATGTTATCCGATTGCATCAGGATGGTAGTAGTGGACGTCCCAAATCTTTCTCGACGAGTAATCTGCCACGCACCGTGCTGTCAACCGTCAACGCGACTGAGAGTCCCACGGCTCTTCTGGCGCGTCGGGAAATGCAGTCCTGGCGCTTACTTCAGCTGGAACCTTCATCGCTACGAACACCGGATGAGTTTATCACTCCTCCGGGGATGAGTCCTGATGGTTCCCATCTTCCAGCCACACTTTATTTTCTCGCGCATTCTGAGAATCAGGCGGATGTTGATGAGCATGATACCTGGGTCTATGAACAGATTGCCGTGCGGTTGTCAGACCTGATCGATGATGTGTATGAGGTCAGCATCGACAGAGATGAAAAGAGACAGTTGCTGACTCTTCAGGTGCAGGGCAAAAATGGGACGACCTACCCTGCGCGTTCTTTATCTGATGGCACGTTACGTTTTCTGGCCCTCACCGTTTTGGCGCTGGATCCTACTTCCCAAGGGGTCATCTGTCTGGAGGAGCCAGAAAACGGCATTCATCCTGGACGCATTCCAGCCATGTTAGAGTTGCTTCAGGACATAGCGGTCGATGTAACCAAACCTGTTGCTAAGGACAACCCGCTACGACAGGTGGTCGTCAATACACACTCTCCGGCAGTCGTAAATCTGGTTCCGCCTGAAAGTCTGTTAGTCGCTGAGACGGAAGAGGCTATCCGTAATGGCAAACGCTTTCAGAGAGCTGTCTTCAGATGGCTTCCGCGCACCTGGCGTAGCGAAGCGTCTTCTGAAGAGAAAACTGTGATAAAGGGACGCCTGCTATCCTATCTAAGCCCTATCCCTAAAAGCGACAGCCAACTAAGTTTGCAGATAGAAAACGTGGATCTGTACTAACAAATGGATGAACTCCGCTATACGCTTGTGTCCGATGGAAGCAGTGATGCGTCCCTGATTCCAATATTGAATTGGTTGTTAATTCAGAATGGAGTACATTGTCCCATTCAGGCAGAGTGGGCAGATCTGGGGGCGTTGCCGTCACTGCCTGACAGACCAACTTTGTCGGACAAAATCAGGGTTAGTCTTGGTTTCTACCCCTGTGATCTGCTCTTTGTGCACCGAGATGCCGAAACAGAAACACGAGAAAAACGCGTGCAAGAAATACATAAGGCATTCGTCGGCTTGCCAGAGGATTTGTCACCAATTTTTGTCTGTGTCATTCCTGTTCGGATGCAGGAGGCTTGGTTATTGATCGATGAAACCGCCATAAAATGCGCAGCAGGAAATAGGCGCTATGCCGATCAACTGGACCTGCCTCCTGTAAATCGTTTGGAACAAATACCCGATCCCAAGGCTTTCTTATACAACGTACTCAAACAGGCCAGCGACCTCAATAGACGTCGGCTGAGGAGCTATCGCGTAGCAGGATCCGCGCGACGCGTTGCGGGATTTATTGAGGATTTTTCACTGTTGAGGCAGTTAAGCGCATTTGTCGCTCTCGAAGAAGAAGTCATCAGCGCTATTCAGTCAAACAACTGGCGCCTCTGAATTTAGCTATCAATCGTTCTCGGTTTTCGTCTGATCTGTCAAAGAATAAAGGCTAGGAGTAGTGATATGGATATAAAGTATTTTCAGGATTCAGATACACTTTTAGTCAATTTTTCGGACAGAAAAATCGTTGAGACGCGAGATGTAAATGAGAATGTTCCGGTTGAACTGGACGCCGAAGGAAAGATTGTCAGCGTAACGATTGAACACGCCAGAGAACATATCAATATCTCGAACTTTTCTTACGAGCAACTATCTGCATAAGCAATGATGTCCTCCCAACCCTGGCTTCTGCTGCCCCAAGTCGAACCCTCCCCTGAGCTGGCGGCGGCTGTGGGGGGGCATCCCCTCGTAGCGCAACTCCTGGCCCAGCGGGAGATCGACACGCCGGAAAAAGCCATCCCCTTTCTCGACTCTGCCGCCTATACCCCTGCCCCGCCGACCGTCCTCGTCGGGTTGGACAGAGCCGCGCGCCTAGTGTTCGATGCCATCCGCGAGGGGAAAAATATCCTCGTCTGGGGCGACTTCGATGTGGACGGCCAGACCAGCGCAACCCTGCTGGTGGCCGCGCTGCAGGAGCTGACCGCGCCGCAACACATCCGTTTTCATGTGCCCAATCGCTTCACCGAAGGCCACGGCATCCGCCCCTGGAAACTGCGCGAGATCCTGAGCGAGCCGGCTTTCCAGCCACACCTGCTGCTGACCTGCGACACGGGCATCGCCGAAGCAGAGGGGATCGGCATCGCTAAGGATGCCGGGCTGACCGTCGTCGTTACCGATCACCACGATCTGCCCGCCGAATTTGCCGACGCCGAACCGGGCGCGGCGCCTCCTTGCGCTGAATCGACAGCCAGCGCCGGGGTCCATAGCGTGCGCCGAGCCGACGCAATTGTCAATCCCAAATTTCTGCGCGCCGACGACCCGCTACGCACCCTGCCCGGCGTGGGAGTCGCTTACAAACTGGTACAACGATTATACGAATTAAGCGGTACGCCCGACGGCGCGGCCCAGTTTCTGGATCTGGTGGCTTTGGGAATCGTCGCCGATGTGGCCGAGCAGCTGCACGACGCCCGCTATCTGCTTCAAGTGGGGCTGGACAAACTGCGCCGCACAGAACGTATCGGCCTGAAGGCGCTCATGCACAACGCCCACCTGGTCCCAGACAGCGTTGGCGTCGAATCCATCGGCTTTCAGATCGGCCCACGCATGAATGCGCTGGGGCGTCTGGACGACGCGACGGTGGCTGTCGAACTGCTGACCACCGACGACGCCATCCGCGCTGGCCAGCTGGCCGCGCAGATGGAGCGGCTGAACAATGACAGGCGGATGCTTACCAGCCAGATCGCCCAGACAGCGTTTGATATGCTGGATCGGCAGCCCCATTTGCTCGACTTCAATGCTATCGTTCTCGCCCATCCCAACTGGCATGCGGGGATCATTGGGATCGTCGCTTCTCGGTTGGTTGATGAGTACCATAAGCCGACGGTTCTGCTGTGCAACCCGCCGGGGGAGCCAGCCCGAGGCAGCGCCCGCAGCACGCCCAGCGTGGATATCGGCGCATCCATCGCCGCCTGCGCTGATCTGCTGACCGGCCACGGCGGGCATCCGGGCGCGGCCGGTCTGACGCTGGACGCAGCCAATATCGACCGCTTTCGCCGAGAGTTGGACCGCCAGGTAGATCGGCGCCGCATCGACGCCGGGCCGGATGGGCTGCGTATCGACGCCGAACTGCCCTTCTCCGAGTTGAGCCTGTCTTTGGTGGAACAGATCGAGCGCTTAGCCCCTTTCGGCAATGGCAACCCAGCGCCTACATTTATGAGTCGCCGGCTGACAGTCGTCGAGGATCGCCGTATCGGACGGGATGGTACGCACCGGCGGCTGCTGTTGCAAGATGACCAGGAGAGGAAACAAGCGGTAATCTGGTGGCGGGGCGCGGATGTGGATCTGCCCAGCGGGCCCATCGATATCGCCTATACGCTCAGCATTAACGAATTTCGCGGCGAACGCACGCCGCAACTGACGTTCAAAGCGGCTCGGCCTGCCAAACAAGAGATACTGCAGCCGCTAGCGAACGAGCCAACGCGCCCGCCTGAGATGGTCACAGATTCTTCCGATTCGCCGGCGGAACAGACTTTCTTCCACGATCTGCGCCGAGAACGGGTATCTGTGCCTGATCTGCCCACCTTCGACGTCGCTTTCTGGTATGCTGAAGGAGCCGGTCTGGTCGATCTCCCTTTTCGTTCGCGACTGGACGCTTCTGAGGCGGCGACGGGCAGCCCCCTGGTGTTGTGGAGCAGTCCGCCGGCGCCAGGGGTATTGCACTGGCTGGTGGAGACCCTCGCTCCGTCCGCGCTGTATCTGATCGGCAGGGACACCGCCGAGGCCCGGCTCGACGCTGTGCTGAAACGGGTGGCCGGCATGGCGAAGTATGGTCTGAGCCAGGATGGGTTGCTCCCTATCGACCGGCTGGCAGCTCGCATCGGCGCGACCGAAGAGATCATCCGCTACAGCCTACTCTGGCTGGAACAAAAGGGGCTTTTGCGGTTAAAAGAGTGGGAAGGCGGCGATGTCGCGCGCATCGAGCCGGGGGACGGACTGGAGCGCGATGGGAAAGAGCGAACCCTGCTCCAGGCGAAGCTGAATGAACTGCTGGCGGAGATGCGCGCCTACAGGCGTTTCTTCCACCGCGCGCCGGTGAAGGCGCTTGGTATCTCCTTGCCAGACGACAACTGAACAACTCCGGGTTTTCTTTGCGCCTTTGCGCCATAGCGTCATAGCGTCATTGCGTTAAAACAATGGACAACACAACGCAAAGACGCAGAGACGCAAAGACTTTTCCCAGGTTTTCCTTGCGCCCTTGCGCCTTTGCGTTAAAACTGGTAGAGAAGAGCCACACCATGAACCGCAGAAAACTGATCGAAGTCGACCTGCCGCTAGACGATATCAACCGCGAGGCGGCGCGCGAAAAATCCATCCGCCACGGCCACCCCAGCACATTGCACCTGTGGTGGGCGCGTCGGCCCCTGGCAGCCTGCCGCGCCGTCATCTTCGCCAGCCTGGTGGATGACCCGTCCGCCTGCCCCGACGAGTTCCCCAGCGATGCCGAGCAAGCGGCCGAACGCAAACGACTGCACGACATCATCAGCGAGTTGGTGAAGTGGAAGAACACCGACGAGAGCAGGCCGGAGGCGCGGGATCTCCTGAACAGGGCGCGCTACGAAATCGCCCGCTCCGTCGCCCGCACGCGCGGGGAGCGCGCGCCCAGCGCGCCGGCAGAACTGCTGCGCTACCTGGGCGCGCAAGCCCTGTCTATCTATGATCCCTTCGCCGGCGGCGGCTCCATACCGCTGGAGGCGCAACGGCTGGGACTGCGCGCCATCGGCACAGACCTCAACCCGGTCGCCGTGCTCATCAACAAGGCCCTGATTGAGCTGCCGCCCAAGTTCGCCGGGCAACCGCCGGTCAATCCTGGTGGCGAGACTGAACTTTTTAACGCAAAGCCGCAAAGGCGCAAGGACGCAAAGAACAACCCAGAGAATGATCAGGAGTTTCAGCGTGGCTCCGCGGCTTCGCGGCATGGCGTTGATTTCAACGGCGCGGCAGGGCTGGCCGCCGACATTCGCTACTATGGGCGCTGGATGCGGGAGGAGGCGTTCAAACGCATCGGCCATCTCTATCCCAAGATAAAACTGTCCGATGGCAGCCAAGCCACCGTGGTCGCCTGGCTGTGGGCGCGCACCGTGCCCTGCCCCAACCCGGCCTGCGGCGTGCCCATGCCGCTGATGAAGACGTTTCAGCTGTCCAAGAAGGCGAAGAATCAGCACTGGACGCGGCCGACCACCGATCGCGAGGCCAGAACGGTTTCGTTCGTGGTTCAGAACCATAGTGACGGCGTGCCGCAGACCGACACAGTCAACCGCAACGGCGCATTCTGCGTCGCCTGCGGGGGCACGGCGCGGCTGAAATACGTGCGAGAGCAATCCAGAGCCGGCAACATGGGCGAGCAGATGACCGCCATCGTGGCCGAGGGAGACCGCCGGCGGTTGTTCCTGTCGCCGACAGAGGAGCATATCAAAGCCTCGTTATCTGCCGCTCCTTCCTGGCATCCTAATGGCAAAATGCCCAATCGAACGCGGGACTTCACTCCGTCTGGGTACGGCATCACGCATTGGCATCAGCTTTTCAGCGAGCGTCAGTTAACCGCGCTGACCACCTTCAGCGACCTGCTGGCGGAGGCGCGCACACTGATGACGGAACAGGGAGCGGATGAAGACTATGCCAATGCCGTCTGTACATACCTTGCTCTTGTCATTGGCAGAGTTGCCGACCGTTGCTCCAGCTTTGCGTCATGGGCTGTGTCGCGCGAGACAATGGGACATGTTTTCACCCGCCAAGCAATTCCAATGGTATGGGATTTTGCAGAAGCAAGTCCATTTTCCACATCAACAGGAAATTGGATGAATCATGTTAATTGGGTTGCTGGAGTGGTCGAGCGTCTTCCTGTCAATGCGAATGGCGGGACAGTATACCAAGCAGACGCGTCCACCACCATCCATGCCAAGGACGGCCCGGTCATCGTCACCGACCCGCCCTACTACGACAACATCGCCTACGCCGACCTATCCGACTTCTTCTACGTGTGGATTCGTCCGCTGCTGCGCGACACGTACCCGGAACTGTTCGCTGGTATGACAACGCCCAAAGAAGAAGAGATGATTGCCGAGCCGCAACGGTTCGATCAGTCGCGTCAAAGATTTGAGGAACCGCTGCGCAAAACGCTCAAACGGATACGCGAGCGCTGCACAGACGAATTTCCCTCGTCCATCTTCTACGCCTACAAGCAGCAGGAAGAGGAGCGCCAGGGCAGGGCGTCCACCGGCTGGGAGACGATGCTGACCGCTATTGTACAGTCTGGATTCCAGATCGTCGGCAACCTGGCCCATACGTACCGAAATGGCGAATAGGCTACGTTCACTTAACTCGAACGCATTGGCATCTTCCGTCGTCCTGGTCTGCCGGCCGCGCCCTACGGACGCGCCCGCGGCCACGCGCCGCCAGTTCTATGATGCGCTGGAACGGGAGATGCCGGCCGCCCTCGACCATCTCACGCGCGAGGGCCACATCGCGCCGACCGACCTGGCCCAGGCCGCCATCGGGCCGGGCATGGAGATCTACTCCCGCTACAGCCGCGTGGCGACGGTCAGCGGCAAGCCGGTGCCGATGCGCGAAGCCCTGACAGCCATCAATAAGGCCATCTCCGATTATGACCAGAAACAGGAGGGCGACCTCGATTCAGCCAGCCGCTTCTGCCTGGGGTGGCTGCAGCAGCATGGCTACGACCAAGGCGCATACGGACAGGCCGAAGACCTGGCGCGGGCCAAAAACGTGGCCGTAGCAGCTATGAGCGAGCTGCTCACGGCCGAACAGGGCGCGGTGCAGCTGCTGCCGTTGGAGGCATATCAGGGGGACCGGGACACCGACTACTCCTCTCTCCCCAGTATTTCGACGGCCTGGGAGGGCTGCATGCGCATGGTCTACCACCTGGAGTATGAGGACGGAGGCTATATCAACGGCGCGGCGGATGTCGCCAGAGCCATGTATGACAACGTCAACTCCGTCGAGCGGCTGGCGCGCCTTCTCTACAATCACTACGACCGCGCCGGCGACTCGGACAACGCTGTCATCTTCAACACCCTCGTAACCGAGTGGCCCCGCATCATGGATCGGATGCATCAACCCGACAGGGCGCGGTTATTCTGACGCAGAAATTAACGCGAAGAAAAACCAGAGATTCATAGCGTCCTTGCGCCTTTGCGACTTTGCGTTAAAAATTCATCATCCCCATCTTGAGACGCACCCATTCGTATTCATGGTTACGCAGTAGTTGACAAAGCGGGTAGAATAAGAGAATAAAGGCAGGAGGTGAAAGATCGACTTCTACAGCGCCTCTTCCGAGCAGAGACGCAAGTCAACCTCCTCTTTGATCCGTCAGGAGATTAACCTATGGCAACGACATCGGCGCCCGCCTCCCTGGAAGAACGCATCGCACGGCTGGAAGCGCAACGCAACGCCCCGATGCCAACTGAACGCCTCGCCCGCATCGAAGGCGCATACGAACACCTGGCAACCAAAGCCGATCTGCAGACCGTCAAGGCGGAGATAGCAGCCGTCAAGTCGGAGCTGCAAGGAGATATAGCAGCCGTCAAATCGGAGCTGCAAGGAGAGATAGCAGCCGTCAGATCGGAAATAGCAGACGTTCGCGTCACTATGCAGGCCGTCCAATCGGAGATAGCAGCCGTCAAGTCGGAGCTGCAAGGAGATATAGCAGCCGTCAAATCGGAGCTGCAAGGAGATATAGCAGCCGTCAAATCGGATATCGCAACCGTCAAGTCCGATCTGCAATCGGAGATAGCAGCCGTCAAGTCGGAGCTGCAAGGGGATATAGCAGCCGTCAAATCGGATATCGCAACCGTCAAGTCCGATCTGCAATCGGAGATAGCAGCCGTCAAGTCGGAGCTGCAAGGGGATATAGCAGCCGTCAAATCGGATATCGCAGACGTTCGCGTCACTATGCAGGCCGGCCAATCGGAACTGAGAGTGCTCAAGTGGCTGATGGGCATCGGGATTGCAGGCATTCTGTTCCCGCTGCTCCGTGACCTCCTGGCGCAGTTGCCCTAGCCAACACGCCCCACAGATACGCCGTGACAGAACGCCCAGGATCACAAACCCGCAAAGAAACCCCCGGAAAAACCCTTGCGTCCTTGCGCCTTTGCGTTAAAAATTCATCATCTCGCAGAAATTAACGCCAGGACGCGAAGCCGCAAGGAAACCCCTGGAAAAATCCTTGCGTCTTTGCGTTAAAAAATTCATGTTGCTGGCGCCGGTCACTGGTCACTGCAGTTGGACCGTTCCGCACGGAATCTCCTCCCCTCCCGCATCAACCAATACGGTGTACCTGCCGGGAAGCGCCAGAGGGTTGAGGTTCACATCCAATTCGGCCCGCACGAATTCCCCCGGCTGCCACAGGGTAGCCGGGTAGACGCCCAGAACATCCGCGGCGCGTTCCAGCGAACGCCCCCAGACATGACCATCGGCGGCCACAACCAGAGCGGAGATCGTCGGTTCTGCCGCAACAGAGTCGTATGAGCGCAGCCAGAGCCGCAGATGGACCCAACCGCTGGGTGGGTGATAGACGACATCTCTTGCCGCGACAACCGGCGTCATAATTTCGCAGGCGGCCAGAATGACGCCAGGAAAGATTTGCGCTGCCGGATAGACGGCTGTATCCATGAGTGTCGGCAGGGTCGGATAGCGGTAGCGAATGGCGTATCCCCGCAGTTCAACGCCCGCCGGATACTGCTCGGTGATGAGTGCCAGGTTGGTATCCAGCCAGCCCTGGACCAGCCGCTGATCATCGACGCCGGCGAGATGGCTCTGCGCCAACCAGAGGGTATCCGCGCCCGGGGACATTTCAATGTCCCGCATAAGGGGGGCCATGACAGTTTCCACCTGATCCGGGGTCAGAGGCCAGCTACCGCCGAAGAGGCGGTAGATCGGCAGGTCGTACTCCTGGCGCAGATACCATTCCAGCGCTCGATCCAGAAAGTAGGGGTGGGTTACGCCGGCCGCGACAAAGCCAGGGCTGTGCCGCTGATAGGCAGTGATGTAGCCGGCGGCGGCGCGCCAGTTCTCCCGGAACAGGGCGGGCGTCCACAGAACCGGCAGGGACGCGGCCAGCAGGGCGACACCGACAACGCCACTGAATCTCCCGGCGGATGGCCGCCACTGTCCAACTGCGCAGACACCCCGAGCCGCGGCCCACAGGACAAACGGCGCGAGAAAGAGAAAGTAGCGATCTTCCCGAAAGATCGCCGCGTTCGTCGTCAGCAGCGCATTGCCGATAAGCAGCGGCCCGGCAATCCACAGCCAAAGGAGTGGACGCGCGTCGCGTCGGTTGTCGCCGGGCAGGGTCAAGCCCGCCAAGACAAGAACGGCAAAGAAAGCGATGGCTGCGGCTCTGAGCGCCGACGGCCAGTCCGTATGCCAGACGGTAAAAATGCGCAACTGGCGCCACAGGTTGGGCAGAAAGTGCGCAAAGGCCGCGCCAGGCGTACTCTCTGAGTTATTGGTGCCCCAGGCGTTCTGGGCCAGGGGCAGGAAAAGCGCTGCGACAATCGCCAGGGCAACGCTTCCCTCGAGAACATAGCGGCCATCGAATGATCTGCCCCGGCGGGCCAACAGAAATATTGACAGGCCGAGGCCGGGCAGAAAAAAAGCGGAGAAAAGATAGCTGTAGAGAGAGAAAAGCAGCGTTGCGATGAGGCCAAGCCAACAGACTCTGCCATGCGAACCCTGCCCGCTCGCATTGACCAGGAAGAAAACTGCCCACACAAGCGCGGTTGTGGCGGGCTGGAACATGCGCAGTTCCTGACTGTACCATACGAGAATAGGCGCGAGGGCGGTGAAAAGGCCAGCCATCAGACCGGTGACACGGCCGCTGAGCTGCGTTACCAGGCGGAGGATACCCCAGACCATCAGGATGCCCATGAGGACGCCGAAGGCGCGCAGAGCGGCGTCGCGTTCCGCCGCGCCGAACCAGCCAAGCAGCGTCTGCCAGTAGTGAAGCGCCAGATAGTAGGCGGGCGGGTGCTTCTCTTCAACCAGTCGGAAGGTGGCCCGCCAGGTGTGGCTGGCATCGGCTCTGGCCCAGACGAGGGATACCGCTTCGTCGAACCAGAAGCTATGATACTCCAAACGCCAGAAGCGCGTGAACGCGGCCAGGAGAAGCGCCGACACTTCCGGCAAAGAGGACGCCCATATGCGCTGGCGGATAGTGGTCATGCGTATTGCGTATGTGGTCACTAGCCACTGCAGTGGTCAGCGATCGAAGGCGTAGCGCAGCGTCACGCTGAGAATATGGAAGGCGGCCAGGATGGAGCCGCGTAGCGTACCGCTGACCTTCGATTGTCCGCAGCGGCGGGGCGCAAAACTGACCGGCACTTCCAGAATCGGCACACCCCGCCGGGCGCATTTTACCATCATTTCTGTGGGCCAGCCGAAGGTCATCTCCTGCATGCGCAACCCCAGCAGCAGATCTCTGCGGATAGCCCGGTACGGCCCCAGATCGGTGACCGGCGTCCCATACAGCCGGCGCATCAGCCCGGAGGTAAGCCAGTTGCCGAAGCGCTGGTGGGCCGGCATCGCGCCGGGTAAAATCTCTCCCAGCGCCCGCGAACCGAGGACCAGATCTGCCTGGCCCTGTCGAATGGGAGCGAGCAGACGGGGCATCTCTGCCGGCAGAGAGCTGAAATCGCCGTCCAGAAAGACGAGAATAGCCCCGGAGGAGGCGGCGGCGCCGGCGGCGCAAGCATAGCCATAGCCCCGCCGGGGCTCGACGACGACATGCGCGCCGGCTTCAGCGGCCAGTGGGCCGGTCTCATCCGTGGAACCGTTATCCACGACGATCACCCGTTCCACTGGCTGGCCTGAGGCTTCCCGCACCAGTTGAACGATGTTTCCGGCTTCGTTCAGGGCGGGAATGATGACATTGACGTTCATAGCTGCGTTAGAAAACGACCGGCGCAGGGGGCGCGCTCTGGATGCGCCGCCAGTTCGCTACGCAGGCGCTCCAGATCGTCGGCGTCGTCCACATCGTACCATTCAGGCAACAGCTCGACCCGCACTCCCTCAGCCGCGGCGATGGCCAATGTGTCCTGTAAAACCGAGGGCGTAGACATCTGCACCCCTGTCACCAGCCGCCCTGGCGGTTTTTTGACGCCGATCAGATAGTAGCCGCCGTCTACGCAGGGGCCAAATACTGCGTCCACCCGGGGATCGTCCAAGCGTTGAAAGGCAGCGCATAGCAACTCCAGCGGCAGGGTGGGGCTATCGCTATTGATGGCGACGACCTGTCGCTGGCGCTGCCCCAAGGCAGCGGACAGCGCATACTGCAGACGGTCGCCCAGCCGTTCGGAATCAAGCGCCTGCCCTGGGCAATTGTCGATTCTGAAATCCTGCCCTGATTCGCCCTGCTGGGGGATCAGCCAGAAATCCGGCGCCAATTGGCGGAAGAAATCCTTTGCCGTAGATGGTGTATAGGCGATTGCCGGCGTGAGCGCGTCGATGCGGTCGGCGGCTGCGCGCGCGGTTGCCAGTATATCCTGCAAAAAGCAGTGGTACAGAGACGCTGCGGATTCGCTTGTCAGTGGGGGAACGAGTCGGGTCTTGGCGCGGCCTGCGGCCGGCTGTTTCGCCATGACGAGCAGCGCCCGTTGAGCCGCATCCCTCCAGCGCTGGAGGGATACGCCATGCGAGTGGGCAGTCAACCCCTTGCCTCCCGTACGGCTGCCGCCCCGTGGCGCAGGGCGTCGCGTCTCTTCCACGCCTGGCGCATGGAAAGACAGGCGATATATGTATATCCGCCTGCGTAGAGGGAGAGCCAGGGCAGCAGCCACCAAATGCCATGTAGAAGACTGTGCAATAGCAGGGAGGTCGCGTACAGAGCCAGAACGACCTCCGCCCAGACTGTGGGGTCGCTGGGCAGGACGTAGACGCTGGTGTGCCAGTCTTTGGTGGTGTGGGTGACGGCGAATTTCGGCGTGCGTTTGAATGCGCTGCGAATGCCCAGAATCGCCTCGAGGACAGCCCGGCTATTGTTGACCGACAGACCGGTCCCCAGCGCCAGCAGTATCATAAGCCGGCGCATCCGCTGCCTGACCGCCAGCCCCTGGCTCTGCATGGCCGTCCAATACATCAGTGGCGGGCCGATGGCTGTGAGTGAAAACAACGATGCCACCTTGAGGACCGGGCTCAATGAGGACATTATGGGCAGCAGGAAGATCAGATTGAGAATCATCAATGGGTGGACAGAGTAGCTGGTCAGATGCATGATGCCGAGCGCCTTGCGCCACAGGGGATTGGATGATCTGACGACGGTTGTGAACAGCTTTTTCGCTGTCTGTATACTGCCCTTGGCCCAGCGAAACTGTTGCCGCTTGAAAGCGTCCACCGATACCGGAATCTCCGCCGGCACGATCACGTCTGGCAGGTAGGCGATCCGCCAGCCCCGCAGCTGCGCGCGATAGCTCAAGTCGAGATCCTCCGTGAGCGTATCCCCCTGCCAGCCGCCGGCATCCTGCATACAGGCGCGCCGCCACACGCCGGCTGTGCCGTTGAAGTTGAGCAGCGCGCCCAGCTCGTAGCGGGCCGTCTGTTCGACGATGAAATGGCCATCGATGCCCAGGGACTGGGCTTGTGTCAGGCGGGACGAATTGGCGTTCAGATGGCCCCAGCGGGTCTGGACGCAGCCGACCGCGGGGTCGGTGAAAGGCGGAAGCGCGCGCTGGAGAAAGTCCGCTGGCGGCACGAAATCGGCATCGAAGATGGCGAGAAATTCGCCGCGGGCGTCGGTAAGCCCCTCCCGCAGGGCGCCGGCTTTATAGCCTTTGCGATCGGCGCGCCGGTAGTGGGCGATGTCGATTCCCTGCTGTTGATAGGTTGCGATGGCGCGGGCGATAATCTGGCTCGTATCGTCTGTAGAATCGTCCAGCACCTGTATTTGCAGCCGTTCCGACGGCCAATCAAAAGCGGCGACGGCATCGATCAACCGACGGACGACATGGCGTTCATTGTACACCGGCAGCTGAACGGTCACGCGCGGGGGGACTGAGGGAAGAGGAGTGAGGAGAGAGCCCTCCCTCTCACTTCTCACCTCGGACAACACACGCCGGGCAATGAGAGTCAGAAAGAGCGCCTGCACGCCATACACGGCGAGGAGAGCTGCGGTGGCAAGATAAATGAGTTCCAGAACCGTCATGTTCAGTAGTCAGTGGTCAGTGGCTAGTGGCCAGCGAAATCCCAGTGGTCAGTGCACGTGGCCACTCATCACTGGGTACTGGTCACTGCAGTTTTCACCAGAGGAGGCCAGTTGGCGGCTCTCCCAAGCGCCGCAGGAGCGCGCTATCCAATCCCCAGGAACGCCCGGCCTGGGACAAAGCCACGACCAGCGCGGAAACGGTCAACAGAACGTATGTCCAGATCCACTCGAGGCCGCCGAAGTACGCCAAAAACAGATTGAAAAAGAACAGCGTCGCGCCGGCTGCGGCCAGGGGCGTGAAGACGCCGAACAGCAATGCCAGGCCCATCAGCAGCTCCGCCACCATCTGAAACACGGCAAAGAGTCCGGGGACCTGCAAAATCGTGCTGTTGATAATTGTCCGGTAGAAGGGCGCGCCTCCTTCCTTGTCATGAAAAATATAATTGAAGAGGTCGACTATGCCCTCGGATGTGTACACGCCCTTTCGCAGATTGTCGTACCAGGTGACAAGCAGTATCAGCCCTACAGTTATGCGTAGAAGGGCGACAACCCGCCGTAGTTTGATCTCTCCTTGACCCATTGTCGATGCTCCAAAACTGAGTGGCCAGTGGTTAGTGGCCAGTGGCTAGTAGGGGCAGGTCTTGCGCCTGCCTTGGGCAACCACCAGGCCTGCCCCTACCGATATGGCCCGATCTGTCAGATATACGCCCAGCAGCATTGCCAGTGTTGTGGTAATGCTGCCCAGGCTCAATAGAGGCACGCCTACCAGGGAATGGCCCAGATTGCAGCCGCCCGATATGGCCGCGCCGATGCCCATTAGCAGTCCGCCAACCGCTAATTGCGTGTAGCGGCCTATCGACTCCCCCCTGGCCCAGAATGTGTCAGCTTGCCGCGCTGCGATGAACGCGCCGGGCAGCAGGGCAGCCAAGGCCACCGGAATCCACAAATTACCCATATCGCTTCCGCTCACAAGCGCTTCGTATAGAATGGTGGGCGTCCGGGAAGTGCCGAACGTATAGTTCGAGCCACCGACACGGGCCAACAGCCACGCCAGGCTGGTGAACAGCCCTACTGACGCGCCAAGGGGCAGCCAGGGCCAGTAGGGGCTGGCTGCCCCTACCTGATACTCAGGATTAGCGCGAAGGCTGCGCCAAAGATAGACAGCGGCAACCACCAGCAACAGGATCACCAGTCCCAGCCCCAACGAGGGGCCCAGCGCATTCAAGACCGTTGCTGTCTGCCCGTCCATCATCACCGCGTTGCGATTCAGCGCGACCCGCAGAGGGCTGAGCGGCCCGCGCCAGGTGAGCGCATCGCCGATTGCCCAAGTGGCCAGCCCGACCAGCGTGCCCAGCATTCCGTGGCCGAGTTTATAGAAAAGACCTGTTACACATGTGGCCGCAGTGACCATCCCTGCGCCGAAGATCACCCCGCCGATGAGATTCGCCTGCCAAGTCCAGGGCGCAATCCAGGGCGCAATCCAACCCAGGGCGATCATCCCCTGCACGATGGGTATGGCGATGAGCATCGACAACAGATAGGCTCGCGCCAGATTCATCTGCCGTGAGCGCTGAACGAGTCCCCGCAGAGTGCTGTGGAAGCAGAAATCACCCCGTTCAAAAAGATAACCGAGGATCATACCGGCGCCAAGAGCGAGAACTACAGTGGTTAGTGACCAGTGGCTGGTGACCAGAAACGGCGCCGACCACTGGGAGCTTCCCACGATCCCCTGATCACTGAGCACTGGGCACTCTCTTCCCATCCACACCCCAAACGCGGCCGGCGTCCGTCACCAGGAAAAGCCCATGCCACATCGCCAGCATCGCGTAGCTCCAGGGCCATTCGCCGGGAACGTCCAGCAGACCAATGCCGAGGTTAACGGCCATTCCCAACCCCAGCAGCGCGCCGATGCGAGTGAATGCGCCGGTCAGCAGACTGAGGCCAACGGCCAACTCTGCAAGAAAGATCAGCCAAGCAAAGAGCGTAAAATTCGGCAGCGCCACCCGCTCCACGAACGCGCCGTAGAGCGGAAACGCTGCGTGGGCCACCTCCAGGCGCAGCCAGTCGATCAGCCCCCGGCCCTCTGGCGGCATAAAATCTGGCGGCAGCTTCCAGCGCAAGGAGAAGAGCCATAGAACACCGATAATCGCCCGCGCCATGGCGATAGGCCAGAGAGGCGCTTGCGCGTTCATCTGGCCGCGCAGAAACGCAACGCAATGTCGCCAGGACGCGGAGACGCGCAGAAAAACCAGAAAATTCATTGCGCCCCTGCGCCTCTGCGTCTTTGCGTTGCCGAATCGGTCTCTGTCGGCAGCAGATGAATCCTCTCGCGGGGCAGATGCAGCAAAATTTTCTCCCCGCGGCGAAACTGCTGATAGGGCGGCACTGTCAGTTGCAGATGTGTGTCGCTGATACCCGCGTCGCAGCGGGCCACCAGGCCGTGATAACTGTAGGACTCGACAGAACCGACCAGATTGTTATAACCGTTTTGCCCCACTTCCACCGCTTCGGGACGGATCGTCACGAGCACGTCGCCGTCCGGTCTGTCGGTTGCGGCCACTTCCAGCGGGCCAAGTGTTGTTTCGACGATGCGGCCCCGCTTAATGCCCGGCAGAAAATTGATCCCGCCGAAGAAGCGAGCCACTTCACAATCTACCGGACGTTCAAACAAGCTGCGGGGCGCGCCCGCCTGCCGCACCTCTCCTTGCATCAGCAGGCAGATGCGATCGGCTACGGCGACCGCATCTGTCTGGTCGTGGGTAACAAAGATCATCGTGATGCCGGCCTGCTGTTGCAGGGCGCGAATGACGCCACGCAGATTCTCGCGCAGGCAGGGCTCCAGGCTGCTGAGAGGCTCATCCAACAGCAACACACGCGGCTGAATGACCAGCGCTCTGGCCAGAGCGACCCGCTGCCGCTGGCCCCCGGAAAGTTCATCTGGCCAGCGGGTCTCGTAGCCGGCCAACTGCACGGCCGCCAGGGCTTCGGCCACCCTGGCGCGAATCGTTCCCGAATCCAGCCGCCGCATCTTCAAGCCGAAGGCGACGTTCGCGCCCACATCCATAAATGGAAAGAGCGCGTGCTCCTGAAACACCATCACCGCGCCGCGCCTTTCTGGCGGTACGTTCAGCACAGAATGGTTATCGAAGCGGATATCGCCCCGGCAGGGGCGCAACAGCCCGGCAATGGCGCGCAGCGTGGTTGATTTGCCGCTGCCAGACGGGCCAAGCAACACCATGAGCTCCCCCGGTTCAACGGTCAACGATACATTTTGCAGTACCGGTGAATCCGGGGTGTAGGCAACGGAAAGATTGCGCAGAGAGACGGATGTCATTGTTATGCTATTCCGGCGTTATACTATTCCGGCCAAATCTCCATCTGCCCGCCTAGCGGCAGCTTAATGACTGCATCCGGGCCCTCAAACCAGCGGTCGTAGATTTCTTTGTAGGCGCCGGATTTCCACAGATCCTGTAAAGCGTAGTTCACCTGATCCCGCCAGGCGGATTGATCGTTGGGCACGCCGATGCCGAACTGCACGGGGTTATGCCCGCCGGGGAGAAGCTCCAGATCGGGGTCAGCGGCTGCGAGAGCCAATAGGGTGATATTGTCTTCGGTGTAGCCTTCCACGGCGCCGTCGCGCAGGGCCTGCATGGCCGCCAGTTTATCACCGAACTCGACGATCTCCGGCGTCGGGCCGCCTTGGGCCGCGCTATAGGCTATCCAGGAGGGGATAGCTGAACTGCCAGCATTGGCGGCCACTTTCCTGCCCATCAGCTCATCGATGGCCGTATATCCAGCGGTCCGCACCAAAAACGATTGATTATCCCAGAAATAGGTGATGCTGAAGTCGATGGCGTTGTCGCGTTTACGGGTGTGGTTCATGCTGGCAATCGACATGTCGACCCGTCCCTCCTGCAGGAAGCTGATGCGGGTGGCGCCGTCCACGACTGTCAACTCCGGTTCCAGGTTCATCTGTTCGGCGATTGCGTTCGCCAGATCCACATCGAACCCGACCCATTCACCATCTTCGGTCACGAAACTCAGCGGTGGGTTATCGTTACGCACGCCGATGCGCACTACACCGCGCGCTGCTATCTCAGCTGCCAGAGATCGATCGGCGCGCGCGGAAGGCGGCGCAACGATCTGGCACGCATTCAATAGTAGCGCAGTGAGAAACAGAACAACTGTAAGAGGAAATACATGTTTTCGCATTGTCTTTTAATAGCTGAAAAGTGAATGGGCGAGATCCGGCTGTCGATTGCGCTGTTCCCAGCGCTGGGACAATCGGGAAAGGCTGAAGGCGATGACAAAGTACAGAACGCCGACAAAGGTGTAGATCGTCACCCAATAGGGCGCATTGGTGATATCCGCGCCCAGAGCCATACGCGCGACGGTCATCACTTCAGCCACGCCGATTACCACCACGACGGATGTGTCTTTGAACAGGCTGATGGCCTGACCGGTGAATGCTGGCAGCATAACCCGCAGGGCGTAGCGAAGCTTGATCAGCAGGTACACCTGATGGGGGGGACTGCCCATCAGCCGGGCTGACTCCACCAGCGCCAGAGGTACAGTGGCCAATCCAGCCCGTAGAATTTCCGCCTGATAGGCGCTGGTATAGAGGGCTAACGCCACCAGAGCCGACGTTCGCGGGCTCCAGTTCAGGCCAAAGCGCGCCCCACCAAGGCCTTGATGCACCAGCACCAGCAGCAAAATTAACGGCAAACCCCGGAATACCTCCACATACGCGATTGCGCACCAACGCAACGGTCGCCAGCCTGAGCGTTCTGCGCTGCTGACAGGCACAGCCAGACAGAAGCCGACTGCCGCCGCAATTACGGCCAGGATCAGGCTGAGCAGCAGCCCACCGGGCCGCTGCCCTGGAAATCCGATCAACAGAACCGGCAGTTTTTCGATCAGAAAGGACAGATGATCGGTCATCTGCGAAACCCCAGTGGTCAGTGGTCACCGCAGTTCCTGTTCATCCGCCCCTCCACCCAGCGCAACAGGCCAGACAAGACAAATGCCAGCAGCAGATATACGATAGCTGCGAGCAGCAAGAATTCCAGTGCCAGAAATGTGCGGGTAATCGCCGTTTGGGTGCTGTGAAAGAACTCCGGCGTGGCGACAAATGCAGCCAGCGAGGTGTTCTTCAGATGATGAATCAGCCGGGTCGATATGGCCGGGAAAGCTGTACGCAGGCCCTCGGGCAGCAGAATCCGTCGGAATACCTCCAGCCGCGAAGCGCCCAGGGTGCGGGCTGCGTCCACATGTTGCTGGGGGATGGCGCTGACCCCGGCGCGAAACAGTTCTGCCAGATATGCGCTGGTGTTCAGCGCCAGGGCCGCGCCGGCGGCCAGAGTATAATAGGGTAAAGACAGCCCACTCCAACGGCTGATCCAATTGAAAAAACTGTTATCGAAAAACAGACCTCGACGCAGCTCTGCCGGGAACAGATTTGGCAGAGCGAAGGCCCAGACGATCATCAGCGCCAACGCCGGCATGTTACGGTGAATCTCCACATGAACTACGGCCAACCCGCCGGCGAACCGGTTCCCAGACAGACGCATAGTCCCCGCAGTGATGCCTACCACCAGCGCCAACCCCGCGGTCACGCCCGTCAGCACAACTGTAATCAGGAGTCCCCGCGACAGCAAAGAGATCAGATCCGGTGTCAGCCAATCTAAAGGCATCTGGCGCAAACAAAGAGCATGAGCGGGCTATCGTCTGTCAGATCAGCACGGGTGTAGCCGGCATAAGTATTGAGAATGCGCAGCCCGGCCTCCCTCAGAAGTCTGGTTACATCCTCCCGGCTGAACAGACGATAGCGCAAGCTATAGGTCTGCGCGCCGGTCGGCGAAACCAGACGGAACAGTTCCGTCACCATATCGGTTTCGGCCTCGTAGCCGCGCTGCACCTGCGTATAGTTTGGCGCCTTGCCGAACTGGTCGGCGGGCTTCAGCGCGGCGAGCGCGGGCTGTTTCTGTGGAAGTTCCAGCGCGAAGCGGGCATCTGGTTTCAGCGCCCTGGCTACGGCGGAAAGCAGCCCCCGGTTATCCTCGTGCGAGCCGGCGCTGATCTGCCCCAATGTTGTGAAGAGGCAGATGGCCGCGTCAAATGGTTCGGCATCCACAAAATCTTCACCAGCAACCTGCTGGAATGTGACATCCACGCCGGCCTCGGCTGCCTGCTGTCTGGCCGCCTCGATCATCGCCGTCGATGGATCGATCCCCAGCGCCTGATAGCCCCGTCGGGCCAGTTCGATACTGTGTCGCCCGAAACCGCAGCCCACATCCAGCAACCGCGCGGCAGGATCGAGCGCCAAAGACGCGACCAGGAAATCGATTTCTCGCCGGGCGCGTTCTGCGGTCAACAGAGGATGACCGAGAAAGGGCGAGCCGTATGAGAAGAATTCTTTCAATCGTCCGTTACTCGGCTTCAGGTGGTGCGTGCAGGGCCCCACTCACGGTGGGGAGATACTGATTGCGCTTTTTTCACAACGTGTCCCGCACATCCAACATCGGTAGATCCTGCCGTTCCAGATCGTACAGGGCCTCGAATTTCAGTACTTGTTCCGTCGAGTCGTCGGGAGTGATGGCATCGGCCCAGGCCTGGAACCATTCTTGGTCGATGCCGTCCACATCGTCCACTACCCGCAGCCGGTCGATGTCGTAGGATTCTTGGAGAAATTTCACTTCAGCGGCCACGTTTTGCGGCGAACGCTGACGGAACTCCTGCCCGTGGACCGAATCCCGGCACCAGTCGCAACCATAGGGGCAGCCCCGGGCGGTGGAAATCGTCAGGGACGAGTACCCGTTTTCCTCCCGCCAAGTGTTCAGGTAACGCTCCATATCGATCAGGTCTCGCGCGGGGAGGGGCAGCTCGTCCAGGTTCTCAATCAGCGGACGCGGCTGGTTCACCAGCGGCTGACCTGTGGCATCCCGATAGGCGACCCCTGGCTCGCACAGTAGCGACTCCGGCGTGATCGGACCGGCATCCACCAACCGCAACAGCGCGTCAAGGGTCTGCTCGCCCTCGTGATGGATGACTATATCCACCTGAGGGAATTGGAGATAGCGCCGGGGGTCTTTGGTAGGGTCCGGCCCACCGAGGACGACCAGTGCGCCAGCGGCTTTGGCTTCAGCGGCCAGTTCCAGGGCCATCTCCCGCAATGGCAGCACAGCGGAGATGCCGACCACATCCGGCAGCTCCGCGCTCAGCCGTTCGGAGAAGGCGCGCGCATTCTCTTCAAATGTCCCATCGAACACCGCGACTGTATGGCCTTGGGCGCGCGCATAGCCAGCGAGGTACAATAGGCCCAGCGGAAAATACGGGCTTTTCAGAGCCTGCTCTTCCGGGTTCAGGCTCAGAAATAGTGGGTGACAGAGAAGAAGTTTCGCCATAGGTCTAGACAGTCCATTATAGATAAGGCACGGGCGCAATTACGCAAACCAGATGAATCAGTCGTCAACCGGCGGGAATACCGAATTGATGAATCGAACCATCACAATTATACAATGAACCATCCCATGATCCCTAAAAGATGATTTACAAGGGTTTGCGCCAGCCTGCGCCACCTTTGGAATCATACCTCTGAAGAAAGGTCTATTTGTCGGAACCGGATCGATTGCGTATAGTGAGTCGTTACTCAACAAAAATCGATCGGAACGTGTGCAGGAGAGATCTATGTACGAGGTGACAGAAATCCGTCGGCAGTTCCCAGCCTTGCATGAGGAGTATCGTGGTCGTGCGGCCATCTTTTTTGACAATCCCGGCGGTACTCAGGTGCACGGCAGTGTCATTACGGCAATGGTCGATACCCTGACTCGGCGCAACGCGAATACCCACGGACTGTTCGAGACCAGCCAGCGCGCGCATGCGGTCATCGAGGCTGCGCATCAGGCCGTTGCCGATCTTCTCGGCTGTGATGCGGATGAAGTTGTCTTTGGCAACAATATGACCAGCCTCACATTTCATGTCAGTCGCTCTCTGGCCCAGGGACTGCGACCGGGCGCCGAAGTGATGGTAACCCGGCTGGACCACGATGCCAATGTGATGCCCTGGGTACTTGCGGCTCAGGAGCGGGGGGCGCGTATCCACTGGGCGGATGTGGATGTAGGGACCGGCGCCCTCGATATGGAGGATGTGCGTCAGAAGATCACGCCGCGCACAAAGATTGTGGCTGTCGGCTACGCCAGCAACGCCACCGGCACAATCAACGACGTTGCCACGATCGTCAGCTGGGCCAGGGAAGTGGGCGCGCTCACATTCGTAGATGCTGTTCAGTATGCGCCCCACGGGCTGATCGACGTGAAGGCCTTGGGGTGTGACTTCCTGGTCTGCTCCGCCTATAAATACTTCGGCCCTCACAGCGGCCAACTCTACGGCAAGAGGGAACATTGGCAGCGACAGCGAGCCTATCAAGCGCGGCCGGCCGGGGATCGACTGCCGGGCAAGTGGGAGACCGGCACCCAGAACCATGAAGGGATGGCCGGGGTGACAGCGGCCATCGACTATCTGGCCGAACTCGGCGTCGAGCACGGCGCGGCCCGCCCCCTGGATAGCAGACGACAGAAACTGATCGCGGCCTGGCCGGTCATCCACAACTATGAGCGGATGCTGATCGAGCGGTTGGTTAGCGGCCTGCTCAGTGTGCCGGGGATACGCATTTATGGCCTAACCGAGCGGGCAGATTGGGGTCGGAGGGTGGCGACGGTGGCTGTGCGCAAGAGCGGGACCACGCCGGAACAGTTGGCCCAGGCCCTGGCGGATGAAAATATTTTTGCCTGGAACGGAAATTTTTACGCGCAGGCGCTCAGCGAGCGGATGGGCGTGGAGGCAAGCGGCGGCTGGCTGCGGCTGGGTTTGGTCCACTACAACACTGTACATGAAATCGATCTTTGTCTGCGCGCCCTGGCCAAAGTTCAGAGCCACTGAACAGCCCTGCGGCGTTATTCAGTAGCCTGTGCGAGTCAATCGATCATGGGCAAATTCAAACGCTTTGCTAATGCTAACCATATGCCACACTTACAAAAACTTGCTATAGTTGTATAAGGTATGAGCGCTCTTCCCTAATCCAGATGAATCAGGGGGCAACTGGCGGGAATACCGAATTGCGCATATCATGTGGGACATTCAGGAATCATTCTCACAAAGGCTTTACAACATACAAGGCTTTACAACATACAATGTATTGGGCAATTGTATCCTAAACGTGCAGATGCCCAGGATAATGTGGTTCAGGAGGTCAGATACAAATGGCAAAGATTATCGGCATTGATCTGGGCACAACCAATAGCGTCATCGCTGTCATGGAAGCGGGCAACCCCGCGGTCATTGCCAACGCGGAGGGCAACCGTACAACCCCGTCTGTCGTTGCCTTCTCCAAGAGCGGCGAGCGTCTCGTTGGCGTCACAGCAAAGCGGCAGGCGGTCGTCAACCCGGAGAACACGGTCTATTCCGTAAAACGTCTGATGGGGCGTCACATCGATGATCCGGAAACGAAACGAACGCAGGCGATGGTCTCGTACTCGATTATCGAGGGTTCCAATCACGACGCCCGGGTCCGAGTCCCCATTAAGGACAAGGTCTATACGCCCCAAGAAATCAGCGCGATGATTCTCAGCAAGCTGAAACGGGATGCAGAATCTTATTTGGGGGAAGACGTGAAACAGGCGGTGATCACAGTGCCTGCCTACTTCAATGACAGCCAGCGTCAGGCCACCAAAGACGCCGGTCAGATCGCTGGTCTTGAGGTGCTACGCATCATCAATGAACCAACAGCCGCGGCTCTGGCCTACGGCCTGGACAAGAATGAGGACGAGACGATTTTGGTCTTCGACTTGGGCGGTGGCACGTTTGACGTCTCCGTGCTGGAGGTCGGCGACGGGGTCATCGAGGTGAAGGCCACCAATGGCGACACCCATCTTGGCGGTGATGACTGGGATGAACGCATCGTGCGCTGGCTGATTGACGAGTTCAAGAAGGAACAGCTCATCGATCTCAGCCAGGATCGTCAGGCTCTTCAGCGCCTGCGGGAAGCAGCCGAAAAGGCGAAGATCGAACTTTCCAGCACGCCCCAGACGGAAGTGAATCTGCCCTTTATTACCGCGGACAGCACGGGGCCGAAGCATCTGCAGTTGATCCTGACCCGCAGCCAATTCGAGCAGTTGACCGCTATTCTGGTCGAACGGCTGAAGAAACCTTTCCATGCCGCGTTGAAAGACGCAGGCATTTCTGCCAGTTCCCTGGACGAAGTGGTGTTGGTCGGTGGCTCCACCCGCATGCCGATGATTCAGGATCTGGTGAACAGCCTGACCGGCAAAGAACCTCATAAGGGTGTCAATCCAGACGAAGTGGTGTCTGTGGGCGCCGCGCTGCAGGCCGGTGTACTCGGCGGCGAAGTCAAAGATCTGTTGCTACTGGATGTAACGCCTCTGAGCCTGGGGCTGGAGACATTGGGCGGTGTCATGACAACCCTTATTCCCCGCAACACGACGATTCCGACGAAAAAGACGGAAACCTATAGCACTGCAGCAGATAACCAGACGGCAGTGGATATTCACATACTGCAGGGCGAGCGCCCCATAGCTCGCGATAACAAAACCCTCGGCAACTTCCGACTGGACGGCATTCCGCCGGCGCTCCGAGGTGTCCCGCAAGTCGAAGTGACTTTCGATATTGACGCCAACGGCATCATGAATGTACTGGCGAGAGACAAGGCCACGAACAAGGAGCAGAGCATTCAGATTACGGCCTCTACCAATCTCGGTGAAGATGAAGTGGACCGTCTGGTGCGAGAAGCCAAAGAGAATGAATCCGCGGATCAGCAGAAGCGGCAACTGGTGGAGAGCCGCAATATCGCCGACGGCCTGATCTACGCGACGGAGAAGTCGCTGAGAGAGTTGGACGAAGAGGTGCCAGCCTCTGATCGGGAGCAGATCGAGCAGACTATCAGTGATCTGCGGATTGCCATGGAGAGTGAGGATCTTGAGCGCATCACGACCCTGACTGAGAAACTACAGCAGGTGAGCGCAGCCTTGGCCCAGCAGATGAATCAGCAGACGGCTGAGGAGAACGGCGCCGGCCCGCGTGCGGCCGGTGGCGCGGATGGCGCAGGCGCGCCCGATGACGAGGATGTGGTGGAAGGCGAGTTTCGTCAGGTTTAATCTCCACTTTGGCCCAGGATTGCCAGAGTGGCGCACTATAGGGTAGTATTAGGACGAAACCGGGCATCCGATGTCCGGTTTCGCGCGATTGGCGCTCATTTTAGACCCTTGGATTTATTTGATTTATGTGGTAAAGATGATGCACTGCAGTTATCATGGCACTCAGATGAATCAGCGGTCAAGGGCGTACCAGCGGAGAACCTGCGGTGGACTATAAAGACTACTACGCAGTTTTGGGCTTGCGCCGCAAGGCGAGCGCGTCAGAAATCAAACGGGCGTATCGCAAGCTCGCCCGGCAATATCATCCGGATGTCAACGAGGGTGATGCGGCTGCAGAACAGAAGTTCAAAGAGATCAATGAGGCCTATACGGTTCTATCTGATAAAGAGAAGCGGCGGACGTATGACCAGTTTGGCGCCCAGTGGAAGCAGTATGAACAGGCCGGCCAAAGCTTTGACTGGTCTCAGTGGTACAATGCCGGCGGCGCAGAGCGACAGCAGAGCCGCGCAGTTAGCCCTGAAGAGTTTGAGCGGATGTTCGGTGGCGGCGGCTCTTTTTCTGATTTTTTCCAGCAGCTTTTTAGCGGTGGCATAGCCCAGCCAGGCAAAGGGCCCCGATTCACAAATCCAGGCGGTTTCGGTCACCGCAACAGCGCCCAAGAGGTGCCGGTGGAGATCAGCCTGGAGGAATCATTCAGCGGGACAAAACGCACAGTCAAGCAAGGCTCGTCCCGCTTTGAAGTGACAATTCCGGCCGGCGTCAAATCCGGTAAAAAGGTACGCGCCGGCGACCTGGTTATGGCCGTTACCGTCCAACCCCACAAGGATTTTGTGGTGGACGGGAACAACCTACGCACAAAGATTCCCGTCAACCTGTACGCTGCCCTCCTCGGGGGCGAAGTGCGCGTTCCGACCCTGCAAGGCGCGCTGGAGCTGGTGATTCCGGCTGACACACAAAACGGAAAAGTCTTCCGGCTGAAAGGTCAGGGGATGCCGGATGTAAAAGATTCCAGCAAGCGGGGGGACTTGCTGGTGGAGGTGGTGGTCGAGTTGCCTGTGCCCCTCAGCCTGGAAGAAAAGCGCCACTTTGAAACCTTGCAGAAAGAATTTTCAGATTGATCCGCTCTGTCAGGCGATGCCGCGAGCCGGGGCGCCTGCCCCAGGCATAGAAGCCCACCCGCTTTAGCGGTGGGAGCAGTCACGCGCTGACAGTAAGGGGGACCAGGCTGATGAGATCGGCGCCGCGCGCGAATCGACAGTTCACCGCAAAAAAATGTCCGCGATTTTGTTCTGTCTTTCTGCTCGGCATAGCATTTGCGCTGGCCACCTGTGGGAGAGAAACGACGCTCGCGCCAGATGAACCGCTTGCCACAAGAACGCGCCTCTTTCGAGCAGAGGCGCGTCCAACCTTTACGCCTACGCAGCCAGTATCAGTTTCTCTGCCGCCGGCTCGCCCCCAAACACCCACACCCACGCCGGTTCAGCCGCCTTTCCCCACGCCGGTTGTCGATCTGACCGACTACACAGTTTATCGTCAAACGCTATTGAATCCCTTCGCCGAAGACGCAGACAGGCTGCCGAACGCGCCCCACTACTTTATCCGGGTCCGCCTCCTGCCTGGGACGGTCCCGACCCTTGACGGTGTGCAGCGCATGCGCATCACCAATCAGGAGCGGATACGCCTCAACGAACTCTATTTTTGGCTGTATCCCAATTTGCCTGCCTACGGAGGCACAGCGGAAGTCGAACGGGTGATCGTTGACGGTCAGCTCGTGGATGTCACACCTGCGCTGGAAAACTCAGCAGTCCGAATCTCGTTTGCCGATGAGCTGGCCCCTGGCGAGACCGCGGATGTGACACTCTGGTTCACTGCCACCCTACCTACCCAGGTGGTCGCCGGCACAGCCGGCACTGGACTCTACGGTTTTGTAGACGGCGTGTATGATCTGGCAGGCTTCTACCCCACACTGGCGGTCTATGACGCTGAAGGCTGGAATCTGGATGCGGCTGCCGCCGGCTACGGCGATTCGCTCTTTGCCGACATCGGCTTTTATCAGGTGGAATTGACTGTGCCGCAGGGGCACTCGGTTGTGGCGAGTGGCTCTACGCTGGCGCAGCAGGCCAATGGTGATGGCACAACCATGTGGCGCATCGCCGCCGGCCCGGCGCGCTCCTTCTATGCCGCGGTGACCGATCGCTGGCAGGCGATCGGTGAGGATGTGGATGGGATCGTGGTCAATAGTTACTATCCGGTCGGGGGGCTTCCCTCCGCGCAGACGGCAATGACCTACACAGCCAATAGCCTGCGGGCCTTCAAGCGGTTGTTCGGCCCCTATCCATATCGGGAGCTAGATGTTGTGCCCCTGCCAACAACAGCGTTTGGCATGGAGTACGCCGGGCTGTTTGCCCTGGCCGCCAGCTTCTATACAGAGACCGGCGGCGCCTTCGCCATCGCCACGCCCCACGAAGTGGCCCACCAGTGGTTTTTCAATCTGGTAGGCAACGACCAGCCGGATGAACCCTGGCTGGATGAGTCACTTGCCAATTACGCTGTCTATCTCTACTATGAAGCAGTGAACTGGCCAGAGATGCAGACAGCGGTGCTGGAGAACATCTTCCGCTATCGTTACAGGGCCGCGCAAAATCTGGGAACAGACAGGCCGGTCGGCGGACCTGTGGTTGGGTTCGATCAGGCCACCTATATCAATATTGTCTACAGCAAAGGGCCTCTGTTTTTCCACGCTGTGCGTGAGCGCATCGGTGATGAGGCCTTCTTCGCTGCCCTGCGGGACTATGTGGACCGGCATCGCTACGGCATTGCCTATGCCGACGATCTATTCGACGCCTTCCGCCGCCATAGTGACATATCCTTCGACGATCTGATCGCCTTTTGGATCAACGGAGAGTGACAGCGACATCTGCAGGATCCATGCCAAAGGTTTTCTGAGGATCGCCTCACAAACAGCTGATGAAAGAGATTCTGCCCGCCACAATGTGGCCGCGTAGCCGATCCAATGTAGCGGAGATTCTGTCCCGCCAGGAACATCGGCCCTGGCCTCTGCCGGCCCGTCCGTGGATGATATTTCAGTCCTGGCATGATGTGCTCTTTGCCCACTGGCCCCTACCAGCTCCGCAGGTGGCGGCCCTGTTGCCGCCGGGCCTCATGCTGGACACGTACGCGGGCGAGGCATGGGTGGCGGTGGTCCCCTTTCGCATGACCGACGTGCGTCCTCGGTTTCTGCCCCCAGTGCCCTGGCTGTCCTATTTTCCGGAACTAAATGTGCGCACTTACGTACGGAGTTGTAGCGCAGATGGAGAAAAGCCAGGGGTGTATTTCTTCAGTCTGGACGCGGGCAACCCCCTGGCGGTAGCGATTGCCCGCAGATTCTATCATCTGCCATATTTTCGGGCGCGGATGACCTGCCGCGCCGAGGAGGACTGTGTCCGCTACCACAGCCGACGCGCCCACAGAAGCGCGCCGGACGCGGACTTTCGCGCCGTGTATCGGCCTACAGGCTCGGTCTATCAGGTGGTATCCGGCACGCTGGAACACTGGCTTATCGAACGTTACTGTCTATACAGTGTGGACGGACGCGGGCGTATCTATCGCGGCGAAATTCACCATGCGCCTTGGCCGATTCAGCCGGCAGAGGCTGAATTCGAGCGCAATTGGGTAGCCCAGGCACACCGAGTGTTCCTGCCGGATGTGGATCCTCTGCTCCATTTTGCCAGGCGGCTGGATGTATTGGCCTGGAAAATTGTTGAATGCGCCTCTGCTTGAAAGAGGCGCGTTGTTGAATGCGCCTCTGCTTGAAAGAGGGGCGTTGTTGAATGCGCTTCTGCTCGAAAGAGGCGCGTTGTTGAATGCGCTTCTGCTTGAAAGAGGCGCGTTGTTGAATGCGCCTCTGCTCGAAAGAGGCGCGTTGTTGAATGCGCTTCTGCTCGAAAGAGGCGCGTTGTTGAATGCGCTTCTGCTTGAAAGAGGCGCGTTGTTGAATGCGCCTCTGCTCGAAAGAGGCGCGTTGTGGAATGCGCTTCTGCTCGAAAGAGGCGCGTTGTGGAAATGAATTGATGAACGCAATTACCGATATACTCGACGGTCTTCTTACACTGTTGCGTAGCGAGGGCTTGCAGGAATGGGGCGCTTGGAGCTACCTGCTGCTGATCATTCTGGTGATCGTCGAAGGGCCGATTGTGACGCTAGTGGGCGCGGTGGCGGCCTCCATGGGGTATATGCGTCTACCACTGGTTGTGTTCAGCGTCCTGACCGGCAGCGCCATTGCTGACAGCATCTGGTACTATCTCGGCTATACGCACACGGAGGAACGTATCCTGCGCTATGGACGCTGGCTAGGACTGAGTCGCGATCATCTGGACACCCTGCAAAGGGAGATGCGGCAGCACGCCCCAAAACTCTTGCTCCTCGCCAAATTCACCTCCGTGCTCGCCATCCCCACACTTGTCGCCGCCGGTCTGGCCCGAGTGCCTTTCCGCCGCTGGTTTCCCATCGTCTTTCTGGGTGAAATAGTCTGGGTGACAGCGCTGGCGTTCATTGGTTTCCAGGCTACGGAAGTCGTGCGCCGGGTAGAACTGGGCTTGCACTATCTGCCTTTGCTCGGTGTCGGCGCGCTGTTGATCCTGCTACTGGTTGTCTCGCATCGTCTGAAACCGAGCCAGCTGAAGGAATCAGCATCCAGTACTGGCGAGCCGGTGGAGCGGACGGTTGCGGAATCGCTCCCGTATACCAATGACGCCGCTGGCTGTGTCTGCAACGGCAGCGCACCGCGCCATGCAGAGACCAGGCCGGCTGTGCTTGTCGAACGAAACGGGCATCTTCCCCAGGCGCAAAAGCCGAAAGTCAGACGCGAACCGATTGAAGACTGACACCCCATGCCAAATCAGACGCGCATTCGTTTGGGGTTTCCTGTCAAAGTGCTGGGCGCATCGGGCCTGCGCTCCCACGACAGCCGGCGGTGGCAAAACAGCCCCCATCTGAGTGTCAGTCTGGCTTATCTGCGCGATATCTTTCTCTATTTGGAGAGTAGAGACATTCGTTTCTATCGCATGGCTGGTCAGCTTGCCCCCTATCTGACCCACCCAGACCTGCCGGCATTCCACAATCAACTTGACGAATGTTCGACGGAATTGGCCGCTATCGGCGATCTGGCCCGGCAGCAGCGGATGCGGTTGACCCTACATCCGGGCTTTTTCGTGCAACTGGGCCACCCGGATCCTGCTTTGGTGGCCCGTTCTGGCCAGGAACTGGCCGCGGCTGCTACCTTGTTGGACGGCATGGGGCTGGATCTGTCCAGCGTCATTGTCATTCATGTGGGTGGCGGACACGCGGACGTGCCCGCCGCTCGAGATCGGTTTGCCCGCGCGGCCAATCTACTGCCGGAAAGCGTGCGCCGCCGCGTGGCTCTGGAAAACGGCGATCAGCAGTTCAGTCTGCAGGATGTGCTGTGGGCGCACCGACAGACAGGGATTCCGGTAGTGCTGGATACCCTCCATCACCGCTGCCACAACCCAGACGAGATCCCCATGTTGGACGGACTGAAACTTGCCCTGGCCACCTGGCCCGCGGACAGGCGTCCGAAGATTCACTGCAGCAGCCCACGCACAGCCGTGCGCACTCTGCATCGCAACGGCGAGGCCCGCATACAGATGCCCCTGCCGCGCCAGCACAGCGACTTCCTCCACCCGTTTGAAGTCATCGATCTGCTACAGGCTGCCATCTCCGCTGGGCTGCGTCCCTTTGATGTGATGCTGGAAGCGAAAGCGAAGGATGTGGCCTTATTGCGTTTGCGCGAGCAGATCCGAAACTACGCGCCAAAGCTGTCCCGGTGTGTGCAGTGAAGGCTGCAATGCGCCTCTGCTTGAAAGAGGCGCATGATTGAAGGTCGAGAAATGTCCCAGGAATATACAGATCCCTACAACCTGCGCCGTACTGTTCTGGTCGCGGTCGTCAACAACCAGGCCGACCTGTGCCGAGCTGCCTCCGAAGGCTGGTATCGCATCCCCCAGCGCCGGGCCCCGCGTCGGACCGGCGCCGACTATCTGGCTTTCTACCAGACCGGCGCATTCGGCAGCGAATCGGAGGCCCGCGCCATCAGCTACTACGCGGCCATACGCCGCTATCGACTTCTGCCCCGCGCTGCCCTCCTCCCGGATGAGCCCGATCATCCGCGAGCTGAGGAGTACTATTTCCGCATTGACATCGGCCCCCTTCTGCGCTTAGCTCAGCCTATTCCGGCGACTTCCTTCCGGCGGTTGACCTTTATCCATACGACGCTGGAGCGTCTGTTGACCGCCCAGAATGTAACGGAACTCAAACTGGAGCGCGAGCCATTTCATGCCCTATGGAACGCCCTGCGGGCCAACCGGCTCAAGCCGCTCTCGAACCGGCTAGCCGGTGACTGGCCGGTGGACATCGCTCTACGCGTGCGGAGCGGATATCTGGGCATCCGGCTGGAAGATACAAACGATGTTCGCGAGGCGGCGCCACCGGATCGCTGGACAATTCTACGCATCCCCGATAGCCACATTGTGTCCGATCTGCAGGGTTGCCTGCGGGAGATCGGTCGAGCGCTGATCGATCTAGGCGGCGCCCTCGACTCGAAGCCGGGGCCAGAGTGGAAATTGTAACGGGATTCCAGCGCCAAGCGTCTGAGACTCGGCGTTCTGCAACGTCCGCTTACCTGTTCTCCTCTCCCGCCACACCCAACTCCATAGCTACATCTTTCATCGCATCCAGAACCCGCTGCACATGCTCATCGAAGGGTTCGCCCAACTCCTCAATGAACTGGAGATTCTCTTTGCGGTCGATGGCTGCGGTGAAGCGCTTGTCCTTCCACTTTTTCCTGATGGATTTGAGCTTGACATTGCGCAGATCCCGATCGGGGCGCACGTACGCGCAGGCCAGAATCAGGCCGGTCAGTTCGTCACAGGCCAGCAGCGCTTTATCCAGCCTGGATTCTCGCGGCACGCCGAGAAATGTAGCGTGGGCTTCGATTGCGTGGATGAAGGCCGGAGGATAGCCCTGTGTACGGAACAGGCGCAACTCCGTACGGGGATGACCGTTTTCCTGATCATCCATATCGGGAAATCGCTCGTAGTCCAGATCGTGGAGCAGGCCTGTCAGACCCCAGAGCTCTTCATTCTCGCCATAATGACGGGCATAGACGCGCATGGCTGCTTCTACCGCCAACATATGGCGGCGCAAGCCCTCCGCTTCGACCCATTCATGCAGTAGTTGTATGGCTTCTTGCCGGCTGGGAAGGGGCATCTCTGTTCCTTTTGTCCGTTGTTTTCTGTCCTCCGTCTGTAGGCGACGAAATTGTCACATCCCGCAGGCCGTAGACGATTTGGCGGCTGCCGGCAATGTTAGGATGTTCGCTGCCGTTGGCCCGGTCCCGCCAGAGGAGCCTGCCAACCGCACGCGCCCGGCGGAAGCTGTACCCAACGGCTTCGCTGAAGGGCGAACCGTTCAGCCATTTACGCAAAAAGAGACTGAGGCTCGGCTCCGGCAACCAGTTGACGCCCCAGGCGCCGCTGACCGCCTGCGCGCCCAGCGCCAGCCATATGGAGGCCAGGCTGGCGCCGTAGCAGTTGAGACCATACACTACGCGCAGATCGAGGAGAGAGGTATCTTGCGCACAGCGCGCAACCAAGGGATTCAACACGGCCGCGTCTACAAATTCTCGCCCCTTGTAGCCCACCAGACATCGATCCTGGCCGTGAACCAGCAGAAGCTGGTCGACTGTATGGGTAACGCTCAGTTCGACAAGAGCGCGGACCAAATTCTCACCAGTGGCCTGGGCATCTTCCAGGATGGCGATGTGGTCGTAACGTCGGTGGGCGCCGAGGAGCCGCAGCAACAGTTTTGCGTATTCTTCCGTCGTCCAATCGATTGCCGCCATGGCCCAGCGGGGCAGATTCACGCCGTTGATATAGCCGACATTCTCCAGAAAAACAACCAGCGCCAACGGTTTGCCGCCGGGCGGCGGCCTTGTAGGCTGTTGTGATGCCTTGCGAGGGCGCGCTCGGACATCGGATGTTTGAACGGTCTGCGCAAGATCCATGTCAGCCCACTCAGAACTGCAAACGGCCGTTGGCGTCAACGACCCGAACATTGAAGTTCTCGACGAACGGTTCCAGACCGGCGATCAACTCTTGCCATTCCTGAGAGCGCAAGATACGCACGGCGTCTTCTTTGTCTTCGAGCAACCCACCACCGAGGATCTGAGGGGCTTCTCCCCACACAGTATACCAGGCGTCGCTGATGCGCAGGCCTAGCTGTGCCAGGCCTGGCCCCAGCGTTTGAACGACGTAACGCTGGCAGTCCTCTTCATGCCCTTCTCGCATATCATAACTCAGCAATACTTTGACCATACCATCGTCCTCAGGGGCGGGACCATCTTCCCGCGGCGTTCGGTCTGTGTATCCAATTCCGACCTCTAGTATAGCATAGACGAATCACACAGCGCACAGCAAGAACGTTCCCAGAAGTGGCGTGTCAATCCGTGGCGAGGGAGAGGACGGTATGCAGCCGCACTTCGGCCTGACGGCGGAAGGTTTCGACACTGATAGAACGAAAAAGCCAGACCGCCAGCAACAGTCCGGCGATCTCCAGGCTGAAGACGGCGACATACCCCATCAGCGGGTTGCCCGTCAGCCAGAAGAACAGATCCCACAGCAGGCCGCTGATGACATGGCCGACCGCCTGACCGGCAAAATTCGCCACACCCCAGGCGCCAATGTAGAGGCCGGCGGCCTGGGGCACGGTCATGTCCAGCATAAAGCTAAGATTGCTGACGGTCATCAGGCCGCCGCCCAGCCCCAACAAAAGCACAGCGCCCATAAACAGGCCCGTTTGCCCGAGAAAACCAGTGGTGATGATCAGCGCGAAGGCCAGCGCGGTCACGTAGGCGCCCACATTGGCGCTGGCCTTCTTCCCCCAGCGCTTCACCAACAGCAGCCCGCTCAAAAGCGTCACAAATACACCCACCCCCCAAATCGATGCCAGGCGGGATGTGGCGGCGACGGACATACCCAATGCCTGGGCGCCGAAGGGTTCCAACAACACGTCCTGCGCGTGGATGCTGATCAGCACGAGCACCAGATATCCGAAAAAACGACGGGCTTCTGGATTCAGCGCCAGCAGACGCACTATCTGCATTGGATCATCGGCGCTGTGGGCAGGCAGGGCGTTTCTTGCGGAAGCCCGGGGTTCAATGCGGTAGCTGCCCACCAACACAAGGACGACGGATACGAACCAGATCACGCCGAAGGCTCCGTAGAGAGCCTCCTGAGAAAAGGTTTCCAATAGATGGGAGAGCCCCAAACTGGTCGCGATCGTCGCCAGGATCATCGCTGTCCACATTATGCTGATCACCCGACTACGCTCCTCTTCGTCAGCCAGATCGGCGACGAGGGAGAGATAGCTGACCGAGGCCGCATTGATACCCGCGCCCCACAAGCTGAAAACGACGGCCGCGCCCCAAAGACCCAGCACAAAGTTGTCGGCCAACAGGTAGGCGACATGGACAGTGAAGTAACTGCCGGTTGCGGCCAGCAGCCCGCCGAGGAGAATCCAGGGAGTGCGGTGGTAATCAGCGGCGGAATGCCGATCCGACCAATTGCCCAATAGAACTTGCAGAGGGGAAAGCAGATACGGTAACGCGACCAGAACGGACACCAGCAGCACAGACATCTGCAGATCGGCGATCATCACGCGATTGAGTGTACTGGTGATCGGCACAACCGTGATCGATACCCCCATATGCACGAGGGCGAGTTGCGCAAGAATCCGATTGTTCATCCACAAAGCGTATCATACAATTTCTCAGACTTCCAACAATCCGCCCGCGCCGGTATACCGTTTGATTGACGGGGTGGGCACGTGAATGATAGACTTTTGCTCGTGACATTGAATCATGGCGCCCGCGCATTGCGCGCTCATCTTTACAGGAGGAGTTGTGACTGCCGCAACCGGTAGCTCCAGTTCCCAGTCTGTTCCCGGCATCGATCTTGCCGGCAGCGTTCCTGTTTTCGGCAGACGGCCCAGCAGCCAGTTGATTGACGGTGAATCTTTCACCGATTTCAGCCGGAAACGGCTTATCTTTGGCGCGTTCACACAGCCTGGCCAGACGCATGTGTACCGGGTGGATTGCAAGGCCGGCGAACGTCTGCGGGCCCAGATGTTCGTGCCTGTTCTGCCCCGAGGCGGCGCAGTGTTGCCAGCTTTTGCGATCGTCGCGCAGAGCCTGCCGTATAGCGCGGACACGCAAAAAGTGCCGCTGGAACTGCCCCAGGGCTACAGCGCCATCGTCGCGCCGCCGCCGAGCGAACTTCTGCAACCGGTGAAGGATGTTCTGACCCGAGTGTATTACTACCCCGGCCCCCTGATCGACACTCGTACCCTTGTGGGCGGGCGCTGCTATCTGGTGGTGTGGATCCCTCATAACCACATGGGCAAATATGTGATCTCAATCGGTCATCGTTGGCCCCTGCGCTGGAGCTATTGGGCCCAGTTGCCCTTATACTGGTGGCAGATTCGGGGCTGGTTCGGTCTGAGCAGGGCCGCCGCCTATTATCTGCTGGCGGCGCTGACAGCCGCCGCCATTTGGCGACGCGCCGGGCTCTCCCGGCGCAGCGTCGCCAAGTGAGGTGGAGATCGGCCCACCGGCGCAGTCCGAGAATCCACTGACTGAGCGGACGGGTCTGCTATCTCCGGCAGATGGAGATTCAGACCCCCTATTCCTGAAGGCGGTGTTGAATGCGCCCTTGCTCGAAAAGGGCGCAATGACAGAGGGATTTCGTGCGCATACTTCTCTATTTGGGCAAAGGCGGCGTTGGCAAAACCACGATGGCGGCGGCAACCGCTCTACACTGTGCGCAGATGGGTTACCGTACACTTGTCGTCAGCACAGACATCGCCCACAGCCTGGCAGACAGCCTGGATACGCCATTGCAAGGCGTACCGACAGAAGTAGCCGCCAATCTGTTTGCCCAGGAAATAAACGTTTTGGACGAAGTGCAGAAACACTGGGGCACGTTACAGGGCTACATGGGCAAGATTCTGCGTAAGCAGGGCATGAGCAGAACGATTGCCGATGAGCTGGCGATCATTCCGGGCATGGAGGAGATCGTCAGCTTGTTGCACATCTACCGCAACGCAGCCAACCATGAATTCGACCGGATGATCGTAGATGCCGCGCCCACCGGCGAAACGATGCGCCTGCTGGCAATGCCGGAGACCTTCCAGTGGTATGTGGAACGCTTCTTCGGGTGGGGCGACACCGCCATCCGTCTGACCGGTGGGCTGTTGCGGCGGCTGATGCCGGAGAGAGACGCGCTGGCCCGCCTGCCCAAACTGGTGGATGACGTAAAGGAGTTGCAACTGGTACTGAGCGATCCCAAGACCACCAGCTACCGGGTGGTGATCAATCCGGAAAAAATGGTCATCAAAGAGGGCGCGCGGGCAGTAACCTATCTGTCCCTCTTCGGATGTCCGGTGGATGCGGTGGTGGTCAACCGTATTTTGCCGGGCATCATAGCCGATGGGGCCGGCAAAGCAACCATCTCTGCACCGAGCGGCGATCCGTATCTGCGCCAGCTTCAGGAGATTCAGGCTCACTATCTGGCTGAAATCGAGCGGGATTTTTATCCTCTGCCGATTCTATACAGCACTTGGCGCAGTGAGGAGATGATCGGCCTGGCCCGGTTGCGTTCGTTGGCGGACGAGCTGTACGGGCAGATGGATCCCGGCGAGGTGATGTTTGTAGGTCAGGCTCAGGAGATCGAGGAACAGGGCGATGATTTCATCCTCAAACTGCCCCTGCCGCACATCGAGCTGGAGAAGATACGTCTGACGAAACGGGGCGATGAACTTTTCATCACTATCGGCAACTTTAAGGAATTATATACTTAACTGCACAAGTAAGATTATCGTATGTTGAAGTTGCGTTGGGTGAGCATATGTGCTATTGTGGTATGATGGGGCACTCAAAAAAATGGAACGCGGGTGGGAATTCAGATCCCGCGCAGCCTTTCTTAAAGGCTGAGAATTATGTACTTAACTGCGTACGTACATAATTCCCAACAAGAGGAGCTGTTCCATAAAAAAAGCCCGTCAGTGCGGGAACACTACGGGCTGCGACCCACAAGGTGATGGCTTATGGATACTCCCCAGACTACCACAACTCACAAAACATATCAAGAACGAGGCTACTGTTCGCGCCCTGGCTATGCTCGCATTCGCGAAGTATTGCGTGCTTGCTGCTGGCTATACAACCACTCTCTGGAGCAGCGCAAGAATACCTATCTCACTTGTGGCAAAGGTATGACCTTGTATACGCAGATGAAGGGACTGACCCAACTGCGGAAGGAACAACAGTTCTGGCGAGATATAGGATTACCAGTTGCCCGCGGGGTGTTAGTGAGAGTAGACCGGGCATTCAAGGCCTTCTTCCGTAGGGTGAAAGCTGGGGAAAAGCCGGGCTATCCACGCTTCAAGCCGCATCAGCGCTATCAGTGCCTTGAGTTGGCAAGCGTTACAGCGGGCATGGTGAAGGGCAATTGTATCAAGGTAAAAGGATTGCCCGCTATCAGGATACGCCCCCATCGTGCATTGCCAGAAGGTAGACAACTGAAAGCCTTGCGGCTCGTGATGCACGGACGTATCCTGACAGTTGACCTGGTATATGAAGAGGAACAGAACATCCTGGCGCCTGTGGATACTGTGGTAGGTATCGATGTGGGCGTACACGAACGCATGACCTTCAGCGATGGGAAGACAGTTTCCCGGCGTGTACTTGACAGAAGCAGGGAAACAAGTCTGCAACAGGCGATTTCCACAAAGAAGAAAGGAAGTAACAGACGGCGAAAGGCAATAGCTACGTATGCCCGCGAGAAACGTAGGAATGCAGTACGCAATCGCAATGAATGCCATCAGTTGACCACTGCTATCGTGCGAAACTATCAGAAGATAGCGATCGAAAAGCTGGCCATACAGAACATGTCTCGACGTGGCGGCAATCGTAAACGTGGCTTGAATCGCAGTATGATGGAACAGACTTGGGGCATACTATTTCAACAGTTGCGCTACAAGGCAGAATGGGCCGGTAGACAATTCATTGAAGTGGACCCCAGGAACACATCCAAGACCTGTTCCCATTGTGGTGAAGTAAGGAAAGAGAAGCTGGCGGACTATCGGACCTTTGTATGCCTCTCGTGCCGGCATACGGAAGACCGGGATCTGAACGCCGCTAAAAATATTCAGGAACGCGGGTGGGAATTTCCCGCACAGCCGAAAGCTGGCTGAGAAAGATATACTTGTGCAGTTAAGTATATAATTCCCCAACTTTAAGCGAGACTATCTGCTGCCATCGGTCCTGGCGCGGCGGGATGCCAGCGGCGCGGTCTTTGCCGGGGGTGTCCTACACATTCGCTTTCCTGCCAGACAACCCGACGCGTCCGCGCAGACAGTGTAGACGCAGACAGTGTAGAAAAGACATCAACCCATCAGGATACCTCGAAAGCGTATGGGATTGGAAAATCTTCTAGTGCGATGTGTGGGTATCACTGTCGGCGCACAGATTGGCGCACGGGTCGCTCACCGTATCCGCCCCCGTCCCTTCCCCCCGTCGTTGAGGAATCTGCTCGATCACCCGGCGCGCATGAAATATCGAGATCCGGTAGCCACGCTGGGGCCGTTCGGTTTGGGGCCCGGCCAAACCGTGCTGGATTTGGGATGCGGCACGGGCACATTTACTGTCGAAATGGCGCGTCAAGCAGGCCGTGAAGGGAGGGTGCACGCGGTCGATATGCAGGCGGCGATGATCGATATAGCCAGGGCCAGAGTCGATGAGGCCGGCTATGCCCGCCGCGTTCATTTTCATCACTGCGGCGCCTACCGTATGCCACTGGAGAGAAATAGCGTGGATGTCGCCGTTCTGATCACCACGCTTTCCGAGATGCCTCAGCCCCTTTTCGCCCTGGAAGAACTGCGCCGAGTGCTCAAACCGGGCGGCCGTCTGGCCATCAGCGAAGAGATGCCCCACACTGGATATCTCCCGGAGCGAATCATCCGGGGCTGGTTGCGAGAAGTGGGTTTCCGCTACGGCGGCCTGCGGGGCGCCCCGTTCTGCTACAGCCTGCTGTATTTCAATGACGAATAGCCGAGTCGCTCCGCAGCTATTGGAACATTTCTTCCTGTGGAGCGCCCGGCAATTCTGCTATACTTTTCACAGATATGGATGAGAGCGTCTACGTGGAACTGGATCTGGAACTACCCTATCGTACACACGAACTGCCGGGGATCGGTGGGCAGCTACGGGCGACGCCCGGCGCTTTTATTGTGGAGGAGATCCCCCTATACGAAGCTGTTGGCGCTGGTCAACATCTCTATGTCAACATTACCAAAGAAGAACTGACGACTCGCGACGTGCAACGAGGCCTGGCCGAGGCGTTTGGCCTGCCGTACAAAGCCGTCGGGTTTGCCGGCATGAAGGACAAATTTGCCCGCGCAACGCAGACGTTCAGCCTGTTGGTCGGTCATGTAGACGATGAGTTTTTGCGCGCGGCGCCAGCGCGGATCATGGCAAAGATAGCGGTGACGGTCAATTGGGCGCGACTTCACCGCAACAAGCTCAAAAGGGGTCATCTACTGGGCAACCGCTTCACCATTACCGTCGCGCAACCGGCGGTTCGCGGCGCGGAAGCGCTGGCAAGGGCCGCAGCCATCGCTGCATACCTGCGCAACAGCGGCCTGCCCAACTTTTACGGCCCACAGCGTCTGGGGCAAAACGGCGCCAATGTGCGTCGGGGATGGGAGCTTCTCCAGGGCGACAAATGGATGTCCAACCGCTGGCTGCGAAGCCTCTTGCTGGCGAGCGTGCAGAGCTATCTGTGCAATCGCTATCTGGCGCTACGGCGCCAACGGGGTCAGTTCACAACACTGCTGACAGGGGATATCGCAAAAAAATATGCGACAGGCGGCCTGTTCATTGTCGAAGATCGGAAGACGGACCAGAGCCGTTACGAACAAAAAGAGATCAGTTTTACCGCGCCGATGTATGGGCCGAAGATGTGGCAAGCAGAGGCCGAATCCGGCGAGCTGGAGCAGGAGGTCTTAGCCATGAGCGGCATTGAAATGGCCTCTTTATCCAGGGCGAACCTGACGGGCGCCCGCCGGCTAGGCCGGGTGCTGCTCAACGATCTGTCGGTCGCGCAGAACGAGGCAGGGATTGTTGTGCGGTTTTCTTTACCGAAAGGGGCATTTGCGACAACAGTCCTGCGCGAATTTATGAAAGTGCCCGACGACGCGCTGGCTCAAGCGCCTGAAGACAGTGTTGAATACGCCCCTTTCGAGAAGGGGCGCAATAGCGAAGACTGAACGATGAGACGAGACGCCCGCTAACGACAGCGAACTCTCTCAGGAGCAACGGATTTCTGCTATGGAAATGCCACTTTTCCCGCTACGCGTTGTGCTTTTCCCTGGTATGGCGCTGCCTCTCCACATCTTCGAACCCCGCTATCGGGAGATGATCGACCGATGTCTGGATGAGAACCTGGCCTTCGGCGTTGTATTGATTCAAAAAGGCCCCGAAGTAGGCGGAGACGCGCGCCCACACCGGGTGGGGACCGCTGCCCGCATTGTGAAGGTGGATCGCCAATCGGACGGAAGACTGAATATTCAAGTGGTGGGCGCCCGGCGATTCCGCATCGAAGAGCTGAACCACGATCGCCCCTATCTGACCGGACGGGTACGGCATTTCCCGGTGACAAATGGGGATACGAAACTGGCGCTGGAGCAAGCGCGGCGGGTACGCCCCAAAATTATGCGTTATGTAGAACTGTTGACAAAAGCCACAGGCGTACAGCTGAAGCTAGATCGTCTGCCGGAAGACGCCACGAGCCTGGCCTTCCTCGCCGCCATCACCTTGCAGGTGCGGCCCGAAGACAAGCAGCGTCTGCTGGAACTGCCCGGCGTGCCGCAGTTGTTGGAGCTGGGCAACTACTATCTGGGCCGCGAACTTCAGTTGCTCGACTATATGATCAGCAGTCAAGCCGCGCTGCCCGCCATGACCAACGGCCCCACCGGACAGTTGTTCGCAAATTGAAGGTTATAGCACGCGCCAATTCGGGCTTCACACGATGCGCAAAACCTGACCCTTGATTCAGGTGATGAAGATGATGAACTACAGTTTACTGCAGTTATCGCCGTTATCATGGTAATCAGATGAATCAGTGGTCAAACCTGCGGCGCGCTCAGCCCTCACTGCAGGGCGCGACCGCCATCCGCGGAGAAAGGACAAACGTATGACAACCCATCAGTTCCAGCCACACCACTACCACACAACGATCGGCTCCCATCCGCCGGTGTTGCGAATTCATCCTGGTGATAGCGTCATGACCTCAACGGTCGATGCCAGAGGCGCAGACAGCAGTGGTCAGCCCATTACAGCGCCGGGCAATCCTATGACCGGCCCGTTTTATGTGGACGGGGCCGAACCGGGGGATACCCTCGTTGTGCATCTGGACAAGCTGCGTCCCAACCGACCTTTCGGCTGGACCCGCACGATGGTGGCCCCGAATGTCGTCGATCCGGAACAGGTGCCCCGGCTGCCCTGGCCCGAGGAGGGCAAGGAACTAGCCAATTGGCGGGTGGACAACGACGCCGGCACAGCGACTCTGGTGGCGCCTCAGACTCGCCTGGGCGCGCTGACCCTACCGCTCGCGCCGATGAGCGGCTGCTTCGGTGTCGCGCCGGCCCGGGGCGAAGCCATCTCAACCGCCACATCCGGCCCCCACGGCGGCAACATGGACTATCGCGGCTTTGTCGAAGGTGTGACCGTCTACCTTCCTGTCTTTGTGCCCGGCGCGCTCTTCCACATCGGCGACGGCCACGCGCTGCAAGGAGATGGCGAAATCGTCGGCACCGGCATCGAAATCTCCTTTGACGTATCCTTCAGCGTGGACGTGCAGAAGAGCCGGCGCATCTTTTGGCCCAGAGGCGAAAATGAAGACTATATCTTCGCTGCGGGCAATGCCCGTCCGCTGGACCAGGCCACCCAGCATGCGACCACAGAGATGATCCGCTGGCTGGAGCAGGAACTGGAGCTCGATCCGGTGGGCGCGCACATCCTGATGGGTCAGACCGTGGAATATGACATTGGCAACATCTATGACCCGGCCTATACGATGATTTGCAAACTGCCGAAGGCAGTCCTACCGTGATTACTGCTACTTCTTTGGTCTCAACGCTCTGCATCGCCGACGACTTGCCACAGGAGCAGCCCCGCCAGCAGCCCGACTCCCAAGCCAAACAGAACCAAGCCCCAGCGCCAGCTATCTGGCGCATACCACAGCCGTATCGTCGATTCCCCCGCGGGCGCCAGCGTCGCCCGCAGCGTGTAGTTGGCCCGCAACACGGGGGTCGCTTCTCCGTTTACTGTTGCCCGCCAGCCCGGATACCAGACTTCGCTGAGAACCAGATAGCCCGGTGTCTCTGCACTGGCTGCCAGGACGATTTCGTTTTCGCTGTATGAGAGGACCGACACAGGCGCGCCAATGCTCGGCGACGGCGACTCTACGGCCAGCGGTCGCTCGCTGTCGGACGTCAGGATCACCGTCCGTAACGGCTCGAATGCCGGCTGTTGCAGCGCAGTCAGCGCGGCCTTTTCATCAGGGACGATCTGCGCCTCGGCAACCAGCCAAGCTCGGGGAAGAGGATCGGGGTTCTCGTAGATGGCAAGAGGGCCGGGCGCGTCAAAGGCCAGCGTGAACTGCTCCGGCAGAGGCGTACCATCCCGCACAAGCACGAAGCGCACGTTGAGCAGATCATAAATCCGAGTGCCCCGTCCGCCGTTGTTCTCCCACAGATTCTCCCAATGCCCCAACACCAGCGGATTGGCTATGCCCCACACATCCTGCAATCCGACCAGCGCGGCGGTGTTCGGCTGCCATAGGTCGTAGATGCCGGTACGGGCGTCGATGCGGAAGAGATGTTGAGAGGGGCGGGATGCGAGAGCGGCATTGCCAGCGGATGCCCCGGCGGTCGCCTCTTGTCTGTCGCCAGTCTGCTCCTGCAGGAAGGCCACAATCTCTGGATGCGCAAAACCACGTGTCGGGTCGGTTTCGCTGATGTCAGTGTATGCGCCTGCTGCAGCCAACTCCACCAGCAACAGGATGAGCAGCAACCCGGCGAAAGGAGCGCCCGACAGATGCTTTCGCCGATACAGCGCCATCAGCAGCCAGGTAGCCAGCCACGCAGCAGTTGCCAGGACCAAGGCCAGGCCCGCCCTCGATGCGTGCAGGAAGGCGACGGAATTCTCCTGCAACAGGAGCAAGGAGGCGAATATCAACGGCGTGATGAAAAGGAGGAGCGCGAGACCGCCAGTGCGAATGAGGAAGAAAAACGCCGAGGATTGGGAGGGGGGGCTCTCTCTCCTCTCACCTCCCCCCTGATCCCCTCTCAGCAGCGCATCCAACCCTATCGCCGCCAGCACAGCCGCCGCCAGCGCCCACAGGACGATCGTTCTGGCCGGGGCGCGGAAGCTGCCGTAACCGGGCAGAATCTGCGTCAGCCAGCCGTGAACCGGTGTGTAGAGGCCTAGCGCCACCACAAACCCGAACAGACCAAGCGCCAGCCAGGGAAGCAGTTGGCGCCTCCTCCCCGGTATCGGCAGCAGAAACGCGCCGCCCGCGAGGAGGAGCGTCACCACCCCAGCATAGGGCAGTTCGACCCGATCCCACATGCTCCAGTGGAACGCCGGTCCGCGTCCGAAGAAGCCCGGCGTCAGCAGGCCGACTACTGCCGGCAGCGGCGCCAATGAAAATTCCACAGTGTCCTGATAGACGAATGTAGCCCGGCTCGTGAAGGGCAATCGTTCCAATAGGGGTAGGAGGATAGGCGCAGAGATGAGCGCTGTCAGTATGAAAACCGCGATCGGGTACCGAAGATTGGAGAGAAGCTGTCGCGTAGCCGTCGAATGCGACCTAGCGGACAATGTCCAATACTGAATCCCCAGTACCCCAACCGTATAGATTCCCACGGCCATCCCGACGTAATAGCTGCTCTGCGCGTGGCCGGCGTAGTTGGCCACAGCAAACAGCACAGCGGCGACGCCCGCCCAGGCCAGGCTGTTCCGGGTCAGCGCACGGTGATAAGCGGCCAGAATCCAGCCAATCCATGAAAGAACGGCGATTAGATTGAGATTGCCCAGATGAATGAACAGAGCATCGCTGAAACCGAATGCAATCCCAGCCAGCAGCGCGGCGGGCCGGCAGTAGCCGAGAGTGCGCACCAGCGCGTAAACGCCCAAACCGGCCCACCAGAGATGGCCAATGCTGAGCCACTGCATCCAGCGATACTCAAAAGACGGACGGAGAAGAAACAGCAACAGATTGGGCGGATAGAGGAATCCGGCCTGAATGTCGCCAATGAAAGGCGCGCCGCCGTAGAGATGCGGATTCCAGAGAGGCAATCTGCCCTGACTGAGGGCGCCGGCGGCGAACCGGTAGGTAGGGAAAAGAAAGCTGACCAGATCGCCGCCGTCGGCCGGCTGGTAGACATCGTTGCTGACTGTGCGCCAAAAAAAGGCCAGAACCATCCCCCCCAACCCACTCGCGAACAGCAGATCCCAGCGCCGTTCGTCGCGCCGCAGCGTCAACCATGTAACTGCGCCACCCACTAGGAGGGCGATACCTATGCCAATGCCAACGGGTAGGAATTCTGTGCGAAAATCCATAAACTATGTCAGGATAACACAAGGCAGAAAAGCGTCGTGCTCTTCGTGCCGCTTATCTGGCCATATTGAACGATTTGGATTGCGCCCGAGCTGTGATAGGTTAGCCAGGAGTGCCTTGACACTGCAGGCATTCTGAACGTAACGGGAGAAAGGGCTCGACTGCCGGGACAAATGGGACTGCGCGCCGGCCGCAACGTGTATAATCATGCACAGCAATCTGCGAATATCAAGAATGCGGAATCGTCTAGCCGCGGCCCACGTATGGCATCTGATTGGCCATGACGGTCAAGAAAAGAACATTCGTATCCAAGGGCAGGCTGTCCATATAGAGGATCGCCTTGGCTACCGCGTCGGCGTCCATGGTCGGCTCCACCATCACGCTGCCGTTGGCCTGGGGTATGCCGGCTCGCATGCGTTCGGTCATCTCGGTGGCCGCGTTGCCGATGTCGATCTGACCGCAGCAGATGTTGTAGGCGCGCCCATCCAGGGAGGTGGATTTGGTCAGACCGGTAATGGCGTGTTTGGTAGATGTATAGGGGGAAGAGTTGGGCCGGGGCGTGTGCGCCGAGATCGAACCGTTGTTGATAATGCGTCCGCCCTGGGGATTCTGACTCTTCATTATGCGGAAGGCCTGCTGCGTGCAGAGGAAAACGCCGGTCAGGTTTACGTCCACCACCGCCTGCCAATCCTCGAAGGGGATCTCGTCCAATTCCATGCGCGGCGAGCCGCGCCCGGCATTGTTGAACAGTAGATCGACGCGGCCAAAGGCTGCAAGCGCGCGGTCGAACAGCTCCTGCACCGACGTCGGATCCGTTACATCGGCAGGCGCGACCAAGGCCCGCTCGCCGGCGCCAGACTCTGCGGCCGTGGCTTCCAGTCGTTCGCGGCGACGCCCGGCCAGAGTGACAGAATAGCCTTGCGCCAACAGGAGCAAAGCTGTCTGTTTGCCGATGCCGGAACCGGCGCCGGTGATGATTGCGACTTTGCCGGAAGTGGTCATATGACTACGCTCCTTTTTCTGCAGAGTGAAGGTTGAAGTGAGGGAATTGGCCGGCGCCACAGGCGCGCCGCACGTTCTTTTCGCTTGCGCACAGTCTATCACGCCTGAAACCCTTTTCCTACTTCCGCCAAAGCAGTTGAATGCGCCTCTACTCGAAAGAGGCGCGTTATGGCAGACACAGACTGAAGCAAAGTTGTCGCCAGACGAGAAAAAATATAAGATGCCCATAAAACCATACAAAGGGAGGAGTTTCCATTATGAAAATTCTGCGTTACAGTGTTGATGGCGCGGCAAGTTATGGCATTCTGGAAGAGGATGGCGCTATCCGTCAACTGGCTGGGTCGCCGTTTGAAAGTCTCGCCGAAAGCGGTGAGACAACCCAGCTGGACAGGGTGCGCGTGCTGGCGCCGATTGCAATGCCGCGGCTGATCGGTGTGGGGCTGAATTATCTGGCGCATGCCGAAGAAAGCGGGGCCACGCCGCCGGAGCAGCCTATGTTATTTATGCTGCCTTCCACGGCCATACTCGATCCTGAGGCGGCGATTGTCTACCCGCGCCAGGGGCAGAACGTCCATTATGAAGGTGAACTGGCCGTACTCATCGGCCAGAAGGCGCGCCGAGTCGCCGAGGCGGATGCGTTGGACTCTGTTTTCGGCTACACCTGCGGCAACGATGTCAGCGAACGGGTGATTCAGGCCGCGGAAATGAGCCAGGGCTGTTTGCTCATCGGCAAGGGGTTCGATACCTTTAAGCCTCTCGGCCCCTACATTGCCACGGGTCTGGATCCCACCAATCTGGAACTGACAACGCGTCTGAATGGCGCAGTCAAACAGCAGACAAATACGGACGACCTGATCTATTCGGTGGCGCAACTGGTCTCCTATATCAGTGAGGCGATCACGCTGTTGCCAGGCGATGTGATCATGACGGGCACCCCGTCCGGCGTTGGCCCGGTTCAACCTGGCGATGTGGTAGAGATCGAGATATCGGGGATCGGTGTTCTGCGCAACCCGGTGGTGGCAGAGGCGTAATTTTTGAAAAAACCACCGTCCCTTTATCAGGAACTATCGTTATTGTTCACTCTCTGGTTCTTTTCGGCGAGTATAGCCATGTACTCCACCCGCGCCAGAGAAATGTGAGCCATAGCGGATGCCTTTCTCTATTGATAGCGTGGTGCCCTGGGGGCGGACAATGGCCGAATACCAGGCGATGTTCGATCTCCTGGAGTCGGATCTGCGCCAGCGCATTCTCGGCTGTGGTGATGGCCCGGCCAGCTTCAATGCAGAGATGTCGGCTCAGGGACACGTAGTCATCTCTGTCGATCCGCTGTATGCCTTCGCCGCGGCGGTTATCGAACAGCGGGTGGAAGAGACGTACGATGTCGTGATGGAGCAGGTGTCGCGCAATCGGGATGATTTCGTCTGGACGCATGTGCCGTCGATTCCACAATTGGGGCGGCGGCGGATGGGGGCAATGCGCCGCTTTCTGGCAGATTTTCCTCAGGGTAAGGCCGAAGGCCGCTATGTGGATGCATCCTTACCCGATCTGCCTTTTGACGACAACGCCTTCGATCTGGCGCTGTCCTCCCATTTTCTCTTTTTGTACAGCGACCAGTTTGACCTGGCCTTTCATATCAGCGCCCTGCAGGAGATGCTGCGGGTAGCCCCGGAGGCGCGGGCCTTTCCCCTGTTGCAGATTGGCGGCGCGCCTTCGCCTCATGTGCAGGGGGTCGTTGAAGTCTTCACAGCACAGGGCGTTCAGGCGACCGTCGAACCTGTCCCATACGAGTTTCTGCGGGGTGGGAATCGGATGCTACGGCTGCGGAGGTCGTGGCAGAAATGGCGACGCTGAGCGCTTCTCATCAGCAGCGAGTTGACATGATGACAATCCTTCCCCATGATCGCGACGAGTACGACCCCATCAACACCCGCAGCAACATTCCCGGCGCTCGCATTATTACGTCGCGCACTTGCGGCGCAAAGCAGATGGAACTGTGGGAACAGCACATGCCGCCAGGCGGTGAGATCCCCTTGCATTATCACGACTGTGAGGAGAGTCTGACGTTTCTCAGTGGTGAAATCGAGGTCACTCTGGGCGCAGAAGTTCATCGAATTGGCCCGGATACCACAGTATTTGTGCCGGTAGGTGTGCTGCATCGGGTACGCAATGTGGGGGACGTACCCGTTCGGATGATCGCCGTCTTCCCGCAGGCCGCCCCGGCGGTGCTGTACCCGGACGAGCCAACGCCCTGACCCCGTGGAGGCTGTTCAGAGAGGATGGCGCATATCTGAAAAGGTTGTATTGCGCGCCGCTGTGGGACGCGGCGATATTGACAGCGCGTGGCAGGTCTGGCGGTCTGTCTAAAGCCGTTGGTCGGACTCGAACCGACGACCTACGCTTTACGAGAGCGTCGCTCTACCGACTGAGCTACAACGGCATATCGTCTTTAACACTATAACTGAAGTCCGCCGAAAGAGCAAATCCGCCGGCCCGTGGGTTCTGCCCTCTATTGCACACGTGTGACGTAGCGCCCGTCGCGTGTGTCGATGCGAACGGTGTCGCCTTCCTTCACAAACATCGGCACGTGCAGCCGGTAGCCGGTTTCCAATTCCACTTCTTTGGTCGGATTGTTCGCCGTATCTCCGGCAACGGCCAGCTCTGCCCACACTACTTCCAGATCGACCGTCGTCGGCAGGCTCACGTTGATCGGTTCGCCTTCGAAAGATTCCAGCTCTACGACCGTATTGTCTTTCATGAACTGAACGACGCCTGCCAGGGTATCCTCGGCCAGGGCGACCTGATCGTAGGTCTCTGTATCCATAAAGTGATACAGGTCGCCGTCCGTATACAGATACTCTACCGCGCGTGAATCCAGGCGGACATCATCCACGCGCGCGCCGCTGTTATAGGTTTTCTCGACCGTTGCGCCGCTGCGCAGGTTGCGCACTTTGAGACGAATCGTGGCGCCTCCGCGGGCCATTTTTATGTGCTGATAGTCCAGCACCCGCCACAGCCGGTTGTCCTCTTCATACATGTTGCCTCTGCGTAACTGCTGAACTTCGGCCATCTCTTGTCTGCATCCTCATGTCAACGAATATAAATCAGAATCGGATTTCGATTATAGAAGAGATGGCAGTGGGTGTCAAAGTAGAGCAATTCCTAATTGAAGAGGGCTATTCGCCGAATTGACTCAGCGCCGCCCGCAGCCGATCTTCAACGCTGGTCATGTCGGCGGGGATCTGCTGGAGTGCCCGCTGCGCTTCGACAACGCTGTAGCCCAATGTCGTGAGCGCCTCCATCACCTCTGTATCGGCATCCATCGACATGGCAAGAGCCGCCAGTTCACCCTCTGCCGGCGCGAGTTTGCCCTTGAGTTCGACAACGATCTTCTCTGCTGTGCGTTTCCCGACCCCCGGCACGCGCGCCACAATACCTGGTTCCTCATTGGCGACCGCGAGGCGCAGAGCATCCGGCGTCAGCGTACTCAGAGCGGCGAGCGCCACCTTGGGGCCAACGCCGCTTACCCCGAGCAGTACCTCAAATATCGTCAGCTCTTCCTGCTCTTCAAATCCGTACAGACTCAGTTCCGTCTCTCGCACCTGTAAGTGCGTATGCAGAGACACATAATCGCCGGCGCGGACGCGCGCGGCCGTCGGGTCTGGCGTGAACACGCGCAAGCCAATGCCCGCGTCTGGGTGGCCGACTTCGACGAGTAGATAGTTTTTGCCTACGGACACAACGGGACCGCGTACCAGTCGAATCATGTCACATTCCCCAAAGGACGACGTATGGCGCGTTCTACAGTGGCGCGCCATACAACCTCTATCCGCGCGACATTACGCGTTGGCGACAAGCGCCTGATAGCGTCCTGTTTGCAGATGGCAGAGGGCAATGGCGACGCCATCTGCGGCGTCGTCCGGCAGTGGGGTCTCTTCCAAGCCCAGGAGTTGACGGACCATGGCTTGCATCTGGTATTTATCGGCATTGCCATAACCGGTGAGCGCCTGCTTAATGGTTGCCGGCGTATACTCGACCAGCGGCAGATCACACAGGGCGGCCGCCAGCAAGGCGGCGCCGCGGGCCTGACCAACAGAGATGGCTGTTGTGACGTTGCGACCGAAGAAAAGCTCTTCGACCGCCACTTCATGCGGTTGAAACTCGTGGATCAGACTCTGGATATCCGAGAAGATCTCGCGCAGGCGCAGATGCATCGGTTGATCAGGCGCTGTGCGGATAACCCCACAGGCAAGCAGTTCGTAGTCACCGGAGACGGTTTGCAGGACGACGCCATAACCGGTTGAGGCGGTGCCCGGATCGATTCCGAGAACGCGCCACTCCCAGGCGGATTCGTCCCGCAGGGAGCGGTCCCCGCTGCCTGGTGTATCGGGATGGAGCTGTGTACCATCCCCTTTGCGCCCGGTCGACCCCGTATCCCCGCGCGCCAAAGCCTATGCCACCTGCGCGACCAGCTCGTCGGTCAGTTCCAGATTGTGGTAGACCTTATTGACATCATCGAGCTCTTCAAGGGATTCGAGCAAATGCAGGACGGTCAGACCGGCGCGGGGATCAAGCGAGAGTGTCCTATTGGGCTGCATGATTAATTCCGATGAATCTGGCAGAATGCCTGACGCGCGCAGCGTCTTATCCACCTGGGCCAAATCCGTTCTTTGTGTGTAGATTTCAACGCTATCGTCGCTCACCTCAACGTCTTCGGCCCCTGCTTCCAAGGCCTGCATAAAGATCTCATCGGCATCCAGACCGCTGGCTTTGCCATTCGTATCCTGGAGATTGACAGCCATATATCCTTTGGCTGTAAACTGCCAGGCCACGGATCCTGGCTCGCTCAGGTTGCCGTTGGCCCGCGAGAAACAGCGCCGCACTTCGGCAATCGTGCGGTTGCGGTTGTCTGTCAAGCAGGCGAGTAAGATCGCGATGCCGTGCGGCGCGTAGCCCTCGTAGTAGATCTCTTCGATTTCGGCTGCGTCCTTGTCCAGACCGGCGCCGCGGCGTATCGCCGAATCGATGCGTTCCTTGGGCATATTCTCGGCTCGGGCTTTCTCGATGGCCAGACGCAGACGCACATTGGCATCGCTGTCGGGGCCGCCCTCTCCGGCTGCCACCTGCAATTCACGGGCAAGTTTTGTGAAAAGCTTACCTCTGGCATTATCGTTGGCGCCTTTTTTGCGCTTGATGGTAGACCATTTGGAATGACCGGACATTGCTTTCTCCTACCGTTTGCCGTTACTCGGCGTACTGCCGCCTCGAGTTGTTGCCGAGTAATGAGTCTATGGTTGGAAAGCGGCTGAGTGTTTCCACGTTCCGCTTCTTCACGGCTATCCTCTTGTGGATAGATTTGCATTTACTCATTCCTCGGCCTTCCAGAAATCAATGGGAATTATGTACTTAACTGCACAAGGATTTCAGCGTGTTGGATTGGCGTAGGATGTGAGTATGTGGCATACTGGGAATAGTTCAAGTAAGAGAGAAGCCCGTCAGTGTTGGCGCACTACGGGCGGCGATCCACAAGAGAATGGCTTATGGATACCCCCCATCTTACCACAATCCACAAGACCTACCAAGAGCGCGGCTACTGTTCGCGAGCTGGCTATGCTCGCATCCGTGAGGTATTGCGCTCTTGTTGCTGGCTATACAATCGCTCCCTTGAACAGCGCAAGAATACCTATCTTTCTGATGGCAAGGGCATGAATTTGTACACGCAGATGAAAGAGCTGACCCAGCTACGAAAGGAACAACAGTTCTGGCGAGATATAGGGATAACAGTTTCTCGCGGAGTCCTGGTACGAGTAGACAGGTCATTCAAGGCATTCTTTCGTAGGGTAAAGGCTGGGGAAAAGCCTGGTTATCCACGCTTCAAGCCGCATCAGCGCTATCAATGCCTTGAGTTGGCAAGCGTTACAGCGGGCATGGTGAAGGGCAATCGTATCAAGGTGAAAGGATTGCCCGCTATTCGGATACGCCCAAATCGTGAATTGCCAGATAGCAGCCAGTTGAAAGCGTTGCGAATCGTGATGCACGGGCGCATCCTGACAGTTGACCTGGTCTATGAAGAGGAAAGTGAGCCACTTACTTCTGTGGATACTGCGGTGGGCATAGATATGGGCGTGAATGAGAGGATGACCTTCAGCGATGGGAAGACAGTATCCCGGCGCATGATTGACAGAAGCAGGGAAACGAAGCTGCAGCAGGCGATTGCCACAAAGAAGAAAGGCAGCAAGCGTAGAAGAAAGACAATCGCCACGTTTGCTCGTGAGAGGCGTAGGAATACGGTGCGCAATCGCAATGAATGCCATCGGTTGACCACCGCTATCGTGCGAAACTATCAGAAGATAGCGGTTGAGAATCTGACCATTCAGAACATGTCTCGTACGGGCGGAAGTCGGAAACGCGGCTTGCATCGCAGTATGATGGAACAGACGTGGGGTATGCTGTTTCAACAATTGCGCTACAAGGCAGAATGGGCCGGTAGACAATTCGTTGAAGTTGACCCCCGCTATACATCCAAGACCTGTTCCCGTTGCGGTGAAGTAAGGAAAGAGAAGCTGGCGGTTTATCGTGTCTTTGTCTGCCCTTTGTGTGGGCATACGGAAGATAGAGATACCAACGCCGCTAAGAATATTCTACGACGTGGATGGGGAATCAGGAACGAGGGGCAGGTCTGCCTGCCCTTCCCACCCACACTACAACGCGGGTGGGAATATCCCGCACAGCCGACGCGAGTCGGCTGAGAAAAATATACTTGTGCAGTTAAGTATATAATTCCCAAATCAATAGGTACTCATTCTGAGGCAAGTTCTATCTGAATAACCTTATATTCCAATTTCAGTGGATTCAGGCGGCTGCCTCTATCGCCGAACATGCTGCCTGCCATTGGGATTCTGCAGCGGCTGCTTCGTCTCGGCCTGGATACTGCGTTGGATGACTGCGCGGATGAATGCGCGGAAGAGAGGGTGAGGGCTTGTAGGGCGACTCTTGAACTCCGGGTGGAACTGAGTGCCCAGCATAAAGGGATGCTCCGCCACCTCCACGATTTCAACCAGTCGGCCGTCCGGTGAGCGTCCGCTCAGCACCAGCCCGTGAGATTCCAGCACTTGGCGATAGGCATTGTTGAACTCAAAACGATGGCGATGGCGCTCGTTGATCAGATCCGTGTATCCAGCGGCAGCATAGGCAGCGCCGGCCTGGGAGTCTGGCAGCAGTTGGCAGGGATAGATTCCCAAGCGCATGGTGCCGCCCATATCGGCGATGTCCCGCTGTTCCGGCATGAGATCGATGACGGGCATCCCGGTGCTGATGTCGAATTCGGTGCTGTTCGGTTCTTCGCTTTTCAACATCGCGCGCGCGAACTCGATACATAGCACCTGCATACCCAGGCACAGGCCCAGATAGGGAACCTTTTGGGTACGGGCAAAGCGCGCGGCAACGATCTTGCCCTCGATACCGCGATAGCCGAAGCCACCGGGCACAACGATGCCGTCAATCCGTTGCAGCCGCTCCAGCTCCCTGCCTTTTTCCAGCGACTCCGAACCGACCCATTCGATGTCCAAATCGAATCCTTCGGCCAAGACAGCGTGGATCAGCGCTTCCCTGACACTCAGATAGGCGTCCTCCAACTCGACATATTTGCCGACAATGCCCACGTTGACGCGTTTTTTCGGGCGGCCCAATTCAGCGACAAATCGACGCCAGGCGCTTAATCCTTCCTGGGAATATGCGGTGGTGGGCAGGGCCAGTCGTGTGACCAGGAGCTCGTCCAAGCCAGCCTCTTCCAAACTAAGCGGCACCTGATAGATCGTGTCTACAGTAACGATTGGGATGACCGCGTTCCGCTCCACATCACAGAACAAAGCGATCTTCTCTTGCGCGTCGGTATCGACCGGATGATCGGAGCGCACGATGATGACATCCGGCTGGATGCCAATGCCGCGCAACTCCCGTACGCTGTGTTGCGTCGGCTTGGTCTTCAACTCTTTGCTGGCAGCCAAGTATGGCAGCCACGTGAGGTGGATATAGAGCGCATTTCGGGAACCGACATCTTTACGCATCTGGCGAATCGCTTCGAGGAAAGGTAGCCCCTCGATATCGCCGACAGTGCCGCCGATCTCCACGAGGACGACATCGGCCTTGCTCAGTCGGGCCATCTGTCCGATGTGGCGTTTGATTTCATTTGTGACATGGGGGATCACCTGAATGGTGCCGCCAAGGTAGTCGCCCCGCCTCTCTTTCGTGATCACATCGTTATAAATCTGCCCGCTGGTCACATTGCTGAGTTGGTTGAGATTTTCGTCGATGAACCGTTCGTAATGGCCCAGATCCAGATCGGTCTCTGCACCGTCTTCGGTGACGAACACTTCGCCGTGCTGATACGGCGACAGCGTGCCTGGATCGACATTGAGGTACGGGTCGAGCTTCATGGCCGCCACGCGAATGCCCCAGGCCTTAAGCAGGAGCCCGATGGAAGCGACGGTTACACCCTTTCCCAGCCCCGACATCACCCCACCGGTGATAAAGATGTATTTCGTCATGCGCGCATATCCTGTCGCGCCCCACAGTGGCGCGCAATACAACCTGCTATTGGGATGCCCCCGGGCGATCGTTCGCTTGCAAACAAAACAGACACGGAGCAAAACGCCCGTGTCCATCTACAATCCATCCTGCAGTTAGCCGCTATCCTAGCATACGGACGCCGCGCCTGTCAAAGAAAATCGCTTGCGCTTAGCGGCGTCAAAGCGACCGGCCAGGCATGGTCTGACCCTACGCAAGCGGAGATCACCTGGATGCCGAGGCGCGGCTCTGGTCTCCCAGAGCAACGACAAAAGCGATGGCCCGTTCCCCATCATGGCTGAGGCTCACGGACCATTCGCGCAGGCCCAGGGCCTCGGCCCGGCGCGCGGCCGCGCCATGGAGCTGCACGGAAGGCGCCCCGCGCGCGTCTGAGACGATCTCGAGATCGAGCCAGCGGATGCCATCCCGCCAGGCGCCGGTGCCCAATGCTTTGGCGATGGCTTCTTTGGCCGCGAAACGGGCAGCCAGGGATTCGGCGCGATCGCCACAGTAGCGCAATTCCGCTTCCGTATACAGGCGCGACAACAACCTTTTGCGCGCGCGCGCGGTTGAGCCGTAGCGGGAGATGGCTCGGCGAATACGCTCGGTTTCGATGATATCGACGCCTGTTCGCAGCATTTCTGTTTGCTTGATCGTCCGTCTGTGCGTTTCAGTAGGCTCTCTGGCGCGCTGTGGGCCGCTTCATTCAGTCCACCAGCGCGTGGGGTTCGATCAAATTGCCGGTGGCAGTGGCGTGTCGCGGGGATCGGCAAAGCCATAGGCCTTGGCGACGATATACAACGGGCGGGCCTTGACATCGTCATAAATACGCGCCAGATATTCACCGATGATCCCCAAAAAAATTAATTGAATTCCTCCCAGAAACAGAACCACAACCAGCGTTGTCGCCTGACCGTAAAATACGTTGTTGCCAGACAGACGCAAAACCACTGCAATGACAATACCCAGCAGGCTGAATAGGGCTAAGAAAAAGCCAAAGTAGGTGCTGAGCCGAAGAGGAATGTAGCTGAAACTTGTAATCGCATCCAGTGTCAGACGAATCATCTTGTTCAACGGATACTTCGTGCTACCGGCAAACCGCTCCGCGCGCTGATATTCGATGCCGACCTGACGAAAGCCAACCCAGCTGCTGAGGCCGCGCATAAAGCGGTGATTCTCCCGTAGACGGCGCATCGTCAGCACTACCTGGCGGTCCATCAGGCGAAAGTCGCCGGCATTCAGAGGAATCTCCACATCGGTGATGCGGTGCAGGAGCCGATAGAAAGCGCTGGCCGTCCACAGTTTGAAGCGGGATTCGCCTCTTCTGTCCGCGCGCACTGCGTACACAACTTCATAGCCTGCGCGCCATTTGCCAAACATCTCCTCAATCAACTCCGGTGGATCCTGCAGGTCGGCGTCGATGATAATGACTGCGTCACCCTGCGCATAGTCCATGCCGGCAGTGATGGCGATCTGATGGCCAAAATTGCGGGAAAAATGTACGACTTTGATGCGCGCGTCCTGCTCATGCAAAGCGGTCAGCATCGACACTGAGCGATCGCTGCTGCCATCATTGACGCAAACCAGTTCCCACGGTTCACCGATTCTGTCCAGAACGTCGGTTATACGCCGGTGGAGTTCGGGGATCACCTCCTCCTCGTTGAAAATCGGCACGATAACGGAAAGAACCGGGCGCTTGTCCGGGGCGAGGGTCGCCGCATCCGGCACTACATCAGGTAAGCGAACCGCAGTAGGTGTGACCATCTCAATCTCAGGATTCATGTCAATGCCGAATTTGCGCTGGAATGTCGAATGCGCCTCTTTCGAGCAGAGGCGCGTTTGGCTATGATCATACTGAAAACCACAGGATTGGTCAAGCGAAGATAGACGAAAGGACGCCTCCCGGATTTTTGGGGAGAGGAACAGATCGTCTGAATCAGGATTCTCAGACTGAAAGGATTTTCAGGATATAGATTCCAGCGAACAGTGTGGGCGGGAGTGAAAACACAACGCCGACAAGCCCTCCACAATCTCCACCGTCTCCAGGCTCACGCTGATGACCTTTCCGATCAGATTGACGATGTAGCGCGGGTCGTCGGCGCGATTGGGGTCGTTGACGATGCCGCTGCGTCTGTCTGTCTTGACGCGGTACTGGTCGATAACCCATTCCAGGGCCGAGCGGTTGCCCAGCCGATAGGCAAAGGCTTCTGATGGGATTCCGTCGAGTGTCAGGAAGTCGTTGTAGCGAAGCTGTGTTTTGTCTCGGGACAGCTTCATCTTCTCGACGCGCCAATCGAGCGGCAGATCCGGGTTTTCGCTGACTGTCAGCGGATAGGCGGGCATCTCTTCATAGCCGACGTGGATCTCCGCCAGGCGCGCGCCGGCTTGGGCAAAGGCCCGGAAGTCCGGGGCAAAGGGCAGGCGCGGCAGGTCGCGTTTGAGGTTGGCCTGGTAGCGCTCGCGGTAGCGTGGATGGTGCAGGATGGCGTAGATGGCATGGAAGATATCCCATTTGCTGATTGTATCGTCGCGGTAGCGCGCGCGGAACTGCGCTAAGGCCCAGTCGGTGATGTTCTCGCGGCGGTTTGTCCCGTCCTCGTCGTAGGTGTAGAAGGGAAAGCATTGGGAAGCATCAATGGAGGTTAGCGTTACATTCGGAATCATATCTGTGCAGAAACACCAATACTCAGCGCGTCCCCCAGCGCCTGGAACAATAATCGCCCGATTTTCCGTTTCGGTCTGCGGTGTGGGGAAGATCGATGGGCAGACGTATACACGTTCGTTCATCATTCTGTCAAAGTAAAGGTTCGATTGTGTAAACGGGCGATAGAGTGATGTCCTCAGCTTTTCTTGCGCAAAATCAGTGATTTTCCCTCGTGTCAAGTTTCGTTTAAGTGTCTCGCCCCAGCTAATGCGACGGTCATCAGAGACTACAAAATCATCGACGTTGGCATCTCGGCCTGCCTGTCGTTCCCACTTGAACACCTGCTCGTTGTAGAAATCGATCATCCGACTCATGTTCTCTGTGAGCGCGTCACGGTTGAAATTGTACGCCCAGGCATCACGGCTAGTGCTGGCGCCACGGCTGTACGTCTTACATATCACATCCACCGCCTCGCCTTTTGCCCCCTTCGCTTCCTTGCTCCCCAGCGGCATAAAGCTCTCAAATTCAGCGTGGAGTCCTTCTGTCAGCCAGGTGTGTCGCCTGTCCGGTCTGATCTCTCGCCACTCTATATTGCCTGCGTGTTGGCGTTCATGCAGAAAGTCGAATTTTCGCTTTTTGTTCCACAGATCGTCGGTTCGATAGTAGAAGATACGGGATAGCTGGCCTTGTGGTTGCCCGCCTTTACGCTTCACAAACAGATTGATGCTTACCCCCACCCGAATGCCGAATACATTGGCATCCGAGACCTTCAAGCCCTTGCGCGCGTTCCCGCCCAAATCGAGACTGTACAGAGCGTCGAAATCGTCTGCCAGATGTTTCCGCATGCCATCAAACGCCACAGCGTCGAGAAAGCTGTTGTTGGTGATAAAGGCGACAATCCCCTCCTCTCCAATCCGATCCGCTGCCCAGCGTATCGCCTTTACATACGGGTCGGAGAGCGCGTTTTTATTGGTCGCCTTGGAATCGTGCGCGTAGGTCTCGCGCACCCGCTTGTCCAGCGTCTCATATTTGCGGTTCTTGTTGTTGTCGTTCTCATTGACCTGTCCCACGTTGTAGGGCGGATTGCCGATGACCACGAACATCGGCGTCCGCTTCTGCGTATCCAGGCGCTGCGCGTTCGCCGGCGCGAACAGCGGCAGCTGGCGGTCCTCCGCCAGGTCGAAGGTATCCACCAGACAGATGCCTTCAAAGGGCTGATACGTATCGGTTGCAGCGTAAAATTCATGCTCGATGTTCATGCTGGCGATGTAGTAGGGCAGCAGCATCACCTCATTGCAGTGCAGCTCCGACCTGTACTTGTCCTCCAGCGCGGTCCGGCGTATCTCCCGCATCAGGCGCACGATGAAGTTGCCCGTGCCCACGAACGGGTCGATGATGTGCACGCCGGGGTCGGATAGCGAGCGACCAAACTCCGTTTGCAGGATGTGGGCAACGCTTTGCGCCATGAAATCGACGATCGGCTGCGGCGTGTAGACGATGCCATGCGTATCGGCCACCCTGACCGAAAAGCCCTGGAAAAACTGCTCGTACACAGTGTTGAGAAAATGCTGCTTCTGCGAAAAATCGTTGATGGTTGCAGCCACGCGCTCGATGACCACGTAGAAACGATCCAGACTGTGGAGAAAATCACGACGACTGAACGACTGCGATGTGAGCGCGTCGATCACCTTTTCGATCTCATTGGCGATGACATTGCGCCGCGTGAAGTCGGGGTTGCTGAAGACGGTGCGGAACAGACGCTCGGTCAACAGATGCTGTATCAGCATCTCCTCGACCGCCGCTTCCGAGAGGTGGGGGTTGATCGATTGGCGACATTTCTCCAGAAAATCGCCAAAGGCCGTGGCAAAGCGGCGGTTGCTCTGCCGCTCCTTGTGGATCAAGCGCGCCAGGCCGCGCCCGATGTCCGGCACTCTGTCTTTGCACTGCGCCACCGCCTCCTCCCAGGCGGCGTACTCCTGCGGAAGGTAGCCGAAGAAGGCTTCCAGTACCCCGATCAGCTGCGCCGGGCCGCTCAGGTCCGCGTCGAGAACCTGACGCCCGTTCTGCCACAGGATGGCGCGTTGCGGCGTCTGGAAGAGGATGTTGTCATGCGGATAGCCGGCCTCGAACTTGCGCCGCGCTTCAGACAGCAGGTCATCGTGGATGTCCTTCGCCTCCCAGATGCCATGGATCAGCTGGAAATCGTCGATCAATGCGCCGTCGACCACGATGCGCCGCTTGCCGCGCGCAGTGTTCGATGCGCCGCTGCTCGCAAGAGGCGCGATGGCCTGTTCCGGCGCCAGGGTCCAGGCGCACTGCCGCGCGCAGTGTTCAAGCAGCGCCTGAAAGGCGGCGCGTACCGCGCTTTCATGGCTGATGCCGAGGCGGTCGAAGCGCTCGAGCGCGGCGTAGTATGCCCGGATGGGCTTGTGCGTGGGTTTGAGGTTGAGGGTTGGCATGTGCGCTATCCTACCGCTGCTGCGCAGGTGGAAAATTCAGGTGGGCGCCTCCCAAGACAGATGGCCAGCCTGTCATTGTCGCCCTTCTTATGGCCAACTGCAAACCCGCGTAGCGTCTCCACAACCACTTGCGCGCAGTCCGCTGAACAACGCAAAGGCGCGCAGGCGCCCTGATACGATCAGCAATGGCGTCGACCACTAGCCACTGAAACAGCGTTGGGCCCCAACGCAACGTTTATCATCCTGTGTATCCATCCATCCTGAAAATCCTGATTCAGACGAAGCGGGCGGTGTGAATGGTGGGGATGGGAGGCAATCGTTGGTTGCATGTTCAGCAAAAATCGGCTACGCTATCACCGCTATCACACTTCACGAGCCTGAATCGCCCTATCATAGTCGCGCCCTACAGTGGCGCGCATACAACCTTTTCACGGAGCGCGCTTTATGCCTATTTTACAGCCAGTGCCCCTGGCGGATTACACCAGCCGCATCTTTCAGGCCGCAGGCGTCCCGAAGATGACAGCCGATCTCGTGGGTCAGTCGCTGGTTGCGGCCAATCTGGCCGGTCACGACTCCCACGGCGTCATCCGCATCATGCAGTACCTGAGGCAGATCGACGAGGGCGAACTGCGTCCTCAGGCCACGCCGGAGATCGAGCGCGAAACCGCGGTGATGGCGCTGCTCAACGGTCATCGTTGCTTCGGGCAGTTGGGAGCCAAAGTCGCCATCGAAACCGGTATCAATAAGGCCAGAGAAAACGCAGTAGCGACGGTGGGTCTGAAGCACTCCGGACACGTGGGGCGGCTAGGTGAATGGGTGGGCCTGGCAGCCGAGGCCGGGCTGATTGCGCTGGCCTACGCCAATGGCGGGCGCTCCAGTGGACTGGTGGCGCCCTTCGGCGGCGCAGAAAGGCGGATGGGCACAAACCCCATCGCGGTAGCGATTCCGCTGGAGAACCGGGCGCCTCTGCTGCTGGATTTTGCCACCAGCGCTGTGGCGGAAGGAAAGGTGCGGGTGGCCTTGAACAGCGGCAAGCCGATCCCAGAAGGCTGGGCGCTGGACAAAACCGGCGCGCCGACCATGAATCCGGCAGACCTATACGACGGCGGGATGCTGCTACCCGCAGCCGGCCACAAGGGCTACAGCCTGGCTCTTCTCTCCGACTTTTTAGGCGGGATATTGACCGGAGCGGGCGGGCCCGGCCTGCCCGGCTCGATACTGGGCAACGGCGTGCTGTTTGTTGCGCTGAATATCGAGGCTTTCCGACCGCTGGCCGACTTCTTTGCCGATGGAACGCATATCACAGATCGCATCAAAGCCACAAAACCGGCGTCAGGTTTTGATGAGGTACTCCTGCCCGGCGAGCCTGAGGCGCGTTCGGCCCAAGCCCGACAAGAGGACGGGATTCCGCTGGATGAGATCACCTGGTCTCAGATTGTCGAAGTCGCGCGGAAGTTGAGCGTTGCCGACATCGCATAAGGCATTGGAGCGGCGCGCCCTACATGCCCAAATAGCTCTATGCATCCGCCCCAATGCCTGGCCTACATTCAAACAGGAGTATGCGCATGTCACGAATCTCGACGTCTTCCTGGAGCCTGCATAGGGCGTTGGGATGCCCGCCTCTCTTCGGGCCGGGGCAGCCCTTCCCCAGTCCGTCTGCGGACGCAGCCATCAGCTTGCTGGAACTGCCGTCAGCGTTAGCCCAGGCCGGCATCCACACATTGGAAATCGTCCATTTTCACTTTCCCAGCGCCGACGCGGCCTATATAGCCGAGCTGAAGGCCGCGATTGAGGATGCCGGGGTCGAGCTGTTCAGTGTTCTCATCGACGCCGGCGACATCACCCATCCGGCCCCAGCTATGCGGGCGCAAGAGATGGCATGGCTCCGTTCGTGGCTGGACATCAGCGCCCAGTGCGGCGCGACCCACGCGCGCGTGGTGGGGGGCTATCAGCCTGTGGAGCGCAACCATGTCCCGCTGCCCGATCATCCGGTCGTGCAACGCAGCGCGCACGGTCTGCGTCAGTTGGCCGAGTACGGCGCAGCAATTGGCCTGCAGGTGATCACGGAAAACTTTCGGGAAACCACGAGTCGGGCCGATCAGGTATTGGCAATTCTGGAACTATGTGAAGGGCGGGTCGGATTGTGCGCCGATTTCGGCAATTACAGGGGAGATGATCGCTACAGCGAGTTGGCGGCGATCTTTCCCAAAGCCGATTCAGCCCATGTGAAAGCCCTGTACGACGCCAGCGGCAACCCAGACGAGGACGAGTTCCGCCATGCGCTGAGGATGCTGACAGCGGCGGGGTTCGACGGGCCCATGTCGCTGATCTTCGACACGGCTCTGCACGGCAACAGGTCCGAATGGGATAATCTGGCGCAGATGCGAGCCGTGGCTACGCCCTTCTGCAATGCAGGCTTCGCATGATGGGCAAAGGTTGCATTGCGCGCCACTGTAAGACGCGACGCGGCGGCGCCTTCAGCCCTCATCTGTGATGCTCTCGTCGTCGGGGAAGCGGCGAGGGTGGGAAGTGAAATCAGAGCCGTTTGTCGCTCAGTTGCGTCACAAAGACTTTTGGCGCACTGCGCCGACAGAGTCACCCTACCAGAGCGGCATCGAGCACGATCTCGTCAACCGCGGCCAGGGCTTTGGAGACAGGGCAGCCCTCCTTGGCTTGGACCGCGTAGTCGGCGAACTTGTCTGCCGACAGTCCCGGGACTTCCGCCCTGCAGGTCAGCTCGATTTTGCTGATTGCCGGGCCATCGGTCAGATGAATGGCCGCCGTGGTGTTGACGCTTGTGGGGGTGAAGCCGTCATTGCCCAGCAGGGCGGAGAGAAACATCGAATAGCAGCCAGCGTGCGCCGCGCCGATCAGTTCTTCCGGGTTGGCGCCGGATCCGGACTCGAAACGAGAGGCAAAGGTGAAGGGGACTTCGTACAGACCGCTGCCTAATTTCATCGTGCCGGAGCCTTCCTTCAGTGTGCCGTTCCAGGTGGCGGTAGCGTTACGTACTGTCATGGAGATCCCTCCTGATTGTGAACCAGATGACGGTTGGAAAATTGAACTGTGATTCATGGGATTTATATGATGGGGATGAGTGCAGGTATCATCTCAATCACAATAATCATATAAATCTATAGTCGATTTTAGCACATTTGCCTGCCTTGGGCAACCACAAGGGTTGCCCCTACCCAAAACAGGCGCATCCCAAATTCGTAATTCATAATTCGTAATTTTGTCAAGACTGTCAAGCCGGAGAGTAGAGCATGGAGATTACAAAAGCAGTCATCACCGCGGCCAGGCGCACGCAACGTAATCTGCCCTTGCAGATAATCATCGACCGCGATGGCGTGGAAAAGTCTGTGCTGCGCATTCTGGTGGAAGAGGTAATCGCCGCCGGCGTCGATGAAATCTGTGTCATCATGTATCCAGGTGACGCAGCCGCCTATGCCGCGATGGTCGGCGAGCACGCTGGACGCCTCCAGTTCGTCCAGCAAGCCGAACAACAGGGGTACGCCCATGCCGTCTACTGCGCGCGCGAGTTTGTCGGCCGGGATCCGTTTCTACATCTGGTGGGGGATCACCTATCCATCAGTCCAAGCGGTAGACGCTGCGCGGCGCAGGTGGTAGAGGCCGCCCGCGCGCATGCCTGTTCCGTCTCCGCGGTGCAGGCCACCCGCGAAACCCTCTTGCCCTTTTTCGGCGTCGTCGGCGGCCATCGTCTATCTGGGCAGACGGGCCTGTACCGGGTGGAGACGGTCATCGAAAAGCCCACGCCCACCGAGGCAGAACAGCGGCTGGTGGCGTCCGGCCTGCGGGCCGGTCACTATCTGTGCTTCTTTGGCGCCCACGTCCTGACAGCGACTGTAATGGATATTCTTGGCGGGCTGCTATCCACCCCGAATAACGCCGGCCTTTCTCTATCTATGGCCTTGCATGTTTTGGCCCAGCGGGAACAGTATCTGGCCTTGGAGCAGCAGGGCATGCGCTTCGATATCGGGGTGAAGTACGGGTTGCTCTCTGCCCAAATCGCTTTGGCTCTGAACGGACAGGATCGGGACGAAATGCTGACTCGGCTGCTGGAACTGATGATGACCCGCTCGATGCAGGCGGAAGAAGGGCTGCGCTCGCTATCCGCCGGTCCCATAGCGCAGCCTTTCGAGGAGGCGTAGGCGATGAGTGAACTGGTCAGAATCATCACCGCTACCGACCCGGCTACCCGCAATCGCTCTTTAGAAGGGTTCGCCCGCTCCGCTTCAGCGGAGACATTGCTGCAAGAGTGTGTGGCATTGGACCGACTGCGCCGGGAGAAAGACAATCTGTATGAACAGGTGCGGGCGCTCCTCTTTTTGCACGCTATCCACAGGTTCCATCTGGCGGCAAAACCAGGTTTTGCCGCCAGGGGAGTGATCCCTTTCAGCGGGTACGAAGATCTGCTCAACCGCCGCTTCGAGGAAGCGATTGAGACGTTTCTACGCCGCCAGGCCCAGGCAGGCCCCAGCGCAGCTCTCTCCAGTGGGCTGGCCGCAGCCTATCGTCAGCTCGGCTTCCAGACGTTGGCCGATCAGGTGCGGCGCAGTGTGCGATCTCTGCTGGGCAATCAGTGGATGTTTCGGATCGGCCATCCGAGCGACTACCCCTTGCGGGTGCATAGGGAACTGCGCCGTCCTCTCAGCAACGGTCTTTTCCCCCTGCTGCGCGAAGCCACCCCCGTGCGCATGGATCTGACACACAGCGGCTGGAGTGATATTTTCTTTCTGGGCATGGATTTCCCTGAAGGCGCACGGGTGCTGAACGTTTCTATCGACCTGAGCGCGCCCGGCAAGGATGGCGGACAGCCCCAGCCTCGCCCTCCGGTGGAGGGCTACTTTCGGGTCATCGATCGACCCGTTCTGCGGCTGGTCAGCGTCGATCTGCAGGCGAGCGCTGAAGTCACAACGTTCGCTGAGGTGTTCGACTTTGCCCGCGACCATCTCGGCCTGCTGAAAGCCGCGCTGATCGCCGCCGGCATCGTGCCGCCGGGGATGGAGGGCGCGTACCAACCCCTGGCCGATCTGCTGGCCCAGCTAGTCGGCCCTGGCCACGGGATCGAACTGGTCAGCAAAGTGAATGACATTCCAAAGGGGTCGCGGCTGGCGGTCTCCACCAGCCTGCTGGCCAGCCTTATTGCCGTCTGTATGCGGGCCACCGGCCAGGCTCGCTCTCTCACCGGCAGTCTCAGCGAAGAGGAGCGCCGGCTGGTGGCGGCCCGGGCGATTCTAGGGGAGTGGTTGGGCGGATCTGGCGGCGGCTGGCAGGATTCAGGCGGTATCTGGCCAGGGATGAAACTGATTCAGGGGGAGCTGACCACAAAAGGGGATCCTGAGTTCGGTATCAGCCGGGGCAGACTGTTGCCCAGCCATCATGTCTTCGAGCGTGATGAGATCAGCGAGAAGACACGGCAGGCTCTGCAAGCCAGTCTGGTACTGGTTCACGGCGGCATGGCCCAGGATGTGGGTCCGATTCTGGAGATGGTGACAGAGAAATATCTACTGCGCTCGGAAAAGGAGTGGGCAGGTCGCCAACAGGCCATCGATACCCTGGACAAGATATTGCGCCATCTGCAGGAAGGGAATGTGCAGGTCATCGGCCAGGACACGGAGCGCAACTTCGAGGGGCCGATTCAGACGATTATTCCCTGGGCGGGAAACCTCTACACCGATAGGCTGATTCAGCAGGCGCGAGCCGAGTTCGGCGCCAATTTCTGGGGTTTCTGGATGCTGGGCGGGATGTCTGGCGGCGGAATGGGCTTTATTTTTCATCCCCAATACAAAGCCTCAGGCAAGGCCCGGCTGCAAGAGATTATGAACAGAACAAAAGCCCGCATGGAACGGGCGATTCCGTTTGCCATGCAGCCGCTGGTTTACGACTTCGAAATCAACGAGCGCGGCACTTGGGCCGAACTATTCGGCGAGCGCAACGCGCTGCTGCCGGCGGACTACTATCGGCTGATTGTTCCGGATAGTCTGCGCCAGGATCCCTGGTCGCTTTCCCCCGCCCAGCGGGCAGAGATGGAGCGCTTCGGGATCGCCTGCCGCACAGACCCGGCCTTGGCCGACGTGCTCCCGTCTCTCTTACAAGGGATGTTGCCTCAGCAGCAGGATGCAGACGAGGAGGAGGATTCTCTGGCGGTCCTGCTGGCGGCCAACACCTTTGACCGCGAGGGACACGAACAGATTCGCAACGACCTGCGCAGCGGACGTATTGGCTTGGCCCAGAATCGCCTGCCCCCCCGTAGTCTCATCCATGAAGTGGCCCCGGCGGATATAGCCGACGCGACTACGCATCTGCCGGAACGCCTGCGGGAGGTCGGCACGGCCGCGCTCAGAAACGGAGAGGCGGCGGTCGTTACCCTGGCCGGGGGCGCGGGCAGCCGCTGGACCCAGGGCGCGGGGGTCGTCAAGGCGCTGAATCCGTTTGTGCGTCTGGGCGGCAGGCACCGCAACTTTATCGAAATCCACTTAGCCAAGAGCCGCCGCATCAGTCGGCTTTTCGATACCCCCTTGCCCCATATCATCACCACCAGCTATCTCACCCATAGCGCGATTGCCGACGCTCTGCGCGACGCGGACAACTATGGCTATGAAGGCCCACTCTTTCTATCCCCGGGACGCAGTATCGGGTTGCGGATGGTGCCGATGGCCCGGGATCTGCGCTTCGCTTGGGAGGAAACGCCCCAACAAATTCTGGATGCGCAGGCGCAAAAGGTGCAAGAGAGCCTGCGCGCCGCGCTGATCAATTGGGCTCGTTCGATGGGGCAGGGCAGCGACTACATCGACAATCTGCCCGACCAATGCATTCACCCGGTGGGCCACTGGTATGAACTGCCGAATCTCCTGCGCAACGGCGTTTTGCGCCGGTTGGTGGAGGAACGTCCACAGCTTCAGTATCTGATGATGCACAATATCGACACGGTCGGGGCGAATATCGACCCGGCTCTGCTGGGTCTGCATATCTGTGCGGAGGCAACCATGACCGCCGAAGTCAGCAACCGACGGCTAGAGGACCGGGGGGGCGGTCTGGCTTACGTCGACGGCAAAATGCGTCTGGTGGAAGGGTTGGCCCTCCCCCAGGAGGAGATCGAATTCAATCTGACGTTCTACAATTCCAACACCTTCTGGATCCACATCGATCGCCTGCTGACGATTTTTGGCCTGGATCGGGCTGCCCTGACCGACGAAACCCGCGTGGCCGACGTAGTGCGGCGCATGGCTGCGCGGATGCCCACGTATGTGACCCTTAAAGAGGTGAAAAAACGCTGGGGCCGTGGTCAGGAGGATATCTTCCCCGTCACCCAATTCGAAAAGCTATGGGGGGATATGACCGCGCTGCCGGAGATGGACTGCCGCTTCGTAATCGTGCCGCGTCTACGCGGCCAGCAGCTCAAAGAAATGGCCCAATTGGACGGCTGGCTTCGGGATGGCTCCGCCGTCTACGTGGCGGATCTATGCGATTGGGAGGCCTGATCAAAACGGCACTTAAAAAAATTACAGTCAGGCCTGCGCCAAAACCGGATTCGGCGCATCCGGCAGATGCTGATAGCCGGGATCCTCTTTCTGCTTCCGCAAAATCGAGATGATCTCCCGCCAGGTGGCGACGAGACCGACAGGGCTGGGCGGCAGATCATCCAGGATCGCCGTATGCAGTCTGCCCAGTTTGTAGCAAGGCACCGCGGCGTACATATGGTGCTCGATGTGAAAGTTCATGTGCCAGTACAGGAAGCGCACGAACGGGTTCAGAATGATCGTGCGGGTGCAGAGACGGAAGTCCGGTATGTTGTCCATAAGACCCACGTGTTGGGTGTTGTTGCAGAGAAAGAGAAGCCAGCCGCCATAGAACGGCGCCAGCGTAATGAGAACCGGCAGCAGCCAGAAGCCCAGCGCCAGTGAAACAGCGGTCAGGAGAACGTGACCGACCAGCAGAATGCGCGCCCAAGTGAACAGACGCTTGCGTTTTTCCACATCCTGCGGCGGAAAGAGCATCTGCTCCCACTCCCCTTCCAGCTGTCCACATGCGAGATGGAACACCCCTTTGAGTCGCGAGAAGAATCCCCAGGGATTCACGAAGGCAGCTTTGAGAAAGCTGCTCAGAGTGATCTCGACTGGCAGCACGACTTCGAGATCGTCGGGCGGGTGCAGGGTATATTTGTGGTGTTCCTGATGGCTCGTCCAGAACAGAACATGATTGTACCAGCCGAGAAAACTGAAAACCCGCAAAAAGAACTCGTTCAGAAACCTGGTGCGGAAGACCGAACGGTGGCAGAGTTCATGGAAGCCGTTCAGAAGAAAGGCATAAAATGTTCCATGCAGAAAGAGTATCGGGATCAGCGCCAGCCAAGCTCCCACCTGCGCAACATACCAGGCCGCAGCGCCGGTCAGCCCCAGCAGGCCCAGATGGCCGAGGGTCTGCAAAAGCCCGAACAGATCACTGCGTTGATTCAGTTCCGCCAGAGTTGCCCGATTTACTGGTGATCTGTACCAGTTGATTTTGGATTGCACTGGTTCATTCGTCATGTTCGGCGCTCCTTTCATCAAAACCTTGTGGTTGCCCGCTAGGGCGCGGCGCGCAGAAATTGTAACCGATTTTGCGCGGCCGCGCAATCGGAATTGGCAGATTGCAGAGCCTCGCGCCCATGTATCTTCGTCTATTGTGGTTTTTCGTTGCCATAGAAGCGCAATTGGCCCGCGTCTCAGCGCGCGGTATGCGCAGTTTGCCAGGTTGATCTCAGTTCGGGCTCGACCACCACAGAAAAGACGATCTGCCCGTTCTGGCCATCGGCGACGATATGATCGCCGCCTTCCACCCTCCCGTCCAGAATCTCCAAAGCCAAGGGGTCCGCCACCAGATGCTGAATGGCTCGTTTGAGCGGTCTCGCCCCGTAGGCCGGGTCATAGCCCTCCTGAACGATCAGCTCTTTGGCCGTGTCGGTCAGACCGAGCGTAACGTCGCGGCCCGCCAACAGCGCCCGTAAGCGGTCCAGTTGGATCTCCACAATGCCCTTCAGATGCTCCGGCGAGAGGCTGTGGAAGATAACGATCTCATCGGCCCGGTTGAGAAACTCCGGGCGGAAGTGCTGGCGCATGGCCTCCATCACGCGGCGCTCGACCTCGTCATCCAACCCGGCGACATCCAGAATGTACTGGCTGCCGATATTGCTTGTCATAATAATCACGGTGTTGCGAAAGTCAACTGTGCGGCCCTGTCCATCGGTCAGACGGCCGTCGTCCAGCATCTGAAGCAGCACATTGAACACCTCCATATGGGCCTTCTCGACTTCATCGAACAGCACGACCGAGTAGGGACGCCGGCGCACCGCCTCGGTCAACTGGCCGCCCTCGTTGTACCCTATGTAACCGGGAGGCGCGCCGAGTAAGCGGGCGACAGTATGCCGCTCCTGGTACTCGCTCATATCGATGCGCACCAAATTGTGTTCATCATCGAATAGATATTCGGCCAGCGTGCGGGCCAACTCCGTTTTGCCTACGCCTGTCGGGCCGAGAAAGATGAAGCTGCCGACGGGCCGGTTCGGGTCTTGCAGACCGGCTCGGCTGCGACGAATCGCCGCTGCCACCACCGCAACGGCCCGGTCCTGGCCGACCACGCGGCAGTGTAGCTCCTCTTCCATACGCGCCAGCCGTTCCCGCTCTCCCTCCATAAGTTTGTTGCTAGGGATGCCGGTCCACTCGCTGACGACGGTGGCGATCTCATCATCGTCGACCTCCTCCTTCAGGAGCGCGCCTTCGGCCTGCAGGCTCGCTACCCGTTCCGCGGCGGCGACCAACTGCTGCTGCAGTTCGTTCATACGCCCGTAGCGCAACTCGGCGGCCCGCTGCAGATCGTAGTCCCGCTCCGCCTGCTCGATATCGGTGCGCAGCTGCTCGCTCTCTTCCTTCAAGGTGCGCATATCCTGGATTGCTGCCCGTTCGGCCTGCCAGCGGATGGCGAGCTCGGAGCTGGACTCCCGCAGATCAGCCAACTCCTTTTCCAGGGCCTCCAGGCGTTGCTTGCTGGCCTCATCCGATTCTTTGCGCAGGGCCTCCCGTTCGATCTCCAGTTGCATCACCTGCCGCTCCAACTCGTCCAGCGCTTTCGGCTTGGAGTCGATCTGCATGCGCAAGCGGCTGGCGGCCTCATCGACCAGATCGATGGCCTTATCCGGCAACTGGCGGTCGGTGATGTAGCGGTGGCTGAGCTGAGCCGCGGCGATGACCGCGCCATCGGTCACGCGCACGCCGTGATGAACTTCGTAGCGCTCTTTCAGCCCGCGCAGAATCGAGATCGTATCCTCCACCGACGGCTCACTCACAAACACCGGCTGGAAACGGCGCTCCAGCGCGGCATCCTTTTCGATATATTTGCGGTATTCATCCAGAGTTGTGGCGCCAATGGCATGCAATTTACCGCTCGCCAACATCGGCTTGAGCATATTGGAGGCGTCCATTGAACCTTCGGCCGCGCCCGCGCCTACGAGGGTGTGCATTTCGTCGATGAACAGCAAAATCTGGCCTTCCGCGTCTCGGATTTCGTTCAAAACCGCCTTGAGTCGCTCCTCGAATTCGCCGCGATATTTGGCCCCGGCCACCAAGGCGCCCAGATCCAGCGCCACCAGACGTTTATTCTTCAATGTCGTCGGCACGTCACCGTTGACAATGCGCTGCGCCAGACCTTCAGCGATGGCGGTCTTGCCCACGCCCGGCTCGCCGATCAGCACAGGATTGTTCTTCGTGCGCCGGCTGAGGATCTGAATCACGCGGCGGATCTCCTTATCCCGCCCACTGATCGGGTCCAGGTTCCCTTTGCCTGCCTCTTCGGTCAGGTCGCGCCCATACTTCACGAGGGCCTCGTACTGAGCTTCCGGGTTCTGGCTGGTTACGCGCTGACTGCCGCGCACCGCGGCCAGCCCTTGCATGATGCCGTTGTAGTCGATGTCGTGGCGTTCCAACAGTCGGCGGATGTTGCCGCTGCGGGCCGCGGCCATCGCCATCAGCAGATGCTCGGTTGAAGTATATTCGTCCTTCATATTGGCGGCGATCGTTTCGGCCTCTTCTAAAAGCTGCGCCATCTCGCGCGCCATCCGCACGTCCACCGCGCTGCCGCTGATCCTGGGTTTGGCGGCCAACACCTGTTCGACACTGTTCAGAAGCCTGTCTTTGTCGCTGCCCATCCGGTCGATGACCGCGGGCACAACGCCCCCTTTCTGGCGCAGGAGCGCCAATAGGATATGCTCCGGGTCGATGGTGGGATGATTGTATTCCTGGGCCTCGTTTTGGGCCTCGATAATTGCTTCTCTTGTCTTCTCAGTCAGGCGATCGAATCTCATTGATTGCTCCTTTCATTTCCACACGGATCCCCCACGCATCCGCAATCGGTTGCAGAGGTCGCAGTGACATCTACTGTCCATTCTCAGTATAGGCCGCATTCATCGCCTTGACGTTTGCGAAATGTCAGAAAAAGATAAGCGAACCGAGAGGACCCTACCTTTGCTCGATAGAAAGGTCAGAGCGCGCAATGCGGATAGACATGCGCGCTACGAGGTGGAACAGAAGAAGAATGCCATATAGCGATACGTAGTGAAGGCGCGCGCAAGAGGCTTGCGGGGGAATAGAATAAGGGAAGACGACATCGCCACTGCTCCCCCCGGCGATGTCGTCTCCCTTTGCATTCTGGTCGGGGCGAGAGGATTTGAACCTCCGACCTCTTCAACCCCATTGAAGCGCGCTACCGAGCTGCGCTACGCCCCGACACCAATCATAAGTATACCATACCGCAACAGCCCCGCCAAATCGGAGCGCTCTTTTGGGGCGCGTTCTTTCGAGCAGAGGCGCATTCAACACTTTCCTGAATGAGCCCGTTCCTCTCTCCTCACTTCTACCCTCTCTACTTCAGCAGGCTGTGGTGATGATACCCCAGTAAGAGAATTTTCTATACTGAATATCCCTGATTTTGCTTGATTTTTGCTGCCAACTGATGCTATGCCGCCAAACCCGGCGCATACTGACCGCAATGCGCAGTGCGTATTGCGTAACCAGCGCCAGGTAGACAGTTCAAGAAACTGGTTTTTCTTTGCGTCTTCGCGTCCTGGCGACATTGCGTTTTTTCAAATTGCGCATACTTGGGGGGACCTGTCAAACGCCCAGGCGGGAGCCAATAAAATCTGGCGCGCCGTTGAGGAATGTGGTCAGCGCCATCCGCCTCTTGCCCGCCGGCTGCACTTCCTGCAGCGCCAGCAGCCCGTCGCCGGTTCCCACGGCGACTTGGCCAGCAGCTTCCACTACAAGGCCGGGGGGCGCGTTTCCCGCGATGACGTCGCCCCGCCACAATTTGAAGTTCTGTCCCTTCCAACTGCTAAAGACGCTCGGCCAAGGGGTATAGGCGCGAATCATGCGCTCTATCCCCACTGCCGGCAATGTCCAGTCGATATGGCCATCCTGCTTTTTCACCAGCCGGCAGACGGACGGCTCGCCGGGGAGCTCTGCCTGGGGGATCGGCGCTACATCACCGGCCAACCAGCCAGGGAGCGTTTCGAGCAGCAGTTCGGCGCCGCGGAGCGCCAGTCGGTCGCCCAGCGATGCAGTTGTATCATCTGCCCGGATGGACAGCCGGGCCTGGGCCAGCATTGGCCCGCTATCCATGCCCGCGTCCATCAGCATAATCGTCACGCCGGTCTCGGCCAGGCCGTCCAGCAGCGCGCTGGCAATGGGTGACGCGCCCCGGTAGGCAGGCAGCAGGCTGGCATGCACATTCAGGCAGCCGAACGTCGGGATATCCAGCACGCGCGGCGGCAGAATCTGCCCGTAGGCGGCCACAACGATCACATCCGGAGCCAACATGCGCAGATCTTCGATCGCGCCCGGCTCTGTACGCAGGCGGCCCGGCTGCATCAGCGGCAGGCGGTGTTCTAAGGCGAACGTCTTGACAGGCCCGGCGAGCGATTTTTTCCCCCGGCCGGCCGGTCGATCCGGCTGTGTGATAACGCCCACAACCTGCCAACCGGCTTGCGCGGCCAATCCGTGCAGCGCCGACAGGGAAGGCCGCGCGAACGCCGGCGTGCCCATAAAGACAATTCGGAGCGTATTCCTGACTTCTGTTCGAGGCTCTGCGGGCAGATCTGTCATACATGTTATTATAACATATCCATAGACGCGATTCTGAAACTTTCGGCGGGAGCCTGCGTACAGTGATCAAGGGTGTATCCAGACGCCTCCCCCAAGATCTGGATGTCGTGCGGTGTGGGTTTATCTGCCAGCGATTACAGATAGTGGATGGAGAAGATTCGTGGAGAACAAAAAAAACGTTGAAGCGCGCGCCACTGTTGAGAGCGACCGCAAACAACAGTTCGCAGAGGGTTCCCAAACAGAGTCGGGTGAAGTGGAGGCGACGCCGCAACCTTCTGCGGCCCAGACACCGTCCCTTGATGCAGCAGCCAAAGAGACTCTTGTCGAGGCGGAAAACGTCGGCGACAGCGAGCGATCCGAGCCCACCCCTGCCGAACGGTTCGCCGGGTCGGCCCGTGTCCAGGCCGGCGCGGCAGCCGATGCCCTGCGCCGAGGCGAATTTACGCATGACGCGACGATCGATATATCCGCTGACAGCGATGACCGCCTGATTGCGCTGCTGTGTTATGTGACGCAAATGCTGATTCCGCTGGTGATGCCGATTCTGGTGCTATTGAGCGCAAGCAGTAAAAAGCGTCCGTTTCAACACTTCCATGCCATTCAAAGCCTGGCCTTGTCGCTGGTTTTTATTCTGTTTGGGCTGCTGATAGCCCTTGGCTCGGCGATTATGACGCTCGTGCCTGTCATCGGTTTGCTGATTGCACTCGTCGTTTTCTGCCTCAGTCCGCTACTGGTGTTGATGGCCTACCTGGCCCTGGCCTACTATGGCTATCAGGCTTATCAGGGCAAGAAGTTCGCTATCCCCGGCCTGACGAGTTTCCTGCAGGATCAGCGCTGGATATAGCCAGAAGACTTTCCGCCAAAAGATCGGGCAGGCAATGGCGCTTGGTCGGTTTTTTGCGTCTCTACGGCATCTTTTCGGTTGCGCGTCGGCTGATTGTCAGGCTGTTGTTGGGTGAAGGCGCTCACTTCACCTATACTATACAGTCAGGAAGGCGCATGCGGATCCGAAGAGAAACTGAAAACGCAAAACTAGAAACTGATAGGGGCAAGCCTGCTTGACGGAGATCGATCTTCCCCAGAATCAGCGGAGGAAACAGTGTTGGACGAAAACATTCAGGAGTTGCTGCGTTGGGGGTGGATTGTCGTTGCCGTGTTCTTTTTTATTACGGAAGTATTCACGGCCGGATTTGTGTTGCTGTGTTTTGGCATCGGCGCGCTCGGCGGAGCATTGGCGGCCTTTCTGGGCGCGGGATTAGAATGGCAACTGATGGTCTTTATCGTCGTATCGGCGGTTTCTGTGGTGTTGGCGCGCCCCTTCGCCGCTCGTATTTCGCGACCGGGCGTACAGCAGATCGCTGGCGACCGGATGCTCGGCAAGTGGGCGGTCGTTTTGCAGACGGTCGACCTGATAGCCAACACCGGCATGGTACGGGTGGAGAGTGAAGAGTGGCGCGCCGAATCGTTGGACGGCGAATCATTGGCGGTTGGGGAGGTCGTGGAGGTGGTGGGTGTAGCCGGGGTGCGTTTACAGGTTCGGGCCGCGCCCGGCGCGGCCCATAGCGCGCGCGCGGATTCGAACGAGACAACCGAGTCAGCAGCATAGCAAAGGAGAGGCAAAATGTGGGGAGCAGCAGTAGTGCCGATTATTCTTTTGGCGATACTCGCCCTGTTCGTGTTTGTGGTTGCCATTGCCAGTATACGCATTGTGCAGCCCTACCAGAAAGGCGTCATCGAGCGGTTGGGGCGCTACCAACGCACAGTCCAACCGGGCCTTACCCTGATCATCCCCTTCATCGATGCCATCCAGAAGGTGGATATGCGGGAACAGGTTGTGGACGTGCCGCCTCAGGAGGTGATTACAAAGGACAATGTGGTGGTCACCGTCGATGCGATCGTCTATTTTGAGGCCACTGATCCGGTGAAGCTGGTCTACAATGTGGCTGATTTCTACAACGCGGCCACCAAACTGGCCCAGACAAATCTGCGCAATGTCGTCGGCGAGATGGAACTGGATGCGGCCCTGACCAGCCGCGATCACATCAACGCCAAACTGCGCGAGGTGTTGGATGACGCCACGGACAAGTGGGGCGTGCGCGTGGTTCGGGTGGAGATCAAACGCATCGATCCGCCGGCGGATGTCACCGAAGCGATGCACCGACAGATGAAAGCGGAACGGGAAAAGCGGGCCGCCATTCTGGATGCGGACGGCGACCGCCAAGCCCAGGTTCTGTCCGCGGAAGGCGAAGCAGAGGCGGTCAAGAGAGTGGCCGACGCCCAGCGCTATAAGCTGGAAGTGGAGGCCACCGGCCAGGGCAACGCCATCACAACCGTTTTCAACGCCATCAAAGACGCGGAACCGGACGACAAGCTGATTGCCATCCAGTATCTAGAGGCCTTGAAGGTAATGGCCGACGGCGATGCCTCAAAGATCTTTCTGCCCTACGAAGCAACCGGCGTGTTGGGCGCGCTCGGCGGAGTGAAAGAGCTGTTCAACGATCAGAGCAATCATAACAACAGGAGCAGCCAGTAGCCAGAGGGTTTACAGAAACTACACGGCAGGGGAGCGTATTGTACGGTTGAGGGGGCATACGAACATCTGGCTACAAAGGCTGACATTGAAAGCCTGCGTTGGCTAGTCGGTGTCGGTATTGCGGTGGCGGGGGATTGTCGGGCCACTGTCGCGCCACTGTTGAGCCGGTTGCTTCCCTGAATGTGAGGAGTGAGAAAACCAGGTTTTAGTTTCTCGTGGCCAGTGCCGTTACTGGCAACTAGCCACTAACCACTAAAAACTGCAGTTCTCACTTCTCTCTCCTCTACCCTCTTTTCTCGCTTTACGCCTGCCCCACGCGCATGACCTCGAAGATGCGCCGCTGGGTCGCCTGGGCCGTGGCAGCCACGACAACGATGACCATCACAGCAATGAAAAGAATTGTGAGTTGGGTGATCTCTCCCTCAGCGATGACCGGCAGCATCGGTGGCAGGATGGCCTTGGAGTCGGCCGCCGCGCGGAAGAAGGGGGTGAAGAGAACGGAGACCCAGACGCCGATCAAGGCGCCGGCCGCAGTGCCGTAGATGACGAGGACCGCGTATTCGATGGCGAGCTGGATGATCAGTTGACGACGCAAGGCGCCAATCGCCCGCAATACACCGAACTGGTAGAAGCGCTCGCGCAGGGAAGCGTAACTGTGGACAAGAAAGGCCAGCACAGCCATCAAGGCGGCGGCCAAAAAGCCGACGCTCAGCGCGCCGAAGACTCCGACCCGCTCCAGGAGCGCCTTTTCCTGGGTAAGCGTATCGACCACATCGTGCCAGCGGGGGGTCTCGAGCCCTCCGATCCGCAGCTTGCGACGCACTTCGTTTCCGCGATCATTGTCCGGCGAGCGCAGCCAGATTTCATACTCGTAGATGGCCCCGCCGATCAGATGCAGGTAGTCCAGATTGCCGATCAGAACGATCTCGTCTTCCTCGACAGTGGGAAAGTAGTCGTAGACGCCACTGATAACGAAATCTGTGCGCATACTGATCCCAGGTTCCAGAATCACCCACAGGTCCAACCGGTCACCAATGCGCAGTAGATGCTCGTTCAGAAACGAGCGCGAGGCCAACACCGCCTCGGGCGCGGCGGCCAGCCGGTTCATCAGGCCGCCCAGCGAATCATCGGCGAAGTCAGGGCGGAACCAGGCAACGGAAGCGAACTCAGCTCGGTCCACCCCGAGCATCCGCCCGCGCCCACGGGTGGACAGTCCTTCGATGCGGGCGCCATAGTTGCCCACGCGCACAGCGCGTTGCGCGTCGAACCTCTCTGCAAACCAGGAAAGTTCAGGGATCCAGGCGCCGCCGGTCTTGCCCTCCGCCGCCGGCAGAAAACGAAAGTCACCGCCAGCCTGGTACTTGACGCGATCCACCAGCCATTCGTCCACGCTGGCGGCCAGGGAGTGGGTATAGATACCCAGCCCCAGGCAGATGATCACAAGCAACAGAGGGTTCAGATAACTATGGCCCTGGCGGCCCAGCTGGCGTAGAGCCAGGTGAAAGACGGCGCCGGACAACAGGCTCGCCAGCCTATCCAGCAGATTCATCAACGGTGAAAACAGACGCATGATCAGCAGAGAGGCGGAGAGAATCACCAATGCCGGCGCCAGGATCAGTAGGGGGTCGTTGTACAGTTCGGAGGCGTTTTCCTGGGCCAGCAGGGCGAAAGCTTCTTGTTGATCCAGCTGTTGGTATGCGTAGACCGTCGGCACGATGAGTAGAAAGTCGAGATAGGCGCGCCGCCAGAAGGGGCCTTTGTCCGGACGGGCGTAGGCAGTCTCATATTCGACGATGCTGGTGCGCGCGGCCACGACAGCCGGCATCAAGCGGGCGATGAACGCCAGCCCCAGGGCAGCGACGATCAGCCACAGATCAACACCCTGCAACGAGACAGGCAGAGGATCCCGCACAGTGAAATCGAGAAAACTGTCCGTGTAGCCCATGCCCCGGGCGATAAGCATGCCAGCGCCCAGGCCCAAGGGCACGCCCAGCAGAAAGAGCAGCCCCTCCTCCACAAACACCAACCACAGCACGCGTATGACGCCCGCGCCGCGGCTGACCAGCACAGATGTCTCTCGCTGCTGGGAGCGGGCGATAATGCCGGAAATCAGCGCCAGAAAGTAGAGCAGAAAGCCAATGGCCGGCACATTCATACTGAGGAGCAGCACCGTCAGTGTCGTCTGACGCTGCACAAAATCCTTGAGGGGATCCAGAGGCGAAACGTCCAGATTTGCGCCTGGCAGGTATTTACCAATGATTGTCATGCCCTTTTCAAAACCGCGGGCGTAGGCGGCGGCGTAGGCCGGATTGAGGGTACGGTCGTCGAGGGAGATGCGCCAGCTGGCAAAGCGAGAGCCACCGGCCACCAGGGGCTGTACCCATCGCACATAATCCTCCCGTTGCACGAAGAGAGCTTCTTTCATGGAGATGTCCGGTGGACGGAACCAGAAGGTATCATCCGGGTCGCGCGCCCGCCACAGGCCGATGATCTGCACGTTGATGCCGGGCTGGGCAGCAGTGGGCGCGACGCGAAACTGCTCACCGGGCAGGACACCCATTTCAGCGGCCAAGCTGTCGTGCATCAGCACAGACAGGAGATCCGTGTCGGGCGTATTCGCGTCTCTTTCGAGCGGAGGCGCATTCAACTCATCCCAGACACCACCGGCAGTGATCTCCAGGTGGGGCGCGACGTCGGCCAGATAGACCAGATCGACTTGTGTGAGAAAGTTGCTGTCTTCGCCGTAGCGGTCGTCGTTTTCCGGGGTCAGCATCATCATACTGCCGCTTTCCAGATGCACGCCGACCTCCTTGATGGGGAGAGCGATCTCCGTGGAAAGGGTGGCGGCGACGCTGCGCCCGGCGCGTTCGGCCGCGGGCACGTCCATCGGCTTGCGGGAGGAGGGGAAGAAGTAGACGCGCGTTGAGAACGGAGGACGCCCCGTGCGGGCGCTCAACGCGTCCAATTCTTCCTGCAGGATCACCCGATCCACAGCTTGGGCGAAGAAGCCGGCGCTGCTGAGCAGGCCGACAGTCAGCACGATCTGAAACAGCGCCAACAGGGTCAACCCCAGATTGCCGGCCAGGCGTTTGCATGTGAAGATTGTCAACCCGCCGATGAGACGGGGGAACATAAGACTACGATTCATATGATTATTGTGATCGAGATGATCGCTAAAAATCTGTGGTCAGTTGCCAGTGGTTCGTGGCCGGCAACTGACCGCAGGGCACTGGCCACTGCAGTGAAGGTCAGGCAAGCTCCTTGACAGGCGCCGGTTCGCGCAGCATCTCCTGGCCTGGGGCCCACATGTAATGCTCGTTGGCTCTTTCATTGCCATCCATCTCCATCAACCCTTCGAAGACAGTGAGCGCCTGGTTGTAGGAGTGGGTCTGGTCACAATCGAAAGCATTCAAAAGGAGGAGGGAGCGGTCGCCGGTGTGGAAGGCGAGCAGATCCCGTTCCATTTCCAACACCTCGGGCAGGATCTGAGTGTACAGGATTTTCGGCGGCAGAGGGTCCACGCGGAGGGGCTGAATGCCGCTCTTGTTGATGATGGCTGGAACTTCGACGACTACATCGTCAGGCACGCCTGCCAGAGCGCCGCGGTTGGGCACGTTCACCTGAAACTGGCCCTGCTTGTCGTTCACCAGACTGTCGATGATCGGCGCCTGCTGCTCCTGGGTCTTCTCCGCGCCGAAAGCTTCGATCAAGCTGGTGGACGGGTCGTTGGTCAGTTCGGTCATTTGGGCGATGCGTTTCTCCAGATTTTCCACAAAATAGGGCCGGGCCAAGTGAGTGTCCGGCCCACCCCAAGGCTGGGGAAACCACCACATTTTGGCGTCGATATCTGTATGATACCACCATCCACCTCGCCGGGGTGTGTCACCAATGGGCATGAGGCCAAACAGTCGGTACATGTGGATGGCGCCCCGGCTCATCTGAATGTCGTGCGTGCGCGAAGCTGTGTGCGTCTGCCAATAGCGCTCACCTTCCTCTGCGATCCATTTTTCCAGAATCGGATAGGCATCTTCGCCTTTGTAATAGAAATGGGTAAGCCAGATGTTGTGATTGAGGCCCGGCGCCTGCCAGGTGATCTCATCCTCAGCGGTCAGACCGAGCGTCGCGGCAATTTGATAGACGCCATAGTGGCCATGACAGAGGCCGCACACCTTGATGCTCGACGCGCGCGTCATCATCGTGCAGCCTTCGTAGACCGGATTGCCCGATTGGATCAACCAGGCATCCGGGCAGATTTCTTCCATATCCCGCGTCACGCCGAGCATCAGATCGAGGTTGGTGTAATCGCTCTGACGCATACGCCCGCCATGATAGTAGCCGTGTTTCGCCATCAGCTCGCGGGCATCCCGCTGCTTCTGATGGCTGTTGACGGATGCCGTGTTGATGACGAAATCCACGTCTTGCAGGGCTTCCTGTCGGTCGGTGACGCTCTCGAAGCGCAGATCCGCGCCCAGTTCATTAGCATAGCGGGCGCCCAGCCTGTGGATCATATCCAGCCGGTCTGCGTCGATATCCATAAACGTGATGAGACTGCCGTTGAGAGATTCGGTCAGGCAGATGTCTTTTACGAGGCCAAGCGAAAACTGAGCGCTCCCAGCGCCGATGACGGCAAGTTTGATCGGGGTGGACATACAGACTCCTTGAAAGTATGGGATGATTTGAAAAGAAACGCAATGTCGCCAGGACGCGGAGACGCACAAATTCAATTACGAATTGGACAGCTCTCAATTCCCAATTCAGAATTTCTTGGTTGCCACGATCTGGGCGTGTTCAGACAGGTAGGGCGCATCCTTGCGATCCGAGTGAGGCCCGTTCCTCCTTTCGATTGATAGGCCCTCGCGCCTCTTTGACCTTTGATTCGCTTGATTTATAGGATAAAGATGATGAAGCAGTTATCACCTCAAGCATACAAATCAGATGAAGCAGTGGCCATACATCTGTGGTCAGAGGCGCATTCAACCTTGGTTCTGACGCATTGGCATTAGACTGTTCTCAGATACTCACGAATCAGCAGGGCCGCGGTTGCGCCTTCGCCGGCGGCGCTGGCGACCTGTTTTGTGCTGTCGGCTCGCGCGTCCCCGGCGGCAAAGATGCCGGGGACGCTCGTTTCCAGCGCGGTCGGCTCCCGTTGCGAGAAGAGATGCAGGCGTTCGTCCGGGTTGTGGATCAGTTTATGCCCGGTGTCGATGAAGCCCCATTCATTCAGGCGCACGCCGGCCCCCTCCAGGAATCCAGTATTCGGCTTGAGGCCAATAAAAACGAAAGCGCCGTCCACAGACATCCGCCACTCTGCATCGGTCTGGTTGTTCCTGAGACGCAATCCGTTCAAATGGGATCGTTCACCAAGGAACTCCTGCGCCTCCGTATGCCATCGCACTTCGATCTTCGGCTCAGCCAGGACCGACTCCTGAATGATCTGACTGGCCCGCAATGCAGAGCCGCGGACCAGAATTGTAACCCGATCGGCGAATTTCGTCAGCAGCAGACTTTCTTCCGTAGCGCTGTTGCCGCCGCCGATCACGGCCACATGTTTGCCTTTGTAGAAAGGCCCATCACAGGTGGCGCAGAAATGAACGCCAGCCCCGATGTAGGCGCTTTCGCCGGGCACATTCAGCCGACGGTAGCGACTGCCGGTCGCGATCAGCACGGCGTGCGCGCTGTACTCATCACCGGCCGCCGTGTCCACGCAGTGATAGTTGTCGTGGCTGTGAACTCTTGCCACATCCTGAGCCTGGAGCAGTTCAACTCCGAACCGTTCGGCCTGCGCCCGCAGCCTTTGTGAAAACTCGCCGCCATCGACGCCGTCAGGAAAGCCAGGCAGGTTGTCCAGCTTTCCCGTGGCTGCGGCCTGTCCACCAAAGGCAGCGCGCTCGATGATGAGGGTATCGATGCCTTCGCGGGCCAAGTACAGGGCCGCTGTCAGGCCGGCAGGGCCGCCGCCGATACCGATCACCGGGTAGTGATGTCTGCTGGCGGTGGTCTTCAATCCCAGTTTTTCGGCCAGTTCGGTGTTGCTCGGCTCAACGAGAATAGAACCGTCGCCAAAGACGATCGTCGGAATGATGCGTTTGCCATTGTTCATTGCCATGACCTGCCGCTCAGCATCCGGATCCTCCTCGATGTTCACCCAGTTGTATGGGATCTGGCGCTCGCCGAGGAACTGTTTGCTGCGCCGGCAATCCGGACACCAGAAGGCGCCATAGACGACAATTTCAGGGGACGAATCGGGCATGAAGCTTTCTCCAAACTGCAATGGTTAGTGGCTAGTTGCCAATAACGGCGCTGATTGGGCAGGCGCAAGACCCGCTCCGATTGGAAACTGACTACTGGCAACTGATCTATGCCCCTGCACGAAAAACTAGAAACTAAAGGGAATTATATACTTAACTGCACAAGTAAGATTATCGTATGTTGAAGTTGCGTTGGGTGAGCATATGTGCTATTGTGGTATGATGGGGCACTCAAAAAAAATGGAACGCGGATGGAAATTCAGATCCCGCGCAGCCTTTCTTAAAGGCTGAGAAGTATGTACTTAACTGCGTACGTACATAATTCCCAACAAGAGGAGCTGTTCCATAAGAAAAGCCCGTCAGTGCGGGAACACTACGGGCTGCGACCCACAAGGTGATGGCTTATGGATACTCCCCAGACTACCACAACTCACAAAACATATCAAGAACGAGGCTACTGTTCGCGCCCTGGCTATGCTCGCATCCGCGAGGCGCTGCGCGCTTGCTGCTGGCTCTACAATCATTCCCTTGCACAGAGAAAGAATACCTATCTTGCCGATGGCAAAGGTATGACCTTGTATACGCAGATGAAGGGACTGACCCAACTGCGGAAGGAACAACAGTTCTGGCGAGATATAGGATTACCAGTTGCCCGCGGGGTGTTAGTGAGAGTAGACCGGGCATTCAAGGCCTTCTTCCGTAGGGTGAAAGCTGGGGAAAAGCCGGGCTATCCACGCTTCAAGCCGCATCAGCGCTATCAGTGCCTTGAGTTGGCAAGCGTTACAGCGGGCATGGTGAAGGGCAATTGTATCAAGGTAAAAGGATTGCCCGCTATCAGGATACGCCCCCATCGTGAATTGTCAGAAGGTAGACAACTGAAAGCCTTGCGGCTCGTGATGCACGGACGTATTCTGACAGTTGACCTGGTATATGAAGAGGAACAGAACATCCTGGCGCCTGTGGATACTGTGGTAGGTATCGATGTGGGCGTACACGAACGCATGACCTTCAGCGATGGGAAGACAGTTTCCCGGCGTGTACTTGACAGAAGCAGGGAAACAAGCTTGCAACAGGCGATTTCCACAAAGAAGAAAGGAAGTAACAGACGGAGAAAGGCAATAGCTACGTATGCCCGCGAGAAACGTAGGAATACAGTACGCAATCGCAATGAATGCCATCAGTTGACCACTGCTATCGTGCGAAACTATCAGAAGATAGCGATCGAAAAGCTGGCCATACAGAACATGTCTCGACGTGGTGGCAATCGTAAACGTGGCTTGAATCGCAGTATGATGGAACAGACTTGGGGCATACTATTTCAACAGTTGCGCTACAAGGCAGAATGGGCCGGTAGACAATTCATTGCAGTGGACCCCAGGAACACTCCAAGACCTGTTCCCATTGTGGTGAAGTAAGGAAAGAGAAGCTGGCGGACTATCGGACCTTTGTATGCCTCTCGTGCCGGCATACGGAAGACCGGGATCTGAACGCCGCTAAAAATATTCAGGAACGCGGGTGGGAATTTCCCGCACAGCCGAAAGCTGGCTGAGAAAGATATACTTGTGCAGTTAAGTATATAATTCCCATTCATTGACTGAGTGGATAGACAGAACCTTTTTCTATGACGAATGGCCCGACTCGCAGTTGGTCGGTGAGCCGATCATCCTGTTCAACTGGGATGCGCTGACCAGTATCCAGCCGGTAGAAGCCGGTCAGCAGATAATACTCGCCATCAGAGAGGTCGGCCGGCATTGGCAACAGGTAGTAATTCAGAAGCATATCGCCGTCCCGCCATTGCGCTGACAGGTGCCCGAGACCGTCGGCTTGGGTAAATTTGTTGTCGTCGCTATCTACCAGATGATTGAAAATGCTGAGTTGCATAGGTAGATCGACCGGCCTTTGGCGGATATGCCAGCAGTTCACGACTATCAGATCTCCGCTCTCTGTTGGGTGCAGACGAATCCCCGCGAACATCACTTGTCCATCAAATGTGGAGGCTGATGTCTTTATGCCTTTAGCCGGTTGGCAAAGTTCACGCGCCTGGCCGTTTCCGCTGGCATATTGGTACAGAAATAGCTTCTTGGCGCCGCGTTCGTATGGTACCTGAGCAACCATGGAGAACGCCATGTCGCTGGCAATCGCTTGTGTGAGCGGTTGGTCCGATGACTCGAGAATCAGAATCGTGGGGCCCGAGCTGACCACCAACGTTCGCCAAGGAGCGGGGTCGGCCCCGCGTACATGATAGCGCTGGCGCAAGGAATAGCGTAGCGCCTCGGCCAGATCATAGGACAGGTTGACCAGGTAGACATCACCGGAGGGCTGGCTGGAGCGCGCCGTTTCCGCGATAGAATCGGTTTCACCGACTGTCAGACCATGGCCGCCCGGCGTTGGATATTGTCTGATAAAATCCAGAAACTTGGCATGATCGGTTATTTGGATTGCGCTCAGCGGCAGTAACCATATCGCGGCGACGATCGAGCCGCCGAAAAGTACCGTTCTACGACGGATGGCCGACCGATCAGCTAAGGCGGCAGTGCAGTCACCCAGCAGAACACCAACAGCGATAAACGTAGCCGGCCACATCTGCACGAAGTAATGTATGTAAAGGGCCCCCCACGGGTGATACAGGAACATGAGTGGAGGAGAAGCGGCAGCCAGACCTATAACCATCCGGCGCCAGCTCCAATATGCGTCTCTGCTCGAAAGAGGCGCATTCAACAACTTCAAACGACGCTTCCAGATCGGAGAAGCGAGCATGTATAACACAGCGGCTGTTGCCAAGATCAGAGTGATGCGCTCGATCAAGGATCGGAGCCCGGACTGCTGATCGATCAAGCGCGCAAACTGTGGGTATGCCATACCACTCAGCGATGGGTAACCGGCTCCGCTCAGTAGCTCACGAGTCAACTCCAGCGATCGCATATCGAGCCCACCAGCTGACAGTGCCTCGGGTAGGCTGCGCCAACCCTCTCTGGTCTCACCATATGCCATCGGGACAAATGAGACCAGAAAGAGAACCACGCCGATGCTGAGTGGGCGTAGATTGCCGCGATGTATGCCAGTGATCAGGGCGAAAGCGACCACAGGCAGTAGCGCGACAGAGGAGACATGCATCTGAATTGCAATTGCCCACACGAAAAGAGCGCTGGCGCCCCACCAAGGACGTCGACCGCGTTGGTACAGCAATAGACAAGCCAGTAGAGCGACTGTAAAAATCGGCAGCGCGGCTGGCTGCCAGATTTTGCGCGAAAAGATCACCGACCACGGGTTCAAGGCGAACAGCAGCGACGCGACGATGGCTGGCCCCAAGCCAAACCATCTTCTGGTCATGCCATAGCATCCGACAACAGCGAGCGTATTGATCAGGGCGATGAATCCGGTAGCCCAAAGCGGCTCCGGGCTGAAAAGCAGCGGTATTGTCAGCAGATAGAGGAAGGCAGGTGAGTTCACTGGCCCAACGGAGGTAGGAAGACCTCTGGTAACAAACAGGTCGTTTTCCAGGATTTCCGTTGCCCACAGTAGTCCGCGGGCCTCGTCGAGCTTAAACTCGGCCAGGTCTAGCTGGGCAAACCGGACATAGCCGGCCAAAAGGAACAGGATAAGTGGTATTGCGCGCCACTGTAGGGCGCGTCCATCCAACGTCGCGCCCTGATAGCGGGCGAAGCGCAGATAATACTTTCCCATAGAAATCAGAACTGCATATCCGAATCGATCATCTGGCGCCCGCAAACGGATACTCATACCAATCCAGCAGCCCCAGGGGTGTGGCCGCGCCAGCGAAGAGGATCAGGGATGTATATTTGTCGGCGAAGATGCGGCCGCCCCCTACCCCGTCGATGACCGCGCCGGACGGATCCGCGAATTTGGGGCCGGCGTCGCCAGCTTCCAACTTGGCCATCAGCGCGGCGAATGTATTGGTTGCGATCCGAAGATAGCGCTCGTCGCCGCTAATGCGCCAGGCGTAGGTCAAGGCCTCCAGTGCATGGGGGGTGGGCGCTGTACGCTGGAGGGAAGGAAGCTCCTTGTAATAGAAGACACCGTCCGGCCCCAGACAGTGCTCGATCAGGTCGTCCATCACCGCCACAATCAGCTGCTTTACCCGCTGGTTGTCTTCGATCAGCAGATAGCGGGCGAAAGAGGTGACGGTCAGGGAGATCATAAACGGCACTCGAGGCATGGTGTGGCTGGTGTAGGGGGCCAGCAGCGCGCCGTACTCCTCATGCCAGGCCAGAAACATTTCGATCAGAAACTGGGCTTCGTCCCGCCAGCGCCGCTCGCCGGTGCCCAGCCACAGGCCGATATAGGCGCGCAAGGCCCAGCCCCCTTCCCGCACCGCGGCTTCACCTGGCTGCCGCATCTCCGGCAGCTGCATGTGACGCCGGATGTTTTCGCCGACGGACAGGGCCGCGTCCAACCCTTCCCGGCGCCCGCTAAGAAAGTAGTAATCCAGGAGGCCTTCGGTCCATTCGTGGGACGGTATACATTTGCCGGTAGCATGGTAGCGTGTGTGGATGCGCAGGCCGCCGTTGATCAGCGGATCCGGGTGGTAATGGCAGAAGTCCACATCCAGCCAGTGACGGGCACTGACCAGCGCTGAATCCAGGACGCGACGCTGGCCGCTGAGCGCGTAGTAGAGGGCGCAGCAGTGGGGGCGGTCATACTCGTTGTTTACCCACACATTTTCGCCGCCCCCTCGACCCTGGTTGGTGTAGCCGGCATCGGGCGCGTCACCGAAATGCATCATGCCCAGCGCTTTGGGGCGCCCGTCGTGGAGCTCATTCAGGTCGGTGAACAGACGCCGCGGGAGCTTTTCCGGAAAGAAGGTCTCCACCCAGGGATTGTTGGCCCGATACCAGTCGGCTGGAAGCGCGGGCTGGTCCGGCAGCTGAAACTGCAAACTGCGCCGGCTCAGCTCCTCCAGGGGCGTGTCCGGCCCATGGAAATGAAGCTGTATGCGGTGGGTCTTGGCCATCCCCTGCAAGATCGGCGCCGGCGGTTCTCCGGCAGGGTAGAGCCAGCAGGCAATGCCATCTGGGTGGCCGTGCAGCTTCTTGGGGAAATTTTGGTGGGCCTGATGAATGGAAAGACAGAGGCCGCCCCGCTCGCCCCGCCAATCGGTCCAGAAATCACCGTAATAGGAGTCGATGAAATGCTCGTTGGACTGGTACAGCATCGTATCGGTATCCAGCGTTTCTGAAACTTCACTGTCGCTCTGCTGGATGCTGGTCCTATACCATCCCTCGCCCAGAGCGAGTTGGGGAGGCTTCGCCGCCTGGCCAGGCGCAAAATCAAGACGCAAGCTGCGCAGAGAAATCTCCGCGTCGCGCCTCTTTCGAGCAGAGGCGCATTCAACAGCATCCAGCGTGTGCAGGAACTGGTGTTCGACTTCGATGTATGCTTTGCCGGCGTAGGCGGTGATACGTCCGCGCAGTTCCAGGAAACCGCTGCCATCGGCCTGCAGGTGTCGCCCGCGCACGAGAATCACCGCCCGTAGAGGACCCGCCTCTTCGATTTCCAATTCGACAGGCCCCAGGCTGCTGTCTGCGGCGCCGGCGTCGGTTTCCAATCGGAAGCCAGTAAAAGGCCGGGACCACTGCTGGGCGCCCTTGAGGGTTACATCCTGCACCGGCAGAAAACCAGCGCGAGGTACCCGAAATCGCAGGGGGCCGGTGTCCACCAGCAGGCCGTCGGCGTCTTCCGTCACCTGTACCGGCTGAGACGGTTGCAGAGAGCTGCCGGATGCGATGCGAAAGCCAAGTGTTTTGGCGCGATTGCCGGGCAGATCTGGCTGGCAATGGACCAAGAGCCACTTGACGCTGCCGTCGGGCCAGTGGGCCAAGGCGCGCTGCTGGGAGGGGAGCGCGGCGCTACCGTCTTCGATGGCAAATTGGCGGGGGTCTGGCAGGATGCCTTGAGCGAAAGGGATGCTGACGGTCACCGGTTCGGCGGCACGATCATACTGGGAAAGTTTCTCGAAAAAGAGGGCGCTCACTGTATTGGGTCTCCTTATTGCAATGGCCAGTCACCAGTGGCGAGTGGCCAATAACGGCATTGGCCATTGGAAACTGACCACCGGCGTGTGATCTATGCCCGCCCCCCATGGCGCGCGCAATACAACAAATCCTACCAGCAGAGTGACGCCATTGCAAGGTTGTATTCAAGAGTGTTTGCATGGTAATGGGTCTTCTGGTTGCGCAGATGGCGGCATGCGCTATACTTCATCTGCTGACTTGGCGTCGCCATGCCACCACAACGGAGAGCCCTTCATGCCACCCAATATTCTTTTTCTGATGAGCGACGAGCACCGCGCCGACATCACCGGCTACGAGGGCGACCCGACCGTGCGCACGCCCGTGCTGGACGAGCTAGCGCGCACGGGTGTCGTCTTTCGCAACGCCTATACGCCCTCGCCGGTCTGTATTCCGGGCCGGCAGGCGCTGATGTCCGGCCAGCTTCCCCGCACCTGCGGCTGCGAACTTTTCGCCCAGGATCTGCCGCCCGGCCACATGACCTTCGCCCGCCGCTTCAGCCAATACGCCTATTACACCGTCGCCGCCGGCAAACTTCACCACACAGGGCTGGATCAGATGCAGGGCTGGAGCCAACGCGTCGGCTCGGCGATTCAGATGGCTCCCCACTTCATCGAAGAGCGGGACGATGCTTCCTTTGCCCGCTACACGAGAGAAAGGTCTGCTGGAAAGAGGCGCGAGTTGGCCAGCGTTAAGTGGAGCGATACAAAGGAAGTGCTGCGGGCGGGCGTCGGGCATTCGCCCCATATCATTCAGGACGAGTACGCGTGTACAGGCGCGCGTGACTTCATCCAACAGTACTTCACCGACCCCTACTACGACCGCCAGCAGCCGGAACGTCCGCTGCTGCTGAAAGTGAGCCTGAACCAGCCCCACTATCCATACCTCACGACAGAAGAAAAGTTCACCTACTATCTGAACCGGGTGGAACCGTTCCGCGACGAACCGGTTTTCGATCATCCCTTCCTGAGCCAGCGCCAGGTGCGGCCGGGGGTGGATGCCTCGGCCAGGGAACTGCGCCGGGCCGTCGCCGCCTACTACGGCATGATCGAGACGATCGACGAAATGTACGGCTCCCTGCTCGCCGCGCTGGAGCAGGTGAACCAGGATCTTGACGACTGGATCATCATCTACACCAGCGATCACGGGGAGATGCTGGGCGAGCACGGCATCTGGGAAAAACAGAAATTCTTCGAGGCCAGCGCGCGCGTGCCGCTGATCATCCGTTGGCCCAAATCATTCGACGGTGGTCGGATCGTTCAGGAAAACGTCAATCTGTGCGATCTGTTTGCCACCCTCTGCGAGTTATGTGAAATTCCGGCGCCGGCAGATCTGGACAGCCGCAGTCTTGCACCTCTGCTCCACGGCAATGGGGAAGGCTGGCGCAACGAAAGCGTCAGTCAGTTCGGCGCGCGCAATCTGATGATCAAATGGGATGGGTTGAAATACCAGTACTACGGCGAGGAGATGCCGGAGGCGCTGTTCGATCTGGAGAGAGATCCGTCCGAACGGATGAACTTTATCGATGATCCCCGCTATGCCGACATCCTGGCCAAGTTCCGCTGTCGGCGGTTCGAATTGGGTTTCGGTCCCGGCGCGCAGGATGGATATGTGAATGCAGGGTATCAGGGCAGGCGATGACCGCAGAAGAGATCGCGCAGAGCGGTGAGATGTCGCGCCCCACAGTGGCGGGCGCCACAACACTCTGAAACAGCATCGGCAGACCAACCATATTTGACACTTCGTCTCTTCACATTTACAATTGCGGCCCGGCTGGACACTATTGACAGAACGTGGTGAAATACTGCAGGCTCGCAAGTTGCAGTCGCTCCCCGAATCTCCCATCGGCTATACTCTGGAGGTTCTCCACAGTTCTGGTCATAGCCAACTCTGGCTGTGTTTCAGGGACTGCCGGTTCTCCCGACGGGCCGCCGCTGGCATTGGGCGAAGCGCGCCTTTCTCCCCCCATCGCGCGTCACAGTGGCGCGCAATACGAATGCTTATAACCAGACTATGATCTCTTTCCGATCCATTCTGATGCCGTATCGACATTGCAAAAGTCAAGGTGGAGGTTAGGCGATCGTTTTTCCCGCGTCGCGCCCCACAATGGCGCGCAATACAATCCTTTCATTCAGCCCAAGGAGATAAGCATGAAGAAGCTCAACAGACGCGCATTCCTTCAATCGATGGGATTGGCCAGTGCCGGTATAACGCTAGCGGCCTGCGCGTCCCCTGTCGCGCTCCAGGAAGCTGCCGGTGAGGAGATGGCCGGTGAACCCGGCATGACCGGCGCCCTGGAAATCTGGGTCCAGTTCTATACACCCACCGAAAGCATGGTGCAGGGCCCCAACAACCCCGTCCCCCACAACATGATCCAGATTCTGGCTGACGAGTACATGGAGGCGCACCCTGGAGCCACGATCGAAATCATCAAGAAACCGTCCAATCTGGCGAGCCACGAGTGGATTGTCACCCAGCAGGTCGGTGGCACGATCCCGCATATCGTCTGGACCCATTCCTTCTGGGTCCAGGATGAGATCGACAAGAACTGGTGGATACCTCTGGATCCCTTCTTCGAACAGCCCAACCCATACGTGGCTGCCGGGGACCCAGGCAGCGAGCGTTGGTTGGATCAGTTCTATGAGATTCCCACCGAGGCCAAACGCGGCCCGGACGGCAAGCACTATGTCGTGCCCATCGACCTGGTGACGACGTTCTTCTTCTACAACAAGACCATCTTCGACGAAGCCGGCCTGCAGCCGCCGGCCACGTACGGGGAGTGGATCGAAATTCAGGAAGCGCTGCAAGCTGCGGATGTGATACCCAATGCCAGACTTGCCTGGTATCAGAGTCAGATCGGCGCGATGGTCTATGCGGGCAAGGATGAAGCGATCAATGTCGATGGCGGCGTGGCCTCATTGGAGGAAGTCGCCTGTGCCATACAGAGCGGCCTGTACCGGGCTTCCAACCCTGAATATGGAGAATGGTTCCGGCTCGTCAAGCAGCTCATTCCCCACCTGGCTCCGGATTGGGCGGCCGAGGGCACCGACTTCAACCGCAAGTTCCTCAACAAAGAGGTGGCCGTGTATGAGGACGGCAGTTGGCGTTTCGGCAGACTCAAGGCCGATCCGCTGGTTGATTTTGAATGGGGCAGCTTCTACGCGCCCACAGTTACCGAGTCCGATTCGCCCTTTGCCACGGGGAGATCGGCGCCGCCGATCGGGGGCGCCACCGCGGCCCAATGGGCATTGGCAACCAAGGCGGAAGGGGATGGCGTGGTGCCGTTGGCCATCGACTTCGTGCGGTACGTCACCGCGCCCCAAAACGCGGGGCGGATGATCGAAGAAGCGGGCCAGTTCCTGCCCAATATCAAAGGCGTGGACGTCAATCCCGACTTGGCTGAACCGCTGCGGGCCATCACCGAGGGGCTGGGTGAAGCCGGTATGGTCACCTATCCCGATAAGATCGGCACCGAGCAACGGGAGAAGATCGACAACGCCTGGACCGACTTCAAACTGGATGTGATCAACCAGGAGGAAGCGGCGGCGCAGATCGACGAGCTGTTGCTTGAATACGCCGAGGATGCCATCGCCAAGAACGAATGGCAGTGCGGGTAACCGTCTGAACTGCAGTGGCCAGTGGCTAGTAACTGTAATGTCTGGCGACTGACTACTGGCAACTGGCCACTGGTGTTAACCGAGCGGGGCACTATGACCACGGATGAGATGCGCGCAACCGCGCCAAACGCCACGCAAGTCAACCCAACGATTCCCGAGGAACGGGTGTCGGGCCTGTGGGAGCGCGTCTATCGCTATCGCTTCGTATACGTAATGCTTGTCCCCACCTTCGTGTTGCTGTTCACCTTTAACTACTATCCGGCCTTCATGGGACTGTACCGCGCCTTCTTCAAATGGGACATCGGACTACAGCCAGAGTTTCTGGGACTGGGCAACTTCCAGAAGCTCTTTCTTGAGGATGATGTCTTCCTCAAGTCGCTGCGCCATGTGAGCATCCTGACTTCGTGGCGGGTGATCAGCGCTGTCACCTTTCCCTTTATCGTAGCCGAACTCATCTTCAACCTGCGCAACCACATCCATAAGTACACCTACCGTGTCCTGATCATCTTGCCGGCTGTGGTGCCCGGCATTGTCAATCTGCTGCTCTGGCAGTTCATCTATGACGGCACACATGGGTTGCTGAATGCCTTCCTGGAAGGAATTGGCCTGGAAAATCTGCAGCAGCCGTGGCTGGGAAGCCCCAAGACATCTCTCTACGCGGTCACGTTCATGGGGTTTCCCTGGGTGGGTGGCGTTACGGTTCTGATCTACCTCGCGGGTCTGCAGGGCATCTCTGATGAAATTATCGATAGCTCCCTGGTAGACGGGTGCTCCGGCCTGCGCCGCATCTTTGCCATCGACATTCCCCTGATCCTGGGCCAGTTCAAGCTCATCATTGTCCTGGCCGTCATTGGTGGCCTGCAGGGGTGGGTAGCCATTTTCGTCATGACGGCCGGTGGGCCGGGCACCGCGAGTATGGTGCCCGGGCTCTGGATGTACAACAACGCCTTTCTGTGGAATAAGATGGGATACGCTTCCGCCATCGGCATGTTCCTGTTCTTGCTGATCCTCAGCCTGACTATCTTGAACATCAAATTCATGAAGACAAGTGATGTGTAAGCGCGCGCGAATCGTAGAGGCAACCTTGTGGTTGCCCAGACAGGAGAGCTGAGCGATGGCAGTGATCGAGGGACAATCGCGACCAATCCAACGTCTGCAGTTGGCCGATAGTTGGCGCCGCGCCTGGCGCTCAGGAGATTGGTGGCGCCAGCTCGTTCTACTTGCCTTTCTGTTCTTCATGTTCTTGCCCTTCATCATCACCTTCATCATCTCGTTCAAGGATATTCCCCAGTTCGACCATGCCCCTTTCCGTGTCACGTTCCCGCTGCACCCCGTAAACTACGTGGATGCCTGGCGTATCGTCTCACGCTACATTTATAACAGCCTTATCGCCAGCAGCGCGTCGGTGATCGGCATGGTGATTCTGGCGGCGATTGCGGCGTGGGCGTTTGCCCGTTACCCGTTTCCGGGCCGGGAGATCTTCTTCTTCGGGGTTCTGGCTTTGTTGATGGTTCCAGGTGAGCTTACGCTGATTCCGGCGTTCCTTCTGGTTAAGACTCTGGGCTTGCTCAATACCCGTTGGGTTCTCATCGCTCCCTATATCGCGGGTGGCCAGGTTTTCGCTATCTTTATCCTGCGTCAGTTCTTCGAAGCTTTGCCAGGTGAGATGTTCGAAGCGGCGCGCATCGACGGCGCCAACGAATGGCAGGTGTTTCGGCACATCGGCATACCTCTATCCCAATCCATTCTGGGTGTGGTCGCCATCATGCACGTCCTCAGCACCTGGAATGACATTATCTGGCCTTTGGTGACCCTCTCCAGTGACAAGCTCATGACCCTGACCATTGGGCTTTACGCCTTTCGCACCGCCTATTACACGATCTGGGGGCCGCTGATGGCGGGCTATGTGATTGCTTCCATTCCTCTTATCATCCTGTTCGCCTTCACCAGCCGCCTCTTTGTCGAAGGGCTCAGCTCCGGCGCCATCAAGATGTAGGTGGCAACTGCAGTGGCCAGTCACCAGTGGCCAGGAACGGCACGGGCCGCTGGAAACTGCAGTGACTCGAAACGAAAAACCAGAAACTTCCCTTGCGTCCTATCCACAGCTATCTTGGTTTATGGCGGATCGCGCTGCGGCGTTTCAGCTCTGAGCCGATTCTGACATTGTGTCTGCTGTTCGGCTGGATCGTTGTGGTCGCTCTGGCTGCCGCGCCGTCCATGTATACCGACGCCGCCAACCGGTCTCTGCTTCAGCACGAATTGCAGACCATGCGGAATCGTTCTGCCTTCGCCGTCGCGCCCCACAGTGGCGCGCAATACAAATTTTTCTATCACTATGTGCGCGGCTCCAGCGGCGGCGCGCAGTGGCAGGACTATCTGGCGCTGGATCAGTATATGCAGAGCGAGTATGCCCAAGACCTGGGGCTTCCCTACCGATCGGGCATGCACTATGTCAAGAGCGATCTTTTCCAGGTTTTTCCTCTGCGCGGCGGCAGATACGCAGTGCGCGATAAGCCCCTGCTACGGGGATACCTGGGCTTTATCGACAGACTGGATGAGTACGTTTCTGTCGTCGAGGGCAGCGCGCCCCTTGCGAGCAGAAGCGCATCGCAACGTCGCGCCCCACAACAATCTCCTGGGCCGGACAGCGAGAATGCGGATCGCGACGGCGTGGTCGATGTCCTGGTCAGCCAGGAGCTTGCTGTCGAGTCAGGGCTGCAAGTGGGAGAGCAGTATATCCTCTTCGATCCAAGCGCCCGCTCGCCGAGCGGGCTTCGCCAAAGGTTGGAGGTGCCGGTGCGCGTGGCTGGCATCTGGCAGGCATCCCATGCTGAGCTCTGGCATATCCCCCCCTCCTCGTTCGCCAATGTATTCCTCGTATCCGCAGAGACCTATATCAGCGATATCGGCAGTAGGGCGCCCCACGCTCTTTCCGACGCAGGTTGGTATACGGTGGTCGACGGCGACGGCGTACGCGCGGAAGATGTAGACGCGTTCCTGCGCAGGGTGACCTATGCCGACAGACGAATCAAGACCATGATTCCGACTTCCTATCTCGAGCTCTCACCCGTCTCGGCGCTGAAGCGATACCAGCTCGTGGCCTCGGCCCAGGCTGTCCTGCTACTTCTCTTCAGCATCCCCATCCTGGGGCTTGTGCTCTACTTTATCGTTCTTGTGGCTGACAGCGCGGTGAAGCGCCAACAGATTGAGATATCCATCTTGAAGAGCCGGGGGGCAACCACTGGTCAGGTGTTCTCGATCTATCTGCTACAGGGCGCTACCCTTGGGGTCGTTGCCCTGGCAATCGGTCCTCTGGTGGGGCGGATGGTGGCGCAGATCATCGGGGGGACGCACTACGCGTCTCTTGCGAGCAGAGGCCCATTCAACGTCGCGCCCCACAGTGGCGCGCAACACAACACTTTCCTGACGTTTGGCGCGCAGATGCCCCTGCAGATAGAGACCACGACAACCAGCCTGACGTATACATTCGTCGCGCTCGGTTTTGCCCTACTCGCTACGGTACTGCCTGCCATGGGGGCCGCGCGTCTGGCCATTGTCGAAGCCAAGCAGGAAATAAGCCGCAGGCGGCATCGCTCTTTCTGGGAACGCGCCCACCTCGATTTCCTGCTGTTGGGCATAGCGAGCTATGGCTATTATCTGCTCAAGACCCAGGGCCGTATTGCCTTTTTGCAGGCCAATGTCCCCACTGATCCGCTCGACAATCCTCTCCTGTTTCTCGCGCCGGCCCTCTTTATTCTGGCGCTTGCGCTCGTTTCTGTCCGTCTTTTCCCCCTGATCGCGGCCGGCTTGAGCCTGCTATGGGCGCGTCTGGGGGGCATTTCAATGCTCTTGGCGTTCTACAATCTCGCGCGCACGGGCAGGATATACACCAGCTTGCTTCTCCTGCTGATACTGACCACAAGCTTGGGTACGTTTACCGCATCTATGGCGCGCACTCTGGATGCCAATCTGGTGGCCCGCGTCTTCTACCAGATCGGGGCCGATGTTGCCCTGACCGAAGGGGCGGCTTTGCGTACGATATCCTCCAACGCCGACGGGCCTGGCGCTGCCGAAGAGAACTTCGTCTGGATAACTTTGCCGGTGGATGAACATCGGCGCGCCCCTGGCGTACGGGCCGCGACCCGCATCGGAGAGTACCCTGTTTCCACGCGGGTCGGCGACAGGCTGGTCAGCGGGGTTCTCTTCGGTATTGATCGCAGCCACTTCCCTGAGGTCGCTTACTTTCGGCCGGACTTCGCTGACGATTCCTTGGGCGCGCTGATGAACGCCTTGGCGCTCGAGTATGGGGGCGTCCTTGTCAGCAGTTCAATGCTGCAGGCGCTGGGCTTGCAGGTGGGCGACTCGATTGCCCTGCGCGGCCTTATACCCACCAGCAATGCAGCGTTCACGTTTCGGATTGTGGGCGCAATGGAGCTCTTTCCCACTGCCTACCCGCAAGACGGCGCCTTTTTTGTGGCCAACCTGAACTACATCTTTTCGCTGTTGGGGCACGAGGTACCCTACAGGGTATGGCTGGCCACGGATGAAGCGGTCGATCCGGATCTGTTGACCAGTTCATTAGACGATATCGGCTACAAGGTGCTGGCCATCAAAGACGCATACGCGGAGCTGGCGGAAGCGCAGGCGCGACCTCAACGCGTCGGGCTGTTCGGTTTCCTTTCTGTGGGCTTCATTGCCGTCGCCATGCTCAGTATGCTGGCGCTCATGATCTATTCGGCCCTGTCGTTCCGTCAACGATTCATTCAGCTCGGCATTCTGCGCGCGCTGGGCTTGTCGACAAGGCAACTCATCGTCTCTCTCGGCAGTGAACAGGTGACGGTAACGATCGCAGGCATCGCTCTGGGCAGCTACCTGGGGCTGCTGAGCAGCCATCTATTCATCCCATTCTTGCAGATAGGATACGAACAGACCGATCTGATCCCGCCCTTCATTGTGCATATCGCTTGGGATGATGTGATCGTACTGACGCTGGCCATGCTCATCATGGCGCTGGCGGCCGCGTGTGGCACGATCGGGTTGCTTGTTCGGATGAAGACTTTCCAGGCCGTGAAACTGGGCGAAGCGCTTGCCTGACCACCGTCTTGAACTGTGCTGTATATGATTAAATGATCACCATAATTCATACCTGAAATCTTACTGCACAGGGTGGTAATCACAGTAATTATAAGAATCATCTGAATCAGTGGTCAGACATTTACCAGGAGACCATCTAATGAGAAGCTACAGAGCCGCTGTGATTGGCTGCGGGCGCATGGCCCGAGGGCACATGCGGGCGTACAGGGAGTCAGGCATACCCATTGTAGCTGGAGCGGATATCTCTGAAAAAGCCCTGCAAGCCTTTGCCGAGGAGACAGGCGCAGAGGGGCTTTTCACGGACTACAAGACAATGCTGGACGAGGTCCAGCCGGAGCTGGTGTCTGTGGTAGCCCACGAGCAGCTGCATTGCCCCATGGTTGTGGCTGCCGCCCGCGCCGGCGCAAAGGGCATTATCTGCGAAAAACCGATGGCCATGGATCTGACGGAGGCGGACCAGATGCTGGCGGCCTGCCGGGAATCAGGCGCCAAGCTGACCGTCAGTCACCAGCGCTACTACATGCCTCAATACGCCCGCGCCCGCCAACTGATTGCGGAAGACGCGGTCGGCAGGGTACTTTCCGCTGAGGCGTCACTCAAAGCCGGCTGCCTGATGACGGACGGCACCCACATGATCCACATGTTGCTGGCGCTCCTGGGCGATCCTGAGGTCACACACCTGCTCGGTCAGATCGACGGCCACGCCGGCTATGAATACTACGGCCACCGCTGCGAGAATGCAGGAACGGCATTCTTGGCGTTCGCCAATCAGGTCAAGGCCCACCTGGTCTGGGGCTGGCTCGCGCGTGATTCCCAGACCAGGCGGCAGGAATCGCTGGATCCAGGCTGGCGCGATGATGTCCATCGCTACCAGTACTTCATCGTTCACGGAGATCAGGGTAGACTGGAACTCTACGGAGACGTTTACCCAGATACAGATGGCGCGACTCGCCCGATTCTGCGCATCCTCCGCGGCCGAGAGGTCGAAAACATTGCCGTTGCGTGGCCGGCGCCAGTCGGCGCTATTGCCCTCGAGATCAGGGATTTGATTCAGAGTATCGAAACGGGCGCGCCCCATCCCCTGGACGGCGAAAACGGTCGCAAGGTGACGGAGATCATGATGGCCATTTACGAATCAGCGCGTCGCCGCTCCATAGTCAGATTCCCGGTTGCGGCGCGGGACAATCCGTTCCTGGCGCTGTGCGCCGCCGGAGATTTCCCCGCATGACGCTTTTTTGAATTAGCTGGATCGGGTGTCGATTTAACGCAATGGCGCCGGGACGCTATGACGCACTCCCGCCCATCACAGGAATCATACGAATCCTGGTCACATTGCGGCTCTGCGCCTTCGCGTTATATCGTTTCAAGCGCTTTCTCAAGCGCAGGGCGTCCGAGGTTGGCAAAGTCGCGCTGGATGTGAACGAGGCCTATACGTCCAAGATGTGCAGTTGGACAGGTGAAGTCGGAGATACACCCGCGCTGCAAGCGTGCGTTGTTGTGTAGACTCAACTTTACTCAACAAAAATAGATCGGGGGAGAGGATGAAGATCGGTCATACGGGGATCACCTGGGGCATAGCGGGTGGTGTAGAAGAGGCATATCGGGATACAGCCGAGTTGGGCTATCTGGGCTTCGAGACGTTCGCCAGGACGATTCTCGATAGCAATGAGACCAGAGCGGGCGGATATCGCAGCCTGGTCGACAGCTTTGGCATTCCCACCGTTGCTGCCTACTGTTACAAAGAATGGATCAATCCGGACACGGCGGCCGGCGATCTGGAAAGCGCCCGCCGGGAAGCCGACGGGCTACGCGAGCTGCCCGGCGGCGAGACTCTCGTCCTGCAGGCAGGTCCCAGACCTGCAAACGGCTATTTGTCAGACCAATTCCGCCGGCTCGCCGACGCGCTCAACCAGGTCGGCGCCTATTGTCGAGAGATCGGCCTCGCGGCCGGGCTGCATCCCCATACGGGAACGGCCATCGAGACTCGGGACGACATCGAGACCATCTTGCGCCTGGTCGACTCCACACTCATCGGATTCGCTCCCGATACAGGGCAGATCGCCAAGGGCGGCAGCGATATACTCGAGGTGATGCGCAGATACCGAAAGCGGATAGTTCACGTCCACTTGAAGGACTGGCGCGGCGCGTGCGAACGCGATGCCGATGGCAAGGAGATCGACCAAAGCGGCTATGTCAACTACGAGCCAATCGGCAATGGGATCCTGCCCATGCCGGAGATCTTTGCGATCTTGTCCTCCAACGGTGGTTTTGACGGCTGGATCAACGTCGAGCTCGACGGCGCCCCCCGCGCGCCGCGCCCCCCGCGCGCGGCGGCCGCCATGAGCCGTCGCTATCTCGGCGATCTGCTCGGCGACAGTGTCTCCTGGGGTCGTTGAATCCCGACGCCGACTTTGAGAACTGCACTGGTCACTGATCACTCAGTTTCTAGTTTTGCGTTTTCAGTTTCGAGTAACAGCTCAGTTGCTAAAAACGAAAAACGGGCAACTAAAGATGTATGACCACGGATTCATCTGATTTGTATGCTTGCCGTGATAACTGCTTCATCATCTTTATCCTATAAATCAAGCGAATCAAAGGTCAAAGAGGCGCGAAATGGAGTCATTCTCATGTCTTCTCCCAACATTCTTTTCCTGATGACCGATCAGATGCAGGGTCGGGCGCTGGAGCCGGATAACCCGTGCCAGACCCCCAACCTGGACCGGCTGGCGGCCAGAGGAGTGCGCTTCCGCCGGGCGTACACGCCGAACGCGGTCTGCTCGCCAGCCCGGGCCAGTCTGATGACCGGTCTTCTGCCCCACAACCACGGCGTGATCTATGTAGAGCATACAGTTGACGACGACCAGGCAAGGCTGCGCGCCCCGTATTTCCACTGGGCGGACCAGCTAACGGCAGCCGGCTATGATACCGGCTACTTCGGCAAGTGGCACGTGGAGCGTTCCAACGAACTCTTCCGCTTCGGCTGGCAGGAACAGGGCGCGTTGTTTGATCGCCCGGACTGGGACGCTGTCAACTTTTCGCTGCAGCGCTATCTGAACGGCCCGCCCGGCTATCATCCCAACCGCTTCTATGGCGTCTGTGATCTGCCAGCCAGCGAACGGGGCATGGGCAAGAAGACCGACGCTGCCCTGGCGTTTCTGGACACAGTCCTGGACGATAACGCCCCCTGGTGCTGTTTCGTCAGCTTCACCGAACCCCACGACCCCTTCTACTGCCACGAAGACGCGTTCGCTCAGTACGACGTGGACGCAATCCCTCTGCAGCCAAACGTGCGCGACGACCTGCGCGATCGGCCGAATCTGTACCGACGGGCGGCGCGGATCTGGAGCGACTGGACCGATCGGGAACACCGGGAAGCCGCGGCCTGCTACTACGCCTCCATCAGCGAAATCGACCAACAGTTCGGGCGGCTGCTGGCGCGGGTGGAGGCCGCAGGGCAGATGGAAAACACGATCGTGGTGATGACTTCGGATCATGGAGAATTTCTGGGCGCGCATGGGCTGTACTGCAAAAATATCGGCGCGTTTGAAGAGGCCTATACTATTCCGCTGCTGATGGCCGGGCCGGGCGTGGCGGAATCGGCAGTGACCGACGCCAGGGTCGGTCTGCAGGATGTGGGCCAGACGCTCCTGGAACTGACAGGCGCGCGGCCGCTGCAGGAGATCGATGGCAGATCGTTTGCGCCTGTGCTGGCCAACCCGCATGACACGACCGCCTACCAACGGGGGTTTGCGGAATACTACGGCGGGCGTTATATTGTCACCCAGCGGCTGCTGTGGGATGGTGACTGGAAGTTCGTTCACAACGGCTTCGATTTCGATGAACTCTACAATCTGGCCGAAGACCCTTACGAAATGACCAATCTGGCGCAGGATCCGGCCTACGCCCAGACGGTGCAAGCGATGACCCGGCAGATGTGGCGGATCGTCATCGAATCCGAAGATCACAGCCTCTACAACACCCATTATCCGCCTATGCGGATCGCGGCGACAGGCCCAGCGGAAGGATAGAAGCGAGAACGCAAAGGACAGATATGAACCAACCACTGACAGTCGAGCAGGTGTGTTTTTTTCGCGACAACGGCTACCTGATCCTGCGCAACGTGCTGGATCAGGCGTTGATGGCCCGCACCAGGGACGCCTGGTGGGATGCGGCTCCACCGGAGTTGAGACGGGACGATCCGGAATCGTGGGTGGGCGCGTTCGCCGACTCGCGCTTTACGTGGAAGTATCGGGAGCGCAGCAGCGAGCCGTGGATGATCGAACTCCTGTACGGCAATGCCACACTCCAGGCTGTCGCCAGACAACTGCTCGGTCCGGATTTGGAGACCCCGGAGCGCATCCGGGGCATCTATTGCGTCTTTCCGGATACGGATGCGACCGCGCGTCCAGCCCGTTTCCACGTGGATGCGCACGCCTTTCACCTGGGCGTCGTCGGCTATGTGGACGATGTGCCGCCCGACGGCGGCGGCTTCACTGTTTGGCCGGGCAGCCACAAAGATTTCTATCATTTCTTCAAGACCGCCTATACGTTCAACCCAGTGGAAGAGCGAAAAGACCACTGGGACACAGATGTGTGGCGAACTGTGTTGCAGATCGAGCCAGTGCACACATACGGATCCGCCGGCGATGTCGTCTTATGGCATCATCGCATCGGCCACGGCGCCGGCCACAACCGCTCCCGCCAGGTGCGCCAGGCCGTGTTGTACGACTTCTGTCGGGCAGATCTCAAGGCTGTGCAGGACGAGGCGACGCCGGCTGATATGTGGCGGGATTGGCCCGGAATCAGCGCGGGGTGAAAAGCCGCCACCCATGAAAATCAGCGATATCAAGACATATCTGATGCATGCCAGTGTGCCCGGGGGCGGCTGGACAAAGCGCAATTGGCTATTCGTGAAAGTCTTCACCGATGAGGGCATCTATGGCGTCGGTGAGGCATCCGGCTGGCCGCGGGTGGTGGAGACCGCTATCCAGGATCTGCGCGAGATCCTCATCGGCGAGGACCCGTTTCAGATCGAGCGCATATGGCAAAAGATGTATCTGGCAATGATGGGCCATGGCATGACGGGCATCATCGGTGGGGGCGCGCTCACCGGCATCGAAATGGCCCTGTGGGACATCAAAGGCAAAGCGCTGGGCACGCCGGTCTGGAATCTGCTGGGAGGCAAGATCCGGGATCGGATTCGGCTGTACGCGCATGCGCACACGCCGGAACGGGCGCGGGAGTTGGTGGACCGGGGCTTCACCGGTCTCAAAAGCGGTGGGATAATCAACCCGATTGAGACGATGCGCGCGCTGCGAGAGGCTGTCGGCCCGCAGATCGACCTGATGGCCGATGTCCACGGCCCGCCCTGGCTCACTGTGCGGGATGCGATTCGTGTGGGCCAGACGCTGGAGGAGTTCGACCTGCTTTTTTACGAAGACCCGGTACCGCCGGAACACATCGAAAATCTGGCCAAAGTAGCGCGACATGTCAATCTCCCCATCGCGGCCGGGGAACGCCACGCCCATATCTACGGAGTACGGGAGCTGATCGAACGCGAGATTGTGGACGTGATCCAGCCGGATACAGGTCGGGCCGGCGGGCTGATGCAGATGAAAAAGATGGCGGCCATGGCCGAAGTCCACGGGATCGGCTTCGCGCCCCACGACGGTTCATTGGGGCCGGTGGCGGAGATGGCCGCCGTTCATCTGTTGGCGACCCTGCCCAACTTTCTGATTCTGGAACATCTGGAGGACGACGCGCCCCAGCGTTACGAAGTGATGCAGCCCCAGCCCGAAATCGTCGACGGCTCGATCGTCGTACCGGATGCGCCGGGCTTGGGCGTGGATATCGTCGAAGAGGCTATCGCTCGCTACCCTTCCTCAGGCAACGTCTCCCAACCCCGCGAATACGTCTACTTCCAGGCCAAATACGGCCGGGCCAAATGGCTGGGGCAGTAGCCAGGAGAGACAGCGGGGGGCCACGCGTTCAGAAAGAGGCTGATCGCGCCGACATCAACAACGGTCGGCAAGGAAAGTGAAGAATGACGGCAAAATCAATCCGAACCCACGAACTGTCAGCGAACGCCAAAGTGAAGCTGCACTCTGTCTCGACCGCTACGCTCACCAGCCAACTGCTGAAGCAGGGCTTACGCAACACATTTCTGGCCGGACTGTATCCCCTGCGGCCAGACTTGCGTATGGTGGGTTATGCCTTCACCTTGCGCTACATTCCAGCTCGGGAAGATTTGGCGGATGAACTCTACGACAATGCCAAGAACGTGCAGCGGCTGGCAGTGGAGGCTATCGGACCGGAAGATGTGCTGATCATCGACGCCCGGGGCGACGTCAGCGCGGCGTCCTTCGGTCACATTCTGGGGACACGCATCAGCCAGCGCGGCGCGGCCGGTTTTGTCTCCGACGGCGCGCTACGGGATACGCCTGGATTTCGCCGCCTGGCGTTGCCGTCGTACATTCGAGCGGCCCATGCCACGACTTCATTTGTGACCCATCATCCGGTGGATATGCAGGTTCCTATCGGTTGCGCCGGCGTGGCGGTGACGCCAGGGGATGTGATTGCAGGCGACGGCGAGGGCGTGGTTGTCATTCCGGCCCAGGTGGCGGAGGAGATAGCCCACCACGCCTACGAGCAAGAACGCAGGGAGGAGTTCTTTCAGGAAAGAGTGGCGGACGGCGCCAGCATTGTGGGCATCTATCCTCCCAACGACGAGGCTTTGACTGCGTTCGAGCATTGGCGACAGGAACGAGGAGTGTAGCATGCGGCACATGTCCCTCTCCCAGTCCCATCAGCTCCTCGGCACGCTCTTGCAGTTGTCCCTGACGTCGGTGCAGATCTCAGTGAACATCGAGGTGGATCTCCTGAGCGAGTCCCCCAAAGCCGATATTCTGCTCCTGCGGCGTGAGGGCGAAGCGTGGAGTGCAGCGCAACGGGCGCGACTGCCGGATGGCGTGCGCGACAGCCTAGCAGGCCATGTCCTGCTGGAGTTCAAGTATACAGAATCGGTGAACGAGACGGCCCTGGCGCAGGCTGTCGCCTACGACTATTTCTACCGCCAGGCGCAGAAGTTGCCTGAGGAGCAGGTGCTGACTGTGGTGCTGAGCGCCAAGACCCCACGAACACAGCGGCTGGAGGAATGGGGGTACACAGAGGAGCAGAAAGGCGTCTTCCGCAGCCATCTGCCACTGCTACGGCGCGTGTGGTTGCTGGTGTTGAACGACCTGCCATCCCAACCCCACAACGCCTATGTCAAGCTCTTTGCCAGCCGGGAGCGGGAACGAGAGGCGGCCTTTGCAGCTCTGGATGCGCCGGTGGTAGCGGAGTCGCCGCGTCTGCAGGTCTACATGGTTGGTCTGCAGCGGGCCTTGGATGTGAAAGGAGAGATTGAGATGGCGGAGGTATTGACCCCGGAGAAGGTGATGGAGATTGGCGAGAAGGTGCGCCAGCGTATCCTTGAACTGGCCACGCCCGATGAAATCGACGACACGCTGCGCCAGCGCATCCTTGAAATGGCCACGCCCGATGAAATCGACGACACGCTGCGCCAGCGCATCCTTGAAATGGCCACGCCCGATGAAATCGACGACACGCTGCGCCAGCGCATCCTTGAAATGGCCACGCCTGAAGAACGATTGATAGGGTTGGACCCGAATACAATCGACGACACGCTGCGTCAGCGCATCCTTGAACTGGCCACGCCTGAAGAAAGACTGGCGGGCATGAGTGCTGCAGAACGCCGCACACTGTTGCGATTGTTGCAAGAGAACATGGACGCTGACACAGGGGAAGCGGAAAACAGGGACAATGAGACCACATAATCCAATGGGAGCGTATCTATGCCCCCGTGCTGAGAGCCTCTATAACTTGCTGCCTGGTTCTGCGCATAACTAAAGCGTAAAATATTCCAGCGCGCCTGTATCCTCTGCTATAATGCGTTGACGGCTCTATACTTTGCAAACAGACGCCGGATTCTATCTCCTGTCCTGTCGCCTCTGCAAGGTTACATTCTCCGCTGTGGATGAGCGGGGAACTTGGGCGCAACCCTTATGGTTGCCCAGGGCGGGCACAAGACCCATCCCTACATGCAAGTTTGAGCAATGGCTTATCCTACTCTCTTTTTTCAACCAGGAGGAACCTTATGACCCGTAAAGTGAGCGCTTCATTGAAGCGGCCGGTCTCCCGACGCGCCTTTTTGAAGACAGCTGGCGCCGGCGCGACCCTTGCTGCCCTTGGCGCCTGCGCCCCCCCAGTTGCTGCCCCCATGCCTGAGGCCGATGATGCAAGTGAAGCCATGGCCGAAGGGCAGGAGCTGAACCTCGTCTACTGGGCCGATAGAAATGATTTCTTCCAAGCGGTGATCGACCAGTATCAAGAGGAAACCGGCAACACAGTAAACTATGAAGTCGCGCCGGCGACTTACATTGAGTGGCAACAGATGATGACGACGCGGCTGGCCGCGGGTGATATCGGTACCGACACCTTCCACTGTGACGATTTCCAGGCAGCCATCTATGGCGCAGCTGGATGGCTATCGCCGCTCGAACCCGTTGCCGAGCTATATGACATCGACCTGGATGATTGGCCGCAGACCCTGCTCAGAGATGTCTCATCCTGGGATGGCGTGCTGTATCGCCTGCCGTGGGGCAATGACACAGAGATCTTCTTCTATCGCACTGACTTTTTCGAGGAAGCGGGGCTGACGCCGCCCTCCGACTGGAGCGAACTGGTGGAAGCGGCCCAGGCCTTGACCGATGCGGACGCGGACCGCTATGGGATTGCGTTGTCCGGCAAAAATGGCGGGGCCCTGGGCAATGAGATTCAGCATTGGACCAATCAGGCCGGCGGCGCCATCAACAAGCTGGACAATGATGGCGCGCGCGAGGCTATCGCCCTGTACAAGGCCCTGTTCGCCGAGCATAATGTTGCGCCGGATTCAGTTCCACAAGAGGATTACAGCACGGTCTTCCAAGGGTGGTTGGCTGATAAATATGCCATGTGGTGGTGCTGGGATGGCTTCTTGGGGGCCATGCGCACCAACGAGGAGTTCTGGGCCGATCAGGTTTCCGCTTTTCTGCCGCCCAAGGGCCCGGACAATGCGCAGACGATCACCGGCTGTTGGGGGTGGGCAATCGTGGCAGGCTCGCCCAAGCAGGAGCTGGCAGCCGAGTGGGTAGGGTATACCGCGCGCGCCGATATCATGAAGCAGCAGATCTTCCGCGGACGCGTGCCCGCCCGCGTTTCCCTCTGGTCCGACGCCGAAGTGCAGGATCTGGCGCCCTCTTCACCCTTCCTGCTGGAGCTGGCTGAAGCCGGCGACCTCGTCAAGGCGCGGCCGGTCACGCCCAGCATTCAGGAGATCTATGATGCGGCCGAGCAGAATGTGCATGCCTATCTGACCGACCAGGTCAGTCTCGACGAAGCAGTCAAAGCTGCTATGGATAAGATCAATCCGATTCTGGAACGCGATTTTGGCTAACATATTGTCAACCTCATGCAGGTAAAACCGCTGCGACTGCAACGCACGGCGATGCCAGCCTAAAGCAGGGGATGCTGGCCGCCGTGCAATGCGGTCTCCGCCAACCTGACCACATCCGTTCACGACGATTGCGCAGATCATACCCTTGTTTAGCCGACACAACCTCAGTACCCGTCGTATACTCCTGGCCTATCTGCTGGTTACCCCTGTGGTATTATGGCGGCTTCTTACCTCTGTCTATCCCTTCCTGCGCACCTTTTACATCAGCTTTTTCGATCATAGCCCGGTGCGTCGCACCTTCGAATTTGTCGGTCTGGACAACTATATGGCGTTGACGCGCGATGCCAATGTAGACGCCACGCTATCGTTTACAGTTTTTTTTACAACCACATCCGTTGCCCTGCAGGTCGTGCTGGGGCTCGCCATTGCCGAACTGTTGAATCAGCGCTTTCGCTTGCGCAACCTGACGCGTGCCGTCAATCTGTTGCCCTGGGCCATGGCGCCGATCGTGATTGCCACCGCGGCTCGATGGATATTTCACCAGGACTTCGGTTTGGTGAACGACATCATCTGGCGACTGAGCGGTGAACGCCCGCTGTGGCTGATCAACATCACCAGCGCTCGCTTTGCCGTGACGTTGACCGATGTCTGGAAAAATACGGCATTTCTGGCTGTCATATTCCTCAGTGGTCTGCAAGGGATCCCTCTTGAGCTATACGAGGCTGCCAAGATCGACGGCGCGGATGGCGCGCGCTCCTACTGGTATATTACGCTGCCTTTGCTGATGCCGCTGATTATCTCAATGATCATTTTTACCGCTATCTTTCGCGTTCTCTCCTTTGAAATCGTCTACGCGCTGACCAATGGAGGGCCGGGGACGGCGACATCCTTGCTGTCATATCTGGTCTATCTTGAAGGGTTCCGCGTGTTGAACTTCGGCTATGCGTCGGCTATTGCCATGCTGCTGTTTTTCATCGTTCTGGTTGTTGGCTTGCTCGGCTATGGTCTGTTGCGACGCGCCTGGGAACGTCTGTAAGGGCATGGAACTGATATGGATAAGAGATACAACTTTACGAACAGGCCGCGCGCCGCGCTGTCGCGCCCCACAGTGGCGCGCAATGTCATGTCGCGCCCCACAGTGGCGCGCAATGTCATGTCGCGCCCCACAGTGGCGCGCAATGTCATATTTACCCTCACAATCATTCTCTTCTTAGTCGTGATCTTGTTGCCGATCTACTATATCTTTTTGACTGCGTTTGCCCCGGGCGAGAAGCTGTTCACCAAACCGTTAACCTATTTGCCGCAGAGCCTCGCTATCGAACGATTTCGCGACATCTTCTCTGCGCTGCCCATCGCCCGCTATATGTTCAATTCCTCGATGTTGGCTACGATCTCCACCGTGCTGGCGCTCACGGTCAGTCTACTGGCGGCATACGCCATCGCCCGTCTGCAGTTCCCGGGCGCCAACTTGGTCATGATTGGGTTGCTCGCCTCCAGTATGTTGCCGGGCACGGCCACGGTTATCCCTCTCTTTCAGATGTTTCAGCAGTTGAAGCTGATGGATACACTGCATGGCCTGCTGATTCTCTATGGCAGCGCGCTGCTGCCCATCACCACATGGGTGCTGGTTTCATTTCTGCGTCAGGTGCCAGAGGAGATCGAAGATGCGGCCAAAGTTGATGGCGCCAGCCTCTTCCCGCTACTGTGGAGGATTGTCCTGCCGGTGATTCGTCCCGGAGTCGCCACGATGTTCTTGATCAATTTCATTGTGGGTTGGAACGAGTTCTTCACACCCCTCATCTTCGCGCGCGGCGCCGGCGCCAAGGTGATTACCATGGCCCTGTCGGAAGCACAGGTGATCGGCGCTTCCAGTGAATTTGAGGTCTCATGGGGAAACATGTCCGCGGTGGCTATTCTGGCGACCATACCGGTATTCATTCTTACCCTGATTTTTCAGCGCCAGATCGTCGAAGGCATCACCAGCGGCGTCTTTAAGTGAAGCAAATAACTTTGGATCTTCGTCTTTGGTCGAGGTTATGCACTGACATATTGGTTGGCTAGAAGGTACAAAGTCCCGGCTGTGCCAAGCGATTGCTATAGTGAAACAATTCCCACAGCACACAGGAGCGATAGTGAGTATGGCGAAACTAAGAGTTGGAATAATCGGGTTAGGCGGCATCGCCCGCGCCCACTGTGATGCCATCGCCAGCCTCGATGACGTGGAGGTGGTAGCGGTCGCCGATCTCTTCGCGGAGAAGCGCCGCGCATATATGCAGAAATATGACATTGCCAAAGGCTACGCTTCGCACACAGAGCTTTTGGCGGATGACGCCATCGATGCGGTGGCGGTAGTGCTGGGCCATCACCTGCATCACCGGCTCACTGTGGACGCCTGCAATGCTGGCAAGCATGTGCTGGTGGAGAAGCCAATGGCTCTCAGCCTGGAGCAGTGTGATGAGATGATCGAAGCGGCGGCCAACAACAATGTCAAGCTCATGGTCGGGCAAACTCAGCACTTCTATGGCACCAGCCTCAAAGCCAAAGAGATCCTCGATTCGGGAGAATTGGGCCCGCTGATTACGGCCATCTGTTACATGTCCAAGAATTGGAACTTCGCCGGTCGTCCCCCTCAGTACCGCAGCCGCTTCCATGGTGGCGGCATGTGGCTGACCAATGGCGTTCACGTGGTGGACCGTCTCACCTGGGTGATGGCATCCCAGGCTGTATCGGTATCAGCCAGTATCGGCACGCGCGCCCACTATCAGGCGAGTGACGACTCGGCCACCGCATTCATTCGCTACAAGAATGGACTGGCCGGCGTGGCGGTTGCCGTGGGCTTTGCCGACGGCGCGCCCAACCATGAAATCCAGGTAATCTGCGCCAATGGCGCCTTGCGCTTCAGCCAGCATGGCGAGAAGTACGTCAAAGTCGGGAAGGGCGACCAGTGGGAAGATATACCCTTTGAAGATCCGCCGGCCGAGATGCGCAACGAGTGGAAGGCATTCGCCGAATCGATCGCTCAGGACATCGAGCCGCCCACGTCTGGTGAGTGGAGCCGACACATTATGGAGATCCTATTCGCTGCTGAACGTTCCGCCATCAGCGGGCGCGAGGTAGTCTTAGACAGCGGTCTATCGTGGGTCAACCAACGCTCTGGGACGCCCGTCGCCATTCACCACGGTTGGATCTGAGGAGCAATAGCATGAGATTGGCTCTGCTCTCCTTTAGCCATCATGGACGCAGTATGGCGCGCGTGACGCGTGAACTTGGGCATGAGATCATCGGCGTGATGGACGCTGAGGAAGCGCCGCGCCAGCAGTTAGCGGATGAATTTCAGTGCCCCGCCTTCGATTCGGCGACCCTATGTCTGGATGCGAGCCAGCCGGATGCTGCGCTGATCGCCGGCAAGCATAATGAGATGCCGCACTATGTCCAAGCCTGCGTGGATCGGGGCCTTCCTTTTCTCCTGGACAAACCCTTTGCCGACTGTGCCGACCGGCTGCGACCGGCAGCCGCGGCCTGCATAGAGCGCGGCATCTTCAGCGCCCTGACTTTGCCCAACCGCGCGACTCGCCTCGTGGCCCGAGTCCAGCAGATGATGGAGGAAGGCAGCCTCGGAGATCTGATACTCTATAACAGCCGTCTGAATAACGGGCCGCCATCGCGTTACGATCCGTCGCCATCTGCATGGCACAATGATCCAAAGGTGTCAGGCGGTGGCTGCTGGGCGGTCGAAGCCGCGCACGGTATCGATACGTTTCTGCAATGTGTCGGCCGCAAGCCTGTCACTGTCGTCGGCGCCGTCATCTCCAATGCCATGTATGCGCGCGCCGTAGAGGATGTAGGCGTGGGTGTGCTGCGCACGGACGACGGGATAACGGGCATCATCGAATCGGGCTACAGCTACCCGTCGGGCGCGCGTAGTGGGGACCACAGCTTTCGCTTCATTGGCGCCAAAGCGACAGTTTTGCAACGCTATGACAAGCAGGGGAATCCGGTCATTGAGGTTCACACAACGCAGGGCGCTACCTTTCATCCAGACATCGCCCACCCTGCTCGGATGCGGAATATACTCAGGCAGGCGCTGGCAGCCCTGCATGAAGGGCGCAGCTTCGAGCCCAATATCGCTGATGCAGTGCGCATACTCGAGATTCAGGACGCCGTTTACGCGCACGCGCGCGCCAATCCTATGACGAACGGTCCATATCCACTGGGGGCGCCTGGGGTGTAACCCTGGCGGCGCTGTCGCGGCAGAAGGTTGAATTGCGCCCCTGCTCGAAAGGGGGGCGCGGCTGAACGAATTGGCCTATGCCCGCAGCGCCAGCCATCGCATCATTCAGCAGGAGGGGCCGGTCTTGTGAGGGCTGAGCGCACCGCAGGTCTTGCGCATCGCGCGCAGCCCGAATTGCCCGCCCGTCCCGGATCATATCATACGCGTCCGACAAATGAGCGGCCTCTGACCTGCTTGAATGGCGGCATTTTCGGGGCATCAGTAACCGATTCATCGCGCTGCGAGGCGGCGCGCATGTAGTGGACTGCATAGCCGCGACGGCGTTGACCAGACAGGTTGGCATTGCTCTGGTGCAAGACCAGGCTGTGATGGAAGCTGATGCTGCCCGGACGCAGCGGCGCCGCTACGACCGGCCATTGATCGCTTCCCAGGTCCTCCAGGAACCAGGCCAGCTGTTTGTGGCGCATCATACCCCAGCGGTGGGTGCCGGGGACGAAATTCAGGCAGCCGTTCTCAACCATAGCGTGATCGATGGATGTCCATGCTGTCACCAGATCCATGGGGAAGATGTCGCGCCACGACGCCGAATCCTGGTGCCAGGGCTGCTCTGTACCCGTTACCGGCGCTTTCATAAAGAGCTGGTCTCCGTACAACTTGATGTCATCGCTGCCGAGTAGATCGACGATTATATCCACGATTCTGGGATTGGTGACATGGCTCCACATTACCTCGTCGTAGACAGCCAGATTGAATAATTTGCGCACCGACAGCACCTGATCGGTAATGTTGCGTGTGCCCTCGCGAAACATTTTTTCCAGCTGAATGCTCGTTTCTGGAATGTGCGCGACCTTGCCAGCGGCGATCAGATCAGTATGCGCAGCCAAAGCCTCGATCTCTTCGGCAGAGAGAACATCTCTTACAGTCAGAAAGCCGTTCAGTCTGAATTGCCTGACCTGCTCTTCGGCAAGAGTGCGCAATCGCGGTGTAGCCATACGAGGTTTCCTTTCCACAATCATCGAAATCTTCAGTAGCCACTGGTCAGTAGCCAGTCACTGCAGTCCACTGGCGCTAGCCACTGGTCACTATGGAGCGATTCTCTCCGCATACTATTGAGACTCCACCCAGGTAGAGGGAGCGGTATCCACGCCGTGTTTGGCGAACACTGCCTCGATTTCGTCCAGTGTTTCCTGATCAAGTGACCAGTCGAGGCCGGCTACGTTTTCTTCGACCTCCTCAGGTCGACGAAATCCTACCAACGCCACGCTTACCACCGGATTCGACAGCACCCAACGCAGCGCCAGGTGGGCTACCGTTTTGCCATGTCGGGCCGCGATAGGCTTGAGGTCGTCAACAACAGCCACATTTCTGGCAAAGACCTCCGCTGTAAACAGTGGAAGGTTGAAGGCAACGCCATTGGCGCGCCAGTCGTTTTCCCCGAACCTTGTCTCAGGCGTGAACGTGCCGGTTAGCAGACCATGCGCCAGCGAACCGTAGGTCATCAGACCGATCCCATGTTGTTCGATGGCGCCAAAGACCTCGCGCTCCAGTCGGCGATCAAACAGATGATAGCCGTACTGCGCGATATCCACGCGCCGGGTCTCCATGCAGGTCTCGATCTGTTGCGGCCGGAAATTGGAGACACCGACGAAACGGGCTTTGCCGGCCTGCGCAATCTTCTCCATCGCCTGCATCGTCTCCTCAAGAGGAACATCGCTATCGGGCCAGTGGATCAGATAGACATCCACATAGTCGGTCTGGAGGGCCTTGAGGCTGCGTTCGATGGCCGCCAAGGCTGTCTCGCGCCGGCTGTCGCGGCTCCATGTTCCGTTATTGTCATACACGCCAAACTTGGTGACGAGAATGGCATCCTGGCGCCGCGCGCCCAGAGCCTTGCCCAGGATGCGCTCAGACTGCCCAAAGCCATAGCCCTCTGCGGTGTCAAAGAGATTGATCCCCAGGTCGAGCGCGCGCTGCACAGCCGCGACAACCTCGCCTTCGTCAAAGTGTCCGTAGACGCCGCTGGTTTCCCAGCAGCCAAACCCAATCGCAGAAACTTCCAATCCTGTGCGTCCAAATGCGCGATATTCCATCTGTTGGCCTCCATTTCTACACGTTAACGCCAGCCCACTTGCACTGCCAACGCTTGCATCCGTTCAAGGAGTAGTTGTATCTTGCTGTGGAAAAACCTCGCGCCCTACAGTGGCGCGCAATACAACCTTGAAAAACGGGTCATGCTCAGGTAGATGGGTCGTGTGCAGCAGGACTACACACAAGGTGAGTACATCTCACAAACAGTGTACACTGCGACCGATGACAGGTCAATGGGCAGAAGCGTTCAATGCGCCTCTGCTCGAAAGAGGCGCAGTTGAAGGGCGCATCCTGGATTTGGGGGAAACGCTGTTGGATCGCTTGTCTGCGGCGTCACTTTGTCTGGTCGATAAAGCAGATGACAAGGGCGCGAGGGAAAATGGATTTACGAGTTGTAAATTTCCAAATGTCGCGCCGAGATAACATCCCAGTGAAACTGACGCGCAGCCTGGCGAGCATTGGCGCGTAGATTCGTCGCCAGGCGCGCATCCTCGGCGATACGCATCACCGCAGCGGCCGTTGTCAGAGAATCTCTGGGAGGGACGAGCAGCAGGTCGGAGTCCGGCTCTAGCTCCGGCGTCGGGGTCTGGGGATGGGTGGCTACGATCGCGCAGCCGTTGGCAAGGCCAGCCATCAGTGTGCTGCGGCGCAGACTCAGGCCATCTTCGTAGGGCATCACCAACACGTCGATGGCGTTGAGATCCATGGCCACCTCAGCGTCTGACTGATGGCCGGTCCACTGGACACGACTGTTCAGCCCCTGTTCGGCGATGCAGGCCTCGACCCGTTGCAGATAGCTGAAATTCGTTTCGTCACTGGCCCCGACCCGTTCGCCGATCATCAGTAGATGGGCATCCCATCCCTTCCGCACCAGCGCGGCTAATGTCTCTATCAGGGTCAGACCGCCTTTGCTGGCGTTCAGAAAGCCGAAGTAACCGAGCACAAGCTGTGCGCTGCCATAGCCGCGCGCGGTCCGCCGCTGTCTCCTCTCTGCCGTCGATATCTGCCGATTTTCGATATCGCTGCCGATGGGAATTCGATGGAGTTGGGAGGGCAGCGTCTGCCCGCGCACGGATTCCCAATCGCTCTGATTTGTAACCACGACCGCATCCGCAACGCGCAGCGGAGAGCGCGTAACCCAATGTCGTAGACGGGCGCCGGCTTTGGGGAAGAGATACGGCACACGCAGATCGTGATACGTCCAGGCGGTGCGGAATCCCTTTCGCTGTAGAAAATAGGGCGCAAAGTTGATGGCCGGGTGCATTCCGTATGCCGCGGTCTGATATTGAATGTGAACCCAATCGGCGCCGACCGCGCCCGCGCATGCAGGGATGTCTGTCAGGATCCGCCAACCCCAGCCGCCGGTTTGCGTCAGGATCCGGGCTGCATCAGCCTCCCGGGACGCCATGACCTGTCTATCGGTCAGGATGCGTATCCGCGCGCCCTGGGCCTGCAATGCCCGCGCCAGTTCGGCCGTATACCTGCCTACACCGCCCAGCATCGGCGGGTATTCGCCGGTGACGAACAACACCTTCAATTGCCCTGGCGCCACTTTGTTCTCCCGGTCGCAACTATGTGCCCATCAGCCCCACACAATAGAATGCAGACGCCACGAAGGAAAAAGCAACGCGTCCTGGCGACATTGCGTTGCTTTCAGCCGGCTATGTGATCTTGCATGACGGCCAGAAGTTTCTCCTGGCGCGCCACAGCCGGCAGAAATAGGGTGCGGGGCGCGTCCGTATTGACGAAACCGTCAGCGTTGATGGGCCAATAGACGAGGCTCAAGCCGGACGTAGCGCGTCCGGCTTCGGCGCAGGTGACCATCTGGCGAAAGAGAATATGCAGAGGCGGCCGCAGCGGTGCGTGAACAGTCAGACCGTCGGGGGTCAGCTCCAAACGCATCAGCGTCCAACGTAGATAGACGACGACGAAACCGATGGTCGCCAACAGAAAGAACAGGGCAGGCAGGCTAAACCTGTTCATACTCTCCCACAAAAAGAGCATGGCTACCGCCACACCGGCTATAGCAAACAGCCGGTATGTCCGTCGGGGGAGGTACACTGGCGCATCAGTCATCAGATCTGCCCGAAACGCTGATTCGGTCCGCCAATTGACGATTGATCGATGTGGTTTGTGTAATTGCGCTCATACCTCACCAACGCGCAGCCAAGAAGCGGAAAGGTTGTGTTGCGCGCCACTGTAGGGCGCGACCGCGCGGCCCTCCCTCAGGGCGCCTGCTGGGAGCGGCTGCTGATCACCAGCATCACAATCGCGGCAAGCGAGAGAACCGCCGCGCCATAGACGAGCGCGCGAATCACCTGACTCTCCCAGAGCGTCGGCGCAAAGCCGGCAAGACCGCCGAGAATCCCGGCCAAAGGCACTGTGGCAATAAGAATGAAATGGAGCATGAGAACCGTAGAGGAGGGGCGCCGCCCGTCCGCCCGAGTGAGGGACTGCATCATGACGTAAATCGTCGCTAGTGGATACAGCGCGCCCACCAGCAGAAGAACAGCCGATCCGACTCTGTATAGGATGTCCATCAATTCCGCGCTTTCACTGCACCCTGTGCCATCAGATTCTTTGATTGCCCAGCACGCGCACGCGAGAAGAGCAAAAACTACAATCGCTGGGCATTCAAAATAATACCAGTAGGGGCGCGGCGCGCCAACTGTCAGTTGTGCCTGGCGCGTTGCGCGCAGACCTACAGACGCAAACACTGCCTGGCCGTAGATGGATATAGAGGAAGCGACGATTAGAGAACTTCATGGTCCCTGCGCAGATGCGCTTACCTGCACAGCTCTGCCCTCCGCTCAGCTTGATAGGGTGGCTCGGAGAGCAGTTGCAGGTTCTGCAGAGAATACTGTCGAAAGGCTTTTCCCGTTTGCGTGAGCTGAGATGTGTGTGGATCCATGAGCTTCTGAAACTCGTTGAATATTGTATCGTCGAAGCTATACCAGATCCACTTCTGGACAAGCCGACATGCATCGGCAGGATAGCCCAGGTTGCAATCTTTCGTGTGCAGGAAGTAATCAAACGTAGCCAGCATAAAATCGATAACCACCTGCGGATCATCATTGGGCGCACCAAGGTTCTCGTTGTGTAACAGTATCCCATATTCGCTTATAATCAGCGGTTTCTCCTGTTGGCCCCGATCCTTCATCCATTGCCGGAGCATAAGGACCTGCTCCTCGATAAACTGCGTATTTAGGTACTCTGAAACAGGATGTTTCAGAGTACTATCTTCGTCAACATTAAACAGATAGGCGCCTTCAGTTTCATCGATGCCAACTGGAATGTCGGCTCCCCACTCATCAAGCTTTTCTGGGAGAATAAAGACATGGGTATTCCAGACATCAACAGGCATATCGGTTCCGAACTTCGTTTTATATGCGTCCCAAATCCGTGTCAGATATTGGAGTCGCAAAGGCGTCACCTGCACCATTCCGCCATTTGCAATCATTGCAGAAGGATCAGCAGCCTTAATTAAATGGTATAGTTCATAATATGCCTCTGCGTACAGTTCGGGCAGAATTTCATCCTGACCGCCAAGCGGCCAATCTTTGCGCTCGATTTCATTGCCGATCAGCCATGTAGAGCCGGGGTTGTTGTAGGCCGCCTCCTGAATCGTGGCAGCATCGGGAGAGAATGTATAGGAGTGGGGCTGTTTGTACGGACAGATCATGCGATCGTGCGCATGCTGAGATTTAAGTTCGCAGCTCTCCGCCTGATTCGGATCCACCTGCGTCAGATCCTGATGCAGCCGCACTGTCTGTATAAATTCGATCCCTAGCGGCCTTTCCGGTTCGATCCGAACGTCCCAGTGCAAATATACACCCGCACGCAGGGAGTTCGTCTCAGGATGCGTTCCAAACCCACCTCTACTTACACCATACCCCATTCGTGTACTCAAGGGAACAGGACGGGTCACTTCCCCGCAACTGCCGCCAGAATCGTTTTGAAACACAGACGCGCCACTCGCGCGCAGCGCAAGGGCCAGCGCCAACCCACATACGACTACAATCATCCGAGCAAACAGAACGCGAAAGGTCATGACAGGTTCTCTCCAGCAGACTGTCTGTTCCCATATACTCTCTGGCGCCTGGTGTATGGAAGGCAATCGTCGGCAGACGCCACCGCCATGCAATTGAGCGGAATATCCATTGAGCGGAATATCCTATGTGAACACTTTCCAAATGCGCTGAAAATCTGCGATGGTTACAAGGCCAGCTGCATATACGCCGGCAATGTAGGTCGCGCCGCCTGCGAGAAGCGCTCCCAGCCATGCGTATGAGCCATCCAACCCTCGCTGCGCCAGATAAGCCGTTAGCGCCGCCAGGCCGGTGACGCCCAGCAGGCGCCCTGTTTGTCGGGGCAGCCCCAACGGGATCTCCAGCCGGCGCAACAACAGTAGCCCATACAGGGCGCTGGTAAAAACAGCCACAATAACCGCGGGCGCGAACCCATCGACGCCGACGGCTACTGTCAAACTTGGCAGGAGGATGAGAACCACAGCGATATGCGCGCCGGGAACCAATAGGCTCTGTCGCGGCTTGCCTTCCACCAGCAGGATATTGACACAAAAGAGCGCAATTAAATAGAACGGCGCTGCCCAAATCAGGACAGGAAGGATACGGGCAGACAGCAGGTAGTCATCCCCCCTGAAGATCAGCTGAACCAACGCGCCAGCAACTCCAGCAATCACAGAACTGAGAGCGGCAACGGGCAGCAGCGCCAGAAGCCCAAAACGCAGGGCCACTCTCGCCAAGCTGGTGTACTGGCGCGCCGACTGTTTCCGCAAACGGCTTAAGGTGGGATAGAGGGCCTGCCAGTAGGTTTGGATTAGGGTCAGCAGCATCCGCACTATCAGATAGGCTGCGCTGTAGATGCCGGTGATCACCTCGCCGGCCAGCGCAGACACGAGCAAAATATCCAGCCGTTGTAACAGGACATTGGACAGAGCCAGCGTATAGAAGGGCCTGGCCCGGCGCACCAGTAGCGACATCTGTGCCCACAGTGCATCCGGCTTGTGCGCTGGCGTTGCTCCCAGTAACAGGCCGCTGCGCCGCAGAAGAAAGAGACAGAGCATCCCGGAGATCGCCTGGATGAGTACCAGAACAGCGGCCAGGCTCACGACATTCCCGCCGCTCCACAAAACAATCCCACTGAGCACGACGATCAGCGTGTTGATCGGCGCCTCCACCCCCATCACCAATTGCATACGTTCGCCGGCCTGAAAAAGCATCTCGCAGACAGAGGTGACGGCAAAGAACGGCAGAGTGGCTCCCACAACAATCAGAGCCAATCGGTTTGTGTCGCCAAGAGGGAGTATGAATGTCAGAAGACTGAGGCCGCCCCAAACAAGGAACGCAGCGCCCCCCTGGAGTAGCAGGGCCGCATAGAAAGAGGAGAGCCGATCTTGCGGACGCTGGGAAAGATCTCGCGCCAGAAGCTGAGGCAGGCCGAGTTCACTCAATACCTGACAAACGTTCAAATAGGCGAGGACAGTGTTGTACTGACCAAGCCCTGCCGCGCCGAGACGATTGGCGATCAGCAGTTGCAATCCAAAGCTGATGAGAATGCGCCATAGTCTGGAGCCCGCCAGCGCGCCGGTATTGAGGAGCACACGGCGCCCTATGTGACCGCTGTCCGTACGCTCAGCCGACATTGTCATCAAGAATCAAGGCAGGATATACCTGCATCTTCCTGTTCATCCTTACATCCTGACCGGAATCCATATATCCAATTGTAGCACCGCGCCTGCCGATAGGAAACTAGGCAAAAGACTTATAAACGCGACTTCAGACACATCACCGGAGAGTGCCCCGGCATCCGCCGGGGCCGATGCCGAAGCAGGCATAGGCGCGCCGTCAATGGGCGCAGCATCGTTCGGGGCATCACCCACGACCCCCTCCACAAACCAGTCCATACCCAGCATCTGGCCATCGGTCATGCACTGCCCCGCCGGCAGGAACACAACGCCGTTCTGACCGGTCAGCGCGCCACAAAACACGTCACTCTCACCGGCAATGATCGCAGCCTGTTTTTCTGCGACCAGCGTCGCCACTTCCGCAGGAACAGACGGGCTGAAATCAGCCAGAGCCACAAGGTTGTCCTCCATCCCGACCCAGACCTGCTGGCTCTCCCAGGCATCGTCCCGCACCAGCTCGGCAAACATCAGGAAAGCCGGCCCCCAGTTCCAGACCGGACCGGTGAGGACGGTGTCCCCGACAAATGCTCGCATATCGCTATGGTAGCCGATGCTGTGCCCGCCCCGCTCGGCGGCGGCCTTCTGCGGCTCTGTCGTATCCTGGTGTTGGGCAATGATATCCGCGCCCTGATCCAGCAGAGCTTCGGAGGCCTCCTTCTCTTCCGGGGGGCCAAACCAGGTGTTCGTCCACACAACCCGCACTTCGGCATCCGCATTTACGGCGCGTACGCCAAGCGTGAAGGCGTTGATTCCTCGGATCACTCCAGAAATCGGGAAGGCGGCCACGTAGCCGATAATATCGCTTTCGGTCATGCTACCGGCGACCAGACCGCTCAGATAGCGGGGCTGGTACATGCGACCGTAGAGGGTACTCATATTCTCAGCAGTCTTGAAGCCGGATACATGCACAAAATGGGTATCTGGAAACTCCCGGGCGACTGTCAGAGTCGAGTCCATATAGCCGAAGGTGGTGGTGATAATCAGGTCGAAGCCCTTTTGGGCAAAGTCGCGAATGACCCGCTCTGCGTCCGGGCCTTCCGGCACGTTCTCAATGAAGGCCGTCTCGACGCCGTCTTGTAACTGCTCTTCCAGATACAGCCGCCCCTGATCGGACGCCCATGTCCAGCCGAGGTCGCCGATGGAAGCGCTATAAACGAAGGCGACTTTCAGCGGCTCGGCCGCTTCCGCGGCGCTTTCCTGTGATACAGATTCAGAAGCGGACTGCTCCGCGGCAGGCTCCTGTCGATCGTCCGAACCGCACGCACTGATGAACAGCACGATGAGCGCAACGGCTACAATCGTCCACACATGTCGGATTCTCTTTCTGTATCTCTCATTCATAAATGGATTTCGTCCATTCATTCAGGCTATGGTAACGCAAAGAGCGGCAATGTGTAACATTGAAACGGCGCGAAACTGCAATTCGGTATTTTTGAATGCCCAGCGCGCGCGAGGAACAAAAACCGCTGGGCAATCAAACCCGCCGGTTGACGACTGGTTGATATGGTTTTCGTAATTGCGCCATACCTCATAAAGGCGGCTTCCAACGCCGCGCCTATGCCTGCAAGAGGTATCTTGCGGACAACGCCGCCGCCTTCTGAGCTTGTAAGCGGCAGCTTTTAGGCATTCTTGCGCGCCAATCGGTATAATACTGAAGAGATGACGACCTGATTTTTAGTTTCGAGTAACTGCAGTTCACTGACTACTAAAAACTGACGAAACCACAACTGAATCAAGAGTATATATGACTGTCTGAGATCCTGAAACTCCAGTTGTTCTTAATTTTGAAATGAGGTTCAATTGCTATGGCTGAATATCAGATCACATACTGGCGCACTATTCCTTCGCTGGTGACAGCCCGGGAAGGACGCCACAACCGGCACAAAGTCGAGTTGCCGGCCCGCTTTCAGGTAGCTATCGACGAAGCGGCGATGCGCGCCGGCGCCACCGACATGAATGCCTACTTGGACGGCTGGATCCGCACAGATTGGCAGAAACAGAAGGGCCTTCCGCAAGAAGTGGCCCAGGCCGTAGCCGCGCAGCTCGAAGCTGACTATCCGCCGGGACGGATACGGAGCCTGTTGGACTCGGGCGCGCCAACGCGCCGCTTTCGAGCGGAGGCGCATGCAACGACCTCCTCCGCTGGATGGGTGACGTCGCGTCCCCATCCGCTTGTCGAGCGGCTGCGTCAGGGCGGCCCTTTGCTGGGCGACGGCGCAATGGGCACCATGCTGCAGGACGCGGGTCTGACCGACGGCGGCGCGCCGGAGCTGTGGAATGTGGAACAGCCGGCCGCGGTGCGGGCGATCTATCAGGGCTATGTGGATGCCGGCTCCCACATCATTTCTACGAACACCTTTGGCGGCACATCTGCCCGGCTCAAGATGCACGATCTCCAGGACAGGGTGCAGGATCTAAACGAGGCCGGTGTGCGCTTGGCCCGGTCGGTGGCTGATGCAGCTGAAGATGTGCTGGTAGCCGCTTCCATCGGCCCGTCCGGCGAGTTACTCGATCCTTTGGGCGATCTCTCCATGGCGGCAGCGACGGCGCTGTTTGCCGAGCAGGTCGTGGCCTTAGCCCAAAGTGGCGCGGATTTCATTCTCATCGAAACGATGAGTGATCTGCGGGAAGTGGAGGCCGCTTTGCAGGCAGTCCAGCAGGTGACAGACCTGCCTGTCGCTGTCACCCTCACATTCGATACAAAATTGCATACGATGATGGGAGTCAGCCCCAAACAGGCGGTGGAGACGCTCTCCAGGTGGGGTGTGCAGGTAATTGGAGCCAACTGCGGCAACGGCCCGCTAGAGATCCAGGCGGTGATGACCGAGATGGCTCAGCATCGCGCGGAAGGAGTTGTGTTGTATGCCCAGAGCAATGCCGGTCTGCCTGTGTTCGAGAAGGGAGTCATTTACTATGATGGCACACCGGACGTGATGGCCGACTATGCCCGGCAGATGCGCAATCTGGGCGTGGATATCATTGGCGGCTGCTGCGGCACAACGCCGGCCCATCTGCGCGCCATGCGGGAGGCGCTGAAATGAAGTGTTTGATGCGCCTCCGCTCGAAAGAGGCGCAGTGCGTGAACCCCCCGCCATCGCGGAGGGTCAGCCTAACCTTAGCCAAGAATTGCTGAAATCCATGCGAGTGCCAACCCCTCCTCTTTCCGAACAAGCCGCCATCGTCGAGTACCTCGACAAGGCGACCGCTGACATTGACACTGCCATTGACCTCACTCGGCGCAAGATCGAACTCATGCGTGAATACCGCACCCGACTGATCGCCGACGTGGTCACCGGCAAACTGGATGCGCGCGAGGTGGCGGCCAATCTGCCGGACATTTGGGATGACTCCGATGAAGCGTCTGAGGAGGTGAGGATATGATTCCAGTCCGAGATCATGAACATCTCGCTGGCCTGGCGCGTGCGTTGAAAACCGGTTGCGCCGCCTGCCGGGTGAAACCGAGCCGGAGCCGGACATATCTGCCCTTCTGGGCCGGGTTCATCCCGCAACCGGGGCTATTTGTTTGATGGTCGCTGCGCTTGACAAAGTTGATATGCTGAATACGGACAGCGTGGTAAGCGACTTGCCAGTTTTTCGTTTCGAGTAACTGCAGTTCATTGGCTACTGGAACTGACAACTGAAAACGAACGAAGGGTGAGGGGAGAAAGACGCATGGCACAGAGAACAGATGACGGGGAACGCATTGCCCGCATTGAAGGCGCATACGAACATCTGGCAACCAAAGCCGACGTGCAGGCGGTCAGAACCGACGTGCAGGCGGTCAGAACCGAGATGCAGGCGGTCAGAACCGAGATGCAGGCGGTCAGAACCGAGATGCAGGAGGTCAAAGCAGAGCTGCAGGCGGAGATGCAGGAGGTCAAAGCAGAGCTGCAGGCGGAGATGCAGGTGGTCAGAACCGAGATGCAGGAGGTCAGAACCGAGCTGCAGACGGAGATGCAGGAGGTCAAAGCAGAGCTGCAGACGGAGATGCAGGTGGTCAGAACCGAGATGCAGGAGGTCAAAGCAGAGCTGCAGACGGAGATGCAGGTGGTCAAAGCAGAGCTGCAGACAGAGATGCAGGAGGTCAAAACAGAGCTGAAAAGCGATGTGGCAGCCGTTAAGTCGGAATTGCGCTTGCTTAAGTGGATGATAGGAATTGTGATCGTGGGCATTCTGATCCCGTTGCTACAAGACCTGTTGGCGCGGTTGCCATGAGTAAAGAGGAGGCCGGACAATCCGGGATCTGTCCAGCGACGGCGTCGTCGGATTGCTGCCATGTGAAGCCGCGACGATTCCACGTCACCCACAGATACGTGTGGGAACAGTAAGCGCGAAACGGCATACACCTCCCATAATCTCCAGCAGGCGGACGCGCCATGCCGATCGACAGCAGCGAAAAGGGGCTTGAATGCCCCGCCTGCACGGCTCTGACGGGCGAGTTGGATATGCGCGAGGCGGCAGCTGGGTTGGGAAAAATTCAGGAGTCAGACGATAAGGAGTTTTCGTGTGAAGATCGGAATCATAGCATGTGGCGCGATTGTGCGGGAACTGATCGCTATCGCCAATCGGCGGGGCTGGGATTACGAGCTGACAGCCATCCCGGCCCAGCTTCATAACCGCCCCGCGCGCATCGCGCCGGAGGTGGAAAAGAAACTGAACGTCTGGGCGGACCGCTTCGATCGCATTCTTGTCGGCTATGGGGAGTGCGGCAGTGGCGGCGCGCTGGACACGCTGCTGGCCCGCTATCCTCACGCAGTGCGTATCCCCGGCCCCCACTGTTACGAGTTTTACGCCGGCGCGCTTTTCAGCGAGCAGGCTGAACGGCAGCCGGGCACATTTTACCTGACCGATTTTCTCGCCCACCACTACGAGGGTCTCGTTATCGAATCCCTGGGCCTCGACCGTTACCCGGAGCTGCGTGACATCTACTTCGGCAACTACAAGGAACTGCTCTATCTCCGCCAATTGCCAGAGCGGGACGAGAGCGAACGCGCGCGCGCGGCGGCATCACAGCTGGGGTTGGCGTATAACAAAGTCGATTCAGGATTGGATGTTTTAGAAAAGCGGCTGGTAGAAATCGTTGAATGCGCCTCTGCTCAAAAGAGGCGCGGTATCGAAAGAGATGGATGATACTCTGTCATGCGCCGTGTCCTTTTCCTTTTCATCGACGGCGTCGGCTTGGGCAGGGATGACCTGACGGTAAATCCTCTGGCCGCGGCCACACTGCCCACACTGGCAGCGCTCCTCGATGGCAACCCTCTCACCGCCTCCACGGGGCGCTTCAGCCACGGTGACGCCCATCTGTGTCCAACAGACGCCCAGTTGAGCGTGCCAGGCCGTCCCCAAAGCGCCACCGGTCAGACGGCAATCCTGACCGGCGTCAACGCGCCGGCCCGCTTGGGGGAGCACTACGGCCCGCGCCCGGATCAGCGGGTGCGGGACATTCTGGACGAGGCCGGCATCTTCGCTCGGCTCCACGCGGCAGGTCATCCGACTGCCTTCGTCAACGCCTATCCCCAGCGCTATTTCGACGCAGTTAAGCGGGGCAAACGCCTACTGAGCGCAGTACCCTACGCCGCCCAACGCGGCGGGCTGCGGCTGTTGACGTGGAAAGATATGCAGGCGCAGCAGGCCCTGTCCGCAAATTTCACTGGTCTGGGCTGGCGCACACAGTTGGGCTATCCGAACGCGCCGCTCTACTCGCCGGCGGAGGCGGGCGCGCAGTTCTGGCGTATCGCCCAGCCAGCGCGCTTCGCTTTCTTCGAGCACTGGCTGACCGACTATCTGGGCCACCGGCGGGACTTTCGCGCTGCCGTCGATAACTTCCAACGCATCGACGGCTTCCTGGCCGGGCTGTTGGACGTGATGGACTGGCAGGAGACCCTCTTGATCGTCGCCAGTGATCACGGCAATGTGGAGGACTGCTCCACCCGCAAGCATACGGAGAACCAAGCATTGACACTTCTCGTCGGCAGCCAGAGCGGCCGCTATGCGCACAGAATTCGCCGGCTGGATGATTTTGTGAATGTGGTTGCAGAATTTCTGGGAAAAAACAACCTGGCTCACCCACAATAGGAGAAACTATGGAATCCCTGCCACGCGCCTCTTTCGAGCAGAGGCGCATTCAACCTTTTTCCAAACCTGGTCGTTTCTGGAAGGGCAATCTTCACACCCACTCGACCCGTTCGGACGGACTGAAATCGCCGCAGGAAGTCTGCCGGCTGTATGCGCAGGCCGACTACGATTTCATCGCCCTGACCGATCATTTCCTGCCACAGTACGGCTTTCCCATCACCGATACGCGGCCTTTCCGTTCACCGACGTTTACAACGATTCTGGGCGCAGAGCTCCACGCCGGGCAGATCGAAAACGGCTCTGTCTGGCACATTGTGGCCGCGGGGCTGCCCCCTGATTTTGCGCCCCCGACCGCAGACGAAAGCGGAGCGCAGATCGCTACCAGGGCCAGGGAAGCCGGCGCGTTCATCGGCATCGCCCATCCCAACTGGTACGCGCTTTCAGAAAATGATATCCATGCTCTGGGGCCGGCGCACGCGGTGGAGATCTACAACGGCGTGGCCGTGGACGCCAACGACCGGCCCGAAAGCTGGCATATTTTGAATGTGCTGCTGGACAGACGCCAGCGCTACTTCGCCTATGCCGCCGACGATGCCCACTTTACGCCCAACCGTCATGACTTTCGACGCGGCTGGGTGCAGGTGAAAGCCGAAGAACTGTCGCCAGACGCTCTGCTGACCGCACTGAAGGCCGGCGCATTCTATTCCAGCACCGGCCCGGACATCTACGACATCGCCCTCATCCCCGGCGAACGGATTGCCATCCACTGCTCCCCCGCGCAACGCATCTTTCTGACCGGCGTGGGCAGCGCTGGGCAGCAGGCCTGGGGCAACGGCCTTACCAGCGCAGAGTTCGACCTATCTGAATGGAGCAGCCACTATTGTCGGGTGACGGTGCGGGACCACCAGGGTGGCAGGGCCTGGTCGAATCCGATTTGGCTGGAAGGATGAAAGGAACCCCTATCGTTGTCGATGTGCTTTGTCTGGGCATTGCCTGTTATGATCTGATCTTCTCGGTGGATCGCCACGTGGGCCCGGATGAAAAGGTCAGAGCGTCGGAGTTGACCGCTTGCGGCGGCGGTCTGGCTGCCAACGCCGCCATGACCGTCGCCCATCTCGGCTATTCCGTGGCCTTCGCCGGCTATCTGGGCCAGGACATCTATGGCGATAAGCATCTCCATGAACTGCGCGCGGCCGGCGTCAACACCGAACTGGTAGTCCGCGGCGAGTGGCCGACATCCCTCTCTGCCATTTTCGTCAAGCCGGACGGCGCACGTGCGCTTGTCAACTACGCCGGCAGCCAGGATCTACCCGTCGAGGCTGAATTCCAGCTGGATCGCTGCCGTCCTCGGGCTATTCTCGTGGACGGACATCACTTGGCCGCCGCCGAACCGTTGATCGATTGGGCCAGAGCAAAGGGCATTCCCACTGTACTGGATGGAGACACAGTCCATGTCGGCTCGAAAACGCTGATGGAAAAGGTGGAATTTCTGGTGGCGTCAGAACATTTCGCCCTTGATTTCAGCTGTCAGGAGGATGCGGCGGTTGCCTTGGCGCAACTGAGTCGCCGCGCGCCGTCGAGTGTCATTACCCTCGGCAAACTGGGCCTGATCTGGCGCAACCGGGCTGACAGTCGGTTTGGCGCCAGCGCCGGCAGCTACCCCGCCTTCGCGGTCCCCACAGAGGACACCACCGGCGCCGGCGATGCCTTCCATGGCGCGTTCGCCGCCGGTCTTTCCCAAGGGATGAACTGGGAAGAGCTGCTGCGTTTTGCTTCGGCCGTGGGCGCGCTCTGCTGCACAAAAAAAGGCGCGCGTCTCGGCATCCCCACCGGCGCAGAAGTGGCGGCGTTTCTGGCGCGCCATGGATGGATGCGTCCCTGATTTGGGGCATCCAGGCCAGCGGGTTGCCGAATCCCGCTGTAGCTGCCCAGAGGGAGTCAGAAACGCGCCCAAGGCTTGTAACCAACCTATTTAGTTTTCTATGATTGTGTGGTAGGATCTACAGGATATGGCCTGAGAATATATTGAATTCTGTGAACCTTCGCGTCCAGTTCGTCGGAGGGAAAACGCCCGGGGAGATGGGCTACGGTCGGTCTCCCTCGGCAACCGTCTGTGAAGCAGGAATGCGAATCGCGGGATTGCAAGCGGAATCTGTTGAATGCGCCTCTACTCGAAAGAGGCGCGAATCAGGATTCGATCAGGTTCGCAGGAACAGAGTACAACAGCCCATCTAGTGTAATCCTGGGAGGATGAAAATGACGGTAACGACTCCTGAGCGCCTCTGCGACGACAGGGCCTCTGGCGACTATCCGCCAGATCTGTACGATTTTGTAGGGATCGCCACCGGTGTCAACGGCTTTGCCAGTGTGACAGACGCGCATGTGGCCCAATTTCACGCGCAGGGCTATCTGGTGGTAGAAAACGCCTTTTCTGCGCAAGAAGTGCAGGACGGGTTGGACGGACTGATTCACCTGCTGTCGGGCGCAATGGAGGAGAGGGGTTTCAGAAATGTGCAGTACGAGCAGGCTTCCACGGGCGTGGCGGTCGAGGAGCTACCCCCAGCCCAGAAGCAGGACTATGTGCGCAAGTTTATGTGGTTTGTCGACCACGACGACCGTCTGTACAACTTGGCCCACCACCCGCAGCTGTTAACACTCGTGCAACGTCTCATCGATGAACCGCCGGTCCTGTTCCAGGACATGGCTTTGCTCAAGCCGCCCCGGATGGGCCGCGAAAAGCCCTGGCATCAGGATCACGCCTATTTTCAGCTAGAGCTGGAAGCAAGAGTCGTGGGCTGCTGGATTGCCCTGGATGAGGCCACGACCGCGAACGGCTGCATGGTCATTGCGCCGGGCAGCCATCGAAAGGGCCCGATGGCGCATTTTCAACGACGGGATTGGCAGATCTGTGACACAGACGTAGACACCAGCCGGGCGCTGGCGGCGCCGCTAAAACCGGGCGGACTGTTGATCTTCCAGAGCCTGCTCCATCATGGCACACCACCCAACGGCACCTCTCTGCGCCGTCGGGCGCTTCAGTTCCACTACCGACCCCAGAGCGCGCCCCCCACCAGCCAGGAAAAGCGATTGGCGATCTTTGGCGGCGAGGGCTTGGGCGCGCAGTGTTGAGCGGGAAGGCGTGGGAGTCGAACCCACCGCAGCCGGCTCTGCGCCACCTGCCACTGATTTTGAAGACCAGGGCGTCCACCGGGACACATCCCCTCCCATCGGCTATTGTATCGACAGATGCCGCCAACTGCCAAATGTCGCGGCTGTGTTCAGATACGAGCACGCCGCCAACAGGAAGGTTGAATGCGGCTCTGCTCGCAAGAGGCGCGGTGATCTTACCTGAACTGCCTGCGCAGGGCCGCGAGAGATTCTTCGTCGTGGAAATACTCGAAATGATTGCAGCTGAGCACATCCACCCGCAAACCAGGCCAGTGACCGCCCCGCACAGAGTGCGCCGACCCCACCCCAACCAGTAGATCGTTCGGCCCCAGAACCTGATCCAGCCCCTTATCTAAAATGCGCATCAACTCCGTTTTGGAAAAGAGCTTGCGCCAGTTCACCGGGCCATCCAAGTCGGAATTTACGCCGATTTGGATGTAGTATTTCACATCCACCGGTGTCCTCTGGTCATTGAGCTGCCGATACACCTTTGCGCTCGGCGCCAGATCTCGCAGGCCGGTGATCAGATGGGATATCCCCATTGCCAGCATCTGTGCCAGGGGCGCAGCCTGAACCAGCCCCGCCTGATTGATCAGAATGGTTGCCAGCCAGGGTACCAGCCGATGAGCCTCAGCGAGTGGCGTGCCGGTGTTGTGGGCGCCGCTCATAAATACCCGCTCCACAAATTCGTGCCCCCCCTCCATCTCTATACACACACGGGCTATTTGTGTTCCCATGCTGTGGCAGAATATATCGAGCGATGGCCCTTTGGCAGCGCCAAAGCCAAGACCGCGCAGCTCATCTGTCAGCAGTCGGCCATTCTCGTGGATACCGGTGTTGAGGCTTTCGTAATCAAACGCCAGGGCCAGGTCGTAGTCGTCCAGCGCCAGCAAGCTCGCCAGGGATCTCTGCGCAAGCTGTTCCGTGCTGCTGGCGAACCCGTGGGTGATCAGCAATGCCTTGTGCGTTTGCGCCATATCTTTCGGCGTCACTTTTGAATAAACGGGGATCCCGTCTATCCCGCACCGGACTTTGCGCACGCCAAGGTCAGGCGGGCGTTCCCGATAGATGATTTTGTAGAGGAACAGACGCACCATATGTTTCAAGTCTCGAGAGGGCAGTTCGCCCACAGCGCCCTCGTCAGCCCCGGCTGAAGCCCCGCGCGCATCAAGCTCAGCCAGGCGCTTCTTGCCATGGAGGCTGGATAGGAGCCGGCGGGTCATCCCTTTCAAGTTCCGGGCAGGGCTCTCCGCCACAACATCATCGCCGCTTCCGCTATCATCAGGGGTCGGCAGATGGGTGATCTCTACCGCCATGCGTCGTCTGCTCACATCCTGGGCTGTGGTTTTGGCATCTGCGGGATGACCGGCCACGTAGTAGTACTCGCCATCGAAGGCGATGGGCAGAAGCCCCACCAGGTCTGGCTCATCCTTCAGGCTAAGCTCCACCCGCAACGGTGACTCGGCGCTGATTGCGCGTAGCTGATTCGCTTCGGCATCCAAAGTCAGCACGCCCGGCGATGCGCCGATGGCCCGGAGGGTTTCAGAGAAGGTCAGAGGCTCGAAGAATGCGGCTGCGTCCGGATTGTCCAGCCCCGGTGGCAAGGATATCGGATCCTCTGCATCCCAGGTAGAATTGATCAGATTGCTGACCACCAATTGGCCGCTTAGCTCCGCCGGTTTCTCAAGAGAGATATCCAGAGGCGACCCCACTTCGATACTGCTTTTGCCGGCCGGCAGGACGCATATCTCCGGTTTTTTCAGAACGGTGATCGCCACCTGTTTTGTAATCCAGCGATCATGCGTATCGTCTCGGCGCACCACCAGATTGCGGGAGCCGGAACCATCGTAACGAATGCCGTTCATCAGCTCTGCAAGGGGACCGAACGCGCGGGTTTTATCTGTTGTGTCCGGTTCGTTCAGATTCGGCATCTCCAGCACATCGAAGGAAGTGGGAACTCGGGTGGCGAAGACTTTCAGAATCTCTATGGAAGACTCAGCATAAGGGTCATCCACGCCCGGCTCGATGTCGCGAATGAAAAAGCCCTTGCCTGGCACCACCAGCTGATAAGGCGCTCGCTCCGGGTAGACGCGGTGGATGCCAAAATGGGCAGATAGATTGAAGACAGTCACATACAGATTTTCGGCGCTCTCGTTACGCACCGAAACCCATAGCTTGCGCCCCGGCGGCAACATCCCATCCTTGCCCAGGAATTCGCCGTCTTTGGGAGCGGTAAAGCTGGCCCGGGTGTAGGTGTGGGCTTCGACGCGCAACGCGTCCTCCAGAAACACCATCGGCGAGGGATTGCGCAAGGCGCGCACATTATTGAAGGTCGCCAGGTGATGCAGATTCTCGGCAGTTTTGGCCGCGCCTACCTGCGTGCGGGGTGGAGTCTCCCAGACGATCTGCGCGCCACTGCCGTCCTGAATCACATAGGCGTCATCCTCCACCAATACATGAAACCGGGTGAATGGGCTGCCCGCTTCAACGACGCGGAGGAACGGAGAGGCATGCGTAGTGGTCAGAGCCGCCCTGAGCAACGGATCCTCAGTTGCCACTTCGTATGTCAGATCTTCGTAGCCATAGGCCGTCACTTTTGCCCTGGCGGGCAGGCTGAAATCAGCTTTGCGCACGCCGTTGATCAGTGTGTAGGCGTAATCGACTTTGGATTCGAGCACCTCGCCGCGGCCAAGCCCCTTCTCCTGCATGGCATCGCTGCCCGCCGGGTACAGTTCCACCTGACTGCCCGGGGTGAGACCCACCGCCGCGCCGCCACCGATACGGATGAGCACATCGTCACCCGCGTCCTTGGCATCGGTGACGTTCAGATACGAGCCGGCGGAGGGGGTTATCCCGCCAAAGATGACGCGGTTGCCGGGGCCCTCTAACTGAGGTATCTGCCGGGCATAGATGCCATTGACTTTCGTCTGCACCATGTCGTGGATCTCTTGCCACGTCATCTGGGGGCGAAGCTCCTGGAGCTTTTGCAGCAGGAAAAACGTCATCGCGCCGTACCAGACGCCGTTGACCGGCGAGCGGTACTCGTGGCTCATTTCCTCATCCCGGCAACCGGCCAACAACACGTGGCCAGTGCCGATCTTCCAACCGCTGCGGGGCCGGCGGAAGCGGGTGGCCGCCCTCTCTGTCCGTTGCCGTGTTCCCGGCAGGAGTGTTTCAATCGGGCGGGCGCGTTTGTCGCCCCTGGTCTTACGCACGGGGACCAACGCGCGGGTGCCGGAGCCGGCGTGGCAGCAATCCAGAACGACCGTCACCAGCGCGCCTTTGGCCTCTGCCATTTCAATGAGCGTCGCCAGTTCTTTGTCCAGAATGTCGTAAACGGGACTGCCGTTTCCGTCGTTTTCCCTGCTGTCGAAGGGAACCAAGGTCTCGTCGTAGCCGTCCGGTTCATTGGGATCGACAGACTTGGCCTGCGCGCCGTGTCCGCTATAATGAAAAAATACCTGATCCCCGCTGCTGGCCTGATCGATCATCCACATCCAACCATTGATCATATTCTTCCGGGAAGGTAGACTTTCGCTCGATTCTTCGCCGGTGGATGTCAGCAAGCGAATGTTTGCTGTCGGCATGCCGATCCGTTGCGTCAGGAATCCGTATATCGCCTTGGCATCGTTGGCACAGCCTCTCAAGTCAGAAATTCCGGGGCTCTTGTACTCATTTATGCCGACTAGCAAGGCGAACAACTGGGGACAAGACATTGGCACTCCTTAGTGAACATGAGATCGCTGTAGTGCGCGCCACTGTAGGGCGCGATATGTACGGGTAACAGCCTGATCATAGCACATTGACCGCGCATACAATAACCGATATTGAGAAGATAAAGGTTGTTTTGCGCGCCACTGTGAGGCGCGAATTTGCCCAACCATCCCTCCTGCAGTACAATGTCTGTATTGTATGCACAGCTTGAATTCTGGTGAAATTCTCTGACAGCAGGGAGTTCCTCTTTACTTTTCACTCATATCGTCGCGCGAAGTAGAACTGAGTACCCCGATATTCAGCAACGGCAATGAGCGCCCCATCTTGTGGATCCGAGCAGATAGGATATCCCGTATGAAGTCCAGATGGACCGCGACCGCCAAACGTCCACTCTGGTTGGCTCTCGCGTTACTCGGTCTGGTTTTGGCGCTGCTGGCCGTTCGCCAGTTCGCTACCCGGAACCCGCCGCTAGCGACATCAACGCCCGGAGCCGTTCGTACGCCGGAGATCACATTTGACGCCATAGCCCCTTTATCAGCCGCAGATGCTGCGAAGCCGGCTGAGCTTTCGATCCCCGCCATCGCTATGAATGTAAATGTCGATCCCATGGGCTGGCGGATTCAGATCATCGACGACAAACGCACGACCGCCTGGGCGCTGCCGCAGGCCGCGGCCGGTTGGCATCTCAACTCTGCCAAACCAGGTATGGCAGGCAATGTCGTCATCTCTGGCCATCAATTTCTGGGCGCGGCAGTGTTCGCGCCAATCGCCCTGGGCGATATACGACCGGGCCAAGACATACTGCTCACCGACGCTAAAGACCGCATTTTTGTCTACCGCATCCTCGAAGTGACCGACCCGATAGAGATCTCTGCCGATCCAATCTCGGAACAGCAGACTGCCGCTACATATCTGTCACAAACGGACGCAGCGCGCCTGACGCTTATCAGCGGCTGGCCCGATTTCTCTTCCACCCACCGGGTATTTGTGATCGCGGAGCTGAAGGGCAGATTGAACAATTCATAATTTCATTTGATGAGCCAATCAAACGTTCCCATATCCCATCCAGTCGGCCTGCGCGTGTCGGTGATTGTGCCCGTTTACAACGGCGTGCAGACAATCGCGCGCTGTCTCGATGCGCTCGCTGACCAATCTCTGCCGCCGGATCAGTACGAAATCATCGTCGTCGATGACGGATCTACTGATGAGACCGCGCAAATCGTGCGCGTGTGGACCGAACGCCATCCTCAAGTTGCCACCCGGCTCATACAGCGGCAGAACGCCGGCCCGGCCGCAGCGCGCAATCAGGGCGCGCAGGGCGCCAACGCCGACATACTGCTTTTCACCGACGCGGACTGCGCGCCGACCCCTGGCTGGTGCGTCACCCTCCTGCGCGCCTTTGACGATGCCAGTGTGGCCGGCGTCAAAGGCATCTATCTGACCGACCAGAGCGGCGTCGTGCCTCGCTTCGTGCAGGCCGAATACGAAGACCGGTACGACCGCATGCGCGGCCGGGAGCGCATCGATTTTGTCGATACATACAGCGCAGGGTATCGGCGGCAGGTTTTTCTCGAAAACGGCGGCTTCGACCCTATTTTCCCCACCCCCACCACCGAGGATCAGGAACTGAGCTTTCGCCTAGACGCCAAAGGGTATCGGCTGGTGTTTGTGCCGGGAGCGCAGGTGCGCCACATCCACGACTGCACGATCAGCGAATATTTCAAACGGAAATATTGGATCGGCTTTTGGAAAGTGCCGGTGATCCGCCGCCACCCGGAACGAATGATTCAGGATAGTCACACCCCCCAGGCGCTGAAAACGCAGATTCTCCTCTTGGGCGTGTTCTGTGGGTTATTGCCAGTGGCGCTCTTGGCTACCCTCTGGCCCTTGCTGCGATTTTCGTGGGGGCTGCTGCTGACTGCGCTAGTCCTGTTTTACGCAGTGACCAGCCCGTTTTTGTGGAAGCTGGCCCGCCGCTCATCTCAACTTCTGGTCGCATCTGTGGTTCTGTTGCCTGCGCGCGCCCTGGCTTTGGGCGCGGGGTACGTCATCGGTACCGTCCACTTTGCCGGCGTCCCGCCGGGCCACATACAGCCGGTGATTCCCGGCTGGCAGCGGGTGATCAAGCGAGCTATGGACATTGCCGGCGCGCTGGCCGGTCTGCTCTTGGGCGCGCCGTTGATACTGATCGCAGCCATCGCTATCAAACTGGACTCCCCCGGCCCGGTGTTTCATGTGCAGCAGCGCGTCGGCGAGCACGGATACTCCTTTCGCATCGTGAAGCTGCGCAGTATGCAAGAGGATGCAGAAGAGCGCCTGGCAGAACTGGTGAACCTGTCGTCCTTGCCAGAGCCATCGTATAAAATTCCTGACGATCCCCGAGTCACCCGAGTCGGCCATTTTCTGCGACGCAGCAGCCTGGACGAAGTGCCCCAGTTCTGGAACGTTCTGCGCGGGGAGATGAGCTTGGTTGGCCCCCGCCCGGAAGAGGAACAGATCGTCGCTCTGTACAACGATCAGCAGCGGCGACGGCTTTTGCTGAAACCGGGAATGACCGGACCTATGCAGATAAATGGCCGGGGCGACCTGCCCCTGTGCGAACGCCTGCGGCTGGAGATGGAATACATCGAAAACTACAGCCTGTGGCGCGATCTGCGTATTTTGCTGCACACCATCCCGGCCATCTTGTACGGACGCGGCGCCTACTGAGGCATGAGCGCCCTTCAGTGTTGCATTGGCGGGAATGCCGAATAAAGCGCTATTTTGTGCGCTGGAGTCAGAATAAACGGGAACGGATATGTCATTTCGATCCAAAGTAAGAAAACGAGAGACAGGGCGAGTCGTGCGGAGCGAGAAAAACGCAGTGAGAGGTGTCCTCTCTCTACTCACTCCGATTCTCTCTCTACTCATTGGGGCGGCGCTCCTACCCCTGGCGAATGTCTATGCCGGCGTACTGGGAGAGCGTCCCCATCAGACGGTTCCCCAACCGACCCCCACAGTTGAGGTGGGGCCTCTGCCGACGGTAACCCCTATATCCACACTCACACCGCTCTCTTCCTTTGCCCTGACGTTCCAGATGTCGTTCGCGCCGCAGTTCCCTGTGGCTGGGAATGAGCTCCGCATCGAGTATCGGATCTCCAATCCGGCCGCGGAAAACGCGGTCAACGTAACATTGCGCAACCTCCTGCCGGCGGCTCTGTCATTTATAGAAGGGGAGAGTGAAAACGGCGAGCTGGCCCAGGAGACCGATTCCGACGGGTTGGCGCTTCTGTTCCATTGGGACGAGATCGGCCCGGATGAAGTCGCCCATGCCACTGTCGTAGTCCAACTTGCAGACGACATCCCAGCCGGCGCAGTCATCGACAACCTGGCGGTAGTCTTCGCCGACAACGCCAATCCCACCTCTTCCGGTATCAGTATCGGTCTGCCGCCGGCGCGTCTGCCGACGTTCAGATAGTAATCCGAACCGAATGTGACTCGTAGCTTGTTCAACCGCCCCGCCGTCGCGCTCCTGGCGGCAGGCCTTGCATTTCTCCTGTATCTGGCCACTCTGGCGCCCGGGCTGACCTGGGCTAACTTTGGCGCCGACGGGGGCGATCTGCTAGCCGCCGCCGTCGTCAATGGAGTGCCCCATCCCACCGGCTATCCTCTGTATACGCTTCTGTTGCAGGGTTGGCTGGCTCTGTTGGGGGCGCTCCTGCCGACAAGCGATATCGCATGGCGGGGCAACCTACTCAGTGCAGTCTGCGCCGCCGCCGCCGTCGCTGTTACCGCAGATTTAGTGACCAGTGGTCACCGGCTAGTAGGGACGGGCCTTGCGCCTGCCCACAGGACCCTGATCACTGGGCGCCGACAACAAGGGAAGAGGAGAGAGAAACAGCCTCTCACTTCTCGCTTCTCACCTCTCACTGCTCTACTCGTGGCCCTGGCCTGGGCCGCCAGCCCGCTCCTGTGGCAGCAGGCCATCATTACAGAAGTCTACGCGCTACATAGCTTGCTGGCGGCATCTCTGGGACGGCTGTTGCTTGTCCGGCGCGATCGGATCACAGAACGGCGCATCTTTGCAATCGGTCTGGTGTTGGGATTGGGGATGGCCCACCACATGACGATTCTGCTCCTGGCGCCGGCGCTGCTATATCTGTTGCTGCCCGACTTGCGCGGGCGGCAGGTGAGATCATGGCTGCTCCTGGCCGGGGGAACGCTGCCCGGTTTGCTGCTCTACCTGCGCATTCCTCTGGTCGTTCTCCTTACCCCACTTCCACCGGTCAATTGGGGGACGCCGCAAACAGCGGAAACCCTCTGGTGGCTTGTAGGGGGTACGGCCTACCGACACTATCTGTTCGCTATAGCGCCTGAACACCTGCTCGCCAAACTCAACCTCTGGGCCCTGGTTCTCTCCCGCCAGTTTACGCCCCTGGGGCTCGGCGTCGCTCTGGTCGGCCTCTATGCGCTGAATCAGCGGCAACCCCGTCTGCGCAATTTCGTGCTGTTGTGGGCGCTGCCTGTAAGCCTCTATTCGATCTCTTACAACACACCGGACAGCATGATTTATCTGCTGCCTGTAGTCTGGATACTGGCCTTGCTCCTGCCAGCAGGGCTACTCTTTCTCTTCACCTGGCTAGCGGACGGCGCAATCTCCCATCCGCTGGTCGGACGGATTGACCTCCCAGCTTTCTGGCATCGTCAATCCGTCCGATTCATCGTTGCGCCGTTCGATTCGGCGCGTCGTCCCCACATTGTGAGGGCTGAGCGCGCCGCAGAGCCGCGCAATACAGAGCCGCGCCCTACAGCGGCGCGCAATACAGAGTCGCGCAATACAACCTGTGCGCATCGTGCGAAGCCCGAAGTAGCGATAGAACGGCTTTTACTCGTGGCGCTGGCCCTGTGGTTGGGAGCCAGCCTGTATCGTCTCCCCGCCGTCTCCCTGCGCGCGGATGACGAAGCGATTCGTTTTGTCCACGGTGTAGCCGCTGTATTGAAGTCGGGCAGTATCGTTTTCAGCAGCGCCGATGCCGAGACATTTGGCCTTTGGTACGGCGTCTGGGCCTCCGGAGAGATCGCCGCGGCCGCTCCCGACCTGATTCTTGTCAATGTCGCTCTGTACCAGTTTGAGTGGTACAGAGACCTGCTGCTCCGACTCTACCCGGATCTGCCCGGCGCCGGCACGCCCCAGGTGGCCGATATTCTGCTCGCCAACCGCGGGCAGAGGCCGATTTTTTTCACCGAACAGATCGAGCCAGCGCAGCCGGAGGAATTGGAAGCGGTCGGCCCTATCTGGCAGTGGAAGGGGCGGGCCGACACAGCGCGGAATCCGATACTTGGGCAGAATCGAGTTCCGGGGCATAATTCTATATCCAGATTATTGAATTTGCAGGAATCATTGTGTTGCGCGCCACTGTGGGGCGCGACAAGGCAGGATACATCCTGCGTCTTCCTGTCAATCCTTACATCCTGATCCTATATTGTTATGACGCTCATGAAGACCACATCCTCACAACGGACCAATCTGCCGGCGACAGTGGGCCTTCTTCTGATAGCTGCGCTGCTTTTGTTCGTCGGCTACCGGCTGTTTCGCGTCGTCCGCTTTAGCTGGGTTGCCTATCACAATGGCATGGCGCTGCTGGACATCGCCAATACGGACCGTACGCCACAGGCTCTGGCGCAAAGTCAGCCGGAACTGGCAAAGCTGGCCAACGCCCTGACCGGGCTGGAACGAGAGATCGTCCCCCTTGCGCCTCTTTTTCACAGGTTGGACGGCGTCACCCGTTACGGCTCGACCGTCGCTGTTCTGCCGAATCTGCTGACAGTCGGCGCAGAGATGGCCGCCTTGGGCAACCAAGGACTGCTATTGGTCGCTCCGGCCCTGACGGCATCAGACGAAAGCGCCCTGGCGGAAGATGTCGCCGCCGCAATAGCAAGCGGCGACGAGGCAGTTTTTGCGCAGATGGGCCAACGGGCGCGGCGCGCCAACGCCGCGTTGCTTTCCATAGACGCCGATACGCTCCTGCCGCAACTGTCCGCGCCGGTCGCATTGGCCCAGGAACTGCTCCCTCTGCTGGAACCAGGGCTGCGATTGGGCCCCTCCATACCGCATCTATTGGGCATGAACCGCCCGATGACCTATCTGGTTTTGGCGCAGAACAACCAGGAACTGCGGGGCGCCGGTGGCTGGATTACCGGTGTGGGTGTGCTGAAAGTAGAGCGGGGTCAGATAACGTCTCTGGATTTTTCCGACAGCTACGCCTTGGACAACCCCGCGGTGGATCACCCGCCGGCGCCCGCAGGAATGCAGCGATACATGGATATTCAGCTTCTCTTCCTGCGGGATGCAAACTGGTCGCCGGATCTGCCGACCGCGGCGCGCGCCGCCCACAATCTCTATAGACAGGATTGGGGTGTGGAGGTAGACGGCATCGTGACTATCGACCTGCGAGCTGTGGAGCTGATCATTGCCGGCATAGGCTCGCTTCAGATGGAGGGGGTGAAGGAGCCAGTCACGAGCGAGAATGTGCTGGACGTTATGAGTCAGCTATGGTCGAACCCTTTTACCGACACCAAAGACGAAAGCTCCGCCAGATGGTTGCACCAGCGCAAAAACTTTATGCCTGACCTGGCCAACGCAGTGCTGGATACGATCAAAGCCGGGCGTTTTGACTACCTTGCTCTGCTGCAGTCCGGCCACACAGCCCTGAACGAACGGGCCGTGCAGATCTGGCTGCAAGATCCCCGCGCCCAGGAGCAGTTGGCGGCTCTGCGCTGGGATGGCGCATTGCATCCGCTGGCGAGGGCCGACTATCTGGCACTCGTAGACAGCAACGTAGGCTACAACAAAGTCAACGCGGTCGTCGCGCGTAGTATGCAGTACTCGGTCGCCTGGCCGGACGGCGCGGATGCATCAGCTCTGGCTACAACGCAGGTCACATACCATCATCCGGTCGAGTCACCGGATCATGTCTGTGATCAGACCTCCCGCTACGGTGACTCCCGGGACGATCTCATGAAGCGCTGTTACTTCAATTACGTGCGACTGTACGTGCCCCGGGGCAGCCAACTGCTCAGTATCGACGGGGTAGAGGCGGACTCTGTCGGTAGCCAACGAGGGATTCGGAGCACACAGGTGCTGTCTGGCTATTTTGAGATGAAGCCGGGTACCACTCACACCGTCACCTTCACCTATCGCCTGCCGCCGCTCATCCGGCAAGATGAGTACCGTCTGGTCATCCAACGGCAGTCTGGCTCCGGACCGCTACCAGTGCAGTGGGATGTCGCAGGCCAGACCTTCAGCGCTACCATCAGCGAAAATCTGCTGGACTGGTCCCGATTTCCGCAGCTGTCCGCTGACGGTTGAATCGTTTTCAAAAGCTTATCCCTGAATAAGCCAGGCGACAGACTGCGCCAGCGCCGGCAGAATCTCACCGCTCTTCCCTTGCAAGAACAGATCGACAATAGAAGAGAGAGGCCCCGGCTGGAGGTTTATGTCGAGGATCGTTGCGCCGGCCTGTTTGGCAATGAGCGGGAGTTGGGCCGCGGGGTAGACCAGACCGCTGGCGCCGACGACGAGCATCAGATCGCAGCTAGAGGCGGCTACGAAAGCCGCTTCCACTGCCTGCCAGGGCAAACCTTCGCCGAACCAGACTACATCCGGCCGCACAAATTCACCGCAGCGGGCGCAGGTGGGCGGCAACTGCCGGCGACGTTCCGCGTCTGTCAAGCGGTGCGGTTGCGCGCATACCTGGCAGCGGAAATGCAGGAGGCTGCCGTGCAGATGGAGAATGTCCGCGCTGCCGGCCTGCTCGTGCAGATTGTCCACATTCTGCGTCACCAGAACGAATTCCTCGCATAGACTGGCCAAGCGGGCGAGAGCGGCGTGCCCCGGATTGGGTGTGGCCGCCTCTACCACAGTCAGCCGCCACATATACCAACGCCAGACCAGCCCCGGATCCCGTTCGAACCCCTGGGGCGAGGCCAATTCCTCGGCCTCGAATTGGCTCCACAACCCGGTCTGGGCATCCCGAAAGGTCGGCACTCCCGACTCTGCGCTCACCCCGGCCCCCGTCAGACAGACGACAGCGGAGGCAGAGGTCAGAAGGCGCGCGGCCTGGTCGATGAGACGCTCTCTGTTCGCTTTCTTCAATTCGGCATTCCCGCCAGTTCAACACCTGCAGGGCGCTTATACCTCACGCGCCGAACCGCTTCAACCGCCCGGCGTGGGCCATGGCTTGGGGAATGAGGGTCGTGGCATGGCATATCCCCAAATGGCCAGCGGCACAGGCCCGTTCGCCAAAACTCTGGACCGCATCGGGCATCGCCTGAGGACTCCACAGAAGTGTCGGTACCGGATGCCAACTGTGGCTGCCTAGCGCCGCCGGCGTACTGTGATCCCCGGTGATGATCAGCGCGCCCGCGCCCAGTTCCAGAATGCGGGGAATTTCCGCATCCACCGCTTCGATTTCGTGAATTTTGGCATCGAAATCGCCGTCTTCACCGTAGCTGTCCGTCTTCTTGATGTGAATAAAGAAGAAGTCGAAATCATCCCATGCCTGAACGAGCGCGCTGATCTCATGCCGGGGGCGATCCCCCGCGAACTCGATCACCTCCATCCCCACCAAACTGGCGACCCCCCGATACATCGGATAGACGGCAATGGCCCCCGCCCGCATGCCGTAAATCTCCGGGAACAACGGCAGGTTGGGATCTTGGGCCAGACCTCGCAGGTTGAGACTGTTGGCCTGTGGCTCGTCGGCCAGCGCTTGGCGGGCGCGCTCGACCCAGCGATTGACCAGCTCGGCCGCGCGCGCGCCGGCATCGCTTCCGCTCTCGTCCCGCACGGGCAGAGGCTTCTTCCCCACTGTAAGCGGATCCGTATCTGTCAGCGTACCGCCCAGCCCTGCGCCCCGCAAAACGAAAACGAAGCGATGCTCCTGCACCGGCTCGATGAACACCTCGCAGTCATCGAACAGCTCGTCGCTGGCTTTCTGGAGTTGGGCCGTCAGTCGTATGCACTCTTCCGTAGAGATACGCCCCGCCCGGCGATCTGTGATCAGGCCATCAGCATCGACAGTGGCGAAGTTGCCGCGCGCGGCCAGATCGTTGGTCTGCAAGGGAAAGCCGATTCCCAGGGCTTCCAATACGCCTCGACCGATCGGATAGCGCACAGGGTCGTAACCAAAAAGGCTCAAATGCGCCGGGCCGCTTCCCGGCTCGATGCCGGGCCGGATCGGGATGCTGAGTCCAAGAGACCCTTCTGCGGCCAGCCGGTCCAAATGGGGGGTGTGAGCCGTCTCCAGTTCCGTTTTGCCATCAGGCGTTCCAGGCAGGCCGCCTAGCCCATCTATCACCACGAGAACGATCTTGCCGCCGTCTTGGCGCAGATCTCGCATCAGTTCAAACTCGGTGAATGGCGTCGACATCGATTGGCTCCAAAACTGCTACTGGTCAGTACTGATCACTGACCACTGCAGGTATCGTACAGATAACAAGCCACGGCATGGTCGCCACCAACTCGGACGGCGCGACCTCCCATCCCCCGGGCATCGTTGCGCAGTTCGATTGGGATGAGCGGTGGCTGTTCTTCCAGGCACATCTCCATCCGATGTGGGCAACGCAAGTAAAACCGGCACCCATTCGCATCTTGCATCCGCATCGTTTCCTGGGCCGGCAACTTGATGGTCGTGTCCCATTTGACTTTCGGATCTGGCACAGGGATTGAGTGAATCAGTTCCTGAACATACGGATGCTGTGGGTTTTCAATGATCTGACCGGTATCGCCCGTTTCAGCGGTGATGCCCTGGAAGAGGACAACCATATTATCGCCGATCTGGTAGGCTGTTGAGAGATCGTGGGTGATGTATAAAAAAGATATCTGGCGCTCATCGCGCAGGCGCAGCATGATATCCAGGATCATGGCCCGCAGGGAAGCGTCTACGGCTGAAACGGGTTCATCGGCTACGATCAGACGTGGTCGGAGCAAGTAGGCCCGAGCCACCATGACCCGCTGACGCTGGCCGCCGCTGAGTTGGTGCGGGTATTTTTCTAAAATTTCATCACCGCGTAATCCGACTACGTTGAGGGCATCTTCGATCAACGCACGTTTTTCCGCCTTGTTTTGGGCCAAAGCGAAGTGCCGCATGACCAGATTAAAGGTATGCTGTACGCGGAAGAAAGGATTGAAAACATCATACGGATCCTGAAAGATAGCCTGGACTTCCTGCCGATAGGTCAGACGCTGCTTCCGATCCATCTGCGATATGTCAACGCCTTTGTAGAGGATCTGCCCACGCGTCAGAGGGATAAAGCCGAGGATGAGATTCGCCAGAGTGGTTTTACCGCTGCCGCTCTCGCCGGCAATCGTAGTGATCTGGGCTGGCGACTCATACAGATCGAGGTTGAAAGAATCCAAAGCCACTAAGGGCGGCTGAGAACTCAGGAAACCACCGCCGAATTCCATCGTGGCGTTCTTGATCTGCAGGATCGGTTGCGTTCTGCCCGGCTGTGTCATGCGTGTTCAATGTCAATATTGGTGTGCGCATCCGGCTCGTAGAGCCAGCAGGCCACAAAATGATCTTGATCTATCTCCACCAGGGATGGCCGACTGTCTCGACATTTTTGCTCTACAAACTTACAGCGATACTGGAAAATACAGCCCGGTGGCGGGTTGCGCAGATCGTGAGTCAAGCCCTCGGTAGCGTTCAGTGGTTTGCGTTCTCTGATCGATGGGATCGATTCGATCAGAAGTTGGGTGTATGGGTGACGCGGCCGCGCATAGGCAGATTCCACAGGGGCCACTTCCACCAGGTTTCCAGCATACATGACCGCGATGCGATCTACGAGTTGAGCCTGCAAGCCCATGTCGTGGCTTATCATCACCATGGAGACGCCCAGACGCTCCTTTACCTCCAGCAGGGTCTGCGCTACCACACGTTGCACCACCACATCCAAGGCGCTGGTCGGTTCGTCGGCGATGATCACCTGCGGATTGAGCGCGATCGACATCGCAATGCAGACCCGTTGCTTCATGCCGCCGCTCAACTCGTGGGGATACATACCGATGACCCGATCCGGCAGACCGACATCATGCAGCAGCGTGAGGATACGTCGCTCAAGCTCGATGCGGCCTACACGTTCATGGGCCAGGATGGCATCGGCCATCTGCTCCCGAATGGATGTCACCGGGTTCAGGGAGTTCATCGCGCCTTGTGGAACCAGAGCCAGCTCGCGCCAATGCACTTGGCGCAGCTCCTTGGCGGAAAGACCGACGAGATCCCGATCCTGAATTCTGATCTCACCTTGCACAATCCGGCCCGGCGGCTGCACGACTTGCAGGATAGCCATCGCCACCGTCGTCTTGCCACAGCCCGACTCGCCCACCAGGCCGAGAATCTCGCCTTTGCGCACGCTGAGGGTAACGCTATTGGCCGCGATGATGGCCCCGCGCGGCGTAAAATAATGCACATGGAGATCGCGCACCGCAAGCGCCGCGTTGTCCTGAGCCGAAGAGCGGCGCCCCGCATCGGCAGCCTCCACAGCCGCCCGCTCCTCTTGGGGAAGATCGGAAGTGAGGGAACGGCGCTGTTTCTCTCTCCTCGCTCCTGTTCTCTTTTTCCTCTCTGTTGCCGGTGTAGAATCGTGCCCCGAGGCCCCAAATCGCCGAATGCGCGGATTCGCGATCTCATCCAGCCCGATCGTCATCAGAAAGAAACCCACGAAAATAACCATCAGAATGATGATCGGCGGCAGCCACCACCAGGTCAGGCCACGAACCAGAGCGGCATTGGTTGTCGCCTGGTTGATGATCAGTCCCAGTGAGGGTACCCGTGTCGGGCCTAACCCCAACACCTCTAGCCCGGTCGCGCCCAGGATCGCGCCCGAAATCCCACCTGTCAGGCTGGCCGCCAGCCAGGGCAGCATGTTGGGCAGCATCTCCACGAACATGATCTCCACAGCTGACGCGCCCGAAAGATGCGCCATGCGCACATAGCTGCGCTCGCGCAAAGTGAGCGTCTGCGAGCGCACCAGGCGCGTTGGCCCCGGCCAGGCAAACAGAGCCAGAATAAAGGCCATCGCCGTCGTGTCCGTCATCTGAACGAACGAGGCGATTACAACGAGCACAACCAAGGCCGGGATCGTTATCGCCGAGTCGCTGATGGTGCGGATGATGTGATCCCACCAGCCCCCCAAGTAGCCGGCCACCGAGCCAAGCGCCATGCCGACCGCCATACCGATGATCGCGGCCAGGAAACCGACCTTCAGGGAAGAAGGCGTAGCCAGAATCAACTGGGCCAGCATATCGCGCCCGTTGCTTTCCGTGCCCAGGGGATGTTCGGGCAAGCCGCCTTCAGCCCACACCGGTGGCTTGTTCAATGGCGCGGCCCCTGTGTAGGCCAGATCCGTGTCCCAAAAGACAGGACCCAACAGGCCAAACAGAAGAACCGAGAGAACGATCCCGCTGCCCAGCAGGAACTTGCTATTCAGCCAAGGGGTATCCCATGTATTGAGCCGCCAGGCGCGGGCAGAGGCAAGATCAGTTGGTAGAGGCTGGCCTTGCGCCTGCCCTGAGCCATTGGTTCGTTGTCCGACAGTCACATCAAAGGCCTTTATTCAATCACCGCAGATCTGTGATGATGAACACATCCACTTCGCGATCAATGGCCTGTGAGCCGCCTTTCTGGCTACCGACCACCGACCACTACATAATACTAGGGCGCATTCCTTTTATAGGTAATGCGCGGATCGATCAACGGATAGAGCAGGTCGAGCAGAAACACACTCGTGGCAGTGACGATGATGATCAGGTTGGCTATGGCCTGCGTGACCGTATAGTCCTGCGCGATGATCGACTGGTAGAGGGTATACCCGGTGCCCGGATAGGCGAAGATGAACTCGACCAGGATCGAACCGCTGATCAGGCCACCCAGCCCCAGAGCCAGCGCTGTCAGGGCCGGCAGGATCGCGTTGCGCACGCCGTAGCGGAAGAAGATACGCGTCGGCGACAGCCCTTTGACCTGAGCCAGCAAAAAATAATCCTCATTGTTGACGCTGATCATCAGGCCGCGCATGCCAAGCGCCCAGCCGCCCATGGACGTCAGCACAATAGACACCACGGGCAGGATGGCATGGCTGGCTACATTCTGAATAAAAGGCCAGTTCCAGCCAGGGTTGACGGAGCGGGAATAGGCCCCCGTTGCCGGCAGCCAGTCCAGTTTGAAAGCCACGACATAGATCAGCACGATACCAAACATGAAATAGGGAATGGCGGTAAAGGTCAGGCTGCTCGGCAAGATCAGCTGCAACCAACGCGGGGTGCGGCGCCAGCCCATCAGCGCCCCGACCGTAACGCCTACGAGAAAGGAAAGGGCAGTCGCCAGCGACAGCAAGCCAAGCGACCAGGGAAGCGCAGGTCTGACCATAGTCCAGGCCTTGGTTGGGAAATGCGCCAGGGAAAAGCCGAAATCGAGCCGGAATACGTTGCCCCAATAGCGGGCATACTGCACCCATAGGGAGTCATCCAGCCCAAAACGGGCTTTCCAGGCAGCGATGATCTGATCAGCGTTCTCTACATAGCCCGAATCCAGCGAGACGCGGGTGATCATCACCGTGATCGGATCGCCCGGCGCCAGACGAGGAATAATGAAAATCAGCGTAGATCCCAACCAGATGGTCAGAAGATACATCAGAAAGCGTTGCAGGACATATTCTTTGGTCAGCCCGCGCATATATACCACTCTGGATATCTGTCGTGAACCTGATCACAATACTGCACTGGCCACTGTTTTTGACCCTACTGCGTGGACGTTATCTCTGGCAGGATGCCAACGAAACTGGGACACCAGATAACCGGGCGCTGATAGTAGTTGTCGATCGTCGGCCAGTTGCTCCAATAGGTGGTGTTAAAGGGCACCAGCTTTTTGGATTGCGCGGTAGGGATGACCGGGATCTCGTCGTAGTAGATCTCAAGCGCGCGCGTGGTGAGCTCGAACAGCAGGGGATCGTCCCATCCCAGCTCACTGATCTGGTCTACGATCTGACTGAACTCTGGATTATGCCAGCGGAAACGGTTCGAGTGGGGTAGCTGAAAACGTTCGCCAATCGGCGCAACCTCATCCGCGCGCAATTGGCGCAGCGTATTCCACGGCTCGACGATAGAGCCACAGGTCTGCCAGCCGCTTTGCGCCTCGTAGTTGCCAGTCGCCAGGTTGTCTCCCCAGGTGCCGCCGATCAATTTCACCTTTATGGCATTGATGCCAAAGCGCTGCAACTGCTCCCCGTACACATCGGCAACGCGTTCCAGCTCGCTGATACCCTCGTATACCTGGATCTCCAGGCTCAGTTCCTCCCCGTCCTTCGTCCAATATGTGTCTGTCTTTTCATAGCCCTTGGCGATCAGGATCTCTTCTGCTTTGGCCAGATCGGGCTGGGTGAACTTGGCGATAGTCTCCGCGGGCACCAGGTCCGCGAACCTCTGCATAGAAGGGTAGAGCGGAAAGGGATAGGGACCCATGATCGAAGTGCCTTCATAGGCGATGTCGATGATCTGCTGACGGTCCATCACATAGTTCAGGACCCAACGCATCTCACTATCGTTCCACGGCTCGACCGCGTTGTTGACGGAAAGACTGCGCGCGCACGGGTCGGGCCAGACAAAAGGCATCTCATCCTGGAAGGCGATCCAGGCCGGGTTCTGGGCCGTCAATGCCTGGAACGATCCGAACGTAATGTCGTGCAAGCCATCGTATCCGTTTTCGATAGCAGTCGCCAACCGCACTTCCTCTGTGCCTGTGTAAGACATGATAAGCTGCTTCGGTTCGGGCAACTTCTTGATGCCTGTCTCGGCAGCCCACCAGTCGTCATGGCGGACCCAGATGGTCTCGTTCTCAGTGACCTTGGCCAGCTTGTAGGGGCCAGTGCCCATGGGCAACCCCTTCTCCAGGTCGAAATTTTTGAAGGTGGCCGGATCTTCCACATTCTCCCAGATATGTTTGGGGACGAAATAGTCAACCCCACAGATGTTGTCCGAAAAACGCTCCAATTTGAAACGCACATTCGACTTCTTCAGGTTGTACACAACCGTCAGATCATCTACCTTTTCCACCGACTCGATCCACTCTTTGTAGGCGAAGTGCCGGCCCAAAGCCTCGTTGTTGAGCTGTAACTCGGTCGAAAAGACGACATCGTCAGCCGTAAAAGACTCGCCGTCATGCCAGGTGATGCCGGGGCGCAGTTTGAGCGTCCAGACAGTGTGATCCTCGTTGGGGGTGAGGGATTCGGCCATCCAGTTTTCGATTTCGCCAGTGCCGTAATTCAGCAAAGTCAGGACATCGGAGAACTCCGACATGCCCCAGCCGATGGAATTGCCAGGCACGTAGGGGTTCCAGTTGTCACCGCCTTGCAGGGGGCTCGTCCTGTCCAGAATGACCGTCTCTGCGCGCGACGCATTGAGATAGTCCTCCGGCATACCCATCTCCTCGCCCTGGCTTTCTGCGGCCGCGGCTGGCGCCTCTGCATCTGACGGAGCTGTCGTCGCTCCGCCGCACGCCCCCAGCAAAATTGAAAATGATACACAGATACTGATCAAGCGATGAAGCGATTTCATGCTATTCTCCTTCACGGGCCGGCGCAAGGCCAGCCCCTTATATTGAAAATCATGGCAGACGATCAGACGTGAGGGAAGATGAGAGAGAAGTGGTGGTCAGTAGTCAGTCACCAGTAACCAGTGGCCAGTCACTGCAATCTACTGGCCACTGGTCACTGCAGTATACTAGCTGGCCAAAGTCAGCTCTGTCTTGGGATCGAAGATGTGCGCGTTGTCCATATTAATGGCCAGTTCTACGGCATCGCCGGTGGAAGTCCGTACACGGGGGTCCACACGCGAGATAAACTGCTTGTTGTCCGACGTCAGGCAGTAGAGAAAGATCTCATTGCCCATCAGTTCGGTTACATCCACTTGGGCGTCCAGATCGGACTCAAGAATCTGCGGGGGCGCATACTCCTTGGCGTGGATGTCCTCCGGACGGATGCCGAAGATAATCTCGTTGCCGATGTGAGGGCGCCACTCTACCGATTTCTCTCCCGGCACATCCAGCCGGAAGCCGCCGGTATTGACTTCCATCCTGCCGTCGCTCTCCGTCAGGGTGGCATCGAAGAAATTCATGCTCGGGCTGCCGATGAAGCCGGCCACAAATATATTGGCTGGGTGATCGTACAGGTTCTGAGGCGAATCGACCTGCTGCAGAACGCCGTCTTTCATCACCGCAATGCGGGAGGCCATCGTCATCGCCTCCACCTGATCGTGGGTCACGTAAATGAAGGTGGTGGCCAGGCGCTGATGCAGTTTGGAGATCTCGGCACGGGTCTGTACCCGCAGCTTCGCGTCCAGGTTTGATAGAGGTTCATCAAAGAGAAATACCGCCGGCTCGCGCACGATGGCCCGGCCTACCGCCACGCGCTGGCGCTGGCCACCGGACAGCTGCTTCGGCTTGCGATCGAGCAGATGCTCGATGCCCAGAATGCCGCCGGCCTCCTTCACCCGTCGCTCGATCTCATCCTTCGGCGTCTTGCGCAGCTTCAGCCCGAAAGCCATATTGTCGTAGACGCTCATATGCGGGTAGAGGGCGTAGCTCTGGAACACCATGGCGATATCCCGGTCCTTCGGCGGCACATCGTTGACGATGCGGTCGCCGATCAGAATCTGACCCTCAGTGATCTCTTCCAAACCGGCCAAAAGGCGCAGGCTGGTCGTCTTGCCGCAGCCGGAGGGGCCGACGAAGACCAGAAATTCCTTGTCTTCGACGTGGATCGTCAGATCGTTCACCGCCACGACATCGCCAAATCGCTTGTAGACATGTTCGTAGGTTACACTTGCCATTTGGGTACATTGCTCCTTTGAAAAGATTGGCTCACAGACAAACGCGTCGCGCCCTACAGTGGCGCGCGACACAACCGTATTTGCCGACGCGCGAGCCCAGATATGCTGTCTTCTTTCCGGCAGAACTGTTCGGTCGCCAGGGCAGAGGCGAGCAGATACTCCATTCCAACCCGGCGGGACTCGTTGCCAAAACCGCCCGTACAGAAGAAAGCCTGTGAATGAAAGTGATTTCAGGGGCGATGCAACCGCAAGAGAAAGCGGCAACAAAGCTGTGCGGCACACAACGTCGCGCCCAACAGTGGCGCGCAATTGTCGTTACGTCGCGCCCTACAGTAGCGCGCAATGTCGTTACGTCGCGCCCTACAGTGGCGCGCAATGTCGTTACGTCGCGCCCTACAGTGGCGCGCAATGTCATGAACCCCGAATCGGGAAAAGGCGCTCTCCTTTCCTGGAAAGAAAAGTTTCTGGTTTCCGATTTTTCGTTTCGAGTAACTGCAGTTCACCGACTACTGGAAACTAAAAACTGCAGTTGGACGCGAGCGCCAGTATAGCATGGTGAATCATCCCATGCAAATTGCAGAATTTCGCTTCAAAGTCGCGCCCTACAGTGGCGCGCAACATACACCTGTCGCGCCCAACAGTGGCGCGCAACATACACCTATCGCGCCCTAACAGTGGCGCGCATGTCATTACGTCGCGCCCTACAGTGGCGCGTTACAACTCTTGCCCTCTTTCCCCATAGTATGGTAGCTTCTTCTCAAAGGTCAGTTTCAATTCAATGGAACCGCAATCATGACTCCACATTGACGCGCAATGCAACACATACATGACCCCAATCCTCTGCCGCCGTCGCCTGATGCGAATATGACCGTTCATCTGCCGGACAGCGCCAGGCGCCGAATCGGCCCGGCCTATCTGCGCGCGCTGGAGTCGGTGACCGTTCCCGATTGCTATATCATCTCCACCGGTCACGGCACTTCCGGGCCGTTCGCCTTCAGCGGCGTGCGCCTGCTCGATCTGGTCGATCTGCACTGGGCCGGCAGCTGGTCTCTGGTGGAGGCGCTCAGCGCCGATGGCTTCGGCGCCCGCGCCACCCGCGCCGAATTGACCGCCTCCACTGCCCGGCCTATCCTCCTCGCCTATGCCCGCGATGGCCAACCCCTTTCCCGCGCCGACGGCCTCGTCCGCCTCATCGTCCCCGACGAAACAGACGACGCTCTGCGACAGGTCAAATGGGTGGCGCATGTGCGCATCGGCGCTGATAGGTAGTCGCGCCCCACAGTGACGCGCAATACAACACTTGCCTCTTCTGTATTCGGAGAAGTTTACCATGCCCACTACGTTGGTTGGAATTGATGTCGGCGGAACATTTACAGATTTTGCGCTGCTGGAAGATGGCCGGCTGCGGGTGCATAAGGAGACGACTACGCCGGCCGACCAGAGCCAGGCGATTTTGACCGGTCTGACCCGCATGGGCATTCTGGCAGCCCCCGAAGGACACCCAACAGCTGACGCCGAACTCGCGCCCCACAGTGACGCGCCATACAGCTTTGCGCACGGCACAACCATCGCCACCAACGCTCTGCTGGAGCGACAAGGGGCGCGCACAGCCCTGCTGACCACAGCCGGTTTCGTCGATGTCATCGAAATCGGTCGCCAGAACCGACCCCATCTCTATGAACTGCACCAGCGGCGCCCCGCCCCATTGACCCCGCCCGACCTGCGCTTCGAGGCCATCGAACGACTGGATATCCACGGCGCTGTCCTTACGCCCCTGGACGAGAAAGCCCTCTATCGCACGGCAGCGGCCATTGCCGCGGCAGAGCCGGAGAGCCTCGCCATCTGCTTTCTCTTCAGCTTTCGAAATCCGCGGCATGAACAGCGGGCCGCGCGCATTCTGCGCCAAGCCTGCCCGCGCCTGCCCATCTCTCTCAGCAGCGACATTCTGCCCGAACACCGGGAGTATGAGCGTACGGCCACGACCGTCATTAACGCCTACCTGCGTCCACTGGTGAGCCGCTATCTGGAGCGCCTGAGCGACACCCTGGGCGCTCCCATCCGCGTGATGCAGTCCAATGGCGGCGCCATGGGCACGGCCCAAGCGGCTCAGGAGCCGGCCCGACTCGTCCTCAGCGGGCCAGCCGGAGGCGTCGTCGGCGCATTCCGCCTGGCGCAGCTCGCTATGGCCTCTCCGCCACCGAGTCGCGCCCTACAAGGGCGCGCCATACAGCCTGTGAAAGAAGGCCAGGGCGCGCGGGGCAGGATCATCACCTTCGACATGGGCGGCACCAGCACCGATGTGGCTCTCTGTCCCCATACGATTCCACGCACCACGGAGAGCGAAGTAGCCGGCCTGCCCTTGCGGCTGCCGATCATCGACATCCACACCGTCGGCGCCGGCGGGGGCAGCCTGGCCCGGGTGGACGTTGGCGGCGGGCTGCGGGTGGGGCCGGAGAGCGCCGGCGCCGTGCCGGGCCCGGTCTGCTATGGACGCGGTGGCCAACAACCCACTGTCACCGATGCCAACCTGGCGCTGGGACGGCTGGATGCCGGGCAGTTCCTGGGTGGTAGCGGAGCATTGGCGCTGGATGTCACCGCCGCAGAGTCAGCTCTTGCCGACTTGGGCGCGCGGCTCGGCGGGCTATCCGTCCAGGAGGCGGCTCTGGGCGTGGCGCGGGTAGCCAATGCCACAATGGAACGCGCGTTGCGCCGGGTTTCCGTAGAGCGAGGCTACGACCCGCGCGACTTTATCCTCGTGCCGTTTGGCGGGGCCGGCCCGCTGCATGCCTGCGATCTGGCCGACGCACTGGGCGTGCCCTATATTTTTCTGCCGCCCGCTCCCGGTGTCCTCAGCGCCTTGGGTCTGCTGATAGCCGATGTGGCCCACGAATCCTCCCAGACCCTGCTCATCGAGGCCGAGAAACTGGCCGCGCGCCCTTCCCCCCTGCAGGAGAAGATCGCAGCCCTGGCAGAACGGGTGCAGACAGTGCTGACCGCAGAGGGGATCAGCGCGCCGGCTTTGGAGGCATCTCTGGATATACGCTATCGGGGGCAGAGCTACGAGTTATCCGTCCCCTTGGCGCACCCAGCGACATCCGCGGCCGTGCGCCAATCGATTGAGGCATTTCACGCGGCCCACGCCGCGCGCTACGGCTACGCCATGCGCGACGAAACCGTGGAGATCGTCACCGTGCGGCTGCGGGGCGCAGGGCCCGGCGTCGAGCTGCATCTGACGCGGGAAGCGCTCGGCCCGCCAGATGCGAACAGAGCCCGCGTGGGGACAAAACCGATCTGGTTTCGTTCTGACAGCCCGGACGAGAGCGCCTGCTACGACCGCGCCCGTCTGCGGCCCGGCCATCGTTTCGACGGCCCGGCCATCATTTTTCAGTTCGACACGACGATCATCGTAGCGCCGGGGTGGGCGGCTTGCGTAGACGAACGCCATAATCTTTGGCTGGCGCGCGCCAACGGCTGAACCCTCGCGCCCTACAGTGGCGCGCAAATCCAACCCTCACGCCCCTTTCGAGCAGAGACGCATTCAACCTTGCCGTGCGGGCTATGGTATCATTCGTTTTTAGTTGTCAGTTTCCAAAACTGCAGTCTTTCGTAGTCAGTGAACTGCAGCTACTCGAAACGAAAAACCAGAAACTTTGGAGTTGTGCCATGTTGACACCATCTCGCGTCCCACAGTGGCGCGCAATCCAACCTTCCTGGCAACGTCTTCTTCTTTTTCTGCTGCCCCTGGTTGTGGCTGCCCTTTTGCTTTGGATCCCTGTACGCGATGCCCTGGAGGTCGGTCTGCCCGACGCCGAACCATACGCAGCGGACGTGCCGGCAGGCCATCACTGGGTAGCCTTTACTGTGTCTGAGGATGATATCTACCCCACGGACGGAACGACAATTTCTGTGGCCCTTGAATTCGAAACCGTGCAAGGGCGTGTCGATGCGGACAGCCGTACGCTTGTCTTCGATTTGGAGGACAACGAAAGAGTGCAGGAGCTGGTCGTCATCTGGCCGGATGGCAGAGAACAGCGCTTCTCCAACGTCGCGCTGAACGAACTGCACGAGCTGGTCTACCCGCAGACCATCAACGACGCGTTGGCCATGCAGTGGGCTTTGCGCGGCGCGTTTTTCCGTTTCTGGATCTGGGTCGGCGCTGCCGTTCTGGTGATTCTCTTTGGCTTGCGAGTTCTCTCCTGGGCGCAGACGCAGGAAACGCACGCCTGACAAAGGAACCCCCATTGTGAATTATTCGTTTTGAGTTTTTAGCAACTGTGCAGTGACTCGAAACAACTGAAAACCAGAAACAAAGACGATAATGTGTGACGCGCAATATAACCCTCCCGATCCCATCACATTGGAACTGTACCGCCATCGCTTCAGCGGTATCGCCGAGGAGATGGGCATCACCCTGCAGCGCACAAGCTATTCACCCAACATCAAAGAACGCCTGGATTTTTCCTGCGCGCTCTTTGACGCGTCTGGACGGCTGGTAGCCCAGGCCGCGCATATCCCTGCCCATCTGGGAGCGATGCCGGATAGCGTCGCAGCCGCCCTGGCGGCCTTCGACGACTGGCAGCCCGGCGATGTCGCCCTTCTCAACGATCCCTACGCCGGCGGCTCCCACCTGCCGGACATTACAATGATTTCGCCGGTATTCCTGGCAGAGGCCCAGAGCGCAGAACAAGAGGCGCATTCACCCCACTTCTTCGTCGCCAGCCGTGCCCACCACGCCGATGTGGGTGGCATGTCGCCCGGCTCCCTGCCCCTCTCCACAGAGCTGTACCAGGAAGGCATTATCATCCCGCCGCTGAAACTCTACGAAGCTGGCGAATTGGTGAAAGCGGCGCTGCAGCTGATCCTGCGCAATGTGCGCACGCCGGACGAACGCCGCGGGGATCTGGCAGCGCAACGGGCAGCCCACGCAGTGGGAGAGCGCCGCCTGCAGGAACTGGCGGCCCGCCATGGCATCGATGAGCTGCTGGCCAACGCCGCGCGCCTGCTGGCCTACAGCGAGCGCCTGACCCGGGCTGCCATACGCGCCTGGCGGCGCGGGCGCTATACGTTCGAGGATGCCATCGAATTTGTCGAGGACGGGCAGACAACCCCTGTGGCCATCCGGGTGACAGCCACCATCGATGGCGAGATGGTGACGTTCGACTTCAACGACACATCCGCCAGCATCCACAGCTCTCTCAATGCAGTGCTCAGCGTGACCAAATCGGCCTGCTATTATGTAGTGCGCTGCCTTGTGGGCACAGATGTGCCGGTCAACTCCGGTTGTTTTGCGCCGGTGCGGGTGCTTGCGCCGGCGGGTTGCCTGGTGAACGCGCGGCCCCCCGCGGCCGTGGCCGGCGGCAATGTAGAGACCTCCCAACGCATTACCGATGCGGCGCTGGGCGCGCTGGCGCAGGCCCTGCCGGACCGCATCGCCGCCGCCGGCCAGGGCACGATGAACAACTGCACGATGGGGGGCGAAAACGCCGACGGCTCTCCCTGGGCCTATTATGAAACACTCGGCGGGGGGATGGGCGCGCACCCCCTGGGCGACGGCCTCAGCGGCGCGCACGTTCACATGAGCAACACGCTCAACACGCCGCTGGAAGCCCTGGAACTGGCCTATCCGTTGCGCCTGACCCGGTACCACCTGCGGCGGGGAAGCGGCGGCGCCGGCCAACATCGGGGCGGCGACGGCATTGTGCGCGAGTACGAGATTCTGCGTCCGACGACAGTGACAATCCTGAGCGAGCGGCGGGCGATTCCGCCCTGGGGGCTGGCCGGCGGTTTGCCCGCCGCGCCGGGCCGCAATCTGCTGATTCACGCGGACGGGTCAGAGGAAGAACTGCCGTCGAAAGTCACCCGGCGCCTGCGGCCAGGGCAACGCCTGCGGATTGAGACGCCCGGAGGCGGAGGATGGGGAGCCAGTTCGTCTTGAACAAAGACATTTGAAATGAGTTCTCAAATGCCCAATAGTCCTATTCGCTGGGTCGAAGGAAAATCGCGCTTGCCTAAGCCTATTATCCCGTTGATTCCAGAACATACCTGCTATGTCAAGCCTTTTGCAGGCGCAGGTTGGGTACTATTCGGGAAAGCGCCAAGTCGGGTTGAGGTCTTGAATCATATCGACCAGGAATTAGGTTTCGTTGACATTTGAAAAAGGGTATCAAAAGCGATCCCTGGTGAATTTCTTTCAGGTACTCGTGTTACGCAGTAGTTGATAAAGCGAGTACAATAGGGGAATTATATACTTAACTGCACAAGCATATCTTTCTCAGCCGACTCGCGCCGGCTGTGCGGGGAATTCCCACCCGCGTTGTAGGGGATAGGCAGACCTACCCCTCGTTCCTTAATGTTTTTAGCGGCGTTGGTATCCCGATCTTCCGTATGACCACACCGCAAACATTCAAATATCCGATAAACTGCCGGCTTCTCTTTCCTTACTTCACCGCAGTGGGAACAGGTCTTGGACGTATTACGGGGGTCCACTTCAGAGAATTGTCTACCGGCCCATTCTGCCTTGTAGCGCAATTGTTGAAAGAGTATGCCCCATGTCTGTTCCATCATACTGCGATTCAAGCCACGTTTCCGACTGCCACCACGTCGAGACATGTTCTTGATTGCCAACTTTTCTACCGCTATCTTCTGGTATTTTCGCACGATAGCAGTAGTCAACCGATGGCATTCATTACGATTGCGTACTGTATTCCTACGCCTCTCGCGGGCAAACGTAGCTACCGCCTTTCTCCGTCGATTGCTGCCTTTTTTCTTTGTGGAGATGGCGCGTTGCAAGCTTGTTTCTCTACTTCTGTCAATCAGGCGCCGGGATACTGTTTCCCCATCGCTGAAGGTCATGCGTTCGTTTACGCCCATATCTATGCCCACCGCAGTATCCACAGACCCAAGGATGTTCTGTTCCTCTTCATAGACAAGGTCAACTGTCAGAATGTGACCGTGCATACCGATTCGCAAGGCTTTCAGCCGGCTACTGTCTGGCATCCTACGATTGGGCCGTATCTTGATAACGGGTACTCCTTTTACCTTGATACGATTGCCTTTCACCATGCCTGCTGTAACGCTTGCCAACTCAAGGCACTGATAGCGCTGATGTGGTTTGAAGCGTGGATAGCCCGGCTTTTCCCCAGCTTTCACCCTACGAAAGAAGGCCTTGAATGCCCTGTCTACTCTCACTAAGACTCCGCGAGAAACTGTTATCCCTATATCTCGCCAGAACTGTTGTTCCTTTCGCAGTTGGGTCAGTCCCTTCATCTGCCTGTACAAACTCATGCCCTTGCCATCGGCAAGATAGGTGTTCTTTCTCTGTTCAAGGGAACGATTGTATAGCCAGCAGCATGAGCGCAATACCTCACGGATACGAGCATAGCCAGCTCGCGAACAGTAGCCTCGTTCTTGGTAGGTTTTGTGGATTGTGGTACTCTGGAGAGTATCCATAAGCTCTGATCTTGTGGATCGTAGCCCGTGGCGCTTCCAACACCGACGGGCTTTTCTCTTCTCGGGACAGGCAGACCTGCCCCTCGTTCCTTGAAGTATCTCCATCATACCACATCCTCACACTCAACGCACGGGAATCCTTGTGCAGTCAAGTATATAATTCCCTAAAATAGCGAGTAGAATAAGGCCAGGAGGTGAAACATCAACTTCTACAGCGCCTCTTTCTAGCAGAGGCGCAAGTCAACCTCCTCTTTGCCCCGTCAGGAGACTAAGCTATGGCAACGACAGCGGCGTCCGCCTCCCTGGAAGAACGCATCGCACGGCTGGAAGCGGAACGCAACGTCCCGATGCCAACTGAACGCCTCGCCCGCATCGAAGGCGCATACGAACACCTGGCAACCAAAGCCGATCTGCAGGCCGTCAAGTCGGATCTGCAAGGGGATATGGCAACCAAAGCCGATCTGCAGGCCGTCAAGTTGGAGCTGCAAGGGGATATGGCAACCAAAGCCGATCTGCAGGCCGTCAAGTCGGATCTGCAAGGGGATATGGCAACCAAAGCCGATCTGCAGGCCGTCAAGTTGGAGCTGCAAGGGGATATGGCAACCAAAGCCGATCTGCAGGCCGTCAAGTCGGATCTGCAAGGGGATATGGCAACCAAAGCCGATCTGCAGGCCGTCAAGTTGGAGCTGCAAGGGGATATGGCAACCAAAGCCGATCTGCAGTCCGTCAAATCGGAGCTGCAAGGGGATATAGCAGTCGTCAAGTCGGAACTGAGAATACTCAAGTGGCTGATAGGCATCGGAGTAGCAGGCCTTCTGTTCCCGCTGCTCCGTGACCTCCTGGCGCAGTTGTCATAGCCAACACACCTCACAGATATCCCGATCCCGGCCCGAACAAACCGCCCGAACGCCATCCCCAGGATGCCACGTATAATCCGATATTGAATTGGCGGGAACACCGAATTGGCGCGCAACAACCCTTGCAGAATAAACAAACCTGTCGCGCCCTAACAGTGGCGCGCAAAACCTGTCGCGCCCCACAGTGGCGCGTAAAACCCGTCGCGCCCTACAGTGGCGCGCAAAACAACTTTCGGGTATCATCATCCGCAACCCCTAAGACCAGTGGCCACTGCAGTTACTGGCTACTGAGCTACTGAAATCATCTATCCCGTCAGGAGACACCCGATGACTGAACGTTCCTACGCGCCGGTTGATGTGCCCCAGCGCATCCTGGACCGCTTCAAGAAGCTGCCGGTGGCGACGATATGGCACACGGTCCATAGATATGCCAGCGTGCCGCTTCCCTTTATGGAAAATGTGCGTCCCTGCACGCCGGGTCAGCCCTTGGCCGCCCGCGCTCGCACTCTGCGCTATCTGCCGCCCCGACCGGACTTGCAGGTAGAAGTGCAGATCGGCGAACATTCCCCAGAGTACAAGGCCATGGGGCGTTGCGGCCCCGGCGATGCGCTGGTGGCGGATGTGATGGGCGATGCCCGGCCCTGCATCTTCGGTGATGTAAAGGCCCTGCAACTGAAGATGAATAACGCCGATGGCATCGTCACCGACGGAGGCATTCGGGATCTGGACATTATGATCCAAGAGGAGTATGGGCTGATCATCTATGCCCGCGATCGAACGCCCCACGGTGGCGCGCCCTACGCCATCCCCGCCGAGGAGAATGTGGACATTCAATGCGGCGGCGCGCTGGTGCGGCCCGGCGATGTGTTGGTCGGGGATGATGATGGCGTGGTGGTGGTGCCCTCCTGGTTTGCCGAAGAGTGTGTCGAACTGACGGAGGCGCACGAGGCCGCGGAGGCTCTGGTCAAGGAGCGCATCCTGGCGGAAGGGGTCGTGCCCGGCAAATATTATCCGCCAGGACCGGAGATACTCGAGGCCGTGCGGGCTGCGCGCAGGTAGAGGCAACTTGACAGAGTTAAAATTTTCGTGTATGATCACGATGTGGGCCGCTCGCAGGTAGGGGCAAACCCTTGTGGGCGTCCGTAACCACGTAGCGGGCAATGCCAGCGCATGAGGCGGTATGCCTGAAGCATGAAAGGAGCGAACCGTGGCGACTTTGGTGATCGACCAACCGACGACCGGGCAATCGGCAGGCGCTGACAACCATGTTGAGATCATAGCAGACCCGAGTGACGAGAAAACGGCCAGCGCCCGCCAGCGGATTATCGACTGCGATGTGCATCACAGTCTACCCAACGTGGATGCGCTGTTCCCATACCTGCCGCGGCAGTTTGTGGAGCAGATTCAGGATTTCGGCTCCATGGAGCCGCATGTGGGCTATACAAATATGCCGGGCGGCGCCGTGCGCCAGGATCTGTGGGAGGGCACAGAGGGGGAACCCGACCCATCAACAGTTCCGCAAGTCTGTATCGAGAAGCATCTGGACTACTACGGCATCGACATAGCTATCCTGACCGGTGGGTTTGGGCCATACAACATGGCCGTGCATCCGACAGTGGACTACGCCGCGGCCTACTGCCGCGCCTACAACGATTGGACGCTGGAGGAATGGGTGACGAAGGACGATCGCCTGCGGGCTTCAATTCACATCGCGCCGGCGGACCCCGAGCAGGCGGCAGCCGAGATCGACCGTCTGGGGGATCATCCCGGCGTGGCCCAGGCGCTGATGCCCGCCGGCAGTCTGCACCCCTTCGGCAACCGCATCTACCACCCGATTTACGCCGCCTGCGAACGTCATGGCCTGCCCATGTCTGTGCATTTCGGCGGCGAGGGCGCCGGCTTTTCTGTGCCACCGACCGCAGCCGGCTACCCCACCTATTATCTGGAAATGCGCATGGCCCGCCCACAGATCGCAATGGCCCATACAAGCAGCCTGATCTGCGAGGGAGTCTTCGAAAAGTTCCCCAATTTCAAGTTCCTGTTCATCGAGCATGACGTCTTTTGGGTGCCAGGACTGATGTGGCATATGGACGCCGACTGGAAAAGCCTGCGCGACTACACGCCGTGGGTGAAGCGGCTGCCCAGTGAATACGTGCGCCAACACATCCGCTTCGGCTCCCAGCCCTTCCCCAACGCGCCCGACCGCCAGTCTCTGGAAACATTCCTGGACTGGCTCCACGCCGATGAGGTGATGGTTTTCGCCAGCGACTATCCCCATTGGGATTGGGACGAGCCCAGCTTGTTTCTGCGCTCTCTTGATGAGCCGTTCCGTGGACGCGTGATGTACGACACCGCAGCCGAACTCTATGGAATCGAGTAGGGAAAGGGAAGAGGAGAGAAACAAACCAGTGGCCAGTTCAGTTTATAGGGCAGCCTTGTGCCTGCTCTGGGCAACCACCTCCCCTACGTTCACTGACCACTGAAAACTGAGGTTTTACCGGCGACCGGATACTGCTTTAGCGAGAATACCGAATTGATGCCCAAACATATAATCGCGACTGCAGATGAAATCCCGCCCGGCGGCCGCAAAATTGTGAGCGTCAACGGGCAGGAGATCGGCGTCTTCAATCTCCGCGGGGCGTACTACGCCCTGCGCAACATCTGCCCCCACAGACTGGGACCGCTCTGCCGGGGCCGGCTGCGGCCGCTCGTGCTGCCCGACGGCGTGACCGGGATGACATACACACGCGAGGGAGAGATCATCAAATGCCCCTGGCATGAGTGGGAGTTCGACATCAAAACCGGCCAGGCCCTCTACGACCCCCAACTACACGTGCGCACATACCGGGTGGAGGTGGAGAACGATAAGATCGTGCTCTACGCCTGAGCTGCGTAGTAGGGGCGGCGCAAGACCCGCCCCTACACTAAAAACTTTCCCCAACTAGAATTCACCCTCTCTCACCCTTGATCCCTTTAGCTTCTTGACGAATTTCGGCTGCACAGGATCGTTATCCGCCAGGATACCCTCTCCTTTCTTCAATTTCTTGGCCGCAACGCTGTCCAAGCCCGCCAATGTCCGCGCGCCGTCCAGCGCTTGCAGGTCACCGCCGTAGTAGTCAAACCACGGCAGCCCGGCGGCTGTGTACTCCTTTGCCGTAGGCGGTTCTCGCGGCGGCTCGACGCCAGACACCTCAAAAAACTGAACGCTGTTTAGAATATGCACGAAGCAACGTGAGCGGACCGACGTGTCCCACGCATCGAAGCCGTACTCATCCTCGTAGATCTCCTGGCGCATGAGACCGCCCGGCGCTAAGCCCATCTCGGGCTCCGCTGAGAGAGCATAGATCCTGAGTGCGTGTATTCCTGCGAACGCTTTCTCTTCTTCCCGCTTCCGGTATCGCGACGCCTTCATAGGGTAGACGACAATCTGAAGCCCGCCGTGTTGCGCCTCTCCCGTCAGTTGTTCCTCGGCCGAGTACCCTGCCCCGAGGGGCATGGCGACGAACTGCCGAATCAACCCTTTCATGACACAGAAGCCGTCCAGCCACGGCTGATCAGGAACCACCAGATAGTCCTGAGGCTGTCTGGAGAGTTCATGCTGCCAGTGCGCCCCTGTCAGGGCATTGATCTTTCCAGCAGCCACCTTAACGGCCATCGGATACCGACCAGTAAAATCGAGCCACATCGCTTCTGACTGATACATCGGCAGGAAGACGCCCCCGTGCGTATTCCAGGCTGCCGGCGTCCTGTCCGCATAGTCGTCCACATGGTTGAGGGGAAAACGGCCGAGGCCTGGCGGCAAGAAATAGCTCCGGTTATCGTCAGGTATACGCAATGTGCGTTGGAATGCGATCCGGCATCTGGCATCCTCATGCACTTCCGGAAATCGGAAAACCAGTTGATCCTGCCTCAGTTCAATCATTGTTCTATCCTCCTGATGCGCGCCTCTTTCAAGCAGAGACGCATTGCAACGGTTTTTCTGGTTTCAAACGCCTGGCAGGCGAGACGCCTGCCAGCCCGCTCCCTACCAATCTCCATCTCGAATCTCCCGCACGATATGCAAAACCGCGTAGTCAGGCGCATCCTTCAGTTGTCGCAGCAAGTCCGCGAACAGTTGCGGTCGATGCAGGATGATATGCTGAAGGTCGCTGGACACCTTGCCCGCCATGGCCAGCAACAGGTCGGGATCCTCGCCCAGCTCTTTCGCCAACCGGCTGATGGTGGCTTCCGAGGGGGGCGCCGCCTGATCGCGCTCGATTTTGCTCAAATAAGACGGTTCGACACCGATGCGCTGAGCAACCTGACGCACAGAGAAAGATCGGTCCTGGCTGCGCCTCTTCTCGCGGGCTGTACGGATGTATCTTCCAAATGTCATATGTACTACATACTACACGTTTTTACGCGCTTGTCAAAAACATCTTCACGGCTACGAAGAAAACGATCTATGCGCTCTTATGGATGGCGTAGAAAGCGCAAATGGCGGCGATTCAGACCGTTTTGCCTGCTCCTGGAAGCTGACAGAACTCGGCTATCCGGCGCTCCGCGTCTATCTCACTCCGTCGCTATACCATCCTCTTGACTATAGTAACGTACATTCGTTATAATAATGCGTAGCGGGTCGCTGCAGCGGGCGGATCTTCAACCGAGAGCCGGTCCGTCGCCCGCCCACTGACATACACCGCCGAGTTGCAACGAGTGATTGCGGCGACTGCGCTCTCAGCGGCTCGCGGCGGGTAGGGCGCGGCATACGGTGTCGGATCTCCCAACACCGCGCTTTTTTTGTCTGGATAGGGGGTGGCCGGCAACATGACGGTTCAGGAAGTGCAAAGGCTCGTTCTGGCCGGCGTTGCCACTATTCGACATCCCGTTGGTCTTTTTTCGCTGGTTTCATTGCCTATACGCCGGCTGTCGAGTGATCGTCTGATTGAGGGGATAGCCATCGCCGCAGGGTTGGTTTTTGTCCTGTCCAGCATGGCGCGCGTTGGTCACGACGCCGAGGCATTTGAACGGCATGCAACACTGACTGCCGACTTCGAGCGTATCCGGGCAATAGTGCAGCCGGGTCGCAGCGTTTTTGTCGCGCTTCGGTCTGGCGGCGCGGGACAGTGGTCGAATGACCACTCGATGCGTCGTCTGGGGAATGACTATCTTGCAGGGAGAAATCTTACGCGCGACAGATCAGCGTACGATTTTCTCATCTCGGACCAACGCATAGATGTCCCCGCTCTGCTCACGCCGGAAAACGGCCAGGTGTTTCTCTACGATAGTACCGAATATTCAACTCTGATAGACGAGATGATCGCGAAATCTGAACTTATCTTCCGTTCTGATTTTGATGTGTATCGCAGCGGGAACAGTCTGATTTACACCCGGGAGCGATGTTGGGGCGATATAGCCGCTCGATTCAGTATGGGGAACACGCCGGTGGTGGGCATGCCATTCGCTGCCTCCCTCGCGCCTGCGATCAGAGCAGACTACATCAGCCGGGAGCCTTGGCAGTGGGAGCGCAGCAGCGACACCGAAAGCTGGACCAATGTCTCCGCCTCCCATCCTCAGGGGATCAGCTACGAGTACACACCCACCGCCGCAGATGTAGGCTATCACCTGCGGGCCCACGTGCACTACATTGACGGCGTCGGCGATCGGGTCAAGGCGATTACCGAGCCATCCAAACCCGTCGCGCCGCTTCCCTCGCCTAAGCGCCCTAGTGACGACAGCGACGTCGATGCCATGTTCTTCCTGCACGTCTTCCCCGTTGACGTGAACGACCTTCCCGACCACAGAAAGCAGTATGGGTTCGACACCCTCGGTTTCGACTTCGACGAGTACAGGATTCCATTCATAGATCGATGTGTTGCCGTGCGTGATCTCCCCGACTATGACATCGCCAGCGTCAGGACCGGCCGGTACACCGAGGAAGGACAGCGATGGATGGTGGAGTTCGACCCCGAGGCGTCTGAACGGTATGCAACACTGCCTGCCGACTTCGAGCGTATCCGCGCAATAGTGCAGCCGGGTCGCAGCGTTTTGGTCGCGCTTCGGTCTGGCGGCGCGGGACTGTGGTCGAATGACTACTCGAGGCTTCTGGTGGATTACTATCTTGCAGGGAGAAATCTTACGCGCGACAGATCGGCATACGATTTTCTCATCTCGGACCAACGAATAGATGGCCCCGCTCTGCTCACGCCGGAAAACGACCAGGTGTTTCTCTACCATGGGATCGAATATTCAACTCTGATAGACGAGATGATCGCGAAATCTGAACTTATCTTCCTTTCTGATTTTGATGTGTATCGCAGCGGGAACAGTCTGATTTACACCCGGGAGCGATGTCGGGGCGATGACGACGGCGACGTCAATGCCAGGTTCTTCCTGCACGTCTTCCCCGTTGACGTGAACGACCTTCCCGTCTACAGAAAGCAGTATAGGTTCAACGCCCTCGATTTCCACTTCGACGAGTACAGGATTCCATTCATAGATCGATGTGTTGCCGTGCGTGATCTCCCCGACTATGACATCGCCAGCGTCAGGACCGGCCAGTACACCGCGGAAGGACAGCTATGGAAGGCGGAGTTCGACGCCGAGGCATTTGAACGGCATGCAACACTGCCTGCCGACTTCGAGCGTATCCGCGCAATAGTGCAGCCGGGGCGCAGCGTTTTTGTCGCGATGCGGATTGGCGGCGCGGGACTGTGGTCGAATGACGACTCGAGGCGTCTGGCGAATGATTATCTTGCAGGAAGAAATCTTACGCGCGACAGATCGGCGTACGATTTTCTCATCTCGGACCAACGCATAGATGGCCCCGCTCTGCTCACGCCGGAAAACGGCCAGGTGTTTCTCTACCCTGGTATCGAATATTCAACTCTGATAGACGAGATGATCGCGAGATCTGAACTTGTCTTCCGTTCAGATTTTGATGTGTATCGCAGCGGGAACAGTCTGATTTACACCCGGGAGCGATGTTGGGGCGATGACGACGGCGACGTCAATGCCAGGTTCTTCCTGCACATCGTCCCCGTTGACATGAACGACCTTCCCGTCTACAGAAAGCAGTATGGGTTCGACAACCTCGGCTTCCGCTTCGACGAGTACAGGATTCCATTCATAGATCGATGTGTTGCCGTGCATGATCTCCCCGACTATGACATCGCCGGCGTCAGTACCGGCCAGTACACCGAGGAAGGACAGCAGCTGTGGAAGGCGAAGTTCGACTTTGCGCCGTAGCGGGCGCTGGCGTCCTTGCGTTGCTTTCTGGGTGTTCTCTGCGTCCTTGCGTTTTTTTCTTTCAACATTTTCCCCGGCCGAGTAGGATCTGAAATCAGCCCATGGCGCGCATCGTCACCCGCAAGAAACTGATCGAAGTCGCCCTGCCCCTGGACGCCATCAACGCCGCCTCCGCGCGCGAGAAATCGATCCGTCACGGCCACCCCAGCACATTGCACCTGTGGTGGGCGCGTCGTCCCCTGGCCGCGGCGCGCGCCGTCATCTTCGCCAGCCTGGTGGACGACCCCTCTGCATGGCCGCAGCTGTTCCCCAGCGAGGAGGCCCAGGCGCAGGAGCGCCAGCGGCTCTTCGACATCATCGAGCAACTGGTGAAATGGGAGAACACCACCGATGAGAGAGTCCTGAACGAGGCGCGCGCGGAGATCCGCAAGAGCTGGCGTGGCGCCTGCGCCGACAACCGCGACCATCCGCGAGCGGCCGAGCTATTCGACCCCGACAAGCTGCCGGCCTTCCACGACCCCTTCGCCGGCGGCGGCTCCATCCCCCTGGAGGCGCAGCGGCTGGGTCTGGAGAGCTTCGCCAGCGACCTCAACCCGGTGGCAGTGCTGATCAACAAAGCCATGATCGAAATACCGCCCAAGTTCAGTGGTCGGTCTCCAGTGGCTGGAGACCAGGCAGGCCAGCAAGCGCTGACCACCGGTCACTGGCCACAGTCCACTGGCCTGGCCGAGGATGTGCGCTACTACGGCCAGTGGATGCGCGCCGCGGCCGAGAAACGCATCGGCCACCTCTACCCCAAAGTGGAAGTCACGCCGGAGATGGCGCGGGCGCGGCCCGACCTCGAGCGGTACGTAGGCCGCAAGCTGCCGGTCATCGCCTGGCTGTGGGCGCGCACGGTACGCAGCTCCAACCCGGCCTTCGCCGCTATAGAGACGCCGCTGGCGTCCACCTTCATCCTATCGAAGAAAAAGGGCAGGGAAGCCTACGTCCAGCCGCTGATCGATGACGACGGCTACCGCTTCACCGTCAAAGCGGGGCCACCGCCGGAGGGGGCCAGAAAGGGCACTAAGCTGGCGCGCGGGGCAAACTTCCAGTGTGTGATGTCCGGGGCGCCGATGACCCCTGATTACATCAAGGCCGAAGGGATAGCCGGTCGCCTGGGCGCGCGCCTCATGGCCATCGTTGCCGAGGGAGATCGGGGACGGGTCTATCTGCCTCCCACAGAAGAACATGCCGCCATAGCCCGACAGGCCGAACCGGATTGGAAGCCAGAGAACGATCTGATTGGCAAATGCCGAGATCAATTGCCGCTGTACGGCATGAACACGTTCGCCGATCTCTTCACCGCCCGCCAGCTAGTGGCGCTGACCACCTTCAGCGACCTGGTAAGTGAGGCGCGCGAACGCATCCGACTCGACGCCGCGGCCGCTGGTCTGCCGGACGACGGCGTCCCCCTGCGCGACGGCGGAACCGGGGCCACTGCCTACGCCGAGGCGCTGGCTGTGTACTTGGCGTTTAGCGTGGACCGGATGGCCATGACCGGCAACAGTCTCGTGCGCTGGAACTCCGCCGGACAGAAGGCGCAGCACTGTTTTGGCCGACAAGCGTTGCCGATGATATGGGATTTTGCGGAGCCGAACTTTCTGGCTGCGGCTACGGGTAGCGTTGACGCAGCGGTCTTCTATTCGTGCGACCCATTGCGGTGGATGGAACCACTTGTCGCGGGTTTCGCTTTCCAGGAGAACGCTGTATCCCAAGCGCATTCTGGCGATAGACTGGTATCAACCGATCCACCATATTACGATAACGTTGGCTACGCTGATCTGTCCGACTTCTTCTACGTCTGGCTGCGGCGCTCGTTACGCCAGGTCTTTCCCGGGCTCTTCGCCACGCTGGCTGTGCCAAAAATCGAGGAGCTGGTCGCTACACCATATCGTCATGCTGGGAGCAAGGAGAAGGCAGAAACGTTCTTCCTCGATGGCATGACGCGGGCGATGCGCTGTCTCGCCGACCACACGCATCCGGACTTGCCGGTCACCATCTACTACGCCTACAAGCAGTCGGAGAAGAAAGGTATGGGGGTCAACAGCACCGGTTGGGAAACGTTCCTGGGTGCAGTGCTTGAGGCCGGTCTCGCTATTTCGGGTACCTGGCCAATCCGAACAGAGATGAGAACAAGGCAAGTTGGCATGAACACCAACGCCCTGGCTTCAAGCATCGTCCTCGTCTGCCGCCCGCGCCCCGCCGACGCGCCCCTGGCCACGCGCCGCGAGTTCATGGACGCCCTCAAGGAGGAGCTGCCGCCGGCCGTGGCCAAGATGCAGACCAGCAACATCGCGCCCGTGGACCTGGCCCAGACCGCCATCGGCCCCGGCATGGCCATCTTCAGCCGCTACGCGCGCGTGTTGCACATCAGCGGAGAGACCGTATCGGTGCGCGAGGCCCTGGACCTCATCAACCAGACCCTGGACGAGACGCTGAGCGCGCAGGAGGGCGATTTCGATACCGACACGCGCTGGGCTTTGGCCTGGTTCGATCAGGTGGGCTTTGCCGAAGGCGAGTTCGGTGTGGCCGAGACCCTCTCCAAGGCCAAGAACACCAGCATCGACGGCCTGGTCGCGGCCGGCATCCTGCAGGCCGGGGCCGGCAAGGCGCGCCTGCTGCGTCCCCTGGAACTGCCGGCCGACTGGGATCCGCAGACAGACACGCGGCTCACTGTCTGGGAGGTAGTGCACCACCTTGTGCGCGTCCACTATCAGCAGGGCGAGGAGGCGGCCGGCGTCCTGTTGGCGCGCTTGAGAGGCAACGCGAGGGACGCGCGCGAGCTGGCCTACCGCCTCTACCACATCTGCGAGCGCAAGAACCGCGCCCAGGAAGCGCACGACTACAACGCCCTGGTCCGCAGCTGGCCGGAGATCGCGCGCCTGGCCGTGCGGGCGACATGGGCCGCGCAAGCAACGCTGCTGGACGCATAGATGGGGAACTGCAGATGCCAGTTTCCAGTGGCAAGTGGTAGAAATATCCCCTGGGATCGCTGGCGTCTCGCCCGCATAATGAGTTACGAATCAGAAATTGGATGCGTCCTTCGCAAACAGCTTCTTAGCCATCTTGTTGCCGTCGTCGCAGAAAAGCGGCAAACTCATCCTGGTTTAGCGCACCGGATCGGGGCTGCCTATCTTTCTGCACGAAAGAGGCCGGCGCGGCCTCATCGCTGGGAAGTGCGTCTTCAGCCCCAAGGCGCGCCACAATTGACGGTATCAGGTCGAGGACACTCCCCAGGAACACCCCTGTCAGTTCACGCCTGCTGGGCAGATTGAGTATCAGCGTCCGGCCGCGGATGCCGGCCACACCTCGATCCAGCAACGCTAAAGGATGCTCCGCCGCGGCCCGGGCCCGCATCGTCTCTGGCAGAGATGGCATCAACCGTTCCAGCACGGCAGCCGTCGCTTCCGGCACGATCTCCCGGCCCGAGGGGCCCGGCGCCGGAAAGGTGCCGCCCACTGTCACAATCAGGTCCAATTCCTCTTCATCACACCAGTGGCGTAAGGTTTCTTCCACCTGATAGCGCGGAGGCGCCGCATACACGCGGCTGGCGAGAGGGAGAAATCTATCCAGAGCTTCGGCCAGCAATGTCTGTACCTCTGTCAGAACCGCGTCATCGCTTCGGGAATCAGTCGCTTCGGAAATGAGAAGAAGACCACACCGGATCAGCATATATGCTGGATTCTCTTTCTAAAAGGGAAGTATATGCAATGATAACCATGCCCTCTGGCTTGCAGGATAGGCGAGCGTAACGCCGAGTTTGCCGGAGACTAAATTTAGGTTCCGGCCTTTTTCTTTCTACTTCTTCTTCGGCGGCCAGCAGAGTGCTGAGTAATAGGAATATCCAAAAATTTGAGAGAGTTTGCTAGATACCACTCTTGTAAGTCATCTTTTGCCTCTTGATGTGTTTTGAATGCGTCTAGCTCCTGATATAGAAGTGCCGAATTGCTATCATGTTGATAACTGGCATATGAAGACCACAGACCTGTGATATCATCACGCCAAGCTTGTAGTATCACTCTTTCCCACATACCCATGCGGCATTCAAATACATCACCGAAATCGGCTACTTTCCAATCGAAATTTTGTGTTTCTGACGGCTCAGGTGGTTTTGTTAAGGCATACCTCCAACCTCTTTCTGCTTGGTGCCTTGCCTCTTGATCAGTCTCATAATCGTACCTAGTAAGTGGCACAGCATCGTCTTCCTTCAAAAGAACAACACCCCAACTGAATAGGTCATTAGGCTCTTGCTGAACGAGTAACTCGTGTTCATCGTCAAGTTTACAAGTCCAAATAATTGTTCCGTCTTTGGCAAATGTGTGAATCCATGCATATTTCGGATGTTCATTGTTCATTTTTATTTCTCCTTGAGAATATCAATTCCACCTACGCCCTCTAACGCAGGGTCAGCTATTCCCCGATCTGGCCTTAGCCGTATCGTATGGTTACTATCGTATATAATTTTCCTTCTAACAGAGTTGCCGCGCGGCCGGCTCCAACGGCCCCCGCGACCGTCTCGGCAGCAGTCGTTCGGTCGGGCGCCTCGAATGGACGAAAGAGCAAAAAGCGATGGCTACGCCACCGCTTTCCGCAGTTGCTCGATTCCGCACAGGCGTCATTCAGCGTTTTGTGTACTGCGGGGCCTTGCGTGCCCGCTTGAGACCGGGCTTCATGCGTTCCTTCACACGCGCATCGCGAGTAAGAAAACCGGCCGCTTTCAAAGCAGGCCGCAGATTCGGGTCCGCAGCCACCAGCGCCCGGGAGAGCCCGTGACGCACCGCATGGGCCTGGCCACCTTCACCACCGCCGTGCACCTTAATGCTGATATTAAAGCTGTTCTCCGTGCCGGTTAGAATCAGCGGTTGACGAATTACCATTTGATCCAATGCGCGACCGAAATAGCCATCTATCGGCAGGCTGTTTACGATAATGTCGCCTGCACCCTCATACAGCCGCACCCGCGCCGTGGCGCTTTTGCGTCGTCCAACCGCTTCAATGTATTCACTCATCTCTGCTCTCCTACAGATCCAGCGCTTTTGGCTTCTGTGCCTGGTGTGGGTGATCCGGACTGGCGTAGATCTTCAGTTTTTTCATTTGGGCGCGGCCGAGACGCGTTTTGGGCACCATCCCCTTCACCGCCTCATAGATTATCTTCCGCGGTTGTCGTTCCAGTTGCTCGCGCATCGTTCGACTCTTCAAGCCGCCAGGATAACGCGAGTGCCGGTAATACCGTTTTTCATCCATCCGGTTGCCGGTTACATGGAACTTCCCGCAGTTGACGACGATAACGAAGTCGCCACAATCCACATGGGGTGTGAAAGTCGGTTTGTGCTTGCCCCGCAGGATCTGCGCGATCTCCGACGCCAGCCGCCCAAGTGTCTTGCCCGTCGCATCGACAACCCACCACTCGCGCCCGGTTTGGGCTTCTTCATAGCTCAGGCTCAGTGTCTTCACCCTGAAATCTCCTAATTCACCTGCAAGCAATCGCCCTGCCCTGTCCGGCGGGGTGAGAGATGCTCAGTAAATAAATCAGTAAAATCTGTGTACCGCACCCGCTCCAGAACAAGCCCTTGCGGCGGAAGCGGCGGCGCAGAGCGACTGCGATCTTTCGCGCTCAGCGCTGCGGCCAAATCGTCGGTTTGCCATGCGCCCAGACCGACCGCCAGCAGAGAGCCGGCCAGATTACGCGCCATCCGGCGCAGAAATGCGTTGGCCGTAATCGTCAGGACCAACCGCTCAAGCGGAAATGGATCGAGCCCCGGAAGTGACTCTTCCGCCCGTTCCCAGAAGAGCGACTCAACCCGGCGGACAGTATTGTCCCCCTGAGGCGCCCGCCCGAAGGTGGCGAAATCGTGCGTCCCGATCAGCAGGCTGGCAGCCTCATTCATTGCCTCCAAATCCGGATATCTGGGCAAAACCACTGCAAAACGATCCAGCAGAGGAGACCGTCTCTCGCCATTTCTGTCAGTTCTCGGCGCCCACACCGTATACCGATATGCGCGTTCCGCCGCACTGAAGCGCGGATGAAATCCTGGCGGCGCCTCCGTCAGACAGCGAACGACAATCGAAGCGGGCAGGCGCTGATTCCAGGATTGGCGTAGGGCCGTCAGTGAATGTTTCCACGGCAGTTCAACAGCGATAACCTGCCCACGGGCGTGAACACCTGTGTCCGTCCTGCCAGCGCCAGTGACCCGGCAGAGCGCGCCGCTCAGATGAACCAATGCCTCTTCCAATGCGCCCTGGATCGTCGGCTCCCGCCGCTGCACCTGGAAGCCACAGAAATCTGTGCCATCGTAGGCGACCAGACCAGCGACTTTGCGCATGCCCTCCTCACCGCTGTGGCGCATAGGGCCACAAACAGACACACAAACAGACAATTTGATTGCCCAGCGCGCAGTGCGAGAGAAACAAAAGCCAGAACCGCCGGACATGCAAACCGTTCAGTTACTCGTCACCGTTGTCAGACACCAATTCGATGATGGCCATATCCGCGGCGTCACCGAAGCGTTTGCCCAGCTTGAGAATTCGGGTATACCCGCCGTTCCGCTCCAGATAACGAGGGGCCAGCTCGTCAAAAACTTTTTTGGCGACCGTCTTGTCATTGAGATATGCGACCACCTGCCGCTGCGCATGCACCCGGTCGATCTTACCGGAAAGGCCGTGCTTGGCTTTGGTGATCAGCTTTTCAGCCTCAGGTCGGACAGCGCGCGCCTTGGCCTGCGTAGTGGTAATCCGCTCGTGAATATACAGTTCTCGAATCAGGTTGCGAAACAGAGCCTTTCGTTGAGCCGATGTACGGCTCAACTTGCGCCCTGCGATCTGGTGTCGCATTGTCACATTCCTCCGCTGGAAGCGATCAGCCCGTCTCCTCGACCGGCTCGATCGCTTCAGCCGTTTCGGTCAGAATATCATCGCCATCGGCGCCGTTGCCGCCGCCCAGATAGCCCAGGTAGGCTCTGAGATCTACGCCCTGCACATCCATGTATCCTTTTGCACTCAGCTTTTCTACCAACTCATCCAGCGACTTTTTGCCAAAGTTGCGGATGGAGAGCATCTCTTCTTCGCCCTTTTCCATCAGTTTCAGAATCTCACCGATTGTTGTGATGCCGGCTCGTTTCAGACAGTTATAGGCCCGTACGGTCAGCTCCAGAACTTCGATCGGTGTTTCGGCCACACGACTGGAAAGGCCCTCTTCCTCCACCTCCGGCTGCTCGGTCATAGCCGCGCGGGTACCGACGAACAAGGTCAGATGCTGAACGAGAATGTCGGCGGCCTGGCGCACGGCATCTTCCGGAGAAATCGTGCCATCGGTCCAGATTTCCAGATTCAGTCTATCGTAGTCGGTCTGTTGACCGATGCGGGTGCGCTCGACCCGGTAGGACGCTTTCTGGACCGGGCTGAAGATCGCATCGACAGGTATCGCGCCCAGAGGTAGCTGCATGCGTTCTTCCGCAGGGCTGTAGCCCCGGCCCCGCTCCACGACCATCTCGATGTCCAGGTTCACATCATCTGAATCAGCAAACAAAAGATACAGATCCGGGTTGACGACTTCAACTTCCGGCGGGCAGTTCAAATCGCCAGCTGTCACAGGCCCTTCGTGGTAAACATCCACGGAAATGCGAACCGGATCAGCGCTGGTACTCGTGAAACGGATCTGTTTTACATTCAAAATCAGACGGGTGGCATCCTCAAGCACATCATCGATCGTAGAAAATTCATGATGCACACCGCTGACGGAGATAGAGGTAACGGCAGCGCCCGGCAAGCTGGACAGCAAAACCCGACGCAAAGAGTTCCCAAGAGTAATTCCATAACCGCTTTCCAGCGGGCTGATAACGAAATGGCCGTAGTTGCGCGAACTGGCCTCCACTTCGATCTTCGGTAAAACTAGGTTGTTAAGCAACGGCTACCCCTCTCTGCTGTGCAGCAATCTCATCCAAACCACCGGTGGCGACACGTATCGTCGCAGCCCTGCCGATTGCCTGAACAACCGACCTGAACAAGCAACGCAAATGTACACTATCAGTTAGCGACTGTAGTACTCGACGATTAACTGTTCGTTCAGAAGTACGCCAATTTCGTCTCGTTCCGGCACTGCAGTAACCGTGCCGCTGAGATTGGACACATCCAAACTGAGCCACGTGGGAGGGGCCGCACTGTCGAGAAGCTGAACGCGCTCGCGGAAATAAGTTTTGGAACGACTCTTCTCGCGAACGGCAATCTGATCATTCGGCGACACCAAATAAGACGGAATATCCGTTTTACGACCGTTGACAGCAAAGTGGCCGTGCCGGACGAATTGACGAGCCTGCGCGCGGCTATCGGCAAAACCCAACCGATATACGACGTTGTCCAGACGGCTTTCCAGCAATACCAGTAGAGTTCCACCGGTCAATCCCTTGCGACGCGACGCTTCTCGGAAATAGCGACGGAATTGTCGTTCCATCACCCCGTACATGCGGCGAGCCTTCTGCTTTTCGCGCAGCTGAATGCCGAAATCCGACACCTTGCGACGCATGACAGTGCGGCGGCCAGCTTCACCCGGTGGAAATGGACGCCGCTCGACCGCGCATTTAGGGCTAACACAGCGTTCGCCTTTCAAAAACAGTTTTTGTCCTTCGCGTCGGCAGAGTTTACAAACCGCATCTATGTATCGTGCCATCTTCCCTCCAAATCGACTGACGTTTGCAACGATCTGCGCTATTCCGTTGTCTCGATTCGTCTGCCTGAATGGTAATTCGTTGCCTCATCGCCTCAATGTATGCCTGAGTATCTATGCCTACGTGTCCCAGCGCCTACATTGAGGGGAAATGGGCGGATCGACTACACATAATAATGGCATCGCGTCGAAACACGATGCCTCTTTTCTTCCGACAGCTGAATCCCGTTGTCGCGCAATTTCTCATGCCGCGCCGCCAGAGACGCCGCGGCGCCAGTTCTACTATACTCTCCGCTTGCTCGGGGGGCGAACCCCGTTATGTGGAATCGGTGTAATGTCGGCAATCGACGTGACGGTCAAGCCGGCCGGGTTCAATGCCCGCAACGCACTCTCGCGGCCCGGCCCCGGCCCTTTGATGAATACTTCGACCTCACGCATATTGAAGTCACTCACAGCCTGACGAGCCGCCGCCGCCGCCGCAAGCTGGGCCGCGAAGGGTGTGCTTTTGCGGCTTCCCTTGAAACCAGCTGTGCCCGAACTGGCCCAACAAAGGGTAGCCCCTTGGGGGTCGGTGACTGTAATGATCGTATTGTTGAATGTGGCGCGGATATGAATCTGTCCGCTCGGCACACTTTTCTTCTCCCGCCGGGCCGATCGCCCGCCCCGGCGACGCTGTGTTCGAGCCATGATTTCTCCCCAGTAGGAGCAAACCCTTGTGGTTGCCCAAGGCGGGCGCAAGACCCGCCCCTACTAAAAACCAGAAACTTTCTGTCGTTACTTGCGCGCGCGCTTCTTGCCAGCCACGGTCTTCTTGGCCCCGCGACGGGTGCGGGCATTGGTCCGGGTACGCTGGCCGCGGCTCGGGAGGTTTCGGCGATGGCGTAAACCGCGATAGCTGCCGATCTCCATGAGACGTTTGATATTCATATTCACTTCGCGACGCAGATCGCCTTCGACGCGACAGTGGCGGTCGATGTAATCCCGCAAGGCGACCAGTTCGTTGCTATCCAGATCTTTGACGCGTTTGTTTTCGTCGATACCGGTCGCTTCCAGAATCCCTTGGCTGGTTGTCCGGCCAATTCCGTAGATATACGTAAGGGCGATAACGACCCGCTTGTCTCGAGGAATATCAACGCCTGCGATACGTGCCATTGTTGCTCTCTCCTCAGTGCCTATCCGATAGATTTTTGTTGAGTACAGTTGAGTCCGCACAACAACGCACGCGGTAAAAACTATACCCCGCGGGTGTATCTCCCACCGACAAACGCTTCCGGCAACTCTATGCGTTGTCCTCTGGATGCAGAATCCTCAAAATTACTCAATTTTCTGACTCGCTGCAGTTAGCCCTGCCGTTGCTTATGTTTTGGGTTCTGGCACATCACATATACAAGTCTCCGCCGCCGCACAATTTTACATTTTTCGCACATTCTCTTAACCGAGGCCCGTACTTTCATGCCAAACGCTCCTTCTCCTGAAACGTAGCGCAATTCTATAAGTGTATCACAAAGCTAAAGACGCGTCAATATTTCCGGCCCTTTGTTTGTAACAGCTACTGTGTGCTCGAAATGGGCGCTCAGACTATGATCTTGGCTGCTGACAGTCCATTTGTCCTTCAGGATCTTTGTGCGCCAGGTGCCTGTCTGAACCATCGGCTCAATGGCGACCACCAGCCCGGGATATAGTTCAATCTTCCCATCCATGTCGCTCGATACATAGTTCAGAACCTGCGGCGCTTCGTGCATCGCTCGCCCCACACCATGACCAGTATATTCCCGGACAATGTGAAAGCCGCTGGGATCGACATGGCTTTGCACAGCAGCGCTGATATCCAACACTCGATTGCCTGAACGGGTCGCTTCGATGCCGGCATAGAGGCTTTCCGCCGTCACCTGTAGCAAACGCTCAGCAACAGGATCGATCGCGCCAACAGGATACGTCCAGCCACTGTCGCCCACAAAGCCCCGGTAGAAAACGCCTACATCTATGCTGATGATATCGCCGTCCTGAAGAACGCGCGCGCGGTTCGGAATGCCATGCACCAGCTCCTCATTGATGCTCGTGCAGATGTTGGCCGGAAAGCCGCGATAGCCGCGAAAGCTGGACGTCGCGTTATGGCTGTGAATAATCTCCACGGCCAACTGATCCAAATCCCAGGTGCTGATGCCAGGCCTGATGGTTTCACGAAATGCCTGATGGACTCTGGCGACGATACGGCCCGCTTCCCGCATAAGTTGAATCTCGCGGGGGCTTTTGCGGATCGGCTCCGGGCGTTCCTGTGTGGCCTTGATCTGGCGCTGCCCATTCTGACGCAGGCGGCGCCTCAATTTCTTCATCATGGTTTCGCCGTTCATTTCGCATTCTCTCCGTCAGCACGCGGCTTCAGGAGAGGCTAAGCGGACAGAGCGCTTCCCGCCGATACCAATATCACCAATATCATTGGCGGCTAACAGCGAGCATAGTTGCGCCTGCATATCCTTGATAGATTTCGCGCCATCGATATCCACCAGCAACCCCTTAGCGAAATAGTAACCGATGAGAGGAGATGTCTGTTTGTAGTAGACATAGAGCCGATTCCGCACCGTTTCTGGCGTGTCATCATCCCGCTGGTACAGCTCGCCGCCGCAACCATCACAGTTTTCGCCATTGGGAGGATTGAATACTGTGTGGTAGACCCTGTCGCAGTTACGGCAGCTGCGCCGCCCGCTGATGCGTATTATGACTTCTTCGTCATCCAACTGGATCAGAGGCGCCAGATCGATGCCCCCGAACCCCGCGGTGATCTCATCCAGCGCCTGGGCCTGTATGAGATTGCGGGGAAAGCCATCCAGAATCGCGCCATCCGCGACATCGGGTTGGGCCAGACGATCCTCCACCATCCGAATCGTCACTTCGTCCGGAACCAATTCCCCTCGATCCATATAACTCTTGGCCAATAGCCCAAGTTGTGTTCGGTTCTTCAGGTTATCGCGGAAGATCTCTCCCGTCGAAATCTGCGGAATGCCCAACGTTTCCTGCAATAGCTGAGACTGTGTGCCCTTGCCGGATCCAGGCGCCCCTAACAACACCAGATAGATGCGATCACTCATCAATACCGTTTCCTTGCACTGCAAAATAAAAGGGGAGAGAACAACCTCTCGCTTCTCTCTCCCCTTCCCTCTTTTCTCCCGCGTGCCTAACGGATAAAGCCTTCATAGTTGCGCATCATCAGTTGCGCCTCGATCTGTTTCATTGTATCCAGCACCACACCGACAACAATCAGGAGGCCCGTGCTGCTGATAATAAGCGTATTGAAGCTGCCAATGCCGCCACCGAAAATCACGCCGGCGAGATATGGCAACACAGCCACCAACCCCAGGAAAAGCGCTCCAACCAGCGTAATGCGCCCCAACACACTGTTCAGATACGTTTCAGTGCGCGGACCAGGCCGGATACCCGGGATAAACCCCCCTTGCTTTTGAAGCGTATCCGGCAGATTCTGCTGCCGGAACATAATATCCGTGTAGAAGTAGGTGAACGCAACTGTCAACATAAAGTAGATCAGCCAGTATAGAAAGTGTTGAGGACTGAACGTGGTAAAGAAGAAGTTCGCGACAGTGCCGATCCAATCACTGCGTAGAATAAAATAGGATGCCAATGTGTTCGGTAGGATGAGCAGACTCTGGGCAAAGATCAGTGGTATCATGCCGGCGGTATTCACCCGCATAGGCACGTATGTGCTCTGCCCACCGACCATCATTAAGCGGTTGCCGCGCATTGTGCGCACCCGTTTGCCATATTGTACAGGAATGCGCCGCTGGCCTTCCTGCACCCATACAATCAAGGCCACAGTCAGAACCGTAATGAAGCTGAAAATCATCAACTGCGTGATGCCCTGTTGATAGAGGAGCCGCACCTGGTTGGGCGCGGACGCGACGATGCCGGCAAAGATGATCAGCGATACGCCGTTGCCAATGCCCTGCTCCGTGAGTAGTTCCCCCATCCACATGGCAAGCATTGTGCCGGCGGTCAAACTGATCAGGATTGTGAGCGATGGCAGCAGCGCCTCGCCGGAAAAGCCCCATTGCTCTAAAACCGCGCCCGTCGCCGCGCCGCCCACAGGCCGGCTGAGCAGCGTCGCCTGGCCGAAAGCCTGCAAGATCGCCAATGGAACTGTTATATAATGGGTGTATCGGTTGAGCTGCTGACGACCCTGTTCCCCCTCCCGACTCAGTTCCTCGAGCTGAGGAATGATAGGGGTCAGCAACTGCATGATAATCGTGGCCGTGATATACGGATAGACGCCCATTGCCATCACACTGAACTGAGCCAGGGCGCCGCCACTGAAAAAGTTCAACAGACTCAGAAGGATATTCTGATCCGTTGAACGAAATATCTGGTCCAACACCTCTCGATTGACGCCGGGAAGAGGTATATGCGCCGCGAGCCGATAGGCGACCAGAATCAGAAATGTGTAGAGCAGCTTCTGACGCAGATCGGGCAAACGGAATGCATTGCGTACGGCTTCGAGCATAGAGGTTTCTCCGCTAGAGACTGGGCCAGAGCTGTCCTGTATCCGGCGACAAACCCGGCCTCTCTACAGTTAGGACCGTGGCAGATTTTTGTTGACCGCGAAGGGCAGAATCTCGACAGACCCGCCGGCGGCTTCGATTTTTTCCCTGGCGCTTCCGCTGATGCGATGAACCTGTAGATGGAGCGGCTTGTCGATATCTCCTCGCGCCAGGACCACCACAGGTTGCTTGCTGTCTCCCAGCAGCCCCGTGTCGAAAAGTGACGCCGGCGTCACGTGCGCATCAGCCTCGAATCGTTCGCTCATGCGGTCGAGGTTCACCGGGGTGTAGGTCACCTTGAAGCGGTTGACAAACCCGCGCATCTTAGGCAGACGCCGTATGAACGTCAACTGACCGCCCTCATACCCCAGCCGGACACCGCCGCCAGAGCGGGCATTTTGCCCTTTAGTGCCGCGCCCGGCCGTCTTGCCTCGTCTTGAACCGCGCCCACGACCTACTCGCTTGCGCTTTCGGGTTGCGCCCTCGTCGGGGCGCAGATCGTGCAGTTTCATAGTCTGTATACTCCAGCCAAATGGAAAAGGCCGAGACTGCTTGCGGGCAGTCCATAGCCGCCTCGTCTATCCCGCGAACGCCTACGTCTCTTCCACCACCTTAACGAGGTGGGAAACTTTGGCGATCATGCCCCGAATTGTCGGACTGTCAGACTTCTCGACGATCTGGTTCATCTTCCGCAGACCCAGAGCCTGCACAGTAGCCTTCTGCCGTTTGCTGTACCCGATAGGGCTCTTTACCAGTTTCACAGTGATCGTCTTCGTGACCGTCTTAGTGACCGTCTTCGTGATCGTCTTAGCCATTAGGACTCTTCTTCCTGATACCAGAAAGGACGCAATATCTCAGGATCGACTCCGCGTCGCTGCGCCTCGACCTTGTAATCTTGCAACTGCTTGAGGGATGCAAAGGTTGCCTGAACAACGTTCAGAATATTGTCGCTACCCAGAGATTTGGACAAGATGTCCTTAACGCCCGCGGCTTCGACCACAGCGCGCACTCCACCACCGGCAATTACGCCGGTGCCAGGGCTTGCCGGTTTCAACAGAACTTCGCCGGCCCCAAACCGGGCCTGGCTCGCATGGGGAATGGTCGTCCCCAGCAGATTCACCGCTACCATGGTCTTGCGGGCGATCTCACTCGCTTTGCGGATGGCATCCGGCACCTCGCGGGCTTTGCCCACGCCAACACCGACCTGCCCGTTATTATCCCCAACGACAACCACGGCGCGAAAAGCAAACCGGCGTCCACCCTTCACCACCTTGGCCGTACGGGCGATATGAACAACCTTTTCATCTAGTTCGTCTTTTTCTTCTTCCTGCTCGCGGTCTCGTCGCCGATCTCGACGCGCCATATTGTATTCTCCTTGCTCTGATTAGAAGACGAGACCACCCTCCCGACTTCCATCGGCCACGGCCTTCACGCGGCCGTGATAACGGTACCCGCCCCGATCGAAAACCACCCGCTCGATGCCGGCGGCCATGGCCCGCGCGGCCACGATTCTGCCAATCTCTTTAGCCTGCTCCACTTTCAGCTTATCAGCCAAGCTCTCTTGCAGATCAGATTCCAGTGTAGAGGCGGATACAAGGGTGTGGCCAGCTTGGTCGTCGATCACCTGGACATAAATGTTAGTCAGGCTGCGAAAGACATTCAAGCGCGGTCTCGCCGCCGTTCCGAAAACCTTGCGCCGCACGCGATGATGCCGGCGTTTTCGCGCCTTCGCGCGTGTCTCTTTTGCCATAATTCATTCCCTCTTACGCAGTTACCCCGCCGGCCTTGCCAGCCTTCAAACGCACATACTCGCCCTGATAGCGGATACCTTTGCCCTTATATGGCTCCGGTGGACGTTCTTTGCGAATCCGGGCAGCCAGTTCACCGACCTGTTGTTTGTTGATGCCGGAAATCGTGACCGTGCGGCCATCCCGGGATACCTCAAACGATATATCCGGACTGGGCGGCGCGTATTCAACAGGATGGCTTTTCCCAATCTGTAAAGCCAGAGTCTGTTCTTGCATCTGGGCGCGATAGCCGACACCGTGAATTTCCAGAATCTTTTTGAACCCGTCAGTGACACCCACCACCATGTTATTAATCAATGCCCGGGTCAGACCATGTAAGGCGCGATGATGGCGCTGGTCCGTGGGACGAGTCACGACGATTTCGCCATTTACTCTGGAAATCGTCATAGCCCGATCGAATCCCTGGCTGAGTTCCCCCTTCGGGCCTTTCACCTTTACCATGTTGCCTGAAACAATATCAACCGTCACATTGGCAGGCACAGAAACCGGCATCTTTCCGATTCGTGACATGTTCTCCTCCCAACACTACCAAACGTTGCACATAACCTCTCCGCCAACCCGCTCGCGACGGGCTTGCCTTCCGCTCATGACGCCGTTCGGTGTGGAAATAATATTGATGCCCAGTCCACTGCGCACCAAGGGAATGTTGCGATAGCCTGTGTACATCCGCCGACCAGGTCGGCTCACCCGCTCAATGCCAGTGAGCACCGATTGGCCTTTGCCAGTGTACTTCATCCCGAGAATCAGCTTCGGCCGGACCTCATCATCCGTAACCGAATACCCGCTTATGAAGCCTTCCTCGGCAAGAATTTTGGCGAGCGAAACTTTCGTTTTAGAGCTGGGCATCACAACGCGCCGATGCCTGGCGTTTGCCGAGTTGCGGACCCGCGTCAGAAAGTCCGCGATGGGATCAGTCATCATAACCAATAATCCTCTTGATTCTTGCGCTTGATTCTTGCGCTATAGTAAAACGACTACCAACTGGACTTGACAACGCCTGGCAGATTGCCAAGTAGGGCTTCACGGCGAAAACAGATGCGGCAAAGACCAAAGCGACGCATATACGCCCGAGGACGACCACACTTGGCGCACCGGTTGCGCACCCGCACTTCGTACTTCCGCTTAGACTCCCGCGAAACGATACTTTTCTTAGCCACAGACCGTTCTCCCCTTTATCCTCGTAGCGGGATTTCCTAACGCCGTTGGAACGGCATATCCATCATTGCCAGGAGCCGCCGACCCTCTTCATCGTTACCCGCCGATGTAACAATCGTCACTTCCATGCCCCGAACCTTGTCGATCTCATCGTAGTCGATCTCTGGGAAGATCAGCTGCTCGCGCAGACCCAAACTGTAGTTGCCCCGCCCATCGAATGAATCCGGCGAAATGCCGCGAAAATCACGCTGAGCCGGCAGAGCAATGCTAATCAGACGGTCCAGAAAATCCCACATACGCCGGCCCCGCAGCGTTACTTTCACGCCGATGGGCATTCCCGCGCGCAGCTTGAATGTGGCAATCGACTTGCGCGCGCGCGTCACAATCGGTTTTTGCCCGGTGATGATTGTCAGATCCTGGCTGGCGCGTTCAATGGTTTTGCCATCCGCGATCGCTTCGCCCATGCCAATGTTCACGCTGATCTTCTCAACCCGGGGCGCCTGCATAATATTGGTATAACCAAACTCCGACATCAGCGCCGGGGCAATTTCATCGTCATAGCGTTCCTTCAACCGGGGCTTGTGCGTCGGTATTCCGCTCGATTCAGACATCGCTCTTCACTCCTCATCCCCTGATGTCGACGCGCGCGACATCAGATCATCGATTTAACCTCTCAACTAACTGTCGGCCGGCGTCGACAGAGCCTCCCCAGTGCGACGATCGAACCGGATCTTGTCCTCGCCTTCGAACCGATAGCCGACGCGGGTCGGTTCGTCGTTCGTGCCCACCAGCGCCACATTGCTGATGTGAATGGGTGCCTCCAGTTCGATGCGTCCGGTTTGGGTACGCACTGTCGGGCTGCGGCGCTGGTGCTTCATCACATAATTTGCGCCAGCGACAATCACATAGACCCGATTGGGGTCGTAGCGGCCGTTTTTGCCTTTCTTGCGAATCACGCTCTGGACTTCACCCCGCTGGCCCTTATCATTGCCGGCGATCACTTCGACGAGGTCGCCCTTTTTGATCTTTATGTTCATCCAGCCCTCCAAACCTATGCGTATCTTCGCTACCCACAGATCTATTCAACCGAGCCCTGTCAGAGAACTTCCGGAGCCAGGGACACGATCTTCATAAACCGATCCCGCAACTCCCGTGCAACCGGGCCAAAGATGCGAGTGCCACGTGGATTCTTATTGTCATCGATGAGAACCGCGGCGTTTTCATCGAAACGAATGTAACTACCGTCTTTGCGCCGCACCGCACGTCGGGTGCGCACAATAACCGCCCTGACAATCTCGCCTTTCTTCACGGTTGCCGTTGGGCTGGCGGATTTGACCGTCGCCACAATTATATCGCCGATAGCGCCGTACCGACGGCTGCTCCCCCCTCGGACTCGAATCGTCAACAATTCTTTGGCCCCGGTATTATCGGCAACCCGTAGGCGACTCTCCTGCTGAATCATAGCTCCACACCTCTTCTCATGCCGACTCGCTCCAAGTTAGACAACGACCGCACGGTCAAGAATCTTCTCGACAAAAAACTTTTTGTGCTTGCTGACCGGCCGGCATTCACGAATCTGGACTGTGTCTCCAAGACAGCAGGCATTGTCAGCATCGTGGACTTTGTACTTCTTGTGTGTCTTGACAACCTTGCCATACAGGGCATGGCGCGCGACCCGCTCCACTTCGACAACCACAGTCTTGTCCATCTTGTCGCTGGTGACGACACCAATCAGCATCCTCCTCTGCTCGCGCATATCACCTTACTCCTCAGTTTCTTCAGCCATCAATTCCCGCTCTCGTAGGATCGTCTTGATGCGAGCGATCTCACGGCGGACCTGACCTTTGCGTGCGGTATTCGTCAACTGTCCGGTCGCTTTCTGAAAGCGCAGGTTAAACAGTTCCTGATACCCCTCGTCCAATCGGCTGTATAGTTCACCGGCCGATAGAGGGCGCAATTCATCTGCTTTCATCTCTCACTCCTCCAGGCCCGGGCCTCGGGGCGTTACATGATCCTGCCGGGCGACGAATTGAGTGCCTATAGGCAGTTTATGCGCGGCCAAGCGGAAGGCTTCGCGAGCCTGACTCTCATCTATACCGGCGATCTCAAAGAGGATACGCCCCGGTTTCACGACCGCCACCCAATGATCGACATTGCCCTTGCCAGAACCCATCCGAGTCTCGGCAGCCCGCATTGTCACCGGTTTATCCGGGAAGATGCGGATCCACAGCTTGCCGCCACGCCGCACATAACGGACAATCGCGCGGCGGGCCGCTTCGATCTGGCGGCTTGTCACCCAGGCCGGCTCTGTAGCCTGTAACCCGAACGTGCCAAAATCGATCCGATTGCCACGGGTAGCGTTGCCGCGCATGCGACCGCGATGCATCTTGCGAAATTTCACTCGTTTTGGCATCAACATAGTTCACTCTCCATCCCGCGTCTTTGCTCCAACCATGGCATATATGGCATATGCCGAACAGGAACGCCTATTCAGCCGCCGCCAGTTCCGCATAGCGAGCATGGTATTCCTCACCCGGCAACACTTCACCATGATAGACCCAGGTCTTTACGCCGATCACGCCGTATGTCGTGTTGGCTTCAGCAGTGCCGTAATCGATCTCCGCCCGCAATGTATGGCGCGGCACCTGCCCGTTACGTATCGTGTCGACCCGCCCCATTTCGCTGCCGCCCAAACGCCCGGACACCTGAATCATGACACCCTCGGCGCCGGTTCGCATCGCGCGCCCGGCAACCTGTTTCATCGCCCGCTTCCAACTGATACGACGCTCCAGCTGCTCGGCCACGTTCTCGGCCACAAGTTGGGCATCTGTCTCCGGTTTGTCGATCTCGTGCACGTCAATTTTGACCTTCTTGCTGGTCAACTTCTGGAGATTCACCCGCAACATGTTGACATTCGCGCCCTTGCGCCCGATAATAATGCCGGGCTTGGCGGTGTTGATGAGCACATGAACCTGATTGGGCTGACGCTCGATTTCGATATAACTGATGCCGGCCCGCGGCGCATCACGCTGAATCAGGGCGCGAATCTCACGGTCTTCGCCCAGCTGATTCACATAGTCATACCCCGTCGCAAACCATCGACTTTTGTGCTCTTTGATAATTCCCAGACGAAAACCGATCGGATGTACTTTGCGTCCCATTGGACCTCCTTAACCCTTCGTCCGCTACTCGTCGCTGACACGCTCTTCCAATATTACAGTTATGTGGGAGGAACGTCGAATCCATGGCTTAAACCGACCGCGCGCGCCAAAGCGTCGCCAGCGACGATTCGGCGCATGATCAGCATACGTCTTGCTGATATAGAGCTCTTCAGCTTCCAGACCAAAATTCTCTACACCGTTGGCAATCGCGCTCTTCAGCGTCTTCTCTATCAGGCGTGCAGCCTGCTGAGGCATAAATCGCAACATGACCAATGCCTCTTCCGCCTGGCGTCCCCGCACTTCGTTCAACACCAAGCGCGCCTTTTGTGGGCTAATCCCCATATATTTGCTAATGGCTCGAACTTCCATCGTACGCGCTCCCCTATCTCCACGATTGAGGAAGAAAATATAAACCGCTTGAAAACCGCTCTTCTACTGTCTGCGTGTGCTTCTTTCCGACCTGATATGACCGCGAAAGAATCGCGTCGGCGCGAACTCGCCCAGTTTGTGCCCGACCATATTCTCAGTGATATAGATCGGTACGTGGCGACGACCGTCGTGAATCGCCAGCGTGTGACCGACAAACTGCGGAAAAATCGTCGAAGATCGAGACCAGGTCTTGACCACCTTTCGTTCACCGGCCCGGTTCATATCTTCGATTTTTTTCAGTAGGCGAGGCGCTACATACGGCCCTTTCTTCAGGCTACGTCCCATCGAATCTCCTCCACCTCTACGCTTTCGCTAATGGCGACGCTTCTTGCTGCTGCGCCGGATAATATCCTTGCTCGTCCTTTTGTTGCGGCGGGTACGCTTGCCAAGCGCCGGTTGCCCCCATGGAGTCTTTGGCCCAGGCATACCAATGGGCGAACGCCCTTCCCCCCCACCGTGAGGGTGGGACGAAGGATCCATTGCTACGCCCCGTACAGATGGTCGAATGCCCAGCCAGCGGCGACGACCGGCCTTGCCCATAGAAATATTGCTGTGATCCGGATTCGATACCTGGCCAATTGTAGCCAGACAGCCCATCTCAATATAGCGCACCTCTCCACTGGGAAGACGCACCTGGGCGCGAGCCCCCTCTTTGGCGACCAGTTGGGCCGAGACGCCCGCGCTACGCACAAGCTGCGCGCCCCGTCCCGGATACAACTCAATGTTGTGAATCTGGGTGCCCAACGGAATATTGCGGATCGGCAGAGCATTGCCAGGGCGAATATCAGCATGAGAGCCAGATTCCAACACATCACCCACTTGAACGCCCAACGGCGCGATAATGTACCGCTTTTCGCCATCTTGATAGGTTAGCAGAGCGATACGGGCGCTGCGGTTCGGGTCGTACTCAATCGAGGTAACCTGCGCCGGCGCCCCCCACCTATCCCGCTTAAAATCGATAACGCGGTAGCGCCGTTTGTGGCCGCCACCCCGATGTCGTACAGTAATGCGACCCTGGTTGTTGCGCCCGGCTTTCTTGTTCAAAGGGACAAGCAACGAGCGCTCTGGCTTTGTGCGAGTAATCGTTTCAAAGGTCGAGACACTCATGTCCCGACGCCCCGGAGACGTGGGGCGATATATCTTTACAGGCATGGAAATCTATCTTCTCCTGTCGCTGTCAACATTCCGCCGCTCGGCCAAGAGCCGAAACCAACGGCCATGAATCGTTCCGTCCCGCTGTCACACACCCTCGAAAAACTGAATACTGTCACCTTCCGCTAAGGTCACAACAGCCTTTTTCCATGAAGATTTGCGCACGACCTTGCGGCGGCCCCGCCGTCCGGTTTTGGCAGGCATGATCATCACCCGCACGCCAAGCACAGTAACGTTGAAAGCGGTCTCCACCGCATCACGAATCTCGTGCTTGTTGGCCCGTAAATCAACTTCAAAGGTGTACTGATTCGCAAAATCGGCCGCCTCATACGATTTTTCTGTAATGACCGGACGTTTAATCACTTCATAAACGTGCATCAGGCTCTCCTCGTCTCATACGCGAACGCGATTCGCCAAGCCAGGCGTGAATGAAATCGACCGCAGCCCGAGGCAAGAGAAGCCTGTCGTGGCTTAACAGATCTTGAATGTTCAGATTGCCGCTGAGAAGCGCTTTCGCCTGGGACAGGTTGCTGATCGATTTCTCAACCGCCAGATCCCGCTCCGGCAAGACGACGAGCACGCTTTCGTTGTCCAAGCCCAGATCGGCCAGCGCCTGCACAAAAACTTTTGTCTTCGGCGCCGCTATCTCCAACTGTTCCAGAACAACTATCTGGCCCAACCCAGCCTTGACACTCAACGCGCTACGCAATGCCGCCCGACGCATCTTCTTTGGCATCTTCTTTGTATATTTGCGCGGCGTAGGGCCGAAAGCCCTCCCGCCTCCCACCCAAATGGGAGAACGGATCGAGCCATGTCGGGCCCGACCGGTACCCTTCTGACGCCAGGGTTTGCGACCACCCCCCCGCACCTCGCTGCGGGTCTTGGTCTTGTGCGTGCCCTTGCGCGCGTTCGCCAACTGCCTCACCAGCGCCTGATGCATCAGCCCCCGGTTGACCGGAGCGGCAAATACTGTATCCTTCAGCTCGATCTGGCCGATCTCTTCGCCGGCCATATTTCTGATTGGCACTTCCACGGTATCGCCTCCTGCCCAAGTTACGCCTTTACAGCCGTTCGAATGAAGACCAGCCCTTTGCGGGGACCGGGCACCGCGCCTCGAACAGCGATAAGATTGCGTTCTGCGTCAACCAGAGCCACCTTCAAATTCTGTACAGTTACGCGTTTGTTGCCCATCTGCCCCGCGCCTTTTGCGCCAGGGAACGTATGGCCCGGCGTCGTGCCGGCGCCCCGGGAGCCCGGCGCCCGATGCCGATCCGACTGACCATGGGTTTTAGGGCCGCCAGCGAATCCGTGACGTTTGACAGTGCCGGCAAAGCCCTTCCCTTTGGACGTGCCGGTTACATCCACAAGCTCGCCCTCAGCAAATACATCCGCTTTAATAACATCGCCCAAAGCGTGTTCCGGATCGCCCGACAAACGCACCTCTCGCAGCGTACGCAACGCCGGCATGTTGGCCTTCTGTAGATGACCGAGTTGGCCTTTGGTCAATTTGCGTTCCGGAACCTCTCCAAACCCAACCTGAACCGCGTTGTAGCCATCCGTATCTTCAGTTTTTACCTGCGTGACATAGCAGGGGCCAGCTTCGATTATTGTAACTGACGCCACTTCACCGCTGTCATCAAATAGCTGGGTCATTCCAATTTTGCGACCTAAAATCCCTTTCACTTGCTCCTCCAGAACCGCCGGCGCGATCGATAAGATTTCAACCGCTCTGCCGCATCATCCAATAGACCCATCGCCTACAGATATGCGCAAAGATATTTCACCACAGGATGACCGATCATCTGCCCATAGTTGGAAGATGATCGTTATAGCTTGATTTCGATATCAACACCGGCGGGCAAATTCAGACGAGTGAGATTTTCAATCGTCTTGTTGCCGGGATCCACCACATCGATCAGACGCTTGTGAGTGCGGATCTCAAACTGCTCACGACTGTCCTTATCGATAAAAGGCGACCGCATCACCGTGAATTTCTCGATCCTCGTCGGCAGAGGCACAGGCCCAACAACCTGCGCACCCGTCTGCTCTGCAGCAGTGACGATCTGCTGTGCGGATGCATCAAGCACGCGATGATCGTATGCTTTGAGCTTGATACGGATTTTTTGCTTTGCCATGTCCTATTCCTTCTCACAACAGTGAAGCAGAAGGTGGAGAGAAGCGCCCCGACTTCCGCCCTGCAGCTGGTTACTGGATGATTTCGGTAATAGCGCCGGCGGCGACAGTGCGGCCACCCTCGCGGATGGCAAAGCGACCGCCGGTCTCCAAAGCCACAGGCGCAATCAACTCCACTTCCATAGTCACATTGTCGCCAGGCATCACCATCTCCACGCCCGCAGGCAGATCGATGGCCCCAGTGATGTCCAGCGTGCGAATGTAGAACTGCGGCCGATATCCCTTGAAAAAGGGCGTGTGACGACCGCCTTCTTCCTTGCGCAACACATACACCTCCGCCTTGAACTTGGTGTGCGGCATAATGCTGCCCGGCTTGGCCAAAACCTGACCCCGATCCACATCCGCACGGTCGATGCCCCGCAGCAAACAACCTACGTTGTCGCCCGCCTGCCCCTCATCCAGCAGCTTGCGGAACATCTCCACACCCGTCACCGTCGTCCTGTGCGTCGCCTTGACTCCTACGATCTCCACCTCTTCCATCGGATGAATCACCCCGCGCTCCACACGACCCGTCACCACCGTGCCCCGACCCTTGATCGAAAATACATCCTCTATCGGCATCAGAAATGGCTTCTCCACCTCCCGCGCCGGAGTCGGTATGTACTCATCCACCGCACGCATCAACTCCCAGATCGGCTCATACTCCGCCGCCGACGGATCCACAGAACCGCTCTCCAATGCCGCCAAGGCGCTGCCGCGCACAAACGGAATGTCGTCCCCAGGAAACTCATAGGTGTCCAGCAACTCCCGCAACTCCATCTCCACCAACTCCAGCAGCTCCTCGTCCTCCATCATGTCCACTTTGTTCAGAAACACCACCATCGCCGGCACTTCCACCTGCCGCGCCAGCAAAATGTGTTCCCGCGTCTGCGGCATCGCCCCATCCGGCGCCGCTACCACCAGAATCGCGCCGTCCATCTGCGCCGCTCCCGTGATCATGTTCTTGATGTAGTCCGCATGACCCGGACAGTCCACGTGCGCATAATGTCGATTCTCCGTCTCATATTCCACATGCGCAATGGCGATTGTGATGCCGCGCGCCTTCTCTTCCGGCGCATTGTCGATCTGCTCGAACGCACTGAAGTCCGCCATCCCCCGCAGCGCCAACACCTTCGTGATCGCAGCCGTCAGCGTCGTCTTCCCGTGATCCACATGCCCGATCGTCCCCACGTTCACATGGGGCTTGTTCCTCTCAAATACCGCCTTCGCCATTAGGTTGCCGCCTCCTGCTATGATTGAATGTCCGAAGGGTAACAGGACGTAATCATCAGTAGCCGCCCACCAGAATGTAGGTGGGCGGCCTTAGATCCTGCGTTTTGTATACTTTTCACTACAGACGCGGAAAAGCCAACGTCAACGCGCCTCTTTCGAACAGAGGCGCATTCAACAACTCCATGAGCCCACAACCGGACTTGAACCGGTGACCTCATTCTTACCAAGAATGCGCTCTACCGACTGAGCTATGCGGGCTAGTCGTAACGCCAACGGCTATGCACTACTCATAAAGTGGGCGGGGGCGGATTCGAACCACCGTAGGCGAAAGCCGTCTGATTTACAGTCAGATCCCTTTGTCCACTCGGGCACCCGCCCAATTGTCAATGTGCTTCTGTCACTGCGCTTCGTCTATGCGCTCATAATGGAAAGCCGACGATCGGACTCGAACCGATAACCGGCTGTTTACAAAACAGCTGCTCTGCCGATTGAGCTACGTCGGCGCGCTCCGACGACACCGGAATGAGTATACCACAGTTCATCCACTGGTCAAATCTCGACGCGCCTATTTTCATATACATTTCTACATACACCCCCGGCAAGAGCAGCGCCTCCCTGGTTTTCTTTGCGTCCTTAGCGCCTTTGCGTCCTTGCGTTGTATTGGTTTTCCTTTGCGCCTGCGTCCTTGCGTTGTATTCTCAACCCGTCCCCAACGCCGGCAAGAGCAGCGCCTCCCTGGTTTTCTTTGCGTCCTTTGCGCCCTTGCGTCCTTGCGTTGTATTGGTTTTCCTTTGCGCCTGCGTCCTTGCGTTGTATTCTCAACCCGTCCCCAACACCGGCAAGCCCTCGACAATCTCCACCGTCTCCAGACTCACGCTGATCACCTTCCCAATCAGATTGACGATGTACTGCGGATCCTCCTCACGGTTGGGATCGTTAACGATGCCGCTGCGCTTGTCCGTCTTGACGCGGTATTGATCGATAACCCATTCCAGGGCCGAGCGATTGCCCAGCCGATAGTCAAAAGCTTTTGCTGGAATTCCGTCAAGTGTCAGAAAGTCGTTGTAGCGGATCTGCGTTTTGTCTCGGGACAGCTTCATCTTCTCGACGCGCCAATCAAGCTGCAGATCCGGGTTTTCGCTGACTGTCAGCGGATAGGCGGGCATCTCTTCATAGCCGACGTGGATTTCCGCCAGGCGCGCGCCAGCTTGGGCAAAGGCCCGGAAGTCCGGGGCAAAGGGCAGGCGCGGCAGGTCGCGCTTGAGGTTGGCCTGGTAGCGCTCGCGGTAGTGCGGATGGTGCAGTAGGCCGTAGACGGAATGGAAGATATCCCATTTGCTGATTGTGTCGTCGCGGTAGCGCCTGCGGAACTGCGCCAAGGCCCAATCGGTGATGTTCTCCTGGCGGTTTGTCCCGTCCTCGTCGTAGACGTAGAAGGGGAAGCATTGGGTCTTTTCGAGTATGTCAAGGCACGGGATCATATCTGCCATCAAGGTGTGGAAAGGTTTGTTGCTTCCGAGTCCACTGACACAAATCACCCGGTTTTCCGTTTCGGTCTGCGCTGTGGGGAAGATCGATGGGAACACAGATACGACATCATTCATCATGCGGTCAAAGTAAAGGTTCGATTGCGTAAACGGGCGATAGAGTGATGGCCTCAGCTTGTGGTCAGCGTATCTGGCCATGCGCCCTCGCTTCAACTTCGCCTTTAAGTCCCGACTCCAACTGATTTTCTTGTCATCATACGCCACAAAATCATCGACATTTGCATTCTGATTTTCCCGTTGTTCCCAGTTGAACACCTGCTCATTGTAGGTGTCAATTGTCCGCTTCATGTTCTCTGTGAGCGCGTCGCGGTTGAAATTACACGCCCAGGCATCACGGTTTGTGCTGATACCAAGGCTATAGACCTTAAAAATCACATCCACCGCCTCGCCTTTTGCCGCCTTCACGTCCTTGCTTCCCAGCGGGATGAAGCTCTCAAACTCGGCGTGAAGTCCCTCTGTCAGCCATGTGTGCTTTGTATCGATGGCGGCCTGTTTCATTGGAACGTTTGTATAGTCACCGAATCGGGTTAAAATCTCCTGCTTCGCGCGGGCTTTGAGATAGTCGTCAATCGAGTAGATCCAAACCTCAGCCGCCTCGGATTTCGCTCCCGCTTCTTTGATGAAGAAGCTGATCCCCACCCCAACCCGGATCTGGTCATCAAAAATATTGCCGCCCTCTTTGCGTCGGCGTTCAGCGGATGTGCGGGCATTCCCTTTGAGATCGATGTGATAGATCCTGGTGAAATCCTGTTCAAGGTGTTTTCTCATGCCGTCAAAGGCTACACCGTCGAGAAAGCCGTTGTTGGTTACGAAGGCGACAACCCCTTCCTCGCCAATCCGATCCGACGCCCAGCGTATCGCCTTCACATACGGATCAGAGAGTTTGTTTCTGAGCGTCGCTTTGGAGTCTTTTACATACGTATCGGCAACCCGCGCATCCATCGTCCCGTATTTGCGGTTCTTGTTGTTGTCGTTCTCGTTGATCTGTCCGACGTTGTAAGGCGGATTGCCGATGACCACGAACATCGGCGTCTGCTTCTGCGTCTTCAGGCGCTGTGTGTTCGCCGGCGCGAATATCGGCATCTGCCGGTCTTCCGCCAGGTCGAAGGTGTCCACCAGGCAGATGCCTTCAAAGGGCCGATACACGCCGGTCGCCGCGTAAAATTCATGCTCGATGTTCATGCTGGCGATATAGTAGGGCAGCAGCATCACCTCGTTGCAGTGCAGTTCTGACGTATACTTGGCCTCTAGCGCAGTCCGGCGTATCTCCCGCATCAGGCGCACGATGAAGTTGCCCGTGCCCACGAACGGGTCGATGATATGCACGCCGGGGTCGGATAGCGAACGCCCAAACTCCGTTTGCAGAATGTGGGCAACGCTTTGCACCATGAAATCGACGATCGGCTGCGGCGTGTAGACGATGCCATGCGTATCCGCCACCTTGACTGAAAACCCCTGGAAAAACTGCTCGTAGACGGTGTTGAGGAATCCCTGTTTTTGGGAGTACTCACCCAGGGTGGCCGCCGTCTGTTCGATGACCACGTAGAAGCGGTCCAGGCCTTGGAGAAAATCACGCCGGCTGAACGACTGCGATGTGAGCGCGTCGATCACGCTCTCGATTTCGTTGGCGATGACATTGCGGCGCGTGAAGGCGGGGTTGTCGAACACGGTGCGGAACAGACGCTCGGTCAACAGATGCTGTATCAGCATCTCCTCGACCGCGGCCGCAGAGAGAGTGGGATTGATCGATTGGCGACATTTCTTCAGAAAATCGTCAAAGGCCGTGGCAAAGCGGCTGTTGCTCTGCCGCTCCTGGTGGATCAAGCGCGCCAGGCCGCGCCCGATATCCGGCACTCTGTCTTTGAACTGCGCGACAGCCTCCTCCCAGGCGGCGTACTCCTGCGGCCGGTAGCCGCAGAAGGCTTCCAGTACCCCAATCAGCTGCGCCGGGTCGCTCAGGTCCGCGTCGAGCAGCTGCCGACCGTTCTGCCACAGGATGGCCCGTTGCGGCGTCTGGAAGAGGATGTTGTCATCAGGATAGCCGGCCTCGAACTTGCGCCGCGCTTCAGACAGCAGGTCGTCGTGGATATCCTTCGCCTCCCAGATGCCATGCGGCAGCTGGAAATCGTCGATCAGGGCGCCGTCAACTATGATGCGCCGCTTGCCGCGCGCAGTGTTCGATGCGCCTCTGCGCGCACGAGGCGCGATGGCCTGTTCCGGCACAAGCGTCCACGCGCACTGCCGCGCGCAGGCTTCGAGCAGCGCCTGAAAGGCGGAGCGCACCGCGCTTTCATGGCTGACGCCGAGGCGCTCGAAGCGCTCGAGCGCGGCGTAGTATTCTCTGATGGGCTTGTGCGTGGGTTTGAGGGTGAGTGTTGGCATGTGCGCTATCCTACCGCTGCGGCGCAGGTGGAAAATTCAGATGGGCGCCTCCCAAGATCAGGTGGCCGGCCTGTCATTGTCGCCCTTTTTATTGCCAACTGCAAACCCGCGTAGCGTCTCCACAACCACTTGCGCGCAGTCCGTTGAACAAGGCAAATCATCCTGTGTATCCTTCCATCCTGAAAATCCTGATTCAGACACTCTGCTCCTCTCCCCAAAAATCCGGGACGCGCCCGGCAAGAGCAGCCGATTGAATCGTCCAAAAAGACGTGTTACAATCGGAGCCATGATCCGACAACTGCCGCAACAGGCGCAACGGAAGATCGCAGAGCTGCCGGATAAGCCCGGCTGTTACCTCATGTGGGACGAACGCGCCAATGTGCTGTATGTAGGCAAAGCGCTGGTATTGCGCCATCGCGTGCGCAGCTATTTCCAGGCGTCGGTCAAACATGCGCCCCGGATTCAGGATATGGTTGGCAAGGTGCAGGACATTACCTGGTGGGTCACCAATACAGAGATGGAAGCGCTGATTCTGGAAAACGACCTGATCAAGCGTCACCAGCCCTACTACAATGTCATGCTGAAGGACGATAAGGGATATCCATACATCAAAGTCAACTGGCAAGATGATTTCCCGAAGGTGGAGCGGGTGCGCCAAATGACAGCAGACGGCGCGCGCTATTTCGGTCCGTTTACGAGCAGCTGGGCCGTAGGCCGCACGCTGGAAACGATGCGTAAAGTTTTCCCCTATCTGGACTGCGACCGCGCCATCGACGGCAAGGACGAAAGCCCCTGCCTGTATTATCATCTGCAGCTCTGTGGTGGCCCCTGTATCGGCGCCCAGAACCGCGCCGAGTATCGTGAAGGCATTACACAGCTGATGAACTTCCTGGAAGGCGACACCGCTGAAGTGGTGAGTCAGCTGGAAGCCAGAATGCGCAAGGCTGCCGAACGATTCAATTTCGAGCTGGCTGCCGCCTATCGGGATCGCATTCAAGCGGCCCAACGCATCGTGCAGCAACAGAAAACCGTCGGCCTACAGAACGATGACGAAGATGTTGTCGCTATCGCCCAAGACGCGAAATCCAGCGACACAGTCGTGCAGATCCTTTTGGTGCGTCGAGGGCGGCTGATTGGAAGAGAGGTTTTCGCCTTGCAAGGGGTCGAAGTGTTCGAGACGACCGCCGAAAACCTGGGCGATCTGATCGGCATCTTCATTCAGCGCTTCTACGCTGACGCCGCTCAGATTCCGCCGCGCCTGCTGGTCCAATATGCCCCGCAGAGAAAAGATCTTCTGGCAAGTTGGCTGAGTCAGCTGCGCGGAGCCAAGGTCGAGATCCGCATGCCCCACCGGGGGAAAAAACGCAAACTGATGGAGTTCGCCAAAAGCAACGCCGAGGAGTATCTGCGGGTGCAGCAGGCTCAATGGGCCGTGGATACGAACCGCCAAACCCAAGCCCTCGCCGAACTGCAGAAAGCCCTGGCGCTGTTGACTCCGCCCGCCCGTATCGAATGCTACGACATCAGCACCTTGCAGGGAACGAATACCGTCGGCTCGATGGTGGTGTTCGCCAAAGGCATCCCCTTGAAATCCGCCTACAAACGCTTCAAAATCCGTGGCAGGGGCAGCCAAGGCGAGGCAGACGACTTTGCCAGCATGCGAGAGATGTTGCGCCGCCGCTTTCGGCGCGCAGTGGAGCAAGAACCTGATAGGCCTGGCCGCCAATCAGCCAACAACAGCCACTGGAAACTGCTGCCAGACCTCGTTATTGTCGACGGAGGCAAAGGCCAACTCGGTGTTGCCGTGGATACGCTGGCAGAGTTCGGTCTGAGCGACAAAGTGCCGCTGATCAGTCTGGCCAAGCGAGAGGAAGAAATCTTCCTGCCCCAGCGTCGAGACCCGATCTATCTCAGACGAGGCAGCCAAGCCTTGTATATGGTGCAGCGTATCCGGGACGAGGCCCACCGCTTTGCCATCACATATCACCGCGCTCTGCGCCGCAAAGGACAGACTGCAACTGCTCTGGATAGCGTGCCCGGCATTGGCCCCACACGACGCAAGGCATTGTTGCAATACTTCAGCGGCGATCTGGAGAAAATCCGACAAGCGACCGTGGATGAGCTGTTGACCGTGCCAGGTATGAACCGAAAAGCCGCCGAGTCAGTCAAGGAGCATCTGTAAATGGCGCTCGGCAACCGTGTCGGCCTCGCCCAGTTTGTCGGCGCCCCTCCGTCTGTGGCGCTGCTACAATCCCTGCCGTTTTTGGATGGGTTGCCCATAGACGAAGTCGCCGATCTCCTCCAATCGAGCTCGCTGGTGGTCGATTTCTCGGCCGGCGATCAACTGACCCGGCAGGACGAGGGCGCCGAGTTCGTCTTTTTTATTCTGAATGGTTCCGTCCGCATCATCCGGCAGAGCAAAAACCCAACCGGCAATGGCAACAGGAGTGGCCCTAGCGCCGCTGACCCTGTGGAGGTGATCAACCGGGTTGTCAGCGCAGGGCATCTCATTGGCCGCTATGAGCTGACCTTTAGCCTCAACTACACCACTACGGCCACGGCCGAAGATACCGTTACCGCGCTGTGCATCGAACGATCGCGACTGGAACGGCTCCTCTATCGCTATCCCGACGCCCGCCAGCACGCGACCTGCCAGACAGCCGTCAACCGCCTGCGCGCCATGCCTCTGCTGGCGGATGTCAATATGGTCATTCTTGGATGTCTGGCCGAAGAAATGCAAAGCCAGACAGTGGAAGCCGGCGCCGTTCTCTATACCCAGAACCAGCCCGCGGATACCCTCTTTCTCATCGCTCAGGGACAGGTTGAGCTGTACCATCCTCGCAGAACGGATAACCGCCTGTGGCTGGGCGCCGGTAGCCCCTTCGGTTTTCCCGGCAGCGTTGGCGCGAACCAGAGCGCGCCCGCAGACAGATACGGCCACTGGGCCGAAGCCAGAACCGAGACGACTGTATTCAAACTGCCCTGGGAAACGATGCGCCAGATCGGACGCTGCTTTCCCCAGGTGATGAACCCAGAAATACAATGGCTGCCGGCCAAAACAATCAGCGCCGTCTCGATCTTCGCCGGGCTGACCCTCCCCGAGCAGATTCAGATCGCCGGCTTTTGCAGCTTCCAGCATATCCCCCAATCCCATCCGATTATGCAGCAGGGAGATAGCGGCGACAGTATGTGGATTTTGCTGGAAAACGGCAAAGCCGTGTTGAGCGCGCTGGATGGCGACAACCGCGCCTTGCCCCGCGCGCCAGTGCGCGGCATTGCCTACTTCGGCGAAACCGCGCTGCGCTCCGCCAACAATGTGGAATTGACCGTCGAAGCTGAACCGGGCAGCCTGTGGCTGCGGCTGCACCGGCAAGATTTTCAGCGCTTTAGTCAGATATTCGGCCCAGAGGTAGGGGACAAAGTTACTGTCCGACTGCCCAAGGGAGATGGCGACGCAGACCGCGCACAGCGGCAGGATTATAAGTGGCTGAGAAAAGGCGAAGTTCTGATCACCCTGCGCCAACGGCACTGGCTCACGTTGCTGAAAAAATTGCAGTTGACAGGAGTCGCCATCCTCATCAGCATCGGTCTTATATGGCTCCTCTCTTTTTTCAGCGTCTCCGTGTGGGTCTCTCGGGGCGTCAGCGGCAGCTTTGTGATTTTGGCGCTCATCTGGGGCATCTTAGACCACCTGAACGACTATTTTATCGTCACCAACCGGCGCGTGATCCAGCAGGAGAAGGTCATTTTCATCAGAGAACAGCGGCGGGAGGCCCTGTTGGAACAGATCCAGCGGGTAGACGTGTCCTCTACATTCTGGGGAAATTTGCTGAAGTACGGCACTGTGTCTGTCTATACCGCTGGCGCCACAGGATCGATCGATTTCGATTTTACGATAGATGCAGCCGACCTGCAGGCCACGATTCTCCACCAACGTAGCCTGCGCTACCAGCGATACAGCGCCGAAAGCAAATTAGATATCCAGAACGCGCTGGAGAAGCGTCTGGGCTTGACCGTTGATCTGCCCAGCCGCGTGCGCGCCGATTCAGCCCCACCCGCCCCCGCTGAGACAGCAGAGCCGAATCTGTGGAAACGATTCCTCCGCTACATCACAGTCGACAGTTCACTTCAGTGGGAATCTACCGATCGTATCGTCTGGCACAAACACTGGTGGATTCTATTCATCCAGGTCATGCCCCTCGGGTTGCTTCTTTCCCTAGGCATACTATTCCTGGCCGGCGGTTTCGCCTTTATGGCCCCGTTGCAGCAACTTGAGTCCGCGCTGAATGCATCGCTTCCGAGTTTGAAACTGTTGGCTGGACTGGTGACGCTCGGTATCCTGGGGTGGATCATCTGGCTCGCAGCCGACTGGTGGAACGATACCTACACAGTTACCCAAGACCGCATCATCGATGTCGAGAAGCTGCCGCTTTTTCTCAGCGAACAACGCCGGGAAGCCCAACTCAGGGATATTCAGGACATCCGCCTGGAGATGGATTCACCCCTGAAGATGATTCTGAACTTTGGCAATATTACTGTGCAGACCGCCGCCGGCGAAGGCGCGTTTACCTTTGATAACGTGCCCAATCCCAGATATGTCAAAGAAGAGATCACGCGTCGGATGATGGTATGGCGGCGAGAGGATGAACGGCGCAAGGCCCAGGACCGCAGCAGAGACCTGCCCGATTGGTTTGAGATGTACAATCGGCTGGAGACGGGGCAGATACCGAGCCGCTCCATCGCGAACGAAGAGATAGGCCGCAGTTGGCAGAAACCCTAACAGCCAAAGGTCAAGCGGTCGATCAGCCGGCGCGGCAGATTGGCTACTCGCATCTGACTTTGGGTCAGATCGACCGGATAGGCGACCCGGCGCTGTTCCCAAGTGAGGACATCCAGATCCAGCAGGGCGTAGGCAGCCCTTGGATCGTTGTCCCGGGGCTGGCCTACACTGCCCGGATTGAGGATCAGGCGCTCCTGACCCGTCAGTTCCAGTCGCATACACTGGCCCTCACATGGTATGAGGAAATCAACGGTCACCGGTGTGCCATTTCGCCGGCCGCGCATCGAGTATCGATCGCGGTTTTCCCTCAACCTCCAGCGATAAATGGCCGGTTTGTGGGTGTGGCCCACCAGACAGATCTCAGCCTGAAAGTAGGAGAAGTTTTCCAGCGCGATCGTCGGCGTCTGCACATATTCCGATACCGGCTCCCTGGGGCTGCCGTGGGTGATCAGTACGCTGCCCACACCTTCCGGCTCGAGAGGTTCCGCCGGTAAGCTGTTGAGGAAATCGCGGCTTTCCTCGCTTAGCTGGCGTCGGGTCCAAAGAACGGCCTCGCGCGCCAAGGGATTGAAGTAATCGATATCGACGCCAGCACGCCCCAATACAGCCCAGTCGTGGTTGCCAATGACGCACAGATCCACCTGCGCTTGCACAAAATCCACGCACTCATTGGGCGCTGGACCATAACCGACCACATCGCCCAAGCACCAGATCGTATCGAAGCGGCCAGCCGCGTCGGCCATCACGGTCTCCAAGGCGACAAAGTTTGCGTGGATATCGGAAAGAATCAGTACGCGCATAGGCGCATCTTAACACAGGCTGGATTTCAGTTGAAGTTTTTAGGCGCCCGTTTTCAGTTTTCAGCAACTGCTACTCGAAACTGGAAACGCAAAACTGAAAACGATATGGAACTGGCGGGAATACCGAATGAGGTATGCGCGCCATCATATACATCACAGTAGGGGCAACCCTTGTGGTTGTCCAATCAGTAGGGCTATAGATCAACTAAAAACTATCGATCCTGAAAGATTTCCCAAATGACAGACGACGCAACACGCGCTTTTCAACGCATTGGCATTCTGCATCATCCCAGAAAACCGGACTCGCTGGATCTGGCGGAACAGCTGGAACAGTTCTTGCGCCGAGCCAGTGTCAATGAAATCTGGCGCAACTCAGCCTGGGATGCCGACGCCATCAAAGCCAAACTTCCGGATGTCGATCTCTTGATTACTTTAGGCGGTGACGGCACAATGCTGCGGGCGGCGCGACTCGGAGCCGCGTATAACGTACCTATGTTAGGCGTAAAGATGGGACGTCTTGGCTTTCTGGCCGAGATTTTCCCCCAGGATTGGCGCACGCCCCTGGAGTGTCTGCTCCGAGGCGATTACTGGATCGAAGAACGGTTGATGGTGCGGGCCCTGGTCGAAAAGGCCCAACCCAATGGCGGCGAACGCGCGGTGCGCTGTACATACGACGCGCTGAATGACGTGGTCCTGAGCCGAGGCAGTCTGGCCCGGATCGTACGGGTCAGCGCCAACCTGGACGGCGGATATCTGACTACCTATACTTGCGACGGGCTGATCGTCAGCACTGCCACCGGCAGCACAGCCTACGCCCTCGCCGCAGGAGGGCCAATCTTGCCGCCGGAGTTGCGCAATATCCTGGTTATCCCCGTCGCGCCCCACATGAGTATGGATCGGGCTGTGGTCCTTTCGGAAGGCACGGAAGTGCGCCTGCGAGTCTACAGCGATCACTCAGCAATGCTGACAGTAGATGGCCAGTTTGAAGTCGAAGTAGATGATTCGGATGAGATCGTTGTCGACAGCAGCCCCTATCAAGCCCGATTTGTACGCATCCGGCCCCGCAGCTACTTTTACCAGACGCTGATGAACAAACTGAAGTAGACAGTGGGACGCTGAAGAGTGGAAAGTGAAATCTGATGACAGAAGAAACACGCAAACCGGCAAAGGAGCATTACCGTACACTGGACGTACCGGAAGACGCCGTGCAGGAGGAAATTGGGCGGCAATACAGACGACTGCAAAAGCTGTATCAACCGGAAGGTATGGACTCTGCTGAGGACCGGGCGTACGCGACGCAGAAACTGGCCTCTATCGAGAATGCCTACGAGATTCTCGGTGACCCGGCCCGGCGCGCCATCTATGACGGTAAGCCCGCCCCATTGGAGGTAGGGGGAGACGGTGAACCGGAGACTCTGCGCTGCGCTACCCATCCGCAGAGAGAAACGCTCTTGCGCTGCAACAAATGTGGCAAACCCATCTGTATGTCCTGTGCCGTTCGCACACCGGTTGGCTATCGCTGCACGGAATGTGTGCGGGAGCGGCAGAATATCTATTTCAATGCCTTAGGACGGGATAATATTGTCGCTTTTGGCGTTGGATTCGTCCTTACGCTTATCGCCGCCCCAATTGTTGGCTTTTTACTCGGCAGCTTTGGCTTTTTTGGCTTTTTCATCGCCTTTATCGCCGGCTCCGGCGCCGGAACGCTCCTGGCCCAGATTATCCGGCGGGCAGTGGGCAACCGCCGCGGGCGAACACTGCCGCACTTTGCCCTGGCCGGCATTATTCTGGGCGTGTTGCCTTGGGTGGTCCTTGCCCTCGTGTTCGGCGGGAGCGCGCTTCTCATGCTGCTGCTCTTCACAGGCCTGGCGGTCGCATCGACCTTCCCCCAGTTGCGGTAACTCGTCCACACGTGAAATTGGCTTTGTTGTCGCCGATCAACCGAGCCGCGCTGTGCCCAGTTTGAAAACGACATCCGCCGCCCGACGACGCCCACGGGCGATATCTATGACGACAATGATGATAAGGGCGGCGCTGGCAAGCCCAGCCAGAACCCAGGCCAGCAGACCGGTTGCGCTCAGACCGGAGGCCAACGATGCCGCTTCCCTCGCGCCTCTTTCGAGCAGAGGCGCATTCAACGTTTCCCTCGCGCCTCTTTCGAGCAGAGGCGCATTCAACGCTTCCCTCGCTGGCTCTGCGCCCAGGGCCAGCGGTGTGCGACTGACAGTCGTCAGAGCGTACACCGTCCCTGTCCTGCCGGTCACCGGCAGCAGTTCCGCCACCGGCGCATCGGGCGCCTCTGCCAGTGCTGTCCAGTGGATGCCGCCATCGGTGGTCATCGCCACGCCAATAGGTGATAGCTGGAAAGCGCCCGAACCGAGGAGCAGGCTTGTGCCGGCGTATATCACCTCCGGTTGCGCTGGATCGACAACCAGATCGCTGATGACCAGCCGAGCGTCCGGGGTATCGCGCAGGCCCTGATTGCGCGACCGCCAGGCAACGCCGTCCTGGCTCATAAGCACACCCGCGCCGGCCGTGCCTACATATACCGTCGGCGGGGCGCCGTCGGCAATCGCCAGGGCCATCGGTGGGCTGGGCAGACCATCCACAGCCACCCACCGCAGACCGAAACCCTCGGCTCGGTACAGGTTCCACTGTGTGCGCACAAAGGCCATGCCGGCCCCTGTGCTATCGCTGACAACCTCTTCCACCGCTTCGTCTAACAGAAGATGTCCACTGGCTATCAGAGTGACGCCCACATCCCGCAGGCGATGGAGGCCGTCGTTATCTGTGCCCACATACAGCAGCCGGTTGGACGCATCAAACGCCAGAGCCGTCACCCCACCGATGGCATCCGAATCCAGTGGAATCTCCAACCAATCCTGGCCGGCATCCCGAGAGACGAAAACGGTCAGACTATTGGCCGCGCCGATGTACACTGTATCCGGATTGAGCCGGTCCACCGCCACTGCGTTGACGATCACATCTGGCGGTACGGCAATCGACTGCCAGGCGGCGCCCGCGCCCGCATAGAGCCAGCCGCTGTCTACCGCGTAGCTGCGTCCGCCCGGTCTGGTTGCCGCCGTATAGGCGCGCACATTTTCCAATCCGCTGATCGAGATCCCATTCAACGCGCCTCTGCTCGAAAGAGGCGCGTTCAACCTCTCAGTGCTCGCTGCCGCGCCAACAGCCGCCGCCACTGTCAGAAGCAGTAGGGCCGTTCCTGTGAACAGTACTCGTAAGATCATGGTTGAACCTCCGTAATCGAAACCTGGATTATCGATACCATGATTGTACATATGTCATAAGCGCCTTGCCGGCCAACTGTCGGAACGTTTTCGGACCGTTCTCTGACGTTTGTCTGTTCTCTGACTGCAGATTCAACAAATACTCGGCTGGAATGTTCCCAACCGCTCTTGCCCTCCGCGAATCGCCTTGCAATGCCTGTGTGGGTGTGCTATGATTCACCCCAACAGTCCACACGCAATGGCGCATCGCCTATCTGTACGCGTAGTGCTTCTGGCGTCTGAACCAGACCTCGGCGTGTATGATTTCGGCTGATAGCTTATAGAAGTGGAGAAGATCGATGGACACGCGCAAACGGTGGATTTCTGTTGCCATTTTGGCAATTGCGGCGATTATGACGCTGTCCGGCTGCACCCGGGAGCGCATAGTCGAGGAAACGCTCCCCTCTTCAGACCAGCAGGCGCAGGAACCGGTTGTTGTGCAGTTAGATGCACCGCTCCCGACAGCGACTGCAACGCCTGTGCCCACACCAGTGGACACACCAGAACCGAAGGTAATCCCCTATGAAGTTCGCCCAGGAGATATGATCTCCACGATTGCGGAGAGATTTGGAACAGATTCCCAAACGATCCGGAAGTTAAATCTGCTGGCGTCAGACGATCTGCAGGTGGGCCAGCTGTTGCGTGTGCCCAATATTCCCGGAGAAACAACACCAGAAGGGCTCCCTACGCCCACGCCAGAGCCGTTCGAGTACATTATTCAGAGGGGAGATACATTGCTGTCGATTGCGATCCGTTTCGATGTTACCCTGAACGAACTCATCGTCACCAACTCCCTGACAGACCAGCACAATCTCGTTATCGGTCAGACATTGCGGATTCCCGCGCTCGACCCATCCGCATCCAATGGGGCGAATGCAGGTGGTGATGCGGCCGACACCGCATTGTCCCGCACACCGGGCACGCACACGATCCGCTCCGGCGAGACCTTAGCGATCATTGCTCAACACTATGGAGTCGCTCTGACAGATCTGATCGCCGTCAACAGCATCAGCAATCCCCATATAGTGAGCCCGAATACAGTGCTCATCATTCCTGGCCTGACCGCCGCGGATGTGAAAATCCTCAATCAGACGGTGTATACAGTCCAGACTGGGGATAGCTTAAGCTCAATTGCGCAACAGTTCGACGTGGATGTAGACGCGATTGTTGAGGCAAATGACATTCAGAACCCCCATTTGCTACGCTCAGGAGATCAGCTGATTATTCCAGAGCCTGAGCCGTAAACGCGCCTCTGCTCGAAAGAGGCGCATTCAACATCTCCCCCCGACGCCAGGAAGAAGGAGAGAGAACGCCAGTAGTCAGTTTCTAGTGGCCAGTGCCGTTACCGGCCACTCGCCCCTAACCACTGCAGTTCTCACTTCTCGCTCATTTTTTCTCGTTTAACGGGTTCGATGTTCGATGCCGGTGGGGCTGGCCACGATTAGATCCGTCACCAGATCGAGAAACAGACCATGCTCGACGATCCCGGCCCGTCTTTCCAACGCGCTGGCGATGACCTCCGGAGCGTCCATCGGGCCAAACTGACAATCGAGGATTAGATTGCCGCTGTCCGTTCGAAACGGACAGCCCCCGGCCCCGATTCGCGCCTGCAGCGTTGCGCCCAGTGATTCGATATACTCCGAATGGGAGCGCAGACCAAAGGGGATTACCTCCACAGGCACGGCCCATTGCATCCCCAACCGCTCGGAGAGTTTGCGCGCATCGACGATGATCATCTCGCGTGCGCTGGCTTGAGCAACGATCTTTTCACGTAGCAGCGCGCCTCCCCCCCCTTTGATGACCCGCAGTTGAGGGTCCACCTCGTCCGCTCCGTCAATGGTCAGATCGATGCGCGGATGCGCATCCAGTGTCGTCAGTGGAATAGCCAGACGTCGGGCATCGACAGCCACCTGCTCGGAGCAGGGAATGCCGAGGATATCCGACAGGGCGCCGTCTGTCAGACGTTCGGCGATACATTCGAGCGCCTTGAACGCCGTGCTACCCGCGCCCAACCCCACAACCATTCCAGATTCAACGTTCGCCACTGCCGCGGCAGCCGCCCGGCGTTTGAGAGCGTCTACATTTTGCATATGGCCGTATTCTCTATGCAAGCTCGCGCCGCCGTCGGCGACGCCACAGGCTCCGTAGTAGTATATTCCGTAGTATATTAAGACTGCGCAGGCGTCAATGACTCGATCAGCCACTTTAGTTGCGCCTGAGAGTTTTCCCCTAAATCGATCCGCAGCACCCGTCGACCTTCATTCAACAGCGCCTGCCGGTCTCCCAAGGACTGCGCCTGGATCAGTACACTGAACGGCAGCGACACCTGAGATTCGCCGGGCGCGTCGGGAATGCCTGCATCGGAAGTGGGTCTGTCGGTGAGCTGAATAAACAAGCCGTTGCCGCCATCCCCTTTGTGCAGTTGGCCGGTGGAATGGAGAAAACGGGGGCCAAAACCCACGGTCGTGGCCAGCCCTGTCCGCTCTCGAAGCCGCCCCTGCATGGCGCGCAGCAGGCTTTCAACGTCGGCGCAAGGCTGCAAATAGGCCTGGATGCTGATGTAATCTCTGGCTCGGGCCTGGGTCAGGAATGCAGTCAGCGCGTCTGCCGGATTGCTCGCCTGCATATCTCCATATATTTTCAGGCCGTTGGTCTCCAGAGACGGTTGCAGCGCGGGGAGGCTTCCGCTGTCCATATAGACGGACATCATCTGGCGGGCCTGCTCTTTGGCCGCTTCCACATTGGGCTGATTGAACGGGTGAATGCCCAGCCGCGCCCCAGCCACAGCAGTGGCAAACTCCCACAGGAAAAACTGCTCTCCCAGATCGTACCGATCCCGGAAGCGAACGCGGATCACCGGATGGCCGGCGTCGATGAGCGCCTCCACTGCCGCATCCTGCGCGCCGGCGTCGCTCCATTGAAGATGAACGAACAGGCGATCATCGCCGTATGCCTTTGGTGGCGCAGTGGGTTCACCCACCACCGGCAGAATGCCCCTGCCAGATTTACCGGTGCTTTCAGCGACGAGCTGCTCGAGCCAGTCGGCGAAGGAGGCCACTTCCTTGTCGGCGATGATTGTCAGTTTGTCTTTGCCTGTTTGGGCCAGTTCTGCCATCACAGCCCCGATCCGCGCCCCGGGGTTGGCCGATGCCGTGACATGGGGCGCGCAGTCGTTCATCGCTTCCTGGGCGCGTCGCAGCAGCCGTCGTAGGTCCACCCCCGCCAAGGCCGCCGGCGCCAGTCCAAAATGGGACAACGCGGAATAACGCCCGCCGATGTCGGGATCATTGACAAAAATCGAGCGGAAGGCGCAGGCCTCCGCCAATCTGACGAGGCTGGCGCCCGGATCCGTAATGGCGACGAAATGCTCGCCGGCGCGCAACGCGCCGAGTTCATCCTGCACCCGATTGTAGAAGTACTTGAACAGGGAAAGGGTTTCGGGCGTGGTACCGGATTTGGTGGCAACGACAAAAAGCGTTCGGGCCAGATCCAGACCGTCGGCCAAAGTCTGGACAGCCGTCGGGTAGGTGCTATCCAACACCCGCACTTGCAGACCGGCGCCGTGAAATGTGCGGGCGAACACTTCCGGCGCCAGACTGGAGCCGCCCATTCCCAATATGATAGCCTGGGTGTAGCCTTCTTGCTGTACGTCCTGCAGCAGCGCTTCGATGCAGTGGCGCTCCGCATTCATTCTGGCGGCAATGTCCAGCCAGCCAAGCCGATCGACAATCTCGTCCGCTTTATCACTCCAGACGCTGTAGCTTTTGGCCCAGATGCGAGTGACGATGCGGTCGCTGTCCATCCCCTCCAGAGCGCCGTCTACCTGGCTCCGGAGGGTACCGAGAAAAAATCAGCGCGCTCTCTTATCCGGTTGTCGTTCCCACCGGCGATGGCGTCTACTTTCTGGACGATTCCAGACATCAGATCATCGAAGGAGTCGGCGAAGGCGTCAACCCCCTCGGTCATCAGTTCGGCGGTAATTTCGTCCAGAACGATGCCCAGATCAGCCAGTTGCGCCAACTGCCGGCGGACGCCAGCCAGATCCGTATCCACCGTGCGGGCCACGCTACCATGATCCAGAAAGGCATCGAGGGTAGCAGGTGGCACGGTATTGACCGTATGGGGTCCGATCAGTGTATCCACATATAGCGTGTCTGGATAGGCGGGATTTTTGGCGCTGGTGCTGCCCCACAGAGGACGTTGGACCCGCGCGCCCTGCGCGGCCAGTTTCTCCCAGCGGGAACCGCTGAAGAGCTCGCTGAAGCGATGATAGGCTATCTTGGCGTTGGCGATAGCGATTCTGCCCTGGAGGTCAGTGTTGCCAAGTTCGCTCAATCTGGCGTCTACCTTGCCATCCACCCGACTGACGAAGAAGGATGCCACCGACGCCACCCGGCTGAAATCCACATGCGTGGCAGCCAGCTTTTCCAGGCCATGAATATAGGCTATTGCGCTGTCTTCATACTGTTGCAGAGAGAAAATCAGTGTGACATTGATGTTGATGCCTTCACCGATGAGGGTCTCAATGGCCGGAATGCCCTGAGGCGTGGCCGGCACTTTGATCATCACATTCGCCCGATCCACCATCGACGAAAGGCGGCGAGCCTCCATCACCGTGCCTTCTGTATCGTAGGCCAGCTTCGGATTGACTTCCAGGCTGACATAGCCATCCAGACCCTCCGTGCCGCTGTAGACCGGGCGCAGGATATCGCAGGCCCAGCGGATGTCCTGAATGGCGATAGCCTCGTATATGTCATTGACAGTCCTGCCTTCACCGACCAATCGCTCAACTGTTGCATCGTAATCGCTGCTGTCGGTGATCGCTTTTTGAAAGATGGACGGATTTGACGTGACGCCCCGTAGACCCTTCGCGAGCAGATCCTTCAGTTCGCCGGAATCCAGGAAAGAACGCCGAATGAAATCCAGCCAGATGGACTGGCCGATTGCCGCCGCTTCGTGCATTTTTGTCATAGTTCCTCGTCTCCTTGAAATCGTCTTGCAGATGTGAAATGGCTATCCTGCCTTAGCGTTCAAATAGATGGACGGGATCCAATTCTGCCTCGGCGCCTCCTTGAATCAGAGCATGCGCTGCCATTGCGCCGCCAATGAGCCCCGCGTGGTTGCGCATCTGGGCAACGACCATCGGCGCGCGCACATCGATGTGCCTGAGAAACTTCTCGCTCTTCTTGCTGACGCCGCCGCCGACGATAAATAGATCCGGCGAAAGCAGAAACTCGATCGCCTGGAAATATCTGTTGAGCCGCAGCCCCCACTGTTCCCAGCTCAACTCCTCCCGTTTGCGGGCGCTGCTCGCGGCCCGACTCTCGGCATCGTGGCCGTCAATTTCGATGTGCCCCAATTCCGTATTCGGCGCCAGATGCCCATCCACGAACAGCGCGGAGCCGATGCCGGTGCCCAAGGTGAGCATCAGAACAACGCCCGGCTGATCCCTGCCCGCGCCAAAGACCATCTCGGCGATACCGGCCGCATCGGCATCGTTGATGATCGACGCCGGGCACCCAGTGGCCCGCTCGAATAGCGCAGTGGCATCAGTGCCGATCCACGAATCGTCCACATTGGCTGCTGTGCAGACGATGCCGTTGCGAATCACCGCTGGGAACGTGCAACCCATTGGCCCTACCCAGCTGAAAGAGTCAACAAGATGCGTCACCGCCCCCGTCACCGCTCGCGGCGTTGACGGATCCGGCGTCGGGATGCGTTGGCGTTTGGTTTTCAGCTCTCCGCTTTCCGCATCGACCACAGCGCCTTTGATGCCACTGCCACCGATATCAATGCCTAAGATGTCCATGCATCCCTCCTTGGGCAGGACCTGATACATCCTATCCAGAATACAACCGCTATGTTGCAACAGCTGCGTATATAGGAGTAAATATCCGCTTGTTCCGCTATTTCACAGATGCAGATCGACCCGCTGCGCTGTTCCCGTCCGCGCGGATTTCAACATCGCCTCCACTACCGCCAGATCCTGCAACGCCTCCTGAGGCGAGTTGCGGTGACACGCGCCCCCCCGCACGGCGGCGGCGAACGCGGCCAGTTCCTCTCGCACACTGATGAAAACATTGAATTGCTGCCGCTCGCTCTCCGCGCCCCGCCGAAGCACGAGCTCCCCCCGAGACACGCGCAGACTGCCCTCAGTCCCGCCAATATGGATGGCATCGGTTCCTAGTGTACTGCTGACCGCGTATGTAATCAAGTATGTGCCGAGTACACCATTGGCAAAGCGCATAGCGACGCCCATTGTGTCGGCCGGCGGCAGATCAGTTCGGTGCGCTGTCGTCAGCGCGCACACGCTTTCGATCTCCCCAAGCAGCGCGCGCAGGCCGGCCACGTGATGCACACCTCCGTCCAGCAGAAAGCCGCCGAGGAATTCGCCCGACCGCCGCCAGTCCGATTGTAGATAGGGCGAGTGGGCCTGCACCGCTAATTGCAGAGACAGATCGCAGAAGAGAGGTTGCCCGATTCGCCCGGCGCGGATGGCCTGCGCGGCTGTCTGGAAAGCCTCCTCATAGCGCCAGTTTTCGCCCACCATCCACACCAGGTTCCCAAAGGGCCGGCTCTGGGCGATCAATGCCCGCGCTTCGGCGACCGTTGGCGCGATCGGCTTCTCGCTGAAAACATGCTTGCCCGCGGCCAGCGCCTGCGCCACCACCGACGGCAACATCGGAATCGGCAGAACGATATCGACAGCCTCTACATTTTCGGCAGCCAGGAGCGCTTCGATATCTGTGTAAATGGCGATAGGATAGGGAATGGCATCCGCCACTGTCTCGGCGGATGCGCGGGTGCGGCTACATACAGCGACAATCCGCGCCAAATCTCCCAACTCCAGCAGCGACGGCGCATGCGCTTTACGTGCAAATGCGCCAGCTCCGATCAGAGCGATGCGAACAGGATCATCCATTAGATTTTCCTCAATGACACTGACGGCGCCGATATCTGTTCATCCCTTTGCCATCGGGGGCGAACAGTGCTATCGTAAGCGCACATGAAGCCTCCGGCAGAATATGGATGAAGAAGTAGCGACTATTATAGCACAGTCAGCTTGAAGAGGCAGGTGAAATCTAGGATACGCACGCACAAGATCGCGCCTACAGCCGAACGCTATCCAGCGCGCCCTCCTGGCGCAGCAATGTCGCTATAATGAAAATCACCCAACTTTTTGATCAACTCGAACTGTACAGCGAAGGCGACCCCCCGCGCCATTCACTGTTTGTGCTGGCGCGCTTGCTCGGTTCACTGGACAAGCTGCTGATTATCGATCCCCCGGCCGATGTCAGCGCGCGCTTTGGGGTAGCGGAGGAAACAGCTGTCCTTTTCACCGGCGCAGCCCAGGATGTAGGTCTGCCGCGCGTCCAGACCCGACCCGAGGGCGTCGCGCACATCAATGTCGGCCAACACCTGCTGGATATCTACTCCCAGCAGCACGCAAATCTGGTCTATTTTCCGGCAATGGGCGTGCTCTGTGGGGGAACCTTCGGCAGCGATCTGGCACTGCCGGAACTGGCGGCAGGATCTGACGGGGAAGATGAAATCGAGAGCCTGCGGCTGTTGGCGCGTCTGCTGAAAGGACGCCGGCTACAGTTATATATCCCCCGCATCGGCTCCGCCTCGTCAGACAAGGTCGAAGTGATGGGACGGCTGGCCGCGGATGTCAGCTATCTCCACGGCCTGCGACGCGCCGTTTCGCAAGCGGCTACGGAGCGCGCATTTTGGATGCAGTCACAGCAGATCGCCGCCGCCCTCCTGCCGGAAAACCGCTGTACCCCCGCTACTGTTGTCACCCACCGGCAAAATATCGAGCGCCTCTACAACGCCGTCATCGCCTGAGCCTGCAGTGAGCCCTCCTCTGGCAGCGCCGATATCTCCCTGAACTCGCGCTCACTGAATACGAATCGGAATATGCCTCGTGCGGGCCCCTCACGCACCTTCATGGCGCCAGTGGCGTTGAATGCGCCCTCAAGCGTTTCCAACACCTTTTTCTTATACTCGGTGTCGAGGTTGCCGCGCAGATGCTCGCCTTTTGTCTCGAAAATCAGCAGTTGCGGCACTCCTGCGATTTCGCCCGCCATGGCAACGAAGTCAGGATAAATGCGTTCCTGTTTCCAACCCTGTACGTAATACTCGCCCTGTTGACGCACCGCCACCCGATGCCACCATCGCAGCGCCTTTTCTTCATCAAGGTAATACGCAAATTTTTTCTCCAATTCGGAATCGAAATGCCGCTCGAATACCGGCTCAAACAGGCTTAGCTGTAAAGGCTCGCCATAGTTTTTCAATAGCGGCTTATCATCGGAGTGAACCGGTATTGCGTAGCTTTCTACCATCCGGAAGTTAGGTTGCCTCATCTCCAAATCAAAGCGGATTTCGCCGTTACGCAGTTTTTCACGAAAGCACTGCTCCGCCTGCTTTTCCACTTCATTCTTTACATGCTCCCGCAATACATGGGCTAAATAAGAGCGTCGGTCATAAATATCATTGTCGGTTTCGCCGTTCTTTTTCAGCCGCTCGCACAGGAGCTGCGCAATGCGGGCGGCGTGCCACTGATTGGGCACAATATCGGACAATCGGCGTGCGAAGTCGGATACTTGAACAGTTTTGTTGATGTACGGCTCTTGCTCGGCATGGTAAATGGGCAGTGTGTCATCTACATCAACAGTTGCTGATTGCCGTTTAACGCTGTCGGGCGCAGATGCTTCCAGATCGGGCGGTTCGAGCGCCGACCAATCTATATGCGGCAGGATATGACACTGATAATCGAGCTGAATCCAATCGTCGCCTTCGCATCGCGCGCAGCCCGAATGGGCGCATTCAACCCTATTTCGATGGAGCGCCAGCGGCAGAAAGATATCCCGCTCCCGAAACGGCTTGCGTCGTTGCACGGCGCGCCGCTGCACTTCGCCCTCTTGCCGCATGCCCGACGCGCCCATCACTTCATCGCCCAAGCCTGTCAGCCCTTCCGCTTCCAACCCATTCTTGACCTGCTCGACTACGGCGCCAACGTCGGTGTTGTTGCAATAGACATAACACTGATTCAGCGATTCTCTATCGGTGAGTTGGGCATGAGGTTGCCGCATCACCCGCCCCACCAGTTGCGTAATCGCCCGTTGCGCCTGCGTATTGTCCAGCATCACCAACAGATAGGCGAAAGGGCAATCCCAACCTTCCATCAGCGCCGATTTTGTGATTATCCATCGCACTTGCGAAAATTCGGAGAGCAGATTTTCGCCTCCGAGTTCGTCATTTTCGGCGGATTTGACGCGAATGGCATCAGCGGACTCGCCTAAGCTCTGAATGAGATACTCGCGCACGTCTTCAGCATGAATACGCTCACCGTCGCGTTGAGATCTGCCCGTCCTCTCGACTCGCACGACCGCGATAGGGCGGATATAGCGCCCCGTGCCGCTCTCAAGCAGTTCGGCATCCGCTCGCAGACGCTCGAGTTCATCGACTGCCTGACTCAGCGTGAACTGCCACTCAGCATTCGGGAATGATGTTGCCTGCACAGGCAACTTGATCATTTCCTCTTTTTTCAGATCGAGGCCGTCGATATCAACAAGCAGATTGCTGATGCCGCGGTTCGGCGTCGCCGAGAGTTCGATAACGAGAGACGGGTTAATGCGGCTGATCGAGCGGGCGAATTCTTCGTTGGCAGCCCTCTTTTTCGCCCCGTACGCTTTATGCGCTTCGTCGAGAACAACCACGGGACGCAGTACCTTGAACACGTTAAACAGACTGTGCTTGACAGGGCCTTGCTCAGCGAGACACTCCAGGTCGGGATATTCGTGTATCATGCGGGCATCGCCGAAGATATCATCAATAGCGGGGAAAAAGCTCGGATACCGCCCTGAATCCCGAAACATGCGCAGAAACTCTTTGCCCTTGCGTCGGTTCGCCGCCGGCAACATCAGCAACATGACGCACAGGTAATTCGCGATATCGTCTCTGTTGAACGGATTGTCCTTTTCCAACATTTTGACGCGGCCGCCGCTCGCCCGCTCCAACATTTGACGATAGGGATGTTCCCGATTCCACAAAGCGGCCTTCGTTTGCGCGTAGATGGCCTTGCTCGGCACAATCCACAATGTCAGCCCGGTCTGCCGATTGAGCCGTTCCAAAGCGGCGGCGGCGAGCAAGGTTTTACCGCCGCCTGTCGGCACTTTGAAGCAGATATGCGGAATCGGACGGTTCGCCTCGTCGGTGCGGTCAACGTATTGGCCCGCGCTGTCCGCAACGCCGCCGGCCGTTTTCAACGCCTCCCACGCGGTTTTGGGATGATTGCGGACCGCGTCGGGAATTTCGCCCGCGGCCTCCGGCCATGCCTCAATCGCAATCTCTGCCTGATTCCGTGCCTCTGCAAGCGTCTCCAGCCAACGGCTGAACGCCTCAAGCGCGCTGAACTGATACGTTTTTAATTCCATCATCGCGTTCCCGCATAGCGCGCCTCTTTCAAACAGAGGCGCATTCAACCACTGCGCGTCTCTTTCAAACAGAGGCGCATTCAACCACTGCGCGCCTCTTTCAAGTAGAGGCGCATTCAACTATTGTATCTTCCGTAGAGGGTGTAGGGGAGTTGGCAAAATGTAATGCCCATATTTGTCAGCTCGCGCTGGCCGATGTACTTGCCCGCCGCGTACACGATCGCCTTTTTGCCATTCTGACGGCTGGCGATGCTGATGCGTTCCGCCCGCTCCCGATGTAGCATCGACTCGTTGCTGCGTAAATAGCCAAGATCCGGTTTGTAGAGCATGTAGTAGTCGATTTTGTCATCGCTGTGAAACAGGCCGTCCTCGTTTTTCGGCGTTAGCGCGTCCGCGCCGACGGAAACGCCCGCTGTCATATACAGCAGATAGGCGGCAAGTGATGAGTGCGGCGGCAAGGCCTCCCCGCTGAGCATCCCCTCTATCTCAATCGGTTCGCCCAACCTGCAATAGGTGAAAGAGCCGCCCAAGCCCGCGCGCAGTGCCGCGTCGCGGGCGTTGGGTACGCCGTTGATGACGCGCCGCACGCGCTCGGCCGTGATGGTGTCGGCGTAGTCCTCGCACTCGACGAGGATAAACTTCCGCTTGCCGCCGTCTTCTCTGTTCAGGGATAGCGTAGCGTGGGCGGTTGTGCCAGATCCAGCGAACGAGTCGAGGATAATGGCGTCGGCTTTGCCTGATGCGCCTTCGGCAATCTCTATCAGGTTCTCAATCAATTTTGTCGGTTTCGGATTGTTGAACTCGATGGCTGCGCTTTGGAAAACTGCTTGCAGTTGCTTCGTTCCTTCGTCTGTGGTACCAGCGACATCCGCCAACATCAGATCAATGGGAACAATCCCTTTTTCCTCAGATTCGTTGAGAAAATTTTTGAGACGAGGATAGCGCAAACTTCCGTTCACGCCCCACCAAAGTCTGTTCTCCCGAATATGTTCCTCATAGGTGCTCCGGCTGTACTTCCAGGCATGCGTAGGATGATTCACTATCGCCCTCGTATGCGGATTGATTACCGCGTAAACCAGATTCGGACGCTGTTCTTTCAGCGCAGGATTGACATACGAGCTGGACACCCAACTGCCGCGTGGGTCATCATCGGTATTGGAATATGTTTCATTCAGTTTTTCGTCCCGCTTGACCCGAATGTGAGAAACAGCATCGGATTTTCTATATGCAATGACATGCTCACGTTGGTTTGAAAATAGTTTGGCGTTGTTACTCCTGCCATAGCGATGTTGCCAAACGATGTCGGCTATAAAATTCTCTTCCCCGAAAATCTCATCCATCAGCATCCGCAGGTGATGTTGTTCATTATCGTCAATGGAGATAAAAATTACGCCATCTTCGGCGAGCAGTTCCCTCAGCAGGTGCAACCTCGGCCACATCATACAGAGCCATTTGTCATGCCGCTCCAGGTCTTCGTTGTCAACGGGGCGGTTCTCCCTGAGCCACTTCTGCATAAGCGCACTGTTTACGTTGTCGTTGTAGACCCATGCCTCATTGCCGGTGTTGTACGGCGGGTCGATATAGATGCACTTGATGCGGTTGGCGTAGCGGGGCAGCAACGCTTTGAGAGCCTGCAGGTTATCAGCCTGGATGATGAGGTTGTCGTCAATGCCGTTTGGGTGGCAGGAGCGGGTTTCGTCAGATTCGAGCGGACGGTACGGGACGGTGAGATGATGGGCGTAGATATGTTGCTTCCCTTTGAAATCGAGTGTGGGCATGGTCGGACTTTTCTGTCGCGCCCTACAGTGGCGCGCAACACATCCGTCGCGCCCTACAGTGGCGCGCAACACATCCGTCGCGCCCTACAGTGGCGCGCAATACATCTGTCGCGCCCTACAGTGGCGCGCAATACATCCGTTACACTACTACGGCCATGCCTTCATTGCCAGTGTCGGCCGCGCCGGAGAGCGCGCCCGTCCGCGGGTCGATGTGGACCGCATGCACCAGGGCCAATCCACCGTGGCTGTAGGGGATGTGAATGGCTGGATGGCGCTTATTCACCTCATCCAGCACCCAAATCGGGATGCGTCGCTGGCAGCAGATGGCGTCCAATTGGCAGTCGAAACGGGGCGCATGCACCGCCTGATCGATACCCATGCCGAAATCGACCACATTCAAAATCACCTGTAACACCGACGTGATGATACGGGTCGCGCCCGGCGCGCCCAACACCAGTAACGGCTCCTGGGCATCCTCGTCAGAAGCCCCTTTCGCTTTCTGGTAGACGATTGTCGGGGTCATGCCGGTGGTGCGCCCTTTGCCCGGCGCAATGGAGTTGGGATGACCGGGCAAAGGGTGAAAGTTGATCATCGAATTGTTGTACATAAAGCCCAGCCCCGGCGTGATGACGCCTGACGACGCGCCCAATGAATGGGTCAGCGCGACGCAGTTGCCGGCAGAATCGACAACAGTGACATGGGTCGTGTGCGGAGATTCCGCCTGCGAGGGAGTCGGTTCAATGGGCTGGCCCGTATCGATCCGTTCCCGCCAGTAGGCCGCCCGCTCCTTGGACATCATCCACGCCAGCGGCACATCCTCAAAGTCGGTGTCGGCCATGTGCGGATTGCGATCGGCGAAGGCCGCCTTCATCGCTAAGCCGACTGTATATATGTAATCGGGCGAGTTGTGGCCCATTCCCGCCAGATCATACCCTTCCAGGATGTTGAGGATGGCGATCAGCGTGGCGCCGCCGTGGGGCGGGGCCGCGCTGGTGAGGAGGCGCCCTCGGTAGCTGCCGCTCACAGAAGCATCTTCCCGCAGTCGGTACTGCGTAAAATCCTGCCGGGTGACGAAACTGCCATTGGCCTCCAGATCAGCGGCCATTCGTTCCATCAGCGCGCCCTGATAGAAGTCCTCGCTTCCGTGCTTGACGATGTGGCGCAGGGACGCGGCGTAGTCTGGATTGCGCACTGTCTGACCGATGTCATAGGTCTCTCCGTCGGCGCGCAGGTAGATGCGGCGGGCCTCGGCGTTGCTGTGGATATGATCCCGCAGACTCATTCCCTCCCAAAACTGGTTCGCGCGTTTCCAGCCAATGGCCAGGGCATCGGTCACTACATATCCGTCTTGGGCAAGGCGCATGGCCGGCTCCGCGGCCTGCCCAAAGTCGATGGTCCCCCAGCGATCGAGCAGCATGGCCAGCATTTTAACGGCGCCCGGAGTACACACAGATGTGTAACCGGATTCGTTTACATTTCCCTCCAGGAAATAGCCCCAGCCCCCAGGATTGGGACGGATCAGCTTGTCGACCCACATATCATCCCGCACCCGAGCCCCGGCCAACGCGGGCGCATCAACGCCGATAGAACCGCGCGCCCCGGCTAAGTGCAGATTGATCAACCCATAGCCGCCGATACCGCACATCTGCGGACTGACGATGGACTGCGCCAGGGCAGCGGTGACAGCGGCATCGACGGCATTGCCGCCGGACATCAGAACACGGGCGCCGGCTTCCACAGCGACCGGTTGTGGGGCTGAGAGTGCAGAGGGCATGAGGTTGGCTCCTTTTGGTTATCAGTTTCCAGTCGTCAGTGAACTGCAGTTACTCGAAACGAAAAACTTTCCATACAAACGTCTACAGGGAACAGACAATGCGAATGTTGGTTGCGGTCAGTTCATTTTCGTCCCGTCCCGACGGGATGAGCCGAAACTCAAAGATATGATCGCGGCTTGGGAGGTTATCTTTCACGGAATTATCTTGCATCATCGAGAAATGAAAGAAAGCGCTTTCATAGGGGGAATCGGAGTTTTTGCGTTTGTCCATCAGCCACAGATGAGGCGATATCTCGGTAAGAAAGCGCATATAGCCGAAACCCTTTTCCTCGTTGTAGTAGTAGCACCAGCCACGCACTATCGAATCGGGTTGACCCCATTCGGAAACGCCATTATTGGGGGCAGGCAGAAGATCGGGGATCAGATACCCAGACATGAACAGATCCGCCTCCTGGCGCAAACTGCCCGAGACATTGTCAAAGGCCACTACCTCCACCCGGCAACCCTTGTTCTGCAGCGCCCGCACCACCTGAACAAAATCCCCATCACCGGTAGCAATCAGTACTCTATCGAGATTTTCAGACTGAAGCAACACGTCCACCGCCAGGTCCAAATCGGAATTGGCCTTGGCATAGCGGTTGCCGGTCTCATCGTCGAACCAACGAAGTCGCTTGATCATAACTTTGTAACCGAGATCCCGCAGTGCCGAGTGGAAGCGTAGCGCACGGAGACGGTAGTCGCTATCCCACCGGGACCGGTCGGCATCATGGGTTACATAGGTATTCAGACGCACCGGTTCACCCAGATCCCGACAAGCAAACTCACGCAAAATATCATACTGCATGCCAGAGCCGCCATTCAGATAGATGTTGGCAGCATCAACATAAACCCCAACTTTAACAAGCGACTGACGCCATACCATAGAAGATCCTTTAGAATGGTTGAATTGCGCTAAGGGAGCGCACCCTATCGAGATAGAAATTAAATTCCTGAACGCTCGGAATTATACTGCCTTTTGCCAGTCTGTACGAAATGATCCTTGTATATCTGATAATTTCAGGTAAGATAGAGCAATTCTAACAATTCGCCAAATGTGAGAATACACGGGGATAGAGGCGCGGTACTCAGAAAGTTTCTCGTTTTGCGTTTTCAGTTTCGAGTAACAGCGCAGTCGCTAAAAACGAAAAACTGGCGCCTAATAACTTCCATAGCGCTCGACGACTCGACAACGCTTTCCCCGCGCATCACGTTAACAGAGGCTCGGCAACCATGCTACGCGCGCTTTTGAAGTTTTCCAGTTTCATTGATGGCATCTCGGAACGAACCGGAGGGATGTCGGTGATCCTTGTCATCGTTACGGTTGTGATCGGATTTTATAATGTGTTGGTGCGCTATGTCGGACAGTTCATCGGCGCGCAGCTGTCCTCCAATCTTTTCATCGAGATGCAATGGTATCTGTATTCCCTCGTCTTTTTCCTGAGTTTTGCCTACATCTTGAAGAACGGCATCAATGTACGGGTCGATTTCATCTATGCCAATTGGTCCAGAAAGCGCAAAGCAATGCTGGACTTCTGGGGCCATATCTTTCTTCTCATCCCCTATTGCATTATCGGTATTTGGGTATCCGTCAATCCGGTGCTGATCTCCTGGCGTCAGTGGGAGCAGTCACCTGATCCCAGCGGCCTGCCCCGCGCGCCCCTGAAAACAATGATTATCGTCGCCTTTGTCCTTCTACTCTTACAGGTGATCTCCGAGCTGATCAAACTGTACGCAGTGTTGCAAGGAGAAGAGAGCGAAATCGAAAAATTCACAGACCACAAAGAGGCTTTGCGGCTCGAGTAGATGCCACGCGCGTAGCGGTTGGTTGCTGGCCTGTAGCGCGTATTCTCGATGCCTCATCACGCATTGCACACGAAAAGGACCGTCTATGGGACTGGAATGGCTCGCCCTTGTGATGTTCATACTGTTTTTTGTTTTGATTCTGTATGGATATCCGGTGGCATTTTCCTTCGCCGGAACCGCCTTCGTCTTTATGCTGATCGGCTGGGCGCTGGGGATCTTCAATCTGAACTGGCTCAAACTGCTCCCCAATCGCTGGTTCGGCACAATGTCGGATTTCACGCTCCTGGCGATCATTTTCTTTGTTTTTATGGGAGCGATCTTCGAAAAATCCGGCCTGGCTGAACGGCTGTTGACGACCGTCGGCATTCTGCTGGGCTCCATGCGGGGCGGTCTGGCCCTGGCCGTTGTTCTGGTTGGGACGCTTCTGGCCGCCGCAACAGGGGTCGTCGCAGCCACGGTGATTGTCATGGGGCTGCTGGCTCTGCCGATTATGGTGCGCTATGGATACAATCATCAACTGGCAACCGGCATCATTACCGCATCCGGGACAATGGCCCAACTGTTGCCGCCCAGCCTGGTTCTGGTGGTCTTAAGCAATCAGATCGGCGTCGGGGTGGGCGATCTTTTTCTGGGCGCCTTGATCCCCGGCCTGATTCTCTCCAGCCTCTACGCCCTGTATGTCATCGCGATCGCCATACTTCGCCCTCAGGATGCCCCAGCCTTGCCGCCCGAAGCCCGCACTGTACAAGGCGCCGAGCTATGGCGTCAGACGCTGATCGCTGTCGTGCCGCCAGTTCTGCTGATCCTGGCCGTACTGGGCAGCATTTTTCAGGGTATCGCCACCCCTACAGAGGCCGGCGCAGTCGGAGCCATCGGCGCCTGCATCCTCACCGCGCTGAACCGCAGCCTGAACTGGAAACTCATCCACGATGCAGCCCGCTCCACGGCCAACATCACCGCGCTCGTCATTATGATTCTCTTCTGTTCGACCTTCTTCGGACTGGTCTTCGACCGCTTGGGAGGCCAGAGTTATGTGCAGAACCTGCTGACGAATCTGCCAGGTGGATTCTGGGGATTTGTGATCGTGGCCAACATCGCCATCTTCCTGTTGGGCATCAATCTGGAGTTCATCGAAATCAGCTTCATCGCCATGCCTCTGTTTGTGCCCGCCGCCCTGGAGCTAGGATTCACCAATCTGCAGATGGTCTGGTTTGGGGTGATGATGGCGATCAATCTGAATATGGCCTTCATCTCGCCACCGGTGGGGTTCTCCCTGTTTTATCTGCAAAGCGTGGCCCCGCCGGAAGTGAAAACCGCGGATATTCATAAAGGCGCGCTGCCGTTTATGGCGCTGCAGGGCATTGCCCTCATTATCGTGATCCTCTTCCCCCAAACAGTCACCTGGCTGATCGAAGTGGCGTCATAGCAGCCTCAGGATATCCGCATCCCCTCTGTGAACATTATCGGCTTCTGCCCACATATTGCAGGTAGCCGCGCTCAGCCAAACCATGCCAGGCCTGAATCTCCTCGCGGAAGGCAGACCATTCTGTGAGGATCGAACCAAAATCGGTGTCATCGGCAGCGGTCTCATCGAACAATTCAAATGCAGACTCCTCCGCCGCTTGCAATACATCGTCCGGGAACGGCAACAGTGTGATATCGGCATCGTTGATCAGCCGGCTCAGGGCCGCCGGGTTCTTGGCATCGTAGCGGGCCATCATCGTCGTATTGGCCGTGTAGGCGGCTGTCTTGAGCACTTCCTGATACTGCTCCGGCAGTTTGTTCCACTCGTCCAGATTGATCTGGATCTCCAGAGTTGGGCCTGGCTCCCACCAGCCGGGGAAATAGTAGAAGCTGGCAGCCTTATGGAAGCTCAGTTTCTCGTCATCGTAGGGGCCGACCCACTCGGCGGCATCGATGGCGCCGGTCTGCAAAGCCTGGAATATCTCTCCGGCGGGCAATACCTGCACGGTTACACCCAAACGATCCATCACCTGGCCGCCCAGACCAGGGATGCGCATTTTCAGCCCTTTCATATCGGCAACAGAGTTGATCTCTTTGTTGAACCAGCCGCCCATCTGCACGCCTGTGTTGCCTGCCGGGAACTGAATGGTATTGAACCTTGCCGCATACACCTCCTGCAACACCTCCAGACCGCCGGCCTCATACAGCCAGGCATTCTGCTGGCGGGCTGTCAGACCAAAGGGCAGAGTCGTGCCAAATGTGGTAATCGGACTTTTGCCTATATAGTAGTAGGCGGATGTGTGGCCAATGGGCACAGCGCCCTGTTCAACAACATTCAACACTTCCAGGCCAGGGGCCAGTTCGCCGGCAGCCCGGGGCTGAATCGTAAACTTGCCGCTCGTCATAGCTGAGACCTGATCGGCAACCGTCTTCGCGCCCCCAAAAATCGTGTCCAGCGACGGCGGCCAACTGGTGGCCATCTGCCATGCAAGTGTCGGTAGGCTTGCATCGTCCGAAACCGCGCTCTCGACCTGATCTGGAGGCATTACACCAGCCTGCTCACAGCCAGCGACACCCAGCGCTGCGGCGCCAACCGCGCCCTTAGCAGCCAATCCCAGAAATCTTCTGCGGTCCATTTCAGTTGTCTCCTCCCTCTTCACATGCTTGAAAAAGAGTAAAAAAGTTTCTAGGTTCCCACCCCTATGCCGCAGCGCGCCACGCCTGGCCATCCAAATGCGCGGCAAAGGACATATACGCGCTTGTGCCGCCATCCACGTAAATCGTCTGACCGGTGACAAAATCGGCGGCATCAGAAGCGAGAAAGGCCGCCATCCGCCCAATATCCGCTGGTTCGCCCAGACGCCCCCAAGGCACCGTCGCCGCGAAGCTCTCGCGGTTGTAATCGGAAATGTCTTCGTAATAACGGGGCACTTCGATCAGCCCCGGCGCGATGGCATTGACCCGCACCTTTTGTGGCGCCAACTCGATCGACAGATGACGGGTCAGCGCGGCGATAGCCCCCTTTGTGGCGGCGTAGACCGCATACTCCGGCACGCCAGCGTGGGTATGCACCGATGCCAGATTGATCACCGAGCCGCCGCCCGCGCCCCGCATATAAGGCAGCGCCTGTTGCGCGCAGAAGATCTGACCGCGCACGTTAATGGCGAACAGCTTCTCAAAATGCGCGGGCGTGATATCGGCCACTGGCGCCTTTTCCGTGAGACCAGCGTTGTTCACCAGCACGTTCAGCCCACCGAGAAGATCGGCCGCCGCATCCACGACATGGGCACACACAGCGGCCGACTGCGTAAAATCCCCTTGCACCGCTGCGGCTGTTCCGCCAGCTGCCTGAATCTGTGCCACAGTTGCGGCCGCGCCCTCATCACTGTACGGATAGTGACAGACCACGGCCGCGCCCTGGCGAGCCAATTCCAAGGCGATTCCCTGACCGATCCCGCCGCGATCGACGCCGGTGACCAGCGCTCGTTTGCCGGCCAGCGCATCTTTGCCGCTCATGTCAGCTCTCCAGAAAGTTTCCTGTTTTTCGTTTCGAGTAACTGCAATTTGCCGACCACTGGAAACTGACAACTAAAAACTGCTTTTACACAGAAGCGCTGAGAAAGATACCCCCATGCCAAACGCTATGTGCGAATTCACCCTACCGTTGCCTCAAATACGCCAGACTGCGCTCGATCCGGCCCTCTGGATCGTCGCCACCGCGGAATTCGAAAATGTAGTAGATGCGCTGGGGCAATCGATCTAAAGCGTCGAGAATGTCTCTCAGCGGCAGCGCGCCCGCGCCGAGGAAGGTCGGCGGGTCGGCCGCATTGGCGGTCTTGTCCTTGACATGGGCGGCAATGATCTTGTCAGCCAACCGGTCGATTGCCGCGACCACATCCTGGCCATGATTGGGATAGTTGCCGATATCCAGATTGGTGCGCAGGGCCGACGACTCCAACCGGGCCAGCGCCTCTTGAATCTCCGCCAGGGTACCGCCAGGGGCGCGGGCGTAGTTTTCGAGAGCGATGATGATCTCCCGCCCGGCCGCGTAGTCCACGACTTCCTGCGCCAGCGCCCACGCCGGGCCATCGTCGGCCTGTGGCGTCAGACCGGGGAAGAAACGAACGAGCGGCGCCCCCAGCGTTGCGGCTGCATCGATGTCCCGACGCAGCTGCCGCTGGCCAGCCGCCGAGCGGTCGAAGATCGTGGCTTGGGTGGCGTAGGTCACCAACAGCCCGGCGTCGGCAATGTGTCGGGCCGCCAGCGGCAGCTCCGTATCGATCCGCGGCCACGTCTCCCGCCGCAGTTCAACGCCATCAGCGCCCACCTGTCGGGCGATGTCCAGAACGTCCCACACCGTGCGCTCGCCACTCTTCAATCCATCTTCAAACTGCATTGCCGAGATCAAAATCGGTCTGTCGAAGCATCCCTCCAACTCTGATCCCGCAAGAGCGGGACGCTCTGCATGGCAGGTCAAAATCGTCTCTTCCCAGGGCTTTTTCTGAATTCAATACGCGTTGTGCGGTCTTCGCCCCCAGTCCCGCGCAGACTACAGGCGAAGCCGCCCAATCAAGGAGCCGCAGAACCGAAAATTCAGTTTCGCAGCTCTTGTCCCGCTATTAGCCTTTTGTCGTCCACACCGGTTCCGGCTGAATCGTCGGCTCCGGCGGGGAGCCGGCATCAGGACGGCCGCTGCCCTCCAAGCGGCTGATGGCCCGCACAGTCATATCCTGCTCGACGAGGCACTGGCAGGAAAGACGCACGCCGGTCAAGCCTTTCTCTGTCAGTTTTTCCTGCTCGGCGACGGTCATCCGCGTCGGTTCGCCGTCCACAAATGCAACGCGGCAGGTGGTGCATTTGCAGTTGCCGCCACATGCATGCAACTGATCGATGCCTGCATCCTCGACCAATGCCAGTACCAGTCGTTTGCCCGCTGGCACATCGAATGTGCCAATATCTTCTATCGTTAGCTTCGGCATAAAATCCAACCCCTCTGCGTGTGAAAATAGGAAACGATACACCACTGCCCCATCATCGTCAGGTGGTGATTGCCATGTCGGCTACCCGCTTGCGGCGCTGTGTGACGACACGACAAACCAGGGCTGTTGACGCCCCCCTTGCGATTGAGATGGGCAGATGGCTGTTAATTCTCTCACATTGTTTCTCTCATATTGTATAGGAATAGCCTGTAAAACCCAAGTGCTTCAGGCTTGGAAGCCGTCACACACGAATACGAACATCAGATCGTTGACATTCGTCTGCGTCGGGCCGCTCAAGAGCAGATCATCGGTGGCGCGCAGGAACGGATAGGCATCGTGGCGACGCAGACTGTCGGCAGCGCACAGCCCGACATGCTCTCCTCTGGCAACCGTTCCGCTGTCGGCCATACCGCCGGCGCTGTCCGTCGGCCCATCGCTGCCATCTGTGGCCAGGGAAACCACCGTCAGCCCCGGCAAATGTTGCAGGCCCAGCGCGGCAGCCAGCGCGATCTCCTGATTGCGTCCGCCTTTCCCCGGATTCTTGCCCAAGCTGACAGTCGTCTCACCGCCGAGGATCAGGCAGGCAGGCGCGGGCGCCGGTTGTCCGCTCGCTTGCGCCTCCCGCCCCAGCCCGACGAGCATTTTCGCGATTTCTGACGCCTCCCCTTCGACAAAAGTCGAAAGCAGCAAGGGATTGAAGCCAAGTTCGGACGCCTTTGCCAGGGCCGCATTGGCCGCGGTGCGGTTATCGGCAACCACGAGGGTCTGGCTATTGGCGAAGATCGGATCGTGCGGTTTGGGCGTGTCGGGGATATCGCCGGCCAGCCCCGCCCGCAGGCGCTTGACCACGGCCTTGGGCAAACTGGCGGTCAGTGTATACTTTTCGACAATCGCCCAGGCATCGGCCCAGTCGCTTATGTCGGGGACGGTCGGCCCGCTGGCGATGACGTCCAGAGGGCTGCCAATGACATCGCTGAGGGCCAGTGTCAGGAGCGTAGCCGGCGCCACCGCGCGGGCCAATTGGCCGCCTTTCACCGCGCTGGTGTGTTTGCGCAGGCAGTTGATTTCGTTGATGGTTGCGCCGCAAGCCAGCAGCGCGTCGGTCATACCTTGCAGATCGGCCAGGGTGAGTTGCTCTGCGCCGTCGGCAGGGGCGCCCGCGGGCGCGACCAGCAGGGCGGAGCCACCGCCGGAAAGAAGAGCGACCAGCAGATCATCTTCGTCCGCCTGTTCCACCAGCGCAAGCATCTCCTTGCCGGCCAGGACGCCGGCTTCATCCGGCACAGGATGGCCGGCTTCCACCACCCGTATGGCGGAAGGCCTGGCGCGCCCCTGCTCTGCCGGCTCGCCATGATCGTATTTCGTCACCGCCAGCCCGTGGCTGATGCGGTCGCCCAGCGCAACTTCCACAGCTCGGCTCATCGGCGCCGCGGCCTTACCCGCGGCGATGACAAAGATGCGGCGATAGCGGCGCAGATCGTAGTTCAGCGCGCGCTCTGCCGGGGAGCGGCCGGCGACGGTCAGAATATCCCCGCGACGCCGGAGAACGTTCTGCACAGCGGCAAAGGGATCGACCGCATCCAGCGCGGCATCCAACACCGCCACAATGCGGCGACGTTGCGCCGGATTCGGTTGCAGTACAGCTTCATCAAAGCGCATCACTCTTCTTTATCGCTGGCCTGGCAAGAAGCGATTCAACTGCTGAACGAGCGAATGAACCTTGGTGGACGGGTCATCCGTTGCTGGGTTATGGGGGGAATACTGTTTGAGCAGACGTTCGGCGTGCTCAATAGCAGTGTCCTGCCGAGAATATAACCGATCGTACATGTCTGGAGCATTCTTGTGGTAAGGGCGGCCCAACAGGTCGTTCAATTTTTCCGTATAATCCTTACGGTGCATGGGGGTATTGTAAAAATGGAAGTGGAGCAGGTACCAGAGTTCAAAGGCCTGATTGGAGTAGGCTACCTGCACCTCTTGGCTCTGCGCCCGTTGTATTGCGCCATTGAAGTCTTCAGCATTGCAAGTGTCCCGATCAAAGACACACCAAACCTGATCGTATTCGCCTTGCTCCCTTAGTTTTAGCGCTTCATCCACCAGTTGCCGGGGACTGATGCCGAAGCCCTGCACATCAATCACCAGTACAGGGACTCGAAAACTTCTAAAGTAGTTGGGCTCGGTCTGTTGGCCTTCACACACGATCAGAAAACGCTGGCGTACTTCCCTTGTGTTGATGCGTCGCCGACTGTACCCACGTCCGCCGCCCTTTCGGCGCTCGTGCAACTTTCGCTTCTTGGCCATCAGTTCTGTTCCAGCGCCTGTCGTATGTCACCCAGGAATGGAATGGCCCCATAGCGCCCCTGGATATAATCCTTGTCATAGATCGCATCATTGCGCACCTTGAATTCAGCCAGTGAGTAGAGATGCGATACCCCCTGGCGATCCTTCTCTGCAAACCAGATCTGATCGCGACGCAGCAGCCGATTGTCCAGCAGATTGGTGTCCTGCGTGGCAAAGACCAATTGGGCGTGGTTGGGATTTGTCTCTGGATCGTTGAAGAGCCTGACGATCTCTCGGGTCAGCAAGGGGTGCAAGCGGGCGTCCAGCTCGTCAATGATGAGTACGTTCCCATAATTTAGAACGTCTACAAGGAGACCGGACAGGGCAAAGAGCTTTTTGGTTCCTTCAGATTCATGCTCATCCAGATCGAACAGTTCCGGCGTAACAGGCTGACCTGCATCGTCCACTTTGCGGTGAACGGTTCGCACTGCCCTTCGTTCTCCTTCGCCGAGAAATTTCTGGGCAGTTTCCAGAGCGGTGCGCAACTCTTCCGGAATTTCATCTGGCAGTGGCGGGATGTCTGAGATGGGAACTACCACCTTCTCTATTCGAATGTCCTCAATCCCCAAATCCAACTGCTTTATGAGCGCTACAATGTCCTCTGCAGACCCCTCGTCGCTGAGCAGGCGCTCCGTGAAAAATCGCATACCGACATCCAAGTGCCCTAAACCGGTTGTAATGCTAAGCGAGCGGAACCAGCCAAGCGCCTTTTGCGCGATTTTGCCATCAAACTGGGCAACTACAGAGAGAAAGAGCGCATTGGGCCGGGTTCTCGCGGACAGATTGCGGCCTTCCTTGAATTTTTCACCCAGAATGATTTCATCCCCATCTCGCTCGAATAGCCTGGATTCCCGGACTTTCGGCGCGACATACAGCCATTCAGCCTCGACCCGCTCCGCGGTTACCTCAAAGCCATAACGATAGCGCCGTTCCTCCACAATGAACACGATCTCAAAAGAGGATGGCTGGTCGACGGTCTGGGTACGAAGCCGAAAAGGTTCAACATCGATTCCCCCCGTCCGCTCTGTCCTCTCGGAGGAATTTATCACAAAGTACCGCATAAAGTTGATTGCGGCGATGAGGTTGCTCTTGCCACTGGCATTGGCGCCGTAGATAGCGGCGCTCGTCAACAGGTTGATTCCGCCAGGCGCGGCAAACACATTCTTTGCGTCCAACTCAGCATATTTCGCCTTGAGCGAACCGGCTACCATGCTCAAGGTGACTTCGTCCCGGAATGAGCGATAGTTGGCAATGCTGAATGCAATAAGCATGAGTCGTTTCCGCAGGGAAACAGAGGAATTTGTGAAAAAATCTCACATATCTCTATTTTGCCAGCATACTTGGCAATTTGGAAAACGAGGCAATCGGGAAAACTGAACGGATAGCTGGGTACGCAGTTGTGGCTGCCTCTTTCTCAATCCCCCCAATGCCCCATCGTTCCTTACCCCCTCACAGCCTGCGAAATTTCTGTAAGCCGTTGTCCACCTGCACCTGGCCCACGTAGATATCGCCGCGAGAGTCGACCCAGATGCCGTGTGGACAACCATTGAACTCGCCCGGTCTGTCGCTGGAGCGCCCGCCGCCCCAGTGACTCAACAGCTCGCCGTCAAGGCTCCAGACGCTCGCGCGCTGGGTCAGTTCAGCGACATAGATGACTTCGCCCTGCGGGTCGAAATAGATCGTATCCGGCTTGAGCAGACCAGTCCGCTCCTCCAGAAAATTGCCGTCGGTGTCGAAAATCTGAATGCGGTCATTGGTGCGGTCGCAAACCCACACGCGATCGTGTTTGTCCAGCCGCACGCAGTGGGACAAGGCAAACTGGCCCGGCCCGTTCCCCCAATCCCCCCAGGAATGGAGTCGCTTGCCATCTGCCGAGAATTTATGCACGCGCGCATTGTCGTAGCCATCAGAGATGAACAGATCGCCGTTGGAGGCCACCGCCAGATCGGTCGGCAGGCGGAACGGTTCGCCCGGCGCGCCCTCTTGCCCCGGCGCGCCGATTGTCATCACCAGCTCCCCTTGAGGATTAAATTTGAAGATGCAGTGGGTCTCGCGTTCCGTGCACCAGACGTTGTCCTCACTGTCGATGAAAATCCCATGGGCATCTTTGATGACATCCTCACCCCAGGAAGCGAGAAAGTTCCCCTCGCGGTCGAAAACGACCAGCGGATGCTCGCTACGCGAGTAGACATACACCCGGTCCTGGGAATCGCACGCCACCGCCGCTACCCAGCCAAATTGCCAGCCCTCAGGCAATTTGGCCCAATTTTCTACCACCTCGTACTGATAGTCACCCGATCCGAACGACATGTCATCCTCCTGCGATGTGGGCAACTACAAGGGTTGCCCCTACTGATCTGGTGGAAACGGGCGTCATAAATGCCTACGACATTCACACGCCCCACGTTTAATGTCTTCAATCGTCCCACGCCTTGACTGCAATTTTGATCACTTCCTCATCCCCCAGACGATAGCTGCCATTGAGAGCATGGAAACCATTCAGCACCTGATCCAGAGGCAGAGTGTGACTGACCATATCGGCATATGGATATTCGTTTTTTTCTAATATACGCAGCCCGCGCACGAAATGCTCGTATTGGCTGCCCCAGATCGCCTCCACCCGCATATTCTTACGCATGAGCAGCTGGTTGATATTGAAATCGATGGAGCCCATATCGACGAAGTGGCCCACCTCGACAAATGTGCCGCCGTGGCGCACGTAGCCCAACCCCTCCGGCGTAGCGGGCAGGAAACCGGCGCATTCGAAGACGACATCGGCGCCCTGCTTCATGGGCGTGTGCCATAGCGTCTGCTCGGTTCGCTCGCCAACGGTCTTCACTTCTTCAATGTTCACCGTCACATCGGCGCCGTACCGCTTTGCCAATTCCAGACGTTTGGCCGGGCCTCCCACCATAATGATCTGGGCCGCGCCCATCTGCTTGGCGCACAGGAGCGTCACCAGGCCGATGGCGCCGCTACCCTGGACAACAACCGTATCGCCTAACTGCACGTTGCCCCGCATCGCCGCGTGGACGCCAATGGTAAACGGTTCCGTCAGCACCGCCACCTCCGGCGCGCAATCGGTCTTGAGCATGCACGTATTGTGCAGCCCCAAATAGATATAATCAGCGAATCCACCGTAGAAGTGGGGCGGCTTGTCCGGCGTGTCGTAGAAGCCGTATGCCCCATAGCCGCCCGTGCCCGGCGAAAAGATCACGCGATCGCCTTCCTCCAGCGGACGGCCAATGTAATCCAGCGCGCCGCCGGCGCCGATGGCCTCGACCACACCGACATTTTCGTGACCCAGTACCATTTCGCCTTGAATGCCGTTCTGCCAATTGTGCAGGTCCGTTCCGCAGATACCGGCCAATTCCTGGCGCAGCAGTACTTTGCCCGGTTCTGGATGGGGAACTGGATATTCGCGAATCTCAAACGCCTGTCCTTGGGCAATAACCGCCCTTCCTGTTTTTGTCATAGCGTCTTCTCCTGCGGTTGCGCTGTGCGACACAGCGTTGTGTGTAGAACTTATCCGCGCTATAAACGGGCAACCAGACGCCGGCTGGGGGTGAACAACACCGGTGGTTTGATGGGGTAGTATACTACAGTCGTTAGCCTGGCGATAGTCGTTTGAAAATAGGGCAGTGTGTTACAATTGCTCTGGGTCGATTCTCATATGGACCCCGTACCGGAAAAGACAGTTAACCGCTTTATGAGGAGAGGAAGCGCCTCTCTCCTCTTCCCTCTTTTCTCGCCATTGGTCGGGAAAGCCGCAGACGGTGAGGCGGCCACCGCGAAAGAAGCGACAATGGCCACAAAACGGCAAGCAGGACCAGAGCCTGCCGAGCCACAGATAACATGGCAGGCTCTGCGCTCTCGGCTGCAGGCAGAAAAGGAGCGCATCCATCAGGAGATCGGCAGCTATCCCACGCCGATTGCCGGTTGCGATCAGCAGTTCAACTATCTGCTGAAGCAGCGCGCACAGATACGGCGCGAGTGGAAGCGGCTACTTGAAGCAGAAAAAGAGGCTCAGCGCGCCACGAATCCCCAAGCGATTCTCGACGAATTCATGCGCGCATCGGCGTTCCTCGCCGCAGAGCTTGTGCGCGCGTAAACGCTATGCAATTGAAGCAAGCGCAACATTACTCCAACTGACGGATCACCGACACCACTTTGCCCTGGACGCTCACCTGCTTGGCGGGCAGGAACATCTCCGGATAGGTAGGATTGGCTGGGCGCAATCGTACCTGATCCCCTTCCAGATAGAAATGTTTAAGCGTTGTCTCGTTCTGGCCGTCGATCCAGGCAGCGACCATCTCACCGTTCTCCGCCCGCTCCTGATGTCGCAAGATGACGATATCCCCATCCAGCACGCTGGCGTCGATCATCGACTCCCCCTGCACGCGCAGAGCGAATAGCCCCGCCGGATTGCGGAACAGCGACTCATTCAGCTCCAGCCATTCATCGGCGGCAGAGCGGTCCGCCGTCTCGACCTGAATCGGTTCACCGGCGGCGATGCGCCCCAACACCGGCACCTGGAAAAACTGACGCGAGGAACGATCTCGATTCCTATTGGCATTCCCGTTGGCAGCGGGAGCGTTGGCCAGCTCATTGGCCAGCCCTACCGCCTGCAGGCGAGACCAGTTCAGGCTCAAGCCCCGGCTCACCTCTTTGTGGCGCACAATCAGTTCATCCCGTTCCAGTTTGGACAGATTGTATTTCACCACCGACGTGCTGCTTATTTCGCACGCGGTTCCGATTTCACGGATTGTCGGCGGGTAGTTATGATCCTTCACATAGTCAGCAATAAAGACAAGAATGCTTTTTTGGCGTTTGGACAGATTCATAGCTGTGCTCCTGGAAGGCTGATGGTTGACGAGTATCCCAATTTGAACGGATATTTCCCAAACAATATCCCAAGCATACAAGAACATCTGTGCGGTGTCAAATTTCAATCCGCACGAATGTTCCATAAGATCAGATAAAAAACCAAAGGAGCGGTCAATGAGGCTTACATTTGGGAATTATATACTTAACTGCACAAGCATATCTTTCTCAGCCGACTCGCGCCGGCTGTGCGGGGAATTCCCACCCGCGTTGTAGGGGATAGGCAGACCTACCCCTCGTTCCTTAATGTTTTTAGCGGCGTTGGTATCCCGATCTTCCGTATGACCACACCGCAAACATTCAAATATCCGATAAACTGCCGGCTTCTCTTTCCTTACTTCACCGCAGTGGGAACAGGTCTTGGACGTATAGCGGGGGTCCACTTCAGAGAATTGTCTACCGGCCCATTCTGCCTTGTAGCGCAATTGCTGAAATAGTATGCCCCAAGTCTGTTCCATCATACTGCGATTCAAGCCACGTTTCCGACTGCCACCACGTCGAGACATGTTCTTGATTGCCAACTTTTCTACCGCTATCTTCTGGTATTTTCGCACGATAGCAGTAGTCAACCGATGGCATTCATTACGATTGCGTACTGTATTCCTACGCCTCTCGCGGGCAAACGTAGCTACCGCCTTTCTCCGTCGATTGCTGCCTTTTTTCTTTGTGGAGATGGCGCGTTGCAAGCTTGTTTCTCTACTTCTGTCAATCACGCGCCGGGATACTGTTTCCCCATCGCTGAAGGTCATGCGTTCGTTTACGCCCATATCTATGCCCACCGCAGTATCCACAGGCGCCAGGATGTTCTGTTCCTCTTCATAGACAAGGTCAACTGTCAGAATGCGACCGTGCATACCGATTCGCAAGGCTTTCAGCTGGCTACTGTCTGGCATCCTACGATTGGGTCGTATCTTGATAACGGGTAATCCTTTTACCTTGATACGATTGCCTTTCACCATGCCTGCTGTAACGCTTGCCAACTCAAGGCACTGATAGCGCTGATGTGGTTTGAAGCGTGGATAGCCCGGCTTTTCCCCAGCTTTCACCCTACGAAAGAAGGCCTTGAATGCCCTGTCTACTCTCACTAAGACTCCGCGAGAAACTGTTATCCCTATATCACGCCAGAACTGTTGTTCCTTTCGCAGTTGGGTCAGTCCCTTCATCTGCGTGTACATAGTCATGCCCTTGCCATCGGAAAGATAGGTGTTCTTTCTCTGTTCAAGGGAACGATTGTATAGCCAGCAGCATGAGCGTAATACCTCACGGATACGAGCATAGCCAGCTCGCGAACAGTAGCCTCGTTCTTGGTAGGTTTTGTGGATTGTGGTACTCTGGGGCGTATCCATAAGCTCTGACCTTGTGGATCGTAGCCCGTGGTGCTTCCAACACCGACGGGCTTTTCTCTTCTCGGGACAGGCAGACCTGCCCCTCGTTCCTTGAAGTATCTCCATCATACCACATCCTCACACTCAACCCACGGGAATCCTTGTGCAGTCAAGTATATAATTCCCTTACATTTCACGGCGCGGCGCAGGAGGTCACCGGGTGGTGATGCCAACGTTACGGGAGGGCTTCTCCAGAAAGCAACGCTCAGCACCCAGCCAGAAAGCCGGCGCCGTAGAGGATTCCCTGCTTTTCCGTTTCCTCGGCGCCATTGAAGTTGGCGTCTTCCAGTTCAATGGAGACACAGCCACTGTAGCCGCTCTCCGCCAGAATGCGCAGACCTTCACCCCAGCGGAAGATGCCCTGTCCCGGGATCGTATAACGCCAGCTCTGTGCGCCAAAGGGGATGCGTTCGGCAAAGGTGGCCGGCTGCTCGTGCCCGTACTCGTACAGGTTTTCGGCCAGGATTTCCGTATCCTTGCCATGCACGTGATGCACCCGCTCGACGAATTCCTGCAGAAAGCGCAGTGGAGCGATGCCCATACGGATCAGATGCGAGGGGTCAAAGTTCACGCTCATCGACGCTGATGACACATCGCGCAGGAAGGCTCGGTAGGTCTCCGGCGTACAACAGAGCGCGCCCGGCCCTGGCCATCCTTCGATGACATAATGGGAGCCGCTCTCCTCCAAAACGGCAGCCAATGCGGCAAAACTCTCGACCATAAAGCCGTAGTTCTCGGCACGCGGCAGATGCGGATTTTCCGGCAGCATCACGCCGAAAAAATTCTGGGGGGCATCGACCGTGCAGGCGCGTATGCAGTCCGCGTTGCGGGCGAGAGCCTCCGCCCGCCGACCGGCATCGGCAGCGATCATCCCCTTCACATCCGGCAGATCGATGGAACCGACCCGCAGACCCGCTTCCTCGACCACCTTCAGAGAGTCCGTGGCATCGTCGGTCAGATCGATCACCTCCAGACCATTTTGCACGGCCCATCCCAATAGCGAGGAGAGATCCCGCTGCCACGTGGACCAGCCGCGCCGAAAGCCGATGGGGAAGTTGCCTGTTCTGGTTTTCATTGGGAATGTCCTTTGGGGTAGACTAAATGGGGAATTATATACTTAACTGCACAAGCATATCTTTCTCAGCCGACTTGCGCCGGCTGTGCGGGGAATTCCCACCCGCGTTGTAGGGGATAGGCAGACCTACCCCTCGTTCCTTAATGTTTTTAGCGGCGTTGGTATCCCGATCTTCCGTATGACCACACCGCAAACATTCAAATATCCGATAAACTGCCGGCTTCTCTTTCCTTACTTCAGCGCAGTGGGAACAGGTCTTGGACGTATTACGGGGGTCCACTTCAGAGAATTGTCTACCGGCCCATTCTGCCTTGTAGCGCAATTGCTGAAATAGTATGCCCCATGTCTGTTCCATCATACTGCGATTCAAGCCACGTTTCCGACTGCCACCACGTCGAGACATGTTCTTGATTGCCAACTTTTCTACCGCTATCTGCTGAACGAAAGGCCGACGCTGATAGCCCGCGCTCTGTAGGAGAGATCGACGGAATGGGGTTTTATGACAACGCAGAAAATGTCGAAGCGTACGTGCAGATGGCAGAGGGCTACGACGGACGGGCGTTGATAGCGGTTCTGAAGCAGCGCCTGCCCGCCGGCGCGACGGTCCTGGAATTGGGCCATGGGGCCTGGAAAGGACCTGGCGCTGCTGGCGGAACATTTCACCGTGACCGGCTCCGATCTGTCAGAGATATTTTTGCGACGCTATCGCAGGAACCACCCGGACGCCGACCTGCTACTGCTGGATGCAGTGACACTGGAGACGGAACGGCGTTTCGACGCCATCTATTCCAACAAAGTGCTGCATCACCTGACCACAGACGCCTTGCGGAAATCATTCCACCGGCAGGCAGCGCGGCTAAATGCGAACGGTCTGCTGTTGCATTCCTTCTGGTACGGCGAGGGAACGGCAGAAGAGCGCGGGCTGCAGTTCACATATTACACAGACGCGTCCCTTACGGCGGTCGTCGGCCCAGAATTCGAAAAGGTAGCAAGCGTTCGCTATACAGAAATAGAAGAAGGCGATTCGCTGCATCTTCTCTTGCGCAGCTCCCCTTACTCCCTGCCTACCCCTGGGCAGTGGGTCGGTTCGGATCTGTGATCCACTCGCTCCAGGACCCGGGGTAAAGGCGCGCCTCGCCCAAGCCGGCGTGCGCCATTGCCAAGGCGTTGTGGCAGGCGGACACGCCGGAGCCGCAGTAGAAGATCACTTCGGACGGGCGGCGGTTGCCCATCAGCTCGCCGAAGCGGGCCGCCAACTCGGCGGTCTCGCGGAAACAGCCATCGCGCAGATTGTCGGCAAAGGGCAGATTGGAGGCGCCAGGAATATGGCCGCCTAGCGGGTCGAGGGTTTCATTCTCGCCGCGGAAGCGGTCCGCCGCGCGGGCATCAATGACCAGCGCGCCGCCGCTGGCGGTCTTTGCCAGCATCTCATCCGCATCGACCACCAATTCAGGACGAGGGTTCGCCCTATAGTCGCCAGGTTCCCGAGCTTCGATACCGCTACGGAGCGGCAAGCCGGCCGCGATCCAGGCGTCCCAGCCACCGTCCAGCAGAGCGACGGCCTCGTGGCCGACCCAGCGCAGCATCCACCACATGCGCGCCGCGATGCCACCGCCGCTGTCGTCGTAAAGCGCCACCTGTGAACCATTGCTGATGCCCAAACGGGCGACAGCGCGGGCAAACTCCGCCGGCTCCGGCAGGGGGTGGCGCCCCGTCTGGCCCGGTACAATCGGCCCAGACATATCCTCGTCCAGATGGGCATACACGGCGCCAGGGATATGGCTGTGGGCGTAGCCCCGGCGGCCGGCATCCGTTTCGCGCAGGTCGAAACGACAATCGACAACGCGCAATGCGCTTGCGCCCTGATCGTCTACGGCGTCGAGAGCGTCAGCCAACTGAGCGCAACTGATGAGTGTGCAGAAAGGTTGTATTGCGCGCCGCTGTGGGGCGCGACAGTGTTTCTCCTGCCCGTTCGCCATTTCTTCAACTCCTTTCAGACTACACACCCGCGCCGCGCTACTGTGGGGCGCGACATCGTTATCTCTGCCCATCATCGAACAGAATCGCATGCACAACTTTCGGGCCATGGACGCCCATCGTCAGATTGCCCTCGATGTCAGCTGATTTGCTAGGGCCGGTGATGATCGACAGGTTGCGATTTTGACGCAGACAGGCGTCCAGTTCGCCCGCGCTCCGTTTCTCGGCCAACCAGGCTTCCCCGGTGGGATACAGTTTGCTGAAGGGAATCAGCGCCAGATGGCGGAAAGGCGTCAGGCTGGCGGCACGGGACTTGAGTCCGCCGCTGCCGACGACAAATGAGCCGGTACTGGCAAAAGCCGCTTCCACAGAGGTGATGCCAGCCCGAATCAGGCGGATGCGCTCTCGCTGTTGGGGATCGTGCAGGTCCGTCGGTTCGATTCGCCGAAAGCCCATCTCCTGCAACGCGAGTGGCAGCCCTTCAACCTCCAACAGAGCCTCCGGCCAACAGAGCGCATCCCAATCCTCAGGGCGTTCAGCGTTGGCCGTCTTGCGGTCTGCCTGCTCCTCTTCCATCCACCTGTACAGCCGGGCAAGGATCGCCAGACGGGCTTCCGGCGCCGTCTCCAGCAGTTCGCAAGAACCTTTCAATGCCGATAGCTCCTGAGCGAAGCGTTCAGCCAGCGCCCAGCGATCGCCCGCGGCATGGGTGACAGTCATGCGCTCCTCAGGGGCGAGCGCAACGCTTTCCGGCGCAGGAAAGGGCAAGCCCGGCTGGCGCAGGGTCTCCCGCAGGCGAGATAGGATTGTATCGCGAACATTCATGAGCGCTAAAACCAGTGGCTAGGGATCACTGCAGTTTTCGCTCCCGCCACCACTCCCGAAAGCTCTTGGGCGCGAAGGGCGCAAAGTCCCGATATGCGGTCCAACCGCTAAGAGGCGGCGGCAGAAATTGAATGTTGCCCCCGCTCAGGTTTGCGTATAGGTTTGAGCTGATGCTGGCAAGTTTGCCGAGTTTCTCGTACATACGTCGGCTGCTCATAACCCGCGCATACCCTTTGATGCCCCAGCCTTCCAGCTTCGGCGCCGCCCCCTGCTCCACCAGATCGGAGCGCAGGTCCAACAGCAGCCGCGGCAGATCGATCTGCACCGGGCAGGCCTCGCGACAGGCGCCGCACAGGGATGTGGCATGGGGCAGTTCCTTGAACCGGGCAATCTCCGGCGCCAGGGCCGGCGAAATCACCGCGCCGATGGGTCCGTTGTAGACGCCGCCGTAGGCGTGGCCGCCGATCTCCTGATAGACCGGACAGACGTTGAGGCAAGCCCCACAGCGGATGCACAGCAGCGCCTCGCCGTAGCCGCGGGCCAGCATGCCAGAACGACCATTGTCCAGCAGCACCACATGCACCTGCTCAGGGCCGTCAGCGTCACCGGCCTGACGGGGACCGCTGGTCATCGAGCAGTAGACCGTAAGCTGTTGTCCAGTAGCGCTGCGACACAGGGCCTGCAACTGTAAAAAGGCATCCTCGACCGTGGGGACGATCTTTTCAATGCCCATCACAGCCACATAGACCCGGGGCATGCTGCTTACCATGCGCCCGTTGCCTTCATTGGTGACAATGCAGATGGTGCCGGTTTCAGCGATGGCGAAGTTGCAGCCGCTGATCCCCATGCCAGCGTCGAAGAACTCCCGGCGCAGTTTGGCGCGCGCCAGAGCCGTCATCTTCGACGCTTCACGCGTGGGGGGCATGTCCAACTTTTCCTCGAAAACTTCGGCAATCTCCTCCAGCCGCTTGTGGATGACAGGCGCGACGATATGGCTGGGCGGTTCATCGGCCAATTGGATGATATATTCGCCCAGGTCCGTCTCTACCACGCGCAGACCAGCCTCTTCCAGCGCCTGGTTCAGATGGATCTCCTCTGTGGCCATGGATTTGGATTTGACGACCAAGTCAGCGCCGTTCTGCAGGGCGATATCTTTGACGATCTCCTGCGCGTCCGCAATCCCCTCTGCCCAGTGGACGATACAACCGTTGCGACGCAGGTTCATCTCCAACTGGAGCAAATAATCGGGCCACTGACGCAGAACGTGTTCCTTCATCTGGCGCACCTGCGCGCGTAACGTCTGCCCTTCGATCGCGCCCATCGCGGCGAGACGAGCATCGGTCATGCGATCGGTGGCTTTGCTGACCGCGGCCCGAAGATTCGAGTCGCCTAAAGCCTGTTGGACGCGGTCTTTGTAGGGAGCATGGATGTTGATTTGCATAGTGACGTCTGTACCCGCTTCACAGTTATCTGTACATCATCAGCCCGACTCGCTCCAGCGCCGAGGGTGATCCGCCTCCGGCGCAGCCGGTTCTGGCGGCGGATGCAGATGACTGCCGAGCTGATCATTGAGAATCTCGGCTATATGGAGCGCCCGGCAGGTTGCGCCTTCGCGGCTGAGAATGCCGTTTATATGGGTCATACAACTTACGTCGCACAGAACGATGACATCGGCGCCGCTCTGCTGCGCCCATTTGGCTTTCGCCCGCCCCATGGCAGCGCTGATGCCGCTGTTCTTAATCGCAAACAGCCCACCGAATCCGCAGCAGTCATCGGCGTGGGGCAGCTCCACCATTTCGAGGCCCTCCACGCCGGCCAACAGTTTGCGGGGCTGTTCGTCCACGCGCAGCTCCCGATAGAGATGGCAGCAAGGATGATAGGTGGCTTTGCCCTGCACCGTAGCGCCGCTGCTTTCCAGGCCGAGTACGTCCACCAGGAATTCCGTCAGTTCAAAGGTCACCGATGCCAGCCGCTCAGCCTGATGGCTCAGATTCATCTCCTGAGCTTCTTGAAAGATGACCTCATAAAAATGGCTGGTCATCGTCGCGCAACTGCCGGAAGGCGTGACAATGCCCTCTACATGGCCGTTCTCCACCATCGGCCCGAAGATCGACAGAAATCGCCGCGCCAACTGCCGAGCCTCGTCACGATAGCCAGCATTGAACGCCGGCTGTCCGCAGCAAGTCTGCTCCAGCGGGAAGATAACCTCGATGCCATTCTTCTCCAGCAGTTCGCACGTTGCTATGCCCACGTTGGGGTAGAGCATGTCCACCATACAGGTGACAAAAAGCGCGACCCGCCGGGGTTTTCTTGCAAATGTGGCCTTACGCATAAAATTGTCCACTCTTATGACCGCAGCCCAGCCCCCTGATCGTCCAATCGCACGATCTCTTTCTGGAACGGCAGCGTCGTCACCTCCAGCCGCCCATCGTGGACGATACAGTTCACCTCGCTACGGACGCCCAGCCCTTTGGCCTGCCCGCTGCCATCGAAGTCCAGCTGCGGCAAGTAGATGCCCGGCTCGATGGTAAACATGATGCCAGGAATCAGCCCGCGGCGGTCCTGGGTCTCCACATTGTCGATATTGACGCCGTTCCAATGCACTGTCGGCCCCAGGCTATGACCGCTGCGGTGCAAAATGCCCTCGCCAAAACCGGCCTCTTCGATCACGGCGCGCGCCGCGTCGTCCACTTCGTAGCCGTGAACCGTCGCCGCCTCTGTGGGGCGGCGCAAAGAACCTGCGCCTGCATCGAGCGCCTGCTGGATTGTGGCGATGGCCGTATCGCGTGCCTGAGCGACAACGGCGAACACGCGCCGCAGCGCGGCCGGCGGTTCTGCCCCGCAGTAGGCCGTCCAGGTGATATCTGCGTAGCAATCGTCAGCGCGATTTTTCTCCTTGGCCCACAGATCGATCAGCAGCGCGTCCCCGCGCCGAATCGGGCTATGATCCTGCGCGGTCGGCGCGTAATGGGGCACAGCCGCATTGCCGTTGACCGCCACAATCGGATCATGATCCCACACCAGATCCGCCGCCTGAAAGCGTTCCACAATCAACTGCTGCACATCGTATTCGCTGATTTCCCGTCCCCCGCGCAGAGCCGCGCCCACGAAAGCGAAGGCCGCGTCCTTGGCCGCCAGCGCATGGGCCGCGGCCCGGCGATGGCTGGCCATCTGCTCTGGCGAAAGCACAGCCTGAACGAGTTGCACCAGATCGGCGCTGCTCACGACAGTCGCGCCGGTAACGTCCCTGACCATCTCCAAAGTGCCCGCATCGACATTGCTGGCGTAGGGAATCGCGCCCCGGGGGCTGTATTCCATGGCCACAACGCGGGAAGCATCCCCTTGCATCAGACCACGCAGCTTCTCCTCCATCTCCCGCCAGCCAACATATAGATGCAGCGGGCCGGCCATCTCTGAACATACGCTGCCGAAGGTGGCCTGCTCGATGGCGTGGACCAGCCATTGGGGCTCGCCATCAGCAGGAATCCATAAAAACCAGCGCCGGGTACCGGTGCTTTGCAGCCCGGCAACAGAAGCGGCGATAGGGTTCTGGCCGCGAAAATCATAGAGTAGCCAGCCGGCCATGCCGTTGTGACGCAGATAGGTACGGATGGTTTCCAGTTTCACATTCAGCTCCGTGTCGCCCAGTATAACCTTGCGCTCTTGCGAGTCTCTCCCGCTGTGGCGCAATGACAAACTGTGGCGCAATGACAAAACCGCAGCTTGTAGTTGTCAGTTTCCAGTAGTCAGTGAACTGCAGTTACTCGAAACGAAAAATCAGAAACTTTCCAATGAATTGGACACATCGTTTATTATTCCACGAAGTGGCGACAATGTCTAATTCCATACAGAGTTCGGAAGACCCTATTGGGCGTGATGCCGGCCTGGATAGTGGGCTCCACCGATGATACCGAACATATTTTCTAAAAGGGCTGCCAGATTTTGACTGTTGGCTGCAACGCATGTACAATATCAGACAATCACAGCCGGCGAGCTTTTGCCGCTCTCCGGTTGCATGTGTTTACTCAATTTCAGATCCCTCGAAAGGACTCTACATGTATCAGCAGATCACCTTGATTGGGAATTTGGGGCGGGATCCAGTGATGCGCTACACAGCCAGCGGTGTGCCTGTCACCTCCTTCAGCGTCGCCGTCAGTCGGTCGTGGACAGGCAGCGACGGACAGCGCCAGGAGAAGACCACCTGGTTCAGCGTGACCGCCTGGCAACGACTGGCAGAAACCTGTAACCAGTACCTGACAAAAGGGCAGCGGGTGCTGGTTGTCGGCGAAATCGAAGAGCCGAATATCTGGACCGACCAGAGCGGCGCCCCGCGAGCCGGGCTGAACCTGAGAGCGCAGACCGTGCGCTTCCTCAACACCAGAGCGGAATCTGAGGCCCTGGCCGGCGGCGTGGACCAGGCCGGCGAGCAACCCGCCGGGCAGACCGCATCCAGCGTCAATGAGTCTGCCCCCGAACCCAGCGGCGAAGATGACATTCCGTTTTAGTTTCGAGTGCCTGTTGGTAGGGACGGGTCTTGCGCCCGCCCCGGGCAACCACACCTGCAGTTTCTAGTGGCCAGTGGCCAGTAACGGCACTGGCCACTGGAAACTGACTACCGGCAACGGATCTACGCCCCTACGAAAAACTGACAACTAAAAACAGCCGATCTCAATAGTCAGCAATGCGATCCCTGAAATCAGGACAATCAAACCCGTCGCCAGATCGCAAAACCGATCTCTTACAGACGTTACGGAGCAACGGCAAACTTGAATACAAGCGTTATCTCGCTTCACCGCTTCGTTATGCAGGTGGCAAAAGTCTTGCAGTCGGTTTTGTCATTGAACGGCTACCCAATGACCTGAAACGAGTTGTTTCACCGTTTATGGGCGGAGGATCCGTTGAGATCGCCTGCGCAAACGAATTGGGATTGACAGTCGTCGCCTATGATGTATTCGACATCCTTTGTAACTACTGGAATATCCAGTTAGACAATCCATCTGCTTTAGCGGAACGAATGCGCCGCTTTTCCCCTGATCGCAAAACCTTCAAACAGGTCAAAGAGCGATTGGCGCGGCATTGGAAAGGTTGTTTTGCGCGCCACTGTGGGGCGCGCTATGGCGAACGATTGAATCGCTACGACCTGGCCGCGCACTATTACTTCAATTCCAATACCTCCTATGGTCCACATTTCCTCGGCTGGCCCTCCAATGTGTACCTGAACCCGACCCGATACGCAAAGATGGTGGACAAGTCGGAAGCCTTTCGCGCGCCGAATCTGACCGTAACCTGCCTTGCGTTCGAACAGTCGATCCCGATGCACAAGGAGGACTTCCTGTATTGTGATCCGCCGTATTATCTGGACGAAGGAAAGACCTTTGTGGGAATGTATCCGCACAGGAATTTCCCGATTCACCATAAAGGCTTTCGGCATGACCTATTGCGTGATTATCTTTTGTCGCACAAAGGCGGTTTCATCTTGTCCTATAATGATTGCGAGATAATCCGGGATTGGTACGCGGATTGCAACATTGAAACGCCCGAATGGCAGTACACCTTCGGCCAGGGGGATACCCGCATAGGTGAAAATCGAAGAGAGCGAAACGGCGGGTCGCATGTCAAGAAGTCCCACGAACTGCTGATATGGAGACATCCCTGATGCTTCTTTCTGGTCGACAAGGTGGAACCTCTGAACAAGGGCAGAACCATCCTCGGATAGTACGTTCACGAGATTCCGCGCAATGCTAACTCACCTCTGTATTCGTCGGGTAGAGATCGATCCGATCGGCGTTGGCGCGTGGCGACAGGCTGGCGGCATAGAGGACAGTAGCGGCGATGTCCTCCGCCTGCATCATCAGTTTGCGCGCCTCCTGAGGCGGCGGGCTGGGCCGTCGATCCAGAATGGGCGTGGCCGCCACGCCAGGATTGATGACACAGGCGCGCACGCCATGCGGATTCCCCTCCTGATTGGTAATCTGGTTGAGGGCCTGCATTCCCATCTTGGCGCTGCTATAGGCGACCCCGGCCAGCAGGCTGGGGTAGTTGGCCGCGCGCGAGGCTACGTTGATGATCGTGCCGACGCCCCTCGCCTTCATCCGCGGCAAGATCAGGTTGGTGAAGAGATAGGCGCTGATCAGGTTGACATCGAGAACCTGCCGCCAGTCCGCTGTAGTCGTGTCCGCGATGCTGCGATTGGACACGTTCATGCCAGCGTTGTTCACCAATACGTCGATGGGGCCGAGTTCAGTGAAAGTCTTCTCGACGCTGGCTCGGACCTGCGCCTCGTCCCCCACATCACAGGGACAGACCAGGGCGCGCCCACCCAATGGCTCGATGCGATCCGCCAGGGCGCGCAGCTTCTCCTCGCGGCGGGCCACCAGAGCCACATGCGCGCCCACCTGAGCGAACTGCCAGGCAATCGCCTCGCCGAAGCCGCTGCTGGCGCCAGTAATAAGGACGCTTTGACCAGATAGATTGTTCAAGTAAATATCTCCTTTTCCGTATTCCCGCCGCTTGACGACCGGTTCATGTGGTTTGCGTGATTGCGCTCATACCTCAATTCGGTATTCCCGCCAGTTTGCTGTTTGGTTGCCAATCGATATGATTGCGCTCATACCTCACACATTGCCTACTTTCAACAGATCATCCACCGCTATGGCCTGCCCTGTGGCAATCGACTTGTTGGCCGCAATCCCCAGCAGAATTGAGGCCGCGCCGTCGATGTGGGAGGCGGCGCGCTGAAAGGGGTCATCCGGCGGGTCGGGGTGGAAGAGCTGCTCCAGCATCACCCGGTCGCCGCCGCCGTGACCACCCACGCCCTCCGGCACTTCCACATTGTAGGGCGCGCCGTGCATAGGGAAGACCCATATATGCTTGCCGCCGAAGTCGAGGAGCCGATCTTCGGCCTCGCCCAGGCTTTCTTCCTGACCGCCCACGAATGCGGACCCGACCGCCTCTACCACCTCCACTTCAATGCGACCCCGGTCGCCGGTAATGGCTGCCCGGTAGCCTTCCCATGGACAGTAGGCCAAAAGGGAGTAACTGAGAATGATGCCGTTGCGATAGCGGGCCGTGACGCTCATCGTGTCCTCAGCGGTGATGTTGTCGCCGAAAACGTTGCGATCGCGCAGATAACCGCTGTCAGCTTCAGCGTTCAGATAGAGGCTTTGGAGGGTCTCGTTGGCATCCAGGCGCAGGGCGAAGGGATCGTCCGCGGCAGCCTCCTCGCCGGTGTAGCGATCGTAGCTGTAGAATTCGCCGCGCGCGGCCGCGTTCTGCCGCCCGTAAAAGAGCAGATCGCCCTGCGCATAGACCGTCTGGGGAATGGAGTCGACCCACCAGTTGATCAGGTCGAAGTGGTGGGTGGCCTTGTGCACCAGCAGGCCGCCGGATTTGTCCTTTTCCCGGTGCCAGCGGCGAAAGTAATCGGCCCCGTGGCGGGTGTCCAGCACCCAGGAGAAGTCCACATGGCGGGGACGCCCCACCGCGCCCCGCATCACCAACTCCCGCACTCTGGTCGCCAGGGGCGTGTAACGGTAGTTAAAGGTCACGCGCAGGGAACGGCCTGTCCTATCGATCGTCTCAAAGATCTGGCGGGCCTTGGTGTCGTCGGTGGTCATGGGTTTTTCCGTGATGGCGTCACAGCCCAGTTCCATCGCCCGGCAAATGTACTGGTGATGGGTCGCATCCATGGTGGTGACGATGACCACATCCGGCATGGTCTCGGCGATCATGCGGTCGAAGTCGTGGGCGTGAAAGGTAGGCAGCGGCCCCCGGCCGGCGCGTTGCTGAATCTGCTGAGTATACCAGTCCATCCGTGTCTGGCTGAGGTCACAGAGACCAACCAGTTCATTCCATTGGGCATAGTCGTCCAAAATGGCGTGAATATACATCCCGGCGCGCCCGCCAGTGCCGACGAGCGCGTAGCGGCGTTGGGGAGAAGTCACAAGATAGATCCCTTCCAATTCTTACGACACTCTTTGATTTGCGCTTGTATTCCGATTCTAATCTCCTCATGCCATTGAACAACCAACAGCGCAGAACACCGGCGGCAATCTTTGATCGGCCAACCCGCGCAAACATTCGCTGGGCTGATGTGGAGCGGCTCTTGGTCGCTGTCGGCGCCGAGGTGACAGAAGGCGCAGGGTCACGCGTACGAATTAAGTTAGGTGATCAAGTAAAGACATTCCACCGTCCTCATCCGCGCAAAGAAGCAAAGCGCTAATTCGGTATTCCCGCCAGTTGACGACCGCTTGATGTAGTTTGTGTGGCTGCGCTCATACCGCACTCAGTGATAGCGCGCCAGATCGGCGATAGCCGCTTTCACTTCCTGACCGACCCCTTCAGGAACCGCCGGATTGAAGGGCGCGCCCTGGCCGCCGTCGATGTCGTCGAAGCCACTCAGGGCCATGGCTGCGATAACCGCTGAATAGTTGTATCTGCGTCCGTCCCGAAAGCGGAGCTCCTCCAGAGCGGCGATGGCATCCTCCACCCGCTGAGACTCGGCATGATCGCCGGCCCGCTGGGCGTTGTTGATGGCATCTGACGCCTTGGCATAGACGATAGCGATGCCGGAGGTGTGCCCTTTCGTGCCGAGCCGGGATGCCCGGGTGCAGCGGTCGCCGATGCCCCAGATAACCAGACCACTGTCGCCGACCGCACGCGTCAGCGGCTCCACGTCGGCCTCGCCAGTGCCCACTTTCACGCCTACGAAATGTTCCGAATCCCGCAGGAGTTTCGCTACCTGGGGCAGATCCCGGCTATCCTTGAAATAGTAGAGAAAACGGGCGTCGCAGCGGTCGTCCATCTCCTCAGCAAAAGCCATGAACTCAGTGTACATACCGTCCTGATCGTAAACGCCAGCCAGAGGCATGATCAGATAGGCGTCCGGAGGACGCCGGAGAATGGCAAGTTCGCTGATGAGCGCCTTGGCTTCAGAGAGCGGATTGGGCAGAACGCCGGCCACGTAAACGCCCTCATCCCCCATGGCGCGCGTCGTGATGTCCACCAGATGGATATGCTCGGAGCGGCTCATGTTGTGGATGGGGCTGGTGCCGGCGATGGAAAGGACCCGGGGGCGGTTTTCACTCAGATCGTTGTTCCGCATCAGATAGCGCACATTTTTTATATGCGCGTCGTAATCGATGCCGCTGGAACGGCCGACGGATGACGAGCCGTCCTCCCCGCTGGCTCGGTAAGGCACTACAGGAATGGCGGTCACGCCTTCCAGCGCGGACAATAGCGCTGCGGTCGACAGTTGGGAGGCAACGGCGAGAGTCATAGCGGCTCCTTTGCAATTCACTACAATTTTTAGTGGTCAGTTTCCAGTAGGGGCAACCACAAGGCCCGCCCCTACCAGCCGGCGCTTGAAACGAAAAACCAGAAACTTTCCACGCGCGTCACACGCCGTATTCTACCACCGACACGCGGTTTCTCTCCACCCACTCCCAGTTGATCGCCACGCCCAGTCCCGGCCCCTGGGGGATCGACACGTGGCCATTGGCGTCGATTGCCTCCAGATCGTCCCGATAGTCGCTATACAGGTTCGGTTCGTGGCTGGCCGGCGCTTTGGGGTGCAGCAAGCCCATCTCGTAGTAGTTCGTGTTGCGGATGGCGGCCATGCACTGACGCTGAGCCGGGCCAGGGCCGTGAAATTCAAGGTCGATGCCCAGCGCTTCACAGGCATGGGCCAGCTTCAGTACGCCGGTGATGCCATCGTAGCCCACATCCCCGCGCACGTAATCGGTGGCGTCTGCGAGCGCGAAGTCGATATGGGGCTCCAGGGAGCGCACATGCTCCGTCTGCAGGATCGGCGTCCTGATCAGTTGACGCAGCTTGCGGTGGGCAAACTGGGAGATGCCCCCATCGCGGTAAGGGTCCTCATACCAGAAGAAGCGGTTTTCGTCGCAGGCCCAGCCCACTTTGACCGCATCGCCAAAGGTACGCAGCTCGCAGGCCGGATCCAGCATCAGATCCATCTTATCGCCGACCCGCCGCCCCACTGCATGGACGTTGGCCACCTCCTGGCTGACAGGCGCCCGGCCCCAACCGTGGATCTTGAAGGCCGGGTAGCCCATCTCCAAACACTGCTCAGCGAAATCGGCGAAGGCCTCCGGCGACGAGAGGCCATCCGGCTGGTGGTCGCCGTGATAGGTGCTGGCGTAGCAGGGAACGCTGGTCTTGTAGCCGCCCAGCAGCTTGTAGACCGGTTGATCGTAAAGTTTGCCAGCGATATCCCATAGCGCGATGTCGATGGGCGCCAAGCCGATGCGGGCCACCTGACGCAGGGCGCGCTTGACTTCGGTATAGATCAACTCCCGCTCCAAGGCGCTGCGCCCGATGAGAAAATGGGAAAAGGTGGGAATCGTCGAAAACTCGGCCTCCCCGCCGCCGGCGTACTCGCCCACAATGCCTTGATCCGTCTCAATACGTAAGACATGCCCCTGGCGCGAGATGCGGTTGCCCGGCTCGTAGACGATATTGAAGCCATTGTAGTCAGTGCCCAGGTTCTCCCTTTCGCACTGATACGTGTGTATTTCGATCTTGGTGATGATTGGATCGGCCATGGTTGCTCCTCTTATGGGATGAAAGCGGGCGCCCACAAGGACGCCCTACGTTGTCTCAGGCATGCAGCACTACCCAGCCCTCCTCTACCGTCACATCGAATTTCTCTACCGACGGATCCTCTTCCTCCACGTGCGGCTCGACCGTCACGGCGTAGGTTCTCACCCGCAGCCTATGGGGGTTGAAGACCGAGCGCCCGCTGGTGATATCGAACTCCCAGCCATGCCAGGGGCAGCGCAGGATCTCGCCGTCTCTCTCCCAGATGTATTCTCCCGGCTGGCTGGGCAAGTTTGTGCCTGTAATGATGCCCCGACAGAGAGGCGCGCCCTGGTGGGGGCAGAGATTGCGCAGCGCGTAGTATTCACCGTGCACGTTAAAGACGCCGATGGAGCGACGCTCCACTTCGACAACTTTGCGTTCGCCGGGCAGCAGATCGCCGACCCGGCAGATGGGAAAGGCTTGCGTGCCAGGCCGGCGCAGGATCTCATGGCCCTCTGCTGCCCTAGGCGACGCTGCGTTCGGCGGCAGCCGCCCCTTGCAATGGGTTTGTTGAATGCGCCTCTGCTCGAAAGAGGCGCTTTGACAGGGCATACAAGCTCTCCTTCCACAGCCTGTTCAGTACGGCCAGACGCGTGGCAGCGGCCTCTCCGCAGCCAGCAGTTTATGACCGAGCGCGTGGCGCGCCGCGGCCAGATCAGCGGCGTAAGCGGATGCCCCGGCCACGTCCCGGTAGTCGCCCCACTCAGCTAACAGATCGTAGAGATGTTCGCTGCCGTCAGCATGGAGAACATAGCGAAAACGATCTGTGCGCAGAGATTTCCAGCCGCTGTGCTCGGTCAGAGCGGACTCCTTGCCCGGCGCGTCGTCCCGCAGCCGAGGCAGCAGAGAACAGCCCTGCAAGTGGGGTGGAATCTGAATCCCCGCCAGGTCCAGGATCGTGGGCAATACGTCCAACGCCTCGGTCAGGCCGGAATCGGTACGGCCGGAGGCGGCATTGCCCGGCAGCCGCATCAGCAGAGGCGTCCGACTGCACTGGTCGTGGGCCGGGTAGCCTTTGCCGTAACGCAGATGCTCCCCCAGCCACTCGCCGTGATCTGAGGTGAAGACAACGACTGTCTCGTTAGCCATGCCCATTTCATCCAGCGCCTCCAGCATCCGGCCGACATGATAATCCACTTCGCTGATCTGTCCATAGTAGCCCTGCCGGGCCAGCCGCAGTTCGTCGTCGGAATAATGTTCTGGCCCACGCCGCGCATCCACATCAGGCGGGAAGGTCGGCAGCCGCAATGCCGCGGGCTCGTAGAGATCAAAATACGTTTGCGGGGCCACCCATGGGGAATGGGGGGAGTAGATGCCGGCGATACAGAGGAACGGTTGGCCGGTCTGGGCCTGCTGGCGCATGAATTCGATAGACTGCTCAGCGACAAAGGCCGTGTGGGTCATGTCCTCCCCACAGCGGGCGGCTACAGGGCGCTTGGGGAAGCGCTCCGCCGGATGTTGGATATCATCCTGCACCCCCATGGTCGCCTGCCAGACTTCCGTCAATGGCGCCAAACCCAGGCTGATATAGGGAAGTTGGTCGGGCGCGATGCGCCGCGCCCACGCCCGGTAAGCATCCTCGTATGTGCCCGGCTCGTCGGAGATCTCCAACACATCGAAGCCATAAGACGGGTGATACGCGCGATGGTCCCGGTTGGCGTGGGGTTGAAAGTGCAGTTTGCCGATATTGGCCGAACGATAGCCGTAGGGGGCCAGCAGACGGGGCAACGTGACCATATCCTCCGGCACAGGCACGCCCATATGGGTGATGCCGAGGGTGGAGGGATACTGACCGCTGAGGAAGCTCAAGCGGCTGGGCATACAGACAGGATTCTGCACGAAACAGTGATCGAAGTTGACGCTTTCACCCGCCAGTCTGTCTAACCGGGGGGTGTGAATGTCCTGGTTGCCGTTGGCGCCCAGGGCATCCCAGCGCTGTTGGTCTGTGTAGATGATGAGAAAATTAGGGCGACGCACAGGGCTGGTCTCCTACCGCGCATCAGTGGCTGGTGAGAGGTTTCTGCACAATACTCTACTATAACTGTTTTCCATCTCGCAATATCAACAGAACCTGACAGGGCGCGGATGAGACGGATTTACGAGAATACCCCTTTGATGCTACTATGAAGTTCGCCAAGTGAAGGGAACCACCTTCTCCTGTTCTCGTCTGGGTGACAGGAGAGGCGTCCGCCTGACGATCACGAGCGAGGTGCTTATCATGTTACGCGTAGCCAAGCCTGAAGGATTTGGAAATGTAGTTTTGGAAGAGACGCCCCTGCCGCCTGTCGGGCCGCGGGAGGTGCGGGTGCAGAGCAAAGTCAGCCTGATCAGCCGGGGATCCGAAATCCTGCGACGCTATATGCGCGAGGATGCCATCGATCCAGCCATCATGGGCTACTCACTGGCCGGGGTCGTTGACGCAGTGGGCAGCGAAGCCTCAGAACGCTTTCAACCCGGCGACCGGGTAGTGGCCCTCGCCCCCCATGCCCAGTATGTTGTACAGAGCATCGACTCGCTGGACGGCTCTCGAATCTGGCCCCTGCCCGACGACATCACCTTTGAAGAAGCCGCCTTCCTGCCTCTCGCGACCAGCGGCGTCGCCTGGGCCGCGGTCCCGGGCATCCGGCCCAGCCATACAGTCGTGATTATGGGTCAAGGCCTGGTCGGCAATCTGGTCCTGCAAGCCGCCCGCCATCATCTCTATGAACAGCTGATTGTGGTGGATGCCATCGAAAAACGCTGTCAACTGGCCCTCGAAATGGGCGCGGACTTGGCGATCAATGCGACAAAGAAGGATCCGGTAGCCCAGGTGTTGGAGTTGACCGAGGGGCAGGGCGCAGACATCGTCTTCGAATGTGTCGGCGGCCAACCAGGCCTGACCTCCTTCACTCAGGCCCAGGAGATGCTGCGCGACGGCGGCACCCTGCATCTGATCGGGCTCTATCACGGGCAACCCCTGCCCTTGGACGCCAGCAAGATCCAACGACGGCGGCTGTTGGGTGGCCTGTACGGTGAGGATCCTCGCAATATCATATTAGCCCGGACTATCGAACTGGTCCAGGCCGGGCGTATCCGCGTCAAACCCCTGATCAGCCATCGCTTCCCCTATCGAGAAGCCAAAGCTGCCTTCGACCTGCTCTATGAACGCTTGGCCGAGGCCATGGGCGTACTGCTGATATGGGACGAATAAGACCATCCGTTCAGATAGGGTGAACTGCAGTCACTCGAAACGAAAAACTTTCTACTAACCGAAGGAGACAATACATGTCCTTCTCTGCCAGGGGAATCGTCCACCGCTCCACCGTCACCGGACGCCGAGGCATGGTGGCCTCGGCCCATCCGCTGGCTTCCGTCGCCGGCCTGCGTATCCTGATAGACGGCGGCAACGCCATCGACGCGGCCGTGGCCGTGGCAGCCGCCCTCAATGTCGTAGAACCCTACATGTCCGGCTTGGGCGGCGACGGCTATATGCACATCTACTCCGCCCGGGAACAGGAGCACAAGATTCTGGACTATATGGGCCGCGCGCCGCAACGGGCAACCCTGGAGCAGCTGAGCGATCCCGAAAGCCGGCTGCGGGGGCCCCTGTCGCCCATCATTCCCGGAGCCTGCGGCGGCTGGCTCTCCGCCCTGGATCGTTTCGGCTCTATGGACGCATCCGCCGTCTTCCAACCGGCCATCGAGTACGCAGAGCAGGGCTTTGCCCTGACGGTGAAGAATGCAGAGTTTACCCAGTTTAATGTGCCGGACATGCTGCGCTTTCCATCAACCACAGCAAACTATCTCCCCCATGGCAGGGCGCCGCTCCCGGGCGAACTGCTGACACAGCCCGATCTGGCGCGCAGCTTGCGCGCCATCGCCAAAGGTGGAGCCGAAGTCTTCTATCGAGGCGAAATCGCTGACAAGATCGCTCGCTACCTGGAAGAGAACGGCGGACTTATCACCCATCAAGACCTGGCCGACTTTGCAGTCGAGTGGCAGGATCCCATCTCTGTTCCCTACCGAGGATACCGCGTATTTGCGCCTCCCCCTCCTTGCCAGGGCATCCAATACCTGGAAACTCTGAACATCATGGAAGGCTTCGACATCGCGGCTATGGGCCACAACCGCGCGGCGACGCTGCATCGCTTCATTGAGGCGGCCAAGCTGGCCACCGCAGACCGGGCCGAATACGCCGGCATAGAGAACCCGCCCACCGCCAGCCTTCTGTCAAAAGAGTACGCCGCCCAGCGCCGCGCCGAAATCAGCGGACAGGCCCGACCCTCCGGCGGAGAGCGCTATACATCAGAGAAGATGACCGACGAAGTACTGGCCGGGGATCCCAATGGCTGGATGCGCAGCGAATGCACAACCCATTTCAGCGCAATCGACGCCGCAGGCAATGCCGTAGCCGTCACCCAAAGCCTGGGCGGCGGTTTTGGCTCGGCCGTGGTGGTGCCGGGCACAGGCATCGCGCTGAACAACTTCCTCAACTGGATGGACCACGACCCCCAAAGCCCCAATGCGGTGGCGCCCGGCCGCAAACTTGAAATGTGCATGGCGCCCGCCCAGGTGTGGGATGACCAAGGCCTGCGCTTCCTGATCGGCACGCCGGGCAGCTATGGCATTCTCCAAACCACGCCTCAGATGATCATGAATGTCATCGATCATGGTATGAATATACAGGCTGCCATCGAAGCCCCCCGGGTCAAGGCTACATCGCCGGGCACACTGGTGGATGTAGAGACCCGCATTGCGGAAGATGTCCTGCTCGAACTGGCGCAGATGGGCCACAGGCTCAACCGGCTGGGCCCCTGGGCTGCCGACGTAGGTGGCGGGCAGGGCATTTTGATCGATGCCGAAAGTGGAGCATTCATGGGCGGCGCGGACCCGCGACGAGATGGGTACGCCCTCGGCTGGTAGTTTGACTGCCCAGCGCGCATGCGACTGAACAACGCAAAGACGCAGAGCCGCCCCGGCGCAATGATTTTCCGGTTTTCCTCGCGTCCTCGCGCCATGGCGTTGAAATAGAGCGGCCAAGTGGAGCGACGGTCTCAGGCCGCAGCTCGGCCCGTCAAATGGAACAGTCCGTCTCCGCTGTTCACCCGATGCATGCCCCGGCGCATAATCACAATACCGGCATTTTCTGCCCTCAGCTCAGCCAGAATCTGGCCCAGAGGATCGTGAATCGTTCCCAAGAGCTGGCCGCATTGAACCTCCTGCAACAGATCCACGTGTGGACGGAAATAACCGTCTAACGGAGCGGACATCACCTCATCCATGTTGCCATCACCCAGCAGGTGCAAAGGGGGAGGCGTCGCAGCCGGCGCGCCGCTCAGCATGCCCAAATGGTGCATGACGTTGAGCGCCCCGCGCAGGAAACAGGTCACATCCTCTGCGCGCGCCCGACCGGCGCCGGGGGCTTCCGTGTAGAGGCAGGGCACACCCAGCTCCAGGGCCGCAGACAGGCTCCGGCCCGGCGGCACAGGCGGAGGATGTCCCCACAGCGTCGGCGCGCCAAATGCCCGTGCCGCCGCCAGCGAACGTCGCCCCACCTCATCGTCGCTGTGGACATAGCCGGCCAGCGTGGGAATGTCACCGACAATGCCGGCGCTGTGCAGATCAATGAAAAAATCAGCTGCTTTGATCAGCTTTTCTGTGAGCCAGTAGGCGATACGCTGCGTCAGGCTGCCAGATTCAGCGCCGGGAAAAACCCGGGCCAGATTCAGCCCATCCACCGGACTGTTGCGGCTGGCAGTGGCATAGGCCGCCACATTACAGACAGGAACCATGAGCAGCGTGCCCCGCAGCTGCTGCGGCCTCACCTGATCGGCGATACGGGGAATGGCTTCGATTCCCTCGTATTCGTCCCCGTGCACCCCGGCTACCACCACCAATGTTGGCCCCGACTCCCTGCCAGTCACAGTCAACAGGGGAAGCCGCCACATCCCCCCTTCCACGCGGGGCGCGATGCCCAGCCAGCGCGAGCCTTTCCGACCCCGCTCCAGATTGGTCACATCCAGTTCAGATATGTGCATAGTAAATTCCTTGAAGTGGCCAGATAAGAGTGTGGCAGTTTCGTCCACAGTAAGAGGTGAGGAAGATCATCCATTCCTCACTCGCGGAATTGAATCGAGTATAGATCTGCGTCTTTGAGAACGAACCTGATGCGAATCGGCCGCCCTGACAACGAGCCAAGATCGCTGCCCCCAGCCCAATGCGCGACCTGATTCAGCGAATCGCCGAATATCTGCTCGCTCTCCTCAAGGGAGAAGCCGGGTATGGGCCGGCCCTCATGATCCTGGATTTCCACGCGCAAGCTGCCCGCGGCCGAGGTGGCATAGTTGAGGAACAGGCGACGACCGCAGAAAACTAAAGGTCTGGTCAAACAGACGCCGCCGGCTAAGGGCGCCTGCAAGGAGACAAAGCCATCTATGCGCGTGCTGTAACGCCGCACATTCATACTGCGTCCGCTCCAATAGCCTTCCGTGACATAAAGGGAAAGCTCAGCCGGCGCGCCAGCCGCATCCCCCTCCGTCTCGATCAGCCCCCAGGCAATGCAATTGTCGCCGTAGACCCAGCTATCCACAGCGCCGGGGCCTGGACGAATGTAGGCCTCTTCCCAGCGTTTGAAGGTCTCGCCGTCACGACTGGTCATGAAAACCCCATCGGTCACCACGCTTCCATAACGTGGATGCGCCGCGCTGCGCCCGCGGCGCTCCGCCAGACCGGGCAGATAGTCGGTTTGGCCCACCCAGCCTCTATCGACATAGCGCATGGGAAAACCAAAGAAGATATGGGGCGCGCGTGCGTAGGGTCGTATCTGATTGGTGTAGAGCTGCTGCTCAGGGCTATCACCGTAATCAAGCCACTTTGGCTGCGTCCAATCGAGAAAATCGCTGGAAGTCGCTGTTTTGATCCCTCTCACCCCATGCGGCGCGCCGCCCCGAAAGTCGCGGAAGTAGGCCCGGTACTCTCCCCGCAACCCGTCCCAGAAAGCCAGATTTTGGGAATCGAAGTAACCTTGGGTGATGACAGGCTCCGGGGTGATTGCAACATTGTCGCGCCCAACAGTGGCGCGCGATTCAACATTGTCGCGCCCAACAGCGGCGCGCGATTCAACATTCGGGCGCATCAGCGAGAACTGAATGCCATCCGACGACCGCAGGGCGTAGAGCGCCCGCGGCGAACGACCAGGGACAAGCGCTTTGTAGCGGGCTTCCTCCTGGCAGGAAGGGTTCGTATCCTTGAATATGGCGGTATCGCCCGCACTCAGATCGATACCTGCGAAGCTCTCAGGGGAGAGAACGATGTTGTTGCGGCCGTCGCCTGCGAACTGCACCAGACCCAAGGGCTTCTTGTTCCAATGCCTGCCGTCCGCGCTCTCCGCATAGCAGAGAAAGTATGGGTGGGGATAGGTCATTTGGCCGCCGCCCATATCATATTGCCAGGCCCCATAGTACATGCGCACATGCCCGACGTCTTGCAGGACCGTTCGGTAGAGACAAGCATTGCCCTCCCAGGACGCGTCGGTCTGCATGACCACCTCACGCTTGGTCGGCGGATGCAAGCGCAACTCGACCCCGTCTCCCAGCTTTTCGAACAGATAGTCATCGACCAATGGTTCCAGGCGCGAACCGATAGCCAGCGGCTCGCCATCATGTACATCCCGATTTGCATTCTTGAGATCGCTCATTGTCATAACCCCATTCTCTAGGGAATTATATACTTGACTGCACAAGCATATCTTTCTCAGCCGGTGGAACCGGCTGTGCGGGATATTCCCACCCGCGTTTCTGAATATTTTTAGCGGCGTTGGTATCCCGATCTTCCGTATGACCACACCGCAAACATTCGAATATCCGATAAACTGCCAGCTTCTCTTTCCTTACTTCATCGCAGTGGGAACAGGTCTTGGATGTATAGTGGGGGTCAACTTCAGCGAATTGTCTACCGGCCCATTCTGCCTTGTAGCGCAATTGTTGAAAGAGTATGCCCCATGTCTGTTCCATCATACTGCGATTCAAGCCACGTTTCCGATTGCCACCCTTGCGCGACATGTTCTTGATTGTCAACTTCTCAACCGCTATCTTCTGGTATTTTCGCACGATAGCAGTAGTCAACCGATGGCATTCGTTGCGATTGCGTACTGTATTCCTACGCCTCTCACAAGCAAAAGCGGATACCGCCTTTCTTCTACGCTTACTTCCTTTCTTCTTTGTGGAAATCGCGCGTTGCAAGCTTGTTTCTCTACTTCTGTCGATCATGCGCCGGGAAACTGTCTCCCCATCGCTGAAGGTCATGCGTTCATTTACGCCCATATCTATGCCCACCGCAGTATCCACAGAAGTAAGTGGCTCACTTTCCTCTTCATAGACCAGGTCAACTGTCAGGATGCGCCCGTGCATCACGATTCGCAAGGCTTTCAACTGGCTACTGGCTGGCAATGCACGATTGGGCCGTATTCTGATAACAGACAATCCCTTCACCTTGATACGATTGCCCTTCACCATGCCCGCTGTAACTTCTGACAGTTCGATGCATTGATAGCGTTGATGCGGCTTGAAGCGCGGATAACCAGGCTTTTCCCCAGCTTTTACCCTACGAAAGAATGCCTTGAATGACCTGTCTACTCGTACCAGGACTCCGCGAGAAACTGTTATCCCTATATCTCGCCAGAACTGTTGTTCCTTTCGTAGCTGGGTTAGCTCTTTCATCTGCGTGTACAAACTCATGCCCTTGCCATCAGAAAGATAGGTATTCTTGCGCTGTTCAAGGGAGCGATTGTATAGCCAGCAACAAGAGCGCAATACCTCACGGATGCGAGCATAGCCAGCTCGCGAACAGTAGCCTCGTTCTTGATAGGTCTTGTGGATTGTGGTACTCTGGGGCCTATCCATAAGTTCTGACCTTGTGGATCGTAGCCCGTAGTGTTTGCCGCACTGACGGGCTTTTCTCTTCTCGAAGTATCTCCATCATACCACATATTCACACGCAACGCACGGGAATCCTTGTGCAGTCAAGTATAATTCCTATTCTCTACATCCCGAATCGAAGAGTGGTACTCCACATCGCAAAGCGGGGCGCGCCCTCCGGGCCGCTCAGCATCAGAGATTCGGGGCGCGCAGCAACACGTTTTCCGCCGGCAGCCCCCATACCTCGTGATAGACCTTGGGCGAAGGCCGGGCAGGTGGATAGCCGGGGGGCCGGTTGTCGGGATCGTGCAGTTCCAGCCGATCCCGGCCCTGAACCTGATGCAGCCAGGCCCGTTCCTCAGTAGCCGCTGCCACGTCCCGGCGCAGAATGAACTCTACATAGTCGAAGGCCGTAAAGGCCACCTGGGCCAGGAAGACACGGTCGACCCCCTGGCCATGCCAGGTGGCAAGATCGGGCAGGATCAGCGGCCCGGTGCAGACCTGGAAGGTAGCGTCCTTCCGGTTGACGTTGATGAGGTTGACCGGATACTCGACAGTCACCTGTAGGTTGCTCTGCGGCTCCCGATACGCGCAGCGGGCGTTGAGCAGCGCGTTGGCCAGCGTGGCCTCGACCACCTGCTCGCTGGCGCGCAGTTCAATTGGATGCGGTTGCTCTTTGAGGCAGAGGCTGTGTTCCTGGAAGGCCGCGCTAAGTGCCCGCGCGGCCACAGGCTCAGCCTCGCTGCTGGGACGCCGGGCAATCGGTACCTGATGTGAATGGCTGAAGGCCATACGAAACTCATCGCTGGGTATCTGAAAAAAGTTGTGGCGGGGAATCGTGTATTCAGAGCGACAGGGAGCGCCGACGAAAAGCTCTGTCGTTTTGCCGCTGCTCTCGTCAAAGATCGCGCAGCGGGCCTCCAGGTTGAAGCGCACATGCCGCGTATCGCCCTCTTTGCCGATAAAACCGCCGGCGTACTTATAGTAGGGATCAGCCTGCCAGGGGAAGGTTTTCCAAGTGAAAAAAGAACGGGGAAAGTCGATCATATCTGTCTCCAGAGAGTGGCTCAACTCAGTTCCAGCTAAAGAAGACGCTCAGCCAACCCTCGTGGTCGGCCATCATACGGTCAAAGAGGAGAGGCGCCTGCGTATAGGGCACAACATGGCTGACCAGGGGTTTGATATCCAATTCTCCGCGCCGGATCAGGTCCAGGATCACCTGCTGATTGCGCCCGCGGGTCCACGGCCAATAGGGGTGAGTGTCGCTCATCCCTGTCTGATATGAGCCCATCACCTGAATCTCGCGCCGGAAGAGTTCGTTGGATTCGATCGCCACCGAACCGCTGGTCGCCCCCACCAGGACAATGCGGCCGCGATCGGCCGCAGCCTTGATCATGGTTGGATAGTTGCCGATATAAGAAGTGCAGTGAAGCTGCACTTCGGCCCCGCTGCCCGGCATCATACCCGGCAGAGCGCCCCGCCAGCGCCAGGGCAGCTGCGTGTGGGCATGGATCTCGGCCACCACATCCTGTCGTGCGGGATCGATCGTATGGGAAGCGCCCAGACCGCGGGACAGAGCCAGCCGCTCCTCCACCAGATCCACGCCCAACAGAGGATAGGCCCCGGATAGGCGGCAGAGCTGCAGGGCCAGTAGCCCGACCACGCCCAGCCCGTGGACAGCCACCGATTCCCCGATCTGAATCTGGGCCCGGCGCACGCCGTGCAGGGCCACATCCCCCAGCACACAGAAGGCTACTTCAACGTCGGATAGATCCGCAGGCAGCTTTTCCACGAGGTATTCTTGCGGAATGGCAGCCTCGTTGGCCTCGTCGCCCGGCGTCACCAACCAGTGGGAGGCATGGTTGCCGCCGCACAGCACCCGGTCACCCACAGATACTTTGTCGATCTCCTTGCCCACCGCCTCCACTACGCCAATGGCGGTGTAGCCCAGCCCCACAGGCGCAAAGGTGGCCTGCTCCGCAGGGCTGGCCAGTCGCCGCCGGCGAATGCCGTTCATCTCCGAGCCAGCGCTCACTTGGGTGAGCTGAATCCGCACCAATACCTGGTTGGCCGCCGGAACCGGCGCCTCGAAATCCTCAATTTCGATCGTGCCCGTAGGAGTGAGAACCAGTCGCTGTCCCTTTGTCACGGAAGAATCCTCCACCTGTAGTTTGAGCCTCGCGGCAATAGACACAAATGTCTGTCAAGTGTATAATCAAAATCAGCCTACAGCCAACACGATTGCGAAGACCCGGAAACGCCGCCCAGACAGGACGCGCGTATGGGGGTTGCCAACTGCGCGAAAAGAGTGGAGAGCTCTTTCTCCTCACTTCGATTCTCTCACTCCTGAGTGTCCCACTCCTCTCTACAGCAGGAGAAAACGAATGACAGCGCAACGCACAGTCTATGTCAACGGAACGTTTGTAGCCGAGAGCGAGGCGGGCGTCTCCATCTTCGATTCCGCGCTCATGTTCGGCGATGTGGTGTTCGAGACAATACGCACCTTCAATGGCCAACCGTTCCGCCTGCGGGATCATATCGAGCGGCTCTATATCGGGCTGCGGACGCTGGAGATCGATTGTGGGTTGACCGCGGCTGAAATGGAGGCCGCTACCTTGCAGACAATCGAGAGAAACCAGCTCTGCTTCGCCGACGGCCTGGACTTTCAGATCGTCCACAATGTCTCGCGCGGCCCGCTTGCCTTCTACCACTCGGTCTTTGCCGATGGCCTTCAGCCCACAGTCACCATCAACTGCTGGCCCCTAACCTGGCATCTGGCCGCTCTCGTCGATGCCTATGTCAGTGGCGTCCACGCGGTTATTCCCAGCCAACGCGCTGTCCCCGCCCGGCTGATCGACCCAAAGATCAAAAACCGTAGCCGCATATACTATCAGATTGCCAACTTACAGGCCCACAAAGTCGACCCGCAAGCGTGGGCGCTCTTGCTGGACGAGGACGGTTTCCTGACCGAGGGGACAGGCTCGAACTTCTTCCTCGTCAAGGAGAATCGCTTACTCACACCCGAGCCGCGCAACATTCTGCGCGGCATCACCCGACAGGCAGTGCTGGAACTGGCGGAGCGTCTGGAACTGCCCTGCCAGGAATGCAATTTGGAACCCTACGACGTGATGACCGCGGACGAGGCATTTTTCACCTCCACGCCCTTTTCCATCATGCCGGCGACGCGCTTCAACGGCCATGCCATCAACACGGGCGCGCCAGGACCACTCACACTGCGGTTGATGGCCGCCTGGAACCAGATGGTTGAGGTCGACATGGTGGCGCAAGCACGCGCCTATGCCGAGATGGTCGCGGTCAATTCCTGATTCTCATCGATCATCGCCTGCAAGAGGCCAATAGATCTTCTCCACCCCTCTGGCCTGGGAGCGCATAATCCCGATCATGATCTCCAGGCTCTGTAGCGCCTGCCGGCCGCTGGAGACACTCTCGCCCCCATTTTCAATCAAGTGGATCAGCTCGTCGACTGCGTGGACCATGCCGCTGCCATAGGCGACAGAGCCGCCTAGCTGGCGGCTGGTCACCTCGTTGTTGCGCTCCTCCGATTCCAGATAAACAAGGCCTTCGGTGTTGCTGATGCGAATGCGGCCTTTTTCGCATAGAAGATCCAACTCAAGATTGACCAACGTCTTCTGTGAGATTTCGATATGAGCGCGGACGCCGTTGCTGAAGTGGAGATAGGCCGAAGCCCCAGGATCCGTTTTGGGATCGTGGCCGCCGTCCCCCCGATACTCGGTGCGGTCCTCATGGCCTTCCTCCATACTACCGATCAGCCAGGCCGGTTCAGCGCCAGCGAACATACAGACCGTATCGATCAGGTGGGTGCCGTTGCGAAAGAGCATGGCCCGCTCGCCACCCAGATGGGCGCCAATACGGGTCAGCGAGCCGATGCGGCCATCATCAATTATGCTTTGGGCCTGCCGCCAAAAGGGATCCCAGCGTCTGCCGTGGTTGACGCACAATTTTGTGCCGTTTTTCTCCACCGCGGCCAACATCCGGTCGGCATCGGCCAGGGTAGTGGCCAGAGGCTTCTCACAGTAGATCCCGGCAACACCAGCCTCAGCCGCATCGACGACCATCTGCGCATGCAGGTGATCGGACGTAACCACGCTCAACAGATCGAGCTGTTCCTGCTTCAACATCGCTCGATAGTCTGTGTACTTGGCTGCCGCCCCCCAGTTTTCCTCATATTTGGTCATTAGCTCCGGGACCAATTCACACACGGCTACCACCTCTACCCGCGCATGCGCGGCATAGGCCGCCGCATGCGAGTGCGGTTGTGGATGGCGCGTCGCCCAAACATTGTAACTCGGCGGGGACTGGCCGATGCCGGTCAGCCCAATAATGCCGGCCCGGTATGTTTTTTCTGTCGCTTGAGGCGTAGCGGGCATATTTCTTCTCCTGATTCAGAGGGGCATAAGAAAGCAACGCCAAGGCGCGGAGCCGCAAGGACGCAATGAACTCCCTGGTTTTTCTTTGCGTCTTTGCATCCTGGCGACATTGCGTTGCTTTCAAATCGTCCCCCACGCTGGAATGCGATAAATTCTCTGGTTTTTCTTGGCGCCTTTGCGTTGTTTTGGTTTGTCCTTGCGCCTTTGCATCCTGGTGACATTGCGTTGTGTTTTCAAACCGTCCCCAACCCTGGCAAGCCCTCGACAATCTCTGCTGTCTCCAGGCTCACGCTGATGACCTTCCCGATCAGATTGACGATATACTGCGGATCCTCCTCACGATTGGGATCGTTGACGATGCCGCTGCGCTTGTCTGTCTTGACCCGGTATTGATCGATGATCCATTCCAGAGCCGAGCGGTTGCCCAGCCGATAGTGTAACGCTTTTGAGGGAATCCTGCCCAGTGTCAGAAAGTCGTTGTAGCGGATCTGCGTTTTGTCTCGGGAGAGTTTCATCTTCTCGACGCGCCAATCAAGCTGCAGATCCGGGTTTTCGCTGACTGTCAGCGGATAGGCGGGCATCTCTTCATAGCCGACGTGGATTTTCGCCAGACGCGCGCCGGCTTGGACAAAGGCCCGGAAGTCCGGGGCAAAGGGCAGGCGCGGCAGGTCGCGTTTGAGATTGGCCTGGTAGCGCTCGCGGTAGCGCGGATGGTGCAGGATGGCATAGATGGCATGGAAAATATCCCATTTGCTGATTGTGTCGTCACGGTACTGTGTGCGGAACTGCGCCAACGCCCAATCGGTGATGTTCTCCTGCCGGTTGCTGCCGTCCTCGTCGTAGGTGTAGAAGGGGAAGCATTGCCCTGGGGAGCCAAAACCGCCTGTCGCCACAAGGTCGGGAATGCAATTAGCGATGAGACAGGTAAAAGGTTTTTCTCGCGTGATATTGACACAAATGACCCGATTCTCCGTTTCGGTCTGCGCTGTGGGGAAGATCGATGGGAACACGTATACGACATCGTTCATCATTCTGTCAAAGTAAAGGTTCGATTGCGTAAACGGGCGATAGAGTGATGGCCTCACCTTGTGGTCCGCGTAGTTGGCCATGCGCCCTCGCTTCAACTTCGCCTTTAAGTCCCGACTCCAACTGATTTTCTCATCATCATACTTCACAAAATCATCGACGTTTGCCTCCCGATTCTCCCGCCGTTCCCACTGGAACACCTGCTCGTTGTAGGTGTCAAGCGTCCGCTTTATGTTCTCTGTGAGCGCGTCGCGGCTGAAGTTGTAGGCCCAGGCATCGCGATTGGTTTTGACGCCGTTGCTGAACCTGTGAAAGATCACATCCACCGCCTCGCCTTTTGCCCCCTTCGCTTCCTGGCTCCCCAGCGGCATAAAGCTCTCGAATTCGGCGTGGAGTCCCTCGGTCAGCCAAGTGTTTCGCCTGTCCGGTCTGATCTCTCGCCACTCGATATTGCCTGCGTGTTGGCGTTCATGCAGAAAGTTGAATTTCTGCTTTTTGTCCCACAGGTCGTCGGTTCGATAGTAGAAGATACGGGATAGCTGGCCTTGTGGTTGCCCGCCCCTACGCTTCACAAACAGGTTGATGCTTACCCCCACCCGAATGCCGAATACATTGGCATCCGAGACCTTCAAGCCCTTGCGCGCGTTCCCGCCCAAATCGAGACTGTACAGAGCGTCGAAATCGTCTGCCAGATGTTTTCTCATGCCATCAAACGCCACAGCGTCGAGAAAGCTGTTATTGGTGATAAAGGCGACAATCCCCTCCTCTCCAATCCGATCCGACGCCCAGCGAATCGCTTTGACATACGCGTCAGAGAGCGCGTTTTTATTGGTCGCCTTGGAATCTTGCGCGTAGGTCTCGCGCACCCGCTTGTCCATCGTCTCGTACTTGCGGTTCTTGTTGTTGTCGTTCTCGTTGATCTGGCCCACGTTGTAAGGCGGATTGCCGATGACCACGAACATCGGCGTCCGCTTCTGCGTCTCCACGCGCTGTGTGTTCGCCGGCGCGAACAGCGGCAGCTGGCGGTCCTCCGCCAGGTCGAAGGTATCCACCAGACAGATGCCTTCAAAGGGCCGATACCTGCCCGTCGCCGCGTAAAATTCATGCTCGATGTTCATGCTGGCGATATAGTAAGGCAGCAGCATCACCTCGTTGCCGTGCAGCTCCGACCTGTATTTGTCCTCCAGCGCAGGCCTGCGTATCTCCCGCATCAGGCGCACGATGAAGTTGCCCATGCCCACAAACGGGTCGATGATATGAACTCCAGTGTCAGATAGCGAACGCCCAAACTCCGTCTGCAGGATGTGGGCAACGCTTTGCGCCATGAAATCGACGATCGGCTGCGGCGTGTAGACGATGCCATGCGTATCGGCCACCCTGACCGAAAAGCCCTGGAAAAACTGCTCGTAGACAGTGTTGAGAAAATGCTGCTTCTGCGAAAAGTCGCTGATAGTTTCGGCAGTGCGCTCGATGACCACGTAGAAACGATCCAGACCTTGAAGAAAATCACGACGCCTGAACGACTGCGATGTGAGCGCGTCGATCACGCTCTCGATTTCGTTGGCGATGACATTGCGGCGCGTGAAGGCGGGGTTGTCGAACACGGTGCGGAACAGACGCTCGGTCAACAGATGCTGTATCAGCATCTCCTCGACCGCGGCCGCAGAGAGAGTGGGATTGATCGATTGGCGACATTTCTTCAGAAAATCGCCAAAGGCCGTGGCAAAGCGGCGGTTGCTCTGCCGCTCCTTGTGGATCAACAGCGCCAGGCCGCGCCCAATGTCCGGCACTCTGTCTTTGAACTGCGCGACAGCCTCCTCCCAGGCGGCGTACTCCTGCGGAAGGTAGCCGCAGAAGGTTTCCAGTACCCCAATCAGCTGCGCCGGGTCGCTCAGGTCCGCGTCAAGCAGCTGCCGACCGTTCTGCCACAGGATGGCCCGTTGCGGCGTCTGGAAGAGGATGTTGTCATCAGGATAGCCGGCCTCGAACTTGCGCCGCGCTTCAGACAGCAGGTCGTCGTGGATATCCTTCGCCTCCCAGATGCCATGCGTCAACTGGAAATCGTCGATCAACGCGCCGTCAACTATGATGCGCCGCTTGCCGCGCGCAGTGTTCGATGCGCCGCTGCGCGCACGAGGCGCGATGGCCTGTTCCGGCGCCAGCGTCCACGCGCACTGCCGCGCGCAGGCTTCAAGCAGCGCCTGAAAGGCGGCGGGTGCCGCGCTTTCATGGCTGATGCCGAGCCGGTCGAAGCGCTCGAGCGCGGCGTAGTATGCCCGGATGGGCTTGTGCGTGGGTTTGAGGTTGAGGGTTGGCATGGGCGTAATGCGTATTGTGTTTTGCGCGCCTGCCGCCAGAAAGCGATGTCCGCGCAAAACGGCGATTCACTTGCCAGTCGAACGGATCTCCAACTCATCCAGCCCCGGGGCCAGGGGCAAGCGCACCTGGGCGCCGATCTTGTGGGAGATATGGATAGCCGTGATCACCTCCAGGGTTTTCAACCCATCTCGCCCCGTCGATACGCTCTCCCGATCTTCCAGCAGGCAGTCCACGCTCTCGCGGGCCGCAGCGTAGAAGTAATCGTCCAATCTGAACTCCGCCGGCATATCGGGAATGGGCTGGAAGTTGTAACGGGCGCCGTAGCCCTCGTCCGCTTCGACCAGCGGCCCATATTCCCATACACCGCGGCGTTCGCAAAAATGGACGCGCCCAGCGGCGCCGGCAATGGCGGTGTAGCCCAGATGCTCCCGGCGCTCGGCTATGCAGTCGATCATGATAACAACGCCATCAGAGCAGGCGATCAGGCCGGCCCCGCCTGGATCGACCACATTCTCTGTGTTGAGATAGCCCGATACGAGCTGGGGTTCAGCCGCCGTGAAGTAAAAGGCATAGTCAACTGTGTGGGTGCCGTTGTGGAGTAGCGGCCGACACCCTTCATATTTGATCGTCTTAATCTGACCGACCGCGCCATCGTCGAGCATCCGCTTAAGACGCCGATAATGGGGTAGAAAGCGGCGGGTATGTTCTGTGATCAGGCGCGAGCCGCTACGCTCGCAGGCGGCCACCATCTCGCGCCCCCAAGCGACGCTGATCGCCAAAGGCTTCTCGACCATAATCACCTTGATGCCGGCTTCGGCTGCCTCAATGACCGGCTGGTGGTGGTAGAGGTTATGGGTAGTGACGCTGACTACATCCAGCCCGGCTTTTTCATACATATCCACGGCCGTGGAATAGCGATGCTCCGGCGCGATCTCCCATTCATCTCCAAACTGCTGGAGTCGCCGCGGGTTGATGTCGGCCACGGCGACCAGATCCGCATCCGCACAGCGCCGATAGCCGGCGGCATGGGAATGAGGTCTGCGCCCCAGGCCGCCGATAGGCCCGGCCCCGACGATCCCAACTCTGACTTTGACTTTTGACATGCGTCGCTCCTGATGATGGCGAATACTGCAGCTGTTCGTTTTTAGTTGTCAGTGAACTGCAGTTGCTCGAAACGAAAAACCAGAAACTTCCCACTAGCCACTGACCACCGCAGTTCTCACTCCTTCCCTCCAATCGGCATAACATAGTGAATCTGTCTGGCCACCTCCCGGAAGCCGAATTGGGGGTAAAAATGCCTCCCTACCTCGTTCTGGGCCAAAGTTTCGATTCTGGCGTAGCGCATACCTTCGCCGACCAAATAGGCGACCGCCGCCTCCAACAATGCGCGGCCGATACCCTGCTTCTGGTATGCGGGCAGGACAGCATAGTTGGGGATGCCGCCGACCTTTGTAGCCGGGTCGATCCGCGTGCTGATGTAGCCGACAACCTGCCCTTCCTTCTCAGCGACAAAGATGCCGGACGCGTGAATGTCCGCATCGGCGTCGATATGGCGTTTCTTGCGCCAACGCCAATCTTTGTTGTCGATCAGCCCATACAGCTCCTCGATATTCTGGTCGATGCATACACCATCAAAACAGATGGCAGTGATCGTCTTAAGCGTATCCAGATCGGACGGTCGATAACGTCGAATTTTCATCCTCTTCTCCCGATTGGCTACAGGAAAACACGCTGATGCGGGTATCCCCTATGCCCCGAAGCGGAAGGCGTAAAGGTCCGCATCTCGTAGCGCAAAACGCAGCCGAACAACTTCACCGCTGAGCTTGCTGAGGTCGGAGCCTTGCGTCCAGCGCACTGGGCGCTCCAGATCATCGCCCAGAAGCTCTACACAGTCGGCCAGCCCAAAGCCCTCTATGGCTGTATCGACCTGCCCATGCAGGATCTCAACGCCAATGCTACCCGCAGCCGAAGCCGAGAAATTCAGCAGCAGATTGCGGCCCTGAAACTTGATAGGCTTGGTGATCAACGCGCCCCCGCCGAAGGGCGCATGCAGCGATACAAAGCCATCAACCCGCAACGTGTAGCGCCGCACACTGACGCCCTCCCCGCGCCAATAGCCTTCGTTGACATAGATCGACAGCTCATCCGCAGCGCCGGCAAACTGCGAACCGGTCGTCACCAGACCCCAATTCTGAAAGTTGTCGCCGTAGGTCCAGTTGTCCCGGGGACGCAACCCCGGACGGATGAACGCTTCCGGCCAGATAGTGAAGGTTATCCCATCGCGGCTGCTCATAAACAGACCATCACTCAGCGCGGTACCGTAGCGCTCATGCGCGCTCGCGCGCATGCGACGATGCGCCAACTCGGGTAAATCCTCTATGGCAGCCGACCAGGGACGTTCGATATAGCGGGCGGGAAAGCCCACAAAGAGGTGAGGCGCGCGAAAATAGGGGATAATCTGATTGGTATACAGCTCAGCTACGCGGCCGGGCCTGTAGTCAATGAAAACAGGTTCGCTCCAATGGACAAAATCCTGGGAGACACATGTCATGATGTCGCGCCCATGGCGAAAATCCCGATGATAATCACGATATTCGCCCCGCTCGCTATCCCAAAAGGCCAGGTTCTGGGAATCGAAATAGCCTCGGGTGATGACAGGCTCATCGGTCATGGGTGTCCAGTGGATGCCATCGGACGATCGCAGCGGGAAAAGCCCTTTATACCCTCGATTGTTGGCCACCGCCTTATAGCGCGCATCGGCCTGCGCATTGGGGTTGGGATCCTTGAACGGAACAAAGTTGATTGCAGGGCTGCGGTCGTCCCGGGCGTCGAGGATGATATTGTTTCTCTTGGAGCCGTTGTATTCGACCAAGCCCAACTCCGGTTTGCTCCACCGCACGCCGTCGCTGCTTTCCGCGACACAGACGACCTCGGCATGCGGCATCTCGACAGACTCTGCATCCAGCCTGAAGTGCCAACCTCGATAGTACATGCGGTAGCGGTCGCCATCCTCAAAAACTGTGACGTAGCCAGAGGCATTGCCTTCCCACGGCTCGTCGGTCATCAAGACCACCTCCCGCGGCACAGGGCTGTGCAGACGAAGCTCGGCGCCGCCGCTCATGCCGGCGATCAGGTAGTCGTCGACCATCAGCTCCAGGCGTGAGCCAATATCAATCGCTTCGGGCTGAGCGCCACTTCCGCTGCGTAAATCCACCATGATATGTTGCCTCCTTTGCGGCAAGCTGGGCCTGCTCAGATCGTCAGATCAGATCGGCTTCATTCCGATTCGATCCAGCCTCCGCTTGGCTTCGGCGTAAACATCCGGCGACAGGGGGCCAGCTATGACGGCCTGCGCGTTTTCCTGGAGATGCGCAGGATTGGTTGTGCCGACGATGATGGTGTGCGCGTCGGGATGTGTCAGGGTAAAGCGCAACAGAAAGGTTGTCTTGCTCTCGCCCTCCTCTCGTAGATCCTCCAGCTCCGCCGCCGCAAACGCCTGCCACCGACCCGGCTCCCCCAACCCCGCCTTGGGCTCGCCCAGAGCCACGCCGCCGCGGATGATCGTGCCAGCATCTGCCCGCGCCGTCTTGGTCAGCCAGATTTCATGGTCTCGCTCAAGGGCAGAGTAGGGGATCTGATAGACATCAAATACATCCCAACTCAGATAGATAGGCAAGTGGGGCAGTGTGGTAGACATGCCAAGCCAGCGAACTTTGCCCTGGTCGCGCATCTGCTGCAGCGCGTCCACCAGCTCCCCCTGTTCACATTCGGCCACGGTCGGGTTGTGGAGCTGCATCACGTCTACATAGTCGGCGCGCAGACGCGCAAGGCTCTCATGCAGCCCGCGGAAAAGATTCTCTCCGGTCCAGATATGGCCATCCGCATGACAGCCGCACTTGGTGGCCAGAAAAAACTCGTCCCGGCGGTGGGAGAGGAACCTGCCGATCATCTCCTCGCTGTTGCCGTAGTCGTTGGCCGTATCGATAAAGTTGATACCCGCATCCAGAACAGCATTGAGCTGGGCGCGCATCTGCGCATCGGTCATGGGCCGGCGATGTCCAGCGCCGAACCCGAGCCGGGTGACCTCCAGACCGGTGCGCCCGAGGGTTGCTGTCGGTATGTTGTGAGACATGATGTTGTGAGACATGGTAAGCGCTTCCTTCCTGAACTGCAGTGGTCAGTTTTCAGTTGCCAGTGCCCCGCAGTTACTCGAAACGAAAAACCAGCCACTGGCCACTGCTGTTGAGCTAGACCCGCCCGGGAAATTCCTGGCCCCGGATACGCATAAAGGGAGTGCTGCCCCGCCGCGGCGTGCTTTCAACCTGTCGCTGGTGCTCCTCATCCACAATGCCAAGGTAGCTCGTCTCAGCATCAAGATAGTGGAGGGCCAGGCCACGACGGCGATTCGGGGTCGTATTGGCGCCAGTGCGGTGGAAGTTGAGACCATGATGAAACATGCACTGCCCCGCTTTCAGCTCCACCGCAACCGGATCCGCCAGATACGGCATTGCCAGAAATCTCTCTTTGTACTCCCCGGCAATCGGCCCCCACTTGTGGCTGCCAGGGATCACGGTCATGCAGCCGTTCTCGACACCGGCATCGTCCAATGCCACCCAGCAACTCACATGGTTTTGGGGAGCGAACATCGGCCAGGCCACCGAATCCTGATGCCAGTCGGTTACGGTGCCGTTGAAGCGGGGCTTCATCATCAGCTGATCGGTATAAAGCTTGATATTCGAGCCCAGAAGCTGTTCGATCACATCCACGATTGCCGCCTTCTTGGCCACGGCCTCAAAGAGATCATCGTGGTAGCAGAGATAGGTCATCTTACGGATCATATCGATGCGCGGTTCAGTTGTCTGCTTGCCATCGCGGAATGCGGCTTCGAATTGAATGTAACGGGCTGGAACGTGAGTGAGTCGTCCTGCCGCGATATCCTCACTGCGCTGACAGAGGGCTTGGACTTCCTCATCCGACAGCACCCGGCCATAGGGCAGGTAGCCATTCTCATCAAAGAACTGCTTTTGTTCTGCTGTCAAGACCATGCTGAATCTCCTTGGCATACTGGTGGCGTAACTGCACTGATCACTGCAGTCCTCACTTCTCTATTTTTACTCCTTCTGGGTAGCGCCGGTCAAATGGACTATGATTGATGTATGTGACTATAAATCATAGTCGAAATCATAGTCGTTCTTAGCGTCATTGCGTCCTGGCGTCATTGCGTTTTATTTCTTCACCTGGTCGTTCTTAGCGTCATTGCATCCTGGCGTCATTGCGTTTTATTTCTTCACCTGGTCGTTCTTGGCGTCATTGCGTCCTGGCGTCATTGCGTTTTATTTCTTCACCTGGTCGTTCTTAGCGTCATTGCGTCCTGGCGTCATTGCGTTTATTTCTTCACCTGGTCGTTCTTGGCGTCATTGCGTCCTGGCGTCATTGCGTTTTATTTCTTCACCTGGTCGTTCTTAGCGTCATTGCGTCCTGGCGTCATTGCGTTTATTTCTTCACCTGGTCGTTCTTAGCGTCATTGCGTCCTGGCGTCATTGCGTTTATTTCTTCACCTGGTCGTTCTTAGCGTCATTGCATCCTGGCGTCATTGCGTTTTATTTCTTCACCGGCGCAGAATTCTTGGTATGAGTAGCTGCGCGCCAAGAACGCCCAACAGCCCAAACACAAGACTGAGCGCCAGCAGTAAGGCGCCGCGCTGGATAGTATAGAGAAAGACAAGCTCTGAAAGAATGAGTTCGACAAATGAGATCTGTTCGCCCAAAAGCGCCCAGGTCGCATAGACCCAGAAGCCGCCAAAGAACAGAACGCTCACAACCGAGGCCATAGTCAGCAGAAGGGCAGCATTCTCCTCAGCCACAGCCAGAAGGATCCCGCACAGAGCGGCAGCAAGGCTGAGCGCCAGCATATTGGCCGGCCAGGCAACATAGCCACGGACATCGGAGAGAGAGATCAGACCCATATAGGCCAGGATAGCGGCGCCCCCAATGACTGCCATGCACTGTCTGAAACGTAGATTCATAGCCTTACTCTTGCAGACGAGCCTGCAACCGCGCCAAACGCTCTTCACGGGCGTAGGGATGAATCAGACGGAATCCAGCCTGAACAGACCAGGTCAGCGCTTCGGAACGCCCTTGGCGCTCGGCCATGATCTGATCGAAGCCATAGACATACAAAGGGAAAACCAGATCCAGGTGTTGGTGGGGAGCAAGGGTCTGTTCGATGGTGGAGGCCCGGCTGTACAGAGCCTGATCCACATCGGAATCTGTTCCGAGATAGGCGCTGTTGCTGCCGCCGATGCGCTCCCCATTCAGATACAGCTCGAAAAAATAGCTGTTTAACCGGATCGCCAGCGGCGACCGGTTGCGCATCCTGAACTGCAGGATGACTTGGGAACCGTCATCGTCAATCCATTGGACATCTCTCATCTCCAACTCGAGATTGCTCACACTTGTGAGCGAACTGACATAGTTGGAGACAGCCCGCCAACTCGCCACCAAGGCGATAAGCCCCAGGCCAAAAATGAGAAGTGAAGAGATAGGAGTGTGAGAGTTGCTGTTGCTCTCTCCTCTTCCCTCTCTCCTGAAAAAAATGTACGAGCTGCCCACGACACTCTCGGCTGTGCGCTGTGGAGGACCACTCTTTCTATCAAGAAGATTGGATCTGAGGAATCAAGGCAGGATATATCCCGCATCTTCCTGTCAATCCGTAAATCCTGATTAGACATAGCCCGGGTAGGACTTGCCCCGCACCGAGATGTAGTCAACATGGATCTCATCCGCGGCGCTCAAGTCTTTTGATTTGGCCATCATATAGTGCAAAGCCCAGGCGCGTCGTCTCTGTGTGGAAGTATTGGCGCTGGAATAGTGCAGATTCAGGCTGTGAAAGAACAGGCAACCCCCAGCCGGCAAGGGTACCGCCACCTCCTGGGCTTTCATCTCCTCCGTCAGTAGCTGTGGCAAATGCTTCAGATGGAGCAAGCCATACGTCTGACTGCCCGGGATACAACGCATGCATCCGTTTTCGAGAGTGGCGGCATCGAGGGCAATCCAGCAGGTAATCTGGTTTTGGGGAATGAGAAAGGGCCACGATGCCGAATCCTGGTGATACTCCTTCACAGAGCCATGACCGGGCGGTTTCATGAAAATCTGATCCCCAAGCAGCTTGATGTCGGGATCATCGAACAGCTCCGCGATCACATCGACGATCTTTGCACTCCTGGCGATCGCGAGAAAGGTCTCATGGATCGAGGCCGGGAAGTTGATTTTGCGCAATTCGTCCAGCGCATTGGCAGCCCGCGCTTCACCGCGTTCGATAGAGGGCTCCTTCTCCAGCACAGGGATCCCTTTGATGTCCGTACGCGTCACAACGCGACCGTAGGCGATATCCTCAGTAAGCTGCTGCAGTTGCGCCAACTCATCTGCATTGAGCAGCGTGGGGTAGGGCAAAAAGCCCTCCCGCCAGAATGTCGCTTTTTGTTCCCGCGTCAGAATCATTTCGCGCCCAACAGGGTCGCTCAATTCAACCATGTTCCCCTCCTCCTCACTCCAAGCTCATGCGCGGGTCGAGCGCATCCCGCAGGCCATCGCCAATGAAGTTAATGGCCAATACACAGATGGTGATCATCAGACCAGGCGGGAGCCAGAACCACAGCATATTCTCAATAATTTGGATATTCTGGGCTTCGTTGAGCATGTTGCCCCAACTCGGAGTAGGCACCTGCACGCCCAGCCCCAGAAAACTCAAACCAGCTTCAGTCAGAATCGCGCCAGCAATGCCGAAGCTGGCGGCGACCGTGATCGGAGCCACCACATTGGGCAGAATGTGACGGATGATGATCCATTTCTCCTCCACGCCCACAGCCTGAGCAGCCATGATGTAGTCTGTCTCGCGAATGGAGAGGATCAGGCTGCGCACCAGACGCGCGACCCCCGTCCACCCGATCAGGCCGATAGCGAGCATAGAGTTGAAGATGCCCGGACCAATGAAGGAGACGATTGTGATCAGGATGATGAGGGTGGGGAAGGCCATCACCGTATCGGTCGTCCGCATGATCATGGCATCGGCCCGGCCGCCGTAGTAGCCCGCTATGCTACCCAAAATCGTGCCTATGGTGATATAGAGAGAGACCGCGACAATGCCCACAGACATAGAGACCCGCCCGCCATAGACCACCCGGCTCCACACATCGCGCCCAGTGAGATCGGTGCCCAACAGATGGCCGGCCTCGCCAGGAGCCAGACCAATCTCCCTGATCTGGATCTTGTGGGGATGGATCGGGGCCACGACGGGCGCCAAAGGGAAGGCAATGAGAACCAGAACAATCATCAGAGCCGCACTCGCCAGAGCCAGCTTGTGACGACGAAAACGACGCCACGCCCGGCGTCGTTGCGCAGCTGCCCCGCCCTCGCCAGAATCGAACGCAGAGGCTATCTCTCGGAGACCTTCAGCTCGATCAGGATTCCCGTCAATCCTTAAATCCTGATCGGCTTTCCCTTCAACGCTCATGAGGTGATTCCCTGAACTGCACTGACCACTGGCCACTGATCACCGACCACTGGCCACTGCCGTTCGCTACTCATAACGGATGCGGGGATCGATGCTCCCGTAGGTCAGATCTGTGATGAGGTTGCTCAGGACAATGGTTAAAGCGGAGACCAGGACCATACCCATGATCAGAGGGTAGTCCCGAGTCTTGACGCCATCCAGGTAAAGAATGCCCATTCCTGGCCAGTTGAAGATGGTTTCGATGATGAGAGCGCCGCCGAAGAGGCTGGGGAGACGCAGACCTATGATGGTGATCACAGGCAGCAAGGCGTTGCGCAGAATATGGCGAAATGTCACCACTTTCTCGTTCAGCCCTTTGCTCCGGGCGACCGTAATATAGTCCAGCCGCACCACCTCCAGCACGCTCGAGCGCGTATAACGCATGATGCCGGCCGTCGTTTCCAGACCCAACACGGTCGCAGGCAACGCCAGATAGCGAAGACGGTCCAGCATCGTCCCCCACAAACCGAAATCTTTGCCAATTGTGGAATAACCGCTGGTCGGCAGCCAACCCAATTTCAGGGAAAACAGATAGATCGCGCCAATCGCGGCAAAGAAGCCCGGAATGGAGATACCGATGAAAGTCAGAAAGGTAAGCGCATAGTCGGGTGGCGTGTACTGTTTCAACGCCGAAAAGATGCCCAGGGGAATGCCAAGCGCAATGGAAATCAGCATGGCCGCGGCCATGAGACGCAGCGTAGCGGGCAGACGCTTGCTGATCTCTTCAGAGACCGGGATGCCGCTGCGGATGCGTACACCCAGATCTCCTTGAAAGAGACCAGCCATCCATTGGGCATAAAGAATGGGCGGAGGTTTGTCCAGCCCATACTTCTTGCGCAGCGCCTCGGCGTTGGAGCCTTCATCGCCTCCAACGCCCGTCTCTGGATTCATAAGGATCATCGCCGCCACAGCATCACCCGGGGCCAGTTCGGTAAACGTGAAGGTAATGACCGTAATACCGAACAGAACAGGCAGCATCTGCACAATGCGGCGAAGGATATATCGATTCATTGGCGCATTCACTGCAGTGGCTAGTGGTCAGTGCCGATCACTGACCACACTAGCCACCGATCATTGCAGTTCTCACTCTCCAGCCAGATACCAGTTCGCCGGGTAACGCTCGGCAAAGGGTTCGTCCAACTGGCGATAGATGTTGTTGCATACGTCCGCGCTGAAAGCCGAGAAACGTGTCGGCCAGAACACGGGGATCTCGCCCGCCTCTGCCGTGATGATCTCTGTAGCCTTATACAGCATCTCCTGACGTTTTGCCGGATCGGGTTCAGACATGGCCGCTTCGGTCAGCTGATCAAACTCTTCGTTGCAGTAATGGCCTACGTTGCGTCCAGCCGGCCAGCTGCGATCACAGCCCAGAGAGAGCCGCAACTGATCCGGATTGAACCAGCCACAGCAACCATAGGACATATCGAAATCATCGTTGTCATAGACGCGGGCCACCCAGGCAGGGCCATCCAGGTAGACGAGGTTCACCTTTATGCCGACATCGTTCCAATACTGCTGCATGGCGGCGTGGATGCGCTTGTTCTGATCATCCTGGTAGTAGGTGACGAAATCCACCTCCTGTTCGGTATCCCAGCCGGCCTCTTCCAACAGCGCCCGCGCGCCATCCGGATCGTAATCGTAGGTCGTGATATCGGGGCTGACGAATTCGGGGTTGGTGAGCCTGAGATGGAGAACCTCAGCCAGCTCTCCGTAATAGGCCTCAGCCATCGCTTCCCGATCGAGCGCATGCAGCAGTGCCTGCCGTACGCGCGCGTCCTGCCAAAGCGGCTTGTTCTGGTTGGCCCACACCGTCATGCCGCCCCCAAGTCGCCCGCCAAGCATGACAATATCGGGATTATCGCGATAGCGCTCATACTCCACTGCCGTCACCCGACCGGCCATATGAATCTCACCGTTCTCCAGCGCGGCAAAGGCCGTCGCGCCCCGCAGACCAAGTCGGAAGATGATGCGGTCAAGATAGGGCCGGCCAGCGTAGTAATCCTCGTTCGCGTCCAGAATATAGAACTGATCAGGCTCGAAATCACCCATCTTGAACGGACCAGAGCCGACCGGATTTCTGACTGCATAGTCCGAACTGCCCAGATCCGCGAAGGGGATGCCTTCCAACAGATGTTTCGGCCAGATGTTGAAGGCAGCCATATTGCTGAGAACGCTGCCGCGCGGCCTCGCCAGTGTGAGCTCGACTGTATGGTCATCAAGCGCCTTGATGCCCACAATCTCATCCGCCTCGCCATTTTCAAAGGCTTCCGCACCGACCAACTGATCCAGCCCTGAGGTTCGACCGTGAGAAGCGCCTGTATCCGGGTGGAAATACATCTCCAGCGAATACTTGACATCCTCAGACGTCAGCGGCTCTCCATCGTGGAAGCGCACATCATCGCGTAGGTGGAAGATGTAGGTGAGGCCGTCGTCGGAAATCTCCCAACTTGCGGCCAGATCGGAATGAATCGTGACGGCATCGGTGTCGCGGTCAACCAACTGGTTCCAGATATAGTCATCATGCGCGGCAAAGATGAACCAGTTGCTGCCGCTCATCGCGCCGGCGCCGCCAGCCATGACCACCTCCCCACCATATTGGGGCGGCGACTCCGTGCAGATGTGCATATGTGTGCTATCTACGTCCGCAGGATCGTACCAAGGCTCGGTAGGCTCTGCCGCTGTCTCCTCGGCGCTCTCCTCTTGCATCTCTTCCGTCTCCATCTCGGCCGGTTCTGTCGCCGCCGGCGCCGCGCAGGCTGCCAGCAATACCAGCGCGAGCAGGGAGATGGCGAATCCAACGGATCTCCTTGTAATCGACATTGCTCTCAAATCTCCTTGTGCTTGGGTGGATGAAACCAATTACGTTGTCAGTGAGGGCTTGTAACGGGCTTGCTCTCGCTGCCGATAGAGCCGGGCACTTGGCTTCGGGATTGGCGTAGCGGGGACGAATCCTGGCGGAGTGGACTCCGCCATGTGCGCCTCTTTCGAGCAGAGACGCATTCAACAATCCCCATGCAGTCATTGAGGCAGGCGCAAACCGATCGCAAAGCGGATCTACTCATCATCCGGGAGGAATCGATTGCGTAAGAAACGCGGCCTCTACAATTTGGACTACAGATTATCGCGCCCTACAGTGGCGCACAATAGATTATCGCGCCCTACAATGGCGCACAATACAACCTTACCACAACCATTCAGGTTGCGTCAAATTCTGACCACTGATTTTCTTGATGTATATGATGAACAGGATACCATCATGGCAATCACGAAAATCATAGAACAGCTGGTACGCATAGAGTAGTCTCCTGACAGGTCAAAGAGGAGGTTGACTTGCGCCTCCGCTCGAAAGAGGCGCTGTAGAAATCGTCCGGGCGCAGCGCGCGCCCTCCCGCCCGGATCCCCCAATACACATCGCGCGCTGAGACTCCGTTCCTACACAAGCATCCGCGGCCTGTACTGCAACGCCTCGGCCAGGTGCGGCATCTCGATATCCTCATCGCCGCTCAGGTCGGCGATGGTGCGGGCCAGCTTCAAGACGCGGTGATAGGCGCGGGCGCTCAGATCCATCTGACGCACCGCAGCCTGCATCAGTGTCTTGCCCGTCTCCTGCAACTGACAGTAGCGCTGCACCTCTGCCGGCCCCATATCCCCATTGACAACGATATGCGCTTTGTTCAGCTGCGCAAAACGGGCCTGCTGCCGCGCGCGCGCTTGCTCCACCCGACTGCGGAAAGCGGCAGACGATTCGCCTCCGTCCAGACCAGACAGCTTCTGGAAGGGCACGCGCGCCACATCCACATGAATGTCGATGCGATCCAGCAGAGGGCCGCTGATGCGGCTCTGGTAGCGTTGCACCGTCATCAGAGTGCAAGTGCACTGCTTGCGTTCATCGCCGAAATAACCGCATGGGCACGGGTTCATAGCCGCCACAAACATAAAATTGGCGGGGAAGGAGAGCGTGCCGGCGGCTCGACTGATGGTTACGACTTTGTCCTCCAACGGCTGTCGCAGGCTTTCCAGATTTTTGGACCCGAACTCCGGCAGTTCGTCGAGAAAAAGGACACCCCGATGGGCCAGGCTGATCTCACCAGGACGGGGCATCTGCCCACCCCCCACCATCCCCGCGTGGCTGATGGTGTGATGCGGGGCGCGAAAGGGACGGGCGCGCATAAGCGGGCCAACGCCGTTCAATGCTCCCGCTACAGAATAAATACGGGTGATTTCCAGGGATTCAGTCAAAGTCGCCGTCGGTAGAATCGAGGGCAAGGCGCGAGCCATCAGGGTCTTGCCGCTGCCCGGCGGACCCACCATCCGCGCATTGTGATTGCCGGCGCAGGCGATTTCCAAGGCCCGTTTGGCATGTTCCTGGCCGCGGATGTCCTGGAAATCGACCGGATAGACGACCTCCTCATCGACATCGAACGCGGTCGCGTTCCGGTGACGAGGAATCTCCTCTTGTCCAGACAGATGGGCCACGATTTCCCTGAGGCACGCCACCGGATAGACCTCTATACCTTCGACCAGCGCAGCCTCCGATGCGTTGGGCTGAGGCACGAACAGACGCCGATAGCCAGCCTCGTGGGCCATCACCGCCATCGACAGCATGCCGTTTACATGGCGCACAGAACCGTCCAGGCTCAGTTCGCCGACGACCAGCGCATCGTCCAGTTCAGCCAGCACCTGACGGGTCGCGGCCATGATGCCCAAGGCGATGGGCAGATCGTAGGCCGGGCCTTCTTTACGCAGATCCGCCGGCGCCAGATTGATCGTCAAGCGGTGCTGGGGAAAGAAAAAGCCACTGTTGGCGATAGCGGAACGCACCCGTTCGCCGCTCTCGCGCACGGCCGCATTGGGCAGACCCACAAGGGTCAGCCGCTCCAATCCACTGGCGATATCCACTTCCACTTCGATTCGTTCGGCGTCCAGCCCGACAATCGCGCAACTCTGCACTTTAGCAAGCATCTTCTCCTCCGTTGGCGTAGCCCTTGGAATTCTCCCCGCGCCGCTTCGAGCAGAGGCGCATTCATCATCACCTGGCCCCCTCTTTTCTCGCCCTTGCGAGGCTGGCCAGTTGCCAGGAACGTTCCAAGGAGTCGGCCGCGGCCCGCGCGGCGTCCGCGGCAGAGAGCGCCCGGATGCGCTGGCTGAACGGCTCCACCGTCACCGGGCCGTCGTAACCGATGGCATCCAGAGCCTGCAGAAAGCCGGCGATGTCGGTGATGCCGGATTCGCCGGGCAGTGTGCGCTCGTCGTCCAACTGCTCATCCACGCCCCGCCCAGCGATAGCATCGTTGACGTGGACATTCACCACCTGCTCGTTCGTCAGGGCGCGCACCGCGGACACATCCGTGTGGCTGGTATACAGATGAAAGAGGTCGACCAGCAGGCCAACATGGCCTGCGCCAAGATCTGCGCCCAGTTGCAGGGCCGCCTCCATTGTGTGGATGAAAGGATAGGTTTTGGAATCCCGCAAGGTCTTGGGTCCGACCCATTCCAGCCCAAAACGGATGCCGTGCGCCGCCAGAATCTCGGCAACCGGCCGCAGACGGCTCAGGTGAAATTCATAGTTCTCGTCGAAAGGGCGCTCGTCATCTCCCGGCGTAATGAAGGTCGATACGCGGTCCGCGCCCAGGGATCGGGCCAGCTCAGCCAAGGCCGGCAGCGTTTCCAACGCCTGTCGCCAGACGTTTTCCTCACCCCGATAATCGCTGGGCAATCCCCACACGCCGAACTGCAAGCCGGCGCGCGCCATCTCCTCGCCAATCGCCTCAGCGCCCCGCTGCGCCGCAATCCGCTGCAGCTCTGTGATCGACACATCGATGCCGCCAAAACCATAGCGCTGGGCGAGTTGCGCGACTTCACTGAAAGGTATGTCAATGCCCAGCGCTCTGGGACTTAAGTTAGGATACATGGCGTCCTCCTGAAAAAAGGTTGAATGCGCCGACCACCGATTCATCTGAATGTATGTGATTGCATATATATGATTGCCATGATGACTGCACGTTCATCATCTTTATCATATAAATCAAGTAAATCAAGGGTCCGAAAGAGGCGCGGGCCGGGGACGCGGACCCCACCATTGTGAGCCGCGCTCTATCAGGCTTATCCATGGCGGCGACTACGCAACCCCTGGCTGGCAGTGATGCCCAAAAGGCCGACGAGAGCCACATACAGAAAAACCTGCTGGTAAGCTGCAATGGCTGGCAGGCCGCGTTCCAGGCCGCTTTGTAGTAGAACGCCAGCCAGCGCGGTGCCAATCGCGATGCCCACAAAGCGAATCATACTATACACACCCGCAGCCGTGCCCATCTCCTCCTCATCCGTTTCCGACATAGCCGCCTGGTGCAAGGCGGCGAGCATCGTGCCAACGCTCAGCCCGTGCAGAGCCAGCAGAGCGATGATGACGCCAATATGGATTGTAGCCGGGATTTGGGAGAGGAGGAAGACGGCAAACACCTGCCCGCTCAAGCCGCAGAATACCGGCCAACGGCTGCCCCAGCGATCAGCGGCCAGGCCGCCGAAACGCACCATCACTGCCATCGCGCCAGGATTGATCGTCAGCATCAGGCCCAAATATGTAGGGCTGAAGTCGTGGATATCGACAAGATACAGGGGGATCAGAAAGCCAGATCCGCCCATCACAAACATTCGCATCGCGGCGCACAGAGAGGCGAAACGAAAATTTCGATAGCTGAAAAGCCCCAGGAACACGAACGGATGCCGATGACGCTTCTCCCAGACAAGAAAGGCGCCAAACAACACCACCAGCGCGACCAACAGCCGCCAGTCCCGCAGGGGATCCACACCAGTGATGGGACGGCTGGAGAGATAAAAGAGACCCACCGTCAGCATGCTCGACAGCAACAACACGCCGCCCCAATCAAAGCTCCGCCAGAATTTCGGCCGCACATTGCTCAGACCAGCGGGAACCCATTGCCGCACAGCCAACAAGCCCAGCAGCCCAATCAACACAGCCGGACCAAACGCCGCTCGCCACCCCCAGGCATCCACCATAAACCCAGCAAAGAAAGGGCCTATGGCGGCAGTCAACGGCCCGACAGACCCCCACGTGCCCAACGCTTTGCCCCGCTCTCCCTCCCGAAAGATCGTGGCGATGAAGGCCATAGCCAGGGGCATCATGCCGGCGATGCCGAACCCCTGCACCGCCCGCCCTACCATCAGCCAGGCCAGATTCGATGCGAACAGGGCCATCGCCGAACCAATAGAAAAAATAGCGATGCCCGCCAGAATGAGCCGCCGCCGGCCCACGCCATCGCCCAGGCGACCGTAAACAGGCATTAAAATCATATACGGCAATGTAAATGCGCTGGATGTCCAAGCCACCACATCGGCGCTCATCGCAAAGGTGTCCCGCAGGATGGGCAGAGCTACGTGGCTCATGGAAGAACTGAGAGGCATTATCATCGACGGAATCATCAGCGCGTACAGAGTCAGCCAGGCCTGCCGCGCTGGAATAACCCGCGCCTGGCGGGGAACCAATTCCCCGCCAGATCCGTTTCTCTCTTGTATGCCAACCCGATGGGAGGTGTTAAGCGCCCCCCTGCTCGAAAGAGGCGCGGAAGGTTGAACGCGCCCCCGCTCGAAAGAGGCGCAGGGTGAAATGGACGAACTCTCCATGCAAAATACCTTTCAGCCACAGAGCCGCGGTCAGGTGAAGCGACCGAAATCTTTAGCGGTTTAGGCAACCCTACCTATCATACCCGCAGAGAGCGAAATTGCAATCTGGCAAAGCGCTGAAATCATTCTCATTCATTGACAAATTGGGAATGTCGTGACAAGATTCGGAGAGTACGAGCGCCTGTCTGTACATTCAATTACCAATCGGACAGCTCTCAATTCCTGATTCTTAATTCGTAATTCTAAATTTGTAATTCTAAATTTGTAATTCTAAGCTGTATAATCGCCCGGTTGGACGTTTGGCGCACACGCGCATCGTCGTGTACCCTGATTTCTTTGATCTGCCTGCATCGGCAAAGGATATTATTATCGTTATGAATGCACTGATATACCGCGGCCCGTGGATGATGCCACTGGAGGAGATCGACGAACCGGCGCCAAGCGCCGATCAGGCGGTAGTGGCTGTGCAGGCCGTGGGCATTTGCGGCTCGGATGTTCACGGCTTCACCGGCAGCAGCGGACGCCGCACGCCAGGCATTGTGATGGGCCACGAGTTCGCTGGCGCGATCGTCAGCCTGGGCCCGGCTATGGACAGCTACGCAGTCGGCGATGAAGTGGTCGTAATGCCTCTCTATTCCGTGGCCGAGGGCGCAGACCCGTATCCGCTCAACCGTTCCCCCCATCGTCGGCTGACGGGCATGAACGAGCACGGCGCGTACGCGCAGCGCGTCGCAGTGCGCGCGTCGCAACTCTTTCCCAAACCCTCTGGCCTGAGCTGGCAGCGGGCCGCTCTGTGTGAACCGATGGCCGTCACCCTGCACGCTGCCCGCATTACGCCCATCGCCCCCATGCAAAAAGTAGCGGTCATCGGCGCCGGGCCGATCGGCCTTCTGACCATGCTGGCCGCCCGCTTGAAAGGCGCCGGCACAGTCATTGTCACCGACCGCTCCCCCCACCGGCTGGAACTGGCCGAGGAGTTGGGCGCAGATGTCGCCATCAATGTGGACGAGACCGACGCGGCAGCCGCCATTCAGAAGATGACCGACGGCGGTGTGGATGTGACCTTCGAAGCCGTGGGCATTGCCCCTACCGCGCAGCAGTCTATCGACGCGACCCGCAACGGCGGCCACATCACCTGGATCGGCAACAATGCGCGTATGATTGAAGTGGACATGCAGAGTATTGTCACCCGGGAGATGACCGTGCGCGGCTCCTATGGCTTCGACGAGACGGATTTCGCTGCAGCCATCGAACTACTGGCCTCCGGGCGCCTGAATGTGGATCCGCTGGTGGAAAAGATCGCGCCGTTGGAAGATGGGCCAGAGATTTTCCACAGCTTGGCCGCAGGGAAGAGCGATCTGGTGAAAATAATTTTGAAACCGTAGAGCTATGAAAATCGCCTATCGATTCGATCGGCGAGGCCCTCGATGCCCCGACTTTGCCATGCCCATGCTCTTTCAAGTGATATCTGACAGTTTCTGGTTTTTCGTTTCAAGTAACTGCAGTTCACTGACTACGGGAAACTGACAACTGAAAACCAGGATGACGCAATCACGCAATTGCGCGTTGGCGCTCCGGATTCAATGCTGCGGAGGATGAGATTTGACGATCAAGTTTGGCACAGACGGTTGGCGGGCCATCATCAGTGAGGAGTTTACATTCAAAAATGTGCGTAAGGTTGCGCAGGCGATTGCTGATGTAACCCATGAGCAGTATCGCGGCTCCCCTCATTTGCAACCGTCGTTGGTTGTCGGATTCGACACACGCTTTCTCAGCGATCGCTACGCCGTTGCTGTGGCAGAAGTGCTGGCCGGCAATGGCATCCGCGTCTGGTTGAGCAAAGCCGATGCGCCAACGCCCATGGTCTCCTATGCAATTGTTGACAAGTGGGCTGACGGTGGCGTGATGATCACCGCCAGCCACAATCCGCCCCGCTACAACGGCATCAAACTGAAGGCCTCGTACGGCGGTTCCGCCACCTCTGCCACCCACAAGGCAGTGGAGCAACGCATCCATCAGCGCGATCGACAAGGACTGTCCCCGGAAATAATAGCCTACGACCACGCTCTTGAAGCTGGCATTATTGAACGCTTCGACCCGCTGCCCGCTTTCCGCGCGCAGATACAGAGACTGGTCGATTTCGACGCCATCCAACAGGCCGGTCTTTCCGTCGCTGTAGATGCCATGTACGGGGCCGGACGCATCTACCTCCGGCGACTGCTGGAAGAGGCGGATTGCCATGTGACTGAACTACGCAGCGAGATGAATCCCGGCTTCAACGGCATCCATCCGGAACCGATCGCGAAACATCTGCAACTACTGGCGGCAGAGATGTCGACAGGCAAATATCAGTTGGGGCTGGCCACCGATGGCGACGCCGACCGCATCGGCGCCATCGACCCGGACGGACGCTTTATCGACCCCCATCAGATTATGGCTCTGCTGGTCGATTATCTGATTCAGGAGCGGGCGCTGCGCGGGAGTATCGCCAAGACGGTCAGTACGACGCAGATGCTGAACCGATTGGCCGAACATCACGGGCTGCATGTGCACGAGACACCGGTAGGCTTCCATTACATCAGCGATCTGATGCTACAGGAGTCGGTGCTGCTGGGCGGGGAGGAGAGCGGTGGCATCAGCATTTTCGGCCACATCCCCGAAGGGGACGGATTGCTGATGGGACTGTTGCTGACCGAGATCGTGGCCAAACGGCGCAAGCCCCTGGGCGCGCTCATCGATGAACTGATGGAACGACCATATATGGGGAAATTCTGCTATGGTCGGGATGATCGGGCCGTGAAACCGTTCGACAAGGCAGAACTGGTGCAAGGGTTGATAGCGAATCGGCCGCAGGCTCTGACCGGCTCGCCTGTGGCCCAGGTGAACAATCAGGACGGCGTGAAGTTCATCCTGACAAATAACAGCTGGCTGTTGATCCGACCTAGCGGCACAGAACCTGTGTTGCGAATCTATGCCGAAGCCCATTCAGACGAAGCAGTAGCCACGCTGCTGGAAGAGGGGACAGTGTTGGCCCAACGGGTGCTGCAGAGGATATGAGCCAAGCAATGCTGCCCCACGCCCAATCCAGCAGAACGAAGAGAGAAGGAAGATGTGAGAGCAGTGAGAGGTGTTCTCTCTCCTCACTCCTATCTCTTCACTTCTCGATAGCCGCCGTTTCAGCTCGGCCTGGGAGCCAGACGCTGTCTGATCTCCTGGCGCGTCTGCTCGAAAGTCTGACGCAGCATCAGATCAGAGGCCTTTTGTGAACCAACGACACGCCGAGCGCAGGTGACACAGCCCAGCGAAGCCTTATAACAGCTCTGGTCACAGTTGAGACAATCGCATAGACGAATCATCATGAGAGAGAAAGCGAGTGTGTCCTCGTTTCCATCACGCTGGCTTGCCACTTGGTCGACCAACTCCTGCCAATCGGCGCCTCGTTCCAGACCCAGTGGTTGGATGGCCCGATGGGGAAAGAGAATTTCACTTTTGGGGTACATAACCACTCCTTTCGCGCCTCTTTCGCGCAGAAGGCGCATTCAACAATATGATATATGAAACAATGAAAGCGGATGTGATGGGATTCAGACCCTGACGACCAGCAACAACGCCGACAAGACAGACAGCACAGTCACCAACAGACTGAACAGCAGAACGAAAAACACCGGCAGGAAGACCGCTATCAACGACCGGCTTCGGGGCAACCCCGTAACCTCCTCATTGGCTCTCGCATAGACGATGACAGCCCAGATGACACCGGCCACACTACCCACCCGCCCCAGACACGGAATCGGCGCAAGACCGCTGAGCAGCAAGGGCGCCGCGGCAAAACCCGTAGCAGCGAAGAACGGCTGCAGCCGGTTGGCGGCGCCCAGTGCTTTGTTGCAGACCATCACCAACGCGCCGTATACAATCCACAGCGAGAGCCAGCGCAGCGGCCAGTTGATCCACTCGCCGAGGGCGCTTAGAAACGCTGTAAACCAACCAGGAAAGGGCTGCTCAAGACCGGCGATGGTTTGGAAAAGTTCGCCCAACTGGGCAAGGCCGAAAAGACCAGACACAAATTGAATTGGCGCCTGGTTCATCGCGCCTCTTTCGAGCAGAGACGCATTCAACATCGCGCCCACAGCCGCCAATCGCGCCAAGGGCAGAGCGCTGCCAGCCGCCGTAGCCTGCCCCCAATTGAACAGAAACGGGAGAAAGCCGGCCAGCAAGCCGAGCAGAACAACCATACCCAGGGATTGGCGCATTGTTGTGTTGGCGAAACCAGGCGCGCGCAGTTGGATTGCATCGCTCATCTTCTGGGGAGGAGGAAGCCACTGGCGCAGGCTCACAGACCGCCTCCGGCCACAACCATCAACGCGCCCAGACCGACGCCCACAAGGCTACCGGCCAGCAGCAGTAGCAGCCATGTCCCGACTGCCGCCAATGCCGCCTGTCGGGGAGGCAGTTCATGAGCCACTTCAAGACCCCGATAGGCGATCAAAATGCCCCATACATGGATCAGGACAGTGGCGATGGAGACATAGGGAATGATAGTGAGTATGTATAGCAGACGAGGCCCGTTGCTTAACGCCATAGCGCCCAGAGTCTGGCCTAGCGAGCCTTGCCCGCCGGCAGCCCGGGCAAACGCATGGCCGGTGATGCCGAAGAGAAGCCACTGGCAGATGAGACCAAGAGGCGTGACCGCCAGCGTTAAGAGACGAAACCAGCCGCTGTCGTAACCGCTGAACGCCAAAAGGAAAGGCCAGATACCGCGTAGAGTCCGTTCGACTTCCAGCAGCGTCTCTCCATTGGCTGCGCTTTGTCGCAAACTTTGCAACAGCGCGCTCAGGAGCGCCTCCGATGGCGGCAGAGACGCTGTCAGGAGCAGCCCCCCGATCATCCGCGCTACGGCAATCAGAATACCGATGCAGACGCACAGAAAGAGCCCCTCAAGCCATGGATTGTCGTCATCGACCATTTCTACAAACGGGTCCGGTTCCAAGAGCAGAGCCTGCCCGAGGAATCTTGGATAGTTCTGTGGCTGTAGCATCGATACGATCAGTTCGAGGTGTGAAAAGATTGCATGCGCCTCTGCTCGAAAGAGGCGCGGCATGTAGCCAGTTTACATCAATCCGCATGTAAACGTATACCAATCATAGCACAGATCCCATCCGCGCCAGAAAATTGCAACTGTACGGGAAAAAATCTTCAACGGAGCCGCTGTTTGACACGCGGCTCCGCGCCCGCTACGCTCATGAAAAAACAGGGGACATGGATATGCCGCCGATATCAGCCTCGTTACCAACCGGAAAACTGCCTGCAACCTTGCTGGCGCAGCTTCTCTCCTCCCTGCCGACCGCTGATCCGCATCTTTTCTTGGGTCCAGGCGTCGGCGAAGATGCCGCGCTCATCGAACTGAACAGCGCCGGCCGCCCAGATCGTCTGCTTGCCGCCAAAAGCGATCCGATCACCTTTGCCACAGATGAAATTGGCTACTACGCGGTGAATGTCTGCGCCAATGATCTGGCCGTGTGCGGCGCCCGCGCGCGCTTTTATTTGCCCACAGTTCTGCTGCCTGAACAGACAACAGATGCCAACGTCCGACAGATCTTCTCCCAGATCAGCGACGCCTGCCGCACTCTGGGTATCGCAGTGGCCGGCGGGCACACGGAAGTGACGCCCGCAGTGAATCAGCCGGTCGTGGCCGGAACACTGCTGGGAGAGGTTTCTCGGCGAAAAGTAGTGCGCACAGGCGGCTGTCGCCCCGGCGATGTCATCCTCTTGGCCGGCAGCGCCGCCATCGAGGGCACATCGATCATCGCCCGAGAGAAGCGAGACGCGCTTCTCGCCCAGGGCTGGACGGCCGCAGAATTGGATGCGGCGGCAAACTATCTGCACGAGCCAGGGATCAGTGTGCTGGCGCCGGCCCTGGCCGCGGCCGAGGCAGAGCTGGCGACAGCGATGCACGACCCCACAGAAGGCGGAGTGGCCACCGGCCTGTGGGAGATAGCCGACGCCTCCGGCTGCGGGCTGGAAGTCGATCTGCTGAGGATTCCGGTGACGCCGTTGACCGCACAGCTCTGCGCGGCATGCGGGCTTGACCCCCTGGGAACGATCGCATCCGGAGGGCTGCTGGCGACCGCCGCGCCGGACAATGTGGCGTCCCTGCTGACTCTCTGGCAGAAACTCGGCAAACAGGGACAGAGCATCGGGCGGGTGCTCCCCGCGGAAAAGGGCGTCTGCGGAATGCGTGACAGCAAACGCACAGCGCTCCCGCGCTTCGATGCCGATGAAATTGTAAAATTATGGGCAGGGAAAGAAGCTTGAATGCGCCTCCGCATCTTTGCGACATTGCGTTTTTTTCTGGGTGTTCTTTGCGTCCTTGCGCCTTGGCGACATTGCGTTGCTTTCTGGGGGTGCGTTTGGCTACGCAATACGCAACGCGCTCTTGAACATCATCCGCGCGGCGTGTATAATGCCCCCGGCGCGCAGCCCGAATTGTCCGCCCTATGAATTGAAGGCTGCCCCTGTTTTTCCAGCCCGCCGTATCCGGCGCGGCCACCAAGCTTGAAGCTGAGATCAGCCCATGGCACGCGCTGTCACCCGCAAGAAACTGATCGAAGTCGCCCTGCCCCTGGACGCCATCAACGTCGCCTCCGCGCGCGAGAAATCGATCCGCCACGGCCACCCCAGCACTCTGCACCTGTGGTGGGCGCGTCGTCCCCTGGCCGCGGCGCGCGCCGTCATCTTCGCCAGCCTGGTGGACGACCCCTCTGCATGGCCGCAGCTGTTCCCCGGCGAGGAGGCCCAGTCCGAGGAGCGCCAGCGGCTCTTCGACCTCATCGAGCAGCTGGTCAAGTGGGAGAACACCACCGACGAGAGAGTCCTGGAAGAGGCTAGGGATGAAATCCGCAAGAGCTGGCGTGGCGCTTGCGCGGACAACCGCGACCACCCGCGCGCGGCCGACCTGTTCGACCCCGACAAGCTGCCGGCCTTCCATGACCCCTTCGCCGGCGGCGGCTCCATCCCCCTGGAGGCGCAGCGGCTGGGTCTGGAGAGCTTCGCCAGCGACCTCAACCCGGTGGCAGTGCTGATCAACAAAGCCATGATCGAGATACCGCCCAAATTCGCCGGCCAGCCGCCGGTCAACCCTAGGGTAAGAAGTGAGGGGGGAAGAGAGAGTAGCGAGCAAGGGAGGGACGGTGATGCGCCGTCGGGAGACGATTCCGTGGCGGCAGGCGCTGGCGGCGGCACGCGAGCTGTCTCATCTGCCGCGCGCAGAGAAGTAGGGCATGCCTTCTCAGAATACGCCCGCGCTCGAGAACGCACGAGATTTCTCGGGGTCACACGCCGTGACAGAGAGGCTGCTGATGCCGTGCGAACCCCAGCCACTGTGCGGTCTGATGGACGAGGCGAGTCGAATGCTGACAGTCATGCGCCGCAAACGCCGCGCCATCTGACCTCTCACTCCGCCCTCCTCTTTCCTCTCTCCTATCGCGGCGCGGCCGGCCTGGCCGAGGATGTGCGCTACTATGGCAAGTGGATGCGCGCCGCGGCCGAGAAACGCATCGGCCACCTCTACCCCAAGCTGGAAGTCACGCCGGAGATGGCGCGGGCGCGTCCCGACCTTGAGCGGTATGTGGGCCGCAAGCTGACGGTCATCGCCTGGCTGTGGGCGCGCACGGTACGCAGCTCCAACCCGGCCTTCGCCGCTATAGAAGTGCCGCTGGCGTCTACCTTCATCCTGTCGAAGAAAAAGGACAGGGAAGCCTACATCGAGCCGCTGATCGATGACGACGGCTATCGCTTCATCGTCAAGGCGGGGCCACCGCCGGAGGGGGCCAGAAAGGGCACAAAATCTGGCGGTAGTCGCAGTCCGTTCCTGTGCTTGATGTCGGGTGCACCGATGCTGTTCGAGTACATACGCTCTGAGGCGAAGGCAGGCCGTATGGGCACTCGACTGATGGCGGTCGTTGCTGAGGGGGATCGGGGGCGGGTCTATCTGCCGCCAACGCCAGAACAGGAAGCGATTGCGCTGAGTGCCATGCCCGATGTCATGCCGGAGACAGACCTGCCTGAACGCGCGCTGGGCTTCCGGGTGCAGCAATACGGCATGACCAAGTGGCGCGACCTGTTCACCGCTCGCCAGCTAGTGGCCCTGACCACCTTCAGCGACCTGGTAGGTGAGGCGCGCGAACGCATCCAACGGGACGCCGCGGCCGCTGGTCTGCCGGATGACGGCGTTCCCCTGCGCGACGGCGGCATCGGGGCCACTGCCTACGCCGAGGCGGTGGCTATGTACTTGGCGTTTGGCGCTAGTAAGACAGCGAACCGTGCAAGCACCCTTTGCACCTTCAAAATCTCTGTCGAGTGTCCCGGGGACACTTTTGGACGTCAAGCGATTCCCATGTCGTGGGACTATGCTGAAGCCAATACAGTCAGCGGCCCCAGTGGATCTTTCGCAAGTATGATCAAGAACACGGTGGCTGGGCTTCTTTCTAACGGAGCAATACCAGACGCTATCGGCTATGGGCATCTGGTTGACGCTGCTACACAGTCCATTACCCTAAGCAAGATCGCCTCTACTGATCCGCCCTACTACGATAACATCGGTTACGCCGACCTGTCCGATTTCTTCTACGTCTGGCTGCGCCGTTCTTTGAGATCAACTTTTCCCGACATCTTCGCTACGCTCGCCGTCCCCAAGGCTGAGGAGTTGGTCGCTACGCCCTACCGCCATGATGGGAGCAAAGAGAAGGCGGAATCATTTTTCATGGCTGGCATGACATTGGCGATGCAACGTCTCGCGGAGCAATCGCACCCGGCCTTTCCGGTCACAATCTACTACGCCTTCAAGCAGTCGGAGAAGAAAGGCGATTCCGGTACTTCGAGCACGGGCTGGGAGACGTTTCTCGAGGCAGTAATGCGAGCCGGGTTTGCCATCAGCGGCACATGGCCTGTGCGCACGGAACGCGAGAACCGAAAGCTGAATCAGGGTACCAACGCCCTCGCCTCCAGCATCGTCCTCGTCTGCCGCCCGCGCCCCGCCGACGCGCCCCTGGCCACGCGCCGCGAGTTCATGGACGCCCTCAAGGAGGAGCTGCCGCCGGCTGTGGCCAAGATGCAGACCAGCAACATCGCGCCCGTGGACCTGGCCCAGACCGCCATCGGCCCCGGCATGGCCATCTTCACCCGCTACGCGCGCGTGTTGCACATCAGCGGAGAGACCGTATCGGTGCGCGAGGCCCTGGCCCTCATCAACCAGACCCTGGACGAGACGCTGAGCGCGCAGGAGGGCGACTTCGACGCCGACACGCGCTGGGCCCTGGCCTGGTTCGAGCAGGTGGGCTTTGCCGAAGGCGCGTTCGGGGTGGCCGAGACGCTCTCCAAGGCCAAGAACACCAGCGTCGACGGCCTGGTCGCGGCCGGCATCCTGCAGGCCGGGGCCGGCAAAGTGCGCCTGTTGCGTCCCCTGGAACTGCCGGCCGACTGGGAGCCGCAGACAGACACGCGGCTCACTGTCTGGGAGATAGTGCACCACCTTGTGCGCGTCCACTATCAGCAGGGCGAGGAGGCGGCCGGCGTCCTGTTGGCGCGCTTGAGAGGCAACATCAGGGACGCGCGCGAGCTGGCCTATCGTCTCTACCATATCTGCGAGCGCAAGAACCGCGCCCAGGAAGCGCACGACTACAACGCCCTGGTCCGCAGCTGGCCGGAGATCGCGCGCCTGGCCGTGCGGGCGACATGGGCCGCGCAAGCGACGCTGCTGAACCCATAAACACGATGATTCCTATGAGTATCGACCATGATTTCATCCTGTCCATCATCTGAATCAGGAGAATCACAGTCCGCCGTTCACTCCTTCTACAGCCCCTCCACCGTCTCCGCCGCCAGATGATCGACCACCGCCTTGATATCCCCCTCATGGGCGTCATAGACCCGCAACTGCCGGTCCGCGCTGGTGCCGGTGGTGAGCATCCCCTGGATCGGCTCGATCTCCTTTTCACTGCCCAGTTCGACGATCTCCTCCCCCACCAGCTCCAGCAGTTCCCGCACCAATGACCGCGCCGGTAGTTCCGCCTGCTTGCCGAAGTCGATCATCTTGCCGTCCAGCCCGTAGCGCGCCGCCCGCCACTTGTTCTCGTCGATCAACTCTTTGCTGTAGACCCGGAATGTCACATTGCGCTGGCGCAGCTTCCAATGCCAGAGCACGATCGCCTGGCATAGCGCGGCGATGGCGATGGCCTCATCCACCCGCGTGCAGATATCACAGATCCGAAACTCCAGCGTCGGGTATATGTGATGGGGGCGCATATCCCACCAGATTTTGCTGGAATCGGGAATGCAGCCGGTGTTGACAAGGGTTTGAAGCAGCCCCTGGTAGGCGGCCCGGTTGGGAAACACGTCGGGGATGCCGCTGCGGGGAAAATCCTCAAAAACGATGGACCGATAGCTCTTGAGCCCTGTGCGTCGTCCGGACCAGAACGGGCTGCTGGTGCTCAGGGCCAGGAGATGGGGCAGCATATAGCGGACGACATTCATTGTGTCAATGGCGAAATTGGGATCGTCCAGACCCACATGGATGTGCATGCCGAAGATCAACAGGCGCTGGGCCAGCAGTTGCATCTCCTCCAGCACGCCCAGATACCGGGGGAACGGGGTCACTTCCTGATCGGACCAGCGGCTCATGGGGTGGGTGGCCGCGGCAACGATGGCCAGCCCCTTTTCCTGGGCGAGTCTGCTGATGAACGCCCGCTGGCGCAACAGCTCCTCTTTCGCTTCCGTGGCCGTGGCGCAGACCGGCGTGCCCAATTCTACCATCGACTGGTGCAGCTCTGCCTTAAGCTCTCGCTCCACGATCACCAGCTCGCCATTTTCAATAAATTGGGTGATGAATGAGCGCAGTTGGCCGGTCTCCGGATCGACGACCTGATACTCTTCCTCGATACCGAGTGTCAGTTTCGGTCGTGAAATCATATGCTCTGCTCCGTCTGGGCAATGAGAAAATCGACGACGGCCTTGCCGTCCGCACCGCTGTCCTGCCAGATACGACGCTGCTGGTCGGAACTGGCCCCTCGCTCCAGAATCGTGTCGATATGCGCCAGCTCCGCCCGGCTATTGAGCCGGTCCACAACCGGATCGACCCGTTCGAGCAGTTCCTGCAACAGATCGCCGATAGGGACCTCCTGTTCGATGCCGAAATCGAGCAGTTTTCCCTGCAGACCGTAACGCACCGCCCGCCACTTGTTTTCGGCGATGAGAGTGCGGTCGTACAGACGAAAGGACATATTCCGGTGGCGCAAGTCCACCATCCAGGCGACGACGGCCTGAATCAGCGCAGCAATAGCCAGCGCGTCGTTGATGTCGGGCAGCGCATCACACACACGAATCTCCAGCGTCGGGAAGCGGTGATGGGGGAGAATATCCCACCAGATCGATCCGGGGCCGGGGATACTGTTTGTGCGTATGAGCGTATCGACGTAACTCTGATAGTCATTGTAACTGCGAAAGGCGTTGGGTATGCCTGTGCGGGGCAGCGCGTCCAGCAGCACGGAACGATAGCTGGCCAGCCCTGTGTCTCGTCCCCGCCAGAAGGGGGAGGAATTGGCAAGGCACAAGATATGAGGCAGCAGATAACGCATAGCGTTCATCACATCGATAGCCAGATCCCGATCTTCGACACCGATGTGTACATGCATCCCGCAGGCCAGCAGCCGCCGCGCGATGATCTGGGTGTCTTCGATCAGGGCTCGATAGCGGGGCGTGCCCTCCTGTGCCCATTCCCAGTGGCTGAAAGGATGGGTGCCGGCAGCCATCAGTTTGAGGCCATGAGAAGCGACCAGTTCCAGCAGCGTGTGGCGAATGCGCAGTAACGCCCGGCGGGCTTCCTTTACGTCCTTACAAACAGGCGTGCCCACTGCGAACGATTCTGCGGAAATGCGCTGGGCAAAGTCCAGATCCGGGCGCGTCAGCATTTGATCCCGGCCCGTCGATTGGTTGGATTGCATGGCCCCGGCATGGGAGGCCATCGCAAGCCCTTGCGCTGTGGCAAAGCCGATCAACGCCCGGCTGTCCGGGTCGATGAACTGATATTCCTCTTCGATGCTGATATTGAAGGACGGTTGTTTGTAATGGATCATATGCGTTCTCCATACTGAATGAGGAGCAAAGACCAGTAGTCAGTACCGACCACTAGCCACTTCAGTTCTCTTCTACCACGAATACCGGCACAACCGAGCCGCCGCCGGCCGTCACATTCAGAAGTGTCTCGCTGCTCAGACGGCAAAGACAGCCCTGTACCCGCTCGCCGTGAAATAGAAACGGATCCACATCCACCAGCCGCCGGGCAACGACTACGCGGCCGTCGTCGGACAGAGCCGGAAATTCCTCGTAGGCGATCTGTGCCCGCTCCTGAATGATCGTCGGTTCGTGGCCGGCGGTGGCCAAAGCGGCGTCCCATGCAGTCTGATCCGTCTCCCAGCCGATATGCACGCCTTTGCCGCCGTATTCGTCGTTCGGCTTCAGCACCAGCCGTTCTCGATTGGCGCTGACCCAGGGCAGCAGATCGATGCGATTGCCAGCGGGATCGAGGGTTGTGCGCTCCGCCACAATGCGGGTCCAGGGAATGTGGGCGCGGACCGCCTCCCGCTCGGCCTCCGTCAGCAGATGGGCGTTGCGTTCGTCGCTGACAATGGCAAAGCTGGCCTTTTTATGCAGCAGCTTGCAGGTGAAGGGATTCACCACACAGATAGCCCGCGCCTCCAACGCCTCAATAATCGGATGGGCCAGCCCATACTTGCGCAGCAGTTCGGTGATCAGCACCCGTTTGTAGACGAAATCGACCGGCGTTCCATTGGCGTACAACTGTCCGCGCCGAAACTCCATTTCATCCGGGGCGCAGATGACCGCCGCGATACCGTTCTCAGCAAAATACTCGGCGAACAGTTCGAATTCGCTGGTAGTGGGCACGCCATGCCAGTCGACAATTGCGATGTCCGGCAGTTTGTGGCGATTGCCCCGCCATTCGGAATAGACCCGCAGAAATTCGTCCAACGCCGGCTTTTTACTGGGCAGCGGGCGCAGGGCATAGCGTTCGGCGAACGCTTGCATGACCGGCAACTCCAGGAACAGGTCGCTCAGTACGTCCGAATAGGCCATCGACGTCGGACTTTCGCCGTTAAACTCCACAAAAGTAAGGGTACGTCTGCCATCCACATTCTGGGCATAGAAACTATCCAGCCGGGCAGTGGGGATCGGCGTGCGGTAGCCGTGATCCATGTGGATCAGGTATTCCTCCTCTGGCGTCACGCCGGCCTGCGCCCGTAGACCGGCGTTCTCCAGCATCACCTGGGCCAGCCGGTCGAAGACCCGCAGCACCAGTTCCGTGCGGGTAGTCAGATAGCGCCACTCAGCCGGCGTATACATTAGTGGGCGCAAGACAGTGCATAGGAGGCGCTCGCCGAAAAACATATGGCGCTCCTCCATGCGCGCGCTGAGCAGCTCCCAACTGTCATGGGCGAGACTATGCTGATGGATGAGGTCATGGTAGTGAGAAATCGCGCCTGATGAAGTCATAAAACCAGTGGTCAGTGGCTAGTGGTCATCAGTACTGGTCACTGCAGTGCCGAACCCCGGCTCGCCGGCCTCCGGATCGCGGAACTCCAGCGTCAGGTCGAAAGTCTGCCGGTCCGCCTGGTCCACATCTTTGCTCAACCCGACGGACAGCAATGCTTCCACCCGGTAGGTTTCGCCGGGCAGAAGGGGATCCTTCAGATGCAGTGTATGGTTGAGCTTCGTGTCGGTCTGGGCCAGCAGAACCAGACCGTTGTTTTCTGTGCCGTCGGGGTTGTAGACGGTCAGCTCGACATTGGGCGCGTCGCCTTCCAAGCGGGCGGGCAACCAGATGCGCACCCATAACCGCCGCAGATCCGGATAGGGATAGATCAGAATCCGCTCAAACCGCAGAGGTGTATCTTGCTCGAACAGATTGATTTCCGTCATGCAGCTCTCTCGTAGCGCAGTCAGGCGGCGTTGTGAGTCGCAATCGTCGCGCAGTTCGCGTCATCGGCAATAACGGACATACTACCGGAAGCGTCCTTGCACGCGTCCACAAGTACGTTTATGCTTGGATTCGCGCGTTAAGTATAACAGGAAGTAACTTAATGAGATATCTGAGTATTCTCGCAGACGACTTGACCGGAGCTGCGGACACCGCCGCCCGTTGCCGACAGGTCGGACTGCCGGCAACGATCTTTCTGGGTGTTCCTGAACCGCCACTACCGCCAGGTGTCCTCGCCTTCACCTCCGACTCCCGCCACCTGCCGGCAGAAGACGCCACGCAGCGGGTGCGTATAGCGGCTGCGTCGTTACGCGCCTTGAACGCCCAATGGTACAAAAAGATCGACTCGACCCTGCGCGGCCATATCGGCAGCGAGCTGGACGCGTTGCTGGATCTGCTGGACGCGCCGGCTGCTATCGTCTGCCCGGCCTTCCCGGCCCAGGAACGGGGACTGCGCAACGGATATCTCGTGGCCCCCGATCTTGCGCTGACAGCCGTCCATTTGCCCTCTCTCCTGCGGGAGCAGAGTCGCTACCCTGTCGTCGCGCTTTCTTTGGAGGACGTGCGCAGTGGAGAGTTGGCGGCGCGTATGCAACAGGCGGATGCAGGCAGAGACGCGCACAGACGTACAGGGTCGCCACCTGAACGACGCGTGCTGGTTGTAGACGCGCTGACGGACGGGGATCTGGACACAATTTTGAAGGGGCAGGCAGAGGCGCTGCCGGATGCTCTGCTGTGTGGGAGCGCCGGGTTGGCGGGAGCCTTTGCCCAACGAGCCGGCGAGCGGGAGGATTTCCCGTCCGCGCAGGCGGCGCGGAGAGCCAGCGCATGGCAATCGGCCCTGCTGTTCGTGGGCAGCGGCAGCGCAGCCGCCCACCGGCAGATCGCCTATCTGTGCCGCTCCGATCTACCTGTCAGCCGACTGACAGTGACGCCGGACACCGATCCGGCGGCCACAGCCTGCCTCGATCCAGCGCAGCCGATTTGGCTGTTGCAGCAGCCGCCACCCCAGCCCGGCGCGATCCTGGAGGGTGCAGAAGCCCGACGACGGGCAGAACATCTGGCCCAAATCGGAGCGACTCTCTTCGCCCAGCGGCCGCCAGATCTGCTGATCCTTGTCGGCGGCGACACGGCTGCGCAGGCGCTCAGCCGCTTGGGCGTGGAGCGGTTGTCCGTCGAGCGGGAGTTGCTGCCGGGAATGCCCCTGTGCCGCGCCAGTATCGACAAGCGCCCTGTGAGGCATGAGCGCCCTTCAGCAACTCCTGTGAATCCTGATGTCGCTGGCGGGAATGCCGAACTGCTGATTGTGATGAAGCCAGGAAGTTTTGGCGGGCCTGAGACGCTTGTGGAGTTGCTGGCGAGTGTGGGAACTGCAGTGGTTCGTGATCGGTAGAGGCGTCCCTTGTGGGCGCCCACCAGTGGGCAGGCGCAAGGTTCGGGCTGGGCGCACCGCAGGTTTTGCGCATCGTGCGAAGCCCGAATAGCCCCTACTGCATCATGCCAATGCGTCAACGTTTTCGCGAACTTTCAAGATGGCGCGCGCGATATCATCCATCTCCTCCGGCTCGGCCAGAAGGAGGTTTTGGCCCAAGGAGACGGTCTGCTCGCAGAGCAGTTCCCCGTTGGGGCAAGGCGTTACCCGGCTGAAGGGTTCGACCAGAGGAGGCTGTCGGTAAAGGGGATAAGGATAGATCGAAGCCACGGGGATATTTTCGGCGCGCAGGGCTGAAATAAGCCGTTCTCGCGGCAGCCCTCCAAAACGCTCGGCATCGTAGCGCATAAGAAAGATGTGATGGGCATGGGCGTCGGCCCGTGGATCCCATCTCTGGGGTGTCAGCCCGTCGATCTCCGTCAAAAAACTACGCAAACGACGGGCATTGCGCATGCGGCGTTGCAACTGGTCATCCAGGCGGGTCAACCCCGCCGACAGGACTGCCGCCTGCCAGCCGCTCAGGCGCAGGTTTGTGCCCAGATAGGGGTGCTCATACCCAGGGCCGTCACGGCGCCGTCCGCAGTTGGCAATGCTCCACAGCTTCTCCGCCAGGAGCGGATCATTGGTCAGCAACGCGCCGCCCTCGCCCGCGGTCAGATTTTTGCTGGCCTGAAAGCTGAAGGAGCCGACAGCCCCCAGCGCGCCGACGGGTCGGCCGTTCCAACTGCTGCCATGGGCGTGGGCCGCGTCTTCGATGACTGCCAGATCGCACCGTGCCGCCAAAGGCAGCAGCCTGTCGAAATCTACCGGCAGGCCGCCGAAGTGAACAGGTATAACGGCCTTCGTGCGTCTACTGATGGCCGCTTCCATCGCGGGCATGGAGAGATTCCACGTCTCCAGTTCCACGTCAGCAAAGACGGGGATAGCCCCGACCATCCGCACTGCCGCCGCTGTTGCCACAAATGTGTAGGGCGGCACGATCACTTCGTCACCGGGGCCAATCTCCAGGGCGCGCAGGGTGGTTTCCAGAGTTGTGGTGCCGTTGACCGTCGTGATGCAAAAGCGCGCGACATGACGGGCGGCAAACGCCGCCTCAAATTCGGACACTGCCGCGTCGTAGCCGCCCCATTGGCCCCGTTCCAGCACGGCCAACAGACCGGCGCGCTCGCTTTCATCCCACTGAGGCCAGCGGGGCCAGGGCCGGGAGCGCACGGGATTTCCACCGTGGATTGCCAACTTACTCTTCATCGAACTGAGCCTGCCTTGGGCAACCACAAGGGTTGCCCCTACTGTCTCGCCTCACGATTGCGTCTGAGCATCTGTATGCATAATCCCAGCGCCTGCTTCAAGGCTTGGTGATTGGCCACCCCCTGCCCGACGATGTCGAAGGCCGTGCCGTGGGCCGGGGTTGTAATCGGCACTGGGAGGCCGCCGTGGACGGTCACGCCCCGTTCAAAGCCCAGCAGCTTCATGGCAATCTGCCCCTGATCGTGGTACATAGTCACGACACCCTCGAATTCACCGCGGCGGGCGCGCAGAAAGACCGTGTCCGGCGGGAAAGGCCCGTCGGCAGCGATCTCTTCATCCCGGGCAGCTTCGACCGCCGGACGGATGACCTCGATCTCCTCGGAGCCGAACAGCCCCCCTTCGCCTGCGTGGGGATTCAGCCCGGCCACGGCGATGCGGGGCACGGGCACACCACTGTGGCGGATCGTCTGATGGATGAGACAGATGGCCGGCAAGATTTCGTCCACCGAGATATGCTCACACACGGCCCGCAGAGGAATATGGGAACTGACCCGGGAAGTCCAGAGGCCGTCTAGCGTGTTGACTTCGCCCACATAGCCGCTCACACCCAGCCGATCGGCGAAGTAGCGCAACTCGTCCTCATGATGGCTACCGGCTGCGTGCATGGCCTGTTTGTTCAGAGACGCATAACAGATGCCGTCGATGACGCCGGCCAGCGCCAGGTCCAATGCGAAGTCTAGCGTCTGCAGTACGTAACGGCCGGCGGCAGCGCTCACCCGGCCCGGCGTGTGCGCGTCCACATCGAAGGATGGGCCGGCCAACAGCAGCGGACGGTCGATCGACGCCGGCAGATCCTGCGGAGAGGTGTATCGTGGCAGATCGACGGAGACAGCGGCGCTCTGCGCGCCCCAGTCCAGCACCCAGGCATCGCTGATGACGACGATACCCACGCCGTTGAAAGAGGCCGATCGCCTGTCTGTCGGCAGGATCTGCTCGCCATTTGTTGGCCATTGTTGATCTGTTAGACAGCTATCTTGTGAAGCGGCGCATCCTGGATTCTGGCGTCGTGCGAACGCTGAATTGGCCGTAGCCGTCCCAGGCGATTCTGTCTCGGGCCCTTCCGCCAGCAGCCGCGCCACAATCTCCGGCCCGATCCCACAGGGATCGCCGAGCAGAAGAGCAAGACGAGGAGAAGCGTACGCCGGTATGTGAGGCATGAGCGCGGACAATCAGAAGTTGTTCAATTGCGAATTACGACTGAACTGCCCAATGCGTAATCCTGAATTTGTAATTTTCCGTTCGCTGGTTCCATCTGCCATGGGGTTTGCATGATGCCGCGCTCGAAGGAGAGGGGCACTTCGCTGGTGATCGAAAGCCGTGGATGGGCTTCGACTTCTGCCCGCAAACTGGGGCTGACGTAGAAGTCTTCCAGGCTCAAGGTGTCGCGGATGAAGACGATTTTGGCCGCTTCCTGGGGTTCGGCGCAGATACGCAGAGCAACTTCCAGGGCGCGTTCGTCGTCGTCGAAAGTCAGAGGCAGATGGGAGCGGGTGGCGCTGAAGATACCGGACGTCACCGCGTTCATATAGGTGGCCTGCCAATCGATCTTGCGGTAGACCCGGGCGGTGGTTACATTCGCCAAGCCCAGGCCCGAGACATTGCCGTGGGTCTCTGCGGTCAGATCGAGGACGGTGATAATCGCTACGTCCACATTGCCGAAGTTCTCGGGTTGACGGGGGATGCTCAAGCGGCTGATGACATTGGTGTCCATGCCGGTGCCGGAGATGTTCTTGCCCAGATCTCGCACTACCAACACGTCCACCGTCGAGAACGGGATCTGTGCCAGGTATTCTTTCGCCTTGACCAACAGATCGGCTTCCTTTTGGGCGCCCACCTCCGCTGCGGTCAGGCCGGCGATGAGCGCGGTATTCTCATAGGCGTTTTCCACCGGGCAGATGGCGCCCCGAAAGTTTGTATTGGCCTCGTAGACCCGGGCCGCGGGTTCCAAATAGATCTGAAAGTTCTTGCCGCCTCCGCTGTGCATCATTGAGGCGCCGTGCTGTTTGCCCCAGCCGATGACGCACATTTTGGACGGGCCGCTCTCCAGATGGCTGCGGAAATCTGTATGCGGTTTGATGCGGCTGACGAGAAGCGCGTGATCGGCGGCCAGGGAATCTTTGCCCTGGCAGACCGCCGGGCCATTGGGGATGTGGCCGATCTCCTCCACCTCCATCGTCGCTCGGATCTCAACGCCCATCGTATCTTCCGTAACTCCCATGCCGGCGAGGATCTCCTTCTGGCCTTCGACGGTGGCGCCGCCATGGCTGCCCATGGCCGGCACGATGTACGGTTGCATGCCGGCGGCTTTGAGGTGATCCACGGCCGCGCGCGCAATCTGGGCGAGGTTGGCGATGCCGCGGCTGCCGGCGCCGATGGCGACGCTATCGCCCGGTTGCATAGGCGCCATCATGCCGCTTTCCTTCAGCGCTTTGCCCACGGCCGCGTGTATGTCGTCGACCTGGGGCGTGTCAAAGGTCTGGTGGACGGCCAACAACGTTTCAGGAAGTGTGGCCGGAAAGCGGATATCCTGGATATGTTCGAGTAAATTCATATCTTTTCTCCTTCATATTGACTATGCAGGCTGAATAGGGCGCTGCCGAAAGTGCTTGGAGACAGAAAATCCGTCTGCGCGTTGAGCAGAGAAAGTGTATCTCGTTCTATAGATTTGTATGCCTGACCGGAAAAGATTCTACTCTTCATGACTCGACCTGTGGCTTGAAAAGCTGAGGTTGGGTCAAAGAGGGATTCGCATCGCGATTCTTCCTGCCATCGCCACTCTGCTCCGCAAACGTATTGCGCTCCCAGAATACACTATTTGCATATCCCTGTATAGTTGGATTCTCACCGATCAGGGCCAGGCGCTTTTCGGCTAGGCAGCAGTAGTCCGATAGATTTTTGTTGAACAAAGTTACCCCTGCTCAACAACGCACGCTTGCAGCATTGCTTTACATGTAAAGCAATGCGTGCCTAGCCAACCACAGCCAGATCTCTCCTCAACGGCCTCTATCCGTTCCGCAAGATTATAACCGATTTCTTTACACGCAGGCGAACCCATTCAAACCTGCGGATCTTTCAGGCCACAAGCGCATAAGGGTATCCAATCGAGCCCCTTCTTTTCTGGGAACCTATCAGTCGTCAGACAGTCCCAGAGAAATCAGCGCCATAATGAAATGTCCCGGCTCCTTCTGTTATTTAGGCAATTTCTCAAATGCTCCAATGTTATAGTAGTATAGCATTCATCATTTCGCTGATTGGAGGAACATCTGCATGAATATTGCCCTGGATGTCATGGGTGGAGATCATGCGCCGCACGAGATCGTTGCTGGCGCGATTTTGGCAGCCCGTCAGTTCGACGTGACCATCTCACTGGTCGGTCGGCCGGATGTCATAGAGCGGGAGTTGGCCAAACATCCGACTCACGGGCTGGATCTGCCGCTTGTGCCTGCATTTGAAGTGGTTGAAATGTCCGACAAACCGGCCAAAGCGGTGCGTACCAAGAAGGACAGCTCGATGGTTGTGGCCTGCGAGCTGGTGAAGGAAGGCAAGGCTGATGCCCTTGTGACCGCCGGCAACACGGGGGGCGCTCTGGCTGCCGGTGTTTTGCATTTTGGTCGCATGCAGAGCATTCTGCGTCCGGCGCTGATCATCCCTTTTCCCACCACCCAGGGCTTCTGTCTGATTCTGGATGTGGGCGCCAATACGGACGTCAAGCCGGAGCAATTGCAGCAGTTCGCAGTGATGGGTAGTCTCTACGCCTGTCGCATTATGGGCGTATATAATCCGAGCGTTCGTATCCTGAGCAATGGTGAAGAGGAAGGCAAGGGCAGTCAACTGGTGCTGGAGGCCACCGCTCTGCTGGAGCGAACACCGAGTATCCGCTTTCTGGGCAACATCGAAGCGCGGGATGTGACCAGTGGTGTGGCCGATGTAGTGGTCACTGACGGTTTTACGGGCAATGTCTTTATGAAGGGCGCCGAGGGCGTGAGCAAACTGCTGCAGAGGGTACTGCTGGATGAGATCACCGCCGGACCGATCAGCAGTATTGGCGGGCTGCTGGTTCGCTCTGCCCTGCGCAGGGTGGCCCGACGACTGGATGACAATGAATACGGAGGAGCTGTACTGCTGGGGCTGTCCAATCTACTTATCGTCGGACATGGCAGAAGCAACGCCAACGCCATCCGCCACATGATTCGGATTGCCAAACAGTCCATCGATACACGACTTGTAGAGGAGATTCAGTCCGGAATCGGTGAAGTTATTGACAGATATGACAAACTGGTACCTATCCATCGATAGTCAAACACATCACACAAGAAGTCCATTTTATGAAAGTATACCGCAATTTGGCGGCGATCAAATCCAAAGAGCAGCGGGGGCGACGTATTGCCCTAGCGGGGTTGCTAATCCTGTTCATCGGCCTCCTCTCCAATTTTACGCCCAACTGGTTCCCGACAGACGAACGGGCCGCTAACCCTCTCATCGCCTTTGTCCAGCAGTACTGGACATTTGTCAGCTTTGGCGCTCTGGCCGTGGGATTCATCGCCTCCAATGTGGGGAGTTATTATATCAACCGCTTTGCCCCCCGCCGCTGGCCAGGTAGCAAAAAAGTCGCCAGACCGGATGAGCTTGTTGAGAGCGGGCTGAAAGGGTTTGATGACAAATATGCGCTTTTCCTGTGGGGGTTGGATGATGTGCCCTATATGTTGGTAGGGCCGTTGGGCGTTCGGGTGTTTCTCGTGCGCAGCGACAAAGGAACGGTGCGGGTATACGGAGACAGATGGCGGGAACGGTTTAGTCTGGGCCGCTTACTCACATTTCTCAACCGGGAAGGACTGGGCAACCCCGTACGCGAGATGCAGGAGGCCGAACAGAAAGTTCGGGAATTGCTTCAGTCTGGAGAGTCCAGCGGTGAGTTGACTGTAAACGCTGCCGACATTCCCATCGAAGGGGCGGCCGTCTTTATCAACCCAGCCACGCAACTGGAACTCGAGAACCCCTCCCTGCCGGTGCTACGGGTCGATCAGCTAAAGAAGTATGTGCGCACGAAACGGAACCAGCAACTGAATGCCGGCACTGTCCGAGAGGTGACCGATTATCTGCTCAGTGTCAGCGTGCTGGCGTAACAGCGCCATTGCCCATTATTCGAACCCCAGTCTCCGTTCTTTCAAACTGACAAAACCGGTGTGGGTGATGATCAGATGGTCCAGGACTTCGATGTGAAGGATCTTCCCAGCAGCGACGATCTGTTCTGTCACCCGCACATCCTCCGGGCTGGGTGTGGGGTCGCCGCTGGGATGATTGTGGACGACGATGAGCGAAGCGCTGTTGGCTCGCACTGCCTCTGTAAAAATCTCACCCACGCGGATCACGGCTGTGTTCAGGCTGCCGGCATAGACTGTGACGATCCGCTGGACATGGTTCTTTGTGTCCAAGAGCACGACTCGCATCTGTTCCCGTTCCAGCAGACCCATTTCCAGCATCAATACATTGGTGACATCTGTTGGGCTTTGAATCTTCGTCCGCTCTTGGGGCGCGGCAAGTAGCAGCCTGCGCCCCAACTCCATCGCAGCTTTGATCTGCGTGACCTTCGCCTTGCCTACTCCATGGACATCGGTCAGCTCCTCGAAGCTGGCTTGGGCCAGGCCGGGTAAGCCATTAAATCTGGTCAGCAACCGCTCCGCCAGCCGGATGACATTTTCTCCCGGGCCGCCGGAGCGTAGAACGATTGCCAGGAGCTCAGCGAGGTTTAGGGCGCCGGCCCCCACATACTCCAGCCGTTCTCTGGGGCGCAGATCCTCTGGCATCTCTTTGATCGTGTAATCGACGCGCGCGAGGGCTGGCGAGTCATTGTTGTTGTCATAGCCGTTTCGAGAAGGGTAGGTGGTGTCGTCCATTGGGTTGCCTCTTATCAAGAAATTGATACGTTATACTTCTGCAAATTCGTGTCCCATGTTTCAACCGCGGTTCTACGGCTGCAGCTGGCGGTAGGCGTCGACGACAGCGCGCAGGAAGTGGAGGCTCGTCACTATGTCGGTCGGCGCTGGCTTTTCCATCTGGACCGCGATGGCCTGCGCCAAGCGGCGGATGACTACACCCGACACAGCGCGGGCCTGCCTCCGTGTCAGTAGTTCCCGGATCAGTTCATAATCGGTGGCAGACAGACGGCGGATGTGGGGGAATTCCAGTAGCAGGGACAGATCTGCATCGTCGGCTGTCTGCGTCTTCGCCACCGCCGGCACAACCAGCGAGTCCAGTGACAGATCCGTTCGCATCCGTACAACGACCGTGCCCGCGGCCAGATCCCCCAGACGCTGGGTCTTTTCGTTGAAAAACATCACCACCAGCCCCAGCCCATAACCCGATGGCAGAAAGTCGACCGGGCGCACCAGATTGCGCAGGAATGCTTCGACGAAGCCGATGGGGTTGCCATCCAGCCGTAGCACGCGAATCTTCAGCAGTCGTTTGCCCGGTGTCTGGCCATTCCACAGATACTCAAAGAGGGTATAATAGCCCCAGAAGATGGCGAACTGGATCAGAAAGAACAGCGCAACCACCAGACCGGCAAGCCAGCTAGCTGGTTCGCTGTCGAAGGGGGATGTTGGAATGGAGGCGCTGTCCTGGGTCAGAATTACGAGCAACAGTACGTCCAGAATCAGCAGTAAACCGACGACAATAGAGGTGTCGATCAGAGCGCCGATGAAGCGGTTGCCGATGCCGGCGATGTCGTAGGTGAAGGACACGTTCTCCGGCGTGTCGATGGCGTAATCCTGATCTAAAATCAGCGGTTTCGTTGGCATAGGACTTTCTCATGCAACTTGATTCTTTCATCCAACGACAAAAGAACAGCTGGCGGCGTCTTGAGGAATTGACCGATCTCACTCGGGGCAACGCGGAGGCTCTTTCAGAGGCCGAACTGCACGAGTTTGGTCGCCTCTATCAGATCGCCTCGTCCGATCTGGCCCTAGCCCAGCGAGATTTCCCCGGCCAACAAGTGACCCACTATCTCAACCAACTGGTGGGACGCGCCCACGCGCTCCTGTACCGGGAGGAGCCCTTGCGTCGACAGCAGTTGCTCGATTTCTATCGCTTGACCTTTCCCCGGCTCTACCGGCAGTTGCTTCCCTACACGATCGCATCGACCGCGCTGTTTCTGCTGCCGGCGATCATCGCTTTTCTGGTCGTCTGGAATCAGCCTGACGCCATCTACCTCATTTTGGGCGGCCGCATCGAACAGGTAGTCGAGACGGTGGAGGAAGGCGAGCTGTGGACGGAGATCGCGCCCAGCGTGCGCGCGGCTGCTTCCACAGCAATCCTCACGAATAACATCGGTGTGATGTTCATCTCCTTTGCCGGCGCACTCACCGGCGGTCTATTGACGCTATACGTGATGATCTTCAACGGCCTCAATATCGGCGCTCTGTTCGGACTGTTGCAGGCCCATGGTATGAGCGCCGGCCTGGCTGAGTTCGTTGTGGCCCACGGATTCATCGAATTGAGTGTTATTTTTCTGGCCGGCGGCTGTGGCTTTTACATAGCCGATGGCCTGCTGCGCCCCGGTCTGTTCAGCCGGGGCGCAGCCCTGCATCGACGCTCTCGAGTGGCTCTGCAACTGATTCTCGGCTGTATGCCACTTCTGGTCGTGGCCGGGCTGATCGAAGGTTTCATCAGTCCCAGCGGCCTGCCCTGGCTGTTGAAACTGGCCGTTGGCCTCTCTACCGGCATCGGCCTCTACCGCTATTGGTTGCGCCAGCCGCTAGAAGGGAAACAGAACTGAATAAACACTGCCTTCAAAGCAACGTCCGCGCTTTGATCTGTAAATAGCGTTCGATCAGCGCGACGCTTAGTTCATCCGCCGGCACGTCCAGCGTCAACACTCCGCGGCTGCGCAGCTTTTCCAATGCCAACTCCCGTTCCCGTAGAAGCGTCTCTGACACAGTGCGCCGATACAGCCCCGTCACATCCGTCACGGGCTGGCGGGCAAACGCCTCCACTGTCGGGTCCCGCATCGTCACCAGCAAAGGTAGATGCTGCCGGCGCAAGCGCAAAACCGCCGCCACCAGCGCCTCATTGGTGACGCTGCCGGTCAGATCGCTGAAAACGAGCGCCAACGAGTGTCGCCGCTGGTGACTGGTGAAATGCCCGAACGCTCGGGAGAAATCCGGCTCCACAGGCTGCCCCTGAACTTTGTACAGGATCTCCAGCATCCGGTAGAACTGGGCTTTGCCCGTGCGTGGGCGCAGCCAGGCCTGCGCATCATCGGCGAAGGTCAGCACTCCCATGCGGTCGCCCTTTTGCACCGCCACGTACGCCAGCAACAGAACGGCATTGATAGCATAGTCCATCTTTGCCACATCCCCGACCGGGCTGCGCATCATCCGTCCTACATCGATGAGCGCGACCAGATTCTGGGCCCGTTCGGTCTCAAACTCCATCGAGATCGGCTTGCCCCGTCGGGCTGTCGCCTTCCAATGGATATGTCGGTACTCGTCATCTGGCTGATATTCTCGCAGACGCGTGAAATCCGTGCCCTGGCCCCGTACGCGCACAGAACGCAGCCCCATCTCCCATAGGCGGTTTTTGCGCAGGAGCAGATCGTACTTTTTCACGTCTACCAGATTCGGATAGACTTTCACGTCCACGGACGCGGGGAACGTCGCCTGCCGCCGCAACAGGCCCAACACAGACTCCCATCGCAGGTGCAGATCACCGAAGCGGTAATCTCCTCGTCGCGGCGGATGCAGATAGTAGACAAAATGCGCGCTCTTTTCTGGCTGTACCGTCCCTCGCAAGATACGCTGCTCATCGGCGATGCCAAAGGACGGCGGTGTTTCGTCCCGCAGCCAAATGGAAAGTGGACGGAAGCTGGCGCGTAACTGCACCCGCAGTTCGATGCGGTTCCAGGCGGCCAGAGACAGCCGGTCGTCATGGCTGCGCTCAACCTCCCAGTCTTTGGGGCCGGGCGTAAGTTGCCAGTCAGTCAGCAACAGCGCGCAGCTTCCGGTCAGCCAGGCCAGCCCGAGCCAAGCCAGCCAGCCGGCGAATGTGGCAGCGGTGAGAAACAGGGCGCTAACCGCCAATAGAAGCAGCCCGCGTACTGTCAGTTGCATTGCAGTTTAGAGGTGAATCCGGGAGATAATTACTGAGGCATTAGGCTGTTGCAGGCATAGAAAAAGGATAGCTCATCCATCACAAATATGCGCTTGCAGCGCGATGATGCAAAGGAGCTTTCACTCTTCACCATAAAAATCGTCATCCGGCTCAACCACATCGATCCCCGCAGCGCGTAGAGCCTGGGCGCTGAAGCTGTTGATTGCGCCAACCGCCAGAATCATCCGTGCGGGCACAACTCCCACCTCAGATATATATAGCCTCTTTTTTCGGTCTAATCTCTCCAAAATGCCTCGCCGGACGCTGGCAGCGATTTCTATCAGGATGTGGTCGCCGTTTTTCATCACCACGAGGTCGAACTGCTCCCCCTGAATGTGTCGCTCCGTTACAGTTGCGTCGAAGGATTCCTCGAGCACTGACTTCATCGTTTTGCGGAAGAGACTTTCACTATGAAGCCCCCAGCGTGAACCAAGTCGCGCCAGGGTAAGGCTCTAAGCTGTCGAAGCGATCGTCCATCTTGTCGAAGCGCTTGTCCATCTTGTCAAAGCGATCGTCCACCTTGTCGAAGCGCTCATCCACCTTATGAAAGCGGTCTTGGGTTTCGTTGCGATGGATGCGTAGTTCGTCTTCCAGTGAATTGAAAGGGAATTATATACTTAACTGCACAAGTATATCTTTCTCAGCCAGCTTTCGGCTGTGCGGGCTATTCCCACCCGCGTTCCTGAATATTTTTAGCGGCGTTCAGATCCCGGTCTTCCGTATGCCGGCACGAGAGGCATACAAAGGTCCGATAGTCCGCCAGCTTCTCTTTCCTTACTTCACCACAATGGGAACAGGTCTTGGATGTGTTCCTGGGGTCCACTTCAACGAATTGTCTACCGGCCCATTCTGCCTTGTAGCGCAACTGTTGAAATAGTATGCCCCAAGTCTGTTCCATCATACTGCGATTCAAGCCACGTTTACGATTGCCACCACGTCGAGACATGTTCTGTATTGCCAGCTTTTCGATCGCTATCTTCTGATAGTTTCGCACGATAGCAGTGGTCAACTGATGGCATTCATTGCGATTGCGTACTGTATTCCTACGCCTCTCGCGGGCAAACGTAGCTACCGCCTTTCTCCGTCGATTGCTGCCTTTTTTCTTTGTGGAGATGGCGCGTTGCAAGCTTGTTTCTCTACTTCTGTCAATCACGCGCCGGGATACTGTTTCCCCATCGCTGAAGGTCATGCGTTCGTTTACGCCCATATCTATGCCCACCGCAGTATCCACAGGCGCAAGGAGGTTCTGTTCCTCTTCATAGACAAGGTCAACTGTCAGAATGCGACCGTGCATACCGATTCGCAAGGCTTTCAGCCGGCTACTGTCTGGCATCCTACGATTGGGCCGTATCCTGATAACGGGTAATCCTTTTACCTTGATACGATTGCCTTTCACCATGCCTGCTGTAACGCTTGCCAACTCAAGGCACTGATAGCGCTGATGTGGTTTGAAGCGTGGATAGCCCGGCTTTTCCCCAGCTTTCACCCTACGAAAGAAGGCCTTGAATGCCCTGTCTACTCTCACTAAGACTCCGCGAGAAACTGTTATCCCTATATCACGCCAGAACTGTTGTTCCTTTCGCAGTTGGGTCAGTCCCTTCATCTGCCTGTACATAGTCATGCCCTTGCCATCGGAAAGATAGGTGTTCTTTCTCTGTTCAAGGGAACGATTGTATAGCCAGCAGCATGAGCGCAATACCTCACGGATACGAGCATAGCCAGCTCGCGAACAGTAGCCTCGTTCTTGGTAGGTTTTGTGGATTGTGGTACTCTGGAGAGTATCCATAAGCTCTGACCTTGTGGATCGTAGCCCGTGGTGCTTCCAACACCGACGGGCTTTTCTCTTCTCGGGACAGGCAGACCTGCCCCTCGTTCCTTGAACTATCTCCATCATACCACATCCTCACACTCAACCCACGGGAATCCTTGTGCAGTCAAGTATATAATTCCTTATTATATCACATAGTCACTTGCTTTGTATCGCACCCTAAGTTCATCGTCCTCATTCGCAAAGTGGGGGGGCGCCCTCCGGGTCACTCAGTATTGATCACATAGGAACGGCCCCAGTGTCAAACCGGTGGGGCCGTGGCCCGTTGCGAGGTATACGCCCATCACGCCGGGAACGGCTCCCAGCACGGGCAGATGATCGGTGGTGTAGGGGCGCAGGCCTACGCGAATTTCATGAATAGCAGCGTCGCGCAGGCCGGGGGGCCAGGCGCAAGGCTTCCTGTAGCATTTCCTGAACACCACCAACGGTTGTGTGGGGCGTGCCAGTCTCCCGGGTAGCGCCAACAGCTACACGACCACCCGGCCAGGACAGCCGCCTCAACGTCATTGACGGCTACCATTAACTTCGAACAGTGGCTGTAGGCCTGAGATAGCTCCTCAACGGGCACGCCGTTGGCAGTGAGATCTTCGATCAACACAGAGTAGCGGCGACTGCATCCAGAGCGAAATCATACCGGAGGCGCCCATCCCGGGTGCTGCTCTCTGGGGCCAGAATGCCCGCGCCCGTCGACCGGCCCACATCCCGCCGGTCGCATAGCAGCGTGCGTGCGCCTACGCTGTCCAGCGCGATAGGCCGCGGCTGCTCCGACAGTGCCACCGCCGATGATGATGAGATCGAAGTCCATAGGAGGCCCTTATCGTTCTACAGGACTGCGTGTGTTTCTGATGTAGAAACAAGAACCGGTGGCGTGCGCGATGCTCTGGCCACCGATCAATATCGTCACTTTTCGCCCGCAGCCTGAATTTGCAGGATCGTGCCGTTGTAATCGACGACGTACAGATTGCCTGCTTCGTCTTCGCCGAAACTGCTGATGCTGCGAGTAGTGTCTAAAAGCAGTTTGGTTTCCCATTGGCCGTTCGCCCGTCGGAGACCCCAAATGCGCCCGGTAACGTAATCTGCGTAAAAGTAGATGCCCCACAGGGACGGCTGATCCGGCCCTCGAAAGATGAACCCACCGGTAATGGAACGACCGCTATCACGGTCGTACTCGGCCACCGGCAGAGTTAGACCGTGTGTGGGACAGTTGGCAGGAGGCTGGAAGCAATGGATGCCTTCGGTGATGCGCCAACCGTAGTTTTCGCCGCCGGGGCTGTCGGCAGGTTGAAAGTTGATCTCCTCCCAGGCGTTTTGGCCTACATCGGCGATGTACAGATCGCCGGTCTGGCGGTCGAAGGAGAAACGCCAGGGGTTGCGCAATCCATAGGCCCAGATTTCATCCAGAAATTCGTCATTGCCGACGAAGGGATTGTCCTTAGGGATCGCGTACCGCGCATCTGTGGAGGAGGTCACATCGATACGTAGGAGTTTGCCTAGCAGCGTCTGGCCTTTTTGCCCGTTATTCTGGGGATCGCCGCCGCTGCCGCCGTCTCCCATCCCGACCCACAAGTTACCTTGGGGACCGAAGACGATCTGGCCGCCGTTGTGATTGGTGTAAGGTTGGGGGATCTGCAGAATGATTTCTTCCGAGTCCGGGTCTGCCTGATGGGCGTTGCCGCGCAGACGGAAGCGGGAGACGCGGGTATGCAGCCTGCCGGGCGAAGTGGTTGTATAGTTGACATACACGTGGCGACTGCTGGCGAAGTCCGGTGGGAAGGCGATACCCAACAGCCCCTGTTCGCCGCAACAGATCACCCGGTCTCGGATATCCAGAAATGGTGTCGGGTTTTTGACGTCATTTGTAAATACCTGAACCAGCCCCGACTGTTCTACTACATACAGCCGCCCGGAACCGTCTTGAGCGTGGGCGAGGTCCACAGGCCGGTTCAGCCCTGAAAGTATCTGGGTCAACACGATGTTCGGCCAGCTCACGGATTGGCGCGGGGTAGGCGTGCTGGTGGGCAGACCAGTTTCGTCCGCAGCGATTGTGGCGGCCGTGGTAGACGTATGGATGGGCTCCGGCGTGGGCGTGAACACCGCCGTGCCGCTCCGCTCTGCCATCCGAGAAGTTGCCGTATCGTTTGGAGAACACGCGACACCAACGCCCAATACAACCATGGCGACAATGCCCCAAATCCACCAAACTGCTCTGATTTTCATTTTCAATTCCTCGCGCCTAGGCGCATTGAACAACATCTAGCGCGGCACATCCACGCCAGTGATGATCCGGCGGATAGCTCCGTCCGCGTCAATCCCTTCGATTTCCGCCTCCGGCCGTAACAGCACCCGATGGCGCAGAACCGGCGCAGCCAGGGCTTTTATATCATCAGGGACGACATACTCCCGCCCCTGGAGAGCGGCGTACGTCTTGGATGATTGCAACAGAGCAATGCTCGCACGAGGGCTTCCGCCCAACAGTATATCCGGGCTACGACGGGTGGCGCTGACGAGTGTGGTGATATATCCGAACACCCCCGGCTCGACCGTCACCTGCCGGATCTCCTCCCGAATACCGGTCAGTTCCGTCTGGTGAATCACCGGCTGGAGATCGACTGCATCCAGCTTGTGAGCGTCGAACCCCTGATGGTAACGGCGCAGAACTTCCTGCTCCACCTCCTCCGGCGGATACTCCACCAGCACTTTGAATAAGAAACGGTCAACCTGGGCCTCCGGCAGAGGATATGTGCCCTCGTACTCCACCGGATTCTGCGTAGCCAGCACCATAAACGGCTCGCCGAGAGGATACCCTGCGCCATCGATGGTTACCTGCCGCTCTTCCATCGCCTCCAGCAGCGCGGATTGGGTTTTGGCTGGCGCTCGGTTGATCTCATCAGCCAACAATATCTGGGTGAAGATCGGACCCTCGCGCAGATGGAAACGGCCGCTGTCCAGATCATAGACCTGCGTGCCGACGATATCTGATGGCATCAGATCGGCGGTAAACTGAACGCGTCCGAACGCGGTGTCGGTCAGATAGGCAAGGGTTTTGGCCATCAGGGTTTTGGCCGTGCCGGGTACGCCTTCGATCAGGACGTGCCCGCCACTGAAAAATGCGACGACGATCTGCTCGAAAACGGACTCCTGGCCGACGATTACTTTGGCGGCTTGCGCACGGATGGAAGCGTAGAGTTCAGAGACAGCCATAGATTGCAAACTTTCAGATTGGCACGCAGATGAAACGAGTGTGGTCACTGGACAGGGAATCACGCCAGACTACGATCGATCCGCTGCGCGAGGTCCACCAGCCGTTCCTCATCCGGGATCGTAGCCAACTCGTCCAGGATCTGCGCGATCTCTTCAAAAGACAACCCAGGGCCGGATTCCGGTAGAGAATGATTCTGCGTGAGGCTGTCTTGAGCGGTGGTTGCGCCCAGCGCCGGATTCAGGGCTTGCAACTGCCGTAAAAACTCGGCATCCGGCAGGCTTGGCCGGATGCGCCAGGGCTTGCCCAGAGATTGCTTCAGCCGATACCGTTGGTGATGGGCGAGGTTGTCGCGGATACGCGCCCGCCGTTGCAGGCCGGCCATCGCCACCACGAACTCCGCCGCCTCCCGTCGCCGTCCTTGGGTTTTCAGCTCCAACGGCGGCCCCAAACGCCGGCCAGAAAGGAGCAACCAGCCTCCGCCCAGCAGCAGCAGAAAGATGGCGGCCCAGCCAGAGGGTGTACGGTAGAGCCAATCCTTCAGAGATTCGATGGGCCCAGCGCCGGAGAGCAGATCCGGGCCGAACAGATGATAGGTGTCGAAGACAACTGTACCGCGCGTGGGAACTGTCCGCAAAAACACCGGGATCAGTTGCGCTTGCGCTCGATCGTCGGATAGCTCGCTGTTTGTAAATGTAAGCTGCTCACTGACGAGCCAGACCCAGCCGGCGCCTCGGCTGAGAACCGACAATTCCGACCCTTTTTCGGAGGCCAGGACAGCAACCGTCCGGGGCGCTTCGGTCAGATCGAAAGGTCGTCCACTTCTGTCGAACGGTTCTGTCGCTTCCGGCAGCAAGGGCTGGCGCTGAGTCAGAGCTTCTCCGATATAACCGGGCACTGTGTCGTAGTTGAGGAGCCGTCGCAACTTCGAATCAGCATGGCCTATGATCACAGCCGTGCCGCCGGCCTCTACCCATTCAAAAAAGCTGTCCGCTTCACTCTGCGTGAACCGTTCCTCGCCAGGATAGATGATCAGCAGATGCTGATGAAGCGAGAGAGCAAACCGCCGCTGACCGGTGGTCGTCACTGTATAGCCCATCTCCCGCAGCCACTCCTGTAGGAGCAACAGACCGCTCGGCTCAGGGCTGTCCGGATCAAACCGTTGCCCGGTTGTGATGTTGCCCCGCAGAAGCGCCGCCACCAGAAGCAACAGGAACAGCCCCACCAGCAGAAACATCTGCCAGTTCAGTTTAGAAGCCATCTCAATCCATCGAACACTCTGCTCGCGCCTCTTTCGAGCAGAGGCGCATTGTAACGATTTCTCTGCTTCGCGCCCATTAGCCCCATCGGATCTCTGGTGGATCGAACAGAAAACCATGAAAAAGCCGGCGTCGATCAGGGGTAAGGTTGTTATAGAAAGCCTTGGAATAGCCCCAGTGCTCCTGGGAAGCGATCATCCACGGGTGCTCGTAGGCATAGTAGAGCATGCTGCGCTGGCCATCTTCTCTGGTGAACGGGCCGGCTGAATGCCACAGCGCGTTGTGGAACAGAATTGCGGTCCCCGCCGGCGCACAAATCTCTGCAACCCCCGCAAACCTCTCCCGCCGCTTCAAGTCTTCCTGGTCAGGCGCAAACGCTGCCTTATGGCTGCCGGGCACTACGCAGAGATTGCCCTGCCCGGGTTGCGTCATATCGCTCAGGTAGTAGCCAATCTTGAGTTGCAATAGCGGAATGTGGGGGCCCAGACCCCGGTACCCATCATCGTGACCGTCAATGTGCCAGCCCATTCCCCGTCCTATCAGGTCGCTGCCATACTCCACAATGGCATCAGAAGCATGATGATGCGGACGTGGGTTGAGCAGGCCGGTCACGTATGGCAAGATGGCAGGCCAGTCAAACATCTCAAGAAACAACGGGTCATCATCCAGGATGAAAAAGATACGGGTGCTCTTTTCGCCCATGATATGCGTCTTGCCAGTATGTGGAATCTCTTTCTCCTGTACGCGCCTTTTTCGAGCAGAGGCGCATTCAACTATCTTCCGCCGCCGGTCCACAACGCGCCAGAGCGCCTCTCGCAAAGCGCTGACGTGGTCTGCGTCAAGGAATTCTTCCAGGATCAGATAGCCGTTGTTGTCAAAGAAAAAGCGTTCCGCCAGGGTTGGATGGCTATCAACAGCTGCAGATGGCGGGTTTTGCCGACCAGCGAATGTCTTATGCTCTGCTTCTTTTTGCGACATGATTCGGATACCCCCAGATTGTATTTGTCGGGCTGCAATTCAGCCATATTGATCGGGAATAAATTGTCTGCTTCGATGCGATGCTCGCGCGGATTGAATGCTCGCCAGACTCCGCAGCCAGCGACGGCAGTATGTAGCATTACGCCTCCTCGACGACAGCGATAGCCCGCACCGGCGATGCGTCCCGGCCCGTAATTTTTAAGGGCAGGGCATGGAAATAAAATAAAGGCCGACCGATCTGATCGAGGTTGGTCAAATTTTCAACGATCAGGACATCATTGCCTAGGAAAACAAAGTGGGCTTCGTTGGGCGGATAGTCAACTGACGGGGTATCAATTCCGATCAATTCAATGCCACAATCCACCAGAAATTGAGCGGCATCCCCTGTCAGCACGGGAAAATCGGTGAAATACAGAGCCTTCCCCCAGTTCTGCGCCCAGCCGGTGTTGAAAATCACCTTCGGCGTCTGGCTGATGGATTCTCGGTATCGATCCAGATCATCCCCGGTGATCTCCTCTTTGGCTTGCTTATGGGCCAGGTCGATCAGCAGTGCTGGCCCCATGCACTGCGCCAGCGGGATCTGATCGATTGTCAGCCGGCCATGATAGAAATGGAAGAAGGCATCCATGTGCGTGCCGGTGTGGACGGAAGCGCTGACTGTACTGGCATTCAAGTATCCCGGTTTGCCAGGCGGATGATTCGCGGGGATAGACATCTGCACGTTGACCGCAACCCGCGGATCGCCGGGAAACGGTGGTGTGGATGGATCGAGATTATAGCTCAAATCGACAATTCTTCGCTGCATGTGATTCCTCGCGCTAACGGGCTTATCTTTCTCTGAAATTGGTCTTGACAAAGGGGCCCACTTCACAGCCTGCTTTCTCCAATGCCTCGGCGCTCCAAGGCATCAGGGCGAGTGACCAGGCTTGCATACTTGCCTCCGGCCACTTTTCGGGTGGAACAGTCCGTTTCGTCTGACTGGACAGCACGCCGCGCAACGAATCCTCGTGTTCTGGTGGATAGAAAAAAAGTTCCACGTGGTCATCTACCAGCCGCTGAACAGCGAGGTAGCCCGACTCCAATCCAAGCGCATCACGAATGGATTTTTCGATGACGATTTGTCCTCGTTGTCCTACTACACTAGGCATATTCATACCTCACTCGTAAATTTATCTCAAGGCAACTGAATTGTATCAGATGCCTTGAGATCGTCAACACATGCGTGCGCAGATTTTCTCATACCCCAGAGATCCATGCCGGATAAAACCCCATCACAGGCCATTGCAACCCGATGACACGCCCATTCATTTCCCGATATTGACAGCTTACCCGCCGCCAAACTATAATTCACGCAATATTCCTTAAACTGTTCATACATACCCCGGCGGTTGAGCTGTTATGCGTACATTCTGCCACATCATCACCGATGGGATGCTCGATTATCTGGTAGCGATCTACGAACTGAGTGAAGACACCGACAGGATTTCCACATCCGTTCTTGCGCAGAAGATGAAAGTTTCGCCGGCCGCTGCCAGCAGTATGACAAAACGATTGACAGAGTCCGGCCACGTGGAGAGATCTGCGCGAACCGGCATTTGCCTGACAGATCAGGGCCGTCTCGCCGCGTTGCAACTCCTGCGCAGACACCGTCTGCTGGAGGTGTTTCTGATCGATGTGATGGGCTTCACCTGGGATCAGGTAAAGGCGGAGGCCATGCGGTTGGAGCATGCTATCAGCGCCGAATTCGAAAAACGTATGGAAATCCTATGCAATTTCCCGACCCACTGCCCGCATGGAGATCCGATTCCTAGCCAGGACGGTAGAGTGCTAAGCGAGGAGTTGGTCTGCCTGGCAGAGCTACAGCCCGGTCAGTCGGGTGTATTGCGCCGGGTGGCAAACCACAATGCGCCGATGCTGCGCTATCTGTCACAGCTGAACCTGGTCCCTGGCTATTATGTTAAGGTATTGAACGTGGAACCTTTTGATGGACCAAGCATTGTCCAGATACAAAACGATGTCACGCAGGCAGGCGCAGAAAATGTTGTGTTGCGCGCCACTGTAGGGAGCGACCTCGTGAAAATTATCGGGCGATCTTTGGCAAAACGAATCTTTGTGAAATTGGCTGAACAGCCTGCCACATAGCCACGCATAGTTCTGCTATAATGCAACGCATCACTTCTCTCCTGAATCTGCGCATCGCGTCTCTTTCGAGCAGAGGCGCATTGAACATCATCCTTCTGGCCTCCTGGGCGCTGCTTACATCTATCAATAGCGGGCCGCCTCTGCGAGCCCAGGGAGGCCCCGCTGACATCACAGCAGACGAAGTAAACATCGTTGCCCGTCAACTGTGGTGCCCCCTGTGTGGTGGCGCGCTGCGTCTGGATAGTTGTGAACTAAAGGCCTGCGATCAGATGAAGGAAGTGATTGCCATCAAACTGGAAGAAGGTGAAGACGCGCAAGCGATCAAAGCCTATTTCCTGGAACAGTACGGGCCACAAGTTCTAGGCGAACCGCCCCGGCAAGGGTTCAACTGGCTGGCGTGGATCCTGCCGGTGGTGGCTGTTGCGGGTGGCGGTATCTTTCTCTGGTCACGTCTGCAGCGGATGTCCCGTCCGCTTCGACAGACGCCAGGCAAAGCGCCGGGCGTTGAGGTCGACGAGCATGAGCGGCGCCTGGATGAGGAACTGGCCCACTATGACTGAACTGACCGATCGCCTCGATCTGGATGCTCCGTTGAAATCGCAAACAGAATCACGGAATGAACAGCCATCCGCCCAATCTGTTCACGCCTCTTTCGAGCAGAGGCGCATTGCAACAATGTTCTGGCGCATGCTGTTCCTTGCTGTCTGCCTGGGGTTTATAGCCCTGCTTGCTGTACGGCTGTGGCAGACAAATGTGCAGGGGCAGCGGGCCGCAGGAGAGGCGCCTGAACTGCGCTTCAGGACGTTTGATGGTGAAACTATCGACCTGCACGACCTGCGGGGCAGAGGCGTCGTGATTAATTTTTGGGCCAGTTGGTGTGCCCCCTGCCGCCACGAGGCAGATCGATTGGAGCAGACCTGGCGCCGGGAAAAGGACAACGGCATTGTCTTCCTCGGACTGGATTATCTGGATCAGGAGCCGGCCGCCCTCGCCTACCTGAAAGAGTTCGATATCACCTATCCCAATGGTCCGGACCTGCGCAGCCGCGCAGCCCGCCGCTATCAGATTCAGGGCGTGCCGGAGACCTTCTTCATCAGCCCCGAAGGCAGAATCGTTGAGGTCGTTGTCGGACCGATCACGAATCAGAAGGAGTTTGACGCTATCCTGGAGCGAATTCGACCTCAATAGTCAGAAATCCGATGCGCTCGCCTCCCCATAGTATCCGCCTCTTCTTCCCCAGTAGATATCTCTGTTCGCGCCTCTGATCGAAAGAGGCGCATTGCAACAATCCATCAACTTTTGTGCTACAATGGCATAGTTATGCGTGTCCTTGCCATCAGTGATAAAGTGGTTCCCGTGCTATACAGTGGCGGCATTCGAGAGCACGTGGGCGACGTCGATCTGATCATTAGCTGCGGCGATCTACCGTACTATTACATCGATTTCGTCGTCAGTATGCTGAACCGGCCCAGCTATTTCGTCTATGGAAATCACGGTAAGGAAGCGGAGTATTGGTCCAACAACCAGGTAATGAGCGGACCGGCTGGGGCAACCAATCTGCACGGCAACACCCAGGTCACAGATGGTCTGTTGCTGGCAGGACTGGAAGGCTCTATGCGTTACAACTCGGCGCCTCGTTTCCAGTATACCGATGGCGAGATGTGGGGGAATATCGCCAGGTTGATTCCGGGGTTGCTGTTCAATCGTCTGCGCTATGGCCGCTGGCTGGATGTGCTGGTCGCCCACTCGCCGCCATTCGGCATCCATGACCAGCCGGATCGAGCGCATACGGGCTTTCGCTCTTTTCTCCACCTTATGCGCTGGTTCAAGCCGAGCTATCTGCTGCATGGCCATATCCATCTCTACCGTTCCGATACGGTTACCAGGACCTGCTACCATCAGACACAGGTGGTTAATATCTACCCGTATCGAATTTTGAGCATTGAACCAGAGTTATCCCGATAAAAAACTCTGGCGCAGCATAGAACACCCTTGGCGAAGAAACGAGCCAAACGTTGAAGACCTACTCCGAGAGGCGCTGCAAAACGATGACTAGAAAGCAGACGTATCACCTGATAACCCTCGGCTGCCCGAAAAATAAAGTAGACAGTGACGGCATGGAGATGCTGTTACAGCAGGCAGACATGCGTGCCAGCGCCGATGCGCGTCGCGCGGATGTGCTGATCGTCAACACCTGTGGCTTTCTGGAAGCTGCCAAAGAGGAATCTATCGCTGTATTGCAAGAGCTGGCCGGCGAAAAACGCCGGCGCCAGATGCTCATTGCCGCCGGCTGCCTGGCCCAACGCAACGGCGAGGAGGTGTTACAACGGGTGCCACAAGTGAACGGTCTGCTGGGAACCCGGCGCTGGATGGATGTGGTGGAGCTGATCAACCGCGTCCGCAGAGGCCCACAGCCGCGCCGTTTGCAACGATACAGCATGCTGGGCGACCCGGATGAAACCTATCTGGAGCCAGTGCCGCGCCCACCCGTGGCCGGGGGCAGCGCCTATCTCAAAATTTCTGACGGCTGCAACGCGCCCTGCGCTTTCTGCACGATCCCCAGTTTCAAAGGAAAGCTGCGTAGCCGTCCCAGCGAGGCGCTTATCGACGAGGCCAATGCCCTGGTGGCTGCAGGGGCAAAGGAGCTGGTGATCGTCGCCCAGGACACCACCGACTTTGGGCGGGATTGGGGTGAGCCGGACAGCCTGCCCCGGTTGTTAAGCGCCCTTTGCAACCGCGCCAGCGATGCGTTGAAATGGGTGCGTCTGATGTACGCCTATCCGGGACACGTCAGCGATGGCCTGATCGAAGTGATGGCGAGTCAGGATAAGATCGTGCCTTATCTGGACATGCCCCTTCAGCACGGAGACCCGCGCACCTTGCGCCGGATGCGCCGACCTTCCCGGCTGGAAATGATCTACGAACATGTGGAAAAACTGCGCGCCGTTATGCCGGATATCGCCTTGCGGACGACATTTATTGTCGGCTACCCCGGCGAAACCGAAGAGGAGTTCCAGAGTCTGGTGGAGTTTGCGCAGGCCATCGAATTCGACAAAGTAGGGGCGTTCCCATTCAGCCCGGAGCCAGGCACTCCCGCGGCTGAACTGCCCGACCCTGTCCCCGAGGAGGAGAAGGAGGCGCGTTACAACCGTTTGATGGAAGCCCAACAACCCATCAGCCTGCGCAAAAATCAGGGGCAAGTCGGCAGAGTGCTCGACATCCTGGTAGAAGGCGAAGGCGAAATTGCCGAGACTGGCGACCCCCTGCTGTTGGGCCGCAGCTACCGGGACGCGCCGGAAGTGGACGGCCTTGTGCTTGTGCCGGGCATCGCCGGCGCGCCCGCAGGTTCAATGCTGGAAGTTCACATCAACGGCGCGCTGGAATACGATCTGGTCGGCGAACCGCTGATTGCAGAGACGTTCTCCAGCCGAACGGATTCACTGAAAGTCTTCGAGTAGGCACTGCTCACCCCACGCATTGCGGAGGTCACAATGCCCGATCTGGCGCAGTTGGAACGGGATTTGGACGCGCTGGAGCAGGATGAGGCACTTTATGATGACGACTCGCGCCTCTTTCGAGCAGAGACGCCTTGCAACAACTTGGCGGCGCGCTTCCAAGCATTGAAGACTCTTGACTTCTTGGAAGAAGCAATCCAATCGCGCCTCTTTCGAGCAGAGGCGCATTGCAACACAACACGCTCCCATCACCACCCTACCATACACCTGCAGCGGATTCTCTCATTGCGGGCCGATTTGGAGCAACGCAACGACAGTCTCTATCAAAAACTGCGTAGCGGGATTCAAAGCGGTACAGGCACACCACGCCAACTGCGAACCCTTCTCGAAAACAACTGTCGCTACCGGTCCGGCGATGTGGCCTGCCTGCACTGGGGAGCGGAAGCCGCAGATGAGTTAGCCGCACGCTTATTCCACAGCGACTGCCTGCCGGGCCCGTGGAGCGCCACCGACGCAGAGATGATTCATTACGAGTCGACACCGGTGAGCGCGCTCCTCGAACTGGTGGATCGGGTCCCATTGACGGCCGAAGACAGATTTATAGACATCGGCTCCGGTTTGGGCCAGGTAGCGATGCTGATTCATCTGTTGACAGGCGTTGACGCTGTCGGGCTGGAGGTGATGTCGGCATTTGTGGAGCACGCCGCGCGCGAAGCGGCAACTCTGGGAATCCACGGGGTAACGTTTAGACAAGGGGACGCCCGAACTGCAGACTTGTGCGCAGGAACGGTTTACTTTCTCTTTACCCCCTTTCGGGGACGGATGCTGCAAACGGTACTCACCCGCTTACGCCGCGAGGCAAGGGCGCGCCCGCTGACGGTCTGCTCCTTTGGGCCGTGTACCGAGCAAATTGCCACAAAGGAGTGGCTGACTCTGCAAGAACCGCAGATGAATCACGAATTCCGACTGGCGATCTTTCGCAGCCTGTAGGGCAACCCTTGTGGTTGCCCAGATGATAGGAGGCATCGACACAGGAACGCGCCCGCGCCAATGCCTTCGCTGATGGATACCTGACGAGATCAGGAGGAGCGCATCCTAGGTCGCGCCTAGATGGAAAACTGCCATTTTCATTATCAGTCATCTCTTCAATGGCATACTTTGGGCCTTCCTTGCCCATTCCGCTCTCCTTGACGCCGCCGTACGGCATCAGATCGGCCCGCCACTGGGTGCCCCAATTTACGTGCAGATTGCCGGACTCGACCTCCTGCACAAACTTCATCGCCCAATCGATGTTCTGGGTGAAGATCGCCGCGCTTAAGCCGTAATTCGTGTCATTGGCGAGCGCGATGGCTTCGTCGATGTCGCTGACCCGGGTCACGCCCACCACCGGCCCAAACACCTCATCGCAAGAGATGCGCATCTCCGGTCGGACATTCGATACGATGGTCGGCGTATACATCTGGCCGTTGCGCTGTCCGCCGAGGAGCAACTCCGCGCCGTCCCCTACTGCATCCTGAACCCATTCATCCACCCGCACCGCATCGGATTCCCTGATCATCGGCCCCATTTTCGTCGAGTCGGCTAGCGGGTCGCCGGTTGTAATGCCTTCGACCGTTGCCTTGAATGCGTCGAGAAAATCGCCGTATATCTTTTCGTGGGTGACAACCCGCTGGGTGGAGATACAGACCTGCCCGGCGTTCGAGTAGCCGGAAGCCGCCGCCGCCTGCGCTACCCGTTCCGGGTCCGCGTCCGGCATAACGATCAACGGCGCGTTCGAGCCAAGTTCCATCGTCACTCGTTTCAGGCCTGCGGTGCGGCAGATGTGCTCACCGATGTCTCGGCTGCCGGTGAAGGTGATCTTGCGCACGCGCGAATCAGCGCAAAGCGCATCGCCGATGACCCCGCCGGAGCCGGTGATGCACTGGAGCGCCTCCGGTGGAGTGCCGGCTTCCAGGAATATCTCCACCAGCTTCAGAGCGGAAAGCGGCGTGTCTGTGGCCGGCTTCAAAACGATCGCATTGCCAGCGGCCAAGGCCGGGCCGACTTTGTGGCAGACCAGATGCAAGGGAAAGTTGAAGGGGCTGATGCCGACAATGACGCCACAGGGCACACGTACAGTGAAGCCAAATTTACCCGCAGCGCCTGGCGCGCCGTCCAGGGGCACCACTTCCCCACCCAGACGCTTGGCCTCTTCCGCGGAAAGGGCGATGATCTCTACAGCACGCGCTGCCTCCATCCGGCCCTCGGCGATGATTTTACCCTCCTCCAGGGTGATGGTTCGGGCCAGATCTTCGGTGCTTTCCACCATCAGGTCGGCGGCTTTGCGCAAAATCTCATAGCGCTCGTAGCCGGTCATCTTCGCCATGACCTTGGCGCCCCGCGCGGCGGTTGCCAGAGCCAACTCTACATCCGCCGCATCCCCTTTCGGAATGGTGTCGATTACCGAACCGTCGAACGGGTGCAGCACCTCGATCTTCTCAGACTTATCTACCCACTGCCCGCCAATGTGCATTTTCATTGTATTCTTCTCCTTTGTTCGCGAAGCGGCTGTACTCAGCATCGATTGCGATTTCGGATTTGTTGAGACGCTCACGTAAGTTCATGTCCCGGCGCCCGATTCCACTCCAGCGGCTCCGCGTTACCTTCGTATGTGGGCACAAGCCTCTGGACGAGTTCCTGCGCCTTGGTCGGCCATTCGGCTACGCGGGACTGTTTGTGGCTCAAGTGGGCCTGGATCCGGGGCGGTGACATATCGAATGTCGGATGATACCAGAGTGTTATGACTGTGCGGCGCTGATCCGACTGGTTGGCGTAGGCCCCGTGGAGCAGCCGAGAATCGCCGATGACCAGATCGCCAGCCTTCACCGGGACGGCCTGATCCTCTGGCATGGATTGGTAGGCCGGGTGGCTCGGATCCGTGACCCTGCGTAGCTCGTCTGTGTGGGCTGTGGGCGCGGCGTCGTGCATGCGATGGCGCTTACGGTGGGAACCGGCGATGACCCGCAGGCAACCGTTCTCAATGCTCGTATCCACCAGATAGTACATCAGAAAAAGCTGTTGCGGGATATTCGTGTAGCTGATCGGATCGTTCCATCCCCACCAGTCCTGATGCCAGAATAGGGGCGGCGAATGGCCGGATTTGCTGATCACAAAACCGGACGACCAGCGGGGTTTCGGATAGCCCAAAGAGGCCAGCGCGGCCAGAGCAGCTGGGTAGGCCACCAGTTCAGCGAAAAAGGGATCATCGTAGACGCTGATCATACTCCCCGTGGATTTCTGCTCTTCGAAGTGCTCGGCAGACTGCGCGTCCAGCAGACCATCACTGGCAGCCCGCACTCGGGCCAACATCTCCGCATCCAGCGCCTGCGCGAAAACGCAGTAGCCGTCGCGTATAAGCTGGGCCTGTTGGTCGAGGGCTATGGTGGTTGTGGTCATAAGCATGCCTCCCCTATGTAGTGTAGCATGAAAAACAAAAAATACTGGAAATGCGAATGCGCAAGACCCCTTGCGCTGTTTATCAACAGCGAGCAAGGCCGCAGCGACCCATCCGCGGGGGTGTTTCTATTGTAACAGAAAGACAGGAAGTCTTTCCACTCTGACACAGAGATGCGCGCCTGCCCTCGATCGACGTTCTGCGGTACAATCTTGGTAGTCTCTCTGGACCGTTCTATTCGTTCAATCCGTGTTCCGCTACCCAGGACACCATCTCTATGCTTATCGGACTCGATATCGGCACAACTTCCCTGAGCGCTGTGGCGCTAGACCCGGCGACCGGCCGCCAACTGGCTCACCAGATGATAGCCAATACCGCGGGTTCGTCTCCTGCACCCGGCCGAGCCGAATTGGACCTGCCCCGGCTGTTCGATCTGACAGTGCATTGCCTGACCGAGTTGGTTGCGCAGGCGGATCTACTCCCTTCCGCCATACAAGGTATCGGCGTCACCGGCCAGCAGCACGGGGTCGCCCTTATGCGGCCAGACGCCATCCCCGCCAGGCCCGCCATCACCTGGCAGGACTTGCGGGTGCAGCAGCCGCTGCCCGGCACGGACACGCCAGTACTGGAGCGGTTCATTGCCACAGCCGGGGGACAAGAGGCCTTCGGCAACACCGGCTGTCTGCCCGCCGCTGGTTTCCTCGGCCCCAGCCTCTACTGGCTCACACTGCAAAACGCTCTGCCCGACCCGCCAGTGACTGCCTGCTTCATCCCGGATGCGGTCGTCTCTTTCCTCACCGGCGCGCCGCCTATCAGTGAGCCGACCCTCGCCGCCAGTTCCGGGATTTTCGATATTCGCGCAAATCGTTGGGAATGGACGTTGCTGGAACGGCTGCGCCTGCCCGATCGACTATTTCCCCCAGTCGGGCAGGCCTGGGATGTGGTGGGCGGTCTGCGCCGTGAGCTGGCTGAAAAGATCGGCCTGACGCCGGGCACAGCGGTGACCATTGCGCTGGGCGACAATCAGGCTAGTTTCATCGGCAGCGCGCAGGACCCTGCCCGCAGTCTCCTGCTGAATGTAGGCACCGGCGGTCAGATCTCCGCGCGTACGGACAAATTCCATTTCATTCCAGGTCTCGAGAACCGCCCCTTCCCCGCTGGACAGTACCTGCTGATAGGCGGAGGCCTGTTCGGCGGTCGTTCCTATGCCTATTTGCAGCGTTTTTTCCAGCAGGTAGGCGCTCAACTCCTGGATGCGGATACGCCGATCGACCTGTACACGCGTATGACGGAACTGGCTACGACGGCGCCTGCGGGCAGTGACGGCCTGCATTGTGAACCGTTCTTCACCGGCAGCCGGGTCGATCCGGCGCTGCGAGCCTCTTTCAGCGGTCTCTCACCAGACAACTTTACCCCCGGCCACTTCGCGCGGGCGCTGCTGGAAGGAATGGCCGATGGCTTTTACGCCTTTTTCGAGCGCATGAAGCCGGCAGTGGGGACGCGGCCGCTCCTGGTGGGCGCAGGCAACGGCGTGCGGCGCAACCGGCTCCTGGCCCAGATCCTGGCGCGTCGTTTCGGGATGCCTCTACTGATTCCCACCCGCACCGAGGAGGCAGCAGTCGGCGCGGCCATTGCTGCCGCAATTGGATTGGGCCTGTTCGCTGATTCAGACACGGCCGCGGCCGCGCTCCTCGACTACACCCAGACAGTCGATCCGTAACTGCGATTGTCTACGCAGTCACTCCCGCTTCTGACCACGAACCACTGAAGTTCATTCCCGCACGTGCATATCTCCGAACGCCACCCACTTATATGTGGTCAGTTCTTCCAGCCCCATCGGCCCTCGGGCGTGGAGTTTTTGGGTGCTGATAGCGACCTCCGCGCCGAGGCCGAACTGCCCGCCGTCGTTGAAGCGGGTGCTGGCGTTGACAAAAACCGCGGACGAGTTGACCGCATCGATAAACTGTTGGGCGTTGTTCCAATCGTTGGTCAGAATACCGTCGGAGTGGGCCTGGCTGTGTTTCTGAATGTGGACGACGGCTTCCTCCAGTGAGTCCACCAGCTTGATGCCCAAGATCAGCGCCATCCACTCTGTATCCCAATCGTCCGGCCCCGCCGGCGTGACGGTTGCCCCCTGGCCTTCGAGAAACGGTAGCGCGTCGGGTGCGGCCCGCATCTCCACCCGCATTGCCGCCATGCGCCGGGCCAATTTCGGCAGAAACTCGGCCGCGATCTGGCGGTTGACCAGCAGTGTGTCCAGAGAGTTGCAAACCGAAGGGCGCTGGGTCTTGGCATTGACGATGACGTCCAGCCCCCTCTCTTGATCTGCGCTGATATCCACATAATAATGGCAGATGCCAATGCCGCCGGTGATCACCGGGATCGTGCTCTGCTCCCGACATAGGCGGTGCAGACTGTTGCCGCCTCTGGGGATGAGCATATCCACGTATGCATCCATCCGCAAGAATTGGGAGACCAGTGCCCGGTCTGGGTTGCCGATGTATTGGACCGCTTCGCTGGGCAGGCCTTGCTCTATCAGCGCGCGGCGAATGATATCCACCAATGCCAGATTGCTGCGCAGGGTCTCTTTGCCTCCTCGCAGAATCACCGCGTTGCCCGTCTTCAGGCTTAATACGGCAATATCGATGGTCGTGTTGGGACGGGCTTCGTAGATGACGCCGATAACGCCAATGGGTATGCGCCGGCGGCTGAGGCGCATACCGTTCGGCAGCAGGCGACTTTCCAGCTCCGCGCCCACCGGGTCCGGCAGCGCGGCCACCCGCCGCGTGTCATCCGCCAGCCCTCGAATCCGTTCCGGCGTCAGCAACAGCCGATCCAGCAGCGCGTCGCTAAGCCCGCTGGCCGCGCCAATGGCGATGTCCAACTCGTTCTGAGCAAGCGCTTCTGCGCTCCTCGCCTCCAGCGCATCGGCGATGGCATACAGAGCTGCGTTCTTCTGCGTCGATGTCAGCACTGCCAGTTTGTGGCTCGCTCGCTGCGCGGCCTGCCCCATCGCCTCCAGATCGACCGTCTGTTCCACAGCCAACGCGCTTGCTCCCCGCACAGCAGTCGTCATAAGAATTCTCCCATTTTCCGCGCCTTTTTGACCTTTGATTCGCTTGATGTATGTGATGGGGATAATGAACTGCAGTTATCAAAGCAATCATACAGATCACATAAATCAGTGGTCAAATCTGTGGTCAGAGGCGCATTACAACTCCTACTCCAATACAATTCCTACTCCAATACAATCATATCATTCCGGTGGAGCGCCACTGGCCCATAGCCATACCCCAGGCGTTCGCTGATCTCATGCGACTGACAGCCGCGAATGCGGCGTAGATCGTCGCTACTGTAGCGGGTGATGCCACGCGCCAGAACCGGGCCATTCCTCTTCTGCACAAAGACCGCATCGCCCCGCTCAAAGACACCTTCCACCTCGGTGATACCGACAGGCAAAAGACTATGGCCATGATGCTGTAGCGCTCGGGCTGCGCCCGCATCCACCAGTAGCCGACCTGACGGCGCGGGGCCGGCCAGGATCCAACGTTTGCGGCTCTCCAAAGGCGTCTCCTGCGCTGGAAAACGGGTGCCGACTGACTGACCAGTCACAGCCCGCACAATCACGTCCGGCGCGCTGCCGGCGGCAATCACAACTTCAGTACCGGCCCGGCAGGCAATATCCGCCGCCTGCAATTTCGTGCTCATGCCGCCAATACCCAGACCGGATTGACTGCTGCCGGCCAGGGCCCGCAGGGAATCGTCGATAGCGTGGACTTCGGGAATCAACTGCGCGTGCGGATCCGTACGCGGGTCGGCCGTGAACAGCCCCGCTTGATCCGTCAGCAGCAGCAGCAGGTCGGCATCGGTCAACACAGCCACCAACGCCGAGAGATTGTCGTTGTCTCCGACTTTGATCTCTTCGACAGCGACCGCGTCGTTTTCATTCACGACCGGGACGATCCGATACTCCAGCATAGCGTTGAATGTGTCCCGCGCGTTCAAAAAACGCTGCCGGTTCTCCGTGTCCGCTCTGGTCAGCAGAATCTGGCCCGCGTAGATGCCATAGATGTCGAAGAACCGTTCCCACAAGCGCATCAGCCGGCTTTGGCCCACCGCGGCAAGCATCTGCCGGTTGGAGAGGTTGGCGGGTAGATCGGGAAAATCCAACTGCGCCCGCCCGGCGGCCTGCGCGCCGGACGTGCAGACGATCACATCCTTGCCCTGATGATGGAGCGTCGCAATCTGTCGGGCCAGTTCCACCATCTGTGGTTGGCTTAAAAAACGGGTCCCTTTGGTGAGTACGCCTGTACCCAGTTTGACGACAACTCTACGATACATCCACGTTTGACCATTGATTTATGTGATTCATCTGATTATGGTGATAACCGCAGTTCATCATCTCTATCATATAAATCAAGCGAATCTGAGGTCGGAAGATGTCCAGGAGTCCTACGCCAACAGTATACTGCAGTGGGGAACGATTCAGCAATCATTGACCATTGATTTATGTGATTCATCTGCTTATGATGATAACCGCAGTTCATCATCTTCATCATATAAATCAAGCGAATCTGAGGTCACCGCAACCCGTCTGTACTGGGCGCCATTTTTGCGCAGGATCTTGCCTGTGCTAAGATAGGTTGCAATGCGTCTCTGCTCGCAAGAGGCGCGATCAGAATGCCGCGTTCCGCATCGCGCAAGGTCTCGCCGATGTCGGTCGGCACGCATGTCCCCAGACTTGTGGAGGAAATCGTATATGCGACGGACTTCTTACACGCATGAGCCACGCCCATCCTTCTGGTCGGCCCTGAGAAGAACTGCAGCGACCATGACCATTCTTTCGTTCATTCTGATCGTCGTCCTGATCGGTATCGCGCTGTGGCTACCACCGATCAGCCTGCTGGAGCGCGTTCAATTCTTGTCTTACACGACCGTTCCTCCCAGTGGCGCTACATTTATGGACCCAGACGGGACGGCGATTGTTTTTCCTCCGGAACACATATTTGAGTCCTTTCGGGTCACCTTTGACAGCATTCCGCGCGCAGATTTTCTGGACGGCAGCGTGGGGGAGGGTTGGGTCGTCGCCAAGGACGCTCTGCCCAGTGGTCTGCAACTCAAAAGCCCGATCTACGAAGTGGATGTGCGGGACGGTCGCGTAGAGCAGACCATTGCGCAGATCGTCATTCCCAATGACAGCCAACCGTACGAAACCCTGGACCTGTACACCTGGGATGGGGACAGTTGGGAGTTTGTGCCCAGTACCGTCTTGCGAGCGGACGATCGCCTTGAAGCGCGGATGAACGGCGCCCCGCCGCAGAATTTCGTTGTGATGCAGACCAGCGCGTCTCCGCCGCGGGTGGAGGCCAACATCGGTATGGGCGAGCAGGCCCCACCCAACCTGGCTGATGCAATTACAACCCTTGCCATCGCCGGCTTCTATCTGCGGGGAGACGGCGCGCTGGAGATCGTGCCCCGCAACATGCCTGACGGCAACTATGAAATTGTGCCAATCCTACGCAATTGGAGGGTCGGTGAAGCTCCGCGCAGCGACCTGCTGCACAATATGCTGGTAGACCCAGGCCTGCGGGAAAACCAACGTAAAGCTGTAGCTGATCTGCTGACGACGAATCCCTACCCCGGTGTGATTATCGATTATCGCGGCATGGATGCGGCGCCGGCTGCGCAGGAAGAATTCGTGCGCTTCATCGAGAGTCTGGCTGAACATCTGCACGAAATGAACCGCTGGCTGGCTGTGCGGGTGGAATCGCCCCGGCAGATTTCAGCGGCTCAGTGGAACACACAGGGATACGACTGGCAGGCCCTGGGCAAGGCTACTGACCGGGTTATGATTCCAGGCCCTGTGGACCCCAGAGCGTATCAGCCTGGTGGGGAGATGGAAGCCCTGCTGGCTTTCGCCACAGATCAGATCGACCGGCGCAAAGTGCAGGTGGAACTGCCGGGCATGTCCACGGAATTGAGCGGAAACCAGCTGCGGCTGAAGGGCTATCAGCAGGCCCTCCAGCCCCTTGTCGCCCGGATCCGCCTGGAGGGAGAAGACGGGGTTCTCGTGCCCGGCACAGTGGTGGATCTGTCTGTAGACAATCCTCGTATTTCTCGTGGACTGGCTTTTGAAGCGACGTTCGGCGCCTATGTTTACAGTTACGTTGACGACCAGCAGATCGAGCGCACCATATACATCGAAAACAGCAGCAGCTTTGCTCACAAACTCAGCCTGCTGGATACATACGGCGTTACGCAGGTGATGGTGCGGGATATAGATTCCGGGGATGTAGATCCGGCTCTGTGGGACATCGCCCACCAGTTCCAGGTAGGAGGGGGAATCGCTACCGGCCCCGCCAATCTGGCCGTATCCTATACCGTCTTCCACCCCGATGGTTCGGTTCTGGCCCAGGACTCTCGCCCCATCGAGAATCCGGCATACACCTTTATGGCCCCGGTTGGCCAGGGAGATGTGCGCGTCGAGGCTCAAGTTGTGCAGAACAACCGCCCGGCCAGTCCGGGGAACGCGCTGTCTCTGCCTTTGGCAACGCCGACGTCGGCGGCTTCCCCCACCCCCATGCCGACAGCCACGCCCAGCTTCGCCACTCTGGTCAGCGCGCAGACCGTCAACATCCGCGAGGGCCCGAGCACCCGCTATCCGATTCTCGGCCAGATCAAGCCCAACCAAACCTATCGCATTGTGGGTCAGAACAAGGCCAAGGATTGGTGGCAGATCGATATCGGCAATGGCAAGAAGGGCTGGGTGGCCGATCAGGTGTCCACGGCCACCGGTCCGCTCAGCGGTGTGGCAACCATTACCGACATTCCAACGCCGCCGCCTGTGGCAGTGGCGGCAAGAGCGCCGGCTCCGACCGGCGGGGGCAGTTTCGGCTATGGCGTCCAGGCCCACATGGTCCACGCTGGCGATCAGATCGGGCCGGTAATGCAAAAGACCAAGGAGCTGGGCTTTGGCTGGGTGAAGCAGCAGATCGAATGGAAGGTTTTTGAGCGTAACCAAGGGCAGTACATTTGGGGTGATATGCAGCCCTTCATCGACGCGGCCAACGGCGCCGGCATCAGTCTGCTGTTCAGCGTCGTGAATGCGCCCGATTGGGCGCGGGAGTCTGGTTTCGACGGCAGCGTCGGTGGTCCGCCCGCGAATCCGCAGACCTTTGCTAATTTTCTGGGGGCGCTGGCCGGCAAGTACTGCGGCTCTTCTGTGAAGGCCATCGAGGTGTGGAATGAGCAGAATCTGCATTACGAGTGGGGCAACAAGCCCCTCAATCCCGGCGAATACATGGCTCTCCTGAGACCGGCCTATGCAGCCATTAAAGCGGCCTGCCCGTCGATGCTGGTGATCAGCGGCGCGCTGACCCCTGCTGGCGACAATGGCAATAAGGCCATGGACGACTTCAGATATCTGGAGGAGATGTTCAAGGCCGGCCTGAACAACTACATGGACGGCATCGGCGCGCATCCCAGCGGCTACAACGTGCCGCCGTCCAAAACATGGCAGGAGGCCTGCGCGGCGATTCAGGTCAGTGGCAACCAGGGCTTCAACGGCGCCTGCGACAGTCCCCATCACTCGTGGAGCTTCCGCAGCACGATGGAGGGCTATCGCAACATCGCTGTCAAATACGGCGCCCGCAACAAACGCATCTGGCCGACCGAGTTCGGCTGGGCTGCGGGGGGCGCCTTTAACCCAGCTTACGGGTACGCCAACGACAACGACTTCAACGAGCAGGCCAGTTGGACGGTCGAGGCCTATCGAATGATGCGCAATTGGGGCTGGGTCGGCCCGGCCTTTCTGTGGAATCTGAACTTCCGCGTGGTGGCTGACGGCACGGAAAAAGCCCAGTGGGGGATTGTGAGCAATAACTGGAGCCCGCTGCCGATCTTCCATGCCCTGCGGGATATGCCAAAGTAAGGGAATTCTATACGATGTCGTCCCGTGAAGAACACTTTACCCAAGCCCAACGAGGGCATCCCAAAATGGGGGTAAGTTTCTAGCTCACCTCTGGGCAGCTACACTGGATTCGGCAACCTGCTGGCCTAGATGATCCCAAATCTGGGATGTGCCTAGCCCAATAGCCGTTACTTTTCAACCAGCTTCTTAAATTAGGGAATTATATACTTAACTGCACATGGAACAGGTCTGCCTGTTCCATCACAAGTATATCTTTCTCAGCTGACGCGCGTCGGCTGTGCGGGATATTCCCACCCGCATTGTAGTGGATGGGAAGGGCAGGTCTGCCTGCCCCTCGTTCCTTGCAGTGTCTCCATCATACCACATTCTCACATCCTACGCACGGGAATCCTTGTGCAGTTAAGTATATAGCTCCCTTAAATTACTTATTCAACAAATCAACACCAATGAAATAAGGAGTATTTCGTTCAGCTATCCATTCTGCTATCCCACCACTCATTATTTCAATCTCTTCATACAAAAAATTGAGATCGACGTTGTTTGTTTCGGACTCAGAATCGAAATCATTAGGAAATCTCTTTCCGAGCCATTCTCTATATACATCCCGCAGCTTACTGCAATCTATGCGTAATCGTTCATTAAAGCACAGCTTTTCTATAATGAACTCTCTATGCACCCCTACAGATCTAGGTGAATGTACACCTTTATACCCTTCCCTATGTGGATGATGCTTACGATTCTCTCTGAGTTTTCTGCCGTATCCCATTTATACCCTCCCTATATGATGCAGGAAAATCTTTACCAGTTCAGATATGTAGTCTGGTCATTTCACAGGTCTAAGTAACCAATCAGGTTAGGGCAATTAATCATAACCCGCTGATATCCTAAATAGGATGCTCGAACAGTTCACATCTATCAAGTACGCATTGGACACGTTTGGGCAATAAAGTTAATTGAAGTACAATCATATTAACATCAAACATCAGGGAGAGTGCTAAAGAGCGTTCACATTGGAAACCCGCACTTTATCCATGCAAAAAGTCTTGGTTTCGAACGGGATTCACTTTAATAGACAAGAAATCCCTACGTGGTCTGTAGACCATTGATGTTCAAGGAGAGGGGGAACCAATGGCTATGATTCGAGCGTTTATAGAGAGAGTCGCTTACATGCTACTGTTATTCTCCGTGCCGGAACTGAAGCGGTGCGTGGATGAATTGGTGGCAGAAGCTGGACGCACAAAAAAGTTCTATTTGCGCGAGATCATTCAGCGGGGGGCAGAGGACACAGAGGATTACTGGTTGGCTGTTGCATCAGGTGAGCGTGTATGCAACGGGGAGGAAAGAATCTACACCGACGCTGAAATGAGAGAGCGGCTTGAGTTGGACGATAACGTATACAGAAGCAATGAGCCAGCAGCTTCGCAAGCTGGATAGGCAGACCGCGCAACGCATCCGGAAAATCTTAGTTGACAAAATATCGACAGCCGATGACCCGAGACAACTAGGCATAGCTAAAGTTCTTGTAGGAACGCATGGGATGAAATGGCGCTTTCGTATTGGCGACTATCGCGTTGTTTGCGAGATACAGGACGACACAAAGACTATTTTAGCCGAACGAGTAGGGCATCGTCGGGATATATATTAACGATGTAACTGTCATCAAATAACAAAAAAGGCCGGGCCTTCCCACAAGAAGGCCCGGCCTGAATCTTTCTGCCCGCAGACGATCTACCCTTCATCCTCCACAAAGGCACCCGGTCGGGTGCGGCGACGATGGCGAGCCACCTTCAATCTCAACTGACTGCGATGGTAGGCGACTTCCACCGGGCGCCGCTCTGCAGACGGCCGAGTTCGCATCGCCTCTTCCGCGCTCCGCATAGCAGCCTCCGCTCTGGCGACATCGATCTCTTCCGCCCGTTCAGCCGAACGCGCCAGGACGATCACTTTGTCCGGCCTTACCTCAACCACGCCGCCACTGACCGCGATGTATTCCGTTTCACCGTCGGCGCGGCGCAGGATAATTTCACCGATATTCAGTGTCGTCAGGAGGGGAGCATGACCACCCAATACGCCCATCTCACCCTCGATACCCGGCATGGTGATCATTTGGACATCCCCGCTGAAAAGCTGCCGACTGGGTGTTACAATTTCAACCTGAATCGTCATCACGCCTGCCTCAGTTGCTCACCTTTTTCTATCGCTTCTTCGATGGCGCCGATCATATAGAAGGCCTGCTCCGGCAGGTCGTCATACTTCCCATCCAGAATCTCGCGGAAGCCCCGCACATTGTCTTCGACCTTTACGTATTTACCAGACTGGCCCGTGAATACCTCTGCCACGAACATCGGCTGGGTAAGGAAGCGCTGTATCTTACGCGCGCGGGCAACGATCAGTTTGTCATCCTCGCTCAACTCCTCCACACCGAGAATGGCGATAATATCCTGCAGGTCCCGGTAGCGTTGGAGGGTCTGCTGCACTTCGCGGGCCACATTGTAATGTTCTTCGCCCACAATAAGCGGGTCAAGAATACGGCTTGTGGATCCAAGCGGGTCCATGGCCGGGTACAGGGACTGCTCAGCCAAGGCGCGCTCCAAAGTAATGGTTGCGTCCAGGTGGGCAAATGTCGTAGCCGGCGCCGGGTCGGTGTAGTCATCGGCGGGCACGTAGACCGCCTGCATGGAGGTAATCGAACCGGTCTTTGTGGAGGTGATGCGCTCCTGCAGCTCACCCATGTCTGTGCCCAGCGTCGGCGCGTAGCCCACAGCGCTGGGCAACCGCCCCAATAGCGCCGACACCTCCGAACCCGCCTGCACAAAGCGGAAAATGTTGTCGATAAAGAGCAACACATCGCGGCCTTCATCGCGGAAATACTCCGCCATGGTTACGCCTGTCAGACCCACCCGCAGTCGGGCGCCCGGCGGTTCGTTCATCTGACCGAAGACCATCACCGTCGAATCGATCACGCCAGAATCACGCATTTCGTGCCACAGGTCGTTGCCTTCGCGGCTGCGCTCGCCCACACCGGCGAACACAGAGTAGCCGCTGTGGAACTCGGCGACGTTGTGGATCAGTTCCTGAATGATGATCGTCTTGCCCACGCCGGCGCCGCCGAAGATACCGGTCTTGCCGCCTTTCGTAAAGGGGGCGATCAGATCGATGACCTTGATGCCGGTCTCGAACACCTCCGCCTGGGTGCTGCGGTCGGCGAAGCTGGGCGGCTCCCGATGAATCGAATAGTATTCGGTGGCGTCCACCGCATCATCGCTGTCGATGGCGCGGCCGGTTACGTCAAAAATGCGTCCCAATGTGGCCGGGCCGACGGGCACGGTAATAGGTACCCGGAAGGAATAGCCTTCCATGCCCCGGCGCATACCGTCTGTGGTGCTCATGGCCACGGCACGGACAGCGCCGTCCCCTAAATGCTGCTGCACCTCACAGACCAGGGTTGTATCATCGTCGAGATCGACATACACAGCGTCGTAAATCTCTGGAAGGTCCGAGCCTGTGAAGGAGAAATCCACAACCGGACCGACAACGCTGGCTACAGAGCCGCTGATACGGTTATTGCTTCCGTTTTCTGACATAGTTCGCTCCGTTTGTCGCGCTCTACAGTAACGCGCAAAATTTTACCTTATTCCAGGCTGATTGAACCACCCACAATGTCCATCAACTCGCGCGTGATGCCTTCCTGGCGAGCCTTATTGTAGGTCAACGTCAACTCGTCCACCAGTTCATTGGCCGCTTCGGTGGCGTTGCGCATAGCAACCATGCGCGCCGAATGTTCGCTTGCCATGCTTTCATACATGCCCTGCAAAATCTGCACCTCTGTAAAGCCAAACAGCACCTGCTCGAGCACAGCCTCGGCGCTTGGTTCAAAAATATAATCGGGCGGCATCGTAACCGTTGGCTCCGCCGGGATCACCGGCAAAAGCTGTTGCGCAACGGGCCGCTGAATCAGTGTGTTGACGAAATCGGTGTAGATCAGATGGACCTCATCGAAGCGACCCGAACGAAAATCGTCGATGATACTCCGCGAGATAGGGCCGATATCAGCCGTTGATGGTGTATCGGGCATATCGCTGAATTCGGCGCGGATGACCGGATCGTAGCGCAGAAGCCAATCGCGGCCCTTCTTGCCAACGGCAACGACTTCGATTTCTCGTTCCCGGCTACGCTGCTCCTTGATGAAGGCCGCATTGCGTCGCAGAACGTTGGCATTGAAGCCGCCGGCCAGCCCGCGATCGGCTGTGATCAGAATGATCCCGACTTTTTTGACTTCGATTCTGGGGGTGATGAGCGGATTCATTGCCTCGCCGCTATTCAGACGAGCGATATAACTGAGGACTTCCCTGGCTTTGTCCGCATAGGGTCGGGTCGCCAACACCTGCTGTTGGGCGCGTCGCATCTTCGATGCAGCCACAGCCTCCATCGCCCTTGTGACCTGAGAGATGTTTTTCACCGAGCGGATGCGCCGGCGAATCTCACGTGTGCTAGCCACACATGCCTCCTACCCTGTCGCGCGCTACTGTAGCGCGCAAAATTTTACCTATGCAGACCCGCTCCAGCTATTGTTGAAGGTCTCCAGAGCCAGGCGCAGCGAATCGAGCGATTCATCGGGCAGATCCTGCGCGCGCAGGATCGTCTGACCAATTTCCGGGTGATTGGCGTCCATATAGGCGTGCATCTCCTGTTCCCAACGCTTCACATCGGCGACGGGGACTTCGTTCACATAGCCGTTTGTCACCGCAAAGAGGCCCATGACCTGCTTGTCCAACTGCAAGGGATCGTACTGAGGCTGCTTCAATGTTTCCTGAATGCGCTGACCGCGATTGAGTTGTCGCTGGGTAGCCGCATCCAGATCGGAGCCAAACTGGGCAAACGCCGCCAACTCCCGAAACTGACTGAACTCCAGCTTCAGCCGACCAGCCACGTTTTTCATCGCCTTTGTCTGGGCAGAACTCCCCACCCGGCTCACTGAAAGGCCCACATTCAGGGCGGGGCGAATCCCGGCGTAAAACAGGTCGCCTTCCAGATAGATCTGGCCATCGGTGATGGAGATGACGTTTGTAGGAATATATGCCGATACATCGCCGGCCTGGGTTTCGATCACCGGCAGAGCGGTCAGGCTGCCGCCGCCATACTCCTCATCCAGACGGGCGGCTCGTTCCAGCAGCCTGCTGTGCAGATAGAAAACATCGCCGGGGTACGCCTCACGGCCAGGCGGACGACGCAGCAGCAGAGACACCTGGCGATAGGCCTGGGCGTGTTTGGACAGATCATCGTAGACGATCAGAGCGTCTCGGCCCTGCTCCATGAACTCCTCGCCCATTGCGCAGCCGGCGTAAGGGGCCAAAAACTGCAATGCAGCCGGATCCGCGGCCGAGGCCGTCACGATAATCGTGTGGTCCATCGCGCCGTACTTTTCCAAAGTGCCCACCACCTGCGCCACCGTCGATTGCTTCTGGCCGATAGCGACGTAAATACAGATCAGGTCTTTGCCCCGCTGGTTGATGATCGTATCGATAGCGAGGGTCGTCTTCCCGGTCTGGCGGTCGCCGATGATCAGCTCCCGCTGGCCGCGCCCGATGGGGATCAGCGCGTCGACGACGGTGATGCCGGTCTCAACCGGGGTGTCCACCCCTTTACGCAGGACCACACCGGGGGCAATGCGCTCCACTGGGCGGGTAGCGGATGTGTCGATAGGCCCTTTCCCGTCCAAGGGCTGACCGACGGCGTTGACCACCCGCCCGACCAGCGCGTCGCCCACAGGGACGGAAGCCAGCCGACCGGTGCTGCGCACCAGATCCCCCTCTTCGATCTCCGTGTATTCGCCCATAATGATGATGCCGACGGAATCGTTATTCAGGTTTTGGGCAATGCCGAGCACGCCGGTTTTGGTGAACTCCACCAGCTCACTCGCCATGACCCCTTGCAGGCCAGAGATGATGGCGATACCGTCGCCGACTTCGACGACTTCCCCCACATCCACGCGGCTGGGGGTCGGCTTGAAATTGAGAATCTGCTGTTTCAGCAGAGCGGTAAATTCCTGGGTCAGTTCTTCAGTCTGGACCGCCATACGCGTTGTCCTCCCTATCTATCTCAACGAACCGTCGCCGCGATCATATCGCGCAGGGCCATCAGTCGGTTTGCGACTGTATTGTCGATCAACTGATCCCCGACTCGAATCCGCAGCCCGCCCATCAGGGATGGATCCACATCAAAGCTGAAGACGAGGTCATCACTGTACTGTTTGCTGAGCTGCTGGCGAATCTGCTCTTTGGCGGCGTCGCCTAACTCGATAGCGCTCGTAATATCCGCCGCCTGCGGCCCGCTTTCGCCGCGCAGGCTTGCGCCCAGGGCGGCGATGACGCGCGGAAGAAGAGGCGCGTCGCCCTCCTGAACGAGCATCTTCACGAAGTTCTGCATTTCCTGCGAAGCGTCGTCGGGAATCGCCTTTTCTATGGATTCGACATTGGCCGCCAGCTTCGGATTCTGCGCCAGCGCCTCAGCGACAGCGTTGAGCGTCGTCTGCCACTGCTCTACGATCGCATCCAGAATGGCTTGGGCATATCGTTCGGCCGTCGCGCGCTCGCTCATGAACCGCTCCCGTTTTGCTGGGCCAGGTAATCGGCTACAAATCGTTCCTGCTCGGCCCGGTTCGCCAGTTCCCGGCCCAAAATCTGTTCGGTAGCGGCAATCGCCAGATCAGCGATCTGTTTTCTGGCGTCGGCCATCACAGCGGCAGTCTGCGCTTCGGCATCGGCCTGGGCCTTCATGCGGATATCTTGGGCTTCCTGATCGGCGCGGCTGCGGACATCCTGGGCGATGCGCTCGGCGTCACGGGTCGCCTGGGCCCGCACTTCCTGCGCTTCGCGGCGGACTTCTTCGAGAATTGTCTGCTTCTCCGCTTCGGCTTCGGCGGCCGCGTGCGAGGCCTGATCCGCCTGCTCTAAACCTTGAGCGATGCGCTGTTTGCGCTGCTCCAGCATATTCAGAACCGGCTTATAGAGTAACTGTTGCAAAATAACCATCAACAGACCAAAATTGACGATCTGCGAAAGCAATAACTCCCAACTGATGCCTAATTTATCGAGAGCGTCCAAGGCCAACCTCCTGAATATGTATCCTCTGCGCCAGCTTTCGGATGTGGTGCAGAGGCATAGAAGCCTGGTTTTTACCGCTGCATCACGTCTGTCTTCGCCCGACAGAGCAGCGGCGAAAAATGATCAACCACAATCGGAAGGTCTAGACGAACTTGACCAACAGGGAAATAACCAGCGCATAAATCGCGACCGATTCACAGAATGCGAAACCGAGCAACATGTTCGTCTGCACAGTGTTGGTCACTTCGGGATTGCGGCCCATGGCTTCCATCGCTTTGGCGCCAATCAGACCAATTCCCACACCAGGGCCAATGGCGCCCAAACCGATAGCAAGAGCGGAACCCAGTTCCTTGGCGACTTCGACATCCATGAGTATGAACTCCTTTTGTAAGGTCAGTAAAGAGTAGAGATTGAAAATTGGCATCCCCGACAATGACGAGCACAGACTTCAGATCTTCAACCTGAATTTTTTAGTGGTGATCGTCATGGCTAACGGTGGCCATTGTAAAGAATGCCAGGGTCAGCAACATAAATACAAGCGCCTGGATGAAACCGATAAACAGTTCCAGTCCATAAAATACGCTGGGCAGTAGAAATGTGACGAGAAATGCCATCACCAGCAACACGACTTCACCGGCAAAAATATTGCCGAAAAGTCGGAAGGAGAAGCTGATGATTTTGGAAATCTCGGCGATCAACTCGAAGAAGCCAACCACAGCGCCCATTGCATCCTTGAACGGATTCTTGAAGAACTTGCTGAAATAACCGACACCCAAGGCCTGTACACCATAGAACTGGGTCATGAAGACGGAGATGAGCGCCAGGGCTCCGGTCATATTCAGGTCCGCCGATGGGCTGCGAAATAGCGGCACAAAGACCTCCGCGCCTTCTTCGGCCGGGGCGGTTGCAGCGATGGCATCTCCGCCAGCCATCGCTACCTGGTTGCCTAATTCGACCAGCGCGTGGTTCTCTCCTGTGGCGCTATGCCACACGCCAATGGAACCAAACCCCGGCAGCAAGCCAATATAATTGCTGATCAGCACAAAGATGAAAATTGTCATCACCCAAGGGAAGAACTTGCGGCTGTTGGCGGAGCCGTGGCCGGCGATGCTCTGGGTCAGGTTCCACATCCCTTCGATCAGCATCTCCACAATGTTCTGCCAGGCGCCAGGGACTTCCTTCATCCTGAACACGGCGAAAACGGCCAGTAGGATAATGACAAGGTCAACCAGAAGTGTTGTCAGCAATCCATTGGTAAACCACTTTGGCCCGTGCTCCAGCAGCGATTCTGCCGCCAATTCCACGTGGGGCGGCCCCACCCGGAACCAGGGAAGCACACTCAGAATGAGCAAAGCGACAATGGCAATGGTTATATTGCGATTGCGCGCGTTCGAGAAGAATATCTGAAAACGTTTCCAGAGTCCGCTAAACAAGATCCACCCTCCTGAGGTTTGTTGGGGTTATCTTGATGTTTGTCCCACATAACGCTATCGGATACATAGTATAAAAGAGCGCGGGGGATTGCGCAAATTTTCACAGCGTTGGTTTGGCTTAACTTCTTTGCTGAGGCTGTCTCCGTACAGCAAACCGGTTGAACCCGAAACATGGCAGCGACAGATCGACGATCAGAGATCAAAAATGCTGATGACAGCGGCGATGATAAAAAGAAAGATCGTCGTTCCGATCAGCGCCCTGTTTCCATACAGGATTTCGTTCCAGGTGGGCGGCGGCAACAGACCATCCGCCTGGCTTTCTTGTACGCTGTCCGTCCCAAACAGCGCCTGCCGCAAGGCCGCGATACTGACCGGTCGTTCGTCCGGATGCATGGCCAGCGCCTGAAAGACAGCTCGTTCCGTGCGAGCCGAGATGGCCGGATTCTTCTGCCGCAGGGGCACGAGTAGTCCCGGCTTCAGAAAGCGCTCCTTCGCATCCTGCGGCGGGGCGCCGGCCAGCAGATGATAGAGGGTTGCGCCCACACTGTAAATGTCCGTGCGCGCATCCGTGTGCCCGGTATCCCCGCCGTACTGTTCGAGCGGCGTATAGGCCACGGTGCCCCGGCCCTGCACGACCGTCACCGTGCGCGCGTCATCCGGCTGCATCACCTTGACCAGGCCGAAATCCACCAATTTCAGTCTGTTTGCGGGTGTGATTTTGATATTGCTCGGCTTGATGTCCCGATGGAGCACCAGTGGGTCCTGGCTGTGCAGATAAGCCAGGGCATCCAGAAGCTGAGTGGCCCACGCCAGCACCTGCGCCTCCGACAGACGCTTCTGCTGTTGGAGCGTCTCGGTCAGGATCTCCTGCAGATCCCGGCCCTCGACAAAATCCATCACCAGATATTCCCGCCCAGCCACAGAAAAATAGTCCGACACTTTGGGCAGGTTGGGATGATCGAGCCGGGCCAGAACACTGGCTTCCTGGTAAAACTGCTCAATCGTTTGATCGAGATCCAGCCCGGCGCCTTCGTAGCCGATCAGCAGATTGGGCAGGATTTCCTTGAGCGCGCAAACCCGCCCAGCCAGACGCAGATCGTTGGCCCGATAGACCGCGCCCATTCCACCCTGCCCCACCATCCGCGCAATTTCATAGCGCTCGCGCAGAATCGCGCCCGATTCTAACACAATTCCACAACCACTTTCGCACAGTCCATTGAACACAGTCCATTGAACAACGCAATGTCGCAATCCGGAATATCAGGATGAAAGGATTTTCAGGATATAGATTCCAGCGAACAGTCTACAATCTCTGGAAAGCAACGCAAAGACGCAATGAACTCCCTGGTTTTCCTTTGCGCCTTTGCGTCCTGGCGACATTGCGTTTTTTCAAATCGTCCTCAACGCCGGCAAGCCGTCTACAATCTTTACTGTCTCCAGGCTGACGCTGATGACCTTTCCGACCAGGTTGACGATGTGCTGCGGATCGTCCTCACGGTTGGGGTCGTTGACGATGCCGCTGCGTTTGTCTGTCTTGACGCGGTACTGGTCGATGACCCATTCCAGGGCCGAGCGATTGCCCAGCCGATAGTGTAACGCTTTTGCTGGGATTCCATCAAGTGTCAGGAAATCGTTGTAGCGGATCTGTGTTTTGTCTCGGGAGAGGCGCATCTTCTCGACGCGCCAATCGAGGGACTGACCCGACGTCTCTGGCATGTGGAGTGGATAGGCGGGCATCTCTTCATAGCCGACGTGGATTTCCCCCAGGCGCGCGCCGGCTTGGGCAAAGGCCCGGAAGTCCGGGGCAAAGGGCAGGTGCGGCAGGTCGCGTTTGAGGTTGGCCTGGTAGCGCTCGCGGTAGTGCGGATGGTGCAGCAGGCCGTAGACATAATGGAAGATGTCCCATCTCGTGATTGTGTCGTCGCGGTAGTGCGTGCGGAACTGCGCCAGCGCCCAGTCGGTGATGTTCTCGCGGCGGTTTGTCCCATCCTCGTCGTAGACGTAGAAGGGAAAGCATTGGGGCTTTTCGAGTATGTCAACGGACGGAATCATAGAAGCCATCAAGGTCTGAAAGGGTTTGTTGCTTCCGAGGCCACTGACACAAATCACCTGATTTTCCGTTTCGGTCTGCGCTGTGGGGAAGATGGATGGGAAGACGTATACGCAATTGTTCAGAACGCGATCAAAGAACAGGTTCGATTTTACGAAGGGACGGTAGAGTGAAGTTCTCACCTTGCGCTCAGCGTATTCGGCGATTCTACCGCGTTTCAAGTGCTGTCGTAATTCCCGATCCCACTTAATTTTCGTGTCATCATAAACCACGAAATCATTGACATTGGCATCTGAATCTGTCCGCCGTTCCCACCTGAACACCTGCTCGTTGTAGGTATCAATCATCCTCTCGATGTTCTCTGTGAGCGCGTTGCGGTTGAAGTTGTACGCCCAGGCATCACGGCCAGTGATGGCGCCACGGCTGTACGTCTTACATATCACACCCACCGCCTCGCCTTTTGCTGCCTTCGCTTCCTTGCTCCCCAGCGGCATAAAGCTTTCAAATTCAGCATGGAGTCCCTCGGTCAGCCAGGTGTGTCGCTTGTCCGGCCTTATCGGCTGCCATTCGATGTTGCGGTACTGTTCCTTTGCCTCGAGGTAGCGATATTTGTCTTCCTTGCGCCACAACTCATCGACACGCGCGTAGAAGATTTCGACTTGGGCCTTGGCCTTGTCGCGCCTTTTGACGAAAAAATTGATACTGACACCGACCTGAATTCCAAAGACGTTGTGCGTTGTGCCTGAGAGCTTCGGATTCTTGCGTACGTTCCCACTCAGATCGAGAATGTATATGGCGTTGAAATCGTCTGCCAGATGTTTTCTCATGCCATCAAAGGCTACGCCGTCGAGAAAGCTGTTGTTGGTGATAAAGGCGACAACCCCTTCCTCTCCAATCCGATCCGACGCCCAGCGAATCGCCTTCACATACGGATCAGCGAGCGCGTTTTTGAGCGTTGCTTTGGAGTCCTTTGCATAGGTCTCGCGCACCCGCGCATCCAGCGTCTCATACGTCCGATTCCTGTTGTTGTCGCTATCGTTGGATTGCCAAGCATTGTAAGGCGGATTGCCGATGACCACGAACATCGGCAGCTGGCGGTCCTCCGCCAGATCGAAGGTGTCCACCAGACAGATGCCTTCAAAGGGCTGATACGCGCCGGTCGCGGCGTAAAATTCATGCTCGATGTTCATGCTGGCGATGTAGTAGGGCAGCAGCATCACCTCGTTGCAGTGCAGCTCCGACCTGTACTTGTCCTCCAGCGCGGTTCTGCGTATCTCCCGCATCAGGCGCACGATGAAGTTGCCCGTGCCCACAAACGGGTCGATGATGCGCACGCCAGGGTCGGATAGCGAACGCCCAAACTCCGTTTGCAGAATGTGGGCAACGCTTTGCGCCATGAAATCGACGATCGGCTGCGGCGTGTAGACGATGCCGTGCGTATCGGCCACCTTGACCGAAAAACCCTGGAAAAACTGCTCGTAGACGGTGTTGAGGAATCCCTGTTTTTGCGAGTACTCACTCAGGGTGGCCGCCGTCTGTTCGATGACCACGTAGAAGCGGTCCAGGCCTTGGAGAAAATCACGCCGTCTGAACGACTGCGATGTGAGCGCGTCGATCACGCTCTCGATCTCATTGGCGATGACATTGCGGCGCGTGAAGGCGGGGTTGTCGAACACGGTGCGGAACAGACGCTCGGTCAACAGATGCTGTATCAGCATCTCCTCGACCGCGGCCGCAGAGAGATTCGGATTGATCGATTGGCGACATTTGTCCAGAAAATCGCCAAAGGCTGTGGCAAAGCGGCAGTTGCTCTGCCGCTCCTTGTGGATCAACAGCGCCAGGCCGCGCCCGATATCCGGCACTCTGTCTTTGAACTGCGCGACGGCCTCCTCCCAGGCGGCGTACTCCTGCGGCCGGTAGCCGCAGAAGGCTTCCAGTACCCCAATCAGCTGCGCCGGGTCGCTCAGGTCCGCTTCGAGCAGCTGCCGACCGTTCTGCCACAGGATCGCCCGTTGCGGCGTCTGGAAGAGGATGTTGTCGTCCGGATAGCCGGCCTCGAACTTGCGCAGCGCTTCAGACAGCAGGTCGTCGTGGATATCCTTCGCCTCCCAGATGCCATGGATCAGCTGGAAATCGTCGATCAATGCGCCGTCGACCACGATGCGCCGCTTGCCGCGCGCGGTGTTCGATGCGCCTCTGCTCGCACGAGGCGCGATGGCCTGTTCCGGCGCCAGGGTCCAGGCGCATTGCCGCGCGCAGGCTTCGAGCAGCGCCTGAAAGGCGGCGCGCGCCGCGCTTTCATGGCTGATGCCGAGGCGGTCGAAGCGCTCGAGCGCGGCATAGTATGCCCGGATGGGCTTGTGCGTAGGTTTGAGGGTGAGTGTTGGCATTGGGTTTGTCTAGGAATTCGGAATCGATCAATTCCGAATTGAATACCTCCCCATCTGAAAAATCTGGTTGACGAATTCCATTCGTTTCGCTATAATAAACTCCACCCTTGCAACGGTACACTCCGTTTCCAGAAATTCCATCTCCATGATAGAAAGGGGAATTACATACTTAACTGCATAAGGATTCCCGTGCGTTGAGATTGCTTTGAGTGTGAGGATGTGGTATGCTGGGGATACTTCAAGGAACGAGGGGCAGGTCTGCCTGTCCCAAAAGAGAGAAGCCCGTCAGTGCTGTAACACTACGGGCTATGATCCACAAGGTGATGGCTTATGGATACGCCCCAGACTACCACATTTCATAAAACATATCAAGAACGAGGCTACTGTTCGCGCCCTGGCTATGCTCGCATTCGTGAGGTGTTGCGCGCCTGCTGCTGGCTATACAACCACTCTCTGGAGCAGCGCAAGAATACCTATCTCACTTGTGGCAAGGGTATGACTATGTATACGCAGATGAAGGGACTAACCCGGCTACGAAAGGAACAACAGTTCTGGCAAGACGTATCTGTACAGACTTCTCGTGGCGTCTTAGTGAGAGTAGACAGGGCATTCAAAGCCTTCTTCCGTAGGGTGAAAGCTGGGGAAAAGCCGGGCTATCCACGCTTCAAGCCGCATCAGCGCTATCAGTGCCTTGAACTGTCAGAGGTTACACCAGGGATGGTGAAGGGCCATTGCATCAAGGTAAAAGGATTACCCGTTATCAGGATACGTCCTAATCGTGCATTGCCACTAGTAGCCAATTGAAAGCCTTGCGGAATGAGTGCCATCGGTTGACCACTGCTATCGTGCGAAACTATCAGAAGATAGCGGTTGAGAAGTTGACAATACAGAATATGTCTCGCAAGGGTGGTAGTCGGAAACGTGGCTTGAATCGCAGTATGATGGAACAGACATATGGGGATTGCTATTTCAGCAGTTGCGCTGGCTACGGCAGTGGCCAGTGACTAGTGGCCAGTGGCCAGAAACGGCAGTCACTGGCGACTGAAAACTGGCGACTGGAAACTGGTGTTTGCTGGCTGTTTATCGTATCTTTGTCTGTCCTATGTGTGGTCATACAGAAGATAGAGACATAAACGCCGCTAAGAATATTCAGGAACGAGGGGTAGGTCTGCCTATCCCCTACAACGCGGGTGGGAATCAGAAACGAGGGGCAGGTCTGCCTGCCCTTTCCCGCGCAGTCAGTTCCACTGGCTGAGAAAGATGTACTTGTGCAGTTAAGTATATAATTCCCATAGAAAGTGTCGAAGAGAAATGGAAATGACGCAAGAGGGTCAGATCGCTGAACGACTTTCCGTAAATCTTCAGACTGCCCAACCCGTTTCCAGACAGCGGGAGAACGCAATGGTGATTCTGCGCCATGGTGGCCAGACCGGCAGATGCTGGCCTCTCAGCCGCGCCACTCCCCTGATCATCGGACGCCATGAGGGATGCCATGTTACCCTGCCCGACCGTCAGGTGAGCCGCAGCCACGCCCGCATCTTTTGGGACGGCTACGGCTATGCGATTGAGGATTTGGGCAGCAAAAACGGTACCCATGTCAACGGTGTGGATGTCACCACGCCCCATAGCCTGGCCGATGGCGATGAAGTGCAGATCGCTCTGCGTTTCAAACTGGCATTTGTCGATGACGAGGCCACCACGCCCCTGACATTAGACCCGTCCGAAAAATCCGAATCAGGTCTGCGTATTGAAGAAGAGACCCGACAGGTGTGGATCAACGACTCTCTTTTGGATCCGCCCTTGAGCCTGCATCAATACCGGCTGCTGAGAGCGCTCTGGCACGCGGGGGGTAGCGTCGTCACCCGTGATCAGATCGTGCGGGCCGTATGGCCGGAGGCCAGTGGGTCAGGTGTGAGCGAGCAGGCCATTGACGCGCTTGTGCGTCGGCTTCGGGAACGGATCAGTGAATACGATAACATCTTTCGTTATATTATAACTGTGCGCGGCCACGGATTCCGGCTGGGAAATTCGTAACCGAAAGGGTCTCGCCGCTCCAGCTATCTTTTACCGCCTATCCGCCCTTGTCACAGGCAGGGAGGACCCGTCCACAGGTTGATGAACATCTCTCGTGACTGCCAGCAGATATATGCCGATCGCTTCGAACAGAGAAAACCAGCGATGATTTCCGCCGCGCTCTCTACGCCTCACTGGGCCAGCGCGGTTGCCCCCGAACCGACCGCCGGCGGCGTGCCTGGTTTTCCGCTTCCTGATACCGAGACCATATCCCTTGTCGCTGACCCAAACTGCCAGGGGCAGACACAACCTCTCGGCCTCTATATCCATATCCCCTTCTGCGCTCAAAAATGCCCCTATTGCGACTTCAACACATACGCGCGTCTGGAACCGCTTTACGAATCCTATACCCGGGCTCTATGCCAGGAATTAGGGCGGTGGGCAGAGCGCCTCGCCGGACGCACAGTGCATACGGTCTTTATCGGTGGCGGCACCCCAACTGTTCTCAGTGCAGGCCAACTCGCACAGATTCTGGAGACGGTCCACGATCGATTCGCCTTGGCAACGGATGTTGAAATCACCAGTGAAGCCAATCCGGGCATAGTGGATCAGGGGCAGTTCGCCCTGCTGTATCGCCTTGGCGTGAACCGGCTGAGCATGGGCGCGCAAAGCTTTCAGGCGGAGGAGTTGGCCTTTCTGGGCCGCATCCACTGCGCGGATGACACCCTGCGAGCCTATGAAGCGGCCCTGAAGGCGGGCTTCTCGAACGTCAATCTCGATTTTATGTTTGGCCTGCCCCGACAGGCGCCGCAAGCCTGGAACGATACCTTGAGCACGGCCCTGGCTATCGCTCCCCAGCACCTCAGCCTGTATAGTTTGATCGTCGAGCCGAACACGCCTCTCTCACATTGGGTGCAGACAGGGCAGGCGCCGCCGCCGGATGACGACCTGGCTGCGGATATGTACGAAGCGGCCATGGCGCGCCTCCAGACAGCCGGTTATTGTCACTACGAACTGTCGAACTGGGCGCGTAGTCCTGCATTTTCCTGCCGGCACAATCTCCTGTACTGGCGCAATCAGGAGTGGATCGGTGTCGGGCCTGGCGCGCACAGCCATCTGCGCTGGGATCACGGGCGTCCCGCCCGTCGCCAGGCAGTCGCAGCGCGCTGGTCCAATCGCAGAGGGGTGCAGAGCTATATAAAGCAGTTCTGCAAAACCTCCGGCGCCTCCCCTGTCGACTTTTATGAGGAGCTGTCGCACGCCGTTTCCATGGGTGAAACGATGATGCTCGGCCTGCGGCTTGTGCAGGAAGGGGTTCCGTTCACCCGTTTTGAAGAGGTGCACGGGCAAACGGCGCGCGCTGTCTTTGGCCCACAACTGGATCGACTACAAAATGCCGGCCTGCTGGAATCCGATGACGAACGGGTGCGCTTGACCCGTAAAGGGTTGCTTGTCGGCAACCAGGTGTTTAGCGAGTTTATCGCATGATGGTTGCAATGCGCCTCTGCTCGAAAGAGGCGCGCTGGGAAACTGTATGACCCGCGCTATCTATCCTGGAACTTTCGACCCTTTTCACAACGGCCATCGGGATGTCGCCCGACGCGCGGCTGCGCTTTTTGATGAACTCATCGTCACCGTTTTTGACGCGCCGGCCAAGAGATTGCTGTTCTCCACCACCGAACGCATTCAGTTTGTTCAGACGGCTTTAGAAAATCTGAACAATATTTCGATTGTGCCATATAGCGGACTAACGGTAAAATGGGCATGTCGAAACGGGGCCCGGGTGATCGTGCGCGGTCTGCGGAATATCGACGACTTTACCTTTGAATCCCGTATCGGTCTGGCCAATCGCCACATGGCGCCGCAGATCGAGACCTGCTACCTGCTGTGTAGCGCCGAGTACGCCTATCTCAGCTCGACGATTTTGAAGGAAGTCGCCAGCCTGGATGGCGACATTGCCAGTTGGGTGATACCGCAAACCGCTCAGGCTTTACGGCAGCGGTTTGCAGAACGTAAGGCGGAGGCGGGGCCGCAGTAGTGCGGACGCACTTTAGACATGAAGATTGTTTCATATTGGCATATTCTATTAATAGGGCCATCTCACACGAAGGTTCAAACTGCTCATGGAAATTTTACAACTGGTCGACCAATTTGAACAGACCTTGAACAGAGGATGGCGAGTGCCTCTCTCCTCCTCTCTGATTGTGAATGCCGAGGAGTGTCTTCGGCTGATCGATCAGATGCGCATCAGCATACCCAGCTCCATCAAAGAAGGCGAGCGGATGGTCGCCGAGCGGGACCGCATTCTCAGCGACGCTCAGATGCAGGCCCAACAGATCATCGCCCACGCCGAGCAGCAGGCCAGGCAGATGGTCAGCGAGGACGCTATCACCGAACGCGCGCGGGAAGAAGCAGGGCACATTAGCGCTCAAGGACATGCTGAAGCCGTTCGACTGGTAGATGAAGCCGCAGCCTACGCGCGGGACGTGTTATCCGGACTACAAGACCACTTGCGCGGCTCCCTGCACCAGGCAGAGAATGGCATCAAAGCCCTCGACTCCAGTCAGGCGCCATTCATTGCCGCCACAGTGGAAAAATCTGACGGCGAATATTCCTTTACCGCCCAATCAGATGACGGTACAGACTTCCGGCGCGACAGGTAACAGCCGACGCATCACTGCTCACTAGCGATGATTCATCGCATCCACAACCGGTTTCGACCCATTGCAGAGTGGTCCCCCCGAGGCAAAAAGCTGATAAGCTTGTTGCTTCTGTGCAGCGTCATAGCCCTTATCTATAGATCGAATTTTCGCAATTGGGTTCCGCTCGGTCCCCAACGAGTGGTCGAAACCATCAATCCCAAAATGGGGGTGCATACCCGTCTGACCGACGAACCGGAAGCCGCTAAGATCAAACGCAGCCTGGAAATGGTGCGCGAGATGGGCGCGCCGTGGATCGTTGAATACTTTCCCTGGGCCTACTACGAACCGAGGCCCGGCCAATATGAGTGGAGCCATCCGGATCTGGTGATCAATCATGCCAACCGGCAAGGGCTTACAGTGATCGCCCGCTTGGGCTTTGTGCCGGAGTGGGCGCGCCCGCCCGACTCCCATCACCTCTACCTGCCGGCAGAAAACTACGAAGCGTTCGGTCGTTTTGCCGCCGCCTTTGCGCGACGTTATCAAGGCAAAGTGCGCTATCTGATCGTGTGGAATGAACCAAATCTAAGCCTCGAATGGGGCTTTCGCCCGGTCGATCCGGAAGCGTATGTGGAAATGCTGCAGGTGGTATACCCAATGGTGAAAGCAGCCGATCAGGAGATGCTGGTGCTGGCCGGCGCGTTGGCCCCGACCCTGGATCCGCCGAATAGCGAATGGGGCATGAACGATCTGGTTTACTTGCAGCGGATGTACGACGCGGGCGCGGCCAACTATTTCGACATTCTGGCGATTCACGCTTACGGCTGGGGATTCGACGCCGGCGAGCCGGCTGGTGAATCGGTCGTCAACTTTCGACGCTCAGAGCTGCTGCGAGACATAATGGTGCGCAACGGCGACGGCGACAAAACAGCCATGATCACCGAAGGCGGATGGAACGATCATCCCCGCTGGACCAAGGCTGTGTATCCGGCCCAACGCATCCGCAATTCCTTGCAGGCATACGAGATCGCCCGCGCTGAGTGGCCCTGGCTCGAAAGTATCAACTTATGGGTGTTTCGCTTCCCCTGGGATCAGAAGAGCTATCAAGACTATTATACATTCGTGAGCGCCGATTTTGAACCAAAATCCATCTACTTGGAGATACAGATGTACGCAAAAGGCCTTTACGCCTCTTTCGAGTAGAGGCGCAATTCAATCTTCCAGCCCAGCCGCCCGCTTCACTGAACATCTTCTGTATCGTCAGGCCGCGCAGATCGCCCGCCCCCTGCAACGGCGACCGAAACTGTGGATCGGCGTCTGCGCGGTGGCCGTAGTGATAGCCGTTGGCGGATGGCTGCGCGTTCGCCAAACCCAACAGCCGCTGGATGTAACCTGGCATCAGATGCAAGAACGAGGCAGCTGGCGCGTTGGCATGGATCCCAGCTTCCCGCCCTTTGAAACGCTCGATGCGCAAGGCGCGCCGATCGGGTACGACGTGGATTTGGCCCGCGCGATCGCTTCTCAATGGGGGCTGGAGGTAGAGATCATCTCAATCGGTTTCGACAGCTTGCTGGATGCCCTACTGGTTTACCGTGTAGATGCAGTAATCAGCGCCTTTCCCTTCAACGCTCGGATGACAAAAGACGTGCACTATTCATCGTCCTATTTTGAGGCTGGTGTGCGGCTTGTGGTTGATGCCGATGCCGCGTTCGAGGATATGGACGATCTGACTGGCCGTTCTATCGCCGTGGAATGGGGCAGCCGGGGGGATGCCGTGGCCCGGCGCCTGCAACGAGCAGGCGCCGCCTTTGAGCGCCTGACATTTCAATCTCCCCAGGAGGCAATCGATGCTCTCGTCTCCGGCGACAGCGACGCGTTGCTGATCGACGGCGTCACCTTGCGGCTGGCCCAGGGAGAGGGAAAACCGATTCGGCCCGTCGGACCCGCCCTGGACAGTGACCCGTATGTGATCGCCGTGCCGATTGATGCGCCGGCGTTGCAAGAAGCGCTGCATGAAGTATTAGAGAAACTGCAGCAGGATGGCCAACTGGACATCCTGAACGCCAGATGGTTCGGACAACAGCCCCAATAGTTGGAATCAGCGCAAGCTGCGCGCCGCCCTGGACAGAGAATTTTGGCCCCCGTTCTCTCGCGCCTCCTTCGAGTAGCGCGGGCTGAAGGCGCCGCAAGTCGCGCCCTAACAGTGGCGCGCAATACAACCTTTGCGCATTGTGCGAAGCCCGAATTGGCGCATTGAACGATTACAACGCCACCGGCGTCAACCAGCCCCACTTGTCCGGCGCATTGTCCTCGGTAATGCCGAAGAAAACGTTCTGAATCGCTTGGGTGATCGGCCCCCGTTTGCCGTCGCCTACCGGCAGTCGATCCACCGAGCGGACTGGTGTGACCTCCGCGGCGGTGCCTGTAAAGAAGATTTCGTCGGCCAGATAAAGCATCTCCCGGGTCATGGCCTGCTCCTGCAGATCGTAGCCTAAATCTTTGGCAATCGTGATCGCCGAATCCCGGGTGATGCCCCCGAGGATGCTGCTGGCCAAAGGCGGTGTATAAATCACGCCCTTGTAAATAATGAAGACGTTCTCGCCGCTGCCTTCACTCACATGACCGTTGATATCCAGCGCGATGCCTTCGGTGAAACCATTGTCCTTGGCCTCCATAACGATGTTCTGGCTGCTGACGTACTGGCCCCCGATCTTCGCCATAGGGCTGAGCATATTCGAAGCCATGCGTCGCCAACTGCTCACCTGGACATCCACCCCCTCTTCGATCGCCTCTGCGCCCAGATAGCGCCCCCATGGAACCGTGGCCAAAACCGCATCCACAGGACAGGCCCGACCGTCCACGCCCAGGCTTTCGTAGCCGCGGAAGATCAACGGCCGGATGTAGGCGCTGTGATGGCCGTTCTTCCGCAAGACGGCTTTCGCCGCCTCCATCCACTCATCAACAGTAAGGGGCGATGGAATATGGGCCACTTTGCAGGAGTAGAGCAGCCGCTCGAAATGTTCCGGCCCGCGAAAGATCGCTGGCCCATCGTTCATTGCGTAGGCGCGAATGCCCTCAAATACGCTGCTACCGTAATGCAAGGCGTGGGTGAATACATGCACTGTCGCCTGCTCCCACGGGATGACTTCTCCATTCATCCAGATATAATCCGCTCGCATCTTCGCCATCGCTGAACTCCTTCATGCCAGGGTAAGCGTTCGGTCAGCCGTTACACACCAACCGGCTCTATTCTGTATACTAGAGTCGGATCATTATACAGTGGAAGAATCGGATTGGCTAGAAACTGTTTCCCTGTGCAGCGGCCGCCAGGGCCAGCCCAACGGTCACGTCGAATGTGGCTGAATCGCGGTCCATTTCGCCAGTTCAGACGGTCATCACTTCTCTACGAGCAGCTGATCTACGGCTGCCATCAGATCAGAGAGGGCGCTGACCTGCAAAACCCTGTCACACAGAGGCACATACTCCAGCATATCGCTGTCGCCGCTCCCCCATAGCAGCGGCATCTCCGGATTCAGCCAGAGGGTGCGGCTGCTGCGGTGGGCCAATTTCCTGAAGATGTCCAGCCGGGGGTCGTTGTAGTTGTTGCGCCCGTCTCCCACAACGATCAGTGTTGTCCGCTGGTCGATGGTATCTAGATAGTCATCGGCGAAGTTCTGCAAACTGTGACCCAGATCCGTGCTGTAATAACCGGGAGGCATACGGATCAACACCTGCTGGATCGCTTCGTTGGCGCGGTTGCCCTGAAAATCCGGCGTGATGTACTCCAAATGGTCGATGAAGGCGAAGGCGTGGGTCTTGCTCACCTGATCCTGAAGCTCGTATAGCAAGGAGAGCATCAATTCCGAGCAGTGGCGCATAGATGTGCTGATGTCACAGATGACCACCAACTTCGGCTTGACGGTGCGGTCCCGGTGTTTGATCTGAAACGGGACACCCCCATGCTTCAGATTGGCCCGGATCGTTGCTTTGGCGTCCAGATGGCCGCTCTTGGCCCGCTTCTGGCGTAGGGCAATGCGGCTGCGGAGTAGCGCGGCCAACCGGCGCACCTCCTGACGCAACTTCTGCATATCGCTGTCGGACAGCGCATGAAACGGCTGCTCCATCAGCTCGTCCAATGCATCCTCCGGGCGCTGCTCGGCCATATTTTCGGCGATTCTCTGGCCTGCATATTGGCGCAACCGCTCCTGCAGGGAGTCCATATTTTGGGCGATAAGCTGGCGCATCTGCTCCAGGCGCTCCTTGTTTATGCCCATCTGCGCCATCAGTTCCATAATCTCTTGCATAGCCTCGCGCACCTGCTCGAACTGGAGCGCCCGTTGCATACGGCGGGCCATCCACTCCCGGTAGCGCAGGTCATCGGCGTGGTGGAGGCCCACCATCTGACCGAGAGCTTCCAACTCCTCCGGCGTAAGTTTCTCGCCTCGCAGTAGCCGCTCCAGCATATCCTGCAGCCGCTGGCCGAACTGGCGCAGAGCTTCTGCCAGTATATTGGCCTCTTCTTCCGTCAGATTTTCCATCAGATTCATCAGGGGTGGCGGTTCGCCGCTACCGAAGAAAAGCGGGAATAACTCCTCGAATGTGGGCAGGCTCTCCAGATCCTTGACAAGGGTTGCCCGCAAACTCAAGCGGAAGGTGTCCCGATCCTGCACGCCCAGATTTTCCACCGCGGAGAAGGCATCCGCGCTCTCCGCCAGGCTGACCCGTATTCCGCCGGAGCGCAATGCGGAAATGAATTGTACGATTCGCTCTTCCATCGGATTCTCCTGTACAGCGATGCCCGGGTTGCTCTGCCCGCTGCCTCGCCTTACAATGTGGATTGCATCTGCGCCGACTTACGTTGTGCACGCGCTGCGTCTCAATCTTAGCGCCCCCGCCGACGTAGTTCATCGTCCCAATCGACTTCATCGTCGTCGTCTATCCGCCCCAACTGACGCTGCACTTTGCGCAGATCGGTCTCATGTTTCAATAGCGCACTGAGGGTCGTCTCCAGTGTCTTCTGATCCAGATTTTCGGTGTTGAGGGCTACCAGCGCCTGGGCCCAGTCCAGGGTCTCCGAAATACTGGGCAACTTGCGCAGGTCCATCTCCCGTAAGCGCTGCACCAGTTCTACCACTTGTTGGGCCATCTGCGGCGCCAGATCGGGCACTTTCAAGCGCACGACATTCAGTTCCTGCTCCCGAGACGGATAGCCGATGAACAGATAGAGACAGCGCCGTTTGAGAGCCTCGCTGAGTTCACGGGTGTTGTTGCTGGTCAGGACAACGATCGGCCGCTGTCTGGCCGTCAGGGTGCCCAACTCCGGCACACTCACTTGAAAGTCGCTCAACACCTCCAGCAGAAAGGCCTCGAACTCGGCATCCGCACGGTCGATTTCGTCGATGAGCAACACAACCGGCTCATCGCTGAGAATCGCCCGCAGTAAAGGCCGCTGTAATAGAAAGCGCATCGAGAAGAAGACATCCTCCTCGTCGGCCAGCCGATCTGCGGCTTCGGCCAGGGAACGAGCGCCGGCGAGAGTCTGCTGCAGTTGATCGCGCAGAAGCTGTGTGTATAGGAGCTGCTTGGCGTACTCCCATTCGTAGAGAGCTTTCGTTTCGTCCAGTCCCTCGTAGCACTGCAAGCGGATGAGCGGACGGTCAAGCGAGTCGGCAAGGGCTTTGGCCAGTTCCGTCTTGCCCACGCCGGCCGGCCCTTCGGCCAACAACGGTTTGCCCAACTGCTGCGCCAGGTATGCGGTTGTAGCAATTTCGTCACCAGCGATATACTGCTGATCGCCAAGACAGTCTCTGGTCTCTTCAATAGACTGGAACACACGAATTTTACTCATGCGAGAGAGAAGCTCCTTGGTCTGGTTAAGGAAGCGGACAATTCGTCATGGGTGTAGTGTATCTGACGGACAATCGCTTTGCAAAGCATCGAAATCCGTAGGGTGCAGCGCAAAGTGGGGGTAAATTTCTGCTTGCCTCTGGGCAGCTACATCAGATTCGGCTGACTACACAATATCTAGCCACTGACCACTAGCCATTAGCGGAGAGTTGGCGATTTTTGGTATCTCAGCTATATTTCTGCTACGCGCCGTCATAGCGGCGCCGCTATCATTGCACAATAGCGTGAATTTTTCAGCCTCTATCCTTTCTGGCCTTCCTTTCTCCCTATAGCGGGAAGAGGAGAGAACGAAATTCCCATACATACAAAAGGAAACGGGTATGCTCGACACAGACCGTCTGATCTCGTTTGCCAGAGACATTGTGCGCCTCCCCAGCCTGAGCGGAGAGGAAACGCACGTAGCCCGCCGCATCGAGGCCGAAATAAAGGCGCTGGGGTTCGACAACGTCTGGATGGATGACATCGGCAATGTCATCGGCGTGTTGGAAGGATCGCAGCCCGGCCCGACGATCGTTTTTGACGCCCACACAGACACAGTCGGCATCTCGCCTGGAGTACCTTGGGCGTTGGACCCGTTCAGTGGGGAGGTGATGAACGGCGCGCTCCACGGGCGGGGCACAGCCGACATGAAAGGCGCGCTGGCTGCAATGGTCCACGGCATCGCCGGGCTGGACAGAGCCAAACTGAAAGGCAAAGCCGTCATCAGCGCGTCGGTGATGGAGGAAGTGCTGGAAGGGGTAGCCCTGGAAAAAGTCATCGCGCAGACTGGCGCTGATTTCGTCGTCATCGGTGAAGCGTCGAACTTGCAGATCGTCCGCGGCGGGCGGGGGCGGGCAGAGGTCCACCTGACGACGACCGGGCGGCCCTCCCATTCGTCTGCGCCGCAGATGGGCCGCAACGCGGTGTTGGATATGATGCGGGCCATCGCTGCTGTAGAAGATCTGCCCCTTGCCGAGCACCCGCAGATGGGGCCGGCCATCTTCGCGCTGACGGATATCATCAGCGACCCCTACCCAGGCCATTCCGTCATTCCCAGCATCTGCCGCGTGACCTATGATCGGCGGCTGCTCCCCGGCGAAACCGCTGAAAACGTCCTGGCAGACATCACGCAACGACCGGAGTTAGCCGACATACAGTTGGAAGCCCGCATCGCAACGGGAGAGTATACAAGCTTCACCGGACACACGTTCACTACGGAAAAGTTCTTTCCCGCCTGGCTGACAAGCGACGCCGACCCATTCGTGACCAGCGCGCTGGCCGCGGTCAATGGCGTCGGCATCGAAGCGGGCCTGAACGCCTACCGCTTCTGCACGAATGCCGCCTACAGCGCCGGCGTGGCCGCTATCCCGACGATCGGCTTCGGCCCGGCCAGCGAAGCGGACGCGCACGTCATCAACGAAAAGTTGATGCTGGACGATCTGATCGCCGCCGCGCAAGGGTATAGGGCTATCAGCAAGGCAATGCTAGGTTAGTGCCCAACAAATGAAACCATTGTTGACGCGGGCGCGAAAACCTTTCGACTCAGTAACCCACCTGTTCGGCATGGATATCAACAAAGGAAAATACAACACCCATCCAGATGAAAGCGCCCCATACCTGGCGCTACCTGCATCATTACGGGGATATTCTGGATAGCAGACGCAGTTCGATCTACCGAAATCGCCCCCGATTTTCTGTCTTTGGTGTAGGCGAGTACACATGTGCCCGCTGGAAAGTCGCCATCTCAGGTATGTATAAACAGCTGCGGTGTGTCGTAGTCGGACCCCATCGGAACCGACCGGTTGTTTTCGATGATACTTGCTATTTCATCCCTTGTCACGTCCAAGAAGAAGCGCAGTTTGTGGCGAATCTGTTGAATTCCGAACCTGCACAGCAGTTTTATCGTTCCTTGATATTCTGGGATGACAAAAGGCCCATCACTGCCAGAGTATTGCGCCGCCTGAGCCTGTTGCAGCTGGCGCAAGAGCTGCAACAGGATAAGCAATTTCTCAGGTATGCGAGGCACAAGCAGAGAAAAATCAGTGGTTAGTTGCCTGTGGCCTGTGGTCAGGAAACCCCACAGGCCACAGATCACGGGTCACTGGCCACTGCAGTGTAGCGCCTGCTGGCGCCCGACCTGCAAACTATCATATGCAATCAATCACCCTCACAGAAGCCCGCCGACTGGCCGTGGCCGCCCAATGTCTGGCGGGGCCGCGCCTGCCCGCGACCCAAGAGGGCATTATCGAGTTTTTCCAGCAGTTGAACTGTCTGCAAATCGATCCGATTCGGGCGGTGGAACGGACACAACTGCTGGCGCTGTGGAGCCGCCTGGGTCCGTTCGATCCATCGCTTTTGGATGATCTGCAACAAAAACGCCAAATCATCGAAGCCTGGGCACACTGCGCCTCCTTTATCCTTACACAAGATTATCCTCTCTTTCGCCGCTGGATTGGGCGGGCCTACACCAATTCCAGCGCATGGTCCCAGCGGGTACGCGCATGGATGGAGGCCAATTCGACCCTGCAGGAACACATCATCGAGCGTTTGCGGACGAACGGCCCTCTGCCTTCCAAAGCTTTCACCGACCTGGCGGTCGTGCCCTGGCAATCCCCCGGCTGGACCAGTGGGGGCACTGTTTCGCGGATGCTCGACTTTCTGGACAGAAGCGGTATTGTGATGTCTGTGGGGCGACGGGGCAACCAGAAGCTGTGGCATCTGCGGGACGAGTGGCTGCCTGAGTGGGCGGAGCAGGAGCCGTTAGCCGAAGAAGCGGTTGTGCGCCTGTCTTGCCAACGGTCGCTGAAGGCGTTGGGGGTGGCGAACCAAAAACAGATTAACAACCATTTCATGCGCAATATGTACCCCAATCTGCGCCAGCGGCTGGCGGAATTGGTGGCTGAAGGGGTTGTGCTGCCGGCGCAAATCGTTGTGGAGAGCGAACCCTGGCCTGGAGATTGGTATATCCATCGGGAATCTCTGCCGCTGTTAGCGTCGATCCGGACAGGCGATTGGCAGCCGCGGACCGTCTTTCTATCGCCTTTCGACAATCTGATCTGTGATCGGGAACGGACGGAGCGGCTTTTCGATTTCCGCTACCGAATTGAAATCTACGTTCCCAAAGCCAAGCGACAGTACGGCTATTATGTGTTGCCACTGCTGCACGGCGATCACTTCATCGGACGCATGGATTCGCGGATGGATCGTAAGGAGGGGACCTACCACATCCACGCTTTGTATCCGCAACAAGACACGCATGTCAGCGCGCGCTCCGGGACAGAACTCGCGCAATCATTGCTGGAGCTGGCACAGTTTATCGGCGCAGCTCGTATCGAACTCGGCGAACAGATCCCATCCCGTTGGCGCATGGCGTTAGAGGATATCATCCACCGTTTATGACGGCATCCGCGCAGGCGATTCCGACCCAATCGAGAAATACGGCCGCCCGGTTCGGCACGTTTGGGGGGGTGTTCACCCCGAACGTGCTCACGATTCTGGGCATTATCCTCTTTTTGCGCACTGGCTGGGTCGTCGGCCAGGCCGGGCTGATCGGCGCGCTGATGATTGTAGCTATCGCCAATTCCATCAGCTTTCTGACCGGGCTTTCCCTCTCAGCCATTGCCACATCGATGCATGTGCGGGCCGGCGGCAAATATTATCTGATCTCGCGCTCATTGGGGCCGGAAATGGGCGGCGCCATCGGCGTGCCGCTCTATCTTTCCCAAACGATTTCCGTGGCGTTCTATATCATCGGTTTCACTGAGGCCCTGGCGGAAATCAACTATTTCCGCCAGTTCGATCCCCGCTTGATTGCGACATCTGTCGCGCTGCTATTTGGCGCCGTCGCCTACATCGGCGCAGACTTCGCCATCAAGGTTCAGTATTTCATTCTGGCCGTACTGATGGCTGCGATCGCCTCATTTTTTGCCGGCGGCTGGGACGATATGCAGACGCCGACGTTGGTTTCGAAGTACAGCGAAGGCAACAATTTCTGGGTCGTTTTCGCTGTCTTCTTCCCAGCGGTCACTGGCATCGCTGTCGGCGCCAGTATGTCCGGTGACCTGAAAGACCCGAGCAGAAGCATCCCCAGGGGCACGATCGTTTCGATCCTCTTCACAGCCGCAATCTATTTCGCTACGGCCATCTGGTTTTCCCTGCACGGCGCGCCGGATGATCTGAAAAACAACCCGCTCATCATGCAGGAGATCTCGCTGTTTCCACCGCTGATTTTACTCGGGGTCTGGTCTGCAACGCTGTCCTCGGCCCTGGGGAGCATCGTCGCCGCGCCGCGCACGCTGCAGGCCATTGCCCGGGATGGAATCGTTCCACGCGTCTTTAGCGCCCAATTGGGCAGTCCAACGGAGCCGCGCGTAGGGGTTCTCCTCAGCATGGCCATCGCGGTTGCGATCATCTGGGCCGGTGATCTCAACTTTGTGGCGCCAATCATCACAATGTTCTTCCTCAACACCTACGGCATGACCAACCTGATTGCGGGCATCGAGAAACTGGTGGGGAACCCCAGCTATCGACCACGCCTGAAGATCCATCCCCGCCTGTCTCTGTTGGGAGCGCTGTTCTGCTACAGCGCCATGTTCTTGATCAGTCCAGTCGCCACACTGGTCGCCATTCTGATCAGCTACGGCATCTACTTTTATCTGGAACGACGCGCTATCATCCATACTTGGGGCGATGTGCGCAGCGGCATCTGGTTTTCCCTGGCGCGACGCGCACTTCTCAATCTGGAGCGCCTGACCTATCATGCCAAAAACTGGCGGCCCAATATCCTGGTATTCACCGGCCAACCCCACAACCGGGGGCCGTTGGTGGAGATGGCCCAGTGGCTCAGTCGCGGATATGGAATCGTCTCCTTTTTCCAACTGCTGGTGGGGGACGTCGATCAGTTGGCGCAGCGACAACTGCGCGCAGTCGCGCGGCGCCAGATTCAAACATTCATCCGCAAGCAAAACATGTCAGCATTTGCAGAGGCCGACATTGTGGACGACTTTTACTCCGGCGCCGTGACAGTGTGCCAATCTCATGGCGTCGGCGGTCTGAGGCCCAACACAGTTCTGATGGGCTGGAGCGGTACAGATGAGGGACGGGTACAGGCCTTGCACTTGTTGTCGACACTGGCCAATCTGGAAAAATCAGCGTTGTTTTTGCATCACGACGAGATGCGCAGTTTTGGCAATCGCAAGATCATTGACGTGTGGTGGCGGGGGCACAACCGCAATGCCGAATTGATGCTGCTCCTGGCATATATCATCTCTCAGCATGCCACTTGGGACGGGGCGTGCATTCGCTTACTGCGGGTTTTGCCTCGCGGAGAAGGTCGGGAACGGACCGAAGCCCATCTGCGCGCCCTCCTGGAAAGGGTGCGCGTTACCGCTGAGCCGGTCGTGATCGTCCCACCGCAGGATGAACCGTTCAATAAGACCGTGGAAACCTGGAGCGCGCAGACCGACCTGACCTTACTGGGCATGAATCAGCCAGCCACCGAAGACCGGGGGAGCTACGGCCGCCAACTCAATGATCGGGTCCGCGCAGTCGGAACGGTGCTGCTGGTGCACAGCGGGCAAGAGGAGGAGCTGCTGGAACCGAGCGAATAGCGCCGGACACCCAGACAACTGTGACGAACGAACGATGTATCAGGGGGCGTCCCTGGGAACGCGGGCATCTCGCCCGCAATTGTCCGTTTGGACAGCTACACTGAATTCGACATTGTCTGAATCAGGATTTTCAGGATGGAAGGATGGGCAGAATGATAAACGACCTCCTAAGTACTCGCCCTTATATGATCTCTAAATTATTGGGGACGCACCCCATCCATCCCCGCGACTGTTCCTGTCTTACCGGGCTGTGCTATACTGTGCTAAGATCGGGCATGGTGGCCCCCGTCCCACCGGTTTGCACCCATTGGCCGCCGTGCTAACGGACACCGTCAGAACGCCATTTCAACTGGAGAATTTGCAATGCGAGCGAATCCGATTCGCAACTTACTCGATCAGGGCAAACCAACGCTGGGCACCCATATCCACACCGTTTGGCCGAATGTCGTGGAAGCCCTGGGCCACACAGGGCTATACGATTATGTGGAGTTCGTCGCTGAGTACGGCACATACACACTGCATGATTTCGACAATATCTGTCGGGCTGCCGAACTGCACAATTTGGGTACGATGATCAAAATCGATTGGGCCAACAATGAGTTTATAGCCCAGCGGGCTGTGGGTTCCGGTTTCAATAGCGTACTTTTTTCTGATGTGCGCTCGGCTGAGGACACCCGCGACTGTGTCCGTTATGTGCGCGCCGATTCCCCCCAGACAGGCGGCACATACGGCGTGGCCACCCGACGGTTTGCCTATATGGGCTACGGAGGCAGTGCGGACTATGTGCAGGCCCTGAATGAGATTGTGGTCGTGCTGATGTTGGAGAAAAAATCGGCCCTGGATGAACTCGATATGATTCTGGCCGTGGACGGGGTAGAGATGCTTCAGTGGGGAGCGTCGGATTTCTCGATGAGCGTCGGCAAAGCCGGCCAGCGCCAGGACCCACAGGTGCAGGCCGGCGAGCAGCGGGTGATCGAAGCCTGCCTGGCGGCAGGTGTTCATCCCCGCATCGAATTGAACAGCGCAGACGGCGCCAAGCGCTATCTGGATATGGGCGTGCGCCATTTCTCTATCGGCACAGACATCGCGATCCTCTATCAGTGGTGGCAGGAGGAAGGTGAAGAGCTGCGCAAAGCCCTGGAAGAATAAATAAGGGCGTCCACAAGAAGCGCCCTCTGGGATCGCGGGCGGTCTCGCCCGCATCCGCCCGCGGCAAGGCCGCCTGCCCTCTTAATTCCTTCCGAAGATTCGCTCTTTTCCGGGGTATCTGCGCTCAGGAAAGTTGTTGGCGCAGACGGGCCAATTCGGCTTCCAACGCTTGCGCCCGTTCTTCGGCTGCTCGTCGGGCGGCCATTTCGGTGGCGGCCTGCTCTTCCGCCTGCTGGCGGGCGGCCATTTCGGCGGCGGCCTGCTCTTCCGCCTGCTGGCGGGCGGCCATTTCGGCGGCGGCCTGCTCTTCCGCCTGCTGGCGGGCGGCGACTGCGGCCTGATAGCCAGGTATGACATACCCACTATACGCCTCGTCCAGAGCCAGCTCTTCTATACTTGGCCGCCGAAACAGATCTCGCTGCCGAAACTGGAACCCAGGCAACACCTCAGAGCGGATCACCCCCTCCGCATCGGGCTGAATCTCCTCATAACGCCCATCCGCGCCGAGTCGATAGAAGCGCATGTGGCGGCCATTGGGATCGAGGATAAAGTATTCCTGCACCCCGGCCAGAGCATAATCCAGCTTCTTCTCCTCCGTGTCCCGGCGCGTCTCCGCCGGTGTCGAATCAGACACTGACTCCACGCACATATCGCAGACACCCATAAACGCCCGGTCATCATCCTTCCAGGGTACCCGGTTGTCAAACCGAACCACGCCGATGTCCGGCTTGCGCACCGCCTCCCGTATCCCAGACAACTCGGCCGGGTCCGGCATGGTCAGACTGAAACCGGTCTCCAGATTGATCAGCCTGGCAATCGGTTGGGAGCTCCCGTCGTCACGACTGTGGGTCTCGTGGACCCTTTGGCTTTCCACATAGCGGCGCATGAGGTCGAGAAACCAATTGTAGAGTTCGAGTTGAGGGGGCGTGGGCAAGGGTTTGGCCTCCAGGATGCCGTTGTTCCATTCGTAACTGACGTCGATGTCCGGGTAGGGGTGTTCATACCACTTGGCCCAGTACTCTTCCTTGGTGACATAGTGGCCGTCGTGGGGCGCAAGGGGGTTGACGGTCGCGGGTTGGCCGTCGGTCTGCTCTGTCCGTGTCTGAGGCGCGTCGCGCAACCGCGCTGTGGATTCCATACTCCCTCCTCTCACTCTGATATACCTACCATCACCCCACCCGTTCAAGGAAACGGATATCATTGGTGAAGAAGTAGCGGATGTCGTCGATGCCGTATTTGAGCATTGCGATCCGCTCCGGCCCCATACCGAAGGCGAAACCACTGAAAACGGACGGGTCGTAGCCGCCGTTTTGCAGCACAATCGGATGCACCATGCCAGCTCCCAGAATCTCCAACCAGCCGGTCCGCTTGCAGACACGGCAGCCCTCGCCCCCGCACAGAACGCAGCCCGCATCCACTTCGACGCTAGGCTCTGTAAAGGGGAAATAGCTCTTGCGGAAACGCAGCCGGCGTCCCTCGCCAAACATCTGATTGGCGAAGTTCACCAATGTCCCCTTCAGATCGCTGAACGTTACATTGTGGCCGACAACCAGCCCTTCCACCTGATGGAACATCATGTCGTAGCGGGCGCTGACGTCCTCATGGCGGTAGCATTTGCCCGGCAGAATCACCCGAATCGGTTCCGGGCAGTACGCCCGCATGGCGTGAATCTGGCCGGGGCTGGTGTGGGTGCGCAGAATGACCCCGGGCGTCGTCGTATAAAACGTATCCCACATATCCCGGGCCGGATGGCCTTCCGGGATGTTCAGCAACCCAAAATTGTTTTCGTCGGTCTCGACTTCCGGCGCGTCGTACACCTGAAACCCCATCTGCCCGAATATCTGAGATATCTCCCGCAGCGTCTGGTTGCTGGGATGAATCCTGCCCAGATTCTGCTTGCGCCCCGGCAGAGTCACATCCACGCCCTCGGCCGCGAGCGCCTGCTCCATCTCCCGCTGGCGGATGGCCTCCTGGCGGGTGTGCAGAGCCGCTTCGAGCAGATTTTTCACTTCATTGCCGGCCCGGCCGGCGGCAGGACGCTCCTCTCGGGGAAGTCCCCCCAATCCCCGTAAAAAGTTCGTGACGACCCCGTTGCGCCCCAGATAGTCCCGGTACCAGGCCTCCGTCGCTTCGATTGTCTTGGCTGCGGCCAGCTCTTTTTCTGCTTGGCTTCGCAACGCTTCAAGCTCCTGCATCTTTCCGTACTCTCTCTGTTGAGCCGCCAGGAAAATTTGTCGCGCCACTGATAGTCGCTTGTATCCCGGCTCTCGGTTATGTCGATCATCGCTTCAATCAGCGCCAATCTTAGCGCAAGGCAACGCTCCTGTCAACGTCATATGACTTTCCTGTGACACTTGGCGCTGTACAGCGTTTCTCATCCTGATTTTCTCCAGAGCTAACAAGGAGTAGGCGCGCGAGCCCTATCTGAGGTCATGTGCTTACTATATGACGATTGGCACTAGCGGTATGACTGCCCAATTCAGTATAGTAATCAGACCATATAATACCCCGAGCTGTCGAATACGCTTTTCGCACAAGAACCTGAAGTAGATCATGATCACAAAGATGATCTCGATGTATAGAACGCTTGCGAGACAGCAACTTATCCTTACCTATACTTACTAAGGAGAGTTCGACATGAACCGAATGGATCTGGTAACATCACACGGACACGTAGCCTTGCGCCTGCTGGCTGGTTCGCCCTCGGTGAGCGAAATCCGCGTACGACCTGCCAATGAATCGGACGTTCCTTCAATCGCCGCCTTCATCAAGACCTTTCCGACGGCATTGCGCCCTCGTAGCGCGGAGGATATTCTCCAGACACTTCCGGGCTGGGTCGTCGCAGTTGAGTGGAGCCATCCTTTCCCGACCGAAACAATTCTGAATTCGTCACAGTTGCTGGGATGCGGCTCCCTCGTAGCGATAACGGACAACCGGGTGGAGATTCGTTCCCTGGCAGTGACACCCGAGGGACAGAGCAAGGGGGCAGGTCTGCAGATGATGCTGAAACTGCAGCGCATGGCAAAAGAGAAAGGCTTTGTCGAAATTTGCGCGCACAGGTCGGGCAAGAGGTACTACCGGTCCAGCCTGTCTGAGGACGGGACTTGGTCCAACTATAGTCGCTCCCGTTGCTGTTCTGCGCCGTCAGTTTGTGATGTGTGCACTTTCTGGATCGGACAAAGATAGGCAGCTGGGTCATGGGGGCATCACATACATTGCTACGGATCCGCACGCGCAGTGGATTCCCGAAGTCCACGCTATCGACGATTCCCTGCGGGCTCTGGCCGGCGGCAGTCGTTTTTGATGACCTCTACCTCAGTGGAACTATACTGCTGTACCGCAGTCCACCTAATTCAATGCGTTATTTGATGACCAGTCCTCTACAGTAACGGAACGGACCAACTGTTATGAAGCGGGATTTGTAAACAAAGTTGTTGCGGCGAAACGTCCGCGTCTTATTATGCAGTCTGACACAGAACCCGTAAAACCCACACCGTGGGTTTTACGGGTTGATTCTATTTCAAAGCGGGATGAAAGTTCTTGATATTGGGAGCGGCGCCGGAGATGTGGCGCTGATCGTATGGCTGTTGGAAAATCTGGGAATAGGGATAGGGATTTGAAATTTTTTGTGATATACTGATGTTACGCAGTGGGAGCGTCAAGACGCGCGGGGTCTAGCTGAGCCGCTCGCTGCAACGAATCGCCGATGAGGGGGAGCTGGAAAGGCCAAACGAAAAACCCCATGACTAAGTTCAAGGCGAACATCATGCTACCCCCCCCCCCCCCCCCCCGAACAAATGTTCGTGTTTGTGCGGAAACGAATCCTGCCGTCCGCCATCATATCGCAACAAAACCTAGCATAGACTCAATGAATAAAAAAGCATTCTATCGACGTGAGAGCTTCTTGCTTAATATCTTCACGCAGGCCATTATCGGCCTCATGGTGGCCCATATTTACCTCCAGAGAGGTTCACTGCCAGCGTCACATCTTCTGATTGTGCTGCTGCTTTTCAGCTTTCTTCTTTGGCACACGCCGTCAAGGGGCAATCCTCGAAAGTCGTATCTCTATTTGACGGTACAGTTCCTGTTTGCCTGTCTGCTATTTACCCAAGACTGGCTTTTCATGTATCTATTTTTAATTCTCACCGGGCATGTAATGGTAATGAGGGACGTCAGCACCCGAGACAGTCTGATTGGGGTTGGCGTATTTGTTGGGGTCACACTCTATGGAACCTTTCATCCCTATACAGCAGACCTGACAACGCCTCCTCTAATCAGAGCAGTGGTAGTCACTGTCGGGTTCATCTTAGCCGGCATACTGAGCAACAGCGTAGCGCGGGCAAGGCGGAACCGCAGAGAGCTCAACCGGGCGCTGGCAGAGATACAAGATGCCCATGCCCGCCTGCAGACACACATCGACCAGGCAGCATCTTTGGCTATGGCCGAAAAGCGCAATCACCTCGCCAGAGAGTTGCACGATACCCTCGGGCACAGGCTGACCGTCGCGATCGTGCAGGTGGAAGGCGCGAGCCGGTTGATGGAACAGGAACCGCAGCGGGTAGCCAGGATGCTTGAAACCGTGCAGATGCAACTCACCGATGGGCTGAACGAACTGCGTTATACCCTCAAGGAACTGCGTACAACCAATAGCAACGGCAACGACCCGAGCCGCTCTCAGCAACGAATCGCCGATGAGGGGAGACTGGGAGAGCCAGAAGAAAAACTCCATGACTGAGAACAAGGCGCACGATTACGCCATCTTCCGAACAAATGTTCGTGTTGTAAGCGGCAACGAATCCGGCCGCCAGTCATCATATATCGATAATCTGGCCATAGACCCAATGAACCAGAAGACATTGCCGTTCTATCGAAATGAGAGTTTCTTGCTTTATCTCCTCGCGCAGATCGTTGTCTGCCTCGCGGTGGTCCACATTTACCTCCAGAGAGGTTCACCGCCAGCGCCAATTCTTCTGATTGTACTGCTGCTTTTCAGCGCTCTTCTTTGGCTGCTGCCAAAGAACAATCCCCGACAGACGTATCTCTATTTGGCGATACAGAGTTCGCTTGCCTGCCTGCTATTTATCCAGGATTTTCTTTTCGTGTATTTGTTTTTTATTCTCGCCAGTCAGTCGATAATACTATTCCGAACCCGAGACGGTCTGATTTGGTTTGGCGTATTTGTTGTGATCACACTCTATGGAACCTTTCATCCCTATACAGCAGACCTGTCAAATCCTCCTCCAATCAGAGCAGTGCTGATCAGTAGCGGGTTCATCTTTTCTGGCCTGCTGAGCAACGGGATAGCGCGGGCAAGGCGGGACCAAAAAGAGATCGAATATCTGCTGACCCGCTTGCAGGAATCCACAGATCAGTCCAGAATGTTGGCTGTGGCCGAAAAGCGCAATCGCCTCGCCAGAGAGTTGCACGATACCCTCGGGCACAAGATGACCGTCTCGATTGTGCAGGTGGAAGGCGCGAGCCGGTTGATAGAACAGGAACCGCAGAGGGTAGCTAGGATGCTTAAAACCGTGCAGATGCAACTCACCGATGGGCTGACCGAACTGCGTTATACCCTCAAGGAACTGCGTACAACCAATAGCAACGGCAACGCCCCGAGCCGCTCTCAGCAACGAATCGCCGATGAGGGGGAGCTGGAAAGGCCAAACGAAAAAACCCATGACTAAGCTCAAGGCGAACATCATGCTACCCCCCCCCCCCCCCCCCCCCGAACAAATGTTCGTGTTTTGTGCGGAAACGAACCCTGCCGTCCGCCATCATATCGCAACAAAATCTCGCAGAGGCTCAATGAATAAAAAGCCGTTCTATCGAAGTGAGAGCTTCTTGCTTTATCTCTTCGCGCAGGTCGTTGTTTGCTTCGCGGTGGCCCACATTTACGTCCAGAGAGGTTCACTGCCAGAGCCAATTCTTCTGATCGCACTGCTGCTTTTCAGTGCTTTTATTTGGCTGATGCCAAGGAACAATCCCCGACAGACGTATCTCTATTTGGTGGTACAGTTCCTGCTTGCCTGTCTGCTATTTACCCAAGACTGGCTTTTCATGTATCTATTTTTAATTCTCACCGGGCAGGCAATAGTATTGAGAGGAGTCAGCACCCGAGCCAGTCTGATTTGGGTTGGCGTATTTGTTGTGATCACACTCTATGGAAACTTTCATCCCTATACAGCAGACCTGGCAAGTCCTCCAGTCAGAGCAGTGCTGAGTATTGTCGGGTTCACCTTTTCTGGCATGCTTTGCAGCGGGATAGCGCGGACAAGGCGGGACCAAAAAGAGATCGAACGTATGCTGACCCGCTTGCAGGAATACGCAGATCAGTCCGGAACGTTGGCTGTGGCTGAAGAGCGCAGTCGCCTCGTCAGAGAGTTGCACGATACCCTCGGGCACAGGATGACCGTCTCGAGTGTGCAGGTGGAAGGCGCGAGCCGGTTGATGAAACAGGAACCGCAGAGGGTAGCCAGGATGCTTAAAACCGTGCAGATGCAACTCACCGATGGGCTGAACGAACTGCGTTATACCCTCAAGGAACTGCGTACAACCAATAGCAACGGCAACGATCTGGTCCGCTCGCTGCAACGAATCGCCGATGAAGGGAAACCGGGAAAAGCCAGAAGAAAAACCCCATGACTGAGAACAAAGCGCTCGATTATGCTATCCCCCAAACAAATGTTCGTGTTGTAAGCGGCAACGAATCCGGCCGCCAGTCATCATATATCGATAACCTGACCATAGACGCAATGAACCAGAAGCGGAAGACAGAGCCGTTCTATCGAAGTGCGCGCTTCTTGCTTTATCTCTTCGCGCAGCTCACTGTTTGCTTCGCGGTGCTCCACATTTACCTCCTGAGAGGTTCACTGCCAGAGCCACATCTTCTGATTGCACTACTGCTTTTCAGCGCTTTTATTTGGCTGCTGCCAAGGAACAATCCCCGACAGACGTATCTCTATTTGGCGGTACAGAGTCTGCTTGCCTGTCTGCTATTTACCCAAGACTGGCTTTTCATGTATCTATTTTTAATTCTCACCGGGCAGGTAATAGTATTGAGAGGAGTCAGCACCCGAGCCAGTCTGATTTGGGTTGGCGTATTTGTTGTGATCACATTCTATGGAAACTTTCATCCCTATACAGCAGACCTGGCAAGTCCTCCTCTAGTCAGAGCAGTGATGAGCATTATCGGGTTCACCTTTTCTGGCATGCTTTGCGGCGGGATAGCGCGGACAAGGCGGGACCAAAGAGAGATCGAACATCTGCTGACCCGCTTGCAGGAATACGCAGACCAGTCCGGAACGTTGGCTGTGGCCGAAGAGCGCAGTCGCCTCGCCAGAGAGTTGCACGATACCCTCGGGCACAGGATGACCGTCTCGATTGTGCAGTTGGAAGGCGCGAGCCGGTTGATAGGACAGAACCCGCGGCAGGCAGCCGGGATGATCGAAACTGTGCGCGCGCAACTCACCGATGGGCTGACCGAACTGCGCGATACCCTTACGATGCTGCGCAATCACAATTATAATGCCGACAGCACCGTTCTGATCCACTCCTTGCAACAGATCAGCAATGAGTTCGCTGTCGCCACGGGCATTACTGTCCATATCGACCTGCCCGACATGCTGCCGTCCTTGTCCGATACCCAGTACATGACTATATACCGGGTGGTTCAGGAGGGGCTGACAAACGTGCAAAAGCACGGCCAGTCCCTGAACGTCTGGGTTAATTTGGGGATTTACGATTATAATACACTGTTACTGAACATACGGAATGACGGACGAGACTTCGACTCATCCAATGGCAGCGGGTATGGACTACAGGGGATGCGGGAACGGGCCGCGCAACTCGGCGGTACTCTGCACACGACCATACCACTGGAAGGCGGCACTTTGTTGACCCTCCGCCTACCCATCCAAGAAAGCAGAGAAATCAAAGGAGAGTAGTATGCCTGAGCCTGAGATGATTTCACTACTGCTAGCGGACGATCAGAGGTTGTTGCGGGAGGGGATACGCATACTCCTCGATTTGGAAGAGGACCTGGCCGTTGTCGGCGAGGCCGAGAACGGCCAGGAGGCCGTCGACCTGTATGCCGAACTGAAGCCGGACGTGGTGTTGATGGATGTGCAGATGCCAGAGATGAACGGAGTGGATGCTACCCGGCGCATCTGTATGCAGGACCCACAGGCGAGAATCCTCATTTTGACGACCTTCGATAACGACGAATATATTTTTGAAGGGATTCGCGCCGGCGCGCTGGGCTACATACTGAAGGCCATGTCCAGCAGCGCATTGGCCGAGGCTGTGCGCACAGCATATCGGGGCGATACGTGGCTCGAAGCGTCGATAGCCCGTAAACTAATCAATGAATTTGCCCATATGGCGCCTTCTGCCCATGATGATGATGCGTCCAGACTGACCGAACCCCTCAGCGAACGGGAGTTGGAGGTTCTGCGCCTGCTGGCCAACGGTTGCAGCAACCGGGAGATCGCCACGCGGCTCTATCTGGCAGAAGGCACAGTGAAAAACTATGCCTCTTCGCTGATGGGGAAACTGAATGTCCGAGATCGCGCCCAAGCCGTTTTGCGAGCCCAAGAATTGGGCCTGGTGTAACCTGGGCCCCTGGTAATGCGGGCGAGACGCCCGCATTCCTAATTCCTGATTCCTGATTCCACGACCGGTAGCTCGCCAATGGGCACGCTCGTTTCGACAAGTTGGGCGAAGATCCAGCCGATGCCTTCTGGCAATTCTACCTGCGCCCAATCGCCGCTCTGGTTGCGCGCCAGCAAAGCCGCTTGCTCACCTTGAAAAAGCCCACCGACAATCGGGAAATCTGTGCCTGGTCCGGCCCGCACATTGGCCGCTCTCACCAAACATGTGACGAAAGGCCCGGTACTTGTTGCTGGAGAAACCTCCGCCTGGGCCGGCTCTGGCGTGGCTTCAGCGGATGCGCTGCCCGTCGCCGCTGTCGGCCGCGCAACAACCGTGCCGATCGGAGCCAGAGGTTCGCTCGCTTCCGCTATCAGTGTCGCCACGACCGCCGGCCCGATCGACTCCTGCACGATCTCCAATGCGTCGGAATCGCCGAAGACCCGCACCTGTGACACCGGTACCCAGCCGGCAGTGCCGTCTTCCAAATAGGCGGCAAACCAGCCGCCGTCAGCTGAACGCCCAGTGATTGTCAGGGTAGCGCCTACCCGTAGCGGAACAATTGCTCCACCACCCGGCGCAGCATAAAGCGGGCTGCCTCCGGACAGGATACCCAAAGCGGTAGGCTGGCTGAAAACGGAGAGATCAGCGCGAGAGCGCGGCGCGGCCTGGGTCGGGCGGACTTGCGCTGCTGTCGTAGGCGTATCCATCAGATCTGCCTGGCCTCGCCGCTGGGCAAGCCGGCTGCGGATCGTCTCTGCCACCCGATCCACAGTCGTCGTCGCCGTATCGCCCCGGCGTGGGGCGCTGAAATCCGGCGTGGGCTGGGCCACGCGCGTGCCTGCCGGTAGAGCTGTCGGCCCTCCGCTGCCCGACTGTTGGCCACAAGCGGCCACTATCAGCAGAACGCAAACCAGCGGCAGAAATCTTCTATTCATATCGCAGAGCGTCGATGGGGTTCAGACGACTGGCCCGATAGGCTGGATAGATGCCGAAGAAGAGACCCACAGCCATGGAAAAGAGAATCGCAATCACGATCGCATCGAGGCCGACCACTGCGCTGAAGTCGTCCATAAACGAAGTGGCCGCAGTCGCTCCACCCGCGCCCAGTAAAATACCCAGACCGCCGCCAATCACCGCCAGCGTAACCGCTTCGATGAGGAACTGACCCAGAACATTGCGCCGCTTGGCTCCCACCGCTTTGCGCAGCCCGATCTCCCGGGTGCGTTCCGTGACGCTCACCAGCATGATGTTCATAATGCCGATGCCGCCCACAAGCAAGCTGATGCCGGCAATAGCGCCTAGGAACAAGGTCAAAGCGCCGAGGATATCTCCAAAAATCGAGATGAGGTCCGTCTGGTTGATAATGCTGAAATCGTCTTCGCCCAGAAAGGAGATGTTGTGCCGCTCGCGTAGCAGTTCGGATATCTGATCCTGGGCGGCATCCATCCGATCGCTAGAGTGCACAGACGCGTAGATGATGTTGACTTGGTAGTCGCCGCTGACCGTTCTGCGCCGAAACAGACGGTCCTGTACTGTGGTCAGAGGGATAAATACCGACTCATCCAGATTGCCGCCGAAGCCACCGCCGCCGCCTCGTTCCTCCATCACGCCGATCACCCGGAAGAGCAGAGTATTGACACGGATTGTCTGACCAAGGGGATCCTCATTCGGATCAAAAAGTTTGCCGTAAACCTCAGAGCCAATGACCACCACGCGGCTGCGCTCCTGGACATCGGTATTGGTGATAAACGCGCCGATGGCGGGCTCCCAGGAACGCACATCCTGATAACTGGCGGTGATGCCACTGACCGAGACCACCAGGTCTTTGTTTCCTTTGGACACAACGGCACTGCCGCTCACTTCCGGCGCCACGGCCAACACATCCGGCACTTGGAGGGGATTGGCGATGGCGTTGCTGTCGCTGAGCGTCAGAATGCCGCCACCTCTGGCCCGTTCCTGGGGTGGTCCTTCGCTCAGTTGGCCCGGCACGATAAAGAGTAGATTTGTGCCGGCGCTGGCAAACTGATCGGTAACGAATTTCTCTACGCCCCGGCCTATACTCATCAGGGCAATGACCGCGCCGACACCGATAATAATGCCGAGCATCGTCAGAATGGAGCGTAGTTTGTTGGCAGCCAAAGCCCGCATGGCGACGCGGATCGATTCATAGAGATTCATAATCAACTCAGCCTACGATATGCGGAAGCCGGAGGCAGGGCACAGAACTCCTCCTGCCCTTGAGCGGGTACACAGGCGCACTCGCGCCGGTCTAGGGATTGGCAGCTACCCTCTCGCGCGACTGTAACGGCGGCGCCGCGCCATCCAAGGGCATGCTGCGCTCGTCCCGTTCGATCTGACCGTCACGGAAATGGACGACCCGGTTGCAGTACTGGGCGATTTCGGGATCGTGGGTGACGAACACAATTGTGATGCCCTGTTCCTGGTTGAGCCGCTGCAGCAGCTGCATGATCTCATTGCTGGTCTTCGTATCCAGATTGCCGGTCGGCTCGTCGGCCAGAATCAGCTTCGGTTGGTTGATCAGCGCGCGGGCGATTGCCACCCGCTGTTGCTGCCCGCCGGACAGTTCGTTCGGTTTGTGATCCTGCCGGTCGTCCAGTCCCACCATACCCAATACCTGCATTGCCCGCTGGAGCCGTTCGCGTCCGCTTATACCGGCATAGATCAATGGCAGCTCCACATTGGCCAGGGCCGTAGTGCGGGACAAGAGATTGAAACTCTGGAAGACAAAGCCGATCTTCAGGCTGCGGATCTCCGCCAGTCTGTTGTCATCCAGCATGCTCACATCGGCGCTGTCCAGGCGATATACGCCGGAGGTCGGCACGTCGAGGCAACCGATGATATTCATTAACGTTGATTTGCCGCTGCCGCTGGGGCCCATAACCGCCACCATCTCGCCGATGTGGATGTCCAGATCCACACCACGCAGCGCGCGCACCTCCATATCGCCCATGGTATACACTTTGGTCAGATCTCGAGCTTCGATGACCGGGCGAACGCCGTCTGCGTATTCTGTTCCATTCGCGCTTTTTGGGCCGAAAAATCGTTGGATCAATTCGGTATTCCCGCCAGTTTACTGTTTGATTACCGATTCATATGATTGCGCTCATACCTCATTAATTGCCAAACATCGCTCTGCGCAGCTGTTCCTCGCTGCTGGTGCGGATGAGAGCGATCTCGTCCGTGTCGTTGAGGCCGGCCAATATCTGAGTGAAACGGTCATTGCGCAGCCCCAACTCGATTTCCTGCAGGGTAGGCGCCTCGGCGATGATCTTCTGCACAAATGCCCGCCCCGATTCGCGGTCGAGTTGAATGTAGCGATTGGGCACCAGCAAGACGTTGTCCACTTGGGCAGTGGTAATGATCGCGGTGGCGCTCATGCCTGCCTTCAACTGGGCATCGGTCGAATCCGGCACGATCTCCACTTTATAGGCCACGACGCCGCCTACATCCTGGGCCGTAGGTGAGATCTTCGTCACCTGGCCGCTGATATCGGCATCGGGCAATGCGTCCAGGCTCAGGCGCACGGTCTGCCCTACCTGCACCTGACGCACGTCCATTTCGTCGACCAGTACGGTCATGTGGAAACTGGCCAGGTCCGTCAGCACAACTGCTGACAAGGCGTTGCTGCCATACAGTTCACCCTGGCGCAGATTCACCTGGCTGACAATACCGGTGATGGACGCGTGCAGCATCGAATTATCGAGGACGATCTCGGCTTGCAACCTGCTCAGTTCGGCCTGACGCACCTGGGCTCGGGCGATATCCAGATCCTCAGCCGACGCTCCCTCTATCAGCTCGTCAAGGCCGTTCTGCGCGGTCAGCAGATTGCTGCGCGCCTGGCGCACGCTCAGTTCCGCCTGCGCGATCTGCGCCAGCGCGGCGGCGATCTGCGCTTCGTCGGCCCCCTGCTGCGTCAGCGTGAGCTGGGCCTGAGCTACCTCAAGCGTGATGGTCATCTGCTCCAGCTGGACAGCCTGGGGCGATGCGCCGACGTCGGGAAAGTTTTTTACAACATCGTATGCGCTCTGGGCCTGACGCACATTCACCTCAGCCTGGCGCACTTGGGAGCGTTGCACGGCCAGCTCCGCTCCTGACGCGCCGGCCAGGAGCTGACGATAGCTGGCCTGCGCGCTGGCCAGAGACGCTTCGGCGCTGGCCACGCTGGCCTGGGCAACCGCAACATTGGCCTGGGCCGCGATGATGTCGGTGTCCGTGGGGGGCTTTTCCAGCTTTTTCAACTGCGCGCGGCTGATTTGGAGAGAAACATCCGCCTGCTCAAGGGCCAACTCGGCGTCGGTCACATCCAACTGGGCCAGCAACTGTCCAGCCTCCACGGGCTGGCCGACGGATACCAGCACCTGTGCGACCCGGCCGGTAGCGCGAAACGACAGCGCCACCTCGGCTTCCGGTTCGATGCTGCCGGTTGCGCTCACAGTGCTGCTGATCGACCCACGCGCCACTGTGGTCGTCTCGTAACTGGGGGCTTCGGCAAGCTCAGCCTGCGCCTGAAAACGCTGGTATCCAACCCAACCCGCTGCGCCGATGAGGGCGAGTACAATGAGGGTGATCAACAACCTTCTCATATCATTTCCTATGGGCAACTATCCTGCCTGGTTCCGATTCGCGCCAAGAATACTACCAGAAATCTATGCAGACAATTATGAAGAACTGATTGAGATACGATTGCCATTTCAAGATTTCGGCAGACCAATCGTACCCTACATAGCACTACGCATACCGGTCTGAAAAGTTGCAACACCCTGGGAACGCGGGCGTCTCGCCCGCATCGTAGGGGCAATCCTTGTGGTTGCCCAGGGCGGACACAAGACCCGCCCCTACACTAAAAACCAGAAACTAGAAACTTTCCGCTACCCTGACACCGCTCAGGTTCTCCAGCGCCTTCACCAGCGCGTGGTTGCCCTCTTCACCCAGACCCATCTGTTGCAAGGTGCGATACAGACTGAAGATCTGACTGCTCATCAACACCGGAACGCCCAGCGCATCCGCTTCCTGCATAATCAGGCGCACATCCTTCTGCTGCAGATCGATGGTGAAGCCGGGGCGCCAGTCCCGTTCGATGATCTGCGGCCCGCGGTTGGCAAGCATCCAACTCCCGGCCGCGCCGCCACTGACGGCGGCGAGGCATTTTTGCAGATCGATACCGCCGGCCTGGGCAAAGATGAGAGCTTCGCTCATGGCCAGACAGTTGCCAACGACCAGAATCTGATTGATTAGCTTGACGGTCTGACCGGCGCCCTGACCGCCCACGTAGGTGATGGTCTTGCCCATGGCCTCGAACACGCCCTTGGCCCGTTCCACCTGCTCCGCGTCCCCGCCGATCATAATACTGAGGGTTCCGTTCGCCGCGCCTTCGCTGCCGCCACTAATGGGCGCGTCGAGCATGCTGACGCCTTTGGCGTTCAACTGTTTGGCGATTTCAATCGTCGTCTGCGGGCTAATCGTGCTGCAATCGATGACCAGCGCGCCCTCCTGCGCCCCGCAGAGGATGCCATTCTCCCCCAGGATAACAGCCTCGACATCCGGGGTATCGCTGACACAGGTGATGATAATATCGCAGTGAGCGGCTACATCTGCTGGGCTGGCAGCGGCCGTCGCGCCTACCTCCAGCAACGGGGCCATCCGGCTTGTTGTGCGGTTCCAGACGCGCACGCTGTATCCGGCTTTTAAAAGGTTGCGGGCCATGCCTTGCCCCATGATGCCAAGTCCTACAAACCCTACACGCTCATTCATCCTGTTTTTCCTCCTATGGTAACGGTTCAGATGTGCGAAGAGATTGCTCGCAGATTCACTATGATACGCCTGTCGCTGGAAAATCACAAAACGAACACAAAAAAGGGGAATTATATGCTCGGCCCCAAAAACTGGACTACGAGCTAAGGTGTATAATGGAGCAATTCACCGAGCACGTAGAGGGACAGTAATTTCAGATAGTGGCTGGCGGTCGGGTCGCAGTGGAGGTGGATGCTGCCAGTCGGTTTGAGCGGCCGCCGCATCTTGGGCAGGCGGACGGCCATCATGATCAGGTAGGACTGCATGCTCGGCTATCTCGCCGTGCCAGGCCAGGTCCACGTCGTCGAGCGTCCACATGTCCTTGAACGCCGAGCCCGCGGCGACTACGCAGGCGGCGTTTTCTCCGGCGCTCATTTCGTCCATTGCTTTGAGGTCTTCTTCGTCTTACATTTCCATGTAGCAATCGACCAGATCGAAAATCTGATCGGCGTAGTCTTGCGCCGGAAGGATGTCACCGTCCGACCGCGCGAACAGCCTGGCAAAGTCGTTCAGGTCAACTTGCATAATCGGGGTTGGGGCGGCTGTGGCGATATCGGGACGCAGGATGCCAGGAAGATGGCGACAAGCGCCATGACGGATACAATCGGGCATTTCTGCATCGGATTTCTTCTTGTGAATGGGTTTGTGTTATGGGATGGCGCGCGCCATCGCTGTCGGTTCTCTCGCGGCGCGCCCTTTACTGCAAGAGCGCCTCCAGCGCCTCGGTGGTCTCGCTGTCTTCCGGCTCTTCCACCTCCTCGTGGGCAATCGCAGTGAACGCATAGCGTCCATCTGCGCCCTCCTCATCCGCCTTCCCCTTCGACCCATCGAAGGGGTTCCGCGACCCAGACTCGCGCGCGCTGACCCCATCATCTTTGGCCCGGTCGGGAAAGCCGTTGGCGATGTAGTCCACCTGAATTGTATCGCCTGGGACGAATCGGCCTTCCAACAGGGCTTCGCTGAGCGGATCCTGAACTTCACTTTGAATCACCCGGCGCAGAGGACGCGCGCCGTAATCCGGATTGTAGCCGGCATCCGCGATTGCATAGCGGGCCGCTGATGTCAGTTCCAGCTTCATATCCTGTTCAGCCAGTTGCATCCGCAGGGTGCGTAGTTCCAACTCGACGATCTCTGTGATCTCGTCTTTCGTCAGGCTACGGAAGACCATAATACCGTCCAGACGGTTAATGAATTCGGGCCGGAACGTTTTCTTCAAAGCATCCATCACGCGCGCCTTCATCTGCTCATACTCAGCCTCCATACGGGTCTGCTCGTCGGCCGTGATGGCGAAACCAATGCCTTTGGAGCCTTGAATCAGCTTGGCGCCGACATTGCTGGTCATAATCAGAAGCGCGTTGCGGAAATCGACCCGACGGCCTTTGGCATCGGCCAGAGAGCCGTCTTCCATAATCTGGAGGAGCATATTGAATGCCTCCGGATGGGCCTTTTCGATCTCGTCCAGCAGAACGACCGAATAGGGACGACGGCGAACGGCTTCGGTGAGTTGGCCCCCCTCTTCATAGCCCACGTATCCGGGCGGCGCGCCCACCAGACGGCTTACATTGTGCCGCTCCATAAACTCGCTCATATCCAGTTTGATAAGGGCTTCTTCGCTCCCGAACAGAAATTCGGCCAGAACTTTGGTCAGCTCCGATTTGCCGATGCCGGTCGGGCCCAGAAAAATAAAGCTGCCGATGGGCCGCTTGGGATCTTTGAGCCCGGCTCGGGCGCGGCGCACCGCTTTGCTGATGGCTTTGATCGGTTCATCCTGGCCGACGATGCGTTTGTGCAGTTCCGTTTCCATCCCCAGCAGTCGCTCCCGCTCTTCGCCACCCATGCGGTACACAGGCACGCCAGTCCACATTGAAACGACTTCGGCGATGTCGTCGGCAGTGACGATCGGTTGGTTGGCGACCTGTCGCCAGCCTTCCCGCAGCTTTTCCAGCTTCGACTGCAACTCTACTTCACGATAGCGCAGATCGATCGCATCATCGAAGCGCTGGGTTTCCAGGGCCTCTTCCTTTTCTTTCTGCAAACGTTTCAGATCGATGAAAGTTTCCCGCAGGCTGACCGCATGCGGCGCCTTGTACATCCGCACGCGGCTGCCGGCCTCGTCGATCAGATCGATGGCTTTGTCCGGCATAAATCGATCCGGCACGTAGCGCGCGGCCAGATGGGCGGCGGCATCCAGGGCTTCCTCTGAAATAATGAGTTTATGATGTTCCTCATAGCGGCTCTTAATGCCGCGTAAAATCTCAATCGTCTCTTCAATGCCCGGTTCTGCCACCAGAATCGGCTGGAAGCGGCGCTCCAGGGCGGCATCGCTCTCGATATGCTTGCGATATTCGTCCAATGTCGTGGCGCCGATTACCTGCAACTCGCCACGACTCAGCGCTGGTTTCAGGATATTTGCCGCATCGACGCTGCTGCCGGCAGCGCCGGCGCCCACAAGCATATGCACCTCATCGATGAAGAGGATGGCGCCGCTGTTGATAATCTCTTCGATTACTTTTTTCAGCCGCTCCTCGAACTGGCCCCGGTACATCGTCCCGGCCACCAGGCTGCCCACATCCAGCATCAATATGCGTTTATTCAGTAGGGGTTCCGGCACATCACCATCGACCACTCGTTGGGCCAGCCCTTCAACGATAGAGGTCTTCCCCACGCCTGGCTCACCCATGAGCGCCGGGTTGTTCTTCAGGCGGCGACTGAGGATCTGGATCACTCGTTCGATCTCCATCTGGCGCCCAATGACCGGATCGAGACGCCCTTCTTCAGCGGCCGCGGTCAGGTCCAGACCCAACTGATCTACAAGAGGGGTTTTGGACTCTTTTTTCTGCTTTTCTTTGGATTGAGAGCTGTTCTGCAGAAGATCGCGAGCTGCTTGGGTGCGCACCCGGTCGAGGTTGATACCGAGGTTGCGCAGCACGTTGACGGCAACTCCATCTCCATCCCGTACCAGCCCCAGAAGTAGATGTTCCGTGCCGATGTAATGATTGCCCATCATACGGGCCTCTTCGACAGCCAATTCGATAACGCGTTTGGTGCGGGGCGCAAGGGTCGGTTTGCCGAACGGGACACGTTCCCCGCGCCCGACAGTGCGCTCGATGGCACGCACAACTTGGCCCGGCTCCACGCCTAGTTCCTTCAGCACCTTCACCGCGACGCTATTCTCTTCCTGCACGAGGCCAAGGAGCAGGTGCTCGGTTCCAATATGATTGTGGTTGAGCCGGAGGGCTTGTTCCTGAGCAAGCGTTAACACCCGCCGCGCACGTTTCGTGAAGCGTTCGAGTTTGTCAGACATGGGTTCATTCCCTCAATAATCGTAATAATCCTGAAGTATGCTGTCGGACAGAACCAAGTTTAACATGCTCGCCAGTGCCGACGCCGTAATCGGAATTCCGTTTTCCCGCCCGCGCAAAAATTCAGGGATTCGAGTCGCATACAAACGCAAGGGCGTAGATGGAAAACACCCGGCACTGTTAGAAGATAAGGGGCGATTGGCGTGCTGAGGCCAGACAGCCCGGTTGCCAGCATCGGTATACCGAGGCGCCGGACGCCGCACTCATCGTAGCGGCCCGCCAGACGGGCATCCAACGGGCATCCAATGCCTATGGCTACATTGTAACGACAGCCCGTCTTCTTTGTCAATACGGCAAATCGGTCTGTTATGGCAAGCGCAGACATTAGTAAGAAACATGCCGGACGAAATGCCCGGCACGTACACACCCGTCTGTCTTTCAGAAAAACAGCGCCTTATGCTACCTCCTGGACTAGCTCCGATTCTTCTCGTGCTGGAGTATCCGCAGTTTCTTGTTCGGCTTCGACGTCAGATTCAACTTGTGCCTGAACCACCTTGTCGTCATGTTCCGCAGTCGGCCCAGTATCTGTCGCGGCTTCGCGCCCTACAGTGGCGCGCACTACAACCTTTTCTTCCAGGGGAACCGGTTCCCAATCGAACTCGACGTCCTCATCTTCCGGCAGAGCTTGCTTGAGACTGAGGCCCATACGGCGCTTGTCAGTATCGATGCGAATAATGCGCAGTTCGAGCTCCTGGCCTTCTGTCACGACTTCGCTCGGATGGCTGATACGTCTCTCAGTCAGTTCGCTGATGTGAATCAGCCCCTCGATGGTGTCATTTTCCAGACGGGCAAAGGCCCCGAAATGGACCAATTTTGTAGCCACGCCGCGCACAATCTGACCCACTTCATACCTGTCAGGCACTGTTTCCCACGGCTCCGGCAGCAGCCGGCGTAGGCTCAGGCCAATTCGTTTGCGCTCCTGATCCACGTTCAGCACCATCACCTGGAGCTTCTGACCAATGGAGACCACTTCGCTCGGATGTCTGATTCGACCCCAGCTCAGTTCGCTCAGATGGATCAGGCCGTCGGCCCCACCCAGATTGACGAACGCGCCAAAGTCGGCCAGACTGCTCACGACGCCTTCGCACACACTGCGCTCCTCCAGCGATTCGAGCAATTTTTCTTTCTGCTCCCGTCGCCATTCCCGTATCGCGACCCGCTCTGAAAGGATGAGCCGGTTACGACGGCGGTCCAGGTCGATCACCTTCATGCGCAGTTCGTTATCCATCAGTTTCATCCAGCGATTGTCAGGCTCGCCTTCCGTGAGCTGCAATGCCTGACTTTCGCTACTCAATTGGCTGGCAGGTACGAAGCCACGAACTTGCCCAATCTTGACAATCACTCCGCCCCGGTTGAAGCCGCTGACAGTGCCAGTGAATGTATCCTGCGATTCCAGTAACTCTTCGGCGTATTTCCAATCCCCCTCGGCCTTGGCCCTGGAAATACTGAGAAGGAGATTGCCGTCACGGTCTTCCCGCATCACATAGACCGGCACTTCATCGCCTATGGCCATCTCCCTGAACTCCTCTTCCAAACGATCAACCTCTCGTCCCGTGACAATCCCTTCAGATTTATATCCGATGTCTACCAGCAGCTCACCGGCTCGTTTATCGACAACGATGCCATTACGGATGTCGCCCATCTGTGGCTGGTTTACATACGAATCATCAAACTCCTCCAGGAGCAATGCCATCGGATGGTCGTCCAGACTCGGTCCGACATCCCTTTCTAACAAAAAATCTGCGCTGGGTCCCATTACTGCTACTGTCTGCTGATTTGACATGACTGTCTGACTTCCTCCAATTACAATAATAGAGTCACGCTATGATAGGTATGATGGTCGCTTTGCGAAACGATCACAACTATGATTTCGATTTGTTACACGCCAATCTGCCCGCTATTGGCGCGTTGAATTCAACACTCGTATCCATGCAAGACACAGGCGCGCACTACCTGAACGGTAGAGGGGGGAAAGGAAAACTATGTCTTTTCTGTGGAAAGGTACTACGACTCGCCCAGCGAGAATGCGTTTCAAGCGCGTAACGCGATCGCCTCAATCTCGATCAGCGCGCCAAGTGGCAGCGCGGCGACCTGCACCGTGCTCCGTGCGGGGGGATCACCTTGAAATGCTTCTGCGTAAATTTCGTTTACGGTGGAAAATTCTGCAATATCCGTAAGAAATATTGTCGTCTTAACGATATGCCCCATACTGGATCCGGCCGCGCCAAGGACAGCAGCGAGATTTTCCAGAACCTGACGGGTCTGTTCAACAATACCTGGTCGCAGTTGACCGGTTAGGGGATGAATCCCGATCTGGCCAGAGGTAAAGATCAGGTGGTCCGTTGCGACAGCCTGGGAATATGGGCCGACTGCTGCAGGCGCTTTCTCTGTAAGAATGATCGTTTGTTTCATGCGCAGGATCAGCGAACATACTGCTGAATGGTATCGTTCCTGGGATCGTGGGCGTCTCGCCCACCCCTTGTCACCTCAATCACACAGAAAACCGGGCAATATTCAGTCTATTGCAGGTCTCTCCCATTGTATTCTACCCTATATCATATGTCAAAATCCCATTGCGCTGTTGCCAGTCTCGCCTCCCGCCCTCCCCTACCTGCCTGTCAACTTCCCAATGCCGCGTAGATATCCGCGCAAATATCCTCTGGATCCTCCGCGCCGACGGCCAGACGCACCAATCCATCGGCTATGCCGACCGCAGCCCGCTGGGCCGGCGACAAGGCCCGGTGGGAGGAATGGCTCGGGTACAGAACCAGCGAATAGACATCGCCGACGGTTGTGGCCGGTTGGACCATCTGTAACGCCTCGAGAAAGCGAAAGACATCTTCCTGGCCCGCGTCTTTCAGCTCGCAGGCGACGACCGCGCCATACCCAGCATACCCGAACAGCCGACCGGCCAGTTCGTGCTGGGGATGTTCAGGCAGACCCGGGTAGCGCACCTGCGCGAGGGCCGGATGACGGCTCAACTGCTCGGCGACGACACAGGCGTTGCGGCATTGACGCTCCATCCGCAGCGGCAGAGTTTTGATCCCCCGGTGCAGCAGCCAGGCTTCGTGGGGGCCAAGATTGCCACCGGTCTTTTTCAGATACTCCCAAAAGGCGGAACGCAGATCATTGCGCGCCACAACCACGCCCCCCAGCACATCCCCGTGGCCACCAATATACTTTGTGGCGCTGTGGATAACGACATCGACGCCATGGACGAGGGGACGGAAGAGCATGGGGGTGGCAAAGGTATTGTCCACCAGTAGACGGGCGCCGTAGGCGTGGCACAACTCCGCAAGCCGCGGGATATCCACAATCTTGAGTAAGGGATTGGATATCGTCTCCACAATCAGAACTGTCGGCGCGTCTTGGGCAAGCATCCGCTCGACTGTGTTCAGATCCGTTGCATCGACAAAGACGCCTTTCACACCATATTGGGGCCACAGCCCATCTACCAGGGAGTAGGTCGCGCCGTAGCAATCCTGCGCCGCGGCCACAGTTGCGCCGGCCCGTACTCCGCAGGCAGCCATTGCCAGGTGGATCGCCGCCATGCCGCTACTGGTGGCAAGCGCGAAGCACTCAGCGGCCCGTTCCGGCATATCGTGACATTCCAATTCCACCATTGCCTTTTCAAAGGCAGCCACCGTCGGATTGCCGTAGCGCCCGTACACGTATAGATTGGGGTCGCCGCCTAGCGCATCGTCCAGATGGGCGCTGTCGTCGTAGATGTAGCCGATACTGGGGTCGATCCCACCGACAACCGGCGTCGATCTTATGCGCTTGGCTCGCGGGGCATATCGACGAATTTCGCCCCCGTGGACGGCCTTGCTAATGAATGATTTGGGAGAAAATGGCATAGTTGGGCGAAGAATGGAATACAGTGGCGGCGCGTATAACGTACAATCCGGTCATGATGAGTAGATCATCGGCAGACTGCGGCGCATAATTTCGTAGTTTTCCAGCGCCCGGCCTGCGCCCAATGCCACACAGGCCATTGGGTTCTCGGCAACATAGGCAGGCACGCCGGTTTCCTGCGTGAAAAGCGAGGCGATCATACGCAGCTGCGCGCCGCCGCCGGTGATTACCATGCCCCGGTCGATAATATCGGCGGCGAGCTCCGGCGGAGCCTTTTCCAAGGTCGCCCGCACAGTGCTGACGATCGCCTGGAGAGGCTCCATCATCGCTTCTGTGGCCTCGCTGTTTGTGATTTCGATGGTTTTCGGCAGACCGTTAATCTGATCCCGCCCCCGCACTTCGATCCCGCGGTCTTCCTCCGCGGGCAGGGCAGAGCCGATGGCGATTTTGATCTCCTCAGCGGTCTGGTCACCGATCAGCAGGTTGTACTTCTTGCGGATGTAGTTGACGATCGACTCATCCAGACGGTTACCGCCCACCCGCACACTGCTCCAAACCACGATATCGTACATAGAAACGATAGCGGATTCGGTTGTGCCGCCGCCCATATCCACCACCATATTTCCCGTCGGCGTGCCGATAGGCAGCCCCGCGCCATAGGCGGCAGCCAAAGGTTCGGGGATCAGATAGGCCGCGCCGGCCCCAGCCTGCATGGCCGCATCGTGGACGGCGCGCTCTTCAACCGAAGTAACGCCGCGGGGCGTGCTAATCATGATCTTCGGTTTGAACAGAGGCAACCGACCGGCAATCTTCTGAATGAAGTAGCGCAGCATCGCTTCCGTCACAACGAAATCGGCGATGACGCCATCGCGCATAGGGCGTGCGACTTCGATACTCTCCGGAGTACGGCCCAACATATCATAGGCCTCATGGCCCACAGCCACCATCTTATTGATCCGCTCGCGGATGGCGACAACGGATGGCTCATGCAAAACGATCCCCCGACCCCGGACATGCACAAGCACATTGACTGTGCCGAGATCGATCCCGATCTGCTTTTCAAACATAGACGTTATCTGTATCTGTTTATGGGCAAAGACATACCGTTCCACTTATCCAAACATTATAGCTTCACTTGATCAGGCAAGACAAATGTGACCACTGATTCGTGTGATTCATGTGATTGCCATGATAACTGCGCCCACTGAATCGTCAAGGTATATTCGCGTTGGTCAGGCCTGATGGCTGTATACCAACCCCGCCCACCCACTACCGTCCCCGCTGGACATAGCTAAACGCGCCGAACAGGCCGAGGATCAGCCCGACGAGGGAGGCGCTGTAGGAGACGAAGCCGAGCAAAAAACTGGCTTCGACCAGTCGAATTACCATCGCAAACGCACTCAGAAAGCCGAACAGGAGCAACAGAAATCCATAGACCATCAAGTGTAACCACTGATTTGTGTGATTCATGTGATTGCCATGATAACTGCGACCACCGATTTGTGTGGTTCATATGACTGTCGTGATAACGGCAGTTCATCATCTTCAGCATATAAATCAAGTGAATCAAGGGTCAGATTTCACAGGCGAATCTTTATACAGCCAACAACCGGCGCGATGGTCCAGTTCCGGCTCGAAATCCGGCGGGATTTCCAACTCGCACAAATTCTGCATAAAATGAGTGCAGCGAGGGTGAAAGCGGCAACCGGACGGCGGTTGAACCAGACTGGGCGGCTCGCCGGGCGGCACATCGCGAAAGACGCGCGCATTGTTCGAGTCCGGGTCAGAAATCGCTGCCAGCAGCGCGCGCGTATACGGATGTAGGGGGTTGCGCAGCAGATCGTCCATCCGGGCCTGCTCGACGATCTCGCCGGCGTACATGACAAAGATACGTTCAGAGAAATAGCGTACGGTCGACAGGTCGTGGGTGATATAGACAACTGCCAGATTGTGGGATCGCTGTAGCCCTTGCAACAGGTGTAAAATCTCCACCCGCACAGACATATCCAACATAGAAACCGGCTCGTCCGCCACAATCATACGCGGGCGCAGCAGCATCGCCCGCGCAATTACAACCCGCTGCTGTTGTCCCCCGCTGAGCATATGGGGAAATCTCGGCAAAATGTCCTCGACAGGGCTCAGCCTGACCTCCTCCATTACCTCGCGGATACGCTCCTGCCGGACAGTATCCTTCATGCCGCCGTGAATTTTCAGCGGTTCTTCAAGAATGCGGCGAATGTCCATGAACGGCGGCAAGGCGCCGAACGGGTCCTGTTGCACATAGCCCACCTGGGAGCGGTACCACTGCATCTCTTTGCCGCTCAGCGCACTGAGATCGCGCCCCTCAAACACCACTGAGCCGTCCGTTGGCCTGTGCAGGCCCAGAATCGTCTTCATCAGCGTGGACTTGCCGCAGCCACTCTCGCCGACGATTGCGATCGCTTCCCCCGCGTGCAGATCGAAGCTGACATCATCCACAGCCCGCACAGTGCCGGCGCGGCCAAAGCCCCAGCGCTTCAGTTCAAACCATGTGCGCAGATTGCGGATGGAGAGGAGCGGTTGAATGCGCCTCTGCTCGAAAGAGGCGCGGAGCGGCTCTGGCGATTCAGCAGAGCGAACGTTCGGATCGGGCGCTAAAGAAGATTTCATTGCCAGACTTTCTGATCGTAAAGCGGGAGATGCCCTCTGGGCCACTCAGCATCGCGCGCCGCAACCCTGGGAGCGCGGGCGTCTCGCCCGCATCCGCGCAGAAGGCGCGCGATCATTGGTTGTCTCCGTTTTGATGGAGCCAGCACTTCACCTGTTGTCGATGGCCGGCTTCGAGCAGGGCCGGATCGGTGTCGCAGAGCGCAAAGCGGTGGGCGCAGCGGGGCGCAAAGCGGCAACCAGGGGGCAGGTCCAGCAGGCTGGGCGGCTGGCCGCTGATAAACTCCGGTTTCTCCACCTGGCGCAGTTTGGGAACGCTGGCCATCAATTTCTGAGAATAGGGATGTAACGGTTCGACAAAGAAATGTTCGGCGTCGTTCAGTTCCACCAGTTGACCGGCGTACATGACCGCGGCCCGGTCGGCCAGCTCGCTCGATGCGCCGATGTCGTGCGTGATAAGAATAAAGCTGGTGGATGTTTCCTGTTTGACGCGTTTGAGAACGTTCATAATATTGGCCTGGGTCAGCACATCCAGCGCAGATGTCGGCTCGTCGAGAATGATCAGATCCGGGTTCGTCACCAGCGCCATGGCGATGGCAACCCGCTGGCGCATACCGCCGCTGAGTTCAAAGGCATAGCGGTTGAGGAAATCCGCCGGGACGCCCACGTGCCGGAAGGCCTCGACGGTCTGTTCAAGGGCCGCGGCGCGCCGTATGCCGGAATGGACAAGCAACGGTTCGGCCACCTGATCACCCACCTTCAAGACCGGATTGAGAGAGTTCATGGCCGCTTGCGGCACCAGCGAAATCTTCACCCAACGCACCTGCTCCCGATACTCTTCGTCGGTCAACTGCATCACATCCTGGCCGTTCAGCAACACTCGGCCGGAGAAGGTGTGGACATTGCGGGGCAGCAGACGCAGAATGGCTTTGGTCAGAGAAGTCTTCCCACAGCCCGACTCGCCCAGAATCACCATGGCTTCGTTGTGGTGGAGGGTCAGGTCGACGCTATCGACAGCGCGCAGAACGCCCTGGAGCGTACGGAAATAGAGACGTAGGTCCTCGATCTGCAGGAGCGCCTGCTCGCTTTGCGCCATCACAGCTCTCTCAATCTGGGGTTAAAGATTCTGTCCAGCGCGAAGCCCACCATGGCAAAGCCGAGGCCGGAGAGGAGCAACAGCGCGGCGGGTTCCAACACCCAATAGTAATGGCCCTGATACAGCGCGCCGTTGGTGCGGGCATCGCTCAAAACTTTACCCCATGTAGGCAGCACCGGATCGCCCAGATTCAGCACGGCCAGCGTGGCTTCCAGGAAGACAAAAGAGGGGATCAGCACCACAAACTGGGGCACCAGAATCGGAATGATGCGGGGGATGAGATACAGGAAAATGATGCGGAAATTGCCGGCCCCGTACGCCTGCGCCGCTTCGATGTAGGGTGATTCTTTTACCTGCAAGAAGATAGCCCGATAGCTTTTAATGCCTGGGCTGAAGATGCCCAGCAGGATCACGACGCCGAGCATCACCCAGATGCTGCGCGAGTAAAAGGCGCCGATCATAATCAGGATCGGCAGCCCCGGCAAGATCATATTGACTTCGGTAACGCGCTGGATGACCGCATCAATCAGATTCCCGAACCAAACACCGATGGCGGCAATAATCAGTGTGCTGACGACCGAACCGACTGCGGCCAGCAGGCCAAAGGCCAGCGCGACCGGCGTTCCCCACATGAGAGCCAGTGTCAGGTCCCGCCGCCGGTGATCCGTGCCGGCCAGACCATAGACCTGTCCATAGATCACCAGGCGAGCGTCCACATCCGATTCATCTTCGAAGGCCAGCCCCGCGGCCACCAGTTGATAGACGCCCTGTAGCGGTTTGGGGTCGTCGCCCGCTTCCGGATCGGCGAACAGACCGATTTCGGGTTTTAGCCCCTTCAGGCGACGTTCCAGCTTGCTCTCTTGCGAGAAGCGCACCGTCGCCGAGCGTTCTACAGTGACATCCGCCACCCGAATCTCCCGCCCGTCCGGGGTCAGCCAGGTAAGCGATACCAAGGGCCGTTTCTGGTCGTACTTGGAGGTAAGGAAAAGGGAGATCTCTTGCGGAAACTCGTCGGCTGTGTAGTCGAAGGTGAATGTGGTGATGATATCCGTCATGCCGTCGGAAACCGCCTGCCGGGTCTTGGTTACCAAGTCGCTTTCCGTGTCCAGAATAAGCGTATCCGGGAGGTTGACGCCGGGGAAGAGATTCACCCAACTCGGCAAGGCGTTGCGAGGCGTTTCCAGCCATACCCCTTCGCCCCCCCGCCAAAGCCTGATCGCTTCGCTATATGGGATGGCGATGACCGTATAGATCGAAAGAAGCACCAGCGCGGCGATAATGAGCAGTCCGGCGATGGCGGAGGGATAGCGGGAGAGAGCGGAAAGAGTACGTCGCGCAGCGGTCATACTCGGCCCCCTTGGTTGCCGCCCACCCTCACCCGAGGGTCGATCAGCGCGTACACGATATCCAGGAAGAAGACCGTGATGCCCAGCAGATAGGCATAGATGACGGTGGAGCCGACGATGACAGATGTCTCGAAGATGTTGGTCGCCTGGTAGAAGAGGCGGCCCAGCCCCGGCCAGTTGAAGACGGCTTCGAGCACGATCGAGCCTGTCCACAGGGTGATAATAGACAGAGCGAAGCCGGTGACGATCGTGGGCAGAGTCGGTCGCAGAATGTATCGCCGCTCAATGGCGCGGGAAGACAGCCCTTTGGCGCGCGCCATCTCCACATAATCTTCGCTCGAATAGATCAGGAAAAAAGTGCGCCAGGAATAGATGCTGAGAAAGACGGCGCTGACGACGATTGCGCTGACAGGCAGAATCAGATGTTTGAGAACGCTCAGGGAATAGTCGATGATCGAGTCCGGCGGGGGCGCGTCAACCAATCCGCCGAAGGGCAGTAGGCCAAGCATGGCGGCGAAAATCAGAATCAGAAACAGCCCGTAGAACCAACTGGGCGCAGCCGATGTGGGCGCCAGCGCGATGATGATGCGGTCAAGCAAGCTGCCATAGTTGCGGGAGAGGGCGAGCGCAGCGAAGATCGCCAGAAAAAAGAGCGAAAACTGCGCGGTGGCAAAAAGCAAGAGAGTAGGCGGCAACCGCTCCAGAATAATCAGACGCACCTGCCGGGAGCCGCTGTCGCTGGCCATATTATCGGCTCGCCCCAGGTTCAGGGTCAAGGCATCGGAGAGATAGCGGAAGCTGCGAATCAGAAATGGCTGATCCAGTCCCATGCGCTTTTCCTGCAAACTGATCAACTTGTCGATATGGTTCTGGCGTTCAGCCGAGGTCATCTCCTTCAGGGCCGGATCCAGCCCAACCCCGATCGCCACCTGCTCACGAATGAACCCTTTCCGCATTTCGTCCACGTAACCGCCCATATTGGCGATCATGATCGTCAGATAGACGCCGACCACGACCGTTGCGAAGAGCGCGATCAGCCGTACCAATGAGTACTGCGCCACGCGCACGAGCGCGCTCGGCGCTTTGGTCTTTTCTTCGGTTTTGACGCCCGGCTGCAGGGGCAGAGCAGTTTCTGTCATAGGGCATCCTCGCTGATGACAACACAAGAGGTTGGGCTGAACGCTACAGGTTCGGCCCAACCATCTCATTGGATGGCTCTGCCTCCCATCCGTCGGGCATCGCAGAGCCATCCAATCGACTTAGTTCGTCGTTACAAACTCCACAGAGGAGAAGGTCGGGATGCTCACCCGCAATGGGGCTACCGCCACCTCCAGCTTGTTGGCGCCGGACTCCAGGCCGGCTGTGTCCTCAGCGCTGAGAGTGATCTGCCACAGACCGTCTTCCACCGCCTCGGCGTTGCCCGTAAGAGCCAGTTCGCCCAGCGCATCGAAGACCAGATACTTCACCTCGCCGATGTCGGCCATGGCGTAGGGCTCGCCGGCAAAGTCCACGAAGATATCGAATGTCACATCGGCGCCGGCGGCAATCCGGGTTGCCCCGTCGATCTCGACCTCAGCGATCATCGGTGTGTCAAAACCCTGCCATTTGCTGGCTGCGTCCGGGTAGGCGTCGTTGCGCCGCAGCTGAACGGTGCCTTCCACCGGAAAGGCTTTCTCCAGATACAGCGGCCCAAGACCAACCCAGAAGTGCTCCTTGTCTGCATACCAGGCGTTCAGGTTCTCCCAACGGGCGGCCGCCTCATCCGCAGTGATATAGTCGCCCAGGGTTGGCGCGTACGGGATGCTCCCGGCGGCGACCGCGTCGGCGAGATGTCCCTCCAGAATCTCCAGACTCGGCCCGGCAATGAAACTCGTCCATTCGACTTCAGCGGCGTTAGCCTTGTCCGAAGAGAAGGCGAGATCGCCGGCCGCCTCTGCCAACAGGCCCACGGCCAATGACGACCAGGGGGCGCTGGGGAAGAAGGTGGTGACGTTCAACTCGGCGTCAAGTGAGAACAGATCGCTGTAGTACTCGATGATCAGTGGATTCTCCTGAACGATGCGGTAGCCTTTGAAGTGACTCTGGAAGCTTTCAAGGGAGGGTACCTGGGCCACGTCGTACACCGCGCTCTCCTCCTTGGCCAGATCGAACCCCGTAATCATACTCAGGACAATATCCCCGAGGCTGAGGTTGCTGCCGTCGTGCCAGGTGAGGTCGTACAGATCGCCCGGATAGTAGACAACGCTCTTCAGATTGGCAGTCAATCCGTCCGGATGGATCTCGCTGACAGGGATAAATCGCTGTTCCGTGGCGTCCCAATCGATCCAGGCATCCTCCGGAACGTCGATCTGGGCGGCGAATGTCAGATCAATCCAGTCGAGAGTTTTGGCGACCGGAAGGCCCTCTTTGATTGTGACCTCCGCTTTTGCAATGCGTTGAGGCCACTGCAAGCCGGTGAACGGATCCGGCATGACGCCCACATCCTGGGTCGAACGAATCAGCATCGTATCGTAGACCCAGTTGGTGCCGGCCACCGGATTCCAGGGTTCGGGCAGGATGCTGGGCATGGCGACGGTCAGAGAGCCGCCTTCCTCGCCCATGCGGCGCAGGGTATACGGCCATAGCCGGGCGCCGTTGAGGCCGCCAGCCAGATCTGTGGAAACAGAGACATCATTTCGATAGGGTGAGAAGCTCAGGCGATCCACCAGCCAAACGCGCACGGAGTCCTGCATAGACAGGGCCAGCGCATCAGCGAAGAGCTCGCTCCGTTCTTCCATCGTTTCGAAGTCACGCTGATAGAGCCGTTCCGACACGGCATCGAACTCTTCCGAGGGGGTGTAGTTCTGCCACAAGGGGAAAGACAGGCCGCGGTCCGTGTAGAAAAAATCGAAGTTGCCGGCCTGATCGCGGCTGATGGCAGTGGTGACCCAGCCACCGGTGTAAATATGGAACAGTCCTTCGTTGGGGTCGCTGCGGATCCAGATAGGGGAGGCCTCGGCCGCGGTGCGGTAGTCGCGGTTGACGGCAAAACCAAGGTCCTCCAGCATTGTCGCCACGTAATCGCCGATCTCCTGGCGCTCATCTTCCGTGCGGATCAGGAAGATAAGCTCAACCGGCTCGCCCTCAAAGTTCCAGACACCCTCTACCATCTCCGCGCCCAGGGCTTCCATCTCCTCGCGGATGATTTCGGCCGCCTTGTCCGGGTTGTGGGTGTAGGTCAACTCCAGCTCGCGCACGATGTCAACCAGCCGGGCATAGTCCGGAAAGGCGCCCGTAATTGCCATATAGCGCGGGGCAGCCAGGCCACCGTAGATCTCCTGGGCGATGAAATCCCGATCGATCAGATAGTTCATGGCCTCGCGAATCTGCGGCACAGCAAAGGGATTAAGCTTGCCCGTGCCTTCGAAGATCGGGCCAGCCGGGTTGAAGGTCAGCTCCGAATAGGAGCCAAAGGAGTTGGAAGAGGTCAGACTGTCCATCTCCTGCACGCTGGCGAAGACATCGGCATCGCTGATGGCAAAGGCATAGGCATCGATTTCGCCGACATCCATACGAGTCACAGCCGCGGCCGCGGACGGCTCTTCCACCGCGACCACTTCATCCACCCAGGCGCCCGTGCGCCCGTTCATCTCTGTGGGCGCCTCCCCGGAAGGGGCCTCTTCAGCCGCTTTTTCTTCCTCAACGGCAGAGACCTCCTCTTGGGCTGCCTGTTCTTCCTGCGCGGGCGGCGCAGGTTCCTCAGCTACTTCCGCTTGGCCCGATGGGCCACACGCTGCAAAAACCAGCGCGGCAGTCAGCAGAATCGCAAGTCGTGAAAACGTACATTTCATACACTTGTCTCCTTTTCATTTTCTCGAGGGACAACCCTTGTGGTTGCCTTGAAAGACTTTACCTTATATTTTTCATCATCGGGTCGAGGGCATCCCGCAGTCCGTCGCCGATGAGATACAAGGCCAATACCGTCAGCGTGATCAACAGACCGGGGCCGATGAGCAGATGCAGGGCTACGTATGCGCCTGTTTCTGGATCTCGCAAAAAGAGGAAGTTGTTGGCCCTCTTGAGCATACTACCCCATGTGGCAGTGGGCGGCTGTACGCCCAATCCCAAAAAGCTGAGCGCGGATTCGACCAAAATGAGCACGCCGATGTCGATAGCGGCGTTCACGATAATAATGGGCAGAGCGTTGGGGATCACATGTTGGAGCATAATGCGAATGGTCCGCGCCCCTACCGAGTGGGCCGCCAGCACAAAGTCCAACTCCCGCACTTTGAACACATTCCCCCGGATCAGCCGAGCCGTGCCAAACCAGCCGAGCAAGCCCAGGAAGAGGGTAAGCGTGACGGGATTTGGCTTGAAGATCGCGGTGACGATAATGAGCAGATAGATGCCCGGAATGGAAATAAGGGTATTGATGAACCACATGATGGCGTCATCGACAACCCCGCCAAAGAAGCCGGCAATTGTGCCCACACTCACCCCGAAAATCAGCGTCAGGGCGGCGGCGGCAAAAGCGATCCCCAAACTGATCCGACCGCCGTATAAGATCCGCACAAACTGGTCCCGGCCAAGCTGGTCGGTTCCCAACCAATGGACAACGCCTCCGGATTTGCCCAGCATGTCCGCCGCGGTGATCGGATCCTGGCCCAGGCGCCACTGAATATACGGCCCCAAATAAGGCTGCTGGAAGGCATTCTCGGGGTTCGTATCATTCGGCCCGACCCCAATGCCCCCGGATACGACCGGAGCCAGTAGAGAAAGTATCGCCATGATCAGCAGAAATCCCAGTGCAACTACTGTAACCACATCCCGGCGCAGAGTCTGGAGCGCCATACTCCAGTAGGTGCGGGGTTTACGTTGGAACTGAGCGCCGGCTGCCAGAGATGCCAGAGCCGGACTGTCTGCTTGCGCTACCGTCATTGTTTAGCACCCTGTCATGATTACGAGAGCCGCACCCGTGGGTCTCCTATACCGTAAAGGATATCCGAAAGCAGGTTGCCGAGAATCGTCAACAGCGCGAAAAACATCACCGCGCCCAGAACCGTCGGGTAGTCCCGTTGCACGGCCGCGCTGAATGTCATGCGCCCCATACCCGGCCAGGAGAAGATCGTTTCGGTGATCACGGCGCCGGTGAGGACACCCAATATCGCCGGACCGAGGATCGTCATCAGTGGGATCAGGGCATTGCGTAGCGCGTGGATAAACCAGACGCGGCTGGCGGCAATCCCTTTGGCCTTGGCCGTGCGGATGTAATCCGTGCGGACCACCTCCAGGGTCTCCGTCCGCATGAAGCGGCTGATGCCGGCGATGCCCCCGAATGCCAGAATAATCGTCGGCAGAATCAAATGCCTGAGCCGATCCACCCAGTCGAATTCATTCGTGAGCGAGACCGTCTGTCTGCCGCCTGTTGGCAGCCAGCCTAGTACAACACCGAAAATGAAAATCAGCATCAGGCCAAACCAGAATGCCGGCAGAGCATTCCCAATGACGGCCATCACCCGCACAAAATTATCGAAAAAGGATCCCTGATAGACGGCACTGAGGACGCCCAACGGCACCCCAAGTAGCAGGGAGACCAGAAGAGCCGAGACACCCAATTCAAACGTCGCCGGCATCCGCTCCACCAGTCGATCCCAAACCGCCTGATTGGTAGCGATGCTCGTACCCAGATTCCCACGCAGGATACCGCCGCCGTTATCACAGAATGTGGTGTTCAGACCGGCCACAAACGAACATTTGACCTCACTGCGGGTGAACTCGTCTACAACATCCCCGCGCCGCAGTGCAATCCCTGTCAACCAACCGATGTATTGCAGAGACCAGTGCTGATCCAGCCCCAATTGGCGTCGCAGAATTTCACGGGTTTCTTGCGTAATACTGGGATCGAATGTACGGGTAAGGATCGGATCGCCGGGGGAGTTGTATACGAGTACGAAGCTAATGACACTGACACCTAGCAACGTGGGAATTGCCTGGAGCAGTCGACGAAACACATAACGGCTCATGTCTGATTCTGTCCTGTAGCCCGCTCTACAGATGGGTATGGGCAACCCTTTGGGTTGCCCAGGATGAGAACCCCATACATCCTCCTTCACAACCTGCGCGTGAACTCGCCGGATTCCTCCAGCGTTTCATCCTGTTGCCTAAGGAGCCAGCGCCCAGGTCTCAATGTTGTGGTAGAAACTCCACACACCCGGATTGACACCGGCGAACTTCTTCGAGTAGCCAGTATTGCCGATAGAGCCGGTCACGAAGACGTACGGAATATCATCGTGAATGATCTGCTGAATCTCCGTATAGAACGGCGCTCGATCCGCCGGCGCACAACCGGGAACACTCACACCCTGCTCCAACAGCTCGTCAATGCGCGGATTTTGATAGCTCACGAAGTTGAAGCCGCTACCCGGTGTGTCGAACTTCGAATGCCAGAAGGAATCATCATTCGGGTCGGTGCCCAAGCCGGTCCAGCCGAGGATGACTATATCGAAAGTCTGGCCCAGCAGTTCACCCACCAATGTGCCGAACTCAATCGCCTCGAACTGGATGTCGAAACCGATGCTGTTGAGCTGATCCTGCACCAGTGCGCCCAGGTCTTCACGGGTTGTGTTGCCAGCATTTGTTTGCAATCGTATCGTCAGGGTAGCGCCCTCTTCGGCAGTGGCGCAGCCGTTGCACTCCCGGACGCCATCTTCATCGCTGTCGCTCCAGCCGGCATCTTCCAGAATCTGCGCCGCCAGTTCCGTGTCGAAGGCATAGGGTTGAAGCGAAGGGTCGTGGGCCCATTCAACGGCAGGCAGCACATTCGAAGCGATCTGATAGCCCTGGCCCAGATAGACTTTGCTGATGATCGTATCGTAGTCCAGCGCGTGGGCAATGGCCTGACGCACGGCCAGGTCACTCAGAATCGGATGGGGATCTTGCGCAATGAGGTTGCCGTCCTCGTCCTGACCGGGCTGTGGATTCTCCGGATTGGCCTGGTTCAGGCCGATGTAACTGTAGCCATCGTCCTTGAATTTGTGCAGATTCAAATTGGAATCGAGCTGCACGGTCGTCAACTGCTCCGGTTGCACACCGATCAGGTCCAACTCGCCAGTCTGCAACTGGGCCAGACGAGCGCCCGGATCGGGAACGATCTTGTAGATCCACCCATCCATATTGGGCGCGCCCTTCCAGTAGGTGTCATTACGCAGGACTGTTGTGTTATCGTCTCGCATCCATTCGTTAAAAATAAACTCGCCAGCGCTGATGGCCGGCGCCTCATTCAACGGGCTATCCATGATATCACTGAAATCTTCGGCATAGAGGTGGCGCGGCAACCAGCCCAGACCGAGATTGTTCAGCGCATCACATTTTACTTCGCTATACGTGACCTGAATGGTCAGCGAATCCAAAATTTCAATGCTCTCGATATTGTCCAGATTCGACTTGCGTGGGGTCTCGACCAGATCGCTGGCAATGGCATCATACGTAAATTTGAAGTCATCGGCTGTGACCTGCTCGCCGTCGCTCCACATGACGCCATCCCGCAGGTGGAATGTCCACACCAGACCGTCATCCGATACGTCCCAACTCTCGGCCATGGCCGTGGGGACGATCGCCCCGCTGAACGGGTCCTGTCCCAGCAAACTCGGGAAGAACCATGCGAGTACATCAAAGCTGGCGCTGTCTGATGCCAGGATCGGATTCAGAATTGTGGCATCCGCGCTGGAGCCTTCCACCCAAACGCCGCCCTGCATTGGCGACATAGATGGCGGCGACGCGGCTGCCTCCTCGTCCGTCTGGGCGACGTCCTGCGGCGCCCCCTCCTGCATCGTCTGTTCAATAGGCGTTGGCTGGGGGCAGGCTGCCAGGACCAGTGCCGTCACCAGAAGCACGGCCAGGAGCGAAAATCTCTTATCGACCATTCTGTATCCTCCGTAGTGAATGTTTCAGATCCGCACTCGATGTACGGCTCCCGCAGTAAGAAGTTCCTGTCCTACTGTGTATTGAGTTTTGGGAATTTTTCTCCAGGGGAATATGATTTGCCAATATAGCTCGTAGACAAACTGCTTGCGCAGTATAGCGTAGGAGAATAGTAGCATCCCCGTCAGTTGCTGTCAATACGCCCCAAAGTCCATTGTCCGCTGCGGCAGCCTGATTCGACGCCGGAATCTCCATTCGGTATAATGAGTATAATCGTTTGCATCTGGGTTCTCATTTGAAAATACCGACGCGACAACGCTAGGGAGCATCCATGACCGATTCGGGAATACCGGCTCATACCAACCGCCTGACGTATGAAACATCCCCCTATCTTTTGCAGCATGCCCACAATCCGGTGGACTGGTATCCCTGGGGCGAGGAGGGCCTGACCATTGCCCAGGCAGCCGACAAACCGATCTTTCTCAGCATTGGCTACAGCGCCTGCCATTGGTGCCATGTGATGGAACGCGAAAGCTTCGAGAACGAACAGACCGCGGCGTTGATGAATGACCATTTTATCAACATCAAAGTGGACCGGGAGGAACGCCCGGACTTGGACGCCATCTATATGGAAGCGGTGCAGGCAATGACCGGCAGCGGCGGTTGGCCGATGAGTGTCTTCCTGACCCCGACTGGACAGCCCTTCTACGGCGGCACCTATTACCCGCCCCAACCTCGCTACGGAATGCCTTCCTTTCCACAGATATTGCTGGCGGTCTCCGAAGCCTATAAGAGCCGGCGGGACGACATCGAAAACCAGGCCCAACGGCTGACCCAAGCCATTGGGCGTTCTGGCAGTTTGTCCACTGGGGGCACTGAACTCGGCACAGAGATTCTCAGCGAGGCCACTGACAAGCTCCTGCAATACTTCGATGAACAGTACGGCGGATTCGGCGATCAGCCCAAATTCCCCCAACCTATGACCATAGAGTTCGCCATGAGCCAGTACCGGCGATCCCGCGCCCCGGACGTTCTGCGCATCGCCGAGCACACCCTGCAGCAGATGGCCGCAGGGGGAATCTACGACCAGATCGGAGGAGGATTCCACCGATATAGCGTTGACCGGATCTGGTTGGCGCCCCATTTCGAGAAAATGCTGTACGACAACAGTCAACTGCTGCGGGCGTATCTCCACGCCTGGCAGATCAGCGGACGGACACAGTATCACCGGATAGTTGAAGAAACCGTCGACTACGTTCTGCGGGAGATGACCGCGCCAGAAGGGGGCTTCTACAGCACTCAGGACGCGGACAGCGAAGGTGAAGAGGGCAAGTTTTTCGTCTGGACAGCGGACGAAATCAGGATGATTCTGGGGGAGGAAGACGCGGATCTGCTGGGACGAACCTACGGCGTTACGGCGATGGGCAACTTCGAGGGCAAGACGATTCTGCATGTCACACGTGCCGCCGCAGACGTGGCGCAGCAGACGAAGCTGCCTGTGGACACCGTCGAGGAACGGCTGGCCGCGGCCCGGCGACAGCTGTTCATAGCACGGGAAAAGCGGGTCAAACCGGGGCGGGATGAGAAAATTCTGAGCGAATGGAACGGCCTGATGATCCATGCGCTGGCGGAAGTCGGCGTCGTCCTCGGCCGTCAGGATGCGCTGGAGGCCGCCAAAAAATCTGCGGCATTCATCCTGGCGGAGATGAGCCAGGACAATGGTTTCCTCTTCCGTAGCTACAAAGATGGCCGCGCGCGTCTCAACGCCTATCTGGAAGATTACGCCGCTCTCATCCGTGGCCTCATCGCTCTCTACGAGTCTACATTCGAGCTGCGCTGGCTGGGCGAGGCGATCCGCCTGACCAAAGTGATGCAGTCCCAGTTCGAAGATGAACAGCGAGGCGGATTCTACCAGACGGGCATCGCTCACGAACAACTGGTCGTTCGGCGCAAGGATTTCATCGACAACGCCATCCCCAGCGGCAATTCGATGGCCGCTGAATCGCTTCTGCGGCTGGCCAAGCTGACCGGCAACGATGACTATCGTCATCAAGCCGCGCGCATCTTCCAACTTATGGCCGCAGCCATGGCCCAGCAGCCTACCGGTTTCGGACGCATGCTCACTGCGCTGGATGATTTTCTCGCCCCCAGCCAGGAGGTGGCGATCGTCGGCTCCCTGGACGACCCCCGCACGCAAGCGCTGCTGCAAGAGGCGCGCCGCCACTACCTGCCCCATACCGTTCTGGCCCTGAAGGAACCGGATAGCGAAAACCCTCTGCCCCTATTGGAAGGCCGCACCCTCGTAGATGGACAGCCCGCCGCCTATGTCTGTGAGAACTACGCCTGCCAGCTGCCGGTGACAGAAACTGATGCGTTCGGACAACTGTTGGCGTCGGCATAGCGCTGCGCGGCGGAAATAGGCCAGGGCCATGACAGACAAGCGGTTGCAGTATCAAAAAAGTATCGCGGCCATCTACCCTGAATTGACAGTGCATGCGGCCACGCTCACTACATCCGGTCAGAACAATGACCTTCTATTGGTCAACGACGAACTGATCTTCCGTTTCCCCAAATACCCTCAGGGAATTGAGGCACTGCGCCGAGAGAGCGCTGTTCTGCGTGGCGTCCAGTCACAACTTCCACTGGCAACACCGCATTTCATCTATCAGAACCTGGACAAAGCGGAAGTGGGCCAGGTGTTCGCAGGCTATCGCAAACTGTCTGGGGAATCGCTGAGGACGGAGACATACGCGCGGCTCGATGATGACAGAACCATCGACCGCCTGGCTGCGGATTTGGCATCGTTTTTGCAGGCGCTCCATGCGCTCCCGCCGAATATCATCGACCACCCGCTGGCGCCGTCGGAGACACAAGCCGGATGGAGCGATATTTTTGCTCGTATCCAGCAGGTCGTCTACCCCCATCTGACCGCAAACGCCCGCAGATGGACCACAGAGCAGTTCGTCCGCTTTGTGGAGAACGCTGAGTATTTCGCCTTCACGCCCGTTCTGCGCCATGGTGATTTTGGCGCCAGCAACATTTTGTACAGTGCAGAGCGCCAGCGGGTGACGGGGGTCGTCGACTTCGGCCACGCCGGCATCGGCGATCCCGCGGTCGATTTTGCCGGGCTGTGCGTCTGTTACGGCGAACCGTTCCTGCAGCGTTGCACGCGCGCCTATCCTCTGATCGAACGCTGCTGGGAACGCATCCGCTTCTATGCCGGTTGTGCCTTCCTGCTGGAGGACGCGCTGTTTTGCCTTGAGAACGATACGGCGGAAGCCGGCGAAGTCATCGCCGAAATCAACCCGAGGCTAGCCTGATACCCGAGCCTCTTATCCACTCGTAGATCTCAACATGTTGGCGCCTCCTCTGGTATGATTGAGGTATGAGCGCACTCAGCGGACATACCGAATTGTCGTGGAACTGAAAATGAAACGCAAGCCGGCAGGCAAAAGGAATTTGTCTGCATTGGACAGCTCACCCGATCCAACACGCGCTATACACCGCATGCGTACAATGCGCGTTCCATCTCCGAGGAGGTTAGTATGGCTATCCCTGTGGGCATCAACACCTGGTCCCGCCACGTAACCGAAGTCTTCCCCTATCTCGATCAGATCATTCATCCGTTCGATTCCCTCTGGTTTCCAGATCATGTCCAGTACAACGGGCACAATGTGGCCGAGGGCTGGACGCTGGCCGTCTACGCGCTGGCCCGCTACCCAGATAAACTGGTGGGCCACGACGTGCTGTGCAACAGTTTTCGCAACCCGGCGCACCTGGCCAAGATGGCGGCGACAGCCCAGGCTTTCTCCGCAGGGCGGGTGGTGATCGGCATCGGGGCCGGCTGGAATGAGGAGGAGTACCGGGGCTATGGCTGGCCGTTTCCCAACGCGCGCGCCCGCATCGAGCAGCTGGCCGAGGCTATCCAGATTCTGAAGGCCATGTGGACGGATACGCCGGTCACCTTTGAAGGCAAGCATTACCGCTTGCAGAATGCCTACTGCGAGCCGAAACCCGACCCTACCCCGCCCGTGATGGTAGGCGGCGGCGGGGAGAAGTATCTGCTGCGGGTGGTGGCGGAGCACGCAGACTGGTGGAACTACGTCTACCCAGACCGGGCGACATATGCCCACAAACAGTCTGTGTTGAAGGAACACTGCCGCACGGTTGGGCGGGACTATGACGAGATTCTACAGGTGATGCATGTCAGCATTCTGATCGCCGAAAACGAACGGGAGCTGCAGCGGCTCAGAGAGGATCCCAATGTGCGCCCTTCCGGCACGGACGCCATCGAAGGAACGCCGGCGCAGGTGACCGAAGCGCTGCTGCAGATCGTCGAACAAGGCGCGGGGCGCATCACCGTCAACATCGCCGACGCGCCCCGGGTGGAGGGGACCTATCTGTTCGCAGCCACGGTTTTGCCCCATCTGCTCGAGTAATGGGCCAGGCCCTGAACCGCAGTGGTCAGTGGCTAGTAACTGGCCACTGATTTTTTCAATGCGTCGCCACGATAAGCGAACGCAGCCGCTCCTCATCCCACACCGCGCCCCAGCCGGGGCCGTCCGGCGGCGCGATGTGGCCGTCTTCGATCAGCGGGCCGTTGATCATCCCCCACTCCTCCCCTTCCGTGTGATTGCGCCGGGGATCTGCGCTCGAATGTTCGTAATAGTCGGTGTTGTCAATGCAGCAGCCCAGATGCGCGTGCACCAGCCCGAAGAGGCCGCCCGGGCCGTTCAGCTCCACATTCGTGCCGTGCAACTCCGCCAGATGGGCCAGCTTCAGCGCCTGCGTCAGCCCAAAGGTAGCCCGTGCCCGCAGCCGGTCCGACGCGCCCTGGATCAGCCACTGCGCGGTCAGGTCCACGTCGTGCATCAGCCGTTCCGTCGCCATCACCGGAATCGTCAACACCCGACACAGCTCCCGATACAGATTCATCTTCTGCTCGTGCATCGGCTCTTCCAACCATACAAAGTCCAACTCCTCCATCACCCGGCCCACTTCGATGGCCTCGCGCAGATCGTAGGAGCAGACCGGATCGTTGAGCAGGTCGTAGTCGTCACCGACCGCTTTGCGCACCGCCGTCAGCAGGGGGATGTCCGCCTTGCCGCCCTTATATGTGTGCAGCTTGTAGGCATTGACACCGAAGCTACGTCCAGCCTCAATATGATCCAGATAGCCGGGCAGATCCATGTCACCGCCGGTGAGATAGACGGAAAAGCGTTCCCGCACCCGGCCGACCAGCGCGTGGACGGGCAGCCCGGCCACCTTCCCGGCAATGTCCCACAGGCAGTTGTCGAACTCGCCGAACCAACCAGGCTGCTGGTACACCCAGCGCGTGCCTTTGTGCAGAATCTGGTAGAGCCGCTCGCGGTGGAACGGATCTTCGCCGATGACATGGGCCTTCAAAATCTCCGCCTGCTCCGGTGTGATGGAAGTTGGGGCCACCCGCCCCATAACGCCTTCATCCGTTTCCACCTCGATGACATGCAACCGCTGCGGCGCGGTCGTCGCCATACTCTGATGGGTATACTGAATGCGCCGCAGGCCCGGCGCCTGCACCAACCGATGGCGGCTTTGGGTCCAACTCGGATGTTCGAGAATGTGAAGTTTGATGTCTGTAATTTTCATATCAGTTCCTTGTTCAGGGTACGCGGATGCGATGCAGAGCCTTGTCGCGCTTCTTTGTATGATCTGAATCCGTCAAGCAGTTGCCGAAATGTGCTCGGTCGATAGGTCTGGAAGTTCTCTTCGTCAACATAGACAAAATCATAGGCGACATCGGGCTGGGCTTTGTTGATATCCTGGCGCCATTGCCGCAGTCGGCGCATCTTCGGTGGTACATCCAAATCTTCCTGCCCTTTGGTCTCGACGACAAGCACCCGCTCATCGGTCAGCTTTACCAGAAAATCCGGGTAGTAGTTGGCGATGTCTCCATCGGCATTGACATAATCGAGTTTGAAATGCACTGCCAGGTAGTTTTTGGCATAGGCGACGACATCGGGGCAGGCTTCCAGAAAGGCGGCAAATTCCAGTTCAAATTGACTATCGCCAATGATCTTGTTGAACACAGATTTTTGGGGCAACAGATAGGCCTGGTCTTTGACCACAAAAGGCCGCGTATGCCGCAACTTGATGGTGTCCCTGATTTGCGCATCACCCTTGTCCTGTACCGTAAGGTCATTGATGGCTCGCTTGAAGGTTTCGATGACGGTCTTGGTGGCGGCAGGTTCCGCCAGATTTCTCAATGTATTCGGTGATTCCAATCTGACCGTTTTGCCAAACAGATCATCCTGCATGAACCCTTTCACCTTGCCGTACAGCACATCATACCCGCTGACCAATCGCAGCTCTTGTATGATGGCCCTGGCAAAATAGCCGACCGCGCTGCGATAATCTGGGATATGGTCGCTATCTAGCACGGTGGTGTGTGTGATCTCGTCCGTGGTCATGCGTTTGAAAACGATCTCCCGTTGTTCTTCTGCACTAAACTGCTGATACGTCGCGGGCGTAAAACCCTGCCTGGTAACGTCCAGATCAGCCAGATTCCTGTATTCCCGATACACGCGCCGCGTCAGTACCGGAATGGCGATATCCAGGGCGTCGATGTCCTTGTTGGGGTTCTCTGTGTCCACTTCAACCACGAGCGGCGTTTTGGGCCTGGCGCCTTCACCCATGGCCTGGCGTTCCAATTCCACGCCTTCCGCTTGAATCGACTCGACAAATTCCATAAAGGCATTGGTGCCGATGACGCTCACAGACTCTTTCACTCCGTTGAGGTACATTTTGCGTAGCCCGCGTCCCAAGGTCTGTTCCGGCAGAATATTGCTCTTGGCGGAATAGGCGCGCAGCCCCACAAGGGTGGTCACATTGCGCACATCCCAGCCTTCTTTGAGCACCAGCACCGAAACAATCGCCCGGTAAGGGCTGCTCATATCGTCAATCTCATTGGCTTGCGCGCGCAGCTTCTCCAGTTCCTCTTTTTTCTTGCCGGAGCGCGCCTCGGAAATCTCGCCATTGTTCTTGGTGTGAATGACCAGTAAGGCATTTTTCAGCTCTGGATAATGGCTTTCCAGGTATTCCGCTACATCATCGCAGTTACGGGTGTCATCGGTCATCACAAACAGAATGGCCTTTTTGCCCAGCTTTTCATGTTCTGCATACGCTTTACGCCACTCGATGACACCGAGTTCAAGGTAGTCAGCATATTTCTCAGTGTACTTCGCGCTTTGTCGCTCAACGAGTTTCGCCCGGCTGGGCGCGTCGGGGAGTACCGGATGCTTGACCACATTTTGCGAGATCGCCTCCACGAGGGGGTAATCCGCTACAGTCTGCGCAAAAATCGCGCCGTTGTTGTGCTTGGGCGTGGCGGTTACATCCACTTGCAGCGCCAGCGCGCTCCCTTTCTGCAACAGACGGTTGTGAATGTCCTCAATAGACTTGAACCAAGCCAGCTTCCTGTCGTGAATATGATGCGCTTCGTCGTTGAGCACCATCAACTCGTCAATGTCGCGCACGATCATCCCCAGGTCCACTCTGGAGTCGGTGGTTCCGCCCGTGGGCCGCTTGCCGAGAAAATAATCCATCGAGTTCTCATCATCGGGCGTGGGCGGGATGTCATCGCCCGAATAGACGCGGTGAATATTGGTCAGAAAAAGATTGCCTTTAGGCCGCGTGACCCGCACATCGTCCTGCACATGCAGGGTGAGCTGAAAATCAGCCTGCCAGGCGCGGCCATCAAAGCCGTTATCGGGAATGACCGGATCGGCAAAGAAGATGCGCAAGCCCTGAAAGTCCCTGTAGATGCGGTCCAGCACAATGATATTGGGGGCGATGACCAGAAAGTTGCGCGCCAGGTTGGAATCGGATTCATACAGTCTGTGAAAGAAGCTCCAGGCAATCGCCAGGCTCATCACTTTGGTTTTGCCACTGCCCGTTGCCATCTTTACTACAAATCGCTGCCAGCTTTCGTCAAACATAGCGGGCGAAACAGTGCCGGAGCTGTCAAAGCGCATCAGGTCGAATTTGTCCTGCACCCCCGCTACGTCATACAGATAGATGATGGTTTCCAACGCTTCGCGCTGGGCAAAGTAATACTGAAACTCCGCCATGCCGCCATCAGCCTGCGGCAGCAGATGCGGTTCCTGGAACCACCAATGCAACAGGCTTTTGCTGGTATCGCTTGCGCCTACATAGCCTCTGTCGCGGAACTCCTTCACATTGCGCCGAAGCTGGGCCACCAGCGGCGGCATCAGCTTCTCCATCCTGGTATTGCGCAGCGCCTCTTCGGCTGGAAACCAGCGGATATCCGGGTCGAGAATCTCGTGGGGAGAATCGGGGAAATTGGGATGGAGCGCCATCAGGATGCCTTATGAACCAATCTATTAAAATGGTGAGAAATACCTCTGGAAATCTTCAAAAAATTCTCAGGGCAGTTGTGCAATGACCCGCTAGCTGTATGACGTGTAGGGCGCTTGTTAATATGGATGTTTGCCATGCTTATAAATCGGTACTCATAGTCATCAAGAAATTCTTTTTCTAGCCAGAATTCCTTGCCTATACATTTGCAGTAACGCATAAAGCATTGTGCTCCTTTTAGCTGTTTTACGACGCACTTTGCCGTTTTACTGTTCCCTGCCTGCATTTCTATACAGATAATCCACTTGCTCGTATCCTTGTTGGATACAATCACGAAATCAGCCCTCTTGTTTTCGCCCTTTGAACCTTCAAATATACTCTTGCCTTGTGAACCATTGATATCAGCACGAGGGACAAAAACTTCCGCTCTAATCACAATGGAGTCATGAGGTAGCCCTTTTATTTCTACTGTTGTCCCGGCCTGCCTGTCCGTTAGTTTGACAGAAGGCTTGCCTTGCCCTTGTTGCAACGGAACTCGGGCGCCAGAGATGATCATTGCCTGCAATATTTCAACATCATTCAAGAGCCTTACTCTGCCCCCCACACGATGTCTTCCTGAATTCTGTTCATGTCATCAATGGTTGTGTCAAAACTGGGGGCTCCAATGCCAAATTTCGGATCAATATCAGCCGCCACGAGTGTGTGACCTCTTCTGCGTCTCTTTTGCCCTTCTTCTAATGGCATCAAATCTTCTTGAGCCATATATACTTTGACTTGATCTGACTTGATCAACTCGGCCTCCCGATAACCGTTGTCTTTGGCAATTCTTTTCAGGTGTGGCCTATCGTGATTCAGCATGATGAGGGTATTCAGCTCTTTGACGATGTAATCGCTGTGGGTGGTTACAAAGACTTTAATGCCCACATTCACCAGACGCGCAAAAAGCCTGGCAATGCGGCGTTGGTTTTCTGGATGAAGGTTTAATTCCGGCTCATCCACCATCAACAGGTGTCCGGGGGCTGCGACATGACGCAAATAAAAACCTATATCAAGCAAAGAACGCACCGCGCTGGAGCTCTCGTCCATTGTCAACTTCAGCTGTTGTCGTCCTGCGCGCTTTGCGGGTTTGAAGTAAATCGTGTCATTACTCTCTGCGATATATTCGCCGCCGATGATGTCGGCGAAATCATTCAGTATGCGCGGATGTTCTTTGACAAGAAAGCTGTCTTCTTTGGCAATGTCCTCAATGCGCCGGATAAAATCTACGTTGATTCTGACCGGCAAAGGGTAGTCCCGGTAGGTCTTGAACAACAAATCCATCGGGTCAATGTCTCTGTCCGCTCGACTCATTTCTTCCAGCAAGCGGTTCCGGGCAAAATTCAATTCCTTGCGAAAAATTGCCGCGCCGGTGCGCTCCGTGTTGGCGATAAAAGGGCGGGGGAGAAATTTGCCGAAGAGTAATTCAATAATATGGCCTGAGATCATATCCTTAACGATTTCAGCAGGCAGTTCCGTTTCCCCCTTACCCATCAGCAGCGATATCACCAGCTCCTCTTCACCTTCAGCTTTGGACAGAGAGAGAAGATCGTCTTCGGCAGAGCGTATTCTGCCCTCAAAAGCGCGGCCTACCACTGCCGATATCGTTTCCGATTCAATTTCCGCTTGAAAAGTCGTGTCTTTGAAGCGACCCGCTGTTGAGGCAAAGATTCTGTGGAGTTGCCGGGTATAATCCTGGCAACCCTGTCTCAGGATATTGTCCGCTCTCATGGCATAGGGCGTAACGTCAATCCGCGTTACGCCGTCCTTCAATAAGGCATCAATCGTCTGATCGGGAACTTCGACTTCCAGGGAAGCTTCCCAGCCCCATAAAAAACCGAACAGAGCGTAGGTCGCATAGGTTTTGCCGGTGTTATTTGCGCCACAGATGATGGTCAGATCTCCTAGCGAAAATTCTGCCTTCTTTAAGATTCCAAGGTTTTGCAAGCGTATTTTCATGCTCACACCATCACCTCCACAATCGTCATCGTATCATAAACGTAAGCCCAGCAAACGTCGATTCGCCGTCAGAACGGATATTCCCTGACCTTTGAAATCACCATCATTCGTAATCAGCGTCAGCCCCTCTCTTTTGCATACCTCCGTAATAACCTGGTCATTAAAATCGGAGTCACCTGCAGCATACTCATCAAGCAAGACATCTGTTTTCAATGTTTCAAACCCACTGTTTATGCGTGAACAATGCTTCAGAATACGCTTGACATCAGCGGCAATATCTTGAGCAACCGGTTTGAAATGCGGGCGATTGCGGAAATTTTTGAATTGTTTGATGTTGGGCGCAACAAGCCTCCATTGCAACCTGGCATAACGGTTAATAAATTCTGAAACGATAAGAACATCGATATGAATTCGGCTTTTTGCGCTGAGAATGCGCTTAAAAGCCTGCGAATAAATCTTCACATGGCGAGGAGCTTGTGGTTGTTGTGGACCATATACATAGAACCAGATATTGGTATCCAGAAACAGTTTGTCTTTGGAAGTAAAGTTGTACTGATTCAACGATATTGCCTTATGTGTCATCGTTCTCATCCTCCAGCGTCTCTCGAACCGCTTGGTCGAATCTCTGCGGATCTTTGAAGTACAGCTTGGCCGTGTCAACGACGCGCTTCAACAGCGGCAGATCATCTGGCTCCACGTCCTCTACCTTCAACAGGGAACGAATCTGTTCTTCGCTGAAGGTCCCATACAACTGACCAATCGCGGCATTCAGGAAAGCCGAGGTCAGGATAGTGGCATTGTGAAATGAGAGTGCGACGCGCCGACCCGCATGAAAAGCGGTGGCAAGGCGCTCATACACCTTCTGCCCATCATTTGAGGCGACGCACAAGGGACTGCCCACCACCTCAAATACGGATATTTTCATGTCTTTCTGCATGATCATCCCCTCAAAAAATGTCCTCGGCGTTCAGTTCGGAAGTAAGGCTGTAGGAATTCGTGTCTGCCGTATTGATTTCTATGTTTATCACTGTGCCAGGAAACGGGTGGCTTAAGCGTACGGTACAGATTCCTTTGTTCTCACGATGCCAATAGCCGGCATCTGAAACAATCTGAAGGCAGCCGTTATTCAAGTCAATGAACTCACCAAGCAACTTCAATCCCAATCCACCTGGAACATTGCCACGCTTGGTTGTGCTGTTGCCCGTGGTGGCCCAGACAATCGCTTCCTCCGGTGAAAGATCAAGCCCTATATGATCTCTTATATTCTGACGTATGCCAACTCCCAGGTCAGCCACCGTAAACTCAATCCTGTTCCGTGTAGGGAAGAACTGCCCGCAACTAAAAATCCCCATTTCAGTACGTGAGTGCCACACGGCATTGCTGAATATTTCAAAAATGCTCTCGCGGAATTTTTTCAACAATCCCGGCGACATTTCAGGCATCTCGGAACGATGTATAAGCTCATCCTCAATATAGCTGGAGAAATAGCGGTCGTCTTTAACATCAAACCGCTGATAGGAAATAGTCGTTCTCCAACGATCGGAAATTCTCACGCGCCCATAGTGACTGAGAAAGCCGTTTCTTGATAGAATATCCCCAACTTTGGGCGGGATATTCGTCAATGCGACGGTGTTCAGGTTTTTCCCCAAACTGTAAAGTATTGCGCCAAATGCCGCGCACATATCGGCTTCAAACCAGGTAGTTGCTCCCATGTCAATCTCAACATCATCAAACCAACATTTTTTGGTCTGCGCATGGAGACGCGCCAGTGCCTCAAAACTTGTTTGGTCGTGACGAATCGCTGGCAGAGCGAATCTCACACCATCACCTCCACAATCGTCATCGTATCATTGCCGAAAATATCCACCACCTTGACCGCGATCTTGCGCCGGCCGGGCGCGCATTCGTGGGCGCCGCTGGTCAATTCCAGCGAGCGACCCCTTTTGGCGCGGAAGCTCTGCCACTCGTTCTCGAAGATATACTCGCCCGTCCACTGTTCTTCCCACTCGCCGGTTTCTTCATTTTGCACGCGGATAATCTCACGTTTGCTCTCGAAGTCGAAATCCACCGACCAGTAGTCGATCCAGTCGGTCCAGTGTTGGGTGAGCTGTGCGCGGCTGACGATACCGCTCCTGTCTTTTGACAGCTTCACAATCTGACCCTTCTCTACCACGATTTTGCCGCCTGCCTTACTGGTAGCTGACAGCGCCGCCTCGGCATTGGCAATCGAATCCTGCGAGTAGAACACCGAAAAATCCATCAACGCCACCTCTACGCTAGATGGCGTGCCTTTCTTGCCACTCCTGACCAGCGGCTTGACCTCAATAAACGCCGCGTCGTGGAATACCACCTGGTTTCTATCCACCGCGCGCCTGTCGAAGACCTCGGCGGGGATATACTTGGGCGCCAGGTCGATGCCCTTGGCGCGCGCCTCGTCCAGCACGTTGGGAAACAGCCCCATCTCGAACTCGAAACCGAGAATGTCCACCCTGGTGATGTGATTCTTGCGGCACGCAAGAATGATCTCCTCCACGAATAGCCGCGTGACCGGCAGATTGACCGGTCCCACCGCCACCAGCCGCCCGGCCTTCTTGCCGTGAAAACCGGCGAAATGCTCTACCTTCTCCGCCCGGTACGCAGCCAGAATCAGATCGAGGAAGGCGGCCTCCTTCCTCGCCATCCGCTTGCTCGACTCCGCTGCGCGCAAGTTGGGGTTGACGCCGATGTAATGCTGGCGCTCGTACTTGCCGAGGTTGAGGATTTCAAAGGCGCGGTAGTCCTTGCCGTCCGCCTTGAGCTGCCGCTGCACGCCGATCATGCGCTTGCGCGTAGTGTGGATGGCGAACTTGCCCAGATCTGTGGCGATCCACTTGCGGCCCAGCTTTTCGGCAACCGCGGCCGTAGTGCCGGAGCCGCAGAAGAAATCAGCGACGAGGTCGTCTGCGTTGGAGGAGGCTTTGATGATGCGTTCAAGCAGGGCTTCCGGTTTTTGGGTGGGGTAGTCAGTTGCCTGCAAATCATTGCGAAAGATCGATGCAATGTCGTCCCAGACATCTCGCGCAATAACCATCCTATACTTCTCGCCAGGCTTACCATTTTTGCAAAGCTCGCAAATTTCATCGCGCATTACACCAAGCCGTTTACCAGAATTCGTATGTGGTTCAGGCAGCGTTGGAACGTACGATCTCTGGTGAAACAGATTGAAAATTGGTTTGTCCCCTTTTGAATAGAACAAAATGTGGTCATGTTTCTTTGAGAAACCAACTTTTTCTGGAATGCCCCCTGTTTTGTATCCCCACTCAATTTGATTGATAAAGCTACTGTGTCCGAATATTTCATCCATTGCGAGACGAATTAAACCGTTCATCCTATAATCACAATGCACATAGATACTGCCATCCTCCGCCAGCAGATCCCGCATCAGCGCCAGCCGCTCGTAAATCATAGCGATATATGAATCCGCGACCTTGCCCCAGGTGTCGCGGTAGGCGATCTCTTCCAGGATGTTGGGCTTCTTGGTAAAGGTGTCGCCGCCGATCTCGATATTCATGGAAAAATCCGCGCCCACGTCAAAGGGCGGGTCGATGTAGATCAGCTTGAGTCCGCCCTGCGCTTCGATCTCCTCGCGCAGCGGCCCGTTCTTGAGCGACGACAGAATCAGCTTGTTGTCGCCCCAGATCAGCTTGTTCGTCCAGCCCTTGCGCTGGCGGCCGCGCTCGTCCAGGTCGAACAGCGCCATCCGCATGTCGGCGTCGGATGGCTTTTCGGCGCGCGGTTCGTCTACCTGCTCAATAATCTGAAAGGGCAGCACGATGTTGCAGACTTCGTTGGTCTTGCCGTTCCAGACCAGCTCCACCTCGCGCTTGTCCTCAAACAACAGAAAGCGGTATCTGTCCGGCAGAGGTCTGTCCGCCTCGATACAGCGGATGATCTCCTGTTGTTCCTGTTCCGTTAAGCGTGCCACGAACTTACGACTCCTGACCTTGTTGCAAGGATCTTGCGGCAAAAATTGTCAAGTGCAACTCTTCGGCAACCAATTCATAGACAGGAGTTTTACCGCTCAGTCTCTCGCTTTCGTTCAAAATGATACCGACCCCCTCGCCTCGCCGCTCCAAAAAGTGTCGCCTTCTTACCTGTTGGCCTATATCATCGTCTAGTGTAATTTCCGAAAGTAAGCGGGCCAGCAGTTCATTACGGGTTGCCTGGACATAACGCAAATTTTCCACCGTCAAGGTATTTGCCAGCGCACCTGGCGAGCAAAGTTCCAGTCTGTCCGCAAACATGAACAAACGAATTTTCGAGCCGGTTTTTGAATAATCCCTATGCACAACTGCATTCACCAATGCCTCAAAAACCGCTCTCATGCTGTATTGTGGTTGGTCGGTTCTGCCAATTTCCTTGCGAGCCGATACCTGGTTGTACTTTTCAACAAATTTGAAAGCGTCTATGATCTGTCGGTCCAGCGGCCCCTTAAAATCCTTGGCATCAATCTGGTAGTTCGCATCCTTTTCCTCACCACGATAATAGACAGCCTGAATGAAACTGTTATAGAGATACTCATCGGGCCTGTCATGACACATCAACACCCCGGCGACCGAAGCCCGGCGCTCCCGCCCTGCCTTGACCAGCAGACGCCTTTTAAGCAGCAGATCTTCTACCTCATTCTCAGTGACTCCTTCTGTGATAAATCGCTGATAGAGTTCTTTCCTGACCGTGCCTTTATGGGTGTCCGGCACGAACTGTTTATCAAAAGAAATAATACGCGCTTGTGAACGGCTTTGTAACAACCGCGCCAACTGTTCGGTGGACATCTCTCTTTTGCTGCTTCCCTGGCGGATGAAATAACCGTTAGATGTTTTGTGCACAAACAAGCTGTGAGGCGCCTCTATTTTTAACAGGTTCTTATCATCAATCCGCAGTTTTTCTGTAACAATGAGAACCTGGGGTTCAATGCTGTCCTGGCATATTTCAACCACTGTCTTTTCAGCCTGATTCAGATTTTGCCGGTCAATACCGACAATTTCTCCATAATCGTCAACACCGATCAATATCACCCCACCTCTGGCGTTGGCAAAAGCGGCTATCTCGTCGGCAAGGCTGCTTCTGTGCGGCAACTCTCTTTTCAACTCAATGGTTGAGTCTTCTCCCAGATATATTTTTCCAAGGAGTTCGGTCACACTGTCAAACACCGCTAACTCTCCAAATGAATACGCCTGTAACGCTGTTCGAATGCCTGTTGTCCGCCCTCCAGAATATCGCATATCGCCTGCCGGACTTGTTCTTCCTGGATACTGGCAGGCTGTTGCACTTGGGTTTCACCGCCCGCCACCTTGAGCGACAAAACCATTTCCGCATCGCCGTTGACCACAATATTGGCATTGTGCGTGACAACGATAACCTGCCGTCTGCTTTTTGTTTCTCGCAACTGCCGGACAATCAAACTGTAAATTAATTCGTTGTCTAAATCGTCTTCAGGTTGATCCAGCAATAGTGGCTCACTTCCGTAAGATAGAATAAACGCCAGTAGGGCGGCGGTCTTTTGCCCAGGAGAACCTTGCTCTATCGGTTGATTATTGGAACCAAAGGTGATTTTCAAATCATCTCCGGGAAACCATAAAATGAAATCGCTCACAGACTCCTGCGGCAACGATTGCAGATGATGGGCGAACCGGACATCTCTGGGTCTCTCCTCTCCACTGCGAATCCTGTCAATCCTCCTTTTGAGATTTTCAATCTTCTGATCGCCACCGCTGTGATAAACTTTTTTTACCTGTTCAATGTCCCTGTCAAAGCGATCAGAGCATTGTAGTATACGCCGAATATCTTGCTCTATGCCATCCCAATCTTCGCCAAAGGGCTTGACTTCAATCCTGACCGATGGATTGTCTTGTAAAATACAGGACAGGAAATCTTGTCTCTTGTCTGACAGCGCTTTCCTGTTTTCTGCAATTTTCTTAAACACCTTTTGTTTTTCAGCTTCTAATTCTCCCTTGCGTGACTGATACTCGCCAATTTGTTGCAACTCCCTTTGCAGAATTTTTTGTTGCGCTAAGAGAAAGGGATATCTGTTTGGGTCTATATCTTGCTGCGCGAGCTGGGTGCGCAACTGCTCATACTGCTCCATGTCTGCTTTGAGCGCCCGCATCCAATCCGCCGCGTTTTTTTCAGCTTGCCAGCCGGCGACAACTGACTGCGCTTCTTGCGCCAAATCGCTTACTTTGTCGCTGATAGCCCGCCATTTCTCGTTCCGTGCTCTTAAAACCGACAGCATATCGGGGCGCCCCGTAAAATGCTGCTCAGTAAAACGAGCCGGGGCAATCGCATCCCGCATCTCCCCAATCTGCTGGCTCATGTACTGCCAGTCGCTTTCCAGGCTTTCGATCTCGTTTAACTGTTGCTGCCGCTTGCGGTAATTTTGCAGAACTTCTGTATGCCCGGATTTTTCTATCTGCTCAATCTGTCTTGCCAGATCGTTGGACTCCCCGCGCAGCCGGTCTTCCTGAGCGATTTTTTCATTCAACTCCCGCATCTTTTGTTCAATTTGCTTATAGCGATTCACCAACTCTCTTTTCTGCGTATCAATCGTCGCGTAACCAACATCAGGCGCCTCATCGATAATATTGAGCAGCGCGCGTGGATTCTTGGCCAATTCAAAGATCTGCTTCTGGCTATAGATATATGCCGGGAAAAGCGATTTGATCTCCCCTACATCGGGCTTCCACTTGCCATCTTTTTCCACTTCCAAAGAAGACATGTCCGATCGGGCCGACCAGTTCAAACGATAGCGCGTATCGCTTTTGCGATAGATCAGTGAGACTCTGCTGTTCCCGGTGAGTAAATTTTCAGCCCCCACAGCAAAATATTTGCTGCTCTCCTCTTGCAGCGTCTCCGGAATCTCTTTATCGCGCCGCAGGGCCAAGCGCATGAACTCCAGTAATGTGGACTTGCCGCTGCCGCGCCCGCCAATAATCGTGTTCAGGAAGGGACTGAACCGGCAATTCAGTGGTTCGGAGCGTCCGATGTATTGCGCCTGGCAGATCTGTAGTTCTTCTATAAGAAACTCTGCATACCGGTTCGGCTTGTCGCTCATGTTGCGATTTACAGAAGCAGCGCCGTCTATGAGCGAAAGTTTCAATCCCTCGATGGATGGCTCATCCATCTTGATCCAGGTAAACGCGCCAAATTCTTCTCTTCTGAAGTTATGGGTATCAGAACCTCTGACTTCGGTCCATTGCAACTTCTTCTCTCTATACAATTGTGGTTTTTGGTACTCACTGTCACACAACTCCATGGCGTAAATGTTTGTTTTACCCAACGCCTGCTTCAGCGGTGACCCCTGACGTCGAAACAGCCCCTTTTTTTTATCGACATGCGCGGGAATGGCAATGCCATCCCGCTTTGTAATTTCATCAACGACCTCGGTAATGCTTTTCGTAATTACTTCATCGCTCTTGCCGTCCGCGCCCCGATAGCCAACCGCGCCGAGCAACAGATCAATATCACTCTTGTTTTTATCCTGCCCAAATATCGCCAAGATATGCACGTCGTCTGCTGAAATCTCTACGCCCGGAAACAAATACAGAGGTCGGTACCAATCGGGTTTATTTTCGGCTGAGGCTAATTCATGTAACTTCTGCTGCAACGTATCTATCCAGCCACCGCTGTTGTGGTCCGTAATCGCCACACACTCGATTCCCTTTTGCATAAATTTTTGCAGCCAATACTCGGGTGTAACCTTGGCTTTGTCCTGTTGGTTACGACCCTGCATAAAGTCATCTGAGGCAGGCGTGTGGGTATGAAAATCAAATTTCCACCACCGGGCGCCCGGAAATTGCCACTGAGTCACACCATCACCTCCACAATCGTCATCGTATCATTGCCGAAAATGTCCATCACCTTGACCGCGATCTTGCGTAATGCTGATCAGGAATTGCGTTAGGGAAATCAGGATGAAGCATCATACATCATAGCCCTTAAAAACGCCATTTCTCACGCTCCATAAATCCTTTGAGATCAGTGCAATCCACCTCGAAGTATGCACAAACATTTGGAATTTTCGCCGCGTTGGGTGTATATTTTTCGGTCGTTACGACACAACCATTTTCCAGGCATTTGGCTCGTGCAATAATAAATGGGTCGGCAACCGGCCTTCCTTCTAAACGCTCCTTTTTTCAGATCATCGCCTGGAAGTGATAGACACCGAATATCTCCCTGACAACCGCTAGTTCTGCCGCGGTGGGCGTTACGAATACTTTTCCCCGATTCGCCTTGCACCAATTCGTCAATTCATCCTCGTGCCCCGCCAATTCGTTAAAGACTTCTCGCGTCGAAGTGATCCGACTGTCTTCAATCATTCTGTCAAAGTGTTTCCATAGAGAGGGAAACCGTTCGCGATAATAGTGACGGAAAAGGTCAATCAGCGGACCGCTATCGAACACATAGACTATCACATCATCGCCCCCTACTTGAGCAGCCATTCTTCCATTCGGGGCACGTTCTTCGTTCTTGCATCCAGATAGTCAGCGGCTTGCTCCACCGAAATGTGCCCCTTGTAGTAATGACTGAAGACAGCTTCAATATACCTCTCACCAAGATAGGCCCCTTTGCTCCGATAGTAATTACCGCCAGAATCACCGCTTTCCCCTCGCTCCTCTGACCATTGCTGCGTCTTCTCTTCGTAATCCTGCTGGCTCACTTGTCCCCAATCGAGCAGGCGTCGCAAAATAGTCTCTCGACTCACGCAATACAACTCAGCCCAATCTCTAATCGTACTATCATGAATGGGCTTTCCCGCTGAACGCATTTTGAAATCCCAAGAGGGCGCCAAAAATTCGGCGGCAAATTGATTGCAAAGCACTTCTATGCGCTTGTTGTCGCCGGTCAAACGATTGATATAGTCGTCCTGCCGAGTATCCACCCCGCCGGTGTGCATCAGCAAATGCGCCAACTCATGGCACAAGGTAAAAATCTGCCGGGTCTTGGCCTTGTTGTTGTTGACATAGATTACTGGAAAATTCTTGTCATACAGGCAGAAGCCGGAAAAAGAACTGTCGCCAGCATCCACGTTCCTGTTTCCCGGTGGTTTGAAGGTATCCTTGAATACAAAAATACCGTGATCCTCCAGAGACGCCCGCCAATGTTTGAAGGCGTCATCCGTGTTGTGCCAGGCCTGTTGTTGAGTAAGCTCTATGCCCAGATAGGCCCGGACTCGCTCTGCCATATCGGTAGCGGCGACAGAGGGTGCAAAATCAAGATCGTGCAATATCTTGCGATCCGCTGGATTCACACCGTCATACAGTTCGGCGAGATTCAGTTGTAACACCCTAGCCTTGCGTAGTAGATAACGTACCCGTGGTGGGATACGCTGCAACGCATGCTCCGGCAAGGTGCGAAACGATTGCTCTATGCTTTCCTCCTCTGGCACATTGGGGAAGAAGAACAGCGCGACCGGACGTTCATAGATCTTGTATGCCAGAGTTTCCAACTGGACATAGGTTGGAGATGCCTCGCCACGCTCCCAGGCCTCGATCTCCGACACTTTCTTCTGTATGCGCTGAGCCACTTCTTCCAGCGAGAGACCCAGGCTGACACGCGCCCAGCGCAGCACCTCGGGATTGACGGGAATCGGCTCGCTCACACCATCACCTCCACAATCGTCATCGTATCATTGCCGAAAATATCCACCACCTTGACCGCGATCTTGCGCCGGCCGGGCGCGCATTCGTGGGCGACGCTGGTCAATTCCAGCGAGCGACCCTTTTTGACGCGGAAGCTCTGCCACTCGTTCTCGAAGATATACTCGCCCGTCCACTGTTCTTCCCACTCGCCCGTCGCCGGACATTGCACGCGGATAATTTGCCTCGATACAGCGGATGATCTCCTGTTGTTCCTGTTCCGTTAAGCGTGGCATGGGTTTCTCTTATATCGAAATTCAGGGGCGGCGAAGGTCCCGTATAAGCGGTGGTTAGCTGTTCGCATTTTCCCGCTCTACATCGTTCTTTTCAAGTGTATCAAAACGATATGTTGTCAGCCACCGAAAAAGTTCAATTATGGAGGGGGTACAGGACACTCGCCCACCCCCCAAACCCATCATTCGTTGATCGATATTGTAAAACGAACATCCGCCGCCATCATCTGCAACCGCCGGGTTCGGTAATAGATCTAACTGTTCACGTCTGTTTGTAAGCCTCCAAAAAATCGGCTCTGGAAATCCCTGCCTGAGTACAGATTCGGCGTAAAGTTGAGCCGTTGATACGACGATGATTCGGCATAGTCAACGGGGTTCGGCTTCCATCCGGATTTTCCTGTACCATGGAAATATGATTCCCTTCCCGAACCATACGAAAGCCCAATCTTTCTAACGTTCTGATCACTTCGGTTTTGGGCGCATCGACTGGAAAGCGGCGCGTCAAACAGCAACTCCCGCTTCGGCTATGAATACCTCTAAGACGGGTTCTTCAGTCTCAAGCGCTTCTGCCCCAAATGTCTCAATGTGAAATTCAATCGCAGAGGTCATGTCAGCTACGGCTTGCTCGTAGGTATCCCCCTCACCCACAATAACGCCTTTCAGACCCAGTGGATAAGCCACATACCCATCCGCGTGCTTTTCAACGATACTCTTGAACAGTTGCATTCGAGCTTGCCCTCCTTTTTGCCACGTACCGAAACAGTTCAATTGCGGAGGGGGTACAGGACACTCGCCCGCCCCCCAACCCATCATTTGTTGATCGATATTGTAAAACGAACATCCGCCGCCGTCACCTGCAACCGCCGGGTTTCAGTGAATCAAACTGATACAACGTCCGTGGTTTGCATCCATTTCAGACAACCTCCTTCCTACCTTTCACAATCCATACCGTCCACAGCATCAGCGGAATCACGCTCAACCCCGCCATCCACCAGATGATAGCCGCGATACTGAGATTGGTATCAAGCCCGGCCCCGACCACGCTGGAGGCCAGCGCGCTGGCCAGGTAAAAAAACATAAAATCGGCGGCAAATATCCGACCTCGCACCCAACCGGGCACCGATTGCAACAGCAGTTGCGTGGAGAAGACCCAGATGATCCCTCCACCGATGGCCCGCAAACCGGTACCCAGTAGCACCATCGGCAGGCTGACGAGCGGCGCCGTCACCACCAGACCGAGCCCACCGATGAGATAGGCCACAGAGATCGCCTTCTTCAGCGCCGGGCCTTTGTCCCCGGTGATCTTGCGAGCCAACAGCGGACCAATGCCCGATCCGACCCCGGCCAGGCCAAACATCAGACCCATACCGATACCGCCGCCCTCGCCGACAACAAACACCCGCTGGGCGATAGCCACCTGAATGACCTGAAAACCGGTCACAAGGAAAAAGGCAAGGAACGCCTTTTGCAAGGTGATGAAGAGGATGTCCAGATGTTGCTGCAGATAGCGCAGGCTATCGATGTACTGGCCTGCCGCCGCAGCAACGGTTTTGTCAGATGTGCCGAGAGCGGGCACAGCGCGCATGCGAATCTGCGTCAGAAGGGCAGCGGAGAGCAGAAATGTCAGGGCGTCAATGACAAACGCCGGATATATACCCCATGTGCCGGAGATCAGACCACCCAACGCCGCGCCCAGGGCCAACATCACCGACCAAGTGGTGGAGCTGAGCATGTTCACCGCGCCCAACTCCCGCTTTTGTGAAATATCTGGCAAGAGGGCAGTCCAGGCAGGGTCGAAGAAGCCACTCAGGGCCAACTGCACTGCCGTCAGTGTATACAGCAGCCAGATGTCCCCGGCATCCCGCACGAGCAGAAAAGCGCAGACCACCGCCGCCCGAATCAGGTCAGCGCCGATCAGAATGCGTTTGCGGTTGTAACGATCTGCCACAACGCCGGCGATAGGGCTGACCACAAAAGGCGCCAGCATGCGCACAACGAAAAGCGAGCCGACCGCCAGTCCCGATTGGGTCAGCACGCCCACCAGCGCTGCCGAGGCGATCAGATTGAACCAATCGCCCAACAGGCTGACGATCTGACCGAACCAGAGATAGCGAAAGTTACGGTTATCTCGGAGCAGTTCAGCATAGCCGACGGCGGATTGCATGGTAGGGCCGTAGTTCCCTTTTACGCCGCCCTCTATTTCCCCATGTTCCGCAGCGCGCGCCAGCAACGCGCGACCGCCTCCAGAGGCGGATAGGCGCTGCTCTCGTACTCGACGATATACCACTCGGTACCACCGACAGTCTCGCAGGCATCGAATACCGCTGGCCAGTCGGTGTCATCCTCGCCGATGACCGGCTCGAAGGCCGCGTGCGGACCGACACCCTCCGACACATAGCGCTTTGTATAGGGCTTCAGGTGGACCGTCACTGCCCGCCCCGGGTAGGCGCGGATGATGCGCGCCGGCTCCGCGCCGCCGAAGATGCCATTGCCAGTGTCGAGCTGCATTATCACCGACGAATCGGTGTTGCTGAAAAACGTATCCCAGGGTGTCTCGCCGTCCATCGGCGTGAACTCGTGGTGGTGATTGTGGTACCCTATCCGCATACCTTCCGGGGCCAGGCGCTCGGCGAGGCGATTGGTAAAGTCGGCCAGCTTCAGCCAGTCGTCCCGGCTCTGGCGCAGTTCCGCCGGGATGCCGGGGATGATCAGTTTGTCATTGCCCAACGCATAGTGGAAGGCGATCGTCTCGTCCACCGCCTCATCCTGAACAAGGGCGAAGGGCACATGCCAGCCGCAGCAGACCAAGCCGAGATCGTCCAGCCGGGCCTTGAGCGTGAGAGCGGTGTGTTGGATGGCGCAACCTCCCAGCGGTCGGGCATCGTTGCGCCATTCAATTTGAGGGGCGCCGGCGAACTCGACGCCAGTATAGCCTATCTGCGCAACCGCGGCGAGTGTGCCGGGCATATCCGCGGACAGTTCATTGCGAACGGAATAGAGTTGCAGCGCGATAGCGGGCATGGGAGCGGATTCCTTTCAACGCTGAAAATGGAACGGAGTATGCAGGTTGAAGCGGATTCAGGCGCCTGTTTTTCTTGTATCCACACTCAGCCGCCGCACTGCCGCCTCGTCGATCGTCACCCCCAGGCCCGGCCCGGTGGGCACGTCGATAAAGCCGCCAGTCTGATCGAACGGCTCGGCAATGCCCTCGCGGATGGGGCTGGGCGTGCGGTCGAACTCCATTACCGGCTCCTGCTGGTATGGACGTGGCGTCCGGGCCGGCGGACATGCCGGGATGGCCGCGGCCACGTGCAGGCTGGCGGCGATCATCACCGGGGACCCCCACACATGGGGATTACACAGAATCCCAAAGGCATTGGCCATAGACGCCACCCGCTGCATTTCACCGATGCCGCCAACGTTCACCACATCCGGCTGGACGATATCCACCGCCCGCCGTCCGATATAATCCTTGAACTCGTAGCGGGTGCGCAGGTTTTCGCCTCCGGCAATCGCCATCGGCAGGGCAGCCTTCACCTGCAGATACCCTTCCACATCTTTGGCGTTGACCGGCTCCTCGAACCAGAAGATATCGAGCGCAGCCAACGCCCGGCCGATGCGCATCGCGGTGGAGGCGTTGTAGGCCTGATTGGCGTCCACCATCAGGAAGATATCCGGGCCAATGGCCTCGCGGATAGCCGCCACTCGTCTCACATCTTCCGCCAGAGAAAGCCCGCCCACTTTCGTTTTCATACCCGCGAAGCCCAACTCCACATACAGCCGCGCCTCGTCCAGCAACCGCTGCGGGAACTCACCTTGCGTATAGTAGAGACCGGTAGCGTAGACAGCGATGCGCTCCCGTACCCGTCCGCCCAGGAGTGCGGAGACCGGCAGACCGCTCGCTTTGCCGGCGATGTCCCACAAGGCCGTATCCACCGCGCTGATGGCGCTGCCGCCGATCCCACCGGCCAGGTTGCCATTGTAGAGCGTGTGGAACATGTTCTGCCACAACCCGTTGCGCTGCATCGGGTCCGCGCCCAGCAGCAGGGGAGCGAATCCGTCATGGACCAGCCGCGCGGACGGGCCGTCCAGCCCCTCCCCCCAGCCGACAACGCCGTCGTCAGTGATCAGCTTCACCAGTCCCACATACCGTCTGTCCGTCCAGCCCTGGGACCAGCCAAAGGACGGTTCGATAGGCGCTTCGAGGAGAAAAGATTCAATAGAGGAGATACGCATAACTGCGCTCCCTTATTTAGTAGGAGAGAATGCAGAGGAGTGAGAAGAGAGAACACCCTCTCACTTCTCAACGAGCCACTGACCACTAGCCCAGCCGGGGAAGCAGATATCCGACAACCACCAACATGATCTGTCCACCCGTTACCCAACCGAATGCGCTCAGCAACCTGCCTATGCCGACCTTTGACGCCTTCCGATAGATTGCCTCGCTCCAGAAGAAAAAGATAACCAGAATGACAGCCAGACCCAATATGGAAAATCGATGCACAGCCGGCAGCGTCCATTGATCTGCCCCAGCGACAATGGCGAGATAGCGCAAGGCGTTGAGCGCGACGACAAAATTCAGGAAAGCCAGCGCGCAAGAGGCGAACCAGAATAGATAGAGCAGCGTAACCTGTAAGGCGACGTTCCCTGTTTGCTTCATAAGGGGGATTCCTGGATGTCTGTCAAGCCACAACGCCAGCAAGATTCAGATCATGGGCAAAGTGGCATTTCGCATAGTGTCCCGGCGCGACTTCATCCCAGACAGGCTCTCGCTCCTGACAGATATCCTGCGCATACGCGCAGCGTGGGTGAAAATAGCAACCTGACGGTGGATTGGCTGGATTGGCGACTTCGCCTTCCAGGAGGATGCGCGCCGTGCCCTTGCGTCGGGGATCCGGTTTGGGGATAGCCGACAGGAGCGCTTCCGTATAGGGGTGTTTGGGATTGGTAAACAAGGCAACCGTCGGCGCCAGCTCAACCAGCTTGCCGACATACATCACGGCCACACGGTCGGAAATATAGGCGACGACGCTCAGGTCGTGCGCCACAAAAACATAGGTCAGCCCCATCTGTTCCTGTAACGCCTGCAGCAAATTGAGGATCTGCGCCTGCACAGAGACATCTAGGGCCGAGACAGGCTCGTCGGCCACAACCAGATTGGGGCGGCAGACGAGCGCGCGCGCAATGCCGATGCGCTGGCGTTGCCCGCCGCTAAAAGCATGGGGGTAGCGTCGCATAACCTCCGGCGCAAGGCCGACCAGACGCAGGGCCTCGGCCACGCGCGCCTCCAGATCCGCCCCCCGCGCCAACTCCATGGCGCGCAACGGCGCGCCGATCAACTCCAGGATCGTCATGCGCGGATTCAGAGACGCATGCGGATCCTGAAAAATCATGCGCATATTGCGGCGCACCTGCTTCAACTGCCGATCATCTAACGCCGTCACATTGACGCGCCCCAGGTTCGGGTCGCGAAAATATACATCACCCTCTGTGGAGGGAATGGCGCGCAGGATCATGCGTCCGGTCGTCGTTTTGCCGCAACCGCTTTCCCCCACCAGCCCCAGTGTTTCGCCTTCCTGGACCTGTAAACTCACATCATCGACGGCCTTGACATAGCCCACCGTCCGTTTGAAGAAGCCGCGCCGTATGGGAAAATACTTTTTGAGATTCCTGATCTCCAGCAGCGGTGTGGGCCCCGCGCTTCCGTTTTCGCTTGACATATCGCGCTCTCCGTGATCACGAACCACTAGCCACTGACCACTAATCACTGCCGTTAAAAAGGTGACAGCGTACCGAATGTCCTGGCTCGAGCTGAATCAGTTCTGGCTCAGTCTGATCACAGATACCGGGCATAAAGTCTGGGCAGCGGGGATGAAATGCGCATCCTCGTAGCCGTTGATAGGGGCCGGGCACCATGCCTTCGATGGCATTGAGTTTCTCTTTCTTATCCTGCACGACCGTTTCCAGGCGCGGGATCGAATTCAGCAACCCACGCGTATACGGATGCTTGGGATCGTAGAAAATCGAGTCGACATCGCTGCGCTCCACAACTTTGCCCAGATACATAACGACAACTTCCTCGGCCATCTCCGCCACTACGCCCAAATTGTGGGTGATATACAGGATCGCCATGCCGGATTCAGCCTGCAGGGCGCGCAGTAAATCCAGGATTTGGGCTTCGGTGGTGACATCCAAGGCCGTGGTCGGTTCGTCGGCAATCAACAGCTGCGGCCGGCAGGCAAGGGCCATGGCAATGACCGCGCGCTGCCGCATGCCGCCGCTGAGTTGAAACGGGTAGTCGTCAATCCGTTGCGCCGGATTGGGCATCTTTACCCGCGCCAGCGTTTCGATTGCTATGTCACGCGCTTCGGCTTTGCTTACATTCTGGTGCAGGCGGATCGCTTCTGTAATCTGTTTGCCTACTGTGCGCACCGGACTCAAAGCCGTCATCGGTTCCTGGAAGACCATGGAAATCTGGTTGCCGCGGATGTCGCGGACCGGGCGGCTGTTCGGCTCGAATTGCGCCAGATCGATGATATCGGCCGCGCCGGCGCGGCCATTGAACTGACGATGGAAGCGTATCGCACCTTCCACGATGCGACCCGGCGGCGGAATCAGACGCATAACCGACATGGCTGTCATGCTCTTGCCGCAGCCGCTCTCGCCCACGACGCCAACCACCTGCCCCCGGCCGATCTCCAGATCGACGCCATCGACCGCGCGCACTGTGCCTTCGTCCAGAGCGAAATGCGTTTTCAGATTCCTGATTTCCAACAGGGTTTCCCGCGGCTCGGCCGCGTTTTCGTCTGACGCCATAGATGATAAGCCTGTCTTGCCTGATGCATGTAAGGTGATGATACGCAATGAAATGAATTGAACGCCAAGGCGCTATGACCCAGAGACGCCAGGAACTCCCAGGTTTTCCCTCGCGTCATCGCGTCCTGGCGACACCGCGTTCCTTTGCTCAATGGTACGGATCGGCCGCGTCCCGCATGCCGTCGCCCAGAAAATTGAACATGAGGACAGCGATCACCACAAAGGCGACCGGCCACAGCGTCCAGGGAATCTGAGCGACGGACATGATGTCCTGCGCGTCCTGGAGCATGACGCCCCAGCTGATGGTGGGCGGCTGCAAGCCGATCCCCAGAAAACTCAACGCGGTTTCGCCCAGAATCATAAAGGGGATGGCAATGGTCAATTCAACGATGATATAGCTGGCAAAGCCGGGCAGCAAATAGCGGGTGATAATAGCCCACTGATTCTCCCCATCCAGCCGCGCGGCCATCACAAAATCATCTTCGCGCAGACTGAGGATCTTGCCGCGCACCACGCGCGCAAGCCGCGTCCAGTTGAGAATTGAGAGTATGATCGTGATCGCAAAATAGATGCGCAGATTGGGCCAGTCTTGCGGCAACGCAGCCGCTAACGACATCCACAGGGGAATTGACGGCAAGGCATAAAGCAGATCGATAAGACGCTGAATGACTTCATCGACCGCGCCCCCGAAGTATCCGGAGATTCCGCCCAGCAGCACGCCAATAATGGCCGTAAGCGCGACACCAATCAGACCAATTGTCAACGAAATGCGGCCCCCATAGATGATGCGCGAGAAGATGTCCCGTCCGATGCGGTCCGTGCCCAAGATGAAGAGGGGCATTGAGCCTTGTTCCGTGCCGAAGAGATGCAGGTCCGATTTAATAAACCCCCACATCTTGTACGCATCACCGCGCGCAAACAGCCGGATCGGGCTCACTTCGGCCGCGTTCGCTTTGTAAATGGGACGCGCCGTAACCGGATCGCGCGTGCGCACGATGGCGTACACAAAGGGACTGCGATAGCTGTTGCTGACAACTTCGTAGAGTCGAATCTTGGTGGGCGGCGCCGACGCCAGATCTTTATAGCGCGTCAAGGGCGCATGGGGCGCCATAAATTCAGCAAACAGTGTCACAATATAGAAGAAAGCGAGCACCCACATCGCGAGCTGAGCCAGACGATGCCGCCGGAATTTCCACCAGACCAGCTGCCACTGCCCGGCTTGATAGAAATCTTCCGACTCGGCAAAGGCGTCGGCAGCAGCCGGCGTCGTCAGTATTGGTCGTTTGCGTGGGTTAATCTGCCTTAAAAGATTGCTGACGATCGAGAACATGGTTCAGGCTAAAACTCCTCTGCGCTGCCAAATCGAATCCGCGGGTCCACCACAGCCAGCGCAATATCGGCAAGCAGGCTCCCAGTCAAGGCCAGGGTGCCGACCAGGAGAATGAAGCTGCCAGCGAGAAACATATCTTGCGAGAGCAGGGCACGGTAGAGAACCACCGCCGCCGTGGGCAAGTTGAGAACGATCTCCACAACGGTCCCCCCGGAGATAACCCACGGCAGCAGAAAGCTGAGAGTGCTGATCAGTGGATTGATGGCGATGCGCACCGGATAGTGCATGAGTACAGCAAACTCGGACAACCCTTTGGCGCGGGCCACCGTCACATACTGTTTGCGCAGCTCATCCAGCATGGTGGCCCGCATGACGCGAATAATATGGGCCGTCCCCCCAATCCCCAATATGACGACCGGCACCCAGATGCGGGTGAGCATATCGCGGAACTTGGCCATACTCCAGGGTTCAAGCTCGAACTCGGGCGCGAAGAGACCGCCCACCTTAACGCCAAACCAGGTGAAGGAAAAGTACATAACCACCATAGCCAGCAAAAAGCCGGGAACGGCCAAACCGATGAAACCGATGAGTGTAACCAAGTAGTCGGTAAATGTATATTGACGCACCGATACATAGATACCAATAGGAACCGAGACGATCCAGACGAAAAAGGTTGTAAGGAAGGCAAGCAGAAAGGTGAGCGCTATTTTGTCTCCGATCACCTCATTGACCGGTCTGCCCCACTGGAAGGACTGCCCGAACGAGCCTTTTGTGAGTATGTTTTGGATCCATGTCAGATACTGAATGTGCATCGGCCGATCCAGCGCATACTGATTCATCAGGCGTTCGACCTCAGCTTCATCCACGTCGCGCCCCGATGCCCGCAGCCTGCTGATATGCTCTGTCAGGTAGTCGCCCGGGGGAAGCTGAATGATCAGAAACGCGACCAGTGAGAGCAGAAACAATAAGGGAATCATGCGCAGTATGCGCTGAATGATAAAAACGAGCATACGGGCGCGTCTCCTTTCGACAAATAGCGGCCATCACACCGCAGTAACCAGTGGTCAGTGACCAGAAACTGCAGTCACTGACCACTGACCACTGGAGCACAGGGTGAAACTGCCTTGTGAAACTGCCTTCTCACCGAACATTTTTGTTGACTGAAATGAACTGTCAACAACGCACGCTTGAAGCGCGGGTGTATCTCCCAAACACGCGGGAATATCCTGCGTGCGCCTATTGTTTTTGTCATGTTCGCAGCTGGTTCCATCCATACGTATCCTGATGTCCATACCGATGTTGTTTCCGGTAGCGGGTCAGATCGCCTGACATCTCTCTATACAATCATCCTCTGGATGCAGAGCAGGAGTTTCATTTGAACGTGGCGATGGCCTGGTCTGCGGTCAATATCAGTGCCCCTACACGCGCCCCTTGGCTCTCGGGAAGTCACTATCGGTTTGGCTTGGCACTGCCACTGACTTTTTCTAGGCATTCACACCTCCTTTCATTTTATTGCCTTGAGTCAGATTTCTGACTAGCTGCAGTTCGCCTCACAATCTCCGCAACCACCGCGCAAGCCCGCGATGCGCCGCCCGTCTCACCCGCCTCCTGGCATACGAGCCCGGGCCGCGGCTCATGGCCTCCACATCCCGATAGAGACCCAACATCCGAAAGAACCACCGCAACATTGCGCCCTCCTTTGGGTGAAACCGCAGAACTGCGGCAGCCAGTAGCCAGTAACTGCAGGCGCCGACCACTGGCCACCGGTCACTGGCCACTGGGATTACGCGCCGTCCTCATAGTAGAAGGCCTCGGGATGGTAGGTTGAAATGCCATAGGTGTCCCAGCCCACCGGCACACCTGCCTGCGGCAGATTGCGCATGGTCTTGGGGAAGATCAGCGGAGCCGGACTCTCGGAAACGGAGCCGACGGCCAGCGGATTCTCAGCCAGCCAGTCGAAAATCTTCTGACCGGCAGCCACGCGTTCAGCCTCATCCAATACCGTGTTCATGGTATTGTAATGATCGTACAGGGTCTGAATCTCAGCCGGCGGCTCCTCGCCCTCCTGGCCAGCGCTGCGGAACCACTGCCCCCACAGCGGAGCGGCCCCGCCCTGGCCAATGTTGGTCGGGATAAACCAGCGCATCTCCACCGGAAGCAGCAGATCGGTGCAACGATCGGCATGCCAGCAGCCGCAGTGGATAAGGCCCTGACTCCAGCGTTCGTCGTAGAGCGAAATCTGAACCTCCTTGGTCGAGGCGTCGATGCCAATCTCGCGCCAGAAGGTGACCACGATTTCGGTGAACTCGTGGGTGGCGACCCCGACGCGCGGCCCTGAATGCTCGATGTTGAACTTCAACACTTCGCCATCCGGGCGCAGGCGGAACCCATCACTGTTGCGCTCGGTGAGTCCCATGTCATCCAGCAGCTGGTTGGCCATGTCGGCATCGTACTGGGCGTAGGCTTCGACATAGGCCGGCTTGTAATACTGGGAGTTGGGCATCGGCGCCAACTGCCCCATCTTGGCAAGACCAAAGAAGAGATTCTGATTGATCTCCTCGCGGTCGATAGCGACGTTCAGCGCCTTGACGAAGTTGGGATGGCGCACAATCTCCTGCAGGACCGCATCTTCGGCCAAAGTGTGGTTGGGATAGAGCGTGTAGCGGTCCGTCATACAGCTCGTATAGTCCATGACCTGATAATGCTGGTTGGGCTCGTTCTCCTTATAGAGCGGGAAACGGGCAATGGAGACATCGTGCGGGCCTACGTAGTCCAGTTCGCCCTGGATGGTCTTCTGCGTCGCAATCTCATGGTTGGCCACGAAGTCCATGCGCAGATCCTCTACATAGGGCAACTGCTGGCCGGCCGTATCCACTTTCCAATAGTATGGATTGCGCTTCATCAGCACCAGCCCCTGCTGCGGCTCTTTGTCTACAATCCAGGCCGACAACATCGGATACTCGGGCGAATTGGGCCGCGTCCCCCAGATGCTGCGCCCGCTGCGCGTGTTGCTCAGCAGCTGCACCCAGGTCTCATACTCTGCTTCCTCAAGCATGGCGCTGAGATCGGACGCATCGGCAAAGTCAGCGTGGAACTGTTGGAGATAGTGGCTGGGCAGCAGGAAGTCCCCCTGAATGCGGCGCGTAAGGTAGGCGGGGAAATTGCCGAACGGCGCGGCAAAGGTGACCGAGAAGGTATAGTTGTCATGAATCTCCAGCTTCATATTCTCCCCGCCGTGCCGGTAGACCCACCACACACTGGATGATATCTCCGGATGGGTGGCGATGGAGTTCCACCAGAAGTCGACGTCGTCCGTGGTGACGAGCTCGCCGTCGGACCATCTCATGCCTTCGTGCAGATGGAAGGTATAGTGGGTGGCATCGTCGCTGACTTCCCAGCTTGCAAAGAGATTGGGGACAATTGTCTTGAGATCCAGGTCGGAATAGGTCAACATGCGTTCGGCAAACCAGCCATATTGGCTGACGAAGCTGGACGGATCCAGATGGATCATGCGCACCAGGCCGCCATACTCACCGATCTCTGCACGGGGCAATACCAGTGGCGATACGGGCAGCCGCTCGGCAACCGGGGGCAGTTCGCCATTGGCGACCATCTCGGCCAGGCGCGGCGACTCCGAGTATTGGGACGGCGCTTCGACCTCTTCGACCATGACCTCTTTGGGCGCTTCTTTGGGCGCTTCTTCCACGACCGCTTCTTCCGTGATAATCTCTGGTTCGGGGCCGCCACAGGCAGCCAATACAATGGCGGCGGTCGTTGTCCCCGACAGTTGCAGGAAGCGCCGGCGATGGAGCGTGCGATGTGTCGACATGTTTTCCTCCTAATGTGTAACGTCTGATAAGGTGTAACGAAAAGGGCAGTGACCAGAAACGGCAGTTACTGACCACTGATCACTGGTGTTAATCGAAATCGAGCCGTAAGGCCTGCTCGTCATATACAATCACCATCTGTGAGGCCGGCCACCTATCCGTCACGCAGTGAGGCCCGTCATAATGTTTGTCGCTCTGCAAAGGTTGGGCTTCGTTATTGACGCAAAGCGCCTCATCCCAGCCAAATGTAACGCTGTCGCCCTGCAATGGCCGATAGAATACAGAAAGCCCCTCACAGGCAAAACGCGCTGCCAGCGCCCGTTTGCGAAAACTGGCGAATGAACCATAGTCGGCTTTGCGGCCCATCTGGCAAAGCCAGACGACTTCATGCCCATACGCCCGCAGCTCCCGATAGGCATGCGCGCCCTGTTGCGCCAAGGCCAGCGGCTGTGAACAGGCCAGGGCTATGTACGCATCCCCCTTGGCGGCAAAGGCCCACGTCTTGCCCACCTGGCGCTCGTCAAAGGCGGATATCGGGAAGTAGGCGTGGGTGAAGCCAAACGGATCATCTGGCGGCAGGCGGTAGAGCGCGATCAGGATATCCCGCTGCTGGGCGACACGCGGCAGCAGCCCGCTGCGCCAATAGTCCGCTTCATCCGCGCCGGGATGATTGACAAACACAATCGCGTCTGGCCCCAAAGTGGCCTGCCAGCTCTGCCCGCCCTGGCCGCGTTGACCAGGTTGAAAATCCTGCGCGCAACAGAGCAGAAAGTCTGGCGTCTTGTAGATAGCCTTGTTCAGCGCCCTCTCGCGCTCGTCCATGGCCGGCCCATTCGGCTCGGCGATTTGGACGCCTCGACCTCCGAGCTTTCCGGCATCGTCGAGGCGTTCAATAGCGTGCCGTTCGCTCGCCCACATGCCGGCCGGCCGGTCCGCGGCCAGCGCCGCGATCAAGGCTGGCTGCTCATACTCCTGGCAACAGGCCAGACTGACTGGGGCGGCCAGATGCTGATTCCAGACGCCAATGCCCCACAACAGACGTCCAACGCCAGCCAGAGGCGATAAGTACCCGCTGCGGACAGTGGCATCGCCATCAGCGACGATCTGGCTGGCGCCGTAGAAACCCTGGAAGGAATCCAGCGCCAATGTCACCAGCGCCTTATCCAGTATAACCGCCGCCAGATCCCAGATCTGCGCCGAATCAGCCAGATCGATCAGATGCGACAGAGCGACCAGCAGCTGCGCCAGGCTGTGGCTCGATGTATCTGAAAAACCATAGGTCGCCGCGCGCTGCAGCCAGCGCCGCGCGGCCTCCTCGCCGTGGCCCTGATGCCACTGCCCTGTCTGGTTGCTGCCTGAGAACAGGCGCTCAGGATAGCGTTGACCGGCCAGGATCTCACACGCGTAGAGCAGGAGCCGGTCTGTGTCGCTCAGAGTTTCACCTGTACGCGCCTCTTTCGAGCAGAGGCGCATTCGACTTTTCTCTGCATACTCCCGCTCCTGGTACACAAACCCGCAAATGCAGTCGTCGATTGGCCGGCGAATCGCTGCCGGGAACTCCTGGTTTTCGCCATAGCGGTTGACCATCCCCAACAGCCCAAGCAGGCGCGCCAGAGGGCGCTTTTCCCAGCGCTCGATCGCATCGATATCGGCAACGACACGCGCCGGGTTGAGACTGCCCCACCAGCCCATAGCCATCTTGGCGATCTCGGAAAACAGCCCGGCATCCAGGGTAACGGCGTGACGCAGAAGCTCAATCTGGCGTTCCGTATACGTGCCATACGAAACTGTTCGATAGTCCGAGCGCACGACCGACAGCGGGATCCTGCGCTGCACGCGAACGCCCTGGCGATAATATTCGTTCGCTTCCGGCATCAAGATAACTTCATAATCACCGTCGGGAATCGAAAGCGCCTGCGTAAACGTGCGGTCGCCGCTATCCCCTTCCTGGCCCGTCGCCTCCGCATAGATACGCCCATCCGTCCGTTGCAGCCGCGCGCTGTAGTCGGCCGGCGCCTGTAGCTTGCGCGGCCAGCGCAACACGATCCTGTCCTCAAAGGCGTAGACCTCTTTCTCCAGGTAGAGCTGATCGAAGAACGAGGCAAAAAGCTGGTAGCGGTCGGTCAACTCCGCAGGGGGGATGGGAGATGCAGAGGCAGTGACGTCGGATTCAGAATCGGAAATAGGCAAATGAGCGTCATTGCTCCGTGTCTTGATTGGCAACAGAACTTCGTCCTGTCTGGATGAGAGCGCGAACTGAGGCACGATGTCCCGACCCGCAGAGTCTATGCGAGCGCGCCAGCGGACCGGTGTTTCCAAAAATTCGCGGCGTATTTGATTTATGAACGTGGATAACAAACCGTACTGCCGATGAGGGGGGAGACTCAACATCAATACCAGGAGACAGTATACGATGTGACTCCACGATTGCGCAAATCGCGGATCATAGAACAACGCAAAGACGTAGGGACGCGATGAGATTCCCTGGGTTTTCCTTGCGTCTCCGCGCCCTGGCGACACGGCGTTTCTTTTCAAATCGACATCGGCGCTGCGTCTTGCCAGCCGTAACCATGATTCGCGTGATTATCCAGGAGAGACCATGATTTCATCCTGCCCATCATATCGATCAGAAAAATCACAGTTCAGCCGTTGAAATCAACGCCATGACGCGAAAGCGCAGAGGCGCAAGGGAAAAATCAAGATATTCTTTGCGCCTCCGCGTTGTTTTCGGGTGCGTCCCAAAATTAGGAGTGCGTTTCCGGCCTACCTCTGGACAGCTACACCGGATTCCCGCTGGTTACGCAATACGCACTGCATGTCGGCTAATTGCGTATCTCGAGGACATGGCTGAAGGGGCACGTTCCCCCCACCCAGTCGAAATGCCGGATTGGCTCGCAACTGTGCGGATCCGACACGCTAGGCCCGCCCCCTTCGCCAGCAGCCCCACAATTGTACTTGCACGCCCACTGCCGACCTTCCGATGTCCACAGATCCGACGCGACCACTTGGGGTTGGATTGGCTCCACCGGCGTGGCTGGCAAGGGCTCAGGCGCAAGGGTCACAGGGCCGCCAGTCCCAAATAGCGATGGGTCTGGATCTACCTCCATCCCGTCGCGTATTTCCAATGCGCGGCTCAAGGGACACATTTCCGCTGCCCAGTCGAAATACCGGATTGGCTCGCAAATGTGCGGATTCGGCACACTAGGCCCGCCCCCTTCGCCATGCGCACAGGCGTACTTGCATGACCAACTCCTCGGTAGAGGGACTGGCTCGGCGCGTATTTCCAATGCGCGGCTGAAGGGACACGTTTCCCCTGCCCAGGAGACATAATACATTGGCTTGCAACTGTGCGGATCCGACACACTAGGCCCGCTCCCTTCACCATACGCACAGGCGTACTTGCATGACCAACTCCTCGGTGGAGGGTCTGATTCCTGCGCCATGGATGGAGCACTGAAAATCAAAAGCATGCTGCCCATAAGGGCGAGAGCAATCAAAACTTGCAAATGTTTCCCCATCTCGACTTTCTCCTTAAGATTGTTACTGAACGGTTGATGGGAATCGGACAACAGAGTATTCTGTTCAGAATTGTTCCATAATTCATCTCCCGTTCCTGTCTTTCTACCATCTCCCATTCATAGATGCGCCTGCGAGCGCCTTTACCACTATAAAATAATATACTTTATTGTGGCGGAGGGAAGATACCCACTCCCTCCAGAGGCGCCGGAAGGGAGCAGCTTGTATTTTACAGATTGATGCACTTTCCACCGGGAGAGAGCATCAGACTTCAGTCTTCACTGGATCATTGTCTGAAGCATATCACCTATGGGGGACGATTGCAAAGAGAGCGAAAATCTGAAATATTTCGTCAACGCCTGCGTAACGTGAGATCCTGATTCAGACGGCGCCACAGTCAAGGTGATCTGCACGCTATCTGCTCCATCGGGGAACGCGAGCCGCTGACCGTCACCACGACGATACACACCGAGCCATAGCTGATATGCGCCTGCAGGGAGATCGGGTGGCAGATACAACCCCATCCGTGTATGTTGCAGTTGCCCTGTGTGGTCATCTGTGACGTACGGATCATGCTGCGCGCATGGTATCCCCTGTCCATCTATCAGCTGAACGGAAAAATTGAACTGGTCATCTCCTGAATCCCGAAAATCCTGCGAATCCTGGTCATATTTGCGCCATGCTTTGAGATCCCGATTATATCTCAAGGCCATTGGTCATACTTTCGATGAGCTTCAAATCCTGAAAGCTGTGTAACATCAGTAAGATAAGAGGCTCAATTGATTCATAACAGGAGGATAGAAGACTCCAATTATCATGAATGGATTGCGCGCTTGGATGTGATTAGCTAGAGTAGTGCCTACGAACAGATATAAGTCTTTTTCAAAGAATTCATCTTCGTACTTTTGCCTCACAAGCTTATTGGCTGCGTATTCATCTCCTTCGGTTTGAGCTAGGCAGTTCCAGTACAATGCTCCTATCTCCCAATCTCCTATCATCATTCTCCTCGGTTTCTGATCTCCTTCAGTTAGAAAGTGATAGTAGTATTTGTAGGGTAATTTGCGTATGATTTGATGATTCTGGTCGGAAGACCGGCTTGTGTTGTCGAACAGACTGAGCTGTCGCAATTCAGCACGATACTTTGGAGGCCATTCCCGCTCATCCTCCTTAATCTCTAAGCGGATAAGTTCTTTGGGCTTTACTGTTGCCAGAGATTTCCATACATGAGGAGTTTTCGCCAACTTAATCAACTCATCCATCGAGCCAAACATTTCTTGTAGCGCGTAGCTCTTCCGTTTTGCCCAAGAACGGTCTTTTTCCCCTTCGCTCCTCAAATGTGAGAGATTCGGACAGTATTGGATGACAAAGCATCAATCGCCTCAGTAATTTTATGCCTATGACACATTCGTGGGTCTGCTTCAAAGCATGTAAGCGCTACACGTCTGTATTTCCTCGTTGCCTCAATAATCTTGTCAATCACAAACTTGTTGTCAGGCAAAATTACCTGCGCATACTGTTCAAATAGTTTAGAGTAGTCCTGTGGACTATGAACTGACTGACGCAAATGCGAAGCCACGCCCACATCAGGTTCATGCGTATAATAAATTCCGACCTTTGCCAGACATTCCTCTAGTCGTCTTTTGGAAAAGCCATACTTACGAGAAACAGGATTTTTTCTGACATCAATTACTAACTGTATATCTCTTTCGAGTAGCCGATTTAGATATTCGTCAATCGAGATACCTTCATATCCAATTGTGAACAGTTCCTCTGCCTGCGTGTCGACTCGCTCCGACTGAATCCTTCTTAGCTGGTCATCAGATAGCAATTGGGCAGAGATTTCACTTCTCGTAGCGTATTCGGGATACTCTAAGTACGTCTTGCGAATCAGCTCTTGGCCACGAATGTCGCCAACTGTTTCCGCAAATTTGCGCAAGGCAATTTGATCGTCAATTCGCAGACCTATGATGAAAGATTTTGAAGAGCGGATTCTAAAGCTGTCGGTATCAGCAAGTAAATTTCTTTGTGTCAATTTCCTTTTGTCATAATAGGACATAAAACTGAAAGCGCCATATTTATAGGGGAAGAATTCATAGTGATCGACCTCTTTATATTTACAAAAAAGAAATAACAGTTTCTGGAGGTCGGTCTTATTTAAGACGCCACCGAACACTTCGATTAGAGCTAACAGAACTTTCTGTCGATATATCATAGTTGCCTTCGGCTGTGGATGGATGAAGATTCATCATTTCTAGGGTATTATAAGCTAAATTGACAAAGAACGCATGTTCTTACAGTTTACCGGGTATACCCCAAAAAAGGAAATTGCCAGCCGCCTGAGAGTCCAGAAGCGGGACAACAGCTGTCGCCGCGCAGCGGCTTAACAGACACATCGTCGGCTTCGAGATCATACCAGAGTTCCATCAGAGAGCGCTTCAGAGGCTGGACTCCGATTGCGGAGCGGGATATGTGGAAGCGCCCCAAGCTGTTCCAGCAAAAGCTGTTAGAGAAAGTAGAAGATGAATACGGGAGGTAGCAGGTCGTTACCTTGTTCGTTAGCGATCCGGTTCAAAGATCGATCCGTCAAGGACCGTCTGCAGACCGCTTGAAACAACATCAAGCCGTCTGATCTCCGCGGCCGGTAGGTTCAAATCCACAGCCCCGGCGGTATCCTCGATGTGGGCGGCGACGTCCGCGCCGGAGATAATGCACGTCACCTCCGGGTGGGAAAGAATCCACGCCTGGGCGACCTGGCCGGGCGTAGCCTCGAGCCGGCCGGCCACGGCCATGACTTCCGCCACCACGTCGGCGACCCGATCTCGCACCACATCCTGAAATGCGTGTCTGCGCCGCCCGCCCCACAGGCTGTTCTCCTCCGGCAGAGAATCGGGCCGATAGACGCCGCTGAGCAGACCAACGGCCAATGGGCTGTACACCATTACCCCCAGACCCATCTCCGCAACCATCGGAAACATCTCCCGCTCCAGGGTGCGATTGAGCAGATTGTAGGGATTTTGCACAGTGATCAGCGGCGCAGCGCTGATCCGCTCCTGCACCCGCAGAGCCTGCGCCACCTGCCACGCCTGATGATTGCAGATGCCCACATAGCGGATTTTACCCTGCCGCACGAGGCTATCCAGCGCCTGGAACGTCTCGTCCAACGGCGTGGATGTATCCCGGCCGTGAATCAGGTAGACATCGATCCGGTCTGTGTCCAGGCGCTGCAGCGAGCGCTCCACCTCGCGCAGAATGTGGTAACGGGAGAGACCGCTGTCGTTGGGGCCGGCATCGACGCTCCCGTGCACCTTGGATGTAATGACGACGTCGTCGCGTCGCCCCTTCAGCGCCTTGCCTAACAACATTTCCGATGTGCCACGTTGACGCCGATCGTCCATCAGGCCATAGATATTGGCGCAGTCGAACAGATTGACCCCCTGATCCAGCGCGGCGGCAACCAGATTGCGCGCCTCTTTTTCATCGCCCTGTCCGCGCAGTCCCAGCCCCAGCGCCACGCGCGATACCTTTACGCCCGCGCTTCCGAAATTCACATATTGCATCGCCCTCTCCTTGTGTTGGAAAGTGAGAATTGCGGCGGCCAGTGACCCGTGACCTGTGGCCAGTGAGATTTCCTGACCACTGGTTTATACGGCAGGCCGTCCTCCGCTCTGATTCGCAGTATACAGGTTCAATGCGCAAGATTCAACTGGCGTCTTCAGGAAATGAGAGCCTCCACATTTTGACAGTCCGATTCCCTTCCGTTAGACTATTTACTCGCCATGTATGCGGGTGTGCCTTACAATCTGTTGGCAAAATCCTGGATGCCGCTCCCAAAAGAGCGCATCTATATTCTATCTATCGCGCCCTACAGTAGCGCGCAATACAAACTTGTTTACTTGTTCAAGGAGACAAAACAATGGAAAGCAATTTGAGTCGACGACAATTTCTACGTTTGGTCGGTGGCGCGGCCGGTGTCGCCGCACTGGCCGCCTGCGCGCCGCAGACCGCGCCGCAGGCCGGTGGAGAGACGGCCATGTCACAGGAGAAGATCGTCATCCGCTACGCCGGCCTGGACGGAATGGGCGCCCGGGTAGAGCAGTTCATGTTGCCGTGGGTGGAAGAAAACGGCTACGAATTGGAGCGGGGCGCGTTCGGCCAACAAGAGCTGACGGACAAAATTATGCAGTCTGTCGCCACCGACACCTACCTGGCGGATATCTTCCAGTTCCCCAGCAACGCTCGCGCCGATGTCATTAGCGCCGGCGCACTGCAACAGATCCCGGATTTAGTCTTGGAAGCCATTGATTTCGATGATGTGCTGCCAGGTATCGTCAATACCCTTTCCTGGGAAGGAAACGTTTATGCCCTGCCCTACGACGGCGACATCCACTATTCCTCTTTCCGCAAAGACCTGTTCGCTGACGAGGATATCAACAGCCGCTTTAAGGACACCTACGGCTATGATCTATCGCCAGAAAACGGGGCGGAGACCTGGGAGCAATGGCGCAATATCTGCGAGTTCTTTACAGGCTGGGATTGGAACGGCAACGGCGAGGAGGATGACTTCGGCGCCGCCTGCATGACCAAACGGGGCGATACCCTCTGGTGGGGCTTCAACTCCCGCGCGACCGCCTACGCCAAGCATCCCGAGGATCCAGCCTACTTCATCGATCTGGACAGCGGCGAGGCCCGGGTCAACAATCCCGGATTTGTACGCGCCTTAACCGAATGGACCGAAGAGATGCAGAACTGGACGCCGCCCGGCGGTACCAACTTTACCTATGGGGATTCACTCAACGCTATGAATGGCGGGCGCGTGGTCCAAACCTACAACTGGGATGCGGTCACGAGCGCGACTGCTCCGGAGACTTCCATCATTCAGGGCAAACAGGGCTACAACATTCTGCCCGGCTCCCATGAAGTTTGGAACTCCAAGACCGGCGAATGGGATTACTTTGAGGCGCCCAGCCACGCGCCCTTCCACGCTTTCGGCGGCTGGGTGATCGCCGTCTCTTCCCAAGTGGACGATCTGGCCTACGATGCGGTGTGGGGCTTTGTCACCCATCTTACCAAGCCGGAGAGCGGACTGAAGTTCGTTACCGATCTGACGGGCGCCAGCCCCTATCGCTTCAGCCAGATGGAAGCAGTGGACGAGTTCGCCAACGGCCCGCTGCAACTGGGCGAGGAAGTGGCGACGGATTATCTGAACGCTGCCAGGGAGACACTGGATCATGCCAACGCGGTCACCGATCAGGCCTTCGGTGGTTGGGTACAGTATCGCGACGCATTGGAACTGGGCGTCTCGCAGGCCCTGGCCAACGAACTGTCTCCTCAGGATGCCCTGGACGAAGTCGCGGCCGCCTTCAATGAGGTCAGTGAGCGTATGGGCGGCTTGCAGCGCCAGGCGGAACTGTACGCCCGCACCTTGGGGATGTAACGTAGATACTGGGAAGTGAGGGGTGAGAACTGCTAGTGGCCAGTGACCCGTGGCCAGGAAATCCTACTGGCCACGGGCAACCGACCACTGGTTTTTTCTCTCTCCTCGTCCCTCTCTCCTCCCTGTTTGTGGAGCATAATGCGTACTCATGGCAACTGAAACCCGAATAGATTCTCCGAAACGCTCCCGCTTCGAAATCCGGGACAACATCTGGAAGTGGATTTTTCTGCTGCCGGCCGTCGCCATCATTGTTATTCTGCTGGCGATTCCTGTGCTGTGGACGCTCTACGCTGCGTTTACGGATCTGCACCTGTACCGCATCGGCATCGACACAAAATTCGTCGGTCTGGCGAATTTCGAGAAGCTGTTGAGCAATCGTTCGTTCTGGCGCACAGCGCGCAATACGGTCGTCTTTATGCTTGGGGTTGTCCCCACCCAGCTGTTTATCGGTCTGACGATCGCGCTGGCGCTGAATAACATCACCCGCGGCCAAAAGTTGTTCCGCACCTGGTTTCTGATGCCTCTGATGGTCAGTCCGGTCGTCGTATCGTTTATCGTCGGGCGGATGCTGTTTCAGGAGGACATCGGTCCCATCAATGAAATCCTGCGCGACCTGGGCTTTCAGGGCATCCCCTGGCTGACCAGTCCCACTTGGGCGATGGTTGCGCTGATGGTTATTGACGTTTGGCAGTGGAGCTCCTTTATGATCTTAATGCTATTGGCGGCATTGCAGGGTGTGCCACCGGATCTGCACGAGGCGGCTCGGGTGGATGGAGCCAATCAGTTGCAGGCGTTCTGGAGCATCACCGTGCCCCTGATCATGCCGATCACCATGACGGCGTTGTTGATCCGCATTATCGATGCTTTCAAAGTCGTGGATATCATTATGGTTCTTACCGGTGGGGGGCCAGGCCAGGCCACCGAATCGGTGACGCTCGCCATCTACCGTACCGGTGTCAAGGGCGGAGATCTGGCCTTCGGTAGCAGCCAGGCCTACTTTCTGCTACTGGTGCTGATGATCTTCGGCGGCGCATATCTGGTCTTGACGAGAAGAGCGATGGGAAAAGACTAATGGGACTCAGCGCACAGAAACGGCTTCGCAGTATCGTCTCGTATAGTATTTTGATTCTTTGGTCGTTCGTTCTGCTTTTCCCCATGTATTGGGTGGTGATCACCTCCTTCAAGAATGCCATCGATATGTCGATCAAGGCGACCTACCTGCCGTTTGTCGATTTTCAGCCAGGGCTGCACGCCTGGCGCTACCTGTTTGTGGACCGACTCACCTGGTTTCTCGATCCGTTTATGAACAGTGTGGTCATCGCTTTCATCTCTTCGACGATTGCGCTGGCTATTGGTTCCAGCGCCGGCTATGCCTTGGCCCGTTTTGATTACGGCGGCCGCAACAACTCCATCGTCCTGGGCTTCATGTCCCAACGGATGTTTCCCGGCGCGCTCTTCATCCTCGCCTTTCTGGTGATGTTCCGCGAGTTGGGTCTCCTCGACACCCGCGCGGCCCTGATTATCGTCTACAGCAGTGGCGCGATTCCGTTTATCGTCTGGGTTATGCGCGATTTCTTCGAAGGACTGCCGGTAGAGATTGAGGAAAGCGCCATGATCGACGGAGCCAACCGCCTGGGGGTGCTTTTCCGCATCGCTATGCCCTTGGCCGCGCCGGGTCTGGTGGCTGTGTTTGTCCTCTCTCTCATCGGCGCCTGGAATGAATATCTTGTCGCCCTCACGTTGACCTTCCGCGAAGCGATTACCATTCCGCTGTTCATGACCATGCAGGTCAGCCAGACCGGCTACACCGAATGGTGGAATATGAGCGCCATCTCCCTCATCAGCGTCATCCCGGTGGTCGCTGCCGGCATGGCCCTGGAAAAATATATCACCAGCGGGTTGACGTTCGGAGCGTTGAAAGGCTGAGCCGGCTTGACGCGGGAAGTGTATAGCGCGCTACCGTAGGGCGCGGAAGGTGTATAGGGCGCGACAAGAGTGAATGCGCTCACTTCCCATTCTGTACCCGCCGGCGGCGCAACCACAATCGCGCCAGCCAGATCACAACCGCCAGTGGAATCAGAAGCAGAAGCAGTAGCGGCGTTACGTATACGAGCACCCAAATCAATGCCGTCAGCAACCCCTGAAGCGTCAGTACCAACGCTCGCAATGCGCTACGCGTGGGACCGGTCGCGCTCCAAGGTTGCTCGACAATCGGCCGATTGATGCTATCGGGGATCAACTCCACCCGAATCGTGGAAAAGCCGATCTGATTGTCCAGCAGATTTTTGCGCCCCTGCAAGGTTTCGATTTCCCCCCGAATCGCCGTCAGGCTGCGGTGGACAGCCAGAATATCCTCTGCAGTGGCGTTGGGCTTTTGGCGCACTTCCGCCAGCAGGGCCAGCAACTCTTTCTCCGTGGCCCGCAGATTGCGCAGCTGCGCCTCGATATCACTGTGCTCGTCGGTCACGTCCCGGCGGCTGACATTCAGATTGCGCACATCCGTGGCCAGGGCCTGCAATTGGGCCAACGCGTCATCCAGGCTCTCGGCCGGCACGCGTAGCGTTAGCGACCCGCGTAGCGCTTCCGTCTCGCCATACGTGTTTTTGGAGAGATCGACATCGGCCAGATATCCGCCCAGTTCCGAAATGATCATGTCTATGCGCGCCACCGCCGCCTCTGTCTCCGCTACAACCAGCGAGATATGCGCATTGGCGATGAGCTTGCGCATGTCCACCGGGCTGCGGGACAACTCTGCCCCCGCGCCGTTCGCAGATTCATCCGCTGCGAACGTATCTGCCTCCATCATCGCGGGCGCGTCCGCAGGGGCAGCGGCAGAACAAGCTAGGCAAAAGAGTCCGATGAAGAGCAGAAGCGTCAAGGTGGATATGCGACGCCATGTCATGGGGAATCTCCAGCGTGTTTGAGTCGGATTCACTGCTTTTTCCTCTATGACAACGCAGGCGGACGCGTTGTTCCCTACGACAGACAGTACGCGTTACTCCTCACATCCCACCCCCAAATTTGTCCGCCGGAATCCCTCGCGCCCCTGGCTCCGCCACAAACAGCCCGCCCGCGTGAGGCTCCTGCGCCTTCTCCTCGTCGCTCAGCCGATACGAGGCGCTGGTAATGTATAATGTGTCCAGATTGGGGCCGCCGAACGCGCATGCGGTTACACCGGAGGTGGGCAGTTCGATTTCCGCCAGCACTGCGGCTGTGTCGGGATTCCAGCGTCGCACGCGCCGGCCTTGGAAATGGGCCACCCACAGCATTCCTTCTTCGTCGATGGTAAAGCCGTCGGCAAAGCCCATCTCTTCGGGGATGTCGATGATGATTCGTTCATTGACAATGTCGCCCGTCTCCACATCGTAGTCGTAGGCCCGAATGGCGAAATCGAGGGAGTCAGTGTAGTACATGGTCGTGGCATCCAGGCTCCAGATGATACCGTTGGAGATGCCGATGTTTTCGATCATCTTGTGGACGCTATGATCTGTGTCCAGGCGGTAGACACTGCCCTGATCGGACTGGTCCTCGTAGGCCATTGTGCCCGCCCACAAGCGACCGGCAGGATCGCATTTGCCGTCGTTGAAGCGGTTACCCGGCAGATGCGCCTCCGGATCGACAAGCATCTCCAGCGCGCCGCTGGCCGGGTCATAGGCGGCGAAGCCATCCCGCAGGGCCAGCATCAGCCCACCGGACGCCCGCTGCACGACCGTTCCCACGTGCTGACCCACGTCCCATTCCCGGTTCTCGCCCGTCTCTGGATCGTAGGCGTACAGTTTGCTGCCCATGATATCCACCCACCACAGCACATTGGCATCGGCGTCCCAAATGGGACCTTCGCCGACCAGAGCGTGGGCATCGATGAGAAGTTCAGCTTTTTGGGGCATGTGATTCCTCCAGTGCGGACTCCGTGGTTTCTATTACCGAAATCTCTCAACTACAATTGGAATTCCCTATCTCGGGAGATCCATCGACAAATGCAGCCAGTTCAGGCTTCCCTGATCACGTTTCCGGCATCATTGTCCCCATACGCCGTAAACGCCTCTGCCACCTCCGCTACCCGTACTGGCCTACCTTCTTGGGCCGAGCGTATGGTTGCCAGGGTGCAACGCACCGCGCGAACGCCGTCGGCGCCGCTGTAGCGGACGAGTCGGTTATGACGGATCGCTTCGATCAGGTGATGCACCTGATTGATATGGCCCTGCCCATAGTAGCTGATCTCCGACGCCCACACGTGGTCGCCACCTTCATCGAAGCGGAAGCAGGCCGCTTCCTGTTCCGCGCGGTGCAGAATCAGGTGCTGCTGCCCACCGTTCCAGAGCAGATTGTGACCGCCCTCTCCCAGCACCTCGATCATACCCGTCTCGCCGATAATCGTCGTGCTGAAGCCGCGCATATAATCATACTTGCCGTTGAGTCGTTCCGCCCGCATCCACACGCCCTGCCGATCCGGGTCGGCGTAGCGCCAGGTGATAATGGGAATGTCGACCTCTGCCGTCCGGTACGGATCATGGGCCGCGCCGGCGCGGCTATGCCCGTCGCCTCTGGTTGCTGCCACCGCGTAGACTTCGTCGATCATCGCATCCCCCATCAGATACTCGGCCGTGGCAAAGAAATGCACTGCGTGATCGAAGATCCACGGGTAGCGCCCGCCGCCGGATTGCGTGCCGTCCAGCCGCCAGGCGCGCGCCGCCGCATCAATGTGCAAGGTATGCTGCGCGCGCCGCTGCCAGGCGCCGTGGCGTTGGCGAATCTGCAAAGGCCGACCGATGGCGCCACTCTCGATGAGGGAACGGGCCTTTATATGGGAGGAGAGAAAGACATACGTTTCACCCACCAACAGTTTGACGCCGGCGCTCTCCACCGCCCGCACAGCGGCCATCCCCTCGGCCACGTTGCGGCAGAAGGGCTTCTCGCAGTGGATGTGCTTGCCAGCCTGCGCGGCCTGACGAGTCATCTCCGCGTGCAGAAAGGTCGGTGTGGCGATATCGATGAGGTTCACGTCGCGGTCGGCCAACAGCTCGTTGTAGGATCTGTATATCCGAATCGGACGGGTGAACCTCGCAGGTTTTGCGCATCGTTTGCCCGTCCGATTGACGCTGTACTGCTCGCCAAACGCCATCGCCCGCTGGGGATCGGCGTCACACACCGCCACTACCTGCGCCGCAGGATGGCTGAAATATCCCCGAATATGTGCCGTCGCCGCCAGCCCCAGGCCGACAATCCCAACGCGTATTTCGTCGCTCATATGGTGTTTTCCCAAGAAAAAGGCGCAGAGCCATGCCGAGAGAGAAAAGTTAGCGGATCTGGGTTCTCTCAACCCGAAAATCGCGCTAGAACCTCCTGGATGAACAACTCCATGCCGGCGGTTTGCGGGAAGTCGGCCACACGGACCTGAAACAGATCAACGCCGAGATCGATGTATTCCTGCAAGCGGGCCGCCACCTGATCCGGTGTGCCGATGAGGGCGTCTTTGTTGCGGGCTAGGGGCGTAGCTTCCGCCTGCTGCCGGGCTGTGGTTTCCGAATAGTGGATGGCGATTGTCGGCAGGGAGATCGTTTTGCGAATATCGTCGAAATTGCGCCCAACCGCTGCGCAGTGCTCCTGCAACGCGCGCAACTTGTGAGCATAGACGCGCGGGGAGCCGCCGGGCATATTCCACCAGTCGGCGTGCTTAGCCACTACCCGCAATGTCAATTGCTCGCCACCGCCGCCGATCATCACCGGTGGCAGCGGCTCCGGCTGCGGATGGCAGTAGGCGTTTTCAATGCAATAGTAACGCCCCTCGTACCGAGCCGGCGACTCTGTCCACATGAGTTTGACAATTTCTATCGTCTCTTCCAACTGACGGATGCGGGCAGCCGGTTTGGGGAACGGCCAATTGTAGGCCTCGTACTCCTCCACAAGCCAGCCGGCCCCAATGCCAAAGATATAGCGCCCGCCCGTCAGCCACTGAAGACAGGCAGCCATCTTTGCCGTCAGCGCCGGGTTGCGGTAGGACTGGCACAAAACGAGACTGCCCCAGTCGAAATGCGGATAGCGGGCGGCGAAATAGGCCAGAGTCGTCATCACTTCGGTTGCCGGCGTCTCCCGCGGCACAAATGCGCCCCAGGGGTGCACGTGATCGTCCACCCATACGGACGTTAAATGGCCGTCCATCACCTGAAGGTGCGTATGCATCTGTTCCAGAAAGGAGCCGGCATCACTGCCATCTACGGGGAAGGAAGGCGCGTGCCAGCCAAAGTCAATTGAGGGCATCGTTGGCTCCTGTTTTCGTGTGGAATCGTCAGAGCTATACACAGCGTTCGGACTTCGCACGATGCGCAAAACCTGCGGTGCGCTCAGCCCTCAGTCAGGAATGCTGGGCAGACCTGCTGACGCCAGGTGGGCATGACCTGCGTTTGGCTTCTGATGAATCAGGACGATGGAAGAACTCTATGGCTGGAAGTATAGCTTTCCCGATGAGCAGTCGCAACTATCAAGGCCTCATTGAAGTATGAGCGCAATCATATGAAATCAATAATCAGATTTGAGGACATCATCTCTGGGAACGCAGGCGTCTCGCCTGCAGATCGTGTAGCTGCCCAGAGATGAGCCAGAAACTCGCCCCATCTTGAGACGCACCCGATGGAGCCTCTGTTGATACCACAAAATAAGACGTGTTATACTGATGCTGTAAGGTTATAGTGCGCGTTATTGTGGGGCGCGACGATGAACGCAATGAAGCATCCTTTTTGCCATCGCTGGTCTGTCTTGCATCGAATTCTACTCGTGTTGACTGCCGCGCTGTTCTCCGCCTGTGCGCCCTCCCCGGCTGGGCAGGTGTTCGGTTATCTGATCGAACAGCGCTTGGGTGGGCCGGTGGAGCCTGCGCCGTCTGTCGAGAGAGGCAGCCTTGCCGGCCAGGTGCTGTTCGACGGGGAACCGGTGGCCGGCGCGTCGGTACTGGTCGCCACCCGCACGGGGACACCTTTTCCCGCGTATACAGACGCCACCGGACACTATCGCATTGAAAATATTCCCCCCGGGCAGTACGTGCCGGCAGCCGTTGGCCCCTCTTTCGAAGAGACGGCCCTCAGCGGCTCGTTCGGCCTCCCGCATTTGATCACAGTCCGGGCTGGAGAAACGGCCCACGCGCCTGCCCTCACCCTCCGTCGGCATCTGCCGCGTCCTCTGCCCGCGCCGCTACCGGAAGCGGCCCATCTCACGGCTGGCGAACCGTTCACCGTGACAGCCCCGTTCCCTGCAAGCGCAACGGCCTGGGGACAGCCCTTTTCCTTTGCGCGCGCCGGAGCTGTTATCGATTCCCTGCGGCTGTATCGACCCTTCCCAGATTCCGGCGAGAAGCTGCCGCTGCTGTTCAGCGCATTTCCAGGGGTAGTTGATGACTGGGAGTCGGTGAGTGTGGCCCTGGCGGCAGCCGGCTACACAGTTGTGGCCCTGTCGCCGGCTGCCGCCAGGGGGCTTGATGTCGGCGCCCACACTGAGGATGCCCGTCTCTCCCTGGCGTTGGCCCGCGGCGGCCACCTGGGCGTAGATCTGGCCGACGTGCCGGCCGTGGCCCTGGGAGGCAGCTTCAGCAGCGCCATTCTGCACCGACTGCTGCGGGACGAACGCGATCAGTTCGCCGGCTGGGTGACCGTGGGCGGTATCAGCAATGGGTTCAGGGTCAGCGCCGATTTTTACGCCCGCCGTCTGACTTTTCCAGAACAGTTCCGTCTGGTGATTCCTGCGCTGGGGCCGGCGAACATCTATCCCCTGCCGTTCCTCTACTATTCGCCGGTCTACACCGCCTCTCATCTGCCGCCGACTATGATTATCCACACGGACAGGGACCGCGTTATTCCCATCAGCCAGGCCTACGAACTGGAAACGGCATTGCGGTCTGCGAACGTGCCGGTGGAGGTGATCTACTACGATGACGTGAGCCATTATCTGCAGATTGGGGAAGACATCACCGAGTCCGGCAAAGAGATGTTTTGGCAGGTGCTGGCCTTTTTGGAGGCCCAGACGCGGGAGTGAGGCTCGAACTAGAAAGAGGTGAACGCTTTGACTGCTGTTTCCGTGAATGAACGTGACTACCAGGCTCTGGTGTCTGGCGCCGCGCTGCATAGGCGTCCGAACTTCGGGGTCTTGCGTCTGACGAACCGGGACCGGGTGGACTTCCTGCAACGTCTGACGACAAATGACATCGCTCGTCTGCAAACGGGCCAGGCCGCGCTGACGCTCCTCACCAGCTCCGTGGCGCGTATCGACGCCGTGTTTACCGTCCTGTGCCGCCAGGATGAGCTTCTGCTGTTGACACCAGCAGGGCAGGCAGATACTCTGCGCCAGCGCTTGCAGGGGCAGATATTCTTTATGGACAAGGTGACGGTCACCGACGAGAGCGCTGGAATGCGCCGGATTCGCCTGCTGGGGCCGGCCGCGGGGACTCTGTTGCCGGCTGCGGGATTGCCTCAGCCGGCGTTTGATGACAGCTTCCACTGCCTGGAAGCTGTCACTATCCTGCGCCAGGAACGTTTTGATGTGCCTGGCTATGAAATCATCGTTGCTGCTGAAAAGCTGTCCGCGCTCCAGGAGCGGTTGACAGGCGCAGGCTTCGTGCCGCTTGCCGACGATTCCGGCTACGAAACTCGTCGCCTTGAGTTGGGGCGTCCCCGACCGGAGCAGGAGCTGACCGACGCCTACAATCCGCTGGAAGTGGGGATGGCCTGGGCGTGCGCAGAGAACAAAGGCTGTTATACCGGCCAGGAGATCATCGCCCGCCAACTCACATACGACAAAGTAACGAGGTCCCTGGTCCGCCTGCGTAGCGAGCTGCCACTGACAGAAGGCGCGACCGTCACCGCCAATGACCGTGCCGCCGGCACAGTCACCAGCAGTGGGCGCAGCCCGGCATACGGACCGTTGGCGCTGGCGGTCCTCAAGCGACCATACAATGCCGAAGACGCCATCGTCACAGTGGAGGGCAATGCCGCTCGAGTGGAGCGCATTCCGGTTCCGGTGAACTGATCGACGGCTGTCGATAGAGACTAATGTAAACGTAGCTGATTTGTGATATGTCGCGCCCAATCTTTTCCTGGCGCCTGATTATCGAGGAGACGCCCCGCTCCGGCGCGGCCAATATGGCCGTTGACGAGGCCATTGCCGAAGCGACGGCTGCCGGCGCAGTGCCATCCACTCTGCGTTTCTACCGCTGGCATGCGCCCACCGTCAGTCTGGGACGCCATCAGAAATTGGCCGATGTGGACGAAGCGCAGATGGCCGCGCGCGGGTATGAGCTGGTGCGTCGTACCACCGGTGGGCGGGCAATTCTGCATACGGACGAATTGACCTATTCTGTAGCGGGGTCAGTAGAAGAGCCGCGCATGGCTGGGGGGGTGATGGATGCCTATCTGCGCTTCAGCAATGGCCTGCTCTCTGGTCTGGAGGCGCTGGGTTTGGCTGCCGAAAAGACCGACGGCCGCGCGCGAGCCGCGCGCGATCTGTCGGCTGCCTGTTTCGAGATACCCAGCGCCTACGAAATCACAGCCGGCGGACGCAAGCTGATGGGCAGTGCCCAGAGCCGACGCCAAGGCTATGTCTTACAGCACGGCAGCTTGCCACTGTGGGGTGATATCACGCGGCTGGTGGATGTGCTGACGCTGTCACATGCTGCCAAGGAGCGCTTGCGGCAACAGTTGTCCGAACAGGCCATCACCCTGGCCGATGCGTTGGGCGTGTCACCAGATTCGGAACGGCTGGCATTCCCCTACGTTGCCGCGGCTATGGCTGCCGGATTCGCCTCCGCCCTGAACCTCGACCTGGAACCAGGCGCCCTCTCAGCGGGAGAATTGCGGCGCAGCGCCGAGCTTATCCGCACCCGCTATGCAGACCCGGCCTGGACGCGCCAACGGTAGCGTCTATATGAGGCATGAGCGCAATCATATGAACCGGTAATCAAACAGCAAACCGGCGGGAATCCCGAATGGCAATCGGACTTCTTACCTTGGAGCTATATCTGCCTCTGACCAGCTCGCTGAAAGAAAAGCGGGGCATCGTCAAGCCGATCATCGCCCGCTTGCGCCGGGATTACAATATATCGGTCTGTGAAGCGGACGGCCAAGACATGCTGAGCCGGGCCGTGTTGGAGGTGGTGTGTGTCAGTCAGAATGGCGCACTGGCCCACCGACAGCTGCAAAATGTGGCTACGCGCGTGGAACAATGGCGGCTCGACGCCGAACTGGTTGATTACTTCATCGAACTGGTGGGCTGATCATAAAGAGTGAAAGAGGGTAGTCGCCAACCGGCTGAGAGCTGTAGCCATCTGAGGCATGAGCGCAATCATATGAATCGGTAATCAAACAGTAAACCGGCGGGAATACCGAACAATCGCTGAGTGGCTACAACATGTTCCATCGCCGACCTGCTTGGGAGGAGCGTCGAGATGGAACTGGCCAGCTATTTCTTCTGCCTCTCCTTGGCCCTCGATGGTGAACCGTGTTTGCTCAGCGCGATGAGGGACTCGTTCAGATGATCCTGCGCCGACCAGCCTCTATGCCGCACGATCAAAAGCGCGACACTGACGACAATACTGATGATCGCGATCCATTGGGCAGTCGCCAAATTGCCCATCACCCACGCGTCCGGTCGGAACAGCTCTACCCAAAAGCGGCCCAGCGGATAGGCGATAAAGTAGAGGATCGCGCCGTCTCCCTCGCGCAATTTGTGCCCGAACTGCCGGTAGCTCAGGTATATCAGCCCAAACATGAGAAGATTCCAGCCGGCTTCGTAGAAAAAGGTCGGGTGATAGCCATGGCTGGCATACCAGTCCAGGGTGGCCTGGGACAGATTGTCCGCGCCGCAGTAACCGACACCCAGCGGCGCGTCCGGAGGGCGCTGGCATGGGTAGGTCGGGTTGATGTGAAACGCCCACGCGAGATCCGTGGCCGGGCCATAAAGTTCCTGATTGACGAAGTTTCCCATGCGGCCGATGGCCTGCGCAATCAACACGTTGGGGCCGATGAAGTCCATGTACTTCAGGAAATTCAGCTTGTTGAGCCAGGTATAGCCGACGATGGCGATGATTCCACCGACCAGGCCGCCGTATATGCCCAGCCCGCGAAATCCCCCTTCCCAGAAGTTGATGATCTCGATGGGGTTTTCCCGATAGAAGGCCCAACCGGGCGCATCGGCCGGCGTGCTGAATACGTGATACAGGCGGGCGCCGATGATCCCCACAATGAGAGTCCAGGCCAAAAGGTTCCAGATGTGATCAGGGTTTTCGCCGGCGCGTTCGGCCTGGCGGGCAGATAGCCAGGCGGCAACTACTGCTCCCCCGATGATAGATACTCCGTACCACTGCAGAGCGAATGGTCCGATTTCAAGTATGATAGGATTCATGCTGTGACCGCTGCTTGTGTATTAGAAAAGCGCTGTTCCGCTAAAGACAATAGTATAGAAGATCCCCGACATTTGCAAAGAATTCCTGCCATGAGTTGCGTTCTGGGGATCTTTACTATTATTCCGAGTTACACTGGTGACCTGGGCCCAACTTTACACATCTTAATTCAACAAGAGAGTCAACGACCTACACGCGCAACCTTGTTATCCGTTGAGTCCATGTTACACCGGCTTTTCATGTATGGAAATATTGTCGGTATGGGGTATCTGATCCATGAGATTAGCTTGTCCTCTGTGATGATAGGTTTAGGATTTTTGTTGCTATTCATAGTACCGATATCCTCGCTGCTCATAATAAAGGAGTAGATCATGAATCTACTACCTTGGCGTCAAATCGAGAATGCCTGGCCTACGGCGCTGCCGCGCCGCTCTCCAGCCACACCTCCAGCGTGGCGCCCACCCGCTGGAAGCTTTCCACGCCCAGTTTATCCAACGTATCTTCGACCGTGTGCCAGTAGGGATAGGTAAAGTCGATGATGTCGATCGCGGTGAAGCCGGCCTCGAGAAAGGGCGTGTGATCGTCGATCAAGGCTGTGCCGGGTTCGAGGACGAACCATGCGCCGTACCCCAGCTGTTCTGCAACCGCCCAGATGGTTTCAGTCAGAGCGCGATCTGAGTTCGGTTCCCACAGAATCCGCTGATCCGCATCGCCGACCATATCGACTATGATTGTGTACCGCGGTTCTTGGCAGCGTTGCAGTGTGTCCAGATTGTCGACGAAATACCGGCTGCCCAGAATCCAATTCCAGCCGGGGATGCGCCCGTTGTCCTCCGCATCGAAAAACGCCAGACAGATCGTGTGGTTCGTGCTCGACACATCCAGCGTGCGAGCCAGTTCCAGCAAAACAGCTACCCCCGACGCGCCGTCATTGGCGCCTGGCGTCGGCTTGTTGCGGTTGTTGGGGTCCGGATCGGAATCGGCGACCATACGCGTGTCGTAATGGGCGCCCAGAATGAGCGCCGGGCCAGATCCGTTCACGGCGATGATGTTGCGGGCCTCCACCCCGGCCGGCACTCGGAAAGGCTGGATCAGCACATCCCATCCGTTGCCGCTCAGATCTTGAATCAGCCAATTACCCATTTCCCGGTGGGCCAGCGTGCCGGTGATGCGTGGACCGAAGGACATCTGCTTTTCCGCATAGATCATCGCCTGATCGCCGGAAAACGAGACAGCCGGGGTCGGCAGCTCCAGCAGCCCATAGCCCAGATAACCGAAAAAGCCGGCGGATGCCGCCAGGGCGACGAGCAGTGTGATTTCAGTTCGATAGGTGCGTGCTGTGTTCATAAACGCCGCCAGATAGTTTTTCGTAGGGGCAACCCTTGTGGTTGCCCAGGTGCAGATACAAGGCCCGCCTCTATCTATTGCGAGGTCGTAGACGAATCCGGATGGGTGTGCCCACAAACGGGTACTGTCTGCGCAGCTGATTCTCCAAATAGCGCAGATAGCTGAAGTGGGCCAGTTCTGGGTCGTTGACAAATAACACGAATGTAGGTGGTTCGATGCTGGCCTGGGTTGCGTAATAGATACGCAGGGGCCGCAGTTGTTTGGTGGCCGGTGGTGAGCGGTGATAGGCATCCTGAATAATGCCATTCAACTCCGCGGTAGGGATGCGATGGTGTCGCTCTGCTGCCACCGCGAGCGCAGTCGGCAAAACTTTCTGCACCCGTTGCTTGGTCAGGGCACTGATGAAGAGCACCGGTACGTAGTCGAGAAATTGCAGCTCCGCGCGTACATCTCGCGTGTATTCCACCATCGTTTGGCTGTCTTTTGCCACCACATCCCATTTGTTGACCAGAACGACGACGCTCTTATACGCCTCGAGCACATAGCCAGCGATGTGGGCATCTTGCGCGGTTACGCCTTCGCTGCCATCAATGAGCAGTAGAGCCACATCGGCGCGATCGATGCTGCGCATACTGCGCACAACGCTGTACTTTTCAATGCCCGGTTCGACCCGCCCGCGTCGTCGAATCCCTGCCGTGTCGATCAATGTTATCTTCTGGCTATGGAAAATCAGATCCGTATCGATGGGGTCGCGGGTGGTGCCAGCGATTTCGCTGACGATCGCTCTATCCTGCCCGATAAGGGTGTTGAGCAAACTGCTCTTGCCGACATTCGGTCTGCCCACAAGAGCGATGGCTACCGCATCGTCTTCCTCTTCATCCGTAAGCGGGCTGGCCGACAGCTCTGCCACGACCAGGTCCAGCAGATCGCCCACGCCAATGCCATGAAAGGCGCTGACCGCCACCGGTTCACCGAGCCCCAACGCCCAGAATTCTGCGGCGTTGAGCTGCCGTTCTTCGCTCTCGGTTTTGTTCACCGCCAATATGATCGGCTTTGTCGTCTGCTGCAAGAACTCGGCCAGGTCTTCGTCGGCCGCAGTCAGGCCATCCTTTCCGTCTACCACAAAGACAATTGCATCGGCCTCATCCAGCGCAATCTGAGCTTGGTTTGTAATTTCCGTGACGAAGCGGGCGGAGTCCTGGGCCAGAGGCGCCACGCCTGATCGGGTGGCCCGGAACTCGGCAGTCTTTTGTGCTTCGAGGCCGCCTGTGTCGATTACAATGAAGGAGATGCCGATCCACTCTGTCTCCCCGTAGATACGATCCCGGGTTGTGCCAGGCAGATCCTCCACTATCGCTGTTCTGGCCCCGATGAGCCGGTTGAATAGGGTCGATTTGCCTACATTGGGACGCCCCACCAGAGCGATCACCGGTTTTCGTCGTTTCATTTCAATTCATCAGCGTATCAACGCTAGACGCCCGGATTGACAAGCTGAGCCGCTCTTTCTCAATTGGGTATGGCCGTTGCCGTGGGCAACGGCTCCGTTGTCTCCGGGGTCGGCGTGGGCGGCGAGTCTGTGGGCGCCGAATCTGTGGGCGCCGGTGTGGGCGGCGAGTCTGTGGGTGTCGGTGTGGCCAGGGATTCAATCAACACTTCGATCGCTTCGGGGAGCACACCTTCAACCTCAATTCCCTCAGGCGGCACAACCGTCGGCTGCACTACGTGGCTGCCGGGCAACAATCCTGTCAGATCCAGCATCACCCGTACATCTTCCGGCCCAAGTGATTCAAGCAGCGGCAGGGAGCCTCCCACGATCACGTCTACCTGTTCCGGGGAAACGCTGAAGCGCATAGTGTCGTCCACTCCCCGTACAACCGGTTGTCGGGTGACGGTCAGGCTGCTTTCCAGAGGGGCCACTCCGACCGTGACAAGGACACTGTCCTCCTCCAGCGTTAAGGTGTTTTCTGGCAGGACGAGGGGAAGTCGTTTCCGCACTTCTCCGGTCGCTCCCTCAATGGAAAGCGGGAATGTCTCCACATAACCGGGGACTTCCCGCAGCACATTGGGGCTGCCAACCAGAACAATTGTCAGCGGCTCCACTTTCACACCGGTCAATCGGTAGCTTGGCGCTGGCGCCCCGTTCGGCTGCACGCGCACGACCACTTCCTTGCGGCCCGGTGGCTGCACCACTGGCACAAAGATCCGGGCGGTGACCGGTTCAACCTTGACCCGCTCTACTTCCAGGTTCTGCGCATTCTGTGGACTGAGTGGGCGGATGCGTTCCACTTGGCTTTTGGCATTGCGCAAGAAAACCTCGGCAACGACGGAGCGCACCTGCTCCACCTGCGTCTGAGGGCCGATTACCTCCACTTTCTCTGGCTCCACCAGTGGCGTCTGCCAGTCGTAGCCGAAGGCCGGACTGTCCATCACCTCTACCTGAACCGGAACCACTTTGGAGATCACCGGTTCGAGCTGTACCCGCAGCTGACGGGGCTGAAGAGCGATGATGTCGACGTCCGGGTTCAGAGTGGTGACATGCACCGGCACTTCATGGCTGCCGGCAGCCAAGCCAGTCAGATCGATGACCGCGCTGAAATCGTTGGCATGCAGGGATTCCAATGTGCGTTGGGGCGCTCTCAGGGTTAATGTAGTTGTGCGATTGGTCAGGTTTTGTAAACTTTGCAAGCCATCATCCATACCCCGCACCGCAATCAGAATCGGCTCCTGATACTCTTCCCGGTTCAATGGATTTTCCTGATCGATGGCGAAAAGCCAGACGATAAACGCCAGCAGACACGACAGAATCAGCGTTGTTGTTGGTTTCATTGTACGACTATATCGCCGGATTTTATCGATTTTCGGCAAGGAATTCAAAGGAATTCATCAGTCTCTGCGTTGCCCATGACCGGCCGCGGATCGTAGAACTCCGTGAGTCTGCGTCGCAGGTGGCTGGAGTCCAATTGACGCACGATGCGCCCCCCTGTGGCAATGGAGATCGCTCCGGTCTCTTCGGACACAACGATGCTCATGGCGTCGGAGAGCTCGGTGATTCCGATGGCTGCTCGATGGCGCGTTCCCAACTGCAGGTCCGAAATGTTGCGGTTCGTCAGCGGCAGAATGCAGGACGCGGCCACAACTTTGCTGTTCTGGATGATGACCGCGCCATCATGCAAGGGCGTGCCAGGAAAAAAGATCGTCAGCAGCAGTTCCACCGAAACCTCGCCGTCGATGTCAATGCCCCTGTCGATATACTCAGCCAGACCACCGCTGCCTTCCAGAACGAGTAGCGTCCCATGACGACGCTCAGCCAACTGCTCACAGGCGCGCACAATGTCACTGATTAGTTTCTGTGTCCCGCTGTTGGCGCGACGCAAAAAGAACGGCGTCCTCCGTCCTACCTGCTCCAGAACGCGGCGGAGTTCCGGCTGAAAAATCACCGGAATCGCCACAAATACCACCACAGAGCTGCTGCGTAACAGCCAACTGAAGGCCGTCAGTTCCACCGTGCGGGTAATCATAAAGATCAGAAAGCCGATGATCAAGATGCCGAGCACAAGCTGTACGGCCTGGGTTCCCCACAGAAGCCGCAGCAGTGCATAAAAGATCAGTGTGACCAAGAGTAGATCGATAAGATTCTGCCAGTCTGTAAGACGACTGAGAATTGCCAGGATGTCAGACATTCAACCTTGTGTACTCCCCTTGTTCACGTCTGGAAATTCTACCTTCATCCGTCGAGGCAGGTCTTGTGCCTGCCCACCCTACAAAAACGCAATGTCGCCAAGACGCGATGCCGCAAAAACCAGGAATTTCAGTGCATCTTTGCGTTAAATTCGACTGTGGTTGCCCACACCGCCATGAATGGGTTCAGGATGGCAAGCGGACACCGCCCAATAGATGGGCCAGAATCGCCTTCTGCGCGTGGAGCCGGTTGTGGGCTTGCGGAAAGAGGACGCTTCGTTCACCGTCGGCTACAGCGTCGGATATCTCCTCGCCCCGGTGGGCCGGCAAACAGTGCATCACGAGGACGTTCTCATTTTCCACACGCTGCGCCAACTGTGAATTTATCTGATATGGCGGAAAGACGGCCATCCGTTCTTGCCGCTCATCTTCATCCCCCATGCTGATCCAAACATCGGTGTAAAGAACATCCGCGCCGCGCACGCCACTCAGATCGTCGGTTATATCGACTTCTACTTCCGACGCCGCCAACACCTCTGGTGACGGAACGTAGCCACGCGGCGCAACGACACGCACGTTCAGTCCAACTTTGCCCGCCGCCATCAACAGACTGGTAGCGACATTATTGGCGCCGTCACCCACGTACACAAGCGTCTTGTCCTCCACAGAGCCAAGCTGCTCCCAGATCGTGAATACATCCGCCAGCGCCTGACAAGGATGACTGTAATCACTCAGGCCGTTGATAATCGGCACACTACCCCATGCAACCATCTCCTCAATATAACGGTGCGCAAAGACGCGCGCCATGACCCCATCGACATATCCGCTCAACACCCGGATCACATCCGCCGGGCTTTCGCGCGTGCCCAGGCCGATCTCTGCCGGGCTTAGATAAAGTCCATAGCCGCCTAGATGCTGCATCCCCATTTCAAAGCTCACACGGGTGCGCAGCGATGGTTTCTCGAAGATCATTGCCAGGGCTTTGCCGGCCAGGATCGGTTCATTACGGCCAGTTTGCGTCCACTCGTCTTTTAGTTGCTTGGCCAGCTTGAGCAGCCCCCAGAACTGTTCACTGGTCAGAATATCAATGTCCGTATAATGGGACAGGGAAGGAACGCTCACAATCGTCTCCTGATCTGTGGATTTGGACAGATGCCATCACTGTCCGCTCCCACAACGATAGTTGTATGCGTAATAAAACGAACAGTTCGCATGAGGAGTTCCGTTTCTGACGCGCATTTCTGTTGATGAGTCTTCATGAGGTATGAGCGCAATCACGTAAATCTGACCTTTGATTCGCTTGATTTATGTGATAGAGATGATAAACTGCCATTATCACAGCAATCATGTAAATCAGTGGTCAACCGGCGGAAATACCGAATTTCAGAAAGTGGCCTGGCTTATTGCCGCCGCGCTGATCAGCAAAGCCGCCGTCCACGATGACTGGGCGCTGACAAGAGACTGACCTCGATAGATAGCCAGCCAGGTAGCCAGCCATAGGATACCCAATACCGCCAGCGCCAGGGGAACCTGACCGACGATCAGCAGCGCGCTAATGCCACACTGAGCCAACGCCATGCCCGCCAGCCCCACGCGCTCGCCAGGCCTCTCCAGATGGTGGTTGCCTCCCCACACGTGCACTGTCCATAGAAGTGCCAGCGCCCAGTGGGCGCCGCGCCAGGAATCGATGCCGAAAACCGTCAGGGCCAAGAGCCAGGGTATAGCGACGACAACAAGGCTGTGCAGCGCATGAACGGAGATCAGCGCCACCTGGCGGTGAAGCCAGCCGCCAATCGAGAGGCCCAGCACCGCGAGCGTGGCCCAAACTGCCGGTGTTCCTATAACAAAAGCAACCACAAAGGCCGCCAAAACGCTGGGCAACCAAGCCCGGAACAAGATCGACAGAACACCAGGGCCATGCAGACCGAACAGCCAGGCCGCGGGCGAGCCAGGGGCCAGATACGGCAGCCACGGTCGACTGCGCCGGATCGTCTGTCGTATCCACGGCAGAGCTTTTGGCGTTGAAAGCCCGCCCCACATGCTCCCCCACAGTGGATCGGCCAGCAGAAAGAGAAGCACAAGCGCCTGTGGGGAGATCGTTCGGCTCACTTCGCCGAGACCCGCGGCCAAAGCCGCTGCCACGAGAGACCAGGCGGCAGAGATACGCCACGGCGAAAGTTCCAGCCAGATACGGGCATCCAACAGTGCGCTGCTGGATGTGACTGAAACAGGCAACGGAACGGTCTCTGCCGTTGATGCAACCGCGCCGATCTTTTCTGATGCTGTCAAAATCTGCCTGCACTCCTTCGCATTACCGGCCGGCGGGATAGTCTGTCTTCGGTAGGGTAGATTCTTGATCCGCCAACGAAAATTATACCAGAAGGCGACTCTGTCGGAAAGTTTATATGATGACCTCCAGACGCTTGGGTTGCACTTCGACGGACAGTTTCTCGACCCGATGGGATATGATTTCGCCGTCTGTATGCACCGGCGCCGGCTGCTGTGTCGCGATACAAACGGAACGCAATTGGCCGAACTGCACGGCCTTTTGACCGTGCAGCCCTGTTGCGGTCATCGCCTTGGGCAAGAGCGTCAGAATCCCAACCTTCGAGAGCGCATCGGCAAAGACCAAGTCGAGCAACCCATCATCCATCACTGCATCCGGCGTGAGATAAAAGCCCCCTCCTGTGCGCCGACTGTTGCCTATGCTTACCAGCAACATGGGTTTCGCGACTTCATACACTGTGCCCTCTCCGTCCGTCCACCCAATCTCGAAATGAGGTTGATCATAGGCCCGCATGGCTCGGATCACCGCCCACAGATAGATGGCGAAACCGCGCAGCCATTTGATTTTGCGGCTTTCGACTGTTACCTGCGCCTCAAAACCCATGCCCAGATTGTTGTCGAAATAGCGGTGGCAGGAACTCCTCCCATCGAAAGCTTCTACCCGCCCCAGATCGACCCGCCGGGTGTTGCCTTGGTGGATGGCGTGCACCGCCGCGTCGAAGTTTTTGGCCGCGCCGACCATAGTGGCAAAATCGTTGCCACTGCCCGCCGGCAGAACGGCCAACCCTTGCACCGTTTCACCTTCCGGGGTAGCCAGAGCCAGGCCATTGACCACTTCATTGATCGTCCCGTCCCCGCCCACTGCAGCGATGATTTCGTAGCCCTCCAGCCGGGCCCGCTGGGCCAGAGAGATAGCTTCTCCTGGCGCTGTGGTTTCCGTGATCTCGAAGGGAACATTGCCCCTACGGAACGCTGCCTGAATCGCGCCAGCCACACGTGCGCCGTTCCCCCGACCGGCGTAAGAGTTGAGGATGATTTTGACCGTTTCCATTCACACTCCTTCCAATATCAACGCCTCTCTGGGCGCAATCGTCAAGTCCCACAGCGTGCCGTCGTGTGCAGCGTGCAGCCTGCCGGACGCTCCCCGAGGCCAGATTGTCCGAAAGGTTGTTGTGTTGCGCGCCGATGGTGGGGTCGGAGATGATCCTTCGCCGGCGGCATCTGTGGCGCTCCAACGATCTCTATCGCCAGCTGGCTGAGCATCCGTCCCCAGGGGAACGTTCAGGCGAGCCGTCGATTTTGTGCGATTGAACAGCACGATGATGAGTGACCTAGAGGGTACCCCCGCTTTACGATCAGCCGGTTCTTCATTCAGCATCCGCCCGCGCTGTTGTCCTGCCGCGACTGTTTCATGCGGGCGAGACGCCCGCGACCCCAGAGAGAGAGCGCGACGGAAGCCGAAGATGCCGTCCGCAGCAATCAGCGTCTCGTAAGCGCCTGTACGCAGTGCTGGGTGGCTGTGGCGCAGATCGATGGCCCGACGGTAAAAATCGAGCAGTTCGCAATTCCAGATCTGTCGATCCGCCCAGGGAAACGCTCCTCGGCAGTCGGGGTCGGGGCCGCCGCTCATTCCGATCTCATCGCCGTAATAGATGCACGGCGCGCCCGGCAAAGTCATCTGCAGCAGTACGCACAGACGCAGACCGCTTGTGTCGCCGTTTAAGGTCCACAAACTACGCGCGGTATCGTGGCTGTCCAGCAGATTCAGTTGGGTGGTCACTACCTGCCAATCGTAGCGTTCCAGCATCGTCTCCACCGCCGTCGCGAAGGCCGGCGTGTCCAATCTCTCGATGGCAAAGCCACCGGGCCGATAGTCGCTGCGAACCGTCTGCGCGCCGAAATAGCCGTAGGCAGCGCGACTGAAAACGTAGTTCATCACCGCATCGAAGCGATCCCCCCGCAGCCATGCCTCCGCCTCGTGCCAGACCTCCCCCACCGTGTAGGCGTCGGGATTGGTCTGTTTCACTACCTGTCGGAATTCCTGCCAGAAGAGCGGGTCGTTGATCTCCTCTGGCACGTCCAGCCGCCAACCGTCCGCGCCAAATGCGATCCAGTGGCGGGCTACCTCCAACAGATGCTGCCGCATACCGGGGTTGCTGGTGTTCAGTTTGGGCAGAGCGGGGAGGTCCCACCAGGCTGCATAGTTGTGGGGATTCTTCTCGCTGTTGTGATAGGGGCGTAGAGGCCATCCCTGCACGCAGAACCAGTCCAGATAGGGCGAATTTCTGCCGGTTTCCAAGATATGATGGAATGCCCAGAAGCCGCGGCTGGCGTGATTGAAGACCCCATCGAGCACGACGCGCATCTCCCGCAGATGGGCCTCGTCCAGCAGCTCCCGAAATGCCGCCTCCCCCCCCAAGAGCGGGTCCACCTGCAGATAGTCGAAGGTGTGGTAGCGGTGGTTCGAGGCAGAGCTGAAGATCGGATTCAGATAGAGGGCGGTAACGCCCAACTCCGCCAAGTAGTCCAGCCGATCGACAATGCCTAGCAGATCACCGCCCTGAAATCCCTGTTCTGATGGCGGAGCCCCCCAAGGCTTGAAGCGGATGCCTGGTAGATGCCGCGCCCGAGGGCTGCGGCAAAAACGATCCGGAAAAATCTGATAAAAGACTGCATGCTTCACCCAATCCGGTGTCGTAACGCCCATCACCGCTCCCTTAGCAGTTTTTAGTTGTCAGTGTCGAGTAGGGGCAATTTGAATGCCCAGCGGTTTTGGCTTTTGTTCCTTTCGCGCGTGCGTGCTGGGCAATCAAACCTTATGGTTGCCCAGATCAGGAGGCGTTTGTATAGCGCGCCACCGCGTCCATATCCAACTCTATCCCCAGCCCCGGTCTGTCGGCAATCGGCAGCATGCCGTCGGCGTCCAGTTGCCATCCATCGACAACGATGTCGTCGATATACGGCGAGCCGGTCTTGTACTCCACCAAGTTTGTATCGGCGAAGGCTGAGGCCAGTTGCAGATCGGCAGCCAGACCCAGAGCAGTGTTCCAACCGTGGGGGATGAAGCGCACGCCATTCTCCTCAGCCATCCAGCCGATGCGCCGCTCCTCGCTGATACCGCCCACCTTCGCCACATCTGGCTGCACGATATCGAATGCGCCCCGCTGCAGAAAGGGTAAGAATGACTGGCGCCGGGTCAGCACTTCGCCGCCGGCAATAGGCACCAGCGTGTTGCGGCGCAGATGGACGAAATCTTCCAAATCGTCCGGACGCAGCGGCTCCTCGAACCAGGCCACGCCGTAGTCCGCTAACATCTGCGCAGTACGCAACGCCCATGTGTAGCGCCCCTGCCAGTGGGCATCACTGCCGCCAGCGTCTACCATCAGTTGGTTGTCGTCGCCCACAACTTCCCTGGCCGTTGCCACGATCTCCTCGTCCAGCCTGTCGCTCACTCGGCCAAAGGGACCCCAGCCCATTTTGAAGGCGCGGAAGCCTTGCTCCTTCCAGCGTTGAAGTTCGTCCCGCAGAGGGGCCGGCTGGTCCATCAGTAGAGACGCGTAAGGCCGTACCCGTTCTCGGTAGCGCCCGCCCAACAGCCGGCCGATGGGCTGACCGGTGACCTTGCCCAGAATGTCCCATAGGGCCATATCGATGCCGCTGATCGTGTGGGTGATGCTGCCGCCACGCCCCAGCCAGAATGTATTCTGGTGCAGACGCTCGCTCACCCGCTCCGGCTCGATGGCCGACTGGCCGATGCACAGCGGACGCAGCACTTTCAGCGCGGCCAACACGAGCGCATCGCTGGTAAAGACACTTCCGTAACCGGTGATGCCTTCATCTGTTTCGACGAACACAAGTGTGTGGACGCAGTCATCCGCCTGCAACTCCTCACTCCAGCCGCCCTCCGGTGTCGCTCCACGCAGGCCCAACGCGCGTATCTTCTGAATGTTCATTTCCGCTCCTCGTCTCTGTATGAGGTATGAGCGCAGTCGTATAGATCGATAATTAAACAGTAAACTGGCGGGAATACCGAATTACAATTGCTCTTCAAGTTCGGCATAAATGTCCCCGATGCGTACCAACTCAGCGGCCGTGTTGAAATACCCTGTGTAGCGAATGCTGTCCGGGCTTACATCAAAGTGGTAATGTCCCGCCTGCTTGCGGTCGCCCATATGGAAGAAATGGGTATGCTCGCCGGACGCCCGCAGGTGCAACCGCCCGCCGGTGGGGTCGCCGGTCCAGAAAACCGAAAGGCAGAGCAGGTCCGGCCCCATGTGTTCATAGAACTGTAGAAAATCGGCGATGATCTCCTCGGCTTGCGTGTCGTAATAGCGATGGGCGATGCACTCGTAATCCGGCATAATATGGGAGCGGATCTGGCCTTCTTCGATGACGAAGACGCCGCCTATTCCCAACTGCCGGTTGGCAAGGGGCAGCTCGCCATCCGCCGGCGATCGCAATCCTTGGCGATCGCCGCCAATCGCCGGATGCGCTTGCAGACTTTTGCGCAGCGCTTGGGGAAAAGATCTTTCGGCGCCGATCCGCTTTTCCACAGTGATCTTCAGCGCCTCGCCCGGTTGACCCTCTGACAGGAAAAGGTTGGAGAGACCGCTGTGGCGTGTAGACGTGTACGGCTCGACGATGCACTCCTGTTTCGGCCCCACCCGGGCCACTTTGGAGCGATTGGCCCAGCCGATCTGCACTGTCGCGATCACCTCGCCACAGTGTCCGTCGAGTACGCCGGGGTAGGCCATGCCCGCGCCGAGGATGCTCCCGTTTGCCTGGCCGCAGTCGGATGCCATGCGCGCCATATCGAAGGTGATGTCCCGATACTTGGGGTTGTGCGCGTATGGCTCGCCGCCCACCTCCAGAAGAAGGGTGGAACCACCGAGACCTGTGGCCGCGCAGCCCAGCGTCCGCAGGTCCGGACAGTCTGTCACCTCGACTTTGACGTGGGCGTAGTTGGCCTGCAATCCAGCGCGCACAACCGGCGCCAACTCCTCCAGCTCCGGCGTCCACAGATCCACCCGTTTCATCTCTCCCATACCTGTTCTCCGAACTCTCGATTGCATATTCCCATGAATCGGTAATTAAACAGTAAACTGGCAGGAATACCGAAGCAGGATCATGCCGCTGCGGTTAATCGTTCGGCCAACTCCAGGGCATCCAGCGGCCAGAAACATTCCGGACGGGGTCTTTGTACGCCCGGCATGCCTGCCTGCGGACGGCAGTTGCGTATCGTTTCAATCCACCGCCCAGGAATTGCTTCCCGTCCGTATACAGCGCCCAATAGCGCGCCGCATATAGCCGCGTTTGTGTCGGTGTCGCCCCCGCGCATGATGGTGTCCACTATGCCTTCTTCCACATTGTTCGCATTGAGAAGCTGCCATAGGGCGTTGCGAAAGGCAATGAGCACCCATCCCTGAAAACGAATGAAATCGTCAGGCGGCGATTCGGCCGCGCCGGCAATAGCCTTTTTCAGGTTTCTGGACGCATTCATCTCGTCCGCCCAGGCCACGATCTGGCCATAGAGTTCATTGGCGCTGCATCTCGTGCGCGCAGTATGGGCTATCGCCATGGCGAAGAGCATGTTTGCCTCCTGGCAAAGTGGATGGATATGGGTGATAGCCGCATCCTGGCGCGCCCATTCCGCCACCTGCTCCAACTCGTACTGTACTCCAAAAATACCCAACGGGCTTATCCTCATCATCGCCCCGTTGGCCTGGCTGTCCGGAGTGTGCCACCCAGTCAGACCGTTGTAGATAGTCGTACCGCAATCGAAAGGGCCGGAGTCGAGCCAGAAGACATAGGCTTTTTTCACTTCTTCGGGGTCAAATCTTCCCTGTGCCGCCAGTGTTTGAGCCAATATCAGCGCCATCTCGGAGTCATCTGTAGGCTGTCCCGCAATCGTATCCCAAATGCCGCCGTCAGCCATGTCCCGGACACCGTCAGGATATTTTCTCCAAATCTCTTTCGGTGTCATGAACTCCACCAGGCTACCGAGAGAGTCCCCTATAAGCTGACCAAGCAGGCAGCCCTGCGCACTGGACAGCACGGCAGAATTCGCAAGATCCGTATTGACCGGCATCATATCGCACCTTTCGTCATGAGTTATTTCATCACTTATGGTATGCAGTTGCCGCACATGAACTCAGCAGATAGTCCGAATACAGATCAGATAACTTAAAATCCATATTTCACTTCCTGACCTCATTCTATCCGCTTTGTCAACTATTGCGTAACATGATTTGATAGATAATGAACTGCTCTCCCTTGTGTTTCTGTATCAATTCCAATTCGCGCGCGGCCAGATGAGGATACCGATTGCGCAGCGGAAGCCAGACCGGTACAATGACGAACTTAGCGCGCTGGGGCATCTTGGTGGCATCATCCGCTAAGGCCACTGGGTTGGCAAACCAGCGTATTCTGTATTCACGCCTATTCTCATAGAAATAGAATTGAAAATGCCAGCTTAGCGCCTGATGGTACAGAACTGCCCCCTGAGGGCTATGGGTATCCAGCCAGGCGAATACTTCCCGGAGACCATTGTATGCGCCATGATCACTGCCAATAGGGAGTTCTCCTCTGGCCGCCTGTACCGCTGAAGGGAGCAAAAGCAGAATCCAGAGCGTTATCAATATGCGTCGCCATAGAGTGGAGCTTGCGGAGAGTACTCTTACGCCTATGCCGCCGGTTAAGATGGCAAATGCCGGAGCAATCAGGAGAAAATATCGATCCCATATCGGCAGATTGACAACAGCATGGATACCCCAATACGCCCCGATCCATCCACACAGAAGCATCTCAAAAACTATATTCCGCTTGAGAAAGGAAAACCATGCCAACCGTTTGTATAGGACTAAAAGAACGAGAGCGGCGCCCAGAAGTATCCATACCACGTTGTTCGCGGTGACATACCAGAGAAGCTGAGCAATGCGCGTCACGCGATCTGGCCATTGGGAGAGCGCGACGACCTCCAGCGCGCCATAATTGCGCATGCCCATATCCCAGGGGGATGGCGCGACGGACCAGCGCAGATTGTCCCAGTATAGAATCGGTAGGATAATCAATGCAAGCCCTCCTCCAAAGCGCAGGAAGCCAAGCGTGACCACCTTTGCCGTGGGCTTTGCAGTAAGGGTGCTCGCTATCAGAATGGCCAGTACCAGCGGGGCGAAGAAAATACCCTGCTGTTTGGTCATGATGGCGACTCCCAAATACAGACCAGACCAGAACGGATGCAATCTTTGCGCCGCGTAGAGGGAACAGACGCCGCCCAGGACGAACAATGGATCGGTAAAGACTGTTGGACTATAGCTGATCGCCAAAGGATTCAAGGCAAAAGCCGCCGCTGTGACGAAGCCGGCGCCAACCCCCCATGCCTGTCTGGAAATGGCGGCAACAACAGGGATTGTGAGTGTGCTGATCCAGATATTCAGCAGCCGTGCGCTTGCTTCTGTAACGCCAAATACCTGAAAATGATACGCAAGCAGCCAGATGAATAAGGGAGGTTTATCGATCCATTGTCTGAGAAAGAATGGATCCTCATGCAGGAAATGGAGCGACCAGTAGCCATAGAGAGCTTCATCCTGATGAAAGCGAAAGCGATCGAGCATGACAAGGCGTAGACCAAACCCCAATAGCAGCAGGATACACACATACCGATGATAGATATGCTTTCCTCCACGCGATTGGTCTACAGCCTTGGGGTGCAATGCGAAACGCACGATTCCGTCGCTATGTTAATCTGACCTTTGATTCGCTGATTTATGTGATAAAAATGATGAACTGCCGTTATCACAGCAATCATGTAAATTATATAAATCAGTGGTCGAAACTGAGCTATTTTACGCTAGAGAAATTGGAGGCTCAAAACAGCGGGGATGAACACGAGAGACAGCCCCTTTCAGAGACGATGGCCGTGGCAGACTTTACGACAACCAAGCAATACCGGACCTGTCAGGAGATCTTTGCGCGCTGGTATCCTGATTTTCGTAACGATGGTGAACAGTATCAGGATATCATTGCAGAATTGGTAACGCCATGATAACCTAATCATAATCCCCGCCCCGGCATTCATCGATTTAGTTTTTGGTTGTCAGTTTCCAGTAGGGGCAATTTGAATGCCCAGCGGTTTTGGCTTTTGTTCCTTTCGCGCGTGCGTGCTGGGCAATCAAACCTTGTGCCCGCCCCTACCAGCAGTGACTCGAAACGAAAAACTAGAAACTGCAGTTACCAATGCATACTGTATCTCTGCATTCTGTGGGTATGAGCCTGGACGCATGTATCAAGTGCGATATCTGCACCAGCTACTGCCCGGTTTCTGAAGTGACAGACAGCTTCCCAGGGCCGAAATACGCCGCGCCGCAGTCCGAGCGTTTCCGGGAGATTGGCCAACCCCACTCGCCGGATGCGTCGGTGGACTACTGCTCAGGTTGTCGGGTTTGCAACGAAGTCTGTCCAACCGGCGTGCGCATTGCCGAGATCAACGCCCGTGCCAGGGCGCAGATGGTGGCTGAGCGGGGCCTCCCCCTACGCAATTGGCTCTTAGGCCGCAATGAACTACTGGGGATGGCCGGCAGTCTCGCGCCCGGACTGGCGAACTTCGTCCTGCACAATCGTCTCAGCCGCCGGCTGGCCGATGCCCTTTTCGGTGTGGCAGAGCAAGCTCCGTTGCCCCGCTGGCATCACGAAACCTTCAACGACTGGCTGACCCGTACCCGTGCCCTGCGCCGGCGCTGCGCGCGCAAGGTCGTTTATTTTCACGGCTGCGCTACCCAGTATTACGAGCCGTTTGTGGGAATGGCAGCAGTTCTGGTGTTGGAGCGCCTCGGCTACGAAGTGGTTGTGCCGGCGCAGAATTGCTGCAGCCTGCCGATGCTTTCGAATGGGGAGTTTGGCGCGGCCGAAAGCTATTATCGCCGCAATATGGCCCGGTTGGCCGCATATGTCGAAGCCGGCTACCCGATTCTCGGCAGCAGCACCAGCTGCACGCTCACGCTCAAGGAGGAAGCTCCAGAGCTGCTCGATCTGAATGAAGATGCGGGCGCCCAAGCGCTGAAGTTCGCCACCTGGGATATCTTCGAATGGCTGCGGGAGCGGCTGGATCAAGGCGAACTTCCCCTAGATTTCCGTCCACTCAACGACGACGGACAGCCCTTCATTCTGCCCTATCACGCGCCCTGTCAGTTGCGCGCGCATCGCATTGGCAAACCAGTGCTGGATGTGCTGACGCGGATCCCAGAGCTTGACCTGCGCGAAAGTAAGGCCCGCTGCTGTGGCATCGCTGGCACATATGGCTACAAGTCAGAAAAGTATCAGATTGCCATGGATGTGGGGGCGGAGCTATTCGACTTTGTCGCGGCCCAAGCCCCGCAGATGGGAGGCGCTCAGACCTCACCTTCGGCATTCCCGCCAGTAGGAGCAACCATCGCGCCCCACAATGGCGCGCAAAACAACCTTGTGGATGCTCAGAAAAAAGAAGTGAGAGGTGTTCTCTCTCACCTCGCATCAGACCCTGCCGCAGGGCAGGTTTTTTGTACCGCCTGCGATTCCGAGACCTGTCGCTGGCAGTTAGAACACGGGACAGGTGTGTTGTCCCGTCACCCGATTGAAGTGTTGGCCGCGGCCTACGGGCTATACGACCTGCATGCACGGCGTGAGGTATGAGCGCAATCATATGAATCGGTAATCAAAAAACGAAATTGATATGATCGGGCCGGAGAGATCCTTTCGCATCCTCATTATCGGCGCTGGGGCCATCGGTTGTTTTGTCGGCGGCAGACTGGCCGCGGCCGGGTACGACGTGACATTGGTCGGCCGCGCCCGCACAGTCGCGGCCGTGCGGGCGCGGGGTCTGGAGCTGCGGACGGCCGCGGCCGCGCCCCAAACGATCCGATCTGTGACCGCGGTTGCGTCTGTACAAGAGGCGTTCCACATCGAAAAGATCTGCGCTAGCCATTCTGACGGCGCAACCTCCCATCTGCCGAAAGCGAGCGGCTCCTGTGGAAAAGCGGAGCCACCCTTCACGCTCACTGTTCTTGCCGTCAAGAGCTATGATACAGAGACTGCGCTGGACGAACTGGCCGCGGCCGTGACTGCTGAGGCTGCTCCGCCTGCCGCTATTCTCAGTTTGCAGAATGGCGTCGGCAATGAGGAGGCGATTGCCGCGCGCTTTGGGCCGGAGCGGGTCATCGCCGGCACAATCACCGCGCCAGTAGAAGTGCGGGAGGCTGGCGTCGTTCAGGTAACGAAGCCGAAGTTCGCCATTGGGTTGGCGAACTGGCGCGGATCGGCCCAGAAAGCATTTCTGAGCCGCCTGCAGCAGACGATTGCCACCGCGGGCATTCCTACAAAGATATATGGGGACGCCCAGGGGATGAAGTGGTCGAAGCTGCTCCTGAACATGATCGGCAACGCCACCAGCGCCATTCTGGTAAAGCCACCAGGGGTAGCCTTTGCCGACCCCCGCATCGCCAATTTGGAAATCGATGCCCTGCAAGAGGCGCTGCGGGTGATGGCTGCGGCCAACATCCGCCCCATGAACGTGGAAAAATATCCACTGGGCGCCCTTGCGTTGTTACTGCGCCGCGGGCCACGCGCGCTCCTGCGGCCGGCCCTGCGCTGGGGCGTCGGCAGGGCGAGGGGGGGCAAAATGCCCAGCCTTTTTCTGGATTTGGAAGCAGGCAAGAGCGAGAGCGAAGTAAGCTGGTACAACGGCGCAATCGTGAGCAAAGGGAGCGAAGTCGGCATCAAAACACCAATCAACCGGCTGCTGACGCGAACGGTTCAGCAGTTAGCTGTCGAACCGCAGCTTCGCGCTGAGTGGCGAGGAAACTTCGAGCGACTGGCCGCAGCGCATTCAGAGACCCGGCCCGATCAGCACAATCAGCACAAGCGCCAGGATTGAAAACGCGGTGTACTCCAGCACAACCTGCCGGGTAAGACGGCCTTCCTGTAATCCATGGCGGGCCAGCCCCACAAACAGATAGAAGATCAACAGTAGGAACAGCCCGCCACTGACGCCGGGCAAGGGCCAATAGTTCAGCGCCCAGGTCACTTCGCCCAAGACAAGCCCAACCAGCGCTGCATAACTGAGCACCAGATTCACTCTGGGTATGACATCGCGCAGAAGTTCAACTGCCAGCAGCGCGGCCGTTGCCGCAATCAGGGAACCGGAGAGCAGACTGCGAGTACGGGTCTGGTAGACCAGTAGAAACAGGGCCAAGACAGAGGCATAGGTCAGTACATTGAGAAAAAGTCGGGCCCGCCGATAGCCCAGCGATTCCCGATCAGCGGTCGTATACAGGTTGAACAAAATAACGGAAATCAGCCCACCGCTGAGAAGTGCCGCACCGGCCTGGAACAGAGGCGTTCTGGCCAGGGGTGTCAGCAACACTGCTAAGATGGAGACAGCAGCCGGCAGCCCCCAGAATAGCCATGTGTGGCCCCCATTGCCTGGTTCATGGGAGGCGAAAAGGGGATGGGTACGGATCGCCCGCTCCGTGCCGCTGGCCGCCAGCAGGGCGATAAACGCGGCCATCACCGTCGTCTCGCTGATTCTGATGGCCATGGGAGAGCCAAGCGCATTGAGGGTCAGCACAACCGTCGGCAGCCGTAAGAATAGACTGAGAGCAACTGTTGCAGCTACGGTCCACGCCAGAGTGCTCACACGCTGCACAAAGCGTCGGTTGCTATTCGACATTCCTACCAGTTCAACACCGGCAAGGCGCTCATGCCTTATCTGTTGCCCAGTGGTTGGGAACGGAGTAAAATGGCCTGCATCTTCCATTCGGCCTTCCCCTCAGTAGGGGCAATTTGAATGCCCAGCGGTTTTGGCTTTTGTTCCTTTCGCGCGCGCGAAAAGAGAAGTGAGAGGTATTCTCTCTCCCCTCGCCTTTGCGCATGGGTCCATTGTATCCCGGCGCAGTGTCTGTTCAAAACGGGGGCCACGGCTCGCATAGCTTATTGATGGATGGCCGATCGAAGTGGTCAGTAACTGCCAGCCACTGTAGTGAAAATGATGCGCGATTGCCAGTATACGAATTTCGACATTACCATCAGCGGAGACAAGCCGCCCTATGCAGTTTCGGCATCCTATCGGGGGCTGAGCGGCGCCTCCACTTTCAATCATGATGCCCTCTACCCTGTCTGGCAGGAGCATCTGGCCCTGCTGGGCGACCCCTACGCAAATCAGGGAGAGGAGCTTCTGGCGGAAATCGGCAGCCGACTCTTCTCTGAGCTGTTCCGAGAAGATGTGCGGGATCTTTGGAATCAGGCCCGCAGCGACTTGGATGACGGCGGACGCCTGCGTTTGCGGCTCATTTTGCGTCCGCCGGCGGTCGCGGCCCTGCCCTGGGAGACGCTGCACGACCCCCTTCGCAATCAGTCCTTTGGAGCTGATGCCACTGTCTCCCTCGTCCGCACGCAGAACCTGGTAAACTATGTGGCCCGCCCCAGGTCCCTGGAGGCGACCCTGCCGCTTACGGTTCTGTTGGTGGCGGTCGAAACACCGGACGATCTGAACCTGCAAAAGGAGAGTGGGCAGATCCGATCGGTGGTCGAGGGCCTGCCGCCTGGTCGCATGAAGCTGGAACTGCTGGAGGGACGGGTCACCATTCAACAGATCCAGGAGCGGCTGCTGGCAACCAGACCGGACATCCTGCACATCATCGGCCACGGCAATGAAAACGGTCTGCTGCTATGGACGGACATAGCCCCTGTGTTGGTCTCTGCGGCCTCCCTGCGCGCCGTGTTGCAGCAGGCGGAGACGGTGAAGCTGGTTTTTCTGAACGCCTGTCTGGCTGGACAGGTGGATAGCACACGCCCTTTTGCCGGCATCGCCCACCAGCTACTTCAGAGCGGTCTGCCAGCGGTCATTGCCATGCACTATGAGATCCTGGATGCGTCCGCCGTGGCCTTTGCCGGATTCGTCTACGAGTCTCTGGTGACCGGCCCCTGCCACGGCTACATTGACGCCGCGGTCAGTATCGCCCGTAACAATTTGTACATCAACGATCCGAACCGAGTAGATTACGCCACGCCCATCCTCTGGCTCAATGCGGAGGATGGGCGCATTTTGCCCGATTCGGCATTCCCGCCAGTTCAATCTCTCCCATCTGCCGGGCATAGCGCGCAGGCCGAATCCTTCCATTTTGTTCCCCCACGACCGCAGATCGAGTTCAGGCTGAACGAAAAGGAGAAGTGGTACCAGTCCTTGCCAGAAGCGATTGCTGATCCCCATCTGCAGTTTGAATACAAACGTCGCCGCCGGATTATCGGACTGTTGCTGAGAATACTGTGGCACGCGGTAGAGGAGCAGGAAAAGGGTAAAGTCATTGACGTGCGGGCGGTATGGAGGCGCTTGGAAACTTTCGAAGAGGAAAGACGCCACATCCAGAATATTCTTGACTATTTCGTGAACAGTTCGCATGGCTAGGTGTCAATACCAAACCATGCAAACTGTAGATTCTCATTCAGTCCAACACCTGAAGGGCGCTCATGCCCCATGCCGTGGCGCAGACCAGCCCAGCAGACAGCTCTGATTCGCCTCGTCTGCCTCTACGCCATCCTCTCCTATCTGGGCGTGGAGATCGCCATAACTCTGCAGGAGATTCGGGAGAACGACCGGACAGTTGACGGCAGCGCATACGCGCCGCTGGATGCCCCTGCTGCGCAGATCCCGTTCCTCGGCGTCACTGTAGCCCTGGAACAGTACAACGACCCGCGCCAACGCCAGCAAGCGCTGCGGCGTCTGCGCCGCGCCGGTTTCGGCTGGGTGCGTCAGCGTGTTGACTGGAGCTGGATAGAACCTCAGCCGGCAGCATTCCAGTGGGAATGGACCGACGGCGTTCTGACTGACATTGCCGCCGCCGGACTGGCGCCAGTGGTGGTGTTGGACGGCAGCCCGGCCTGGGCCAGAGAAGGCAAGGACCGCCCCCCGCAGGACAACCCACTGGCGCCCCCCGAGACGCCGGAAACCTATGCCCGCTTTGCCGCCGCTTTTGCCGACCGCTATCAGGCTACAGTCCGTTTCTATCAGATCTGGGATGAGCCGAACATTGCGCCCCACTGGGGCAATCGACTCATCGATCCGGTCGGCTATGCCCGGCTACTGCGCGCGGCCGCCATCGCTGTGCGGGCCGCTGACCCGGACGCGGTAATCCTGGCCGCGGCCCTGGCCCCCACCCGGGATCGAGGCCATACAGCTATCGATGAGGGGTATTTTTTGCAGCGCCTCTACGCGGCCAACGCCGGGCCATACTTCGATGCCGTTCTGGTGCAGCCGTTCGGTTTCGGAACCGGGCCAGACGATCGGCGCAGCCGGTCGGAGGCGCTGAATTTTCGGCGGGCGGCGTGGGTCCGGCGGGTGATGGTCGCGGCCGGCGATGGGCAAACGCCGGTCTGGGCCGTGCGATTCGGATGGAATCGACAGGCGAACGACCTGTGGAAGGCAGTTTCGCCTGCCAATCAGCTGCGCTTTACTCAGGAAGCGATTCAGCATGCGCAGGCAAACTGGCCGTGGCTGACAGCCATGGGCTGGGCTGTGGACCGGCCCAACGCGCCGCTCTCGGACCCCCTATGGGGCTTTTCGCTCATCGCCGCGGATGGTCGACAGCACCCGCTGCTGTCCGTTTTTTCTTATCCGACATTCCCGCCGCTAGGGACGCCCCTCGTGGGTGCCCACAGGGTCGGCGCACAGGCCAGCCCCTACTCTCCTGTTCTCTCTCTCCTCGCCTTGCTGCTTGCCGGCTGGATCGTCCTGTGGTGGGGAGCGATCACGGCCCGCTCCCTGCCTCTGGCGCAATGGCAGGCCGCCTACCGCCGCTGGCCACAAGCCCGCAAACTCGGCGCCTGGGCGCTCCTCTTCTTCATCTATTATCTGGCTGGCTGGCCACCGCTGATCGTCCTCTGCTGGCTTGTGGCTGCCTTTCTCATCGCCGCCGAGCCGCTTGCAGGGCTGATGATCGCGGCAGCGACCCTGCCCTTTCATTTTCAGCACAAGGAACTGCGACTTGTGGGCGCTGTCTGGGCAGTGCCACCGGCCCAGGCCGCTTTATTGGCCACACTGCCGGCGCTGGCGCAGCGCGCCATCCGCATTCGGCTGTGGCGGATGTGGAATATCACCCTTCGGATCAGACGCGCGCGCAACCCCATCACCAAGACACCCTCTGGTCTACGGGGCGCCCTCTGGGCCACGCAATACGTAAATTGCTTGGCGCTGGCCTGGGTCGCCATCAGCCTTCTGACCGGCCTCAACGTCTGGCACTGGCCAGGCTTTGCGCTTGGATTCTGGGAGCTGGCGCTGACGCCAACTCTGTTGTACGCAGGAATTCGGTTGTTTGCCGCCGAGCCATGTCAGCAGCGAGCCTTGCTGAAGGCGCTCTGTATTGGCGGCGTTCTCGCAGCTGGACTGGGGCTCATCGACTGGCTGAGTGGCGGCGGCGTCTCTGTGGACGGTGTGCGCCGACTGATGGGGGTGTTCTTTTCGCCCAATCAGACGGCCCTCTATCTGCTGCGCACACTTTTTATCGGCGTGGGTCTGTCGCATAGCGTATTCATCTGCGGGCTGGCAGCGCGCCGGCTCTGGTGGCTGCTGGGCTGTCTGCTGGTGGCCGTCGCCTTGCTGCTGACCTCCAGTCGGGGGGCCGTCTTGCTTGGTCTGCCGGCCGGAGCCCTGGTTATGGCTGTGGCAGCGCGGGGGCGCCCTCTGGCCTATAAACGTTTCCGCAGTTGGCTGCCCCTGATTGGTCTGTTAGCCGTGGTGGTCGGCTTGCTACTGATTGTATTCTATGGCGAGCGACTGCTGAACGTCGAGACCCTACGCATCCGTCTTGCGATCTGGCAGAACGCCTTGAGCCTGTGGGCGCATTTTCCTCTGTTGGGTGTGGGGCCGGGTGGATTCTTCTGGAACTATCCGGCCTTTCTGCAGCCCTCGGCAACGTCTGATCCGAATCTACTGCATCCCCACTCCGTCTGGCTGGAGTACGCAACCGGCTGGGGCGGAGCCGGGCTGGTGTGGCTGGGCGCGCTGCTCGGTTGGTTGTTTTATGTCCTGAGATGTTCTTGGCGCAGGCACTGCTCGCGGCTTCAGATCGGTTTGCTGGCGGCGTTGTGTGCCGGGCTGGCACACGCGCAGGTGGATGCGTTCGCTGCTCTGCCGGAGTTGGCCGCCTGGAATTTTGTGGCGTTGGCCCTCCTGCGGGCGCCAGGAAACGATAGCTGACGAGCCGCCACCGTTCTATTTCTGGGGGTTCGTGGCCCAGATGCGCATTGCCTAGCCAGCCGAACCCAGTAGGGGCAACCACAAGGGTTGCCCAGGGCAGGCACAAGACGCCGACCCTACGAAAAGGAACGCAATGTGTCGCCAGGACGCGGAGACACAAAGGAAAATCAGGGAATTCATTGCGTCCCTGCGGCTCTGCGTCTTTGCGTTGCATTCATCCTGCCAGAGGTGAGCCAGAAACTCACCCCCATCCTGGGTCGCGCCCTTATCATTTTAACGGCTTGACCCGAGAAAAAAATTAACGTATAAATCTAAACGTATAAATCTATCTGTGTGGACGATAGAACGTGGCGCACAATCAGGCGGCGCCACTACAGCAAAGGAGGAGTCACAATGGAAACAACGCGACTCACGCACCAGCAGTTGGCTTTCTTCAATACGTTCGGCTATCTGTACTTTCCAGGGCTGTTGGCGGACTGCGTCGACAAGATCATCGAGGAATTCGAACTCATCTGGGCCGCTCACGGTGGCGGTCACCACGGGCAGACGCACGACGGCCAACAACGTTCCTGCATCCTTCCCTTCCCCGACCGGAGCGAGTATCTCAGTTCTCTGCTGGATGACCCGCGCATCCACGACATTGCCGCCAGTATTTGCGGCGATGATTTTAACTACACCAGTGGCGATGGGAATTTCTATGCCGGCGACACCCGCTGGCACTCCGACGGCTACCAGGCTGGCCGCATCCTGAGCATCAAAATTGCCTTCTACCTCGACCCGCTGACCCGGGACAGCGGCGCATTGCGCGTGATCCCCGGCAGCCATCGCGTCGGTGACGCCTTTGCCGATGCCGTGGAGCGCGAGATTCGGGAAAGTGGCAAGATATGGGGGCTGAAGGGGCATCAGGCGCCGGCCATGATCCTGGAGACCACCCCCGGCGACATTGTTGTTTTCAACCACAACCTCAAACACGCCGCATTCGGCGGATCAGAACGCCGGCGCATGTACACCATGAACTTCTCGCGTCGCTATCCCGAGGATCGACTCGAAGAGTTGCGCGCCGTTCTCGGCCGGGAGGCGCGCTTCTGGATCGACCGCATCCACGGGGAAGCTATGATCCGCACCGCAGGGCCGGAGCGGATGGTGCATCTGGAGCAGGTCATGGCCAACGATACCCACCTGGCTGAGCTGACCCGCGAGCTCAAGAAGACGATGAAGGAGCCGGCGCGCGGCTGATAGAAGCGATTGTATCTTCGCCGGCGTCCGCGCGGCGAACACCCAAGCCCGACCACGCCTGTTTTGATTGTGTCTGACCGAACGCTACCCGCGTGCCGGCTCCGCCATCTCCGCGCGCGCTTTGGCCGCCAACGCCGGGAGATGGCTTTCATGTTCCATCACCTGTTGCAGATGACGCATCCGCGTGGGTGACGCGGTTCGGCGCATGATCTCAGAGTGCATCTGTTCTTTCCAGAAGCGAGCGCCACCGGCGACAAAGTTCTCTAACTCTTGGATCTCTTCAGGAGTGTTGCAGCGGGCACAGCAGTTGATGGTAAACATGCGCCGCGCTGCGCTACCGCCGAATGAGGCGTGCATCAGATTATGGTTGAAGGCCACCACATCCCCTGGTTGTGTCTCTAAAGCCACATGCGGCACCATCTCCTGCGAGATGCCCCAGAGCGCTTCGGCGTCTCGGGCCTGACGGGCCGGCCAGTCCTGTAAATCCACCTGATGAGAGCCAGGGATCACCCGCAGACAGCCCGTATTGGCCGACAGGGGATCAAGATAGAAGGCCACCTTCAGATATCGACCGATCAAGTGAAAGCCATCGCTATGCCAGCGGGTATCGCCCGTGTAATAGTTGCCATCACCACCGAGGTAGTTGAAGTCATCACCCAAGATGCTGGCGATCAGTCTGTCAACCTTGGGGTGATCCAGAAGTGTGCAAAGGCGCTCTCGCTGGTCGATGAAAGGCACGATACAAGACCGTTGTGTGCCATCATGCACTTGGCCACTGGCGGCAAAGATGGCTTCAAATTCTTCGGTAATCCAGCCAATCTCCTCTTTCACCAGACCTGGGAAATAGAGATAGCCAAAGGCTTCAAAAAAGTGGATTTGTTGAGGGCTAAGCTTCATATCAGTCTCCTCAGTGATCAGTGGCTAGTGGTCAGTGACAGCGGTGTACTTAGCCACGATTGGCTCCCGTCACCGCTTTGTTCAGCGCCGGCATAAGCTCGGTGGCGAACAGCTCAAGATTACGCAGCCAACTCGCCTTGTCGTCCCAGTCGAAGCCCATCAGCACCAATGTGCCGAAGGGTCCGCACTCGTCTATCAGCGCCAGCAACCGTGTAAGCGTATACTCCACGTCGCCAGCGATGATCTGTTCGGACAACCAGAAGTCCATGTCGCAGTCCGAGTTCGGCATGGCGAGATCCCGCTTCAGAACGTCCCTGCCGAGGCTCGCATCCAGGACACCGGCGATGTACTGAAAATTTTGCCCTACCGAATTCGTGCGGACGCGCTCGACAGCCTCTTTGGTCGTATCGGCCAGAAAAATAGCGCGGGCCACTCTCCAGTCGGCTCTATCCGGCTTGCGTCCCGCTTCCAGCGCGCTGCGCGCGTAGGTTTCCCAGTTGTCTGCCAGGACGTTACCGGCTGCCAGCGCAGCGGAAAACGGGGCGAATCCGTACTTTCCCGCTACCTGAAGGCTGTACGAATTGCGACTTATACCCGGCATGAGGATGGGTGGATGGGGCTGCTGCAGAGGTTTGTGTATGAAGCCGATCTGGCTCTCCTCATTGACGTGCTCTTTGAGCGCGAACTGCCAGAACTGGCCGTTGTGCTCGTACGGTGGATCTGATGACCATAGCTTCAGGATGACGTCGATCGCCTCTACCGTCATCGCGCCGCCTTGTTTCGGCTCCAGGCCGTAGAGTTCGTAATCTGAGATCACGCCGCTAGGCCCGAAGCAGAGATTGAGCCGGCCTTTTGAGAGGTGATCGAGAAAAGCGAGGCGAGTGGCCACATAGGCGGGATGATGCAGGTTGACGCAGATCGGCGCCGGACCGAGGCGAATGCGTTCCGTCTCGCCCAGAACGCGTCCAATAAAGACCTCTGGCACGACAACAGTCTCGTACTTCATGGTATGATGTTCGCCAATCCAGAACTCATCGAAGCCGAGCGCCTCGGCCCGGATGGCAAGCTCAATGTCCTCGTCGTAGCACTGAGCCAACGGTTTATTCAGTGGATGGAAAGGCATAATGAATATGCCGGACTTGATTGGTTGTCCGTTGGTGGTCATGAAATCATTTCCTGTCAAATGGCTATTGGACGAAAATCGTTGCGTCTCTGCGTCTCTGCGTTGTTCAGTTGTTCACTCCGCAGTTCTGATGCGGAAACTGTAGAGTTGAGTGTTGTCTAAATGAAAGCGCAGACGCAAGGGTTGGCCCGCCGGCAACCGCTCATGCTCAGACCAGCGCACGACATGACGCACACTATCCGAACGGAATTCAGCGCACTCCTGGCGTGAAAAACCGGGGTGGGTCTCGCCGTTGGCAGACAGTACTTCAACAGCCAGACTGCCTTCTGAGGCATCAGCATTGACCTCAAGCTGACCAGCGGATCGAACGCTGGACCCTCCCATCGGATTGAGCGCAACCGTCTCGACGACCCCCTCGAAATGCCCAGCGTCCAGAGAAACAAAGCCATCCAGTCGCCACACAGCGCGCGCGATGGTCGCTGTCTTCGGTGGCATGGGCCCGCCGTGCATGGTGTTTATGGCAGTGTAGTAATGCCAGACTTCGTCATTGTGGATCACAGGCCGGTCGGCTGCGCAGAGGATGCAGCCGGCGTCGAAACTGCCCGCTTTACCGCGCGGAATGATTGGCGATCGATCGGCGAAACGCGCCCACGTGCGCCCGTCACGGCTATGCGCCAACTGGGCCTCAATCGGTCCGTCCCAAGGGCTCTGCTCGCTGCCCACTGCGCCTCTGCTCGAAAGAGGCGCAGTGCCATCCTCCTGCCCCCGGACATCTTTGACAACGTTGAACACGGGCAGGAAGCCGAGGAACTGCCGGCCATACACAAAGCCCGACATACCGTAAAATTCAGTCCGCTGTTCGGGGTCCTGGACCCAAGTATCGTCCTGCTCGTCTGAAATGATGATCAGTTCGGGATCGGACCATGCCAGAAAGTCCGAACTCGTGGCGACGGCGATAAGACGCCGCCTGTGCCCGCCTACCTCCCCCCAGCGTCGGTGAAAGGCGAAGTACTCACCCTCATGGGGTGCGTGCGCAACCGTGATCGCCTCCAGGGTTTCGTCCGAGTTCATCAGAACCGGATTGACGGGATATTCGTTCCAGACCAGACCATCGGCGGAATGGGCGACCCAGTAGCCAAACTGTTCCTGGGTCCAGTCCCAGCCGGCCATCTTGTAACGCTCAGCTGGATCTGCCGCTTCATCAATGATGACAGTGGGGCTGTGTTTATCGAAGATGAGGATGTTGTTCTCCCGCGAGCCATCGAATTCATGCAGACCCAGATTCGGCTTTTCCCAGTGGATGCCGTCCTCGGAGGTGGCATAGAGAATCAGGTCCCCTTGCCGTTCACGCAGGCCCGGGGCGCGATGATTCTGCCCGCGGCCCAGACGCGCGAGATACCACATGCGAAATCGCTGGACATCCGGGTCGTAGTGAACCGTTCCATAGATGTACACCCTGTTCCCTTCCCAGGGGCGGTCCGGCACGAGCGCCGGCTGATCCAGCTTGCGCGCCGGGTGGAGCGTGCGCACTACACCGCGCTTTGCGCTGACGATCGCATCATCGACGAAGAGCTGTGTTTCCGAACCAATGGAAAGCGCCTTCTCATTTTCAATATCCTGATACCCCATGTTCCTACCTCCTGACAGACGAATCGTTTTCAACAAATTGAAAGGAATAAAGCTTGCAACCGTTCATCAGAAAACGCAAGCGAACAACACGACCCGCCAGTTCTCCCACATTTGGTCGGCCTCCCCATGTGACGACGAGGCGAACCGAGTTGCCGTTCACCTCGTCGGCCTGGCTAAGGCCGTAGCCTTCAATCGGTTCACCGCATTCGTCTTGCACTTGGACTCGTATGGCTCCGCCGGCGCTCGTGTCTGCGTTGAGCGCCAATTGATCGCCGCGAAAACGAAGCGGCTTGGTGACCAACTCGCCGCCGGCATACGGGGCATCCGCGGAGATAAAGCCATCCAATCGCAAGCGAGCCCGGAAATAGGCGCCTCTTTTGAGCGCGACGTTCTCGCTGATCCCGTACCTGAAGCCTCCGTAGTAGATCCAAAGCTCATCCCCGACCCGCAGCGGCTGGGTAAAGGCATAGATCATCCTGGAATCGCCAGCATCTGGCGCTCCCAGGCGCAGAAAGGGACAGCGTTCCCCTGCCCGATGCCAATTGATCCCGTCCCGACTGCTGGCGAGTTGCACATCGACTTTGTCAGGAAACCCGCCCATCTTCTCTTGATCCCTGCCAGCAGTCGGAAATGGATTTGCGGCCCAGTGCCACCATATCTCAGGCAAAGCGAGATATACATCGCTGGATATTTTGAAGACACAGTTGCCGTGAAAGTCCATGATCTGCCGGCTTTGACGCCGGCGGTTCACGGGAACCGCTAAATCGACCGCATCAGCTTCCAGCACGACGCCCGTATCCTCCCAGTGCAGAAAGTCTGGGGACACCAAGCGCCGCACCGCCCGGTAGCGGTCCCCGTGGCTATCCGCAGTCCACAAGCGCGCGTAGCCCACGTAGCGCTGTATGCGTTCGTCCCACAAGACCACGTTCAGACAATCGCAATGGCCCGGAATGGGGTTGTTGTCATAGGGCGTCCATTGCAATCCGTCGGCCGAATAGAAGCTCGACAATCCAGACTTGCGTTTGTCCGCGACAGTTACCTCGCTCCAGAGCTTGTAGCGCCGCTCTTGGGGAGCCGTTGGGTCCTTGAAGACGGCGCCGCCGTTCCAGCCGGCCTGACGGACCGAGTCGTGCTCACTAGGGCCCAGAATATTGTTGTTCTTGCTTCCTCGAAACGTCACCAATCCGAGGTTCGGGCGAACCCAGTGGACACCATCCTCGGATTCTGCGTAGCAGAGCCGGCCACGGGTATGTTTCCAAAACCGGCTCGCATCCTCGGCAGTGCCTGTCACCGGCAAGGCAACGCCAGGAGGCGGATCCCATTCGTAGGCCAGATACCACAAGCGAAAGGTATCGCCTTCCTTCATCACGGTTGCATAGGGATGGATCCGATACTCCCACGGGGTCTCAGGCACAAAGACAGGCTCATGATCCTGATAAGGAGGATTCATGGTCAGCCGGACATTCTTCATGGCAGAGACAGGCGCTTCATCAATGAAGAGTTCCTTATGACCGCCGATGTCGCGTACTTGCTCGCCAAGGCGGCTGTACTCAGCATTGGCTTGATCCATATTTCTACCTCTTTCGGTGACTGTGGTTCTCCTGATTTATATGATGGACAGGATAAAATTGTTGTATTGCGCGCCACTGTAGGGCGCGCCACTGTAGGGCGCGACATGGTCAATCCTGGAGAATCACATAAATTACAGTAGGCATCGTGGCGCCGTTCGACTCGCCGCCGGCTCACGCGGCGTGGTGAGAAGCACCAAGCGCCTCGTCGCGCAATGCCTTTACACGGCCGGCCAGGTCACCGACGCGATCGAGTATCTCAGAGAGCGCGCAGGACAGGTCGAGCGCGGCGACCTCCAGCCGCTTGCCGGCGTGCCGGACTTCGTATCTCGCTGTGTCCGCCTCGCCCTTCGCGTACATAAGCAGCCCGCCCGGCAGATCGCGCGCGGTGACGTAAGCCAGCAACTGATACAGGTCGGCGTTGGGCACGGATTTGTCGGTGAGGTTCTTGTACTTGGCATCGCCCACGAACGTACAGTCCCCGCCGTCCCACCACGAAAGGTCAGGCTTGAGCGACACGGCCTCCGCCTCGTCGAGCGTAAAGACGCTGTCGGAGCGAAACGTGCGCGCGGAGACGCCGAGGGCTTCACGGAGCGCCTGTGTCACGAACTCCTGGAACAGGACGTTCATGTCCATCAGGAACCCGGACGCGCGCACAGCGCCCCGGCTGGACTCGAACGCGCTGTGCCGCAGGATGAGCCGCGACAGGACCACGACACCCCGGTAGTGCTCGTGCAGACGGTCGAAACGGACCTCTGGCACGCGGCGCGGCGGAAATTCCAGCAGCGAAACGTTGTCGAGCATCCCGGCAACCCAGCCCACCCCTCTCCGCGCCATCGGCGAGCGCAGACGCATCCCGCCGAGCCGGGCAGCAGCCGCCTTCACCAGCCGGTTCGCCAGGATGTCGTCCGTGAACTCGTCGTAGCGCAGTTCGACCGGCAGGGCCATGCCGAACCTGCGTCGTATCTGCTCGTCGAAGCGGATGCGCCCGCGCAGGGTGCGCAGCGCCTCCTCCTCCGTACGGTATCCGTGGAGAAGCCCTTGCGCGAACGCCCTGCGGGCTGCGGCGGCCAGCGCGAGCGCTAGTGTATCGGGCAGCGTCTCCTCCTCTTGGAAGTCGAACAGCCGCTTCTCTTGGGTTTTGAACACGCCCATGGCGTAGCATGCCAGCGACAGCAGCTGCGGGATGCCGATCTTAGGCTGGATGAGCACCGACAGGTCGCCGATATCGACCGCGCCAACGGTCGAGCCGGGTTTGAGTTTGTATCTGTATGCGCCCTCTCTGTCCATGACGGGATCGATGGAGAGAGACGGCAGCGCCTCCCGCAACAGCTCCCACTCACCAACCGAGAGCCGATGCGGGTCGCTATCCTCGTACTCCCGCAGGTCGATTTGACGCATCACTGGCCCTCGCTCTCCGCGCCACCGCTCGCCTGCTTCCGCAGCGTGTCCAGGAGCGTGTCCAGGTCGAACTCGCCGAGGCGATCGTCATCCCCGAAGAGGCGCTCCTCAATGTACGGCAGGACGCTGTGCTTCCAGATACGGCGAACGTCCGCCTCATCGAGGCCGTCCTTCATGAAATAGCTCGGCCCGATGGCGGCGTGCCGGTCATCGCTCAGTCCCTCGTTCGCGAGGTCAACACATGCCGCCACCCACTCCATGCCGGGCGCCTTCTCCCGCAGCCAGCGGCGGAGCACATTCTTCACCGGCTTCTTGTCCGGGTGAAACTCCACGAAGTAGAAGCGGCGACGCAGCGCCAGGTCCACCAGCGCGATCGAGCGGTCGGCTGTGTTCATCGTGCCGATGATGTACAGGTTCTTGGGCAGCGAGAAATCCTCCTCACCCTCCTTCTGATACTGCAAGCGGATCTTTTCATCGCGGTATTCCAGCAGGAAGTACAGCTCCCCGAACACCTTGGCCAGGTTCCCGCGGTTGATCTCGTCTATCACGAGATAGTGCTCCGCATCCGGATCCGTCCGCGCCTGCTCCGCAGCCTGCAGCAGTGGCCCATCCCGCAACTCGAATCCGGCCTGTCCATTCACGAGCGTGGGCCGAAAGCCGCGCACGAAATCCTCGTAGGCGTAGGAGGGATGGAACTGCACCAGCGTAACCTGCCCCTCGGATCCCGCAAGGCACTGCGCGAGTGCCCGCGCAACATATGTCTTTCCCGTGCCCGGCGGCCCCTGGAAGATGATCTGCTTCTTGTCCTCGAGCAGCGATTCGATGCGTTTCAGGAAATCGACAGGTAGAAACAACTCGCCAGCAAGCGCTTTCAGGTCTACAGGTCGAGGATCTGGTTTGGGTAACTTGATCTCGGTTTTTTTGGGTTTAGATAGCTCGTCTAGCTCGTGCCTGAAATGCCAGACCACCGACTGGGCGTCGAGGCGGTGGCGCAAGCGCAGTCCACGGGCCTCTGCTTCCTCTATGAACCGGTCGAGGAAGCCAAGGGCATGCTCATACAACGCGGCCTCGTCCGCGTTCTGCTGGGGTTGGTCGTATCCCGTCCACGTGTATGCGGCGTCGAACAGTGTGATCGCGAAGGGCGGATACTGCTTAGCGTCCAGCCCCATCAGCAAGGTGGATATAGCCCTCATGCGAGTTCCCGGACCGCTTATCACTGACTGCGGGAGTTGGTCGCTGAAGGCGCGGATCCGCTCGGCAACGGGCAAGTCGTTCTTTGTCCAGAGCGCCTGCAGCGCCTTTAATACGGCATCCGGGGACCGCGCGCCCCATTTCTTGAGGTTATCTGTCATTTGCCAGGTCATGGGGTGACCTTTTTGGGGAGCGAGTCCGACCTTTAGCCGATCAATCCAGTCTTCGGCCTCGTTAAGCACTGCTTCTCGCGCCGCTGCGAACTCGCAACCTAGCTTCAGCTTGTAGTCGATCTCCGCGCTTTGCAATTCTCCAGAGTCGACCGACTCCTTGGCGCGTCTGACATACTCATCCGTAAGTGTTACTCTGCTACCCATCGTTCTCCTTCCGCTCTCGAATCACACTCACCAGAGCGTCTGTAACGGTTCGCAGGCATGGTAGGCATCGCACTTCAGTCGAATGGCGAACAACTCTGCCTCTCGCATCGCGATCTCGATACGAACTGGCCGATTCACCAACTCCGAGATATCACATCGTTCCTGCCATTGTGGCCTGGCAAAAAGATGATCGCCGCTGATGGGTACCGCTTCATCCCATGTATACCCAGGGATCGGCTGGGCCGTCTGCCCATCCAGCATCTGCACCCGGATGGCTGTGTGGGCCATCGTGCGCAGGTTGAGGCGCATCTCGCCGGCCCTGGGAATGACCACCTTGGTGCGCAATACTCCGTCACGCCCCCAGGTCTTCAGTGAACAGAAACCATCCAGCCGCATCTCGTAGAGCATCGGGCTTCGATAGCCGCTGGCATACGGCCAGTCTGTCTCCATGTCGATCCGGGCCGCGTGTCCTCCCATATCGGCCACCACGAAAAAGAGCAACCTGTCGTCCTGGGTGCGCAGCGCCTCCTCCTCCGTACGGTATCCGTGGAGAAGCCCTTGCGAGAACGCCCTGCGGGCTGCGGCGGCCAGCGCGAGCGCTAGTGTATCGGGCAGCGTCTCCTCCTCTTGGAAGTCGAACAGCCGCTTCTCTTGGGTTTTGAACACGCCCATGGCGTAGCATGCCAGCGACAGCAGCTGCGGGATGCCGATCTTAGGCTGGATGAGCACCGACAGGTCGCCGATATCGACCGCGCCAACGGTCGAGCCGGGTCTGATGTATGCGCACTCTGTGCCCATGACGGGATCGATGGAGAGAGACGGCAGCGCCTCCCGCAACAGCTCCCACTCACCAACCGAGAGCCGATGCGGGCCGCTCTTCTCGTACTCCCACAGGTCGATTTGACGCATCACTGGCCCTCGCTCTCCGCGCCACCGCTCGCCTGCTCCCGCAGCGTGTCCAGGTCGAACTCGCCGAGGCGATCGTCATCCCCGAAGAGGCGCTCCTCAATGTACGGCAGGACGCTGTGCTCCCAGATACGGCGAACGTCCGCCTCATCGAGGCCGTCCTTCATGAAATAGCTCGGCCCGATGGCGGCGTGCCGGTCATCGCTCAGTCGCTCGTTCGCGAGGTCAACACATGCCGCCACCCACTCCATGCCAGGCGGCTTCTCCTGCAGCCAGCGGCGGAGCACATTCTTCACCGGCTCCTTGTCCGGGTGAAACTCCACGAAGTAGAAGCGGCGACGCAGCGCCAGGTCCACCAGCGCGATCGAGCGGTCGGCTGTGTTCATCGTGCCGATGATGTACAGGTTCTTGGGCAGCGAGAAATCCTCCTCACCCTCCTTCTGATACTGCAAGCGGATCTTTTCATCGCGGTATTCCAGCAGGAAGTACAGCTCCCCGAACACCTTGGCCAGGTTCCCGCGGTTGATCTCGTCTATCACGAGATAGTGCTCCGCATCCGGATCCGTCCGCGCCTGCTCCGCAGCCTGCAGCAGTGGCCCATCCCGCAACTCGAATCCGGCCTGTCCATTCACGAGCGTGGGCCGAAAGCCGCGCACGAAATCCTCGTAGGCATAGGAGGGATGGAACTGCACCAGCGTAACCTGCCCCTCGGATCCCGCAAGGCACTGCGCGAGTGCCCGCGCAACATACGTCTTTCCCGTGCCCGGCGGCCCCTGGAAGATGATCTGCTTCTTGTCCTCGAGCAGCGATTCGATGCGTTTCAGGAAATCGACAGGTAGAAACAACTCGTCAGCGAGCGCTTCTTGTAGAGTTTTAGGTTGATGTGGTTGCGGGCCTAGACCTAGTACGGGTAGCTTGGCCAGCTTCTCGCCCCGAAACTCCCAAATTACTGATTGCATATCAAGGCGGTGGCGCAAGGTCACCCCATGTGCCCGCGCTTCCTTGATGAAACAGTCGAGGAAGCCAAGAGCATGCTCATACAACGCGGTCTCGTCCGCATTCTTCTTAGGTAGGTCGTATCCGGTCTGCTTGTATGCGTTCTCGAATGTGTTGATCGCGAAGGGCGGATACTGCTTAGCGTCCAGCCCCATCAGCAAGGTGGATATAGCCCTTATGCGAGTTCCCGGACCGCGTATCACTGACTGCGGGAGTTGGTCGCTGAAGGCGCGGATCCGCTCGGCAACGGGCAAGTCGTTCTTTGTCCAGAGCGCCTGCAGCGCCTTTAACGCGGCATCCGGGGACCGCGCGCCCCATTTCTTGAGGTTATCTGTCATTTGCCAGGTCATGGGGTGACCTTTTTGGGGAGCGAGTCCGACCTTTAGCCGATCAATCCAGTCTTCGGCCTCGTTAAGCACTGCTTCTCGCGCCGCTGCGAACTCGCAACCTAGCTTCAGCTTGAATTTAACCTCCTTCTCTTCCAGGCCTTCCAGGTCTCCAGAGCGGATAAACTCATTGACGCTTCTGACAAACTCATTCCAGGTTCTCTGCTGGGGGTCCATGCCGTCTACTGTTTTTCCGCTGTCCATCGTTTTCCTTCCGCTGAAACTGAGCGTAAGTGCGTTATCGAAATTAAGATGTCAATTTACACTCACCAGAGCGTCTGTAACGGTTCGCAGGCATGGTAGGCATCGCACTTCAGTCGAATGGCGAACAACTCTGCCTCTCGCATCGCGATCTCGATACGAACTGGCCGATTCACCAACTCCGAGATATCACATCGTTCCTGCCATTGTGGCCTGGCAAAAAGATGATCGCCGCTGATGGGTACCGCTTCATCCCACGTATACCCAGGGATCGGCTGGGCCGTCTGCCCGTCCAGCATCTGCACCCGGATGGCTGTGTGGGCCATCGTGCGCAGGTTGAGGCGCATCTCGCCGGCCCTGGGAATGACCACCTTGGTGCGCAATACTCCGTCACGCCCCCAGGTCTTCAGTGAACAGAAACCATCCAGCCGCATCTCGTAGAGCATCGGGCTTCGATAGCCGCTGGCATACGGCCAGTCTGTCTCCATGTCGATCCGGGCCGCGTGTCCTCCCATATCGGCCACCACGAAAAAGAGCAACCTGTCGTCCTGGGTGCGCAGCATCTCCTTCCCATAGGCCGACCCGCCCCCCTGAAGGCCATACTCGCGAATGCCGATGAACGGCTTACGCTCACAACGGTACCAGTATAGCCCGTTGTAGCTGTAGGCCAGCTCTGTCTCCATGCGGCCGAAATACTTGATCTGTGGCCAATTCGTACTGATGCTCACCTCTTCAAAGCGATCGGTCGTGAATACGTTGAGCAGCCCGATGTAGAAGTCTTCATAGGGACGAGGCGGCATGTCGTACAACTCTGTCCCCACGCGGTCCATGGCATCCGGTTGCAGTATGGTGATGGGACGCGAAAACTGTGTAAAGTCCGTTGTCACAGACAGTGCGACCCGCCGGTCGCCATATATGGGACGCACAAAGAGTTCGTAGGCGCCGGCTTCCTGGTTCCACAGGATATCGCCAGCGATGTCGGAACCCGGATCCAGCCACGGGCGCGTGCGGTCGACCGTGAAATGCACGCCGTCATCAGAAAACCCGCCCCAGGTAAGGTGGCGCGGCACATCAAGCACGGCCGAGGCGTATCCCCGCTCCGCCAGGGGCGTGCCGGCCAACGCATGCACCGCATGGGCCCAGATCGGCTCGCCGTCCTGGTCCACCACGACATCTGCGAAGCGCTGCCAGGCCAGGCTGGGCCCAGAATCATAGGTCGGGTTGGGCCAATTGTACGGATCGTCGGACTGCAGCCGAAACTGAAATTCGCCGGCGCTCACCCCCGGCGTGCGATCGCGGCTCCCTCTACCTGGAAACGCGATCAGGTACATCGCATAACGCCCGAGCCTCTCATCGTAGAAGGCAGTGATGTACCCGCCATAGCCATCCCAGCCTGGAGGATAAAACTGAGAAAATATCTCCTTCACAAACGTCGGCTTGCCCCACACGCGCTCCAGGCAATCCCGCCGTTCGAGCATCCAGTCGTCAAAGAACCAGATCCCGTTCATGTTGCGCCTTATTCTTGAATGCGGAAGCTGTAGAGCTGCGCATCCTGCAAATGGAAGCGCAGACGCAGAGGTTGGCCGGCTGGCAAGCGATCGTTCCCATTCCAGCGGACAGTCTGGCGCACATTGTCCACATGGATTGCCTGACAGTCCTGGTATGAGTAACCCGGTTGCGTTTCACCGCTGGCAGACAGCGCCTCAACCACCAGACTGCCTACTGAAGCATCCACATTGACCTCAAGCCGCTCGCCAGACGGCTCGAGCGGAACGGTTTCGACTACCCCACCGAAATGGCCAGCGTCCAGGGATACAAAGCCGTCCAGACGCCACGCGGCGCGCGCGATGGAGACCGTCTTCGGCGGCATAGGTCCCCCGTGCGTTGTATTGATGGCTGTGTAATAATGCCAGACCTCGTCATTGTGAATCACGGGCCGATCGGCCGAGCAGAGGATACAGCCGGCGTCGAAGCTACCCGGCTCACCGCGCGGGATGATGGGCGAGCGGTCCTCGAAGCGCTCCCACTTGCGTCCATCACGACTATGCACGAGCTGAACCTCAATCGGACCATCCCAGGGCGCTCTGTCGATCTCGATCCCGGACTTCGATATCGAAGTCGGCCGTCCCAGGGATATCCCTTCCTCCTCCCTTGCATCTCTGACAACATCAAATACGGGTAAGAAACCGAGAAACTGTCGGCCATAAACAAAGCCTGACATGCAGTAGAATTCGGTCCGCTGTTCAGAGTCCTGGATCCAGGCATCGTCCTGTTCGTCCGGGACCAGGATCAAGTCATGACTGGACCACGCCAGGAAGTCCGGACTCGTGGCCACGGCGATGAGGCGCCGTGTGTGCCCGCCCACGTCCCCCCAGCGGCGGTGAAAGGCGAAGTACTCGCCCGTGCGCGGGTTGCGGGCAACGGTGACCGCTTCCAGAATGTCGCGCCCTGCAGGGGCGCTTTGCGCGCCCCTTTCGTCTGTGTTCATGAGAATGGGGTTGACCGAGTACTCGTTCCAGGTCAATCCATCAGCGGAATGCGCGACCCAGTAGCCATACTTTTCCCGCTCCCAGTTCCAACTGGCCATCTTATAGCGTTGATCGGGCGCTGCGTCCGCGTCAATGATGACAGTGGGGCTGTGTTTATCGAAGAAGAGAATATTATTGTCGCGCGATCCATCAAATTCATGCCGGCCCAGATTCGGCTTCTCCCAGTGGACCCCATCCTCGGAAGTGGCATAGAGAATCATGTCCCCTGGTCGTTCGCGCAAGCCAGGGGCGCGATATTGCTGCCCACGGCCCAGACGTGTGAGATACCACATGCGAAAAGGAGGTTGAACGCGCCTCTGCTCGGAAGAGGCGCGCTGGGCGTTCGGGTCATAGCAAACACTTCCATAGATGTAAACCCGCTGACCTTCCCAGGGACGGTCCGGCGTGAGAACCGGCTTATCCAGTTTGCTGGCCGGGTGGAGCGTACGCACCACGCCTCGCTTTGCATTGACAATCTCATCATCAACGAAAAGTTGCGTTTCTGAACCAATCGGAAGTGCCTTTTCTGATGTTTGCACTATAGCTGTCTCCCGGGAAAATGTATTGCGGGCGTAATCATCAATACGCAGGCCGTTGTTAGCTCACACTTTAGCTTGAGTCGATCTCCAAACACGTTTTCATATCCATACATGTCAAGTGCTGCGTCGAAATCATCGCTGTCCCCATATATCGTTCCCCCCAATCGCGACCTCATACAACCCGTACTGTTCATTCCCTGGAGAGCGATCAAAAGCCCAAAGTTCCCCGCCGACATACTCAATCGCGGCCTTGCGCTCATCGGCGGATGGGGCGCTGGACCAGAAGCCCCAATTTCCAGATCCGAGTAGGGGTCGGCGCAGCCGCGCGAGACAGAGCCACCGACCATAACGACCTTCACTTTGGGATTGTCCGAATACGCCAATGCGATTTTTTTACCAACGAGCAGAGGCGCATTCAATGCTTATACCAGATGACAGGCCACCCAATGTTTCGTTCGGACTTCGCGCAGCGCCGGCGCTTCTACCCGACAGCGGTCCTCAGCCATAGGACAGCGCGGATGGAAGCGACAGCCGGATGGCAGGTTCGCGGCGCTGGACACCTCGCCTTCCAGAATGATGCGCTGATGTTGGCGCGCCAGCCTCGGGTCCGTCCAGGGGACCGCGCTAAGCAGCGCCTGCGTGTAGGGATGAAGCGGCGCATCATAGATATCCAGACCCCTGGCCAGTTCCACGATGAGTCCCAAATACATCACCGCAATGCGATCACTGATATGACGCACCACCCGCAGGTCGTGCGCGATGAACAGATAGGTCAGGTCCATTTCGGCCTGAAGATCTTGCAGCAGGTTCAGGATCTGCGCCTGGATGGAGACATCGAGCGAGGAGACAGGCTCATCGAGGACGACGAAATCAGGGTCGACAGCCAAGGCCCTGGCGATGCCGATGCGCTGACGCTGTCCGCCGCTGAATTCGTGGGGATAGCGGTTGATAAAGTAGGGGTTCAGCCCGACGCGCCGCATCAATTCCTGCACGCGCTCCCTGGCTTCCTCCTTGGTCTGGCAGATTTTGTGGATCATCAACGGCTCAGCGATGGCCGTGCCGATCGTCACGCGTGGATCGAGGGAGGCATAAGGATCTTGAAAGATGATCTGTATGCCCTTCCTGAAGGGACGCAGATCCTTGTCACTAAGCTGGCAGAGATCCGTGCCCTCGAAATAGACAGCGCCGGCTGTGGGGCGCATCAGCTGAAGAATCGCCCGCCCGGTCGTCGTCTTGCCACAGCCGCTCTCCCCAACCAATCCCAGCGTTTTCCCTCTCCAGATATCGAAGCTCACGCCATCGACCGCGCGCACGACATCCGGCGCATGAAACAGACTTCGCCGTGGCAAATGAAAATGCTTCACCAAACCGCGCACACGCAATAAGGGTGATCGCAAAGCGGATGTACTCATCATCATCCATAGCTAGTGGTCAGTGGCCAGAAACGGCACTGACCACAAACCGAAATTCGGATTATTTGGATTCGCTTATCGAATCAGACCTATAGTCCGCTTTCCAACACGCCGCCTGTGATGCGCCATATTGCTCCAGCAGCGGCTCTTCCTGCTTACAGCGCTCGTCGGCCAACGGGCAGCGGGGCCAGAATTTGCACCCCGGCGGCAATTGAACCAGATCAGGCGGCAGACCGCTGATCGAGGATAGCCGTTCTCCCGGCTCACTGTGTAAGGAGGGGACAGAACCCAGCAGACCCTGGGTATACGGATGCAAGGGCTTCAGCAGCACATCATCCACAGACCCGACCTCGACCAAGCGGCCAGCATACATCACCGCCACGCGATCGCAACTGCCGGCGACGATGCCCATATCGTGGGTGATGAAGAGCGCGGTCATGCCAGCTTCCTGGGCCAGATTTTTGATCAGGTCCAGGATCTGCGCCTGCACTGTCACGTCCAGAGCCGTGGTCGGTTCGTCGGCCAGCAGAAGACGGGGCTGACAGGAGAAGGCGATCGCAATCATCACCCGCTGTCGCATCCCGCCACTGAATTGGTGGATGTAATCGCCGAAGCGGGCCTGCGGCGAGGGGATGCCGACGTGGGCGAGGAGTTCCAATGCGCGTTCCTTGGCCACCTGCCGGCTCAACCCAAGGTGAATCTCCATCGCCTCGCTGATCTGCCGGCCAATCGGCATGGTAGGCGTCAAGGCCGTCATCGGCTCTTGGAAGATCATCGCAATTTTGCGCCCCCGGATACGCTGCATTTCCTCGCCGCTGCGCTGCAGCAAGTTCACCCCATCGAAACCGATCTCGCCGGCCACAATCTGCCCATTCTCTGGTAGCAGCCGCATGATGGACAGCGCGGTCATCGTCTTGCCACAGCCGCTCTCTCCCACCAGTCCGACCACCTCGCCCTCATAGAGTTCCAGTGACAGGCCATCCACGGCTTTAACGATACCCTGTTTGGTCTCAAACTGGGTTTGCAACTCTTTGATCTGAAGCAAAGGCCGTTCTTGGGCTTCTCCGACAGGAGCAAGCGGGATCTCAGAATGTTCTGCGTCAATCTGCATCATCCCGCCTATGTGGCCACTCGCCTCGCTTTTCTCATGTATTGCGTATTGCATATGGGGTAAACTGACAGTATTCATACCTTCAGCGCCGCCTCTGCTCTGGATTGAGGGCATCATTCAATCCATCGCCCAGGAAATTGAAGCCGAGCACCACAATCGCCAACACAATCCCTGGCATAACAACCAAATGGGGATAATACCGCCACTGACCCAGGTTATCATTGATCATCGCCCCCCAACTGGCGCCCGGTGGCTGGATGCCGACGCCAAGAAAGCTGAGCGACGCTTCAGAAAGCATGGCGCCGCCAAAGCCCACCGTGATAGTGACAATAAGCGGACCCAGGCTGTTCGGTATCAGGTGACCCGAGATGATGGCCCAGTTCGAAGCGCCCAAGGCTCGTTCGGCCTCAATGAACTCCTTTTCGCGCAGAGAAAGGATCTGCCCCCGTACCAGCCGCGCCTTGCCATACCACTGGACCAACGTCAGGGAACCAAATATCACGAGGTAATCCAGGTATACCCGATTGGCTTCGGAGAAGGTCCACCCATAGCGCTCGAGAAGGAAGATCTGAGCTTCCAGAACCTTTTCCCTGAAAATAACACTGATAAACGCAGCCAGCAGGATGTCGGGAAAGGCCATGGTGATATCGGCCAGGCGCATAACAGTGAAATCGACCCAGCCACCGAGAAATGCGCCGGCGGCGCCCAAAGCAACCCCCAGGATGGTCGTGCCGGCTGTGACGATGAGGCCCACCAGAAACGCCGTGCGCGCGCCGTACAAGATGCGGGTGAACAGATCGCGCCCCAGGCCATCGGTGCCCAGCCAATGGTCACCGCTGGGCGGCTCATTGATTCTGAGTAGATTTTGCTCCGCGTAGTCATACGGGGCAAGCCAGGGACCAAAGACAGCCACAAACAGAAGCAGGAAGGCGACGAAGGCCCCGAAGATGGCCAAACGGTTGCGCGCCAACTGCTCTATGGCATCCTGCCACAGACTACGTTGCGCCGGCATGACAAAAAACTGATGTGGAGCGTCACCCTCCGGCTCGAATTCGGAAATCATATTGGCATCGGCCCCTCATGCTGACTACATCGCGCCTCCTTCGACAGAGGCGCATTCAAACTTTAATTCAGGGAGTGTTAATCATACGTAACGCGTGGATCCAGCGCGCCGTACAGCAGATCTGTCAACAGGTTGACGGTTATAATAAGTAAAGCTTGCAGGAGAACAACCCCCATAATGACTGGATGGTCGCCCGACATGAGGCTCTGAATCGCCAGTTTCCCGATGCCAGGGATGTTGAAAATCTGCTCGACGAAAAGACTTCCCAACAGAAGCCCACTTGTGATCAGACCAAGCGAGGTCAGCACAGGGATCATAGCCGTGCGCAGCATATGGCGCGCGATGACCAGCCGCTCAGGCATCCCCTTAGCCCGGGCCGTGCGCACAAAGTCCTTGCCGAGTACCTCGACGATGCCGGCCCGGGTCTGGCGCACGACGACCAGCAGGGGACCGGACCCCAGGATGAGGGCCGGCAAAATAGCCTGCCGAGAAAACATCCCATCCCATCCCCCAACTGATTTGAACACGGGAACTTTGAGCACGAAAACGATGAGCAGAATGGGGCCGATTACATAGGCCGGTATCGAACTGGCGATAATAGAACCGGTGACGATGATGTAGTCGATGATGGTGTTCTGTTTGACGGCGGCCAGAACACCCAGCAGGATGCCGAAGATCACAAGGAATAGCAGCGCCCACAGACCAAGCTGGGCGCTGATAGCCAAGCGACTGAAAATCATCTGCCGCACACCCGTGCTGGTGCCAAAGAAAGCCCCGCCGACGCGGCCCTGATTTGCCGCCCTGTCACTGGCGACGCCAGCGTACGCAGACAAGGACTGACCCCAATTGCCCCCGAACAGGCTCCCTACATAGTCCAGAAATTGAATCATGAAGGGCCGGTCCAGGCCGAGCGCCCGCTGGGTCTCCGCATAGCGTTGTTCGTCCTCCCACTCCTCCCCCAATATGGCGCGCACCGGGTCAATGGGGCCGAAATACCCCAGTATAAAGGTGATGAACACCACGACGATGACGATTGGCGCCAGAGCGGCGATCCTACGCAATGTGTATAAAAGCATGTCTGCAGTAACTAGTGGTCAGTGATCAGAAAACGCCGCCACTGATCACTGACCATTTCCAAAGGTTCGCATCGTACCGCTACCGAAAACGCTTACTGCTCAGCGATGAACAGATGCTCTGGGTTGCGCACCCCGTGGTCAAGACTACCAAACAAGGAATCCCACTCACTGACCCACGGCTTGACGAGCATGTAGGCCGGCTCTGTAAAGTGGCCGATGCTGTAGACATCCGCAAAGAATTGACGCCCGGCCTCCTGATACAGAGGAATCGCCTCTTCGAGATCCATGGTCGTATCGGCTTTGAGGCACAGCTCTTCCGCTGCAGGCGGCCCCCAGGAATCAGCCCTGGACCGATTATAGGTCCCCATGGGGTCGGCGTTCTCGCAAACGGACGAGAGACCGGGATAGCGGGCCGCATAGGAACGGCGCACGATTTGATAGAGCTCCGGATTGGCCCGAAATACGTCGCGCGATCGCTCTATGACAACTTCCAGGCCAAGGTTCTGTTTCCAGTACTGCTGCATGGCCTGGGCGATGCGCGTGAGATGGCCGACCTGTCCGCCGAAACCCGATTCACCGACGTGCAGCCGGATCTGAGGCATGTTCTCCACCGAGCCATACTTTGATTCACTGATCAGTTGACGGGCCAGCTCCGGATCATACGTGGGTGTATGGCATTCCCCCTCGATGAAACCCGGCCAGCCCAGTGGAATCAGTTGGCAGGCCGGCTGCCACATGCCGCGCAGCAAGGTATCGGCGATGACCTTGAAATCTATGGCGTGGGCCAGGGCTTGGCGGACCTTGACATCATCCACGGGCGCAAGGTCGCGCGCGATGTAGAAGCTGCGGCTCACTTCGTATTGGAACGGCCACATTTCGTCGCTCGTGGGCCGGCCCGGTTCCAACAACTCGGCGGCCTCAAGCGGCCCATATTTTTCGGAGATATCGTACTCGTCATTCTCATACGCGATCAGGGCTGTTTGCGGATCCGCAAAATACTTGAGCATGACCTTCTCCAGAACTGGAGCGTCACCGCGCCAGTAGGGATTGGGGACAAGCTCGAAGGATCCCGGCTCGGTGGGTCCTACCCATTTCGGCTCTGTGGCGATCATAAACGGCCCGGTAGCCCCATGGCCGACGAACCAAGGCATTTCGCCTTCTGCCGGCGGTCTGTAATGCGACGTCTCGGCCATCAGGAAACGGTGTGGCAGCGCGAGGATCGCCCCGAAATCGCGGAAAGGTTTCGTCAGCTCGATCTCCACCGTCAGATCATCCACGACCCGGACGCCCTCCAATTCCGTAGCCGGGTTCTCCTCAGCCCGCATGGCGTCGTACCCTTGGATGAAGCGCGCGTAGGTCGTGCCGCGCGAGCCAGTATTGGGCGAAGCATGCAGCTCGATCGACTTCTTCACATCCTCCGCTGTAAACGGCTCGCCATCCGCTGCCTGAATCCCCGCTTTCAGCTTGATGGTCCACACAGTCGCATCCTCGCTGGCCGAGAAACTCTCTGCCAGCCGACCTTCCAGCATCCCGTCCGGATTCATCCAGAAAAGGGTCTCGAAGGCCATATTGAGCATGCCCGAAACCGCATAACCGGCCGATGTCTCGAAGGGATAGGGATAGCTTTGGCCATAGTAGGTTCCCCAGCGCAGCACTTGGGTCTCGGCCTTGGTCGTGTCAGCTGACAGCGCCGGCCGTTCACGCCATACCGGCGACCAGGGCATATAGGCGGCCGCCTCGGGCGCTTCCACCTGCGCGGCTTGCGACGGAGCTGGGGCGGGCGCGCAGGCAGCGGCCAACGCCAGCGCCACAAGGATCAACAGGCCCATCAGAATGTTGACAGATTTGATCCCGCCGCCATTGAGGGCGGCGATTTTGAATGTCTTCATTTTACGTCTCCTCCTTAGGCGCGCCTCTACTCGAAAGAGGCGCATTGCGACAATACGTTGACAATATTACAGCAAACAACCTCTTCAGTGAACTCGATATCCACTCGATCGATGCGAATGCTACGCTTTGAGGCTGAGAGCGATAATCGCCTTCATTCTGGCTCCGTCTGGCAATTCACCGACAACGCGTAACCAGTTGCCAAAATGCCTGACCTTGCAAAAGTCAACCTCATCGTCGGTGAGGGTCAGGCTTGTCCCCTCATCACGCCAGCGGATGCCATCTGGCGAGATCTGGACACGCAGGATGGCGCCAGCGATATCGCCTTCGGTCTCCAGTGTACGCACGAAGAAAATGGCTTCGCTTGCCCAACCGCATTCATAAGGCTCGGTAGCGAACTGATGGCTTAGTCCCTGGCTGCGTTCTACGATGGCTGTATAACTCTCGCGCAGCATACCTACCACGCTCCTGAAAGAAGGACCGAGTCCACGTAGAGAAAAGCCCGCTTATCGATGTCGGTTTCGACCCAAAAAGCGACATTGAGCATGCAATACAGATTGGGCATCGCGGGAATCATCATAGGCGTCACATCGGTCGTATCGTGGATGCGATCATTGCATTGTAAATGCGTGATCTGACGAGTAGCTAAATCTAAGTCCATACGGAGGTAATACCAGTTATATTTGGTGGCAATTTCATTATAACACAGTTCCTGATTTGCGTTGGGCACATCTTCCCAGCCGCTTGGCGCCAAATGAAAATGGGAGACGGTTTCATCCCTGCCACCTATTGTTTGCAAAGGTTCTCGTTTGCGTTTGAATTGCCACTTTCTCACGGGGGCGCCCGCCATGGCATTGAGATAACGCCAATGCGGCATCCAGCGATACTCGTCGTCCTGAAGATCGAACAGCACGCCTATGGCCCGCACATCGTTCACCGCTAACTGAAGTTCACTCGCCTCCGGTTTGAAAGTAAAGTAAGCTTCCAGTCGAATCGGCCCCCTATGACGCCAGGTCACCCGCTTGATGGAAACGCTAATGTCGCCGGCGCGGGGACGGGTAGCCAACTTGAGGGAATACGTGCCGTGCATGGCCCCGTGCGTGCCGGTATCCCAATGGGTGCCGCTACTGAGCATGGGCGGTCGCATATCAGCATACTCGGGCAGCATGCTGTCCAGACTATCTTCGTAGTTTCCAATCAGCTCGACCCAGCCCCGCAGACCATTGTTGAAATCGTCATGGTAAATAATGCGCGGTAGCGGATCAAACTTACTGAGCCTGGGGTCCGCATTCAAAACAGCCCTTGTTTGAACCGAAGGGTGGTACTCCACATCTGACATAAAATTCTCCTCGCTTCCTCACTTCTCTTTGCTCGCTCCTCACGATTCGCATGAGGGCATCGTTCAATCGAACAGCGCAACGATGCCCAAAAGCTGGGAGGTTGCGCCATCCGACTCCCTTATGTCACTTGAATCCAAGCTCTACCAGCTTGCCTACCATGCCCTGGATGCGCGGTCGGCCGCTGTGGAGGAATTCGTCTTCGTACACCCGGCCGGTCTGCGTGTTCTGCATGCGCTGGATATGCCCAAGGTTGCTCTGATACACGCGTTGCAAATAGGCGATATGCTCATCCGTCGTTGGCTGCGCGCCAAAATTCAGCGTGAACATGCGCCGACCACTCCGCCCACCAAACGCCGCGTGCCAGAGGTTCTGGTTGAAGAATACCACGTCACCGGGCTGAGATTCCAGAGGGAAACAGGGCACACCGCTGGCATCCGTGCCAAACGCCATCAGGCTGGTATCCGCGCGCTGGCGTTTGAGTGGATCGAGGGCGGTGTGCAGTGGCATCCGATGCGAACCCGGAATCACGCGCAGGCAGCCGCTATCCTTCGTCACCGGATCGAGGTAAAAGGCGACCTTGATCCGTCCATAGTTGAGCTCCGACCCATCGGGATGCCAGCCCGTGTCCCCGACGTAGAGGTTGCCGTCGGATCCGATCCAGACGAAGCCCGGGCCGAGCAACTGTTCGAGGGGTTGGAAGATGCGGTCGTCCTCGACGAGATGCGTCAGCAATGCCCGTTTCTCGATGAAACCAAGCACCGCCTGCCGCGTCTCCCCAGCGAACGGTTGTCCCTGGCGATCTTCGGCCAGCACGTCGTCGAATTCATGGCTGATTTCGTCCATCTCCGCCGCTGAGAAATACTGACGCATCACGACGAAGCCAAAGGTATCAAAGTGGGATATCTGTTCCGCAGTCAACATTTCGCGCCTCCCAATTGCGTCTGTCTTCTTAAATCAACGTTCGCATTTCATCAAGCATCTGTTTCACATAACGTCTGGCGTACAACCCGACGGATTCAGCTGACGCGCGCCTCAAAACGATGCTGCGTGGCCCAAAGCCTCCGTTTTGCGATCATCCGATCCCGATCTCACGCAGATAGGCGCGCGTTCGTTTGGCAATCGGCAATGGTTTATCGAACGGCGCCGGATACATATCCTGCTCGACCACCGCCCAACCGTCGAAATTGACTTCGCGTAGCACGTCGCGAAATGCCAGGAAATCGACTGCTCCCTTGGCCGGTTCGACAAACATGTCCAGCTTCACCGCCCCAGCGAAGGAGATGCCATCGTCTTCAACCTGCTGTTGCACGACGCGATCGACGCTCTTGAGATGCAGGTAGGGGATGCGCGCGTGATGTTCGCGCATAAAGCGCACCGGATCACCGCCCCGATAGGCATGATGGCCCACATCCAAACAGAGTGACACCCGGTCGGGATCCGTCTGCTCCAGAAAAGCCTCAATCTGCTCCGTATACTCGACGTGTGACTCGGCATGGGGATGAAATACCAGGCGAAGATCATACCGATCGCGTGCGATGTCGGCCACTCTGTGCGTCGTATCGATCAACCGTTGCCAGGCGCTGTCGTCAAGTTGGGACGGCTCCAGCGGCTCTCCTGTTCGCAGGTCGGAATACATGCCGTCAATCAGCACGAGAAAGCCGGCGCCCAACGCTGTCAGCAGTTCTCCCGCCCCCACTACCTGTCGTTCTAGCTCCGGCCACGCCGCCGGATCTTCCAGGCTCGCCAAGGCAAACGTCCCAGCCACCTGTAGGCCGCGCTTGTCCAACTCGCTACGCAAGGTGGACAGATCGGTGGGCAGATAACCGTACGGGCCCAGTTCGATCCACTCATAGCCGGCTTCGGCGGCTTCATCCAAAAATCGATACCATGGGGTTTGTTTGGGATCATCCGGGAACCAGACACCCCATGAATCCGGTCCGGTGCCAATCTTCACCGCCATTTGTTCACTCCTTCATTCACTAGTCAGCCGCCAGTGCATTATAGAAGACCAAACATGCGCGCGGCGTTGTCACCCAGGATGAGGGCCTTCTCATCTGCCGAGAGGAACCCACAATGCAGGCGTATGTAGTCCAGGGCCTGCTTATATGTGCACCAATAGCCCGAGCAAAACGGCATATCTGTGCCCCACATCAGCTTGTGGATGCCGATTTCATCGCCTAGCCTCCTGATCATCTCCTGGGCGCCGCGATACGGGTATTCCGGCCAGAAAGCGCAAAATAGCACCTCAACGTGCATGTTCGGCCGTCTGAGCAGAGCCATCAATTCAGCGGGAATCTGGTAGCGATCTTCAGTCCGACGCATACTAAAGGTATCAATGCCATGCGTGAGCACAGCAGGGATGTCGGGATGCGCCTCGGCCCAGCGGTCGAGCTCGGCCACGTGCTCCATGTAGGCCGCAAAACGGTCGCTCCGTCTGCTGTGCAGATACCACCAGACGGGGATATCGAGGGCCCGCGCCGTGTCCCACAGCGGTTCAAACTTGGCCTCGTCCAGATGGTCAGCGTAGTTGCTCAGCGCGAATGGCTCCACACTGAAGTACAGCCCCTTGAGGCCATGTTCGATGATGGCCCTCTCCAGCCGTTCGTGTTGCGTCGGATGGTCGGCTTCCCATTCACGGATTTGGGCGAGGCCAATGAAGCGGTTGGGGAACCTACGCATCTGCTCGCCATAGTATTGATTGAGCTCGCCATAGATGTGGTCATGTTGGAGTACGCCCATATCCACGCCCACGATGTCCATCTCCGCGACCATGCGTTCTGGCGGCGCTTCGTTGTTGATCAAGCTGGGCGGATAGACCTGCGCATAGTAATCCACCCCATTGGCGGTTAGTTCTACCTGGCCAAAGTCGCCCATCCGAAAGTTGACATCGGGCATATCATTGAGGTCGTCGGACGAAAATTGTAACAGCGGCTCATCCACCATGACGTGGTCAGCCTTGCGCCGGAAACGCCGGCTATCACGCATGTGGTATTGCCAGAACTTCAGATTCAGTTGCGGGTCTTCCCCGCCTGATGGGCTGCCAAAACGGGGAAAGATATGAAAGTGGGCGTCGATGATCATAAACTGTATTTTCCTATCCTTGCATCCCGCGTTATTCGCAATGATTGACCTGGTCGACGATCTGCCTGATAGGCGCCAGCGTAGCTTTTATATCCCGCTTGGTCGGAACGCACTCGAGCCCAATGTACCCGTCGTAGCCGGCGCGCTTCGCTGCGCTGAGCAGGTTCAGATAGTTGATCTCACCGCTTCCGGGCTCGTGCCGCCCGGACACATCGGCGATATGAATGTGATGCGCCAGATCGATGTCCTGCGTAAGACCGCTGATCAGGTTGCCCTCGTTGACCTGATGATGATAGGCGTCAAAGGTCATGCCGACAGCCGCGCTGTCCACCTCTCTCGCGATGGTTACGCCCTCCTGCCAAGAGGCGATGAAGTAATCGGCATGGTCCACCAATGTGTTCAGGCATTCCACAAGCAGCAGCATCCCTTCACCCTCGGCGATCGGCGCCACCGCTTTCAGCGCCCGAACGATATTGTCTTTTTGACGCCGGCGCAGAGAACCCCTCGGCGCGAAATTCAACCCACTCGCGTTCAGGCAAGTCGGTTGGAAACAGAGTTGCCGGCCGTTCCTCAATTGGCATAGCGGCGCAGCCCGCTGGGCAGGCCCTCCTGGTCACACAACTCCGACTTGACCGGCGCCTCACACGGCCAGCCTGTGCCCCCGACGTGCTCATACGATTCGCCACACAACCAACTGAACATTTCCGCCGCCGCTATGCCGCATTTGAACTGCTCGAAGTGTGGTTCGTTTGCCATATCGGGCCACGAAAAATCGTATTCGGGCTCGATGATCCAGTCGCGCCGCGGTTCCGCCGTCCGCCAGTAGTTGTACTTAAACAGATGACGGATGCCCGATGCCGTGCTCCGGCCCTTGCGATGCCAGATCGGATACGCCGTGATGAAGATCGTGCCCGCAGGCGCTGCGGTCGATTTGACCAGCTTCACACTGCGGATGTGCCCCATGTAGTTGGCCTTGCTGCGCATGAAGTGTGAGCCTGGGATCAGCTCAGTCGGGCCCAATGCGCGCGGCGTATCCTGCGGGTAATAGAACACCTGGAGGTAGTCCAGCCGGCGGCTGTAGATCGACCCCCCATCGCGGTGCCAGTGCTGGGGCGGTAGCGGGCAGTCGGCACGGTGGTTGCACAGTGTCTGCGGCAGCTTGAAATCCGCACCCAGCAAGGAGCGGACGGCGCCGGCTGCCTGCGGGTTCTTGAACACGCCCTCGACGAACCAGTCTTCTGTCAGCAACTCGAGCGGTTGGTGCTCGGTATGCTCCTCCACAAAGGCAAGCATGCGCCGGTTAACGTCATCGTCGACCACCCCTTCGAGCATCAGGTAGCCCTGGCGACAGAAATTGAAGACCTGCTGATCATTCAGGGTCGGCTCGCAATCGTAGGGCAGTCCGACCTGGGCAGACGGCAAAGTAGTCGTGTTCGTGTCCATCACAACCCCTCCGTATGTATCGGGTAGCTAACTTTATTTTTCGAGGATGAATTCGCAACCTAAGCCAAATGTCTTATCTTCCTGGAGCAGCAGTGCCATTTCCGGGAACTTGACTACCCGCCAGCCGTCGTCCATAGCTTCAAGCACAGAATCATAGGGCCAGTCGGCGGGATTGTCGGGCGCTTCGAGTACCTGGCCGTTATCGACCAGCGCCATGCCGAGCGCCTCGGAGTCGACGCCGGTGGTGCGCGTCTGCAGATACAGCAACCGCTGGCGTTGCGTTGTGCCGTTGTCATTGAGGCGATTCAATGCTTGCCGGAGATCATCCTCCACCAGCGTGCCGGCGCGCAGCTTGTCGAGCCACTGTTCGATCAGTTGTTTGTAATCCATTCAGGGTTGACCTCAAAGGAAACGGGTTTTTGCATTATGCGGCCTGAAGCTAACTCGCGCTCAAGCCGGTGAGGGTCACGCCCTCTGTAATATAGCGCTGAAACACGAAGAAGACGGTCAGAACTGGAATAAAGGCGATGGCATCGCCGGCCAGTGCAATGCCCTCCTCACTGAGACCCGCAGCCCCCCAGCCCTCACCATGCCGGGTTGACGAATGAGAGTGGCCAGGGCAACGGGTATTGTCCGCATCTCGGTCTCGTTTGTGATGAGTAAGGGCCAGAAGAAACTCCCCCAATTCCAGATAAACGTAAAGATAGCCAGCGCCCCGACTGCCGGCAACATCAGAGGCATTGCGATTCGGACAAAGATGCGGACTTCGCCCGCGCCATCGATCAGCTCGTCGGGAATCGTATGCACGAACTGGCGGAAAAGAAAGACGCCGAAGCCAGAGAACAAATGGGGGATAACAGGCCTTGGTAGGTATCCATCCACCCCCAACTGACGATCATGCCGTTATGCAGCATATCTGTGTAGACATTCTCGTGCTCGTGCATGTGTGTAGGCTGATCTATGCCATCCCAACGGAGGTAGCCGCAACACATGACATCCTCTACCTCTTGTGCCATATCCGCAGCTCTTCTGCTTAAATCCCTCCTTGCGGTCCTATCCAAGGGAAGTCAGCGACATTCATGCCAACTGTGATTGTCAGGTGATGCGCGCACATAAGCAATATATAAGAACCTGGACCATCTGTCAAATCAATGTTTTCTGCCATTATGTAAAATAATTTGGCAAGAGAGACCCGTTCAAATGCTGAACCTGACAATGAGGCCAGGCCAAACCACTACAATATGGACAATGCTTTCGCTTTGGGATATAAGGGCTTTGTGTTAACCTTCTTCCATACGTTCGACGCAACACATGCAAACGCTGACCAGTCAGTATCGACTCATCAATTGTGTCTCCCGCGACGTGCTGCTGGCCCTCACCGGCGAGGGGCTGACTCTGCGGCTGGATGAGCTCGACCCGATGATCGATACCCTGAACCCGACATGGATCGTGCCCATGCACTACAATCTGGCGCCGGTCAGTGGCCAAAAGCGAGTGATGACCAAGTGTCGACGTTTTCATTGAACGCCGACCTCGCGACCCTGTTATCTATGCGCGTCACCCCGTGGTGACGTTTCCGCTGCCCGCATCCGATCTGGGACGGCCAACCATTGTTGTGCTTGAGCCATCCGGCTATCAACCTACGTGAAAAGGGCGCGGACCTGGCGTGTGAGCGCGGCGCTCGCCGCTCAGACCTGCATGAATGAGGACGTTATGAAACTCAAATCACTCATCGAATCCGGCGACCCCGAACGCCTGGCCACCGGCTTTCAGTTCACCGAAGGTCCGGTCTGGCATCCGCATGGCTACCTCCTCTTCTCCGACATCCCGGCCAACCGCATCTACAGATGGACGCCCGAGGGGCAAGTCGATGTGTGGCGCGAACCTAGCGGCAATTCCAACGGTCTGACCATAGACCGAAAGAACCGCCTGGTTGCCTGCGAACACGGCAATCGCCGCGTTTCCCGTATCGAGACCGATGGCGCCGTGGTAGCCCTGGCCGCCAGCTACCAGGGCAAGCGCCTGAACAGTCCCAACGATGTGGTCGTCAAGTCAGACGGCAATATCTATTTCACCGACCCACCTTACGGCATCACACCTGGCGAATCGTCGTCATACGGCAGCGAGCAGGAACAACCCTGCAACGGCCTCTACCGTATCTTGGCGGATGGCGCTGTGGAACTGCTGGTAGACGATTTTGATCGCCCCAATGGACTGGCCTTCTCCCCCGACGAATCGATTCTGTACGTCGACGATTCGCCGCGCCGGCACGTCCGCGCCTTCGACGTCCGCGCCGACGGCGCCTTGACCAACTCTCGCATCATCGCTGACATGGACCATCCCCAACCCGGCTCCCCCGACGGCATGAAAGTCGATGTAGAAGGAAACCTCTACGTCACGGGCGCCACCGGCATCTGGGTATTTGAGCCTGGCGGCATCTGCCTGGGCGTCATCGTCACCCCCGAGCGTCCGGCCAACTGCGCCTGGGGCGACGATGACCGCAAGAGCCTCTACATCACCGCCCGTTCCTCGCTCTACCGAGTTCGAACGAAGACGCCGGGCGTCCCGACAGCGCATGTGGTGTAAGGGGACTGTGGACAATAGAATATGCGCACTGCATACTATCTCGAAAGTCAATGCTGAGTGGCCCAAGATGCCCCCGCTTTGCGATTCCGCGCCTCTTTTGAGCAGAGGCGCATTCAACCAACAATAAAGAGCGCCTATGGAAAACGAGATTCAGCCCTTGAGCAACCGCCTCGGCGAACTGTTGGACGAACATGAAACCCTGTACGGGGTGATCTGTCGCGACGCGACACTCACTGATATCGAGCTGATGGCGCAGGCCGGCTACCACATCGTCTGGCTCGATATGGAGCACGGCCCCCAATCCATGGCCGAAACCCTACAGCTAGGCCGCACAATTACCCACCTTGGCATGGCGCCGCTCGTGCGCATGCCCGAGCTGTCGCGCACGCAAGTGCAGCGCCTGCTCGACGGGGGTATACAGATCTTGACACTGCCCGATGTGCGGAACGCCGACGAGGCTGCCCGCTTTGTCCAGTTGGGCAAGTACCCACCACTAGGGCAGCGTGGCGTTTCCAGCTCCAGCGCCGGCACGGCCTTCACTATGGGCGCGGACCCACAACAGAGACTGCGCCAAGCCAATGACGCCACGCACCTGATGCTGATGATCGAGAGTGACGAAGCCTACGAAACACTGGACGAAATCCTGGCGGTCGAAGGCATTGACATGGTCACTGTAGGTCCGATGGACTGGTCCGTCGGCCTCGGGCTCTTCGGCGACGAGGCCAAGACGCGCCAGGCCCCGAAAATCGCGCGGGTGTTCACAGCAGCGCTTCAGGCCGGCAAAATTACGACGGCCGGCGCATTCAGCATCGACCAGGCCAGGTATTATCAGGCCCTGGGCGTCCGCGTGTTCTTTGTGGGCGTTGACCTTGTCATCAAACGCCAGGCCCTGACCGAAACACTCGCTCAATTTCAGAATGCGCTTGGCGCCCGCTGACCGACGGCCGTGGGCGTAGCGCATAGGATGGCATAGACACAGCCACCTGAAACTGACGATAGTCGATTGCCAGTTCCCGGCATATACAGCCGTCAATTGTCAATCGAAAGGGGATGCGCATGAAACTCGGCGTGATTTCACAGAACCTGGAGCAGTTCGAGTTTGAGAAGGGGCTGCAGTACGCGCGCGATATGGGATTCCAGGCCGTAGAGGTCGGCGCCTGTGGACTCTGGGGCCGGGGGTATTGCAATACCGCAAAACTCCTCGCCGACAGAGGCGAAATCGACCGCTGGCTGGACACGTTCGCTCGCTATGACCTTGAAATCAGTGCGCTCGGAGGACACGGCGCGCCGCTCATGCCCAATAAAACAGTCGCCGAGGAATACTCGCGCGAGTTCCGACAGACTTGCGAGTTCATGGAGCTAGCTGGCCTCCGGCGGATCACGTTGCTGGCGGGGCTGCCCGAAGGCGCTGAGGGAGATACGGCCCCCAACTGGGTGACATTTGCCGAGTGGCCTTTCTTGCGTGATACTCTGGAGTGGCAATGGGAGAAGCGTTTGCTCCCATACTGGCGCGAGCATGGGAAGATCGCTGCGGACCACGGCGTGACGCTCTGCTTCGAGATGCATGGCGGTGACATGATCCACAACCCGGTGACACTGAAGCGCCTGCACGAGGAGATCGGCCCGGTCGTAGCCTGCAACTTCGACATCTCGCACATGTGGTACCAAGGAATCGACCCCATTGAGGCGCTGCACTACCTGGGTCCGCTGGTCCAGCACGTCCACGCCAAGGACATCCTCATCTCTCGGCACAATGCCCGGCTTCGCGGCATGATGGATAGCGCCTCCACCGAGCAGTTTGCCGACCGCTCCTGGACATACACACTGGCCGGCTGGGGCCATGACGAGGCAACTTGGCGCGAGTTCGTTTCAACGCTGCGCCTCCTCGGCTACGACCACGTGATCTCGCTCGAGATGGAAAGCGAGTACTTCGAAGTGGAGGAGGGCCTGGAGAAGTCGGTGTCGTTTCTCAAGCCGCTGGTGATCGAGAAGCCATCCGGCGCAAAGTGGTGGGAGATTGCCGGCATGGACAGGGCCGGCGGTCTGACGCAGGAGTGAGGAGGAGGCTGATAACATGGCTGTTCATCTGCAGTGGATTGGCTTGGCGTGTTTTCATCTGAGGCAAGACGAGGGGCCCACGATCGCTATGGACCCCTACGATCCGGCCGTGGTTGCCGCAGCCTGCGGGATAGCCGACCCCGCCGTATTGGACTTTCGGCTTCAAGCGGATACGGTCATCGTCAGTTCGCTGACAGATGAAGCGCATGCCTACTACCAGGCTGTTGAGGGCGAGCCTCGGCTGATCAATGCCCTGGACATCGCGCGGGGCCAGCGTGAGGCGCGCATCAATGGGGAGCCAGTCTTTGCCGTGCAGGCGGCCGAGGCCCCGCACCACCCTGAGGGACCCGATGACAACGCGCTGTACGCCTTCAAAGCCGGCGGTCTGTGGTTCCTGCACATGGGCGACCTGGGGTACGGCATCGGCGCAGATGAGCTTGCGCCCTTCGCCGGTCGCTGTGATGTGCTGCTGACCCTCGTAGGTGAGAATCTGACCCTGCGGCTGGACGAACTGGACCCAATGATCGACTTCCTGAACCCGACATGGATTGTGCCGATGCACTATAATTTGCCGCCGATCACAGCAGGGATGACCACGATCGACGTATTTCTCAAGCGCCGGCCCCGTGACCCTGTCATCTATGCCCGTCACCACACAGTGACGTTTCCGCTGCACTCGGCAGGGCTAGGTCGCCCGTCCATCGTTGTGCTCGAGCCGTCCGCCTATCAGCCTATTTGAATGCATCCGCGCCTCGGCTCGAAAGAGGCGCATTCAACCTCTTGTTTGGCCGGCTGGCGCCATATCTGGAATTCTCGGGCCCCAATGCGAAAGCAGGACAATCCTATGCCGGCGCCTATTGGCCGCCAAAGGAGTTGAAATATACCTATGACAGACGATAGCCAATCAACACCCATCGCCTCTTTTCGCGCCCGCATGGCTGCGGGCCAAATCTGCATTGGCGCATCGATTACCTTTACTGACCCACATGTCACCGACGCACTCGGCGACTCGGTCGATTTTTTCTGGATCGATTTGGAACACAGCTTGATGAATCCCGAGGCGCTGGGGGGACATCTGCTGGCGGCGAAAGCAAGAAATGTGCCGGCGCTTGTACGCGTCACGGGTAGCGGCACGCCCTTTATTAAACCCGTATTGGATGCAGGCGCGGATGGTATTATCGTACCCCAGGTGCGTTCCGCCGCTGAAGTGCAGCAGGTGGTCAATGATTGCCGCTACCCACCCCTGGGTCAGCGCGGGTATGGCCCCAGAATACCCACCAACTATGGACGCGAAGGGGGCAGAGCCTATGTTGAGCGGGCCAATCAAGACATCTTTGTGAGCGTACAAATTGAGAACGTCGAAGCCTTGGAAGCCCTCGATGATATGCTGGCCATTCCTGAATTAGACTCCATTGTGCTCGGCCCGTGGGATCTCTCGGCGTCATTGGGCGTACTGGGTGATGTGGAACATCCAACCGTCGCAGACGCCCTTGACACCATAATCGCCAAGACGCGATCAGCCGGTCTGTTCGTGGGGGCCGGCATGGGGCCAGATGCTCACTTTGCCGCCAAGATGGCCAAACGCGGTGTTCAATGGCTGCAAGTGGGTGATGATTGTGGCTATATGATTCTGGCAATGGACCAGATAACCAAAACAGTCCACTTACAGATTTAGAATTATCCGATTCGTAACGTATGTCTAGGTGAACAGGGCCCGAAAACGCGCCATAGCCTGATGGTCGTCGGCTTGAGGAAACGCCTCCATGCCGATCACGCCATCATAGCCTACCTCGTGCAGCGCCGACACGATCTGCGGATAGTTGATCTCGCCCGTACCCGGCTCATGCCGGCCCGGTACGTCCGCTACGTGCACATAGCCAATATAGCTGTGGTAATCGCGGATCGATTGGATGACGTTGCCTTCCTCAATCTGCATGTGGTAGATGTCGCACAACAGTCGGATGCGCGGGCTGCCCACCTGTTCAATTAGCCGCACCACATCTTCCGTGTGAGGTAGGGGGTAGCCGGCATGGTCCACTTTGGTGTTCAGCTGTTCCAGACTATAGATGACATCGTGCTTTTCGGCTAACTCCGCCACCTGAGACAAGCATTTGTAGGCCGTGACCCACATCATAGCGGGATGCTCGGCGACAGGATGCGCCATTTGCCCTTGCGCGTCAAGCGCGCCGGTCGTGATGCTCAGATTACGGCACTGAAACCGCTCAGCAACAATCAGGTTCTGCTTCACCCCGGCCAAGTAGGCCTCAACGCCATCAGGGTGAACCATACTGCCCCCGACCCAGCCCGGCATGGCGCAGATTTCGATATCCGCATCGCCGGCAACCGTATCGATGGCGCTGTCCTCCCAACCCCACAGGTCAACCCCAAATCCGGCCCGAGCGATCGCGCGTACGCGCTCCAGGAACGACAAGCTGCGCAACACGGCGCCTTCACAGACCGACAGACGGAACATACTTACCTCCTCAAATCAACCGCGCCTCTGCTCGAAAGAGGCGCATTCAACTATATCAGGGCCGGCACGGGTTGTTCAACCGGCAGCCGCCATACGCGCGCTGCCAATGCCCCTCCAACCGGTCGCGCGGTTGCCACTTGAGTAGCTGCTTTGCCTTGTCATTGGGAAACTTGCCGTGCGGCAGGTCGCTACAAATATGCAGGATCTCGAAGGGACGTGGGTATGCAGGTACTCGCAGCGCCTGACGCATGGCCGCGCCGGCACGTCCGCAGATATATCAAAGTCGTAGGCATAGTTTGTGGGATCTGGATAGTGTGGCGTGCTCCCCTGCGGGGGACCCGTATGCACAATGCGACGGATGTCGCACTCGACAGCGGCCCGCATCATATTGTAGACCCCGACAACGTTGACCCGAAACGCCTCGGCAGGCTGCTCGCGCACGACAGCGCAGTTGATAATGGCATCCATGCCGTGCGCCGCCCGCATCACCTGTTCAGGGTCGGTGACATCGACGACCTGTATCTCATGGGGCGACTCGAGTATCCGTGGCGCCGGCGCACCCGGCATCTGCGTTACATACCAGTAGCGTCCGAAGGAGACAGGACTGCCGGCGATCCCGGACGGGTCCGGCTCCTCAAATTCGATGCGAACCGTGTATTGATCGATTTTCTGCACGCCCTCTAACTTATCCCTTCATACCGCTCACAACCACACCCTGAATGAAGTGCCGCTGCGCGAAGAAGAAAACCATGACGGGCGGCAGGGCAATCAGGGTCGAAACGGCCATGATTGCCACCCAAGGCACATAGTGCATTGACCCGGCTCCGTGGGCGGTCTGAACCCAGGTCGTTAAGGCGACAGCCAGAGGCTGTGTCTCAAACCGATTCAGGTAGATGAGCGGTTCGAAGAACGCGTTCCACTGGCTCATGAAGGTGAAGATGGCCATGGTGCCCAGCGCCGGCTTCGACAAGGGGAGGATGATGCGCCAGAAGACGCCAAATGTTCCGCACCCATCGATGCGAGCCGCATCGTCGTAGTCCAATGGAATGGTCAGGAAGAACTGGCGCAGCAGAAAGATGTAGAAGGCGCCTCCCCCGAAGAAACTGGGCACGATCAACGGCTTGAATGAATCCAGCCAACCCAAGGAGCGAAACAGCAGATATTGCGGGATCAGGGTTACGTGCGTGGGTATCATCATCGTACTCAGCACCAGCACGAAGAGAGCTGTGCGCCCAGGAAAGCGCACGCGGGCAAAGCCATAGGCAACCAGGCTGGCGCTCAGCACCGTCCCAACCATCACCCACACCACAATAAGCATCGTGTTCAGCGTCGATCTGAGGAAGGGGAACTCAGTGAGACCAACCACATAATTGCTCCATTGAACCGGGTTGGGGATAAAACTGGGCGGTACTTGGAAGGCATCGGTTTCCGTCTTCAGCGAACTGGACACCAGCCAGATGAAAGGAACGGCGAGCAGGATGCCGACCGCGATCAACAGCATGTAGATCAGAACCTGACCTGCAAACCGCCGGCCCCTGACATGATTTGACCAGTTGGTAAATCCCGGCCAGCGTCCCGTCTGCCTATCACCCGTACTCAACCGCGTATTCATGGCCACAGTGAATCGTTCTCCATCATCTCACGGCGCCTTCGTAGTAGACATACCGTCCCGAAACCCGCAGAGATATCAGCGTGAGGGCAAAAATGATGGCGAAGAGAACCCAGGCCAGGCCGGCGGCGTAGCCCATCTTCAGGTAGTTCCAGGCATTCTGATACAGATAGAGGATATAGAATAGAGAGGCATCCGCTGGGCCGCCCTCTGTGATCACATAGGCGCCTGTGAAGACCTGGAATGTGCCGATCATTCCGGTGAGGAAGGTGAAAAAGATGACGGGAGAAGTCATGGGCAGAGTGACGTGCCGGAATTTGGCCCACGCGCCGGCCCCGTCCAGCATCGCGGCCTCGTAGAGCACTGTCGGCACCCCCTGCAGGCCAGCCAGGTAGAGGATCATATTGCCGCCCAAGCCCCACAGGCTCATGATAATGAAGCTGGGAATGACCCACTCACGCGAGGCGAACCACTGCGGCCCCTGGATGTTGAAGCTGGCGAGCAGGTTGTTGACCAGACCGATCTCCGGATTGAGGATCCAGGCAAACAGGTAGGAGGTGGCAATGGCCGGCGTCACCACCGGCAGATAATATACGGTGCGGAAAAATCCCAGGCCATGCACAGCCTGATTCAGGAGCAGAGCCAACATATATCCGCCTATCGTGCCGAGCGGTACCAGGGCAATCGTATAGATCACAGTCACTTTCAAAGATTGCCAGAAGAGAGGGTCTTTGCTCAGCATTTTGCTATAGTTGTTCAAGCCGATAAAACGGGGCGGATCCAGAATGGTGTAACGGCTGAAGGATAGCGCAAAAGAGGCGATGATCGGGCCGGCGATGAAGATAATAAAGCCCAGGATCCAGGGCGAGATGCACAGGTATCCGTCTATCGCCTCGCGCAAGCGCAGACGAGAGATCGTGCGCCGCGGTCTGCCTGGCGCGCCAAGCGCAATATCGCCGCTGGCTTGAGATGGCGCGGTCACGACTGCTCCTCCATCCAGACCCGAAAGTCACTTTCCCGCCAGGTGTATCGGGGTTGATATCCCAACATGCGTCTGGCTTTTTCAAATGAAACGAGGGTTGAAAAGCCAGCCAGGGGTCTCTTCAGGGGTACGTCTGTATAATAGCGAGCTGTGAGCGCCGGCGTCTCCACCAAGGAACAGGTGTCAGCGCCGTTGATCAGGAATACCTCATGCGCGATGTCCTCGTTCTCCACTGCCAACCTGAACGCCTGCGCTGCATCCCGCGCATCCGTAACAGTCCACAGATTGGATTGACCCCTTGCAGGGTCAGCGATATATCGCCGGTATCCTGCCCATTGCTCCTCCACAGCGCGCTGCCTGTCCCACCCTGACCGCACAGCAATTTCGACCCCAGCCCGGTCGAGGTACCAGTTGTGATTGATGCGCAGGCAGATCGTCTGTATACCATAGGCCTCTGTGTAGCGCTTGCAGGTGATTTCGTTGATCAGCTTACTGATCCCGTACTCGTTGCGCGGCGCAGCGGGGTGCTCCTCGTCGATGGGGAAATAGCGTGGATATGTGTCACGCTGCCTGAAATCAGTGTTGAGCGCCTCCTTGGAAGAGCCAAAGATAACCTTCTTCGCCCCCTCTCGCACGGCGGCCTCCAGAACGGTAAAAGCGCCTCTGTCGTTGACATACATCAGCCGCTCTGGCGTGGTGATTCCAGGCCCCGGCACTGCAGCCAGATGAACGATAGCGTCCTGACCCTGACACGCCTTCCCCAACTGCTCCAGATCGGTGATGGCGCCGTGGATATGCCGCACTCGTTCGACGAGCGGGGCTGTACGGCTGTAGTTTGATACCGTATAGCCAGCAGCCAAGAGCTCGCGGAGCACATATCCCCCGATTTTGCCGCTGCCGCCTGTCACCAGAATGTTCATCTTACAGAAATGAGTGGAGAGAAGTGAGAAACAGCGCAGTTCTCTCTCCTCTCTCCTTTTCTCTCCTCGATATGACACCCCTGTCCCGGCTGGCCGAGACAGAACGTAGTCAAAAAGAGACTCGATCAACCTGGATCTGTCGAGTCCCTTCGATTTACCCAGACAGTGTGCGGCTACTCTTCCTGCAGAGCGGCATCGATCTCCACTTTGGCGTCCGACATGGCCTGCTGCATCGTCTTCTCGCCCAGGAAGACTTTGTCATACTCGCGCCGCACCGTATCCGAGAAAAATCTGGCCTTCCTGCCATACCATCTGGGCTTCCAGATCAGATCCTCTGTGGCCGGTTGATACTGGGAAAAGCGGCTGTCGCGACTCAAGAACACCTCGTAAAAGCGCCGCATCCACCCTTCCGGCAGAGCCGGCAGTTTGTCGATGCTGCGACGCATGTCGTAGGCTGTGAGATTGATATTGGGTGTAATCCAATCACTGATCGCCTCACTGGTGGTGGCGTAGATGGAGAAGGTAGCGGCAGCGTCCACATTCTCGCTTCCACTCCATACGCCCCACGAGTTGGTGCCCATAAATTGGACGCGGTGTTCCCGCCAAGGCACCGGCATGAAAGCCAGCCCGAACTCTTCCTGATGGACTTTCTGGTCACCGACCCCTGGGTGCCTGATCGTGCAGAAGGCCTTCCCAGCCTTGAACAGCCCGCCCTGAACGGCATTGGCCTCGGCTGGCGTGGGCGCTACCTTATCTACCAAAGTCAGGTTTATGAAATCCTGCAACGCCTGGACAGACTCTGGCGAGTCGATCAGCGTTTCCGTCTCCTCATAGCCCCAGGTGTCGTCCAGCACATCGCCCCCGTTGCTGTAGATGAAGTACAGAGCCGTGGCCCCGAACCTGGCCGTGCTATTCGCCAGACCATACTGCTCCACTTCGCCGGCGGAATTGACCTTCGTCGTAGCCGTAAGCAGTTCGACCAAGTCATCCCAGCGCCATTCGTCAAAGTTCTCGGCCGGGCCATCGTCGCCCCATTCCGGCAGCGTGATGCCCTCCTGCTCGGCAAGCGTTCTGTTCACGACCAGCTGCCAGTTGGGGCAGTAGATCTGGGACAGCGAGTAGATCTTCCCCTGATTGCCGCATTGCTTCCACGGATCCGCATCCCACTTGCTATTGTCCACTCCGTGCGCGTTCAGGGCGTCATCCAAAGGCAGCAAAACCTTGAACCACTCACCCTGCCAGTAGCTGTCAACCATGACGACATCGGCCGCCACTCCGCCCACCATCTGGGTCAGGAGCTTTGTTGAGTATTCCCCCCAAGGCGTCGACTCGCTGATGGCCGTGATCTCCGGGTGCGCCTCGGTGATGCCATCGCGAATCGGGTCCCAGAAGCCACCGTGCCAGTGGCTGAAACGGATTTCGACCGCTTCCATGGCTGGGGCGGCCGCTTCTTCATCCTGCGCGACCTCGGCTGCCGGCGCCGCTGGTTGACAACCGACTGCTACAACGCCTGCAGATCCGACTAAGGATGCCCACAGGAACTCCCGTCGGCTCATGCCTTTTTTCGTTACCATCGTTTTTCTCCTTTTTTTGGATACCTGTGAATACTCCGCGTATACCCTTTCAACCTATGCGAGGCTTTACTCCATTGACAACGTCGCGGCGGATCATACTCCTTTCCCTCAGCCTGTCAGTTACATCCCTAATTTTACATCACATATTGATGTGTAGCATAACACGAAATTCAGGCCAGGATACAGGCATCAACAGAGATGGATTCCCTCCTGGTGACGCAGCCTCGCTATACCTATGCTCCGCCTGAGAATGACCTATGGCCATCAGAATTCTACGACGCCGCCACTCGGAACGAGTAAAGCTCAGCATCTTTCAGATAGAAGCGCAGACGCGTGTAGCCTACAATTTCATTCACTGCCGACCGCCCTTGCCAGGTGACCACATGATCGACAGCATCCCCGCTGAACCGATCCGAATCGCTGCGCGTGTAGCCAGCCCACGGCTCGTCCAGCGGATCGGTAATCTCGACATCGATATATCCCTTGGCATGGCAGCGAGCGTTGATAATCAGTTTCTCCCCGGTTGAGAAGAAGGGCTTCGTGCTGATAATCCCTTCACGCAGCCCTGCATCCAGCGACACGAACCCATCCGCGCGTAATATAGCCAGCCCCAGCCCTTCGTTCAGATCGCTGGGCGGCAGATGCGCCTCGGGCGTATCGAGCCCCTGGGCCTTCCCCACGAAAGCCCAATCGTGATGAAAATTTGCCCCGCCATAAAAGAGGAAACTCTTGTCGCCCACGCGTAGCGGAGGGATGACGGTATCGACCTGGAACGCATCCCATGTGTCCTCGCCCGCGCGCGGGATCACCCAAGGCCCATGTGGATAGTGATGCCATTCGATGCCATCATGGCTGTAGACCAATTCTGTGTCCTTGGTATTGTCGACCGTGTGGAATACCGGCATCAACCCACAGTGGTAGCGTCCCAGGCGGAAGTAAGATAACGCATAAAATTGATCATCCAGATTGTGATAGGCGCCGGGCGCCAGCACCCGTTCAGGCAACGACCACTCGATCAGATCCTCGCTCTCGAGGCGATAGATCGCCCGCTTTGGAATCCATCCATATGGCTGCCCTGGGTAGTAGCGTGTAAACCATTGATCGCCAGCTGGATTGCCTGTTTCGGCTGCGTAGTGCCCGCGCCCGTAGATCACATAGCGCGCCCGCTCCGCATCATAGGTCAGGGTCAACACATCGCCACCCCAGATCAGACTGACTGGATTGGACGGCTCCTGTGTCCAGTTGAACCCGTCTCCGGAGTAGGCAATACAGAGGCCAAGCGAATGCGAGTGTGTAATCGTGCTGCGTTTGGGGACATTGATGTTGCGCTTTTCTGGCAGGTAGGCCATCTTATAACGGCGTTGCGGATCCGGGTCGGATGGATCGCGCATGATTGAAAGCGCGACGGGCGTGCCCTGCCGATCATCCCAGGCCAGTCTATTCGTATCACGCCCCTCGACTGTAACGGCTCCAAGCGCCGGTTTCTGCCACTGAATGCCATCGCTGGACTCTGCATAGCTGAATTTCGGCTTCCACAAAGCCTCCGCCCCTCCTGCAAAGCTCAAATTTGTGAAATCCATATACCAGCAACGAAATCGTCCATCCTCATCGCGCAGCGCCGTCACTGTCGTGTTGAAATGGGGCCATACTTCCCACGGCTGGTCGCGGCGGATGACTGGGTTTACAGGGTGCTTGGTGGCCACATGGTGCGTGCGTTTGATATTCTTCACCCATTCCAAGATGGTGTCATCCAGAAAGTATTGGGGCTGGTCGCCAATGCGCTCGAAATGGATCTTGGGGTTGTAGCCTGCAATCATTTTCTCATCCCTTCATGCCGGTCGTTGCGATGCCTTCGACAAAATAGCGTTGCAGGAAGAGGAAGGTAATCACGATCGGTATGACCGCCAGAAATGACCCAGCCGTAAGCGGGCCATACTCGGTCCAATAGAGGCCCATGAACTTGGTCAGTGTAAGCGATATCGTGAACTTCTCCTCCGCATTGAGCACAATCAAAGGCCAGAAAAACCAATTCCAGTATGCCATCAAATTGAGCAAACTCAGCGCGCCGGCCGCGGACTTGGCCAGTGGCAGCGCGATCGACCAGAAGATTCTGAACTCGCTGCAACCGTCGAGACGGGCAGAGTCCAGCAGCTCCATGGGGATGCTGAACATAAATTGGCGCATCATGAAGACGCCAAAAGAATTATATAGGGAAGGAACGATCAGCGCCGTATAGGAGTTCACCCAGCCCAGGGTAATGATCATCAGGTAAAGAGGAATCGAGATCACGTAAAAGGGGAGCATCATGCCCGCCAGACTAATGGCGAAGATCACATCGCGCCCACGGAACTCATATTTGCTGAAGACGAACCCCATCAGCGAACTGCTGAACACCGTGGCCGCGGTGATCACAACCGCCACATAAGCCGTATTGATCAGTGAACGCAGGAGTTGGGTTCGATTCCACACCTGTGCGAAGTTGTCCAGGGTGAGTCGCGATGGCAGCCAGACAGCTGGAATGGCGATGATATCGGCCTGCGTTTTGAACGAGGTGATCACCATGAAAACGAACGGCACAATCATGACCAGCGCCCCGAATGTAACCAGGAGCAAGGAGAGCCAATGCGTAACGTCCTCTTTGCGGGTAAAGTATCGCTTGCCGGCCGATGCCATACCCTGCTCTCTAGCCATAGCAGTCAATATTCCCAGTGGGTACGCATGACGCGAAACTGAATCAGCGTCAACCCAAAAATCAGCAGAAACAGGATGACAGCCAATGTTGCCCCGTAGCTGTAGTTGAAGCCCCCGACCTCGGAGAAGGCCGTCAGGTAGAGCAGGATCGAAAATACAGTCGTGGCGCGCACCGGGCCGCCAACGACCTCCGTCGACCCCAGCGTCATGGCGTAGATCACACCAAACTCTTGCAGGGCGGCAATAGAGCCGGTGACGACGATAAACAGCATAACTGGCATCAACAGGGGAAAGGTGATGCGCCAAAACGCCTGCCAGGCGCCGGCGCCGTCAACTCGGGCTGCATCGAGCAGATCCGTGGGAATCTGATCCAAGCCGGCAAGGAAAAGAATTACATTGTATCCCAGCCGCGCCCAGGCAGCCACGAGCGCCACGGTCAAGAGCGCGCTCTTAGGGCTTGCCATCCAGGGTTGAGCCGGCAAACCCAGCGCGGTCAGCAGCGCGTTGACAGACCCGAACTGGGGTTGAAAAAGAACCCGCATGAGCAGACCAGATACGACCGCCGGTACGATGTAGGGGAGAAAATAGGCCAGGCGCAAGGTGGGTTGCGCGCGCCTGTGATTTCTGATCAATACGGCGACCAACAAGCCCAGCGCCGTGCTGATGCCGACGAGTTCGGCGCTGAAGATCAGCGTGCGCAGCAGCGATTCCAGCACAAGCGGATCTCTGACCAGCGCAAATTTGTAATGGGATAGTCCAACAAAGTGCTGCTGCCAGATCGGCTTCAACCCGCGCCAGTTGAACAGGCTGAGGACGATGGAATACCCCATGGGCCAGAGTCTGAAGCCGCCGTAGAACACCACCAAGAACAGCAGCGAACCATAGACCATGGCCCGCTGTCCCCTGCGCACGCCCAGGACATTGAGGCTCATCGGATCCTCCCGCGAGGATAACAGGGTGAGGGGCGGTTTTCCACCCCTCACCTTGGACCTACGTGAATGGATACGCGATCTGCCCCGAACTCCACTCCTCTAGCACAGACAGATCGGACGGCGGCGTATAGTCCGGTTCAAACACGATGAACGGTGTGCCTGCATTCTGCTCTATGACGATGGCCATCTCGGCCTCGGACGCAGCGATCGCCTCATCGATCGACGTGCCCTGCAAGAGGGATTCCAGCGCTGTTTTGGCGATCTCGCGTTGACGCGGGAACTCCTCTCCTCCGAAGGGCGCGCGGTATGGCGCCGTGAGCATGAAGGTCTGAATCTTGGGCGCCTGGAACTGAGGCCACTCGCGCACAGACAGCATCGAGGGAACAGCGGCCGAATTCACAGCCCAGTTGCCCATGAACTCCTCATCACCATACAGATAGCGCAAGAGCGCGTTGGCGGCTTCCTTTTCCGTATCCTTCGCAAACTGATTGACACCATATCCAAAGCCCAGATCATCGGCGATGCCCCACCAACCGTTGTCAGGACGATCGGCGGCCAGAGGCGTCGGAAACACGCCGAACTCTAAGTCGGGGAATTGGTTCTCGAAAGTGCCCACCAGCCAACCCTTGTTGACGGTCATCGCTGCGCGATCGGTGGGGAATGCCTCCAAATAGGGCGGCATCTTGGGGCTGTCCACCTTTTCTTCCTGTATCGCGCGGATGTAGTAGGCCATGAATTTGCGCCAGCCAGAGGAGTCGAAGACCCGCCCCTGTTCGCGGTTATAGTGATATCCACCATACTGACCAGGCCAGTCGCGCGCGATACGAAATGCTTCGGCATGCATGGAAAAGCCCGCTGTCACCACATCGCCGTTGTCGTCCCACTTTGTGAGCGTCTTGCCAATGTCGAGCATCTCATCCCAGGTGCGGGGCACATCTTCATCGGTTAATCCGGCCTCTCGCCACAGTTTCTTGTTGTAGAATGCGCCCGTCATCAGCGAACCCGGCGGGATGATGTAGGTCTCGCCTTCCCAGTACAGAGCCTCTTGGAATCCAAAGGTGGATCGAAGCCAATCTGGCTCAAAGTATTTGTCCGATAGCGGTTCCAGTAGGCCATCGCGCATGAACGAAGGCAGTGGGCTGAAGATGGTCGGCTGCTGCTGTCTGCCCAGCAGAGCGGTCCGGTTTTTGTCATTCATCTCCCGGTTGGGAAAGACGCGAAGATCAACCGTAACCCCAGGGTTGACCTCCTGGAATCGTTGGATACCAGCCCGGATTACATTGCCAACAGTGGTGTTGTGATCGGTATGCGTCCACCATTCCAGCTGCGCTTCGAAACCCTTGGGCAGCAGCGCAGCCGGATGATCGCTCAGTACCGCGGGCGCGGCCGGCTGCTCCTGCGGTGTAGTTGCAGGAGCGCAGGCGCCCAGAAGGGCAGCGCCAACCACGGCTCCACCGCTTAATTTGAGGATTTCGCGGCGATTCAATAGACGGTCATTCTTGGCGTGACTCTGGGACATTGGACCCTCCTTTTTGGATATAGACACACCGTTTCTCTGACAGGGCGCGCCCAACAGTGGCGCGCAATTCAAGTTGCTTGGCGCCCTAGTGGGGCGCGACATGCGTTTGGAGAATAAAAAATAGAGAGACTATATGAGCTTACACGCCGCCCGGTGTCCACTGCCCATATCGCGCAATTCCGGTTCTTCATCGCCGCATATTGGCTGCGCCAGGGGACACCGACTCTGAGGACGAAATCGGTTCATCAGCCACCAGAAAAGTCGGTATCACGGCCAGGGCGCGCGCAATCGCGATCCGCTGCTGCTGCCCGCCACTGAATTCATGCGGGTAGCGGTTGCGCAATCCTGGATTGAGTCCCACCGTCCTGAGCATCTCGCTCACCCGATCATCCAAATCGCTCCCGCTGGCCATTTTGTGGATAAGCAGCGGTTCGGCAATGGCATGCCCGATAGGCATACGCGGATCCAGCGACGAATAGGGGTCTTGAAAGACGATCTGCATTTTGCGTCTGAGGGATCGCAATGCCCGCATTTTCAGCTTTTGAATATCGACGCCCTCGAAGAAGATCTGACCGCTTGTTGGCGTATAGAGATGCAGGATCGTCTGGCCCAGGGTAGATTTGCCGCAGCCGCTTTCCCCTACCAGCCCAGCCCCAGGACCTCGCCGCGTGGAAAGCACAGCCTGAGGGTATACGCGACACATTGGGCGGCATACCTTCAATGGTCTTCAGAATATCCTGCGTCCGCCCCTCTAATGTGGGCATCGAAGCCAGCAACCCAGCCGTGTATGGATGTTTCGGGCGCAGGAACAGAGCTTCAACAGATGCTGCTTCCACGTGAAGAGTTGAATGCTGTCGAATACTGTCGAATACAGTTCGGTGTTGCTCCAGTTTGGTTGCTACCCCTTGATAGCCCCCATCGTCAGCCCTCCGGCCAGGTAGCGCTGAACCACCAGGGCCAACAGCAACACCGGCACGGTGACGACGGCCGCCGCCGCGCACAGCGCGCCCCAATTTACCTGACCATAGGCCAGAAAGCCGTACACGGCCAAGGGCAGCGTCATTGTCTTGGAGCCGCCGAGGATGAGCACAAAGATAAAGTTGTTCCAAGAGGAGATGAAGCTCAAAATCGCCACTGCCGTAATTCCAGGCAGACTGAGCGGAATCATAATGCGGATCATCGTGCCCAATTGAGAACAGCCATCGATCAGAGCCGCGTCGAGCAGTTCGCTCGGCACATCCTCGAAGAAACCTATCATGACCCACATGATGAGGGGCAATACTGTCAAGATGTGTGTGATCACAACGCCTGAGTAGGTGTCCAGCAACCCAAATCGCTTATACACAATAAAGAGCGGTACCAGGAATGTGATCCCGGGCAGCATGCGCACCACGAGTAAGGCCAACGCCAGGCTGGTCTGTTTGTGCTTAGCGATACTGTAGGCCGCTGGCAATCCGATGACCAGTGACAGGCCGACAGAAGTGATAGCGATGATCAGACTGTTGAGCAGGTACTTGACAAAAGGATTCTGTCGAAACACCTCGACATAGTGTTCCAGTGTCGGTTTGAAGAACCACACCGGCGGATCACTGGTGATCAGGAGATTTGGCTTGAAGGAAGAGACAAACATCCAAAAGAAAATAAACAGAAAGAGCGCCAGCAGTACCGTCAAGAGAGCCCAGAACAGCGCATCCTGCACACGCCTGGCGGTCGTCATGCTCATTGTTCTCCGTGATAGTCTGTTCATGTACAGTCCTGTGCAAAGGCGCAGATGTGGGGCGCCATCCTTCGGACCGGACTACAACCAGGCCCTCTGCCTGAGCCTGATCAAGACGATGCTGATGACCAGGATGATCCCCATGAAGACCAGGATCACAGCCGAGCCGTAGCCCAATTCATAGAACTCAAACGCTGTTAAGTAGGAGTAGACATGCAGCGTCTCGCTCTTCCGGCCGGGGCCGCCGCGCGTCATGATCCAGATGACATCGAACACCTTGAGCGTATCGATGGCGCGGAAAAGCATGGCGACCACAATGGCGGGTTTCAACAGCGGAAGCGTGATCTGAACGAACTCCTGCAGCTTGCTGGCCCCATCGATACGCGCGGCCTCGAAAGGTTCCCTGGGCAGCGACCTGAGCCCAGCCAGGAGAATCAGCATGACGAAGGGAACGCCATGCCAGGCGTTGATCCAGACAAGGCTGGGGATCACCGTTGTCGGGCTGGCTACCCATAGACTTGGCGGCAGCCGCAGGAGTTCCAGAAAGTAGTTGAGTATGCCAATGGACGGTTCCATCATGATGAGCCAGATCACCGATGTCGCCGTCGGTGTCGCGACAAGAGGCAGCAGAAAGAGAGTGCGAATAACGCTTAGACCGCGAAATGTCCTGTTCAGAACCAGCGCCATGATCATGGCGAGCGCCAGTTCCAGGAGCAGGCTGGCAACGCTAAAGTAGAGTGTGACCCAAACCGCGTTGCGAAATCGATCGTCCTCAAGCAGGACCTTCACCAAGTTGGCGGCCCCCACAAAGGAAAAGCGGGTCAATGTGACATCGACCCGCTGCACACTCAACATAAGCGTGTATACGAAAGGGTATCCCATCAGCAGGGCAATCACAATAACCGCCGGCGCGGGCAAAATAAGCGCCAATCTGCGGTCTATCAGGGCGAAAACGCGCCGGAGCAGGCCCGTGTGTTGCGATCTTGACCTTGCTTGCTGCTGCATCGGCAACTCTCAGGATGAGGCATGAACGCCTGAGGAGAAAAGGAATGAGGAGAGAGAATTGCGCCGTTTCTCACCTCTCTTTTCTCGATCCTCACTACTCGCTCTGGCGGGAATGCCGAATTGTCGTTTTTATTGGTCCTCCTGCTCTTCCAGCATCTGCAGAAGCTCTTGCTGGCTTTTCTGGGCCGCAGCTCTGACATCATTGCCCTCGATCGAGGCGACGATCACTTGGGCAATAGATTCTCTCGCCTTCATCAAGTTTATGATTGATGGCGGAGCCGGCGGCGAAAAGTCGCCGATGGCGCGCGAATCCAACAAAACCTGAACGTAGTCCAGATCGTCCTGCGTCGCCTGCTCTTTGTACTGGGCACTCTCATAAGGAGATCTGCGTGGAGCAGCGCCCCCATCGAGTACGTATTTGAGCATGCTCTCTTTGTTGGACAAGTACTGAAGCAGATACCAACCCGCCTCTTTCTTCTCTGAGAGGCCGCCGACTGTGATGCTCCAGCCGCCAGCGGATGCTCTCTGCCCGTTGGGGCCTTTCGGCATCAGGAAGTATCCGATGTTGCCGGCGACAACCGACTTGCTTGGCTCCTGGAAGTCCTTGCGGAAGACAGCATCGTCGATGATCATGCCGGCCTTGCCCTGGCTGAAGATATTGACTGCCCCGACGTGGTCGATATTGGGTGAGCCGGGCGGGCCGTAAAGGCGCAGCAACCTGCCGTAGAAATCAAAGGCCGCAATGGCCTCTTCCGAATCCATTAGGGGTACGCCGTCTTCGTCCTCCCACATGATCCCCATTCCGCCCAGGAAGCCCTTGAAAACCGAAGTCGGTACCGGTGGCTTCCCACGCATCGTGATCCCAAAAATATCTCCTCCGCTCATTTCCTGAACCGTCTTGGCAGCCGCTTCGAGTTCGTCGAAATCACGCGGCGGCCCCTCGATGCCATACTCCTCAAACAGGTCTTTGTGGTAGTAGCCGATCATAGCGCTCATCTGCATCGGCACAGAGACCAAGCTGCCTCTTGACGCGTAGCCTTCCATTAAGTAGTCGCGCCCCATGTCTTCCCAGAGGTCGTACCCCTCATGGGTCATGCTGGGGTCATCGACCCAAGGGCCGATGTCGTTGAGCCAGCCAGCATCAAACCAGACGTTCCTCTCCTCTGCGCCTGCAGGCAACTGAAAGACATCCATGTCCTCATTGCTTGCCATCAATTCGACCCGAATCTTTTGAACCATCTGCGCCCATGGTAGGATCTCGGTATTGACCTTGATCCCGGTCATCTCTTCAAATTCGGGCAGAATGGAGAGCACGTGGTCGCTGAGCGGTTGGGTCTCGCCGACGTACCTGAGTTCTGTGCCGGCATAGCGCTTCCAATCAAAGATAGCGGATGCAGACGCAGCCTCTTCGGCAGCGGGAGGAGAGGCTGCGGGAACGGCCGGAGCGCAGGCAGCCAGGTAAGCCCCTGCTGTGCCCATCCCCAGCCACTTCAATACCTGTCGACGACTGATGTGTGATCGCATGATTGGAGTTCTCCTTTCCAAAACAATAAGAATTCTTTGAAATTATCCGGTATCATAGTTAGCCTAGAGCAAGCGCAGACACCGGCTACGTCCTGGCAGTCTGTTGATGACCAGGCCTTGCCCCGTCGCGGTCCTGGATGTCAGCAGGTCTGCTGTACGTGGTCTTCCGCCTAGTTTACACGCTGGTAGTAAGGGAGATACCATTGTTCATCGGTCAGGTCACTGGGGGTATGGTTTGCGTGTCATGCCTACAATTTTAGCATACGTCTCAAATTTTGGAAACACTCTGTAAGGCAAGGGGAAGGGAAAGACCTCTTCATCTTCCGCAGATCGTATAGAAACAGCCCCTAAAACCCAATGCTTTGGGGCGCTCACTGCGCGCTATACCGTATCAAAGCCTGAGCGTCCATCCCCGCCACACCTAACCTGGCCGGAGTGCGCGCTTCCTGCCAGAAATCTCGCCGCAGGGCCGCGCCGGCCAGGGCTACCAAGGAGCGCATCAGCGGTGTCTCTGCGCCCACCTGCGCTCCCAAAAGACTCCATGCCCCCAGCCCGTAGGGAATGTCCTCCGTCAGCCAGCGGCTGTCGACGGCGCCGGGCGCTCGCAATTGCGTGAGCATACGGCTGCCGTTGATCGTTGCCCATAGATCGCCCTTCGGCCCAAATCCAGCAGCGTGGAAGGCAGAATCGACCGGCGTCAAATCGAGTCCCAACGCCCGGCCAATCCCTCGTCGTTCGGCGTCGACAGCGTAGATCACATCGGCTACAGTCGGTGTAACACCCTCTTCATAGAAGTAAAAATCTCCACGTGAGTACTCAACCCGTCCGGCATTCATCAGAACGCCAGGAGGATGAACAACTGGGTTCATAGCCGACAGCCCGCAAGCGAGCGCATTGGGGTACGGGGAAATGGCTGTCGGCTGACCGCTGCGGCCATCGCGGGTAAAAAGCTCCTGCACAGCGTTGACAACCGTCTCTGTCCCCGCTGCTGGATAAACGCCCAATCCCAGACCTGTGACTACGCCCCAAATGTGAGCCGAGTGCGGCGCGGTTTTGCGACAGACGTACGGCGCCGTATCTGTCTCGGCAAAGAGAATCTCGCTGTCATTGCCCGCGCTTCGCACAACATGGGCAAATTCCAACGATCCCAGCGTCCCAGGTGTGATGACAACGATATGGCCGTCCCGTAGATGGGGGGCGCAGAACTCAGCAAATGGTCGGTGGGCATAGGCAGGCACGATCAGGAGCAGCAGGTCGTTCTGCAGCCCCTCTGCTGCACTGATTGTAAGATGGCGAATTTGCGCTGTACCCGTTTCGGCTACACCCGCCAAGTGAATCTCTCTATCCGACTGGATCGATTCCAAAGTCCAAGCATAGTCTGGATGTTCGCACAGGGTAACGGCAACCCCGCGCAATGCCAGGTTGGCGGCAACGGCAAATGCCGTGTTGCCGCCACCGAGAATAGTCAATGAATTCATGATCCCTGTAGTCCTTTGCTGAACTGGTTCTGGCGAGGCATCAGCGGCTTCCCGCTCAGTGACTTGCCCACCGTGGTCGTCAACCATATCTGTCCCGTAGACGCCTGGCCGCGTCCACTTCGTTCTGCAGCTTAATGAAGACCTCATCCAAACTGACAACGGCCGCCGAACCCGGTGCGAATCCACAATCGGGATTCAAGGTGATCCGGTCCGCATCCAGGTGTTCCAGCGCTGCTTCGACCCGCTTGACAATGGATTCGACCGAGTCGACTTCTCCGGGTTGGCAACTGACACAGCCCAGCCCGATTTCAAAATCTTCTCGCAGTTGCCGGAAGACGGCCATGTCGCCAGCGCCTGGCGCCGTGAATTCCATCGTCAGATGATCTACCTTCAGGCGATTCAGTTGTCGGATGATCGGACCGTAGCCCCCGCGGAACTGAGCCTCCCCGCGGGCGCGCGCTCCAGCGCGACGGCATAGGTGGACAGCCAAGCGGACACCCTCGACCCCAGCGACAACCTGATTGATCATGTCAACCGCAAAATCAGCGGCCTTGTCGGCATCTTCATACGCGGCGCGCACCTTGTTGTCCACAAACAGGCACAGGTGCGGGTCGTCGATCTGCACGATCGTTACGCCCTCCTCGCGCAGCAGCTCAACTTCACGTCGCAGGATGGGCACACACGCGCGTACAAAGTCTGCACGCGTGGGATAGGCGCGGGACGATTTCTCCGCATCCCACATCCTTTCGCCCAACAGCGCTGGAGCCGGGAGCGTCGCTTTGATCGCTTTAGTCGTGATCTGTTTCAAATACGAAACTTCGCGCCCAATAAAGCCTGGGTTCTTCGGCTCCAGCCTGTCCACAACAACCGTCCACGGTCGCCCATCGGCCGGATTCAGACTCAATTCGAAGCCATCAGCCAGTTCGGCGATGACGCCAATATACGACTTCCGCCACCATTCGCCGTCGGTGATGACATCAAGTCCGGCGCATTCCTGTAAGGCGACGACGGCATGGATCGCGGCTCGCATCAGACGCTCGTACTCATCCGCTGAATAATCCGAGTTGTCGCTGATTAAGTGTTTGACAAATCCCGGACGGGGCATCGAACCGACAACCGAGGTGGGGAATCGCGCGCTCATTAGTGCTGTCTCCCGAAGCGACGTTGATGGCGCAATCGCGGCCATCGCTGTTGCGCGTACTCGAAATCCTGCAGAGTATCGATCTCGATATAGCCGCCGGGCGTGTCTACGTGTACCATCCGTTCGCCGGCTTCGATCATCTCCTGAAACAGGTGGATCAGGTATGCCTTTTCGAACGTATTTGCTTCACGGAAGGGCTGACCAGCGTAGCGCTGGCGGCATCGCAGGTAATGCTGGCGCAGACATGCGGCGCCAGCGGCGGAGAACTTGGCCATACCAATATATTCGCCGTGCGCCTCCCAATCGTCAATCTCGCGGTGGATGCGCGTCACGACCCCGTTGCGCACAGTGACCTTTTCGGCGTCATCGCTTGGATGGTCCGTGCGCTGCGCATAACGCTCCAACCAGTGTGTATCAACGACCAGTGACATGTCCGCGTCGCTCGCCAGCACAGCTGACACTACGCCCGAGGTGAATAGCGTATCGGAGTAGCAGCAAATGAATGGCTCTTCCATCAGGTCCTGGGCGATCATCAACGACGCCAGAATATTGTTGTTTTCCCAATCAGTGTTATGCCGAAACGTGAACTCTGGATAGTCGCGACGGACCTTTTCGATCTGGTACCCACCAATGAAGCAAATCCGGTTGATGCCGTTATCGCTAAACGCCTGGAGCGTCCAATCCAAGATGCGCCGCCCAGACACTTCGGCAAAGCATTTGGGCGTATGAGCCGTCGTAGGCATCAACCGCGCGCCGCGTCCGGCGCCGATGATGATCGCTCTCACAAATTCGCTCCATCGAAACGCTCGTCGATTTTTCTTGATCGCAAAGCGGGGGGCGCCCTCTGGGCCACTCAGCATCTCCTAACCTGTGAAGTCTTCCTCGCGCATCCAGCAGCCTCGAATATAGGACTTTGGCGCCGCGTCGCGGTGATGATAGACGCAGAAAATCTCACCGTCCTCGAACTGAACCCACCCACTGTATCCGTAGTCGCCTGGCGACTCACTACCGTCATGCTCCAGTTCCAGAAAGCGCGACTCGCCTCCCGCCCCTTCCAACCCTGCCAAGTCGCCAAGCCAGGCCCACGTGCCAGTTCGGGCTGAGCGCGCCGCAGGTCTTGCGCATCGTGCGAAGCCCGAATCATGACGGCCCGCCTTATTCAGCTTCACTTCCCCAGGGGCCGGCTCCACATTGCGATAGATGACCAGCAGCCGACCACTCGCCAGCAAGCCGGCAGCCGGGCGATCACCGTAGAAAGGCGTGGGACGCGGCGTTGACCAGGTGTATCCTTCGTCCTCGGAGAGGACATAGTGCGAAGGGCGCGTTGTGTGTACGTTTTCACGCATCACACACAGCAGCCGGCCATCTGGCAAGCGGATAACCGACGGCTCGTCATGTTGATAGCCATCCTGTTCTGCCGCCAGGGCGCTAAGCGGCCAGGTGCGGCCACCATCAAAGGAGTGTACCGCGTGCAACCGAAAGGCGCCGGGAAAACGGATGCTCCAATATGCGATGGCGATGAGCCAGTGATCGGCCGTCAGCGCCAGTATCTTGTCCGGACAGATTCCCTGAACCTCCGTCAAGTGGCGCTCCGTCCATGTCTGACCCTCATCCTCGCTGAACCAGAGAAAGGTCTGGGAAGACAGCCGGCTCTGCGGCCAATCCCAGTGGTTGGCCTCGTCCGGAAAGATGAAGGCATCGAAGTTTGCGACGATCCGGCCATCCTGCAGCCGGCCGATACGCGGCGCGTTCCAGATGGCGCGGTCCTCGGCAAATGAGTACCTGATGTCCAGTTGGCGCGGGTTGACCCAGGTGTGACCGCGGTCAACGCTCTCGATGAGCATGGTCCGCGACGTACTGGCCACGTGAAGATCCGACTCTCGGTAGATACATAGGAGTTTGCCGCATGGCAACAGGCAGATGTCGGGAAATGCCTCGTAGATGGTATCGTCACGCGCGATGGTTACGTGGCGCAAGCTGTCTGTCATTGTGATAGCCCCAGAGTGTCTATGATTGTCTTGAACGCCTCTCTCATGTGCCGATAATCAGCCTCAAGGTGGTCCAAATCAAAGCCGGCTAATAGCAACCGATACCCTTCCTGTATGCGCGCCGCCAGCATCTCTGGCGTCAAGGCAACGGCGGCGGCTGCTTTGCCGGCCTTCTGGCACGCGTCAACCACGTGTTCCAATTCGCTCTGAATATTGGCGTGAGCGGTGTACTCGTCCGACTCCCGACCGAGCCGCAACGACAGATCACGGTGGCCGACGAACAACGCGTCCACGCCAGGAACCCCGGCAATGGCTTCAGCGTTCTCGACCCCCTCGGGCGTTTCAATCATCATGACCGTCATGATGCGCTTATTCCATTCACTCAAGTCTTCCTCAACCCGTTCCATGCGGATGGCGCCAAACGAGCGCTTGCCGAAGGGTGGATAGTAACAGCGGGACACGATCTCTTCCGCCTGTTCCGCTGTATCCACAATGGGCACGATGATCCCCTCGGCGCCTGTGTCGAGCAGCCGTTCGATCGTGCCGCCCTCATGCGTCCAGGTTCGGACCAGCACCGGTATCCTCATCCCATACGCTGTGCGGACGCCATGCGCCAGGGTCTGCCAATCCGAGTGGGTGTGCTGGGCCTCCCACCAGATCCAGTCCATGTCGACAGCCGTATACTCTATCACATCGGGCGAGCCGGAAAAGATGCCAGCCCCGATCAGATGCTGGCCGGCGGCCAAGCGCTGCTTCAGATGCATTTCATCTCTCTCAATCCGAAACCTTTGCATTGCAGGTGAGCGTACCACATGTGGGGGTGGCCAACAAGCAGCGGCCTCGGCCACGCCTCGTTGGTCTGAGCCAAAGCATCATCAGTACGTGGCTATGTTGAGCATGGCCTGTTCCTCAGGCGTCAGGGCCGCGATCTGCGCTTCGCTCATGCCCCGAAAGTGGGTATTCGGCGGAATGCCAGCCTCCAGCCCCCACATCCACAGGCTCCTCTTCCGTCATCGTCGCCCGGACCTCCGCCGACATATAGCCATCCCGTTCCAGTTCGACTGTGTGTCGATCGATATCGAAGGGCGCTTATGCCTCATTCACTGCTTGTTGACAGAACCTAGCGTTCAAATATCTGCTCGTTCTCTTCCAGGCCGGCCAGCACTTCTGTTCGCTCACCATCTGTCACGCCCAGCGTGATGTCGACTTCCAGCGTGCGCTCACCGTCTTTGACCAGCACGTAGCGCCGGTTGAAATAGCTGTGAATCGTGACATTGGGAATGGTCAGCGCATCCTCCTTTTTCTCCACAACGATGCGCATATCGGCCAACGAGCCGATCTCCAGGTCCAGGTCGGGCGCCGTGAATTCAATCCGAATGGGCAACCCTTCATCCGTGCCATCAGCGCGGGCTGGCGTTGAGACCTGAATGAGTTTGCCCGTCACCTCGCGCTGTGGATAGTCACGGAAGACAATGGTCACTGTCTGGCCGAGTCGCAACTTCGGCGCCTCCTCCTCGCTGGGCAGCGAACTTCTGACCTCCAGGGCGTCAGGCGCCGCCAGACCCATGACGGGCACATATTCTGCGATCATCTGTCCAATTTCACCATCTGTGTAACGCACCACTCCGTTGAAGGGCGCCAGCAACCGCGTCTGCTCGATGCGAGCCTGGAGCATGTCCACATCGATCGCCATGAACTCGACCTCCGCCTCTAAGAGAGCCATTTCGCGGTCATGTTGCTCTGTCAACAGCTTCAATTTAGTCTCAGCCGTTTCAACCGCCAGCTCTTGGCGCACGATGGCGTGCTCTTCTGCATCAGGATTTACAGGGTTTGAGGATGCGCGCGCTTGCTCCAACTGCAGCCTGGCGAGTTCAAGGGCTGCCTGAGCATCAGCCAATGTCAAAGATCTGGACCCCTCGGCCGCGCTCAGCCGCAGTCTGGCTATCTCCAGCTGCTTTTGCGCCTTGGCCAGCTCATGCGGCAGAAAGCCAACATCCAGCTCTGCCAATACCTGTCCCGCTTCCACTGGACCGCCTGGCTGGACACGAAACCCGTTCAGGCGGCCACCGATGCGGAAGGAGAGATTCACCCGTCGCTGCGAGTCCACAATCCCTAACAGCGTCACGCTATCGATGATATCGCCGCGTTCAACGCGATAGACCGCTTTGGGGAGGGGAACAGGTGTGGGAATGGGTGTGGGCGTAACCAATACGTCGCCGGGAAGCTGTTCACAGGCCGCCAGGGCCGTGGCCAGGGTCAGCAGCCAGACAACCAGCCAGTAGCCAGTAGCCAGTACTGGCCACTGGGAACTTCCCACTGCAGTTCTCACTGGTTTTTTCTCTCTCCTCGCTTACACGATTTCATCAGGTCTGACCTCGCGGCCCTCTTGCGCAGATAGCTGTGCAGCGCGGCAGAACTGGAGCGCCGCCTTCCCCTCCTCGCCGCTGAGCGGCGACTGCCGCCCTTCAGATATGGCATCGACGAAGTCATGCACGCCGGCGACGAAGCTGGCGCCCCAGTCCGAATCCACGTTGGAGAACTGCGTGGTTTTCCCGTCCCTGTACATCTCCACTGGCGGCCTATCCAGCAGCATTGAGGTGCATCGGTTTATCCAAATAAAGCCGTGGGAGCCGGTCAGCTCGACCCACTCGTCTTCCGGGCGCCCGTATTTGGAGGGCACCAGTATGTCATCAGAGGTTATCGCCTCGTAGGAGCCGTACTTTTCGGCGTTTTGGTACTTCCAGATGACGACCGCCGGGCTATCGAGCATCCATCCATGCTGTATAGGACGGTATGTTATCCAGGCGAATACCTTTTCCACCGCGCCCAGGTACCACATGGCGATAGAGAAAAGATGATAGCCGTAATCGAAGATAACCCGACCGCCGCCGCTCTGAGCAGGGTCGAAGCGCCATACCCAGCGCCTGTAGGGTATCTCCCAGTCTTCTCCCGTGGTGCCCTGCACACACTTGATACGTATGGAAAGCGGCTCGCCAATGGCGCCGGCCTCGAGCAGATCCTTGGCTTTCACCAGGGGTGGGTAGAAGCGGAAGTTTTCGAACACGCGCAACAGCTTGCGCGCGCGTCGGGCCGCCTTGATGAGCGCATCGCACTCGGCAACATTGATCGCCATCGGCTTCTGCACGGAGACGTGCTTGCCCGCCTCCAGCGCGGCGATACCCATCTCGGCGTGCAGATGGTGGGGTGTGATGACCTCCACCGCGTCCACGTCGGGGTCGGCGAGCAACGCCCGGTAATCGGTGTATCTCTTCTCGACTTGCCAGTCGCTGGCTCGCCTCTGGAGCAGATCTTCATCTACATCGCAAATGGCGTAGAGCGCTGCTTTGGGGTTGTCCTTGTAGCCCAGGTAGTGCAGATCGGTAATGGCGCCCGCGCCTATGAAGCCCACGCGTAGCTTTCTCATCGTTCTGTCTCGGCGTCGAACATCCGCGCCGAAGGTTCCATCACCGGCCACGGCATCGGTCCTGGCACTTCGATCAATGTGATCCTGTCTGCCGCGATCGCCTCTGCAACCGTCGGGCCGAGTTGATCCATGGCTGTGACTCGGCGGCCGTCAACACCGAACGCCTGGGCGAGCGCCATAAAGTCCGGATTCACAAGGTCAACAGCGTGCGTGCGCCCGTAGCGCGCCTCCTGCTGCGGCCGCAGGACACCGTAGGCGTTGTCGTTGAAGACCAGTACCACGATCGGCACGTCAAACTGCACGGCGACCGCCAGTTCCTGGCAGTTGAACAGAAAGCCGCCATCGCCTGAAAGGACAACTACCGGGCGCTCTGGCCGCGCCAGCTTTGCGCCGATCGCCGCCGGCATGCCAAAGCCCAGCGTGCAGAAACCCCATGGGTATACGTTCGTGCGCGGCTCGTATATATCGAGCAACCGCCGACACCAGTAAGCGGCTACGGTCAGATCGCTCACGACGACCGTCTCGCGCGGCAGGGCAGCCCGCAGTGTGCGCACGAGTTCTACGCCTTCGGGCGCACGCGCATGACAGTAGCGCAAAATATCTTGCCGCAGTTTGGCGACATCCTCGCGCCTTTTTGTAGGGGCGCCCATCGCGCCCCACTGTGGCGCGCAAAACGATCTTGTGGTTGCCCAGCTGCCCAGCTTCTGCGCCTCCCGCAACTGCGCGTTGATCTGTCGCAACGACGCACGCGCATCCCCCACAACACCGACCGCCGCCGGGTAATTGCGGTCGATTTCCTCTCGATCTACGTCGATGTGAATCAGTGAGGCCGGCAGGCGCAGGGCCCAGCGCTCCGTTTCCTCTTCCGTAAAGCGCGTGCCGACGGCCAGCATAACATCACATTCGGCGAGAAATTCGCGGGCCGCGGGATGCAGGATCACGCTCCCGGCGGACAGTGGATGATCGTCCGCAATCGCGCCCTTTCCCAGCACCGTGGTGAAGATCGGCGTTTGCATGCGCTCGGCCAGCTGCCGCAGCTCGTCGCTGGCGTCGCTGGTGATCACGCCGCCGCCCGCCCAGATGACGGGACGCCGGGCCGCTTTTAACAGCGCGACGGCCCGGTCGATCTGGTCCGCATCCGGCGCCAGACGACGCGCTACAGCCGCTTCGGGGATTGTCACGTCGTCACTGGCATCCAGCGCATCGCACGGAACTTCAACTGCCGCCGGGCGTGGTCGGTCAGTTTGCATGCGCGCAAACGCCTCCCGCATGACGCCGGGGATCGAGCGCACCGTGTCAGCGCGTGCGCACCATTTTGTCACCGCGCGAAAGCCGCCCAACTGGTCGCGACACTCGTGCAGAAACCCCTTGTCCAGACCGATCCCGGCCGCAGGGATCTGGCTGGCAATGCACAGCACGGGTGACGAATCGCTGAAGGCCGTCCCGAGCGAGGCCAGGGTATTGAGGGCGGCAGGTCCAGTAGTGCTCAGGCACACACCGACCCGACCGCTGGCCCGGGCGTAGCCGTCGGCCATGAAGGCGGCGCCCTGTTCATGGCGCGCGACGATGTGCCGGATACTGCCGGCATCGCCTAGCGCGTCATACACAGCCAGATTATGGGTGCCCGGAATGCCGAACACCATGTTGACATTATGCGCTGTCAGAGAACGAACGACAGCTTCACCACCGGTCATGCGCATTCGTAGCAGTCTCCTTTGGGAACTTCCCAGTTGTTAGTTGCGAGTCACTGCAGTTCACTGACTACTGAAAACTGCAGTCAGGCCTTTAACCCGGTCATGGCGATGCCCCGGATGAAGTATCGCGAGGCGAAGCTGTAGATGATCATGATCGGCACAACCGTCAGTATGGAGCCGGCCGCCCACATCTCGTAACGCGTCCACCACAGGTTGCGCAGGCCAGCCAGCACCAGCGGCAGTGTCTGCTTGTCAAGGCTGTTCAGGACGATCAGGGGCCACAGGTAGCTATCCCAGTTGCTGAGGAAGACAAAAACGGCCAGTGCAGACATCGGTGAAAGGGACATTGGCAGCACGAGCATGAAGAAGATGCGCCATTCGGATGCGCCATCGATGCGAGCCGCATCGATCAACTCGAAAGGGATGCTCTCCATGAACTGACGCATCAGGAAGATGCCGAACGCCGTGAAGAACCCCGTGACGATGATGCCGCCCAGCTCGTCGGCAAGCTTGAAGTCTCGGGCGATTGTGACATAAAGCGGCACCATCACGACGGCGAATGGCACCATCATCGTAGAAAGGATGATGGTGAACAGGAGCTCCTTGCCTGGAAAGCGGTACTTGGAGAATATATACCCCATGACCGCAGAGGTGAACACGGACACCACCGTCACCGATATCGCTGCCACCAGGCTGTTGCGAAAGGCAGCCACGAAGTTCACCCGGTTCAAGATCTCCTCAAAGTTTTGCAGCGTCCACGTGTGGGGCAGGAGGTCTTTGGATTCAACGAGCTCCTTGAACGGTTTGAAGGAGGCGAAGGTCATCCACACGAAAGGAAAGATGGCCATTACCGACATCCCCAACAGCAACGCGTGGAGGATACCTTGCGATATGAGTATGCGCGCTGCTGGCCAGCGCTGCGCGTGCCCTGATTTCCTGATAGCTGCCATAACTGAAGTGTCCTTCATCGAAACCACAGTGGTTCGTGATCGGTAGGAACAACCATCGCGCCCCACTGTGGCGCGCAAAACAACCTTGTGGTTGCCCAGGGGCCGGCGCAAGACGCCGACCCTACTGGCCACTGACTTAGTAGGACCACGTGGGACGGATCAACTTGATCTGCAATATGCTGATGGTCAGGATGAACACAAACTGCAACAGGGAGGCAGCCGTGGCCGTGCCGAAACGTGTGTCTACGAATGCTTCCTCGTAGATCAGCATGTTATATAAGTAGGTAGCGCTGCCCGGCCCACCCTGCGTAAGGACAGTGGGCAACGTAAACTCCTGCAGGGAACCGATGGCCAGCAGCACCGTGATCAGAACCACAGTATGGCCCAGCAGGGGCAGTGTGATGCGCCAGAACTGCTGCCAGGCATTGGTGCCATCGACCAGGGCCGCGTCGTACAGCTCCGCGGGTATGTTCAGTATACCGGCCGTGAGGATTACGACGAAGAAACCGATCCCTTTCCAGGCGGCGATAATGACAGCGGTCGGCAGCGCGGTCGCGGAGCTGGAAAGCCATTGGAGTTCGGGCAGCCCTACGGAACTCAGCAGTTTGTTAAGTTGCCCCACCTCCGGATCCATCAACATTCTGAACAGCAGCGACACGGCGACCAGCGATACGACGACCGGGATGAAGATCAATGCCTGATAGATATTGCGCCCCCGCCTGACCTTGGACAGAAAGACAGCAATCAGCATGGCCAGAGGCAGATTGAACACAAACGACAGCGCAGCCCAGAGGAGCGTATTCTTGATCGAAACGAGGAACAGAGGATGCTGGGCGATCTTCAGAAAGTTGCCGATACCTACAAATGGGCTATTGGCTGGCTCCATGATCTTGTACGTAACTGTGGACATGCGGAACGCGCCAATGATTGGCCTGAAGCTGAATATCCAGTACCAGGCCAACAGGGGTGTAATCATCGTCACGCCGAACCAGAACTGCGGCTTGCGCAGCGCTTTTCTCAACATTAGCCAGACACGTTGAAAGCCAACCGCTTCTTCCGCGGTCTGGCCCTTGCCCGCCATTGAGGTCATCAGCTCTGAATCCCTTTACATTGAATATCGTTGAATTGCGCGCCACTGTTGAGCGCGAAATAGTCTACCTGTGGCGAGCGACATCCAGTCTGTCCCCCAAGCTATTCAGTCGATCGCCTCGACTATCAGTAGCTCCGAAGTCAATGCAGCCTCCAGGCGCACATGTATTCCAATTCTGGAAAGCGCGAATCCCTCCAGCACACAGGTCTCAGCGGTGTTGTCGAACGTGACCCGATAGCGCCGCGCGGGGTCGATCCCCCGCAACCGCAGCAGGTACTTCGGTTCCGCCGGATCGCTGAGTCGAAACAGCCCCACAACTGCCCGCCCGCGATCCCGAGATGCCAATTCCAGCACGCCCCAACCATGCGGCTCGAACCCTTTGACGACCGGCGTATGATGGTAGATGCGGCTGGTCTGATGGATGGGCCGCACAAAGTTCTTATAGATCTCCACCGCATTCCGGACGCGCGCCAGTTGAACCGGGTTGGGGTTTGCGTCCTTGAGGTGGAACCAGTTCAGCGACGGATGCACAAACAGCTGCAGTCGAAACTGAAAATCGAGCTCGGCGGCCCGCTGACCTGACTGACCCATGCCGGCAAGGCGGTCCACCCGCTCCGGCGGCAGGGCCATGGACATCCCATTGGTGATCGAGAAGGATCTCGGCGCGATCTGCCAGTCGGTGATCCAAGTATGATCGAAGTAACGGATCATGCCCACATCCGTGCGCGCGCCGCCGCTGGCGCAGTTCTGAAAGATCACATGCTTATGACGTGCCGACAGGCGTTCGTAGATGCCGTAGACAGCCTCGTAGTAGCGCCAGTAGGCGTTCTCGACGAAGCCAGACTGAAGGCTGTACCCGCCAGAGCCGATGTTGCCGACATTGTAGTCCAACCGAAAGAGATCCAGCTCGTGTTCCACGATCAGACGGTCGATCTCGCTCTCCATCCATGCGGCAACCGCCGGCTGGGTGAGATCGATCAGCCCACCCAGTTCAGCCTGACCGTCATAGGGACAGGCCAACCATTCGGGATGCTCCTGGGCGACCCGGCTCTCTGCGCCGATGCGCTCCGCGTCCATCCACAGGCCGAACCGCATACCCTTGGCATGAACGTAGTCGCGAAACGGCTTCAGCCCTTCCGCAAAGCGCGCCCGGTTTACATGCCAATCGCCAACCGTCGCCTGCCAACTGCCATAGGGCGGCGTGTACCAGCTGGCATCGATAAGGAATACCTCCGCGCCCACATCGGCCACAGCGTCTATCTCGAAGAAGATCAGCTCTGGCGTGAGTTCCTGCTCCGGCCCGATACCGCTGACGACCAGCCCCGCATGCTCGGGCGCCTGCGGAGGCAGGACGCTGCGGCGCAGGTGATCGTGCAGCGCCTGTATGCAGCCATCGAAATCTGCGATGACCATACCCAGGTGCATCTCAGGCGTGGTCACCGTCTCCCCCGGCGCGATGACGCGCAAGGGGGCGGGCGCGTCCGGGCCGGCGCGAAACCACAGCCGTGATTGGCCCCGTTCATGTCCATCATCCAGATCGAACTCGAAGGCATACCCCCCTGACCAGGCCAGAGTGCCCACGAACTGCTCGCCGCTGCGATGGTTGCGCAGGACAAAGAAAGGATGCCTGTGACGTCCTCGCCGGTAGCGGCCATCGATGCGATAGCCCGCGTATGGCAGCGCGCGCCAGTCGAAATCTCCCTCATTGCCCCAATGGGTGTCCACAAAGTACCCGACTGAGTAAGGGGATTCTTCTTCATCAATGTCATAGGCGGCCGTCTGTAAAACACCGCTCCAGGGGAAGGCCGCGGAGAGCGCGGCCGGCTGCTCAGAGCGGTTGACGATCTCTAGCCAGCGCGTCAGGACGGGCGTGCCATCCAGCCGTGTATGGACTCGGAGCGTCACCGGGCGCACCGTGTGATGCAATTCCAACACAGTCGCCAGCCCAGAGGCGTCTTCAGTCTGCGTAAGGTTGCCCCATTCCCAGTGCGACCGCAGGAGTTGCCCGTCCAGTTCCACCCAGAACGCCTGAGGCGCTGGGTGCGTGGCTGGATCGAAGCGTTCGGGTTCAGGATTGGTATACCCTGAGCCGTTCCAACTGCGGCCGACGAGCTGTCCTCGGATCAATGATTCCTGATAGGCGACAAGCCCCGACCGGTAGGTGATGGTCGGCTCTGGATCGTGCGCTACAAAGACATCAGTGAAGGTTGCGCAAGAAGGAGAAGCGGCAGGCATGAGCATTCCTCAAGGAGAGACAAGAGAAGTGAGAAACGACGAGAAAAGAGGAGAGAGAAATGAGAGGAGTTCTCTCTCCTCTCGATGTAGCTACGGGATTACGGTTCCAAACCCAGTTCTCGCACGTCACTGACCCATTCTGTATATTGGGCCTCGCACCGCGCCTGGATCATGTTGACCGCTTCCTCACTCGCCATATTCTGCTGACGCACTTCCGCGCACCCTTCGGTGATGGCTGCGCCGATCTCGGCGATGGAGCCGAACCCCACGCCTTCGAATCGGGTCTGAGGCAGAAGATGATCCTGGAATACCTTGGTCAACGCCACCAGAGGCCCGTCAGGATCAGCGTCGGTGAAATGATCGTAGACGCCGACCAAACCCTTCCATGCCGTATTGGGTTGGCCGCCGTAGATCCTGGCGTATTCTGTCTGGCCCTCGTCGGTGGCCATCATGCGCAGAAACTCGATGGTGAGTTCTGGGCTCTTGGACTGTTTCAGCCCGATGAAACCCCAACCGCCTTCGCCACAGAATATCGGCAACTGCCCCTCCATGACCTTGGGCGCGCCAGCCATGCGGTAGGTGTAGCCAAGTCCCCAGGATATCGGCATAGATGGTGTCCCGTTCCCGCGCGCGAGCGCCACCTTGCCGGCCAAGGCCGCATCGACGTGGCTCTGGTCCAGTTGCGTCTCAATGCCCATCTGCACCGGTGTCTCGACAAACAGCCTCATGGCTTCGACGCCTTCTTCGGTGTCGATGTTGAACTGTTTGTTTTCCAGATTCCACCAGTCGTCGCCTTTGGGATCGAGCAGAGAACGCAGGATGCCGAGATAACTCATGTCGTCCCAGCCCTGGCTGCTCAGGCCCCACTTGACCACCTTGCCGTCCTCTTCGATCTGCAGCTCTGTGGCCAGCTCCCACAGGCTTTCGTAGCTCTCGAAGAAAACCTCCCCGTTTAACGGCGGGTACTGATCGTCCAGCCCCAGCGCAATCACATCCTCGCTTGGCACATTGACCATGTTGCCGACGCCGTTACACTCTGTAGGCACGCCCCAGATCTCTCCCTGCCAGGAGTAGGCTCCGATGGCGTCGCCGATGAAGTCCTCATCGGGATCCACGTCCATATGGTTGTAGACCTGTTCGGTGCAGGAGACCAAAGCCTGATGCAGATGGAGACTCGTCAGCTGTTCGCCCATGATGCAAGCGACGTCGGGCTGGGTGCCGGCGGCCAGCGCGGCAATCACCTTGGGTGGGATGGGCCAGGCCTGGGGCTGCACAGTGACCTTTGCGCCCTGCTGCTGTTCGAACAGATCGGCCAGACGCTGGTAGGCTTCGACATGAGGGTCGTACTGCAGACCCCAGAGAACACCTTCCTGTTGCTCCATGGGCACAGCGCCCGACCCACCTTCGCCGGCCTGCGGGAGCGGCGCCGCGCACGCGGCCAGAAGGCCGACCCCCATCGCCCCTGCCGTGGTTTTCAGAACGTCCCTGCGGCTGTACATCTTTCGCATGCTTCTTCCTCCTGATTTGATCATGAATTTGACGCAAGTGAAAGTACGGTTGTTACAGTTTGCTTGCAAGCCGGGTAGAATTGAGGAAAGATCGTGAATTGACTCGTCAAGCGATCTTGCTATACAATCGTGAACTAAGATGTTGACACCGTATTGTATCACTTATGTCAGCAAATTCATAATTGACAAATTCGATCAGGTTTGACGCCCAAGATACTGGGAAAGGGAGAAGTCATGTTTCAGAGAATGACATGGAGATGCGTGGTTTTCGTTATGATATTGGCTGTCGCGTTGGCGGGCTGTCAGGCGCAACCTATTCAACAGGCGGCGCCAGCCGATGCCGCGCAGAGTGATGCGGATGCCTCGGCAGAAATGGGTGACATGGCCGGCGAAGAGGTTATCATCGCCGTTGGCATCGAACCGGTCAGCCTGGATGCCTGGCGCTCCTTCGCGGGAACCGGTGGGCCGGGTTTCCGCAATGCGATCGAACAGTTGGTGAACCGTGATTTCACCACGGGCGCGTTCGTCCCGTTGCTGGCGACTTCCTGGGAATGGGTGAACGACACCACGATGCGCTTCACTCTGCGCCAAGGGGTGACCTTCCACGATGGCTCGCCTTTCAACGCCGAAGCCGCCGCCGCCAGCATCAACCACACATTCGATCAGGAAAATGCCTTCGATCTGCTCGATTTTCTGGGGTCGATGACTGCTGAAGCGGTAGATGAGTTCACGCTGGACATATCGACGCCAGAACCAGATCCCATCCTGCTCGGAAAGGTCGAATTTGTGGGCATCTCGTCTGCGCAACAGCTGGCAGAAGATCCCAACTCCTACCATACGAATCTTGTCGGCACCGGACCCTACAAGTTTGTGGAATGGCGCCAAGGTGAGTCGATTCACTATGAAGCCAACCCCGACTGGTGGGGTCTCGACGATCCCGACGCGGCGCGCGGCAGCCAGACCTTCCAGAAGGCTACATACAGATTCCTGCAGGAGGATCAGGTTCGGGTCTCTGCGGTCCAGGCAGGTGAGATCGATCTGGCGCAGTTCGTAACGCCAGAACAATGCCAGATTCTTGAGGCGGATGCCGACAGCATCTGCGTGTCGGCCCCGAGCGTGGAGACGATCTTTATCCGCATGGATACCAACAGCCCGCTGCTGTCCGACCGGCGCGCGCGCTTGGCATTTCAGTTGGCCATCGACAAGGAGGCTATCGCCGAAAGTATCTTGGGCGGCGCGGCCACGGTCGCCGGCCAGATCGTCAACTCATCGGCCACAGGTCACAACCCCAGCCTGGAACCATATCCCTACGCTCCGGAGCAAGCTCGCGCGCTTCTGTCTGAAGCTGCAGCTGACGGCGTGCCCGTAGATATGGAGATTACGCTGGGGGCACGCCATGCGGTTTTCCCCAGAGTGGACGAAGTGATGCAGGCGGTGGCTTCAATGCTCACCGATGTCGGTTTCAACGTTACGACCACCTTCTACGATCCGGAAGGATTCGGCAAGGTCATGCTGCTCAACATCAAGGATGTCCCTGTTGAGCGGAATTTCGTCGCTATCCACCTGCATGGCAACGAAATCATGGATTACGCCACCTCCTACCGTTTCTACTACTCCTGCGAAGGCATTCTCTCAGTCTACTGCAACGAGGAAGCCGATGCAGTGTGGGAAAAGGCGCTGCCGTTAACCGGCGAGGAACGCGAGAAGACGCTACAGGAGCTCAATCAGATTGTGTACGATGATGTCGGTGTTGGCTACATTGGCCACTTGGATCTCTCATATGGCCTGAGCGATCGGCTCGTATGGACGCCCCAACTCGACCACCGCATTCTCGTCAAGGAGATGACACTCAGATAGACAGAGGCGGCCAGGTTATCGGTTTGGAGGACCGGATTTGCCTATCTGTTTGCTTAGAAATCCTCGTTCCGTGTGTTCGCGGCGCTGCCAGCAACGCCGCGAACAGTGTATAGGGATATAGATCAGTTGCCAGTAGTCAGTTGCCAGTGACCAGAGCCGTTACCGGCCACTGGTGACTGGCAACTGCAGTTATGATTGCCCAGAGAGCAGGCATAAGACGCCGACCCTACGAAGAGGCGCGGTGTAGCGGAGATACACGATGAGTTCTAACAGGCGAATGGGTATCATTGTGGCGGGTGTGATAGGAGGCGCTCTTTTGGGCGGTGTGTTCGCCTGGCTATCCAGCGCCCGATCTGAGAAGAGCGACAGCACAGCCATCGAAGCCATCGGTCCGTCCGAATATTTTCAGCTCGGAATCGGCATTCTTACCCTGGCGCGACAGTTTCAGTTGATGCTTCAGCGCAAAGCATGAACTTTTCTCTGCATAAAGGAACATTGCATTGGCCCATACAGGAAAACGTTTAATGCGCTTCTGCTCGAAAGAAGCGCGATTCGGAAGCAGCGGCAGACCTGTGCGGATTGCGATCATCGGCGCTGGACCGTCCGGCTTTTACGCTGCTGGCGCGCTGCTACAGCAAAAAGATGCCCATGTAGCGATCGATATGTTCGACCGGCTGCCCACCCCATACGGATTGGTGCGCTACGGAGTGGCTCCAGATCACCAGAAAATCAAGTCGGTCACGCGTATCTATGAACGCACGATGAAGGATGGCCGGGTGCGCTATTTTGGTAACATCGATCTGGGAACGGATATCACCCACGACGATCTGAAAGCCCATTACGATCAGATCGTCTACGCGGTGGGCGCACAATCGGATAAGAAGATCGACATTCCCGGCGAGGATTTGGCAGGCAGCTTTTCCGCTACAGAGTTCGTGGCCTGGTACAACGGCCATCCGGACTTTCGCCAGTATGAATTCGATCTGAGCGTTGAAAGTGTCGCTGTGATCGGTGTTGGCAACGTGGCCATGGACGTGACCCGTATTTTGGCGAAATCCGTTGCCGAGCTGAGATCCACAGACATCGCTGACTATGCCCTGGACGAACTGCGGGATAGCAAAGTCAGGCGCATTCACATCTTCGCCCGGCGGGGGCCGGTGCAGGTCAAGTTCACAAATCCAGAGATCAAAGAGTTGGGCGAACTGGAGATCGCGGATGTGATCGTCAATCCGTCCGACCTGATTCTGGACGACGCCAGCCAAGCCGAATTGGAAGGGGACCGCACAGCCCAGCGCAATCTGGAAACGCTGCGCGCGCTGGCGGAGCGTGGCGCTACGGGGAAGCCCAAGCAGATCATCTTCCACTTTTTGCGCTCGCCGACGGAGATTATCGGCGAAGAGGGTTGTATCAGCGCCATCATGACAGAAAAGAATGTACTATGCCCCACCGAAACGGGCTATCTTTCCTGTCGGGGTACCGGTGTATGCAGAGCGTTTGATGTGGGGCTGGTCTTTCGTTCCATCGGCTATAGAGGTGTACCGATTCCAGGTGTCCCATTCCACGACCGCTGGGGCATCATTCCCAACGTGAAAGGGCGTGTGACCGCAGAACATGGCGGTGCGGTTGTGCCTGGTGAGTACACCGTCGGGTGGGCCAAGCGGGGCCCAACAGGCGTGATCGGCACGAACAAACCGGACGCGGCCGAGACGGTAACGTTAATGCTGGAGGATATTGTTGAACGCGCCTCTGCTCGAGAGAGGAGCGACGCCGCATGCGCGGCAGATTCTGCGATGGCGGGCGCCCCTTGGGCGCGAAAGCCCCTTCCAAACGGCGAGCAGGCCCGCCCTGATGCAATGGTTTCTCTCCTGCAGGAACGGGGCGTGGAGTTCGTTACCTTCGCCGACTGGCAGATCCTCGAGCGAATCGAAAATGAACGGGGCGCACAGCGCGGACAACCCCGGGTGAAAATCACGGATGTTGAAGAGATGCTGCGCCTGATTCGGGCTGCCAAAGCAACGCCCGCGCCAGATCCGCTTAAGGTGACCGCGGATTAGCGCTATTGAGGTATGAGCGCCTGATCACACAATCATAATCAGATGTTGAATTGGCGCGCTATTTAACCCTTCCCCTCTGTCGAACGGGGCAACGAAGGCCGGCCGATGGGAGGTTGCTCCGTCCGCTCCGCCGGTTCCAGCAGCGCATCCATCTCCTGGGTTTCCTCTTCACGCTCTCCATACGCTGCCTGGCTCTCGCCGGCATCATTGCCAGCGCCCTGCAAGTCGGACGCCTCAACCTCCGAGTCTGCCGGCATAGTTGAAGTATTCAATAAGGCTGCGCTCTCTGCACGCGTCCCGCTCATCGCCATCGCTTTCTCATCCAACTCCGTCGCCGGCTCATCAGGCAACGATGGCCAGTGGGACATGACCGACGCCAGCACCGGCAGTTCGTCCAGGCTGCGGGTCTGCGATTTCTGGTCAGGCAGTGCCTGTTGCAACGCATCCGGCCCTTTGGGCAATTGCTGCATCGTCTGGTAGAGCTGGGCCAGCGTTGAACCGACCGCTTCCAGAGGCAGGCGGCTGCGCACCGGCGTGTCCGATGTTTCCCATAGCTCGGCCAGCGCGGGAAAGTCCCAAACCGCGCAAAGCACACTCTCGCTGCGGAAGTTCGACGCTTCCACGAGAATACCGCCAGCGCGGGGGGTGAGTTCCTGGGGAGCCAGCACCGACGAACGGCCCACAAATGGGTGTCGCTGGCGGTGGCTGAACTCATTGTGACCGACCAGAAAGCTGATGGCGGCAAATAACTGATTGTCCTGCATCCGGGCCAGCATCCCGGAGCGCAACTTTTCGTACAACACCCGATCCGTGGCTGCGCCCTGGGCGATGAGCATCTCCGCGCCCTGATAAGCCAGCAGCCGACCTACTTCCGGATAGAGCACATCCCCGCCCAACATCAACCCAATATGCCCGACGGGCGTCTGGATGACGTTCCACTCGCTGCCGGGCTGAGCGAGGTCCTCGTCTTCCGCATGCAGGATGCGTTTGGCCTGATAGCCCAGACGTTCACCTCCCGGCCCATATACGACTGCCAGATTGCGCAACACCCCATCCACAGGGTCCGGCAGATAGGCGCTGGGCGCCACAAGCGTCACATCGAACTCTCGGGCCAATCTACCGAAGACGTCGTCGTAGGCATTCCAGACCATCTCCGGCTGTGTTGTCAACAGCGCGCCGGCCATCTGGCGGAAATCGGCGTTGAGCCAGCCGGCAAGCGCGCCGCAAAACCCACCGTTGATCTTCTGCCACAGGCTTGTTCGCCGCCGTCGGGCCCGGTCTGCCTGCTTCAGCAGATCCGCCTGAAAGCCGCTGAGGAGAGAGGGGATGACCATCACTCCGGCTAGTTCCGGAAAGATCACCAGCCGGGCGCGTTTGTTGGCCGCAGCCCGCAAAAAACGGCGCATATCTTCCCGATACTCCTCCAGCGTCTGGGGTAGACGCATCTGCTGCTGGATACAAGCGACAATGAGCCTTTCCATGAGAAGTTGCCTGATAGAATCCTTTTTTCAGAGAGTATCACATGTATAACCGCGCCTGTCAAAGTCGTGCCCAACAGTGAGGTATGAACGCGCCACTGTAGGGCGCGACACGGACAGCGCCAGAACTAGCTCTTGTATGCCTTGGTGATATCGATGATCAACCCCACATCTTTGCGCGCCTGGTCCAGAGATGTGCGCGACTTCCTGCCATTGACAATACAATCATGAAAGTGCCGCAGTTCACGAATGAAGGCGCTGTCCCAGTCGATGGCCGGCTCTGTGCGGTAGGTGGCGCCGTTGCTGTCGATTCCCTGAATCGACACTGTTGACAAGATCCCCCGCGAGAAGCCGGTCGGGTAGGCGACGACTACCCGCTTGTCATCGCCGTAGATTTCCAGCGTCTCTTTGAAATCCCACAGATGCGGCAGATCGATCCACGTGCCCGCGCAGCGGGCGCCGTTTTCGTAGGCCAGCGTAAAAGTAACGGCCCGCCCTTCCTGCCAGATATCCGTATGCGCCACTTCCACCGGCAGGCCCATAATCTCCCGCAAACCATACAGGTCATGGATCATACTTCCAGCCAACAGATGGAAGGCGCGCTCCACGTGGGGCGCGACCTCGCCGATGGCCTGCCGGCGGGCGGCCAGCCGGGCTTCAGCTGTGCTCTGCGCCACCTCTTGAGGCAAATCATCGAAGCGACGCACATCGAACTGTTGCAGATGCAACGCGTTGTCCGGATGCAGGTGATGGATCTGCACAAAGCGCACATCCATCCCTGCCGCTTCCTGCTTTGCCAGCTCAAAGGCCGGATCGTAGACTTTCATATAGCCAGCCTGGCCCACCTTCCCGCAACGCTGCCAAGCCTCGATCATTTCGTCCATCTCTTGCAGAGAAAAGCAGACCGGCTTCTCGATGAAAACATGCTTGCCGGCGTTAAAGGCGGCGACGGCCGCATCCTTTTTGGGGTCCGTTTGGCAGAGCAACACCGCTTCCACATCGGATGCCAGCAGATCGCGGTAGTCGCTAAAGCGCCGGGGCACATGAAAGCGGTTGGCCACGTATTGGGCCGCGCCAGCAGACACGTCACAGACGGCGACCACCTCGAACTCGTCCTGCAATTCGCTCAAATTGGGCATATGATGGACCTGGGCGATGGCCCCGCATCCGATCACGCCGATCTTCACTCGTCTCACTTGCATGTCTCCAATTGCTGGGGATGGGATGAAATCCTACGTCAGCGTTACGATTTCGGTATTCCCGCTGGTTTACTGTTTGATTACCGATGATTGCGCTCATACCTCAATCAGGGACCGCTATATTCTGTATCCACTGTGCGGGAGGTGAAGTTGTTCCAGACATCCGCCAGGACAAAGGCGCTGCCGTAGGCCGGGTAGAGATCTTCCCACATCGCGTCTCTGGCCGCGTGGGCCGCCTCTTCATCACCGGCAGCCCGCGCCGCTTTGTAGGCTGCGATCTGTTCCCGTTGTGTCTGGGTATTCGCCTCGACCGCGGCCAGCCATGCCTCCGCCGCGGCCAGCTGCTGGTCGAGAATCTCATCAGTAGGAGTCGTGCGGTCCACTTCTACGTCGTAGGCGGTATTCAAGACGAAGCGGGGCGGCATTTTGGCGCCGTCTTCGTTCCAATAGGTATGGGTCGGCTGGATGTGAGGCGTGACCGACAAATACATGATGACCGCTTCGTCCCCCACATTGCGCACCTGATGGGCCTCATCGGTGAGAGCGATGCAGAGCTGCCCGGGCCCTAACACCTGGGAGTGGCCTTCGATGGTAAACTCCGCCTGTCCTTGTAAGATCAGAAAGATCTCATGGCCCAAATCGTGGGTATGGCTCTGCGCGGTCACGCCCACATCGAACTGCAGAAAACGGGCGCGGATCTGCGGCGTTGTCAGAATATTGCGGATGTCCTTGTGGAAGTCGTATACCTGAAAGGGCACAGTGCTCTCCTTTTGTGAGACATTCTGCTCCATCACATAAATTTGACCGGGGTCCTTATGATTCATCTGATTACCCATGATTAAATCATCTTAATCACATAAATCACAAGAATCATAGTTCAGACAGTGGTCAGAAATCAGTCAATACGCCGGCGCAGCTTCGGGTCGAGGAAATCCCTGAAGGCGTCGCCGAAGAGATTGGCCGCCATAATGGCGCAGGTGATGGCCAAGCCGGGGAAGACCACCAGCCACCAGGGCGGACGGAATGCCGCGGCCAGCACACCACCGAGCATATTGCCCCAACTAGGCGCCGGAGGGGGAATGCCCATCCCCAGAAAGCTCAGCGCAGACTCGGCGAAGATGGCTCCGCCCAAATGCAGGGTAGCGACCACCAGAATCGGCGCAGCCGCCTGAGGCGCCACATGGCGCGTCATAATGCGTAAATTCGACGCGCCGATCATCCTGGCGGCCTCTACGTAGGAAGCCTCCTTGATGGAAAGCACTACCGCGCGGGTGATGCGAGTGGCCGAGGGGATGCGGGTTACGGAGATGGCGATGATAACCGTCGTCAGGCCAGCCCCCAGCACAACGAGCAACAGCAATGCCAGAATCAAGCCGGGAAAGGACATGAGCACATCCACCACCCGTTGGCTGATGAGATCGAAGCGCTGACCCAGATAGCCGCTGGCAATACCCCAGATGAAGCCGATCAGATCGCCGATGAATACAGCGGTGATGCTGACAATCAGGGTAATACGCGACCCGAAGATAATGCGACTGAGCAAGTCCCGGCCCAATTGATCCGTGCCCAAAATGTGTTTGGCAGTCGGTCCTTCCCGGATGACCGTATAATCGGCCTCCAGTGGATCGAAGGGCGCCAGTTGGGGCGCAAAGATAGCCACGAAGAGCATCAGCAACCAGATACTCAGGGCGACCGCGCCGATGGGCGAGGACTGCGCGAATCGAACCAGCGCACGACCGAGCCGCCGCATCAGATTGGGCCGCTGGCCCTGGATGTCGAAAACAAACTCTTCAGAAACACCATCGGCAAGAAGTGATTTGGTCCTTGCCATCTCGTTTCCTGTTTTCAATACGAAAACCGCTGTTTCAACGCAATGTCGCTATGGCGCGAGGACGCAAAGAAAACCCCGGAGAAATCATTGCGTCGTTGCGTCTCTGCGCCTTTGCGTTCTATTTTCATTTCACGATTCGTAGCGGATGCGCGGGTCGAGAAACGCGTAGCTCAGATCGACGATCAAATTAATGATGACGTAGATCAATCCGTATAACAGGACCAGATTCTGAATCATCATCCAGTCCCGTTCGGTCATGCCTTGCACCAGCAAACTGCCGAGGCCGGGCACCGCGAACGCCTTTTCGACAGAAACGGCTCCCCCCAGCAGGCCGCCCAGAGCCAACCCAGTTGTGGTGACCACCGGCAGCATGGCATTCTTGAAGACATGACGCCAGACGACGAGCGCCGCTCGCAGTCCCTTCGCCCGCGCGGTGCGGATATAATCCTCATACAGCACCTCTAATGCGGCGGAGCGGGCCATACGCGCGGTCGCCGCAGACAGGCCCAGGCCCAGAGCCAGGGCAGGCAGCAGTGTCATCGACAGATTGCCAATGGGATCTTCCCACAACTGGATAATGGTGATGGGCGGACGCCAGGTAAAGACCAGAACGGTGAAGAGAATAATCAGCAACCCAAGCCAATAACTCGGCATAGCGATGAAGAGAGTAATGCCAACGCGGGACAGATGATCCACCAGAGAGTTGCGCCACATCGCGCTGATCATCCCGATCGGCACGCCGATCAGCCAGGAGAGCGCGACGGCCATGATCGCAATCTGGGCGGAAATCGGCCCCCGACGCAGAATCATGCCGCTGATTGGCTCTTTGATCCAGAATGACGAACCCATATCGCCACGAAGAACCTGCCCCATCCAATCCAAATACTGGATGTGGTAGGGTTTGTCCAACCCCAGGCTGGCGCGCAGAGCTTGCAGTTCCTCCTCACTCAGCACGTACACCCCATCCGTTTCCGAGACGATCAACTGTAGCGGATCGCCAGGAATCACCCGCATCGCCAGAAAGATGAGGATCGTGACGCCGATGATGGTAGGAATGGCAATGAGTAGGCGGTTGAGAATGTATTTGGACATGTGGTTGAAGGAATTTGAGATGAAAGATGGATCCTCGCATCTCTCATCTCAAACGTTTCTATGCTTCCTCATCTATCCATACTGTCTCCATCCGGCCCCACTCCGCAAAGGCCCGCTCGTCCAGAGCCAAACCCTTAACCCGGTTGTTCCACATGGGCAGATGGAAGGTGTACCCAACCAGATATTCCGGCGGGTTGGCATCCAACATGTCCTCGGCCTCAGCGATCTGCCCCTGCCGGGTGTCGATGTCCAGCTCCACATCGATCTCATCCAGCAATGCATCAAAGTCCGCATCGCTGTAGCCGCCGAAATTCTGGGAGCCACCGCTGCGCCACCACAGGTTGCCCCGAGGTGAGATGTCAGAGACGCCGTGCCCTCGGGTGTGAACCATCAGCTGGTAGCTGCCTGTCTGCTGTTCGGACCCTAACAACGCTCGCTCGACGATGCGAATTTCAGTCTCGATGTTCAGAGTGCGTTTGAGCATATCCTGGAAGGCCGGGGCCAGCAGTTCGCCCTGAGGGCCGGCTGCGGCCAGGAGTTCGATGCCTGTCAGGCCGTCTCCGTACCCGGCATCGGCCATGAGCTGCTGGGCAGCGGCGATATCCTCCTCCTTCTCAGCCCTGTAGCCGGGCAGCGTAGCCAGTACGTCCGGCGCGGTGGCGTACGGATCCCCCTGGGGCACCCAACGGGTGATGTTGATCAGTTCCTGGGTGCCGAACGCTGCAGCCAGATTCTGCTTGCTAACCGCCAGATGAATCGCGCGGCGGACCCGCGCATCATCAAAGGGGGCTTCCCGGTTATTGATGAAGACCCAATACGCGCCGAAGTTGGCGAGTTTGTTGACCCGCACAATATCGGCGCGATTCTGGCCCTCGTCCCACGTCTCTTTTGCAACGTTCCATGACATGTCAGCCTGATCTGTCAGCACCGCCGTGCCCCGATCTGACCAGGCCGGCACGTGCAACATCTCCAGCCCGTCTACGTAGGGTAGCTCTGCATCCCAGTAGTCGGGATTGCGTTCCATCACCCATTTCTCTGCCGGCAGATGTTCGACAAAGCGGAATGCCCCTGTGCCGGGAGCGATGACTCCCCGCAGATCGAAGTTATGCTCTTCCAAAGATTTCTTCGAGTAGATCAGCGCATTGGTGGGCGTAAGCAGGTTGAGGAAGAAAGGCCGGGGCGAATTCAGGTTGAAACGCACGCTCATATCATCCAGGGCCTCGACCGAATCGACGAACGTGAAGTTGGCCTTAAGTGGACTGACGATACCCGCCGGTGGGTCCAGGATGCGATTGAAGGTCGCGACCACATCAGCAGATGTGAGTGGTTCGCCGTCGTGGAATTTGACGCCAGCGCGCAGATGGAAGGTGTAGGATAGGCCGCCGTCATCCACCTCCCAGCTTTCAGCCAGATCGGGGATGATGGTACGCAAGCCATCCACCAGATTGTTACGTACCAGATTGTTGTACATATGGCACAGGACATGTGTGCCGCCACCCTGATGCGCATCGAAGTGCGCCATGGTCACACCGAAGGCTGTACGTAAAATGCCGCCGTGCTTGGGGCTGCCCTCTGGGCGCATCATGCCCGCGCCGGAGGTGACCGGTTCTGGCATGGGCACTGGCGTGGGTGTGTCCGCCGCGGCAGGCGCGGCGGCCTGTTCAGCGGGCGCGCCCGCTGTGGCGCACGCAGCCAGAACGGACGCGCTGGCGCCTGCCGCCATCATCTTCAGAAAAGTGCGACGGTCAACAGAACGCGCTCCATTGTCCTTGCTCGGGAACTTTTTTGGCTGAATCATTGGATTGGCTCCTTGTCGCGCCCAACAGTGGCGCGTAATTCAAAATTCTCACAGTGATGTACTGGATGATCTATGTCTGATCAGACAGTATGACACATTATTACGATAGTAACCAAGGGGAATTATATACTTAACTGCACAAGTATATCTTTCTCAGCCAGCTTTCGGCTGTGCGGGAAATTCCCACCCGCGTTCCTGAATATTTTTAGCGGCGTTCAGATCCCGGTCTTCCGTATGCCGGCACGAGAGGCATACAAAGGTCCGATAGTCCGCCAGCTTCTCTTTCCTTACTTCACCACAATGGGAACAGGTCTTGGATGTGTTCCTGGGGTCCACTTCAACGAATTGTCTACCGGCCCATTCTGCCTTGTAGCGCAACTGTTGAAATAGTATGCCCCAAGTCTGTTCCATCATACTGCGATTCAAGCCACGTTTACGATTGCCGCCACGTCGAGACATGTTCTGTATGGCCAGCTTTTCGATCGCTATTTTCTGATAGTTTCGCACGATAGCAGTGGTCAACTGATGGCATTCATTGCGATTGCGTACTGCATTCCTACGTTTCTCGCGGGCATACGTAGCTATTGCCTTTCGCCGTCTGTTACTTCCTTTCTTCTTTGTGGAAATCGCCTGTTGCAGACTTGTTTCCCTGCTTCTGTCAAGTACACGCCGGGAAACTGTCTTCCCATCGCTGAAGGTCATGCGTTCGTGTACGCCCACATCGATACCTACCACAGTATCCACAGGCGCCAGGATGTTCTGTTCCTCTTCATATACCAGGTCAACTGTCAGAATACGTCCGTGCATCACGAGCCGCAAGGCTTTCAATTGGCTACTATCTGGCAATTCACGATTAGGACGTATCCTGATAGCGGGCAATCCTTTTACCTTGATACAATTGCCCTTCACCATGCCCGCTGTAACGCTTGCCAACTCAAGGCACTGATAGCGCTGATGCGGCTTGAAGCGTGGATAGCCCGGCTTTTCCCCAGCTTTCACCCTACGGAAGAAGGCCTTGAATGCCTGGTCTACTCTCACTAACACCCCGCGGGCAACTGGTAATCCTATATCTCGCCAGAACTGTTGTTCCTTTCGTAGCTGGGTTAGCCCCTTCATCTGCGTATACAAGGTCATACCTTTGCCATCGGCAAGATAGGTATTCTTTCTCTGTGCAAGGGAATGATTGTAGAGCCAGCAGCAAGCGCGCAGCGCCTCGCGAATGCGAGCATAGCCAGGGCGCGAACAGTAGCCTCGTTCTTGATATGTTTTGTGAGTTGTGGTAGTCTGGGGCGTATCCATAAGCCATCACCTTGTGGGTCGCAGCCCGTAGTGTTCCCGCACTGACGGGCTTTTCTTATGGAACAGCTCCTCTTGTTGGGAATTATGTACGTACGCAGTTAAGTACATAATTCTCAGCCTTTAAGAAAGGCTGCGCGGGATCTGAATTCCCACCCGCGTTCCATTTTTTTGAGTGCCCCATCATACCACAATAGCACATATGCTCACCCAACGCAACTTCAACATACGATAATCTTACTTGTGCAGTTAAGTATATAATTCCCAATTAAATCTATATCAAACCAGTTAAACGTCTTGACAATCTTGTTAAGACGTTTTCATATTTAAGGCTTGACAAACTCTCTCACCTATACTACGCTGATTTCATCACGTTATACACATAACAGCTTCGGAAATCTTTGATTTCTGAAAAAAGACTGAAGGGGACATCATGTCCCCTTGCCCTGTAATGTGTATAACTGTGGCAAGTCTACAATTGGTTTATGCCATACACAACATAAGCAGGCAGCTGAGAAACTGGGCGTCTCTCGAAAGACCATCCGACTGTGGGCTGACTAGGGACGCATTCCGTCAATTCGAATCTGGGAAATCACAGACGCTATGACCTCGACAACCATTTCGGACTTGTCCCTGTTCTCTGCTATTGCCGTGTCTCAAGCGCAAGGCGTTCGAGTTTGGCAAAGTCGTGCTGGATGTGAATGAAGCGTACACGACAAAGACCTGTAGCTGGACAGGTGAAGTCGATCATAAGCTGGGCGGCGCCAAAGTCGTGGTAGGTAGCGATGGCAAACGCATGGATCGGGATCTGAATGGCGCGCGTGGGATATTCCTATATAATTCCCATAGAAAAAGATCAGCGTCAAAGCCAAGCCTGTGCTCGAATGTCCTCGACAGCTGTATCTGAGTCGATGAATCGTGGTAAAATGGTTGAATGCGCCTCTGCTCGAAAGAGGCGCGCTTGCCGAACCATCCGCCGCTCTCGAGTCTGCGCCACCTTGCCGGCAGCTTTGTCGCGCCCAACAGTGGCGCGCAGTGCAACCTTGTCGCGCCCAACAGTGGCGCGCAGTGCAATCGTATTGTCAGTGGAGGAATTATGAGCAAGAGAGTAGCCATCATCGGACACACCGGGCGCGGCAATTATGGGCACGCCGTCGACCAAGCCTTCGTCGGGGCGCAGGGCGCGACGATCGTCGCCCTCGCCGACCCAGACGAGGCCGGACGCCAAAAGGCCATTGAACGCACCGGCGCCAAGAAGGGATACGCCGACTACCACCAGATGCTGGCGGCAGAGCGCCCGGATATCACCGTCATTGCCACCCGCGAGATTGGCGATCATTTTGCCATGGCGATGGCTGCGGCCGCAGCCGGCTCCCATATTTACATCGAGAAGCCGATCGCAGCCTCGCCGGCCCAGGTCGATCAGATGGTCGCGGCCTGCGCACAGCGCCAGAAATTGCTCATCGTTGCCTGTCCCTGGCGCGGCCATCCCCCCATTCAGCGCCTGGCCATTCCACTCATTACAGGAGGCAAAATTGGCGAACCTCGCCTCGCCCGCATCTACGGTATGAACGGGCATGAAGGGGGCAATCAGCTTTTCCTTGACCTCTACCCCCACTTTTTCGACTTCCTGTGGCAGATTTGGGGCCAACCACTCTGGTGTCACGCCCACATCACGCAGGATGGTCGGGACGCCACGCCGCAGGATCTCAAGGAGGGCGTCGAAGGGATGGGCCTGGTCGCCGGGAACGGTATACGGGCGTATTATGTGTTCAATGATGGCTTTGCCGCCGACTTTGAATCCTACGAAGGGGACCACAAAGAGCGCCCCTATCGGATCGACATCCACGGCACAGCGGGCGTCCTTTCGCTGCCCGGTCCCATGAGCAACCAACCCGATATCTACTACCACCCGCTGGCCAGTCCGGGGCTCTTCAACGATGATCGTTGGGAAGTCATCCCGTCCGAACCGCCTCCCGATGATCAGAAGTGGGTGAAAGCGCACCACCGCATGGCCCGCTCGATGCTCGATATGCTGGATGGCCGGGAGCCGGAGTTTGCGCTGCTTGATGGGCGTACTGCCCGGCGCCATCTCGAGTGGGCCATGGCCGCGCATGCCTCGCACATGGCGGGCGCGCGCGTTTCGCTTCCATTGGCAGACTCGAAAAACCCGTTTGACTCCTGGCGCTAAAGCGTTGAATGCGCCTCTGCTCGAAAGAGGCGCGATGAATGAGCTTTGTCGCGCCCAACAGAGGCGCGCAATTGAACACTTTTTAGCCGTAGGCGCAAGAGTATGTCATTGCGAGCATATCAGGAAATCGTCCAATTGCGACCTACCCAGTAGTAAAAGGAGATATCCAATGCAGCCTTTTCTTGATTCGACGGATGTATTGCAGGATGGAGCCGAACTGCAACAGCGTATGACACGGGATGGCTATCTGTTCATCCGCCGGCTGCTCCCCCCCGCCGTAGTAGAAAGCCTGCGCCTGCAGATCCTTGCGATCGCGCGGGATGCCGGCTGGATTCAGGCCGGCGCGCCTCTCGCAGATGCCATCGCTGATCTGAACGGCTCTTGCGTCGAACCAGAGCCGGCATACATGCAGACATATCATGCCATGTACAAGCTGCCAGATTTCCACGCCATCCAGCATCACCCCAACCTGATCGGGTTTTTCGAGCGGATGCTGGGCGAGTCCGTATTGCCGTCCCCACGCATCATCGGGCGGACCATGTTCCCGCAACGAGAAGCATTCACCACTCCGCCGCATCAGGACTTCATCCCATTTCAGGGGGCGGCTGACACCTACACCGCCTGGATTCCCTTGAGTGATCTGCCGATAGAATTGGGCGGGCTTCAGGTGGCTGCCGGTTCACATAAGCGCGGTGTCTATGAATTTCAGCCTGCGCTGGGCGCCGGCGGCCTGGGGGTGCTCGACCCTCTCGATGGCACGTGGGCATATAGCCCATTCAAGCAAGGGGATGTGCTCATCTTCCACAGTATGACGGTGCACAAGGGCCTGGCTAATACCTCTGACCGCCTGCGTATGTCGCTGGATGGCCGCTACCAGAAAGTCAGCGATCCGATCTCGCCCGGCAGCTTGCAACCGCACAACCTACTGAGTGCCTGGGAGGATATCTATGCGGATTGGCCGGACACGGACCTGAAATACTACTGGCGCAAGTGGGATCTGAAAATCAAAGAATACGACAACAGTTACCACGATAAGCGGGACCAGATGGCGTTCGATATGGCCGCAGAAGGCGATACGCGTGCCATTTCAACCCTCCAGCGAATCGTCGTGCACGACCCCGACCCGGCCAAGCGCAGGAAAGCGGAAGAGTTGCTTGCTGTGTTGGAAGAACCGGCAGACGCATAACGCCACGTAGGATGAGTTACCAACAGATGCTACGCGATAGTAGGGGCGGGTCTTGTACCCGCCCACTTGTGCCTGCCCACTGGATTCGGCTCCTTTACTCCTGCGAATCCTGATTCTGACCGCTGAGTACGCAATACGCAACCGGACGCGCCCTGGATCGCCACTCTCCGACTCGGACTGCCCGTGTTTCAACTCAAAGCCACACACAAAGTCGTCAAAGACTACTTCGCCGAGATAAACAGACTGACCCAGCTCGGCCTCGTGCATGAGGGCGCGGTGGCCCCCGCCTTCGCCAATCTCCTGCGCGCGGCCGCCCAACCCTTCGGCTGGACGCTGGCCGAGCAGTACGCCCGCAAACCGCGCGGAGAGCGCATCATTCGCATCGACGGCGCGCTGCTGGACAGCTTCAGGCTGGCCCACGGCTACTGGGAGGCCAAGGACAGCGCCGACGACCTGGATGTGGAGATACGCCGGAAGCTGGCGGCCGGCTATCCCGATGACAATATCCTCTTCCAGGCCCCCGATCGCATGATCATAATCCAGCAGGGGCAACGGGTGTGGGACAGCCCTATCGGGGAGCCAGATGCGCTCATCGCCGGGCTGCGGGTCTTCTTCGCCTACCGGCCGCCGGCCTTTGCCGACTGGCAGCAGGCCGTGGAGGAGTTCAAAGCGGTAGTGCCGGAACTGGCTGCGGCTCTGCTGTCTCTGATCGAAGGGGAGCGCCGCGACAATCGGGTCTTTATCGACGCCTTCGGCCGCTTCGCGGGTCTGTGTCGCGAGGCCATCAACCCCAACATCTCCGATCAGGCGGTGGAGGAGATGTTGATCCAGCATCTGCTGACCGAGCGCATCTTCCGGCGCGTGTTCGACAATCCGGACTTTGTGGCGCGCAACGTGATCGCCCGCGAGATCGAAGAGGTGGCGCGCGCGTTGACCAGCCAGCGTTTCAGTCGGCGGGAGTTCTTCCGCCCCTTGGATCGCTTCTACGCCGCTATCGAAACCACTGCCGCCACCATCGACGACTTTTCCGAGAAGCAGGGCTTTCTCAACACCGTCTACGAGAATTTCTTTCAGGGTTTTTCTGTCAGAGTGGCCGACACGCACGGCATCGTCTACACGCCGCAGCCGATCGTCGACTTTATGGTGCGTTCGGTGGAGAGTCTACTGCGCCGCGAGTTTGACCGCTCCCTGGCCGATGCGGGCGTCCATCTGCTGGATCCCTTCGTGGGCACGGGCAACTTCATCCTGCGCGTCATGCGCCATATCCAGGAGATGGGCAAACTTTCCCGCCTGCCCGACAAGTACGCGCGTGAGCTGCACTGCAACGAAATGCTGCTGCTGCCGTACTACATTGCGGCCATGAACATCGAGCATGAATACTATGAACTGACCGGTCAGTACGCGCCCTTCGGCGGCATCTGTCTGGTGGACACCTTCGAGCTGGCCGAGGACATCCAACTCAGCCTCTTTGCGCCGGAGAACAGTGAACGGGCGCAGTCTCAGCAGGGACAGGATATCACCGTCATCATCGGCAATCCGCCCTACAACGTGGGCCAGGTCAACGAGAACGACAACAACAAGAATCGAACGTATAGGATGATGGATGCGCGCGTGCGGGAGACCTACGCGCAAGCCTCGAAGGCGACCAATAAAAACGCATTGGCTGACCCGTATGTGAAGGCGATGCGCTGGGCATCGGACCGCATTGGCGAGGAAGGGATTGTCGCCTTTGTGACCAACAACGGCTTTCTCGATGGCGTGGCGTTTGATGGTATGAGAAAATGTCTTGCAGACGATTTCGACGCCATCTACATTCTCGATCTGAGTGGGAACGTACGCAAGAACCCAAAGCTCTCAGGCACAACGCACAACGTCTTTGGGATTCAGGTGGGTGTGAGCGTCAACTTTTTCATCAAAAGGCGCGACAAAGCAAATGCCCAAGCCGAACCGCGCCTCTGCTCGCTAGAGGCGCATTCAACAATCTTCTACGCGCGTGTCGATGAGTTGTGGCGCAAGGAAGAGAAGTATCGCTACCTCGATGCAAAGGATCAGTACCGCAACATCGAATGGCAGCCGATAACGCCGGACAAGCGCCACACCTGGCTGACAGAAGGACTCCACGCCGAATTTGAGACCTTTATGCCGCTGGGAAGCAGGGAAGCGAAGGCGGCAAAAGGCGAGGCGGTGGATGTGATCTTTTACACGTACAGTAATGGCGTTCAAACCAGCCGGGATGCCTGGGCGTGTAATTTCAACCGCGACGCGCTCACAGAGAACATGGGTCGGATGATCGATTTCTACAATGAGCAGGTGTTCAAGTGGAAAGGGCGGGGAAATCAGGAGGCAAACGTCGATGATTTCGTGGTCTATGATGATGAGAAAATCAAGTGGAGTTCAAGCTTAAAACAGAAATTGAAGGGCGGGCAAGTCGCAGAATTTGCCGAAGCAAAAATCCGACAATCCCTCTACCGTCCTTTCACGAAAATGAATCTGTTCTTTGATAGAATTCTAACCCACGGAGTTTTTGTTTTTCCGTCCATCTTCCCCACAGCGCAGACCGAAACGGAAAATCGGGTGATATGGCTCAAGATTGGACAAGAATGGCCGATGTTTGCGCTGATGGTCAACAGAATTCCCGATCTGTTGCCGCAAGGTGGTTCCCAATGTTTTCCCTTCTACACCTATGACGAGGACGGGACAAACCGCCAGGAGAACATCACCGATTGGGCCTTGGCGCAGTTCCGCAGGCAGTACAGCGACGATGCCATCGGGAAATGGGACATCTTCCATTCCGTCTACGCCATCCTGCACCATCCGCGCTACCGCGAGCGCTACCAGGCCAACCTCAAGCGCGATCTGCCGCGCCTGCCCTTTGCCCCGGACTTCTGGACCTTTGCCCAAGCCGGCGCGCGCCTGGCGAAAATCCACGTCGGCTATGAAGAGACGCCTGCCTATCCGCTCAACATGACAGAGACGTCGGGTCAGTCCCTCGATTGGCGCGTCGAGAAGATGAAGCTCTCCCGAGACAAAACGCAGATCCGCTACAACGACTTCCTGATATTGGGCGGGATTCCAGCGAAAGCGTTACGCTATCGGCTGGGCAACCGCTCGGCTCTGGAGTGGATCATCGACCAGTACCGCGTCAAGACCGACAGACGCAGCGGCATCGTCAACGACCCCAACCGCGCCGATGACCCGCAGTACATCGTCAATCTGATCGGAAAGGTCATCAGCGTCAGCCTGGAGACAGTAGAAATTGTAGACAGTCTGCCAGCATTGAGACCATGACTTACTGTGAGTATTCAGGATCGACCATGATTTCATTCTGTCCATCCTCTGACCACGAATTTGTGTGATTTGTATGATTACCATGATAACGGCAGTTCATCATCCCCATCACATAAATCAAGCAAATCAAAGGTCTGAATCAGGAGAATCAGATTCATGCAATCAGACATCTCATGCCTACGCAAGGCGCGCGCCGGCCGCGCCTCCTCCTGGGATACGACCGGCCGCAATGCCGATGCCTGGGTCATCCCCGCTGGGGAGACCCAAGTGCTGGCCGACATCAATGGGCCTGGCCTCATCACCCATATATGGATGACCCAGCGCAACCACTACCGGGACTGCCTGCTGAAGATCACCTGGGACAACGCGGCCCACCCCAGTGTACTCGTGCCGTTGGGCGATTTCTTCGGCCTGGGACACGCAATCGTCAACTCCTATCAATCGCAGCTGTTCACCGCATCCACCCGCTGGAACAATCAGTTCGAGATGGGCTGCGCGCTCAACTGCTACGCGCCCATGCCCTTCCGGGAGCGAGCAGTGGTGGAATTGATCAACGAGAGCAGCGAAGATCACCGCCAGTATTTCTATGTGGATTATGAGTTGGTCGACGAAATGCCGCAGGAGAGGGGCTACTTCCACGCCGAGTTCCGGCGCGCGAACCCCTTCGGCGGCTGGGGACATGAGATCCTCGTCAACAGACCAGAAGCCAATATCGTCAATACAGAGCGGCAGGCCTGGGAGGACAACTACGTCATTCTGGAGACCCAGGGCCGCGGCCATTACATCGGCTGTACTCTGTCCGTCACAAACTTTCAGGGCCCCTGGTGGGGCGAGGGCGACGATATGATCTGGGTGGATGGCTACAAGTGGCCCCCGGATCTCCACGGTACCGGTAGTGAAGACTATCTGAATCAGGCCTGGGGTATGCAGCGCAACGCCTTCCTGCGCAACGGTTCCTCAATATACGAGGAGGACACCGACGGCTATCAGACATCGTATGTGCTGCATCTGGAGAATCCGGTGCGCTTTCAGAAAGAGGTGAAGGTGACGATCGAGCATGGTCACGGCAACCACCTGGCCAACGAAATGGCGTCGGTAGCCTACTGGTATGCGGCCACGCCGACGAAACCGATCGAGCCGCCGCCTGTAGCTCAGCGCCAACCGGTACCGCGGGACAATCAGGGAAACTGGCTCCACGATGCGGTCAACCAGGCGCCGGGGCGGGCCGTTCCCGTCAACCAGGAGATGCAGGCCATGAAGAAGCGCTGGGCGGAGCGACAAGCGTGAGAACGGCAGAGGTTAGTGCCGTTTCTGGTCACTAGCCACTGGTTTTTCTCACTTCATCCTTGACTCGGCGCCATCTGGCGATATGTGCCGCCATAGAACAGCACCGGCTCGCCATCAACATGCTCCAGATATTCGACCTGCCCAATGTATAATGTGTGATCGCCAGCGGGGTGGGCATCAACGACTGTGCAGACAAAGTAGGCCAGCGCGTTGGGAAGCACTGGATAGCCATGGCGACGTTCGAAGAGGATTTCCAGACCCTCTACCGGCCAGCCGGCAAAATGGCTACTGTAGTCCTCCTGATCGTGCCGCAGGATGCTGATTGCGTAGCGACCAGTCTGCTGCAACTTTTCATGCAGGGCCGCTTTGTGCCCCACAGAGATGACCAGCAAGGGTGGATCCAATGAGACAGACATGAATGCGTTGGCGGTCATGCCGTGCACGTCGCCGTCCAGTTCAGTGGTGACGACGGTGATGCCGGTGGCAAAGCGGCCACAGGCGTTGCGGAGTTCACGGGAGTCGATGGCGGCAGAACTACTGTCGCGCCCAACAGAGGCGCGCAATTCAGAATTTTCAGGCATGGGAAACGCTCACTGGTCGTGCAAGGGAAGATCGGTAGACTGTATGATTTCCGCCGGTTAACTGAATTCGGAATTGACAAATAGACGGTATTGACAAATAGACGGTCAATGATAGGATACAACGAAATCCAGAATCGATCCTATTCTGGGTTCTGGCGAAATCGATCTGCCGTAGGATAGCGTCTGTTCAGTTTCTGATCTCCGGAGGAAGAGATGAAAGATGCCAGAGTCCAGGTCCATCGTGCCTCTTTCGAGCAGAGGCGCATTCAACATTCCTGAGAGAATGAGAGCGACTGATGGCTGGTGAACAATATCGCGCCCAACAAAGGCGCGCAACTGAACATTTTTTTGTGACCGGCGCGCTGGGCTGCTTGGGTGCGTGGGTCGTACGCAATCTGATCCGGGAAGGCGTCGGGGTGACAGTCTACGATCTGGGCGCCAGTATGCACCGCCTCGAACTGCTGATGGAACCGCAGGAAATCGCCCAAATTCAGTTTATCCAGGACGACATTACCGATACAGAAACCGTCTGTCGCGCGGTCGAGGAGAGCGGGGTCAATCGCATCGTCCATCTGGCCGCATTGCAGGTGCCGTTCTGCAAGTCCAATCCCCCTCTCGGCGCGGCGGTGAATGTCGTCGGCACTGTGAATGTGTTCGAAGCGGCCAAACGGGCGGGCATCTCGCCGGTGGTCTACGCCAGCAGTATGGCTGTCTACGGCGGCGCGGATCTGTACGGCCCAGAGGTGCAGGATGGAGATCCCTTCCACCCCTTGAACCTGTACGGCGTCTACAAAGAAGCCAACGAAGGCACAGCCCGTATCTACTGGCAGGACGACGGCATTGCCAGCCTGGCCCTGCGGCCCTACACAGTGTACGGCCCGGCGCGCGATCAGGGCATGACCTCCACCCCCACCCAGGCGATGCTGGCCGCAGCCAAAGGCGAAGCCTACCATATCTCCTTCGGCGGCACATGCGGCTATCAGTATGCCGACGATGTGGCGCAGACATTCATTGCATTGGCCCGCCTGCCCTACGAAGGCGCATCGGTTTTTAATATTCGCGGCAGCGTCGCCCATATGTCGGAGGTGGTAGACGCCATCGTTGCCGCCGAGCCGAGCGCCGCCGGCCGCATCACCTATGAGGAAACTCCCTTACCTTTCGCAGAGGCGCAGAACGAGGAGCCCCTGCAGAATCTGCTGAGGAAGGCGCCGTATACGCCCCTCAGCGCAGGCATCGCCCGCACAATTGCGCATTTTAAGCAGGCGCTCGCTGCCGGCAAGATTCAATAGTCGTTTTCAATCGAACACTCTTGAGGAGCGGATCAGATGAGATGGTTGCGGTTTGAGCATAACGGAAAAGAGGTATACGGCGCGGCCAGTGGAGATACCATCGAAGTCACCGATGCCACTTGGTCCGATATTCTGGCCGGCGAGACCGGCACGGTGGTCGATTCGGTGGACCGCAGCAGTGTGAAGCTCCTGTGTCCGCTGGAACGACCGGGCAAGATCGTCGCTATCGGCCTGAATTATCTGGACCACTGCCGAGAAACGAACACCCCACCCCCGGAACGACCAGTGATCTTCACAAAGTTCACGACGAGTATCGTCGCTCCTGGCGATGAGATCGTCTGGGATCCAGCTCTGACCGCTGAAGTGGACTATGAAGCGGAGCTGGCGGCGGTGATCGGCAGAACGGCTCGCCACGTGAGCCGAGCCGACGCGCTGAGCTACGTGGCTGGCTACACCTGTTCCAACGACGTCAGCGCTCGGGATCTGCAGTTGGGCGACCCCCAATGGATTCGGGGCAAAAGCCTGGATACCTTCTGCCCCATCGGCCCAGCCTTTGTGACAGCGGATGACGTGCCGGACCCGCAAAACCTCGGCATCCGTTGTATCCTCAACGGCGAAGTGATGCAGGACAGCAACACCAGAGAGATGATCTTCGACGTGGCGGAGCTGATCGAGTTCAGCTCCACCGCCTTCACCCTGGAGCCGGGAGATGTGATCCTCACCGGCACCCCGCACGGCGTGGGCATGGGGCGAGATCCGCAGGTCTGGATGCAAGACGGCGATACAGTCGCCATCGAAATCGAAATACTGGGCCGGCTGGAGAACGTCTGTCGCGTCGTGTGACCGCAATCGAAAATTCGGAGCAAATATGTATGATATGATAGTGGTGGCACTAAGAGATCGTGTACCTCGAAATCGTGGCAGGGTCGCGCCCAACAGTGGCGCGCAATGCAATTCTTCTCGATTCCATTCAATTTGATAAGGAGGCTCACATGAACCGGGTACATTTCGTATTGCCAGTGATCGTGATTGCACTGGCGCTTTTGGTTTCAGCTTGCGCATCACCAGCAGCGCCTGTTCAGGTGGATACCGGCGCGGAGGAAGACGCGCCGGCCGCCGCGGACAGCGGCGCGGAAGATGAGATCATGACCGTCAATCTGGTGGCCCGCTGCAAGGCCAGCCCGCCCTATGAAAACGGCCGCTGCGACAACCTGACCGCCGCGGTCGAGGCTGCCAACGCGGTGCTGGAAGCCAACGGAGACAACCGCCGGATCGCGCTGGAAACCATTCAGGATGACGCCGACTGGGGAGACTACAAAACTGAGTTCGAGCTGGCGTCAGACGCCGGCGAGGCCCCAGACATTATCGTCTCCGGGCATGAGCACATCGGTGACTGGGCCACAGCCGGCTATCTGGTGAACATCACCGAGCAGGTCAACAGCGGTGAATTTGCCGAATTTGACGATGTCATCGACTCCCTTTGGGAATCCACAATGCTCAACGGCAGTATCTGGGGCGTGCCCCAGGATGCAGAAGCCCGCCCACTGTACTTCAGCAAAATTCTCCTGCAAGAGCTGGGCTGGAGCCAAGAAGAGATCGATAGTCTGCCGAGCCGCATCCAAAGCTGTGACTATACCTGGCAGGATATGTTCGACACGGCCCAGCAAGCAGTAGAGGCAGAGATTGTCGCCGAAGGCGAAGGCTGGTGGCATCGCCCCGCCAATGGGCCAGACTTTCTCTACTACTACTTTGCCGCCGGTGGCGAGATCGTGAGCGATATGGATGCGCTGATCTTCGACAGCGCCGCCGCCCAAACCGTGTATGAACTGCTGCACAACGCCGTCCACGAACGCAAGATCATTCGCCTTAACAAACTGGACGGCGACTGGGACTACCACAAAGAGTATACCTCCAGCTTCAAAAACGTGATGTTCGTCTTTGAAGGCACGTGGCGTTGGGCGAGTTGGCATACCAACTATCTCCAGGATCAGGGCGGCGAGGAATATCTCTTCGAAAATGTCGGCTTCGCGCCGATTCCCTGCTTGGAAGGCGGCATTGGACGCCCTATTACCCTTACCCATCCATTAGTCTATATGATCAGCAGTTTGAGCGAGTACCCAGACTTGGCGCTGCTCCTCATCGCCAAGACGACGGTCAAGGAACTGAACACACCCTACGCGGTTGAAAGCGGGCACCTGGGAATTCTGAAGTCCCAGGCGGACTACGAGCCTTACATGACCGCTGAGTTCCTGAGCGCCACCCTCTCTCTGTTGGATCACACGACCTTCCTGCCCAACAGTCCCTACTGGAGCGCCTGGTCAGAAGCCTACTATCTGGGCATTCAGGCAGTCGAGTCAGGCGACCTCACGCCCGCGGAAGCGATTGAAGTCGTCATCGATCAGCTCCAAAACGAGCTGGGCGACAATGTAATTGTGCAGTAGATACAATGTAAAAATTGCAGAATGAAGAGTGAAGCGCCTGCTACCTTCACTCTTCATTCGCGCCTCTTTCGAGCAGAGGCGCATTCAACATTCTTGATTCTCATTGCCGGCCCAATGGCGACGACGCAGATCCTGTCAGAAATCCAAGATCCTCGAACTGGCCGCGGCCGCTGGCTGCTGTTGGCCGCCGGTTTTGTTCTGCTAGGTTGCTTTTTTCTGCCTTGGCTTCGTTTCGTCATCACCGCCAATGACCGGATCGCGCTTTCGCTGACAGGTCTACAGGCGGTGACAATGCCGCCCGTGGAGACGACCGACGGCGGGCTGCTCTATCGCAGTTCGCCTTGGATGTACCTGGCCCCTCTAGCCGGTATCGTCGCCCTGGGGCTGGGGTTGCTCACCCTGCGGCCGGGCCGCTCTGCGCCCTGGCACGGCCTCTTTGCCATCATACTCAGCGTGACGGCAGCCGTGGCTGTGTGGAGCGTAGTTACAGCGGCCCAAGAGATCGCGCAGAAGCAGAAAGTATCCGTGGAGGTGCAGTGGGGGCTGGCCCTGACATTTATGGCGCTGCTTCTGTTCCTTATCAGCGGTCTTGTCGCGCTGCGGGACGCTGGCGCGCAACAGCCCACCTTCCGGGCTGCGCTTGACGCGCTGGATTTCATGGCCCCGGGTACGGTGCTGGTCATTGTCTTTTTCGTTCTGCCTGCCATTATTCTTTTCATCCTCAGCCTGACGGATCTCTCCAGCGCCAACTTCAGCGAGCCCTGGACGTTTGTCGGTTTCGACAACTACAGGCGGATGTTCAGCGACCGTTTCTTCCCCAAAATTCTGCGTAATACCTTTCAGTACGTCATCCTTACACTTCTGTTCTTTAACGTTGGTCTGGCTCTGCTACTCGCCCTCTTGACGGCCCATGTAAGCCGACGTGTCGGTTTCTTCTTTCGCTTGCTGTGGCTGCTGCCCCGTATCACGCCGTCCGTCGTCTACATTGTGATGTGGCAACGCATTGCCCAACAACCCCCGTACGGCATTCTTAACCAGCTTCTTGGCTGGCTTGGTGTCGAAAATCAGCCCTATTGGATCCCGGAAGCGCCGTGGGTGTTTGTCGTTCTCGTCAATGGATTCGTGGGCGCGTCGTTTGGCATGATTATCTTTACCTCAGCCATCGAAGCGATCCCGGCGGACCTGATAATTGCCGCCAAAGTGGATGGCGCTGGCGACTTGGCGCTCATCCGTGACATTACACTGCCATTGCTGCGCTGGCCCCTGCTGTTCGTCGTTACCTACCAGACCCTTTCATTGCTCGTCTCCTTCGAGTACATTCTGCTGCTCACAAACGGCGGGCCAGGGCTTTTCACAACAGAAGTATGGGCGCTGACAGCATACAAGCGCGCCTTGCAGACCTATTTCGGCTCGAATCAGTGGGCCTATGGCGCAGCCTGGGGCTTTGTGCTGGTGGTGATCGGCGTCGTCCTATCGGTACTCTATCTGCGGGTCTTCCGCTTTAACGATCTGGTCCAGGAACCGAAGATCGATGTGTTGTGAAATATGACTCTGATTCAATTGACTATTGTGATGGACAGGATGACTGCCGTAAATCATCTGCATCAGGAGAATCATAGTCAGCAGTGAGCAGGAGGAGGAATGTGGCTCCGCAGGGGATGGAAATCGAGCGGCGGAATGAGACCAGGCTTACGCTAGGGCAGGCGCTTCCCTATGCGCTGCTGACAGTCAGCATTCTGCCAATTCTGGCTGGCTATGCCTGGGTTCTGATCGCGACTTTTTCTCAGCGCACGAACGGCCTCCTGCCGCTGGACGCGCAGGGCAATCTCGGGGGACTGACCTTCGAAAATTGGGCATTTCTGTCTGAGTCGGATATATGGAAGGCGACCCTCAACTCCTTCGGCATTGGCATGAGCATGGTCGTAGGCGTTGGTTCCATTTCCGCGCTGGCCGCGTACGCGCTTTCCCGCATGAACTTTCCGGGACGCAAAGGATTTCTGGGCATGACGATGGTCCTGCACGCCTTTCGTCCAGAAATGCTTCTGATCGCCATCTTTCAGGTGCTGTTGTTCATCGGCGGCATCCCCCTGCTCGGTGATCTGTTCGGCTTCAATACTGTAGGCGGCGTGGCCCTGGTGATGGTTACACTGGACCTGCCCCTGGGCATCTGGCTGATGAAAGGGTTCTTTGATAACCTCTCCTGGGATATGGAGCGAGCTGCCCTCATTGATGGCGCAAGCCGGTTTCGGGTATGGTGGGAGATTCTTCTGCCGCAGATTCGCCCCGGTCTGGCGGCCCTGTCGATCTTTATGTTCATTCAAGGTTGGAACGCCTATATCATCCCTTTCACCTTTACCATCGGCTCGAGGGTCGCCAATCTGCCGGTGTACATCAACAGGTTCTCCGGTGACACGAGTTTCGTCAGCTGGAACAAAGTGGCGGCCATCGGTCTTTTCCAATTGATTCCGGTTCTGATCTTTTTCATCTTCACCCAGGAAGCTCTGCTGAATATCTACGGCGGCGGCAGCAAAGGGGGAACGTAATGCGCGTCGAACTGGACAACCTGACCAAACGCTGGGGCGACGTGACCGGCGCGGATGGCATCACCCTTGACATGCAAAATGGGGAGTTCGTGGCCTTCCTCGGCCCATCCGGCTGTGGCAAAACGACAACGCTGCTGATGGTGGCCGGCATCTATAAGCCGACAGCGGGAGAGATCCGCTTCGACGAGCGCGTCGTCAATCAGGTCGCTCCCAAAGACCGCAACATCGGCATGGTTTTCCAGAGCTACGCCCTCTACCCGCATATGAGCGTCCGCCAGAACATCGGCTATCCTCTCAAACTCAAAAAGACACCGGCGGACGAAATGGAGAAGCGGGTGCAGCGGGTAGCGGATATGATGGGCATCGGCCATTTGCTGGCGCGCCGCCCCGCACAACTCTCCGGTGGGCAACAGCAGCGGGTAGCCCTGGGCCGAGCGCTGGTGAAAGAGCCAAGCCTGCTCCTTTTTGATGAGCCTCTCTCCAATCTGGACGCCAGACTGCGCCTGACCATGCGCAGTGAAATCAAGCGTCTGCAACTGGACTTGGGGATCACCTCCATTTATGTTACCCATGATCAGGTGGAAGCCATGACCATGGCCGACCGCATTGCCGTGATGAAAGAAGGGAAGTTGCAGGCCTACGCGCCGCCCAACGAACTGTACGAGCAGCCCCGCACGATTTTTATTGCCGGTTTCGTCGGCAACCCGCCGATGAATCTGTTCGATGCCCAAATCGTGCAGGAGGGGAAACGCTATCTGGCACGCCGCCAGGGCTTCGAGATGGAAGTCCCGCACAAGCAGGGTAGCCGGGCCGTGGGCAAAGGACAAGTGGTCGTCGGCATCCGACCGGAGGATATCTCTCTGGCACAGAATACAGGCATCACTGGCGAAGTTTTTGTGGTCGAACCCCTGGGCCGGGACAACCTGGTTGACGTGCGGATCGAAGATCTGCATCTCTTCGTCCTGGCGGATCCGAGGCAACCCTTGCAGATCGGCGATCCAGTGCAACTACAGATCGACGGCGGCAAAGTGCAGCTCTTCGATCCCGAGACCGAGTACTCTCTTCTGTGGACATAATTGCAAAAGCGATCATCGCTACCTTTGTTCTCTCTGCCTGCGCCGCGCCATCCTCCCTGCCCCCATCAGACGCCCGTGGCGCTGCCGGGTTGGATGGCGCGCCACGGATGGGCGCGACAAAAATTTACAATATCGACAGCGCCACCCCGACCGCCCCAGTCATTGAAACCGTCCTTACCGGGCTGGACAATCCTCGCGGTGTCGTTGTGTTGATGGATGGGTCCCTGCTGGTGGCCGAAGCAGGCACCGGCTACGACGCGGTCGAACCCACAAACTGGACCGGCAAGCTCTCCCACTTCCAGGACGGCAACGGCGATGGCGACTTCACGGATAATGGCGAGCGCATCGATTGGTTTCGCCACCTGCCCACATACAATGCGCTGCAGTTCTTCGCCACTCGGCGAGACGAAGTCAACGGCCCCGGCGATCTGCTGCGCCACCCCGACGGCCGGCTCTTCCTGAGCGTCGACGCTGGCCTGGATCGTATCGGGCTGTATGAGATCAGCCCGGACAGGCGTATAGGGCGTAATCTGTCCCCGCGCAGCAATATGAACGGCCTCGCCTTCTCTCGGGACTTCTCCCAAATCTATCTGGCCGAGAGCACGGCCAATGCGCTGTCCGTTGTGCGAATCGCCGATGGCGCCTACCGGCAGATCGTTCAGTTCGATACCCTTGCGAACGGACAGCAGTCAGTACCCGCAGGGCTGGCCGTGGATCCGCGCAATGGCGATGTGCTGGTGGCTCTCTTTTCCGGCGCGGTAGCGGTGAACGGTGAGGTGATCCCTTTTATGCCTGGCGCTGGTAAAATCGTGCGGGTGGACCCGTCCACAGGCACGGTTGAAGACGCCGTCACCGGCCTGACAACGTCGATCGATGTGGCCATCGATCGCGCCGGCAGTATCTTCGTTGTTGAGATGACCAGCGGGTACGCGGACCTGCTCGACCGCACCCATGATCTATTCGACCCGGACCAACCAGCGCTTCACGGCGGCTATCTGCGCTACAGCGGGCGAGTCAGCCGCTATCTGCCCGGTGGCAGCGCGCCCCATATCCTGGCGGATGGCTTGGACATGCCCACGAATATCACCCTCGCGCCGGATGGAGCGGTTTACATTTCAACCGGCCAGGGCACGCCGAGCCGTCCGATTCCTGGACCGGATGGACCAACACGAATTGTCGGGAAGGTGATTCGCATACGGATCTGATTGCAGCGCTCGCATAGCGTGCAGCCAACTATCCGCCTGGATGCGCCCGCAGTACCTCCTCCACAATCTCTACGCCCCAACCCGGCCCGGCGGGAAGGTCATATACCCGCCGATGATTTCAGGCGGGTTTGTCACCATCTCGTCCTTCCAGGGTACGTCATCGATATCGATCTCCATAATACGCACATTCGGCAGGACTGCGCACAGGTTGGCGCTGATGTACGATGACAGGTGGCTGTAGTGGTTGTAGGGAGCAATGTTCATCTGAAAGGTCTGCGCCAGTTCCCCCACCCGTTTAGATGGGGCGAAGCCGTTCCAGGGCACGTCGATCATCAGAAAGTCTGACGCACGGGCCTGGAGATAGAGCAGAATTTCTGACGGGTATTTATGCTCAGGAGAGTTGTTGGCGCAGTCGGGCCAATTCGGCTTCCAGCGCTTGCGCCCGCTCTTCCGCTGCTCGTCGGGCGACCGCTTCCGTTGTGGCCTGTTCCTCTGCCTTCTGACGGGCGGCTGCTTCGGTATCGGCCCTGACGACAGCGGCCCGATATTCGGGTAGGACATACCCCGCATACACCTCATCCAGAGCCAGATTTTTCATATCCGGCAACCTCAGCAGATCGCGTCGCCGAAACTGAAATCCAGGCAACACCCGCGAGCGAATCACTCCCTCCGCGTCCGGCCGAATCTCTTCGTAGCGCCCATCCGCGCCGAGACGATAGAAGCGCATATAGCGGTCGTCCGGATCGAGAATGAAGTATTCCTGCACCCCAGCCAGAGCATAGTCTCTCTTCTTCTCCTCCGTGTCCCGGCGCACCTCCGCCAGTGTCGAATCGGACACTGCCTCCACGCACAGATTGCAGACCCCCTTAAACGCCCGATCAGTGATCCTCCAGAGTATCGGATTGTCATCCAGAACCACGCCGATGTCCGGCTTGCGCACCGCCTCCCGTATGCCAGACAGCTCTTTTGAGTCTGGCATGGTCAGACTGAAGCCAGTTTCCAGATTGATCAGCCTGGCAATGGGATGGCTCTCCACATAGCGGCGCAAGATGTCGAGGAACCAATTGTAGAGGTCAAGTTGAAGGGGAGTGGGCAAGGGTTTGGCCTCCAGGATGCCGTTGTTCCATTCGTAGCTGACGTCGATGTTGGGGTAGGGGTTTTCATACCACTTGGCCCAGTACTCTTCCTTGGTGACACGGCGGCCATCGTCGGGCGCCAATGGGTTGACCCGCGTGGGTCGGCCGTTGGCCTGCTCTGCCTGTTCCTGAGGCGCGTCACGCAACCGCGTTGTGGATTCCATGCTCCCTCCTCTCGCTCTGACATAGCGAACTCGGCACTGCGCGCACTGCAGCTATCTGTGGAAATTCTATCACGATTCATTTGATTGAGGCAATGGCGCATCTGAGCCAGGGTATGTCCCAGATTTTGAGGAGAGGAACACATTGTCTGAATCAGGATTATCAGGATGGAAGGCTAAACAGCTCGCATAGCGTGCAGCCAACTATCCGCCTGGATGCGCGCGCAGTGCCTCCTCCACAATCTCTGTGCCCCAACCTGGCCCGGAGGGAATGGTCATATACCCGCCGATGATTTCAGGCGGGTTTGTCACCATCTCGTCTTTCCAGGGTACGTCATCGATATCGATCTCCATAATACGCACATTCGGCAGGACTGCGCACAGGCTGGCGCTGATGTACGATGACAGATGGCTGTAGTAGTTGTGGGGAGCAATGTTCATCTGAAAGGTCTGCGCCAGTTCCCCCACCCGTTTAGATGGGGCGAAGCCGTTCCAAAGCACATCGATCATCAGAAAGTCTGACGCACGGGCCTGGAGATAGAGCAGAATTTCTGACGGGTATTTATGCTCAGGAGTGTTGTTGGCGCAGTCGGGCCAATTCGGCTTCCAGCGCTTGCGCCCGCTCTTCCGCTGCTCGTCGGGCGACTACTTCGGTATCGGCTCGTTGCGCTTCAGTATCGGCTCGTTGCGCTTCAGTATCGGCTCGTTGCGCTTCGGTATCGGCTCGCTGCGCTTCGGTATCGGCCCTGACGACAGCGGCCCGATATTCGGGTAGGACATACCCCGCATACACCTCATCCAGAGCCAGATTTTTCATATCCGGCAACCTCAGCAGATCGCGCCGTCGAAACTGAAATCCAGGCAACACCCGCGAGCGAATCACTCCCTCCGCGTCCGGCCGAATCTCTTCGTAGCGCCCATCCGCGCCGAGACGATAGAAGCGCATATAGCGGTCGTCCGGATCGAGAATGAAGTATTCCTGCACCCCAGCCAGAGCATAGTCTCTCTTCTTCTCCTCCGTGTCCCGGCGCACCTCCGCCAGTGTCGAATCGGACACTGCCTCCACGCACAGATTGCAGACCCCCTTAAACGCCCGATCAGTGATCCTCCAGAGTATCGGATTGTCATCCAGAACCACGCCGATGTCCGGCTTGCGCACCGCCTCCCGTATGCCAGACAGCTCTTTTGAGTCTGGCATGGTCAGACTGAAGCCAGTTTCCAGATTGATCAGCCTGGCAATGGGATGGCTCTCCACATAGCGGCGCAAGATGTCGAGGAACCAATTGTAGAGGTCAAGTTGAAGGGGAGTGGGCAAGGGTTTGGCCTCCAGGATGCCGTTGTTCCATTCGTAGCTGACGTCGATGTTGGGGTAGGGGTTTTCATACCACTTGGCCCAGTACTCTTCCTTGGTGACACGGCGGCCATCGTCGGGCGCCAATGGGTTGACCCGCGTGGGTCGGCCGTTGGCCTGCTCTGCCTGTTCCTGAGGCGCGTCACGCAACCGCGTTGTGGATTCCATGCTCCCCCTCCTCTCGCTCTGACATAGCGAACTCGGCACTGCGCGCACTGCAGCTATCTGTGGAAATTCTATCACGATTCATTTGATTGAGGCAGTGGCGCATCTGAGCCAGGGTATGTCCCAGATTTTGAGGAGAGGAACACATTGTCTGAATCAGGATTATCAGGATGGAAGGCTAAACAGCTCGCATAGCGTGCAGCCAGCTATCCGCCTGGATGCGCGCGCAGTGCCTCCTCCACAATCTCTGTGCCCCAACCTGGCCCGGAGGGAATGGTCATATACCCGCCGATGATTTCAGGCGGGTTTGTCACCATCTCGTCCTTCCAGGGTACGTCATCGATATCGATCTCCATAATACGCACATTCGGCAGGACTGCGCACAGGCTGGCGCTGATGTACGATGACAGATGGCTGTAGTGGTTGTGGGGAGCAATGTTCATCTGAAAGGTCTGCGCCAGTTCCCCCACCCGCTTAGACGGGGCGAAGCCGTTCCAGGGTACATCGATCATCAGAAAATCTGACGCACGGGCCTGGAGATAGAGCAGAATTTCTGACGGGTATTTATGCTCAGGAGTGTTGTTGGCGCAGTCGGGCCAATTCGGCTTCCAGCGCTTGCGCCCGCTCTTCCGCTGCTCGTCGGGCGACCGCTTCCGTTGTGGCCTGTTCCTCTGCCTTCTGACGGGCGGCTACTTCGGTATCGGCTCGTTGCGCTTCAGTATCAGCTCGTTGCGCTTCAGTATCGGCTCGCTGCGCTTCGGTATCGGCTCGCTGCGCTTCGGTATCGGCTCGTTGCGTTTCAGTATCGGCTCGTTGCGCTTCGGTATCGGCCCTGACGACAGCGGCCCGATATTCGGGTAGGACATACCCCGCATACACCTCATCCAGAGCCAGATTTTTCATATCCGGCAACCTCAGCAGATCGCGCCGCCGAAACTGAAATCCAGGCAACACCCGCGAGCGAATCACTCCCTCCGCGTCCGGCCGAATCTCTTCGTAGCGCCCATCCGCGCCGAGACGATAGAAGCGCATATAGCGGTCGTCCGGATCGAGAATGAAGTATTCCTGCACCCCAGCCAGAGCATAGTCTCTCTTCTTCTCCTCTGTGTCCCGGCGCACCTCCGCCAGTGTCGAATCGGACACTGCCTCCACGCACAGATTGCAGACCCCCTTAAACGCCCGATCAGTGATCCTCCAGAGTATCGGATTGTCATCCAGAACCACGCCGATGTCCGGCTTGCGCACCGCCTCCCGTATGCCAGACAGCTCTTTTGAGTCCGGCATGGTCAGACTGAAGCCGGTTTCCAGATTGATCAGCCTGGCAATGGGATGGCTCTCCACATAGCGGCGCAAGATGTCGAGGAACCAATTGTAGAGGTCAAGTTGAAGGGGAGTGGGCAAGGGTTTGGCCTCCAGGATGCCGTTGTTCCATTCGTAGCTGACGTCGATGTTGGGGTAGGGGTTTTCATACCACTTGGCCCAGTACTCTTCCTTGGTGACACGGCGGCCATCGTCGGGCGCCAATGGGTTGACCCGCGTGGGTCGGCCGTTGGCCTGCTCTGTCTGTTCCTGAGGCGCGTCACGCAACCGCGTTGTGGATTCCATGCTCCCCCTCCTCTCGCTCTGACATAGCGAACTCGGCACTGCGCGCACTGCAGCTATCTGTGGAAATTCTATCACGATTTATTTGATTGAGGCAATGGCGCATCTGATCCAGGGTATGTCCCAGATTTTGAGGAGAGGAACACATTGTCTGAATCAGGATTATCAGGATGGAAGGCTAAACAGCTCGCATAGCGTGCAGCCAACTATCCGCCTGGATGCGCGCGCAGTGCCTCCTCCACAATCTCTGTGCCCCAACCTGGCCCGGAGGGAATGGTTATATACCCGCCGATGATTTCAGGCGGGTTTGTCACCATCTCGTCTTTCCAGGGTACGTCATCGATATCGATCTCCATAATACGCACATTCGGCAGGACTGCGCACAGGCTGGCGCTGATGTACGATGACAGATGGCTGTAGTAGTTGTGGGGAGCAATGTTCATCTGAAAGGTCTGCGCCAATATCCCCGACCTTCGTCGCGGCCGCGACGAAGGCGTTACGATTCACATTCCCATCAATGGCTCGCTATACGAGCGACAAAACAAGGAAAAACAGATGTCCCACGAAATTCAGACGGCAAAGCTGCCGGACCGCCAGATGATCACTATCACTCGCCATGCCTACATTGGCGAACTGACCGATCACCTGCGCGATGCGTATGAGCGACTGGCGCAGATCATCGCAGAAACGGGTGTTGAGCGCGATGGCAAACCGGTCGCCATCTATCATGGCCATGTGAACGAAGAGAACAACGGACCGGTGGAGGTCGGGATCCCTGTCAGGACGGTTCCTGCCGTTAGAGGCGACGTACAGAGCGGGATGCTATCCGGCGGCGCCGTCGCCTATATAGAGCTTACTCTGCGGCAGGCTCATTTCCCAGAAATTCTCGGATACTATGATGCGGTCTACAAATGGATCGAAGACAACGGCCACCAGATCGCCGACTCTCCTCGCGAGGTCTACATGACCAAACCGATGGACAAAGAAGCGGGGATGGATAAACCGTTCCTGGAGATCGTCTGGCCATACAAATAGACGATGCGTAGCGCGTAAGACGTGCCAGGTTCCTTTGTCCTGTCACTTAGCCAGCGGGGCTGGCGCAAGGCCAGCCCCTAACTATTCTGCCTCGGCCGGGCTATGCTCCCGCAGCCACATACGCAAGGGCACATCGTCGTCAGTGGGTGAAAAGCGGCCATTGGCATTTACGCTCCAGCCCAGCAGCTGGCGGCGAATCGGGCTGCTGCGCTCCCACAGATGCTCAACCGTCATGTCATCTTTCGTTCGCAGCCACCGATATCCAAACCCGTAAAACAGAACGCGGCGGGTTCTATCCGACCAATTGGGGCTGGCGGTATGCCATAGGCGACGATCGAAAAAGACCGCATCCCCGGGTCCGGCTAAAACCGGCTTCGCGCCTTGCGGCTGACCGCGGCCATCTGCTGGTCTCTCGATCGTATCTTGTAAATGGCTCCGCGGCGCCACCCAGAAGTTGCCGCGTCCTGGCTCGCTGGTATCGGACAGGAAGTAGGCCACTTTGAGCGATAGTCGGGGGCGGGGGTGGCTCTCCATCTCCATGTTGACGCGCCCACTGTCTTGATGCCAGCCGAAGGTCTTGTCATTGGGCGCTTCTCCATTCGGCGGCGTCACGATCAGATGGGCATGATACAGATAGATATTCCAGCCCAGAATCCCCCATACCTTGGGCAGGATGCGCTCGTAATCGACCAGATCCGCGAAATAGGGATCATCTGGGATGAAGTTGGGGTAAAACAATGCCTTGCGCGGGTCGTGACCCTCTGCCAATTTGATCTGGTGAATGCGTTCAGTGAGGGCAACACCCTGTTCAACTTGCTCTGGCGAGAGGGCATTCCTGACGTATAGCAGACCCGTATCGTTGAAGGTTTGGCGTTCCTGCGCTGTAAGCCGGTATTGAAGGCAAGCGGGGTTTAGGGCTGTCATAAGAGTATTTCCTTTCCTCAATCAGGCTGACTACCACTTCCTAGTTTAGCATGAAATGAATGAGGGGCAACCTGCAATTTTCTTTGGGGTTGTCCCCCATTGCCACTACATAGCGCGTGCGGGGATGATTTTTCATGCACTTGGCAGACACAAATCAATGTGCTATACATGAGCGTACTTACTTGCAATAGTGTAGTAGAAAACAATTTTCAACCGTGAGCGTCATAGTAGGAGGTGATGCCAATCCAACCATGTAAGAGAAAGTGGATTGGTAAGGGAATTATATACTTGACTGCACAAGGATTCCCGTGGGTTGCGTGTGAGGATGTGGTATGATGGAGATAGTTCAAGGAACGAGGGGCAGGTCTGCCTGTCCCGAGAAGAGAAAAGCCCGTCGGTGTTGGAAGCGCCACGGGCTACGATCCACAAGGTCAGAGCTTATGGATACTCTCCAGAGTACCACAATCCACAAAACCTACCAAGAACGAGGCTACTGTTCGCGAGCTGGCTATGCTCGTATCCGTGAGGTATTGCGCTCATGCTGCTGGCTATACAATCGTTCCCTTGAACAGAGAAAGAACACCTATCTTTCTGATGGCAAGGGCATGACTATGTACAGGCAGATGAAGGGACTGACCCAACTGCGAAAGGAACAACAGTTCTGGCGTGATATAGGGATAACAGTTTCTCGCGGAGTCTTAGTGAGAGTAGACAGGGCATTCAAGGCCTTCTTTCGTAGGGTGAAAGCTGGGGAAAAGCCGGGCTATCCACGCTTCAAACCACATCAGCGCTATCAGTGCCTTGAGTTGGCAAGCGTTACAGCAGGCATGGTGAAAGGCAATCGTATCAAGGTAAAAGGAGTACCCGTTATCAGGATACGGCCCAATCGTAGGATGCCAGACAGTAGCCGGCTGAAAGCCTTGCGAATCGGTATGCACGGTCGCATTCTGACAGTTGACCTTGTCTATGAAGAGGAACAGAACATCCTGGCGCCTGTGGATACTGCGGTGGGCATAGATATGGGCGTAAACGAACGCATGACCTTCAGCGATGGGGAAACAGTATCCCGGCGCGTGATTGACAGAAGTAGAGAAACAAGCTTGCAACGCGCCATCTCCACAAAGAAAAAAGGCAGCAATCGACGGAGAAAGGCGGTAGCTACGTTTGCCCGCGAGAGGCGTAGGAATACAGTACGCAATCGTAATGAATGCCATCGGTTGACTACTGCTATCGTGCGAAAATACCAGAAGATAGCGGTAGAAAAGTTGGCAATCAAGAACATGTCTCGATGTGGTGGCAGTCGGAAACGTGGCTTGAATCGCAGTATGATGGAACAGACATGGGGCATACTATTTCAGCAATTGCGCTACAAGGCAGAATGGGCCGGTAGACAATTCTCTGAAGTGGACCCCCGTAATACGTCCAAGACCTGTTCCCGTTGCGGTGAAGTAAGGAAAGAGAAGCCGGCAGTTTATCGGATATTTGAATGTTTGCGGTGTGGTCATACGGAAGATCGGGATACCAACGCCGCTAAAAACATTAAGGAACGAGGGGTAGGTCTGCCTATCCCCTACAACGCGGGTGGGAATTCCCCGCACAGCCGGCGCAAGTCGGCTGAGAAAGATATGCTTGTGCAGTTAAGTATATAATTCCCATTTGGAAAGGATACCCTCAACCAGGATGAATCCATCCACAGGAAAAAGGAGAGAACCCATGACACAACAGAAACGCATGAGTCGGCGGGATTTTCTACGCGGCTCCTTAGTAGGCGCTGCGGGGGTTTTGGCAGTGAGTTGTGTGGAAGGGATGCCGGGCGCCGCGCCTGCCGAAGAGGGAGCGGTCGCCAAAGAAATAACGGACGTGCGCGCGTCACACTGGTGGGGCGGATTCATGACGCCTAGCTTCGATGCCGCCGCAAAGGCCCTCCCAATTACAGTCACCGAGGAGATGACCCCCTGGGGAGAATACCCCCAAAAGTTATTGACCCAGATGGCCGGTGGTGTAGCGCCAGATATGATCGAGGTGGATGCATACTGGTTCGGGGATTTCTGGACCTCCGAGCGGTTGGCCGCTCTGGATGATCTGGTCGCCGATCGCGATATGACCAAGTTCGGAGTCGATCAGTGGCTCGAGAATGGTTTCAATGGCAAGTTATATGGAATCTCCATATTCTACCCCGAGCAACTGACGCTGTGGATCAACAAGGAGATGGCCGAGGCGGAGGGCATCGCCATCCCCAATCCCGGGGATCCAGACTTCGACACCTGGACCTGGGACGATCTGCTCGAAGCCCTGAACGCGCTGACCAAGCGGTCAGCCGATGGAACAGTGGAACGGTATGGCATGACTATGGGCATAGGCGGCCTTGGAGGCATCGGGGCCACCATGGTGTACCAGAGCGGCGGTATGATGTTCAACACGGAAGACAACTATGGGGAAACGGAGATCCTGCTCACAACGCCTGAGGTGATCGAGTCTTTCCAACTCCGGTACGATCTGGTCCATACGCACAAAGTGGCCATGCCCCCCTCGGAGCTTGAATCGGTCGGTGGTTCATCGCGAGCGTGGTCGGCTGAGCGCAGCGCCATGACGGTAAGCTGGGGCAATCCCCAGAATATCGTCGAGCACCCCTTCGTCTACGATCACCTGCCCTACCCCTATGTCGAGCAGAAACTTCAGATCTACGGCGGCAACTGCTGGGCGCTCAACAAGGCCTCAGAGGTGCTTGAGGAAGCCTTTGATCTGATGTGGTTTGTCACTACGGATGACCTGTGGGCGCAGTACAGAACGGATAGTTTCCACAACGCATCCTATGATACTCGCAACCATATCGATCGCATGCCAGCGGGGACCAATCGGGACCTGGCCGAGGGCGCGGTCTTCAGAGATCCCGCGACCAAGAACCCGGAATTCTCGGGTGGCGGCGACGGTGTCTTCCGAGCGCGGTGGCTGGGCGAGAAGGCAAGCCTGCGGATTCTTCGCAGAATGAATACAGCCGAAGAAGAGATCTTGTTGCAAAAGAAGACCGTGGAGGAAGCCCTGGCCGACGCCAAGGCAGAAATCGATGGTTGGCTGCAGTAGTAGCGGTCGAATAGCGGCGCGCTCAGGGAAATAGCCCCTATTCCCTGAGCGCCCTTGATTCAGAAATGGACGCAAAGGAGGTGAGCCTCTATGGCTATTGCCAAAGGCCTGACATCTAAGCTGGGCGGGTCGGTCTCATTACGCCAGCATGAAGAGCGCATCGCGTTTCTGTTCCTAACCCCCTGGCTTATCGGCTTCCTGGCCTTCACCGCGTTTCCCATTGTGGCCTCCCTGTTTCTTTCATTGACCGAGTATCCAATCCTCAAATCGCCCGAATTCGTGGGGATTCGCAACTACGTATACATGATCACCGGGGATCCCCTGTTCTGGCAATCGCTGAAGGTGACCACGATTTACACAGTGGCTATTGTGCCGCTGCAATTGGTTACCGCGTACGCGCTGGCCATTCTTCTCAACCAGGCAGTGCACGGTCTCTCCGTATTTCGAACCGTCTTTTTCCTGCCCGCCGTCACGCCGGCTGTGGCGACCGCCCTGATGTGGATGTGGGTGTTCCATCCCGAAATCGGCTTGGCCAATGCCGCCTTGGCCGTGATTGGCGTCGAAGGACCCAAATGGTTGGCCTCGACTGAGTGGGCGCTGCCCACGTTCATAATCATCAGCTTATGGGGAATAGGGGGGGGCATGGTCATCTATCTGGCCGGGTTGCAGAGCGTACCCACCGCGCTCTACGAAGCAGCCGAGCTGGACGGAGCGGGAGCCTGGGCTAGATTTGTCCATGTCACCCTGCCCATGACTTCGCCGGTGATTCTCTTTGTTACCGTGACGAGCATGATCGGCTCCTTCCAGGTGTTCACAGCCGCGTTTGTGATGACCGATGGCGGGCCTGTCAACGCCACCCTGTTCTTTGTCTTGCATCTCTATAACTATGGCTGGCGTTTTCTCCAGATGGGCTATGCTTCGGCCTTGGCTTGGGTATTGTTCATCATCATTCTGGGTCTGACCCTCCTACTCCTGCGTCTGTCGGGACGGCTCATTTACTATGAGGCTGAAGAAAGGGCATAATGCAAATGCCGACCAAGCCGCAGACGGGTATGATGTCGCGCCCAACCGTGGCGCGCAATTCAACTTTTCAGTGGTGGCAGCGTCGCCGCACGCGCAATGTCTGGTTAAAGCTGATTATCTACGCGTTGCTACTTGGCCTGGGACTTCTCTTCATGATTCCGTTTCTGTTCATGTTGTCCTCCTCCCTGAAGGACCCGCAGGAAGTCTGGCGCGTGCCGCCTAGCTGGGTCCCCAATCCAGTCTTTTGGCAAAATTACCCCTACGCGCTCGCTCAGATGCCTTTTCTGGGCTACTTTCGGAACACGGCGCTCTTGGTTGCAGGGGTCGAGATCGGACGCCTGCTTACGGCCAGCATGACCGCTTTCGCTTTTGCCCGCCTGCGTTTCCGTTGGCGGGGGCCGCTCTTCATTCTGGTGCTGAGCACGATGATGATCCCCTTTCAGGTGACCTTGATTCCCCAGTATCTCATCTTCAAGAACTTACAGTGGCTCAATTCGCTGAAACCGCTGATTGTGCCGGCATTTTTCGGGGGAGGCGCGTTTTATGTCTTCCTTTTGCGTCAATTCTTCATGACCATCCCGCTGGACTATGACGATGCCGCGCGTATCGATGGGGCCAGCTACTTTGACATCTTTCTGCGTATCATTCTGCCCTTGTCAATGCCGGTTCTGGGAACAGTGGCGATCTTCACCTTCATGGAGCAGTGGAATGATCTCCTGGGGCCTTTGATCTACCTCAACACCGCTGATAAACAGACTTTGAGCATTGGCATTGCCATGTGGTCCAAAGGCGGCGCCTATCCGGCAGTCCACTTTTTCTCGCACACGATGGCGATTGCGCTGTTAATGTCTTTGCCTCCGGTCATTATTTTTTTCTTATTCCAGCGTCATTTCATCCAGGGCGTAGTGATCAGCGGCGTAAAGGGCTGAGGAAAGGAGAGCGAACATGGCTAAAATTACTCTGATCGGCGCGGGCAGCACCGGGTTCAGCAAGCGGTTTATTTCAGACATCCTGACGCGCCCGGCCTTAGTGGAAGGGACACTTTCCCTCATGGACATCAACCAGGAATACCTGGATGTGACCACCGCTCTGGCCAAGAAGATGGCAAAGCAGTTGGGCGTGCCGACAAAAATTGAATCCACCACCGACCGACGCCGTGCCCTGGACGGGGCCGACTATGTGATCTCGGTGGTGTTGCTCCATGGCCTCGAGGCGCGCATGGTCGAGCATAAGATTCAACGCAAATACGGGGTCGATCAGGCAGTAGGCTGCACAACCGGGCCCGGTGGCGTTTTCCACGCGCTACGCTATATTCCAGTGATGCTGGATATCTGCCGGGACATGGAGGAGCTGTGTCCCGATGGCTGGTTTCTCCACTACGCCAATCCCACCACGACGGTTCCCTGGGCGCTGAACGTTGCCTCGCCTATCCGCAGCATTGGGCTGTGCCATAGTGTGCAAGGGACAGCGATGGAACTGGCGCGCTACATTGGGGCGCCTTACGCGGAGACAGGCCACTGGGTAGCTGGGGTCAACCACCAAGCCTGGTTCCTGCGTTTCGAGTGGAACGGCGAGGACGCCTATCCGCTGCTGAGAGAGAAGATGGAAGATCCCGAGATCTACCGGCAAGATATGGTGCGCTGGGAGATGATGCGTTACTTTGGCTACTTCCTCACCGAGTCCAGCTACCACAATTCAGAGTACGTGCCATACTTCCGCCGCACCCCGGCCCTCATCGAACGTTTCACGCCCAAGGTAGGGAGTTGGCAGGATCTGTTGGTTTCTTCTGAAACGCGGGCTGAAGACCGGCGGGCGGAATTGCGGGCAGAGGCATATGGGGATGCGCCGGTGACGATCGATAGGAGTGAAGAGTACTGCATCGAGATCATCAATGCCATGGAGACCAACGTGCCTTACCGATTCAACGGTAATGTGATGAACAGCGGATTGATCACCAACCTGCCTAACGGCTGCTGTGTGGAGGCGCCCTGCCTGGTGGACAATATGGGGATACATCCTTGCTATGTTGGCGATCTGCCGCCGCAGTGCGCCTCTCTGAACCGCAACCGCCTGGCAGGAGACGAGTTGACGGTCAAGGGCGCGCTGGAGTCGGACCGTAAGGCGATCGAACAGGCTGTGGGCTTGGATCCCTTGACCGCGGCCGTTTGCACCCTGGATCAGATTCACGACATGGTAGAGGAACTCTTCGAGGCCGATGCCGAACACCTACCTCAATTTCAGTAGGCTTTTTTTCAAACGATAACCAAACCCGTAAAACAGAACGCGGCGGGTTCTATCCGATCGATTCCTGGTTTTTCTTAGCGTCCTTGCGCCCTTGCGTTAATTTCTGCGTCAGAATAACCGCGCCCTGTCGGGTTGATGCATCCGATCCATGATGCGGGGCCACTCGGTTACGAGCGTATTGAAGATAACAGCATTGTCCGAGTCGCCGGCGCGATCATAGTGGTTATAGAGAAGGCGCGCCAGCCGCTCGACAGAGTTGACGTTGCCATACATGGCTCTGGCGACATCCGCCGCGCCGTTGATATAGCCTCCATCCTCATACTCCAGGTGGTAGACCATGCGCATGCAGCCCTCCCAGGCCGTCGAAATACTGGGGAGAGAGGAGTAGTCGGTGTCCCGGTCCCCCTGATATGCCTCCAACGGCAGCAGCTGCACCGCGCCCCGTTCGGCCGTGAGCAGCTCGCTCATAGCTGCTACGGCCACGTTTTTGGCCCGCGCCAGCGTATCTGCCTCGCCGTATGCGCCTTGGTCGTAGCCATGCTGCTTGAGCCACCCCAGGCAGAAGCGGCTGGCTGAATCGAGGTCGCCCTCCTGTTTCTGGTCATAATCGGAGATGGCCTTATTGATGGCTGTCAGTGCCTCGCGCACCGTCACCGGCTTGCCGCTGACCGTCGCCACGCGGCTATAGCGGGAGTAGATCTCCATGCCCGGCCCGATGGTGGCCTGGGCCAGGTCGGTCGGCGCGATGTGGCCCTCGCGCGTGAGATGGTCGAGGGCGGCCGGCATCTCCCGTTCCAGCGCATCGTAGAACTGGCGGCGCGTGGCCGCGGGCGCATCCACAGGACGCGGCCGGCAGACCAGCACAACCGACGACGCCAGAGAATTGGTGGCCATGGCGTTCGATCGCGCTGACATTTCGGTGCGCAACGGCCAGGTGCCGACGATCTGAAAGCCTGCATCCACCAGCGATGTGAGCATTGTGTCCCAGCCGGTGGATGATCGGCCCGCGCGTTGCTCCTGCTGCTGTTTGTAGGCGTAAAAGATGGACGAAGGAAACTCTTCGGAGCAGCGCGCCCGTATCAACTTCAGTGTCTTGCCCATCAGTTCCTCGAAGCGTTCCCTTGGGTTTTCAAATCGAGGCGCGGCGATCATCTCCTCCTGTATCGGCACGAGGATGCTGGCGAACAGGTCGGGATAGATATCGCGCAGCAGCGGACGAATCCACACGTAGAAAAAGTCGGACAGCTCGGCGTAGCTGATGTTGTCGTAGTAGGGTGGGTCGGTGACGATGACCGGGCCGCCTTCGGCGTGAATGGTGGTGGCGGCATCCGCCTGATGAACCTCGCCCGCGTTCACATAGGCAGGCAGGCGCTCGACCACCTTGGCAATCCACTTGATATGCGCCATCCAGTTTCCCGTCGAATTGGAAAAGGGATTGCTTTCAACAAAATCATATATCATTGGAATTGCCTGGCGGGCGAAAACTCCGGTGACCTTGTCACCGGAGTTATGCCACCTGTTAAAGCTGGAACACATGTCCGCTTCTCTGCCAACGGCAAGCGCTAGATACGTGCAGACGGCATTGGCATAGTCTTCATCCGCTCCCTGCTGCGTCATCACTGTACGCGCCTCTGCCAGCAGGTCGCTGAACGTGGTCAGCGCGGTCAACTGACGCTCGCTGAAAAGCTGATGCCAATGCGTGATACCGTACCCACGACCGCTTACCTTGTAAGCGGTCGTGGGCATTCTTTGTGTAGGCCGCCACTCTGGTTCTGCATCGAGAGCCGCTTTGATATGCTCCTCCGTTGGCGACAGGAACAACCGCCGGCGGTCTCCCTCGGCCACGATAGCGGTCATCTGCTCGCCCATATTGCCGGCTCTGGCCTGCTCTCGCACGTATTCCAGCCGCGCCGTGCCCCCGCAGGCGGCGCAGAATGCGCCGTTGCGGTTGACTGTGCCGGTCTGCGGCACACCGCCATCATGCCCCTGAACCACAAACGAAATCCGCTTCTCCGCCCGCTCAACCACCGGCCTCGTCCAGTGCTGATTCTTCGCCTTCTTGGACAGCTGAAACGTCTTCATCAGCGGCATCTGCACGCCGCAGGCCGGGTTGGGGCAGGGCACGGTGCGCGCCCACAGCCAGGCGATCACAGTGGCTTGGCTGCCATCGGACAGCTTTATCTTGGGATAGAAATGGCCGATGCGCTTAAACGCCTCCTCCCGCATCCAGCGCCCATAGTAGCGAATATCGGCGGCCAGCCCTGCCGCGCCATTGAAATCAACGCCGCCATGCCGCGAAGCCGCAGAGCCACGCTGAAACTCCTGATCATTCTCTGGGTTGTTCTTAGCGTCCTTGCGCCCTTGCGTCCTTGCGTTAAAAAGTTCAGACTCCTTTGCGTTAAAAAGTTCAGAACGCTGAAACTCCTGGTTTTTCTCTGGGTTGTTCTTAGCGTCCTTGCGCCCTTGCGTCTTTGCGTTAAAAAGTTCAGACTCCTTTGCGTTAAAAAGCCCAGTCTCGCCACCAGGATTGACCGGCGGCCGCCCGGCGAACTTAGGCGGCAGCTCAATCAGCGCCTTATTGATAAGCACGGCGACCGGATTGAGATCTGTGCCCACGGCGCGCAGCCCCAGCCGTTGCGCCTCCAGCGGTATGGAGCCGCCGCCGGCGAAGGGATCATAGATAGACAGGGCTTGCTCGCCCAGATAGCGCAGCAATTCTGCCGGCGCGCTGGGCGCGCGCTCCCCGCGCGTGCGGGCGACGGAGCGGGCGATTTCATAGCGCGCCCTGTTCAGGAGATCCCGCGCCTCCGGTTTGCTCTCGTCGGTGTTCTCCCACTTCACCAACTCGCTGATAATGTCGTGCAGTCGTTTGCGTTCGGCCGCTTGCTCGGCATCGCTGGGGAACTCATCGGGGCAGGCGGACGGGTCGTCCACCAGGCTGGCGAAGATAACAGCGCGGCAGGCCGCCAGGGGCCGACGCGCCCACCACATATGCAATGTGCTGGGGTGGCCATGGCGGATCGACTTCTCGCGTGCCGCCTCGCGGTTGATATCGTCCAGCGGCAGGTCGACTTCGATCAGTTTCTTACGATTCATAAATAGCTCTTCTCTACCAATTTTAACGCAATGCCGCCATGTCGCGAAGCCGCAAGGTCTTTATCCGGGTTTTCCTTGCGTCCTTTGCGTCTTTGCGCCTTTGCGTTGTATTGTTCATTGTTTTAACGCAATGCCGCCATGTCGCCAGGCTTTATCCGGGTTTTCCTTGCGTTCTTTGCGTCTTTGCGTCTTTGCGTTGTATTCTTCATTGTTTCAACGCAATGCCGCCATGTCGCCAGGCTTTATCCGGGTTTTCCTTGCGTCCTTTGCGTCTTTGCGCCTTTGCGTTGTATTCTTCATTGTTTCAACGCAATGCCGCCATGTCGCCAGGCTTTATCCGGGTTTTCCTTGCGTCCTTTGCGTCTTTGCGCCTTTGCGTTGTATTCTTCATTGTTTCAACGCAATGCCGCCATGTCGCCAGGCTTTATCCGGGTTTTCCTTGCGTTCTTTGCGTCCTCTGCGTCTTTGCGTTGTATTCTTCATCATCCGCGGAGATACCGCCTGGGGCCAGATGATGACCATGTCTGTGTTGATGTCTCTGCCGATGATGGCGCTCTCCTATTACGGACAATGCTACTTTACCGAGGGTTTTACCCTGAGCGGCATCAAGGGCTGACCGGCGTTTGATGTCTCTCTTCACCTCCCGCCGGGAGAAGCGCCTCTGGATCTGGACGCTGGTCGTCGTGGCGACGATCTACTCGACCCTCGGCCTGGCGCGGACACTGGTCGGGGTACTGCGCGACCGTGACCTGCTCGACGGTTTTTTCGTCCTCGGCCTGCTCCTGATCGGGGCAGCCATCCTGACACAAGGGCTGAAGACGCGGCCGGGCGGCGCTGAGATCTGCGTCGCGCTGGGTGTCGCGGCCATCTACCTCCTGGTGTTCGCCCGCATAGCGAGCGCGGAGGAGCGCACCCACCTCATCGAGTACGGCGTGGTGGCCATCTTCATCTATGAAGCGCTCATAGAGCGAGCCAGCCAGGGGCGCAGCGTCCCCGTACCCGCCCTACTCGCCTTCCTGGCGACGGTGCTGGTCGGCCTGCTCGATGAAAGCATCCAGGCCTTTCTGCCCAACCGCGTCTACGATATCCGCGACGTCGGCTTCAATGTTCTCGCCGCTCTGATGGCGATCGCGGCGAGCCTGGCGCTGGCGCGCGCGCGACGGTGGCGCGGCAAAACGCAGCCGGATTGAGGGTACGACCGCCGAGGCAAACACTGGTCACTGGGTCAGTAACTGCCGTAATAGTCGGTCTACCCAACGTATAAAGCGCTCTGTGGGTCTGCGGGCGCTTTCGCCCGCAGGACAGCGACGAGAAAAACAGCTACCCCAATCACAATTACACCCAGGACGAGCGCAAGCGGCAGATAATTGACGGACTGAAGCTCCGCCGCCGCCGCGGCGATGAGCTCGGCGCTTGGCTCACACCCGGCGAGTTTGTCGCCCTCCGGCCACGGGCCCACAGGCCAGCCTGCGCTGCGACCGAAAGGCATGGGTTCCCATTCCCATCCCTTGGGCCAGGGCGCCCCGGCGCCCGGTGTGCTCACGCACATGCGGCGCAGCGCGCGGACATTCTGCAGCTGCGGCGCCCGCATGGCAGCCATGACGACGAAATAGGAGGCAACGGCTGCGACGCCGATAGCCCAGCCGCGGAGAACACCGCGGTACGGGGTCACCGAGAGACGGAGGAGAACGCAAATCAGGAACAGAGTGGAAATGACGAGACCCAACAACCAATCCTGAACCAGGTCGCCGTGCCCGAGGATCCAGGGCGGAAGGAAAACGGCCGGGAAGAGGAACATGTAGAGTCCGTTGAGAATCGCCATGCCAGCCACGAGAGTCTGAACCTTGGGGTTCTTCCACCAGCAGAGAAGGGCAACCGTGACAAAGAGAATGTTGAAATGGTCTATAAAGGCCATGCTCGGGATACCCAGCGCTGCGCCGAGGCTCAATTGCAGGTCAAAGGCGTCGTTCCGGGCCGCGTCCACGTCAAAACCGAGGCCAAAGGTGTAGATAGTGAACTGGTACCCGGGGTAGCCAAAGGCCAGGGCGAGCCACAGAAACGTAAGGAGACAGTTGGAGATGAGCGCTTTGATGCGTGTTATGTTTCGCATTCTGAAATCCTTAACAAACTGGTGCTTGATGTATGAGCGCAATTGTAGGGCGCATGTTCCTGATCGATGATAACCCAGTCGAAGCCCACTCTGGCCAGCATGACAGCGATTGTGGTATCGTAGGAGGTTGACCACGCGCCAATGCTTATCTTATGCGCTTTCAGCTTTTGCTTCAGTTCCCTGCCGTTCATAACTTGGCCTCCTGTTTACTGTCTCGAACTCATCCCACATCTTCCTCCAACTGATCGGCCCGCTCCATGGCTTGCCAATACGCGCGATCGGCATCATGAACCAGTGTGTTTTCCAAGCTGCGCTTGATGAGTTCGCCTTCCGCCGAATGCGCGCCTGCCGCATGAGCCACGGCCTCGGGTAGCCCAACGGTAAGGGCCACGTGGACGCCATACACCGAATGACGTATGGCCGGGTAGCCGGAAGCGCCGATATCGTTTTGCCAGCGCTCTTGATTCCGCGGACTGAACTCAAAGGGCTTGCCCACATCGTGACACAGAGCGCACGCCCATAGAAGGTCTCTATCAAGGCCGATGTCCCCGTGAACCTTCTCCAGACCATCGGCAATTCCGTGGGCAATGCGGGCAACGCCCCGCAGATGTTCGGCCTGCGTGCCGTCCTTTAACGACGGCGTATTGGGCCCACCAGATCCTCTGATCTGTTCGATGCGGGTAAACTCGGTCTGTGACAGCGCAAAGGCCCACGCCTCTACGACCTGGATGCGTAGGTCTTCGTTCTCGATTTCGTTGATCTCAGGCAGGCTCTTGCCTACCCCTTGGCGTAGGTCCTCCATAGATATCATCGGTATCGTCTCCTCTCATGATCAGAGACGCTCCGCCGCCGCGCCTCTCACTTGCATGATGCCTTATAGGGTTGAATTGCGCGACCACTGTTGGGCGCAACAAAGTCTGTCCGTCACCGGCCAAGTGGGTCATGTCCTCGGCAAGCGGGCGCCGGATGCTCGACGATTTCAATAATGAACCTTCTGGAGCCGTTGGCGATCTGCCTCGTATTCAACGCGCAGCTCTTGGGTGATCTCTGTATTCGTCTCTTCGGCGGCAGCCACATCCCACCAGACTTCCGAGGCGGGGCCATAACGATGCTTCTCGACTTCCATCACAATGGCGCAGGTTCGTGTCTCCGCGCGGGCTTCCCGCAACGCCCGGCGAAGTTCGTCTGGTGTGGTGACATGCCAGGCCCTGGCGCCCATGCTCTCCGCATTTTTGGCGAAGTCAATCGTCAGATAGTCCCCCTCAAGCCGGTTTGTCCGGGGATCGCGCGCCCGGAATTCGTTGCCAAAACTGACTCCGGCCCGACCCATCTGCAAACGCCGGATGATCTGGTAGCCATGATTTTCTGCAATGATCAACGTCACCTTCAGGTTTTCTTGCATAGCCGTGACCAATTCGGTAGGGTTCATCAGATAGGTGCCATCACCGACCAGGACATACACCTCCCCTTCCGATTGTGCCATCCGAACGCCCAGACTGGCCGGTATTTCATACCCCATGCAGGAATAGCCAAACTCGATATGACAGTTGCGGCCGCCGCTGGTGTCCCACAACTGATGTAAATCTCCCGGCGGGCCGCCCGCCGCGGCAATGATTGTATCCCCCGCTTGCAGGGATTGGTTGATGATGTTGATGGCGTGCAGTTGGCTCATGGCCTCGCCCGCATGGTCTACGAATACGTCTGTATTCAGATGTTCTTGCCAATCCATCTTCGCCACGCCAACCTCTTCCAAATAGGCCGGATCTGGTTTGATCTCCGCCGCTGAAGCTGCCTGTAGAAAGGCCCGCAATGCTTCGCGGGCATCAGCCACGATCGGCAGGGCGCCCTGCTTATAGGCATCGTGCCCAGAGACGTTGATGTTGATGAATTTCACCTCAGGATGGGTAAAAGCCGACTGAGATCCGGTGCTGAAATCGGTCAGGCGGGTGCCCACGGCGATCACCAGATCCGCCTGACTCATCAACTGACCCGCCGACCCCGTGCCGGTCACTCCATATCCGCCCAACGACATGGCCGACTCGCCAGCTAAAGCGCCCTTGCCCGCCATCGTCTCGCCGACGGGAATGCCAAAGGTCTCAGCAAAGGTCTGCAACGCAGCCCTGGCGTCAGAGTAAATGACGCCCCCACCGGCAACAATCATCGGGCGTTTGGCAGCCTTGAGCATAGCCACAGCTTCCTCGATCCAATGCGGATGGGGCCGACGCCGTTCAACGCGCCAGATCCGCTTCTCGAAGAAGTAGGCCGGATAGTCATAGGCATGGGCTTGAACATCCTGAGGCAATGAAATGGTCACAGCGCCGGTATCAGCCGGATCCGTAAGGACTCTCATCGCCTCCGGTAAGGCCGTCAGCAGCTGCTCAGGCCGGGAGATGCGATCAAAGAAGCGGCTGACCGGCCGAAAACAGTCGTTGACGCTCACATCCGCTGAAATCGGGTGCTCGAGCTGCTGTAACACCGGCCCTTGGTAGCGGGTGGCGTAGTAGTCCGCCGGCAACAAGAGCACCGGCAGACGGTTGAGCGTGGCCGTGGCCGCCCCAGTGATCATATTGGTTGCGCCAGGCCCAATCGACGAGGCACAAGCGAAAGTGGCCAAGCGTAGATTGGCTTTGGCAAAGCCGCTGGCGGTGTGCACCTGTGATTGCTCGTTGCAGGGCTGATAAAAAGGCAAGTTCTGACCGTATTCCTCGATCGCCTGCCCCAAACCAGCCACATTGCCGTGGCCAAAAATGCCAAAGATGGCCGGGATGAAGCGCCGCTGCTGACCATCGCGTTCACTATATTGGGCTTGCAGATACTTCACCACCGCCTGGGCCATGGTGAGACGAACTGTCTCCTGACGATTTGCGTTTGACATGCACCATCTCCTTGCTTGGGGTTGCGATGTCGCGCCCAACAGTGGCGCGCAATGCAACCTCGATAACTTCAAATAATCTGTTGGCGCGCTTTCAAGTTTCTCCCCCCATTCATGCCAGCGCTTACCGCGAGAGGAGAGAGAAACATCAACTCTCACTCCTCACTTCTATCTCTTCACTTCTCTATAGAGCCACCAGCTTACCCGTAGCGGCAGATTGATAAAGCGCTAACACACATCTCAAAAAATCTCGGCTGAAGTGTAAGGGCAGCAATGGCTCTGCGCCGTCGAGCGCACACGCTTCCATCATCTCCACTTCAGTCAGATAAGCGTCTTTGGCCGGGGTGATGATCGTCTCTGAGCCACCGTCGCTCGTCGTGAAAATCATGCGCTGATCGATCTCTTCCGTGCTGGGACGGATTGAAGGATTATCAAGCGCCAGCGTGCCTTGACTGCCCACAATGTGCAGCCCATAGCGCTCGGGAGTGCGCATGCCTCCCCATATATGGGCCACCACGCCGTTGGCGAAGCGCATCTGGCCACTCAAGGCGATGTCAACGCCGCTTTCTCCTTTTATCTGGCAGGCCCATACCTCTACCGGTAGACCGGCGCCGGCCAATACGATCGCCTGACTTACGGGATAGATCCCAACATCCCAGAGAGCCCCCCCGCCCAGTGCCGGGTTCAGTCGGATGTTGTCCCGATCTTCCGGCGGCAGATAGAAAGCATGCCAACCCGTAATCAGTTGCAGATCCCCCAGTTTGCCGGCCTCGACCATCGCGCGTGCCGTTTGCATTTGCGGGTGATGCAAGTAGGCGAACGCTTCAAAGATGGTCACAGTATTGGCTGCGGCTGCCGATTCGACCTTATCCAGATCGGCCAGGGCGAGGACCAACGGCTTTTCGCACAGGACGTGCTTGCCGGCCGCAGCGGCTTTGACCGTCCACTCGCAGTGGAGCGAATTGGGCAGAGGGTTGTAAATCGCGTCCACGTCCGGGTCGGCCAGCAGGGCCTCATAGCTACCATGCGCTCTGGGTATACCCTTGTCACTGGCATAGGCCTGGGCTTTGGCCGCGCTGCGGCTGGCCACTGCTACCAGTTCACTCCGGGGGGCTTGGCGCAGCGGCCCGATCAGGGAGTCATTGATCGCCGCGGTAGACAGCAGTCCCCATCGTAGCCGCGCCCCACAGTAGCGCGCAGTGTAATTTTTTTCAGACATCCTGATCTCCTGTGCCGCCTCTATACAGACCGTCCCAACCGCTGTAATGTCTTCGTTGCCCCGTCGATCATCCACTCGGCGTCCTCGCCGGCCGTTATAAAGCGACAGCCCCGCTCGATCCAGAATTGGGTATCCGCAACACTTCCGGTCGAGATGCCGGAGATCTTGCCGGTTTTGCGACAGGCCTCCACTACGTTCAAAATAGCGGCCCGGTGGGCCTCCTTGCCTTCCGCTGTGTTCAGATCAACCCCCATTGAGATGCGCAAATCATTTGGCCCCACATAGCAGCCATCGACCCCTTCGACGGCCATGATCTCCTCGGCCCGTTCAACAGCCTGCTTGGTTTCGAGCATAACCGCCAGAAATACCTCATCGTTGCTCCAGCTCATGTAGTCCGGGCCATGGAAACGAACGCCGAATGGCCCTCCAGACCGGCCCCCTTCAGGTGGATAACGAACCGCAAAGGCCGCCGCTTCAGCCTCCGCAACCGAGTTGACCATGGGGACGATAATCCCCAGCGCGCCGCGATCGAGCAAGCGACCGATGGCCCCGAAATCATTCTGCTCTACACGCGCCATAGGTGTTCCCTTGCCCAAGCTAATGCAGCGGAATGCCTGCATAACGGCATCATCGCTCCAAGGCCCATGTTGGGCATCGACCATGAAAAAGTCAAACTCCATCTGCGAGAGAATTTCAGTGGCCAAAGGCGACCCTAAACTAATCTCAGCCCCGATCGCGGCCTTCCCTTCCAGCATGCGTTGTTTTGCTCTATTGATTGTCACTTCAGCCTCCTTCAAGACTCGCTTCCGTAAATTCACATTAGCTGTACTCTCCAAGCTGGGAGGACAGCTCGGCGAAAATTTCCGCTGTCATCGCCTGGATCTGGTCCAATGCGCAGACAGCCGCGGTCAAGGGATCCAAGGCGATGGCCTGCTCGATTGCCTTGCGATCTCTTTCCAGCGCCCCCTTCACTGTCAGTTCATCGCCCGCAAGCCGATTGCGGTTCAGAGAGGCGCACTGGGGCGGCAGATCCCCCACAAAGCAAGGATGCACGCCCATATTGTCCACCAGGCAGGGCACTTCGACACAACATCCATCCGGTAGGTTGGTGATCAACCCGCTGTTCATCACGTTGCCGTTGAAGCGATAAGGTTGGTTGGTCTCCATGGCATTGATGATGCCGACGGAATACTCATCACTTTGCGCGATCTCGAGGGGATCATCCCCATACGCCTCTTGTCGTAAGATCTTATCTTTCTGAGCCACAGACTGCTTCCAGCGCGCCACGCTGCCAATCTGCAACCCGGCGCGGGCCCCAGGCCCGCGCTTATTGCGGAAGCGCTCGATGAGATCGGGGCTTCTGCGGAAGTAGGGGACGTACTCGGAGTTGTGCGTGCTCGACTCAGTCAGGAAGTAACCAAAGTAGCGCATCATTTCAAAACGGACGATGTCCCGTTCGTAGATTTCCGGATCCGCCATCTTCTCCCATACCAGCGGATAGGCATCTTCGCCCTGCCACTCGAAGCGTAAGAACCAAGCCTGATGATTGATGCCGGCGACCCAGTGCCCTGTCTCCTCATAGGGCGCGCCGATGTAACGGGCCAATTGCATGGCTGTGCCCTGTACGCTGTGGCACATGCCGATGCTGCGGACCGACGAGATCAGGTTAAGAATCCAAGGCAGACTGGTCGTCGGATTCGAATAGTGCAGAAAAAGGGCCTCTGGGCAAACCTCCTCCATCGTCTTGACAATTTCGAGCAGAGGAGACATGTACTTAAGAGCCGTAAACACCCCATTTGGACCGCTGGTGCAGCCCACAGCCTGATCAACACCGTATTTCTTGGCAATCTGCAGCGGCTCTTCTTTGGAATCGACGCCCGGCGGGCGAATGATCGAGATCACGTAGTCGGCCCCATCCAGAGCCGGGCGCAGATCCAGTGTCGATTCGATCTTGATCGGCACGTCTAGCTGCCTGGCCATCTTCTGGGCCAACGTTGTTATAACGTCCAGCCGCTCTTGGTTATTGTCCATCAATGCCAGCGCGCACGCGGCCAGGGCAGGCCGGGTCATAATATCCATCAGGAACCCTTTGGCAAATCCTCGACTTCCAGCGCCGATTAAAGCAATCTTTGCCATGTCCATCTCCTTGTCTGTAAATGGCAAGTTGAATTGCGCGGCCACTGTTGGGCGCGACACAGTCATAAGCTAAGAGTGAACGGTCTGATACAGCGCTGGTTACTCCCTTACATTGCAACGATCTGCTCGTTCCAACTGGCAATGAAGTCCGCGACCTCAAAATTGGCCGGCATCTCATTGACAATATAATGTGACGGTCTCGAACGGCCCCAAGACACGTGCTGCTCCGTGTCCGCCTGCAGCCTGGCATCCAAGGGCGCAAACCGCTGCCAGAGCAGGTCGACTTCCGCCGGCGAAAACCGGCCAGCTAAATTCTCATCGAAGTCGAGCATACCCAACAGCCCCGTGGTTTTGGCCCGCTCAGCCCGTGGCAGGCTGCGCACCCCCGGTCTGGAGAGCGCCCGCATTCTCATGACCACCTTTGAGAGCAACGCGAGACAGACCATGCGGCCCTCTTCGCCGGGCCGGAGCGCCGACAATGCGTGGATAAAGGTATCCTCATCCTTGGCCACAATGGCTCGAAACATCGACGCCAGCAGATCGCGTTGCTGACCCAGCAACTGCGCCATTCGCTCAAACGTCTGCCGCGCCGCGGGGGATAGATGCGCGCAGAAGCTCATCTGTTGGTCCCAGACAGGAGAAAAAATATGGGCATAGAGCGGCGGCGCGATGGAAGCATGACCACCGTGAATGGTGCGCCGTAACCGGGTGCTGTAGTTGCTGCCCCAGTGCCAGATGAGGTTGGTATAGACCACGCCGTCCCCCGCATTGAGCGCTACCGGGATGCCGCTTGGCAGGGGCGCCTGCGGGTCTTGGGCCATCTGACGCTCTTCCGCCTCGCTATTGGAACGAAGATGGCTGCCTGGCGCCACCCACAGCACATTGTCATCGTACAGTGGAATGTTCCACTGCACATAGCCAGGTCCGTTTTCCTGCAAATCCGTGGTTAAGCCTTCCACCGGAGCCTGGGTGGCGGGATGAAAATCACGGTGCCAGCCGGTGCCGCCGGGATGGTCACGCACCGGATTGCACATCAGCATCATCTCTGTTACCGCCAATTCCGGGGCGCGGATGAGTTGGCGACTGACGCCTAATGTATTCTCATGCAGCCACAGTTCCACGGCGTTAGCCGTGGCCTGATCGATCAATGCCTCCACATGCGAAAGCCGGGGCTGCTGATGGGTCTCCCACACGCCACCTGGCGGGTCATCCGGCTGGCGCTCGCGGGCCCAGATCGCCTTCTGCCTTTCAACCAGGATCTCATAGCTGGCCCGTATCGCCTCCAGCTTGTCCGCTGGGATAACATTGCGAATAATGAGATAGCCTTCTTCCATAAACTGTGCTTGATTGACACGCATGATATGATACGACTCCTGGAATGAACGAGTTTGTAACGATTCTATCCGTTTGCCAGCGGTCTGCGCGGAATGATCGGCTGAATAATTTCTCGACGCGCCGACGTCGGGCGCGACAACAGTTCAGCGGAAGGGACGTAGCCCCAACGATGAGCGAAGACCGAAGCTAGATAACGAAACCGCTATAGGTATGGACATCGATATTGCCATACCACTGATCCACCTCTAGCGGGGGCAGGGCATCAATCCAATCGTTAATGACCCGAATGTGGCCGGGATCAAGCGCTTGCTCTTTCCCGATCCATGATCGTCCCGGCGAATTCCTCGACGACGATCGGCCCGTCCATGCCAATGATCTCGAAGATCTCGGCGATCATCTCTGCCAGATCTGCATCACCGGTAGCCGCCCCGGCCAACGCCGCGATGGCTGCCTCTCCCTCAAGCGGCTGCGCCATCGCGGCGAACTGTTCGACCGCCGCGCGGACACCTTGCTCCAGGCCATGCCGGATCATCACAGGGTTGGCCCCCGCCGCCGCCATGCGCATACCCTCTAGAATCATAGCCCGAGCCAGCACAGCCGCAGTAGCGCTACCATCCCCTATCGTCCGGCGCGTGTGCCAGGCCAAATGGCGAATCAGCATCGCTCCGCTATTTACATACCGGTTGGGGATCTCGATTACCCGCCGGGCAATGGTGGCCGCATCGGTCAATATCTCCGGAGCGGCATTCTTGCCGCTCATTGAGGCAATGGCCACCGTGCCGCCCAATGGGCCCAGAGTTGCTGCCAGAGGCGCTGTCATGGTCTCGACCCCTTGCTTCAACGCCCTAGCAGTTCTGGGGCGAAAAGCGCGCCGCGTCGCTTGTCCTCCCCTCTGGGCACAAAAGCCGGCGGTTGGGGTGTGCCGGGTGGAGGACGCCTCGGCGGCCGTTTGCGCTGGTCTTCTGTCCGCTTAGCCTTTTGTTGGATGAGCATGATTCATCCTGCTTACAATGTCTACTGCTTACAATGTCTACTCCGGCATCGTCCGCAAAATCAGTGGCTCGAGGAATTTCACACTCTTGATGATGCCTTCGGCTGCGCTCATCATTGGGTCTTCGTGTTCGATGCTTAGCGCTCCGTCGTAGCCTGCGATGCGCAGCGCGCTGACGAAGTCGCGCCACCATACTTCCCCATGTCCATAGCCCAGTGTGCGGTAGGCCCACGAACGCTCGCCAACCAGGTGCTCGGGCCGCATATCAAGGCCGCCGTTGAGAGCCATTTCATAGGGATTGAGGCGGGTGTCCTTGGCATGGACGTGAAAAATGAAGTTCTCCCCCAGGGTGGGAATGACGAGGAGCGGGTCCATGCCTTGGAAAAAGAAATGGCTGGGATCGAGGTTAGCGCCCACGCTGGGCCCGGCGATCTCGCGCAGACGCAGTATGGTGCGGGTGTTATACACGGATTGGCCAGGGTGCATTTCAATGGCGATTTTGACGCCGTGATCGGCAGCGAACGGACCGGCCTTTTTCCAGAAAGGAATGATCACTTCATTCCATTGCCACCGCTCCAGTTCAGCGAACTCCGGCTGGTGAGGGTGGGTTGGCCAATTGGGGTAGGGAGCCCCGCTCGGATCGCCAGGGCAGCCACTCATCGTCACAATGGTATCCAAGCCGAGTTTGTTGGCTAATTCTATTGTTTTATAGAAGACATCCTGAGATTTTTGACCGCGCTCAGGATGCGGGTCGAGCAGGTTGCCGTTGCAGTTGAGGGCGCTTACCATCAGACCACGACTTTCTATAGCAGCCGTAAACGCTGTCCGTGCGTCTTCGTCATTCAGCAATGTATCCAAGTTGCAATGCGGAGCCGGCGAGAAATTGCCCGTTCCGAGTTCCACAGCTTCGATCCCCTGCTCGACCACCCAATCAAGCGCTTCGGTGAAGGAAGCTTGTAGGCTATCCGTGAATAGTCCGATTTTCATAACATTCTTCTCCGTAGAAAGTATGGTGTAGCTCTGGCTAGAATTTTTTTCCCATTCCCCTATAATAACAGTATCACTGCGCGAATGCGTAACAACAATCTACAAATTGAACACAGTGAAGGAGTGAAACAGATGAAAATCACATTGGATCCACTCATACATGCCGATCTCTCCTTGCCGCAGATCCCCTTTATGGCGGCTGACCTGGGGTACGAGTACCTCGAACTTTGCTCGCGGGATGAGTTCCTGCCGGAATATCACCCACCGCGGGCGAATGCCGATCGCATTCGTAAGTTGAAACAGGCGTTGCGCGAGGCCAAGGTAGAGTTGGCTTCGATGCTGGTGACCTACCGCTGGGCCAGCCCACTTGAAGATGAGCGCGAGGCAGCCATGCGCTACTGGAAACGCGCCATTGAAATCGCGCTCGAGTTGGAATGTCAGACAGTGAACTCGATCTTCGATCGTGGACCCTCGCCGCAAAGATCCAATTTCCGGGTAGGGCCTGAAATGGCGGAGGAGTGTGAAACCGCCTTTTGGAAGTCAATGGAAGAGTTGACGCCCATCTTTGAGCGCGAGAAGCTGCCGTTACATCTGGAAGCGCATCCGGATGATTTTATTGAGGAAAATAATCTGGCGGTGGATATCATCCAGGCCATCGGCTCGCCGATGGTGAAGTATCTCTACTGCGCGCCGCATACATTTCATTTGGGAGACGACATGGCCGCCATGATCCGGTATGCCGCGCCAGTGTTGGCTCACGTCCACGTCGCCGACACATTTAACCACAAAGCTGGCTGGCGCTATGTCATGAACCCGCCCGGCTCGACAACGCGCATCCATCAACATCTCGACATCGGTGAAGGCGAGATCGATTGGGATGTCTTTTTCCAGACATTGGCCGAAGTCGGCTTCGACGGCATCATGACGAGTCAAGTCTTTGCCTATTTGCCCGACCGGGCCGTTGCTTCTTCAACCTTTATGCGGGAACGCATCCAGCACTACGTCAATACATACTGGAACAACCCGTAAGCAGCTTCGACGGCGCAATCGTCGGCCTCCTCGCACTGCCGCGTTCTCCCGCGCTTGGGTTGTATAGCAATGCGTCAACCGTGATAAGCATTGGCTATTCCTTCGTTCATGACGCCTGTTTCGAAGGAATGCCAGACGCGACAGGCTCTGCTCGGGCCAGGATCTGTAGGGAGGCGTTGGGGAAGACAGCAACGGTCGCGTCCGCGGGCAGTTTTGCCGCCAACTGCTCGATGAGCGCTTCCCAACTGCGGAAGAGAATGTCGTCCCCATGACGGGTGGTGAACTCCGCAGCCTGGAAATGTTCAGAGACGATGAGCAGGCTTTCCGGATTGCCCACAACGGCCTCTGGATCGGCGGTCGCGTCGGCGGCGGCTCGGCGTTTCAAGTATTGGGGCCAGGGTAGCTGTTGATGCAGTCCGTGATAGAAGATGCCGTCACTGGCCGGATTGAGAACGACCGTGTACGGGTTTTGCTGAAAACAGGAGCGGGCCCAGAGCGCTTTCGGCCCCTGAATCGGATCCGCGTCTAAGGGGTAGGCATTGCAGACCAGCAGATCGGCCTCTTGCCGCAGTGTCTGCGGAATGGCTGTGCCGTATATACGCTGGGCAAAGTGGGCGCCAGTGCGATGCGCTGTAACGAAATCACCGACAAAGACGCCTGCAATCCGCCGTCGGCTGGTGAGGACGCAGTTAACGACCATATCCAGCCCGATGCGCCGAGCCACGTCTTCCGACACATCTCGGTGATCCCGCGCATCTCCCGGCCCAAGGCTCTCCTCGGCAGAGCCCCTTTGTGTCAGGGTTGAGCCGCCGCGCGTAGCTTTCCGACGTTCGATGTTGCCCTGTCCCCGCCTGGCGGAAAAGCTGTGGAAGTGAAATATTGTGGCAAAGCCGGCCACCCCCGGCACAATCAGCTTCGCGCCGCCGCCGAAACCGGCCGAGCCGTGGGGATAGATGCCGCCAACACAGATTTTGAACTCGGCTTCGGCCACAATGCGGTTGATATAAACCGGCGTGCCGTCATCCAGATTGCCGTAGCCCACCAAGTCACCGGCCATAAAGTCGTGGGAAGTCGTCGCATAGGCGGTGGCCACGTCCGCGCCCACTTTTTTGATGATCTCCTCGTCCGTCAGAGGGCGGTGGGAGCCGCCGCCAACAACAATCGCCGTCTCGGCCTTGGGCACGCCGGCCGTGGCCAATTCCTCTAACACAAAGGGGAGCATCTCCGCCGCCGGCGTGGGCCGGCCTAAATCATCGACGATTATCGCTGCGCTGGCTCGCCCTTTGGCCGCGTCGCGGATGCGGGGCGCGCCAATGGGGTTCTCGAACGTCGCCGCGATCTGCGCTGGGCCGAGGGCGGGCGCGTCCTGGCATGCGCAGATATGGACATCCCAGCCGGCGGGGAATGTGAGCGCGCGGTCGATGTCCCCATACCAGGCGCGGGAGGGGACGATTACGATTTGCGAGGTGTTCATAGGTTCCTCCTTGCTTCCGGGACATCAGATAACGTATCGACAAGAATGTCAGAAGTGGGTTGTCACGATTATATTGGACTTGCCCGACCCGTTTGGCCCGATCAATACATTCAACGCCCCCAGCTCAATAGGGAGAGCGGCTGGGCCGAAAGATAACAGATTCTGAAGTTGGAGCGTCCTGATGAACCTTTTATCACCTGACATTGCAATCCTTCTCCCTGGCCAGACAAAGTCATTCACCCAATGGCATTCTATCACAACCGCAGTACGCCGCCGCATCAGTCGATATCTGTCGCTTTCCTTGACACGTGCTGCGTCTCCGTTTATACTCACACATGCCGATGAGGTAAGGCAATCGGTGTTCCCCGCGCCAGACAGTCAGCTCTCATCCGGACCTTCAACCCTTGATCGTTTTCGCTGATCTTGTGCCAGCGGCAGTTCACCTCAGATTTCTCAGCATACATCAGCATACAAAGGAGACAATCATCTATGAAACAGAAGAATTCGATGACCAGGCGTGAGTTCCTGCGTTATTCAGCCCTGGGCAGTTCGGCCGCGTTGCTGGTAGCCTGCGCCCCGGCAGCGCCTGCCGCCGAGGACGCCAGCAGCGAAGCAGCGCCTGCCGAAGCCCCGGCAGAGGCGCCAGCAGCCGAAATGAGCGGTCCCAAGCAGGGCGGCGCCATGACATGGATGGGACACCAGGAAGTGGCCGGTCTCGGCCCGGGTGACACCGGCCCGACAGTGCATTGGGCAATGATTATCAATATCCATAATCCGCTGGTGGCCGTTGACGAATTCAACGAAATGGAGAAGGTGTTAGCCCAGTCGTTCGATGTTTCAGCAGACGGCCTCACCTACACATTCAAACTGCATGAGGGCGTCATGTTCCACGACGGCACAGAGTTGACCGCCAATGATGTCGCCTATACCTACGATTACTACCGCAACCCGGACAATGGCGCGCCGATCGTCGGCGCTTTCACCGGCGTTGGCTCAGTCGAAGCGACGGACAAGTACACTGTCCAGGTCAATATGGACGAGGTCAACGCGGCCTCTCTGGTATCTTGGGCAACCACGCCCATCGTGCATGGGGCGTATCACGCCGACGTAGGCGAGGACACCTACCGCACCGCGCCGATCGGCACCGGCCCCTATAAACTGAAAGAATGGCGGCCGGCCGAATTCACCGAACTGGTGGCCTTCGATGATCACTTCCGCGGCCGGCCGCATATCGACGTTCTGCGTCAGGATGTGGTGCCGGAACCGTCTGTGCGCATGATCGCCTTACAGACCGGTGAGACCGACTCAGCCGTGTGGCCCCTGCTGGTGGAAGACAGCCTCTTTCTGGAATCAGAACCGAGCTTCGTCGTTTTCCGCACGCTTGCCAACTCCATCAAACATTTCCCCCTGAACAACAGCCTGCCCCAGCTCTCGGAAAAGCAGGTGCGCCAGGCAATGATGCACGCACTGGACCGCCAGCGCATCATCGACGATCTTTGGAACGGCGCCGCGCAGGTTTCCCACTCCAACCTGACACCAGCCAGCCCCTATCACCACACGGACCTGAAGCAATACGACTTCGATCCGCAGGAGGCGATGGCCTTGCTGGACGGCGCCGGCTGGGCCGTAGGAGATGATGGTGTGCGGGAGAAGGATGGACAGAAGTTGTCCTTTACGATTACGACAATCACCGGCGACCAGGCCCGCAGGCCCATCGCTGAACTGGCGCAGTTGATGTTCAGAGATGTGGGCATCGACGTGCAGCTCGAGGAGGCGCCAGTAGCTACAATTCTGCAGGGGATGCGGGAAGGCACGATGGACGCCTCCCTCTATAACTGGACCTACGGCAGCGCTATCGAGCCGGACCCATTCAGCGCGCTTCACTCCACAGGCGGCAACAACTTTGCCCAGTTCAACAGCTCGCGAATGGATGAACTGATCGAGAACGGGCTGCAAGTCGTCCCCTTCGAGGAGCGCAAGCCCTTCTACGATGAAATCCAGGAGATCTTTGTCGAAGAACAGCCGGTGCTCAACCTTCAGTTCGACGAATGGATGAACGTCTTCAACAGCCGCATCAAAGGTCTGCCGGAGAATCCGAAGAACAGCAGTATGTACCAGCAAGCCTACAAATGGTGGATTGAGGAATAACGACGAGGAAGAGGAGAGAGAACCCCTCTCTCCTCACTTCTATTCTCTCACTCCCAGATTCCGTCTGCGCACACCTGGGTTCGTTTACTCTAGTTATGCTCCTCTACATCGTCCGCCGTCTTCTGCAAGGCGTCGTTGTCATCATCCTGGTCAGCGTCGGCACGTTTATCGTCATGCGCTTGATGCCAGGCGACCCAGCCTATCTGCTGCTGGGCGAAGGTGAAATCCGCATCAGCGAAGAACAGATCGCAGCCATCCGCCGCCGCTGGGGGCTGGACCGACCCTATCACGAACAGTATCTGATCTGGGCGTGGAACCTGTTGCGGGGGGACTTCGGCGATTCTCTCATCCGCACCGGCATGCCGGTGCGACAGATGATTTTCGAAACGATTCCGGTAACGGCTACGTTGAATGTAATTTCTCTTGGGCTGGCCCTGCTGGTAGCCCTGCCGGCCGGCATCATCGCCGGGTCGCGCCGCAATGCCGCCTTTGACTACAGTACTGCTGTCGGCTCGACATTGGGCGTGGCCGTGCCGAATTTCTGGCTGGCGCTGATGTTGATCGTTCTGTTCGCCTTATACGTGCCGCGTTGGTTCGGCGATCTGCCAGTGGTTGGCCGGATTCCACCTTTCGGGCTGCGTTCCTGGCAGGGGTATATCCTGCCGGTCCTGGTTCTGACGACGGAACAGATGGCGGTTCTGACGCGTGTCATGCGCGCGGCCACCATCGAAGTGCTGGCCCAGGATTACGTGCGCACGGCCTATGCCAAAGGGCTGCCGAACGTGATTGTGCTTGTGCGCCACGCGGCGCGCAATGCGCTGCTGCCGGTGGTGACAGTCATCGGCTTCCGCATCGCTTTTATCCTCAGCGGCACAATCGTCGTTGAAACGGTTTTCGCGATCCCCGGCATCGGGCGCCTCTTCACCGATTCGGTCTTCCGTCTGGACTATCAGGTCGTTCAATCCCTGGTAGTCGTGCTGGCCGTGTTGGTGGTGGCGGTGAACCTGCTGACCGACCTGACGTACGCTTTTATCGATCCGCGCATCCGCATTGGGTAGGGACATGCGGGCCTCGCACGATGCGCAAAACCTGCGGCGCGCTCAGCCCGAACCTTGTGCTTGCCCGTTGTTTCAGCGTATGAGAGGAAACCAGTGGTCAGTGGGACGTTTTTAGTTTCCACTAGCCACTGGTCACTACAGTTATGCCGAACATTCAACTCGTCTCCGAACCGGCTCGCCGCTCCGAATGGAGCCAGGCCTGGCGACGTTTTTGCGCCAATCGCATCGCGGTTGGTGGACTGGTGGTTATCCTGCTGTTGACGATCCTCGCGGTCTTCGCGCCGCTATTCTCCCCCTACAATCCCATCGATGAGATCTTTCGCGGTATGCGCGGGGGCAATCCATCGTTGACGCATCCTTTCGGCTTCGATCATCTGGGCCGGGATCTCCTCAGCCGAGTGATCTTCGGCGCCCGAGTCGCTTTACTGGTGGGCCTGATGGCAACCGGCATCGCCGTTACGATCGGTGTTGTCATCGGCGCGGCGGCTGGCTATTTCGGCAGTTGGGTGGATATGTTGATTTCCAGAATTATCGACACCTTCATGGCCTTCCCGATCATCGCTCTGTTGGTGGTGCTGGCCGCAGTGCTGGGACCGAGCCTGAACACGACAATTCTGGTCATCGGCATGACTGGCTGGGCACGTTTTGCCCGCGTGGTACGGGCCGATGTGATGGCTTTGAAAGCGACGGATTTCATCACCGCGGCCCGGGCCGTGGGTGTGCGCGACTGGCGTATCATCTGGCGGCATCTGCTGCCCAATGTCATGGGTCCGGTGATCGTTTTGGCGACCCTGGGCATCGGGGGCATTATTATTCTGGAATCGGCCCTCTCTTTTCTAGGACTGGGCATCCGTCCGCCGAACCCCTCCTGGGGTGGCACATTGGCCGACGGGCGCGCCTTTATTCTGCGCTTTCCCCACATTGCCTTCTTTCCCGGCCTGATGATCGCCATTACAGTGCTGGCATTCAACTTTCTGGGGGATGGCCTGCGGGATGCACTGGATCCGCGGGAACGGGATTCGTAGTCCTGATTCGCTTAGCGCCTGCACAGTGATAATGTGATATGAACCCAAGTTGCTATCTTATGAAAGAGGATATGAAGATTCATGACGCCACCGATTGAATTTCCTATCCTCCTCCAGGATGAGGGCGGCAAGCTGTGGGCCGTCGCCGACATCGGCGCCCATTGGCTGGATCTGGCGCAAACCATCAGCGGTTTGTCCGTCGAAGCGGTCCTGGCGGATCTGAAGACTGCTCACACCACCCGGCAGCGCCCCAGCGGTGAAGTCGCCACCTTTTCTGGCGCAACGCAGCCGACCGACGCCACCGAATCGATCACCATTGAAATCGAAGATAGCGGCGCGGCTCTGCCGCCCGCGCCCACACCAGCTATCCAGGCGGCCACAACGAAGGCTACGACGACTCTTTCAAACACTCTTTCAAATCCTTCTACGACTACATCGCCGCCAGCGACTTTTCTGCGCCCGAGCCTTTCCCCACCTTTGCCGATGGGCACAATTTGGCGATGGCTTAGCGCCAACATACGACGGGTCAATTCCAGAGCTTGATATGAAACACCAACGCCTTTATCGAAATCGGAAATGCCGATCATTCGGCTGTCTCTGAATACTTAAAAAAATTCAGTGAGGAAGGCAAACTAAGCAATGCTGATCTGGCCAAACTCGCTGCAAACAAACAAACTGAAAAGTACGACTTCAATCTATAGGGCGTTACGTTTGTTGGTAGTGATCATAAAGTAAGTAGTGAGAGAGGAGGGTACATCCAATGATGCAGTTAGGCTTTGCCAGCGCCATTTTGCCCGATTTATCCCTGGAAGAGGTGGTTCAGTTTGCCGCTGCCAATGGCTTTGCCACCGTCGAGCTGATGTGCTGGCCTGCCGGCAAGGCAGAGCGCCGGTATGCCGGCGTAACGCATATCGACGTGATAGGCTTTACACAAGAGGAGGCCGCCAGAGTGAACGCGCTCGTCACCTCCGCCGGCCTCACAATCAGCGGGTTGGGCTACTACCCCAACCCATTGGCCCCCGATCAGGAAGAAGCGCAGGTCTGCATAGACCACATCAAGCAGGTGATTCTGGCAGCCGAGCTGCTGGAAGTTGACGTCATGAACACGTTTGTGGGGCGCGACTGGACCAAATCGGTGGATGACAACTGGCCGCGCTTCAAGGAAGTGTGGGCGCCGTTGGTTCAGTTTGCCGAGGATCACAACGTCAGAATCGGCATCGAGAACTGTCCCATGGCCTTTACCCAGGACGAATGGCCCGGCGGCAAAAACCTGGCCCATACCCCAGCCATCTGGCGTCGCATGTTTGCGGATATCCCCAGCGATCATTTTGGCCTGAATTACGATCCCTCTCATATGATCTGGCAGCATATGGACTACCTGAAGCCCTTGCGGGAGTTCACCGACAAGCTGTTCCATGTGCATGCCAAAGATGTGCGGATCGATAAACACCGACTCGACGATGTGGGGATTATGGCTACCCCGCTGGAGTTTCATGTGCCCAAATTGCCTGGCTTAGGTGATGTGGATTGGGGTCAGTTCTTCTCTGTCTTAAGCGATGTCGGCTACGCAGGTCCGGTCTGCATCGAGGTTGAAGACCGGGCTTACGAGGAATCTCTGGAAAGCCGCAAAGCCTCCCTTGCGCAGAGCGGGAGATACCTCAAGAATTTCATGCCGTGATCCGGTCCGACCTTGGACAGAATCAAATCAGAAGGGTGGTCGCCCATGTCTCTTGAATCCGATATGCGCCGTATAATTGAGAACAGTGGCGCAGAAATGTCCGTGTCTGCCCGCCATCTGGAATCCGGTCAGCAGATCGCCATTGACGCCGATCTGCCCTTCCCTCTGTGCAGCGTTCTGAAGATCCCCGTACTGGTGGAAGCGTTCCGCCACATGGCAGAGGGTTGCTTTGCGCTGGACGATCGCTGGGAGTTGACAACCGCGCAGAAGAATCTGCCCAGCGGCATCCTCGTCTTCTGCGATGACGGCCTCGCGCCCACAGTGCGGGATCTACTGACGTTGATGATCATTATCAGCGACAACACCGCCACGGATATGGTGTTGCGCCGGCTGGGAGAAGGCAGCGTTACGCGGACAATGCATAATTTGGGTCTGACAGACATTCACGTGCCATTGACGATCCGGCAGATATTTGACGATCTGCTGCCTTCCGCCGATCCCACCCAAGATCTTCTGACCCTCGCCACTGCGCCCCGCAATCGCAACGGACGCTGCTATAGCCTGGGGTCGGACAATGACGTGGGGACCCCCGCAGCCCTGACAAAACTACTGACGCGCATCTGGCAAGGAGAAATCGTCAGCCACGACGCCTGCAACGAGATGCTGAAGATCCTCCGCAAACAGCAGCTCAACGACCGCTTGCCCCGTTATCTTCCGCCGGGCACACCCTTCGCCCACAAAACCGGTACCCTGCCTGGCATCCGCAATGACAGCGGCATCCTCTACGCAAGCGAGAACTCCCATGTGGCCGTCACCGTCTTCTCCCGTTGGGACGACGAAACCGTGGCCGACGACCCGATTGCCAGTAAGGAGCAGCCCGTTGCGATCGATCGAGCCTTCGGGCGCATCGGACGGCTCCTGTACGATGCGTTCCGTGGCTCCTGACCAAACCGTATGCCCGATTCCAATACCCTCATCCGCAATGCTCGCATCATCGATGGCACGGGCAATCCCTGGCGTTACGGTGATGTCCTCCTGGTTGGCTACCGTATCGAGGCCATCGCCCCGCCAGGCGCCATAGCCGCTGAAAACTGCGCCGAAGTAGTGGATGCGTCCGGCATCGCGCCCCACAGTGGCGCGCACTATAATCTTGTCGTCTGTCCTGGCTTTATCGACATCCAAAGCCACTCGATTCTGCCGCTGATGATCGACGGGCGCTGCCTGTCCAAGATCACCCAAGGCGTGACCACCGAAATCATGGGTGAGGCCTGGACGCCCGCGCCCGTGACCGGCCGCCACACGGATCCGATGACAAATGCGATCTCGCCCATGCCCATCGGCGACGAGTGGATGGAAAAGATGCGGGGCTGGACCCGTTTTGGCGACTGGTTACAGTCCGTGGAAGACGCGGGTGTCGCGCCCAATATCGGCTCTTTTCTTGGCGGTGGCACGCTGCGCGCCGTCGGCAAAGGAATGGAGATGGGCCGGCCCTCCGCCGACGAACTGGCGGTGATGCAACGGACCATGGCCGAGGCCATGGAAGACGGCGCATTCGGCGTCTCTTATGCGCTGATCTACCCGCCCGATTCCTACACCGACACCCACGAACTGATCGAAATCTGTAAAGTCGTGAGCCGATACAACGGCCTGTACTGTACACACATGCGCTCGGAATCGGAGCGACTGTTCGAAGGCTTGGCAGAGGCCCTGACAATCGGTCGCCAGGCCGATCTGCCGCTGGAGATCTACCACCTGAAGGCGTCCGGCCCGGCCAACTGGCACAAAATGCCATCGGTACTTGCCCGCATCGAAGAGGCCCGCGGCCAGGGGCTGGACGTGACCGCCGATATGTACCCCTACGCCGCCTCCGGTACCGGCCTGTCTTCTCTGCTGCCGACGTGGAGCGCGGCAGATGGCGAATTCTACAAGAATCTGAGAGATCCAGCTGTGCGGGCGCGCATCCGCGCGGAGACGCTTCAAGGCGCCGGAGGCAATCGCGGGCCGACAACCCAGGGTGGCGCAGAGGACATCATGCCGGTGGGCTTCCGCAAACCGCAAAACCAACGCTATATAGGCATGCGCCTCGCGCAAATCGCCGCTGAACGGGATCAGGACTGGCTGGACTGCGCCATCGATCTGCTGCTCTCCGAAGGCCAGCGCATCAGCGCGATTTTCTTTTCCATGAGCGAGGACAACCTGCGTTTGCAACTGCCTCAGCCCTGGATCAAAATCGCCAGCGACGCCGGCGGGCTGGATCCGGCCTGGGCCGCAGAACTCGGACCCACCCATCCACGCGCCTATGGCGCCTTCCCCCGAATGCTGGGCAAATATGTGCGGGAGGAGCGGGTGCTCACATGGGAGGATGCAGTGCATAAGATGACCGGCGCCGTGGCCGATCGGTTGGGCCTGCGCCAACGAGGTCAGTTGCGGGCTGGCTTCTACGCCGATGTAGTTCTCTTCGATCCGGAGACCATCGGTGACCAGGCCACCTTTGCCGATTCCCACCGGCTTTCCGTCGGCGTGCAGGATGTATGGGTCAACGGCGAGCGGGTGCTGCGCAACGGCGCGCACACAGACGCCACCCCAGGACGGTTCATCAGAAGGAACTGAAGGAGAGGATCTATCGGCCGTCTGCAGCCAACTCGCGGCTGGCCCCGACCCGTTTCAGCTCCTCATCCAGTCGCAGCCGGTGCAGTTCCATGCGCCAGATGGGAAGGGTGATGTTCAGATCGACGATCCGCTGGTTCAGGCTGCTGATCTGATCTTCCCACTGGGCCACCGTGCGACTCCAGGAGACCTTGAGTGCCTCCCGATCGGCTCCAACGGTTCCGCAGCGCCTGTGTATTCGATCCCATTGCCGCTGTATTGTCGCGCGCAATGCCTCGACTTCGGCCAGCAATTTCTTGCGCTCACCGATCCAGGCAGGCGTCAGATCGTTGTCTTTGAGCAGCTTGTTGGCCATGCGCATGTCCGCAGGCTCGTTGGGATGTTCGCTCAGGCGCAGGGGGCGCCCTGTGCCCGGCAGATTGTCAAAAGCGCCTTTTGCCATTGCCTCATCGAGCTGCTCAGTGATCAGATCCTGCCATTCGTTCAGCCCCCGTGGCCGCCGACGCCGACGCGGTACCGCGCCGGCATTCGTCGTCTGCATCTTCTTCCGTTCTTTTTTGTCACTCTGTTCGTTCATCCTCCAACCTCCCTGCTTGTGTTATGTGTGAAGTTTATCACAAAGGCTTGCAATCCTGTAAAAATGTGATAGGCTTCTCGCGCAAGGGAGTGTCGAACCATCTATGAATATGATTTTGCGGCCGTTCTGGCATCCTGTTGACAGACGCCTCCGATCCTTCTGGCGGCTGTCCCTCCACCAACTCCTGATCACCGTCTTCGTAATCATAGTCGATGCCGTCATCGCGGGGCAGTTGGACGGAACGGTCTTTAACGGTCTGGCGATTGTGGCCGCCACCTACCTCGCGGCCAGGTTCCTCGATCGCCGGCCGATTGCCGATCTCGGCCTGCAGTGCACGGCCCGCTGGTGGCGGGATCTGGGCTTCGGCCTGGCCCTGGGCGCTCTGCTCATGCTCCTGATCTTCCTCATCGAACTGGCCCTGGGTTGGATTAGGCTTGAGAATACCTTTTCCACCCGCCTGCCATATCCCTTCGGCCTGGCGATTCTTTTGTCTCTGGCACGGTTCATGGCAGTGGGAATCTACGAAGAGCTGGTGTCCCGGGGGTATCAGTTAAAAAATCTGGCCGAGGGTCTCAGCTTTGCGCCTCTCGGCCCGAAAGGGGGGATACTGCTGGCGCTGCTCCTCTCATCGACGATTTTCGGCCTGCTCCACGCATTCAATCCCAACGCCTCGGTGGTCAGTACAGTGAACCTCTTCCTGGCCGGCCTGTGTTTGAGCCTCCCGGTCCTGCTAACCGGTGAGCTGGCGATTCCAATTGGCATGCACATCACCTGGAATTTCTTCCAGGGCAACGTTTTCGGCTTTCCCGTGAGCGGCACGGCGGTCAACCATACGACAGTCATCGCCGTAACGCAGAGCGGACCGGATGTGTGGAGCGGCGGCGTATTCGGGCCGGAGGCCGGCCTGCTGGGGATTGCGGCTATGCTCACCGGTTTCTTGCTGATCGTGTGGTGGGTGAAGCGGACGCGGGGAACGGTTGGATTCTGTCTGTCTGTGGCCGAATACTCGCGCCCTACTGTAGTGCGCAATACAACTTTTCAGCCGAACGAATCATCAGAGGAAGTGGAATGAGCGCAAAACTATGGGGAGGGCGCTTCAGCGACGCGCTCGACCCGCTCATGGAAAAGTTCAACGCCTCAATCGGCTTCGACTGGCGCCTATGGCCGGCTGACATTCGCGGCAGCCAGGCATACGCCCAAGCCTTGGCCCGAGCCGGACTGCTCACCGCAACCGAAGCGGAGCGGATCGTCGCCGGTCTGGAGCGAGTAGCCGACGAATGGCGCGCGGAGCGTTTCGTCATTAAGGCGGAGGATGAGGATATTCACACGGCCAATGAGCGCCGTCTGACCGAGCTGATCGGCCCGCTGGCCGGCAAGCTGCACACCGGACGCAGTCGCAACGATCAGGTAGCGACAGACCTGCGGCTGTGGCTGCGGGAGGAGCTGCTGGCGCGCGCTGAGCAGTTGCATACATTGATTGAAGTGGCGACCGATCGGGCGGCAACCGAGATCGATCTGCTGATGCCTGGCTATACCCATTTACAGCCGGCCCAGCCCATCCGCTGGAGCCAGTGGCTGTTGAGTTACGCCTGGGCCTGGCAGCGGGACGCGCTGCGCCTGCGAGACGTTTTGCAGCGGGTCAACCTGTTGCCTCTGGGCAACGGCGCGCTGGCCGGCAATCCCTTCCCCATCGATCGCGACTGGCTGGCCCAGGCGTTGGGATTCGCTGCGCCTACGCCCAATAGTCTGGACGGGGTCTGCGACCGGGATTTCGTCGCCGAAACGCTGTTCTGGGCGACAATGACCATGCTGCACATTAGCCGCTGGGCCGAGGATCTGATCATATACAGCAGCCGCGAGTTCAGTTTCGTAACCATAGCCGACGCCTACAGCACCGGCAGCAGCCTGATGCCCCAGAAGAAAAATCCGGATTCATTGGAACTGCTGCGCGGCAAAGCCGGACGGATCTTCGGCGATATGAGCGGATTGCTGATGACACTGAAGGGGCTGCCTAGCGCCTATAACAAAGATCTGCAGGAGGACAAAGAGCCGCTATTCGATGCAATGGAGACCCTGGCGGGTGTGCTGCCCATCGCCAGCGGGGCGCTGGCGACGCTGACCGTCAACAGAGAGCGTATGCTTCAGGCACTGTCGCCGGAGATGCTGGCGACAGACCTGGCCGACTATCTGGTGCGCAAAGGGCTGCCATTCCGGGAGACCCATCAGATCGCTGGCGCAGCCGTCGCGCGTGCCGAATCCGAGGGGCTTGCCCTCTCCAACCTGTCACTGGCCGCCTTGCAGTCTCTACACCCCGCCTTTGACGAGGACGTGGCGGAAATCTGGAGCTACGAGCGCAGTGTGGAGCAACGGGATGTGAGCGGCGGGAGCAGCCGGCGAGCGGTGCAGGCACAGATCGCGGCGCTGCGCCAGTGGCTGGCACAGGCCCGGAAACGACGCTGACCACTGTCCAATACGCCAGGATGTGAGAATGCCGACCACACTCGACAGGAATAAGGTCAGAGCGCGCCTGGAATGTTTCGAGCTCCGCCCTCTCTTTATCCAAGAGCTCGGCTGGGATCATGGCGGCAACGACATGGAGGTTACTGTAGGCGACCACTCGTTCTCCCTCCAAGCCATCGCCCACAAACGAGGCATGGTCGCCTACCTCTATGTCGCCCACTCGCCAGCGACATTCCCAGACCATCCCACCCGTCAGAAGATCGAAAAAGCCGTCGCCAGGTCCGTCCGCGAACACATCATCGTCTACGCGCCCCACGACAGGAGCGCGCAGTATTGGCAGTGGCTGAAACGCGCGCCAGGCCAGCCGGCCCGCGCCCATCTCCACATCTATCAGCGAGACCAGCCGGGCGAAACCCTGATCCAGAAGCTGGAGCAGCTTGCCTTCACCCTCGACGAAGAAGCCGACCTCACCATCGTCGATGTCGCAGGCCGAGCGCGCGCAGCCTTCGATGTCGAAAAGGTCACCAAACGCTTCTACGACCGTTTCAGGCAAGAGCGGCAAACCTTTCTGGAATGCATCGAGGGGATCGGGAAGCTGGCCGACCGCCAATGGTACGCCTCGCTCATGCTCAACCGCATGATGTTCATCTACTTCATCCAGAAACGCGGCTTCCTCGACCGCGATCCCGACTATCTGCGCAATCGCCTGCGCTTCATGCAGACGACGCGCGCCAAAGACCGCTTTCAGTCCTTCTACCGCCTGTTCCTGCTGCGGCTGTTTCACGAAGGCCTGGGCCAGCCCCAGGCCGAACGCGCCCCTGAATTGGCGGAGCTGCTCGGCCAGATCCCCTATCTCAACGGCGGCCTGTTCGACGCGCACGACCTGGAAAGCGACAACCCGCAGATCCACATCCCCGATCAGGCCTTCGCCCAGATCTTCGCCTTCTTCGACGCCTATCAGTGGCATCTCGATGACCGACCGCTGCGCCAGGACAACGAAATCAATCCCGACGCACTCGGCTACATCTTCGAAAAGTACATCAACCAGAAGCAGATGGGCGCCTACTACACCAAGGAGGACATCAGCGGCTACATCAGCCGCAACACCATCCTCCCCTTCCTGTTCGACCAGGCCAGAAAGGCCTGCCCCATCGCCTTCACGCCGGCCGGCGGCGTGTGGCGGCTGCTGGCGGACGACCCCGACCGCTATCTCTACGCGGCAGTCCGCCATGGCATCACCTATGATATCCACAGCAACGAAACCCTGACCGACACGCGCGCCCTGCCACCAGAGATAGCCGCCGGCCTGGACGATGTGGCCCAACGCCGCGACTGGAACAAGCCGGCCCCGCGCGCCTATGCCTTGCCGACCGAAACATGGCGCGAGCACGTGGCCCGCCGCCAGCGCTATGAGAAACTCCATGCCAGGCTCGTCGCCGGCGAGGTCACTTCGATCAATGACGTCATCACCGGTAATCTGGACATCGAAACCTTCGCCCAGGACGTCATCGCCAGCAGCGAGGGACCCGAACTCATCCGCGCCTTCTGGAAAGCCCTGACCACCATCTCCATCCTCGACCCCACCTGCGGCTCCGGCGCCTTCCTCTTCGCAGCCCTCAACATCCTGGAACCGCTCTACCTCGCCTGTCTGGAAGCCATGCAGGGATTCCTCGACGACCTGGATCGCTCCAAACGCAGACGCAGACCGGAAACACTGCGCGATTTCCGCGCAGCGCTGAAGCAGGTCGCCGGCCATGCCAGCGAACGCTACTTCATTCTCAAGTCGATCATCGTCGACAATCTCTACGGCGTGGACATCATGGAAGAGGCCGTGGAAATCTGCAAACTGCGGCTGTTCCTGAAGCTGGTCGCCCAGCTGGAGCGCTACGACCAGATCGAGCCTCTGCCCGATGTCGACTTCAACGTGCGCGCCGGCAACACGCTGGTCGGCTTCACCACGCTGGCGGACATACAGGATGCGTTCGTGGCCAGCGCGGATGGCCAGCGCCGCATGCTCTACGCCGAAGACATAGCCGAGCTGGAACGCATCGAAGAGGATGCCGAGATCGCCGACCGCGCCTTTCGCGCGTTCCGCGCCATGCAGACCGAGCGCGAGATGGACGCCGGCGCGTTCGCCGACGCCAAGAGGTCATTGCGGACCCGGCTGGACGACCTGCGTGGGGAACTGGACCGCCACCTGGCGAGAGAATACGGGGTCAGGGCAGACGCAGAGCAGGCATACGCGACATGGCGGGCCAGCCACCAGCCCTTTCACTGGTTCGTCGAATTCTACGGCATCATGCGCGGCGGCGGCTTCGATGTGATCATCGGCAATCCGCCGTATGTCTCCACAAAGAAACTTCCATACACTTTCACGGACAGTGACAGGGGACACTTTCCTGATATATACGGACATATTTTGTTGCAGTCTATCACGCTCACAGTACGTAACGGGCGGTGCGGTATGATTGTCCCGTTGTCTCTTACATTTAGCCGTGACTTTGCTACGCTGCGGAATATCCTGTGTGATTGGGGAGCGAGTTGGTTTTCGTCGTACGACAATGGGCCGGCTGCGTTATTCGCTGGTGTCAGTCAGCGTTGTACAATTTGGGTCGGCCATCACGCAGAAACAGGAACCTTTGTCGCCCCTATGTACCGCTGGCGGTCTACGCATCGACCATACCTTCTGGGGAACTTGGCCTACGTTCCGATAAAGGATTTTGATGCGGGGGCGTTTGGACTGCCCAAGCTCGCAGATTCTGCGCAGAGAACGATCTTGTCCAACGTATCGTCGTCGATTCTGGCCAAGCCCCGTTCAGTCGTATGGGACGGTAACGGGAAGCAAGCGCAACTCGGATTTTCACAAACTGCCCGTAATTTTATTTCCGTATTTCGCGATGCCCCACCATGCCTCGATGCGAGTTCGCTAAACAAGGTGGTTCCGTCAAAAATCGGCTCATTAGGCTTGTCAAATGACGAGCATACATACGCTGCCTTAGCCACGTTATCTGGAGAGCTGTTTTTCTGGTACTGGCTGGTTCGTGGAGATGGCTTTGATGTCACCAGTTGGCTGATTCGCGACTATGTAGCTATGCTGGATTTTCTACCTCCTGACCATTACAGCTTTCTCATTGAGCTTGGACATATCCTCGACACAGAAAGGAATAGATGGCTCGTGTTCAAGAAGAACGCGGGGCGATATGTCGGCAACTTCAACTATAGAGGCGCATACCAGATCACAAGGCGCGCAGACCTTTTGGTCCTTGACGGAATGTCACTACGGAGGGACGAGGCGCTTGCGGTTTTGGGATACGTGCAGCGAGTGTTGGCGATCAACGAACATGCTGGAGAAAAGGGCATACCAGCAGACGTAAAAGCACTGTTCCCCATCCTTCATACAGATTCTGAATTGAACCGCGACACGTTTTCTGACGTTGACGCATTGTTAGCCAACAGATTTTCCTTTAGTGAGAAGGAACTCGACTTTATCATCAACTACGACATCAAATATCGTATGGGGCAAGGAAAATCATGAAACTGCATGTCGATAAGGAAGCCGACGCGCTCTACCTGCGCCTTGACAACTCCGCCATCGTCGAGTCCGAAGAGGTCTCGCCGGGCGTGGCGCTCGATTCCAACGAAGCCGACCAAGTGGTGGGCATAGAAATGCTCTGTCTCTCGAAACGCTCCTCCAATCTGAATCCCCCACCCTGGAATTCGAGACAGCGTAATCGCCGAACCACTCTTTCACTCCGAAGGTGAACGATTGAAGACCAGACGCTATGAGCCGGGGATAGCTATGCTGGCATAGCGGGCGCACAAGCCGCGCTGATCAGTCGTGTGCCCGCCTTTACTGATTTCGCTTGACAGCAGAGGATGGTCTATATACTACGCTGGGTCAGCTTAGAAGGGAGGAGTTACTCATAAATGCCGCAGTCACAACGACACCTGAGGTTACATTTGATCAAGTACGTACCCTGGCCCAGCGGCTTACAACCTATAGATCAAGCGCGGCTAATGGCTCAACTTGCCCCAGCGATTGAAAGCCTGCTTGAGCAATCAGAACCGCTGAAATCAGTGCCGCCTCATAGACCGCTGCGAGGATTGCTTACCGAACCAGCTTGCCGAATCCACTGTAGCTGCCCAAAGGTGAGCCAGAGCGACGCCCCCATCTTGGGACGCACATCCATGAAACGGCGCAATTTGTCTTTACGCCAGAACACCCCCTATACTTATGTGACGATGGTACGGCAGACCCTCTACGATATTCAGTGGCTCTTTCTCAGGTGTGTAGATAGGGGAACGATGAGACGATGACAATGCTCGAAGAATGGGTGGAAGCCATCGAGGAGAAAACCGACCGCTTGGAAACGCTGTTCGGACAGTTCATGCTCCAGACCGGAACCGTCCTGCTCCGCATGGAGTCCACAATTGCCGAGATGAAGGCGGAATCCAGCAGAGACCGCGCGGAATCCGCCCGATTGCGAGGGAAGATGAACAAGCGCTGGGGTGATCTGGCCAACAAGATGGACGCCATCGTAGAGGATATCATTGCGCCCAGTTTGCGACGCATGGCGCGAGAGGAGTTCAACTGTGGCGAGGAACGCTTCTTCAGCGCCCGGATTTCCCGCGCCCGCAGCGACGACTCCAGCCTGCGGCGAGAGTTCGACGTCCTCTACATAGGCGCGCAGGCCATGCTGCTCAACGAGACCAAATCCACACCCCGCAGCGAGGAGGTCATGCAGGCGCTCAACGACGGGCACAATGCAGTGTGGAGGCATGCAGTGTGGAGGCGTCCGGGCTGAGCGCGCCGCCGGGGTTGCGCATCGTGCGAAGCCCGAAAATGAAAGACGAAAATGAATATTGACAAAGATCCTGAATGTTGCTAGAATAGCTCATCCAATATAGCTCAACAGAGAGCAAAGAAAAGAAGAAAGAAGAGACATGGGCAACCTGATTGAAGTCCGCAATCTCCAGACACAGTTCTTCACCCAAGATGGAATTGTCCACGCGGTGAACGGCATCACCTATGAAGTCGCCGAGGGAGAAACGGTCGCAATCGTTGGCGAATCGGGCAGTGGTAAGAGCGTCGGTGTCATGTCCCTGATCCGGCTGATTCCCGAACCACCGGGGAAGATCGTCGATGGAGAGGTGAATTTCGACGGCCAGGATCTGTTGAAACTCAATGAGGAAGAGTTGCGACAGATCCGCGGGAATCGAATTGCCATGATCTTCCAGGACCCGATGACCTCCCTCAACCCAGTGCTGACGATCGGTCGGCAGATCACCGAGGCGCTGGAACTGCACCTGAACATGAACCGGGAAGAAAGCCGCAAACGGGCTATCGAACTGTTGGAACTGGTGGGCATCCCCGACGCCGCAGCCCGGCTGGATGATTACCCCCATCAGTTCTCCGGCGGCATGCGCCAACGCGTGATGATCGCAATGGGCCTGAGTTGTAATCCCCAACTTCTCATCGCCGATGAGCCGACAACCGCCCTGGATGTGACGATTCAGGCGCAGATCGTCGATCTGGTGAGGCGGCTGCAAAATGAGTTGGGAATGGCGATCATTTGGATCACCCACGACTTGGGCGTTGTGGCCGGTCTGGCAGACCGCGTGCTGGTGATGTACTCCGGCTTTATCGTCGAAGAGGGGCCGGTAGACATCATCTACGGCCAACCCCGACACCCGTATACCCTCGGGCTGCTGCGATCCATCCCTCGGCTGGACCTGGGTCGTCAGAAAAGGCTGATTCCAATCGAAGGTCTGCCGCCAGATCTGCTCGACCCCCCCAAGAGCTGCCCCTTTGCGCCTCGCTGCACCTTTGTCATCGACAGATGCCTGGAGGAGAATCCACCGCTTATGTCGCTTGGCTCGGGCCGCAAATCAGCCTGCTGGGTAGACCTCTCTGACGTTGAAATCTATGACACGAGCGCTGACACACAGGTAGAGGCCGTCGTATGAGTGAACAAAATTTGCAACAGGCTTCCAATGCAAGCCAGAATACGGGCGCCGATGAAGTGTTGTTGCGTGTGCTCAATCTGAAAATGCATTTCCCTATCACCCGCGGCATCATATTGCAGCGGCAGGTGGGGAGCATCAAAGCGGTAGATGGCATCACATTCGATCTGCTGCGCGGCGAAACCCTGGGCCTGGTGGGCGAATCCGGCTGTGGCAAATCCACCACAGGGCGCGCTATTCTGCAGTTGTACGAACCGACCGACGGCGAAGTCATCTTTGAAGGACAGGATTTGACCCAAATCGGCAGCGGTGATCTGCGCCGCATGCGACGCCGGATGCAGATGATCTTCCAGGACCCCTACGCCTCCTTAAACCCGCGCATGACCGTAGGCAGCATTGTGGGCGAACCGCTGGAAGTGCATAAGATCGGCGGCAGCCGCAGGGAACAACAGGAACGCGTTCAGGAACTTCTCAAAATCGTCGGCCTGAACCCCTATTTCATCAATCGATACCCCCACGAGTTTTCCGGCGGTCAACGGCAGCGGATAGGCGTTGCCCGCGCCCTGGCCGTGAATCCATCTTTTATCGTCTGCGATGAGCCAATTTCGGCGCTGGATGTCTCGATTCAGGCCCAGGTGATCAATCTCCTGGAAGATCTGCAGAGTGAAATGGGCCTGACATATCTCTTCATTGCCCATGACCTCTCCGTTGTGCGGCATATCTCCGACCGCATCGCCGTGATGTATCTGGGCAAGATCGTAGAGTTGGCCGACCGCGAAGAACTGTATGAGAATCCGCTCCATCCCTATACGCAGGCCCTGCTTTCCGCTGTGCCGATTCCTGATCCACAGATCGAAAAGAAGAGGCAGAGAATCATTCTGGAAGGGGATGTGCCCAGCCCAGCGGATCCGCCGACCGGTTGTAACTTCAGCACCCGCTGCCCGCAGGTGATGGACATCTGCCGCCAGCATGAACCGTCCTTTGCCGATGTTGGCGATGGGCACTATGTCGCCTGCTTCCTCTATGATGAGGTACAGCCCTTAAACGCAGAAGGCAAGCCGGTCACAGTCGCAGCCTGATCCATCAGGCGTAGGATTTCGAGTCAGACCATGTGGACCGCCGCCTTTCCGCAGGTAGACGTGATCATCGAGACTCAGGAATGGGGTGTCTATCTGGACAGCCTGGATGCCGATTCGCCCCCGGAAGGCAAGCCAGACATCTGCTTAGCTGTGACGACCCGCAGATTGCGGATCTGATGCAGCAGTTCAATGATGCCACAATTGCTGCCCAGACCGCTTCGCCGGCAGAGCAGCTTGCACTCTACAAAGAAGCGGAGAAGCTGTTCATCGACGATATCGCGGGCATTATTCCCATCTACTACTACACCCGTAATGTTGTCACCAAGCCGTGGATCGACCACCTGTACTCCGACGATCTGTACATCTATCGTTGGTCGATCGATCAGGCTGCCAAAGCGGACGCGCAGCAGTAGATCCCTGGCAGACTGAGAGTTCCATCCGAAATACCCTCATTTGTATCCGGGGCACTGTCAAGGTTGCTAATTGACAGTGCCCCGTTTCTTCGTGGAAAAATTTCGTCTCAAGTAACTGCAGTTCACTGCTGCTGACTACTGAAAACGAACAAACAGTGAGAAAGCCGCCATGACCGGCTATATCATCAGACCTACCATCTGGGCGATTCCCGTGCTGTTCTGTATCGTCCTGGTAACGTTTATTCTGGCGCGCGATTCCTGGATGCCCATTTGACAGGGCCGAAGATAAGTTTCTGCCTGAGAGCGTTCGGCGAAATCTGGAGGCCAAATATGGGTTGGATCGGCCGCTGCTGGAGCGGTTCGTCAGGTATATCACGGACGTTTTGAGAGGCGATCTGGGACCGTCTTTCTTCTACCAGGGGCGAACGGTCAATCAGATTTCTCGGCGACGGCCTGCGGGATGCCTTCGAACCCCGTCTGCGAGGCGAGTAGGGGACGGAGTCATACTCTTTCACTCCCTGCCGTACAGGAAGCACAAGATACTTTCCACAATGCCCGTGGCGACCCGTTCCGGTTCTTCGACAAGCAGTTGCTTGTCGCCGCCCAGAAAGCCCATCTCCAGGATCGCCGTTGGCGTGCTGGGCAGAACTTTGCGAAATGCGTGATAATGGGTCATGTTGTGGGTGATAGAGTTCGGGTGGAACGCCAAGCCCGTTTGCGCCGCGTAGTGGACGTCGATGCAGGCGACCAGTCTTTCCTCCGTCTCGGGAATGGCGCTGTTCGCCGGATAGGTCGCTTTGTAACCACTGACGGGAATACAACTGTCGGCATGCAGGCTGAGCAATAGGTCCGTATCCAGATTGGTCAGCCGCGGATCGTATTCATCCAGCAGCAATACCGCCATACCCATATCCGCCAGTCGACCGCCTACCAGTTCGGCGATGCGCGCCACAACATCCACTTCCTGTAAAGTGGGGGACGCATCCTCGCCACAGACGGCGCCGGAATCGAATCCGGCGTGGCCGCTGATCAGCGCGACCGTATCCCACTCCGGCGTTGGCGTGATGAAGATGGGCAGCTCGACAGACCGGGAAAGCGAGGCGCCGACGCTTTGAGCCGCCAGATACACGACGCCTGCAGAGAGGAGGAGGCTGATGAAGAAAAACAGACGCTGCAATCTGCGTATCAGAACAATGCGCATTTTTTCCCCGTGCCCCTGATGAAAAGGGGCTGATCGTCATGCGGGCCCGATTGTCTCAGTCTGCAGCCATTGCCGGGCCTTTCGATTGGCTCTGGCCCTGTGCGACTTTCGCATTGTACCTGCTTCTATAAGGCTGTCAACACTCTGCGCCGATTTGCTGATTTTGAAAGAACGGATCCATCTGTGTACAATGGAATCGATCATGAGCGAAAATGCCATTTTTCTGGAATCCCAGACCTCATCTTCTGAAGGCATAGCGGACGGCAGCGCCAGAGACGTCCCGTCCCTCCAGACCTTAGGCGCAATTCTGCGCGATCGCCGGGAAAGCGCCGACATCGCGCTGACAGAAGTGGAAAAAGCGACGCGGATCCGACAGAAATATCTGGCAGCCATTGAAGCGGATGAGTGGCATCTGTTGCCCGGCGAAGTTGTCGGCCGCGGGTTTCTGCGTAACTATGCCTATTTTCTGAATCTGGATCCCAATCAGATGATCGACCGGCGGCGAGCGATGGTGGACAATAGCCTGTCCCACACCTTGGCAAGTACCAGTGCGGGTGTGCGACTGCCGCCGGTACGCACGGTCGATTACCGACCGAAAGACGTCGATCTCGAGCATACGCCTCTTTCCGTCCGCATATCTGAATATGTGGAGTCCGGGCGGGATTGGCTGGCGCCAATTCTGGCCGCGTGCGTAATTGTGTTCATTGTTGTCGCAGTCGGCTGGGGTATAGGGCAGGTGAGCGGACAGGTCGGTGGCGTCTTGTCCACGCTCCAAGAGCGGATTTCCTCATTGACCCAGAGGAACCCGTTCAACCGCGACCAACAAGCCGGCGGCCCCGACGCTCAGAACGGTGATGAACAGGGCGCCGGTCAGGTTGCGACAATGGTTATATTTACGCCGACCGCAACCCCCATGCCCTCCCCAACCGCTACAAACACGCCAGTGCCGTCTCCAACGCCTACCGAGACACCGCGCCCTTCACCCACAGCGACGGAAACGCCGATCCCCTTGCCGACGGCTACACCGTCTGCGGTCGTTCCCGTTGTGTTGGAAGCGCCCCCAGAGCCTGAGCCAGCTATCGTGCCCGTGAAGTGTGCCGATAGCCGCCTGGCGATTCTCTCGCCAGGTGTGAATCAGACCGTTAGCGGCGTTGTGCCCATCATCGGCCGAGCTGTGCATGAACGCTTTCAGTACTACAAATTGGAATTCGCGCCGGGTACCAATGCCGGGGATGGCTTCTCTTATTTTACCGGCAGCGAAACCGACGGCGTCAAAGGGCCGCCAGTAGAAAACGGTCTGCTGGGCAACTTCAACAGCGCTGGCATGGCCAATGGCCCCTATACCCTGATGCTGACCGTCGTCGACATAACCAGCAACTACCTCCCGCCCTGTCGGGTCACCGTCAATGTGCAGAATTGACGAGTGAAGCGGCGACATTCTTCACGCACAAATTCGTATGCCAACACAATCCTTGGCGTATGCAGTTTGTTTCCCATAGACGGAAATCTTGCCGGCCTTACCTCTCCGACATAGAAACTGTCAGCAAGCGCTCTCAGTTCGGCATATGGCGCGCCGGCAGTAAAGTGAGAAAGGTAACATGAGGCGGCGCGCCGAATCGCATCGGGAAACTTTCGCCCAGACCGCGATGAATGTAGACGTGTGTGTCATCGCGCCGCCAATAGCCGGATGCTTCACTGCGGGATATCTGCTCCGTTTGGGTGCAGACAGGGCCCAACAGCGGCAAAACGATCTGCCCACCATGGGTGTGTCCAGCCAGAACCAGGTCGGCCCGGCTAGTTGCCGCCATCTCGAGGATATCCGGATTGTGCGATAACAGAATCGTCGGCGCGTCTTGGGGAACGCTTTGCAGCCCTCCGTTCAGATCCGGCTGCCCCTTCAGCAGATCCTCAATCCCTACCAGATAGGCGCCCGTCCCCTCTAAGCGAACCGCTTGATTGTTCAGAAACTGCATGCCCCGGCGCTCCAATTCGTGGCGCAAGCGCACAATGTCATTGACCCCCCTCGGTTCCCCATCGAGCTTGTTGAGCGCATAGTGCGCAAAGCGCAGAAAATAACAGAACCGCGCTCTGCGAGAACAGGCCAGTTCCGGCGCAGAGCGCGCGCCGTTGCCTGCCTCTTGGTCTTTGAACCGCCGCCACGTGTAATGAAGTGCCCACTTCATCCCATAGACAACATGATCATGGTTGCCCGAAACAGCAAAGCAGCCGAGACGGGGCTTAGGGAGGCTATCCATCAATGTCAATACGTTTTCCAATCCGTTGTCGTTATGCAGAAAATCGCCCGTATGAATGAGCAGATCGATGTTCGCGTCGGCGGTGACGCGGCGCACCTGCGCGATTTTGGCATGTTCACGGCGATCTGCGCCGCGAAAATGGGTATCTGAGAGATGGAGAATGCGCAGCCCTTCGCTTGGCAGGCCGGCCCGGTCCCGCAAGAGCCGCATCACCAGTCGCTCTGCGCGCACGCGAAAAGGTTCGTAGAACAACGCATAGCCCCCCAGGGCAGCGCCGATACCGGCCATCGCGCCGAGGCCGGCCAGCCAAACCGGCATGCCCTGTCTACCCTTGGTGTTCGCGCTTCTCTCTGCGCCTGCAGACATCCCTGTTCACGAACCCCCTTGCATTCCCAACAGACGCCTCAGAATATATGCCCTGCACAAAGAACCAATCTTACAGCAGTGGATGCGTTCTGGCAAACTGACTACAGCCGCTGTAGTGGTCGACTATCGAGACGGTCGTGGGGGAACGGGGCAGGACGCTTTCCGGCGGCGAACGTCAACGCCTGGCCATCGCGCGTGCGCTCCTGCGGCAGCCCAGGATCCTCCTGCTGGATGAGGCCACTTCGGTATTGGACGCCTTGACAGAGCTGAAGGCGCGCGAGGCCATCGACAAAGCGAGATTCGGACGGACAACCATCGTCGTGGCCCATCGGCTGATCACCGTCCTGCAGGCAGACAGGATCTTGGTGATCGACCGCGGTCGGATTGTGGAAATGGGCAGCATCAAGGATCTGTTGGCGCAACGCGGCCTCTTCTTTGACCTGTACCAGGCGCAATCTTTCGATTTTCCCCAGATCGCGCTATAATCCCTTTTGAATAGCTATATACCGGCGCAGGTGTAGACGCGCCGGTTTCACGCCTGAAAAATTCTGCTCATAAGGATTCCGCGCATGTCGTCTGTGACAGTTGTGCCTTTCGATAGCCCCACCCTCGACCCGGAACTGGAAGAAAGAGTAGTGAATACCATTCGAATGCTGGCGCTGGATGCTGTGCAGGCCGCAGACTCCGGGCACGCCGGCCTGCCGATGGGCATGGCCACGGCCGCGTTGACGCTCTGGCGCAGACACCTGCGCTTCAATCCAGCCAATCCCGGTTGGCCGAACCGCGACCGGTTCATCCTCAGCGCCGGCCACGGCTCGATGCTCCTCTATGCCCTTCTCCACCTGACCGGCTACGATCTGTCCCTGCAGGAGTTGAGGAGCTTTCGCCAGTGGGGTAGCAAGACCCCCGGTCACCCGGAATATGGCCACGCCCCCGGCATCGAGACGACAACCGGCCCTTTAGGACAGGGCTTTGCCAACGGTGTGGGCATGGCCATCGCCGAACAGTGGCTGGCCGCCAACTACAACCGCCCCGAATTCGCCGTCGTGGCCCACCACACCTATGCGATTGTCAGTGACGGCGACCTTATGGAAGGCGTCGCCCAGGAGGCCGCCAGCCTGGCCGGTCACCTGCGGCTTGGCAAACTCATCTATCTCTACGACGACAACCAGGTCACGATCGATGGCTACACGGACCTGGCCTTCACAGAGGATCAGTATCAGCGTTTCAAGGCCTATGGCTGGCGCGTCGAGAAGGTGGACGGGATGGACAGCGCGGCGGTCGATGCAGCCATCGCCGCCGCCAAACAGGACCCGCGCCCCAGTCTCATCGGCTGCGCAACCGTTATCGGCTTCGGCGCTCCCAAGCAGGGCGAACCGGATATGCACAGCGATGCGCTCCCCGCCGCAGAAGTGGCCCAGACAAAAGCCAATCTCGAATGGCCCCAGGAGCCGACATTTTACCTGCCGCCAGAGGCGCGCAGCTTCTGTCGGCAGGCCGTCGAACGGGGTAGAACGCTGGAAAGCGACGATCGGCAGCTGTGGAATGCCTACGCACAGGCATACCCAGCCCTGGCGACTGAACTGCAACAGGCTTTGCAGGGCGAGCTGCCCGACAACTGGGAAGATGCCTTGCCCAGCTTCGAAGCCGGCGACAGCCAAGCCACCCGCAACGCCAGCGGCGCTACGCTCAACGCCTTGGCCCCGGTTATCCCCAATCTCATCGGCGGCAGCGCGGATCTGGCCCCCAGCAACAAAACGATCATCAGCGGCAGTCCGGACTTCCAGCCCGACTTGTACGCCGGCCGCAACGTCCGCTTTGGCGTGCGCGAACACGGGATGGGCGCCATCCTCAACGGTATGGCCCTGCATGGCGGCGTCATACCCTATGGCGGCACATTCCTCGTGTTCAGCGATTATATGCGGGCCAGTGTGCGCCTGGCCGCGTTGATGGGCGTTCCCGTTGTATACATCTTCACCCACGACAGCATCGGCGTCGGTGAAGACGGGCCCACGCATCAGCCGATTGAGCAAGTGGCCGCGCTACGCGCCATCCCCAACCTGACTGTCATACGTCCTGCGGATGCCAACGAAGTGGCCCAGGCGTGGAAAGTCGCGCTGACAAACAGAAACGGCCCCACAGCTTTGATCCTCTCCCGGCAATCTCTACCGGTCTTCGACCGCGCGGCGGCCGGCATCGCGTCTGCCGACGGCGTGGCCCAAGGCGGATATGTCTTCTTCGACCGCAAAGATCTCTCCGGCGCAAACGAAGAGCGCTTTGACACCGGGACGGTAGGGGCGAATCTTGTGCCCGCCCACTCGGACAGCGCGAACAGTACACCGGACATGGTGTTCATCTCCTGCGGCAGCGAATTGGAGATCGCCTACAGCGCGGCCCAGCGGTTGGCCGCCGCTGGCAGTGCAGTGCGGGTCGTCAGTCTGCCCAGTTGGGAGTTGTTCGCTGCGCAGACACCCGCATATCAGCAGGAAGTGCTGCCGCCGGACGCCCTGAAAGTCGCCATCGAAGCCGGCGTCCCCCAGGGATGGGAGCGCTGGGTCGGCAACGATCCTGCCAGCGGGTCTATAGTTGGCCTCGATCGCTTCGGGGCCAGCGCGCCGCACAAAGATGTCTACAACAACCTCGGTCTGACCGTCGAAGCAGTGGTCAGCGCCGCGCAAGCCTTACTGGGGGCGTAGCCGGCAATGTCTACCCCCATCTTTCAGCAGGCTCCGCTGAAGCGGATCCGACAGCATCATGCCATTGAACACGCTACGATCCACCTGCTGGCGGCCCGCTATCCGCGCGTTGCTTTGGCCGGGTTGAGCGATCCCTGGGGCTTTACGCTGTACGGGCGCGTGCCTGAGGAAGCCGTTGAGCAGGCGGTTGGCGAAGCCCTTCAGCGGCTACAGGCCGGTGAAGAGGAGATCGCTATCCATCCGAACTGCGGCACGAACTTCACGACGAGCATCTTTCTGGCGACCGCGGCTGCGCTCATCAGCACTGCCGGACACCGCCGTACGTTTCTGGACAAAGTGACGAGTACCGCCGGCCTCGTGACCCTTGCGCTTCTCATCGCTGGGCCGCTAGGTATGCGCCTCCAGCGTTTCACGACCTCAGCCGCTGTGGGCGACCGCTGGCTGGCGCAGATCACGCCCGTGGCTATAGGAAGCAGGCAGGCGCATCGAATCACATTCGTATGATCTATCTGTTCCTCGCGCCGGATGAATTTCTGTTGAAGCAGCGCCTGGGCCGCTTGAAGCAGGCGATGGGCGACGCGGAGATGGCGTCTCTGAACCTGACCGAACTGGACGGCGCCCGTACCAACGCAGCCGATATTCTCTATCACGCCGGCACGATGCCCTTCCTGGCCGAGCGGCGGTTGGTGGTGACGCGCGGTTATCTGTCGAATCTGGACTCCCGTCTGGGTACAGCCAGAACGCCGAACAAAACGGCGCAGGCTGAGGCGCTACAGATTCTGACAGGGCTGGCTGATCAGTCGGGCTCGAGTGATCTGGTCTTTATCGAAGAGAAACTGGACAAGCGGCGCGCCATCTGGAAGGGCAAGGGTGACATCGCCGGTGTCGAACAGCTGAGCAAAGACGGTCTGCTGACGATCGAGGAGTTGAACACGCCGGATGGCCGCCAACTGCCCGGCTGGGTCGCCCGTACAGCCAGACAAGAAGGGATTCCCATTGAGGGGAGAGCGGTTCAGATGTTGGCGACCTTTGTAGGGCCGGATCTGCGGCGACTGAGCATGGAAATAGAAAAATTGCGTACCTATGCCAACGGCCGGCCCATCACCGCCGCAGATGTGCAACTGCTGGTGAGCGACACCAGCGAAGCGCTCATCTGGGATCTGACCGACGCCATCGGCCAATGTGACGGGCGCAAGGCCATGCGCTCCCTGTACGCATTGCGGCGCAATGACGCCAATCCCTTCTATCTGTTGACGATGATCACCCGGCAGTATCGGATACTGATCAAAGTGAAAGAGGCGATGGTTCGCGCGCCCGGCAACGAGTATGATATCGCCAGCCAGGTCGGAGAGCGTCCCTTTCCCGTGAAGAAGGCGATGGCCCAGAGCCGCAACTACCCAATTGTCCAGTTGGAAGCCATACTGGACCGACTCTTGACATTGGACTTCGCCATGAAGACCGGCGCCGATCCGGACACGGAACTGGACATCTTGGTGGCGGAGCTAACCGCTGAATCATAGTCAGAAACTGTGATTCTTCTGATTCAGATGATGGACAGGATGAAGTCATGGTCGATAATCACATGAATCATAGTCAGGAATAGAGCGCCCAATGATACCGACACAACACACAACCAGTAGGGGCTGGCCTTGTGCCTGCCCTCGTGAGCGCCCACAAGAGGCGCCTCTACTAGACACCGACCACTGGCCACTGACCACAGCAGTTCACCGTATACAGACAGCGAATGGCATGACAATTCTTGTCCGTCCGAACCCATCCGCGCCAGTGGCCGTGCTGGAAGGATACCTCCGCGCCGGCAGTGTGGATGCGCCAGCGGAGAAAGCCGGGCTGGCTTCGTTCACCGCGTCCCTGGTAAGCCGGGGCAGCGCGCGCTACGATTTTGATCGCTACAACGAAGCAGTGGAATCGGTGGGCGCGAGTATCGGTGTGGGTAGCGGCGACCACGTCACAAACTTTAGCAGCGAAAGTCTGGTCGAGGATTTTCCGCTGATGGTGGAAATTCTGGCTGATATTCTGCAGCGCCCGACCTTCCCGCCAGAGCATATCGAACGGGTGCGAGGACAGTGGCTGGTGCGTTTGCAGGAGCGGGAGCAAAATACCCGCAGTGTTGCCGGCCGGCGTTTCAATGAGATGATCTATGGTGATCATCCCTATGGTCTGCCCACCTCCGGGTATATGGAGACGATCCAGTCGATCAGCCGGAAAGACCTGATCGGTTTTCATCAGACCTATTACCGGCCAGCCCAGGCGATCGTCGTCGTCAGCGGTGATGTGCAACCGGAGGCGGTGGTGGCCTTGATTGAAACTCAGTTCGGCGGCTGGTCAGCCGGGGCGGATCTGGATCCCGCGCGCGCGCCAGCCGACAGCATTCCGCCGGTGCAGCGCGTGACCGATATACAACGCCAAGCGATCGCCATGCCCGGCAAAGTGCAGACAGATATCATCATCGGCTGCCTGGCCATCGCCCGTAACCATCCCGACTACTATGCGGCGCAGGTTGCAAACAACATTCTGGGCCAGTTCGGTCTGATGGGCCGGCTGGGCGAAAACGTGCGCGAACGGCAGGGGCTGGCCTATTATAGCTACAGTCTGCTGGACGCGGACATCGGCATCGGGCCGTGGATGGCCTTCGCCGGTGTAAACCCGCAAAATGTCAACCAGGCAGTAGACAGCATTCTGCATGAATTTGAGCGGATGGGCCAGGAGCCGGTGCGCGATGAAGAACTTTCAGACAGCATCGCCAACCTGACCGGCACACTCCCCCTGCGCCTGGAGACGAACGACGGTGTGGCTTCCATCCTGCTCAATATGGAGTGGTTCGGGCTGGGGGTGGACTATTTGCAGACCTATCAGGAGCGAATTCGCGCCATCACCAAAGAGGACGTGCAACGGGTGGCCGCGCAGTATCTGCGTGGAGATTCATATACTCTTGTGACCGCAGGGCCGCAATCCTGATGATGGGAGTTGCGTAGGGACGGGTCTGGCGCCCGCCCACAAAGCAATGGCGGGCATATCATGGCGGAATCCCCTGTAATTCAGATCGATGAACTTAGCAAAATCTATACGGTCACGGAACGGGAAGCGGGCCTGGTTGCAGCCATGCGCAGTCTCGTCAAGCGCAAGACCCGGGACGTGCGGGCAGTGGATGGCATCTCCTTTTCTGTCAGCGAAGGGGAGATCGTCGGTTTTCTCGGCCCCAACGGCGCCGGCAAGACGACGACATTGAAAATGCTGTCCGGCCTGCTCTATCCGACCAGCGGCCGCGCCACGGTGCTCGGTTTTCGTCCCTGGGAGCGCAACCGAGACTACCTGCGACGCATGACCCTTGTGATGGGGCAGCGCAATCAGCTGGTGTGGGACATCCCGGTCATTGATACGTTCGAGTTGAACCGAGCGGTCTACCGCATCCCGGAAGCAGAGTATACGCGTACTGTCGGCGTCCTGACGGAACTGCTGGAGCTGGCTCCGCTGTTGCGCAAACCCACCCGCAATCTCTCGCTGGGCGAACGCATGAAATGCGAAATCGCCGCCGCGCTGCTCCACCGCCCTTGGGTGTTGTTCCTGGACGAGCCGACTATCGGGCTGGATGTGACCATGCAGAGGCGCATCCGCCAGTTTATCGCCGAATACAATCAGCGTACCGGCGCCACAGTCCTGCTGACCAGTCACTATATGGCCGATGTAGAAGCCCTGTGCAAGCGGGTGATCGTCATCCATCATGGCAAACTGCTCTACGACGGCGATCTCAGTGGCCTGGCCGACCGCTTTGCCCCCTTCAAAACCGTCGAAGTGGAGCTGCAGAACGGCGCCGGCGGTCGTCCGCTGGATCGATACGGCGAGGTGCTTGTTCAGAGTGAAGGCCGGATCACGTTGCGGGTGCCGAAAGTCGAAACCGCCACCGTCACCGGACGTCTGTTGGCCGAGCTGGATGTGGTTGATCTGACCGTTCAGGACCCGCCGATCGAGGATGTGATCGAGCAGGTGTTCAGTCAGCCGGACGGCGCAACCTCCCATCTGCCGGGCACTGTTGCGGACGCGCCGTTCGATTCACAAAAACAGTGATCAGTATAGCCACTGATTCCCAATGACCGCCTTCTTTTCCATCTACAAGGGCTACTTCCGCACCGCTCTGGCGATTCAGTTCCAGTACCGGATTGCGATGCTCATCTGGTTGCTGGGCGGGATTATCGAGCCGCTGATGTATCTGGTGGTATGGCGCACAGTCGCGCAACAGCAGGGCGGGGCCGTGGGCGACTATGCTGTCAACGATTTTGTCGTATACTACATCGCCATGATGCTGGTGAACCACGGCACATTCACCTGGATCATGTGGGAATACGACCACCGTATCCGCATGGGCCAGTTCTCAGCGCTCCTGTTGAAGCCGATCCACCCGATCCACAGCGACATCGCTGACAACATTGGCTACAAATTCTTGACCTTGACCGTCCTGGGACCGACCGCCGCGCTGCTGGCCTGGTTCTTCAACGCCACCTGGCAGCCGGACCTTTGGACGTTGGCGGCGTTTGTGCCCGTGCTCTTTCTGGCCTTCCTCATGCGCTTCTTCTGGGAGTGGACCCTGGCGATGCTGGCCTTCTGGACCACCCGGGTCGATGCCATCAACCAGGCCTATTTCGTCATCGTTCTCTTCTTTTCCGGGCGATTGGCCCCGTTGGATCTCTTCCCGCAAGTCGTGCAGAGCGTGGCCGCGATACTGCCCTTCCGCTGGATGCTGGCCTTCCCTGTCGAGCTGCTGTTAGGCCGGCTCACGCCCGGAGAACTGCTCATCGGCATCGGCGCGCAGCTGTTCTGGCTGATCGCTGGCTATCTGTCTCTTCAGCTCATCTACCGGGCCGGCATTCGCCGCTACGCCGCCTTTGGAGCCTGATCAATCTTGGAGAACCACGGGAAACGTAGCAGATGCCTGAAATCAGGAGTGAGATGAGGTAGAGGCAACCCTTGTGATTGCCCAGAGAAGAAGAGAGAAGGTGTCTCTTTCCTCTCGCCTCACCACTATTGTCACTGTAGAATATTCAGGCGAGTATACCCTTCGCCTTATGATTTTCTTATGCGCTATTTTCGTCTCTTCGCCACATATTTGCGCCTGGGCGTGCTGGGTGAATTGGAATACCGGGCCAATTTCTGGATCAATCTGCTCCAGTCCCTGCTGGAGCTGGGCGTGGCCCTGGGCGGGCTGGCCGTTGTCTTCACCCATACGGACAATCTGGGCGGCTGGCAGCCGGATGAATTGCTGGCGCTGGTGGGCGTCTACTTCCTCATTGGCGGCCTGATCCGCACCCTGATCCGCCCTTCGATGTCCAAATTTATGGAGGATGTGCGCCAGGGCACTCTCGATTTCACCTTGACAAAACCGGCTGACGCACAGGTATTGGTCAGTATTCAGCGGGTGGAGATCTGGCGCATGGTGGATGTGCTCATCGCCATTCCCGTATTGAGCACGGCCTTGCTGCGGTTGGGCGCGCAGCTTGGCCCGGCCGAGACCCTCACCTTCGCCGTTACCTTGCTGAGCGGCAGCTTGATCATCTACAGCTTTTTACTCATGCTCAGCACCTGCGCATTCTGGTTCGTGCGGGTCGAGAATATCCAGGTGATCTTCATGAGTATGTGGCAGGCCGGTCGCTGGCCTGTCAGCATCTATCCGGCGTGGCTGCGCGCAGTCCTGACATTTCTGGTGCCGGTAGCCTTCGCCACAACCGTTCCCGCATCCGCGGTCAGTGGGCGCATCACCACCGCTACCCTATTCGGCTCTATAGCTTTGGCGGCCGCCCTGTTGCTTGTATCCCGCTGGTTTTGGCGGCTGGGGATTCGGTTCTATTCGGGCGCGTCGGCGTGAGAAAAAATCGAGGAATGAAGGTAAAATAAAAGGAGACCACTATGAAAATTCTACTGACAGCGGCCGGCGCGCAGCGCTCCGCAGCCTTGGCGGACTGCCTGGCGAGGGCTGCGCCCGAAGAGAGAGAGGGGAAAGGGCAAAGCCCGAACAAGACCCACGAGATCCGGCTGACGGAGCGGGTGTATGTGGAAACTGAGCACGAATTCGCGCAGTGTGGGCTGGGCCACGACCGCTCGACGAATCTGCTGGTGCGGGGAATGGATGCGATCATTCACGCCGTGGACCCCGTGCCAGGAGAAGATGTTAGCACGCAGATCGACACGGCTACCCGCTGCACATACAATCTGCTGATGGCCGCGACCGAGGAAGGGGTACCGCGGATAGTGCTGCTGAGCGCACTGGAGCTGATGGCCGATTATCCCGACCACTATCGGGTAGACGAGCGCTGGCGGCCCCTGCCCCGCACACAACCGCCGACCTTATCGGCGCATCTGGCCGAACAGATCAGCCGCGAGTTCGCCCGCGAAGGCAAGCTGGCGGTGACGATCCTGCGCCTGGGAGACGTGCCCACAGAGACCGTCGCCGCAGCAGTTCATGGGGCGCTGACGAACGCCAGCGCCTGGTCGATAGCGCATATAGGAGAGATAGCCTTATGAACGTACTCATTCTCGGCGGCGCCGGCATGCTCGGCCCGTATGTGGCGCGCCAACTTGCGCCTCGGTACACGCTGCGCATCACCGACGTGAAGCCGCCAGCAGAAGAGCTGCCCGGCGAGTTTCGCCTGCTGGACGTATCCGACCTGGACGGGGTCGTGGAAGCGGCCGAGGGCATGGATGCGATTATCAATCTGTCCGTCCTGCGCCGTCACCGCAAAGTCGCCTGGGATGTAAGTGCCCGGGGCTGCTACAATATGATGCAGGCGGCGGTCACACATGGCATTCGCCGGGTGATCAACACCGGCCCTCATTACACAGTCGCAGGCCGGAACATCACCGAGTGCTTCGATTTCGGCATCGGCCCGGACATTCCCCCTCAATCCGGCGCCGATCTCTATGCCATTACGAAGTCGATGGGCCTGGAAATCTGCCGCATCTTCAGCCAACATCACGACATCAGCGTGCAGACCTATCTGTTCTACAACTTCAAAGACCCGGCGACCATCCAGCCCGGTGAACACCACGCGCCCTTTGTCATCTCCTGGGAAAACGCGGCCGAAGTCTTCCCGTTGGGGTTGGAGATCGACCTGGACGCCTTGCCCTCCCGCTGTGAAGTGTTCTATGTGTTCGCCGATATGCCCCATGGCAAATTCAGCAATGAAAAGACGAAACGCATCCTCGGCTTCCAACCCCGCCAGGACGTGGAAACGCTGTGGAGGCGGACGGCTGTCCCTCCACATCTGTGAGACATGCGCAGGCGTTCGGTTCGGTGAAAAGGCTGCCGAAAATTTCGGTAAAGGTGAAAGTGGAAAGTTAGGAAACCCTCCACGATCACTCACCTGAAAACCGTCTGACACCTTACTATTCTCCTGTTTATAGTTGACACAGATCGACAATGACGGATTGCACAATCTGAAAATCGTTTGCCTACTCATGTTACGCAGTAGTTGACGAAGCGTGTAAAATAAGGTCAGGAGGTGAATCATGGGCTTCAAGCTCTTTAGATCTGTACACAACTGTCGTCTGAGTCGCTGATTTGAAGCGTTTCCGGTTGTTGACAGCGGAAGATATACCTCTATAATCAAACAACTTTTATGGGTATAGACGATTCAGAATTTACCGAGCGCAACTCGGTAACTAAACCGCCCATCTGCTTTCATTGCCAGCATGATTCCTTTGTACAACCCTTTAACGTGAGCCAAACTCAGGGCATAAAGATGCTTGTTCAAACAATACAAAGACAAGTCCCTATTGGGGAAAACGTTAGATTCTTGCGAAAAGATGGACGTGAGATATCTGGATGCCTGGTTGAACTTAGCCAGGATCACGTTACCTTAGATAGTTCAGGAAAACGAACCACAATACTGATAGATATGATAGGGGGCTGGGAGATCTTGCAGGACACCTTGCCGCCTGCAAGTGACGAGTCTGTTAGCAAAACTGTCATTTCTGAGCAGGAAAATAGTTCCGATGGCAGATCGGACATTCCCTCTGACAGAAATCTTGAGGAAGTCCTGAGAATTATTCTTAAGATTGAAGCCCGCTTTCAAGCCAATTTAGCGGCAGTAAGATTAGAACCACCTCATCCTGATTTTGATCTATCTGCAGAGGAATTCAGAGGAAAGCAAAGTTCATCTGCAATGAATCGAATAAAGAGCAAATATGAGTATGCGCTCAAAGTCAATGAACTGGGCACGCAATATGGAAGAATCCAATCGATTATTTCCGAACTGGAAACGTTAATAACAGAATATCCCGACTCTAATGCTGTTTCTCGCTTGTTGGGATACTTCTATTGGCTTGTCGGTAATGTGCAAAAGACTGTTGATATGTACAGCAAGGCTGCACGATCATCGGACTCTGCGAAAGATTGGTATAGTTTGGCTGTGCTAACCTTCGCTGACAACGACGCACTCGCATGTTACGGATTCAATAAGGTCTATTCACAGGTTGGCGTATCTGAGTACCCAGATGCGTGGGATGTCTTTGTAGACCTCGTAGCCAAACATAAAAACTACTCTGCGTTAGCAGACCTGTCGTCGGATCAGGAGCATTTTGAATCTGAGCAAGCTGGTACGACCTTGTTGGAATCCAGCATATATCTGTTGATCAGGGCCGACAATAAGGATGCCGCAACGAAGTTAGCGAGTCGTTGGATAGGTGGTGAAGCATCCAAAGTGTTGGTGGCTGAAGCTCTGCGGATCCTTGATAGCGAAGTTTCCCCAGAATACCAACGAGTTACTGAATCTTTTGCGCCAAAACAAAAGCCAAGTCCACAACTCCCAATGAATATTCCACAGGGCTATATATATACATATAACCCTGAAAGAAATTTCGGCTTCATTAAAGGAGTAGATGATAGGACCTACTTTTTTCATCGCAGCGCAGTCTCGGATGAAGATTTGCGAGAAAAGATTCAGAGTCTTAGGGATCGCATTCCAGTAGTATTTGAGACTACTGAGGGTCCGAAAGGTCCAATAGCGATCGAGATCACTTCGCTTCGCACTCCGGGGGAGGTGTTCAACAGTGCAGTTAAGTATGCAGATATTGGAGATTACCCGAAAGCCATTGCCCAAATAAAGAAAGTGTTGAGTCAGGATCCAGATTATCCGGCTGCGGCTGAACGCCATGAAAAGTGGCGTGAATATGCTCGTAAGGCGGGAGTTCCCCGCGGAACAAATCCGTATGCGCGTGCGAAACGAGCGCAGTTGGTTGAAAAAGATTTTGACAGGGCGGTGCAGTTCTTTCAGCAGGCTATTCAGCAAGGTGACAACGTTGAAAGCGCAGTCAAGGATCTGGCAGCACTTCAGGCACAGCGAGGCAACCCGCAAGAGTCTGTCAGGATATTGAGCCAGTACCGAAAGCGAATGCGGATCAGTGACCGACCGTCCGTGGACAACATGCTCATTGGCCTTTATCAAAAGGCGGGGCGGTATGACGAAGCAATCGAATTGCTTGAAGTCAAACTTGGCCAGGCATCTTCAGATAGACAAAAGGCTCAGGTTCAATGGCAAATCGCGAGCTGCTATTTGCGGAATGAAGATTACGATTCGGCTAAAAGTCGCTATGAGATCGTTATGAAGCTTCAGCCAAATATGTCTGCGCATCGTAATATCGCTCTATGTATCTTTAAGCAGGGAGACTATGAGCAAGCAGAGAGCCTGCTTAATGAAATACTTGAAACTTCACCGGATTTTCAAGCCGAGGAGCTCTTGAAGGCGATACGACAGGAACGAGCAGGTCAACAATCTAACATTGATGAAATAATAATTGAGACCACGTTACCAAGCCTCTCTAACGAGATCAGTAAATTTACAGAGTTCTTTTTGAATCGCTGCGACTTGCGAGGAGTCCCCTCAGCTCGGGCTCAAGAAGAGGAAGTTAAATTTAATAGTAAGGATGTCCAGGACCTCGAGAATCTTGCTAGACAATTGGGAACACGACGTCCACGCGAGCGCGCTGAGTATTACTTATCTGCAGCTAAGATACTCTTGACGATGGAAGATAGCGACCCAGACCAGCTTTACAAGTACCTGGGGCGCAGCTTTGCATCAAGCGCAGATGCAGCGGTCGACGACGGAAAGCCGCTGGATGCAGTAAAGGAACTCTATGCTGAATCACTTGTCTATGGTCGTTATTGGAGTGGCTCCAGAAGAGTTGAACAAGATGTGTTAAACGCACTCGTGAGATTTTTGTTTTCGACACTTGGTGAGGCTCAGATTCCAAGAACGCCCGAGATTCCTTCCGTTGACGAGACACTCGAGACAGTACTAACGAACCACCCTGACCCACGTAAGGCGTTCGATGCCATTGCTTATTTGGTTTTCCGCAGCCCCCGTTTTGCAGCTAGGCGCATTTTGGGACGCTTAAACCGTAAATCCTCATTGCAGGCGATGGCTATTGATTACCTCAAAGTACGAGGGATAGAAGTAGATAGGCCGTTGAAACGGCTCGAAGATTTCGTCCACCGATGGAATGAGCTTACACGAAAAACAACGGAGGAAATCCGTCAGATTTCGTCCGAATTGCGCTTTATGATAAAGACGGAAATAACTACTGCATCGCTGGAAAGCAGCATTGCACATATTAAAAACATTCCACCTAAGCTATTCTTTGAGTTGGATCAAGAACGCCTTAGACAGCTAGAAAATATATTCAATACTGCTTATGAACTATGCATCCAAGACGCTTTTGAGGAACAGGAGAGACTCTGTATTCAAATTCACAATCGATGCCAGGAGCTGATTGACGAAATCGAGGCAGCTCCCACGAAAGTTTCGATAGAGGAACTTTTTCCCGTAGTAGACTCATTGCGAATGAAAATCTCTGACCGCCTCAAAAATCTGTATGAACAATCGACACCTCAATTGACATTGCTGCTTGCGAAAGACTCATACCGCCCCAATCATGATGGAGATTTGAAAGTCCAGATAGAAGTAAGCAACCGGATGGGCCGCAGCCCCGCAGATGCCCTGGAACTTGTGGTAGCAGAACAGGAAGATAGCGGTTTTACGCTAACTCAGCAAGAGATAAAGTTAAACAGTTCATTGCGCGGCGGTGATCAACATACCTTGTTGGTTCCTCTTCGGGTAGGTAAGGAAGCGTTGAAATCCCAAGCCTTTTCTTTATCTATCTATGCACAATTTCGAAGTCGCTCGGGCGCAACACATCAGACTCAAGTCAGTAACTTTGCGATCCGTTTGTACTCAGAGACGGATTTTGAGGTAATCGAAAATCTATATGCCGCGTACGCCGCAGGGGGGCCCGTTACGGATCCTTCAATGTTCTTTGGCCGAGACGATCTAATTGCCAATGTTGCCAATTCAATCCTGTCTTCACGCAGTCAGAGCAAATGTGTGGTAATTTATGGCCAATACCGAACAGGAAAATCATCTATTCTGTATCATCTTAAGACAAGGCTTCAAGAGGATAGTAACCTTCTGATTCTTGACATCGGAAATATCGGAAAAATGTTAGATCCGCATTCTGGCCAGCCTCTGCTATATCAGATTCTTTGGGCTATTCTTCAAGAACTACAATACACCATCGAAGATCAGGTGGACGCTGGAATGTCACCGCTGGACCTTACTTTTCCAAGTGACTTGGAGTTCTATCAACATCCGACTCCATTAGGAATGTTCGGTCAAATCTTTCAGGAGTTCCAACGCACTTCGTCAAGAATAACTAAATGGAAAGAAATATCGGTTGTTCTCTTGGTTGACGAGTTCTCCTACTTGTATGGATTGATCGAGTCAGGGGACCTTCCGGACTCATTTATGAAAAACTGGAAGGCGCTGTTACAGAGAAACTTTTTCAATGCAGTACTTGTAGGTCAGGATGTAATGCCGAAGTTCAAGCAGCGTTATCCAAATGAGTTTGGAACCACCCAAGATGAAAGAGTTACCTACTTAAAGCGAGAAGATGCTATTCGACTAATAGATGAGCCGATGCGTTTGGAAGGTCCTCATGGTGATAGCAGGTATCGAGGAAAGGCCATCCCCCGAATCCTTGAACTCACAGCTAGTAGTCCGTTTTACATTCAGATCCTTTGCGATCGACTAGTGGACTATATGAATGGAGAACGCTCAATATTGGTGACAGAGGCGGATGTAGAACAGGTCAAAGAAGACTTGATTCGAGGCGTGAATGCCTTAGGTCCGGACAAATTCGATAACTTGATCAATTCAGGTGATACGTCGGTAGATGCTATTACCAAGGATGATGCATTGGCTGTGTTAAGAGAAATTGCTCGTAATAGCAACAACCCATCTAGTTCCTGTAGTCAAGATAGCATTTCATGCGAGATAGCTAGTTCAGTCCGTCAAGTTCTTGACGATTTGGTGAGAAGAGACGTTCTTGAGCGCCAAAGATCGAACTACTATTCAATCCGGGTCGGTCTATTCAAGGAATGGCTCTTGGTCCACCAATAAGGCGCAACAACATGAAGAATGACCTTGAGAATCCATTTGCCGACTATGGCAGAATCGTAAGCGGTGAACGCTTCATCGGTCGCCAAGCAGATCTGCAGGCAATTGAGAATCGGACCCTCCGACCCTCTGAACCTGGTAATCTCGCGATTGTTGGAGATGCTAGAGTAGGTAAGAGTAGCCTGGTTTATCAGGCTGTCATGGAACCAAAGGATCGCCTCCTAAAGAACAAGCAGGTTCCTATCCGGATCAACCTTGCCACATACGATACACGCGCGCATTTCTTTCGGTCTTTGGTCACAGAGTGTTTTGATGAACTCGAAGAACTAGGATGGCTGACAGAACCGGTCGTGAATGCGAAAAACCAAGCGCTTCAGGATGAGCTTTCATGGCCTACAGAGTACAGACGCATTCAACGATTCTTTGAAAAGATTAAACAGGCAGGTTATCGGATTCTATTCATATTGGACGAATTCGATCACGCCCGATATCTGTTTCAAAACGATATTAATAGTTTCCAAGGTCTACGTGAATTATCCTACAATCCTAAATGGCGGGTTACATTTATCACTCTATCGCGCAGAACTGTGTATGACATCGAAGTGCAAACAAGGGGGATATCAACGTTCGCGGGGGTTTTTCATACGCATTATTTAAAAATGTTTCCTGATCAGGAAATGCAAGAATTCTATGGAAAACTAATACCAATCGGCATACAAGTCACCGATGAGATACGTGCCAGATTTTTTCATTATTGTGGAGGCCATCCATACCTTCTGGATGTGCTGGGATATGAGGCCGTTGAACAATATAGAAAATATAATGATTTTGATTTGGACAATGCTGCCCATCGTGTTGAGCATGAATTTCTTGGTCACTATGACCATATGGCAACAAGGCTTGGCGAAAATGAAAACTTCAACCGGCTGCTTCAGATCCTGTTTGGACCAGTTGTTGATGTGAAGCCAAGTGATATTGACGAGTTGTTGCGATACGGTTTTCTACGCAAGCTGTCTGATGGGAATTACGTAACGTTTTCTGATCATTTTCAAACATATCTGAAGCTGCGGGAGCGTGAGGTGGATTTGTGGCCGATATGGGGTAAGACAGAAAAATCGCTTCGAAAAGTAATTAGCGCCAGTATGATAGACCGATATGGAGAATGCTGGATCAGTAAGTTGGAAAAAAGCCGTCCGAATCTAAAACAGATTTTCCAAAATTGTCGAGAGGCGCAGAAAAAAGAGGAAAAATCATTTGGAAACCGAGCATCCCGCAATCTCATAGATTTCACATATCCGCAAGATTTATTCACCATACTATTTGCCGAATGGCGTGTCTTTAGACCGGTTTTCAAAAAGGACAAGAACCACTGGGACCAGCGAGCACAACTGCTTGCCAAGGTTCGGAACCCACTTGCGCACAATCGAGATCAGTCTCTCTATGAACACGATCGTCAGATTGCAGAAGGATATTGCAAGGAAATCCTTGCTGTGCTGAATCCATAACCGGCTCTACTTTTCTCCAATCACTTTTGTGGAAGAACAGAAATGCTAAAGTGAATCCATTTTGAAATCAAGAGGTTTGATAAGAATGGGACTGGTTGTGGTAAAATTCTCTCTAGGAACAAATGCAGAGCCAAGAGCAGATCCTCGGCCCAAATTCGACCTGGACCCTGACTTCGAAAAACTCCTTATCTCAAACTAGAAGCACTTTAGTAGCAGCACAGCCTAAACAGTACTCCCACCCGGACAGCGCATGATCTCACCCACTCATTTACGCAGCCAGGGCTTCAAGACGCACAGAATCTAATGTGCGTTCACATTGAAAACCCGCTCTTTGCTCGTTTAGAAAGTCTTGGTTTCAAACGGGATTCACATTAGATATTTCGCCAGAGCCGCGCTGATGCCCAATGCAGTGGCGACCTGACAAGGAACGCGGAGACCCCAGGACGCGGGACGCAATGAAATCCTTGGTTTTCTTTGCGTCCCTGCGCCTCTGCGTCTTTGTGTTGAATTCATCCTGTGCAGATCTTGGGCCAGAATGCCTACCCCTCCCTCACTGAAGAGCGGCGCCTGTGGCGCGCCGGGTTTGCCCACATCGCCGGGCTGGACGAAGCCGGTCGCGGCGCGTTGGCCGGGCCTGTTGTGGCCGGCGCGGTCATTCCACCGACAGACTGCGCCCAAGAAGGGGTATGGGCAGAGGTGCAAGACAGCAAACTGCTGTCGCCGGCGCGGCGAGAAGAGCTGGCCGGGCAGATTCAGGCGCAAGCAGCCGCTTGGTCTGTAGGAGAAGCGTCAGCGGCAGAGATCGATGCGATCGGCATTGCCCCGGCCACGCGCCTGGCTATGCGTCGAGCTGTCCAGACACTGACCCCGCCAGCGGACCACCTGCTCATCGACTGGGTACAGCTCAAGGCGCTCAATCTTCCCCAGCTAAGTTTCACGAAAGGGGATCAGCGAATCGTCTCCATCGCCGCCGCTTCCATCCTGGCCAAGGTATACCGCGATCGGCTGCTCTGCCAGCTACATGAAGAATACCCTGAATATGGTTTTCACAGTCATAAAGGATATGGCGCACAGACCCATCTGGCCGCCATCGAACGGTTCGGCCCCTGCCCCGAGCATCGTCACTCTTTTGCCCCGATACGGCGCGCTGCCGGCCTGTTCGACAACTGACCTGTATGGGCAACCACTAGCCACTGGCTACTGCTCACTGGCCACTGCAGTGAGCAGTGCAAGCGTCAGGCGTTTGGTCTCCAGCACAGGACGCTGTTCATCATCCACCAACAATACAGGACCCACACAGGCAGGACATCCGTAGTGGCAGGCGCAGCCGCGGATCAGGTCCGCGGCCCCAGCGATCAGGTCATCGTGGCGCTCGTACATCTGGGCGCTGAAGCCAATCCCGGCGGGGATGCGTTCATAAATATAGATGCGCGGCCCCCCCATCCCCTCGCGGATGACGGCGACGCCGATATCGCGCCGATCGCACATCAGATGCAGAGGGGCCAGATTGCCCAGCGCGTAGGCCAGCCCATCCAGGCCGGTGCGGGCGTGGGCGCCCGCCTCCAGGCGCTGATGGCAACGCCGACAGAGTAACATCAGATTGCTGAGCCGGTTGGCATGCCGGTCGTTTTCGTTCAAGCCCGGAATGTAGCCGAAGGCGCGGAATGGAATCAGATGATGCACATCGTGCTGGCGGCCGCACGTCTCTGGCGCGCCACATTCGACGCAGCGGTAGCCGTCCCTGGCCCGCGCTTTGGCCCGCTGCTCCTGCCAATTGGGGCCGTAGTCGTTGGGGGCATCCCGCCAGTCTCCTGCCTGCATCAGCGCAATCTGAGCCTCCGCGGTCACTTCCAGCCAGTAACCGGCGGTGTCCAGTGTGTTGGGTGGGTAGTCAAGGGGCAGAACGCCGAGATTCTCGTGGGTAAAACGCCGCACCCGGCGGTACTGCGTTACCTGCGACGTCACCAGGATCTCGCCATAGCCCAACTGCGCGCCGCCGGCGACACGACTCTCCTGCACAGAAAGCGCCTGAATCTCCGTTTCCGCGCTGGCCTCTGTATAAAACTCCACATCTGCCGGCCACACCCACGCCAGATGCTCGTCCAAGTCTAGCCGTTCCACCAGGTAACTGCGGCCTTCGTGGATATAGACAGCGCCTTCATGCGCCAGAAATGGCGCGCTGGCGGCGTCGACTTCTCCTATGATTGTGAAAGGGCCATCCTTATTCTGATCATCAGGATAATCAGAATCTGTTTGCCGCCCCAGGCGTCTCGCCTGCCCAACTGACTCGGAACGATCGGCCGCTCCACCGGTCTGAATCACCACCGGATCGCCGCCAACGCTGCGCAGGCTAAACTGCCGGGCAGGGTAGCTGGCGCCGCTCCACAGGAAGCGGTCGCCGAAACGCTGCACGGCCCCCTCTTCAGCCAGCAGTTCGAGGACATCGGCGGTGAAAGGTGACTGGCCGAACATCTCCCCCTCCACAAACGGCAACTCAAAGGCGGCGCAGCGTATCTGATCCACCAGCAGCATCAGATTGTCCGCATTGGCGAAGGCGTGCTCCGGCGAACGGTCCAGCAGAAACTGCGGATGATTGACGATAAACTGATCCAGCGCGCCCGCGGTTGCCACCAGCGCCGCCAGGGAGGTCTCCGTCGTGCGGCCGGCCCGGCCCCACTGCTGCCAGACGCCGGCGATCGTGCCCGGATAGCCGCAGATCAGCGCCGCCTCCAGCTGGCCGATGTCGATGCCCAACTCCAGCGCATTGGTAGCGACCACCCCGCGCACCGTCCCTGCCCGCAGACCCGCTTCGATCTGTCGCCGTTCCTGGGGCAGATATCCGCCGCGATAGCCGCGAATGGCCATTTGGATTCTCTGTTCGGTCTTTGTCCTTTCCTTGTCGCGCCCCACAGTGGCGCGCAATACAACCTTTCTTTCTCCCATCCCCTCCCCGCTCTCTCCTTGAGCCCAGCCCTCACTGGGGAAATGGTTGAATGCGCCTCTGCTCGAGAGCGGCGCGAAAGGGAGGCGTCGAAGGCGTTCGCGTATGTAACTGAGAAGGAGTTCAACGGTGAGGCGGGCGCGGCCGAAGACGATGGTTTGCAGTCCGCCCAGCAGGAAGCGGACAGCCAATTCCTGGCTTTCCAACAGACTGCTGCGGCGCAGACCCCTGACCGGATCGTACAAAGGCGGCGCGTATAGAAGGATGTGCTTCTCGCCCTGTGGCGCGCCGTTGCGGTCGATGACCTGTACCGGCCGCTCCGTGAGGATCTCTGCCAACTGTTTGGGGTTGGCGATCGTTGCGCTGGTCAGCAGGAATTGGGGTCTGTTCGGGCTTTGCCCTTCGCGCCTTTGCGCTTTTGCGTCTCTGCGTTGTGTTCCGGGCGCAGCCTTCATGCCGTAATGGGCTGCCACCCGCCGCAGCCGGCGCAAGACATTGGCCACGTGGCTGCCGAAGACGCCGCGATAGCTATGCATCTCGTCGATGATGACGTAGCGCAAACCGGCGAGAAAACGCGCCCAGCCGCCGTGATAGGGCAGAATGGCAGCGTGAAGCATATCCGGGTTTGTGAGAACCAATCTGGCATTCTGGCGGATGGAGCGACGCTGGGCAGAAGGCGTGTCGCCGTCGTAGGCGGCGTACTGAAGACGCTCAGGATACTCCTGAGCCCAATCGCCGATGTCCGCCAACTGATCATGGGCCAGGGCTTTGGTAGGGAAGAGGTAGAGCGCTGTCGCATTCGCATCGTTGAGCAAGGCGTGAAGCGCCGGCAGCGTGTAGCAGAGTGTTTTGCCGCTGGCCGTGGGCGTCACGACGGCGATGTTGTGGCCGCCCAGGGCCAGGGCGATGGCCTCGGCCTGATGGCTATAGAGCTGTTGAATCCCCCGGCGATGCAGAGCGCTCGCCAGAGCTGGATGCAGACCTGCCGGTATGTCCACCAGGCAGCCGGCGCGAGCCGGCAACGTCTCCCAGGCTGTGACGTTGGCCATAAAGCCGCTGTCTCGGCGCAAGTCGGCGATGACATCTGCAATGCTCATCACTCCGGAATCCCCGTAATCCGAATCCCGCTCCCCTTCACTTTGTGGCGCATGTTGATGCCGATGAGGACAGCGGTCAATCCTTCGCTGACGCTGCTGTTTGCAAGCGCGCCAGCATCGATGCCCCGCATCCCCGCTGCCTGAGCCAGTTCCATAGCCGTCTGCTTTGCCTCTCTGTCGTCGCCGGTTATCAGAATATCGCAGTCGATCGTATGGCTCAGGTCCTTCAGATGGCTGGCGCTGATATTCTGGAAGGCGGCTACCAGCCGCGCCTTGTCCCCCAAAAAGGCCTGGGCCTCTTCCGCAGCCGACCCTGCCGCCGGACGCCAGACCCGGCTCACCTGTGGCGGTTTCAGAGGAACGACGACGCTGACGACAATCTTGCCCTGACAGCCGGCCTGAATCTGTTCAAGAATGCCAACCTGGGAATCGTACGGAACGCTGAGGATGATGACAGCCGCGGCCGCGGCCGCAGCCGAGTTTGTATCGCCTGCAATGGCTGCGCTGTTGGCCGGCAAAAGCGCGGTCAGTTCCGCCGCCGCGGCACGGGCTTTTTCGCGGCTGCGGCTGCCGATAAGAATCGGATAGCCGGCCGCAGCCCAGCGCAAGGCCAGGCCAGAACCCTCCGCGCCTGTGCCGCCAATTACGGCGAGTATCGGACGGCTGCGCCGCCACGTCTGCGGGCCATGTGCAGCCGTCCGATTAGGATGGGGCATCGAGATCTCCTTTCGATCGATCAGGATAATTCGAATAAGGGAGCGTAGACGTCTCGCCTGCCCAGGATTCTGATCGCCAAAATCTCTCCCATGTCTCCTGCGCTCGTTCCCGGCTGCAGGTGGTGATGGCCGCCTCGTCAACAATCAGCAACGTCTCGTGTCGTCAAATGTAATGACCGTCGCGTTGTGAATCAGCGTTCCCATCATTAAACCAGTGGGTAGTGGCCAGTGAGTAGGGGCAACCACAAGGGTTGCCCAACAGAGCAGCGCCACGACACAATCAAACCAGTTTTTAGTTGCCAGTTTTTCGTTTTTAGCAACTGCGCTGTTACTCGAAACTGAAAACGCAAAACTAGAAACTATCAGTAGGGCAAGTATACGGTTGCCCGTTAGAAACGCAAACACAGAGACGCGCCCAGCCCGATTTTTCCCTTTCAGCCTGAACTCTTTATACTGCTTTATCAGGACTTGAACACTCAGAAGAGGAGCGTTGCGTGAAAATACTCGTCACGGGTGGAGCTGGCTTTATCGGTAGTCACATCTCGCACTGGCTGCGCAAGGCCGGCCACGAGATCGCAATCATCGACAATCTGCGCACCGGCAAACAGACCAATGTACCCGCAGATGTGCCGCTTTATGAAGCGGACATTCGCGACCAGGCACGGCTGGCAGAACTGTTTGCCAAGGAACGTCCGCAGGTGATTGTGCATCAGGCCGCCCTGGCGAACGTGCGCGAAAGTATGCAGGATCCGATCACATATGCCGAAGTGAACATAATCGGCGCCCTGCATCTGCTGGAGTTGGCAAAGAAATACAACTGCCGCAAATTCGTCTTTGCCAGCACGGGAGGCGCGGTGTACGGAGAGGGCTTCAGTGAAACGGAGCGCATCCTGCCCTTCACCGAGGACAGCCCTCCACAGCCCAAAGACAATTACGGCGCCAACAAGCTTAGCTGCGAGTATTACATCGATCTATATAGCCAGAACTACGACCTGCCCTACGTCATCCTACGCTATTCGAACGTGTACGGCCCCCGGCAGGATGCCAAGGGAGAGGCCGGCGTCATCGCCATTTTCACGGGCGCAATGTTGGCCGCTCATCCGACCCACATCACCGGCGACGGCGCCCAAACGCGGGATTTTATCTACGTGGACGACATCGCCAGGGCGAACGTCCTGGCCGTTGCCGGAGATGTGACCGGCATTTACAATGTGGGCACAGGCCAGCCGACAGACATCAACACCATCCATCGCCTGCTTGCAGAACTGACCGACTACCGCCTGAAACCCTCCCACCTGCCCGCGCCGGCCAGCGAAGTGCGGGCTACGTATCTGGACAGCTCCAAAGCGGGACAGGAGTTGGGTTGGGAAGCGGAGGTCGATCTGCGGGAGGGTCTGCGCCGCACTGTAGAGTGGGCCAGAAAGAACCAGAAACAAGAGTGCTGAAAAAAGATGCGCATCGTCGTCAGTGGTTGGTTCTGGGAGCGGCCCAGCGCCGGCAGCGGTCAGTATCTGCGCCGGCTGTTGCCCCATCTGATGGCTTTGCCCCCGTCAAATGGGGTAGAAAAAGCCGCAAAACAACAACCCTGTGCGCCAAGATACACACTGCTTCTGCCACAACAGCCGCCAACAGGTGGCGATGCTGAGTACAGCCCTTCGGACCGGCAACCGCGCGCGCGTGCTTCTGAGTCGAAGAGTGGCGCTCCACATCTCCAGATCGCCGTCATCTCCCCACCTCGTCAACTGCCCCGCCAACTGGCGAAGCTCTATTGGGAGCAGGTAGTTGTGCCCCGCGCCGCGCGACATCTGCGCGCGGATGTGCTGCTGGTCCCATATTGGGCTGCGCCTCTCTGGCAGCCGATGCCGACGGTAGTAACCGTCCATGATCTGATCCCTCTGCTTTTGCCTGTCTATCGCGCCGGATGGTTGGGCCGCCTGTATACTGGGCTGGTCAGTCATACGACCCGGCGCTGCGCGGCCATTTTAACTGTCAGTGAAGCGGGAAAGCGGGATATCATCGCCCATCTGGGGACGCCAGCGGAGCGAGTGTTCGCTGTCCATCATGGCCCGAACGTAGAAATCGAGCCAGCCGCGCGCCGGCATAGATCCCCCGGCAACGAACGTTCTTGGTCGCCCGGTGTATCGACTCATAAACCAGGCGAGAGGCAGGTCGCGCAAAAGTATGCGCTGCCGGAACGCTACTTTCTCTATTTGGGCGGCTTCGATGCGCGCAAAAATCTGTTGGGGATCGTGCGCGCCTATCGACGCTATCTGGACCAGAACGGGGATCCGGCCGTGCAACTGGTGGTGGCGGGCAAGCTGCCGCTTGTGGATACGGCCTTCTACCCGGATCCACAGCGGCTCGTCCGCCATCTCAATCTGACCGGCCAGGTGCGCTTCATCGGTTGGGTGAACGAAGACGACAAAGCGCAACTCTATGCGGGGGCCACTGCCTTCCTCTTCCCCAGCACATACGAGGGTTTCGGCATGATGCTGCTGGAGGCCATGGCCGCCGGTACGCCGGTGATCACCAGTTCGGAGTAGGGGCTGGCCTTGCGCGCCGACCCTGTGGGCAACCACAACTGCAGTGGCCAGTCACCAGTAACGGCGCTGGCCACTGGAAGCTGACTACTGGCCACTGGATTCTGTCTTGGGTACATAGCAGACTTGCCGCACGGTCAGCGCCGGGTGATCGTAGCCAAACTCTCCCGTAATCTGCCACAGGGACGAATTGCTTATAAAGATCGGCCTTACCGCGGCGCAGGCTGCCGCAGGATCACCGTTGGCGCTGTAGGTCTCTAACCAAATGCGGGCCGCTTCGGTGAATTTGCTCTGCGGCTGGCTATGAGAGAGCGTTGCCAGCATCGACTCGGCCGTCGGCCGATTGTGGCTCAGGGTCAGAATCTGCACCAGTCGGAAGCTGGCCAGCCCCCGCAGCAGGGCCATCTCCTCCGCAGGATCCGTACCGTAAATGCTGCATGGCTGCAAGCCTGACGCTTCCAGCGCGGCAGTGTACAGCTCGATGGCCGCAGCATAACCGAACACATCCGCCGTCTGCAAAGCTACATCCGCCTCGATTAGCCGCAGCCCCAAGCAGTTGTTCCCCTCACGTTCCCGGTCATACATCCAGCTGAAGCGTCGAAAGGACGCGCCCTCGATGCTGTACCAGATTTCCGTGTGGGGAACGCTCAGCCCGCCCTCCACAGTGCCACTGACCCCACCAGTGAGCCGCAGACGACGGACAGCTGTCGGCCGTTCATAATCCGCTATTTCCACGATAACCGTGCCTTCCGCGATGCTCGCGCCCGGCTCAATGACATCCCGGTAGGTATTCGCGGTGCCGTCCCAGGCGATCACCTCCACGCTCAAGAGACAGAAAGTGGTACAACTCTCCAACTGCCAGATCAACTCCGATCTGCCGTCCGCATTGACGTCGCCTATCGCCAGTAGCTTGGGCTTGCCATGCATGTTCGGCGCGTAGGCGTTCTGATACCTGCCGTCCTCCTGCTTGTGCAGAATGATGATAGTCCCATCTTCGCCGCCCGGCCCGTAACCGACATCGCCGATGATCGTCGGTATGGCGATTACATCTTCCAGGCCGTCGTCGTTCAGGTCGTAGATCAGCAGCCCCCCGCGGTCGTCGCGCATCGCATCGCAGGCCTGCAGCCAGGCTGCGATAAGCAGCGAATCCCCCGACACCAGATTCACCATCACAGGCAGGGGAGAGAGATAATCCGCAGCTGTCTGCGGGCACTCCGGCAATCCGTCGATCTGGGCAAGACGCGGATTCAGACGCGCCCGCGAGGTAAAGGACAGGATCGGGCAGACGTCATGCGCGCTGAATGTCGGATTGGCGTATCCGTAATCGGCCAGCACATCCACAACGCTTTGCGTAACGGCCGCGAATTCGTTCACCACTCCGCAGGCCTTTCGGGGATCACCGGTTTGCTGGTAGGCCTTTAGCCAGCGTCGGGCTACCTCCGTGTAGATCTGTTCGCTATATTCGGATTCCAGTCGTTGCGCCCGGGCGGCGGCCAGCGCCGGATCGGCTGTATAGCCAGCGATCACAGCCAAGCGGAAGAGCGCAAAGCTGCGTAGTTCGGATAGCTCGTTGCTGCGTTCCCAGCAGGCCCGCAGATCCATGTTCTCGACCGCGGCTGTATAGAGTGCCTGCGCATTTTCGGTGTGTTCGTCGGCAAAGGCCCGGTTGGCATCCAGCACAGTGTGATAGAGGCAGTCGCTGGGGCTCAAACTCTCGCTGCTCAATGTGTACGGCGCGCCATCTGTGCTGCTCCACACCGCCGTGTGCGCACGCTGTGGCCCGGCCCCGGCGCCGGTATACTCTCCCCCTGTCAGACGGATATCCTTGGGTATGCCGGGTTCGTCGCCGCCGGTCAATGATACATTCGCCGACGCCATTGTGATCGTGCCTTTGCTCCAATCCTGCCAGGCGACGCCATCCCAACTGCGGACGTGGACGGTGACAAAGCAGGTGCTGGTTCCACAGATGGTATCGCTCCAGATCACATCCGTCTGGTTGTCGGCATTGATGTCCTTCGTCGCCAGTAGCTCTATCTTCCCGCTAGCGGTGGTCGTGTAGCGCAGAGAGTGCGCTTCGCCGCCGCCGAGGAGTACGAGTTTCTGGCGTCCGTCCGCAGCTGTCCGCTCGTCGTCAATGATGGTGTATACGATCACGGCATCGTCCGCGCGATTGCCGCTGAGATCGGCGCTGACCAAGATGTTCAGTTCGGCCCCGCAACCCGCTAAAAATGCCGTGACTTGCGCGTAGCGATCGGTTGTGGGTGTATCGAACACAGCGGTCAATGCCTGGCCCAGATCGGCAGACATGGCTGGACATGGAGGAAAAGGCCCAGACGGGGACGACGGCGCATGGATCCGCTGCGAAGGAGGGGTGGGCAGATCCGCGGCAGCCGGTGTATCGGTGGCTGCCGATGCAGGTGTCGGTGTGATGGGCGCCGGCGACGAACCCGGGGCAGAAGTCGCTGCCGGCGTGGGCGATGGGAGAATGTCCGGTATCAACAGACGTTCACCGACAATCAGCACATTATCCTGCCGTTGCGCTCTGGGGTTCGCCGCCTGCAGAAGGCGCACAGACAGACCGAACTTTTCAGCAACTGTCATCCAGCCATCCCCTTGTTTGACGATATAAAACTTCTCCTCCCAACCAGGCCCGCCGGGGATGAACAGACGCTCGCCCACAATCAGCCAACCGCTCGAGCGCACCGCCTGCGGATTCGCTTTCTGCAACTCCTCTACCGTCAGCCCGACCCGTTGGCCCACCAGTTCCCAGCTATCTCCCGGCTGCACCGTGTATGTATAGCCATTTTCCTGTGCCGCAACAGTAACCATCTGGAACAGGCAAAGTAACGCGATCAATAGCGACAAAAGCCGGCCCATTGAATTCTTCCTCCTCTAGAAATGCAATCAAATCTGTGTTCATTTTATAGAGGGTACGTTGGTCAGTATACTTCCTGTTCACCGAGCGGACAAGCATAGATCAATATGCTGTGAGCCTGTTACGATTAGCCGGCCTGTTCGTCACGGGGTACAATGCAGGGATGAACGCGCTTGTTTCTATCGAATTGACGCATGTGGCTGCCACCGGGGAAGCCATCGCTCGGGACAAGGATGGCCGCGTGGTCTTCGTCGCCGATGCCATCCCCGGTGAAACTGTCGAGGTCGAAATCGTCGAAGAAACGAAGCGCTGGCGCCGAGGAATCCTGCGCACGGTGCTGAAGGCCAGCCCGGATCGGGTGATGGCTCTCTGCCCGCACTTTGGACCCCCCCAGCCGGTCGCTTTGTCCGACGGTCGCGTCCTCAATGAATCCGGCGCGCCCCGCTGCGCCGGTTGTGTGTGGCAGCAAATCGACTACGAACGCCAGTTGGCTCTGAAACGGGAGATCGTTGTCGATACCCTGACCCGCAACGGACGCCCCGGCAAGACGTGGGAACAGAGCAGACAGATCATCGAAACGCTGGTGGCGGAGGTGGTAGCCCTCGGCGCGCAAGAAGCTGAAAATGCCGTGCTGGATTTCGGCTTCCGCACACAGATGCGTTTCGATGTGGGACAATCCGGCCGCCTGACCCTTACGGGGCGCAATGGCGACCGCCTGGCAATCGATGAATGTCCTCTCCATCACCCGCAGCTCGCACAACTTTTTGCAGGATTCCGTGTCGATAAGAATGAAGATCTCTCTACAGCGGTGCACCGCGTTACGCTGGCCGTGGGCGGCACAGCCGACTTCCTGAGCGACAGGGCAAAGGGTGTGCTCATCCTGCATAGCCACCGCGACGAACCGCCCGGCCTGGAACTGGAGCTGCCGGTGAATGCCTTTCTGCTCCATGAAAGAGATGAACCTTCCCTGGAACTGCTGGTGGGCGACTGGACCTACAGCGCGCAAGTGGACGGCCATCCGCTGACCGCCTACCCCCCAATTGGCGACGACATCCACGCCGGACATCTGCTGGCGGATGAAGTCCTGGTGGCTGTAGCCGCAGAACTCCTCGAACTGAAGCCTTTCGAGCATCTTCTGGAACTGTGGGCCGACATCGGCGCACGCGCAACCCTGCTGGCGGAACAGGTCGCCACAATCATCGCCGTTGAAGAGGCCGAACTGGCCGTGGCCGCCTTGCGCGCCAATCTGGCCGGGCTGGACAACGCCGACGCCTGGCAGGGAGAGATGCTCCCTACTATACGTAAGCTGCGCCGAGCCGGATACCGCTTCGATGCTGTGCTGCTCACGCCACCGGATGGGGCCATCGAGCCGGAGTTGTTTTCCTTGCTCACACGTATGCGCATCCGTCGTTGTGGCTTGATCACAGCCGACCCGCTAAGCCTGGCCCGGGCGCTGACGGCAGTAGACGAGGCTGGATATCGCCTGGCAGCGGTGCAGCCCATCGATCTTCAGCCCCACCAGCCGGGCGTGACGCTTGTCGCACGCTTTGACAGGAAGTGAGGGCGCGTCTCAAGGTGGGGGTGAGTTTCTCTCTCCTCTATTGGGCAAGTCCACCGCCCGCCGGCAGCTATATTGGATTCGGTAAGCGGGTTACGCAATACGCAATATGCGTAATCGGACGAACAACAGATGACCGCTCCAATTCAAATCCGTACCCTGACCTCTGTTGAAGACTGCCGCCGCCTGCAGGATGTGCAAAACCGCATCTGGCGCAGTGAGCCAGACGATATTATGCCGATTCATGTGCTGATCACCCAGGCCAAGAATGGTGGCCTGCTTCAGGGCGCATTTGCCAGGGAGGGCGCGCATGAGACAGACGGTATGGTCGGTTTTTCTTTCGGCTGGCCGGCATTTGGCCGGAATAGCGCCGGCCAGCGACGGCTCAAGTTTTGCAGCCATATCGTCGGTGTTCTGCCCGATTGGCAAGGGCGCGGCATCGGTCTCCAACTCAAGCTATCCCAGCGGCAAGAGTTGCTGCGCCAAGGGTGGACCGACTGGGTCACCTGGACATATGACCCTCTGCAGCGAGTGAACGGACGGCTGAATATCCACCGCCTGGGCGGCGTCAGCGCCACATATCTGCGCAATATGTACAGTGAGATGCACGACAGCCTCAACGCCGATATGCCGACAGACCGCTTTCAGGTGGACTGGTATCTGAATAGCCCACAGGTGGAGAAAGCCCTCTCCGTCGACCGCCGGCCCTCTCGAGGCGAACCGACTGGGTGGCGAACCTCTGATTTGCAACGCGCCCGCACCCGCTTGGTAAGCGCCAGCCATGATCTGCGGGCCCCGATCGAGCCAGCGCCAACCCCGGACAGCCGGCCGTATGCGCTCCCTCTACCGGACAATGTCGATGTCTTGCGCCGCGTCAGTGACATTCTGCTGTTCGACTGGCGGATGTATGTCCGTCATGCCGCCGAAAGCTGCCTGGCCGCCGGCTACACGCTGGTGGACTGTATCCTGATTGAAGATGAGTGGCATTATATCTTCGCCTTTCGGGTCTGACTGTTTTCGTGGTGGGAGCGGTCACCGAAAATTGACGCTTTCCTCTGTCTTCGGTATACTTTTCACAATGCAGCCCTGAGCAGTTCCCGCAGGGTTCCCGCGCCTCTCTCTAGCAGAGGCGCATTTAACATCTTCAAGTCAGGATAATTTTGGACGCGTCATAACTTTTGACCTTCTTTATAACACAGAAAGGATTCTACATGTTTCAGAAAGCCATTGCCAGACTACTCGCCAAGACCGCAGTGAAAACTGTCAGCGCCCACTGTGACGGACCCTGCGGTGTGTATGACCCAGCCTCTGCTCGCATTGCCGCAGAAGCGGCTCTTTCGATGACCAAGAAGATCATGGCCCTGGACCCGACAGGGATTGCCGATAGCAATACCCTTTCCCGCTTCATCAGCATCAAAGAGGAGCAGGCGCACCTGGCCAAGACAGAGTTGCTGGTTCTCTGGACCGACTACTTCAAGCCGGAGCATCTGGACCAGTACCCGGACCTGCATGACAAGTTCTGGAAGGCCGCCAAGTTGTGCTCGGCTGTCAAACAGGAAGTCAATGAGGAGGCAGCCAACAATCTGATGGCGGCCATTGAGGATATCCACAATATCTTCTGGGCCACGAAAGGGCGGGATGTGACCTATTACGTGGCCACCTGAGCCTGGGCAAGCCGTGAGCCATGAAGCGACACCAGAGATAGCGCGCCTGGTGAATCTTCATGCCACCTGTAGATAGAAATAGCGGCCGGACTCATCACAGGGTCCGGCCGTTTTCTTGCCTCGGAAGTTTTTAGTTGCCAGTTTTTCGTTTTTAGCAACTGCGCTGTTACTCGAAACTGAAAACGCAAAACTAGAAACCAGGAGACAGGGGCGGAATGTGGAAGCGGAACCCGCGCCTCTCTCGAGCAGAGGCGCATTCAACCCTTCCCCGTAGCGGCTGGCGGGAGATGGCGTTATGGCTGCTACGCAGGCGGCGGCTATTCCGGGTAACCGGGGAATCCATGATGCCGACACTATGCGCCGGAGCGGTTGTGCTGTTGGATCCCTATGCCTACCGTAAGGGCGTAGTGCCCCAGGAGGACGAAATCGTTGTAGCGCGGCATCCCCGCCAGGCGGAACTGTGGATCATCAAGCGGGTGGCGGCGGTGATCGAAAGCGATACCGCGGCCATACGGCTTGTGCTGTCCAGCGACAACCGGGCAGCCGGCGCGGATAGCCGCGCCTTCGGAGCGGTTGCGGGCGACCTCGTCCTGGGGCGGGTGACCAGTCTCCTGCGCTGAATGAACGGAGGCCCAGAGATCTGGGCGAAATACCACGCCCGTTTTCTCTGTCGATGGGCGCGTCATCGCCGCGCCTCTGCTCGAAAGAGGCGCATTCAACACCTACCTGCGCTGACGGGGATCGAGTGCATCCCGCAGGCCATCACCGATGAAGTTGATGCTGAGAATCGTCAGGGAGATGAATAGACCAGGCCAAATGACCAGCCAGGGGTTTTGGGTGATGAAATCTTTGTTCTCGAAGAGCAATCGGCCCCAGGTAGGCACATTGGAAGGGAAGCCCAGCCCGAGGAAGGACAAGGCGGATTCTGTGAGAATCGCCGATGCGACCCCCAAGGTTGCCGAGACGATAATGGGGCTGAGAACGTTCGGCAAAATGTGTTGCCACAGGATCGAATGCTCCCGCGTTCCGACGCTGATCGCAGCTTCGACGAATTCCTTCTCTTTGATCGACAGTACGGCCCCACGCACAACCCGGGCTGTCGGCATCCACCCCAAAACACCGATGACGAACACAACCAGAAGAAAGATGCCCAGTTCCGGGCCGAGTGATGCCTTCAGCGAGTCTCGGAATAGCATGATGATTACGAGAAGCAGAGGGAGGCTGGGCAAAGCCAGCATCAGATCCGTGAACCGCATAAAGGGATTATCCAGCCGACGAAAGTAACCGGATAAGATACCGACGAGCGTGCCGAATGTGATGGCGACCAGCATGGCGACGATACCGACCGCAATCGAGATGCGTCCGCCAAAGAGATTGCGCGCCAAAGTATCTCGCCCCAGATCGTCAGTGCCGAGCGGATATTGCCAAGAGGGTGGTTGGTTGATCGAGTCGATGTCATCGACGATAAAGCTGTACTCCGGATCCACTGTGTATACGAGCGGGCCAGCGACGACACCGAGACCCAGCAGCGAAAGCGCCACGATGCCAATGATCGCCAGTGTATGCCGACGGAAACGTAGCCAGACATCGCCCCACAGGGTGCGATACTGGCGCTGCGAAAGTTCAACGGCCAAGTTGTCGGCAGAAGCTGTTTGCGTGCGGACGGCCATAATCACTCCAATTGCTACAACTATCTCGACTAATTGTATCGAATACGGGGATCGAGTACGCCATAGATGATATCGGCAATCAGATTGAAAACAACGATCAAACAGGCAAAGATAAACGTGACCGTCTGCACCAGGGGGATGTCATTGAGTTGAATTGCGCCGATCAGAAGAGCCCCCAGACCGTTTACGCGGAAGATCTGTTCGGTGATGATGGCTCCGCTGAAAATGGCGGGAATGCCCAACGCGATCAGGGTGACGACAGGAACTAGGCTGTTGCGCAAAATGTGCCGAATGACGACATAGCGTTCCCGGAATCCCTTGGCCGTGGCCGTGCGCACATAGTCCATCGGAATGTTGTCCAGCATCGACGAACGCGTAAAACGGGCCAAAGTCGCTGCCTGAAAGAAACCGAGAACAGCCACGGGCATAATGCTCTGTTTGAGCTGCTGGACAAAGCTCTCCCAGTCTACAACCTTGAGATTCGTGTCGTAGATCATAGGAAACCATTTCAGTTTCACGCTGAACAACAGAATCAGTAAGAGCCCGGTGAAAAAGGTCGGGATTGAATACCCGATGAGGGAGATGAAGGTGCCCGCCTGATCAAAGATGGAATATTGGCGGATTGCGGAGATCACCCCTACAGGGATTGCGATCACAATCGCCACCACGTATGCCAGCCCCACCACCCACAGGGTCTGTGGCATACGCTCTACAATCATATCCATGACCGGGGTGCCGCGACTTCCCCAAGAGGTTACCCGTATACGCTTTTCCGAATCGCCGATCTGAATATCGAATGTCTTTTCGATCAGCGCCAGCGGCTCATTGATGAAAAACTGACGCAGCCACAGTGAATATTTGACTGGCAGGGGTTCATCCAGCCCCATCACCTTGCGAATCTGCTGGCGGATCTCCGGACGAATGGTTTCCGGCAGCGCGCTCGTCGGATCACCGGGCGCGAGATCCAGCACCGCAAAGATTACGAAGCTGATAGCGATGAGAGTTGGAATGATCGTCAGAAGGCGACGGATGAGATATTGGCCCATGGCGAGAACATCCTGCAGTGGTCAGTGGTCAGGAACTGCAGTTCCTGACCACTGGTGACTGGCTACTGGTGTTTGCTTAGCGGCGCCATTCGGCAATATTCCACATCTCACTGTCCCAACCGTTGATCCAGACGCCTTGCAGGGTATCCAAGTGCGCGGAAACTCTGCCTCGGTACACCAGCGGAATCTGGTAGAAATTCTGCACGTTGATATCGTTGAGCCGTTTCACCAGCGCCTCGCGCTCCGCTCCGACCGGGGTTCGGGTCAGTTCCTCGGACAGCGCATCATACTCGGCGCTGCAGCCGCGGAAAATGTTCGAGCCGGCCCAGCCGTTCTCTCGTACCGGGATCTGGCTGCAGATCCAAGTCGACAGATGCTGCTGCGGGTCGATGCTCGGACCGGTCGTGTACATCTGTATGTCTGTGTAGAACTTCTGGTAGGTGTCCGGGCTATTGGGATCGCCGCCGAAGAAGACGCTGGCATCGTGGTTGATCAGTTCGGTCTCGATACCGATCTGGCTCCACCACTGGCGAATGAGGGCCTGTGTCTTCTGCCGCACAGAGTTCGTGGAAGTCTGGTAAGAGACCTTCAGCGGCATGCCGTTGTATTCACGGATGCCGTCGCCGTCGCTGTCGAGAACGCCGTTCTCGTCCAGCAGTGTATTGGCGCCTTCGATATCCTGGGTCAGACAACCATCGTTGGCGGTCGAAGCATAATGGAGTGGAGCCGGAATTACATTGCAGGTAGGCTGGCCGGCAAAGCCGTAGAGCTGCTCCGAGATGAGGCTGCGATCGATCGCCATAGACAGGGCCTGTGGAATCGGCGTGAATGTCAGGAACGGATGGGGATTTGCGCCATCCAGGTACTCGGAGCGGTCGTCGCCCAAAGCAGAGTCCGGATTCGTCTGGTTGACCAAGATGCGCTCGACAAGGCCGGCGAAAGAAGCCACCACTTTGCCCAGCCCGGCCTCTTCCATAGCCCGCAGAATGTCCGGCTCCACCTGTAAGTTCCAGGCGTAGTCGGCTTCCCCGGTCTCCAGCACGGCGCGCGCCGCCGACGCGGCATCGCCGCCGCCCTTGAAAATCACGCGGTCAAAATAGGGCGTGTCGCCGTGGTAGAACGGGTTGCGTTCGTAGACGGCCACATCATTCACCTTGAAATCAACGATACGATACGGGCCTGTGCCCAGAGGAGCTGTGTTCTGCTCATTACAGGTCTGAGCGGCCGTGCCGACACAGTCAGCAAACTGCGCTTTGCTGATGATCGGTGTGTTGGCGCTGACAAACGCGTTATACGGATAGGGCGTTGGCGCGTCGAAGGTGATCCGGACAGTGAGCGCGTCGAGAGCTTCCACAGAGGCGATGCCCAAGAACCCCTCACTGGATGTGCAGCCGGTCTCCTCATCGGTGCAATACTGCCATGTGAACACCACATCATCGGCCGTCACATCGCTGCCATCCGACCACATCAGGCCTTCCTTCAGCCTCCAGGTGATCGACATCAGGTCCTCGGCAAAGTCGCCGTTCTCAATCGTCGGGATTTCGACAGCCAGCTTTGGTACTATGGCGCCATTTGGGTCGTAGTTGGCCAGGGGTTCGAGGGTGACCGCGCCGGCATCATGATCCTTTGTGCCACCAGACAGGTACGGGCCAGGCAAAGAGGCGGCCTGCCAGTAGAGGATCGTAAGAACTTTCTCCTCATCGGCCATCTCCTCTTCGGCGCTGGGCGCGTCAGCGGCTGCCCCCTCTCCGTCGGATGTCGACGTGGCCCCTGGACACGCTGCCAGAACAAAAGCCATCGCCATCAAGAGGGCGATGATTCGCAAGGACGAACTGTGCCTTCCCATCATGTGCATCTCCTTTTCAGTACTGGATATGGTTTACGTTGTATGGTTTGTGAAGCGAACCCACGCCTCTCTCTAGCAGAGACACATATTCAACCTATGGCGCAAGCGCGTCACAAAATCAAGGACGTTGAAACAATTGTATAACAAACTACAGCAGATGACACACTATGATTATGCATTCCTCGATTTCATCCTGTCCATCATATAGATCAGAAGAATCACAGTTCAGACGATACCGCTGGCGCATCGCAGATTTCCGGGTTCTGCTTCAGGTATTCGAGCAGGGCCTCCGCGGCCCACTGGTGGCCGGCGGCGTTCCAGTGGGAGTCATGCGCGAACTGGGCATACTCGCCCCTGCCGCCCTGGCCGAGTATGTAGTCGAACTGGTCGATGACGGGAATGCCGCGCACTGCAGCCATTTCATTCATAAGAGGTTCCCTCGGGGAACGCGCCGGGCCGCCGAAAAGCGCGTCAAAACGACCGTTGGTCATTTTCAGCCCGGCGCAGTAGTCAAAGTAATCCAGATTGAGGCGGAAACAGCCGTCCTCTTTCAGGTCAATGAGATTGTCCAGAATGGTGGGAGCGTATTTCGACTCGCCATAAGGCGCCAAGCCCATCATCTTGTACTCGCCGGAACTGACCTTGAAGCCGGTGTAGCAGGTGAAGGCTGCGTAGAGCAGACCCAGTGAGTGGGGAAAGTGAATCTCCTATATCTGCTGCACGCAATACGCAGCCCCTTGCCAAATCACCCGTTGGTCGTGACAAGCGCTTCCCCGAATCGTTGAATCCCCGCCGTAACCCGGGGCGGCAACCGACGGGCGCGGGCTTCGAGAAACGCCAGAATCCGCTCCGCTTGGACGCCCTCGTCGGCAGCCCTTTTCAGGCTGCGGCGGCCGATCTGGTAGACGAATTGCGGATAACTGGCCTGCCAACCGCTGAATCGTTCAACGCGAAACCGATCCATCAGCGCTGTGCCCAGAGGCAGCCGTACTGTGAAATCATCCTCGACAACGATAGGGCGACGGGGCGCTTCATCCGGGAGAACGCTGTCGTGTCCCAACCAGCGCGCGCCCCAACCGCTGAGCGAAAACAGCGGATCGTCCCCCGCGGAAGGCTCGGCCAAATCCATGGCCGAGAGCCAATAGAGAGGGCCGTTAAGCAAAAAACGCAGCAGCGCCCCTTCTACCCGTTCCCAATGCGCGAAACCCCGCAGAAATTCCTGCGTATTGTCATCACGTATATACCAACTGTCATAGTCTCCGCTGGGCCGTTGAAAATCGGGGAACGTTTCTTTGATGGCATCGATGACATCCCTCTGACTATACCACGCGCCAGGTTGTAGCCGGGCCAGGAGTTGCAGAACTATCGCCCGGGTCTGGCGGGGATCATTATGCCAATCGCCGCCGGAACAGTCGAGGCCGGGGATACGGCACAGATCGTTCCAGTCAGGGGACGTGCGCCAGGCCTCCCACAGGCTAAAGCGCTGCTCCGGCCGGGTCTGCTCCAAAAAAGCATAGACCCGATTGCCCGTCAGACGCACCCGTTCGTCGTCAGCCCGGCGCAGCCACCCCAGCCGGTTTGCCAGGTGCAGGAGCAGCGCTACGCGGGTCTCCTCGAAATGGGCGACCGCATCCGCTGGCGCGAAAGGAGACACGAATCCGTTGGCCGATTGCAGACGCATCAGCAGCCGGCTGATGTCGTCCGACTCCGGGGTCCCGTCGGTATGCAGACGCAACCCTTCAGTGTGCAGAAATCCCAACAGGGTGCCGGCATCTTCTAGGAAGGCATCCTCCGCGAGGAGCATACGGCCGGCCGGCGGTGGCGGCGCCGGAATCGCCGGCAACCCTCCTTCCCCGTCCGCGGTTGTCGGCTGCGGAAGCCAGGGCAGAATGTCACTGGGAATATAGACAATGGTATGGGCGTTCTGGCCTGCGCCTTTGAACCCACGGCCGACCAGTCCGTAGTAGAAAAGCAGTTCGGCCACGCTTTCCGGCGCGTGCCAGGGTTGTTCCCGCTCCAACTTGGCCGGTCCCATCTGGCGGATGCTGCCGAATTCGCGGCTGAACTGAGCCTCCCGCAGCTCGCCGCCCTCCGCCAGCAGAAGATCCAGAGCCGGCTTTGCCTGGGGATGGAAATCGGTGACATCCTCAAAGGCCATCAACACAGACGTCGGCTCGGTAATCTGACCGCCCAAGCTATCGATCGTCGCCCATCTGCTTTCATCCCCAGCCAGAAAGGCGCCGCGCAGCTCTGCAATCACGTGCAGAAGGATATCCGGGTAGTCGGCGAGCATCTGGTTGGTATGCGGCATTGGCGTATTCCATATTGTCAGCTCTGCCGGTTTGCGCTACTTTGTGCCGGCGCGCTGCCTTCCACAACCGCGCAGCGGCCACTATAGCTCCCGGCTACCCACCCTTGAGCCTGATCGGGCCTTGCCCAACAGGATAACAATGTGAGACAATAGTGAGCAACAGATCGTTTCGACCGTCAATGAGGCAAAGTAACTATTGGCGATGAAAAACGAACGGGTACACACATCCATGTCGCAAGGCATGGATCCTAGCGATTGGAGGTCTGTTAAAATGGCCCGCAATCCATCCAGTGCGCCCCAAAGCGGCGGCTGGCGCTTTACAGATATTGTACGGGATCTTGCCATAGCTTGGCAACTGATGGGCGACCCGCAGGTGTCTTTTCTGCTCAAACTCGGTTTGCCCCTGTTCGCGCTATGCTACTGGCTATCGCCTATCGATCTGTTGACGGGCATGCCCTTCGACGATATCGCCGTCATCATCCTGGCAGGCCGTTTGTTCGTGCAGATGGCTCCGCAAGCGGCCGTGCAGCGCGCGTTGGTGCGGCTCGGCCGCATCGCGCCGGGTGAACCGGATCGAGATGTTTGGGATATCTGGGATGAGGACGACAATACGATCCCCGGCGATTGGCGTATCGTCGATGAATAGCGGATGTCCAGTTCAAGTTGCGCCCATCACAGAGGCAGCGCTATGCCAGACACTCTACATGAACAGGTCGCTCAATCTATCGACCGCCAGCGGCTGATCGACACCGCAGTGGCATTGGTCGAGACGCCCAGCCCTACCCGCAGCGCCGGGCCGGCAGCGGACCGACTGGCGCAGATTTTGGCCGCTGATGGCTTTCCCGTCCAGCGGCGCGACGCCGACTGGCCGCACGCCCCGGCCGTCGTCGTGTCGCTGCCAAGCGGCAAACCAGGGCGTACCCTCCAATTCGACGGCCATCTGGATACAGTGCATCTGCCCTTTGTGCCGCCCCGGGTAGAGGACGGCATCCTGTACGGCTCCGGCGCCTCGGATATGAAAGGCGGCATTGCTGCCCTGGTGGAGGCCCTGCGGGTATTGCGGGCGCTGGACGCGCTGCCCAAGGGCAGTGTGCTGTTCACCGCGCACGAGCACCACGAGGGACCCTGGGGCGACCGCCGGCAGGTCTACGCCTTGATCCGCGAGGGCCTCATCGGCGATGCCGTGATGCTGCCGGAATATCTGGCGGATCCGTTGCCGTTGGCAGGCCGAGGTGTGGCGATCTTCCAGGCGACGATCCGCCGGGAGGGCCCGGCCGTGCATGAAGTGCTGCGACCACCGGGCCTGCCGGATGTCGTGGCCGCCGGCGCGCTGCTGATCAACCGTCTGCACGCATGGCGCGAACGGCTGAAGCAAAACCACCATCCCTACGCCGGCCACGACTCCACTTTCGTAGGCGCCATTCAGGCCGGCGAAATCTACAACCAGTCGCCGACGGAATGCGTCGTGCAGGGCACCCGTCGCTGGATTACGCCCGCAAGCGGCGAGGCCGTGCAGACCGAGTTTGAGCGGCTTGTGACCGAGGTCGCCGCCGAAACCGGCACAGATATCGAGCTCGCATACAGCGTGCAAGGCGATGCCTATCGGATCGATGCCGATAGCCCAATCGTGCAGGCCTTTCAGCAAGCCCACACCGCCGTGACCGGCTCAGCCCTGCCATTGGGGGCCAAGCCTTTCCTGGACGATGGCAATACCTATGCCGCCCAGGCCGGCATCCCCGCGCTGACCCACGGGCCGGCGGCAACCGGCGCGCACACCCTGCACGAGGCCGTCCCCGTAGATGAGCTGATGCGGGTAGCCAAGGTCTACGCGCTCACGGCGATTGCCTATTGCAGTGGTCAGTAGGAACAGGCTTTGTGCCTGCCCACTAACCACCGCAGCTCAAACAGCACAGGAGAAAAACAGATGAACGTAGAATCGCACGTGGCCGAACTTGAGCGAGATGGGTACACTGTCATCCCCAACGCTCTCTCGCCAGAGGAAGTGCGTGCCACGTATCAGGCTGTTGAAGAGCTGCTGGCGGCTGAGGAAGCCATTGCCCGACGCACCGGTACGCAATCAGACAATCTGTTAACCGCGCATACCATCGTGGGTAAGCACCCGGTCTTTTATGAGTTCTTTCTCAATCCACCGACGATGCAAATCGTGCGGCAGATGATCGGCGACGAGGCGCTACTCTATGATGCGAATATTCGCATACCGATGCCCACCGGGGCGGCGAACAAGCGCCAGGGCTTCCAACTGCACGTGGATCGCGAAGACTACACTGTCCTCCCCTTCGTCGAAGGGAAACACTTTCCCATGGCGATGAACGTCACCTGGTGTTTGGTTGATTTTACCATCGAAAACGGCGCTACACTGCTATGGCCCGGCTCACACCAATCTTGTCGGGTGCCCGATCCCGAAAGCCGGCCGCCAGGCTACGTGTATGCCGAAGCGCCGGCCGGCTCGGCTGTCATCTGGGACGCAGCTATCTGGCACGCCAGTGGCATCAATCACGGCGACAGCCCACGCTATGCAGTCTTGGCCTATTACATCCGTTCCTGGATGCGAGGCAAGACAGACAGCCTGCGTTTTATACCGCCCGATGTGCGCCCCATTTTGTCGGAGGAGGCGCGACACCTCCTTGGCTTCCGGCCAGCCCCGCCCGACTATTCGGATGTCAAGGCGCTCAGCCCGAAGCAGCTTGCAGCCTTGACCGTGGAGGAGAAGAAAGTCCTCGGCTTCGCTATCTACTAGGATGCGCCCCTGATCGATTCTCATAAGGAGGAACTAAGCCATGAACGAACAAAAAAAGGCTGATGAACGCCAACTGAGTCGGCGCGGCTTTTTGCAGGTATCGGCCGCCGGTGTGACGAGTGTGGCAGCCGGCTCATTGCTGTCCGCATGCGCGCCGCTGGCCCCCGGCACAGCGCCAGCAGTCGTCAAGAGCGAACCGGTCACCATCAAGGTAATGTCCTGGTGGTGGGTAGAGAAAGGCTCTGATGTAGCCTTGCGCAATCTCGTCAAGAAGTTCGAAAAGGCATATCCAGAGATCAAGGTGGAAGAGGTCAGTTTCCCCAGCAACATCTACGAGGACGCACAGTACAGTCAGATGGCCGCCGGCAAGCTCGATGCCGACGTGATGCACACGCTTGAAGGCACAGGCATAAAGCTGATAGAAGGGGGCTTCCTGGAGTCGCTGAATGACGTTGGCAAGAAAGCCGGCATCTGGGAATATGACGCCATCAAGAAGATACCTCCGTGGTTTTGGAGCAATAGGGCAACCTTTGATGACCCGCCAGACGATTCCGGGGATCTCTTTGTGTTGATGTTCAACACGGCCCAGGACGGCCTCATCTACAATATGGACATCATTGACCAAGCCGGCGCCAAGCTGCCCGAAACCCAGGACGAAGCGTATGAGTTAGCTAAGTCCCTCACAGACCGGCCGAACCAGTTCGGGTGGGCCAACCGACATACGGTCCCCGAAAAAGTCGGTTTCTTCCGTGATATGATCCCCTGGCTTCTGGGGTATGGCGGTGTGTATGCGGAAGGCCAGCAGCCGAAGGTGGACACCGAACCGATGATCAATACGTTGGCCCACTGGAGGCGAATGTACATCGACAGTTTCCCTCAAGGCTCTGACGCGGCCACCTTTCGCCGCATGATTGCCGAAGGTAAGGTCGCCTTGTACACCGATAACAACGCCTTACCGCCTAACTTCTTCAACATGAACCCAGATTCTGAGGGTTTCATCCGCTCCGCGCCATTACCCTGGCCGAATCGGAGGGGGGCGTCGTTCCCATCCTATTGGGCATGGCCCGCTGACTCTCCTCCTGAGAAGAAAGAGGCGGCGAGGACTTTCCTCGAATTCTGGGCAACGCCCGAGAATTTCAAGGAGATAACGTGGGCCCGGAAAGACCCCCCCATGATCCCTCAGGCAAATACCCCGGAGTATCTGGCATCGCTGCCATGGATGTCAGGATTCGCTACCACCGATGCAGTCCCCTGGCTGTTCGTTATGGGCGATTTCAAAGGTCACGTGGAGGAGTTCCGGACCACCGTCGTCGAGTATGCCTCAGAAGTCGTCGTCGGCACGCTGAGCCCCGAGGAGGGCGCCCAAAAGGCCCAGAAAGATCTCGAAATCTTGGCTGATCGGTTGTTCGGCTAACACACTACGAGGGCGTGCCGTGGACTCCGCTCTTTGGGTTGTGGCGGAACGACAGGTCTAACTGTACATGCTGCGGGAAAGGCTGGTATTGTGGTCGGATCAGAACGGCGAATACGTTTGTCGTTTTCCACACGACGACGCCTCTTTTCCCTTGCCATGGCTTTGCCTGTAGCCATATACCTGGCTATTGTGTTTGCGTATCCGATAGGCCAGGAGATCTACCTGAGTTTCACCGACGCGCGCTTGCTCGATCGGACCCCGCCGGCATGGGTGGGGCTTGATAACTACCGCTCATTGGCCGGCAGCGGAAAATTTTGGCTGGTGATAGGGAATACCCTTTTCTACGCTGTCGTGGCCAACGCCGCCATCATCGCTCTTGCGTTGGCGCTCGCGCTGCTGCTGAATCGGGCGTTTCGTGGCCGCAAGCTGGCGCGCGTGATCACCTCCCTGCCGTGGGCCTTCCCAGAAGTGGCCGCCGTCCTGGTCTGGAGTTGGATGTACAACAAAGACTTCGGCGTCATGAACGTCTTCGTTCGCTGGCTGCCAGGCGTCACCGAGAACCCAAGCTGGCTCTTGGATCCCAAAATGGCCTGGTTTTCCATCGTGCTTATGACGGTTTGGAAGATTTTCCCCTTCTTCAGTCTGATTATACTAACAGCCCTGCAGTTGATCGATAAGGAACTGTACGCTGCAGCCAAGATAGATGGGGCCGGGTCATTTCAACTGTTCCGTCATATCACGTTGCCGGGAATCGCCCCAACCTTGGGAATCATGACCCTGTTGATAACCATTTGGGGCTTCCGTCGTTTCTCCATCATCTATCTGCTGACCGGGGGTGGCCCAGGTGTGAGAACAGCTACGCTGGTGGTCTTCACATATATCACCGCCATCAGGTCATTGAATGTGGGACTCGGCGGAGCCATGGCTATCGTGGGCTTGATAATGTCGCTTGTAATCACAGTCATCTATGTGTTTGTGACCCGCCGTTTGGGTCAGGCGCAAATCTAGGAAGTTGGGAACCGCAGAGGGGGGTACAGGATGCGGAAGTCACCTGCGCTTGCAAGCCAGAGATGGGCACTCGTCAGGAAGCGCGCCGGACGCATTGCGCTGTATGTCACAGTTGCTTTTGTCTGTGTGGTCATTGTCTTTCCACTCTACTGGCTGGTGATAAACGCCTTAATCCCGGGTAGAGAAGTATTCCAGTATCCGCCGGCCTTCTTTCCCCGAACCTTGCGCCTGAACGCCTACCAGGAGATCATACAGCTTCATCCCATCCTGACCTGGCTCAAGAACTCGGTTATCGTCTCCTCGGGGACCGTGCTTTTGGCCTTGATCCTGGAGATCATGGGCGCGTATGCTTTGAGCCGGCATGGCTGGCCCGGCCGGGGTCTGTTGGCATTAGGGCTTCTGAGCACCCAGATGATCCCATCAGCTGTCCTGGTCATCCCCATCTTTATCATCTTCCGACAGGCAAGCCTGGTCGACTCACACATTGGCCTGATCTCAGTAGACACAGCACTGACAGTGCCCGTCGGCATCTGGATTCTTAAAGGGGCTTTCGATACGGTGCCGGAAGAGATATCTGACGCAGCCCTGGCCGATGGCTGCACTGAATTGGGGGTCCTCATTCGTATGTTACTGCCCCTATCCCTGCCGTCCCTGGTTGCTGTAGCCGTGATCGCGTTCTTCACTGCCTGGGACGAGTACGTCTTTGCCTCGGTGTTCATCATTTCACAGTCGTTACGGGTCTTCTCTGTGGGTATTTCTACCTTCATTGGAGAAATGGCCACACCGATTGATCTGATCTTTGCCGCTGCCAGCATCTTTGTGATCGCGCCGCTCATCTTTTACGCAATTGTTGAACGCTACCTGATCTCGGGCCTCAGCGCAGGGGCCGTGAAGGGGTAGTCTGGGAACGAAAGTTGTGCCTAAGTCTGACTATCTATGGCAGGAAGAATAAAGTTCATGAGTGATGATAAGATGACCTATCCGGCCCCGGAATTCGAAGAACCCAAAGTGCCGGGCCAGCGCTATGAGGCTGTAGTGCCCGACACGCTGGATCTGGCCGAACGGGCAGCCTGGGCCATCAACGGGATTGGGGGAGGTATCGACCCTAATCTGGACCACCAGATGTGGTTTCACATCAACTACGCTTGCAACCCACCCTACATGCAGCATCACGGAGCAGACACCACCTGTGACGCCTTGTTGGCGCCAACCCTCCCGCTCCTGCGCACGATGAGTGGCAGCACAGAGCACGTAGACGCAGAGGTGGGGCTGATGAGGCATCTGCTGCGCGACACCTCCCCCCAGGATGGACTGTACTACAATATCTACCAGCCAAACCGCCCCTGGCATTCAGAATATGGACATGCGGATAGGCCGCTCATCGCCGAAGACTTTGCCGTCACGGTCGCCCAAGCCCATCTGCTGGAGGCCATGTTGTTCTGGCGAGAGCTGAGCGGCGACCCGGCCTGGGAGAAACGCATTCGGGCGATGGTGGATGGGTTGATCCAGATCGCGATCTACAAGGATGAATATGCCTACTACCCGGACGGAGGGTTTGCCGAAGTGTGCGGCTACCCGCGCTCGGGCTGGCGGCATACCGCTGAACCGCAGGATGACTACGACAATGCTGAAGGCTCAGTGACCAGCTATTATGGCGACATCATACGCGTGCTGCCGCTCTGGTATCTGGAAAGCGGTGATGAACGGGCTTTGGATCTGGCCGGCCGGCTGGCGCGCTTCTGCATGCAGCCCAGGTTCTGGGGTGGAAATCCAGAGCCGGTAATGGTTGCCGGGAATGAGCTGGGACATTTCAACTTCCATGCCCACAACCGCCTCCTGATCCTCGCCGGCATGTTGGAGTACGCGCATGTGGCCAACGACGCGCGGGTGCTGGAGTTTGTGCAGCGGGGCTACGAGTTCGCGCTGACCCTGGGTATAGCGAAGCTGGGCTGGATCACGGCCCCCTTCTGGGGCGGCAATGAAGGTCTGAATGAAGCTTGCACCTTCTGTGACCTCCTCAGGCTCGGCATCCGTCTGAGTGATGCAGGGGTGGGGGACTACTGGGACGTGGTGGATGCGGTCGTGCGCAACCACCTGGCCGAGCAACAGCTCTTGGACGCCGATATTCTGCGGAAGGTAGTGGAAGCCAGCCCGCCCAGAGGGAATGCGGTCCTCCCGCGCAAGGAGAATGAACAAGGAGAATGCGACGAAAACGTGATCCAGCGCACCCTGGGCATGTTCGGCTCATGCGCCACCCCGGTCGGAGTGCCCCGTCCATGGGTCATGCAGTGTTGCAGCGGGAATGCCCCCAAAGCGCTGTACTACGCTTGGGATGGCGCCGTGCGCCACGACCAGGGGACAGTGACGGTCAACCTGTTGCTCAACCGCGCTTCGGCCTGGGTGGATGTAGATAGCTTCTTGCCCTATCAGGGCAAGGTGTCGATCCACGTCAAAGATGCCCACCGGGTAGCGGTTCGCCTGGCCTCGTGGATGCCCAGACGCGCATTGGAAACCCGCGTCAATGAGACAGCGCGGGAGGGAGTACAGCTTGGCGGCTACCTGGTGTTCGACGATCTCAAGCCAGGAGATACAATTACGCTGGACTTCCCGATGGTAGAATCCAGAACGACCTACACAGCCAACGCCCACCGTCCAGGCAGCAGCAGAAGTAAGGTACGGGAGACAAAGTATACTTGCGCCTTCCGGGGTAGCACAATGGTAGACATCTCACCGCGAGATAACGACCCGACCACCTACCCCTTCTATCTGCGAGACCACATGCGACAGGCGCCGAATACGGCCCCAATGAGGACCGTGACCCGCTTCGTGCCCGAGCGCGCTATCGTGAGTTGGTAGGATGAATGCAACGCAAAGACGCAAACGCCGCAGGGTCGCCAGGAAATCCCTGGTTTTCCTTGCGGCTCCGTGTCCTGGCGACCCTGCGTTCCTTTTCAAGTAGTTTCAGTAGAAATTCTCACGCCAAGGCTGAGGCAGCGGACAAATTATTGTCGAGTTCCTCATGGAACGGTATCGACACGGCTGCGCCGGGCCTCGTCACACAGATCGCAGCCGCCTTGGCCGCCCGGCCTAGGGCCGTCTCCGCCGATTGACCGGCCACCAACCCTGCCAGAAAGTAGCCGATGAATGTGTCTCCGGCAGCTGTGGTGTCCACAGCCTCGACCGCTTCCGCCTCTGTGATGATGCGCTCCGCGCCGTTGACATAGAGGGAGCCATCACCGCCGAGGGTGAGCAGGAGCGCCGCCTGGGGAAAGCGGCTATGCAGCGCCTCCAAAATGGCTGCCGGGGTCTCTGCGCCGGCCAGAGCCGCCCCCTCCGTGCGGTTGACCACAAACAAGGAGACGCCATCCAGCGGATAGTCGTGCACGTCTGGAGTCATGGGCGCCGGGTTGAAGGCAACAGAGAGCCCTCGCCCGGCCGCAGCCTGTAGAATGTCCGGCATGGCGCTGATTTCATTTTGCAGCAGCAGCCAATCCCCCGACCCAAACTGTGCCAGCACGCGTCGGACATCAGCGGCGGTGATCATCAGATTGGCCCCGCCGTACAGCAGAATCGCATTCTCGCCGCCGCGATCCACCTGAATGATGGCATGCCCTGTGGGCGCATCGTCCACCAGTACATGCTCCACGTTCACCCCTTCCGCGGCCAATTGCTCCCGCAGCCAGATGCCTTCCGCGCCGACCCGCCCAGCGTGGAACACCGGCGCGCCGGCGCGGGCCAGGGCAACCGACTGATTCGCCCCCTTGCCTCCCTGAAACCGACGATAGGCTGCGCTTGCCAGCGTCTCCCCCGGACGCACGAAGCGCTCCACCTGATAGACGTGATCGATGTTGAGAGAGCCGAAAACGAGAATAGACATAGTTGTGATTGTACCATTGAAAGCTGGAACGCGCCTCTGCTCGAAAGAGGCGCGTATCGAGAGCCAAAAGAATCCCCCATCTCCGCCTCCTGTGCTATAATGCCCGCAAGCCTTGCCGCCATCACCCCAAGGAGTGACTGTGCTCACCCCTGAACCGCTCGCCGTCGCTCGCCGCGAACAGCCCGCTGATCTGTTGCTGCGCAACAGACGCCTGATCAACGTTCTCTCCGGCGAAATCGAAGCGCTGTTGGACGCGGCCCACGAGCTCGGCTCTCCCCTTCACGACCCGTTCATGGCGATGAGTTTCATGGCTCCGAAAGTGATCCCAAAGCTGAAGTTGACGGATCAGGGGCTGGTGGATGTGGAAGCGTTTACGTTTGTGGATCTTTTGCTACGCCATACGTGTAGGGACAGGCCTTTGCGGTATGAGCGCCCTTCAGATGTTGAACTGGCGGGAATGCCGAAATGCCTGGCCACTGATTCGAGTGAGGCATAACCGATGTTCGAAACGATCAACCCCGCCCCGGCCGATGCGATTCTGGGGCTGTCGGAAGCATTTCAGAAGGACCCGAACCCGCAGAAGATCAATTTGGGTGTGGGCGTCTACAAAGATGAGAATGGACAGACGCCGGTCCTGGCCTCCGTGAAGGAAGCGGAGCAGCGGCTGCTGCAGACGGAGGCGACAAAAAGCTACCTGCCTATCGATGGCTTGGAGACGTACGCGGCTCTTTGCCAGCAGATCGTTTTCGGCGCCAAGCATGCCATCCTCACCGACGGGCGGGCGGCCACAGTGCAGACGCCCGGCGGTACTGGCGCGCTGCGCGTGGCCGCAGACTTTGTGCGGCGGATCTTCCCCCAAGCTACGGTCTGGTTGAGCGACCCGACCTGGCCGAATCATCCCAATGTGTTCGGCGCCGCCGGCCTGCAGGTGGCCTCCTATCCGTACTTCGATGCCGCCGCCAGCGCTGTGGACTTCGACCGCATGATGGCCGCGCTGGAGGCCATCCCCGCCGGGGATGTGCTGCTGCTCCACGGTTGCTGCCACAACCCCACCGGGGCCGATCTCTCGCCGGCACAGTGGCAGACAGTCGCTTCCCTCTGCGCCGAGCGCGGCATTTTGCCCCTGCTGGATTTCGCCTACCAGGGCTTCGGCGACGGCCTGAAAGAGGACGCGGTCGGTGTGGGGATCGTTGCCAATCATAGCCGGGAGTTTCTGGTGGCCAGCTCCTATTCGAAGAATTTCGGCCTGTATAACGAACGAGCGGGCGCGCTGACGCTTGTGGCCGCCGACGCAGATGCGGCTGACGCAGCCCGCAGCCATCTGAAGATCTGCATTCGCACGAACTACTCGAATCCGCCGGCCCATGGGGGCCAGATTGTGGCGACGATCTTAGGGGATGCAGACCTGCGCCGCCGCTGGGAAGCGGAACTGGCGACAATGCGCAACCGCATCAACGATATGCGCCATCTGTTCGTCGAAACACTGAACGAGCAGGAGGTGACGCGCGACGTCTCGTTCATCGCCCGTCAGCGGGGAATGTTCAGCTACAGCGGCCTGACGCCGGCCCAAGTACAGGCCCTGCGCGCGCGACACTCAGTGTATATCGTCGGCTCCGGGCGCATCAACGTCGCGGGGATGACAACAGCCAATATGGACTATCTATGCACTGCCATTGCTGACGTTTTGCAGTGACGTCAAGCAGCTCTAATCGAAAGTATATCACGCCAGACAGGTGATCGCTGATGAAATCCCTCTCTCAACTGCTCGAGTCGGTGCCGGGCAGTGTGACAACGCTGATGATGCAGAAAGGCCGTGAACTGGCCGCCCAGGGCCTGGATGTGATCAACCTGGCCGGAGGTGAGCCAGATTTCGACACGCCTGCGCACATCCAACAGGCGGCGTTCGACGCTATCGCCGCCGGCGACACCCACTACCCGCCCGCCTTCGGTAAAGCGGAACTGCTGCAGGCGATCTGCGCCAAATTGGAACGGGAAAACAACGTGCAGGCGCTGCCGGAGCAGCTGCTGGTCACCCCCGGCGGCAAGTGGGCGATTTATGTTGCTTTGGCGTCGATACTTAATCCCGGCGACGAAGTGATGATCCTCGACCCGGCCTGGGTGAGCTACGCGCCGATGGCGCGGCTGAACCAGGGCATACCAGTGCACGTGCCCCTGCCGGCGGCAGACAACTTCCGCGTCCGCGCCGCGCAGTTAGAGGCGTATGTCAGCGAAAAGACAAAGCTGCTCATGATCTGCTCGCCCAACAACCCAACCGGTCGGGTGTTGAGCCAGGACGAACTCGATGCCATCGCCGACGTGGCCCAACAGCACGATCTGTACGTCCTCAGTGACGAAATCTACGAGCATATCCTCTATGATGGCGCGCGCCATCGCTCCATCGCCAGCATGCCGGGGATGGCCGAGCGCACAATCCTTATCAACGGCTTCAGCAAGAACTACGCCATGACCGGCTGGCGCCTGGCCTGGCTGGCTGCCCCGTTGCCGGTTGCCAGGTTGGCCCGCGCCTATCAGACCCAGAGCGTCACCTCCGCCGCCAGCTTTGCCATGGCGGCGGGCGCCGTCGCCTTGAACGGTCCCCAGGACTGCGTGCAAGAGATGGTGGCCGCGTATGCTCGACGCCGCAACTTTCTTCTGGACGCATTGGCGGAGATCCCCGGCATCAGAAGCAGTCCCATCGAAGGCGCCTTTTATCTCTTCGTCCAATTCACCCAGACCGACAAGAAGAGCCTGGAAATCTCGCAGATCCTGCTGGAAGACGGGCTGATCGCCACCACGCCGGGCATCGCCTTCGGAGAAGCGGGCGAAGGCTACGTGCGCCTCAGCTTTGCCACGGGGATGTCCGATCTGGAGAAGACCGTCGAGCGATTGGCCCGCATCGCGCCAGGTTTGTGAGGCCCCTTTATGGATATCACGCTTCTCCAGTATCTTCTTGCCATTCTCGCCGGCATCGTCGCCGGCATCATCAACACACTGGCCGGCAGTGGTTCAGCGGTGACTCTGCCGATGCTCGTCGTTCTGGGCTTGGATCCCAGTGTCGCCAACGCTACCAATCGGATCGGCGTGATTGTGCAGAATCTGGTTGGGATCGCTACCTTTGTCCGCAGCGGACAGATGGACTTGCGAGGTGGAGAGGCGGGACAGCGCCCACCGAGTAGGAGCGCTCCCGGACGCCCACTGGACGCCCAGTCCCTGCGATTCGGTCTCTGGCTGACGGCCGCGAGCATGCCAGGCGCGCTGATCGGCGCGTATGTGGCGACGCTCCTGGACAAGAACGCCATGAATCTCGCCATCGGCGGGATGTTGGTGATCGTCCTCATTATGATCTTCCTCAACCCGCAGAAATGGCTGCGGGAACAATCAGATGTGCGCGCCGAACGCCCCAGGCTGCCTGTGCTGGCGCTGTTCTTCGCTATCGGCATCTATGGCGGCTTCATCCAGGCGGGGGTGGGCGTCTTTCTGCTGACAGCGATGGTTTTGGGCGTGGGCTATTCGCTTGTCCACGCCAACGCGATCAAGCTGCTGATTGTGCTGGCCTTGAACATTGTGGCCTTTGCCGTCTTCATCTTTTCGCCGCTGGAAGTCGATTGGGGCATCGGCGCGCTGATGGCTGTAGGCCAGAGCATAGGCGCCTGGGCCGCGGTGCGCTTTGCCGTGACCGTGAAAGACGCCAACCGCTGGGTGCGTTATCTTCTGATCGTTGTCGTAATCTACTCGATTCTGCGCTTCTTCGGTCTGCTGGATCTGATCTCCGGCCTGTTCTGATCAGAAGTAGAGAGAGGGTAGAAGTGAGGAGTGAGAGGCTGTTTCTCTCCCCTCCCGCTGGTGATGCTGGGTAGCGCAGTCGAAGAACCAACCAATAAACGGCGTCTGCTCCGGCGCCGGGTCCCCCGCCTTTGCGAACCGCAAGGCATTTATGAATTCGGCCATCTCCTTGGAATCAATAGGGTCAGGACAGTCAAGCTCCTTATGAATCCTAAGATCTATTGGTTGCCTCCAAGAATCAGAGCGCATATGTCCATTTTCCTTTCTTTGGAAATGGATATATGATTTTCGAGGGATGGGAACAATATAGATCGAATTGGCGCGGCAGCCAAAGAATGGGGCACAGAGGGAACAGCCGGGCGGTCGACATAGGATGAATGTAACGCCAAGACGCAGACGCCGCAGGGACGCAATGAAATCTCTGGTTTTCTTTGCGTCTCCGCGTCTTGGCGACCCTGCCTTCCTTTTCAAGATCTGGACAGAAAGAAATCTGTGCGCGCGGCAACACAGTGCACCACCAGGAGCAGCCCTATGAGCGAACCAATCACCCATGTGACCGTCATCGGCGCCGGCACGATGGGCGCGGCCATCGCCGGCCACCTGGCCAATGCCGGCATCTCCTCCCATCTGCTGGATGTGACGCCGACGGAACTGACGCCAGCCGAGCAGACCCAAGGTCTCTCGCTGCACGATCGCGCCGTGCGCAACCGCATCGTCCAGACCGGATTCGAACGGATGACACAGGCCAGGCCGGCCAATCTCTTCAGCCCGGCGCGAGCCGATCTGATCACCCTGGGCAATATAGAGGACGATCTGAATGCTGCGGCCGGGCAGAGTGACTGGATTATCGAAGCCATCGTCGAGCGGCCGCGCCCCAAGCAAGAGCTGATGGCGAAACTGGACGCCGTGGCCCCAGCGGATGCGACCATCAGTACCAACACCTCTGGCATTCCCCTCCACATCATCAGCGAGGGGCGGAGCCAGGCATTCAAACGACGCTTTCTGGGCACTCACTTTTTCAACCCGCCCCGCTACCTCCACCTGCTGGAGATCATCCCCAGCTCCGAGACGGATGCGGCGATTGTCGCGCGCATGAAAGCCTTCGCCGAGAAGCGTCTGGGCAAAGGCGTCGTCATAGCCAAAGATACCCCCAATTTCGTCGGCAACCGCATGTTCAGCTACATCCAGAGCGACCTGATGGAGTTCGCCATCGCAAACAGCTACACCATTGAGGAGGTGGACCGCCTGACCGGCCCGCTCATCGGACGGCCCAAAACCGCCACCTTCCGCCTGTTGGATGTGGTGGGCGTCGACGTGGCCGCGATGGTGGGCGAGAATCTCTATGACCTGATCCCCGACGACGAGGACCGGGATATCCTGCGAGGGCCGCTGGGATCCGCCGTGCTCAACACGCTCCTGGCGAACCGTCTCTTCGGCGGCAAAAGCGGCCAGGGCTTCTACAAAACCGTCTTGGACGAGAAGGGCAAAAAGAGCTTCTGGGGACTGGATTTGAAAGCCGCTGCCGAAGGCAAACTGGACTATATCGAACCGGCCCGCGCCAGCTGGGCCAGCGTCGACGATGTGAAGAACGAACCGCTGCCCGAACGCCTGCGTCGCCTGGTCGCGCGCTCCATGGCCCGCCAAGATAAACCCGCTGACCTGCTCTGGCATACCCTCAGCCGCACACTGGCCTACGCCTCGAAGCGGCTCCCGGAGATCGCAGACAGCCCCAAAGAGATCGACAATGCCATGAAGTGGGGCTTCGGCTGGGAGATGGGGCCCTTCGAAATCTGGGACGCGCTGGGCGTGGCCGATACCACAGCCCGTATGGAATCTGAAGGGGTGTCGGTCGCCGCTTGGGTGCAGGAGATGCTCGCCCGCGGTCACGGGTCATTCTACAAAAGCGAGCAAGAAGGAGATAGGAGAGAAGACCCTCTCACTCCTGCTCCCTATAACCCGCGGCGCGGGGAGTATGAGCCTGCCGATGAAAGCGAGCGGGTGGTAAGTGTGGCCGCTCTGAAGCGCGGACGGGGCGCGCTGGCGGAGAACGACTCTGCCAGCTTGCTGGATATGGGCGACGGCGTGCTGCTCCTGGAGTTCCACACGAAGATGAACGCGCTGGACACAGATGTCAGCGCTATCGTCAACGCCGCCATCGAGCGCCTCCACGGGGATGCCGCCGGGCTGGTTATCGGGAATCAGGGAGGCAACTTCAGCGCCGGAGCCAACCTCTTTCTGATTGGGCTGCTGGCCCAGTCCGGCCAGGCCGACCAGTTGGGCGCGGCTATCGACAGCCTGCAACAGATGATCCAGCAGATGCGCCTCGCGCCCAAGCCAGTGGTGGCTGCGCCCTATCGACTCGCCCTCGGCGGTGGCGCCGAGGTGTCGATGGGCGCCGACCGCATCGTCGCGCACGCCGAACTGTACATGGGCCAGGTGGAGGTGGGCGTTGGCCTGATCCCGGCCGCCGGCGGATGCAAAGAGTTGGTGCGTCGTCACGTCAACCCGCACATGCAGGAGCAAAACGTCAACCCCAGCCCCTATCTCCAGCAGGTTTTCGAGCTGATCGGCTTTGGCAAGGTCTCGACATCAGCGGAAGAGGCCCGTCAGATGGGCTTTCTGGGGCGGCTCGACCGCATTGTGATGAACTACGATCACCTGCTGGCTGAGGCCAAGGAGGAAGTCCTGCGCATGGCCGACGACGGCTACAGGCCGCCCCCTGTCACCGGCAATATCTACGCCGGCGGCCGGGATCAGCTCGCCAATCTGCGAGTTGGCGTTTACTTACTCAGGGAAGCGGGCCGCATCAGCGCGCACGACGCCGCGATCGCTGACTGCCTGGCCTATGTCCTCTGTGGCGGCGAACTCAGTCAGCCGGCCTGGATGGACGAACAGTACTTTCTCGATCTGGAGCGGGAAGCGTTCATAACTCTGGCCGGTCGTGCTGAAACCCAGGAGCGCATCTGGTATATGTTGCAGAATGGAAAACCGTTGCGCAACTGACAAACCAGTGCCTAATTCCTGATTCTAATTCCCAAGGAGCATACAGTCATGATCAGCGCTGTTATCGTTTCCGCCGCCCGTACGGCTGTGGGCAAAGCCCCCCGGGGTACCCTGCGCACGACCCGACCCGAGGAAATGGCCGCTACGGTGATTCGATCTGTGATGGAGCGCGCCCCCACAGTGGACGCCCAGGATATCGACGATGTGATTATGGGCTGTGCCATGCCGGAAGCCGAGCAGGGCATGAATGTAGGCCGCATCGCCAGTTTGCGCGCCGGTCTGCCGGTGGACGTGCCGGCCCAGACAGTCAACCGCTTCTGCTCCAGCGGCTTGCAGACCATCGCCCTGGCAGCTCAGCAGATTATGAGCGGGATGGGTGAAGCCGTCATCGCCGGCGGCGTGGAAACCATGTCCCAGGTGCCGATGAGCAGCAATAAATTTATGGCCAACCCGACGCTGGCCCAGGAATATCCCGCTGTCTACATCAGTATGGGGCTAACCGCAGAAAATCTGGCGCGTCAGTTTGAGGTGACCCGAGAAGAGCAGGATGCCTTCGCCAAGCGCAGTCATCAGCGGGCCGCCGCAGCCCAGGACGCCGGCAAATTCGACGACGAAATCGCGCCTCTGGAGGTGGAAATCACGCTTGGCGAAGGCAAGAATACCCAGACATACCAGACGACCTTCGACAAGGACGAGGGCATCCGCCGAGATACGTCCACAGAGGCGCTGGCAAAGCTGCGCCCGGTCTTCCACGCCCAAGGGACCGTCACCGCCGGCAATAGCAGCCAGACAAGCGACGGCGCCGCGGCCGTGCTGGTGATGAATGAGGAGAAGGCAAAGAGCCAGGGACTCGAACCGATAGCTCGCTTCCGCAGTTTCGCCGTCGCCGGCGTCCCGCCGGAGGTGATGGGCATCGGTCCGCTGGCTGCTGTGCCCAAGGCGCTCAAGCTGGCCGGAGTAAGTCTCGACCAGATCGATCTGGTGGAACTGAACGAAGCCTTCGCCGCTCAAGCTCTGGCTGTCATCCGCGAGCTGGGGATGGACGAAGACACAGTAAACGTCAACGGCGGCGCCATCGCCCTGGGACACCCATTGGGCTGCACCGGCGCCAAGCTGACCGTGCAGATGCTCCACGAGCTGGCCCGGCAGGACAAGCGGCTTGGCCTCGTCACAATGTGCATCGGCGGCGGCATGGGCGCAGCCGGTGTTGTAGAACGGCTCAACTGAGAAGCGAGGGCAGAGGAGAGAAAAATCCAGGAGTGAGAAAATAGAAGTTGTTTCTCACCTCTACCCTCTCGCTACTTCTGCTGAATCACAGTCCCAATCGCGGGAATTGGGCACCTCCAGCCACTCGCCATCGCGGCGGATCGACTCCTGACTGACCAGACCCGGCAGTGTCATGTCCATGGCCATGTGGATATCGATGGCCGCTGGTTTGCGGCCTTGCACTGCGTCCACGAAATCCATCACCTCAAAGTAGTCGCCCCCGCCATGGCCGGCGCTGACAGCTTCGGCCGGCGGCTCGCGCCAGATATCCGGCAGGTATTCCTCCTCGAACCGCTCCAGAGGCGCCCAATCATTGGGATCCCGGCAGAAATCTTCCAGCCAGACCCAGTTGCCTTCACCGGGGCGTCGCTTGCTTTCGTAGGCGCCTTTGGTCCCCTGGAGCGTGTAGTTGGTCATGGCGTGCGGACGCTTGGAAAGCATGTCTACACGTACGCGGATCAGTTTGTCGCCGCTCGTCTTGCAGAGGAGCAGCGTCGTATCTTCCATTGCATGCTCCGGATCGCTCCAGATACCCGTGCCGATGCAGCTGATGCGTTCAGGCCGCTCCTTGATCCACTGCAAACAAGGGCCCAAACTGTGGGTGGGGTAGGTGCAGCCGTTGACGCCGACCTGCCAGTAGTACCGCCAGGTCGGGCTGCCGTCCGCCATGTGGTGCAGGCTGGAGAGTTCATGCAGATATTCGCCCTCAGCGTAGTAGGTCTCGCCAAAGAGGCCGGCCTCCACCATCGCCTTCACCAGCACATTGGGCTTCATGTACATGTAGTTTTCCGCCATCATATAGATCGCTGCGCTCTGTTTGCAAGCTTGCGCCAGCCAACGGCACTCGTCCAGCGAGACCGCGGCCGTCACCTCGCTCAGCACATGAATGTCCCGCTGCAGCGCGGCGATCGATTGAGGAGCGTGGTACTGCATGGGCGACGAGACCACCACCACATCGGGTCTGGCATCGTCCAGCATCGTTTCAAAGACGCTATAGAGCTGGTTGACGCCTGTGGCGCGCCCCGCCTCGCTCAGGGTCTCTGCCTTGGGGTCACAGAGAGCCACAATTTCGGTTTCGGGGTGGGTTTGAAATGCTTTGAAGAATGAACTGGCGCGGCGCGCGCCCGAGAACGCGACTTTGATCTCCTTGGCCATTGCTTTCACCTGCGCTTTATTACAGATACGTCCCAAAAAATTTTGCTGCCTCTTCAACACCACCCCAGCCATGTCCGCTCGGATGGATCTGCTTCCACAATCGATCCGCCGCGTCTGCGGCCTCATAAATGCGCTTTACCCCCTCATACCCTTTGCGCAGATCGTGGATAAAGAAACAGTCGTCGTAAATACCCATATCCAGCAACAGGGGGCGCGGCGCAATCAGCCCGGCGATGTCATCCGTGTCGAACCAGGCGTAGATGCCGGGCACAATCTGTGAGCCACAGAAATTGATGCGATCGAAAGCGAATGCTTTCCAGGGGTTGATGTAGCCCATAATGTCGGCGGCCGCAATGCGCGGCTCGGCGGCCACGGTCCACGCGGTCATGGTGCCGCCCTGAGACAGGCCCATCATCCCGATGCGTTTGGGATCGACCTCAAGGCGGCTCTCCAGATAATCGACACAACATTTCATATCCCAGATATTCAGTGTCAGAGGCCATCGGTTCAGCATGGTGCCGCGTAGATAGTTGACATTACACGGATCGCGGCCAGGGAAAGGGTCGCGCCCATCACGGCGTTCCCCGAAACCGCGTAGATCGGGGGAAATCGTCAGATAGCCAGCCTTGGCCATCTGCAGGCCGTAGTCGTAGTTATGCGTATCAATGTTGGCGCTCAGATCAGCGGTGGCGCGGATCCCGGCCACCGCATCTTTCCCATAGAGGCCGTGTCCGTGCGAGCAGATGAGCGCCGCATTCGAGCCATCCGCCGCCATGGTCTTGGGGCGCAGAACCTGACAAGGCACGCTCATATATGGCTCTGAGTTGAAGACCACGCGCTCGCGAATCAGGTCGCCATCTTCCACACTGCTCTCGACTTCGGCATCCAATGGGACCGGGGCGGGAAAATCACCCAATAGCTCCATATATTTGGTCCGCGCTGTCCTGTGCCAACTTTCCCAATCCATCGTCTGCTGATCGAAATGCAGTTTGGGCGTCCAACTTTCGACCTGATTGTCCCAATATGCCTGCATAGAGAAGTTGCGTCTCGTCATAGGTATCTTCATAGGTATCTCCCGTTTCAGAGCACCGGATATTGTCCCGAATAGCCCGAATTTCCACCCAGGATGCCCCGCAACTCATCATCCCTGACAGTTTGCAAGACGTAGCTGGGGACTTCGGTGCCGGGCCAGTTGACAAACCAATTGGGCGTGAAGCCGTAGAACATGGTATAGCGCGTATTTTCACTCAGAATGGGGACGCCGCTGTGGAGGAGTGTTTCCGTAAAGTGCAGAATGCCGCCAGCTTGCGCGGTCAACTCCACAATAGGGCATTGCCCTTTCAACGTTTCATATGTCCCCTCAAGCCTGTGAGAACCATCCAGTACCATTGTGCCGCCATCGCCAGGAGCAACGTCGGTCAGGTAGGTGATGTTGTTGAGAAAGGCGCTGTGAATCAGCTGTGGGTCGCTATCGTGGGCAAAGGTGCCCCATTTGGGGCGCAGGCCCCGATGCCAGCTCATATTGTCCGGGTCGCGCAGCGCAGCGTAGCGAGTGTGGCGCTGAGGATGGGGCCGTTTGATCATGGCGTGGCAGGTCTCGTATTTGATCTCAGCCCCCATCAGCTGACGATTCGCCTCCAGCACCCGCGGGATCATGATCCACTCACGAAAGATTGGGTCACAGTTTACCATGCAGTCGATGTTGATAATCTCATCGTCATCAGCATGCGCGACCGGGCGCGTATATTGGGCCTGCCGTTCCAGGGCGGCTTTATAGGCATCGATCTGTTCTAGGCTGAGCGCATCTTCCTCAAGTACCCAGCCGTGCTCCGCAAAGTGATGCAACTGTTCGTAGGTTAACATTTTGATTCTCTCAAGGAACGCAGGGTCGCCAGGACGCCAAGAGACTATGATTCGTATGATTGAGAAGATGGCCAGGATAACATCGACTCATAGTCAATCATATCATAGTCAATCATAGTCGCGTCCTTTGTCTTGAATTCATCCTGTGTCGACCGTCCATTCGTTCAAGTGGCGCGCGTTTCAAAACCAATGGGGCGCCTGTGGCCGTTTGGCGCGAATCGAATCGAGAGCCGCCGCACAGACCGACACAATCTGCGCGCCTCTGCGCGCCGGGATCGGATTGCCAATCTTGCCGTCGAGCAGATCCAGAAAATCGACCACCGAGCGTCCCCAACCATGACCACCGACCACCGCATCGGCCGATGCCTCCTGAATAGCAGTCGGCTCCTCGTCGCGGCGATACAACCTGCCCTTCCACAGCGTTCCCTCCGTGCCGTAGACAGCCAGAAAACCACCGCCCATGCCCTCGCCCATGCCATGACCGGAGCAGCCGCTGGTCACAAAAACCTTGCCGAGGACGCCATTCGCAAACTGGAGGATCACAACATAACAATCATCGGCCGGAAAGACCGGAACGCTGAGTTTATTGCTATAGGCGTAGACCTCGCTGACCGCAGAATCGACCGTCCACAGGATGAGATCCAGAGGATGACAGCCGCCGCCCAGCAGGATATTCTGCGGGTTCTGCTGATCGATGCGCCAGGCTGTGTGATGCGTGCCTTGGGGGGAATAATGGCTCCACATGTCGTGGATATAATCGCCTTGGACAAAAAAGATATCGCCAATCGCGCCGCGTTTGGCCATCTGCGCCATCTCGTGCCAGGGGTGCATATAGCGCATGGTCTGGTCGGTCATAACGTGGACCCCGCTCTGCGCCTCGGCATCGAGGATGCGCTGCGCATCGGCCACCGTAGTCGCCAGCGGCTTTTCCACCAGGGCATGACAACCCCGCTCCAACGCCATAACCGTCTGCTCGGCATGGAGGTGATCCGGCCCCGCCACGACCACCACGTCAGGCTGGGTCTCGCGCAAGAGCTGGGCGTAATCGCAGCCGGTCGCGGCCTGCGGGTACTGCTTCCGCATTCTGTCCAGCTGCGCCTGCTGGGGATCGACGACCCCCACGATTTCTCCGCGGCCATCGGTCGTGGCAACTTGGGCCACGCTGCGTCCTGCGCTGCCGCCTCCGCTGATCAGAAATCTGAATTGGCTCATAATAACCTCATCCTTTTGTTCTATTCCTCCGAAGTGGGAATTTTATCGGGATCCAGGAAGGCGACATCGCTGTCATCGTCTTCAAATCGGGTCATCCCGACTTCTTTGATGGCGCTGTCCGACGCCTTATCAAGCGGCGTATAGCTGGGGTGATGGGCTTCCCGGTAGGGATTGTTCCGCGCGGCATTGTAGCAGCAGATGAGTGACCAGCGCGGGCTGTCCGAACGGTTCTGATCCGAACGGTGCAGGATATTGCAATGAAAGAAGAGAGCGTCGCCTGGATCCATTTCACAATAGACCAATTCAAGACGTTTTTCAACCTCGGCAACGCGTTCCAGCTCCGCGCCCGCCTGATCTCCGGTCTCTGTATGGGTGATACGACCCAAATGCTGAGAACCCTTCAGCACCTGCATACAACCATTCTCACGCGTTGCCGGATCGACAGCGATCGAGACGCTCGACAAGAGCGGATAGAGAACGTAGTTGTCATACCAATAACCGTAATCCTGATGCCAGGCCCAAGCGCCCCCGACTTTGGCATCCTTTAAGATCATCTTCGAATGATAGTGATAGACCTCGCCCTCGAGTAACTGCTCCATGGCATCGACGACCCGGTGACAGCGCGCATACATGCCATAGATGCCATTCCCAGGATGGTTCCACAGTGTAAGACGGACGATGCCCCCTTCGCCATCGGCGCGCCCAAAGGATTGCTGATCCAATCGGCGATCCTCAATGGCAGTGCGGCGTAGCAGTTCGATCTCTTCGGCATCGAAAAGCGCTCTGACAATGACATAACCGTCGCCATGATAGGCCTGAATCTGTTCGTGTGTAAGCATTAAAGCGTTTCCTCTCTTTTCACGTTGCCAGAGATGAATGCAACGCAAAGGACGCGACTACGATCGACCATGATTCATAGTCTCTTTGCGTCTCCGCGTCCTGGCGTTCCTTTCCAAAACCTGATGACCTTTCCGATCAGTCTGACGATGTACTGCGGGTCATCGGCGCGATTGGGGTCGTTGACGATGCCGCTGCGTTTGCCATATTGTCGCTCCAGACAATCATGGGAGTTGCTTCTCCATCGCAATCACCGTAAGCGTTATATCTTCTACCCTCTCCTCATGCCGGGATATCGCTTTGAAGCCTTGTTTCCGGTAGAACGACAGCCCTTTCTCATTTTGTTCCTCGACCTCAAGTCGGACTCTCCTTGCCCCGGGAAAAGCGATTATGCTCGCTTCTAATAGCTGGCTGCCGATTCCTTGACGTTGATAGTGAGGTTTCACATACAGGCGGGCTACCGCTACCAGGTCAGCGCTCCGTTTCCGCGCCGTCGCGAGTCCAAGGATAGCATTGTTCTCGTCTTTTGCGACGCCGAAGAAAACCTTTGGGTTTTGAATCTCAGAGGCCAGGAGTTGTGGACTGTGCCAGAGTGTCGTCACCCTCTGTATTACGTCTTGGGGTATACATGAGCTATAGGTATCAAGCCAGGTCTCTCTGAGCGCCTGCTTGATTTCCGGCGCTTCTTCAACTTTGGCCCGCTGAACGCTGACCATCTCAACCTCCGTCCGCCGCTCGCAAAGCGCCTGACCGCTTTGCGTTGAATTCATCCTCTATTGCCGGATCTTGGGCCAATCCTGCGGCGTAAACGCCCAGCCAACCTGCAGGCACACCGCGCGCCAGCGTTCCTCCATATCCGGGGCATACAAAAAAGGTATCCACCCCAGCCGCAGATAGATGCTGATCGCGGGCAGACGCCAGTCATCAGTGTTGAGGTAGATGTTCCGATAACCGGCTTGGAGCAGACGGCGCACAACGGACGCGCAGACAGTCATGCCCAAGCCCTTGCCGGCATGGTCGGTATGGCCCGCGACCCAGCCCAACTCGCCGGCAAAGGGATGTAGCTCCCGAGGATTGTGGTTGGCCATGGCCGTGGCCACGATCTCGCCGCTGGCCCGATGCACAATCAGAAACCAGCCGCCAGGCAGAATCTTCAAAAGCCATGGGCGCAGGATCTCATCATCCCAGCCCTTGAAACCCGCCAGATCCATGACTTTGTAAAAGCCAGCTTCGTCCCCGGGCTGGTAGGTGCGCAATGTATAGCCGATTGGAACATGGACAGCGGGCGGCGAATCGAGCAGATGCGCCGGCCAGATCATCTTCAGCTGTTGCTTGGATCTTTCTTCGCTCATGCGATCTATCCTTTGATTCCTGTAATCACAATCCCCTGCAAAAACGTGCGCTGGGTGAAGAAGAAGATGACAATCGGTACCAGCGTAGAGACAACCGTCATCGCCATCAGATACTGAATGTCAGTCTCCGTGCGTCCCTTAAAGCGGCTGAGCCCCAATGTGATGGTGAACAACTTGGGCGAGTTGATATAGATCAGCGGAGCGAAAAAATCATTCCAACTATAGGTGAATTGGTAGATGGCCACCACGATCAGCGCCGCCCGGACCTGGAATAAGAGGATGCGCCAGAAGACGCCGAAACGACTGCAACCGTCGATCAGCGCGGCGTCATCCAACTCGCGCGGGATGGTCATAAAGAACTGCCGCAGGAGAAAGATGCTGAAGGCATCGCCAAAAAAGAGCGGCACAACCAGCGGCTTGAATGTGTTTACCCACTCCAAGGCGCTGAAGATCATGAACAACGGGATCAGCGTCACCTGCATCGGCAACATCATCGTGCTTAGCACGATAATAAACAGCGTTGTCCGGCCGGGAAACTGAATGCGCGCAAAAGCATAGGCTGCGATCGAACAGGAAAGCAGTACGGCCACCACATTGAGCGAGGCGACAAAGGCGGTATTGGAGAAGAATGTCAGAAAATCGCCTTTCAGCCAGGCCTCAACGTAATTGGCCCAGCGATAGGTAGGCGGAATCCAAACCGGCGGAATGCGCCAGATCATATTCTGCTCTTTGCCAGCGGTCAGCAGCATCCAGGCCCAAGGCGTAAGGAAAAGAGCCGCTCCTGGCAGCACCAGAATCCATAACCCGGCTTGGCGGAAGACAGAGCGCCACAATGGCCCGCTTGGACGACTGAAGGCAGGCTTTTCCCGTTCCACCAAAACACTTTCCGAATGCACCTCTTCTCTCCTACTCCTGGGATAACTGCAGTTTCCAGTGGCCAGTGATCAGTAGCCAGTAACTGCAGTTTCTGACCAGTGGCCACTGGTGACTGGTCACTGGATTTCTCTCTCCTCTACCTGGCCGTCTCCCCTTCATAATAGACCCAGCGTCGGGAAGAATACTGAAAAAGCAAAGTAAACGCGATGATAATCGCGAACAGAACCCATGCAGCCGCCGACGCATAGCCGAAGCGGATCTGCAGGAAGGCCTTGCGATAGAGAAAGAGCACCATGCTCAAGGTGGCATTGTTGGGCCCGCCTTGGGTCATGATAAAGGCCTGGGTAAAGAACTGAAAAGCGCCTATCAGACTGATGGTCACATTGAAGAAGATGGTGGGCGTCAGCATAGGGAGGGTGACATGCCAGAATTTGCGCCAGTTATTGGCGCCGTCGATGGTAGCGGCTTCATAGAGATGGGTCGGAATGCCCTGTAAGCCCGCCAGATAGAGAAGCATGTTGGCCCCCACGCCCCAGACGCTCATGATAATCAATGACGGAAGCGCCCAGGTAGAGGAATAGAGCCACGACGGCCCCTGGACGCCAAAGATCGCAAGAAAATTATTGATGAGACCAGCGCGTGGGTTGAAGATTTGCAGCCAAAGCAAGGACACGGCTACGCCAGAAATCACGGTGGGCAGATAGTAGATGGTGCGCCAGACACCCAACCCCAACAGCTTCTGGTTCAGCGCCAGGGCGATCAGGAGAGCGATGCTTGACCCGAGCGGCACCGTTGTAAAGGCATAGATGAACGTGACTCTGAGGCTCTTCCAGAAGAGGTCCTCCCGAAACAGATCCCGGTAGTTGTCCAGCCCGACGAAGAATGTGCGGGTCAGGAGATCGGACTCGAAAAAGCTCAATCCCAGAGAAAAGAGCATAGGCCCAAACACAAACGACAGGAATCCAACCATCCAAGGCAGCAAGCAAAGATAGGCCGTGATCAAATCCTGTCGCTTCTGCGAAGACCCCAATCTCCACCGTTTAGCCAAACGCAATGCCATGATGAAACCTCAACCGCGCAAGTCTGACGAACTTTCAATCTGTGTCTGATTTAGATACAAGGTGCAGAGAAGGACGCCCACAAGGGGCGTCCCTACTGTGTCAGCCCATGCGCGCGAGCGTCTCCTTTTGCGCCTCGGTCACCTGCTGAGCGATATCTTCCAGAATATCCACAGGCGCGGCGCCTTCCACGTAGATGCGCTCCATCGCCGGGATGAGCAGCTCCTCAGCCACGGATTGGAAGCGGAAAAGCTGCGGGCCGCGCGCCTCGCCGCTCTTTAGCTGCTCCAGGATCACCTCCAGCTGCACCGGTTCCAGCCGACCCTCGATCTCGCGCAAAATCGAGGGCCACTTGTCCGCAGAGCTGGCCAAGCCCGGTAGACGCCCCGACATGCGAGCCACATTGTCCTGGTACCACTCGCCCGCTCCGATCCATTTCACGAAGTTCCAGACGGCGTCATGGTTGCCGCGTTCGGCAACGCCCTTATAGACGCACCACTGATCGGGCGCGCCCATGCAGACCCGATCCACGGGGCCCGTCGGGATATGGTTGATATCCCAGGAGCCTTCCTCCATCGCATCCGCCAGATCGAAGAACTGGTCCGCGCTGCGTTCAGCAAACGCCACAATATTGGCCGGAAGCACGCCTGTCCAGGTGTTGGGAATGCCGGAGGCGTTCACCTGATTGGTCTGCGCAAGACAGTTGAGATCCCACATGTTTTCGCGGATCCATTCAAACGCCTGCAGCGCCGGCTCCTCTCCCAACAGACAGGTCATCAGGGTGTCCTCATCCCGCACCATGCCGCCCCACGCCTCGACATAGTAGAAGTAGCCCAACACGAAGCTGGGACGCAGTTGGCCGCCCCAGCGGGTTATCTGACCGTTGTCATCGCGTTGCGTCAGTTCGATCGCCGTCTGAGCGCAGTCTTCAACAGTCCAATCCTGGGCCGGGAAGGCGACGCCAGCCTCTTCAAAGGCGGGCTTGCTGTAGTAGACGCTGGTGACATCGATGTTCGTCACCAGCGCCATGCGGATCTGGGTAATCTGATCCCAGCATTGGTCCCAGCCAGCCTTCAGGAAGATATCATCGGCATCCGGGATGTCGAGATCGACCAGAGGCTGCAGATCCAACAGCTGCTGCTTTTCTGCCCAAGTGTTGATGATAGGTGGCCAGGTAGACATCACATCCGGCGCCGTGCCGGCGGCCATGTTGGTCAGCACTTTGGTGGACCAACCATCGCCGTGCGGCTCCCACAGGATTTCAACGTCCCCATGCTCTTCATAATAGCGTGGAAAAGCTTCCATCTGATGATATTCAGCCCATTGGATGCCGGGAACATTGGCGAACCAATCGAAGCTGGCCAAGCGGATCTGGGTGGGCTCGGCAGCCGACTCCTGTGAGGTATCCTGGGAGCCCGCTGAATCACTTGGCCCACCGGTTGGCGCACAGGCAGCCAGGGCCGCTGTGCCCACCGCGCCGGCCCCCAGACGTAACAGATCGCGACGAGACAAACGATAGGACATAGGTATTTCCTCCTCTGGAAGGTTGTTTTGCGCGCTACTGTGGAGCGCGCTATGTTTGGTAACGAGTAGGTGATTATGAGTGGCTGTCAAGCATCCAGAATCGCTTCTTTCCCCTTTCTATTCTACCTTCTCCACCGCAGCCGGCAACCCGGTGCGAATCGATTCCCAGCAAGCCGCGGCCGTGGCAATCACCTTCGCGCCGGCCACCTCATCGATTAGCGGCCGCTTGTCTTCGCGTAGACATGTCTCAAAATGACGCATATAACGCCACACCTCATGGCCATGCCCCGGTTCGCGCGGAAAATCGAGAGGCATGACAGGCTGCCCTTCGATCTTGTCCAGAACAAGCCGATCATTGACAAAAGATCCCTTGTCACCGAAGATGCTCAAACCCAACATAGGGAGAGGCGGTTCAACCAATCCAAAAACGGCCAATACACGGGCGACCATACCGGACTGAAAACGTAGGTTGATCAGAAAATTGTCATGTTTGCCAGCCGGATAGCGGGAATCCATCTGGCTGCATGAGGCATAGACGAAGACCTCCTCCACATCGCCGAAAAACCAGCAGAGCAGATCGATAGGGTGGCATGCGCCGCCGTACAGCCAATCCTGTGGATGTTCATGACGCCAGGGCGTGCGATCCATCACCGGGCGCATGTCGTGGACATAGTGGGCCTCGGCGAACAGGGGACGCCCCAGATCGCCGTCATCGTACAGCTTCTTGGCCGCCATGAACCGGGGCGCGAAGCGGCAAGTCTGCCCGACCAGAAACTTCACGCCCCGCGCCCGCACCAGGCGCGCCACCCGCCTGGCCTCTTCCAGAGAGACCACCATGGGTTTGGTGCAAATGATGTGTTTGCCGGCGGCGACGGCCGCTTCGATCTGCTCGCTATGCAGGTGGTCGGGGGTGTAGATGCCGACCACGTCGATATCCGGCCTCTCCAACAACTCCTGATAGTCTGAGGTGACAAACCCTATGCTATGCCGCTCTCCGGTCTGCTGCAACAAGGACGCATTCGCGTCGCAGAGGGCGCGCACCTGCAGACGCGACGCCGCGTCCCGGTTGATAGCCAACATATTGGCGCCCATGCCCAGACCGATCACCCCTACCCCAATCTCTTTGCTCATCAGACCCCCATACCCCAAAAGGGAAGACCTTCCCGCGGTTTCGTTTCCATCCTTGTTCTCAGCCTTTGATGCCTGTCAGCGCAATACCCCTCACCAAGTTGCGCTGAAAGATGAAGAACACAATGAGGGGTGGAATCAAGGTCAGCGCTGAACTTGCCATCAATTTTGAATATTCGTGGGCGCCGAACGTGTTGGACATGCCTCGCAGCGCAAGAGGAAGTGTGTAATTGCGGGCATCGGCAATGACCACCAACGGCCACAGGTAAGCATTGAAAGTGGCCCTGAATGTAAAGATGGCAAGCACAGAGATGACCGGCTTCATCAGCCCCACAATGATGTGGGAGTAGATAGTGAAATCGCCCGCGCCGTCAATCTTGGCAGCATCGTAGAGCTCAACCGGGATCCCGTATACGAACTGACGGCACAGGAAGATGCCGAAAGAGGAAAAAATCGCTGGCACGATGAGCCCCGCCAGGGTGTTCAGGAGTTGCAACCTGTCCATGATCACATACAGGGGAATCAGGAGAGTCAGAAAAGGTACCATCGTGGTAGAAAGGACGAAGTAGAAAAGAAATTCGCGGCCGGGGAATTTAAGCCGGGCAAAGGCGTAGCCCCCGAGCGTGGATGTGAAAAGCACAGCCGCGACCGTCAGCACTGTGACCACAATGCTGTTCACGTAGGCGCGGGTAAGCCGCGCCCCACCGATCTGATGGGTCAGAACCGCTTGGAAGGCCTCCAGAGTCCACGGCTCCGGAAGCAGCCTGGGCGGTATGCGAACGATGTCGTTAGACGTCTTAAACGCGGACAGGATCAGCCAGGCGAAGGGGTAGAGCATGCCCAAGCCGCCGATGACAAGAATGGCGACGAGCAGCCACGTCTGCCACGAGCTGAATCTCCGCCCGTGCTTTGTATGGTTACGGATAGCTGCTCTGCCGGGTTCAGGCAGGCTCGTTGATGCCGACATCCGCTCTCCGTTAATATTCCCAGGACTTTCTGCGTCGTTGCAACTCGAATAGAGTGGCGCTGAGCAGAACGATGAACATAGCGATGGAAACCGCTGCGCCGTAGCCCAGGTTCAAGACCTCGAAGCCAAGCTGGTAGGTGTAGAGAGAAAGAGTGCGTGTGCTGTGGCCCGGCCCAGGCATCAGTTGGAAAGGTTCGAACAACTGCATCGTGCCGATAATGCTGGTCACAACCTGATAGGCTAAGGCCGGTTGGATCAGGGGCATCGTGACGGACCGGAAGCGCTGCCAGGCATTGGCGCCATCCAGTTGCGCCGCTTCCAGCAGACTATCCGGCACTTCGTTGATAGCGGCCAACAGCACGATGGACGAGTTTCCCAGAAAGATCCAAACCACCATCGCGGTGATGCTCCACAGAGCCTGGTCCCCACTGTGCAAAAAAGGCTGCGAGGGCAGACCAAGAGACTCCAGAATGGTGTTGATGGCGCCGCCGTTGGGTCTATAGAGCCAGCGCCACAGAAACACACTGACTACGCCCGGCATGATGACGGGCAGATTGTAGACGGCCAACAGGATGTACTGAAGGACCGGGCGTAAGTGGCTGAGCGCCAGGGCCAGGAGCAGGGCCAAGCTGATGGCAACGATGATCTCGACGACGGAAAAGCGGACAGTGACCCACAGCGCGCCCCAGAACCCCGGATCGTCGACCAATTTGGCAAAGTTGCGGGCGCCCACGAAGACGGGCGTCTGAATGTAATCCCAATTGTGAAAGGAGAGCCAGATGGCCGTCCCGAACGGGACCACAAACATAAGCAGATAGAAAACGGTCAGCGCGAACGCGTAGCCCATACCCAGCCAGCTATACCGGGATAACCACGAACGCGCCAACCGCGCCGGCAATCTGTATAAGGTGACACAGCCATCGGTCGCGTGTGCCGTATCCGCCATCGACCCGTTCTCCAGGCTTTCTGCGGCGATGCGCTCTGCCTACACGTTCCTGCCTAAGCGTTCCAAGGCTGTGTCTTCCAATTCCTGCATCTGGGCGTCGATATTGGCGAGCGCTTCCTCCACCCCGATCTCGTTGGTGAGCGCCCTCTCTACCTCGCGAGCCGCCGGCGCCGGGTTCGCCACATGGTGACCAGCGTACCTGGCGACAGGCCACACGCCCAGGGCGCATTTCTTGGAAACGACGCCAAACTTGGTTTCCTCGATGCGCGGGTCGGCATAGACCATTGGACTCATGAGGCTGCCGGAATAGAATTCCATGGCCTGCAGTTGCCCTTCTACGCTCATGATCATATCGATGAAGGAGATAGCGGCGTCCAGCTTGTCAGAATCATCGGCCAATCGCCTTGACAAGGCCCAGGAACCAATCGGGCTGGGAACGAGCGCCCTTTCCCGGGCGTCAGGGAGGCTTGGCATCACCACGGCTTCAACAGGCAGATCGTACTGATTGACAATCACACTGTAGGTCCAGGATCCCATTCCCTCCATGGAGAGAATGCCATTGGCTATATCCTGCCAGATGTTGTCGATAAAGTCCCAGTCAAACAGCCGATGTTCGTGGACAATGTCGTGCATGAACTGCAGGGCAGCGACGCCTTCCTCACTGTTGTAGGTGAACGTGGCCGTCTCCTGATCGTAAGGGCTGCCGCCGAGCTGGTACATCAGCGTCTGGATGTAGTAGTACATCATCCCCTTGATCGTCCAGGAAGCATGGGTCATTTGCCCGGAACTGTCGATCTTGGTCACCCTCTTGCAGTCCTCGATGACCACGCCGAGATCATCCCATTGCTCCCAATCCGCGCCTTCCGCCGCAAAGTGCTCCGTGTTCAACACCAGCACGCAGTCGGACAGACCAGAGATATAGGGATAGTAGAAGACCTTGCCCTCGGGCGCGTCCACAGCTGTGAATGCAGCCGGGAAGAAGCGCTCCTCGAGGGCTCTGCGACCGCCGGCCAGCTCGGTGATCTCCAGGAAGATCTGGCTGATGTCGGTGGCGACAACCCAGTCCGTATACAGATAGTTGACATCGCCCTCATTCCCGGTTGCAATCGAAGGCAGCAGCTTGGCGAGAAGATCGCTGTAGCCGATAGGCTGCGTGTTGATCGTAACGCCAGGTTCCACCTCGGCGAAGGTTTCGGTGGCCCAGGCCAGAATCCGGTTCATGCCATCCCAATCCTGATGCCAAACAGTGACATCGGTTTCGATCGGCGCCGGTTGAGCCGACGCCTCGCTGTCCGTCATCTCGTCCACAGCCACCGGCGCGCAAGCCGCCAACAGCGTGCCCGCGGCCGCGGCCGAGGAAAGCTGCAAGAAACCTCGACGACTCATTCTCAGGACATCCACAAAGGGCGTCCCTACTATGCCATACTGCATTGTTGTTTCCTTTCTGCCCTGCTGGGCCTGATTCGTTTTTAGTTTTTCGTTTCGAGTAACTGCAGTTCACTGACTACTGGAAACTGACAACTAAGAACTAACTAACGTGAAACCACTCCGGGGATTGGGGCTGGCCTGTGCGCGCGGCGTTGAGTCCGGCTTCGCAGACGGCTACGTTGTTTGCGCCGGCTTTCGAGGAAATGGGATTGGCGCGCTTGCCCTCCAGAAGATCCAGAAAATCCACCACCGAGCCTGCCCAGCCGTGCCCTCCCACCACATTGCCAGCAGACGAGTCCTCAAGCGCCACAGGCTCTTGGCCGCGCCGGTACAGGCTCCCCTCGCGCAGGGCGCCGTCTCGTCCGTAGCCCTCGAAGAAGCCGTGCCATGTCGGCCCCGAACAGCCACTGGTCACATGACATTTGCCGAGAACGCCGTTCTCGAACCGCATAATGAGTATGTAGCAATCTTCACTGGGGAACTCAGGAACGCACTTCGCGCTGCTGTACATGCAAACTTCCTCCACCGGCGAGTCCACAGCCCACAGGATCAGATCGATGGGGTGAATGCCGCCACCCAGGAGAATGTTCTGGGGATTCTCACTGTGGATCCGCCATGGCGTGTGATGCTTCCCTTGGGGCGAATACCATGCTGTCATGTCATGAATATAGTCGCCCTGGATGAAGAACAGCTCCCCGATTTGCCCCGCTCTCGTTGCCAGAACCATCTCTCTCCACGGGTAGACATAGCGCATGGTATGGTCGGTCATCACATGTAAGCCGGTGCGCTCCTCGACCTCGATGACCCGACGGGCATCCGCCACCGTGGTCGTGAATGGCTTTTCCACCAGGGCATGACATCCGTGTTCCAGCGCGGTGATCGTCTGGTCTGCGTGAAGATGGTCCGGCCCGGCGATAACCACGGCATCCGGCTGCGTCTGTTCCAGCAGCTTCTCATAGTTGTCGCTGGCCATGGCATCGGGGAATTGAGCCTGGGCCTTGTCGCGTTGCGCGTCTACCGGATCGAACAGACCGACGATCTGCCCCCGACCGTCAGCCGCCGCAACCTGGGCGCAATGCAGGCCCGCTCCCCCGGCCCCACAGATGAGGATTTTTGTAAAACGACCGCTCTGCATCTCTGCTTTCTCCTTCCTGTCAGGAGGGTTCGGGTTGATGGCTGACGACAATCAGAAATCGCTGAACACATCGACCGCATTGCCGGTGCGCACCGACTCCCAGGCCGCTTCCCCAGCGGCCACCGACTTTGCGCCATCGAGTACGCCTGGAGAAGGCTCCTCATCGTTGTCCAGACAGTGCTGGAAATGACGCATATAGCGGATGACAGTAGCCCCATGCCCGTAGGAACTGAGATCGCGCTCCGCTTCATAGAGCGTGGTCTCCACGCCCTGATCCAGGCTCTTGTCGAGGACCACGCGGATCTGGCCTGGCTCGTTGTCGGTAAACTCCCCTTGCAAGCTCCCTTTGGCGCCGTAGATGCCGAACTGCATCATCGGTGTCGGCGGATGAACGATGCCATAGAGACCCGATACCCGGCCGATGACCCCCGATGTAAACTCGACGTTCAGGAAGAAGTTGTTCTGCATGGGATAGGCTTCGGTCAGGCCCCCTTTGTTGGCGATGGCGTGGACTCTCCTGATATCTCCGCCGAACGCGCGGAGAACGTCGATGCTGTGCACGCAGCCTCCAAACATGAAATCCTGGGGCATGTGAAGCCGCCAGGGGGTCGTGTCAAAGATGGGACGCATATCATGCAGGTAGTAGCTCTCCAGGGCGATCAGATCACCCAGCTCGCCGTCGTCGAGCCGCTTCTTGGCATCCAGAAACTGTCGGTCGAAGCGCATAGTCTGCCCGACCAGAAATTTGGCGCCGCTCGCCCGCACCAGATCCACCAGCCTCCTGGCATCCTCGAGGGCGGTGACCATGGGTTTAGTGCAGATCACGTGCTTGCCGTTGCGCAGAGCGGCAATGCAGGACTCGGCATGCAGCGCGTCTGGCGAATAGACGCAGACCACGTCCACATCGTCACGATCGACCAGCTCGCGGTAGTCCGTGGTCCAGAAAGGGATGCCGAACTGCCGGGCCGCCTGTTCGAGAACGTCGGGACGGCGCGCGCAGGCAGCCGTGATCGTGTAGCGCAGATCGGGCTCGTCTTGCAACAACGTCATGGTCGATGCCATATTGGCCGGCCCCATACCGATGATGCCGAGCCGGATTGGTGAACCGTTCATGTTTTGCCTCCTCACAGCGAAACGCCGCGCATCAATTGCCGATGCGGTTTCAGTCCGAGAACGAAATCCAGTCTGGTCGCTGATTGACATAGCGAGGACAAGGAGCAGGGGAGAATCTACCTACAACGCGCCCTACAGTGGCGCGCCAATGAAATCCTTTACAAAGATCGTTTAAGGTACTGAGCGACTTGGTTCAGGTTTATGTTCACAGCAGAATAGTGGCAGGCGGGGTATTTGTCAAGCGGAAAATGTTGCGAGGGTGCGTCTCAAGATGGGGATGATGAATTTTTAACGCAAAGACGCAAAGGCGCAAAGGCGCCAGGATTTTTTCGGGGGTTTCCTTGGGGCTTCGCGTCCTGGCGTCATTCGGGGGTAGGCTGCGCTGTGCGGGTCTGTCCTCTGCGGGTTTGTGATCCTGGGCGTTCTGTCACGGTGTATCTGTGGGGCGCGTGTTGGCTAGGGCAACTGCGCCAGGAGGTCACGGAGCAGCGGGAACAGAATGCCTGCAATCCCGATGCCCATCATCCACTTGAGCGCTCTCTGTTCCGATTGGACGGCCTGCACAGTGACGCGAACATCCGCCATCTCCCCTTGCAGCTCCGACTTGACGGCTGCGATATCCCCTTGCAGCTCCGACTTGACAGTTGCGATATCCGACCTGACGGCTGCGATATCCCCTTGCAGCTCCGACTTGACAGTTGCGATATCCCCTTGCAGCTCCGACTTGACGGCTGCTATATCCGACTTGACGGTCTGCAGATCGGCTTTGGTTGCCAGGTGTTCGTATGCGCCTTCGATGCGGGCGAGGCGTTCAGTTGGCATCGGGGCATTGCGTTGCGCTTCCAGCCGTGCGATGCGTTCTTCCAGGGAGGCGGGCGCCGCTGTCGTTGCCATAGGTTTAGTCTCCTGACCGGTCAGATGAGGAGGTTGACTTGCGCCTCTGCTCGGAAGAGGCGCTGTAGAAGTCGATCTTTCACATCCTGCCCTTATTCTCTTATTCTACCCGCTTTGTCAACTACTGCGTAACCATGAATACGGAATGGGTGCGTCTCAAGATGGGGATGAAGTCCTCTGCGGGTTTGTGATCCTGGGCGTTCTGTCACGGTGTATCTGTGGGGCGCGTGTTGGCTAGGGCAACTGCGCCAGGAGGTCACGGAGCAGCGGGAACAGAATGCCTGCAATCCCGATGCCCATCATCCACTTGAGCGCTCTCTGTTCCGATTGGACGGCCTGCACAGTGACGCGAACATCCGCCATATCCCCTTGTAGCTCCGATTTGACGGCTGCGATATCCCCTTGTAGATCCGACTTGACGGCTGCGATATCCCCTTGCAGCTCCGACTTGACGGCTGCGATATCCCCTTGCAGCTCCGACTTGACGGCTGCGATATCCCCTTGCAGCTCCGACTTGACGGCTGCTATCTCTCCTTGCAGATCCGACTTGACGGCTGCGATATCCCCTTGCAGCTCCGACTTGACAGTTGCGATATCCCCTTGCAGCTCCGACTTGACAGTTGCGATATCCCCTTGCAGCTCCGACTTGACAGTTGCGATATCCGACCTGACGGTTGCGATATCCCCTTGTAGATCCGACTTGACGGTTGCTATATCCGCCTTGACGGTCTGCAGATCGGCTTTGGTTGCCAGGTGTTCGTATGCGCCTTCGATGCGGGCGAGGCGTTCAGTGGGCATCGGGGCGTTGCGTTGCGCTTCCAGCCGTGCGATGCGTTCTTCCAGGGAGGCGGGCGCCGCTGTCGTTGCCATAGGTTTAGTCTCCTGACCGGTCAGAGAGGAGGTTGACTTGCGCCTCTGCTCGGAAGAGGCGCTGTAGAAGTCGATCTTTCACATCCTGCCCTTATTCTCTTATTCTACCTGCTTTGTCAACTACTGCGTAACCATGAATACGAATAGGTGCGTCTCAAGATGGGGATGAAGTCCTCTGCGGGTTTGTGATCCTGGGCGTTCTGTCACGGTGTATCTGTGGGGCGCGTGTTGGCTAGGGCAACTGCGCCAGGAGGTCACGGAGCAGCGGGAACAGAATGCCTGCAATCCCGATGCCCATCATCCACTTGAGCGCTCTCTGTTCCGATTGGACGGCCTGCACAGTGACGCGAACATCCGCCATCTCCCCTTGTAGCTCCGACTTGACGGCTACGATATCCCCTTGCAGCTCCGACTTGACGGCTGCGATATCCCCTTGTAGCTCCGACTTGACGGTTGCGATATCCCCTTGCAGCTCCGACTTGACAGTTGCTATATCCGACCTGACGGTTGCGATATCCCCTTGTAGATCCGACTTGACGGCTGCTATATCCGACTTGACGGTCTGCAGATCGGCTTTGGTTGCCAGGTGTTCGTATGCGCCTTCGATGCGGGCGAGGCGTTCAGTGGGCATCGGGGCGTTGCGTTGCGCTTCCAGCCGTGCGATGCGTTCTTCCAGGGAGGCGGGCGCCGCTGTCGTTGCCATAGCTTTAGTCTCCTGACCGGTCAGAGAGGAGGTTGACTTGCGCCTCTGCTCGGAAGAGGCGCTGTAGAAGTCGATCTTTCACATCCTGCCCTTATTCTCTTATTCTACCCGCTTTGTCAACTACTGCGTAACCATGAATACGGAATGGGTGCGTCTCAAGATGGGGATGAAGTCCTCTGCGGGTTTGTGATCCTGGGCGTTCTGTCACGGTGTATCTGTGGGGCGCGTGTTGGCTAGGGCAACTGCGCCAGGAGGTCACGGAGCAGCGGGAACAGAATGCCTGCAATCCCGATGCCCATCATCCACTTGAGCGCTCTCTGTTCCGATTGGACGGCCTGCACAGTGACGCGAACATCCGCCATCTCCCCTTGCAGCTCCGACTTGACGGCTACGATATCCCCTTGCAGCTCCGACTTGACAGTTGCTATATCCGACCTGACGGCTGCGATATCCCCTTGCAGCTCCGACTTGACGGCTGCGATATCCCCTTGCAGCTCCGACTTGACAGTTGCTATATCCGCCTTGACGGTCTGCAGATCGGCTTTGGTTGCCAGGTGTTCGTATGCGCCTTCGATGCGGGCGAGGCGTTCAGTGGGCATCGGGGCGTTGCGTTGCGCTTCCAGCCGTGCGATGCGTTCTTCCAGGGAGGCGGGCGCCGCTGTCGTTGCCATAGCTTTAGTCTCCTGACCGGTCAGAGAGGAGGTTGACTTGCGCCTCTGCTCGGAAGAGGCGCTGTAGAAGTCGATCTTTCACATCCTGCCCTTATTCTCTTATTCTACCTGCTTTGTCAACTACTGCGTAACCATGAATACGGAATGGGTGCGTCTCAAGATGGGGATGAAGTCCTCTGCGGGTTTGTGATCCTGGGCGTTCTGTCACGGTGTATCTGTGGGGCGCGTGTTGGCTAGGGCAACTGCGCCAGGAGGTCACGGAGCAGCGGGAACAGAATGCCTGCAATCCCGATGCCCATCATCCACTTGAGCGCTCTCTGTTCCGATTGGACGGCCTGCACAGTGACGCGAACATCCGCCATCTCCCCTTGCAGCTCCGACTTGACAGTTGCTATATCCGACCTGACGGCTGCGATATCCCCTTGCAGCTCCGACCTGACGGCTGCGATATCCCCTTGCAGCTCCGACTTGACGGCTGCTATCTCCCCTTGTAGCTCCGACTTGACAGTTGCTATATCCGACCTGACGGCTGCTATATCTCCTTGCAGCTCCGACCTGACGGCTGCTATATCCCCTTGCAGATCCGACTTGACGGCTGCGATATCCCCTTGCAGATCCGACTTGACAGTTTGTATATCCGCCTTGACGGTCTGCAGATCGGCTTTGGTTGCCAGGTGTTCGTATGCGCCTTCGATGCGGGCGAGGCGTTCAGTTGGCATCGGGGCGTTGCGTTGCGCTTCCAGCCGTGCGATGCGTTCTTCCAGGGAGGCGGGCGCCGCTGTCGTTGCCATAGGTTAGTCTCCTGACCGGTCAGAGAGGAGGTTGACTTGCGCCTCTGCTCGGAAGAGGCGCTGTAGAAGTCGATGTTTCACATCCTGCCCTTATTCTCTTATTCTACCCGCTTTGTCAACTACTGCGTAACCATGAATACGGAATGGGTGCGTCTCAAGATGGGGATGATGAATTTTTAACGCAAAGCAGCCAAGATGTTTCCGGGATTTTCCTTGCGTCTTCGCGCCCTTGCGTCCTTGCGTTGAAATTGGTGGAGAATGTAACGCCAAGCCGCAAAGTCGCAAAGATTTTTCTGGGGTTTTCCTTGCGTCTTCGCGCCCTTGCGTCCTTGCGTTAAAAAGCGTTAAAAAATTCGATTTCCCTTGCGTTAATTTCTGCGTCAGAATAACCGCGCCCTGTCGGGTTGATGCATCCGATCCATGATGCGGGGCCACTCGGTTACGAGCGTATTGAAGATAACAGCGTTGTCCGAGTCGCCGGCGCGATCATAGTGGTTATAGAGAAGGCGCGCCAGCCGCTCGACAGAGTTGACGTTGCCATACATGGCTCTGGCGACATCCGCCGCGCCGTTGATATAGCCTCCGTCCTCATACTCCAGGTGGTAGACCATGCGCATGCAGCCCTCCCAGGCCGTCGAAATACTGGGAAGAGAGGAGTAGTCAGTGTCCCGGTCCCCCTGATATGCCTCCAACGGCAGCAGCTGCACCGCGCCCCGTTCGGCCGTGAGCAGCTCGCTCATAGCTGCTACGGCCACGTTTTTGGCCCGCGCCAGGTCTTCGGCCTGTCCGTATGCGCCTTGGTCGTATCCGTGCTCCTTGAGCCACTCCAGGCAGAAGCGGCTGGCTGAATCGAGGTCGCCCTCCTGTTTCTGGTCATAATCGGAGATGGCCTTATTGATGGCTGTCAGGGCCTCGCGCATCGGCACCGGCTTGCCGCTGACCGTCGCCACGCGGCTGTAGCGGGAGTAGATCTCCATGCCCGGCCCGATGGCGGCCTGGGCCAGGTCGGTCGGCGCGATATGGCCCTCGCGCGTGAGATGGTCGAGGGCGGCCGGCATCTCCCGTTCCAGCGCATCGTAAAACTGGCGGCGCGTGGCCGCGCGCGCATCCGCAGGCCGCGGCCGGCAGACCAGCACAACCGACGACGCCAGCGCGTTGGTTTTTAGAGCGTTTGAGCGTGCGGAGAACTCTGTTCGCATTGGCCAAGTGCCGACTATGCGGAAGCCGGCCGACACCAGCGCGGATAGCATCGTCTCCCAGCCAGTGGACATCCTGCCCTGACGCTTCTCTTCCTGCTGCTTGTAGGCGTAGAAAATAGACGACGGAAACTCTGGGCTGCAGCGCGCGCGTATCCGCCGCAGTGTCTTGTTCAGCAGGTCCTCGAATCTATCGCGCGCATTCTCAAATCGAGGCGCGGCGATCATCTCCTCCTGTATCGGCACGAGGATGCCGGCGAACAGGTCGGGGTATGTGTCACGCAGCAGCGGGCGCAGCCACACGTAAAAGAAGTCGGAGAGTTGGGCGTAGCTGATGTTGTCATAGTAGGGCGGGTCGGTGACGATAACCGGGCCGCCTTCGGCGTGAATGGTGGTGGCGGCGTCCGCCTGATACGCCTGGCCTGTGTTGGTATTGGCAGGCAGACGTTCAACAACTTTGGCAGCCCATTCTATCTGACCATTCAAACTACCCGTTGAGTTGGCGAACGGGTTTGCTTCGGCAAAATCCCAGACCATCGGAATTGCTTGGCGGGTGAAAACGTTTCTCACGTTTTCACCCGCTGTACCCGCGCCCCATGAGACAAACCTAGAACAATAATCAGCGTTTTTGCTTATAGCTAGGGCAAGGTATGTGCAGACTGCATTGGCGTACTCCTCATCAGCCTCGTCGTTCATCACTAGAGCGCGAACATCAGACATTAGGTCGCTGAACGTGGTCAGCGCGGTCAACTGACGCTCGCTGAAAAGCTGATGCCAATGCGTGATGCCGTACCCACGACCGCTGACTTAGTCAGCGGTCGTGGGCATTCTTTGTGTAGGCCGCCACTCTGGTTCGGCTTTTAGCGCCGCCTGAATATGCTCCTCCGTTGGCGACAAGAACAACCGCTTGCGATCTCCCTCGGCCACGATGGCGGTCATCTGCTCGCCCATGTTGCCGGCTCTGGCCTGCTCTCGCACGTATGCCAGCCGCGCCGTGCCCCCGCAGGCGACGCAGAATGCACCGTTGCGGTTGACGGCGCCGGTCTGCGGCACGCCGTCCCTATGGTCCTGAACCACAAACGAAATCCGATTCTCCGCCCGCTCAACCACCGGCCTCGTCCAGTGTGTTCGTCTTCTGGATAGCTGAAAAGTGCGCATCAGCGGCATCTGCACGCCGCAGGCCGGGTTGGGGCAGGGCACGGTGCGCGCCCACAGCCAGGCGATCACAGTGGCTTGGCTGCCATCGGACAGCTTTATCTTGGGATAGAAATGGCCGATGCGCTTAAACGCCTCCTCCCGCATCCAGCGCCCATAGTAGCGAATATCGGCAGCCAGCCCTGCCGCGCCATTGAAATCAACGCCGCCATGGCGCGAAGCCGCGGAGCCGCGCTGAAACTCCTGAGTATTCTCTGGGTTGTTCTTTGCGTCCTTGCGCCCTTGCGTCTTTGCGTTAAAAAATTCAGTCTCCTTTGCGTTAAAAAGCCCAGACTCTCCACCAGGATTGACCGGCGGCCGCCCGGCGAACTTAGGCGGCAGCTCAATCAGCGCCTTGTTGATAAGCACGGCGACCGGATTGAGATCTGTGCCCACGGCGCGCAGCCCCAGCCGCTGCGCCTCCAGCGGTATGGAGCCGCCGCCGGCGAAGGGATCATAGATAGACAAAGCTTGCTCGCCCAGGTAGCGCAGCAATTCTGCCGGCGCGCTGGGCGCTCTCTCCCCACGCGTGCGGGCGACGGAGCGGGCGATCTCATAGCGCGCCCTGTTCAGGAGATCCCGCGCCCCCGGCCTGCTCTCGTCGGTACTCTCCCACTTCACCAACTCGCTGATAATGTCGTGCAGCCGTTTGCGTTCGGCCGCTTGCTCGGCATCGCTGGGGAACTCATCGGGACAGGATGACGGATCGTCCACCAGGCTGGCGAAGATAACAGCGCGGCAGGCCGCCAGCGGACGACGCGCCCACCACATATGCAACGTGCTGGGATGGCCGTGGCGGATCGACTTTTCGCGCGCCGCCTCGCGGTTGATATCGGCCAGCGGCAGATCAACTTCGATCAGCTTCTTACGATTCATAAATAGCGTTTCTCCACCAATTTCAACGCAATGCCGCCATGTCGCAAGGCTTTATCCGGGTTTTCCTTGCGTCCTTTGCGCCTTTGCGTTGTATTGTTCGCCGCCCGCCTCTCTTACCCCTTAAGGCCCGTCAAAGCGATGCCGCGCACAAAGTTCTTCTGGAATATCAGAAAGACGATCAGCGGGGGAATCGAGACCAGTACCGAGCCGGCCATCACGGCCTGATAGTCGGTGCCGCCGAAGCGGTTGGCCATGCGGGCGATGATCAGAGGCAGCGTCAGCTTCTCTTCATCGTTCAGAATGACCAGAGGCCACAGATAGGCGTTGAACGCGCCCAGAAATACAAAGATGGCCAGAGCGGAGAGAATGGGTTTGGTCAAGGGTAGGATAATGTTGCGGTAGATGCCGAAATCTCCACTGCCGTCGATCTTGGCTGCGTCATACAGCTCGCGGGGAATGCCGTAGACGAACTGACGGCAGAGGAAAACGCCGAATGACGAGAAGATAGACGGCACCCATACGCCCCACAGGCTATTCAGCAGGTTGAGCTCGCGCATGACAATGTACAGCGGAATCAGGAGGGTGAGAAAGGGCACCATAGTGGTAGACAGCACGAAATAGAAGAGGTAGTCGCGTCCGGGGAACTCCAGGCGGGCAAAGATAAAGCCGCCCATCGATGAGGTGATCAAAACACTGAGGACTGTGCCCGAGGTGACGATAATGCTGTTGACATAGGCGATGGGCAGGTTGGCGCGGGTCGGGTCCATCACCATCCGATAGGCGCTCAAGGTCCACTTTTCGGGCAACAGAGAAACAGGCAGGCGCACAATATCGGCGCCGGTCTTAAAGGAGGAAAACAGCAGCCAGAAAAAGGGGTAGAACATAGCGAAGCTGAACGCCGCCAGAAGTAGAAAGGTCAGCGTCTTCGCCCACCTCCCAGAAATAAACCAACGGCGCCAAGCGGCATTCCGCGCCGGCAGTCTGCCCGTATCAGCGAAGGTTGCATTGCGCGCCACTGTTGGGCGCGTCTGGTTATCTGGTATCAATGTTCCCACTCGATCCGCCAGCGACGGAGTTGAAAGACGGTAGCGCCCAGCAACAGCATAAATATGATCAGCGAAACCGCCGCGCCGTATCCCAGATTCAAGGCGCGAAAGCCCAGCTCATAGGTGTAGAGCGCCAGCGTGCGCGTGCTGAAGCCCGGACCCGGCATGAGAAAAAATGCCTCGAACATCTGCACCGTTCCGATCACACTGACCACCATCTGGTAAACCAATACAGGTCGAATCAGAGGCAGCGTGATGCGAACAAACGACTGCCAAAAGCCGGCCCCATCCAGCCGCGCCGCTTCGAACAGGCTTTCGGGCACATCGTTGATGCCGGCCAGAAAGAGCACAATGCCCGTCCCCAGATGCGCCCAGATAATCACCAAAGTGATCGCCCACAACGCCTGCTGCGAGCTGGCCAGGAAAGGCTGTTCCGGCAGACCAACACTGCTGAGCAAAGTGTTGATGGCGCCGCCGGTGGGTCGATACAGCCAGCGCCACAGATATATGGAAACAACCAGCGGCGTGATCACCGGCAAGTAGTAGAGAGAAAGGTAGATGTTCTGCCATTTGCCAAAAATCTGACTCAGAGCCAGCGCGAACAGCAAGGCAAGGGTCAGGCCGACAGCGATCTCGACGACGGAGAACAGCACGGTCTTTTGCAAGGCCAGCCAGAAATACTGGTCCGTAAACGCCTTGGCAAAATTGCGCAGCCCCACAAACTTAGGCGTAGTGATAAAATCCCAGTTCTGGAAGGCCAACCAGATGCCTGTGCCAAATGGGATGATGAAGATGATCGTATAAAAAATCAGGATGGCGGCGGAATAGATCAAGGCGAAGGGGCTCGCCCGCCGAAACCGCCGCCAGAGGCCATGGCGGCCTCTGGCGGACAGCTGAAGGGTTGAATGCGCCTCTGCTCGAGAGAGACGCGGTAGGGCTTGACCACCGACAGCGGACCGCTCTTGCGAATCGTTCATCGGGTCAGCTTGCCAAACGTTCCCTGGCCTGATCTTCCTGTTCCTGCAGGTAAGCGTCCATGTTGATCAACGCCTCCTGGATGCTGATCTCCTGACGCATCGCTCGGTCAAACTCGCTGCTGGCCGGACCCTGCTGGGCCACATGATCCTGAGGATAGCGGGCGGCGGGCCACATGCCTTCCGCCACGCGCTTGGAAATCAGGCCGTACTTGACCTCCCCAATGCCAGGATCGTTGTAGACCCCCTTAGAGGGAACCACCCCAGAATAGAAATCCAATGCCTGCAGAAGCGCGCCGTTGCTGACGATCAGCAGGGCAAAGTCGATACCGGCATCCAGCTTGTCCGCGTCGTCCACCAAGCGTCTGGACAGCCCCCAGCCGGCCACATGTTGCGGATACAGGACATATTCGACCGCATTGGCCAACGGCGGCGTGACGATATTATCAGCCGGCACTTCGGCTACATCGGTCTGCACGCTGGCTGTCCACGCGCCGTCGCCCCAGATCGAGACCAACTGCTGGCTGACAGCTTCAAATTCAGTGGTAAATAGCTCGAAGTCGCACGTCTTGTGCACCCAATAGAGGTCGTGGATGATCTGGGCCGCCGCCTCGCCCTCATCCGAATTGTGAGACCAGATGCCGCTTGTCCTGTCAAAGAAATCTCCACCCAGCTGCCAGATAAAAGACCACAACAACTGGTATTGGGAGCTGCGGGGTGAATAGCCGGAATGGGTGACCTTGCCCGCTTCGTTGGTCTGAGTCAGGGCAACGCCGGCCTCCACCACATCTTCGTAAGTGTCGAAGCCCAGGTAGTCGATCGACAGTTCGTTCAGATGATCTGCATTCACAGTCATCGCCGCCCCGCGAATGCCCGCCAGCCAAGGCAGATAGTAGATCTTGCCCCCAGGCGCTTCCACAGCCTGGAATGCCGCCGGCCACATCTTTTCTTCCAGCGCCGCCGCGCCGCCGGCCGCGTCCGTAATATCCAGGAACACGCGGGAGATATCCGTGGCCACCACCCAATCAGTGTACATCATCATCACATCGCCTTCAGTGCCTGAGGCGATCGATGGCAACATCTTGTTCAACAGATCCCCGTAGCCAATGGCCTGGAGATCGACATTGACATCCGCATGCTCTTTCTCGAATTCCGGTTTTACCCAGCCCATGATGCGATTGGCGCCGTCCCAATCCTGATACCAGACGACCAGGTCGATCGGTTCCGCCATATCCGCGGCCTCGCCCGACTCAGTGGCTACCGGGGCGCAGGCAGCCAACATAGTCAGCGCGCCCATGCCGGCGCTCACCTTAAGAAACTGACGACGGCTTGTTTTCTGCATGATTTCCTCCTGAAGGGATTGAGAAAGTTGTTTTGCGCGCGCCTGTAGAGCGCGACATCGATTGCGAAAGGAGTCCCAAACGATCAAATAGGGGTACAAAAATCAGTATAACAGTAAGCAACGGGCTGTCAAAACTCCTGTGTCATCATTATACTGTCTGTCCCCACTTGGATTCCCGGCGTTCTTGCTGATAAAATTGTTTTGCGCGCTCCACAAGAGCGCGCCCGATTTATTTCCCTTACCAGGAAAGGGTTGAATGCGCCTCTGCGACCACTGATTTATATGATTTGTATGATTGCGGTGATGCGGTGATAACGGCAGTTCATCATCCCCATCACATGAATCCAGCGAATCAAAGGTCCGAAAGAGGCGCGCTAAGTGGATGAATCTCAAACGGCTCAGCGCAGTTTCATTCGGCCACATGGCGCTCGATATTCTGAACGCCTCGATCGCCATGATCCTGACTGTGCTGGCGGTTCCCTTCCATCTGACAAACAGCCAAATCGGCCTGGGCGTGATGGCCTATGCCCTGATGGGCTCTCTCACCCAGCCCTATTTCGGCTGGCTGGCCGATCGGGCCGGCGGACGCTGGCTGGGCGCGATCGGGTTGCTGTGGACGGCGATCTTCTATTTTGCCGCCACGTTCGCCCAGAGCTATGCAATGCTCATCGCGCTGATGACAGTGGCATCTCTGGGCAGTGGCGCCTTCCACCCCCAAGGCGCGATGAACGCCAGCGCCGCCGGTAAACAGCGGGCCTCCACCGCGACCTCCATCTTCTTTCTGTTGGGGCAGATGGGCCTGGCATTCGGCCCGATGATCACCGGTGTATTGCTGGAAAACATCGGGATGCTCGGCCCGCGCGCTATGGCCATCGCCTCCCTGCCTTTCGTTGTGTGGATGGTAGTGGGCCTGCGCCGTCCCCTGGAGAACGCCCACCTGAAGGATGCGCCGGCCGAGTCCGGTGGGCAGCCGCCACCCGCTGAGGGACAGAGGCCCAGAGGACGCCCCCGCTGGCGGATTCTGATGGCGTTTGCTCTGCTGATCGCCTTGCGCTCGACAGTTCAGCAGATATTTTATGGACTGCTACCCAAGTATTTCTCCGATATGGGATTCTCGCCATCAGATTTCGGCTTTATGGTCGGCGTCATCAGCGTAGCGATTGCCTTGGGCACGATGACCGGCGGCATTCTGGGCGACCGCTACGATCAGCCCAAAATCTTGCTGTGGGCGCTCTTTGCCTCGGCGCCCTTCTCCTGGCTGATGCTGGATATTGTGAATGGATGGCCGTTCTATATGTTGGCGTTCGCAGCCGGGTTCCTGATCGGTGTTCCCCACAGCATTCTGGTGGTGATGGCGCAAGGATTCCTGCCAAAACGACAAGGGCTGGCCAGCGGCGCCGTTCTCGGTTTTACCTTTGCCAGCGGCGCAGTTGGCATAGGGCTGGCCGGCTGGATCGCGGATATGTCCAGCCTCTCAGCCGTTATCCACACGATCGCCCTGCTGCCCCTCCTGGCCGCAGTCTGCGCGTTTTTCATGCGCACGCGCCTGCCGGCCCCGCCGTCTATGGCCCCCGCAGCCGGTTCAGCAGACTGAACCGCTAACACCAGTGAGCAGTGGTCGGTCGCCAGGAAAACCCCAGTAGCCACCGCAGTTTCTGGCCACTAGCCGCCGGTCACTGGCCACCGACCAGCGGCCATGCCTCTTCCGTAATCTCCGGCCGCACCTCCACTCCGCGCGCCCCCTGAACCAACCGCCCCGTGACCACCTGGCCATCGTGCTGGAAGACGAGCAGAGCGTTCTTTTCCTGAGCCTGCTGGCGCAAGTGACGTTTGCTTTCGATGCTGCGCATAGGGTAGAGATCGAAGGACGGTACCCATGCCAGCCGATTCAGATGCGCGGCCCAACTGCACGTGTCCCCCAGAAAAAGCAGGGATGCGCCGCCGTCCTCCACCCATACCGCCTGAATGCTCTCCGTATGACCCGGCGCCGTCACCGTGCGCACACCGACCGCCAGTCTCTGATCGCCATCCACAAGGTCCAACCGACCCGATCTACGCAATGGTTCCCAATTCTGGGAGAAATAGGTGCCCCGGGTGCGCTCATTGGGAAAGGAGGCATCAGCCATCTCAATCCGTTGGATCAGATAACGGGCGTTGGGGAAAGAGGGCACAGCCGCGCTGTCCGCATCCGTGGGATCGACCCAGCGGGTGCACCCCCCGGCGTGATCGGCATGCAGGTGGGTCATCAGCACGATATCAACATCTTCCGGGCCAAAACCGACCCGACGCAGATCCGCGGCCAGCCGCTGGTTGCGGTCGTCCATGCCCCAGATCCGCCGCTCCTTGGCCGTGAGTTTGTCCCCCTGACCCGCGTCCACCAGAATCAGCCCAGCCGACGATTGGATGAGCAGGGAACGCATCTGCACAGGAATGCGATTCTTTTCGTCCGGACGAATCACCCGCTCCCACAGAACGCGGGGCACGAGACCGAAAAAGCCGCCGCCATCAACCAACTGGCGACCATCACTGACGATGTGACAGGGAATGGAACCGATCTGTAGTGAGTAAGGCATAGTCCGCGTACGCTTGTTTTGCGCGCTACTGTGGAGCGCGATGTAAAAAGGCCGATGAACCAATCATTGTGGAGTATAGCACGGCTCGCCCCGTTCAACACACTTCCCACGCGGCATCCACAGTAGGAACTCCTTTGCGTCTCCGCGTCTTGGCGACATTGCGTTCCTTTTCAAAGTAGCTATACTGGATTCAGCCGGCTACGCAATACGCAAGCGGATGCCCTCAAATCTGGGAGCCCCCTCGGTATCGGGGCGTACAGAGGCTCTTTCAGCCGTTCTATCATCCTGTTTATCCTTCCATCCTGATACGCCTGATTCAGATGACTTGACAGGCAAGGCCACTCCTCCGCATACTTATGACTATGATAGACAGGCGGCGCAGTGACGGAAACCCTTCCATGTCGGACAGTTCCTTGTGTCTGAGCGATCCATTCTTCGCCAGCATGCCCGCGCATATACGCCCCCGCCAGTTGGTGCAAGGGCTGATCTTCGACTTCGATAATACACTTGCTCAGCTCAACCGCTCCCTTGATGAGCTGATGAACGCAGGCGCGCAGACAGCAGTTGCCTACATGCGCTCCACAGGCATGACCGACCTGCCCGACGATTTCTGGGAACATCTGGTCGAAGCCCGCCGCTTTGCCCAGACCAAATCCGACGATGAGCAAGAGGAACACACCGCCGACGACACCCTCAGCTTTCTGTTGCAGTTCTTCAACTACCCCGCCTCGCGCATGGATGCAGACGTTTTGCGCCAGGCCGTGGATCTCTTCTACGCGCCGGAAATGACCGCTTGGGAGCCGCTGCCCGGCGCAATCGATCTGTTGCAGCATCTACGCGCCGAGGGCTACCCCATCGCCGTCATCGCCAACTATCCCATCGACCGCGTCTTCCAGCGCATCATAGATTACATCTGCCTGCGCCCCTATTTGGATGTCTGTCTGAGCAGCGCGGCCGTGGAGTGGCGCAAGCCCGAGAAAGATATCTACAATACCGTCCTGACGCGCTGGGATGCCGAACCCTATGAACTGATCTGCGTCGGCGACAGCCTCAAGCACGATATCGCCGGTGGGCAGGCGATTGGCGCGCTCACCGTCCACTGCCGCATGATTCCCCTGGCGGAGGATCAACGCCTCGTGGATAGCGTGCAGCCGGACGCGGTGATCCAAGACCTGGCGGAACTGCCCGCTATGATTCAGGCGTGGTGTTGAGCCCAAGGAGCGACGAATTTCAGTGAATTCGACCTTTCCTGTGACGCTCAGTCGCGAGTATCCGCCCGCGCCCTTGGTGGCGGTGGCCGCTGTCGTGCTCGACGACGCCGGCCACATTCTGATGGTGGAGCGGGGACGCCCGCCGGCCAAAGGGCTATGGGGGCTGCCCGGCGGCCTATTGGATCTGGGTGAAGCCGTGCGCAACGGGGTCGCCCGGGAGGTATGGGAAGAGACCGGCGCCGAGATCGAAATCGTCGAACTGCTAGACCTTTTCGAGCCTATCGAACGAGACGCAGCCGGACGCATTCTCTATCATTATGTGGTGATCGATTTTTGGGCGCATTTCCGCGGCGGCACAGTCGCGCCGGCCGATGACGCGGCCGCTGTGACCTGGGTACCCATCGAAACGCTGGACGCCCTGCCGATGGAAGAAGCCACGCAGCGCATGATTCGTAAAGCCCACGCCCGCTGGCGACAGACTTCAGAAAGATATGCCAGCAGTCATAGCTCGTGCCCCGCCCCTTACGGAATGCCTGATCCGTGATACAATAAACGATACCTTTGCCGACCAAAACCCAACCCAGGAAAGATGCAGGAAACCCTTGCCGCCCGATACCCATGAACGAAGCAACGCCAGAATCCCTGCGCGGCGTCATCGAACGGATCACCTTTCATAACCAGGAGAATGGCTATACCGTCGCCAAGCTGACGCCAGAGCGCCCCACGCGTCATCTGCCCCACTGGCACAGGGAGGTGCCGATCGTCGGCAATATGGTCGGCATCAATGTGGGGGAAGCGGTAGAACTGCACGGGCGCTGGACGGTGCATCCAGAATACGGCAAACAGTTCACTGTTGCCAGAATGCGTTCGGTGTTGCCGGCCACGATTGCCGGCATCGAAAAGTATCTGGGCAGTGGCCTGATCAAAGGTGTGGGGCCGGTGACGGCCAAGCGGGTCGTCGCCCATTTCGGCGCCGAGTCTCTGGAAATCATCGACACGCAGCCAGAGCGGCTGAACGAAGTGGCCGGCGTCGGTAAAAAACGGCTGTCGATGATCCGCGCCGCCTGGGCCGAGCAACGGGCCATCAAAGAGGTGATGGTCTTCCTGCAGGGCCACGACGTGAGCGCCGGCCTGGCGACGAAGATCTACAAGCGCTACGGTGACGACGCTGTCGAAACTGTGCAGCAAAATCCGTACCGCCTGTCTGAAGACATCTTCGGAATCGGCTTTCTGACAGCAGACAAAATCGCACGCGCCTTGGGTATCGCCGAAGACGCGCCCCAGCGCATCGCCGCCGGTGTGGAATACGCGCTCAATCAGGCCACTGATGAGGGCCATGTCTTTCTGCCCAGCGGAGAGTTGATCCAGCAGGCTGAGACAGTGTTGAACGTAGGGCAGGAGCAGGTGGCCGCAGGGCTGCTGCGCCTGAAAGGGGCTGACCGGGTGAAACTGGCTGCCGAACCAGGCGCCGAAGCCGAGCCGCTACAGTGGGCGGTGACAGAGATATACGAACCAGCGGGCGCAGGGCCGTCCCCCCTTTCGCAGGAAAGCCGCCTGGCGTACAGCATGCCATCCGACACGCAGATCCAGGAGATCTTGCAGGAGGAGCGGGCGGTCTATCTGACACCCATGTATTACGGAGAAGTGGGGGTCAGCAATCGCCTGCAACGGCTGCTGCGGGATGGCCAAAGTCGGCTCGAAGCCTGCCAGCTACTCGACTGGGAGCGGAAGTTCGCCCAGCTGGAAGACCGGGGGGAAATACGCCTGGTATCGCGCCAGCGGGAGGCAGTGCGCTCTGCGCTGACCCACCGGCTGACAGTGTTGACCGGCGGCCCCGGCACAGGCAAAACGACAGTTGTGCGTACAATCATCGACCTGTGCGAAGAGGTGGGCGCGGCCGTGATCTTGGCCGCGCCCACCGGCCGGGCAGCCAAGCGCCTCTCCGAGGCGACAGGCCGAGAGGCGAAGACGATCCACCGCTTGTTGGAGTTCCAGCCAGCGGCGGGCTTCTCCTTCAAACGCAATGAAGAGAACCCTCTGCCCGGCGATCTGCTGATCGTGGACGAAGCCTCGATGTTGGATCTGATTCTGATGAACCATCTCCTGAAGGCCATACCCGCGGGTATGTGCCTTCAGCTGGTGGGGGACGTGGACCAGTTGCCGAGCGTCGGCGCCGGCAATGTGCTGGAGGATGTGATCGCGGCCATCGAAGAAAATGTTGCATTGCGCGCCGCCGTTGGGCGCGCGGGGGCCGACACAGAGACCCGCGCTGGCCGCTCCGCCCTGCCGACCTGGAGCCGCGCGGTGGTTGTGCGGCTGGAGACGATCTTCCGGCAGGCGGCAGGAAGTTATATTATCGAAAATGCCCACCGGATCAATCGCGGCGAGATGCCGATTCTGGCGCGGACGGCCACGGCGGAGCGAACCCACAGAGCTGGGACAGACCTCCATGCGAAGACCTCCGCCAAGGATTTCTTTCTCTTCCGTACAGAAGACCCAGAACGAGCCGCCCAACTGTGCGTGGAACTGGTCCAGGAGCGCATCCCCCGGCGATTCGCGATTCCGCCCCAAGACATTCAGGTGCTCAGCCCGATGCACCGAGGCGTGGCCGGGGTGGCGGCACTCAATGCAACCCTCCAGCAGGCTATCAATCCGCCCCAACCGGACAGACCAGAGCGCGCGCTGGGCAACCATGTCTTCCGCACCGGCGACCGTGTGATGCAGGTGCGCAACAATTATGACAAAGAGGTGTACAATGGAGATATGGGCTACATCATGGCTGTCGATCTGATCGAACAGCGTGTGACAGTCGAAATCGACCGACGGGCAGTCGCTTACGATTTTTTAGAGCTGGACGAGCTGATCCATGCCTACGCCATCAGTGTGCACAAAAGCCAGGGCAGTGAATTCCCGGCGGTCATCATTCCCATGCTCACCAGTCACTATATGATGCTCCAACGCAATCTCCTCTACACGGCTGTCACCCGGGCCAGACAGTTGGTGGTGTTGGTAGGGCAACCTCGATCAATTGGCATTGCCGTACGCAACGACAAAGTGGCCCAACGGTATACAGGGTTGACGGCGCGGCTGCAGGGCATCACGCCCAACAGGGGCGCGTAATTCACCGTCGCGCCCAACAGGGGCGCGCAATTCACCGTCGCGCTCCACAGTAGCGCGCAATTCAACTGTCTCGCCCAACAGGGGCGCGCAATTCAACCGTCTCGCCCAACAGGGGCGCGCAATTCAACCGTCTCGCCCAACAGAGGCGCGCAATTTTTTAGCCTTGCAAGGAAGATATTCGCATGATCAACAACACAACACCGTCGCGCTCCACAGTAGCGCGTGATTCAACGTCGCGCTCCACAGTAGCGCGCCATTCAACGTCCATCGCCGTACAACTATACAGCCTGCGCCATCTTTCAGACAGCTTCACAGAGATCGCTGCCGCTGCCGTACAGGCAGGGTACAAAGGCGTGGAACTGATCGTCCTGGCGGATCACACAGGCGAGGAAACCAAGGCGATTCTGGACGGCCACGGGCTGCAGGTGGTCTCGGCCCATGTGCCCTATCAGGCGCTGATACAGGATTTCGCCGGCACGGTGGCCTTCCAGCGGGCAGTAGGAAACGACTGCCTGGTTCTACCCGGCCCCGCGCCGGAAATGCGGCAGGCAGCCAACGCAGAAGCCTGGCGATCCTTCGGGCAGACGCTCAACGAACTGGGCATCCGCTGCCGGGCCGAGGGGATGCGGTTGGGCTATCACAACCACGCCTTCGAAATGGCGGAGTATGACGGCGCACGGGCCATCGACTGGCTGCTGATGAGCGCCGAACCGGAAAATCTTTTCTGGGAGCCGGATCTGGCCTGGGTGGCCCACGGCGGCGCGTCCCCCTTAGAATTAGTGCAGAGCTATGCTGGGCGCTGTCCGCGCATCCACGCCAAAGATCTGGCGCCGGCGGGGGAAAACGAGGATCAGATGGGCCTGGCCGATGTGGGCTACGGTACGCTGGACTGGGACGCGCTGCTGCCTGCCTGCCGCGCAGCCGGCGCCGAGTGCTACATCGTTGAGCACGACTTGCCCAAAGACCCGGTCGCCAGCGTCTGCCGCAGTCGCAAGTTTTTGGAAAGCAGAAAAGAGCTTTTGTCTGACCACAGCGCAGAGGGGCGGGAGAAGCGTTGAATGCGCCTCTGCTCGAAAGAGGCGCGATTGGGAAGGTGTGTCGCCGGTATTCTGTCAGTTCGTTCCGCCGCCGCGCCCAACAGTGGCGCGCAATGCAACTGTCGCGCCCAACAGTGGCGCGCAATATAACTGCCGCGCCCAACAGTGGCGCGCAATGCAACTGCCGCGCCCAACAGTGGCGCGCAATGCAACTGCCGCGCCCAACAGTGGCGCGCAATATAACTGTCGCGCCCAACAGTGGCGCGCAATATAACTGTCGCGCCCAACAGTGGCGCGCAATCTAACCTTCCAGATTGAGGAGAACTTTGGCAACTTCAGCGATGTTTGAAGGGCTTGTGTTCGATGAACGAAAACGCGCAGCCCCAGTGAAATATGTAGGTGAGCGGGCCTGTTATGTTGTGGATGAAGACGGCTTCCTGCGTCATATCGACGCCGCCCAGGTTGACGCCCAGGTGCTCGACTTCCTCAAAGACCAAGTGGACCAGCACCGGGACCTGGCCGTGAGCGGCATGCTGGAGATGATGGGCAAAGACGATATTTTTACCAAGGCCGCGGTCGAATCGTCTATCGACAACATGGATCAGGCGGTCGGGCAGTCCATCCCGGAAAATGCGCGCCAATGGTTGGGGATGCTGGGTTTCCGCGTCATCATCGATGACCAAGGCAAAGTCGCGCATATCGAGATACCCACAAGTGGGATCGAAAGCGACGATGGCGACTATTAGTTTTTGATTTTCAGTTGTCAGTTACTCGAAACTGACAACTGAAAACTGACTACGGCTCCCCTGCCAGGTGCCAGTCGGGATCGGTCAACGCCTCGTAGACGACGCCGCCTTCCACATTGCGGGGCATGGGTATCCCCAGCAAGTAGCAGAGGGTCGGGGCCACATCCACCGCCCGCACCTGCCCCCGCAACGCCACCCCTTCCTTGACGCCAGGGCCGGCCAGGACGAACGTACAGCGCTGCCCAGCGATGCCGAAACGGACCGATGGCAACTGCTTGCCATGCGCGCCATCGAACTCCGGCCGCAGCGCGTACACTACATCCCCGACAGTCTCCCCCCACAAGTTGACCATCTCCGCGTCTTCCCGTGTCAGGGCCAGGGCGAAAGGATGACGGCCCGTGGCGGGATCGGTGTAGGCGTGGAGCGCGTCGATAAGCGCCAGTTGGGTCTCTTTATAGGCCTCTGGCGGCACAATCCCCGTCGGCTCCCGCCCCTGCAAATTGATGAACACATGCACCAGACCCACCGCTGCGGCCCGAGTGCGTGACCAGTCCACCGCCCGCTCGCCGTCGCTGCCCTCCGTATAAACCAGGAAACCGGCCTGTTCCAGCGCATCTTCGACCAGCGTCGCCTGGAACTGATTGGGGGTGCCGCCGTGATCCGAGACCACGCAGATCAGCGTTTCCTCATCGGCGATACGAACCATGCGGCCGATCAAATCATCGATGGAGCTGTAGGTGCGGATCACGCCGTCCAGACAACGCTGTCGCACCTCCTCATCCGCGCCGCCCAGTTCGTCCGCCTGGCCCAGAAAAAAGTGGCTGGTATAGTCCGACGCATGGCTCTCGATAAAGAGCATCGCCCAATCGTCCCGGCTGGCGGTGAGATAGTCGGCCACGTCCGCCAACCGACTGTGATGAAAGTCCAACAGCTCGAAGTAGGTATCGTCGTCGATGATCCCCAATGCATCCCTGGCCGGATTTTGGAGAAAATTGCCCACATGGGCATCGAGCTCCGCGGCCACTTCCGGCGGCTCTGTGTAGCCTAGCGCCGGCCAGATCTGAGGCGCAAACAGCTCGAAGGCATCGGCCTCCGCTGTGAGGGTCACCAATTTCATGCGCACGTAGCCGCCAATTTCCTCGTCATCGATGACAAATTCATCCAGCCACCAATCGCTCCATTCACCCATCGCCAGTTCAGTAACCGCGCTGCGCCCATCGCGCGTCCGACAGATTCGCACCCGATCATAGCCGCTGTCACCAGCAGCGTAGATCAACCCATGAAAAAGTTTGGGCGCGCCGACCTTGCCCCGCAGCATCAGATCCCGCCCCCGAGCCAGGGGGCGAATCGTCAACAATACCTCTTTGGGCGGCCGAGTTGAAAGCGGCAGATGCTCCCAGTTTTCGGCATCGGTGATCGTCACCGGATCGACGTCAGAGCCTGTCTGCAAGGCGCTGGGATCCAGCGTCTCCGGATCTCGCTGGCCGCCGATGCGCCGCCGCTGGGGCGCCCTCTGGGCCTCGCCGGCTACGAATAGATGATAGCCGGCGATCTGGTGATGATTGGAGACGCCAGGGCCGGTGCCCTCCACCTGTACGCCGCGGGTGACCGTTGGCGGCCAGGACATTTCCCACTTCACCAGCAGAGGCATGCGTCCGGCCCGCTCCACAGTATTCCACAGATATTCCGCCTGGGACAACTCTGTGTTGATGCCCCAGACCGTCTCATCCAACGGGCCGCCCAACTTGCGGATGTGGAAATCCATCACTCCGTGATTCCCCGGCCAAGCGCCGGTGGAAGTGGCCGTCCAGCCAGGAGGCGTCAAGGTGGGGAAAACGCCGAGCATAGGGCGGTGCGCGCCCTGGGCCATCAGCTTGCCGAGATGGGGCATATGGCCCCCGTTCACCATATTGTTAACCAACTCCATACTGGCGCCGTCCATGCCGATGATGATCGCGCGCCGCGCCGGGCTTTGCATTGCTTTCTCCTTGATAGTTTCTGGTTTTTCATTTCGAGTAACTACAGTTCACTGACAACTGAAAACTGCAGTTAGAATGAGTTAAGGATAGGGGTAAATACAAGAACGCGCAACCGGGCAGAGCGTCATGTTCTGTGATATCCCGTTCAACCCCAGGCAAGGAAAACGAAGGTTGCATTGGCGCGCCACCGAGAGCTTTTACATTATAAATTGTCTGGCGTATAATGTTGCATTGGCGCGCCACTGTTGGGCGCGACAGCAGTCATTTCCTCTCCGTCACCCATTTGGGAGGGTATATGCGCGCTGGCCACTGCCACAAATTGTACGACACACAGAACACGAAATTACATTTCCCGAATCGCTTGGCTCTGAGGCGACTTTGGCTGATTGGGGCCGTTCTGGCGCTCCTGATTACGGATGTGGCCGTACTCAGCATCGTTCCAGCCAGCGGTGAAATTCTTGCCCAATCGGAAGTTACGCCCTTGTCGAACAGCATCATCAGCCTGGACGTATCGCCGGCCGATGCAAGTATCGTGCTGGCCGGCACACTCAACGTGCCGGTGCCCGCGGGCATCTATTACAGTAGCGACGGCGGCCACACTTGGAGACAGGCGAACGCGTATCTTCCCCACAATACAGCTGTCTCCTCGATTCGCTACGACCCGCAGGATGCGAACCGGGTATTGGCGTCGGACGGCGGCGTCGGCAATCTGTTCATAAGCGAAGATGGCGGCCTGAACTGGCGCCAGGAGCCGTCGATCAATCTGGTTCTCAGCCCCAACAGTGGCGTGGGCCGCCTCTTCGCCCGCATCGAGAACGGACAGACCGTTTTCTACGCCGGCACCCGGTTTGACGGCGTTATGCGCAGCGCTGACCGCGGCATAAGCTGGGAATGGTTCAGTAACGGGCTGACAGGGGGAGCCTTGCGGGTACGCTCATTTATGCAGAAAGAGGGTGTTCTCTACGCCGGCACCCACGACGGCGTATGGCGGTTGCCCGTAGACTCCACCACCTGGGAGCGAGTCGACCTGCCCGGAGGCATCATTGCGCGTGGGATGACGATTCTGCGGGGACGACTGTATGTGGGCACCTTTGTCTCTGGTTTGTATCTGAGCGATGACGGCAACAGTTGGATTCAGGACCCCTCTTTTCCCGCCGGTGTCGCCATCTACGACCTGACAAACAGCGGCTACCAAGTGATCGCCGGCACAAATGCCGGCCTGTGGACCCAAAGCCAACTGGAATGGGTCCCAGCGACCGTCAATGGCGCGGCATATACCAATCTGGTCTACAACCTGGCTTCGTCTCCATCGCTTGCGGGCGTTGTCTACGCAGGAACTGAGCAGAACGGGGTACTGCGCACCATCGATGGTGGCGCTACCTTCCTGTCACCCGAGCGGATAGCGCCTCTGGATCCGGCAGAAGTGCTGGGGCCGCCCACGCCCACGCCTACAGCTACACCAACAGCGACAGATACACCGCTGCCCACGCCCACGCCCACATTTACGCCCACAGCGACAGATACGCCGACGCCCACAGCGACGCCGACGCCAACGGATACGCCCACTCCGACCGCAACCGCGACGGCCACCGCTACCCAAGATCCCAATGCGCCTACGGATACACCGACAGCCACAGATACACCGACTGTGATGCCGATACAAACTGTGATGCCGATACAAACAGAAATGCGGACCATGCCCGTGACCAGCATCCCGCCCTCTACATCCACGTCCAGCGATATGCCGCCAAGCGCACCGACTGCAACGGATACACCGCCGCCGCCTACACCGACGTCAACCCCTTCGGTGATAGAGAATGCCGCCGAGAGTTTCACGCAACTGCCGCCGATTTGGGTAGGAGGCGCGGCAGTCTTCTTTCTGCTCATACTGGTCGCCGGTATTTCGGTGGCGCGGGACGGGACCCCTGGAAAATCTGGCTCCGATGACCTATGACGACGAACGCGTCATTATCCCTTCATGCAGAACCGCTGGCTGCTCTGCTGGCGCAGCTGCCAGACAGATTGCTCGCCTCAAACAGCCATCCAACTCTGCCGCCAAGTGCCGTCCGTCATATCACTGACGACAGCCAGGCAGTGCGCGCAGATACGCTGTTCGTTGCTGTGCCGGGCATGCAACAGGACGGCCATCGCTTCATTCCCCAGGCCATCGCCGCAGGCGCTGTGGCGGTGGTAGGCAGCCATCCGCTAGCCAGGCTGACAGATCAGGGCTGGTGGATACAGACAGATGTCCCCTTTGTGCAGGTAACCGATAGTCGGGAAGCGTTGGCCTGTCTCAGCGCAGCCTTTTTCGGTTTCCCCAGCCGCGCCCAGACCGTCATCGGGGTGACAGGCACCGACGGCAAAACGACCACCTGTTCCCTTCTGGAAGCCATTCTCAGCCACTCCGCCCATGTAGGTGTCATCACGTCTGTCGGCGCACGCATCGCCGGCCTGGAACAAGACACCGGTTTGCATGTGACAACGCCGCAAGCGCCGCTGGTGCAGGCATTTTTGGCCCAGATGCGGACAGCGGGCTGTGACTACGCAATCCTTGAGAGCACCAGCTTTGGTCTGGATCAGAAGCGGGTGGCAGCTGTGGACTACGATGTGGCCGCGGTCACAAATATCACCCATGAACATCTGGACATTCACGGCTCCTACGAAGCCTATCAAGAGGCAAAGACCCTGCTCTTCCGCAGCCTCTTTCGCTCTGACTGCAAACCGGGTGTGCCCCGTATCGCCGTTCTCAACCGGGACGACAGCAGCTACCAGCCCCTGCAGGCGGCGTTGGCCGAAGAACAGACCTGCAACGATGCAATCGTCGTTACCCCATACGCATACAGTGTGACCGACCCCGCGGCAGACGTATACGCCCGCCGGATCGAGTATCTGCCGCATGCCACTCGCTTTGAGCTTGTCTGGCGAGGAAGCGCATTGCCGTTGGAAACCCGGCTGATTGGCGAGTTTAATGTGTCAAATATCCTGTGCGCCGCCGCAATAGCCTTGGGACTGGGCATCCCACCTGCGCAGATCCAACAGGGCGTGGCATCCTTGTCCGCTGTGCTGGGGCGTATGCAACGCATGGACGGAGGCCAGGACTTCCTGGCCGTCGTCGACTTCGCCCACTCCCCCGTCAGCCTGGAACGAGCCTTAGAGACCCTGCGCGCCCTGGTAGCCGACAACGGGCGCCTGATTGCCATTTACGGCTGCGCCGGCCTGCGAGATCGAGGCAAACGCCGGCTGATGGGCCAGGTCAGCGGACGCCTGGCCGACTTTACCATAATCACGGCGGAAGATCCCCGTACAGAAGAAGTAGACGCCATCAATCGCGAGATCGCAGCCGGCGTACAGGAATGCGCGCCGCCGGAGCGCTTTGCAGTCGTTCCCGACCGGGCCGAGGCCATGCGCTTTGGCGCGCAGATGGCGCGGGCCGGCGATGTGCTGGCTTCCTTCGGCAAGGGCCACGAACGCAGTATGTGCTACGGCGAAACGGAGCGCCCCTGGAACGAGCAGGAGGCCATGCTTTCCGCTCTGCGCGCCCGCACAAACCTATGTAGCTGATGGCGCAGGCAGCCCACATTATCAGCCGAATCCAGTGTATCTGCCCAGCGGACGCTAGTGAGAAACATCCCCCTGGGATCGCGGGCGTCTCGCCCGCATCGTCCGCATAAACGCTACTGTCTGCAAGCCGGCGCGAGGAGCCGCGCAAAACGACACAAGAAGGACGATGAACGACAGCGCCCATTCGGACGGCGCAACCTCCCAGCCTTTGGGCATCGTTGCGCCGTTCGATCACGAAATCCGCTCCGCCCTGGCCGCCCTGCCGGCGGGAGACTTCGCGGCCGCGGCGTCGGACCTGCTGGCCGCCCTCGGCTACCGCAGCAAGCGCACGCTGGAACTCTCCGGCGATGTGGACGACTTCAGCGCGCAGTTTCCCGCCGCGAACCCGGACACGGCCACTGAACGCGTCTTCCGCGACAACGCCCAATCGGCGCGCCTCCTCTTTCAGCTGACCGATAGCGAAATCGAAGTGGCGGCGCCAGCTTCTTTGTTCAATGCCGGCGGCTTTGACAGCGGCAACGCCCGCAGCTTTCTGTTCGTCGCCATCGAACTGCGTGGCGCTACCTACCCCCGCGGCCAGTATGCCGCATTCACCCGCGAGATAAACAAACGGCTGAATCAGCCCACTGTCATCCTCTTCAGGAGCGTCGCGGACCTGCTCACCCTGGCCTTCATCCACCGCCGCCCCAACCGGCGCGCCCCCGACCGCGCCGTGCTGGGCAGCGTCTCGCTGATACGCGAGATCGACCCGGCCAGCCCCCAGCGCGCCCATCTGGATATCCTGGCCGAACTGGCCCTGGCAGACCGGCTGCGCTGGCTGGACGCGCGCGGCGCGCGGCACAACTTCGATGGCCTGCTGGCCGCCTGGCTGGACGCCCTGGACACAGAGGAACTGAACCGGCGCTTCTACAAAGACCTGTTCGCCTGGTTCACCCGCGCGCTCAGCGAGGCTACCTTTCCCGCCAACGAAGCCAGGACCCTGCCGGCCGAAGAGTACGTCATCCGCCTGATCACGCGCCTGCTGTTCGTCTGGTTCATCCGGGAATTGGACGGTGCAACCTCCCAGCCTTTGGGCATCGTTGCACCGTTCAATAGGGGGCTGATCGCCGCAGACCTGTTCATCGAGGCGCGAGTCGAAAAGCTGCTGCAAGACTACGACCGTGACTCGGGCGATTCCTACTATCGCGCGGTGCTGCAAAACCTGTTCTTCGCCACGCTGAACACCGACATCGACCAGCGACGATTCGCCAGGAAAACGAACGCCGACCACCGCAACTTTTCCCTCTATCGCTATCGTGAAGAGATTGCCGACCCCGACGCGCTGCTGGCGCTGTTCGCGCAGACGCCCTTCATCAACGGCGGCCTGTTCGACTGCCTGGACAGCGAGGAAGCGCCCAAACAGGGCGGCTATCGCCTCGACTGCTTCAGCGACAACGTCACCCTGCACAGAGGGCGTCCACAAGGGGCGTCCCTGCGCATCCCCAACCGTCTGTTCTTCGATGACGACGGGCTGATCCCCCTCTTCAAGCGCTACAAGTTCACGGTCGAGGAGAACACGCCCGCCGAGCGGGAGGTGGCCCTGGACCCGGAGCTGCTGGGCAAGGTCTTCGAGAACCTGCTGGCCGCCTACAACCCCGAAACGCGCGCGACCGCGCGCAAGCAGACCGGCTCCTACTACACCCCGCGCCCAGTGGTGGACTACATGGTGGACGAGGCTCTGGTCGCGGCTCTGGCGGAAAAGGCGCAGCCCGCTGACGGCGACGCCGACTCCTGGCGCGAGCGTCTGCGCTATCTGCTGGACTACGAGGACGCGTTCAACGACGCCCACGAACTCTTTGCCGAGAGCGAAAAAGAGAGCCTGGCGCGCGCCATCGCCGGATTGAAAATCCTCGACCCCGCGGTCGGCTCCGGCGCTTTCCCCATGGGCGCGCTGCACAAGCTGACCCTGGCCCTGCGCCGCCTCGACCCCGATAACCGACGCTGGGAACAGCTGCAAAAAGAACTCGCCCTGGACCGCGCGGCCTCAGCCTTCGACACGCAGGATCAGCGGGATCGCGACACTGAACTACAAGAAATCAGCGATACCTTCGAGAAGTATCGCGACTCCGACTTCGGGCGCAAGCTCTATCTGATCCAGAACAGCGTCTACGGCGTGGACATTCAGACCATCGCAACCCAGATCGCCAAGCTGCGCTTCTTCATCTCCCTGGCCATCGAGCAGGAGCCCGACCGCAACGCCGCCAACTACGGCATCAAGCCCCTGCCCAACCTCGAAACCCGCTTTGTCGCCGCCAACACGCTGCTGGCCCTGGGCTGGACACATCGTGGACAGATGAGCCTGGGACAGACCGACGCCGTAAACGCACTGCAGCGGGAGCTGAACGCCAACCGCGAGCGCCACTTCCACGCCGCCACGCGGCGCAAGAAGCTGGCGTGCCGGGAGCATGACCGGCAGCTGCGCGACAGACTGGCGGCAGCGTTGACGCAGAGCGGCATGCCCATCGACGACGCCGAAAAAATCGCCCGCTGGGACCCCTACGACCAGAATGCCAGCGCCGACTGGTTCGACGCCGAGTATATGTTCGGCGTCGCTGACGGCTTCGATGTGGTCATCGGCAACCCGCCCTATGTGAATGTCGAAAATCTTTCGGCCGAGATGCGAAATTACCTGCTCAATAGGTATCAAACCTGCGAAAGACGAACGGACATTTACATCGCTTTTCTCGAAAAATCCCTTTCCGTCCTCAACGGCAAAGGAATGGTATGCTTTATCATCCCCGCCGCGTTCACCAAGCAGCGGTATGCAACGAAAATGCGCCAAAAGCTCGTGCAAAAGCATACGCTTCAGGCATTGGTGGACGCCAGCAGCTACCGGATTTTTGAGAATGCGGTCGTGCGCAACGCTGTTCTGACGGTTGCGAAGGAAAGAAAAAACGTACCCACGAGAATACGCCTGCATCACAGCAACGCTGATTTTGAGAACCGCAGTGGAACCGAGTTTCTGGTCGACCAGACCTTCTTTACCTCGCTCAAAGATTGCCGCTTGGACACGAATCCAGCCATGGCCGACGCCATCAAGATAAAAGAAAAGATATGGCGCAACGCGATGCGCTTTGATCGGATCTGCTTGGTTGCCTACGGCGCCAGGCTCAACCATCGCTCCGCCAAGATTGGCAAATCGCGCTACCTAAGTCCGTCGCCGGTCGCTGGCGGCAAAAAGTTTTGCGAAGGACGCAACATCGCGCGTTACTCGTTCTTGCAGGACGGCTGGCTGACCTACACGCCGGACGAGCATTACAACCCGATGTTCCCGCAGCTATTTGAAAATGAAAAGCTGATGTTCATCAATGTTGTGAAGGACAAGCTGCGGTGCGCTTACGATGGCGAAGGCTTTTACAACAGCCACACCGTCATAAACTGCGTGCGGCTGGACTTGCTTGCTATAACGGGAGCATCGCATACGACGGCAACTCGCGCGCTAAAGAGCGCCGACATCGCAATCGCTGGGCAGTTTGATTACAAGTTTCTGCTGGCGGTTCTCAACTCTCAAGTCACCAACTGGTACTTTCTCAACTTTTTGAGCGAAAGTCTGCACTTTTACCCCAACGATGCAAAGAGTCTGCCCATCCCCAGAATCACCGCCGTAGAGCAGCGCCCGTTCATCCGCTTGGTGGAGCGTATCCTGTCCGCCAAAGACGCCGCCCCGGGCGCGGATACCGGCGAGCTGGAAGCTGAGATAGACCGGCTGGTGTATGCGCTCTACGGGCTGACAGCGGAGGAGATCGCGGCGGTAGAGACTGTCTGAATCAGGATTTTCAGGATCAAAGGATGCCCAGGATGAGGGATATCGCCGCCTATCCCGCTCATCCCAAAATCCAGTGAATCCTGACGCCGACACTGTGTACGGGAGCGCGAAACCCCAAATCGGTTTTGTGTCTCTGCCGGAAATATTGTAAGATGTGAGGTATTCTTCTGTCGTGCCCAACAGAGGCGCGCCAACATTAAATGTCGTGCCCAACAGAGGCGCGCCAACATTAATGTCGCGTCCAACAGGGCGCGCGAATGGATCCGCGCTCAAAGTTGACCAGAGAGAATCACTGGCATTGTCATTCTCGATAATCCATGATATAACACTGGTAAATTGAGCAGTTTTTATCTGTACATCATTACGCACACATAAGGAGACGGCACGTGCCGGCCACAGGAAGATTTTTCCGCACAATGCTTGCCGTTCTGGCCATTAGTTTGGCGCTAGGCGCCTGTAGCGGTAACGGTGACGACGGCTCGACGTGGTTTAACCTACCGTCGGTGCCCATCAAAGTGGATGCCGCTGGCAATGGAACGGCCCTCGGCTTCCCGATGGGGCTGATTTTGCAGCAGTCTCTGTTAGACCAGTTTGCTGTAGCCGGTGTCGATGTCCTCGAAGTCCGTATCGGTTTCCACGGAGTGTTCCTCTACGCAGATGGATCGCCCCTCCCGTACCTTAGCTGGAATGACGAATCGGCTGAACTTCTGAGCCAGATTCTGGCCAATACGCCTGGCGTCGAGCAGGCCGTTTCCTCTTTGCCCTGGCTACGGTGGATTGATTTGCCCTGGCTACGGCGGATTGGCCTGGGCGCAGTCATCATTTTGCCCACAGCCGGCCAGAATATTCCCCGCTGGCAAGGCGAAGAATTGGCCAGGCCGGAACGCCCATCGGAAACGACCATCGGCCCGTTTCAATTTGGTGGCTTGGCCTACGACGAAAACGGCAAAGCGTCCCTCGAAGGCGTCGCCATATCGAAGATTGAGCAGGCCCTGGGCGCCTCCCTCGGGTTGGATCTGCCGCCAATCGCTCTGCAAATCTTGACCGCCTTGGGCGTGCAGCAGTTGACCGTCGCCACCCAGCCCAACGGCATCGATCTCGCGCTTGACAGCAAAGCCCTGCCTGGCATCGCCTACGATACCAGGCGCTTGAATAACATTCTGCCCATCGTCAACGCATTTGTCGATCCGTCGATGGGTGGAACGATCGCCGATCTCATGCCTAAGCTGCCAGGCGCCGCTTTGAACATTATTGTTTCCTTTACCGGCGAACCGCTCGCGGAGACGCAGCTCACATCGATCCCGGTCAAAGTGAGCGATGACGGTATGCTGAGCTCCTGGGGCATTCCATTGGGCGCCAGTCCAATTCTGCAGACGATTGTGCTCGATACAATGAGCGATACCAACATCCAGAAGCTGGATGTGAATATAAAAGGGGATAGCCTTTTCCTGGCGCTGAACCAGGAATCCCTGCCCACCATCTCCTGGTCGGATCCATCGCTGTCAACGTTCGAGAGCATTGCTGTCGATCTTCTCGGCATATCACCCGGCGTTATGGGCGCAGGCCTGGAGATCGTGCGCAGTATTGTTGAGAAGACAGATATCGGTATGTCACTGGACCTACCCGTGCCCGCAGGGCAGGAAGCGCTTACCTTTGACGCCGATTTCGACGTGACGACCCCCAACTTCGCGGCCGCGCCAGCCGGGGGCGAACTGGGACTGCAGATCGGTGTCTCCATTGATGAGAACGGTGGCCTCCAGACGGTCGGCGGCATTCCGCTCGCTGCTCTGGGTGGGCTGGCGCCCGCCGTGAATCTGCCGCCAGTTGTTATGAACATCGTGGATAGCATTGGTTCGGACACTTTGCAGTTGACAACCTCTGGCAATGCTCTGGAATTGAAAGCCGACCACAACATGCTGCTTATGTTGCAGTATGACGAAGCAACTCTGAATCGGCTACTGGTCGTCGTCTCCTCTCTGGCGGACGAAGTCTCGTTTATTCAACAGATAAGCAGGTTCCTGCCTCACCTGCCTCAGCTTCTCGGTTCCGGTCTCAATGTGCAGGTTGCCTTGGCCGGGCAGCCGGCCGCAGACACAAAACTGGCCTCTCTGCCTGTCGAAGTGAAGGCCGACGGGTCTCTCGCGCTCTTCGGGATTCCTCTGGGTAGTCAGTCGATTTTGCAGCCGCGCTTCATCGCCGACATGCAGAATCTCAATATCCAACGACTGGACCTCAATATCATCGACGACAGTCTGTACCTGGCCTCCAATGGTGAAAATCTGCCCGTCATCTCCTGGACCGACCAGTCTATGGATACACTGCAGCGGGTTGTTGTTGAACTGGCGGCAATTCCGCCGGACCTGCTGGAGGGGGGGGTGGCTTTCCTCAAAGATACCGATGTGGGCGTGGCCCTCTCGATTCCGCCGACCCCAGGCGCCGAGTTGGTAAGCGTGCCGGCCGCATTCGATGTGACCGCAGTGCGGATGGAGCCGCCAGCGATCGACATCGAGCATCGCCCGGTGCTTTCTCTTGGCCTCACGCTGCACGGCTCCGAAATCCAGTCGATTGGCAACCTGCCCGCGGATGAGTTGCAAGAACTTGGCGTGAACCTGCCCCCTCTGCCGCCGAATATCGCTACCATTCTCTACGATGGCCTGCAGGTAGCAGAGTTGGAGCTGATGTCCACGGCCAACCAGTTGAATGTGGCGGCCGACGACGAAGTGCTTCTCACCCTGCATTACGATTCTCCATCCATTCGCCGCACCCTGAAACTGGCCTCGCCGTTCCTGCCAGAACAGATCGTTGCATCCCTGGACGACCCGAATGTCTCCGCGCTGCTCTTGGACGAATTCCTGCCTCTGATCGTAGGCGCCAACCTGGACCTGACCGCAGAGTTGATCCAGGAATAATCAGCTTGCCAGCAGATGGTTCGCGCCTGGCAGTGAGTGATACGAGCGGCCGGGCGCGTCCCAAGATGGAGGTAGGGTCGGCGTCTTGCGCCTGCCCTGGGCAACCACTACTAACCTCCGGGCAGCGACACTGGATTCAGCTGGCTACGCAATACGGAACCGCATGCACCCCATCTCCTGTGGCGCGTAACCGGCATGATCCAGCTCCCCCCTGGGCAATTGGGCCTATCCACATCCGTGCTCTCCGATCGACTGCTATGGCGATCTGCTGTTGCGCGTGCAGTGCCCCGCATGAACCAACCCAGAGCCGGCATCATAAACCGGATTGGCCAGATACATCATGTGTGGTAAATTTCCTTCACCACCAGGCATCGTATGATTGTATAGGCGCGATCGAGGCCGGCAAGCACGTATTCTGCGCTCTCGCTACAAGGAGGTGATGCCTTTCGAAATGAGCGGGAAAGGGATTCAATTTCGAGAAGTATGAACTTGTGAGCATGCAAAAATAAGGAGGAATGTCAACGATGACTGCGAAGAGAATGAGCCGGCGCGATTTCCTGCATCTTTCAGCAGCCGCTACCGCCGGTATGGTGGTAGCCGCTTGCGCAGGCCAGCCAGCAGCCTCCCCACCCGCCGAAGAAGGCGCAGCACAGGCATCAGACACAATGGCCGAGGAGCCTGTGGAGATCAGGTTGTCGCACTGGTGGGGCGAACAGCATAACAGTTGGTTGCCCATCGTCGAGGAAAAGGCCAACGTTAAGGTCAAGCAAGAAATCTACCCCTGGGGCGAGTATCTGACCAAACTCAAGACCCAGGTGGCCGGAGGTGTGGCGCCAGATATCATTCAGCTGGACCAGAGCCACAACGCAGACTTCTTCCCCAAGAACGTCTTTGTGCCCTTCAATGACGCCTTGCAAGCCGCTGACATCGACATGAGCAAATGGAACGTCGATCCAGCGCTGGAACTTGGCTACAACGGCGATATCCTGGCATTGAGTCTGTTTACCATGCAGGGCCGGTCGGTCTATCTGAACCTGGATCTGGTGAGGGAAGCCGGTTATCCAGAGGATGAGTTGCCGCTGTATGGCAGGTCAAACTTTGACACATGGCACTGGGATGACTTTGTGGCCTTCCTGAAGGCCGTCACCATCAAAGCCTCCGACGGCGCCTATGAACAGTATGGATATGCCAGCGCCATCACGGACGCAACCAGCCTGGCATACCAGATGGCCAGCTATGACGCCGACCTGGTGGATGATCCGTGGACTTTCGCCGAAACAGAGGCTCTGCTGAACACGGAGACAGCCATCGCGGCCGCGCATGATCTCATCGATCTGACGGTCGTGCATGAGGTGGCGCCGACGCTGGAAGCCCAACAGGGTATTGAAGGCGGCCTCTTCAGGGCAGGGCTGGCAGCCGCGACCATCAGCTGGACCAACCAAACCTATCTCATTGCTGGCCTGCCCTTCGAGCTCGGCTTCATGCACCTGCCTTTCGTGGACCGACGCGTGCATGGCATTGGCGCCAACCACTGGTGCATAAACAAAGCATCCGAGCTTATACCCCAGGCCCAGGAGGCTTCGATCATCCAGACCACAGATTACGAGGTCGGTCAGGCTCTGGTCGACCTGGCAGCCACGATTTCAGCCTATGATCCCGCCTCTTATCTGGACACCTTGCCCGAGGGTGATCTCGGCGTTATCGCCCGCATCATGTTGTCGCGCCTGAAGGGCATGTCGGATTGCGACTACTGCGCCGAAGACGTAAATATGTTCAATCGCGCCGGCTTTGGCCGCGGAGGCCGCTTCCTGCAGGACACGGTCCGAGCCGAGTTGGAAAAGGTGCTTATCGGCGCAAAGACCGTGGAGCAGGCGATGCAGGACGCGGATGCAGCCGTCGATGCCGAGATCGAGCGCGTCTAGTTAAACCCGATCTTTTGACTTGACTCTGGTTTTGTGGCGCGCGCCCGCCTCCAATTCCTGTAAGCCGAGAGGCGACCTGGCGACAGCTGCCTGAGCCGAGGGAGCGACCGATGTTGTGGAGACGAAATCTATCGCTGCAAGCCCGCGAGACGCGCGATGCCTACATCGGCTTGCTCCCCTTTCTGCTGGGATTCGTGATATTCATTGCCGGCCCGTTGATCTATTCCTTCTATCTGTCCTTTACCCGTTACGAGATACTCTCGCCGCCTAGATGGAGCGGTCTGGCAAACTATACACGGATGTTTGGCGAGGATGAAGTGCTGTGGCAATCGTTGCGCGTCACTGTGATATATACACTGGTGGCCGTGCCAACACAGGTCGTTGTCGGCTATGCCATGGCTTTGCTCTTGAACCTGAAGGTCAAGGGACTATCGTTCTGGCGCACGGCCTTTTACATGCCGGCCGTTGTGCCCGCCATGGCGGTCGCCTACGTCTTTTCATGGATGTTGCAGTCAGACGTAGGGCTGCTCAATCAGTTCCTGCGCAGCATTGGCCTGCCGGGGCCCAAATGGTTCGGCGACCCCAACTGGGTGCTGGCCGCCTTCATCCTCATGTCCGCCTGGGCGGTTGGCGGCACTCTGCTGCTCTATCTGTCAGCCCTGCAGGGTGTACCCACCGAACTGTACGATGCAGCCAAAGTCGATGGCGCCAATGCTTGGCGTCGATTCCTGAATGTGACTTTACCGATGACCTCGCCGATCATCTTTTTCGTCTTCCTCACCGGGATGATCGGCACCTTCCAAGTCTTCACAGTGGCCTTTGTCACCACCAATGGCGGGCCAGGCAATGCCAGCCTGTTCTACATTCTCTATCTCTACCGCACCGGCTGGGAATACCTGCAAATGGGGTATGCAGCGGCGATGGCCTGGCTATTGTTTGTCATTCTGTTGGTGGTGACGTTGCTCTCGCTGCGTCTGTCGCGCAGCGCCGTATTCTATGAGGGCGCGCAGGAGTGAGCCATGTCTGAGATCGGGAGCGCGCAGCCTGGAGGGGTGTTGGCTCAGCCGTCACAAAGGTTCGACGGGGACTGGACACGCCGCCGGCAAGTGGGCAGCCGCCTGCTGGGCAGAGGGTTGTTGTATCTCGTGCTGACCGCTCTGACCGTACTCCTGGTCGCGCCGCTGGTATGGATGGTCAGCGCCTCGTTCAAGCCCGAAGGCTACGTATTCGAATATCCCCCACGGCTGATCGCTGAACAGATCCAGTGGTGGAACTACGTGGAAGCCTGGAATCAGTTCCCCTTCTGGCGCTCATTGCGTAACACCATGACCATCACCATAGGCGTGGAATTGGGCCGTCTGTTGAGCGCCAGCCTCACCGCCTATGTGTTTGCCAGGTTGCGCTTTCCAGGACGCCATGCCCTGTTTCTGCTGGTCCTGAGCACCATGATGATCCCCTACCATGTGGTCTTGATCCCTCAGTACCTTCTGTTCCGTAACCTGAATTGGTTGGATTCTTTCAGACCGCTGATCGTGCCGCATTTCTTTGGCGGAGGCGCGTTTTTCATCTTCCTGTTGCGGCAGTTCTTCATGACCATTCCGCGCGACTACGATGATGCCGCGCGCATCGATGGCGCGGGCGCCTTCGGCATCCTCTGGCGGATCATCCTGCCGATGTCCAAGCCGGCGCTGGCGACAGTGGCCATCTTCACCTTTATGGCGGAATGGAACGACTTCTTGGCGCCGCTGATCTACCTGAACTCCCAGGAAAAGTACACCCTGGCTATCGCTATCCGTCAGTGGCAACAGGTGGCTGTGTGGGGCGCCGGCGCCTATGTGCCGCCCACCTGGAATGCCATTATGTCCATGTCCACAGTGTTAACCGTTCCACCGGTCCTGATCTTCTTCTTCACCCAGCGTTATTTTATCCAGGGTGTGGTAATCAGTGGTATCAAAGGATGACGCATAAACGCCATCGTACAAACCACATCAATCAGGCGTCAACCGGCATGAATACCGAATGAGGAGGCGCTGATGACAGAGCGTGTAAAAGGAAAAATCGCGCTTGTCACGGGGGCCGGCTCCGCCGGCCCAGGTTGGGGCAATGGGAAAGCGGCGGCAGTGCTATATGCCCGGGAAGGCGCTAAGGTTTTTGCCGTTGACTACAACCTCGAAGCCGCCAAAGAGACAAAAGCGATCATCGACCAGGAAGGCGGAGAATGCACGGCCTATCGAGCCGACGTCAGCCATTCTCAGGCAGTCCTGGATATGGTTGACATGTGCATTGAGACCTATGGCAGGATAGATATCCTTCACAATAACGTCGGGATTCTCGAAGTGGGCGGTCCGGTCGAAATCAGCGAAGAAAACTGGGATCAACTGATGGCCGTCAATGTGAAGGGAATGTTTCTCACCTGCAAGTATTGTATCCCGCACATGGAGAAACAAGGCGGCGGAGCAATTGTCAATATCTCCTCTATCGCTGCGATACGCTACACAGGATATCCGAGTGTCTCGTATAATGCCTCAAAGGGAGCCATCAACCAACTGACGCAGAATATCGCTATCCAATATGCGGAAAAAGGCATCCGCGCGAATTGTGTTCTGCCAGGATTGATGAACACTTCGTTCATCCGCCAAGGTTTAGCAAGCGCCTATTCGGATGGTGATGATGAGGAGATGATCAGACAGAGGAACAGCCTATGCCCTATGAAAAAGATGGGGGATGCCTGGGATGTGGCGTATGCAGCCCTGTTTCTTGCGTCCAATGAGGCCAAATACATTACCGGCGCCAACCTGGTTGTAGATGGAGGTTTGACTTGCAGATTTGCCCCGTAAGGGCATCCACAAGGGAGGGCATCCCTTGTGTCGGTCGGACATGCAGGAAATTGCCGATGCCGCGCCAGCGAATTGCGACCCTTGATTTCCTTGATTCTTATGATGGGGATGATGAACCGCAGGTATCAAGGCAATCACATGAATCATAAAAATCAGTGGTCAAATGTGCCGAACAAAGTCTACGCAGCAGTGGTTGTGGGCACACAAACGATGGAAATCCAGGCCTTCGACCTGCCAGTCATCGGCGAGGACGAGGGCCTTCTCAAAGTCGAACTGTGCGGCGTCTGTGGCAGCGACCCGCGCATTTACCGCTGGACGGATCCCAAACGATTTCCGCTCATTATGGGGCACGAGCTCGTGGGTCATATCGAGCGCCTTGGGAGACAGGCCGCGCAGCGCTGGGGCGTCAGGGTCGGCGACCGGGTCATTGTCGAGCACCTGTTCGGGTGTGGTCACTGCCGTTGGTGCCTGGTGGGCGAGTATCGTTTCTGCAAAGAGCGCCAGGGCTACGGCGGTACGACGTCGTCCAATGTGCCGCCTCACCTCTGGGGCGCATACAGTCAATATATGTACCTGGCGCCCAACTCCCGCGTGCATCGCATCTCGGAAGACGTGCCAGCCGAAGCCGCAGCCATGACCTGTGCCAACATTGGCAATGGCCTGCGCTGGGTGCGCACAAAAGGTGGTGTCACCATCGGCGATACCGTTGTCGTGCTCGGGCCAGGTGGCCAGGGGCTGGCAGCGATTCTGGCGGCTCATGAGGCCGGCGCGTCCGCGATCATTGCCGTTGGACTTGCCCAGGATGAACACCGCTTCGAGGTGTCCAAACTGTTCGGCGCTACGCACGCTATCAATCTGGAGCAGGCAGATCCGCTCGAGACGGTTCTTGAACTCACAGATGGCCTTTTGGCCGATGTGGTCGTGGACCTCACCGGCGCGACGGCTTCCTTCCCCTTGGCGCTTGATTTGGCGCGACCTATGGGTACCGTCGTTGTCGGGTCGAACACCGGCCTGCAGGAAGTCACCATCGTTCCCAGCAAAATCCCTCTCAAGGAGATCCGTGTGCAGGGTGTGAATACGCACGATACGCCGGCAGTCCGAGCCGCCATCAAGATCGTCGAATCACGTCGTTACCCCATCGAGAAGATGGTCACACACCATTTCTCGCTCGCGGAAGCCGACAAAGCTGTGCGGGTGGCCGGCGGCGAGATTCAACTGGACGGGTTTATCAAAGGCGTGATCGTCCCGAACTAGACACTTGCTATTGAACACGTTTGAATACCAGAAAAGTAGCTTGGCAAAATGGACAGTACCTGGGAGTATACGAACCGAAGCGAGTACATCAAACATGTTCACGAGGGTATGCCGCCGGTGATCATCAGTGCCGTGGTGACGGGCGGGCATCAGAAGAGTGAAAATCCGGCCGTGCCAGTAACGGCTGAGGAGCAGGCGGAAACAGCCGCCGCCGTTTTCGCGGCCGGCGCCACAATTATTCATATTCACGCCCGCCAGGCAGACGACCCGACCCAACCATCGCATGAGGCTGACCGCTATCGTGAGATTAACAATCTTATGCGCTCCAAAGCGCCGCAGATTTTGGTGGACAATTCCCAAGGGGTTGCAGATCTGCCGAGAGAAGGAAGCGGGATCGTTGGGACGGCGCACTATTATAAATCGGCCCCGATCGAGGCAGGCCCAGACATCATGGCCCTCAATCCTGGGCCCATGACCTTTCGCGGCGGCGCCGCCTATGCCGGCGGCGATGCGCCGAGCAAAGTCACCCTGGCCACTTTCGATGACACCGAGCGGACCGCGCGCCGTCTGCGGGCGCGCGGTATCAAGCCGCAGGTGTTCCTGTACCATCCGGGCCATCTCGACATTCTGGACTATCTCATCCAGCGAGATGCCTTGGACAAACCCTACTTCGTGCAGCTGGTTTTCGGGCAGCAGAGCGGCATCAACACGAGCATGGATAGTTTTCTCTATATGGTCCGCAATCTGCCCGCAGATTCTATTTTCCAAACATGTGCGCTGGGCTTAGAGGAGCTCCAGGTAAACGTAATGGCGATGTTGCTGGGCGGACACGTGCGCACGGGGTTGGAGGATTGTATCCACTACCAACGCGGCGAGTTGGCGCAGAGCAATGCGCAGATGGTGGAGCGGATTGCGCGCATCGCCAACGATTTGGGCCGGGACGTTGCCACAATCGAAGAAACGCGCCAGATGTTAGGCATCGACAAGTAAAGTGCTTATATTTCATCTGATCCATGATCAAGCCCTGCTGAAAACGAATGTATACCCTCAGCCAAGTCTTTGAATCGAAGAGCGGTGCTCCACATCGGCCTGCATATGCAGAGGCAGCCGTGGAGCCCAGTTTCTTGTTGCACGGATTAGCCCGCATAGCCTTATTGAGCCAGAGCAAGGATTGTTTGTTGGATGCGGATTATACGGCGCGGTAAGTCCTGTTCCCTGAGAAAAACATAGAGATTATGTAGGATGAACGACCGCAATCAACAGGATGTCAACGCCGGCGACCCTGGCTCTCGTCTGCCCGCGGTGTCGGTGATCATCCCAGCGCGCAACGCAGAAACTACCCTTCCAGCTACCCTCGACTCGGTGCTGTCTCAGGACTATGCCGGCCAGGTGGAAGTGATCGTGGCCGATGGATCCGATACCCCGGCGATGGCCGCGATGCTGCAACGAATGTACCCGCAGGTGCGTGTGGTCCGCAACCCGGACCAAATCACCTCGACTGGACTCAACAGCGCCTTTCAGCAGGCAACCGCTCCGATCATAGTGCGGTGCGATGCCCACGCAACGCTTCCGCCAGGATACCTGCGGCGGGTCATCGAGACGCTGGCGAGAACAGGGGCAGCCAACGTCGGAGGACGGCAGATGCCCGTCGGGAGTTCCCTGTTCGAAAGGGCGGTGGCGATGGCGATGACTATGCCGCTGGGAGCGGGCGGCGCTCGCTACCGGCTGGGAGGCCCCGAAGGGCCTACCGACACCGTCTACATGGGCGCTTTCCGACGGGAGGCGCTGGAAGCAATTGGCGGATTCGATCCCACTTTGATCCGAAACCAGGATGACGAACTCAACTGGCGACTGCGACAGAGCGGCGAAACCGTATGGTTCGATCCCAAGTTGGTGGCGCTCTACCAGCCCCGCGGCAACCTACCGGCGTTGGCGCGGCAGTACTTCGAGTATGGCCGCTGGAAATCGGTCGTGCTGATGCAGCATCCGTACTCATTGCGTGCCCGGCAACTCGCCGCTCCCCTGCTGGTGTTGGCTCTCGCCGCTTCGGTCGTTCTGACCCTGGCAGGAGCGCCACAGATGGCGCTGACGCCCCTGGCCTATCTTCTCATCCTGATCGCCGTGTCAGTTACGTCCGGCCTCCGCCGGCGCGAGCCAGCTTCCGTCCTGCTCCCATTGGTCCTGGTAACCATTCATATGAGCTGGGGAATCGGCTTCTTTATACCGGCCCGGCGGAAGAATATGTCTGAGGATTCATGCTAGAAGTCAAGAATCTCAAGAAGTACTTTCCCATCCAAATCAGTTTCACGCTTCAGCTGGGCGAAACCCTGGGCTTGGTGGGCGAAAGCGGCTGTGATAAAACGACAACCGGGCAGCTCATTTTGCCGGTGATCGAACCGACAGCCGGCGAAATCTGGTTCGAGGATGACGAGCTTGGCCGCCATAATTTGCCGACGCTGCTTCATTGTCTGCCATGAGGCAGTCTCGGCGCTCGATCTCTCCGTACAAGCGCAGATTCTGAACCTGCTCAAACAACTCCAGGTCGATTTTGGCTTCTCCTATCTGTTTATTTCCCACGACCCCTGACGTGGTCGAACATAGCAGTCACCGGGTGGCGGTGATGTATGTGGGGCGGAAGCGAATGAGATAGAAATACAGCGTCTTACAATAGCAGAAAAGATCATGCGCAACGAAAAAATTCTGGTCGTTGGTCTGGGCGCTATGGGGAGCGCAGCTCTCTATCATCTTGCGCGCCTTGGGGTGGCTCCAATCGGGATCGAACAATATCAGGTTGGCCATGCTTTGGGTAGCTCTCACGGTCACTCCAGAGCCTTCCGCATCTTTTATCATGATCCACTGTACACTACCCTGGCTGAAGCAGCCCTGCCTTTATGGCAGGAATTGGAGGCTCTCTCTGGTGAAAAACTTCTCGAACTCACGGGCTCGCTCTTTTTCGCCCGGCCCGACAACGAGCATATCGAACAAAAGATAGGCGTTATGCAAGCGTTGAAACGGCCCTATGAACTGTTGACCGCTCAAGACGTTGCGGCTCGCTTTCCCGCGCTGCGTCTACCTGAAGACACTGTAGCCTGTTATACGCCTCAAGGAGGCTTTCTGGATGCCAGTCGCTGTGTTCAAACGCATCTGTTACAAGCCCGGCGTTTTGGGGCAACCATTCATGAGCAGGTGCGTGTCGATCGGGTTGACCTGAGCCAGGAATGGCCTGAACTTGAAACATCAGCCGGCCGCTATCGCTGCTCGCGGCTCATCATTACACCAGGACCATGGGCGTCTGAAATTGTAGAGAGCCTGGCGCTTCCGCTGCAAGTTACCCGACAGCAAAAATTTTATTTCCAACCGAAACACAGAGCCGCCTATCAGCCTGACCGTTTGCCCGTTTACGCAGACGGGAACACTCAATTTTACGGCTTTCCTGAATATGGTTTGGGAATGAAGGCCGCCGATGACCAGCTTGGGGTGATTGCCTCTCCCAACAATATCGATCGGACCTTAGACCTGGATAAGCGCGATCAGTTGAAACGATGGCTCGAGACAATTATGCCCAATAGCGAGTTCGCCTTTGTCACGGGAGCGACCTGCATGTATACTATGACGCCTGACAGAGACTTTCTCATCGGTCCTCACCCACACAACCCCAATGTCTTGGTGAGCGCTGGATTCTCAGGGCACGGGTTTAAGTTTTCCACTCTCGTCGGCAAAATTTTGGCTGAGTTGGCCACAGGCGGCACAACCGAGTATCCGATTGACAGGTTCCGGCTTGACCGGCCTTTTTGATAGGAGAGTGTATTGCCATGAACGATGTTCAACGCCACGACCGCCACGCTGGAAAACTACCCACAGACGCTGGACAACATAGCCGCCTGGCTGCGTCGCTTCAAGACCTACGAGGATATTCTCATATACAGGTGAAGAGCGTAGAAGATTCCCGCAAGCGAAACGGGAAAACAAGGTGGGGGTCATTATGAATCGTCTCGGCATTCTCATCGACTGTCGCTCTCCATATTTTTGCGCACCAGCACGGGCTGATGGCATTTACGAAAAGTATCCCCGTCTCTGTTCTTAAAATTGCATCCAAATTAATTCCCAAGCAAGCGGCTGCAGCGCTTCAAGAGAAGGGGGATTGATCTCGACAATATCATCAGCATCTCGGAGAACCCGGACGCGCACGGTACCCTCGTCGAAGTCGAGGAACACAAGAAAAACGAGAGAATTGTCATCTCTCTTGAGTAACAGAGATGGAATCATTACGATACAAGGTCCCGATTTCAGAAGACCTGATCGACGAACTGTTCCCTTTCTGGGCATTCATTTTTGGAGAGGTATTGCCGGACATAGGGCGCGAGGTCTTCTTGGGCGCTGAAGATGCCTACAGTCACAGCACGCTCTACTTGAGCAGAGAGGGCAACCGATTGGCCGGCTCCTGCTTTACCATGCACTCGAAAACCATGCCGGCTCTGGCGGGGTTCAGCGAGGTTGCCACAGCCCCCCGGTTTCGTGGACGGGGCATCGCGACAGAACTGTGTGGCCAGGCCGTGGAGGATTTTCGCGCTGCTGGCGGCGAGGCATTTTTCCTGGGAACGGGCAATCCAGCCGCAGCGCGGATTTACCACCGACTCGGGTGGCGAAAGCTGGCCGGAGCAGCGGTGATGGTCAACGTCCTCAACGGGGAATCCCCCGAAGGTTTCCTAGTGGATTATTTCTCGGAAGGTACAGCAACGATCGTAGAGGCGACGCCCGCAGCCCGTATTCCCATGATCCCGCTGCTCGTTTGTCCCCATGACTGGCAGGTGCTGGACGCGAACACAAAGATGTACTCAACACGCTATGCCACGCAAAAATCGTGTATGGGGCTGTACCCGCGCTATGAACAGATTATGCGGAGCGGCGGAGGCGCCTGGTTCGTCGCCAAGACAGCCACAGGAAAAGTCGTCGGGCTATCGACAGCTCGCAGGGATGACGCAGGTGATAGCCAGATTGACGGGTTCGTTCATGCGCGCTTCGCGGATGTCTGGAATGCGTTGATGCAAGCTGCGATCTACGCATGCTCTGGTCAGAGCGCGTCCACATGCTACGCAGTCGTTTCCGTGGAAGATGAAGAAAAACAGTCTTTGTTCGAGTCTCTGGGATTTCGCAAGACCGGATCGGAGGAAGACTTCGATTTGGACGGAAGGCAGGTGGCATCCATCAGAATGGACAGAAAGATGGACTAGGCAGCGGCTGAGACTTCGAGGCCATAGCGCCGTCGCGCTTCAGACAGGTCAACGCGCCGATTCCTGTCCCTAATGTTATCACCGCTTGCGCACAGATCGTGTTTTAGAGGGTATCGGGTATCCTCGGCATCAGCATCACTCGCCAATACCATCCATCCACCTGGCAGAAGATAAGGTTCAGCTCGACCTCGAAGATCGTGGAATAGGCGGAACTGAGCCCCTGATTGATTACAGGAGGTAACAACATGAGTGCAAAGATGTTAACGCGCCGCGATTTTCTCAAGAGCGCTACCGTTGGCAGTATCAGCGTTGCCATAGCAGCCTGCGTCCCAGCACAAATGACGGCGCCCGCCGGGGAGATGCCCGCCCCAGAAGCCGTCACCCTGCGCTGCATGTCCCGACCACACTCGCAGAAGGCGCAGGATGAATTCCCTGGCATCATCATGGAGCATTTCACGGAGAAACTGGATCCAGCGATCAACGTCGATGTGGAGACAGTGGAGACATCCGCAATCGGTTGGGAAGACAAGCTGGTAACGTCCATGATCGCCGGCGATGCAGTCGATATCTTCCAGGCCTGGCCAGATATCTTCTATGTCTGGGTTGCCAAGGACCTGATCCTGGACATCCAGCCCTACGTAGACCGTGACCTGACAACCGAGGATCTTGACGATTTTACCGAAGCCCAATGGACCAGGCTGCACATCAGGGGCATCCGGGTGGGGATGCCCAAGTATATCGATGTCAGGTGCATGGCCTATAACAAGGATATCTTCGATGAGTACGGCGTGGACTATCCTGCCAACTTTGGCGCGGATTGGGACTGGCAGGAGTACACGGAGATGGCTGCCGCACTGACCAAGGATCGAGACGGAGACGGCAAGATCGATCTCTGGGGTACCAGGCTAGTCGCCACTTCTTCGGTGGAGTTCTTCAGCTGGCTGCGCAGTTTTGGCGGCGACTACGTCAATCCCAACGACGACACCGATTGCTGGTTGGATGAGCCTGGCTCCCAGCAGCTCCTGAACTGGCTGTACGAGAACATGTGGGTCAAGGAACCCAATCCCTTCATGCGCCCAGAGGACGTTAGCGACACCTACGACGACTTCGTGTCCGGGCGGGTGGCTATCCCCTGGTTCAATGTCCGACCCGCCCAGCAATCCGAGCGAGTCGCCGACCAGATTCGATGGGACTACGCCCACGTGCCCAAGGGGCCGGTGCGGCGAAGTGCCCTGGGCGATGCCGACGCGTGGTCCATCTGGAATGGCAGTGATCACCCCGAGGAGGCCTGGAAATTCATCAATTTCCTGGCAGGCCCCGTATTCCAGGAACTGGGCACCCTGCGATCAGAGGGCTACATCCCTATCCGCAAGTCCCTCATGGACGTCTCCTTAGAGGTGTTCCGCGACGAGTTCCCCTCGCTGGCGGACAAGCACCTGGAGATCATCCCCGAGATGCTCGATATGGACTATCTGGAAAACGTCATTTGGTTCAAGGACAACGATGCAGCCATGGAGCTGATCAGGCCGGCCATGGAAAAGGTCTTTAATCTGGGTCAAGCTGACCCCAGTTATTTGATAGAGATCTGCGCTCAAGTGGAAGAGCATCAGATGAGTCTACAGTAGACGACGCGCAACCCAATGTAGGGGCACGGCATGCCGTGCCCCTACTGGTGGTGAATGGAGGTCACATGGATCAAGCAGACCCTCGGTCCGAAGTGGCTCTTTTCCACGACATGGGCGTGTGGGCTGCGGGGGGAATATGCTCCTCTACCTGGCCGGGCTACACGGAATCCCGACCGATCTCTATGACGCCGCCGGGATTGATGAGGCCAATGCCTGGCATCGTTTCTGGCGAATCACACTGCCGATGTTGACCCCCACCATTTACTTCAACCCGATCATCAGTATTATCGGCGCCTGGCAGGTTTTTACCCAATCGTACATCATCACCTCCGGCGGGCCCGACAATGCCACTCCACGCCCTTGCTGTGGATGATCTCGACATCTTTGAAGTCACCTGAACTGATTGGTCGTATCCCCGTCATCTGCATCCCACCGGAGTTCCGCCGCTCCAACTACCAAGAATCGGGAGAAAATAACGCATGTCTACTTCAACCTTTGTTCCATTTGAAGAATCAAACCAATATATCAACGATGCGCAGACATTAGTCACAAAATTTTCCGACAACGGTTATCTCTTCTTCAGGCAGTTGATCGACCAAAAGCGGATTGAGAGCCTCCGGAACAGTATCATCGGCGTGCTCAAAGCGCATGAATTCGTCGCTGAAAATGCGACCTCGGAACCGCTATGGTCGGGTAAGTGGCCGGAAACCAATGAGCTATCACCAGATGGGGTCGTCACAGCTGACATCGTCAAGCTGGGGATAGTGGAAAAACTGGCGACGACGCCGGAACTCATCTCTGTGCTGCGAAGGATGCTGGGAGGCCAGGTTTTCTGCTGGGCGGATAACAAAGCCAGAATCAGAATGATGCTCAGTGGTAAGAAAAGCATGCAAGTCGCAGATGGGCCCAAGTTTTCTTTCACCACGCCCGGCCATCAAGATTACTATTTCTTTCGCCCGGTGCAATTCTGTACCGTCTGGATACCGCTTATGGACATCGACGAGTCGATCGGTGGGTTGGCCATCGGGCAGGATTCCAACCAGGAAGGCTTGCATGAAGTCTGGTGGAAAGGCAAAGAATATCTTGGTGTGGCCGAAAACCCTGAACAAGCCAGAGCATGGCGCGCGGAAGGGGCGGCGGTTGTGGCCGGCGCCGTCAAGACCGGCAATGAAGGCAGAGTGTGGCTGAGATCGGATTATCAGATAGGCGATGCGCTCATTTTTCACCCGTTGATGATGCACGCCGGCATACCCAACACGTCTGACAAAGTGAGGCTTTCTGCCGATTTCAGGTATCAGCGCCAGGGGACCCCAACGCATTGGGAATCTTACACAGATATGGTTGACTCAGCGAAATATTTCGGCGAGGTGTTTACATGCCTGGATGAACTGGGCGTGGAGACAGGCGGCGTGTATGAAAGGGTGTGGGAAACGATGCGTTTGGAAGGTCCGAATCAGCAGGCGGGTTACAATATGTCTGAGCGAGTGCGAGAGCTTGCCGAGCGGATGGCCGGCTCAGAGTAACCTGACAATGCAGGATCGAAAAACGTCTGAATCTGTGTCAGTGTGACAACGCCCCCCGCTCAATATTCGCGGTTGACAGCCCATGGCGCATCGGATAGCATAGCGGCATCATGCCCCGATCACGACCGCAGGTCCCTTCTGCGAGATCCAGACCCTGCTGCTGGATCCCTCTTCAAGCGTTATCAGCTTATTACGTGGCCTGCCATTTTGCCGCCCAGCTGACTCTCAGCGGCGTATTACCGTAGGGACTGCTGAGCGCCCTTCATGTGTTGAACCGGCGGGAATGCCGAAATGTTTGCTCATAAAAGTGCGCAGTGAAGGGAGACCACCGAAAAATTGACGATTGATGATTGACGATTGTCAGTCCCCTCGATCTGTTTCAGTGAGCGGAGGAACAGGCTATGAACAGACCACTACGCATGGCGTTCGTCGGATTAGGTAGTTGCCTGCACACCATGTTCGCTCCCGTGCTGCGCTTTGTAGAAGCGCTTGAAGTGGTCGCCGTGGTGGACCGCCAGGATGACAGGCTCGCCCAAGCCCGAGACCTGTATGGCTTCAGCAATGGCTACCATACGTTGGAGGCATGTCTGGACAAAGAGCGCCTGGACGCGGCCTTGATTGCGACGCCCGTATACGAACACGTGGCCCATGCGGTCGCTTGTGCCGAACGCGGGGTCCACGTCCTGTTGGAAAAACCCATGGCCCGCACGCCGCGCGAATGCGACACGATCATCGCAGCCCATCAGAAGGCCGGCACGATTCTGATGATCGCGTTCATGAAACGCTTCAACCGGTCGATGAGGACAGTCACGCAGCTGATAGAAGAAGGCGCCATCGGCTCTGTGATGGGCATCCGCCACAACTGGGATTGGGGACCGGACGAGAGCGGCTGGATCGATCCAGGGTGGCGGGGCTCGGTAAAAACCTGGGGCGGACAATGGCAGGACCATGGCTCCCACAGCGTGAACCTGACCCAATGGTGGGCCGGCCCAATCCGCTCAGTGATAGCCACCTTCGACATCACCGGCCCCTACCCAGAGGTAGAAAACGACTACATCGTCATATGTACCCACGCATCGGGCGCCAGAAGCGCGCATCAGGCCACCCGCTACTTTCACCGTGAGGGCGAAGAACACTACCTGATTTTCGGAGAGACGGGAACGATTGAAACGAGGCATGCCTCGGATGTATGGCGCTACACCACGCCCCACGAGATAACCCTGCACCGCTACGGCCGTCTGCGAGAAAACCACCAGCCCCAACACAGCCGCAACTGGCTGCTGGAAGGCGAGCGCTTTGGACAGTACAAGATCGAGCTGGACCACTTTGTGGATTGCGTGCGATCCGGAAAACGCCCCATCACAGATGGAGAGATGGGGCGTGCTGCGGTTGAGGTGATCAGTGCCGCTTACCTATCGGCCCACGAAAAGCGCGAGGTGACGCTACCGCTGATGCAAGAGCTGGATTACGAGGATTTCTTCGGCAACGTGGCGCCCCGCCGGACACCCGTACAGTATCTCAAGCCTGGACAGCCCTGAGTGTCGGCAAAGATCATATAGGTGATCACCTCGAAGCCGGCAGGCCAATTCGCCTGCATTTGTATTGAAAGATGCAGCCCTGGATTCGACCCGCTTTCGCCCATAACGATTAGGAGGCATAATTCATGTCTGAACCCTTACGAATTCTCTCAGTTGGCGCCCATCCCGCCGATATTTTCGACCAATCCGGTGGGACGATGGCCCATCACGCCGACCAGGGCGATTATGTCGGCTGTGTCGTTCTCACGCACGGCGCGCGCGTCCATGATGCTGTCATCAGTGACGACATGCACCACCGCAGTGAAGTGCCGGCAGCCGCCGAATTGCAGGCCCTCATAACAGAGCGATCCGACATCAAGGCCGAGGAAGCGCGCAAGGCCTGCAAGCTGTTAGGGGTCGAGGATCTATACTTTTTTGGCGCAGACGACGCCGTCCTCATCGTCACCGATGAGGCGGTCAGGCGCCTGGCGCGGTTGTTGCGACAAGTAAGACCTGATGTTATCCTGACCCATTTCCCCAAGGAAGGTGACGGCTTGACCAATGCCCATGCCATCGCCGGTCAGATTGTGATGCACGCGATATCCTTGGCAGGTGGCGTGGACCCAGGTGATCGCAATCCCCCCCATAAAGTCGCTCAGGTTTTCTTCTTTGGCGCCGGCGCAGCAGCAATTCCCCGACAGGTGTGGCAGTCTGAAGGGGGATACTATAACGCTGTCTTTATCGACATCACCGATGTAGTGGATAAGAAGCTGGCCGCCCTGGATTGTCTGATCAGCCAAGGCTATGGTGGGGCCTACGCCCGCAAGCGCATCGAGACCAGCGACGGCGCGTTTGGAGGGGCCGGTGGCGTTGCTTATGCCGAAGGGTTTATCCCCCTGAATGCCGAAACCCATGACTATTTGCCGGTGACTGAGCGGGCGCTGGCCAGTGCCCGCGCGTCCGACCATGAACTGATCGCGGAAAGATCGTACCGGATACCGGTTGATTAGGAGAAATCACGACCTCACGCGCGACCAGTACCGCGATAACCTCGCACTGTGGAAAGAAGACCAACCGCCAGGACGCGACCCAAGATGGGGATGAGTTTCTGGCTCACCGTCGTCGAACGCTGCCACGATGCCCACTATGATTCGTGTGAGTATCCAGGATTGACCATGATTTTATCCTCCCCATCATCCGAATCAGGAGCGTCACAGTCTGAGAGCGGTAACAAATGAAAACCGTAATCGGCGTCGACGTGCTGACCACAATCCATGAGTTGGTGGCGCCGAGCAAAACGGCGCTCCTTGTCGTAGATGTCCAAAACACCTGTTTCAACGCAATCGGCGGTTTCGAGGGAGCCGGCTCCAACGAAGATGCCGACCTGGCGAACATGAGACCGATCATCCCTAAAATCAAGCGGCTTCTGGAAGTGGCAAGGGGCAAAGACATACCGATTGCCTACTCTGAATTCATCCATCGCAACAAACTGGGCGTCACCCTGATGGATGGTCCAAACAATTACTGCGTCCGCAATAATCCGTCCCAACCAGATGTTGTCGAAGGTACCTGGGAAGCCCAGACCCTAGACGAGCTGGCGCCACAGTATGGCGATATCGTTGTGCGGAAAAGCCGGGGCAGTGCCTTTCACCAAACCCCGCTGGACAATATTCTCAAAGCGCGCGGAATCAGGACCGTCGTGATAACGGGTGTGCTCAGCGCCGGCTGTGTCCTGTTCACGGCTGCGGACGCGATGCACCACGGCTACTATCCGTTGATCGTTCGAGACTGCGTGGCTTCCTATTCGCTGGCGTCTCACAGGCAGGCCCTGGCATGGATGGAGACGCAGTTTCCCGTCTTCGACCTGGCTGAAGCGCTGGCTGTTTGGAAGAAAAACGCATAATAGAGTGCGACCAGCAGTTCGATCTATCTCCTTGTAACTGCTATACTCACTATAGGAGGCTTTCATGCTTACCACTTGCGAAAACGTTGATTTCGAGCTCAAGCTTGCTGAATTCAAAATCAACGGATACGTGGTCTTCGAAGACATGATCCCCCACGAAACCATCGACCGGATCAACGCGGCGTTTATGCCCCTGCTCGAACATGTCCAGGAGCGCGAGACGGAAGTCGCGGCCGTCGAAACCGGCGACGTCCGCACAGGCCTGGGCAGGCAGCAGTTTACGAACCGCTATACGCTGACCATCCCCTGGATGCCCCCCTTCGCCGACCCGACGATCTACGAGCATCCGGTGATCCTCGAATTTCTTGATCGCTACTGGCGCGCCGACGACTATGTCGTCACCTGTTACCATTCCAACAATCCGTGCCCCGGCAGCGAAATGCAGCCATGGCATCGGGATACCGGACTCGCCCGCTATATTCCGCACGTGGGGCTTGAGATCTGTCCGGTTGTCGGAGTCAAATTCCCGCTCGCCGACACCTCGGCAGAAAACGGCAGCATCGAAGTATTGCCCAGCACCCAGTACCTCGCTGACCCCAAGCTGGAGGATCGCTACAAGGACGTGCTGGTGCGGGGCCATTTCCCCTCGGCCCATCGGCTCAACCTGAAAAAGGGATCCATGTGGGTGCAGGATGTGCGCATGCTGCATCGGGGCACGCCCAATCGGTCGGCGCATGCGCGCCCGGAGATGGTCGTCTGCTATTGCCGCTCCTGGTTTAGCATCACGCAAAATGTCGATGTGCCGCCGGCCGCTTATGATGCGCTTTCGGAACGGGGTAAGAAACTGCTGCGCCGGCGCAACATCGCCGATTGGACCTAGTGCATCGGCAAACTTCCTCCGACGGATATGAGAAAGCCGACATGCCGATGCCTTCAGCTCCCGTCCGCTTCTGGCCATTCGACAATGGATGTTAGACAGAACAGGAAAAGGAGAGTTCTGATGAGCCTGACGACGAAATATGACATCGACCAATTAATGCAGGAATGGCGGATCAACGGATTTGTCGTGTTCGAAGACCTCATCCCATTGGAGAAGATCGACCGTATCCGCGAAGCCTGGATACCGATTCGGAACCGCGATATCCAGCGTCAGGGGGAACACCCGATCCGCGGCTTTCGGCGCTACAACGTAAGGGTGCCGTTCGAGCGCCCGTTTGTGGACCCGGCGATCTTCGAACATCCGGCCCTGGTGGCGTTTCTCGAGCGGGCCCTGGGCCCCGATTACGTGTGGTCACACTTTGACTCGAACATTCCCCTGCCGGGAACAGACTATCAGCAATGGCACCGCGACGGCCAGGTCGCCCTCTTCCCAGACATTAAGACACCTGCTATCAGCGTCGGTGTCAAGTTCCCGCTGGTGGATACGAGCGAAGAAAATGGTAGTTTCGAAGTCCTGCCAAGCACGCAATATATCACCGACGAAGACTTACTCACCGATTTGGACGCTGTCTTTGGAGCCGGCGCCAACCGCCATGGCCAATATTACCCCATCCGGCTGAACCTGAAAAAAGGTTCGTTGTGGGTACAGGATGGGCGCGCCTTTCATCGGGGCACGCCCAATCGATCGGCGGAGCCGCGTGATGAGCTGTGTATGGCCTTTAGCGCGCCCTGGCTATTCAGCCGCTGGCAGCATGAGTACACCGAAGGGCACCTGCCGCGCGATCTGTGGGAGAGCCTGTCGGATCACGCCAAACAGGTGCTGCGCTGGCAGCGGCTGAAAGAGTAAGATGATGGCCTCCGGATGGCTGATCGGTATGCCTGCGGGCACAGATTTGGGGTGTGTTGATGTAATATTCAGCTCCTGGTATAATAGCCACAATTAGAATCAGATGAAAACAGCAGAAATCAGATTCTACCCCCCAGGCTACTTTTCAACTGCTTTTAGCGAATCCTGGTGAAAACGCGACCAGGGTTTGCCGACTGAAGCCCCTCGAAGTAGTCGTCCGTGTTTACTGCTCTGATATTGATGCCCCAATGTATAGTCGGCGAGGTTGGCCCAGTGTCCCGGAATCTAACCACAACAAGATGGGGTCAGGAAGGAGGGTGTAAGGCGACGAAAAACCTTGTCTCAGAGTAAAGGCTGTCCATTCGTTCCTCACCGTCTGCAATGTAGCGTGGAATCTCAGCAGATATTTTTTACCTTCCGCATCGATGGCTGTACGTGGCTACGAACCCTGTGGCACATCATCTTGCCTCTCAGCGCGCCCGGGGTGATCATCACCTATATCATTTCGTTCATCAGTGGCTGGAATGAATTCGTCTTCGCCAATGTTCTTACAATGAGCGAAAGTACGAGAGTACTTACGGTTAGAATGATGGAGATACCCACGATTCACGGGACCCCCTACAATCTCATGGCGGTGGGCGGCATGCTCTGCCTGTTCCCAATTGCGCTGATTGTTATGATCGGGCAGCGTCAAATCGTGGAAGGCCTGATCTCGGGTTCTCTCAAGGGCTGAGATGCCAGTGTGGATACGTGAATACCGCCGCTATATTCATAGCGGCGGAAGCGGCCAGGTTGCCCGCTTCTGAAACGGACGGCGAGAGTGAGCAGACGGCAGGAAGGCGCAAGCCCGCCACCCCTGCCCTTGTTGACCCGTCTACTCAACAGCTGTCGTTCATATTTGCTAATCGGAGACTTTGCAGAGAAGGAGGAAACAATTGTGACAACCCCAAACCAGTATGACCTCGACTTGAAGCTGGCCGAGCTCCAGATCAATGGGTATGTACTCTTCGAAGATCTGATACCGGTCGAGAAGATCGATCGAATCCGTGAGGCGTTTCTGCCGTTTTTGGAAACAGTGAGGGCTCACAGCGATCCAGCGAGCGGCGTAAAGCTGCATGGACACAGCGATGATCGGCTTGTCGTTGAAGGCCGTCTGCAAGTCGTCAATCGTTATACCATATACGTGCCTTGGGAGCAGCCGTTCGCCGATCCTGAGATTTACGAGAACCCGGCGTTGCTGGCATTTCTTGACCGCTATTGGGGAACGACAGACTATCTGATTACCTGCTATCATTCAAACAGCCCGTATCCTGGCAGCGAATATCAGCAGTGGCATCGAGATGCAGGGATTTCCAAATTGGTTCCTCACGTCGGCCTGGAAGTGTGTCCGCATTTCGGCGTCAAATTCCCATTGGTGGATACCTGTGAAGAAAATGGGAGCTTCGAAATCTTGCCATCCACCCAATACCTTGCTGATCCGGCGTTGGAGACACGCTACGACGAGATTCTGGAAACCGGGGACTTCCCCAGCAGGCGTCGTCTCAACCTGAAGAAAGGAACGCTGTGGATCCAGGACCCGCGCACGCTCCACCGCGGAACACCCAACCGCTCGGACCACCCCAGACCGGAGCTGGTGATTTGCTATTCCCTGCCCTGGTTCGCGCAACGCCTTCCTATCGAAATGACACAGGCCGAATTCGACAAATTCTCGGAGCGAGGCAAGAAGATGCTCGCCAACCGCCGCATCATTGGTTAGCCAATTGCATCGCTGAGCAGGAACCAGTTGGCAAGCCAGCACAGAATAGGCGCTCTCAGACCTGTTGGGGCGCAGATGGCTTCCGCGCCGCGCCTAAATCATGCTATCGCCTTTCGACATCACTATGAAGGAACAATAGAATCATGAAAATTAACCGTGATCAGTTTCTGGAAGAAGGGTACGTGATCCTGCCCCAGGTCATCCCGCCGCAGCAGTTGGCGGGTCTGCGCCAGGCCTACGAAATCATGGTCGAGCGCCAGAAGATGATCTGGGCGCGCCAACGGGGGCCGCATGACCCGCCCGGCGGCGTCTGGGAGACCAGCGCCCAACCGCGCCTGAATCTGGGCGCGCTGGCCGACCAAATCGATGCCCAGACCGCCAGCGCCGTGGAGATCTGGCTGCATGAAAATATGCAAGCGGTCAGCAGCCAGTTGCTCGGCGTGGCAGACGCCGGCGTCACCGAGATGATGCTCATGTGCAACCCAGTGCGCGACCATGGCACAGGTGGACACCGCGGCTGGCACCGCGATTTCTATCCGCCCCACGCCGCCCCTTTGCAGGGCTATACCGACGATATTCTGGAGAATGGCCCCCGTTACGTGCAATGGAATCTGCCGCTCTATGATGACAGCGTGCTCTGGGTTATCCCCGGCAGCCACATCCGCCGCAACACTGCCGAAGAAAACGCGGCGCTGATCAAGGATTCACATGCCCCCGTGCCCGGCGCAATCCAGACCCATCTGGCCGCTGGCGATGGCGTGGCCTACATTCTGCCCATTCTGCACTGGGGCAGCGTCTACAACGCCAAAATGCGCCGCACCATCCACGGTGGCTTTTCCGAGTTCACCCACTACCCGGCTCTCTCTTATCTCGAACATCTGTCACCCGCGGCCCAGGCGACCTTTACCCGCTGGAACCAACGCAGCGAGCAGACGCTAGACCAAATCGAGGCCTTGCTGCGCGCGGCGCTTAACAAAGACGGCGCGGCCTACCAGGCCGGCCTGGAGAAATTGCATCCAGGCCGCGGCGAAAAAGGCGCGCGACTCTCCACCATTTTCCTGAGCAAAAGCGCCAAACGCATTCACCATCTCAAAAGCCCGGACTTTGACCGCCTGCCGGCGCAGGAACAGGGGTGGGCTACGCACATTCATCCCATGACCCTCCAATGGGGCAGACCGCTTGCCGCTCGTTTCTCCGTGCAAGAAGCCGACGCTCTGTGGGCGCGCTTCAAGCCCGTGGATGATCTCCTCCAGGCCGCTGAAGATCAGTGGACGCCCGGCTTCCAGGGAGAGGAGACCCGTTACTACTTCGAGCAGGCGCCGGCTGAGCTTAGCGTAGCCAGCTTTCTCGCCGGTGTCTGTAACGAATAGGAGTTGAATGCCCGCCGCATCTTTCGTTATTAAAGATGACCGCGCGGCAACTCATGCGCCGCACAGCCTTGTGACCAGCTCATAGAGAACCTGCAAGGCCCAGTCGATGGTGAGCAGCGAAACGCGTTCATTGGGGCTATGCCCGCCGCCCCCTCGCCCAGCCGGTGAATTGATCAGCGACGGAAACAGGCCGTAGACCGCCCGCCCCGACGCGCGCAGGAAGCGCACATCGGTGGAGCCGCCCAGTAACCAGGGCACAGCCACCGTCCCTGGCGAAACATCGCCGTACAGATCGCTGATAGCTTGGAAAAGGGCCGTGTCACTCGTCGACTCCGATGCGAAGAAGCTGTCCTCCATTTCGCCAATCTCTACATCGTCGATCCCAGCCAGACGAGCGTGCAGAAGATCCAGTACCTCCTCAGGCTGCTGACCAGGGAGGAAACGCACGTTGCAATGCAGTCTCACCTCCGTCGGGTATGAATGCGCGCTGACCCCGCCGCTTACCATTGTAGGGACGACGGAGTTGTACAGGGATGGCTCGAGCCACTGCGCAAGCTCCGGAGCCGTTCGCCGCAAGGATGCCATTCCTTCCTCCCTCGTCGCGTCCTTCAGCAGGGCATACAGCGCCTCCCGCACGGGGGATGGCTGCCCAGGCGCGATTCCCTGGATCGTCAAGGCAGCCGTTTCCGTAAGCGCAGAGGACAAGCGCAGGTCTTCCAGTCGCATAAGCGCCTGCCCTAACCTGATCAGCGCGCTATTGGGAATGAGCCGCAGGGAATGGCCGCCCTGTCCACGGACAGTGACCGTCGTTTCGAACGAGCCCTTCTCGGCAGTGCCGATGGCGCAATAATGCCCCTGGGGAGAGGGCACTTCACTGCCTCCGCCCTCGCCCAAAACATATTCGGCATCGATTTTCTCCATGTGGTTCTCGGCCAACCATCCCATCCCCAATTGGCCCCCGGTCTCTTCGTCGGCGCAGGCGACCATGATCAGGTCGCGTTTGAGCTTGAGCCGGCGACGCTTGGCCAGAACAAGCATCATGGCGTGAGTCACCACCCGATGCTTGCAGTCCATCGCGCCGCGCCCCCATACGAAGCCATCCTTGATAAGGCCTGAAAACGGCTCCACCTCCCAGCCAGCGGGCGTAGCCGGCACCACATCCAAGTGTGAGACGAGGAGCAAAGGCCGGTCTCGCCCATCACCGCGCACACGGGCCAACAGGCTGCTGCGGTGAGGCAAGGGCCCAAGTATCTCGGCCCCGATCCCCTCGTGAGCCAGAACGTCCCGCAGGTATTCAGCAGCAGGTCGCTCGTCGCCGGGAGGATTGGATGTGTCAATTCGCACCAGATCCTGCAACCAAGCGGTCGTTTCCTCCAGAATGACCTGCCAGGAATCAGTACTCTCAATGATCGGCCCAGGGCTGCTGTTCGTCATGCCGTTCCTCCTTGTTATCCACGTTCACCGGATTCTCTACCGCTGTCCGCCATAGTACGCGCTATCGCGATAGCAGAACAGGTTCCAGAAGTTCATCGGGTAGGGAGCTGGCAACTCGCTCACCTTCTTCAGCTCTTGCATCTCCTCTTCAGAAAGCCGCAGATCCAGCGCCGCCATGTTGTCCGCATACTGTGCATGATTCCTGGCTCCGAGAAGTACGACATCGCAAGTGATCGACTGCAGCAACCAAGCTATGGCCACATTGGAGATCGTCTTGCCGTGACGTTCAGCGATGCGTTCCAGAACATCCAGCGTGTTCCAGTTCCTCTCCACGGCCAGATTCTTCCAGGAACTACTCTCATCGTCCAGATTCTCTGCCGTTCGCGACGCAGGCCCAGGGCCTTCATCGCCCCGGCGGTATCTGCCAGTCAGGAAGCCCTGGGCAAGAGCCCCCCAGGCAATGATGGAGACCTTCTGATCCCGGCAGGCGGGGATGATAGCGAACTCCGCCACCCGGTCAACCAGGTTGTACCATATCTGGTTGGATACAACTGCTGTCAGACCGAATTGTCGGGCGCCCATGTTGGCCTTGACCACCTGCCAGCCCCCCCAGTTGCTGACGCCAACGTAGCGAATTTTGCCCGCCCGCACGAAATCATCCAAGACGCGCATCGTCTCTTCAATGGGGGTATAAGGGTCCTGGACATGGCATTGGTAGAGGTCAATGTAGTCCGTGCCCAGCCGCCGCAGGCTGGCCTCTATATTGGTGGTCAGGTAGGTGCGGGAGAGGCCGAAGGCGTTGGCCCGCATCGTATCCTCCACGAGCCAGGCCCCCTTGGTGCCCACCACGAAACGGTCCCGCCGGCCCTCGATGATCTTGCCTACTGTCCGCTCCGAGTTCCCTCCGCCATAGATGTTGGACGTATCTAGAAAATTGCCGCCTGCCTCGAAGAACATGTCTGCCATGTTGCGGCTTTCCTTCTCATCCAGCCACGTGCCAAAGGGAATGGCCCCCAAGGCAAGGCGCGACACCTCCAAACCAGAGTGCCCCAGATTGCAATACTTCACGATCGTCCTCCTACACGATTGAAACCGTACCCGCGTTTCCTATCCCAGGCGATACAGCAAGCTACGCCGCTACCAATCCAGCCGTTGCTCGTCCAGGTAGCGGGTAGTTTTCTTCCACAGCGTGACGTCATCCCGGTAGTGATCCCTCTGGTACAAAGGGCACAGCTTGCCCGGTGGATCAATGTACACGATGTCATGCCCCTTACGCACCAGGATATACCACCTGTTGTTGATCGATACCCGGTCGGTGCGCTCCCCGATAGGAAAATTGAGATGCACGACTTGGCCGCGCCGGCACTCGCCCACCTGAACGTAGCGCCCGTCAAACCTGACCTCGCGAGGGCTTTCATCCACCAGGCATGTCACCTGACCCAGATCGACCCAGGCCGGCATCCGCGCCGCCAGCCTGCAATCCCGCTTGACGTGCAGATCCACCTGCCCGCTGTAGGGAACATGGCTGTCAACATCCACCGCCTCGTGGGTGCGATTGAGAAGGAGGTTGACCTTGACGCGCTCACCCTGAACATGCACGATGTTGCGCCAGACATCATACAGGCCGCGAGTGGCGTTGGCGGTGCAGCAGTGCATAATGCCCTGCACATGGCCCAGCCGGCTACCGAAGGGAGTGCCTTCCAGCCAGCGGGTGAGCATGAAGTCCACCCAGTCGTTGGGGCTCTGCCAGCCAGCGAAGGCGCCGATGTTGCGCTCGCCGACCCGCTCGGTGGTCATGGGCCAGCGCTCCGCAGCCTCGATCCGCGACGGCGGATCCCCCAGATGCAGGCGATAGATCCAGTCGGCGCGCATGAGTTGCCCCTCCGCCAGTTGATTGCGCGTCCAGCAATCTGCATCGTCCCAATACCGATCGCCCAGCCCCGCCTCTGCCAGCCGCGCCGCGATCCGCGCCATGTCGCCCACCTCGCAGAGTTCGCACGTCTGGTGCTGAGCCGTGACCGTCTCCGGGAAGAATCCGGTCAGAGTGTCCCCATGTGTCCTGGCCACGGGGAACGCCTGGGCAGCGAAGTCAAGCATCTCCTGATCGCCGCTTGCCAAGGCATACTCCAGGCAGGTCAGGATCGTCATGGCGTGATGGTGGAAATGCACCACATCGCCGCGAGGCCCCCGGGGGTCTGGATTGTCGGGCAGAAACTTGAAATTCGAGTCAAAATACTGGCCTTCCCTGGCCACGTAGCGGCACAGTTGGCCTGCCAGTGTCAGAGAAGGCTTGTAACCTGTCACGCGGTAAAAGTCGACGAGCCGGCGAGCCGGCCACATAGCATAGGCCGCAAAGGTGCCCAAAGGCGCGGCCGCCGCAGGATCGCCGCGCTGACCAGGCGCATAGATCCACTGTGTCAGATATGCCATGTCATCGCTCTGGACGACCAGACGGCGCAGCCCATCGACGATGCCCCGCCCAATAGGTTCCCAGAATGCCCTGTCGTCTAAGAGAGCGAAAGTGGTAGCCGCCCCCAAGGCGATGCCATTGACCTGCTGATCGATGATCTGGTTGCCCTCCAGTCCGCCGGGCACGGCTGGCCGGGTCAGACCGGGCCCCACGACCGGCGAGGCCACCAGCCCGGACGGGCTGATCATACGGAGTAGCGTTTCCCGCCATCGCTGCTCGACGTGCAAGCCCTGATCGGAGCCGCTCATGATGCGCATCCTGGGCACAGACTCCAGGAACTTGATGGTGATGCCCGTGTCGGCCCCGTCATGATACATGACAGGGGGGTTGAAACGGAACGATGCCTTCCAATAGACCCGGTAGTCCGCATCTGGATCCGTCGGCTCCACCATGCCATTGATGGCCAGGCGCGCCCGCTCGGCCAAATCCAGGCTGGCTGGCGTCCACGCCTCGTTGCGGATGCCTCGCCGCCGGCTCTCCGGTGGCAGGGGGGCATCGGGGCGAATGTACTGAATTTCGCTCTTCACGTCTGCCATGTCGCTTCCTCCTGTACTGCGGTTTCACCAAGCCCTAAAGGTTTCGTCTCCTGCATATGGATCCCTCCTCACAGCTACATTTTCTACGCGGTGAGCAAAGCGCCCTGTCGTCTGGCGCCGTACAAGGGCAGCCTGGGCGATCGATTGGCCAGCAGGTCTTCTACGCTGAACCCTTGTATCACAGGGTATGTGCCCAAGGTATCACGAAACGTTTCCCGGCTACGTTGGTTTTCGACCGTGCTCATCTGATTTTCAAAGCACACCATGATGCCTGCAGTCACATCGAACCGGGCAACAGTCGTGCGTAAGGCTCTGACAGCGTCCGGCGTCACATTGCCCCCTTTGACCTGCACAATGGCATATTCGGGCATCATCTTCTGCTTTTCACGGACAGGAAAGAATCTCAACAACCCGTCTACGCCGCCGTCAGCGCCTGGCGTGCCTGGATCGTGAAACATGCCTTCTGCTCCGATATGGCCGCAGACCCATTTCTCAAACTCAAACTTGTCCCGCCGCGCCAGAGCTTTGGCATCATCAATCGTTGCCGGTACACCGACAACGGCAATGTCATTCTTCGACAGGTATTGAAATTCTTTGAGAATTCTGTCCCGAATCAACCCAGTGGCAAAGGTGGAGATGTCAATGCCTATCCAACGGCGCTTCAGGGCTTCCGCCGCATGAACCGTTGTCCCGCAGCCGCAGAAGGGGTCCAGAACAAGGTCGCCCTCGTTGCTGGACGTTTTAATGATGCGCTCTAGCAATGCCAACGGCTTCTGCGTTGGGTAGCCGAGGCGTTCTTTGGAAGTTCTACCAATCGCATTCAGTTCCCAAACATCCCTCATTGATGCCAATGTATACCACTTACCTTCTTCATCCTGGTATTCTTTTACATTTTTGAAGCGGTAAGGCCTAAAATCTCTGTTATACGATCGTTCCTTTTGCAAGTTGAAGGTGTATGGCGCTTTTTCAGCGTGCACATAAAATAAAATCACATCATGTTTTCTGCCAAACCATTTTTTGCTAACGCCTCCTGTTCGATATCCCCACACAACCTCATTGCGAAAGTTCTGGCGTCCGAAGATAGCGTCCATGATTAACTTGAGATAATGACTCGCTGTCGGGTCACAGTGGAGGTAAATGCTTCCGCTGTCTTTCAGCACGCGCCGCATGAAGATGAGCCGGCTTGCCATGTTCAGTAGATAGGCTGCCAAGCTTGTCTTTTTCCCCCGTTCCGTACCTTGTGCGAATCGTACAAGGTCAGCGAGGACACGAGTGCGAGGGTCAGCATGCAGCATCTGCAGTTGCGTATCATCCTCATCAGTCCAATGCCAGGTATCGGTGAACGCTTCGACGGGGCTTGCTGTCTTGTACTTGTCTCTCAACGGCAGGTTGTAGGTAGAGTTGGAATTGAAAGGCGGGTCAAGATAGATGAGGTCTACCGACCCTGTCGGCAAGACATCCTCATCCTTGAGTATCTGGAGACAGTCGACAGCGTATAGAATTCGATTTCGCATTTTGTCAGCTCCGGGCGTTCACGATACCCTGAGAAACTGACGCAGGGAGATATACGTAGCTATGAAAATTTGGGGAGTTATATGAGGGGTGCGCATAAGTCTGGCTCAATGGCAGAAGTGCGAAATATCGGCGCATCTGCAAGGTCTCTCTCAAAGAAATTGCCAGCTCCGAACCAGATTTGCCCTTAGAGCAGGGGGCTGACTTGGTGAGATTCGACTGATTTGCGCGCCAAGAGCGCCAATTTTAGCAGAAATTCACGGCGATAGACTCATTTGAGCAAGCAAAGTAGACGCTTGGATCAATCGCTCCCTCTCCCCAAAAATCCGGAAGACGCCCCTGCGAGAGCCTTGTCTGCACGTACCCAAAGTACGGCAAGTAAAAGCTGCGAACTGATCATCCCCGCCAGCTACGAATGCGCGCCCAGGTAGCTTTGCGCGTCCGACGCGCCGGCCAGATCCAGCTCCCGCGCTCGGTGGCAGCTCACAGCGTGGCCAGGCAGAATCTCTTCCAGCTCAGGAAGTTCTTCCCGACAGATGTCGATAGCGTAGCGGCACCGAGGGTGAAAGTAGCACCCCGAAGGCGGGTTGGCCGGATCTGCCACTTCACCCTCCAGAATGATTCTCTGAGAGCGCAGGCGGGGATCCGGCTGCGGCGCCGCTGAAAGCAGGGCTTCGGTGTAGGGATGCTTCGGTGTCTCGAAGAGCTGCTGCGTCTCTGCCGTCTCGACCAACTTGCCAACGTACATTACGGCGACCCGGTCGCAGATATGCTTCACGACGCTCAGATCGTGAGCCACAAACAGATAGGTCAGGCCAAGCTGATCTTGCAGCGCAAGCAACAGATTGAGAATCTGCGCCTGCACCGACACATCGAGCGCCGAAACAGGCTCGTCGGCCACCACCAGACTGGGGCTCAGAGCGAGCGCCCGGGCGATGCCAATACGCTGGCGCTGACCTCCGCTGAAGGCGTGCGGGAACCGTTGCAGGTACTCGGGCCGCAGCCCCACCAGACGGAGCAACTCCTCCACTCGGTCTATCCGCTGCTGACGGTCCGTCGTCCCGTTCACGAGTAAGGGTTCGCCGATGATGTCGAATAAGGTCATGCGCGGGTTCAACGACGAGAAGGGGTCCTGGAAGATCATCTGCATGTGGCGGCGCAAGGGCTGCAACTCGTCCCTGGACAAAGTGGCGATGTCCAGCACCGTGTCGTCGTTGGCGCGAAAAAGGATCTCTCCTGTGGTCGGCTGGAGGGCGCGCACGATACACCTGGCCGCAGTCGTCTTGCCACAGCCGCTTTCACCCACCAAACCGTAGGTCTCACCTCGGTTGACACGAAAGTCGATGCCATCTACCGCGCGGACGTGCCCCACCGCACGTTGCCAGAAGCCTTTCCGAATCGGGAAGAACTTGCGCAGCCCTTTGACCTCCAGCATCACCTGATTGTTTGTCTGTGTCAGTTGAAGCTTCCCTCGTTTTCTGTGGAGGGCGGGTGATATAGAAAACAGCTTACTTGATGCTCGTCTCCCACCGAAAGCAACTGCGGCTCATGCCGGTCACAGACCCCCGATATTGCGTCCGGGCAACGTGGATGAAATGGGCACCCAGCCGGCCGGTTGTACGGGTGCGGTATAGTCCCGCTGATCGTGGGCAATTGCGCCTTGGGAGTCGAATGGATGCTGGGGATCGAGCGCAGAAGGGCCTGGGTGTACGGATGCTTCGATGCGTTGAAGACGTCATCGACAGAGCCCTCCTCTACCACCTGACCCAGGTACATCACCACGACTTGATCGGCCATCTCCGCGATCACACCCATGTTGTGGGTGATCAGTATGACCGCCATGCCTCTCTGTTCCTGGAGGGAACGCAGGAGATCGAGTATCTGAGCTTGGGTGGTCACGTCCAGAGCCGTCGTCGGTTCGTCGGCAATGAGAAGCCTCGGATCACAGGACAGCGCCAAGGCGATTAGGGCGCGCTGGCGCATGCCGCCGCTGAGCTGAAGAGGATACGCATCGATGGCCGTTTCAGCCCGGGGAATACCCACAAGACGAAGCAGTTCGACCGCCATCTGCCGGGCCTCCTGCTTGGAGACCTTCCGGTGCAGCCTGGCGACTTCGATAATCTGATTGCCTATGGTGTGAACCGGGCTGAGCGACGTCATCGGCTCCTGGAAGACCAGAGCGATCTCCGCCCCCCGGATCGAGCGCATCTCTTGACTGTTTTCGCCCAGAGATGTCAAGGCAACCTCGCGCTCATAGCCGTCCTCCGTAAGCCGGCGCAGCAAGATCTCTCCCCCCACGATGCGGCCAGGCCGCGGCACGATGCGGAGTATGGACAGCGCCGTAACACTCTTCCCACAGCCGCTCTCACCGACGACGCCCAGCGTTTGTCCGAGGCGAACGTCAAAGCTGGCGCCGTCAACGGCCCGCACTATCCCCTCGTCCGTAAAAAAGTTCGTTTTCAGGTTGCGCACCGATAGAATCGGCTGCCGGTCGTTTTCCATATCAGGATGATTGGATTCAAAGATCGATCCGAATTACAAATTGGAAATTCATAATTGACTACACGCCGTACGGGTCGGCCGCGTCTCTCAGCCCATCGCCCATAAAGTTGAAGGCCAGGATAACGACAACTACGGGGAGCGCCGCTACCAGCAGCCACGGCGATAACGCCACGGTCTCGATATTCTGTGCTTGCTGAAGCATGACGCCCCAACTGATGGCCGGCGGGCGCAGACCCAGACCGAGAAAGCTCAACGCCGTCTCCGCCAGGATCATGGCCGGGATGGCCAAGGTGACCGCGGCGATGATGTGGCTCTGAAAGGAGGGTACCATATGACGGAAGATGATGCGCTTGCGGCTACAGCCCGCCAGCTCCGCGGCCGTCACAAAGTCCTCCTCGCGCAGCGACAGAAACCGTCCACGGACCACTCGCGCCAGCCCGGTCCAGCCGCGTAGAGCGATGACAATGGTAATGGCAAAGTAGATCTGCTCGACGCTCCATTGTCTGGGGACGGCCGCCGCCAACCCCATCCACAGCGGGATGGTCGGAATAGAGCGCAGAATCTCGATGAGACGCTGAATAGTGTTGTCTACAACGCCGCCGTAGAAGCCCGATATCCCGCCCAGCAGAACGCCCAACAGGAGGCTGAGCGCAACGGCCACCAGCCCAATCGTCAGAGAAGTACGGGTAGCATACATCAGACGCGACCAAACATCGCGCCCCAAGGAGTCGGTGCCGAGTATGAACAGGGATTCCTCCACCTGGGCGCCCTCGACACCGATCAGATGGCGATCAGCGGGAATAAACCCCAGAAACTCGTACTTGAAGCCGCGCACAAAAAAGCGAATCTTCACCTTCTGGCTTGGGTCTGCCTCGTAGACTCGCCTGAATGTGGTCAGATCACGCTTTCCCACAACCCCATACACGTGGGGACTGAGCTTGCCATCATCAAAAAAACGGATGGGCTGGGGCGGCATCAAGGAGCGGTAGGCTTCTGTCGTATTCGGATCCGTGTAGGCAAAAAAGTCCGCGCCCAGCACGACGAGGTAGAACGCGACTACGCCAACAGTAGCCACCACCGCCACGCGGTGCTTACGGAACCGCCACCACATCAGTCGCCATTGGCTGGCGACAAAGATCCGCTCCTCGTTGACCGCGCTCACTGATCGTCCCGAATCGCATAAATCACAGTCGCATGCCTGCCTTGGTCAATTAAAAATTATTGTTCAATTACGAATTGGGCAGTTCATTCCAAATCCGTAATTCGCTTTATCCTTCCTGGACCATCCCAAATCGGATGCGTGGATCGATCCACATCAACAGCAAGTCTGAAATAAACGTGCCGATGACAGTTAAGGAGCCGAGCATCAGGATGATGGTCCCCGCCAGGAACATGTCCTGGGCAATAAGGGACCCTAAGAGGATTGGACCGAGCGTCGGCAAGCTCAATACGAAGGAGACGATAACACTGCCCGACAAGATATAGGGCAACAGATAGCCAATGGTGCTGACAAAAGGATTGAGGGCCACGCGCACCGGATACTTCAGGATGAGCCGGCGCTCTGACAGTCCCATGGCCCGGGCCGTAATGACATAAGGCTTACGCAGTTCGTCGAGCAGATTGGCCCGCATGATGCGGATCAGTTCCGCGGTACCGCTCAGGGCGATGATTAAAGCGGGTAGCGGGAGATGATAGAGCAAGTCCCTCACTTTGCCCCAGCTCCACGGCTCTAATTGGTACTCAGGAGAGAACAGCCCGCCGATGTTGGCATCGTACAGAACGAAGCCCAGATACATCAACAACAGAGCCAGAAGGAAGTTGGGGACCCCCAAGCCGATGAAACCGACAAAGGTAAAGGCGTAATCTCCTATAGAGTACTGTCGCACCGCCGAATAGATGCCGATGGGCAGGGCGATCGCCCAAGTCAGCAACACGGCCCCCAATGAGACGACGACGGTCATGGCCAGCCGATCACCGATCACGTCAAGCACCGACTGCTTCCACAGCATGGAAGTGCCAAAGTTGCCCCGAAACATATTCCCCATCCACCTGAGGTACTGCTCGTGTATAGGCCTGTCTAGCGCGTACTGCCTGCGCATGGCCTCCATTTGCTGCTCTGAGACGTCGGTTTCCATGACCGCCAATTGGGCCATGTAGGCGTCGACAAAGTCCCCAGGCGGCAACTGGATGATGATAAAGGAGAGCACGGTGACCGCCCACAACGTAAAGATGGCCAAAACACCACGACGGGCAAAGTAAGCGAACATTCCACAACCTCCGCCGCAGAAGAGAGAAAAAAACAGTGGTCAGTAGGGGCGCAACCTTTGTAGTCGCCCAAGGCGGGCACAAGGCCCGCCCCTACCAGCCACTGACCACTAGGGTTTTACTGATCCGTAAAGTACCATGTTGGTGGATGGCCACTGGCAGGCGTCCTGCAATGCTGAGCCGGACACCCACGCCTGGGAACATTGCCCATGTTGTTTTTGGTGATGGCGACACCGGCAGACTGCCCGACGGTGCCCATGCTCCATACCTGGTCGACGACGAGTTGCCAGATCTCCTGGCCGATTTTGTTCCGCTCTTCCGCTGATACCGTGGCACCCTGCCTGAACAATTCCAGCGCCCGCTCCATCTCTGGATACGGTGGCGCCATGCCTTCCGCGCCGCCGCTCACGTACCACCTGGCGATTTCCGGCCCCATGTAAGCTTCATTCGTATTCACCGGTAACACGTGCCTCGGGTAGAGCCACAGCTGCGAAGCGCCGCCGTTGCCCCATATACCGATCTGGTGCTTGTTGGCCCGAGCTTCAGTCTCGAACAGGCTGCGCTCCTGCGCCTTGATATCGGCCCAGATACCGATATCCTTCCAATGGTCCTTCACCATTTCCGCTATCGGCTCGTTACCTCCAACGACCATACCAATCTCGATGCGTAGCCGCTCCCCCGATCCGTCCATCCGCAGACGGTAGCCTTCGTCGTCCTTCTCTGTCAGCCCTATCTCGTCCAGCATCTCGTTCGCTGTGTCAGGATCGTGGGTAGCCCACTTTGTTACGTACTCTTCACCTGCGGTGGACGGCAAGTCTGGTGAACACATCACCGAGCCAGGCACGCCGAGCCCCAGGAAGTAGGCCTCGTTGATCTGGTCGCGCTGAATCCCCATGGACAGAGCACGGCGGAAATCTACGCTCCGTATCCACTTCTGTATCTCAGCGTCTCCGTCGTAGCTGTGATTGAAATGAAACCCAGCCGAGTGACAGAAACCTCGACCGATATCGATCCGGTAGTCGCCTGTTTCCTGGTACTCCAAGAGAACGGGCAGCTTTGAGATTCCTATGTGACGAGCCTGTTGGTCAATCTCGCCAGCGACAGCCCGCAGGGCCAACACCTCTCGGTCCTCCGCCAGATTGATCACGATCTCATCGATATACGGAAGCTGGTTCCCCGCGGTGTCCACCGCCCAGTAATACGGGTTTCGCACCATAGACCAGATCGGCTCAATAACGGGGCGCGCCGTCACCCAGGGGCTCATTACCGGTAGGTCCGGGTTCCGTGCAGGATAGGAATGGAAAAGGTACATGTCCAGCCAGCTCTCGAATCCCTCGTCCTGGGCCCTCTCGGTCACTTCCTCCTCGGAAGAATACTTGGGGAGAAACTGGCTCATGTAGTGCTTGGCCGCATATCCGCCCCCGCCCGTGCCTAAGCTGCCCTCGGGTGCGGCGGCTACCATATTATGGCCGGCGAGGATGTCCAGAAACAGGGGATAGGACTCCGCGAACGTGTAGGAAATCGTATAGTCGTCAATTTTTTCCATCACGCCCACTGCCCCGCCAATCACCAATTCGGGCGGCGGGCTTGGAAAGATATCCTCGTTCAGGGCAACATCCTCGTACCAGAAGAGAAAGTCGTCGGCCGTAAAGGGTGCCCCGTCAGACCACTTGGCGCCTCTGCGGAGATGGAGGACGTACTTCCGACCATCATCCTGGATCTCCCAGTCTTTGAGCAGGCTGGGTACAATAAACGCCCCAGTGTAGTCCCAAGCCAAAAGTCTGGTCGAGTTATTGATGCGCATCATATTCTCGCCGTCGGCAGGCCCGGTGAACGCACGACGCCAGGTGCCCCCGTACTGGCCGATCTCGTTCAAAGGATCGATGACATAGACGTTTTCCGCATCCGGTAGACGCTCCTCCACCGACGGCAACGTCCCTGCCGCGACCATCTCCGCCAGCATCGGCGCCTCGCCGAACTCCGTGGGGTACTGCGCCGGATCTAGGATGATCTCTGGCCCTTCTATGGGGACAATCTGCGGCAGTGCCGGCGGGCCTTCCGCCATCTCCTCGGACGGGCCTTCCGCCATCTCTTCGGCCGGAGTGGCGACCTCTGCTACACCGCCACACGCGGCGAGTGCGAGGGATACCAATATCACGATCCCCAGCAGCCATGATATCTTCATCTGTTTCATTTCTTACTCCTCCTTTGGCAGAAATGCGAATACTTCTGTGGGTCGATTAGAAATTGTGCAATTACGAATTGGGCAGTTCATTCCGAATTCCTGATTCGGAATTCATATGCTGATAGAAAGCGTTCCACCAGTCTGCTCTTGGCAGTGCCAACTCTTGGGCAATGATGACCTGGTAGCGCTCCTGAACGACTTCAAAGCGCTGCTGCATAGCCTTGTGGGAAATTCAGCAAAGCTGATCGCATGCGGAACCGCTGCCCAATCTGCCCCGCTCGCCTCGAAGGCGATCTCGCCCATCATGGCGTGGCGCGCCTCATCCCAGAGCTGCTGGGCCAGATCTCGATAAAACGCCAGAGCAATAAGCTCCGGCACGTGCATTTCCGTACGACTGCCAGATCTTCCTCGAAGAGCCAGGAGACAAGGCCCTTAGTCTGTGGACAGGCTGAGCTTGTACTGCGCGTTGCTAGATCTTGACAAACTTCCGCACATGATTGCCGTGGTCGCCCAGCTCGCCGACAAAGATGTTGCTGTGCGAATCGGTCCAGATGCTGTGCGGCATACGCATACCAGATTCTTCACCCCGAAAGCGGCCAACCAGTTCGCCCGCTTCAGTAAAGATTGAGACACCGACCGGCTCCGGCCCCCTGGCCATCGACCTGCCCTGCTCGGCGACGTAGACCAGTTTGTCCGGGCTGATATACACATCGCCAGGACTATTCACATCTTCCCACATCTCAATGAATTGTCCCTCCCGGTCAAAGATCTGAATGCGGCTGGACTCCCGATCACAGACCAAAACCCTGCCCTGTGTGTCGATGCCGATATTGTGCACCAACGCGAACTGACCCGGCTCCGTGCCAGATGTTCCCCACGAAAGCTCAAGCTCGCCCTCTGGGGAAAAGCGACGGACCTGATGGTTCCCATAGCCATCCGCGACAAAGATCGCGCCGTCTTGGGCTATCGCCACCCCTGCCGGCATATTGAATGGACCGTCCAAGCTGGTTCCATACGGCGTCACCGTCATCATGGCCCAGCCCCGACGCCCCAATTCGAGCAGCTTCTCCCCATGCCGCGTGTGCTTGGTGACTACGTGATCTTGCCGGTCAGTGACCCACACATAGTCATCGGCGTCGATATACATGCCGTGTGGTTCCTTAAATGCCCCCTCGCCCCATGAAGTAACGAAGCTGCCGCTGTCCGCCTCAAACACAGCCACCGGATGCTTGTGTCGATTAAAGATAAAGACCCGATCCCGCGAATCAATCGCCAGATCGGATACCGACCCCAATGACCACCCTTCAGGCACTGTTGGCCAGGATTCGTCCAGTTCATACCGAAAATCGCCATATCCCACTGTCAGCATCAGTTGTCCTCCTGTGTCGCGCCCAACAGTGGCACGCATACAACAGTTAAATGTCGCGCCCAACAGTGGCGCGCAATACAACAGTTAAATATCGCGCCCAACAGTGGCGCGCAATACAACAGTCAAATGTCGCGCCCAACAGTGGCGCGCAATACAACAGTTAAATGTCGCGCCCAACAGTGGCGCGCATACGACAGTTAAATGTCGCGCCCAACAGTGGCGCGCAATACAACAGTTAAATATCGCGCCCAACAGTGGCGCGCAGCAATACAACAGTTAAATCAGGAGAATCACAGTTCAGTTTGTGATCCTGTCCGGTTGGGTTTCTACTGCGCGTCGCTAGATCCTGACAAACTTCTGCACGCAATGGCCGTGGTGGCTCAGCTCCGATATAAAGATGTTGCTGTGCGAATCGATCCAGATGCCGTGCACGCCACGCAGACCAGATTCCTTACCCCGGAAGCGGCAAACCAGTTCGCCCGCTTCACTGAAGATCGAAACAGCCCCCCCGCCCCCCTGCTCGGCGACGTAGACCAGTTTATCGGGGCTGACGTACACATCGCCAGGAGCTTTTACATCATCCCAGATCGTAATGAATTGCCCCTCACGGTCAAAGATCTGAATGCGGTTGTTCGCCCGATCACAGACCAAAACCCTGCCCTGTGTGTCGATGCCGATATTGTGCACCAACGCGAACTGACCCGGCTCCGTGCCAGACGTTCCCCACGAAAGCTCCAACTCGCCCTCTGGGGAGAAGCGATGCACCTGACGGTTCCCATAGCCGTCCGCGACAAAGATCGCGCCGTCTTCCGCTATCGCCACCCCCGCCGGCATGTTGAACGGTGGATCCAAGCTAGTGCCGTGCGGCGTCACCGTCATCATGGCCCAGCCCCGACGCCCCAATTCGAGCAGCTTCTCCCCATGCCGCGTGTGCTTGGTGACTACGTGATCTTGCCGGTCAGTGGCCCACACATAGTCGTCGGCGTCAATAAAGATGCCGTGCGGTTCCGTAAATTCACCCTCGCCCCACGAGGTAACGAAGCTCCCCGTGTCCGCCTCAAACGCGATCACTGGATGCTCGTTTCGATTAAAGACAAAGACCCGATCCCGCGAATCAACCGCCAGATCGGACGGATGATCCATCGACCACCCTTCAGGCACTGTTGGCCAGGATTCGTCCTGTTCGTAGCGAAAATCGCCATATCCCACTGTCAGCATCAGTTGTCCTCCCGTGTCGCGCCCAACAGTGGCGCGCATACAACCTGAGTCGCGCCCTACAGTGGCGCGCAAATAGTCAAGTCCTGCGCCAATGATCATCCGCGCTATCGGACGGGACAGTACCCAACAGCTCCCAGGCGTAGGGCGTGTCGTAGATCTTCCACCTATTGTTGGACGCGCCGTAAAGGATTTCATAGTTTATATTGGGGCGTTCGACACAAGCCCGAAAAAAGCCGGCCGCATCGCCATGGCTGAACCAACTCACCAGCGAGCGATAGTCACGGCCAGGACGATTGTAAGAAGGAAGCGTGCCGAGACGAACACAGATGACCTCCATCGGACGCTGGTCAGGCCGATCGATGTTGCCCCCCTCGGTATAGTAGCGCCCCAGAGACTCGCCAAAGATTTTGGTAGCGCCGTATCGACTGTCCGGCCTGGCCGGATCATCGCCCTTGACCAGCTCGATAGCGGCCGGATCCAGATCGTCCAGGCGGCCGGATACAATGGACAGGTAAGGCTCGTCGAATTCATAGCCGCCCATAGCGTGCATAGAACTGGCGAAGATGACCCGGCGCACGCCGGCATCGTGGGCCGCATCGTACATGTGGGCCGTGGCAATCAGGTTGGGATTCGTCAGCGCATCCCAACCGATTTCGACCTCATGTCGTGGATCGGCTGCCAGATGGATGACCACCTCCATGTCTTCGAAAACCGGCGGCAGCGCGTCCGCATCACAAAGATCAACCTGGGTTGCATTCGCCCATTCTGACGGGCGCAGATCCAAGCCGTACACGTCATGGTCGCGGCCAAGTTCAGGCGCCAAAAAACTGCCGATCGTGCCGGCGATACCGGTAATAAGGATTTTCATACGTTGTCTCCTGGAGGATTTTTCAGTCAATCATATATCAGAAATTGGTCGATGTCAAACGCCCAAGTCGCGCTGGGTGTGTTCCAGATTTTTGGGAAGAGGAACACATTGTCTGAATCAGGATTTTCAGGATATAGATTTTCAACGCCAAGGCGCGAAGGCGCAAGGACGCAAGGAATTCCCTGATTTTCCTTTGCGCCCTTTGCATCCTGCGACATTGCGTTGTTTTTTCAAACAGTTACCCCTTAACCGCGCCAAGCATAATCCCTTTGGTGAAGTAACGCTGGAGGAAGGGATATACGATGAGAATAGGCACGATGTTGACAACGATTACAGCCATCTGCGACTGGATCCAGAAGCCCGCTGATTCGTACATAGAAGCATCCCCTATTTCGCCTTGAGGAAATGTGGCTAACATGACCACGTTCCGCAAGACGATGGTCAGTGGCCAGTATTCCTTGCTCTGCAAATACAGCAGAGGACTGAAGAAATCGTTCCACGCCCTTACCCCAGCGAAAAGACCAATAGTCGCCAGAATAGGTTTGGATAGCGGTAGGATGATCTTCGTGAAGACTGTCCAGTTGCTTGCGCCATCTATATAAGCCGACTCCTTCAGCTCCTCAGGCGTCGAGGCAAAGCTGGTGCGCAACAGAATCACATACCAGAAACTGAAGAGCTGGGGGATTATGATCGCCCATCTGGTGTCGAGCAGTCCCACCCAGCGCACTACCATATAGGTGGGAATCATACCTGCCCCAAACAGCATGGTCACCAGCAGAAGACCAGTCAACACACCTTTCCCCCTCAACTTCTTCTCTGAAAGGGCATAGGCCAGAGGCGCCAGAACGGCGAGCGTCAACAGGGCGCGACTACTGGAATACAAAACACTGTTGAAGAACGCTCTTACCATAGGCCCCTGAGCGACGATAAATCGGTAGGAGCTGAACTCCAGCCCAACAGGGAGCAATCTCACCTGCCCCTGCTCGAGAGCCTCCCAGCTACTGATCGAGCTGGAGACTATATATATCAATGGATAAAGCCATACACACAGAGCCGCGACCAGCGCCCCATAGATAAGAACGCTGACAGCGACCCCGCCCAATCCCATCTTGTATTTCATCCGGCTGCGCTTCCGTAGCTTTTAGCAACTGCGCTGTTATTCGAAACTGAAAACCAGAAACTCCACAGTCGGCCCCCGCCAACGACCGACCATACTACCAAATGGTAGCCGTAGTCTCCCCTTTTCTGCCTATCCTTCTCAAAATGTTGTTCCCCGCCACCACCATTATCGTCGCCGCGATAGAATCTATCAGACCCACCGCAGTAGCGTAGCTATAGTTGTAGCCCATTATCCCCCGCCGATACACATAGGTCGGCAAAACGTCGGCCGTTTCATACGTCGCCGGGCTATACAGCAGAAATACCCTCTCAAACCCAACCGACACGATCCTGCCTAGCGAAAGGATAAGGAGAATTGTGATGGTCGGAAGAATGCCCGGCAAGGTAATATGCCATATCCTCTGCCAACGATTGGCCCCATCCATAATAGCCGCCTCGTACAAGATAGGATCGATCGCTGTCAGCGCCGCCAGGTAGATGGTGGCAGAGTAGCCCGTGTACTGCCAGATGTCCGATCCAATGTACATTGTCCTGAACCACCTGGGATCCGTCAGGAAGCCGACGGGCGCATCGACGATTCCCGCCAACATGCGATTGACGATACCATCCGACCGGAATAACATCCACATGATACTCACAACCGTAATGACCGCTATGAAATACGGTATAAAACTGATGCTTTGAACCAACCTCTTGAACCACGTTATTCTGATCTCGTTCAGCAGCAAAGCCAGGACTATCGGCATGGGGAATCCCCATACCAGACTATAGGTTCCCAGAAGCACAGTGTTGCGCACCAACCGAAAGAAGTAGGGATCATGGTAGAAGTCACTGAACCACCTGAACCCAACCCAGGGACTGTCCATAAGACCCTTCACCAGGTTAAAGTCCTTAAATGCAATGACCAGGCCATACATCGGCCCGTACCCGAAGAGTATGAATCCAATCAGCGCTGGCAAGATCATCAAGTACAGATCGTAGTCGCGCCAGACATCGAATAGAAGTTTTGACAAGCCTTTTCTCTTAGGGACGCCAGCCACTTTGGGGATGTCAGTCACTGCCACGTCAGGCCCTCCTCTTTATGATGCGAAACGACACTCTCGCAGTCAACCATCTCGAGCCGCAAACCGCGCAGCCTCCGCCAGCTCCAGCGGGCATCTCTGGGCCGCTTCCTGAATGGTGACATAGGGGAGACGTTTGTGGAGAGAGATAGCGCCGGGGAACTGAACTCCACAGCCCCCCGGAGCCTTCCCAATCGCTGATTAGCCCTTCGCCTTGTACCGCTCCAGTGAGATGTTGAATAGCTCGATGATTCTACCTATGTCGAACTTCTCCATCTCCGCTTGGAAGGCATCCCACTCGCTGAACGATCTCCTGCCTGTGATGAAAGCGATCGTCTGCTCATCTACGTAGGTCTCGAGAGGCAGCAGCTTCTGTTGCAGCTCCTGGACCTCGGCCCGGGTGAAACCCAGGATCGGCGGCGCGGGTTTCAGGCCGCCTTCCGCTTGCGCGCATACATTGTATGTGTCGTAATGGGTCCAACCAAGCTCCAGGTTGTTGGCGTTCGAGTTGATCACCGGACCGCGAAACTCATCCCAACCCTCCGGGATTTGGGTCCATTCCCCCAGGGACAACAGCTCCCCAGCCTCATTGTGGAAGCCCGCGCCCGTCAGTGGCTGCCGACCATGCAGGTAGACACCCATGATCTCGTGTTTCATGATTTCCAGGTAGGCGCCTATCCCGCTGTTTGGACGGTTATACTTCTCCATGTCGTAGTCACCGCGCCAAACCCCCATATGGCCCCACCAGCCTTCTCCCCAGCCAGGAAAGTCAGCCTCGGGCCAGCGAGTGATCTTGTCCAGCGGGGGAGAGCCGCGGAACCAATTCACGTTTTCCTGGCCAAAACTCGACTTGAAAGCGCCCTCATCGCTATAACCCCGGTCGATGAGCTGCAAGATCCATTCGTGATTCTCAGACTCGGCATTGACGACCCACGACTTCCAGACCGCCTGCACCGGATTGTGAAGCACGTAATAGCCTTGCGTTCCATCAGCATGCTTGGGCGGTGGAATCGGATGGAACAGCCCCCTTTCGCCATGGGCCATCGTCTCACTGGGGGTGATGGTGGAAATGCCTATCTTCCGCGGACGACTATGGCCCAGTTCAAGATACTTCTTTTTGTCCTTACCCATGAGGTACCATTCAGGGTAGAACATGCCATCACTCGACAGCATGGCCAGGTATTCCACCATCCGTTGGTACTCCGGCATCGTTGGGCCGAACACGTACTTCTCTTCGTCGTAGTGAAAGAAAGGCCGGTGACTGGTGCGGAAAATCATGCCCCACACCGCGAGCGTGCTGTCGGTTGGACTGCCCAGGACAGGCTCATTGCTGAAGGACCATTGAGGACAATACACAAACCCGCCCGCGCCCTCCGGCCCATCTTGCCCCAAGGCCTTGACCGCGTAGAACATCTCGGTATAATCGTCAAGTGTGCGAATCTCTGCCGGGTTTACGCCTATCGCTCGGGCATAGTCATCATCCAGGGTGAAGTACATCCAGGGCGCCAACCTGCCGGACGGGCTAATGTAGGGAAACATATAGACCCTCCCATCCTCATCGTTTATCATAGCCCGCTTCATGGCCGGGTACTTGGCCATCAGCGCCTTAACGCTTGGCATCTTCTCCTCGATGTAATCGACCTCAAAGCCCGCAAAGATGCCTTCCGGCCCGTACTGATCGACGATCATCTTGTCCAAGGTCTCCGCCATGTCAGGCAGGTCGCGCGACATAACCATGGTCGCCAGTTTGGTGTTGTATTCCGGCTTCAGCATAACCGACGGGTTCACCTTGACCCCCGTGCCTTCGGTCCATGCTTTCAGCCAGGGCGTCTCGGAGTTGTGGTCAGCATCCCACCACATCGAGTAGAGGAAAGAAACTTCCACCGCGCCTTGTCCGGCCGAAACCTCCGTTTGCGACCCCCTCTCGACCGCCTGCGGGGCACAGGCTGCGGCCACGACCCCCGCAGCGCCTGCTGCCGAAACGCGCAGGAAATCCCGCCGATTCATCTGCTGTTTGGTTGCCATCACTCTCCTCCTGGGTAAAGTTATGGTTAGTGGGGATGACATAAGCTGGTAGGGGCAACCACAAGGGGTGCCCACTGATCACTGAAGTGAGCTTTGCGCCTCCTTTCATGTCATGGGGGAATAACAGTCACCGTCCGCACAAGGATGGTCTTGCGCTGCTGTCCTTGCGCGTCAGGATAATTGAAATCCGAATATGCCAGCAACGCCGTGTGGTCATCCAGCGCCATCAGGTCAGAATAGGAGCAAGTATTTCTGCCGACCTCGACCGGCTCGACCACCACAACCCTCGGCTCCCACACGAGACCAGAGGGATCCGCCGTTGCTCTGATATAGAATCCAGGCCGGCCGTATGCCGCCAGCGTCACGCCATTGTTGAGGGTTAACGTGCGCGGCCATACACCGCAAGCATCGAATACATTGGGCTGGCTCCACGTCCGGCCATTGTCGGGGGAGCGGGACCAGTACAGGGGACCAACTCCCAATCCATCATGAGTCCGCATGAGGCACAGTACGGTCCCATCTGGCATAAAGTTGAACTCCGGTTCCGTAAAGCCATCCCGCTTGTCCGCTTGTGGATCCGCGCCTTCATCGGGCTGATACGGGATTTCGCTCAGCACATCCCATCTATACCCCTGATCGCTTGACCGCAGAAAGAGAATGTCGCTCTGTTGTTGTACCGTGCCCTCGACGATGCGTATGATATGCAGCGCAGCCCAAATCGACCCATCCGGCGCAATCCGCAAGCGGCCATGGTGAAACGACGGCCAAAACACAAATACGCCTTCCCTCACAATCCGTATTTCACCGGGAATCCGTACCGTGGCTGTTTCTGCGCCCCAATTTGTCTGTCCCCGGGATAGGCGAGAAAAACGCCAACCGCTAAACGCTTGCGGCAAATCGGCAGCGCGGTATATATACGTTGTCTGACCCGACGCCCTCTCGTGCGCCGCAATCGGTTCAGGCAGAGCTACCTCATCACGTTTGCGGGAGCGCAACTGCACCGGACGCAAACGATCTCCATTCGACAACAGCAGGCCGCCGCTGGCGCCCATATCCCGTGCCGCCTCCCATGTTTTGCCATCATCCGAGGACAACGCATGCCCAGAGGGCAACCCATAGGCGGTGACCGAATCCGCTTCGATGTGATACTCAATGTGCAGCCGACCATCCACCAGGCGTTCAATATGAGGAAACTGCCAAGGCCCCCATCGTTTTACGTCCGGAGAGGCTTGGTGAACCACAACAGGCTCGCCCAAGGTGATTTTCGGCGCCCCGAGATTCGACATGATTGCCTCCTCCGACGATAACCACTGGCCACGAATCACAGCAGCCCCAGATCCTTAGCCCGTTCACGCACCGCTTCGGTCAGCCCAGGATAGAATTGCAGTCTGGCATCGGCTCCCGTATGCCGCCTCTCGAACAAGGCTGCCGTCTCATATAGGGTGTAGCCGGCCAGCGCGCCGGAGCGATACGCATACTCGATCTGGTCGGCCAACTTGCCCCCATCACCACCGCTCAGCCCCAGCGGCTCGCTCAGGTGCGCCGGTACATCCGCAGCCTTCACCTCAGCCAAAACATCCTGCACGAAGGCATCTGCCAGAACGCGCGCAGGCATCCAGGCTCGGGCAAAAAGCGTAACCTCATCCGCCAGACCCGTCCGCAGCCAGCGACGCCAATGGAAGGTGATGTTGCCCGGACGGGTACGGACGCGAGACGGCGCGGCATCAGAGCGGAACGACTCGACTTCCACATGGAGCTGCATCCGTATCTCAGCGGCAGAGAGACGCGCCTTGGCTGCGCCCAGGAACTGATCGAAAAAATCCCCCCGCAGGTCGCCCAATAGCGCCGGATCATAAGACTCCACATCAGGGTCGACCCCGTAGCGCCGTTTGTACTCCGCCAGGACCGGCTCATTGAAGCCGTAGATCATCGGTGTATCCGTCCATGAACTGTGACACGAAATGCGCACATCCACACCGTCAACACCAGCCATGATGCAATCGCTGATCCAGCTCAGCCAGAAACCTTGCACCTCTGTATCGCCCTCACACAAGGAGCCGGACAGGTATGCGTTGCGCCCCTTGGCAAATGCGATCACGCCATCACGCGCGTCCGAGGAGTGGCCGAGCGCGCTATCGAATTCCGCCGCTTTGTTGGTTACGTCCAGACAGACCACGACGGCGCCCAGGCCAGTGTCATATTCCAGATCGCCGCTGCGTAGGTCGCGTTGTGGCCGCCAGATGGCTTTGTGGCTAGCGACCACAATGGGCAGCGGTTGATCGTCCGGGCCAAAAGCCCGCGCCATCTCAACGGCAGTGTTGCAGAACGTGCCGTCCTGGCCTTCGAAGTTGGTCGTGATTGCAATGAAGGGCTCCGACAGGCTGAGACCAGTTATCTCAAGCGTCCGCACCTGGTCGCCCCGACGTGTGACCAATTCGCCGTCCATATCGACCACATCATGAGGACACGTCTCCACTCCCGCGCTGAGGCTGAACTGTACCGCGCGCTTCTGGTAGCCGTTATTGTCATCGCTGGTCCAGATCTCCAGGTGTTCCGGTTCGATGCGCACGGGCGTCATGTCCTTCTGCCGCAGTTGGATGCGCGTGACCGGTACCGTGTCCAGACCCACCGGCACATCCGCCTGGCGGGCTCGCAGGCGCAGTTCCGGGCGCGCCAGTACCCAAGGATCGACGCGGTACCGCCCGCCGATGCCAGGCAACCCTCTCAGTCCGCTCCTCTCCAGCACCGCCCGGGGCGTGGCGTGACTGACGCCATTTTCGTAGGGCTTTATTACAGCGTAAAATTCCATGCCGCGCTCATGAGCCAGACGGCAGCCGACCAGCATAGGATCGCCCAGGTTCTCAAGCGTCTGACGCGCGCCTGAAGTCCCCCCATCGTCGCGCCCAGCAGTGGCGCGCCATTCAACCTTTTCCACGAACCACTTCCATAGGCCGGCGTTGTAGTAGTTCCAATAGACCCGGCCCACGCCCATCCACCGCAGACGGTCCATCAGTTGCGCCAACAGCTCCTCAGTGAAAGCAATCTGCTGGCAGTCATCGGGAAAATCTACCAGAGCGGAGAGTAGGAACGAACGATCTTTCATTTTGCGCCACCTTGCTCCAGAGCGATAAATGGGTCTTGAGTGTCTGCTAATCGAGGCTCATATGAGGATCAAGGGCATCGCGCAGACCGTCGCCCACGAAGTTGATGGCCAACACCGTGAGCAGGATGGCCAGACCAGGTGGCAGCCAAATCCACCACATGCGCTCAAGGATGAAAATCGATTGGGCGCCATTGAGCATGTTGCCCCAGGATGGGGTAGGCGGCAACACGCCCAAGCCCAAAAAGGAAAGACCGGCTTCGGTCAGGATGGCTGAAGCCACGCCAAAGGTCGCGGCCACAAGCAGCGGGCCCAGCACGTGAGGCAGGATATGCCGAAACATGATGCGCTGATCCTGCACGCCCAGACAACGCGCCGCCATCACAAAATCCCATTCGCGCACCGACAGGATCTGACCGCGTACCAGACGCGCCGAACTGGTCCAGCCGATAAAGCCGATCACCGCCATCACATTGTAGATGCTCGGCCCCAATACGGCCACGACAGTCATAATCAGAATCAAGCTGGGAAAGACCATCATGATGTCCGTGATGCGCATGATGATCATATCCACCGCGCCGCCGTAATAGCCCGACAATGACCCCAAGATGAGCGCGATAGCGATGGAAATAGATACCGCCACCAGCCCCACGGAGAGAGAAACGCGGCCGCCATAGACCACCCGCGACCAAATATCACGCCCGGCTACGTCCCCACCCAGGATGTGCTCGCGACTAGGCGCGGCTCGTGTCTGGCCAGACTGGATCTTGGTCGGTGGATACCGTGTGACCCAGGGCGCGGCCAGCGCGCAGGAGACCACAATCAGCAAAAAGATCAGACCCGCCATTGCCATCCTGTGCCGGCGAAAACGCCGCCAGAAGCGAGCGCGTGGTGTGGCCGAAGAACGCCGCGCATCCTCGAACATATCCTCAGCAACTGTTGCCGTTTGCTCCGTTGTCATCGCATTCAACTCTCTTCATAGCGGATGCGCGGGTCGGCTACAGTATAGGCCATATCCGCCATCAAGTTGCTCAACAACACCAGGATCGCTGTTATCAACACGCCGCCCATCAACAAAGGGTAATCTCGCATCTCCGTGGCCTGTACCATCGTCAGTCCGATGCCAGGATAGTTGAACACCGTCTCGATGAGCACAGCCCCGCCAAAAAGGCTCGGAAGGCGCAAACCGAGAATGGTGATGACCGGCAGCAACGCGTTGCGTAAGCCATGTCGCAAGACCACCATATGATTGACCAAACCCTTGGCTCGCGCTGTGGTCATGTAGTCCTGATGCAATACTTCCAGCAGGCTCGCCCGCGTATAACGTAGCAGACTTCCCGTGGTCTCGTAGGCCAACGCCAGCCCGGGTAAGAGAATATGGGCCAGCCGGTCCCCGAGAGATGGCGGCGCGCCGGGCGTGGTGACGCCCCCGGTCGGCAGAATGTCCATACGGATCGCCACGGCATAGATGAGGAGCAAGGCAAAGAAAAAGCCGGGCACAGCCACGCCCGCGAAGGCGAACGTTGTCAACACACTATCAATCAGGGAATAAGGTTTCAATGCCGAAACGATTCCCAAGGTGATCCCCGCGACGGTCGATACGATGAGCGCCAGAATCATCACGGGCATGCTATTGCCCAGGGCGCGCAACATCACCTCAAACACGGGTGTGTTAAACCAGATAGAATAGCCCAGATTGCCCTGTATGGCTTTCGAAAGCCAGATCAGATAACGAACCGGTATCGGCTTGTTCAGACCCAGCGCCTCGCGCGCAGCCTGCAGATCTTCGTCAGTCATGTGGCTCAGCTCATAGGGATCTATCATAGCCGAGACCGGATCCCCTGGCGCCAGTGCATAGATTGCGTAATTGATAATGGTTACGCCGAGTAACAAAGGAAAAATCAAGAGAATACGGCGCAGGAGGTAACGAGACATATCTGTTTATCGGATAGCTAATCCTCCGAGGCCACAAGGGCCTCGGAGAACATAGTGACGAGGGGACAAAACGCTCTCAAGCTGACATGTGCACGTTCACCCAGTCGATCCAGTGGGTGCGCGGCCCGTAGACCGGCACGACGTCGCCGTTCTGCACTCTCTTGTTGACGACATGAATGCCTGGCACCTGAGCAATCACACAATGGCGCTGGAGTTCTGAGGCATACTCCTGCAGCCCCAAAGCGCCTTCTCTGAGCGCTGCTTCGTCATCCAGGAGGATGAGCTCGTCGATCATGGCTACGCCCTTTTCATCAGCCGGTCCCCAGCGAGGATCGGTGAAGTTATGAATGAAGCCACCGGGCGTCAAACCCCACCCATAGCCGCTGAAGAGCGTGTCGAAGTCGTGAGGAGGATTGTTGAGAATGTTGGTGTATTCCGCTGCCATGATGTGGAACTCGGTCTTCACGCCGACAGCATCCCACATCTCGCGCAATATGGCGTAAAGAGGCTCATATGTCGGAGACAGCGAAGACATTCCCAAACGGAAGGTGTAATCGAAATCCCAGCCGCCTTCCTCCAGAAGTTGCCTGGCCCGCTGCGGATTGTACTCAAACCACTGCGCCGCGTCAGGACTGATGCCGTAGTCGCCATACTCCAGGGATGCCTTGGCGCCCTCGACCGTGCCGAAGAAGAAGTCTTTGGCGATCTGGTCTCGATTCAGCGCCAGGCTCAGACCCTGCCGCACCCGTACGTCGGCCAGTACGTAGCGGATGTTGTGGTACCAGGCGAAGGCGCTGGGACCGTGGTTCAGTACGATGTCCACGTGGTCCATCGTCTGGAAGCGCTCGTACTCCGACTGCGGCGTGCGAATCGCGATGTGGCATTCACCCTTCTCCACCGCCGCAGCCATCGCCAATTGATCCGTATAGGGAACGAATACCAGTTTGTCCAACTGCGGCTTGCCCCCGAAGTAGTCGTCGAACGGCTCGTACTCCACAATCTGATCGGGGATGTAGTTGGTTACCCGGAAAGGACCCGTGCCAATGCCCTGTTTCTTGGCGTACTCGGTGTTCTTCAGCCCCTGCTGCCCCTGCTCGTCGATTCCCCACTGCTCTTCAGGTATCTGGCCCAGAAGATGTTTGGGCATGATCGCAAAATTGAGCAGTTTTTCGAGGAAGGCGGCGCGGTAAGGATTGGTCATCTCGAAGACGAAGGTGTGGTCGTCGGGCGCTGAAAGGCCTATCACCTCATCGGCCTCGCCTTCAGAAAACTCGGTCATGCCGACGACGATGCCCTTGAAATGACGTACTCCATTCCACTGGCGAACGTTAGGATGGCCAATGAGCCGGCCGAAGGTGAACAGTACGTCCGCCGACGTGAACGGCTCGCCGTCGTGCCACTTGACGCCCTGGCGCAGGTTGAAGATGGCCCTGTTGCCGTCGAACTCCCAGCTCTCCGCCAGTTCGGGTATCCACTGGGTATAATCGGTGCTGATGTTCACCAAACAATTGTGCGTCAAGCCAATCAGGTAGTAGCGCCTGTTGCCGGCGTTGTGCTCCACGGCCAGCAGGTCCTGGTAACTGGTCTTCTGGGGATAGCCAAAGACCAGGGTGCCGCCCATACGGTCCGACGCTGTGGCGGGTTCGGATTCGGCCGCAGGCGCGTCCGCAGGAGCCGGCGACGCCGCCGGCGCGCAAGCCGCCAAAAGGCCACCGGCCGCGGCCAGGGCGCCCCCTTTGAGAAACTGCCGGCGGGAGATCGTGCGAGATGCTAAGCGTTTCATGCGTTTTCCTCCTGAGTACCATAAATCCAGGCTTTCTCACCAAAGGCTGTCACGATGAATCTGATATCGAGAGCCAAGTCGTACCGATCTGTGCAATAGTCTCCTCCTGACCGAGGATCGACCTCGAATAAAAGACCGGGCCGGCGCGCAGACGCAATCCGGCCGAGACAAGATATCACTGGCGTTCTATCTCCAGTTCCAGCACGTAGATCCGCTCACGCTCGCGCGGGATCATGCTGTCTGCCGGCAGTGTGGACGTGGGATAGCGCGCCAGGATGCGGCTGCGCACCTCCGCATCGGTCGGCACCGGCATCCAGCCATAGGGGACGCGATCGTAGACCATCAACAGCCGGTTCGGAGCGACCTCCAGGATGGATGTGTAGGATGTAGTCTGATCCGGCTCGTCGAAATCATGATGGACAGTGTAATATTGTTCCCTGGTCACCGCTTCCAGCCCGTATTTGCCGGGGCTGATGTGATGGGCTTTGTCCATCACTGCGTTGTGATGGGCCATGACGTCGAACGGCTGCCAATTCTGGCCGCGCGGGTCGGTCGAGAACCACAGGAAAAGGCCCGGCCGCCCGGTTGAGATCACCAGCACGCCGTTGCTCAGGCGCACGATATCGGGCAGCACGCTCCAAGCCGGCAGACGGTCGATGGGACCCCACGTTTTGCCTTCATCACTCGAATAGGCGCGGGCCAGCAACTGATCGCGTCCCCCGCCCATACGACCCACGCACATCAGATCGCCATCCTCCAAGCGGACCAGACAAGCTTCACAGAAGCCCTCCCGAGCGTCCGTGCCCGCGTCCGCGCCGGCCACGGTGGAAAGGTAACGCCAGTTGCGGCCTTCATCCTCCGAGATCAAAACCACTGTGCTGTAGCGCGCGTCCCCTTCGAAGGTCATATAGGTCGTGGCAAGGTAGCGCCCCGGCTCCAGCTCGATACTGTCGCGAAAGGGGGAAATCTCAGCCCAGCGTGTTCGGCTCTGCACGGCGCGCGCTTTCACATCGCGCGGCAGGCCCTCGATGCGCGTGCCCCACAGCTCCACCGTGTACTGCTGGCCGCTCTTTTCGAAACGTCCATAGTGGCCCACGAATGTGCGCCATTGACCAAGGGGCTCCGGCTTGTAGGGCGCGTTGGGGCCGGCCAAAGTGCCATCGGGTAAAGCGATGTCCAGCCGACCGCTGAGCCCGCTGACATCGCAATGGTGTGCCCACGTAGCCCCTTCATCTTTGGAAAGCGAGATGCCGGTGACGTTCACCAGGTTCTCGCCGGAATCGGGGTTCAGGCTGTACGCAGCCATCAGCTCGCCTGTGGAGAACCGACGAATGCCGGGATACCAGCAGAATCCTACTCCTTCAGCCACAACGCGCGGCGTCTGCGCCACGAAACGCAGCCCCTCTTGCCTCATTTCTTGTGCCATCTCCACCCACCTCCTTGAACGCATCTTCTGTTGACCATCTCAGTCTCATCAATTAGAGTCAATAGTGGGATGCAGCCATAAGACCATCATTGTTCCCCTCTGACATGACGCTCGATCCGATCCAAAGTCGGATTCTCGCTCGCCGGGTCCCGACCGCCGTAGAACCAGGAGAGCGGGAGGACCTTCATCCGATGCCCTCTCGATCGCTGCCCCGCGCTGTCGCAGAGAAAATAGTTATAGGAGATCAGCGCCCGATCCTCGGCAACGAACACCGAAGGATAGGACCACATGCCGTATCCCTCCGGGAGAGGCATGACATACTCCTGATCACACACCACCCCACCGCCCGGCGCGCCGTAGGCGCCCTCCGGTCGGACCGGATAGAGGGGACCAGGCTCGACATGGGTCTCTTCGTGTAGAGATTCTACATTCTGGAAATGTTCCCAGATAGCGCCCTGATTCCGGCTGATGGCAGACGATAGCCGGGTGCGGATAAAGCCCCGCTTGATCTCCCGCTCACTCTGCTGCGTCCATACCGTCAAGAGATCTCCCGTTTGCGGCAGCTTGCGGATCTGAGCTGGAGCCTGTGTGCCTGCCAGTTGCGTCGGTTCCGGACGAGTCCATGTCTCACCGTTGTCCTCCGACCGAGACTGATAGAGGCGTCCCAGACGCGTGCGCAGAAGCATAAGCAGTTTGCCAGGCGTGACCTCAACAATGGTCGGTTCGTTGGTCAACTCCCACCGCCCACCATACTCCATGATGATGAAGAGTTCACCGTCACGGTTCTTTTGCCAACTCCGTCCTTCGTCGTCGCTATACATGACATAACTGGCCGTGAAGTGAGGATCGAAGAAGTGCGCGCTCGTCGAAACGAAGTTGCCATTGAGGTATGCGCCTGGAAATGGCGCGCCTTCTTGATGAAATCCACCTTGCCCGATGCCGAAATAGACCGGTAGAATGAGGCGCCCCGACTCGGTCCGTATCATTGTGTCGCTGAGGGCGTGGGCGCCCAACATCCAGTGGTTCATGAGCGTGAGGGGAGACCAGCTCTTGCCTCCATCTTCCGATCGCCTGAAGACCATCTGTGACTCATAGATTCTTGAAGAACCCGGCCGGATCCGCCATGTGGCCATGCCAATCGCGCCGCCAGACAGGTTCACCAATGACGCGTTGCCGGCCGTGAGGGGTTCGCCCTTCTCATCCATCCCCGGATACGGCTCGCCCCAGGTGATGCCCCCGTCAGCGCTGATAGAGAAATGGGTCCCGTTACTGAAGAGGATGCCCCCACCCTCAAGGCCAAGGAAGGCATTCCCTCCGAACTGCCCGTCGTGGAACGCCAACATCTGCTCAGCCCGTGTCATGGGTATATTGTTCATGTTCGTCCTTTTGCCGCTGACTACGCCGAACTGCTCTAGCCTCTGTGGGCTTTGACAGCGCGCTCCGCGTGTATAGGGGTCATCAGGGGAATCGGGGCACTGTCGCCTGGAGTGGCCTGACCAGACTTTGCCTTGTCGCAATCGTTGCTTGCCTCTGCCTGTTATGTATAGCATACTTCTGGATTGCCGTCAAAGGGTGGAAATCTGGCCCCAGATCTGGCCTCTCGCCACAGCATTGACAGGCCAGAACCAAGCATGGTATGCTTGCGGCAAGATCACAATCCAAGCTCCCAACACCTTTTCCCCCTCGAGAATAGAATCGAAGTGCGCAGTCGTCTCGACGCGCATCTCAGTCCACTGGGTGGCCCGCCGCGAGGCCCGTGTGAATAAAGCCCAAGATGACCTAGGCGAAATAGGCCCCGCCGCCGCGCCATCTGTATCCTCAAAACCGTTCAGCGATAGCGCAGTTCTTAGTCAACAGCAACCTATGCAAGTGCAAGGCCCCTGATACGCGCTACAGCTGAGTGCCGATAAAGGAGGTGAAAACCAGAAAACACAGAGCATGCCAGTCCGATTTCAATGTTTCGGCAGACAAGCATCTCGTTCCAATCGAGATAAGCACAGGAGAGAAATGCTCATGAAGACGACAGAAAAGCTCAATGTCTCGCGGCGTGATTTCTTGAAATGGTCGGCTGTGGCCGGCACGGGCGCCCTGCTTGCCAGTTGTGCCTCGGCCCCAACATCCGCACCGGCCCAGGAAGAGGCTTCCTCAGAGACCCAAGCGGGAGCCCCAGCCGCCGAAGCGACGCCAATCCGGTTTAGCACCTGGTGGGGAACTTTCTGGAACGACTACGCCCCGATCATTGAAGAGAAGACCAACACGCAAGCGACCCTCGAAAGCACCCCTTGGAGTGAATACCACGACAAATTGAAGCTGCAGCTGGCCGGCGGTACCGCGGCGGACGTTATGATGATCGCCAATGTCTTCATGGGCGACTTCTGGACAGCCAGCCAACTGCGGCCCTTTGACGATCACCTGGTAGTCCGCAATTTCGACGCCAGCAAATACTATTGGGATCCCGTCGAAGTCGGAGGCTATCAGGGAGAGATTCTGGGCCTCGACCAGTACGTAGCCCACCCCTGCGTCTTTCATGTCAACAAAACCCTGACCGACGAATTGGGGCTCACCGATACACTGCCCGAATTCGGCAAAGACAATTTCGACGAATGGCAATGGGATGATCTCGTCGCCTTCTGCCAGGCCGCAACACAGACCAATGCGGACGGCCAAACGGAAACATGGGCCATTGCCGGCCCCCTGATGAGCGGTTGGAGCTATTGCACCAAGCATTTCGTTTACGGCAACGACGGTCAGCAGTTCGATACCTGGTGGTACGAAGGAGACGAGGCCGAGTGTCAATTGGACTCGCCAGAAGCGCTCGAGGCGATCACCGAAACGATAGACCTGACTCTCCAGGGCTATACCTACCTGGAAGCGGTGGCCGGCCCCATCGAAGGCGGTACCTACCGAGCGGGACGGGCCGCGCTGACACTTGCCCCGGTCGGGCTTACTCTCCATCGTTCAGACCAACTCGATTTCGAAAAAACCTACATCCACGCGCCCTGGTTCAAGCAGCGGGCGATTCACACCACCGGCGATTTCCTGACGGTAAACAAAGCCTCGAAGGCGCCCGACGCAGCCATGGACTACGCCATCACCCAGATTATCGATGAAGACGTCGGCCGCCAGTTCATCCGTACTATGGGGCTGGCGCCAGCCTACAATGGCAAGCTGTATTACGATGAACTGGAAGATGGCACGGAAGTCAAAACCGTGGTCGGGATCCACCTTTCCCGTTGGGAAGGTTTCTCTGCATACCCTGAACAGGCAAAGGCGTCGATCCATTATCCAGGGCACGATGGTTTCAAGGCAGCGGCCTTCCTGCGCGATACGCTGCGATCCGCCTTTGAAGCGGCTCTGATCGGTGAGAAGCCGACCGAGCAGGCGGTCACGGAAGCCGTGGCCGACATCAACGCGGAGTTGGCAGCCAAGAGTTAGTCCATGAAAAGAGCTGGAGACCAGAGATTGCTTTAACCGAGCCGAATATCGATCTCTGGTCCTCCAATCTCCTTTGAGAGTAGCTAATGACGACGCAAGCGACCACGCAGAAGCGCTATTGGTGGCAGACATTAAAGGGGCGGGAAGCCCTGGCCGGCTATATCGGTATCTCACCCTGGTTGTTAGGTTTTCTGCTCTGGGGCGTGGGGCCGATGCTGCTCTCCGCCTACTATTCTCTCACGGAATATAATATCCTGTCCCCGCCACAATTCAGAGGGCTGGACAACTACATAAAAATGGCCACCCGTGACAAGCTCCTCTTGCAGTCGCTGAGAGTCACAGCCATCTACGCGTTGGTGACCGTGCCGCTGGGCGTCATGGTGGGGTATGGGCTGGCCCTCCTGCTCAATCAGAAGACCAAAGGCCTCTCCTTCTGGCGCACGGGCTTCTATCTGCCAGCAGTGGTGCCGGGTGTGGCCACGGCCTATCTGTTTGCCTACGTATTCGCGCATCAGTACGGGTTGGCCGACAGCATTCTGCAGACCATCGGCGTCAGTCAGCCGCCAAATTGGTTCGGATCGACGAAGTGGGCGCTGCCAACGCTGATGATATTGAGCCTGTGGGGAGCCGGCGGCGGGCTTATCCTCTACCTGGCTTCGTTGCAAGGGGTGCCGACGGCCCTCTACGACGCGGCCAAGGTGGACGGTGCCAGCGCTTGGCAGCAACTCTGGAACGTCACCCTGCCCATGACATCACCGGTGATTCTCTTTACCCTCATCATGGGCATTATCAACTCCTTCCAGGTCTTCACCAGCGCCTTCATCATCACCGATGGCGGCCCAGTCAATTCCACCTTGTTTTACGTCCTCTATCTCTACCGCAAGGGGTGGCAACAGCTTGAAATGGGATACGCGGCCGGCCTTGCCTGGATCCTGTTCATCATCATTCTTGCCCTGACGATCCTGGTGCTGAGGACATCGTCGCGCTATGTCTACTATGAAGGAGAATAACCGTTGACAAGCGCCGATTGGGAGTCAGCTACGCTTGAGGACAATTGAGATGACAAACCACGCAGCGGATAAACGAGGTTGGATAGCTGGGCAGCAGTCGTCAATCACCAATCGTCTGTTGTGGCGTGGTCTTCTCTATCTGCTATTGACGTTGGGTTTGGCCCTTTTCCTGTTGCCGATGGTGTGGTTGGTGAGCGGTTCGCTCAAGCCGGACGGGCAGGTCTTCACCATCCCGCCCACGTTTATTCCCCGCCCCATTGTGTGGAGCAACTACCCGCAAGCGCTCAACAAATTCCCTTTCTGGGTATCGTTGAAGAACACAATGACGATCGTCATAGGCGTCCTCCTGGGACGCGTACTGACCGCCTCCCTGGTCGCCTACAGCTTCGCCCGCTTACGCTTTCCCGGGCGCAGCGTCCTGTTCGTGATCGTGTTGAGCACGATGATGATCCCGTACCACGTGGTGTTGATCCCCCAGTACCTTATCTTTCGCAATTTGAACTGGTTGAACACAGCGCTACCGATCATCGTGCCCAACTGGTTTGGCGGGGGCGCCTTTTTCATCTTTATGATGCGCCAGTTCTTCATGAGCCTCAACCAGGAAATCGACGAGGCCGCGCGCATCGATGGGTGCGGTTTCTTCAGCGTCTTCTGGCGGGTTATCCTGCCGCAATCACTGCCCGCCTTGGGCGCGTTGTCCATCTTCACCTTTATGGGGGAGTGGAACGACTTCTTCGCCCCCCTCATCTATCTCAACACCGAGGACAAGATGACGCTGGCAGTCGCGATTCGCACCTGGCAGTTTGATACCAATACAACCTACCAGGCCGCCACCTGGCCGGAACTGATGGTGATGTCCACCATTCTGACCATCCCGCCGGTGCTCGTCTTCTTTTTCTTGCAGCGTTACTTTATCCAAGGCGTGGTTGTCACTGGCGTGAAGGGCTGATCAGCCCCCCGACGCTTATCAGGAGGTGAGATATGAACCATCAGACATCCATCGTGACCGATACGCAACGCCAACATTTCCGCACCTACGGATTTGTCGTCTTCCGGCGACTTTTCACAGCGGACGAGATCGAGCGCTACGGCCAGGCGCTCGAGCGCGCTCTGCGGCGTGTCCGCGGCGACGCCGATTTCGACGGCCAGACGCGCCAGGAGGTGATGCCGATCATCGAGGAGGATCCACAGGTCTTCTACCCACTGCTCGACGACGCGCGTCTGCTGGATGTCGTTGACGGTCTGCTCGGCGAGGGCAGCCTCTATACCGGCGGCAATGATGGCAACCTCTATGTGGGGGACACCCGATGGCATGCCGACGGCGGCGGTCTGCACGCCTATGCGACGATGAAGACCGCCTTCTACTGCGATCCCGTCGTTGAAGGAAAGGGCTGCTTGAGTGTGATCCCCGGCAGCCACCATCCAGAATACTCGCGGCAGCTCCATCAGGCAGTCCAGGATAGCATCTTCGATATCCACTCTGCCGACGTGCCCGGTCGCACGCCGTTGGAATCGACGCCAGGCGACGTCGTCGCCTTCGACCACCGCCTATGGCATTCGTCGTGGGGCGGCCGCGTCGGTCGTCGCATGTTCACCTTTAACTGGGCCGCCTATCCGAAGCTGGCGTGGGAAGAGACCTGGCTCTACGGGTACTTGATGCGCGTCAACCAACGCTACGGCAAGCGCACATTTACCGATCGGCTGATGGAGACGGCCGGGCCACGACGAAAGCAGAAGATAGCCAAGCTATACGAGATGGGACTGTAACTCCGACAACGCGTACGCGGACCGCTGCCAACCGTTCATGTCATCAGGCCCAGCTGGCGATGAACTCCTCCACATCGAAATCGGCCGGCATCTCGTAGACGCAGTACTTCGTCGGCTTCGCCTGGCTCCCGACCACCATCCGATCCGCATCCGCCTGCAGTTTGGCATCCAGCGTGGCGAATCGCCGCCATAGTCGCTCCACTTCAGCGAGCGTAAAGCGCCGGGCCACGTCTTCGTATATCGGTTAGCCGTCAACAGCTGCAAGGCATGTGGATATCGCCCTATGTGCCGCTGATGCCACCCGCTGTCTGCATGGAACAGGCGCGTTCAGTCGGCTGTCTGTCGTCCTACATAGTGGAGTACTGCATGCGTGAGCAATGCCGAGCGCGATTGTCCCTCCCGAATCGCCGCTTCGTCAGCGATAGCCAATACGCGAGCGGGAATTGTGATATTGACTCGCACTGTCTTGCCAGAGAGTTTCGAGATATCGACATCAACGAGCGCCCAGATGCCGCCAGCATACTCCAGGTTGGCCTGGTGCAGGGCAAGGGGCTTTTTACTGGGGATGGGTTCGCCATCCATCAGCATCCCCTCGATATGACATATGATTGCTTCGGCAGCGGCGGCAAAGACATCGTCAAGGGTTTCACTGCCAGAAAAACAGCCAGGCAGGTCGGGAACGGAAACCCCATAAGAGCTTGCTTCGTCTTTATGGATCACTATCGGAAATTGCATCTATCGAGACCTCCAATCCCAGCCCGCTTGGCGGAATATGTTTCGCAGCGTGCCAACGGGTATGTCCTTCAGTGGATGCGAGACTGTGACGCGTCCAGGCTTTTGGGGATGGGTGAACGTGGTGGCTTCCCCTGACATTTCTGAGTGTCCAGCCATCCCATCTCAGTCGTCGTATCACTGTTCCGCTGTCCATGTGTGTATCATACACACATGTGAATATAGATGCCAAGCGCACGGAGCAGAAGGCCGTACAAGGTGCATCTCAGTTTGGGGACATCATCCCGGGAAACGCAGGTGTCTGGCCTGCAGCTCGTATAGCTGAGGTAGCCAGAAACGCGCCCCCCGCACAAAAGCGTGTTGACGCGATCTGGCCATCCTTATATAATAAGGTCTGCAAGCGGCAGATAGGATAAGGTAGGCTGATGTGGTCAAGTGGGAACTATCCAATTCCTACTTCCTAATCCCGAAGCCGCCGCAGAAAGGAGCGACCCAATGAGACTTGGCGCCACAATCGGTGATTATCTCGGCGCCGCGGACCCCGATGCCCATGTGGCCGAGTGTCGCCGCCAGGGCTACCGGGCCGCCCCCTGCCCGGACGTCTCGATTGACGAGACCGAGAGCATTCGCCACATCAAACAGGCCTTTGCCCGCGCCGACATCGTGATTGCAGAGGTGGCCGCCTGGGTCAATCCCCTTCACCCCGACCCAGACCAACGACGCAAAAATCTGAATACCATCGCCGAGACGCTCGCTCTCGCTGACGAACTGGAGGCCGTCTGCTGCGCCACGGTCGTCGGCTCCTTCGACGGCAGCGACAACTGGGATTCGCATGTCGGGCAGCATCCGCGCAACTTTACCAACGACGGCTTCGATGCCGTCGTCGAGTGGGTGAAGCGCATCCTTGATGAAGTCAAGCCGCGTCGCACCAAACTGACCCTGGAGATGTCGCCCTGGACCCTGCTGGACGGGCCTGAAATTTATCTTGCGCTCCTCAAAGCCATCGATCACCCCGGGTTGGCCGTCCATCTCGACCCAGCCAACGCAGTGCGCGATCCACGCACCTATTATGCGACGACCGAACTGTTGAACCGTTGCTTCGACCTCCTAGGCCCCTGGATCCGCTCTTGTCACGCTAAGGATGTCCACTATGCATTGGACGCGCGCACCGTAGCCATCGAAGAGGTGCTGCCGGGCAGAGGCGTTCTGGACTATCGCACCTATCTGTCTCGCATCGAGCGACTGTCGCCGGATACCCCGCTGATCATCGAACACCTGGCGACCGAGCCGGAATACGCGGAAGTGGCTGGCTTTATTCGCGGCGTTGCCGGCCAGGTGGGCGCGACCATATAAGGCAATGCGCCGACGCAACAGCGACGGGCCAACAAACCAGTCAAACCCTATACCACTCGCGAGATATGCGCATGCAAGAGAAACTTTCTGGAAAAGTGGCGCTGGTAACAGGCGCCAGCAAGGGGATTGGCCAAGGCCTGGCAGTCGGTCTGGCCGCCGCCGGCGCGCAGGTTGCCGTCAACTATAAGACGGATGCTGAGGGAGCTGAACGTACCTGTGAGCGGATTCAGCAAGCCGGCGGGGAAGCCACGGCATTTCAGGCCGATATCGGTTCCAAGACAGCCTTCGAGCAGCTGATCGACGCTGTCTGCGCACGCTTCGGACACCTGGATGTGCTGGTGAACAATGCGGCCCGCACCCGCTTTGGCCACGTCTTCGAGATAACCGAAGAAGATTTCGACGATGTTGTCAATACCAACCTGCGCGGCCCCTTTTTTGGCTCTGCCGCCGCCGCCCGCAAGATGCTGAAACAGGGCGGCGGCTCGATCATTAACATCAGTTCCATCGCCGCCAGGCTCATGATCCCAGCGCATTCCAGCTACACCATGGCCAAAGGCGGCCTGGAAGCTCTGACCCGGCAACTGGCCCTCGAACTGGCCCCGGAAATCCGCGTGAACGCCATCGCCCCCACAGCCACCAGCACCGACCGCAATCGCGGCTACGACCCCGACTACGAACGGAAATGGCGCGCGATCACGCCCGCCGGCCGCGTCGCCTACGTGGAGGACTACGTGGGGCCGTGTGTGTTCCTGGCGAGCGACGATGCCGCGCTTGTCACAGGTCAGATTCTGTACGTCGATGGCGGCTGGACCCTGCAAGGCTACACGCCAGATATGTCCGGCTATGATTTCTCCCAGGATCGTCAACGTGGATAAGCGAGGATAGGGATATGGCGGGCCGCATTACAATGACGGATTACAACGCCGATTGGGCTTTGCGGGAGCGCTACGTCCACCCCAAGACCAAACCTGGCTTCTTTAGCCGTGAGGAGGTCATCGCCTTTTGTGGCGCATTGGATATCGATGGGCTTGAACTGATGCACCAATATTGGGAGGACTGCTCGCCCGCATACGTCAGAGGATTGGCAGAGGACGCCGGTTTGCCGATCGTCTCCTATATTTTCTTCGCCGATGTGGCCCTGCCGCCAGACGCCCGCCACTCCGCTATCGACCACGTTTTCGCCCAACTCGACCGCATCGCAGAAATGGGCGGCTCGCTGGCGATGATCGTGCCGGCCATCGTCAAAGACGACTGGCCTCTGGCGCGACAGCGTGCCTGGCTCGTTGAAGGGCTGCGGCCATGTGCCGAGCGCGCCCAATCGGTCGGCGTGACCCTGATCGCCGAGAACGTAGACTACCCCCCGAGTCGGCCCCTGATGGGCCGCGGAGCCGATTGCCGCGACATCTGCGCTGAAGTCGGTTCACCAGGGTTCCGGCTGATTTACGACACTGCCGCATCGCTGTTCGTCAATGAAGATCCGCTAGCGACGCTGCATGATATGACGCCCTATATCGCCCACGTGCACATCAAAAACAGCCGCCCGCTCGCGGCCGACGAGCAACGGGAGCGCTACCTGGACACAGACCGGGGGCAGCCTTATACCGGTACCGATCTCGATGGCGGTGTGATAGACCTGCCGCCCATCCTGGCCGAACTCGATCGCCTCGGCTATGACGGAGACATGTTACTCGAGTATCAGGGAGAAGAGGATCCGCGCGTTGCCCTACCGCGTAATGTCGCCCGTTTGCGCCAGCTCCTGTCACGCGTGGAGTAGGGGCAACCACAAGGGGCGCCCGCCGATGAAACCGTTTACAGCAGAGATTCGGAGGCAATTGTGATAACAGACGAACAGATCGCTTTCTTCCAGCCCTACTATACAGGAGTACGATACAGCCGATGAAAGTCCTCTATTTGCGCGCGCCGAGCGGCCTCGATCGCGCCTATCCGGATTTTGTCAAGGCCATCAGCGGACGATACCCTATCGAACTGTACGACCCCGCCAGACCGATGGCCGAACAGTTCAAAGGCGTCGCCGTCGTGATCGACCCAGGCGGCGCCGTAGGCACGCGCGCGCTGATTGACGCCGCCCTGTCAGCGGATGTAAAATTGTGGCAGGTCACCACCAACGGCACAGATCACGTGGATGTGGCCTACTTTCTGGATCAGGAGCTGCCGCTTGCCAATTCGCCTGGTCCGTTAAGCGCTGTCCCGCTCGCCGAACACGTGCTCATGCTGATCCTCTGCTTTGCCAAAAATCTCAACCACAATCGCGCGGCCGGCTGGCAGCGCGCCGTCAACGAAGAACTGGCCGGCAAAGTCTTGGGCCTGATCGGCTTTGGCGCCAGCGCGCGTGAACTGGCCCGGCGCGCCGGGCCGTTGGGCATGCGTCTCATGGCCATCGACGTGGTGGATTTCCCCCAAGCGGAGTTAGACGAGTTCCACATCGAGTTTTTGGGCAGCCCGTCGCAGCTGGACCATGTGCTGGCAGAAGCGGATTATCTGTCGTTGCACGTCCATCTCAATGCGACAACGCGGCGCATGATCGACCGGCGCGCCTTCGAGTTGATGAAACCAACCGCGGTCCTGCTCAACATCGCGCGCGGCGAGCTGATCGATGAGGACGCCTTGCTCGAAGCCCTGCAGCAGGGACAGATCAAAGGCGCCGGGCTGGATGTGTTCGCCCAGGAGCCGCTGGAATCCGACCATCCGCTCTTGCAACTGGACAACGTAATTCTCACGCCCCATATTTCGGGGTACACCCCAGACACCTCCCGCCGGCGGATGGAGGCCGCAGCCGAGAACGTGGACCGCATCGCCAGAGGCCTGCCGCCGATCCATCTGGTCACATCTCGAGTCCGCTGACAGGGACATTCAGGACGATAGATTTATGTGATGATGCAGGAGCGACCCTGATTTCATCCTGCCCATCATCTGAATCAAGGGAATCACAGTCCGAATCACAGGTCAAGCGCATTGACAGGAGAAGAGAAATGACATCCTTCAAAGTGGCCCTGGTCGCCATGGACGCGGACACGCTGCCCGCTTGGGTATCCGAAACCATGACGGCCAATGACATAGAGTTCGTCACCCAGGAATGTGAGACGCGCGCGCAATTGATAGCCTGCGCCGGCGATGCCGACCTCGTGTGGGTGTTCGGTGGCAGCCGCGTCGTGACCGCTGAGCGCCTGGCCGATCTGCCGCGCTGCGGCGCGCTGATCCGAACAGGCAGCGGCGTCGACAATATGCCGATTGACGCCGCCACCAAGTTGGGCATTGTCGTAGCCAACACGCCGCAGGCCTACAATGATGGCGTGTCGGACCATGCCATCGGGTTGCTACTGGCGGTAGTGCGTCAAATTGCCGTTCAGGATCGGATCGTGCGCGCTGGCATCTGGAATCGGGATGTCGCCTACCCAAATTGGCATGTGCGTGGCCAGACCTTGGGCCTGATCGGTTTCGGCCATATCGCGCAGTTGGTGGCCCGCAAGTTGAGTGGATTTGAGATGACGATTCTGGCGCATGACCCGTACGTGCGCGCCGACGTGATGGCGAATCACAACGCCCAACCCGCCGCCTTGGACCAACTGTTGGCGCGCTCCGATTTCGTCTCGCTCCACTGCCCCTTGCTGGACGAAACATATCACCTGATCGGGGAACGCGAGTTGCGCCTGATGAAGCCAGACGCAATTCTGATCAACACCGCCCGCGGGCCAGTCGTGGATGAGACAGCCTTGACCAAAGCCCTGACCGAGCGTTGGATCGCCGCCGCCGGCCTGGACGTGCTGGAGCAAGAGCCGCCCTCTCTACAAAACCCCCTATTCAGCCTGGACAATGTCGTGATCACACCCCACATCGCCGGCTACACCGATCAATCCCTGGATGACAGCTGGCGACTATCAGTAGAAACTGTGCTGGCGTTTGCCCAAGGGCGCTGGCCACGTTCCTACGTCAACCACAACGTCAAACCACGTTGGAATTTGCAGAGGAGTTGAACGCATGAAAGGTTCGGATTTGAAACATCGTTTGCATGGAGGACAGGCCGTCTACGGAACATGGTCGGTGTCGACCGACCCGCTGGTCGCCGCCACCGTGGCCCGCGCCGGCTTCGACTGGATGAGCGTCGATATGGAGCACTCGCCGCGCAATGTCGAATCGCTGCGCTACATCCTCTGGATGTTGCGGGATTCCCCCACGGTGGCGCTGGTAAGAGTGAAGGACAACCGCCCCGACGAGTTGAAACAGGCCCTCGATCAGGGCGCTGATGGCGTCGTGATCCCGCTGATCGCATCCGTCGAGGATGCCCGCCGCGCGGTGGCGGGCTGCAAATATCCGCCGGACGGCATTCGGGGCTATGGACCCTTCATGCCGGCCTTCGGGGGAGATGATCGCGCCTACCAGAAGACTGCCAACGACGAGACCGTGGTCTTCATTCAGATCGAAGACGCGCGCGCCGTCGAGGCAATCGAAGACATCGCGGCCATAGAAGGTATCGATGGCTTCATCATCGGCCCCAATGACCTGACGCTTTCAATGGACATCTTTGGCGACTGGGAAAGCGAGCGATTCATCAGCGCGATCCAACGGATCGTCCGCGCCGGCGAAGCCCATGGCATCGCGGTCGGCTTCCCCGTGGATGTGCTGGGCGGGCCGGCCGCAGGGCTTGCCTGGGTCAGACAGTATACGCCCGCGATGCGCCTGCTGACGATCGGCGGCGATCTGGGCTTCGTTTCCGCCGGCGCAGAGGCCGCGCTGCAACAGATCAAAGGGTGACCGACTGAACAACGCAAAGGCGCGGAGCCGCAAAGTTTTGTCATGCTATTCCTCGCGGCCTCGCGCCCTAGCGACATCGCCTTAAAACAAAATAAAATCCTTCATTGAAGCCTGAACATACGCGCCAGATTCCCACCGAGGATGAGATTCTTTTCCGCCGGCGACAGAAAAGCGCAGTGCAAGCGAATGTAGTCCACGGCCTGCTTATATGTGCACCAGTAGCCGCCGCTGAAAGGCATATCCGAGCCCCACATCAACTTCCCGACACCCACCTCTTCACATAACCACTTGAGCATCTCTTGCCCCTCGAAGAAGGGATACTCCGGCCACTTGGCCTGCATCAACACCTCGGCATACATGTTGGGGCGTTTGAGCAGCGCGACCACCTCGTCAGGAATGCCAATCTCGTGGATGATCGCCGCCGGCACGAGACCGTGGGTAATCACCGACGGAATATCCGCATGCGCCTGTGCCCAACGGCTTAGCTCCGCGACGCGTCCCATGAAGCCGGCGACCCGATCCCGCTGGCGGGCGTCGATATACCAGAAGACGGGGATCTCGAGTTTCCGTACCAACGTCCACAGCGGCTCGAACCTGGCATCGTCGATGTGATCCGCATAGCCCTGCAAGGCGAAAAGCTCCACGCTGAAGTACAGACCCTGGCATCCCAATTCCGTGACCGCGCGCTCAAGCCGCTCTAACTCGGCCGGCTGCTGCGCCTGCGTTTCCCGAATCTGCGCCAGCGCGATGAACCGTCCTGGGAATCGACGCCTGGCCTCGGCGTAATACTCGTTGATGTTCGCGCCATAGACATGGTCGCTCTGGAGCACGCCCCTGTCCACGCCGGCCACCTCCATCTCGGCGATCATCCGTTCCGGCGTTGCTTCCAGATTTTCGAGGTTGGGCGGATAGAGCTGCATGTAGTAATCGACGCCGGCGATGGTGAACTCCGCCTGGCCGTACTTGCCCATGTGAAAGTTCACATCGGGCATCTCCTCGATATCGTCGGAGGGAAAATCCAGCAACGGCTCTTTCACCCGCGCGCCATCGCTCTTTCTCCAGAAGTCGGTGAAGTCGCGCACATGATACTGCCATAACTTCAAAGTGAGTTTGGCGCTGGCTGGCCCCGACCCGGTGGCAAAGCGGCGAAAGATATGAAAGTGGGCGTCAATGATCGGGCTTCGTTCTTCTTCTGAAGACGCTACCGGCCTCCACCCCCCGCCGAAAAACTCCATCTGTCTTTCCGTGCTCATATTTTCTCCATCCAGGGATGAATGCAACGCAAACTGGCGACATCGCATAAAAACGTAAGGAAAAGGAACTCATTTCCCTCATGCATCTATCTTCATCGTGCGCGCCTGCATGAGGTCACTGTCTGAGACAGCGCGGATCTGGGATAGCAAGACATCGCTGACAGCAACCGTGTTACCGTCCAGAGTCAGAAATTCCACTATGAAGGCGCTCCCTCCAGGGTAGGCATGTACGATTGTTCCAACATCGGCCTTCTTGAGTCCGTCCATTGGAAGGTCTGTTGTGAGCACGATGCAATCGAGTTCCTTAAACATCACGTCTCCTTAGATAACCTGTCACTTTCACTGGATCTATATGAGCCTGTTCTGAGTGCGGTAGTTTCAAAGTCTGCAAGGTTATGAATCCGCTGCCACTTCACTCCCTCTAGTGCCACGTCCTCTTATCCACGACGTTGTTCAGCGGCTCGCTGGCCAGGAACCACCCGCGTTTTCGATGATCACCAGTGTACTCTGTACTCTCTGATGCGCTTCATTGGGCGCGGCCGCCATAATCAACTCTCCATCCAGCAACTCATAGCGCCTGTCTTCAGGCGTTGTGCGGTACTCCTCAATAAGTGAGCTGTATCCTCGGCTTCTGGCCAATCATGTTTTTGCCTCTCAGACTGTTTCAACCCAAAGCCGCGGGGGCGCGAAGTCATCATACAACAGCTTGGTTTTTTCTTTGCGTCCTTGCGACATTGCGACATTGCGTTAAAACAAAGCCGCGAAATCACCATAAAACAGCTGTTTTTCCTTGCGTCTCTGCGTCCTTGCGACATTGCGTTAAAAAGAGTAAGCCCTGCGGCAATTCGCTCCGTTTCAACTATCCCTTGACCGCTCCACCGGTCAGCCCAGCGACCACGAAGCGCTGGCCCAGGAAGTACAACACGACCGCTGGAATCGCCATGAGCAGGGCGCCGGCGCTCAGTTCCCCCCAGCGGTAGACATCCAGTTGGATGAAACTTGCCAGACCGATGGGCATGGTTTGCGCGTTGGCTGTCTCGGTCAGAACGTAGGCGTAGAGGAACTCATTCCAGGCCAGCGTGAAAGCAAAGATGCCAGCGGCGGCGATACCGGGCGAAGCCAGTGGCAATACAATCCGTACCCACGCCCCAAGCCGCGTGCACCCATCGATCATCGCGCATTCTTCCAGCTCAACCGGAATGTTATGGAAGTACCCCCGCAGCATCCAAACACAGAAGGGAACTGTGAAGCTGGAATAGACCAGAATCAATCCCAGTTTGCTGTCCGTCAGCCTGAATGTGGCCATCACAACATACAGAGGGATAAACAGCAGGACGGGCGGCGCCAGATAGGCAAAAAATACGGCCATGCCCAAGCGTTGCCGGCCCGGGAAGCGGAGCCGGGCCAGTGCCAGCCCTGCGAAAACAGCAAGCGCGACGGACAAAAATGTGGTGCTCAAAGAGATCGTCAGGCTGTTGAGCGTGAGCTTTTCGAATTGGAGAAAGGGTTGCGTAAACAACCCCTTGTAGCTTATGAGTGTAGGCTCCGATGTCCAGAACAAAGGGATCCGGACCGCCAGGTCTTTGGGATGTTTGAAGGATGCCAAGGCGATCCAATAGGTTGGGAACAACACACAGATCAGAATAAAGGCCATCCAGAGCGTGCCGGCAATCACTTTGAATCTGCGCTCCCATTTCAATCCAAGCGTCATGACGCGGTCTCCTCCCTGGAAACGATAAAATGGTTCAATATCAACACCAATGCGACCAGCACGGGGAAGGTGAGCACAGCATAGACAGCGCCCATGCTCAGGTTCCTGGAGCCGGCCACGAAGGCTTGTTGGTAAGCGGCAATGGGCAGGGTCGTGGTCGCCTCCCCAGGCCCGCCCTGCGTCAGCAACCAAATGACGACGAATTGATTGAAAGTCCAGATAGTGGACAACGTTAAGGCAACCATCAGGACGGGAAAGACGCCAGGCAGCGTCACGTACCGAAAACGTTGGAAGATGCCAGCGCCATCCACTTTGGCGGCATCAAAGAGATCATTGGGGATGGGCGACAGACCGGCCAGCAATGTGATAGCAAAAAATGGAAAGCCTTGCCATACACTGACGATGATGACCGATGGCATGGCATATTCCGCTTTGGCCAGCCACAATATTGGCTTCTCAATCAGATGCGCTTTGATCAGAATGTAGTTGAGGACATTGGTTGTGTCATTGAATAGAAAGCGCCAGGTGACGACAGCCGTCAGCGGTGGTAAAGCCCAGGGCAACAGAACGGCCGCACGCGCCAATCCCCGCCCTGGCCAGGACTCATTCAGCGCCAGCGCAGTTGCCATGCCAATACATACCTTGAGGGCGACTGAGACGACTGTGAAGTATACGGTCCGACCCAAAGCTGGCCAGAAACTGCCCTGGGTCAAGACCGTAATATAGTTTTCTATACCCACGAAGGGCATGTTCTTTACAGCCAATAGCTTGGTGTGGAGACTGATCCAAATGGCATACAATGTCGGGTAGCCTACCAGGCCAATGATGACCGCCAGCGCGGGAACCATCAGGGCAAAGCCCAGTACTGTATCCTTGGGCAGTCGTTCACCCGATTTGAGGCCGGCCAGACCTCGCATGCCGCCAGTATCAGCGCGATCCACGCCTCTTCGCTCCATAACATTGCCCTAGTGTATGTAGGGGCGTTGAGAGGGGAAGACGAGTCCGCTCCTCTCAACCTGGTTCCCACCGCCTCAAATCAGGTGCTCAGGAAATCCTCCCTGGCTTGCGCTACGATCTGCTGCGCTTCCTGCATAGCTTCCTGCGCTGTCAAGCCATCCAGGATAACGCGTGAAGTGGCCTTGCCGGCCCAGGTGCTCCACATACCGGTCCACGGGGCCGGGGTGGCCGGCCAGGACTCGTCGCGCATGATGGGTACCACATTCTCCACGATCTGCTTGTTCCAGCGATCCTCCGAGAAGTACGGGTCATCGTAAGCGCCCATCAACGCCGGGAAGAGATAGCTCTGACCCATCTGCATCATCTTGATGTAGATGTCTGGCGACCACAGGTGGCGCAAAACATCTTGGGCCGCATCAGGGAATTTGGTTTCCCTGTTAATGCCGAATGCCTGTCCGGCCTCCGTCTGGGCCTGAGGACCGACCTCCGGTGTATGCTGTGGCCAGGGGGCCAGGTACGTTTTGTCCAGCAGATCTTCGATGGGTGTTTCCTCACGCCGCACTGCGGCCAGGATACTGCCCGGGTTCATGGCCATGGCGATCTGCCCGGTGAGGTAGCCCTGATTGTTGCCGCCACCTTCCCAGTTGACCGCAGCCGGCGGAACCACTTCATGCACGCTGTACAAATCGGTGTACCACTGCAGCGCCGCCACGTTTTCCGGCGAGTCGATCGTGACATTGCCGTCCTCATCGAAAGCCGCGCCACCGAAAGCCCACATCAGAGGCTGGAGATGCATCAGATCATCGGGAAGACCGTAGGCGAACCCCAGACCATACAGATTCTCATCCGCGTTGGTGAAAGCCTTGCCAAACGCCAACATGTCGTCCAGGTCGCTGAAAGGCAATGAGAAGCCGACCTCCTCGACCAGATCCTGGCGGATGTGCATGTAGGCCGGCGCGAAGCCGATGTCCAGGGCATAGCCCACGCCGTCGAGCATGAAGTTCCTCTCAGCTGTGGGATGCCAACCACCGAGATCGTTGCCGACTTGATCCCAGACATCCTGAATCGGAAGCAGACGATCATCTCGCATGAATGATTGGGTAGCGATCTGCGGGGAAAAGATATCGGGCAATGTGCCGGCCTCGGCCGCGGCCGATAGCTTGGCGGCAAACTCCTGAAAGCTGCCGGGGATCGCCTGGACATCTACAGCGAAGCCGATATCGCGCCCCGCGTTCTGCGCTTCCTCGTTGAGATGCAAGTTGATGTTCGGATTGAAGAAGCGGGTGGTCCACATCCGCAACACCTGCTGTTCGGCTGGAACTTCTACTGTGACCTCAACGGTCTGGGCCGGCTGTTGAACGCATGCGGCAACCAGCAGTCCGGTGCTGACAGTGGCGGCTGTGCGCAGAAACTGGCGTCGACTCAGGCGCCTTGGATCGCTACTCTGATAACTGTTCATCTCATCGAAAGAAACTTTCTCAGACATTTTGCCTCCTCCTCGGTTTTGGCGAGTGTCACTCTGCATAGGGATGTGCGTTGGTCAAAACATCACTCTGCTTGCATTGTCTTCATCCGTCCTCCTTTGTCTCTTTCCAAAGTTCATGCGCCTCGGCGACCTGCCACCACGCCGGCCCTACCGCACGACCGCTGGAATCGCCGCGGTGGATGCGGGGATGGCGGTAACGGTGGTGATTTTCATGGAGATGATCCCTGTATGGGCCTTCCGTCGGCAGCCTCATCGTGAGCTATGTCGCCGAACGAATCATACTCTTCTGCGCCGTCGTCGTATTCGTCATGGTAGCCAGCCGAGTTGAGCGCATTCCAGAAGACCTCGCGTCCACTGGTGACCTGCTTGCCCATTGCGTTACCGATCAGTGTCAGCATCGCTTCGCCACGTTCAACGAAGCAGTTGGCGAACTGATCCGCTCGGAGGTGATCGGGGTTTATCCAATGCGACTTTAGCCCTTGATTCAACGCCTCTAAGCTAATGCTATCTTGCTCCAGCCTGGCCAGGTAGTGAGATGGACTTTGACCACCTATTTTGCGATGCGTAGCCGCATCAAGGGGGGCCTTGTTGATCACGGAGTTGTATAGCTTAGACGGTATCCGTGGGTCCGCTTCATTATCGCACCAGGCTCGCGGGAAGATGTGGTGAATGTCAATGTCGCGTGAGGTCCATGTCGCGATTGTCAGTGCCTCGCCAGTGAGCCAGTCCGCAGCGCCGTTTTTCATCTGTAGAGCATAGAGTCCCTTGTAAGCAGCGCTGTTACGCGTGCGCAATGACAGTAGCCGTTCGGGGATGAAACTGGCCTCGTTAACCAACGCAGGCTCGGTACCAGTACGGACATAGTCAGCGCCTTGAACGAGATCAAGGGCGAACTGCGTCTCAATGGTACCCCCGTAGGATTCACTAAACACACCCGACCAGTACCATCGCTCTAGCCTACTCTTGGCATCGGCGGTGTTCAATTCATTGCCCAATTCAACGTGTAGGGCAGCCAACGGAACCAACTGTGTGCCGTAAGGTACATCGCGGCTCCGAAACACGAACTGTTCTAGTAGAAACCTGGCGGCGTCCTTGAACCCGACCTCAACCTTGTCAGCCCAGTGCCGGTACTCTTGCAGCGTTAGGTCTAAGATGTCCCGCCGTTTACAGCCGACGCCGGGAATCTGCCTCCTCGTGGCGCCTTGTTGTATTGCTATCCTGCGCCTTTCTAGGGTTGCTAATAATGCAACGGCCTGCAGGAACTGGTCGGGACTAACACCCTGCAAGGGGCCAGAGTACTCGTACAGACTGGCTCTCCGGCTATCCCAATCAGCTCGGAGCGAAAAGTTGTCTGCGGCAAGAGAGGCAGTGAGTAGTTCAAATACGTTCAAGACCACGCCGCCTGTGTTGACCTTCTCAAATACAGTGCATACCGCCTCTTTTGGAGTCTCCTTAGTAAGGTTGATAACGGGCAACTGATAATTTCCGAATGTATTCAGTACTAAATCGTTGAAGCGTTCAAAGAAGGCTGTAGCGTTGGATTCTGGATGCTCAGCGCTAGGTTCATTCCAGTAATTAAGATATCCCAGCATCCAGGAGATGCTGTTGAGCAGTCTCTCGGTCGGAATCATGTGGTTTTTGTACTCGAATTCGGGCTTGGACAGATCGACCACAGGAGTGATCTTTCGATCCGGAACACTTACTATCGCGTCTTCGCGATCACTGTCTGGACCCATCGCCTTTATCATGTCTATGTAGTACCAGAGTTTGACCTCTTTCCTTCGATTGTCACGAGTATCTACGGGTCCGTCATGCAACATGGCCTGGTACAGCGATGTGAGCCGCTGCTGACCGTCCAGAAGGAAGGTGGTTGGCTGAATATCACTACTAATGCACACTCCCTCGATCGGTCGGGTCTTGAACCTGATTTCGGAGGCCGCGTCAAGCGTCATCACTGCGCCGACAGGAAACCCTCTCGATATGCTGGCCAGTAGACCCTGTATACGGGCATTGTCCCAAACCCAGCCTCGTTGGAAGTCGGGAAGTTGGATTTTGCCGTTAGCTACATCAGCGAGCAGGTTTTTCAATAAAATTGGATTGGTTTTGAACACGCTTCTTTGTCCTTTCGATAACAAGATTTAACGTAAACGGGAGATTAACGGAATCATCACTCAATACATTGGATGGTGGTATTTCACATCAGCGCCGAGATTTTCTTCTGAAATTCTAATACATTCGCCGGATCCTCATCCACTACACTACGCAGCGACACCGCCGTTCGTGAACACCCGCTCATCTGAACAGGCTCCAACTACGCCCCGAATATCTCATCCACCTGTACGCTGAAGCCTTCGAGTGTAGGCGATGTCAGCGTGTCGCCTTCACCGTAGGTGTCCACGACCTCGAAGCCGCTGTCCCCCAGGATCAGAACAGTTATAGTCCCAGGCTCCGTTCCCACCAGCCAGTACTCCTTGACGCCGTGCTGGGCGTACAGCGCGCGCTTATATCCCTTATCCCGCTCGGCAGTGGCGGGTGAGAGTATCTCTACCACCAGATCAGGAGCGCCCTGTATATTGGCGGGCGTGATGATATGCCGCCGCTCGCTGGAGACGAACAGCAGGTCGGGCTGTGCAACGTCGATGCCCGAAAGCGCCACATCCGTAGGCGCGAAATAGATGCGCCCCAGGCTTTTTGCCTTCACGAAGGTCATCAGGCGAAATCCCAGTTCTGCCTGTACTCTCTGATGCGCTTCATTGGGCGCGGCCGCCATAATCAACTCCCCATCCAGCAACTCATAGCGCTTGTCTTCAGGCGTTGTGCGGTACTCCTCATAAGTGAGCTGGATCCTCGGCTTCCAACCAATCATATTTTCACCTCATCAGGCTGTGCCGTCCTCCTTTGTCTCTTTCCAAAGTTCATGCACCTCAGCGACCTGCCACCACGCCGGCCCCACCGCCTTCTCCAGGATCATCGGCCTGATGAAGGCGGCAGCCTTCTCCAATCCCTCCTGAATCTCGATATACTCGCTCTCCATTTCCAGCGTGAGAATGCCGCTGTAACCGATGAAGCGCAACGTCGAGATGACCTCGCGCCAGGTTCGCTCATCATGACCCCAACCGGGAATCGTGAACGTCCAGGAACGCTGCTGATACTCCTTTAACCCAGTGGAGTCGAACAGCCCGCGCAACCGAACATTCGGCCCATGGATCAGCGTATCCTTGAGATGAACCGCCTGAATGAGATCGCGCAACTCGTGAATGGCTGCGAACGGATCGATCCCCTGCACCCACATGTGCGAAATGTCGAAATTGCAGGCCACCACCGGACCGATCTCATCGCGTAAGCGCCGCAGCTTGACCGGATTGTGGACCATGTCGTTGATCTGCATCTCGAAGCACAGCGTCACCCCGTGATCGGCGGCAATCTGGCCATGCTCTTTCCAGTAGGGAATCAGCCGCCGCTCCCACTGCCACGCCAGCGCATCGCGCAGAAACGGCAAATCGGTATTGATAATCCAGGCCGGCAAACTGTCCCCTTCTGCGCCCTCCGGCAAACCCGCCACCAGCGCCAACCGCGTGCAGCCGACCCGCTCCATAAGCTCGCACGTCTTGCGAAACTGGCGCGAGTACTCCTCGGCAATCCGTCTGTCGGGCATCAGAGGCGTGCCGTGACCGGCGAACGAATAGATCTCGAGACCGTGATCGGCGTAAACGTCCAGCCAGCGCTCCAGTTCGCCTCGATCTGCCAGGAGTGTATCCACATCACAATACTTCCTGGCCCCGGGTCCCGTCGCCGCCACCTCAACGGCCTGCACCCCCTGCTCCTGGCAGAATTTCAGACCCTCTTCAAAATCGAACATAGCGATGAAATACGTGTTCATACCGAGCTTCATGTCAATCGCCTTTCGTGTGGAAATCGGAGATCATATAGAGGCTGCGCAACTCCTCTGAACGTTCGACTACCGGCCCGCCTGACCACTAACCACTGCCCCATGATAGTAAAGTCTGTAGAGTATGTCAACAGATATCGGCAGCGCGGGCGCATCCCAAAATAGGGGTGAGCTGTTTCAGTGGCGAATGCTCCCTGCGGATCGCGGGCGTCTCGCCCGCCTAAAGGGTCGTTTATCATCCTGTCTATCCTTTCATCCTGATAATCCTGATTCAGACAACGTGTTCCTCGCCCTTGGCAGCCCCGATAGGGCGTGCATAATACACACTGTATGCCTCCCATCTTAAAAGCGCTGCCGCTGGCGAACGACGGCTACGTGATCATCGAATCATTCGACCATCAGCGTTGGTTAGGACCGCTCGCCCACGTTTGGCGCCCGTTTTACGACGGGACAACGCAACGCCACATGCGAGTGACCACGGCAGATGTTGAGATGGGTGGTCAGCGAACTGAATTCTCTAGCCTGGATATAGGGAGGGAAAATATGAATCAGCAGAGCCTTGCCGAACTGGGCATTGTGGATACGCATGTGCATTTCTGGCGGCTCGAATTGCTCCGCCGGGCGTGGCAGCCGCCGCCAGTCATCTTCCGGACGTTTGAACCCAAAAACCTGATCGAGGTAGCGGCTCCGATCGGCGTCAACCGCTGCGTGTTGGTCGAGTCCGGGACGACGAACGCGGACAACAGAGCGCTGGCAGAATTCGCCGCATCCTCCACCTTCGTTGACGCTATCATCTCCTATGCCGATTTGGAAAGCCCGACACTTGAGCGGGAACTGGACCACTGGGCGCAAAATCAGAAGTTCAGAGGCATCCGCATGCGCTTTGAAGGCCACCCCGATCCCAACATCCTGACCCGCCCCAGTGTTATTGAAGGCCTCAGGAAAGTGGCTCAGAGAGGACTCGTCTTTGAGTTCCTCGTCGTCACCAGCCACTTACAGGATATCCTGAAAGTCTATGAGCGCGTTCCTGATCTCAAGGGGAATATCGAGCACATGGGCAAGCCCGATCTACGGCGCGGCGCCGATCGCGAAGAGTGGTCTCAATATATGCAGGCGCTGGCTGAAAACACCCCCGCGACCTGTAAACTGTCCATCGGACCTCGTGCAGCGGACTTGGAGGAAATCTACGCCAACCAGGGACAAGGCTGGCCCTTGGAACATATCAAACCGCCCATTCAGTTCTTGCTAGAGCAGTTTGGGCCAGATCGCCTGATGTGGGGCAGTGATTGGCCGCTCGTGCTCTTGGAATCCGACTATGCCGGTGGATATCAGGCAACGCGCGAGGCGCTGGGACAACTGAATCCCAACGATGAACTGCGCTTGTTTCGAACAACAGCCCTGCAGTTCTATTCGCTGCCGCTTGCAGATTGAGCGCGAATCCGGCGCATAACGTGCGAGAAGGACATACCATAGTCTATCTGTAATCAAGCTGTGACGAATACAAACAATACCACGAAAACGTGTGGCCCGAGATCATCGAACTGGGACGTAAGTACAACATGCGCAACCAGACCCTCTTCCATAGAGATGGCCTGCTTTTCCGCTATTCGGCTGGCTACGCAATACGCAACCGGATGCCCTCGTTGGGTCGATAGGCGCTCTACGGGTCTGTCAAAGTATGATATAATCCCCCAGACTTTCATACAGATGCCTCATGCGCATCTCTGAACGTCGTTTATCATCCTGTCTATCCTTTCATCCTGATAATTCTGATTCAGATAAGCGGATACGTCCTCTTTCTCACGGGGAGAATGCCCGGTGTTGACCCGGCTACATCTTGAGAATTTCAAACCCTGGAAAGACGCGCAGTCCATCGCTCTCAGACCCATTACCGGCCTCTTTGGCGCAAACAGTTCAGGCAAGTCCAGCCTGATACAAGCTCTGCTGCTTCTGAAGCAGACTGCCGAGTCGGCGGACCGCCGGCTCGTCTTCCACTTCGGCGGGATGGGAACCTATGTGGATCTCGGCGACTTCGCAAGCATCGTGCATAAACATGAAACAGGTAGCGCGCTGGGGATTTCGCTCGACTGGAAAGCGGAAAGGCCCTTTGAAGTAAAGGACACGAACCAGAATCGGAAAGTCGCCCGCAGTGAAGATATCGGATTCCGGGTTGTCTCACGGATGAACGCGCACGGCCCGCGTGAACAGCTGACCGTAGACCGCATGTCCTATCGCGTCGGCGATGCCGTGTTTGGAATGCGCCGAGCGCCTGGAAACAGATATACGCCCTTCACCGAGGGGGTGGATTTCCAGTTCACCCGTAGCAGAGGGAGGCCCTGGGACATCTCCTCTCTGGTTAAGTGCTACGGCTTTCCAGATACGCTGCGCGCCAACTATCAAAATGCCGGATTCCTCACCGATCTCGAGTTCGCCCTGGAACAGCGTCTGGAGCGCGTCTACTATCTCGGCCCCCTGCGCGCCCATCCGAAACGGACCTATACCTGGGCCGGTGCCCAACCCATCGACATGGGTGAGGCCGGAGAGTCCGTAATCGACGCGCTACTGGCGGCGCGCCAACGGAACGAGAAAATTAGCCTCGGCAAAGGCATACGTCGCCCCACCCTGGAGCAGTATGTCGCCCAGTGGTTACAGAAGCTCGAGTTGATTCACGATTTTCGCGTCGCCCCCGTTGCCGAAGGCAGCCGCCTGTTCGAGGTCAAGGTGCGTAAATCCCCGCAGGCAGCCGAAGTGCTCATTCCCGACGTTGGCTTTGGCGTCTCTCAAATACTGCCAGCGCTCGTCCTCTGCTTCTACGTGCCCGAAGGCTCTACAGTGATTCTGGAGCAACCCGAGATCCACCTGCATCCGACCGCGCAGGCCGGCCTTGCCGACGTCTTCATCGACGCCTGGCGGAAGCGCAAGGTGCAGATACTGCTCGAGAGCCACAGCGAGCATCTGCTGCGCCGGCTTCAGCGTCGTATCGCCGAAAAGGATATCTCGCAGGAGGAGGTCGGCCTCTTCTTCTGTTCTCCGGGTGATGGCGCCTCCAGGCTCGATGCGCTCACAGTGGACCTGTTCGGCAACATTGCCAACTGGCCCCAGGATTTCTTTGGAGACCAGTTCGGCGAGATAGCCGCCATGAGCGAGGCCGCGTTGCAGCGACGACAGGATGGCCAGTGAACATGGCGAAGACTGAGGTTGTGATAGACACCAACGTCCCCGTCGTAGCCAATGGTAAAGCCGAACAGGCCGCGGCGGGGTGCGAGGCTACCTGTATCAAGACGCTACGGCAGATACGGACGGACCGCCGACTGCTGTTGGACGACAAGGGCCTGATCATCCAAGAGTACCGGAAACGCCTCAGCCCCTCCGGTCAGCCTGGGCCCGGCGACGCATTCTTCAAGTGGCTCTGGGAGAATCAGGCAAATGAACAGCATTGCCGATTCGTTACCGTTACCTGCCATGCCGATCGTGGCTTCGAGGAATTTCCAGAGGACCCGAGTCTCGGTTCGTTTGACCTGGACGACCGCAAATTTGTCGCCGTAGTGCTGGCCAGCGGGACTAGCCCAAACGTGCTGAATGCCTCGGATACCGACTGGTGGCATCACCGTCAAGCCCTGGAGCGGCACGGAATCGTCGTCGTCTTCCTTTGTCCAGAACTCATGGGGACGCGCAACTTTGACAGGAGCGAATAACATGGCGGTGACACGCAAAAAACTGATCGAAGTCGCCCTGCCCCTGGACGCCATCAACGTCGCCTCCGCGCGCGAGAAATCGATCCGCCACGGCCACCCCAGCACCCTGCACCTGTGGTGGGCGCGTCGTCCCCTGGCCGCGGCGCGCGCCGTCATCTTCGCCAGCCTGGTGGACGACCCCTCTGCATGGCCGCAGCTGTTCCCCGGCGAGGAGGCCCAGTCCGAGGAGCGCCAGCGGCTCTTCGACCTCATCGAGCAGCTGGTCAAGTGGGAGAACACCACCGACGAGAGAGTCCTGGAAGAGGCTAGGGATGAAATCCGCAAGAGCTGGCGTGGCGCCTGCGCCGACAACCGCGACCACCCGCGCGCGGCCGACCTATTCGACCCGGACAGACTGCCGGCCTTCCACGACCCCTTCGCCGGCGGCGGCTCCATCCCCCTGGAGGCGCAGCGGCTAGGGCTGGAGAGCTTCGCCAGCGACCTCAACCCGGTGGCAGTGCTGATCAACAAAGCCATGATCGAGATACCGCCCAAGTTCAGTGGTCGGTCTCCAGTGGCTGGAGACCAGGCAGGCCAGCAAGCGCTGACCACCGGTCACTGGCCACAGGCCACGGGCCTGGCCGAGGATGTGCGCTACTACGGCCAGTGGATGCGCGCCGCGGCCGAGAAACGCATCGGCCACCTCTACCCCAAAGTGGAAGTCACGCCGGAGATGGCCCAGGCGCGGCCCGATCTCGAGCGGTACGTAGGCCGCAAGCTGACGGTCATCGCCTGGCTGTGGGCGCGCACGGTCAAGAGTCCCAACCCGGCCTTCGCCGCTATAGAGACGCCGCTGGCGTCTACCTTCATCCTATCGAAGAAAAAGGACAGGGAAGCCTACGTCGAGCCGCTGATCGAGGACGACGGCTACCGCTTCACCGTCAAGGCGGGGCCACCGCCGGAGAGGGCCAGGAAGGGCGCCAAGCTGGCGCGCGGGGCACACTTCCAGTGTGTGATGTCCGGAGCGCCGATGACTCCTGATTACATCAAGGCCGAAGGGATGGCTGGGCGCATGGGGGCCAGGATGATGGCAATCGTCGCCGAGGGGGACCGGGAACGGGTCTATCTGCCGCCGACACCGGAGCATGAAAGCGTTGCTCAGAACGCAGAACCAGAATGGATGCCCGATGTGGAAATCCCCCCGGATCGGCGCGCAATGTTTACGCCACTATATGGGCTTACACATTTCAAGCACCTGTTCACCGATCGTCAGTTGGTGGCGCTGACCACCTTCAGCGACCTGGTGGGTGAGGCGCGCGAACGCATCCGACTCGACGCCGTGGCCGCTGGCCTGGCGGACGACGGCATCCCCCTGCGCGACGGCGGAACCGGGGCCACTGCCTACGCCGAGGCGGTGGCTGTGTACTTGGCGTTTGCTGTTGACAAAGGGGCGAACTACTGGTCGTCTATCTGCGCATGGCATCAGACTCGCTACGGAATTGTCTCGACATTCAGTAGGCAGGCTCTGCCTATGGTGTGGGACTTTGCCGAAGCCAATCCGATAAGCGATTCGTCAGGTAACATGCTATTGGGTGTGAACCAGGCCGCAAAGATGTTGGAGATGCTCGGGACAGGGTCACGTGGTTCAACGACACAGGCGGACGCAGCGTCGCAATCGGATAGTGATAGCAAGATCGTGTCCACGGATCCTCCGTACTACGACAACATAGGCTATGCCGATCTGTCGGATTTCTTCTACGTCTGGCTACGTCGCTCGCTTCGACAGACTTTTCCCGACATCTTTGCTACGCTGGCCGTACCCAAGGTTGAGGAGCTGGTCGCCACGCCCTACCGCCATGATGGGAGCAAAGAGAAGGCGGAATCATTTTTCATGGCTGGCATGACCCAGGCAATGCAACGTCTTGCGGAGCAGGCGCATCCGGCCTTTCCGGTCACCATCTACTACGCCTTCAAACAGTCGGAGACAAAAGGAAAAGATGTCGCCAGTACTGGATGGGAGACCTTCCTGGATGCCGTGATTCGCGCCGGCTTCGTCATTACCGGCACATGGCCCATGCGCACGGAATACACGGGCAATCTCAAGACCAACGTGAACGCTCTCGCCTCCAGCATTGTGATTGTCTGCCGCTCGCGTCCCGCCGACGCGTCCCTGGCCACGCGCAGCGAGTTCGTCGACGCGCTCAAGGATGAACTGCCCCCGGCTGTGGCCAAGATGCAGACCAGCAACATCGCGCCCGTGGACCTGGCCCAGACCGCCATCGGCCCCGGCATGGCCATCTTCACCCGCTACGCGCGCGTGTTGCACATCAGCGGAGAGACCGTATCGGTGCGCGAGGCCCTGGCCCTCATCAACCAGACCCTGGACGAGACACTGAGCGCGCAGGAGGGCGACTTCGATACCGACACGCGCTGGGCCCTGGCCTGGTTCGATCAGGTGGGCTTTGCCGAAGGCGCGTTCGGGGTGGCCGAGACGCTCTCCAAGGCCAAGAACACCAGCGTCGACGGTCTGGTCGCGGCCGGCATCCTGCAGGCCGGGGCCGGCAAAGTGCGCCTGTTGCGTCCCCTGGAACTGCCAGACGACTGGGACCCGCAGACAGACACGCGGCTCACTGTCTGGGAGGTAGTGCACCACCTTGTGCGCGTCCACTATCAGCAGGGCGAGGAGGCGGCCGGCGTCCTGTTGGCGCGCTTGAGAGGCAACACCAGGGACGCGCGCGAGCTGGCCTACCGTCTCTACCACATCTGCGAGCGCAAGAACCGCGCCCAGGAAGCGCACGACTACAACGCCCTGGTCCGCAGCTGGCCGGAGATCGCGCGTCTGGCCGTGCGGGCGACATGGGCCGCGCAAGCGACGCTGCTGGATGCATAGATGGGGAACTGCAGATGCCAGTTTCCAGTGGCAAGTGGTAGAAATATCCCTCTGGGATCGCTGGCGTCTCGCCCGCATAATGAGTTACGAATCAGAAATTGGATGCGTCCTTCGCAAACAGCTTCTTAGCCATCTTTTTGCCGTCGTCGCAGAAAAGCGGCAAACTCATCCTGGTTTAGCGCACCGGAACGCAAAGCCGCGATGCTGCAAAGAATCTTCTGGTTTTTCCTTGCGTCCTTGCGTTTTTTTCTTTCAACATTTTCCCCGGCCGAGTTGGAGCTGAGATCAGCCCATGGCACGCGCTGTCACCCGCAAGAAACTGATCGAAGTCGCCCTGCCCCTGGATGCCATCAACGCCGCCTCCGCGCGCGAGAAATCGATCCGTCACGGCCACCCCAGCACATTGCACCTGTGGTGGGCGCGTCGTCCCCTGGCCGCGGCGCGCGCCGTCATCTTCGCCAGCTTAGTGGACGACCCCTCTGCATGGCCGCAGCTGTTCCCCAGCGAGGAGGCCCAGTCCGAGGAGCGCCAGCGGCTCTTCGATATCATCAAGCAGCTGGTCAGGTGGGAGAACACCACCGACGAGAGAGTCCTGGAAGAGGCTAGGGATGAAATCCGCAAGAGCTGGCGTGGCGCCTGCGCCGACAACCGCGCCCACCCGCGCGCGGCCGAGCTGTTCGACCCCGACAGACTGCCAGCCTTCCACGACCCCTTCGCCGGCGGCGGCTCCATCCCCCTGGAAGCGCAGCGGCTAGGGCTGGAGAGCTTCGCCAGCGACCTCAACCCGGTGGCAGTGCTGATCAACAAAGCCATGATCGAAATACCGCCCAAGTTCAGTGGTCGGTCTCCAGTGGCTGGTGACCAGGCAGGCCAGCAAGCGCTGACCACCGGTCACTGGCCACAGGCCACGGGCCTGGCCGAGGATGTGCGCTACTACGGCCAGTGGATGCGCGCCGCGGCCGAGAAACGCATCGGCCACCTCTACCCCAAAGTGGAAGTCACGCCGGAGATGGCGCGGGCGCGGCCTGACCTTGAGCGGTACGTGGGCCGCAAGCTGACGGTCATCGCCTGGCTGTGGGCGCGCACGGTCAAGAGTCCCAATCCGGCCTTCGCCGCTATAGAGGCGCCGCTGGCGTCCACCTTCATTCTGTCGAAGAAAAAGGGCAGGGAAGCCTACGTCCAGCCGGTTATCGAGGACGACGGCTACCACTTCATCGTTAAAGCGGGGCCACCACCGGATAGGGCCAGGAAGGGCGCCAAGCTGGCGCGCGGGGCACACTTCCAGTGTGTGATGTCCGGGGCGCCGATGACTCCTGATTACATCAAGGCCGAAGGGATAGCTGGACGCATGGGCGCGCGCCTCATGGCAATCGTCGCCGAGGGGGACCGGGAACGGGTCTATCTGCCGCCGACACCGGAGCATGAAAGCGTTGCTCAGAACGCAGAACCAGAATGGATGCCCGATGTGGAAATCCCCCCGGATCGGCGCGCAATGTTTACGCCACTATATGGGCTTACACATTTCAAGCACCTGTTCACCGATCGTCAGTTGGTGGCGCTGACCACCTTCTGCGACCTGGTGGGTGAGGCGCGCGAACGCATCCGACAGGACGCCGTGGCCGCCGGCCTGCCGGATGACGGCATCCCCCTGCGCGACGGCGGAACCGGGGCCACTGCCTACGTCGAGGCGGTGGCTGTGTACTTGGCGTTTGGCGCCAGTAAGACAGCGAACCGTGCAAGCGCCCTTTGCACCTTCAAAATCTCTGTCGAGTGTCCCGGGGACACTTTTGGACGTCAAGCGATTCCCATGTCGTGGGACTATGCTGAAGCCAATACAGTCAGCGGCCCCAGTGGATCTTTCGAAAGTATGATCAAGAACACGGTGGCTGGGCTTCTTTCTAACGGAGCAATACCAGACGCTATCGGCTATGGGCATCTGGTTGACGCTGCTACACAGTCCATTACCCTAAGCAAGATCGCCTCTACTGATCCGCCCTACTACGATAACATCGGTTACGCTGACCTGTCCGATTTTTTCTACGTCTGGCTGCGCCGTTCTTTGAGATCAACTTTTCCCGACATCTTCGCTACGCTCGCCGTCCCCAAGGCTGAGGAGTTGGTCGCTACGCCCTACCGCCATGATGGGAGCAAAGAGAAGGCGGAATCATTTTTCATGGCTGGCATGACATTGGCGATGCAACGTCTTGCGGAGCAGTCGCACCCGGCCTTTCCCACTACCATCTACTACGCCTTCAAGCAGTCGGAGAAGAAAGGCGATTCCGGTACTTTGAGCACGGGCTGGGAGACGTTTCTCGAGGCAGTAATGCGAGCCGGGTTTGCCATCAGCGGCACATGGCCTGTGCGCACGGAACGCGAGAACCGAAAGCGGAATCAGGGTACCAACGCCCTCGCCTCCAGCATCGTCCTCGTCTGCCGACCGCGCCCCGCCGACGCGCCTCTGGCCACGCGCAGCGAGTTCGTCGACGCGCTCAAAATGGAACTGCCGCCGGCTGTGGCCAAGATGCAGAGCGGCAACATCGCGCCCGTGGACCTGGCCCAGGCCGCCATCGGCCCCGGCATGGCCATCTTCAGCCGCTACGCGCGCGTGTTGCACATCAGCGGAGAGACCGTATCGGTGCGCGAGGCCCTGGCCCTCATCAACCAGACCCTGGACGAGACGCTGAGCGCGCAGGAGGGCGACTTCGATACCGACACGCGCTGGGCTTTGGCCTGGTTCGAGCAGGTAGGCTTTGCCGAAGGCGAGTTCGGGGTGGCCGAGACCCTCTCCAAGGCCAAGAACACCAGCGTCGACGGCCTGGTCGCGGCCGGCATCCTGCAGGCCGGGGCCGGCAAAGTGCGCCTGTTGCGTCCCCTGGAACTGCCAGACGACTGGGAGCCGCAGACAGACACGCGGCTCACTGTCTGGGAGGTAGTGCACCACCTTGTGCGCGTCCACTATCAGCAGGGCGAGGAGGCGGCCGGCGTCCTGTTGGCGCGCTTGAGAGGCAACGCGAGGGACGCGCGCGAGCTGGCCTATCGTCTCTACCACATCTGCGAGCGCAAGAACCGCGCCCAGGAAGCGCACGACTACAACGCCCTGGTCCGCAGCTGGCCGGAGATCGCGCGCCTGGCCGTGCGGGCGACATGGGCCGCGCAAGCGCCGCTCCTGAACCCATAAACACCATAATTCCTATACGTATCGCCCATGCCTTTATCCTGTCCATCATCCGAATCACAGTTCAGACATCGACCATCTCCGAAAAGAGAGAGTGGAAATGAGGAGACCCCATTCCTGATTCCCACAAGCTGGGAAGTTGCGCACCGTCCACTGGGCAGCTACACTGGACTCGGCAAGCTGGTTACGCAATACAACTCATTCATCCGCAGGAGGAAAGAAGTGAACGCAAAAAGACTGTTCGTTTGGAGCATAATGATCAGTGTCGTGTTGGGCCTGGCCGCCTGTGCCCCGGCGCAGGAATCTGCCCCCGCGGCCGCGGGGGCATCGACAGATGAAGTTGTCGAGCTGAACTGGGTCGAATGGTGGGACGGCGAGTATTCTGAAGAATCGCTGGATGGCCTGATCGCCCTATTTGAGGAGAAAAACCCCGGCATCACAGTCAAACGCACCCCTCTGGGCTGGGGATCTATGTATGACTCCATTGTGGCCAGCGCCCAGGCCGAAACAGCCGAATACGATGTCCTGGGAATGGAGCCGTGCTGCTGGATGAGCGCGCTGGTCAAACTGGATGCCCTCGAGCCCCTGGGATCTTATATCGACGGAACGCCCGGCTTCCGCGAGCGCCTGGTGAGCGACCTGGCAATCACAGAATGGGCCGGCGATGAGTACAGCATCTGCTGGTACATGATGCCCTACACCTATGCCTACGACGTGGCTGTCTTTGAAGAAGCAGGGCTCGAGCCCCCCACAAATTGGGCTGAAATGGTCGAAGTGACCCAGACGCTCAACGAATCGGATGTGGTGGAATTCGGGCTTGGCGCCGGCTTGAACGCCAGCTTCTACACCATGTACTACCATTGGGGCGCCCGTCTGGCCCAACTTGGCGGGCAACTCTACGACGACAACAACTGCGCCATCTTCAACTCCCCTGAAGGTGTGCAGTCTATGTTGGATTGGAAAGAGCTCTACACCAACAATATGCTGGTAGACGGCGCCATCGGCATGGGCCAGAATGACCTGCATGATCTGATGACCGCCCAGCGCATCGCCGCCTATTTCACCGGGCCCTGGGTGCAGTCCGCAGTGCAACTCAACCGCGAAGACGCCCGCATCGCCTTTGCGCCGGCCTGGACAGACGCTGAAACCGGCTCCGGCGGCTACCAGTGGGCATGCAGTGGACTGGCCATCTCCTCCAACTCGCCGCACAAAGAGGAGGCCTGGAAGTTCATCGACTTTCTGCTGAGCGATGAAGGCTCGATCTATATGTCTGAGCAGACCAGCGTCACCTATGCCACAAAAGCCAATTTCGCGCGCTTCGCAGAAATGGACGATCCGATCCTCAAGGAAGTTCCGCCTATGCTGAACCAGGACCCGGCGCATAACCTCTTCTTCGCGCCGACAGCCGACTTTAGTGTGCATGATGAATGGGTAGCGGAATTTCAGGAAGTGTTGGACGGAAATCGCGACCCGCAGGAAGCCTTGAACGCCATGGTAGAACTCTGGAACCAGGACCTGCCCCAATGCCAGTAGGTCAATGACCCGTGGCCAGTGACCGGTGGTCAGCGCGTGCCGACCTGCCTGGCCACTAGCCACTAGCCACTGATCACTGACCACTGACCACCGAGAAGATTGCGATGACGGAGCAATACCGTACAGACATTCAGGATACGCCACGGCCAAGGAGACATCTCTCTCCGAAAGGAAAGTGGCCGCGCCAAGCCACCGGCTACCTGATGATTGCCCCAGCCATCATCTTTCTCCTCTTAGTGATCATCTACCCCCTGTTCGAAGTATTTCGCTTAAGTTTCTTCGAATTCACCGGCCTGCGCGACCAGACGGCCACCTTCGTAGGCCTGAAGAATTTCGTCAGTTTGATGGACGATCGCATCTATTGGATCAGCATGAAGAATACGCTCATCTTTGTGATCGCAACCGTGATTCTTCACGCCCTGATCGGCCTCGTATTTGCCCTCGCCTTGCACCAACGCTGGCCCAGCAACCGGCTGCGCGATCTGGTGCGTGGGCTGCTGATCTTGCCCTGGCTGTTCTCAATGGCCGCCGCCGGCCTGGTGTGGGCCTTGCTCCTCAATGCCCTGGGGCCTATAAACTACCTGCTGGTAGCCAGCGGCATTCTGGAGCGGGCCATCGATTTCCTGGGAGACCGCGATACCGCCCTGTGGGCCCTGATCGCGGTCAACGTCTGGAAATCCTATCCCTTCTATATGATCATGCTTCTGGGGGGCTTGCAGACGATCCCCCCCGATCTCTACGCGGCAGCCAAAGTGGATGGCGCCGACCGCTGGCAACGATTCGCCTTCATCACCTTGCCGCTGATGCGCTCCATCCTGGTGGCGACCACGGCCATTGACTTTATCACCACGTTCGGCGTTTTCGATCTGGTCAGAACCCTGACCAACGGAGGCCCGGCGCGCTCCACCATCACCCTAGGCTATTACACCTGGCTGGTTGGCTTTCGCGATGTCGACTTCGGCTACGGAGCCGCCATTAGCGTCTCGATGTTGATCATCATGAGTGTGGCCATGTGGTTCTATCTGCGCCTGGGTAGGGAGATGATCTATGGTTAGCGCGTTGGGCCACTTGGGCCGCAGGCTCAGAATGCCGCGCTATCTGACAATATATGGCGTCATAACAGCCATATTGTTAGCCATCGGTCTGATCGTCGTGTTATTCCCGATCGCCTGGATGGTCTTTGCCTCGATGCGTCCCCTGTCAGAAACCTTTGGCAGCCCGCCAGCCTGGTTTCCCAGAGAAGTCACCTCGACAGCATACACCAAGATATTCTCCGATCCCAGGCAACTTCGCTACCAATTCAATACCTATATAATCTCCCTGTCGACAGCCATCCTGAGTGTTGGGCTGGGCGCGCTGGCCGCATATGGCTTTTCTCGCTTCAAAATCTGGGGCGCTGAGTTCATCCTGCTCAGCATCATGGCGCTGCAGATGTTGCCCGGCGTCTCCATCATCATCCCATTTTACAATCTGGCCCGCCGGGCGGGCGTCTGGAATACCTACCTGGCCATGATCATGGCCGATACGGTCTTCGCCTTGGCGATTTCGATCTGGCTGCTGAAGAGCTATATCGACAGCATCCCCACCGACCTGGAAGAAGCCGCTATGGTAGATGGTTGTAACCGCTTTCAGTCCCTATACAGGATCGTGTTGCCCCTGCTGGCGCCGGGCCTGGTGGGAACCGCCACCTTCGCCTTTCTCTATGCCTGGAATGACTTTGTCTTTGCCACCATCTTACGAGATGGGCATGATCTGATGCCCATGACCGTGGCCATTGGCAACTTCTTTACCCAGGCAAATCGGGATTGGAATGCCATCATGGCCCTGAACACAATGGCCACCTTGCCATTAATCGCCATATTTGTCTTCCTGCAGCGCTGGGTCATCCAGGGCATGACCGCGGGCGCGCTGAAAGAATAGGCTGAAAGAATAGACAGAGACCCTCTCCCATGGCGTATCGACCATGCCTTCATCCTGTCCATCATCCAAATCACACGAATCACAGTTCAGACATCGACCATCTCCATTCCTAATTCCTATGCCAGATATAGAGAACCACTCTTCGACCATCCTGACCGATACGCCGGCCACGCAACCCCTCACCATCGCCTTGGCAAAATTCTTCGGCTATGTGGCCAGAGATTGGAATTCAATCATGGCTTTGTCGACGGTCGCCAGCCTGCCCCTGGTCCTCATTTTCATCCTCTTCCAGCGCTATGTGGTGCAGGGGATGACCAGTGGCGCAGTCAAATAGCGCCGCGCAAGAGGGTGCATCCCAGAGAAGCGAGCCAGAAACTCGCCCCCATCCTGAGACGCGCCCTGCGAAAGGAGAAAGCATGGCCCCGGAGCCTGTCGATGTCAATCTGATTCACCGCCTCAAACGCGCCCTGAAAGGCTGGCTCCCTGATTTCCAGACGGATTTGGCTTGGCTGGTGGCGCACGATCGGGGTTCGGAATACAAAGCCGGCGTTGACGCCGCCGGCACATGGATGCTTGCCAAGCTGCGGGATTTAGGCTGCGACACAGCGGTCTACCCGAGCGACGAATACGGCTCGGCAATAGCCGGCACATTGAAAGGCCAAGGGCAGGGGCGGGCCTTATTGGTCGCGCACCTGGACACCGTCTGGCCACAAGGCGCCGCGGCCGCATGGCCGTTGCGGATTGAAGGTACGCGGGCGATGGGCCCGGGGGTGGTTGACAATGCCAGTGGTAGCCTGACCGGCTACTACGTCCTCAAGGCCTTGCGCCAGGTAGGGTACGACGATTTCGATGCGATCACCTTGCTATGTAACGCTGATGAAGAGTTGGGCTCCCCTTTCTCGAAGGAGATCATTCAATCCCTGGCCCAGAGCAGAGATGCAGCCTTTATCCTCGAATCCCCGTCCAATCCAGACGAGATCATCAGCCAACGCGCCGGGCTGATGTATTACGATCTGCGCGTGACCGGCAAGAATGCCCATGCCGGCGTTGAGCCGGAAAAAGGCCATAACGCCATCCAGGAACTGTGTTGCAAGCTGAACGAGTGTCAACAGCTCGCCAGGGAGGGCGATGTGCTGACCGTCAGTGTGTCTACCATCAAGGGAGGACAACGGCCCAACATCGTGCCCGACTACGCGCGCGCCCAGATCGACGTCCGGGTTGAGACATTGGCCGAAGCTGAACGGGTAGACGCCCATTTCCGTGAGATCGCAGACCGGGTCTGGGTGCCCGGCACGTCCGCCACACTCGATGGAGGCATCTCGCATCCGCCCATGCAGCGCGGCCCGCAGTCGCCGTGGTTGGTGGAATCGGCCCAGGCCATCGGCCAGGAGCTTGGTATCAGCCTGAAAGACACCTTCTGCGGCGGTACCTCCGATGGGTGCTACACCGCCGTCGTCGGGACGCCCACGCTCTGTGGGCTGGCCCCCTTTGGCGCCCTCTACCACACCCGTGGCGAATATCTTGACCTGAGCACCGTCGTGCCACGGTCTACGCTGGTCGCGGGTCTGGTGGTTGCCTGCGCAAAGGAGAAATCACATGGCGTCTGATGGCGTAAAACTGGTCTCAACTCCCTTACCCGATTTCGGTCTTCCACCCAGCCAGCCGCCCATCAGCCAGACCGAGTACGAGAACAGGATCGAGCTGGCCCGCGCCCGCGCCTCGCGCGCAGAGCTCGACTTCTTGTTGGTCTACGCTGATCGAGAGCATTTTGCCAACCTGGCCTATCTCACAGACCACGACCCCCGTTTCGAAGAAGCCTTGTTGGTGATACCTGGCGCGGGGGGCAAGCCAATCCTCATCCTGGGCAATGAAGGGCTGACCTACGCGGAGTTGATCCCGGTCGATGTGGAACGCCGGCTGTACCAGGGGTTCAGCTTGCCAGGGCAGAAGCGCAGTGATAGCCCTCGGCTGGAACCCGTCCTGCGGGATTGTGGTATCGGGCGAGGCCATCGCCTGGGCCTGGTGGGATGGAAATACGCCACCCGCGCCGAAAGTGACGATCCCGACCATTGGTTGGACGTGCCAGCCTTCATCGTGGACACAGCGCGCAGGCTCACCGCTGACGCGCAGCGGGTGACCAATGCCACCGCCATTTTCATGAACCCAGTGGATGGTTTGCGCAGCGACAACAGCGCCGACCAACTGGCAGCCTTCGAGTTTGCGGCAACGCATTGCTCGCAGGCTGTGCGCAATCTGATCGCGCGCCTGCAGCCGGGGATGTCCGAACTGGAAGCCGTGCGCGCTATGCAGTTGAACGGTCTGCCGCTCTCCGCGCACCTCATGTTTTCCTCCGGCCCGCGTGCCCGCTTGGGCCTGCCCAGCCCATCCGGCCGCCTGATCCGGCAGGGAGACCCCTTCTTCGTAGGGCTGGGCCTGCGCGGCGGCCTGACAGCGCGCGGCGGATTCGTAGCCGCCAATCCGTCGCAGTTGCCGCTGGAAAGCGCCGCCTACGTCGAACGTCTGGTGAAGCCCTATTTTGCGGCCGCCGTCGCCTGGTACGAGCATGTGGGCATCGGGGTGAAAGGCGCTGAAATCCAGTCCGTAGTCGAAGATGCCCTTGCAGGACACGACATTGGGATTGCGCTCAACCCAGGACACCTGATCCACCTGGATGAATGGGTGCACTCGCCCATATACGCCGGCTCCGAGCTGCCATTGCGCTCCGGCATGCTGATGCAGTGCGACATCATCCCCGTGGTTGAACCGCAATACCACACGACAAATCTGGAGGACACGATCGCCCTCGCGGATCGACCGCTCCGCCAGCAATTGGCCGCCTCCTATCCGGATGTCTGGCAGCGAGTGCAGGCCAGGCGCGCGTTCATGCAAAACATCCTGGGCATTCGAATCAAGCCCGAACTATTGCCTTTTTCCAATATGGCCGCCATGTTGCAGCCCTTTGCGCTCGACCCCAATCAGGTGATGGTAGCCATTAACCACTGACCACTAACCACCGCAGTTAGGAGGTGACGCCACAATGAAAGGCAAATTAGCCATCAATGGCGGGCCGCGTACGGTACCGGAAGGGCTGAAGAAGCAATGGCCCAATATCACCCAGGCAGACAAAGATGCCGTCATGGCCGTTTTGGAGCGCAATGTTCTCACCGGACCAGACCACGGCCCCGAGACCGCCGCGCTGCAGAAAGCATGGGCTGAATTCACAGGCAGCAAACATGCTCTGGCTTTCAACAGCGGTACAGCCGCGCTGCACACCGCCCTGTTCGCCGCCGGCGTGCAACCCGGGGATGAAGTGATCACCACAGCCTTCTCCTTCTCGGGCACCTGCCTGCCCATTTTGCAGCAGCACGCAATCCCCATCTTCGTCGACATCGACCCGCGCACCTACAATATCGACGCCAGCCAGATCGAGGCCAGAATCACGGATCGAACCAAGGTGTTGTTGCCGGTCCACATGCACGGGTTGCCGGCAGACATGGACGACATCCTGGCCCTGGCCGAGAAGTATGACCTCGTCGTCGTAGAGGATGCATGTCAGGCCCATGGCAGCGCCTACAAAGGACGGATGGCGGGGACGATCGGCGACCTGGCCGGCTTCAGCCTCAATGCGACCAAGAACTTCTCCGCTGGCGAGGGCGGATTTCTCCTGACCGATAACGATGCATACGCCGAACGGGCCAGGATGCTGCGCACCTTTGGCGAGAAGCTCACTGAGCAGAAGGAGCGATTCCGCTCCTATGCCTGCTACACCATCGGCTGGAACTACCGCCTCCAGGAACTCCCGGCAGCCTTTGCCCGCAGCCAGTTGAAGCGGCTACCGCAGTACAACGCCATCGCGCAGCGCAACGGCGAGTTCCTCTCCCAGGAGCTGAGCAAAATCGCGGGGCTGATCCCGCCCTATGTGCCAGCCGACCGCACCACCATATATCACAAGTACCGCCTCCGCTTCGACCCCGATGCGCTGGAGTTGAAGATGCCGGCGGTCGAGTTTCGAGACAAGCTATTGGACGCGCTGGAAGCCGAGGGCGTGACCGTGAGCCTCTGGCATTATACGCCCATGCCCGCCTTCCCAATCTTCCAGAACCTCGACATCGGCTATGGCAACGGCTACCCCTGGCGATCTCCCTTCTACGACAAAGAGATCACCTACAGACCAGAGGAATATCCGCAGGCGCTGCGCATGTTCGCAACCTCTCTCGTCGTCCATAATGAGCAATATTCGATCACAATCCAGGACATGGCGTTGATGGAATGCTACGTGGAAGCCTTCCATAAGGTTTTCGACAACCTTGATGAGCTGTTGACCACGTGACTCCCTGACCACTGTTCAATTCGTAATTCATAAGGAGAGTAGAAGATGACGCATACGCGGAAGATGGAAGGGAAGCGCGCGCTTGTGACCGGTTCAGGCACCGGTATCGGGCGGGGCGTTGCGCTGGAATTCGCCAGGGAAGGCGCTGCCGTTGTGCTGCATTACGCCCACAGCGAGGCCGGCGCGCGCACAGCGGTCGATGAAATCAGACGCGCGGGCGGCAAAGCCGAGGTGTTCCAGGCAGACCTGGCCGATATCGACCAAGTCCGGGAGCTGGCCGCGCAGTCCATAGATTTCCTGGGCGGGATCGATGTGCTGGTGAACAACGCCGGCATCACCATGAACAAACCCTTCGCGCAAGTGACGCCCGAACAGTTCGACACGCTCTTCAATGTGAATATTCGGGGCATGTTCTTTCTGACCCAAGCCGCCGTGCCCGGCATGATCGAGCAGGAGCAGGGCGCAGTCATTAACCTGACCTCGGTGCATGCCTTTGCCGGCATGACGGAGCACACCGTCTACGCCGGCACCAAAGCCGCCATCGTCGGCTTCACGCGTGTCCTGGCCCTGGAGTTAGCGCCCAAAGGGGTACGCGTGAACGCGATCGCGCCGGGCTGGATTTTGGTGGAAAATCATCTCAAAGTGCTCGGCGAGGATTTCGATGGCCAAAAGGCCGCTGGCGCGATCCCAGCAGGCATCTTGGGCGCGCCCAATGATATCGGCCAACTCGCCATCTTTCTGGCGTCCCCAGAGAGCCGCTATATCATCGGACAAACACTCGTGATAGATGGCGGCCAGCTGGCGATTATGCCTCTGTCCGGTGATTTCCGCCAGCCGCGCCAGGAACAATGGGGGCAAGGATACGTGCCTGGTCTGTAGGGTCGGCGCCTTGCGCCCGCCCTCTCACCGCTTTATTCCACAACCCACAAATCGAGGGACAAAATGCTTTTCAACAAATCGCGGGCAATCGACTACATGCGGCAGTACGAGTTGGATGTCCTGGTAGCGACGTCACCGCCTGATATCACCTATTTCTCGGATTACTTCTGCTGGCTCGATCCGATATTCAAAGAGTATATGATGGCGCCGGGCGCATCCAGCAACCTGATGCAAGCCTATGCGGTCTTTCCCCTCGAGGGTGAACCGGCGCTCGTTGTCAATCCACCGTTCGCAGTCAACGCGACCGACCTGTGGGTGCGCGACCTGCATATCTTCGGCAGCCCCGGCCTGGACGACTCGCTGTCCCATACCGAACCGCCGCACGCGCTCCGGCGCTTCCATGACCTGCTGCACGCCCCCCAACGCAACGCCACCCCGACCGATGCGCTGCTGAGTATCCTGAATCAGCGCGGCCTGACCGACGCGCGCATCGGCTTGGCGATGGAAAACCTGCCGGCCGAAACAAACGATGCGATCGCGCGGGCGCTGCCCCGGGCCGCGCTCAAAAATTGCGCCAACCTCATCCGCCTGATTCGGATGGTCAAGAGCGCAGAAGAACTCCGCCGCTTAACCCGTTCGGCCGAGATCAACGAACAGGTTGCCATGGAATGCCTCGCCCTGGCCCAGCCAGGCCGGCCGCTCTCCGACCTGATCCGACACTATCGGGCGCGGACCGGCGAATTGGGCGCAGATTTCGATCATTTTGCCTTTGGTGTGCGCGGCCTGGGCATGGCTACCGAACCGAACTACCGACTGGCGGATGATGACGTGCTCTACGTGGACTTTGGCTGTATCTATCAGCGCTATTTCTCCGACAGTGGTACAACATTGGCGATGCAGGAACCGTCACCGACCCTGCGCGCGCGCCATACAGCGCTGCGCGCCTGCATGGCGGCGGGTGTGCAGGCGCTCCGCCCCGGCGCAAAAGCCTCGGCCGTACAGACCGCCATGTGGCAAACGCTGAACGACCACGGCATCACAGCCTCTTTTCCACACGGCCATGGTCTGGGCCTGGAAGTCCGCGACTACCCGATTCTTGTCGCAGACAACGGGCTGCGCATCAGCGACGATTGTGTGGATACGCCCTCGGACCTGCCCCTGGAGGCCGACATGGTTCTCAACCTTGAAGCCGCAATTTTTATGCCCGGCGCCGGCTCGCTGCACATCGAGCGATCCTTTGTGGTGACGCCAGACGGAAACCGGCCGCTTGTGCCACAAGATCGAAGCCAGCCAGTGCAACCCCAGTGAACAGTGATAAATGGAGAGAAGTTCGTCTTTCTAGCCTGGGAACGCAGGCGTTCCGTCTCTTCCTTCTTTGACATCGTCATAGAAATCGAGTATCGTTTGTAAGCATGACCAGGAACGCAGCCCCCTCCCAGTCCCATTTGAGCGTAGACACCTTACCGTTATCGCCCTTCTGGACTCTTTTTCCAAATAGCAACAGAACCTAGCCACTGGTGTGAGGAATTGACACGTGGATCTGTTGGGCCTGACGCTGCGACGCAATCTGAGCAAGTGGCAGCCCATGTCCTTTGTCATGATCGGATTGGTGATCGCGATTGCCCTGATCGCCACGGTTCCACTCTTTGCCAATGCCGCATTAGACAGATTTCTGCGTAACGAACTGCTCGCGCCAAACACTGATCTGCCCCTGTCCAGCCTGCTTCTGGCGCATCGCGTGCCCTTCTCGACCCCGACCTCGCTCGAACAATACCAACGCGCAGACAGCTTTATGCGTCAGAGCGCCGCCTCGCTGATGGGCCTGCCGCTCATACGGATGACACAGTACGGCGCTACCCGTGTAACCAAGATCGTGGCCGCGCAGGATAAAGACCTGCCCGGAGATCTGCGCCCATACCAATCAGCTGGGCTGGCCTTTCTGACCGGCTTGGAAGACCATGTGGAAATCGTGCTGGGCGCAGGTCTCATGACCGATCGGGAGCGCCGCAATGGAGACCCCGCGTCTGTCTCCAACACACCCATTGAGGTGCTGGTCAGTGAACGCTTCTATTATGACCATGATATCCAGGTTGGCGACCGCTTCCTCTTCGGCCTGGATGATCCCCAGATCGTCGCTCCAGTCGAAGTGGTGGTCAAGGGTGTGTGGCGTCCAGCCGACGCGGACCGCGGCTTTTGGTTTGAGGAGCCGGACGCTTTCGCCTTCTACTTTATCGTCCCCAAGCCAGCCTTCCTGACACAGGTCGCGCCCATCCTGGCCGACCAGGTCCGGATGTACGCCTGGTATCTGCTCTTCGACGCCGAACAGATCAAAATCGACAAAGTGACGCGTATACTCGAGGCCATCACGCGCATTCAGGCCAGGACATCAGGCATCTTATCCCATGTTGACCTGAGAGTGCCTGTTTTTCAAATTCTGGAGAAATATGCCGCCCAGGCCGCCACATTGAGGACCTTCCTGCTCCTCCTGAGCATTCCCGTCCTGCTCAGTCTTCTGCTCTACATCTTCATCTCCGCTAACATCATGGTGGCGTCAGAAGAAAACGAGATCGTCACCCTCAAGAGTCGCGGGGCCTCGAGCTTTCAGATTGTGGGTCTCTATTTTCTGGAAATGTTCCTGATCGGCGCGCTGAGCCTGGGGACAGGCCTGATCGTGGCTGGCGGGATCACGCAGGGGATGGGGCAGGTCTATCGCTTTCTGACCTTTACCGCCAGACCACTGTTAGACCTTTCCTTTTCCGCCCAGGTGGGTGGCTATGCCGGCCTGGCGACTGTGTTGAGCATCGGGGCTACCTTGCTGGCCGCCGCCGGCGCAGCCAGACGCACCATCGTTACACAGCAGCGGAAAGCCGCGCGCGAAGAAGAGTTCAATCGCGCCAAACGCAGCCTTCATCTCCCCTTTGAACTGCTGTTTTTAGCCGGCGTTCTCTACGCCTACTGGCGACTGCGGCAACAAGATCCCGTCTATCAGTTCACGCAAGACGCCTTTGTCGACCCCCTTTTCCTGCTCGCGCCAACCGTCTTTGTCGCCGCCATCACCCTCGTGTCGTTGCGGGTTGTTCCCCATATGATAGGGCTGCTGGGGCGGATGACGAATCGCTTCCTGAGCTCGCCGCTCTGGTTGGCCGTCCAGCAGATCTCTCGCCGCTCAGGCAGCTATCGTCCGCTTCTATTCCTGCTGATATTCACCGTCGCCCTGGGACTTTTCAGCGCAACCTTCGCCAGCACGCTGGATATGCACTACACCGACGTCGTCCGCTATGAGGTGGGCACGGATCTGGTCATTCAGGTCCAATGGGAACGAATGCAAGGCAGCTCGGCGCGTTGGCGCTACCCGCCTTTTGGTGTAGTGCAGGCCATCTCCGGCGTGGAGGCCGCGACGCGGGTGCTGCGTCTGCCGGGTTTCGTGGATGGTATGCAAGGGAACATGGATGCCACAGTACTGGGTATTGATCGGGCAGATTTCGGTCTGGCCGGCTGGTGGCGAGACGATTTCTCAGAGGAATCGCTGGGCGCGCTGATGAATTCATTGGCGCTGAATTCGATGGGGGTGTTGGTCAGCCGCGGCTTCGCCGAAGAAACCGGCCTGCAGGTGGGCGATGATCTGTTTCTGATCGTTGAAGGTATCAGTCGACCCATCCACTTTACCATCACCGGTATCCTCGGTTACTTCCCGACGCTGTACCCGGAGAAAGGCCATTTTTTCGTCGGCAACCTGGAGCACATCTATCGCACGATTGGCAATCGACCCTACGATATCTGGATGAAATTGGCCAGCGCCGCCAGCCCAGCATCGATTCTGGAGACATTGCGCGCGCGCGGATTCATCATCACCGCAGCGACCGATAGCCGCTGGGAAACCGCCGCTTGGCGCACCGACCCACAACGCACCGCTCTCTTCGGTATATTATCTCTGGGTTTTATCGTCGCGACTGTCGTTTCTGGTCTCGGTTTCTTGCTGCACGCCTTGTTTTCATTGCGTCAGCGCATCCTGCAATTCGGCATCTTGCGCGCCATGGGGTTTTCGACATCGCAGATAACCGCCGCTGTTGTTTTCGAGAAGCTGTTTCTGGTGACATTGGCTGCCGTCGGTGGCACACTCATTGGCGTGTTGACAGCCGCTCTGTTTATCCCCCTCCTCCAAATCGGAACCGCCGTGCACGGCGCGACGCCGCCATTTGTGGTTGCGCCGGCCTGGGGCCAGGCCATCAAGATCTATCTCGCCTTCGGTGTGATGGTGATCGTCACCTTAGGTATCTTGATCTGGCGGCTACGTCAGCTACGAATCTACGAAGCGATCAAACTAGGTGGTGAGGTATGAGCGCCCTTCAGATGTTGAACTGGTGGGAATGCCGAATTGAGGTATGAGCGCCCTTCAGGTGTTGAACTGGTGGGAATGCCGAATTGAGGTATGAGCGCCCTTCAGATGTTGAACTGGTGGGAATGCCGAATTGAGGTATGAGCGCCCTTCAGATGTTGAACTGGTGGGAATGCCGAATGTTAAAATAAAGATCACTTTAGTTGACAGATGTAGGAAAGTATCGCATACTTTATTGCAGAGATGGGAAACCGATCGCAGTCTCCAATCTCTGCACGTGGAAGTTCATTCCTCCTCCGACCAACTCCATGCGCATAAAACGCTCCACATTTGAAGGAGATATCCTACCGAAGGAGGTGATGGTCCACGCAAAGAATCGACCTGGCTCATTTCTGAAAATGAGCGCAATTCACCCATGTTTGATTTCCCCTTTTCCCAGAATCTAAGGAGATTTAGAGTGACAATGTTGCCCAAAAAGATATCCCGACGCGACATGCTCAAGTTGAGCGGCGCCGCGGCCGGCGCAACCCTCCTGGCCGCCTGCGCCCCGCCCCCCGCCACAGCGCCCGCCAGCAGCGACGCCCAGGAACCAGCCCAAGGCCCAATGCGCAAGACAGTGCGTTGGTGGGATAACTACAACGCCGAACATCCCCTTGGCGCAACCCTGATCGAGCAGGTCTTTTCCGTCTTCGAGAAAGAGAACCCCGGCTGGGAAGTCGAGTTCACCTTCGTCACCAACACCGAGTTGGTCCCCAAGTTTATTACATCCCGCATGGCCGGCGAGCCCCCGGACCTGTTTGCGAACTTCGCCGGGCGCGGCAGCCTGTATCATGCCGGGTACTGCCTTCCTCTGCAAGACTTCGTGAAGGAACTCGGTCAGTGGGACGATATGATCGACGGATTCAGACGCATCTCCAGCATCGGCGACGATCTGATCGGCTATCCGGCGCTCTGTGGCACGAAAATGTATATCTACCGCAAAGACTTCTTCGATGAAGCCGGCCTCGACGCGGACAGCTTCCCCGACAACTGGGACGATCTTCTCGACGCCCTGCTCAAGCTGACCCAGCACGACGCCGATGGAAATGTCACACGCGCCGGCCTGCGCATGGGCAAAACCTGGGATTGGGAGCAGATGACCGTCAATTCCTATCAGAACGGGGGCGGGGAGTTCGACCAGAACGATCCAATCACCGGCCAATGCACTGTCAATGCGCCTGAGTTTGCCGAATCCTTTTCCTGGAATCTCGATATGAAGCGGGTTCACAACATCAACCCATTGGAAGGCCTGACGCTGCCGCCGGGCACCTGGCCCACAGTGGAAGGCTTCACCGCTATGGAAATTCAGGGCCCATGGTGGGTGCCCAACATGCGCTTGCGCAAGCCAGAAAACGCAGACCTGATGGGGGTCGGCGCACCGATTGCCCGCAATACCGGTGGCGAGCGGATCGGCTTGGCCAATGCCAACCATATCATCAGTGTCTACGCCGATAGCGAAGTGCAGGAGGCAGCGCTGGCGTTGCTGGAAGTCTACTCCCGCGCCGAGAGTCAGGAAGCCCTGCACAACGCCATTGACGAAGACGGGAAGTTCCCTCAGTTCTTTTTGACGGCCCTCAAATCCTACAACGAAAATCTGGCCTGGCTGCAGGACGAGCCTCTGATCCGTGATACGGCTTTCCTGGAATATGCCGGCTCAGGGCGCGATGTCGGCTACGATCATATCGGCTATCGCGAAATGGCGGTAAACATCTGGAGCCCCTTCACCGAAATGGCCCTCTTTGGCCTGCGCTCCGACCAGGATGCGCTGGATGAGATGGCCCGCAAGGCGGACGGCATCACCAACCGGATCCTCAGTACCGGAGCATAGCAACTGTAGTGATCAGTGGTCAGTGCCGTTTCTGGTCACTAGCTACTGATCACTAGCCACTGGTAAGGAGGTGGCTTGTGACTGTTCGTCTGGCAAGCCAGTATCAGGAGTTTCGCGCGGAATTTCGCCGCAGTGAGGTAAAGTGGGCCTATATTCTGCTCTTGCCGGCCGTCCTCCCTCTGCTGGTTTTTACCGTCCTGCCTGTGTTGGGAGCTATCGGCTTGAGTTTCACCCGCTTTGATGCCTTTAGCGCCACCATGCAGTGGATTGGATCGGAAAACTATGTGGAAGCGTTACGCAACGACCTGTTCCATATTACAATCAGAAATACGCTGCAATTCACGGTCGGATTCGTTCCCCTCTCGATGACAGTCGGTTTCACCGCCGCCATGTTGCTGAACCGCAGATTTCGCGGCATTTCATTCCTGCGCGGCGCCTACTATCTGCCGGTTTTGACCTCGACCATCGCCATGGGCATCGCTTGGATGTGGCTCTTTCAGCCACAGGTGGGGCTGGTTAGCCTGGGGCTCAAGTTGCTTTCTATTCAACCCAAAGACTGGCTGAACAGTCCCTTTACAGCCATGCCAGCCGTGATCGGCGTGGCCGTGTGGAAAGCGTTCGGTGGCACGATGCTCATCTACCTGGCCGGCTTGCAGGGCATCCCAGACACCTTCTACGATGCGGCCAAGGTTGACGGCGCCGGACGATGGCAGTTGCTTCGCTACATCACCTGGCCTCTGCTGAGGCCGGTCACGTTTTACCTCTTCATCATCGGTATGATCGACTCCTTGCAGGTGTTTGACCTGGTGATGATCATGACCGAGGGCGGGCCGGCCTTCCGTACCACAACCATCGTCCACCAGATCTATCTGAACGCCTTCAAGTTCAACCAGATGGGCTACGCCTCAGCCATGGCGGTCGTGCTGTTTGTCGCCATCGCTGTCCTTACCATTTTCAACTGGAAATTCTTTTCTTCGTCGCTCGAATACTGAGATGAGGAACGAGAACTGCAGTGATCAGTACCGACCACTAGCCACTGCTTTTTTCTCTCTCCTCACTTCTACCCTCTCTCTACCTCGGCTCAGCAAAGGATGCCACAATGGCCAAGGCAATGTCTTCTCAAACGGAACACGCTGCGCCAAGGCGATTGCGTCTTCCGCCCAATCAGGATTTGCTCTATCGAATCCTGCTTATATTTGGCATCGTCGTAGGATTCATCATCGCCGCATTGCCTTTTATCTGGATGGCCGTCAGCTCACTTGGCACGGCGGGCATGGTCGTCCGCATTGGCTTTACCTGGGAAATGTTCAACCCTCTGAACTGGAGCCTCGAACCCTATCTGATCGCTTGGCAGATGGCAGGCCTCAGCAAATATATCCGCACCACCACGATCTATGCCGTTGCGGTTACAGTCCTGGCGACGACGACATCGTCATTGGCCGGCTACGTCTTCGGCCGGCTGCGCTTCCCCGGACGCGATGTTCTGTTCGGGCTTGTCCTGGCCACCATGATGATCCCAGGCTCCGTGACGTTCCTCCCCCTGTTTATCCTCATGCTGCGTCTGCCCTTGGTGGGGGGCAATGACATCTTCGGCGCGGGGGGACATGGCCTGTACAATAGCTATGCCGGCCTGATCTTGCCCAACATGGTCAGCGCCAGCTCCATCTTTCTCTTCCGTCAATTTTTCCGCACCCTGCCGAAAGACCTGGAAGACGCGGCGCGCATCGATGGCTGTAGCGAGCCTAAGATCTGGTGGCGGGTGATCATGCCGCTGTCAGGCCCAGTAGTGACCGTCGTGGCCCTCTTCCAGTTCCAGGGCAGTTGGAATGCCTTCGTCTGGCCCTTGGTGATGTCCAGCTCCGAGCGCCTCTACACGATCTCGGTCGGCATGTATTCGCTGGCCTACGGCTCCGGGTCTCTGACATCAATGGCCGAATTGTTTCAGTCGGTGCTGCTGGCCGGATCTGTCATGGCAGTTCTGCCGATCCTCATACTGTTCATCGCCTTCCAACGTCAGTTTGTGCAGGGCATCGCCCTCACCGGCTTGAAGTAATGCGAGATTTGTATGATGGACAGGATGAAACAGAAACACAGGGACGCCAAGGAATTTCTGGTTTTCCCTTGCGTCCTTGCGTCCTTGCGTCTTTGCGTTAAGAAGGGGCGCCAAGGAATTCCTGGTTTTCCCTTGCGTCCTTGCGTCTCTGCGTCTTTGCGTTAAGAAGGGACGCCAAGGAATTTCTGGTTTTCCCTTGCGTCCTTGCGTCTTTGCGTCTCTGCGTTAAGAAGGAACGAGTTGCTGCGCGCCGGCCATTGCGAATGAATTCGGAGGAATCCCCGCATGTCACATTCTATCAATATGGTGTTGATCGGCTGCGGCGGCATGGGCCGCAGCCATATGCGCCGTGCCCGAGAAGTGTCCGAGCTTACCTTTCTGGGATACGTCGATGCCGCCGAGGAGGCCGCCGCGCGCGCCTGCCAGGAGTTCGGTGGCCGCTACTATACGACCGATGTGGACAAAGTGTGGCGCGATGACGATATCGACGCGGTGTTGATCGCCACCCACCACGATTCACATACACCCCTCGCCATCCAGGCCGCTCAGGCCGGCAAACACATTTTCCTGGAGAAGCCGATGGCGCTCACCATTGAAGAGTGCCTGGCGATTGAAGAGGCCGTTGACAAGGCCGGCGTCAAACTTATGATGGGCTTCAAATTCCGCTTCGCCCCGCTGGTCGCCAAAGTAAAAGAAGTGGTCAGACAGCCCCTGGTCACAGTGGGCCAGAGCCTGCATCCGGCCATGAAAGGTTGGCCGTTGACGCCGGACAAAGGAGGGGGCCCTGTGCTCTCCAACGGCTGCCATGCCTTTGATCTGGTCTACTGGCTGAACGAATCGGAGCCGGTGCGCATCAGCGCCGAGGGTGGCGCGTTGACGCATCCGGAGTTTGGGCTGGTCGATAATGCCGTAGTCTCCGTCAGCTTTGAAAACGGTAGCATTGGCGCAATTATCGCCGGTGATTGCGGAGATGCCCGCTACACATCCAAATTCTTCTTCGAGGTATTGGACGGACAACGCACTGCCACGCTCTACGATCGCTGCCACAAGGTCGCCTTCGGGGGCTACGAAATCGATTCATTCAGCCTGGAAGATCTGCCGCCCGCGGCCCAATCCGATCCCGAAGGAACGCGCGCGGAACTGCAAGCCTGGGCCAGATGCCTGCTCGATGACACAGACCCCCCGGTTGGCCCTCGCGATGGCACACGCGCGACCGCGATGGTGTTGAAAGCCTTCGAAGCCATACGCAGCGGCAAGGCCCAGGAGCTTCGATTGTAGAGCCGGGCGCATCCCTATCCACTGGCCGCTGCTGTTAAAATGCTCGCCCTCAAATCCACGCACAAGCCCATCCGGGCATACTACGCCGCGCTCGACCGTTTCGACCGCCTCGGCGTCAGCCATGAAAGCGCCGTGCGCTCGGCCTTTCAAGCCCTGCTCGAACACTGCGCGCGGCAGTGCGCCTGGACCCTGGTACCCGAACAGGCCATCGCGCCTCGTGTGAGCAGAGGCGCATCGAACACTGCGCGTGGCAAGCGGCGCATCGTGGTCGACGGCGCTCTGATCGACGATTTCCAGCTGATCCATGGCATCTGGGAGGCGAAGGACATCCATGACGATCTGCTGTCTGAAGCGCGGCGCAAGTTCGAGGCCGGCTATCCGGACGACAACATCCTCTTCCAGACGCCGCAACGCGCCATCCTCTGGCAGAACGGTCGGCAGATACTTGACGCCGATCTGAGCGGCCCGGCGCAGCTGATCGAGACACTGGAAACCTTATGCGCTACCGCGACGACACAATCAGCAAATGGGATATCTTCCATTCCATCTACGCCATCCTCCACCATCCGCACTACCGCGAGCGCTACCAGGCCAACCTCAAACGCGACCTGCCGCGCCTGCCCTTTGTCCCGGACTTCCGGGCCTTTGCCCAAGCCGGCGCGCGCCTGGCGCAAATCCACGTCGACTATGAAGAGATGCCCGCCTACCCTCTGACATTCAGCGAAAATTCAGATCTGCCGCTCGATTGGCGCGTCGAGAAGATGAAACTCTCCAAAGACAAAACACAGCTTCGCTACAACGACTTCCTGACACTCGCTGGAATTCCATCAGCAGCCTTTGCCTATCGCCTTGGCAATCGCTCTGCCTTGGAATGGATCATCGACCAGTACCGCCTCAAAACAGACAAACGCAGCGGCATCGTCAACGACCCCAACCGCGCCGACGACCCGCAGTACATCGTCAACCTGACCGGAAAAGTCATCAGCGTCAGCCTGGAGACAGTAAAAATTGTAAACAGCCTCCCAGAGTTGAGACCATGATCTATGTGATTATTCAGGATCGACCATGATTTCATCCTGTCCATCATCGGGACGCCCTATAAAACGGTCGTTTGCAAACCTGCGCCCTACGCGCCTTGCCGCGGATGAGAATCTCAATCTCCGTACCCAGGCCATGCAGCCCCCGCGGAACGTATCCCATGCCGACAAATTTGTTCAGAGTCGGGCTTTTCATGCCGCTGGTAACGTGCCCGATCACCTGACCATCGCGCGCGATGTCGTAACGTTCTCTGGGAACGGCTCGCTCCACCATTTCGAAGGCGACCAGCAGCCGTTCGCTCCCCTCCAGCTTCACTTTCAGCAGCGCGTTGCGCCCCAGAAAGTCCGGCTTATCCAAGGAGACGACCCAGCCGAGCCGGGCCTCATACGGATTGGTAGTCGCGTCGATTTCATGGCCGTAGAGAGACATACAGGCCTCGAAACGCAGACTGTCTCGAGCGGCCAGACCACAGGGCAACATCCCCTCTTTGGCTCCTTCAGCCAACAGCGCATCCCAGAACGACACGGCCTCTTCAACGGGGAGATAGAGTTCGAAGCCGTCTTCACCAGTATAGCCCGTGCGGCCTAAGAGCATCTCCACACCACCCACAACCGCCTGCAGCGCAGAACGGCCCGGCACTGCGGCCAGATCGGCGTCGGTCATGCGATCAAGGATCGCCGCTGCCTTTGGACCTTGTACGGCCAGCATATAGGTTTCGTCAGAGATGTCCGTCAGCTCCACCTGAAAGTCGTGGCTATGGGCTTGCAGCCAGGCGAAATCCTTTTCCCGATTGGCAGCGTTGACGACGATGAGCCATTTCTCCCCTGAAGGGGAGACGGGGGAGGACAAGCGCAGCGCCGGCAAGCGATAGATGAAGATGTCATCGACGAGGGCGCCATCCTCGTAGCAGAGCAGGCTATATTGAGCCTCCCATGCGGCCAGGCGTCCCGCATCCGCCACCTGCGCAAACTGAAGAAAGCGCAGAGCATCCACGCCGCTGAGAACAAACTGACCCATGTGGTCGATGTCGAATACACCGGCGGCCGTGCGCACGGTCTGGTGTTCCACAAGGGGACCGGCTGCGTACTGCACAGGCAGTTCATAGCCCGCGAAGGCAACCATGCGCCCGCCTGATTCTACATGCCGTTCATAAAGCCTCGTGCGTTTCATCACGCCCTCCCGCAAGCTGAAATGATATGCAGTAATTCTATAACAAAACCACTGAGGTATGACAAATCGGCTTGCGCAAACGTTTATCATCCTGTGTATCCTTCCATCCTGAAAATCCTGATTCAGGCAATCTGTTCCTCTCCCCAAATCTGGCAGGCGCCCCGCCCAAACCGCAGCGACCAGTGCCGTTTCTGGTCACTAGCCACTGGTTTGCGTTGACAAGCCTGGGGCATTCCGTTATAGTCTGAAGCCTGACAACTGAAAGGAGTTCCGCAGGCCAAACCCGTACGTATTTCGTATGACGCCGATTACGCAATACGAAATATGTTGCAGGACGTGCCATGTTCGAGCGAATCCAAATTACACAGCCCCGCGCGCGTCTGTTCGCCGTCTTTGTCGTGATTCTGCTTGCCTGGCCGGCGCTTCTCAAGGCGCAGAATACGTTGACCCCGCCCTGGTTTGTCTATACCCAGGAAGATGGTCTGGCCTCCAACAATGTATTTGCAGTGAGTATCGGGGAAGATATGGTCTGGTTCGGGACCGACAGAGGCATCAGTCGCTTTGACGGCGCGTGGACTTCCTGGAAAGAGGGCGCCGACCTGCAAAGCGGTGTGCGCAGTATAGCCTTTGGCGAATCGCCCGCCGAACTATGGGCCGGCGCCGAAACAGGGGCTGTGCTCGCCTGGAACGGCGCCGCTTGGGATGTGATCACAAACCTGGAAGCGCCGGTTCAGGCCTTGCGCTACGCAGATGACCAGCTCTGGATCGGTACGGAAGCGGGCCTGTACACCTTGCCTATGACGCCGATTACGCAATACGAAATATACACTACGCAATCCGAGCCCCTGCCGGTTGAAGAACTGGCGGATGCGCATGTCAACGATATTGGCAGCTCCGCGCCAGGGAACGACATTTGGGTTGGCGCGTCCGATGGCCTTTGGCTGCTGCAGGGCAATGTCTGGCGCGCTTTCAGCGAGGCGGACGGCCTGCCCGGCCGGGAAGTGACCGCCCTGTGGGTAGATCCTGCCGGGCCAGTGTGGGTGGCTACAGACGGCAACATCGCCTGGCGAGACCCCACCAATGGTATGTGGCGGCAGGTTCGGACGGAGAACCTGCACATCCGCGAACGAGTGCGTATCACTTCCTTAACGGGTGATAGCTCCGGTGTTGTGTGGGGCAGCACCGAAGGCAGCGGATATTTCCGCATTCTCGACCGCGAGCGGCTGATCCCGCAATCCAGCAACCCAGGCGAAACAACGTTCATTCAGGCAGCCGCGGTCGACCCAGACGGCTCCCTGTGGCTGGGAACTGTTTCCGGCGTTTTCCGCTCGGACCGCAAGATGTGGGGCAGAGAAATTCGCGCGCCGGCCACAAGCGCAATCAATGAGATTCAGGCGTTGCTCGTCGATGAAGAGGAACGCCTGTGGATTGCAACCAGAGGCGAAGGCATCCGCCTGAAAACCGTAGAGAATGAGCTGGATAAGGAAATCGTCTTTACCGTTCACAACGGCTTGCCCAGCCCGCACAGTACCGCCCTGGCCCTGGACGAAGACGGGCGCATTTGGGCCGGCACATGGCTGGGCATTGCGTCTCTGGATCCCAATGCAGATGAATGGACGCAACCTATCCCACCAGAAAATCTGCCGTCAGCGCATATTACAGCCCTTTTGCTTCAGCAACGGCAACTATGGATCGGTACCGACAACGGCTTGATGCTCTATAATACTGCAACAGGCGATCTGTCCGAGCTTCTGGCTCGACATACAGTGCAGGACCTGGCACTGGACTCCTTGCATCGGCTTTGGGTGGCAACAGAAAGCGGCGGTATTTTTCGAGCGGATTCGGATGGTGAATGGACTCAGTTTCTGGCCGATTCCCCTCAGTCGATCCTTGGCGACAATGTGGTGGCCCTGGCGCCAGATCCGAAGCAGCCTGGCGCTATGTGGGCCGGTGTGCATCAGCAGGGTCTGAACTATTTCGACGGACAGGTCTGGCAAGACGCCACAGCCACAGCCAGGCTGCCCAGCAAAGTGTTTTATGATTTCTATGTGGACCCAATCGACGCCTCGCTGTGGATCGGTAGTGAGGGCGGTGTCACCCGCTTTGACGGACGCACCTGGGAGACGCTGAGTATCGAATCGGTCCTGCCCGCCACATCCATCCTTTCTATCATCCGCGATCCTCGCGGCGTCTACTGGTTCGGCAGCCGGGACGGGCTGACCTTTTACCGCCCAGATAAGACGCCCCCTTGGATCAGACTTGAGGGCGTATCCGGCGTGGGGGATCAGATTTCAGCAACAAGCTGGGAGGTGGGAACAAACGAAAAAAGTATCGTCAGCTATCAGGCCGCTGACTTCCATACGCCCCAATCGGAGCTTGTCATCCTCTATCGGATCACCGCGCCAGGACAAACCGCTGTATGGCAGGTGTTGGACCGACCCTTCCTGGAGCTGTCCGGCTTCACCGAAACGGGCGAATACAGAATCGAATTGCAGGCCCGGGACTTCGCATTCAACTACTCTGAGGTAAGCAGCCTCTCCTTCCAAGCCGAATCCCGACCTGCGCAAATCCGATTGCCGTTCCTGGCGCCCATTCGCACAGACTATTTCATCACACTGCTCGTCACAGGCGCGCTCGCGCTGATCGGGTTCGGCTATATGGGCATCGAAATCGCCCAAAGCCGCCGCCGAACCTGGGAAGCCGTCGTCAGATCCTACAACCCGTTTATCAGCGGAGAACCAGTTCGGCGTAACGATATGTTTTTTGGCAGACGTGAACTGCTGCAGCGAATTGTCGATACCTTGCACCACAACAGTATTATGATTTACGGCGAACGTCGGATCGGCAAAACGACTCTGCTTTATCAGCTAACTACCCATCTGTGGGGATTGGATGATCCGGAATACTGGTTCCTGCCCTTGTATGTGGATCTGGAAGGAACCGAAGAAAACGCTTTTTTCCATTTCCTGATGGAGGAAATTTTGCACACGGTGTCCACTCTCCCCGACCGCACGCAGACGACAAAGATAGCTCTGCAAGAACTCCTCTACTATAAGACCACAGAGTATACGGACAGAGAGTTCAGCAGAGACTTGCGCGATATAATCCGGGCAGTCCAAATATATGGACAGGAGCGGCATCCGGGGAAACACCTGCGTCTCATCCTTTTGCTGGATGAGATGGACGTAATCAATGAATATAACCGCTTGATTCAACAGAGATTGCGGCGCATCTTTATGCGCGATTTCGCCGCCACACTGGGAGCAGTCATTGCCGGGATTTGGATCAACAAAGGCTGGGACCGAATCGATAGCCCCTGGTACAATCTCTTCAACGAAATCCAGCTGAAACCCTTTAACCGGGAGCAAGCCATAGAGCTGCTCACCGAGCCAGTGCGGGGGTTCTATCGCTACGAACCGGCCGTTCTGGATTTCATTGTCGAAAATAGCGCCGGACGCCCTTACCGTATTCAACAGTATGGACTTGAGGTGGTGAATCATATGCTTGCAGATAGACGGCGCACGATAACGATGAAAGACGTCCAGTATGCCCATGAGCATATTCAACAGATGGGTGACACCATCAATGCCGGGTTAGACGAAACCATGCGCCCAGGAGTGAGAGTGCCGAAGTGATGAGAGAGAACTGCGCCGCCCCTCGCTCCCCGTTCACCTTCCCTCCCTCCTCATAAACAGGAGCCGATCGCCATATGCGCAATCCCTATATCGTTGGCCGCTGGTTGCGCGGATCCGAACACTACGGCAGGGAACGGCTGCTCGAGTACCTGATCAGCGCCACCGACCCAGCCATGTGGGTGGTCGGCACGCGCCGTATGGGCAAAACCTCTTTGCTGCGCCAGTTGGAATGGCTTCTGCAACGGCCGCAGGCCGAGACGAACGCGGTCCCTCTGTTCTGGGATCTGCAGGGGAGCGAAACCAAAGATGATTTCGACTATGAACTGTTCCTGGCGGTCGAAGACGAAATGGCAAGGTTCCAAGCGTATGGAATAGATGTGAGCGCACTCTATGGCCAGGATGCCATTCACATTCTGCGTTCTCTGCAGCGCGGCCTGCGACAACATGGCAAACACCTGCTGCTGCTCATCGACGAAGCAGAGGCGTTGATCAGTCTGGCGCAGAACGATTACCAGGCCCTGGCGCGCCTGCGCAAAGCCTTTCAAAGTGGCGGAATGCGCACAATCATTACCGCTACCAAGCTGCTTATGCAACTGAACGATCTGACCCGCCATTGGCTGACAAGCCCGTTTCTCTTCGGCTTTAGTCTCGTGAATCTCTGGAGTCTGGAGCCGACAGCCAGTGTCGATCTGGTAGTGCAGAAGCAGAGTGACATCCCTGTAGACGTCGATCAGGAACGGATTGAACAGATCCTGAAACATACCCATCGCCATCCCTATCTGATTCAAACCTTATGTTACCATCTGTTTGAGGTGAAGAACGAGCGCGGCGCCTTGCGCGAGATCCGGGAGGAAGACATCCATGCCGATCACCTGCTTTCCAGCTTCTTTGAAATCGACTTCAAGCACCTTTCCCCCACCGAGCGACAGATCCTATTGACCGTCGCGCGCCAGGGAATCATCAGTGAAGAGGAACTGGTGGCGAAGATCGACAATGAATCGATCGATCAGATTTCAAAGTATGTGTATGGCATGAACAGGCTCGGCTATCTGCAACAGGCATTCAGTAGGGACGGGCCCAAGACCCCCCCACTCTCCGATTCGACCAGCTCTGAGCCCAGGCCCAAGGGAAACACCTTGCGCTGGACCATCGGTAACGAGTTTTTGCGCCGCTGGATGTTGGAAAACTACCAAGACCTGGCCCGAACCTTGTATTCCGATGTGAGCGATTACAGCGTCGAATCTCTACGTGTGATGGGACGCAAAATGGAATTGGATTATCTGCATCACGAGATTCCAGAACTGCAGAAACGCCTGGAATCTCTTCTGACCGTCCACAATAGCTATCCGAATGAGGTTCCTCCAGAACTTTCACTGGAAATTCAGAAGTTGCGCCAGGAACTGGAAAAAGCCAGCTCGCATCTGCGCAGTCTGGCCTATATATCAGAAGAACCCGAGCCTCTCAGCAGCGACGCAGAAGCGACTGCCGCCGACGACCCTCCCTGGACCGAATAATTGTTCAATTCCCAATTCATGAATTCTTCTACTCTGCCGCCTGCATCGGAAAAAGCCGCCTATGTCAACCGCATGTTTGCCGATATCGCGCCTCGATACGACCTGATGAATCGGCTGATGACCGGCGGGCAAGATGGCGCCTGGCGTCGAGAAGTCATCCATCTTTGCCAACTGCCCCCCAGAGGACGGCTGTTAGACGTGGGTACAGGCACCGGTGACATCGCCTATGAAGCCCGACGCGCTCATCCGGGCTTGGAAGCGATCGGCTGCGATTTTACATTCGAGATGATGGCGGTCGGCCAGAACAAGTCAGCGAAAGCGCTAGAGACTGGCTTTATGCCTGCCCAAACCAGCGTAGAGTTCGTGCAGGGCGACGGATTGCAGTTGCCTTTTGCCGATGACTGTTTCGACGCGGTCGCGAGCGGCTTTCTCTTGCGCAATGTGACCGACCTGAACACCTGTCTGGCCGAGCAAAGACGGGTTACAAAGCCAGGAGGGCGAGTGGTCTGTTTGGAAACATCGCCGCCCCAGCAAACGATTCTGGCCCCGCTGCTGCGCTTCTATATGCTCAGAATCATCCCTATGCTGGGCCAATTCCTCAGCCCGCGCAGTTCAGCCTATCAATACCTGCCCCAAAGCGCCGTCGTCTTTCTATCGCCGGCAGAGCTGGCGCAGCGCATGGAACAGGTAGGCTTTCGCCACATCGTCTATCAGCGCAAAATGCTGGGAACCGTCGCCATTCATGTAGGGACCGCCTAGTAGAAGCTGGCCTTGCGCCTGCCCAAGATGGAGGTGAGTTTACGCAATACGCAATACGCAATACGCAATGCGCAATACGCGCTGCCCGACGGGGCAACCCGTCATTCGTATGGCGAGCCGGTCAGGAACGCCGACTGCAGATGATTCTCGACTGGGCGCCAGAGCGGCTGGAACGAGCCTTGGTGGACGGTTGTGGCGTGGGCATGTATCTGCGAGCGCTGCAGGAATCTGTGCCTGAAGTCCACGGCATGGATATCGAAGGCGAGCATCTGCGGGCCGCGCTCAGAAATGTGCCGCACGCCCTCCTCAACCTGAGCCAAGCGGAGCGGCTGCCCTATCCAGACGCCAGCTTCGATCTGATCCTGTCCCACGAAGTGCTGGAGCATGTGCAGCGCGACGCCCAAGCCGCAGCCGAGATCGTGCGCACGCTACGAATTGGCGGGCGCGCCATACTCTTTGTGCCCAATCGGCTATATCCGTTTGAAACCCACGGCCACTACTGGCAAGGGGTCTATCATTTCGGCAACACGCCCTTCATCAACTATCTGCCGAATCTCCTGCGCGACCGACTGGCCCCCCACGTGCGGGTCTACACGCGGCGCAGCCTGCTCGATCTGTTCGTCGGTTTACCGGTTCTGGTGCGCCAGCATACCCAGATTTTCCCCGGCTACGACAAGATTGTGGCTCGCTATCCCGGTATCGGACACCGATTGCGGTCGCTCACCTATGCTCTTGAGCGTACACCACTGACCACATTGGGCATCAGTCACTTTCTCGTATTGGAGAAAGTCGAACAGTTTTGATATAACCAAATACGCAATACACAATACGCAACCGGAATCATATGAATCATAGTCGTATTCTCATACAGAGGCGCCGGCGCGAACGGGCCAAAACGAACCGATCTCGCCCTTGGTTTTGGATTTTTCAAGGGGCTACCGCACTGTTGGGCGCTGTTCTCCTGGCTGTGGGAAGCGTCATCGGCATGGGCGCTGCCACCGCCTTCGGCATCTATACTTTTTATGCCGAACAACTCCCCGATGCCAGCGTGATCGAACTGCAACAAGAGGAGTTCGAGACGGTCCGTATCTACGACCGCACAGGTCAGCATCTGCTCTACGAAAGCGTCGACCCCCGGCCTTTCCGGGGAGACCGTACCTATATGCCTCTCCAAGAGATGGCCCCGACGGTTATACAGGCATCCGTAGCCCTGGAAGATCATAACTTCTGGGACAATCCAGGCATCAATGTGCGTGGCCTGTTTCGGGCATTCATTTCCAATCTGCAGGGCGGAGGAGTCCAGGGTGGTTCATCGATCACCCAGCAGCTGATCAAGAATGTGGTGATTCCACAGGAAGAACGAGCCCAGCAATCCTACGCCCGCAAATTGAAGGAAGTCATTCTGGCTATGGAAGTGACCCGCCGCTATGAAAAAGAACGCATTCTGGAGTGGTATCTCAACTATAATTTTTATGGCAACCTGGCCTACGGCATCGAAGCGGCCAGTCAGGTGTATTTCGGCAAGAGCGTCTCAAAACTGAATGTAGCCGAAGCGGCGATGCTGGCGCCGATTCCCCAGTTCCCCGCGCTCAATCCCATCGACAACCCGGAAGATGCCAAAATTCGGCAGGGAGTAACCCTCCAGGTGATGGCGAACGCCGGCTACCTCACCCAAGCCGAAGCGGACGCCGCCTTTGCCCAGGAATTGGATCTGCGGGATTCGGTTGCCGAGCGTTTCGATATTCTGACAGCCCCTCATTTCGCTCTATATGCCCTGGAACGGATCACAGACGAGTTCAACACCATTGACGATCCCTACTTCATCTGGAAGGAAGGTCTTACCGTCTATACAACCCTGGACATAGATCTGCAAAAATATGCCGAACAGGTGGCCCGAGCGCATATTGCCAGGCTGAATGAACAGAATAAAAACGTCAACAATGCCTCTGTCGTCGTGCTGAAACCGGATACTGGCGAAATTCTGGCCATGGTTGGATCGCTGAATTACAACAACGTAGAGATCGATGGACAAGTGAACGTTGCCATTTCGGAACGGCAACCCGGTTCCAGTTTCAAACCATATGTGTATCTCACCGGCCTTCTACAGGGAATGACCCCCGCATCCATGATCCTGGACGTGCGCACCGCTTTTGTGCAGGAAAATGGCGCCGTGTACGTGCCGGAAAACTACGACCGGCTCTACCACGGACCAGTCTCTCTACGCGACGCCCTGGCCCAATCCTTGAATATCCCAGCCATTCGGGTAATGGATCAGGTGGGCGTCGCCAGTGCTCTGCGTACCGCCCATCGCATGGGCATCAATGGCCTGGACCGGGGGCTGAACTACTATGGCCTGAACCTCGTGCTGGGGGGGGGCGAGGTCACGCTGTTAGACCATACATACGCCTACAGCGTGCTGGCAAACGGCGGTGTCATGGCCGGCCAGCCTGTCCCGCCGCAGACCCGCCGCAGCGGTTTCCGGAATCTGGACCCAGTCGCGATTTTGCAAGTGCGAAACACAGCGGAACATGTGCTGAAAAAGTATGAGAGGTCGGACGTAGAACGCATCATAAGCGCCGAAGCCCAATACGTGCTCGCCGACATACTGAGCGACAATGTGGCCCGCTCGTCGATGTTCGGAATCGACAATAATCTGGTGCTGAACGATCGCAAAGTGAGTGCCAAGACCGGCACCACCAACGGCTGGAAAGACGCCTGGACCGTGGGCTATACGCCCCAGTTGGCCGTTGGTGTGTGGATCGGCAATACTGACAACGAGTCGATGAATGCCGTCACCGGCGCATCCGGGGCAGCCCCCATTTGGAAGATGGTGATGGAGCGCTACCATGAAGGACTGCCGCCCCGCTGGTACGAGCGCCCAGCCAATATCGCCGCCAGCGCAGTCTGTCAGCCCAGCGGACTGCTGCCGTCTCCAGATTGCCAGCGCCAACGAGTAGAGCTGTTCATCGCTGGCACAGAGCCCAAGGTCGTCGATAACCTGTGGCAACCATTTGAAATCGACAGACGCAATGGTCTGCTGGCCAAAGCATCCACGCCGGCAGAGGAGCGGGAGACACAAGTGTATCTGATGTTGCCGCCGGAAGCTGAAGATTGGGTGAAAACCAGCGGCATCGACCAGCCGCCCCAAGGACAAAGCCCAGACGATTCTATCGATTTCGATCCGGAAGTCGCCATCACTTCCCCCGCGCCCGGCAGCTACATCGGCGGGCAAGTCCAGATTCAGGGCAATGCCCGCGGCGGCGACTTTGCCAACTATCGAGTTGAATTTGGAACCGGCCCGACTCCTTCTCAGTGGACGCAAATCGGCCCAGAACACAGCCAACAGCATGAAAACGCTGTGCTGGAGGTCTTCAATACAGAGGGGCTTGACGAAGGGCTGTATACGCTACGTCTGACGGTTCGCTATCACGATGGCCACCAACGCTTCTGGAATACGCCTGTGACAATTGACAATACGCCGCCGTCAGTGCTGATCAGCGAACCGCAGCCGGACCGTCTGTATGTGATGGAAGAAGACGAGCAAATCAACATCAACGCGCGCGTAGACGAGCTCTGGGCAATGGACCGGGTAGAGTTTGCCATCGATGGCTCCTATTTCATCACCCGTACAATTGCGCCCTACAACGAGCGCTGGCCGATCGAAATGCGTTTCGAGACCGTCGAAGCGCCGGAGACCCAGAACTGGCCCGCCTTTGCATCAGAGGATGAAGACATCCGCCCCGGCCGTATTCGCAACTTTGAGAACGGCTTCGCAGCGATTCTCGCCGGCAGCGGTGTCTACCTGGAAAGCCATCTTATCAGAGTGCGAGCCTACGACCGCGCGGGCAATATGACCGAAAGCGACGAAGTGCGGGTCTACATCCGTCAGCCCCGCTGATCACCATATGGGGTGAGTTTCTGGCGACCTCCGGGCAGCTACACTGGATTCAGCCCCGCAGTTACGCAATACGCAAGCATCCTGTAGACAGTTAAGACGAACCGATCTATGCCGAGAATTCTTGTGACAAATGACGACGGTGTGCAAGCAGACAGCATCCGCGTGCTGGCAGCCGCGCTGGATGAACTGGGCGACGTGACGGTCGTTGCGCCGGAACGAAACTGGAGCGCCGCCGGGCATCCCAAAACGCTGCACAAACCCCTGCGCATGACGCCGATCGACTGGCCTGATGGACGACGAGTCCATGCCTGTAGCGGCGCCCCCTCCGACTGTGTGGCCCTGGCGATTCTGGGCGCGCTGGGAGAGAATGTATACGATCTGGTCATCAGCGGTATCAACAACGGTTTCAACCTGGGCTGTGATGTCCTCTACAGCGGGACAGTCGCCGCGGCCATGGAATCCCTGGTGATGGATGTTCCGTCAGTGGCGCTCAGCGCCGGCGCCGTCGAGGGCTATGAAATTGCGGATGCGGACGCCTGGCGCAACGCCGCCGGCTATGCCCGCACGCTTGCCGCTGCGCTTCTGGAACAACCGTTGCCGCCACAGACATTATTCAATGTCAATGTGCCGCGTCGGCCAGCCGCGCAGATCCACGGCCTGCGCTTCACCTCTTTGGGCCGACGTATCTACCGGGATGTGCTTGTCACCCGAGATGATCCGTGGGGAAAGCCGTACCACTGGATCGGCGGGGAAATCCCCACCGGTATCGCGGAACAGGGTAGTGACTTCGGCGCGATTGAAGGCGGCTTTGTCAGTATCTCGCCCTTAGGCATCGATCTGACCCGGCATGACGTGCTGGCGGATCTGATGGCAAACAGCTGGTTAGGATGATACCGTAGAATTGTCACGAATGGTCTATGCACCCTCGTCAGATCAAACCCGATGGCAGGGATTGGCCGCGCTCAGCTGGCTCCTCCTGATGGATGCAATTCTGCTGGTGTGGCTGGTGCTCAAACCAATCAACTGGAGCAGCTTTTTGCTACTTCTGGTCTTGCTCGCCTCGCTGCCAGCGTTGGTTCACCTGACGATTCGAACATGGGGCGCGTTCAATCTGGAATATTGGCTGGACCGCAATGCTCTGCGAGTGCGCTGGGCAGGCACATGCCAGATTATTCCACTCCATTGCATTCAGCGGATCATTCAGGGTGTTGATGAGTTTTCTCCGCGACCCTCTCCGCTGGCGTGGCCGGCCCCCTTCGTTCGTTCACTGGAAGGCGCACGCGGTCAACGCCTGACCCGTCTGGCCAGCGTCCCGCTTGATCAATGCCTCTTGCTCGAGACCGAGGATGGCATCTTTGCCATCTCCCCAGCAGACCCGGCCAGGTTTTTGGAGGAGCTCCAGGCCCTCAATCGCCTGGGGCTGTCTCGGGCGCTGCCGCTCCAACGCCTGCAGCCGACAAACTATTATGCCCTGGCAACCGAATCGTCAGCTGGTCGCTGGCTGCTGCTGGCCGGCCTGATCGGATGTCTCGCCCTCTTTGCCTATGTGATGATCCGCTTCCCACAGTTGCCCGATACGCTTGTGTTGCATTACGACCGTCAGGGCGTACCGGACAGCATCCAGCCCAAAAGCGCCCTTTTCCTGTTGCCTGTCATCGGCTTCCTGACGTACGCCACAAACACACTGGGCGGTCTGTGGATGAGGCTGCGAAGCCAACCCTCCGGCGCTTACCTGTTTTGGACGGGTTCGCTGCTGGTGCAGGCGCTTTCGTTTTTTGCGCTCTTTAGCCTGACTGCGTGAATTCTCTGTGAGCCCGATTTGGCCGACAAACCCAACATCCCAGCCAATGACTCTGCCTAGTGCGCAGACTTAGTGACAGGCCATTTCGACGAAGGAATTATCCGTGTCGCGCCCCTATCTGACAATTGTCATCCCTGCATACAATGAAGCGCGCCGACTTCCCTGTTCTCTGACAAAAATCGCCGCCTTTCTGCGTGGCCAGTCCTTTACAACGGAGATTTTGGTGGTGGAAAACGGGTCGACCGATGAGACCAGCGCCGCGGTGCGTAAGTTCGCGCAAACCGTCTCGAACACAGATCCGTTTACGCTGGAGCTGCTCCACAGCGCCCATGGGAAGGGAGCCGCAGTGAAAACAGGAATGCTGGTCGGCAAAGGTGACTATCTTTTTATCTGCGACGCGGATCTGTCTATGCCTATCGAAGAAATCGCCAAGTTTCTTCCGCCACAGCAACCACCGGGCAGGTATGACGTCGCCATCGCCAGCCGCGAAATATCGGGCGCAGTACGTCATAATGAGCCGTTCTACCGCCATCTGATGGGGCGGGTCTTCAACTTTGTGGTGCGGAAATTGATCATACCAGGAATCGAAGATACCCAATGCGGATTCAAAATGTTTACCCGGGAAGCGGCGGATCAGATTTTCCCTCATCAGACCATCGACGGCTGGGGATTCGACCCGGAAATCTTGTATATCAGTTACATCCGAGGCCTGCTCCTGATCGAAGTGCCGATCAACTGGTATTATATCGCCGAGAGCCGTATCAATCCCTTGTCGGATACGATCAAAATGCTGCGAGAGGTTTTTCGAATCCGACGCAACGGACTACGCGGCATCTATGAGCGGATACCCCAGTCGGTGGAATAGAGCGCAGAGTGCGAGAAAATTTAACAAACAGCGCAATCCCAATGGTCAGTGCCGTTACTGGTAACTAGCCACTGATGTTTTGCTTGCTGGCCAGCCAAATTTGCGCGCCATTGGCGACAAAATGGGTGACAATCGGGGTTAGCAAGCTCTGTTGCCATACGAACAGCCAACCAAATAACGCGCCGGCCGCGCCGGCGCCGATCATGCCCCACGCCCCCTGTGGACTGTGCAACAGGCCGAAGACGACACCAAAGCCAATGATCAGCCAGGCAGTTGGCAGTAGGGGGGAGAGGCCACCGATGAGCAGCCCGCGGAACAGCGCCTCCTCGAAAACTACACTCAACAAGAGCGCGAAGGGCAGCAGACGAGCTTCCCTCCGATTGCGGGGAATCACCAGCGCGAGAATCGGGCGGTAGAAGTCGCTATTCGTGTAGCGAATAACAAATCGACCAATACCGACAAATAGAGCAGCCAATCCGAGACCAGTGAGGACGCCTATCAATAGCTGTGCGCCCGCGTTTGGTAACTGCCAGCCCAACGCTGCCGGCGGCAAGCCGCTACCCCGACCCAGAAAAAAGCAGATGACCAGAACCGTTGCGCGCAGAATATTCTCGGCTGGAAGCAGCAGCGCATTTTCCTGCGGTTGCCAGTGCCGCAGCAGACGCGCAGTCATGAAGGTGCCGTATCCGACCACAGCCGTGATGAGCAGTGTCAGGATGAGAAACAGCAGATATCGCCAATCCATGTCCGTAGTGTATGCCACAGGTGGCCCTACCCTCAAATACAGCCACGCCCCGTATAGCAGGTTAGCAGGTTCGTTGGATCGACACAACAGGCCAGCCGGCCACATTTCTCCAGCCCTGATCGTCTTTTGTGCGCTTCCCGACCATTTGCTATACTGAACTCGAAAATAGAAGAGAGGGAAACCTCTTCTTCAGCGGAGACAAAGGCGTCTCCGCTTTTTTCTTGGATGTGGTATAAAGGAATGGATCAATGGTTTCTTCAGCGCAGTTACTGTATACAGAAGAACATGAAATGATTCGCAAAATGGCCTATGACTTTACCCGCAATGAAGTCATGCCCATTATCGCCGAGCACGACCGCAATCACACATTCCCCTATGATCTGTTGCCCAAAATGGCGCAACTGGGCTTTCTGGGCATCTGCTTGCCGACGCGCTACGGCGGCGCCGGCATGGACTTTCTCTCATTCGGCATCGTTTCCGAGGCGCTGGAATATGGCGATTCGTCCGTGCGGGAGACGATCGCAGTGCATCTGGCCCTGCACGCTCTGCCAATCTTCCAGTGGGGCACAGAGGAGCAGAAGGAGGCGTTTCTGCCCGACTTGGCCTCCGGTGCGCATATCGCCTGCTTCGGCTTAACAGAACCAGGAGCCGGCTCGGATGTGGCAGCGATACAGACCCGCGCCCGACGAGATGGGGATGCCTACATCCTCACCGGCGAAAAAATGTGGATCACCCTGGCCGATGTGGCCGACCGCTTTCTCGTCTTCGCCAAAACCCACCCGGATAAAGGCGCGCGCGGCATTACTGCCTTTCTTCTGGAGCGCGGGTGGGATGGACTCACCACAGGCGCCATTGAAGGCAAAATGGGTGTGCGGGCCAGCAATACCGGCTGGATCAACATGCAAGACGTGCGTGTGCCAGCCGCTCACCGGCTAGGAGAAGAGGGCGAGGGCTTCAAAATCGCCATGAGTTGTCTGGACAACGCCCGCTTCGGCGTTGCCGCCGGCTCTGTAGGAATCATTCGCGCCTGCATCGACGAGTCAGTGAACTATGCCCTCCAACGCAAAACCTTCGGTAAACCAATCGCCGAACATCAGCTCATCCAGCAGATGATCGCCCAGATGCAGCAGGATCTGGACATCGGCGAACTGCTGGTGTGGAAAGCCGGCATCCTCAAGAATCGAGGTGTGCGCAATACCCGGGAAACCAGTATGGCCAAATGGTTCTGCACCGAAGCCGCCCGACGCGCCGCAGACAATGCAGTCCAAATTCATGGAGCCTATGGATATTCGGATGAGTACAATGTGGAGCGCCACCTGCGTAATACGAAAAGCGCGGTGATTTACGAGGGTACGTCCCAGATTCACACGCTGCTGCAAGCAGCTTACGCCTTGGGCCTGCGGCAGGATAGACCTCTGCGCTGCCCGATGCCAGCCTATGACCCAGATGTTTGGCAATGAGACGGTTGAACCTTTGGTCCCTATCGTATAGAATTCCCCCTATGAAAGGAGTGCCGTGTGAAAGTAGCGGTCCTGATCAAACAAACGCCCGACACGGCAGAGCTGCCGAAAGTGTCGGTGGCCGAAGCCCAATCTGGCGATCTACAGGCGACAATGGTCATCAATCCCTGGGATGAATTTGCCGCGGAGGAGGCCATCGATCTGAAAGAACGGTTCGATTTTGAAACGGCCGCCATTTCCTTGGGCAGTGAGGGTGAAACCGATGCGCTGAAGCACGCGCTGGCGATGGGCGTGGACAGCGCTGTGCTGGTGGACGAGCGTATCATCGACAATGGTGATGAGTGGACCACCGCAGAAGCCTTGGCCGAAGCTGTTAAGACTGAGGGCGATGTGGCACTGGTGCTGACCGGCAAGATGAGTGTAGACGGCAACAGCGGCGTCATCTATGCCGGAGTCGCCTGTAAGTTGGGCTGGGATCTGCTGGTCAACGTCACCAAAGTCGTGGATATCGTCGATGGCAAACTGATCGCCGAGCAGGTCTTCGAAGGTGGCCAGGAAACGGTGGAAGCGCCCCTGCCGCTTGTGGTTAGTGTGGCCAAGGAGATCAACGAACCCCGTTATCCCAGCTTTATGGGCATCCGCAAAGCCAGCCGAGCCAAGATCCCGCTCCTGGGGAACGACGATCTGAGGATCCGCCCTGCCTACGCGTCCCACTGGAGGAATCTGGTCAAGCCGGAGCGGGAACGCGTGCAGGCGCGTATCTTCGACGGCGATAGTGTCGAAGAAAAGGCAGCCCGCCTGGCGGATGCGCTATTGGCGGAAAAAGTCATATAGCATAAGGGGTGATGATGTCGATTCTCGTCTGGATTGAGCAGAACGACGGTAAGGCCGTGTCCAATTGTTGGGAACTCCTGGCAAAAGCGAAGGAACTGGCCGCAGAGCTGGGAACCGCCGCCGCTGCCTTACTCATCGGTGATGACGTGACCGGATTGGTCCAGCAGGCATTTGCCTATGGAGCCGAAGCAGTGTACGCGGCTGTTGATTCGAGCCTATCGAACTATCGTTTTCAATCCTATGCCACAGTCGCCGAACAGGCGGTCGAAGCTATCGGAGCAACGGCTTTCCTCACGAATGCATCGATCCGCGGTGGGGTGTTGGCGGCAACGGTCGCCTGTCGCCAGCAGGCTGGTATCGCCGCCAACGCTACGGATCTGAGGGTAGAAGACGGCAAATTGGTCGCCACGCGTACCATCTATTCGGGCAATATTTGGGCAGACATTCACTTTGAAACGCCTCTGGTCGTTGCCAGTATACGGCCCCGCTCTTTTCCCCTGCCGGCGCCTGGCGATGCGTCGGGGACAGCGCAGATGTTAGACATCGCGCTGCATGAAGATGATATCCGCCAGAAGATCATCGACTTTCGCGCCGCCGATTCTAGCGAAATCAGCCTGACCGATGCCCACATTATCGTCTCCGGCGGTCGGGGTGTGGCCGCCGATCCGGAAAAGGGCTTTGCGCTTGTCAGTGAACTGGCTCAAACTTTGGGCGCGGCCCTGGGAGCCAGCCGGGCCGCAGTCGACGCCGGCTATATCCCCTACAAGCATCAGGTAGGACAGACCGGCAAAACAGTCAAGCCAGATCTGTATATCGCCTGTGGCATCTCCGGCGCCATCCAACATCTGGCAGGCATGGGCAACAGCAAGATCATCGTCGCTATCAACAAAGACCCAGACGCCCCGATTTTTGAACGGGCCCAATATGGAATCGTTGATGATCTGTTCAAAGTGGCGCCAGCGCTGACCGCGGAGTTCAGAAAGCGGCTGAACTGAGAGCCATTGCCGGAAAATTGTGAACTACGAAGCCATACGAAGAAATAGCGAGGCAGCGAAAAAGGTCTCTTTCGTTGCCTCGCTTTCATTGTGGTGACTGCTCCCAAGTGGTGACTGCTCCCAAGGCGAAAGCCCCTGGGCGTCTCTGACTCGCGCTCAAGAGACGCCAGCCCGCGTCTCAACCGTAGTCTCACACAAAGCCCATATATCCCAAAGCGAAAGCATTGGGTTTTACGGGCGATTACTATAAAATACGCAGACTGTTTTGTGATCATCACTGCCTCACGTCTCCAGGAGGCGTGGGACAATAGAATGCCTCTGCAAATCTGCGGTGAACCCAAATGCCCGAGTACAAAGCTCATTTTCGCTGCTTCCAAGGCTGTGCCGGTGAACATTCCATCTATGAGATTATCTATACCTGTCCCCAATGTGGCGGTCTGCTGGAGGTGCAGCACGACATCGAAGCGCTACGGGCGCGTTCCGCTGACCAATGGAAACAGCTTTTCGATAGCCGGGTCGGCACGACAGAGTGGCCGTATGGGAGTGGTGTCTGGGGCAAAAAAGAGTGGATCATCCCGACAATTGATGACGAAAACGTCGTCAGTATGTACGAAGGCAACTCCAACCTCTTTTGGGCCGAGCGTTTGGGCAACCAGATCGGGCTATCGGACCTGTGGGTAAAGCTGTGCGGCAATAGCCACACCGGCAGCTTCAAAGACTTGGGCATGACGGTGCTGATCAGTGTCGTCAAGCAGATGATGAACGATGGCGTGCCAGTGCAGGCCGTGGCCTGCGCCAGCACAGGTGATACCAGCGCTGCTCTGGCCGCTTATTCCGCTGCTGCTGGCATCCCCGCTGTCATCTTCCTGCCAGAAGGCAAAGTCAGCCCAGCGCAACTGATCCAACCCATCGCCAACGGCGCGTACGTGCTGGCCTTGGATACAGATTTCGATGGCTGTATGCGCATCATCCGGGAGATCACCCAAGACACGGGCGGAAGGAGTCCCGATTCCTCCATCTATCTGGCAAATTCAATGAACTCCCTGCGTATTGAAGGCCAAAAGACTGTGGGCATCGAAATTGTGCAGCAGTTTGACTGGGAAATCCCCGACTGGATCGTCATGCCCGTAGGCAATTTGGGCAACATCAGCGCGCTCTACAAAGGGTTGAAGCTGATGCAGGACGTGGGCATCATTAATCGTCTGCCCCGCCTGGTAGCGGCACAGGCCAATAAGGCCAACCCCTTCTATCTCAGTTATCTGAACGAATTCAAAGAAAAAGTCACACTCGAAGCCCAATCGACGCTGGCCTCCGCCATTCAGATCGGTGATCCAGTCAGCTACGAAAAGGCCGTACAGGCGATTCAGGAGACCGACGGCATTGTAGAACAGGCCAGCGAACACGAAATGGCCGCAGCCGCAGCCATGGCGGACGCGACTGGCATGTACACCTGTCCTCATACAGGTACGGCCCTGGCGGCGCTCTTCAAACTGTTGGAGCGGAATGTGATTCAAAGCCACGAGCGGGCGATTGTCATCAGCACAGCCCACGGGCTGAAATTCACGCCTTTCAAGGTAGGCTATCACGAAGGCACTCTGGCCGAAGTTGAAAGCGATCTGGCCAACCCGCCGATCTATCTGCCCGCGGACACAGAGATCGTGAAGGAGACGATCCAACGGAAACTCACCTGATAAGATGATGAGAGACAGCGCACTCTCCCATCATCCGCCAGATCGGATCTTCAAGTGCAGTGAACGAAAAAAACGGCCCGCGCCCCCTCGACTACCAAGCCACTTCCTTCTCCCAGGGACGTATGGACTTCGCCTGGGAGAAACCAACACCTGAAGAACGGGCGCGTTCCTACGCCGACTGGCGGGCCGGCAAAGGATTGATCGGCGGTGATCCCCGACAGCGCCCGCACTTCGACAAACTGCCTGAGTGGGGCCTGCACCGACCCTTTTTGCGGGCCTTAGCGCTGGATGATCACCGCGCCGCAAATGGTGAGCGCTTCCGGCAGGAAATCGCCGGCGCCCGACCTGTGGAGATTGAAATCGGCTTCGGCCGGGGTGATTTTATTCTCGACCGGGCCAGGCGCATGCCTGAAAGTCGATTCATCGCCTACGAAGTGAAAACCAAGGCCGTTCACCTGGCTCTGCGCCGGGTGGAAAAACAGGGAATCGAAAATCTATGGCTGAGTGATGACGACGTAAGGATGAGCGTGCCGCCGACGATCCCCGATGGACGCCTGGATGCCGCGCATGTGCTCTTCCCCGACCCCTGGTGGAAGGAGCAGCACAAAGGTAAGCGTCTGTTTTCACCGCCGTTCGTAGACCTGCTGGCAGCCAAAATACGCCCCGGCGGCTATCTGCACTTCAAGAGCGACGTGGAACAGTACGGCGAACTGGTCCACTATCTGCTATCCCAGCACCCTGCCTTTTCCCATCACCGCCCGGAACTGGCCGACCAGGTCGGCCCTCATCTGCCTACCCACCGAGAGAGCTGGTGCCGCGCGCATGGCAAGCCGGTGTGGGTCTATTACTATCCAAGACAGCATGAGTTGTAGCGTTATAGTCAACAAACGACAGTGGTTCAGCCATCTTGCAACGCAAGAATCAGGATAAGTCAGTTATGCTGACGCACGTGTTGGTCCGCAATTTTAAGCGCTTTGGAGAAGTTGATATCCCTTTGGGAACGTCAGTTGTATTCATCGGTCCCAACAATTCTGGAAAGACGACCGCGTTACAGGCTCTCGCACTGTGGGATAGAGGACTACGCAGGTGGCAGGAACGGTATAAGGGCAAACCCGCGCCAGAGAAACGTCCAGGTGTCACAATCAATCGCCGCGACCTGATCGCGATTCCCGTGCCCAGAGCGAACCTGCTCTGGCGCGATGTGCGCGTGCGCGATGTCACGCGGGAAGATGGCAGACAGCGTACACGGAACATCCGTATCGACATTGTCGTTGACGGCATCACAAACGGTGAATCCTGGCGCTGTGGTCTGGAATTCGACTATGCAAATGAGGAGTCATTCTACTGTCGTCCCCTGCGGGTAGACAGTGAAATGAACACTGGGCCAAGAATGTCTGTTCCTGATCAGGCGCTGCAAACACAGATCGCGTACTTGCCTCCGATGTCCGGGTTGGCCGCACTCGAACCAAAATGGGAACCAGGGCGGATTCATGTCCTGATTGGCGAGGGCCAGACAGCGCAAGTGTTGCGCAATCTGTGCTATAGTCTGGCGGAAAACCAGCCCCAAGATTGGTGTAAAGTTCGAAAACATATCGATCATCTTTTCGGAGTGCAATTGGACAGCCCGAACTATATCGTCGAACGCGGCGAAATTACGATGTCCTACAGTGAGCCATCTGGTGTTTCCCTGGCTCTCTCCGCATCGGGTAGAGGATTGCAGCAGACGCTACTCCTGCTCGCCTATCTGTACGCAAATCCTTCTTCGGTTTTGCTTTTAGACGAACCGGATGCCCATCTTGAGATTTTACGGCAACGACAGATCTATCGACTGCTGACAGACATAGCCTACGAAGTGGGCAGTCAGATTATTGCGGCAAGCCATTCCGAGGTGATCTTGAATGAAGCCGCCGATCAGAACGTAGTGGTCGCCTTCGTTGGCAGACCACATCGTATTGACAGCGCATCCGCGCGGGCTCAGGTAGCGAAGGCCCTGAAGCAAATCGGTTACGAGGACTTCTATCAGGCAGAACAGAAGGGGTGGGTGCTCTATCTTGAAGGGGCAACCGATCTCTCCATCCTGCACTCATTTGCCCAGACACTGCATCATCCCGCCGCGGACCTTCTCGCTCGACCTTTCGTTCAGTATGTAGGCAATCAGGCAGTAGCGGCTCGTACCCATTTTTATGGGTTACGCGAAGCAAAATCAGATTTAGTTGGAATCGGAATCTATGACCGTGACGCTCGAATAGTTGAATCCTCTCCCCATTTGCTGGAAATCCAGTGGCAAAGACAGGAAATCGAGAACTATTTCGCTTTTCCCAGCGTTTTGCGCAGATACGCCCAATCCTCAGCGCATGAGGATACACCCGGACCGCTCTTCTCCGAAGCCAGAGCAAGAGAACGTCTTGAGATAATGAATGCCGTCATTCAGGATTTGGCGCCTCCAATTGCGTTGCGGGATCCCGCTGATAGCTACTGGCGCGATATAAAAGCGAGTGACTTTTTGGATAGAGTCTTTACGGAATTCTACCAACGCTTACAACTTCCCAATCTCATGCGCAAGACGTCCTATTATCGATTGGCTGGACTGATACAGGCTGACGAATTGGACAACGAAGTGGCCGAGACCCTCGATCGTATCGACGAAATCGCACGCCAAGCACAGCCGCTGCGCGCCTGAAATAACGCATTCCGGGAAAAACGCGCTCCCGATTTCTTAAAATTTTGAGTTCAGTGGTTGTGGGCCAGATGAATCTGTTGGCGCAGCTCCCGGCGGGCAGTGTTCAGATTCTCTTTGATCTTGAAAAAAACCGCCTCCGTGACCTCCATCTCCTGGGAGATCAGCAGCGCTTCCAGGGCTTCTACCACGCGCAGAACCTTTGCCTCTAACAGTTCGACAGTTGTAGCGTAGAGTGATTCTGGCAGGAAGTAGAGAAGCACGACCAGCCCCCACACACTGAACGACAGAATTCTGTTCCCAGCCATGCCGAGCTGATCTCTGAGAAGAACCAGCGACACCAGCCAAAGGACGCAGGCCGCCCCCATCAGATCCCAACGAGTGATGGGGCGGGCAGCGCTTATATCCCACACGCCAGGGGCCAACTGATCATAGGTCTTCAGGCGCGCCAACCACAGATTGAAACGTCTGCATTGCTGCCGATTGACTCTGCTCTGATCGAATTGGGCCAGTTCCAGCGCTCGTTCCCGACATTGGTCGGCCAGTTCGTAAAACTCTTTTCGGGTTAGTTCTGTCATCAATCGAAACCGCAAGAAGTGCAGAACGAATATTTCTCTGCAACGGATAGAACACGAAATCATGTCGACGCCCGGCGTTTAACCGGACAGACCGGGAAAATACTAGGAGCCAATACGACAGGCTCGCCGACCAGATTTTTCCCGCGCAGCCATCTCTGCGCAGATTTTTTGTTGCCGGATCAGGTGAGCCACAGGGGCACAAGCCAAAGCAACCCAGCCAATATCACCGCGTTGATGGCGTGTTCCACAGTGGCAATACCAGCTTGCCTGGAGAAAGGCCAGATTCGCGTGCGGGCGAATGCCCGTAAGAAGAGAGGGAGAGCCCCTAAAACGAGAATCGTCCCGACCGGAACAGCGCCGGTCGCCATCAACAGAATCAGAGCGATAAAACCGCCAACGGAACATATTGCCGAAATGTCCAGCGCGCGTTCTAGCCCGAATACGACCACCAGTGTGCGTCTGCGCAGCCGCCAGTCTCGGTGCCAGCTATAAAAACAGTGGGACAGGTAGGCCAGCCAGGCGAATGTTGCCGGCGCGACGGCAATCCACAAAACCAAGCGGGTGATGATGCCAGTCAGGGCAAAGTAGGTTCCGAGCAGAGGAACGACGCCCATGCCCAGCCAATATGCAAGGTCGCCAAGCCACCAAAACCTGCGGGAATAGCGCACAACTGGCCACAAAGAAACGCTGCACATCAACCCGCTGATCATCGCAAAAAACCAGAACGGCCAGCCGACAAAGAAGCCCAACCACATGGCCGCCAGCACGTAGACCGTCCCTGCCATCAGACCGAAACTCAGGAACGTTTTGGCGTGTAGCAGCCCCTGTAGCATCCAGTCGTAGCCATCGAACAGCAGTGTGCGCGTCTGCCGCTGAGACCCTTGCCCAGCCGCGGCCGCATGGGGTTGCCCTTCTAGCTGGATATGGCGCGTAAAGTCCACATACGCGCCCAGACAATTGTATGTCAGCGCCAGAGCGCCAAAGCTGAACAGCAACGCGAGCGCCCACCAAATACTGACGGTTTCAACCTGCCAGCGGGCCGTAGCCGCTCCCCACATGACGGGTGTCAGCAGCGCAGGAATCACCCGCCCCCGCCGCGCCATCTGGGCCATCAATCTGATGAAATCGGCTCTGATTGTGCCGGCGCAGGCGCCTTGGGTGGAGGGCGCGCCTGTCCTGCTCTTGCGTAGGTCGGATGAGATTCGGCTGAACATTTCTCAGTTCAAAAACTGCTACAAGGTGAAATGTGTACATTCTAGCATTGATGTCTGATATGCTCAACCAGTTCAGTAGAAGACCCGCCAGCGCTCGTACAACGGCGTGCCGTCCCGCTGGGAATATACTTGCTCTCGTTGCAGGCGGCCATTGCGCAGCGTAACCAGACGTTCAAAAACCGTTCGCCGCCCGCGGAAAAGCTCGTTTCCCGCTGCGCGCAGCAGATAAACATTGTCTGCATCGTCCAGAAAGGGATCAAGACGCTGAGAAAAACCATCGTCTGGCTCGAGCAACGAAGCGTAACCGAAAATCTCAATCGGCGTGACGCTCCCTTCGCTCAGAAAGCGGATCGGCGCCTCCAGGCCCCAATCCAGAACAATGGGCGCGCCAAACCCACCGTAGCGCAGATCGAAGGCAAGATGGTAGGTGGCGTCTGAGTGGTCCACCAACCCTCCAGAGCGGGACAGCGCGCCATGATAGGCGCCGGTCGCCCGCGCATCCAGCAGCGCCCAGGCGCAAATGATGACCGCGAGGAGAAATCGAAGCGCGGATGCGTACGATATCTGACCCGCGCCAACCCCCTCCGTAGAAGTGAGCCACCGCCACATCTCGCGCAATCCGATACCTGTCACAGCGATCGCCAGGGGGTGGAGCAACGCATAATGAGTAATAAACAGATCACTGACGCTGAAAAGACTGCTGGTGAACGCCATGGCCAGCAATAGGAGCGGCGGGCCAACCAATCGACGGCCAGTGGGCTGCGCCAACGCCGCCACAGGCAGAGCCAATCCCAGCCACGGCGCTAGAGGATTCTGCTGGAGTGTGCCCAGATACCAGAAATGGTTGCCGGCCAAAGTCTGGATCAACTGCTGCCAGCGCACAGCCGCATTCGGCCAAATGGCTGTATTGTCTGTGCCATAGTAGCTGCTGTTGAGATTCTGCGTGATCGATTCTAATGTGCCGCCCGTCTGCAGGTTGAATAGGATAAAGGGCGCGAGGGGGGCCAGAAGCGCCAGGGCAGTCGCGAGGAACAGCGAAAGGCTGAGCGCCGACGGCGGGAAACTCTCCCCAGCGCTGTGCCGGACGCTTCTTACCTTCTGCCACAGCCACCAGCCGGCGCACATGAGGCCGAATGGCAGTATGATCCAAGCAGCCAGAAGTTTCGCATAGATCGCCAGCCCGGCGCAGAAAGCCGACAAGACCAAAGCGTGACTCCGCCCGAGCCGCAACCAGCGAATTGCCTGCCAAAGGCAGGCAAAGGTGAAAGGGAATGTAGCGTTTGTGACAAAAATCCCCTGTCGTTGCCAGAACACAAAACTGGGCGCAGCGGCCAAGAGCGTCAAGGAGACGAGAGCCGTCCGCGCGATGGGCGTGGAGGGAGCGGTACTGCGCGCGGAGAAGGCCAGCCATTCTGAGATCGTCCGCTCCAGCGCCAGCAGGCCAAGAACCGCCAGAAGCAGAGGCAGTAGGCGCAGATTCGGTACACCGATGCCCGTTGTCGCCAGAAAGGGCAGAGCCAAATAGACGTTCAGCGCGCCGATGTAATCCTGCGCCATCAAGGGCAATTCCAGACCGAAGACAGAGACAGTCGCATCACGGAAAGCGTTCACCGGCGCGCCGTGGAGCAACTCCATCGCATTGACGCCAGCCTCTTTCGCCTCGTCGTAGTGGAGACCGGGCAGACCTAGCTGATATCCGGCCAGAGAAAGAAAAAGGCCGACCAGTCCAGCCAGCCAGCCGATGCGCCCGTGCCTTTGCCAGCGCTTCATTCGACAATCAGCTCCACTTCCCTGGCTAACGCTTCGTAGTTCCAGCCACTGGCGTAGAGTCGTATGCTATTGATATAGGCCGGCCGTGTAGCGGCCAGCTCTTCCATCAGATTGGGGGACTCATAGTGATACCAAGCAAAGAGTTCGAGCTTTTGGCCATCGAACAACGGCCATTCCGGGTGCTTGATCAGATCCATGTAATAGAAACCATGACCCCATTTTTCGACCTTGCCGTAAATGTCTGTGTAGGTGAGTTCGACGCGTAAGGGAAATTCAGAGCTTTTCTCGCCCGCGCCTTCCAGAGTCTGCCATATCAGTCTGACATCTAGTCTGACCACCAGCGAGTCATAGCCGCTCACATCCTGATCGATGGTCTGCCGGATGCCTACCTCCGTATGAATGTCATTTTCGCCTTTCCGGTAAAAGCGCACTACGTGACGCCCACCCTGCTCGATGGATTTAACAGTGCCCGGCGTGATATACGGTGGGATGTAGATTTCCCACTCCTGCTGCAGCGAACCCTCGAAAGTGCCGCCGCGCACAAGGTTGCGTTCAATCGAAACCGGCGGGCTCGTCCTCCCGTCTGCTCTCATCCACGTGCGCAGACCTGGCCGAATCACCGCCGCTTCCTGACCTTCCTGAAAGAGTCTGGCGGCTCCTTGTTTCACCGACACCTCACTGCTCTCAGCGCTGATGGAAAAGACGTAGTTTCCCTCGTCTAAGTGGATCTCCCCGTGGGGTGTTTCGATCTGGACTTCCAATGAGCGTTCCATTGCGCTTTTCGTAAACATCCGCACCCGACCTTCTTGCAGCCGTAAACGTACCGTGTAGGGCCGATCGCTGCCGGCGAAGTAGGGTCGTCGAATCTGTAGGATTTCCAGCGATGTGCCCGGATAGAGATGGATGGCTTCTATCAGATCGTCCTGTCTGTCATCCACAGGCAGACTAAGTATCCCCTGGGTAGCAACGCCAGTCGTCACCAGCCGACTGCCTTCGCTGATGTCATCACGTCTGTCTGTGAGAGCGATGGGGACATCAGATCTGGGCTGATAGAGCAGAACAGTGCCAATGGTCGGTTCGAATCGGAGGGATTGAGACACCGCGGCCGAGTGGTAAAGAGTCCGCAGCGCCAGGGGGATGCTCGTCAGCAGAAGAAGAAATATAGCAAAGGAGAGCAGAATAACGAACCAGGCCACACGCTCCGGACGATCCCGCCAGCGGGACAGAGGGCGCGGTTTGACAGATGATGGCGCGTTAACACTGACATCTGGCGATATGGAAGGATCTGCTGTCATGATGGCGATTCCTCTCCGCAATTTGCCAGGGAACGCTTGTCAGGCTGACAGGTTGCCTGGTCGCGCCCAACCGAGGCGCGACTGTTATTTTTTTCGCGCTCTCTTTCCACAAGCATCGCGCTGAGCGTATCCATCCAGTAGCGGGCGTCCTGGTCATTCGGGTTGATCTCCAAGGCCCGCTGAAACATGGCGGATGCCCGGCTCAGATTGCCCTGTTGTTTGTATATCAACCCCAGGTGATAGTGGACATTCGGCGCGCTGGGATCGATCCACAGGGCCTTTTCGTAGGCGCTGATAGCCATTTTCTGGTGTTTCGGGCCGGAGGTTTCCAGCCGGCCCAGATAGGCCGCGGCCAGATTTGTCCACAGCGCCACAGTGCCCGGCGAAGTATCCACAGCCTTTTCCAATGTCTTGATCGCCTTCGACCATTTACGCTGCAAGATCAAAGCGCCGCCCAAATTTATGGCAATATCCGGATCGGTAGGAAAGTCCGCCTGCAGAGCTTCCAGCGCCGCGACGGCTTCACCAGGACGGTTGGCCCGCAACAGGCGCGCGCTTTCATTGAGAATTTCGCGATACTTGGCGGCCGAGCCACTGTTTTCGGAGGTATGTTGGTTGCAATCGCTGTCAGTCATTGGTTTTTCTTGGGGAATTATATACTTGACTTCGCAGTGATAATTCTGGTTTCGTCCATGCCAGTTTCACGATTCATACCATCTGAAGCGCCAGAGCCATGTCCACCAGCGTGCGTTCGGACGTCCCCCGCCCTACAGAGTTGTCGCAAGTTCAGCGCCGCATTGTAGTCCCTATCATGCGTCACGCCGCATGCGCATCTCCACATCTTGCCCGATACCGTAAGTTCGCGGTCGATACAACCGCAGACGTTGCAGGTCTTGCTGAACGGATAGAAGCGACCGGCCGTGAACAACTGCGTTCCATACAACATCGCCTTGTACGCTACTTTCGACAACAAACCGCCAGGCGACGCATCCGACAAATGACGGGCTAAGCGTCTGTTCTTCAGCCCCCGCACAAACGACTCCACACCCAACCAACTATACTTATATCCACCACTACCCTGCTCAATGAGTCCCGTTTTTTTCATTCCCCTGCCTAGGCGACTGCTTATCCAGTCGCTTCCGCTGCCTCCGCAACCTCCTCATCTAAATTGTGAAATACTTCGTATTCGTCCAGTGTGGGCGCAAAGAATTCGATCACAAATTCATTGGGTAGGCCCATGGGCAGCACCAATTCATTGAGGAGCGCGCGAATGAACACCCGTCGGCGATCGGGCTTCATGCGGTGGGAAGCTATATCCCACAACAGAATCGTCCCGTACGTGCCTTCACCTGTATAATGAAGATCCAATTTGCCAATTGTGAGGGGCTGGTCTTCGTCGTCCGTCTGGGCTAGATCAAACAACGCGTACTGCTCGGAACAGTTCGTGCGCACCAGACGTTTAAGCTTCAGGTTCACCAATCCTCCCAATCGTCCGATTCGTCTTCCCAGCTCGAAAGTGTCTCGTCAAAAAGCGGAATTCCCTGGGGATCTCCGTAGAACAGAGCCTCTGCCAGAGCGCTCGCAGCCGATTCCGCCTCATCAGGGTCGTCGCTGGCAGTCATAGCTTCCAGCATTTCCCCAGCCCGACGTCCACCGAGTCGACCCAACGCAAAAATCGCAGCCAGCCGTACCGCTTTGCTCTCGTCAGTCAGCAGTGCGACCAGTTCCTCGAGAGCGTCTCTGGCCTCAAGTTCGCCGCAGGATCTCGCCGCGGCCGCACGCATTACCGCCGCAGGGTTGTCCAGTTCTGCCTGCGCAGTAGAGCGCCAGCGCACATCTGCGCTGCGCCCCATTGCGCGTAGAGCCGCTACCTGCATCTCCTCATCCCGGGAATAGTAGCTATCTTCGATTAGCTCGCGAATGCCGGTTTCGCCGCAGAATGCGATGCTCTCCAGCGCCTGAGCCTGTACGGTAAGCGGCTCCATATCGGCATGCAGAACGGCTAACAGCGCGTTCTCTGCACGCATGGCTAACGCCGGCGAGAGTTCGTCCAATTCACCCGCCAGCACAAATGCCCCCAATGCTTCCGCAGCTGCGGCGCGTACCGTGTCATACGGATCGTTGTTCAGAATGTGGATCAAAGGACCAACGAGATCCGCTTCCCTGTCCTCCCAGAGACCTCTGATGGCAAGGATGCGCACATCAGGCAGGGAATCGGTCAGGGCCAAGCGCAGCAACCGGCCCAGTTGCAGATGCAAATTATCAATATTTTCTTCCACGAGCGAACGCACAACATGCAGCCTGCGATCGTCGGCGATTGTCGACCAAGCCTCTTGCACTCGTCGCAAATCGGGTAGGCTTAGATCCGACAGAGTAGCCAGCTCCTGCGCCTGTGGACGCGCGCCATCCTCTTGTAACTGGACTAACAGAGCCTCGATGGAACGGGGCAAGCCGGGTTGCGTTTGCGCGCCATTGCAGGGCGCGGCAGAATTGGTCACGTGCTGCCTCGGATGTAGGGATCTGAACTCCATCAGAAACCAATCTCCGCATAACCTGAATTCGCCTATCTCCCCTATGTGCGCAAATCAGAGAGTTTCTCTCTGCCAAATCAGGGAAAGTGCAGAGTTATGCTGGATGAGCCGCCTGAATTATATACCACATTCACCGTATTGCCAGTGTCGCGCCTACCCCTGAGAAGCAGAGTACACATGGATCGATCCATGTGCCAGCCTGAAAGAACCTGCTCTTCGCCGAAGCGGATTTCGGACACCCCCTTTCATACATAAACAACTCTTTCTTTAGGGCACACGTGGCAAAGTCGCCGTCGGCCGGGATGAAGAGGTGGACGTTGGACGAGGCCGTGCGATCTCCGTTGCTGTCGGGGTAGCCGAAGGCGTCGCGGCAGGAGTTGCTGTCGCCTGAGCCACACCTGGTAACACAATTTTCCTCCCGATTTGCAGATTTGCGGCAGAGCGTTCCGTGAGATTGTTCGCGTCCAGCACGGTATCGTAGCTGATGCCATAGCGCTGGGCAATGGCGACGATCGTATCGCCATCCTGTATTGTATAACGGAATAGGGCTGTTGTCGGCGTGGGCGTCGGTTCTTCTTCGTTCGCTGCGACGGTTTCTGTGGGAGCGTCTGCGGGTGGCGTAGCGATCTCTGTCCCTGTCTCCTCTAAAGGCGCCGTATCTTGGGGGGCGACCTGACCCGCAGAGACGTTAGCCGCTGTGTTCGATTCCCCTTCGGGCTGCGTTGGAGTCGGTGTCGGGAACCCCCCCTCTGACAGAGATGACTCGTCAGAGAGGCCGGCGCGGCTGGGGACGATGGCATGCGTCAAACTCTCTCTCTCGCCCCCAACAGTCGGTTCATCGGCTGGCGAGACGGGTGTGATGACAAAATTCTGGATCAGAGGCAAGCTGCCGTTCTGCTCCAGAAAAGACGACGCGCCGCGGACAATGAACGCAATGGCCAGCGCGCCAACCAACAGCGCAGGCGCTCCGATGGTCAGCAGCCGGGATGGCGCGGCACGCAACTCGCGGCCGCACTGTGGGCAGATGACATGGTCGGACGTAGCCCGCTTGCCGCAACGGCGGCATCGCACCTTCGTCAGACGCGGGATCAGACGAGTCCCACACTCTGCGCAAACGATCTGATCGTAGCGGACAGGTGTAGTACAGGAAGGACAGCGTTTTGCGCCCCAAGAGGGAGATTGCGCTGGGTGGCGGCTTTCTGGCTGTGCTGGATTCAACCTATCGGAGGCATCGGTGCTGGTATCCGATAAGCTCGTTTCATCTAAGGACATGTCTTGGCGTATTTTTTTCGCATAACCGGCAACAGAATGGAATGCATACCATGGAATGTATACCGTTGTGCCGTCACGGGCCTAGCAGTTGAGACCAGTCGATGCTTTGGGACCCGGAGCGAATATCGTTGATTGTGATAATAACCATCAGTCCCAGCAACAGAATAAAACCAACCAGATGAATGACCCCTTCCTTTTCCGGAGCAATCCGACGCCCGCGCAGTTTCTCTACAGCAATGAACAACAAGCGTCCTCCGTCCAAAGCCGGAATCGGCAGCAGATTGGCGATTGCCAGGCCAGCGCTGATGACAGCCGCCAACTGCCAGACCGGGAACCAGAGACCGGTATCCGCAGTGGCATTGACCGCGCCGCCCACAAGTTGGGCGATCCCAACAGGGCCAGACAGGGCCGCATCCCTGGGAGCCAACTGCCCAGCGATAAGCATCACCGGCAGCATGATGACCGCCTGTATATAATCGACAATGCCAACAAGCCCGAGCCAGATACTGCGGAAAAATGGCAGAGTAACCATCATCCGCACGCCGTTGATGCCGACACCCATTGCGCCCTGACCAGCCGGCGGGTTCCGACGAGCCAGCACCTGACGAGAGTAGAGCTCATCGCCCCGCAACAGCGTAACAGTGATCGTTTCCCCCAAATGCTCCCGCACTATTTCGCCCAAGCTACGCTCGAGAGTTACCACCTCCCCGTTGACGGCGTAAAAAATATCTCCAGGCAACAGACCGGCTTCCTCCGCCGGGCTACCCGGCGCGATCTGTGTGATTTGCGTCAGCAAGATAGCTTCTTCGGAGGATGTGTCTTCCAATAGACGCTTCAGGTCGATCTCCGTAGCTACGGGAATTTCCAGAGTGCGCAGGGTGTCGCTCCGCAGAATGACCATAGTGCCAGCTTCGGTAGCGATGGGCTGTGGACGCTGTTTCGGGGTTAGCAGCTCGCCACTGCGGCCGATATAGACAGGCGCGCCGTTCAGGCGAATGAGCGTGTCATTCGGCTCCAGAGCCATTCCCATTCGTTGTATCTCCGGGGGAATATCGCCTAACCGGGGATGGGCAGCCCCAGCTGGAAAGCCGGAAAACACGCTGGCAATCGAAAAACCGATCGCCAGCAGAAAATTCATCCCCGGCCCGGCGACAAGTGTTAAGGCGCGACCGCGCGCGCTGGCCGCGTTAAAGGAGCCGGGGCGGGTGTCGCTCATATCCTCACCCTTCAAGCGCACAAATGCGCCCAAGGGGATGGCGTTGATGGAGAAAAGTGTGCCGTCGTATGTAAACAGCTTCACCAGCCGCGGGGGGAAACCAAATACACCGAACTCTTCAACTTCAATCCCGTGACGGCGCGCCATCAAATAGTGACCCAGTTCATGGAAGAACATGAGCACGCCCAGCAGCAGGAAAAACGAAACGATTGTCAGAAACATATGCGCCCTTACTCCAGTTCAGATCGACAAGAAGTGAGAGAATAGAAGTGAGGAGAAAGAACTGCGCCGTTTCTCGCTTCTCTCCTCTCTTTTCTCGTGTAACAGGCAGAAGGAAAAGCCCCCCCAGCGTTACAGCATCTGTCCAGGTCATTATACTCGGACGCCAAATGAGCAGGCAAATGCATCCAGCCAGACCTGAAATCCAGGCGTAAGAGAGGAGAAATAAGGAGAGAGAACTGCGCCGTTTCTCTCTCCTTTCCATTCTCTCCTCGATACGTCCAAACTGCTGCGGCCGCGGAAAAGAAGGAGGCCAGCACAGTGTCAAATATGATTACATAGCTCCGGCGTGAATCAGAGTGCCAGGCGGATTCGATTGGCTGGTCAGCGCAGTGTAGACAGTGCCTTGTGCAAGCCCGCCGCAGATGATCACCTGCAAGCCTGGCAGAGAGCGGACCATCCGCAGCGCCTGTTCGACTTTTGCCGCCATGCCTCCAGTCACATCTGGCGCGTGGCTCGCGCCGAGGGTCGCCTGTAAAGATTTGAAAGACGACAGCGTGATTTCTGTCACCATAACCGCGGTCGGATCTTGTAATGGATCGCTGGCATAGACCCCGTCCACTTCGCCCGCCAGCACAATCCGAACCGGCGGCAGCTTCGCGGCCATCTGTTCGAAGATCTCCTCTGTGCTGGCAATTGTGCCTCCCCGCATACTGTCCAGCGCCACGTCTCCGTGAATCAGGGGCAATAGTCCCCGATCCAGAGCCAAGCGTACGGTTTCCTCCGGGCCGTCGATCACACAGCCATCTTCGCAACGCAATGCAACGCTGGGCTGCACAGACCAGACAGGCAGACCAGCCCGCAGAAGATGACCGGCGACAATACGGGTCAAACGAGCTGCCGCATCAGCAGTGGCGGCGAAGCCGAACCACTCATCTGAAGTGCGTACTCCACGCCGGGTACCATAGCGTCGAGCGCTGATGTGGCCGAAACTACCGCTGCCGTGGCCGAGGACAAGCCGGATCTCCGGTCGATCCGTTCTGGCCTGGGCGACCTCCCAGGATAGTCGTTTCAAAATATCCAGCCTGGGTGTTTCCGGGCTGCGCTTGTCTGTGATAAGAGAGCCGCCGAGCTTCAGGTATACGAGAGACACAGCCCCAATCCCATTGTCACAAACCATCTCCGCGCCGGCCGTCTCTGTCGCCGGACACATCCTTGTCCTCAGGCCGGCCCAATCCTTCTCGCTGTAGTTCCGGGCAAGAGCGCAGCCCATCGAGCAGCGCCTGTTCCTGCTCCGGCAGAACTGTGCGCAGATCAAACAAGAGTAGCTCTTTCTGAATGCGACAGATCACCGGCGGGTTGGCCTGGCGCAGAGATGCGGCTGCGTCGTCCGGCCGGGGAATGTCCAGAGCCAGCAAAAATGTGGGCAAGGTTTCTCCAGGCAGACTGCCGCCGCCGATCCCACTTCTGCCTGGAATGACCGCTACGTCGATGCCGGCAGCGGTCAACTGCTGCCGGAACTGCCGCGCGCGTTGTTGCACAGCGTCTGCCGATTGGACAATCATGCGCCATACGGGAATCTCAACGGTCGCTCGGCCTCGTCGATAGGCCCGTAGGGTGGCATCCAAGGCGGCTAACGTCATTTTGTCCACCCGTAGAGCCCGGGCCAGCGGGTGAGCGCGTAGCCGTTCAATGCACTCAGCTGTGCCCACTATCAGACCGGCCTGGGGGCCGCCTAGAAGTTTGTCACCGCTGAAAGTGATTACGTCCGCGCCCGCCCGCACACTGCTCTGCGCCATCGGCTCTTCAGCCAGCCCGAATCGAGCCGTATCCAACAGTGTGCCGGAGCCAAGATCATCGATGACCAGCGGACGACTGCCAGGGGCGCGAATGTGGCTGCGGGCAATCGTGACCAGTTGTGTCAGCTCCGGCTTCTTCACAAAGCCGAGCTGTTTGAAATTGCTGGCGTGAATGCGCATGAGAGCGGCAGTCTGAGCGCTGACCGCTCTGGCAAAGTCTTGGGGATGGGTGCGGTTCGTCGTGCCTACCTCCACCAGAGTCGCTCCGCTCTGGCGCAACACATCGGGGATGCGAAAGCCGCCCCCGATCTCCACCAACTCGCCCCGACTGACGATCACCTCCCGCCCTTGGCAGAGAGCAGTCAGAACCAGAAAGACAGCCGCGGCGTTGTTGTTCACGACAAGCGCGTCTTCCGCGCCGGTTAATTCACATAACAGACGAGAAGGATGGGTATGACGGCTACCCCGCCGGCCTGCTTCCAAATCATATTCCAGCGTGCTGTAGCCTCTCGCCAAGTGAACGACCGCCGTCTGCGCCTCCTGGCTGAGTGGCGCGCGCCCCAGATTTGTATGAATGAGCACGCCAGTGGCGTTGATGACAGGACGAAGAGAAGAAGCATCAGCTACGATTACTCTGCGGGCGATCCGTTCAGTCCACTGCTCCCCTGTCAACGCTGGTTGTCCGCTGTGGATAGCGCTGCGCGCGGCGTCGAGTTCTGCACGCGCAGCCGCGGTGACCGGGCCAGTTCCGTATTCAGTGGCGAGAGCGACAATCTCCGCCCGCTGAAGCAGTGTATCCACAGCAGGAAGTTTGCGAAATTCCGCCGCACTGGGGTGATGCAAGGATCTGCAGTCCATGGAAACCTATATGGCGCATTGGGCAAGCAGGATGACCGACTGCCCAATTGTTCGCGCCCAGCCCGCTGGAACTATGTAGGACAAAAACTCGGCAACCGACCGGCGGACAACTCTGCCAGCCTTGGATTAGAGCGATCCCGTTCGGAAAGTAGCGGAGCGACGATACCCCAATCCACAGCTAACTCTGGGTCGTCCCAAGCTACGCCGTGTTCGTCCGTGCTGTCGTAATAGTTGTCAACATTGTATGCGAGAGCTGCTTCCGTCAGTGCCAGAAAGCCATGGGCCACCCCTACCGGAATGAAAATGCCCAGAGGGTTTTCCTCACCGATCTCCACAGTTTCCGTCTTCCGAAACGTCGGACTGTCCGGTCGCAGATCCGCCAGCGCCACCTGAATTGTCCCCCGCGCACAGAACCAGTAGTCCACCTGATGGTAATGAAAGTGCAGCCCTCGCAGCACGCCCATTTTCGAATAGCTGACGTTCGTCTGCATACGTTCCCAGCTACGCTCCGGGAACCACTCCTTGCGGAATGTCTCCAAAAAACGCCCCCGTTCATCGCTGTAGGCGCGCAAGGCGACAAACTTTGAACCGTCAATCACTTCTGACGCAGAAATCTCTGGCACTGAACGTTCCTTTCTGGGGTGGGAAGGAGGTTCCGGGGAGACGCAGCGGCCAGTAGGAGCGGGGCCTTGTGCCTGCCCACTGTTCATACAGCCAGTATGCGCATCCGCTCAATAATCCTCCTGATCTCCGCCGCCTTAAGCTGATAAGAAGTGCGGTTGACCACCAGCACAGCCTGGCTTTCCAGAATCGTGCGGATCTCCACCAGTCCGTTCATGCGCAGGGTCGTGCCGGTTTGCACCAGATCAACGATCAGATCCGCCAGACCCAAAATCGGCCCCAGCTCCACCGAACCGCCCAGTGTAATGATCTCGGCGTTGACGCCCCGTTCCGCGCAAAATCTGCGGGTGAGACGCGGGAATTCTGTAGCGATGCGAGGCTGACTCATATAACGCAAGGGCGTCCCCGACAAGTTGTTCACCGCTCCGGCGACGCTTAGGCGACAGTGCCCGAAAGGCAGCAGTAGCGGCTCGTAGACCGAACGATCGGTCTCTCGCGCCACGTCAAGCCCGCAGATGCCCAGATCCGCCGCGCCGTGCTCCACGTAGATGGGCACATCCCGGGGTTTGGCCATCACAAAGCCAATAGAGCCATCCGCGGCAGGCAGAACCAGTTTACGGCTTTCCGTATCCGTCGGTATCGACAGCCCGGCCCGTTCCAGAAACGCCAAGCTATCCTGAGCCAACCGCCCCTTGGACAGAGCAAAGAGCAGCGACCGTTCTGTTCGTGCCTGATTCGGAAGCGACTGTGTCCGCTGATTCTGAATCATTCGCAAAATAGCTGACTTTCGTCCAGGAGGCCGAGCGGCGCAAAATCACCATCCCCTTCGCTGCGGTAATGCTGAAAGCCTTCCTGCCAGAGGAGAACGTCGCGTACGCCCGTCTGTGTGGCATAGGCAAAAGCAGTATCGACCGACCAGCCATTGACATCCAATTGAATATGCGCGCCGGCCATACGCAATGCCTGCACCTGAGCCAGAGCGGCGGCGCTCCCCCGGGGTAGAGCCAGCGCTGGAGATCGCCGCTGGCGTCTCTCTACGACGTTCGCTTCCTCCTGCCGCCGCCGCGCCACCAACAGTCGATCCACTCCCAACGCCACGCCCACCGCCGGCTGGGAAGGCCCAAAGCGGCCCACCAGATCGTCATAACGGCCACCGCTGCCTACAGCCGTGCCCAGCCCCGGCGTCAACGCCTCGAAGGAGATGCCTGTATAGTAGCCCAAATTGCGAATTTCAGTCAGGTCGATGACCAGATGGTCCAGGATATTGTAGCCGCTAAGGGCGTCCACGATCTGGCGCAAAGTACGCAGAGCTTCGTGCATCCCTCTGTTCTGGATATGACGTTCCGCCTGAGATAGGACGCCGCCTACATCCCCGCCAACCAAATGAGGCAGACTTTCCACCGCCTGGCGCTGCCCCGTGCGCAAAGGTATATCGCGCAGAAAGTCAGCCAGAAGCGGCTCACTCTTGCGTTCCAGCGCCCACTGCAACTGCTGTGACTGCGGCGGCGTGAGCGCCAAAGCCTCAAGGAGACAGCGATAGTAGCGGATATGCCCAAGAATCAGCCGGTATTCATGCAAACCGGCTACGTTCAACGCCGTAGCGGTAAGAGCCAATACCTCTGCGTCGGCCGCAGGCGTCGGCGTACCGATCAACTCCCCGCCCACCTGCCAGAACTCCCGCTGGCGACCGGCCTGGGGTTCTACGTAACGGAACACACTGCCGCCGTAGCAGAATCTCTGAGGCATGGGCCAGTCGTGGAGCCGAGCGCCAACCAGACGGGCCACCGGTGTGGTGAACTCGGGCCGCAGGGAAAGAGTGCTGCCATCCCGGTCGAGGAAGCGATACATCCCGCGCCGCAGTCGATCGTCATACTGGGCGCTGAGGGTCGAGTCGAACTCGAACATGGGCGGGATGACATCGCCGTAGCCCCAGACGCGAAACGTCTCCATCAATTGGTTGAGGAGGCGTTGCCGGTCGCGCGCCTCGTCCCAAAAATAGTCAGCGACGCCGAAAGGGACTTGCCCATTCATCTGCCCTGCTCGCGCCTCTTCTGTCTATTGGCCTGCAACGTTCGAATCTGCTCCTGCGACGTTATCGACGCCCTCTTTTCCGTCTGGGCCCCGGCCGCGCTCTGCTCCTGCGGCGTCAGGCCGCCTGACTCTCCCAATACCGCCACCTGTGAGACGACTCGCCGTGTAGCGATACTCTCGCAGGCCGGACAGATCGGCAGCTTGCCGTCTGCGGCGGCCACCGACGGCCAGAAGCGGTCGAACCGCTGGGTACAGTCCTGACAGATATACTCGTAAATAGGCATAGTAGAAGATGAAACAGGAACCCAAGATCACCAGAACGCGGAGACGCAAGCGAAAACCAGGGATTTCATTGGGTCAATTCGTAATTCGTACTATTCCCTACAGTATGCCAGAGGACGAACAAATGCTCAAAGGTCGCGCCTCCCCGATGAAAATTGGCCCTCTTTCACCTGACCACTGCCGTTTTGACAACCCCCATCGTCTCTGATATACTGCCCCAACAATCGAATATGGAACGCCAGAGGCGCCCATGGTCCGGATGCCAGGGCTGAAAAGGCGAAGCCGGTGAGAGTCCGGCGCTGTCCCGCAACTGTAAAGGAAGTGCACCCAAACCGACCTCTTCGCGTATGTAGGGGGCTGGCCCCGTGCCTGCCCACGTGATGAGAAGTCGGATAGGGGTTTCCTGAGCCAGGTCGACCGCCTCTGTCGTGCTCTTGAAACATCCCGTGGATTGGGTGAGGGAGTGATGCCTGCGGTGTTTCCGTACCAGACATTACTGATAACGTCCGATCTCGTAGAGATCGGACGTTTCTGTTTCTGTGGCTGTTTCAGGTGGCGCGGCAACTGCATACCCATATACACAATCATAAGGAGATACCCGATGCGAACTGTGCAGAACCACTTTCTTGTACTCTTGCTGCTGATTCTCAGCGGCTGCGCCGCGCCCCCACCGATGGGTCCAGCCCCGACGGATCTGACCGCAGCGCCGGCCGCAGCGCCGGAACCGCCGCCGCCCCCGGCGATGAATCTGCTCGATGGCTGTGTCGATTCTTTCGATCCAACTGTCGATTACTTCCCACAGAAGTTGTCGGTAACGCACGCCTCCGGCTTCAGTGTGGAATATCACAATAACCATAAAATCGTAACCGTCACCAATCCGTGGCAGGGCGCCCAGGAGAGCTTTCGCTATGTGCTCGTCCAATGTGGTACCCCAGCCCCGCAAAACATAGACGCTGCAATAATCGAAGTGCCGGCAATAAATATCATTGCCATGTCCACTACCTATCTGCCCGCCATCGAAAGCCTGGGCCTGATCGACCGGCTCATCGGTATCGATAGCTCTCTGTGGACGACCAATGAGGCTGTGCAGGCGCGTATCGCGGCCGGCGAAGTAGCGGAGATCGGCAGCGGTCCAACAGTCAACGTTGAGCTGGCCCTCGACCTGGACCCAGCGCTGGTAATGGCCTACGGCGCCGGCATCCCCGGCTACGACACCCATCCTGCGCTCCTGGAAGCGGGTATAACCGTCGCGCTCAACGGTGACTTTGTAGAGCAGGACCCCCTGGGCCGCGCAGAATGGATGAAATTCATCGCCCTCTTCTTCAACCGCGAGGCCGACGCCATGGCTCAGTTCGACGCCATCGCCGCAGAATATCAGCAAGTAGCTGCATTGGCCGCAGCGCTGCTGGAGCATCCCACCGTTCTGCTGGGCAGCGTCTACAACGGTACCTGGTACGTGTCGGGCGGCGACAGTTACACGGCCAAACTGCTGGCCGATGCCGGCGCTGCCTACCTATGGGCAGATAACGAGGCCGTCGGCTCATTGCCACTGGACTTCGAGTCCGTCTACGCGCTCGCGGCTGAGGTGGACTTCTGGCTCAACCCGGACAACTCCTTCTGGTTCAGCGTGGATGACGTGCTCGCCAGCGACCCCCGCTACGGCGATTTCACGCCACTGGAAAACGGACGCCTGTTTAACAACAATGCCATGATGAACGCAAACGGGGGCAACGCCTATTATGAACTCGGCGCAGCCCATCCCGAAATGGTCCTCAAAGATCTGGTAAAGATTCTGCACCCGCATCTGCTGCCGGATCACGAATTCGTATTTTTCCAGCAGATCCAATGACCCGGATGCCGCCTCAGGCAACTTGCCTGGGGCGTGGCCCGTGCGATGAGTCTGGTGGATACTGCCTGCCAACAGTTGGATGAGATAGCCATTCCGAGTAAGTGATGGTTTGTTGCAAGCAGTTCGCAGATGAATGCAATCTAAAGGCGCGGAGACGCCATGATTTTTTCCGGGTTTTCTTTGCGTCCTTGCGTCTTGGCGACATTGCGTTTTTTTCAAAGAATCGCAGATGAATGCAATCTAAAGGCGCGGAGACGCCATGATTTTTCTGGGTTTTCTTTGTGTCCTTGCGTCTTGGCGACATTGCGTTTTTTTCAAAGAATCGCAGATGAATGCAATCTAAAGGCGCGGAGACGCCATGATTTTTCTGGGTTTTCTTTGCGTCCTTGCGTCTTGGCGACATTGCGTTTTTTTTCAAAGAATCGCAGATGAATGCAATCTAAAGGCGTGGAGACGCCATGATTTTTCTGGGTTTTCTTTGCGTCCTTGCGTCTTGGCGACATTGCGTTTTTTTTCAAAGAATCGCAGATGAATGCAATCTAAAGGCGTGGAGACGCCATGATTTTTCTGGGTTTTCTTTGCGTCCTTGCGTCTTGGCGACATTGCGTTTTTTTTCAAAGAATCGCAGATGAATGCAATCTAAAGGCGTGGAGACGCCATGATTTTTCTGGGTTTTCTTTGCGTCCTTGCGTCTTGGCGACATTGCGTTTCAAACACTCGCCGCCGCCGACACAGTGATTCTGATGGTGGCCGGCCTGTCATTCTCAAGGGTGAATAGCGGCATGGATACAGAGAACCGCGCCGGCTTCCAGAAATCACTAGCCACTGGCCACTGGTCACTGGCCACCAGCTACTGGCTACTGATCGGATTGGCGCTCGTTACCCTGATGGCCTTTCTGTTGAGCCTGGCAATCGGCTCTGTGTTGATCCCAACCGACGAGATTGTGGCTGTCCTGCTGGGGGGGGATGCCTCAAAACCAGCCTGGACGACGATTGTCCTGCGATTTCGACTGCCAAAAGCACTGACAGCGATGTTGGCCGGCGCCGCGCTGTCGGTCAGCGGTTTGCAGATGCAGACCCTCTTTCGCAATCCGCTCGCCGGGCCATTCGTGCTTGGAATCAGCGCCGGCGCCAGTTTGGGCGTGGCCCTGATTGTGCTCCTGGCCGGCGTAGCCGTGGGCTTAGGCGGCAGCACGACAGGTTTGGCGGGGATCAGCCTGGCCGGGGACACCAGCCTGGCCCTGTCGGCGATCCTCGGCTCCGGCTTAGTGCTGCTACTTGTCCTGTCCGTGGCCCGCAAAGTGCAGAGTGGGATGACGCTGCTGATCCTGGGGCTGATGTTCGGGTACGCCACCAGCGCGCTGGTGAGTGTGCTGATCTATTTCAGCGTCGCCGACCGCATCCAGGCCTACATCTCCTGGACCTTCGGCTCCTTCGGCAGCGTCACCTGGCGGCAGCTCCAAGTGATGGCTCCGACGATCCTGCTAGGGCTGGCCGGCAGCCATCTGCTGATGAAACCGCTGAACGCGCTGCTGCTGGGCGAAACCTATGCCCGCTCGTTGGGCCTGAATGTGCGCCAGGCCCGCTTGGGAATTATCGGCTCGTCCGCGGTGCTGGCCGGTGTCGTTACAGCCTTCTGTGGACCCATAGGCTTCCTGGGCATCGCCGTGCCCCACCTCTGTCGCAGCCTCCTGCACACGTCGGATCATCGGCTGCTGCTGCCCGCAGTTTCGTTCATGGGCGCCACATTGGCCTTGGGAGCCGATATCGTCGCCGGCCTGCCAGGCAGCCAACTGACGCTGCCCTTGAACGCGGTGACGGCGCTGCTGGGCGCGCCAGTCGTGATCTGGGTGATCCTGCGCCAGCGCAACGTGCAGGAAGCGTTTGCTGGCTGAATAAGAGGCAATGGTCACATGACAGACCGCATTATCCTGCAAACCGACGCCCTCTCCATCGGCTACCGTCGCGCCCGCAGAGCCGATGTCGTCGTTGCCCGCAATCTGAATTTCGTCTTGCGGCCGGGCGAACTGGTCTGTCTGCTGGGACCAAACGGCGCGGGAAAATCAACGCTCATGCGCACATTGGCCCGGCTCCAGCCTCCTCTGTCCGGTCAGATCTGGCTGGATGATCGCCCCTTGGGTGACCTGCGTCCCGGTCAGTTGGCCCGCCGCTTGAGCGTCGTGCTGACCGAGCGGGTGGATGTCGGCGCCATGTCCGGCTATGGATTGGTGAGCCTGGGGCGACATCCCCACACCGGCTGGACCGGCGCGCTGAGCGAGCGGGACCGACGTATTGTGCATTGGGCCTTACAGGCCGTCCGGGCCCAAGATCTGGCTGACCGTCGCCTGCTGGAGATGAGCGACGGCGAACGCCAGAAGGTTCTTATCGCCCGGGCACTGGCCCAGGAACCGCGCGTGATGCTGTTGGACGAACCGACCGCTTTCCTGGATCTGCCCCGGCGGGTAGAGGTGATGGAGCTGTTGCGCCGCCTGGCTCAGGAGAATCAGCAAGCCATTTTGCTTTCCACCCATGACTTGGATCTGGCTCTGCGCAACGCCGACCGCCTATGGCTGCTTGCAGCCGAAGGCGCGCTCTACGACGGCGCGCCCGAAGATCTGATCCTCAACGGCGCGTTCGAGCGGGTATTCGCCGGCGAAGGGGTGACATTCGACCGCCATAGTGGCTTCTTTCACACCCGACAGCAGACCTGTGGCCGTGTGCTGGTACACGGCCACAGCGCCGCGGCTTTCTGGACCCGGCGCGCATTGGAGCGGATAGGGTATGCGGTCGTAGCCGATGCGGATGCCCTATCCAAAGAATCCGCAATAGCCTTAGAAAGGCGAACGGATCCTTGCCCAGACGCCGCAGCCGAGTCTACAATTTCTGTACGTGTACAGGATAGCGGACCAACCTATGCGCTGGATATCGCTGGACGAGAAGATTCATTCACAACCCTGGATGCATTGACCACATACCTGCGCCGAATCCATCCTGGAATCACGGGCGTCTCGCCCGCATCGCCCCCCAGAAAAGGAGAAGCTGATGCCGAGACTGACCAAGATCTACACGCGCAAAGGCGATAGTGGCACGACCGCCTTGGGCGGCGGGCAGCGAGTTGCCAAAGACTCCCTGCGTGTACACGTGTACGGAACAATCGACGAACTCAACTCGCAAATCGGCGTCGCTCTGGCCAACGGCCTGTGTGAGCCTTTGCAGAGGACACTGCGCGAAATCCAGAATGAACTGTTCCATCTGGGGGCAGACCTCTGCTTTCTGGAAGAAGACAAACCGCGCTATACGATTCCACAGATCGATCAGCGCCATGTGGAACGCTTGGAAGCGCTGATCGACGAGTTGACGCCAGTCGTCGGCCCACTGGAGAATTTCATTCTCCCCGGCGGATCCCTGGGCGCGTCCCAACTGCACGTCTCCCGCACTGTCTGTCGCCGGGCTGAACGCGAGGCCACCTCTCTGGCCAACGCGGAAGCGATCAATCCGCTGACGCTACGCTATCTGAATCGCCTGTCCGATGCGCTGTTTGTCATGGCCCGCTTCGAAAACTACCAACAGGGCGTACCGGAGCCACTCTGGGATCCAGCGGCGTAGGCGAGCGCCCCTGACACAAATTTGTGGACAAGGAGGAGTAGATTGGATGTGCCGGAGATGGCGCCGTACGCGCGTCACATTTTTGTATGCGTAGGCCCGTTCTGTGATCCAGAGGGCAAAGCCAAGCGGCTCTACGCGCGATTGGCCGAGAAGTTAGGCGATCTGGGCCAATACGACAATCCCCAGCGAGTGAAGCGGGGCATTACGCCCTGCCTGGGCGTCTGCCACAGCGGCCCAATCGTAGTCATCTACCCGGATGGCATCTGGTATCATCAGGTGGATGACGCCCTGCTGGAACAAATCATTGAGGAACATCTGCGCAATGGCAGACCGGTGGAAGAGGCGGTCTACCATCGAGTAGAGAGGATAAGAGAGAAATGAGAACCGCAGTGGTGCGTGGTGTTCTGGCCACCTGGCCACTGGTTTTCTCTCTCCTCACTCCTCGCTACTCTGTGGTCGTCGGTTGCTGGTAGGGATACCGAAGTCAAAGCGCAGGACTACATTTTTCATGTAGTTCAGGTACTGGACATGAATCGGTTTGTCGAGGCCGTATTTACGCAGAAAACAGGACAAGAATCAATGAAAGAATCCGTCCCAGGATATAACGCGCCATAAGTTGCCCGAGAACCTGTAACGTCTGGCCACTGACCACTAGCCACTGACCACTAGCGTTCGCTACTCGGCGATATAGATACGCGAGATGTCCTGGTCATTGCCCCAGTGAAAGCCGGTGATGCCCTGAGAGTCTGGTTCACGGACCGTGCCTTGTATCCACGGCTGCACCAGATCGCCAGCCCAGCGATGCGCAATGAAGATGCCGCCGACGTCGTCCACCAAAACGCGCTCGGCTTCACGGAACATCTGATCGCGGAGTTCCGGGTTTCCAACCAGGCCAGCGGCCTCGGTGACCAAAGCGTCGAACTCGTCATTCTTCCAGGAGTGGCGACCGCCCGATTTCCAGACGTTGCCCAGCAGGTTGGCCGGGTCCAGGAAGTCCATACCATAGTCTACAGCGCCGAACGTCAACTCAGTGGGTTTGGCGTTCAGAGCGTCCATGTAGATCTTGCGGTCCACATTGGAGATCTCGATGTCAATGTTCAGACATTCTGAAATGGACGCGGCAACGGCCTGATAGACAGCAGACATCGCCGGCGCTTCCCCCCGCAGCATCATAACCTGATCGGGGAAGCCTTCGCCGCCAGGATAGCCGGCCGCGGTCAGATGCTCGTTGGCCAGGTCGCAATCGTAGTTCTGATATTCCCTCAGGGCGCCCTCGGTGTCAGAAGACGGGTACCCCGGCATCAGCATCGAATAGGCCGACATCGCCTTGATCTCGCCGTAGACGTTCTGGATAATGTTTTCCCGGTCCACAGCATGGGCGAAGGCCTTGCGAACATCCAGATCGCTGAAGGGTTCGGTGAACGTGTCGAACAGAAGATAGTCGGTGCGGAAATCACCGAAATGGCGCAGATAGTTGCCGGCCATCTCCTCATCCCGCAGGATCAGTTCAAAGTCGGCCGGCGTCAGCATGGCGTTTTCCACAGAGTCGATATCGCCGTTCTGATAGGCGGCAAAAAAAGTGCTGGGATCCATGTAGTAGCATTCGATACGTTTCAACAACGGCTTGCGGAATCCGTTGTACATCGGGTTGGCCTCCACGGCAATGATAGTGCCCGGATCAAATTCAGCCAGAATGAACGGGCCAGAGGAGACCGTCGTTTCCAGACTGCTGTTGTAGTAAGGGCCATGCTCTTCCAGGGCCTTCTTCTGCAGTGTGAACGCGAACTTCATCACACCGGGCAGAGGCAGGAAGACGTTCTCCGTCTCCACTTCAAGCGTCAGGTCATCCACAGCCCGCACGCCCAGTTCCTCAGGCGGTAGCTCGCCGGCAATGATCTTGCTCCAGTTCTTGATGCCGCCATCAGCCAGGAAGCTGTAGAACCAGGAGAAGTCCCAACCGTGTTCGGGGGTCGCGGTGAGACGGAAAGTGGCCTCGTAATCATAGGCCGTTAATGGAGTGCCGTCGCTCCAGACCTGACCCGGGCGCAAGTGGAAAGTCCAGACCTTGCCGTCTTCTGAGACGTCCCAGCTCTCGGCCACCCCGGGAATTACATTGAAGTCCTTGTCCAGCGAGACCAAGGTATCTTGGAACAGATCAGCAAGGCAGTAACGGTTATAAGTCGCCACCGCGAAGTCAAAGGTGGTCGCGCTTTGGTTGATGTCGACGGGGATCCGATAGACTTGCTCGTCATAAGGCCGAGCATCAGCCGGCAACTCTTCACCGTAAATCGTGACGTTGGCTGCCGGCTCCTCGGCCACTTCCTCAGATGCCGGCTCTTCTACCGCTGGCGCGGCCGCCGACGCACAAGCCTGGAACAGCAACCCCAGGAGAAGAAGGAATAGGAGTCCATATACAGACCAGATCCGCATGGGAAAAGGATGAAGTTGCATTGCTGTTTTCTTTAGTCTTTGCTGAATACGAGATCGAATTTGTCATTTAGACCCTATGCTGGCCAGAACTTGAAAAGAGGCCCCGGATGAGATGCCTTTGGAAGTTGAAAGTCTCCATTCCTGGCTGAGCATGAGCGCCCTTCAGGTGTTGAACTGACGGGAATGCCGCATTGAGGATTGGTTCTTTGCCGACGCTTATTTGTATTCAAGAACGTTGTTGGCGCAGTCGGGCCAACTCGGCTTCCAACGCTTGCGCCCGTTCTTCGGCTGCTCGGCGGGCCGCCGCTTCCGTATCGGCTCGCCGCGCTTCCAGCGTAGCCTGTTCCTCCGCCCGCTGGCGGGCCGTCGCTTCCGTATCGGCTCGCTGCGCTTCCCTATCCGCCCTGGCGACAGCGGCCTGATATCCGGGCAGGACATACCCACTATACACCTCGTCCAGAGCCAACTCTTCTATATCCGGCCGCCGAAACAGATCTCTCCGCCGAAACTGGAACCCAGGCAACACCGCGGAGCGGATCACACCCTCCGCATCGGGCTGAATCTCTTCGTAGCGCCCACCCGCGCCGAGGCGATAGAAGCGCATGTGCCGGCCGCTGGGATCGAGAATGAAGTATTCCTGCACCCCAGCCAGAGCATAGTCCCTCTTCTTCTCCTCCGTATCCCGACGCGCCTCCGCCAGTGTCGAATCGGACACCGACTCCACGCACATATCGCAGACCCCCTTAAACGCCCGATCATCCTCCTCCCAAGGCGTCCGGTTGTCAAACCGAACCACGCCGATGTCCGGCTTGCGTACCGCCTCCCGCATCCCGGACAGCTCTGCCGGGTCCGGCATGGTCAGATTGAAGCCGGTCTCCAGATTGATCAGCCTGGCAATCGGTTGGGAGCTCCCGTCGCCGCGTCCGCGGGCTCCATGGACCCTTTGGCTTTGCGTATAGCGGCGCATGAGGTCGAGAAACCAATTGTAGAGCTCGATTTGAGAGGGTGTGGGCAAGGGTTTGGCCTCCAGGATGCCGTTGTTCCATTCATAGCTGACGTCGATGTCCGGGTAGGGGTGTTCATACCACTTGGCCCAGTACTCTGCCTTGGAGACATAGCGGCCATCGTCGGGCGCAAGGGGGCTGACCGCCGTGTCGGATGTCTCTTCCTCCCATCTGCCGGGTATGCCTGTATCATCCGCCGGGCGACCGTTGACCTGCTCTACCTGTTCCCGAGGCGCGTCACGCAACGCCGCTTTGGACAGGGCAATCTCCGAGGGTTTCAGGATCGTTGCCCTGTTCAATTTGGGTTCCATGCTCCCTCCTCTCACCCTGACATAAGTCATGAAGGACGCAGCCTCGCTACTGAGAAACAGCGCCACCGCAGCGATCTCCTCCGGCCTGCCGATCCGCCCCAGTGGTGAGTGGTGTTCTGGCCACCTGACCACTGGTTTTCTCTCTCCTCACTACTCTAGCGATGTCAGATAAGCGTATACCGCCTTGAGTCCGTCCGGGCTGATTTTCGTTGGGCCGAAGAGATGATCGGGGCCCAACGCTCCGCCCGTGCGTATCAGATCATCGAACGCGGCTGTGCTTAACTGCAGCCCAATGAGCGATACTGCCTGATCTGTGCCGATCGCGCCTGCTCCGTGGCACTCTGCGCAGCGATTGCCGTAAATGAACTCGCCAGTCGCAACATCTGGTCCGGCCGCGTCCGCTTTCTTGTCCGCTTCGCTGGCCTCTTTCAGATCCACAACTGCCGTAGGCTGATCGAAGCGAGCCGCCGGCATTGTCGGTACAATGCGCCGGTCGCTGGCCGCCGGCACAGTGTCGCTGTGGTTTTCTCCGCCGGACGATATATCGTCATCGCCCCTTCCACATCCCACGAGCAAAACAAGGCACAGCAGAACAACAGCCAAGCGCGGCGCGTAGTGTTTGGTGTTCATTCGCCTCACTCCATCATCTTCGGATCCAGCGCGTCCCGCAAGCCATCACCGACAAACGAGAAGCCGAGCATTGCCAGAGCTACCGCCACCGTGGGGAAGAGGGCCAGATGCCAGTAGACCCGCACATACGCGTTGCTGACGCCGACCATTTTCCCCCAACTCGGGATGGGGTCGTTGATGCCGATGCCCAGGAAACTCAGACCGGCCTCGCCGAAAATCGCCGCGGGGATGCCGAAACTGATGGCCACCAGAATCGGTGTCAGAGCGTTAGGAAGCAGATGGCGCACAATAATTCGATTCCGACCCACCCCCAGGCAACGAGCCGCCTCTATATATTCTTTCTCCCGTAGCGACAGAATTTGCCCCCGAGTCAGGCGAGCGATGCCGATCCAACTGGTAATGCTGAGAGCGAAGATCACTTTTGTGATACCACCGCCCCAGACAGAAATGATCAGAATGGAAAACATCAGACCAGGAAAGGCAGTCATACTGTCGATAAAACGGGAGATAACAAAATCCGTGCGTCCACCCATATAGCCAGCAAGGCTGCCTAACGGAACGCCAATCAGGCATGCAATCGCCTGCACAGCAATGCCTACAGTCATAGACGTGCGCGCGCCGTAAATGAGCCGGCTCATATAGTCCCGGCCTACTTCATCTGTGCCGAGTGGGTGGCCTGGCAGGTCAAAGGGCATGCGCAGGACGCGATCGAAATATACCTTATCGTAGGGATATGGAGCGACCAGGTCGGCGAATATCGCCAGAAACAGAAAAAACAGAACGATTGTCAGGCCGAAAACAGCCAGCCGATTGCGGAGGAACCGGCGGGCCGCGTCCTGCCACAGCGTACGGTGCTTGTCACTCCCTGATGACGATGCTACGTTCATGCCTGCCGCAGCCTCGGAAGTCACTACGCGCCTCCTTCTGCGCCCAACCGCACCCGCGGGTCGATCCAGGTATAGAGGATATCCGTGAACAGATAGGTTAAGCTCCATAAAAAGGCGATGAGCAAAAAGAGGGCCATAATCATAGGATAATCTCGATTGAAGATGCTGGTAACGAAAAATTTGCCCAGGCCATTGATGCGGAACACCGCTTCGATAAAAATACTGCCTGTCAGTAGGTTGGGAATGATGACACCCAGAGCCGTCACCATCGGAATCAGCGCGTTGCGCAGGATATGCCGGAACATAATCGTCCGGTTTCCCAGCCCTTTCGCTTTGGCTGTACGGGTAAAGTCCTGACGCATGACATCCACCATACTGGCGCGAGTATAGCGGGCGATGATCGCTAACGGCCCGAGGGCGTAAGCGACCACCGGCATAATCCAGTCGCTACAGATGAACGCGCCGCCGATCAGACAACTTTCGGATGCGTTCCACCCACCCATCGGCAGCCATTTGAGACGCACGGCAAAAAATAGAATAAGCCACAGCGCCACCACAAAGCTGGGCACTGTGATCCCCAGCATCGCGATAAAGGTCGTGACGTTGTCGATCCAGGAATTCTGGTGATAAGCGGCGTAGATCCCCAGAGTGATGCCCAAACCGAACGCCACAAGCACAGTCGTCAGCCCCACTTGCGCTGTCACCTTCCAGCTTTTGGCAATCAGGGCTGTCACAGTAGTCGTCGGTTGCTGGTAGGGGATACCGAAGTCAAAGCGCAGAACTACATTTTTCATGTAGTTCAGGTACTGGACATGAATCGGTTTGTCGAGGCCGTATTTACGCAGAATGTTTTCTTTGGCAGCCGGCGGCAACGGAGCCTTGGTTTCGTCAAAGGGGCCGCCAGGTACCTGGTGCATGAGGAAAAACGTGACGATTGAGACGACAAACAGGACAAGAATCAATGAAAGAATCCGTCCCAGGATGTAACGCGCCATAAGTTGCCCGAGAATCTGTAACCGGGAGGAGGAGGCCACAAAAGCGACCTCCCCCGCCCATCTGGCCACTGACCACTAGCCACTGACCACTAGCCACTGACCACTAGCGTTCGCTACTCGGCGATATAGATACGCGAGATGTCCTGGTCATTGCCCCAGTGAAAGCCGGTGATGCCCTGAGAGTCTGGTTCACGGACCGTGCCTTGTATCCACGGCTGCACCAGATCGCCAGCCCAGCGATGCGCAATGAAGATGCCGCCGACGTCGTCCACCAAAATGCGCTCGGCTTCACGGAACATCTGATCGCGGAGTTCCGGGTTTCCAACCAGACCAGCGGCCTCGGTGACCAAAGCGTCGAACTCGTCATTCTTCCAGGAGTGGCGACCGCCCGATTTCCAGACGTTGCCCAGCAGGTTGGCCGGGTCCAGGAAGTCCATACCATAGTCTACAGCGCCGAACGTCAACTCAGTGGGTTTGGCGTTCAGAGCGTCCATGTAGATCTTGCGGTCCACATTGGAGATCTCGATGTCAATGTTCAGACATTCTGAAATGGACGCGGCAACGGCCTGATAGACAGCAGACATCGCCGGCGCTTCCCCCCGCAGCATCATAACCTGATCGGGGAAGCCTTCGCCGCCAGGATAGCCGGCCGCGGTCAGATGCTCGTTGGCCAGGTCGCAATCGTAGTTCTGATATTCCCTCAGGGCGCCCTCGGTGTCAGAAGACGGGTACCCCGGCATCAGCATCGAATAGGCCGACATCGCCTTGATCTCGCCGTAGATGTTCTGGATAATGTTTTCCCGGTCCACAGCATGGGCGAAGGCCTTGCGAACATCCAGATCGCTGAAGGGTTCGGTGAACGTGTCGAACAGAAGATAGTCGGTGCGGAAATCACCGAAATGGCGCAGATAGTTGCCGGCCATCTCCTCATCCCGCAGGATCAGTTCAAAGTCGGCCGGCGTCAGCGCGGCGTTTCCCACAGAGTCGATCTCGCCGTTCTGATAGGCGGCAAAAAAAGTGCTGGGATCCATGTAGTAGCATTCGATACGTTTCAACAACGGCTTGCGGAATCCGTTGTACATCGGGTTGGCTTCCACAGCAATGATAGTGCCCGGATCAAATTCAGCCAGAATGAACGGGCCAGAGGAGACCGTCGTTTCCAGACTGCTGTTGTAGTAAGGGCCATGCTCTTCCAGGGCCTTCTTCTGCAGTGTGAACGCGAACTTCATCACACCGGGCAGAGGCGGGAAGACCTTCTCCGTCTCCACTTCAAGCGTCAGGTCATCCACGGCCCGCACGCCCAGTTCCTCAGGCGGTAGCTCGCCGGCAATGATCTTGCTCCAGTTCTTGATGCCGCCATCAGCCAGGAAGCTGTAGAACCAGGAGAAGTCCCAACCGTGTTCGGGGGTCGCGGTGAGACGGAAAGTGGCCTCGTAATCATAGGCCGTTAATGGAGTGCCGTCGCTCCAGACCTGACCCGGGCGCAGGTGGAAAGTCCAGACCTTGCCGTCTTCTGAGACGTCCCAGCTCTCGGCCACCCCGGGAATTACATTGAAGTCCTTGTCCAGCGAGACCAAGGTGTCTTGGAACAGATCAGCAAGGCAGTAACGGTTATAAACCGCCACCGCGAAGTCAAAGGTGGTCGCGCTTTGGTTGATGTCGACGGGAATCCGATAGACTTGCTCGTCATAAGGCCGAGCATCAGCCGGCAACTCTTCACCGTAAATCGTGACGTTGTCTGCCGGCTCCTCGGCCATTTCCTCAGATGCCGGCTCTTCTACCGCTGGCGCTGGCGCGGCCGCCGGCGCACAGGCCTGGAACAGCAACCCCAGGAGAAGAAGGAATGGGAGTCCATATACAGACCAGATCCGCATGGAAAAGGGATGAAGTTTCATTGCTAGCTCCTTTGTTTTTGCTGAATACGAGATCGAATTTGTCATTTGGACCCTATGCTGGCCAGAACTTGAAAAGAGGCCCCGGATGAGATGCCTTTGGAAGTTGAAAGTCTCCATTCCTGGCTGAGCATGAGCGCCCTTCAGGTGTTGAACTGACGGAAATGCCGCATTGAGGATTGGTTCTTTGCCGACGCTTATTTGTATTCAAGAACGTTGTTGGCGCAGTCGGGCCAACTCGGCTTCCAACGCTTGCGCCCGTTCTTCGGCTGCTCGGCGGGCCGCCGCTTCCGTATCGGCTCGTTGCGCTTCCAGCGTAGCCTGTTCCTCTGCCTGCTGGCGAGCCGCCGCTTCCAGCGTAGCCTGTTCCTCCGCCCGCTGGCGAGCCGCCGCATCCAGCGTAGCCTGTTCCTCCGCCTGCTGGCGAGCCGCCGCATCCAGCGTAGCCTGTTCCTCCGCCCGCTGGCGGGCCGTTGCTTCCGTATCGGCTCGCTGCGCTTCCCTATCCGCCCTGGCGACAGCGGCCTGATATCCGGGCAGGACATACCCACTATACACCTCGTCCAGAGCCAACTCTTCTATATCCGGCCGCCGAAACAGATCTCTCCGCCGAAACTGGAACCCAGGCAACACCGCGGAGCGGATCACACCCTCCGCATCAGGCTGCATCTCTTCGTAGCGCCCACCCGCGCCGAGGCGATAGAAGCGCATGTGCCGGCCGCTGGGATCGAGAATGAAGTATTCCTGCACCCCAGCCAGAGCATAGTCCCTCTTCTTCTCCTCCGTATCCCGACGCGCCTCCGCCAGTGTCGAATCGGACACCGACTCCACGCACATATCGCAGACCCCCTTAAACGCCCGATCATCCTCCTCCCAAGGCGTCCGGTTGTCAAACCGAACCACGCCGATGTCCGGCTTGCGTACCGCCTCCCGCATCCCGGACAGCTCTGCCGGGTCCGGCATGGTCAGATTGAAGCCGGTCTCCAGATTGATCAGCCTGGCAATCGGTTGGGAGCTCCCGTCGCCGCGTCCGCGGGCTCCATGGACCCTTTGGCTTTGCGTATAGCGGCGCATGAGATCGAGAAACCAATTGTAGAGCTCGATTTGAGAGGGTGTGGGCAAGGGTTTGGCCTCCAGGATGCCGTTGTTCCATTCATAGCTGACGTCGATGTCCGGGTAGGGGTGTTCATACCACTTGGCCCAGTACTCTGCCTTGGAGACATAGCGGCCATCGTCGGGCGCAAGGGGGCTGACCGCCGTGTCGGATGTCTCTTCCTCCCATCTGCCGGGTATGCCTGTATCATCCGCCGGGCGACCGTTGACCTGCTCTACCTGTTCCCGAGGCGCGTCACGCAACGCCGCTTTGGACAGGGCAATCTCCGAGGGTTTCAGGATCGTTGCCCTGTTCAATTTGGATTCCATGCTCCCTCCTCTCGTCCTGACATAACGGGCAGCCCCGCCTCTCTGTGAAAATTCTATCACGGTTTACACTGCCGGGCTATGTCGTTTCGGTCACGCCTCCTGTCCATATCAGGATTTTCCAGATTCACAGGAGTATCCTGAAGATCGAGGTCGGCCTTCGTCAACCTGTACGCCTGCTGCCAGTAGCCCTTCAACGAGGAAATGAACCTGGAGAAAGAGAAAAATCTCTCTGACATAGTTTATCCACATTGTGGATGGCTACAAATTGGCTCTTCATTTGGTCGATCCGAGAAAATCCGCAATGATTCGCGCTTCCTCTTCGGTAATATCCATATCGGACATTGAGGTTCCCGGGGCGAATTGAGACGGATTGACAAGGAATTCCGCCAGTTTCTCCCGTGTCCAGACGATATTCAGCGAAGTCAGGGCAGCCGAAGCGTTGTAGCCAGCGACGCGACCGGCCCGCCGTCCAATCACGCCGCCCAGATGCGGCCCAATGGGATGCTCCGCAACCAAGTTGTGACAACTTCCGCATCGCGCGGCAAAAGTGCCGCGCCGGAAAGTTCGCCTTACCGATCGTCCGTCTGCATGGAGGGCGGCCAGGAGACTTCGCCGCTAAGGCTCTCCACGCCTATAGTCTGGCCGGTAGCGATATGTTTGATGTCATACTGTGGAAGATCACGCATCACAATGCAATTCTCCCCCACCGAAACGTCATAATCGTTGTAAAGAAAGTCCAGGTTGTCGAAACCGTATTGCTTACGCTCCTCGGGAAGGTCATTCACGTGAACGGGCGTTATTTGTAAGAAGAATCTATGCTCGATATCGTCCTCGCTACAAGGGCTTTTCACATATAGCAACCGGCTTTCGTGGATATATACATCATACTCGTTGGAGCGAATTATGGGATCGCCGGCTTCCTCAATGATTCTGAAAATATCTATAACATCATGCTCGCCTCTCCAGACGGGCGGCCAGGAGACTTCGCCGCTAGGGCTCTCCACACGCATAGTCTGGCCGGTAGCGATATGTTTGATGTCATACTGTGGAAGATCACGCATCACAATGCAATTCTCCCCCACCGGAACGCCATAATCGCTGTAAGGAAAGTCCAGGTTGTCGAAACCGTGTTGCTTACGCTCCTCGGGAAGGTCATTCATGTGAACGGGCGTTATGTGTAAGAAGAATCTATGCTCGATATCGTCCTCGCTACAAGGGCTTTTCACATATAGCAACCGGCTTTCGTGGATATATACATCATAGTTGGAGCGAATTATGGGATCGCCGGCTTCCTCAATGATTCTGAAAATATCTATATAAACATCATGCTCGTCTTTCCAGACGGGCGCCCAGGAGACTTCGCCGCTAGAGCTCTCCACACGCATAGTCTGGCCGGTGGCGATATGTTTGATGTCATACTGTGGAAGATCACGCATCACAATGCAATTCTCCCTCATCGAAACGCCATAATCGTTGTAAAGAAAGTTCAGGTTGTCGAAACCGTATTGCTTACGCTCCTCGGGAAGGTCATTCACGTGAACGGGCGTTATGTGTAAGAAGAATCTATGCTCGATATCGTCCTCGCTACAAGGGCTTCCTTTCACATATAGCAACCGGCTTTCGTGGATATATACATCATAGTTGGAGCGAATTATGGGATCGCCGGCTTCCTCAATGATTCTGAAAATATCTATATAAACATCACGCTCGTCTTTCCAGACGGGCGTCCAGGAGACTTCGCCGCTAGGGCTCTCCACACGCATAGTCTGGCCGGTGGCGATATGTTTGATGTCATACTGTGGAAGATCACGCATCACAATGCAATTCTCCCTCATCGAAACGCCATAATCGTTGTAAAGAAAGTTCAGGTTGTCGAAACCGTATTGCTTACGCTCCTCGGGAAGGTCATTCACGTGAACGGGCGTTATGTGTAAGAAGAATCTATGCTCGATATCGTCCTCGCTACAAGGGCTTCCTTTCACATATAGCAACCGGCTTTCGTGGATATATACATCATAGTTGGAGCGAATTATGGGATCGCCGGCTTCCTCAATGATTCTGAAAATATCTATACAAACATCATGCGCATCATGCGAATAGATACTGCTCTCATCCTGACAGTATACCGGGGCGCGCTGCAGAAACAGTATCTTGGCATCATCGAACAACAGAGCTATGCGGCCGTCGGACATCTGTGTCATGTCGCGGATACGAGAGCCTATCTCGATCCGCTCAACGTACACGACGCGTTTTTCTTGAAGACGGACTCGAAATATAGATTCAGCTCTCAGGGAAGCAATCAGCAAATCGTTTTGCCATAAAGGAAACAGTTGACTGTCGCTGACGATAATGCTGGATGGCGCGATCGACGGTACCCAGGCAAACACGGGCATTTCGAAACCATCATGTCGCCCCTGCACCTCGTTATAGCGCCATATCTTATTTTCATACTGAGTGCCATAGGTAACGTAGTGCCATCCATAGTGCAAACCTGGTCTCAATATGTTGAGTTCATCGCCTCCCCGCGGCCCATGGTCGGCTGCCCATAGAGTGCCGTCTTCATCTCGCGCGAAACCCTGTGAATTGCGTAGACCGCTGGCTAGGATTTCCACGTTACCGCTTGTTAAGTGGATACGAACCAGCTTGCCTAAGTGGAGATCAGAGGATTCATATGAGACATCTACGCCCCACCATCCGTCCTTCCATCCGTGAGCGCCTATGACAACCAGGAGATGTTCGGCCCCATCCATCAACATCCGGCCGCCTGCCCTCTGTCCGGGAAAATCGTCAAGCAACGGGATGCACGGCTTGGCAATGAATTCCGTCTTCCAAGGGTCGAAAGTCATTGCTTGCTCAGTATCCAAATGCAACAATGCCGAAGAGATGCGAAACTCTATACAGTCTTCAACGAAATAATGATGTGAAACAAATAACCTAAGTTTGTCTGGCAGTTGCTCGTGAAGCAAAATATCAGCAACCCGAAATAGAGACAGAGCCTTATCTGTGAGCCCGCTGGATTCCAGAGCTGACTGGCTCATGGGGATCCTTTCCTTCAAATAGACCACTTCGCCATCAGGCTGAATCAGAGCGATTCGTCCTTTAGTCGTTACCAGCAGCAGTTTGTCTCCCAGTGGCTCGATAGCGCCGCCCCAGCCCGAGAATTTTTCAAGCTCAACCGTCTGTTGTTGAAGCGCATACAAGTGGGATTTAATTATAGGAAGGTCACTGTTGGTAAATGCTTGGTTGACAAGCGATGGAGCATTGAGCGCTGGGGCCTCCTTGGCCAATGTTGGCTGAAAGAGAAGAAGCGTCAGTATGAGGAGTGCGGCGTAAATCAGGAACGAATTGAACCTTCCTAAACGTTCTCTCCCTCCCCCTATAAAACAATATATATTTTTGTATAAATGTATAAATCTTGGATTCATTTCGGTTTTCCGCCTGAAGGGTACCTGTTTTCACAAGCTATTATATCTCTTGCAGCCGCTTCCGTATCGGCTCGCTGCGCTTCCCTATCCGCCCTGGCGACAGCGGCCTGATATCCGGGCAGGACATACCCACTATACACCTCGTCCAGAGCCAACTCTTCTATAGCCGGCCGCCGAAACAGATCTCGCCGCCGAAACTGGAACCCAGGCAACACCGCGGAGCGGACCACACCCTCCGCATCAGGCTGAATCTCTTCGTAGCGCCCACCCGCGCCGAGGCGATAGAAGCGCATGTGCCGGCCGCTGGGATCGAGAATGAAGTATTCCTGCACCCCAGCCAGAGCATAGTCCCTCTTCTTCTCCGTATCCCGACGCGCCTCCGCCAGTGTCGAATCGGACACCGACTCCACGCATATATCGCAGACCCCCTTAAACGCCCGATCATCATCCTCCCAATGCGGTGGTGAAATCTGGGCCTGTAAATGCGCTACTCCCGCGCTTCATTCTGCCCAGGCGCCTTTGGCCATCAAACCACCGTCCACATTGACATATTCGCCAGTCATGAAGGACGCAGCCTCGCTACTGAGGAACAGAACCACCGCAGCGATCTCCTCCGGCCTGCCGATCCGCCCCAGAGGGTGCGCGCCAGCCGCGCTCCGCCGTAGCGCCTCATAGTCGTGGTTGACGCTTTCCAACGCCAGGTTCGTCTCTATCGTGCCAGGATTGACCGCCAAGACGCGAATGGTATCCGCCGCATAGTCTAAAGCCAACTGCTGCGTGAGGGAAAGCATCCCCCCTTTGCTTGCCGCATAGGCCGGCACGCCTTTCATCGACTGGCGGCCCTGCACGCTGGCAATATTGACGATGACGCCCCCGCCCCGTTTCCGCATCTCCGGTACCGTATATTTTGACATCAGAAATCCGCTCTTCAAATTGACAGCCAAAATGCGGTCCCATGCCTCTTCAGACAGTTCATGGGCGGGGAGGTAACTGTCCAGCGGCTGGATGCCCGCGTTATTGACGAGAATATCTATCCCGCTACCCCCGGCCGCCTGGCGTACCAACTCCTGGCAGACAGCTGCCTGCGAAACATCGGCATCTACAAAGGTGATCGACCCGGTCAGCGACGCGGCCTCGCCTTCGATGCGCGCCCCGGCCTCTGTGTCCACATCCGCGCTGAATACACTGGCCCCGGCCTGGGCAAATGCCAGCGCGATAGCCCCCCCGATGCCCTTCGCCCCACCTGTCACAATCACTGTTTTGTTGCTGAAATCGTCCATGATCTGTTCTCCTTGTTTTCAGCGTTCTGTAAATTTCGGCTGCGTTGCCAATCATTTGGTCGATCCGAGAAAATCCGCAATGATTCGCGCTTCCTCTTCGGTAATATCCATATCGGACATTGAGGTTCCCGAGGCGAATTGAGACGGATTGACAAGGAATTCCGCCAGTTTCTCCCGTGTCCAGACGATATTCAGCGAAGTCAGGGCAGCCGAGGCGTTGTAGCCAGCGACGCGACCGGCCCGCCGTCCAATCACGCCGCCCAGATGCGGCCCAATGGTATGCTCCGCAACCAAGTTGTGACAACTTCCGCATCGCGCGGCAAAAAGTGCCGCGCCGGAAAGTTCGCCTTGCCGATCGTCCGTCTGCATGGAGGGCGCCCAGGAGACTTCGCCGCTAAGGCTCTCCACGCTTATAGTCTGGCCGGTAGCGATATGTTTGATGTCATACTGTGGAAGATCACGCATCACAATGCAATTCTCCCCCACCGAAACGTCATAATCGTTGTAAAGAAAGTCCAGGTTGTCGAAACCGTGTTGCTTACGCTCCTCGGGAAGGTCATTCACGTGAACGGGCGTTATGTGTAAGAAGAATCTATGCTCGATATCGTCCTCGCTACAAGGGCTTTTCACATATAGCAACCGGCTTTCGTGGATATATACATCATAGTTGGAGCGAATTATGGGATCGCCGGCTTCCTCAATGATTCTGAAAATATCTATAACATCATGCTCGCCTCTCCAGACGGGCGGCCAGGAGACTTCGCCGCTAGGGCTCTCCACACGTATAGTCTGGCCGGTAGCGATATGTTTGATGTCATACTGTGGAAGATCACGCATCACACTGCAATTCTCCCCCACCGAAACGCCATAATCGCTGTAAGGAAAGTCCAGGTTGTCGAAACCGTATTGCTTACGCTCCTCGGGAAGGTCATTCATGTGAACGGGCGTTATGTGTAAGAAGAATCTATGCTCGATATCGTCCTCGCTACAAGGGCTTTTCACATATAGCAACCGGCTTTCGTGGATATATACATCATAGGTGGAGCGAATTATGGGATCGCCGGCTTCCTCAATGATTCTGAAAATATCTATATAAACATCATGCTCGCCTCTCCAGACGGGCGCCCAGTAGACTTCGCCGCTAGGGCTCTTCACACGCATAGTCTGGCCGGTGGCGATATGTTTGATGTCATACTGTGGAAGATCACGCATCACAATGCAATTCTCCCCCACCGAAACGCCATAATCGTTGTAAGAAAAGCCCAGGTTGTCGAAACCGTATTGCTTACGCTCCTCGGGAAGGTCTTTCATGTAAACGGGCGTTATGTGTAAGAAGAATCTATGCTCGATATCGTCCTCGCTACAAGGGCTTTTCACATATAGCAACCGGCTTTCGTGGATATATACATCATAGTTGGAGCGAATTATGGGATCGCCGGCTTCCTCAATGATTCTGAAAATATCTATACAAACATCATGCGCATCATGCGCATAGATCGAAGCGATACTGCTCTCATCCTGACAGTATACCGGGGCGCGCTGCAGAAACTGTATCGTGGCATTATCGATCAACAGAGCTATGCGGCCGTCGGACATCTGTGTCATGTCGCGGATACGAGAGCCTATCTCGATCCGCTCAACGTACACGACGCGTTTTTCGTGAAGACGGACTCGAAATATAGATTTAGCCGCCAGGGAAGCAATCAGCAAATCGTTTTGCCATAAAGGAAACAGTTGACTGTCGCTGACGATAATGTTGGATGGCGCGATCGCCGGTACCCAGGCAAACGCGGGCATTTTGAAACCATCATGTCGCCCCTGCACCTTGCTATGCGGCCATATCTTATTTCCATACGCAATACCATGGGTAACGTAGGGCCATCCATAGTGCGCGCCCGCTCTCAATATGTTGAGTTCATCGCCTCCCTGCGGCCCATGTTCGGCTGCCCATAGAGTGCCGTCCGCATCTCGCGTGAAACCCTGTGGATTGCGAAGACCTCTGGCCAGTATATCCGCCCCGCCGCTTGTTAATTCGATACGAACCAGCGTGCCTAAGTGGGAATCAGGATCATCTATCGTTTTCCACGGATTCAATGTGTGACCGCCAATGACAACCAGGAGATGTTCGGCGCCATCCATTAACATCCGGCCGCCGGACTCATGTCCTCCTTGAAAGCCGATCTCTGGGGAAACCGTGATGCACGGATTCGCTCTGAATTCCGTCTTCCAAGGACCGAGAGTCATTGCTCGCTCAGTATCCAAATGCAACAATGTAGAAGAGATGCGAAATTCTATACAGTCTCCAACGAAATAATGATGTGAAACAAATAACCTGAATTTGTCTGGCAGTTGCTCGTGAAGCAAAATATCAGCAACCCGAAATCGAGACAGATCTATAGCTGGGAGCCCGATGGATTCCAGAGCTGACTCGTTCATAGGGACCTTTTCTTCCAAATAGACCACTTCGCCATCACCATGAATCAGAGCGATTCGCCCTCTTGGCGTCACCAGCAGCAGTTTATCTCCCAGTGGCTCGATAGCGCCGCCCCAGCCCGAGAATTTTTCAAGCTTAACCTTCTGTTGTTGAAGCGCATACAAGTGAGACTCAATTATCGGAAGCTCGCTGTCGGCGAGGATCCTCTGGCCGACTTGGTTGACAAGCGATGTATCTCTGCGGGCCTCCTTGGCCAATGTTGGCTGAAAGAGAAGAAGCGTCAGTATGAGGAGTGCGGCGTAAATCAGGAACGAATTGAACCTTCCTAAACGCTTTCTCCCCCCTCCTCCTATAAAATAATATATATTTTTATATAAATGTATGAATCTTGGATTCATTTCGGTTTTCCGCCTGAAGAGTACCTGTTTTCACAAGCTATTATATCTCCTTCAGCCGCTTCCGTATCGGCTCGCTGCGCTTCCCTATCCGCCCTGGCGACAGCGGCCTGATATCCGGGCAGGACATACCCACTATACACCTCGTCCAGAGCCAACTCTTCTATATCCGGCCACCGAAACAGATCTCGCCGCCGAAAGCGGGGAGGTAACAAATCGCCCATGATCTGTGCTCCTTGTTTTCAGCGTTCTGTAAATTTCGGCTTCGTTGCCAATCATTTGGTCGATCCGAGAAAATCCGCAATGATTCGCGCTTCCTCTTCGGTGATATCCATATCGGACATTGAGGTTCCCGGGGCGAATTGAGACGGATTGACAAGGAATTCCGCCAGTTTCTCCCGTGTCCAGACGATGTTCAGCGAAGTCAGGGCAGCCGAGGCGTTGTAGCCAGCGACGCGACCGGCCCGCCGTCCAATCACGCCGCCCAGATGCGGCCCAATGGTATGCTCCGCAACCAAGTTGTGACAACTTCCGCATCGCGCGGCAAAAAGTGCCGCGCCGGAAAGTTCGCCTTGCCGATCGTCCGTCTGCATAGAGGGCGCCCAGGAGACTTCGCCGCTAAGGCTCTCCACGCTTATAGTCTGGCCGGTAGCGATATGTTTGATGTCATACTGTGGAAGATCACGCATCACAATGCAATTCTCCCCCACCGGAACGTCATAATCGTTGTAAAGAAAGTCCAGGTTGTCGAAACCGTATTGCTTACGCTCCTCGGGAAGGTCATTCACGTGAACGGGCGTTATGTGTAAGAAGAATCTATGCTCGATATCGTCCTCGCTACAAGGGCTTTTCACATATATCAACCGGCTTTCGTGGATATATACATCATACTCGTTGGAGCGAATTATGGGATCGCCGGCTTCCTCAATGATTCTGAAAATATCTATATAAACATCATGCTCGCCTCTCCAGACGGGCGGCCAGGAGACTTCGCCGCTAGGGCTCTCCACACGTATAGTCTGGCCGGTGGCGATATGTTTGATGTCATACTGTGGAAGATCACGCATCACACTGCAATTCTCCCCCACCGGAACGCCATAATCGCTGTAAGAAAAGTCCAGGTTGTCGAAACCGTATTGCTTACGCTCCTCGGGAAGGTCATTCATGTGAACGGGCGTTATGTGTAAGAAGAATCTATGCTCGATATCGTCCTCGCTACAAGGGCTTTTCACATATAGCAACCGGCTTTCGTGGATATATACATCATAGTTGGAGCGAATTATGGGATCGCCGGCATCCTCAATGATTCTGAAAATATCTATAACATCATGCTCGCCTCTCCAGACGCGCGCCCAGGAGAGTTCGCCGCTAGGGCTCTCCACACGCATAATCTGGCCGGTAGCGATATGTTTGATGTCATACTGTGGAAGATCACGCATCACAATGCAATTCTCCCCCACCGGAACGCCATAATCGTTGTAAGAAAAGTCCAGGTGGTCGACACCGTGTTGCTTACGCTCCTCGGGAAGGTCATTCACGTGAACGGGCGTTATGTGTAAGAAGAATCTATGCTCGATATCGTCCTCGCTACAAGGGCTTTTCACATATAGCAACTGGCTTTCGTGGATATATACATCATAGTTGGAGCGAATTATGGGGTCGCCGGCTTCCTCAATGATTCTGAAAATATCTATACAAACATCATGCGCATCATGCGCATAGATCGAATCGATACCTACGAAGGTGATTGACCCGGTCGGCGACGCGGCCTCGCCACTGCTCTCATCCTGACAGTATACCGGGGCGCGCTGCAGAAACTGTATCTTGGCATTATCGAACAACAGAGCTATGCGGCCGTCGGACATCTGTGTCATGTCACGGATACGAGAGCCTATCTCGATCCGCTCAACGTACACGACGCGTTTTTCGTGAAGACGGACTCGAAATATAGATCTAGCTGCCAGGGAAGCAATCAGCAAATCGTTTTGCCATAAAGGAAACAGTTGACTGTCGCTGACGATAATGTTGGATGGCGCGATCGCCGGTACCCAGGCAAACGCGGGCATTTTGAAACCATCATGTCGCCCCTGCACCCTGCTATGCGGCCATATCTTCTTTCCATACGCAATACCATGGGTAACGTAGGGCCATCCATAGTGCGCGCCCGCTCTCAATATGTTGAGTTCATCGCCTCCCTGCGGCCCATGTTCGGCTGCCCATAGAGTGCCGTCCGCATCTCGCGTGAAACCCTGTGGATTGCGAAGACCGCTGGCCAGTATATCCGCCCCGCCGCTTGTTAATTCGATACGAACCAGCGTGCCTAAGTGGGAATCAGGATCATCTATCGTTTTCCACTTATTCAATCTGTGAGTGCCAATGACAACCAGGAGATGTTCGGCGCCATCCATTAACATCCGGCCGCCGGACATATGTCCTTGAAAGCCGATCTCTGGGGAAACCGTGATGCACGGATTCGCTCTGAATTCCGTCTTCCAAGGACCGAGAGTCATTGCTCGCTCAGTATCCAAATGCAACAATGTAGAAGAGATGCGAAACTCTATACAGTCTCCAACGAAATAATGATGTGAAACAAATAACCTGAATTTGTCTGGCAGTTGCTCGTGAAGCAAAATATCAGCAACCCGAAATCGAGACAGATCTATAGCTGCGAGCCCGATGGATTCCAGAGCTGACTCGTTCATAGGGACCTTTTCTTCCAAATAGACCACTTCGCCATCACCATGAATCAGAGCGATTCGCCCTCTTGGCGTCACCAGCAGCAGTTTGTCTCCCAGTGGCTCGATAGCGCCGCCCCGGCCCGAGAATTTTTCAAGCTCAACCGTCTGTTGTTGAAGCGCATACAAGTGAGACTCAATTATCGGAAGCTCGCTGTCGGCGAGGATCCTCTGGCCGACTTGGTTGACAAGCGATGTATCTCTGCGGGCCTCCTTGGCCAATGTTGGCTGAAAGAGAAGAAGTGTCAGTATGAGGAGTGCGGCGTAAATCAGGAACGAATTGAACCTTTCTAAACGCTTTCTCCCCCCCCCCTATAAAACAATATATATTTTTGTATAAATGTATAAATCTTGGATTCATTTCGGTTTTCCGCCTGAAGGGTACCTGTTTTCACAAGCTATTATATCTCCTTCAGCCGCTTCCGTATCGGCTCGCTCGCTGCGCTTCCCTATCCGCCCTGGCGACAGCGGCCTGATATCCGGGCAGGACATACCCACTATACACCTCGTCCAGAGCCAACTCTTCTATATCCGGCCACCGAAACAGATCTCGCCGCCGAAAGCGGGGAGGTAACTGTCCAGCGGCTGGATGCCCGCGTTATTGACGAGAATATCTATCCCGCTACCCCCGGCCGCCTGGCGTACCAACTCCTGGCAGACAGCTGCCTTCCTCGCTACAAGGGCTTTTCACATATAGCAACCGGCTTTCGTGGATATATACATCATAGTTGGAGCGAATTATGGGATCGCCGGCTTCCTCAATGATTCTGAAAATATCTATAACATCATGCTCGCCTTCCCAGACGGGCGCCCAGGAGACTTCGCCGCTAGAGCTCTCCACACGCATAGTCTGGCCGGTAGCGATATGTTTGATGTCATACTGTGGAAGATCACGCATCACAATGCAATTCTCCCCCACCGGAACGCCATAATCGTTGTAAGAAAAGTCCAGGTTGTCGAAACCGTATTGCTTACGCTCCTCGGGAAGGTCATTCACGTGAACGGGCGTTATGCGTAAGAAGAATCTATGCTCGATATCGTCCTCGCTACAAGGGCTTTTCACATATATCAACCGGCTTTCGTGGATATATACATCATAGTTGGAGCGAATTATAGGATCGCCGGCTTCCTCAATGATTCTGAAAATATCTATACAAACATCATGCGCATCATGCGAATAGATCGAATCGATACTGCTCTCATCCTGACAGTATACCGGGGCGCGCTGCAGAAACTGTATCTTGGCATTATCGAGCAACAGAGCTATGCGGCCGTCGGACATCTGTGTCATGTCGCGGATGCGAGAGCCTATCTCGATCCGCTCAACGTACACGACGCGTTTTTCGTGAAGACGGACTCGAAATATAGATTCAGCTTTCAGGGAAGCAATCAGCAAATCGTTTTGCCATAAAGGAAACAGTTGACTGTCGCTGACGATAATGCTGGATGGCGCGATCGCCGGTACCCAGGCAAACACGGGCATTTTGAAACCATCATGTCGCCCCTGCACCTTGCTATGCGGCCATATCTTATTTCCATACGCAATACCATGGGTAACGTAGGGCCATCCATAGTGCGCGCCCGCTCTCAATATGTTGAGTTCATCGCCTCCCTGCGGCCCATGTTCGGCTGCCCATAGAGTGCCGTCCGCATCTCGCGTGAAACCCTGTGGATTGCGAAGACCGCTGGCCAGTATATCCGCCCCGCCGCTTGTTAATTCGATACGAACCAGCGTGCCTAAGTGGGAATCAGGATCATCTATCGTTTTCCACTTATTCAATCTGTGAGTGCCAATGACAACCAGAAGATGTTCGGCGCCATCCATTAACATCCGCCCACCGGCCTCATGTCCTTGCAAGTCGATATCTGGGGAAACCGTGATGCACGGATTCGCTCTGAATTCCGTCTTCCAAGGACCGAGAGTCAGTGCTTGCTCAGTATCCAAATGCAACAATGTAGAAGAGATGCGAAACTCTATACAGTCTCCAACGAAATAATGATGTGAAACAAATAACCTGAATTTGTCTGGCAGTTGCTCGTGAAGCAAAATATCAGCAACCCGAAATCGAGACAGATCTATAGCTGTGAGCCCGATGGATTCCAGAGCTGACCGGCTCATGGGGATCCTTTCCTGCAAATAGACCACTTCGCCATCAGGATGAATCAGAGCGATTCGTCCTTTAGTCGTTACCAGCAGCAGTTTGTCTCCCAGTGGCTCGATAGCGCCGCCCCGGCCCGAGAATTTTTCAAGCTCAACCGTCTGTTGTTGAAGCGCATACAAGTGAGACTCAATTATCGGAAGCTCTCTGTTGGTAAGTGCTTGGTTGACAAGCGATGTATCTCTGCGGGCCTCCTTGGCCAATGTTGGCTGAAAGAGAAGAAGCGTCAGTATGAGGAGTGCGGCGTAAATCAGGAACGAATTGAACCTTTCTAAACGCTTTCTCCCCCCCCCCCCCCTATAAAACAATATATATTTTTGTATAAATCTTGGATTCATTTCGGTTTTCCGCCTGAAGGGTACCTGTTTTCACAAGCTATTATATCTCTTTCAGCCGCTTCCGTATCGGCTCGCTGCGCTTCCCTATCCGCCCTGGCGACAGCGGCCTGATATCCGGGCAGGACATACCCACTATACACCTCGTCCAGAGCCAACTTTTCTATATCCGGCCGCCGAAACAGATCTCGCCGCCGAAAGCGGGGAGGTAACAAATCGCCCATGATCTGTGCTCCTTGTTTTCAGCGTTTTGTAAATTTCGGCTTCGTTGCCAATCATTTGGTCGATCCGAGAAAATCCGCAATGATTCGCGCTTCCTCTTCGGTAATATCCATATCGGACATTGAAGTCCCCGGGGCGAATTGAGACGGATTGACAAGGAATTCCGCCAGTTTCTCCCGTGTCCAGACGATATTCAGCGAGGTCAGGGCAGCCGAGGTGTTGTAGCCAGCGACGCGACCGGCCCGCCGTCCGATCACGCCGACCAGATGCGGCCCAATGGTATGCTCCGTAACCAAGTTGTGACAACTTCCGCATCGCGCGGCAAAAAGTGCCGCGCCGGAAAGTTCGCCTTGCCGATCGTCCGTCTGCATGGACGGCCTATCTTCTCTCTCCCACGGGGCCGCGGGGCTCGGCTGGTCGATTGTATGCTCGCCTCTCCAGACGGGCGCCCAGGAGACTTCGCCGCTAGGGCTCTCCACACGCATAGTCTGGCCGGTGGCGATATGTTTGATGTCATACTGTGGAAGATCACGCATCACAATGCAATTCTCCCCCACCGGAACGTCATAATCGTTGTAAAGAAAGTCCAGGTTGTCGAAACCGTATTGCTTACGCTCCTCGGGAAGGTCTTTCATGTAAACGGGCGTTATGTGTAAGAAGAATCTATGCTCGATATCGTCCTCGCTACAAGGGCTTCCTTTCACATATAGCAACCGGCTTTCGTGGATATATACATCATAGTTGGAGCGAATTATGGGATCGCCGGCATCCTCAATGATTCTGAAAATATCTATAACATCATGCTCGCCTCTCCAGACGCGCGCCCAGGAGAGTTCGCCGCTAGGGCTCTCCACACGCATAATCTGGCCGGTAGCGATATGTTTGATGTCATACTGTGGAAGAACACGCATCACAATGCAATTCTCCCCCACCGGAACGCCATAATCGTTGTAAGAAAAGTCCAGGTGGTCGACACCGTGTTGCTTACGCTCCTCGGGAAGGTCATTCACGTGAACGGGCGTTATGTGTAAGAAGAATCTATGCTCGATATCGTCCTCGCTACAAGGGCTTTTCACATATATCAACTGGCTTTCGTGGATATATACATCATAGTTGGAGCGAATTATGGGATCGCCGGCTTCCTCAATGATTCTGAAAATATCTATACAAACATCATGCGCATCATGCGAATAGATCGAATCCATACCTACGAAGGCGATTGACCCGGTCGGCGACGCGGCCTCGCCACTGCTCTCATACTGACAGTATACCGGGGCGCGCTGCAGAAACTGTATCTTGGCATTATCGAACAACAGAGCTATGCGGCCGTCGGACATCTGTGTCATGTCGCGGATACGAGAGCCTATCTCGATCCGCTCAACGTACACGACGCGTTTTTCGTGAAGACGGACTCGAAATATAGATTCAGTTTTCAGGGAAGCAATCAGCAAATCGTTTTGCCATAAAGGAAACAGTTGACTGTCGCTGACGATAATGTTGGATGGCGCGATCGCCGGTACCCAGGCAAACGCGGGCATTTTGAAACCATCATGTCGCCCCTGCACCTTGCTATGCGGCCATATCTTATTTCCATACTCAATACCATGGGTAACGTAGGGCCATCCATAGTGCGCGCCCGCTCTCAATATGTTGAGTTCATCGCCTCCCTGCGGCCCATGTTCGGCTGCCCATAGAGTGCCGTCCGCATCTCGCGCGAAACCCTGTGGATTGCGAAGACCTCTGGCCAGTATATCCGCCCCGCCGCTTGTTAATTCGATACGAACCAGCGTGCCTAAGTGGGAATCAGGATCATCTATCGTTTTCCACGGATTCAATGTGTGACCGCCAATGACAACCAGGAGATGTTCGGCGCCATCCATTAACATCCGGCCGCCGGCCATATGTACTCCGTGAAAGCCGATCTCTGGGGAAACCGTGATGCACGGATTCGCTCTGAATTCCGTCTTCCAAGGACCGAGAGTCATTGCTCGCTCAGTATCCAAATGCAACAATGTAGAAGAGATGCGAAATTCTACACAGTCTCCAACGAAATAATGATGTAAAACAAATAACCTGAATTTGTCTGGCAGTTGCTCGTGAAGCAAAATATCAGCAACCCGAAATACAGCCAGATCCTTATCTCTGAGCCCGATGGATTCCAGAGCTGACTCGTTCATAGGGACCTTTTCTTCCAAATAGACCACTTCGCCATCACCATGAATCAGAGCGATTCGCCCTCTTGGCGTCACCAGCAGCAGTTTATCTCCCAGTGGCTCGATAGCGCCGCCCCAGCCCGAGAATTTTTCAAGCTCAACCGTCTGTTGTTGAAGCGCATACAAGTGAGACTCAATTATCGGAAGCTCGCTGTCGGCGAGGATCCTCTGGCCGACTTGGTTGACAAGCGATGTATCTCTGCGGGCCTCCTTGGCCAATGTTGGCTGAAAGAGAAGAAGCGTCAGTATGAGGAGTGCGGCGTAAATCAGGAACGAATTGAACCTTTCTAAACGCTTCTCCCCCCCCCCCCCTATAAAATAGCATATATTTTTATATAAATGTATGAATCTTGGATTCATTGCGGTTTTCCGCCTGAAGGGTACCTGTTTTCACAAGCTATTATATCTCTTTCAAGAGTTTATGCAATGTAGTCGGTAACATGACAACAAGCGTCTGTTATCACTCTATATCAATCCGTGGGTCAGTTTACGAATTCAGCGAAATTCGTTGCTTCTGGGAGTTGACGGGTAGGCATCGGGCTGCTATACTAACGCTGTAGTGCTGAATAATCACAGTTTCAGGTTGGCAAGGCATCATCTGCCTTCCCATTAGACCGAAGGAGAACTGGTGAAAGTGAATCTTATTAGACTGCGTATCGCAGGCTCTGTCCCTGCGGACCGCGAGGGAGGAGCAAAGCGCCGGTGATCCTACGGTGGATGGTGGTTCGGCCAAAGGACTGAACGCCTTCCAAAAGCGGCAAATGGTCACGGTGCATATACCCGTGGCTTTTTTAATTGGCGCACTCAGCTTCAGAGCCACGGGCCCAGCCTGTGGCTCTTTTGTTTTGCTCGGGCAATTGCCCGGCAAAGGTAGTGAGCGGCTTCGGTTCGCCTTCCCCCGATGAACTGAAGCCGCCGCTACCATGGAGACAATCCCCCAATCCCAAGGAGAAATAGCTGATGGAAGATGTCGCGCCTGAAGAAAGGAAGAATGCGCAATCTGGACCACGCAAGGGGTGGCGCGCCATTCTGCGGCCACTGCAGAACGTTTCACTGCACATTCGTGGCAGACCGAACCCTGAAAAAGCAAAGGATATGACCGACAAAAAGATTCGTCTTACATACGACCTGAAACATACACTGACAGCCAACCGCTTTGTCGGTCTTTGGCGCATGGCGACCGGCTTCCGCGCCATCTATCTGGTCGCGATTGTGGCCGCGGGCTTGGCCGCGCTCAGCAGCTCCGCTGTCTTCTATCTGCTCCGCTACTTTGTCGATGATGTGTTGCAGAGAGCGGACCGTCAATGGCAGCTGCCGTGGGTGGCTGCCGCTATCATCGGCCTGGCGCTGATGCAAGGGCTGTTCACCTTTGGCATGGGCCGGTTCGCAGCCCAAACTGCCGAAGGAATCGCCCGGCGGCTGCGCAACTATCTCTATGATCACATCCAACGCCTGACATTCACCTATCATGACAGCATGCAGACGGGTGAGTTGATTCAGCGCGCTACATCCGATGTGGACACCCTGCGGCGGCTGTTCCAGGATCAGTTGATCGGGATCGGGCGGGTCGGCCTGCTATTTCTGGTCAACTTCACCGCGCTGACCCTGCTCCACAGCCGGTTGGCCCTGGTGTCGATACCTTTGATTCCGGTCATCGCCGTGGCCTCCTTTTTCTTTTTCAAAAAGATGGAGACAGTGTTCGAGTCCTATCAGAGTCAGGATGCCACCGTCTCCAATCGTCTGCAGGAGAGGCTGAGCGGTGTGCGAGTCATAAAAGCCTTTGCCCGTCAGTCCTATGAGATCGATCGCTTCGAAAAGGAGAATTGGGAAAAGTACCGGCGGGGCGTGCAGATTGCGAACCTCCACAGCGCATTCTGGCCTGCAGTAGAAATCCTGACCGGAGCCCAGATGCTGTTTAGTATCTATCTGGCCTCCCTGATGGCGCTCAATGGTGAAATCACCGTAGGCGTCTATGTAGCCTTTACCGGCTTGCTCGCCGGCACAATCTGGCCCGTGCAGGGTATGGGACGCCTGGTCGCCCATGTCTCTACCGGTCTGGTTTCGTTGAACCGAGTGCAGCAGATCATACGCCAGGAACGGGAGCCGCTGGAGGAGGCCGCCGCCCCAACGGGCCAACGCCTGCGCGGCGCGCTGCATTTCAGAAACCTGCAGTTCGCCTATGAGACGCCGCCCGCCGAAGAAGGGGAGCGCGCGGAGAACGATAACGAAGCCGACCCGCATGCCCAGAATGCGCGCAGCCGCGCCTTTGCAGAACGTGGCTATGTTTTGCGCGACATCGATCTCGACGTTCAGCCTGGCCAGGTGATCGGCTTGCTGGGAGCGACCGGCTCAGGTAAATCATCGCTGGTGAACCTGCTGCCCCGCTTCTACGACTACACCGGCGGTCACATCACCCTGGATGACGTAGAGCTGCGCGAATATCCCCGAGGCTATCTGCGCAGCCAGATCGGCATCGTCCAGCAGGAGCCATTTCTGTTCTCGACGACGATCCGCAACAACATTACCTATGGATTGGGGCGGAACGTGTCGGATGAAGAGGTAGAAGCCGCAGCCAAGGCCGCCGCTATCCACGAGGTGATCCTGACCTTCCCCAACGGCTACGATACGCTCGTAGGTGAGCGGGGCGTGACCCTTTCCGGCGGACAGAAGCAACGGCTGACAATCGCCCGCACCCTGTTGAAAGATCCGGCGATTCTGATTCTGGACGACGCCACCTCCAGCGTGGACACGGAAACCGATGCCTCCATCCGAGAAGCATTGCGCCGCCTGATGCAAGGCCGCACAACATTCATCATCGCCCACCGCGTGCAAAGTGTAATGGAGGCCAATCTGATTCTTGTAATGGACGCGGGGCGGATCACCCAGCAAGGCAGCCATAGCGAATTGGTGTCCCAACCAGGCATCTATCGCCAGGTGTTCGAGCTACAGGTTCAGATCGAGGCGGATCTGGAACAGGAAATCGCCGAGGTCGTCGAAGCGGCTGAAGCGAAGCTGGGCGCAAAGCGGCTGTACTCAGCAACGGTTGACAGCCAAGCAGTGCGAACCGCAGAAGAATCTTAAACGCGCCTCTTCCGAGCAGAGGCGCCTTGAACGTCCAATCCCCCTCTCTCCAATTAGAGGTTGACAGATGTCACAACACGAACATTTTGAGGAAGAAGAGTTCGATACGGAATTCAACGGCCAGACAGTGCTGCGTATCGCCAAGCAAGGCCTGATCCACTGGCCGCTGATGGTAACCTATCTGTTCTCAGTTGCTATGACCGCCGTGCTGGACGGGCAGTTCACCTTCATCAGCAAGCGGATTATCGACGAAGGCATCCTGGCCGCTGATGAAAATCAGCTCCGGCGACTGATGATCCAGTACGGCCTGATAATTGTGCTGGTGGCCCTGGGGGTGATGGGGTTTATCGCCTCCGCATCGCGGCTGGGCGAGCGCGTGCAGTACGACCTGCGCCAAAAGATGTTCGCCCGTTTGCAGGATCTCTCCCTGTCATACTACGACCGCACACCCGTCGGTTGGCTGATGAGTCGGCTCACGTCCGACGCCAGCCGCGTGGGTGATCTGGTCTCCTGGGGCGTTATGAATCTGGTCTGGGGCGTGGCCAGTATCGCCGTCTCCCTGTTCTATATGGCCCTGATCAACGTGCAGATGATGCTGATCGTCGCCTGCATCATCCCCGTGCTGGTGGTTGTGGCCTTCCAGTTCAAAAAGAAGATCCTGGTGGAGTATCGCGACGCGCGCAAGACGAATTCGAAGATCACCGGAGCCTACAATGAAAATATCACCGGTGTGCGGGTGGTCAAGAGCCTGCGCCGGGAAGAGGCGAATCTGAAAGAGTTCACCGAGCTGACCCGTACCATGTACCGCGCCGGATTCCGGGCCGCCTGGCTGTCGGCTCTGTTTTTGCCAGTGGTGCAACTGATCAGCGCCGTGGGCATTGCCAGTGTTGTCTGGTACGGCGGCTGGCAGTTCCAATTAGGCGGCATGACCATTGGCGGCATCCAGGCCTTCATCTTCTACATCACCTTTATGCTGTTTCCAATTCAGGAGATGGCCCGCATCTACGCAGAGATGCAGCAGGCCATCGCTTCCGGTGAACGCATCTTCAGCCTCATCGATGCCGTGCCAGAGATCCAGGACCGCAGTGACGCGCAGCTTCCAGACACCCTGCAGGGAGACATCGTTTTCGAGAATGTAGACTTTCACTACGAAGAGGAGAAACCGGTTCTGCAGGACTTCAGCCTCCACGTGAAACAGGGAGAGACGATCGCCCTGGTAGGGCCGACGGGCGCGGGCAAATCGACCATCGTAAACCTGGTCTGCCGCTTTTACGAGCCTTCGAAAGGCCGCATTCTGATCAACGGACGAGACTACACCCAATGGACGCTACACGGCATTCACAGCCGCATCGGCATCGTCCTCCAGACGCCCTATCTCTTTTCCGGTACGATTCGGGAAAATCTGCGCTACGGACGACTCGACGCGACCGATGAGCGGATCGAGAACGCAGCCAGAATGGCCGGCGCGCATGCGTTCATCGATGCCCTGAACGAAGGATATGACAGCCAAGTAGGCGAAGGAGGCGTACTCCTGTCTGTCGGGCAGAAGCAACTCCTGAGCCTGGCCCGCGCCATTCTGGCCGATCCGGATATCTTCGTTATGGACGAGGCCACCAGTTCAGTGGATACGCTGGCCGAGGCGCAAATTCAGGAGGCGATGGATACAGTAATGGCTGGACGCACCAGCTTTATCATCGCCCACCGACTCTCAACGATCAAGAAAGCGGACCGTATTCTGGTGATCGAGAATGGCCGTATCTCTGAGCAGGGCAGCCACGCGCAGCTGATTCGCCAACAGGGTCACTACTACAACCTGTATACAAAGCAGTTCCGAGACGAGCGCCTCGTTGCCACAGAGCCCCTCTTGCGTACAGGAGGACTGGTTGCAGCCTGAGCCTCAGTCAGAAGTGAGGAGAGAGCGGCGCGATCCGTAGAGGCCGGCCTTGTGCCGGCCCTCTCTCCTCTCATAGTCACAATTCATAGTCACAATTTGACTTTTGCCTGACCTTCTACTATACTGGATTCACAATTTGGTTTCAATCGGGAGCTCAGAAAAACTGGGCTGAGAATTTTCCTTGTGCGTTGCGTTGATGTGCGCTGGAAATGACCGACAGACCTGATCCAGGTAATGCTGGCGTAGGAACAATAACGACGCGTATGTCATTCTGATATACCCTCGCCAGCCGCCCTGATGGGCGGCTTTTTTGTTAGGAGAAACAAGTAGGAGAAACAAGTAGGAGAAACAATATGTCCAACACGGTAAATGTCGATATTGAAGTGCTTCCCATAACGGGCGGCAATGTCTACTCAATTGTGGATCGCGCCATAGAGGTGATTCAGGCATCGGGACTGAAATACGAAGTCGGCCCCCTGGGGACAACGATTGAAGGTGATCTGGATAGCTGTATAGAAGTAGCCAAAGCGGCCCACCGCGCCTGCTTTGTAGACGGCGTGGCGCAGGTGGTCACCATTATCAAGATCGGCGAGTTCGTCGGTGGCCCCTCTATGGCGGAAACGATCTCAAAATATCGGGGAAGCCCTTAATGATGACCGCGCGCCTGATCTTTCCCGCCGCTGTTTTACTGATGCTTCTGGCTCTCTGGGAACTGCTTGTCTGGGCATTGGCCGTGCCAAAGTGGATCGTGCCAGCGCCTTCCGCGATCGGGCAAGCATTCTGGGAGACGCGCGCGTTGCTGGCTACCCATGTCCGCCAGACCATGCTGGAGGTTGCCATCGGTATCGGGGTAGCCGTGTCAACGGGCGTTGCCCTGGCGGCCGTGCTGGATTTCTCACCCTGGCTGCGGCGGGCCATCTATCCGCTTCTGGTCATCTCGCAGACGGTCCCCATTCTGGCATTGGCCCCCCTGCTGATTATCTGGTTTGGCTTTGGCATTGCCCCCAAAGTAATTGTTGTGACGCTCTTCTGCTTCTTTCCCATTGCCATTAACACAAGCGATGGGCTGACCGCGACAGAGCCGGAACTGATCGATCTCTTGCGCTCAATGGGCGCGACGTGGCCACAGATCTGGCAGAAAGTGCGACTGCCGGCCGCGCTGCCCTACTTTTTTTCAGGCTTGAAAATTGCGGCCACCTATAGCGTAGTGGGCGCCATTGTTGGAGAGTGGGTTGGCGCCAAACAAGGGCTGGGCATCCACCTGCTGCGCTCGTCGGCAGCCTTCAAAACCGCGCAGGTCTTCTCAGCCATTGCCATCACATCACTCCTGAGTATTCTGCTGTTCCTGACAGTTTTTGTAATCGAACGCAAAATGATGCCTTGGTACTTTGAGCGACGATAAGGAGCAGGCCTTGTGCCCATCCTCTGAGAAATCAGATCGACTATGCGCGCTATAAAGGGAGGAAATGATGAAAAAACTACCATCGCAAACCATGCGATTCCTGGCAACGCTGCTTGCCTTGACGCTGGCGGCCGCTTGTATGCCGTTTGCGCCCGCCACACAGAGTGACGCCCCCTCTGCCGAACTGAAGGACGTCACGCTCATGCTGGACTGGACGCCCAACACCAATCACACCGGCATCTATGTAGCCCAGGAAAAGGGCTGGTATGAAGAGGCCGGCCTGAATGTGGAGATTATCATTCCAGGTGAAACGGATGTGCATCAGGTTGTGGGCACAGGGGTGGCCGACTTTGGCGTAAGCTACCAGGAAGGCGCCACCTTTGCCCGCGCCGAAGGCGTGCCGCTTGTCTCGATCGCGACCGTTATCCAACACAACACATCGGGCTTTGCTTCCAGAAGCGGCGCAGATATCCAGACCCCCACCGATTTGGCCGGCAAGCGCTATGGCAGCTTTGGCTCTCCCATCGAATATCCCACCATCGACCTGCTCATGCAGTGCGAAGGCGGAACGGCCGCCGATATCGAATTTATCGACATCGGTTGGGCAGACTTCCTGTCGGTCACCGAAACCGACCAGGTCGACTTTGTCTGGATCTACTACGCCTGGACCGGCATCAACGCCAAACTCCAAGGCGTGGACCTGAACATCATAATGCTTAAAGATCACCTGGACTGCATTCCCGACTACTACACGCCGATCCTCATCACCAACGAAGCCATGATCGCCAATGATCCGCAGACCGTGCGCGCCTTTACCGAGACATCGGCCCGAGGCTATGAGTTTGCCATCGAAAATCCGGACGAGGCGGCTGACATCCTGCTGGCGGCCAATACAGATCTGGATGCCGACCTGACGCAGGCAAGTCAGGAGTGGCTGGCCAACGAATATCAGGCCGACGCAGAGCAGTGGGGCATCCAGACTGAAGAAATCTGGCAGGGTTACGCCGATTTCCTGATCGAGAGCGGCATCCTGGAGTCGTTTGATGGCGCAAGCGCCTTTACGAACGAGTTCTTGCCAGCGCGGCAATGACGCTTCTGGCAGTTGACTCTCTCTCCAAAACGTTCAGCAGCGCCGCCGCCAAAGGCGCTCAGCCTGTGGTGCAGGCCCTGGCGGATCTGAGTTTCCAGGTGGCGGCCGGGGAGTTCTTGAGTATCATTGGCCCGAGCGGCTGTGGCAAATCCACGCTCTTTCGCATCCTGAGCGGGTTAGAGCAGCCGGATACAGGGCAAGTCACTCTCCAAGGGCAGCCCCTGCCGCTCGAGACAGACCGGCAGGGACGCTTTGGCTACATGCCTCAGCGAGATACCCTGCTGCCATGGCGGACCGTGCTCGATAATGTCATTCTGGGAGCCGACCTGGCCGGCGACAGCCGAGAACTGGCCCGCTCAGAAGCGCAGCGACTCCTGCCCCTCTTTGGGCTGGATGGCTTCGAGAATGTCTGGCCCAGCGCGCTTTCAGGCGGGATGCGACAACGGGCGGCTCTGCTGCGCACATTTCTGACCGGCTATGAGACGCTGTTGCTGGATGAGCCATTTGGCGCGCTCGACGCCTTGACGCGCCGAGTGCTCCAGCAGTGGCTGTTGGGCGTGCGCACGCGCTTCAAAAAGACCATTCTCTTTATCACGCACGACATCGATGAAGCGCTGCTTCTGGGCGATAGAGTGCTGGTCTTCAGTCCGCGCCCAGGTCGCATCACAGCTGATCTGCCGATCGACCTGCCCCATCCGCGCAGCCAGGACACGGTTCTGGATGATTCGTTTCTTGCCCATAAACGAAACGTGATGGCGCATCTGAAATTGGAGTAATTTCTCAATGATCGACTCACAGAGTATTGACGTTCTGAAGTCACAAGGCTATCTGGTTATGTCAAAACCAGCGCTCTGCAATGAAGAACTGCTGGACTGCTTCCGTGCCTTTATAGACACCGATCCAGCCTATAAGGAGCGCTACCTGCAAAAGCGGTTCGGCTATGCCTTTGATGGCTATTCATACGTAGGCCAGCCAGACAGCAGCAACCAGGCCGAGGATGATCTGGTCAGCACCTTCGTCCTTTCCGAATTCTATGACGTAGAGCGCTATCCCTCTGAATTTCATCGTTTCTTGCATGGCGGTTGGCGCGCAACCCTACAGACGATCCGGGCGCTGGAGATCGAAGCCTTAGAGCTGCTGAACATCCCCGGCTTGCTGGACTTTTATCGACAGAATGTAGGCCACATGATCTCCAACAACTACTACCCGCCAATTCGGAACTTTGCCGCCACAGCAGCCGACAATACACGGCTCTCCGCTCATCCTGATGCCTCTCTCTTTACCATTTTCCCCTTTGGCATCGACGACGACCTGGAACTGGAACTGATAGACGATAGCGGGCTGTCTGCCTGGCAATCGGTGCAAGCATCCGCTTCAATGCTGCTCTATCCAGGTTATCTGCTGGAACTGTGGACGAACGGCGACATCAAGGCGCTGAACCATCGCGTAAGACTTGCGCACGATGTCGCGGCGGAACGCTTTTCCTTTGCCTTTTTCTCTCTGCCTTTTCCGCAACGGGAGTTCGTGATGCCCGGACGCGGTACGATGACCAGCGAAGCCTACTTTGAGGCGTATGTGGGGTTATTCTGAGAACCAGTAGTATGCCACAAGTCAGGTAGCGCCCCCGTTCCTGTTCGCTTCGTCCCCGGCGACATCCGCCGTGATCACTATGAGCGGATCGTAGCCGAGCGCGATGCGTACAGAAGGCAAGTCGTCTCTTTGCACGCGTTGATTGAAGCCGAGGAGGAACCCTGAGCAAAGTTGTGGTAGGCTTGGGTGAACTGGCTCGCGGAATGACGATGGGCTTAGAAAAACTCTCTCGCTAGGAGGAGCCAGGTATGACTGAACCCAATGGGGGAAAACCAGACAACCGCAAACGAACACTCTACGACTACGTGACCTACATAGTCGCAGTGCTGTTTGTTCTATTTGTGCTCTATATGTTCGGTTCTCCATATATATTCTGACGGGTGGAGGGGCTGGTAAAAAATCTGGATGCAAAGTCGCATCCAGATTTTGAAAACGGCTAATAGGATAGGGTTAACCGGGGCATCTGCACCTCACTTTAGTTGGTCTAAGTGATAGTCAACACACGTATAGGCAGATTGTGCCAGATAGGGCGACCACCTGTTTGCAGCGTAAGGTTCATAGAACCACCACTCCCCAGTCGGTGAAGTCAAGAAGTCCGTGTCACACAACGGAGTATCCACGTTATTTGACCTGGCATCAGATCGTACACGTGGAATTGGAAAGGTGCGCCAGGCAAATCTCCCTCAAGACGATGAGTCACTTTGTATGGAATGACTCACCTTTTAGGCAGCAATGGTCATCGAGGCCAGAGGTCATATATTTCGAGATAGTGCTGTCGTAGGATGGCGGCGGCAAGGTACCCCGATCCTTCAGACCAGAGCGGCGTACTCATAGACCGGGGTCTGAATGGTTCGAACGGGCCGGTATCGTTTCCACACAGCTTGCTGCAAACGCTCGACAGTTTCCGCTGAAAAGTACTTTTCACCCGTCTCGACGTTAACTCTGGCCGGCACATTTTCGATAAGCAGGAGCCGCCCGCCGATCTCAATGTGGTACGTCACGGTTTTCTCAATCAGCGTCTCGTTCCATGCTGTGTCGTCCTCAGGCATCATTCTCTCTCCTTACTTTGAAGTCGATCCATCTTGATGGATCCAGTTCACGCCATGCCGCCAGGAATAGCATGACAAAACTTTGCGTCATTGCGCCTCCGCGTCTTCGCGTTCTATCCTGTCCATCCTATAAATCACATGAATCACAGTTCAGACATGTACCCGGCCTCATTCCAACAATACCTTGATGGGCGATTCTAACAACCCTTGTACCCGCTGCAAGAACCGGGCGCACTCGACCCCATCTGTCACCCGGTGGTCAGCGGAAATGGTGACCTGCATAACTGCGCGCGCCACCACCTGACCCGACACCACTACCGCGGTTTCCTTGGCCGTGGCCACCCCCAGGATCGCAGCCTGAGGCGGGCTGATGATAGCGGCAAAGTGATCCGTGTTGTAGCCACCCAGATTGCTGATCGTGAAGGTGCCCCCAGTCACATCCTCCGGCTTGACCTTGCCCGCGCGGGCCCGCTGGATCATAGCTCGATTTGAGCGGGCGATGTCGGAAATCGTACGCCGATCAGTCTGCCGATTGACCACCGTAAGCACGCCCCCTTCCACCGCCACAGCCGCGCCCACGTTGATTTCAGGGTGATATACAATGTGGTCGTCCACATAGGAGGCGTTGAGGTTGGGGAAATCGCGTAAAGCCAGAGCCGTAGCTTTCATAACCAAATCATTGACCGTCACATGTTCATCTGCCGACAGGGCCGCGTTGATCTGCTTGCGTAGAGCCAAAGCATCGTCCATGCTTACAGAACTGGTAATGTAAAAATGGGGGATGCTCTGCTTGCTCTGGCTCATACGCTGGGCAATGGCCCGACGAAGCGGGGAAGCCACCGTGCTGTTGGCGAAATCCCCAAATTCTGTAAATCCTGATGACGGTTGCCCCCGCGGGGCCACACCGACCGCTCCCTGCTGGTGTCCCGAGGGAAGGCCAGCAACAGCTGTCGCGCCTGGGCCAGATTGGGCCAGATGCCTCTCTACATCCTCGCGTAGGATGCGTCCCCCGGGACCGCTGGCGGTCACCTGGGTCAGATCCAGGTTGTGTTCCTGGGCCATGCGCCGGGCAATGGGCGTAGCCAACGCCCCATCCATAGGGGCAGGTCGTGTGAAGTCTGAGCGCGCCGCAGGGTGTGCGCCTCGCGCGACGTCCGCATCGTCCGCCCGGGGCGACATCTCAGAATGCCCGGATTTCGTTCCTGTTTCCAGACGCGCTTTGGGAGCGGGTGAGGAATCCTGGGTTGGGGAAGCCGGCATTCCCGCCGCTAAAACACCTGAAGGGCGCTCATCGGACAGTTCGTGCGCCGCGCCCACCCTGGCCATGGGCGCGCCCACAGGCGCATTCTGGCCTGGCTGTATAAGCAGTTCCAGCATGACCCCGGCAGAAGGCGACTCCACCTCCAGCGTCACTTTGTCCGATTCGATTTCGGCGATAGGCTCGCCCGCCTGAATGGAATCGCCCACGCCTTTCAGCCAGTATGTCAGCACGCCGCCGCTAGCGTCAAAACCCAGATCGGGCATGGTAATGGTCTCGGCCATGAAATCCTCCTACCCCAATTCCGTTCGATTCAGAGCCACCAGCGCGGCCTCAAAGATGGCCTGACTGTCGATCTGAAAATGGCGGTAGAGATCTGCCGGAGACCCGGATTGACCAAAGGCATCTACCCCCAGAGGCACCAGGTAACTGCCAAAGAGGCTGCCCAACCAGGCCAGATTGTGCGATGCGCCGTCCTGTACCGTGACAATCGGCGCCTGCCGCTCCTGGGGACGGATCAGCCAGGACAGCAACTCGTCTTCACCCTGTCCCCGCGCGCGCCCCCATCCACTGGCCCGCCATTGTTCGAAGAGCCGGCGAGGACTGGTCAGATTGAGCACGTTGACGGCAACGCCCTCAGCCTGCAACCTGGCGGCCGCCTCCATCGCCTCCGGCAGCATGATGCCAGTCGTGGCGATATGCACCAGAGACCGGGGATCTACCCCTGACCCGGCCGTCTGCCAGTCTATCAGCCGATATCCGCCTTCCAGAACTTGCCGGCGTAGTTCCGCCTCCCCCAGCCGCTCCAAGGCTGGCGCCAGCAGAGATTGGTCCACGGGTTTAGTAGAGAGCCGCAGATAGGTGGCTCGCCCCTCTACATCCCGGCAACACTGGCGCACCGCATCCAACATAATCCAGACCAGTTCCTGCGCGAAACAGGGTTCGTAGCTGTTCAGATTGGGCAACTCAGCCCCCAGAGAGGGCGTGACCGTAGATTGATGAGCGCCTCCCTCAGGAGCGAGGCTGACGCCCGAAGGCGTGCCCACAATGATGAAACGGGCATTGGTGTAAAGACCGTAAATAAAAGAGTCCAGCCCCCGCAGCACAAAAGGATCGTAGACTGTGCCGATAGGGATCAACTGCTGGCCGCTCAACTCGGCGGAAAGACCCAACATCGCCAGCATCATAAAGAGATTCATCTCCGAAATCCCCAGTTCGATGTGCTGGCCGCTGGGGCTGTAACGCCAACTCAACCCGCGGTTTTCCTCCAGTTCGTAGATCTCATGCTCCGTAAAAGCAAAAACTCCCTGCTTGGCAATCCAGCCCGATAGGTTGGTGGAAGTGGAGACATCGGGAGAAGTGGTGACCAGCCGAGGCGCCAGGGCCGGATCCCGGCTCATGCTAACCAGAATCTGGCCAAAGGACTGCTGAGTGCTGAGTATGCCTTGGGTGCGGGTCGGTACGCTTTCGGGAATCTCCTGCCCCGAAAGACCGACAGGCGGACGGTCCGAGCCAGGGTAGAGCTGCCGGGCGACGCTCCGACAGAGGCTGCCTGGCTCCGACTCCGGATCAAATGCGGCCCATTCATCTTCAACCGGGATAGATAACTCCTCCGCCAAGGCAGACATCTCTTCCGCAGTCAACAGTTTGGAATGGTTGTGGGGATCCCCAGCGATAGGCAGCCGCCAGCCCTTGATCGTGTAGGCAAAGATCACCGTGGGCCGATCGGCGGTAGTGTCAGCCTCCTCCAAGACCCGTATCATCTCGACTAGATCGTGGCCGCCCAGATTGCCAATGACGCCAGGTAGTTCCTCATCGCTGATGGATGCCAGCAGCTCCTCCAAACGCGTGTCCTTGTGTCCGTCCACAGTGACGAAACGCTGACGCAGCTCCTGCCCAGGCAGACGCACCAGTAGTTGATACTCCTCGTTACTCATATCATCGATGCGCTGACGCGCCCGCGCCCCATGCTCCTGGGCAAAGAGGGTCTGCAGATCGTGACCATATTTGGCCTCCAACACCTGCCAGCCCCAACTCTCGAACATAGACATAAGCGTGCCGGCCCGAATGCCGGGCACCACCCGATCCAGGCTCTGGCGGTTCAGGTCCACAATCCAGATCGTGTTGCCCAGCTCCGCCATCCAGTCGGTGAAGATGGCTTCCCATACATTGCCTTCGTCCAGTTCCGCGTCGCCGATGATGGCAATAAAACGGTTGGACCCCACATCCCCAAAGTGCATCTTGGCATAGTAGTGGGTCAAGGCGGCAAAGGCCGGGGCCACCGCGCCTAGCCCCACAGAACCAGTGGAGAAATCAACCAGATCCGGATCCTTGGCGCGGCTGGGATACGCCTGCAAGCCGCCATAAGCCCGCAGAGTGGTCAGGTAGGAGCGCGGCAGCTGGCCCAATAGATATTGAATGGCGTGAAAGACCGGAGAAGCGTGGGGCTTGACCGAGACGCGATCCCCGTGTTTGAGGAGGTGAAAGTAGAGCGCGGTCATGATAGTCACCATGCTGGCCGACGAAGCCTGGTGACCACCCACTTTGACGCCATCCCGGTTTGGACGAACGCTGTTGGCCTCATGCACGATACGCATAGCCAGCCAGAGCGCCCGTTCCTGAATGTGGTTAAGTGTTTCCAAATACGCAGGCGTCAGTGTCAAAGATGCGCTTCCTTGGAATCAATGGCAGACAATCGTAGCATGATCTATCTCAAAAGATACATGAATGCTGCCTCAACAATGCGATACGCTATGCGCCATCCCCCATCGCTTCAATCATCGTCAATGTTAGGGCAAGGCAGCAGGTTTGTCAAAGTAACATGACTTTACTAATGACCTTTGGCACTGTACGGCGTGACCGCTTGAGTGATATCATTTCAATATGAATAGCGCACGAAAATTGTGCCTGCAGATATCCGCTCGCTGAACATCACGTATAAACAAAGGGAGACGATCGCAATGAAAGCTAACCTATTTTCACGACTCGCGATTCTCCTGCTCGCGCTGGCTTTGTCAGGGTGTGCCCTGTGTGACCTGCCGGATTGGGCTGGCGCGGAAATGTGTCGCTCATCGAGCCAACCGGGAGCAGTTGAGATAAATCCTGCGCCGCAGGAAACACCTGTTGCCCCGAAACCACCGAGGCAGGGTTCTGAAGCAAGTGGTTCGGATGAATAGCGCACGAAAATTGTGCCTGCAGATATCCGCTCGCTGAACATCACGTATAAACAAAGGAAGACGATCGCAATGAAAGCTAACCTATTTTCACGACTCGCGATTCTCCTGATCGTTACGCTGGCTTTGTCAGGGTGTGCCCTGTGTGACCTGCCGGATTGGGCTGGCGCGGAAATGTGTCGCTCATCGAGCCAACCGGGAGCAGTTGAGATAAATCCTGCGCCGCAGGAAACACCTGTTGCCCCGAAACCACCGAGGCAGGGTTCTGAAACAAGTGGTTCGGATGAATAGCGCACGAAAATTGTGCCTGCCGATATCCGCTCACTGAACATCTCTTATAAACATTATAAACAAAGGGAGGCAGTTGTTATGAGCGGCACGATTCTCAATATCATCGCCGTTCTTATCGGCGGCTCTATTGGAATTCTATTGGGCAACCGTCTGCCAAAGAAGGTGCAGGAGATAGTCTTGCACGGGCTGGGTCTGATGGCGCTGGTTATCGGTGTGACTATGGCCATCGGCACCGGGAATATCCTGATTCCGTTGTTCAGCGTGCTGACCGGTGGCATCCTCGGCGAGCTGATGCGCATTGAGGATGGACTGAACTGGTTAGGCCAGCGGGCCGAGGCGCGCTGGGGCGCGCAGTTGGGTCAGGGCAAAGTGGCCGGCTGGAGTGTCCCCCGCGCTTTTGTCACCTCCAGCCTGATCTTATGCGTTGGGCCGATGACCGTCCTCGGCAGCATTCGGAGTGGGATACTCGGCGATCATGACCTGCTGGCGGTTAAGAGCGTATTGGACCTGTTTACCGCCATCCCCTTTGCTGCCAGCCTGGGGCCGGGCGTTCTGATCAGCGCCGCGTCCGTGGCAGTTGTGCAGGGTGGGCTGGCCGGGGTGTCGATGAGTCTTGGCGGCGGTGCTGGGAGACGTAAGCCAGGAAACGCCGTGGCTCATCGAACTGACGGCCACTGGTGGCATTATGCTCCTCGCCATCGGTCTGTCTTTATTGGAACTGAAAAAGATAAGAGTCGCCTCTCTTTTGCCGAGCATTCTCATCGCGCCGCTGATCGTGTGGCTATTGGGAATATTGGGAAATCTGAACATAGGAATCTGAGGGGGGACATGACACACCCATCTGCTTCACGACTCGCGATTCTCCTGATCGCGCTGGCTTTGTCAGGGTGTGCCTTGTGTGACATGCCGGATTCCGTAGAGTAATCAGATCGATCGGAACAGCCAGAACAACTAGACCAACCAGAACCACCAGTGCGACCAGAGTACCCGGAGCAACCAGTGCAACCAGAGCTATGGCTCAAGAAACCCACCGTGCGTTCACCGGCCAGAAGGCGCCGGGCCGCTCTACTTGTGTATGCGCCGAGAAGTATCGATCATTCGGGATCATAGCCGATAGCCTGGCAACCGTGATCTAAATCGTAGAGCGGCCAGTCGCCGGCCGAGACCCCGAAGACCACTTCATACTTCACGCCCGGATGAATTACCGCCCGCTCGAAGACGCGCACGACGTCGGCGTGGCTGAGGTGGTGCGGGTGCTCCGCCTGAGGACGGTCCCCCCGCACATTGCCGATGCGAACGGCCACGCATTCCAGACCAAATTGGCTGGCATACATGTAACCCAGATTCTCGCCAAAGACTTTGCTGATGGAGTAGTAGCTCTCAGGACGGGGCAGCATATCGACAGTGCGCGTCATCTCCTCAGGATAGGGAGCGAGCAGGCCGGCGCGGCTGGCAAAGGCGATGCGGCGCGCCCGTCCCTGCCGGGCCGCCTCGAAGACGTGATAGGCGCCGATGATATTGCTCTGCAAGATCTCCTCCCAAGGCGCGTCGCCGAACGGATTGCCGGCCAGATGGATGATCGCGTCCATACCCTCAGTGGCCTTGGCCACAGCCGCGAAATCCGTTAGCTCACCGACAACGGCATCCTCAAGCTCAGGCAGCGGCACGCGATCGAACCCCCGCAGTTGATAGCGATCGCGCAGACCCTTCACCAGAACCGAACCGATAGCGCCGGCCGCGCCTGTGATTAGAATTTTCATGCCCCTCCCCCCTTAATCCGTAGGGTCGCGTCTTGCGCCTGCCCTGGGCAACCACGTAGAGGCGACCCTTGTGTGAGGTATGAGCCCCACCCTGTCCATTTCTCCTCAAACGCTGAACTGGGCGAGAATACCGCATTGCCCGCCCCCACTAACCACGAATCACTGACCACTGCCTTTCTCACGCCCGCGTGAACTTCTGTAGCCGGTTATCGAGGAAAGGCACCTCGGCCACATATAGATCCCCGTGGGAATCGACCCACAGCCCGTGCGGGTGATCGGCAAACTGGCCCGGCGCCTCTCCCTGCTCTCCCCAGCGAGCCAACAACTCGCCGTCGAGGGTGAAGACGCTGATGCGATGCTGGCTTTCGGCGATGTAAACGATGTCCTCCTGATCGATATACAGATCATTAGGCCCCTCCAGGTCAGGCCACTCGCCCAGGAAGTCGCCCTCGCGGTTGAAGATCTGGAGACGCCTGTTCTCGCGATCCAAGACCAGAACCCGTCCGCGGCGATCCACCCGGACGCAGTGAGGCAGAGCGAACTGACCTGGCCCCTGGCCCTCCGCGCCCCAGGAATGCATCAGAATCCCGTCCACGCAGAACCGATGCACCCGAAATTGGCCATAGCCATCCGAGACATACAGATCGCCCCACGGGGCAAGCGCCGCCCAAGTGGGCATATTGAAGGGCTGACCGGGCGCGCCGACCTGGCCAGGCGTCCCCAACGTTTGTAGCAAGCGTCCGTCCGTGTCAAACTTGCGTACCGTGTGGTCCCCGACATCGGCCACATACACCTGATCCGCGTCGCTGATCCAAACACTGTGGGGATTGCTGAACGTATCCTCGCCCCACGCGCTCAGAAAGCGGCCCGCGCGGTCATAGACCAGCATGGCCGGCGGCTCGCGCCGGACAATGTAGACGCGGTCGCGAGAATCGGTAGCCACCGCCGGCGTCACCCCTCCCAATGCGCGACCAACCGGCCCTTGCCCCCAACCCTCGACGACTTTGTAGCGGAAATTGCCACGATTCTCTGCCATCTGGCCCCCTCCTTAGGATAGATTGAAATCTTGGCTATCGTTTATCATCCTCTATATCCTTCCATCCTGAAAATCCTGATCCAGACAATCTGTCCCTCTCCCCAAAAATCTGGGAGGCGCCCTATCTAAGCCAAAAATGTTTTTTGACCGCGCAAAGCAAATGATTTGGCGTCTACCGCTCGCGCGATAGCCAACACGCCATCCAGATGATCGCATTCGTGTTGCAGTAATTCTGATAAATCATCTTCAAGACGCATCGTTTGTTCTCGCCATTCCCGATCATGATAAGTTATGCGACAGGTACTGTGCCGTTTGACCTTAACCAGCAAATCAGGAAAGCTCATACAGTCATCCCACAGGGTAATCATCGCATCGCTTTGCTGGCTGATGCGTGGATTGATAAAGACGATTGGGGAGGAAATATGCATATAAACAATTCGTTTCATGATCCCGATCTGAGGCGCGGCAATCGCCCGTCCAGCCCCATGCCTTCGGCGAAAATCCATCAAGGTGTCGTGTAAATCTTGAAAAATTCGCTCCAGGCTTTCAAGTTCATCAAGATGAACCGCCTCGCTGACTTCATACAATTTTGGATGACCGAGCAAAAGAATTTTTCGAACCGACATGCGCGTGTTTCCATTCCTGAAATATGAACTATCGAACGACTAGCGTGCCCAGACAGATAGATCACGGTTTTGCACGGGAAAATCGATGCGCCGATTGCCGTGCCGCTGTGATTCATGAATCGCAATGCGCATCTCCAGCTCGGCCCAACACCGAAACGCGTGTTTGCTGTATTCATTCTCCCCACCGGAGATGGGCATGGATGCCTCCGCACGCACCTTGACATAGCCGGCGTGGTCATGGAGCTGCACCGGCTCCTCGAGCCAGGTCAGGTTGAATTCTTCGACCATGCGCAGCATTCTGATGGCATAGTCGGCATCGTATGAACGACAGCAGTCCACCATTGAAAAATCAGTCATCCAATTGCAAAAGGCCAACGGAAGAGGGTCTGTTTCTTCCCTCACAAAAATAAAGCGCCTTAAACCTGTCTATTTGTTTTATTTTGTCTATCCATGACCGTTCCTGCCGCGAGCTGGCAACATTCCTGACCAATGCCTTGGCGTCGGCCTCGGTCAGTCGCAGGACGAGGTAATTGGCAATAGCAGAAAACAGGGAAATATTGAAGTCCTTCGCTTCCTGCGAAGCAAGCACTAGCGATATACCGTACTTGCGGCACTCCTTCGCCATTGTGGGGATGAGTGTCAGTCCCGCGGCGCGGTGCGCTTCGTCAAATATAACGGCGTGGGTAATACGGTCTTGAATCCCTCTGCGAAACATATCTTTGTAAAGACCGTAGAAGACGAGCGACGCAAAAGCCTTCTGCAGGTTATCATTCTGCGTCGTGTGAATGCGAATGACGATCGGCCGCTCGCTCTCCCAGAGGCTCTCGCGGGATGCCCCGAGATCGAAGAAGCCATAGTCATCCAGCTCCGCCAAACGCGCAAGCAACGTGCGCAGCCCCCGGTCTGGCTTGGGATCAGCCCGCAGAATCTCCACGAAGCGTTTGAACTCCGGTTCTTGCAAATTCGCCAAGTTTGCGTTCGGATCATCCCATCCCGCCTCAATGAAGCTATCCTTGATGGCGCTACGGATCCGTTCGCCCTGAACGTCCCCGAGTTCGGGGAAAATCGACATGAAAATGTCTCGCAATGCCCCGGCCACATCAAGATACGCGATCCGGGATTCTCGGTTCATAACCCGTAGCGGGTTGAACCCCAAGCCGTGAAAGTCAATGAATCGAACCGATTCGACCAACTGTTCAAGCCTCTCGTCGATATCCTGATGATAGGAGAAAACGAGCGGACGAATGCCGGCCGCAACCATCTGTCTGCATAGGTTGAGAAGACAGGTGGTCTTACCCATTCCGGGCAGCCCCGCCACCACGAGATGGGGATTCCCCCTCGCGGTCAGCGGCCATCGGACTTCGTCGCCTGTGACTGTGTCCATTCCGAGACAGATCGAAGGCGCCTCATCCACGACGCTTCCTCTGTTCTCGCCAAAACTTTCCCCGCTCTCAGAAGACGCGTCACCCAGGTCGGCTGCTACCTCTTCTGCAGGATCTCCAGGATCCGATCTGCTATCCGCATCTCGGCTCTCATCCCTCCCCAGCGCTGGAGGGGCCGCTGTTCTCCGCTCTCCTTCTTCAGGGAAACGCGCAATCGACTCGCGGCCGTCCGAGTCGGGCAGAAGGCCGGGACCAAACAGGAATATCCGCGTATTCCATCCCTGGGGAGAGATTTCCAAGGGATCGGCGCTACCGTATTCAGGGCAGAATATCCAGCCGCGGTCCCCCTCTGGCATCTCCGCAAAGGAGTAGTCCCCTCCCTTAGCAATCATGCGGTCTATCTCAGAAACGATGGCCTCGTGCTGTTCCTTTGGCAAATCATGCCGATACGCTTTGTCCGCGTAGAAGCGCAACACACGCGCCAACTTGGCGCGCCGGATCGCCCGAAAAGAGGAGCAAACTCCTTCATGCCCAAACCATGTATCCCAACGCTCACGCAGAGATTTTACTTGGTCACGAATCCCGGTAAGCGCTTCCGGCGCTCGCGCGGCGCGGAGATGCCGACGATATCCCACCTTGATAAAGCGGAAGCTCAGCCCTCTGCGCGGAGCCACTGATACATATATGAGGTCGGGACACGACTCCCTATCGTCCTCGTTGCCTGCTAAGGGCGACAGCAGATCGCGAATATCGTTAACAGGAATGAGGAAGCCTTGCTCCAGCGACACCCAGCAATCAGTACTCGCTGAAGCCTGCCGACAATTCGCCTGGCAGGCCGCGAGAGCGACGAGCTCCGCTGTGGCCGCTTTCTGTCCGCTAAGACGAATGGCCAGTTGCCCGCTAAGCGCCTTGAGGCGCTCCATGAGGAACTCCGCATTGCAGCGACCGCGGACGAGCCCCATCTGATTGAGTGTGCCATCAAGCAAATGGCGCGCATCGTCCAGATTGCTGGTCGAGGTGATCAACTGGAGGCAACCCAGATCCTCGCGCGCCGGCACGCAATCGATCACATACGCGTCGTAGATGTCCTTGTTGTCCCGGGGTGAATCGAAATATTCAATGCCCGCATTGTGGTCTAATGTGATCACCCAATCGCATAGCTGGTGAAGCTTTTTCAGGCTTTGCGCCTTGTCGGGTAAGATTGCCGTTTCCAATGTTGGTGGCTTCCCCGCGGCGCCTATGTTCCGCGCGACCGCCCGTTGTATGGCATCCTGTAAGCGCGTCAATCGATCGGTGTGTGTTCTGTCTGCTGGATGCTTTTCGCCTTCTTTTGAAGGTGGAATGGCGCTATGCCATAAGGGGGACGGGCTGTTCGCGTATTCCCTCTCGAAGAAAGAGAGCAAGCCGAACGCATAGAACGGTCTGGATGTCGTCGTCGTCGTGTCCGCTGTCCTGACCTGAGACGCAAACGTGTCGAAGGCAACGGCCAGATGAGCCGCTGTTTTCGCGTCCTGCCCGCTCTTGCGCGCCCAGCGCAGCCGAGGCAGGCTGACTCCGCCTGCCAGGCTCAGGGACTCCAGCATCCAGGAATCATCAGACGATACGACGCCTGCGCCTCTGCGACGTTTTTCCCGCGCATCCGCGATAAACTGTCCGGCGATCCCGCGCTGTTCCGGTGATGGATAAAACTCCAACACGAAAGCTGGCGCTGTCTCTTGCGGGTCTTCATCCAGGTCTTCCTCGTCTGCTGCGCCGCCGTAGCGCCTATAAACATGGCCAAGCGACCGGGCCATGGTCAGGCCATCGCCGGCCCTGAGGGCATGGATGTGAAGTAGCCTCGATATATTGTGGCACTCCAGATACTTGACGATCTCATCTCCCAGGACTGTGGCGCTCTGCTTTCCGACCGTCGGCGCGGCGTCCGCGCTTTCGCTTTCCCCGATGGCGCGCGCGAGAATCGCCACCGCGGCCTTCGGTTCCTTGTCGCCATCGAGCGCCATGCCCACGGCGTGAAAACCGAGTGTATCGGCGAACACGAAGGAACTCTCGCTGTCCAGACCCGGCAGGAAGGCCGGGAACATGGCGCCGTCCAGACCAGACAACTCTTCTCGAACCTCTTTGGGACTCCTCCCTTGGTCGAATCTTGTATGGAGAACGAGAGTATCGTAGCCCGCATGCCAGGCCACGCGCAGCGGATGACTCGGCAGGACGATTAGTCCAATCGTCCGACCTGAAAGCGATTGCACCTCAACAGTGTTGACAAGAGCCAGGGATGGCTCACCCTTCTCGAGTAGAGCGCACCAGGCTAACAGATACCTCTTGACCGTGTCGAAAGCCCTGGATTTCTCGTCATAGACCTGACCGACGCCGCCACAGGCGGCAAAGCGTTGAGCCATTCTGCGGCTTGCATCTTCAGCGCGGCCCCACTCTGCAACGGCCTCAGAATGGGCAAAGGGCACAAATTCCGCTGCGCCAGCCCGTGTGCCGGACGCGCGCACTTTGACGCGCCAACGCCCGATCGACCCATTTTGCTCGGCCCATTGCTTCTCTACCTCCTGAATCAGGGATGGCTGGAAAACCCGGAAGCTCTTGCCGCTCTGTGGTGCGCGTAACAACACGAAACCTTTTGCATCCACGGGGAGAGGGCCCTGGGAAGCAGGGAGATCCGAAACCGTCTCGCGACTATCGAGTTCAATAAGCCCTTCACTGAATGCCCGCACCGTTTTCCCGCCCCCGACTTGCGGGCGTTCGGGCGGTTCGCCGAAGCGAATCATGAACTCCTCACTCTCTTGCCGTTCGATCGCACTGTCTCCGACCACGGAAACCACGGCCTTGGCCGAAATGAGCGCGTCGTCACTCAGCGTCGAGAAGTCGTCATTGTTGAATCTGCACGTCTCCTCCCGCTTGGCCGCGTGGATAACCTCCCGTATCGCAAGTTCCTCCTCCATATCAGTGGTGATGACAACACGATACTCTGTCGCGCCTTTCTCCAGGTTCTCCGGCCGCGCCTTCCACTTGACCATAAGCTGGGAGTAGTCACTCGCCCGCTCGGCCTCGGCAGCCAGGGTCAGAACGGGCGCTTCATCGGGGGTGTCCCCTGCTTCCAATCCCGACCACTTGGCGATTTTGCCGGTTCTGTTGCGCCAAGACGAAAGCTCGATGCTCTGGATCGCCTGGGCCGCGCCCTCGCGCCGTAGGACATTGATCCACAGATGCTTCTTGTCGGAGAGTTCCGCCAACGCGGGCAGAAGCGGCTTTGTGTCAGCCGAACGCAAGAACCGCTCCAGGTCACGGATCTGCTCCTCGGAGAGCTGTAACAGCCGCAAGCCTTCGACCCGCCTGGCGGGGGTGAGGCCGGCAACCGACGTTGCCAACAGGCGCTCCACGAATATGCGTGAGTCATCCAACTCGTCTGTCGCCCCTCTCTCCGCGGATGCCCGTACAGGCCACAGACCAAGAAGATGGAGATAGGCTCCGGGATGCCGTTTGTCCGCCGCGATGCGGCAAAGGAAATCGAACTCTGTCCACGACGAGACACTGTAGCGACCGCGTCCTCGCGCTTTCCGGATGGCGCGCTCTGCATAGTCCCGGTCTTCCCCGGACAATTGGCGTGTCATCTCGCTTTTCACCAATTGCAGGGCCTCCGTAAACAGACTTGCTTCATCCACTTCGCGCGCTGCGCTGTAGATGCCGTCCATCCCCGCGCCAGCTCGCTCAGTATCTACCAGGAGCAGCGTTGCATCTCTCTTTGTCTCGCGCATCTCAACCGCGCGATCAGCGGTGATGGTACGCGCCTGCGGATCGTCTTCATGCGCAACGCACAAAACCTGCCACCCGTGTGGGGCGAAGGAAGCGTCCCCGGCGAGGACATGCGCCACAGCGGGCGCTAGGCAGCGCACAAAGGCCATAGAACCGGTCTCAGGCTTGCCAAGAATATTCTCGAAGGCCCGCCCCAGGAGACCTGCATGTAGCTTAGTCCATTCCATCTTCGTTCTCCCTTATCAGCTCAAAGCGCGGCCGCAGGCGTTTCATGGCTTCGGCGTCGTTGACGCCGACAAGCAGTCCGAGATCGCGCAAGCGCCGCTCCAGAATCGCGCGGTTCGCTTGTAGAAGGTCATTGGAAATGTCCATCCCGGGCGGGGCCATATCCACGCTAAAACCATACCGTTCGTGCAGTCTGCCTATGAACTCTTTGAACGAGAACGGTCGCGCGCCGGGTCTGTTGCCGTTTCGCAGAACGTGGAGATGCACGAGGTAGTCCAGGACCGCATCGCTGAAGACAAGCGCGCGAGTATCCCGGCTCTTCCTCGTCCCGGCTACCGTGCGCGTGGTTTTGCGCTTCGACGCCAGCCCATGCGGCCGGTCCGCGAGCAACGTCGAGTCGATCATGTTCATCATCTTTTCCCGTCTGGTATTTGTTCCGAGCAAGGAGGTAAGCGCTTCAGCGAGGCGCCAAACCGGATTGGGCTGGTTATCATTGCGCAACATCTGCGCCGCCTCGGGATACTCGTCCTCCAGTTTCTCGGCTAGTTCCTCCGCCTGATCGTCCATCCTGTCGCGGATGCGTTGCGCCTGCGAATGCCGACCATGCAGCAGTTCGCCCAGCAGGTTCAGCCATGCAGTGGCGTAAGGTCGAGTCGGTATCTCACGCCCCTTGAGCTTGCTGTTGTAGCGTGCCCCGCGATCCAGCAGGCGCAGCCCCATCAGGATGACGGGCAAGCGTTCGACGCGGCGCATGAAGTCATCCATGGACTGCTCGGCAAGGCTTCTCAGCCGACGGTCAACCCCATTGGAGCAATCCACGAACAGGCAGGCAGGCTCTTGGTCGCCGCGCGTGCGAATTTCCCCTGTCTTCGCCCACTCGACCAGAATCTCTATCGCGCTCGTAAGAATCGTTGTCATGCCCACCGCCATGCAGGATTCCAGCAGTTCCACAAAGGCATGGCGGGGGATGATGGCCGCGTAGTCGCGCACAAAGCGGCGCATGTCCTCGGAGAAATGTCGTGCCGCCTTTTCGGCAATCGGGCGTTGATTCGAAATTCGCCCCCCTGCGCCGCCTCGCAGCTTATCCGGCGCGGCTCTCAGTTGCTGCGCCAGCCGAATCATCAAGAGCTGGTCCAGGCCGACGCGCGTCCCTTCCTCAAATCGGTCCGCTGTACGGCTGCTCAACTCGCCGCGCTGCGTCACGCCCTGATGGAACGCGCGCAACAGGACGTTTTGCTCGAAGCCTTTACCAACGGGGAACCACGTGTGCTTCCCGTCATGCTTCTGTTGGACATATTCGCCCTTCTGATCGGCCAGCATCGCCACGATCATCTCGGGGACATAGCGCAAGTTTGCCACCTGCTCGGGAAGATCCACCCAGTTCGCCAGATAATGGGCTGGCGCAACGCGCTGAACCTGTGCCTGTCTGCCGCGCGCGTGCCCGACATTTTCCAGACAGAAGCACAGGAGCAGGTCGCCGAGAATGGCCTGTTCGACCTCGCCCTCAAACCCTGCGAACATGTTGCTCTCTGCGAGCGTGCGCGCGATTCGTTCTATGGTCGCCGCCTGTTTACGCTGCTTGGGGGTTCCTTCCGTCGAGCCAAAAGTGTTCACAAATTCCCCCTTGCCCCGGCGCTGGCCGTAGCGGAACATGTAGAACACGGCCGGGAGAACCGCGGAGAGATCGAAATCCTGCACCGAGATTGGCAGGGCCTTGTCATAGTTGCCCGTCCAGATCTCGCGGGCCATATCGCGAGAAAGCGCATCTTCGACAATGCCGCGGGCCGTTGTGGCCGTCATTCTTGCCCTCACTTGTGTTCCTCAACTTGTGTACTCTGACGAATCCTCAGCGGTTGCTGCGCGCCAGCCCTGGAATTTCGACATGTAGCTCAGTCCATTCCATCTTCGTGCTCCCTTGTCGGCTCAAAGCGCGGCCGCAGGCGTTTCATGGCTTCGGCGTCGTTGACGCCGACAAGCAGTCCGAGATCGCGCAAGCGCCGCTCCAGAATCGCGCGGTTCGCTTGCAGGAGGTCATTGGAAATGTCCATCCCGGGCGGGGCCATATCCACGCTAAAACCATACCGTTCGTGCAGTTTGCCTATGAACTCTTTGAACGAGAACGGTCGCGCGCCGGGTCTGTTGCCGTTTCGCAGGACATGGAGATGCACGAGGTAGTCCAGGACCGCATCGCTGAAGACAAGCGCGCGAGTATCCCGGCTCTTCCTCGTCCCGGCTACCGTGCGCGTGGTTTTGCGCTTCGACGCCAGCCCATGCGGCCGGTCTGCGAGCAACGTCGAGTCGATCATTGCCATCATATCTCCCCGCCTGGTATTTGGTCCTAGCAAGGAGGTAAGCGCTTCAGCGAGACGCCAAACCGGATTGAGCTGGTTGTCCACATTGCGCAACATCTGCGCCGCCTCGGGATACTCGTCCTCCAGTTTCTCGGCTAGTTCCTCCGCATCATCGTCCATCCTGTCGAGGATGCGTTGCGCCTGCGGGCGCCGATCATGCAGCAGTTCGCCCAGCAGGTTCAGCCATGCAGTGGCGTAAGGTCGAATCGGTATCTCAAGCCCCTTGAGCTTGCGGTCGCGGCGTGCGCCGCGATCCAGCAGGCGCAGCCCCATCAGGATGACGGGCAAGCGTTCGACGCGGCGCATGAAGTCATCCATGGACTGCTCGGCAAGGCTTCTCAGCTGACGGTCAACCCCATTTGAGCAATCCACGAACAGGCAGGCAGGCTCTTGGTCGCCGCGCGTGCGAATTTCCCCTGTCTTCGCCCACTCGATCAGAATCTCTATCGCGCTCGTGAGAATCGTTGTCATGCCCACCGCCATGCAGGATTCCAGTAGTTCCACAAAGGCATGGCGGGGGATGATGGCCGCGTAGTCGCGCACAAAGCGGCGCATGTCCTCGGAGAAATGTCGTGCCGCCTTTTCGGCAATCGGGCGTTGATTCGAGATTCGCCCCCCTTCGCCGCCTTGCAGCTTACCCGGCGCGGCTCTCAGTTGCTGCGCCAGGCGAATCATCAAGAGCTGGTCCAGGCCGACGCGCGTCCCTTCCTCAAATCGGTCCGCTGTACGGCTGCCCAATTCACCGCGCCGTTTAACGCCCTGATGGAACGCGCGCAACAGGACGTTTTGCTCGAAGCCTTTACCAACGGGGAACCACGTGTGCTTCCCGTCATGCTTCTGTTGGACATATTCGCCCTTCTGATCGGCCAGCATCGCCACGATCATCTCGGGAACATAGCGCAAGTCTGCCACCTTCTCGGGAAGATCCACCCAGTTCGCCAGGTAATGGGCTGGCGCAACGCGCTGAACCTGTGCCTGTCTGCCGCGCGCGTGCCCGACATTTTCCAGACAGAAACACAGGAGCAGGTCGCCGAGGATGGCCTTTTCGACCTCGCCCTCAAACCCTGCGAACATGTTGCTCTCTGCAAGCGTGCGCGCGATTCGTTCTATGGTCGCCGCCTGTTTACGCTGCTTGGGGGTTCCTTCCGTCGAGCCAAAAGTGTTCACAAATTCCCCCTTGCCCCGGCGCTGGCTGTAGCGGAACATGTAGAACACGGCCGGGAGAACCGCGGAGAGATCGAAACCACTTACGGTGATCGGCAGGGCCTTGTCATAGTTGCCTGTCCAGATCTCGCGGGCCATGTTGGGAGAAAGCGCATCTTCGACAATGCCGCGGGCCGTCATTCTTGCCCTCCTTGTGTACTCTGACGAATCCTCAGCGGTTGCTGCGCGCCAGCTTCGGTGTCCTCTATCTCAGCCGACACTTGGTAGATCGTCCCATCCTGCGCGGGATTCCAGGCGAAGATCGCACGATCATCTTCACGGACAAGGCGCTGCGCAAAGATGGACAGGTGAGCGAAGGCGTCGTCCGTGGAGACATCCCCCAATTGATACCCGTCGCTCAATTCCAGCAGGCGATGGAAGAGTTCGGCGCCCAGGCGCAACCGTTCTTCCTGCCCCTCGCGATAGCGGTAGATCAGAGAAGCCTGTCGCTGCAGCCGGCCCAGTCCCTCCGTTTCCCCTGGCAGGTCGGCTTCGAGCCGAAAGGCGCTCAAGGGCTTCTCTACCCAGAACGCCGTTTCCGTGGGTGTGCGGGGGGTGATGCGTAGCGGTACCACACCCGGCCGATCGAGCGCCTGGGGTGGAAGGTCTTCAAGACGCGAGATGCCACGGCATAGACGCTCGCAGAGCTCGTCCTGCTTCTCTTTGTCCTGTTCAACGGGAATGTTTTGGAAAAGACGCAGATGCCGCCCCTGCGCCAAACCAAGGGCGTGAGGCTCACCCGCGATCTCTGCAATCTTCCCCGCCGTCCATTCAAAGAAGGCGCGGCGTCGGAGTGGTTCCGGATTCACTCCCGCGCTGTCGCGCAGCAGGCGTCGGTCGATCTGCGGATGGGCTTCGAGCGCGGGATCGAAGTGAGCCAGATCGCGCAATAGTTCTCCCTGTCGTCCGTGCGATACCGGCGAGAAGGCGCGCTCCCAATAGGGAAGCGCATCGCAGTCGTCATGATAGTCCCGACAGAAGTGGACCCCGAAGAGGATGTAGACCAGAGCGGCGCGCAGCTCGCGCACCGTGATGTGCGTTTCCCCGCGCAGGTGAACCGCCTGCAGCGCGTCGAACAGCCTCTGCCGGGCTCGGGCGCGCACAGCCGGCGACTCCATGCCAGGGAGTCCGTCCGGGCCGAAAACCCGCGTCGCCCGCCAGACCTCACAATGCTCCTGGGCCGAACATGTCTGGCACGGTTCCCAAACCGCGGGCGCGTTGTCGCCCCCATAGAGTCGATCCAGCAGACGCTCCAGAAAGCCGGTCTCGATTCTACTCCGCTCTGGTGTAATGCCGCCGACAAGCGACCGTTGGTTGAGGCTGATAAACCGGATGTGGGATGCCCGGGCGACAGCTTCGTCGCCGAGAAGATCGTAGAGTGTCTGCGTTAAAGAGGTTTCACCCCGACGAGCTTCCACGTTCTCGATCCATTCCAGCAGCCGACCGTCGTTGATCGCCAGCAGATGCGCAATATCCTCGCCAGGCGGGCCTTCTTGGAATGGCTCCAGGAATTTGTCCAGAAGTTCATCCGCGGAACGCCCCTTCCAGGCCGCCGATCCGTCCAGATTCATCCGTACCCTCAGTCCATCATCTATCCGCCCTGCAAGAATGCGTTCCGAGGAGACGCGCTTGCCGCGCGGGCCAAGCCCGAGTCGAGAGGCGAGGCGCTGCAGCAGTGCCGTCTTGCCATCGCCCGCATTTCCGCACAGGATCACAAGCCGGGCTCGTCGCCGCCGAATAGCGTCATACAGAGCCTCTTCAATACCCGTTTCAACGTAAGTCTGCGCGGCGAAGTCGGTGTCGAGACCGCGCGTTTCCCGGTTCCCCCATCGAGACCCCGGATAGGACTGTAGCAGAGACCGTAACCACTTCACCTCGTTGTTACGCCGCTCCGTGGGTGGGACGGGTGGTGTCACATCGGGTGGTGTCACATCGGATGGTGTCACATCGGGAAGGGCCGCCCGCGCGGCAGCGACGGATCCGAATCGCTGCCGCGGATCGGGATGCGTCGCCTTGTTCAGGAAATCGGGCAGGATAGCATACGCCTCGCGATCCACGCCTTCCCAGTTCAAGCCCCGTTCCTTGCCTTGCGCGCCATCGTATAGGAACGGCTTCTTCCCGAAAACCACATGGAAGAAGCTGGCCGCCAGAGCGTAGATGTCGTCCGCAGGAGAAGCCGTCCGCTTGCCTGGATGGAAGGGTGGGCAATACAGAATGGCGCCAGGGGCAATAATAGGATCCCCTATCTTGGCGACACAATCGTAGTCGATGAGGACAAGATCGCGCCCCGAAACGATCATATTGCGCGGACTGACGTCGCCGTGCACGAGGCCCTTTCTATGGAGAACATCCAACGCCTCACACATAGCGCGTAGCCAGCGTAAAGCCAGTGCTTCGCTGGAGCTCTCCTGTTGGTCTTCAGCCAGAAGCGGGAAGACGCCGCTAAAGTCCCGAAGCGGCCCGCCATCGATCCACGTCATGAGCGCGATGAAGTCAGTCTCTCTCCATTCCTGCGCCACCTGGAGTATGGCGGATAGGGCTGCATGGCGGCCAAGGTGGGGGCGTGCCAGACGATGAGACTTCAGAACCCGCTGGCCTGTTTCCGCATCATGCCCGACTTTGCCGACATACGTCCCCAGCTCCTCTTTCGTGGAGAGGTCGATTTCCACCACCTTGAACGCAGTCCCAACGCCGCCGGCCCCAAGGCGCGCGACAATCCTGTATCTATGGTCCCCAAAGGACACCTCCTGACCTTCCGTCCAGAACCGGGCAGGGGGCGGCGCGGGCAGGGGTACGGGTTCACCTAGCAGTTCGGAAAGCGCTGATTCCAGGTCTTGCACGGTGGCGCGCTGCTCGGGCGCTTCCGCCAAGCCTTTGGCAAGTGTTTCCCTGATCCGCCGGCTTCTCCCGTCTTCCCGCCCCTGAAACAGTCTGGTCAGACAAGCGCAGAGCGCATACACATCCGAGCGAGGGTCCGCTGCCCCCAGACCTTGCGCGCGCACCTCAGGCGCAACTGTGCAATCCCATTTTCCCATCGAAGCGCCGACAGAAGCCACAGTGATGTCCGCAGGAATCTTTGTGCGCTCAAAGCCGGTCAGGATCGGTGAATTGTCATGCCTGACAAGAATGGTCTCGGGCGTGAGGTTGCGGTGAACGAAACGCTCGACGCCCGTTTCCGTTTCGTGCAATTCGTCGAGAGCGCGAGCGGCGCCCGGATCCGCCAAATCCGGGCGCGTTTCGTGCAATTCGCCGAGAGCGCGAGCGGCATCCCGAGTAAAAGACAGACGGTCCGCTATCTTCCACGAAACGTCGGCCGCTCGTTCCTCGATGCAGGGCGCGCTGGGGTCGACCACTGTGAAGAAGTTCATCTCGCCCGCATAGCCCGGCGCGTCCTGAAAAGAGTCCCGAATTCGCGGCGCCCAAGCGTGCAGCTGTAGCTTGTGCAGTGCCTCATGTTCTCGGCGGGCTTTGGTTTCAGCCTTTGTCTCATCACTTGTCTCATCACTGGCGGATAAGTCATAGAGATGCAGGATCACCCGGTCCTGGCTGGTGGAATGAACCCCTTTGTAGACGCGATGAAACCGTTCCTGTTTGGGCGTCTGAAGTTCCAGGTTGACGTAGCCGGCAAGTCTCCTCAGCGAACCATCTATGGCGACCGCGCTTTTTGGGTCCAAGGCATTGGCCAGCCTTTGCGCTTGCGTAGAAGTCAACATGCGTGGGGAATCAAAGCCGATAGCATTTTTCCAATTATTCAGCGTATAGAATCGAACGCCGCGAAACTCTTTGTTGTCAAGTTGTTTCACTTTGGCGGATTTTTCGGTCAGCAGGAACGCTCCATTCACATGCGGAAGCTCCGGGATGATTTTTCGGAGGGTCGTCCCGATCTTGCGAGCCTTGCTCATCACCAATTCCGCCGCCTGTTCCGCTCGATCCGTATGTGAGTGTACCCACTGCGCGCTCCAATGTTTGACCTCAATGACCCGAACGCCAGGAGGGCCGATTGCGACAATGTCGATTTCATCGGATTGGAGTTGATGCGTGACGGAGAAAGCCAGATTCGTCAGCAGAATCCATTCATCCTTCCCCGGTATCGACACCAGGCGACTATGCACGTGCTCGATGGCCTTGCGTTCGCTCTCATTGGCAAATGACCCACAGGGAACAACGGTTACTCTCATCTTCTTGCCTCCGTTTCAAAACCAGCGGAGATGCATGAGCGACTCCAAGCTGTTTGGGATCGTGCGAATACAGAGTTAAAAAATATAATGATCTTTTTGATATTTTGCAAATTTTGGGAATGATATACGTAACTGCACAAGGATTGCCCCTTATCAGGATACAGCCCAATCGTGAATTGCCAGAAGATAGAAATGTGAAATCATTGCCAATCGTGATGCGCGGGCGTATCCTGATGGTTGATTTGGTCTATAAATGAAGAAAGGGCAATACCAGATAGTTCTGCGCATGGAGTAGGCAATTCCTAACTCCCACATGTTTCAGCTCAAAGCCACACACAAAGTCGCTGTTCGCGCCGGAGAACACACAGCGCTTGGAGACGCATGGCGCGTCGAGAAGATGAAGCTCTCCAAAAACAAAACACAGATCCGCTACAACGATTTTCTGACACTCGACGGAATCCCCGCAAACGTGTTACACTATCGGCTGGGCAACCGCTCGGCCCTCGAATGGGTTATCGACCAATACCGCGTTAAGACAGACAAACGCAGCGGCATCGTCAACGACCCCAACCGCGCCGACGACCCGCAGTACATCGTCAGACTGATCGGCAAGATCATCAGCGTCAGCCTGGAGACAGTCGAAATTGTAGACAGCTTGCCAGAATTGGATATTGACGCGTAGGGGCGGGTCTTGTGCCCGCCCACTCCTGCCCATCACAGGGATCATATCCAATCCTGGGCATTCATTGCGCCGTTGCATCTCTGCGTCTTTGCCTTCAATCTATAGTTTCTGAAACACGGGATAATAACGGCAACGCTAGGGAACGCAACGCTGGGGAACGCTCGCCGTATTCGCCTCCAAACCGCATCCCAGCGCCAGCGGCGTTCCACGCCTGCGCGCCGCCTCAGAAACAGCGGAAAGCCGCTATCATTTATACAGCCTCAGCCCATGACCGCTACCTGGACCACCCACGGATTCGAAAGTTTTCGCCAAGGCGTCTGCGGCAATGCCGGACAAAATCTGTATGTGTCGCGCGCCGGCGTACTGCAACGCATCCATCAGTACGACCTCAACGGCAATGGCTATCTGGACCTGGTTTTCTGCAATAGCCAGAATCACTGGGAACGCCCGCCCGCCTATGTCTATCAGGATCCGTTGGGCGGCGGCCATGCCGCCCGCCTGGAACTGCCCTCAGAGGGAGCGTGGTCGGGCGCGGTCGCCGATCTCAACCGCGACGGCCATGACGATCTGATATTGGGAATGTGGCAAAATGGAATCCGGCAGGACCTCAACGCCATACTCTATTACGGCGCGCCCGATGGCCTGAGTGAAAGCCGGCAGCAGCAGTTGCCGGCCCCGCTATGCTCATCCGTGGCCGCCGCTGATTTCAATGGCGATGGCCGCCCCGATCTGGCTTTCATAAGCCAAGGCGCGCTGCGTATCTTCTATCAGTCCGCATTGGGCTTCGAGCCGCGACGATTCGTCGACCTGGAAATCGAAGGAGAGCAGCTTGCCGCCGACGATCTGGATGGTGACGGCTATGCCGATCTGATCGTCCGTTCAAGCGCTGGAAAGGTCACCATCTATTGGGGCAGCGCCGAAGGCATCGACCCGACCCGGGCCACAACCTGTCCTGAGCCTGTCGAAGGGCCAGCCCCCACAGAGTGGGTCGGGCAGGACCCCCCATCCGCAAGTGAGCCGCACAACGCGGCGCACTATGCGGAACATGTCGAGGACGCAACCCCATTGGCCCGAGTCGTTCACTTGAACGGCGTCCCCTACCTGTTTGTGCCCCAGGATCAGAGCGTTTCTCTCCTGCCAGTGGGCTCGGACCGGCGTTTCGCTTCGCCTCTGGTATTGTCTTGCCCACGCGCCATGGCCGTCGCAGTAGGTGATATCAATGGCGATGGGTACGATGACCTGGCGCTGGCTTGCCGACAGCCCTTTGCAGAGGCTGAATGTTCATGGATCTACTGGGGCAGCGCGCAGGGATTTGACGAAACGCGCCGCACGCGCCTCAAGAGCCAGCAGGCCTGTGATGTCGCGATCGCAGACCTGACCGGCGACGGCTGCGCTGATGTTATCCTCTGTCAAAGCCATACCGAGGCATCATACACCGCCGACTCCCTGATCTATCGCGGCGCGCGCGACGGCGTCGTTCCCGAACCGACCCGATTGCTTTGCCACGATGCGCGCCGGGTTCTCCTGGCTCAGCCGGCGGCCGATGCGCAGCCGCAGGTGATCTTTGTAAACCATTTCGGCCGCAACCGCCTGGGGAATATCAAGCCCTCAATCTACTTTGGCGGGCCGGACGGGTTCTCCCCAGAACGACGGCAGGACGTAGCCGGCTGGGGCGCGGTCGAGGCCGTCTGCTGTGACATCAACGATGATGGCTATGTGGACCTGGTGTTGGCCAATGCCGCCGAAAACTCTGTTGACCGCGATCCGGGCTCCTACGCGCTCCTGAACGGGCCGCATGGCTTTGCCGACGAACCAACCTGGACACTCCCCACAGCCCGCGCGCATGGCGTCTGCTGTGCCGACATCAACCGCGATGGCTATCTGGATCTGATCTTCTGTGGCTTCGACAACCCCGATCTCGTGGTTTTCTATGGCGCGGCCGCAACATCTTCGACTGAGCGCAGGACAGCTTTCGACACGGCCAACCCGCAACGCATCCGCATGGAACATGAAGGCATCGTCTACAACGAGCCGCGTTGGATCTACCTGGCGGATTTGAATAACAATGGCTGGCTGGATCTCGTGGCGCCCCAGATCGCATACGACCGCAGCTTCATTCTGTGGGGCGGGCCCAAGGGCTTCAGCATGGAACGCTGCCAGGCGTTGTCTGTCGTGCGTGGCGCGTGCGCCCGCGCGGTAGACCTGACAGGCAACGGATATCTGGACCTCATCATCGGCGGCCATATGCCATCACAGGATGGCCCGCACGATTCCTTTGTCTACATCTACTGGAATGGCCCGCATGGCTTGCGCGAGGAGCGGCGAACACTCCTGCCGGCCAGCGCCGTCAACGCCATGTCCGTGGCCGACTTCAACAACGATGGCCTGCTGGACCTGTTCATCTGCTCGTATCACGATGGCCGCGTGCGCGACATCGACTCGTACATCTACTGGAATCGCGCCGGCCGAGGCTTCGCGGCGGCCGACCGCACGCGGCTGTTTACCCACTCTGCCTCAGGCTGTGTGGCCGCCGACCTGAACGCCAACGGCTGGATCGATCTGGCTATAGCCAATCATAAGGTGAATGGCGACCATATCGGGCATTCGGCTGTCTGGTGGAACGGACCTGAGGGCTTCAGCGAAGAGCGGGTGACATGGCTGCCGACGTCGGGGCCGCACGGGATGGTGGCCGTAGGCCCGCATAACATCGCCGACCGTGGCCCGGAAGAATACTATCTGTCAGCTCCGTTCAAGCTGCCCGCTGACGCCTGTGTGACAGAGATTGCATGGCAGGCGGAGATACCGCCTCAAACCTGGGTCAAGGCCCAGCTGCGCTTTGCCGACGCGTCAGAAGAACTGGAAGAAGCGACCTGGATGGGTCCCGATGCTGGCGACAGTTGGTTCGAGAATCGCCAAACGGTGCGCGCGGAAGAATGCGCCGGCCGCTGGGTTCAGTACAGGTTAGCCTTGGGAGCGTGGAACTCCTGTGGCACGCCGCGCGTAACTGAGGTAAAGGTTCACTATGGAAAGCCGGCGTAAGGCTCAATATGCCCACGCCGAACATAGGCGCCTTTTGATCAGTTTGCGGGGCACATGAGATCGTCCAAGCTGACATCAAGCGCTTGAGCGATGGAGGCCAGCGTCCTGATCGAGCCGGCGCGCCTCCCCGTCTCGATTTGAGAGAGGTAAACCGAATTGATATGGGTTGCCGCAGCCAACTCGTTTTGGGTCATGCCGCGATATTCACGATACACTTTAATCGGGTTTTTACCGGCCAGAAGATGATCAGCCACTTCGATCGGGAAGGATTCGCTTTCTTCCCTCTTGGCGCGGTCATAAATCTCTTCATCACTCAACAGCGCTTCGTTGTCCTCTTTCGCCAGGCGTTCATACTCACGCCAGGGAAGTACGGCGAACACCGGCTGTCCGGCCTCGTCGAAAATGATCTGCAGGTTGTCCATGGTGTTGTTCTCTTAATTGCTTGTAGGCCTGACCGCGTGGGACGATACGCAATATATCAATTACGCGGGCTTCATCGTCTCGCTCGAAAACAATCCGAATGCCGCCAACGCGCAGACGAAAACCTTGCCGCCCCTCCAGCGCGGCAATATCGGCATCCCGCCGGTCGGGATTCTCTGCCAATTTGCCCTATGTTAGTATAGCATATAGCTTTATCTTTATTAAGCATTTTGCTTTAATCTCTGCTCTCTGATTCGGGAGCGGATACAGGCACGTGTGATCGCGCTGAGATTGAGGGCATAGTGAACGAGATCGAGATCGCTGCCGGCCTATTGTGGGAAGGCCTTGCTTTCATCATGAACTAATTTTTAAGGAAAGGGCAACGATGAGAAAGAAAAAGTCTCAGTTGATTGGAATCATACTAACCCTGTTCTTGGGTCCATTCGGACTGATCTATTCGATAGGATGGAAAGCGGCGATATTTGGGATAGTGGTTTGGATCGTATTTCTTTCGCTTGCTGCTATCGTATTTCTTTCGCTTGCTGCTGAAGAACTTACGAGTTTGCTTTATTTTGCAACAGTTATTGTGCTTTATTTTGTGCTTTATTTTGCAACAGTTATTGTTAGCATAATTGCGATTAGAAATCATAATAAAAAAGTTGGACAGGCAGAGACATTAGAATCGGCAGAGAAAATAGAGAAAAAGGTTAGCTCCTTATCAAGTACAAGTGCTAGACCATTTACTAGACCATTATCTAATGAATCATTTCCTGTCAACAGGTCAGGCGGCAGAGATTCGCCGGCCAAATTTTTTGATAATGAAGCTGATGCTAAAGAATCGGCAGAGAAAACAGAGAAAAAGGTTAGCTCCTTATCAAGTACAAGTGCTAGACCATTTACTAGACCATTATCTAATGAATCATTTCCTGTCAACAGGTCAGGCGGCAGAGATTCGCCGGCCAAATTTTTTGATAATGAAGCTGATGCTAAAGAATCGACAGAGAAAACAGAGAAAAAGGTTAGCTCCTTATCAAGTACAAGTGCTAGACCATTTACTAGACCATTATCTAATGAATCATTTCCTGTCAACAGGTCAAGAGAGATATTTGATAAATATTATGAATATTATGAAGAGGTATATGATAAATATTATGAATATTATGAATATTATGAAGAGATATATTATGAATATTATGAATATTATTATAAAGAGATAAATTATGAAGAGATATTTGATAGATTTAATGAATATGATGATTATGGTGAATATTAATGAATATGAAGAGATATTGAAATAACGATGACCGAATCTATTGGCAACCTGAATTCAGAATTAATGACTCATATACGTATTATGAATATTATTTGGAAGATTCAGGGCAAGACGCACAGGGTCTAGAAGGCACTACCCAGCAGGCAGCGGTTTGCAGTTATTGCGGTTCTCGGCTAGAACTGAGAGAATAGGAATACACATGTGCCCTTCGCTGGCTGTCGGAGCTATCGGCGAGCGAACTGCCGAATTGGCGACGGCCCTGAGATAGGCGCGTTATACGAAACGACCACCACATCAACCTAAGGAGGATCCTTGATGAAGACCAATCGCGCCCTGTACGCGCTGATGCTTGTCACCATCAGTGTGCTGATGATATTGACGGCCTGCGCCCCACCAGCCGCCCCCGCCGCCGGGAGCGGCTCCGCAGAGGCAGCCGCAGAAGCGCCGGCAGCGGAAAAAGTGACCCTGCGCATGACCGCCTTGGGCGGCATTGTCGCCGAAGCGGTTACGGCGCTCACCGACCAGTATATGGTCGAGAATCCCAATGTCGAGATCATCGTCGATGTGCAAGGCGATGATATGAGTTGGCAGAAAACAGCGCCCACGACCATGTTCGCCGCTTCGGATGGCCCCGATCTTTCCTGGTGGTGGTGCGGTCGCTTCGCCCAATTCCACGACATGATGGATGCCGGCCTGCTGGTCTCCCTGGATGATCTGTACGAAAGCGAGGGCTGGACCGACGCCTTCCCGCAAGGCACGCTTGATTACTTTACGCACACCGACGGCCACCGCTACGGCGTAAACCTCGATGCCGTCTGGACGCCCATGGTCTATTACAATAAGGATATCTTCGCGGAAGTGGGGGTTGAACCGCCCGCGACCTGGGACGACTTCTACGCGCTTGCCGACAAGCTGCGGGAAGCGGGCTATGAAACGCTGACCACGCCCTATGAAATGGGCGTCCGCAGCCACCTGCCAGATGGCCTCATGTTGCGCTCCTGGACCGAGAAGGAGTATCAGGCGTTTCTCCTCAATTGGATGCCGGATGCCCCAGCCTGGTCGCTCGAGCACAAGTGGACAGATCCCAACGGAGTGCGTATCTACCAATACATCAAAGATATGGCCGATAGGGGGCTGCTCATGCAGGGGTACGCCGGCATCACCGACTACGGCCAGTCCAAGTCGCTTTTCCTGTCCGGCAAAGCGGCCATGTTCCAGGACGGCAGTTGGTCGACCGGGGCAACCTCTTTGCCCGAAGAAACTACCTTTGACTGGGGCTATTTCTACTACCCGCGCCTGGATCAGGAAAACTACGGAGAGATGGGCTCCTTCGTGGCCAACTGTCTCATCGTCTTCCAGAATCGTGACAACGTCGAGACGGCGAAAGACGTGGTTGCCTATATATTGCAACCTGAGAACATGGTGTTGTGGGCCGAGAAACTCGGAGGGCCGCCCGGCCGCACAGACCTGCCAAGCGCCGAAGTGGAGCAAGTCCTGGGCCCCGATATGGCCGGCATGTTGCAGGAGATCGCAGCGGTAGGGGCGCCTTCCCTGTATGAGGGTGTGGTGCCCCCAGAACTACTCGCCTCCCTGAAGGCATCCATCGATCTGATGCTGACCGGCAGCCTCTCACCGCAAGAAGCCGCCGCCATGCAGCAGGAAGAAACCGAAAAAGTGCGCGCCGAGTTAGCCGGCGAATAACGCTGGCCAGGACAGTGGCGGCCTTGTGCAGGAGAAGATGCGCGTGGCGCGAGGAAAGTCCAGCCCAGGTTTTGGTTGGCGCTTGACCAGATGGTGGAACCAACAAGGGATATGGTATCTCTTCCTCGCTCCCGCTATTCTGCTCCTGCTCGTCTTTATGGCCTACCCCCTGGCCGATTCACTCATGTTGAGCTTCTTCAAGTGGAAGGGGCTCGGTCCACGCAAGTTCATCGGATTGTCTAACTTCGAAGACCTGTTAGACGACCGTTTCTTCTGGGGAGCCACCTGGCACACTCTCGTCTTCGCGCTCGTGGTCACGCTGGGTACCGTCGGTATCGGCTATCTCCTGGCGATCGTTATCTCGCGGCGCGTTCCGGGCTGGCAAGCCTTCCGAGTGGGGTACTACCTGCCAGTCATGCTCTCCGTAGTCGTTGTCGCCGCCTTGTGGGTGCGCATCTATGAGTTCAACTGGGGCCTCCTGAACACCTTCCTGCGCGCCATCGGCTTGGATGCCCTGGCATTGCCATGGCTGGCCGATGTGAAATATGCGCTCGGCGCCGTGATCATTGTGCCCATCTGGCAGTATGCCGGCTTCCCCATGATCGTCACCCTGGCAGCTATCGAGGGGATTCCTCAGGATCTGCACGATGCAGCCACGATCGATGGTGTCAGCGAGTGGCAACGTACCTGGCGCCTGATATTTCCCCTGGTGCGCCCCGTCGTCGCTTCAATCAGTATTCTGCAGATCATTTTCTCCCTCAAGGTGTTTGATCTGGTGTGGGTGATGACCAAGGGCAGTCCAGGCAACAGTACCGCAGTATTGGGGACGTTCCTCTTTCGTCAGGGGTTCGAAACGCAGAAATACGGCTACGCTTCAGCCGTGGCCGTGGTGATGTTCCTGATCGTGTTTATACTGACCTATCTCTATCAACGCCTGGTGAAGTTCGAAGCGGTGGAATTCTGAGGACGAAGGAACCTGGGCATGACGAATACACGATCGGGTACTCGGTCGCCAGCAATCGCTCGCCTACTGAAAGGAACTCTGCTTGCCGCCCTGGTCGCCTGGTTCCTCATCGAACTGTACCCCGTGATCTTCCTGCTCACTACGTCATTCAAGACGGATTCTGAAATCCTCAGCGCGCCATTTGCCTGGCCCAGCGGGTTCCACTTCGCCAATTACGTCCGTGTGTGGCTGGGCGAGGGCGCCAACCGGCCGATGGCCCTGTATATGCGCAACAGCATTGTGGTGACAGCCAGCGCCCTGGCCCTGCTGCTGGCGGTCTCGGCGCTGGCCGGCTATGCCCTGGCGCGTGGCCGCTTCCCCGGCAGCGCGGCGACCCAACAGACCTTTCTGCTCTGTCTGGCTGTTCCTGTCCACGTCTTGATCATTCCTGTTTTCTTCATGATGGATCGATTCGGGCTGCGGAACGACCTGTTGGGCCTGACTTTTATGTACACAACCATGGGCGTGCCCTTTACAGTGCTGTTGATGCGGGCCTACTTCCTGAGCTTCCCCGTCGAAATGGAGGAAGCGGCCCTGATCGATGGTTGCTCCAGATTCGGGGTCTTCTGGCGGATAGTGATCCCGGTTTCGCGCAACGCGATCGCCAGCATGGCCATCATCAACATCAGTTGGGTGTGGAGCGAACTCTTTTTCGCCCTGGTGCTTATGGACCGCTCGGAGTGGCAGACGATGCCCCTGGCTGTCATCGCCTACGCGCCCAAGGCGATGATGGGCGAGTCGACGATTGGCCCCCAATTTGCGGCGATGGTCTCCGCGGCCATGCCCCTGATTATCGTTTATTTCCTCTTCCAGCGTCAGATTACAAAGGGTATGACGATGGGCGCTATCCGCTGATGGCCCCGCACGGTTGCGCCCTTTTGCATACAGAAAGGCGACCGCTTGATGAATTGGTTTGCTCAGACCTTTCGCAAGGTCCATATCATCTACGCCTCACCGCCCTGGGCAAAGAAACGGGGCGCAGCTTTCAATGCCGAAGAATACGCCGAATCTCTGGCCGCAGCCGGCGTAGACTGTGTAGAACTCTACACAAAGGATCATCACGGGATCTGCTACTATCCCTGTTCTCTGGGTCTTTCCTATCACCACGATGTAGTGGGCGAGCTGCTGACCGCCCTGCGTAAACGCGACATCCGTCTGATCGCCTATTTCAGCGTCTGCTTCGACAACTACGCGCTTGGCGTACATCCTGAGTGGCGCTCTGTAAATATATGGGGAGATCCCTGTAAGGTCGGGCCTTTTTATATGGCCTGCTGGAGCTCGCCCTATATGGACTATGCGCTTCAGCAGATTCGTGAACTGGCGGAGAGCTACACTGTGGATGGATATTGGTTGGATATCATGCCCTTTGTCAGAAACGTTCCCCAGACGCTCTGGATGTCCAATTCACTGCCAGCGCCCTGCTACTGCTTGAGTTGCCAAAAAGGCTACGAACAGGAAACCGGACAACGACTGCCTCTGATTGTTACGCCAGACTCCCAAGTCGGGAATCCATTGCACGGGGATATGTCGACCCAACAGATCGTCGGGCAATCCCATCCGGATGGCCACGCCGAGCAGGCCTACCAATTTCTACTCAGGCAGGGAGAGGTATTTCTGACCCAGGCAATTGAAATCCTGCGCGCCCACAATCCCGAAGCCTTGATAACCTACAACGGCGCCAACAGCCCTGGAGATCCCTTCGACTATGCCGATCTCGTTTCAATCGAAGGACATGCGCCGCTCTATACCCGTCAGAGTTTCATTGCCCGCTGGGGTAGGGCCACAGGCAAACCTTTCGAGATTCTTGTCTCCGCCGGCCTGCCCGGCGGCCCCTTGGGCGGCCTGTGGTGCCGCTATGACCACAAGCCAGCTGCGCTGTTGCAGATGGAGAATGCCATCAGCCTGGCCCATGGAGGAAGCAGCGTCCTGGGTCAATTTGCCTACCCCGACGGCGCCACGGATCCGGCCCAGTATCGCGGCTACAAGCAGGTTTTTCGACCGACCCTCGAACTGGAACCCTGGCTGCGTGAACCGCAAAGTGTCAGTGACATCGGTCTGGTTCTGACTACCAAGCCACGCACCGCCTCGCTGTTGTGGTATTTTATGACAGAGGGAGTCGAAAATATCCACGAAGCCTTGCTCGATAGCCACTACCAATACGACATCTTGCGCAGCCTGGATGATCTGGAATCCTACCGCCTGATCGTCCTGGCCGACCAAGCAGCGCTGTCCAACGCTGAGATAGAGCGCCTGCAGGACTATGTGGCTGGAGGCGGACGCCTGCTGGCAAGCGGGTATAGCTCCCTATGGGACGAGCAGGGACGCCGACGGGATGATTTCGGCCTGGCCGATATCTTTGGCCTATCGTTTCAGCGCGACCCCGGCCTCCCCTACGTGAGTGTCAGATTGCGCGACGAAAACCTGGTGAACCAGGTCACCTCTTTTGCCATGTTCGCAGAAGATGCCCCTCCTCTGGAAGTGCGTTTGAACGGAGCCAGCGTGCTGGGCGACTTGGTGTATCCCGAGGTGAATCGCATCAGCGGCGCCACAGTGATGTGGGGCAATGCGCCGCCGGATGAAGACCAGGCCCACCCAGGGCTGTGCCGACATGAGTACGGAGAGGGTGTATGCTGGTATGCCGCCTGGCCGTTACGGACGGGCGCGCTGTCGAATGTCTGGATCAAGCGCCTGATCAAAGTGCTTGTGAGAGATGTCGTTGCCCGCCCCGTTCTCAAAACGACTGCGCCAGTTGGCGTTGAAGTAGTGCTTAACCGCCAGGCCGGGCGCTATGTCGTTCATCTGGTCAATCATCACATCGGCACGCCTGACCGGCCGTCGTTCGACGAAGAGGATGGTTTGGTCTTAGACGGCTTGGAAGTGCAAGTAGACCTGGCGCGGCTGGAGTTAGAGACCGTGCAGCGGGTCTATGCGCCTCCGCAGAGCGACCTCCCATACCAGGTGGATGACAACTACCTGACTGTGAAAGTCCCGCCTTTGCGCGCGCATGCGCTGGTGGTTGTTGAATAGAGTAACGCGCCGCGAATCACGTACTCAGTTGGGCGCGATGCTATCGGTGAAACCGTACCTGTTCCAGCACCGCCGGGTTGCAGATGTCTTTGGGCTGTCTGCCGTTGAAGAAGTCCAGCACCGCTTTCACTGCCATATGCTCAATGCGCGCCCGGCCTTCGACCGTTGTTGTAGACGAGTGAGGGGTCGCCACGATTTTGGGATGGGTGCGCAGCCGGGAGTCCACCGGGGGCGGCTCCGGATCGAACACGTCCAGGCCCGCGCCCCGAATCTGCCCGTTGTCCAGGGCATCCAGCAGCGCGGCCTGGTCCACTAACGGGCCGCGGGCCAGATTGAGAAGAACAGCATCGTCTTTCATCTGGGCGAAACGGGCGGCGTTCATCAGCTGGTAGGTTTCCGGCGTGGATGGCGCGTGCAGACTGAGAAAGTCGGCATTGCTGATGACCGTGTCCAGGTCGGCAAGTTCTACGCCTATCTCCGCCGCCCGTTCTGCCGCAATGTAGGGATCAAAGGCCAGTACCCGCATATCGAAGCCTCTCCCGCAGATATGGGCCACGCGTCCGCCAATGCGCCCCAATCCCACCAGTCCAACCGTCTTCCCCATCAACTCTGTGCCCATAGGCAGCCCCCTGGGCGCAAATTCGCCCGCCGCCAACTGTTCCATCCCCGGCTTGACCTGCTTAGCCACGGCCAGCATCAGGGCCACCGTGTGTTCGGCGGTGGACTCGGTGGGGCCGTCCGGAGTGTTGCAGAAGACGACGCGATGACGGGTGGCCGCGTCCCGGTCTACATTGTCGATGCCGATGCCCGTGCGCACCAGGATGCGCAGATTGGGCAGTTGGTCAAATACCTCGTCGTTATAGCGGATGCCGGACGCAGCCAGAATCGCCTGGGCCGGCTTTGCGCTGCCCACAGGGTCAGCCGAGTCGCTGATCAGACGCGTGACGGATTGGGGAAACGCAGACAGGGCATCGGAGAGCTGGGGCGCCTCGCTCCAGACGTGTGTGAGATCGGAAAGACTCATGGAAACTGCTCCGAATGGGTGGTGGCTATGGGGCTACTTCGAGCGGATAGGCGGGATGATTCAGTTGCATCTACCTTGACTCTTGTTAGCGGCTCATCGTCCAATCGAGTCGTCATTCTCATGCCTCAAAGCATATCGTATACGCATCAGTGTGTCAATGTATTGGCCTTCTCTCACATCGAATTTTGTCCGCTTCCGTTGTGGGATGCGCCAACCGCTCCAATCCTTTGCATGCCAGGTCTTGAAATATGTCGTTCATCCTCGCCTCTATGATACACTGTGTGGGCTGATGATTGTGAATTCGGTTCGGGAGTTACGCGGTCGGGAGCCCATGTTGACATAGGGAGAAATTCAATGCGCATTGCCCTTGCTGGAATCAGCCACGAGTCCCTCAACTTCTCCCCTTTGGTAACGTCAACCAATGACTTTCAGGTCTGGCGCGGCCAGGAACTCTTGCTTGCAGACAGTCACTTTGCCCCCTATGCGGCGGGCGGGCCGACCAAACAGACCTATGCCAGCCTTGCCGACATGATGCAAGCTCTGGGAGTTGAACCCGTTCCCATCCTGCATGCGCATGGACTGTCTCCCTCCGGCATCGTGGAAGAGCGCGCCTACCTTCAATTGAGAGACGAGATCGTAGCCGGGTTGCAGCGAGCAGGGCGCCTGGATGGCATCTGTTTAATTCTGCATGGGGCGCTGTTGGTCGAAAATATCTGGAGTGGAGAGACAGACCTGGTTCGTTCGATCAGAGCCGTGGTGGGGAACGATATCCTCATCTCTGCCAGATTGGACCTGCATGGCAATCTCACAGAAGAATTTGCCAATAAAACCGATATGTGGACGGTCTACCGCACAGCGCCCCACCGTGATGCGCCGCAAACCCTGGAACGGGCGCTGACATTGCTCACGCGCTGTATTCGAAATGGCCATCGCCCGCAGCCGGTTTTTATTCGCATACCACTGCTTTTGCCCGGAGAAATAGCGACCACTGACGTTGAGCCAATGAAGTCTCTGCTGGCCATGGTTGCCGAAATTGAGCGGCAACCGGGCATCCTCACGGCCGAGATACTGGTCGGTTTCGCCTGGGCAGACGCAGCCCACGCGAGCGGCAGCGTGGCGGTCATCGCCGAAGATGAGACCCACTTGCCCACCGCGCGCCAGGAGGCCAGGCGCCTGGCGCAGGCCATGTGGGATCAGCGCCACAATTTCACCTTTGATCAGGAGGTCGCTTCGTCGGTCGATGAAGCCATCGACCGCGCCTTAGCGGCAGCGGAGAGCGCCGTCTTCATTGCCGATTCCGGGGACAACCCCACAGCGGGAACACCCGGCGATGTGCCCTATGTTCTGTCGCGTCTGCTGGACAAAGAGGTCCCTGACGCTATCTTAGCCGCTATCCCCGATAAAGCGGCCGCGCGCATCTGTTTTGAGCAAGGCATAGGCGCAACAGTTACGCTAAGCTTGGGCGGAAAATTGGATACAAAACATGGTGAGCCGCTTACGGTTACCGGCACTGTGGAACATCTCTACCAAGCCAGCCATGAGGCGAACCAAGCAGCCATTGCCACGCTGCGCGTTGGCGGTGTGCGAATATTGATCACCGATACGCGTACATTTTTTTCAACACTGAACGATTTTCAGAAAGCCGGCGTCGAGCCGCTCGATCATAAAATTGTTGTGGTCAAGCTGGGCTATCTTATGCCAGAACTGCGAGATGCCGCGCCGCGAGAGATCTTGGCCTTGAGCCCAGGTTATTCCGATATGGACCTCACCCGGCTCCCGTACAAGTATGTGACCCGTCCGATATTTCCTCTGGACAAAGAGTTTGCCTGGCGCCCCATGATCACGAACATCGCCGGATATGCTGGCTAACCGAATGGCTGAGATCGCGGGCGAGACGCCCGCATAAGGCATCATGCGTTCGAGGCAGCCCACTGTTTGCGCGTCGTGGCAAAGATCAGACGCCAGTAGCCAGCGCCGTTACTGGCCACTAGCCACTGGCGACTGGCCACTGCAGTTGGCCTGTGGACATCTATCATCCTGTCTATCCATCCATCCTGAAAATCCTGATTCAGACAATCTGTTCCTCTCCCCAAAAATCCGGGAGACGCCCTAGGGGCAAGATCTGGTTGCGCGCCTTGGTTGCCAGTGGTAAATTGGTCGAATATGTAAGGCAAATAGGAAGTTCAGGAAGTCTTGTAGGAAGAAGGGATAAAATCAATGAACGCAACGACTGCAGAAATGGGTCAATCCTTCGCTCGGGATGGGTTTGTCATCGTGCCCAATTTGTTCCGCCGCGCTGAAGTCCAGGTATTCAAGGAGGGCATCCGCGCAATATTGGACCAGGTGAAGCGGGAGGAGATCGCAGCCAAGAAGGATCCCAGAGAAATCTTAGCCACCGGGGTCTATGTTGGTCTGGCCGCGCGCAGCGGCTTGTTCCGGCAAGCAGTGCGAGATGAACGTCTGATCGATATTCTGGCAGCCATCCTCGGGCCGAATATTGAGTTTCTCAGTGATAAGGTCGTTTTCAAAGATACCGAAAGGCATCTCGCCAGCCCATGGCATCAGGACTGGCCGTACTGGCAAGGGACGCATAAGATCTCCGTGTGGGTAGCTTTGGATGATGCCACCCCAGAGAACGGCTGTCTGAAGTTGCTGCCCGGATCACATCGAAGCAGTGTGGTCCATGACGGGGACAATAGCGATGGCGCTGGTTTCGGTCACCGTATACGCCCTGACGCGGTAGATGAGAGCGCAGCCATGACCGCAGCCCTTGAGGCCGGCGGCGCTGTTTTCTTCCATGACTTGATCCTTCACGCCAGCCATCCGAATACGGCGCATCGAGAGCGGTGGATCTGGGTTCCCACCTATCGGGATGCGCAAGCCGAAGATCCAGCCTACGCGTGGGCTGTGGCCAACGCAGTGGTCCGCGGCAGCGGCCGGCAGTGAGCAATCAGGAGAGGCCCGCCAATCTGTAATATGGGTAAAACGTAACGCTTGATTCTCCAAACTGGCGACCGTGGCCCTGTTCGAATTCAACCGGGTATGGAGCGACTATCTGGCCCCCTTGATCTTCATCACCCGTCAGGAACAGTTCACCATCGCTTTAGGGCTGACTTACTTTCTGGATCGAGACCGCCCCTTGTGGAATCTGGCTATGGCCGGCAATACAATGGCAATATTGCCCGTGATCCTCGTTTTTGTGCTGGCCCAGCGAGTCTTCATCGAGGGCATTACCCTTACCGGCATCAAGGGGTAATATTTAAAATTATGACCAGAGGAATCCGTGATCCGAGAGCGCAGTTACGATGAACCATCCATTGCTGGATAGTAAGATCATTGAACAAGCGCCAATAACCTATATGAATGAGATTGGCCAGGTCTTCTCAGTCTCCGACGAACATATGCAGGATTCGGGCAACATCTCGTATGGGGTACAGGTTGATCAGCAGCGCTTCTTCGTCAAGACTGCCGGAAATCCTGACGATCCACGTCCCTTTCTGTCTCACGAGCAAAGGGTAGCTTTACTTCGAAACGCAATCCGTCTATGGCGCAGTTGCAATCATATCGCCTTACCCCAGCTACACAACGTGATCGAGGCGTCCGCCGGGCCATTGCTCGTCTATACCTGGATCGAAGGTGAACTCCTCCTGGCGCGAGGCACGCAATGAGACGCCGGGTTGTTCGTGAAACGGGCGATTTGCCCCAATTGGTGAGTTCCTTTATGTCTTCGCGTTGAATCGGTAAGGAGTATCCAATGCAACTCACACACAGTCACAAACACAAACTGTACGCGGATGGCTACGTCAAAATCTCCGGCGTAATTCCCCAGATTATGGTGGATGATGCTGTACGGGCGATTAACCACTCGTTGGGCGAAGGGATTGACCCCGCCCAGATAGTCACCTATCGCTCGCGATCTTTTTGCCCTGAACTTCAACATGCCCCGGTAATTACCGATCTGCTGAACAAAACACCAGCTCTTGCCGTAGCGGAATCGGCGATTGGCAAGGGCCAGATCACACCAGTACAGCGTGGCCAGATCGCATTGCGCTTTCCTACACTGCAAGATCCCCCAGAATCACCTGACCCTCATCTGGATGGCATGTATTCGCCCCATAATGGCGTTCCTAAGGGAGAGATCCGTAATTTCACCATGTTGCTCGGTGTAGCGCTGAGCGATGTGACCACGGACTATGCAGGCAATTTAACCGTTTGGCCCGGGACGCATCATATCTACGAACAGTATTTTCGCGCGCGTGGTCCTCAAACTCTTCTCGAAGGGATGCCGATTGTAGCCCTGCCTGAGCCTGTACAGCTTACGGCCCGTGCTGGGGACATCATGCTGGTTCACTACCAGGTAAGCCATACAGCAGCGCCGAATCGTTCGCCTTATCCACGCTTTGCCATCTATTTTCGCTTAAAGCATATAGCTCACGATACCCACCCACTAGAGGCAATGACGAATATCTGGATGGATTGGTCTGAAATGACAGACTTTACAAATCGTAGTAATGTTGAGTAAATTCGATCAGTTGGTTGTAAGCCCCTTAGACTAATCGAGAAGAAGAAAGAAACGCTACCGCCCCCCAAAACCGGTCATGGCGATCCCCTGGACAAAGTAGCGCTGGGCCACAATGAATATCGCTACCATTGGCGTAAGCATCACTGTGCTGGCGGCAAAGACCACCTCCCAGTTTTTGGCGTAGGAGTCATTGTAGGCCCGGATGCCCAGAGCCAACGGCCATTTGTCCATAGAGTTAATGTAAATCAGCGGATTCATGAAGTCGTTGTAGTGCTGCAAGAGGGCGAACACAGCAACGGTTGCGATTACCGGTTTGGAGAGGGGAAGCAGAATCTGCAGCAGTACCCGTATACGGTTGGCCCCGTCGATCTCTGCCGCGTCCTCCAGTTCCATCGGGATGCCGAGAAAGAACTGGCGCATCAGAAAAACGTAAATTGCGCCGATACCCCCCCAATAGGGCACGATCAACGGTAGCCAGGTGTCGATCCAACGCAGGTTCTTGAAGATCAGAAAGCGGGGCACGAGGGTCACGACATCGGGCAGCATCATTGTCGCCAGCAACAGACCGAACCAGAAGTTGCGTCCCGGCCACCGAATGCGGGCGAAGGAGTAGGCCACCAGTGCCGACGAAATGACCGTCCCCAGGACGGCAAAAAAGACGATGATCAGTGTGTTGACAATAAATGTCGTCAGAGGCAACAGCATAAACGCCTTGACGTAATTATTCCAATGGGGATCTTTGGGCAGCCACACAATCGGGTGGGCGAACACTTCTGTGGAGACTTTCAGCGAGGACGAAATCATCCAAAAGGTGGGCGTCAGAAAGGAGAGCGCCAGGAATGTCATGAAGATCTGAAGCGCCGTCAGCCAGAAGGTCTCCCAGATGGAACGGGAAGCGCCACTGTGCCCTGTGATCGGAATGGCCGGTTCAGTGGCTGCCGAGCGCCCATCAGACGCCAAAGCTTGCTCGCCAGCCCGTGGCCACTCCAGGCCCTTGCCTGTGGCATCTCCCCCTGACGATGGCCTATCTGACCGCATGGCTAACTCCTCTCTTCGTAGTAAACCCAGCGGTTAGACAGATAGAACTGAGCCAGCGTAAAGCCAACCACAATCACGAATAGCTCCCAAGCCAGGGCAGATGCATAGCCCATATTGAAATATTGAAAAGCATTGCGGTAGATGTTGAGAACGACAAAGAGCGTGGCGTCTTGTGGCCCGCCTTCTGTTATGATCATCGCCGGCACAAAGGTCTGGAATGAGTTGATAATCGCGATCACCATGTTGTAGAAGATCAGAGGCGTCATCAGAGGCAAAATAACGTAGCGCAGACGACCGACTGCGCCGGCCCCGTCCAGACTGGCGGCTTCTTTCAGAGAGTCAGGAATATTGCCCAGCCCGGCGATGAAGATCACCATCTGGCGTCCGATCATCCAGAAGGACATGAAGATGAACGCCGGTTTTGTTAGCTGTGGTTCAAAAAGCCACATGCGGGGAGCAATGCCGAACCAGCCCAGCGCTTCGTTGAGGATGCCGAACTCCGGGTGCAACACCCGCTGCCAGACCACAGCGCTCGCCACCAGAGGCACGATAATCGGCATGTAAAAGCCTGCCCGGTAAAAATCCCGAAAGCGGATTTTCTGAGTCAGCGCCAGGGCCAGTAAAAACGAAATCACCAATTGGATTGGCACGGCGAATAACGTATAAAAGGCGCTATTGTATAGGCTGAGATTGACCTTCGGGTCTTTGAACATCTGCGCCAGATTGGCGAAGCCGACAAACGACGGTGGGCGCAGAAGATCCCAATCAACAAAGATCAGATAAACCGAATAGAGCATCGGGAAGGCGATGAAGACTGAAAACCCGATGATAAACGGCGAGGCGAACAGATAGCCGGCGATCCAATCCCGGATCTGGCGCTTTGTAATGCGATGTTTGCCGGCAAGCGCAGCGATAACGGCCATTCACACCCCTTAGAGAGGGTGACAAAGCAACTTGCCACCCTCTTGTCAGCAAGTAACTCTTCTATCCCTGCCTCGCCCAGTGGGCATCGAGCAGACCCTGCACGCCTTCGTTTACAGCAGGCATGACTTCAGCGGCTGTGGCGCTATTGGCCAGCATGGGATCCCAGCCTTCTGGCTTGGCTACTTCGCTCCAGATCTGCCCGCGGGAGACGCCGCCGATGACGTCCACCTCTGAGCGTTGGAAGGCGTTGCTGAAGGCGGCGGCATTGGTGACGCCGAAGCGTTCTTCAATCGTCGGACCCCAGAAGTTCTCGACTAAGGGCGCTGTATTGGGGATACGGCCGGTAATTGTCGAATAGATCTTCTGGCCCTCTTCGCCACCCATGAAGGAGACAAAGTCCCAGGCCGCGTCGACCAAATCACTCTTCGGTACGCACACGCCTTCAGCCCAGCCACGATGAGGGCGCCTCTCGTCAGCCATCATCGGCATCATCACCACATCGAATTCGATCTGCTTGCCCTCCTCGCGCAGTTCCGGGCTGTTCAGCCGCGGGAAGAACCAAGGGCCTTCATACTTCATGGCCGCGTTGCCAGTGTCGATGGTGTTGGTGCCACCTTCCAGATCTGCAGGGGTGGGAGAAATTCCCAGTCTGTACATAAAGTCCTGAGCCACCAGCTGCAAGATTTCGATAATCTCCGGCTGGTCGAACATCGCCGTGCGCGGGTCCACCAGTTGGTCGAACTCCTGTACACCCGTGGAGCGAATCCAGTGGATGTCGCGGGCGTAACTGCCGTTGGCTTGATAACCGTACATCTTCGAGTCGCTGTCGGTGTTGGTCAGCTGTTCGGCGATGCTGACAAAATCCTCAAACGTCCAGTCATCAGTCGGATAGTCGACCCCTGCTTCATCGAAAGCGTTCTTGGCGTAGAACATCACCATCACGCCTGACTGCAGGGGAATCAAGTAGCGCTTGCCATCGCGACGGGTGCTGAATTCTATGCTGTCCACACCTTCAGGATAGGGGCCAGTGAAGTTGTCCCGCTCGATGTAAGCGTCGATGGGAGCCAACAGACCAGCATCGCTGAAGGGCTGCCACTCCCAGCCCTGGAAGGAGGCCACTTCAGGAACGACACCGCCAGCGAAGGATGTCTGCAATTTGGTGTAGTAGTCCACGCCAGTGCCGCTTATGGACGGCTTGACAGTGACGTTCGGGTTCTGCTCGCCGTAGACGTTCGCCAACTCTTCCCACGCAGGGATGTCGGAAGCGTCGCCCCAGGCGAAGAAGTCCAGTTCGATTTCTGCAGCGGCAGAGGCCGCGCTGTCAGCATCGCCACCGCTGTCGGCCGGCGCCGGACACGCAGCCAGCAACATTGTGGTGGAGCCGATGCCGACCCCTTGCAGAAATGTGCGTCGCGAGACACGACGTTTCGTACTCCGTTGGGCGTCTGTCATAGATCCCTCCTTGGATATGTCGGTATGAAAATGGTGATCCCAATTCTGAGAAAATGGACGAATTATGGCATGTCGGCAACGCTCCAGGGATCGAGACGTCGGCACAACAGGATCACACAGTATAAGGATAAAGGATACATCATCCTGATGAATTCGTCACGTTTGGACGGGAAGAATGAAAAGGGGATCGATGCAGTCGGATCTGTTAACCAACTGATAACTTTCCCTGCGCTCGGTCATTTGGGCAACGCATTCACGCCGGGGCTTGTGATTATGATGATGGTGGCCGCCACCGGTCATCTATCGATGGCCCATCTCAACCCAGCAGTAACCCTGGCCTTCGCTCTGACCGGACACTTCCCCTGGCGGGAAGCGCCGATCTACATCGGTGGACAAATGATAGCCGCTCTACTGGCTGCTGCCATTCTGCGGCTACTGTTCGGTGACGAAAATTTTCTCCGTTCCCACCAGAGCTACCGGGAGCAGACGCGCCTGGGCTTGGTCCGCCAGCAGCCCGATGCCGGGCTGCGCCTGAATCAGGCTGCCGCCGTGACGGCTATATGGCCGGCGATCTGTTCGATCCGTTCGCCTCGCCCCGAGGGATGCGCCCTAGGCCGCTGACCGAGACCGCAAGAACCAGGCTCTACCGATTGCCCGGCCTCAAAACACAAGGATCGTCTGTAGAACAGCCTGTAGAGCGGCATATATGGTGCGCTCCCCTTTGAGATCAGCCCGGTAGCGGTGCTTCGGCTGCAATCAACCCCCTATTATGGAGCTCCTGCCACATAGCCGCCGGCGTCTCCACATCCCAGACGCTCCGGTTGTCATCTGCCTCATCCACCTTCGCGGAGCCGATGATGAGAGAGGCTACCGCAGGATGCGCCCGCGCGAAATGCTGGGCAGCCACATGCAGAGGCACGCCGTGTCGCTCTGTCACCTCCTGGAGGCGTCCAACTCTTGCGAGGATCTCCGGTGACGCATCCTCATAGTTGTATTTGGCGCCAGCAATCGGGCCAGTAGCGAGAATGCCGCTGTTGTAAACGCCGCCCAGGAAGATGCTCACATCATGTTTCGTGCACCACGCTAAGAAGTCCAGTGAAGTCTGCTCCAGGAGCGTATAGCGCCCGGCCAGCAGAAAGCAGTCGACGTCGATGTTTTTCGCGAACTCCCACTCCATCTGCCATTGGTTCATGCCCGCGCCCACCGCGCTGATGACCCCCTGCGCCCGCAGATCGAGCAGCGTAGGAAATGCCTCATCCAGCGCCTGGCGGTAGTGGACTTCCTCGTTCTCAAAGTCCGGGTCATGCACCAGCAGGATGTCCACCCGCTCCATTCCTAACCGCTCGAGGCTATCCTCAATGCTCTTCATGACTCCATCCCGGCTGTAGTCGAAATAGATCGAACGATCTGAACGCACAATGCGCCCAATCTTCGTCTGGATGACCACATCATCCCGCGGAATACCTTGTAATGCCTTGCCGAGCCGCCGCTCCGCCTCACCCGCGCCGTAGAGGGGGGCGGTGTCGAAAAAACGGACGCCCCTCTCATAGGAATGCTGCACGACGTCAAATGCATGTTCGTCGCTGATGGAATTGTACAGATTGCCGATGGGGGCTGTTCCCATGCCTAAGCGGGTCACGTGCAGATCGATTTTGCCGACCTGCACGCTGGGGAGAAAGTTTGTCGCCATATTGGTTACTCCGTGGGTGTAGATTGCCTGTTGAAGGTTGCGTGCGATGGTGTGAGGGTTGTGCGTCGCGTCTTGCGGGCTTCCGCAAATACCGCCAGCGCAATGGCGTTCTTCTGGGGATCAGAACCGAATTCCGCACGCATTGCCGTTTGTCCACTGCCTGACAGGCACCAGAACTGCCAAGGGTATTGTACAACATCTGCGGCAGATGTGCCATTGAATTGGCTATGCGGGCTATGCTATAATGGGAATTGAGTCAGGCAACGAGCAGGTGCATTATGGCATTCACTGTAGAACATTTCCACCAATTGACCCAACTTCTCTACGAGCGGCCAGAGTGGCGGGCGGAGATGCGTCTTCTTCTTCTGACAGAAGAGATACTGAATATGCCGCGCGCGCTGAGTGAGTTGACAGCGGCCCAGCAGCGTACGGAAGAAGGCTTGCAGCAGCTTGGGACACGAGTAGAAGAACTGACAGCGGCCCAACTGCGTACGGAAGGACGGTTGGATCGAATTGAATCGGATTTGCATGTTCTTAAGAACGATGTGGCGGATTTGAAAGGACTCATGCTGGAACAACGCCACTGGGCCCGACCTTATCAGTACTTCCGGCGCATCATATACAAAGCCCGTACTCTCACAATCGACGAGTTGCGCCTCCTGACAGATGCCGCAGTGGAAAAGGCGCTGCTCACTGAAAACGAAGCAGAAGAAATAGAACTCGCTGACTCCGTTGTTCGGGGCAGAGATCGGCAGACGCGAGAACTGCTCCATCTGGTGATCGAAAGTTCATGGGGCATCGGCGAAGGCGATGTGAAACGGGCCGCCCGCCGCGCGGCCCTCCTGGCAGATACTGGTACAGCGACCCGTCCCGTTGCCGCGGGCAAGTGGGCGACCTCAGACGCGCACAATGCAGCCGGCGACCTGGATGTGTGGCTGGTGATAAACGGCCACACATTGGCTCCAGACGAAGAAGCATAGCCTCTATAGATTTAGTCCGCCACAAGAACGGAGCAGCCAGCGCCACATGCACTCGACCGAACCGCTGCGAGTTTGTATGGGAATTATATACTTAACCGCACAAGTATATCTTTCTCAGCCAGCTTTCGGCTGTGCGGGAAGGGGCAGGCAGACCTGCCCCTCGTTCCTGATTCCCACCCGCGTTGTAGAATGTTTTTAGCGACCCCCAGAGTTACAATTGCCATGTCCAAAATCATAAGGCAATGTCATCAGTAAACACTGTTATTCCTTCAGCGCGTTGACGATTGCCGTCATGTTGTAGCGCATGAAATCCACATAGCTGGCTGCGGGGCCATGTTCAGCGCTTAAAGAACCGGTGAACAGAATGACGACCCTGACGCCGGCATCCGTCGCCAGCTGTTGGACGATATCTGGAGTAACCGTGGTGCCGACAAAGATGGCCGCTACGCCCTCCTCTTCGATCTGATCCTGCAACCTGGCCAACTCGCCAGCAGAAGGGGAAGCCAATGTGCTGACCGACGGAACAACGGCGCCGACCACTTCAAAGCCGTATACGGCTGCAAAGTAACCAAATGAATCGTGATCGGTGACCAGCTTGCGCTTTTCTGCAGGCAACTCAGCAACGATGGCCTCAAGTTCCTCTGCGAGCGCCTCTAACTCAACCAGATACGCAGCGGCGTTGGTCGCATAAATATCCGCATTGGCTGGGTCCAGCGCGCTGAGGATATGCTCGATCTGATCGACCCACTGTTCCACGGCGTGGATGCTGAACCATGTGTGGGGATCCGCCCCCCCATGAGAATGCTTGTCATCTCCTGCGTCATGCGCGTCTTCATCGTGAATACCTTCCTGATGTTCCTCTTCTTCATCATAGCTCTGCGCGCCGTCGAATTCGGTGGTCTCCACGCCGGTATTGACGGAGACGACGACCCCAGCGCCCTCCAGTGAATCTATAATGGATTCGATCTGCTCCTCCAAACCCAGACCGTTGATGAAAATTGCGTGAGCCTCATTGAGCGCGAGCAAATCCCGAGGCGCGGGTTCAAAGCTGTGTGGATCTGCGCCTACGGGTATCAAAGTGAAGAGATCGATGCGCTCTCCACCGACCTGCGCGACAACATCGGCGATGATATTGGTCGAGGCTACAACCTGTAACAGTTCACCCGCCGCCAGATTCAACGCTGCAAGTTCAGACAGACGGTCCGCATGTGCCGGATCCTCTTCCGCGTGGTCATCAGTCATATCCGCAGCCTCTGGATCCCGTCCCATGTCAGCTGGTGCTGGGGATACGCATCCTGTTATCAGCAGTAAGATCAAAACGAAAGCGCAGCGTAGGCGCGCATAACGACTGCATTGAATGTGAAGAAAGTTCATAGCTTTTCCCTCCCGAAGTAAGTGGCTTCTGATTCATGATACTCGTACTATAATTGAGATATAATCTCAATTACTCTTAAGATACTATCACAGCTGTGTATTGAATGCAAATGTAAATGAGATTGAATTTCATTTCTGTGGCCTTACCCTCTGTTCTTGTGAGAGAAACACGCAAAAAAGTCCGACTTCTCTATGAAGTCGGACTTCTGGACCCGCAACAATTCTGTTCTATTACTCAGCCTTTGCGGCGGGATCGGGCAAAGTGGCCGTACGCCCAGGTCGCCGCTGCCACAGGATACCCCGTCCAGGCGCGGCCAGAAAAACAAGGCCGAAGATCGCCGTAGCGACAAGCACCATCGCCGGGCCGGAAGCCACATTCATGTAGTAACTGATGTAGAGCCCGCTGACGTTGGAAAAAATACCAATACCGACGGCCACGAGCATCATTGTTGGCAGTCGGCGGGTGAGGAGCTGGGCGACAGCAGCAGGCGTCACCAGCATCGCCAACACCAATGCCACGCCTACCGTCTGCAGAGAAGTAACGATTGTAACGGCGATGAGGATAGAGAGAAGATAGCGCAGAAAGGATTCCGGCAGACGCAGAACGACAGCTAGATCGGGGTCAAAGGCCAGTACCAGAAACTCTTTGTAAAAGAGCGCCACCGTCAGCATCACCAGCAGGCTCAAGCCAAAAGTGAGCCACAGGTCGGATATAGAGACGCCTAGAATGTTGCCGAAGAGGATGTGGGACAGATCTACCGCATAACTGCGAACAGTGCTGATCATGGCAATGCCCAGAGCGAAGCTGCCGGCGAGAATGACGCCGATCGCCGTGTCCTCCCGGATTTGGCTGCGGTTGCTCAGCGCGTTGACGCCGATAGCAGCCAACACGCCTACCGCCAGCGCGCCGACAGCTAGGGGCCAGCCCAGCAGATACGCCAGCACGACACCGGGCAGAACAATGTGGCTTAGCGCTTCCCCCAGAAAAGTCATGCCCCGCAGAATCAGATACGAACCGAGTAGCGGACCGATGATGCCCACCATCGCTGCGGCCAGCAGGCTGCGGGTCATAAACGCATAGGCAAGGGGTTCGGTCAGCAGTTCAAGCCAGGGCATTTGTGAAGAGCTCGGCACGCGCCTCTTTCAAGCAGAGGCGCATTCAACCTTACACCAACTGCGCGTGGAACGCATCCAACTGGGGCAATATCGTCTCCCAGGTACACTGCTTCTCGACGAAAGCGCGCGCCGCTTCGCCCAAAAATCGGCTGCGTTCTCCGCCAGCTGCCTGATCGCGCAGAAGGTCCAGAATAGAGTCGGCGAACGTCTGAGGATCATCTGCAAGCAGTATATGTTCACCATCGCGTATAGGAATCCCCTCAATGCCCAGAGATGTGCTTACAATCGGTCGCGCGCAGGCCATCGCCTCCAGCACTTTGAAGCGGGTGCCCCCCCCAACCCGCATAGGCGCCAGATAGATCGCCGCCCGGTGAATGTAGGGCACGACATCTTCGACCGCGCCGGTCAGCTCCACATCCGGTACCATACGTAGCGTATCCAGGCGTCGATGGGGGTACATACCGACGATCTGCAGCTGCACGCGCATCTGCTGACGAATGCGAGGAAGCACATCTAGCCCAAACCAGAGCATCGCATCCACATTGGGACGGTAGTCCATTTTTCCGGTGAAGACCAGACAGGGCGGGGTTGTGGCAGGCAGCGGCTCGGGGATATAGCGGTCGATATCGATGCCGTTGGGCACGTTGACGATTGGACGCTGAGGCGCCAACGCGGCCAGCGCCTGTCGATCCGGTTCGCTGACCGCTACAATCCCATCCACAGCCTGACAGAAGGCCCGTTCGTAACGGTACAGCTTCTGCCACTGAAGCAGGCTGTAGCCGGCGGCGTGCCAGCGGTTCAGGTTGCGGGCATCCATGAATGCAGCCCGCTTTTGCAGCAGAAATTCAGCGTTGTGATCGTCGAAAACGACCGGTGGCCTGGGGGCATTCGTTTGCAGAATTTGAAAGCCATAGGGAGCCATCTCAATCCCCTCGATCTGGGCCAGATCATAGGCTTCTTCAGCCAGCATCCGCTCCAGCATCGCGTGGGATTCATTCTGCTCCAGGCGCAGAGCCATATCCGGTTTGGCCGCCAGAAACGTATCCTGCAAGCGTCGGTGCAAAGGACGTTCAGGCTGCTGGAAACCCTCTACCCGAGCGCATATCTGCAGCAGCTTTGGATCAGGCCAATGGTCGTCTTCGGGCGCGAGGCAGGAGAACAGATGCACTTCATGTTTGGTGGCAAAATGCCGTAATAGATAATAGTTGCGCAGGGTCGTGCCTTGCCGAGGGGGGAAAGGGGACTGGGGGGTAAGGAAGAGTAGCTTCATCATCAGACGTCAGAAGGACGAATGGCGGGCAGGCGCAGCCGGCGCCGTTGCCCTCTGGCAGACCATTCGATAGACGGCAAGAGTTTCGGCGGCGGCCCGGCTCCAACTGAAGACAGAGGCCCGCTGAAGGCCCTTCTGGCGCAGTTCCCGATGCAGTTCGTCGTCAGTCAGAAGACGGTGCATGGCGATGGCGATCTCTTCCCAATCGGACGGATCGACAATCAGCCCGGCATCGCCGACCACTTCCGGCATGCTGCTGGTGTTGCCGACGATTGTAGGTGTGCCGCAGGCCATCGCTTCCAAGGGAGATAGGCCGAACCCTTCGTAAAACGCGGGGTGCACATGGCAGCGGGCGCCGACGAACAACTGCCGCAAGTCCTCATCCGCTACCCGCCCCACGAAAAATGCGCTCTTGTCGAGAGCGAGCTCTTCCACCTTGCGAAAAACCTCCTCATACAGCCAGCCGGGCTTCCCTGCCAGCACAAGACCCGTGTCCGCAATGTTGTAATGTCGCTGAAGGTGATGGAATGCGTCCAGAAGGCCGCCGATATTCTTGCGCGGCTCAATTGTGCTGACGAAGAAGATATAGTTTTCGGGAATGCCGTACTTCGCCTGCATCGCAGCGCGGCATTTCGCCATCGGCAGAGGCTGATAGAGGGGCGCCGCAGCCTCATAAATGACGCTGATCTTCTCCGGCGAGGCGCCCAACTGTCCGACCACATCGTTTTTGGTACTCTCACTGGGCACAATAATGTGTTGAGCATGACGCACCGCCCGGTCGATCTGGCTGTAGTAGGCCGCATGAGATTCCGTCAAAAAGTGGGGCCAGCGCAGGAACGCCAGATCGTGAACGGTGATCACCGGAGGAATGCTGCTGAAGAGAGGCGGGATGAAATCTGTGCTGTGGAGTATGTCCAGGGAGTGGAACGACAACTCTGCAGCCAACATTGGCTGTTCAATGCGCGTGTGGACAGGCGTGAACAGGGTGCGCCGTTGAAAATTGGGCGCATTGGCCAATGGTTCCCGGTGTTTGCGGTGTTGGAAAACTGTGTACGTTGTTTCCCGGTCTAGCTGTGCAAGCTCTTCAATGAGATGCTTCGTATAGCGACTGATACCTGCCGGCTGATGATAGATCAGCCGGGCGTCAATGCCAACTCGCATAGCCTTAACGATTCGTCAGCGGGAATGACACAAGGCTCGTTCCCGGAACTTTCGGGTCATGGCGGTTTGGGGCAACCTGCACGGGGCAGATGCGCGCAGGGCATTGTAGCAGCCCGTCCGCTTGCGGTCAAATAGGCTGTTCTGCCTCCGATTTCAGCTTCGTTTTCAGTTCGATGATTGTGCCAAAAACTTCTTCTGTATCCAAATACGCCCACATGGCCCCGGGATGCAGCGTCGACCCGCCACTCTGGGTGATAGCAACTGCAAGCTTTTGCGTAACCCCATGCGGTGTGATCAAGCGAGAGGCCCCCACAGTGGCTGCAGACCAGCCAGTAGGACGCTCCGACAGAACGGCGCTCAGCCCCCCCTGCCGTCTTAGAAATGACGATAGGAAACAAGATCCGAACACAATCATAAATTTTGATTGTGTGGGATAATACCAACTGTCAGCTTGAAAGCCAAACACGCTTGTAGGAGGGTTCGAATGATTATTCAGGATATCAAGACCACAGTGCTATCTCTCCCTCATCTATCGGGATATCAAGATGCGACAATTCGTCATATCACATCAGGACGCAGCCAGTGCTTCGTCCATGTCTATTCGGATCAGGGCCTGATCGGGCTGGGTTTGGGCGGCGGGGCAACCGCGGCGCGGGAGGTGATCGAACGCACCCTCAAGCCAATTCTACTCGGCCAGAACGCCCTGCATATCGAAAAGCTGTGGGACGATATGTTCTGGGCGATTCGCGGCGTCGGTCGCAAGGGGCTTGCCTTCAGCGCACTCTCTGCCGTGGACATCGCCCTATGGGATCTGAAAGCCAAATACTACGAAACGCCTCTTTACCAACTGCTAGGACCGTTCACGGACTCCGTGCCAATTTACGGCAGCGGCGGATGGACCCACTTTTCACTGGACGAGCTGGTGACAGAGCAATGTGGATATGTGGAGCGGGGCATGATGGCCGTGAAGATGAAAGTGGGCAAGGATTTCGGTCAGAGTGAGCAGGAAGATGTGGCCCGACTGGCCGCAGTGCGTGAGGCCGTCGGCGCTGATGTACAGGTGTTCATCGACGCCAACAACGGTTACTATGCCAAGCAGGCGATTCGGATGGCTAAGACTTTTGAGAAGTACAATATAGGCTGGTTCGAAGAACCGGTCCTGGCCGATGATATCGAGGGCCTGGCGGCTGTTGCCAGAGCCATCGACATCCCCGTGGCGACCGGTGAACACGAATACACCAAATACGGCTTCCGCGACCTCATTGCCCGCGGCGCCGCCGACATTGTACAGCCAGATGTAGGCCGCGTAGGGGGCATCAGTGAATGGATGAAGGTAGCGCATCTGGCCCACGCCTTTAACCTGCCAGTGGCTCCCCATGCCTATCAACTCGTCCATCTGCATTTGGCCTGTGCTACGCCTAATCTGAAAATTGTTGAGTATCTGGGTACTGTAGAAGAAGCGGACCGTATCTTCTACACCACCTTTGACGAACCGGAGAACGGCGTTTGGGCGCCGGACCCGAATAGGCACGGCTTGGGCCTGGATCTGGACCCGATTGCAGTCAAAAACTATGCCATCGGCAGTGGCTGAGCGCCATTCTGTGGCAGGCTCTGGCCGTGAGCAGTCGGCTCCGCGTTGTATCCCGCGCGCAAAAAAGTTCGCGCCAACACCACCAAGAGTTGTGCCCCTTCTAATGGGCGAACCTGCTTGAAACGCCAAAGGGCAGCGACGATTGTTTGTAGCCACTCTCTCGCGAATGGTATAATTTACTTCTCAGAGGGCCTCTCCAGCCCAGTCGGCTTTGGTGTCGAATCCGTACTCGGCGCCACTCTGAAGGAGCCTCCGACAGATGTGTAGCCGGTTCGTTTATCACGCAAGTGCGCTGGGGCGTGCCCAACGCACCACAGAGCACTGAAAGAAAGACAAATGGATACTGCCCAACTAGCCCAAATGGTAGCTTGGCTTGATGAGGAGCATCGGCGCGACCGCGCAGAGATCGCCCGTTTGCAGCAGCAGGTTGAGAGCCAAACCGCAGATATCATCGAACAGGCTCGCCGGATTCAGGACCTGGAAGGACGTTTGGCGACCACAACTGCGCAGTTGGGGCGATTCCCCCAATTAGAACAGCAGATCCAGAGCGTCCAGCAGGAGTTTGCGCTGCTGATCGATCGGAGCGACGAGAACCGTGTGCAATCTGTGCGCGATATCGAGCGCGCTCGCCTGACAGATAGGGAGGCGCTCACCCGGGAGATCAGCGAAGTGCGCCGGGAACTGCCCCGCATCGGCCGCATTGAAGAGGCGGTGGATCTGCGCAAAGGTGAGGAAGAGCGCCTGGTCGATATGATTATGGAGGGCCGCAATCAGATCAATCTTCTTGTCAAAGAACTTGAAGAGCGCACCCGACAAATTCCGTTTTTGGCCGAGCAGCGCACCAGTGATGCCAAACGAATCGCCCAGTTGCAACAGGAAACTGTCGAGCTATTCAAACGTATAGAATCTTTTACTGGTCGCTTTTCCGTTCTGGATGATGCCGACCGACGTATGAGCGCCGAAATTGAGCGCTGGCGACCAGTCTTCGGCGAGGTGCGGGAAGAGCAGCAAAACGCTATGGAGCGGCTGCAGGTGGAGACCGTCGAGCGTCTACAGGTGCTCAACCGTTGGCAGGAGAATATAGATGACCAGCGGGTCATTGTAACCAAAAATGAAGAACGGATCCAGTCGTTCGTCCAGACCATCGAAACGGCCCGCAGAATAGCTCATACGATTCCGGAATTTCAGGAATCCGTCCGCCGGGACCAGGTGCAGGTGCAGGAGTTGCAGCGCCTGGCCGAAGAGCGAACGCGCCGGGAAATGGATGAGTTTCGGGAGGAGTTTGAAAAACAGAGTCGCCGGGACGAGCTGCGCCAGGAACACCTGTGGCGGGAGCAGGAGAAATACAACAAGGGGTTATTGGAGCATTTCCCACCGATTCTGCACGATTTGCGAGTTCATGAGGAGATGCTGCGCCAGCTCTGGAAGCTGCAGGAGCAGTATGGCGCTCGTTACATCAACGCAGCCCAGCTTTGGCTCGACGGCCTGCAATCGGCCCTGAACGAGAGGGACGAAAATATGAAAAATCTGGAAGAGGAATGGCAGAAGCAGCGCCGCACCGCCGAACTGTACGCCCGCCAGAACAACAGCGCTCGCCGCACCGCCGGCATCGTGTCCGGTGAGCCGCCACAGAATCAGTCCTGATGCGGGTCATCGCCACCGCCGGGCATGTAGATCACGGTAAATCGACGCTGGTTCAGGCGCTGAGCGGAATTCACCCCGACCGTTTGCAAGAAGAGAAACGCCGAGGGCTGACAATCGTGCTGGGCTTCGCCTGGATGAATCTGGCGATGCCCGATGGCTCAGAAGAATCTGTCGGTATTGTAGATGTGCCCGGCCACATCGATTTCATCAAGAATATGTTGGCCGGTGTCGGCAGTGTCGATGCCGCTGTCCTCGTCATCGCCGCGGATGAGGGGGTCATGCCCCAGACCCGTGAACACCTGGCCATCCTGGACCTGCTTGCGCTCCCCGGTGGTCTGGTTGCCCTGACAAAAACCGATCTGATCGATGATCCCGAATGGCTGGATCTGATCGAACTGGACATTCAGGAGGTCCTGCTCGGCACCCGCCTGGAGGATGCGCCAATCGCGCGGGTGAGCGCCCAGACCGGCGCAGGTATAAATGAATTGCGTTCGGCGCTGGCCGGCGCACTGACGGCGCTACCGCCTCGCCGGGACCGGGGACGACCTCGATTGCCCATTGACCGCATTTTCAGCCTGCCAGGTTTCGGCACAATCGTGACCGGCGCCCTGAGCGACGGCCACTTTTCTGTAGGCGATCCAGTCGCTATTCTGCCCGATGGCCCATCAGGCCGGGTGCGCGCGCTGCAAAGCTACAAGCAGAGCATCGAACGCGCACTGCCGGGCAGTCGGGTCGCCGTAAATCTCAGCGGCGTGGGCACAGATGAGATCCACCGCGGGCAGGTTCTGGTGATGCCGGGAACCCTGCGAGCGACCCGACTGCTCGATGTGTCCTTTCGGCTGTTGTCCGACGCGCCTAAATCCATGCGCCACAATCTGAGTGTAGACTTCTTCAGCGGCGCATCGGAGACCCCAGCCCACGCGCGGCTTTTGGCCGCGGAGGAATTGCTGCCCGGCCAGGAGGGCTGGCTGCAACTGCGCCTGGACCGTCCGGTTCTCGTCGCCGCCGGAGATCGCTTCATATTGCGTCAACCCTCGCCCAGCCTCACTCTCGGCGGCGGCGAAATTCTCGACCCACATCCCCGCCGACGATACCGACGTTTCGATGCAACGGTTGCTGCGAAGCTGGAAACCTTGGCCCAAGGGAGACCGGATGAGATTGTGTTGCAAGCCCTGGAGCGGGAACCGCTTCTTTCCGAGCAGGAGTTGATTGCCGCCAGCGGCCTTGATACAGAGACCGCGCGCGACGCGATCCGGCAGCTTCTCGCCGACAGTCTGTTACATGGGCTGGATAACCAACGTCTGCTTATCAGCGCATCGGCCTATCAGCAGACCGTCTCCGATATGCAATGGATTCTCGGTGAATTCCATAGCCAATATCCTTTACGCCAGGGAATGTCCCGTAGTGAAGTGCGCAGCCGGTTGCGGGTGGTCGGCGCTCGGGGTGTACGCAAAGAACTACCCCAGCGAGCCTTCAATGATCTGGCCTTGCAGGGTCAGGCGGACGGTTTGGTGCTGAGTGAAGAAAGCACAGTCCGATTGCTATCCCATACGGTCCGCTATTCATCCGCCCAGCAGCGGGCTGTAGATCGCGCGCTGCTGGCATATGACACCGCCCCATTCAGCCCACCCAATGCCATCGATACCCTTACACTCCTGAATAACGACGAGGAGCTGCTGGAGTCGCTGGTGGAGCAGAAGATCCTGGTACGGCTGCCGGGTTCGGTCTACTTTCGCCAGAAAGATTTCGCCGCCGCTACAAAAAAGATCATCACCTTGGCCCGGGCAAATGGGGCGATTACGCTGGCGGATGCGCGCGATCTGCTGAACACCAGCCGCAAGTACGCGCAGGCGCTGTTAGAGGAGTTAGACGCCCGCCGCGTCACGCGGCGGGTGGGGGATGAGAGAATGCTGAGAGGAGTGGAGCAATGAGTAGTATGGCGTATCGTCGTTTGGGCCGTACAGGTCTGAAGGTTTCACCGCTTTGTCTGGGCTCGATGCAGTTCGGTTGGACTGCCGATGAGGAGATGAGTTTCGCTGTGATGGATGCCTTCGCGGAAGCAGGCGGGAATTTCATCGACACTGCGGATATTTACAGCCGCTGGGTAGCAGGAAATGACGGCGGCGTCAGCGAAAAGGTAATCGGCCGCTGGATGCAGGCCAGAGGCAACCGCAGCCAGATGATCGTTGCCACGAAAGTGCGGGGGCCTATGGGCCCAGGGCCGAATGATCAGGGGCTGAGCCGCAAGCGCATTGTCGAAGCCTGTGACGCGTCTTTGCGCCGGCTGCAGATCGATACCATCGACCTGTATCAGACCCATTCATTCGACGCCGATACCCCCATCGACGAGACGTTGGAGGCGCTGGACCGCTTGGTGCAGCAAGGCAAAGTGCGCTATATCGGCTGTAGTAACTATCCGGCCTGGCGGTTGATGGAGGCTCTTTGGACGAGCGATAAGTATGGGCTGACCCGCTACGATTCGATCCAACCCCACTACAATCTGGTGCATCGGGCCGAGTTCGAGCGGGAACTGACGGATGTCTGCCAGGCGTACGCCATCGGTATCATCCCATACAGCCCGCTGGCCGGCGGCTTTCTGACGGGCAAATATAGCCGGGTAAGCGATACAGACAGCGTGCGGGCAGAAGGCGTGCGAAATCGCTACTTCAATGACTTCGGCTGGAAAGTTCTGGACACAGCGCTAGCCGTAGCCGATGAACTCGGCACGACGCCGCTGGCCGTCTCCCTGGCTTGGCTCCTGGCCCAGCCGGCTATGACCGCGCCGATTATCGGCGCCAATACAGTCGAGCAGTTGCAGGGTAGCCTGGCAGCGCTGGATGTGCGCCTGTCCGCCGAGCAGATGGAGATGCTCAACGAGGCATCGGCCTGGTAGAATCCCAGGAGCGTCGGATAAGGGATGAACTGGTCGCAGCCCACCTCCTGTTCCGCTACAGCTACTACTTGGGAGTGACTATTAGACGCTGTTCCAGTTGCCATAGTGAGCGGGCAGTGCGCGCCACCTACTGATCAGTGGCCCCAGATTATACAACTACCGCTGGCACATTTGCAGCCTGCACCGCCGCGTTGAAATCGGCTACGCTTTCGCCGAGGATCGAGTCCAGCTTGTCCAGTTGCGCGTCCGTCTGCGTGCAGAGCTGCTCGAAGACCGCGTAGGTCTGCTGGGGTGGCGCCTCGTCTGCGGAGGCGATGACGCTGATGAGATTGAGCAGCTTGACATTGAGCATTGTGGGCAGTCGTATCCGGTCGAATGCAATCTTGGCGTTGACCTGAACCAACTGACCCTCCACGTCACCAAGTTGCTCGGCAATCTGACCGGCCCGCTCCTGAATGGCGACCTTTGTCTGCTCGGCTACGCTGCTGTCCGCCACCGTCTCGGCCATCGCCTGCACCCGACCCCGCGCCCGGCGTAGGCGTTTGACGGCCTGATGGGTCTCGCTGATCTTTGCATTCACCTGCTGCCACAGGTCAAACTGAGCCTGCAAATCCTCCTGGCTGCTCCCCACCTGCGGATCGATGAACAGCTCAAAAGATTCAGTCTGGCTTTCGCCGTCCACCGTCAGACGCACCTGATAGCTCCCAGGAGTCGCCAAGGCCCCAGTGACCGACTTTGCCGTCAGCGGGTCATCGGGTAGATGTTCGGCTTCGGCATAACGTAGATTCCACACGAAGCGATTGAGGCCAGCGTTCGTTGAAATGTACTGCTCAAAGGGATCTTCCGCCTCACCTTTGTTCGCGTCTGCTGGCTGCGGACCGCACGATCGTATCTCATTCCCCTCTGCGTCGAGAATCGTCAGGGAAACCTCCTTTGCGCCTGCGGGAAGCCTGTAGTAGACAATCGCGCCCTGGGGCGGATTCTCTCCGCTGTCGATCATCTGCCGGACGCTCTGGCCACTGTCGTCTTTTTCGTCCCGATAGGTGATCAACTGGCCGGAGGCCAAGACATAGTTGCGTCCTATTCCACGGAAGATGTCAATGTTCCAGGGTAGCCAGCGTCGCAGAGTCCGGCGCGGCGGGAAGAGCTGGGCCGCCCCCTCCTCCCCAGACGCCAAGGATTCGATCTGGCGTAGGGGCGTAAGGTCATCGAGAATCCAGAAGGCGCGGCCATGCGTGGCTACCACAAGATCGCCGTCCTTGACTTTCATATCGTAAACCGGGGCGACCGGCAGATTGCCCGACATCCGCTGCCAGTTGAAACCATCGTCGAAGGAGATGAACAGCCCCGTCTCTGTGCCCACATACAGCAGCCCATCGCGGGCTGGGTCCGCCCGCAACATACGCGTGATCTCGTTCTGGGGGAAGTTGCCGTCGATCCGTTGCCAGCTTTGGCCGTTGTCAGTGGTCTTGAAAAGATAGGGGCTGTAGTCATCCAGCTTATAACGGGTGGCAGCCACATACACCGTCGACGGATCGTGGACACTCGGCTCGATGACCGTCACAAAGCTCCATTCGGGCAGGTCGGCGGGGGTGACGTTCTGCCAGCTCTCACCACCGTCCTGGCTGATATGAATGAGCCCGTCATCACTGCCGGCCCAGAAGACTCCTGCTTCGTGGGGTGACTCGATGAACGCCGCAATCGTGCAGTAATGCTCGGCGCCGCTGGTGTCCAAGGTCAGAGGGCCGCCGGAGGCCTCCAGTTTGCTCTCGTCATCGCGGGTCAGATCCGGGCTGATGATCTCCCAGGAACTGCCGCCGTTTGTCGTGCGGAAGACGTGGTTGCCACAGGTGTAGAGCGCATCGGAATCGTGGGGACTGAAGATGATCGGAAATGTCCAGGGAAAGCGATACTTCATATCCTTGGCGCCCCAACCGCTGTAAGGCTCCGGCCAGACAGTCACCAGACGAATCTGCTTGGTGCGGTGGTCATAACGTTGTAGCGCGCCGCCTCCGCCGGGAGAAGAGCCGACCGCGCCGACGTAAACGATATTGGAGTCATCCGGTTTCACAGCGATATAACCGCTCTCGCCAGTGCCCGCTGAGTAGCAATCGCTCCAGGGAATCGCCCCTTTCTCAGTGGCGCTGGGCACAGAGATGCTGGAGTTGTCCTGCTGGGTGCCATAGACGCGGTAAGGAAGCTGATTGTCCACATCCAGGTGATAGAACTGGCCAGTGAGCTGATTGTAAATTGTGCTCCAGGTCTCGCCGCCGTTGAAGCTCACGCAGGCCCCGCCGTCGTTACCGTTGATCATCCGGCGCGGGTCGGCCGGATCGATCCACAGATCGTGGTTATCACCGTGAGGCGTGGTGATGTCACTCCAGGTACTGCCGCCGTCGATGCTTTTCCACATCTTCAGATTGTTGACGTAAACGGTGTCCGGGTTTTGCGGGTCGGCGAAGATGTGCATGTAGTACCAGGGCCGGGCCAGCAGATCCCGGTTATCGGTCAGATGGGTCCAAGTGGCGCCGCGGTCGTCGGAGCGGTAGACGCCGGATTGATCGCCCTCGGCCTCCACGATGGCCCACAGCCGGCTGGGCCGGGCAGCAGAGACACTGATACCGATCTTCCCCAGAATGCCCTCCTGTGGCAGGCCGGGGTTGCGGGTGATCTCCGTCCAGCTGTCCCCGCCGTCGGTAGACTTCCACAGGCCGCTGTCCGGGCCGCCGCTGATCAGCTCCCAAAAATGACGATGCACCTGCCAGATTGAGGCGTAGAGAATGCGCGGGTTGGTTACGTCTAAGGCCAGGTCGACCGCGCCGGCCCTTTCGCTGACATGCAGCACCCGCTCCCAACTGCCGCCGCCATCGGTGGAGCGGAAGACACCCCTCTCGTCGTTCGGCCCAAAGGCGTGGCCCAGCGCGGCCACGTAGACGACATCCGGATTCTGCGGGTGAATGCAAATCTGTCCGATGTGATGGCTATCTTGCAGCCCTGCGTTTTGCCAGCTTTCGCCGCCATCAGTGGACTTATAGACCCCGTCTCCCCAACTCACATCCAGCCGGATCGTCGACTCACCCGTACCCGCGTAAAGAACATTCGGATCGGCCTCAGAGACAGCGATAGCGCCGACCGCAGAGGAACTGAACTGGCCGTCGCTGATGTTTTCCCAATATTGGCCGCCGTCGATCGTCTTCCATACACCGCCGGCCACCGCGCCGAAGTAGAAGACGTTGCGGTCGGTCGGGTGACCGGCGGTAGCTACCACGCGCCCACCTCTGGGTGGACCGATGCAACGAAATTTGAGGGCGTTCCAGATGGAAGATTCGAGTTTCATTTCAGTGTTCTCTCTGTTAAGCTGTTTGATGATCGCAAAACGGCTGTGCTCAGCATCGACGCTATCACTCCTGAATGCGCGCTCCCATCGCAGGATTCAGTCAGACGATAGCGCCACTGTGTCTGAATTGTGCCAGGGCCAGGCTCTGCTATGATAAGAAATAAGATGAAGGGTATCTCAGTTTGTTTGAGAGGTCAATTTGACAAGGATGGCGTCAGCCGCAGCCCATACATTCATGAGGCATGAGCGCAATCATATGAATCAGTGGTCAGGTGTTGAACTGGCGGGAATGCCGAATTGGCGTTTGCCGTCAACGTCCGACTGACGCGACAATAAGAGCAGCCTGTCAAGATGATTTCGATCTTGCCAGTACCAACTTTCACCCAATCTTTAGCCGAAGGGAAGAAACCCTATGCCTCTGCTTTTTGACATGCCCCGGGAAAAACTATCCTCCTATCAGGGCGTTAACCCGCGCCCAGAGGACTTCGATGACTATTGGGAGGCAGCCCTCGCCGAACTGGCCTCGGTCGACCCAGATGTGGAGCTTGCGCCAGCCGACTTTCAGGCCCCCTACGCCAAATGTTTTCACATGTACTTTACAGGCGCCGGCGGCGCGCGGGTCCACGCCAAACTTCTGCGCCCTAGGAACGCTCCGACACCCCATCCAGCGCTTCTTATGTTCCATGGCTATAGCGGCAACTCCGGCGACTGGCAGAGCAAACTGGGCTATGCCGCGGCCGGCTTCACGGTTGCCGCGCTGGACTGCCGAGGCCAGGGAGGACGCTCTGAAGATACAGGCGGTGTCCCCGGCTGGACGCTGCGGGGACACATCGTGCGTGGGCTGGACGGCAAGCCGCAGGACCTGCTCTATCGCCAGATCTTTCTGGACACAGCCCGTATGGCCCAGATTGTGATGGCAATGGACGATGTCGACGCAAGTCGCGTCGGCGTTACCGGCGCGAGCCAGGGCGGAGCGCTCACCCTTGTCTGCGCATCCCTGGAACCGCGCGTCAAGCGGGCCGCGCCGGTCTATCCCTTCCTATGCGACTACAAACGGGTGTGGGATATCGATCAAGACCAGCACGCCTATGCGGAGCTGCGGGACTGGTTTCGCAGCTTTGATCCTCGCCACGAAAGAGAGGAGGAAGTCTTCACCCGCCTAGGCTATATCGATGTGCAATTTCTCACCCCCCGCATCCAGGCGGAAGTGATGATGGGCGTTGGCTTGATGGATCAGATCTGCCCGCCTTCCACCCAATACGCAGCCTTTAACAAGATCAGCGCACCCAAACAGACCGTCATCTACCCCGACTTCGGTCACGAGAGGCTACCCGATCTGGACGATAAGATCTTTCAGTGGATGCTCGATATGTGAGTCATGCCTAGTTTGGGCCCCTCACTGCCCAGCGTACACCGCCTGACGCAGACCACGGATGTAGCCGATGGCGTATAGCCGGCCGATCGAAGAGTAGCCGGCATCTTCGTTGCTGTCTCCCTCCATTGTCGGCACATGATCCGGCCGCAGCACGCCTGTGAAGCCGATCTCTCGATAGGCCTTCATACAGGCCAGCATATCGGTCTGACCGTTGTCGTGAAAGGTTTCATTGAACTTTTCGGGCGCGCCGCGCACATCCCGGAAATGGACAAAGAAAATCTTGTCCTGCGCGCCGAAATGACGGATGACCTGCGGCAGTTCGTCCGTCATCAGCGTGAAGTTGCCCTGACACAGGCAGATGCCGTTGGCTGGGCTGGGCGCCAGATCGATGAGCCGCTGGAAGTTTTCAACGCTACACATAATCCGGCCCAGACCACGGATCGGCGACAGAGGGGGATCGTCCGGATGCATGGCGAGCTTCACACCTGCCTCCTCTGCTACCGGCACAACGATCTCCAGGAAGTATTTCAGATTGTCCCAAAGCCGCTCTTCGCTCACTTCACCATATTCTGTCAGAGGAGCGTTCTGCATGACAGCGTAATCAAAACCGGTGACCAGCGCGCCGCCCCGCTCTGGAATCGTCGTGGCAGTGCGCATCCAGTTAAAGACAGGCATCCATTCGCAGCACCAGACGGGCACGCCCAACCGGCCCAGGTTGCGGATCAGCTCGCAGGCCGTTTCGATCTCCTCATCGCGGCCAGGCAAACCCAATTTGGCTTTGTCCAGAGGGGGACGGCTCTCCAGCGCCGCGAAGCGGAAGCCGGCGTTTTCGTAAGCGCTCTTCAGCCGAGCCAGGCTCATAAATCCCCAAGGCTTCATATCCGGGTCCGGGTGATCAATCGTAGACATGTCCATCCTGCCCACCACATCGTCTACGCCACACTGCTTGACAAGCCTCCACAAGGGCGATGGGTGCGGCGGCAGGATTTCAGCGATTCGAATCATCGTAAGGTTCCTTTACCTATGAAACAGGGCACGGATTTGCATGATTGACACGATCTGAATTGTAACGAAGATGCTTCTTCCCTTCAACTTGAACTCCCCTCTCTCCTGCGGTAAGATGCCATAGAATTTGGCGAACAAGCGAATGGAGAAAGCAATGACCCAAGATGCAACTGCTTGCGAAGTCGCTACCCTTGGCGGAGGCTGCTTCTGGTGCCTGGAATCTCTTTATGATGAGCTGATCGGCGTGAAAAAAGTCGAATCAGGCTACGCCGGCGGCCATCTGGCCAATCCAACCTATGAGCAGGTCTGCTCGAAGACAACCGGCCACGCGGAAGTGGTTCAGGTTTCCTTCGACCCGACTGTCACCTCGTTTCGTGAGATTCTCGAAGTCTTCTTCACCTCCCACGACCCGACAACGCCCAATCGCCAAGGCAATGACGTAGGGCCCCAGTACCGCTCGCTCATTCTCTACCATAACGACGAGCAGAAACGGATGGCCAAGAAGCTGATCCGCGACTACGCCTCGCAAATCTGGAACGATCCGATCGTCACCGAGTTAGCCCCCTATGACACCTACTACCGCGCTGAGGAGTATCATCAAAACTACTACCGGGATAATGGATTCCAGCCCTACTGCCTATTCGTGATCCGCCCGAAAGTGGCGAAGTTCCGTAAGCAGTGGCAGGCGAAACTGAAAAAGAATTGAGACGCCCTATGCCTACAGATGTCGCAACCTTCATCCAACAGACGCCTCTCGTGGATACCCACGAACACCTCAGATATGAACATGCCTATCTGGAGGAGCGACCGGACATCTTGCTCCAACTCTTCCAAAACTATGTGTCGGCTGATCTGCGGGTAGCCGGGGCATCCCAGGATGCAGTAGACAAACTCCTCGACCAGACAAACCCAGACCTGGCCGCCCGTTTTGCGCCGGTGCAAGAAGCGTGGGAGGCGGCGCAACACACCGGCTATGGCGAGGCCGTGCGCATCATCGCCAGGGAACTCTACGGCATCGAAGAGCTGACGCCGGAAACCCTCGCCGCGGCCCAGGACAAAAACGTCGCCCTTGTCCAGCCAGGCGAGCGCTTGCGTCTGCTCAGGGAGGAGGCCAATCTGGACCACGTGCAGACAGACGCAAAGACGCTGGGCGTCAAGTCGGATCCATCCGGGCCGGATTTCTTTTTCTATGACATCTCCTGGGTCGATTTCTGCTCAGGTCGGCCCAACCACGAGGAGATCGCTCACTACACGGGCCTGGAAGTGACAGACCTCTTCTCCCTACGGCAGGTGATGGAGACGATTTTTGAATCCTATGCCTCGTTGGCAATCGCTGTCAAATCCCAGCACGCCTACAACCGCACATTGCGCTGGCAGGAGCGTTCCGACGCAGAGGCTGCCAAGGCTCTGGATACCTATTTGCGAAACGGCGAAGAGATCGATGAGGCGACGAGGCTCTGCCTGGGGGATTGGTGTTGGGCCAGAGGCGTGGAGCTGTGCATCGAACACGACCTGCCGCAGAAACTGCACACAGGCTATTACGCCGGTCACAGCCGCATGCCAGTGGACCGTATACGCAGCGGCCATCTGACCCCGCTGCTCGCAAAATATCCCGACGCTCGTTTCGTCCTGATGCACATCGCCTACCCCTACACCGAAGAGCTGATCGCCCTGGCCAAGCATTATCCAAACGTCTACGCCGATCTGTGCTGGGCTTGGAGCATCAACCCGTACAGCGCAACGGAATTCGTGCGCCGCTTCCTCCACGCGGCGCCGGCCAACAAGATTTTCCTCTTCGGCGGCGATACCGGCTACCCCGGCGCGGCTCTGGCCTACGCCAGGCAAGCCCGAGCCTGGTTCACGACGGCGTTGCAGGCCGAGATATCCGATGGCCTGCTCACCGAAGATCAGGCCATCGCACTGGCGCGCCGACTTATGCAGGACAACCAGTACGCCTGCTTTCGGGTAGAGGAAAAGAAGACGCTGCTGCGCGGCGCGCATCCAGCGTCCGGATAGCCGTGCATGGGAGAAAGCGATGAACATCACAGACGTGCGCACAATTTTCGTAGACCGCTACCTGTTCGTCCAGGTGCATACAGACGCCGGCATCACTGGTCTGGGGGAATCCGGCGCCTGGGGATTTCTGGAGGCGTCGGCCAGCGCAGTAGAGACGTTCAAACGCTACCTTATCGGCCAGGATCCGCTGCGGATCGAGCACCATTGGCAGTATCTGTACCGTTGGAGCCACTTTCGCGGCGCGGCCGTGATGGGCGCGCTCAGCGCCATCGACATCGCCCTGTGGGATATCGCCGGCAAGCATTTCGGCGTGCCCGCCTATCAACTTCTGGGCGGCAAAGTGCGCGACAAAGCGCGGGTCTACTATCATGTCTTCGGCTCAACAAAAGAGGAGCTAATCGCTGGCTGCGTCGAGGCCAAGGAGCGGGGCTTCACCGCCGTCGGTCACCTGACCCCCTTCCTGGACGACAGCCGCGACCTCCCCTATTTCAAGACCCATGTGGACAAAATCGAGGATGCCATCGGGACAGTGGCCGCCTATCGCCAAGCGGTCGGACGAGACGTAGACCTCTGCATCGAGATCCACCGCCAGCTGACCCCTAGCGAAGCCGTTGTGCTGGGCCGGGGCATCGAGCCGTATCATCCATTTTTCTATGAAGACCCGGTTACGCCGGACAATCTGGACGAGATGGCGCAGGTAGCATCGAAGATCGGCATCCCCATCGCTACCGGCGAGCGTCTGCACAGTATCTGGGAGTTCCAGGCTCTGCTCCAGCGGGGCGCGGTACAGTTCGTGCGCCCGGATGTGTGCATGGTGGGTGGGCTGAGTCACGCTAAAAAAATCGCCGCTCTGGCTGAAGCGTTCCACGTGCAGGTGGTGCCCCACAATCCCCTCAGCCCGGTCAGTACTGCTGCCTGCATTCAACTGGCGGCTTGCATCCCCAACTTCGCTCTGCAGGAATATCCCAAAGGCGAAGACGAGCCGCCGAAGAGCGAAATCGTCAAGAGCGCCTTACCCCTGGAAGACGGCTTCCTCGTTATCCCCGACGCGCCGGGCATCGGCATCGAACTGGCAGAGAACGCCGCCGATCGCCATCCCTACTGTCCTCGGGAGGTCAAGACCCGCCTGCACGTGGACGGCTCCGTCGTCGATCAGTAATCCATAGTCGTCCAGCGCAAGAAAGTCCCTCACTTCCTTGCTGCTGTAAACCGGCTCTATGCCCTGCTCCACCCGCATGGCGATGCGGGCCGCAATGTGCGCGTCCAGAGCGTTGGCAGCGGCGACAAGTACATCATCCAAAGCGTCTACTTGCTCGGTCGGTTCAACTCAGTGTGCCGTCGAGATCGATGGAAATGAGTCGAAGTAAACGTAGCCTCACTGGATATAGTCTATGGTACAATCAGCATAAATGGACTGTAGCGATGCAATCCCCCTGGCAATGCGATGCCATGCGCCAATCTCAGTTGACTCTGTTTGACGATACGCGCCCGGAAGCGAAAGCGGTTCTCATCGATCTACTCCGCCAGGCGCCTCCGTGGAAAAAACTGCGGATGATGTGCCAACTGAATGCTTCGATGAAACGCCTGGCAGTTGTTGGGCTCCGCCAGCGCTACCCGGCCGCATCTGAAGAAGAAATTCAACGGCGCCTGGCCGACATTCTTTTGGGGCCAGCGCTTGCAGAGAAGATGTATGGACCTCTCGTCTCTTCGACAGAAGCCGCGGCAAGTCTCCATGAATGAGGAAGCGACTCAAAGAACTAAATATTCCTTACGTGATTGGTGGCTCTTGGGCCAGCACTCTGCACGGCATAGCGCGCATGACTCTCGATAGTGATATTGTAGCCGATATCCAACCAGTGCATATCCGTGCATTGGTGAACGCACTCCAGACAGATTTCTACATTTCAGCGGACGCAATCGTTGACGCCATAGAGCATCGCGCCAGTTTCAACCTGATTCATCTGGAGTCAATATTCAAAGTAGATATTTTTCTGCCGAAACAGAGAGACTTTGACCGGAATCAGCTCGCCAATCGGCAGCCGCAGACCGTGTCAGTGGAGCCGGAACGAACTGCCTATTTTGCCTCGGCTGAAGATACGATTCTGGCGAAGCTCGAATGGTTTCGACTTGGAGGAGAAACATCCGAACGCCAGTGGCAGGATGTCCTTGGAATTTTGGCCGTGCAAGACAACCGGCTGGATTACCAATATCTGCGATATCAGGCGGCCCTGTTGAATGTTGATGACCTTTTGGAAAGAGCGTTGAATCCAAGTTGATCCTTCTTTGGTTCGCGTCCTCGCAGCTCATGCCAGCCAGTTCATCTCGCCTCGCAGCTCCCAGCGGTAGCGCTCTTCCGGGTGTGTATGGCGCGCCCAGGCCTGCAAAATTGATGCATCCGCCTTTTTCTGGGCCATCTTCTGCCGCACCCACTCAGGATTCCAGTCCCGCAGCGCCTCCGCATGCAGTTCCTGTAAGATCGACCGGCAGCCCGAATCGGTTGAACGGTCGCTCAGTTCGTCCGGATCTTCGCGCAGATTGAAGAGCTGGGACGGCTGCGCGTGATAGTAGATGTACTTCCATTCGTCTCGCCGAACCATGCGCTGGTAAGCGCCCCCCGGTGGGCCGAACTGATCGGTGCAGTATTCAGAGAAGGCCACGTCCTCCCAGCCAGGAACATCTGCCCGGCCGTCGATCTGTGGCAGAAAGCTGCGACCCGCTGAATTGGGCAGAGCCGGCGCGCCCAACGCGTCCAGCATCGACGCAGCCACGTCCAGAGCGCTGACCACCCGCTCGCTGCGCTGCCCCGCAGGGATGCGACCTGGCCAGCTTACGATCAAAGGCGCCCGTACCGACTCCTCGTAAAAGACATGCTTCCAGAAGAGGCCGTGCTCCCCCTGCATATCGCCATGATCCGATGTGTAGACGATCAGCGTGTTGTCGTTCAGATCGTTCTCTTCCAGCGCGCCCAGAATCTGCCCGATCATCACATCCGTGCGGTATACCAGCCCCCAATAGGCAGCCCGAGAACGCAGCGCCTCTTCGTCGCTCATGTTTTCGCTTCCTGTGTATTGCCGCCACCAGCGCAGGAAGGGATGGGTCTCGTCTGCAAAAGCCCGCGCCTTCCGTGGCGGCGCGATGCGATCGATGTAGCGGTCATAGTCCTCTTGACGGGCCACATAGGGTGGATGGGGCAACATCAGCCCGACGGAAAGGCTGAACGGATCTTTCATTAAACCAGCCCGCTTCTGCACGCCTAGCCGGTTTAAGCAGTCGATGGTGGCTGCAGTCACGTCCTCGTCATGCACCTGATAACCGCTCTGTCCCGGGCCGGACCGTGCCAGACTGAGCTTGTGAGGACCGGCAGTGCCCTCCAGAATCCCCCGATCTGGCCCTGGGGCGCCCGGATGGTTGGCGCCGTGATCGCCTACATAGCGCGCCGCATAACCGTGAAGTTGATCCGGCCCCAAGGCGTGCATACGGCCGACCAGCTCCGGGCGATATCCGCCCGCTCCCATCGCGTGGGCGATGGTCGGAATACTGGAATCCAGCGCGTGCTCATTCGTCCAGACTTCATTCTGATACGGGTGCCTGCCACTGAGCATCGACATCCGGGAGGGCACGCATATTGGCGAGCAGCAGTAGGCGTTGGCAAAAACGACTCCGTCGGCGGCCAGCCGATCCAGATTGGGCGTCTCCACCAGGGAGTCGCCGTAGCAACCAGTCACATGGGGGCTGTGCTGGTCCGTGTGGATGTAGAGTAGATTGGGACGGGACAAGTCGATCATGGCGCGCTCCTTGGATGCTGTGGACAGCGTAGAATGGGGAACTTTGGTTCATCTTGAGCTTTATGTTAATCTTAGGCTCCCCCTTTATACAAGTATTCGATTCCTCCAGAAGCAGAGGAATACAGATACCATGAAAATAAGAGAAGTATCTCGCCGTGAATTTTTACGGATTTCAGCCATAGCCACAGCCAGTACGATAACAGCTGCCTGTGCAGCGGGCACACCAACCCCGGAAACGGCTAAGCCCACTGTCGTCCAGGAAGAGGCAGTCACAACACTGCCATCACAATATCAGGAAGCGCCGATGCTGGCCGATCTGGTCAAATCGGGCGAGCTGCCGCCGGTGGATGAACGCTTGCCGGTGGATCCCATGGTTCTGGATCTGCCCTGGTCTACCATAGGCGCTTACGGGGGAACCCTGCGTAAAGCGACAACCAATAGCTCTTTTGTAGACCAAACACAGCTCATGTACGGCCACTCCAGTCTTCATTGGACGGCAGGAGGGCAAGAAGTGGGGCCAGGTTTGGCCAAAGCCTGGGAGGTCAATGATGATGCGACCGAGTGGACGCTCCATTATCGCGCGGGGACCCGCTGGTCAGATGGCGAACGCTTCAGCGTTGATGACATTATCTTCTGGTGGAAAGATATGATTCTTAACGAAGAACACCCCTCGACTCGCCCCTCTTGGACCATGTCCGGCGATGCGCCGATGCAGTTGTTTAAGGTTGACGACTATACTTTGACCCTCAAGTTCGCTGGGCCAGCGCCGATTACAGACATCGAGATCGCCGCCTGGGTTGGCGGCGGCGTTGGCGCCGGTTTGGATGTGCAGCCGCGACACTATATGGAACAATTCCACCCCGATTATTCCGACGCTGCAGACTTCGCCACATTCACCGAAAAGCAGAATTGGTGGACCAATCCTGAACACCCGGTACTCACTGCTTGGCGGCCGCTCCGGCTCGAGGCAGGACAGCGACTGGTAATGGAACGTAACCCCTACTATTATGTGGTGGATGTGGCAGACAATCAGTTGCCCTATATCGATCGCGTTGATGTCAGCTTCGCCGAAAACAACGAGATACTCAATCTTAAAATTATCAACGGTGAGATCGATTTTCTGGCGCATCCCAACCTCAGTTTACGCGACATTGCCGTGTATAAGGATAATGAGGAAGAAGGAAACTATCGACTGGAACTGTGGGATAATGGCGCCGGAGGCGCGCCCGCCTGGGGCATCAACTGGAATTTTCCCGAGCCTGAAAAACAGGCCGTCTACCGCAAAGTCGAATTTCGGCGGGCCCTTTCGCATGGAATTAACCGCGAACGGATCCGCAAATTAACCTTTTTCGGTTTGGGTGGACCGGCCAGCACCGCGGTCGATTCCATTAATTCACGTCAGTACCATAGCTCACCCCGGGGGCAAGAACTGTTGGATCAATTGCTCAACCTGGCTGTTGAGCATGATCCCGATAAAGCAGCCGACCTGTTGGACGCGGCCGGTGTTATGGATCAGGATGACGACGGGTGGCGCGAACTGCCCAGCGGAAAACCGCTTGAGATTTCAATCCAGATCGACGCTGGCAGCCCGTTTACCGAATCGGCTGAGCTGATGAAGGAAGACTGGCGAGCGATTGGCCTGAATGCTAGGGTTGACGCCATGCCAGGCGCCCAACTTGGGCAGATTTTCCTCGGCGGAACCTATGATATCCGGGTCTTTGGCGGTGGCGCGCCGGGTTCGGCCGACCTGCTTAGTTTCCCGGTTTTTCTGACCTCGTTTGGCCCCAGCGGACGCTGGGCGCCACTCTATGGCGCCTGGATGAGCCTGGAAGGAACCCCCAAGGAAGGGGTTGATGCTGACAAGCCAGCGCATGAACGGCAGCCTCCTTGGGATGAACCCACGCCGGACGATCCAGCCTACCGCATGTGGCAACTGCACAAACAGGCCCGAAGCGAGCCTGATCGTCAAAAGCGGGATGAGTTAGTCTATGAAATCCTGCAAATCCACGTCGATGAAGGGCCCTTCTGGCTGGGCATCATTGCTGACTTGCCCCGACCCGCAATCATTGGCAACCGGGTGAAGAACACACCAACGCGCGATCAATTACCCCTGGGAGGCTGGCTAGGCCCCTGGGTGGTGGCGTATCCCGGCGCAATTACCTATCCAGAACAGTACTACCTAGAAGATGAAGGATGAAAAAACTTAAAAACATTCTCTTCATTGCCGTTGATGATCTGCGACCAGAGATCAACTGTTTTGGCAAAACGAAATTGCATACGCCCAACCTCGACAAGCTCGCATCTCGTGGCCTGCAATGTAACCGCGCGTATTGCCAAGTGCCCGTCTGCGGTCCCTCGCGGCTTAGCCTCTTGACAGGAAAACGTCCCAACGACGACACGTACAACCGCTGGGCGCTTGGCTCCCCGCCGCCCGAGGAACCCTCGCTGCCAGGCTATTTCAAAGCGCACGGCTTTGAAACGATCTCGATTGGCAAGATCTATCATGCCAATGATGACGATGAGGCCGGCTGGAGCAGACGCTATACCGACACGTTCAAGGAACAAGCATATACCGTCCACGGCTATTGTGCTGGCTATCAACTTGAGGAAAATCGGCAAAAACTGAAAAACTTCGGCAGGCAGTTCAGCCAGGGCAAAGCAGACCTTGAACTCCCAGCTATCTGTGAAGCGGCCAAGGCGCCAGACGACGCCTATCCTGATGGGATCATTGCCAACCGGGCGATTGAGGTCCTGCGCGAATTTCACGCGCAGGATGTCCCCCTGTTCTTGGCGCTGGGCTTTTACCGACCCCATCTGCCCTGGGCCGTGCCACAGAAATATTGGGATTTATACCGCCGAGACGATGTTGATCTCGCCGATAATCCCTTTTTCCCCAAAGACGCCATCGGCATCTCACACTTGAGCGATTTCCTGCACTACGGCGATGAGGAAATCAATCGCGCCTATTCGGACTTGGGTCATTACAAAGATGACGATTTTCCGGTCTTGAGTGAGGCAAAGCAACGTGAATGCATTCACGGCTACTGGGCCAGCGTCAGCTTTATCGACGCGCAGATTGGGAAGGTGTTGGCCGAACTTGAACGGCTCGGCCAACTGGATGAGAGCGTCATTGTGCTGTGGGGCGATAATGGCTGGCATCTCGGCGAGCATAAACTGTGGTCCAAAACAACCAATTTTGAAGAGTCGACCCGGGTACCTTTGCTCATATCAGCGCCGCTCATAACACAAGGCGCAACAAGTGACGCCCTGGTTGAGTTGGTCGACCTCTATCCCACCCTGTGCGATCTGGCCGAATTCAGTCAGCCCTCACATTTGGAAGGCTTGAGTCTGTTGCCCTTACTCCACGCCCCCCAGCGAGCCTGGAAGACAGGAGTTTTCTCAAGGGCCTCGTCGGGCCATGCACAGACTTTGCGCACAGACCGCTACCGCTTTACACGTTATACCAACGTTCCCGCTCATGGCGACCTCTGGCATCTGCCGAATACTGGCAACTACGAACTCTTTGACCATCTCGAAGACCCAAAAGAAAATGTGAACATCGCCAAACGACCGCAAAATATATCTCTGATTCAGACGTTGGATCAGGCGCTGACCGCTGGATGGACGCCTATCCAGGACCGTGTGCGCTCTTTGCATGACAACTGCAGTGACCACTGACCACTGATCACAGAGGTTTCAGTGCAATCAATTCTCTTTTCATCAGGACGAACTTCACATGGATCGCCCCCATATCTTGTTGGTTACCACCGATCAGCAGCGTTTTGATACGGCCGGAGATGCCGCGCCGTCCTTCATGCGCACCCCCCATTTCGACCATCTGACGCGGGAAGGCGTCAACTTCAGCCGCGCCTATGGCGACTGCCCCATCTGTGTTCCCTCCCGTATGTCGATTATGACCGGCAAGTATGTCACAACGCATGGGATGTACGGCAACGGTCCATCTTCCCGGGTGATGCCGGACGCGCGCAACACGCTGCCCACTTGCCTGAACGAGTTGGGCTATCAGACAGCGGCCATCGGCAAGATGCACTTCACCCCCCAGCGAGCCCGCCACGGTTTCCAGGAAATGATTCTGCCGGAAGACTACTACCGGCATATGGCCCGGCGGGGCTACGATGTGCAGCCTATGCGCCACGGCCTGGGCCAGAACGAACTCTACCCTGGCCTGGCCACAGTTCCCGAGGCGCTGACGATCACATCTTGGATCGCGGAGCAGTGCGTGGAGTACATCCGCGAGCGCCGAGACCCGACGCTACCGTTCTTTCTCTGGTGCTCCTTTTCCAAGCCTCACCCGCCCATCGACCCGCCGGAGCCATACTATTCCATGTACCGCAACTGCGACATTCCGCCGCCGGTCTTCGGCGACTGGAGCACTGGCGATGATGTGCCCTACGCCTTCCGGTTTATGCGGGAAAAGCAATCCTTCGATCTGGCGCCAGCGCAAATCATCCGCGAAGCCCGATCTGCCTACTACGGTGTCATCACGCAGATCGACTACAACATGGGCCGCATCTTCGCCGCTTTACAGGACATGGGCATCTTTAACGATACGCTGATTATGTATACGTCGGATCACGGCGAATATCTGGGAGATCACCATGCCGGCGCCAAAGGCTTCTTTCACGAGCCATCCGCCCATGTTCCCTTTGCCTTGCGTCTGCCCCAGAGTTGGGACAACCGCCAACACGGGACGCGCAATGAGTCGTTGGTGACTCTGGCGGACATCTTACCGACGGCAGTGACAGCGGCCGGTGGTATACCGCCACAGGATGTCGATGGCGTTGATCTGGTGGCCCTGGCCCGAGGAGACAGTGCGCCGCGGTCCTATCTGGAGTCCATCAACGGCGCCCCTGAGCGGCCTGGCAATATCTGTATCACAGATGGCCGCTGGAAATATCTGTGGTTTCCAGTGGGCGGCAGCGAGCAGTTTTTCGATCTGGAGAGCGACCCGCACGAGCTGCGCAATCTGGCTGCGGCGCCAGAGTTTGCGTCGCAGATGGACCGGCTGCGCGCTGAGTTGATCCGCCGACACACCGCCCGCGGCTCGAACGCAGTAGCGGATGGCGAGTGGGTGCGTCTGCCTGTGCCCAACGAAACGGAAGCTGACCGGCGCAACACCAGTTGGCCCGGCTATCATACGGAGTTTTACAATGTAGATGTGCGTCACTGAATTTTCGATATCTCTGAAACCCAATGAGAAAAGGAGAAATTTGATGTCCCGAATGAAATGGTTCGGTCTGTTGCTGGCGCTTATGTTGCTGTTGGCGGCCTGTGGCGGTAGACAGCAGCCAGCAGCTGCGGAAGAAGCGGAAGGGCCCGCCGCCGCTGAAGAGACCGCGTCGCCAGAGGATGCTACAACATCTGACATGATGTCTGGCCGTGAAGCGCCGATGCTGGCCGACATGGTGGCCGCCGGTGACCTGCCGCCCCTGGAAGAGCGCATTCCGCTGGACCCGCTGGTTGTCGACCTGCCCTGGATCGAATTGGGCCAATATGGCGGCACGCTTAAGCGCACGACCACCCGCAGCGATTTCTTGGACACAGCCCAGTATATGTACGGACACTCACCTTTGCATTGGCAGGAAGGTGGCTCAGCCGTCGGCCCAGGGCTGGCCAAAGCCTGGGAAAGCAATGCTGACGCCACCGAATGGACGTTCTTCTTCCGCGAAGGCGTCAAATGGTCGGACGGTGAGCCGTTTACCGTCGATGATGTCCTGTTCTGGTGGCAAGATATGGCCGCCAACCCAGAACATCCGATGGCCATGCCGGCCTGGACCCTCGTCGGCGGTGCACCAATGACCGCCGCGAAGATCGACGACTATACCATTCGCTTCAAATTCGCCGCCGCCGCGCCCCTATTGGAAAGAGAGCTGGCCGCGTTTGTCAATGGCGGCATTTCCTACAATTTCGGCCCGTACCCACGCCACTACCTGGAGCAGTTCCACCCAGACTATTCCGACGCTGAAGACTACGAAAAGTTCACCGAAATGCAAGACTGGTGGAACAATCCGGAGCGGCCAGTCCTGAATGCCTGGATGCCAGTCTCCCTGGAACCGGGCAATCGACTGATCCTGGAACGCAACCCCTACTACTACGCGGTTGATAGCGCAGGCAATCAGCTGCCCTACATCGACCGCATGGAAGTGACCTTTTCCGAAAATGTCGAAGTACTGAAGCTGCGTATCTTCAACGGTGATGTCAACTTCCACGCGCATCCCCACCTATCCCTACGCGATCTGGCCGTGCTGAAAGACAATGAGGCAAAGGGCGACTATCGCATTCTATTGTGGGATAACGGCGCCGGCGGCGCGCCAGCTTGGGGCATCAATTGGAACAATCCAGACGACGCAAAACGGGAGATTGTGCGCGCCACCCAATACCGGCGCGCGCTCTCGCATGCAATGGATCGGGAACGGATCCGCAAGATCACCTTCCTGGGGCTGGGGGACGCCGCCAGCACCGGCACCATGTCCCCCAACGCAGCCCAGTTCAACCGTTCGGCCAAAGGCCAGGAGATTCTGGTCGCCTGGCGGGATTCAGCGGTCGAGTATGATCCAGAGCTGGCCGCAAGCCTTCTCGACGAGATCGATGTGACCGACCAGGACGGTGACGGCTTCCGCGATCTGCCCGACGGCGCGCCCTTGGAGGTGCGCATCGACTTCCCGGCAGGCAATACACAGTTCATTGAGACCGCCGAACTGATGGTTGAGGACTGGAAGGCGATTGGCCTCAATGCCTTCGTCAATTCAATTCCCGGTTCTCAGGTAGGCGTTATGACCACCAACGCCACCTACGACATTCGGCTGTACGGCGGCGGCGCGCCTGACGGGCCGGATCTGCTCACCTATCCCGCTTGGCTGATCTCCTACGGCAGCGGCGGGCGCTGGGCGCCCCTGTACGGCGCATGGATGGCCGTAGAAGGCACGCCAAAGGAAGGAGCAGAATTGGATTTGGACCCCCGCGATCGCACCCCGCCCCGGGAAGAGATTCCAGTGGACGATCCAATGTTCCGCATGTGGGAATTGTACAAACAGGCGATTGCCGAACCGAACGTAGACAAGCGGGATGAGCTGACCTTCGCCATCATCCAGATTCACATCGACCAAGGCCCGTTCCTGTTGGGCGGCATTGCCGACCCGCCCAATATCGTCATCGCCAGCAATCAGATCCACAATGTGCCGACCCGGGATGACATCCCACTCGGTGGCTGGTTTGGTCCATGGGTACTGGGAATGCCCGGCGCAATGACCTACCCGGAAGTATACTTTATCGCCGAGTGAGGCATGAGCGCGGACAATTAGGAATTACGAATTGGGTAGTTCATTCGTAATTCCTAATTCCTAATTCCTAATTTTCCGAACTGGCCAGGAGTTTGTCCTTGCAAAGATTCATCATTCCGCGTTTTCTCTATATGTTCGTCACGATGTTTTTCGTGTCGATCGTCGGTTTTGTAATTATCAATCTGCCGCCAGGCTCTTATATGGATGTGTATCGTGCCCAATTGGAAGCCCAAGGGACAACGACCACCGAGCGTCAATTGGAAACGATTATCCGACAATACGGCTTGGATCAGCCGATCTATGTGCAGTACTGGAAGTGGATCTCCGGCTTTGTGCAAGGGGATTTCGGGCGTTCCTTCGCCTATAACAAGGACGTGAGCGAACTGATCTGGGAACGGCTGACTCTGACAATGCTGATTTCGATCAGCACGTTACTCGTCACGTGGTTGATTGCGATACCCATTGGCATCTACTCAGCCACCCACCAGTATCAGCCCAGCGATCATTTTTTCACCACGGTCGGCATGATTGGTCTTTCGATCCCCAATTTCCTGTTGGCGCTGATCTTCATGGTGATTGCGGCCATGGTTTTCGATCAATCGGTGGGTGGGCTGTTTTCGCCGGCGTATGAGGACGCGCCCTGGAGCCTGGCGAAAGTATGGGACTTGCTAAAACATATGTGGATCCCCGTGCTTGTCGTAGGCACTTCCGGTACCGCCGGACTGATACGGATGATGCGGGGCAATCTGCTGGATGTGTTGAAGATCGCATACATCACATCGGCCCGAGCCAAAGGCCTGCCCGAACGGCGGGTGATATTGGTGCACGCGGTGCGCAATGCTATCCATCCGCTGATTATGATTTTGGGTACCAGCCTACCCCAGATCATCTCCGGCGCAACGATTGTGTCGATGGTGCTCAGCCTGCCAACGACCGGCCCCCTCTACTTTAACGCGCTGCTCCAGCAAGATATGTATCTGGCCGGTACATTTCTGATCTTTCTGGCCGGGCTGCTGGTTATCGGTAACTTCCTGGCCGACATTTTGCTCGTCTGGATCGATCCCCGCATACGCTACACCTGACAATGGCAACCAGCGCATCAGCAGGCAAACTGTTCTCTGGGCAAGAAACGCAGCAATCTTCCGCCATTTCACCGACGAAGCTGATCTGGCGGCGCTTCCTGCGTAACCGGCTGGCCATCGCCGGCGGGATTGTGCTGCTCCTCCTGTACCTGTCCGCTCTGTTCGCCGATTTTCTGGCGCCCATTCCCCATACAGACGTCCACGAAGATTACGTTTTTGTGCCCCCGCAACTGCCCCGCTTTCGTGACAAAGAGGGCAATTTCCATCTGCGCCCCTTCGTCTACGGCCTGGAAAGCGAATTAGATCGGGATACCTTTCGCTGGGTCCACCATGTGGACTACGACACGATTTACCCCATCTATTTTTTTGTCAAAGGGTATGAGTATAAACTGTTCGGTCTGATTCCCTGCGATCGTCATCTCTACGGCGTGAATGCGCCAGGTGTCTTCTATCTCTTAGGCAGCGATGACTTGGGCCACGATATGTTGGCCCGCATCTTCAAAGGCGCTCGCATCTCATTGACAATCGGGCTTCTCGGCGTCACGCTGACGATTATTTGTGGCGCTACCCTGGGCACAATTTCCGGATTTTATGGCGGCGCGCTCGATACGCTCATTCAGCGGATTATCGAATTCCTGATGTCCTTCCCGGCGATCCCCCTGTGGGCAGCCCTGGCCGCCGCTATGCCGGCCACTTGGTCCCCTCTACAACGATTTTTTGCTATCTCCGTAATCCTTTCCTTGATCCAATGGACAGGACTGGCACGGCAGGTGCGGGCAAAAGTGCTCGCCTATCGGGAGATGGAGTACACGACCGCGGCCAGAGCCGCCGGCGCTTCCGATGCCCGCATTATCTTTCGCCATATGTTGCCCAACGCCTTCAGCCATATTATTGTCGTCGCTACCCTCGCGATCCCCGGTATGATTCTGGCCGAGACAGCGCTCAGTTTCTTGGGCCTGGGCATCCAGCCACCCCAGATCAGTTGGGGCGCGCTTTTGAAACAGGCCCAACTGGTGAGCGTCCTCCTGCAACAGCCGTGGCTGTTGATTCCGGCGTTCTTCGTCATCGCGGCTGTTCTCACCTTTAACTTCGTCGGCGATGGACTGCGCGACGCGGTTGACCCCTTTTCGCTATAAGGCCAGTGGGTTGAATTCTTGCGTGCAATCCGCCTCCGCGCTATTCTGTCCCCATAGACTCTCGTCCACACGCTATTTCGTTAGGGACCAAGGAGATTTCTGTGAATCGCCCAGTCCGTTTTTCCCCATTGAGTATGCTGTTGGCTTTGATAGCTGTAGTGGCCTGTGCGTCAGAACCTGGCCAGCCCAGTACGGTATCTACTGCCACATCGCCGCCTATGGCTACCTTGAATCCTGATACGAATACGCCGCCCGCGCCATCCGAATCATCGACCGCGCCATCGGAGCTGCCGACGTCTACCGCGACAAATACCCCGACAAGGGTTTCAACCAGCGCTGAACCGTCGGCATCGCTGCAGAAAAATGTTGCGGTTCTGGGATCTGGGCGCGCCTCTGCCAGGGAGGAACTCGCGCATCTGGCAATCGATGGCGATCCGGACTCAATCTGGAATTCGCAGCGCGTTCAGCCGCAGTGGCTCTCAATTGTTCTCGATGGACTCTACCTGGTAGACAAGATAGAGCTGGTTGTCACGCAGGCTCCCGCTGGCCCAACCACGCATGAAGTCTGGCTGGGGAATGGGTCCGGCGCACAGACGCTCTACAAGCGGTTCAGCAACGTCCACACAGAAGATGGGCAAATCTTAGCTGTCGCTATCGAACCACCGCGATCTGTTGACGAGGTGTTGATTCTTACCGTTCACAGTCCGAGCTGGGTAGCCTGGCGCGAGGTGAGAGTGTTTGGCTCGTCGTCTGCAAGCCCATTGAAACTCGACGAAATCGTCGCTGGGCTGGAGCTGCCAGTACAGGTTACACACGCTGGAGACAGCAGCGGTCGGCTCTTCGTGGTCGAGCAGAAAGGACGCATCCGCATCATCAAGGACGGCGCTATCAACGATACGCCCTTTCTGGATATTTCGGATCGCGTCAGTTGTTGTGGGGAGCAGGGGCTTCTCAATGTAGCCTTTCCGCCGGCCTATGCCGTCAAGCGACACTTCTACGTAAACTATACGGATACCGATGGCGATACCGTGATCAGCCGCTATACAACGACCGCCGACCCGGATAGAGCCGATCCGGACAGTGAGGAAGTTGTGCTGACTATCGGCCAATCGTACCCTATTCACAATGGCGGCCATATGGCTTTCGGCCCACAAGATGGCTACCTCTACATTGGCAACGGGGACGGCGGCGACTCTGGTGAGAAGGCTGGGCAAGACCCCGGCGTCTTGCTTGGCAAGATGCTGCGCATCGATGTGGAATCAGGCGTCAAGCCGTACAGCATCCCCGCCAGCAACCCATACACACAGACTGTTGGCTACCACGGCGAGATCTGGGCGCTGGGTCTGCGCAATCCCTGGGGATTCGCCTTCGACAAGCAGACCGGCGATCTCTATATCCCCGATGCGGGTTCGGGTGGCCCCGAAGAGGTGAACTATCAACCCGCATCCAGCGCTGGCGGCGAAAATTACGGATGGCCCATTATGATAGGCCGCAGCAAGTGTAGAGGCTGTAACGCCGACATCTTGTCCCTACTGACCCTGCCAGTGGCCGAATACGACCGTTCGCTCGGGTGCGTCATTGTGGGCGGCACTGTCTATCGTGGAACCAGGTACCCTCACATGCAAGGCGCATTCCTCTATGCCGACTTCTGTAGAGGACGGATTTGGGGATTGAAGCGTCCTGATCAGGATGGCCAGGATGGGTGGGAAAGCACGCTACTCATAAGCTCTTCTGTCCCATTGAGTAGCATCGGCCAAGACGAAGAGGGCAACATGTACGTCACCGGCTACCAGGATGGCATCGTCTATATGCTCGCAGAGAGATAGATTGTAGATCTATCCATCCTAGCGATAGGATAGAAATAGACCGTCTTGCAAGATGGGGAGGCGGCCGCATCGAATCCAGCCAGAGCGAAAAGGTGAATGAATGATGAGAGATGTTGGCGTGTTGATAGTCGGATTGCTGGCTTTGTTGGCTGTGGCGGCCTGTGCGCCAGAACCTGGCCAGCCCAGTACGGTATCTACTGCCCCATCGCAGCCTGTGGCCACTTTGGATCCTGCTACGAATACGCCGCCCGCGCCATCGGCGCTGCCGACGCCTGACGGGACAAATACCCCGACGAGAGTTTCAACCAGCGCTGAACCGTCTGCGCCATTGCGGGAAAATGTTGCGGTTCTGGGACATGTTTTTGCCTCTGTCAGAGAGGCATGGGCACATCGGGCAATCGATGATGATCTGGACTCAGTCTGGAACGCGCAGCGCGGTTCGCCGCAGTGGCTCTCAATTGTTTTCGATGGACTCTACCTGGTAGACAAGATAGAGCTGGTTGTCACGCAGGCTCCCGCTGGGCCAACCACGCATGATGTCTGGCTGGGGAATGGGTCCGGCACGCGGACGCTCTACAAGCGGTTCATCGACGTTCACACAGAAGACGGGCAAACCTTAGCTGTCGCTATCGAACCACCGCGCCCTGTAAACGAGGTGTTGATTCGCACCCTCCACAGTCCGAGCTGGGTAGCCTGGCGCGAGGTGAGAGTGTTTGGCTCGTTGTCTGCAAGCCCATTGAAATTCGACGAAATCGTCGCTGGGCTGGAGCGGCCAATACAGGTTACGCACGCTGGTGACAGCAGCGGTCGGCTCTTCGTGGTCGAGCAGAAAGGACGCATCCGCATCATCAAGGACGGCGCTGTCAACGATACGCCCTTTCTGAACATCTCAGATCGTGTCAGTTGCTGCGGGGAGCGGGGGCTTCTCAATGTAGCCTTTCCGCCGGCTTATGCCGCCAAGCGACACTTCTACGTAAACTACACGGATACCGATGGCGATACCGTGATCAGCCGCTACAGGACGACTGACGATCCGGATAGAGCCGATCCGGACAGCGAGGAAGTTGTGCTGACTATCGCCCAACCGCATTCTATTCACAATGGCGGCCGTATGGCTTTCAGCCCGCACGATGGCTACCTCTACATTGGCAGCGGAGACGGCGGCTCCTCTCGTGAGAATGCCGGGCAAACCCCCAGCACATTGCTTGGCAAGATGCTGCGCATCGATGTGGAGTCGGGCGTCAAGCCGTACAGCATCCCCGCCAGCAACCCATTCACGCAGACCGTTGGCTACCGCGACGAGATCTGGGCGCTGGGTCTGCGCAATCCCTGGGGATTCGCCTTCGATAAGCAGACCGGCGATCTCTATATCCCCGATCCAGGTTCAGGTGGCGCCGAAGAGGTGAACTATCAACCCGCATCCAGCGCCGGGGGCGAGAACTACGGATGGCCCATTATGCTAGGCAGCCTTTGTTTCGAGCATTCGCCCTTGCCCTGTAGCGCGGACGGGTTGACCTCACCGGTGGCCGAATACGACCGTTCGCTCGGATGCGCCATTGTGGGCGGCGCTGTCTATCGTGGAACCAGGTACCCTCACATGCAAGGCGCATTCCTCTATGCCGACTTCTGTAGAGGACTGATTTGGGGGTTGAAGCGTCCTGATCAGGATGGCCAGGATGGATGGCAAAGCACGCTACTCATAAGCTCTTCTGTCCCATCGAGTAGCATCGGCCAAGACGAAGAGGGCAACATGTACGTCACCGGCTATCACGATGGCGTTGTCTATATGCTCACAGAAAGATAGGCTGTAGAGTTATCCATCCTGTCGATCACAGGAATAGACCGTCTTGCCGGATTGGGAGGCGAGCGCATGGAATCCGGAGCGGAGCGAAGAGGCGAATGAATGATGAGAGATGTCGGCGTATTGACAGCCGGGTTGCTTGCTTTGTTGGCTGTGGCGGCCTGTGCGTCAGAATCTGGCCAGCCCATTGCGACTGCGACTGCTGCCCCATCGCAGCCTGTGGCTACCTTGAATCCTGATACAAATACGCCGACCGCGCCATCCAAATCATCGACTGCGCCATCAGCGCTGCCGACGTCTACCGCGACAAATACCCCGACGAGGGTTTCAACCAGCGCTGAACCGTCGGCGTCGTTGCAGGAAAATGTTGCGCTTCTGGGATATGGGCGCGCCTCTGCCAAGGGGGAATTTGCGCATCTGGCAATCGATGGCGATCCGGACTCAGCCTGGAATTCGCAGCGCGTTTCGCCACAGTGGCTCTCAATTGTTCTCGATAATCTCTATCTGGTAGACAAGATAGAGCTGGTTATCACGCAGGCTCCCGCTGGGCCAACCACGCATGAAGTCTGGCTGGGGAATGGGTCTGGCGCGCGGACGCCATACAAGCGGTTCATCAACGTCCACACAGAAGATGGGCAAACCGTAGCTGTCGCTATCGAACCACCGCGAATTATAAACGAGGTGTTGATTCGTACCGTTCACAGTCCGAGCTGGGTGGCCTGGCGCGAGGTAAGAGTGTTTGGCTCGTCGTCTGCAAGCCCATTGAAACTCAACGAAATCGTCGCTGGGCTGGAGCGGCCAGTACAGGTTACGCACGCTGGTGACAGCAGCGGTCGGCTCTTCGTGGTCGAGCAGAAAGGACGCATCCGCATCATCAAGGACGGCGCTATCGACGATGCCCCCTTCCTGGACATCTCGGATCGCGTCAGGTGTTGCGGAGAGCAGGGGCTTCTCAATGTAGCCTTTCCACCGGCCTATGCCGCCAAGCGACACTTCTACGTAAACTATACGAATACCGATGGTGATACTATCATCAGCCGCTATACAACGACGGCCGACCCGGATAGAGCCGATCCTGACAGCGAGGAGGTTGTGCTTACTATCGACCAACCGTTCGTTACTCACAATGGCGGCCATATGGCTTTCGGCCCGCAAGACGGCTACCTCTACATTGGCAACGGAGATGGTGACGGCCGTATTGGTAATATTGATGGGCAAGACCCCGGCGCATTGCTTGGCAAGATGCTGCGCATCGATGTGGAATCGGGCGTCAAGCCGTATAGCATCCCCGCCAGCAATCCATACACACAGACTGTTGGCTACCGTGGCGAGATCTGGGCGCTGGGCCTGCGCAATCCCTGGGGATTCGCCTTCGATAAGCAGACCGGCGATCTCTATATCCCCGATGCGGGTAGCACGAAACGCGAAGAGGTGAACTATCAACCTGCCTCCAGCGCTGGCGGCGAAAACTACGGATGGCCCATTATGGAAGGCCGCATTTGTTTCGAGCATTTGCTCTTGCCCTGTAGCGCGGACGGCTTGGTCCAACCAGTAGCCGAATACGACTCTGCGCTCGGGTGTGTCATTGTGGGCGGCGCTGTCTATCGTGGAACCAGGTACCCTCGCATGCAAGGCGCATTCCTCTATGCCGACTTCTGTAGAGGACGAATTTGGGGATTGAAGCGTCCTGGTCAGGATGGCCAGGACGAATGGGAAAGCGCGCTACTCATAAGCTCTTCTGTCCCATTGAGTAGCATCGGCCAGGACGAAGAGGGCAACATGTACGTCACCGGCTATCAGGATGGCGTTGTCTATATGCTCACAGAGAGATAGGCTGTAGAGCTATCCGTCCTAGCGAGTATAGGGCTAGACCGTCTTGCCGGATGGGGAGGCGAACGCATGGAATCCAGAGCGGAGCCAAAAGGTGAATGAATGATGAGAGATGTCGGCGTGTTGACAGTCGGATGGCTGGCTTTGATAGCTGTAGCGGCCTGTGCGTCAGAACCTGCCCAGCCCAGTACGGTATCTACTGCCCCATCGCAGCTGCCGACGTCCACCGCGACAAATACCCCGACGAGGGTTTCAACCAGCGCTGAACCGTCGGCGCCATTGCGGGAAAATGTTGCGGTTCTGGGATCTGGGCGCGTCTCTGCCGGGGAGGAATTTGCGCATCAGGCAATCGATGGTGATCCGGACTCAGCCTGGAGTTCGCAGCGCGGTTCGCCGCAGTGGCTCTCAATTGTTCTCGATGCACTCTACCTGGTAGACAAGATAGAGCTGGTTGTCACGCAGGCTCCCGCTGGCCTAACCACGCATGAAGTCTGGCTGGGGAATGGGTCCGGCGCACAGACGCTCTACAAGCGGCTCGCCAACGTCTACACAGAAGATGGGCAAACCTTAGCTGTCGCTATCGAACCACCGCGACCTGTAAACGAGGTGTTGATTCGTACCCTCCACAGTCCGAGCTGGGTGGCCTGGCGCGAGGTGAGAGTGTTTGGCTCGCCGTCTGCAAACCCAATGAAGACAGTAGGAGCGCCCGCATTGAAACTCGACGAAATCGTCGCTGGGCTGGAGCGGCCAGTACAGGTTACGCACGCTGGAGACAGCAGTGGGCGGCTCTTCGTGGTCGAGCAGAAAGGACGCATCCGCATCATCAAGGGCGGCGCTATCGACGATGCCCCCTTCCTGGACATCTCGGATCGCGTCAGTTGTTGTGGGGAGCAGGGGCTTCTCAATGTAGCCTTTCCGCCGGCCTATGCCGTCAAGCGACACTTCTACCTAAACTATACGGATACCGATGGCGATACCGTGATCAGCCGCTATACAACGACCGCCGACCCGGATAGAGCCGATCCGGACAGTGAGGAAGTTGTGCTGACTATCGCCCAACCGCACACTGTTCACAATGGCGGCCATATGGCTTTCGGCCCGCAAGACGGCTACCTCTACATTGGCAACGGAGATGGTGACGGCCGTATTGGTAACATTGATGGGCAAGACCCCGGCGCCTTGCTTGGCAAGATGCTGCGCATCGATGTGGAATCAGGCGTCAAGCCGTACAGCATCCCCGCCAGCAACCCCTTCGCACAGACTGTTGGCTACCGTGGTGAGATCTGGGCGCTGGGTCTGCGCAATCCCTGGGGATTCGCCTTCGATAAGCAGACCGGCGATCTCTATATCCCCGATGCGGGTCACGCTAGACGCGAAGAGGCGAACTATCAACCCGCATCCAGCGCTGGCGGCGAAAACTACGGATGGCCCATTATGGAAGGCAGCATATGTTTCGAGCATTTGCTCTTGCCCTGTAGCGCGGACGGGTTGACCTCACCGGTGGCCGAATACGACCGTTCGCTCGGATGCGCCATTGTGGGCGGCGCTGTCTATCGTGGAACCAGGTACCCTCGCATGCAAGGCGCATTCCTCTATGCCGACTTCTGTAGCGGGCGGATTTGGGGATTGAAGCGTCCTGGTCAGGATGGCCAGGACGGGTGGGAAAGCACGCTACTCATAAGCTCTTCTGTCCCATTGAGTAGCATCGGCCAAGACGAAGAGGGCAATGTGTACGGCGCCGGCTACCAAGATGGTGTCGTCTATATGCTCACAGAGAGATAGGCTGCAGACGCACTCCATCCTGGTCGATCGTATAGGAATAGACCGTCTTGCAAGATGGGGAAGGCGGACGCATGGAATCCAGAGCGGAGCGAAGAGGTAAATGAATGATGAGAAATGTTGGCGTGTTGACAGTCGGATTGCTGGCTTTGATAGCTGTAGCGGCCTGTGCGTCAGAACCTGGCCAGCCCAGTACGGTATCTACTGCCACATCGCCGCCTATGGCTACCTTGAATCCTGATACGAATACGCCGCCCGCGCCATCCGAATCATCGACTGCGCCATCGGCGCTGCCGACGTCTACCGCGACAAATACCCCGACGAGGGTTTCAACCAGCGCTGAACCGTCGGTGTCGCTGCAGGAAAATGTTGCGGTTCTGGGATCTGGGCGCGCCTCTGCCAGGGAGGAATTCGCGCATCTGGCAATCGATGGCGATCCGGACTCAGCCTGGAGTTCGCAGCGCGTTCCGCTGCAATGGCTCTCAATTGTTCTCGATGCACTCTACCTGGTAGACAAGATAGAGCTGGTTGTCACGCAGGCTCCCGCTGGCCCAACCACGCATGAAGTCTGGCTGGGGAATGGGTCCGGCGCACAGACGCTCTACAAGCGGCTCGCCAACATCCACACAGAAGATGGGCAAACCGTAGCTGTCGCTATCGAACCACCGCGAATCGTAGACGAGGTGTTGATTCTTACCCTCCACAGTCCGAGTTGGGTAGCCTGGCGCGAGGTGAGGGTGTTTGGCTCGTCGTCTGCAAACCTATTGAAACTCGACGAAATCGTCGCTGGGCTGGAGCTGCCAGTACAGGTTACGCACGCTGGAGACAGCAGCGGTCGGCTCTTCGTGGTCGAGCAGAAAGGACGCATCCGCATCATCAAGGACGGCGCTATCGACGATACGCCCTTTCTGGACATCTCGGATCGCGTCAGTTGTTGTGGGGAGCAAGGGCTTCTCAATGTAGCCTTTCCGCCGGCCTATGCTGCCAAGCGGCACTTCTACGTAAACTATACGGATACCGATGGCGATACCGTGATCAGCCGCTATACAACGACCGCCGACCCGGATAGAGCCGACCCCGGTAGCGAGGAGGTTGTGCTGACTATCGACCAACCGTTCGTTACTCACAATGGTGGCCGTATGGCTTTCGGCCCGCAAGATGGCTACCTCTACATTGGCAGCGGAGACGGCGGCGCCTCTCTTGAGAATACTGGGCAAACCCCCAGCACATTGCTTGGCAAGATCCTGCGCATCGATGTGGAATCGGGCGTCAAGCCGTACAGCATCCCCGCCAGCAACCCCTTCGCACAGACTGTTGGCTACCGTGGTGAGATATGGGTGCTGGGCCTGCGCAATCCCTGGGGATTCGCCTTCGATAAGCAGACCGGCGATCTCTATATCCCTGATCCGGGTTCGGGTGGCCCCGAAGAGGTGAACTATCAACCCGCATCCAGCGCTGGGGGCGAAAACTACGGATGGCCCATTATGATAGGCCGCATGTGTATCGCTTACTGTAACGCCGACATCTTGTCCCTACTGACCCTACCAGTGGCCGAATACGACCGTTCGCTCGGGTGCGTCATTGTGGGTGGCGCTGTCTATCGTGGAACCAGGTATCCTCGCATGCAAGGCGTATTCCTCTATGCCGACTTCTGTAGAGGACGGATTTGGGGATTGAAGCGTCCTGATCAGGATGGCCAGGATGGGTGGGAAAGCACGCTACTCATAAGCTCTTCTGTCCCATTGAGTAGCATCGGCGAAGATGAAGAGGGCAATGTGTACATCACCGGCTACCAAGATGGTGTCGTCTATATGCTTACAGAGAGATAGGCTGCAGACGTACTCCATCCTGGCCGATCGTATAGGAATAGACCGTCTTGCAAGATGGGGAAGTGGACGCATGGAATCCAGAGCGGAGCGAAGAGGTAAATGAACGATGAGAAATGTCGGCGTGTTGACAGTCGGATTGCTGGCTTTGATAGCTGCGGCGGCCTGTGCGCCAATACCAGAACCTGGCCAGTCCAGTACAGTATCTACTGCCACATCGCAACCTATTGCTACCTTAACGCCCGCGCCGTTGCGGGAAAATGTTGCGGCTCTGGGATATGTTGTTCCCTCTGCCGGGGAGGAGTCCGCGCATCTGGCAATCGATGGTGACCTGGACTCAATCTGGAACTCTAATCGCTTTCCGCTGCAGTGGCTCACGATTACTCTCGATGATCTCTACCTGGTAGACAAGATAGAGCTGGTTGTTACGCAGGTTCCCTCTGGTCCAACCACACATGAAGTCTGGCTGGAGAATGGGTCCGGCGCACAGACGCTCTACAAGCGGCTCATCGACGTCCACACAGAAGATGGGCAAACCGTAGCTGTCGCTATCGAACCACCGCGACCTGTAAGTGAGGTGTTGATTCGTACCCTCCACAGTCCGAGTTGGGTAGCCTGGCGCGAGGTGAGAGTGTTTGGCTCGCCGCCTGCGAATCCAATGGAGACAGTAGGAGCGTCTGCATTGAAACTCGACGAAATCGTTGCTGGGCTGGAGCTGCCAGTACAGGTTACGCACGCTGGAGACAGCAGCGGTCGGCTCTTCGTGGTCGAGCAGAAAGGACGCATCCGCATCATCAAGGACGGCGCTATCAACGATACGCCCTTTCTGGACATCTCGGAACGTGTCAGTTGCTGCGGGGAGCGGGGGCTTCTCAATATAGCCTTTCCGCCGGCCTATGCCGCCAAGCGGCACTTCTATGTAAACTATACGGATACCGATGGCGATACCGTGATCAGCCGCTATACAACGACCGCCGACCCGGATAGAGCCGACCCCGGTAGCGAGGAAGTTGTGCTGACTATCGCCCAACCGCACTCTGTTCACAATGGCGGCCATATGGCTTTCGGCCCGCAAGATGGCTACCTCTACATTGGCAGCGGGGACGGCGGTGGCCCTGCGTTCAATGATCCTGACAATCGTGGACAAGACCCCGGCGCATTACTTGGCAAGATGCTGCGCATCGATGTGGAATCGGGTGTCAGGCCGCACAGCATCCCCGCCAGCAATCCATACACACAGACTGTTGGCTACCGCGGCGAGATCTGGGCGCTGGGTCTGCGCAATCCCTGGGGCTTTGCCTTCGATAAGCAGACCGGCGATCTCTATATCCCCGATGTGGGTAACTATAAACGCGAAGAGGTGAACTATCAACCCGCATCCAGCGCTGGCGGCGAAAACTACGGATGGCGCATTATGGAAGGCAGCATTTGTTTCGTAGGGAGAAAAGACCGACACTGGATCTGTAGCGCGGACGGCTTGGTCCAACCGGTGGCCGAATACGACCGTTCGCTCGGGTGCGCCATTGTGGGCGGCGCTGTCTATCGTGGAACCAGGTACCCTCGCATGCAAGGCGCATTCCTCTATGCCGACTTCTGTAGCGGGCGGATTTGGGGATTGAAGCGTCCTGGTCAGGATGGCCAGGACGGGTGGGAAAGCGCGCTACTCATAAGCTCTTCTGTCCCATTGAGTAGCATCGGCGAAGATGAAGAGGGCAATGTGTACGGCGCCGGCTACCAAGATGGTGTCGTCTATATGCTTACAGAGAGATAGGCTGCAGACGTACTCCATCCTGGTCGATCGTATAGGAATAGACCGTCTTGCAAGATGGGGAAGGCGGACGCATTGAATCCGGAGCGGAGCGAAAAGGTGAATGAATGATGAGAAATGTTGGCGTGTTGACAGTCGGATTGCTGGCTTTGATAGCTGCGGCGGCCTGTGCGCCAATACCAGAACCTGGCCAGCCCAGTACAGTATCTACTGCCACATCGCAACCTATTGCTACCTTAACGCCCGCGCCGTTGCGGGAAAATGTTGCACGTTTAGGATATGGGCGCGCCTCTCAACGAATTGAGTCCGCTCATTTAGTGATTGATGGTGATCCGGACTCAATCTGGAATTCGCAACTCTTTCCGCCGCAGTGGTTTTCAGTTGTTCTCAATGAACTCTACCTGGTAGACAAGATAGAGCTGGTTGTCACGCAGGCTCCCGCTGGCCCAACCACGCATGAAGTCTGGCTGGGGAATGGTTCTGACACGCGGGCGTTATACAAGCGGCTCATCAACGTCCACACAGAAGAGGGGCAAACCGTAGCTGTCGCTATCGAACCACCGCGAATCGTAAGCGAGGTGTTGATTCGTACCCTCCACAGTCCGAGTTGGGTGGCCTGGCGCGAGGTGAGAGTGTTTGGCTCGCCGCCTGCGAATCCAATGGAGACAGTAGGAGCGTCTGCATTGAAACTCGACGAAATCGTCGCTGGGCTGGAGCTGCCAGCACAGGTTACGCACGCTGGTGACAGCAGCGGTCGGCTCTTCGTGGTCGAGCAGAAAGGACGCATCCGCATCATCAAGGACGGCGCTATCAACGATACGCCCTTTCTGGACATCTCGGAACGTGTCAGTTGCTGCGGGGAGCGGGGGCTTCTCAATGTAGCCTTTCCGCCGGCCTATGCCGCCAAGCGGCACTTCTATGTAAACTATACGGATACCAATGGTGATACCGTGATCAGCCGCTACACAACGACCGCCGACCCGGATAAAGCCGACCCTGACAGCGAAGAAGTTGTGCTTACCATCGATCAACCGTCCTTTTCTCACAATGGCGGCCGTATGGCTTTCGGCCCGCAAGACGGCTACCTCTACATTGGCAGCGGAGACGGCGGTTTGTCCAACGATCCTGACAATCGTGGGCAAGACCCCGGCACGCTGCTTGGCAAGATGCTGCGCATCGATGTGGAATCGGGCGTCAAGCCGTATAGCATCCCCGCCAGCAACCCATTCACACAGCTTGATGGCTATCGCGGCGAGATCTGGGCGCTGGGCCTGCGCAATCCCTGGGGATTCGCCTTCGACAAGCAGACCGGCGATCTCTATATCCCCGATGTGGGTAACGTTAGACGCGAAGAGGTGAACTATCAACCCGCATCCAGCGCTGGCGGCGAAAACTACGGATGGCGCATTATAGAAGGCGTCCTTTGTTTTCCGCATTGGTTTTGGCCCTGTAGCGTAGACGGTTTGACCTCACCGGTGGCTGAATATGACCATCTGCACGGATGCGCCATTGTGGGCGGCGCTGTCTATCGTGGAACCAGGCTACCTTCGCAGCAAGGTGTATTCATCTTTGCTGACTTCTGTAGAGGACGGGTTTGGGGATTGAAGCGTCCTGATCAGGATTCCCAGGACGGGTGGCAAAGCACGCTACTCATAAGTTCTTCTGGCCCATTGAGTAGCATCGGCGAAGACGAAGAGGGCAATGTGTACGTCACCGGCTATCAGGATGGCGTTGTCTATACGCTCATAGAGTCAGGCAACAACCAACTCGACCAAAAGGAATCGGGCAATAATTAGTGTACTTCGGCGACCGTTTGGACAGTATGTGTGATGAGATGAACTATGACCCACCCCAATATTCTTTGGTTTTGCGCGGACCAGCAGCGATTTGATACGATTCAAGCCCTGGGCAATCCCCATATCCGCACGCCCAATTTGGACCGGTTGGCCGCGGAAGGGGTGGCCTTTACGCACGCCTTCTGTCAAAGTCCCATCTGCACACCGAGCCGGGCCAGCTTTCTGACCGGGCGCTATCCTGGCAGTGTCCGCGGCTGTATGAACGGCAATGAGGAATGGGGTGAAGGCGCGCCCCTTGTGACAAAATTGCTGGCCGACCAGGGCTACGACTGCGGGCTGGCCGGCAAACTCCACTTGGCCGGCGCATCCGGGCGCCAGGAACCTCGCCCGCAGGCAGACGGATATCGGGTCTTCCACTGGAGTCACGATCCGGTGGATCGCTATCCCTCCGGACACGCCTACGCCGACTGGCTCGCCGCCCAAGGCTATGCCCTGCGAGACCTGCGGGAAGACCCAGCTTCGATCCCGCCGCAGCTACACCAGACCACCTGGTGCACTGATCGGGCCATCGACTTTATGGCGGAAAAGAGGCGTAAAGGCCCCTGGTTGATGAGCGTGAATGTCTTCGATCCCCACGCGCCGTTTGATCCGCCCCAGGAATACCTCGAACGCTATGATCCGACGAAGATGCCGTCGCCTCTCTTCCGCCAGAGCGATCTGGCCACCCAGGCGGCGATTCCCAGTGATTTTCAGAATCCGGCTCGCCCACCGGAGCAGTTCAATGCGCAGAAGATCATTGCCGCCTATTACGCAATGATCGAACTCATTGATGAGAACATCGGCCGACTGTTGGACGCGCTGGAAGAAACAGGGCAGCGGGAGAATACCCTGATTATATTCACCAGCGATCATGGCGAAATGCTGGGGGATCATGGCCTGCTGCTGAAAGGTTGCCGCTTCTATGAAGGATTGGTGCGGGTGCCCCTCATTCTAAGTTGGCCCGGCCACTTTCCAAGACGACAGGAGCCGCCGCCCGATCTGTCAGACGACAGCGACCCAGCCGCGTTGCCAGCCGGCCTGGTCAGCGACGCGTTAGTGGAGCTGATCGACATCGCGCCAACGCTGCTGGAACTGGCAGACCTACCCGCGCCGCCAGGTATGCAGGGCCGTTCGCTGTTGCCGATCCTGCGCGGAGAAGCTCCACCGCATCAGCACCGCCCCTTCGTGCGCTGTGAATATTACCGGGCATTGAATCCAGACGCGCCAGGCCAAGCGCAGTACGAAGGCAGCTACGCTACCATGTACCGGGACGAGCGCTATAAGATCGTCGTCTACCACGGCCACGCGCAAGGGGAACTGTACGATCTGGAGGAAGACCCCGGCGAATTCGATAATCGCTGGGACGACCCCGCTTACGCCGATATCCGTTTCGACCTCATGCGCCGTAATTTCGACGCCCTGGCCTTTTCCGTAGATACCGGCCCGCCACAGACAAGACCATTTTGAAGCGCGGCAGTGAGAGGCAGCCAGTGGTCTGAATACATTTTCCCCTCATCATCCCGGCGTCTGATACCTTAGATCGTAGTCACCAATCCGGCGGAGGGACACCGATGCGGGCTGTAAGTTCGGTTCCCCCAGTTGACGCCACTCCCTGATCTCTTCCCGATGACCAAGCCGGCGCAGGGCATTCCAGCCGGCGCTGTAGTTGGCCCGCCCGAAGGGGCCAGCTGAATCCCAGAAAAAAAACTGATCCACGCCCTGAGCATAGAGTGCATCGGCCTTGCGCTGAAATGCTTCAGGCGTCATGTGGCGCGGCATGATGTTGAGGGCAAGTTGACAGTTCGTGCCCGCGGTCAGTTCCACAAAGTAGCGTACCGCATCATCATCATTCCAAGCCACGCTCATGCTATCCAACTCTGGCTCGGAGGTGTAAGGAATCAAGGTATCGATCAACTCCTCGGCAAGCCATGTTTTCAGGTCAAGGCCGTTCAGCAGATTCTCGTCCCGGTTGAATACACAGGCAGAGATAACGATCCGATCCCGTCCCTGCCCCTCGGCCAGCGCGTCCAGAGTCTGGCGCAGTTCCCGATGGAAATCGGTCAAAGCCACACAGCGGTAGGCCAGCCAACGAGGGTCGTCGGCGGGCAAGTGTCGGGGATCTTCGCCGTATTCGGCGATAAACCCTTCCACCAGGGGCGGTTCGTAGTCCACCAGGGGTGGCCGCCGATTGTAGAGAATGCAGATGCCATCGATTGGATACTGGGCCACCTCCCGCAGCAAGTTGATGACAAAGCGGCGGGTATCTCCAAAGGCGTAGGAGACGCGAGGCCCAAGGCGCCCGTCCCGGCCCACCATACGCAGATCCGGTCGCGTGAAATAGAGACTGCCCGGATTCCACTGCTCCAATGGAGCCGGAAAGAAGAAGCCAGCGGTTCGATAGCTTGCGTGGAACCCTAGGCCCATCTCGTGAGCGCACTCCAGAGCCACCTTGAACGGGTCGAGTTGACGTTCGCGGAATGTGCGCCAGGTTTCGGCGTGTAGCCGATCCCCCCGCCGCTCGAAGTCCTCGATCCCGTCGCAGGTTGGCAAACGTCCAGCCTGCCCCAGATAGAACATCAGATCCCCAGCCCCACACTCCCAGTAAAGACGAGAAAAATCCGTGTGGCGATAGGGTTCGATCTCGCGGCGAACCGCCTCCTCCGTCGCGGAACCGAAGAGAAAAAGGTAGCCATGAGCGTCGTTGTGGGCGAAGAGCCTGCGGGTGTCCGACCGCTGCCGTTCCCTCTCCAACGTCGCGACCTCCGCAGCGGATAGGGGAACAAGTTTGATGTGCGCCAATTTGACGCGCTCGCATTGTACAGCTGTCGGTTCATCCGTGTCGCCGGTGGATGTGCAGACTTGACGGATGCACAGATCCTGACCGCTCAGGTCCGCTTCCTTCCACCACAGTTCGTGGATGGTATGGCCGTGCGAAGCCGCAGCGCTCCAGTCCGCGCCCATATGCAGCAAGGAATAGCTTGTATCGTCACTGAGTTTTACCTCAATTGCAGCTCGTCCTCGATGTTCCGGATAGACCCCAATGTAGATGCGATGCCACCCGCTTTGTTCGAGAGCCAGCGTCACTTCTGGGGCCGCTGTCTCTTCCCCGGCGCTGAGTAACTGACCGCTCAGCCTGGCGGTTGCATACGGCTGCGCAAGCCAAGTGTGTCGTTTGGGTGTTGAAGAGAGCGAGGTGGATGGTTGGCAGCGGTCAAGATCGGTTATATAGATGGCGGCTTCGTCTGAAGATGCCTGCCTGAACATAGTTATACCTCCATGCGGGGGTCGAAAGCGTCCCTCAGTCCATCGCCGACGAAGTTCATAGCCAGAACAGCTACCGAAATGGCGACTCCCGGTGGCAGCCATAGCCAGGGGGAATTGGTCAGCACAGTCAGGGATTGGGCCGAATTGAGCATACTCCCCCAACTGGCTTGAGGGATTTGGACGCCTAAGCCGAGAAACGAGAGAGCGGATTCCGTCAGGATAGTGCCGGCCACGCCCAATGTCGCCGCTACCAGGATGTAGGGCTGCAAGTTAGGCAGGATATGCCTGAGGATGATTTGGGGATGGGGTGTGCCGATGCAGCGAGCGGCTTCCACGAAGGCCTGTTCGCGCAAAGAGAGTGTCTGCGCCCGCAGCAATCGCGCCAGGCCCTCCCAGCCCAACACGCCGATCACCACCATCACGTTAATGATATTGGGCCCAAGTAGGGCCACCAACATTAAGATGGCGAAGAAAGTAGGGAAGTTCATCACCAACTCGGTGAAACGCATCAGAATATTGTCCACCCAGCCGCCTGCATAGCCAGAGACCGTGCCGATCAGCACGCCGATGGAAATAGAGATGACGTTGGCGACAAAACCGACAGACATGGAGATACGCGCGCCGTACACCATACGCGCCCACATGTCTCGCCCCGCGGAATCTGTCCCCAGGATATGAGCGATGCTGGGCGGCTGACGAATATTATCCAAGTCGACAGTGTAAGGGTCTTGTAAGGCAACAATGGGAGCGAAAATGGCGATGATCCCCAGGATAGCGATGATCCCCAAGCTTGCCACAGCCACTTTATGACGGCGAAAGCGAGCGGCTGCGGTGTTCCCATTCCTGTTCGTCGATAGTCCGATCTGCTCTGGCTGCAGCCTCGGTCTGACGGTCGCGGACATAGATTGAAATGACCTCAAACAGAACAATGATTAGGCCGACACAACGAGCGAGTCGACCAAATTTCTCCGGCCCAATCATTGTCTGCGTGATCTGTTTGTTCTAATGAAAACTATCCCTGGAACGCCCAGCCTTCTAGGTTTGTCCACCAATCTCGCTTGGCAGGGAGAGGATTGGACAGATCAGCAAGGCTGCCCACAACGCCCTGGTCTGTAATCTCCGGAATAGAAACGCCATTATTGAAGACCCAGACGTTGTTGCCTACATAGAGCGGCGCGTGGGAAGGGTTGTCGTTGAGAGTGCGCTGAAGGTCGAAGTAGATCTCCTGGCGAGCCGCCTGATCGGTTAGCTGACCGGCTTCAATGACCTTCTCCTCGAAGTCGCCGCCAATCGCCTCGGCATAACCGTTGGCGTTGCGACCCTGCGTCGTCAGGTGAAATTTGAGGAAACCATCAGGATCCGGGAAGGAGCCAAAGCCAACCCGAACTGCCTCGAATTCATGGGTGTCGTAGAACCGCTCCACCCAGACCGAGCTATCCATCTCCTCGATCTTGATCTTGAAGCCAGCCTCCTCTAGCATCTGCTTTTCAGCGGCGACTTGGGCGCGGGCCTCCTCGCTTCTCAGCGTGATCAGGTTGACTGTAACCTCCTGATCAAAGTCCCAGTTGGCATCTTCGAGAAGCTGACGGGCCAGATCCGGATCGTAGGCGTAGGAATTGAGATCGTCCGGAATGGACCAACCATGGATCAACGGTGAATTATAGATCGTGCCGTTGCCGCCCTGGAAGACATCGATGATCTTCTGGCGATCCAGAGCATGTAGCCAGGCCTGACGTACCCGCTTGTCGGCGAAGAAGGATTTGCGCAGGTTGAAGGAGTAGGCCGTGAAGACCACACCTGTCGTTGCCACAACTTTGAAATCAGGATTGTCGATAAAGGACCGAACCACTTCTGTCGAACTGGTATTGAGACCCCCCCAGGCATTGAAGTGGGCTTCGCCTCGCTCCAGAGCGATCTGGCCTACATCGGGCGACGCGATGATCTGCATGATGTAGCTGTTCAGCTTGGGCTTGCCCCAGTGCCAGTCGTCGTTGGCTTGCAGGCGGATGAACTGGTCAGCCTGGTATTCCACGAACTGAAACGGACCGGACCCCAGCGGGTCTTCGAAGAAGAAAGACTGGTTCTCCAGAGTGTCCGGCGCGATATCGCCCAGAATGTGCTTGGGCAGGATAGGATGGATGGCCTGGAAGAGAAAGAGGCCGGTCGCGAAAGCGGTGGTGAACCTGATCGTCTTGTCATCGACAACGGTGATGCCTTCAACGCTGTCGGCTTCTTCATTGGAATAGGCCTCAGCCCCCCGGAGTATGGCCAGGTTGCTCACTTGGCGGGACTTGGTGGCCGGGTTCAGATAGAGCTCGTAGGAGAAGAGTACATCCTCAGCCGTAAAGTTGGCGCCATCGTGCCACTTGGCATCCGGATGGATATGAAATGTGTACTCCGTCGCGTCGTCGGAGACCTCCCAGCTCTCGGCCATGATCGGTACAAAGCCGGTTTTCGGCACATTTTCTTGGATCAGAGGGGGCAGAACGCACTGGAAGAAATGGGACTGGAAGCCCTGAACAGCGGTCAGGGGGTTGAAGCTGTTGATAGGGCCGCCGTAGAGGCCGATGAGATTGCCTCGCTTCATCTCTTCCGCCGCCGCCGCCTCTGCCGCTGGGCTTGCATCAGAGCCTACCGGAGCGCAGGCCGCCAACACCGAAGCGCCGCCCACCAGAGCGCCGGCCTTAAGAAACTGACGCCGATTGACTCCATGAACAGTTCTGCTACGCATAGTATTCCTCCTGGAAAATCTAAACAACTGTATAGATCGATAAGATGGTGTATGGAACAGGACGCTGCGAAAGAATGCGGAAGTCGCGCCCCACTGTGGCGCGCAAAACAACCTTTCCACGCTCATTTGCGCCCTGGACAAAGCCTGCATACGCATCTACTGCAGTTTCAAATCATGGAACAATTGGGTCAATTGCTCCATCTGTTCGTCTGTAAGGGAGTGATACGGTGGTCGTCGCCAGCGTTGGGCCAGGCCGAAAAACTCATAGGTTCCATGTAGCGCCGCGTCAAAACCCCCAACCATATTGAGGGCGAAATCAAAGTAGGGCATGTCGTAGTTCCGAATGATCCGGGTCGCTGCCTCCCAGTCCTCTGTTTGGATCGCCTGCCAATAGTCCTGGGTGATTGAGGGCGCAAAGGTAAGAAAGGTGGATAGGTAGCCATCGCATCCGTAATGAAGCAGATCGAAATGGTTCTGCTTCTGCCCGCCAGAGATGACAGCCCAGTGGCCGTGCAGTAGGAGAGCCATCTTGCGGGCAAAAACGCCCACCAGATCGTCCTTAATGGCGACAACGCCTGGTGCCTCATCCCGCAGTCGCCCTAATACCTCGAGCCCCATCGCTGTCGAACGACCGAAGACATTGGTCACCACCATTACAGGAATCTCAGCAGCCACCGCTGCATAGTGGGCGACAAAGGTATCCACAGTGCAGGAAAGCGCCCAGTCCGGTGGCAATACCATAAGCAAGTCGGCCCCGACTCCCCGGGCATAGCGCGCGAAGGCTACGGTCTTGCCGGTCCACCAGATCCGGTCCGCAGCCACCACCGCGGCCCGTCCAGCTGTCTGTTCGACCACCACCTTGGTCACATCCGCCACTTCCTGATCGGTGAGCAGGGAGAAAAGGCTGTCTCCATAAGTCAGGAGCATGACCGTGCTGCCAGCGGCGATGCCCCGCTCCACCAGCCCCCGCAGGCTATCGAAGTCGATCTCGCCATCCCGGCAGAAAGGTGTATGCACGGACATGACAGGCCCGCTTAGCAGTGTGCGCAGTTCTTGTGGAGAGCGCATAAGTTACCCTTTATTCATGGCGAATGCGCGGGTCGGCCACAGCATAGAGAATGTCGGCCAGCAGGTTGCTGGCCAGAACGAGAACCGCGGCGATGAAGGTCAACCCCATCAACACAGGATAGTCCCGTTGGGCGATGGCCTGAATGGCCATCCGCCCCATGCCCGGCCACTGGAACATGGTCTCAATGATGACCGTGCCGCCGAATAGAATAGGCAAACGCAGGGTCACAATGGTGATGACCGGTAGCAGCGCGTTGCGTAGGGCATGCCCGACGATGACGCGGACTTCTTGCAGACCTTTCGCGCGGGCGGTGATCACATATTCTTGCCCCAGGACTTCCAGCATACCCGAACGCATGTAACGGGTCAAGCCGGCAGTCAGATCCAGGGAAAGAATGACCCCCGGCAGGACAAGGTGGTGCAGATTGTCCAACAAGGGCGGCAGCGCGTCAAAAGCCACGGATCGCATGCCAAAGGTGGGAAACCAGCCCAATTTCAGGGCAAAGACATAAAGAGCCAGGAGGGCCAGAAAAAAAGACGGGATCGAGATGGAGAATAAAGCAAAGAGAGTCAGAATATAATCCCAAATGGTATACTGTTTCAAGGCAGCCAGCACACCCAGACTGATGCCCAGGATTGAGGAAACGACCAGGGCGAAGCCCATCAGTTCCAGCGTAGCCGGCAGACGAACGGCGATGCGGCGCAGCACCGGTTCGCCTGTATGGTAGGAGTAGCCAAAATTTCCCCGCACAAGCTGGCCGAGCCAGATCGCATAGCGAACGTGTACGGGTCTGTTGAGCCCCAACTCTTCTTTCAGGCGTTCCAGGTTCGCCGCAGACAACTCCTCTTCCGGGTTGATCATGGCGAGGACCGGGTTGCCCGGGGCCATGTTGATAAAGCCGAAGGTGATGAGGGTGATGCCCAGAACCAGCGGAACCGCCAAGAACAGCCGGTTGATGATATACGTAGCCATCATCCATAAAAGGTCGGCATTCAGTACGCCCAATGGGGCGGATATTTGTCCAGAACATATCCGCCGACGCTGCGTAGAGGAAGCGATCGATAGTAGAAATCGTCGCCATCATCCCAGTCTGCCAGTTGGTCTCGATGTCCAAGACGCCGGATCATGCTCCATTCTTTGAGCCGTAAATGACGGCCATCTGTATCCCAAAAACAGAGTCCATCGACCCCCTCAGCGTAGTTCTGGATAGCCCGGCGACGATAGGTTTCCGCAGACATAATACGAGGCATGACTTCAGGATAATACTGAATTGGTGTATCTTGCGTCAGCTGCCCAAAGTAGGCGACATCGATCTCTTCATTACGCCACGGATAGGAGATCAGATTGTCGATCAGACCCCGCTCGACCCAAGCCGGCACATCCAATCCGTAGAACAGGTTGCTATCGGCGTTATTCAACACGTGGGCAGAGATCGCCAGTGGTCGCTGTCGCGCCTCGCCAATCTGCCGCATTGCCCGGCGCAGGTCAACCATGAACGCAGTCATCACTCGAGCCCGATAGCGCAGATACCGTTCATCGTCTTCGGCCAGCTGGGTCGCGTCCAAACCGGTCTCTTGCCGAAAACCTTCGACCAGCGGCGTCTCGTAGAGAAGAAATGGCGCGCCACGGTTGAAAATCGGGTTGATACCGTCAATATCGTAACGGGTGGCCACTTCGCGGAAGACGTTCAACACCAACTCGCGCACTGCCGGAAAAGCGTAACTCATGCGCGCGATCTCACGCCCATCGATATCGACACAGCGCCACTCCGGGTGCTGACGGTAAAAGTCGCCTGTGAAGAACTCCTCAAAGGGCGGACAACATTGAAACGCTTCCATACGCTGGCTGATATGCGCTTCCAGACCGAAACGGTGGCAATAGTTGACCACCGTCTCGACGGTGTCTATGCCTGCGCCAGAAAGAATCCGCATAGACTCGGCGTTGCGACGGTCGCTGACCCGGGGAAAATCTTGGGTCTTGCTCCCGATCAGACTGCCGATGGACGAAGGATAAGTCAGCACATCGCCGCCAGCCCCAGGACACCAGAACATCTTCTGGAAGTCAGTATCCCGGAATGGTTCGAGCCACTCCCAGATCTCTTCCTGGGTTGTCGGACGGAAACGATTGAAATTGCTGAAACCATCATTCATGCAGATAAGGCGTTTGTTATCCCGATTGGCTCGATCTGCCAGCAACCGCCTTACATCGGCTTCGTCCAGAGAAATAAGTTTCACATAGGCAATATAGGCCGCTTCCGACTCGCCCGCCGACTGCTGCGCCAAAATCAGATCTTGCCCTGTAAGATCGGCTATCTTCCAAAATCGCTCATCCAGGGAAAAGTTATCGGCAAAGTCTCCCGCCTCGGCCTCTCGAATCACTTTCACAAAGGCATCGTCGCCAGAGAGTTTGACTCGAACCAGGCTGTCTGTCCAATTGCTCCACAGACCCAGATAGATCCCGTGCCAGCCAGATACACCCAGAGGCAGGGTCACAGGCGGCGCTGCGGTCTCCGGGCCAGCAATCAACATAGTGCCGGAGAAGCCGCTGGTTTCGTAGGGAACGACTTGCCAGCGGTTTTTCTCTTTTCCAGAGCTGAGCGCGATCTGTGGCTGACATCGACTCAAGTCTGTCAAGTAGATCGATGTAGATACGTTCATAAGGATCCCCATCCCCGACTTCTTGGCAGGTAAAGCGTTGCGGATACTAAGGAATCTAGCGTCTCAAACACCGTGACACCGTCCCGAATAGACGATAGGTTCCTTGTATCATACTCTCTATTATACCACCGTTTACCTTTCAGCCACTACCCCGTACGATCTTCAAGTTCTATATGTATAGATGGCTTTCCCGTTACTTCATCTTTAACGTCGAATTCAGCAACCTGGATGCACCCAGCCAGATCGGTTCGCATGAGTGCGCCCTCCCATCACTGGACTTCCGCCAACCGCAAGCGCGCCAAAACCACCTCTGGCTCCCAAACACCCAGTTGGACAGTCGGTTTTAGGGTCTCAGCGTTGTAGACGACCAGCCGCAGCTCATAATCGCCGGGCAGGAGATCGATCGGGAAATCAAGCTGGACCAGGGTATTGAACACTGCGGATGACTCTCCGTTACCGGTGGTCGTATGAGCCGATTCCCATAGGACAGTATCGTTTTGGTAGACCCCCTCACCCTCAGTATTGTATAGGCGTAGGGATATCGCATAATCGATATCCAACCCGGGGGCGGTCTGCCAGTGCAGGTCCACCCACAGAGAGCGCTCCTGTCCCAGATCGAGCGGCTGCCGAGATGACAGCTGCTTTTCCTTTTCACCTTGTCCCAAGGCGATCCATTGGAGAGATAGACCGCCATCGTAATCGACTGTCAGCGGCGCCAGATGCTCATAGAATGTCCAGGGGCGATCCAGAGAAATATCCGTGTAGGTGTGGACTTGAAAGTTGACGTACGCATCGCTACCCAGGTAACGTCCGTACTTGCCAAGAAGAATGTCAAGTAGTTCGGTTTCATGATCAGACCGATACAGATCATCGTCCCAGTCCACAACCTTCACAGAGGATATGTTCTCCATAGCCGCCAGCGTGGATTCGAGCTTCCGCGCCAGATCGGACATGGTCGTGTGGAGAAGACGAACCGGCGCCGTGCCTTGATAGTTATCCAGGCCGCCTGGAGATGAAGGATGCGCATGAATATGGAGAAGATGAACCGGCGTCGCGCCTTGATACAGGTATTCGAAACCGTTATACCAAAAGGAATGGGGAATTAGATAGATCATGTCCGAGCTAAGTGGCTGCGCGTTCAGTATCCGGGCCAAATCTGCCCACGGCGCATTGTATCGAATATAGACTTCGCGCGCGGACGCCCACTTCTGAAAATAGATTCGATAGGTGATCACGCCTTGAACCAGAATCAATCCACTGATCACAGCCCCTACAGCAATGGCCGCCTTGGTATCATGTGCCTGAAAAAATCGCTCCCTCAAAAACCGGAACGCCTCCCACATGCCGACACCCACCAGCAGATAGATAGCAGGTACCGCGCCGATCATGCGCAGGGTGTCGGGGGAGTCCACTCTAGTCAGCATTGCCGGTAGGATCAGGACCCCCAGCCAGAGAAGTAGCAGACGATAGGCGGGCTGTTGCCAGTGCCGCACGGCCATACCCACGCCAAGCCAAAAAAAGAATGCTTCCCATAGGTTTAGTATAGGTTGGCCGGAGCCATCGGGCCACCAACGCGGGTCGCCGCGAAGACCAAAGAGCAACAGATGATTCCACCCATTGATCAGGAAGGATCCCAGAGAGGCTCCCTCACGCCCACCAGGAGGATGAAAGAGCCACGTCCGGATGTAAGAAAAAAAATCTTCGGGATGCAGAGCGAAATGAACGAGAATGGGCGCAGCCACCAGCCCGGTTATGACCACAAAAATGCCTACCCACGGTAGCTCAGATCGCACTCTTTCTCTGGTGACAGAGCGAAGGGGCAGCGCAAAGCTCAAACCAAAGAGGAGAAACAGAAAGGGCGTGAAACGCGCCGGAATATAGGTGTACGGCAGCAGCCCCGCGCACGCGCCTGCCAGCGCGATCCGCCACCAGCTCCGTTGCTTCCACCCCCACCACAGCAGGGCCAAACACAGGGAAAGAATCAAGGGCAGGAAGTTGCCTCTAAGCGCCGTGCGCCCAATGACCGTCTGGCCGATGGAAACCGCCAGCAGACCAGCCCCAATACCGCCAACCAACAGACCGCGCCAAGCCGTGGCGCGCCCGCTTTCCTCGTCTCTCCCAAAAAGGAGCTGTCCCAACCAGAAGACGACAAAGACTGTGCCCGCGCTAGCCAGAGCCGTGGGCAAACGAATAGCCAGCATCGTTTTTCCAAAAAAGGAAATGGCCGGGGCAATTGTATAGACAATCAACCCTTCGCGTCCATTATTCCTAGGAAAGAAAATAGTGTGCTCTCCTTGCAACACTGTGAGAGCATCCACTCCATGTGCCCATTCATCGTGATGAAGCCCAGGCGGGATTTCGTTCAGACGCTGAAGACGCAGCATTACGACAGCCAATGCCAATGCAAACACGATCCCCCCTGCTACCAACCTGAGGCGAAGGCGTTCGGCTTTTGCTAAATCAGCAGCGCTGGCTGAACGGTGCGCACAAGATGTCGTTGCAGGCATTCTCTTTCACTTTTTCGTCCACAGGCAAGACCTACAGCCAGCTAGGTGCGTCCGACTTGATTGTAGACATGCTACCATTATCGCTTTTTTGTACTCTCTTTCTAACTGTTAAGGGAACCGTGGCCAGAGGTGGATGCGATCCAAGATGGGCCTCGCGTTTCTGACGCGCCCCTGGGCAGCTACACTGGATTCGGCCGGCTACGCAATACGCAACCGGATGCCCCCAATCTGGGATGCATCCCGAATAGGTATGCGAGGTGGATCAGGATGTTCGGAACGCTTCTGGATGATATCAATCAAACACGAGAACCGTCCGAGCCACCTTCCCTTGGCTCATGTCCTCGAAAGCCTCGTTAATCTCGTCCAATGGTCGGTAGCGCGAAATCAGCTCGTCGAGTTTGATCTTGCCCTGTTTGTACAGGTTGAGGATCCACAGGAAGTCGATGCGCGGCCGCGCCGCGCCGTGGAAGGCGCCCATGAGTGTCCGGTCCTCCAATAGGTGCCAACCTTCGACCGAAACATCCTGGCCTGTTGGCTGTACCCCGACCACCACTGCCGTGCCCGTTTTGCGGACTGAATCGATCGCCTGTCTCACGATCGCTGGAAATCCAACGACCTCAAAAGCGTAATCCGCGCCTCCTCCGGTGATCTCTTTGATCCGTTGGACAGGATCCTCCTGAGCGCTGTTGATAAAGTGCGTGGCCCCCATCTGCTCGGCTAATTCCAGCTTGTAGGGCACTGTATCAACCGCGATGATCCTGCCAGCAGAAGCCAGCGCCCCGCCCTGTATGACGTTAAGCCCCACGCCGCCACAGCCAAACACAGCCATAGAGGCGCCTGTTTCCACCTTGGCCCGGTTGACCACAGCGCCGATGCCAGTAATGACCGCACAGCTAATGAGACAGGCCTGCTCCAGTGGCGTGTCATCCGGCACTTTCACGCAGGCATCGGCCAGTACGATCGTCTGCTCAACAAATGTGGGCCTGACGTGATAGACAGGCTCCCCATCCTGTGTCATGCGGCTCATGGCTTCAAAGGGATAGGTCTCACAAAGCGCAGGTCGGCCATTTGTGCAGTTGCGACAGCTCCCACACATAGCGTCCAAAGACAGGATGATCTTGTCTCCAGGCGCGATAGTGCGAACGCCAGCGCCAACCGAGCGCACGATGCCGGCTCCCTCGTGCCCCATCACCCAAGGCATCCTGCGGGGGGTTCTATGACCGGTAACATAGTGATAGTCGCTGTGGCACACCCCCGCGCCGACAATATCGAGGAGGAGTTCGTCAGGCTGCGGATCCTCGATTTCAACATCCTTGACGGCTATGGGCGCATGGGGTTGGTAAAGAATAGCTGCTTTCATGGCGTCTCTCCTTAAGCGGATCTTCGCTGTCTTCGCAACATAGATTGTACACGGTTCCAGGAATAAATGATAATCAACCTCCGCACTATGAGAACATGCGTTCACAGACATGGCGTGTCAGTTGCCTTCCGGGTATGTCGGTGCTATGATTGTCAGCCAATGGCGCGCTCGTCACGATGGCATAGTGCAGATCCTTGCGATAGGAGAGAGAGATATGGGCATCAGTCTGGGATTGGTCGGTTTGGGGGCGTTCGGCAGCGCCTTCGCCAACCTCTTTATGAGTCACCCCTTGGTGGATCGCATCGCCCTTTGCGATCGGGAACCGGAACGCATTGCCCGTATCGCTGAACAGGAGCGCTGGCAGGCCAAGTTTCACCCGCGGGACGCCTACGCCTCCCTGGATGACATCTGTAGCAGTGATGTGGATGCTCTGGTCCTCATCACGCAGCCCTGGCTGCATGCGCCCCAGTGTATTCAGGCCATGGAGGCGGGCAAGCACGTCTACAGCGCTGTGCCGGTCATCACCCTGCCTGATGGCGATGAGATTCTTGACTGGTGTGACCGGCTGGTGGAAACGGTAGAGCGCACTGGACAGTTGTATATGCTGGGCGAGACCACCTTCTACCGGGCTGAAGCCATGTACTGCCGGCGCCGGGCAGCGGAAGGAGCCTTCGGCAGTTTCGTCTACAGCGAAGGCGAGTATTTCCATGATGTGGAAAGCCCCAACAGCAATCTGCGCCAGGTGCAGGCTCAGCGGCAGGCCAGCCAGGCCGGGCAAGAGTGGCTACAGGCGCGAGCGGCGTACAAAGACAAGGGCGCGCGTACCGGCCCCATGCACTACCCCACCCACTCAACCAGCGGCCCCATGAGTGTGATGAACGCCCGTCCACTGAAGGTCTGTGCCTGGGGCTACGCCAACCGCACGCGCGACGCGTATTTTATAGATGAGGGCTATGCCTTCAGCAACGAAACGGCCCTCTTTCAGATGAGCAACGGCGCCAGTATGCGCATCTGTGAGCACCGGGAGATCGGGCTGCCAGGCCGGGAGACGTTCCGCATCTACGGCGCCCAGGGTTGCTTTGAGGACAATCACTGGTGTGACAAAGAGCGACGCGTCCCCCTTTCCGCCGTCGAGATGCGGGACCCTCTGCCGCCGGCCGTAGAGGAAGCCTTTCGCGCCATGAGCAAGAGTTCCCACATCTACGGCGGACATGGCGGCTCCCATCCCTATCTGGTGCATGAGTTCGTTGAGGCGGTGGCCCAGGAACGGCAGCCGGCCATCCCAGTCTGGGCGGCTGTACGCTACATGGCCGCCGGAGTCATGGCCCACAAGTCAGCGCTGGGTGACGGAGAGCTGCTTACGATACCTGACTGGGGTGATGGCCCCCCGGGATCGCAACGGCAAGGCTGATCAGAGCCGCGCCGCAATGCCGCAGCGTACATTCACACGAGGTTCAGGATCCAGGCGCGATGAAGGCTCCAGACATCCTCTGCCGGATCCCAGCGCACTTCGTAGGTGCTTTGGTCCACCGCCTGAACCAGGAAACAGCGTAGGCTCTTGCCATCTACCCGCTCTTGCCACTGCCGGCCCACATCAGCCACATAGCGGGTCTGATCGCGCCAGATGAACGATGTCGGTACGATCTTTCCCGATGGGAGCGTGCGCGCCCGCATTCGAATTGGCTCATCGACCGCTACCATTTGTTTCATGTGATCTGCCTATCCGCCGCATAGGAACGCAGCATGTCCAGCGCGAACTGCGCGCTCAACAGTTTGTTGCCTCGCCGATCCGCCGGCCAGATGGCTTTCTCCGCCTGGCTGGCGCCGTCGCTTGCAGCCAAGTGAAAGTAGACAAGCCCCATCGGCTTCTCGGCTGTGCCGCCGGGGCCGGCCACGCCGGTAATCGACACCGCTACGTCCGCTTCATACAGCCTCAGCGCGCCGGCCGCCATCTGACCAGCCACCGCTGCGCTGACCGCGCCCTCTCGCTGCAAGCGGGCGTGATCCACGCCCAGGAGCTTTTCTTTGGCCCGATAGCTGTAGACACCGGCGCTGCCCAGAAACCAGGCTGAACTGCCGGGAATCTCGGTGAGTAGATGGCCGACCAGGCCGCCGGTGCAGCTTTCAGCGACCGCAGCCATCAGCCCTGCCTGTTTGAGCGCTAAGCCCGTCTCTTTCGCCAGCCCAGTCAGTGCCTCTTCATTGGTCGGAACAGTGAAAGTCGTCAACATTCTATCTTTCTTTCTCCCAGTGCTCTCTGTTGAGCCGTTGCCGCTCGGCCGGCATCCAGCCGACCTGATCCGATTTCTGTCACACGCTGGCCTTCTTCTGTTGGCAGAAAAAAAGCCCGGCACGTCAGGGGTCGGTTGCGCCGGCGGAAGAAGCTGCCCGCGCGCTCCTTTGGCTGGATAGTATACACTGCCCCAATCCGACCGACCAACACCATGGTTAGGCTGAAGAAATCTGCTCAACGATCCTAGCGATCCTGAATGTATAGCGATAGACTGCAAAGGAGATAAGCAGGCGTAATATGTTTATGTGACAAAGTTCACGACATCGATGCCGAGTACAGCCGCTTTGCGATCAGAGCGAAACGGTCGAATCAGCTTGTGCAAGAGGAGTGCGCCACCGCAATTTGACAGATTCTGCCGATTTTTGTATGCTCGAAAAATAGAATGCGAATGAATGATCTGCCTGCAGTATCAATCAAAGACATTGCCATCAGCTGAATTGGCTGTCCATTGGTTGGCGCTTTTTTGTTCAACTCATATCCCATTGAGATCTGGTTTGGTTCTGCGCGAGTCGAACGTTGATCTGACGTCGAATGAGGAGAGAGTCATGGAAGTCCGTACAAAGCAGCCCCCGGAACTGGAATTCAGTATGCCCGAAGCCGAAGAGTCCTTGACTGCCTATCTCTCGGCGATTGGCGGGGCGGTGATCGGTCTGCTCCTTACACTTCTGGTACTGGCGATCTGGAACGGCGGCACGCTGAATTTTACCAATACCGCGAAGGTGAACGCCCTGGAAGCCGGACTGACCCGTGTAGGCGCAGATCTGGATACCGTGAACACAAGCGTAGAAACCCTGGGCGAGCGGCTGGTGGTACTGGAACAGGAGGCCGGCGCGGTCGCCGCTCTGCAGAACAGCCTGGAAACACTTGACAGCAGCCTGGCCGCGCTCGACCAGAGCCTCAGCGATCAAGGTATTCGCATCGATGAATTGGACACAGCCGTAGCAGAGCTTCACGTCACCCGGCGTAATTTCGACCTCTTCACCGCCGCCCTGACACAGGCCCTGGCGGAAATGGAAATCAACGCCGACCTGCCGCCCACAGGACAATCTACAGAAGTGACCGAGTCGGCCCCGACGGAGAAAAAGCCTGTCCCCACGACCCCAAGCGCGACCCAGTCGGACGACGCCCAAGTCACTGAAAGGAAAGGGCCGTCCACTGTCACGGAATTGCCGACAGCCGCCCCTACCGAGCCGATGATCGTCGTCAGTGCAGAGGTGGCGCCCGACGCGCTTCTCGTCTATCTCTTTGTGGATGTGAACGCAGATGGCGCATTCGATGATGCCGAGACCCTCATCGCTGGAGCAACCGTTACGCTGACCGCTCCAAACGCTGAATCGATCATGGCAGAAAATACTGTCGATACCGCCGGGGCCCTCTTTGAAGAACTGACGTCCGGCGAGTATATCGTCGCCGTAGAAGATACGCGAGGCTACGAGATCGCCAGCCATAGCGCTGTGACCGTCAACGTCAACCATGAGGCCGAAGCCGGCCAGACCGTCTATTTTGCCGTAGTGGCATCGTCCGGCGACTAATCCACAGCCCAGATTCCCAGACAAATCCAGAGAGCGGCTGCTTAGTTTGCGCAGTCATAGAAGATCAGCAGCACAGAGCCGTAGCGCCGGCGGTCGAACTCGATGAGGTTCTCGAGCGCAATCGGCGTCTCCTCTCGGGGATGAATCTGAACGATGACAACGCTATCGTCGGTCAGTAGATTGGGGCGAGCGTCTACTGCCAGCAGCGCTACGCGCCACAGGCCCTGATACTGGGGCGGCGCGATATAGATCAGATCGAACGGCTCGCTGTCGAACTGTTCCAGAAACGCGAAGCTATCTCGTCGCTCAACTGTTGCCCGCTCGCTCAGTTTGCAGTGAGCCAGGTTGTGCCGGATCGTGCGGATTGCGGCACGGCTACGATCGATGAAATGGACGTGGGCCGCGCCCCGGCTAAGGGCTTCGATGCCCACCGCGCCAGTGCCGCCGAACAAGTCGAGCGCATACGTCTCTTCGATCCAATCTCCCAGAATCGAAAAGAGCGCCTCTTTCGCTCGATCCGTGATCGGCCGAGTTGTATTCCTCGGAACCGGCTGCAATCTATGACCTTTGGCACTACCGGCAATGACTCGCATATAGATCCTCGCGCAACCAGATTATAGATGCACCCATGAGATTTCGGGCAATTGCGCTATTGGTCACAGTGCGCTATACTACCTGCGCTATCGAAAAAATAGCGATGAAAACCGCATAGTACGCTGATGCGCGATGAGAGAGACTTCGGATTCGAGGCGCCGAAGGGGCAAGCCGACAGGACGACCCAGCCTGTTCGGTGACACTCTCAGGCAAAAGGATCGTCGCGATACGGCACCTTTGGAAAGCGCGGCTCTCTACGCAAGAGCCGCCACCGACGGGGCAAACGCACGCCTGAAATGGCAATGTTGAAGGGTCTCTTCAGCCTAGCGATCAAAGATCCCGTATCTGTTTTCGCCAGGCCGAAAGAACCTTTTGTAATATTGGCGTGTGGCAATCTCTCAGGTCAAGGACAGAGGCGACGGGCATTCATTTTGGATGCCCGTTTTTTGTTCCGATTCACGCTGTCTGTCCGCTGCCCAATTCGCAACTGTGGGGCAGCGGACCAGAGCTCGCAGACCAAAGGAGACATGTATGAGTGTTCGTGCCCATTCAACCGCCGGCGCAGCAGATCGAAACAGCCAGCGCCCTGCCACAGCAGAAGGCTTTAGCCCGCGCCAGCGAGGTGATGACTGCTCGCTTCAAGCAACAAACCAGATCACTCTGTTGGAACGCGCCGATTCGTTCGTCCATCGCCATCTGGGCCCCAGCCCGGACGAAATCCAGGCAATGCTCCAGACGATCGGTGTGGATTCGTTCGACGCGCTGATCGACCAGACGATCCCGACGCAGATCCGATCCCAGCAACAGCCAGCTCTGCCGGGACCACGCCCGGAGTCGGACGTGCTGGCAGAGCTGGCGGAGATGGCGTCCCACAATCACCTGTTCCGTTCGTTTATCGGCATGGGCTACTACGATACCATCACCCCTCCAATCCTACTGCGCAATATTCTTGAAAATCCCGGCTGGTACACCCAATATACCCCCTATCAAGCGGAGATCGCCCAAGGACGACTGGAAGCCCTGCTCAACTTCCAGACACTGGTGAAAGACCTGACCGCTCTCGACATCGCCAACGCCTCCCTGCTGGACGAGGCCACCGCCGCGGCCGAGGCCATGATGATGTGCAAGCGGGCGCAAAAGCGCGGCGCAACCGCCAACAGGTTCTTTGTCTCAGAGACCTGCCACCCGCAGACGATCGACACAGTTCGAACCCGAGCCGAACCCCTGGGCTATGAAGTCATCGTCGGCGACCACCGCCAATATCGCTGCGATGCCGATACCTTTGGCCTCTTGGTGCAATACCCGGACACCCAAGGAACGATCAGCGACTTCCGGGGCTTCGTGGAGCAGGCGCACGCCGTCGGCGCGTTCGTCGTCGCTGCCACAGATCTGCTGGCCCTGACGCTGCTGACGCCCCCCGGCGAATGGGGCGCAGACATCGCTGTAGGCAGTGCCCAGCGCTTTGGCGTACCCATGGGGTACGGCGGCCCCCACGCCGCCTTTATGGCAACCCGGGATGCCATCAAACGGCAGATGCCGGGGCGGCTGGTAGGCGTTTCGCAGGATGCGCAAGGCCGGTTTGCCCTGCGCTTGGCCCTGCAGACCAGAGAGCAGCATATACGCCGGGATAAGGCCACCAGTAACATCTGCACCGCCCAGGTGTTGCTGGCGATTATGGCCTCGATGTATGGGATCTACCATGGACCGGCTGGTCTGAAACGGATCGCCCGGCGGATACAGCTGCTTACGTCGATCCTGGCCGGCGAGTTGAAAAAACTCGGCTATCGGCTCAACGAACCCGTCGATGGACCGCTTTTCGACACGCTGAAGATCGCCGCCGGTGGTCGAACTCAAGAGGAGCTGCGTCGGGCGGCGACGAAACGGCGCATCAATTTGCGCCTGTATGAAGACGGAGCCGTCGGCGTCTCTCTGGACGAAAAGACAACCGTTGATGAACTGCGCACACTGCTGGATATCTTCGGCAGGGACGCGCAATGTCGCGCGCCCCTTTCCGACGCCAACATGGCAGACCTGGCCGCGGCGGCCGATCTCGAATATCCAGCGCCTTTTGCCCGCTCCAGCCCGTACCTGACCCATCCGGTTTTCACCATGATGGAATCAGAGACAGAGATGCTCCGCTATATCACAAAGCTGCAAAACCGGGATCTCTCTTTAGCCCATTCGATGATCCCCCTCGGCTCCTGCACGATGAAGCTGAACGCCACTGCCGAGATGATTCCCGTCACCTGGCCAGCGTTCGGCGGGATGCACCCGTTTGCGCCGTTGGAGCAGACCCAGGGCTATCGCATCCTCTTCGACCGGCTGGCCCACGCCCTGCAGACCCTCACCGGCTTTGCCGCAGTCTCCTTCCAGCCCAACGCCGGCTCCCAAGGGGAGTACGCCGGTCTGCTGGTCATTCGAGCCCTGCACCGTAGCCGGGGAGACGAACAGCGCACCGTCTGCCTGATCCCGTCCTCCGCCCACGGTACAAATCCGGCCAGCGCAGTGATGGCGGGCATGAAAGTAGTGGTCGTTCAGTGTGACGAGAACGGCAATATCGACGTGGCGGACCTGCGGGCAAAAGCCGAGCGACATAGCGAGCGTTTGGCCGCGCTGATGGTCACCTACCCCAGCACACATGGAGTCTTCGAAGAAGCCATCGTCGAAATCTGCGAGAGTATCCACCGGCACGGTGGACAGGTCTATATGGACGGAGCCAATATGAATGCGCAGGTAGGCCTATGTCGTCCCGGCGATATGGGCGCGGACGTCTGTCACCTGAACCTGCATAAGACGTTCTGCATTCCCCACGGTGGCGGTGGGCCGGGAATGGGGCCGATCTGTGTGGCAGAGCATCTGGCCCCCTTCTTGCCCGGGCATGCCGTTGTCCCAGCTGTCGGCGGCGCGCGCGCCATCGGCGCGGTGTCGGCCGCGCCCTGGGGCAGCGCCAGTATCCTGCCAATTTCCTATGCCTACATCGCCATGATGGGCGGCAGCGGCCTCACCGAAGCTACCCGTGTTGCGATTCTCAATGCCAATTACATCGCCGCCCGGCTGGAGCCAGCCTATCCGGTGCTCTACAAAGGCGCGCAAGGGCGGGTGGCGCATGAGTGCATCATCGACACCCGGTTTCTGAAGGAACATGGCCTGCAGGTGGACGATATCGCCAAACGGCTGATGGACTTCGGCTTTCACGCGCCCACAATGTCCTTCCCCGTGGCCGGCACGCTGATGATCGAGCCGACAGAGAGCGAGTCCAAAGATGAGCTGGACCGTTTCTGCGCCGCGATGCTGGCGATACGGGCCGAGATTCATGCAGTGCAGGACGGGCGCATCAGCCCGGAGGAATCGCCCCTTCGCCATGCGCCCCACAGCGCCTCTGCAGTTGCGTCTGATGCGTGGAGCCACGTCTACAGCCGCGAGACAGCCGCCTTCCCCGCGGCCTGGGTGCGGGAGAGCAAGTTCTGGCCCTCTGTCGGGCGCATCGATAACGTCTACGGCGACCGGAATCTGGTATGCGCCTGCCCCCCACTGGAGAACTACACCTGAATGAATAGCGCTTCCATCACACTGGATTCGGCCCCGCTGGTTACGCAATACGACGCGTAACGGGATGACCCATATAAGGAGATGCCTATCGAAAACTGAGAGTGACGCAACTGCTGATGAAGTTTATATTTCTGGTAGAGTCGTATCGTATTTTGCCCAGATAAAGGGACAAACAGAAGGAGGTTTGCAAAAATGTCTGATCATGATGTGAGACAGCAAAACGAAGCGCGCAGCCTGCTAAACCGACGTGACTTTTTGCGCAATGCAACCGCCCTGGCCGGTATCGGGCTGCTGGCAGCCTGCGCGCCGGCTGGTCAACCCGATGCCGAGTCGGGCTCAGCCGCGCCGGCCGTAAGCACAGGCAAGAAACAGCAGGTCCGCTACCTCTCCTGGTGGTTCGATGAAGGCAACCGCGGCGAGACCTGGCTTAACTTCGTTACGGAGTTCAATGAATCCCAGACCGAAATTGAAGTCGTACCAGAGAACATCCCTTTTGACCAATACACAACCAAGACGATCGTGGGCGCGCAATCCGGCCAGCTTGACGGCGACATCATCATGGCTACGCCTGAACTGGCGCCCCGTCTGATCCAGGCAGATCTCCTGGTCCCTCTGGACGACGTGTTGACGCGCAACAACATCACAGATCTCAGTTCGGCCCACGACGCCTTACGCAAAGAGGGCAATCTCTACGGACTCGACATGGTGACAGTGGCCTTTGGCATCCTCTACAATCAGCAACGCTATGAGGAAGCCAACATCACCCCGGCCAAGACGCCAGATGAGTGGGTTGAGGTGAGCGCGGCCTTGACCAATCGCGACGAGCAGAAGTACGGCTTTTTCGCCACCCATCTGGTCAGTGAAGCATCAGATTTCTGGTTCCAGCTGGAGGAGTGGTGCATGCCCTATGATGGGATATGGGCCGAAGGCAAGACCCCGCTGTTGACCTCAGATCCGATCATCAAAGGTCTCAAGTTGTTCAAGCAGATGTACGATGTAGCCATGCCGCAGGGCGCCGACAATCCTACAGGCTACCGTCTGTTCCAGACCGGCGCCGTGGCCCAGGGTCTGTACGTCTCCGCTGCCGTCGGCGCTTTCACCAAGGATGCGCCAGAACTCTATCCCTTGCTGCGCAGCGCGCCCATCCCTTGGGAGAGCAACAAGTCGATCGCTCGTATCCATCCGATGATGATCAATAAGGACTCCTCTGTCATTGAGGAAGCGCTCGAGTTTGTAACCTACATGTATAAACCGGACAACTACCGCCGCATGGTAGAAGGCTGCCAGGACGTTATCTTCGCCCAGCCGTCAGCCGCGCGTCAGGAGTATCTGGACAATCTGGAGTGGCTGAAACCAGGTTTCTCAGGAGTGGAGTACGTGACGCCCTTTGATATCGTTGGCGATTTCGTCTTCAATTTCAATGAGTTCGGGCAGATTGTCATCACCAACTTTGCCGACGTGCTCAATGCCGGCAAGTCGGTCGAGGACGCCATGGAGGTTGCTCAGAAGCAAGCCGAAGAACTGGCCGAGCGCATTTCGTAAAGAGTCGAACAGCGACACACGATCCAAACGAATGTAACGCAAAGATGCAGACGCCGCAGAAACGCAATGAACTCCCTGGTTTTTCTTTGCGTCTCCGCGATATGGCGACATTGCGTTTTTCAAACCGTCTTCGGCGATGCGTCTTGCGAACAGTGTGGAACGCCCGACAGATTCAGCAAGTCCAGAGCCAGGAATGCGACGATCTTGAAGACCACTTGAGCTATGAGTGAACTCGCAGGTGCAAGCGGCCGGGCGGGCCGGCCCAACCAGAGTGAGACATCTCCCCGCGCCCGCCGACGCCGCTACCTTCTGCCCTTCGCCTTGGTGCTGCCGATCGTTCTCTACGAAGGGCTGCTGATCGTGTACCCGATCGCCCAGGGAATTTACGGCAGTTTCACGCGCATCGAGCTGGCGTCCAAAAATCCGCCAGTTTGGGTCGGCTGGGACAATTATGAGCGCATGTTCTCCGATCCAGCATTCTGGAAGGTCATCCAGACCACCCTGCTATTCACAGCGCTGGTAATCGTGGTCGCGCTCAGTGTCGGCCTGTTTACCGCGCTGCTCTTCAACCGCCCATTTCACTTCCGCCCTGTGGCGCGGGGCATGTTGATGATGCCCTGGGCGATACCTGAGGTGCCGGTGGTTATGATCTTCATCTGGATCCTCAGCCCCCAGTTTGGCGTGGTCAATATCCTGGCTCGGCTGCTCCCCGGTGTCACCCAGAATCCGCAGTGGCTGCAAGTGCCCGAGCTAGCCATGGGTTGGATGGTGCTGATCTCCTCCTGGAAAGCCTTCCCCTTTTACAGCCTGGTGATCCTGGCAGCCTTGCAGGCGATCCCCCAGGAACTCTACGAAGCGGCCAAAGTGGATGGCGCCAACCCGCTGCAACTGTTCTGGCGCATCACCATCCCAAGCATCGGAACCACCCTGGAACTGCTGGTGGTGCTGGCCGCCATTTTTTCCTTCAAGCAGTTCACAATTATCTTTCTGATGACCGGCGGCGGCCCTTCAGGCGCCACCGAAACGATCGTAATCCGCATCTTCAACACCGCTTTCCGCTTCTACGACTATTCGTATGCGACAGCGCTCGGGGTGGCAGGCTTTGTCGTTTCGCTGGTGGTCGCTTTTTTCTTTATCCTGATGCAGGCCCGCCGAACGCAAGAGGCTGCATGACATGGCTACTCTCGAAACAGACACCAGCGCAACGCTACGCAAACAGACGCCGCGGCGCATACTCGGCAGCATCGGGCTCTATCTCACAGTTGCCGTCGTCTCGCTCGTGACGATCTTCCCGGTCTACTGGATGATGATCAGCGCCTTCCAGCCCAGCAAGTACATCATGCACTTCCCGCCGCCTCTTCTGCCCCAGGAACTTACCTTCTATCAGTTTGCCGAACTGTTTGGCGAGCGCCCGGTGGCGCTGTGGCTGAGAAACTCGTTTCTGATTGCGACCATGACGATGCTGCTCTGCATGGCTCTGTCGGTGTTGGGCGCGTATGCCCTCTCCAGCCTGCGTTGGACAGGGCGCAATCTGTTCGGCCTTTTTCTATTGATTACGCAGATGTTGCCCGAGATCCTGATCTTGATCCCGCTCTTTGTGATCTACCGCAGGCTGAACATGCTCAACAGCCTGCTATCCCTGGCCCTGATCGATGCCGCATTCATCCTGCCGATCTGTATCTGGATTCTTAAGGGCGTTTTTGATAATGTGCCGCCAGAGGTCCTGGATGCCTCGGTTGTGGATGGTTGTACCGAGTTGGGCGCGCTATGGAGGATTGTGTTGCCGCTGTCTGCCCCGGGTTTGGCTGCGGTTGCCGTGGTCGCCTTCTTCTTTGCCTGGAATGAGTACCTGTACGCCGGCATCATGCTGAGCAGCGGGCAATATATGCCGGCCTCCGTGGGCCTGTCCACGCTGAAAGCGATCGCGCAGACGCCGGTGGAGCAGTATATGGCTGCCGGGCTTGTCTTCTCCGTGCTGCCGGTGGCGTTCTACCTGTCCATGCAGCGCTATATCGTCTCGGGCTTGACCGCCGGCGCGGTCAAAGGATAACCACTAACCAACCACCGCAGTTCCAAATGACTACCGGTTACATTACCTTAGAGGGAGGATCGGAGTTCGGCGGGCAGATGGCCGCGCCGGATCGCCGCAGCATTGAATTGGCCGGCGGCCTGAACGCGGCAATCGCCATCATCCCCACAGCCGCTGTCCCCGACAACAACCACCATCGGGCCGGAGAGAACGGACGGCGCTGGTTTGCGAGTTTGGGCGCAACAGACGCGCAGGTAGTCCCCCTGGTGGATCGCGGCTCGGCCGCGGATGCAGCGGTCGCGCATACTCTGTCCGGCGCGCGCCTGATCTATCTGCTGGGCGGTTTTCCCGCTTATCTCTGCGAAACCCTGCGAGACAGCCGGGCATGGACGGCCATGCGGGCAGCGCACGCCAGCGGCGCGGTCCTGGCCGGCAGCAGCGCCGGCGCCATGGTTCTGTGTGAACACCTCTACGACCCACGCGCGCAGCGGATCATACCCGGCCTCGGTCTGCTCCCCAATCTCTGCGTTCTGCCCCATCATAACAGTTTTGGACAGGGCTGGGCCGAGCGGCTGCGCGCATTGCTGCCCCAGGCAACGCTTGTGGGCATCGACGAAGGTACAGGCATGATCGACGACGGGCCGACGCGCGCGTGGAGCGTCCACGGGGCCGGTCATGTTACCCTGTATCATCCCCAGCAGCCCGTCTCCAGCCCAGAAATCTACCGCCCCGGGGCGCAGCTTACCCTTGCCGCCTGAATCCGGGAGCGTCCCAAGATAGGGGTAAGTTTCTGACTCGCCTCTGGGTAGCTACACCGGCTTCGGCAACCTGCTGGTTACGCAATACCTAACCACCTACCCGCACAATGCGAAAATCCTCGAAGCGGATCCAGTGCTCCCCGTCTTGCGGCCCGTTGTAACACTGAATGCTGACCTGCTCATGGCTGGCCGGCGGCAGTTCCCCCGTGGCGGCCGTTTCAAACGCTGAGGCCCCCTCTGGGCGGAACTGGGCCTCCCAGGAATCGGCGCTGACCACGAGGCGCAGACGGACGCTTTGGGTCGGCATAGGTTTGCGACCGGGGATGATGTACAGGTCGCCGTCGACCAGCTCCTTGACTTCCTTGAAGACAGGCTCGCCCTCCTGATACCAGGTGATGCCGGCCTGTTCGTACTGCTGGGTGGGAGCCGTATGGCTGAAAATCGTCACTTCGACGGCGTAGGGGCCGCCGCTGCGCTCCGGGGCCGGGCGCACGAGCGCGTTGCGCACCGTTGCCGCCAAGCCCGGCTCCACCGCGATCTCCAGGCCGCCTTCGCGCATGCGCCAGCGATCGGGATTCTCCCGCACCCAGGACCAGCCGGCATCCAGCTCGCCATCGAACTGTTCCGCAAAGATCACCTGTGTGCCCATATTCACCGCTCCTCTTGTGTTGATCTCGCCTCTGTTGCCTGACCGCTGGCATAAAGGCCAGCGAGTTCAGATGCGTCTAGGCGGCCTGTCGTGTCCGTCCTTGATCGGGCGCCTCGCCTTGATAAGCAGGGCGGAAGTAGGAGATGTGAAAGGCATTGATCTCCCCGTGGTGATACTTGTGATAGAGCGTTTCGCCAGACGTGAAAAATTGTATGCCTGCCCATCTTATTTCCGTGGCTCGTTGCCGGAGTGCATCCTACGCGGCCAGGGGGAATGTGTCAAAGACGAAAAGCCATTGCAAGCCATTGCCGACGGATGCCCGTCCCGACGCGCGATCTGTTCCGGGCGTATCGTCCACCGTTCAGCTACAGGCCGCGAAATTGCCGGCAGACCGAATGTCTGCTGGAGGTAATGTAAACTGCGCTTGCCCTTCTCATGTCTCATCCCTATATTTTTTGGATCTACTGCCCCCTTGTTGTCATACTGGCAACAACTGCCCTCTATGCTGGGAATCATCGGTTTACAAGATGATTTCAACCGACTAATTATCTATAATCCATTCTACCCACATTTTCGTTAGGAGAAATATGAGTCATTCAAACTTGCAACATCTCATTGCCACGAAGAACTTCCGTTCCTCTCATTCCACCAAGGGGGCTTCCACATGCAACGCAAACTAACGTGCCTTTTCATTCTACTGTTCAGCATTTTGCTGACATCGTGCAGTTCCAGAATATCAACCGAAGTTTTCCTTCGGGATTTAGACGACCTACCGAATGAAACCCTGACAAACAATCTGTTTCTCCATTTGCCATTGCCTTCAATGGACTCTTGCGAAGAGTACAAAAGACGCTACGATAGCGTATGGAGAAAGAGTAGGGATTTCCGCAATGCAGAATTTGTCAAATGTTATGAAGATGGAATGAATGACTTTGTAGAATACAAGTTAGCCATTCCACTACGCTTGATTTCTTCTGAAGAGGAGTCTATGCAGGGACCTGTAGAGATTATCAGGATGGACGATTCTGCAAGTGATAACCGATTTCTCTATATGCGAGTCAACCCAAAGGCTTTATATCGTCTGGATCAGCTATTTGATGATGAGTTTTCGCGGAGTCTTGACTTGAGCGATACATCTCCGCTGGTCCGCATTTCCAATGACCTACGCGCTAGCCAAACTTTAGTGGTAAGCCATGCCTTTGTGCAGAATGTACCTGTGATAAACCCACAGAAATTTGCGCTAGAGCCTAGGGATAGTCTGGATATTGTACTGTCAGACGTTGTATCAGCCTGGCTGTTTACAATATCTTCTACCCTTCCGCCTCGTATTGCCTATCTGGCGACTTGGCTACAAGAAACGGAAGGCGAATAAAAAAATCGGGCGAGGAGTTTGTTATCCTCCTCGCCCGATTGGCTATACGGGTGAGCGCGGGTTCCCATATAACCACTAAATATTAAATTGTATTTAAGCCTATTCGTCACAAGGATGACGGCAGCGGTCTGCATCTGCTTTCAGGAGATCGAAGCAGCTCTCCTGGAAAGTGAGAGGCCGATTTCACGCCCATTTGCGCTTTCTGGCAACATATTGCGCTATAGTGGAGAGCGGAACAGAAGATTGTCGGGAGGCGGTTCGATGAAACGAGCTGAAAGCAAAGCGGTCCGTATCAACCAGATCGAAAAACTACTGTGGAGTCACCCGGAAGGTCTGACCCGGACTGAAATCGCACGTCGTATCGGCGTTCACCGATCGGTCATCACCAAGTACCTCGATCAGGATGATCTGCCTCCCAGCATCTATGAAGACGAACTAGACGGCAAAAAGTTGAAAATTGATCGATCCGCTGATTTGACAAAGGCCTCTTTCACTCTGCACGAGGTTATGGCAATTCATCTCGCTACTCGTATGCTGGCCACGCGCACGGACAAGCAGAATCCCCATGCAGCCTCAGCACTGCGCAAATTGGGACTTGCACTCCAGCGGCTGGATAAAAATGTTAGTCATCATCTCCTGCGTTCAGCGGACGTAATGGACGAAGACGCTTCCTACCGGGACCCGGTCTATCTGGAGGTGTTACAGACCCTGACCGAAGCCTGGGCCAGCAGCCGCAAAGTAAGGGTGTCTCACCAGATGGCAAACAAGCGCATCTTCGATTATACATTTTCTCCCTATTTCATCGAACCCTATGCTCTGGGACAGACAGCGCACGTGATTGGTTTGCGCGAACCGCCCGGCAAGGTGCGCACATTCAAGATCGAAAGGGTGCGCTCTGTAGAAATTTTGCGCGAGGAATATGAACTGCCCGACACTTTCGATCCGGCAGAGTTGCTGCGCCACGCCTGGGGTATCTGGTACACCGAAGCAGAGCCAGAGGAGGTGGTCCTGCGATTTCATCCGCGGGTTGTCCAGCGAGTGCGGGAAAGCACCTGGAAACGGGACGAGGTGACGGAGCTGCAGGCGAACGGTTTTCTGCTGTGGCGGGCAAAAGTGGCTGAGCCAAAGGAGATGTTGCCGTGGATTCGCGGCTGGGGCGCAGATTGCGAAGTGCTGGAGCCGGAAGCGCTGCGAAACCAACTCACGTTGGAGGCGCAGCGCCTGGCGTCCATATACAGCTGGCAGGCGCAGAGCCGGACAGGTCAGAAAGAGAGATCTGAAGCCGAAGATCAGGAATTCTGCGGCGACTTTTTCGATTGACGAACTGCCAGGTCATCTCTGCGATTTCGATTCGTGAGATTCCGACTCTATTCGATTTGCCCTGTAATGTGTATACCTGTGGCAAGTTTTTACTCCATTCAGTCAGCAAGGGGGGCGCCATGCGCAAACAGCACGCAATCTTACTCTCTTTAACAACTTTATTTCTTGTCCCGATATTGTATGGGGTACTGTTTTCAGCTTTTAATCCTAAGCCTGACACACCAAGAAATACATTTCTCATTACATCCACAGCATACATGCTAAGACCTACATGGACACCTTCACCAGCACAAACACCAAAACCACCAGCACGAACACCAAAACCTACATGGACACCTTCACCCACACGAACACGAAAACCTACCTCGACACCTCGTCCCAAACCTATTGTAATCATTAACAACAATATGAACGTGCGTGCGGGACCAGGAACGAACTATTCTATTATCGGCGCGGCAACGCTTAGCCAACAATTTGTCATCACTGGTAAAAACCCTGCTGGTGACTGGTGGGAAATCGACTATAACAGAAAAAAGGGGTGGATTTACAGCCCACTGGTAACGGCAATGAATGCGGAACGAGTTCCTGTGGCTGCTTGGGAACGGGCTCGTGGTAAAGCTATCGTAGTTAGTTATGACGAATTATTGCGACATAATGAACAATACGTAGGGAAATTGGTTTATTTACGGGGTGATGTGACTCAGGTATTTGAGGGGGGGATGTTGTTACGTTCTAAAGAGGGGAATAAATGGGCTCGTTCTCCTACATGGTTAATATATGATCATTCGTTGGGACGAATTTTAGAGGAGGATACGCTTGGAGTTATTGCAAAGGTCATAAGGTTGCAGGAATATGAAACTTCAGGTAGAGGCTTGTTAACCGTGCCATTGCTTGAAGTAATAGACTTGAGACAGGAATAACGGGGAATTTATTTATATATGATAGGTTGTTGGTTTATTGGATATTTGAATGTTTTGTGTGTGGTTAAGAACATTCTACACTGTGAGTGGGAATATCCCGTGCAGCAATAATACCCTCTCCTGAAAAATACAGGGCGATGTAATCGAATTCATCGCTTTCGGCAAAGGGCTCGCCACATATAACTCTGTTTCTGCAGGACCCATTACAATTCCCTATTTGTTAGCTTTAGAAGTTCGTATTGTGAAATAAATTTCCGAAAAAGGACAACTTAATCTCAAATTATCTCAATGAATTTACACTCAATACGATAGGCCGACCTATCCTTGTGATAAGCGGGAACCGCAGTGTTCTCTTTCCATGTGGTAGGGTGATACAGACAGCCAATAACACCGACGCCGTCTTACAGCAGGACCAGGGTAAAAGTTGCCGAGGGCGACCGTTGGTTCTGTAGCGAGCGGGAAGCCCGGGCAAACGGATTCAGAACACCTGGAGAGGGGGGTTAGTCATGACGATCAATGCGCTTTTGGGCGCGGCAGGCCAGATGAGCAATCGGGAGCGGGAATCATTTGCCCATCGAGTCTGTGCGGAGGATGAACAGATCCAAGCGGCCTTCAAGACAAAGAGGGACAGTTACGTGTTCACCGACCGCCGCTTCATCATGGAAGATGTGCAGGGAATGACGGGAAGGAAGCGCAGCGTTTTGAGCATTCCCTACTCCAAGATCAGCGCATATGAGATCGAATCGGCGGGGCATCTGGATACGGACGGGGAGCTGCGTCTCTGGGTGAGCGGCTATCCAGAGGTCATCAAGCGGGAGTTCAGGAAGAATGTGGATGTCTATCTGCTGAACAAAATTTTAGCCGATAACGTGAAATAACCAGGCGGAATTTTGCCGGGTGAAGATGTGGAGGGAGGACAGAAGCTGGGACATACCCTGTTCGATTCCAAGGATGTCTGGCGTAGTCGACCTACTCCCACGGTCGCTCCGGGTCTACTATCTGATAGTGAGCTATGGGGCGCGAAGTTGACGGTAGAACATCTCGTCGTTCTGCTTTTTCAAAGAAATCTATCTTTGTGATAAGCGGGAACCGCAGTGTTCCCTTTCCATGTGGTGGGGTAATACAGACAGCCAATAACACCTGATGATGCAGTCAGTAAGGCAGAGTGAGAATAGGAAGGATTCGGTGGAGTTTTCATCAGGAAGAGACGAGGAAATAAAGCGCACTGCTCGAATCTTGGAGATCATTCAACTCATTGCGATTCGACCACGCCGATATCGGGCAAAAGATCTGGCCCAACACTTTGAGATCAGTGAGAGAGCACTGAAAGTTGCTGTCGTTTCAGTCTTTACCCCCACACGCCAGTTGTTTTTCTCAACGGCTCAACAGAGAGAGCACTGAAAGATCTGAGCCGCGAGGCACACAGAGACCCGTTGTTTGGCGCGCAGGTCAGGGAAGCGCAGGGCACTCCATTCATGCGACCGAGGCTGCGCGCGGAAGCCCGGCGACGACGGCTGCGCCGCGAAGCCGAAAGGAGGGAAAGGGCATGAGCATGGCTGCGAACGGCCCGCGACGACGCGGAAAATGTGCAGTAAGCACTATCTGCGCTGGCGAGCCAGAAAAAAGCGGGGGGATATGACAGAGATAGAGAAGATCTCGTATCCAACACCTCGCATCTGCAACATCTTGGATTGCGAGGAAATCGCACATATGCACGGGCTGTGCAAGGCGCACAGCAAGCAGGCGAACCTCATATAGAGATGGAACGCCGTATGTGGCGATAAAGACGCCGGACGAACAGCGCACCGCGTCGGTCCAGGCGTGGGTATCCACTGAAACGAAGTTAGGGCTGCTGGAGATTGCCAAGGAGTACAATGTGTCAATCTCCGGGCTCACCCGGATCATCATCGAAAATTTTCTGAGGCAAATGGAGGAGAAGAGATGCGCGTAGAATCGTGTCTGGGAGTCGTGTTGTTTGTCATTCTGGCCGCGCTGTCCTTTGGCATGGTCGCCGTTTTTAATCTGGACATAGGCGTATTTCTGTTTCTGCTCATCATCATCGCCATCTTCTGCGTGGCGAACACCATGCGGGCGAAGGATGAAGCGGGGGGAGGCTGATATGAGCGTGCGTTACGCCTGGCGCCGGGCCAGGGCCGGCAGATCGGTGACCAGCTTCTTTCTGCACGGGATCGGTAAACACAGCGCTACTGTACGCCGGCGCCGCGATATGCGCTGGGGCTGGCGGATCGTGACGGATACGGGTGATCTGCTGGCGCAGGGAGTCACAGTGACCAGGGTAGAGGCGAAGGAAGCCGCGCTACACGCCCTGACCAGCAGCGGGATCGTTCCCCCGCTGCTGGATCTGCGGGCGCGAGAAATCGAGGGATCGGAGGATCGTAGGATCGGGGGAACTGAAGGGCGGGCGCAGTCGGCAGAGACTGCGCCCGCCTTACTCGTCTCGGTTTTCCTCAACGGCTCAACAGAGAGAGCGCTGAGTAAGCGCGTTCACATTGAAAATCCGCACTTTTCCCGGCAGAAAACCTTGGTTTCGAACAGAATTCACTTTAGAATCGCGTTTAGAAGAGCGGCACATCTAGCCATTGTCCGCCCTGCCTGGCGGATTCATGGGCGATGATGCCGGGTATGGTGAAGTCCAGCGCTCGGACTACGTCGATGGGCGGCTTGATATTGTGTTCGATGGCGTCAATGAAATCCCGCACCATGTAGAACTCCGATGTGCCATGCCCACCTTGACGCGCCTCTTCCGGCGCCTGTGAATCTACAGTCGGGCACTCGATCTCCCGAGCGCCCTCTTGGGCTGTGGCCTCGTCTTTACTGTAGAAAAGCCCTGTGGTACTGCCCCACCCACCCCGCCGGCCGTTCTCCACGAATCCCTTCTCGCCATAGAGCGTGTAAAAGATCATCTCTGGATGCCGAGGAGCGACCTGACTACGCAAAATTTTGACCGTGGCCCCCTTTTGCGTTTGGAACAACCCCACTTCCATATCCAGATAGCCCAACCCTTCCTCTGGATAGATGTTCTTGCCCGCATGGATGCCGGTCGCCTTAACAATGCGATCGTCCATTAACGTCAGTAGCGGACCCAGACAATGTGCGCAGTACCAAATCGGGGCCCGCGTGTAGCGCCATTTGCGCTCGCCCGTCTCCGGGTCTTTGAGCAGCCGCACAATCTCGTGGAGGTATTCGCCTTCCGCATGGAATATCTTGCCCAGCTTGCCCTGCGTGATCCAGTTCTTCCACTCACGAATGTAGTGAAAGTAGCAATAGTTCTCGCCCATCATATAGATTCGCCCGGTCCGACGAACAGTCTCCACTAAACGCTCACATTCGGCCACGGTGTACGCCGCGGTTTGCTCGCATAACACATGCTTGCCGCTCTCCATGGCGGCAATGGAATGCTGAGCGTGATACTCGATAGGTGTGGCAACCACCACGATATCCAGCGGCGCGCTGATAAAGTCCTCAAACTGCGTAAACAACCGATCGTCGGACAGTGAAAAATTGGCGCCCACGTCCTCCAACGTCCTCTCATCGATATCGCACAAGGCAGCGACTTCCACGCGCGGATGTCTGGCCAGGCTGTGCAACAGCCCTCCGCCCCGTCGTAATCCCACCAAACCAGTCTGTAATCTGCTCATGATCTGCGATGCTCCTTCATCCTATTGCCGTTTTGCGTTGTCTATCTGCATATTCATCGTTATGGAGCGTGTTGTTCGGCCCACAATTCTTCCACTAGCATAACCGCTGTGTCCACGATCTGTTCAATGCCTTCCATGGCGACCCGATTTGGACCTACCAGCGTTTCATAGCCCTGTTGCGCAAAGGCTTCTCTGGTCGGCTGATACATGATAAGGTCATTGGTCAATTCAGCCACGACCGTATGCGGAAAGGGGGAGCGTCGCTTGATAGAAAGCCCGTGTTCAACGAATAACTCCCCAGGATTTGAGGCAACGGCAAAAGGGCCTAAGCAGGCGGCGTTAATGGGGACAGTTAGCCGCTCCGGCATGGCGGCGATATGTTCGACCTGCCGCTCAAAGACATCTGCCCGGCCACCGCGGCCACCCCAGTTGAGTCGATGAATGGCTTCACATGGCTGCGTAGCCGGATCACGGCGAGGAACCGTGATCTCGCGGCGTATGGCCCCGACCTGGATTGGACCTTCAATCTGCTTGGCGCGTCGTGTCGCGGCTATAGCTTGTCCTGCGAAGAACTCGGCGCCTTCGCGCCAGCGGTCGCCGCCCATCGTTGGGTTAATATCCGCACAGGCCCCGGGCGTATAGACTGTGATCAGATCCGGGCCATACTCCTCTCGCATGAACTCCGCCACGACGCCCGGATAGTCCGCCGACCAAGTTGACCCAAAATGGGAGTTGGTATGCAATGAAAAGTTGAAGAAGACGCCAAGCGGCGCGCCGTCCAGCCTATCAAAACGGACGACCCACAGTTCGGGGTCCACAGGGCCAACGGTTCCCAACACCTGTGGGACCAAGTCGAGATCGTCAAGCGCAGCGGGCATCCATGTGTTGAACACTTTGCCATCGGGACAGAGAACGCGACGGTAATGCAAGCCATGATGCACTAAGGATCTGCCAATGTGCATGCTAGCCGATTCGACCCGGTCGGCGGCCTGCTCTACGCTGGCGGCAATGCGATCCGGTAGGGTGGCCAGGTAGTCTGCATCGGTTACCTGAAACGAGTAGAGCCCTTCCTGTGTATAGGGGCCGCTATGGGTGTGGCTACAGGAGATCATGATAGCGTGGGGTGGTATACCAGCGCGCTGAGCGACTTCGGCAATGATTTCGTCCGCCAGCGCTTTGGGAACGCCAATCAGATCGACGCCCACAATTGCAATCCGGGCGCCGTTGCTTTCGGCCACCAAGGCGTGGGCTTGCAATGGGTCGGTCATGCCTTGATTCTTGCGCGCCTCCAGGCTGCCACACATGTAGAGGCCATCTGGCGGTGTGATGTCGGTCTCGCCAAAGCCAATGCGAAACTGGGTATCGGACACGATAGGATCTCCTCAGAAGCGATGTGAACGTAGGAGCAGTATTCGGCTGAGGGACGGGAGGTTAGCGATTGGTTGCTTCGTCTTCGTAGTAAACCCAACGCCCGGCCAGACGAAATTGGATCAGTGTGAGTATGACCAACACGATAAAGAGCAGCCAAGCGATAGCGCTGGCATATCCCATCCGGAAGTAGAAGAATCCCTGATTGTAGATGTAGACAACCCAGAACAGAAGGGAATCCATAGGACCGGCAGCCGCTTGACCGTAGTTCGTTCCCCCCAATAGGAACACGGGTGTGAAGATTTGGAAGCTGCCAATGATGCCCATAATGAGAACAAAGAAAATCGTAGGGGAAATCAGGGGTATCGTAATTTTCCAGAAGCAACGAAGGGCGCCTGCTCCGTCGATAGCCGCTGCCTCATACAGCGTTTCCGGAATCCCCTGCAAGCCGGCCAGGTAGATGATCATGCCGCCGCCAATGCCCCATAGACTCCAAATCACCAGAGAAGGTTTTGACCAGTCGGGGCTGGTTAGCCAATGGGGGCCGACAAAGCCAAAGATTTGAAAGAGGATTTCGTTGAGTAGACCAAAGCGATCATGCAGGATGAAGATGAAGAGAGCCACGGAGGCCACGATAGGCACGATGGAGGGCATAAAGAAGATCGTGCGAAAGAATGTGATGCCTCGCACTTTCTGGTTCAGCAATAGAGCCAACAACAAACCCAAAATCACCTGCGGCACGACAGCCGCAGTCACATACCAAGCGGTGTTGTATACTGCCAGCCAAAAACGGGGATCGATGAACAAAATGCGCTCATAGTTTTCCAATCCCAGCCATTGGGGAGCCAACAGGCTATCATATTCCGTCAAGCTATAGTAGAAACCGGCAACAAATGGTCCTAGTATGAAGATGAGAAGACCTAGAAACCAGGGTAAAATGAAGATGTAGCCATCGAAAGCCTCCCGACGACGAATGGAGCTAGTCCAGATGCCGCGCGGTTTGGAAGGGCGTTGGGCAGCTGGCTCTCTTTCTTGTACGGGGAGCGCATCTTGACGCATCGCTTTATCCGCTTCCTTATTCTAGCGCGACTGAATCAAGCAAAGGATGGTCCGCTCTTAGCATGTGAGAACTTACCTCTGCGGGTCCGGCCTAAATCTTATGGTTGATTACCCTTTGATCCCGGTCATGACCACGCCCCGGATAAAGTACTGTTGAAAGAAGAAGAAAACCAATAAAATTGGCAAAGTCATCATCAAGGCCATCGCCATCATCTCCTGATAGCGGACCTCGGTGCGTTGAATAAACTGCCGCAATCCAAGCGCCAAGGTAAACTTTTCCGGGCTGTTAATGTAGATGAGCGGCGCGAGAAAGTCGTTCCAGTGTTGCATAAAGCCGAAGATCGCCACGGTTGAGAGGGCGGGCTTGGACAATGGCAGCAGGATCTGATAGTAGATTCGGTAGTTGGAAGCTCCGTCAATCGTGGCCTGTTCAAAGATCTCTGTCGGCAATGTCTTGAAAAACTGGCGCAACAGAAAGATATAGAAGGCCCCGCCGCCAAAATAGGCAGGAACGATCAGCGGCTTGAACGTATTGAGCCAGGACAGATTCTTAAAGAGTATATAGGTTGGAATCAGTGTGACTACGTAGGGAAGCATCAACGTTGCCAACAGTACGGCAAACAAGAACTCGCGGCCAGGAAAGCGCAAGCGGGCAAAGCCGTAGGCGGCCATGGAGGCTGTGATGAGCTGCCCGATTGTCGCCAGGAGTGTGATGATGGCTGTGTTGACGAAATAAAGGCTAACGTGACCTGTTGTCCAGGCAACTGCATAATTCTGCCATTGGGGAGGGTACGGAATCCAAATAGGGGGCCATGCGCCTACCTGTTCACTGCTTTTCAAAGAAGTGGAAATGAGCCAAACTAGCGGCATCGCAAACAGGCACCCCAAGCCAATCAGCAGGCAGTAGAGAAGAAATGTCCGGGCAACCTGATGAGGCTTCCGTCCGAACTGGTCTAGAGCGATATGAGCCATAGCTCTCTGTTCCTACTGTTATCTGTCTTGAAGCGAAACTCTGGCCCTAATGGTTAGAGTAGCCTTTACGCGTCAAGATAGCAGAGATTTGGGATCTCTACTTTCCGCCAACTTGAGGACCCAAGTTGCTTCTGGAATACCGAGAATCAAGAGCGACATGGGATTGGGCTCATTCTTCAGTCTTTCTAAACCTCCTGCACAACAGGGTACTGGTCAACTTTGAATTAGGACAACTGATCAAAGGAAAACCTGGCCTACCTCCAGAGTAACGTTCCGAAACCGAAGCAGACGACGATGACCAACCACGGACCATGGCGGAAACCCGGGCGAACGCGGGACCAGACATCTGCCTAATCCCGTACTAATCCCGTACCCCTACCAACCTTATCCTGAATCCTCGACAAGCTTTAGGACGGCACCGGAAACTCATTGTGTCTGTCTAATACGGCCTGGATTTTTTCCTCGGCGATCTGCAGTTCAGACGCAATATCTTTCCCACCGATCAGAATGTTATCAAACATATTTGCTAGATCGCCTAACGTCTCTAGGATGCCTACAAAGATGGGGATCCATCTCACTGTGTTGGCAGTTGCGGCAAACACCTCTCGGCGCGGGTCGATTGCGGCCCACTGCGCTCCTACGTCGGAACGCGCCGGCAGCAGGTGAAACTTGTCGGCATGATCTACGTAGAACTCCTCGCTCATGGCGAATTCGACGAAATCCCAGGCATCATCCACCTGCCCACCCTGTTTGAAGAAGAACCAACCGCCGCCGCCATCATAGTTGGCGTGTATGTCGTATTCGGGGAAGACAGGGCCCGGTATCATGCCAAAATCTAGATCGGGAGTATAGCGATCATAGTTGCGAAGCACCCACTGCCCGTGCATGGCTAATCCTACTTTTCCTGCCGAAAAAGCATCGATGCCCTCGGCCAAACTGAGACCCCTTGTAAAGGCGACAGCATCTTCATATCCGCCTTGATCGTCCATCAACTGTTTCAGGAAGACCATGGCTTCTTCACCCTTGTCGGTGATGGTAACGCGGCTCAAATCCTCACTGACCATGTCGCTGCCCAGACACCAGATCAAAGTAAGGAACATGAGGTGGACCGGCGGATTGCCAAAACTGGGGGTAAAACCGACGACGTCGAGACGGCCTGCGTCATCTCGTCTTGTTATCTGGACGGCCATCTCATGTATCTCGTCCCAGGTCAACGGCGGCGATTCCGGGTCTAGTCCCGCTTCAGCCATGACTGTTTTGTTGTAGAGCAGGGCGCGGGTATCCGTTGTATAGGGAATCGTCCACTTCTTTCCCCAAAGGATAGAGTCCTTTTGGAGTCGCTCCCAGATGTCGTTCCAGGTAAAAGTCTTGGCTCCCTCTACATACTCATCCAGCACAACCAGCGCATCGCGGACGGCTAAATCTGCGGCTTGCCAGCGCCCGAGATAGGAGACCGGCGGCGGCGTGCCGGCCGCCAAGGCCGCCATGGTTTTCGTGTTTTGGTCATATTCGCCTAGTTGCCAAACTGCTGTAACGCCTAAATCTGCTTCATTGAAACTATTCTGCAAATTCGTGGCGCGATCCTCCGTCGGATGCCAAAACACCACTTCCGGAGTTTCGGCGACGGGCGCCTCTCCTTCCGCGTCATCGGGAGTCGCCGCAGGCGTCGTACAGGCAGCAAGCGCAACCCCGGTGGCGCCTATGCCGGCCGCGTGTAGAAATCTGCGTCGACTTAAACCTTGTTTCCTCTTCATCTTGACCCTCCACGCTTGGTGTGAAATTTGGGCTGTCGGAACAAAGTGAATACCAACATCGAGAATCGGGTATCAGGCATGGTTTATTCTAACAGCAATTGTCAATTATGAGGAAACGCGCTAACTGAATGTTACGCAGGCGGCGCTTCAAGACGCACAGGATCTAGCTGAGACAAAGCATCGAAAGCCTGTTGCAGGGCAGAAAATATAAGTGGGGCTTGAGGGCATAATGATTCTTCTTGGCGCGCGCCTTTAACAACTCCAGCTACGCCAGGCCGTTGACATCATTCGGCATAACCATTATACTTATGACTGCACGAACGCCGCCTACTCTGGGCAGGGAAACGCTTCCGGCGCATAACTCTCATGAAAGGAATACCCATGTCTGACGCACTCAGGGAGCTGCGCGTCTCCAACGACGCTATATCCGATCCCGCCGAACTGCGCCGTCGCATCGCCGACGAAGGCTACCTCTTTTTCAAGCAGCTGCAGAACCCGGACAAGCTGCGGGAACTGCGGCGGGAAATGATGACGATGATTCAACATGTGGGTTGGCTTGTCCCAGACGCCGACCCCTACGACGGCATCGCCGACATTTCAAAGCAGTGTACCGAAGGCGACCTGGAATACACTGCCGGATACAGAGAAGTCTACAAGCTGGAGGCCTTCCATCGGGCAGCGCATTGGCCTGAAGTGACCGGAATGATCGAGAAAATCATGGGGCGCCCGATCATGCCCCACCCCCATCAGATCGCTCGCATCTGGTTCCCCAAATATACCGAACACACAACCCCCACCCATCAGGACTTTGTGCATTTTCAAGGTAACTTCGAGACGCTGACCAGCTGGGCGCCCATCGGCGACTGCCCCATCGAACTGGGCGGGCTGGCCATCATCCCCGGCTCGCATAAGGTGAACCGGCTGCTCGATCATCACTTCTCCCTCGGCGCCGGCGGCCTGGCCGTGAACGTGGAGAAAGAGGAAGAGATCGAGCCAATCTGGTACTCCACCGACTACGAAGTCGGCGATACGCTGATCTTCCCAGCGTTGATGATTCACAAGGCTCTGCCCAACAACACAGAAGACAGACTGCGGCTGTCCCTGGACAACCGCTATTTGGCAGTGGGTGACCTGATCGCCGAGCATATGCTGGAACCCCACGGCCCCAGCGGGCTTCAGTGGGAAGAGGTGTATGCCGACTGGCAGTCGGTGGAGTATCAGTATTACTGGCAGAGTTACGACAATCCCGTCGTAGCGCGTGACATGAGCTACGGGGAAAGGGGCTTTGCAGAGGCCCTGGAGCTGGCCCGGGGCGGCCATGAACAGGCCTTCATCAAATTGCGCCGCATAATCAAGATCGATCCCGATTCACCCGCAGCGCAGGATGCCAGGGAAGTGTTCGCCGAAATCGGGGTTCCTGCCTGAATACCTGACAATTCTCGCTGAAAGCGCGCCCAGCTTCCCAGGTCGGAGCACTGGCGCGTTGGCTATGCGCCGATGTTTGCCGCAAACCGAAGCCCGATAGGCGCAGCGGTCATCCGCGACCCGCCACTGCTCTATCTGGGCAGCCACTATTCATCCGTATAGATTGAACAGAAGGGAAAGCAGACAATGACTGTGAAAAGACTCAGCAGACGAAACTTCCTGAAAGTCACGGCCGGAGCTATGGGCGCCGGATTGGTAGCTGCATGCGCCGCGCCGCCAGCCCCCGGGCAAGAAATGTCAGCCGAATCCGCGGGAGACGCGCCCGCCCAAGCTCAGGTAGAAGTGTATGCGAACTTGGGCAGCCTGCACCCGACAGAGTGGACCACCCGTTCGGCTGAACACCCGATGGTCGGCAATGCCGCCCGCATCCTGGCGCAACGTTTTGAAGATCTCAATTCAGACATCAAGATCGTATTCAATGAAGCAGGAGATGATGCCTGGCTCACGGCCGCGGTGAGTTCGGGGGAAGCCCCCGATTTGATGAGCCGCCTGGACTTGGTTCAACGGGGTTGGTGTGTACCGATCGACCAGTGGCTCGACCAGCCCAGCCGCTACGCGCCCCAATATGACGCCTGGCGCGATAGCTTCTACCCGTCGATGATGGAATCTTTGACGTGGTCCGACGGCCATGACTACACCGCTCCGATCCGCGCGATATGGCCCTACCTGGAAGTAGGACTAGCCTGTAATATGGAAATCTTTGACGAAATGGGCCTGACGCCGCCAGCGACCTGGACCGAACAGATGGAGGTTTCGCAGGCCTTGAAGGAGGCCGGCCTGGGCCTTTCACCCTGGCCCAGAGAAGGGGAGACAGGAAACTGCTGGCCGTTGGCTTTGCAGATTCTGCCCCCGATGATGCAGGAAATTTGCAAGGAAATGGATCGCGACGGCGACTTCTTTGTTGGTATCGAGGAAGCGCTGCCGGCCTATCGTAATGAGCTGATCGGCCCCTACACGCCGGTCTACCAACGCGCCTGGGAAGAGATGTACGCGCTGGCTCGAACCTGGGTGGACGGTTTCAATACCACCGACCTGGACCTGCTGTGGCGCGAGGGCTCGGTCGGCATGCAGTACCGGGCTACTTGGGAGTTCGCCACACTGGCGAATGACCCCAACGTCGCCTTTGAGCGCCAATTTGTGCCATCTCCTATGCCCGGCAGCGCAGACATCCCGGCCGAAGACGGACAACCAGGCGCTTTTGATCCCAACGAATGGACCGCCGGCGACGGCAACGTGCCAGGAGATCAGGTGCAAGCGATCCGTGGCCCGCAGGATGTCATGATCAAGAGTGCAACGGAAAGGCGCAACAACCGTGATGAGGTCATCAACTGGTGGCAGTTCATCACAGAGCCGGAGAACAACGCCTTCCTCAACAACGAGAATCAACAGTTCATCCCCTCCGCTAAGGATGCCAAGCTGGGGCCGCTGTGGTCGACCATCGGTCAATACAAGCTGCCTCTCTACACCTATACCATAGCCTGGTGGGGCATGGGCCTGCTCTGGGATTGGGATTACTTTACGGAGTGGCGGCGCATCTTTGTGGCCTGGGTGATCGGCGACATGGACAAAGAGACCTTCTTCGCCCGCGAACAGCGGTCATGGGATGAGGGTGTTGCGCGCTACGAAGCCTTGCTCAAAGACCAAGAGTCTGACAGCTGACGGAGACATCTTGACTCGGACGAAAATCAGATCTGTCGGGTTTTCCGCCCATTCAGAAGCGTTGCGACGGGGGCAGAACCTGACAGATCTTCTCCGATTTACGGAAAGACGTCAGACGCCCAAAGTTGTTATCGATGATACGTAGACTACGGCAGGCCGCTTGGGTTGCGCTCGCAGTTATGGCTGTTGTACTGGTTACGGACTGGATCCAGGCGCATGCGCGCCTTGCCAACATCTCCATGGACGGTCAGTTCGATAAGCCCAACGTTGTCGCCGACGGCAAAGATTCGATAGTGCTCACCTTGCGAGTCACTGAGAACGGACGCCCCCGTACCAATGACATGCTACAGGCTTGGCTCCAGCCAGGGAACGGCCTTCTGATCCCAGAGTGGTCTCGCACCGATGCGCGCGGTGAGGTACAGATCACCTACACGCCCAATCCAGCCAGCGCCTATGATCTTCACCAAAAATCGGTGATCAATGTAATCGACATCAATATTGGGCGCCTGCTAGAGGTGGACAAGGTCTTTGCAATCGAAGTGCCCGTTGAACCGCCTTCAACCTCGGAGTAAGCTGATGAAGCTGGTCGCTTCGTTATTCCATGCCGTTTCCGCCGCCCGAAACATGGAGCGTCTGAGACCTGTCTTCGCGGCCCGGCCGAGAAGACCGCAGCCGGGCCGCCTGCCGACGCCCCGGACTATATGACTTCCTCGATCGCCGGACCCCGAATCGATTCGCAACACAAGGTATATGCAGGAGTTGTGTTATGACAGAACGGGAGCGTGTAGCAAGGCAGAGCAATGAGCTACAGGCCCAAGAAGAGCCTATTGCCAGACATCGCTCTGGAGGACTCCCCACGACGTGGCAGGCGATGCGCAAATCCTGGCAGGCGTATGCTCTCCTGATGCCCATCTTCATTCTGTTGATCATATTCAACTACTATCCCCCAATACTTGGTCTGCTGCGGGCTTTCTACCGTTGGCGCCCCGGTGTCGAGGCGAGTTTTGTGGGGCTGCAGCACTTTAACGTCTATTTTACCTCGCCCGAAACGCCGCGTGAGTTGCTCAATATGTTCAAGCTCTTGCTGTTTTTCTTGTTTACGGGCTCAGTTGTGCCTTTTGTGATGGCCGAGCTGATTTTCCGCATACGCTCAAACGATGCCAAAGAGCTGTATCGACTCTTTCTCATCATCCCGATGCTTGTGCCCTTGATCGTTGTTATTTTGCTTTGGAAACAGATCTATGACCCCAATTTGGGCCTCATCAATGGCATCTTGGAGGCGCTGAAGATCGAAGCCCTGTCGCGCAATTGGCTTGGGGATACGGCAAGCGCCCTCTATGCCATCATGTTTATGGGCTTTCCTTGGGTGTCGGGCGTCGGCACGCTGATCTACTTGGGCGGTTTGGGGCAGATCTCAGTTTCTATCTTCGATGCCTGCGAGGTGGATGGCTGTACAGGCATACGGCGAACACTGCAGATCGATCTGCCCCTGGTGCTGGGACAGGTGCGCCTGATGACGATCCTGGCCGTCATCGCGGGGATCACATCCTTCCAGACGATCCTGGTTCTGACAGATGGTGGGCCGGGATTCGCCACGATGGTGCCGGGCCTGACGATGTTCCATAAGGCTTTCCGAACGCAGCAGTTCGGCTATGCCGCAGCCATCGGTATGTTGCTGTTCATTCTCACCTTAGCCGCGACCTTAGTCGTCAACCGCGCCGTCCATCCCGCTGTCGAGGAGACCGGGCGTTAGCGGTATTCATGCAAGCAGGCGCCCCACATGGAGGCATGCCAATGCGCCCCCACCCTTCTCGTGAAATATCCCCGCCCGGTCGGCGGCCTCTGCAGCTTTCCCAGATTGGGTCGCACCTGTTCATCATCACGATGTTGCTCTTGTCGTTGATCCCAACCTACCTGTTGCTTACATGGTCTTTCAAAAATGGCCTGCAATACCGTTGGGAGCGATGGACCATCAGTTTGCCCTTGCGCTGGCGCAACTATGGCGCGGCCTGGGAGATCATCGGGGATTACATGATCAATACGGTCATCGTTGCCTTCGTCGGGTTGGTAGGGATGCTGCTGCTTTCTCTGATCGGCGGATACGTCTTCGCGCGCATGAGCTTTCCCTTCCGCGAGACGCTCTATTATGCGATTATCGCCCTGTTGATGGTGCCGTGGGTACTTTCCTTTATCCCCGCCTATATGGTCTATGTGCGACTTGGTCTCCTCAACACACGCTGGGCGCTGATCATCCCCGAGCTGGCGGGAGGCCCCATTTTCGGCATCTTTCTGATGCGCGCCTTCATCACCGGCATCCCCGAAGAGTTGTACGAATCTGCCCGTTGCGACGGAGCTGGCGTCTTGGATCTGATCGGGCGTATCACCCTGCCACTCGCCCTACCCGGCCTGGCAACGCTCGCCGTACTCAACTTCATCGGGGTCTGGAATTCCTTCCTGTGGCCACTGGTAATGATCCAGGACAATGAGAAGCAGATGATCGCTGTCGGTCTTTACAAATTGGCCAGATCCGCTACGTCCGCAGGGTTCCATGGTTGGACAAGCCAGGATTTCAGCGTGTGGGGGCCGCTCTACGCCGGCTACGTGATCGCCTCGTTGCCATTGGTTGCCCTATTTGTCGTTCTGGGTAAGTTCTACGTGGAGGGGTTGGTGGATTCTGGTCTGAAGGTCTGACACCAAGCCGATTATTCTGGACGCTGCTGCAACAGACAAGGAAACTACATACGATGACCAACAAATCGCAATCGATGTTCTTTAAGTCTGAGGGCGTTGAGGCCCACTGGGATACATGGATGTACGTCCACAATGGCATCTACTATCTCTATTATCTGATCACCGAGTACAGCCCCGGCGAGGGGTTTGGTCTCGCTACCTCGCCTGACGGCGTGACCTGGACCGATCATGGCTGGGTGGTGAGAGCTTCAGACAAGATGGTATCCTATCTCGGCACGGGAGCCGTGTGGAAGGCGGTCGATTATGCGCGCAGTGGTCGCTTCATCTGCAACTACTCCGAGTGGCGCAAGGATGAGAGCGGTAAAGAAACACAGAATATCCTGTTCGCCTGGAGCGAGGACCTGATCCACTGGACGAAATTCGGCGACGATCACATGTTCAAGGTCGATAGCCGCTGGTATGAGCAGTACGGCCGTTGGGACTGTATCTATCCGCTGCTCCGCCCGCAAGGAGGCTATTATGGCTATTGGACCGCAACGCCCAAGCAGTTCGTCGGCTATGGTTTCGGTCAGAGTGACGACGGTCTTCACTGGGAGGCTCTGCCGGCCCCAGAACTGATCTGGGATGATGACAGGGTTCCGAAAAGCATGGAGGCCGGCGCGGTCGCAAAGTTTGGCGACAGATACTACGCCATGACAGGACAGGCAACGTCAGCCATGCGCACCATGATTGCTGATCAGCCAGGCGGCCCTTTCCGAGTCGCTGTCAAGAACTATAGCCTGCTGGAAAATTCGGGAGCGCACAAGCACACCTATTTTACCCGCTTCTTGCCCACCGCGGACAGCACACTGGTGCACCATCAGGCGATCACGCGCTTCAAGAATACGCCAGGACGAGCAATATGCTACCTCGCGCCGTTGAAAAAAGCCTTTGTGGACGACGAAGGCACGCTGTGGCTGCGGTATTGGCAAGGTAACGAACAGCTGAAAAGAAATCGCCTTGCCCTGCAATTCTCCAGCGCAGAGGACAGCCAGGTGCGCATAGCCGACAGACGCCTGGATAGTGAGGGCGGGGTCGTGGTTGAGGGAACGATTGTTCTCCCCATGGCGGACGCGCCAGATAACATGTGGCCCGGCCTGTACATCGAATATGATGCAGGACAGGGCGCCGGCATCCTGGTGGGCGCCGGCGGTGTTACCCACTTTGGCCTGATGCCGGCTGCGCCAGGAGGCTTTGAACGAGAGGACCGCATGGCTCGCGAGTGGCCCTTTGGCCAGAGCGTTCGCTTCCGGCTGCTGCTGAAAGCGTCCGTCTTGGAACTCTATCTGGATGATCTCTACATTCAATCCTACAGCCTGCCGGCCCACGCCACTGGCCGCATCGGTCTGCTCAGGCCCACAGGATCTGTTTCAGATGTCCAGGTGTGGACAGCCGCCTGAGGAGACAATCCCCCCGACTATCCATGTCGGCAATCTTTTTGGCGCCCGTCCTCCTTGCTTATGGCAGGTGGGCGCGTTATGGTATGCAGATATAGTCCGAAGGCTCACCAAAGAGTATTTGTAGACGCCCTGAAATGCGAATCACTCGAATTTTCTTTGACAAAGCTGGGGAATCTTTTTAGAATAAAGTCACACGGGTATCATAATGTAGTCAGCGCATCCCTCCCTTTGAGCGCTGACGGGTCAGACATAGCGGCCCGTGAAACTGGTATGGTCGAAACCAGAACTATCACCGCGAAGTCAAGTATATAATTCCCAAATTCCAGACCATGACGACCATTCTAACCCCAGAACAGCTCGCTTTCTATCACGATCGCGGATATCTCCATGCGCCAGGCGTGATCCCGCCCGACCTGTTGAGCCTGATGCGGACTGTATTGTCGCGATGGGCGAATCAGACCATCGACGGCTGGCTTGAAGACGGCCTGATCGACGACCCGCAAACCGATCTCGATTTTCAACATCGTCTGGCGCGCGTATGGCAGGCCGCAGGGAAACCGAAGTATATCCGTAGCCCGCGGCGAGACCTCGTCAGCCGTGAAATGTTCGAGATCTTGGTCCATCCGACGCTATTGGCGTTGGCGCAAGACCTATTGGGCACGACCGAAGTGTCCGTTCACGGCATCTTCAACGCCCGCCCCAAGTTGCCCGATCAACTCTGGACGCAGACCCCCTGGCATCAGGACGCGCAGTATTATCGCGACGCCGAACAGGTCCACGTTGCCTCCATCTGGATGCCCTTACAACCGGTTACGGAAGAAAACAGCTGTCTCCAAGTCGCGCCGGGCCACCATCGCGGCGCGCTTCACGAAGGCTATGACGACCCAGAGTCCGGCTTTCTCGGCTTGGCCCCCGACGTTCGTGACCAATTAGAGGGCGTTTCCGTGGCAATGGAGCCCAGTGACGCCCTTTGCTTCACCCAGCTGACACCCCATCGCGCCTTGCCCAATCGATCCGATCAAGTGAGGTGGTCGATTGATGTCCGTTACGAACCTACGGCCCAGGCAACAGAAGCGGGCCAGAAGCAAGGCTTTATCGCCCATAGCGCATCCAACTCGCAGGCGGCGCTTACCTATGAGGATTGGGTAAAGCAGTGGGAGACCATACCCGCGGGCAGCTATTGAGAGGCCAAAGCAGGCCACTGAATCCCAAACTGTATCACAAGACGCATCCAACGTTTGTCTGCAAAGGAGCCAGAACCGTGAAACCGCACGCGAAATCATCACTTTCTCGCCGTGAATTTCTGCAACGCGCCGCAGCGTTGACTCTTGGCGCAACAGCGGCCTCTGCTTTGGCGGCTTGTCAACCAGGGGCCGCGATGCCCAGCGCCGGGTCGAGTGGTGACGGGGCGCCAGAGGCAGAACCGATCGAACTGTCGATCTGGACTTTCGGCTCGTTCTTCACCGACTATTATGAAGCCATCTTCCCGGATTACAAGGAAATTGCCCCCGAAGTGACGATCGAGGTGCAAGAGATCCCGTACGGTCAACTGTTCGATAACCTGCTGGCTTCATTCACGACCGGTACAGGCGCGCCGGACATCGCCGATATCGAACAGGGCGCCATGAGTCGCTTCTTTAAGGGCGAAATTGGCCTTGTCGATCTGACCGATCTGATCTCTCCTCACGTCGATGACTATGTGATGGCCCGCACCGACCCCTACGCCTATCTGGGACGAATATTTGGCATCGATCACTGTCTCTGCCCAGTCGTTTTCTATTATCGTTGGGATCTCTTTGAAGAGACCGGTGTTGAAATGCCTATCGCTACCTGGCAGGACTTTGCCGTGGCCGCCCAAGCCTTCGAGGGGAGCGATAGGGCCGCCTTATCACTCTCCGATCGCAGTTGGGGTGACTATTGGATGCTGTTGACCCAACGCGGCACGGGTGGCATTTTCAACGCTGATGGCGAAGTGATCATAGACCAGGCCGATGCCGTTGACGCGCTGTCTTTTTATGTTGAGTTACTCAATAGCGGCGTGGCAGCCGTCACCCCAGAAGGGCCGGCGCAATATGCCGCGCTATCCGAAGGCAAGATCACAGGACGGATCGGAGCCGATTGGTTTGGCGGTTTTATCAAATCGAATGTGGGCGACGCGGGCCAGGGCCAGTGGAAAGCCGCCCCGCTGCCGGCCTGGGAAGTCGGCGGGGCGAGAACCACAGCCCACGGGGGCACCGGCTACGCGATCACCAAACAGTCGCAGGCCCCGGATGAGGCCTGGAAGTTCATCGAGTATGCCCTGTTCGATCAGGATAACAAATACATCGAGTATGAGGTGAACAACCTCATACCCCCCATCCGCTCGATGCTTGACGATGAACGCTACCTGACGCCCGATCCCTGGTTTAGCGAACAATCTATCGGCGGCCTCTACCGCGATCTGGCCGACGAGATTCCACGCCATCACCGCCATCCCTTCTTCACAGAAGGTGTGACCCTGCTCAGCGCCGCTGTGACTGAAGCGGTCAATGGAGATAAGAGTCCCGCTCAGTCCCTGGATGAGATGGCGCAAGAACTGCGCAGGACGATTGATAAGGGATGATGAACGGTATTAGCAGACCAGAATCGACCGTCGGACTCTGGTATCGCTATCAACGTCGCCTGGCGCCCTATATCTTTATTTCGCCTTTCTATATTCTGTTTGTCGTTTTCGCATTGGGGCCGCTGATTGCGGCCTTTTACTTTAGCATGGTCAAATGGGCCGGGACAGGGCCAATGACCTTTCTGGGGGCTGGCAACTATCTGGAGCTATTCGAAGACCGAATCTTTCTGAAATCGCTCGGGAACACCACCTATTATGCCATTGGGTCCGTTTTTGTGATTTTGCCCCTCGCGCTCCTGCTGGCGCTGATGATCAACGCCGCCGTGGTGCGTGTAAAATCCCTGTTTCGCGTCGCCTTCATCATGCCCCTGTTGACGAGTACGGTCGCCGCCACGATTATGTTTCTCCTGATGTTCGAACATCAATATGGTCTGTTCAATGCCGTGTTGGATGCCATTGGCCTGACGCCCTTGAAATGGCTGGACGAAGAGTTGGTGAAGCTCTCAGTGTTGCTGGTAGCCGCCTGGCGGTACACAGGCCTCAACATGCTCTATTTCCTGGCCGGGTTGCAAAGCATTCCCCCAGATGTCTACGAGGCGGCGGCCGTAGACGGCGCCGGGCGCTGGACAACGTTCTGGCTGATCACGCTGCCGCTTTTGAGACCGGTCAGCCTGTTTGTCGTTGTCATCACGATCATTGGCTCCTTTCAGTTCTTCGCAGAACCCTTGTTACTGGCGGGTGGGGGCCCCAACAATGCCAGTTTGACGATCGCCAATTATCTCTATCGGGTTGGATTTCAATTTCTACGCATGGGCTATGCGTCGGCCATTGGCTATGTGTTGGCCTTCATTATTTTCATCTTAACCTTGCTTCAACTGAAGCTGTTCGGGGCCTTCGAACGCACCTGATATGCAATACAGACTCAATCTGTGGCCCAAGGTCGAAAGTGTCTGCGCGCATGCCCTCCTGGCCGGCGGCCTGCTGTACATGTCCATCCCGTTCATGTGGATGGTAGGCGCGTCCTTTAAGAAACAATCAGAGATTTTTCAGGCGCCACCGACGATTCTTCCTGACCAACCGGTTATCAGCAACTATATCGAACTCTTCATCGAATTCAATTTTCTCCGTCATTTTCTGAACAGCGCCTTTTTGGCTATCGTTCATACCTTGCTCTATCTCTTTTTCTGCGCCTTGGCCGGCTACGCCTTTGCCAAGTATGATTTTCGCTTGAAGAATCTCCTCTTTTTGTTGCTCCTGGGCTCGATGATGGTGCCGGGGTATACGCTGTTTGTCCCCCTTTTTGTCCTGGCTATCCGACTCAAACTCGTCGATAGCTATATTGGGGTGCTGCTGCCAGGCATCGTGGGCGCCTTTGGCATTTTTTTCATGAAGCAGAATATGGAATCGGTGCCCAACGAGTTGCTCGATGCGGCGCGGATCGACGGCACGACTGAATTTGGCGCATTCTGGCGCATCGCGCGACCTCTGGCCCGGCCTGCCCTGGCCGTGCTGGCCGTACTCGCCTTCCTGAATTCGTGGAATGATTTTGTGTGGCCGCTCGTAATCCTCCGCACTCGCGAATTGCAAACGCTGCCGGTAATCCTGGCAGGCATGATCGGGCTGTATCGCATGGAGTACGGCATTGTCATGGCCGGATCATTTCTCTCTGCTTTGCCCGTTCTGATTCTGTTCTTATCTATGCAGCGATCTTTTGTGCAAGGTTTGACCGTGGGCGCGCTGCGCGGTTGATCTGCCTGATCCCGGATATCTGAGCGTATAGCGATAAGGACGCATTTCCCGATGAGTCTAACCCAGCAAGAAGTGACCCAGTTTCACCGGCAAGGCTATCTGGTCAAGCCTGGCATATTTAGCTCGAATGATCTGCAGCCATTAAAGAACGCTCTGACCGCAATCATTGATCAGCAAGCGCGCGCGTTACAAGACGATGGGCAGCTGAAAAGACTGTACGCGCAAGAGGCCTTTGGCAAGCGGTTAGCCAAAATCTATGCCGAAAACCCCGCGGCCGGCAATTTGATCACCCGCCACATTACGGGGAAGGGAGGCGGTGGCTATAACGGAGCCGCCATGTTGCAGTGTATTCGTCACCCTTCCTTGCTTTCATGTGTTGAGAGCCTGGTTGGGCCAGACATAATCGGTTCATCAGTCTATCGTATTCGTCCCAAGCTCCCAGGATGGGCGCGGGGCGAAGTTCCCTGGCATCAAGACGCTGGCTATACGTTGGCCCACTGTGATCGATATCTCGTAGTCACCTGTTGGATCCCGCTGGTCGATGCAACCCTCGAGAACGGCTGCCTGCACATAATCCCCACAGCGCACAAGGGCGGCATTTTGCGCCATTTCACAGATGGCCATGCCGGCTTCCTGGAAGTCCCGCAAGATGGATTGCCCCCCGTGGAACCGATGCCCATCCCTATGAAAGCGGGGGATGTCCTTATGTTGACCAATCTGACGCCCCACGCATCCTTTGCCAATAGGACAGATGAGGTGCGTTGGAGTATCGATCTGCGTTATCAGAGCGCAGAAGTGCCCAACAACGTCGATGAAGACCCTGCCACATACACCCCAGAACGGGACCCCGTCACCATGGCTTGCTATCCGCCCGAAGCCGATTTCGTCATTCAGGATACCTGTGACCCGTCACGCGAAATCCGCACGGCCCCCCAATTTAAGCAGCTGCGGGAACGGTATGATAGGCATCGCCCCGATTCGCCAGGACGCGGCTGGACGCCCTTGAAAGAACAGTAGAATGGCGGCGTAAACGAATGGCGTTGCATTACAATTTCGCTCACAAAGCAAAGTGAGTAAGGTGAAAGGAGAACACCCATGAGTGTACAGGCAATCCGCAGAGACTACAGCCTTTCCGGCGGCTATCAGGACGCGGTAGCGCTGGACGATAACCACATCGAAGAGCGGATGGAAGAGACCTGGTGGAAACCGAAATTGCCCCGCCAGGAGTTGAAAGCGCTCATGCAGCGCCGTGACGGCCCCGCGCTCTGGCACTTCGGCCTGTGGTTCGTGTTGTTGGCCGCCAGTGCCGCCCTGGCGATCGCCGCCTGGGGTACCTGGTGGGCAGTGCCCGCCTTCCTGCTGTACGGCACGATCTATTCGTCGTCCGATGCCCGTTGGCACGAATGCGGCCACGGCACGCCTTTCCGCACACACTGGCTGAATGAGATCTTCTATCATATCAGCTCCTTTATGACGCTGCGGGAAGCCTATATGTGGCGCTGGAGCCACTCCCGACATCACACCCACACCTATATCGTCGGTCGCGACCCCGAGATTCAGGTGCAACGGCCAGCGGACCTGCTCAAGATCGCGCTGGATTTCTTCTACCTGCGCAGTGGACCGCCGGAAGTCTGGCGCATTGTGCGCAACGCCTGCGGGCGGCCCAACGCTGATATGCTGGATTTTGTGCCACAACGCGAGCTATCAAAAGTGTATTGGTCGAGCCGCATCTATGTGGCGATAGTCGCTGCCTTCGCCATCTGGTCCATCGCCATCGGCAGCTTCTTGCCTATCCTGTTCGTCGGCCTGCCCCGCTTCTATGGCGGCTGGCTGCATCAACTTCTGGGCCTCACCCAGCACGCCGGCTTAGGCGAAGATACCTACGATCATCGCGAAAACACCCGCACGCTCTTCATCAACCCGGTGTTTAGCTACCTGTATATGAATATGAACTACCACATAGAGCATCATTCCGTGCCCATGGTACCCTACCACGCCCTGCCCAAGCTGCACGCAGCGGTCAAGGATCAGATGCCCCCCGCCTACAAGAGCCTGTGGGAAGTGTACAAGGAGATGATCCCCGCGCTCATTAAGCAGGCCACTGAAGACCCGAACTATCAGATCAGGCGGCCGATTCCCCAGGAGCCCGAGGCGGCAGCCGTCAGGCAGAATGCCGACGCGGCCAAGACATCCGCGGAGTGGGTGGAAGTCGGCCCCGTGGAAGACATCGACGAGGAGGACGTCATCCGCTTGGACCACGGCAGCCGAACGTTTGCCATCTATCGGCTGACCGGCGACAGATTCTACGCCACAGATGGCCTCTGCACCCATGAATACGCCTACCTGGCCGATGGCCTGGTGATCGATGGCGTCATCGAATGTCCTCTGCACAACGGGCGTTTTGATATTGCCAGCGGACGCGCCCTGCGCGCGCCCGCCTGCGACCAGCTCGAAACCTATCCCGTCGAACGCCGAGGCAATTCTCTGTATGTGCGGGTCGGATGAGCCGAACATCGTTGAAACCGCTTCAACCAAAGTACACCGTAGTATCTGACTAGCAGACAAAGGAAACCCAAGGATGCAAATTGCCTTCATCGGTGTTGGCGGAATCGCCCAAAACTATCTGCGCAGCCTGGAAAAACTCAACCGGCCAATAGCCGCCATCTGCGACATCAATGCCCAAACAGCGGCGCGTGTCGCCGCCGAACGGAACTGTACCAGCTACACCGATCACCAGGAGATGCTGGAGCGGGAAGAGTTGGATGTGGTCTTCATCGCCATTCCTCCCGCAGCCCACGACAGCCAAACCATCGACGCGGTGGAAGCGGGCGCGCACGTCTTTGTGGCCAAACCGGTCGCCCTGGATTTGGAGACCGCCTATCGGACGCGGCAGGCGATTGCCCGCAGTGGGCTCATCAATCAGGTTGGCTATATGGCCCGCTACTCAGACATTACCGAGCAGACGAAAGAACTGGTGCAGGGACGAGATCTCGGTCTGGGAATCGGGCGCTTCCTCAGTCGTATGTCGCCGTCGCATCCCTGGTGGGGCAAGGCAGCCATCAGCGCCGGACAGATCGTCGAACAGAGCACGCACGTCTTTGACTGGCTGCGCTACTTTCTGGGTGAAGTCGTTGCCGTGCAGGCGTTCGGCCACGCAGGGCCAGACGACAAGATCGCGGATTTCGAGGACAGCACAGTCGTCAATCTGAACTTTGCCAACGGCGCAGTGGGGAATGTCGTCAGCACCTGCTCGGCGCCCGCCCAGGACAGCTTTGTAACTGAGCTGTGCGGCCGGGACCTCTACCTGAGGCTGATGATGTCCACCCATCTCTCCGGCTACATCGACCAGACGGAAATCGATTTCCATGGCCAGGAGCGGGGCTACTTCCGCCAGATCCAACGCTTCCTGGCCGCAGTCGAGGCGCAGGATCAGAGCCTGGTGCGCTCCTCCTACGCTGATGCGACGCGATCACTAGCCGTCACGTTGGCCGCCAACCGCTCCCTGGAAACAGGGAAAATCGAACCTGTGCAGGAGGGGTGAGCAATGAAATTCGGCGCGTTACAGAAGGTCATCGCAGAACCGCTGCCATCCGTCTTTGCTGTCGCCGCGGAATTGGGCTTCGATGGTGTGGAGCTGGATTGGCGCGATCCGGCCGCTGCCCAGCCTGGCGGCGTGTTGGGGCCGGAAAACCGCAGCGCCATCCGCCAGGCCGCCCAGCAAGCCAACGTAGAAATCCCTTCGGTAGCGGCCCATTTTCTCAGCCAGGGCGGCCTGGCTGACCCCAATGCGGATAAACGGGCATTCGGGCGGGAAGCGCTGCGCGCAGGCATTGCCCTCTGCGCCGATTTGGGCGCCGGCTACCTGTTGGTGCCCTTCTTCGGCCCGGCAACCATCGCCGATGAGGCCGCCATCAGCCGCCTGATCGAAAGCCTGCAGCGACTGGCGCCCGAGGCCGAAACAGCCCGCGTTACCCTGGCAATTGAACACACGTTGCCGGGGGAGCGGACGGCTGCGCTTCTGGAAAAGGTTGGCTCCCCGTACATCGCCGAATACTGGGACATGGGCAACTGCATGGGGCTGGGCTACGATCCCTTGGCCGAGATCGACCAATTGGGGCAGCGCATCGGCCGAGTGCATGCCAAGGAGTATCATCGCGGCAACGCGCCCCGCGGCACGCAGACCATGCCCCACTTCGCCGGGCTGAATGCAAAGCCGTTTGGACAGGGAGATGTGCCCATCTCCGCAGTGCTGGCTGCGCTACGTCGGGTCGGCTATGACGGCTACATCGTGCTGGAAACAGGAAAATTCGGCGATGCCAAGGCTTCGGCAAAGGCCGCGTTGACGCTTCTCCACGAAAGATACAGAAAGCGCGCGTGACCACCAATCTATATAGAATGACCCGTTTTGAAGGCAAAGTCGCGCTGGTAACTGGGGGCGCGGCCGGGATCGGCCGCGCTACGGCACTGCGCCTTGCTGCAGAAGGGGCGCATGTCATCATTGCCGATGTGAACGCGGAGATGGGAAATCAGGCTGTAGCGCAGATCCGCAAGGCCGACGGCAGCGCCACGTTCAGAGAAGTTGATCTGGCCGACGATGCCGCGGTTGAAGCGAACGGACGGGCTGTGGCGGCAGAAGTGCCTGCGCTCCACCTGCTGGTAAACAACGCGGCGATTCTGAGACAGGGCCGAATTGAGGACGGCGCATGGCTACCTAATTGGGAGATCGAAACCCGAGTCGGTCTGCGGGGCTGGGTTCTGATGACCCAACTGTTGTTGCCGCTTCTAAAGCAAGAGGGAGGGGCCATTGTGAATCTCTCATCGGAAGGGGGCTTTCTGGGGCGGCCGGGGCAGTGGGTGTATGATGCCATCAAAGCCGGCGTAGTATCGGTCACAAAGACCATGGCCCAGGAATTTGTCGCTAATGGCATTCGGGTCAACGCGGTGGCGCCAGGCTGGATCGTAACCGAGATGCACTTTGGCAACCATCCCAACCCGGCCGCTCGCAAGAAAGAGTTGGAAGAGTCACCGATCACCTCCTGTATTATGAAGCGGCGGGCGGGGCCGGAGGAAGTGGCCAGCGCCATCGCTTTTCTGCTCAGCGACGATGCTTCCTACATCACAGGGACAACCCTCCACGTCGACGGCGGCCGGGTCGGTATGAGCGTTGGGTAGAGAGCGTCCCGGATTTGGGATCATCCCGCCCGCATCGTCCGCACACAGTACTGTCTGCAACCCTGTCTGCAACCGACGACCACTAATCACTGGTGTTGCCGACAGGCGCGCCTTTACTTCAGCGCCGGGCCTGGTGTCCACTGTTGCTCAATCGGTTCAGCGCTCCCCTCATACACGATCCTGAGCGGTTCCATCAGAGTTTGCGGATCCCCCGGCAGTGTCGTTGTGACGCAGTTGCCGGCCTCCAGATACTCGATCGTAGCCTGCGTGCGCTCAGGCAGGTTCACAAACTCTGGATAGTACCACATGGTGAGCGCTGTCCTGCGCTCGTCGCTCCGGTTCGCATGCGCGGCGTGAAACAGGGCGCCGTACCCCATCACCAGATCGCCGGCCTGCACAGGCACATCGATCTCTCCCTCCGCCTGCTGGAAGGCGATGTTTTCTGGATTGGCATACGCTCTCAGTTCATCCGTATGCCTCGGTGACGCCTGATCGTGCAGCGGGTGACGCTTGCGATGCGACCCCGGTATCACCCGCAAGCAGCCATTCTCCGCTGTTGTATCTGTGAGATAGTACATCAGGAAACACTGGATTGGCCGCCAGGTATAACTGACCGGATCATCCCAGAAACGACCATCCTCGTGCCAGAACAGCGGGGGGCTATGTGGCGGCTTGCTGATGATGCGCCCGTGCCCAAACTTGGGTTCAGTGAAGCCTAACTCAGCCAGCGCGCTGAGCATTTTCGGATGAGCAATCAGTTCGGCCAGCACGGCATGTTGATAGGCCATCTCCCAATCGATCAGCACCATACTGCCGGTCGTGCGTTGCCGTTCGAAATGCTCCTTTTCCTGCTGGGCAAGTATCTCGTCGCTACAGCTTCTCAGCCTGGCGACCATCTCCGGCTCGAGGATGTTTTCGAACAGGCAATACCCGTCCCTTATGAACCGTTCTCGTTTTTCGCTACGGATAGTTTTCATTTTTCTCTCATGGGGTTGGAATGCTCACGGTACTGGCCCAGAAAGGCCCATCCATCCTTCTCAGGCATCATCAGGCGCGGCGATGTCCAGGTAGGTATGCAATCGCAACTCATATTGTATACTCTTGGAGTCCATTCATGATAAACAAAGATATACAGAGATTCTCCTGATTTTCACGTGTTGACGAGCCATCGTCGATTCATTACAATACACTTGACAAACACCTTAACTTTGTGGGAGAAGCATAGAAGCATTCGTAAGATCACTTAGCGAGGTACGAAATGATTATAGATAGTCATGCTCATGTTGGGCCAATCGCCAAAGACAGACGCAGAAGGGCGGCGATTGCTGGAAATCCAGCTAGCGCGGTTGAAGATTATTTGCGTGACATGGATCGCGCCGGCGTTGATATGGGGGTTACCTTTGGATATCTTGATATGGACAATGACTATCAGGCCCGCATTCAGAACAAATTCCCTGACCGGATCGTAAGCTTGGCCTGGTGTAACCCGCGTCAGCCGAATGTCGTGGACGAATTTCGTCGCTGTGTTGAGGACCTGGGCATTCGCGGCTTAAAGCTGCATGGCTGGTGGCATCAGTTTGCCAATTCGGACCACGTGCTTCTGGATCCACTCTTCGAAGTTCTCGACGAATACGGTCTACCGGCCGTTGTCCATACTTTAGGTGACAATCCCCTTACCACTCCATTTCAGACGGAGGAAATGGCTCGAACGTTTCCGAATGTAACCGTTTTCATGGCCCACGGTGGTTGTGAGTGGGCCGCCGACGATGGGCTTTTGGTGGCTAAACGCACTTCCAATATTATTGTGGACACCTCGTTTATGCCAAGTTGGTGGATCGGCGAATTTGTGCGGAAGATCGGCGCTGATAAGGTTGCCCTGGGATCGGATTGGCCTTGGCATCACTTGGAAGGCGTTGTAAAAAACCACGAGGTGGCTATTCCCGATCCCGAGGACCGTGCCTGGACCATGGGCAAGACCGTGGCGCGTGTTTATGGTATTCAGGGCACATAAGCCGGTCTGGGCTGCCTGGTCTACGCCGGCAGTGTGGCGCAACAAGCGATGCGCAAAGACAAAGATCTGACGATGGGGGCTGTTCATCACCTTGCGGAGCGCTGCGCGGTTTCCCACCTCGCAGGATCAGATTATGGCCTGTATTTCTAACAGATCAATTATTTCTAACAGATCAATATAGTATAGGGAGTAGCAAATGTTTACGGACAGAAGATGGATCGTTGCTTGTTTGAGTTTGGCGCTCATTCTCGTTGTCGCTGGTTGCGTGCCGGCCGCCGCACCCGCGCTGCAAGAGGAAGCCCCGGCGACTGAAAAGTTCGCAGGCAAGTATTCGGAAGAGCAGCTAGCGTGGATAGACGAGATTCGCGCTGCCTACTCCGGCGCCACACTCAATATGCTCGGTTTTGCCCATCCAACACTGAATGCCATGAAAGCGATAACGCCGGAGTGGGAAGAACTGACCGGTATTACGGTTGTCTATGATGAAACAGATCTGGCCAAAGTTCGTGACAAATTCGTGCTGAACATCACCTCAGGGGCCAACACCTATGATCTGGTCATGACGGCTGAGGTCCAGGCCCCGGAGTATTGGAACCTGGATTACCTGGAACCCCTAGACCCCTGGTTGGAAAACGAGATGGGAGTGACAACGGAATCCTGGTTCGACTGGGAAGATATTCACCCCGGCTACACCATGATGTTTACTTCAGTGAATGAGGGAACGCGATATGCGGTACCGATTAGTGGTGAAGTAGCCCTGTTATTTTATCGGGCAGATCTCTTTGAAGAGCATAGCATGGAGATCCCAGAGACCTATGACGAACTGCTTGACGTAGCCAAGTTCTTTAACGAGCGAGAGATTGTAGAAGATGGGCGCACAGTGTATGGCATTTCATTTCGTGGGAGACCGGCGCTTGGTGGCGGCAATTGGGTGTGGTCCATCATTATATTTCCGTTTGGTGGACAAATAGTAGATTTGGAAGACCAAGTGACCCCGGCAGTATTAGAAAAGAAAGATGCAGCGGTGGCCTCGATTGAGTGGGAAACAAAGCTAGCCAAACACGGCGTGCCAGGGATCGCCTCTTTTGATCCTTTTGATGCCATCAATCAATACAAGCAGGGATTTGCGGCGATGTCCATTGAGGCTTCCGTGCTTGCTCCCGGTGTACTGAATCCAGACGAGAGCATTGTGTCTGACTTGACAGGTTTTGCCCCATTGCCCGCTGGGCCGGCAGGGAGTTTCAATCAAACCTTCTCCCATGGCGTGGCGATAACATCCTCCAGTGAAAACAAAGAGGCAGCCTATGCGTTTATACAGTGGATGTTGGGGCGGGGCAACCAGGCTCTTCTGCTGGATAATGGCGGGGCCCCCGTTCGTCGTTCGGCAATGGAGGATCCAGCCAACCAGGAGCGTTGGCCCTATATCGAAGCTACCTTACAAGGCTTGGATCAAGCTGCGGCAGCATATGAGAATCGTTTCTTCGCTACACCCCAAGTTGAGTTTGTGTTGGAATATCTCAACGTCTGGTCCGTCAATGTCTCGCGAGCCATAGCGGGCGAGATCACCGCAGAACAAGCTGCCGAGAATATCCAAAGCGAGATGGAGGAGATCCTAGCCCAGAAATAGTAGAAAAAAGCAGGTTGATCTCCGATGTTGTGCCTGAAGGGCCAGTGTACTCATTGTTTGGTACGCTGGCCCAAGCGCATTGTGGAGAGACTTTATGGAGAGCCGAAAGAGAAAGGATGGCAATGGTCTCAATACTGCAGATGTCATCGTAAAACAAAGGGTCGGAGGAAGATCTTTCAGACAGATTCTACCTTATGTATGCCTACTCCCCGCTTTCCTCTTCACTGTCGGTGTTTTGCTTTATCCAACCCTTAAAATGTTTCATTTCAGCTTCCTCAATTGGTCATTTGGCAGAGGATATGAAACAGCTGAGTGGAACGGTTTGCAGAACTATACTTGGTTATTCGCATCTCCATCCTCGACTTTGTTCCATTCCTTACGCTTGACACTTCTTTACTCGGGAGTGAGCGTGGTTGCCGAGCTTGGTATCGGGCTGGCAGTAGCGACGCTATTGAATCGTGAGCGCATTTTCGGTCGGGTTATCGTCCTCACCGGTTTCATGATCCCCACGCTTCTGATGCCTGTCATGGTAGGCATGATGTGGCGAATGTATATGTATCCTAACGGTATGTTGAGCTATTTCCTGGGCCTCGTTGGACTCAAGATCAATTGGTATACCGCTGAATGGGCTATGCCGGCTGTGATCATGATCGAGATCTGGCAATTCACTCCCTTCTTCATTATCTCCTTGTTCGCCGGCCTGAGAGCTATCCCAGATGAAATTCTGGACGCGGCAGCGGTAGACGGCGCCTCAGGTTGGAACCGTTTCTGGCACATTAGCGTGCCTTATCTGAGGCCTATCATTGTCGTGACAGCCATGATTCGAATGCTGTGGTTGCTTAAGTCATTTGATATTGTTTATACAATGTTCACAGGCGGGCCCGGGTCAGCAACCGAAATTCTTGGCCTCAGCATCTACAGGGCCCTTTTCCTGGCCCGCGATATCGGCCGTTCAGCGGCGCTCAGCGTCATATTAGCGGTACTGACGTTGATAGTCACTTACATTTTTGTCCGCTTTATCTATCGTTCACGTGAGGCCATGGAAAGATCGCTATAATGGGCAGGCGACTTCAGTATTTTTCTTCAAATAGAACGTTACTACAGTGGCATCGCCGCTTGGATTCCATTGTGGCCTCTCTGGCTGTCTGGATAATTCTTATCCTCTTCTTGGCGCCGTACCTCTATCTGATCGTGTGGTCCTTCAAAAGGCCCGGCGATATACAAGCCTATCCACCGCGCTTTCTTAGCCCGCTGACAGTAGAGAATTATAGTCAGATATTTGCAGATGTGAATATCGCCTTCTTTCTAAAGAACAGCGCAATCGTAGCTGGTGTGACCACCGTTCTGTCACTGCTCTTGGCGATTTCAGCAGCCTATAGCTTTGCTCGATTCCGATTTTTGGGCAAAGATTGGTTGGCTTACCTCTTCATTGCAATCATGGTCGCCCCGCTAATTTCGCTCGTTTACCCATTTCTTGTGGTGGCAAATCAGATTGGTCTGACCGATACCCATATGGGCTTGGTTCTCTTTTACCTCCCCTGGAATATTCCGTTTGCCGTATGGATGCTGCGAACTTTTGTGTCAGACGTGCCTCAAGAGCTTGAGGACTCAGCCTTGGTGGATGGATGTACTCGAATGGGCGCATTCGCCCGCATTACGGCGCCTCTCTTGATTCCCGGCTTTTTTACTACAGGTGTCTTCATTTTCATCGGCGCCTGGAACGAGTTTGTCATTGCCTTCTTCCTGACAAGCACAAAAGCGCGCACCTTGCCAACGACGATAGATTTCTTTCTTACCTACGGTTCGTTCCAGTTCGCCCCCATGTTTGCCGCCGGCGTTGTTAGCACACTCCCCATTGTCGCGTGTGGACTTCTGGTACGCCGCTATTACCTTACTGGCACAACGGCCGGCGCGCTAAAGGGATAGAAACGGTTCTTGGGAAATCTATGGATCAGGTACTCCCTCAATCAGGTTAGTTTGAAGTGAGCTCTGATTGTTTGGGGCCAAGCTACAGAATAATTTCGCTTTGCATTTTTTCCGCTCTGCTCTGAAGCCCACCTCTCAACCACGAACACCGCTGGAATAGGCGCGATCGCTCTGCGACCGATCTTCCTCTAATCCGCCGCCATCAATCCAATCTTTGATACTCTGAATCGTGTCCTGTAAGGAATATATCGGCGCAAAATCGAGCAGCCGCTTGGCCTTTGACATGTCAAATTCGATTTCGCCGCCCTGGGCCATGCTCCAGGGAAAGCCAGTGTTGACCTGTATCCCCGGCGTGACGCCTTGAATGATGGCGGCAAATTCGGAGCCGCGGGTAGGCCCAGGGCCACAGCAGTTGAACACTTCCCCAGACGCCTTGGGATGCTCGCCAGCCACAATGTGCATGCGCGCCACATCGCGCAAATCAACATAGTGGCACAATTCATCCAGCGAGAAATGGGGAATCTGAACAGCCTCGCCTGCCGCCAGCATTTCAGCAAACTCCCGCCACCCCCGGCCGCCTCCACGCCCACCCGGACCAACGACAGCCGTCAGGCGCAAGGCAGTGACCGCCAGCCCATATTGATGATAGAAGGTCATGGCCAGGATTTCCTGGATGCGCTTGGTTGAGGCGTATATATCCTTGGGACGCGACGGATGTTCTTCATCGACCGGCATATAATCCGGCGCCGCAAATTTCGTGGCCGGGTACCACTCATACGCTGAAATGCTGCTGGAAAGGACAAAGCGTTTTACCTCTGTAGCGCGCGCGTAGATCAACAGGTGGGTCAGACCGAGCAGATTGACCGTAACCATCTGTAGCGGGTCTCCGGTATCGCCCGGCAGTGAAGCCACATGATGGATGATATCAAATTTCAGATCGCCCAGGGCAGCCTCAATCGTGTTGGCTTGGGTGATATCCCCTTGCAACCACTCGCCTGGCATATCTTGCGGCCGTTCTGAGCGCCCAAAAACAAAAACCTCATCCCCCCGTGCAGCGAGTTGTCGGACAAGCTCTCGTCCAATATAGCCTGACCCTCCAATCACAAGACATTTGGCCATGCTCTAATACCCCCAATTCAGAATTGTTCAATTGCGAATTACGAATGAACCACCCAATTCCTAATTCCTAATTTCCCGTTTGATCCGTTCCGCAATGTGCTCGGCTATCATGACTGTGGTCAGATGCGTATTGGCCCGCGGCACTTCAGGCATGATCGAGGCGTCGACAACGCGTAAGCCATCAACGCCCATGACGCGACAGTCAGGATCGACGACAACATGCGGGTCGTCAGGGCGTCCCATGCGACACGTGCCGACCACGTGATAGCAGTCAGCGCACTCCTCCAGCAGCCACCGATCGAGCTGTTTGTCGTCCGTGAAGCTATCGATGCGCCGTAAAGAACCGCTCAGTGGCTCTCCCACGGAGATCCCCTCAGCGATATCTGAAACAGCGGAATGCCGGCCGATCGCAAACAGCCGCCGAACACCATCACGCAGCCGGATCAGATCGCGCTCGTCGGACAGCATGCGCTCTTCGATGTCGGGATTGATCTCCGGATCGGGCGATATGATGCGCAGCCGGCCCTGTGAAAAAGCCTGAAAGACCGAAACCACGATCACCCCCCTCGCCAGCGCCTCTCCCTCAATGCCGTACACGTTGCAACTGGCGATCAGCATATCGTTTCTGCCAGCGCCAGCAAGGCCGGAGGTATAGCGCACGCAACAGTTGGTGCGCCGCGCATGCGCGTTGCCGGCCTGGGCCTCCGCTCGCAACGAGAGGTGGAGCCCAACGGTTGGATGATCCGAGAGGTTTTGTCCCACCCCGGGCAGGTCTACGACAGGGGCGATGCCAAGCGCGTCTAGCTCCTGAGCCGACCCGATGCCTGAACGCATCAGGATGGCCGGCGAGTGAACCGCCCCGGCGCAGAGCGCGATCTCCTTGCCACGAATGGTTGACCACCCGCCCTGCTCTGGCCGTTCTCCAATCTCGGCGCTGTCAGCACGCACCCGAACACCCGTCGCGCGTTGTCCCTCGATATCGATGCGATCCACCAGCGCCTCGCCGATGATTTCGAGATTGGGGCGATCGCGTGCCGCTTCGAGGTAAGCGTCATTGGTCGAAAAACGGACATCGTCGCGCATAGTCAGCGCGACAGGGGAAGCGCCTGTGCTGCCCGGCGCATGGTAGTCGTCAGACCAACCGTAGCCCAGATCGAGCGCGGCTTCGCGCAGAGCCAGATCGACCGGCCCCCACTCATCAAGCGGTACTCGATACAGAGGAATCGGGCCGCCGCGCCCATGGTATGACGCCTCGCCAAAGTTGAGATCGTCCTCCAGGCGAATGAAGGATGGCAGAACCTCCTCGCTCGACCAGCCGACACAGCCCAGCTCTGCCCAGCGATCGAAGTCATCCGGCTCCCCGCGCAAGGCGACCAGGCCGTTGATGGCCGAACTGCCGCCCACGCCGCGCCCGCGCGCAAACGGTCTGTGCCCCTGGGCTTCGCTGCGGCGCGCCGCAAGCCCCGGCCATCGATAGATTTTCTGGTACTGTTCAGATATGAGAATCTCGCCATGATTGTGGCTTCGCATCGCCGGCGGAGCGTCCTTCGAACGGTAATCGCGGCCGGCCTCGAGCAACAGCACTGAGACCGAAGAGGTCTCCGATAGCCGGGCCGCCAGGGCCGCGCCAGCCGACCCCGCCCCCACGATGATGTAATCGTACATCCGACTCCTCTTGAGAATGTCTACGTGCCGGCTCTTGTATCTGTGCCTTCTATCCGAATGATAGGTAATCCACTGTATCTTCTTCAGATTCTGTGCCCGCGCGCCCTCTGACGATGAGCTCGACAACATCGTCCAACCCAACTCGGGAGACATCCAATATGCCTTGCCTCTGGCCTCCCTTCAGAACCATTACACGGTCACCGATTGCCAGTATGTCCGGCACGCGCTGTGTAATCAGGACGATCGAATGACCTTCATCCCTGAGATCCTTAATCAGCCGCAACAGAGTATTGGCTTCTCGAACACCCAACGCTGCAGTGGGTTCGTCCATGAGTAGAATCTTGGCCTCAAAAGCGATCGCCTTCGCCGCGGCGACCATCTGGCGCTGACCGCCGGACATCCTCTCAACTTTGAGCCTGGGGGAGCTAATGTTGATCTTGAGTCTCTTGAGCAACGCCGCGGATTCGGCGTACATCTTTTTCTTATCGAGAATTCTCAGGAGTGAGACGCCCCTCGTGTACTCCCGGCCCAAGAAGATGTTGCGAGCGACATCAAGATTGTTGCAAAGAGCCAGGTCCTGATAGATCATTTCAATGCCGCAGCGGCGCGCGTCGCGAGGATCGCGAATGGAGACTTCCTGGCCAGCGATAGATATTTTTCCGCTATCAGCGCTATGCGCGCCGCTGAGGATTTTCATCAGGGTTGACTTGCCGGCCGCGTTGTCACCCACCAGCCCCAGAATCTCCCCCTCCCGCAGCTCCAAATCCACCTGATTGAGCGCCTGAACGCTGCCAAATCGCTTGGAGATCCCTTTCATTTCGACAATGTAGCCGCTTTCCATGGTGGTCCTTCCTTAGCGTCAGCGCCGAGCTCTCAGCAGTATCCTTGTTTCTTGAGTAGAGGCGATATGGTGAGGGACGAAGTCCCTCACCATACACGCAGGAGCGGATTTTTTACGCTACCACAAGTCCGGGAAGAGATCCACATTCTCCTCTGTGATCAGAACCGCAGGAGAGGTCTGCCAGAAGATCACCGGGCGATTCTCGGCAAGATCTCTGGCCGAGTGGATAATTTTAACCGCAATGAACGAGGCATCATTCAGCACAGTGCCCCACATGACGCCGTCGCGGATAGCGTCGTACACTTCCTTGGCGCCGCCGTCCACGCCGAGCACTTTGATCTCGTCTGTGAGCCCAACTTCGGCGATCGCCTTGGCCGCCCCCAGACACATGTCATCGTTGTGGCAGTAGACCATGTCGATCTGGTCCGGATAGGCCGTCAGGTAGTTCTCCATGACGGTTCTGGCCTCTTCACGATTCCACTTACCCGTATCCACGGCAATGAGCTCGCGGCCTGGGCAGTTCTCAGCGACATATTCCCTGGCCGAAGAGCGTTGGGGAACAAGGCCATGACCTGTGGCGCCTTCGATGATGACCCAACCTTGGCCATCTTCCAGCGCCTGGCAAACCGCCTTGCCAGCGGTCTCGCCTTCGGCCCAGCCCGATGAGCCAATCATGGTATTCACGTATTTCAAACCCTCTTCATCAAGGTCAGCGCCCTCAGAGATCACGGGAATCCCGGCCTCTTGCGCTTCTTTCAGGGCATCGTTGAGCGCCGACGTGTCGTAGGGCACCAAGGCGATCACATCGTACTGCTTGGTGATGCAATCCTCGATCAGGCGAATCTCAGTCGGGATATCTCCTTGCGTGTCGTAAACATCGTACTGAAAGCCAAACAACTTGGCCTCTTTTGCCGCCAGGGTGACTTTGGCCGTTGAGTAGGGAACGCCCACTTCGATGATATGGCAGATTCGAAGGTTCTGGGCCAGAGGCCAATCTTTGGCTTGCGTCTGCACCTCCTGGGTCACCACAACGGTCACTTCCCTTTCTACGACCTGCGTTTGAGGTGGAACACAGGCCGCAAGCAGTGATACAAGCGCCATGACAGCGAAAGCTACTCCGAGATGCTTCTTCATTTTTTCTTCTCCTTCATAGTGATAGATTTGCCCGCTAGATAGATTGCCCCAATTGGGAGCAGTAGAGGCGCATTGTGTCCCATCGCATTCTTATCTCTTCAATAAACCCTCCTTTCAGGGCAATGCCGCTGTCAACGATCACGCTGTTCGACGCCTACGGTTCACGTAGACATCCGAAATAACCACAGAAACCAGAATGATGCCCTGAATGACCCATTGCCAGTATGCACTGACGCCCAGAAGATTAAGCGAGTTGCGGATCACACCCAGCAATAAGACGCCGGCTACAGCGCCAAGGACATTGCCTACGCCTCCGAATAAGGATGTGCCGCCAATAACCGTGGCAGAGATCGCAAAAAGAGCCGTGTCTCTCCCCACACCAGGGTTGGCGCTGACAGAGCGCGAGGCCAGCAACACGCCTGCGACCCCACTGCACAAGCCGGCCACGACGAACGCGAGCGCGAATAGCAAGTTCACATGCAAGCCGGCCCGGTGTGATGCGTCCGCATTTCCGCCAATAGCGTACCAGTATGTGCCTATTCGTGTCTGTGTCATGATCAGATGGGCGATAATGCCAATGCCAAAGAACGCCAGCGCCGGGAATTCAAGTATCCCCAGCTTAGCGGATCCCATCCAGCCGAACCCTTCAGCGTGGCCATAGATGGTCATTTCTTCAGAGATTATGAATGTTATCCCCTGTACAGCAACCATGCTCGAGAGGGTCGCGATGAAGAAGTTGACCCTCATCTTGGTAACGACAAAACCATTCACGATTCCAACACATGCCCCAGCCAGAATGCCGAGCAGAGCGGCAATCGGCACGCCCAAATCCTGGGCGAGAGCGAATACCACGCCTCCGAGCGCCATGGTGGCGCCGACCCCTAAATCAATACCCCAGGCAATCATCAGAATGGTCAGACCAATCGAAATAATTCCGTCGATGGAGAACTGCGTCGTCATTTGCGTGATGTTGCGTTCCGTCGCAAAGAAAGGAACAAACAAAACCGCATAGACAACAGCAATCGCTAACAGAATAAACGCCCGGTACTCGATCAGCCACTGAAGCGTTTCCCCCCAACGCTCGGTTCTGCTTATGGTCTGCGGTTCAAATCTGCGATCTGCACTCATCTTGAACTCCGTGAAGCCGATATTCGTCCGTAGCGCGCGCTTCAGCGCCCGCAAAGCGCACTGCGAATCAAACCAGGGTTGGATCTGTAGAGACTCTTCTTTCCCGTCCCAAGGTCTGGATTGCGACCAGACCTGCGGTGATGATGCCCTGGGCGATCAACTGAGTTTCCGGTTCAAACCCCAGAAGAGTGAGAGAATTGTTCAGTAAGGCGACCAGGATGGCTCCCCATACACCCCTTGCCACGCTGCCTTTGCCGCCAAATATGTAGTTCCCGCCCATGACAGCCGCTGTTATGGCATGAAATTCATAGTGTAAGCCGACAAAATAGTGTCCGGAGCCGGCTCGTGCGCTGACAACCATAGCGGCGATGGCAGATGTGACGCCAGTAGCGATGTACATGAGAATTCGGTAGAAGGAAACCCGCACACCCGCTAATTTGGCTGCCTCCTCATTTCCGCCGATGGCGTATACGCTGGCGCCAACTGTCGTCTCCGACAGAATCAGATGCATGATAAGCGCCAGGACCAGAAAGATCACGGACGGCACGGCAAACGGGCCCATAAAGCCATCGGCAATCAGTAGGAAAGGGCTTTCGCGAGGGATCCGGTAGTAATATCCACCGGCAGTCAACAATGCGATACCCTGAAAGATCGTCATCGTGCCGAGCGTGGTGAGCATCGGGTTCGACTTCAGCCTGCCAACCAATAGCCCGTTGAATATCCCCGCCATCAGGCCGATCATGAGGCCGACAAGACAGGTCGTGGCAATGTTACTGCCGCCCTCAAGCATGGAGACCATAGTCACGCTGATCAGGGAGACGAGCGCCCCCACAGAGAGGTCAAAGCTTCCGCTGATCATCATCCAGCAGACGCCAACCGTCACAATCCCGTTTATGGACGACTGACGAAGTACATTAACCAGGTTGCGAGTGGTCAGGAAGCGTGGGTTCAGAATCCCCATGAACATCACCAGGGCAAAGGTGAGTATGACTTGCGGTTCCTTCAGAAGGAAATCTCCCAGGAGCCTGAGCCGTTCCCTGCCTTGTAGGATGTCTATGTATAAACCCCTTTCAAATCGCCCCCAATCCCGCTAAGCTGCTGTTCTTGGCATATTGTGGAAATGGATGCTGGCGGAATACCTCGGCGTAGCTTTCAAAATCGAGTTTGCCAGGCAGGAAGACCGGCGGGTAGGCCGTGTTTTCCACTTGGTTCTTGAATGAGAGAGAAATCACCCAGAAAAAGAAGAAAAGGGAAGGTAGTATGAGCGCCAGGACAACCAACCAGAAGGCGACATTACAGCCTACATCTTCAGGCCGCCCTGTGTTAAGCCTGTCACAAATCGGCGCTGCAACAACAGAAACAGCGCCAGTACTGGCACGGTCATCATCACAGCGCCAGCGCTGGTAAGCGACCAATCGCGGCCAAAACGTTGTGTGAAGTTGTAGTAGCTTGTCGTCACGGGCAACAGCTCATCCTTCTGCAGGAAGATGAGCGCGGCCTGGAATTCACTCCACACACCCAACGCAACCACCAGACCTACAGTCAGAAAGGCCGGCCACATGATCGGGATCACCACCCGCGTCATCACCTGCCATTCATTGGCGCCATCCACGCGCGCCGCGTCCTCAAAATCCCGCGATAGACTCATGAAAAAGGAACGCAGCAAGAAAATCGCAAATGGCGAATTGAAGGCAACATACATGATGATCAAACCAGCGCGGGTGTTCAGCAGCCCCAGATTGCGCCACATAATGAACAGCGGGATGACATATAGCCAGAATGGAAGCGTGGAGAGAGTCAACATGTAGACCAGATACAGATTGCCGCCCGGGGGATCGAGCCGAGCCAGGCTATAGGCCGCCATACCACCCAACAAAAGAACGCCGGCCACGGTGAAAACAACGTAGATCAGGCTGTTCGTTAGGGTGGTGGCAAACTCACCCTGTACCCAGGCATTGACGTAGTTCTCCATGTGAACTGCCCGAGGAAGTCCAATTGGATTCGTACCCAATTCCTGGGGGGTTTTCAGCGAGTTGAAAAGTGGAACCAGAATCGGACCCAGCGCAAAGCACACCAACAGAAGCAGGATGATATAGTTGGGTATCAGGTTTGTCCTGCCTCTTCTTCGAAACATCGATGTCATTCTCCCAATTTTGCTGTGCTATGCGCATCTGAGACCGTACGCAACCGCCTAAACATCCCAGCCCCTGCGGCGAAGAAGCACGAATATCGTGGCCATGATACCGGCAATCGCGCTCATGGTTATCCCAATTGCGGCTCCATAGCCGGCCTCAAAGCGCTGGAATGCCTGTTTGTAGAGATAGGTGGCCAGCATTTCCGAACTACCGGCAGGTCCGCCGTGTGTCAGGATCCATACATAGTCAAAGACCAGGAACGACCAAATGGCCGTCATCATCAACATAAAGAATACGGTGGAGCGGATCCCAGGCAAGGTGACGTTGAGAAACTCCTGCCAGCGGTTGGCGCCATCGATCTTGGCTGCATCATATAGGTCCGCAGGTATGTTCTGCATCGCGGTCAGGAAGAGGATCATCAGGAATCCCCACCAATGCCAATTGTCGGCGAACGCAATCGCACCCAGAGCAGTGTTCTTGTCGCCTAGATACGGATGGGCGAACCCTTCGATTCCCCAATTTTCCAACAGCGTGCCAAAGCCAAGTCTTGGATCGAGCAGCATACGCCAGATCGACGCGACCACAACACTGGGCAGAACATAGGGAACAAAAAAGGCGGTGCGGATCGCCATTGAACCGCGGCGCGTCTGTGCCAACAGGGTCGCTACCGCCAGCGCCATAATGAATGGCACGGTGAGGAAAAACGCCAGCCACAGCACGTTGTGGCGAATCGCCAGCCGAAAATTGCCGTCGTCGAAGAACAGAGTGCGGAAGTTCTCCAGCCCGATAAAGTCGGCCTTGCCGATCCCGGACCAATCGGTCAACGCATAGTACATGCCGCCAATAGATGGCGCGACCACAACGACGAGGTGCAGCAGCGTGATTGGCGCAATAAATAGCCACGGCATGATCTTCCGACGAAAACGACTGCCGCGCAGCCAGGATCGCCTCTTCGACGATACCGCTACCGTGGCCCCGTCACTGACCGTTGGGGATGTGATTGGCAAATCATTTGTTCCTTAGAGACGAGGCCGCAATCATCTCAGTGCATATGAAATATGTGAAACCAGGAATGTGCGAGACCCTTAACGGTCGGGCACAACCAAGGTCTCGCCGGCCTGTAACTCCTCCTGGAAGGCCGCGTCAACGGCGACCAGATATTCCTCGGGCGTCATATCGCCTACCCAGACCTTCTCGATCTCTTCGTAGATCACCTGATCCGTCTTGGGTGGAAAGAATGTCCAGGTCGTATAGCCGTAGCGATCCTCGTCCGACGCCTTGGCGAATTCAGCCAAAAGATTGGCCATGCGCGGTTCAACGCCTTCCAGTTGGGATGGATCAAGGCGAATCGGCGCCGTTGCAGATTGGCACTCGGTCAGCAGGCGTGCCTGAATTTCGGGCGAGTTGTAGTGGGTCAGAAACTCCGCCGCGGCTTCGGGGCGCTCTGAAGCCTGATTGATCGATTGCGTACTGCCAATCCCAATATTGTATATGGCCTCGCCGGTCAGCGATGGCATCGGCGCCCAGCCCCAATCGTTGCCATGCTCGCTATCCTCGGTGAACATCTCGCCCACCAGGCTATCATAGATCCAGGTTCCTTCCATAGTCATTGCCGCCTCCCCCGAGGCAAATGCTGCGCGGGCGGTAGAAAAATCAGTCACCAGGAAGTTTTCTGGGCTGCCCATCCAGTAGCCAGCCTGGAACATTCTGTTCAACGTCTCGATGGAGGTGACAAAATCGGGATCTGTCCACGGGATTTCACCCTTGAGCGCTTGGTAAACCTTTTCCGGTCCAGCTACCTTATTGGCAAACTCGGTGAAATAAAACTCATTGTTGTCGATGGCATCGGCAGCCCCTCCCGCAAAAGGAATGATACCGGCCTCCTGGATCTCGGCCGCCAGGGCTTCCAATTCGTCCATCGTAGTGGGTGGCTCCCAGCCATGTTCTTCAAACACCGTCTTGTTGTAAAACAGTACCATGGTCTCCAGTTCTTGCGGCAGGCTGTAGAGCGTGCCCCCTACGCGGCCCAAGTTCAAGGCCCAGGGTACGAACAATTCATCCCAACCGTAGACGTCGACAAAATCATCCAGCGGCATAAGCTGACCGGCCAGGGCAAATTGCGCTACAAATGAGGGCCCGTGGGTTGGCACCACGTCGGGCCCGGCGCCGGCCGCGAGCGCAGGGCGCACGGCGTCCATCATATTCGGCTTCTTTTCGGCAATAACCTCGATCGTGTCGCTCTGCTCGTTAAAGCTATTGACCGCCACCTCGATTATGCAATCGGCGGTTATGGAGGTGTCTTGCCACATCGTAATCTGCACCTTCTCCGGCGCGCCGTCTTCTGCGCTAGTTTCTGGTCCACCCGCGGACTCGGCGCAGGCCGCCACAAGCAGACCCAAACTAAGCAATACCGGTGCCAATCTCTTCAAGCCTGTATGCATCTCCTGCTCTCCTTTTTCTCGTGCTGTGTTCAATATAGAGTCAAATATCGTATATCTAAATGCAAGTATACTCGATCATTCATCCTTATGTAAGGCCAATATAACCTGCCCGACGTTCCGCTTCCCACTCCCGGGCAAAGGCGCCTCGCGTATAGCATCCAGCGCCCGGATATAGGCCGTCCGGGAATGTAACTGCATCGAGCGAACCAAACCTGCGTCCGCCACCCTTTCTCAGATTTTGTCAGGCCAAAGGCTTCAATTTCCCTTCATAGACAAAAAAGTCTCGTCTTGTCGCCTGAAACCTGGGCGTTTTGCCAGTCAATACGGCGATGGCGTCCTTGCAGGCATCCGTGACACAGCGGCGATGGCAGAAATCTGTGCCCCCGGCGATATGGGGCGTCGCTAGCACGTTTGGATGCCGTCGAAACCAGGCCTCCTTTGGCGGAGGTTCAGGGGCAAATACGTCGATAGCTGCCGCAATCTCGTCGGCTTCAATCCGGTCCCACAAGGCTTGTTGTTCAACGACCGCCATCCGCGTCACCAAGACAAATAAGGCTCCTTTGGGCAAGGAAAAAATAACATCGCGGTTGATGATTTCCAGCGTTGTAGGCATTGGCGGCAGACCGACAACAAAAATTTCAGATGACTGCGCCAATTCAATGAGAGTGTTTGCCCGTTTGACGCCGTACTGGGAAAACACCTCGTCAGAAACAAAGGGATCATAGACCCAAACATCACATCTGAAGGGCGCAAGCAATTCGGCGTAGCGACGATTGATACTGCCCAATCCCGCAAGTCCCACTCGCCGACCAGTTAAATCACCATAAACAAAGCCCGGCTTGTTCCAGGCGTCCAGGGGATGTTCCTGCCAATCTCCTTCTCGCACCAGATACATCGCCTCTGGAATATCGCGGATGAGGTTCAGGGTCATTGCCAGCGCAAATTCTGCAACCGAAGGAGTCATACCGCGTGAAGTATCGATAAGCGTAATGCCCCGTGCATCCAAAATGTCAAAATCGACCCAGTTGGCAAAGCGATTGTCAAAGGTTCCGGCGAACACCTTGAGATTTTCCGCCTGACGCCAATGCTCGGGTTGCATCGCTGGTCGATGCCACGCGCCAATAACTGCGGCATCCGCCTCCTTTAGTAGTGCAATAAACGGCTCCAAAGCCGCCGCCTCCTGACCGCTTCGCATCGTAACGAGGTCAACTTGACCATGTTCACGAAGTAAGTCACATCCCTCACCGTGAAAATTACTGGCAATGTGATGATCTTCATGAAGTAACACAACAAAACGCATCGAGCATGCCCTCCTTACAATAATGTGTCATCTATCGAGCGCCTTCTGCAGTTAACCTTTCGCAGAAAGCTCAAGTTGGACGCTGTCCCTGCTAAAATTAGATGCAGCAGTTCTAGTCGGACCCTACCCTGCGCTATCGGTCCATCTCGCTTTGAGACTGAGCCAATGTGGGCCAATGGCAAATTTTCTGAAGCCGCTCGGCCAACAGGATTTCGATAATAAAGCCCCTGGCTCATCCGTTAGCCATCCAGCGGCAGCGGTATATAGTAAGGAGGAATCACCTCCTCTTGTAAGGGGAGCTCGACCCAAGCCCCGGTTTCCATAGATCTATACACCGCGCACATGACTTCGATGGCCCGCGCCCCATCCTCTCCCGACACGAGCGGCTCCTCATCATGAATGATGCAGTCCATGAAATGGCGAGTCATATTGGTATAGTTGTTCGGCTCGCGCGGAGGGTGTAAGGCCATCCAGCGTTTCTGTACGGGACGATTGACGATATCTTCCACCCAGAACAGCTGCGGCCAGCGGTGATTGCGCAGAATCTCCGGCAATTCCTCGATGGTATACTCCCTATTGGTGTACACCGCCATGGGCACACTCTGGAAGGGGTTGGTAGCGTCAGTAGTCGTATATATAGTCCCCTCTGTGCCGTATAGTTCGGTCGCTTGCGAGACGGCGTGTGAGAAACGGTTGCAACTTACGCAGCCCTGCGCGCCATTCTCATACTCAAGCAGCAGCCATACTGTGTCGTCGCACAGCGTGTACTCGGCCGGCATGGCCAGCCGCTTGGCGACCCCTACCGCCCGCTTGACCGGGCTGCCAACCAGCCAGGTCAGGAGATCGATGGCATGGGCGCCGGTGTCAGGTAGGGCCGCGCCCCCGGCGACATCGGCCCGCAGCCGAAAGTCTGTTTTGGCCACATGGTTTTGATATAGATGCCAATGTTCATGTAGCGAAGCCCGAGCCATAAGAACCCGGCCAATTACGCCATCCTCGATTAGCTGCTTGGCCCACTGATTCTGAGTCCAGAACCGCCGATCACAGCCCACCATCAGCTTGACGCCGGCCTGCCGACAGGCCTGGACGATCGCCCAGGCCTCTTTGTTGGTGACCGCCAAGGGTTTCTCGACGACCACATGCAGGCCGGCCTGCGCCGCCGCAATCGCCTGATTGCGGTGATGGTTATTGGGGGTGGCGATGATCACCGCCTCCAGATCTCGGCGCTCGGCATACATCGCGCGGTAATCGGTGTACCATGCCTCAGCCCCATATTTTTGGGCTGCCTGTTCAGCCGTATCGGGGTTGATGTCGCAGCAGGCAATGAGCCTGGCCTCCGGCGTTTTTGCAATGGATGCAAAGTGCGCAATCTCCGCGATGCTCCCGCAACCCACGATGCCAAAACCAACTGTATCTGTCATGTTCCTCCTGCCGGGGCAATTTGAATTTCCACCTGCTCGCCGTACTGGCTCGCAAACTGATTCAGGATCGTTTCTGCATCCTCGGGATTGGCGCCGATTGTTGTTGCGCCGGCCTTGATCATAGCCATACAGGTGTACAGATCTTCGATATCGCCGGCCGCTTTGATGCCAATGTCCACGTTCTCTCTGATCAACTGCACATCGACCAATCGCGCGCAGTATGGTCCATAGCCGCTAGAGGTCTTGACGTACTTGGCGCCGGCCTGTTTCACGATCTGGGCGGCCTTGATGATCTCCGGCTTGCTTAGGTAGCAGGTCTCTATGATCACTTTGGTCGTAAAATCGCCCACAGCCTCCACTACCCCTTGAATGTCTGCGCGCGCAAAGTCATACTCACCGGATTTGAAGCGCTGGATATTCATGACCATGTCAAATTCCACCGCCCCTTCCGCCAACGCTTGCTTGGCTTCAATGACTTTCAGCCCGGGGCTCGTCGCGCCAAAGGGGAAGGCAATCGGAATACCCAACCTGGTTTGCCCGCCAGCGATGGCTTTGGCGACCAGCGACAGATAGCTCAGGTTGGCATAGGCCACGCCCAACCCAAGCCGTTTGGCGCTTCGACACAGCTCCAAGATCTCATCTTTGTTGGAGTAGGGTTCAAGACGGCCACATTCCATCATGCCAGCCAGTTTTTGTCGCGTTAAAAGCATTTTGCCTACCCAGCGCTCCTTTCTATTCGACCATGCCAAATGTCAGGCCGCGCACCAGATGGCGGTGCAAAGTAGCCGCCAACAAGAGAACCGGCGCGGCAATGATAAGATTCATGGCGAATAACTCGCCCCATTCCACCCGCACGCGTGTTACATAGGTCACCGCGCCGATGGGCAACGTAGCTGTGTTGCGTCCGGTGAGAATGAGCGCCAGCATGTATTCGTTCCAGGCGACCATCGCCACCAGCAGCGCGGTGGCCGCCAGGCCGGGCATAACCACCGGCAGCAGCACGCGCCACACGGCCTGCAGCCGGCTACACCCATCAACCATCGCCGACTCCTCCAGGTGGGGAGTTCTGGCAAAGTAGCCGCGCATGATCCAGATGATCATTGGGATGCTGAATGAGAGGTACGTTAGTGACAGGCCGAGATAGGTGTCGTACAGCCCCATACGGTCGATCAGGACGAAAAAGGGCAGCGCCACGACCACAGGCGGGATCATACGCAGCGAGATAATCCAGCCTAACAGTTGCTTCCGGCCCCGCATCCGCAGACGAGCCAGCGAGTAGGCCGCCGGTACCCCCACCAACAACGAAACACCGATCGATAAGGTCGTTACGATAATGCTGTTCCGTAGATTGAGCAGCCCTTTCTTGGCAAACAACACCCGCTCAAAATTGTCCAGAGTCGGCTGGAACACCCAGACCGGCGGGCTTGCCATCTGGATAGGCCCCGGTTTGAAGGCCGTGATAAACGCCGCAAGAATGGGAATCAGGATCATCACACTGACCAGCGTGATGATCAGATAAGCGAATGCTGCGCCCCAAAACCTGCGTTGTCGCATAATCGCCTCGTTGCGCGCTGAACTGTGCTTAGTAGAGGCGTCCCTTGTGGACGCCCGCGAAAGACGCCCCTACTCCAGTTCCCGATACAGAAATCGAAAATAGATTGCCAATATCAGGCCGGCCCCCAGCAGCATGATCTGGCCAGCGGCGGCGCCTCTACCCATTTGGAAGAACTTGAAGCCCACGCGATAGATGTAGAGACTCATAACTTCTGTGGACAACGCCGGTCCGCCAGCGGTCATCACGTTCACCAGATCGAACGTCCGAAAGGCATCGACGGTTCTCAAGACCAAGACGACCAGGATGACAGGCGTTAGCATAGGCAAGGTGATCCGCCAGAATATCATCCATGGACCGGCCCCGTCCAGATCCGCCGCTTCGTATGGCTCGCGTGGCAAGCTGGAAACGCCAGCGTACAGGATCAGGAAGACCAGCGAAGTCCATTGCCAAACGTCGACCACAAGGACAGCTTCCATAGCTGTTTCCGGGCTGCCCAGTGGAGCCTGTTGTGGCAAATGGAAGAAGCCCAGGATCGGATTGAGCAGCCCAAACAGCGGGTTGTAGATCCAGCGCCAGGTCAGGCCAACCACCGGCGGCGCGATGGCCATCGGCGAAATCAGGATCAAGTGGAACAAAGATCGCCCCCACCTGATCTTCCGCATCAGCAGTGACAGCCCCAAACCAAATACGAATGAAAGGCTCACGCTAGCTGTCACATAGATCAATGTTTTCGAGACGCTGTTCAGAAAAATGTCGTCTTGCAGAACAAACTGAAAGTTCTCAAGGCCGATAAAAGGCGCCCCCTGCTGGCCGAGGTTCATATCGACGAAGGAGAGATACAACCCATAGATCATCGGATATATGATGACTGCGAGCAAGGTGAACAAAGCTGGCGCGACCCACAAGAACCCGGTATGCCGCTTGACAAACTGTCGATATCGAGCGCGCCAAGTGGAGTTGCGTCCCTCTACAGTGAGATCAGGCCTATGACCCATGAGTTTGACTCCAGTGAATCGTGAACATAGCCGCTCATGGATGCCGTGGACCCCTTTTCGGAATGCAAAAAGAACATCATGCCCCGCTCGCCAGGCTGAACAACTTGGCCCTGAACATTCTGAAGCCTAGATAGATCTTCTTCCCAACTTGGTCGGCCAGGTTGTCGCTGCCTCGCCAGGTCAGTACAGCGCGCGTATGGTTGCCGATAATGGGGTCTGAGTCCTCGAAGCGGTGACCGCCTACAGGTTCGCCCATTGCATCGAGCAGTTCAACCACGACCCGCCCGCTCATCTCCGTCCTGGCATTGATGAAGATCTGGGGTTTGCTCAGGATCAGACCCGCGCTGACAAATTCGCCATAGTCCAGGGCAGTGAGGGATACGAGACGCTCCCTTTCCCACAATGCCCAGCGCCAGAAATGCTCGATCTGCACGGTTCTGGGCCATTTGTGGGCGACGTTGCTGCCGCCGTACAGGAGACCGACCTGATCGCGCCCAAACGGCGTCATGCCTGTCAGTGGGATGATGTAGATAGAGTGAAACGACGAGAAAAGAGTGGAAGGAGAGAGAAGCGAGAAACGGCGCAGCTCTCTCTCCTCACTTCTCCAACCCTCTCCACTCTTGGCGTGGGCCCTCTGGTGAACTGCCACTAGCATACACGATACACAAAAGCAGAGCAAGCGCTTTGAAAAGACCGGGTGAGAACTGCTAGTGATCAGTGGCCAGTGATCACTGGCCAGAAAACTGACCACTAGCTACTAACCACTGCAGTCAGGATGCTGCACTCCCAGCCGCTCCAACTCCGCGCAGGCCTGTTGTTCCTTCTCAGCCGGCGTGTAGTTTCGCAGTTGTCCAGCGTAGCCAGCATCCGCCACGATCTGTTCGGCCTCGGCCTGAGCGGTAGCCAGCGCCTCCTCAAGGGTCATCTCGCCGGCCATGTACTTGCCCACATTGGAGGCAAAAGCGAATTCAGCCTCCGGCCACCACGCCTCGCTCGGTCGCGGGACCATGATCTCCATCTGCCCCAAGTTAATGGGGAAATACGGATAGAGCGCAGCGTAGTCGGGATCGGAGCAGTCCGAGATGCGGTAGCACCATTCCTGCTCAGCGGCCAGAATCTTGGCGTTGGATTTGCCCTGCATGAACTGGATATAGGCCCAGGCGGCATCTTTGTTCTGGCTATTGGCGTTAATCGCCCAGCCGCCGGCCCCGGCCATAGTTCCTCGGTGGATTGTACCCGTTTCCGGGTCCTCCCAGCCCGGGATCAGCGCCCAGCCCAGGTTTTCAGCCATCGGCGAGCGTGTCGGGTCCATCAGATTAGAGATGGCCCAGTTTTCGGTGATATACATCGCCACCTTGCCCTGCATGGCGTTCAGCATCACATCGTCGGTGAAGTACCCCTCTTTGCCAGGGGGCTGAGCCGCCAGAAACTCCTCGCTGGTGAAGAATCCAAGGGCGTCCTTCATCTCGGGCGTATTGAATGTAGGATTCCAGTCGCCATCGAAGAGAGACGCGCCGCGTGAGAAGGCGAAACCGATAAGCAGGTCGCCCATCAACGTGGTGGGATTCCCATACCGGTGGTTGAAACCCCACAGCCCATCATCGGGGCGGGTGAAGAAGGCGCCAATGTCCAGGTACTCGCCCCACGTCTCCGGCGCCTTCAGATCGTACCCATACTGCTCCTTAAATGCGGCCTGTTCCGCCGGATCGTTGAAGAGATCCTGACGGTAGGCCAACATGCCGACAGCCGCAAACTGCGGGATCACATAGAACGTTTCGTTGTACGTGCCCAATACAGCCAACGAGCGCAGCGGATAGTCATCCAAGGCCACCTCGACAGAGTCGGTGGCGATATAATCCGATAGATCCTCCAGGCAGCCTTGGGATACGAACAGACCATACCATGGACCATCCAGCCACATGACGTCATACAGATCGCTGCCAGACTGACACATGGTTGTCACCTTAGCCACGTAATCGGTAAAGGGTGGAAAATCGGTCTGTAAGTCGACGCCGGTGGCCTCGATGAAAGCTGGGTCCAGACGCTCGTGCTGTGTCCCCAAGGCCGGCAAGGCATCGCCAATGCTCCCGACGCGAAGCATGACCCCGGCGAGAGATGATCCTTCCGCCTCGGCGGCTGTCGTCTCGGCCGGCGCAGCCACTGGCGCGGCACAGGCAACCGCGAGCGCACTGAGACAAGTGATCAGGAGCGCGAGGGCCAGGATTCGAGAGAAATTCATTTCATTCCTCCTTGTTTTGATGGTTGTTTGATGGTTCGGTTATAACCGATGAGAGATCGGGGAGCAACCGCAACTAAGGGCGCGGATATTGCTTCCGTTGCATGACAATTTGACGAACTCAGCCACGCCTAATCTGAATTCGCCCCTGAATCATTCAGGGAATCTGGTAACGACGCCAAAGGTCGCCGTATTTCTGGAGCCCAACGATATCGAAGAACTCCTCATCGTTGATCATTTTGTCCTGAACAGCATTCCAATCGCCGCTCTCCTTAAGAGCTTTCAACCCATCCACCAGGCCGCGTGCAGCCATGTACAGCGAGACCAGGGAGCCAATAACCATCTGGCAGCCGGCCTTCTCAAACTCTTTGATGGCTATCGGCTCTACCGTGGCGAAGATGCCCACAAGGGGCGCTTTGACTTTGTCCGCGAAATACGCCAGCTCTTCAACGGTCAACGCCATGACAAATATGGCGTCGGCGCCAGCCTGGGCATAGGCGTTGCTGCGGCTGACGACATCGTCGATCATCTGCTCGCGGTAGTAGGTGTCCAGAGACACTGTGGCAATGACATCCGAGCGCACGATGATTTTGAAGTTGGGATCTTGGCGCGCATCGAGCGCCGCCCTGATCTTGCCGCACATCTCGTCCACGCCGATCAGTTCGCTGCGCGGGATGTCCGCCAGAAAGGGACACTTCGAAGGAAGCGCCTGGTCATCAATGTGGACGCCGGCCAACCCGACCGCTTCAAAATCCCGCACAGCGTCCATCACGCTGATGGCATTGCCATAGCCTTCCTCCATGTCCGCGATGACCGGCGCATCGACCGCCTTCACAATGTTGCGCGCGATCAGCAACCTCTCTGTCTTGGGCATCAGCGCCAGATCCGGCTGACCGAGGAAAGTCGCCTCAGTGGCATAACTTCCGATATAGATGGCGTTGAAGCCGGCCCGCTCCACCAGGACTGCCGAGAGCGCATCATGCGCGCCAATGGCGACAACCATTTCATCGTTGTCGATCAGATTTTGCAACTGTGTAGGCCCTTTGATCTCGGTTGCCTCCTTTCAGACAATAATTCATGTGAGTATCCAGGATCGACCATGTCGCGCCCTACAGTGGCGCGCGATCATGTCGCGCCCTACAGTGGCGCGCGATCATGTCGCGCCCTAACAGTGGCGCGCAATACAACAACGTCATCCTGTCTATCATCCGAATCAGAAAAATCACAGTTCAGATCAGCTTGTTGCGCAGAAATTGGTTTTGATCCCGAACTCCCCATTCTCCTCAGCCTGTGTCGTTATCTCATCAAGATACACATCCCGATTTTCCTGTGCCGAAACATAAGCCGCCATGAGGTAGCGGGTGATCTCTTTGCCATCCTCGCCCGTAAAAATGGGTGTTCCGCCGCTCTTCACGACCTGGATAAAGTGTCTTGTGGAGTCGATAAACGAAGTCGACCAATGGCCAGTCTCCGGCGTGATGTCGTCCAGGAACGTCGTCACTTTGCCATCGACAAACACGGCGATGGGCGGGAAGGCAGAACTTTGGGACATCTCGCAGTCCTTGAAAAACTCGCGGTCGCCGCCGCCGGAACACTGGTTGATCCACATGACGCCTTTCTCGCCGAAAATCTCGACAAAATCATCGAGCCAGAAATCGCAGGGAAGCGCCATGCGCCTAGAGAACGAGAAATCAATTTGCGCATACTTTGAGCCATCCTCAGCGCCCTTGAAGCGGGCACGGATCAGGGCCGGCGCATCCAGAGGCGTGTCCGCATCGATCCAGGCGCTGATCTTCTCGAAATCGCGCCCCATGAACCAGCGCGCCAGGGCGAATTTGTGAAACCCGTCGTCGCCCACCAATGGCCCAACGCCGGCCCGGCCCAGATCCATCCGCCAACTCCCCGGCTCCCAGAATAGAGGCCAGGCGGCGCCGTCCCTGATGCCGGCCATGGTATGCACCCGAATTGAAATCAGATCGCCAATCAGCCCCTGCTCGATGAGCGCTTTGGCCTGCAGATAAACCGGATAAAACAGAAAGTTCTCATAGACTCTCAGTCTGACATTGTTCCTTTTGCATGTCTCTATGATCCGATCGCACTCCTGTAGCCGTGCCGCCATCGGTTTCTGCACGCTCACCCCCTTCACGTTCGCCTCTGCGCATCGAACAGCTTGTGAGCAGTGCAGATGATGTGGTGTCAGTATCTCGACGATGTCGAGAGCCTCCTGTTCCAACATATCCTCATACTGTCGGTAAAATTTCGCCCGCGGTAGCTTCCATCTTTCCAGCCATCGTCTGCCAACATCCTGATCGGTATCACAGACCGCGACGATTTCCGCATCGTCAGAGTCCAGATACCCCAACACGTGTTCGTTGCTGATGGCGCCCAGCCCGATGAACCCAGCTCTCAGCACGCAATGCGCTCCTTCGAGATCGTCAAGTGAACGCGCCACTATGCTCCCTCAGCCTTTAATGCCGGTCTGGGCAGCGCTTTCGATGATGCGCTGTTGGGCAAAAAGAAATATCAGCAACAGCGGCAAGGCCATGACCACCGAGACGGCCAACAACCAGTGCGCCGGCGCCTGATAGAGCGACTTCAGATAGGAAATACCCAATGGTAGCGTGGCCAGATCCTGATCGCTGATGACGATGAGCGGCCATAGGAACTCATCCCAACTGGCAAGCGCGCCCAGCAGAGCCAGGGTGACAAGCGCCGGTTTTACCATCGGCGCCACGATCTGGAAGAAAATACTCAGCTCCCCTGACCCATCGACCCGCGCCGCGTCTATGTATTCGCTGGGTATAGAAGAGATGAACTGGCGCATGAAGAATACGCCGAAGGCGTTGACCGCGATCGGTAGAATAAGCCCCTGATAGGTGTTGATCCAGCCCAACTGCTTGACGATGACAAACAGCGGGATCATAATGATCTGGAGCGGCAGGAGGGACATGCTCAGGATGATGACAAACATGATCTCTTTGCCCGGAAAGTTGTGCTTGGCGAAACCATAGCCGGCCAGGGCCGGAAAAAAGACCAGAATGCTGACCTGCGCTACGAGCACGATAAGACTGTTGATCAGGTTGCGCGTAAAGTTCTCGGAAGTCCACGCCTCGGGGTAGTTCCTCCATTGGATAGGGTCCGGTATCCATTTGACCGGGATCGCAAAAACCTGCTCCAACGGTTTAAGCGAGCCAGAGACAATCCACACCATGGGAAACAGCATGATGGCCGCGAAGACGATCAACAGAATCAAACGCATGACCTTGTAGGCTGTGCGTGGTCGCCAGAGACTCGAAGGTGGCTGCATCATGCCTCAACCCCCTCGTGCACGCGGAACAGCCGTAACTGGATGATGGTCAGAATAAGAATCAGAACGAAGCCGACCATGGAGATGGCGCTTGCGCGACCCATGCGCAGGTCGCGCAAGCCTTCATGGTAAATAAGCATCGCCATGGAGCGCGTGGAATTGTTTGGCCCCCCGCCTGTCATGATAAACATGGGCGTGAATATCTTCATGCCGGCAATGATGGTGTGAATCACCACGAAGGCGAAGATCGGTCTCAACATCGGCAGCGTGATGTGCCGCAGTAACGGCCAACGACCGGCCCCATCGATCGCGGCCGCCTCGTAAAAGGTCTGTGGAATGGATTGAAGACCAGCCAGAAATACCACCATGAACCATCCTGCCCCCTGCCAGATCGACATGATGACGATGCCCCACAACGCGCTATTCTGTTTGGTCAGCCAGGAAACAGACAGACCAAGCATAGCATTGAGGGGACCATTCTGGCGCAGTAACAGAGACCAGGCGGTCGCCATGGCCACAGCGGACAGAATGGTGGGGGCAAAGAAAACCGACCGGAAGAAGAACCGACCAATGATCTTGTCTTTGATCAACGAGGCGAACAGGAAACCGATCACCCACGCCGGCGGACCAAAGAAGAGCATGAAACTTAATGTCACCCGGATGGCGGACCAGAAGTTCTTGTTGCCTGTCAGGTTTTGGTAGTTCGCCGGCCCCACCCAGGTCATCGGGCCGAAAAGATCGAATTCAAAGAAGCTGATGATGATGGCGCTGATGATAGGGTAAATGTTGAAGACCAGGAAGAAAACCAGCACGGGCAGGGTGAAGAGGAAGCCAATCACTTTCATGCGGGTGTGATAGCGCCAGTTGGCCGGCCAAAGCCTTGCCGCCAGATGCGATTTCCCTATGCCCACGGCACTCTCCACCCTCCCCGCCTTGTTCAATTCCTGATTCCTGCGCTACTCCCCATCCAAAACCGGATCGATCTCTTCAGCCGCCTCGTCGAGGCTCGCCTGCACATCGGCGCCTTCAAAGGCCATAGCTTCGATCTTGCCGCGCAGAATGCGGGCAATCTCAGCATAGTGCCCAGTGACGAAGATGGCTTGGCCACCGTCAGCCGCGGCAGCCACCAGATCGGCGTAGGGTACCCGGCCAGCGCCCCAACCTTTCTCGATGTCCGGCAACGGTTGCCAGATACCGGAAGCCGTTGCCTGGCCCTGCGGGTCGGCCTCCAAGAAGCGCAGGAACTCCCAAGCAGCCTTCTTGTTCGGCGAAGCGGCGTTGACTACCCAGGCCCAACCCCAGAAGACGTTGCCAGGTTTGCCGGACTCGATTGAAGGCATCCCGTAAGCGTGATAGCCGCTGTCGAGGACCGGACTCTCCGTGGCGACAAGAAAGGCTTCATACATCCACGGGCCGGCCAGGTCACACGTCATCTCCCCCGAACCGAACGCCGCATGCACCTCACCAGGGATCACCGGACCGATGTTCGGATCGCCCAGCTCCCGGCTGACGCGCATCATCCACTCAACGGCTTCGACCCCCGCCGGCTCGTTGATGGTCGCTTCAGTGCGCTCCGCGTTCAGGACGCTCCCCCCGGTCTGGGCCAGAAATGTGGTCAAAACCTGCATCGACCAGGTATCGTCGAAGTACATCGGCAGCTTGATAAAGTTTCTCTGGAAGTTGCCAGCATCGTCAAGGTAGAAGTCGGGATTCCCCTCGATGACCTGCTTGCCTACGGAGATCAGATCGTCCCAGGTCTCCAGCGTGACCGCATCAGGGTCTACGCCAGCTTGTCGGAAATGTTCGTCATTGCAATACAGAACGAGCCAGCTTAGCTCCCAGTGGTAGCCATAGGGTGTGCCGTCCATGGCCGACCACGAATCAAACGCCCCCGGCAGACGACTGGCCTTGAGTTCCTCGACAGAATCAAAACCCAGACCCGCAAGCGCTTCATCGTCGATAGGCGCCAGTTGGCCCTTGTTGATCAGCTTGATGGCCTGGGGATTGATGACGGCGAAGATATCCGGCGCGGTCCCAGTCGCCAAGGAGCTGGTCACTTTGTCCTCGAAGCCACCTTCCCCAACCGGCGGGATACTGTGGTCGAAGTCAATGGTGACATTCGGATGCTCATCCATGTAGATGCGCACGCGCTCTGCTTGATACTCGTAGCCCGGCGGCCAGTTGAAGTACCACATCGACAGCTCGACCGGCTGATCTGCGCCGCCCATGTCTGCGGCCGGCGCAGCCATGGGCGCGACACAGGCCGTACTCAGCAAGGCCACAAGGCTGAGAAGGGTAATGATGACGCTGATCTTTCGAGTTTTCATTGAACTCCTCCTATGGAAATAATCTCTGAATCAAGAGTATTGGATCTACAGACATCAAGGCAGGATATATCCTGCCTTCGCTAACACAATTTTCTCTCGACCTCCTTACGGGTAGGCATGCGTGCCGCATGCGCGCCGCCGGTCTGTCCGATGATCTGGATGACGGCCGCGGCCCCCAATCTGGCTGCCCATTCCACGTCGCCACCGCGCAGATAGCCAGCTAGAAAAACTGTCGAAAACGAATCGCCGGCGCCGGTTGTATCGATGACCTCGCCAGATTGAGCCGGCACACGCACAATCCGATCAACAGTCGCAACCACACAGCCCCGTTCGCCCAGAGTCAGCAGCCCTACCTTGGCCCCCCAGTCGACGAAGCGACGCGCCGTGTCCTCTTCCCCCGCCTCTGTTGCCAGTGTGTCTTCCCCGAATAAGTGAGCGCAATCTTCGACGCTGGCTCGCACGATGTCGATATAGGACACCAACTCGCGCAGGCGTGTGGGATTTTGCTGTTCAGCTTCATTGGGATGTTCACGTGAATGGGCGCCGCCGTAGCCGCCCAGATCTATCGCCAGGGTTGCGTTGAGCGTGCGCAGCTGGCGAATCGTTTCCAGAGGCACATCGTGATCCATGGTGGCGATATAGAAAATGGCGGCCTCATGGTAGGGCAGCGGGATGTCTTCGAAACGGATGGCCGGCGCCTTGTGCGGGTAGCGTATCTCCTTCTCCCCCGATTCCTCGTAGATCAACTCGCTGGCCGTGGTCCAGGTACCCGACTTGACCAACACGCCGCGCATATCTACCCGCGCGTCGCGGAATGGCTGCAACAACTCGTCCGGCATGTCGCTGCCGATGGTGGTTACGATGCCGACTCGTTCGCCCAACCGGCCGGCCGCAACCGCCCCATACGCTACCGGACTCCCCAACACCGGCCCCATCGTCCGATCCGGGAAATAGATCATCTCTTTGACTATATGGCCGATCAAGACGATATCCGGCCGCCAGCCTTCTGAACCTGGAATAAATTCCATTCGTCCCACCGCTCCGTGCGTTCTGTCACACGTCGAGACGCGTTCATTCGCAATGCCTGATTGTATTATCTCTCCCGAGTTCCCTGGATGAATTCCTCCAACATCTTCACCGCTTCTTCGTCTGAAATCTGTTCCGCTGGATGTTTGCAGAAATAGGCCGAAGCGCTGGTCAGCACGCCGCCAATGCCTCGATCCAGCGCCACACGACAACAGCGAATCGCATCGACGGCGATGCCAGCAAAGTTGGCGCTATCTTCCACCTCCAACTTGGCATCGACAATGATCGGGGCATTACTGAAATTCGCCAACTCGAAATAAAAGCGGGCCGTCTTTCGATCTCCCATATTCGGAACATGGGCAAACGCGGCAGACACATCCGTCTCGTAAGGAATGAGGGCCTCGACAGCCCCTCGTTTGGTTTTCTCTTTGCTCTCACCGCGATGAACAAGGTTATCGAAATCGGTATTGCCAGCATAGTTAAGCTGATAGGTCTTTTTGATGTGGATGCCTCGATCCAGCATCGTCTCGACCAGCGCCCGATGTAGGATCGTGCCCCCCAGCTGGCTCTTGACGTCATCACCGATAAGGGGGAGATTGCGTTCTTCCGCAGTCCGAGCGAAGGCTTCATCACATACAATAAGCTCAGGCATACCATTGATGTAGGCGACCCCGGCCTCCAGAGCGGCCTGGGCATAGAGCCGAGCCGCTTTGGCCGAACCGGTTGGCAGCATGTTCAACATCACCTGCGCGCCGGCATCCTGGAGAGCCGTTACGACATCCACAGGTTCCTGAGCCGCTATGTCCATCTGTCTGGCTAGATGAGGAGGCGCCCCATCCGCGACGGGTCCCATCGAGACTTTCATCCCTGTCGCTGGCAGATCGATATCTGGCACTCTATAGGCGTTGTTGGGGGGAGCGAAGATGGCTTCAGCCAGATCCTGCCCCACCTTGCGGGCATTGATATCGAAGGCGACGACTGGCTGAATGTCGGTTACATCATAGCCGCCAAGTTCCCGGTGCATCAGACCGATGGTGTCGCCTCCCTGCGCATAGTAATTCAATCCTTGTATAAGGGCGCTGGCGCAATTGCCAACGCCAACAATAGCAAGCCTTATCTTTTCTGACATCGTGAAGACTCCAGGTCATCCCGGATCCAACTTGAATCCCCCACTCAACCCAAGCAAAAAATATCCTCTGCACTGAAAACAGGCCACTAGCCACTGCCCTTATGCCGGCCCGCCTCTGCCGCTATATGCAAAGCGGCATTTGTGAGATGCTTTTGAAATTGAAAGTCTCAATACCCTGTTGAGACATGAGCGCCCTTCAGGTGTTGAACTGGCGGGAATGTCGAATGAGGATTGGTTCTTGTCTGACGGTTATCAGGAGCGTTGTTGGCGCAGACGGGCCAATTCAGCTTCTAATGCTTGCGCCCGTTCTTCTAATGCTTGCGCCCGTTCTTCGGCTGCTCGTCGGGCTGTCGCTTCCGTATCGGCTCGTTGCGCTTCTGTATCGGCTCGTTGCGCTTCCGCATCCGCCCTGGCGACAGCGGCCTGATATCCGGGCAGGACATACCCACTATACACCTCGTCCAGAGCCAACTCTTCTATATCCGGCCGCCGAAACAGATCTCGCCGCCGAAACTGGAACCCAGGCAACACCGCGGAGCGGATCACACCCTCCGCATCAGGCTGAATCTCTTCGTAGCGCCCACCCGCGCCGAGGCGATAGAAGCGCATGTGCCGGCCGCTGGGATCGAGAATGAAGTATTCCTGCACCCCAGCCAGAGCATAGTCCCTCTTCTTCTCCTCCGTATCCCGACGCGCCTCCGCCAGTGTCGAATCGGACACCGACTCCACGCACATATCGCAGACCCCCTTAAACGCCCGATCATCCTCCTCCCAAGGCGTCCGGTTGTCAAACCGAACCACGCCGATGTCCGGCTTGCGTACCGCCTCCCGCATCCCGGACAGCTCTGCCGGGTCCGGCATAGTCAGATTGAAGCCGGTCTCCAGATTGATCAGCCTGGCAATCGGTTGGGAGCTCCCGTCGCCGCGTCCGCGGGCTCCATGGACCCTTTGGCTTTGCGTATAGCGGCGCATGAGATCGAGAAACCAATTGTAGAGCTCGATTTGAGAGGGTGTGGGCAAGGGTTTGGCCTCCAGGATGCCGTTGTTCCATTCATAACTGACGTCGATGTCCGGGTAGGGGTGTTCATACCACTTGGCCCAGTACTCTGCCTTGGAGACATAGCGGCCATCGTCGGGCGCAAGAGGGTTGACCGCCGTGTCGGATGTCTCTTCCTCCCATCTGCCGGGTATACCTGTGCCATCCGCCGGGCGACCGTTGACCTGCTCTGCCTGTTCCCGAGGCGTGTCACGCAACGCCGCTTTGGACAGGGCAATCTCCGAGGGTTTCAGGATCGTTGCCCTGTTCAATTTGGATTCCATGCTCCCTCCTCTCGCCCTGACATAGCGGTCGGCCGGCGCAAGGTCCGGGCTGAGCGCGCCGCAGGTTTTGCGCATCGTGCGAAGCCCGAATAATGCCCAACCAGCATAAAGTCCGAGTAGATTTTCGGAGTATATTGATAAACTGAATATTTGTCAATACAATTTTTTATACAGGGTGCATCTCAAAATAGGGGTGCATTTCTGGCCTGACCACCAACCACCGCCGTTAGCCAGCTACCCCGGATGCGGCTCATCGTTTATCATCCTGCTAATCCTTCCATCCTGATAATCCTGATTCAGACAATTTCACACAAGTTTTTATATCCCCAATCGAGTGCGACGCATGATCGCGCTCGTTGCCTGATCTGTTGACGCCCGGTGTGCCGGCAGGGGCAAAATCCGTTCGTGAATGGTGTCGATGATCCATTCCTTTTGGGGAAAAAAGGCTTCTTCCATCTCGGCAGGTGGCGTGATCCAATTTCTGGCGCCAACCACCGCCACCGGCGCATCCAGATAGTCAAAGGCCAGTTGACTGATATTTGAGGCGACCGTATGTAAGAAAGAGCCGCGTTCACAGGCATCGGAGGCCAACGCGACCCGCCCTGTTTTCTTCACCGACGTAATGATCTTGTCGTAATTGAGCGGATTGAGGAAACGAATATCGATCACCTCTGCCGAAAGCCTGTGCTTTTGCCAGAGTTCAGCGGCAGCATCCAACGCGCGATACAGTGTCGCCCCAATGGTCACAATCGTCAGGTCGCGTCCGCTACGTCGAACAGCCGGCTCACCCATCTCGACCTCGTAGTAGCCAATGGGTACGCCCCCGTCCACCAAGGTTTCTGGTTCTGTATAAAGCCGTTGACTCTCGAAAAAAACGACCGGATCGAGGCCGCGTAAAGCCAGATTGAGCATGCCTTTCGCATCATAGGCTGTCGCCGGAAACATCACTTTCAGGCCCGGAACATGCGCGACCATCGCGCTCCAATCCTGCGAGTGTTGAGCCCCATACTTAGACCCAACCGATACCCGCAACACCAGCGGCATCCGCAATATCCCCGCCGACATCGACTGCCACTTGGCCATCTGGTTAAAGATCTCGTCTCCAGCGCGCCCCATAAAGTCGCAGTACATCAACTCGGCCACCACGCGTCCGCCGCTCAGGGCATAGCCCACCGCCACACCGACGATCGCGCCCTCTGAAATGGGCGAGTTGAACAGACGATGATACGGCAAACACTCAGTCAGACCTCGATAGACGCCAAACGCGCCGCCCCAGTCACGATTTTCTTCACCGTAGGCGATCATGGTTGGGTCTTCGTAGAAGCGGTGCATCATGGCTTCGTACAGCGCCTCGGCATAGGTCACAGCGCGAAGTTTGGGACGGGGATTGCCCTGTTCGTCCAGGCCAAAGCGATGTTTGGCTTGCGTTTGTTTCAGACGACTCTCCTCCTTGGCAATGAGTAGCTCCGGCTCCCCCTTGGCCATGCGATCTTTGTACCGATCAGAGAACATCATCCCACCGATGGACTCCGCTTGGGCGTTGATACGCGGCGATATCTCTGTCGAGGCGGCAGCAGCCAGCGCTTTGATAAGCCGTTCAGTGCTGTGAGCTTGGAAGCCGTCCAGCAACGCCTGGTCAGCGTGCCCGTTCTCTTTGAGATACTCGCCGTAGTTGAGTAAGCCATCCTGCTGACGCCACAGATCAATCTCTGACTTCTCGCGATAGGCCGACGCATCCGAAGGAGAATGGCCCGAAAAACGGTACGTTACCGTATCCAGGAGAACAGGGCCGTGCCCCGCTTCCAGAATCGTGCGCTTGCGCTCAATGGCATCGGCTACGGCCAGCGGATTGTAGCCATCGATCCGTTCGGCGTGCATGGCCTCCGGATTGACCCCCATACCCACCCGCGCCAGCATGCCCAAGCCCATTGTTTCACCTTGCGGTTGGCCTCCCATGCCGTAGAAGTTATTCATAAAGTTGAAGAGAATGGGCGGACTCCCGCCGAGTTCAGCGTCCCACAATGTGCGGTACTGATCCATGGAGGCAAACATCATCGCCTCCCAAACCGGGCCGCAGCCCATCGAAGCATCGCCAATATTGGCAATTACCAGACCGGATCTGCGGTTGACGCGCTTAAACAATGCTGCCCCCACGGCAATATCCGCCGACCCACCGACAATCGCATTGTTCGGCATCACGCCAAAGGGAGCGAAAAAGGCATGCATCGAGCCTCCCATACCTTTGTTGAAGCCATGTTCCCGGCCAAAGATTTCGGCCAGAGTGCCGTACAGGATAAAGTCGATAGCTAAATCCTGTACGTTGCCATCGCTGAACGTTTCCACAACCCGTAGCGGCGCGCCGCCCAGATAGCCTTCCATCACCTCAATCAACTCCTTTTCACCCATCTTCGCAATGGCTGAAAAGCTCTTCGCCAGGATCTCACCATGGCTGCGGTGTGAACCAAAAATAAAGTCGTCCGGCCTCAGATGAAAGCTTTGCCCCACCGCTGCCGCTTCCTGCCCAATCGAAAGGTGGGCCGGTCCGCCATGGTCGTAAGCGATGCCGTGATAGATGCCTTCCCTTTTGATGCGATCGAGCATAGTTTCAAACTCTCGGATGGCTACCATGTCCCGATACATGCGGAGTAAGTTTTCGCGGCCGTACTTTTGGGCCTCTTGTTTGGGCGTCGATTGATAGGCATTGACTGGGATTTCCAAGCCCACAATGACCGATTTTTGGCGCGCTTCTATGGGATCGATGGAAATGAGTTTGGTCATAGCCGCTCTCTCACCCGCTTTGCTGGGCGCCTCTCAGATTTAGAGCCTCCGCTTACGCGCGCTACCGCTGATGATCGCGTCTCCATAATCACTTTCGCCTAGTCCATTGAACCGCGTTTTTCACCTCTGTGACCCACAGCGTCAGCGCCTTTCATACTGCCAATAGTAAGTCCACCTCTGCCAGACCGCCCGCCAGCGCCTGCAAGAATCTGGCGGCCGGGGCCCCGTCAACTACCTGATGGTTGATCGTCAACGACAGGCCAATGCGCTTCATAAACTGCACTTCGCCATCGACCTCGACAGGCTTCAAATCGATGCTGCCAACGCCTAGAATAGCCACCTGGGGCGGATTCAGAATGGGAGTAAAGCTCTCGATACCCCAATTGCCCAGGTTGGTGACGGTAAACGTTCCATTATCCATGTCGGCGGGCGTAATGACGCCCTCCTGGCAAGCGGTTGCTAAGCGCCTCGATGCCTGCGCGATCCGCCTCAGGCTCAGCCTATGGGCGTCATGGATCACCGGCGCCATCAGCCCGCGTGGAGTATCGACCGCGAATCCCAAATGAATATGACGATATCGATAGAGAACATCATCTTTGAAAAGAGCGTTCAATTCCCTATGATGCTCTAACACCCTCGATACGGTGAAGAGGATAATATCATTGATGGTGACCTGCTGTAACCCGAACGCCTCGGAGCTCGCCTTCAATCGCTGCCGATACGCCAACAACGTCTGCGCATCGGCAGAGCTGTGGAGAGTGAGTTGCGCCGTAGTGTGCAACGACTCCAGCATGCGCCTGGCCATGACTTTGCGAACGCCCTTGACGGGAATGATTTCAAATTCACCGGCCTTTTGCGGAGAGGATGCGGCCGATTCCGATGCGCTGTGGGTAAGATCGGCCGCCAGAATCCTACCTCGGCTGCCAGAGCCTTGGGCTGGCGCCTCATAACCACCCTGAGCAACCATCCTTTTTGCCACTGGCGTCATCAACGGCTGTTGCCCCATAGCCGCTAAGACATCGCGTTCAATGATTCGTCCATGCGGTCCACTGCCTTCCAGCCCCGCTATCGCCACGTTTTGCCGGCCGGCCAGATTTTTGGCCCGTGGCGAGATGCCAATATCTGTATGATGCGCGCCTGGTTGCCCCAACCGCAAATCCTGGGATTCCTGACCTGGACGCGCAGTTGGCGTCGCCGGCTCTGCGGAGGCGCCTCGCGCCGCTACAGCGGGCCGCAGCGCTTCAAAGCTGTCGCCGGGCCGGCCAATGGCGGCGATATTGGTGAAGACCGCAATCTCCTCGCCCTCCTCAAAGAATAGAGCCAGGAGCGAACCGGAAGCGGTGCTTTCAACCTCCACCAGCGCTTTATCGGTTTCAATATCGCACAAGGCTTCACCCGCTACAACCTGATCCCCAACCTGCTTCTTCCAACTGACAAGAATGCAACTTTCTACAGTATTCCCTGGTTTGGGCAGTACAACCGCAGTTGCCATGAATCTGACCCCTCAATTGTGTTCTAATCCATTGTGTTCTAATCCATTGTGTCCTAATCCATTGTGTCCTAATCCACAGTCCGCAACGCCAATTTTTCGGCCTCCGTGCCGATGCCTTCCAAGAACGCCATATATCCGCCGTGCAGTCGCTCGGCGATCGCCGAGCGCCGAGCGCTTGCATGTGTCAGCTGCCATCATTCCAGCCAAACAGCCCCCTCTTGATGGCGCGCCCGCGGCGGCTTACGCTTTTCGTCTGGAACGGGCGGCAGCTCGTCGGTCTGGAAGCAGCCGCTCTCAATGACGGCCTTGAGCAGGCTCTCCTGTTCGGGGTAGATTGCCACCGTCGCCTCCAGCGCCCAGAGCAACTCGAGCAGTTCGGTCGTGAACTGGCTGGTCCAGCGTACGGGGCGGATGTGGTCCAACGGCGACGACTTTCTGCCCGCTCCCTTCTTCATACGATATTTGAGCCACGACTGCACGACCTTCAGGCCCGAAACTTCGAATGCATACACCTCAGGCGCGACCGGCGCGAACTCACCTTTGCCAACGTGGAGCGTGCGAGTCCCGTCATTGTAAGCGAACTTTTCGGGATAATCGTCGGCGTCGCCGGGGACGGCTACGCTGCATTTCGCCGCGCCGCGCGGGATCTGACCCAGCGGCTTGCCCTTGGGCGCAAACCGCGCGCCATAGGTGTGCAGCCAGAGCAGCCGCGCGCCGGCAGCGCGCGCCTGCTCGAACAGCGCGGCATCCTTCGTGATGGGCACGCGCAGCGCGCGCGTCTCCAGTTCCTTCGTGAAACGTGTAGTGAACGCCGGTTGCGCTAACACGCCGTAGACGTATGCCAGAAAATCTTCGGGCGTGACTGCGCGCTTGTAGGCAGCGCCAAGGATTTCGAGCAGGCCGGGCAGGATGTTCGCCTGCGACGCGTTGGCGCTGCGATAGAGGGGGAGAACTGCTTTCGCGCCATAGGAGCCTCGGAAATGGTCAAGATCGGGGATCAGCGCTGAGGAAGTCAGGGCGGGACCGAATCCCAAGGCTTGAGAGAACAAGCTAATCAAATACACCTGCCTTCCGCTGTGGGCGCGCCATAAGACAGGACATAGACGGTCTCCCAGTCGCGTGTCTGCGATTATCCAATGGCGATCGAATGAACGATAGGCATAGCGTTCGATGCACGGAGTTGGCGCGTTTCCGGGCAACTGCGCGAGAGGAGTGTCCGCTTTGCCGACCTCGAAAAGCGCTAGATATTTTGAACCGATTTTTCGATCGCGCGTTTCTCGAAAGGCTTCTGACCGGTTATCAGCATTCAGCAGGCCGCGCCAACGACGTTCCAGTATTTCCGGGTCCGGCGCAATCGGCCAGGTTCGTGATAACTTAACGCCCGAATGCTGCCACGGCATGAGATCTGTCAGGAGCGGCCAATCGAAGTATGCGCCCTTGCCCGCCGGACGGAAGGAGGCCTGCCAGTCATGCGGGCACTCCTGCCATGCCACGTTCGCAAAGCTGTCGATGGCATCGAGCGCGGCAAGTTTTTCCGCGCGCGTCCCTTCGATGCGGGCGTAGTGGACGCGCGCGGGCTTGTCTTTGTTCGCCTTCTGCGCGCGGAAAGCCACGGCAATGGCCACGGGCGTCTGAATCGCAAATACGTTGTCGCTCTTGCGCGTGCCGCGTCCCTCGCCGCCGAGATCGAGAACCCAGATCTCGTCGCACTGCCGCCGCATCTGCTCGCGCATCCCGCCGAAGGCGTCGCCATCCAGGTAGCTCGATGCGCTGATGAAACTGACCACGCCCGGCCCGTAGGCGGTTTCATGTTCAAAGACCTTCCACAGCGCCCAGCGCCAGAAATAGACATAGAAATTGTAGAGGTTCTTGACATGGACGCCATGACCTGCGCGTACGGCTGGATCGAGAAAATCGCGCAAGATCGCGCGCTGCCCTTCATCGCCCCAGCGCACCCAGCCGCCACTGCGCGCCTTGTTATCGCCGCTGGCGGCCTCATGCCGGCCGTAGGGCGGATTGCCCAGGCAGACGATGACCGGGACAGCGCTTTTGACCGCAAGCGCCTTGGCGTGTTGCTCGGCGATGGGTTTGAGAAAAAACGGCAGTTGCGGCGGTTCGACGTAGGGGCTTTCAAGCGTGTCGCTCAAGTACACGCGCGTGCCCTCTGCGGGCAGGCGCGCGCCGCGGTCGCGCAGCGCGCGGCTGACGCGCAGTTCGCTTACCGCGTACGGACCGACCATCAGTTCAAAGCCGTACAGGTTTTCAGCCAGCGTGGTGGCCTGACCCGCAACCGCGCCCGCGCCCCGCTCCGCTTCGACGCGGCCAAGAGCGTGTTCGATAACGCCGAGTAGATACGTCCCGGCGCCGGCCGCCGGGTCCAGCGTGACCACGCCGGGGTCGGCGAAACCCAGCGACTTTCCCAGACGCTGGACGAGCAGGTCATCGACCAGGCGCACCTGGGCGCGAACCACCTCAACCGGCGTGTAGTAAGCGCCGGCATCCTGGCGCAGCCTGGAATCGTAGACCGCTAGGAAGTCTTCGTAGAAATAGAGCCAGGGGTCATCGGGCGCAGTAAGCGTGGCGGGCGGCACGACCGCGACCACGCGCAGAAGCAGATCGAGGGAAGCGGCGATGTCGGCGCGTGCGTTGGGATCGGTCAGAACTTGCAGCGCCCGTGACAGCAGGGTGCGCTGTACGGCGAGCGCGGCCTCGGCGCTTTTGAGTGTGAGCGGATCAGCCCCTTCGCTGCGCCCCAGCAGCAGCGCGAACACGACAGTCTGGGCGTACGCGTCGGCGAAGCGCTCGTCCGAAGCGTCCGGGAAGAGCAGTTGCCGCCAGTTCTGCGCCAGGCGCACGAGAGGCGACTCCGGTTGCCTGAGCGCGTCAGTCACATCATCGCGCAACATACGGCACAGCGGGGCCAGCAGCGCGGCAAAGCCCTTGAGGTCGATGCGGCCCGCGCGGCCCGTGGGAATGAAGGGCTGCCACGATAGAAAATCGCGCAACAGACGTTCGACGGCCTGGGCGTCCTGGCGCGCGGCCGCGTGCCTGCCGTCAGCGGCGACATCGCCTGCGAGACGCACGACCTTGGCCGCCAGTTTGCCGTCGCGATAGAGCGCCCATTCATTGCCGTCGGTGTAGAGAAGATTGGGGATAGCCGAGAAGCGCCTGAACTGGTCGCGGTTGTGGCCTCGGAAGCGGGTGGCGGTCGCGCCGACGCCGGGGGCCTTGAGTTCCATATAGCCGGCAAGCAACCGATTGAGATGAACGGCGTAATCCGGGCGACCGAGACGGTCCGCTAGGGCTGTTTCGCCCGTGCAGACGATGTCCCAGCCCAGCGCGCGGGCGACAGCGGCCATGAAGTTCTCGAAGGGAGCGCGCAGTTGTTCCTCCGGCTCGCCGAGGGTGATCTGCGTCATTTTGTCTGTCACCGCGGCGGCGAACTCTTGCAGGGCCGCATGAATTGGGGAGGTCTTGTTCATTGCGAAATAGAATGAATCTGCCTCACTATCTGATTGCGCCCGCAGTCAGAGCAGAAAAAATGACTACAGATGACTAGCCGCGCCAGCAAGCCTCCCGCACAGCCCCATGACACAGACTCGAACGGACAGCTGGTTGGTTCCAAACTGGACAACATATACGGTTGTAGAATAGCGTAAACAAGATAGGATGCGCCCTGACGGTGGGCATTCCCAGAGCAAAACAATGATTGCGAAGGTTGGGAAACATGACGCCCCCATTCCTACCGATGTCACAAGCCCTTCATAGGAGCGTGCTGCCAGGCGACAACCGCTTTCCTGTCAGGCAGTTGGCGCGAAAACCAAACTTTCTCAGGCAAGCTGACCATGTTCACGCCAAGTTCCACGTTGCTTTCTCGATAATCTATCACACCACACTGACCTGGTCAAACGCGACATGTCTGGGGGGGTGCGTCCCAAGACTGGAATTCATTCATGTCCCCCCTGGTCTTTATCAATACAACGGAAAAACTGCCGGTAGCCGTCGGCATTCAGATGGTGCTGGCCGGTTCTCAGGCTGGCCCCGGCAATACCGGAGCCATGATGGCCGCCTCGACCTTGATTACTATCCCAGTCATTCTGCTGTTTGCCTTCTCCCAGAAATACTTTATGCAAGGGATTGTCCTCACGGGCCTGAGTGGTCGCTAAGAACGGAAACCGGGCATGTAACCGCTGGAGGATGTCCGCCCAATCGCCCTATCAGCGGATCAAATCCATCTTCCATAAGCAAAGGAGAGACCCATGACCGCATTCGAATCGACCATGCCAGAACGAACTTTGTCCGATAATGGCTCCCTGGGCTCTGTTTTGGCAGACAGAGAACCACTCGGCCAAAAGACGAATGCTATCCGTTGGCTACAAAAGCAGGTTATGCGCAAAGCCAGAGAATTGCCCACGGATTTCCACAGTCAGGCAGACTGGGAGTCGTACCGGGACCGGATCAGAAGCGAGTTGCCGGCGGTGATTGGTATCCCTGAATTTCCACCATTGCGCGAAAGTCTCATCCGTGCCCACATTCAGGTTGGGGCGGATATAATTTGTGAGCGCGTAGATGTCTATGTAGATGAGGACTACGCCATCCCGACATTCGTCTTCCTGCCGGCCGAATCGGCAGGAAGACGAATGCCAGGCTTGGTTTGGAATCCCGGCTGGCCGGAAGACAAATGGAAACCCGCCTACCAGGCCTTTGCCATGCGTATGGCCAGCCAGGGGTTTGTCATCTTACTCCTCGACCACGCCCCCTTTGGCGAGACCTCGCCCATGAAAGATAAGGCGGATATGGGGATGTCTCTGCTGATGGGGATGGGAGACGTCCTCGGTATAAGCCAATTAGGTATGTGGGCAGCGGAAACCATGCGGGCCGGAGAGTATCTGCGCGCGCGCGCCGATGTTGATGAAACCCGGGTCGCTATTTCTGGCCTCTGCCAAGGAGGCATGGATACCTGGCTCGTAGCGGCGCTGGATGAACGTTTCTGCGCCGCCGCGCCCTTGTGCGCCGCAACTACCTTTGTGATCCATATGGTCGAAATGGCCTCATATTTCGCCAACGCAGACTCTTCTCCCTTTCCATTTGGCATCCTGAACGTATGTGATATCCAACACCTGCATGCCGCCATCGCGCCACGCCCCCTGCTGGTGCGGGCCAACCTGGGCGACCAATGGTGGCCAGTCAGTGGCTTCAATGAGATCGAAAGAATGACCCGGCAAGTGTATCGCCTCTATGATGCTGAAGATCAGATCGATTTTCGGGCCGAAGTGCATGAACATAACCTCACCGGCCCCTTTGCTGATGCCCTCGAATCGTTTCTGTTGCAGTATGTCTAGCGGCGTATGAGGGCGCGTCCCAAGATGGGGGCGCGTCTCTGGTTGGGTAGTCAGAAGCGGGACGCAACTGGCGAGCGTAGGATGCCGCAGAAAAAGCGGGACAAGAGCCAATTGCAAACGCGAATCCGCTTGACGCGTCAATGCGCTTATCATAGCGAGCCGCCTTGCCCTCAGGCATGGCAGCCGTCATGCAAATGGGTTATCGACCCACGGATATTTACGCAGATCAACCCGTTTGTAGGGGATTTCTCTATAGCGGGGCGCGACCGCGCCCGGCGCGGCCATGTAAACGATCTCTGACGCAATGGGCGCGAATCCAGCGTAGAAATGCTGAGCTGACTTCACGACCAGCAGACGCTTCCGCAGCGGGTCGATGCCGAAGTTGCTGAACACATCCGGGCTGAACACCTGTACGCGCTTGCTGCCGACGATGATATCGATTCCATTGCAATGCAGGCGCACAGCCTCGCCGCAGGGCACGCGCAGAGGGTCACCCTGCTGAGGCCATTCCTGGATCATATCCTCGATGATCCCAGTCACAGTCACCCTAAGGTCTAAGGGATCGCCCGACATAGGGCCCATCTTCCCTCCCAGACGCAGATCGAGGTTTGCCCCTTCACCGCCGGAGATCGCCACCTGGACAGCAATAGGATCCCACATCATCGCCAAGCCGACGTTATCGATACCCCGCTCCAGGAGGGCTTTGAGCATAAATGTCGAGTCGCTGGGCGCGCCGCCGCCAGCGTTATCCGCCCGATCGGCGATGACGACCGGGCCTGCGGGGGCAGCCAGAGCCTGCGCCAGAGCCTCATCGATCGACAGAGGCTCCTGATCGAGTTCATGGCGCAAGCTGAAAAACTTGCAACCGACCTCCTCCGCCACCCGTGCGGCTCTGTCCGCATCGCCATCGGTGATCACCAGCGCCTGCGCGCCGCAGGTGGTCACATCGCCCCAGGGAAAACAGTGGACCAGAGAGATCGAAAGGATGCCGTCTTTGCCCTCCATCGCCATCATTTCATCCACAAAACCGCGCATTGGCTCAAAGGACGTAAGATACAAGCCTATCATGCGGCAATCGAACAGAGCCATCGTCGGGTCGGTTTTCCCTTCCGCGGCATCGGCGATGATGTGGAACAGATCGACAGCCCGATTAGCGATATCGATGTGGGGGTATTCTTTGTAAAGGACGATTGCATCCGCGCTGTCGATCATCGACTGGGTCACATCACAATGGAGATCCAACTCGACGCCGATCTTTGCCTGCGGCCCGACGATCCGACGCGCCTTGTTTATGATGTCGGTTTCACAGTCGTCATAGCCGTCGGCCACCATCGCCCCGTGCAGGGCCAGCAGGACGATATCCACCGGCAAAGCCGCCTGCAATCTGTCCAGCAGTTCATCGCGCAGGCTTTCATAGGTGGCCCGGGTCGTAATGCCAGCGGGCTGGGCTGACGCATACAGGCCGAATACATACTCCCAGTTCCGTTCCTGTGCCCCCAGCCTGAACTGATCGAAGGCCGGCGCCATACCCTCTGCGAAGTCATCTCCAGGCCGGATCACGCTGAAATCGCGCATGCCTGTGGGCATAGGCGAAAACGTATTGGTTTCTGTCGAGATGCCGCCGGCAAAAACTTTCATTGCCTAAACCTTTCATTGTGTCGATAATAGAGGTAAGGAGAACCGCATGGCCGCGCCATCTCCTGCGCAGGGGAAACGCCGCCATACCCCCAGAATCTTACCTGCTGAGTACGCAATACGCAATACATAGAACATAGAAAGGAAAGGAAGAGATGAGCCGAGCATATCGCGTGGCCCTGGTGGGAACAGGTGGCATTGCCCGCGCGCACGCCATTGCCTGCGAGAATAACGACAGAGCCGAATTGGTGGCTGCCTGTGACATCTCGCCTCAATCCCTCGAACGCTTCACGCGCCAGTTTAATGTGCCCCATGTCTATTCCACCCTCGACGAGATGCTGGCGGCGGAGGAGATAGACATCGCGGTGATCTGCGTCTGGGGCGTTCTGCATGCGCAGGTGGGGATCCAGTTGGCGGAGTCCCGCCGGGTACGGGCCATTCTGTGCGAAAAGCCGTTCACCCAGAACGCGGCGGAAGCCGAGACATTCGTCGCTGCCGGCCGCAAGCATGACGTTCTGGTGGCAGAGGCGTTCAAGTTTCGTCACCACCCAATGCATCTGAAAGCGCAGGAAATCATCCAGCAGGGCCGCATCGGCAGTCTGCTGACCGTGCGCAGCACATTCTGCACGAACGTCTCGCTGGAGAGACGGCAGCGTCCTGAAGAAAACTGGCGCTTCAACCGCAGCAAAGGCGGCGGTTCGATCTACGACCTGGCCTGCTACAATATCCACCACGCGCGCTATGTTTTCGGCGAGGAACCGCAGCGGGTCTTTGCCGCACAGGTGCGCGGCCTGGAAGTGGACGATGCGGCCTACATTTCACTGGTCTTTTCCAGGGGCCGCACAGCGCAGATATCTGTCGGCTTCGATTCCTGGGAATCCCAGTATGTGGAAATCAGCGGGAACGCAGGTCTGCTGCGCATCGACAGGGCCTGGAACAACGAAAACCAGGCCGTGACCCTGGCGCATCACACAGAGAAGGGGGTGGAACGGCTCGAATTCGCGCCGGTCCACCAATTCAGCCATCAGCTGGCGCATCTCTGCGACTGTCTTGACAGCGGAACGCCCTACCGTATCCCGCCGGCGCACAGCATCGCACAAATGCAGGTGCTGGATGCAGTCGCAGAGTCGATGCAGAGTGGCAAAGCGATTCCACTCGATATCTGATATCAGTTGACAAGAGCCCACATGGCGTTTACCATGTCCACCGAGCCGCTTCCAAACGCAAAAAGGAGAACTCTTCCATGGCAGTCATCGACGCCCTCCCGGACATGCAACGAGATCTCAGGTTTTTCCCCGCCGCCACAGCGCAACCACAGAAACTGACGACCGAACAGATTCACTATTTTAATGAAAACGGGTATATATTCCCCATCGATCTGTTCTCCCCAGAGGAGGCGGACGCCAATCGTCGCTACTTCGACAAACTCCTGAAAATGACCGCGGACGCCGGCATGGACAGTTATGCGGTCGCAAGCTGGCATACCCACTGCGTAGGCATATATGACCTGGTGACCGACGAGCGCATTCTCGACTACGTCGAGGACATTCTAGGACCGAATCTGGTCTGTCGCATGACCCACTATTTCGCCAAAACCCCCGGCGACGTCAAGTCGGTCTATTGGCATCAGGACGCCTCTTTCTGGGCCTTGACGCCGAGCAAAGTCCTGACCGTCTGGATCGCCATCGACGACGTGGATGAAGAAAACGGGGCCATGAAGCTCTTCCCCGGCACCCATCTGCTCGGACGCATACCCTTCGAATGGGTGACCGATGAGGAGGACGGCGTTCTCAATCAGCATGTCCACAACCCCGAGCAGTACGCGCAACCCCTGTCAGTCGAACTGAAAGCCGGGCAAATCTCCCTGCACACCGATATGCTTCTGCACGGTTCCCAGCCGAACCCTTCCACTCGCCGCCGCTGTGGATTGACAATCCGATATTTCCCGCCCGATGTGCGGGGAAATGAGCCGGACAACGCACCGGCGATTATCGCCCGCGGAACCGACCCCGACGGCTACTGGCAGCACATTCCCCGACCAGAAGGGGACGCGATTCCACCCCATCTGCTCGCTGCGAAGTAGCCTTGAGACTCGCGGCAATGAACCCTTTCCGCGCCCGGGATGGTCAAGGCAGTGGCGAACACCGCCGAGACGCGAACAGTAGGGGCAGGCCCCTTGCGCCTGCCCCTACTGCGTTGAAAACTGACCACTAACCACTGCCCTCGTATCAGCTTGTATCAGCTTGTATCAGCGTTCGGCGGCTACCACCGGGCCGCTAACGGGGCTTACTGTCCTCATGGGATTGCCCGCGCTGTCTACGTAGGAGACGGAGGCGCGCAGATACTTGCCCTCATCCGCGGCCACAGGCGTATATCTGTATGTTCCTCCCGTCAGCTCATAGTCGGTGATATTAACCCAGCCGCTGACGCCATTGTCGGATCGTTCCCATACCCAGCGTCCACGGTTAGTAAAGCTATCGCGGGGGAGATCGATGCCGACCCCGACTATCTGACCAACTACCGGAGGATCGTTACCCTCGTTGTATTCGGCCGTATCCGTTATCGTTTCCAGTATAACCACCGGGCCGATAATGGGGCTTACTGCCCTCATGGGATTGCCCTCGCTGTCTACATAGGGGGCGGAGGCGCGCAGATGCATGCCCTCGTCTCCCATCACGGGCGTATATCTGTCTGATCTGTCTGATGCGCCCACGTTGGTGATAGCGACCCAGGCGCTGACGCCATTGTCGGATCGTTCCCATACCCAGCGTCCAAGGTCAGTAAAGCTATCGCTGGGGAGAGCGAGTCTGACCCCGACTGTCCGACCAACCGCCGGAGGATTGTCACCCTCGCTGTATTCGGCCGTATCCGTCAATGTTTCTACCCGGGGGGGCGGCGTAGCTGTCGGCGCAGCTGTCGGCGCAGCTGTTGGCGCAGTTGTCGGCGCAGCCGGCGCAGCTGTTGGCGCAGTTGTCGGCGCAGCCGGCGCAGCTGTTGGCGCAGTTGTCGGCGCAGCTGTCGGCGCAGCCGGCGCTCCGGGAGCGATTCCATCGGTCGGGAACCAGTCAGACCAAGGGCCTGTACCGGAGACGTTTGTGCCCTGAACTCGGAGGCGATACTTCTTGTTCGGGTCCAGGCCTATGACTATGTATGGAACCGATACCGTTCCCTCCGTCACGCCTGGAATCGTTACTGCCCCCGCATCTGTCCAAGGCTTTTCTCCGCTCCTGGATTGCCACTGAAGGGTATACTTGGATACGTGTGGAGACATGACCAAAGTGGGGAACCGAACGATAAGTTCCCCTGGCAGATCCCGCCGCGCCGTACCCACGCCCGGCTTCCTGGGGAGCGCATCGGTTGTCTTTGTCACCGTAGCTATCGGCGTATTCGCCGGCGCCGTAGAGATCGGCGTAGCCGGCGCTGTAGAGATTGGCGTAGGCCCCGGTCCGGGAGCGATCCCGTCGCTCGGGAACCAGTCGGACCAAGGGCCTGATAGGAGGATGATACTCCTGCCCCGAACTCGGAAGCGATAGATCTTGTTGGGGTCCAGGTTTATGACTCTGTATGAAACCGATTCGGTTTCCCTTGTTACGTCTGAAAGCGTTACTGCCCCCGCATCTGCCCAAGACCCTTCTCCGGCCTTGGATTGCCATTGAAGGATGTACTCAGATACATGTAGCAGCTGCGTAGGTACAGTGGAGAACTGAACTATAATCTCCTCAGGAGAAAGCTGTTGCACCTGACCCACTTTGGGCTTGGCCGGGATAAGCGCCGGTTTGAATATCCAAACGGCAAGGGCAATGATAAGTACGACGAGTATGCCCCAAAAGCGCTTGGATGTTAACATGCGTACGAGGAGACTCTTTCGCCTCATTTCCCTTCTCCTGGATGCAGTGTATTTCGAAATGGAAATTGCGTAGCTGATTTGTGAGAGCTTCTATGCCTCACCTGGTGAGACGCGCCTCACAAGATAGAAGCACCCAGAATCTAAGTATAATTCCTGGCGTTCATTTTGTAAATTCGCTATATCATTGAACATGGCCAACGCCCTCCTCAAACAATGAGGGAAAGTGAGTATATGGATTTGCCGGCTCGCGAAAAAGAATCTGCTGACGTGGTGTCAGTTCCATATTGGCCGGCGGTCGCACGCGCTGTGAAGTCCACGCCATGTGTGACACACAGTATTTATAGAGTAGAGACCGTCGTTCGTGCTTTGCCTGCCAAGCAGCCGTCCCATGTGTCAGGGCCTCGCTAAACAGGATCGCCGAACCCGCCGGCGCGCTGGGCATAACCACACACGCCGCCTGTTCGGGCGCCTCATCTATCTGTTGCGGCAACTTATAATTGCTCTTATGGCTGCCGGGAATGCAACAGAAACCACCCAATCCGGGGCCTGTATCAGACAGATTCCAGGCCACGACGACGAACCCATTGTAGATCTGGTCATCGCGGAAAGGATAGTATTCCCCCGGCCGCGCGCTCGAAGTCCAGGCGCTGGCGCCGTAGTCGGCATGCAGCCGCCCCCTCGACATCCCTTCGTGCATATACATCCCGTAAATCCGATCCAGACGAAAACAATCCCCCAGCCGAAAGCGCAGGATCGGCATAATCCGAGGGTGGTCCAACAAACCGCAAAATGGGCTTCCCCAAGCGAGAAACCCTGAACCCCCCGGCGCGCTGCCAAATCTTTGCGTCTGTCCCGCTGCGGGCAATTCCTGTTCATCCAGTATCCGGTTGAATGTGGCGATTTCCTCTCGGCTCAAAATATCCTCAAGCACCAAATAGCCCTGCACATCAAAGAGGTACTGCTGCAACTGAAGATCGCTCATGCTCTCACCTCTGCTGTCGTTATGATGGGGTTCACAGAATAATGGGGTTCACAGATCGCGCCCAACAGTGGCGCGCAACACAACCTTCGCGCCCAACAGTGGCGCGCAATACAACCTTCGCGCCCAACAGTGGCGCGCAATGCAACTGCCGAGAAGTCATAATACAAGATTCTCTCACGCGGGCAAATACTGTTTGTGCAAACACTCCTGGATTCGGCTGGCTACACGCTACGCAATGCAGTTTCTGCCCCACCTATACTTCCAGCAGCGTCGCTTGCGCGGCCCACTGCGCCCGCACAGCCAGGCGCGCGATCTCCGGCCAGCTGAGCACCAGGGCATTGTAGTCAAAAGCCTCCTGGGCGCGGTTCTTGCGTTCGCAGATGTGGTAGAGACGATAGGCCAGCTCGCGCGCGTCCCTGGTGTTGCCTCTCAAGCGCGCCAACAGGACGCCGGCCGCCTCCTCGCCCTGCTGATAGTGGACGCGCACAAGGTGGTGCACTACCTCCCAGACAGTGAGCCGCGTGTCTGTCTGCGGATCCCAGTCGTCTGGCAGTTCCAGGGGACGCAACAGGCGCGCCTTGCCGGCCCCGGCCTGCAGGATGCCGGCCGCGACCAGGCCGTCGACGCTGGTGTTCTTGGCCTTGGAGAGCGTCTCGGCCACCCCGAACTCTCCTTCGGCAAAGCCCATCTGCTCGAACCAGGCCAGGGCCCAGCGCGTGTCGGCGTCGAAGTCGCCCTCCTGCGCGCTCAGCGTCTCGTCCAGGGTCTGGTTGATGAGGTCCAGGGCCTCGCGCACCGATACGGTCTCTCCGCTGATGTGCAACACGCGCGCGTAGCGAGTGAAGATGGCCATACCGGGGCCGATGGCGGTCTGGGCCAGGTCCACGGGCGCGATGTTGCTGGTCTGCATCTTGGCCACAGCCGGGGGCAGTTCATCCTTGAGCGCGTCCATGAACTCGCTGCGCGTGGCCAGGGGCGCATCGACGGGGCGCGGGCGGCAGACAATCACAATGCTGGAGGCGAGAGCGTTCACGTTGGTCTTGAGATTGCCCGTGTATTCCGTGCGCATGGGCCATGTGCCGGTAACGACGAAGCCGGCGCGAATCACGGCATCCAGGAAGGTCTCCCATCCAGTACTGGCGACATCTTTTCCTTTTGTCTCCGACTGTTTGAAGGCATAGTAGATGGTGACCGGAAAGGCCGGATGCGCCTGCCCCGCAAGACGTTGCATAGCCTGGGTCATGCCAGCCATGAAAAATGATTCCGCCTTCTCTTTGCTCCCATCATGGCGGTAGGGCGTGGCGACCAGCTCCTCAACCTTGGGTACGGCCAGCGTAGCAAAGATGTCGGGAAAAGTCTGTCGAAGCGAGCGACGTAGCCAGACGTAGAAGAAATCCGACAGATCGGCATAGCCTATGTTGTCGTAGTACGGAGGATCCGTAGACACAAGCTTATCTGAACTGATTGCCTGGGACTGCGCATCAAGCTGCAGACTTGAGCTGGTTGTGGATGCAGGTATGGAAATCTCCAACACCTTAGCCAGGTAATGTACTTGGCCAGTGAAGTTGCCGGTTGAATTGCATATAGGATTACTTTCGACGAAGTCCCAGGTCATCGCTAATGCCTGACGCGCGAACACTTGCTGGACTTTCCCTCCTTTCGTATCCCAGAAGTTCAGTGTCGCTGAGCGATTTGCTTGGCGACTTACGCTAAGGCCCAAGTACACGCCCACCGCCTCGGCGTAGGCAGTGGCCCCGGTTCCTCCGTCGCGCAGGGGAACGCCGTCATCCGCCAGACCAGCGGCCACGGCGTCCCGTTGGATGCGTTCGCGCGCCTCACCCACCAGATCGGTGAAGGTGGTCAGCGCCACCAACTGGCGATCGGTGAACAGATCTGCCCACGTGAAGAATCCGTAGCCGCGACCACTCACCAAATTGGAAGTGTCTCGGTTCATAGTCTGATCAGGTCTCCACTCTGGCTGCGCTCGCCGCGTGGTTTCCTCTTGTTCCGGTGTCGGCGGCAGATAGACCCGTTCCCGATCTCCCTCGGCAACGATGGCCATCATCCTGGCCCCCATGCGCCCAGCCATCCCTTCGGCCTTGATGTAATCAGGGGTCATCGGCGCTCCGGACATCACACACTGGAAGTGTGCCCCGCGCGCCAGCTTGGTGCCCTTCCTGGCCCTATCCGGTGGTGGCCCCGCTTTAACGATGAAGTGGTAGCCGTCGTCCTCGATAACCGGCTCGACATAGGCCTCCCTGCCCTCTTTCTTCGATAGGATGAAGGTAGACGCCAGCGGCGCCTCTATATCGGCAAAGGCCGGATTGGGACTCTTGACCGTGCGCGCCCACAGCCAGGCGATCACCGTCAGCTTGCGGCCCACATACCGCTCGAGGTCAGGCCGCGCCCGCGCCATCTCCGCCGTCACCTCCACCTTGGGATACAGATGACCGATGCGTTTCTCTGCCTCGGCGCGCATCCACCTGCTGTAATAGCGCACATCCTCGGCCAGGCCCGTAGCCCGTGGCCAGTGACCGGTAGTCAGCGCTTGCTGGCCTGCCTGATCCCCAGCCACTGGAGACCGACCACTGAACTTGGACGGTATCTCGATCATAGCCTTGTTGATCAGCACTGCCACCGGGTTGAGGTCGCTGGCGAAGCTCTCCAGACCCAGCCGTTGCGCCTCCAGGGGGATGGAGCCCCCTCCTGCAAACGGGTCGTGGAAAGCCGGCAGTCTGTCCGGGTCGAACAGCTCGGCCGCGCGCGGATGCTCCTTGTTGTCCGCGCAGGCGCGCCGCCAGCTCGCGCGGATCGCATCCCTGGCCTCGTCCAGGACTCTCTCATCGGTGGTGTTCTCCCACTTCACCAGCTGCTCGATGATACCGAAGAGCCGCTGCCGCTCCTGCGCCTGTGCCTCCTCGCTGGGGAACAGCTGCGGCCATGCAGAGGGGTCGTCCACCAATTGGGCGAAGAGCGCCGCCCGCGCCGCGGCCAGAGGACGACGCGCCCACCACAGGTGCAACGTGCTGGGGTGGCCATGGCGGATCGACTTCTCCCGTACCGACGCGGCGTTGATCGTCTCCAGCGGCAGAGCTACTTCGATCAGTTTCTTGCGGGTGACGATGCTATCCATGCGTGTTCAACTCACCTCCAACTCGGCGCGAGAGACGCCGGGCGCCTCAATCCGCTCTTCCAGGACTCATCCCGGCATTCCATCATACTTTATACTTCCAGCAGCGTCGCTTGCGCGGCCCACTGCGCCCGCACAGCCAGGCGCGCGATCTCCGGCCAGCTGAGCACCAGGGCATTGTAGTCAAAAGCCTCCTGGGCGCGGTTCTTGCGTTCGCAGATGTGGTAGAGACGATAGGCCAGCTCGCGCGCGTCCCTGGTGTTGCCTCTCAAGCGCGCCAACAGGACGCCGGCCGCCTCCTCGCCCTGCTGATAGTGGACGCGCACAAGGTGGTGCACTACCTCCCAGACAGTGAGCCGCGTGTCTGTCTGCGGCTCCCAGTCATCTGGCAGTTCCAGGGGACGCAGCAGGCGCGCCTTGCCGGCCCCGGCCTGCAGGATGCCGGCCGCGACCAGGCCGTCGACGCTGGTGTTCTTGGCCTTGGAGAGCGTCTCGGCCACCCCGAACTCTCCTTCGGCAAAGCCCATCTGCTCGAACCAGGCCAGGGCCCAGCGCGTGTCGGCGTCGAAGTCGCCCTCCTGCGCGCTCAGCGTCTCGTCCAGGGTCTGGTTGATGAGGGCCAGGGCCTCGCGCACCGATACGGTCTCTCCGCTGATGTGCAACACGCGCGCGTAGCGGCTGAAGATGGCCATACCGGGGCCGATGGCGGTCTGGGCCAGGTCCACGGGCGCGATGTTGCTGGTCTGCATCTTGGCCACGGCCGGCGGCAGTTCATCCTTGAGCGCGTCCATGAACTCGCGGCGCGTGGCCAGGGGCGCATCGACGGGGCGCGGGCGGCAGACAATCACAATGCTGGAGGCGAGAGCGTTGGTGTTGTTGCCGACAACGCGGCCTTGCTTTTCTGTTCGAATTGGCCACGTTCCGTTTACAGCCAATCCAGCCCGGATTAGAGCTTCTAGGAATGTCTCCCATCCAGTACTTGTAGTCCCCATATCTCCTGTCTTCTCCGACTGCTTGAAGGCGTAGTAAATGAGTACTGGAAGGACAGGATGTGACTGCCCGCCAAGATGGCGCATCGCTTGCGTCATGCCGTCAAGGAAGAACCGCTCCGCGTCTACTTTACTGCCGTGTCTATACGGCGTGGCTACCAGTTCCTCTACTTTGGGAGTGGCCAGCGTAGCGAAAAGGTCAGGAAAGATGCTCTGCATTGAGCGGCGAAGCCAGACATAGAAGAAGTCCGACAAATCAGCGTAACCGATGTTGTCGTAATACGGTGGATCAGTAGCGATGAGTTTGTCTGCTGAAATCGACTGGTGGATCACGTCCGCTTGATATGCAGCGCCAGACCGCCCCTGTCCGAGTGTTTCGAAGCCTTTCAACTGGCGCTCGATTAGATTCGTATAGCTGCCAGAAGACGCGCAAAACATGTTGCTCTCAGCGTAATCCCACACCATCGGAATAGCTTGACGTGCAAACACGCTACGCATCTGGGTATTAACGCTGTTCCAACCGCATACCGTCGACGAATGATTTGCAACCTGATCAACAGCAAACGCCAAGTACACTGCCACCGCCTCGCCATACGCCATCGTCCCCCTTCCTCCGTCGCGCAGGGGAACGCCGTCATCCGCCAGACCGGCGGCTGCGGCGTCCCGTTGGATGCGTTCGCGCGCCTCACCCACCAGGTCGCAGAAAGTGGTCAGCGCCGCCAACTGGCGGTCGGTGAACAGATCTGCCCACCTGAAGAATCCGTAGCCGCGACCACTCACCAAATTGGAAGTGTCTCGGTTCATAGTCTGATCAGGTCTCCACTCTGGCTGCGCTCGCCGCGTGGTTTCCTCTTGTTCCGGTGTCGGCGGCAGATAGACCCGTTCCCGATCTCCCTCGGCAACGATTGCCATCATCCTGGCCCCCATGCGCCCAGCCATCCCTTCGGCCTTGATGTAATCAGGGGTCATCGGCGCCCCGGACATCACACACTGGAAGTGTGCCCCGCGCGCCAGCTTAGTGCCCTTCCTGGCCCTATCCGGTGGTGGCCCCGCTTTAACGATGAAGTGGTAGCCGTCGTCCTCGATAACCGGCTCGACATAGGCTTCCCTGCCCTTTTTCTTCGACAGGATGAAGGTGGACGCCAGCGGCGCCTCTATATCGGCAAAGGCCGGATTGGGACTCTTGACCGTGCGCGCCCACAGCCAGGCGATCACCGTCAGCTTGCGGCCCACATACCGCTCGATGTCAGGCCGCGCCCGCGCCATCTCCGCCGTCACCTCCACCTTGGGATACAGATGACCGATGCGTTTCTCTGCCTCGGCGCGCATCCACCTGCCGTAATAGCGCACATCCTCGGCCAGGCCCGTAGCCCGTGGCCAGTGACCTGTAGTCAGCGCTTGCTGGCCTGCCTGATCCCCAGCCACTGGAGACCGACCACTGAACTTGGACGGTATCTCGATCATGGCTTTGTTGATCAGCACTGCCACCGGGTTGAGGTCGCTGGCGAAGCTCTCCAGACCCAGCCGTTGCGCCTCCAGGGGGATGGAGCCCCCTCCTGCAAACGGGTCGTGGAAAGCCGGCAGTCTGTCCGGGTCGAACAGCTCGGCCGCGCGCGGATGCTCCTTGTTGTCCGCGCAGGCGCGCCGCCAGCTCGCGCGGATCGCATCCCTGGCCTCGTCCAGGACTCTCTCATCGGTGGTGTTCTCCCACTTCACCAGCTGCTCGATGATACCGAAGAGCCGCTGCCGCTCCTGCGCCTGGGCCTCCTCGCTGGGGAACAGTTCCGGCCATGCAGAGGGGTCGTCCACCAATTGGGCGAAGAGCGCCGCCCGCGCCGCGGCCAGAGGACGACGCGCCCACCACAGGTGCAACGTGCTGGGGTGGCCATGGCGGATCGACTTCTCCCGCGCCGACGCGGCGTTGATCGCCTCCAGCGGCAGAGCCACTTCGATCAGTTTCTTGCGGGTGACGCCATACTCCATGAGCTGATCTCAGAGGGCGGGCAACCACAAGGGTTGCTCGCCGGAAAGGGGATAGGACGCGGAGACGCGCTCCTGCCTATCACAGGAATCATACGAATCCTGTCATCCATTGCGTCCCTGCGCCTTTGCGCCTTTGCGTTAAGGGTTGCTCGTCGGAAAGGGGATAGGACGCGGAGACGCGCTCCTGCCTATCACAGGAATCATACGAATCCTGTCATCCATTGCGTCCCTGCGCCTTTGCGTTAAGGGTTGCTCGTCGGAAAGGGGATAGGACGCGGAGACGCGCTCCTGCCTCTCACAGGAATCCGAATCCTGTCATCCATTGCGTCCCTGCGTCTTTGCGCCTTTGCGTTAAGGGTTGCTCTTTGCGTTACTTTTCCCCTTCATCGGTCAGCCACGACAGATTGAAGCGGGCCAAAGTCAAAGTTTCGTATGGATGATCGTCGCCCCGCTCATACAGACAGCAGATGGCGCTGTCCGGCAGCGCGGCCAGATCCGAATAGGCGGCAGGGCCGCGATGGAGAACCCTGGCGACAGGCCAGGTATGCCCCCCATCAGGGCTGAGCCGTACGGTCAGCCGCTCGCGTCGCCTACTGGCCGGATTGGCAAACAAGAGCTGTCCAGCCGGCATCCTCTCCAGGCTGGCCTGACAGACAGGTTCGATCAGCGTTTCATCCCACTGAAACTGACCAAAAGTCTGACCCTGATCCTGGCTGCGAGCCACCGCGCGGCGCTTTCCTCCGACGTAGTTGCGGCAGTTCATGTAGAGGCTGCCGTCCTCCAACTGCGCCACCGCGCACTCATTGGTGCCCACCTCCACCTTGCCGCCAAGCTGCCATGTCGCGCCCCGGTCGTCGCTGTAGATGACATGGGAATGGTACGGATCTCTGCCGCGGTCGAAATGAACGCCCACAATGTGGTCACAGGGGACGACCAATCGCCCACCGCGCAGTTGAATGCCGTGACAAGGGCCAGTGGCGTACCAGGTCCACTCCGGTTTTTTGACCGCTTCTGTGATCTCCCGCGGCTCCGCCCAGGTCTGACCGTCGTCTGTGCTGTAGGTGATCCAGACGCTGCGCGGCGCTTTCCCTTCACAGATCAGGGTTTCCCCGCCCTCAGCCAGATTCTTGCAGAAAGGCAGCCAAATTGTGCCGCTCTCCCGCTCGACAACCGGACAAGGGTTGCCGCAGGTCATCCCCGCTTCGCTGACGACAACCTGAGTTGCGCTCCAGCTCTTGCCATTGTCGAAACTGCGACGCAGAATCAGATCGATCTCGCCGGCATCGCCGCGCCCATCTTTGCGCCCCTCGGCAAAGGCCAGAAGCGTCCCCTGAACAGAGACGACCAGAGCCGGAATGCGATAGGTATGGTAGCCGCCTTCGCCGCTGATGAACAGCGGCTCTTGTTGACGCCAGGGTTGTGTGGATAGATTTTCGTCACGCATGCTGACGTCTCCCTGTCAGATAATATCTTCCATTTCGATATATACGCCCACCAGATGGCTGGATCCCGCCGGATCACCGTAGTTAGTGTAATCTACCCACATGATGCGCCCATCCTCCAGCAGCAACCAGGACGAGTAGCCGTGATCCGGCGCCGGCGGCTGCTCTGGGTGGTTGCCGTGGATCTGGATCATGCGCCGCCGTTGGTATTCGTCGGGATACGCGCCGCTGGACGCCTCCCACGACCACTCGAAATCGTCCAGATTCGGATTGCGCGCCCCATAGGAGAGCCGACGCCAGTGGCTACGCCCGCCCGTCTGCGCCTGTCCGAACTGGGTATACCCGCTTAACGCGCCAGCGCGTCGGGAGTCACCTATGGGTTTATCTTCCCGAAAGACACACTGATTGATCACAGTCTCACCATCGACCTGCACCCGCAGCAACCCCCGGCCGTGGTGGATGGCAACGCTGCGGTAGTCAGACATGTCAACTGCTGTGCGGAAGTCGGAGCCGTGCCGAGTCCAGACGCCATCCACCGCGATCTGGAGCGCAACCCCAAGCTGCGAGATGGCCAGAAAGGCCGCCGGCTGGCCCGGCCGTCCTTCCACTTTCAGGGTGGCCTCCATACGCACTTCGCTGCGCGCCGATTCCGGCGGCAGCAGACAGTAGCGAGCTTCATGGCCAGGCAAGTTGTCGATCACCAACGCGCCATCGACCAACCGAGCCGCATACCTGCGCCGTGGCCCCCCAATCTGGTAGGCGCCGGCCTCCGACTTGAGATCGCCGCGCCAGCCATACGTGCCCAATGGCCCGTTGACATGACGCCCACTGACGAAAACCCGGCCATCAGGCAGCTGTTTGGCATACGGGCGGTCAAAGGCAAAGGGGCACATCTGCGGCGAAGACCAACTCTGTCCGCTGTCCTGCGAAAAGGTGACGAAACTGGGAATGCCCGCATGGTGGTTTTCACGCAGAATGCAGGCCAGTCCCTGGCCGCCAACCGCCCCGGGATCGTCCAACAGCACGATAGCCCCTTCGCAAAAACGATGATAGCCGTTATCGGCAATCGTAGCAGCCTCGTACCACGTCGCGCCGCCATCGTCCGAGCAGGTCAGTATCACAGCGAACTCCTGTGTCTCCCCACGCATGATATGGGACGCTACGCCCAGCCGACCGTCCGGCAGATCCAGAATGCGATCCGGTTCAAAGCCCATGATAGCGGGCTTCTGCGCTGTCGTCCAGGTATCGCCGTTGTCATGGCTCCAGTAGAGCCAGTTGCCCGGGGGCTGATCTTCGTGAAAATGGCCGTGATCGTCATGGTCGATGATCACAGCCAGACGGCCGTCATGAAGCCGGCTGAGACGAGGCGTCACCAGCCGTTCGTCGCCCTGTTGCAGGTTGGCCCGATCGATCTCCCGATGTTTGAACCAGGCGCGCCCCCCGTCGTCGCTGGCGAGCAATGTCAGAATCTGGTTCTCCTGAGACCAATGGGAGTCTGTATCCGCATAGATCAGCATGAGCCGTCCAGAGGGCAGCGCGATGATATCCGGGTTTTTCGTAAAGCGGCCAGGACTGCGCCAGATGTCAAAGACTTTGTGCGCGATGGAACGCGGATGGATCTGCATGGCTTCTCCCTGATGAAAGTGTATAAATCCAGTCTTTCGCTATCGACAGGCAGCCGCCCTGGTTTTCCAGCCACCGACCACTGCTATCTGGCATCGCTCGTCAGTTAGCCCTTCACTGCCTGCAGAGCCGCGCGCCATTCCTCGAACGTCATCGACTTGCCCGCGCCGCGCACGACCAGAGGCAAGCGCCCGGTCTTTTTCAGTTTTCTGCGCATGAAATCTTCGCCCTTCTGTTCCAAGGGAAACGCAGTGTACGTTCCACGTGTGCGACAGTAGCGAATATCGATGCTCCAGCGCACAGCGCTGCCGCGGTTCACTTTGCTGCCGTGGAAGGTCATATTGGAAAAGAGGAGAATGTCGCCCTGCTTCATGGGTACAGGGATCGGAGCGCCCCGGGCTTCTACATCCTCGAATGAGCGCATGTTGGCATTCTCATCCCGGGCGCTATCGATGAGTTCCCAGTGGTTGCTGCCGGGGATCACGTAGAGGCAGCCGTTGACTTCATCGACATCAACCAGCGGAATCCAGACGGTGATGATGTGGGCATGTTGCGACGGCTTGCCGTAATATTGGCTGTCTTGATGGAGTGGAAAAGCTGTAGCCTGGCTGCCGGGCATTTTGGGGCGCAAGTGGTAATCGCCGTTGAAGCTGATGTGCGGGCCGAGATGTGGCTCCAGGGCGTTGACAATGCCGGGGTGATGGATAAGCGCGTGTAACTCTGGCCCCAAAACCGGCGCATCCCAGGAACGAAGCCGAAGTTCATGTTTTGCGTGTAGAGCCGCCAATCGTTGGCCAAAAGGCAAATCCGCGTAGAGCCTATCGACCGCTCCTCTTGCGAACAGCTCCTGCGCATGCGCGCCCACCTGGCGACGAATGCAAGCGCGCAATGGCTCGAGATCGACCGGAGGAATCGCTTGGCGGACAAGCAAATAGCCCTCTTGTTCATATACATTCGTCATTATGAGCCTTAGCCAAATCTCTGAATCACTTCACCTGTCACAGCCGCATCCCAAAATGGAGTGAGTTTCTATGAGTGCCCAGGAGTGCCCATGACCTCATCCTGTCCATCATCCGAATCAGAAGACTCACAGTTCAGACACCGGATGCCCCAAATCCGGGAGACGCCCGATCAGATACGCCCCGCGCACCACTGAATCCCGCGCGCAAGCACCTTGCGGAAACTCGGGTTCACATACGTTTGATTATCATGGCCCGATTGGAAACAGAAAACCCGGGACTGCCTGAATTCCCGTGTCCAGCCAAGCACGCGCATACTGTTGGGATGATCTGTGGTCAGCAGAATGTGGCTATCATCCCCGGCGCTATCCATCGAGTAGGTCTCATCCACCATCTGCCAGGCCGGTACGCCGCGCGTAATCGGGTGATCCGCATCGGCGATTTCAACAGACAGCTCCTGGTTCATATCATAGCCGAAACGCCGATCCGGAATGCCGACCAAATCCGCCCAAAAAGGCCAGGCCCCATAGGCCAGAATGGCATGATGAAGCAGAAAAATGCCTTGCCCATTGCCGCCGAGTCGCTCCAGAACAGCCCTGGTTTTGCTATCTTCGGCTGGCGCGCCCCGCGGCATATTGTAAAAGACCAGCACGTCATACTCCTCCCGCGCCTGCCCAACATCGGCTACCCAATTATCCAGATGTTGGATATAGCTATCCACTTCCGACATAGCGCGGAAAATAGCGTGAAAGCCGGGCACATCAAAGTCATGGCCGCCCGTAATGACGGCCGCCGTAATTTTTTCACTGTCTGAAAACCCTGTCATCAATACTCCTCCATTCCCTGCGCTCACCAACGAAATACCGTCCCCAGTAGAGCGTTTGGCCGATCGCGCAGGGTATCGTATATGCGCTTCGCATCCTCAGCCGCCACCACATCCTGGATCAACGGCCCCAGTCGAATCAACCCTCGGCCGACCAAGCGACAGAGATTCACCAGATCATCGGTATCAAAATGGCTGTTCTGTTTGATGGTTATGACGCGTTGTTGCCCCAAATTGAAAGTATAGCGTACCTTATCGCGCCCGGCAATGAACAAGACTCGACCCTGACCCCGCGCGGCGCGGATGAGTTGATCTTCCATCCCCGGAACCCCGGCAAAATCGATCACCGCGTCGAAACTCGCATCCGCGATCTTCTCTGTCCAGCCAGCGCCCGCCACATTCAAAAGCTCCTCAGCCGCCCCGATCTGACGCGCCGCCTCCAGCCGATGGTCGTCAATATCACACAACGTCACCCGTGTGCCCAGCAGAGCCGCCATCTGCGCCGCAATCTGCCCCACACAACCCGCGCCCACAATCAGCGCGCTCTCGCCTATTGTCAATTCAGCATTGCCGCACGTGTTGAGAGCCACGCCGCCCATCCCGAACAACGCCGCCTCTTGCCTATCGACGGAGTCGGGCAATCGGATAAGCAGGTCATCTTCCGGCGCCACAATAAACGCAAGATGGCCGCCTGTATGCGCGCCCACGAAGACCACATCGCCGACCTGCAAGGTTGTGGCCTCTGGCCCGGTTTCGATGACGCGTCCGACAGTCTGATAGCCAGTAGCCTTCGGCAGATCCTCATCGGCTGGCGCATAATTGCCCTTGAGCAACTGATTGCGTTCTGTCCCATTGGTGATGCCAGAATACAGGGTTTGAATCTTCACCTGATTCCCCACCGGCCCCGCCGGCGCCGGCCAATCCCCGACAAAGACCTTCTCTCTGGTTTGCGCATCCCTCTTTCTGATGACGAGTGCCCTCACCGGCGCTTTCTCCTGTGTAGTAGGACGCCCCCTAGCGACGCATCGCCTCTGCCGCAACCACGGCATCTGACAGGGTGCGGTATGAGAACGCGGCTGCCGCCAGAGGATCATACCCGGCGGCGCCAAATACCTGTCCGCTGATCTCAACGGTGATAGAGCCCTCATACCCGGCCGAAGTCAATTGGCGCAAGTAAGCTGCATAGTCCAAATCGCCTTCGCCGGGCAAAAGAAACCTGAACTCAGGATAGCGCCCCTGCGTATCTTTAACATGCACGCCCACTGCATGCGCGCTGAGCTGATCGATTGCTTGCGCCAGAGGAATGCCAATCAGCTCGAAATGGCTGTAATCAAAGTTGACCTTGAGGCTGGGCAGGTTGACAGCTTCCAGAAGCCACAGGACTCGGTCTGGCGCATGCGCCAGACCGCCGACATGCGCTTCGCAGGCGAAAATGCCGCCCTCCTCAGCCGCCACAGTCGCCCAATCGCCGACGCGATCAGCCAGCAGCGCGCGCGACCGGGCCCAGTCGTCAGTGCGCCCGCCCAACGTGCTGGTCAGCGCCGGCCGCTCCAGCCCCAAATCCGCGGCCAACGCGAAAATATAGCGCGCCTGTTCGAGATGGCCGGCATGCGTTTCCGCATCCGCTTCAAAAACAGAGATTTTTGCCGCCAGTAAGGTGTCTATTTCTAAACCGTGATCATGGGCCCGTTGGCGCAGATCCATGCGCTGCGCGGCGTTCAGCCGATCAGGGGCGGTTGGATAACCGGGCGCAACGCACAGCTCCAGCCCATCATAGCCAATGGCAGCGACCTGGCGGAGCATGGCTGCATAGGGCGTATCGGGCATGCCGTAGTTGCCGTAAGCGATTCTCACAGTAGGCGCGCCCCTTGTGCGCGCCCCGTCCAATCAAAGAGAACGCCCATATAGGTATCAGGCTTGTTTCGCAGACCGGCGAAAGCTTCAGCCGCGGCCGTGGGTTTGAGAATATGCGTGATCAAAGGCTTGGTCCGCAGCTTGTCCTGGGCCATCAGGCGAAAGATAATCTCGGCATTGCGCGCCATCGAATGCTTCTGGAAAGGGCTGTGCTGGAGCGGATAGCGCCATTCGTGCGCGCCGCGCAGCGTCACCGACCCGTTGCGCCACAGGTGAACGTGGTTGAGAAACCGGGTCAGATCGGTCTCATACCCCTGACGCGGCGAACCGAGAAGGACGACAATGCCTTCGCCAGATCTGCCCGTTAGCGAGACCGCCAGTTCGGCAGCCTGCGCTGTGCCCGACGCTTCAACCACAATGTCCACGCCCTGACCCCGGGTCAGCTCCATCACCGCGGCCTGGGTATCGTCCTCACGCGGGTTAATCCCTTGTGTCAGACCACAGGCTTGAGCCTTGGCCAAACGACCGGCGTTCAAGTCGATGACGATGACGTCCGCGCCCGCCAGTTGCAGGAGTTGAGCGGCCAGGTTGCCGACCAATCCCAGCCCAATGACCGCGACTCGGTCCCCCAATTCGACCTGCCCAACGCGCAGAGCCGTCATCGCCACCAGAGCCAGGCCGACCAAGGCGCTGGCCCTGATATCCACCTCAGGCGGCACGCGAATTCGTAACCGTTTGGCCAGGGTATGACTGACATGGGGCGTGTGACAGAAGACGATATCGCCGATACGCGCATCCGCAACATCCTCACCCAAAGCGATCACCTTGCCTATGGCCCGGTTGCCCGGCGCAAAAGGATACTCGACCCCTTCTAAGCCGCTCAATTTAGCCAGCTCGGTTCCGACACTGACCAGGCTGTACTGCGTCTGAATGAGAACATCGTCCGGGCCAAGGTTGAACTCCCGGCGCGCCGACTCCAGAGTTACCCGCTCAACTCCTGAAAAGACGATCTGTTGCGCCTCGACCCGCTTAGACTTTTCCTGGCGTCTCCGCGCCCTGGCGACATTGCCTTCCATATTCACCCTTCCTACACCTTAATTTCAAATTCTCCTCGCTCTTGCATCGCTAACCACTAGCCACTGCCCCCCGACCCCGAAACTGCACTGCCGTCACCGACTTGGCCGGGAATGTCAGATGGCGCAGATACGGCTGTGACCGCGACGCGTTCATCTCAACAGAAAATGGGGTCGGGCTGACCGCATGCGGATCATCCGCTGTATTCATCGTTCGAATGTCAGGCGCGGTTAAGCGCTCTGCCGAGACGCTGGTCGGCGTAAACGCTGCCGGCAACAAAATGTGAGCTGTGATGTCCGTCGACAGGTCGTTGTTGACGACCGAAACAAACAAGCCTTCCTCCGAAGCAGTCGCCGATACCGACAGCGCGGCGCGGGCCGACCCATCAGCTAAGCGCAGCATCGGCGCATCAACCAACGCGCAATCCACAAGGATGCCGTTGCGGTGCGGTTTGTGCATCCGAAAAATATGAAAAGTCGGTGTTTTGACCGCCACCGGACCCCAAGTCTGTACCAGACATTGGAGCGCGTTGACCGTCATCGACATGTTGGCCATCTGCAGCGTATCGGCATAGTTGTGAAAGAGATGAAAGGCGCTCGCCGTGAAGAGAGCGTCCCGCAGGGTGTTGGCCTGAGAAAACTGATTGGGAATCCAAACGTCCTTATACCACGTCCCCCATTCTCCCAAAGCCAGGCCAATAGGGTGATGTTCTGCGCTATAGGCCCTGGCCAGGCTGGTGGCGCGCTGAAGCTCAGTCTCCAGGATGTCCAACTCGCTCAAAAGACGATAATGGTCCTCGTCGGGAAAATCGCGGTCGACCAGACCGCGGCCCTGATAGATGTGATCGGAAATATAATCCACCATGTGGAGCATGTTGGGCGTCTGCTTCATCCCGGCCAGAAACTCGGCATCCCAGTCCCGATAGAGAGGACAGGCGCCACAGGCAATCAGTCTGACCGCCGAGGCCTTGTCGCGGTCGCCCGTGCCCAGCATGCGCAGCTTGTTGGAATATCGTCGGTAGGCGGCCACATAATCCTGAGAGCGAAACTGCCCACCGGAGTGCCAGCTTTCGTTGCCTATGTCCCAGAATTTGACCCGCCATGCCTTCTCCTGCCCATTGGCTTGGCGCAGACGCACGATCTCGCTATCATGCTCGGAGTTGCAGTACTCGACCCAATCGCGCCCCTCCTGCACCGTGCCGCTGGCGACATTGAGCACTAGGTACGGTTCGGACCCAATCGCCGCGCAGAAGCGCATATACTCATGCGTGCCAAAAGCGTTGCTCTCTGGAATTCCCCACTCAATGTTGTAGCGCTGGGGACGCTTCTGCAGCGGCCCGATGCCGTCGCGCCAATGATAATATTCGGCCCAGTTGCCGCCAGGCCAGCGCACAGCCGGCAGCGCGATGTCCGCCAGCGCTTCAACTGTATCGCGGCGCAGGCCGTCCTCATTGGCAATATCCGAGTCACACCCAACCCAGATGCCATCGTAGATACAGCGGCCAAAGTGTTCGGCAAAGCCACTGTAGAGATAGGGGCTGACCCTGACCGCGCGCCGGCGCGCGGCCAGTCTGATCATCGGAACAGCCATACCGATACCCCCTCCCTCTATCCGTTTACACACCCAGATCTTTCAGCAGTTGGATCTTCCTCATCCGCCGTGGATCAGCGGTCTCGAACAGTCGATCGGAGACGAGCCGCCCGGTCTTCTTTGACCACATCTCAGCATAGCGTTTGTTGAACTCGGCGATGCGATCGATCTCCCACTGCATACGCGGCGCGGTTCGCATCATCCAGGCCATCTGCCGGCGATTCGCGCCGCCGCCCCACGATGAATGCCAGATGCTCGTCTGAAAGGCGATCACGTCGCCCTTCTCCGCCCGCAGATCATACCGCCCCGGAAACTCCCGCATCGGATAGCCGAGCACATGCTCATCTATCTGCTTTTCAAGATCGTTGAAATGAAGCGGCCATAGATGACTGCCGGGGATAAAGCTCAAACACCCTTTGCCGGACGCTACATCGTCCAGGTAGAATGTCAACTTGGCCTCAATGGCCGGGCCGGGCGACCCGCCATCGCGATGCCAGTTGGTATCCCCGTTGTGAATCTGCCCATCCGAACTGCCAAAAAAGATGCAATCCTCCCCCAGCAGATCTTCGGCGATGCTTGCCAGGTTGGGATGGTCAAGCATCGCATAGAAATAGGGATCCGCTTCGATCAACGGGATAATAACGCGGTGACCGTCTGGAAATATGCGCGTGCCGGCCTCCGAACCGTCGCCCTGGGTCTCGTTCTGGGCAATAATCGCATCGAACCGCCGCGAAAATTCCTCGACCTCCTCCACAGAAAGCGCCCCTTCCACCTTGACAAAGCCCAACGCATGAAAATGCGTCTTCTGTTCATCTGTCAGCATCTCTCTTCTTCCTTCCCATACATTTTCTCTCCCCATAATCCTGATTCAGACAATTGGCAGGCTGAATGCAACGCCAAGGCCCCAGGAACGCAATGCATGCCCCGGTTTTCCTTGCCTCTCCGCATCCTGGCGACATTGCGTTCCTTTTCGTAGGGCGACGTCTTGTGCCTGCCCTGGACAACCACAAGCTTTGATTGTCCCTACTGGATTCGGCAAGCTGGTTACGCAATACGCAACCGGCCCCCCTCTGTCACGTAATTCGTCCTTCGTAATATACCAGCCGGTTCGAGAGCCGGAATGAAATGATAGTGAGCGTCATAATGATCGCGAACAGGATCATGCCCAGCGCGGCAGCGTAGCCCATCTTGAAGTTTTCGAACGCGTGGCGATACAGATACAGCACATAAAACAGAGTCGCGTTGGCCGGCCCGCCCTTGGTGATGACAAAGCTATTGGTGAATACCTGAAACGAAGCGATGATCCCGATGATGAAATTGAAAAAGATGACCGGCGAGATCATGGGCAGCGTCACATTCTGGAACTTGGCCCACCGCCCGGCCCCGTCAAGGGCCGCAGCCTCATAGAGCTGAGTCGGCACGCCCTGCAGACCCGCCAAGTACAGCACCATGCCGCCGCCGACAGCCCACAGGCTCATCATGATAAAGGCCGGCAGCGTCCACGTGGTGCTGAACAGCCAGTTCGGCCCATCGATGCCGACGTAATCCAGCAAGGTGTTGACAATACCCGCCTCGGAATTAAATACCCAGATCCACATATAGGCAACAGCGACCCCGGATATGACCGCCGGCAGATAAAAGATCGTCCGATACAACGACAGCCCACGCACACTCTGATTCAGCAAGACCGCCAGAGCCACGCCCAGAATAATGCCCAGGATCACCGTGCTCAGCGAATAGACGGCAGTGACCCCCAGGCTCTTCCAGAACAGAGGGTCACGCGTAAACATCTTGTCAAAATTGGCAAACCCAACAAATCTGGGGTCAGTGAGTATGTCGTATTTGGTCAGCCCCAGATAACCGGCCGCGATCAAAGGGCCGAACTCGAACGCCAAAAATCCGATGATCCACGGGCTGATAAACAGAAAGCCGGCCACGTTCTCGAATAGCGCCGTTCTGCTCATCCGCGCTGTACGCGCGCCAGAACGCGCCCGCTTGACATCCGTTGACATATCGCAGCCTCACAGTGAAGAGAGTTAGAGAAAGGGAAGATAGTGACGACCGAATCCCGCAGCCGTCAATATCTCCAACAGATTACGCGTCTTCCAGAATCACGTCAATCGCCACAGTCGCGGACTCCATTGCCTCCTTGGCCGTCTTTTCTCCCAATACGGCGAGTTCATACTCCGACCTGAATGCGTTCAGAATCTCTGTGGTGCTGGGACCCCAGAATTCGCCTGTGGACTGCGGAACAATGGGTAGATGAAGCGTAAGGAAGGCCGACTGCCGTTCATTGGTGATAACCCGCTCAACGGTCTCCGCCATCCGATAGTTTATGGGGAACAATGTAATCTGATAGTCCAGAGAGTCCTGATTGATCGCCCGCCAGATGAAGAATTCCCAAGCGGCATCGACCTCCTTGGATTCCGACCAGATCGCTTCCATATGAACGCTGCCGGCCGAGATCTCGCGCGCCGGTGGATTCGACGGGGTCGGCCAGTAGGTCATCCACTGATTCGTGGTGTCGTTATTGGTGAGCCGCAGCCAACTATCCCAGTCGGCCAGCACCATCGGCCACATGGCGATCTTGCCGCTGGCCGGCGGCGCGTCCCCCAGAGCCTGGGTCGCGCCCGGCTCCATGCTGAACTCCGTCCAGGCCACGAGCTGCTCCACCGCCTCCACCGCCTCCGGCCGGTCAAGGAGACACTTTGTTTCGTCATCACTGATGATCTGGCCGCCATTCTGCCAGATGGTCGTGAGATAAAGGTCACCCGCCAGCAAAGGCGCGGGGAGCGCGTAGGACTCATCCCCGCGGTTCAGCTGCGGGCCGGCCGCAGCCACATCCGCCAGGGTCCAATCCGCATTGGGCAGGTCGAGGCCGGCCGCCTCGAACAGGTTCTCGTTGTAGGCCAGCCCGCGCAGAATGACCGAGTTTGTCGGCAAGCCGTAGATGTCGCCATCGATCATGCCCCAATCGCTGTCGGCCGGGAATTCAAAATCATCGATCACCACGTCCGGGTCACTGTCCAGGAAGTTGCTGATCGATAGCGCGACCTTTTTCCGTTTGAGCGGAATCCACCAAGGCCCACCGATAAACCAAAGGTCAGGGGCGGTGCCGGCAGCCACATCAATGAGCAGCTTGTCCGCGTGTTCGCCCCAGGGAACCAACTCGAACTCGACCTGGACCGTGTCGCTCTGTTCGTTGAACATCTCGACCTGCTTATCCAGCGGGGCGATCACCTGGGCATAGCGCACCGTTGTCATCTCCCGGCTAGGCGCCGGCGCATCCCCAGACTCCGCGCTTTCTGCCGCCGGCTGCTCGCCGCCCCCGCAGGCCTGCAAGAGCGGCATGCTCGCGCCAACGACAGCCAATCCCCGCAGGAACTGTCGACGGCTAACTCGCGTGTTTGACATGTCAGTCTCCTTTCCTTCCCTCTGTGAATAGATCGAAAAACGATGAAAAGCTGGACGCATCCGCTATCGACGCCTGGATGCGTCCCAAGATAAGGATGAGTGTCTGGCCACCTCTGAGCGGCTGCCACCCTGAATTCGGCAAGCTGGTTACGCAATACGCATCGATCTCTCAACCCTTGAGACCAGAAAATGTCACCCCCTGAATGAAATAGCGCTGGGCAAAGAAAAATACGAGCAACGGCGGCAGCAGTATCAGTGTCGAGCCGGCCATCAAATGCGGCATATTGGGGCGCGCCGAAGGAGAGGCCGTGGTGGCCATGAAATGCAGGCCCACTGCCAGCGTCAGCATATCTCGACTGCGTAGGAAGATGAGAGGGCTGAAAAAGTCATTCCACGTCCCCAGAAATGAGAAAATAGCCACCGCCGCCAACGCCGGCTTGATCAAGGGCAGCGTAATCCGCCAGTAGATGCCCAGCCAGCCGCATCCATCGATCCGGGCCGCATCGTCAAGCTCTGGGTTGATGGTCAATATGAACTGGCGCAACAGGAAGATAAAGAAGGCGCCCCCGCCGAACCAGGCCGGAACAATCAAAGGCAGAAACGTGTCCAGCCACTCCAGCTCCCTGAAGAGGATGTAAAGCGGGATGATGGTTACCTGATGAGGCACCATCATGGTGCTCAGCACCAGGATAAAGATGACATGCCGGCCGATAAAACGAATGCGCGCGAATCCGAAGGCCACCAGCGAGGCGCTCAACACCCGCCCCACCAGCACGCTCAGGGTGATGATCATCGTGTTCGCGCTGTATTGCGCAAAATTGAAATAGTCGAAGATGGCTTGCCGATAGTGAATCCACTGGAACTCGCTGGGAATCCACTGGGGCGGAATCTGGAAAACCTCCCACTCCTGCTTGAGAGAGGTCGATATCATCCAGAAGAGCGGCGCCAGCATGGTAAGCGTGCCCGTCAGCAGGATGAGATGGATAGCCGAACGCTCCAATGCGCGCCCAACCTGCGCCTGCCGGCGCAACCGACGCGCATCGACGCCATCCGTTGACTGGCGAATAACCGGGGTTGCCATCCTCAAGTCTCTCTCTTTCCCGTTGATAAGAGTCTCTCATTCAGTATAGACCTGTATCCGGGAACGAGCAAACGCGAAATCCGGGCCTGCTCGCAGGCTTTTCTCTATTGTCTGACTATTGTCCGATGCGTATCGTCCGATGTGTATCGTCCGATGTGTATCGTCCGATGCGTATTGTCCGATGTGTATCGTCCGATGCGTATCGATCACTGCGACTTACGTAGAGGATGACCTGGGTCGCAATCGGGGAGGGCGCTCATCACAGAGGCCTCGCCAGCAGGCCTACAGAGCGCGCCTGAGCAGAGGCGCTTGTTGTTTCTCGAAAATCAGGTGTCCACGACGGGTTTCCATCTGTCAGCCCTTTCAGGGTGCACTGATAAGGTGATACCCCCAGCAAGCTGAGGGTATCACCTGTAGGTTCGTCGGCTTCGGTCGATCCACCTGTCTGTCAGTTCTCAACAAATGTGATCTGCTGACACTGCGTGCTTCCAAATAAGGCTCTGACCCATTTATTCGAAAGAGGGGTCAGATTAGAAAAATCCTTCGAAGTAAACACAGTATCCCCACGCTCATTGGGTTGCAACGCCCGCGGGCAGTGGACTATGTAGATTTCTACAGTTTGGCCACCTATCCCATCCTGTCGCCCTCCAAAAGGAGTGAACCCCCATTCTCCATGTCTGCCACTTACGGAAGGACAGCCCGAACACTTGGTGTCAAGTGGCCCATACCCCTGTAGAGCAATGTGCACACACACATCATTACGCGGAATATTCGCTCTGTCGCGTACGATGCCCTCAAAGTATGTCACGCTTTCATTGGGGCTACACTTTCCCACATGCCCGATAGAGTACTGAAGCCGGGGCGCGGGCGCTTGCGGCGGCGGGGGGATGGGCGTCGCTGTCGGTGGTCTCTGTCTCTGTACCGGTACCGGCGTCGCTGTCGGTGGAGGGCGTGGAATGAAGGCAGCCACCCGCACATCCGCCGCATTGACCGCAGTGGTCAATGGTCTGTAGATCCACCCATTCCGGCCGTTATAGTCGATCTGCCACCAGTCCCCAGCAGGATTTCTGCCAGTGATGAGGAGCTGTTGGTCAGGTATGGCCTTGCCTATGATGGAATAGTTGGTGCCTGGCCCGCCCCGCACGTTCACGTTCTGCGTGGTGTTGATCGTCGCCACCGGCCCCGAGGGTGTTGGTGATGGCGTTGATGTCGCTGTCGCTGTCGCTGTCGGTGTCGCTGTTGGTGTCGCTGTCGCTGTTGGTGTCGCTGTCGAGGTCGGTGTCGGTGTCGCTGTCGGTATTGGTGTCGGCGTTGCTTCCAGAACAGCCAACCGGTCTTCTATTGCACTCACCCGTTGCGCCAATGCCTCCACTTTTGCGGCCAGACCTTCAAGCGTCAGCCCTACCTCCTCCGCATACAATGGCATTGTAATGCCGAGGAGTACTCCCAAGATCAGCAAAATCAATAAAAATCTCTTCATTTTAGCCCTTTCCAAGTGCGATGAATTTTTGATCGATTACATCCAGCCATGAACTTCTGCAAGCGATATCACTTGCGCAAACGAGCATCGCCCGCCCGAGTCGAAGAGAGACGCTCCACGCCTGAAAACCAGATCGTCAGCAGACCACAACCTGAGGGCTGAGCGCCTCGCATCCGCCGCGCATAGTGCGAAGCCCAAACTGTGGAAAAGCGCAAACACAAAACGGGAACGCTACCCCCGCGCAGGCTCCGACCTCTCCGCGCGCGCCTTCGCCGCCAGCGCCGCCAGATGCCCCTCATGCTCGATCACCTGTCGCAGGTGGCGCATACGAGCCGGCGATGCAGTCCGACGCATGATCTCCGAATGCATGTGGTCGTTCCAATAGCGATCGTGGTTGGCAATGTACTGTTTCAGCTCCTTGATCTCCAACTCCGTCTCACAGCGCGCGCAGCAGTTGAGGGTGAACATGCGACGCCGTTGGCTGCCGCCAAAGGAAGCGTGCATCAGGTTGTGGTTGAAAGCCACCACGTCGCCCGGCCGCGTTGCCAGAGCCATCGCCGGCGCCTCGGACTGCTCGATACCCCACCGCTCCAGGGACTCGCGCGCCTGGCGGGCTTCCCAATCCCGCAGCGAATCCTGTCGGTGCGTGCCGGGAATGACCCGCAAGCAGCCGCTGTCGCGGTCAACGGCATCCAGATAGAGCGCTACCTTGAGATATTTGCCCACTTCATGGTAGCCATCGCTGTGCCAATGGGTATCGCCCGTATAGAAGTTGCCATCACCGCCAAGGTAGTTGAAATCCTCACCGAGCAAGCCCGCGATCAGCCCCACCAGTTTGGGATGATCCAAGAGTGCGCTGAGCCGTTCGCGCTGATCGATAAAAGGCACGATGCAGGAGCGCTTGCTGCCATCGTGGACAACATTGCGCCCTCTGAAAACCGCTTCGAATTCCTCAGTGATCCAGCCGACCTCATCCTTCAGCAGACCAGGCAGAGCCAGATATCCAAAGGTCTCGAAAAACCGCCTTTGCTCGCCAGTCAGTTGCATGATCCTTCCCTTTCTGCAGCGGTTGCGACACCGATTGCGTTTTGAAAACTGCCTTTGACACAACCCAGAAGCGTGTTATGATAGCGATTGTGCGCAACTATACTGTTTGCCAATGAAATTGTCAATCCCCGGTTCAGCATTGGGTGCATCTCTGAAATGGGAATGAATTCCTGGCTCACCTCTGGGCAGCTACAGTGGAGTCGGCAAGCCGGTTGCCATTTGCCCTCGGCTCCTCTCGAATTCCGGTCACAAACTCGCTTTCTGAATCATATCGAAAAGGGGAAGAAAGATGGTTAAGCAAAATTCTGTTTCCCGGCGTGCGTTCTTACGCCTCAGCGCGCTGGGTGTCGCCAGCAGCCTAGTAGCCGCCTGCGCCGCTCAAACCGCCCAGCCCACAGCCTCGGAGACATCCGAAGATGCAGCCCCAGCCGCGGCGCCCGAAGGCCAAGAGGGCGTGCAGTGGGGCTTGCAGTACGACCCGCATGTCGCAACCTACGAACGAATCGCTGAGCTTGTTCAACGCCAGACAGGCTACAGCGTGCGTATTGAGCCACAGGCATGGCCGCTGCAGACCAAACTGATCGCGGCCATGGCGGCCGGCACACAGCCCGATGTCATCTGTATGATGGGCAAGGTCTCAGTGCCCCTGTACATCCAGAAAGGCCTGATGCCCTTGAGCGACACAGTGTTCGACGCAGTGGGGGTGACGCCCACTGAGGCCTTCCAGGAGGAATCTGTCGAAGCCTATTCATGGGAAGGCGAGATCTACGGCGTGCCCACAGAGGCCAACCTGGTCGGCTCCATGGTCTGTGTGCCCACCCAGGATGTGGAGGCCCTGGGCCTGGCCGAACTCTACCCGCCAACCAACGGAGATTGGATCTTCGACAGCTACGAACATATGTGGGAACTGGCGCAAGCCCTGCAGGTCGAAGAGAACGGCCGTGTCGTAACCTGGGGCCTGAGCAGCAAGGGCTGGGACAACCAAAGCTATCTGGGCATTGTGCGCACCCTGCTCGCCGACGAAGGAACCGACTGGTGGGATCTCGAGGCCCGGAAGTTCAATCTGGACAGCGAGGCGGGTGTGCAGGCCATGCGCATGTTTGCCGAGATTCCCGTGCAGATGGGCATCGAAACCGAACTGGACGAGAACCAGTTCAATACGGCCCTGGCAGGCAAGATTGGCATCGCCCGAGGTATCTCCAACCCAGCTCTGCAGCAGGGAAGAGATGAAGGCGTCTATTACGAACTGACCGCAGCCCCCAAAGTGCTGCCCGACCAACTGCCCCTGTTCGTGGGCGAAGCGGGGTGGGGATTTGCCGCGCCCAGCAATACCGCCAATCGGGATTTTTCCATCTCCTTTCTGCAGACGATGTGCACGCACGAAGGCCAGAGAGAATACGCCAAGATCTACGGCGGCATCGGCGCGCCAGCCTGGAAAGGCCTGATCGGAAAGTACGACCACTATTCCGACCCCGATCTGGCAGGGCCGCAAGTGCAGGCCGCCAAGGTCATGGAAAAGCTCGGCCCCATCACCCGCTACTACGGTGAAGGATTTGGCTACCCGTCCGAAGTGGACCAGATCGGAAGCTCGATCTGCTCCGACGTCCGCCTGGGAAAGATGACCGCGCAGGAGGCAGTCAACTCCTACCAGGAACGGTGTGAGGAGCAGTTCCAGGTGTACCTTGACGACATCGCCGCCCTCAGTTAAATTGACCTGGAATCGCGGGCGTCTCGCCCGCATGAAGTGAGGCTGTCCGCATGGCCGCCAGCCCTTGCTTTTCAAACAGATTCTGACCTTGGATCAATGAAGGACCCTGCACAGCCGGCCCCCTCGTTGATCCAGGCTCCCAATATCCCTGCCGGGAGCGGCGCATGACAACCGTCCATATAGACAACTGGAAGGAGAGTATCGCCCGAATGCGCAACCTGGCGGCCGCATCCGGGCGCTGGGCAGTGCGTAAGCCCCAATTCTGGTTTGGCGCCAGTATCATTCTGCCAACCCTGATCTGGTACTGGATGTTTTCCTTCCGGCCCATCCTCAACGCGCTGCGCCTGGCCCTGGTCCAATACCGGATATTGAACCCGGCCGCCAGTAAGTTCGTCGGCTTGGACAACTTCTACCAGCTCTTCGAACATCCGCTGTTCTTTGTCTCTGTACGCAATACCCTGGTCTGGGCCCTGCTCGCCTTCATCTTTATATTGCCGCTGAGTCTCTTCATCGCAACCTGCCTGGCCAACGTTCGGCGCGGCCGCAACACCTATCAAGCGCTCATCTTCGTGCCGGTCGTGGTCTCTCTGGTAGCCGTGTCCCTGTTGTTTCGTATGTTGATGGACCCCGAGGTGGGCATGTTCAATCAGATATTGCGTGCCCTGTATTTGCCCGAGTCCCGCTGGCTGGCCGGCTCCGCATCGGCGCTGCCCACAATCGTCGCGGTTGGCAGCTGGAAGGGGCTGGGGTTCTACGTGGTGATCCTCACAGCGGGTATCCTGCACATCCCCGAAGAGCTGTACGACGCGGCACTGGTCGACGGAGCCAACGAGTGGCAGCGATTCTGGCGCATTACCCTGCCGCTGTTGGGACATACATTGCTATTGGTGACGGTCCTGCTGGCCATCGGTACATTGCAGGAATTTACCTTCCCCTTCGTGATGACCAGAGGAGGGCCAGGCGACGCCACCTATGTCTACAATATGCTGATCTATTCGGAAGCCTTCGAAGATCTGCGTTTTGGCACAGCAACCGCGGCCGCGCTGCTCCAGTTTGCCTTAATTCTGTTCATCAGTCTGCTCCAGATCAGGCTGCTGCGCCCAACCTGGTCGTACTGATGGGAAACGCCACTCTTCGACTCAACCAATTGCCGATCCGCGGTCGACAATCCAAGCCCATGCGGGATCATACTCCGCCCGCCCCAGGAAAAGGTGATCGAAACGAATGACGGCGTCCGAAAATATCGATCTGGCCAGAGCATCGTCAAGTTCTCTCTATCGACCCTCGCCGCGGCGGCTGGCGGGTCAGGCAATCCTGCACCTGATCCTCCTGCTGATGTCCTTTGTGTCGATCACGCCCTTCGTGTGGATGGTCTTCGCCTCTTTCAAGCATTTCCAGGAGTTGGTCCGCTCCACCGCGCTCTTGCCTCAAGTATGGACGCTGGAGAACTACACCGAAATCATCAACCGCGTCAACTTTCCAGCCGCCTTTGGCAACAGTGCGCTCCAGGCAACGACCGTGACGCTCTGCAGCGCCCTGACCTCGGCCGCTCTCGGCTTTGTCTTCGCCAAGTATCGCTTTTGGGGCAAGGAGAAGCTATTCACGCTCTTGCTCTCGACCATGATGATCCCCTTTGCCGTCGTGCTGGTGCCGCTCTACATTACGATTGCCGATATGAATATGGCCAACCAGTTGAGCGGCATCATCGTCACCGGGCTGTGGTCCACCTTCGGGCTGTTCCTGATGCGCCAGTTCATGGAGTCCATTCCGTCAGAGCTGCTCGATGCCGCCCGCATCGACGGCGCCTCCGAATGGCGCATCTTCTTCACCCTTGTGCTGCCCATGGCCACCTCGGCCCTGGCCGCCCTGACCGTCTTCATCTTTCTCTTCAACTGGGATAACTTCCTCTGGCCATTGGTCGTTCTCAACAGCCCAGAAAAACAGACTCTGCCCCTGGTGCTGGCCGGTCTGCGTAGTCTCTACTGGACCCGCTACGAGATGTGGGCGGCCGGCTCCATGTTGACGGTCGTACCAGTAATGCTCATCTATATCTTCGCCTCCAAATACTTCATCCGCGGCCTGGCCATGACCGGCCTGAAAGCATAACCCCACTGGCGCGCCTGCCCGCTCACCCTCCAAGCAAGCGACACCGGATTCGGCTGGCTACGCAGTATGCAACCAATGCCCCCTACGCCTCGGGAAAGTTTCGGAACAGCGCAGCCATCACCGGATCATCAGAGGCCCCCACATCCGCCTTGGTCAGGCGGAATGCCCGCTGATAGTCCTCGGGTAAGTCCTTGCGCACCCAAATCGGTGTTCTGGAGCCAGCGTACAAGGCCCAGATAATCTTGCGTACCCGATCGCTCCGATTAGGCGTGTTGGTATGATAGATCGAGGTGTCGTTGATCAGGCAGTCCCCGGCTTTGCCGCTGGCGAGCGCCATCCCCGGCGCCTGGCGCGGCTGACCATCGGGCGCAGTGAACCACGACGGCGCATTGACATGCGTCCCCTGCGTTCCAGGCAGCAGCCCCGTGGGCCCCATATCGGCATCCACATCTTCGACCAGAAAACTCAACCGGATGTAGATCGGCGGGATCATATCAGAGGCCTTTGGATTCACCCGCGCATCATTATGCCAGGCCTGATGAGCCGGGCTGTTCTCAAACAGGCAGTGACCATGACCGGCCCCAAAGACCACCGGCTCGTCCTCCCAGTATTGCTCCATGTACCCGCGCACAATCGGCATAATCTTGGGAAGATTGACCAGTTGACGAAAGACCGGCTCTTGCCACAGCGGGATGAGATCGAAGCGGTTGGAGGCATTGCGATAGTCCCGCCCCAGCTCCGCGATCTGCTCGTTCATCCTGGCATCGAAGGCGATCTGAATCGCTTTCAATCTATCCGCCGGAATCGCGCCAGACACCATGGTATAGCCCAGATTCTTCAGGTTCATGATCTGAACTTCCAAGTGACGCTCACCATCAAGTTTTTCCATGGGCGGCGCAATGTGCGCTTGCGTATTGGTCTGCATGCTATGAAAGCCTCCTATTTATTTACTGATGTTACGTAACATAAGGGAGTTGCAGTTCATCGAAAGCATCACGATAGACACAATTGAGCGGATTGATGCCCTGCCGCTTGGATGGCTCTGCCTCCCATCCGCCGGGAATCGCAGAGCCATTCAATCATTCATCGCCATTCTCTTGTCCGCATACCCTGCAGAATTGGCGAAGGTATCGATTTATTCATAATGCAGCCGTAATCCATCCTCGCCAAAACGTAGCTCTATATGAGAAGAGCCTGCATCAGCCACACAGTAGGGGTTCTCATAGCGTTTGAAATCTGTAATCGCCTCTTCATGACCGTTCACGCGCAGCGGCCCGGTCCACCCGAAAGCCAGCGACTCCCCCCGCAGGGTAGTGCAATGCGCAGACAACCGCGCGAAATCTACCTCTAAATCCAATATCTTCCTCTGAAAGTCGGCGAAACTACCATCCTCTGCCGTCCGCCCCAGATGGCACAACCAGATATTGGTCCGCCCATACGAGCGCAGTTCCCGATAAGCCTGCTCTCCTCGCCTGGTCAGAGTCAACCCTTGAGCAGCCGTCAGAGCCAGATAGCCCGCCCCCTTGCGCGCAAAGGCCCACGCCCCTTGCAGCTTGTATTCATCAAACGCATAAATCGGGAAGTAGGCGTGGGTGAAGCCCAACCAGTCATCCTCCGGCAATGTATGCGCCGCGATGAGAACATCCCGCCACTGGGCTACGCGCGGCAAAATAGCGTTTCCACGCCAGCAGTTCGGCCGATGCGCATCAGCTTCGCTCAGACAAGCCGGATGGTTGACAAAGATCACCGCATCCGGCCCAAAAGTGGCTTGCCAGATATGTTCCTGCGACCCCGGCTGCCCAGGCAGGTAATCCTGGGCCGAGCAGAGCATATAGTCTGGGGTCCTATACGTAACTTTGTTCACCTCCCAGGAACCCGCCTCATCCCCGTTGGCGACCGCCGCGCCGCTGTGCCGCTCCCGATTCCACATCGCTTCAGGCAGATCCGCGGCAATAGCCTCGATGATCGGCGGCAAAATGTAAACGTCTGAACAGGCCAGACTCACACTGCCCATAATATGCTCGTTGAAGACGCCCATACCCCACAACAAGCGCGAGAGACCAGACGAAGGCGCGAAACGAGCGCTGCGGATTGAAAGACCATCACCCCTGCCTTGCGTCGAACCAAATGCGCCCCGGTAGGAATTGAGAGCCATGCCAAAGAAGAGCGTATCCAGAACCACGGCAGCCAGCTCCCGTACCTCGTCGTTCTCCGCCAGATCGACCAGATGGAGTAAAGCCACCACCTTGGCTTCAATCATCGTGTTGGAATCCCACTCCTCGAAACCATGCCGGCCGCGTCTTTGCAGCCAGGCGATAGCGCCGCTCTCACCCTCTGCCCGATGCCATTGCCCCGACCGCCCGCTGTTGGCGAAAGTGCGCCCAGGATAAAGCTGGCCAGCCAATATCTGGCCAGCGAAGTAAAGGATCTGCCGGCTTTCGCCCCAGCCCCCGAGCTCCCTTTCAGACGAACCCGCTCCCCATCTGTCGAACATAGCAGGTTCGTTCGATTGGCGCGGCTCATCCAGCCAGTATGGAAAGTTGACGACATAGTCTGCCAGCGGTTGCTGACGTAGATGCCTCCCTTGTGAGCGCCCTCGAAGTTCCGCCGGGAATGAAGGGTTGTTCCCATAGCGCGCCAGCATACCCAACAGACCGACCAGAGAACAGGCGCTATCAGCGGCGCCTTGGGTAAGGTCGGCGATCGTCCGCTGGATCACATCGACTTTGACCTGAGACCAGCGTTCTATGGCCATCTTGGCGATTTCGCAGAAAAGGGTGCCCGAACGCCTGGTCGCATCGATCAGGGCCTCCAGCCGACGCGCTGAGTACGCGCCGCCGGATTTGTCAGCTCCGCTGGCTGCTTCTGCATACGGATTCTTCGACACATGCAGCCGCAGCGTCCGTTGAACCCGCATGCCGCCCAAGCTGAATTCCTCTGGCCCAGGCCTCAACACCAGATGACATGCGCCCTCCGGCGCTCGCAGCGCTGTGCCCATGTCCACTGTGGTAGAGCCATTCCCGTAGGGCGTAGCGGCCCGAGCCATCATGTAGATGCGGCCCTCCAGTGTCTGCAAGCGAAGTTCCATGTCAGATGGGGACGGGGCATCATCTGATGACGGCCCGATGCGATCGGGCCAGTATACCTCTAGCCCGTCTTGAGCCGTATACACATCGCGGTCAAGATAAGCGTCCTCGAATAGACGTTCCAGCTCCTGACGGCGCGCCAGGGGCGCAATACGAGTCGGCAAGCGCACAGACCAACTATCCACTGAGGGCTGAGCGCCTCGCGGATTTGGCGCATCGTGCGAAGCCCGAACCGCGGCCTCAGCAACGACTAAGGCGAATCGCCAAGGCGATTCCCCCTTGGCTACACCCTTGGCTACAGTGTCAAGACGCGCCCAAATCTGGTTATGACCCGCCTGAAGGGAGACAGGGATAGGTATGGTGCGATGATGTTGGTGATGAAACCGCTCGTGCTGCAGAATGCGCTGGCCGTTCAGCCACACATCCGCCGGGCCGTTGGTGGTCAGCATGAAGGTCGCGTGTTGATCGGCCGGACACACCACCTGGGTGTAGGCCCAAACCTGCGCATACTGCCAGATCGAACGAACCTGCTCTCCATCTGTTGGACATAGCAGGTTTGTTCGATTCGAACGAACCTGCTCTCCATCTGTTGGACATAGCAGGTTTGTCCGATTCGGATAGAACGCGCTCAGGTCGACAAAATGGTCGTCAAGGCAACGATAGGCCCGCCAGGTCAATGCCGTCTCGCCTATTTCCAGCCTGTCTCTCTCCACAGGCGCCTGGGTAAAGACAGGGTCCGTTCCGGGCGTCCCTTGTGGCTGCCCGTCGGGAAGCGGGGTAACATGGGGGCCAGCCACAAGCCAGTTGTCGATAGCGCCATTGTTGAGCCGATAGAACAACTGCCCCACTCGGCTATCGGACGAACCTGCTCTCATACGTCGGTTTTTCCTTGCGTCTCCGCGACATTGCGTTCCTGGGTTTGGTTATACATAGCTATGGAAAAACTGTAAAAGGAGCGGAAGACCCCCAAGGGCCTCCCGTCCCGATTTGCCGGCAGATGGCGCACTGTCACTATCCTTGCCTCTGCTACCGATCGAAGAACAGCGTCTCCGGGCGATAGACATCGGCCATGGTATTGTCCCAGCCCATGAATACTTCCTCTGGAATATTGGTAAGGGTGGGGTCGAGAGCGCCGATGGACGGCGCCATCGTCGTCGTGCCGATCACCCACAGCTCCTCTCGAGCCGTGGTCACAATCTCTGTAACCAGTTGAAGCTGTTTGGCCGGATCTGTCTCCGCTTGCAGCGCCAGCCATTTCTCCTGGTTTTCCTGGGGCTTGCCGGTCGGTTCCAGTCCCTCGGCGCCGTTGGTTTCAAGCCACAGCCCATAGAGCGGGAAAGGAGCTGAATTCTTCTCCGGCACGAATGCTCTGCGCGCTGTCAGAATATAAGGATGCGTCGGCGTCGCGCCAATCGTTAAGGCATCCCAGTCTAAAGCCCGCATGCGCTCCCAGTACAGCCGACTATCGATCAGCTTGTTTGTGGCGTGAATGCCCACCTTCTGCAGATAATCGACGACCAACTCAGTGTCGTCCGCCCAGCCATAATGGACGAAGTTGATGAAGAGCTTTTCCCCATCCGGGCGTAGCCGCCAACCGTCAGCATTGCGCTGGTCCAGCCCGATTTCATCCAGGAGCGCATTGGCCTTGTCAGGGTCATACTCGGTATAGAGCGTGGCCAGGGACTCGGTTGCCTGCCGGGTCGGTGTGCCCAAAGGCGGCATCGGCTGCGATGGTTGTACGGTGCCAAAGTAGTTGAGGATACCGATCTCATCGCGGTTGATGGCATGGGAGACTGCCAGACGAAAACGCTTGTCCTGATAGATCGCCCGCTGGGCCTCATCCTCCGTGTGTTGGTTGAAGGTTATGTTGAGCATGGTATCGCCCGGGAAGTAGTACTTGACCACGCGTATCTTGCCCTGCTCTTCCGCCTCCAACAGATCCGGCAAAAGTTTGAAATCCAACCATACCACATACTCCAGATCGCCGGTCAAGCCTTGCAACTCCTGCACTTCTTTGCTGACCTGAGTGTGGAGAATGCGATCGATATAGGGTAGCTGTTGGCCCGTCTCGTCCACAGCCCAGAAATAGGGGTTGCGCTCCCAAATCCAGGGAGGCGTGTCAGGCGCCGTTTTCGTGGGGATGAAGCCTTGCAGATAGGGCTTTTGGATTTGGCCTTCGACGTTGTGAGGACCTACTTTGTGCCCGAACAGCTCATTCCAGGTACTAAATCCCCCATCGCTCACCAGTGCCTCGAGATCATCCGCAGAGACAAAATCAGGATGGAACTGCTTCATGTAATGCTCAGGATGGCGACAGAAATTGCCGCCTGACCAATACGAGGCCAAACGGTCCATAAACCAGGGCTTGGGCGTGTCCGCTTTGAACTCTATCGTGAAGTCGTTAATCACGCTAAAGTCCATCAGACTCCCATCTGAGTTCTGGTAGACCGGGGGCTTCGCGGGGCGCAACTCGTCGTTCTGCAAGACATGGTTCCAGAAAAAAGCCGCGTCATCGGCCGTATACGCTTCCCCATCCGACCACTTCAGACCCTCGCGCAGATGGATCGTGAACCGGGATGAGTCTTCGCTGATCTCGAAAGATTCGGCGATATTGGGAACGACCTCGCCAACTTCACCGCGCAGCCCCCAAGCATAGAAGACCAGGGTCTGGCCAGAAAAGTTGCCTAAATTGTAGCCGTTGAACGGGGGTGGGCGCATACCCGCCGTGTTGATGTCGCCGCCATACTTGCCGATTTTTTCCAGCACGGGCAGCACCAGTGGGTTCACAGGAAGCCGCTCGTCCACCGGCGGCAACTCGCCCTTGGCGACCAACTCAGCCAGCATCGGCGCTTCCTTATACACGCTGGCCTCTGCGCCCGCAGCGACATCAGACGAAACCGCTTCTGCCTCTGACGGCGCCCCGGCCTCAGCCGGAGCATCGGTTTCGCCCGCAGCGCAGGCAGCGAGCGCAGCGCCGGCCGCAACCACGCCGGAGACGCGCAAGAACTCACGTCTCGAGATGGCTCGTTTAGCGAAAAGATCGTATTTCATACCTGGTTTTCCTCCTCGTCGGTAGCTTGCCTGATATGTATGCCAGATTGAAAAGTACGCATCACCTCCTTCTTAAGCCATCATTCTGACAGGTTCCTGCACGCCTGTCAACCGGATCTCCTGCGTGCGATGACAGCTGACGAAGCGACCAGGCTCCATCTCCCGCAGAACAGGCTCCTCCGCAACGCAACGCTCAATCGTATAGGGGCAGCGAGGATGAAAGGCGCAGCCCGACGGAGGATTGGCCGGATCAGCCACTTCGCCCGCCAGGAGTATGCGCTCTTTTTTTACCTCCGGATCGGATCGGGGCACCGCAGACAATAACGCCTCGCTGTAGGGATGCCTGGGCTGCCTGAAGAGCGCCTCCGTCTCGGCCAGCTCCACGATTTTGCCCACATACATGACGGCCACCCGATCACTGATGTGCTCGACCACGCTGAGATCATGGGAAATGAAGAGATAGGTCAACTGAAACGCTTCCTGCAAATCCTGTAAGAGGTTCAGAATCTGTGCCTGGATCGACACATCCAAAGCCGATACCGGCTCATCGGCGACAATTAATCTGGGATTGAGAGCCAAGGCTCTGGCCAGGCCAATCCGTTGCCGCTGCCCGCCACTGAAAGCGTGGGGGTAGCGCTTCAGGTAATGGGGCTTGAGCCCGACCTGTCTGAGAAGCTGGCTGACGCGTTCCTCCAATGCTTTGCCCGTGGCGACCTGATTGACTATGAGCGGCTCGCCAACCACGTCCAGCACCCGCATGCGGGGATTCAAAGAAGAGAAAGGATCTTGAAAAATCATCTGCATGGCCCTGCGAATCCCCCGCGCTTTGAGTTCCCGCTCCGACAGACCGGCCAAGTCCACCATACGGCCGTTGTGCCGAAACAGAATCTCGCCGCCGCTGGGCCGCAGAGCCCGCACAATCAGGTTGCCTATCGTCGTCTTGCCGCAACCGCTTTCCCCCACCAAACTGAACGTTTCCCCCGCTTGAATGGCAAAGCTGACCCCATCCACCGCTTTGACCTGTCCGACCACCCGTTTGAAAAAGCCGCGCGTAATCGGAAAGTGCTTTTTGATATCGTGCACTTCCAATAAAATATCATCCATTTTGGCTGACTCTGGCTCCAGAAAGGGAAACCCTTTCTTCATGATACAGAAAACAGGCCACCTGATGCCCCAACTCAATCTCGACCAGCGCCGGTGGTTGCCCCGCATCGCATACGCCCGCCATAGCCTCCGGACAGCGTGGATGATAGGGACAGCCCTGCAAGCTGGCAAAGGGATCCGGCACAACGCCTCGGATCGAATCAAGCCGTTTCTTTTTGACCTCCCCCAACTTGGGGATCGATCGGTGCAGACCCGCTGTATAGGGGTGTTTGGGCGCACGGAAAATGGTCGTGACAGCGGCTTGTTCAACCACCCGACCCCAATACATCACCACCACCACATCGGCCATCTCAGCCACCACGCTCAGGTCGTGGGTGATGATCATGATCGCCATCCCCAATCGTTCTTGCCAGCGGTTCATCAGGTCTAAGATCTGCGCCTGGATGGTCACATCCAACGCGGTGGTAGGCTCATCGGCAATGAGCAAGCTGGGGTTGCAGGAAAGCGCCATGGCGATCATCGCGCGTTGCAGCATCCCGCCGCTGAGCCGGAACGGATATTCGTCCACCCGACGCAACGGGTCGGGAATGCCGACGTTGCTCAACATCTCAACCGCAATGTCTTTGGCTTCTTTATGGCTTACATCCTGATGAAGCCGAACCGCTTCGATAATCTGGTGCCCAATCGTATGCACCATGCTGAAGGAGCTCATCGGTTCCTGGAAAATCATGGCGATTTCTGCCCCGCGAATCTCCCGAATCTCGCGCTCGTCCGGCTCCAATGTCACCAGATCGATGGGTGTCGTTGCGCCATTCGTGCGCCGATGCCAAAGAATTTCGCCCCCCACGACTTTCCCCGGCGTCGGTTCAATCCGCATGATCGATTGGGCGGTGATGCTCTTGCCACAGCCACTTTCGCCCACCACGCCCAACGTCTGTTCACGCGCCAGGTCAAAACTGACGCCATCAACGGCCTTGACGACGCCCTCGTCCGTGAAGAAGTAGGTTTTGAGATCGATCACTTCAAGCAGGGCGCTCAACCTAGAACCCCTTTCTTGCCATCGCTATACTAATGATACGGATCAGCCGCATCGCGCAAACCATCTCCCACAAAGTTGAATGCCAGGACGGCAATGATGACCAGGACAGCCGGAAGCAACAGCCACGGCAAGCGGATGATGGCTCGAATATTTTGGGCATCTTGGAGCAGCACGCCCCAACTAATCGCCGGGGAGCGCAGTCCAACCCCCAGGAAACTCAGCGTCGTTTCACCGATGATCATGGCCGGCACGCTCAAGGTTGCCACCGCGATAATGTGGCTCATAAAGGAAGGCACAAGATGCTTTCTGATGATCCAGGCGGTGCTGGCCCCAGACAGCCGCGCAGCCTTGACAAACGCCTCTTCGCGGACGGCCAGGAACTTGCCTCGCACCACCCGGGCCATGCCCGTCCAACCGAGGATAGATAGAATAAGGGTAATGAAGAAATAGACGCGCACAATGGACCAGTTGGCTGGCAGGGCCGCGCTCAAAGCCATCCACAGCGGCAAGCTGGGAAAGGCGCGCAAGATTTCAATGAGCCGCTGAACGATGGTATCGACTATCCCGCCAAAATAGCCAGACACCCCGCCGATTATGATGCCCAAAACAAAGCTCAGCGCCACCCCAAGCAGGCCGATCGACAGCGAAAGACGGGTGCCGAAAATAAGGCGCGACAGCAGATCCCGACCATGCCCATCCGTGCCGAGCAAGAATAACGGGGCTTCTTCGCCAGCGCCAAATAGATGAATGTCAGTCGCAAAAAGGCCCCACAGTTTATAGGGGGCGCCATGGACAAAGAACCGCACCGCATACATCTCATTTTCAACCGTTTCATACGTGCGCCTGAACTTGGCATCCATCTGTTGTTCAGCGCCGTAGACAAAAGGCCGCCAGTGGAAATGTCCCTCGCTATCGAAAAAACGCAGTCGCTGTGGCGGAGCCTCTGCATACTCCACATAGCGTTCGTGGGGCGAAAATGGCGCAAAGAATTCAGCAAAGAAGACAAATAGATAGAGAATGATGAGCGCAACCGCCGAGATGACCGCTAAGGTATGCTTGCGAAACTTGCGCCAGGTCAGAACCAGAGGAGGCGCTAAATAATAGGCCTCTTCAACCTCGTCATCCGCTTCTTCAAGTGTTAGCCCTGTCCGACTGTCAGCGTCAATGGAGCTTGATTTCGACATGTCCATAGTTGTGATTGCACTCCTGCAAAAAGGATTCAGCGCTCGGCCATCGATGAATCCTCCGACCGATACCCGCTCACGATTGCATCACGTCGCGCCTTCATAGCGAATTCTGGGGTCTATGATGGCCAGCAATATGTCCGAGAGCAATGTGCCAATCACGGTTAAGCTGGCCGCCAACATGACGAAAGACCCGGCCAGGTACATATCTTCCTCTAGCAGCGCCTGCAAAAAGAGCGGCCCGGCCGTGGGCAAAGCCAATACCACCGATACAATGGTCTCGCCCGCTATCAGCGAAGGCAAAACCCAGCCCACAGTTGAAATGAAAGGGTTGAGGGCCAAGCGGACAGGATACCGTAAAACCAACTTCCAATACTGCAACCCTTTGGCCCGAGCCGTCATCACATATGGTTTCTGCAACTCATCCAGAAGGTTCGCCCGCATGACGCGGATGGTGCCGGCCGTGCCAGCCGTGCCCACCACAATCATAGGGATAGCCAGATGCTTCAACAGATCGATGGCCTTGGCAAAACTCCAGGGAGCAGTCGTATATTCCTGCGAAAACAGACCGCCAACGCCTGTGTCCAGATATCTGTAGGAGAGATACATCAGAATCAGAGCCAGCAGAAAATTGGGAATGGCCAACCCCAGGAACCCGGCAAAGGTAAAGACATAATCACCAACCGAGTACTGTTTGACCGCCGAGTAGATCCCAATCGGGAAGGCGACTACCCAGGTGAACATCAACGCTGAAAATGAAATAAGGAGGCTATACAACAGACGCGCGCCAATCAAGTCTCGGACCGGCTGATGCCAGGCCAGGGAATACCCCATGTCACCCCGCACAAAGCGCGTTATCCACTTCCAATAGCGCACATACCACGGTTGATTCAGACCATATTGATGACGCAAGTTCTCAATCACATGGTCGGGAATATCCCCGGCCTCCATGAGCGTATTGATATAAGTGGTCACATAATCGCCAGGCGGCAATTCAATAATAATATAAGAAATAATTGAAATAACGGCAAGGGTGGGGATCATGAATAGGAGACGTTTGACGATAAACTGGAGCATGGCCCTTGCCTTGAGTCTCTCTTAGACTCTTCTGATTGCTGACGCGTCCTCAGCGCCTACGAGTATATAACTCTCTCTGAACATTGCCAACTCGATGTCGCCATTCTCCATTACGGAGCCGCCATATAGAATATAGATGTCATCGCTGATCTGATATGCTGTCGATAGATCGTGGGTGATGAGAGCGCGGGCAACGCGCCCCTCTCGAGCAGGGGCGCATGTAACAGAGCGCCCGCGTACGCTCACCTCTGGCAGGATGAATGCAATGCAAAGACGCAGACGCCGCAGGGCCGCAATGAACTCCCTGGTTTTTCTGGCGCCTTGCGACATTGCGTTCCGTCTCAAAGCAGCCACACTGGATTTCGGCAAGCGAATTACGCATACGCCCGGATGCCCCCATGCGTCGTCTCCCTTAAAGAGGCTCCTGATGCCACGACATGGCCTCGCCCCGCACGAGACCGGCACGACGCTCATAGCGACCGGGCCACTCCACCGGCAGCTCCCCGTCCTCGACCATCAGCTTGAGCGGGTTCACGCGGGTCTTGAGCGGCAGGTAAATGCGCTGCCGCTTGCGCGCCGATTCAAACAACGCCATCATGATCTCCTGCACCGCCCTGCCCCGCGCCGCGCCGCTGATGGGCTGCTCAACCCGCCCTTCGACCCAATCAATAACCTCCTGGCACTGATGAGACCAGCAATCGTGCCACGGCGCGATGACTTCCTGCCAACCGTTGGTCGATCCGTTGAGGTAGCGAACTGTGCCGATCTCGTAGTTATAGCGGGCTGAGAGACCTTCAGGCATATACATGGGCGCGTCGGAAGGGATAGCGCTCTCCGGGTGGTAGGTTGTATCCAGTTCCATGATGCCGTGACTACCGATTACCCGGCAGCCTTGGCCCAGCCCCCGCGTCAAGTTGCCCTGGATGAAGATGGCGGCGCCGTTGTCACAGCCGGCCACGCCGAGACAAGCATCCTCGGCCGGCAACCCCCGTTCCACCTGGTCCGTCGTGCGTTCGACCGCGCCCAGCGCCCATTCAACCTGAGGCTCGTCCATGAGGAAGAGAGCCAGACGGATGTTGTGGGAGTTGGTGTTGAGAAGATTCCCGCCTTCCTCCAACTGAATCTGGGTGACCCGGCCGACCACGCCCTGCCGAATCAGATCCCGGGCCTTGAGCCAGGTGGCATGGTGGGGACGCTGGTACGCGATCAGCAGCTTGACCCCGTTGCGTTCGCACGCGGTGAGCATGGCGTCGGCCTCGCCTAAATCCACAGCCATGGGCTTCTGGCAAATGATCGCCTTGGGACGCCGAGCTGCAGCCGCGATGACCATCTCCGCGTGCTGCTGATGCCAGGAGCAGACATCGACAAAATCCAGCCCTTCCCTATCCAACATCTCGCGGTAGTCGGCATAGCGGTGTTCCACGCCGACCCCAAAAAAATCACCAAACTCCCGCAGGGCATCTGGGTTTGTGTCGGCAATGGCCCCAATCCGGGTCGGACATCCCTGGACGCCCTGCCAGCCCCGTGCATGCACGCGGGCGATAATGCCGCAGGCAATGATCCCAGTCCGATAGCTGGTCATAGAATGCTCCTGGTAAAGGCGCAAGATAGAACGGTGCCTCCCAAGATGAGAATAAATTTCTGGCTCATCTTTGTCAAACGCTGCATCCGTCCCCGCTGGTTATGCAATACGCAACCGCATGCCCCCTGATTCAGACGTCTTCCAAAGCCCTTTCCAGATCAGCCCGACCGGTGAACCAGCGTACTCGTTCCAGAAAATGCGCCAGATCATCGCTTTCTTCCCGCAGCCGCAGCAACTGCGGCCCAATGGGGCTGGATGCAGCCGCGCCTGTGGCGTAGCTGCCGTGAAAGGCGAAATAGGCCTGGTTCAGCACGCGTATAGGATAACCCTGCGCCACGAAATAACGCCGCCGCGCCTCCATATAGGCTTCGGCAGTCTCCACAAGCCCGCCCGCCAATAGAGCATCCACATGCAGCCGGGTTTCCCGCATCTCCCGCCGGAAGTCGAATGGCGGCGGACGCTGAACGCGCCCCGGCCCTTTCCGAAGCGCCGCAGAGTCAGATGCCGAGCGGGGCAGAGCCTCGGGATAGTAGCGCCGCGCCAGCCGCGCGCCAATTTCGTCGCCGACGATGTCCGCTACTGTTTCGTTCAGAATCGTAAGCTCGCCGTTGATGCCGTAGCGCAGACCCAAGGGGAAGAGGGTGAGGTAATTATGTGTCCACTCGTGGGCGATTGTGCTGAGCGTCCACTGTAGCGAAGCCCGATCCACAACCATCGCCGGGTAGACGCCCACACCACCGACATTTGAGATGTACGCGCTCAGATTCGTGCTCGCTTCAATAGCCTGTTCACCCTCGTCGATCGCCACCGGATCGTTGTCTGCCTGCAGCATGCGCGTATAGATGGTAGCGATCCGGTCCCGCGGGCTGACGGTCAGTTTTTGGGGCGGTTCCGTAAACGTGAACTGCACCGGGGGGAAGACAACGCCCCGCACCCCCAGACCCGCATCGACCAGTTCCTCTTGTATCTGTCGTTGTAAAATCGCTTCGACTTGGGAACGGTCGGCTGCCTGTTGCTGACGCAGCTCTGCCAGTTCCCGCCGTAGCGCCGCTGTCGCCGTGGCAAGAGCGCACGAATCCGCTCTCCATCCGCCGGACATAGCAGGTTCGTTCGCTTCGGTAGCCGCTTGTGCATCTGGCCGGCTCAACTGTGGATGCGCGCACACGGCATGCCGAGACCCGGACGAGATCATCTGATTGAGTTCGCGTTCCACCTGTCCGATATGCTGCGCCCGCTCCAGATAGGCGCGCGTCAACTCTATCTGCGCTTCAACCGCCAACCCCGCCGCCGGCCGGCGTAGGGCAGCCCCGATTTTCTGCCTGATGGCCTGAATCTCCCAAGCCACGAAGTCGAAACCCGCCAGACCACTGACCGTGTCAATGATCCGGGCACGGCTCTGAAGAGACGTCGGCGCGCCGCCGCCGATTCCCAAGACAGCCAGCAGCGCAATGACCGTCCAGAGTAGGGGCGCCCCTTGTGGACGCCCTCTCCGCGCCAGAAGCCGACGCAGACCACTGGCTCGAACGAACCTGCTCTCCATCTGCCGGACATGGCGGGTTCGTCCTCGGTAATAAGATCGCCGCTTTCGCATAGTCTTCAAAACAGTCATCGGCCCCACCGCTCCCACGCCAATCTCCCGATCTGTCGCGCCTCCGGCTGCCCGACCGCAAGCAATCCCCCGGCGTAGACGAGCGCGCCAACACCCCCGACGACCGCAATCTGCAGCAGATCGGTCGCCCAAGCAGGCAATAGATCGGTCGCCCAAGCAGGCAAACCAGCCGCGTTGAACTGCGCCATCAGAACGACCATCACCACAGCCATCGCGCCGGCCGCTCCGCCGACAGAGAGGACTGTGCGACCGAGCCCCCAAGGTAGCCCGCCCGCTTGTCCCCCCGGCAAAGAGACAGGCCGCCTTGGGAGATGTGGGAATCCCACCCTCCAACTCAGCAGGGCCAGCATCACCAGCGCATGCGCGGCCTGTTTGGCCGTATCCGCCCACACGAGGCCAAGAAAGCCCAACCCCTCTATGAGCGCCAGAGCTATGACCCCATACACCAGCGCGCTCAGAACGCCCACCAACGCCGGTAGGAGTGTATTGTTGCGGGCATAAAAGGCGTAGATCAGAGGGAAGTCAATGGCGGCGAACAGCGCGCCGTAGAGATACACCCGCAGGGCCATAACCACATGCGCCGTGTCCCCCGGCGTGAATGGACCCCGTTGAAACAGCAGCCGCACCGTCGGCTCCGCCAGCAGCCACAGACCCACCAGAACCGGCGCGATCAGCGCGAACACCATTCGCAATCCCCCCGCGAGGGTCTGACGGTAGGCGCTTTCGTCACCTGCGGCGAACTGCTGACTAAGCCGCGGCAGCGCCGCCAGAGAGATGGCAACGCTGATCATGCCCAGCGGCAACTGTTGCAGAGTTGTGGCGTAGTGCATCCAGGCGATGCTTTGCGCGCCAGTGCCGCTGGCCAGACGCCGATCCAGCGCGACCTGCATCTGGGCGACGATCAACCCGCCAGCGATGGGCAGATAGAGCCGCACGATACGAGCCAGAGCCGGATGACTCCACTGCACGCTGAGCCGCAGTCCGGCCCGCCGCACATCCCAGGCCATCAGCCCGAACTGAACCATACTGCCAGCCAGCACGCCCACAGCCAGACTGACGATGCCAACGCGTTCGGCCAGCAACAGGGCAGCCATCACGATCCCCAGATTGTAGATGGCAGTGGCGATAGCCGGCAGACTGAAACGCTGGAGCGCGTAAAGAATTCCGATCAACAGACCGCCCATTGAGAAAAACCAGACGGTCGGGGCGATGAACCTCACCAGGCGGGCCGTGAGAGGCAATAGCTCCGGATCGAGCTCGGCAAAGCCGCCGGCCAACAGCCGGGCCACCTGGGGCGCAAACAACGCCAACATCACAACCAGGCCCGCCAAGGTCACCGCGGCCAGGCTGAGCAGCGCGCCCATCAGACGCACCAGCTCCAGACGACGCTCTGGCCGGGCATAGTCACTGAGAACCGGCACAAGCGCCGCGCTCAGCATCCCGCCGATGAGAAGGTCGTACAGCATCGCCGGTACGTTGTTGGCGACAGTAAAGGCGCTGACAAGGCCGGACGCGCCAAAATAGCCGGTGATGACCATATCCCGCAGAAGACCCAGCGCCCGGCTGGCAACCGCGCCCAATGCAAGGAGGGAGGCGCTGCGGGCCAGACCCGGAGAGGTGGAAAAGCGCTGGGGTTGGGAGTGTACCGGGGAGGACGAGAGAGGCGGCACTGGATATTCTCTCTTTTGCGCTATTTTATGCCTCTCTGTGAAACTGCGCCAACCACTGATTTGGGTGTGCCGGGGGTGGGCCAGGCGCGCGGATCCTCGCTCAGGTCAGGTAGACCCTCCGCTTCCACGCTGGCCAGGAATTTCTCGGCCTGCATGGCCGCGGCGCAGCCCTGTCCTACGCTTGTCGCCACCTGCTTGAAGACCTTGTCCGCAATTTCACCGGCGGCGAAGATGCCAGGGATGTTCGTGCGCGTCTTCGAATCGGTGATCAGGTGGCCATCCTCGTCCAGATCCAGCTTGCCGTGATACAGGTCGTTGTTGGGAATGTGGCCGATGTAGACAAATACGCCATCAGTGGCGATTTCACCCACTGCGCCGCTCACCGTGTTTTGGGCGCTGACGCTGGAGACAACGCCCTTGTCGTTGCCGTTGATCGACGTGACGACAGTATCCCAGACAAATTCGATCTTCTCGTTGGCAAAGGCCCGATTCTGTAAGATCTTGCTGGCGCGTAGCTGATCCCGCCGGTGAATGATCTTCACATGCGTAGCGAATTTCGTCAGAAATAACCCTTCTTCAAGCGCGCTGTCGCCTCCGCCGACCACCACCAGTTGCTTGCCGCGGAAAAAGAAGCCGTCGCAAGTGGCGCAGTAGCTGACGCCTTTGCCAGTAAATTCCTTCTCGCCGGGCGTCCCCAGAAAGCGCGGACGAGCGCCAGTGCAAAGAATCAGAGCTTTGCACCAGTGTTCTTTGCCCTGAGCCGTGCGCACACGATACGGATGCGCGTCCACGCTGATTTCGGTTACATGATCATAGTCAACGCTGCAGCCAAAGCGCTCTGCCTGGGCCTTGAACCTCTCTACCAGATCTGGGCCGCTCAACCCTTCGGGAAACCCAGGATAGTTCTCGACTTCGTAGGTAATGCTGACCTGTCCACCGTAGTCGTCGCCGGTGATCAACAGCGGATTCAGGTTCGCCCGGGCCGCATACAGGCCCGCGGTCCAGCCTGCCGGCCCGCTGCCGATGACGATCACCTCGCGCAGCGCCCCTTCTCCGCCGGAGATGCCGGGATGGGAGCCTTCGATTTCTACCTCGGACGAATCTGCTCTCCAGCTGCCGGATATAGAGGGTTCGTTCGATTCGGGGCGGCTCTGCATCTGTGCCCCATTCTGGTTCGTTCCACTCATTACAGTTCTCCTGCTGATAATGTGAAATATGAAGTGAGCAGACGCAGAATTCAGTCTACAACATCCGCCCGTTGGAGAAGACGAGACGATAGTCGACCTTCTTCACAGCCTCTCGCACTGCCGGACGGACCCGATAACTGAAACAGACGGGAACGATTTCGCCATCCAGGCGCCTGGTGGCGCGGTCGACCAGCAGGGCAAAGCGTTCCACATCCCGCATCGTCAGGTTGAACTTCACCTCGCCCACAATCCAGAGCCTCGTGTCTGGGCGTGTCGGATCATGGGCCTGGCCAAAGACATCGATCTCTTCCTCTACTCCGTCCCACACCTTCCAGGCGCGGTCCAGTTCGTCAATCTGCCAGCCGAACTCTCGCTCCAGCGCATCGTGGATCACAATCGCGGCTACGTCTTCCAGATCGCCGCCCATCCGGTCGCTCAAGCCGCCTACCTGCCGGGCCAGTTGCTGGAGTGCGTATTCTGTGCGTTGCTGAGCCTCGGCCAACTCCTCTACCCGATGTTCTGTGCGCTGCTGAGCCTCGGCCAACTCCTCTACACGATGTTCTGTGCGTTGCTGAGCCTCGGCCAGGTCCCGGACGACCCCTTTGAGTTCATTAAAATCATCGGCGCGTACCAGATTGTTGTAGGCGTTGTAAATGACTTTCGACAGCGCCTCCGCCTGTTGGTCTGCAAAGACGCGGCCGAGTTCTTCTCGCATGAGCGAGCGGTTCACCATGAATGTCCGATCTCCACGTATTGCGCCCAACAGTGGCGGCTCTGCATCTGTGCCCCATTCTGGTTCGTTCCACTCATTACAGTTCTCCTGCTGATAATGTGAAATATGAAGTGAGCAGACGCAGAATTCAGTCTACAACATCCGCCCGTTGGAGAAGACGAGACGATAGCCGACCTTCTTCACAGCCTCTCGCACTGCCGGACGGACCCGATAACTGAAACAGACGGGAACGATTTCGCCATCCAGGCGCCTGGTGGCGCGGTCGACCAGCAGGGCAAAGCGTTCCACATCCCGCATCGTCAGGTTGAACTTCACCTCGCCCACAATCCAGAGCCTCGTGTCTGGGCGTGTCGAGTCATGGGCCTGGCCAAAGACATCGATCTCTTCCTCTGCTCCGTCCCACACCTTCCAGGCGCGGTCCAGTTCGTCAATCTGCCAGCCGAACTCTCGCTCCAGCGCGTCGTGGATCACAATCGTGGCTACGTCTTCCAGATCGCCGCCCATCCGGTCGCTCAAGCCGCCTACCTGCCGGGTCAGTTGCTGGAGTGCGTATTCTGTGCGTTGCTGAGCCTCGGCCAACTCCTCTACCCGATGTTCTGTGCGCTGCTGAGCCTCGGCCAACTCCTCTACACGATGTTCTGTGCGTTGCTGAGCCTCGGCCAACTCCTCTACCCGATGTTCTGTGCGTTGCTGAGCCTCAGCCAGGTCCCGGACGACCCCTTTGAGTTCATTAAAATCATCGGCGCGTACCAGATTGTTGTAGGCGTTGTAAATGACTTTCGACAGCGCCTCCGCCTGTTGGTCTGCAAAGACGCGGCCGAGTTCTTCTCGCATGAGCGAGCGGTTCACCATGAATGTCCGATCTCCACGTATTGCGCCCAACAGTGGCGGCTCTGCATCTGTGCCCCATTCTGGTTCGTTCCACTCATTACAGTTCTCCTGCTGATAATGTGAAATATGAAGTGAGCAGACGCAGAATTCAGTCTACAACATCCGCCCGTTGGAGAAGACGAGACGATAGTCGACCTTCTTCACAGCCTCTCGCACTGCCGGACGGACCCGATAACTGAAACAGACGGGAACGATTTCGCCATCCAGGCGCCTGGTGGCGCGGTCGACCAGCAGGGCAAAGCGTTCCATATCCCGCATCGTCAGGTTGAACTTCACCTCGCCCACAATCCAGAGCCTCGTGTCTGGGCGTGTCGAGTCATGGGCCTGGCCAAAGACATCGATCTCTTCCTCTACTCCGTCCCACATCTGCCAGCTGCGGTCCAGTTCGTCAATCTGCCAGCCGAACTCTCGCTCCAGCGCATCGTGGATCACAATCGCGGCTACGTCTTCCAGATCGCCGCCCATCCGGTCGCTCAGGCCGCCTACCTGCCGGGCCAGTTGCTGGAGTGCGTATTCTGTGCGCTGCTGAGCCTCGGCCAACTCCTCTACCCGATGTTCTGTGCGCTGCTGAGCCTCAGCCAGGTCCCGGACGACCCCTTTGAGTTCATTAAAATCATCGGCGCGTACCAGATTGTTGTAGGCGTTGTAAATGACTTTCGACAACGCCTCCGCCTGTTGGTCTGCAAAGACGCGGCCGAGTTCTTCTCGCATGAGCGAGCGGTTCACCATGAATGTCCGATCTCCACGTATTGCGCCCAATCGGGGCGGCTCTGCATCTGTGCCCCATTCTGGTTCGTTCCACTCATTACAGTTCTCCTGCTGATAATGTGAAATATGAAGTGAGCAGACGCAGAATTCAGTCTACAACATCCGCCCGTTGGAGAAGACAAGACGATAGCCGACCTTCTTCACAGTCTCTCGCACTGCCGGACGGACCCGATAACTGAAACAGACGGGAACGATTTCGCCATCCAGGCGCCTGGTGGCGCGGTCGACCAGCAGGGCAAAGCGTTCCATATCCCGCATCGTCAGGTTGAACTTCACCTCGCCCACAATCCAGAGCCTCGTGTCTGGGCGTGTCGAGTCATGGGCCTGGCCAAAGACATCGATCTCTTCCTCTGCTCCGTCCCACATCTGCCAGCTGCGGTCCAGTTCGTCAATCTGCCAGCCGAACTCTCGCTCCAGCGCGTCGTGGATCACAATCGCGGCTACGTCTTCCAGATCGCCGCCCATCCGGTCGCTCAAGCCGCCTACCTGCCGGGCCAGTTGCTGGAGTGCGTATTCTGTGCGCTGCTGAGCCTCGGCCAACTCCTCTACCCGATGTTCTGTGCGCTGCTGAGCCTCGGCCAACTCCTCTACACGATGTTCTGTGCGTTGCTGAGCCTCGGCCAACTCCTCTACCCGATGTTCTGTGCGTTGCTGAGCCTCGGCCAACTCCTCTACCCGATGTTCTGTGCGCTGCTGAGCCTCAGCCAGGTCCCGGACGACCCCTTTGAGTTCATTAAAATCATCGGCGCGTACCAGATTGTTGTAGGCGTTGTAAATGACTTTCGACAACGCCTCCGCCTGTTGGTCTGCAAAGACGCGGCCGAGTTCTTCTCGCATGAGCGAGCGGTTCACCATGAATGTCCGATCTCCACGTATTGCGCCCAACAGTGGCGCGTAGAGTATTGCGCCCAACAGTGGCGCGTAGAGTATTGCGCCCAACAGTGGCGCGTAGAGTATTGCGCCCAACAGTGGCGCGCAGAGTATTGCGCCCAACAGTGGCGCGCAGACAAACTTTTTTCCTGCGCCGGTCAAACCCTGTACTCGAGTATAGCATATGCACTCGACTTTCGCATCGATATAGCCAGGAGACCTCTACGACGCTTGAATCGTTTCCCTACATATTTTGGGGGAGGGTCGCAGCGATGGCCTCCACTGTCAGCCCGATTTCGTCATCGCTGAGGATCAGCGGCGGCAGCAGCCGCAGGACCGTTGACCCTGCCGGCAGGGCCAGCACTCTGTGCCTTTCCATCAGCGTCTTCAGGAATGGCATGGCTTTCGTCCGCAGGTCGATGCCGATCATCAACCCACGCCCGCGGATGGCGCGCACAATCTTGCGTTCGCCGATGGCTGCCTCCAACTCGCCCCGTAGCCGACGGCCGGCCCGCTCCGCCTGCTCGATCAGCCCGTCCTGATAGACCGTGAGCGCAGCCAGGCCGGCCGCGCTGGCGAGGGGGTTGCCGCCGAATGTGCTGCCGTGAGCGCCGACGAAAAGGCTCTCCTGAACCTGGCTGCTGTAGACGATCGCGCCCATTGGAAAGCCGCCGCCGAGTCCCTTCGCCAGCGTGATGATGTCCGGTGTCAGGTCAAAATGCTGAAAACCGAACCACTGACCCGTGCGCCCGAAGCCGGTCTGAATCTCGTCAATGACCAACAACGCGCCCCGCTCCCGACAGATCTGCTGGGCTGCGGCCAAAAAGCCGGCATCGCCTTCATTGACGCCCCCTTCGCCCTGAATGACTTCCAGCGCCACGGCCGCGGTCTCATCGCTGACGGCTGCAACCAGTTGGTCGATGTCGTTAAAGGGTATGTGGCTGACATCGGGCAGCAGAGGTTCGAATTTCCGGCGGTATTTCGGGTTCCACGTGAGAGAAACCGCGCCGACCGTGCGCCCGTGGAAGCTACCTTTGGCAGCGACGATCCCCGTGCGCCCTGTCGCCAGCCGCGAAAACTTGATGGCCCCATCGATAGCCTCTGCGCCGCTGTTCGCCAGAAAGGCGTGTGTCAGGTGGCGCGGCGTCACCGCGATCAGCTTTTCCAAAAAGGCGGCCCGCGTATCGTTGTAGAAAAAGTTGGGGCAGGCATGTAACCGGGCTGCCTGCTCCTGCAGAGCCGCCGTCAGGACCGGGTGGTTGTAGCCGAGCATCGCCACGCCCTGCGCCGCTGTCAGATCAAGATAGCGCTGGCCCTCACGGTCGATCATCCAGCAGCCCTCGCCAGCGACCATGACAGTGTCGCCACGACGAGGGACAACGGCGGATTCGAAGGATTGCGTATTGTGTATTGCCTCTTGTGTATTGCCTAGTGCGTCTTGCATAGCGCGTATCGAACCGTTGTTCGTTTTGCTCCAAATAGTGAACGGGCAAATTGGCGTGCAAAGTAGAATCTAATGTGCGTTCACATTGCAATGCTCAACCAATCTGCGTCCCTTGCCCGTCCAGCGCCCGACGGATAGGATGCTCGACCCGCCCGTCGGCGAAGATCACCTGCCGCACGCCGGCCGCGACGGCTTCGACCGCCCCCATTACTTTTTTCTTCATACGCCCCGCGGCGAATTGCATGAAGTCATCGGCTCTGGTTCGTGGAATCTCCCGGATGAGGGTAGACTCATCCGGAAAGTTCCGTAGCAATCCCGGCACGTTGGAAAGGATCACCAGCGCTTCCGCCTGAAAAGCGGCGGCAACCATGGCCGCGGCCCGGTCGCCGTCCACATTGATGGCCTCGCCGCTGTCGGACGCGCCCGGAGGTGTCAGCACCGGCAAATAGCCGGCATCCAGCAGCAGACGCAGCAGATCCGTGTTGACCCGCTCGACAGTGCCGGTCCAGTCGTCCCGCAGGACAAGCCGCCGCCCGTTGACCCGCACCCGCAGCTTGTCCTTGCGTTTGCCCTCGAAAATGCGCCCGTCCAGTCCGCTCATCCCCACAGCATCGACCCCCGCTTGCTGGAGCTTCTCCACCCACATCTTGTTGATTTGGCCGCAGTAGACCATCTCGAAGATTTCCAGGGCGCGCCGGTCCGTGCGTCGGCTTTCATAACCACTTTCGCTGGTTATGAATTGGGGCGGGTGGCCCAGAGCCTCCGCCACTTCGTTAGTGGTCTCCGCGCCGCCGTGCACCAGAATCAGCGCCTGCTCCGCTTGGCGCAGGGCCACAATATCCGCAACAATAGCGTCGATATCCAACTCCTTACCGCCACCGACCTTGATCACAAGCATCAAAAATGTCCTTCCCCCGTACCCACGCCTACACCGCCAGCTTCCCCGGTCTTCACACTCCGACTGTCAATCACAGCCGCACTCGGCTCTGGCTTGCGTCCCTGGGAACCCTCTTTCATAATCGTATAGCCTTTATTTCTTCGGTCTGAATCCGCCGGGGTTCCGTGCCCGTCCAGGATTTTCGAATTCGTTGCCTCCTTACCAGAGAAGTGATCCACAAGTCTCTATGTCCTGCAGAGATAGAATTATAGTCATAGCCTCGATGAAGGTTGCGTCCTCGATACCCGATAAGGGAGCCAGAGCAGTCGCCAGACAATTCAAAGTCGACTGCATTTCATTGTAATTCTTATGAGGCGTTTCAATAAGACTATGTTCTTCATGAGCCTGGATTATAAAATCACTCATCTCGACAAGGAGAGAGATCATGGCGGCCGGATCGCCAGAAGACATACGATCCATCCGATCACTGATGTCACTGCCACGCTGCATGACTTCAGTCATCCAAACATTATATTCATGGACAGTCATCGTGATGGGGGTCGGTGACGGCTCAAGAGGTGGCGAGGTCAACTCCGCGATCTGACGCTCCAGGGCGGAGATGCGTTCCTCATAAGCCTCGACCTTCTCAAGACGAGCCAGGATATCCTCAATCTTATCTTCGATGATAGGCAGAGTCTCGGTAGCGAAGACCGGGACAGTTGCCAAGAGTACGGCGAGAATTGCGGTAGTGATCCAATACTTCTTCATGTGTCAGTGCCCCTTAAAGTGTAAGATGGAAGACCGAATAAACATTGCACGAGCATACGCAGGAGGCGTCTGGCCCCATAGACGACAACTGCCAGCAGGTTCCCCAACGTATCGACGACAATGGGGCGTGTACGCCCGTTGACTTTTTGCCCGCATCGTACCCACGCCTACACCGCCAGCTTCCCCGGTCTTTACACTCCGACTGTCAATCACAGCCGCACTCGGCTCTGGCTTGCCCCCTTGCGTCTCTGCGCCATCACCGTAGATTCCCATTGTGCCCCTGAGGGGCCCCCTTTTATAATCTATAGCCCTTATTTCTGGCGAATGGTATCACGAGATGGCAAGATTGAAAAGACCGTTGCCATAACACCAACCACTAGCCACTAGCCGCTACCCTGCGCTATAATCCAATCATCTTACTCTCCGTTTCCTTGGGAGCGCTGTCCAGAATGCAACTTCGCCGCTGGCTTAGCCAATTGTATCGCACTGCCTCCCCCTTGGCCGCCCAGGAAAAAGGCAGCGATGAAGATACGCGTCCCACGCCGTTCGGGCGCAGGCCGCGGGACGCCGAGTTTGTCGTCATCGGGCTGGGGCGCTTTGGCACAGCCGTGGCGACGACGCTGGTCGAGCATGGCCGCAATGTCTTGGCCATCGACACGGATTACGATCGGGTCCAGGCGCTCAGCAACGAACTGCCCCACGTGGTCCGGTTGGACGCGACCAATATCGACGCCTTGCGTCAGGTGGGTGTCGAGACCTTTGACACCGGACTTGTCTGCATCGGCACGGATTTCGAGAACAATCTACTGGCGACGGTCCTCCTGCGACAGTTGGGCGTGCAGCAGGTGATCGCCAAAGCGCTCACAATCACGCAACGGGAGATTCTGCTGAAAGTAGGGGCAGATGAGGTGATCCTGCCGGAACACGAGGCGGGGCGTCGACTGGGCCGCAAAATGGCCGTCGATTACCTGATAGATTACCTGGAGGTCAGCAATGATGTGGGGGTGGTTGAACTGCTGGCCCCGCCCAGTCTCTGGGAGCATACGCTTTCGGAGCTGAGTCTGCGGCAGCGCTATAACCTGACCGTCATGGCCGTGCGCCGGGGCGAGGATCTGATCGTCAACCCTAGCGCCCACTTTCGCATCACAGAAGAAGATATCCTGATAGTGCTGGGGCGGATCGAAGATGCCGAGCGCGTACAGCAATAAAACTGATGGTACAATGCCGACACTCAACCTCAAACCCGCCCACAAGCCTATCCGGGCATACTACGCCGCGCTCGAGCGCTTCGACGCCTCGGCATCAGCCATGAAAACGCAGTGCGCGCCAGCCTTTCAGTCGCTGCTCGAACACTGCGCGTGGCAAGCGGCGCATCATGGTTGACGACGCCCTGATCGACCCTGCACAGCTGAGCGAGACACTGGAAACCTTCTTCGCCTACCGGCCGCAGGTATACGCCGCCTGGGAGGAGGCGCTGGCGCAGTTCAAAGACAGAGTGCCGGCTCTGGGGCGCGGCCTGGCGCGCTTGATCCATAAGGAGCGGCAGAGCAACCGCCGCTTTGCCACGGCCTTCGGCGAATTTCTGGGAAAATGTCGTCAATCGATCAATCCGAATCTCTCTGAGGCGGCGGTCGAGGAGATGCTGATACAGCATCTGTTGACCGAGCGTCTGTTCCGCACAGTGTTCAGCAATCCCGACTTCACGCGCCGCAATGCTATCGCCAACGAAATCGAGGGTGTGATCAAAGCCCTCACATCGCAGTCGTTCAGCCGGCGTGATTTTCTTCAAGGTTTGGATCGCTTCTACGTGGCCATCGAGCGCGTGGCCGCAACCATCAGCGATTTTTCCCAGAAGCAGCATTTTCTCAACACCGTCTACGAGCAGTTTTTCCAGGGTTTTTCGCTCAGGGTGGCCGATACGCACGGCATCGTCTACACGCCGCAGCCGATCGTCGATTTCATGGTGCAAAGCGTTGCCCACATTCTACGCGCCGAATTTGACCGTTCGCTATCTGACCCCGGCGTTCATATCATCGACCCGTTCGTGGGCACGGGCAACTTCATCGTGCGCCTGATGCGGGAGATACGCAGAACCGCGCTGGAGGGCAAGTACAGGGCAGAGCTGCACTGCAACGAGGTGATGCTGCTGCCCTACTACATCGCCAGCCTGAACATCGAGCATGAATTTTATGCCGCAACCGGCGCGTATCAGCCCTTTGAAGGCATCTGCCTGGTGGATACCTTCGACCTGGCGGAGGACCGACAGCTGCCGCTGTGCGCGCCGCAGAACACCCAGCGCCTGGAGACGCAGAAACAGACGCCGATGTTCGTGGTCATCGGCAATCCGCCCTACAACGTCGGACAGATCAACGAGAACGACAACAACAAGAATCGCCAATATGAGACGCTGGACAAACGGGTGCGGGAGACCTACGCGCAAGATTCCAAGGCGACCAATAAAAACGCGCTCTCCGACCCGTATGTCAAAGCGATGCGTTGGGCAGCGGATCGGATTGGCGAGGAAGGGATTGTCGCCTTTATCACCAACAACAGCTTTCTCGACGCTGTGGCCTTTGATGGCATGAGAAAACATCTGGCAGACGATTTCGACGCTCTGTACAGTCTCGATTTGGGCGGGAACGCGCGCAAGGGCTTGAAGGTATCGGATGCCAATGTATTCGGCATTCGGGTAGGGATAAGCATCAACCTGTTTGTGAAGCGTAGGCGCGCCCATCGCGCCCCACAGTGGCGCGCCAAACAACCTTGTGGGCCATCCCACATCTTCTACTATCGAACCGACGATCTGTGGGACAAAAAGCGGAAATTCGACTTTCTGCATGAACGCCAACATGTAGGCAACATCAATTGGCAGTCGATAACGCCGGACAAGCGCCACACCTGGCTGACAGAAGGACACCACGCCGAATTCGAGAGCTTTATCCCGCTGGGCAGCAGGGAAGCCAAGGCAGAAAACCGCAGGGGCGCCCCTGGAAACGCGGGCGTCCCGCCCGCCGTTGCCAGCGGGACGCTGGCGCTCTCAAGTATGTCTGTGATCTTTCACACCTTCAGTAACGGCGTCAAAACCAATCGCGATGCCTGGGCGTACAACTTCAACCGTGACGCGCTCACAGAGAACATGGGTCGGATGATCGATACCTACAATGAGCAGGTGTTCAAGTGGAATCGCCGCCACTGTCAGTGCGCAAACATCGATGATTTTGTGAATTATGATGACAAGAAAATCGGTTGGAGTTCAGGCTTAAAACAGAAACTCAAGAGTGGGCAAAGCGCAGAATTTGCAGAAACAAAAATCCGACAGTCCCTCTATCGCCCGTTTACGCAATCGAACCTTTACTTTGACCGAGCGGTGACCGAACGTGTATACGTCTTCCCATCCATCTTCCCCACACCGCAGACCGAAACGGAAAATCGGGTGATTTGTGTCAGTGGGCTTGGTCACGATGTTTTCAGATACCTTATGGCCAATCGTATTGTTGAGCTAAAATTCTCAAGTTCTTCAAACGGCGGCACTCAATGCTTCCCCTTCTACCTCTACAACGAGGACGGGACAAACCGCCAGGAAAACATCACCGATTGGGCCTTGGCGCAGTTCCGCGCGCGCTACCGCGACGAATCCATCACCAAATGGGATATCTTCCATACCGTCTACGCCATCCTGCACCATCCGCGCTACCGCGAGCGCTACCAGGCCAACCTCAAACGCGACCTGCCCCGCATCCCCTATCCCGTAAATCCTGATCGCTTCCGGGCCTTTGTCCAAGCCGGCGCGCGCCTGGCGCAAATCCACGTCGGCTATGAAGAGATGCCCGCCTATCCTCTGACAGTCAGCGAAAACCCGGATCTGCCCCTCGATTGGCGCGTCGAGAAGATGCAGCTCTCCAAAAACAAAACACAAATCCGCTACAATGACTTCCTGACACTCGATGGAATCCCATCAAATGTGTTACACTATCAGCTTGGCAACCGCTCTGCCTTGGAGTGGGTCATCGACCAGTACCGGGTCAAGACAGACAAACGCAGCGGCATCGTCAACGACCCCAACCGCGTCGATGACCCGCAGTACATCGTCAACCTGATCGGCAAGGTCATCAGCGTCAGTCTGGAGACAGTAAAGATTGTAGACAGCTTGCCGGTGTTGAGGACGCTATAATAACGGCAGCGCTGGGGAACGCTCGCCGTTTGCGCCCACAAACGCGCCCCGACAACGGTGCGTCCCATGCCTGCGCTCTGCCGTCATTTCGCCGGAGACATCCGCTTACGCAATACGCATGACCACTAACCCCTAACGTTATGTCATCCACACTACCGATTCTCGATCCAAATTCTGCCCGACAGTCGATTTTGCGCCGACAGCCGTGGGATGCGTTTGACGTGCCGGATTCCCTGTTGGATACCAATGAACGCATCTTCGGTGAACGCATCAGCCCGGATGAGGGCGTTCGCCGCATTCTGGCCGATGTGCGGGCGCGGGGCGATGCCGCTGTGCGCGCCTGGACCGAAAAGCTGGACCGAGTTACATCGACCGCTCTGCTCGTCGATCCTCAGCGCATCCTCCGCGCAGCTGCCGAAGTAGAGCCAGAGGTCTACGCCGCGCTTGCCCTGGCCGCCGAACGCATCGAAACCTTTCACCGCCGCCAACCCAACATAAGCTGGATCCACAACGACGGCGACGGCACAGTCGGTCAGATCGTCCGCCCCATCGATCGCGTCGGGATATACGTCCCCGGCGGCACGGCCCCCCTGCCCAGCACCCTGCTGATGACCGCCATCCCGGCCCGGGTGGCCGATGTGCGCGAGATCGTCGTCATCACACCGCCCCAACGCAATACAGGCCTGCCGCACAAAGTGACATTGGCCGCGGCCGCAGTCGCCCAGGTGGATGCAGTCTACGCAGCGGGTGGTGCCCAGGCGATTGGCGCCTTGGCCTTCGGCACCGAGACCATACCAGCCGTAGACAAGATCTGCGGACCCGGCAACCTGTTCGTGACACTGGCGAAGCGGCAGCTTTTCGGATTGGTAGGAATCGACGGCCTGCCCGGCCCGACAGAGACGCTCATCATCGCCGACCAAAGCGCCGATCCACAGCTGACCGCCGCGGACCTGCTGGCCCAGGCAGAGCACGATCTGCTGGCCAGCGCCGTGCTCCTGACCCCCAGCCAAGCGCTGGCGGAGCAGGTGCAGGCCGCAGTCCACTCTCAACTGGAGGAGCTGGACCGAGCGCAGATCGCCGCAGCCACATTTGCGCGCGGCGCAGGAATCGTCGTCACCAAGTCACTGCCCCACGCCTTTGCATTGGCAAACGACTACGCGCCGGAGCACCTCTGCCTATTCGTGGAGAACCCCTGGCGCTGGCTCGATCAGGTGCAGAACGCCGGCGGCGTCTTTCTCGGCGAGCGCAGTTTTGAAGTATTGGGCGACTACACCGCCGGCCCCAGCCATGTGATGCCCACCGGCGGCACAGCCCGCTTCGCCAGCCCAGTGAACGTAACCGATTTTGTCAAGCGGATCAGCGTTGTCGGTCTGCACGAGCAGGCCCTGGCTGCCATCGGTCCCGCCGCGGAAATTCTGGCCCGCACCGAAGGGCTGGGAGGACATGCCGCAGCAGTGAGCAAACGGCTGAAATCAATTAGAAATTCGTCAATTCGGAATCCGTAATTCACAAATGCAATCCCTGCTCAATCCCCATCTGGCCAGTATGGAAGAGTACACGCCGATTCAGCCGTTTGAAGTGCTGAGTCGGCGCTTGGGCATCCCTGTCAACGAAATCGTCAAACTGGACGCCAACGAAAATCCCTATGGGCCGCACCCGGCCGTAGCGGAAGCGCTGGCCGAGTACGCCTACTATCATATCTACCCAGATCCCCAGCAGACCGAACTGCGCGAGGCGCTGTCTGCGTACCTGGGGACGCCCGCCGAATATATTCTGCCCAGCCACGGCGCGGACGAGCTCCTCGATTATCTCTGCCGGCTGTTCCTCGTCCCCGGAGACGCCATCATCAACACGCCGCCGACCTTCGGCATGTACAGCTTCGACGCCAAATTGGCAGGCGCCGAAGTCATAGACGCATGGCGGGGAGACGGCTATCATGTCGATGTGGACGCGATCTGTCAGCTGGCTCACGCGCCCGTCCCCAAACTCCTCTTCCTCACCTCGCCCAATAACCCTTCGGGCACATGGCTGCCGGATGATGACCTGCGCCGTCTGTTGGAACTCCCCCTGATGGTTGTTCTGGATGAGGCCTATGTGGAGTTTGCCGCGGCGAAAAGTCGCGCCAGATGGGTACTGGAATACGACAATCTTGTTGTCCTGCGCACCTTTTCCAAAGCAGCCGGCATAGCCGGGTTGCGGCTGGGCTACGGCATCTTCCCAGCCTGGCTGATGCCCTATCTATGGAAGTTCAAACAGCCCTACAACGTGAATGTGGCCGCTTCGGTCGCCGGATTGGCCAGCCTGCGCCACGCAAATGAGATGGGTTCGATTGTGGAGAAGATCAAGGCCGAACGGGATCGACTTTTCCGTGCCTTGCAGACAGTTCCATACCTGTTCCCCTTCCCGTCCAGCGCCAATTTCGTCCTCTGCCGGGTCGAGAGGTGGGAGGCCGCCGCCCTGAAGTTGGCATTGGAACAGCGGGGCATTCTCGTGCGCTACTACCACAAGCCGGGCCTGGAAAACTGTATCCGTATTTCCGTCGGACGCCCCGAACAGACAGACCGTCTACTAGCCGAACTGCGTCGCCTCGCTTAAACCACAGATCCCAGGCGGAGCCGTGCCATGCCGCTGCTGTGCTGGTCTGTCCCCAATCGGCGACATTTCTCATGTAGAAAGACGCGGCCAAAACCCTGGCCTGTGCCTCTGAATATCTCCTAAACGAAATCCGTAGGATAGAGCCCACGGCCTTCGAAGGGTCGGCCCCCAAGAAGATGCCGAACAATGCTATCTTTCTCACGGAAAAGTGTGACGAGATGCGGATAGATACGACGTATGGAAGAGCGCAGGGAGTACCCATTAACTGTTCTGATCTTCGCCGATGATTCGCTAACCCTGCGAGGGCTGGCAGCTATCCTCGCGCAAGAACCGGCCACAATCGCTGTCCCGGTAGAGTCTGTGGCCCAGTTGACCCAAGACACAGTTGCTGATGCCGATGTCCTACTTTGGGATCTGGGCTGGGACCCTGTGGCTACCGGTTCCGGTAAGGCCTGGAAGACACTAACCGAACTGATCGAGGATGGTCTGCCAGCCATCGCCATACTGCCGGATAGCGAGGCCGCCGGTGTCGTCCGTCAGATCGGTGTCGCCGGGATCCTCCCTCGTAGTGTCAGGGCACGTCAGTTACACGCTGCCCTCCACGCGGCTGCCGCTGGTCTGATGGTGACAGACCCGGCCTTGACCAACCCGTTGCGGATGCCCTCGCCCTCGTTTGTTCTGCCCTTGCCGGAACCGCTCACACCCAGAGAGCAGGAGGTCCTGTACCTGCTGGCCGAAGGGTTGACGAACCGAGCCATCGGCGTGCGACTGGACATCAGCGAAAACACCGCCAAATTCCATGTGCAAGCAGTCCTCGGTAAACTCGGCGTCGGCAGCCGCACAGAAGCTGTCGTCCAGGCAACCCGGCTGGGACTTCTCACTCTCTAACGGCAGCGGGCGAGCAAGGCGGCGCTGTCGTGATGCTGCGCCGCCGTCTTGATGCGAAACGGAGCAGATGGCGCATTGCCAGTCTCTCCTACCCGATCTGACGGGATGCCTCTGCCCGGTCTGCGGATGTGATGAAGAATAAACTGCGCTACTATTGGGAATACAGTGCCCTCGAAATACAGGCGCGCCTTGCATCTCGAAATAAATTGTTCTCAAAGGAGCCAAACTATGTCAACAGATTTCAAAGCGATCAGCGATGGGATGGTAGCGGTCGTCAAGTTAGCAGAGCAGAGTGTCGTGCAGGTGGACGCCCGGCGGCGCTACCCGGCCAGCGGAATCGTCTGGTCAGCGGACGGTGTGATCGTTACCGCGAATCATGCAGTGAGAAAAGACAGCATCCGCGTCGGTTTGCCCGACGGTGGCCAAGTGGAAGCGACCCTCGTCGGACGGGATTCTGGCATCGATCTGGCGGTGCTACGGGTTGAAAGCGATGGACTGACAGCCATCGAATGGACACCGGAAGAGGAGTTAAGTGTAGGCGCCTTGGTGTTGGCCCTGGGCCGACCAGGCCGGACGGTCCAGGCCTCTTTGGGCATTCTCAGCGCTATCGGCGGAGAGTGGCGCATTCATGGTGGCGGTCAGATTAGCCATTACGTGCGCCCGGATCTGATCATGTACCCCGGCTATTCCGGTGGCCCGATTGTCGGCAGTGATGGACGGATCGTCGGCCTGGCGACCTCCGCCCTGAACCGAGAAGGGGGCATTGCCCTCACCCAGGCTACTGTCGCACCGACGGTAGCCTCCCTACTGAAGCATGGCTCTGTACGCCAAGGCTATTTAGGCGTCGGCGTCCAGACCGTACGTCTGCCCACAAGTCTGAGAAAAGAATTGAGACAGGAGACGGGTGTATTGCTCAACTCCGTGGAGCCCGACAGTCCGGCGGAGAGCGGTGGTCTGGTGCTGGGTGATATTCTTGTCACCCTTGATGGCGAGGCGGTCCACAGTCCTGACGATCTGGCAGTTGTGCTACGAGGCGATCGGGTCGGCAAAGAAGTGCCCTTGCGGCTCATCCGCGGCGGCGTGCTGCAAGAGATGTCGGTCGAGATTAGTGTGCGTGCGGAGTGAAGCGGAATGAAGTAGTCCGCAATACGCATATGAGCCGGCCAATGCCAGGGAGCGGAAAAGATTGAGTAGGAAAACGTCGAACGGCGCGGTCTCCCATCCACCGAGCATCGCCGCGCCGTTCGATTACGGTCATTGGGAACTGGATTCATTGAGCTGTTCCTGGAGGATACGGATTTGTTTTTGTGCATGCAGGAAAGCGATCAATAGAATCAACGTCATCAGGCCTAGAAAGATTGCGCCAAGTGTCTCTTTGAGATTGATATGTACTTCGACCGGACTGTAGTGGCGGTACTGATTCGGGTCGGCTGTGTGCTGTTCATTCGCCATCAGATTCTCCTTCACTCAAGCGTACAGAATTTGCAGTAGCGCAATCTCCCCTAATGAAAAGGGCATCCGACGGACATCTGCGAGGGGACGAAATTCGGCCCCCAATTCATAACCGTCGGCTTCGATTGCAGCCGGAATGTATCTGCGCGCCTCCGCCCTGTAAATTAGCTGCAGATAGTCCGGGTAGGGATATCGATATCCGTCCGGCTTGAAAGAGTGAATGTAATAGTGAAATAGCCCAATCAGGGTGGGCGGATTGTGGACTGCCCAACCGCTTTCTTCGAGCAGCTCCCGTTGTAGCGCCTCCAACACTCCCTCGTCGTTGTTGATGCGTCCGCCAGGAAGAATGTGCTCACTCTCTGGATCCCGCGCCACAAGGATCTCCCTGCCCCACGTTACCACCGCCCGCACAGAAGTCACAAATCGTCGCGGCGGCGCTGAATCCGCTGCGTATGTGAAACGGGTCTGTACAAAATCGTCTCCGTCCAGAGGCCAAACTACCCACTCCTCTGCCAGAGGTGTCTGGCCCTGCAAAAACGCCTTCAACTCCTGATCCATCGTGCCTGTCCACTAGCGCCACATTCTGGTTATGAGGTATGAGCGCCCTTCAGCTGTTGAACTGGCGGGAATGTCGAATTCTGGAACGCCCCAATTTCGCTATATGATGAACAAGGGCACAGGCCAGTCGGGCGTCGTCCGCGGCCCTGTGGCTGTTCGGCAAGGGGATGCCGCATTGCTGGCCGGCGTTCTTCAGGCTCTGCCAGCGATACTCCCTCTGGCCTCGGGCCTCGCCATAGAACTGAGCATACAGCTTCATCACACAGAAGGCGCTCCCTCCCACCGCCTGCCAGGGCAGATTGTGCAGCGCGTGGGACTGCCACATCATCCGCAGATCGAAGTCGGCGTTGTATATGCCCACACGGCGGCCGGCGAAAAGTTGTTTCATCTGAGGCCAAATTTCTGCCCAGGTGGGCGCGTGCATGACCATGTGGTTGGTGATGCCATGCACAGCAGTGGCGCCAACAGAGATGCGCTGAAGCGGGCGCACGAAGCTTTCCAGCGCCGTCTCGCCGTTCACATCGACAATACCGATCTCAATAATCTCCGCGCGGCAGTGGACGCCGGTGGTTTCGGTGTCGAAAAAAAGGGGGCTGCTCTGTAGGAGTCTGCGCGCCCGCAGGACAGCGTTCTGAGGTATACTGCTGTGAGGCATGATTAATGAATCGTCGCTCAGCGATCAGTAAACCCACTGGCAACGGACCACGAAAAAGCGGATCAGGATGTAAGGATTGACCGGAAGATGCAGGATATATCCTGCCTTGATTCCTGCAAATCCAATGATCTTGATTGCAGTTCAGCCAAAACCGGTGTCCTATTTCCGGTGAACTGAAGCGCCTGCCCCTATGGCGATAGACGCACCGGCTCTGCCCGTCGAGCCGACTCATAGGCCGCCAGCGCCACTTCCAGCGCCCGCTGGCCGTCCTCCCCGCTGATCGACGCTTCCCGGCCCGTGCGGATCATAGCAACGAAATCGGCCATCAGCCCCTCATCGCCACTGCTGCCCCAGTGGACCCACGACGTCTTGCCCGCTTTGTCCGAACTGACCTGAAGGTTTTGCTCGAAGGCATCGACGCAGATCATCCCCTGCTCGCCGAGAATGTCCAGCTTCACATCCCCCCATGTGGGATAGCTCGGCGGCCGGGACCAACTCGTGTCCAGCGTGCCGAAGACGCCGTTTGTCAGCCGGAAGCTCAGCAGTCCGACATCGTCGATGCCCAGGCCCGGATGCAGGAGTTCGTGGCCGACTTCGGCATAGACCTCCTCCACTTCCGTATTCCACAGCCAGCGCAGAAGATCGATCACATGCACGGTGTGGTCGATCACCGCGCCCCCACCCGCCAGTTTCGGATCGGCGAACCAGCCACCGGGCATGGATCCGTGATTGGTGCATTTGACGCTGTACATCTCGCCAAGTATGCCCGTGTCGAGTTTCCTCTTCAGCTCCATCACCGGCGGCGAGAAACGCATGGGGAAGGCAATTTGCAGTTGCGTGCCGGTCTCTCGGCAGCGATCGATCATCGCCTGCCCGTCGCTGACAGTTGTGGCAATCGGCTTTTCACACAGAATACTGCGCACATGTCCGGCTGCCTGTAGCGCGAGAGGCGCATGGGCGGCGTTTTCCGAGCAGATGACCGCGCCGTCAAGCTCTTCCGCCAGCAACCTCTCCGCCTGCTCGAAATAGGGAATGTCATAGGTGTCCGCTGCGCGCCGGCCTCGTTCCAGGTCGTCGTCATACACACCTGCCAGCGCCACCCCGGGCATCTGGGAAACGTAGTGGGCATAGCTTGACGCGTGCAAATGGGCGAAGCTAAACAGGCCCAGACGAATGTCTGCGACTCCTTCCGGCGGGGCGACAAGCGCCTGTTCGGCCTCAAAAACGGCTGGGTCGGAGAGAACCTTCGATTGGGTAGTCATAGAGATTGCTGCCTCTTTCCAACCTGGATGTAAGGATTGACAGGTAGGGGCGGGTCTTGTGCCCGCCCACTATATCCCGCAAAGCCAATCATCTTGATTCAGGCGCGATTGATTGCAACCGCTTTTCCAGTGCGGAGACTCTCAATCGCCGCCCGTGAAACCTTCACCGCCATCAGGCCGTCGTAAGGCGATACCAGGTAGGGCGTTTTCGCTTCAGTGCAGGTGACGAAATGGGCCAGTTCCGCATAATAAGGATCGTCCTGGGGCGCGGTGGGTGAACTGCTGGACGCCGACAGGATCCCGTCTTCCGTTTCGATGGAGATTTCCAACGGCTGCTGCGCCCGCGAATCCCACTCGATGATGCCTCCCGTACCGGCGATTTCAATTCGAGTGCAGAATCGCCCCCGGGGATAGGCCCAACTGCCTTCGATGTGGCCGACCGCGCCATTGGCAAAGCGTATCGTCAGCAGCGCGTGATCCTTCGGCTCCTTGCCGGCAAACATCATCCCTCGGGCGAAAACCCGTTCGATCTCACCGAAACACCAGCGCTGATAGTCGATGTCGTGAACGCACAGATCCAACAGTACGCCCCCGCTTTGAGAAAAGTCAGCGTAGTACCCGGTATTGGCGACGCCGCTACGCCAGCCCGCGCCCGGATGGGGATAGCTACCGCTGCGCACAGTGCGGATCACGCCCGGCGCGCCAATGGCGCCGCTGTCCAGCACATGCTTGGCTTTGGCGAACTGTGGGAAGAAACGCACGACCATAGCCACAAACAGGGGCGTACCGCTCCGTTCCGCCGCGTCAACAATCCGTGCGCAGTCCGCAACGCTGTTGGCAAGCGGTTTTTCACAGACCGTCGGCGTCCCAGCCTCCAGCGCGGCGATCACCGGCTCGGCGTGGGCCGTCCCCGGTGCGCATACATCCACATAATCGACCGCATCGAGCAGAGCATGCAAGCTGCTGAACACCGTACCGCCGAACTGCTCGACAGCGCGCCGGGCAGATGCCTCTACAATATCATAAAACCCGACCAGATCGACACCCGGCATCCGCTGCCACCGGTCCGCGTGTGTTCTGGAAATGGCGCCAGCCCCGACGATCCCGACACGTCGCATCACACGCCCCCCTTCGTTGATTATGCCAGCCCGTAATAGGCGTCAATTTCCCGCTGATAGCCACGCACCGCTCCGGAGAGCAGTTCATGCAATGTGACAGTCCGCCCCAGCAGTGAGGATTCGATTATGCCGAACGCCGCCGCCAGATCCCGCAAACCCTCCTCGCCGTCGGTCTCCGGCTGGCCGCCCCGCTCAATGGCCTGCAGCCAGTCATACTGCTGGATGGCAAAGGCGTCAGTCAGTCTGCCGGACGATTCAGCGAACCCGGCGACAAGCTCAGGTTCATCCCCGGATCCGCCGGATCGGCGCATCGCTTTGAGGGGAAACTGCGCATTCAGTAGAGCCGGATCCGCTTCTGCCCAGAATGTATCCAGCAGATTGCGGCGGCTGCCGTTGTCAAGGATGATTTCTCCGCCTTTAATGCAGCCGTTGCTGCCATAGAAGACCGGCGCGCCAGGGATTGATGTCGCTTCACCATGGCCGGCCCAGGACCACATCAGTTGCGCCAGCGCGCCGCTCTCACAGGTGACAGTCGCCAGATAGGTGTCGTCCACATTCGCCTCCACGGACGCGCCCGAGGACGGCTCCCCGTGCAGGTAGCGGACGGGTTCAAAGGTGCGCGCCATCCCGCTGATCGCGGCGACCTCGCCACAGACATAGCGCAGCCAATGCATCACGTGCACACCTATGTCAATCGCGCCGCCGCCGCCACCTTCCAGCTTGCGATGGCGCCAAGGGGTTTCGGCCACGATTTTGTCCGGTGACCACAGCCCGCCGATGCCGCCAAACAGGGCCAGTTGCAGTTCGCCGATCACTCCCTGGCGGATGGCCCAAGCGGCGGCGCGGGTCTCCGGGGATTGGCGCACATTTTCGAAGAGACCGAGGGTCAATCCCTTGGCATTCGCCTTGTCCACCAGCAGACGCGCGGCGACCACAGAGATCGCCAGAGGCTTTTGCGCCAGCAGATGCAGACCGGCATCCAGCGCGGCCGCGCCGATCTGATGGTGCATGGATAGGGTCGTAAAGTCGTTGATGGCATCGACCGTTCCCGCAGTGATCATCTCCCGGTAATCAGAAAAGACAGCGACATCGGTGTCTGGCTGGAAGTCATCCAGATAGATGTGGGGCGCAGCCAAGGGGTCTCCCGATTCCGGCGGCAGAACGGCAGGTCTGGGCGCTGGCCCTTCCCCTCGTTTGCGGAACATCAGAGCGTCGTCAGGGTTGCGGGCGCACAGCGCGGTAATGCGAAAATCGTCAAAACCGGCCTCGCGCAGGAGCCGATAGCCGTGCAGATGGGCGTTCAGAATACGGCCACAGCCGACGATGCCGATTCGAATCATGAGAGGATACTCCAGTTGAAATGGGCGCCAGATACGTTTTCACTGATCAAGTGCCAAAATTCTGCCCTACTACTTTATTCTCATTCGCATAGCTGTCTACTTTAGCGAAGGATAACGGCTTCATCTTTAGTATCTACGTTAGTAGAGCGCTTGCTTATCCAATAGACGAGGCTGGATACGCATGATTCTCTACCTGGCCTGCTGACAATATTCTTCATTGAAATCAATGCCTATGTAGTTGCGCTGCAATTGTTTTGCCGCGACAGCAGTTGTTCCTGAACCGATAAATGGATCAAGTACTATATCATCTGCTTGCGTGAATAGCTTGATAAACCACGATGGTAAATCTTCTGGAAAGACCGCGCTATGCTTTCGATTTGAACATTCAGTCGCCATGTGAATTACGTTGGTAGGATAGACTCTGTCTCTACCCACCCAATTGGACACTTTCTTGCCAAATCCACTTTTGACGTTGGATTCATCTCTTTCCTGGTCAGTTTCGCTCAAATGGTGCAGGCGCGCCTTTGCCCAATCTCCCACCGGAACCATTACCGCGTCCTGGTACATATGAAACTTTCGATGTTTATTGAATTGCAATAGCCTTTCCCAAGAATCACGAAAGCGATTGGCCCATTTCCCCGGATAGGAGTTTTTCTTATGCCACATGAACTCTTCTGTCCATAACCATCCTTGCTCTCGCATCTTCAAAATCAATTCAATGACATAGGTATGACGTTCCCCCTTTACAACTCTTTCTTTGATGTTCAGCACAAAGGTTCCGGTAGGTTTCAGCACGCGCAGAAATTGTGCGGCTTTGGGGAGAAACCAATCGACATATTCATCTGGCTTTACGCCACCATAGGTATTGACCCTTTGGTCCGCATAGGGGGGGAGAAGTGAAAATAAGATCAATCGAGTTATCGGGCCAATCCTTTAACATCTCTTCGCAGTCGCCATGAATAATCTTATTCACAAAATCCATACCGATATCTCTTGCGCCTGTAACACAACCATGTATCCTTGCCTCAATTGTGCGGATACACCTGCGGAAAATGTTCGCCCTGCATCTGTTCCCCATCACCCACTTCAACGAATGGTTTCATCACGTGTTCGCCGCTGGCGACGAAACGAGTTTCGTTGGTCATATAGTGTAGGGCGATGGCCCGGCGGGGCCGCTGGCTGGTGTTGTTGTGGGAGCCGTGCCATGTGAGCGCGTGATGAAAGTGGACTTCGCCTTTTTTCACCGGACAGCGCGTCACCTGCACCGCGCGGCCCTGAAATTCTGACGGCATGCTGTCATACTCTTCCACCTGACGCAGAAAGTCTATGTTGTTGCCCCATGTGTGGGAGCCAGGCGCCATCGACATACAACCGTTGGACTCGTCCGCATCGTCCAGAGCCACCCAGGCGGTTACTTCCGTCATCGGCGCGATGATCGGCCACAGAGGCGCATCCTGATGCCAGTGTGTTGTGCCGCCGATCTGTGGCGGCTTGTACTGAATCTGATCATGCCAGATGCGAAGTTCCGTCGCGCCGGTGAGCTGGGCGATGGCGGTCGTGATCTCCTGGCGACTCACCAGCCGGCGGAACGGCTCGCTGGCCTCCCAGATATTGACAATCTGCCAGACCGGCGTGCTGTCATTGCCCCCCAGGTTGCGCAACGACACCGGTTGAGGAATGTCCGTGCGTTCCCGCTCGTCGATGACCCGCATGACCTCCCCGCGCAACTCCTCGACTTCCTCATCATTCAGCAACTGCCCGCCATTGAGAAATCCGTTGACATGAAACTGCTCGATCTGCGTTGGGGTGAGCATTGACCTCTCCTGATCTGGATGTAAGGATTGACAGGAAGATGCAGAATATATCCTGCCTTGATTCCCGCAAATCCAATCATCTTGATTGTTGATTTGATGACGGCCTATCTTAAGCCGTTCAGCGCGCGCCACAGGCCTGCAAGCACGCCTGCATATGGCCCCGACTCTCCGCGGCGATGGCGCAGCATTGCTCCAGTCTGTACTCCTTAGCGCCGATGACTTCTAAATTCAGAGGCCCACTGTAGCCGCTTTGGTGCAGTACCCGGATGTATCCTACAAGATCGATGTCGCCGCGGCCATTGGCTTGCGTCTCCGGCTTGCCTGGTCCCTGCTGACGCCCTTGGCAATCGCGGATGTGGACGTGCTTCACCCGGCTGATAACCGCAGCGATAGCCTCCACAGGGTTCTCGTTGGCCCGGTGAATGTGGGACGGATCCATATCGATGCCGAAGTTGGGCGAACTGATGGCCTCCATCGCCCGCAGGGTCGTGGGCGTGTTGTAGATGCTGGCCCCCACATGGGCCTTCACGCAGAGCGTGACGCCGTACTTTTCCGCCATCTGAGATAGCGCGCCCAGTTCGTCGATGGTTTGGGCCAGGCTCTCCTCATCATCGCTCTTGCCGCCGGGCCCACAGTTGACAATCGGAATGCCGCATTCTACGGCAGCCTGCATGGCCCGCTCCATAATGTCCAGAGCACGCTTGGGCTGCTCCATGGCCAGCAGCTCCAGATCGTAGGCTTGGGCAAGCCGCTTGACCTCCGGCGCCAGCTCCTGCCAGCGCTCCAGCGCCAAATGTTCGCTCATGCCGTCGATGGCCGAGACTTCGATGCCGTCGTAGCCGGCCATAGCGATGCAGCGAAAAGCGGTCTCCATATCATAGCCGCCGAATAGAACGGAATTTGCGCCGAGTTTCATATAAGATGCTCCGTTGTAAGGCAATGCCGCCGGACCTGGCCGCTAAGGATCGCTACAGGATGAGAACGGCCAGGCCGGCCCCAGTGGATGCGCTCATCATCGTCTTTAAGAATCCTCTGCCGCCGCTTCCGTCTCTTCTCTCTTTTCCGTCTCCCGGGATTTCGCCTGTAGCCGCCGGGCCTGGCTGGCGCTGCCGATGTGAAGGGTATCGTAGGCCTGTTGAGAGCTGGTGAAAGCGCCGACCCCCTCCGTGCCGTGCCAATCGCCCTGATGATGGATTGGGTTGGGCAGCCCGGTTTCGGCCTCCCGCTTGCGCAGCCAGGCGTTCATACGCGCGGTGAGGGCCATGGTCACGTCCGGCAGCGTTTCAGCCAGATTGTGATTCTCTTCTGGATCTTCGACCAGATTGTAGAGTTCTATCGGCGGTTTGAAATGAAAATCCGGCTCCAGAGCCAGGATCAATTTCCATTGCGGCGTGCGCCATCCATGCTTGCGCATCCACGTGCATTCGGTGATGTAAAACTCACTCTCATGGGAAGCGACTCGGCCCTCGATCATCGGCAGCAGAGAGCGGCCGTCAAAATCGATGCCAGCGTCGATCTCCGCCAGATCCAGTAGGGTCGGCACCAGATCCTTGTGCTGGTTGTAGCCGGCCACCCGTCTGCCCGCAGGCAGCTTCTGCGGATAGCGCAGCAGTAGAGGAACGTGCAGTACGTTATCGTAGATGCCATGATGATCGAACCAGCACTCGTGGTCGTAGAGAGTCTCGCCGTGATCGCCGTTTATGGCCACAATCGTCTCGTCGAAGATGCCGTGACTTTCCAGCGCAGTGAAGATCGACTGGATGGCCGCGTCCATATAAGCGATGGCCCCATCATACTGGGCGATCACGTAGTCCTTGTCGGTGATGCCCGGCGGCATCCACGAGGCCAGAAAATCCCGGAAAGGCTTGAATGCCAGCACCGGCTCCATGGACTTATTGCTGAGGTCGCACTCATCACCATGATAGAACATGCGCTCGTATGGTTCTGGCGGTAGGTAGGGCGCATGGGGATCCATGTGCCGCAGAAAGAGAAAGAACGGTCTCTCATCCGCCACCAAACGATCCAGCGCGGGCAACGTCTGCTCGTTCAGGTTCTGGGCTTTGGGTGTGCGCCCTTCCTCCCACGAGCCCCAGGCGGTGAAATCCAGATATTCATCGAAGCCGCGGCTGCTGGGATTGCCGTTGAACCCCACGCAGACCGTGTGATAACCCTGCTCGCGCAGGATCTCCGCCAGTGTTTTTACTTCCGGCCGCAGGGGGCCACGGTGACGCAGGGCCACCACCTGCGTTGAGAATACATCCATGCCGGTGAGCATCGATGCGTAGGCGCTAGTGGTGGGTATATGGGCGCTGTAGGTGTTTTCAAAAAGTACGCCCTGCTGGGCAAAGCGGTCCAGATAGGGGCTGGTCAGCCGTTCGTAACCGTAGCCACTCAGGTGGTCGGCCCGCAGCGAGTCGATGCCAAAGAGAACGATATTCGGATCTGCCTGTGAAGATGCCATTGTATTTGCCTATTCTGCTGGTGAACAGAACGGTCGCATCACCGTATGCGTGGGGCGACGAAGCCATTCCGAAAAGAGTGACGCTGAAACCGTACCATAACCCCTTGATCGCCGCAACATGTCTGACATCGCTGCCCCCAATGGCGGCAAAAAGCAAATCCGCTTCGCCGTCCCCTGTCCGAGGTTTTCCCGTTGATCCGCCTTCTCTACACAATTGATCTTTGCCTGACGATAGTTTACAATATGTATTGTGTCAGCAACATGCGCCCCTCCCATCTAGCATGGTGATTCGGCGACTACGGCGAATACACGCTGAACACGACCAGGCCGTAAGGCTGCCGCATCGCCTTGCAGAAGAATGCCACGAAAGATCCCATCCATATGTATGTCATGTCACCCGTTCAGCGCCGGATCACTGCGACACTTTTCGCTGTTCAAAGCCTCTCCAGCGCGGCGATGATAGCCGTCTTTTCTCTGACGCCCATAATTGCCGCTTCTCTCGGCGGCAGCGACGCGCTGACCGGTCTGCCCAACACTGTGATGATGTTGGGGCGCGCCGGGGCCGGCTATCCTATCGGCTGGCTGCTGGATCGATTGGGGCGCCGCTTTGGCCTGTCGGTGGGGGTGATGTTTGCAACGGTTGGCATGCTCATCAGCGCAGCGGCGATCGGCCTGGGATCGTTTCTGCTGTTTTTGGGCGGCGCAGTGTTGTTGGGAGCAGGGCGATCGGCAACAGAGCAGGGGCGTTACGTAGCCGCGGAAATCTTTCAACCCGCGCAGCGGGCTAAGATCATCGGTCTGATCGTCTTTGCCGGGACGATCGGCGCTGTAGGAGGGCCGCTACTGGTGACGCTGGCCGCTGATCTCGCAGTCGATTTTGGGTTGAATCGCAATATGGGGCCCTTTTGGCTCGGCGCTGTACTGATGGCAGTGGCGCTCCTGTGGCTGGTTCTGGCGTTGCGCCCAGATCCGAAGCTGCTGGCTGCGCAGATCGAAAAGGAAACAATGCCGGCAGCGCGCGCGCAGGCTCAGCAGGACGACTCATCCGCTACACATGGAACTCGCAGAGAAGTTTGGTCGGACGAATCCGAGCGCCCTATTTGGGAGATCCTCAAGTTGACAGATGTGCAATTGGCCATCGCGGCGATGGTCATTGGCCAGCTTGTGATGACCCTGCTCATGGTTATCGCTCCCCTGCACATGAACCACGCCAACCACACAACCGAGGCGATTTCGTGGGTGATCATGGCGCATACATTGGGGATGTTCGGCCTCTCAGGTGTCAGTGGCTGGCTGACAGACCGCCTGGGACGCGTGCCGATGATCCTGGCCGGCGCGCTGGTGCAGATTCTGGCGGCTATACTATCGCCCCTATCCGTCGGCCTGCCCTTGCTGGTCGTATCACTCTTCTTCCTGGGCCTGGGCTGGAACTTCAGTTTTATCGCCGGTGCATCACTCCTGTCCGATGCGCTGAAATCTCGCGAGCGCGGGCGCGTTCAGGGGATCAACGAGGCGCTCGTGGCATTGGCTTCCGGCATTGGCAGCCTGGGCGCCGGCGGCGTATTTGTTGTCGGTGGCATCGTTGCTGTGGCTGTCACTGGGACTGCCCTTTCCGCGGCGCTGGGCGCGTTGGCCCTGTGGCTGGGCCGGGCGCATCTGTTCGCCGTCTCTGTAAAGTGAGGAAAGATAGACGCTGGAAGAACCAAAGCAGGTGTTCAGCGCTTCGACAGCCGCGCCGGAAAGGCTCGTCAACAGAGCGGTCACAGCGGGTGCGTCCCACGATGGGGTGAGTTGCGGCTGCTGTCATTTTCTCCACGTCCCCGCCGCGCTGGAGTGAACGTATGGCTCGTCACCCACCTGCGCCTGTAGTCGATGCAGTTCCGCGGTCAACTCTTCCACCACATCTGCAAAGGCCGGGTCGTGATAGACGTTGTTCAGTTCAAAGGGATCCGTCTCCAGATCGAACAGCTCCCATTCCGGTTCCCGCGGGTCGTCGATGGCGCCTGGCTGATCCAACGCATCCGCGTAGTAGTAGATGAGTTTGTAGCGCAGCGTGCGCACGCCGTAATGGGCGTAGACGTGATGGTGGGCTAGGTGCATCCAGTAGCGGTAGTACATGGACGTCTGCCAGCCTGCCGGCGTATCGCCCTTCAGCAGAGGGCAAAAGCTGCTCCCCTGGAAATGGGAAGGGATCTGCACGCCAGCGTAGTCCAGAAACGTCGGCGCGAAGTCCACGTTGAGGATCATCCGCTCGTTGACCGACCCGGCTTCAATACCGTTCGGATAGCGGATGATGAACGGCATCCGCAGAGACTCTTCGTACATAAAGCGCTTGTCATACCAGCCGTGATCGCCCAGAAAGAAGCCCTGATCTGAGGTGTAGACGACAATTGTGTTATCCGCCACCCCCTCCTCTTCCAGATAGTCCAGCAGCCGGCCCACATTGTCATCGATGGAGGCGACACAGCGCAGATAATCTTTGATATAGCGCTGATACTTCCACTTCTTCTCTTCCTCCGCTGTCAGACCCTCCGGCGTGGGCCGTTTGAGATCGGTCAGCGTCATGTCCCGCTCGATGCGCATCTTGGCCGCGGCCGCGGCAGCCGCCCGGTTGCTGTAATCATCGTCGAAGGTTTCCGGATAGGGGATCTCCTCATTCTCGTACATCAGCGCGTGCTTCTCGTCCGGCTCCCAGGCGCGATGGGGGGCCTTGTGGTGACACATCAAGAAGAAAGGCCGTTCCAGGTCGCGGTTCCGCAGCCAGTCCAAAGAAAAATCGGTTATCAGATCGGTGACATAGCCGGGGAACATCTTGCGTTCGCCCATCTCGATCATTTCCGGGTTGTGATAGAGACCCTGGCCCGGCAGAACATTCCAGTAATCGAAGCCAGTCGGGTCGTTGACACCGCCGTGACCCAAATGCCATTTGCCGATGATCGCCGTTTGGTAGCCGGCCGCCTGTAACAGTTTGGGCATCGTCACCTGCCGCCCATCCAGGGTGGAGGCCAGCGTCGTGACGCCGTTAACGTGATTGTACGCGCCAGTGAGGATTACTGCCCGGCTAGGTGTGCAGATCGAGTTGGTGCAAAAGCAGTTGTCGAAGCGCATTCCGCCATCGGCGATGCGGTCCAGATGGGGCGTCCGGTTGATGCGGCTGCCGTAGCAGCTCATAGCGTGGGATGCGTGATCGTCCGACATTATGAAGAGGATATTGGGTCGCGGGTCAGGCATGGGATACCCCCTCTACGATAATGAGCATCGGCAAAGGAATGAAACGCGTCGGATTGCCAGGGAGACCGACATGTTTTCGCCTGCGAGTGAGGGCTGAGCGCCCCATCCACCGGGCATAGCGCGAAGCCCGAATTAGCGCGCATGCTATCAGATTCCCACTGCAGGGTCAAGCCAAATTGTCGATCAAGTCGGGCTTGCTATCAATGCAGCTTTCGGGTACAAAGGCAACTGAGCTTTCATAATCCATCCAACTCCGCATCATTGGCGTGCGATGTACGGAAAAAGAATCCAAATGTCTGAACAATCACGTTTGCGTCACGTAGTCCTCTTCCAATTCAAAGACGGAACATCTGACGAGAAGATCCGAGAGATCGAAGACGCCTTCCGCGCTCTGCCGAGCGAGATCGACGCCATCCATGACTTCGAATGGGGCACAGATGTCAGCGTCGAGGGCAAGGCCGACGGCTTCACCCACTGTTTCTTCGTCACTTTCGCCAGCGAAGCCGATCGGGATATCTATCTGCCCCACCCGGCTCACACAGCCTTCGGCGCGCGCCTGCGCCCCCATCTGGCAAAGGCGCTGGTGGTGGACTACTGGCAGCGAACATAGTTGAGAGGTGAATGCGGGCGCCTCTTTGCGACCTGTCGGCCAAACCAGATGAATCAGTCGTCAACTGGCGTGCATACCAAATGCCCCTACCTTGCAATCTCTACCATCTGATGGCCTGCCAATGTTGGCAGGATGAAATGAAGCCGCCCGTTTTCTTCCGTAAACCGGAGCGGATTGCCGTCCGGTACGCTGCGCACGCTGGTAGCCGCCCCCGGTGACCGTAGGCTGACCGCCACATCGTGCAGGGGCAGTACATCTTCAACCACATCGAAATCCTGTCCCCGCCGCTCCGGAATGTAATGGAGCAGATGGACGACCCAGCGGTTGTGTTCAGCTTGTTCGTTGACCGCCGCCATCAAACTGCTTGGCCCCTGATGACGCAGCACCGGATTGGGGAGGAGCAGATCCAAGGCATTCAACAGCAGCTGCTTGCACCAGCGCGGCGCGTTCTGGTTGTACTGGCGGAAGATCGGGTGGGCGAAATAGATCAGATCGCCTGCGCGTACGGCCGCCGGCCCGACCATCTCGCCGCTGGAAGGTGTCTGCCGATGGGAGCAGAAATGCCGCCAGGCGCGGTCGAAGTACGCTGACACCGTCCAGGCGAAGACCTCTGTGCCATCGTCGGCAGCGATTTCCAGTCCGCGCATATACATGACGTACTCTGTATCCCGCAGCCCTTGGGCGAGAGGCCCCTCCGCCCGTAAATAGTCCACGTAATCCCCCTTAGGGAAGTTGCGGCCACGCGCCAACTCGCCGCGCGCGTCTACCGGGCCGTCTCCTGTTTTGCGTACGCCCCATTCGGTCAGGGCGAAATCTGACCGATCCGCTGTCAGACCCGCCTCAAAGGACGCGATGAGTTTACCGCCTTTGGCCAGAAAGCTTGTCACTTTCTGCGCCAAGCCTCTGTTCAGAGGTACCGCGTCGGGCAGGATCAACACTTGATAGGCTTCGAAATCGCTCTGGCTATCGAGAATATCGAACTGGTGGCCGCTCTCTTGTAGCATCCGTACCGCGCCGATGGTCTCCGGCGTAAGTCGCTCACCGGTGAACTCCTCCAGCGTGAAGATGCCTATGTCCGTAACCGCGCGCGCGTTTCGACACCACTCCTCTTTACGGGCCACTTCGCCGTAGATCGCCTCGACCAGATCATATGTCGCTCGGTCCAGCCGTCCCGTGGGGTGGAGCTGATCGCCAATAGAACACTTGGCGTTGAGGGCCAGCATCTGGAAGCACTCGAATTGCAGAGCCGCCTCGTTTTTATAGGATTGGAAATCTCCCCAGGATGTGTGAAATTTTCCGGTCATGCCCAGACAGTCGCGGCCAGTGATGCGCGCGTAGCGCTGAGACAGAGGAAAGTGCATATAGCCCCAGCCGCCGGAGGGCAACGATTCCAGTTCCCAGTGGCTGTAGGCGTCGCGCGTCTGGCGCTGGCGGGGGCCGACATGACCGGCGTTGTAGAAGATCGTGCACTCTTGGCTGTGCGCGCGCACGTGGGCGGACAGTGCCCGTTTGAAGCGATCTATTACCTGTCGTCCAAATGCTAGTCGATCCACCTCTGCGGAGGGATCCAGACCCTGATCTAGCATTTCCATACGGCAAACCCTGCAGGAGCAGTCCTGATCCTGCACGATATCGAAGAAGAAGCCGTCCACCGCCGGCAGCAGTTCGAACATCTCAACCACATGCGCCTTGAGAAAGTCTACGTATGGCGTGTTGAGGCAGAGCTTGGCATAAAAGCCGGCCTCATAGGGCATCTGCCCCTGGATGGCGCCATCCCCTGCTACCTGCACCCACTCTGGATGTTTCTGAGCGCTGTAATAGTCCCACTGCACCGTCGTGTAGATGGGTACGCGGATATCGCGCGCGTGGGCCGCCCTGATCTGCTCGACCAGCAGATTGCAGGCCAGATGCGGGTGGCGACGTTCCGGGTGGGCCCGCGTGTCGTAGAAGATCATCCCGTGATGCCCCCGCGCGAAGCAGGTGATGGAGTCCACGTGGGCATCGGCCAGCATCTGCGCCCAAGCATTGGCATCGAACTCTCCGCCGATGTTGGTGAGATGCTCGCTGGTGTGGAAATCGAGGTGAATCTGACGATAGCGAAGAAGATCCTGCATAGAGTTGGATGCTCCTGTGGAATGAGTAAGGGCTATAAGGCGGTTTACAGTTGTCGACCTGGAATGTAGTGTATCGCAATTCATAAATCGAACCAATCGCCAGGAGCTGTTCGCAAAGCGGGGGCGCCCTCTGAGCCACTCAGCATCCTGCTCGACAAAATTCCCCGATACTCGCTGGCTGATCCCAACGAAGTCTCTCATCTCTTGAATCTGTTTAACCGCGATCTCTGACATCATCTTGGTAGAGCGCGCGCAGACTTCGGTATCGAGGAAGGCGCGTTGGCGATAGAGGATTGGCCCAGTCGAGAAGCGAACGAAGGCGCGGAAGATCGTGCCTGAAATCCTTTACCCACTTCCATCCGCCAAGTTGAGCGCCAGCAGTTGGCGCAGCGCGTCGTCGTCAGAGATGTCGGCAGGCCAGCCATAGGCGGCCGCGACAGCGGCATCGAGAGCGGCATGCGCATCGGCGAGCCAGCGCGGGCGGGCGTTGTAGAGGTTGGTCAGCGTGCGCGCCTGAAGGGCCTTTGCCGCCGCCTCAACGCGGGCGACCGGACGCTTGGGATAGCCGGGAACCGGCTCGTCCACCCACTCCACCCATTCGGGCGGGTTGAGCCAGCGGTCGCGCAGTTCGACCAGATGCCGGGCCGCCACGGCGATAGCGGCAGCGCGCGGGTCGTCGGCATAGTCGGCCGCCGGGATGTCGGGCGACAGCCCGTCTGGAAAGGGAAACGTCTGGAAGGTGGTGGTCGGCGTGTAGCGCGGACGGTCTTCCAGGCTGGTGCCGAGCCGGAGTGACCAGGCTTCGTGAAAGCGGCTGTGCAGGATGCCAAAGGTGGTGTCGTCGTCACGGACGATGACGATCAGCGCGCTGTCAGGGCAGACACCGGCGTGTCGCCAAACGAACAGCCGATGTTTGGCGACGCGCGGCGTGGCAATGTAGCGCGACAGACCGGCGAGCGCTTTCCACATGACAGGCCGCGGCGCTTCGTGTCGCCACCAGATATCTCGAACCCTCCGCGCGCGCTTCCGTTGCCGCACCGGCCTCACATGGGCCGCCACATAGGAGAACGGCGCTTCATAGAGCGCCGCCTCCGCTTCCCCCATCAACCACCCGAAATCGACAATCCACTTGTCCGCCGAACGACGAGTCAGATCCATGCCGTTGACCCACGGCTTGAGAACATCGGCGTTCGCACGCCCGTTGGGATTCGCCGGCAGACGCAGCCACGCCCGCGCCAGATCGCCGGCGACAGCGAAGGGACCGTTCTTGGTGTCGCCCATGAAGGCCCTATCCCGGTTCCGCGGCAACCTCCCCGCTTTCGTGAGATCGACCCGCCCAGCCGTAAGGTCAGCGTTGATGCGGGACACGTCGCGCCCGTCGAGACGCACAGACAACCCAGCCCCCCGCCCAGCGAAGCACACCAGCGACACCCGCACAGCCGCGCCATCGACCACCCACGGCTCGTCCGACCAGGCATCGAAGATGACGCCCTGTTCGACGATCCGATCCAGCACTGCCCGGTTGCGCCCCCCGCGAATCGAGTTCGTGGCCACGAGTCCGACGCGCACGATCTTGCCCTCGGCGACCAGACGCACAGCCTTGTCGAACCAATGGCACACCAGATCGGCCTCGCCGTGAATCCGCGACCCGTAGAGACGCTGCAAGGACGCCACATAGTCGTCGCCCAACCCACCACGCAGGAGCTTGCCCCCCAGAAACGGCGGATTGCCGATCACCACATCAGCCGCCGGCCACTCCGCTTCTCTACCATCCGCCGTCAGAATCGCATCGCGGCATGCGATGGTGTCGAGCGGCTTGAGAATCGGCTCGCTCACTCCGCTATAGCCGTGGCGACGCATCCACTGAATCTCGCCGATCCACACCGAAACCCGCGCCAGTTCAGCAGCGTATGGGTTGATCTCGAGCCCCCTGACATTGGCCGGACCGACGCCGGGGAAGGTCCGTTGCAGGCCCAGCGCCTCAGCCTCCAACTGCAACCGATGTTCCAGATCCTTGAGCGCCTGCAGCGCCAGATAGAGAAAGTTGCCCGAACCACAGGCCGGATCGAGCGCCGTGAATGCCCGCAGCCGTTCGAGAAAGGCGCGAAACAGCCGTTCCGCCTGCCCGCGTTGCCGCGTGCGCGCAGCTCTCGACAAGGCCGCATCCGCCCGCTCCAGACAAGCCGCGATCGCGCGCTTGGTCATCTCCCATTCATCAAGCCAGGGGCGGATCACCACCGGCTCGACGATCAGCATGATCTTGTCGCGCTCCGTGTAATGCGCGCCCAGCTGCGAACGCTTATCAGGATCCAGCCCGCGCTCGAACAATGCGCCGAAGATCGAGGGATCGATCTCCGACCAGTCGAGCGCCGCCGCCTTGAGCGTGGTCTCGATCTCGCGCTTGGTCAGCGCCAGCGCGCCATCGTCATCGAACAACCCACCATTGAACCACGCCACCATCTCGAACCCGACACGACCCCCGCGCGCCATCGCCCCGAACAGATCCCGCGCCAGAGCCGTAAAGTCAGGCGGCCGCCGCCGCGCATGCTCCAGCATACGCGTGAACATGTTGTCGGGCAGCAGACCCACATCCTCGGCGAACAGGCAGAACACCAGCCGATTGACGAAGTGCGCAACCGCCTGCGGCTCGTGTCCACGCACCCGCAACGCCTGCGCCAACGCGGCCAAGGCTGTCGCCGCACGCTCGGTGAGCGCCTGCCGACTCTCCCCAGGACGCAGCCGCTGCGGAGCGGACAGCGCCCATTTCAGCTTGACCCGCACAGCCGCGTCCGCCAGATCGTCCAGCGTGAACTCGTGCGTCTCGCTCACGCTGTTGGTCCAGTTGGTGTGGATGCGGAAGCGCGCCATGTCCGAAACGATCAGAAGCGGCGGATTCTCCAGCGCGAGCGCGTATTGCCGCAACTGATTGAAGGCCGCGTCGAGGTCTGCGTGCTTGCCCTTGTACTCCCAGGCGAAGCAGTGTCGTTTCCACACGTCGGCCCAGCCGGCCCCGCCGCTATCCTTGCGCGCGCCGCGCTCGAAGCAGTAGCGTTCACCGGTCGGGTCGTCTTCGGCCGGCGTAGGCTCGTCGAGGAGCCGACACAGGTCAATGAACTGTTCCTGGGCCGCCGAGCGCTCCTTCAACTCAGACGCCCGCCATTTGGCGATGAACTCTCCCACTGTCATGCCGGCTCCAATCTGCTATCCCGGCAGGCGCAGTCGAAGTAGCTTGGCGCCACGCGGGCCAATCCTGGCGCGTTGTCGCTGGATCGGAAGCCCCCTGCCGTCATCTGTCGATCTGGAATGTAGTGTATTGCAATTTATAAATCGAACCAATCGCCAAGAGCTGTTCGCAAAGCGAGGACAGCTTGCGCGTCGTGGCAAAAATCAGTGGCCACTAGCCACTGGCTAGTGGCCAGTAACGGCACTGGCGCCTGGCCACTGCAGTTGGCGTGTGGAGGTGTATCATCCTGTCTATCCATCCATCCTGAAAATCCTGATTCAGACAATCTGTTTCTCCACCCAAAAATCTGGGACGCGCCCTATCCGCTGGGGCGTATTGCGCAGGTATCATGGAAAGGGTACACTTGCAAAGGGCGCATCCTTGGATAATCACATAAATCATAGTCGGCGTTCTTACCCTTGTGTTCAAAGGAGCCATCGTATGCTTTCCGGCCTGATGATGGACTATCCCCTCACACTTGACCGCATTCTGGAACATGGCAACCGACTCTATCCCCACAAGAAGATCAGAACGAAGCTGCCTGACGGCGCGTTGCATGAATACACCTACCGGGAGTTCTACGGACGGGTGAAGCGGCTGGGCAATGTGCTGGAAGGGCTGGGTGTAGAGCCGGGGGATCGGGTCGGCACCTTCTCCTGGAACAATTTCCAGCACATGGAACTGTACTTCGGCGTGCCGGGCTCGGGCGCAGTCGTCCATACTCTCAACATCCGACTGTTTCCGGAACAACTGGCCTACATCATCAACCACGCAGAGGATAAAGTCATCTTTATCGACGGCGCACTGCTGCCGCTCATTGAGCGGCTGGCGGAGCGGATCGGCGACGTCGAGCATTTTGTGTTGTTCAATACGCCGCCTGAGGGAGTGGAGACGAAACTGTCCGGCCAGATTCACCACTACGAGGAGCTGATGGCGGCTGTGGACGACGAGTATACCTGGCGGGTGGAAGACGAAAATCAGGCGATGGGGCTTTGTTACACCAGCGGCACCACCGGCCACCCAAAGGGCGCGCTGTACAGCCATCGCTCCATGTATCTGCATACCGTTGGTGCATGTCAGGCATCTGCCCTGGGCCTCGCCGAAACGGACGTGGCGTTGCCGGTGGTGCCCCAATTCCATGCAATGGCCTGGGGGCTGCCCTATGCGGCCGTGTTATCCGGCGCCAATCTGATCTTGCCAGGCCCACACCTGCAGCCGTCTGCCCTGGCCGCGCTGATCGAAGAGGAGCGGGTGACGGTCGCCGCCGGGGTGCCGACTATCTGGAACGGCCTTTATCACGATCTGAAGGAGACCCGCCGGGATATCTCCTGTATCCGGGCGTTGGTGGTGGGGGGCTCGGCCATGCCCCGTAGCCTCATCGAGGCCTACGAGAAGGAGCTAGGCGTAAACGTTATGCACGCCTGGGGGATGACGGAGATGTCGCCCTTGGGCGCCGTTTCCAAACTCCTCAGCCATCATCTGCAGCTGCCGCAACATCAACAGTGGGATGTGAAGGCCCGACAGGGGTATGCCATCGCCGGGGTGGAGATGCGCATCGTCGATGATAACGACGAAGAACTGCCCTGGGATGGCGCAACGATGGGTGAGTTGCAGGTGCGCGGCCCGTGGGTAGTGCGGGATTACTTCAAACTGAACGGCAGTAGCGATAGCTTTACTACGGACGGCTGGTTCCGCACAGGGGATGTGGTGACGATCAGTGAAGACGGATTCATGACCATCGCCGACCGCACTAAGGATCTGGTGAAAAGCGGCGGCGAGTGGATCTCATCGGTGGAGTTGGAGAATCTGCTGATGGCCCATCCACAGGTGCTGGAAGCGGCGGTCATCGCCATCTCCCACGAACGCTGGCAGGAGCGCCCTCTGGCTGTCGTCGTCCCCACCGATGGCGCTGGTCCGCTGACTGCGGATCAGTTGCGGAGCTTTCTGGAACCGCAGATCGCCAGGTGGTGGCTGCCGGATGATTTCGTGTTTATCGACGAAATCCCCAAGACTAGTACCGGCAAGTTCGACAAGAAGGCGCTGCGGCAACGCTATAATGAATGAGGAGCGAGGACAGAGACGCGAGAAACGGCGCAGTTCTCTCTCCTCACTTCTCCCCTCTCTACTTCTTCATTCGCTATGGGCGGCCCGATCAACTTCAGATTGCTCTTTCCCAAGCCTGCCGCAACATCTCCACACTCTTCGGCATCGCGGTCACGGCCTCCTCTGCCCCTTCCATCTCGATTGAGCAGTAGCCCCGCCAACCAGCGTCCAGCAAAATACGAAAGATGCGGCTATAGTCCAGATTGAGAGTATACCAGGATCCGCCTCCAGGATAGGTTTTGGCATGGGCCAGGCGCACGTGAGGCGCAACGCGCCCCATCGCCAAGTACATATCCTCTTCGAAGAGAAAGTTGCCCATATCGAGGATCGCTTTCAGCCAGGGCGAGTCGATCGTTTCGATAATGCGGGCCATATCCTGCGCAAATGTCGTCAAGCCCCAATGATTCTCCAGCAGCAGGAGCACACCCCGCTCCTCTGCCCTCGGCAGACAGCTCTCGATGGCGTCGATCACCCAAGCGAAGGCATCGTCCACAGTGAAGCCTTTCCACGGCTCCACCCACCCTTTGGCTTTGATCAGATCATCGAAGCTGCCTTGCTTGCGGAAGCCACCGGAGTTGACCCGAATCGACGGAATGCCCATCTCGTGGGCCAGATCGATGCAGCGCAATGTATGGTCGATGTGCTGCTGGCGCACGTCCGCATCATCGTGCACAAAGTCCTGATGAATCGACAGATTATACAGATCCAACCCCAGAGAGAAGGCCTGCCTTTTGAGCTTTTGCAGGTAGGCGCTCTCTTCCGACTCCATCTGTCGGTGTAGGATCTCCACGCCGTTCAGCCCGAGCTTTGCGGCTTCGTCCAGAACGACCTCGATGGGGGTTTTCTCCGCTGTAAAATGCCAGTAGGAGTAGGTCGATGCGCCCAGGCGGAGAACATGGTCAGAAAGCGGGCCGCCGCTGGATGCGCCGCCGCTGCGCTCATTGTTGCCTTGGGCAGGTGTCATAGGGGTTTGTTTCCTCCTGATGTGAGGAGCGAGGGCAGAGAAGTGAGAGGGGGCTCTCTCCGCACTTCTGCCCTCGCTCTACTTCTTCAGGCATCGGTCACGCAGCCCTCTGAAGCGTTCGCTACTGTCTTGATGTACTTCCAGAGCGCGCCGCTCTTGAACTTGTACTCCGGCGCGCGCCAATCGGCCCGGCGGCGCTCGATCTCTTCCACTGGAACGTCCAGATTGAGGATATTGTTCTCGGCGTCGATTGTAATGGTGTCGCCGTTGCCAACCAACCCCATCAGTCCGCCTTCCTGGGCCTCCGGCGTGATGTGACCGACCACAAAACCGTGGCTGCCGCCAGAGAAACGCCCATCCGTGATCAGAGCTACGTCCTTGCCCAGCCCCTTGCCCATAATCGCAGCGGTGATGCTCAGCATCTCCCGCATCCCCGGGCCCCCTTTCGGCCCCTCATAGCGGATGACGACGACGTTGCCTGGCTGCACTTCGTCGTTCTCGATACCCTCCAGACAGGCCTCCTCGGAGTCATAACAGACGGCCGGGCCAATAAAGCGCGTGCCTTCCTTGCCGGTGATCTTGGCCACAGCGCCGCCCGCGGCCAGGTTGCCGTAGAGAATCTGCAGATGCCCTGTCGATTTGATGGGGTTGTCCAGGGGCATAATAATTTTTTGCCCTGCGCTCAGATCGGGTATCTCGGCCAGATTTTCCGCCAGGGTTTTGCCTGTGACGGTCATACAATCCCCATGCAGAAAGCCTTCCCGCAGGAGCATCTTCTGCACTGCCGGCACGCCGCCCACTTCGTACAGATCTTCCATCACGTACTGACCGCTGGGCTTCAGATCGGCCAGCAGGGGCGTGCGGTCGGAGATCTCCTGGAAATCGTCGATAGTCAGCCGTACACCTGTGGATTTGGCGATTGCCATCAGGTGCAGGACGGCGTTTGTGGAGCCGCCGAGGACGACAGTAACAGTAATCGCGTTTTCAAACGCCTTCCGGGTCAGAATATCCAGGGGTTTGAGATCCATCTCCAGCAGGTTCTGGATCGCCACGCCCGCCTCGATACACTCCTGCTGTTTGCCGTCGCTGGTGGCCGGATAGGAGGAGCTGTAGGGCAAGCTCATGCCAAGCGTTTCGATCGCCGAGGCCATTGTGTTGGCTGTGTACATCCCGCCACATGCGCCTTCACCGGGGCAGGCGTTGCGCAACACTTCCTTCAACTGCTCTTCATCGATGTCTGCGGCCAAGTATTGCCCGTAGGCCTCAAAGGCCGAAATGATGTCCAGCTTCTGGTCGTTTTGCCAGCCAGGCCGAATTGTCCCGCCGTAAACCATCAGGCTAGGCCGGTTGACCCGAGCCATGGCCATCAGCGCGCCTGGCATATTTTTGTCGCAGCCAGGCAGCGAGATATTGGCATCGTACCACTGGGCCCGCATAACCGTTTCAATCGAGTCGGCGATAATGTCCCGGCTCAGCAGAGATAGTTTCATCCCCGAGGTACCCATTGAGATGCCATCACTCACGCCGATGGTGTGGAAGATGAGACCTACCAGTCCGGCATCCTGCACGCCTTGCTTCACCCGACGGGCCAGGGCGTTCAGGTGCATATTGCAGGTGTTTCCTTCCCAACCCATGGAGGCAATGCCTACCTGAGGCTTGTTCATGTCCGCGTCGCTCAGGCCCACCCCGTAGAGCATTGCCTGGGAGCCGACCTGGGAGATCGTTTGGGTGAGGACACGACTATATTTGTTGAGTTTACGATTGGTTGTCACTGCCATAGGATTCCCTCTGTCCTGTTGAAAGGGTAGTTGGAGCGAAGAAATGGGAAATGGGAATTACGAATTAACCAATTTCTAATTTTTAATTGACTAATTCCGAATCGATTGAGGTTGGTCAAAAGTAAGCAGAAAATACTCGACTGCATCGTAGATGGCCGTCCAGCTCGCCTCGATGATATTTGTGCTGGCCCCAACTGTGGTCCAACTGCGCGCCCCATCAGAACTGGTGATGAGTACCCGTACAGAGGCGCCGGTGCCCCGTTCGCTGTTGAGGATGCGCACCTTGTAGTCTTGCAGGTACATACGCTCGAGTTGCGGGTAGTAGTGCTGGATCGCCTTGCGCAGGGCGATCATCAGCGCATTGACTGGCCCGTTGCCCTCCGCCACTTCGTGGTAGATCCGCTCACCCACTTCAACCTTGACAGTCGCCTCTGACGAGAGTCCACGTCCGGCTCGGTTTGCCACAGCTGCCGTGTAGTTGATCAACGCAAAGCAGGGGGTATACTCCTCCCCGGAGCGGCGCAATATCAGATCGACGCTGGCTTCGGCGCTCTCAAAGGCAAAACCGATATTTTCCAACTCTTTGATGCGCTGAAGTACCGCGCGTTCCTTTTCCCGCGACAGCCCTTCCACACCGAATTCGTCGGCCTTGACGCTGATGTTGTCCTTGCCGCTCAGTTCACTGACCAGCACACGGGTCTGGTTGCCGATAACGTCCGGATCGATGTGCTGGTAACTGTCAACATTCTTCAAAACAGCGTTGACGTGAGTGCCTCCTTTATGCGCGAAGGCGCTTTGCCCAACGAATGGTTGGTGCGTATTGGGGCTGAGGTTGGCGAGTTCATTGACGTAGTGGCTGAGATCCGTCAAGGACTCCAACTTTTCCGCCGGTATCAGTTCGTAGCCCATCTTTAGCTGCAGATTGGCGATGATACTTACGAGATTGGCGTTGCCACAGCGTTCGCCGTAGCCGTTGATGGTGCCCTGAACATGGGCGCATCCATTGCGGACCGCCTCCAGCGAGTTGGCGACCGCGGTGTCGCTGTCGTTGTGCGCGTGGATTCCCAGCGTGATCTTGGCTGCCGGCGCCTTCTGCCCGTCCTTACTTTGCTGGTTCCGGAGAGCGCCTGCGGCGAACAGTTCGCGGCGCACGCTGCCGACGATCTGCCCGATCTCCCAGACCAGGCTGCCACCGTTCGTGTCACACAGAACGATGCAGGCCGCGCCACCGGCGACCGCCTCTTTGAGCGTTGCCAGGGCGTAGCCTGGGTTCTCTTTGTAGCCGTCGAAGAAATGCTCGGCGTCGTAGATGACCTCTTTGCCATGACTCTTGAGATAAGCCACCGACTCGCGGATCATCCGCAGATTCTCTGCCGGCGTCGTCTGCAAAACATCACGCACGTGCAGATCCCAGCTCTTGCCGAACAGGGAGATGACCGGTGTGTTCGCCGCCAGCAGCAGTTGAATTTGCGGGTCTGTGGCCGGCTCCGTACCCCGCCGGCAGGTGGAGCCGAAGGCCGTAAGCCGCGCGCGCTTCAGCGTCAGTTCATTCGCCGCCCGCTCGAAAAACTCCATATCTTTCGGATTGGAGCCAGGCCAGCCGCCTTCAATATAATCCATGCCGAACTCATCCAGACGAGCGGCGATATGCAGTTTGTCGTCGCAGCTAAGCGAAACACCTTCGCTTTGGACGCCATCTCGCAACGTTGTGTCGAATAGTTGAACCTTCACCTTTGCTGTCTCCCAGGGTGAAGAATCCTCTGCCCTCGCTCCTCATTAGCCCGTCGCCTGTAAACCGGCGGCGATGCCGTTAATGGACAGTAGAATTGCCTGGCGAAGCCGAGGATCATCTGAGCCAACGGAACCCTTGCGCTTGGCGCTAGTCCGCTGCTTCCTGAGCAATGCTACCTGGATATAATTGAGCGGATCAACATACGGATTGCGCAGATTGATGTTGCGCTGAAGCCACGGCTCATTGCCCAGCAGGGCATCCTGCCCAGTGATCTCAAGGATAATCCGCTCCGTGAGCCGAAATTCCTCTAATATCTCGCTGAAAATCGTATTCTGATACTCAGGATTTGTCTCCGCATCGGTTAGGAACGCGTATAACGCCGCGATTGTCATATCCGCCTGACGCATGGAAAGCTGTGCCCGATCGATGACTGTGCGGAAGAAAGCCCAATTCCGATACATCTCTTGTAACATCGCTATCTTTGGCGGTTCGCCCGAGGGCCTGATGTCAGCGCGCAAACCCGTGCCCAAACCATACCAGCCCGGCAGATTCACCCGACTTTGTGTCCATGCAAAAGCCCAGGGAATGGCGCGCAGATCGGAGATATCTGTCGTCTCTCGACGTTTGGCCGGGCGGGAGCCGATATTCATCTGCGCCAGCTGTTCAATGGGAGTCGCCTCGTGAAAATAGCGCAGAAAGGCAGGATTCTCTACGAGTGCCCGATATTTGCGCTCCGAACGCTCGCTGGCTTCGTTCAAAATTTCCGCCCAGCCCTCTTCTGCCGGGCGAGCGCTGGCCGCCAGACCGCCTTCCACCGGTTCGGGCTGCCCGCTTTGCGTCCTTGCGTCTTTGCGTCTTTGCGTTTTGTCATGCTGGCTAGGTTCGCCGCTGGAGAGCAGAACCGCGTTGACCAGTTGTTCCAAATGACGCTGAGCAAGCGCTCGATTGCTGTAGCGGGCGCTGATCACTTCCCCCTGTTCAGTGATCTTGATCCGCCCCTGTACCGACCCCGCTGGCTGGGCCAGAATCGCCCGATTGGTCGGCCCGCCTCCTCGCCCGATGGAGCCGCCCCGCCCGTGAAAAAGCGTCAATTTCACCCCATGTGTGGCGCATGTCTCGGTCAGGGTCTTCTGCGCCTGGTAAAGAATCCACTTCGATCGCAGATAACCGCCGTCTTTGTTGGAATCGCTGTAGCCGATCATGATCTCCTGACGGTTGCCCCGCCCAGCGAGGTGTTGCCGGTAGATCGGCATCTCGAACAGGGCCGTTATCACATCTGGCGCCCTGATCAGATCATCGATCGTCTCGAATAGGGGCACAATATCGATCTGCCCGAACAGGCCGGCGTCCTTTGCCAGCAATAACGCCTCCAATACATGGTTGACAGATGTGGTCATACTGATGATGTAGGCGCAGATGGCCTGTGGCGCGATCTTCTCATGGGCCTGGCGGATGAGCCGGAAGATGGCCACGGTTTCGTTCGTTGTATCGCTGAACTGCAAACATGCCATCAGCGGGCGCGGGCTCTTGATCTCTTCAACCAATAGCCGCGCCTGATCTATTTCCGACATCGACATGTAGTCGAATTGCGGATCTCGAGGGCGATAGTAGCGATGCAGCAGCTCAGCTACGGCCTCTTGATGGCGGCCTGAATGCTGTCGTATGTCCATCGATGCCAGATGAAAGCCAAAGATGCGGGCCTGCTGCGCCAGCCGGGCGAACCGCCCCTCGGCCAGCCGTCTGCCGTTGTTCTGGAGCAGACTTCTCTGAATCAGTTCCAGATCCTGTACAAATTCGCTCGCGCTCTGATAGGCCCACGGGTCTGGCCTTTGCGCCGCCCATCTTTCATCATTCTGCAACATGGTTGCGCCCAGCCGCCGGTAGATAAGGATCATCTTCTGCCGGTAGGGCTCCAGCGAGAAGCGCTCCAACCGGGCCTTGTCAGTCTCTGGCGCCCGTTCCAGATCTCGCGTCAGGCTATCGAGGAACTCCTGAGAAAAGCCGCAGCGGGTATGGGCCACACTCAGATGGCCGTACAGGCCATTTACCGCACGCCGGTACAGTTCCAGCGCCTGCCGTTTCTGCTGGCGTAAAGCATCTTCCGTCACATCCTGCGTAACAAACGGATTGCCGTCCCGGTCGCCGCCAATCCATGAACCGTAGCGTAAAAATGTGGGGAGGCTGAAGGTCTCGTTCGGATAGGCCGTCTCTAGCGCCTGTTCCAGCTCCGCATAGATTTCGGGCAACAGATCGAAAAGGGTTGTCTCGAAAAAGTATAGCCCTTCCCGCACCTCATCCATCACATCCGGGCGTCGTTCTCGGTTCACGTCACTTTGCCATAGGGAGACCACGATTTCCCGAATCTGCTCCCAGATGGCTGTCTTTTCACTGGCCAAAAGGAAGCGCGCATCCAGGTCATTCAACATCCGGGCGAGATCGAGCAGTTTGAGGAGGATCGTCCGCCGTTTTGCTTCGGTGGGGTGCGCTGTGAGCACCGGCTGAATCAGCAACTCCGCGAGCAGCTGGCGCATGTTCTGAGGCGGTGTGCCCGCCGCGCGCAAGGTTTCGACCGCCTCAGCGATGGTCTCACGCATGGGCCGGTTTTCCTTCTCCGCCCGCTCTGCCCGTTGCCGCACCACCCGTACTCGCTGCTGCTCCTCCGCCAGGTTGACAAGCTGAAAATAGGTAGTGAATGCTTTGAGCACGCCCAGCGTTCTGTCCAAGTCATCCACCAACTTCTCTGTGCGCCGCTCGATCTGCGCGCCCGCCGCCCGATCTCCCTGACGTTGCGCGCGCGTCAGGGAACGCAGCTCTTCCACGAGATCGAAGATCGTCTGGCTCTCCTGCTCGACAATCGTCTCGCCCAGCAGATTCCCGATCTGACGAACCGTCCAGCGCAGGCGGGTGTCGGAGTCGGGATCAGGAGGTAAGGATTGCCAGGAAGAGGCGGCATATATCCTGCCTTGATGCCTGCGAATCCAATAATCCTGATTATGATGTGGAGTACCGCCCTTCGGATCAAACTCTTCTGAGGGGATTGGGGCAGGATCTGAGGCCCGCTCCTTCATTGCGCACGCTCCACATCCTGATTATCAGGATTGCTCTTCAGCATCTCCACCACCAGATTGCCCATCACTTCTGTGCTGACCGTCTCAGCGCCCTTCTGTTTAATATCCGGCGTGCGCACGCCTTCTTCGAGAACTGCATCGACAGCCGCTTCGATGGCGGCAGCCTCTTTTTCCAGCCCCAGGCTATGGCGCAGAAGCATTGCGTTGCTGAGAATCGCGGCTAGGGGGTTGGCGATACCTTGCCCGGCGATATCCGGCGCGCTCCCGTGGATCGGCTCGTAGAGCCCCAAGGGCAGGCTGTGCCTGTTGCGCATATCACCCAAGCTGGCGGACGGCAGCATCCCCATGGAGCCAGCCAGCATCGACGCCTCGTCGGTGAGAATATCCCCGAATAAGTTCCCCGCGACGATGACATCGAAATCGGCCGGTCTGCGGATCAGATGCATGGCCATAGCGTCGACGAGAATATGATCGACATCCAGTTGCGGATAGTCGGCCAGCGCGTCCGTCGCCACGCTGCGCCACAGACGAGAGGAGGCGAGCACATTGGCCTTGTCTACACTTGTCAACCGTCGCCTGCGGCCCAGTGCCGACTCCGCTGCCAAACGCACTACCCGCTCGATCTCTGGCCGAGTATATAGCATCGTGTCGTAGGCCTCGAAATCGTCGTCAGCCTCTTTACGAGGGCCGAAGTAGACGCCGCCCGTCAGTTCACGCACGACCAGCAGATCCACGCCGACCAGCGTCTCTTCTTTGATTGTGCTGGCGGACACGAGCTGCGGATGGAGCTTCACCGGGCGCAGGTTGGCAAAAAGATCCAATGTCTTGCGCAGCTCGAGCACGCCCCGTTCTGGTCTGTCGGGCGACGAGGGGGCATCCCATTTCGGCCCTCCAACCGCGCCCAGCAGCGCCGCATCAGCGTCCTCAGCGGCTTCAACTGTCTTTTCAGGAAGACTGACGCCAAACTGATCGATGGCGCATCCGCCTATCAACTGGTGGTTGAACACGAAATTGTGGCCGAACCGCTCGGCCACAGCCGCTAAGATCTTCTTGGCTTCCGCCGTTACTTCCGGGCCGATGCCGTCACCATCCAAAATAACAATCGTGGCGTCCATAAATGCGCCTTCCTCATAACTGCAGGGCCAAGTACTGACCACTGGCAACTGGTTTTTTCGTTAGGCTGCCTCATCACCGGAGACCTCTGGGCATCTCCCGCCGAAGACGGCCAATTCAAAGATTTTGAAGAAGCAGTCTACATCGACAAAACCGATGCGGCGCAGCCATTCGCATTGCAACTCCACCGATGCCAAAATGTTCTCCTGCTTATCCTCCCGCTTGTGGTAGGCCGCAGCGACCTGGGCACGGGTCTGGGCGTCATTGTCGGTCAGCTGGTTTGCCCACAAGCTGTCGATGAAATACTCGTCGTAGAGGGCCTCGATCCGGGGCGTCGCCGAGGACACATGTTCGATATTCATGAAAATCCCGCCAGGTTCCATCAGATCGAAGATATCTGTGTAGACCTGCTGTTTGACTGTATGGGACTGGTGGTGAATCGAAAACCCGGAGACGATCACGTCGAACGGCGCGTGGGTGGAGACGATATCGAACCAGGATGGGTCGGTGTAGTCCACCGACGAAAAGTGAACAGACCTGCTGTACTCCTTCAATTTGCGTAAAGCAGCCTGAATCATCGGCATCGAAAAGTCAACCAGCATCCCTTTGGCATCCGGATACTTTTCCAGAATCGTTGCCGCCAGGATGCCGTCACCGCAGCCCAAGTCCAGGAAATTTCGAACCGGTCGCTCGCGATGCAGAGTACCGCTCTTCGACCCGGCAATGACCCGCAACATCACGTCCAACTGAATCTGAGCCAGAGGGACGCCCTTGCGCGTCTGACGCAAATAACTGTCGACCAGCCCGGAATCCTTCCACACCGAACGTTTGCCATCTTCTGCCGTGGGCACGCTTGTTGTCACTCGGTTCAGCCCCTCAATATCTGTATCTGTTTCCTCAAAATGTTGCTGAAGCCTCAAAGTCGCTGATCTGTTTATCCTTGTCCAGCAAATAGTCAAGCTCATCGAATCCGCGGACAAGACACCACCTGCGGAACGGATCGATATCGAAAGACCTTGCTGTCCATTGTTCACCGCTCACTGAAGGCAGGGCGATGGTCTGGTTTTCCAGATCGATGCTGATCGTCGTCTGCGGCGCCTCTTCGATCAGATCCAGTAACCGATTGACGATCTCTTCCGGCAATCTGACCGGCAGTAGTCCGTTCTTCAGGCTATTGTTATAGAATATATCAGCGAATCCGGGCGAGATTACCGCTCGAAAACCATACTGGGTGAGTGCCCAGACCGCATGCTCGCGGCTCGACCCTATGCCGAAATTGCGACCCGCCACCAGCACTTCCGCGCCCTTGTATTGGGGCTGATTCAGAACGAAATCCGGATTGGGGCTGCCGTCGCGCTTGTAGCGCCACCATGAAAACAGCCCATCGCCCATGCCCGCCTGTGTGACTGCGGTAAGATAGCGGGCCGGTATGATCTGATCTGTGTCGACATTTTCCGCTCTCAGAGGAAGCGCAGTTGACGTCAGGTTTGTGAAAGGTTGCATCATAATATCTCCCGCACATCTATAACGCGCCCGTTGACCGCGGCCGCGGCCGCCATAATCGGGCTCATCAGTAGTGAGCGACTGCCTGGCCCCTGCCGTCCGATAAAGTTACGGTTGCTGGTGCTGGCGACGTATTTTCCTTCGCCGGCCTTGTCATCGTTCATCGCCAGACACATACTGCACCCAGCGCCCCGCCATTGAAATCCAGCCTCGCTGAAGATACGGTCCAACCCCTCTGCCTCGGCCTGCGCCTTGACCGCTTTCGAACCAGGCACAACCAGCGCCTCTACATGAGCCGACACGCGGCGGCCCTTGGCAATGGCCGCCGCCGCGCGCAGGTCTTCAATGCGGCTGTTGGTGCAGGAGCCGATAAAGACGATGTCCACATGCTGGCCTTCGATTGGCTGGCCCTCGGTCAACCCCATATAGGCCAGCGCGTTCTGCAGGCTGCGGCGCTCTGCCTCGTCCTCCAGATCATCCGCCTTTGGCACGCGGCCAGTAACAGGCGCGCCCTGGCCAGGGTTGGTGCCATAGGTCACCATCGGCGCCAGCGCGGATGCGTCGAGGGTCATTTCCCGGTCGAAGACGGCATCCTCATCTGTCTGGAATGTGCGCCAATGGGCGACGGCGCGCTCCCAGGCTTCGCCCGTTGGCGCATACGCGCGACCTCTGATGTAGTCGAATGTTGTCTCGTCCGGGGCGATAAGGCCGGCGCGTGCGCCGCCTTCGATACTCATATTGCAGATGGTCATGCGGCTGGCCATACTCATCTGGCGAATCGCCGCGCCCCGATATTCAAAGACGTGGCCAACGCCGCCGCCTGCGCCATTCTTGGCGATGATCGCCAGGATTATGTCTTTGGCCGTGACCCCTGTGCCCAATGCGCCTTCGATATTAATGGCGAAGGTCTTCGGCTTTTTCTGCATCAGACATTGGGTCGCCAGCACGTGGCCCACTTCGCTGGTGCCGATGCCGAAAGCCAGAGCGCCGAACGCGCCGTGCGTGCTGGTGTGGCTGTCGCCACAGACGATCGTCATGCCCGGTTGGGTGATACCCAACTCCGGGCCGATGACGTGAACGATGCCTTGAATGTCGCCTTCGATGTCGAAGAGCGTAATCCCGAACTCCGCGCAGTTCTGGCGAAGGGTGCGCACCTGTGTGGCTGCGTCTTCCGGCCACAGGGCCATGTCCACGCTATTCAGACTTCCCCCTCCGCGTTCAGTTCCCGACTCAGCCTTCACCTGCTGTCCTGCCGGGCTTTGTTCGCCAGGGGATGTCGGCAAGCGCGTGGGGATGGCGTGGTCCATGGTGGCAAAGGTCTTGTCAGGACGGCGCACGCTCAGCCCCCGTTCTCGCAGCGTGGCGAACGCCTGGGGTGACGTTACTTCATGCACCAGATGGGCGTCTATGTAGAGCGCCGCCGGCGCGCCTTCATCTTGCGCTACTACGTGCGCATCCCAGATCCTCTCAAAAAGCGTCTTTCCCATTCTTGATATCCTTGAAAAACCAATGGTCGATTACGAATTGGACAACTCCTGATTGGAATCGCCTACGGCAAGCTTGTTTCTCCCATTAAGTAGCGGTCACATTCCCGCGCCGCGCCCCGGCCCTCATTGATCGCCCACACGACGAGGCTTTGCCCGCGGCGCATATCGCCGGCAGAGAATACGCCAGGGACATTTGTGGCGAACGTGCCGTACTCGGCTTGGGCGTTGGAGCGGGCATCCCGTTCCACACCCAGTTGATCCAACACCGGGTTCTCCGGGCCCAGAAAGCCCATGGCCAGCAGCGCCAATTGGGCCGGCCAGACTTCCTCAGTGCCCGGCACTTCCCGCAGTTGGGGACGAGAGCCGTTGCCGCTGGGCGCCCATTCGATCATGACTGTATGAAGTTCCTTCAGATGTCCGTTTTCGTCACCAACGAACTTTTTCGTGCTGATCAGGAATGTGCGTGGATCTTTGCCGAAGCGCTCCGCGGCTTCCGCATGCCCGTAATCGACACGGAAAATGTGGGGCCATTCCGGCCAGGGATTGTCCTTGGCCCGTTCTGGCGGCGGCTTCGGCAGGATTTCGAACATGTTGAGGCTCTTGCAACCATGGCGCATCGACGTGCCCAGGCAGTCGTTGCCCGTGTCACCGCCGCCGATGACGATCACATCCTTGCCCTTCGCAGAGATAAATGGATAGCCAAAGCCTTTTGAATCATATACATCATGGGCGGCTTTCGGGCTCCCCTCTTCGCGTTTTGTTCCAGGCTCAGCGTTCTGGCGTGGTGGACTGCCGGATTGGAAGGCAGTAGAATGTTCGCTGGATGGGGCGCGCGACCAGCCAAATTTGTCATCCAGTAGCTGCTGTGTGTTGCCGTGTAGAAACTCCATGGCAAAATGAACGCCTTTCAACGCCCGGCCTTCAATCGGCAGGTCTCGGGGTTTCGTCGCGCCCCCGCACAACACCACCGCGTCGTACTCCTCCATCAGCTTGGCGGCCGGATAGTCTTGGCCCACTTCGCAGTTGGTGATGAATTCCACCCCCTCCGCGCGCATCAGATCGACCCGACGCTGAACCGTCTCCTTTTCCAACTTCATATTGGGGATGCCGTACATCAGGAGCCCGCCGATACGATCGGCCCGCTCATAGACGGTCACCGAATGGCCGGCAGAGTTGAGCTGCGCGGCGCAGGCCAGACCGGCCGGCCCAGAACCGACCACAGCAACCTTTTCCCCTGTGCGTCTGGGCGGCGGATGCGGGACCACCCAGCCCTCATCAAAGCCTTTGTCGATGATCGCGCATTCAATGCTCTTGATCGTTACCGGCGGCTCGATCAGGCCCAACGTGCAGGAGCCTTCGCAAGGGGCTGGGCAGACGCGGCCCGTAAACTCGGGAAAGTTGTTGGTGGCATGGAGACGCTCCAGCGCCTCGCGCCAACGGCCCTGATAGACCAGATCATTCCACTCCGGTATCAGGTTGTTGACGGGACATCCGCCCTCCGGCATCGTTCCTGTATGGCAAAAGGGAATGCCGCAATCCATACAGCGCGCGCCTTGACGCTGCAGATTTTCTATGGATAGATGCAGATGAAATTCATTCCAATCCTGAATGCGTTCAAAGGGCGGACGTTCCGGAAAGGATTGCCGTTCGAATTCAAGAAAGCCGGTTGGTTTGCCCATTTTCGATTTCTCCCATTACCCCAGTGGAAAACCAGTGATCAGTGGCTAGTGGTCAGTATCGATCACAGGTGTTAGTTCCCGCTCACCCGCGCCAGGTCCTGGCTATTGCGCTTAAACGCGGCCATCATCGCCTCTGCGCCCTTGAGACCGGTGGCCTCGACTTCGGCAAGACATTGCTGCATCCGCTTGTAGTCCTTCGGCATCACCTTTACAAACTCAGGCACATACGCATCCCAGTTCGAGAGAACCCTCTGGGCCACTTCCGAATTGGTATAGGCATAGTGGCGCTGAACCATCTCCCGCACTGTGGTGATTTCGAGCGGGTCTTCCAACTTCTCCACCTCGACCATTTCATAGTTGCAGAGATCGGCGAATGCAGTGGGACTTTCCGACCCGACAGGGCGAGTATTGAAAAGGACGTATGCGATGCCACCGGACATGCCCGCCGCAAAGTTGCGCCCGGTGCGGCCCAGCACAACCACCCGACCGCCGGTCATATATTCGCAACCGTGATCTCCGACGCCTTCAATGACCGCCTTCATGCCGGAGTTTCGCACACAGAAGCGCTCCCCCGCCATACCCCGAATGTATGCCTCGCCATCTGTCGCTCCGTAGAAAGCCACATTGCCGATAATAATGTTGTCTTCAGCCTGGAAGGTGGATCCATGCGGCGGGTAGGCGATGATTTTGCCGCCAGAGAGTCCCTTCCCAAAATAGTCGTTGCCGTCGCCTTCCAATTCCAGCGTAATGCCTTTGGGGATGAATGCGCCGAAACTCTGGCCGGCTGACCCCTGGAAGTGCAGTTGGATCGTGTCTTCTGGCAGGCCGTCGGGGCCGAAGCGACGGGTGGTCTCACTGCCTACAATTGTGCCGACCACCCGTTTTGTGTTGTGGATCGGCAGGGTCGCCTTCACCCTTTCGCCCTTGTCCAGCGCCGGTTTGCAGAGATCGAGCAAGGTTGTATTGTCCAGCGCTTTGTCCAGACCATGATCCTGTTCGATCTGACAGTAGCGCCCCCACTCTTCTGGCACGTTGGGCCGGTATAGAATTGCCGACAGATCGATGCCTTTTGCCTTCCAATGCTTGATCGCCTCGGGAGCCTTTAAGCGGTCTGTGCGTCCGATCATTTCATTCACGGTGCGGAAGCCGAGCTTCGCCATATATTCCCGCAGTTCCTGGGCAATGAAGTGCATGAAATTGATAACGTGTTCCGGTTCTCCCACGAATTTCGCCCGCAACTCCGGATTCTGGGTGGCCACGCCTACGGGACATGTATCCAGATGACAGACCCGCATCATAATACAGCCCAGGGCGACAAGCGGGCTGGTGGCGAAGCCGTACTCCTCAGCGCCCAGCAGAGCGGCAATTGCCAGATCCCGTCCGGTCTTGAGCTGCCCATCGGTTTCTACCACCACCCGGCTACGCAGATTGTTGAGCAGCAAGGTCTGGTGGGTCTCGGCCACACCCAGCTCCCAGGGCAGGCCCGCGTGCTTGATGCTCGTCTGGGGCGATGCGCCGGTGCCGCCATCGTTACCGCTGATCAGGATCACATCCGCATGCCCCTTGGCGACACCGGCCGCAATCGTGCCTACGCCCACCTCCGACACCAGTTTTACGTTGATGCGGGCGTGATGATTGGCGTTTTTCAGGTCGTGGATCAACTCTGCCAGATCCTCGATCGAATAGATGTCATGATGGGGTGGCGGTGAAATCAAACCGACCCCCGGGGTAGAGTGACGCACCTCGGCAATCCAGGGATAGACTTTCTTGCCGGGCAACTGGCCGCCTTCGCCCGGCTTGGCCCCCTGAGCCATTTTGATCTGCAACTCCTTGGCGTGGACCAGATAGTTGCTCGTCACGCCGAAGCGAGCGGAGGCCACCTGTTTGATGGCGCTGTTCTTCGAGTCTCCATTCGGTTCCAGAATGTAGCGAGCCGGATCTTCGCCGCCCTCGCCGGTATTGCTGCGTCCACCGATACGGTTCATGGCAATCGCCAAGGTCTCGTGAGCCTCTTTGCTGATGGAGCCGTAGGACATCGCCCCCGTCTTGAAGCGTTTACAGATCGACTCCACCGACTCCACCTCCTCGATGGGTATCGGCTCGTCGGCAAAATTGAACTCCAAGAGACCCCGCAGATTGCACCACTCCCGATTCATGCGGTCGATGTCCGCGGTGTACTCTTTGAAGGCTCTGTAGTCCTCGGCGCGCGTCGCCTTTTGCAGAAGGTGAACTGTGCGGGGGTTGAACAGGTGCAGCTCGCCATCCTTGCGCCATTGATAATCACCACCAGCGGACAGCAACTGACCGTTTGCATGGCCCTCTCCTCGCCCCTGCTGCGCGTGATGGGGCGGCCACGACCCATTGTCCGTAGTAGGGGCTGGCTTTGCGCCTGCCTCCTCCCCAGCGCGGGCCGAACTCTCATCCGTTTCAGGCCCATCCCTTTGCTGCGTCTTTGCGTCTTTGCGTCTTTGCGTTGAGCGGGCTCGGCCTTCATGGCGCGTTGGAAACAGGCGAATGGGGTAGGCTCGATTGTGGCGTATCTTCGCTTCGGCGTAAATCTCCGGCAGATCGATGCCCTCGACCCGGCTTGATGTCCAGGTAAAGTATTTGTCTACAAGTCTTTTACTCAGGCCGAGGGCCTCGAATATCTGCGCGCCGCAGTAGCTCTGAATCGTCGAAATGCCCATCTTCGACAGCACTTTGACCACGCCTTTCATCGCCGCCTTAACGTAATTGTAGACGGCAGTTTCATGGTCGATATCGACGAGCAACCGCTGCTGGATCATCTGATCCAGCGTTTCCATCGCCAGATATGGATTGACGGCTGTGGCGCCGAAGCCGATGAGCAGGGCGAGATGATGCACCTCGCGCGGCTCGCCGGATTCGACCACCAGCGCCACCTGGGTGCGGGTCGCGTTGCGGATCAGATGGTGATGCAGGCCGGATGTTGCCAGCAAGGCCGGGATCGGCGCATCCTCTGGGCCGACGCCGCGATCCGAGAGAATGATGATGTTGATCCCTTCGTCGATGGCCTGCGTCGCGGCCTGGAACAGATCCTCCAGCGCCTGTTCCAGAGCGTCCACCCCCCCATTGATTTTGAAGAGAATTGGCAGCGTTCTGGCTCGGGAGGGTTGGGCCTCCAATTCGGAGTTTGACGAGCGTTTTTTTCTGGCCCAACCCTCCCAGCGATCGATATGGCGGATCTTGGCTAATTCGCTGTTTATGAGAATTGGGCGGCTCAGTTTGAGCTGCCGGCAGTGTTCCGGCGCCGTATCGAGAAGATTCAACTCCGTGCCCATCATCACTTCGGTGGCCGTAATCAGTTCCTCGCGGATGGCGTCGATGGGCGGGTTTGTCACCTGAGCGAAAAGCTGCTTGAAATAGTTGTACAGCAGTTGGGAATGACTGGACAGCGCCGCTGACGGCGTGTCGTTGCCCATCGCGCCCACAGCTTCGACGCCATCTGTCGCCATGGGCGCCAGCAGAATGCGCAACTGCTCGAAGGTATAGCCAAAGACCTGCTGCCGTTGAATCAGCGTGGCATGATCCGCTGGGCGGTCCTCCGCATACTCCTGCGAATCCTGATTGGGCTGGGGAATTTCATCCAGACTGACCAGATGCTCGTCCAGCCATTCCCGGTAGGGATGCGCCGCGGCCATAGTCTCCTTGAGTTCCTCATCGGAGATGATGCGACCCTCGTCTGTATCCACCAGGAACATCCGGCCCGGCTCCAGACGCGCTTTCTTCAACACACGTTCCGGCTCGATGGGCAGCACGCCTACCTCCGACGCCATTACCACCAGATCGTCCTTTGTGACGGTATAGCGAGAGGGGCGCAAGCCATTGCGATCCAACACAGCGCCGACGATTGCGCCGTCGGTAAAGGCGATAGACGCCGGGCCGTCCCAAGGCTCCATCATTGTGCTGTAGTATTCGTAGAAGGCCTTTTTGGCATCGCTCATGGTTCCATGCTGGGACCACGGCTCTGGGATCATCATCATCATTGCGTGTGGCAATGAACGCCCGGACAGATACAGGAACTCCAGCGTTTCATCGAATTTGGCCGAGTCGCTGCCATCCTCCTGAATGATCGGCAGGATCTTTTTGATGTCATCGCCGAACAGCTCGCTCTGCAAATGGGACTGTCGGGCGTACATCCAGTTTTCATTGCCCCGCAGAGTGTTGATCTCGCCATTGTGAATCATATACCGATAGGGGTGGGCGCGTTCCCAATTGGGGAAGGTATTGGTGCTGAAGCGGGAATGGATAAGCGCCAGCGCCGACTCCATATCCTCATCCAGCAGATCCGGGTAGAAGCCCTCGACCTGCTCTGACATCAACATGCCCTTATAGACAATTGTGCGCGAGGAGAGGCTGGGGATGTAGAACCTATCGCCTTCCTGTAGTTTAGAGTAGCGAATCCGGTTCTCTGCCAGCTTGCGGATCACATACAGTTTGCGCTCGAACGCCAGATCGTCGTTGCCTGTCAGCCGCTCTGGATTGCGCCCGATGAAAATCTGACGCACGACCGGTTCGCGCGATTTGGCTGTGTCGCCCAGCGCCTGGTTCGCTGTCGGTACCGTGCGCCAGCCGAGAACCGTTTGGCCTTCTGCGCGGATAATCTCTTCAAAGCGTTGCTCACACAGGGCGCGTTCATCCTCTTTCCAGGGCAGAAAGACCATCCCCACTGCGTACTGCTCCGCAGGCGGCAATTCGATCCCTTGGGCCGCCGCGACTTTACGCATAAATCTGTCCGGCATCTGCATGAGGATACCGGCGCCGTCACCGGTGTTCGGCTCGCATCCACAGGCGCCCCGGTGCGCCAGATTGAGAAGCGCCTGCAATCCCTGCGAGATAATTGAGCGCGACTTCTGGCCTTTTATATTGACAATGAAACCGACGCCGCAGGCGTCGTGTTCGAAGCGCGGATCATAGAGACCCTGTTTGGCTGGCTGGCCGGTATGAGAATGAAGTGCAGAACGGTTCGAATCAGAGTGGTTCAGATGAATTGCAGACATAACGACATCTCCTCAATAAATACCATACCAACGATATGCGTATCAGCCCATGGGAAGGCTGAGCGGCGCATCTGCTTTTTCGCGTCCCTGAACGTGGCGTAGTGTTGTGAAATCTTCAAACGCAGGTGTAGGGTACGATTTGAAATCAGACGTATAAGCAGACGGGGTCGGCGCAGACCGGATGACGTCGTTGTCGATTCTTGCCTATTGAATACCTTACAGGCATATGAGAGGGGATTACTCCTGCAAAAAGAGCCTGTCTGTTCCATTTTGCATAGAAATCATAGTATAAATGTACACGAACTTGGCTGATCCGTCAACTTGTCTTCTCTTGAACAGCCAATCGATACCCGTTGCCATAGACGATTACCTCCACGCCGCCATCTACGACTACTGGATGGCTGATTTTCACCCCCAGAACCCCATCATAGCCCTGGGCTGCGGCCTTCGCCTCCAGATCGGACAGGCCCTGCTCGATAGCCTTGGATATCAGCGTTTCGTAGTGGGACATCCGCCCGCCGACGAGATTTCGGATGTTCTCCCGCACATCCTGAACGATATTGGCGGCGTACACCACCACAACCACGAGAAGCTCGCCTACATCGATGTCCGGGCGGGGAGGCTGATCGAGAGCGATTAAATTCATGTACTGTCCTCTTCTCTTTCACGATGTTCAGGAATATTGACGGTCACATTCACGTCCGGTTACCGGCGGCGGAAGATGTTCCGCCCCAGCAGGTACAGAATGAGCAATACAATAAGCAGACCGGATGACACGTACAGCATATTGCTCGCTGTTCCGTATTTGTGCCAGAAGAGCGCCCAGGGCACATCGCCGGAGAGTACAGGTCCTATATCTGCCAGCACTTGCGCCTTCTCTTCGACCAGAAGATCCAGCGTCGCCTGTAGGTTTTGGCTCTCCAACACAGCCTGGCGAATGTTCTCAAATTTCAGTTGGGGCATCAACCTCGGCTCGCGCAGGATGCGATCCACCAGCAGATTTGTATCGTCGGGCGGCAGTTCCGTCAGGTACGCGGCCAGCCAGGAAAGATCCTCTGCCGACAGTGCAGCGATAACCTGCCGGATCTGCGCCGTCGGCAGACCCAGCAGAAGATCCCGCTCCTCCTGATTCAGCAGCATCCATTGTTGAATGGCTTCTGGGTCTTGCAGGGCAAGAACTCGTTCCAGCGCCTCTCGGTCTCTGAATGCGGAGGGCGAGGCAACGCGGTACAACTCCGTCTCGACGACCTCAACGATTGCTTCACCGGCCAGGTCGGCCCAGGCGATAACCACCTCCGGATCGCTCACTCGCAGGATCTCGAAAGCTGGTTGGGGGAGATAAAAAATGCGCTCGAACTGACCCGTGTCGATTATGCGGCCCAACCGCTCTGGTTCCAGCGTCTCGTCCGCCAGCGCGACCAGCTCGGACAGCTTATCCACCTGATCGGTGGTTGTATTGTTCAGAATCGTCTGAAAGCGCGGATTCGTCTGGGCAAGATCCAGCACGCGGGCGAACTTCAAGAGGAAGTCACGCCATCGGCTGAAAACGTCGTTGGCGACCGAGCGGGCCAGTTGCGGCAGTTCAGTTTGCAACTCTTCGTCCACTTCTTTCGCGATCTGCGCGCGAATCTCGGCCTTTACGTCCTCTCCCTGGAGAGACTTCCGGATCTGAGGCAGCGCTCCCTCGCCACCTTTGATCAGGTCCCAGATAATAAGGCCGCCGCCGATAATCCAACCGACCAGAGGAATACCTATCGTAGCCACCTTGCCCAGAATGCGCGCCAGGACTTTGCCGGCGAGCGACTGGGCTATCTTTTGCGCCAACCGCTTGGCGATCTGAGAACCGATGATGACACCGACGCCGCCCACGAGTTCCGGATGTAACTTCAGGATCGCGAGGAAGTTTGCGTCCTCCGCATCCGGGTCAATACGCATCTCGTCGAGCTTGGACTGGATCTGCTCATCCAATGCAGACGCTATTGTTTGGGAAAAGGTAGCGCCGATAAATTCCTGCACGCACAGCAGCGCAGAAGAGGCCGACTTGGCGGTCATCATACGAATTTCGGCGGTCAGTTCAGAGGCGATCGCCGTCGACAACTGATCGACAGCGTCTTGGAAACGCGGGGAGCCGAAGGTATAGTTGGCGACTTTCGTCGTCAACTCTTCTGCCTTCTCCGGGGACCAATTGGACATGAACCGGCTCCAGTAGCCCTCCTCGTTGCGGACCCGTTCAATGGCCGCGTCTACCGCCGCATCGATGGTTGCGTCCACGTTCAGCGCCGCCCAGTTGCGATCGACAATCGCTGCCACACTCAGGTCTGCCTCGAATACAGATTGGGTGATGGCGTTCAACTCATCCCGCAAGCGGGCCTCTTCGACCTGTTCGCATTCCTGGACAGTGTGGATGGGCGGGGTTTCCTGGGCGCGCGCGGTTTTCGCCGGCAGAATCGCGGAGAGCAGGAGGGTGATGAGCAATGCGTGCGTCGAAAGCGTACGTCCTTTGCCGTTGTGTCCTCGGATCATTGGCAACCCCGTGAGTGGGTCATGGGTACTGCGTACGTCTGCGTCGGCGCATGGTTATTCAAACATGGCCCGGCGCATACCACCACAATGACGAGAAGCTCGCCTATATCGACGCCCGGGCGGTGAGACCGATCTACTCATGGACCGTCCTCTTCTCCACCACGACTGTTAGGGATATTGACGGTCACATTACATTTCCGGTTGCCGGCGGCGGAAGATGTTCCGCCCCAGCAGGTACAGAATAAGCAATGCAAGAAGCAGCCCGGATGACACGAGCATATTGCTCGCTGTTCCGTATTTGTGCCAGAAGAGCGCCCAGGGCACATCGCCGGAGAGTACAGATCCTATATCTGCCAGCACTTGCGCCTTCTCTTCGACCAGAAAATCCAGCGTCGCCTGTAGGTTTTGGCTCTCCAACACAGCCCGGCGAATGTTCTCAAATTTCAGTTGGGACATCAACCTCGGCTCGCGCAAGATGGTAGCCACCAGCAAATTTGTATCGTCGGACGGCAGTTCCGTCAGGTATGTAACCAGCCAGGCGAGGTCCTCTGGCGACAGTGCAGCGATAACCTTCTGGGGCTGCGTCGTCGGCAGACCCAGAAGAACATCCCGTTCCGACTGATTCAGCAGTATCAGTTTTTCTATAGCTTCTGGGGCTTGTAAGGCAAGAACCCTGTTCAGCGCCTCTCGCTCCCTGAAGTCGGAGGGCGAGGCAACGCGATATAATCCCGTCTCGACGACCTGAACAATTGCTGCATCGGCCAGGTCGGCCCAGGCGATGACCAGCTGCGGATCTTCGCTCACTGTCAGGATATCGAAAGCCTGTTGGGGGAGAGCAAAAATGCGCTCGAACTGACCTGTGTTGATCATATCGGGCAACTGCTCTGGTTTCAGCGTTTCGTCCGCCAGCGAGACCAGTTCAGACAGCTTATCCACCTGGTCGGCGGTTGTATTGTTCAGAATCGTCTGGAAGCGCGGATTCGTCTGGGCCAGGGTCAGCACGCGGGGAAACTTCGCCCGTAGGTTCTCGGATTCCTTCAATTTGGACATCAGCCCCGGCGCCCGCAAGATGGTATCCACCAGCAGATTTGTCGCCTGGGGCGGCAGTTCTGGCAGATACGCGGCCAGCCCAGAAAGGTCCTCTGGCGACAGATCAATGAGAACCGACCGGGCCTGCTCCGTCGGCAGTTCCAGCAAAACATCCTGCTCCGACTGATTCAGTTGCATCAGTTTCTGAATGGCTGCTGAGTCTTGCGGGGCAAGAACCCTGCTCAGCGCCTCTCGCTCCCTGAAGTCGGAGGGTGAGGCAACGCGGTACAACTCCGTCTCGACGACCTCAACGATTGCTTCACCGGCCAGGTCGGCCCAGGCGATGACCATATCTGGATCCCCATACTCTCGCAGGATCTCGAAAGCTGGTTGGGGGAGAGCAAAAATGCGCTCGAACTGACCCGTATTGATCATATCGGGCAACCGCTCGGGTCCCAGTGTCTCGTCCGCCAGCGCGACCAGTTCGGACAGCTTATCCACCTGGTCGGCGGTTGTATTGTTCAGAATCGTCTGAAAGCGCGGATACGTCTGGGCGAGGGTCAGCACGCGGGGAAACTTCGCCTGAATGTCCTCGGATTCCTTCAATTTGGACATCAACGCCGGCTCGCGCAAGATGGTATCCGCCAGCAGATTTGTCGCCTGGGGCGGCAGTTCTGGTAGGTATGTAACCAGCCAGGCAAGGTCCTCTGGCGACAGAGCAATGAGAACCGACCGGGCTTGCTCTGTCGGCAGTTCCAGCAAAACATCCTGCTCCGACTGATTCAGCAGCATCAGTTTTTGAATGGCTGCTGAATCTTGCAGGGCAAGAACCCGGTTCAGCGCCTCTCTGTCTCTGAAGTCGGAGGGCGAGGTGATGACGTACAGCTCCGTCTCGACGACCTCAACGATTGCTTCACCGGCCAGGTCGGCCCAGGCGATGACCACCTGCGGATCTCCACGCCCTTTCAGGATTTCGAAAGCCTGTTGGGGGAGAGCAAAAATGCGCTCGAACTGACCCGTGTTGATCATATCGGGCAACCGCTCGGGTCCCAGTGTCTCGTCCGCCAGCGCGACCAGTTCGGACAGTTTTTCTACCTGGTCGGCGGTTGTATTGTTCAGAATCGTCTGGAAGCGCGGATACGTCTGGGCCAGGGTCAGCACGCGGGGAAACTTCGAGCGAATGTCCTCGGATTCCTTCAATTTGGACATCAGCCCTGGCTCGCGCAAGATGGTATCCACCAGCAGATTTGTCGCCTGAGGCGGCAGTTCCGCGAGATAGATGGCCAGCCCAGAAAGGTCCTCTGGCGACAGAGCAATGAGAACCGACCGGGACTGCTCTGTCGGCAGTTTCAGCAGAAGAACCTGCTCCAACTGATGCAACTGAATCAGTTTCTGAATAGCTTCTGGGTCTTGCAGGGCAAGAACCCTGTTCAGCGCCTCTCGTTCCCTGAAGTCGGAGGGCGAGGCAACGCGATATAATCCCGTCTCGACGACCTGAACAATTGCTGCATCGGCCAGGTCGGCCCAGGCGATGACCACCTCCGGATCGCTCACTGTCAGGATCTCGAAAGCTGGTTGGGGGAGAGCAAAAATGCGCTCGAACTGACCCGTGTTGATTATGTGGCCCAACCGCTCGGGTCCCAGTGTCTCGTCCGCCAGCGCGACCAGTTCGGACAGTTTATCCACCTGGTCGGCGGTTGTATTGTTCAGAATCGTCTGGAAGCGCGGATACGTCTGGGCCAGGGTCAGCACGCGGGGAAACTTCGAGCGAATGTCCTCGGATTCCTTCAATTTGGACATCAACGCCGGCTCGCGCAAGATGGTATCCGCCAGCAGATTTGTCGCCTGGGGCGGCAGTTCTGGCAGATACGCGGCCAGCCAGGCAAGGTCCTCTGGCGACAGAGCAATGAGAACCGACCGGGCCTGCTCCGTCGCCAGTTCCAGCAAAACATCCTGCTCCGACTGATTCAGCAGCATCAGTTTCTGAATGGCTGCTGAGTCTTGCAAGGCAAGAACCCGGTTCAGCGCCTCTCGGTCTCTGAAGTCGGAGGACGAGGCAACGCGGTACAACTCCGTCTCGACGACCTCAACGATGGCCTTGCCAGCCAGGTCGGCCCAGGCGATGACCACCTGCGGATCTCCACGCCCTTTCAGGATTTCGAAAGCTGGTTGGGGGAGAGCAAAAATGCGCTCGAACTGACCCGTATTGATCATATCGGGCAACCGCTCGGGTCCCAGCGTTTCGTCCGCCAGCGCGACCAGTTCGGACAGCTTATCCACCTGGTCGGCGGTTGTATTGTTCAGAATCGTCTGGAAGCGCGGATACGTCTGGGCCAGGGCCAGTACGCGGGGGAACTTCGTCCGTAGGTTCTCGGATTCCTTCAATATGGACATCAGCCCCGGCTCGCGCAAGATGGTATCTACCAGCAGATTTGTTGCGTCGGGTGGCAGTTCTGGTAGGTATGTAACCAGCCAGGCAAGGTCCTCTGGCGACAGATCAATGAGAACCGACCGGGCCTGCTCCGTCGCCAGTTCCAGCAAAACATCCTGCTCCGACTGATTCAGCAGCATCAGTTTTTGAATGGCTGCTGAATCTTGCAGGGCAAGAACCCTGTTCAGCGCCTCTCGGTCTCTGAATTCGGAGGACGAGGTGATGACGTACAGCTCCGTCTCGACGACCTCAACGATTGCTTCACCGGCCAGGTCGGCCCAGGCGATGACCATATCTGGATCCCCATACTCTCGCAGGATCTCGAAAGCTGGTTGGGGGAGAGCAAAAATGCGCTCGAACTGACCCGTGTTGATTATGTGGCCCAACTGCTCTGGTTCCAGTGTCTCGTCCGCCAGCGCGACCAGTTCGGACAGCTTATCCACCTGGTCGGCGGTTGTATTGTTCAGAATCGTCTGGAAGCGCGGATTCGTCTGGGCCAGGGTCAGCACGCGGGGAAACTTCGCCTGAATCTCCTCGGATTCCTTCAATATGGACATCAGCCCCGGCGCCCGCAAGATGGTATCCACCAGCAGGTTTGTCGCCTGGGGCGGCAGTTCTGGCAGATACGCGGCCAGCCAGGCAAGGTCCTCTGGCGACAGAGCAATGAGAACCGACCGGGCCTGCTCCGTCGCCAGTTCCAGCAAAACATCCTGCTCCGGCTGATTCAGCAGCATCAATTTTTCTATAGCTGCTGGGTCTTGCAGGGCAAGAACCCGGTTCAGTGCCTCTCGCTCCCTGAAGTCGGAGGACGAGGCAACGCGGTACAACTCCGTCTCGACGACCTCAACGATTGCTTCACCGGCCAGGTCGGCCCAGTCGATGACCAGCTGCGGATCTCCACGCTCTTTCAGGATCTCGAAAGCTGATTGGGGGAGAGCAAAAATGCGCTCGAACTGACCCGTGTTGATCATATCGGGCAACCGCTCTGGTTCCAGCGTTTCGTCCGCCAGCGCGACCAGTTCGGACAGCTTATCCACCTGGTCGGCGGTTGTATTGTTCAGAATCGTCTGGAAGCGCGGATACGTCTGGGCCAGGGTCAGCACACGGGGAAACTTCGCCTGAATCTCCTCGGATTCCTTCAACATGGACATCAGCCCCGGCGCCCGCAAGATGGTATCCGCCAGCAGATTTGTCGCCTGGGGCGGCAGTTCTGGCAGATACGCGGCCAGCCAGGCAAGGTCCTCTGGCGACAGAGCAATGAGAATCGACCGGGCCCGCTCCGTCTCCAGTTCCAGCAAAACATCCTGCCCCGACCGATTCAGCGACATCAGTTTTTCTATAGCTGTCGGATCTTGCAGGGCAAGAACCCTGCTCAGCGCCTCTCGGCCGTTGATGATGTCCGCCATCATCGGGTGCTTGAAGAGAGCTGGCAGGGCAAAACCCCGATTCAGTGTCTCTCTGCCTCTGAATGCGGAGGGCGATGTGACGACGTACAGCTCCGTCTCGACGACCTCAACGATGGCCTTGCCGGCCAGGTCGGCCCAGGCGATGACCACCTGCGGATCCCCGCTCACTGTCAGGATTTCAAAAGCTGGTTGGGGGAGAGCAAAAATGCGCTCGAACTGACCTGTGTTGATCATATCGGGCAACTGCTCTGGTTTCAGCGTTTCGTCCGCCACCGCGACCAGTTCGGACAGCTTATTCACCTGGTCGGCGGTTGTATTGTTCAGAATCGTCTGGAAGCGCGGATACGTCTGGGCGAGGGTCAGCACGCGGGGAAACTTCGCCTGAATCTCCTCGGATTCCTTCAATATGGGCATCAACGCCGGCTCGCGTAAGATGGTATCCGCCAGCAGATTTGTCGCCTGGGGCGGCAGTTCTGGCAGATACGCGGCCAGCCAGGCAAGGTCCTCTGCCGACAGAGCAATGAGAACCGACCGGGACTGCTCCGTCTCCAGTTCCAGTAGAGCATCCTGCTCCCCCTGATTCAGTTGCATCCATTGTTGAATGGCTGCTGGGTCTTGCAGGGCAAGAACTCGCTCCAGCGCCTCTCGGCCCCTGAATGCGGAGGGCGAGGCGATGACGTATAATTCCGTCTCGACGACCTCAACGATTGCTTCACCGGCCAGGTCGGCCCAGGCGATGACCATATCTGGATCCCCGTACTCTCGCAGGATCTCGAAAGCTGGTTGGGGGAGAGCAAAAATGCGCTCGAACTGACCCGTGTTGATTATGCGGCCCAACTGCTCGGGTTCCAGCGTCGCGTCCGCCACCGAGACCAGTTCGGACAGCTTCTCTACCTCTTTCACGGGTAAATAGTTCAGAAGCGTCTGGAAGCGCCGATTTTCTCGAGCAAGCTCCAGCACGCGACGGTGAGCATCAAGAAAATCTATCCAGAGGCTGAAAATGTTGTCGGCAACAGATCGGGCCAATTCCGGCAGTTCGGCTTGCAGATCTGTGTCCACTACGTTCGCGATCCGTGCGCGAATCTCGGCTTTTACCTTCGGTTGCTGGAGAGACTTCCGGATCTGAGGGAGAGCGCCCTCTCTAGCTGCGACCAGGTCCCAGACGATGAGGCCAGCACCGATAATCCAACCGGCAATAGGAATCCATGAAGCAGCCGCCTTGCCCAGAATGCGCCCTACGACTTTGCCTACGATGCTCTGGCCCATCTTTTGCGCCAACTGCTTGGCGATCTGTGTGCCGATGATAGTACCGACGCCGATCAGGGTGTTCGCGCGCGTCTGCGAGATAACGATGGAGTCTGGATCCACATCCGCGTCGGATATCAGCTCGTCGAGCGTGTCCTGGATCTGCTTATCCAATACAGACACCATTGTTTGGGAAAAGGTATTGCCGATAAATTCCTGCACGCACAGCAGCGCCGCAGAGGCCGACTTCGCGGCCATATCATCAATTTTGGCGACCAGTTCAGTGGCGATTTCCGTCCACAACCGGTCGACAGCGGCATGGAAACCCGGGGAGTCGAAGGCATAGTCGGCGACTTTCGTCGCCAGCTCTTCTGCCTTCTCCGGAGACCAACTGGACCAGACCCGGCTCAAGTAGCTCTCCTCGCGGCCGACCCGTGCAATGGCCGCGTCCACCGCCGCATTCACTGCCGCGTCCATGTTCAGCGCCACCCATTTGTCATCGACAATCGCTGCCACACTCAGGTCTGCCTTGAATGCAGATTGGGTGATTTTGTTTAACTCATCCCGCAAGCGGGCCTCTTCGGCCTGTGCGCATTCTTGGTAGGTGTAGGTGGGCGGGGTTTCCTGGGCGCGCGCGGTTTTCGCCGGCAGAATCGTGGAGAGCAGGAGGATGATGAGCAATGCGTACGTCGAAAAGGTTCGGCGGGAGGGCAACATGACGAGCGGATCCTTTCGCTGCGTAAGTCTGCGTCGGCGCATGGTTATTCAGACTATGGTCCGGCGTACGGCGGAAATCCATAGGCTGAAGGAGCGCAGCCCTTCAAAGCGCATGCGCTCCCCAGCCGCCTAGATCCCTACCGTAGCCGCTTCCCCAGCGACAATCTCGACCGCGGAACTCTCTGTCTCCTCGGCCGTGCTCAGTTTGTTGAGCGCCTGCAGGTATGCCTTTGTGCTGGCTACGATGATGTCCGTGTCCACGCCCCGGCCACTGAACAGATGCCGGCGCGGCCGACCTTGGGCCGTTTCGCTGTGACCGCGGCTGTCCGGCACTTCGATGCGGACGGTCACGTCGCCATTGGCATCGATCCCTTCCGTTACGGCCTGCACCAGAAATTCCATCAGTTCATTGGGTTGCTGTACGATCTTGTCGATACACCTGTAGGCCGCGTCCACCGGGCCTGTTCCGAAACTGACGTCCGTGATCTCTTCTCCGCTTTCGGTGTTGCGCAGCGTCGCGACTGCGGTGGGCGTCATATTGGTGCCGCACTGAACCTGCACCCCGACCAGTTCCCAGATCTCAACCGGCTGATACAGCTCATCCGCCACCAGGGCCTCGAGATCCGCATCCGTGACACTCTTTTTCTTATCCGCCAGATCCTTGAAACGCCGGAAAACCTCATTCAGATTTTCTCTGTCCAGGTGATAGCCCATCTCGGCCAGCCGCACGCCCAGGGCATGGCGTCCCGAATGTTTGCCGAGCACCAGCCGGCTCTGATTGAGGCCGATCGTATCTGCATCCATGATTTCGTAGGTGCGTTTATTCTTTAACATCCCGTCCTGGTGGATGCCGGCCTCGTGGGCGAAGGCGTTGGCGCCAACGATCGCTTTGTTGGGCTGGATCACCATGCCCGTGTAGCGGCTGACCATGTCGCTGCTACGATGGATCTCCTGGCTACGAATGTTCGTGCGCAGGTCGAACACAGACCGCCGCGTGTACAGGGCCATGACCGTTTCTTCCAGACTGGTGTTGCCGGCCCGCTCACCGATGCCGTTGATCGTCACTTCGACCTGGCGCGCGCCGTTCTGCACGCCGGCCAGTGTGTTGGCCGTCGCCAGACCCAGATCATTGTGGCAGTGGATGCTGAAGATCACGTCCTGGCCGCCTGCGACGTTCTCTCGCAGATAGCGGATCAGTTCGCCGAACTCCGCCGGCGTGGTGTATCCAACCGTATCAGGAATGTTCAGGGTCGTGGCGCCGGCTTTGATCGCTACGCTCAGCACCTCTACCAGAAATTCAGGATCACTGCGGCCGGCGTCTTCCGGGCTGAATTCGACGTTATCACACAGGCTGCGGGCGTACTGGACCATATCCCCGACGGTTTCCAGCACCTCGCTGGGGGACATGCGCAGCTTGTGTTGCATGTGGATGTCGCTGGTGGCGAGAAATGTGTGGATGCGTGGACATACTGCCTCCTGCACAGCTTCCCAGGCTTTATCGATATCGTTTTTATTGGCCCGGGCCAGGCCAGCGATGATGGGCGGCGCGCTTACATTGCCGTCCTGATCGATACGGGGTGTGCGCCCGACGGTTGCGGCGATGCGTTTGACGGCCGCCAGATCGCCGGGTGAGGCCGCGGGAAATCCAGCTTCCATAATATCAATGCCCAAGCGGGACAATTGGCGGGCGATCTCCAGCTTCTCCTGCTCGTTCAGGGTAGCGCCGGGCGACTGTTCTCCGTCGCGCAGGGTGGTATCGAATATGAGAACTGTATTGCCCTGGGCGATGGTGCGCGCCCATCGATTGACATCAGCGAAACGAAACTGTTCTACATCGACCGCAGGCCCGTCCACGGCTGCGTCACCGTGTTGTTGCGCAGTGTTTGCGGTAGTCATGGCAAGATTCCTCCAGAGGTGAATCGATCGAATGATGAAGTGTGTAACGAATCGGCGTTACGCATAAGGTCGCTAAGGTCATTATCCATGATCATCACCTCCTTTCCCGCGGAGGGCAGACACAAGGGTTGCCCCTACGATATCTCCTTTGCGTCCAGGAATGTCATCATCTTGCGCAACTCTTTGCCGACAGTTTCCAGTTGTTGAGTTTGTTCATTCCGGCGCCGTTCGTAGTAGATCTTGCCGCCGCCGTGATACTCATCCATCCATTCCTCGGCGAACGCGCCGGACTGAATATCGGCCAGAATTTTTTTCATTGCCGCCTTCGTCTCGTCAGTGATCACCCGCTGGCCGCTCTTGTAATCGCCCCACTCAGCCGTATCGCTGACGCTGTAGCGCATATAATTGAGCCCACCCTGATACATCAGATCGACGATTAATTTGAGTTCGTGCAAGCATTCGAAGTAGGCGATTTCCGGTTGGTAGCCGGCATCTACCAGAGTCTCGAAACCGGCTTTGACAAGCTCGCTGACGCCGCCGCAAAGGATCGTCTGTTCGCCGAACAGATCGGTTTCTGTCTCTTCGGCGAAGGTCGTTTCCAGCACGCCGGCACGGGTTGAGCCGATCGCTTTGGCATAGGCGAGAGCATTGGCAAGGGCTTGGCCCGATGTGTCCTGGTGAATGGCGACCAGCGCCGGCACGCCGGAGCCTTCTATAAAGACTTCCCGCACGCGATGGCCAGGGGCTTTCGGCGCCACCATCGACACATCCACAGCGTCCGGGGCAATGATAAAGCCGTAGCGGACATTGAAGCCATGGGCGAACATGAGTGTATTGCCGGGCTTCAGATTGGGGGCGATCTGTTCCTCATATACGTTGCCCTGAATCGGGTCGGGAATCACGACCATAATCATATCCGCTTCCTGCGCGGCCTCGGCCACGCTCACCACCCGCAATCCGTCGGCTTCGGCTTTGGCTTTGCTGCGGCTGCCTTCGTGCAGCCCAATGCGCACATCCAGGCCGCTGTCCTGTATATTCAAGGCATGGGCATGGCCCTGGCTGCCGTAGCCGATAACCGCGATCTTCTTGTCTTTGATCCGCTGGATATCGGCATCGTTCTCGTAGTAAATCGTGGTCATTGTCCCTACTCCTTATCTATGTGTACCATGGGTTGGGGCGGAGAAATGGCGCGTATCGAATATGCGGCAGCCCGTTAGCCGCGCCCGCTGCCGTTCAGGCGCGCTGTGGCTTTGAAGACGGATGTGGAGAGCTTTTCCGGTTTTGAGCGGTTGTCTCCTCGGCATAACGCTACCCGACCGGTGCGCACCATCTCTTCGATGCCGAACGGCTTCATGAATTCGATGAGCGAATCGACTTTTTCCTCTGTGCCAACGGCCTGCACCACAAGACTTTCCGCACTGACATCTACGATCTGCGCGCGGTAGATTTCGGCGAACTGTACGATTTCTCCTCGGGTCGCCGTGGTCGTCCGCACTCGGATCAGCGCCAGTTCCCGCAGAACGGCCAGCTGGTCTGTGATGTCCTCCACCGCCGTAACATCCACGACTTTGCGCAGTTGCTTGACCACCTGATCAGCCACCCGTTTGTCACCGGCCACGACAAACGTCATGCGGCTGATGCCTGGCGTCTCGCTGTGGCTGACCTGAAGGCTATCGATGTTGAAGTTGCGCCTGCGTAGCATACCAGACACCCGGTTGAGCACACCGGGCGTGTCACGCATCCAGGCGACGAGAGTGTATTTCATTTGGTTTCCTCGTTAGTCTTTTTACCAACTCGGCTGCACGCCGCTGTACCCCTGCGCATACCCCGGTTTGGGACGCCGAATCAGCTCGTCCACGGCTGCGCCTGGCGCCACCATCGGATATACATTCACCTCTTCCTTGACCTGGAAATCGATGAGAAACGGCCCTTCCGTCGCGTGGGCCTGCTCCAGCGCAGGCACGACTTCGCTCGGATGGCGCACGACTGCGGCGGGTATGTCGTAGGCGTCGGCCAGTTTCACATAATCCGGAGACAGAACCGGCGTGCCCACGTAGCGTTTCTCATAGAAAATCTGCTGCCACTGACGCACCATACCCAGGAATCCGTTGTTGATGATGGCGATCTTCACCGACAGTTTTTCCTGCTGGATCGTCGCCAACTCCTGTAGCGTCATCTGAAAGCCGCCATCCCCAGCTACACACCAGACCAGCGCGTGCGGGTCGGACATCTGCGCGCCGATAGCAGCCGGCAGCGCGTATCCCATCGTGCCCAGCCCGCCGCTGGTGAGCAGCATCCCCGCCTCTTCGTGGATGTAATACTGGCTTTCCCACATCTGATGCTGGCCCACATCTGTGACAACGATCACCCGTTTGTCCGTTCGCTCGGTCGCATGCCATAGCTGACGGATCACAAACGGCGGGATCAGCTCCTCGACTTCATACTGGATGATGTCCGCCTCGTTCGTCTCAGCGCGCCATACGTTCAGCTCTTGCACCCAATCGCTGTGATGCCGCTCTTGGATGAGAGGAAGAAAGGCCGGCAGCGTCTCGGCCAGATCGCCAATGACCGCCACGTCCGGAACAATGTTCTTGCCGACCTCTGACCTGTCCAGTTCGAAATGGACGATCTCGGCGTTGGCGGCAAAGCGGTCCAGCCGGCCGGTGATACGATCATCGAAGCGCATACCCATCGCGACCAGCACATCGCAGGCCTGTACGGCCCGGTTGGCAAATGCCTCTCCGTGCATCCCCCCCATTCCCAGGCTCAGAGGATGGGTTTCAGGGATATTGCCGGTGCCCAGTAGCGTCGTTACCACCGGGATTTCGGCCTTCTCGACCAGTTTCAGCAACTCTTCGCTTGTATAGGAGAGGTGTATGCCGTGGCCAGCAAGGATCAGCGGACGCTCGGCCCTGTTCAGCAGATCAGCGGCTGCTTGCAGAGCTTCGGCGTTGTATTCCGGCCAGGGTTCAAAGCCGGGCAGATCGATGTCGAAATCATACCGAAAGACGCCAGCTGCATTCTGCGTATCCTTGCAGATATCCACCAACACGACGCCAGGGCGACCTTCCCGGGCAATGTAAAAGGCTTCTTTCATAACCAGTGGCAATTCCGCTATATCCGTCACCAGATAGTTATGTTTGCACACCGGCTGGGTGATGCCGACCACGTCCGACTCCTGAAAGGCGTCAGTTCCCAGCAGATTCGTGGGAACCTGGCCGGTAATGGCGACGACGGGTACGCTGTCCATCTGCGCGGTAGCCAGACCGGTGACAAGATTTGTGGCCCCCGGCCCGCTGGTGGCGATACAGACACCGACCCGGCCTGTGGCCCTGGCGTAGCCATCCGCCATATGAGCGGCGCACTGCTCGTGGCGTACCAACACGTGATGGATGCGCCCGTCCGCTTCGTATGGGGCCAGCGCGTCATAGGCCGGCAGAATCGCGCCGCCCGGGTGGCCAAAAACGATATCAATCCCTTCCCGCAGCAGGGATTCCCAGATCATCTGCGAGCCGGTCATCTCCAGGGGGCCTGGATCGTATCCACTATCAATTGGTTCTCTCTTCGCGATTGCCATCCATATCCTCCTGCAAGCTTACTTGCCTCATGGCGGGGTCGTTATTGCAGGGCTCGATGATCAGACATCTGCAGCCCAACCATCATGCTGCCTGCATCTACAACAGATATGTGGTTCCCGTATACAATGAATCCCAATAAAGTAAAAAGACCCTTCCCAGTTGGGGAAGGGTCTGCACTGACCTGAGCGAGAAGCCTACATGACTTCTATGCCTTCGCCAACCGAACACGGCCCCAAGCCGCTTACAGGAAGGGCTACGAGATGAAGAACGATGACAAGAAGTAGGCTGAAGAGCAGAAAGATCATCAAATTCAGTTCATAAGGGCAGTCAAGTCCGCACTGCTCCTCTATTATAACCATATTTGTAAGATGTGCAACTTTCAGAATATAACAAATTGCACAATAAATTGCCCAATGGCGGGTCGTTCTGTTCGGCTTCCCGGCTACACAGGATCCGGGTCGATCAAAGCGATCAGGCCCAGCAACCCAGGCCTAGCAACCCCATATTGGCGAACAGAAGAGGAGCCAGAAACGGCGCTCCCCGCAGAAAACACTCAATGACGATTGAGCGCCCAATCGTACTCACCACCAGCGCCAGGGCCAGGACAACGATTGTGGCGGTTAGCCCAATGATCAGGACACGCGCCGAGCGTAAAGCATTTGGCTGTTGGAATTCCGACCTTGCGCCTCTCCTTCGCAGATGGAAAGGTCAGTCACTGTGGCGCTGTCAATCGCGTCATTTCTGATGTCAGCGCCACTGTCGTCTGATTGTGTGTCACACAAAGCATATAAAGTATAGCCTTGTGGTGACAAGCGCCGGAAATTACATTCGGGTGCGTATTGTGTAAGACGTGCCCTTCTTGAGATATATCGAGGCGAAGGTCGAGAAAGATATGCTATAATGCAAGTATAGATTTTGACCGGCGCAGAAAACACATGGAGATCAGAGTTTATGGCGAACCGCACGTCCATGCAAGAAAAGCTCGGCCACGTCTTTGCCGACCAACAGGCAGAGGCTCTGTCGGAAGTCATTCACAACGCCCACAACGATCTGGTACGCGGCGATGATTTTAATGAACTCAAAGGGATCGTCCGGGACCTGGCCAAGGCTCAGCAACGCACGGAACAGCGCGTAGAGGAGTTGGCTGCGTCCCAACAGCGCACGGAACAGCGCGTGGAGGAGTTGGCTGCGGCTCAACAGCGCACGGAACAGCGCGTGGAGGAGTTGGCTGCGGCTCAACAGCGCACGGAACAGCGCGTGGAGGAGTTGGCTGCGGCTCAACAGCGCACGGAACAGCGCGTGGAGGAGTTGGCTGCGGCTCAACAGCGCACGGAACAGCGCGTGAAGGAGTTAGCCGAGGCTCAACAGCGCACGGAACAGCGCGTGGAGGAGTTGGCTGCGGCTCAACAGCGCACGGAACAGCGCGTGGAGGAGTTGGCTGCGGCTCAACAGCGCACGGAACAGCGCGTGGAGGAGTTGGCTGCGGCTCAACAGCGCACGGAACAGCGCGTGGAGGAGTTGGCTGCGGCTCAACAGCGCACGGAACAGCGCGTGGAGGAGTTGGCTGCGGCTCAACAGCGCACGGAACAGCGCGTGGAGGAGTTGGCTGCGGCCCTACAACGCGTGGAATACGCATTCCAGCAACTGGCCCGGCAGGTAGGCGGACTGAGCGACCGGATGGGCGGCGATCTGGAAGACGTGGCCGCGATTGTGATCCACGATGTGCTGGAGCGAGAGTTCGGCTGGCAGATTGACGAACTGGCCCGCGCCTGGCAGACGTGGGACGGAGAGGAGGAAGAGCTCGATGTCTTCGGCCAGGCCCATGACCCGGCACGACCAGACACGAGGCTCTGGATTGTGGGCGAGGTAAAGTTCAACCTGACGATGCGGGATGTGGAACGCTTTGCCCTGCTGGTCGACCGCGCCGCCAGGCGCCTGGATGGCGAAGTCGTTCCCGTCTGTTTCGGTTACCGTGTCCGTCCGGCAGTGCGAGAGGCTACGAAGAAAGCCGGCTATCGTCTCGTCTTCTCCAACGGGCGGATGATGTAGAACGATTCTACGTCATCCGGTTCTATAGCTTCATGCCTGGGCGATGAAGAAAAGAACATTGGGGCGAGATGATATGTATGGATTCTCCAATGGTTGGATCGCGTTACCTGTCCATAAACTGTCGCCGGTACAAAGCAGCATACAGGCCGTCCTCCTCCAGCAACGCGGCGTGACTCCCTCGGGCTACGATCTGCCCGTCCTGCACCACACAGATCAGATCGGCTTTGCGGATGGTGCTCAGCCGATGGGCGATGACGATCGCCGTGCGGTTGCTCAGCAGTCGCTCCAACGCCTCCTGAATCAGCGCTTCAGTGGCTGTATCGACGCTGGCAGTGGCTTCATCCAGAATCAGGATCCGAGGATCGGCCAGAATCGCTCTCGCAATGCAGATCAGTTGCCGCTGACCTAATGACAGATTGGCGCCCCCTTCGAGGATTTCAGTGGCGTAGCCATCGGGCAGGTCGGCAATAAACTCGTGCGCATTGGCCCGCCGGGCCGCCTGCTCTACGGCTGCAGGTTCGATCTCGGGCAGGCCGAAACGAATGTTATCCAGCACTGTCCCCGCGAAGAGAAAAGGCTCCTGCGAAACGATGCCTGTCTGTCGGCGCAGCGACTGCTGCGTCACGGCGCGCACATCGATGTCGTCGATGAGCGTCGTTCCATCGCTCACATCATAGAAGCGGGCTACCAGATTGGCGATGGTCGATTTGCCGGCGCCCGTCGGCCCCACCAGCGCCACCGTCTGCCCCGGTTCGATCACCAAACTTACATCCCGCAACACCGGTATCTCACTTCCATAGGAAAAGTGCACGCGGCGCAACTCGATGCGCCCCGTGATCGATGGCATCGCCTTGCCATTCGCCGGATCAGGCACCTCGGGCCTGGCATCCAACAGCTCCAACACCCGTTCCCCACCGGCCATGGCCGACTGCATCGTCGTATAGAGCTGACTCAACTCCTGCACCGGCTGGAAGAAACGGGTGACATAGGCCAGGAAAGCCACCAGTACCCCCAGGGCCAGCGTTCCCTGGGCCACTGCTCGTCCGCCAAACCACAGTACGATCGCCGTCGCCAGCACAGCCAAAAACTCGACCGTCGGCAGGAAAATGAAGGAGAGCGACATGGCATCCACATAGGCGCTGCGGTTGTCCTGATTGGCCGCGTCAAAATGGCTGCGCATGGCCTTTTCCTGGGCAAAAGCCTGGATCACACGCATCCCGGTCAGGTGTTCCGCCAGGGCGCTGACGACCCCGGCCACGCTTTGCCGGGTGTGGCGGAAAGCGACCTTCGCTCGCCGCGAGAACCCATACATCGCCAGCAGCAGCAGCGGAATAATGCTGAATGTGAGCAGGGCCAGAGAGGGGCTGAGGGACAACATAACGACGACGATGCCGATGAGAACCAGCAGATCGCCGATGAGCGTGATCAGCCCTTGCGACAGCAGTTCGTTTATGACCGCAACGTCGCTGATCACCCGAGAGATGGTCACGCCGACGATGTGCCGGTTGTGATAGCCCAGGGAGAGAGCCTGCAGGTGACGCATCAACTGTCCCCGCAGGGTCGCCAACACCCGTTGCCCTACCCACGAGAGCAGATAGCGCTGGCCAGCCGCAGCGCCAAAGAGCGCGAGAAACATGACGGCCATGATCACGGAGATCCGCGCCAGCCCGTTTGCATCGCCGGCCGCAATGTAGCGGTCGATGGCTACTTTGAGCAGGAGAGGGATCCCAAGCGTCAGACCGGTGACCACCAGCATCAGGACAAAGGCGATGATCATCTTGGCGCGATGCGGCTGTAGGTAGGCCAGCAGTCGGCCCACCACCTGGCCGTCAAATGCCTTGCCGTCGCTCTCGTTTGCCATGCTGCGCAGCATACGCGCCGGTCCGTCGCTACGCCCTGATGATCCAATCGAAATAGACATAATGAAGTGTGAAGCCTGAACGCTGAAGAACGCAATCCCCTTTCTCTTCAGCATTCAGACTTTTTCAGTTGCTCCTCGTAAATCCTGCGGTATAGTTCCGATGTTTCGATCAACTCCTCATGCCTTCCGACAGCCGAAATCCGCCCTTTTTCCAGTATGAGGATCTGATCTGCCAGGCGGACAGTGCTGAGACGTTGGGCGATGATGATGGACGTGCGGCCTGCCATCAGATGGGCCAACGCCTTCTGGATAAGTTGCTCGGTCTGGGTATCCACACTGGACGTGGCGTCGTCGAGAATAAGGATGCGGGGGTCGGCCAGCAGCGCGCGGGCGATGGCAACCCGTTGTCTCTGCCCGCCGGACAGGGTTGCGCCCCGCTCCCCTACTTTGGTCGCGTAGCCGTCCGGAAAGCTCTCGATGAACGCATGGGCCTGGGCCGCCCGGGCCGCCTCGATAATCTCCTCGTCGGGGGCGTCAGGCCGTCCAAAGGCGATATTCTCTCGAATGGATGTGGCGAAAAGCGTCGATTCCTGCAAGACGATGCCGATCTGACTGCGCAACGAATGCAGCGTCGCCTGGCGAATGTCGTGGCCATCGAGCAGGATGCGTCCAGCCGTCGGGTCATAAAAGCGGGGGATCATGTTTATGATCGAAGATTTGCCCGAGCCGGTTGGGCCGAGCAGGGCCAGCGCTTGCCCAGGGCGCGCCGCAAAGGAGACATCGCGCAGCACATTGTGGGGCCGGGCATAGCCGAATGAAACGTTTTCAAAGCGCAGATGCCCGCGTACCGGGGGCAGGGGCAAGGCGTCCGCGGCCTCCCGGACTTGCGTCACTTCGTCCAGGATCTCGAATATCCGTTCGGCTGAGGCGCCGGCCATAGCGATCGCGGGAATGATCAGCCCCAGCCGGCGGATGGGGGCCGCCAATTGGGCCAGATATGTGATAAAGGCGATCAGTTCGCCCAGCGTCAGCGCGCCGCGGATCGCTTGCAGACCACCGAACCAGATGATGACGACGGTGGCGAGATTGGCGATCAGATCCATCAGCGGCACGTTCAGGGCCGTGAGCCGGGCGGTGGCCGCGGCCAGCCCGAACCACTTCTGATTTTCTGCTTCAAAGCGTTCGATTTCCGCCTCTTCCTGGGCAAAGGCTTTGACAATCCGCGCGCCCCGCAAATTCTGTTCCAGACGGGTCGTCAGCACTGCCAACTGCTGCTGAATGGCCAGGGACAGAGGCCGGTAATGGGCGCCGAAATTGACAGCCCGTTGGGCCAGAAGCGGCATTGTCAGCAGGGCCAGCAACGCCAGTGTCGGGTTCATAATCACCAGGGCCGCCGCCGTGCCGACGAGCAGGACGACGCCATTCGCCAGCCCCAGAACGGCCCGGCCAGTGAGGAAGCGAATCCGTTCCACATCCTGCATAGTCCGGGACAGAAGCTGGCCGGACTCTGTGCGGTCGTGGTAGGCGAAGGACAGTTCAGTGAGTTTGGCGTGCAGATCGCGGCGCAAGTCGTAGGAAACGCTCTGGGAGGCGATCTCCGTCCAGCGGCCCATGAAAAAGGTGAGGACGCCCCGCAGGACCGTCAGCGCCAGCAGCGCCAGTACCGACCAGGTCAGCAGGCGCAGATCCTGCTGACGAATGCCGCGGTCCACGATCCAGCGGATGAACTGAGGGGTGATCAGAACGATGGCGGTCGTGGCCAACAGCGCGGCGTAGGCGGCCGCGCTCAGGCGCCAGTACGGGCGCAGGCGACGAAATGCCCGCCACAGGAGACGGTTGGCGCTGCTCGATCGGATCGGCGTCGGCGGATGCGCGGAGAACGATGTCATTCTTCAAATCCGGTTTCGTGAAGGCGCTCAAAACACGCTTCTCCTGATTGTACCACGCTTCGAGATATGCGTCACGGCCCACAAATTCATATCAGAATTTGCTGGATTTTGGGGTTTGCAGGATAGGCGGCGTTGCAGACAGTACTGTTTATGCGGACGATGCGGGCGAGACGCCCGCGATCCCAGGGGGACGCACGCAGACCCATCTATCCATATCGCCGTCCGTCTGGATTGCGCCATTGATTTGGCGCGCAGGGTTGCGCTGTTCAGGCGTCTTTCATCTCGGCCAGCCAGCCGCGGATGGCTGCTTCGTCGGCCTGGCCCCGCCGTCTCTGCCAGCGCGCGAGCCCCAGACCGAGAAACGGCAGCAGGGCCGGCAGCAGAAACGGCAGCGCGTCCTGGGCCGCGCTGTCCGCTGTGGCCCGCAGTGCCCCGGCCGCCAGCAGAGCCAACGCCAGCAGCGCGCTCATGCCGACCCACGCGGCTATGTACAGCCGGGCGACCGGATGCAGCTGGAAGTGGCCTGCCAGACGGCAATTCTCACCGTCTGCTTGCAGCAGCCCGTAGAAGACCGGAGCAAACGCTCCTCTCTGCCTGGCTCGGCTTGGATGGCGCGCAATTTTCACGCCCCGCCCTGCCACCCGGCCGACGACCTCCGCGCTCGACGCCAGGGCCGCCTCGATTCGCTGCGCCGCCGCCTCCGGCTCCCCAGCCAGCGATAGGGTGAGGCGCCGCCGGCCGGGCGTCCAGAGGAAGGAGAAAAGGGATCCTTGCCTCGTCATCCGCTGACATCCGCCCCAGCGCCGGCCAGGTCGTGGACCGCGTCAAGCTGCGAGCGTTCTACGACGGTGGCGAGAACTGCGATGGACTCGGGCTTGACATAGAGAACGCTACTTGCGTATAGCAAACTCGCCCTCCCACTTGCCGTCGGTCTGCCCGGTTACAATGCGGCGAATATCATACTGCGGAAGTGGGCGTATTGCCATACAGCGACCGCCGACGCGTATCCAACCTGGGTTGAAGCCAAAGGAGATGTTCTCATACCCCACTCTGCGATGGCGGCCTCGGAGGTCGGACACGTCTACGGGATATATGCGCAGGAAGAAGGCGGTCGTCGCGTCCTCCTGGGAGCATGATTCCTTCATGTACACCAGCGTGTCTTGGTCGAGATAGACATCGTAGTAGTCGGATTGGATGATAAGCTGGCCCTTCTGGCGGTTCTGCCTTGCGTCCTCGGCGTCTCGCAGCAGGACATCGAGCGGGAACGGCACGTCATAGGCGGCGTACTGGTGATGGATATACTGCGGAATGTTTATCAGCGTGGAGTGCAGCATGCGGTTGTACCGGAATACCTGGAGGGGACCATGCATCGCCTCACTCACCGTATCCTGTATTCTGCCTCTTAACGGGCCGCCAACGCTTATGCCCAACACCACGACCACCAGACTCGCCAGGATGATGCGGCGATAGTTGTGCACCCCCCTGCGCGCATGTGTTCTAGTCGATCTGCAACGGAACAGATTGTCCACGACAGATCGGACGCTGTACCAGCACAGCGCAATCAACGCTGGTATCGGCGTGTGCCTCATCACTTCACTTTTCGAGTACCCCCAGTGGTACGCTGGCGCAATGAACAGCGTCACCACGGCGGCTATAAAGAACACATCCCGGCGTATCCGCGTCTGCAGCGACCAAAGCAGGCCTGACAGCGTCAGGAATTCCATTATGTAGAACAACGGCATCCATCTCGCGAGGTGTCCCCATTCGTATCGCTCCCATACCCATTCTCGGGTGGCGGCGAGTTCGCCGCTGCTCAGGTATGCCAGGATCAGCGCAGCCAGCGGCGGCGCAAGGAGCAGATTCTGCCATCGCAGAAACGGCCGGATGCCGTTCTCGATGAACGCAGCTGCGGTCAGAAGTAATAAGCCTAAGGCTGCGAGGGGCGACCAGAAAAGGCTGGCTGCCAAAGGTATGCCGCTCATGGCCAGGAATCGCGGCTGTCGGCGGAGCTGCGCAAGCAGCAAGGCGCAGAGCCCGGCGGGGATGAAGTGTTGGGGTGCATAGGAAAAACTATGGATATTGGAACGGTAATTAATCGGAAGGAACCAGTCCTTAACAATTTTTTCGTACTCTTGCCCCGGCCAGTACCACCCATAGAGTACCCTTGTCCACAACAAATCCAGGCCGCCGAAAAAGAAGAGTGTAATGAGCGCGGCCGGGATTACCAGGATGATTCCCGTCCGCTTTGCAGTGAAATTGCGAGTGAACAGGAACGCGAGCAACGCGACGCCTCCCCACGTCCACAGAGGCACGGCCCAATTCAAGGATGCGAGGCCGAATAGCTTGGCCACAAGGCCCGGGACCATGTAGTAGCCGAGGTAGTATCGCAGAAGCGGGTCCGGCCCCCTGTCTTGCGAGGACGCGTACTCCGCGAAGTAGTCACGCAGATAGACGGGCCAGCCGGACGTTGCCAGGTCGGTGAATATCGCCCTGTGCTTATACCAGTCCCAGTTGTCTAGTTCGAAGACGCCGCCGGCGGCCGTCAGCATTACAAAACCCAGAGCGAGCGGCAGCGCCGTCAACACTCTGGAAGACAGCGCCAATCGCCAGGGGCCAGACATCGCTTTCCAAAGGCCGGCCACGAGCAGCGCGGCCGCTGGAACGCCGAACCACCACTCGAACCATCCCAGCAGCCAGATGATCAGCGGCAGCATCAGGTAGAGTATGGTCAGCCGGTGCAGCGCCGGCAGTTCGGGAGAGGGTATTACCCCCCCCCCCCCCCGAACACTTGTTCTATTTTCGGCGCGTATTCGGTCATCCGCCCCAGCGCCTGCCAGGTCGTGGAACGCTCGCGGCTTGACGCGGTCCACGACGGTGGCGAGGATTGCGATGGACTCGGCCATGCTCTCGGCGTAGTCGGCGATGGTGTCCCGGAATGGACAGAGAATCTCTCAACTTCGCCCTCCATGTTCCATAGTGTAGATAGTGACTCGATTAAAACGCTCTCATTCCGACAAGCACGCTGAAAATCAATCATGCAGTAGCCTCGACGAAGGACAGGTTACGAGGGCGGCGCAGTTCATATCTATTGCCAACTGGATATATGTCACCATCCAGGCTAATGGATTTTTGTTCCTCAAAAGCCTGAATAACCATGCCGTACACCGGCTGCTCGAATTCAACCTGTATGCGGATAAGACGCTCGTCTCGCATGGATAAAATGACCGCCCTTCCATCGAATTCATGCGGTTCTCTGTCTAGATGGACAACCTGCGCCAGTACTCGCTCGTCCAGGGATGGCTCGTTGCGGCGGAAGAATTTTGCCGCTTCTATCAGAATGTCCGCAGAGTGCGCAGTAAACGGAAAACGAGAGTCAGGGACATTGGAGGGCCGCACGCCTGCCCAAAATAAACCGATTTCAATGCCCCGTCCTTTTTTCGCCAACGCCGCCACCGAATCGCACAGATTGGCGCTGACGCCGAACGGCACTGCCTGCGTAAAAGGTTCCAGCGTATCCTTGGCAACCGCTTCGTCTATTGCCGTGTTGGTGTGGTTCAGCGCTTTGGCGAGTTGGTAGGTGGCGCGTCGCGGGAAGGGGACATAGAAGGCATCTCCGAAATCTATCTGTCCCCCAATTCCCGCCGGGATTGGCGAATGCAATGTCAGGGTGTAGCCTTCATAGTAACCTGGCAGCGGCTGCACATCATTAAGATAGTCTGCCACATCTGCGCTTATTCTGCCTCGATACGTCGCTTTGGGGCTCTCTACGGCGCGCGCGGCGGAAGCCAACATGTCGTAAACGTCGTTGAGCATATCTGCGCTCTGGCGCAGCGAAAGCGCCCCCTTCGCCGCTCCATTGGGTGAGCGCAGGCGTATGACATCCGCCCCAGCGCCTGCCAAGTCGTGGAATACGTCAAGCTGCGAGCGTTCCTCGACGGTGGCGAGGATTGCGATGGACTCGGCCATGCTCTCGGCGTAGTCGGCGATGGTGTCCCGGAATGGACAGAGAATCTCCCAACTTCGCCCTCCATATTCCATAGTGTAGATAGTGGCTCGATTCCCCCAAGGGCCTTCGTCAACCCATCCCCGGGATTTCAGATACGAGCGCAGGCTCAAAAGTGACAACGACGACACTGCCTCTTTGTCGCGAATCTCCACTTTCATAGTGAATGCCCCCTTTCAGCCTTTCTCATTAAATCAGTAAGTTGCTCACTGCTGAACATGTTGGCTACAGGTATGCGAACCGTGACACTGGAAGTGTTTGGTACGTCTGGCTGTCCTTCAACTGAAAGCCAATAGGCGCAATGGCGCAGACAAAGCTCATCATTCGTTTGCTTCAGCCACTGGGTTTCTTCCCCGGGCATCAGAACAACGATCAAGATGCGTGGTGTTCGAGTAGATTCTTTCAAATCATTGTAGTTTTTAATCGGCAGGGGGAAGGCCAGGTGACTCTCCCGCAGAATGTCCTGTGAAGTGGCCTTGGCCTGGAAATCGATCCTGGGACGTCGTCCGAAGTCTCCCATCAGAGTTCCGTCCACACTGTCGTGGTCTACCCTTGGCTCAACAATCTGATACCCTGCCTGCGATGCGACCGCTTCGATATATGCCAAAGAAAAACGCTCTTTCATAGCGTTTCGGTCCATTACACTCACCCTATAATAACCTTTGGTGCTAGTTTGGAGTTGGTCATGAGAAGGGCGACAATCTCTCTTGAAACGACCAAGCCCCAAGAGAGGAGCCCTTCTCATGATCACGGTTGATTTTATCACAGAACTGTTCTGCCGGGTGGATGATCGGATCGGCTATCTGCCGAAACATCGTCAAGCTCGTCTCTTTCCGAGCGAAGTCGTCACGCTGTCTCTGCTCTATGCCTTGACAGGCAAAGGGAATCGAGCCTTCTGGCGCTGGCTAAGCAGGGATTATGTGCCCTTGTTTCCCCATCTGCCCTGTCGCCCGCGCCTCTTTCGGCTATTCAACAGCCATCGGACTCTGATCGATGTCTTTATGGCTGCGCCCTCCTTACTCGGCGTCATCGACAGCTACGGCATTGAACTCATTCATCCTCGCCGAGAAGGTCGCAGTAAGCGGCAAATCGGCAAGAAAGGTAAATCGAACTGTCGCTGGATAGTGGGCGGCAAGCTCTGTTTCGTCCTCGACCATCTGGGGCGGGTCGTGGATTGGAAGTGTGATACCGCCAATGTGCATGATGGCTCTGCCTTCCAGCATCTGGTCGACAAGCTTCGTCACCGGATGGTCATCTTTGCTGATACTGGCTTTGCCAAAAGTGACTGGCAGCCCCCGAACTTGCGCCTGTGTCAGCGCGGTGAATGGAACGTGCGCATGATCGTCGAAACCATTCTCTCCATGCTGACCTATATCTGTCGCTTCAAACACATGGCTCACAAGAGTTGGCTCTATTTCGAAACCAGAGTTGGTTTCACTCTGGCATTATTTAACATCTTGATCCAGTGGCACGGTTTTCTGCCCGATGAAACCGGCTTTGTTCCTCTCTCCATCGCTGAATTCAGCCTTTAACTACCGGCGCCAATGGTTAATACACTTTCTGACGAATTCATGTAATGCAGCAAGTATCTGCATGCAAACCTCAGCAGTTTCGCCAAAGATGCCAGATTTGACGAACGGCGATTCGTTTTGGAAGCTATCGAGGGAATTCTGAATCTCTTGGAATATCCATTCCCTGTTCCTTTCCCGGTAAAAAAATGTTCCTATAGGAAACTGATACTGATGTGGCAACGACATGCTTTGGGGTATTGGGTGTGCGTAACTTAGCGCAAGCAGTATTTCGAGCTTGTCGAATATGAGCGTATATTGATCGGGTATGAGCGTATATTGATCGGGATTGGGGATGAGGCGCTTAGTATGTTGCCGCAAATTTGTATACAATTGGTGCTTAAGCGGCTGATCGAACATCTCCTTACCGTCTACAAACGGACCCAATGGGAAACCATTTTTGTTGGACGGGGATATTGACTGATGCAAAGACACAGTGAACGGAGACTTAAATATGTATCCGATGAATTGAAGCCGGTTCGCCTTGAGCGCGCCGAGTCCCAAGGCATAGAGCAAAAGCGCTCCCGGATACCCTTTCAGGTTATGCGAATGGCCACTTCGAGTACTCCCTAGCACCAGGCGCTCCAACGCTCGCCCCCAAATGTCGTAGTGCCCCTCCTCAGCCCAAAAGCCTCCGACGAGCGCCATCGCCAGCAATGTCGAACAGGCCGCTTCATAGCGGCGTGCAAGTTCTAGGTCTTCCTTGCCTGAAGTCGGACCGCCCTGCGTAGCAAAGTCCGTCGTAGATGTTGCCTCGACAACTTGATCAACCACTTCATCAATGAGATCGGCAAGCTGTATTTGGCGCCTGGGCTCACTGAGGTAACGCTTCAAGCTCGCGACGGCGGCTTCAGTTGAAAGCAGGTGAGGCCTCGAAAACTCCTCAAGGGACTGGACATATTCCTGGACGTCCTGGAAAAAAGTGTCGGCATCAGCAATAGGGATCACTTGGGCGGCGCGGTGTTGGATCAAGTGCTGCGCTTTATGGTTGGGTTCGCCGCGGGCTGCCCAATACGTAGTGAAACGACGCGATGGAGCGCGCAAAATCGCAGTGCGCAACGCGCCGTCCCAATCCGCTGACCATCCGCATACAATAAGACCAAACTCGTCAATGATACGATCCAGCAACTGGTTGAATTGGCAAGGATAGGTAGCTAGTTCTGCAGACGTATTCCGAATGCGTATATCGAGGTAATCACCATGGACTTTGAATACACAGCACTGTGTATGGATAAGCGGAGGAGCGCCCTCTACGTGGTCAGGTGAACTCAAAACCGTTGGCACAACGCCTGCATCTTCCAATGCCTTTTCTATCAAGCGATCAAAGTTTGTCGTAATGATGACCTTGATAAAGCCTTCTTGCGCAACCAGTTTTGCGATGGCGCGGTGTGCTGCAGTCGGTTGCTTCGCGCCATCCCGCTCCTGTTCGTTCGGTTCAAAGTACGGGCGCAATAACTGTTGCCGCTCGGCTTGTTCCTTGGCGAGTGCGTCAAGAAGGTTTGAGTAGTTTGCCTCCTTGCCAAACTTGTCCCGATACCAATGCTCCGGGTCTGGTTCAGCGTTCTCCTTATGGAGAGCTGCGAGTTTACGAACTAAGTCAAGCGTTATTTCCCAACCCGTCGGAATCCCTGCCGCCCTGGATACACCAGAGCCAAGAAGGAGCGCGTACACACCGGGATTGGCCTGAATCGAGAATGCCAATGAGTGAATGGGATCGATCATGTTATTTCTACCTCTATATTGTTCACCCGCATCGCGCAGAGCGTGCGGGATGCCGCGACAGTCAACCGAATCTGCTTATCTGATCATAGCACAAATGTTCCAGCCATGCCAACTATCACACACCGCCATAGCGCCGCCCGGTCACCGACGGCTCCGCGGCCAGACTGCCGCGAATAGTGGCCACCATCTCCCCATCCAGATCCAGCGCCGCGATGACGGCATCATCCAGGGCGCGGCGAATGGGGCAGTCGTTCATCTGCGGCAGGGGCAGCAGTACATCCCCGGCGTGGAGATCGTAGGCGGCCGCTAACTGCGCCGCCGCATCCCCGCCGATGGCGGCAAAGTCCGGCGCCGCCAGTTTGCGCATATCGTCTATTGATATATTCGGATACGTTGGCTTCTTATTCGAACGGTCACCCAAGATAGACAGTATGCCGACCGACGAATTCAGATAGACGCATACGGCTTTCTCCCAATCCGCTAACAGGGCGCGCGATACAGTAAGGCGACAAGGAACCCAGGCTGAGCCTACGCACGGGGAACTCAACCGAACAGCTACCACTCGCGTAGTCAGCAGAAATAGACGCGCTGGCAAAAGCAAAGAGCTGCGCTGTTGCCAATATTGTTCCGCCAGATGCGCTTTTTTTGGTTTGGCGACGATGTGCGTATCCGCTTTGGCGGCCATTGATTGCGTTCGCGCGGTGTCATGCTGCCACAGCGCAATGTGGCCCTGTTCGTCGGGCATAGTAGATCGGGTAAAAGTACCCCGTATCCCTTGTCCGGCCGGCCCGATGTCTGCAATGCTGCCCAACGCAACCGCCTGGAAAAGTTCGCCGTCTCTCAACTGGGCAAATTTTTCGCACAAATAGGGCGAGAGGAACTGCGCCGCGCCCCAATCGCCGGCCGCAATTTTCCCTGCCGGCCATTGTTGCACGGTTCCATATCCTTGGGTCGCTACAGTGCCATTTGTGATAGCCCAGGCGGTGGAGATCGCGGCGGCCGGCGATGCCGGATTCAGCGCCAGATTGACCACTTGCGTCGGTGGTTTCGGGCCTTTGTTCGCTGGCCAGCGTCGGCATATCAGCAGCATTTCGCCGATGCTGGTGTTTTCGGAAAAGTAGATGCGCTGCGGGTCATGGGACGTTACGATGGTCTCAATGTGATAGCGACTTGCCAGATGTTTGCGCATTGCGCGAGATGATGCGTTGGTTGCCGTGACCAGCGGCAGAACGGCCGCTATGGCGCCCGTATCGGCTTTGTTGATGTGGTCTGCCAGCGCCAGAAATGCGTTGCCGTTGCTGGACAGATGGACCGGCTTGTTGGCAAACAGCGCCTTCTCCCGCGCCTTGATTTTGCGTTCCTCCGCGCGGGTGAACTGATCGTGGCGCAGGCTGTCGCGGGTATAGGGCGGGTTCATAATCACCAGATCGGCCGGCTCCGTCTCGGTTATCCGCTCGCCGCTGTCTATCTGGGACACGGCCTGGATGGCTTTGGGCCAGGGGATGAGCCAGGGCTGCCGCTCCAGAAACTCCAGCGAACCGAGGTAGGCCTCGCCCAGGTGATCCACGCCCAGAAAGGCGCGGCCGATTTTCATGTTCCGAAACAGGGTTGTGGGCGACAGCAGGCCCAATGTGGTCGCTGCCATGTGGGTGGCGGTCAGGTTGACATCGTAGCCGCTGAGCACCTGTTCGATCAGGCCGGCCGCCACTGTCTCATCGTCCTGGGACTGCGGGGCCAGGTCGCGGATTCGTTCCGCCGCCGCCATGAGCAGCGTGCCCGTGCCGCAGGCTGGGTCGGTAATCCGCAGGCGGGCGATGGCTTCAGGGTCTTGCCAGTCGCACATGGTTTCGTGGATGGCCAGCGTGGCCAACAAGGTAGCCGCCGGCGTGGTGGTGTAGAAAGAGCCGTCGTAGCGGGCGGTATCCAGCACGGTGTGAAAGATGCGGCCCAATAGGTCATGGCGCAAACCGGCGATGTTGCGCACTACGGCCAGGGCCGCGTGCGCGCTATCCTGAATGGCGGCTGTATAGGCCGGGTCCTGGGGGCAGGAAGATAGGGCTGCCAGGGCCGTTTCAAAGATGGGTCTGTAGTCCAGGCTGAGGATCAGGGTCCAAGCCTCGCTGAACGCGGCGATAGGGTCGGCTGAGGCGGCGCACTGCTGGGCCATAGCCGGCGGCCATGCCGAAGAAGAAAGCAAAAATGAATGAATCTTCTCCTCTTTCGTCCCGCGCAGATGATTGTCCAGCCGGGCATGGAACATGGCCGCGCTGACGATGACCAGCAGGGCGCGCTTGGCTGCGGTATCCAGAGGATTGCCTTTGGCTGTCTTGGCGCGTTCCGGCAAATCCAGGGTGACGGCCAGGGCCCGTTTCTGGGCCTCACTGAGGCGTCGCACGGCCCCGTCCAGGCTGGCGGACAACGCGGCGGCCAAGGCGTCGGGGTCGCCCAGTTGCGCCGGCATGAGCCGCAGTACCGAGGCCAACTGCTCCACGTCGCCGCTGCTCCAGTCCGCGGCCGCCGGCGTTGGCGCGGCCGGGCCGCGCGCTGTCCAGAGCAGATTGGCCGCCGGCGGGGATTCCTCGGTCGTGTTGTCGGGGTAGCAGACGGCGACCGCGCATTGGGCCAGCCCCTGTCGCAGGCGGGCGTCGGCATCGCGCATGGCGGCTGTCCGCTTGGCGCGGCTTTGGCCATGCTCCGCCTCCACAGCAACGACCAGCGGGCCGATGCGTACCTCCACATCAAGGCGGCGATTGCCGGGTTGCGTCGATTCCTGCCTGGCGTTCAGTCCGTACTTTCGCAGACGCGAGGCCAGCCAGACGTTCAGCGTGTGTTCATGTTCTCTCATAAACACCTGCAGTTACTGACCACTAGCCACCGACCACTGAAGTTTCATATTGGATGCAGGCCCGCAAAGCTCAACCCTGTGGTCTCCTCCCAGCCGCACATCAGATTCAGACATTGCACCGCGCTGCCGGCCGCGCCTTTGCCCAGATTGTCGATGGCGCAGAGCGCCACGACCCGGCCTGCGCGTCGGTCCAGCTCGAAGCCCACATCCGCGTAGTTGCTGCCGCTGAGGATTTTCGGCTCCGGGTAGCGGTAGATGCCGGTCTTTTCCTTGACGATGCGCACAAAGGGTTCGTCCCGGTAGGTCTGGCGGTAGGCCCGCCACAGATCCCGTTCGGTTGCGCCGGGTTTGATGAAGATGTGGGCCGTAGCCAGGACGCCGCGCACGTTGTCAATGGCTGTAGCGCTGAGATGCACCTTCACTGGCCCCTGACCACCAGCCCCTGACCCCTGATCACCGCTGTTCAGCGCCTGCGCCACTTCGGCTGTGTGCCGGTGACCGCTGGGCGCGAAGCTGCGCATCGCGCGCGCGCGCTCCGGATGATGGCTGGCATCGGAGGAGCGGTTGCCCCCTTCACTGCTGCCAACCTTCACTTCGCAGATGACGTCCCGCTTCGGATCGGCCAATCCGGCTGCGAACAACGGCCAGATCGCCAGAATTGTGGCTGTAGCGTTACAGCCCACGCCGCTGACATAGCGCGCGCCTCGGATCTGCTGCCGATATAGTTCGGGCAGTCCGTAGACGAATTTCTGCAGCCATGCGGGCGCGGCGTGGGCCTTGCCGTACCAGTCCACATATCCCTGGGGGTCCCGCAAGCGGAAATCGGCGCTGAGATCGATGATCCGTTCGGCCAATGCCGCAAATTCAGCGATACGGCCTATTGCGCCGCCGTGGGGCAGGCCGACCACCAGCACGTCGCAGGGCGTCAGGTCCGCGGCGCGGACAAACTTCAGCTGCGTGCGCCCCCGCAGATTCGGATGCGTGAAATGCGCAAACGAGCCGGCGTTGCGTTCGCTCGTCACCTGCGCCAGCGATACATGCGGATGATCCAGCAACAGCCGCAGCAGCTCTCCGCCGGCATAGCCGCTGGCGCCGAGGATAGAAACGGATACGCTTCTACTCATTTTTGATTGTGATTCTCCAACTCAGCTGTTGGCCGCCTGCCAGCCCTCTCGCCCCACCTGCAGGGCGAAGTCGGCCATGCGGCCAGGAATATCGACACCTGTAGGCAGAACGCTATTGCGGAATTCCATCGTGTAGTTGACTTCGTTCACCAGCAGGCCCCGCTCCGTGTCTTCCAGTACGTCAATGGCGACGATCCCGCCGCCCACTGCTTTGGCCGCCCGCGCGCACAGGTCGTTCAGATCCGCTGTCACCGGGCAGATGGACGCCTGCCCCCCTCTGGCGGTGTTTGTGATCCAGTGGGGAGAATCCCGATAGATGGCGCAGATCGTCTCGTTGCCGACCACGAAGGCGCGGATGTCCCGGCCCGGTTTGTCGATGTATTCCTGAATGTAGAAGATGCTGTGATGGTACGTCCCCAACACCTCTTTGTGCTCCAGAAGCGTCTCGGCCGCCTCCCGATCGTTGATCTTGCTGAGCAGCCGGCCCCAGGAGCCGACCGACGGCTTCATCACCACGGGATACCCCAACTCTTCGATGGCTTCCAGCGCGCTCTCGGCTGTGAAGGCTACGAAGGTGCGGGGGGAGGGAATGCCGGCCGCTGCCAGCGCGTTGGTGGTCTGCAGTTTGTCGCCGCAAATGTCCGCCACCTGCGCCGAATTGACAGTCGGGATGCCCCGGTCGTTGAGAATGCGCAGGCTATAGAGCGCCCGCCCGTGATGGATGCAGCGCTCGACGATGACATCGTATTGATTGTAGCGGGACGCGTAGGTTTCCCCGCCGGATATGTCGAAGATCAGCTTACGGTCGTCTATCAGGTCGAAAGCCACGCCCCGCTGGGAAAAGGCCTCGAAGAGCAACTTCTCCTCCGCGCGCACGCGGCTGTAAAGGATACCGACTCGCATGGGTTACTCTCCCCAGTCCTCGTCCTCTTCCGGGGCCAGTTCCAGCGTCAGCGGTTCCAAGTCGATGATTTCGAGATCCGCGCCGCACTCGCCGCACTGGACGATTTCGTTCTGCATAACGTCATTGAGTTCGACTTCACCGAAGCACTCGGAGCATTCGGCGGTGGTGGTGATGGTTTGAACTGCCATTGATCTTCTCCAGTCTGTAATCGTAGAGATGTAGGTATCGGGAATCACGGAATACATTCTCACCAGTCCGCAGCGACTAGCGGCGCGCCGGCGACAAATTCAGCGAGCCGCCGGCGTGTGCCCGGTGATGTGCCTGCGGGCGGCTCGTCGGGAGCGAAAAAGCCAACTCTCTCGATCTCCCAATCTCCGGCTCTCTCCCATTCAAAGTTTTCACTGCAAAAACAACTAATGTGGTCGCTCTTGCCTTCAAAGAAGCCGCCGCAGACGCCGCAGAGAGGCGCTGAATGACCAGGATTTCATCCTGTCCCTCCTATACGTCAGGCGCATCACAGCCCGAGCCGCTGCCTGACCTGCGCCACCAGCCCGCCGGCCGCCAGAATCTGCTGGACGGTCTCGCTCAGCGCTGGGAAGGCAAATGCGCCGGCCGCGCACTGAATCTCATGCCGCTTCAGGTCCACTGTGACCGTCTCCCGCGCGCGAATCGCCCGGCTGGCTGCCGGACAAACGATTGCCGGCAGGCCGTTGTTGATGGCGTTGCGGTAGAAGATGCGGGCAAAGCTCTGCGCGATCACCGCGCCAATGCCGCTGTACAGCAGACAGGTGACCGCCTGCTCACGGCTGGAGCCACAGCCGAAATTGCGTCCGCCGACGATCACATCGCCGGGCCGCGCATTGAGGGCGAATGTCGGGTCCAGATCTTCCAGCGCATGGCGGGCAATCTCCTCTCGCCCTTTGGCCGTATAGGTGTACTTGCCCGGAAAGAGCGCATCGGTATTTATGTTGTCCCCATACTTCCAGGCTCGGCCTTGAATTTCCATCTGTTTCGTCTCCACAGCAGAAAGCTACGAAATCTCCCTGGGATCGGCAATCCTACCCGCAACTGCCGAAGCCGCCACGACCGCCGGACTTGCCAGATAAATTTCCGCCTCGGCAGTGCCCATCCGCCCGCGGAAGTTGCGGTTGGCGCTGGAAATCGTGACCTCCCCCGGCGCCGGCACCCCCATGTGATTGCCCATGCACGGGCCACAGCCCGGCGTGCCGATGACCGCGCCCGCCGCAATCAGCGTCTGGATGTATCCCAGGCGCAGCGCGTCTTGCAGCACCAGGCTGGAGGCGGGGATGACCAGCAGCCGCGTGCCTGACGCCACCCGTCGGCCCTGCACCACGGCCGCGGCCGCGGCGATATCCTCCAGGCGTCCGTTTGTGCAGGTGCCGATGAACGCCTGCTGAACACGGACGCCCGCCACCTCAGAAAGCGGCGCGACGTTATCCACCGTGTGGGGACAGGCGACAGTCGGCTCCAGATCGGCGGCCTTGTAGCGGTAGGTGGCGCTGTATTCGGCATCCTCATCGGGGAAGAGAGGCGTGAGAAACCCCAGGCGTGAGGAGTGAGAAGTGAGAGACGTCGCAGTGCTCTCTCTCCTTTCTCCTCCTCCCTCTTTTTTCGCAGTTTCCCTCTCCGCTCGTCTCGCGCCCCGCGCCCTTTCCAGGTATGCCAGCGTCTTTTCATCCGGCGCGATGTAGGCGGTTTTGGCGCCGAACTCCGCCATCATATTCGGCAGCGCCATGCGGGCGTCGATGCTCATGGCTTCAATGCCGCTGCCGCTGAATTCGACAGAGGTGTACAGGCCGCCGTCCGCGCCCCAATCCCCGATGATCCGCAGAGCGAAATCTTTGGCGGTAACGCCGGGCGGCAGTTCGCCTTGTAGAATAATGCGGATCGATGGCGGCGTCCGCAGCCATAGCTCGCCGGTGGCCCAGAGGGCCGCCACTTCGCTGCGGCCTATGCCGGCGCCGAACGCGCCCATCCAGCCGAAATGGGGCGTGTGGCTGTCCGCGCCCAGGATCATCTGTCCCGGCAGCAGCAGCGCCTCCTCGCTGAGAACCTGGTGGCAGATCCCCCGGCCTACCTCATAAAAGTGACGGATGCCCTGCTCCTGTACAAATGCGCGGATTTCGGCGTGATTCTGCGCATGGCGGGTCGTCGGCGCCGGTACCGCGTGGTCCAGTGTAATCGCCAGCTTTTCCGGGATCACCACCCTTTCCTGACCGAACTGTCGCCAGATTTCACGGATGGCGGCGGTATTGTCGTGGCTCAGCACTACGTCGGGACGCGCATCCACTACCTGGCCGACTTCCACCCAATCCAGGCCGGCCGCGCGCGCGATCGCCTTTTGGGCAAATGTTTGAGGAGGAAGGCCCCGCTCACGAGTTTGTGACCCCATTCGCTGAGGGGAAAGTTGCTGGTTCATTGTCTCCTCGCTGTCGAACGGGCGAACCTCCCAGTTCGGGTGGAGCGCCTCGCGCTTTGCGCCTCGCGCGACACCCGAATATTCGGGCATCGTTTGCCCGTTCGATAGATGTACGGCAGTCATGTCAGTGGCTAGTGGCCACAGTCAGCGCGCGACTGTGATACTCCCGCAGGAGCGCGTCCACGTCGTCCAGGCTGAGTTTGCGCTGGTCGGCCGCGCTCTTGATGTGGGCGGTCACTTCCTTCACCTGCGGGTCGGTCAGGTCCAGTTGCAGCTGCTCCGCCCGCTGTTTGACCGCATTCCAGCCGGTGAGCCGGTGGGCGATGTGCAGATAGCGGGTCAGCCCGAAATCCGCCGGATCCAGTATTTCATAGGTGTCGGGATTGTTGAGAATCGCTTTGGCGTGAATGCCGGCCTTATGGGTGAAGGCTGTGTAGCCGGTGATATAGTTGTTGAAAGGCACATCCACGCCCACGATCTCGGCCACGAAATTCTCCACCTCGCGCAGCATCGGCAGATTGTATTTGCCGCGGATCCGCTCTGGATTGTGGGCGTACATGCGCGCGACCAGGCCGCCCAAGGGGGTGATGCCGTTGCGCTCGCCGATGCCGAGGACAGAGGTGTCCACATGGGTGGCGCCGGCCGCCAGCGCGCAGTAGGAGTTGGCGATGGCGCAGCCGGTGTCGTTGTGGCCGTGGAATTCGATATCACAGGAGACGACCCCCCGCAATGTGCGCACCAGATCATGCACCTGCAAGGGGGTGGCGACCCCGACCGTGTCCGCAATCCCGACCCGGTTCACGCCGATCTGATCCACCTCCCGGTAGACCGTCAACAGATCCACCAGGTCGCTGCGGAATGAGTCCTCGCTGCTGAAACGCGCCTCCAGCCCCTGGCTCTTGATATATTCGATGACCTGCACCGCGCTGTCGATGATCTGCCGGATCGATTTGCCGTGGGAGAACTTCCGCAGATAGCTGCTGGTGCCGAAGAGGACGTCGATCCCGTCTACGCCGGTGTCCACGGCCAAGCGGGCATCGTCCAGATGACAGCGGATGTGGGTCAGCAGTTTTGTGCGTAGCCCCAGACGGGCGATGCGCGCGCAGTCTGCCCGGCTCTGCGGGCTGGCGGCCGGCGAGGTCAGTTCCAGATACTCGACGCCGAAGGCATCCAGCAGATGGGCGATTTCGACCTTCTGGTCGCTGTCGAAGAAGGCATTGGCAAACTGCTCCCCTTCCCGCAGGGTCGATTCGATAATGGCAAACTTGTCAAGACTCATAAACCGCGCTCCCGGCATCTGAATACGGCAATAAAAAACCGGTCCATCCTGTCTGGAATGGCCGGTTGCGTCGTTACAACTTCTGAGCAGGCGCAAAGAACAGACAGGCTAGTCCGGCATCCGCTTTTTGCTCTTTATGCAATCGGGCTGAGGCGTAATTTCAAAATACATCATTGGCTGGTTTGCCCCTTTGATCAACCGGCGGGGCTGGCTTACTCGCATCAGAGCATCAGGGTGTAACTACAATGCAAGAGTAACCGATCAACGCTCGGCTGTCAAGTTTGGTCTGAAGAATTACGAATTAGAACTGTGATTTTTTTGATTCATGTGATGGACAGGGTGAAGGCATGGTCGGTAAACGAAACCACGAAGCCCCAACCCGAGAGCAACTGGGTGGTCACGTCCGTGCGCGCGTCCACCACCGTGGGGTTGATCAGGACGCCGTCCTGCACGCCATCCAGCAGGGAGTAGCGGAAGGTGGGGTCACCGCTCTCGCAGCCGAAGGTGCGGTAGGTGTCCAGCAGCAGGCGGCGCTCCATCTCGCGCGGATCCCGGGCCCCGGAGCCTGCATTGTCAATGCTTTTCAGATAATCCCGGGGCGTCGCGGTCAGGCCCAGCTTGTAGCCTACGAAATAGTCGAACACCGCACGGGCGTTGCCGCTGATCGAACGGTGCGCCTCGTCGGAGATCACCAGGTCGAAGTCCGTGGGCGAAAAGAGCTTCTGGTACTTGTTGTTGAACAGCAGGGATTGAACCGTGCTGACCACGATCTCCGCGCGCTGCCAGTCGTCCCGGCGCTCCTTGTAGATGACCGTCTGGTAGTCGGCGGAGAGCAGCGCGGCGAAGACCTTCCTGGCCTGCTCCTCAAGCTCGAGTCGGTCCACGAGAAACAGCGCGCGGCGGGCATTGCCGGAACGGAGAAACAGGCTCCTGACAGTTAGGGCGCGGCGGATGGTGTCAAACGACGGACAGGGTAGTTCGGGAAGCGCATGTTCCACGAAGCTATATTGAACACAGCGCACCCTCTGACAATCGGGCGAGTCCACGAACCCGACTGCGGTCCCTGTAAAGGTAACTTCCGTTTCAATTCATCTGTCCTAGCTATCAACTCGGCTGCCGTCAAGCTCTTCAGGGCAACCAGAACCAGGTAATCGACGGGTTTGTCGGCTCTTCCTGCTGCCCATTCGTAGAGAAAGGAGTCCCGGTACTTGTATTTGAGATCCTCGTCAAGCTGGCCACTTTGGAATTCCTGCACGAACTTGCGCTGATCTTTCTCCTTGGCTTTGGGATGCTGAGGGTCCTTGAACTCGATAAACAAATAGCAATCGGAACGCTCAACGATAAAATCTACCGCTTTCATGCAGTGGGTCAGTCCGTGATCGGCATCGTCGAACTTTCGCGCCTGGATTGCGCCATTGATGGTGATTTGCAGATCGTCTTCCGTGAAAACTGTCATTGCGCCAGATCTCCCAGGCTGCGCTTCACCTCCCGGTCATATAGGTCGGCGAATGCCTCCGCAATCGCGTTTGGGTGGATGTCGAGATAGCTACTTGTCGCGTGGCAGGCGATTTCGCCTGTCTGCGCCCGATAAAAAGAATGGAAAGCGACCTCGTCGCTACTCTGTTTCCGCAGATCCAGTTCCTTGAGAATAACGTAATCATGGGTCGCGAAGAATATCTGAACACCAGCGCGCTGCAATGCCAGCAAAACATCCATCAACACGCCGAATCGTTTTGGATTCAGATTGGTTTCAGGTTCATCCCAGAACAACACCGAACCACTCTGCATAGCTCCGTTCCGGATCAGAACCCACAACAGACCGAGCTTGCGTATCCCTTCAGCGAGCAAGGGGAATTCGAGATTGCCTTGTTTGTTGCGTAAAAAAAACTCATCGTTCTTCACTGTAACCCTTCCTTCAATCGCCTCTTGCAGGGTCTTGAGCAATTTTCCGCGCGAAGCATCCATAGGACCGCGCGGTAATGGTAAATAGGCCCGATGCAGGATATCCGCATAGACTGCTTCAAAGTGGATTTCGCGCTGCGCATAAAGCGATAGAAAGCCAGGCGCGTTGGCAAGCATCTCCTTTACCGGAATATAGACACTTTCTATCGGCGAAGCTGCCCAACGGTTGGCGCCTGTTATGGTCGCGGATCTTGATACCTTGGCATGGTTCGAAAACGAAGCTCGAAGTGTCAGACTGTCGCGAAATATCTCTACCGATCCCCTTATACTCCCCTTTTGTCGTTTGATCAGACGCCCCAGAGAGCGGCCCGATGGAAGAAAGACCTCAATCAGTTTATCGGCAAAGGATACGCGCGTTTTAGAAACATCGCACGCCGCATAACAGACCTTCATAAGGTGGGTCTTGCCCGTGCCATTGGCGCCCACAAAGACATTGATGCCAGGGGAAAACTCCAGATCCAGGTTCGTGAAAACGGTGAAGTGTTCCAGTTTTACTCTTGTAAGACCCATAGTCCACCTCTGGAATGATTTTCCATCATGCAGCCCGTCGCTCTCGCGGTCCAGAATCATTATATCACGCCGGATTTCCGTTTTTTGAACACGTCCACAATTTTCTGACCGCGGCGGATCATCACATATAATACCCGCCAGGTTAGATCAGAAAGCAAGCGACAACTCGCTAGGCGCCATTTTCTCTGAAGACCGGAGGCATATGATGATTCAGGCGCACAATCTATCGAAATCATACGGCGCCGTCGAGGCGCTGCGCGCTGTTGCCTTTCAGATTGACGATGGTGAGATCGTAGGGCTGCTTGGCCCGAACGGCGCCGGCAAAACCACGATTATCAAGATCCTGACCGGGTATCTGGAAGCGGATGAAGGCTATGTCATGATCAACGGGCTGGATGTGGCTACCCATCGCCAACAAGTGCAGGCCGAGATCGGCTATCTCCCCGAAAATACGCCCCTCTATCCCGAACTCACAGTGCAGGCCTATCTGAAGCTGATGGCGGATCTGCATCTCGTGCCGTCGGAAGACGCCGACACACAGATCGCCGAGGCCGTCCACGCGACCGGGCTGACCGACCGCCTGACGCAACCTATCGGCCAGTTGAGCAAGGGCTACCGTCAGCGGGTAGGGCTGGCGCAAGCGATCTTGCATAAGCCCAATCTGTTGATTCTGGATGAACCGACAATCGGTCTGGATCCCACCCAGATCGTCGAAATCCGCAACCTGATCCGGCGGCTCTCGCAACATTGCGCCATCTTCTTTTCCACGCATATACTCTCCGAGGTCGAGACATTGTGTGATCGGGTCATCATCTTGATGAACGGGCAGGTGCGGGCCGACGCGCGCATCTCTGAGCTGGCCGCGACCAACAATGCCATTCTGGTGCTGGATTCCGCCATCGAAACCGCGCGCGACAGCCTTCTTCAGTTGCTCGGCGTGCAGGACGTGAAGATGGAGACCGCCCCCAGCGGTCATCCTCTCTACCGCGTCATCGCGACCAACAGCCAGGAGCTGGGTCCGGCAATCTATCGCCTGGCAAAAGAGCGTGACTGGCCCGTGCGCGAACTCCGCAACGATACGCGCGCCTTGGAATCCGTCTTTAACGAACTGACCCTTTCTACAGGACAAGGGCCCGATCGCCAGTCTGCGGTTATGTCAGAGGCACGCGAAGATACACTGCAGGAAGTGTGAACCGCACTGAGATCCTTTGCATTGCGCCCGCTGAATTCCTTTACTCTGTTGGAGAGATGCTCCATGAAGCAAGTTGGTTCCCTTATCCGCAAAGAGCTGAACAGCTACTTCGGGTCGCCGATGGCCCTGATTTTTGTGGGAACGTTTCTGGCTGTCACGCTGTTTACGTTTTTCTGGATCGACGCATTTTGGGTGCGGGGCCTGGCCGACGTGCGCCCTCTCTTTCGCTGGATGCCACTGCTGCTCATATTTCTGGTGGCCACGCTGACCATGCGGCAGTGGAGCGAAGAGCAGCGCGCCGGCACGCTGGAACTGCTGCTCACCCTGCCCATCAGCACAACGCAGATGACGGCCGCCAAGTTCATTTCCGTGCTGATCATGGCGCTTGTGGCCCTGCTGCTGACCCTGCCCCTGCCGTTCACCGTCTCCTTGCTGGGCGACCTGGATTGGGGGCCTGTGTGGAGCGGTTACCTGGCGGCAGTGCTGTTGGCCGCGGCCTATGCCGCCATTGGCCTCTTTCTCTCCTCCCGCACCGATAACCAGATTGTGGCGTTGATCACCACGGCGCTGCTGGGCGGGATCTTCTATCTGATCGGCACGCGCGGGGCCACAGACTACGCCGGCAATCAGATCAGCGACATACTGCGCGCCTTGGGGACGGGAAGCCGGTTTGAAAGCATCGAACGGGGCGTCATCGATCTGCGCGATCTGATCTACTATCTATCGCTGACACTGGCCTTCCTGATGTTGAATGTCCTGTCGCTGGATATCAAGCGCTGGAGTCGCGGAGCGCGCACACGGCCAAACCGGCTGCGCCAGATCCTGATATCGAGTCTGATCGCAATCAATCTGGCGCTGGCCAATATCTGGCTCTATCCGCTGCACGGCCTGCGGGCGGACACCACGGAGTCCCGGGCCTACAGCCTGTCGTCGGCGACCACAGACCTGCTTGAGACTTTGCAAGAGCCGCTGCTGCTACGCGCCTACATCAGCAGCCGGACGCACCCGCTGCTGGCGCCGCTCGCGCCGCGCATCGCCGATATGCTGCGCGAGTATGAGATCGCCTCCGGCGGTCGGCTAAGCGGCGATGTGGTGGACCCGGCTACGGATCCGGAGATGGAAGCGGAAGCCACCCAGACCTATGGCATTCAACCCACGCCCTTTCAGGTGACAGACCGCTACGAAGCATCGGTCATCAACTCCTACTTCGATATTCTCATTCGCTATGGGGATCAGAGCGTTACCCTGGGCTTCGCCGACCTGATCGAGGTGAACGCCAATCGGGACGGCAGCGTCGATGTGGGCTTGCGCAATCTGGAATATGACCTGACGAGCGCGATCAAAAAAGTCGTTTACGGCTTCCAGAGCGTAGATGCGATTCTGGCGGCATTGGACGAACCGGCCCACTTGAGCCTGATCGTCACCCCCGCGCTGCTCCCAGAGCCGATTCAAGGCGCGCCCTTCACCATTGAGAGCGTAGCGCAGGCGATCGCCGCAGAAGCGAACGACAAGTTCACCTTCGAGATGATCGACCCCGATGCCGAGGGCGCGCCGCTCAATCGGCAGACGCTTTTCGATACCTATGCGCTTCAGCCGTTCCCCGTATCTTTCTTCTCGGCCGAAAGTTACTATCTGCACATGCTCCTGCGTATCGGCGACCAGACCCAAATTCTCTATACGGCCGGCGATCTGAGTGAGGCGAGCGTGCGGACTGCCATCGAATCGGCCCTGCGGCGCAGCGCGCCCGGGTTCCTGAAGGTCGTTGGCCTGTGGACGCCCTCGCCGGCGCCCGCAACCAATATGTTTGGCCAACCCCAGCAGTCACTCTCATCCTGGCATCTGATTGGCGAGCAGTTGAGCGGCGAATACGCCGTGCGTACAGTCAGGCTGGAAACCGGTCAGGTACCGGAAGACATCGACATGGTCCTCGTGATTGCGCCCCAAGGGATGAGCGACAAGGAGCGTTTCGCTATCGACCAGTATCTGATGCGCGGCGGTTCTGTGGTGATTGCTGTCAACAGCTACACCGTCACCCCAGACCCCTTTACCGGTGAACTGCGCCTGACGGCAGTGGAAGGGGGCCTGCGCCAGATGCTGGAGCATTACGGTATCCACGTGGAAGAAAAACTGGTCATGGATCTCCAGAACGAACCCTTCCCCATCGCGGTCAACCGCCCGGTAAATGGCGCCAGCATCCGCGAGATCCAGGCCATCCCCTATCCGTTCTTTGTCGATGTGCGCCCTGATGGTATGGATCGCGACCACCCGATGCTCGCCGGCCTGAATGCGGCTACGCTGAACTGGGTGTCGCCGATTGCCTTGGATGAAGAGAAAAACGCTGAACGGCAAACCAGTCAGCTGCTCAGATCGACCGACCAATCCTGGCTGCGCGCCGATATCAATATTCAGCCGAATTTTGAGCTCTATCCCGACTACGGCTTCCCTGTCGAGGGCCAATTCGAGTCCTATGTCCTGGCTGTCGCTGCGCAGGGGGCCTTTGAGAGTTACTTTCAAGGCAAGCCGTCACCTTGGGAGACAACCGCAGAAGAGGCGACTTCGGCGTCAGCCTCCCCTCCGGCTACGCCAGAGGAGCGACCTACCAGCTTCCTGGAAGAGTCTACCGACAATGCGCGGCTGGTGGTCTTCGGCAGCGCAGAATTCGTAGATGACTTTGTGCTCGATCTCTCGCGTAGTCTCCTGGCGCAGGATCGCTTCCTGAACAATCTGCTTCTGATGCAAAATGCAGTGGACTGGACCGTGGAGGATCTCGATCTGTTGACCATTCGCTCTCGGGGCAACAATGCGCGTATCCTCGCCCCGCTGACACCACAGCAGCAGTCCATGTGGGAATTCGTCAACTACGCGGTCGCCTTGCTGGCCTTGCTCGCGATTGCCGGGTTATGGCGCTCGCGTATATAAAGTTTTTTGACGAGGTGAAATATGGCTCGCAATACAGAGACGACAAAACAGCCGCATGGCTGGGGCGTCATAGAAAGCGCCTTGCAAAGCGGCAACACGCGTGACAGAGTTGCGCTGTATGGTCTGGCGGCTCTGCTGCTTCTGCAAATCGGCTTGATCGGTTGGGTCTACTGGCCGCGCGCGCTATCGTCTTCGTCGTCTGTTCCTCTCTTCGGAGATCTGCGCGCGGACGAAGTGGTATCACTCTCCATCACCGATGACAAGGGGGAGCGGATCCACCTGACGAAAAGCGCAGAGGATTGGTGGGTACTGTTAGCTGTGGCCGACCAGGAGGGATCAACGTCACCTCGCGTCTGTGGATTGGATGGCGCAACCCCCCAGCAGTCGGGCGTTGTTGCGGACGCGCCATTCAACAAGGACGCTTCCGCCTCTTGTTTCCCCGCCTCGAGCGGGAAGGTCGAGAGTTTGCTGGGCGCGATCACAGAGCTGACCACCGGTCGTCTCGTGGCGAACAATGAGACGAGCTACGCCCGCCTGCGTGTGGCGGATGACAAATTTGTCCGTCGGCTCGAATTCAGGTTGGACGATGACACAAGCCATACCCTCTATATCGGCTCTGCGCCCCGCGCCAGGGCAACCCACATACGAAATGGCGACCACAAAAACGTCTATCTCGCCGCCAACCTGAGCGGCGCAGACGCGGACGTTGCGAAACGCAACTGGATCGATACTCTTTATTTCCAGGCGCCCGAGGCCGACATCCGCTCACTGCGCCTCGCCAACGCCAACGGCGACTTTGAATTCACCCAAGACGAGAGCGCTGTATGGAGCATGACCGGGCTATCTGAAGAGGAGGAATTCAATGACAACAATCTTATCTCAATGCTCCCATTCCTGACCAACTTGAACATGGTCGAACCACTGGGCAGGCGGGAACTGGCCGAGTACGGCCTGAACCAGCCCAGTGCCGTGCTGACCCTGACGACTGCCGACGCCGAAGGGGAAAGTCAGACCCATACCCTCACCATCGGCGCCAAAGCCGCGCAGGGCAACAACTATGTGGTCAAGTCCTCGGATTCACCCTATTATGCGCTTATCTCGGGCTACACAGCGGAACGTTTCATCGACCGTGGACGCAACGACTTTCTCAAGGCGCCGCACGCAGAGCAACCGGCGCCGGGATCCGAGTAAACTCCAATCATGATGAACGCAATGCCGCCAAGACGCTATGCCGCAGAGGAATCAGATATACATTGCGACTCTGCGTCTTCGCGTCCTGGCGTTGATTTCTTTCGTGCTGGTACGTCTGCGCCTCTACCAATTCGTATACGAGCCATCCCGGCGCCGCAGATGGGGCGCTTCCCAGTAGCGAAACTCTTCCGTTTGCGCCCGCTCCTCGTTGAACTCCACACCCAGCCCGGGCGCATCCGGCACGATGTATCGGTACCCGTCCAGCTCAGGCTGCGTGGGGAACCAGTCGGCATCGTAGAAGTGGCCCTGTTCCGTGGGGGAGACGCGCACCTCCATCCAGGCGAAGTTGGGCACAGCCGCAGCCAAGTGAACCGTCGCCGCGCTGCAGATGGGGCCGAGAGGGTTGTGGGGCATCAGGTCAATGTAGTGGGCCTCGGCCATGGCCGCCACTTTCAGCGCCTCGGTCAGGCCGCCCACATTGCAGACGTCGATGCGCGCGAATTGGGTGATGCCCCGCTCGATGTACGGCAGGAACTGCCATTTGCTGGAAAACTCCTCGCCGATGGCAAAGGGCACGTCGGTCATGGCGCGCAGGGCTTCGTAGGCCGCCGGCGTCTCGTCCCGGATCGGCTCCTCCAGAAAATCCAGCGTTCCCGAGGGCATACGCTGGCAGAAGGAGGCGGCTTCGGCCACGCTCAAGCGGTGGTGGAAGTCGATGCCCAGCACCGGATCCGCGCCCACGGCCTCCCGCGCTGCCGTCAACCATTGGGCCGTCCGCCCGATCGACTCGCGCGGCTCGAAAATCGTGTCCGGCTCGTCGTCCTTGCGGCCTGGGTGCGCGCCCGTGCGAATGGCGGGCCAGCCCAAGTCCACCAGAAGTTGTATGTTTTCGATCAGTTCCGCTTGCGAGGAAGCGCCTGTGCTGGCGAAGCAGGGGATCCACTCCCGTTGCTTGCCCCCCAAAAGCTGGTGCACCGGCACATTCAGGGCCTTGCCGGCGATGTCGTACAGGGCCATATCAATGGCCGAAATCGCGCCGGTCAGAATGCGCCCGCCCTCGAAATACTGGCTGCGGTACATCTCCTGCCACAGCGCGCCCATGCGCAGGGGATCCCGTCCAATCAGGAACTCCCGATAGTGGCCTACCGCGCCGACCACTGCCATCTCCCGCCCGGAAACGCCGGCCTCGCCCCAGCCATGCAGCCCTTCGTCGGTCTCCACTTTGACGATCATCTGATTGCGCTGCCCTACCCAGACAGGGTAGGTCTTGATATCGGTGATTTTCATGTCTCGCTCCTGTTTTCTCTGTTTCCCCCATTGACTAACTGCCAACCGCCTCTCTCAATCCGGCCAACTCCTCCTCCGTCAGAGCCCGGCTCCCGGCGGCGGCGTTCGTGCGCGCCTGCGCGGCCGATTTGGCGCCGGGGATCGACACAGAGACGGCCGGGTGGCTGAAGGTGTAGCGAATGGCGGCCTGCACCATGGCCTCGCCCGGAGAAACGACGTCGGCCAGGCGGCCGACCCGGGGCGCCCGCGCCTCGAACTGCGCCCGCTGTGAGCCGCCTGCGTTCCAGCTGGCGCGGACAGAGTCGGTGAAGACTGTATTTTGTGCGTAGCGGCCAGAGAGCAACCCTTTCGCCAGAGGCCCCCGTACCATCACAGCGATACCGTGTTCCTGGCAATAGGGCAGGAACGTCTCTTCCGCTGACCGGTTGAGCAGGGAGTAATCCACCTGTACGACACTGCACGTTCCTTCGCGGTTGAAGTTCTTAAGCACGTCCAGGTCGTTGGTAGAGATACCGTAGGCCCGCAGACAGCCCTCATCTTTCAGGGCCTCGAAGCCTTCCAGATAGACGGTTGGCTCCGCCACGTTGCCCTCGTGACAGAGGATCACATCCACCCAATCGGTGCGCAGGCGGCCGAGGATGGCATGGCCGGAGATGCGGATCGCATCGATGCCGGTTTTGGGAATTTCGCTGTTGGCGCGCTTGCCCCAGTTCCCGATCTTGCTGACGAGAATCACATTGTGGCGGATGCCGCTGAGAGCCTGGCCAACCCGCATCTCTGAGAGGCCGTTGGGGATGCCGTAGGACTCGGCCACGTCAAAAAGGGTCATGCCCGCGTCGTAGGCCGCCCGTATAGTCGCCCAGGCGGTGGTGTCGTCGATGTCGCCCCACTGGTTGCCGATATTCCACGCGCCCAGCCCCACCGCGGAAACGGGCCAGCCGAGGTTGCCGAAGGTCTTGGTAAGCATAGAAGGGAGTCCTTTCGCAAAAGGTGATGAGAGAAGAATGAAAAAATAGCGTGTCTTCAGCCGTTGTATGGGATTTTCTTCTATCGCGTCAATTTGCGCAAGAGGGAAAGGGAGAGATCAGAGGTCGGCATCTTGCGGCGCCCTGCCTTGTTCTGTCTGTTTGCGTTTATCTTAAAAAGATGATAATTTGCATCTGAATCAATATATTTGATAAAAAAAGACCAATTTTCAAATTAATTATTGACAATGACAAAAATTTTTGCTACTATAATACAAAAAGGAGTGAAAAGCCCATGCGTAAAGTGTTAGAGCAGTGCCCATCATGTAGTGGGAATATCGAAGTTACGCGGCTTACCTGCACCCAGTGCGATACGGAAGTCACAGGACGCTTTACGCCGTGCCGCTTCTGCAGATTGCCCCCGGACACTGCCCAGTTCTTGGAAATTTTTGTGAAAAATCGTGGCAATGTGAAAGAGATGGAGCGTGAACTTGGCATCTCTTACTGGACCATTCGCAACCGTATCAACGAGCTGATTGCTGAACTGGGCTTTGAGACTGAAGAGGAGGATGACACCACCAGACAGCGACATGAGATATTGGCGAAGGTGCATCGTGGCGAACTCGCTGCCGGAAAAGCGGCTGAACTGTTGAGTCAGCTAACACAATAATCAGGCTTATCTGCCAAAGAGGCGCGCTGCCAGGGATTTTCTCTGCGTACATCGTCCCTGCGCGCGCATTGGGCGTTGAACGCACGACCAAGGAGAAAACACTATGGCCCAGGAACGTATTTCCATTCTCAGAATGTTGGAAGAAGGCAAGATATCTGTGGACGAAGCGACCGCGCTGCTTGAGGTTATCGAACAGCCGGCACAGTCAGATCAGCTGCAGCCCGATGAGCCGCCGTCAGCGTCGCCAGACACATCGCAATCTCTACAGCCCACACGCCCTGCCGCGGACGAAACGTCCGTTTCTGATCTCAACTTAGAAAAGCTGACGGAGATGAAAATACACGGCGTAACGCCTGCATTCATCCAGGAGATGCATGCGCTGGGTCTGTCTGATCTATCTACGGACAATCTGGTGGAGATGCGCATTCATGGCGTGACGCCCGACTATGTGCGTCAGATGGAAGCCCTGGGTCTGAAAAACCTCACGTTGGACCGACTGATCGAGATGCGCATTCACGGTGTTGACGCCGAATATCTGCGCACTATGAAGAAGCTGGTATAGGGTTCGACGCCATGCGGGCATTCCCGCCGGATTGCGCATCCATTTGCTCCCCCGACCTGAGGAGGTTGGCATGGTCTCGCCTGCTGATCATATCTCGACCTCCTCAGGGATATCCGTGCGTCGATTTTGACACGATGAAAAACTCTTGCTAACCCAGTACCTTGGGCTTAGGAGGGGGCGCGTTCTGGCCACAGTTGTTGAGTCAGGGCATGTCGGTGCTCGATCTGTACTACGCTGACCAAATCTCAGAGGAAGATGCCCTCGATCAACTCGATAAAATCTGGATCGAAAACACCGAGCAACACATTCTTGACAATCCCGAATGGAATTCGGATCCGTTTCGTATGCCTGAACAAGTGGAGAGAGATCTTTGAGGCTACTCCTCAATATCTATCATCTGAAGGAAACCAATTCATCAGAATCTTTCTGAATTCCAGGAATGCCGTATCCTTGCATCGGCCCAGGGAAACCTTTTGCGCAATCTGCAGATACAAGGATGAACTGCGAGGTTTTCGCGCCTCATATAAGGCCGCTTCGAAGGCCTCTTTGGGCCGTTCAGGCTTGATTGCGCCCTCTTGTAGCCAGCCATTCTCGATCAGCCAACAACGCAGAGTAGGTTTCCGGTTTTTCCACCCTGCCACCTCGTCTACGTGCGGGGAGTCACTCCAAATCCACTCCTCTAGCTCCGGCGACAGCACGATTGCTCGGGCCTGTGCGCCCCATGCCGAATTGTCAAACTCCTGGTTGAGATCCTTTTGTAGCTTCTGGGGTGGCATCCGCTCTTTCCCACTGCCCTTATGATCGAATATCAGCAAACCGTAGCGATATTGTTTTGAGAGATTAGCCAGGAACGCAACGCCGCGGCGCGCGCATGCAGGGTCATGTTCCGGATCGATAAAAATATCTGCTTCGACTGGCCGAATGTCCAGCGCTTCCGGTCTTGCAAGCAATCCCTTCAGAGCGTGTTCCAAGTCTTTGTCGGCGGCGAGAATCACAAGGTCTTTCATCCCAAAATCCCCGCGGCCAGCAGTGTGCCAAGATTGGCTTCCCCGCGCCACTCCTTCAGTCTGGGATGCTCGGAACCGAGAACGATATCGGTCGCTCCGTCATCATCTTTGGCAAAGCATAATACCTCCTTCATCCTGGCCGCATTCAATACCACCGGCGAATGGGTCGCCAGTAGTACTTGGGCCGCATACACCGAGGAGAGAGAGTCATAGACAGTTTCTATGGCGCGGGGATGGATGCCGTTCTCCGGTTCTTCTATCAGATAGATACCCTGAAGGTCAGCTAGATAGGCCGGCAAAGTGAGGGCCGTAAGTCGGAGCGTGCCATCGGACACCAGCCAGGAAGGCACTTTCAGCCCGCCGGCATATTCATAGATCATGTAGCAATGTCTATCCTCCGGGCGCTCAATGGTTGTGATGTTCACTAGATCGACAAGGGCTGTTTGAAGGTGCGCGATCCAATCACGGTACCGGTCCGGGTTTTCCTGCCGCAGACGGGCAATTACCCAGGGCAGATTCGACCCGTCCGGTAAAAAACCTGCAACCCTGGTCGGCGGACTAGGCTGTCTTATCCTGAGGCTGTTGAGAAGGAACCGCTGCGCGCCGGCGCTCAGATATTCCCGAAACCACGTGGCCACAGGGAAAGCCCGTTCATACGCGGGAAGATTGCCGAGGGCCGATCTATGCGCTCCAAGCCTGAACGAAGGGGCCCAGCTCTTTCCCGCCGGAGGGTCGATCTCACTGTAAAAATTGTCATTCCCTTTTGGCGCCTTATGGACTACGCCCTTGCTGTCGCGCCGGCCTCTAGGAGTCTGCAGCGAATCCGGCGCGCTGGGAGGCATGGGGAATAATGAGCGTTGCGGTGATTTCTCCATCCGGGTCTTCTTCAGCAAGAATTTCTCGGCCTTGAATTCGAACTGACGCTGTGTTTCGTCGAAGCCGATAGCCACTTCATACCTTGCTGTGCCCAGCTCTGGCTTCGCCGTCAGCTTGCGCAGCTTATCAGGAATACGTGCCTCGACTGCCAATTCCAGCCCGGCGCCTTGACGCTGAAAGAGGAGTTCTTGCGGATTTGTGGTGCGGTTCGACAACGCCACATCCAGTCCCTCAGACACCAGATCCTGCAGAAAGCCGACGACATCCAAAAAAGTCGCCTTGCCCGATGCGTTCGGGCCGACCAGAACATGAAACGGTTTCAGGGGTCTCGACACATAGCGCAAACAGCGGTAATTCAGGGCTTCAATCAGCGTGATCATCCAATCAGCTCCAGATCGCCGGCCTCATCCGCCTCATCGGGCAGGCAAACACTCCAATTTATCAAGCCAGTCTCCGAAATGCGTACACTTCGATCGTAGCCTAGACAGCCCGATCTTCTCAGCCACAATGGGACCCGCAGATACTTTCATGTTTCCATGTTCTGGTATTTCATTGATAATTCGCTTCGATGGGGCGGTGTCGGTTCCGTCATCGATGAGCTCGGGCGAACTGAATTGCGAAGTCATCTCGACGAGCCTCAGTATCCCATCACCACGGTCGTAGAACTGCGAGTCAAGTTTCTGGAGATCGGACAGTAACAACGCCTCGAATTCGTGAAGCTGGATATAAGGAATGAATCTCGGGTCAGGGATGTCCTCTCCCAGGGCATCTTCCAAAGCATTGACCCGCTTATACGGATCGCCTTGTACGGTGTCTTCGTAGCAGGGAAAGTCTGTCGGCAGCCTATACAGATCGAACATGGTGGTGAAGCGTGCGTCCGAGTTTTGATCCTGCCTTATCCAGGCAGTGATATCCTTCTTCGCTGTTGCATACTGTCCGAGACCTCCGCGGTGTTTGATGCCGCGCGTGCGACTCGTCATAACACAGCGGACACTTACCCAGACAGACAATTGTCCCAGATGTGGTTTCAGGGTTTGATTCACGAAAGCCTCTTCGGTCTGTCCCTCAACAATGAAATGCAGCCTTACAGCCATTCAGGGTCGTCCCCCGATCACATTCTTTTCCCACAATTCAGAAAGTGAGTAGTCGTCAAGCCATTCTGCCAGAGTCTCTGTATCCAACTGTTGTCGAAATATGGAATCGCGGCCCTCGCGCTCAACCACAACGATGTCGGTAAGCTCGAAGTAATCCACGAACGCGGTGGACTGGGTGGCGACAATGACCTGAATCTTGGTAGATACGGCGCGTATCAGGCCGCCGACCACCGTAATGGCATAGGGGTGAAGTCCAAGCTCCGGTTCGTCGAGTATCAGGACATCTGGCAAGATCTCTTCCGGTTGAAGGAGAAGGGTGACGAGTGCTATGATCCGCAGCATGCCATCCGACGCCTGCGAAACGTCGAACACCTGGTCGCTGTTCCGTTCACGCCAAGCGAGCAGCATATATCCATTTTCGGCTTCCAGCTCGAAATCGGAAAAGAACGGCAGGATCAGACGTAAGGTATCGACAATCCGCTGATAACACTCGCCGTCTTCCTTCTTCAAGCGCAGCAGCAGCGGAGCGATATTGGCGCCGTCTTCCTTCAGAAAGCGGTTGTCGTACATACTCCACTTGCTGCGGATACGGGCGGTAGTTGAGGTGTTGTGAAACTGATAGAGGATGATTTTCCGCAGGATGCTCAGAATGACGCGGGCGGTATCGTCGGTAGCGGCATGGGCAAGGAGTTGCGGCGCGCGGTGTCCGGCGCCTGTTTCTCGCCAAGGCGCGGTACCGTTGTAATCTTTGTGAGAGAAACGGTAGCGCTCATCGGCGAAAATCAACGTATCGCCGGCCGCGAAAAACAGGCGGAAGTCATATTGGTTTTCGCCGGCATCGGTCTGAATCGTCAACCTGGCTTCGATTTCACGGGTTCTGGCCGGCCCATCGTGCAAGAGTCTGCTGGCCCCACCATATTGCGCCACGTAAATCGGAAGATTATCAGGGTCAGCCAACATCCAACTCATCATGCGAAAGAAAGAGATGAAGTTAGATTTGCCCGCGCCATTCGGACCGATGAGAACCGTGAGAGGATGCGGCCTGAAATTATCCAGTTCTCGAATGGTCTTAAATCCTTTCAGGGTTATAGCATAAAGCCTGTTTTTCATAATCCACCTGTCTCGTCCACAGGGCCATCGACCTTGTCGCTATGCTCCGGTCCTTTGGCCCTGTCATAAAGCGCCGGGTCTTCCTTCCTTTCGTCCGGCAGATTGGCCGCCACCTCGCGCGCATCCAGCTTGCCGGTGACCACGTCGGCGATCAGGCGGGTGCGGTATTCTCGCATGAGTTCGATCTTGCGGCGGGCGCTCTCAATAGCAGTGTCGATGTCGGCGGTCGCCTTGTCGAGGTATTCGGCGATGGCGGCTTGTTCGGAGAGGGGAGGAATTGGCGCCTTGAGAGCGCCAAACTTTTCTTTCGTGAAGTGGGCAATCGTAGCTTTGTTGTTGATGGCCTCAAACCAACCGACCGCCGCAACGGAACTCATTATGTACTGCAGGAAGTCATTACGGTTTTGTCCCAAGGATCGAACGCGGTGAAGTGCGTTCTGAATAATGTAACCGTCTACGTTCTGCTTCAAGATGCCGCAACGACCACCCTCACCCCCTTCACAGACAAGGAGATCACCTGCCGATATACCAAACTGCTCAATATCGCGTTTACTAGCCCACATCTTGGGCGCGTCTGCTGTCTGAACATGAAACCACTGTACATGCTGCGCTTTGAGATATGGAACTTTGGCATCATCAGGGGAGTTCGGTCTGGTTTGCAGCATTTTCCCAAGTTGGATGGTGTAATATCGTTTCACCGCCGCGACCTCCCAATGCGCCGGCACGTCGCCCAGCCATTCGACACCGGAGGGCTTGAGGAGCACATCGGGATCCAGTCCGCGGGTGATGGCGCGGTGGATGGTAACCTGCTTCGCCTCCTGCAGCAGGGGGATCAGCTTCTCTTTCGCCTGGAGGTAGCGCTGAATGAGTTGGTCTACATAATCCAGATAGCGGACGATGGCGGCTTGTTCGGGAAGGGGAGGGAGAGGTTGCTTCATGCCGCCAATGAATTGCCAGGCCGCGCGCGGCATTTTGGCGCCGAAAGTCGAAGCATCGATTGCGTCGATGATTGGCTTTGATCGCAAAAGGTGTTCCAGATACCTTGGCATAAGGTTGTGGCCACGACAGCGTAGCACCAAGAATTCACCGACACAGACCCCGTTACGGTTTGGGGATGTGACTTTCGCCAAGTAGGGCCGCAGTTTGCCGAAAAGCACATCTCCGGGCTGGAAGCGCTTGACCTGACTATCGAAACTCACATTTTTTCCAGCTTCACGGAAGCTGCCGGTCCAGCTTTCGACATGTTCCAGGGCAAGGTAAATCTCGTCAGGACCACATGCGCTGGTTTGGTCGGTGATGTTCGCCACATGCCCCTTGAGCCGCCGCGCCTCCCAATGCGCGGGCATATCGCCCAGCCACTCGACGCCGGAGGGCTTGTAGGCGGGGTAAGGTTTGAGGTTGGGTGTCATTGGGTAGTATCATCATTATAGGATCATGATGCTCTGTTTCTCGCCCAAAACGCCAAATACGGCGGGCTGACCGCTTTGTAGTGTTCCCACGTGCCGGGTTCTGGATTCTCCTCATGCGTTGTGTGCTCGTCGAAGGCGAGGATGACGAACCCGCTGGCGATAAGACCGTTGATGAATGCGCTCATGGTATGGCGAAACTCCCGCGGGCCGGGCGCTTCAATAAGCGCCCCATCCTCGCGCTCGATGCGCCAGTTGACTGTGCCCCAGACGGCTTCGGCGTCGATTTCGCAGTCGGCGTAGATTGTGTTGAGCGCATAGCCTCGTTGGGGATCGTAGTCCGAGTCGTTGAGGGTCTGCGTGTAGGGATTGGCCCACTGCACCCGGTAGAGGCCAGCGGATTTCAGAACACGGGCCGCGCCGCGAAAGACGGGGCGCACGTCCGGCACAAAGTTGATGGAATAAGGCTGCCAGACGATATCGAACGTAGCCTCCGCGAAACGGGACAGATCCCGCATATCGCCCTGTTGGAGGTCGAAGGTGAATCCGTAGCGCTCGGCGGCCAGCTGATCCCGCGCCAGCTGTTCGTCGGAGAGATCAAGGACTGTCGCCTGTGCGCCGAGCAGACCGAAGGCCGCCGATTGCTGACCGCCGCCGCCTCCTAAAAGCAGTACCCGCTTGCCGCTCACATCGCCGAGCAGACCGACTTCGTCCACCATGGCCTGTGCAGATCGTTCGTCCAGATCCAGCTTTGGCCGGGAGTAGAGAACGCCGGCGCGCACGAGTCCGTTCCAGCGTTCGCGGTTGACTCGAGAGAGGTCATCCATGTTGCAGTGTTCTTTTTGTTGCCTTGCCGCTCCCCGGATCAACGCCGCCTGCGTTGATGAGATCGTCTCTAATTTGTGGACGGATGACCCATCAACTCGTCCCAGCAGGCGTGGCGGATCTGCCGCTCTTTGTAGTGATCGCTTTGGGAGACGCCCAGAGGGTTGCCAAAGGCGAGGATATTGTTGACATCTTGCGCTTTGTCACGCGCGTCCCAATCCCGAGGCTTGTTGAGTTCATCCGGGTCGTGGTTCCAGGTCGGAGCTGTATTCTGGTTTGTGCGGTTGAAGAGAAACTTGATCATATGGCGTTTGACGCCGGAACGGTTGCTTGCAGTGCCGTGCCACAGGTCATAGTGTGTGAAGGCAACGGTTCCCGCGCGCACGGTCAGAGGGACCTGCCCCCGAATGTTGGTATAGGTGGACATTCTGTCCGTCGGCGCGTTGCGAAACTGTGTGCCCGGAACAATGACGGTCGGACCCATCTGCGCGCTAATAGTGTGGGGGTAGTAGAGCCCCAGCAGGCGGTTGATCTGTGTATTGCGGTTGTTGGCGCCATCCTGGTGCCAGTGCATATACCCGGAACCGGGCAGCTTGCAATGCCAGTGTCGATGGGAATTGACCGTATAATCCGATCCCAGTAGGCTGATGAGAACGCCCCGCACCGCCGGATGGTCCAGCGCCTGCCACAGCTCCGGAACGGTTTCGCTGATGGCGTCTCCAGGGTTGGATGTGAGCATGTCAAGTTTTTCCGCGATGCGCTCATTCAGGCCTGCGGGCAGATCCGGTTCGACCAGATGGTACCCATTGACGAGAAAGCGGGCCAGTTCAACGTCTGTGAGCAGGTAGTTTGCATCGATCACGGGATGACCTCCATCTTTTGCAGGATAAATTCGTAGCCGACCACATCGAGTTCCGTGTCGCTAAAGGAGGACTGCAGATGCGGAAATTGAACAATCTGCCAGCCGTCGACGAGCGCCTCGTGCACCGTCGTGTAAGGCCAGTCGAATGCCCCGCCGCTGATCTCGACCTGAAAGCCTGCGATGGGTTCGATCAGGGTGTATCCCAGGACATCGGCAAAGACGCTCGGCGTGCGCGCATGCAAATAGAGAAGCCGTTGACGGGGCTGGATGGTTGCGCCCATTTGCGAACGTCTCCTGGCGACATGGTTGTTTGTCTGGCGGGTGCGCCAGCAAAGCTGTGCTACAGTGGCGCCAACAAACCTGAGTGCAGCGCCCCATTGGGGATTTGGATCGTACCGGACTGTGGGCCATTATAGGGGATGGCGCGCGCGTGCGCAAGCCGGAGATCGGGCGGGGCGCGTCATTGACGACATATCGGCTAGCGGATACAATTCATTTGCCCCTGAATCAGAATGCCCGTTTTTGCGGCCAGGGTCGGAGATCAGCGCGCTATGAGTACAGATACCAATACGATGCCATCCGGGCCGATTCCCGTAGTTTCCCAGGCGACGGAGCCGAATGGCGAGCGGGGCCGCCCGCTCCCATGGGCGCAGACCAGCGCACAAGCCCTGCCGACAGAGCGGCGGTCTGCCCCGGCCAACAGCGTGATCGACTGTGACATCCACAACGAGGCGCCGTCACTCGACGCCCTGTTGCCCTATCTGGCCGAGCACTGGCGTGACTATATCCAAGAATCAGCCTTTCGCGGCCCCCACGCAAATGACTACCCCCGCGGCGCGCCAACTTCGGCGCGTCCAGGAAGCATTCCGCCGGACGGTGGGCCAGCCGGTTCTCGCCTGCAGCTTGTTCAAGAGCAGGTTCTGACGCCGTGGGGTACAGAGATCGGCATTCTCAACTGCTCCTATCGTGTGCAAAGTGTCAAACAGGAGGATCTGGCCGCAGATCTGGCGACTGCCATCAACCGCTGGCAGATCGACGAGTGGCTCGCTCCGGAAGCGCGGCTACGGGGTTCGCTGGTCGTGCCGAGCCAGACCCCTGCGCGCGCCGCTGAGGAGATCCAGCGCTTCGGCGATCATCCGCAATATGTGCAGGCAATCCTGCCCGTGCGCTCGTACATCCCGTATGGCAACCGTTTTTACGATCCTCTCTATGCCGCCGCGGTCGAGCAGGATCTGGTGGTTGGCATCCACTACGGCGGCGCGCCCGGCCACCCGCCGACTCCAGTCGGGTGGCCTTCGACCTATCTCGAAGAACACGCCGGCATGGCGCAAGTGTTCCAGTCCCAGGTGATCAGCATCATTGCCGAGGGTGTCTTTGACCGCTTCCCGCATCTGCGCGTCGCCCTGATTGAAGGCGGCTTCGCCTGGATGCCTTCCCTTATGTGGCGGCTGGATAAAGAGTGGAAAGGGCTGCGTTCCAACACGCCATGGGTCAGGCGTTCGCCCTCGGACTACATACGCCAACACATGCGCCTGACGATTCAACCGCTGGGCGCGCCACCCGATCCGCAGTATATTGCCCAGACAATCGAGCAGTTGGAATCAGACACAATGCTGATGTTTGCGACCGACTATCCGCACTGGCATTATGATAGGGACGAAGAAGCCTGGCCCGTAACGCTGCCGGAACCACTGAACGCCAACATCTGGTCCGAAAATGCCCGGGCGTTTTATCGATTGTAAGGAGAGCCGCCATGACGCTAGAGATGGAGATCACTGCGCGACCTGCAGCCGCCAAGCGGACTGATCTGGCGGTGATCGACACTGACATCCACAATTTCGATCTCTATGACAGCCCTGTGTTCGACCAGATCATTACACGCTATCTGACGCCCACATGGCGAGAACATCACAGAATGATCGGGATGCGAGGAGCTTACGGCGGCGGCTATCCCCGCGCCCAGCCCAACGCAGCCCGAGCCGATTCCTGGCCGCCTAGCGGGCGTCCGCCCGGCACGGATCTGGACTTCATGCGCAAGCAGTTGCTGGATGCCTGGGATATGGATTACGGCATTCTGAACCCCCTGGCCGGCGCCGGCGGCCAGCTGAATCTGGAGTATGGCGCGCGCCTGGCCCGAGCCATTAACGACTATCAGATCGCCGAATGGTTGGAACAGGAGCCGCGCTTGCGCGCGTCGATAGTGGTCGCCTACGAGAACGCCGATCTGGCCGCGGCGGAGATCCACCGACTTGGAGATCACGACGGTTTTGTGCAGGTGCTGTTGGCGGCCCGTACCCAGGAACCGCTGGGCCGGCGCAAGTACTGGAAGATGTATGAGGCCGCGCTGGCCTACGATCTGCCGATCGGTATCCATTTCGGCGGCCTCGGCGGCGCTGCCATCACCGCCGCCGGCTGGCCCTCCTATTACATTGAAGATCACTGCGGTATGCCCCAAACATTTCAGGCACAGATCGCCAGTCTGATCTGTGAAGGCGTTTTTGAGCATTTCCCCGCATTGCGGATTGTGATCATCGAAGGTGGCTTCGCCTGGATGCCCTCTCTCGCCTGGCGGTTGGATCAGAGTTGGAAGCGATTGCGCGCAGAAGTGCCGTACCTGAAGCATGCGCCCTCAGAGTATATGCAGAAGCATTTCTGGCTGACAACCCAGCCGATGGAAGAGCCGCGGCAGCATCGACACCTCGAACAGGTGATTGAACAGATGAACGGCGCGCAGCGGCTGATGTTTGCCACCGATTACCCGCATTGGGATTTCGACGCCCCCGACCGGGCTTTGCCGGCAACCCTCCCGCTCGAAATCAGGCGCAAGATTATGGCAGAGAATGCCCGCCAATTTTACAGGCTGGCGTAGGGGCCTTTGGCAGCTTGGCAGGGAGTAGGGAGATGCATTAAGTGATATACTATCTTGTCAAAACGATTTGAACTGTGCATACTGTGGCTGGGCAAGTTCGTTCAGGGAGCAAGGAGATATTCCCAATGACAAAGCCAGGGGCAACACCGATCACAGCGCCAGGCTGGACTGCGCAGCCTGAAGAGGGCGTTACGATCGTGGATTGCGACGTTCATCACAACTTTGAACAGCCCGAACAACTGCTGCCGTACCTGCCGAAGTTCTGGCAGGAACATCTGATCGATCAAGGGCTGCACCTGCCCAGCGGCGGGTATTCCAATATCCCCTTTCGCACCAATCGCCCGGACCTGAAAGACCCCGACTTGAAACGACGCGATTTCAATTTTTCGTTGGCATTTCTCCAGCGTGAACACCTTGATCCCTGGAATATCGACTACGCGCTCTTGACCGGCCCGCCGCCGTTTTACGGCTATAGCGGCCTACCGGACCCAGACTGGGCCGCCGCGCTTTGCCGCGCCTTCAACGATTGGACCATTGAGCATTGGCTGGAAAAAGACGATCGCGTCGTCAACGCCATCCTCGTGTCCCCGTCCGACCCAGCCCAAGCCGTCGCCGAAATCAAGCGCCTGGCCGACCGTAAAGATACCGTTGCGGTGATGATCCCCATGGGCGCCAGTATGCCATTCGGCAATCGCTTCTACCATCCGATCTGGGAAGCGTGCGAGGAGCGCGGCTTGCCGGTTGTCTCCCACATCGGCGGAGGCGGGGGCGCGGCCCGGACAACGCCCACACCTGTCGGCTTCCCCACCTACTATATGGAATCGCGTATGAGCCGGCCCTATGTGGCCAGCACCCACGCGGCCTCGTTGATCTGCGAGGGCGTCTTTGAGAAGTTCCCCAACCTGAAGTTCGCCCTCACGGAAGCGCAACAACTTTGGGCCGTGGCTGTGATGTGGCATATGGACGCGGACTGGAAGGCCATACGCGATCAGACCCCATGGCTGAAACGCCTGCCGAGCGAGTACTTCCGCGAGCACATTCGCGTGGGCTCCCAACCGCTGCATGAAGCGGAAACCACCGAGCAGTTGTATCAGTTTCTGGAGATGCTGCATGCGGACGAAACGCTCGTCTACTGTTCAGATTTCCCCCATTTTGATTGGAATGATCCAGTGACGACTTTCCCCAAACTTTCGCCGCAAACACACCAGCGCATCTTTGCCGACAATGCGCTGGACATGCTGCGCATGGGAGACGAGCGGACGGGCAAATCTCCCAGCAGTCGGGCATCATTTGCCCGTCCGAGTTGGCTATGACGCGGGTCGTCATCGCCAAAGTCTGGGAGATCCCACCGGGAGAGCGCAAGATCGTTGTGCCTTTCCGGGGGCGGGCCGGCATCGGCGTGTTCAACGTCGCCGGCAGGCTGTACGCGCTGCGCAATATCTGCCCGCATAAGAGAGGCCCCCTCTGCACCGGCGAACGCACCGGCCGCATCGCTGCCGACGCGCCGCCATCGAACCGGGACGCCGAGTTGACCGTCGACGGTGACGGCGAGGTGCTGCGCTGCCCCTGGCATCAGTGGCCCTTCGAAATCGCCACGGGCCGCTGTCTCGTGGACCCGAATCTGCGGGTCAAAACCTACCCAGTGCGTATCGACGGCAATGATATCGTCGTTGAATATAAAGAAGAGGAATCGAGTTAAATCGGGAACAGTTCCAGGACACGCCGACCTGTTTCTGACCGCATGCGAAAAAATGATGCGAGAACAAGGAGTGAGAGAATGGAAGTGAGGAGCGAGAATAGGAAGGATCCGTTTGCAGGCGTTGAGCAAGTACTGGATGAGTGGGGATTGGGTGGAAGTCAGTGTGAACTGGTCTCCCAGTCCGAAAATGTTGTCTTTCGGGTCAATACTGACTCCGGAGAATTACTCGCCTTGCGCCTCCATCGGCCCGGTTATCACACATTGGCCGAGTTGAACGCCGAACAGCAGTGGACCGCCGCGTTGAACCGGGCGGGTCTCTCCGCGCCCGTGCATCGACTGACGGTAAATGGCCGCGGTCTCGCGAAGGTCTATTTACCGGAGATATCCGAAACCAGATATGTGAGCCTTAGCGAATGGACCGAAGGGGAGCTCCTGGCGACGATGATTGGCCAGGACCCCAAGTCGCACGGCATAATTTTCCCGAGTAACTCGGAGGTTGCCCCGTCCGATGCACAAGTTCTGTTAAAATATTTCTTCCAGATCGGTCGGATCGCGGCCCGGATTCACAATCAGGCCATGACTTGGCAGATGCCGGACAGCTTCGAGCGTCACGCATTTGACATCGATGGCCTGATGGGTGATGCGCCTCTCTGGGGGCCGTTCTGGAACCTGCCGCAACTGACCGCGGCTGAACGAGAGCAGATCCTGCGCGTCCGCGACAGAATACGGCGGATTCTGTCAGAATACGGCAAAAATCAGGGAACCTACGGCCTGATACACGCCGATCTGCACCCCGGCAACCTGCTCTTCCTTGACGATCGAATCCATGTGATTGACTTTGACGACGCCGGTTTTGGCTGGCACCAGTATGAACTGGCGGTGGCGCTGTTCCATTACGCAGAAGACCCTCTTTTTGACGCGATTCGCGACGCCCTGGTCGCAGGTTACCGGACAGAGCGCAGTTTGGACGACGCTGCCGTCGAACTGCTGCCCGTGTTTATATTGATCCGATACCTGGTTCTGCTTGGCTGGATTCAGGAACGACCGGAGCTGAACAACAGTCATCGGCTGCCGAGACTGACCGCAGAAGTCTGTGAACGCGCAAAAACCCTTCTTAGTTGATTTCCATTACCGAAAAATCAGGAATTTATGTCACACAATACTTCAGACAGTCAGAAATCAGAAATCACCGCTTCCCTCTCCTCACCTGAAACGCCCCCCTACAACGAAAACGTAAATCCCGTGGATCTGGTCGAGCCGGAGAACGCCCTGCCGGCGATCAGCCTTGCAGAGCTACCCAACGTCGCGCAGGCCGCGGCAGCCAACGCCGGCTGGACAAAGTTAATGCCGGTCCAGGCCAAGTCCATCCCTTACATACTGGCCGGGCGGGATCTGATGGTGCAGTCGCGTACGGGTAGCGGCAAGACCGGCGCATTTCTCCTGCCGATTTTGCACCGCATCGAGCCAGACAAAGATGCCTGCCAGGCCCTGGTATTGGTGCCCACGCGGGAGTTGGCTCTACAGGTGGCAAAGGAGGCCGCGCTGCTGGGGCAGGCCGCCGACGTGCGCAGCGTTGCCGTCTACGGTGGCGTAAAGTACGGCCCCCAGATCGAAGCCCTGCGCGGCGGCGCGCAGCTGGTTATCGGCACGCCGGGGCGGATTCTGGATCACCTGCTGCAGCGCACGTTGCGCCTGGATGATCTGCATCTGCTCGTCTTTGACGAAGCCGACCGTATGCTCTCGATGGGCTTCTACCCAGATATGCTGGAAGTGCAAACCTATCTGCCCTCGATGCCTATCAGCGGTTCGATGTTCTCAGCGACATTGCCGACGCATGTGCTGCGCCTGGCCCAACAGTTCCTTACGGAGCCTGACTTCCTCAGCCTGAGCCGCGATCGCGTGCACGTGGCCGAAGCGGAACATATTCTGTACGCGGATCCGGGCATGAAAAAGGATCGGGCACTGGTGCGGCTGATCGAGATTGAAAATCCGGTCGCGGCGATTGTCTTCTGCAACACCCGCCGCGCGGTCGATTATGTAACGATTGTGTTGCAGCGTTTCGGCTATGACGCCGACAAACTCAGCTCCGATCTCAGTCAACAGGAGCGGGAGCAGGTAATGCGCCGGGTGCGCGAGGGAAAGCTGCGCCTGCTGGTGGCGACAGATGTGGCGGCCCGGGGCATCGACATCCCTGAGCTGTCCCATATCTTCCAGTATGAACCGCCGGAAGATCCGGAATCCTACATCCACCGGGCAGGGCGTACGGCCCGCGCCGGCGCGTCTGGCGCGGCGGTCTCCCTGGCCGCCTCCTACGATGAACGCATGCAGATGGAGCGCATCGCCAAGCGCTACAGCATTTCACTGGAGGAGCGCAAGCCGCCGGCAGACGAGGATGTGGCCGCTGTCGTCTCCGAGCGGGTGACATCTCTGCTGGAGGCCAAGCTGCGTAGCCGGGATAGGTTGCAAAGCGAACGGATGCAGCGATTTCTGCCGCTGGTGGCCGGCTGGTTGGATGGCGCAACCTCCCAGCAGTCGGGCGTTGTTGCGGACGCGCCGTTCAATGTGGAATCCGAAGATTGGATGGGGCAACCTCCCAGCAGTCGGGCATCGTTGCCCCATTCAACTGGGCAGACTCTCCTGGCGATGCTGGTCGATGATTTCTATCAAGCGTCTCTCCACGCGCCGCCGGTCATGCCGGCAGAGAATAGCTCATCCCCGCAGCGCAGGCAAAAACGTCGGCGCGGTCGGCCCCGTCGATCCCGCAACCGGCGACGGGCCGACTCCTGACGCGTCGCCCTCGCGCTTTTCATACGGGCATCGCTTCAGGGCAGGGGTACGCCTGCGCAAAGCCGTGATGCTGTACTCAGCATCAATCTGGCAGGTTTTGGCGTAACTCCGCTAACCAGATTGCGGCCGAGGAATCGCTGGGCGCTCGCCAGTCCCCCCGCGGGCTGAGAGAGCCGCCACTGCCCACCTTCGGACCGTTCGGAATCGCCGTCCGCTTGAACTGGCTGATCTGGAAGAAGCGATACAGGAACAGCTCCAGCCACTTTCTTATCGCCGGCAGATCGTACTCATTGCGTTTGTGGCGCGGCAGAAAGTCCGGCCACATGCCCCGGCTACGATCACCCCAAGCCTGCAGCGCCAGAAAGGCCACTTTGCTGGGCCGGAACCCGTAGCGGGAAATATGGTACAGATAGAAGTCTTGCAACTCATACGGCCCAATATGGGCCTCAGTCGATTGGGCCGGCCCAGCGCCCGGCCCCTCTCCAGGAACGAGTTCCGGCGAGATGTCCGTGTCCAGAATCGATTGCAACACCGTGCTGGCAGCCTCATCGAACTGAGAAGTCGCGATGATCCAGCGGATCAGATGCTGGATGAGGGTCTTGGGCACGGATGCATTGACGTTATAGTGACTCATCTGATCGCCGACGCCGTAGGTGGCCCAGCCCAGCGCCAGCTCGCTCAGATCGCCGGTTCCCAGCACCAATGCGTTGTTGAAGTTGGCAAGACGGAACAGGTGGCTGGTGCGCTCGCCGGCCTGCACATTCTCAAAGGTGATGTCATACTCCGGATCTTCCTCAGCGAATGGATGGCCTATGTCGCGGAACATCTGCATCGCCGCCGGGCGGATGTCGATTTCATACCCGCTGACACCGAAGGCTTCCATCAGTCTGTGGGCATTTGCGCGGGTGCCGGCACTGGTTGCAAAGCCGGGCATCGTGTAGGCCAAAATGTTGGCGCGGGGGAGATGTAGGCGGTCCATGGTGCGAGCCGCCACGATCAGCGCCTGTGTCGAGTCCAACCCGCCGGAGATACCGATGACGACCTTCTGGATGCCCGTGGCGCGCAGCCGCTGCATCAGGCCGTGCACCTGAATGTTGTAGGCCTCATAGGCCTGTTCATCGCGCCGCACTGCATCGCTGGGCACGAACGGAAAGCGCTCCATCCGCCGCTGAAGCTGGTCGATTCGGAGCGCCTGGGTCGCCGAGTCTGTCCCCGCGGCCGTTCCAGCTTCCCACTCTGTCATCCGCGGCGTCTGGAAAGCGAAATCGATGGCGCGAATCGCCTCCAGCTGTTGCCGGTGCATAGCCGCTGAATCGTTGAAGCTGGTTAGCCGCATGCGGTTTTGCGCCAGCCGCTCGATGTCGATGTCCGCGGTGATGATCTGTTCGTGGTCAGCAAAGCGTTCGGATTCGGCCAGCAACTTCCCGTCTTCGTAGATCAACGCATGACCATCCCATGCCAGATCCGTTGTCGATTCCCCCGGGCCGGCTGCGGAGTAGAGATAACCGGCGATACATCTGCCCGACTGGCTGGCGCACAGATCCTTGCGGTAGTTGGCCTTGCCAATGGTAATATTCGAGGCGGACAGATTGGCCAAAATCGTTGCCCCGGCCAGGGCTGCATAGGAGCTGGGTGGAATCGGCGTCCACATGTCTTCGCAGATCTCCACATGCAGACCGAAGCCTCCCAATCCATCTGTGAAATGCGCCTCCTGGTCGCGCGTCAAAGATCGCCGCGCGGCAGCCGATGGCCCGTCCGCAGATATCAGTTCGGCTCGAAATAGCAGGTCGTTGCCCAAGAGAACTGTCTCGCCCAGGAACTGCACCTGCCGGCTGACCGCATGACAGGCGGCGCTGAACTGACGTCTTTCATAGAACTCCCGGTAGTTAGGCAGATAGGTCTTCGGTACGATTCCCAGCACATGGCCCCGATAGATGACTATGGCGCAGTTGAACAGCTTGTTCTCAAAGCGCAGAGGCGCGCCGACCAGAAGAACAGGCGTCAGATCGGCGCTGGCCTGTATGATCCGTCTGATTCCAGCCAGCGCCCCGCCTAGCAAGGCCTCCTGCTGGAGTAGGTCGTCAATCGCATAGGAGGAGATGCCCAGTTCTGGAAATAGGGCCACAGCCGCGCCCGCGTCAGACGCTTTGCCAGCTAGCCCGATCGTGCGCGCCGTGTTGAATTCCGGATCCGCCACCCGAACGTGAGGTACGCACACCGCCACGCGGATGAAGCCATGGCTATAGATGGAATAAAATAAGTCTGCCATTTGGATGGGGCAACCTCCCAGCGGTAGGGCATCGTTGCCCCATTCAATTGCGTTGCGCTACTTCATTCGCCAATCGCTGTCTGTATGTGTATTGCATTGTAGTGCATTATCGGAGAAATCGGTAGCGCGTAAGCGCCTGGACATATGAGCGCATTCTGTAGATAATTGCGAGAATGCCGCGTGGCAGAGTTGCGTAATGCCGTAAGAGCGGGTATCAAAGGGGAAGGACGAAACGACTGAAGCGGAGAAGATCAGAATGACCTGGAAAGTAGCGGGTATCAACTTCGATCATGCGCATATGGGTGACCTGTTGCGCATGACCCATGAGCATCCGCATGCGGAGATCGTCGGCATCTGCCACACAGATAGGGAACGGATGGCGACGGCGATTGACAATTTCGCCATTCCACCCGAACGGGCCTTCACCGATTACCGGCAGTGCCTGGAGAAGACACAGCCAGACATTGTAATCCTGTGTCCGTCCACTGCCAGCCACGCGGACTGGGTGCTGCGTGTCGCCGCTTACGGTGTCCATGTGCTGCTGGAAAAACCCTTTGCCGCCGATTTGGCCGGCGCGGACAAAATGATCGAGGCGATGGCGAAAACGCAAAAACAGTTTATTATCAACTGGCCCCTGCGCTGGTATCCCTGTCATGTGACGGCCAAACGCCTGATAGAGGAAGGGACAATCGGTGAACTCATCGAAGTTCACTACTATGACGGCAACCGGGGCCCGCTCTTCCACATGGCCGACAAAGTGGCAACGGATGCCGCGTATCGCCGGCGCAAGAACGAAAGCTGGTTCTACCAGAAGGCCGAGGGCGGCGGCTCCCTGCTGGACTATCTGGGATATGGCGTCACGCTGGGCGCCTGGTTTTTGGACGGCCGGGCGCCCCTGGAAGTGACGACGGTCGTCGATGAGCCGGTCGGCCTCGAGGTGGACGAGCACAGCATTACCATCTGTACCTACCCCTTTGGCCTCTCGAAATTTGAGACCCGCTGGGGCACATTCACGGATCCGTGGACGCTACAGCCGCAGCCCAAATGCGGCTTTGTGCTGAAAGGGCGCGACGGAACGATCAGCAGCTACGACTACGAAGACAGTGTGCGGGTGCAGACCCATGAGCGGCCCGAAGGCTACGACCAGCCGGTGGATGCGCTGGCGCCGCCCAATCAAAACGTTATCCAGTATTTCCTCAACTGCTTAGAGACGGGACAAACGCCGCAAGGCCCTTTGTCGCCGACGATCTGTCGCATCGGCCAGCAGATCGTCGATTCCGCTCTGCTCAGCGCGCGGGAAAAGCGCACGGTCCGGCTACTGCCCTGAACTGTTGCTTTTGGCATAACGCCCTCTTAATCCGGCAGACCGTAATGACCGGAACCGGAAACTATCGGCGCAGCAGTTGGTCTCCGCAGCCAGTGCAGAAAGATGCGTCGGTCCGGTTGGGATTGCGGCAGTGGCTGCAGATAATGGCCCCACGGCCCAGATGCCGGGGAGCGCCGCAGTTGGTGCAGAACCGGTTTAACACTATCACCGGCTGGCCGCAATTTTCACACTGAACCCGGGGATAGTTCCGCCGAAAACGAAAAGGGGAGGTCAACTGCCCCCGGCGAAAGGTCCGGTAGACCCAGATTCCGCCCAGGACCGTCAGAGCTATCGCCCCCAGGGGAAAGGCGAAAACCATAACGTTGAACAGGGCATGGGCTCCGGCCGCCAAAGCCAGAGAGCCGAGCAACAATGCCCGCCGCTGCCCGTCGGAGACGTAGTATTGTCCCAGCGCTTGGCCCCAAATGCTGCCAAAAACCAGGTGGGCGACGGTGCTTATTGGCGCCCGCGCCAGCATAACCGTTGGTCCGTACTCCAGGATGTAAATAAGATTTTCCAGCGAGGCAAAGCCCAGGCTGGCTGCCGAGGCGTAAACCAGGCCATCCACCGGCTCATCGAAATACAGCGACCGGTAGGCCCCCAGCCGGACGGCGCCAAATTTGCACAACTCCTCCACCGGTCCGACCACCAGCAGCATCGCCGGAACTATGCTGAGCAGTTCCGGCGCTCCGTCCAGCAGCGCGTGGGCGCCAAAGAAGTAATTGCCCAAGCCGGCCGGAATGGTCGAGACGCAGCCCAGCAAAAAGGTAAGGGCAATCAACCGGCGGGGTTCGGGCCGAATCTTATCCAGGCGCAGAAAAAACCACAGCCAAAAGAACCCCGGCGTGAAAGATGCCAGTATCAGGCTTAGTATCAAGACGGACACGGTCAAACCGGCTGTCTGTAGCGTTTTATAACTACGGTGTCGCAGATGAGATCGTGGAGACCCCGCTTGTCCTCCCGGAAAGCGATCATCAGGAAGCCGATACCCAGGAGAAGAAAGGAAAGTACGGTAGCCAGAGACCGGGCCATGGCGCGGCCTGGGCCAACTCGGGAGCCGTCTATTCGCACCACGTAAAGCCTAAACAGGCGTTTGCCGGCAGTGGTAGCCCAAATGGCAATGAGCGCAGTGTGATAGACTAGGGTCGCCAGGTTGACCAGGGTCATCAGGTTATCGAGGTCGGAAGAATCGTCTCTCGAAAATACCACCAAGATAATGCTAAAGGCGAAGGTGATAATGAAACCGTCAATTAAGTAGGCCAGGAGGCGCACCCAAAACCCCGCCGGGGAGTCAGAGGTGAAGGCTCCCAACTCGCTGGCGGATTGGGTGTCGCTGCGGGAATCCTCCAAGGGCATTCCGCAGGCAAAGCAGTAGTCTGCCTCCGGGGTGTTGCTCTGGTGGCAGCGTGGGCAGGGAAGAGACTGCGGCCTGGATTGGGCAGGCTGCTCCGGTCGCGTCGGCTGATCGGAAAGGCCAGCCTCGGGCAGGCTGCGCCCGCAGTTCCTACAAAACCGACTGCCGTGGGCATAAGGAGTTTGGCAGGCCGGACACCGAAGTTCGAGCGGCGACCCGCAGTCAATACAAAATATCGCCCCTGGCTCCGCCTCGCGTCCACACTTTTGACAATTCATCAGGTATCGGGCCAAGTTTCTTTGACAATTGGAAAGAGAGTTCAAAAAGGCGACAACGGTACGGTGTCTACAGTCAAAATCGCCACAGAACAATGGCTGAAACGATACGAATTCCTGCAAATGTATCCGCACGTGTACGCAGGCAAAGAGAAAGCATGTTGTTGCGTCGTTCTTAAGCGACTCGTTGATGAGGTTCTTGATTTTGTGTGATTCAGTGGGCGGTGACGGACTCGAACCGCCGGCCTATTCCTTGTAAGGGAATCGCTCTAACCAGCTGAGCTAACCGCCCAATCTCGCAGCCACCATAGTATAGCACCCCCTTCGGAGAACAGCGAAATGTACAATCTGAACGGAAAAGTCGCATTTGTCACCGGCGCCGGCGGCAAGCATGGCATCGGCAGAGGCATTGCACTGCGTCTGGCGCAAGAGGGGGCGGATGTCGTTGTGACGGATCTCTCTACCAAGCCTTATCCGGACGCGGAATGGGATGGCCTGCCGGCCGTGCAGGCGGAGATCGAGGCGCTCGGATGCCGGTCTTTGGCCCTGACCTGCGATGTGTCCGATGCCCACTCCGTTCAGTCCGCTATACAGCAGGCAGTGGAGACAGTAGGGCGCGTCGACATCCTGCTGAACAATGCCGGCGCGCGCGCGGCCAAGGATCGGACGCCGGTCGTAGATCTGCTGGAAGCCGACTGGGACCGTGTGCTAGCGGTCAATCTGAAGGGCACATTTCTGTGCAGCCAGGCGGCAGCCCGGCATATGCTCGCCCGCGGCGGTGGCGGACGCATTATCAACATTGCGTCTACTGCAGGGAAACAGGGGGTGGCCCGTTTCGCGGCCTACTGCTCCTCGAAATTCGGCGTCATCGGCTTCACCCAATCTCTGGCCCAGGAACTGGCCGGCCACGGGATTACCGTCAATGCCATCTGCCCCAGTCTGACTGCCACCGAACGCGTCGGCCACATGGCCAGCGTTCTGGCGCCGCCGGGCACGCCGCTGGACGAAGCCACAGAAAATCTGCTTGCCGCGTCACGTGCGCGCACGCCGATTGGCCGCCTCGCCCAACCCCAGGATATCGCCGGCGCCGTCGCGTTTCTGGCGTCAGACGAAGCCGACTTCCTCACCGGTCTCTCCATTCCCGTCGCCGGCGGGGCGATGATGATTTAGTGGAATGGCGGCTGACAAAAGCAACATCCCTGGCGTGGAAGGCTTTACCAACCTTGACAATCACCTAACACCTCATTATAATATGTACTATCAGCGTCAATGTGAGTATGGTGGAGCCTACCGCTAATCTTCGTCTGGAAGATGTTCTAGGAGGCTGCTGATGACGACTTCCACGGAGGCGACTGCAACCTGGGGGAGGCATCTCAGCGTAGATACGAGAATATTGAAAAGGTCGCTCCGCAATATCCTCCCAGCGCAGGTGTATAACGCGCTCCGCCGGATGGTCCATGCCCGGCGTCTCAGCCGGGTACCTGTGATGGCGGTGGATGTTGCCCCGCTTCCCAGGGCGGCGGAGATTTCATTCCCGGAGATGCTCCAGGGCGACGGCATAGCCGATGGCTGGGAAAAGGCGAAAATCTCGATAAATGAAATCTTCGAAGATGTGCCGGGGAGCCATGCCATCGATCACGAAGGCCGCCGGATAATCTACCACCTGACTCGCCGTTTTCAACCGCGCTCCTTTCTGGAAATCGGCACCAACTGCGGCGCAGCCACCTTGCACGCCGCCATGGCGATGAAAGCGTACCGCAATGGAGACCGCTCCCTCCGTCTGGTCACCGTGGACTTGTTTGACGTTAACAACACCGCTGCCGCCGAGGCGAAACGATACCGCATCTCCACTCCACCCCGGAAGATGCTGGCGCGGCTGGACTGCGCCGATCTGGTCGAATTTGTCATCGCTCGGTCCACGGACTATCTGAACGGGCGCGCAGCGGAGTTCGATTTCATCTTCGTGGACCACGGCGCCTCCGCGGACATCGTCTACCAGGACATCCCGTTGATGCTCACGGCACTGCGTCCGGGCGGGCGCCTGGTGATGAACTCCTACTTTCCAGACGGAAAACCTCTGAGGGTGGACGGCATCGCGTCACCAGGCGCCTGGCTTGCCGTGCGCCGCCTGCGTCACGAGGGCGCCCGCCTGGTCGCAGTGCCCCTCGGCCTATTGCCCTGGCCAACCGGGCCCGGCGGTTCGAACCTCACCAGTCTGGCCCTCTTGGCGCGAGAATAGCAAACGGCGAACCGCTCTGTAAGATATGGCATAACCCTGTTCGATATAGGAGAGTATGGAAATGCAACAATTCAAAGCGTCTCCGGTCCCTCTTCACGAACGGCGGATCATGATCATCGACCCGCCGTTCAAGCGTCTCTACCACGACAATGCCTCACTGGTAAAATTCCCCCTGGCGCTCGGCTACCTCTCGGGCGCGGTCTTGAAGTGGACGGATTGGGAGGTCCAGGCCTACAATGCCGATTTCAATCCGAAAAAGAGAGCTATCACAATCGACAACGTAACCCGCATCAGAGAAGGGATGGAACGTTACCTGCGGACGTTGGAAGACCCGGCGGCGCCTATCTGGGCAGAAATACGCTCGGCCATAACGGAGTTCGCTCCGGACGTCGTTGGCATAAGTTCCAAGACCCAGAACTTCCCATCCGCGATGAAGGTCGCGCGCATCGCCAAGGAATGCAATCGTGACACGCTTGTCGTCCTGGGCGGTCCCCATGCCACCTTGTCCACGAAGACTGCGTTGGATTGCCCGGATATCGATGTGGCGGTATTGGGCGAAGGGGAGATGACGCTGGTCGAGCTGCTCAAGGCCCGGCAACGCGGCGCGGCGCTGAGTGAGGTGGCGGGGCTCGCCTACTGTCAGGACGACCGTGTGGTGTTCACGCCGCCGCGCGCCTACATTCCCGACCTTGACGAGTTGCCTTTTCCGGCGGAAGCCGCGCCGCGAATTCTGCGGGACTACGAGAGCTATCCGGCCGAAGCCTTCGGGTACGTCTTCTCAGCTCGCGGCTGCCCTTATAGTTGCACGTTCTGCGAATCCAAAGCCATCTGGTCGCAAACGACCCGCTGGCGCTCACCGGAAAATGTCGTAGGGGAACTCAAGGCATTGATGGACCGGGGCGTCAAGTATGTCTACTTCGACGATGACACCTTCGGGATCAACCCGCGTTATATCAAGGATCTGTGTGGTTTGATCGAAACCGAGTGCCCTGGACTCAAATGGGGCTGCGAGATCACGGTCGGCGTCGTCAAGGAGCGGTCGGCCGAATATATGCGCCGTTCAGGCTGCGTGCGGATCAATATCGGGGTCGAATCTGGAAACAATCAGATACTGCGCAGCGTGAAGAAGGGACACACCATTGAGAAGGCGTATGCGGCGGTGGACATCTGTCAGCAGAAGAATATCGAAGTCGGCGCGTTCTTCATGATTGGTTTTCCGGAGGAAACAGAAGAGACGCTGAGAGACACGCTGACAGCCATCGAACGAATTAACGCCGATACGATCATGCTGAGCATCTTCACTCCCTATCCAGGCTCCGAACTATTCCAAGTGTGTAAGGAGCTCGGGGTGGTAGACGACAACTTCGATATCACGATTTACAACCATCAAAGCCCGGAAAATTGCTTCACCGCCTTTATCCCTCCGGAGCGTTTCAAGGAACTTGTCCAAGAAGCAGTCTCGATTGTCGGACGCAAAAATAACCGCGGTCGATGGCGCAGGATGGGCCTGATGCTTCTCCATCGGGACTTCCATCGAACCAAATATATGTTATTGCATTTTCTCCGCACGCGCGTGGCGTGGTATTCCGAGCGCGTCCTCAGGCGTCGCCCGCTCAGGACATCGACCTGACGACCGTGCGGACAACTGTTGATTAAAGACTAAACTCGCGTCAATGTCAACGAAGAGCTCCCAGACGATTTCAGCGCCCGAGAGAGAAAAACGGTCAGAACCAGTCAATGGGCGAATTACGCAATGTATGACGGAGCTCGGCGAAGATTCGACGCCTTGTATTGGTGGCGCGTTCGGGGAGGATAAAATTGCATTTGCCGACCGCGCCCGGGGCGAACCTCATCGTCCTGGCGAGAGAATAACCGCCCCATGGCCGGCGGCGAACGCGGCGGCGCCGGCGCGCAAACCCTTGCGGATTGGCCTTCTGGTTGACAGTCTGCAGGTTCCCGCATGGGTAGCGCGCATCGTCAGCGAAGTGCAGTCGGGCGATTACGCCGAGATCGCGGCGGTTATCGTCAATCGGGCGTCTGAGAACGATGACGCGCCCTTCTGGAAGCGCGTTCTGGCGCGAATCATTGCGGTCAATGGCCTGTTGTTCGGCGTATTCCGTATGCTCGACCGCCTGGCGTTTCGCGCTTCCAACAACCCGTTCCGGCGCATTGACATCGCGGCGGAGGCGCTGGCGGCCGAGACGTTCACCATCGCGCCGCAAACGTCCGGAACAGCCGGTTGGCCTGGCGATGCCGACCTGGCCCGCATCCGCCGGTTGGAGCTGGACGCGCTGCTCTGCTTTGGAAGCCGCGACCGGCTCGGAGAGGGCATTCTCGATGTCGCCAGATATGGCGTGTGGTCTTACCGTCACGGGCAGGCCCAAGCGCACCGAGAGGCGTATGGTCTGTTCTATGACATGTATGACCGCAGCTCCGTTTCGAGCGTCGCGTTGCAGATCGACGGGCCGAGGCCTCTCGGCGGACGCGTTATCTACCGATCCGTCGGCAACGTCATTCCGTGGTCATATTCCCGGAACGTGTATTACCACTACTGGAAGTCCACCAGCTTTGTGCCGAGACGCCTGAAGCTCCTTGCCGAGGAAGGATTTCCGGCCATCGAAAGGCTATCGGAGGAGAGCGAATGTCCGACGCAAGGCTGCGGCCGCAGCCCAACCAACCGCGAGATGCTGCGTTTTCTGCCGCGCCATGCGGCCTTGCTGGCCCAGACAGCCAGTCGTCGCTGTTTCCGTGACGAGCGGTGGTTTTTAGTCGTGAACACCGGCCCCCGCCTTGCCAATCCCGCGTGCCCCGCCACGGCCAAGATGAAAATTCATCGTGCCCCGCCCGGTCGTTTCTGGGCCGACCCGTTTCCCGTGGTCGTTGATGGTCAGGTTTGGGTGTTTTTCGAAGATTACCGTTTCACGTCGAAGAAAGGCATTATCTCGTGCGCTCCAGTGTCGGCCGATGGCATCCTTGGAGACGTATCGACCGCCCTGGAATGCAGCTACCATTTTTCCTACCCGTTCATCCTGGAATATGAAGGCGACCTCTACATGGCGCCCGACACCTGGCCAGTGAATCGGGTCGAACTGTGGCGGTGCCGCAAGTTCCCGGACGATTGGGTGAGGGAGAGGGTGTTGATGGATGGTCTGAGAATGTCGGATCCAACTATTCATCAACAGGATGGGAAACTGTGGCTGTTCGGCACTGTGAGCGAAGGGAAGGGGTGGGCCAATGACGAGCTGCATATCTACATGGCCGACGCTTTGGATGGCGCGTGGCGGCCGCACCCGGCGAATCCGGTGGTGTCCGACTGCCGACGCGCGCGGCCGGCCGGGCAGTTGTTTTTCCGGGACGGCTGCCTGATCCGGCCGGCGCAGGATTGCAGCGGGCGCTACGGAAGCGCGATAGTTCTCAATCGAGTAGATGAGCTGAACGAGCGCTCGTATGCTGAAACTCCTGTCGGCCGCATCGACGGCTCCTGGCTGGCCGGCAACCGCGGCAGCGTCCATACGGTCAACTATGCCGGCAGCCTCGAATTCCTGGACGGGCGCGCGATGACGCCCAGACGAAAGTATCCATTCCTGCGTGGGTCCCACTTCGCACTGCCCACTATTCCGCGCCGGTCCGTGAGATGAGCCCATAGATGAATACGAACCAGACATGGAGTCATCAACCGTTGTCCGAAGACGTTCTGTCATCTTACGGGCCGAACAAGCAAATCGACCAATATCTTCAGTTGTATCGGGAGAGATCCGGGAAACAACCGGAACAGATAAGGATTCTGGACTTCGGATGCGGAACGGGCAGTCTGCGCGTCACTCTGATTCGGCGGGGCTATCAGGCCTACGGAGTCGACATCGACCGCGAAGCGCTTGCTATTGGCCGGCAGTTCATGCGAACAAACAGGTGCGATGCAGACGTCTTCTCCGAGATAGATGAGCGCAACAGGACCGGATTTGCCGACGGATTCTTCGATGTTATTGTGTCCAATCAGATCGTTTTTACCTACCCCTGTCAGGCCCTCCCCGCACGATGAAGATCCTGCTCATCGGCCCGCTGCCCAGGCGTACAACGTCCCCCACTGAACCTATCGGCGGGGCCAGGGTGACGTTTGCGGAAGCGGTCCGCGAGTTGGACATGCGGGGCTTCGACCTCGACATCATCAACACGGGGAGGCCGCGGCCCAATCTGTCCCGTTGGAAGATCCTGATTTACGAGCTTCTCACCTTCGCGCGGGTGGTCTGGGGAGTCCTGAGGAAGGCTTGGCGCTCCGACCTGGTATTCCTCCATATGTCCGCCTATTCGGCGCTGGCGGCGGCGTCCACCATCTGGGCTGTATGCCGGATCCTGCGCCGGCCCCTGGCGCTGCGGTCCTTCGGGGACAGCCTCTATTTCACCTACCGGCGTTACGGGCCAGCGCGCCGCTGGCTGATGGACCGGACGTGTCTCCGGTCCTCGCTGGTATATATAGAAAGACAGGCGCTGCGGGACTTCAGCGGCCGGGACAACTTCCGCTGGCTGGCCAACACCAGGGACATCATGCCCCCGCAATCAGGTGAGACCGGTGGGCAAGACCGGGACAAGGTCCGCAGACTGATATTCATGGGCCAGCTCAGGATGGAAAAAGGGCTGGCAGAGGCGCTGGAAGCGTGCCGCTCCCTGCCGGAGGGGTCTCATCTCCAGGTGTTCGGACCCTGTATGCCCAATACCGACTTATCCCTGTTCAAGGGCCACCCCAGGGCGACCTACGGCGGGGTGCTGGAACCGGAGGACGTGCCCCGCGTCCTTTCCGAGCACGACCTGCTGCTGTTCCTCAGCTACATGGGAAGCGAGGGCACTCCGGGCGTCATCATCGAAGCCTTCCAGTGCGGCGTTCCGGTGGTGGCGACATCGATAGGCGGAGTTCCCGAGATGGTGGAGCACGAAGAGAGCGGCCTGCTGGTCGAACCCCGCTCCGTCCCTGAGTTGAAGGCGGCGATAGAGCGGCTCATCAATGACCCGGCCCTGTACCGGCGACTGCGCCAGGGAGCGCGGGAGCGCGGCGAGTTCTTCCGCAGCGGGCGCCATTTCGACCGCTTGGCCGAAGAGTTGCGGGGCTTGGCCCGTAAATAAAATACAAGTCAGAATGAAAACCACAGTTTGAAAATTGAACGCAAAGACGCAGAGACGCCAGGACGCAAAGCACCGCGCCAAATCCTGAAAATCCAGATGGTTTTCTTTGCGCCATAGCGCCATTGCGTTGCCTAAAAAACTGTTGGTTTCAAATCGACGCGAGGTAAGAAAAGGCGTATGAAGCCATTGAAATCCCCCAGCTGGAATGATGGAGTATAGCCGAGTTTGAATCATCCTCTGATCGCTCGGCTGCTTTCGGCCTCAGACCGGCGCGCGGCGCGGCAGACCCTCTGGATGGGCGCCATTACGACGGTCCGAATCCTGAGCGGCCTGGCGCAGGTGTCCATCTCCGCCAGAATCCTCGGACCGGAAGGCTACGGCGTTCTGGCCGTCATCTTCGCCGTCACCTGGCTCATCTACGGGCTGTTGGAGATACCGGGCGGTGAGGCCATTACAACTTTCGTAACGCGGGCCGTGGCGGAAGAACGGCCGAAGGAGGCGTCTCGCGTAGTGCGCTTCACGCTGGCCGTATCCCTGGGGCTGTCGCTCATTGCCTACGCCCTCATTGCCGCCCTCGCCTTCACGGCCAGCGACCTGCTGGGGATCGACCAAGCCTACCTGGACGCCGCGATCCTGTACGGCGTGGTGGGCATTCCCCTGTCCACGCATACGGAGACCATTGCGGTACTGAGGTTGTCCGACCGGCTGCCGCTGGGCCTGGCCGTTACCATTGCCAGCAGCCTGACCCGGATTGTCCTGCTGTCGGCGGCGTGGTTGGCGGAGGGCGGGCTGCTGGCGGTGGCCCTGGCGTATGTCGCGGGCGCGGCAGTGAACGGGACCGGGATGCTCGTCGCCGCAACGGTGTCCGCGCCGCGAGCGGGCATGACCGATTTCCTGCGCTCGGTATCGATCAGAGTCCCGCCGGACGTGATCCGGTTCCAAATCGGGTCATTCGGGAAATCCGCCATCTGGATATTGGCCCACCATATGGACTCCATCCTGCTGGCGCAATTCACCGGCGCAGCGGAGGTCGGCCTGTACCGGGGCGCGCGGCAGATTATTAACACCACAACATACTCGTTCCAGCTGCTGATGGATGGAGTGCAGGCCGAGTACAGCAGGCAATGGTACTCGCGCCAGGGCAAGGCGCTGCGCCGAACGTCCCTCCGCTTCACCCTGGTGTCATTCACGTTGGCCGCCGCCGGATTCGGGCTGCTGGCCGTCTTTCATCAACCCATAACCCGGCTCATCCTGGGAGCCGAATTCGCGGGCACTGCCCCGTCCCTGCTGGTTATGATTCCCGGCGCATTCGTCTCTACCAGCGTTTCCGTGCTCACCGTGTTGCCGGCGGCAGTGGGGCGCATCAGGCCGTCGCTGGCGGCGGCGGCGGCCGGCCTGGTGGCTTCCGTCGCCGTCATCGTGGGGCTGGCGCCTCTATATGGCGCTGAGGGGGCGGCCTGGGCCTACACGACGTACTTCATCGTCTTTGTCCTGGTCTTGATGCCGTTTGTAATCTCAACACTGCGGCAAAGCCGCCGTCTACGGCAGGAACATAAAGAGAGCGCCCGGGTTATAATGAGATGACGATTAAGGAGTTCCCGACATGAGAACGTTTACTGTCTGACTTCACCGTCCTGGTTGCCGGCAAAAAACCGGGGAAGCTCCGCCGTCGGCTGGCCCAGTCTCTCTCGCGCCTTCCATGACGTTTATGGAAACGTCGAAACTACTGTTCTGGGATCCGAAGAACAGCGAAATGCGCAATCTGAACGGAAAGTCGCATTTGTCACCGGCGCCAGCGGGACGATGATGGCTTAGCGACATGGACAACGCATCCGCGCTGTCTCTGTCATTTCAGGATGCGCTGATCGCTCAGGTCTTTGCCGCCGATGGTCTGGGTAATGACCGCGCCCCGATACTCGAGGATCTCCAGATCCGCCAGCCCGTTGACGATATTGTACTGGGTGGGCATCTCCTCCCAACAAGCTCGATGCCAGTGGACCGTCCCTTCCCCGCGCCACATACCCAGTACCCGGCGGTTGGGTGTATGCGCCGGCGTCAGCGTCGCGTATTCGACATCCGCGCTGCCCCAGTCGCCGGTGCGGGGCATGTACTTGTAATGAAGGGTTCCGTCGCTGGCGCCATGCGACGTGAAGGCAGCGATCTCGTCTGCCGGCAACTCCGCCATGCCACTCAGCCTTAGATCCAGAAAGCGAAAGCCGAGCCAGCTACCAACGCAGTGGGTCGCGCCGTTATAGACGATCGGCTCCGGCAGTTCGCAGTAGATCTTGGAGAATCCCAGCTCCTCCCGACCGGTCAGGATCGGATCGGTCAGATTCTCCCACAACACCAGCAACAGGCTGCCGCTCACCCGATCTATCCGCCCGCTATAGGTGACCGCAATCGAAACCCCCAATGTGTTGTAGCCCCGCCCGGCCAACCAGTCAATCTCCTTCATATAAGTCGCGCTTACCGTCACCACCGGCTCACCGTTCAGGGCGAAACCTGGCGGCAACAGCGCCTCCAACGCCGACGCATGGGTCAGATAGCTGACCGAATGAGAACGGCTTTTGGGGCTATTGACACAGTCGAAGCCGCGACCGTCCGGGCCGCGGCGGGGGCCTGCGCGCGGGCCGAAGTGGGTAGGCATACGGTACATTGCATCTGGTTGGAATGAGTAGGGCATGATCGGCGCTCCTCAGTTGGGTATGGGCAATAACTGGGATAGGTAAGATGGTCCGTCCTGGAGAACTCTATTCCTTCTCCGTGTGTTGTGGCGAGGCCCCTTCTTGTTCCGCGCTTGTAAGCAACACAGCCCGTCCTTTGCCGCCGCCCAGATCCGCTCCGATGACGCCCTTCGCCTCGAGCAGAGACATCAGCCGGACGGCTCGAGGGTAACTGATCCGCAGCTGTCGTTGCGCAAAACTGGCGCTGACCGTCTCCTGATCGCGGATAGCGTCGATGGCGTCCGCCAGCAGTTCGTCTTCGTCATCCATCCGATCCAGCAGACCGATCCATGGCGCCACCCTCGCCAGAGGGCCATCAGGATTTTCTTGGCGCGCCTGTTCCTTCCACCAGGTGACCACGCGCTCGATCTCTGAATCGTTGGCGTAACTACCCTGTATGCGCTGAATCTTGGCTCTATCCGGTCGCATAAAAAGCATATCCCCCTGGCCCAGCAGTTTCTCCGCGCCCGGCGAGTCCAGGATCACGCGACTGTCGACCTGGCTTGTGACGGCAAAGGCGATGCGGGTAGGGAAGTTGGCTTTGATCAGGCCGGTTACTACGTCGGCGCTAGGGCGCTGAGTAGCGATCGCCAGATGAATGCCCGTCGCCCGCGCCATCTGCGCAAGCCGCACGAGCTGCCTCTCGATCTCTTCCGGCGCGGTCATCATCAGATCGGCCAGTTCGTCAACGATCAGTACAAAATAAGGCAGGGGATCCAGATTTTTGCGTCGGCGAGCAAGGGCGTTGTAGGCGGCGATGTTCCGCACTTTGTGCGTCTGGAAGAGCTTGTAGCGGTCATCCATTTGCAGCAGCAGCCACGTCAGCGCGCCGTGGACCTGCTCTACGTCGGTAATCACTTTGCCGATCATGTGGGGAATGTGGTTGTAGCCGGGCAATTCCACCATCTTGGGGTCCACCATGATAAAACGCAAGCTCTCCGGGCCATGGCACATCAGCAGGCTGATGATCAGTCCGTTGATGCAGGCCGATTTGCCAGAGCCGGTCGCGCCGGCAATGAGCAGATGAGGGGCGCGGGTAAGATCAGAGATAATGGGCAGCCCAGATGTGTCCCGGCCCAGGGCCAGCGGCAGTGTGCCACCCTGCTTGGCCATCTGCTTACTTTGTAGAATCCCCTTCAGACCTACCATCGTCTTTTCCGGGTTCGGTACTTCAATGCCGACATACGCCCGTCCCGGCACTGGCGCTTCGATGCGGATGGCCGGCGCGGCCAGGGCCAGAGCCAGATCATCCGCCACAGAAGCGATGCGGCTGACCCGTACTTTGCGCATCTGGCCGGCCCGCTCGATGTACTGGGGTTGTACGCCGAATTGGGTGACCGTCGGCCCACTCTCGATGTTGACAATCTCTACCGGAATGTTGAAATCCCACAAAGTCTGGTGGATGATCTGCGCCATCCCCTCGATATCCCATCCGCCGAACTGGTCTGTATCATCGTCCAACAGCGCCTCGGGCGGCAGTTTCTCCGGGCTGCGCGACCGCTTGAGCGATCTGCTGTTTTCGTTGGCATTTTTCGACCTGCTTCTGGCCGGTACGGCTGCCGGCATCTGAAGCTCCGCCTGTCCCTGGCCCCCTGCAGCCGATTGTTGAGGCGATTCCAGTGGCAACGCAGCCTGTTCCATAGCATCCGCGTCCATTTCAACAGACGATGCGCGCGCGGGACCTTCCTGCCGCTCCGGCAAGTCGGATGGTTGGACAGGCCTACCAGGATCGGCAGATGGTGGGCGAGACCGTCCGAGCCGTAGTCGCGCCCACCAGTGGATCTGGGGGGCCAAATAGATCAGTGGTGTATGGCGAAACAGCAGGTACAGGCTGAGCAGACCGACAAGGATAGCGAGCAATGCCGCCGGCAACTGTCCAAACAGGCCGATCAGCACATTGCCAGCGCCCCAGCCCATCAGCCCGCCACCCTCACCCGCGGGGGGTATCGTCCAGTCGACAACTTTGTGGTTGTTGATATATGTCAATGTCGCCAGGGACAACAGCAGCAGTTCCGCGCCCACCACCGCCTCCGGATTCCAGTAGCCAGCCAGCCGCTCTAACATCAGAACGATTCCCATCACCAGCAGGCTTAGCGCCAACGGCCAGGCCAGCCCGCCCGCCAGTGCTACGACCCACGCCTCTTGGCCGGATGTGAAGATCGTAAACCCCAGATAGCCACCCAAGAGAAAAGCCGTTAACCCCAGGGCGTCCTTGCTGAAATTCGCCATCAGTTTCTGCAGAATCGCCTGACCACCGGCCAACAGGCCGGTGTTTTGAGATTTGCGCCGCCGCTTGCGACGATTAGCAGCCATAAAGGATATCCTTTAGAAGGGAATTCGCTCTGCGCGCCATGTTTTCAGCCTTTCAGCGCCTTGTATCCCGACTTCCGCACAAAGTCGTACCGCTCGCCCCATGCTCCGAGTCGAAGAGTGGCGCTCCACATCATGTTCAAGACCTTGCCATGGGGGCCGCGTCATCTTCTTGAACGCTGAACAGCTCGTCCCAATCGCTCTGCTCCATATCGGTCAGCACCTGAGCTACCTGGCCGATGGCGACCCGCTGTTTGCGGTACAGATCACTTTCGCTGATCGCCAGACGGCCGGCGATATCTCGAATTTTGCGACCTTGAATGAAGCGCATTTCCAGAATATTGTACAACAGCCATTCGGGTGTGCTCAGATCCTGTTGTCCGTCTGGGCGCAGATTTTCGATAGCCCGCCCCAGCACAAGCCGAAGGGCTTTACCCGGATTGCCGTCCGCTTCCTCGATCATCCGATCCACAACCCGTAGTTGCATCAACGGGCTGCGGGTCAGCTTTGGGCCGCCCCAGTAATGGCTGAGCGCGTCTTTCACCCAACTTTCGAACTCTGGACTGTGGATCGGGCTTGGCTCCAGAAGTTCGGCAGGAGGCACTTCTGTATTCTCCGACACGTATGGCACGATCCCGCGAATCTGCTGTATGCGGTCGATGCCGGGGATGATGCGCCGTAGGGCAACCATTACTTGCATCTGCAATTTGCGATCTAATAGGGCCAGGCCGATACTTTCGATCTGCTGTGACAGCAAAGTCCGTTCATCGTGGCTGAATGCAGGTGTCTCCGGACGCGCATGCACGCCCAGCATTCCCAGAACCACATCCTTTTCCCGCTCTCTTGCCGGTTCGAGCAGCGGCCATAGCCAGTAGCCGCCATATTCCGTCGGCAGCGACATGTTTGCCGCTTGAGGCGGCGCCTTGTCCCCGTTTATTGATGGGGCGATCTGGCCGTTGTGGCATCTGCGAGCGTGGTGCAGGGCCTCGTTCAGAGCATCGCTCCAGTCGTTGTTTTCCAAAATCTCCTGGCGAGTTCCCTCCGGCCCGACCATCGCTTCCAGAATCAATTCTGTGCCGATAGCCGCGGCCACAAAGCCTGAAGGAACCTGGAGCGTTTCGCATAGTCTTATAAGGTGGTTTTCGAGAAACTGGCGCAGATCTGTAGTTGTCAGCAGGCGTCTATCCAACTCCCGCAGCCAGGCGATCTCCTCCCGGTCCTCCCCGTATACCAATCGATCCATCAGTTCTTTTGTTACACTGAGGATCACCTGGCTGACAACGATCACGCCGGTGATGACACTGAACAGAACGATGTTTCGAGGCAGACCAAGGATGTGCTCGACGGTTGGGATCGTCTGAATTGCCAGAATGACGAAAATCGCCACAACTGGGCCGCGTGCGAAGTAACGGATCAACCGGTAGCGTACCACCCGATCTGGCGTGTAGACCCCGAAAAAAGCCACCGTATAGCTCAATACCACCAGCATTGAACCGACGGCGGCATTGCCCAGAATTGCCAGGCCAAAAATCCACTCCGGCGCAAACAGCCCGGCGGCGGACTTGCCCAAGGCGATGAGATAGGGAAATGTGCCGATGCCCGGCGCCGCTAACGCAAGCAGAAGATATGTCATCCGTTTACGGCTTTCGACGGTCAGGCAGCGTCGGCGGGCCTTCCAGATGTTTAAGTGAGAAAGAATGACAACGCCGCTGAAGAACGCGGTAAAGAGCCAGAACAACGACCCCGGCTGCAGATAGCTGAGAAGCGGTTCAAAAACAACGGATGCCACCAGAAATGTTGATAAAAAGGCCAACAGGGCACTGAAAGCGGAAAGAATGCCGATGCCAATGCTAATCAGCCGGCGACGGTCCGTGTGGTAGTTTGTGGTGCGCAGAACCGAATAGGAAAAGCTATAGTAGGCCCAGGGCAGGAGCGCAATCCCCAACCACTGGAAGCGCAGCCATTGGGCTGCCGAGTCGGCGCCGATCACCCGGGTGAGGGCGACCTCCGACGCGTACGTCACCATGACCAGCCCAAGCAGAAAGGCAAATCGCCGCGCCACCGGATGACGAAAATTGTACGTCAGCGTATAAGCCAAAAGCGAGAAGGCCAGAATCACCACCACCGACGAGACGAGGGTATTGAGAAAGCCCAGTGCATCGGTGAGGGTCAGCGTAAATTCGTTCATTCGTTTTTATTTCTGGACATGCTAAGAAATCGCGATCCACAAAGTCGTGAAAAGGGATACACGATCGATTCAATAGGTGTCTCTTGCCGGCAGAGTACTCTGCTTGGCCAGCCGTAGATTTTGGGCCGTGGACGAGTGTGTTCCTTACAATGTCCAGTCGATCTGTTCATCGACGACGACCCACATTTTATGACGCTTTTCCAATCGCAGATGAAAATTCCCGCCAACATTGGGTGTGCGCTGGATGATCAGACGCACATCCGCTCGATCCACGGTTTCGAAATGCACCGTATCCATCTGGACGACCGGACCTTCCGTCGCCATTGTCTCCTCCGCATTTTCCAGCCAGATCGTCGGCCCGTCGAAGCCCAGTTCACCGAGTTGCTCGGCGGGATGGCGCACCAGACGCAACTGGGCCAGTATGCCATCAGTTCCCGCTTCCAGCCGGCGACGCTGGCCTAGTTTATGGATCAGCGCTGTGCGGCGAATGCGCATGCTGTCCGGCTCCTCATGATCAACGCACTGATAGTAATGAGCCAAGGCGTAGATAGGGCCAAAAGCATTTTGGGCAGAGAGGAGCCGCAATAGCTCTTCCCGCACGCTATTCCACTTGAACCGCCACTGCGTCGCCGTGATCTGATCTCCGTGCTCCAGAAGCTGCAAGGTCGTGTCCGCGCCGAGTCGGTTGATGATCGACGTCGGCGTCAAATATGTCGGATCCCGCTTCAGCCGGGCCAGCAGAGCTTCTGGCGAGGCCTCTGCCTCCTGGAAGGCGTGGAATCGGTAGCGGGTGTTGAGCGTAAAAAAAACGCTGAGTATCACCGCTCCGGCCAAGAGCAGAACCAGCGTCCAAGCGAACGGATCCATTGAATCGAAAATCTGCTGTGCGGTCGGCAAGGCATCGATACCGAACCGGCGGAGCAGCTCCTCAAATCGGGTTGCGCTATCGGACATGCAGAATCAGCTCGCACTGACAGAATTCTCTGGCGCCTACGGACATCAAACCACGGACGTCTTCGTATTTAAATCATTGTACCATATTCTCCTTGCTCCCGATTCATCATACCTGCGGCTCCAACCACGTCAGCATTCCGAATAGGCCGCAGTTGCCCCGTTCCGCCCGGTAGCTGTAGAAATCGTCGGTATTGCGCGCGGTGTCGATACCGACGATTTCGACCTGCTCTGGTGGGATACCTGCGGCCACCAGTTGGGCGGCGTTGGCCTGCCACAGATCGAAGTATGGGTTGAACTCTACACCATTGGGATGGCGGAAAAATCGTTCGCCTGCCGGCAGTTTTGCAATCGCCATCTGCCATACATCCTCGCCCACTTCGTAACTCTCCGGCCCGATGCTGGGACCGATACCCACCCGCACATCCGCCACATCGGTACCGTAGGCCGCCTGTATCGCCCAGAGGGTCGCTTCGGCTACTCCGTTGACCGTCCCTCGCCAACCCGCATGGCAGGCCCCCAAGGCATGGCGCACCGGGTCGTAGAGAATAAGCGGCGCGCAGTCAGCGAAGACCAGAAACAGTGGCAAGCCTACCGCATCCGTGACAAGTGCGTCACTCCGCTGCTGACGGGTACCGGCATCTTCCCAGTCCACCTTGGCTACGCCAGTGCCGTGAATCTGATGGGTGCGCACAGGTTGGGACGGATCCTGGTCCAGGGCAGCGCAAAACCGGGCGAAGTTCTCTTGCACCCGTTCTCGCGTATCACCACTTCTGTAGCTGAAATTCAGACTCTGCCAGGGAGCGGGCGAGACGCCGCCGTGCCGGGTACTTACATGGGCTTGGAGCGGCAGAGAGACGAAACTCTCGAAGATGTAGGCCACTACGCCATTATGGTGGGAAATGCGGCGCATCGGTAGTGTCTAGTTGCTGGCGTCTCAGAAGTAACTTGGTCATCCGAACATGACTCCAGAAGTCGCAACGTCTGTTGCGCCAGCGTCTTGCGCGCCAGGTGTACGTAATCTGGGTTCAATTCTATGCCGATGAAGCGCCGGTTTTCTCGAGTTGCTGCGAGCGCGGTGGTCCCGCTGCCCATAAAGCAGTCGCGCGCTACATCGCCAGGATCGGTAAGCAATCGGATCGCCCTGGTAGGAAGCTCAAGCGGGAACTTGGCCTCGTGATCATCATTGTCCTACTCCTTTCACTGGCGTCAATCTTCCCAGACGCTGTGCTGCTTGCGGGAAGATTTCGTTCATTCGAGCGGGACCGGTTCGACGGTGACATTTCCCAGACCGGTGTCGTGCTGCTGGGCTTTGAGTTTCGTCCAGGGCAGCCAGTCCTGGGCGCGCCAGGCGCCGCCCTTGGCCGCGGGAATCGGTCGGTTCTCGTTGGAGCCGTAGCGGAAGGCCCAGTCATCATCACAGGCCTGACAGGTGAGGCAGCCGGCGCTGTCTGGCGGGCAGGAGAGGCCGGCGCGGTCCTGAGACGCCAGCCGTAGTTCGTAGTGGAAATAATTTTCGCTCACACCGCTCTGGACGATATCCCAGGGCAGAGGATCGCCCACTGCCCACTTGCCTACATAGTGTTCCTTCTCCAGACCCAGTTTTTCCATCGTGCGGAAGAACAGGCGTGTATTCAACTGCCCCGACGGAATCGCCAGCAGGACATCAGCCAGCGCGCGATCGCCCCGGCTGAGCACCGCCTGTACCTCAGCCCAATCGGGTGAATCCGCCCGCACGGCCACGCCGTGCCGCGCCAGGGCTTTGTTGATGACCCGCTGACGGCGTTTGATCTCCGCCGCTGGCGTCATCGCTTCCCACTGGAATGGAGTATGCGCCTTGGGCACGAACGGCGTGGCGTTAATTGCCAATCGCCGCTTGAAAAGTTGCCGGGCCTTGAGCGTAAAATCGATCAGTGCCTGAATGTCATCGTCGGTTTCAGTGGGATGGCCCGTCATAAAGTAGAGTTTGAGCTGGGGAAAGTTCAACTCATTCGCCAGCCGCACCGCCCGCATCATCTGCTCTTCAGTCTGGGGCTTGTTGATGACAGTGCGCAGGCGCTCGCTGCCCGCTTCCGGCGCGACGGTCAGTGTCTGGCTGCCGCCCGCGGCCATCGCCCGGATCAGCGGCACACTGATCGGGTCCATGCGCATGGAGCTGGCGCTTATGGACGCGCCCATGCGGGAGAGTTCTGTCGCCAGCTCATCGATCTGCGTGTGATCGCTCACCGCCGCGCTGACGAGTCCGATGCGGTCGTGGCCCTTCTGCATGGCCGCCTCTGCCCAGTCCAGCAGCGTCTCCAATGGCTGCTCCCGGGGCGGTCGGTAGACATACCCGGCCAGGCAGAAGCGGCAGCCCCGGCCACAACCGCGGGCGATCTCCATCAGATGCATGCCACTGAATTCCGTATCCGGTGTGTATAGAACCGATTGCGTGGCGTAGTTATACAGCTCCCGTACCCACAGACGCTCCACAGGGCGGAAGTCGGAGTGATTGCGGTTCGACGGGCGAAGATGAGGGATATAGAAGCCGGGCTGCCGATTCAGCGTCTGTAACATAGCCTCACGATCTTCGTGTAGACCTTCATGGCATAGCGCCAAAAATTGAGGCGCCGCCTCCTCGCCCTCGCCAATAAGAATCACGTCGAAGAACGGGGCCATCGGCTCCGGATTCATGGTGATGCCAGGCCCGCCGGCAATGAGCAGAGGCCAGGCAGATCCGTCCCAACGGCTGCTGTTGTGGCGGTCAGCGGCCAGAGGAGGAATGCCGGCCTGACGCAGCATTTCCACAACGTTGAAGTAGTCCATCTCCCAGGAAATGGTAAACGCCCAGATGTCGAATTCATCTGCCGGACGCCCGGTTTCCAGGGAGAGCAGTGGCTCGCCGCCGGCGGCTGCGCCCTTCTGCCAGAAGATCCGCTCGCACACCACGTCCGGTTCGTCATTCAACCAACGGTAGAGCAGTTGAAAGGCCAGGCTGCTCATCCCCACATAATAGCTGTTCGGGAACGTCAACGCCACGGGAATGCGCCCGCCCCAGTCTTTGACGATTGCGCCTTCTTCTACCGGCAACTTGTGGCCGCTCCGGGAACGAACTGAATTTTTCTGTTGAACTGCGCGTCTGCGATATTTTGCCATCGTATTATAAACGTTTCAGTCTGTGGGCTGACGGATGAGTCGCTGACAAGCTGATATTCATTTTACCATTTGGTGGTCAAGCTTGCGAAAGCAGCGCAAGCGCCTCTTCCCACTCCGCCGGCGTATTGACATTGGCAAATGAGCGCAAATCTGGATCGAAGGGGCGCAGTGCGTTTGTGGCTACTTGGCGCACCCGCACATCCGGCCAGAAGCTATCCATGCGACGCAAGCCAGCCGCCAGCGCCTTTTCCACGGCAGGCAGGCAGCGCCGGTGGTACAAGGCATGTAGAGGCTGCGGACGCTCGCCACTCAGCGGCACGATCGCGTCGCAATCATTGGCGGCCAATCCGATCAGCTGCTGACAGACCGCCGGCGACAGAAAGGGCATATCCCCGGCGACGGTCAACGCCCAGCCGTCGACGCGGCGCAGGCCGGTCGCCAACCCGCCCAAGGGGCCACTTCCCGGTTCATCGTCGGGCAGGCAGTTGACGCTCAGATGAACAGCCGCGCGCGCTATCCGCCGGGCTTCGCAGAGTCGCTCAATATCGCTCAGGGCCGCGCATATCCTAGGATCATTGGCAACGACGATAAGTCCTGCAGCCAGAGGCAGGAGCCGTTCGGCCACATGTCGAATCAGCGGTATACCCCTCGGCGGCACGGGCAGCAAAACTTTGGTTGTGCCCATCCGGCGACTCTCCCCCCCAGCGATGATGAAGAGAGTCGGCGCGTTGCCTACGCAGACGAGACGATTCACAACTGTTTCCTACTCCCCAATAAAAAAGGCGAGTTGCCCGCGCAACTCGCCTCCCGTCTGTGCGCAACAGCAGACGGATCAGACCGCCTGTGCCTCGAGATGCCTCACAACGTCGCCGACAGTTTCGATCTCCTGCGCCTGTTCATCGCTGATCTCACCCCCGAACTCCTCTTCAAACGACATAATCAACTCAACGAGATCCAGACTATCCGCGTCCAAATCCTCTTTGAACTTAGCGCTTTCGGTCACTTCATCAGGGTCTACATCCAACTGATCGACTATGATATCCCGAACTTGCTCGAAAGTTGTCGCCATGCTTCTGCCCCCTTTGTCAGAATTATTTTATAGAGCCAATGCCAGTATTTTGCATTCTAATTCATAGAACACTAGAATCGAATCAGAGTTACGTACACGCGCGAAAAATTGTGCTTGAATAGGGAACAGATAGTTCATGGGAGGAATCGTTTGTCCCACGCCGGTCGCAAAGACGAACATATCCGCATTAATCTGGAAGAGGACGTCACCTTCCATCAGTTGACCACTGGATTCGAGCGCTACCATTTCGTCCATCAGGCATTGCCCGAGGTCGACCTGGCCGCGGTGGACACGAGCATTTCCCTTTTCGGCAAGCGGCTCTCCGCGCCGATTCTGGTCAGTTCCATGACCGGCGGCACAGAGCAAGCGGGACTTTTCAACCGGCGGCTGGCGGAGGCCGTGCAGATCAAGGGTCTGGCAATGGGTGTCGGCAGTCAGCGGGCTGCGCTGGAGGAAGCGGAGACGGCCTCGTCGTTCGTCGTGCGCGCGTACGCGCCGGATGCACTGCTCTTCGCCAATTTGGGCGCTGTGCAGCTCAATTATGGTTACACAGTCGATCAGTGCCGTCGGGCGGTGGCCATGGTGGAGGCCGACGCCTTGATTTTGCACCTGAACCCATTGCAGGAGGTGTTGCAGCCGGAGGGAGACTTGCGCTGGGGAGGGCTGCTAACCAAGATCGAAGCGGTTTGCGCACAGATCGAAGTGCCGGTCATTGCAAAAGAAGTGGGCTGGGGGATCAGCAGACAGGTGGCGCGGCAGTTAATCGATGCCGGCATCAGCGCCATTGATATAGCCGGCGCCGGCGGCACCTCCTGGAGCGAAGTGGAAAAGCACCGCGCGCTCACCGAACGCCAGCGACGCTTGGCTGCATCCTTTCGCGAGTGGGGCATCCCCACGGCCACCAGCCTGGCGTACGTTCAGGCTGTGCGGGAGGAGGTTGGCAAGCCAGACCTGCCGATCTTCGCCAGCGGCGGCATGCGCACAGGCCAGGATGTAGCAAAAGCGGTTGCCCTGGGCGCGGATCTGACAGGGCTGGCATCACCGTTCCTGAGATGGGCGCTTGAATCAACAGAGGCCGTGATGGAGGAGATAGACTTCCTGACAGATGAACTCCGCATCACAATGTTTGCCAGTGGCGCGCCGCATCTCGAAGCTCTGCGCCAGCCGGGCATCTTGATCAACGTAGCTGATCTGACGCCCCAACGGCCACGAGCAAAAGCCTCTGGGGGACGACCCCAACAGCAGAGCGGCTCTCTCTTATCGCCCCACCACAGCTCGGACAGCGCAATCTCCCATCTGCCAGGCATCGTTGCGCCTGTAGCCCTTTCCGATTTTGCGCGTCTTTGGCTGCCCCGCATTGAAGATGAGATGCAAGGAGTTCTCGCGACACGCCGCCCGATGCAGGCTACCCACTACGCGATGATGCACTTTCATATGGGCTGGGCGGACGAAGTGTTTCGACCAGGCACGTTCACCGCTGGCAAGCGCATCAGGCCACTGCTGTGCCTGATGGCATGTGAGGCGGTCGGGGGCAACCCTGCGGATGCGATTCCCGCAGCCGCTGCAGTTGAGATTCTGCATAATTTCTCTCTGATCCACGACGATATCGAAGACGGCGATGAGATCCGACACCACCGACCGACAGTGTGGGCGCTTTGGGGAATCCCCCAGGCGATCAATGTCGGTGACGGGATGTTCGCTCTCGCGTTTGCAGCCCTTCTGCGCTCGTCCGCTCGCCATTCCTCTGATGCCACATCAGGCTCCGCTTTAGCGGACCCTTTCAATGCGGACGACTGCGCACTGGCAGCTTGCGACCGCTTTACAGAGATATGTGTTGCCCTGACGGAAGGCCAGCATCTGGATCTGAGCTTTGAGGAGCGTGACCGCGTGACCGTTGCCGAGTATCTGCGCATGATCGAAGGCAAGACCGCTGCCCTGATCGCCGGCTCCATCGCACTGGGCGCGCTCTTTGGCGGAGCCGATGATCAGCAGGAGGATAGCCTGCGCAGATTTGGGCACAATATCGGCCTCGCGTTTCAGATACAGGATGATATGTTAGGCATTTGGGGCGACCCGGCCGTGACCGGAAAGGCGGCGGGCAATGATATCCTGCGCCGCAAGAAGAGCCTCCCCCTGCTGTATGGGCTGGAACATCCGGCCGTAGCCTGCCGCCTGCAGGCGCTCTGGCGCGACGGGATCTCCCCGGACAATCTGTCTGAAGCGCTCGACCTTTTAGAGGAGGCCGAAGCCAGAGCTTGGTCGGAAGATATGCTCCATCGCTTCCACGCGGAAGGGCTGAGCGCTCTGTCTGCCGGCCTGGGCGCCCAGACCGACAGTTCCCTGCTGCTGGCCTTGGCCGATGAGCTTCTGCAACGCCAGGCGTAAAAGGTCACGTTTCAGAGGATACCCTCCGCTATGGATAGCCTTGGCTACTCGTCAAAATAGAAACTGTCTTCCCCGACGCGGTCTTCCCCGACGTGCTGGCCGGTCCTGATATGGGCGATGTCGTATTTCGGCAGCTTCCGTATCGCAACGCATTGTTCGCCCATGCTGAAGGCAAGGGCATAACTTTTGAACGTAAAGTCACGGTTATCAAAGCCGTATAGCCAGCGCCAGAGGGGAAGATCAGTTCTGTCAACCGGAATCAGATGCAGAAAGAATCTTGTCATCTCAATGTCCTCCTGACTGCACTGATTTTTTGTGTATATGAGCTTGTTCCCGTTGATATACACATTCCAATTGGAGCGGATTATCGGCTGGCCGTCTTCGATGAGCCGCTCGACGTAATCACGCGCTGACATTGTCTCAATCCGAACTGGATGAACCGCGTCGTCAGGCAGTGCAAAAGCATTCACGCAGAACCCCAGGCGATTTTTCCTCGCGTTCTTCCATGGATACCGGGCGCTGGCGACTGTTTCGCTCCCTTCGGTATGCCAGGAAAGCGCAAACATTTTCTCCCGCAGTTCTTCCGGCTCACAATCTCTCACGAAAACCTGCGCCAACCTGTCATCAACGAGAACCCCGACTTCATCCAACTTGTAGTCAAAATGGGGCTCTATTCTCTCCCAGAACCAGGCGGCGTTGTCAGACTCGCCCGATGACGCCTCCAGCGGCTCAGCGGACCAGAGTTTGAACTCATACTCTGTCTCTGTCTCTTCATATCCGGAAAACGAAACACCTTCAAAAAGCGTATTATCGGAGTTCCGCTCGGTACTCCTGACATTGGCGAAATGCGTAATTCCATACTTTTGATAATACGATTCTGCATTCCCTTCTTGCCGTGCGCGCATATAGTCATAGGAATTCACGAGGCCGTCCAGATTCACAACGGGAAAGTCCGAAAAGTATCCAATGACGCCAGCGTCCCATGCCCCGACTATGCTGTCTTCGGGAAGCACGCGGTTCATTACCTGCGTGCCCATGTAAGAGGTTGTCTCCCATTCCCAACGAGAAGACTCGCTCTCACGGTCAACAGACAGGAATGGTGGGAATGGTGTAACTCCTGCCGGTCTGACCAAGACTTCGAAGATCACGCCAGCTATGACAATCCCCAGGCTCAGAATGTGGGTCGCGTGGCGCGACTTCGGTCCAACAAAACGGCGAATGAAGTGAATGGCGACGTAACAGCTAATGGGAACAAACAGCTCCTTCATCAGTTGCGCCGGAACGAAATAATGCCAATAACCCCCCCAGTAGGGATGCACAGTGAGAACGGTCTGCGCGAACTTCGCTATATGACCCGCCGCCAGGCTGAACGCGCCCACCAGAAAGATCAGGAGCAGCCAATCCTCCCGGCTGCGGGAGCGGCGGGCAGACCACCAGACCAGCAGGAGGTAGCCGCAGATCGCGAGAGCGATCAGCAGTTCGTCATTGAACGCGTGAATTTGCAGGACATCCTGGAAGTTCTGCGCGAGGCTGTATCCGCCTTCTCGCTCAAAACGGGACTGCGACCACGCCTGCTTGGACGCCGCGCTCACGGGCACGAAGCCACCAAAGACGAGCCGGTTGTAGACGAAGTACACGAGGATGCCCGCGCATGCGCTGAATAGTGGAACAAATGTTCGGGGGGGGTAACGGCTCTTGGAGGCGCCAGGCGGCTTCTCTGGCCATGACCACGCAATGAGATACAGCGCCGCGGTTGCCGTCAGTGATATGGCGACGTACTCCAGGCGCGCATAGGGCAGGGCAAAGGCAATGACAGCCAGTGGCCACGTCCACCGCGCTGGGTTCCGCGCGAAGAGGCTGAGGGCGAGGAAGAGCAGCCCCAACATAAACAACGCGATGGCGCTTTCCACTCCTACTTGGAAGTGCCCAAGTCGATAGAGCCGTGGGAGAGCGGCAAACAGGAGAATCCAGGTCAGGCGTGATATGCCAGTGGCCAGAACAACCAGCGCGACACCACCCGCTGTGAGCAGAATCTCGAAAGCCTTGATCCCGAACAGAGCGGCCTTTGGGTCGAATATCCAGTAGAAGGGCGTGATGAGCAGCAGCCAGAGGGGATGATAGCCGTTGGTCTGGGTGATGCCTCCGTCGAAGGTCGAGAATTTCCCGACGGTAAGGTTTTTGGCTATCTGAAAGTAGTAGAAGGAGTCATCCTTGCCATTGCGGATCAGGTTGATGAGGTCGAAATTGGCGAGCATGTACCAGGCGAACCAAGCGCCGTAGGCAAGTGTCCCAAGCAGGAACAGGGTAAATGGCAGCTCACGCACTGCCCCGTTCTTTGAAACTGTTCGCAGTAATGAGACGATTGGACGGCGCAACCTCCCATCCGCTGGGCATCGTTGCGCCGTCCGACGAGCTTCTTTCATGTTACAACTATAGCCACTGTTCAAGCGTTTGCTTTACGGCAACACAGAAGGCATCGGCGCTGGCCCCGTCCAGCACGCGGTGATCGTAGCTGAGAGCCAGCTCCATCATGGGGTGAAAGGCCAGATAGTCATCGACTCGCGCTTCGTACGGTTTGCCGCGGCTGACGACCACCGGCCGCTTTTCAATCGCCCCTGTGCCGAGAATCGCCACCTGGGGCTGGAGGATTACGGGCGTCTGGAAGATGCTGCCGGATGTGCCGTAATTCGTCAGCGTGAACGTGCCGCCCTGTATATCCGCAGGGGCCAGGCGATTTTCCCTGGCCCGCGCCGCCAGATCGGCCACCTGCCGGGCAATTCCCATCAGATTCAGATCGCCGGCATCGCGAATGACAGGCACGATCAGCCCGCCTACGCCGGTCGCGTCCGCGGGCAGCGCCACCGCCATGCCAATGTGATATGCGTGCTTGAGCAACAACCCCTCTTCCGTCCATTCTGCATTGGCCGCGGGGACGGCTTTCAGGCCTTCCACCACTGCCGCCACAATGTACGCCGTCAGGGTCAGACGCGCGCCCTTTTGGGCCTCGCCCTTATGGGTCTGATAATGGCCGGTGACAGCGGTCATATCGACGCTATGCACCGTCGTGACGTGGGGCGCGCTGAAGGCGCTTTGCACCATATTTCTGGCGATGATCTGACGCATCCGACTGTGGGGGACCAGCGTCTCGTTGGATCTCTCTGGCTTGGCGACAGGATTGGGTTCGGTGTCAAAATCCGCTGGCCCGGCAGAACGCGTGCGGTCGCCATTCGGCGAATCAGACGGTCGGACGGGGCGACCTCCCATCTGCCGGGCATCGTCGCCCTGTTCGATTTGGAGTTGGGCGGGATAGTTCGGTCCAGCGGCCAGGTGCGCCAGACCCTTTTGCTCCGCCGCATACCGACGCAGATCGTGCCGGGTGAGGGTGCGCAGGGGGCGTTCCCCGGCGACGTCCCGCAGGTCGATGTCGTATGCCGCAGCCAGCCGACGCACTTCCAACGGGGCGATAGTATCGTATGGGGTTGATGTGGCGCGCGCGCCGTCCTCGTCCTTAGATGTGTGGTACGGAGACAGATCATCAGCGTTTTCACCACCGTCGGCGACAGTATGCGCCTGTAGAAATGCCTCCACGTCGCGTTTGGTGATCTGTCCACCGGCTCGGACGGGGCGACCTCCCATCCGCCGGACATCGTCGTCCCGTTCGATTCGGCTGCCGCCGACGGCTGACAAAGGAACTCCCTCCTCCTCGGCCATGCGGCGAGCCACCGGCGTGGCTTTAATCTCCTCGTCTTCTGCCGTGCCGGTCGGCTCTGTGTTGTCCATCTGGGCGCCATCACGCAGGGGCCTCACAGGAGCTTCCGCGGCTGAGGCATGAGCGCCCTTCAGCTGTCGAACTGGCGGGAATGCCGAATGTTCAGGTTCTTCCGCTTGATCGCCTATGACAGCGATGACGGCGTGCAGATCGACGATTTCTCCTTCGCCAAAATGAATCGCAAGAACCGTGCCGCCCACAGGCGTGGGTATTTCCGTATCGACTTTATCAGTAGCGATTTCCAGCAGCGGGTCGCCGGCGCTGACGCTGTCTCCTTCACGCACAAGCCAGCGGCTGATGGTTACATCTTCGACACCTTCCCCTATCTCTGGCAGAGTGACTTCTGTTGCCATGGTTTGCCTGCTCTCTATTCTCGCTCCATCTCCAGAACGGTCGCGATGATCTCTTCTTTCCAGGGCAGCACTTCCTCCTCCAGCGCCCGCGAGACGGGGATGGACACGGGCGCCATCCCTACGCGGCGGGCAGGAGCGCGTAGCAGGTGGGGCACTTCTTCGTAGGCCCTGGCCACCAGTTCGGCGCCGATGCCGCACATCGCATAGGATTCGTGGACCGCCAGCAGGCGCCCCGTCTTTGCTACCGATTCCCAGATCGTTTCCGTGTCCAGGGGTTCGATGGTGCGCAGATCGACAATTTCACAGTCGATTCCATATTTTTCGTGTAGCGTCGCCGCGCCTTCCAGAGCCTGTAGCAGACAGTAGCTGAATGTGGCAATCGTCAGATCGGAGCCTTCCCGCTTTACCTCCGCTTTGCCGATGGGGATCAGGTGCTCTTCGTCCGGCGGAGGGGCATCCCCACGGGTAAAATAGAGCATTTTGTGTTCCAGAAAGGCGACGGGGTTGTCGTCCCGGATGACCGACTTGAGCAGCCCTTTGGCATCGTAAGGGGTAGCGGGGGCCACAACTTTGATGCCAGGGAAGTGTGCGTAGAGGCTCTCTACAGACTGGCTGTGCTGGGAGCCGTAGCGTTTGCCCCCGCCCTGTTGGCCGCGGATCACTAAGGGTATATTCAGCAGGCCACCGGTCATGTAGGCGTATTTGGCGATCTGATTGAAGATCTGATCCGCAGCCACGAGTGTAAAGTCCATGTACATCAGTTCGACGATCGGGCGCATCCCGACCATCGCCGCGCCGAGAGCCATGCCTACGAACGCCTGCTCGCTTATGGGCGTGTCCAGCACCCGCTTTTCGCCGAACTCATCGAGCAGATTGCGGGTCACGCGGAACAGTCCACCATAGTGGCCCACGTCCTCGCCGATGAGAAAAACATTTTCGTCCCGGCGCATCTCCTCTCGCAAGGCTTCGTTAATGGCTTGGATGTATGTGGTTCTTCGCATTATGTATACACGTCCCTGTACGCTTCAGCGGGATCCGGCCAAGGGCTGCCTTCGGCGAAAGCGACAGCTTCATCCATGCTTTCATCGACTTCCTCGTTGATGGCGGCGATCTGCGTCTCCTCCACGCCCCGTGCGCGCAGTTTCTGGCGCAGGACTGTCAGCGGTTCATAAGCCTTCTGCATTTCGATTTCCGCCTGCGGGCGATAGGTCTCCAAATCTCCGGCCATGTGGCCAGCCAAGCGGTAGGTGATGCCTTCGATGAAGGTCGGGCCTTCGCCGGCCCTGGCTCGCGCAGCCGCCTGACTGACGGCCGCGTGGACTACCTCCACATCGTTGCCGTCGATCTGCATAGAAGCCATGCCATAGGAACGGGGGAACAGATAGATGTCGTCGATGGAAGATGTGCGCCAGATGGGCGTCATCTCTGAATAGCGGTTGTTCTCACAGTAGAAGATCAGCGGCAGTTTCCACTTGGCGGCGATATTGAATGTCTCATGCATCACTCCCTGATAGAACGCGCCGTCGCCGAAAAAAGTAATCGCTACCCGATCCTCGCCCCGCAGCCAGCTTGCCAGCGCCAACCCAGCCGCGTGAGGCGCCTGCGCGCCGACGATGCCGTTCGCTCCCATCAGGCCGTGCTCCGGTGAAACGAAGTGCATCGAGCCACCCTTCCCTTTGGCGAAGCCGTCGGCCCGCCCCATGACTTCGGCAATTGCCCGACCCGGGTCCATGCCCCATGCCAGGCCATGGTGGTGGCCGCGATAGGTGCAAGTTATGTAGTCGCCTGGGCGCAGGGCGAAGGCCGCGCCGATGGCGTTGGCTTCGTGGCCGATGGCCGTGTGCATGGCCCCACCGATCTTGCCCTCCTCCGCGGCCGCCAGCAAAGACTCTTCCATGAGCCGGATCGTCAGCGCCCCCCGATACATCTCCAGTAGTTGCTCCGTGGGCAGGGGAGGCGCTTCTATCCCCATAGCCGAATCCGAAGGCAGAATATCGGTTGTGATGGATATCGCCGGACTTGTCTTTAGGGTCTGCGCGACCCAGTCGTCTTGCACGCCGCTGACATCGTTCGCGCCAGGTTGAGAGAACCCTGGCGCGGCGCTGTCGTCAGTCGATTTTGCTTTGGACTGTGTCTCTCCGCGCTGCGTCATAGATATATTTGTCTTTCACTATATTGATTCCATTACGTCAAGACGACACAAGCTTCTGCAATGCAAGAAGGTTGCGACATTTCCGTTCAACCCACTAAAACAAAACGGGGTGCGTTACCCACACCCCGTTGAGCGAATATCTTCGTTTGAAAGGTCTCTGCGGCACAAATATTTTGTGCCCAACCGGTGTTTTCAGTACGGCAACACTGGCCCTTTTCCCGCTTCGATACTACATTGGAACAAACCTTCGAAATATTTGGGCCGCTTGCTTAGCGTAAGCCGGCCATCTCCTGCATCAGGTGCCAATTCGCAAGTCGGTCTGCTTGGGCTCCCAATAGCACCTCTGAAGGGTTTCCCTCTTTGTCGAACTGCTTGCTGAAACGGCCTTCGGAGCGAGCGAAGGTGATGAAGTCGATGGTCTCGCCGGTCTTCTTGATGGTGTACCAGTCTTCTTTCACGGCAGGGTTGCCCTGCAGGCTCAGACGCTCGCGGATAGTCTCGCCCTTGCGTGGGTCATAGATGAGGAGCGGGAATGCCCGGCTGTCCACAGCCAGTTTGGCCTGATGTCGGGCCATATTGTCCGCCACGCCATGCTCTGGCTGGCAGGTAGTGAAGACATTTACGATCGCCGGCCCTTCAAACTCCGCCGCGTCCAGAATCGACTTGTAGAAGTGATTGGGAACCGACTGCACCGTCTGGGCCACGAATGTGTTCGGGTGCATCATGGCAATGCGGCTCAACTCTTTCCGCATCTCCTCTTTGCCGGGATGGGCCGAGCCATGGGAGTACATCTTGGAGTCCTGCCCAGTAAAGGAGGCTGTGCTGGTCTGGCCGCCGGTGTTGGAGTAGACCTGTGTATCCAACACAAGCACTTTGATGTTCATGCCACTGGCCAGCATTCGGCTGAGGGCCTGAAAGCCGATGTCGAGCATAGCGCCGTCACCGCCCATCACCCAAAGCTGTTTGTCTTGCCAGCCTAGCTGATCCCAGCGCATACGAATGCCCATGGCGAACGTCGGACCGTTCTCGAAGAGAGAGTTGCTCCAGGGCACGATATACGGGTTGTAGGGATAGGTGCTGCCGTACACAGTATTGCAGCCGGTGCTGGCGGCGATGCCGATATTTTCAGCGCCGTACTTGTAGCCCAGGGCCGCCAGCCACATGCGGATGGCGGTCGCCTCGCCGCAGCCGGCGCAGGAGCCGGCCCCACCTACATACAGCATGCTCTGCTCTGCCAGCATCATATCCACCGCCACCCGCTCGTTGATGAATTCCTGCGGTGTGGGGGGCAGCTTGCGGAAAAAGTCGATGCTCTTCTGGTAGATGGGAACGGTCGTATCCTCCTTCTCGATCATCTTCAGGGCATGGTAGCCGAGATCATCACAGGCCTCGACACATTCGGCGCAGCCCTTGCATTTGGTAGGATCGATGAAGATGCCGAACTTGCCGGGCGTGTTCCCCCGCCGCGCCGGCACTTTGTAGAATTTGTTGGTTTCGGAGAACTGCTGGGACATGAAACCCCGTTCAGCGCTGTCTTCAATATCGTTCAATGCCACTTCGAGCACATCGTCGGTGACGACTTTGCCGAGGATAGCTGTATCCGGGCACTGGGTGACACAACTCATACAGCCGGTGCAATTCTCCTGAATGTAGTCGGGGATCTCCGGCGCAATGTAACTGAAATCCCGGTAGGCGCCGGTGCCGGCGGGAATGATGGAGCGGGCAACGCCTACGTCCGCTTCCAGGGAGTCGGGCCCGGAGCCCTCGTTGTATTCCTGAATGACACGCTCGAAAAAGTCGTTGGCATCGACGACCGACGTATCGTAGCCACTGGCGTGGCCATTCGAGCTTTGCTCAGTCGAGCTGTCTGATATGGCTTCAGAGTGGGGCTCAGATCGTTCGCTTATGTCATGACCGTTTGCTGTCTGGGTCAATGCGCGAATGTCAAACGTGTTGATTGTAACACCCATAGGAGTTGCCGCCTTTCAGGTAAATAGAGAACCGGTGACGGGAGAGCCGGCGTTGATTTATGCAAACAGTGTAATCTCTGCGCCCGGAGTGAATACCGGCGAGTTGATGTCCTGCGCGATGATTTCCGGCGGAATCGCGAAAGCCTCTTCATAGCCTCGCCGTACACAACGCATATTCGCCTGCACCACCGCTTCGCCGCGCTTGCCAAAGTATTTGCGTAGCGCCTTTTCGGAGCGCTCCATCACATCTTCATCATTCAGATTGGCATCTTTGGAAAAGGGCGTCACTCGCAAGAAGATACCCAGCAGAACGATCCCCTGCATACGCACTTCCAGATCGGCCACCGGCGCCTCTTCACGCGCAATTTTGGCGCCATCTGCAGCCACAACACGCAAATTCTTTTCCCGAATTGCGGCTTTGGCTTTGGGCGGCACATTCGCCCACACATCTTCCGGCGTGGTTTTGTTCGTCTGAACAAAGATCGTGCCGCCGGTCTGAATGCCGGCCAGCGGATTGCTGGTAAAGAAGGCATTGATGTCGTTCAACGGCACGAAATCTACATTATTGAGTTCGCAATGGGTCAGAATCGGCTCGTCCGCCACCGTCAAATAGTAGGTGGTGGGCAGTCCCTTCTTCTCCGAACCGTATTTGGGATAGGCCTGTACCTTCTTGCCGAAAATGTCGCCGGCAATTGTGGCGATGACTTTATTCGTCGTGACAGAGCCAAAGCCACCGACCGAATGGCCGCGCATGGAAAACGCTCCTTTGGGCCGCATATCCGGGTCGCCGTTCATCGACAAGGCGAGGTCATGTTTGATGCCGACGACGAAGAAGCGGGAGCCCTCGTCTACCATATTGCGGGCGATGGAAATGAAATGGCCCGGGCGCACGTCCCGACTACCCAAACCGGCCGAGCCGCTATATATCGTCGGGATATCGTCGATAGCCGCAAAACCAGGGCTGCCGGTATAGGCGTCGGCAAAGGCCGCTTTGACATCGTTCGTCACCGGGTTGTTAGGCGCAATCGGATCGTCCATCCGCTCCAGAACGGTGAAAGCCCTGAGATGCTTCAGCGCCTCCACAATCTGGCGGCTGGGGAAGGGCCGATAGCCGGTGACATGCAGGACGCCGAGTTTGATGCCTTCTTCCCGGCGAATGGTATCGACCGTCGCCTTGGCCGTCTCGATCATACAGCCCATGCCGACAATGGCATATTCAGCATCTTCCATGCGGTAGCTGTCCAGCATCTGGTAGCGACGGCCGGTCAGCCGATAGAACTCATCCATCGCATTCTGCACCGAATCCGCCACCTTCGAGTAGTATTCCCGCTGCGCGATCTTGCCCTTCATGTAGCTATCCTGGTTCTGCACAACCCCGGTCATAATCGGATTGTAGGGGTTGAACAGATTGGTCAGCTTATCTTCCGGATGGCCGATATACTTCTTCATCATCTCCGGCTCGCACAGCAGCACATCTTCGACGGTGTGCGTGGTCAGAAAGCCATCCTGGACATTGAAAAAGGGTGTGCGGCTATCTTCAGCGGCGCGGCGCGCGATCAATGCCAGATCACCGGACTCCTGGGCCGTGCGCCCGAAGAGAATGCCCCAGCCTGAATCGGATACGGACATGATATCGTCGTGGCCGGCGTGAACATTCAAGCTGTGGCTCGTCAGAGCGCGGGCGCCAATGTGAAACACGACCGGCAGCCGTTTGCCCGAAATCGTGTACAGCACTTCGTGCATGAGAATGAGACCCTGGCCAGAGGTATAGTTGCTGACCCGGCCACCGGCCACAGCAAAGCCTTCGCACGCGGCCGCCGCGCTGTGCTCGGATTCTGGCTCCAGAAATTTCAAACTGTCCCCCCACAGGTTTTTGGCTCCATTGGCGACAGCGGCCCCATAGCCGCCACCCATTGTCGTGGAGGAAGTGATAGGATAGGCGCACGCAGCCTGTGTGATATGTGTCTCGACCCAAACCACAGAACCGGCTCCGTCCGTCGTTGTAGGAATACCCGGATACGGCACATGCCCGTTCAGGTTGTCCGCGAGGTTTTCAAATGAACCAGAAAGGTGATTTGTGTCTGCCATGAGCATCCTCCTGAATGCGAGCAAAATGTGCAGATCAATGGTTAGTACGCGACTATCAGTATAGCGCATTTTTCGACTTAGCGGTATCTTATCATAAACCCGCATAAAAAATCAATTTTTGCCTTGCGCTAAACAAACTTAAGTCACTCGTGGTCTTTCATTTTAACGGCTTCGGAACGAGATGGGACACGCGCTGTCGCTCGATCTGCACTGACAAGGTGACAGATCTGGCGATCTATCTCTCCCGCTCATTCTTCAATCCTTGCCGATCGATCATGTCCGACTATTCCAGGATCACAATCCCCCTTGGCGTTTCAAGCCGTGCGCGGATGGCTGGGGCCGGCTCCTCCGTCACCAAAATGTCGATGTTCAGCGCAGCGAGCATCCGCTGTACTTCGGCAGGACGCGGGTGGAACAGGGACAGTTCGAGCAAGCGCACCCCCCGGGCCGAAGAAGCGGCCGGATGAAGCGTTTCCGCGCCCCACTCGATCAAGAATGGCACGACACCGTCACCAGGAGGCGGCCAGCCCTCCAGGGACTCCGGCCGTTTCGTCGAGCGCCAGCGCAGGTGGACGCCATCCGGCCGGGTGCGGCCGCCCTCCACCATGATGCCGGGATCGTACTCCGCAGCCTGGGACGCGCGCGCCACTTCCTCCAGCGACGGAGCCAGAGCTGCCCATGTTGCCAACTTCGGGCTTTGCAGATGATCCAATCCGAATGCGAGCGGTTGGGGGAGTTCCTGGCCGGCCTGGGTCGGATCCGGTGCGATGATCTCCAGGTAGCAGGTATTGCTCAGAGCCAGCAGCGCGTTATGCGTTCCATTGGGATGCTTGCCCCCGGCGGAAGGACGCACGCCCAGCCGGTCCGTTAGTGTGTCCACCGCCTGTTCCAGATCGGGCACGGCGTAGACGAGATGATCCGGTAAGAGTGACATGCTGTTCTTCTCCAGGGTGGGCTGAGATGGAACCGGGTTTGCCTGACTGATTCAAGAGCGACCAGAACGACCGGACCTCGCGGCCGCTGAGCGTCGCCGCGAAAGCGCTGCCTGGTTCGCATTGTCAGGTCGCCTTTGGCGAATACTTGCGCTTTCGTGCGCGCAGCCGTGATTGTAAATCGAATCCAGAATTTCGGAGAACATACGTATAGGCATCATCGCCTGTCAACACTTCCCATTTGATAGTAGCGCCGAACATACACTCTTTCGCGGCAGGCAATGTCTTATCTGGGATAGTTTGCTGTATAATGGCCTAATCATGAAGCTGTCATTGATAGTCGCCGATCTTTGCGGCAGGCAATGCAGCCAGAACTGTAGCGTATCCAAACGCGCCGCCAAAACGAACCAATATCTCAACAGGAGCAACGATGACCACCGACGCGCTGAAACCGACCGATCTTGAGATCTTCCTGTTTGATCTGCGGGGATATCTATTGCTGGAAAATGCCCTGACCGCACAGGAAGTCGCCGCCTGCAACGCGGAGATCGATGCCATCCTGCCGTTGAAAGTGGGCCAGTGGGCAGGTTACATCCACGGCCATCAGTTCGGTACTGCTGACGGCCTCAATCTGCAACAGATCTACGAGGCCGGCCCGGCCTTCGAAAATCTGATCGATCACCCGGCGTGGATCGAAAAAGTGAAGTTCTTCGTCGGCGGCGAAGGCACCTTCGACTACAAACATGGGCCGCTCTTTATCGATGAGAATTTCGCCAATGTGCGCGGGCCAGGCGAAGCGATCGGCATCCACTCCGGCGGACATGCCGGCTCAAAACGCAATCAGTTTCGCTTCCACACCGGACGCTTTATGAACGGCCAGGTCAACGCGCTCATCGCCCTCACGGACATCGGCCCAGGGCAGGGCGCCACAATGGTGATCCCCGGAAGCCATAAATCCAACTTCCCACCGCCAGACTACGAAAAGCACTCCATCGGCGTCGGGGGAGCGGCCGACGCTGTGGTCGGCGCTGAGGAGATCTACATGAATGCCGGCGATGCGCTGATCTTTGTGGATACGATCTGCCATGGCTCTGCCCGACGCGCCAGCCCTGGCGACCGCCGCGTCGTTGTCTACCGGTATGGGCCCTCCTGGGGCTTCTTTCGCCACGGCTACCGCCCGTCGCCCGAACTGTTGAGCCGGCTTACACCCGCGCGCCGACAGATCGTGTGGCCCCATGATGTGATGAAGCGAGAGCCACAGAAATGAGCGCGCCACCTCATCGCATGCGCGAGGGAACATGCCACATGTCAAGGTTTTCGCCCAAGGCGTCCTTGAGCGGTTCTGTCACCCGATCCAGCTTCTGTAGAACGTCCTCAGTCAGTGTCAGCTCGACGGAGGGCAAGTTTCTCCGAACTTCATCGGCATTGCGCGCGCCGACCAGCAGGGACGTGACGCCGGCTTGTTGGCGCGCCCAGGCCAGTGAAACCGCGGCCATCGGTTCGCCCAACTCCGCGGCGATGCGCCGGACTTCGGCGACTGCGGTGAACAGTTCCTCCTCGTGGCCGGCCTCGCTGTGCGCGGCCATCGGTCGCTCTCCCCGATAATGACGCGTGCGTGCCAAGCCCTCCGGCACATCGTCGACGCTTGCATAGCGACCGCTGAGCACACCCTGGGCGAGTGGGCTATAGCAGATAACACCGATATCATTTTCCTGGCAAAGGGGCAGTACGGCCCGCTCAATGCCTCGCCACGCCAGACTGTAGGGCAGTTGATCCGTTACGCACTGGCCCAAAGAGATCATCTCCGCTAGATCCTGCGCCGCGAAGTTGCAGACACCATAGGCCCGGATTTTCCCCGCGGTTCGCAGAGTTTCCAGGGCGCCGACCGTCTCCGCCAGAGGCGCATCCCAATTGGGCCAGTGAATCTGGTACAGATCAATGTAGTCGGTCTCCAGCGCGCGCAAACTGCGTTCGCAGGCGCTGATAACATTGTCCGCCGCCAGATTGTCAGGCCCGACTTTGGTAGCGATAAGCGCCCGATGGCGCCGCCCCTTCAGCCCACGGCCCAGCGCTTCTTCTGAACGGCCTGAGCCGTAGCCCTCTGCCGTGTCGAAAAAGTTGATGCCCGCGTCCAGCGCAGCGTGGACCGCGGCAATGGAGTCTGTATCCTCCTGTCTGCCCCACACATCACCGCCAGCGAAAGGCCAGCAACCCAGAGCAATCGTCGAAACCTGCATATCAGTCCGCCGACCCAATTGGTTATACTGCATTGCCCATGCCCTCCTACCCTGAAAACTCGTGAGCGGTAAGCTACCCCAGGAACGCTTTTTTTGCAAGACGAATTTTTGGTGGTAATCTCTAGGAGAAAGCCAAGATGACAATACGAACATGCACGGATTGCCGCCTCTGTGGATTCACGTGGCTGACGACGAAATCCTGCTGGACGACTCCACCCGTCTGGCAGCCAGGGCTACGACCGCAGGTGTCGATCTAACGTTCACCATTTGGGATGGGCTTTGGCATGTCTTTCATGCTTTTCTCAAGTGGACGCCGGAGGCTCGATGGCGATTGAGGAGATCGGCGGATGGGTCGAGAAGAGGATGCAGACAGGGAATAATGCGAACAAGTGATGTGCGTACTGAATCAGATGTGCGCCAGTGGGAGGGACGTCTCAACCGCGAGTGGCCCCAACGGGCACAGGTGGCCGACTGGATAGTCGCGCAAATCGCCAATCAGAAACGACGATCCCCCCGCGTTATTGAGTTGGCCTGCGGCGCCGGCTATCTGGCTGAATTTCTCGTCCGGCAGAGTACGGATGTCCGGTACTGCGGCTTCGATCTATCGGCGCATCTGCTCGATTTCGCCCGACGTCGGCTGGCCCCAGATAGAAATGCTGAGATCTATTTCCGTCAGGCGGATCTTGTCGGCAGCGATTGGACCGATCTATTGCTGCGTATGGGGTGGACAGGGCAGGTAGACGCAGTGATTTCACTACAGGCGCTGCACGATTTGGGCGGACCTGAGCAACAGACAGCGGTTCTGGCTCAGGCGCGTGAACAGTTGCGCCCCGGCGGCGTGCTGGCCTACGGCGACCTACTTCTGGATGGCGATAACCCGCATCCCCGCCGCTTCACTGCCGCCCAACACCAACAGATGCTGCGCGCAGCCGGATTTTTTAAATCCCACATGTTGCAGCCTGCGAACAGTGCACGGCCATTGCCTGAATATAGCGCCGCAATCCTTCGCTACGGTGAATTCGGCTGTTTCGGTTGCTACAGATGACTACTGATACCTCCAATTCTTTTCAGCCTGTTTGTTGCCCCTATTACAGCAGTGGGGAGCGCTTAAGGGCAAAACACCAAGGCGTCAAAATGAGATCAGGGCGTCAGCTCGAAACCTGGGCGCTCGATCTCGTGCCTTTGCATCCCGAAGCGACTGTGCTGGATGCCGGCTGTGGATGGGGTCGATTCACCTGGCCGTTGATTGAAAAATACGCGTTGGCATCTTCAAATATCACATGCAGCGATAGTTCGTTCGGCATGTTGCAGACCGCTGAACAGGAGGCGCAACGACGTCAACAGCACCCCGCATTTGTTGTTGCTGATATACAATCACTGCCTTTCTTGTCCAACTGTTTTGACGGCGCCATGGCCAATCATGTGCTGTATCATCTGCCCGATATCTCAGAAGGCGTACGCCAACTGGCACGAGTTGTGAGAGAGGATGGCTGGCTATTGGCCACAACCAACAGTGACGAAATAAGGGTGCCGATTCTTGAGTTTCATTATGCGGCTCTCGATAGACTTGGCATCGACTATGTCTCCGAAGCTCACTCACCCTTTTCAATGGAAAACGGCAAACAGATCCTGGGCCGTTGGTATCGAGAAGTAGAGCAGTTTTACTTTGAAGACGAGACTTTGTATCACACGGCAGATGAATTCTTAGCTCGCTATACAACGATTGGCCGCTATCGCAACCTGCTGACGCAAGAAGATGTCGGCCCAGAAACAAAACGGCTGCTGCCAGCTCTCGTGCGCGAGCAGGCTGAGAAGGTCATTCGGGAGCACGGCGTACTGCGCTCGCCCGTGCGGATGGGCGCATTTGTTTGTAAGAGGCCAATTCTGTGATAGACGGATGGCAACACCGGTGGTAAATTCGATCAGGATTCATTGGATTTGCAGGAATCAAGGAAGGATATATCCTGCATCTTCCCGTCAATCCTTAAATCTTGATTTGGAAAGACATGTGGTGAAATCGAGAGCGCTACATTTACAGGAGAGCGAGAGATGAGCACACTCAACCCGGAAAGCGAAATGGCACAGCTTATGGCGAGGTCGGCTACGTCCGGCGCTGTAGCGTGGATTGGTCTGCGTCCAGAACAGCGCGGCCCATTGCGACCAGTGCAGGAGACAGAGGCGGCGCCCGGCAGCGGATTGGTCGGCGATCACTTCCGCGGACAGGGCAGAGGCACGCGCCAGGTGACGCTGATACAGGGCGAGCATCTGGATGCTGTGGGCGCATTTCTTGGAGGGATATTCATAGACCCAGCCCTGACGCGGCGCAATATCGTTGTGCGGGGCATCAACCTGTTCAGCCTGAAAGACAGACGTTTTCGGGTCGGCAGCGCGCTGCTGGAGTATACTGGGCCATGCCACCCATGCAGCCGCATGGAAGAGAATTTCGGGCCCGGTGGCTACAACGCAATGCGTGGTCATGGCGGCATTACCGCAAAAGTTCTCGAAGGCGGGACCATTCGCGTGGGGGACGCAGTGGAACGAGAACCATTGGGCGTTGCAGACACAGAAGGCGAATAGCGTTAGCGCCTGCGTGTCCGTTGCGAACTGTTCCGTGCCACAAGGGGGGCAAAGACGGCCCGCAGGCTCTCTGCTTCGTCGTCCGGATTCTGGTAGGCGCGGGCGGTTTTCAGCCCGTTTTGGATGATCCACGCGTAGGCTTCGGGGTTGGCGTCCAACTGACGGAGGACGTTCTCCAGCTGCTGGCCGAGGGCCGGTAGATTGCCGTTTTCCACCAGAACACAGTTCTGTAGCGGCCCATCGTTCTTCATGTATACGCTGCCGCCGATTCCGCTGTAACCCACTACCAGACAACCGCAGGCCATTGCCTCCAGGACAGATGTGTTCATTCCCTCCTGAATATTTGTGGTTACATACACGGTTGCCTCGCGTAGGTTGCGGGCATATTCATCTTCGCTCAACTCGCGCAGAGGCGTCCATTCGAAGCCGTCGAAGGGTCCGCCTTTGGCGCATAGAACGCCGTGCAGCCAGGCAGCAGACCGATCCTTGCGAGTCAAGTAGCAGATCTTAGGGCGCTTCGATTCCGCTGGAAAGCGATAGCGCTCCCGGTTTACGTATTCGCTGATCAGGGTAGCGTCTATGCCCATGCTCCAGCGCAGATACTGTTGAATAAGCGGCGACTTGGTGATTACTCGGGTGATGCCAACGTGTCGCCAGGTCTGTCCCAACGGCAGGTTCCAATAGGTGGGCGCCCAGCTCAGGGCAATGACAATCCGCTCACCGGCGAAGTTGGCTGTCTGGCGCATAATCTGACGCATCACTTCCGGTACGACAAGAATATCTTGCGACGAAAGTTTTGGGCGCTCAGAAAGCCATAGCGCCGGCGCCTCATGGCCGTGCCAAGTCACTCGGAACGGTCGTTGCTGATGGACAATCCAGGAATCGAAACCCATCGCTGCCAGGCGTTGCACGTGGCGGTAGAGGGTTTTGATGCCGCCAGACGGCTGGGGAAAATCGGGACAGAAGTAGAGGATGCGAGACATCGGCGTGTATTCCAGATCGCTAGGTCTATTTTCGTTCTGATTCTGTTTCACTGTGCCCGCGCCGCGACACATCGCAAAGGAGAACCTAGTGCCGTATCAAGTCTTGACCGATTCCATCTTACCACCTGACCTGGCAGGGATGGTGGACGATATCTGCGCAGTGCATGTGTGGGAGCTGACAGAGCAGGATCCGATCCTGCCAACGATCGAAGGGTTTATTGTATACGGACATCCAATCGTGCGCGGCTCGTTGATGGATAAAATGCCAAGACTGCGCAGTATCAGCAACTTCGGAGTCGGGGTCGATCATATCCATCTGGAAGATGCCAAGGCCCGTGGCCTGCCAGTAGGGTATACACCCCGCTTCGTGGACGGCGCGACCGCGGATATGGCCTTTGCCTTGTTGATGGCGATCGGCCGCAATCTGGTGCAAGGCGTGCGTCACGCGCACGGCCCAAATTATCTGGCCTATGACGGTAATATTCTACACGGCCACGAGATTTACGGTTCGACCCTGGGAATCGTAGGGATGGGACGGGTCGGCCGGGTGGTCGCTCGCCGGGCCAGCGGTTTTGATATGAAAATCCTGTACCATAACCGCAACCCCAGTCCCTATGCCGACGATCTCAGCGCAACCTATCGCACCCTGGAAAGTCTGCTGGATGACGCGGATTTCGTTGTGCTTAGCGTGCCGATGACGCCGACAACCCGTCATCTGATCGGCGCAGCAGAGTTGGCGCGCATGAAAGAGACCGCCTATCTGATCAATGTGGCCCGCGGAGGCGTCGTCGACCACGCTGCGCTGCTGGAGGCGTTGCGGCGCAATGACATTGCCGGGGCCGCGCTGGACGTAACCGAGCCGGAACCGCTGCCCCGAGATCATCCCTTGCTGCGGCTGAATAACTGCATCGTCCTGCCCCATCTGGGCAGCGCCACCCGCGAGACCCGTTACGACATGGCCCGCCGCACGGCAGACAATCTGCTGGCCGGCCTGCGAGGGGAAGAAATGCCTAGTCGCGCGGCGTAGCGGTGGTCAGATCAATTCGTATTTTCCCGTTCCGGCGGGCGCAGAAGCTCTTGCGGCGCATGCGGAGGCGCGCTGAGTGTTTGCAGAAACGCCTTCAGCGCGCCGCTCTGTTTCTCCGTCAAGGCCAGAGGGTTCAGGTCCGAGTGACCGGGGAAGGCCGGCGGCGCGGCGTTGTAATGGCGTAGCGCCGCGTCGAGATCAGCGAACATGCCGTTGTGCATATACGGGGCAGTATTGGCCACGTTGCGCAGGCTCGGCACTTTGAACGCGCCGAGCAACTCCTCGCCTTCGATCTTAATGAAGCGCAGCTCTATGCAGTCTTCTTCGGTTGCATCGCTGTAAGCCCCCAAACAGTTGAACTCGTCCTCTACCACCTGCAGCGTGCCTAGCGAACGGCCTTGATCGAAGCTGTCGCCAAGCGCCAGGGGCAAGCCGATGTTGTGGAACGTGCCGTTTGTGAAGAGCGGCCCGTTGTGGCAGTTGGCGCACTGGGCATCGCCGCTAAACAGCCGCAGGCCCTCCGCTTCCTCATCGCTAAACAGCTCCGCCATCCGTCTCTGATCGTTGACAAGCGCCGCAGCCGCGTAGTCGTCAAAGCGGCTGCGGCCGGGCAGAATCCTGCGCGTGTAGGCGGCGATGGACTTACCAATATTGGCGAAGATCCGGTTTATTGTCCGCTGATCCTCTTCTGACATCGCTGTCCAGGCCGCGTGGGTCGCTTCATCCTCCACCGGTCCAGCAGCGAATGGAAAGCGGCTCAGGTCGGAAATATCCGGCGCGGGGCCGAAGACCGCCTCGTATTGGCTGTGATACCTTTCTAAAACATACCGGGCATGGCCGGCGCGATTGCCGCCATGCTCGATGGCAGTCTCCTGTGGAGCCAGGGCCTGCGCCCATTGGCTATCCTTGCGTCCGTCCCAATAGAACCAGTCGTTGTAGGCCAACCCAACGATCGATGGCGTATGCCGCTGAGTATCGACGCCCCGCACATTGGCCTTGACTTTGCCATCCGTGAAGTAAAGTTCCGGTTTGTGGCAGGAGGCGCAGGCGACGGTTCCATCCGGGCTAAGGCCCGTATCGAAATACAGGGCATGTCCGAGCGCTATAGCGTCGGAGTCGTCGCCAACGGCATTGGAGGGATCCGGAAGCAAGGTCGGTAGCCGATCGATGCTGAGGGAGGCGATCAGCCCTCGCTCAGCATCTGTCCATGTGTGGGCCATAGATGCGCCAGGTTGCAGGCTCTCCCCGTACCAGCCTTCAAAGACACCCAATATGTTCGTGACGGCAGTGCGGAAGGCCCCCCCACCAAATGAGAAAAATACAGCGCCGGCCGCGAGAATGAGCAGGGCGGTTACGACGCCAACAATGAGGCCGCGATGCATGTTCTATTTCAACTCAAATTCAAATGTAACCACATCATTCTGATCGCCGGATGTTATCCCCAGTGTCATCACCCACACCCCGCCCATATTAAAGCGCATACCTTCCAGCAGGTAGTCGCCATCACCGAGGTTCTCGGTCACCCGAGGGGCTGTTGGGAAGCCATGATTGTGCGCCGGCATGCCGCCATCGATAGTGATTTCCGCTTCGCTGACCGGGCTGCCGTCTGTCGTCTCTATGTGAAGCGTCCACGCGTGGGTCTCATTAATGACCACCGGATCCAGACGACTGATCGCGGTGATCGTAAACAGGCCGTTTTCGGTAGTCTGCGGTTCGAGAGCGTCGGCCAGCATTGAGCCGCCGGACATGTCCATACCCGCTTTGTCCTCGGAATCCATTGCCATACCGTCTCCGCTGACCTGAGGCAGCGGCGCAACGGCACTGCAGGCGGACAGTAGCAATGTTGAGATCAGCAGACAAGCGCAAAAACGAACCGCCATGTATTGTTTCTCCTTATGAATTACGAATGAACTGCCCAATTCGTAATTTGTCGTAGCGGATTGGGTTTCATGTTTGGCTTTCCCTCCATCGCGCTGCCAATCTCTTGCGCTTTTCTTGGAATGCATCTTTCTCCAGCACCTCCCGGTTGACGGGAAAACGGGGAATTTCTCCCCGGAACACTGCCAGCAGACTCTCACAGGCGATGGTTCCGTTCATCTCGTAGAGATCATCGGTCCAGGCCAGCGCGTGGGGGGAGAGGATGACGTTGTCCATATGGATGAGGGGATGATCCACGGGCAGAGGCTCCGGCTCGACCACGTCCAGGCCCGCGCCGGCGATGACGCCGCTTTGCAGGGCCGCTACCAGATCCGCCTGGTTGACGATCGGCCCGCGTGCGGTGTTGATGAAATATGCGGTCGGTTTCATGAAAGAAAGCAGTCGGGCGTTGATGAAGCCCTGGGTTTCGTCGTTCAGAGGACAGTTGACGGTGACAAAATCCGACTCGCGGAAGACTGTCTCCAGGCCCACTAGCTCCACATCCAACGATTCTGCCCGCTCCGGGTCAATATATGGGTCGTAGGCGATGCGCCGGCCCAGGTCGAACGGCGCCAGAAGTCGGAACATCTCACCACCGATATTCCCCACGCCTACAGAACCAACGGTCTTGCCGCTCATCCCCAGACCGGAAGTCTGCGTCTTGAGGTCCCAGCGGCCTGCCCGCACGAGCCGATCTTTGGCCGGCAGCTTTTTTGCCAAAGCCAGCATGAGTGTGAGGATCGCCTCAGCCACCGGTTTGCGCACCGCGTCCACCGCGATCGCCAACAGCACATGGTTTGCGGTCAGCGCGGCGGTGTCGATGCGGTCGTAGCCGACTCCCCAGCGAGCGATACAAGACAGTCGTTCGTTACCGCTGAAACTCGTGGCGTCGTAGCGGCTGGCTAAGGCAATTATGCCGTCGAAGTGGGTGATGGCAGCGGGTTGCACCGGCGCATCCACAGGGGAGTCGTGGTAATCCCATTCAATGTGGGATAAGGGGTCGATCATTCGGGCCAACACTGGTTCGATTGTGTCTGGCGCGCTGGTCTGGAAGTCAGACGAAACGCCGATACGGAAAGGTTGGGGCATCGGAAAGCTCCTTGGCTGGGAGATCAGACCAGGATTTTCGGCGTGAGCAACCCCGAGGTTTTCGAAATCCGCGAACGCCGGATAAAGGATTGACAGGAAGATGCAGGATATACCCTGCCTCGTCGCGCCTTACAGTGGCGCGCATACTGCTTTGTCGCGCCTTACAGTGGCGCGCAATACAACACTGCTGCAAATCCAATACTCTTGATTCAGATCTGCATTATGCCTGCCAACGAATGAACGACGCCCCAGTTATATTTGGCGCGCGCATGATGACCTATCCTAATCGTCTTCTTCAAAAAGCGACGGGCGGGCGTTGAAGTAGGGTTTCTCAAACAGCAGATTCTGCCGGGTTGTCAGTCTGATGTTTTTCGGCGGCTGTACGTACTTTGCGCTCCAGGACTGCTGACCTGGACTGTATTTGAAGAGAAGTGACCGTCGCTGGTGATCCGCTGTCCAGGCAGCGGTGCCGTGGGTGAGGGCTTCGGTGAAAATGACCGCGGAACCCGCCGGCGCGTCCGGCACGATGATAGCTTCGTGGGCCGTGTGGGCCGCACGGATGCTGTCTGGACAGGGGTAGTTGGCTTTGTGGCTTCCGGGCGCCGCGCAAAATCCGCCCAAAGTTGGTCCCGTGGATGTCAGATTCCATGCCACGACCGTCAATCCATTGTGCATCTGCCCATTGCGGAAGTGATAGTACTCCGGCGGGTCATAAGGAGTGTTGCCTCCGTGCAGCCGCAGTTGCTCTGTGCCGGCACGCATGTAGATGCCATAGTAGTGGTCCAACCGGAAGCCGTCGCCAAGGATCGTTTTCAGATAGGGCATAATACGCGGATGATCCAGCAGATCACAGTAGATCTGACCCCACTCCAGAAAGCCACCGAAGCGGGCGCTTTGGGTATCCTCCTCCGGCGCCGGCAACCCTCGCATATCCATGAGCCGGTTCAGCTCCGCCAGTTCACCTGTGGACAGCAGCTCGGGGATCACCAGATAGCCGCGCAGATCAAAAAGGTAACGTTCTTCTTCGTTCATTGGCTCTTCCGTCTTTGCAACCGATGCGCCCGTCCCCGTCGCATCATCCCAATCGTTCAAGCTACAAGATTGTCTTCGATGTATTCCCAATTGATGTCCTGGCCCAGGCCCGGCAACTGGGAGATGCGCGCAAATCCCTCATCATCCATGGGATCGTCCAGCCTGTTGAGCCACGCCGGCGGCTGTTCATAATCGATGAACGGATGCAGTAGCCCGCGTTCATAGTACTGGCCTGGGATGCCCATCGCGCACAGAGCGTGGAAATTGCCTACGCCGCCGCCGTGGACTTCCATCCGCATACCGAAGGACTCCGCCAGATGGGCCACTTTCATCAGCGGCGTGAGACCACCCAGATCCCCGACTCCACCCCGCACCAGGTCGCAGGCTCCAGCTTTGATCCACTCAGCCCGCGTGTACATTTTGCCTTCGGCGGTCTCCGGCCCGCAAATGGGCAGTGAGGTCTGTTCACATAGCCAAACATAGGAGGACATACTATGCTCGTCCATCGGCTCTTCCAGCCAATAGTAATCCAGTTTCTCCAGCCCCTTGGCCAGATGCAGGGCCTCGAGTCGGGAGTAGTAGTGGTACGGGTCCAGCATCAAATGGGCGTCTGGGCCATAGACCTCTCGCACCGCAGCGCAGGCCGCGATGTCTCGCTTGACGTCCGGCGCGCCCTCATAGGGAGGTTGCCATGTGTGGAGTTTGAAGGCCGGATAGCCCCGCTGCATGCACCACTCGGCAAAGTTGGCGTAGTCCGCCGGCGTGCCCAAGCCACCTTCTATATCGTCGCCACACATAGTGCTGGCATATGCGGGCACTTTGTCCCGGGTTGCGCCCAACAGTTTGTGGACCGGAAGGCCCAGCGCCCGGCCTGTCAGGTCCCACAGAGCCAGGTCTACTGCATTCAAAACTCTGTCCGACATGGTCGCCATGTTGAGCCGTTGGCGTTCCTTCAGATTATGCCAGATTTTTTCCCGATAAAAGGGATCTTCTCCAGTGATATACGGTTTTACCAGACGGTCGATATGCGCCTGGGGGGGACTGCCAAAAAAATATCCTTCCACGCCCTCATCGGTGTGAATTGTGAGCAGCGCTTGAACCGCTTCGTGCTCCGCTCCAGGATGGCCGTGCCCTTCAGAATCGCGTACTGTATTAGAAATATAGCGAAAACGGCGGACGGTTAGATCTGTGATCTTCATGACGTTCTCCTGCCGGTGGGGCGTGAGGAATGAGCGCCCTTCTGACTGTGATTCTCCTGATTCGGATGATGGACAGGATATAATCATGGTCGATCCTGGATAATCACACAAATTGATGATGAAAGAAATATTGACCTGGGAAGGAAGTGTAGCACAGGCTGAGAAGAGGGAAAAGTGCAGCTATGGGAACGCGGAGCGTCGGGCGAGCGTTCTGTTTTGGCTGGCTTGGGCCTGTTTTCTTTTAGCGGTAGAATAGAATCTCAGGCACGCCCCCATAGGAGCCCCCATAGGAAGAGGGAGGTGGTATGCAGAAGCTCCCCATCGGCATTCAAGACTTCACTTCGCTGCGCCAGGAGGGCTACATCTACGTCGATAAGACGAAATACATCTATGCCCTGATGCAGGTGGGGAAGTTCGTCTTCCTGGCGCGTCCCCGACGCTTTGGCAAATCTCTGCTGATCACGACGCTGCGCGCTATCTTCCGCGGGAATCAAGAGCTATTCCGCGGGTTGTGGATCGAGGATCAGATCGATTGGCAACCCCGACCAGTGATCACGATCAACTTCAACGATCTTAACTACCGGGAGATGAGCTTGGCGGCAGCGTTGACAGTCTATATGGATGAACTCGCGTGGGAACATGGCATAGCTTTGGCGGCAACGGACTACAAAGGCAAATTTCGAGAGTTGCTCCTGCGCCTGGCAGAGAAGCGCAAGGTTGCGCTCTTGATTGACGAGTATGATAAACCGATCACCGACATGTTGGAGAACGAGGAGAAGGCGCAGGAGCATGTCGATACTCTGAAGAACTTTTATTCCGTTCTTAAATCGACCGAAGCCAGTTATCTGCACTTCACGTTGCTTACAGGCGTTTCTAAATACGGGAAGATCTCCATCTTCTCCGACCTCAACAACCTGCTCGACGTAACGATGGATGACCGTTTCGCCACATTGCTCGGTTACACCCAAACGGAGCTGGAGCAAAATTTCTCTGCGTATATCGACCGCTTGGCAGCACGCTATCAGGTCAGCCAGGATGAGATCCTGGCGCGCATTCGGTTCTGGTACAACGGATACTCGTGGGATGGCTTGAGTCAGGTCTACGTATCGTTTTCGACATTGATGCTACTGGAACAGCAGACCTTCGACAACCACTGGTTCAGCACGGCTACACCGACTTTCTTGCTGAAACTCCTGCGCCAGCAGCGGATACCTGCCTATGAGCTGGAGGATATTGGCGGTGGGACTTCTCTCCTCGATAGTGCCGATATCAACGATATCAGCGTTCATTCCCTGCTTTTTCAAACTGGATATTTGACAGTTCAATCCATTGATACCTCTTGGACCAGCGGCGAACGATTATACCGGCTTGGCTATCCAAATCGAGAGGTTGAGTCAGCTTTCCAGCGGTATCTACTAGCGGATTATCTGGAGAAGTCGCCCGGGCAGGTGACGGGAACGATTCTCTTTCGACTGGAACAAACCTTGCGCGAACACAATGTCGAGGGCTTCATCAGCGTTCTCCAATCCGTCTTTGCCGACATTCCCCACCATCTCTTTTTGCCCCAAGAAGCCTACTACCACTCTGTGGTTTATCTCATCCTCAACCTGCTCGGCTTCGAGATCCACGCAGAACGGTTGACCAACCTGGGCCGGATTGATGCCGTGCTCGAGCTGCCGCACACTGTCTATATCATTGAATTCAAGATGACGACGGGCCAGGCAGCCATCTCACAAATTCATTCGAAGCAGTATGACCAACCCTTTCGAAGTCGGGACAAGCCTATTATCCTGGTGGGCATTGCGTTCGATAAGGAAAGCCGCAATATTGCCGATTGGGCGGTAGAAACTGTGGCATAATACCTTCTTGCAATGTGCGACCTGCGAAAGTTTGAATTGACAGCTCAGATGTCCTTTAGTACGCTACTCCTGTTTGTTGGAACTGGGGTCTCGGCGAATTTTTGTGAAAGAGGAGGGCGAATTCGTCATGAAAAGCCGCGCGCTCATTTGTGCCGATCAGCAGCAGTTTTCTCTGGAAGAGTTTGATATCCCGCCGCTCGCGCCCACAGAAATTCTGGTGCGCAACATCTACTCCGGCGTCAGTGTGGGCACGGAGTTCGCCGTCATCCGCCACAAGCTGGACTATGGGCCGTTTCCCGTCTGCACCGGTTACCAGGCGGTAGGTATTGTCGAAGATATCGGCGCGCATGTGTCAAAATTCAAGATCGGCGATAAAGTTTACTACCGACGCAATTTTCTGCCTATGCAGCGAGGCGACCAGCCCATCAACGCCTGTTCGGGCGCCCACGCCTCCTACGCGCTCATGGCAGAGAATGCAGAAGTCGAACTGTTGCCTGCAGGGGTGGATGATGCCACCGGCGCCCTCTTTGTCATGCCGTCGGTAGGCTACAACGCCGTCGATATGGCCGGCGTGCAGATGGGTGATGTAGTGGCTCTGCATGCGGTCGGTCTGATCGGATTGGGCGCGCTGGTCGCGGCCCGGCTGCGTGGGGCGGTGACTATCGCTATCGATATCAACCCTCGACGACTGGAGATGGCAAAGGAGATGGGAGCCACCTATCGTATTGACGCCGGCGCTCTGAGCCCCCAAGACGTGAAAGCCCGTGTAGAGGAGATCAAACCCGGTGGGGCCGACATCGTCTTTGAGGGCAGTGGCATTCCTGCCTGCTTGGATCTGGCATTCCCATTGGCTCGAGTGCGGGGTAAATTCGTCTTCTTGGGCCATTACGGCAAAGCGCCGCTCTCCTTCCATTTTCTAGTGCCCCACGCCAGGCAGCTCACAGCATTCTTCCCCTGCAACGACGGTTTGGCCCCTTGTCGGGCTGCGGTGCTGCGTAATATCGCCACCGGGGCCATCCCTTGGCAGAAAACAATCACCCACCGGATAGACGCCTGCGATGCGCCGGACCTGTACGCAAAGATCAACCGGGACGAGATGCCAGAACTGATGGGCGCAGTGATTCGCTGGAGCTGACTGAGAGATGCGCTTTGATGAGTTGGGCATACACAACGCCAATCTGTTTGCCATAACATACTGGAAAGCAACATGAGAAGAATCCTTGTCACCGGCGCCAGTGGTTTCATCGGCAGAGCATTGGTGGAGGCCTTATCGCAAGGCTCTGATGTAGCCGAAGAGCGGGAAGCAGCCCCTTCCCAGACCCCGCCCCATGACCTTATCTGCCTTTCACGCCAGCCAACGGAGCTGCCCGACGTGACTTCAGTTCGCGGTGACTTTTCTGTGCCGCAAGAGCTCCATAAGCTGAACCCGTATGGGGATATTGACGTTTTGATCCATCTCGCCGCAGTCACCGGTGGTTGCGCAGAAGAAGATGGCTTGCGCGTCAATGTGGCCGGCACGCATCACCTGCTACGCTATCTCATCGACCGGGGATGCAGGAAATTCGTCCTGGCCAGCTCCATCGCCGTGGTGGGAATGCAGTCGGTCAAATTTCGCCCTCTCCAGCTCCCCATGCCCGATGAGCACCCCTGCCTCGATCAGGACGGCTACGGCTTCTCCAAATATCTGATGGAAGAGGTCACCCGTTACCTATCCCGACAGAACGAAGACCTGGACTTTATCAATCTGCGGCTGGCCAGCATTGCCCCAGACGATCGCCAGTTGATACCACGGCAACCAGGCCCGATGCCCGCATGGGCAATGGGAACGATTTCTATTATGTTCTTAAGCGATACGGTGCGATGCCTGACATTGGCGGCGCAAGCTCCGTACAAGCCAGGGGTACGCATCCTCAACGCTGTGGGGGGGCAGGCCTGCGTAGCCGTTCCTGTGCCGGATCTGATGCGAGCCTGGTATGGCAGAGATGCTGATACACTGGATTTCTCTCACTATGAACGTCCCGGCCATGAAAAGGATCCGGTTTACGATATCGCGAATATTCGCAAAGAGCTGGGGTTTGTGCCACAAAGGCCGATTTTAGGCGCTTGACATCACATGAAGATCACTCGTATCCGCACCGATCATTTTCGTATTCCCTTGCCGGTAGTTCTCTCGGACTCGACCCACGGCGATATCTCCCATTTCGGGCTGATTACGGCGCGTATCGAAACCGCCGACGGTTTCGAAGGGTTGGGCTACACCTACTCAGGCGGCGATATCGGCGGCACGGCCATCCACGCGCTGATCCGAGACGATCTGGCCCCCCTCCTGATCGGCGAAGATGCCCGCTGCATCGAACGCTTATGGGAGCGCATGTGGTGGCACGTGCATTTTGTGGGGCGAGGCGGGGTGGCCTCCTTCGCTCTGGCCGCGCTGGACATCGCCCTGTGGGATCTGCGAGGGAAGGCCCATAACTCGCCCTGGTGGCAGCTTCTAGGCGGCCACGACCCGCGCGTGCCTGTCTATGCCGGCGGCATCGATCTGCAGTTTTCACTCGACGATCTGCTGGCCCAGTCCGACGACTTTCTGGCGCAGGGCTTCCGCGCCATCAAAATGAAAGTGGGCCGGGAACGGCTCTCAGAGGACCTGGATCGAGTGGCGGCCATGCGTGATCATCTAGGGCCGGACTTTCCGTTGATGGCCGATGCCAATATGCATTGGCGGGTGGATGAAGCCATCCGCGCCGCCCGCGCTCTGACATCGTACAGTCTGGTCTGGCTGGAGGAGCCGACGATTCCTGACGACGTGACCGGTCACGCCCGTATCGCCCGTGAAGGAGGGGTGCCCATCGCCACCGGCGAGAACTTTCATACCGTCTACGAGTTTCAGCAGATGATCGCCCACGGCGCCATCTCTTTTCCCGAACCGGACGTGGCGACCCTCGGCGGTGTGACCCCCTGGCGCAAAGTGGCTCATTTGGCCGAAACCCATAATCTGCCCATTACCACCCACGGGGTCCACGATCTGCAGGTGCATCTGCTGGCCGCGATTCCCAACAGCTCCTATCTGGAGGCGCATGGCTTTGGGCTGGATCGTTTCATCCGACATCCTCTGCGTATCAACGATGGCGTTGCCATCGCTCCAGAGAGAGCCGGGCATGGCGTGGAATTTGACTGGGAGGCGCTGAGGAACATGAATATTGAGCAGAGCTCGTAACACGAAGAAGATCGCTATCCTGACAGCGCATGAGTTTGAAGATATCGAGGGTATGTACACTGCGCTGCAGTTGAGCCAGGCCGGCGCGTCGATCGTAGTTGGCGCCTTGCCGCAGACAGCCCTCGGCCGTCGCGCCCTACAGTGGCGCGCAATATAGTTTTTCTGCGTATCGACGACAAGACCCTGGAGTTTGCAGCCGTCATCCACCGGGCCGGCAAAGTTGTGGCCGCTATCTGTCATGGGCCCCAGGTACCGAGCGTTAGCCCCATCCTAGGCGGCTCCGTGTAGATCCCACCACCCCGCAGAACGCGCGAACGGAGCGAACATGAAATTCTCTGAAGTTGAAGCGTTTGCCTTCGATATTTTTGGCACAGTTGTGGACTGGCGCGGCTCCATCATCCGTGAAGGAGAGGATGTCTGGGCTGCCAAGGGCGTGGACGTCGACTGGGCGCAATTTGCCGATAGCTGGCGCGCTGGCTATGAACCGGCCATGCGCCGCGTTCGTCTAGGTGAGCTTCCCTGGATGAATATCGATGCCCTCCACCGCATGATTCTTGATGAATTGCTGGCGCGTTACCGGATTTCAAGCCTGTGTGTGGCCGAGATAGAGCGGCTCAATCGAGTGTGGCATCGGCTCACGCCGTGGCCGGATGTCGCCGCCGGTCTCGCGCGACTGCGTCGCCGCGCCATCGTTGCCGCCCTCTCCAATGGCAATGTAGCCCTGCTGGTAAACATGGCCAGGCACGCTGGACTGTGCTGGGACTGTGTGCTCTCTTCCGAGCTGGCCAGGCATTACAAACCAGATCCCGAGGTCTATCAAACAGCCGCTGCGCTGTTAGGGCTGGAGCCTCGACAGGTGATGATGGTTGCTGCCCACAACCACGACCTGATGGGGGCGCAGACCGTCGGCTTCAGGACGGCCTTCGTCCACCGACCCCAGGAATATGGGCCAAACCAGGCCACCGACCTGATTCCCGATCCCTCTATTGACGTGGTAGCCGAAGATTTCAACGATCTCGCCGATCGTCTTGGCATTCACTGAAGGTGTTGCAGGCCGGCCCGGCGGAAAATTAGGAATTGGGCAGTTCATTCGTAATGCGCACTTGAACAATTCCTAATTGAGACAAGCGGCCAATCAGCACGCTACATGTGAGGTATGAGCGCCTTCAGATGTTGAATGGCGGGAATACCGAATTGTTGAATCCAAACTATAGAAATGTGCATCGCCATCGGTGATATTGTCGAACGAGTGAAAAAAGTATCCTATCCGCAGGACCGCGTGGCCGCGTTGTGCCTTGCATCTATCTCCGGCGTGATCCTCTTTGGATTGACAGCAGCCTGGCCCTCTCCAACACATGACGAACTGTTCCACTTTCACCGTATCCGTGCACTGGTGGATGCGCTGCGCGTGGGGGTGATCTTGCCGCGCTGGTTTCCCGACTTTGCCTTTGGCTATGGCTATCCTGCGCTCAACTATTACTCACCTGGCTTTTATTATCCCCCCGCGCTGCTGCATCTGGCTGGGCTCGATATGGTGTTGAGCGTACGCCTCTGTCTCACGATGGGCTTCGCGTTTTCAGCATGGTGGATGTTTCACCTGCTACGTCTGTACGTCTCACTATGGCCTGCCATCGTCAGCGTCATCTGCTTTCAATTCTTTCCCTATCGAATGATCGACCTCTTCGTGCGGGGCGCATTTCCTGAATTCATCGCCTTTATGTGGCTGCCGTTGATCGTCTACTACACAATTCAGGCAGTGGCCGTGCATAGACGCGCAGAGATGATGACAGGCGAGGGTCGCTCGCTGCTGGCCAAAGCCGGTCTGTCCTGGGCCGGACTGATCGTAACGCACAACCTGGTGGCGCTGATGGCAGTCCTTGTCTTCGGCGTGGCGTTAGCCCTGATCACATTGTTACAGCATAGCGCGCGCGCCGGCGTTCATCGCATCCCCGCCATCGCTGTAGCCACGTTGGGCATCGGCATCCTCTTGAGCGCATGGTATACGCTGCCGGCACTGCTGGAGATAAGCTGGGTTATCATCGGTCATGGACGTTCTGTAGAGGGGTATCTGAACCATTTTGTCGGCTGGACGGAGCTGATTGACTTTGACAGTATCTATACCTATTCTTATCCTCGGTCTGCTTACACGTATTCCCTGCCGATCTACACAGTTCCGATTGGTGTTGCTGCCTCGATTGCGGCCGTGGCTATGCAAACGCGTGCACTGCGCGTCTGCACGCTTGTCGCGCTGTTGTTGACGCTTGGCGCCGTCTGGTTGACAACGGATGCGAGCGCCTGGTTATGGACCAGCAGTGAAATCCTGCTGGCCAAACTGCGATTCCCGTGGCGATGGCAGATATTTGTAGCCTTTGGCGCAGCCCTGCTGTTGGCGGCATCTGTAGAGTCCCTGCGCCGAATTCGACGCCTGCCTGCGTTCACCGTGCCGCTTCTGGTCATCATCCTATCGGCTTACCTGTTAGCCTATGCGCTGGTCCAACTCGACTATCCGGTGGATGATACGTCATACCAGGATATCTCGGTCGCTTCCTTGTGGCAATGGGACTCACAATCGGGTAGTGGCGTATGGGGGCCTGAATTCCTGCCCATCTGGATGACTGAACAATATTGGGCAATTGGACGTGAACCATGGGAACCCACCCCGATCCTGGATGCGATCGATTCTGTGGCAGTTGCGCCAACGCGCGCAGGTCTGTTACAGCAGCAGTTCCAGGTCAGTGCACAGCGGGCATTCCGATTGATCTTCCATCAGTTTTACATCCCTGCCTGGCGCGTTACTGTAGACGGCGTTCAGGTGAATACCCAACCAGCGACCAATCTCGGCCTCATAAGTGTGATGATCCCGCCTGGCGCGCACACGGTTACGCTTGCATGGGGCGCCACACGAGCAGTATGGTTTGGCCGTGCACTGACGGCTATCGGGTGGGTGGTGGCGTTTGCGCTGCTGAGCCGGGCAGTCAAAGGGACGTCGATCCTCCGACAGGCCGGCGCCATGAGCCTGGTGGTCGTCTGGTTTGCAGCCGGGGCCCTCATGGTGGTGGCAGCCTCCGCTATCACCGCGCGTGCATGGGATCTATCGGCGATAGGGGCTGAGTATGGCAGTATTCGGTTGGAGGGCGTGCAGACACCATCACCAACCCGCGCCGGCGATGTGGCGCCTGTTGAACTGACGTGGTTGGTCAAAGGCCCTGGGGAGCCGGTAAGCGCCTTTGTCCATCTGGTTGACGATGCAGGCGTAGGGATTGCCCAGCACGATGGTCCGCCTGGAGGGGCGTACACGCCATACGGCCGTTGGACACCGGGTCTGATCATACACTCCACCCACAATATCACCATACCGGCATCTCTGCCGCCGGGCAACTATCGCCTCATAGCCGGCCTCTATTATCCCGATATATCACACGAGCCGCTTATGCCCATGAATGCTGATAGCCCGCGCATAGATATCGGCATGGTGGAGGTATTGCCCTGAATCGACCGCCTGCAGTTGACGCTACGTCTGCTCGGGCATAAAGACACCCGCCCGCGTCATACAAATCGTTCTCGGCGCGCATGAGAGCGTTCGCCCCTAACTCGATTCGGCCCCAGAAATATGGGCCAAACCAGTCCACCGACCTGATTCCCGATCCCTCAATCGACGTGGTAGCCGAGGATTTCAACGATCTCGCCGATCGCCTTCTTTCAGTTTAATTTGATACTGCCTAGTTTTGCGTAGCTGTCAACTCTGTTGATGCCTGGGGTCGATGGCATCACGCAGACCGTCGCCGATGAAGTTAATACTCAACACTGTCAGGAGAATCATCACCGCCGGGGGCGCCCAGATCCACAGACCATCTTGGAGCACATCCAAGCTGCGCGCCGTTTCCAACATGTTTCCCCAACTTGGGGTAGGAAGTGGAATGCCTACACCGAGGAAGCTTAGGCCCGCTTCGAGAAGAATGGCTCCGTTGACGGCAAAGGTAACAGATGCGAGTAGAGGGGCGACGACGTTGGGCAGTATATGGGTGATGATAATGCGCCGGTTGTGAGTGCCCAACGCACGCGATGCCAGCACAAACTGCTGCTCGCGTAACGAAAGAACCTGTCCTCGCACCAGGCGCGTGATTCCGGGCCAGCTAAAGATCCCGATCAGGAAGATCACGCTGGCAATGCTCTGACCGATGTAGATGGCCGCGGTCAGAATGATCACAACACGGGGAAAGGTCATTACCACATCTGTAAAGCGCATGATCACATGATCGGTCATTCCCCGATAGTAGCCGGAAATGGAGCCCAGAATAACACCGATGATCGTCGAAATGGTTGCAGCGGCAAAACCCACTGCCAGTGAGACGCGGCCACCGTAGAGGGTACGACTCCAGATGTCACGCCCGACCCGATCGGTGCCGAAAAAGTGAGCGAGACTGGGAGGCTGGAACTTATCAGCTAGGTTGAGGGCAGCGTAGTCGTAGCGCGCAATCAGAGGGGCGAACAGGCTCACCAGAAAAACAAACGCAAACATCACCAATCCCGCCACAGCCAACGGATGACGTCGAAATCGCCGCCAGGCCTGAGCGGTCGGAGACTGAGATTGGACTGTTCGACTTGCAATGTCTTGCATTGCGTCTGCACTCATTGATGGTCGTTCTTATTCATAGCGGATCCTTGGGTCGGCAACAGCGTAGGCCAGATCGGTGATGAGATTGGCTGTCAACACAATCAGTGCCGTGATCAACATGATACCCATGACCATTGGATAATCCCGGGCAGCCACGGCATCGACTAGGAGGGCCCCCATGCCCGGCCAACTGTAGATGGTCTCGGTAAAGAGCGCGCCGGCCACCAGAGATGGCAGACTGAGCCCCACCACGGTCACGATAGGCAACAGCGCATTGCGAAATATATGCCGCCACGCCACAGTATTCGGTCTCAGCCCCTTGGCCTTGGCCGTACGCACATAATCCTCACCTCGCGCCTCCAACATGCTGAAGCGAGTGTAGCGCATGAAGGTTGCTAGATTAAAGATGGCTAGGGTTCCTGCCGGCAGCGCTAAGTGATAGAGCAGATCGAGGAGCGACTCCGGCTTTCCGATGGTGCGCATGCCGCCGGAAGGAAACCAGCCTAACTGTACCGAGAAGATGTACAGACCAAAGATGCCGGCGACGAACGCGGGCATTGAGATGCCGACGAACGAGAGGCCTGTAAATGTGAAATCCCAGATCGAATACTGACGCAGGCCGATGAAGATGCCAAAAGTTACGCCAACGGTAATGCCAATGACCAAGGCCGTACCCATGAGGACAAAGGTACGCTGCAATCGGATGACCAGGACCTCGGCTACGTCATCGCCATTCTTGAAACGAAAACCGAGATCGCCACGCGCAACCTGCCCCAACCATTTAGCATAACGCACCGGCAACGGGTCGTCGAGACCAAAGCGCGCGCGCACAAAATCGAGGTCCTCCTTTGATATCCCGATCTCTTCGTTGACAAAGAAGTCGACTGGGTCGCCCGGCGCCAGGTTGATCAACAGGAAGATGACAACTGTGACCAGAAAAAGAACCGGAATGTTGATCAAAACACGACGCAGAAAATATTGCATAGTGTAGTGTCAGGAGGCGGATAGATGCGAAGTGGAGAGAGGGAGACGGGGCTCATGGCCTCGCCGCCCCCATTCTCCCCGCCTGCGCTGCTGCATTACACAGTTACTTCATGTTCCACTCTTGCGAACGGTCGACAAACGGTCCACCGCCAGGGGCCGGGAAGTAGTGGAAATCCTCGACATTCACTGAAGCGATGCCATACCGGGTGGAGACCCACCAATAGGCGAAGGTAGCCTCCTCATTCTGGTGTTTGCAGAGGGCTGTGCGTGCGGTTTTGTACTCTTCGGGTGTCTGGGCCGCGTCCATCGCCGCAAACAATTCGGCGTAGTTCGGATCGTCGAGACCCCACTGGTTGTCTTCCACGTACCAGATAGGACTGTGCGAAGCGGGACCGCCACCGGCGCCTCGATAGGCAATGTTCCATTCCGCAGCGTTGTCGTCCACTACTGTGCGCCAGGTCGGTACGTCGAGGAAGGTCGGATTGACATTGACGCCGATATCAGTCAGGTTGGCCTGTATCACGGTCAGAATGTCTTTGGCCAGCTGTGATGTGTAATAGGTGGGAATGTCCAGGTTGATGCCTTCGAGTGTGACACCATCCGCGGCGGCCTCGGCCAACAGCTCCCGGGCCAACTGGGGATTGTATTCGTAATCGTTGGCATCCTCCGGCCAAAACTGAGGGTAGGGATCCTGGCAGGGTGTCGCCTGCGCGGTACCATTGAAGACATCGCGCAAGATCGATTCCCGATCGACACCGTACATGATGGCTTGGCGGATCCGCTTATCTGTCCATACCTCATTCTGGTAGTTGTAGTTGAACATATTGGTCACGAACGATGGGCCAGAGAATATCTGGTAGTCGGGATTGCCCTCGAAACGGCTGGCCACATCGGCACTGACGTAGGTGAAGTCGATGTCACCGCTCTCCAACGCCAGCACGGCCGCTGTCTCGTCGACGAAGTAGCGATTCACGAGCTGATCTAGTTCCGGCGCGCCATCCCAGTAGAATTCATTGGGCGCGAGGGCCATGAACTGATCCTTCGCGTAAGAATCGAACTTGAAAGGGCCGGTGCCTATCGGGCTGGTGAACCACCAGTCGCTGCTGAAGATCTCCGTGGACGTGAAATCAATGGCGTGTTCGGGCAGAGCGTAGAAGCCCCGGAGCGAGTCATAAAAGCGCGGATTAGGCACTGTGAGCTCGATTTCCAGTGTCAGATCGTCCACGACGCGGATACCCACGATCTCATCTGCTTCGCCGCTATTGTACTCAGTCCAACCCACAATCTGATTGGCTTGATTAATGCCGTAGTGCGTCACCGCCGCCTGCGGTGCAGAGACGAACTCCGCGGTCCATTTCAGATCTGAGGCGGTGAAATCCTCGCCATCATGCCATTTGACACCCTCACGCAGATGAAACGTCCAGACAGTGGCGTCTGTGTTGGGTTCCCAACGCACGGCTAACGCGGCCTCGCTGGTATGTTCGGAAAAGGCCTCGTCCATCATGATCAGCGGCGTGAAGAGCTTGACAAACCAGGTATTGCCAGCCCCGTTGTTGTACAGGACGCCTTGGGGGTCGCCGCCAGGTCCGACGTCAAAGCCGCCGATCAGCATCTGCTCGACTGCGGCCGGTTCCTCTCTCGCTTCAGCGGTAGGTTCTGCGCTCGGGGCGCTTGCCTCTTCGGCGGCAGGCCCTGCAGCGGGTGCGGTGCAACCAACCAGCAATGCCAATACCAAAACGGCAACTAAGCTCAGTGGTTTTCTTTTGAACATAGATGTCTCCTTAAAAAGTGATGTTGGATGGATAAAATGACGAGGGTATAACTCCAGAAAAGCCCTTTTCAGCATGCCGTCCGATCAAACAAGGTATTGAGAAGGCAGAATATGTTGATTTGGTCTGGAAATTCCCTGTTTCATCGCCTAGAAATAAATTATGTTTTGACAACGCGGGGATCACTATCTTCTTTACGCGCGGGGAAATAATCCCACAGTGAGCAAGAATGTGTCAAATCCAGGTAGGCGGAGCTAGACTTGATCGTCGGATGGATGCCCCGAAATCTGTGTTACACTGGCGCTTGGGAGGAAACCGCGCGGGATTTGCGTACAACCGTCCGTATCGTCGCTGAGCATGGCAGCTTGGCCTAGGGGAATGCCGCTCCCCCGCCCGCGGTCTGTTGAGTACGGATCACTGGGATGATCTTCTCATTTACAACTTGCTTTTCCGCTACCCCTTCCAGGAGGGTATTCACGATCTCCCGCTCACAATTCACGATACGTCCACAGACTCGGAGGAAACCCATGGCAACGCGCAACCACCAGGTGCTGTTTATCGAAAAGGGAATTGCCGGTGTACGGGAGTGTGTGATGCCCGCAGCCGGGCCAGGAGAGTTGCTGATCCGTGCGCGGGTGTCGCTTCTCAGTCCCGGCACAGAGCGGGCGTGGCTATTGGGCCTGTCCAATACGTCGCCCCGCTATCCTCAGGGCAGCGGTTACAGCCATATCGGCGAGGTGGTTGCCGTTGGCCCGGGCGTGAATGGCTGGCAGGTAGGGGATAAAGTGGCTTCCCGCTCCCGCCATTGCATGTACGCAACCGCGCCCGCGCAAAGCTGTAACCGCATTCCAGAAGGGCTGGCTGATGAACGAGCCGCTTTTTTCCGGCTGGCTTCCATCGCCATGCAGGCCGTGCGCAAAGCCCGTATCGAACTGGGCGAACCGGTAGCGGTCATTGGCTGCGGTCTCATCGGACTGATGGCGATGCAACTGGCTCGTCTGAATGGCGGTCTGCCCGTCCTGTCTATTGACAAAGATCCCCGTCGTCTGGAGTTCGCTGCGGCGCTCAACGCAGACGCCGCGCTGCCGGCAGACGATAACCTCAAGCCGGCTTTGCGGGAGCGCTGCGATGGCGACGAGCCGGCTGTGGTATTCGAAGCGACCGGTCATCCGCAAGCCATTCCCATCGCCTTTGATCTGGCGCGCTTCGGTGGGCGGGTGCTGCTGCTGGGCAGCACCCGAGGGGAGACGGAGTCCGTGAACTTTTACCGAGATGTGCATAAAAAAGGGCTAATCGTTCTTGGCGCGCATGAGAGCGTTCGGCCCCAACGCGATTCGGCCCCAGGCTGGTGGACCCATCAGGCAGATCAGGCGACGGCGCTCAAGTTGCTCGCCGGCGGGCGCCTGGTGGTCGGTCCTCTCACTACCCACCGTTTCGCCTGGCGGGATGCGGCCGAGGCCTACGCGACCCTGATACGTTGGGAACCGGAGATGTTGGGCGCCATTCTGGACTGGCAGACGGCATAGCGCGCATTTCATATTGTGTCATGACATACTTATTCCTCCGGAATGCTGCCCGTCAGGCGCAGGAGTGTCTCCTGTACCAGCAACTCGTGTTCTGGAGTGCGGTCCGGGAGCTGTTGGTTGCGCAGGGTTGCCAGGAAAGCAATCAGCTCCAGTTCGTAGAGTTCCTGCCGGCTTTGGGGCGCCACAGAGACGGTCTGCGCCCCGGCCCGATAGCCTGCGGCCGGCTCTTCCAGGCACAAGCGTATGGCGTAGGGCGGTTCGAAGGGTTCCAGCAGAATGGCGCTGCCCCGCGTTCCGTAGATCTCATAGCGACGAGCCATTGGCTTCGGTTCCATCGCCGCGATGTCCACGAAGGCAAGGCCCTTCTCGAACTCGAGAACACCGAGTGTATTGTCCGTGAATCCGGGCGCCTCGCCGCCGTCATTGCGGAAGAAACCGCTAGTACGAGTCGGCCGGCCCATCAGCCAGACGATCTGATCGAGCATATGGCCGGCCAAATCGTAAAAGATGCCGCCCCGATGCGCGGCGATTATTTTCCGTCCTTGGGCTGGGATACTGGTGGACATGTGCGCTCGCGCGCAATATATATCGCCCAGCAGACCCGTGCGTACCCATTCAGCGATCTGACGAAAGCCGTTCTGGTAGCGGAACATGTAGCCCATCTGAATCAACAGCTGCTGTGCCTGGCCCTTGCCAATCACCCGCTGCCATCCAGGCCAATCCTCTCCAGCTGGCTTGTCGTACCAGACGTGCTTGCCCGCGTCGACTAAGGCCTCTGTCTGGGCCAGACTTTCGGCATTGTTGCCTTCGGATGCCACAGCGACAACCGAACGGTCGCCTAAGAGTTCCGCTTCCGAGTCATACCAGCGAACCTGACCAAAGGGGCCATCGCTCCCTTCCAGCCCAGCCCGGCGCTCCGCGTCCGGCTCGTAGAGGCCGACCACCTCCACATCCGGCGCGTCGAGCATCGCCTGCAGTTTGCCGGCTGCGTGGCCATGTTTTGTGCCATATTGGGCCATCAGCAGGGGCTGCGCGTCGCTTTGCCGCCGCGGAGAACTGTTTCCAGAGGACATGTCAGATCCTTTCACTTTGGGATAGGGAGCATGGCTGACCGGCTAGGCGCATACCGGATTGTCTGCGTTCCAACGGTTGAAGCTACCTGCATCTTCTACCGTAGCGAGGTGATCTCGCGTGTCGCGCCATAGCTTCTCCCATTCCGCCGGCTCGCGCAACATCGTTTCCGGATGGTTGCGGCTGCGGGCCACAAAGCCGGGGAAAGCCGGCCGTCCCGTTGGCTGGCCGATTGGATTGTAACGCAGATCGAAACTCCAGCGGATCTGATCGCTCGTATTGGCGTAGGAGGCGTGCAGCGTCTGTTTGTGCATAAACACGGCATCGCCCTTCTGCATGATCATCGGCACGGCCTTGCCTTGCAACAGCTTGCCGGGCACGCTCAGCCCACGTGTGCTGGGACAGTGATCGATGAGGCCCCGGTGGTGGCTGCCCGGCCAGACGCACAAACACCCGTTCTCCACATTGACGTCCATGAGCGGAAACCAGACAGTCAACATCTGCGTATCGTCGGCCTCCGGCAGGACAACGCCATGGTCCTGATGGACAGGGGTCTTGCCCAATTGCACACGACCAGTCTCTGGGTTGATCGGCGTGAGTCGCTCCGGCGGTTTCAGGCGCACATGCTGCACCGGGTTCGAGTAGATTTCCCCACCGATGATCGACTCTGTCACGTCCAGCAAGCGCTCGTTGGTAAGCATGCGGAAGACCGCCGGCCCGGCCCAAAATGGCGTATCCGCTTGCACATTGGCCTGAGGCAGAGAAAAATCGAAGTATTGCGCGTGCACTTTGCCACTATCTTGATAGATGGCGATCAGCCGCTCGCCGAAAGGAAGTTCCTCATATCGTGACGATATCTCCCCCGCGGCGTATAGGTCGTGAGCTAAATTGTCCAGCACGCTTTTGTACTCTTCAATCACCGGGTCGATGTCCTCCTGCGGATCGAAGACACCCTTGACGAGTACATAACCGTCTTCGTGAAACTGCGCGATCTGTTCGGTGGTGAGTTGCATGGTGTATCCCTCCTGTTTGCAAGCCATTTGGACATGAACAGATGATAGTCTTCAATTCTCCGTATCTTCATTCATATTTTCATTTCGCAACAGGGCCGCGCGTATATCATACCTGCCGGGCCGCTGTGGCGTCAAGTGACCGGATTCTACCATCAGGTCCAGAGGATTGACCCGAGTTTGCAACGGCATCTGCACCTGTTCGTGCAGACGTGCCGATTCGTAGACCGCGTGGATCATCTGCAGGGCCTTATAGCCGTTTTCGCCCCGGCCCCGGTGGGTTTCGACCTTGCCTTCCACCCAGTCGGCCAGTTCATCCGCCTGAGCCGCTGAGCCTTCCTCCCATTCGAAGCGACTGCCCAACTCGTCCACAGTGTAGAATCTGCCCGCAGGCACGTGGCGTTCCCATTTGCCGCCGCTGTCGGCGTTCAGCAGTTGCAACTCGTCGGTGGTCATATTGAGTAGACCCTCGCTACCGTAGATCAGCGCGCCCTGATAGTAGTTGGGAACAAGGTCGCTAAGGATCAACGCCCGCGGCCCACCGGCAAATTGGAAGACGGCCATCGCCCGATCTTCGATGCGGGTGCCGCGTTCGTGCTGGTCCGTCTTGCGCTCGATATTGCCCATCACCCACACGCACTCATCGTCATCCAGTAAGTAGCGGTACATATCCGTCTGGTGGGAACTGTAGTTGGGTAGACCGGCCCCGCCACAGCTTTGGATCAGGTGGACGTCGCCAATGGCCTTCCGGGCGATCAGCTCCTGCGCCAGCGTATAGGACGGCAGAAAACGCCGTTGATGGCCAATGGCCAACTTCACATCGTTGCGCCTGCAGGCGATCAGCATCCGCTCCGCCGCGCCCACGCTATCGGCCATCGGCTTCTCACAGAGGATCGCCTGGGGTTTGTAGGCGGCGGCCGCAATCGTCCAGGGCGCGTGGCCGCGGTGCCACGTGCAGATAGAGACTACATCCGGCCGCTCTTCTTCCATCATCCGGCGGGCATCGGTGTAATGGGTGGGCGAAATACCGAACATTTCGTTTTTTTCAGCCATCGACTCTGGGCTCAAATCCGCCAGCGCCACAATATCAAAGCGCTCCGTGGTCAGGTAGCCGCGGATGTGGTTTCCGGATATCCCCCCGGCCCCGATGATAGCGGCGCGTAGTTTGGTGGCCATAGCTTAGTCCACAAAATGTGTTGGGTCGTTGTTCGCCAGGCGTCTGCGCATCAGACCGATGTGTAGCCTCCATCCACCACCAACACCTGCCCCGTCACCATCCTGGCGGCGTCGGAGGCCATGTAAATGACAGCGCCGGCGATTTCTTGTGGCTCGGCAATACGTCCCATTGGGATCTTTTCCAGATTTTTTGCGAAATCCGGGTTTTGAATCGCTCGCTCCAGCAGAGGGGTGCGCGTGAATGTGGGCGCAACCGCGTTGACAGTGATGCCGTGCGGCGCCCATTCCACGGCCAGCGAGCGGGTCATCTGGCCGACTGCGCCCTTGGCAGACGCGTAAATGGCGCGCAAAGGGCCGCCGACGACGCCCACCTGCGAGCTGATGGCGATGACACTCCCCTCAATGCCCGCTTCAATCATGCGTCGTGCGCAGGCAGTGGACATGAAAAACGCGCCTTTGAAGTTCACATCGGAGATATAGTCGAACTCCTCTTCGCTATAGTCCAGGGCCGGCTTGGGGCTGTTGTAACCAGCGTTATTCACCACGGAATCGATGCGACCGAAGGTCTCCCAGGTCTTGGCAACGAACTCGTCGATGCTATCCAGGCTGGTCACATCCAGACGCCAGGCCTCCGCGCGCACGCCGTGCGCGCGGCAGTTCTCCGCAGTCGCTTCACATTCGCTGAGCGTACGACTGCCCAAAGCCACGTCTGCGCCATATTGAGCGGCAGCCTCGGCGATCGACTTGCCGATGCCTTTGCCGGCGCCGGTGACAATCATAACCTTGCCGCTCAGGTCGAAACTTACCTCATTTGCCACTATTGTCTCCTCGTTTATATTGGGCATTGCCTGCTGTCTTAGCTCATGCCCGTTCGATTCCCGCGTCCGCAAAGGCCTGGGCCAGTGTCCGGTAGGTCTGTGTAGCCGCAGCCAGTGGATCATAGCCAGGCCGACGCTGGACCATCGTGCTGATTTCTGCAGTGATAAAGCCGGCGTAGCCGTGACTCTGCATGGCTTTCAGGTATGTGACGTAATCGAATTCGCCTTCGCCGGGGATCAGAAATTCGAAGTCGGGCACAGTGCCCCGCTCGTCCTTCACGTGGGTGTGGCGCGCATAAGGGGCCAGCGTAGAGACCGATTCTTCGATGTCGATCCCCATGACATTGAAATGGCTGATGTCGAAATTGACCCGCACAGCATCCGACCCTACCCGTCTGATGACCTCCAACATGCGGGCGGGCGTGTCGATGATCGAACCCACATGGGGTTCGATGGCAAGGGTAACGCCCCGGCTCTGCGCGTAGTCCGCGGCCTCCTGGATGCGTTCCACCAGCAGGGGCAATTTGCTGGCCCACGCCTCCGGTCTGCTGCCGGCGGTTGTGTCGATGACCGGCGGGCCGTCTGCCGATGCCCAGTCAACCGCCAGATCCACGGTTCGTCTGAGCCGGTCCAGATTGGCGGCATGGCTGTCGCTGTCCTCCTCCATCAGACTGACATGGCCGGCGATGGCCGGAAGCCGGAGATGGTGTTCTTGCAGCAGTTTCAGAATACGCCGGCGCTCGTCATCGGTCAACGACTCCAACGCTGTCGTATAGCGGGACAGAACGGTCAACTCCACGCCGTCAAAGCCCAGTTCGGCCAGATGGCGAATCGCTATATCCACGGGCACGGTGGGCATGCCCCATGTGCTGTAGCCTAACTGCATGTCTGCATTTTCCCTGGCGCTGCCTGTCGAAGGTTCCAGTGTTGGCAAATGCCCCCTTCGACTCTACAATTGTTGTTGGTCTGACGCATTCTATGGTCTGTGTCGTTACAGAGCGCGTCATCTCTAGAATCATACGGAAGAGTATCTGAATATGCAAACTGTCTTTGCGGAAGGAGTATAGGATATTCCATTCATCCCAGCGTCACAACCCCTTTCATGTACGACGCCTCCCCCGCCAGAATCTCCTCCATCAGCGACGGATAACCGCCCAGCGTGGTCGTGTGGGATACCAGCGGCCGCAGATCGAAGATGCCGGCGTGGATCAGTTGGATAGCTGGCGGGAAGGTGTCCCGGATTTTCGAGCCAGGCGCAGAGTTCACGATGGTGAATCCGCCCAGATGCCACTTCGTGGGGTCGAAGTGAGCCTCCTGGCCTTTGATCCAGCCGAATAGATTGATGCGCCCACCCTGTTTGACGATATCCGCGGCCAGATCCAGGCCCGCCTGACTGCCGGATGCGTCGACAACGACATCGATCCGCCGGGCCTTCAACACCGCGGCGATATCGTCCCGGTCGTGCTCTGTCAGGTTGACCGTCTCCTGCACGCCCTGCTGTCGGGCCAGATCCAGACGGCTCTCGATGATGTCGATGGCGACCAGGTCCGCAGCCGGCGAGTGAAGCAGCCCCTGCAGAAGCAATTGGCCCATAAATCCACAGCCGATGACCGCTACCGTTTCGCCGGCGCGCAGATTTGTGTGATCTATACCGGTTACCGCGCAGGCGACCGGCTCGACGATCCAGCATTCATCTGCCAGCCCCGAACCTGGAATCGGGTAGATGCGCGCGCTGGACAGATTGCGTACAGTGGCAAAGCCACCGCCGGCCACCCGATCTCCCTCTTTAACACCTGTCACCCCGGCCCCGATCTTTGACACATAGCCAACGCCTTCATGTCCTGCGGGGGCCATCGGCTGCATGGCCGCGCCCAGTTTGGCAGTGACTATATCCCAGGAACAGATGCCGCAGGCTCCGCCTGTCACCTGTACCTCGCCGGCCTTGGGATCGGGCACGTCCGTCACATACAGTTCGATACTGCCGTCGTCTCGATAGCGCAGTGTTTGGCTTTCCACAAAACTCTCCGATACATTTTTGTTGACTGCAATGAACTGTCAACAACGCACGCTTGCAGCGCGGGGGTATCTCCCAAAGCACGCTCGTCAACAAGGTCGCGTATCTTGCAACGCATGCGGTCTGCCGCCCGCAGTCCGCCGCGTGCGCTTTGATTTCGCTTTCGCCGCTTTGCTGAGAACGCCATCCCAGATGCTCGCAAAGGCGTTGAATACGACTTTGTGCGAACTGTGGCAAGCACATCCTGATTGGCCCAGCGTCGCACTGTATTCGGATGAACTCCCAATCGTTCAGAAACCTGCTTTGTGAAATATAACATACACTGATCGAACAAAATAGTTACATTTAGTCAAATTTCTGACTGCTGCAGTTAGCCTCTTTAACTCAACTGCGTTCTCCCAGAAAAGTCTGAGGAGAAACGTGAGAATGGCTCAGCGCATCTTACCACAGGTGAGTAGTGGTTGGCAGCGTGGATGCAGCCGGGGACGCGCCCCCAAATGAGGATGAATTTCTGGCTCACCTCTGATCAGCCGCACTGGATTCCGCAACATAGAACGCAAACGCCGCAGACACCGCAGGGCGAGGAGAGAGAAAGTAGTGGCTAGTGCTGTTTCTATCCACTATCCATTGAAAACTGCAGTTCTCACTCCTCTTCCCTCATTTCGCATAGTCGTTGTCGCGCCCAACAGTGGCGCGCCATTCAAATTTCTTTGCGTCTCTGCGTCCTGGCGACATTGCGTTTTTTCAAAAAATGCCCAATCCCCATGCTGAACGCGCCCAATCGCACGCCGCCTCTGTAGAGGAAGCAAGAGCGAAAAACAAAGGGGACTGCAGAGGCGTTAGCGTATCTGATGCCCTTATGCTAAGATTTATCCATTACCGTTCGAAGGTCTCTTCTGGCCTTGTCTGGCGATGGATCGATTCAGGTCGGGTACGCGCCTTTGCCCAGTAGGTCTGCCGAATCGCCCCAAGTTAGCTATGTCTGTGGTGTGGAGATCAGCCGGGCCGGAGAGACCTTTCGAGGCGCTGCAATTCCACTGAATTCCTTTTCAATCACACAGGAGACAATCACATGACGGAACGCACAACCCCAGCCCTATCTCGTCGCAGTTTCCTGCGCCTGTCCGTCTTGGGAATGGGCGCAACGGCTTTGGCTGCTTGCGCGCCGGTAGCAGCCCCCGCCGCGGACGGAGCCGCAGACGCGGCAGAGCCGACAACCGTCTCATTCCTGACGCAGGGCGGCGGCGAAACCTCGTTTCTGCGCTACGAGCCACTGATCGAAAACTTCCATGCCGCCAACCCAGGAATTGCAATCGAACCTATCTGGGAACCAGGCGGCGCCATCGAAATCCAGACCAAGCTGCTGACGCTCATCGCCGCCGGTGATGCGCCGGATTCCTACTGGGCGCATAGCTACACCAATTCCGGCCAAGCAGTGCGCAACATTCAGCTCGACATCAACCCCTTTCTCGACGCGGATGACGACATCAGCGGCGACGATTTTCTGCTGGCCGCCTACAAAGATTTTCAGTATGGGGGAAGGCAGATTGGCTTTCCACGGGAGACGACCAGTACAGTTCTGATCTACAATGTCGAACTGTTCGATGCCGCCGGTCTGAACCGCCCAGCGGACGGCTGGACCTGGGCGGATTTCATGGAAGCGGCCACCGTGATCACCTCCGGTGAAGGAGCGGACAGAATCTACGGCGCCGCCGATTGGCAGCGCAATCGCAATACGTGGATCAAAATATGGCAGAAGGGCGGCGATGTGTTGAGTGAGGACCGCACGACCTTCACCATGAATCAGGAGCCGAGCCTGTCGCAAGTTGTCGAGATTCAGGACTGGCATCAGGACGGCGGCATTCATCTGCCGGCGACGGTTACCGAGGCCGGCGGTTTTAGCACAGGCGACCTGTTCACAACCGGACGGATAGGCATGTTCCCGCAGTTTTCTGTCTTTTCCAATGTGATGTCATCGGAATTCGAATGGGACATCGCCCACCTGCCGGTCGATGCCGATGACATCCAGACCACGCGCGTGGCATCCGCCGGCCACAGCCTCTACAGCGGCACAGAGAATCCGGACGCAGCCTGGCAGTGGATGAAGTTCCTGGGTAGCGAGGAGGCCTTCCGCCATTGGGTGGATGCCACGGGTCTGAACGTGCCCTCCTTGAAAGTCGTGGCGGCCAACCTGCTGGAGGCGAGCGCTGATGTCCTGCCGCCAAGCGCGCAGATCATGCTGGATGCCTTCGAGTACGGTCGGCCAGAACCGGTCGCCGGTGACTGGATTGGCGTGCACCGGGAGGTGCAGCCGGCGCTTAACTCCATCTACGGCATCGAGAAGGCGGATGCGCAGAGCAGATTGGATGCCATCGCCAGCCGGGTGGAGGAACTGGCCGTGTACGTGCCGGGCGTGTAAGGGAAACCAAAGAGGGTGCAGAGGAGCCGTTCTCTGTGCCCTCCGTTTGTAACACTGGCATGTAACATCATATACAGAATCCCGGCTCATCCATAGGATACTTTGGCGGGCGTAAACGTTGATCGGTCACAGTCGAGAATGCCCCCTCCACGGAGTATCTATCAGATCAGTCCCGATAAGACAGTAGAGAAGCTGCGTGCCTATGCAAACTCTGGTAACTTCCTGGCGCAGACGCCAGCGTAACCTCCTGTGGACAGAGTGCCGGGACGGCTATCTGTTCATTCTGCCGTGGCTGCTCGGCTTTCTGATCTTCACGGTCGGGCCGATGTTGGCATCGTTGTACATATCGTTCACCCGCTGGGAGATCGTCACGCCATCGGTGTGGGTGGGACACGCGCAATACGCCAAACTGTTCAGCGATGATCGCTTCTGGCTGAGCCTCTACAACACGAGCTACTATGTGTTCATCGGCGTGCCGTTGCATCTGTTCATGGCCCTGTTGGCGGCATTGGCAGTCAATATGAACCTGCGGGGTATTCACCTCTACCGCACCGCCTATTACGTGCCTTCCCTGACACCGGTCGTGGCCAATTCGATTCTGTGGATCTGGATTTTCCACCCGGAATGGGGACTGGCCAACGCCTTTCTGGAATGGATCGGGCTGGGAGGGCTGTACTGGCTGCAAGACCCGCGGCTGGCCAAGCCGGCCCTGATCATAATGAGCTTCTGGTCGATTGGTGGCCAGATGGTGATTCTGCTGGCCGGATTGAAGGGCATCCCGGTGACCCTCTACGAGGCCGCGTCGATCGACGGAGCTAACTGGTGGGGCCGCTTCTGGCGCATTACCCTGCCGCTGCTTACGCCGGCCCTGTTTTTTAATCTGATCATTGCGATTATCGGCGCGTTTCAGGTCTTCACCCAAGCCTTTATTATGACCGACGGCGGGCCGAACTATGCGACGCTCTTTTACCTCTTATATCTGTACCGCAGCGCCTTTGAAAATTTCCGCATGGGCTACGCGTCGGCGATGGCCTGGGTGCTGTTTGTGATCGTCCTGGTGTTCACCATCGTTCAGTTTCGGCTGTCGGATCGGTGGGTCTTTTACGAGGGCGATCTGCGCCAATGAATCAAAGGTGAGAGCGGAGCGCCTCCCATCCGCCGGGCGCCGTTGCGGACGCGCCGTTCGATTCATAGCGCGACGCCCGAATTGCAGAACACGGTGTTTGAATGCCCAGCGATTTTGGTTTTTGCTCTTCTGGCGTGGGCGTGCTGGGCAATCAAAATGAACGATTGACAGATCTGCGCAGCCATGTCATAGTCAGACGACAGCGGCGCTGCCAGTGTTATAAACCATGAAGACAGCGCCGCGCTATCTGAATCGAATATGGGCCGGTTTCTGGTATTTGATCCTGAGTTTTTTTGCCGTGGCCCTGGCATTGCCACTGGTCTGGCTGGTGTCCACATCTCTGAAAACCGGTGGACAGACGTTCCTGATGCCGCCCAAATGGATCCCCGATCCGATCGTGTGGACCAACTATCCGGACGCGTTCCGGGCGGTGGCTTTTCATGAGTATTTCTGGAACACAGCGCGCATCGTCTTCTTTGCCACCGCCGGCACATTGCTGACAGCTTCATTGGCAGCCTACGCCTTTGCTCGCTTGCGCTTTCCCCTGCGGGAGCCGCTCTTTCTGTTGGTGCTTTCGACAATTATGCTGCCATCGATCGTCACACTGATCCCGACGTTTATCGTCTTTCGCACCCTGCGCTGGATCGATACATTCCTGCCGCTGATTGTGCCCCTGTGGTTCGGCGGCGGAGCCTTCAATATCTTTCTGTTTCGCCAGTTTTTTATGACGATCCCCCTGGAATTGGACGAGGCGGCCCGTATCGACGGCGCAAGCAATTTTCGCATCTATTGGGTAGTCATTCTGCCCCTTTCTCAGCCGGTGTTGGCGACGATTGCAGTCTTCTCGTTCATCCATCATTGGAACGATTTTTTCCAACCCCTAGTCTATCTGCAAAGCCCGGAAAACTGGACGATGGCCATCGGCCTGCTGGGCTTTCGCGACCTCTACTCTACCCAATGGAATCTGATGATGGCGGCGTCCACAGCCATGATTCTGCCATTGCTGGTTCTCTTCTTCTTTGCCCAACGCTACTTTGTGAGCGGCATTCAAATGAGCGGATTGGCAGGCCGATGAAAAACAGAAATTCCCTCCTAATCGACACGGACATTCACCCGGCAGTCAGCAGCGAACGGGTGCAGGCCCGTCTGCCGCAGCCCTGGCGCACCCGATATGCGTCGGGCAATCGCGGCCCCGGCAATCTGGGCTGGTGGAATCCAAACGGCGTGGACAGATCAGATGTTAAGTTGGAGAGTGGCGAGAGCATCCACGCCAATCCGGCGTTGCTGATCCGCCACTTTTTCGATGAATACGATATCGACTACGGCATTTTTATCCCCGGCGGCGTGCTACACATGGCCCAGTCCCCGGAGCCGGATTTCGCGGCGGCGGCGATCAGCGCGGTCAATGATGTGATTGCAGAGGAGTGGTTGCCGTTGAACTCCCGTTTCCGCTCCTCCCTGGCGGTCTATCCTCACCTGCCGGAGATGGCCGTAGCCGAGATCCACCGGCTGGGCGATCATCCGCAGATCGTACAGGTGCAGCTTCCCAGCGGCTCCCGTATCCCTTGGGGCCAGCGGCTCTTCCACCCAATCTTCGAGGCCGCCTGCGAGTATGGCCTGGCGATCGCGATTCATCCTGGCTCCGAAGGCGTCGGACTGTCCGGCCCACCCAATGCCGCCGGCTATCCGACCAGCTATTTCGAATGGCATACGACGCTGGTGAACAGTTACATCGCCCACCTGACCAGCATGCTGGCTGAAGGTGTGTTCGCAAAGTTTCCCAAACTCAAATTCGTACTGGTGGAGGGGGGCATCTCCTGGCTGCCGCCGATTCTGTGGCGAATGGATAAGAACTGGAAGGCTCTGCGGACCACCATCCCCTGGCTGAACGAACTGCCCAGCGAAATCGCCGCCCGCCATATCCGCCTCTCCACCCAACCTTTGGAAGAGCCAGCCAACGCCGACCATTTCCACGCCATGTTGGAGATGTTCCCAGCGGAGCGGATGCTGATGTTTTCCAGTGACTTTCCCCACTGGGACGGCGACGCGCCGGACTTTGCCATGCGTCAGTTCCCGGAGCGCCTGCGTCCCCGCATCATGGGCGAAACCGCAGCCGAACTCTACGGGCTGGTATGAAGAATAACTGCAGTTTCCAGTAGTCAGTGAACTGCAGTTACTCGAAACGAAAAACTTTCCACCGATCACTGGGGTTTCACGAACCACTCTCCACTTATCACTATTCACTAGCGTTAGAAGATGACCCGGTTCCGCCCCATCGCCGCTCTAATCGACACGGTGCGCTACACCCTTCTGCGGGTGGAAGGTAGGGTGCTGTTCGTGACCCTCAACCGCCCCCGCGTGCTCAACGCCCTTCATCCGCCGGCCCACTTTGAACTGGCGGAGATCTTTGACGCCTTCGCCGCCGACCCCGACCTGTGGATCGCCGTCATCCGCGGCGTGGGGGAGCGCAGTTTCTGCACGGGCACAGATCTCAAAGCGCGGGCGCAGTCGGGCCAGGACGAGTATCCGTCTAGCGGTTTCGCCGGCCTGACCCACCGTTTCGATCTGGATAAGCCTGTGCTCGCCGCCGTGAACGGGATGGCCTTGGGCGGTGGCTTGGAGATCGCTCTGGCCTGCGATCTGATCGTCGCTGCCGAGCACGCATTGTTCGGTTTCCCCGAACCAAAGGTGGGGCTGGCGGCAATGGGTGGAGGCGTCCACCGTCTGGTGCGACAGCTTCCGGACAAGGTGGCGATGGGGCTGCTGCTCACCGGCCGGCAGATGAACGCGCAAGAGGCCCTGCACTGTGGGTTGGTCAATCAGGTGGCGCCGGCCGCGCAGCTGAACAGCGCTGTGGACGCCTGGCTGGCAGATATGCTGGCTTGCGCGCCGCTGGCGCTGCGGGCCACCAAACAGGTCGCTCGGCGCAATCTCGACTACCCGACACTGGAAGATGCGATTCTGGCCGACTACCCGGCGACGCAGGCGATGCTCGCTAGCGCTGACGCCGCGGAGGGGCCGCGCGCCTTCGCCGAAAAACGTCCCCCTCGTTGGCAAGGTCGCTGAAATGGCTGGGCGGAAAGAGATGATGAACGACGTTCACCGCGCGGCTCGGTTGCTGGCGGATGCCTGGCTGACCCGCTCAACCATCGACTATCCGCCTGATCTGCTGCCGGCAGACCGGTTGGCTGCCTATGCCATCCAGGACGAGATGGCTCGGCTGCTGGCCGCTGATGAGGCGCATGCCGTCGTCGGATGGAAGGTGGGGGCCACCAGCCGCGGCGTGCAGAAGGCGGAGGGGTACGACGGCCCGATTCCTGGGCGCATCTTCGCCTCGACGGTCTTCGAAAGTCCGGCGCAGCTCCCCGCGTCCCGCTGCCCCTACGCCAAAATCGAAGCGGAGATCGCCTTCCGCTTCCTCACGACGCCGCAGCCGGCCCAGCGTCCATGTACTCTGGAAAGTCTGGCCGACTGTGTGGTGATGCTGCCGGCGCTCGACATCACCAGTACACGCTATGCGCCAATGTCTCGAGCCGGTTGGGGCAAACGGCAAAATATGCTGGCCGGCATCGCCGATAATGGCAATGGCGGCGCAGTTGTGATTGGGGCGAAGATGCCCGACTGGCGCGAAATAGATTTTATGCAACTGGCGGTGGAACTGCGTGTCAACGCTGGCGACCCGGCGCCGAATCTCTGGAACGACGCCCGAGGCGATCCTCTCGACGCGCTGGTATGGACGGTCAACAATGTTTACGAGCGGGGTTTTTCTCTGCGCGCGGGCGATATTCTGCTCACAGGCTCCCTCATCCATCCCCAGCCCCTGCACCCAGGGGACCGGTCCATCTGCCGCGTCCCCAGCATCAGCGAATTCGTGGTGGATCTGGGCCGTCTTATGGTGTGACAATGTTGCGACCGAAACTCTGGGATGAATCACAGGGCGAGACGCGAACATGCCGTTCCTTCGGTACCATTTGAGAAGTTTCTGGTTTTTCGTTTCGAGTAACTGCGGTTCACTGACTACTGGAAACAGACAACTGGAAACAGACAACTGCAGTTGTGTCTCTGTGCCTCCGCATTTCGTGTCAGACCAACCGTGCATAGATATCCCCGCTCGGCTCGTCAACGGAAAAGCTATGCAAGCGGTTCTTCATTTCGTCGGCAGAGAGCCAACGATCTTCGCGCAGTTTCTGCGTCTCGCCGCGGCTCCAATTGTACTCGTATTTGTCCAGGCTCTCCAGACGCTCCACGCAGGCGACGGCATCCGCCACAACCGCCGGAATATATTCCAGAGACACAAGGGGCAGAGGCCGACTCAGCCCCTGCAGAACGCGCAGTTCCGAGCCTTCCACGTCGATTTTGCACAAGGCAGGCAGCCCGTAGCAGTCAATGAGCGCGTCCAACGTCGTCATAGATGTGACAATCGTTTCATCCCAGGAGACGCGGGCAAAGGGGGCCGAGCGGCCAACCCGCTCCTTCCAGCCGGCCAAAGTAGTTGAGACCGTCGGCGTTCGCCGGCTGATGTGCAGCGCGGCTGTGCCTGAAGTGGCGCCGAGGGCTATCTGCTCCAGCGCGAAGGCGGGATGGCGGCCATACAGCCGGCGCAGCAGCGCGGCGAAGGCCGGCTGGGGTTCGATAGCAATGCAGCGGGCCCCCAGGCTTAGGAACACGCCAACCCGATTGCCTGCGTGCGCGCCGATATCGAAGCAGAGAGCGCCTCTAACGATGAACTGGCTGTAGAATTGGCGATCGCGCCGAGCGCGACCGGGCTTTCCGTAATAGATCAGCAGGGAGCGGGCCAACCCCCACAGGAGCCAAAACCGGTTAGACCATGAAGTGAGGAGAGAGGAGAGAGGAATGAGCAGAGAGAGCCTTTTCTTTGCGCCTCTGCTCGAAAGAGGCGCATTCAACAACCTCCTCTCTCCTTTTCTCTTTCTACTCATAGGCCGGACGTTTCTAATGGCTAAAATGAAAAGGGGACGCGTGGCTGTCCGCTGGCGTGAGGCCGGGGGGGATGCAACTGCTTTAAGCGGGCTGTCCATGGCTCCAAGGGAAAGCGAAAGTCGTGGCGATTCTGCAGATCGATGGCGCCGTTCACCAGTGTCAGAGGGGAAAGGGGCAACTGATCCGTTGCAAAAAGTACAGTTGTGCTGCCCCGTCCGCGGCAGGCATAGACCGTTGCGAACAACTCGCACAGAGTATGGAGGACTTCGGCGAAGACGGGGGAGTTGTTGCCCAGATTCATCGTCAACAGACCATCCCCGTGCATCCGTCTGCGACATAGAGCAAAGAAACCCGGTTCCGTCACATGCCTCGGTGTCGAGCCGTGGTCGCAGAAGATATCGAGCAGCAATAGATCGTACCGCTCCTCATACCGATCCAGGAATGCGCGCGCATCGTCCAACGTGACAGATAGGCGATTGTCCGGCTGAAAGCCGAAGAATTGGGTAGCGGCTGCAACCATCGGTGGCGCGAGTTCCACACATACGAAGTTTGTTCGGGGGAGATAGTGGTGGAGAACTGTGGCCAGGCAGCCGCCTCCCAGCCCACCCAGGAATACATGCCGGGGGGCGGGCTGCCACAAGAGAGACAGGAACATAGCCTGCACGTACGAAGTTTGGATGCGCAGAGGGTCCCGCAGATCCAGCGCGCTTTGCACCCAGTCGGTCTGCGCCGCCTCTGAATCCATCAACCACAAGGTCAGGTGTTGAGCCTCCCGGGTGACGACGATAAAGTGACCGCTCCACTCTTCACTGAAGAGTGTTTCCTCTTCGCTGTCCGTCCAGCGTTGGGCATTGCGATGCAGACGCGCCTCATTGGCGCGCTGCCATGCCTGTTCCGGCGTTCCTGCCGCTGGTGAGGTGGTAGGGGCGGGTCTTATGCCCGCCCAGCTTGCTGATGACATCAGTCAATACTGCAGTGGTCAGTGGCAACCGGTTTTCCAAATGATGATCCCATTATAACTGAGCATTAATCGATAGCCGAACTGCCGCCGCGGCTGTATCATTCGCTGGCAGCCCAGGCTTGCTGGAGTATCTCCCCCGACAGCGGCAGCCCGCGACGAGCCCCAACAGGATATAGACTTCAGCGCCTCTCTCAAGATCAGGAGTATTGGATTTGCAACCGCGCCCTACAGTGGCGCGCAAGACCAACTCTTCCTGTCAATCCTTAAACCCAGATCGAAATTTTGTCACTCCGCCTTTCCTTTGGTTAAAATAGAGCAATGGCTACTGTCACTCGACGGATGATATCCTCATTGACTGGCTCTGCGATGCCCGACGGATGGGAGACAGAGCCATCTAACCTGCAGGTTCAGTTGTCAGTGCTGACGATCACGGTTCTTGGCTCATGGTGGCTATGGAACTTGACTGCAATCCCGGTTGTCATCGAGGTGGATGGCGTCGCGGACACAGTCTATACCCATCGCCGGGCTGTGGGCGCACTGCTGAGCGATGTCGGGCTGCTGCCAGCTACCTATAGCCGGCTTGAAGAATCCTTCCAGCCTGACGATACGTTTGTATTCGGCATCAAAGATAATGGCGGAGCCGGAGAAGCACTGCGGCTTTCCCACAGCCTGGATGCGAAAATTGACAGATCTGTTTCTGAAGATGGGCTAAAAGTGACCATCGAGCGCCCGCGGCCGTTTCGTATTTCGGCTGACAGCCGGGATGTACTGCTCTCAAGTTGGGCGGGAACCCCTGCCGATCTTCTGGCTGATGCCTACATCGGCTTCGACCCGCATGATCAAGTGATCGTAAACGGTGTGCCCGCAGCGTGGGACGCGTCTATGCCAGCCAGGCCAACCCGATTGAGTGCTCCTCGCTATGACAGGGGGCATGCTTGGGCGCGGATTGAGCGGGATCCGCTGCCAATACAGGTCTATCGCTCCATCCCGTTTACTGTCGATGATGGCAATCTGCCCTTTACGATTCGCACAACAGCCCAGACGGTGGGGGAGGCTCTGCGCGAGGCAGAGATTACGATCTATCTGGGGGATGATGTCCAGCCTAGCCTTGGCAGCCCCGTTAGCGCCGGATTGCTGGTGATCATCCAACGTAGCACGCCAATCAGTTTGTGGGTAGACGGGCGCTGGATCAAAACCCGCACCCGCAGCCAGACAGTGGGAGATGCCTTGACGGAAATGGGTATCGGTCTCACCGGTCTGGATGAAGTCTCCCCTTCTCTGGACACGCCTGTGCGCGAAAATATGGAGATTAGAATCGTGCGCGTGCGGGAGGAAATAAAGATTGAAGAAGATATCATCCCTCTTGAGACGGTTTGCAAGGGGGATCCTGATCTGTTGATCGATATCCAGCAGGTGTTGTCCCCGGGCGCAGAGGGTATCACTCGGCGGCGTTACCGGGTTCGCTATGAAGATGGCCAGGAAGTCGCCCGCACGCTGGAAGACACTTGGGTAGCTCAGGAGCCGGTGAAGCGGGAGATCGCGTATGGCCAGAGGATCATTCGACGCACATTTGTCGACGAAGCGGGCCAGGAGATCACCTACTGGCGCATGATACACATGAGGGCCACCAGCTACAGTGCGGCTACAGCCGGCGTGTCCCCCGATGAGCCCTGGTATGGACACACACGCACCGGGGACCCAATGCGCAAAGGCGTTGTAGCCGTCGATCAGAAACTCATCCCGCTGCGCAGCCAGGTATACGTGCCCGGTTACGGCTACGGCGACGCCTTGGACACCGGCACAGCCATCAAGAACCGGCGTATCGACCTGGGCTATGACGACGACAATCTGGTGCTGTGGAGGCGCTGGGTGGACGTATACCTCCTATGGCCGCCGCCACCGGCCTATCAGATCGAATGGCAGGTGCCCAACCTGCCGGTCGAGCCCGGGGTAAATCACCAGAGTAGACCGTGTCCGGTAAGCGGCAATCAGTAAGGGCGGATCTTGTGAGGGCCGAAGGCGCCGCAGTCCTTGCGCATCGAGCGCAGCCCGAATTGCCCCCCTAGCTTGAGGAACAGTCTGCCGGGGGAATGCCGAATGGAAGCGGGAGTGAACGCGACACGATGCTGAGTACAGCCGCCTTGCGAACGAAAGTCATATATGCCCTTTTGGGCGTTGTCATGCTGTTCGGGTTGGGGCTGCGCACATGGAATGTCAACTTCGACGGCGGGTTGAATGTCCACCCGGATGAACGCAGTATCACCTGTTTCTACGCGCCGACCATCGGCTGGCCGTCCTCTGTGGACGAGTTTCTCGATCCCCGGCGCAGCCCGCTCAATCCCCTGTGGGATCGGGAGAACGACCGGCGGCGCTCCTTTACCTACGGACACTTTCCGCTCTATCTGGGCATCCTCAGCGGCGAGCTGCTGAGCGAGCTGGCGGCGGCGGGCGGATGGCTGCCCCTCCCGCCCAAGATCCTCGCCCTGATGGAGCAGGCCAACAGCCCCTGCGCGGGCGTGGCTGTTGCTGGTCGGCTGCTGATGGCTCTGCTGGACACAGCGACGATCGGCTTGCTGTTTCTGCTGGGGCGTCGGCTGTACGGAGCCGCTGTTGGTCTGCTGGCGGCGGCTTTCTACGCCTGCGCGGCGCAAGCGGTGCAGCTCAGCCATTTTTTCGCCATGGATCCCGCCAGCGCGACCTTCGTTGTACTGGCGGTCTACGGCGGAGTGCTGATGGCGCAGGATCGCTTCTGGCGGGGGGTGGTCTGGAGCGGCATGGGCTCTGGGCTGGCGATAGCCGCCAAGTTCAGCGCCGCGCCGATCCTGGCTGTGCCGGTTGTGGCAGCCTTGATCGTCTGGCGGACGGGCGCTCATGGCTGGCGTCTGGTTGCGGGGGCGCTGCTGGCGCTGCTGTTGGCCTGCGCGTTTTTTATTCTCACCAGCCCCTATGCGGCGCTCGACTGGGAGAATTTCATGCAGGCCACGCTGGTCGAGCAGGGTCGGATGGTTCGGGGTCTGGCTGATCTGCCCTACACGCGTCAGTACCGCAATACAACGCCCTATCTGTATTTCATGCGGCAGCAGGTTGTGTGGGGTCTGGGGTGGCCTCTGGGTCTGCTGGCGCTGGCGGGCAGCGGCTGGGCCTTGGCGAAGGCGGCGCTGCTGCGCGCCAGGCCGGGCGAGCTGGTCGTCTGGACCTGGTTGATTCCCTACTTTGGCGTCACCGGCGCCTTTCTGGCCAAGTTCAACCGCTATATGAGTCCTGTGTTGCCCTTTGCCCTGCTTTTCGCTGCGGGTCTGGTCGGATGGCTGTCGGCTGGAGAGAGAAGCGGAGAGAGGGGGGAGACGCGACGCGCGCGCCTCTGGTCGTTCCCAGGGTTCGGGCCGCGCGCGTCGCGGGTTGCGCGCCTCGCGCGCAGCTCGAAAATTGTGCCTGTCCTTCTCATTGGCGCCGCTCTTGGCGGCGGTCTGTTCTGGTCTCTGGCCTATGTTCATGGCGTCTATGGACACGAGCACACATGGGTGGCTGCCAGCCGCTGGGTGTACGCCAATGCGCCGGCTGGTTCGGTGATTCTGTGGGAGCTGTGGGATGATCCTCTGCCCAAGCGTATTCCTGGTGAAGCGGGTCTGGACATGGGCAGTCATGGTCTGCGCCATATCGACTGGTCTCCGTATGAAGAGGACACGGGGGAGAAATACGCCATACTCAAGCGGAAACTGCGGGAGGCGGACTACGTCATCTACAGCTCCAAGCGCATCTACGAGAGTGTGGATGAACTGCCTGAACGCTACCCGCTGACCATCCGCTACTATGAGCTGATGTTCGGCGAACAGTTGGGTTTCGTCCAGGCGGCCGAGTTCACGTCTCCGCCGCGTTTGCTGGGTTGGGTCTTTGCGGATCAGGAGGCGGATGAAAGCTGGAGTCTGTATGACCACCCGCGTGTATCGATCTTCGCCAAACAGCGGGAGCTGAGCGACGCAGAGTTCGACGCCCTCCTGGAAGGCTCCTGGGAGGGGGCGATTCCCTGGCATCGGGGAAGGGAGCCGCCCCTTACCCCGTTCCTGAACATCCTGGGGTTGGGCAGCTCGCCGGAGAGCCAGGAGCATGGCCTGATCAACATCATGTTGGCGCTCCTGCAAGGACGCGAGATCCCGGATTTGCTGGTGCAGAGAGGGCCACGAGATCGACACGGGAGCGGCTCCGAGCCCTCTCTTTTGCTGGCAACGCCTCTGAGTGAACTGCCGCTTGTGGACGAGTACAGGTGGAATGTCGCGGCGAGCGCCAATCCCTGGCTGGCAGTCGGCTGGTGGTGGCTGGTGGTTTCTCTGCTTGGCTGGATAGCCTGGCCCCTGGCGTTTCTCCTCTTTCGCCGTTTACGCGATCGCGGGTATCTGGTCGCCAAGACTCTCGGTTGGTTGCTGACCGGATGGCTGCTGTGGCTGTGCGCCAGCTTGGGCCTGGCGCACAATACGGTCAGAAACGCTTGGTTGGTTGTCGTGCCGGTTGCGCTCATCAGCGCTATCGCTCTTGTCTTGTCTTGGCGGGATGTTCGGCTGTTTCTGCGGCGTATGTGGGGCATTCTGCTGGTCGGTGAAGGGCTTTTTGCCGCGGCGTTCGTCCTGTTTGTGTTAATCCGTATGGCCAACCCAGACATCTGGCAACCCTGGTACGGGGGCGAAAAGTTCATGGAGTTCGCCTTCCTCAACGGCATTCTGCGCAGTCCCAGCTTTCCGCCTCTGGATCCGCATTTCGCCGGCGGATATATCAACTATTACTACTACGGTATCTACCTGGTCGGCTATCTTGTCAAACTGACCGGCATCTACGCGGAGGTCGCTTTCAACTTGGCGATTCCGACCCTCTTTGCCCTCACGGTCCTCAACGCATTCTGCGTGGCGTATTCAGCGGTCAGAATGCCGAATCGAACGGCGCGCATCCGGCCCTGGCATGAAGGCATCGGCGCGGCTCTGCTGGCGCCCCTATTCGTGACCATCATCGGCAATCTGGCTGGCTTTGCCCAGATTGCGCACAATCTGATCAGGGTGGGCGACAGTGGCTTTCAGAACGCTATCTCCGGGACACAGCCGGACGGCGCTACCTCCTATCTGCCGGACATCGTTGCGCTGTTCGATAAGGCTGTCCACGCAGCCATCGGTCTGTGGCGGGTACTGACAACAGATGTGAGCCTGCCGGGCTATGATTTCTGGTCGCCGAGCCGAGTCATTCCCCATTCGATCAACGAGTTTCCTTACTGGAGCTTCACGTACGCCGACCTGCACCCGCATATGATCGGCATCCCTTTTTCAGTCTTCTTTCTGGCGCTGGTACTGGCGCTTCTGAACAGCTACGACATCGACTGGCGGCGGCCGAGACATGAGAGCCCTAATCACATACATCACAGTTCAGCTGGTGAACTGGCGGGAATGTCGAATTGGTTCTATGGATTGCTGCTGCTGGGGGGCTTCACTTTCACATTGAGTGTGTTGGCAGTCGTGAACCTGTGGGAATTGCCTACTTATTTTGGGCTGGGCATGCTGGCCCTGGCTATGGCTCTTTACCGGGGACGAGGTCGTTTGCGCCTGCCCCAGATGGCAGGGGTTGCTGTGCTGCAGCTGGCCGGCGTCTATCTGCTGTTCCTGCCCTTTTTCCGCAATTACACAAATGTGGCGGTCAGCGGCGTGGGAGCTGTGCGCGCGCCCGATGAGCTGGGCCTGTGGATACAGATCTGGGGATTCTTCGCCTTTATCCTGTTTACATGGCTGTTGGGGCAATTCACCCACCTGCCACGCTTTGCGCGGCTCCATCGGCTGCTTGTCGCTCGGCCAACGGCAGGCTATTTGACGGTTGTGTTTCTGCTGCCCCTCCTGGCTCTTGTCGCTTTGATACTGTTGATTTTCACCGAGCAGGTGATTCTGGCCTTGTGCCTGCCGTTTCTGGCGCTGTCTCTCCTGTTGATGTGGCGTCGGGGACGCAGCGCCGATACGGGCGCATTGTGCGCCCTCCTGCTGACGGCAACTGGGTTGGCGATTCTGGCCGGCACACAGGTGATCTACTTAAAGGATTTTATGCAAGGCGGCGACGCATACCGCATGAACACACTTTTCAAATTTTTCAGTCAAGTGTGGGTGCTGTGGGGCGTCGCCGCAGCCATTGCCTTGCCCCAGATCTTTGCCCGTCTCCCGTGGCCCTTTACCAGACGATACACAATAACGGTGCACGGCCAAAAGAGTTCTGCTCTGGCGAAGGCGAGATCTTTCATCACAGTGGCTTTTGGTTATGCCTGGGCTTTTGTTTTCCTCCTTCTCTTCCTCGCCAGCCTGGCCTATCCTCTATGGGGCACGCCCGCGCGCCTGGCGCACCGCTTCCCCGGTTGGCGGCCAGAGATCGGAACACTGGACGGGATGGCCTATATGGAAAACGGCGTATACTACTGGCCGGACGGCGACAACGCAATCGAGCTACGTTATGATTGGGAAGCGATCCAGTGGCTGTTGGCGAATGTGCGCGGCAATGTTGTCGTCGTCGAATCCGCTCAGGTTGATTATTACCGGGCCGGCGGCACGCGGGTCGCGAGTCTCACCGGTCTCAGCGGTCTGATGGGCATGCACGAAGGCGAGCAGCGCTACGGCCAACTCGTGGACGAGCGCCGCGGCTGGCTCAATGAGTTCTGGAATACGGATGACATCGGGCGCATACAGCAGCTAATCGCTGAACTGGGCATCGGTCTCATATACGTGGGCCAGCTGGAACGCCATCAGCATCCGGATGCTGTGGACAGACTGGCGCAACTGGAGGCAACCGGCTCGTTGCAGACGATCTATCAAAATCAAAAGGTGACGATCTATGCCGTGCCGTCCCAGATGATGCGCACGCACAATGGGATCTACACCGAATCGAACAGGGCAACGATGCCCGGCGGATGGGAAGTTGCGCCGTCCAACCTGCCGGGTTGAGTCTGGGCTGGCAATGGGTCTGTTTGAGAGAGCTGCGCCGCTGTTGGCGCGTATCTGGCGTAGTGCGCCGTGGTGGCTGCGGAAAATCATTACGTGGACGGTCAATGGCAAAGTTATCGTCGGTGTGAGCGGCGTGCTTCTGAACGATGCGAACCAGCTTTTGCTCCTGCGCCACCGCTTTCACCACACCGAGCGCTGGGGGATGCCCGGTGGTTGGCTGTCTCCTGGCGAGACGATCTTCGACTGTTGGCATCGCGAGGTAAGAGAAGAGCTCAATCTGTCCATGGCCGTGGAAGGCATCATTTGCCATCAGGCCACTCGGCAAACCCTGGAGTTCTTTCTTCTGGGACGGATTACCGGCGGCACACTGAAGATCGACCCTACTGAAATCTTGGAGGCCCGCTTTTTCCCTGTGGAGGATCTGCCGCTTCTGGAAGAATCCCATGCGTGGGTCATTGAGCGAGCCATCCAACTGGTAAGGGAATCATTGCATGCCTGAAATTGTCATTCCCTTCCTGAGATGGTATCTGGTTACGCAGGTTGTAACTATCGCCGCTATGCCTCTGACCCTGCATTATTTCCGCTATCTGCCAGACAGAGGATATGCGTTTGCCCGCATTCTGGGCATTCTGCTGGTGAGCTTCCTTCTCTGGTTCGGCGCCAGCTATGGCCTGCTGCGCAACACCAGCGGCGGCGCGTGGCTGGCGCTGCTGCTGGTGGCCCTCCTCAGCCTCTGGGCTATCTCGCGGCAGTCGGGCGCGAGGACCGGCCCCGGTGAACCTGTTGAAGGCCGAGCCAGCGACTCGCGTTTCACCTTTCACCTCTCCCGTCTCCGCTCCCTCCTCCCTCCCTGGCCCTATCTGTTGACTGTCGAGCTGCTCTTCTTCCTCGCCTTTGCCGCCTGGACGTGGGTTCGCGCCTATGATCCGGCCATCAACCACACCGAGCAGCCGATGGATCTGATGTTTATGAACGGGATCTGGACCAGCGCCGACTATCCCCCCCGAGACCCATGGCTGGCCGGCTATGCCATCAGCTACTACTATTTCGGTTATTGGATGGTGATGGTTCTGGCCCGAATCGCCGGTCAGCCGCCGGAGATCGCCTACAATGTAGGCCAGGCCTGCTGGTTCGGTCTGCTGCTCAGCGGCAGCTTCGGTATCGGCTACAATCTCCTGCGCTCGCAAGCGCAGGAGGAAGCCGCCGACGCTGCGCCCGCTGGTGGACGCCCTTTTGAAGATTCGGATATTCAGGCATCGCACGAGGGACGCCGAGAATCACAGTCCCGACTGTTCAAACCTCGGTCTGCCGTGGCTGCAGGGCTTCTTACAGCCGTAGCCGTCGGATTGACTGGCAACCTGCAGGTGATCCTCGAATGGCTCTATGCCCAAGGCGTGCCTCTGGACAGTTTGATCCGGTTGGTTGAGGTGCGCAACTTCCCAGAACAGGCGCCGGTCACCGGTCTGTGGTATATCGATAACGGTTGGAGTTGGTGGTGGCGGGCCAGCCGCGTGATCGAAGATATCGACCTGACGGGAAACCACATCGAAATCATCGACGAATTCCCGATCTTCAGCTATGTCCTCGGCGACAACCATCCCCATGTGCTGGCGATGCCGTTTGTCCTGTTGGTGATAGCAATGGCGCTGAACTGGTTCTTAGGCGACGCGGAGTCACGGAGAGGCAAAGACGCGGAGGCAACTGCTCCGACTCGCAATGTGACCTCCCGCTTTCTCAATTCCCTGGTTTCCCATCTCCGGTCATTGTTCACTGCCATGCCCCTGGGGCCAGCGGGTGTTCTCTTGCTGATCGCCGCCACAGGCGCGCTGGTTTTTCTCAATACATGGGATTTTCCGCCCTATTGGCTGTTGTTGCTGTTGGTAGCGCTTTTTACGGGCGCGCGGCAAGGGCAGCCACAAGGTCGGCCGGCGCAACCTCCCAGCTTTCGGGCATCGTTGCGCCGTTCGATAGCGCCCCTACGTCGGTCTCTGGCGCGGGGGGGAATCGGGGCAGGGTTGCTCCTGCTGGGGACGCTGCTTCTCTATCTCCCCTACTTCCTGACTGCCCAGAGTCAAGCCGGCGGCATCCTGCCCAATCTTTTCCACCCGACCCGGCTGCCTCAGTTCCTGTTGATGTTCGGCCATTTTCTGCTGGCAGTTGTCGGGCTGTTGGGCATAACCTGGCGGGAACAGCCGCCATCCGCTACAACTGTGGCGACGGCCGCGGCGCTGATGCTCGGTCTGCCTGTCATTTTCCTGCTGATCAGTAGACCGCTGGCTGATATGAACGCGGGGCAGCTGATGATGCAGCGCCGCCTCTCACAGCCCTGGACATTTCTGTTGATGGGGAGTCTTTTTGCCCTGAGCCTTGCCCTGCTCTGGCAGCGGCTTGTCGAACCGGGCAAGGCATCGCCTACAACGACCTTCGTGCTGTTTCTCGTCGCCATCGGCGCGCTGTTGACCTATGCCCCGGAGTTCGTGTATCTGCGGGACAATTTCGGCACCCGTATGAATACAGTTTTCAAATTTTACTATCAGGGTTGGCTCTTGTTGGGGATCGCAAGCGCCTATACGATCGCAGGAGGTGGTTTGATTGCCCAGCGCGCATGCGCGAGAGGAACAAAAGTCAGAACTGCTGAGCATTCAAATCGGCAGGCCGCGCGCGCGCGGCAGCTGCCTGAAGCAGGGTCCGCTGAAGCGAACCCTGCACGGACGCCTTACCGATTGCATAGTATTCATTATGCAGAACGCGTTGCCTCTGCTCTTTCGCTCTTGCTAATCCTTGCCTGTCTGATCTATCCTGTGGCCGGCGCATACGCCAAGATCACCGGGTTCGGCACGCGACAGCCGACACTGGATGGCATTGCCTATGTCGGCGCGGACGAACAAGCGCTGATCGATTGGATTCGTCGCAATACCGCGCCAGATGCCGTCATTCTGGAGGCCAAGGGAGTCAGTTATCGCGGAGATTTGGCGCGCATTAGCGCAACCACGGGGCGGGCGACGCTCCTGGGTTGGGACAGCCACGAATCCCAGTGGCGAGGAGACGCGTACGCAGAGATGGCAGCCGGCCGGGCAGAAGCTACCCAGGAGATCTACCAGCGCCCCGACCCCGAGACGTTGCCAAAACTGCTGCACCGCTGGCAGATCGATTATGTGCTCGTCGGCCCAGCCGAGCGTGCTCAGTATGGCATCACTCCACAACTGGAAGAGCGATTGCTCCAGATCCTGGACGTGGTCTTTGAACAAGGCGCTTATCGTATTTACCAGTGATCAGTGGTCAGTAGGGGCAGGCCTTGCGCCTGCCCACTAACCACTAGCTATGAATGACAGCAACGAAGACAACCAGACCAGCCAATACCCAGATGCTGCCAGCAGTTGTGCCTGCTTCGTCCGCAGATGCGCTAGGAGCGACCCGCGCCGGGCCGTCCGTAGAGCAGGGGGTGTACGCTCTCCTCTTTCTGCTGGCGCTGGGCCTGCGGCTCTATGGTCTGGGTACCCTGAACCTTCTCTCCCCATGGGAGGCCGCTCAAGTCTGGCCTGCCTGGCTGGGCAACAATGCCGCTCAGCTTCCCGTTTCGGTTGCGCCGGTCAGCCCGCTGCTCTTTACGCTCCAGCGTTCTCTTTTCCTCCTGACCGGCGATGGCAATGAGTTCTGGGCGCGTTTTGCGCCAGCATGCGCCGGCGCCGGCATGGTTTTGGCCGCCTGGGCACTGCGTCGACCTATGGGCCGTGGCGGCGCGCTGGCAGTGGCGGTACTGTTCGCCCTCGACCCGTGGCTGCTGGCCTTCAGCCGCCTGGGAGATAGCGCAATCCTTTCTGCGTTGACTGGTGTGCTGCTGTTGACCCGGCTCTTCGATGGCGCAGCGGACGCCTCGCTGTCCACGCGCCAGATCGACCGGCTGGCCGTGATAGCCGGTCTGTTTCTGATCAGTGGGCCGCTGACGTGGCTGTTGCTGCCGCTTATTCTGTTCGCCATTCTTCTGCTCAACGGCGGGCCACTCAGCCGGTTTTCGCGTGGCGATGGCGGACGGGCCGCCGTCGTCTTTGTGGCAACCATTGTGGTCGGTTCTACCGGTCTGCTGGCCCACATATCCGGCCTGGCGGCCATCGGAGAAAGCCTTGGCGCAGCAATCGCTCATCTGACCGCTGGCGATTCCCCCTATCCTCTGAACTGGGGGCTACTGCGTCTGCTGGTGGATGAGCCTTTTCTGGTCTTGTTCGGCGGCAGTGGGCTGGTGATCGCCCTTTTGAAGATGCAAAACCATAGGGGCGAGGATGATGAGGCCCTTCTGCAGCATGTGTGGCTGCGGGTTCTGGCTGGTGGCGTCGGTTGGGGGTTGTTGTGCCTGCTGCTGCCAGGACGCACGCCTGTCAGTCTTCTGGTTCTGGGGTTGCCTCTGCTGCTGTTGGCCGCAGCGACGGCGACAAGTCTGTTGCGGTTTGGGCTATCCCGACCACTGCATCAAATCGAAGCGGCCCCGCCGGCGCTGGCGACAATGGGAATTTTGCTGGTGACAGCTTTTTTTTGGACGGGAAACACAACCGCCGCTTTGCGGGATGGCAATTATGATCCCCGCCTGACAGCATTTTATCTGCTGATTCCGGCGCTGGGCGCGTTCTTCGTCTGGTGGTCTGGCGCGCGCGCGAGCGGGCAGGTGTTTGGACTGTTGGCGCTGGCCGTCTTTTTCCTGGCAAATGCAAGCAGCAGTTGGATGTTGAATCTGCGTCCGGAAGCGAGCCACAGCCGCAGCCTTTTTGCCGAAACCGCCGATAACGGGCTGGCCTTGCTGCTGGACGATGTGGCGCGTCTCAGTTCCCTGCGCGCGGGAGATCCGACCGAAGCGCCGGTCTATCTGCTGGTAGGGCCGCAGTTGCAGCCATTCTTAGCTTGGCATCTACGCGCCATGCGCCATGTACGCTGGCCAGCGAGCATCGAGGCGTCGGACGGTGCAATCTCCCATCCGCCGGACATCGTTGCGCCGTTCGATTCGGCATTGGACGAACACGCGCTTATCGTGAGTGAACCCGGATTTGGGCAGGCCCCGTTGCGTTTGCCGGATGATTTTATCGGCAGCAGCTATTCGGTGACACAGCATTGGCTGCCGACAGATCTGATCGACGTTGGCCCCCGTTTGCGGTGGACGTTGTATCGGGAACGACAGCAGATGCCGACGAGACAAACGGTCGAGCTTTGGGTAAAACGGGAGTAAGCGATGGCTAAAGAAAAGATTTCGGAGGGACAGGAGCAGGGGGCGTCCTCGACAGGGCCTGCTATGGCCGCAGAGTCAGACGACAGCGGCGCTGACAGTGTTATAAACCAGGTATCCTCTTCCGAGGCGAAGATCAGCGCTCCGCATCCGCTGGACAAGGGTCTTCTGGAGCTGGTCCGGGTCAATTGGGAAACCCTGGCCTGGGCAGCAATTCTTATCCTGGCCGTCGTCAGCCGCTTCTACGCGCTCGGCGCACGGGGTATGAGCCACGATGAAAGCCTGCATGCAGTCTACTCTCTGGACCTCTACCGCAACGGGACCTATCAGCACAACCCGATGATGCACGGGCCATTTCTTTTTCATGCCAATGCCTTTGTCTATTTTCTGTTCGGCGTGAGTGATGCCACCACCCGGATTATGCCAGCGCTGGCAGGCATCGGCGCAGTGCTGATGGCCTGGTTGTATCGCCGCTGGATCGGGCGCACGGGCGCGCTGCTGAGCGGGGCGCTGTTCCTGTTGAGCCCCAGTCTGCTGTTCCACAGTCGATATATCCGCAACGATATCTATATCGTCTTTTTTACCATGATCTGGATCTACGGGATGTTTCGATTTCTGGAAGATGCGGAACGCCGCTCTCCGACTGGGCGCATGAAGTGGCTCTATCTGACGGTGACCGCGATGGCGCTGGGCTTTATCACCAAAGAAAATCAGTTTATGTCTGGTACGATCTTTGGGGCATTTATGGTAGGGGCAGCGGTCTGGCGGTGGCGCTTTCATCGCGAGTCGATTCAGGATAGCCCGTTCGCTGATCTGGCGGTTCTCCTCTTTACCCTTGTCTTGCCCTTCATCGCGCCGTTTGGTCATCTCCTCCTCGGTTGGGATGCGCTGGCTTATGCAACCAATGTGGATCTGGCCAGATCCGGACTTATGACGCTGCTGCTGGCAGGTGTGAGCGTTGCGATCGCCTTCTGGTGGTTCAGACTGAGGCGAATTGGTCGGGAAGGCGCGATTTCCTTTACCAACTGGGCTACTTTGATGCTGCTGTTCTGGGCAATCGAGATCGTTTTCTTTACGACATTCTTTACCAATCCGGTTCAGGGAATGGCCACCGGTATCGTCGGCAGTCTTGGCTACTGGCTGGCCCAACATGAGGTCCAGCGGGGCAGTCAGCCCTGGTACTATTACATGTTGCATGGCTTGTTGTATGAATTTCTGCCTCTGTTCCTGAGTTTGGGCGGACTGACCTTACTCGCTCGGCGTCTACGCGCCGGCTTGCCGGCGCTGGGGGCAAAGCAACAACCAGAAAATCAAACACAAGCGCAGGAGCAAGGAGAGAGCAACCCGGCCGAGCCCGATCACCATTCAGAAGCGAAGACGGATTCTTTCGATTCATCGCCGATTCGGGCGTCGCACGTGCGCAGCTATTTTGTTGTCTTCCTGGTCTGGTGGGTGATTGCCGCCTGGCTGGCATATTCCTACGCCGGCGAGAAGATGCCCTGGCTTATGACCCACATGGCCCAGCCTATGGCGATCTTCGGCGGTTGGTGGTGCGCGCATCTGCTTCAGCGGATCGACTGGCGGCAAGTGCGGGCATCGCATGGCTGGTGGGTATTGGCGCTGTTGCCGGCCCTGCTGTTTACGTCAGGGACGCTGCTCGCTGCCCTTCCTCTCGGCGGACGGGATGTGGACTCTCTGGCGCGGACAACCCGCTTCATCCTCGCTTTCGCAGCTACCGCCGGTCTGCTGTATCTTGTCAGGTTGGCCTGCCAGCGCCATAGCTGGCAGCTGACGCTGCGGCTGGCGTCGGTGGGCGTTGTCTCGATTCTGCTCCTGCTGACCATTCGCTTTTCGTATCTGCTCACCTATGTGAACTACGATATGGCGACCGAATATCTGGTCTACGCCCATGCCGCGCCAGACGTGAAACGCGCCTTGCAAGAGATCGAAACCATCAGCGAGCGCACGGTGGGCGAGCGCGAGATTCGGGTGGCATATGACGACGACGTAGCCTGGCCCATGACCTGGTATATGCGCTTCTACCCGAATCATGTTTTCTACGGTGAGAACCCGACCACCGACGCCATGAGCGCGCCGATCATCCTGGTGGGCAAGAAGAATTATGACAAAGTAGAACCGTACGTGGCTCGGGATTATGTCAACCGTAGCTATCGCTTGGTCTGGTGGCCGGAGGAAAGTTACAAAGGCGAGTGGGATGCAGAGGCCGGTAAATCGCAGGGCCTGACACCTGCCCAAATATGGGGCGCCTTGACCGAACCGGAGCGACGCAGCCGCTTGTGGCAGATTTTCTTCTACCGCAACCATCCGGACCGCACACTGTCTAAATGGCCCCATCTCCACGAATTTCGCATGTACGTACGCAAGAACATCGCCGATATCGTCTGGGACCTGAATGTCGTTCCCATTTCTGGCGGCCTGGCCAGCAACCTCTCCTTCGACTACGCGGAGATCGAGCGCAGCGCCACCGCCGTGTATAGTGGCGTATATGACGATCTGTCTCTGACCACGCCCCGCTCCGTGACCGTTGGGCCGGATGGCCGACGCTATATTCTGGACACGGGCAACAACCGGGTCGTTGTGCTCAGCCCGGATGGCTCTTTCCTGCTGGCCTTTGGCAGCGCCTGCTTCCTCTCCGACGGCGAAAGCAGCGGTTGCGCCGATCTCGATGGCAGCGGCCCACTGCAACTGGGTGACGGCCAGTTTCGGGAGCCGTGGGGCATTGCTGTGGGTGCAGACGGCACAATTTTCGTCTCTGATACGTGGAACGGGCGCATTCAGTCCTTCGACAGCGCAGGCCGCTTCCTTCACAAGTGGGGCCTGTTCAATGTCATCGGCAACGACAACAGAGATCCCTTTGCCCTCTTCGGCCCTCGGGGGCTGGCCGTACTGCCGTCCGGCAACGTGCTGGTAGCGGATACAGGCAATAAACGCCTCCTGGAGTTCACCGCCGCCGGACAGTATGTTCGGCAAGTCGGGGGCGGCGGCATCATTCTCGGCCGCTTCGAGGAACCAGTCGATATCACCCTGCACCCGCCGACAGGCAACATTCTGGTGAGCGATGTCTGGAACCGTCGCATTCAGGTACTGTCGGCCAATCTGGAACCGCTGGCCGAGTGGCCGATGCCCACGTGGGAGAGCCAGGACATTTGGGATAAGGCATTTGTGGCTGCCGCGGCCGATGGCGCCGTCTACGCCACGGACCCGCAGTTCTCCCAAGTGTTCATCCTCTCTTCAGATGGCGCCGTTCAGGCGAGCTTCGGCAAGTTTGGCAGTGAACTCAATCGCTTCGCCAAGCCAACTGGCATCGCGATCGATCCCCTGACCGGCGAGGTGCTGATCGCCGATGCGAACAACAACCGGGTTCTGGTTTTTGAGACAAGGTAAAGACTCTTGGGGGCGTTCTCGCTACACGGCAGTTACTGACCGCTGGCCACTGATGTGGAGGAATTGTGATAGAGAATCCAGGCAACAAGAATGACGATTTACATCAGATGAATCGCAGTACCAGGCGCAGCCACGTCTTTTTCAATGAACCCGATACCGCCGGCCTGATGCACCGCGCATTCACCCGGTCGCTGGGATTCGACAGGGCGGACATGAACCGCCCCATGATCGGTATATTGAATACCTATAGCGAGATGAACAACTGTCACGCCCATTTCCCGGAACTTGTGGAGGCGGTCAAACGAGGGGTCTGGCAGGCCGGCGGGTTCCCGCTGGAGTTCCCGACGATCAGCCTGGGGGAGATCTATCTGACGCCTACTTCGATGCTATGGCGCAATCTGGCGGCGATGGACACGGAGGAGATGATTCGAGGCAACCCAATGGATGGCGTTGTCGTTCTCTGCGGCTGCGATAAAACGACGCCGGCCGCCGCGATGGGCGTGGCGAGCGCAGATCTACCCGCAATTCTCGTCTCTGGCGGGCCAATGCTCAACGGCCACTGGCGTGGCCAGATCCTGGGGGCCTGCACAGACTGCCGCCGGCTCACTACCGAACACCGAGCAGGCAATCTCAGCGCCGAGGAGTACGCGGAAGTCGAGGAAAACCTGGCGCGAAGTCGGGGCCACTGTATGGTGATGGGTACGGCCTCGACAATGAATTCGCTGACCGAGGCCCTGGGCCTCTCCCTGCCCGGCAACGGGGCTATTCCCGCCGCGGACGCCCGGCGCATCCGCCTGGCAGAGCGCGCCGGGCGTCGCATCGTGGCGCTGGCGACAGAAGGTCTGCGTCCGTCGCGCCTCCTCACCCGACAGGCGCTGGAAAACGCCATTACGCTATTATGCGCGCTGGGTGGCAGCGCAAACGCGGTTGTGCACCTGCCGGCCATTGCAGGCCGTCTGGGCATCGATCTGCCATTGGATCTGTTCGATGAGATCAGTCGGCGCACGCCTCTCCTTGTCAATCTGCGGCCCAGCGGCTCCTACCAGATGGAGGATCTTTTCTATGCCGGCGGCATTCCCGCAGTCTTGCGGCAGCTTCTGCCCCTGCTCCACGGCGATGCGCTGACCGTCACCGGCAGGACGCTGGCGGAAAATGTAGCGGATGCGCAGATCGTCGACGAAGATGTCATCCGCTCTTGGGACAGGCCCTTGCAGGACGAGGGTGGATTGGCGATCCTGCGGGGGAATCTGGCGCCGTCGGGCGCCGTGATCAAGCACGCGGCCGCCTCGCCAGAGCTTTTGCGGCACAGGGGCCGGGCGCGCGTGTTTGCCAGCGTTGCCGACCTGCAGACCCGCATCGACGATCCGGCGCTGGATGTAGAGCCTGGCGATGTGCTGGTGCTGCAAAATGCCGGTCCCGTAGGCGGACCGGGGATGCCCGAGGTAGGCAATCTGCCGATCCCCAAGAAGCTGCTGAAACAGGGGGTGCGCGATATGGTGCGCATCTCGGACGCGCGGATGAGCGGCACGGCTTTTGGCACGATTGTGCTGCACATCGCGCCGGAGGCCGCCGTGGGTGGGCCGTTGGCATTGGTGCGCACGGGGGACGAAATTGAGTTGGATGTGCCCGGCCGCCGGCTGCATCTGCGCGTCCCGGCGGAAGAACTGACCAGACGGCGAGCGGACTGGCGCCCACCGCAGCCGGACTATCGGCGAGGCTACGGCAAGCTATTTCTGGATCATGTTCTGCAAGCGCCGGAAGGGCTGGATTTTGACTTTCTACAGGGGCGCGACCCCGTGCAGGCGATGGCCCAACCGAAGTTTTAGACGGATAGTGAGCGAGTCAGCCTGACGGCTGGGGGTAGGATGCGAGGGTTATTCCACTTCCATGACTTCCGGGTCCAGTTGATACCAGAACACTTCGCCAGATTCGATGCTGCCCTGTATCCGCTTGTCTCCGCGCAGGCCGGCCACGGCGGCATGCGCAGGCCGGCCGCTGAACTTCGTCAGCAAACCAGCGTTGCGGACCGCCCTGCCGGTGTCCCGTCCGTTGACGGTGAATGAGATTTCCACGGCGATGTAGCAGGTTGCGCCTTCCTGGTCTGTGGCCTCCATGATCAGGTCGGCTCTGCGGAAACTTCGCAGCTCGTTTGTGGGGATGTCCGCGGTGTCGGCGAAGTCGATCAGACGCCAGAGATCGTCCTGGGTGAGAGTTTTCATCCGCCGCAGGCCCATGTCTCTGGCGATGGAGCTGGCCTCTCTGATGGCGGCGCTTCTGGCATGAGCGCCTTTGAGCAGGCCTACATCATCCTGGATAGACTGCGTCCTGGCTTCGAGACTGTCGAAGCGCTTGTTCGTCGCAACGACGAACTTATCCATCCTGGCGACGAAGCTGGCCAGCTGCTGCTCAAGGTTGTCGAAGCGCTTGTTCGTCGCAACGACGAATTTGTCCATCTCGGCGACGAAGCTGGCAAACTTTTCAGGCAGTTCCACCAGTTCGCGCGTCAGCAGCCGGGCGCGCAGGGCTTCCACCCACGCGGGATTTTCGTCCAGAACCTGGAGAAGGTCTTCTATCGTATCGATGGTGGTCATACTTGCTCCTCTTTTTTCCTCTCGGTTGCTTCCTCTAGTCTACACCATTTTCCTCTCTGAGAGGAATTACAAATTGCGTAGCCACTGAATCCAGTAGGGGCGTGGTTGCAACAGGGCGGGCGCAAGACGCCGACCCTACCCCTATTTGGGGGACGCGCCCAGAGGAAACCAAAAAGTCATATTTACGCCAAATAATGATATACTCCAGCAGGTTTAGTACAGCCGCTTTGCGAACAAGTCTGCTTTTACGGATTCTGTCTATCCCCTGTCTCTGGCGGAGAGCCCAGCCTCATTCCGTACCAGTCGAGCTTTGAAGGAGCTGAAAAGATGGCAAAGTTTCCAGCAGTAGATGAACAGATGGCGATATTGATGCGGGGCGTCGAGTTCGGTGATAAGCAGACCCGCGCAAATATGGAGAAGGAGCTCCGCATCCGGCTACAGGAGAGCTACCAGAATGAGCGCCCTTTGCGCGTCTACTGCGGCTTCGATCCCACATCCAGCGACCTGCATCTGGGGCATACTGTGCCCCTGCGCAAACTGCGACAGTTCCAGGATCTGGGCCACGAGGTTATCTTTCTGATCGGCACTTTCACTGGCACAATCGGTGACCCCAGCGATAAGGAAAGCGCGCGCGCGCGACAGACCCTGCAGGAGACGATGGAAAAGGCGCGCGGCTTCACACAGCAGGCCCAGCGGGTGTTGCTACGGGAAAAAACATTGGTTGAATTCAATCACAGCTGGCTGGAGAAACTGAACTTTGGCGATGTGATTCAGCTCGCCAGCCATTTCACTGTCCAGCAGTTCCTGACCAGAGACAATTTCAGCAAGCGCCACGCCAAGGGGGAACCGATCTGGCTGCACGAATTCTTCTACGCGCTCATGCAGGGCTACGATGCCATCATGCTGAATACGGATGTACAGATCGGCGGCACAGATCAACTCTTCAATCTGATGGCCGGACGCACTCTGATGAACGCGCACGGGATGAGACCGCAAGTGGCGCTGACATTCCCGATCCTGGTGGGCACGGACGGCCACCGACGCATGAGCAAGTCCACTGGCAATCACATCGGGATCGATGAGCCGCCGGCGGTGATCTTTACGAAAGTGGTCAATTTGCCGGATCATACCTTCCGCAACTTTGCCGAGTTGGTGACCCGATGGCGCCAGGAACAGATCGATCAGATGGTGGCGCGGATTGATGCTGGCGAAATGAAACCACAGGCCGCGAAACGGGCTTTGGCCAGAGAGATCGTCAGTATTTTCCACGGCGACCAGGCGGCGGAGCAGGCGGCGGTGGACGCGGTCCGCATGCACGAGGGCGCTGTCCCCAGCGACGCGCCTCAGTATACGCTGTCACAAGAGATGAACCTGTTGGAGTTGATGAGCGCGTCCGGGTTGGTGCGCAGTAAAGGAGAGGCTCGTCGGCTGATTCAGCAGGGCGGTGTGCGCCTCAATGGTGAGACGGTCACCGACGGCGTACAGACGCTCGTTGCGCCGAATGGTGAGGAGCGCGTTCTGCAGATCGGCAAGAAACGTTTCCTGCGGGTGATTTCCGCTCAGTAGCTCAGTAGTCCCTGCATGAAAAACAGGCGCTTGTCTGCACGTTCGCTTACGCGCAGGCAGAAAAAAGGAACCGGATGCCACGCTTCCCCCGATAGTGGCTTCCAACCACAACGTGACAACTCGGTTCCTCATAATATAGAATAGCATAAACTCCTTTATTTGTAAAGGGGGAATTCGGACAAATTTCGGTCAAATATATTACGAAAAGATGAAGATATGACGATCGGCCCAGTTCTTGTGACGGCCAAATGTAGAGGTATAATGATCTATATCAAAATCAGCGTCCAAAAAAGAACGAGAACATCCTGATCGACCAACGATCTCGGATCAACGCAAGGAGTGAGTGATGGGGTCCTATGAAGGGAAACGTGGCCTGATTTTTGGCGTTGCCAACAAGAATTCAATTGCCTGGGGGATAGCCCAAGCGTTGGCGGAGGAGGGCGCGACGCTCGGATTCAGCTATGCCGGGGAAGCTCTGCAAAAACGGATTACACCCTTGGCCAGCAGTATTGGCAGCGATTTTATTGAGGAGTGCGATGTCACAGATGACGCGGCCATCGATGAACTATTCGTAAAGGCCCAAGAGCGCTTCGGGAGTATCGACTTTCTCGTCCACTCGATCGCATTCGCCCCCAGAGAGGATCTTGGCGGCCGCTTCGTCAATACCAGCCGAGAGGGCTTTCGGCTTGCTCTGGACATCAGTTGCTACAGCCTTGTCGCGCTGGCAAGGCGCGCAATCCCGCTGATGCCCAATGGCGGCAGCATGCTGGCGATGACCTACTACGGCGCGGAAAAAGTGACGCCCAACTACAATGTCATGGGCGTGGCCAAAGCAGCTTTGGAAGCCACGATTCGCTATTTGGCCTGGGATCTGGGAAATGATCAGGTGCGGGTCAATGCGATCAGCGCCGGCCCCATCAAGACCCTGGCTTCAGCCGGCGTCAGCGGCTTTCGCAAAAGCCTCAGCTACGTCGGCTCTGTGGCGCCGATGGGCAACGTAACCCAGGCGGATGTGGGCAATGCGGCCCGTTTTCTGTTGGGAGATTGGGCGCGCAAGATCACGGGTGAAGTGGTGTATGTGGACGGCGGCTACAATATCATGGGCGCGCCGGACATGGAGGCTGCCTGAGTAGAAGGCGATCTCAGAATACAATCAGAATACAAATGGGTCAGCCCAACCAGCGGGCTGACCCATTCACAACTGTATCTCTGCGGGAGCGACGGGATTTGAACCCGCGACCTCCGGCTTGACAGGCCGATATGCTAACCGCTACACCACGCCCCCAGATTTCCATTTGTGGTCCGGCAATCCTTCTGCCGAGGCGGGGACGACGGGATTTGAACCCGCGACCTCCGGCTTGACAGGCCGATATGCTAACCGCTACACCACGTCCCCACAGGAAATCATGACAGTCAACCAGTCAAGCATACCACTGCCCCGCGCGCTTGTCAAATTGAAGAAGAAGGCGCAACGTTTCTGATGTGGCACTCAATCCCTTGGGGAACGCAGAAGATGAATGCGCCTGCAAACACGCCGCAACATGTCGATAAAGAAAGGGGGCTGTTTCAACTTCCGAGCCCGCAGAAGATGAATGCGCCTGCGAACACGCCGCAACGGACGTGAGGAGATGGCCGACTTCGGAGCCGGAGTAGCCGTAGCCGAGGCCCTATCTACAACACGGCCCCGCGCGTTGGCAGAAATTTCCTGGGCCGCGCGTTGACCGTGGCGCAGCGCGTCCTGATAGAAGCTCTTCAGCAGGGCCGGAGTAAGATGTTGACCTTCAACGGCCCACAACACCACCGCCTGGCCGACCGTCCAGGTGCCGGCGTACGCGACAGCGACTTTGGGCACAATCCCCCACCCTGGAATCAGGCCGATCATGCCGCGGGCGAGTTGGCGGAATAGAAAGCCGCCACCCAGAACGCCGATGAGTTCACCCAGAAGCTGCTGGGGCGTGCCGGTCTTGCCGGCGACCAGCGCGATCTTATAGGCCATCATCATCTGGTTTTTGGTGAGAACGATCGCGTCACCGACGTTGAGGGGAATGTCGAGCATTGGGACCGTTTTCGCCAGACCAGTGGTGAAGGAGTAGGTAGCATTGGCCTGGGATGTCTCCTGAATGAGCCAGTGGAAGGCAGCCGAACGCAGAGGAGGCAACCGACGGGCCAGGGCCAGGCGCAACCGAGCGGGAGCGATCTCCAACAGACTGCTGGCTACCCGATCGACCGATTCATCAGACCAATCCTCTATTGCCACCCGTGCCTGTTCCCCCCGCCGGGCAATGGCTCCATCAGGGCGTTGCGCAGCCGGCCCAGTCACGACTACCAACGACGGAATCGACGCCGCATTCAGTATCCGCTGGAGATCTGTCAGAGCTGGGCTGAGTTCAAGCTGGGGCGTGACAAGCACGGCGCAATCCACCGACTGCCGGGGCGACAGAGAGGAAGCATCATGCCTGGCAGACGACTGCGGCACAATTGCTCTGCTATGGGAGCGTATTCCAGAACCGGCGCTGTCAGTGACCGTGATCCAGGGATGGGCGAAAGCCGCGTCAGGAGCGCTCAACCGGCGCGCGGCCTGCGCGGCATCCGCTTCCATATCCGCCGCGATCAGCAGATGGAACGGCGCTTCGATTTCCTGCTGAATCTCTGCCAGATTGATCTGGCTGACGATCTGCCAGAGAGACCGCAACGGCAATGAACGCGACATCAACCGCATTGCCTGTCCCTAGACCCGCACGCCATCGCTGTCACTGTCGCCTCTTGACCCGAGAACGCGGGCAAATGCGTCGATGACGCGCTCAATATCGGCGGCCGTCACATGCAAGTTTGTGACCGCCCGCAAATGCGTGCTGTCGATGGGGTTCAACAGCACGCCCAGCTCTTTCAGACCGGCAGAAAGCTGCGCCGGTGTCAGATCGTCTCGACGCAATTCGAAGATGACAATATCCGTCTCGACTACAGCCGGATCGATACTGATGCCATCGAGCTGCGAAATTCCCTGGGCCAGCGTGTGGGCGTTGGCATGATCGTCTGCCAATCGCTCAATCATTTCCGTAATCGCGACAATGCCGGCGGCGGCTATGATCCCGGCTTGGCGCATGCCACCGCCCAGGATCTTGCGCATACGCCGCGCCCGCCGGATGAACTCTGGGTCGCCCACGATCACAGAACCAACCGGCGCCCCCAGTCCCTTGCTCAGACAAAGACTGGCGCTATCCACCTCTTGCAACAGGCGGGCCGGCGCGACGTTCAGGGCTACGGCGGCGTTCCACAGGCGCGCCCCATCCACGTGAAGTTTCAGATCGTGCCTGTGAGCGAGCGCGCTCGCCGCGTCCATGTAAGCCACAGACAAGCTGCGTCCACCGCTGCCATTGTGGGTGTTCTCGAGTGTCAGTAGCCGGGTTCTGGGATAGTGTTCGTCATCGGCGCGGATAGATTCCTCTACCGTCGCCAGATCCAGAGTGCCATCGGGAGCAGTGGGCACAGAACGGGGATGAACTCCACCCAGGGCCGCGGCGCCGCCTTGTTCGGATAGAAAGATATGAGCCTGATCGCCCACGATCATTTCGTCGCCCCGGCCGCAATGGCTGAGGACCGATACCAGGTTTCCCATTGTGCCGCTGGATACGAGCACGGCAGCTTCCTTTCCCAGCAGTTCCGCGGTCATTGCCTCTAAGCGGTTGACGGTCGGGTCTTCACCATAGACATCGTCACCGACCGCAGCTGCGGCCATGGCCCCGCGCATGGCCGCCGTTGGTTGGGTTACAGTATCCGAGCGTAAGTCGATGATTTTTTCCGTCAAAACAGTGACCTTTCTGTGTGGCGCGCGGTCCAGTTGTCCCAAGCGTCTTTGATGCGTTTTTTCTTTATGTCTCAGGTCGCATCCGTCTGCTGATGTTGACCGATATAACCAATGACGACGACCTGTCGGTCCTTATCCCAATCGAAGCCGACCCGTATAGTGTAGCGAGCGTCCTTATTGCTCCCTGTTCCGATGTGCTCTTTCAGCCAGTGCGTCTTGCCATCGAGTCTGGTCGTATACCATGGCTTGTACCTGTTCATCATCGAGTTGCTCTGATTGCTTTTGTACTGCCACCCACAGTATTTGAGAATTGACAAATTAAAGTCCGACATACTGATCTCGCCTATACGGGAGTGATAATAGGTCGTCGCCAGCCATTCCAGCGCGGACCAGACAGCTTTCGGTTTCTCGAAGGGATTGGCTTCGATTTCGGATTTCGAGTTGAGTTGAAATAAGAGTTTGCCAGTAAATTGTTCTCTTGCAAGTCCGACAGCGGTACCCACATCCTCAATCGGCAAGAATTCGGCTTGGCTAGGGTGCGCCAACTCCTTGCGCACCGACTCATAGGCGATACGCCAGGTTCTTACAAGTTTCCGGCTCTCGCGCAGTGCGCTCCGTAGCGATTTGATCTCTTGCTTAAGGTCTTGATTCTCTAATTGCAGCGATATGTCATCTTCTTCTGAAAAAGCGATGTCTGCATCAGTCTGCTCAGGTACAGCGTCGGTGTCCTGAGCAGGTTCAGGTATGGCCTGGGTTTCCGGGCGCCGATCCGCGGAATCTGAAATCTCATTGCCGGCGACAATCTCATTGCCGGCGACAGTGCTCAGTTCGCCATCACACTCGGCGTTCCGCTCATCAGTTGGCGGTTGTTCGTCAGCGTCTGTCCCGCGCGCGGGGGCTCCGTCGGAAAGGGAGCCGCCCTGACAGGCGGAAATAAGTTGATCGATATGGTGTAAGGTATCCAGGATACGCCGCTGTAGCTCTGACCGCTTCGGACCCAGAATCAGCTCTTCGCTTATGACAGGAGCTATTTTATGAAGCGGCCGATACTCGGCCAGCAAGGATTTGAATTCCTTTATCAGACGCAGCCCTTCTGGGATAGCGGAATCAGGTGAATGTTGGATTGAACAGCGCAACGATCCCGGAAAACTCGAAGATTGAGCCGTCCAAGCCGCGGACCATGAATCTATCTCACATTGGAAAAACGCCAACTCTTCCGGAAACTCGCGCCGAATCGCAGCGACAATCGCGTCCAGGGCGGCCGCTTCTTTTACTGCAATGATTTCGGCGACCGATGCGATGAAATCTCTCGCCTGTTCCCACTGTGGCGCATCTGCCGGCACTGCTCTCAAATGTTCGAGCCACTGGGAGAAGAATTCAGCTTGCATTGCGTTCTCAGTCTCCTGAACGTCATCGCCTGAAGGGTCAGGCATCTTGCCCGACACATAGCACAGCATGAGAGCGACATCATCCTCACAAAATTCGCGGTGGCGCGCAACGATTCTCTCTTTTTCGCGTATCCAACTTTCAATATGCCAAGTGCCCGTGAACCGATTTTCAGAAAAGTCCAGCCCCTGCGTAGACATCTTCATGTCAGAGAGGTGTCTGGAGACTACGTTATGGAGTTCCGCATGGGACTCCCCCCAAACTCTCAGAACAGCGCCGACAAGCTCGTCTGAGTAGGCCATAGATTGTGAGATAGGTGTTTGGAGAAGAGCATTGGGCGCACGAAATGAATCTCGGAACCCCTTGATTGTCACGTTGTTACGCACCGCTGATCTGAACGATCGCCGAACGTCTCCAGACGCTTGCTTCCACGACGTCAAAACACGATCGACAACAGCGGCGTGGTAGTCTTCCCTCATCCATGCGTTGATAGCGACCAATGTAGATATCTTCATAGGCAAGCAAGACTACATGCAGATCACTGGCCCTTCCCCAACCAGTATATGGCCCTATTTGGGAATCACAGTTTCTGCGAGAAAAATCAAAGCCAAAGAAAGGCTAGTCCCCGCGCTATGCAGGGACTAGCCGATGACCGGTCAGAGACAAGAGGCCGGTCCTGGCAGCCACTTTGCAATTGGGCCTACTCCGGTCGGAAGGTGCCAATGATCTGGTCGATCACCGGCTGCTTGGACTGGGCGGCCTCGGCCCGGGTTGCCACGAGTAGAATATAGGCCGCATCGTTTGCCCGCAACGCCGTAACGACAATATGGGCGTTGAAACCACCCATGCCGCTGAGATCGGACGTGCCAACCCCCTGTATAGAGGGCAGATTGTTGGTTGTGCCAATCTCCAGAGTCTGGAGATTAATATCGAACATATCAAACGATCCGATTGCACTGGCAAGCCACTCTTTCACCCGTTCTTGCGATATGTCATCGCTGAGCGGCAATACGTAGACGCCCGCCAACGTTGCGATAGGTGGCTGGGCGAAAATGTTCAGTTCCACCGCGAGATGGCCGGCGTTCTGCCCTTCGGGGGTTTTCAGGAAGTCTTGCAATTGCGCTGCAGTGTCTGGATCGCCAAGCCAGCCCATGATTTGGCCCAATTGGCCGCTCTGCAGGTCAAAGATCAGCCATCCACGGGGCACTGCCAGCGAATAGCCGATGCGCTCATTCATGATCGGCGACCAACCCCTTGGGATACTGACAATGGGTTTCGGAGCAGGCTTCTTAGTGGGCGTCGGTGTCGGCGGCATTGGCGTGTCTGTCGGCGGCATTGGCGTGTCCGTGGGCGGCATTGGCGTGTCTGTGGGCGGGACTGGCGTGTCCGTGGGCGGGACTGGCGTGTCTGTGGGTGGCATTGGCGTGTCTGTGGGCGGGACTGGCGTGTCCGTGGGCGGCATTGGCGTGTCTGTGGGCGCAGGCGCTGAGCGCCCGCAGCCTGCTAACGCCAACACCAGCACGATCAGAACGACCCAGTAAGATGGTTGAGCCGGGGAAATCTGGCTCAATCGCTTGACGTGTCGGCCCAACCATCTGGTCCGTTCAACTGTCGAGATTTGCATCGTTATCCTCCATGTTGGATAGTTAGAGCCGCAGTTGCGACTTCAAAAAAATATATATATCTTGTGTCATGCTGTTGTGCATGAGCAAACCGCCCTCAAAAGATTGCAGTACGCCGCTTGTCTCCTCTGCCTGGTCGATTGCCCAGCCCAGAGCCTGACGCACAAAAATGCTTTCGGCCCAGATCTGGCCGATCCCGCGCAGCGGTTGGAAAAGCCCTGCCGCTGGTGGCCGCAGTTCCGGAGCATCGTTGGATTCCTGCATGCCCGGTCGCCAGTCATGTTCCCGCTGCTCCCACTCCTGGTTGCTGGCGTAGCGAATGTAGACGATGGGTTTATCCTGGCGGCCAAATACCCTTCCGTTTTCAAAATGCTGGATTTTGTAGGTAACGCTGATTGGCACATCCTTCGGACAACCGAGCTGTCGTCGGGCATTTTCGCTGATGATCTGATTAAATTCAGCGGCGACCACGTATTGGCAGGCGGGCTCTTCACTGAGTGCAGGGGGCGGGTCGGTTGCCGTTGGTTCTGGTGTGGCGATCGCGCGCGTGCTCGCGGCTGCTGCCAGGACGCCTGCCGCCTCTGTTTTCGTGGGCTGCGGCTCGTCGGTTGGCGAAGGGAGCGGACGCGCGGTAGCGTTGGTCGTAATTGCTGCGCTCACCTGCGACGGTCGCCCCAGCAGAAAGTTTCTGGCGGCGACGCCAATCCCAGCCAGAAGTGCAAAGATAAATACGCCGCCCAAAACTGCGGTCAACAGACGCACCCGCGCGCGCGGAGATGCCTCCGGTTCAGCAAACGTGGCCCGCTCCTCAGTGATCGGCTCCTCGGGAACAGCCGTCTGAATAAACGCGTCAGGCTGGCTTTCCCCGGCCGGGACAATAACCGTTTCTGTATGCGGCTGGGGCGGGGGCAGCCCAATCGACGGCAGAGATACCAGTGTCAGCGTGGAGGTCACCTCGGCGGGGCCGGCCTCTTGTGGCAGAGTGCGACCAGCGATGGCAGCCAGATCGACGGCCATCTCTCTGGCGCTGGCGTACCGATCCTCGGGCTTCTTTGCCAGGCTGCGGCGGAGAACATCGACCGCTGCCGCTGGGAGGGACCCTAAGAGATCATCCGGTATCGACAGGGGCGCGTACACGTGAGCGTGCAGGATCTGCGTCGTCGTACCGCTAAAAGGAGCCCGGCCTACCAGGCAACGAAACAGCGCCGCCCCCAGTGAATAGATATCTGCGCGGCCTGTCACCTCCCACCTGCCGACGCACTGTTCCGGCGCCATGTACGCCGGCGTCCCAATTGTGCGCCCTACATCTGTCAGCTCCGGCATATCCAGGGCTAGGGCAATGCCGAAATCAGACAGAAGCGGCGCCACCGCAGAATCCAGTCGGCTGTCGGGCTCGGCTGGAACGTTCGGGCGCAGCAGAATATTGCTGGGCTTGACATCCCGATGGATAATGCCCTGTTGATGAGCATAGTCCAAAGCTCTGGCAATTGGAGCGAGGAGATTGCAGCTCTCAGCAACGCGCAAACGCCCGCGCCGCTTCAGCAGTTGAGCCAGGCTTTCGCCTTCGATCAGTTCCATGGCAATGTAGGCGCTGCCATCATTGGTGGCATCCCCCACCTGCAAAGTCTGGACGATATGGGGGTGTCGTAAACTGGCGACGGTGCGAGCCTCCTGGCGGAAGCGACTGCGGACTGCCGCATCGGCGCCGGGCAGCAGTATTTTCAGAGCCACGGAGCGGCCCTGGATCTGATCATAGGCTTGGTAGACGCTGGCCGCGCCGCCACTGCCCAACCGCCCGCCTACCAGATAGCGTCCAATCTGGCGGTCGGTCAAGCGCTCGCTGGCTTGCGGCGGAAAATCCCAGCGTAGATGACCGGGGTTCGCAGACCGCTCTCCGGCCCTGGATTCTCTTTTTCGTGGTTCCAGGTCGCGCCCAACAGAGGCGCGCAACCCAACCTTTACAGCCAAGCCGCTGGAATCCTTCTGCTCAGGCAGCATATCTCTTCAGCTGGGCAACCATAAGGGTTGCCCCTACATGCGAAATCATATGGAACCAAAGTATTTTGTCACCGTGTTTTGTCACCGTGTATCGTTTCTTGAAGAAGATGGAACTAAGAAATCTGAAACGATGTCCCCTTATCGCCGTTCCCCAGTGTATCGACCTGATGTATCGACCTGATGCCGGCCGACTTGGGCGCGCGGGTTGGAAATCTGTATAGTGCGCACTTATAATACCAAAAAATCGTGAATTGGGAAATAAAAACCGGAACAATGGACGCACTCTCTCTATCCGTCTGGACCCATAGGGTAACGCAGAAAACCTTTGGCGTAAAGAACCATTTTGGGCCGACGGGAGCGACGCTGGCGACTTTCACATTTCATACTTCATGGAGCACAGACGCGCGTGAGTCAATTTGCCAGATTAGTCTGCCTGAGCGGACCCGACGCGGGCACAGAATATGAACTCTCCACAGAAACCATCCTGATCGGACGATCCGCGAACGCCGATGTAACGCTGAACGACGGCTACGCCAGTCGTCAACACACGGAGCTGCACCGCATTGACAACGCGTACCGGCTGCACGATCTGGAAAGCAAGAACGGCGTCTTCGTCAACGGCAGTCGTCTCGGATCGGGTGCAACTGCCTGGCTGGAGGACGGAGACGAACTGCAATTCGCCTCGACTCGCTTCCGTTTTCACGACCCGTCTGCAACGATCACCGCGCCGTTTCTGGCAGCTGTGCAGGAAACCGGGATCCGCGTGGATCCAGCGACCCGGCAGGTTTTCATCGACGGCCAGGCGCTCGTCCCTCCTCTGAGCGTCAAGCAGTTCGATCTGCTCTGCTATCTCTACCAGAATCGTGGCCGGGTCGTAAGCAAAGATGAGCTGGCCAATCAGATCTGGGCAGAGGTCAATGGCGATGTGTACGACGCCAGCATCGATCGTATGGTAAGCAGGGTGCGCAGCCGCATTGAGACCGCGTCGCCTGTGCCAAAGAACACCCTTCAAGATAACGCAGCTCGTTATATCGTGACCATCCGCGGCTACGGCTATCAGTTCACAGATCAGTAGCGGCTCCGCAGCCATCGAAAGACCTTGTCCGCTCTGATGTTCTGGTCGGGTATACGAAAAAGACAGACTGTTGCGGAGAGACACTTGCGCTGGTCGATGAACCTCTATCCCACAACTCCAAATTCCTTCCCCTCAACCACCCACGTACTTGCGCAGAACAGAACGCGATTCGCTGCCTTCTGTAAGGCAAAACGCGGACAAGCGTAGGCAAACAGTCCGGTTTGCGTTGCAGAACGTTCAGATACAGAGCCGCGCGCTTGGTTTATCCTTGAGATACTACTTCCACGATTCCGAAGCGAAAGGATATGCAAGTGGCAGCGATTGACAGCGCTATTGCCCTACGGAAAGAAGATACGGGCGCCGCACGGAAACGAAATGAAAACGGCGCGCCTCTCTTGACACAGTCGCAGATGACATCCGCAGTTCTCAACTTCATCCCTGCCGCCAGAGCTGGGGATGAGCAGGCCTTTCAAGGATTGGTCGAGGCGCACTGGAGCCTGGCGGTGTATTTGGCTCGACAGATTCTAAAAACCGAGGAAGCGGCTGCGGACGCAGTGCAGGACGCGCTCATAAAAGTCTACCAAGCCCTGCCTCGCTTCCAGGACGGTAACTTCCGTGCCTGGCTGCTGCGGATCGTCTCCAATACTTGCTACGACCACTTACGACGCCAGAAACGACAGCCGGCTGTGAGCCTTGAACAACTGATGGATGACTATCAGCTCGATGCGCCAGATTGGCGGGGCGACCAAGACCCAGAGAAACGCGCAGTGCGTCAGGAACAACTGGAGCTTCTTACGCGCATGATCAGACAACTGCCGGCCTGGTCCCGGGATGTGGTGATACTCGTGGATATCCACGGCTATGATTACGGCGAGGCTGCGGCGTTCCTGGATCTGCCCCTGGGCACCGTCAAATCCCGCCTGAGCCGCGCCCGCGCCAACCTGCGCGCTCAGCTGGTCTCGCTGGATCCGCTCCGTGAACCGCCGATCTGATTCCTGCCGAGCGCGCTCCACCGGCAAGCGCATGCCTTATGCGACGGTCTGGCTCAGTTTCACAATGCCTGCCCGTAGCTTTTCGATGTCCGTCTCATCGTTGAAAAAGTGGGAAGACACGCGCAACAGATCCGGATCCAGCACAGAGCGAATGCGCACGCCACCCTTTGCCAACCGCTCGACGGCGTCTGTCGGGGCTACGCCGTCGATAGTAAAGCTGGTCAGCCCTGCCTGGGTCGGCGTCTGAACCACTCGCACACCGGGGATAGCGGATAGAACTTCCCGGGTATGTCGGGTGATCGTCTGTGTGCGGTCGTATATCCAGTCGAGCCCCAGCTCTTCCAGCCATTGCAAGCCAGTCCACATCCCGGCTATCGCTGGTCGATAAATCGTGCCGACTTCATAGCGGGCGGCGCCGGGACTGGGCAGAAAGACGCCGCTCTCATCGAAGGCCTCGCCGTCCCGCAGGCTGGGATAGCCCACATACGTCTGGAGCAGATCCCCCAGCCGCTCCTTGTTGACGTACAGCGCGCCGACGCCCTCCGGCCCGCACAGCCACTTCTGGCCGGGAATCGCATAGAAATCAGTCTGCAGCGCCTGCATGTCGAGGGGAATGGCCCCCCCGGACTGCGCGCCGTCCACAGCAATCAACCCGCCATGCCGATGAACAAGGGCCGCGATCCGAGCTACCGGCAGGACCGCGCCGGTCTTCCAGGAAACGTGGGCGACTGAGACGAGTCGGGTGCGGGCGCCGATGGCGCGCTCGAACTTGCGTAAGAGCGCACTGTCATCGTCGTCCATACTGAGGGGAACTACCCGAACGTTGAGATGAAAGCGGCGAGCCGCCGCGTAGACCGGCAACAGCCCGCCAGGGTGCTCCCAGGAGGTTGTGACGATTTCGTCGCCGGGCCGATAGCGCACACCCCAGGTGGCGATGTTCATGCCGTCGGTTGTGTGATGCGTGAGGGCGATTTCAGCGGCTGCGCAGCCCAGTACGCGGGCAAACCCAGCGCGCAGCTTGGCAGCGATAGCCTGGTTGGATCCCCCGATGCTGAAATCCAGCCGGCCATCTGTCAACTGGCGGCGGTTCGCCTCCTCGATCGTTGCGGCCACCGCGCAGCTAAGAGGCCCATAGCTTCCTGTGTTGAGATAGGCCGTCTCCTGCACTGCTGGAAACTCATTTCTGACTTGTGTAAGGTTTGGTTGCATTGTCTACGATCTCGCCTTTTCAATTACAAATTAGGAATTAACCGCTAAAGGCCCATTGATTGGGTCCATGGGTTTGCAGATACAGATCGACCGCAGCCGATGGCTCCTTTCGCAGCGCCATCGGCTGGTGACGCAGCCACTGGCCGAAATCGCTGGCCCAGGGCTGCGCGTCCTCAACTGTGCGCAGATACAGTTTGGCGATAGCTCCGCCCTCGGACAGCAGCCCCCTCTCTTGGAAGGCCCGCGCAACCCGCGCGCGGTCGTAGGCTAAAAGTCGAAAGCGCGGTTGCCAGGCCTTTTGGCCGCTCTTCTCTATCAAGTCCAGCAACAGATACTGCGCCCGCGGATCGCCGTTGTACGGCATACCGACGCTGCCGGGGTTGAGAACCCGCTGTTGGCAGGGCTGGATCTGCGTAGTCGCGCCCAACAGTGGCGCGCAATTCAACTCTGCGGAGGCGCTCCCACCCCGCAGCCCTGTAAACGTGCGATCAAGCGGCTGGTGGGTGTGGCCGCAAATTAAAACAGGTTCGTCATAGATCGCGATCTTCAGCGCGATTTCCTCTGCCTCTACGCCGGGATAGATACCGACAAACGGATCGCCCGGCAGACCGTGGAACAGCCGTATCGGCGGCGCGTCTTCGATCTCAATGAGCAGGTCGTGGGGTAGGCTGCGCAGATAGTTGATATCCTGCGGGCGCAGATGCTCCCACGTCCAGTAGATGAGGGGAAAGCGGCGCGGTTCGTCGAAGGGCGGCCAGATGTCCGGCGTGTTGAGCAGACCGAGAATCAGGTCGTGGTTCCCCTGAACAGAGAGCCAGTCCCGCTCACGCAGCAGATCCAGCGCCTCAACCGTCCACGGGCAGCGGTTGATCAGATCACCCAACAGAAAGACTGCATCCGGGGTTTGCTGGTCTATGTCATGCAGAACGGCTTCCAGAGCCGGCAGATTGCCGTGAATATCGCCCAGAAAGGCCAGGCGCAGACGACTCATGTTGACTGTGTTGCGCGCAGTGGATCCCGCTCGCTCACGTAGCGGTCTCGTCCGGTCGCGTCGTTGTAGGCCGCAAAGGCCCGACGGATATCTGCATCGGGGTCCTGTCCGTTTGCCCGACACCAGCGGAAATAGCTGATGATTTCCGGTTTGGCGGTCACGAGTTCCCAGTAAAAAAGTTGGGCAATGACGCCGCCGGCCTCCAGCAGCCCTTCCGTGAAAAAAGCCTCGAGCGCCGGGCGCCGGTCATAGGGCGCCCGCTGATGCAAAACCTTCCAGCCGCCCAGCTCCTCACTTTCCGGCACAGACTCCATCAAGGCGAATTGGGCCGCGTGGTCGCCGTTGAGGGGGAGACCGATGCTGCCGGGATTCATCAGATGCCAGTGACGACCGGGCGCGCGGCATTCGCCTCCAAAATGGAAGGGTTCTTCCGACTTGGTTTCAGGGAGCGATTCAACATTTCCGTCGTAGTCGTATGCGCCGCTTTCGTGTGGGTCTGTCAGCGGGTCCACGGACGCAAGTTTGAAGAGATGCCTGTCCACCTGCACATGGGTGTGAGCAGAAATGATTGTGCGCTCCTGAACGGTATCGATCTCAGGAAGAATTTTTTCCCCTGACATCGTCTGATAGAAACCCACCCGATTGCGACCCGGCACCCCGTGGGCGACCCGAATCGGCTGGGTGCCGGGAAAGCACAGGGTGCGTTCATCTGGCAGGGCAGCCAGATAGTTGGCCTGATCGGCGCGTATCCGCTTCACCAGCCAGTGAAGACTTCCCCAGCGTTCCGAGTTCTCCGCCCCTTTGGGCGCGCGTTTCGTGCCAAAATCGAGCAGGTAGAACTCATGGTTTCCACGAATGACCGCCCAATCGGACGCACGCACAGTCTCGATGACGCTGCAGTTATATGGTATAGGGTTGATCATATCTCCGTCGAGAACGACATAATCCGGCTGCAGCCGTTCCAGTTCAGCCTGAACAGCCTGCAAAGCGGGCAGATTTCCGTGAATGTCGGCAAGTACAGCCAGGCGCATGGGAACGATTGTAAGTTGTAAGTCGAAATTTCAGTCGCAGGGCCACTTTTCACCTTATGCTACCCGGTGGAAAGAAAAGCGTCAAACGGGAGCGGTCAGGAAATCACAGTGGACTGCGCGCAAGTGGTTGTGGAGACGCTACGCGGGTTTGCAGTTGACAATAAGAAGGGCGACAATGACAGTGCGGCCATCTGATCTTGGGAGGCGCCCACCTGAATTTTCCACCTGCGCCGCAGCGGTAGGATAGCGCACATGCCAACTCTCAACCTCAAACCCACGCACAAGCCCATCAGAGAATACTACGCCGCGCTCGAGCGCTTCGACCGCCTCGGCGTCAGCCATGAAAGCGCGGCGCGCGCCGCCTTTCAAGCCTTGCTCGAACACTGCGCGCGGCAGTGCGCCTGGACCCTGGTACCTGAACACGCCATCGCGCCTCTTTCGAGTAGAGGCGCATCGAACACTGCGCGCGGCAACAAGCGCATCATAGTTGACGGCGCCCTGATCGACGATTTCCAGTTGCCCCATGGCATCTGGGAGGCGAAGGACATCCATGACGACCTGCTGACCGCAGCGCGGCGCAAGTTCGAGGCCGGCTATCCGCATGACAACATCCTCTTCCAGACGCCGCAACGCGCCATCCTGTGGCAGAACGGGCGTCAGGTTCTCGACGCCGACCTGAGCGGCCCGGCGCAGCTGATCGGGGTACTGGAAGCCTTCTTCGGCTATCGTCCGCAGGAGTACGCCGCCTGGGAGGAGGCTGTCGCGCAGTGCAAAGACAGAGTGCCGGACATCGGGCGCGGCCTGGCGCTGTTGATCCACAAGGAGCGGCAGAGCAACAGCCGCTTTGCCACGGCCTTTGGCGATTTTCTGGAGAAATGTCGCCAATCGATCAACCCCAACCTCTCTGAAGCGGCGGTCGAGGAGATGCTGATACAGCATCTGTTGACCGAGCGTCTGTTCCGCACCGTCTTCAACAACCCCGACTTCACGCGGCGCAATGTCATCGCCAATGAGATCGAGAACGTGATCGACGCGCTCACATCGCAGTCGTTCAGTCGTCGTGATTTTCTCCACAGCCTGGATCGTTTCTACGTGGTCATCGAGCGCGTGGCCGCAACCATCAACGATTTTTCGCAGAAGCAGCATTTTCTCAACACGGTCTACGAGCAGTTTTTCCAGGGGTTTTCAGTCAAGGTGGCCGATACGCATGGCATCGTCTACACGCCGCAGCCGATCGTCGATTTCATGGCGCAAAGCGTTGCCCACATCCTGCAGAGCGAGTTTGGGCGTTCGCTATCCGACCCCGGCGTGCATATCATCGACCCGTTCGTGGGCACGGGCAACTTCATCGTGCGCCTGATGCGGGAGATACGCCGGACCGCTCTGGAGGACAAATACAGGTCGGAGCTGCACTGCAACGAGGTGATGCTGCTGCCCTCCTACATCGCCAGCCTGAACATCGAGCATGAATTTTATGCCGCAACCGATACGTATCAGCCCTTTGAAGGCATCTGTCTGGTGGATACCTTCGACCTGGCGGAGGACCGACAGCTGCCGCTGTGCGCGCCTGCGAACACGCAGCGCCTGGATACGCAGAAGCGGACGCCGATGTTCGTGGTGATCGGCAATCCGCCTTACAACGTGGGCCAGGTCAACGAGAACGACAACAACAAGAACCGCAAATATGAGACGCTGGACAAGCGGGTGGCGGAGACCTACGCGCAAGCCTCGAAGGCGACCAATAAGAACAAACTCTCCGACCCGTATGTGAAGGCGATTCGCTGGGCGTCGGACCGCATTGGCGAGGAAGGGATTGTCGCCTTTATCACCAACAACAGCTTTCTCGACGCTGTGGCGTTTGATGGCATGCGGAAACATCTGGCAGACGATTTCGATACCCTGTACAGTCTCGATTTGGGCGGGAATGCGCGCAAGGGCTTGAAGGTCTCGGATGCCAATGTATTCGGCATTCGGGTGGGGGTAAGCATCAACCTGTTTGTGAAGCGTAGGGGCGGGCAACCACAAGGCCAGCTATCCCGTATCTTCTACTATCGAACCGACGACCTGTGGGACAAAAAGCGAAAATTCGACTTTCTGCATGCACGCCAACACGCAGGCAATATCGAGTGGCGAGAGATCAGGCCGGACAGGCGACACACCTGGCTGACAGAGGGACTCCACGCCGAATTTGAGAGCTTCATCCCGCTGGGAGGCAAGGACGCGAAGGCGTCAAAAGGCGAGGCGGTGGATGTGATTTTTCACACCTTTAGCAACGGCGTTCAAACCGGTCGGGATGCCTGGGCGTGTAATTTCAACCGCGACGCGCTCACAGAGAACATGAAGCGGACAATTGACACCTACAATGAACAGGTGTTCAGGTGGAAAGGGCAGGCAAATCAGGGTGCAAACGTCGATGATTTTGTGGTCTATGATGATAAGAAAATCAAGTGGAGTTCAAGCTTAAAACAGAAATTGAAGGGCAGGCAAATCGCAGAATTTACCGAAGCAAAAATCCGACAATCTCTCTACCGTCCTTTCACGAAAACGAATCTGTTCTTTGATCGAATTCTAACCCACCGAGTTTTTATTTTTCCATCCATCTTCCCCACAGCGCAGACCGAAACGGAAAACCGGGTGATAATCGTCAGCGATCATGGTTTCCGCGCAGATTTCACCACGCTGATGACGAACCTGATTCCCGACCTTCACGCACTCGCGGCAAGTGACGGCTTTCAATGCTTTCCCTTCTACGTCTACGACGAGGACGGGACAAACCGCCGCGAGAACATCACCGATTGGGCCTTGGCGCAGTTCCGCAGGCAGTACAGCGACGATGCCATCGGGAAATGGGACATCTTCCATTATGTCTACGGCCTGCTGCACCATCCGCACTACCGCGAGCGCTACCAGGCCAACCTCAAACGCGACTTGCCGCGCCTGCCCTTTGCCCCGGACTTCCGGGCCTTTGCCCAAGCCGGCGCGCGTCTGGCCGAAATCCACGTCGGCTATGAAGAGATGCCCGTCTATCCCCTGACAGTCAGCGAAAACCCGGATCTGCCGCTCGATTGGCGCGTCGAGAAGATGAAACTCTCCCGAGACAAAACACAGCTCCAATATAACGATTTCCTGACACTGGGCGGGATTCCAGCAAAAGCGTTACACTATCGGCTGGGCAGCCGCTCGGCCCTAGCATGGATCATCGACCAGTACCGCGTCAAGACAGACAAACGCAGCGGCATCGTCAACGACCCCAACCGCGCCGACGACCCGCGTTACATCGTCAACCTGATCGGGAAGGTGATCAGCGTCAGCCTGGAGACGGTGGAGATTGTAGACGGCTTGCCGGCGTTGAGGACGGTTTGAAAACAACGCAAAGGCGCGGAGCCGCCGGGACACACTGAACTCCCTGGTTTTTCTTTGCGCCTTTGCGACATTGCGTTGTCTTCTCATTCCCGCCCACAGTTGACAAGCAGACTGCCAATCGCTAAGATCGGGGAAAGGTTGTTTTGCGCGCTACTGTGGAGCGCGACATCGCGGTTTGCCAATCGTTACGCTCAGTTTACTTCGTCGGAGGGAGAGTATGTGCGGTCGTTTTGTCCTGCGAGCCTCGCCGGAACAGCTACAGAGTCTCTTTGAGCTGGCGGAAGCGCCGCGCTCCGAGCCTCGCTATAATATAGCGCCTACCCAACCCGTTCTCTCTGTGCGCGCAAGCCCATATACCGGCAAACGGGAGGCGACATTTTTGAATTGGGGACTGATTCCATCCTGGGCGCAAGATCCGAAGATCGGCTACCGGATGATCAACGCCCGCTCGGAAACAGCAGCGGAGAAGCCATCGTTCCGCGCGGCCTTCAAATACCGGCGCTGCATCGTGCCAGCTGATGGATTCTACGAGTGGAAAAAGGAAAACGGCGGCAAACAACCCTATCTGATCGCTCTGAAGTCGGGCGCAGTATTTGGCATCGCCGGCCTGTGGGAGCGCTGGGAGCGGGAAGGTTCAGTGATCGAGTCCTGCACCCTGCTGACAACAGGGCCAAACGAACTTCTGGCATCGGTCCACAACCGTATGCCGGTCATTCTGGAGCCAGAAGACTATGATGAGTGGCTCGATCAGAGTGTGCAGAAAGCAGATTCGTTGCTGCATCTGATGCGGCCATGCACCGGCGCGGCTATGCAGGTTGTGCCTGTCAGCACAGTTGTCAACAACCCGCGCAACGAAGACCCGGCCTGTGTCGCGCCAATCGGCTAATTGTCAGTGGCTAGTGACCACTGGCAACTGCAGTTCTCACTTCTCACCGAGGCCCGATTTCTATGAATGCAACAACTGCGAACATGACAACAGATACAGGGATGGAGCTCTTCGACACGCCGGCGGATAAGCCCGCCCAGCGGTTGTTCGTGCCCGGCCCCACGGATGTGCACCCGGATGTGCTGGCCGCGCAGGATGCGCCGATGATCGGCCATCGCAGCGAGGAGCTGGAGTCTCTTTTTGGCAAATGTACCGAACAGTTGCAGCAGCTCTACCACACGGAGGCACGGGTCTTCACTGTAGCGGCGTCCGGCTCCGGTATGCAAGAGGCTGCCATCCGCAACGCCGTGAACCGACGGGTCATCAATTTCGTGAACGGCGCCTTTAGCCGGCGCTGGCACGACGTATCCGTCGGCTGCGACAAAGAAGCCATCCTGGTGGAAGTGCCCTGGTGCACAGCAATCAAGCCCGCGCAGGTGGAAGATGCCCTGCAAACAGCCCTTGCAGGCGGCCGTGTCGATGCGATTACAGTCGTCCACAATGAGACGAGCACCGGGGTCGCCAGCCCGATTGAGGCCATTGCCGCAAGCGTGCGGCGGGTCAGCCCGCACACCCTGATTCTCGTGGATGCGGTCTCCTCCTTCAGCGGCACAAAACTGCCTTTCGATGCCTGGGGCCTGGATCTGCTGCTCACTTCCTCCCAGAAGGCGTTGGCCGTACCACCGGGGCTGGCGTTTGCCGCGGTCAGCGACCGGCTGATCGACGGCGCGGCATCACTGTCGGGGCGGGGCTGGTATTTCGACTTCCTGCAACTCGACAAATACCGAAAGCGCAACACAACCCCGGCCACCCCAGCCATTTCCCTGCTGCGAGCATTGAGCGTCCAGTTGGACCGCATCTTTGCCGAGGGGATCGATGCCCGCTACGCCAGGCACGCATTCTGCGCGCAGAAGACCCATACCTGGGCCACCCAGCATAACTTTGGCCTGATGGCAGAAGCCGGGTACGAGTCGCCTACTGTGACAACTGTCGAGAACAATCTGGGGCTGGATATCGCTGCGCTCAACCGTTTCCTGGGCGAAAGGGAGATGCAGATATCCAACGGCTACGGTCAGTACAAGGGCAAGGCCTTCCGCATCGGGCATATGGGCGAAGTCTGGCCGTCGGACCTGGACCAGCTGTTCAGGGCGATTGAAGAGTTCATGGCAGCAGAGCGATAGACAGTAGAGGTCTGTTTGGCTGACATGGCGACAGCTGACACAGACTGTGTACGAGCATACCGGGTCCGAGAACGATCGAGCCAACGTCAGAAATAATTGGTTGAGATGTTATATCTCGTCGCCACCCCCATCGGCAATCTCGGCGATATTACAGTACGGGCGCTGGAGACGCTGCGCTCCGTTGATCTGATCGCTGCGGAGGATACCCGCAAAACCGGGCGGCTACTCAAACATTTCGAGATCGACACTCCCCAGTTCTCCTACCACGAACACAACGAGCGGCAGGCTGTAGAGCGCATCATCCGCGCGCTCCACAGTGGCCAATCTGTCGCGGTGGTGACAAACGCCGGCACGCCGGGCATCTCCGACCCCGGCTTTTCAGCCGTGCGCCGCGCGTTGGAAGAAGGGTTGCCGCTCTCCGCCATCCCGGGGCCGACCGGCCTGGTGATGGCTCTCCTCCTTTCCGGACTGCCCTTGCATAGCTTCACCTTCCGCGGATTCCCGCCGCGCAAATCCGCCTCCCGCCGGCGCTTTCTGGAAGTGGATGCCGCATCGCCCCATACTCTCGTCTTCTACGAAAGCCCCTACCGGCTGGCGGCTTTCCTCACCGATGCTCTGGCCGTCTACGGCGACCGGTCAGCGGCGCTGGCCAACGATCTGACAAAGTTGTACGAACAGATGCAACGGGGCAAGATTTCCTCTTTGTTGGACGCCGTGAAGGACAAGAAACCCAGAGGAGAATATATTGTTGTCATCGCCGGTAGTCAGTGAGAACTGCGGTGATCAGTGGTCAGCACTGATCAGTAGCCACTGGTTTTCTCTCCAACGCGGGCGCGCTGGTTACAAGGGCCACGCCGGTCAGAATGCCCGCGCCGCCGAGGAGCTGTTGGCCGCTGGGGAAGACATCGAATAAAAATAACGACCAAACGATGGCCGCCACCGGGCTGATTGCCAGCACCACGGCGAAGACGCTCATATCCAGCCGACGCAACGCCCAGTAGTACAGGGTCCGACTGATAACAACATCTACAGTGCCCGTTATCAGCAAAATCGGCAGCGCCTGGCTACTGGGCAGAGCCAATTCTCCGCGCACCCCAATGATCAGTACCAGTACCGTGGCCGTCAACAGCAGCCGGTAAAAGAAAAAATTGAGCAGATCGACTTCACCCATATGCTTCTTGGTCAGGGCTGTATGCAGGGCGTAGAGAAAAGTGGAGCCGAGCACCATCATCACTCCCAAGTTCAGATAGTGGCCCGGTTGAAAGGAGATGACCGCCAAGCTCACCAAGGCGACGACTGTACCTATCACCTGCCAGAGACTGAGGCGGTCACCCAGCCACAACAGGCCGAACCCCAGGCTGAAGATGATCGCCATCTTGCCCACCATGGCCGCGGCGCCAGGGTCGATAAAGGCGATCGCGGTATAGTTTAAGTTGGCGCCGATCCCCACACAGATGCCAATGGCGACGAAGGTCGGCCAGTGACGGCGCAAGGGCGCCAACCGCAGCCTATTGGTGAGCAAACCAAACAGCCCTACCTCGACCGTCGCGATTCCGATTACATACAGTGCGCCAAGCGCCGGCGGGATCAAGGGGAGCAAGAGCCGGGCAAAGACAAAATGCAAACTGTCGATCAGCAGCAGACAGATCAACGGCGCCAGCTCCTGCGCGTTGCCCACCTTTCCGACATGTCTCCGCGCCGTTTCCGTCATCGCATCGCCCGAGTATCGTGCATCATGCCCCTCTCTCCACCAATTTCCATCATATCTGTGGGCTCTACGGCAGAACGCCAAAACGGGCAAGCGGGTCTGTAATAAGAAGGGACGCCTGCGCGCCCAGGGGGATGTTTCTCACCACCGTCCGCTGGGCAGCTACACTGGCTTCGGCAGCCCGCCCCAAACGAGATGCGCCCCTGGCGGAACTCCCCCGTCCGCTGGACGCGACTGGCAAGACGTGCAACGAGGTGATCTTTCCTTATGCCATCATCTTGTCCCCGCGCCACTGCGGATCAATGCCGACATAGTCTTCCACCAGGGGGTGCAAATGTTGGGGCAGGGCTTTGACAAACGCTTGCGCCGATTCTGAAAGCGGCCACGGCGCGTGAACCGGATACCCGCGCGGCCGGAAGCCAATGCCACAGGAAAGCCGTACACGGTCAATCCGGTTTGGAAATGCGGAGTGGTAGGTGCGCGCGGCGAAGATGATCTCATCGCCTGGCTCCGTGAACAGGGGGACAACACCCGGCATATCGAACCCCACGTAGCTGTGCGGCTCGCTCCCTTCAGGGTGAAATGAGCGCCGATCCGGGGTCAGTTCAAAGCCTTCCGGCCCCGTCCAATCCGGCGCATGTGAATCTTCGATGACGGCCAATCCCCCATGTTTGGGATGCGAACCGGTTATGTAGAACCAGAGCCCAGAAGGCCAAGGACCGCGGTTCAAGACATCCCCAGGGTCCTGTGGGGCTCCCTGGGTAAAGCCATGCCAGTCAGTATGCCACGAAAGAGGCGATGAGCCGGGATTGCGCAGAATCGCCGCTGTGCGGTTGATTGTCAACTCGTCCGCCTGGCAGAATACTCGCTGCGCCCTCATAAAGGGTTCGTGGTCGAACAGTTTCCACATGGCGGGTGAATGTTCGATAAAGGAAGTGTGTGTGTAGCTTTCGCCAGAGCCCAATGCGCCGTCTGGATCAAGAACCTGGCGAACCGATTCCTGCAGTTCTGTAACCAGCTCGTCAGACAGGACCTTTTTGACCACCGCAAACCCGTGGGCGTCGACACATGCCTGGGCAGCGTCCAACTCATCAAGGTCGAATTCATAGCGATACCCCAGCTCAGGTTTCTGAACGGTACTGTAGTCCATGCGAAACTCCTTGCGTTGTTAACCCTTCAACGACCCGATCGTGATCCCCTGGATCATCTGTCGTTGCATCAGCAGGAATGCGATGATGGGAAGAACCGACATAAGAATGGCGGCAGACATACTAATCCCATAGGACGGTCCGGCCCCCTTGATCTGGTACATAATGATGGACACGCCCACGGGCATAGTGTAAATTTGGGGTTTGTTCAGCACCAACAGCGGCCACAGGAAATCGTTCCAATGGGCCACGAACGTAAAAATAGCCAGAGTCGCCAATACCGGCCTGGACAGGGGAAGAGTGATGAGCCACCAGAGTTGCAGCTCATGCGCGCCGTCGATGCGTGCGGCCTGAAAGAGCTCCTCCGGCAGCGTCACCGCGAATTGGCGGAACAGAAAGAGGGCAAATGGAGAAGCGAGACCGGGCAGTATCAATGCCCAATAGGTGTCATGCATTCCCAACTTCAGTGTCAAAACATAGGCAGCGATAATCGTCGACCAAGCCGGGACGAGCATGGTGCTGATGATGATCCAGAATAGCTTGTCCCGACCTGGAAACCGTTTGCGGGCGAAGCTGTAGCCGGCCAGGGAAGCCACCAGAACAACGCCTAGCGTCGAGGCAATGCCGGTAAAAACACTGTTCCAGAACCAGCGGACTACCGGCGCGTTGGCCACGCCAGTACCCTGGAGCAGGTCGATGTAGTTCTTCAGCACTGGCCGCGTCACCACAAACGAAGGCGGGATCGTGGCGACGTCCTGCGGGTGTTTGAAGCTGGTAATGACGGCCCAATAAAGCGGGAAGAGCGAGATAGCGCCTAGCAAGAGAATCAAGAAGATCGCGAGATAGCGCATGGCGCTGGCCGTGCCCTCCGGCAACAGCCGAGTATGCGCAGTTGCGAATGCTGACGCTCTTTGGCTCTGGTTCAGGCTCGCTTTGGTAGCCATATCGTGCCCTCGGTTCAGAACTCCACAACCTGGGAGAAGCGGCGAAACTGCCAGATGGTAAAACCAACCGTTGCCACCAGCAGAAGCAATCCGGCCGCCGCCGCCGTCCCCGCGTTGGCATAAAAGATCAGCTGATTGTAGATATAGTAGCCAACTGTCATGGTGCTGTGCACCGGCCCGCCCCGCGTCAGTACGAATACCGGCACAAATACCTGTAGGGCGCCCAGCGTTGAGACAACAATCACATACAACAGAGCGGGTGTCAGCAGAGGCAAAGTTATAGACCAGTGCTTACGCCAGAAGGCGGCGCCATCCACCGCGGCGGCATCGTAGAGGCTGGTGGGAATGCTCAACAGGGCTGCGCAGAAGATAATGATAGCCACGCCGTTACTGGAAACAACAGCCATACCCGCCAGAGAGGGCAGGGCCGTGTACACATTCCCCAGCCAGTTCACAGGCTCCAGGTTGACAAGCGACAAGGCGAAATTGAGCACGCCCACGTGGAAATCAAACACAAAGCGCCAGATGATAGCGACGGCCAAACCCGAGATGACGCCGGGCAGGTAGAATGCCGCCTGGAAAAAACTCCGTAAGGTGCGGCTGCGCAGAGAAACGATCAGAATCGCCGTAATCAGAGAGAGGACCGTCGAGGCGGGCACGACCATAAGGGTGTAGTAGAACGAGTTGACCATGGCCTTGCGCGCGCTGGGCATCTCTACGACGTCGGCATAATTTTGCAGGCCAACATACTCGGTAACCCCACGCGGATGCCAATCGACGAAACTCAGCCAAATCACCATGCCGTAAGGCAGAATGAAGAACACCACGAAAAATGCCATGAATGGCGCGATCAGAACGTAGCCCCACATCTTGTCCAACTGGGCGTATGTCATTCGCGGCCAAGGCGACCTCATCCAGCTTGGCCGCCCCGCGCCACCAATCCTATCTACACCCCTATCTACACCAGCCATCCCCTAGCCTCTGTTGCGCATTGAAAAAAACGCTGAAAAAACGCTGAAAAAATGCAATGTCGCCCGGACGCGGAGACGCAAGGGAAAACCAGGGCATTCATTGCGTCCCTGCGCCTCTGCGTCATAGCGTTGCATTTTCCATCACTTCATGCGGGCGAAACGCCCGCGCGCCCAGGGGGATATTTTCACGACCTGGACTTTCTCGAACCGTCTATGCGACCTGTTTTGCGCGCTACTGTAGAGCGCGACCTGTTTTGCGCGCTACTGTGGAGCGCGACTTGTTTTGCGCGCTACTGTGGATCGCGACCTGTTTTGCGCGCTACTGTAGAGCGCGACCTCAAACAAACCAGTCAAATTTCTCGACCGTAGCGCAGAAATCCTGCACAGCTTCCTCAGGAGGAGTAGGCAGGAAGATTTTCTGCAGTACCAACTCCAACTGCTCAACGGTCTCGCGGGCGCGTCCGCCGTTGGCCGATATTCTCTGCCGTCCATAGGGAATATAGTGTTCGAGGTGCCACTCCAACATGGGGTTGCTGATACCACCAAGGGCGGACTTTCGCGCCGGCAGCAGATACTGCGCCAGCCATGTCTGGTTCTCAACATTGCTAAGCCACAGCGAAAAATCGATGGACGGTTGAATCGTCTCCGCGCCGCCGGCGCGGAAGAGAACGGTATTGACATCCAATAGCGGTCCGCCCCAATACGAGGAGTGTTCCACCCCTGGATTTGTGGGCGGCTGGACAAAGATCCATCTGAAACCGAGTTCAGTGTTCGTCACCTCTAGAGTGTCCGGATCGATCTCCATTTCCGGTCGCTGAGCATATCCAATGCTCGGTCCGATTGTGCCCAGTAGGGACTTTTGGTTCCAGAAGTCCCAGCGGCCGGCGCTCAGACCAGCAGGGTTGGGCACGACTTCATGAACGAAGTAGAGATCCTGCATCCATTGCAGCCAAGCCAGACCCTCTTCATCGCCCAGCTTGCAGCGCCATTGGCCGTCCTTGAGCTCCACCGTGTCCGTTCCCCAATTCCAGCTAAGAACCTGCTCTGGCCAGTAGAAGAATGGGTTGCTCTGTTGGGTCGAAAATACGTTGCCCCAAACCTGGCTACCGTCATCCCGTTGAAAGGTGCATGCTTTCAGCAAAGTTAGATAGTCGTCGAAGTTCCATGTCCGCTCCGGAGCCTCCGGTATCAGGTGCGTGGCGCCCGCCTCCTCCACGACATCCAGATTGATGGTCATGCCGTTGGCAAGCGTATAGAACGGCACCATATAGTTCTTGCCCTTATACAGCATCCCGTCATACCAACCTGCAGGTAGGTCATCCAGGAACTCCTGCGGCAGTTCCACCTCCAGGGCAACGTCGCCGTCCAGAGCATAAATGATCTGATCGACCCCACCGCGTAAGATCATATTGGGAGGATTCCCGGCCGCGACCGAAGTCGACATTTTTGTCAGAGAATCCCATCCCATGCCTTGATAGGCGATCTCAACGTTGGGATGCAGCTCCATGTACTCATCCGCTTTCTCCTGCTCCCAACTTCCATGCGGATAGAGTTCACCAGGAAGTCCAAGTGGAAAGGACCACCATTGTATTTCGACCGGCGCCGCTAGGGCTTCACCCTCGCCAGCTCCTGGCGCTTGGGGGGGTGTACAGGCTGCCAAAACGACTGCTCCGCTGCTCAATGCCGCCGCCTTCAAGAATTTGCGGCGAGAAAGAGATCGTTGCATCTCCGTGCCTCCTTTGATTGCGAATGTCATCATGGATTTGAGAAAGAACTGACAATAAGACATAGGAGATTGTACAATCCTTTTCAGACGGTTGTCAACCCACGAAACGGGTCGGGCGCGTCCTAAGTTTCAGTGGTCAGCGCTGTTTCTGGTTATACAAGGGCGCGTCCCAAGATAGGGCGTTTCTGGCTCACCGCTGGCGGGATGAATGCAACGCAAAGGACGCGACTATGATCGACCATGTCTCTTTGCGTCTCCGCGTCCTGGCGACATTGTGTTTCCTTTTCAAAATTGCGTTTCCTTTTCAAAGCAGCTACGCTGACTCTACGCAATACGCAATTCCTAATTCCCAAATGCCAACACTCACCCTCAAACCCACGCACAAGCCTATCCGGGCATACTACGCCGCGCTCGAGCGCTTCGACCGCCTCGGCGTCAGCCATGAAAGCGCGGCGCGCTCCGCCTTTCAGGCGCTGCTCGAACACTGCGCGCGGCAGTGCGCCTGGACCCTGGTACCTGAACAGGCCATCGCGCCTCTGCTCGCAAGAGGCGCATCGAACACTGCGCGCGGCAACAAGCGCATCATAGTTGACGGCGCCCTGATCGACGATTTCCAGTTGACCCATGGCATCTGGGAGGCGAAGAACATCCACGACGACCTGCTGTCTGAAGCGCGGCGCAAGTTCGAGGCCGGCTATCCGCACGACAACATCCTCTTCCAGACGCCGCAACGGGCGATCATCTGGCAGAACGGGCGTCAGGTTCTCGACGCCGATCTGAGCGACCCGGCGCACCTGATCGAGACACTGGAAACCTTTTTCAGCTACCTTCCGCAGGAGTACGCCGCCTGGGAGGAGGCTGTCGCGCAGTGCAAAGACAGAGTGCCGGACATCGGACGCGGCCTGGCGCGCTTGATCCACAAGGAGCGGCAGAGCAACCGCCGCTTTGCCACGGCCTTTGCCGGTTTTCTGGAAAAATGTCGTCAATCGATCAATCCCAACCTCTCTGCGGCAGCGATCGAGGAGATGCTGATTCAACATCTGTTGACCGAGCGTCTGTTCCGCACCGTCTTCAACAACCCCGACTTCACCCAGCGCAATGTCATCGCCAATGAGATCGAGAAGGTGATCAACGCGCTCACATCGCAGTCGTTCAGCCGTGGTGACTTTCTCCACAGCCTGGACCGCTTCTACCTGGTCATCGAGCGCGTGGCCGCAACCATCAGCGATTTTTCGCAAAAGCAGCATTTTCTCAACACGGTCTACGAGCAGTTTTTCCAGGGGTTTTCGCTCAGGGTGGCCGATACGCATGGCATCGTCTACACGCCGCAGCCGATCGTCGATTTCATGGCGCAAAGCGTTGCCCACATTCTGCAGACGGAGTTTGGGCGCTCGCTATCCGACCCCGGCGTGCATATCATCGACCCGTTTGTGGGCACGGGCAACTTCATCGTGCGCCTGATGCGGGAGATACGCAGAACCGATCTGGAGGACAAGTACAGGTCGGAGCTGCACTGCAACGAGGTGATGCTGCTGCCCTACTACATCGCCAGCATGAACATCGAGCACGAGTTCTATGAGGCAACCGATACGTATCAGCCCTTTGAAGGCATCTGCCTGGTGGATACCTTCGACTTAGCGGAAGACCGCCAGCTGCCGCTGTTCGCGCCTGCGAACGCGCAGCGCTTGGAGACGCAGAAGCCGATGTTCGTGGTCATCGGCAATCCACCCTACAACGTCGGACAGGTCAACGAGAACGACAACAACAAGAACCGCAACTACGGGACGCTGGACAAGCGGGTGGCGGAGACCTACGCGCACGATTCCAAGGCGACCAATAAGAACAGACTCTCCGACCCGTATGTGAAGGCGATACGCTGGGCAGCGGACCGCATTGGCGAGGAAGGGATTGTCGCCTTTATCACCAACAACAGCTTTCTCGACGGCGTAGCGTTCGATGGCATGAGACAACACCTTGCACAGGATTTCACCCGGATCTATCACATCGATCTTAAGGGGAATGCCCGCACATCCGCTGAACGCCGACGCAAAGAGGGCGGCAACATTTTTGATGATCAGATCCGGGTTGGGGTGGGGATCAGCTTCTTCATCAGGAAAGCGGGAGCGAAATCCGAGGCGGCTGAGGTCTGGATCTACTCGATTGACGACTATCTCAAAGCCCGCGCGAAGCAGGAAGTTTTAACCCGATTCGGCGACTATACCAACGTCCCGCTGAAACAGGCTTCCATCGATGCAAGGCACACATGGCTGACCGAGGGACTCCACACTGAATTTGAGACCTTTATGCCGCTGGGAAGCAAGGAAGCGAAGGCGACAAAAGGCGAGGCTGTGGATGTGATTTTTCACACCTTCAGTAATGGCGTTCAAACCAGCCGGGATGCCTGGGCGTGTAATTTCAACCGCGACGCGCTCACAGAGAACATGGGTCGGATGATCGATTTCTACAATGAGCAGGTGTTCAAGTGGAAAGGGCGGGGAAATCGGGAGGCAAACGTCGATGATTTTGTGGTCTATGATGATAAGAAAATCAAGTGGAGTTCAGGCTTAAAACAGAAATTGAAGGGTAGGCAAATCGCAGAATTTACCGAAGCAAAAATCCGACAGTCCCTCTACCGTCCTTTCACGAAAACGAATCTGTTCTTTGATCGAATTCTAACCCACCGAGTTTTTGTTTTTCCATCGATCTTCCCCACAGCGCAGACCGAAACGGAAAATCGGGTGATTGTTGCTCCAAGTGCTGGGGGACGCGCTGAGTATTGGTGTTTCTGCGCAGGTATAATTCCTAGTCTGACAGTAACATCCATTGATGCTTCCCAATGCTTCCCCTTCTACACCTACGACGAGGACGGGACAAACCGGCGCGAGAACATCACCGATTGGGCCTTGGCGCAGTTCCGCGCGCGCTACCGCGACGACACAATCAGCAAATGGGATATCTTCCATTCCGTCTACGCCATCCTGCACCATCCGCGCTACCGCGAGCGCTACCAGGCCAACCTCAAACGCGACCTGCCGCGTCTGCCCTTTGCCCCGGACTTCCGGGCCTTTGCCCAGGCCGGCGCGCGCCTGGCGCAAATCCACGTCGGCTATGAAGAGATGCCCGCCTATCCCCTGACAGTCAGCGAAAACCCGGGTCTGCCGCTCGATTGGCGCGTCGAGAAGATGAAGCTGTCCCGAGACAAAACACAAATTCGCTACAACGACTTCCTGACACTCGACGGAATTCCAGCAAAAGCTTTTGACTATCGGCTGGGCAGCCGCTCGGCTCTGGAGTGGATCATCGACCAGTACCGCCTCAAGACAGACAAACGCAGCGGCATCGTCAACGACCCCAATCGCGCCGACGACCCGCGCTACATCGTCAATCTGATCGGAAAGGTCATCAGCGTGAGCCTGGAGACAGTAAAAATTGTAGAGGGCTTGCCGGCGTTGAGACTATAATGCGCGTGATAATAACGCAACCTACTTGTCGGGCGGAACACTGACAGCCAAGAGTTCGATAACCTCGGCATCGCTCACCTGCTGAAAGTCATCATACCAGGCCCCCACACCCCAAAAGGGAGACGGCGTCAGCAAGACGATGATCTGTTTAACCAGCCGGTCGAAAGGCCGAGTTCTCCGTTTGCCGGCCTGAAATCGACTTTGCGATGTCAGTTCTGTGAAAACCTGGGGCGGAGCGACAGGAATCGCCGGCACGATCTCGAGCGGATTCTGAAAACTCAGGGCCTGTATAGCGGCCCGCATGGACGCGCCTGTGGCCAGTCCATCGTCGACCAAAAAGATGGTGCGTCCCTCTATCGAAGCGGGAGGACGCTCTCCTCGGTAAAACCGCGCTCGACGGTACAGCTCCCGGCCTTGCTGTCGAGTCACCTGCTCGATCACATCCTCACCCAAGCCCAGCCGTTTGATGACCTCCTGGTTGAACACTTGCACGCCGCCTTCGGCAATGGCGCCGAAGGCCAGTTCACTCTGCCCGGGCACGCCTAATTTTCGTACCAGAAAGACGTCCAGGGGGGCCTGGAGCGCCCGGGCCGCTTCGTAGGCCACCGGCGCCCCGCCCCGCAGCAGGCCGAGCACGAGCGGATTCACAGCCTCCACTTCACGCAGACGTGCGCCGAGAAGCGCGCCGGCCTGCCGCCGGTTGCGGAAACGTTTCAACTTCATCTTTGCAAAAAGCAACCTCGCCAAACGATGCAGCAATGCCCGCAGAGCGAGTAGTGAGGAGCGAGAAAAAAGAAGTGAGAGATGTTCTCTCCTCTATACCGATCCGGTCGATACACAGAGGCGGCCTTCTGTCCGCTATGGCTCCCGATTGGGATCGAGCAGCCACTCTACCAAGCCCCGGATCTCATCTTCGCTCAGCTTTTCTGCAAAATTTTCTGGCATCTGACCCGCCGCTTCGTATGAAGCAACCACAAAGGCGGTAGGATCGACGATGCTCTCGTAGACGTACTCTTCAGCCGTCAGCCCTTCTACCCGGCTGCCGGCCCGCTCATAGAGATCAGCCATATTCGGGCCACTCTGGCCACGGACATCCACCTGTCTTTCGTTGATGTTGTGACAAGCGGAGCACACCTCAGACGTCCACAACTCCTGGGGCGACCTGATATTGCGGGCCTTGAACTCTTCCCTGGCTATGGCCTGCTCCTCTTCGCTCAATAGCAGGAAGGCGGCATTCTGGAATTCGACAGCGTTGTTCACATCCGGGAATGGCTGGAAGGGATCTTCCTCCGCTGTCTGGGCCAAGGCGAACTCGCGCCAATTCAAAACGTAGGCGGTGAGGTCCTCCACCTGATCGCCCCGCAGTGGACCGCCGAACTGCGAGCCCCAGGTGGGCATTACCTCAGCCCATGGGCTGTTGGTCTTGCTGGGACGTCCCGCGGCAATGGTCAGGGAAACGTAATCTTCGAGGGAACCGACCCAACCGATATCCTGCAAACGCCCTTTTTCCATGAAGAAGTAAAAGCTGTTTAGCGCCGGCCCCAGTCCAGGCAGCCCTTGCCCGTTCGGCCCGTGGCAGCGAGTGCAGTTATTGGCGAACAACGTGGCGCCGTTTTCTATCGAACGGCCTTCCCAGTTTACAGTCTGCGCAGCCATGCGAGTGTCTTCACTCACCAGCACCAGTAACAACACAATGATGCCGACCAGGGATGCCAGAATGCCCCACAGAAGTTTGGCAATTGGAGACGTAACGAAAAAACGATACATTTCGTTTGATTACTCCCCTGCGAAAGCGCCGGATAGACTCTTCCATCCGTCAGAGACATAGCCCAAGAATGACTGCTTCCAGCCATACTGCTCCCAGTAGATGGAGTCTTCATGCAGCCAGAAGCTCGTTTTATAGCTGCCTTCCGCGCCCTGCGCATCATACCAGAAGATCTCCCAGTGCAGTTTCTTGAGGCCCGGTTGATCCTGGGTGATCGTCAGTTGGCCGACAGGCGCGTTGAAGTCAGGATCCTGCCGCCGGTAATAATCGACAGTTGCCTGGAACTCATGCAGAAGCTCATTGAATTCGTGGTCATGCGCATCGTACTCTTCATCTGTGCGCCAGATGCCAAGCGGAAGGTGCGTGTAGCCGATCTCGCGCGAGATGCCGGAGCCTTCCTCCGGCATCAGTTCCTGGACGATTTCCACCGAAGGCGCGCCTTGCACTGCATATTCAGGGGTACCCATCCAACTCAGAATCACCATCACCGTGCCGGCGACGATGCCGGCGACGATAGCCACCTTTCGATCTTTGCCCCGACGGCTGGGGTTATAGTCCAGGTAGGGGATGGCCATCAGCAGCGCCAGCAATACGCCCGGCAGCAGAACGCCAGCGATGAACTTGTCCGCGATCTTCAACATGCCTTGCAGCCAGTAGAAATACCAGGGCGCTACCGTGTGCAAAGGCGTCGATTGCGGATTGGCGATGTGTTCCAGGGGCGCTTGGAAGAAGAAAACTGTAATCAGAATGAGCAATGTGGTGATGACAGTCATGAAACTCATTTCATCGGTCAACACATCCGGCAGATAGTACACCCGTTTATCCGCCGGCACCCGGTTGGCCGTATCCTCACCCACCTCCTCTTCGTCCGCCGGCAGACTGATGCCAAAATGCACGACTTTGTAGTAGTGGACGAAGAAGAAAAGGATCAGCAACAGCGGTAGGAAGAGAACATGCAATAGATAGAAACGCAGCAGTCCGTTGGCGCCGATGTCCGGCGCGCCCCGAGCCAGCAGATTCACCGTCTCACCGACGACCGCCGGGGGTACCGCCTCTGCCATCGACGTGCCGATCGTCACAGCCCAGAACGCCAGCTGATCCCAGGGCAGCAGATAGCCGGAAAAACTGAGGAACAACGTCATCACCAGCAGCAGCACGCCCGTGAACCAGGTAAACTGGCGCGGCGGCTTATAGCTGCCGGTGAGATAGGCCCGCACCATGTGAAGCGTTACAATCGCAACCATCGCCTCCGCGCCGAGCCGGTGCAGATCGCGCAGGAACTGGCCGAATGGTATGTTCGTCAGCAGCAGGATCATATCCGTATAGGCCCGTTCCGGCGAAGGAGCGTACCAGATCATCAGCAGAATACCGGTGATCGTTTCGACAATGAAGAGATATGTCGACAGCAATCCTAAGCGGAATGTGTGGTTGAAGCGGGTAACGCTTTCGTGATAGTACGTAGGTTTGATGTGAAGCAGAAAGGCTTCGCTGTGGGGCTTCAGGCGCGGGTTGGGACGGCCTGGCGGATCCCCCTGCAACATGCGGCGAAACTCGCCAGCATCGATGCCGGCGGTGATGCGGGTGAAAACATTGTCCGCCGCGGCAGCTGCCGCTCCCAAAAGTCCTTTTTCCCGAATGTCTTGTTGGACACCCATTTGGATCTGTTTCTCCTGGTAAACGGAATGCAGATTGAATACGCTTTCTTCTTCAAGCGGGTTTGCCTTTGGCTCTGGCCGGGGACAGAGCGGCCGGCTTTCCTTGAAGGCGCTTTCCGGTGTCCACGACGATCTCCGCCTCGGGCGCGGGCACGGCCGGGGCCGCGAGCATGTCGCCTGCATCTTCCGTCATCGCTACTACGGAGCCGCCTTCCACGACCTCAATCAGAAATTGGTCCAGAGAGCGAGGCGCAGGCCCCTCGATGTAATGTCCCTCGCGGCTGAACTTGGAGCCATGACAAGGGCACTCGAAGCGGTTGTTCGAAGGCTCCCACTTGTACAGACAGCCCAGATGCGTGCAGACCATATACAGCGCGCGCGGGCCTTCGTCTGTGCTGATGAGCCAGAACTTGCCGGTTGTATTGCCCTCAGGGTCGATGCCTGTCGGCGGCAGCGCCGTAGCCGCGCCGAGTAGAAACTTGCCGCCAAACTCCCCAGCGCGGAAGCGAGGGTACATAAACTGATAGGTAGCCAGACCACTCTCCAATGTCAGCAAACCCAGCGCCCCGGCCCAGGCGTATGTCAGAAACTCACGCCGGTTGATGCCCTCATGGCCGCTTTCGATCGCTTCGAGAACCGCCGCGCGACTGACCGGCGCAACCCGACCCGCGGCCGCCGCTGCCGGACCGCTGCCATTGCTTTGGGCTGCGGCCTGGGCCTTCGCGGCCGCCACCCGCGCGGCCGCCGCGTCTTCCGCTGTGGATTCTGCGCCGGCCGCTGTCTCTGCCGGATCGACCTCCGCGACAGGCGCCGCGGCCGGAAGACTTGACGATGCAACCTCCGAGCTTTCGGCAATCGTTGCCTCAGCCAACTGCTCTGTTACCGGTTCGACAACCGCTTCTGCTGCTGGAACGGCTCCAGCCTCAGCTTCCCCGCTGCCGTCACGTGGCGATTGCATGACGCTCACATCCACGCCACGCCGTTCGGCAGCCATCTGCTGCGCACGTTTGACTCTGTCGAGCCATGCCTGACTCACTTCCGCCATAGTGCTGGTCTCCTTTCCGCCACGGGCTAGATTGCGGAATTTCGCCGAGTATAGCATGCAGTTAAAACATTGTCAAAATTATCACAAACATTTTGACAATGCGTATGTTCCATGCGCTAGAGCGTGTCTGATTGAAATCTGGCGAGAAACTCGGCCGGACCGAGTACGCGGAAAGCTTCTGCCCGCAGATCTCGCAAGAAATGACCAGACCATAGCAATCTGACCATAGCAATCTGACCATAGCGATCAACGCGCGCCGTATAGTTTTTTGATGCCAATGCAATTTTCCTACGCGCGCAGTTGCGCCAGACTCTCTGCAATCCGCTCTTGTCGGGTCTGAAGCTCTTTCAGTTTGTCCCGTTCCCGCTGCACCACCCGCTCCGGCGCCTTGCTAACGAACTTTTCGTTGTTCAGCAACCCCTCGGCACGGGCGATCTGCCTTTCGATATCGGCCAGCTCCTTCCCCAGTCTTCTTCTCTCTGCCTCCAGATCCACCATACCGGTCAGCGGCAGGCAGGTGGTTATGCCGCCGGCTGCCAGCAAGATGGCTGGACCGCCGGCGTCTGTAGAATCTGACATCACGGCTCGACCGTCTTGGCCTGCGGCGCTGTCCGCTGCCCCAGCGGAAAAGACCGCGCGGCCTTGCGCAGCATCGGCCTCGACCGCAACCTGCGCTTCGTCCAGTCGGGCCAGGTTGGTGAGCAGCTCTAGATTCTCATGCACCAAAGCGCTGCTGCCGTTGACGCTGTAAGCGGATTCGTTCCCGGCAATCTGTTCCTGCCCGGGGCTGTGTTCAGGCGAGTCTACGTGGAAGGTGGCGGCGATGCGCCGTCCAGGCTCCACATTGTATTGGGCGCGAACAGTGCGGATGGCGCGCACGATCTCTTGTACGCGACCGAAGGCCTCCTCTGCAGCCGCGTCTTTGCGCTCCAGAGAACAGGGCCAGCGTTGGGTCATCAGCGCCTCTGCTCGCTCGGAAACGCCGGGCAGATGGCTCCAAATGGCCTCGGTGACGTACGGCATAAAGGGATGTAACAGCCGCAAAGATTGCTCGAGTACATACGCCAGCACCTGACAGGTGGCCCGGGCCGCCTCGCCCTGGTCGTCGCCATAGAGTCGGGGCTTGGCCGCCTCTATGTACCAGTCGCAGTATTCGCTCCACAGGAATTCGTGCAACTGGCGGCCGGCCTCCCCCAACTGCCAGCTTGCGACCAGCTGGGTCACATGGGCCTGCACGGTGTTCAACCGGCTGAGAATCCAGCGGTCGGCCAATGTCTGCTCAGAAATAGGCGGCAGAGCAAACGTTACGCTGTGGCGCTCCTTCTCATTGCCCAGTTCGATATCCGAGGCTGTCTCCAGGTTCAATAACACGAAACGGGCCGCATTCCAGATTTTGTTAGCGAAATTGCGGTTGGCCTCGATGCGACTGATACTGAGTTTCATGTCGTTGCCCGGTGTGCTGCCGGTGAGCAGTGTAAAGCGCAAGGCGTCGTTGCCGTATCTGCTGATCAGATCCAGCGGATCGAGAGCGTTTCCCAGGCTCTTGCTCATCTTGCGCCCGTCTTCCGCCCGCACCAGCCCGTGCAAATAGACGTGCCTGAAAGGCGCTTCGCCTGTAAAATGAACTCCCAGCATAATCATCCGGGCTACCCAGAAGAAGAGAATGTCGTAGCCCGTCTCGAGAACGCTTGTGGGATAGTAGCGGGCCAGATCCTCGGCAGAGCCTGATATGATGGCGGATTGTCCCTCAGATCCTGCCGCATCCGTTTCGCCCGGCCAACCCAAGGTGCTGAACGGCCACAATCCGCTGCTGAACCAGGTGTCCAGCACATCCGCATCCTGTTCCAGCTCCACCGTCTCGCCGTACTGTTCGATGGCCTGTTCCAGCGCTTCACTTTCGCTGCGCGCGGCGAACTGGTGGCCGTCCGGCCCGTACCAGATAGGGATGCGATGCCCCCACCACAGCTGGCGGCTGATGCACCAGTCGCGGATGTTTTCCATCCAGTGGAAGTAGTTCTTCTCGAACCGTGCCGGCACAATTTTGATGCGCCCGTTCCGCACCGCGTCGATGGCGGGTTCCGCCAGAGGCTTCATCTTCACGAACCACTGCGTGCTCTGCAATGGCTCAACAATCGTATGGCAACGCTCGCAGTGGCCCACCTCGTGGGTGTGGGCTGTTTCTCTTATGACCAGCCCCGCGGCGCGCATATCCTCCCACAGCTTTTCTCTGGCATCGAAGCGATCCAACCCTTCATAGGGGCCAGCTTCCGGATTGAGACTGCCGTCTTCGTTCGTAATATTGATGAACGGCAGATCGTGGCGCCGGGCGATCTGGTAGTCGCTCGGGTCGTGGCCCGGAGTCACTTTCAACGCGCCGGTGCCGAATGCCGGGTCCACATGCTCGTCAGCGATGATGGGGATCTCCCGTTCCAGCATCGGCACCACCGCCGTCCTGCCGATCAGATGGGCGTAGCGCACGTCATCCGGATGTACAGCAACTGCGGTATCGCCCAGAATCGTCTCCGGGCGGGTTGTGCTGACTTCAACATGGCCGACAGCAGCCTCTGATCGCCCCTCTATGGCCATATCCGCCCCCGCCGATGTCTCGCGTAGCGGATAGCGGAAGGTGTACAGCTTGCCCTCGATCGGCTCGTGCTCTACTTCCAAATCGCTGATAGCGCTTTCACAGCGGGGGCACCAGTTCACCAGGTAGTTGCCGCGGTAGATGAGGCCGTCGTTGTACAGGCGGATGAACGCCTCCAGCACCGCATCGCTGAGACCGTCATCCAGTGTGAAGCGTTCCCGGCTCCAGTCGCAGGAGATGCCCATGCGCCGCTGCTGACCGCTGATCTGGCCGTGATACTCGTCCTTCCAATCCCACACCTCCTGCACGAAGCGCTCCCGCCCCAGATCATGACGGGTGACGCCCCCTTCTTCCAGCTTGCGCTCCACCACATTTTGGGTGGCAATGCCAGCATGATCTGTGCCCGGCACCCACAGAGTCGGCCGACCAGCCATGCGGTGATAGCGGATCAGCATATCCTGGATCGAGCTGGTGATGAAGTGACCCAGATGGAGCGCGCCGGTAACATTTGGCGGCGGCATGGCGATGACGAACGGTGGGAGAGCCGGGTCGGCCAGACCGCTCTCGATCTGCTGCTCCGGCTGGAAGAATCCCATCGACTCCCACCATTCGTACAGCTTCTCTTCCCACTGTTGGGGCGCATAGGTTTTGGGCATTTCCTGTGTCATAAGATTGTCCTAGCGCGTGCTGCGCCATAGGTGTTGCAGGTAGACCGCTGCAGTCTAAAAGTGTCGAAATGTCCGAGAAGATTTCGCATCAAGGCCCGCTCAGTTTGAATCCAATCCAAGTTCCGGTACAAATTGGTGATACTCCGAATAGCGTAGAAAGTGCAAAAAGTATAGCAGAGCGGTAAGGAGAGAGCAATCTATCGGCGTCCTGACCTGCATTCGGGCTTCGCATGATGCGCAAAATCCGCAGCGCGCGAAGCCCGAACCGTACGCCTCTCCTGTCATCTATCCGGATCTCCGCTCGCTTGCAAAACCAGGCGAAACTCTGTCGCTTCCTCCACCGCCGGCCGGCTCCAGGGCATTTTGTGATATGCCCCTTCCAGCCACATGGGGATCTGATCCGCATAGTTGCGGCTAACCGGATGGCCGGACTGCCCGTTGGTCGTCACGCTCTGGGCGACGTCCCAGTTCCCGACTTCGATAATCTGCCGATAGCTCGCGACCACCTGCGCCAGACCAGGAGGAAGCTCCGGCACAAACGCGGATTGATTGGGTGTGGCGCCGTCTCCGCCAATCGGATACGGTCCCCGGTTGAAGAACCAGCCAAGGATGGGTGCGCTGCCCAGCAGGTGATTGTAGCGGATCTGGTGCATCCGTCCCCAAGCCCACTTGCGCGGCGTCGCATTCACTTCGCGACGCAGCCGGTGCACCGACTTTTGCAGCGCCGCCTCGATCAACTCTTCTTTCGTGCGCCGGCGGCCAGTGGAGGCATCCGCATACCAGAGCGAGTCTTCTTCGCTTTGCAACAGTTCCAGCAGGCGGGTTTCAGCCCGATGCTTGAATCCATTGATGAGGGAAATCGGGCTGCTGCCGCCGCCCAGAAACGCCTGGGCTGTCGCGCCTAATTTCTGCCCAAAGGTCAGATCCAGCAGATGCAGGAGCGTGTAGTGGAATACAAGCGCGGCCGCGCTCTCTTGATCCATGCGATAGCCCCAGTTCTGTAGCATGTTGACCGCTACGCGCACGTACGGGTCATCGCTCAAGTGGTTTGTCAGCAGCGGCGTCAGAGCTTCGGCGTAGAGACTCGTCTGATCGAGTTGAATCTGCTCCATATCCCGCAGGGAGAGCCGTTTTTTCTGCCTCAACATCTCTTCGATACGCCGTGCCCGCCAGCCAGGCATCGTCTCGAAGCTGAGAATGTGTGGGTAATCGTCGCCAGTAATTTTGTTGTTGGCCGTCACGATCATGCCGGAGCGCGGGTTCAGTAGCCGCGGCAGCTCGTCATCGGGGATCAGCCCGCGCCATTCGTAATCGCTGCTCCAACCGGGCGCGGGGACCAGACCAAGGCCGTTGCGGCGCAAGGGAATGGCGCCGGCCAGGCGGTAGGCGATAGTGCCTTCCCGGTCAGCGAAGACGAAGGTTTGGGCAGGCGCGCTCCAGTCAACCAGCGCCGCGTCGAACTCCTGCCAGTTTCGCGCCCGGTTCATCTGCAGGATGGCGCGTATCAGTTGCCCTGGCTGATGCCCGACCCAGCGCAGCGCCAGAGGCGTGGCCGGCAGAAAATCCTTTGAGAAACCGGTAAGCAGTCCGCTCAGCAGAGGGCCGTGGCGGGTGATAACCACCTCCTCCACATGGGGACGAGCGCGGTTACGCAGGTAGATCTCCTCCCGAAGAACCGTTGCCTCCTCCCATTTGCCGTCATATTCAAAGCGCGGCGCGGGATCTACGCCGCTGCCATCGGCATCGTTGGGCGTGTCCCTGTGGGCGTCCACGAGGGACGCCCCTGCCAGCCGGACATTCTCCGGATGGGGCCGCTCGATGTACAGATCCTGCACGTCCGGCAAGGCGTTCGTCATCCCCCAGGCGATCTGCTCATTGTGACCGATAATGATACCCGGCACGCCGGCCCAAGAGGCGCCGCTGACATCAATGTCAGGCTTCGCGCAATGTGCAAAATCCGCGGCGCGCTCAGCCTGACAGTCGAGAGTGCGCGCGGCAGAGGGGCCGGTGTCTTGGCCGGCCTGCTCGTGTGGGCGTCCACGAGAACAGGTCAGGCGCATCTCATACCAGACGCCGGGCATCGACAGAGCCAAGTGGGGATCGTTGCACAGAATCGTGCGTCCGCTGGTGGTTTTCTCCCCGGCCACCACCCAGGCGTTGCTGCCCTGGCCCATCTCCTGATGGCCGAGCCAACCCTTCATCTGCGCGTGTTCATGCAGCAGCAGCCCCGCTGTATGTAGCATCTGCAGGGACTCTGCGCTGCCCACGCCCTCCGACACAACCGGGTTGTTCGCTGGGTAGTCTGGTTCCAGATCCGCCGCCAGTGTCGGCTCCAGTTTGCCCGCTATCTGCAAGCGAATCAGTTCACTCTCCCAGTTGACGCTCCGATTCCAGGCCATCATCTTGCTGAAAGCCACGACATCCACAGGATGCCACTCTTCCGGCTGGCGACGGAGCAGATTGAACTCCGCAGCCAGCCGGCCCGGGCGACTACGGATATAGGCGTTGATGCCTTGGCAATATTGGCGCAGCGTCGCCAGGGTCGGCTCGTCCATGACTGCCAATTCTGCTTGCGCGGCCCGTCGAAATCCAACGATGCGGCTGAAGCGGTCGACGTCCAGAGCCGGCGCGCCGAATAACTCCGCCAGCCGTCCATGGGCGATGCGGCGGTTCTGCTCCATCTGCCATAGCCGCTCCTGAGCGTGGACGAAGCCCTGGGCCCGCCACAGGTCCGCGTCGGTCTGGGCGTAAATATGGGGGATGCCATGTTTGTCCCGCAGGATCTCCACAGCCGCGTCCAGTTCATCCAATGTCAGTTCGCCTTCAAGTTGGGGCGCGGCCCTCTGTATCAGCCACCAGTAGATGTAGATGATCAGCCCACCGACCAGTAAGATGATAATGAACAGAGTGACGAGGGCCAGGATAGCGGTTTGTAGGGTCATCGGCTTCAATTTCAGTAAACTGCAGTGGTTAGTGGTCAGTAGTTGCAGTATACTAGCTACTGGTCACTGGCCACCAATGATTGCATAGATGGCGCTTCATGCGAACGAATCTTTTCAATTACAATCTTCCGGCCTCCTTCATCGCCCAGCAGCCGGCCGATCCGCGCGACAGCAGCCGCTTGCTTGTGTTGGAACGAGCATCGGGCCGCATCGAACACCGTGCCTTTGGCGAGATCGGCGCCTGTCTGCGGCCCGGTGATCTGCTCGTCGCCAATGACAGCCGCGTGATCCCGGCCCGTTTGCGCGGCCGTAAGCCGACCGGCGCCGTGGTGGAGATCTTCCTCTTGCGCCAGTTGGACGCCAGTGGCAGCGAGTGGAGCTGTCTCGTACGCGGGCGCGGTCTGCAGCCCGGCGCTACGGTGATTCTGGATGCCCGTTCCATTCAGGCAGAAATCGTGGCAATGGCCGAGGGCGGCATGCGCACAGTGCGTTTTGCCGAGCCGATTCAGACGCATCTGCACGAATTGGGCGAGATTCCACTGCCGCCCTATATCCGGAACTTCGCCGGCGACCGCGGACGCTATCAAACTGTCTACAGCCGTTCCGCAGGAAGCGTCGCTGCGCCGACCGCAGGCCTGCACTTCACGACGGAGCTGCTGCGGGTCCTGCGCGGCCAAGGCATCGGCTGGGAGACGATAACCCTGCACGTGGGGCTGGACACCTTCGGCCCGGTAACGGCAGAGAGGGTGGAGGAGCACCGGATTCATCGGGAATGGGCGCATCTGTCGGCCCCATCCGCGCGCGCTATCAGGGCGGCCACAGCTCAGGGCGGCCGGATTGTGGCCGTAGGCACGACAACCACCCGCGCCTTGGAGTTCGCCGCCACCACAGCGCAGAAGATCGAACCCTACGGCAGCGAGGCGCCCCCCGGGCGAGTAGCGGCTTTCGCCGCTGCGGTCGATCTGTTCATCTATCCCGGCTATCGCTTTCGGGCTGTGGATGCCCTGTTGACGAACTTTCATCTGCCCCGTTCCTCTCTGCTGATGCTGGTCAGCGCCTTTGTGGGGCAGGCCCATCCACAGCAGCCGGACACAGGTCGTCAGATGCTTCTGCATACCTATGAGGTGGCGAAGGCAGAGGGATATCGCTTCTTCAGCTTTGGGGATGCGATGCTGATCCGCTAGTAGGGGCATAAACCAGTGGCTAGTGGCCAGAAACTGCAATTTGTAGTTGTGAGTTGCCAGCTGTCCTTGCGTCCTTGCGCCTTTGTGTTAAAAAGATAGCCAGAAACTGCAGTTTGTAGTTATGAGTTGCCGGCCGTCCTTGCGCCTTTGCGTTAAAAAGATGGTTGCAGTTACTCGAAACGAAAAACTAACCACCTTCTACGGACCCCTGGGGTACCGGTGGCGTAGACGGCGAGTCGCTATACAACAGCTCCCTGTGCGCCCGATTGTGGAGATCAGCGATGCGGGGAATGTGATGGGTAGCCATCCATTCCTGCAGTTCGGCGCAGATCGTCTGAATGGCGGCCGCTCCCCGCAGGTAGATGGCGCTGCCAATGCCGACGACCGTCGCGCCCGCCATGAGCATCTCTACCGCGTCCTGGCCGTTGGTAACGCCGCCGGTGCCGATAATCGGTGTTCGTGGGCAGGCTTTGCGAGCATCGTAAACGGCTTTGAGGGCAATCGGCTTCAGGGCTGGCCCACTGATGCCGCCGCTGCGGTTGGCGAGGACCGGCTGACCGCTGTACGGGTCGAGAATTAATCCCGGCATTGTGTTGATGGCGCAGAGAGCGTCCGCGCCGGCATGCACCACCGCCTGGGCGATGCGCCCGATGCTGGGCGCGTTCGGGGCCAGCTTGACGATCACCGCGATGTCTTGGCCGGCAACGGCCTCCTTCACCTGAGCGGTGACAGCGGCCGCCGCCTCCGCATTGGCGGCAAAGGGTTCGCCGAATTCACTGTCCACGTTCGGGCAGGAGATGTTCACCTCGATGAAGTCGGGCCGGGCCCGGGCAATGCTGCGGGCTACGTCGCCAAACTCGGCGGCCGTGCCGGCAAAAATGCTGGCGATGACGGCAATGCCGCGTGGTTGCAAGCGCGCTTTGGCCTCCTGCAACAGCCCTACCTCCTCCTCCACGCCAGGATTCGCCAGCCCAATGGCGTTGATGAGGCCGCCGCCCCAGTCCACGCAGGAGGGGTTGACATGACCGCTGCGAGGGGTCGGCCCACAGCTCTTGGCCGTTACCGCGCCGCAGCCGGCCGTCGCGGCCCGCTCCAGCAAACTGACCGTTGTGCCCCATATGCCGCTCGCCAGCACAAGAGGCGTGGACAGTTCACAATCCAGGAAGGTGACCGACAGCTCACTATGATTCATCAGAATGTAAGTAGGAATTACGAATTGGGCAGTTCATTCGTAATTGGTTTCGACGCCAACACTTCCTGACGCATCTCTTCAGAAATATAGCCTGTCGTCGCCAGCGCATCCAATACTTCCTCCAGAACCAGGACACTGTGAACGCGGATGCCGATCTCTTGCAGATTCTCGACGCCACCCTGCTGTCTGTCCAGCAGTACGACCGCCTCCTCGACTACCAGCCCAGCTGCACGGAGCATCTCGACGGAACTGACGATGCTGCCGCCGCTGGTGACAACATCCTCGATAATAACGACCCGCTCTCCCGGCTGCCAATGTCCTTCAATATGTTTGCCCAGTCCGTGACGTTTGCGCTCTTTGCGAGTATAGATCAGAGGGATACCACTTGCCAGAGAGACCGCCGCGCCAATGGGCAAGGCTGCGTAGGGGATACCGGCGATGCGGTCACACGCCAGGGCGTCCAGCGCCTTTGCATAGACCCCTGCCGCCATCTGCAGCAATGCAGGCTGGCTGACAAGCAGGCGCAGATCCACGTACAGCGGTGAGCGTTTGCCGCTGGCCAGGATGAAATCGCCGAACTGTAACGCATTCAATTTTGCCAGACCGACGATCAGTTCTTTCAGGGTATGAGCAGAGAGAAGCGCGCTGTTTCTCGCTGCTCGCTCCTCACTACCCTTCGGGGGCCGCCTGCCCTGGGCAACCACAAAGGACGCCCCTACCGTCTGGGCCCGGTTGATGCGATCCCGCAAATCCGCCGCCGCCTGCCGGGGATCTTCCGCCTGGGTGATGCTTCGGGTGGCAGAGATGAGCAGGCCCAATCCGTCGCCGCGCAGTCCGGCTGCCAACGTCCCTTCCAGATCGCCTCCCTGCGCGCCAATGCCCGGCGCCAGCAACCACGCCTCGGACGCCACAGCTCGCGCATCGGCCAGAGCCTGGGGATAGGTAGCCCCGACCACCAGCCCCACGGCCGGCGACCAGCTTACCGCCTCCTTCGCCACCTCCACGAAGAGGGAACGCTCCGCGCTGACAGACAGCCTTTGAAACCTGCCGGCGCTGGGGTTAGAGGTGTGACAAAGCACAAACAACCCTTTGCCCTCATAGGCAGCGAAAGGCGCGATGCTGTCCTCTCCCAGATAGGGGCTGAGAGTGACCGCATCGACGCCGAGTTCATCGAAGCAGGCGCGCGCGTAGGCCGCGGCGCTGGACCCAATGTCACCCCGTTTGGCATCCAGGAGCACGGGAATGTCCGCAGGGATGGCGGCGATAGTTTCCCGCAGAAGGGTCAGCCCCGCCAGACCCAGAGCCTCGTAAAAGGCGATATTGGGCTTGTAACAGCAGACCAGATCCGAAGTGGCTTCGATGACCGCCCGGTTCCAGCGCAACAGTGCGTCGTAATCATCCTGATCCCTTGTGTGGAAGCGTGTAGGACAGACCTCCGGCGTTGGGTCCAATCCGACACACAGCAACGTGTTGTTGCGACGAGCGGCCGCTTCCAACTGCGCATAAAAAGACATGCAGCCCCCTTCTGTGGCCAAGTAAGAACCGTTCAATATTCGTAAACTGACCACCAGCCACTGATTCAGCCCTTGATCGAGCCAAGCATAATGCCCTTGACGAAGTAGCGCTGAATGAAAGGGTAGATCATCAGAATCGGCAGGGTGGTGATCACGATCATGGCAGCCTTGAGAGACTCTGCCGGAGGCGGGTCAGCAAGTTCAGTCATTTCCGCCAACCCTGAGTAGTCGCTGTATTGGCCGGCGCCGTATTCCAGAATGCCGCGCAGGATCAACTGCAGGGGCAACTTTCGCGTATCGTTGATGTAGATGGCCGCATCGAACCAGGCGTTCCAATGCATGACCGCGTACCAGAGGCCGATGGTGGCGATAACCGGCATGGAGAGGGGAAGGATGACGCGTACCAGAACCACCAATGGGCTGGCGCCGTCCATAATTGCCGCCTCTTCCAGCTCTTCCGGGATGGCCAGCATGAAGTTGCGCATGATCAGCAGCCACCAAGGGTTGATCAGGGGCGGCAAAATCATAGACCAGAAACTGTCCAACAGGTTTAGCTTCTCCACCAGTACAAAGTTGGGAATCAGGCCGCCGTGAAAAAGCATAGTGAAGAAGATGAACATGGTGAGGGGCACGCGGCCGTACAGCTTGCGCTTGGAGAGCACATACGCCAGCGGAAATGTAAAGAGCAGGTTGAGACCAGTGCCGACAATGACGCGGGCAGCGGTTACAAAATAGGCGTTGATCACGATAGATCCCTGGCCCAGCAGCATCTGATAGGAGTTCAGCACCGGCTGTCTGGGATAGAGGATGAATAGCCCCCGAGTGGCGTACTCTTTGCCGCTAATCAGGGATGTGGAGACCACAGACAAGAAAGGAAGCAGAAACAGTAAGGTCAGAACAATCAGTATGGCTATATTGAAAAAGTTGAACAGCCTTTCATCGCGGGAAAATTGCATAGTGGCCCTCCTACCAAAGTCCTTCCTGTCCAAGGCGTTGGGCAACCTTGTTGGCCATGTACATCAAAATGAGGGCCAGAATGGATTTGAATAAGCCTACGGCCGCGCCAAAGGAGTATTGCCTGCCGATCAGCCCCGCGCGGTAGACATAGGTATCGATAATGTCGGAAACCGCGTATACCGACGGTGAATACAGGAGCAGTATCTGCTCGAAGCCAGCGTTGAGCATGCCGCCGATGCGGAAGATCAGAGTGATGACGATGGCGAAGGAGATGCTGGGTAGCGTGACATACCACATGCGTTGGAAACGATTGGCCCCATCCATGGCTGCCGCTTCATACATCTCCGGGTTGATGGTCGCCATAGCCGCCAAATAGATGATGCTGTTCCAGCCGGCCTGCTGCCAGATGTCCATGGTCACCAGAATAGAGCGAAATAGCGTCGGATCTGTGAGAAAGGCTTTGGGTTCCCCCCCCAGAGCCACAACCAGCTGATTCAACAATCCGCCCTGGGGTGTCAACATGGCTCGGACGATACCGGCCGCTACCACCATAGAGAAAAAATGGGGCAGGTAGGAGATCGTCTGGACCGTGCGCTGAAACAGGCGCATCCGCAGTTCGTTGATCATCAGAGCCAGGATAATGGGCAGAGGGAAGCCGAAGATCAGCTTGTAGAGGCTGATAACGACCGTGTTGCGCATCACATTCCAGAAGAAGATGGAGTCGAAAAAATTGCGGAAATGCTTTAATCCCACCCAGCGATCCATGCTGAACATGGCATCGATCCCCAAGAACGGATCATAGTCCTGGAAAGCGATGATCACGCCGACCATGGGGAGATACTGAAAAATCACGAAATAGAGCAGAGGCAGCGCGGCCAGGGCATAGAGAAAACGATCGCGCTTGATCTGTCGCCACGCCTCGCGAAACCCTCGTCGTTCCGTATAGGCAGAGGAGGCCGGAGTTACACCCACGCCTAACTGCTCGCCGCCAGTCTGTTGCATCTGTCAACCTCCAAACATGCCAGCCTACGAGGGTCCATCTGTCAGATCAACCAGACCTGACAGATGGAGATATGGTTCAGACAGGGTGATAAAGTCGGAACTGCTCAGTGTAGAGTTCGCTCCAGCGTTGCAGACCGGCCCCGTTCAACTCCTCGACAAAGCTGCTCCACTCAGACAGGGGGCGAACGCCAGTGATGAACTTGATGCTCTCTTCATCCACAAAACGCTCGAAGTCCGGTTCACCGGGGAACCTGTCGCGGATGGCGGTGCGGTCGTAGGGTACGTCGAAGTCCACGGGCATGCGTCCGCCCTCATACTGATTCCAGTAGGTGTTGATGTGCTGCCAGTGGCGGTTCCATCCGATACTGCCATCCTCCAACTCCAGTTTGACAGCAGTGGCCCATGTTTCCGGACCCAGACCCAAGGTAATCTGGAAGTCTCGCGAATACTTCTGTTCGCACACAGGGCTGCCTGCGGTGAACTGGCGAGCCATCTTCTGTTCCTTGTCTATCCATTCCCAGTCCTCGCCAGGAATGCCCCAAGAGGCAATCAGGTAGTTGGTCACATCGTCGGGCCCGCCTTCGTAAATCCAGTTGACGTAGCGGATCACCGCATCAGGAGTCTTGGATTTGCGCGGGATCATGTAGGCGGTGTTGGAACCGGCGTTATTGGTCTTGGCTCGCCCTGACGGACCGTTGATGACCAGTGCAAGCGCATAGTCCTCCTCCACATAGCCCGCGTCCCGGCGAATCTGATCCCACCAGCCGGTAATGCGTGAATACCAGCCCAACCACAAGCCAATGGTCAGGGTCTTGAGCATGGACCGGTAGTCCGGGTTGGCAAAGGATTCCTGCTGCATCCAGCCAGCCTCCCACCATTCATTCATCTTGGCCAGCCAGGTCTCGTAACCCGGTTGCAGTTCGGCCGGTTTGAGCATGTTGTCGGCCGGATCGATCCAGCGGGAAAAGCCGTATTCGGTAAAGGCCCCCAATGTGTTGTACATCAGGTGACTGCGGCCCATGGTTGTGATGACCGCTTCCGGATGATTGCTCTGCATGGCCACAAAGGCCTCTTCCATTCCCTCCCAGGTATCAGGCATATCCAGGCCAGCTTCGGCCAGCCAGTCGCTGCGGAAGAAGGGGAAATGTGTGTGACCCATCAGACCCAAACGCGGGTACCCCCAAGTAGTGCCCTCAAAGTCCTTCATCATCTTCCAGTCCAGCTCCGAATGACCAGCCAGGATGTTCTGACCTTCCTGCTCCAGCAATTCATCCAATGGCAAGGTGATGCCCTTGAAATCGGGCCACGTTCCCTCGAAGATATCCAGGGGCTGGGTTCCGGAAGCCAGCAAAAGATTGAGCTTTTCCGTTCTGGCCGCGCCCGGCGGCAGGATGTAGGCATTCACGAGGATGCCGGTCAGGTCAAGAAGGTGCTGTCGCACAGCCTCAGTGCGTTCTGGACTGCCGCCGCCAGGACACGGGGTGGAAACCGCGAACCAGACTTCGGGCGTTTCCATGGCCGCGGCGCCATCGCCGGCCTCTTGGGGCGCCGCCGGCGGCGCGCAGGCAGCCAGCGCCGCTCCGGCAGCCGCCAGACCCATGCCCTGCAGCATCTGGCGTCGATTCAGCTTTGGGGTCGACATTGTTCGTTTTCCTTTCTTTATGGATTCTGATAAATAAACTGCAGTTGCCAGTGACCAGTGCTGACCACCGGCAACTGACCACTGACCAAATGGTTTAGGCAGGATGGTACTGGCGATACTGCTCCGTATGCAACTCGCTCCACTTGTCCAGACCCGCCCGCTTGAGGGCATCCATGAAGTTGCTCCATTCAGACATAGGCTGCACGCCGGTGATGAATTTGATCGATTCCTCCTCTACGAGCCGCTGAAAATCGGCCAGTCCGGGGTATTGGTCGCTAATGGCCGCAAGATCGTAGGGTACATCGTAGTCAATGGGCATCTTGCCCAGGTCGAAACGATCATTATAGGCGACTGTGTGGGAGCTCTGGCGCCCAGCCCTACCGTCATCCAGCACCCTGATGACATGGGGCTCAGTGCCCATGCCTTTGACATTGTAAAAGTCATAGGCATACTTCTGCTCGCAAGGCGCCGTGGCCGGAATCAGGGAGCGGTAGTGGCCCTGTTCCTTATCATGCCATTCCCAATCCACCCCTTCAATGCCCTGGCGTATACTGACAAGATTGGTGGCATCGTCGGGCAGGCCCTGGTAGCACCAATCAGCGTAGCGAATGACGGCCTCCGGGTGCTCCGCCTTGCGGGGAATCATATAGGCAGCGTTGCCGCCCACGTTGTTGGTCTTGGCTAACCCCTTTGGGCCGGTCATGGTTTCGGGAAAATCATAGTCGATGTCGCTATAGCCCGCGTCCAACCTGATCTGTTCCCACCAGATGGTCATGCGCGAATACCAGCCCAGCCAAGAGCCGATGGTCAACGTCTTCAGCATCGCCCGGAAGTCAGGATTGGCAAAGGTCTCCTCCTGAAACCAGCCTTTCTGCCACCATTCGTTCATCTTGGCCACCCATTCCTGGTAGCCCGGATGGGTCTCCACCGGCTTGATCATGTTGTCGGCCGGATCGACCCAGTTGGAGTTGCCCTCCTCCACGAAGGCCCCAAGTGTATTGTTCATAATGTTCCGGCGTCCGTTGGTAGCCACCACCGATTCGGGGTGCAGCTCTCTGAAGGCGGCGATCGTTTCTTCCATGCCACCCCAGGTGTCGGGCATCTCCAGGCCGGCCTCGTCCAACCAATCGCTGCGGAAGAAGCAAAAATGGGTATGCCCCATCAGCCCCAAGCGCGGGTACCCCCAAGTGACCCCTTCAAAGTCCTTCATGCGTGCCCAGGCGAAGTCGTTGTTCAGAGCCAGGACGTTCTGGCCGTGCTGTTCCAGCAGATCATCCAGAGGCATAATAATGCCCTTGAAGTCAGGCCATTGCCCCTCGAACAGATCCAGTGGCTGGGTTCCCGATGCCAGGATCAGGTTCAGCTTCTCAATCTGAGCGGCTCCTGGCGGTACCAGGTAAACCTGCACCAGAACACCGGTCTCGTCCAGGATCCGCTGACGAACGGCGTCGGTCTTTTCGGGATTGCCGCCCCCAGGACAGGCCGGCTGCCCTTGGAATACCCAGACTTCAGCCGTCTCTGCGGTCTCCGCCATGTCGCCAGCCCCTTGGGGCGCGGCCGGCGGCGCGCAAGCGGCCAGCACTGCGCCTGTGGTCGCCAATCCCATACCCTGCAGAAAATGACGTCTGCTTAGCGTTCGGTTGGACATGTGATCTCTCCTCTCTTGCGGTGTGTTAAAGTGAGAACTGCAGTGATCAGTAGTTCGTGGCCAGCGCCACTGGCCACTGGTTTATGTGCGCCCTTGCGATACCATCGCGCTGCTGGTTCTCCTTGGCGCGTCGATCGACTTCATCGGGATCCAATCTGGCCAGCAACTCCTGATGTAAGTCCGCCTGCACAGACGCCCAATCGGGATGGCCGGCCAGGTCCGTGAACTCATTGGGATCGGCATCCAAATCAAAGAGTTGCGGCGGCGAGCCCACGTAGTAGTTGTATTTGAAATGGCCCTTTTTCACCATGTATCCGGCATCGAGCATGCCTTGGGCATGATACTCGGCCACAGCCACCCAGTTTGGGTCGGAGAGACCATCGCGCAGGGATGGCAACAGGCTCCGCCCTCGCAACCCGTAATCATATGAATCACACTCTGGCATAGGCGTAGCGGCCAGATCCAGCAACGTGGGCATGATGTCGACCAGGCTGACGTTTGCCGCGATCCGAACCCCTTCCGCCAGATCAGGGCCTCTGGCAATGAGCGGCACGCCTACCGCTGCCTCGTAGAAACACTGCTTTTGCCAGAGGCCATGTTGCCCTGCCATCTCGCCATGATCGCTGAGATAGATAACCACCGTGTTCTCCTGCAGAGCTGAACCGTCGACCGTGTCCAACAGGCGGCCTATATGCTCGTCGGTCAGCGTCACCAGAGCATAGTAACTGGCCAGAGCGGTACGGGTGATCTCCTGTGGCAGGGGCTTGTCATTGCGTAAAAAGTAGCGTAATTGTTGAATGGCCGGGTGCTGCGTTTCCACCGTCTCTCCTCCCAGATCAGGAAGGATAACCCGGTCGGTCGGGTAGCGGTCAAAGTACGCCTGCGGTACCCACAGAGGGAAGTGCGGATACATAAAGCTGGCTACTAAGCACCACGGCTTCGCCCTCGGCTGGTCCGCCTTGTCCCGCAGGAAGCGCTCGCTCAGGTCCGCGACAGTGCGATCGTAGGCCAGCCAGCGGGCCGGGCCGGGACCGCATTCCGTAACGTGGGAATCGCTCTTCCGCCGCGCCTGCGCAGTGCGCTGGGGCTTCTGGTGAAAGTGGGTCCACTGGGTCATATCGTCGAAGAGCCGCCGCCCGAAGCCGTGGAGGCGATCCGGGCCGATCATGTGCATGCGCCCACAGAGGGTGGTCTCATACCCTGCCGCCTCCAGGTAATGGGCAAAAGTCGGTATCTCAGAGGCCAGCGGCGACCCATTGTCAAAAACATTCACATCGGAAGCGTATCGCCCGCTGAGAAACGACATGCGCGAGGGAACGCAGATGGGGTTGTTGCAATAGGCATTATCGAAGATCACGCCCTCGCTGGCCAAGCGGTCCAGGTTGGGCGTCTGCGCAACCGGATGTCCGTAGCAGCCGGTCACAGCCGCATCGTGCTCGTCGCTCATGATCAGCAGAATGTTCGGTCGTCGCATTCAGATGCCTGTCAAACCCACAAGGTGATCCGCTAGAGATTCACTGTATAACTGGCGACAAGCAACCAGTGTGTGTTGAAGACGAACGTAGCGTTCCGTGTGCAGTAACCCCTTATCCACTATACCACAAGTCAGGTAGCGTCCCCGTTCCTGTTCGCTTCGTCCCCGCCGACAGTGTCCACATCCTCTTGCAGCAATCGCAGGAGCGTCCGGCGTTCTGCAGCGCTCATGCCTGCCAGTCGCTCTTCCGGCTAGGCGTTGTGGGGTTGGGATGGCAGGTCGTTCAACACCAGCAGCCGCACGCGCCGCAACAGAGGGAGACGGCTGCGGAAGACACCCTGCCGCTCCTCTGTGTACCCCCAGTGTACCAGCCGCGGCATCCGTGGCGCTCAGCGCCACAGTCAGCGCCTGCTCCGCAGGCAACTTCTGCGCCTGGCGGTAGAAATGGTCGTAGGCGCCCGCCTGCGCCAGGACCGTCTCGTTCACCGATTCCGTATACTTGAACTCCAGCAGCACATGGCCGGCCGCGCTATCGCGCACGCCATCCGGCAGCCGTGCCCGTTGCGACGCGCTCCACGTCTCTCCCTCACGCCGCATGAGAAGAATATCCGCTTTGGGCGACTCGCTCAGGAGATCCACCTCGATGTTCACGCTGATCTGCACCGGCGTCAGGGACAACTGCAAGAGCGTGCCGAGGAGCTGATGGGACTGGGAGAGGGCCGCTTTCCTGGTCATACTTACAAACGCTACTCGATTTCTGTGACGATGTCAAAGAAGGGAAAATCCGCCGGGCGCATCCAGTCGCATCGTAAAGCAGTCAGACAGGAAGCGGCCGCCGCCGGCGACAGGTCTGGCCTCGGTATTTTCGGCTACTCACTGAAAGGAAACTTCACCTTCCAGCCGCTCATAGGGCAAAAATCTGTTCATCCACTGGTCAAGGTCGATCCTTCAGGCTTCACCCTGCGGCTTCTGTCGCGCGGTTGGGCGGGGATACCGCGTTAACTCTCTTTTCAAATATCAACGGAACCTAATGCTACAATGGAATTTTACCGCTGTCAACCTCCTTTTGTTGGGAGGCGTCCTGTTGGTATGATGCATCTGCTGCCCGCGAAATGGAACTCGGAAAAGAGGAACGATGAACGACAGTATCCATTCGGACGGCGCAACCTCCCAGCCTTTGGGCATCGTTGCGCCGTTCGATCACGAAATCCGCTCCGCCCTGGCTGCCCTGCCGGCGGGCGACTTCGCGGCCGCGGCGACCGACCTGCTGGCCGCCCTCGGCTACCGCAGCGAACGCACGCTGGAACTCTCCGGCGATGTGGACGACTTCAGCGCGCAGTTTCCCGCCGCGAACCCGGACACGGCCACTGAACGCGTCTTCCGCGACAACGCCCAATCCGCGCGCCTCCTCTTTCAGCTGACCGATAGCGAAATCGAGGAGGCGGCGCCAGCTTCTTTGTTCGATGCCGGCGTCTTTGACAGAGGCAACGTCCGCAGCTTCCTGTTCATCGCCATCGAACTGCGTGGCGCTACCTACCCCCGCGGCCAGTATGCCGCATTCACCCGCGAGATAAACAAACGGCTGGGCCAGCCCGCTGTCATCCTCTTCAGGAGCGCCGCGGACCTGCTCACCCTGGCCTTCGTGCACCGCCGCAAGCACAAGCGCGACCCCGCCCGCGTCGTGCTGGGCAGCGTCTCGCTGATACGCGAGATCGACCCCGCCAGCCCCCACCGCGCCCATCTGGACATCCTGGCCGAACTGGCCCTGGCAGACCGTCTGCGCTGGATGGAGGGGCGCGGCGCGCGGCACAACTTCGATGGCCTGCTGGCCGCCTGGCTGGACGCCCTGGACACAGAGGAGTTGAACCGGCGCTTCTACAGAGACCTGTTCGCCTGGTTCACCCGCGCGCTCAGCGAGGCTACCTTTCCCGCCAACGAAGCCAGGACCCTGCCGGCCGAAGAGCACGTCATCCGCCTGATCACGCGTCTGCTGTTCGTCTGGTTCATCAGGGAGTTGGACGGTGCAACCTCCCAGCCTTTGGGCATCGTTGCACCGTTCAATAAGGGACTGATCGCCGCAGACCTGTTCATCGAGGCGCGAGTCGAAAAGCTGCTGCAAGACTACGACCGCGCCTCGGGCGATTCCTACTATCGCGCGGTGCTGCAAAACCTGTTCTTCGCCACGCTGAACACCGACATCGACCAGCGACGATTCGCCGGGAAAACGAACGCCGACCACCGCAACTTTTCCCTCTATCGCTACAAGGAGGAGATTGCCGACCCCGACGCGCTGCTGGCGCTGTTCGCGCAGACGCCCTTCATCAACGGCGGCCTGTTCGACTGCCTGGACAGCGAGGAAGCGCCCAAACAGGGCGGCTACCGCCTCGACTGCTTCAGCGACAACGCCAACCAGCGCCGGGACTACTCCATCCCCAACCGTCTGTTCTTCGGCCCGGACGGGCTGATCCCCCTCTTCAACCGCTACAAGTTCACGGTCGAGGAGAACACGCCCGCGGAGCAGGAGGTGGCCCTGGACCCGGAGCTGCTGGGCAAGGTCTTCGAGAACCTGCTGGCCGCCTACAACCCCGAAACGCGCGCGAGCGCGCGCAAGCAGACCGGCTCCTACTACACGCCGCGCCCGGTGGTGGACTACATGGTGGACGAGGCTCTGGTCGCGGCTCTGGCGGAAAAGGCGCAGCCCACTGACGGCGACGCCGACTCCTGGCGCAAGCGTCTGCGCGATCTGCTGGACTACGAGGACGCGTTCAACGACGCCCACGAACTCTTTGCCGAGAGCGAAAAAGAGAGCCTTGTGCGCGCCATCGCCGAACTCAAACTCCTCGACCCCGCGGTCGGCTCCGGCGCTTTTCCCATGGGCGCGCTACACAAGCTGACCCTGGCCTTGCGCCGCCTCGACCCCGACAACCGACGCTGGGAGCAGTTGCAGAAAGACCTGGCCTGGCGCCGCGCGGCCTCGGCCTTCGACACGCGCGATCAGCGGGAGCGCGATGCCGAACTGGCCGAAATCAGCGACACCTTCGAGCGTTACCGCGACTCCGACTTCGGGCGCAAGCTCTATCTGATCCAGAACAGCGTCTACGGCGTGGACATTCAGACCATCGCCACCCAGATCGCCAAGCTGCGCTTCTTCATCTCCCTGGCCATCGAGCAGGAGCCCGACCGCAACGCCGCCAACTTCGGCATCAAGCCCCTGCCCAACCTCGAAACCCGCTTTGTCGCCGCCAACACGCTGCTGGCCCTGGGCTGGACACATCGTGGCCAGATGAGCCTGGGACAGACCGACGCCGTAAACGCACTGCAGCGGGAGCTGAACGCCAACCGCGAGCGCCACTTCCACGCCGCCACGCGGCGCAAGAAGCTGGCGTGCCGGGAGAATGACCGGCAGCTGCGCGACAAACTGGCGGCAGCGTTGACACAGAGCGGCATGCTCGCCGACGACGCGCAAAGAATCGCCCGCTGGGACCCCTACGACCAGAACGCCAGCGCCGACTGGTTCGACGCCGAGTATATGTTCGGCGTCGCTGACGGCTTCGATGTGGTCATCGGCAACCCGCCCTATGTACAGTTGCAGAAAGACGGCGGCAAGCTGGGCAAACTCTACAAGGACGCCGGCTACAAAACCTTCGCCCGCAGCGGCGACATCTACCAGCTTTTCTATGAGAAGGGAATGAGTCTGCTGAAAACAGACGCCGGGTATGTTTGCTTCGTATCGTCCAATCAATGGATGCGCGTTGACAGCGGAAGAGTCTTGCGGAAATTCATCGAAAATCAAAATCCGATACAATTGATCAATCTCGGCGCGGGTGTGTTTGACAGCGTAACGGTCAACACCTGTATCCTGTTAGTCAATCGGTCATCCAACAAGAACGCGCTGCAGGCAGCCGATCTGCAGCAAGCGACACAGCGATTCCCACCAACCGAATGGACGCGCATTCGCCCTGAGAATGGCGAAACGTGGATTGTCTTGCCCAAGACGGAACAGCGCATAAAAGAGAAAATGGACATCGCAGGAACGCCGCTGAAAGAGTGGGATGTGTCTATCTATCGCGGTATCACAACTGGCCTCAACGACGCTTTTATTATAGACGATGCGACCCGGCGGGCGCTGCTTGCCGAAGATCCCAAATCCACCGAGATACTGAAGCCGGTACTGCGCGGCCGGGACATTCAGCGCTATCGGGCGTACTGGGCAGGCTTATGGCTGATTACGACCTTTCCCTCATTAACACTAAATATTGATGACTACCCTGCCGTAAAGGGATATTTGTTGTCTTTCGGCAAAGACCGATTAGACCAAAGCGGTAAGAGATTGGCCAGCGGAGGCCGATCCCGTAAAAAGACACAACATTCGTGGTTTGAAGTACAGGATGTAACCGCCTACCACGAAGAATTCGCCAAAGAAAAAATTGTGTGGGGAAACCTGTCCAATCAGGCCAAGTTTTCTTATGCTCCCAAAGGTATGTTTCTGAACGCGCCCAGCCCACTTCTGACACCGTTCAGTCAGTACCTGCTGGCGGTTCTCAACTCAAAGCTGCTGGACTGGTACTTTCGATTGATTGGGGTAGAAAGGGACGGCGGCTATTACGAATACAAACCAATGTTCATCGAACGCTTGCCCATCCCCAGAATCACCGCCGCGCAGCAGCGCCCGTTCATCCGTCTGGTGGAGCGCATCCTGTCCGCCAAAGACGCCGACCCGTCCGCGGACACCAGCGAGATGGAAGCGGAGATCGACCGGCTGGTGTATACTGTATATGGACTGACGGCGGAGGAAATCGCGGCGGTGGAGGGGAATTAACCAGATGAATATTGATTTTTCAAACATCAGAGCACATAACGGAAGCAAAGCATCTGGCTTTGAAGAGTTGGTTTGCCAACTTGCACATCTACAAAAACGAGAAAACGCATTGAGATTTATAAGAAAGGAAGGTGCAGGTGGTGATGCTGGTGTCGAATGCTACTGGATATTAGATGATGGGTCAGAAATATGCTGGCAAGCAAAGTATTTTCCAAATGGCATGGATTCGTCTCATTGGCGGCAACTGGATAAATCCTTTACCACCGCATTGGAGAAACATCCAAATTTAACGAAATATATCATTTGTTTGCCTTTGGATAAATCGGATAGCAGAAGAACAGAGCAAGGTGGAAAGCCAGTCGTATCTGTTGAAGATAAATGGAACGCTAAGGTAGCTGAATGGAAAGATCGTGCCCGACAGCAGGAACGCTGTGTCGAGTTTGAGTACTGGGGAAAGCACGAAATTACGTCCTTTTTGACTATTGATGATCCTTTGTATTCCGGCAAAGCATTGTATTGGTTTAACGATCCAGTACTGGGTTCTGAAAAATTTAGTCATACAGTGCATAAAGCGCGGCAGGCTTTGGGAGATAGGTATACGCCCGAATTCCACGTTGATTTACCTATTGCTAAAATGTTTGATGGGCTCTGCCTGAATGATCAATGGCGGGAGGATTTAGAAGAGAGAATAACAAGGCTAAATGCACATAAAGAACGGTTCTTCAGGACATTTACAAAAGACAAACCGGAGTCGTTGGATACAGAAAAAATTAAAGAATTGAGAGACAGGTATTCAGTGGTGTTTCGCATCTTATCAGATGGGCTGAACCAAAGAGACACCCTATTCAATGCTCAATGTGTGCAAAAGCTGCTTGGAGAAATATCAGAATATCACGGTGTCCTTAAGGGGGCGTACACAGAGAACACTCAAGGTCAACGTGATCACAATGATGAAAGTAGAATTTTTGTTTTTGAGAATTTCTTTAGGGAATTGAGGGCTTTCTCTCGGTTCTTAGAAACGAAAGAGGTTAAAGCGGCAGAGATTAAGGCAGCCCTTTTATACGGCGATGCTGGAATCGGGAAGTCACATTTGCTCTGTGATATTAGTCTTCATCGGATAGAAAACAGTCAACCTACAATTTTCCTTTTAGGATCTCAATATGGCGGTGGTAATCCGATTGAACTTATAAAAGACGCTGTTGATTTGAAAGGATATAGGAATTCAGAGGTTCTTGGGGCAATAGACGCTGCCGGAGAGGCTTCTGGTTCGAGAGCGCTTATCGTAATCGATGCTATCAACGAAGGTTTACGTAGAGAATACTGGAAGAATCATATAAGTAGCTTCTTATCAGATGTATCTGAATTTAATAATATCGCAATTTTATTGAGCTGCCGGAGCACTTACGTAGATTATATTCTGCCTGACAATAACTCAATAAATGAAAATCGGCTTGTTCAAATACAACACCCCGGATTTCAAGGGCATGAGCATTGTGCGGCAGAAAAATATCTATCTCAGCAAGGTATTTCAAAGCCCAGTGCTCCTATGTTGGCGCCGGAATTTACTAATCCTCTGTTCTTAAAAACCTGTTGTCAAGCTCTGAAAGCAAACAATCAGACCGCTTTCCCTAAAGGCTTACACGGTATTATGAGTTTGTTTGATTTCTACTTTCAAAGCGTTGAAAAAACAGTTGCTAAACATAAACATTATTCCCCCGAAGAAGGAATAGTCAAATGTGCCTTGATAGAATTCTCATCAAAATTATTTCCAGAACATTTAGCTGGAATATCTACGGGCGAAGCTAGAAAACTAGTCAATGCGCATGATCCGAATGTAAACAAAGGAGAGCCTCTTTTTGATAAATTATTGCATGAAGGTGTCTTGTCAGAGGAGATAGATGAAGGTCAAAAAAAACCTTTCGTCAGGTTTACTTATGAGAGATTCAGCGACCATTTTGTTGCTCAACAAATTATAGAGCAGTATAACCCAGAAACTATTGACAGTATTTTCTGCTCTGATCAGCCCCTCGGTAAGATAATTTACGAACGCAGATATGATAGATATGCTGGAATATTTGAGGCGTTGGCAATAATCATCGCAGAAAAATACAATAAGGAGTTCGTTGATCTTCTACCCGAGGATGCAAATATTGCTAAATGGAAAATCAATAAAATATTTTCCAACACCGTTATTCGGAGGAGTCCCGGCTCATTTTCGGACAGAACATTAGAATTATTTAATCAGCTAACAGGTTTTGGAGACAATAACCTAGCACTGAATATTTTATTGAAACTCTCAACAGAACCCTCACATCCATGGAATGCAGACCTGTTACACGAAAAATTGATCGATAAAGAGATTGCTGAACGTGATTACTTTTGGTCAACCTATGTGGCATTTGGTTATAGCTCACAAGAAAATGAAGGGTTTGAGTCCATTGTAAGAGCTCTTATCGAATGGTCATGTTTCGGAGATATAGAAGAAACTGAAGAAGAGCGGATAAGGCTTTGCGCAATCACGCTACTATGGTTTCTTACAACGTCGAATCGCAAGGTGCGAGACAGGTCAACAAAGTCACTGGTAAGGATGCTTTCAAGGTATCCCTCACTCTTGCCGGACTTACTTCACGAATTCCATTCAATTAATGATCCCTATTTGGTTGAACGTTTATATGCTGTTGCGTATGGAGTAATTTGTAATATCGCTGATTCACAGATCATTTCTCGCATAGCAGCTTTAGTTTTCAAACTCGTCTTCAAAAACGGCAAGCCTACACCACATATACTTCTCAGAGATTATGCGCGGGGTATTCTGGAATTCGCACTATATAAAGAGTTGCTTCCTGATGACGTGAATCCTGATCTGTTTCGACCGCCATACAATAGTGAATGGCCATTAGAGAATCCTACAGAAGAGGAAATTGACGACATAATTGGGGATGAAAACTATTCAAGAATAAGAAATTCTTTGATGGACTTTCTGGGAGATTTTGGAAAGTACACGATGCGTTGCGTTCATGACTGGTCACCAACACCTCTATCTGAGTCTTCCCCAGAAACGGGATATGATCTGAAAAAGCAATTTGCGGAAACATACTTACATGGGGAGGTCAAAGCAGAGTATCTGGAAAAAATGCAGGAACGAAAAAAACAAGAAGAGTTTGAAGAAAAAATAAAAGCGCAAATTAATGATGACAAGAGAGAATACTATCGGTGGCTATCTGGTTTGCGTAACGACGGTCCAGCGGAATTTAGCCGCAAATGGGCGCAAAGGTGGGTATGCAAGCGTGCTTATGAGTTTGGTTGGACAGAAGAACTTTTTTTTAATTTTGATGAAAGGTGCTCCGACGTACGAGGTAGTAGAAGACAGGATAACGAAGCGATAGAAAGAGTCGGAAAGAAATATCAATGGATCGCGTTTCACGAGTTGCTTGCGCGTCTATCCGATAACGTACATTGGATAGATCCTGGTGAAGACAAGCATTACTATGGCCCATGGCAGATGCAGAAGCGAAACATTGACCCAACTATTTGGATAAGAAAGAAGGCTGAGTATCGTTCGTATCACAATAAGGTGAGTACATGGTGGCAGCCATACAAATTTCCTTTTGATGGCGTCAATGATATTCCTGAGCAGCGAGAGTTTTTGTGGGATGAACAAAAACTCCCTGATTTTTCCGATCTTTTGCGAGTAGAAGATCCTGATACACAGAATCAATGGACAGTATTGCGAGGATGTTGGTCAGAACAACAGAGAAAATCCGGTAGCAACGTAGATTCTCCAAGACTAGATTGTTGGTTTAGGATTAATACTGTCTTTATCTGTAAGGAAGATTATGAACTTGTAGAAGAAAAGCTAAAAAATAAAACTCTCACAGCCCCTGACATTATCCGTACCCCCTCCACACAAGACCAAGGGTATCTTGGTGAATACCCTTGGCACCCAGTTTACAGATTCATGTCAGGCTGGCAAGACCCTGACAGTAGTGTTGGAAAATTGATACCGACTGAATATTTTGCGCCTGTTTCAAGTTATGAGTGGGAAACGAATGCTATAGACTACTCACTTGATAGCTCTTTATTATTTTATCTTCCTGCGAGAGAGTTGGTGGAAAGTCTGGGTTTAAGAAAAACTGATAATGATTTTGGATCATGGGAGAATGACGATGGAGTGATTTTCCGTGATCCAAGCATCAAACAATATGGGCCACGTTATGCTCTGATGGACAGTCAACAATTAGATGATTGGCTGAACAAAAATGGGTTGGTTATTCTCTGGCTAATCGGCGGTGAGAAACGATTATTTTCATCCGATAGTCGCAAGTTTTATGGGAGGCTTACATATAGTGGACTATTTAAGCTTGTTAAAGGTATGCCCATCGGATCGCTGTGGGTTGAAAAATAGGAACCTTCTTCAGAAAAATAATCAGCCATTATGGGGCTCTGCTCTACGTTTTGCTTTGTCATTGCCCGCGTTTTGAGCAATGGTAGTGGCATTCTCGGACAATGGTGGGGAAGACGGGTAAGCATTATCCCGCTACCGTCAATATGCAGCGTCAGAAACGAGTGGGCGTGTTGTCAAAGCGTCCGACCCGTCACCAGACCCTAGCGAGCAAGAAGCGGAGATCGACCGGCTGGTGTATACTCTCTACGGGCTGACGGCGGAGGAAATCGCGGCGGTGGAGACTGTCTGAATCAGGAATTTTCAAGATCAAAGGATGCCCAGGATGAGGGAGGTCGCCGCCTATCCTGCTCATCCCAAAATCCAGTGAATCCTGATTCAGACAATGTGTACGGCGTGTACGGCCCGACCTCTCAGGAAATCACCGCTTGAGAATCCAATGAAAAGAACGTATCGCTCAACAGATGACGAATTTGAAAGCGGTTGCCATGGCTGAGCCTATGCTTGCCACGCCAGATGCGCCAACTTTTTACTTTATTGGCGTTACCACGAGCCAATCCTCATCCCGCAGGATGTTTCCGCTGTGGATGCAAGCCCTCGAACGCCCTGACGTGCTCCTGGCAGGCATCGACCTGGAGATTCACGCCGATCCGGACAGGTATCGTCAGGTGGTTGCCCACATCAGACGGGAACCCCTGGCGCTGGGCGCGCTGGTCACCACGCACAAAATCGACCTGCTGGCGGCGGCGCGTGATCTGTTTGATGAGCTTGGCCCCTTTGCGCAGACGACCCAGGAAGTTTCCAGCATTGCGAAAGAGAATGGCAGACTGATCGGTCGCGCCACCGACCCGGTCGCCGGTGGCCTCAGCCTGGACGCTATCCTGGGCCAGGATTATTTTGCCCGCGCCGGCGGACATCTCTTGCTGCTCGGCGCAGGTGGCTCGGCTGTGGCCCTGACATTGCGCCTCATCCAAAAGACGCGCCCCGCAGAGCGCCCCCAGCGCATCGTAGTGGTGAACCGTTCGCCCGCGCGGCTGGCTCGACTGCAGCAGATGGTCGAACAGTCGAATAAGGGCCCAATTCAGTTTGACTACATTCAGAACAACGTGCCGCAACGCAACGACGAACTCCTGGCCGCGCTGCCGCCGGCCAGCGTGGTCATCAACGCCACCGGCATGGGCAAAGATACGCCCGGTTCGCCCCTCACCGATGATGCCCTCTTTCCATATAACGGAGTGGTCTGGGAATTGAACTATCGCGGCGCGCTTGATTTCATGCGCCAGGCCCAGGCCCAACAGGCAGCCCGCAACCTCACCATTGCCGACGGCTGGGACTACTTTGTGCATGGCTGGTCGCAGGTCATCTCCCATGTGCTGCATGTTCAGATCGACCCTCCGCTGTTCGCGCGCCTGTCCCAACTGGCGACAGCGGCCAGAACGGCAAGTGGCCACTGATCAGTGACCAGTACCGGCCACTTGCCGCCAGCAACTGGGTTTTACCGCCGCCAGGGGAAGGCGAAGGTGGGCTGGTTGGCGTAGCGGTCGGTTCCAATCTGCAGACGGGCGCCACAGCCGGGCGCGAGCTCGACGTTGAAGCTGGTACCCTCCACGGCAAACGACTGGCCGTCCATATCGACAGTGCGGAACTGATGCTCAGCGTAGGCCCCGGCCTGGACCGTGAGCCTGCGGGCTGCTACCTGATTGGTGTTAACCAGCGCCACGGTCACAGAATCGGCGCTCAGGCGCTCCACCAGCGCGGCCACATCTTCTGGAATGCCGGCTCGCCGGCGCTCAGGGTCAAAGTAACGCAATCGGCAGTGCAGAGGGCCGCCGGTCCGACCGGTAGGCAGCCCCCCCAACATCAGTTGCGTGAGCGTTTCGGTAGCCGCCGGATTGATACCGTTCATATCGTCGGAAAGGCGCGTATCCGGCGAGGCCGTGTCCATCCGCATCTCCGCCAGATTGCCGCGTACCTTCGCCAGATCCGCCTGCAACCCCTCCTGCGGATAGTTCGGATTGCTGCCCTCCAGAAACTGAATCCACGGATCGTCCGCCAGCAGTTTGCGATCGGCCGCATCCATCGACCAGTAATAGACCTCCAGCGCGCCGGAGGAGAAAGGCTGGGGCTGGAAGTCGTACCAGTCCTCCGCGCCGAAATAGTCACCATAGGCGTTGGGGTACATCAGTCGCCCGTCGATCTCGCGGGCGTTGCCGTTGACGAAGTCGATAACCCCCCGCCATGTGTTCACGTAACGCTGATTCCCTGTGAGGAGCAGGGCGTTGCCGAAGCCATGGAGCGCCCGCGTGTGAAAGTAGGTGCGATGCGCCAGTTCGCCTGTCTGGGGCACAGTGACGGTAAAGCCCCAGCCATAGACACCCCCATACCAGCGCCCGCCGCATTCGCCGCCGATGACGCCATCCAGGCCGACATTCGTAGGGATGATGCCGCCGTTCTGTTGCGTGCGCTCCACCCAACTGTCCACATAGTCGATGAGCCAGCTCCTGTATTTCTCTTCGTGAGTCAGCATGTAGGCATTGAGGTGCAAGATCGTGGCGGCGAGATTGATCGGGTGATCGCCCACCACATCGTTGTAATCCTGGAAATGGGCCACCATCTCCGCGTAACTGCGCTCGCCATGGCCCAGACGAAAGCGCCCTTCAATCTCAATCGGATCGCCAGCCCAATCCAAACCTGTGGCCTTTCGCAGAAGCGGCCCCCGGCTGCCGTTGATCATACTGCGGATGATCTTGCGCTCCGGGTCGTAATTGAGCGCCTGGGCATCTTCGTCCATGTAAAAGCCGGCATAGCGGCGACAGCGCGCCTGAAACTGTCTGTCATGCGGATCGGATAGCCCCTGCAGGAAGAAGGCCGAGAAGCCCTCGCCGTTGTGAAACCAGTCGAACATTACCGGGAACTCTTTGTAGTACATCCCATCTCTGGCCATCGGTACCTCTACAGTTTTGGCTTCGGTATACTGCTGCAGATGGCCTTCCCAGCCGATCTTATACAAGGCAAGAATGTCGTCCCGGCCACCCAGCGCGTGGAGCATCGTCCAGTTGAGCAGATTTTCAGCGGCATCGTCCGGGCCGTCATCGCCGCCCCAGCGAGGCACGCACAGCAGATAGCCCCGCGCGTCAAAGTAGTGGTCGAAAAATTCCCGACAGCCGTCCGCCTGCGCACGCAGCAGCTCCCGCTCCAGTAGCGCCCAATGGGGTGGCGGCATGGGGGTATTGATGGCGATGGTTGGATCGGTATTGTTGGTCATCAGATATGCCCTTTGTGTTCAGTGTTCAGGATTTCTTCTTAATCAGGAGGGATCTCGTCGCGCGCGCCGTCTGTCTGGCGTCAGCGCCGCCAGCAGCGACGAAAGGGCGGCTATGCTCGCCTGCAGGGCGACGGTAAAACGCGGGCCGACCGGCTCGCCCAATGAGCCGGTCAAGAGCTCTGCGGGCAAGCCGATCCCTTGCCTGAGGGCAACGCCGCTCATGGCCCGTCCGCGCATCGCATTGCTGGCCGTCGTCAGCAGAATCACATTGCGCATTGTGTGAAAGCCGGCCTGGCCTATGCCCGCCACAAAGAGCGGCAAGATGGACAGAGAAAACAGCGGCGAGACCGCAAAAGTCGCCCAGGCAAGGCGCTGGAGCAGCGCGCCGAGTGCGAAGGCTGCCACGGTCATCCGCCAGACGCGCCGTCCCCCTGTACTCAGCCGTCCCCCTGTAAACAGTAGAAAGAGCGCGTCACAGGAGCCGAGGAAAACTGCCTGGCTCAGAATCAGCGTAGCGCGCCATCCGAGCCGGTCATCGATGATGCCAGCGAAGCCGCCGCCGGAGAGCTGCGCGGCCCGCCGCCAGCGCCGAGTCGATCATATCCAGCTGTTGGTGAATCAGTCGGCTGCTCCGTTGGCAGCCCAGCGTACCCCCTGCCGCAGCATCTGCCGCATGGCCGGTCGTTTGAATGTGTCGGATGTGTGGCCGAGCGTTGTATAGAAGACTCGTCCTCGATCGTACGCTTTCACCCAGGCCATGGGATGCGCTTTTTCGTGCCACTGGGCGCTGGCCAGGATGTGGATCGCAGGGTCATAGGCGGTCATGTAGATCTCATCCTCGACCTCAAAATCTTCGATGCCCTGCATAATCGGGTGGGCGCTGTCCTCCACATTGACAGTAAATGTCAGTCCTGGCGGATGCCAGTTGGCGTGGCCGCCGATCAGGTCGACGGCCCGTCCGCCAATCCACCAGGCGGTTCCGTGGACGCCAACCAGCCCTTTGCCTCCAGCCACAAATTGCAACAGCCCTTCCTCCTGATCCGCTGTCAGGTCCGAGTGATGGGTCGCTGAGCCGTCGGCATGGCGCTCTGTACGGGTGAAACCGGTGCCGAAAACGCAGACGTCCTGCTCAGACAGGCTGGCCGCTGTGAGGATATCCTTGTCGTCGGTAAGGGTAATGTTCATCCGCGGGTCGTCACCGAGGAACGCGCCGATAACGGCAGCGCTCTCGGCGAATCCGTGATTGGAACCGGACAAGACGAGGACGTTGGTCATGAGTTTGCCTTTCTCTTGTTGTGCCGAACGGCGGCATCCTCGTATCGTCAAGGACGTTCCGACCGTCCGAGTGATGATAGTTTGATTGCCCAGCATCTTCGAGTCTGGTTTCTCCCGCGCTCATGCGCCGGGCATTCAAAAATGGGGCTTACGCAATCATAGCATACGCCGGGCAGAGATTCAATGCGCTTGCGCTTTTCGCGCTTTGGCGGCAAGATGTTCTGATGAACCATCTTGGGATCGCGGGCATCTCGCCCGCCTTGACAACATGCTGGGGAAACCACCGTTTTGGAGAAGAAGACAGATGCAGAGCAACCCTATGCGCGGCGTGTATCCGATATTGGTCACGCCCTTTGATGAAGATTCGCGGATCGATGAGGAAAGCCTGCGCCGCCTGATCGAGTTCAATCTCGCTGCCGGGGTCCACGGGCTGGGGGTTGCCCTGGGCAGCGAGGTCTTCAAACTCTCGGAGGCCGAACGCGCGCAGGTGACCCGCGTCGTCGTCGAGCAGGTGGCCGGGCGGACGCCGGTCGTCATCAACACCGGCGCGCCGGGCACAGACCTGGCGCTGCAGTACAGCCGCATGGCCCAGGAAAACGGCGCCGACGCGCTGATGGTGCTGCCGCCGTCGTTCATACCCGTCGGCCCGGACGAAGTGCTGGCCTATTACCGCGCAATTTCTGAGGCGACGCCCCTGCCGATATTCATTCAGGACGTATCTGCCTCGCCAATCGCCCCTGGCCTGGCGCGACGGCTGGCGCAGGAATGCGAATGGGTACAGTATATCAAGGTGGAGAGCCTGCCGGTGGTGGAAAAGGTGGCGGCGATGGCCGCGGCGGCCGAGGATCAGCTAACCATCTTCGGTGGCGCGGGGGGCAACTATTTCATCGAAGAGATGCGGCGCGGGTCCGTCGGCACAATGCCATTTTGCACCCAGCCGGAAGCCTTTGTAGACATCTGGAATCGGGTGCAGGCCGGAGACGAAGCCGGCGCCTGGGAGACCTTCAACCGCTATCTGCTGCCGGTGAGCCGCATCGCCGCCCAGGGCACAGGCCTGTTCTACGCCGTCCACAAGGAGATTTTGCGCCGCCGGGGCATACTCCGCACCGCAACGGTGCGCGCGCCGGCCCCGCCCCTGGACCCTATCACCCGGGCCGAACTGACCGCGCTGATCGACAAACTGTATCCGCAGCCCGCAGCCGCTTCCGCAGTCTGATCACCGCATTTCGTATAGCCAATATGTACCAATATGTAACAGAAACTGGAGAACCCTATGCAAATCGTTGATATTCAGGTGATCCCTTTCCGCGTGCCCCGTCAACAGTTCCACCAGGGCCGATTCTTGTCAGGAAGGGATATGGTGCAGACCCTGACAAAAATCATCACCGACGAGGGCGCGGAGGGCTATTACTTCGGCGGCCACGGCCACGGAGACGCCGACGGGCTGTTGCCGGACGACCGCGCCGTGCTGGAAGGACGGATCAAAGCTCTTGTCGTCGGTCAGGACCCATACGATCGGGAGCGCTTCTGGCATTGGCTGTGGGTAGCCAATCTGCCGGAAAATCTCCTCAGCGTGCTGGATATGGCCCTATGGGACCTGCAGGCCAGAGCGCTCAATCTGCCCCTGTACAAGCTTCTGGGCGGCTGCCGGGACAAAGTCAAAGCCTATGCCAGCACCTTCCCCAACATGGGCTCCGTCGAAGAGTACGCCGCCCACGCGCTGGCCTGCAAAGAGGAAGGCTATACCCACTACAAAATCCATCCCTATTACTTCTGGGACCCGGTGACGCGACAGCCGGACCCAGGCCGTCCCTCCCATATCGACCAGGATATCGAAGTCTGCCGGGCCGTGCGGGATGCGGTCGGCGATGATATGATGCTCAGCTACGACCCTTGGGGCACCTATCGTACCTATGAGGAGGCCTTCAAAGTGGGGCGGGTGCTGGAGGAACTCGACTTCTACTGGTATGAACACCCGATGAACGAATATCGGGTCCAGGCCTACATCAAACTCTGCCGCGAATTGGACATCCCGATCCTGTCACCGGAAATCGCTGCCGGCAGCTTCTACACACGCGCCGATTGGATTCTGCGGGGCGCTTCCGATATGACGCGCATCGACGTGCTGCGCGGCGGCGTCACCGGCGTCAGAAAGATGGTCGCGGTAGCCGAGGCCTTCGGCGTCAAATGCGAGATCCACATGAGCGGTTTCGCCAATCTGCAGCTTCTCGGCGCCGCCAGCGAAGACGTGTGCGAATACTACGAGCGCGGCCTGCTCGCGCCGGGCGTGGACTGCAATACGCCTCCGCCCTATCTGGAGGCGATCGGCGATCGCATGGATGCCGAAGGCTATGTCCATCTCCCCCAAGAGCCGGGCATGGGATATCGAATCGTGTGGGAGTATATCGAGGAGAATCGTATCCCCTAGGAGGCGCTCCGCCCACAGTCGTCGCTCAAAACGCAACCCCGAGTTTAATGTTCTCGGCCGGCGCAGTTGCGATCTTGGGATAGGCTTCCAGCAGATCATCAAAGGGGACAACCGGCTGCACCACCGGCTCCGATTTCAGGCTGCCGTCGCACAGGAGCCGCCACGCCACCGAAAACAGCCGCGACTCGTCCCAGTTGGGATATTCCGGGTTCGGCTCGCTGCAGGCCCGCGAAAAGACGATCGTCGGCCGGTTGAAGTGAGCCTCTGCGCCCAAGTCGAGGCCTGCCGGATAGCTGCCTGGCCACGCGCCGGCCACGACTGTGCCCAAATAGGCTACGCCTCGCAGGGCCGCTTGCAGGGCGCTGAAATGGCCGCTATAGTCTACGCACACATCCGCGCCCCGATTGCCTGTCTCCTGTTTAATCTTCAACCCGGCGTCGCAGGCAGTCGGATCCAAGACCAGGTCCGCGCCGCATTCCCGCGCCACATCCCGCCGCAGTTCGATGGGATCCACGGCGATGACCGGAGACGCGCCGGCCAGCTTGGCAAACTGCACAACAAACAGACCGATGGCGCCCATCCCGAAAACCGCCACCGCGTCGCCGATGCGGATGTGACCGTCCCGCACCGCGCCCAGAGCGAAATCCGCCGGATCCAGACATACGGCTGCCTGCCAGGGAACGCCATCGGGAAGTTTGCGCACCCGCTCTGCCGACCAAACGTGCTCCTCGCGCAACGACCCGTGGGCAAAGACCCACTCGCCGATCTGAATATCCTGCACGTCTGCCCCGATCTCTATCACATTGCCCACGCACATGTTGCCCAGCCCGGCCGGATACCTGACCATCTGCTTGTCCTGGGTAAATACGCGCATCTCGGCGTCGTAGCCGCCGCGGGCGCCGGCATAGCCCTGAAACAGCGCCATCTCCGACCCATGTTTGGCCGCGCCGAAACGACTCAGCGCCCGCACCTGATCGGCTGCAAGCGGCTGGCTTTCATATGCGCGGAAGGCAACTTTTTGCTGAGCCGGCGCGATCAGTTCTCTTGGCATTATTCTTCCTTATTCTTCCTTCAAGCGGCATGGTAATGAATTCAAGTCTATGAAGATTGTGCCATCTGCCGCCTAAAATTACAAATGAGGGATTGGAATCGGCCCTCGCCGCAATTGTCCTGCCCGATCCTCTGTGCTATGCTGACCCTGATTCCCTACCCACTCACCCACCACCGCGCCCGCCTATGCCTCTCTGGTTGACCCGCAATGATGTGGAAAGACTGTTGGATATGCCCACAGCCATCGACGCGGTCGCCGATGCCTTCCGCCTGCTCTACACAGGGCAGACAGAACTGCCCCTGCGCGCAAACATACCAGTAGCTCCCCACGTAGGCAGTCTGATGGCGATGCCCGCCTACGTGGGAGGAGACATCGACGCATTGGGCGTCAAACTCATTACCTTTTTCGGCGCAAACCCAGCGCAGCGCGGCCTGCCCGCGATTCAAGGGAATTTCGTGCTATTCGATGCAAAGACCGGACAGTTGCAGGCGGTCATGGAGGCCGGCCTGATGACCGCCATGCGCACCGGCGCGGCCGGCGGGGTGGCGGCCCGCTATCTCGCCCGCGAAGACGCCCGCACCCTGACGATCTTCGGCAGCGGCGTTCAGGCCCCCTACCAAGTGGAGGCTGTTCTGTGTGAACGCGCCATCGAACGGGTGTTTGTTCTCTCCCGCACACCCGCGCATGCAGCGTCATTGGCCGCCCTTCTCAGGCAGCGCTTCAGCGTGCCTGCCCAAGCCACTATCGACACAAAAAAAGCCGTGCAGGAAGCCGATATTCTCATTACCGCCACCAGCGCGCATGCTCCCCTCTTCGACGGCTCGCTTCTGCGACCCGGCGTTCACATTACGGGCATTGGCTCCCATCTGCCCAACGCCTGTGAAGTGGATGCCAGGACGGTGCGCCGCGCCAAAGTCGTCACCGACCAGACGCGCGCCTGCCTGTCTGAAGCGGGTGACCTGATCCAGCCCATCAAAGCCGGCCTGTTCGACCCCAGCCACATCCACGCCGAGATCGGCGCAATTATCGCCGGCGACCGGCCCGGCCGCGCCGATCCAGCCGAGATCACCTTCTTCAAATCCGTTGGCCTGGCGGCCCAGGACGTGGCCGTTGCCCGGGTGATCTACCGTAAGGCGCTGACCCAGGGCGTCGGCATCCAGTTCGGCGAATGACAGGGTAGATGGCCGCAACACTGATGGCCCGCAACACTGATGGGTGCAGACCGGCGACCGAGTGCCTGGGACGCCAGCGATTTCAAATGGATTGCTGGCTGTCATGAAAGTCGTTGGACTGCTGAGCGGCACTTCCGCCGACGCAATCGACGCGGTCGTGGCCGAGATCACAGCCGCATCTGCCCGTCCGCAGATGCGGCAGCTTGCGTTCCAGAGCATAGCCTGGCTACCGCAAGAGCGGACGCTCATCGAAACCCTGATCGCCAATCAGGGCGATACCCGCGCCTTGAGTCGGGCCGGATTCCTGTTGGGACAGCGCTTCGCCCAGGCTGCGCTGCGCGTTATCGCCGAGGCCGGCCTGACGCCAGCGGACGTGGATCTCATCGGTTCCCATGGACAGACAGTATGGCACGAAGTGGCGCAGGACGGTTCGGTGCAATCCACTTTGCAGATCGGCGAAGCGGCCATCATTGCCGAGAGAACCGGCATCACGACCGTCGCCGATTTCCGCGTAGCGGATGTGGCGGCCGGCGGTCAGGGCGCGCCGCTCATCCCCATATTTGACCAGCTGTTCCTGCGCCCCGGACCGGAATCTGCCGGCTGCCGGGCGGTGCAGAATATCGGCGGCATCGGCAACGTCACATTTCTGCCGCCTATGGGATCAGCCACGCCGCCGCTGGCCTTCGACACCGGGCCGGGCAATGCGCTGATCGATTGGGCCGCGGCCCAGGCGACAGATGGCGCGCTGGCCTTTGACGTGGATGGCAGGTTGGCGGCTCAAGGCCGATGTGAAGACGAACTGGTAGAGCGCTGGCTGTCCCACCCCTACTTCCAGCAGAGCCCCCCCAAATCCACCGGACGAGAGAGATACAGCCATGCCTTTGCAGAGCGCCGCCGCAAAGAGGCGGATGCGGCCGGGCTGTCAGCGTTGGATTTTGTGGCCACAGTGACGGAACTGACCGCGGCGTCGATTGCCGACAGTTACCGCCGCTTCGCGCCCCTGGCCGTGTCAGAGTTGATCGTCTGCGGCGGCGGCGCGCGCAACCCGGCGCTGCTGTCCCGTATTCAGGAGCAGGTGGGCCAGCGCTGCGGATGGCAGGTTCCCGTTGTGCGCTATGGAGACGTGCAGGAAGTTCCCGGAGATGAAGACTCGAAAGAGGCCCTCTGCTTTGCCCTCCTGGCTTGGCTGTCCATACAGGGCGAAGCTGGCAATGTGCCGGCCTGCACCGGCGCGGATGGGCTGCGGGCGCTAGGCAAAATCACCCCAGGGCGCAACTTCCCGGGAATGCGGGCGTCGCGCCCGTATCGCCCGCATATGTAGGGCGCGACGCCGCGGTGCGCTCAGCCCGAACACAAGGGTCGCCCTACCGCTCCTGATGCATCCGAAATCTGACCCGCTTGTCAAATCTGGCGTGTGGAGGCGTATCATCCCGTCTATCCATCCATCCTGAAAATCCTGATCAGACAATCTGTTCCTCGACCCGCGCTGCGTGAAACCGCGCCAGCGCATCGAACCCCATATCGAATCCTATACTGTTCACATCATTGAAACCGGATCAACGTCAACGCGCCAGCCGAAGGGAATGTCGATGCCGCGTAGAAACGCGGACGGGTCCGCGGCGCGGATGACGATCTGCCAGCGATAGTATCTCCGAAAACGGGCATAGGGCGCGGGGGCTGGGCCCAGCAGATCTATCCCCTCGCCCCACAGACCCATCTGCTCCGCCCGCCGGCGCAGGCCCACTATCATCCGCTGCGTCTGCTCCTCCACCGTGTCCAGTTTTTTGTGCCAGAAGATTAAACGGGCGATCCGACTCAGAGGCGGATATTGCCGCTCGCGGCGGAAGGCCATCTCCCGCTCATAGAAGGCGTGATAATCGTGCTCGGCCGCGGCTTGCAGCGCGTAATGCTGCGGCGTGTAACTCTGAAAGATCACGCGCCCGCCCCGACTGCTCCGACCCGCTCGGCCTGCCACCTGCATCAGAAGCTGAAATGTGCGCTCCGCCGCGCGAAAGTCGGGCAGATAGAGACCCACGTCCGCCGATACGACGCCGACGAGCGTCACCAGCGGCAGATCCAGCCCTTTGGCAATCATCTGAGTGCCGATCAGGACATCCGCCTCATGGTTGGTGAAGCGCTCAAGAATCTGCTCGTGGCTGCCTTTGCGCCCGGTGGTGTCTCTGTCCCAGCGCAGAAGACGGGCGCGGGGCGCAATCTGCCGCACAAGCTCCTCGATGCGCTGGGTGCCACTGCCGAAATATTTGATGCGTCGACTCTCACATGTGGAGCAGACCTCGGGAATCGCTTCGCGCGCGTTGCAGCGATGGCAGATGAGCTGAGAAGCCCGTTCGTGAAACGTGAGCGGACTCTCACAGCGGGCGCATTCGGCGACGAAGCCACAATCCCGACACATCACAAATGTGTGGGCGCCGCGGCGGTTGAGAAAGAGAATCGCCTGTTCGTTGGCATCCAGGATGGCGTGAAGTTCGGATTGCAAGCTGCGGCTGAAAATGCTGCGGTTGCCGGCGCGTAACTCCTGGCGCATATCGACGATTTCGACCGGGGGAAGAATCGCGTAGGAAGGGAGCCTACGGTCTGCCTCGTCATCTTGCATGACCGCTCCCTCCACTTCTCCATGACCCACCACCCGATTGGGCATCTCCAGCAGAGCCAGCACGCCCTGCTGCGCCTTGTGATAGGCATCCAGGGAGGGGGTAGCGCTGCCAAGGATCAGCCCACTGCCGGTTACGCGCGCCAGTTGGAGGGCCACGACGCGGGCATCGTAGAAGACCGTGTAAGTGCCCCACTCATCCGCGTTCTGTTTGTAGGAAGCCTCGTGTTCTTCGTCGATGACGATCAGACCCAGCCGGGGCAGGGGGGCAAAAAGCGCGCTGCGGGCGCCGATGATCACATCGATATCGCCGTCCCGCGCCCGACGCCAGACATCATAGCGCTGGTTGTTGTCCAGCCCCGAATGGATCACCGATACCCGGCCGGGGAAGCGTCCGGCAAAACGGGCGACAGTCTGGGGTGTCAAGGCGATCTCCGGCGCCAGAACGATGGCCTGACGATTGCGGGCCAGAATTTCAGCGATGGCCCGCAGATAGATCTCGGTTTTGCCACTGCCGGTCGCGCCGTGCAACAGAAAGCCAGCGCTGTCTATGGCGGCGGCTCTGTCGGCAAAGCATCTTTCTTGAATTGCATCCCAGACCTGTTGTTGCTGTTCCGTCAGGTGGGGCGGATGAGTCCTGGCGTAGGCGCGCCCGGCGAGAGGGTCTCGATAGCGTACCTGCTGTTCGATCCGGATCAACCCAGCCGTTTGCAGATGGCGCAGACTCGCCAGATCCGTGTCCACCTGCGCGTAGAGGTCCGTCTTCCAGATAGGCGCGCCGGCCTGTGCCAGAGCCTGTAATACCGGCTCGTATTTCAGCGCGCCCCGCAGGCGAAGGATCGCCTGCTCCGTTGCCATGGCCGACTGAGCCAGAGATACAACGCCGTCTGCCAGCCGGATCAGTCCCTTTTCCGCCAGAGTGGAAACAGAACTGTTTGAAGACAGGGTACAGATACTCTTCAACGCATCGAGCGGCATTGTATGAGCGGGCGCAGCCAGCAATGCCGCCAGCGCCAGCGCCTGTTTTGTGCGATGGCCCAGGCCGAAAAGATGCTCTCGGATCGCTGTCGGCTCGATGAGTAGTTCGATCCGCTCTTCCCGTTTGGCGCGTACTTTCGGCTGCTCCCCGCTCTTGTGCAGCAGGCCAGGCGTCAGGAAAAGTTTGACCGCCTCAGATAGCGGCGCCGCATAATAGTCAGCGATCCAGAAGGCCATATCCAACTGCGCAGGAGTCAGGATCGGCTGTGGTCGGGCCAGGCGGGCGATCGGTTTGGTGTCAACCGGGGCAGACGATGCCGGCCGCACGATGATCCCCTGCACCTCTTGCGGGCCGAAAGGCGCCCACACCAGATGTCCGGGTTGCACCTTGCCTATCAGTTCCGGGGGCAGGTGGTAGTGGAAGGTCTGATACCGGGCGCCGCCGCCGCTGCGTTGATGAATCTTCCCTATCTTGTTGAATCCCGGCAACGCCTGGGCGGCTTCATCGTCCCCTGCGTCGTGAAACGCATCGTCGAAAGGCGGCTCCTGCCTCTTGCCGAATGAGCGGCGAATCGGCACATTGACGATCACCTCAACGAAGGGTTGAACCTGTGAAACGGGCTGATCTTCCACTGTGTTTCGCTCATATGTTCGGTAACGCCTGCCAGAATTGTAACCCAGGGGCCGGAGATCGACAAGATGGAGTGTTTGGGAAGATCGGGCGATCGGCTGATATGCCGCCGCCGGCGTCTACCACCGCCGCCGGCGCTGAAAGGTGAGCAACCTTGTGAAGCGGAAGATCAGCCCGTAGACGTATTCCTGCAGTAGTCCGATGGGGAAGGCAATGGCCGCCGGCACATAGGCGCTCACACGGTTGGCGGTAATGGACAAACCCAGACCTCTGAAGAGACCCGCCAGCAACAGGTAGAAGAACAGACCGAGCGCCATACCCATCAGCGGCTGAATCATCGAGCGCAGAGTATACCGCCGGTCAAACTCCTGGTCCGCGCGCATGTGATCCACCACAAAAGAGATCGCGCCAATGCCGCCGCCGATACCGCCAATAAGCGTCGCCCAGAGAGCCGGGAAGACATGGGCCGCGCCCCACCCGACTTCTGCCGCGGCGACGTCAACGAGGTAAGCTATCCCCTGTGGATAGAAATACAATGCGGCGCTCAACGTAATCAGGAACGTCAGCCATAGGATGAGCTGGCAAACTGCGCGCAGTGCATAGCTCTGAGATCTGCGCCGACTTGACCGCGCCCGGTCAAGGATCTGACGTACCTGCTGAATGTTGTGTTCAGCCCTTCCGATACGCTGAGGCTCGGCCGAGATGATTTCGTTGGCCTCTCGCAGCAAAGAGAGCGCATGGCCCGTAATCTCCCGCCGGGTTGCCAGCACCCGGTTGATCGCCTCATACAGGTCGATAATCTCTTCTTCCATCAGCTGCGCATCGGTCAGGGATACGCCGGAAATGGTTTCGGCGGATCGTCTGAATGCTGGCAGTGTTGGCGAAATGGATCCATTGAGGGAAGAATCCGGCCGTGGTCGATGCTTCTGTATAGGATACGTCCGCGGTCGAATCTCCGTCGCTGATTTGTCTGTGGGCCGGGGCAGCTGAGAAACAGGCTTGGGATCAGACAATGTATTGGGATCAGATAATGTATTGGGTGGGGGCGTGGTCTGCCGGGGCTGGGTTTGAATCGTAGGCAGCTGATCCTCCGTCCAAATCGCCGGCGAATTCGAGGCGGCAGCCAATAGGGAATTGATTTCGTTTTCCAGAGGCGCCGGAGGGGCCAGTCCGTCATGGGCAGTCGGCGACCGCTCGTCGACTATCTTCTCGTTTTCCCCGTCTTCCGTTTCTTTCGCTTGTGCCCAGTCCCCTTCATCCACTGCGCCGCGGGCAGGAAGATCAGCATTGCCGATAGATAGTTCATCCAAAATATATTCCGCCCGCTGTCGTAGCGCGAGCACCTGCGCGACCGACTCTTCCAGCATTTGGAGGGACGGAAGCTCTGCCGGCGGTGTATTATTCTGTGTTGAAGCCGCCGGATTGATCTCAGACTGCTGTTCGCTCTCGCCCGAAGATCTGGAGTCGCTCTGGGATTTGGACATCAGTTTGCGCTGCGGATCGGGTTCGCAGAGGCGATATCGCCCCAACTCATATAACCATTCATATAACCTAGAATGCTACTATATCATACATTCTACCGGACAAAGAAAGAGCCTTTTCAGCCCATTCACTGTATGTTGTCCGCATTGCGCAAGCTGCGAATTGCCGACGCCCGCGGTCTGAGGCAGAATTGAAGCATAGAAAAAGGCAGTAGATTTGACAGTCTGACCGAAAACCACGTATAATTGACCTTTGGTAGTGAATCTGACAAGTAATGTCTGAAGGAGTATGGATATGCCCAAACGAACCTGGCAACCGAAGGTTCGCAAACGGCTGCGCACCCACGGCTTCCGCAAACGCATGCAGAAGCCAGGTGGCCGCAATGTGATCAAGCGCCGAAGGCTTAAGAACCGGACAAATCTGACCGTTAAACTGACGACCCGCAAACGGATATACTAAACAGCGTTCCCTTGCGTACCCTGACCGCCAAAGCTTCGATCAGGATCTACGGATCGACAGGAAAATGCTCGATGCCTGCCAATCCAATACTCTTGATTCCAATACTCTTGATTGGGAATGCAGCGCCAGAACGTGGCTGCACGAACATGTGGCTGAGATATCGATGGATACCTGTGGAAATATACCGCTGTGAAACGACGTTACCGGGTCCGAGACAGTGAGCGCTTCCAGGAAATTCGCCGCAGTGAACGATCCTACAGCAATCGCTTGCTAGTGCTGTGCATATTGTCAAATGCCCTTCCATACAGCCGCTTTGGTTTTTCAGTGAGCCGTCATGTCGGCAATGCAGTGGCGCGGAATCGCGTGAAGCGCCGCATGCGTGAAGTGGTGCGCTTGCGTATGCGCCAAATTCAATCAGGCTGGGACTGCGTATGGATTGCCCGGACTCCGATTCGCGACGCAACGTACCGCGAAATCGAAGTCGCCTGTTCCCGACTGCTTCGTCGGGCGTCTTTGTTCGTTTCTGAACAGGATCTGAGGATCGACAGGAAGATGCTCGATGCCTGCCAATCCAAAAATCCTGATGCTGAATCCTGTTGGGAACAGGACCGCGCCTGAGGAGAATATGATTTTGCGCGCATTGTTCCTGCTCCTGATCCGATTTTATCAGCGAGCGTTGTCCCCACTTTGGGGGAGCAGCTGCCGCTATCATCCGACCTGCTCTCAATATACCTACGAGGCAGTGGAAAAATACGGCGCGACGCAAGGCGCGTGGATGGGTTTGCGGCGTGTTTGCCGTTGTCACCCCTGGCATCCTGGCGGATTTGATCCGGTGCCATAGAGAAATTTCGATCAGGATCTAAGGATTGACAGGAAGATGCCCGATGCCCGCCAATCCAACAATCCTGATGCTGAAGGCCAATGGGTTCACCTGCATGGACGAATCCGGCTCTGCTTGCGCAGACAATCAGCACCGCTATTAGGAGAAATACTGTGAATCGCAGATGGGTTCTTTGGCTGCTGATCCTCATGATCGCAGCGCTGATGTTGGGCGGGTGCGGCGTCCCTAGCGAAGGTGTGACGGATTGGGAAGCCACTGAGCCGTCCGGATGGTGGCAGGCTGTAATCGTCTGGCCTTTGGCGCAATCACTGATTTGGCTCGATACCCGCCTGGTGGAGATGGACGTGCCGTACAGTTGGGGCTTTGCCATCATTCTGTTCACGATCATCATCAAACTGATCACATTCCCTCTGACGATGATTCAGATCAAAGGGATGCAGGCGCAAAAGAATCTTCAGCCAAGACTGCAGGAGCTGCAACAGAAATATAGCAAGAACCGGGATAAGCTGGCCCAGGAACAGATGAAACTGTACCGGGAGTCCGGCGTGAATCCTCTCAGCGGCTGCCTGCCGATGGTTGTACAGATGCCGGTCCTGTTCGGCCTGTATTCGGCGCTGGTCGCCCTAAGTCCGTTGATCGATTCAACTCGCTTTTTCTGGATTCCCAATCTCGGTTTTCCTAAGTTTACGGAGGGCCTTGCCTGGTTGCCGGAAAAGTTCAATGCTGGTGAATACTCGCTATTGGTCGCCTATCTGATTCTGCCGGCCCTGCTGATGGTCAGTCAGGTATATATGCAGCGCATGACGACCGCCGCCACCCCCACCGGTAGTGATAAGCAGGCGGGGATGATGAAGCAGATGACAACCATGATGACGCTGATGTTCGGTTTCTTCACACTGCAGGTGCCGGCCGGCCTGACATTGTATTGGGTGACGAGTAATCTGTTGCAAATGGGGCAGACCTACGCGGCCAACTATATGAGCGGAGTCAACAAGGTGATCGCCCCTGTCGGGCCGTCGGCAGTAGCGGCCACGGCTGCCGTCACGTCAGCGGATAGCTCGGCAACGACCTCAGCTACGGACGCGATAGACAGCGAAGCGAAGAGCCCCCCGACGCGTCGACGGACCCGCCGCAATCGAAAGAGAAGATAAGACGATGAGAGGTCAGAGTTACGAGTACACAGCAAAATCTGTAGACGCGGCCGTAGAGACAGGCTTGCGCCAATTGGGAGTTTCCCGCGAGCGGATCGAAATCGAAGTGCTCCATGAAGGAAGCCGGGGCATTCTCGGTATAGGCGCCACGGATGCCCAGGTTCGCCTCACGCTCAAAGCCGCGGCTGTGTCGCCAGAAACGCATACGCAGACCGATGCCCCCGTGTCCACAGAGCCAGAATCGTCTCGCGTAGCAGAGACAGAAGAGCCTGCAGAGACAGAGGAGCCTGCAAATACAGTTGCGCCTGCAAATACAGTTGCGCCTGCGCCAGCCTCTGAACAGACGCCCACCGCAGACAGCGCGCCGGCCCCCATGCAGGCAGGCGAAACCCAAGCTGATATCGAACTGAACCAGGAGGAGGACAACTCCGAGCTGGCGGATCTTGCCTACGATCTGCTCGCCCAAATGTTGCAACATTTGGGTATTCAGGCCGAGATCGAAGTCTCCTGGTTGGACAATCCAGAGAACAGCGACCGCCCGCTGAATTTGAATGTCATCGGTGATGATTTAGGCATTCTTATCGGCCGCAATGGCGAGACGCTCGCCAGCATTCAGTATATGATCCGCCTGATGGTCAATCAGAAACTGCGTCGCTGGATAAATATCGTCATCGATATCGACGGTTATAAGCAGCGACGAGCAGAGCAGCTGACCCAGTTGGCCCACCGCCTGGCGGATCAGGTCATCGCCTCCGGTCGGCCTGTTTCGCTGGAACCGATGCCGGCGAGTGAACGCCGTTTGGTCCACATTGCGCTGCGCAACCACCTTCACGTGTACACCGCAAGCATTGGAGAAGACAACCGACGCAAAGTGCAGATCTTGCTCAAATAACAGCCGTAGCGACGCCCCTTGTGGACGCCCACAGGGACAGACACAAGGCCCTACCGCTTCGCGTGCGCCGGGTATAGCCAATGTCGATCGATTTTCTTGCAGTCGGAACCGTCAGCCGGGACATTGCGACGGCGGACCCCACCAGCGCCGAGTATGTACTCGGCGGCACCGTCAGCTTCGCCGCAGTCACCGCTGCCCGTTTGGGGCGCAGACCAGTGGTCCTCACCCGCGCCGGAGACGATATCGACTTGTCGCTCTTGCGCGCCCTGGCCGACGTTCACGTTCTGCCATCTAAGCATACAACGACATTCGCCAATCTGTATACGCCAGACGGCCGCGTGCAGTACTGTTACACGCCATCGCCGCCAATCGCCGCCGAGGACGTTCCTCCTCGACTGAGGGTGCCTCATATCGCTCTCCTGGGACCGCTGGCGAATGAAGTCCTGCCGGAAGTAGCGCGTGTCTTCGACTCCAAAACAATCGTGGCCGCAGTGCCCCAGGGCTGGATGCGGCGATGGGATGCCGACGGTAGGGTGCATTCAGCGCCATGGACCAGCATGGCGGAGATCCTGCCCCACCTGGATGCGCTCATCCTGTCGATTGAAGACATCGACGGCGATCTGCGGCTGGTGGACGAATATCTGGAGTATATTTCGCTCGTTGTCATTACTGAATATCGGGACGGCAGCACCGTCTATCGTCGCAACGCTGCCACGAAAATCGACCAGGATCTAAGGATTGACAGGAAGATGCAGGCGATGAGTAGTGAGGAGCGAGAAAAGCGAAGTGAGAGCTGTTCTCTCTCTCCTCATAATATCGAGGTGATCCCCGTTCCACCGCGCCCGGCTGACGAACTTGATCCGACCGGAGCAGGGGATATATTCGCCACTGCTTTCTTGCTGAGGCTGGATGAGACCGGCGACCCGCTGGACGCGGCCCGCTATGCCAATGTCACCGCTTCCTTCGGAGTAGAGGGCCAGGGCGTTTCCGGCATCCCAACCCATGAACAGGTGTTGGCCTATATGGCCCAGAATCCTTGGCAACCGGCGACGCGCGCCAGTAGCCAGCAACTGACCACGGGACACAGATCGCGGGCCACTGCTGTTCGCGGCATTCTGGAGCTGCCCATTGACGCCATTCAGGCGAATCCACACCAACCGCGCACCCTTTTTGACCCGGACAGCCTGGCCGAGTTGTCCGCCTCAATCCGGAAACATGGCGTCATCCAGCCCCTGATCGTTACCGAAAGCCCGAATCAGCCGCAGCGTTTCTGGCTGATCACCGGTGAACGCCGCTGGCGGGCAGCGCGGCAGGCCGGGATTCAGACTGTGCCGGTGATTGTGCGGGAGGCGACGCCTCAGCAGTTGCTGGAATGGGCCCTGGTGGAGAACCTGCAACGGGCCGATCTCAACCCTCTGGAGGAAGCGGCCGCCTACGCTACCTTGATGAATGAGTTCGACCTGACCCAATCGCAGGTGGCGGAGCGGGTGGGGAAAAGCCGCTCCGCAGTGGCCAACGCTGTGCGCCTTCTGAGCCTGCCAGCCGCAGCCCAAAATGCGCTAAACGATCAGCGTATTAGCGCCGGCCACGCGCGCGCTTTGCTCAGCCTGAAGAGTGATGCCGACAGACAGCGGGCCTTGAACCTGATCCTCGAACGGGAGTTGAACGTCCGTCAGACCGAAACGCTGGTCCGCCGCTGGATGGAGGAGCCGCCGGCGGCGGAACTGACGGAGGACCCGCCCCACATGCAGGCGCATGTACGCTTTTGGGAGAACCGCTTTCGTGACCGCCTTAGCACGAAAGTGAGCCTGGAGCGCCAGGCAGATGGCAGCGGCCGGCTCGTCATTCACTTTTTCAATGACGACGATCTGGAGACGATCTACCGGGAAATTCTCGGGGATGAGGATTGGTAGAAACAACCCTTTGGGAATTACGAATTGGGCAGTTCATTCGTAATTGAATAATTCCTGATCGACCATGCCTGAACAACGCAGCAATGTCCTGCAGACAGAACGAGAGTTGGTGGCCCAGATGCTGGAAGGAGTGGTGGCGGAGTTGCCGCAGGGGCTGGCGCAGTTCGTCCGCAGTGAAATGGCGGCGGAGCAGACCCTGGCGGGCATTGTGCTGGCCTCAGCGACCCCGAAATATGATTCAGCCGAGGCCGTGTCTCGTCGCGTGGCATTGGCCGCCGCATTGGAATTGCTGCAAATCGCCTTGAACATCCACCGCTTGCTGCTGATCCCGGTCCAATCAGACACGATCGACAGATCCCTGCTGGGCGGCACGATTCTGGTGGGAGATTACTGCTTCAGCCGGGCTGCAGGTCTGGCGGCTCGCACCTGCCACCCGCAAGTGGTGATGGTCTTCGCAGAGCTGTTGAAAGAGGTAAGCGAAGTCAATTTGCGCCGGGTGATTAACCAGGAAACGTCTAGCCAGGATGCCATTGTCGCCGACGAGCGCGAGGTGCTTTTCCGTAGCGGCGCCTTGGCCGGTGTGCTGCTGGCAGGGCTGGGAGAGGAAGAACAGACCCACGTCGCCAGATACGCATCCCACTTAAGCCGGCATGTGCCGCCGACGGACAGCCTGCCGCCACACCAGAAAGATCGCTGGCGCGTAGTCGTGTGCGTTCTGATAGCAAAGGTCAGTGGTCAATAGGGGCAACCACAAAGGCTCGCCCCTACCAGCACATACAGTTTCCTATAATGGCCCAGAGACAAGAAGGCAGCGCGCCGCGCAAACGGGCGTTGCTACTCACGACCCCCAATAGCTACCGCACGCAGGATTTTGTCGATGCCGCCGCGCGCCTGGACATCGAAACGGTCATCGCCGTGGATACACCGCAAACTCTGGCGGATGAATGGAATTTCCGCCTGGGCGTGGACTTCTCTCATCCCCAAATTGCAGCGAATCAGCTTGCGCAGACAGTGGCCAATAGCCCCCTGGATGCAGTCCTGGCATTGGATGACAGCGGCGCCAAAGTAGCGGCACTGCTGGCGGCCCGCCTGGGGCTGCCCCATAATGATCCGACGGCGGCAGAGGCGGCTCGCAATAAATTTCGGATGCGTTCCCTGCTGGCCGCCTGCGGCGCTCCGACGCCAGCTTTTGAGGAGTTTCACACAGATCAGGAACGAAAAAAGATTATAGCCCAGGCAGAGAGGCGGATCGGTTACCCGTGCGTCGTCAAACCGGAGGAACTGAACGGCAGCCGGGGGGTCATCCGCGCCAATAACCGCAATGAACTGGCCACTGCTGTGAGGCGGCTGACCGCGCTCATCGGAGAAGGGCAGCCATTTCTGATCGAAGGCTATATCCCTGGAATCGAAGTGGCTCTGGAAGGTTTGCTCGACAGGCAACGTCTGCATGTCCTGGCCCTGTTTGATAAACCGGATCCGCTGGAAGGACCGTATTTTGAAGAGACGATCTACGTTACGCCTTCCCGACTGGCGCCAAAAGCGCAGCGGGCGATTGTCGAAGCGGCCGAGATGGCGGCCCGCGGCCTCGGCTTGCAGACCGGTCCGGTCCACGCAGAGTTGCGGGTGAATACCAGCGGGCCGTGGATCGTCGAAGTGGCCGGGCGCGCCATTGGCGGGCTCTGTTCGCGTATTCTGCGCTTTGGAATGGAAGTGGGCGCCAGCAGTTCCCTGGAGGAACTGATCCTGCGGCAGGCGTGCGGGCTGCCTCTGGAAAATATGGAGCGAGAATCCCAGGCCGGCGGGGTGATGATGATTCCAATTCCGCAGGCGGGCATCTTACGCAGTGTAGGCGGTGTTGAGGAAGCGAAGGCGCTACCCAAAATTGAGGATGTGCAAATTACGGCGCGAATCAACCATTCACTTGTAACCCTGCCAGAAGGCGATGCGTACCTCGGCTTCATTTTTGCCAGAGGTCACGCACCGGCTGAGGTCGAGGAGGCGTTGCGGCAGGCGCATAGCCGTCTCAATTTTGAAATCGTCCCGGAGTTTGCGCTGACTGGGTAGTAAGGGCAACCATCTAATTTAGAAGTAAGAATTGAGAGCTGCCAATTCGTAATTGAATTTGTGGTTGCCTGGGGCAGACACAAGGCCAAGCCCCTACTTCCGAGGCGCGCCCTTGCCTGCAGAGACGCCTTGGCCGCTGCCGGGTGTGCCCTCTGGGGTCCAGCCTTCCGGCATCTGTGCGCCCACTCCGAAGAAAAACTCTTCCATCTGTTGCATCAGAAATGCCCGAGCCTGGGGATCGCCCAGACTCAGACCATAGTGATTGATCAGCACCACAGAATACTGCATCCACATATCCCAGGCATGTTGGGAGATGGTATCATAAATCCGCTGGCCCAACTCGCCGGCGTAAGGCGGCGCCTCCAAACCCGGCAGCTCCTGTCCGATTTTTGCGCACTGCACCATACGATCCATAAGTCCGCTCCGTAGTAGGGGCTGGCCTTGTGCCTGCCCGCCCCATGGGAAATGAATAGTGATGTTTGTATTATACGGCCTGAGTTGATCTGGTGTCAATAGAAATGCCTATGCTCTTTCTGGGGATGTCAGGCGCGTTCAGTTATATTGTGCTGGAAAGGCTTCTTGCCGCCGACATGGCCGTGGCCGCTGTCCTGATTGCCGGGGAGCGGTTCCGCCTGTTGCCGCCAGCATCCCCATCCATCGAACCGTTCGACCAGGATGTAAGGGTTGACAGGCAGATGCAGGATATATCCTGCCTTGATTCCTGCCAATCCAATGATCTTGATCTCGAACTACGCCTTCTGAACCCGTATATTGCCGTTGCCCCGACTGGCCCTGTCCACTGTGGCGCAAGCGAACAACAGAATCACGGCCTTCGAGCTGAGCGCGCCACAGGTTTTGCGCATCGTGCGAAGCCCGAATTAAGACAGGGAGGCGCTCTGCAACTGGCCTGGCAGGCGGGGATTCCAGCCTATGAATGCGGTGGTCTCAGCCAACCGCAGGTGTCCACCTGGCTGGCGAACATGTCACTGGATGTGGCCTGCGTGGCCTGTTGGAATCGCATCATCCCCGCAACCGTGCTGGGGATCCCCCGGCACGGTTTTCTGAATGCGCATCCGTCCCTTCTGCCCGCCTATCGGGGGCCGCAGCCGCTATTCTGGCAGTTTCGGGCAGGAGAAACCGACACTGGCGTGACGGTCCACTGGATGGACGCGGGTATGGATACAGGCGACATCGCCGGGCAGCGGACGCTCACGTTGGCCGATGGCATCCGCGCAGCGGATGCCGAAGCCCTGTGCGCCTCTGTCGCCGGCGATCTGCTGGCGGATGTGTTGGCAGCGCTGGCCCAAGGAAAGGCCGTTCGGCAGCCACAGCCCGCTGGCGGCAGCTATTTCCCCGTACCGACTGTGGACGACTTCGCTCTCGACACCGCTTGGCCGGTACAGCGGGCGTTCAATTTTATGCGGGGAACGGCAGAGTGGGGCCTTCCCTATCGTCTGGAAGTCGATGGAGCGGTACGGTGGCTGCTCGAGGCTCTCTCCTGGCAGGAAAGCATGCCAGCGGAATCAGCTGTGGATGGAAACGTCTGCGTACGCTTCTCGGATGGCGCGCTGTGGGCCAGAGAAAGTCCGGGCCGGCCTGTGTGAGAGGCGCGCAAGCTGGTTGTGACAGCCCGGGTAGATCGACTATACTATATCGACTATACTATGTAGAGCCCGCGCCCATTCAATGTAAAGATATGCAACAGGAGAATCCCAATGTCCCTTATGCCAATCCCTCCAGGGATGAAGATCGCCGCGCAGGTGGCGCCGGACGCCGCCGATGATGAATTACAGTTTGTAAAGCAGATGGGCCTGGATTGGGCCGTCTGTTGGACAGACGGCGAGCATGCCGGCTACGAGTATTACGCCCGTACAAAAGACCGCTTTGAGAAGGCCGGTATTCGCATCTACGGTTTCGGCAACCGGGATGTCCACAATCAGGACGCTATTGTGTTGGGACTGGAAAACCGCAACGCCAAGATCGAGGAGTACGTGAATCACCTGCGTGCGCTGGGCAAAGCCGGCATTCCTTACACCACCTACGCCCATATGGCCAACGGCATCTGGAGCACAGAACGGGAGACGACCCGCGGTGGCGCGTCCGCGCGGGGCTTCGATCTGGCAAAAGCCGAGGCCGGCCACTGGGCCGGCAAGCTCTACTATCTCCCTCTTACCCATAGCCGGATCTACTCTCAGGACGAAATCTGGGAGAACTTCCGCTACTTTGTGGAGCAGACCGCGCCCGTAGCCGAGGACGAAGGCGTCCGCATCGGCATCCACCCAGACGACCCGCCGCAACCGGAGCTGGGCGGTGTGCCCCGCTGTATCTTCAGCAGCTTTGACGGCTATAGCCGCGCCATGACGATCGCCGACAGCCCGAATGTGGGTATCTGCTTCTGCATCGGTTGCTGGCTGGAAGGCGGCGACCTGATGGGCAAAGGCGTTGAAGAATCTCTGCGGGAATTCGGCCAAGACGACAAACTTTTCAAGATTCACTTCCGCAATGTGGACCAGCCATTGCCCCACTTCGTCGAGACGTTCGTGGACGACGGCTACTTTGATATGAGCAAGGCCATGCAGGCGCTCCAGGAAGTAGGCTTCGACGGGGTGCTGATCCCGGATCACATTCCAATGATGGCGGACGACCCCCGCATCGGCACGGCGTATACAATTGGGTATATGAAGGCGCTGTTGAAACGGGCGCAAGAGGAAGGATAGAGCGCAGCTATGAATACCATCGGAATTCTCAGCCCTGGTGATATGGGCCACACAGTGGGGCAGCGACTGGCCGCGCATCGTCTACGCGTGATCGCCCATCTGGCGGACCGCAGCGCGCGCACCCAGCAGCTGGCCGCCCAGGCCGGCATCGAAGAAGTGGCTTCCTACGACGACCTGGCGCAAGAGGCGGACATAGTGCTGTGTATCCTGGCGCCGGCCCAGGCGGAGGCGGCCGCGCAGAAGGTGGCCGCCGCCCTACGCCGGACCGACGCCGATCTGCTCTACGCGGACTGCAACGCCATCGCGCCGCAAACGACCGTGCGGATCGGAGAGCTGATCAGCGACGCGGGCGGCCGTTTTGTGGATGCCTCGATCATCGGGCCGCCGCCCCGTCAGGACGGCGCGACCCGCTTCTACGCTTCCGGGATACACGCCGCTGAATTGGCCCGACTCAATGACCGCGGCCTGCATGTGCCGGTATTGAGCGACCGCATCGGCGACGCTTCTGCCATCAAAATGTGCTACGCCGGGCTGACCAAAGGGCTGACGGCGCTGTGCGTAGAGCTACTGGTGGCGGCAGAGGCCCTGGGCGTGCGTCAAGCGTTATTGGACGAGTACCGGATCAGCCAGACAGCTATGCTCCAGCGGATGGAAAAGGGCCTGCCTGGGATGCCGCCCAAAGCCAGGCGCTGGGTGGGAGAGATGGAGGAGATCGCCGCCACCTTTGCCGCCGTCGGCCTGACGCCGAAGTTTCACGAAGGCGCAGCCGACATCTACCGCTTCGTCGGCGACACCTCCCTGGCGGACCGCACGCCGGAGGAGCCGAACGCGCCGACGCTGGAGGAGATGCTGCAGACGTTGACCGACGCTCTGCGCGCGCGCTGACGCGCGGACTGCGCGCTCATCAACGTAAGCGAGCGCGAACCGCCACGCTCACCTGTTCCACCAAAACCACTACGAGAAGGACGACTACAGTCAGGGTGGCAACTTTATGGGAAAGATATGCTTGACAGCACAAGCATATCTTTCCCAGCCGGTGGAACCGGCTGTGCGGGATATTCCCACCCGCGTTTCTGAATATTTTTAGCGGCGTTGGTATCCCGATCTTCCGTATGACCACACCGCAAACATTCGAATATCCGATAAACCGCCAGCTTCTCTTTCCTTACTTCATCGCAGTGGGAACAGGTCTTGGATGTATAGCGGGGGTCAACTTCAGCGAATTGTCTACCGGCCCATTCTGCCTTGTAGCGCAATTGTTGCAAGGAGTTGATCAGGCGCTACAAGCAACTCTGCATACTGGCTGGCGCCAGCGGCATCGACAAACCCATTGATGACGGCCTGAAGTGATTGCTGATAGCCGCCCGCAAAATAGACGTTCCGTCAATCCACTGCTGCATTGAGAAAATCCTCTCGGTACCAGCTTCTGGTCTTTTCTGCTTCGATTCTCTGCCGTTCATCCGTGACGCCGTCCAGAGGGCGGTGCTGTTCAATGTGTTTGATATGTGTTGTCAGCGCCAGTTTTGCGCGAGAATAGGAGAGCGACTCACCGGTTCGCTCCTGCCGTTTTCGCCAGATCTGCCAGCATGCCTGCAGATAAACGATTTCAGCCTGACAGAGCGCGTAGATGTCCCGGAAGTCCCGGGGCGCGCCGTATCCTCCAATTGAGCGGAACGCTCTGCAATCTGGAAGCTGAAAACAGTTTTTCTCTGCTGGATCAATTCGAGACTGACGACCCTGTAAATCTTGATCCCTATATCTTCAGACCGCTCAATACGACGCCCTGAATAAAGTAGCGCTGAGCCATAGCGAAGAGGGTAATTACCGGAATGGTCATAATGGCCGCGGCAGCCATCAGCAGATGATCCCGGGGGTCTGTCGTTTCCAGGGGAATATTCTGAAAGAAGCGCAGACCCACCGCGGCTGTGAAAAGATGGGAGCGGCTGAGGTAGATAAACGGGGCGAAAAATTCGTTCCAATCGTTGAGGAACTGCAAAATTGCCACAGTGGTCAGGGCCGGTTTCATCAAGGGCAATAATACACTCCGAAGAATGCGGACCGGGTTGGCCCCATCCATCAACGCGGCTTCGTCCAGGTCTTTGGGGATCGACATAATGAACTGTCGGAGCAGGAAAATCATGAACGCCCCGCCCCCCAGCCAGGAGCCGATCGTCAGCGGTACGTATGTATTGATCAGCTTCAGGTTGAAGAAGAGTACGTACTGGGGAATCAACGTCACCTGAGATGGAATCATCAATGTGCCCAGCATCAGCACGAACCAGAACTCCTTGCCTATATAATTGAAGCGGGCGAAGGAGTAGGCAGTCAGAGAAGCGGTGATGATCGTTCCTGGAATCGTGATGGCCGTGATGAGAAAGCTGTTTCCCAGCCAGCGGGCGAAGGGTACAGACTCGAAAACCTGAGCATAGTTGCCCCATTGAGGAACCACCGGCAGCAGATGGGGTGTGAACGAGCGCAGCTCCTGCCAGGTCTGCAAGGAGCTGGAGACAGTCCAGAAAAGCGGAAAAGCGAATAGCAGGCTGGCGATGGTTAGCAGAATGTATGTCAGCGCCATCTGAATCTGATTCCGCCCGCGACGCTGGACATCGATCTGAATATCTGCGCTGGGCAGGCGGTCTAGTGTTGCGGCCATTGTCTAATTAGCCTCCGTAGTAGAATACCCAGCGGCGGGAAAGTCGTAGTTGCCAGATTGTGAGGGAGACGATCACGATGGCAAAGAACCAGGCCAGAGCCGACGCGTAGCCCATGTTCCAGTAGTCGAAGGCGTGGCGGTAGAGGTGCAGGCTGTAGAACGTTGTGGCAAAGCCAGGGCCGCCCTCGGTGGCAACGAATGCGGCGGTGAATACCTGCAAACCGCCGATAACGCCGAGAACCATATTAAAGAAGATCGTCGGTGTCAGCAAGGGCAGTGTCACATGAAGCAGTTTGTGATAGGCGTTGGCCCCGTCGATCGATGCGGCTTCGTACAGAGTCTCCGGAATGCCCTGAAGCCCAGCCAAAAAGATAATCATGCGAGTGCCGCCGAGCCCCTGCCAGAGACCCATCAGAATCAGGGACGGGATCGCCCAGCGGCGGTCGCCGAACCAGCCAGGTGGATCGCTCCAGCCCAGGTCGTTCAGTGTCTGATTGATGATGCCGAAATCGTCATTTAATAGCCATTTCCACAGAACAACGGAAGCGACAATCGGCACCAGTGACGGCATGAAAAAAAGTGTCCGGTAGGTAGCCAGCCCTCGCAATTTGGCATTGAGCAGAATCGCCAAAAACATCGATCCGATCACGCCCAGAGGAACGCCCAGCCCCGCGTAATAAAACGTGCGCCCCAGAGAAGTCCAGAAAAGCGGATCGTCGGTGAACATGGTGATGTAATTGTCCAGACCGATCCATTGGGGCGAGCTCAGGACATCATATTTGGTTAAGCTGAAATAGAAGGAGCCGAGTCCAGGGCCGATAAACAGCCCGAAAAATCCAAGCAGCCAGGGCGTGAGAAACAGATACCCATAGAAATTTTCCCGCCTTTGCCGAGTAGTCAGCAGCCCGCCTGACATCCCCGGCACTTTCAAGCGGCTAGTCAGCGTCGCCATTTGCATCTCCCAAGAAGGTAAGCAAGTAGAGGCAACCACAAGGCCTGCCCCTACTTGCCATCCGCTCATCACGTACTGAGTACTTACGCCGGATCCTTATCTAAGATGGCCTGGATGTTGTCGTGCAGATCCTGCAAACCCTCTTCAAACGCAACCGGCTGGTTCGGGTCGAGTAGCAAATCCGTCCACTGCTGGACCGCGGACGTGTACTCGCGCCCGCGTGAGTTGGCCGGCGCGTGCGCGGGGATGCCGTTCTCTAAACTGGGGATGAACCACTCGTGGATCGGATCGTTTCCAACGAGGGACTGCGCCACATCCGGCCGCACCATGGCAAAGTTGCCGCCAACCAGGTTGAAGCTGAGGCTGCCGTCGTGTCCGGCGATGTGCAAAAGGAACTGATAGGCAATATCCGCGTTCTCTGCGCCCTGGCGAATGTTCCAGGTGCCACCGCGGAGCTGCGAGGGGAAGCGGCCATCTTCCCGGGTAGGAAAGAGAATCTGCCAGGCTTTGGCGATGCTGTCGTCTTCAATGGCGTTCTTGAAATTGCGCACGCAAAGCGAGCCGCACCAGTTCATTGTCAGCAGGCCAGCGGTGAGCGCGCCGCCAGCATTGTCGATATCACCGGGCGCAGGCAGAATTTTGTCCTCCACGCCTAATCTGTAGGCCCAGCGCATGGCTTCCGTGGCGTTGGGGTCGTCCAGGAGTAAGCACTTTGTGCCTTCCTCGTTGATGAGCGAGCTGTTAAACAACCGGCACAAGACAACGATCGTCGCCTCGTTGTGGCTGATATTCAGCCCAAAGCGTTCTCCTTCAGAATAGAAAGCGTGGGCCCATTCGTTAATGGTGTCGATCGATACATCGTGACCGGTCGGATCCGGCAGATCGATGCCGGCTTCTTCCAGATGAACCGCATTCGTAACGAGGGTATCGAAGCCGGCCCAGCCCCAGCTCGGCAAACCATACAGCTGGCCCTGGTAGTATTGCAGGCTCATAAAGTGCTCGAACCATTCACCCAGGTCGGTGCCATCAGTGGCCACCAGTTCGTCTATAGACATAATGATGTTTTTGTTGATGGCTCGCCAGAAATGGTAGTGAGATGGGTCGAAGGCGATGACTTCGCCCAGATCCCCGGCAGCCTGGGCCGCGTACATCTTGGCGTAGTTATCCTGCTGGCCGGAACCGGCCAACGGTCGCAATTCGATAGTCACGTTCGAGTGCATCTCCCGGAAGGTGTCGATGCGTTCTTCGTTCCAGCCGCTGCCAATGCCCCGGAAGGTGTCCCAGCGCAGATTGATGGCTTCCATAGCTGGGGCGGCAGCTTCGTCTTCATCGACGCTGGATCCCGTTTGGGGCGCGGCCGGGGCAGCGCAAGCAGCCAGTACGCCCACGGAAGCGGCCAGCGTACCCTGTAAAAACGAACGTCGCGAAATTCGATTTGTCATTGTTACCTCCGATTGGATTATGACGAAAGCAAAAGATATAAAACTGCAGTGGCTGGTAACCCGTGATTGCAAGTACTGGCCACTAGCCACTGATCACTGGCAACCGGTGTTCAAACCAGCGGCTCTTTATCCAAGACCTCCTGGACCAGAAGATGGGTCCGCTCGACGCCCTCTGCGAATTCGACAGCCCCCGTCCAGATAGCCTGCAGATTGTTGTTCATCGTGTTCACAAACTCTTGCGTGCGGGCATTGGCCGGGCGATGCCACTTGCGCGGGCCCTCAGGATAGATTTCCTGGTGCATGCGGAAGATGGGATGGATCGAGTTGAGCTCGTCGCTTTCCCACACATCCTTGCGACCACCCGGGCTGCCAGCGCCGAAGAAGACATGTTCGATGCCGTCTTCTTTGGTGGAATAGAAGTCCAAGACCTGGAAGGCTTCCGACGGATGCTCGGAATTGCCGGTGATGCCAAAAGCCGCCGCCGACACCTGTGAACCTCTCAGGTCAGTAGGACCGACAGGACCGACCACCGCATCCCAGTCGAATTCGATTTCGCCCTCATTCTTCATATTCGTGTAGCGACCAATCAGCCCTGTTGTCGTGTTGTGGATGCCTACCGTGCCAGCGACGAAGTTGTTGACAGTCTCGTCGCCACACTGGCAGGGATCTACTTCGTGGGTGTGTTGCAAATCATAGAGCCAGCGCAGACCAGCGATGCTCTCTTCCTGATCCAGCAAGGACATGGTGCCCTCTTCATTGAGCGCATCACCGCCGAAGATGCGCAGGTAGGACGGGATATGCTCTTGACCGGTACCGCTGGAACGCATTCCCCAAACCTCCGGTGGGGCCGTTATCGCGGCCGCGATCGTAACCAGGTCCGCCGTGGTCCAGTCTGAGTCTGGCGCTTCTACCCCCGCTTCTTCCATCAGAGTCTTGTTGTGATAGTAGGCGGTGGTGCCATAGTGCCCATGGTTGGGGATCGCATGCAGTTCGCCATCCACGGTGAGGGCCGCCAACAGAGAATCCCAAAAGTTGGATAGATCGAAATTCTTGGCAGCGACAATGTCGTCCAGAGGGATCAGAACACCCTTGGCCTTGTGTTCCGGCGGGTTGTTGAGATACGTCCAGACTACATCGCCCACCGTGCCAGAGGCCGACAGCGCGTAGATCTTGGAGTACATCTCATTCCCCGGCAGCTCGTCGATCTCGAGTTTCAGGCCAGGATTCTGCTCTTCAAAGAGATCCTGACGGCTAATATGCCAGTCGGCGTGGGTGCCAAGGCGAGTGTGGAAGAGGATAGTGATAGGCTCTTCCGACGACGCCGTGGACTCTTCTCCCTCGCCGCTCGCAGGGGCCGCGGCCGGCGCGCAAGCGGACAGAACAAGCGCTCCCGTTGCCGCCAGAGAACCGGTCAGGAATTGGCGGCGGCTTACAGCGTGCCCGACAGTGGCGCGCAAATCATCTTTGCTGAACATGGTAGGTACCTCCTTTGGGTAACCGGAAAAATGGAACAGAACTTCAACAACTACGAGTTGTTCTGACTGGGCAACAAGATTCGCCTTATCCTTTGATACCGGACATCACGATTCCCTGTACCAGATACCGTTGCGCCAAAAAGAACATAATGATAATCGGTGCAGTCATCATGACACTGGCCGCCATGAGCAGATGATATTTGGGCTCGGTATCATCGGCGAAGCCAGCCACCGCTTGAAAATAACGTATCCCCACGGCCAAGGTGAATTTCGCCTTGGTGTTGAGAAAGATGAACGGATAGAGGAAGGCATTCCACTGCGCCATAAAGGTCAGAACGGCTGCCGTTGCCGTCACGGGTATGGAGAGGGGCATCAGAATCTGCCAGAAGACGCGCAGATATCCGGCGCCGTCGATGCGCGCGGCCTCATCCAGATCGATAGGAATGCTCATGAAAAACTGACGCATCAGGAAGATCAGAAACGCGCTGCCTCCAAAGAAGGATGGGACAATCAGGGGCTTATAGGAATCCATCCACGCGATTTTGGAAAACATCAGGTAGAGGGGAATCAGCGTGACCTCCACCGGCAGCATCATGGTGCTGAGCGTTATGATAAAGAGAATGTCCCGCCCTGGGTAGCGGAAGCGGGCAAAGGAATAGCCGACCAATGCCGCAGTCAGAACGGCGCCGAAAGTGGACAGGCCGGCCACCACCACAGAATTCCATGTCCATGTGCCCCAGGTAACGATCTCGAAGACCTTGGGATAGTTCTGAAATTGAGGTACTTCTGGAAACCAGGTGGGCGGAAACCGAAAGAGTTCGCCGCCCGTCTTCAGGGAGGAAAGGATCGTCCAGACAAAAGGAAACATGAACATGGTCGAACCGAAAATAGCGACCAGATAGAGAAGCCCGCGACCGCTAGCGCGTCGCCAGGTCGCGGATTGATACAAGTTTGCAGGCAAGACTCCGCGCTCGCCTTGCTTTCTTCCAGACGCTATGACGTCGCCCGCCATCAGTCCACCTCCCCGGCATAATAGACCCAGCGTCTCGACTGTCTGAACTGAACATAGGTGAACACAAACAACACGAAAAAGAAGATCCATGCCAGAGCCGACGCATAGCCCATCTCAAAGTATTCGAACGCCCGAGTATAGATGTGAAGGGCATAGAACCAGGTGGCGTAGGCCGGTCCTCCTGCAGTGGCGATGAAGGCGGCGGCAAATACCTTGAGCGCGCCGATGATACCCAACACCATGTTGAAGAAGATCGTAGGCGTGAGCATGGGAATCGTCACATTGCGAAACTTGGCCCACAGGCCGGCCCCATCCACCACCGCGGCATCGTACAGCTCTTGGGGAACGCCTTGCAATCCAGCCAAAAAGATCAACATTGTATTGCCGCCGATCGCGCCCCACATCGCCATGATGATCAGACCGGTCATGGCCCAGGCCGGGTCTCGAAACCAACCGGGCGCGTCGTCGCTGCCCGTGATGGTGCGAATCCAGTGGTTGATCGGGCCTACCTCCGGGTTGAAGATCCAGCCCCAAAGGACCGCGGCAGCCACAATGGGTGTGAGATGAGGCAGGAAAAAGAAGGTGCGGAACCATGTCGTGCCCCGCAAGGCTTGATTGAGCAATACCGCGGCCGCGAGCGCGCCAACCAGAGATAAGGGCACGACAATCAGCGCATAGCGAAAGGTCAGCAGTAAGGACGGCCAGAAAAGCCGATCCTTGGTAAAGATCTCGATGAAGTTCTTCAGCCCGACAAACTTCGGCGCGTTGACAATGTCGTAACGCGTAAAGCTGAGATAGCCTGAAGTCAACATTGGCCCAGCGATAAAGAGCGCCAAACCAAGTAGCCAAGGCAACAAGAACAGATACCCGGCGATGGCTTCTCGGGCGCGCAGGCTCTGCATCCATCGGGGCGACAGACTGCGACCAGTCGTCATCGCTTTCGTGCTCATTGTGGTCTCTCCCACACCATGTCGCGCCCTACAGTGGCGCGCAATGTAACACCCCATGCGCCTCGAATAGATCCCGGGCTACCGCGCCCTGGCTCTGCGCAGGTGGATCGATGCCTAGAATATGGCAGATAGTCGGTACCACGTCCACGGCCTGGATGTAGCCCAATCGCCCCGTAGGCCGTTCATATCCCTGCTTCAGTCCCGGCCCAGCCAGCAAGAAGGAGCCATACGTGGATGAAAAGCCGTTGTCCGTAGGAATGAAGCCGCCGTGATGGGCCCCGTAGGCTTTCGGCGCGCCCACATTGCCGCCGCCCACGATGCCCAGCCACTGGGTGTAGTAGCCGCTGACATAGTTGTGATCCCAGGCGAAGATCACATCGCCGCACTGATCGCCCCACTGGCCCAGCAGATAGGCGTCCCGTTTAGGCAGAGCGATGGCGATGGGGGTGCATCCGGTTTCCGGGTCTACCCAAGTGCGTAGCGCAGTGAGCAATTTGCGCTCAATCGCGTCGAACTCAGGCCCTGGCTCTGCATTGATGGTAATATCGAACCCCCGTCTGGCCAGGTAAGCCGTGGTCTTCTCCCAGTCGATCTCCTCAGGCGGAATCCGGTCCTGATCCTCGGCGATGGCATCCGTCCCATTCTTCAGAACCAGGAACCCTTCAGCGTGCAAAAATAGGCGGATGTTGGCGATGCGGATATCGGGGTAGGCGCCATGGTCGGCCAGGATACCCACATAGATATCGTCGCCAGCCCGGCTTGCGGCGTCGGCGGCCGCGTACATGCGTCCCAGTACCCGATCGCCCACTTGGTAGGCCCGGCGAAAATAATCCAGGTATTTGTCCTGTGCGTCCGGGTTGAAGCCAGGACACACAGGGTCTACGTCGGCCAGGTGAATGTGGTTCAGATAGTCGTAGAGATGCCAATGGCAGGTGAAGTAGGCGCAGTCCTTTTCGTGGAGCATATAGTTGGCCACATCGGCAAACCATAGCCCCTGATAGGCGCACTCCTCCAGGGCCGTATCGAAGTCGGTCATGCCCGATGTGTACGGTATCATGGAGGCATGTTCCTGATACGGGCCGAAGCGTTTGATCAGCTCAGCGGCCAGCGCGTCGTCGCCGTATGTGAAGCCATCGGTATAGGTGACCTGCGTGCGGTAGAGTTTCAAGCCACTGCCGTCAGCAGTCAGGTCCAACAGCTTAAAGCGCACCGATGCCTGTTGCTCGCCGCCGGCGATGCGGAATGTCTCGATGGCCCACTCGCTCCATTCTCCTAAGTTGGCCGCTGCGACGACATCGTCGCCGTTTTGGGTGCGACAGATCAAGACCCGATCATAGCCCGCGCCGCGACTGTCTACGGCCAGGAGATGGAAGACATTGGCATCTCCCCGCAACCGGGCGCTGATTGTGAACGTTGTCGCCAGAGCCGGAGAGGCGCTCTGGGGCAAGTTGCTCCAACCCCTGGCCACAGCCAGGGGTGGGATGGGCTCGACACTGCGGGGACCGCTGATGGCCGAGCCGTCGTGGCCCATAGCTACATCACTGGCTTCGGAGGCTACGGTAGTGTAGGCCTGAGCCGCGGCCACCTCGAAGTCGGTCTTGTGGTGGCCGGGATGGCCGAAGCCGTCCACCACATAACCGATCTCCACGCCCGAAGGATACGCGCCGGGATAGTGGACAGCGACGCTCTTGCGACCGGCCCGTTCCAGGGCATTCCAGATCCGCTCGGCATTGTTGGCCCGACCATCAAAACTGTCTACCAGTTGGTTCGGCCCCAGAACGGTCTGCCAGGTGGAGACGCTATGGGTTCCCGTATGCGCGCCGGTGGAAAGCGTGGCCCAATTGGTGGGCGTCCACACCGGGAAAGATGGATAGGTTTGATTGACGGCGCCTTCTCTCAGAAATCGGCTGAAGTTCGGTAGGCAGCCCTCGGCAGCGAAGAACTTCATCATCGGTGTGATGAAGCCATCCATGCCAAAGGCATATATCTTTTTTGTCATAGCCAACAATCATCTCGCTGTTTTGTAGACCGACGGATGAGGCGCGTTCGCATACTATAGCTCTTGCCACAAGGCATCGCAGCGTCTGCGGGGGTGCATGCCACGATGGCCGCCTGTGTCGGCGCCTCTGCAGATGCAGATATGTCGGACAGTTTATCTACGTCAGTGACGCTCAGCCCATCCGGGTCGGTCGCGCTGTAAGTGTAGACACCTAGGTGTCCGTTGATTCGTATTCCGGCGTCTTGAACGCGCGCGCGGCAACTGATCCGGTGAGGTTGCGCTGAAGGCGAAAGTGGATGCGCCCTCCAGGCTGTAGACTATGTCGCCGTCGGCATCTGTCGCCTCGAACGGCTGCGGCCCTGAGCATCCGCCTTGGTGTTCTCGTCTACGTTCTCTACGTTCAAGGTTGGTTGTGTGTGGACAGATAACCGGAAGCTAAGTATAGCAGTAGAAATCCCCTACTTGCAAATATCGCTCTACCTCTACAAGCGCAACAATACGCTAACTGAAAATACTGCCCATAATACTCATCGCAACGGTAGCGATCAGAACGAATGCAATCATCAGCGCCAGCCAACCGCCCAAAAGATACCCGGCAAAAATAACAGGGCTCGGACGGTGGCTTTGCCGCTCTTCTTCCATGGCATCGTCAGACTTCTGCGCTTCTCTCGGCTCTTCAACGACTGTTTCCTGAACAGTTTCTTCGGCCATTCCTTACGCTCCCTGTAGATTGCTGAAGGACAATCATTCACCTCGGCAGACAACTGCCTGGATATCACCATACGGTTTTACGCCGGCATTATAGCACGAGAGCGGGCAGCGTGCACGACTTTTTGTGGGTGGCGTGGCGCGTTACAATGCGACTGAAAAGAAATCGATAGCTTGTTCACAACAAGCTTGTTCACAACAATGGAGGCATGCATGGACTACCGGACATTCGGGCGCACCGGTCTGCAAGTTAGCGTTGTTGGTCTGGGCGCCGGCGGCCCGAGTCAGCTGGGTGTTGCCACCGGTCATAGCGAAAAAGAATCGATCGCTCTCGTACGCCGAGCGCTCGATCTGGGTATCAATTACATCGACACGGCGGAGGCCTACGGCACGGAAGAGATTATTGGCAAAGCCATCCGGGGCGTAGATCGGGAGAGATTGATCCTCTCCTCAAAAAAAGGGGCTTTTCGCAAACGCATGCCCGTCCCGCCGCAGGAGTACGCTGCCGGTGTCGTGGCCAGCCTGCAGAGGCTGGGCGTGGAAACCATCGACGTCTTCCACGTGCACGGCCCGCAATCGGATCAATACCAATATGTGCATAACGCAATCGTGCCAGTACTTCAGAGATTGCAGCAGGAGGGCAAGATTCGCCACCTGGCCATCAGTGAACGTTTCCCTGCCGACCTGGACCACAGCGTCCTGCAGCGGGCCATCGCCGATGATGTCTTCGATGTGGTGATGGTCGGCTTCAATATTCTCAACCAGACGGCCCGCCAGAAGGTCTTTCCCGCCACCCGGGCAAAAGGGATCGCCACAGAAGGTATGTTTGCCGTGCGCCGGGCCTTCAGCAACCCCGCGCGGCTCCGACAGATCCTGGCTGAGCTGCGCGAAAACGACGAAATCGACGCCGATTCTGTCGATTTGACGCATCCACTGGCGTGGGCGCTGGCGGAAAGCGATGCCAAGACGCTGCCGGAAGTCGCCTACCGTTTCTGTCGCCATGAGCCGGGCATGCATCTGGTCCTCACCGGTACCGGCAACATCCGGCATTTACAGGAAAATGTGAACTCTCTGCTCAGTCCTCCTCTGCCCGCTGCCGTTACAGAACGCCTGCGGCGGATATTCGGGCGGGTACATTCTGTGTCCGGCGGGTAGGTAGGCTTACCTGATTGCGTTTCTTTCAATCTCCAGAAAGCGACGCAAAGGCGCGGATGCGCAATGCGCCCATGATTTTCTTGATTTGGATGATAGGCAGGATGAAATCATAGGTTGGTTTTTCTTTGCGTCTTTGCGACTTTGCGCCCTTGCGTTTTCTTTCAATTGAAGAATGAGAACCTCGTCGTTTCTGCGATAAACTCGCTGTGTTGACGATCTTCCCGAATTTGAGTATGCTTGGAACGTATCCCATCCCCTTTCACCCAAGGAGAGCTTCATGACACAGGAGAATGCACGCGTGCGAGAACAGGTGGAAATTGAAATCATTGGCGAGGCCCTCCCTGCATCGGAAGCGATTTTGACGAAGGAAGCCCTGGCTTTTGTTGCGGATCTGCATAGAACGTTCAATCCGAGGCGACAAGAGCTGCTGGCCGCCCGTGTTGCGCGCCAGTCTCGCATCGACGCTGGTGAATCCCCCGGCTTCCTGTCGGAGACAAAAGATATCCGCAACAGCGCTTGGCAAGTGGCGGATACACCGGATGATCTGCAGCGGCGCTGGGTGGAGATCACCGGCCCGGTGGAGCGCAAGATGGTGATCAACGCCCTCAACTCCGGCGCGGATGTCTTTATGGCCGACTTTGAGGACGCCAACTCTCCCACATGGGAGAACTGTGTGCAAGGTCAGCAAAACCTGTATGATGCGGTGCGTCGACAGATTCGCTTGGAGGATGAAGCCAGAGGGCGAGTCTATGAACTCAAGGAAAAGATCGCCACGCTGCTGGTGCGTCCCCGGGGCTGGCATTTGCCGGAAAAAAATATATTGGTGGATGGCGAACCGATCTCCGCCAGTCTGTTCGATGTGGGACTGTATGTCTTCCACAATGCGGCCGAGCGGCAGCGGCGAGGCGCCTCCTGCTATTTCTATCTGCCCAAGCTGGAAAGCCATCTGGAAGCCCGTCTGTGGGCGGATGTATTCGCGCGCGCAGAAAACGTGTTGGGCATCCCGCACGGCTCTTTTCGGGCGACGGTTCTGATCGAAACGATTCTGGCCGCGCTGGAGATGGAAGAGATTCTCTACGAGCTGCGGGAGTATTCCGCCGGTCTGAACGCTGGGCGTTGGGATTATATCTTTAGCGCCATCAAGAAATTCCGCAACAACCCCGACACGCTCCTGCCAGAGCGGGCGCAGGTGACCATGACGACGCCTTTCATGCGGGCCTACACCGAGCTTCTGGTGCGCACGTGCCACAAACGGGGCGCGCACGCCATCGGCGGCATGGCCGCTTTCATTCCCAGCCGCCGAGATCCAGCGGTCAACGAGCAGGCGCTCGCCAAAGTACGCGCCGATAAAGAGCGGGAATCCTCCGATGGATGCGATGGCACATGGGTGGCCCATCCGGATCTTGTGCCTCTGGCTCACGCTATCTTTGAAAAGGCTACCGGCGGCGCGGCCCACCAGAAGCAGCGCATGCGGGAGGATGTGTCCGTGGCTGCGGCGCAGATCGTTGATGTAGGCGTGCCTGACGGAACGATAACGGAGGCCGGTCTGCGTACAAATGTGGACGTCTCGCTCCAATATCTGAATGCCTGGCTGTTGGGCAACGGCGCGGCTGCTATCTACAATCTGATGGAAGACGCGGCCACAGCAGAGATATCCCGATCACAGATCTGGCAGTGGATTCGCCATCAGGCCAAATTGGACGATGGACGACCGGTCACCCGCGCGCTGTACCAGCAGATTCGCGACCAGGAACTGGAGAAACTGGGAGGCGTCGGCGCCGGGCGGCTGCAAGAAGCGGCTGAAATTCTCGACAAGCTGATCCTGACCGACGATTTTGTTGAGTTCCTCACACTCATCGCCTATGACTATCTGTCGTGAAATGGAACGCGCACGAAGTTCAGCCCAAGTGAGCAAATCTGTTAGACTTCCCCCAAGCATCACGAGCAATACCATAAACTTGGATTATGCCAAAACCACCATCGAAAAAATGTCCTGAAACTCTGCAAGAACAGATAGCGCAGGCGCCGTCCGACACAGTATATCTGCTGCTGCGCGTAAGCGAAGTCGGTCAGGCGCAACGCACAGCTATCGAGAAGGCAGGATTTGAAGTGCGACATCAGACAACGCTCATTCCCTGTTTTGCTGTCAGCGGCCCCGGATCCGCTCTGCAAGCGCTGCTTGACGAGCCGTGGTTGGTCAGCGTGGAGTTAGATGGCCCCGTGCGGGCCTTATAGGACAGTGACCAGTGACTTAGTACACTGCAGTTGCTGGCTACTGGTGTTGTGGGTGTTGAGCGCCAACAGAAGGAGTTGGGAAGATGGCCCCGGAGAAATTCTCCGCCCATGTTCGGGATGTTGTTGAACAGGCCCGCATAACAAATGAAGAAGTGCAGGTAATTGTTAAGTTCCGTTCCGCGCGCAGCCGGCGGGGAATAGGCAGCCTATTCTCTGGGGTCAGAGCGATCACGGTCAATCAAGACTATAGTCTCATCCCTGCAGTAGCGCTTTCTTTGGCCCCAGCTTCTCTGGACGAACTGTCGGATGCGGACGAAGTGGAAGAGATCTGGCTGGATGAGATCATTTACATGATGTTGGATGTATCGACGCCGCTCATCGGCGCGCCTCAGGTGTGGGAACGATTGGAGAATCGCGGCGAGGGGGTCACGATCTGTGTTATCGACACCGGCATCGATGCAGATCACCCGGATTTCGCAGGACGTATTAGCTTGACCGCCGACTTTACCGGCAAAGGATCTGCCGCGGACGGCAACGGTCACGGCACGCACGTCGCCTCGATCGCTGCCGGCGCAGGCACGGCCAGCGACGGAAAGTATGTGGGCGTGGCCCCAGCGGCATCGATTATGGCGGCCAAAACGCTGTCGGACAATGGTAGCGGACGTATGAGCAATGTGATGGCCGGCTTAGAGTGGGCCGCCCAGAACGGCGCGGATATACTGAATCTTTCCCTTGGCAACAAGGGCAGCAGCAGTGGCGCAGATGCGCTCAGCACTATGTGCAATGTAATTGTGGATCTGGGCAAAGTGATGGTTGTGGCCGCCGGCAATAGCGGCCCCCGCCGCAGAACAGTTGGCAGCCCCGGCGCCGCGGAAAAGGTGATTACCGTCGGCGCCTCGACAGACCACGACAGCATCGCCCGTTTCAGCAGCCGTGGCCCTACCGCCGACGATCGCGTCAAGCCAGATCTCGTCGCCCCCGGCAGCAAGATCGTGGGGGCGCGGGCCGCCAATACATCCGTGGGACATCCAGTGGATGACAGTTACACTACCGCCAACGGCACGAGTATGGCCACCCCCCATGTAGCCGGCCTGTGCGCCCTGATGTTGAAAGCCAATGCCAAACTTTTGCCGGCGGACATCAAGAGCAGGCTGATGGCCACATGCGTTGACATCGATCAGGACGAGAATGCGCAGGGCCGAGGCCGGGTGGATGCGCTGGCCGCAGTGCACGCAGCCAGCAGCGCGCCCGTGCCGACACCCCCACCAACGCCATCTCTTCCGGCGCCGATTCCCACCCCTGAGCCGAATCCGGCGAAGGGCTGTCTGATGGCGCCGCTGCGCGTTTTCAAGCGTGGCTAGACCGGCTTAAGAACCGATTCGGTATGCGCAACGCAGATGATCACTCGATATCACTGAAGGAACGGGCCCGCAAACGAGAGGCGATCGGCCTTGCTCCCCAACGCCCCACAGCCAAGGCCGTTCTGTACAGCCCACCGGATCCCAAGAGGAGAGGACTGCTCTGGCTGCCTGCTGTGCTGGTTTTGGCCGTCATCGCGACCGGTTGGATGATTTGGCAAGCTTCTATCGTCACAGATGCGCCCAGTGCAGCCCGCGCCTTCTCACCAGCGCCTGACGAACGCCTGATCGTGCGGGATGACTTCATCGAGCCCCACTTTCCATTGCCCATCCGCTCGAACGCGGAGTACGCGCTTGCCTTTCTGGGAGACCTGTATCAGATTCAGATCGAGCGCCCTGGCGCCCTGGCTTGGGCGCCTCTCAGCCAGCTGGACCTGGGCGCCTATAGACTGGAGACGGATCTGCGTCTGGCATCGCGCCAGGAGTTTGTCTGGGGCTTCGGTGGGTTGATCGCGCGCTTTCAGAATGACGAGAATTTCTATCTGTTTGTGATCGACAACCACGGGCAATATCAGATACAGTTGATTCGTAGCGGCGTCTGGCGCGCAATTCAGCCATGGACGCCCACCACCGCCCTGACAGACAACCGGCAAAACCTGCTGGCAGTAGTGGACGACGGCGCCACCCTCCGCTTCCTCATAAACGCGAGTCAGGTTGATGCGGTGACCGACCCGCAACTGCCTACCGGCGATGTCGGGCTGATCGTCGGCGCACGCAGCCAGGGCAAGGCCAAGGGGCTTTTCGATTGGGTCGCCCTCTACGAGACGCGTTTGGCAGAGTAGCGCCAAAAAGCCTCCTCATCCCCCTTGCGGTTCGCAGTACCCGCCTTCTTGAGGTGAATCCAGGCCAGCGAAACTAGGAGAGGGGAAGCTCTCTGCCAGTAACATCATACGCGGTGATGGGGGCGTCAGCCACAGGCCTGCCCTGATACTCCTCCCGAAAGAGCGTCCAGATCATCAGATCTCGGGGTAAGCCATCGACCCCCGCCATCCGCCGGCGCAAGACCGCCTCCTGCCTGAATCCCAACTTGCGCGGGATGGCGGCGCTGCGCACGTTTGCCGGATCGCAGTGAATTTCCACTCGATCTACCTGATGGATGGCAAACGCGACTTTGGACAGAGCCGCCGAGGTTTCTGTTGCCAACCCCCGATTAATCTGATCCACATGAATCCAATAACCGATCTCTAAGCCGTCGCCTGCCAACCGCTTGTGCAGGCCTGTGCTTCCGAAAACAGCCTTTTCATCCAGTGAGAAGATGCCGTAGATATACTCTTCATCCAGGTCGAACGCGGCACGCCATCTGCGTAGCTGCGCCCTTTTCTCCTCCAAGGTAGTCGGCTCGCCAACCGCCCAGGCCATCCATTCCTGCAAGTGGCCGATGCTCTGCGTAATGGCCCGCAACAACAGATCTGCATCGTGCGGTTGCCAGCAACGCAGCACAGCGCGCGCCGTTTCAATCCGGTAGGCCGGCTCCCAGTTCTTTCGGCGCCCCCTACCTTCTATACTATCTGGCGCCGTCTCTGCGTCGCCATCATTCATTCACATTCTCCGATTGCCCTTCAAGAGACTTGGCATCCGCTGGTTCGCCGGTAGACCATTCGACGGCAATCGGCTGCGGCTCTTTGCGTAGGAAGATCAACTCTTCCTCCGCGCCCTCTTCTGATGTAGTAAAGTCAATGAGAATTTCATCACCCGTCCGGTACTCACCCCGCAGAAGCCGTTTGCTAAGCTCATTTTCAACCCGCTTTTGCAGCAGCCGGCGCAAGGGTCTTGCGCCATACTCGGCATGGTAGCCGCTGTCGGCAAGGTGGTTGCGGGCCGCTTCCGTCAATTCCACATGGATGCCCATTTCATCTACGCGATGCGCGATCTCTTCCATCAGCAGGCTGACGATGTCCCGCACGTTTTCCTTTGTCAACCGCTCGAAAACAATCGTCTCGTCGATGCGGTTCAAAAATTCAGGCCGGAAGAGCCGCCTCATCTGCTTGCTGTACTCGCCCTGCGCAAGAGCGCTTTCATCCAATTCCGGCGTGGTGAAACCGAGCAGGCCGCGCTTAATCGATTCGGCGCCCACATTGCTTGTCATAATGACAACAGTATTGCGAAAATTGACTGTGCGCCCCTGGCCGTCTGTCATGTGTCCGTCGTCCATGATCTGCAATAGCGCGTTCCAGACCTCCGGGTGAGCCTTTTCAATTTCGTCGAACAGGAGCGCCTGATAAGGCCGACGCCGCACCTGTTCAGTGAGCTGGCCGCCTTGCTCGTAGCCCACGTACCCTGGTGGAGCGCCGAACAGCCGGCTGACTGTGTGTCCCTCTCGATACTCGCTCATATCGATCCGCAGGAGGGCGTCTTCGCTATCAAAGAGGAAGGCCGCCAGAACCTTTGCCAATTCCGTCTTACCGATACCGGTCGGTCCCAGGAAAAGGAACGTGCCAATCGGCCGGCGAGGGTCTTTCAGCCCGCTCCGAGCCCTGCGAATGGCATCGCTTACCGCTTCGATGGCCCGCTCCTGACCAATGATCCGCCGGCGTAGGTGATCTTCCATGCGTAGCAGCTTTTCCATCTCCTCCTCCAGCAGATCCATCACTGGGATTCCAGTCCAACTGTGGACAATAGCGGCTACATCACTGGTGTTTACCACATCATCCAGGTTGGTCTCGGCCTTCCAGGCCTTCAACGCCATCTTGAACTCATCCTTTCGGCGCGCGAGTTCGGTTTTTGTTTGGGCTGCCTTTTCGTAGTCCCGATCTGCCCAGGCGTTTTCTTCTATCTCCGTTAGGTCAAGGATGCAGGCCTTCTCTTCCTTCAGCTTATCGGGCATAGCATACATCGCTACCCGCAGGCGGGCCGCGGCCTCGTCGATCAGATCGATAGCCTTGTCGGGCAGTTTGCGGTCCGGAACGTAGCGATGGCTCAAGTGGACAGCCTGTTCCAGAGCCTCTTCAGTGTATGTGATGGCGTGATGCTCTTCATAGCGCAGACGCAGCCCCCGCAGGATTTCAATGGTATCCTCGATGCTAGGCTCGTCCACATAGACAGGGGCGAAGCGCCGTTCCAATGCCGAGTCCTTCTCGATGTGTTGGCGGTATTCGTCCAGGGTTGTGGCGCCGATGCACTGCAATTCGCCTCGAGATAGGGCCGGTTTGAGCATATTGCTGGCATCCAGCGCGCCGGCGGCGTTGCCAGCGCCGACGACAGTGTGCAACTCATCGATGAACAGGATGATCTCGCCCTCGCTGCGGCGAATTTCATCCATTGCCGCCTTCAAACGCTCCTCAAACTCGCCGCGAAAGCGGGTCCCGGCGATCATTGCCCCCAAATCCAGAGAAACTAGGCGCTTACCAGACAGGATTTCCGGCACATCGTTTACAGCGATCTGCTGGGCCAGGCCTTCGATGATAGCCGTCTTGCCGACGCCGGCCTCTCCAATCAGAACGGGATTGTTCTTGGCGCGCCGACACAACACCTGCATCACCCGAATGATCTCTTCCTCCCGGCCGATGACCGGGTCCAGTTTGCCTTCGACAGCCGCCTGTGTCAGATCGCGGCCATACTTTTCCAACGCCTGGTATTTGCTTTCAGCATCCGGCTCTGTTACCCGCTGCCCCCCTCGCAGTTCCTCAATCGCGCCATAAATGCGTTCTTTGGTAACGCCCGCATCCCGCAAAATCGTGGCGCTGGGTGTGTTGCGCTCGTGGGCAATGGCCAGCAGAATGTGCTCGGTGCTAATGTATTTGTCCTGAAGTTTGTTGGCTTCCTCGTTGGCGACGCTCATCACCCGGTTCAATCGGGGCGTAATGAATACCTGGACTGTGGGCATCCCCGCGTAGGGAGTGGCGCTGGATTTGGGCGCGGCAGCCAAGATGGCTTCCAGCTTGCGAACGGGCACGTCCACGGGCGCGCCGATGAGCTCCAATATCTGGGAAACTGTGCCCTCGGGCTGCTCCAGCAACGCCAAAAATATGTGCTCCGTATCGATCTGCGAATGCTTATATTTCTGTAGGATTTCCAGAGAGCGCGTGGCCGCCTCCTGGGCCCTTTGGGTAAATCGGTCAAATGGCATCATGCGTGGCTATTCCTTTACGGTCTTGCTGTCTCAGTGAATTCGCATACTCCCAATAGTAAAGCGCATATTCATCAACATCATCATTGCGAAACATTAGAATTATATTTGGAAAGAGCGAAACGGGGCATGAACCCGTCCGTCCCCTTCGCAAAATTGCGCCTACAGATACAGGCGCTCTCACCAGCCTCTGGACTTCCCAGACGTCGCGCCCTACAGTGGCGCGCAAAACAACGCCCTACAGTGGCGCGCAAAATAACCCTTTCCGCCGCTAGTGGTTGGACTGAAAGCGCCTAATAGCGGGTGAGCGCGCCGATCTTGCCGGCCTTCGCCAGTTCCTCGTGCTCACTGAGAACGGTAATGCCGATTCCCTGAAGCAGCGCGCGCCGCAAGACGCTGTCCACTGCATCGGGCAAAACTTCCAAACCTTCGTTTGCGCCGGGCGCGGCTATATCGTCCTGGGAAGAGTTGCTTTGCGCGCCACTGGAGGGCGCGACAATGATATAGCCACTTTCTTTGTGGCGGAAGGCGGGCTGAGAATAATCAGCAAGAAGCACCACATGCTGTGCTCTCCCGCTCTGCACCGCGTTGAGTGTGTCGGCCAAGCCCAGCACGCCGTTACTGTTCTTGCGCGCTGCGGTGATAAGCTGATCCGTGAGACGTCGGCCAAACTCATGGGCGCTGTTGCTCGCCAGTTCCGCTGTCTTCTGTTGTAATTCTGAAGCAGTCACATTGGCGTGCGCCGGAATTTTCCCTATGATCATCGCCTGCAAGCGGTTGCTGAGCATATCCCGAAAACGGGCCGCGTTTTTGTCTGTGCCGGCCAGAACCAGCCGCTCTGTGCCCGTTTTCCGGTAGAACTCCTCAGCCAGCGCCGCCATTTCCTGGAGATTCTGGCGTGCTGTCTCCGCTTCGTGACGCTGATAGCGGCTCGCCCGGTGGCTGCGCACTTCTTCGCCAAGATACCCCTCAACAGCCTCCAGATTGCCCAACCGATACAAATATAGCTGAGCATCCATCTGATTGATGTGAATGACCCCCAAACGATCGTGGGTTTCTATAAGAGTTGCCAACTGATGCACATAGGGGCGGTAGCTGACAAATACCGCGTCTTCGATGCCAACCGACACGCTTTCCGCCCACCAGAAATCTCCCTTATGGCAACTGAATATGATGATGCCTCGCCCTTGCCAATCATATCCCATTTCGACATAATTCTGGATTTTCCGACGGTCAACTTCGGGCGCGTTGGGTACCTGAGCCAGCAAGGCCCGTAAGGCGAGTTTGTACTTTTCCGCTGTGCGACGGCGCGGATCAACATTCAGATAGACGCTGAGAACCAGATTTTCGGCGCTCTCAAACTCTACGGCTTGACGAATAGAACCATCTGTAAGCATAGCGCCTCCTGAGGATGGGAAGTGACTGGGCCCTGTCTGCGCTGAGCCTGCACGCGACGTGGATAGCTCAACAGTAACATTTCGGAGCGTGCTTGTCAATCTGTTTTGACGCCAAATATATCGCTGCGCCTGCCACGTTCGCTTCCCTATGCGCTCCGCCCTGTCTCCTCTACGGCGCGCTATGACCCGCCTCGGCAAGCCGGTAGACCGCCTTTACTTAGAACAATTCTAATCAAAATTGGATATATAACGCCAATAGCTGTATACTAGGATAATACCTTAGATTTATTCTAACAAAACGAAGGATTGTGAGTATGCCCACTCAGTTTATTGACACCCTACGCCGCGCTGGCTTGCGGATTACAAGCCAGCGGGTCGCAGTGTGCGAATTCCTCGCCCGTGCAGAAAGTCACCCAACACCGTCGCAGGTATATGAAGCCGTGCGCCAAGCGCACCCGGAGATCAGCCAGGCAACGGTCTACAATACGCTCAATATGCTGCGTGATTTGGGTGCAATTGTCGAGATCAGCGCCGGATCTGAACATACTCACTACGATCCGAACCCGTTCCCGCATATCAATCTTATCTGTCTGCGCTGCAGTCAGGTCACAGACCTGCAGGACAATCTGGCGCCAGATGCGCTGATGGACAGTATCTTTCAAACCACCGGTTTCCGCGCCAGTGCCTTCCAAGTCCAGGTCACAGGCTTTTGCCCCTCCTGTCAGCAGGCCAAACGCCAGGAGATTCGCAGCTGGTTGCGCGCCCCGTCAGAGCGACAAGACCGATCCGCTACAGGATAGTCGCGCCCTACAGTGGCGCGCAAAACAACCTTACGGCGGAAGGTGTATACGCATCTGGCAGCGGGGCATAGGAGAGAGATAGTAAGAATGTCTTCCCATTCCCTCGAACAAACGATCAAAGAAAAGCAAAGCGCGCCGCCGATCCCCAAGCCTGCTTCTCTTTCGCTCCTGTCACGTGACTTCTGGCGAGAGAACTCGGAATTGTCGCTCGCCGCTGTAACACTCGTTGCCTTGCTCTGCGGCTGGATCGGCGGCTCCCTAAGCGACGCGCTGCCGTCATGGGCAGTTCTGATAACGGCAGTCATCACCTATGCGGCAGGGGGATATACCGGCGCCAAGGATGCGTTGGCAGATATTCGACGAGGTGAATTAAACATTGATTTTTTGATGATTGGCGCGGCCTTGGGGGCGGCCTGTATCGGCGAATGGGTGGAAGGCGGGCTGCTACTGTTTCTCTTCACCCTGAGCGGCGCGTTGGAAGCATTCGCCTCAGACCGCACCCACCAGGCCATCAGGGGGTTGGTAGACTTGCGTCCAGATACGGCCTGGGCGCGGCGCAGCGGTTCGGTCGTTGAGCTGGGTGTCCATGAGCTTCTTATCGACGACGTGGTGGTTGTGAAGCCCGGCGAGCGGCTGCCTGTAGACGGTACAGTGCTGAAGGGAACGAGCGCCATCGATCAAAGTCCCATTACCGGCGAGAGCATTCCAGTGTACAAAGAGATGGGGAATGCAGTCTTTTCGGGCACGATCAACGGCAGCGGCGCATTGGAAGTGCAAGTGACGAAACTGGCTTCGGACAGTACAGTAAGCAAAATCATCGAACTGGTGCAGGCAGCTCAAAAAAACGCTGCGCCCACACAGCAGTTTATCGATAGATTTAGCCAACCCTACACATTGATAGTGATCGGCGCTACGATTCTGGCGATTCTGATTCCCTGGTTTTTTACGGATGAAGCCTTTAACAGCCTGTTTTACCGCGCGATGACATTGCTGGTGGTGGCGAGCCCCTGCGCGTTGATCATCAGCGCGCCGGCATCGATCCTCAGCGCGATTGCCGCCGCGGCTCGGGAGGGCATTCTGTTCAAAGGGGGCGCGTACCTGGAAAAGGCCGCCAATCTCGACATGCTGGCCTTCGATAAAACAGGCACGCTGACCTATGGCAAACCCCAGCTAACAGATGTGGTTCCACTTAACAACTACCGCCGAGAAGATGTCATCTCTATTGCTGCCAGCGCCGAAAGTCTGAGTGAACATCCAATTGCCCAAGCGCTTCTGGCTCGGGCGCAAGAGTTGAACCTGCCCATTGAGACGCCTCAAGATTTTCGCGGCATCGCTGGGCACGGGATTCAGGCCGTGTATGAGCGCGGCGACCACGAGGAATTGATTTACATTGGCAACGACAAGCTGTTTATGAATGAAGCGATGCACCTGTCCCCGGCTATCCGCATGATTGGTCAGCAACTACAGAAACAGGGAAAGACAGCGATGCTCGTCGTGCGACGTAGCGCAGCTGAAGATATCCTCGGGGCCCCCGAGCGGGATTGGGAAGAGGTTGGGTTCCTGGCTGTGGTCGATACGGTGCGGGCGGGTGCAGCCCAGGCAGTTTCTACATTAAAGCAGATGGGCATTGCCCGTATTGCGATGCTGACCGGTGACAACCGTGACGTAGCGGATGCAGTGGCGGATCAGGTCGGCCTGCAGGATGTGTATGCGGATCTTCTGCCTGAACAGAAGGTTGAGATTGTGAGTGAATTGGTGGCGTCAGGGACTGTGGCCATGATCGGTGATGGTATCAACGATGCGCCAGCCCTGGCAACCGCGGATGTAGGCATCGCAATGGGTGGCGCGGGCACGGATGTTGCATTGGAAACAGCGGATGTAGTGCTGATGTCTGACGATCTCGGCAAACTGCCGTTTATGCTGCGGCTTAGCCGTCGATCGCGAGATATTGTGCGCCAGAACATGTACTTTTCTGTTTCCGTGATTATTATTCTGGTTGCATTGACGATCTTGGCGCCGATTTTTGTGCCCGGATTCCGATTGCCTCTGCCCTTGGGAGTCCTCGGCCACGAAGGCAGTACGCTGATCGTTGTGATCAACGGTTTGCGAATCCTGATTATGGGTTCAAAAGAGTAGATCTGAAGCGAAAATGGCGAGCGACCACATCCAAGCGTGCAGCGCGAATCAGTTTCATCAGCGGGCGTTGTCATTTGGATTGCGATATGCGGCTATCGGCTGCCGGCGCAAGCCGCAGACGATTGAGGAAGTCCGCAGACTTCAAGCGACGTTCCAGCACATACACAAGGTAGCGATGCAGAATGCTTGCGATCGCCCGCTCAGTGGACTGCCGCAGTTGGAGGGCGCGGATCTTCCGCCAGGGAGTGCGCGTTAGATGGCGTAATACCTTGAGCGCTTCTGGCATGATCGGCTCCGTGTCAGGCAGAGTTTCACCGCAACGGGGGCAATAGACGCCGCCGGCGTGTAGGTGTAGATAGTTCGTTACAGGCTGCAGATCACCCCCACAGCCGAGACAGTGAAAAAGCTGGGGCTGAAAACCCATTAAACTGAGCAGATGCAGCTCGAACCAGCGTAAAAGCAGATCCCCCACCGCACTGTCGGTATTCAACTCACGCAGGCATAGAAGCAGCAACGACCAGAGCGATTGATTGTCGTCATCCTCTGCCGTGAAGGCGTCAACCAACTCGCATATATACGCGGCCCGGCTGATGCTGTCCAGATCTGTGCGCAGGCGCAGAAAGCTATCGACTGTAACGCTTTCAGTGATGATATCCCAGGCGCGGGCCCGGGCCACCAGAAGACTGGCGTGATTGAACAGCTCCAGGTGGCCGGCTTTACGACTCGTGGTCTTGCGCGCCCCGTTGGCGATCAACAGGCGTTTGCCCAGATTCGGCGTAAAGACTGTCAGAATCCGATCCGCATCGCCGTGATTCCGTCGCCGCAAAATCACGGCCCGTGTACGATAGGTATGGCTGCGATCCGCCATAGGCGCTTGCCGCTTCCGTAAGTATGCCGCCCAGTCCGAGAGGATGGACATGAACAAAGTCGCGCTCCACAGTAGCGCGCAAAACTAAAGTCGCGTTCCACAGTAACGCGCAAAACTAAAGTCGCGCTCCACAGTAGCGCGTAAAACAAAGTATAACGTCTCCGAAGGTAGTGAACAAAGAGGAGGTCAACGCTCCGCCTATTTCTTCTATTGCCTTTGCTTGCGCTCTGGCAGGTTTGGCTGTGAACTGTCTATTCTGTTACACTCAGGCGGTTTTGGGTAGAGAGACCGAAATGGTCGCGCATCCTGACGCGTCCGCAGACTGCGGACAATAGTATACGGACAATCGTATGATGAGACCCCTGGCCACAATCCAGACGCGCTTGCCAATCGTTCTGCTGCTTACTGGCTTGTTGTACAGCATCAGTTCGACAAGCGCATTGGCAGAAGAGACCGTCAGAGACGAGTACGCGCCGCCTGCTGCACGCGATGATCTATCTCCAGAGGCCGAGCAGGTAGCGCGACTGATCAATCAGCTGCGCGCCGCGGCCGGGCTCCCTCCTCTGGCCGTACATCCTCTCTTGAATCGAGCCGCGACCAGCCATATCGCATCGATGGTTGCCAATGGTGTATATGGACACACTGGATTCGACGGCAGCAGCGCTGCGGACCGGGTGGCGCGTACGGGCTATGTAGTAGATGGCTGGGTCGGTGAGAACTGGGCAGTCTTTGCTACCGTCGTTCAAGCGGTGGATTGGTGGAACGGACATCCTCCACACCGGGCCAATCTTCTCAACCGCTACTATACGGAGATGGGAGTCGGCGTTTGGCCCCATCCGGCAGGCCGGGGTCTGATTGTGGTGGTTGACTTCTCTACCGGGCAGCTTGGAGGCGATGCCATCACGGTAAAGGCGGAGCATGTGTCAGCATTTCACATCGTTGTGCCGGGAGATACCTTATACGGCATCGGTCAGACCTATGAAATTCGCTGGCAGAGAATCGCGCGGGAGAATGGCCTGACCGCTGAGTCGATCCTTCAGGTCGGTCAACAGCTTGCGCTTCCGTGGTCAGGCGAAGCTGAGGAGGGAGTAGCCAAAGAATTGCCGCAAACCCTGCATGGGCTCGAGGAGAGCAAGGAATCCATCTCGCAAACCCACATGGTGCAATCAGGCGATAGCTTGTGGAGCATTGCCGCCCGACGGGGCATTGCCCTCTCCGATCTAATGAGACAAAATGGACTGACAGCAGAGTCTGTTCTGTTTCCCGGCCAGATTCTACAGCTGCCGCCCCGTTAAATTAGCGGGATTCTTCCGCGTTTGTGCGTGGCGCTCTGTGGCGCTCTGGTCATTCGCCGCTGTGGCCAGGAGATCCAGTTGGTCCAGTGTGCCCAGAGCGATCAGCGCATCACCGGCCTGCAGCAGAAAATCGACGCCGGGATTCACAAATATCCTATTCTCAGACCGGCGCACCGCCAGAATATTGGCGCCGATTTTCTTGCGGATTTCTATGGCCGCAATAGTCTGATCCCGTAGCGCCGATTCATCGCTCACGCGAATATCCTCGATGAGTATGTTCACCTCCCCGCGCTGCATGACGACATCCATAAATTCTACGATGTTGGGATGGAGCAGTTGACGTGCCATGCGATGGCCGCTGGTCACATAGGGGTTGATGACGTGATCCGCGCCCGCGATCTGTAGTTTGTGTTCGCTTTCGTGGCTATTGGCCCGGGAAATAATCGTCAGGTTCGGGTTGAGCGCCCGGGCTGTCAGCGCCACATATACATTATCGGAGTCATTCGGCAGGCAGCAGCAGATCCCAGATGCCTTCCCGATCCCCGCCCGGATTAGAACAGAGTCCTCGGTGGCATTCCCTTCAATAGGGATGACGCCTAGATTCTCCAATTCCACGCGCAGGCTTGTTTGGGTTTCGATCACAACTAACTTGGTATTGCTCCCCCGCAGTTCCTTCACAACCTGTGCCCCGACACGTCCGTACCCACAGACGATGAAATGGCCGTTAAACTTGCCAATCCGATTTTGCATACGTTTTCTCCGTAGAATCCTCCGGAACTCTCCAGCCACGATATAGTCCGCTAGCGTGCTGAATGTATAGGCGGTTGCCCCGACACCCATTACGATCATGGCCCCTGTAAAGATGCGTCCCGGCGGCGAGAGTGGGCGCGTCTCGCCGAAACCGACGGTGCTGATGGTGATGACCGTCATATATAGACCATCCGTCCACGACCAACCCTCGAGCACCCTATACCCGATGCTGCCAAACACAAGCAGCAGCAGAAAAAGCGCTGCGACGATAACAAGGTGGCGATAGAAGCTCCGCTCTGCAACGGTCAAATCCCTCACCCTCCGCAAGAAAAAATGCGCTATATGTGCGCAGCAAATGAATGTTATCCTGTATAATTGGGGATAAGATTGGGGATAACTAACATTTCTGTGGAAAATTGCCCTTAAGAATACCGCAATGCGCGGCATTGCGGTACCTGCCTTACCAGAACAGGCACAGTATGGCCGCGTTTACGAAAACGTAGTGACTCATATAATCTTTGGGAAGGAACATTGCTTTCCTGGGTGTTGAGCGAGATGTGGTGGATCCCCCGCTCGTGAGCGTGGCGAAGGCTTGCCACCAGCAACTGGCGGCCAATACCGAGCCCCTGGGCCTGCGGATGGACGGCCAAACGCACCAGTTGGGCTACTCCCTTCTTGCGGGTTGTCCCATTGGTTTGCAGATAGAGAGCCGCATAGCCAACTGGCTCGTCTTCCAGAAATGCGACTTCAAGTCGACAGTCGCAGAGTAAGCGCAGCAGTGCAGAAACCCCCATATGCCACAGCGGATCGAAAGCTGCTGCGTCCAAGCGGGCCAATTGTGGCAGATCGGATTCCTGGACTGGGCGCAGAATCGCCGGCTGGGGCACAGCTGTTACAGTTCGACAGGTTCTTTTGTAGAAACAGATTTCATCGTGACGAGTAAAACCGGCTTCCCTCAACCCGATCAGAAGCCAGCGCTGATCAGTGAGAACCAGGAAGAGATGGCCGTAAGGATACGCAGGAAGCGCACGCATGGCCCAGTCAAAAAGTGAAGCGATCTGGGCGCGTGAGGCAGCTCCTGCCGACGATACAGCCGCGGCCCGCAGGGACACTCTGTCCGGTGCATCGGCGGGCAGAGCGTCGGAGCGCTCCTCTTGCTGGAGGGAGACGAAACCCAGAATCTTTTGCGTCTGCGGATGAACAGCGGCTGCAGTCGTTTCCCGCCGCAATAGTTCAGGGATCTCTTCGATCCCGACGCTTAGATAGGAGCGGACGCCGTGGCGCAATAAGCGGCGTATCTCCGGCAGGTCTTCCGGGCGGCCTGATCGGATCGATACGGAATTCATCCAAGCGGGTTGAGTGTCTTGCGGTTTCCATAGACTCGGTCGTAATACGCCTGAAATTCACCGCTGCGAATCGCTTGCCACCACCATTCATTCTCCCTATACCAGCGTACCGTTGCTCGAATTGCTTCCTCCGGCGTGTACTCCGGCTCCCAGCCCAGAGCCAGCATTTTGCTCACATCCAAACTGTAGCGGCGGTCGTGACCTTGGCGATCTTCCACATGCCGGATGAGGCTGCGGGGTTTGCCAAGTTCGTCTAGCAGAATCTCGACCATTGCCAGATTCGTCATCTCCCGACCAGTGCCGATGTTATAGGCTTCGCCGATCTGGCCCCGTTGCAGGATTAGCCGGACCGCTTCGCAGTGATCCGTCACATACTGGTAATCCCGCATCTGTTGGCCGTCTCCGAATACAGGTAAGGGTAGGTTATTGAGCGCATTCGTGATGAACAGCGGCACGACCTTTTCCGGGTACTGGTATGGCCCAACGTTGTTGGCGCCCCGGCTGATCGTAACCGGAAGGCCATATGTGGTGTGATAAGCGGTCGCGAACAGATCCGCGCTGGCCTTGCTGGCGGAATAGGGGCTGCGAGGAGCTAGAGAATCGCTCTCCGCAGAGTGGCGCTGCCCCTCAATATGGCCGTAAACTTCATCTGTGCTGATCTGATGGAAACGCAAATTGCCAAACTTGCGGGCCGCTTCCAGAAGCGCATACGTCCCGAATACATCGGTCTGAATAAATTCATCCGGATCAAGAATCGAGCGGTCCACGTGGGTTTCCGCGGCAAAGTTGACGATTGTGTCGATCTCATTGCGCGCAACTGTTTCTTCCACCAGCGCCGCATCGCAGATGTCACCCTGCACAAATCCGTAGCGAGCGCCGAACTGTTCGTCAACATTGGCCAGGTTTTCCAAACGCCCGGCATATGTCAGCTTGTCATAGACCGTCACCCGCACATCCGGATAGTTGCGCAACGTAAGACGCACAAAGTTGCAGCCGATAAATCCAGCGCCACCTGTAACCAGAATGCTTTTCATCGATGCCTCGCAGTGCAGATTTTGCGGCGCTACCTGCGCCGCCAATGCCCGCTCTGCCACGTGCGCCGCAGCCGCCGCACCCGACCCGGCTGACGGTATGCCGGCAGAGGAAACTCCACCACCAATGTCAGAGTCGGCAGTTGGCGCAGCGCCGGCAGTAGCCGTTTGTCCAGACCCGCCGCCGGTGGATTGCGCCATGCCCAGTGCCAATTGGCTTTCTCTTCCGCCCCGGCAGTAGCGGCCAGAAAGCCGATGTCATTCCACAGGGCGCTCCGCGCTTCTGCAACCACAGCCAGCATCTTTCCCCAATAGGCGCTCATTTTCGGTTGCTCAAACTCTAGAAAATGCGCAGTGAAACTGGAATATCCCCCGGTTCCGTTAGAAAAGGGTTGAGCCGACTGATAGGCCGGAAAGAACTCCTGTGCCCAATACTGTTCAATGCGCTGAAAGGACGGCAACAGCATATCCGCATAAAATGTGACACAGACTGTGCTGACCCGCTCTTGCACCTGCACAAGTTGCGGCGCGTGCTCCGGCCAAAGGTCGAAAAATGCCGGGATGTCAAACTCATTCCACTCGCCGTAGGCAGTTGCCAGGCGACGTAACCGGTCTGCAACCTGAGCAACAGTGCTGACTGCCGTTTTCGCCTCTTTCGCCCCCGTGTGATTCTGCACCCGATAGGCCGGCGACAGCGGACGCGTGGAAAAAACTTGTGTGCTGGAAACAGGCAGCGCGCAGCGATCGATCTGGCGCAACCAAGCCGCGAGGGCCGGCACGCTGCGGATCGGCTCAATCTCCATCAGGTTCGCGACTCCGAGAACTCCTCGCGCAATACCTGTAGTAGATAGTGGCCATAGCGATTCGTCTGCATTTCTTCCGCCAATGCACGGAACTGGGCGCGACTGATGAATCCCCGCCGTAGGGCGATCTCCTCCGGACAGGAAATCATCATCCCCTGTCGTTCCTGCAAGGCGTGGACAAAATTGGCAGCTTGTAGCAGAGACTCGTGGGTGCCTGCATCCAGCCAGGCAAAACCGCGCCCCAAGATCTCTACCTGCAACTCTCCCCGCTCCAGATAGAAGTTGTTGATGTCAGTAATCTCTATTTCACCTCTGGCCGACGGTGTGAGATGACAGGCAGTCTCCACCACCCGATTGTCATAAAAGTAGACGCCTGGCACTGCAAAATGGGAGCGAGGATACCGCGGTTTTTCCTCGATACTCAGAGCCTTGCCAGCGGCATCGAACTCCACAACGCCATAACGCTGCGGGTCAGACACCGGATAGGCAAAGATCAGAGCGCCACTTTTGAGCGTGGACGCGCGTTGCAGTTTGTTGGGCAGGCCGTGACCATAGAAGATATTATCACCCAGCGCCAGGCACACGGGAGAATCGCCTATGAAATCCCTGCCAACCACGAAGGCATCAGCAATACCCCGAGGCCGACTCTGCTCTTCGTACCTGAACCGCACCCCCCACTGGCCGCCGTCTTGCAGCAGTTCTCGGAATAAGGGCAAGGCCACCGGCGTGCTGATGATGAGGATATCCCGGATCCCCGCTAACATCAACATCGACAGAGGATAGTAGATCATCGGTTTGTCATAGACCGGCAGAATCTGTTTGCTTAAGCTGGTGGTCAGAGGATACAAGCGGGTGCCATGACCGCCAGCCATAAGGATGCCTTTCATGGGGAAACTCCACTGGCCACTGCAGTTAGTTCATTGCCCATATCCACTGACAACCATCGCATCTTCCGCATTGAGCAGCACAGCGCCGACGATATTTGTCTGCACCTTTTCCAGCACATCTTTGGCCCGCTGGGCCTGCTCCCGTTTGGTGCGCCCGGCCGTGACAGCTAACAGTGTGCCGTCCACCTGGCTGGCCCACAGAGCCGCGTCCGTTACAGCCAATACTGGCGGTGCATCCACCAACACGTACTCGGACTCTTTCATCAGAATCTGTAGCAACTCTGCCAGCCGTTTGGAGCTGAGCAGAGCGACCGGATTGGGAGGCAATGGCCCCGCTGTCAGCAAACGCAACTGGGGAATGCTCGTCTCGCTTAACGCAGGAGTGCCCCCATCCCGCAGCCAATCTGTCAGCCCCTGATCGCCACTGATCTGGAAAATCTCGTGCTGACGAGGGCGACGCAGATCACCATCGACGACGATCACCCGATCGCCGGCCTCGGCCATCACGACCGCCAGATTTGCCAGGGTGTCGCTCTTGTTGGTCTCTGCATCCGGGCAGGTGACCAGCAGCGAACGCAAGGATTTGTCCAAGCCGGAAAATTCGATATTTGTGCGCAGACTCTGGTAGGCTTCGGCCGCCGGACTGCGGGGAGCGGTCAAAGTGACGAGTGTTAAGGACATCGAACGTTCGGATATTCCTTTCCCGCCTGTAACAATGCAGGCAGTGGCTGATGCGCGCTGAACAACCGGCCGCACCGAGCGAACCTGAAGGTAGCGTCCTACCTGTTCCGAACTCTACAATCGTAGGGGCGGACCCTGCATCTGCCCGCCTTTCCTACCCAGCGACGGCCTTCCGCCCCGCTGCCTGAGAAGGCGCGCCGACCCTATCCACTGTCAGCGCGACGCCACTGCCCGTCGTCACCGGAATCGAGCCAAGTACCGACAGCGCCAGTGTCCGTTCTATCGATTCCGGCGTACGCAGATAGTCGCTTTCCATCCCGGTGAGCAGCAGAATCAGGCCGATGCCCAATAGAAGGCCGAGCACGCTGCCAGCCACCGCGTTGAGCAATGGCTGGGGCTGGTAACGACTGGCCTCGATGGTCCGGCTGACGATCTTCACTTCGATGCGATCGCGCTTGTCCTGTTGCGCATAATAAGCAGTGCGCTCATCTACGAACTCATCGGCCAGGGCCAGGGCCATGTCTTTGGCTACAAGTTTGTCTCTGGAACGCGCTTCAATGTCTATTGTAAATGTAGTAGAGTCGGGCGCGACATCAACAAGGCCCAGAAACTCGTCTGGATGCATATCCAACTGCGCGCGCGTAATAGCCCTTTGCGCCATTTCAAAGGTGCGCAAGTTGAGAGCGAAATTGCGCATCAGGTCTTTAGCCGTGTTGCCTAGCCCCCAATCCGGTCGCGCGGGAACAGTGCTGACTTGCACTGTCGCTCTATACATTTCCTCTTGAAAGAAGCTAATGCCATAAGAGAGCGAACCAGCCAACAGAACGGATACAATGAGTATCCATCCGTACCGTCGAATTACTCCGCTATACTCTTGAATCATTTCTCCCTCCGACAGGATGGGGATATTGGGAAATGTCGCCAGGTATAGCGCGCCCCACAGTGGCGCGCGCAGAAACTCTCGCCTCTAGCGATTTGGGGTACGCCTATGAAATCTATTGGGCCTGATCATGGGTAAGCCAAAGCCGCGCCTTCTCGGAATCATGACGAGTACCGGTATGCCTTTCTCCTCCAAATCCTGGCGACGCCGCACCGTATCGTCCAGATAGTCCCGCAAGAACGCTACGCTAATCCCAGCCACGACTGCCAACAAAATCCGCAAGGGCCATTCGACCCGCTCCCGAACGCTCTGCCCTTGTGTGACAACAGTCGGCGAGTCCAGAACGCGGATGCCGGTGTTTTGTGTGCCCAACAGAGAGAAGTAATCGTCTGCGTTCTCCTCTAATACAGCCACGGTCGCTTCTGCGATGGCTTGCAACTCCGCCGCATCATCCCACGTGAATGTCACTCGGATGATGCGGTGCTGTTTGCCTGTGTTGGTTTGTGCCCGGATCAGACCGGCCGGGATGTTAAATCCCTTCTCGGTCAGACGGACGTTGATGGCTTTGGCAAACATCTCAGTGCCGATCACTTCGGTAAAATCGTCCACTAGATATTCGCTGGTCATCCAGGCAAAGTAACGGGGATCGTACTGCGCGGTGTCCGCCTCTGCCAGGGGCAACACACCCACCAACATGCGCATGGTGACGCTGTAGGTGCGCGCTGGCTCCTGCCAGGGCCGCAATTGCACTGCGCTGAACGCTGCGACCAGAAGTGGCAAAAGAACGGGCGCCGCCCAACGTCGCCGTAAAATCGCCCAATACATCCGCAGTTCCATAATTTCACCCGCAGGATACTACCGTGCGTTGGAAAGAAACTCTGCGCGCCAGCGGGCATCTGCTGAGCAGACCGCTGGCTATCCCTCATCCGTCATCAGATTGGCGACTGTCACCCCATCGTCGCCCTCACCGAGAGCGCCGGGACGGTATTTGCTTACCAGTGGATGGCCCCGCAGCGCCTCGCGCACGGCATCCCGCATAGCCCCGGTCCCTTTTCCGTGAATGATCCGCACCCATGGCAGATTCTCCAAATAGGCATCGTCCAGATAGCCTTCCAGCCGTTGCAGTCCATCCTCGACCCGATCTCCCCGCAGGTCCAATTCCCAAGAGGACGACGAGGCGCCTTCCTGACGGGATCCCATCTTTGACTTGGACTGCACTGTCACGACAGCTTGGGGCGCTGGCGTCGGCTGGGCTTTGCTGCGCAGTTCCAGCCGACGCACAGGCAGCTTCAGACGGAAGTTACCCACCTGCACGTCCGCCTCGTGGGGAGCGCCGCCGCGGAATTCGATGGCGAGGACTTCGCCAGTGGCCTGTAAATTGGGAACAAACACCCGATCTCCCTTTTCAATCGGCCCCTGTATCTGTGCGCTCGCTGAGGCGCGGGTGGCGACCTCCCGCTCCACCTGGCCTTCTGCGTCCAGCTCCCTTTGGCTTACAATATCGCGGGCTTCGGCCAGAAACTGCGCGTGAACGTTTCCGGTGTCCACAGCGCCTTTCGTCATCTGCCGGCGAAAATTCTCAATCTCCCGCCGAATCTCCGCCAGTTCGTTCTGCATTGTTGTGCGCGTCTCTGCGATAACTTGCCGACGGGCCTCTTCGATGCGGGCCAGTTGGTAGCGCAAGTCCGCTTCGATGACCTGAGCATGGCGTTCCCGCTCTTTCGTCTGGGCCAGCGCCCGTTGGGCCTCTTGCCGCGCCCGACGCACATCCTCCAACATCCCTTCTACTTCCAGGGACTCTGGCCGCACAATCTGTTCAGCATTGTCAACAATCACCGGATTCAGCCCCAGCCGCCGGGCAATCGTCAGCGCATTGGAACGCCCCGGCAGACCGATGCTCAGTTCGTAGGTGGGGCTGAGGTTTTCCACATCGAACTCGACCGACGCGTTGTATACCCCCGGGGTATTGTGGGCGTACAGCTTCAAATCGCTGTAATGGGTCGTCGCCAGGGTTGTGATGCCCCGATCGCGCAGATTTTCCAGCAGAGCCACTGCCAGAGCGGAACCTTCCTCCGGATCGGTGCCAGCGCCCAATTCATCCAGTAGAACGAGGCTCTGGGGATCTGCCTCCTCCAGAATGCTGATGATGTTCGTCATATGGCTGGAAAACGTACTCAGGTTCTGTTCGATAGACTGTTCGTCGCCGATGTCGGCGTAGATCCCCTCAAAGATGGACAGTTCGCTGCCCTCCTCCACGGGTATCATGAGGCCCGACTGAACCATCAACGTGAGCAGACCGACGGTCTTGAGTGTGACGGTCTTGCCGCCGGTGTTGGGGCCGGTGACGACCAGCATATAGCAATCGTCGCTGAAATAAACGTCGATGGGCACAACGGCTTCCGGGTCGAGCAGCGGGTGACGAGCCTGGCGAAAGCTCAACACTGAACCGGGATGCTGAATGTAACACTCTTCCCCACTGGCTTCCTCGATGCCGGCGAAAATGCGGGACGGCTTCCGGCGAAAGGCGACGACTCGCGGCGCAGTGGCCTCCAATTCATAGGCATATTTGGCCTTGGCAAATGTGAAATCGAGTTGAGAGAGAATCTGCACGTTGCGGTTGATGTAATGCCCCTCATCGGCCACCAGATCCGAAAGTTCCGTAAGGATGCGCCGGACCTCTTTCTCCTCCTCTAGTTCCAACTCTCGCACCGCGTTGTTTTGCTCGACAACCGTCAGCGGCTCGATGAAAAAGGTCGCGCCGCTGGCCGATTGATCGTGGACGATGCCCTGGATCTGGCCTTTGTACTCCGACCGCACAGGGATGACATAACGCCCTTGACGTTGGGTGACGATCGCCTCCTGTAAGTAGGAGGTGATGTCACTGTTCTGGACCAGCCTGTCCAAGGTGCTGAGAAGACGGTCTTGAGCCACGCGCAGCTGCGCGCGGATACGTCCCAATGCCGCGGATGCGCCATCCACCACCTCGGCCCGGTCATTGATGCAACGGCTAATCTCGCCGATAACATGCTCGCATGGCTCGATGGCGAAGGCGATATCAGCCAGACGAGGAAACTGGCGGTTGAGTCGTGTAAGGGTATTGCGCAAAGTGCGAGCGCGCATCAGCGTCGTGCGCACATCTACCAGTTCAGTGGGAATCAGAATGCTGCCCCGCTCAGCTTTGGCGATCAGAAGACGCACATCGTGGACGCCGCCAAAGTAAATGTCCGTCTTCTGATCCAGCAACCGGTAGGCCTCATCGGTCTGCTGCAGCCATTCGCTGACAGTGCGCAAATCGTCGCTGGGCAGCAGGGAAATCGCCAGTTCCTCGCCGCCGGCAAAGGCGCAAAATGTCGCCAGCTTTTTGAGAATTTTGTCGTACTCGAGAACGCGGATTGTATGCGGATTCATTAGTAGCCACTACCTGAAAATAGAAAAAAGCACGCGCCTGATCATAACACAGCGCGCGCCCGGAATCCAAAGCAGTAGCCCACTGGCTACTGACCACTGGTCACCGATTATACCCCAGCCTCCGTAGCAGATTCTCCTTTCGTCGCCATTTTTGCAATACTTTCACCCACAGTTCCAGATAGACTTGCGTGCCGACCATCTCTTCGATCTCTGGGCGGGCGGCCTGGCCAATCTGTTTGATCATCGAACCTTTGCCGCCCAGCACAATGCCCTTTTGGCTGTGTCGTTCGACATAGATGGTAGCGCCAATGTGCGTCATCTTTGCGCTCCGCTCGTTCCAGTCGGTCACAACGACCGCGAGACTGTGTGGAATCTCCTGCCTCAAGAGAAGTAGGCCCTTCTCCCGCACAATTTCTGCGGCAATGAAACGCATCGATAGGTCCGTGACCTGATCGGACGGGTAGTAGAGGGGGCCTTGCGGCAGCAGATCCTTCAGATAGGCCAGCAGATTATCCACACCTGCGCCGCCAGCGGCGCTAAGGGGCAGCGCTGGGATCATCTCTTGGCCATCTTCTGCAGTCGTGAGCCAGTGAAGAAGCTCGCCATATTCGGCCTGCCGCTCGCTCAGATCGCCCCCTTGCCAGGCGTCAACTTTGTTGACCCCCAGCAGCACAAAGGGCAGCTCGACGGCTCGCTGAATCTCCTGCAGACGTTCGGCGATCAACCGGTCCTCAGTCGTGGGGGGCGTGTTGATATCCACTAGCCATACAATCACATCCGCATCGTTGACGATCGTCCGTTCCGCCACATGCACCATATGTTTGCCCAGTTTATGGCGAGGTTGGTGAATGCCTGGTGTGTCCAGAAAGATGAACTGCGCGTCTGCATCGGTGCGGATACCCAGGAGCTGATCCCGGGTCGTCTGCGGCTTGTCGCTGGTGATAGCGATCTTCTGTCCCAATAGCCGGTTAAGCAGTGTCGATTTGCCCACATTCGGGCGTCCGATCACAGCGACAAAACCGCTGCGCCGCCCCTCCGGCAGAAGATCATCGCTGAGCAGAGCATCCGTTTTCGACTGTGATTCATAGGATGAATCACGCGAATCATAGTCTGTATTGGGGTCAACTGCCTTGTCAGACGGCGATGCGCCGCATCCGCCGCGCATCGCCGCGTTGTTCGATTCTGGGGCTGATGTTTCCGACATAATTACTTTCCTCGATCACAAAGTTTTGGAGGGCAGAGTAACTCTCCATGAGCGACAAACGCCGCTCAAGTATAGCATATGATTTCGTGGCTGGTTCAGATAAGGTAAGGGGGGCGTCCCATAGCCACTCTTGACGGCTTTTTCTGGGTTTTCTTTGCGTCTTTGCGTTAAAGTAAGGGAGATGCGCGCAAACGGGGCAGGATAACAACTGGTCAGGAGTTCAAACAGTCCACCCGCATCCTCCGGCGCCGCTTGTCTGCCTGCGTGGGCGATGAGCAGTTACTGGCCACTGACCACTCTTGACGGCTTTTTCTGGGTTTTCTTTGCGTCTTTGCGTTAAGGTAAGGGAGATGCGCGCAAACGGGGCAGGATAACAACTGGTCAGGATTGTCGACTCGGTGCGAGGAAGCCTGTAAAAAGGTGGATCGGACAGGACTCGAACCTGTAACCAAGGAGTTATGAGCTCCTTGCTCTGCCATTGAGCTACCGATCCATTTGGCCTGGAAAGCTAAATAGAACTGCTCATCCTCAGAGCGGGTAGCGGGGATCGAACCCGCATCGTCGGCTTGGAAGGCCGGCGCTCTACCATTGAGCTATACCCGCAGTCGGGGAGAGAGGATTTGAACCTCCGACCCCAGCGTCCCAAACGCTGTGCGCTACCAGGCTGCGCTACTCCCCGTAAAAGCAGAACCCTATTATAGCCGCTCTCCGCCGCAAGATCAACTTTTCAGGCCGACCAATGCAAAGTTGCCTCCTGCCAGGTCACGGCTATCTTCCGACCTGTCCGTCCCCTCCTCTGGATTCTTCTTGCTCTCCTCGCACAGCCCCGTCAGTTCGTCACGTCTTATTCTCAGGTCCATCCAATCAAGCATCGCAATCGCGTTGGCGTATTCGTCGGCGGCCATACACCATTTCTCTTGGCGCGCGAGGCTTTTGCCGTGTTCTATGTAGGCCGTTTGTAGACGTGGCCGCACATCTCGATAGCCAGGGTCGCGTTGGTGGAGATCCTCCAGCAGGGCGATGACTCTGGGCCAGTCGGCGGCCCAAGAAGTCAGGACATCAATGTACTGGGCGGTCATGTCTCGAACTGCCCAGATCTGTGCCGCGTTCGGCCGCAGCTCTAAGGCTTTGTCGAAAAGTTGCACCGCCTCCTCCAGGCTGTCGGCATTGGTGGTTTTTTCCCTACCCAAGCCGACATACGCCGTAAAGAGCATTTCCTCCAATTCCTGCGTGCGGAAGTCGGACTGGGTGGCCCGCGCCTGGACCATTCGGTCGATAGCTTCTTGCCAGCGGCCCGCGCTATACAGCGCCAGAGCATCCGCCCACACGATTTCGATGGGATTGGGCGCAGCCGTTGCCGTTGCAGATGGGGTCGCCATCGGTGTTGGCATCTCCGGGGCAGCCTGCGCCGCGTTGATGCCGTTGCGCGCGACTTGGTTTTGGGCATCGAGTTCAAGGACCTGTTGGTATGCAACCAGAGCCTCTTGCCGTCGTCCTTCATCCCACAAATCTGCGGCATGTTGCAGCAGGATGGCGACCTGTTGCCGTTTCTGGGCTTCGCTCCGCTGAACGCCGTCCCGGTATCCCTGCACAACCAAAAAGAGAATCAGAATCAGCGCCAAACAGGTGGATATTGTCACAATGATCCAAAATATCTGGGGCATTTCACCCAAAGAAAAAGGGCGGCTACGGTCTGTCTGTCGAGATTCCATAAAGCTTGATCAGTAGCCAGTAGCCAGCAACTGGTCACTGGTCACTGGCCACTGCAGTTAGATTGGCCGCTTGCCGCAGTAGCGAGGCTTTTGTGGTCTGCTCCCAAGGCAGGTCGATATCGTCCCGTCCGAAATGGCCATAGGTAGCTGTTTGCCGGTAGATAGGCCGGCGCAGGTCCAAGTCCCGGATGATCGCGCCGGGACGCAGGTCGAAATGTTCCTGGATCAGATCTGCGATCTTGCTGTCGCTGATCTTGCCGGTGCCAAAGGTTTCGATGTTGACGTTCAAAGGCTGGGCCACGCCAATGGCATAGGCAAGTTGAATTTCACAGCGGTCGGCCAGACCAGCGGCGATGATATTTTTTGCCGCCCAGCGGGCCGCGTAAGCGCCGCTACGATCAACTTTTGTGCAGTCCTTGCCGCTGAAAGCGCCGCCGCCATGACGGCCCATGCCCCCGTAGGTATCGACGATAATCTTGCGACCTGTCAGTCCGGCATCTCCCATCGGCCCACCAACGACGAAGCGGCCAGTGGGATTGACGAAGATGTGTAGGTCTTTGTCCACCATCGCCGCCGGCAGGGTTGGATTGATGCACTTTTCAATAATTTCCCGCCGAATTTCATCCTGGCCGATTGCCGGCGCGTGTTGGGCGCTGATGAGCGCAGTATGTATGCGCTTCGGCTTGCCGTAGCTATATTCTACCGTGACCTGGGATTTGCCGTCCGGGCGCAACCAGGGAAGGATGCCCTGTTTGCGGATCTCCGATAGGCGTCGGCTCAGTCGGTGGGCCAGATAGATGGGAAGGGGCATAAGCGTCTCAGTTTCATCGCAGGCGAAGCCGAACATCATCCCCTGGTCGCCAGCGCCCACCGACTCGATCTCGTCCTCCTCACCGTCCATTGTAGCTTCTTTGAACTCTTTGGCCCTGTCTACGCCCAGCGCGATATCTGGTGACTGGGCGGCGATGGCGACCTGTACGCCGCAGGTTTCGCCGTCGAAACCCTTTTCGCTGTTATCAAAGCCGATCTCCTTGATGACAGCCCGCGCCAGTTCATCATAATTCATGGATGCCGTGGTCGTAATTTCACCCAGAAGCATCACAAAACCGGTCTTAATCACGGTCTCACAGGCGACGCGAGCATGGGGATCCTGCTCCATGATGGCATCCACAACCGCGTCGCTGATCTGATCGCACATTTTGTCGGGATGCCCTTCTGTCACCGATTCACTGGTAAACAGCAGAGAGGGCGCGGTCATAAAGGTGCTGCTCATAGCATATCTCCTCACCACTGATTCATCATCTTCATCATCTTCATCACATAAAGCAGGCAAATCAGAGATCTGAATCAGAGATCGCTGTCCCCAAAGTCCACTCGTTCAGGTACATTTCCTGCTCCGCGCTGAGCGTATCGATCTCTACGTCCATGGCGCTGAGTTTCAAGGCGGCGATCTCGCGATCGAGCTTCTCCGGCATGTCGTAGACGTTGCCGCTCATCTCGTCCCCGTGTTGGAGCAGATATTCCGCAGCCAGAGCCTGATTGGCGAAACTCATGTCCATCACCGCACTGGGATGACCCTCCGCGGCGGCCAGATTGACCAGACGACCTTCGCCAGCTACATAGAGGCGTCGGCCATCCTCCAAGGTGTATTCATCCAGGAAGTCGCGCACACGCGTGATGCTCGTGGACATTTTTCCCAGCGCTTTCAGATTGATTTCCACGTCGAAGTGGCCGCTGTTGGCGAGGATGGCGCCGTCCCGCATCACTTCCATGTGGTGGCCGTCAAAGATGTGCATGCCCCCGGTCGCGGCGCAGAAGATGTGGCCCACCATGGCCGCCTTCAACATCGGCATAACCTGGAAGCCGTCCATCACCGCTTCCAGCGCCCGCAGGGGATCCACTTCTGTGACGATGACGTTGGCCCCCAGTCCTTTGGCCCGCATGGCGATGCCTTTGCTGCACCAGCCATAGCCGCCAACGACGAAGGTTTTGCCGGCCATCAACACATTCGTAGCCCGGATGAGGCCGTCCAATGTGCTCTGCCCGGTGCCATAGCGGTTGTCGAAAAAGTGCTTCGTCATGGCGTCGTTGACAGCGATAACCGGAAAAGCCAGCTTGCCCTGGGCAGCCATCGCCTTCAGACGGATGACGCCGGTGGTCGTCTCCTCCGTGCCGCCAACGACGTCGTCCAGCAGGTCGTTGCGCTGCGTGTGCAACATTGCCACCAGGTCCATGCCATCGTCCATGGTCAGATGGGGTCTGGTATCCAGCGCCGCGTTGAGATGATCGTTGTACTGCCCCGTTGTTTCGCCTTTGATGGCATAGACGGGCATCTCGTAGTAGGCGACGAGGGCCGCCGCAATGTCATCCTGTGTGCTGAGGGGATTGCTGGCGCATAGCGAGATTTCGGCCCCGCCAGCGATCAGAATGCGCATCAGATTGGCCGTCTCGCTTGTGACATGCATGGCCGCGGCCAGGCGCACGCCCGCAAACGGACGCTCCCTGTGGAAACGCTCTGCCAACAGATCGAGCACTGGCATCTCCCTGCCGGCCCACTGCATGCGAAAGCGGCCCTTCTCAGCCAGATTGATGTCGGCGATGTCGTAGTTGCCTTTCTTCACTGCGGCGCTCATAGCTGAAACTCCTTAACAGCTAGTGGTCAGTGCACTGCAGTTACGAGCCACTAGCCACTGGCCACTGCAGTCCAGCTTTTCGCCAAACGCCTGCTCATATCGCAGGGCGAACTCTTGCGGCGTAAAGCGATGGTTCGTCGTTCCGACCTGCTCCAACGCGTAGGTGGCGCACAGCGCGCCGACTCTCCCACACACATCCACCGCTAGACCGGCGCTGTGCGCAGCGAAGAACGCGCCTCGGTAGGCATCACCAACGCCGGTGGGCTCGGCCACCTGCTGCGGCGGCATGGCGGGGATGCGAATCTCCTCGCCGTCCCGGCAAATGAAGCTGCCGGCCCGCCCTTCGGTGACGATGAGCGTGTCCACCTCCTGGCGGATCCGATCTATCTGCCAGCCAGTCTTCTCTTCGATGACAGCCAGTTCATAATCGTTCACCATCAGCCAGCCGGCCCCGGGGATGCTCGCGCGCAGGGCCTCTCCACTGAGCCGGGCAGTCTGTTGGCTGGGATCGTAGGCAAAGGGAATGCCTCGATCTCGGCACTCCGCCGCGTAGTTGAGCATCGCCTGGGGGTCGTTGGGGCTGATGATCACCACATCGGCGTCGGTCAGCCCCCGATCCGCCAGGGAGATTTCCTGGCAATCGCTCATCGCGCCGGCGTAGAAATTGGCGATCTGATTCTGCTCCTCATCCGTACTGACGAAAAAACTGGCGGTGAATTTGTGCGGAACCTCGACGATATGATCCATGCGAATGCCGTTCTCCCGCAGCCAAGCCGCGTAGTCGCCAAAATCCTGTCCGACAGTGCCCAGCACGATCGGATCGCCGCCCAGGAGTTTCAGAGAGTAGGCGATATTGGCAGCAGTGCCCCCTCGCTGGCGCACCATCTCATCCACCAGAAAACTGACACTCAGCCGGGCCAGTTTGTCCGCAATAATCTGGTCGGTGAACCTGCCGGGAAAGGTCATCAGATAGTCGTAGGCAATGGAACCGGTAACGACAATTCTCATAGCGGCCTCATACGTGATCTTCTTCTATCATATCCGCCATCAACACATTCTCCCTTGCTCCGTCAGAGCTGCGTCCCACCTGGTAGGCATTGGCGTTTGGTCGGGAAGCCACCACGCTACATAGTTCCGCGCCCATGAAATGCAGCCCCGCGTAGTCATCGATAGCGTAACCAGAGGCGATCTCGCTGTTCGCGATCAGGCGCTGGTAGTTGGCCCGCCGTTCTGCCTGGCAGTCGTAGTGGGGAGAACAGCTACCGGGCAGAAATCCAAGGCAGTCGAGGGCGCTGAGTCTGCCTGGAATCGAATCAGTGTGCCCCTGCTCGAACCAGCAGATGGCCCCGGCGCTGGCGCCCGCCAGGACAATGCCCCTCTCCCACGCCTGACGCAGAATCTGGTCTACCCCCCATTCCCGCCACAAGGCCAGCATCGATTTCGTGTTTCCACCGCCCACGTAGAGTATATCCTGCGCCAGCAGAAAATCGGCTATATCGGCAGTGTGGGGCTGGAAAAGCGACAGATGCGTTGGTCGGGCCTTCAGCTCTACAAAATGGTGGTAGAAACGCGTAATGAAGAAATAGTCCTCGCCGCCGGCCTGGGGCAGATAGCAGATACAAGGCCGCTCTGCTGGAGATTGGGCCAAAATGTAGCGACTCAGCGTCACATCCTCCCGATTCGATGAAAAGCCGTGATTCCCTAAGGCTACGATGCTGAGTCCAGCCGCTTTTGCGCTCTGCATCGATTCTACATTCCCGCCAGTTCAACAGCTGAACTGCGATTCATATGATTGCGCTCATGCCTCAATTACGCCTGCTCTTGCGTAATCCACTGAATGATTCCGGCGGGCATTTCATGCCGCGTCAGGCTATCCAGTAGCGCGGCCGGCTGCTCTTCGACGACCAGCAACCCGCGATATTTGGCTGGGATAAAGCCTTGGTCGATCTGGTGATCGATAAGCTGTTGAAAGAGATCGAAAAAGCCGTTCACATTGAGTAGACCCACCGGTTTGCGGTGGATGCCCAACTGAATCCACGTGATCGTCTCGCACAGCTCCTCCAATGTCCCAAAACCGCCGGGCAAGGCGATGAAGGCATCAGCCAATTCGGTCATGCGGGCCTTGCGCTGGTGCATTGTCTCGACGATTTCGATGTGGCCGACAGACTCGCTAGTGATTTCTTTTTGCGCCAGTGGTTGGGGAATGATGCCGTGTACAGCCGCGCCGCCAGCGAAAGCCGCCCAGCTGACCGCGCCCATCAATCCCAGGTCGCCGCCGCCGTATACAAGGCCATAGCCCCGGCGGGCGATCTCCGCGCCCAGGGCCGACGCCTGCTGCGCGTAGTCACCGGCTATCCCGTTGCTGGCCCCACAGTAAACGCAGATGCGCGAAAAACGATTCTGCATTCCCGCCGGTTCAACACCTGAACTGTAATTCATTATGATTGCGCTCATGCCTCCGATGACGGTTCTGGATCATGTCGGCGCTACCAATGCATTTTTGTTGAGTAAAGTTGAGTCTACACAACAACGCACGCTGGCAGCGCGCAGGTATCTCCCAAAGCGCGCGGGCATATCCCACACGCGTCATGTATGTCCCGATCCATTCGCCGATGTCGGTGATAATTTCGGCGTCTGGGCACTGCTCTCGCCTGTAGGCGACCTGCCTTTCAAGGGCGTCTTTTCGCTTTGCGCTGTCGAGGTCATAACGTCGGTGATCTCCGAGGCTTCGAGTCGCTGTCAGTTTGCCCCGCTTGTCCTACAAACGCGCCGTCTGCCGGTGAACGCCTACCTTTTCGGCGGCTTGTTTCGTTGCCTGCAGTATACCTGAATCAGAACAGAATACTTAACAGTACTCAACTTTCTGACTAGCTGCAGTTAGCCGCCGCGCCGCGCGCTTCAGATCAACCGCTGCCCGTCCTCGCTCCACGGCCGCCCGCAGACTTTGCCTGAAGGGCGGATAGCAGATGCCCTCTTCAGTGACAATCCCGGTCACGTAACGGTGCGGTGTGATATCGAAGGCCGGGTTGTAGACCGGCGCATCGGCCGGCGCGATAGGGCGGGCGCCGACCTCCACCACTTCTTCGGGGCCGCGTTCTTCGATGGGGATCTGATCCCCGTCGGGCAGGCTCAGATCGACCGTGCTGGTGGGAGCTACGCAGTAAACAGGAATACCGTTTTCCCTGGCAACAACAGCGACTTTATAGGTGCCGATTTTGTTGGCCACATCGCCGTTGGCCGCCACGCGATCGGCGCCGAAAACAACGACGTCCACCTGTCCCGTGCGCATCAGATGGCCGGCGGCGTTATCGGCGATAAGATGCATGGGAACCTCCGCCCGCATCAACTCCCAAGCGGTGAGCCGCCCCCCCTGCAGACGGGGCCGGGTTTCGTCCACCCAGACATGTATCTGCTTGCCTTGCTCCTGGCAGGCATAGATGACCCCCAAAGCCGTGCCGAAATCCACTGTTGCCAACGAGCCGGTGTTGCAGTGATGCAGAAGATTGGCGCCGTCCGGCACGACCGCTGCGCCGTTAAAGCCCATACGCCGGTTGATCTCTACATCCTCGTCGGCCAGAGCTTCCGCCTCCGCCAGCAAAGCGCTGCGCAGATCATCTACATTGTCCAGGACGGTGTGTTCGGCCAGATTCAGCAGACGACGAGTGGCCCAGCTCAGATTGACGGCAGTGGGCCGGGCCGCGTCGAGGGTCTCTTTTGCCTGGCGCAGGTCATGCAGCAGGCTATCCCGATCGGTGGCCGGGCTGTTTTGCGCCGCCAGGGCCATGCCATACGCCGCGGTCGCGCCGATAGCGGGCGCGCCGCGCACGTACATCTCCTTGATGCTGCGGGCTACTTCTGCAACCGTAGAAAATTCCGCGATCACCTCCTCGCCAGGCAACAGCCGCTGATCGATCATCTTTACTTGCCCGTCCTGCCAGTAGACAGTACGCATTGATACCCCCTTCCTCAACAAGAAACCCCTCCGGAACAGACCAGAGGGGCGGTGGCGCGGGCGCGTATCTCATCCTTCAAGCCGCCAAGGGCTCGTCGGACATTGGCGCCAGCGGAGCGAATCGGGCAATGTTGACTGGTACGGCAAATCCAAGCTTTCACTAGCTCTCCGTTGAGCCGTTGTAGAAAACGACCAAGACAGATCACGCCAGTCAACAACCGAAAACCGGGACTCCAGCAGGTTGCCGGGGGATCACAGGGCCAGATCCCTCCCCCAACTCTGGATAAGAGATCTCGATTTATAAGGCGCGTCAAAAGTAGAGTAGCACAAGCTGGGATTCTGTGTCAAAAGCGGGGGCGTATAAGTGCAAATCCAGTTTGGAAACACTGTTTTGGAAACACTGTATTGCCTGCCGCATTGTTCGCCATTTCACGAAATCCGGAAAAACTACTGACATTCCTTGCGTGGTATTTCCATATGTATAATTCCCTATGGTATACTGAATGGTATACTGATATGTGCCATGAGAAAGACCGCGCGTGAGGACCGAACCCCTATCCCCTCCACTCCCGACGGCATCGCTGTCGGTGGTATCATCGCGCTTAGATAGCCCGCGCCAGGGAAGTGTGCGACGCCTTTCCTGTGCCAGAGCGGGCGCAATTGAAGACGTGGGATGTGGAACGTGATGCGTAAAAACGCGCGCAAGTTTTCCACATGTCACGTTTTTTCTGTTCCCAACGTCTTGGTTATCAGCAATTCCTGCAGAAACGATCCTCCGTGACAGGAGATTCTCATTATGTCTGACAGATACATTCACAAAGAGATCGAGGCAAAGTGGCAGGCAAGCTGGGAGAAGCAGGGCCTGCACGATACCGTTGAAGCCCCGGACAAACCTAAATGGTACGCGCTGACCATGCTGCCCTATACGTCCGGCGATCTGCACACAGGGCATTGGTATGCGATGACGCCCAGCGATGCCGCCGCGCGCTTCCGCCGTATGAACGGCTACAACGTCTTCTTTCCCATCGGCTTTGACGCCTTTGGCCTGCCGGCGGAGAACGCGGCCATCAACAATAATATTCATCCTCAGGAATGGACATATAAAAACGTCGAACGGATGCGAGGCCAGTTGCGGCGCATGGGCGCCATGTGGGCCTGGGACCGAGAAGCAATCACCTGCGATCCGGAATATTACAAGTGGTCCCAATGGTTCTTCCGCAAACTGTACGACATGGGCCTGGCCTATAGGGAGTACGCTCCGGTGGACTGGTGCCCCAACTGCAACACCACGCTGGCTCGCGAGCAGGTCTGGGGTGCAGACCGCCACTGTGAACGCTGTGACACACCGGTCATCAAGAAAGACCTGAATCAGTGGAAGTTCCGCATCACCAACTACGCCAACGAGTTGCTGGACAATTTGGAAACAATCGACTGGCCAGAGCCTGTGAAAGTGATGCAGACGAACTGGATAGGGCGCAGCGATGGCGCAGATGTGACCTTTACAACCGAAGCGGATGACCCTATCGAGATCTTCACCACGCGCCCAGATACGCTGTGGGGCGCGACCTTTATGGTGCTGGCCCCAGAGCATCCGCTGGTGGCGAAGATCACCACCGACGAGCGGCGCGGCGCGGTCGCGGCCTATGTGGAGCAGGCGAGCCGGCTGGATGAGATCACGCGCACAGCCGAAGACAAAGAAAAGACCGGCGTCTTCACCGGCGGCTATGCCATCAATCCGGTCAACGAAGAGCGGATGCCAGTGTGGATTGCCGACTACGTGATTATGACCTATGGAACCGGCGCTATCATGGCGGTCCCCGGCCACGACCAGCGGGACTTTGAATTCGCCAGAAAATATGAGCTGCCAATTCGGCTGGTGGTACAACCACCTTCGGATAGCGAAGCCGGCCACATTCGCTGTGCAGATGACCTGGAATCAGCCTGGCCAGGCCCAGGGGTGATGATCAACTCCGGGCCGCTGAATGGCGCGCCCGTAGGCAAAGGCGAGGGCGAAAGCGTCAAAGCAGCCATCGCTTGGTTGGAGGAGAATCAAAAAGGCGCCGGCGCACTCAACTATCGACTGCGAGACTGGCTGATCAGTCGTCAGCGCATGTGGGGCACGCCCATCCCGATCATCTTCTGCGCCAAGTGTGGAACCGTGCCGGTCCCCTACGCCGACCTGCCCGTGCGTCTGCCCGACGATGCCCAGTTCAAGCCCACCGGTGAAAGCCCATTGAACTATCACGAGGGCTTCCGGTACGTGAAGTGCCCGAACTGCAATGGCGACGCCGAGCGGGAAACGGACACGATGGACACATTTATGTGCTCCAGTTGGTATCAGTATGCCTATGTAGACCCATACCATAAGGCGGGGAGGCCGCTGTCCGCGGACGATATGCCCTGGGACAGCGCGCGCGGCGACTACTGGCTACCGGTTGATCAATACACCGGCGGCATCGAGCACGCCATCATGCACCTGCTATACACCCGCTTCTTTACCAAAGCTCTACAGGATATGGGCGTGGTTGACTTTGATGAGCCGATGCTACGCTTGTTCAATCAGGGCATCATTCTGGGGCCGGACGGTGAGAGGATGTCCAAAAGCCGAGGAAACGTCGTCAATCCGGACGAATACGTAGACAGATATGGCGCCGACACAGTGCGAGGTTACCTGATGTTCATCGGCCCGTGGGATCATGGCGGGCCGTGGGACCCGAGCGCTATCGAAGGGGTGAACCGCTTCCTACACCGGGTGTGGAGCGTCGTTGTCGACGAGCCGAATCCGAAGAATGAAGAAGCGCCACCGCCAACGGATGACGATGTGCGTAGCCTGGAGCGTAAGCTGCACCAGACGATCCTGAAGGTGACGGAAGATATCGGCGGCTTTCGTTTCAATACCGCCATTGCCGCGCTGATGGAGTTCAACAACTACCTGATCCGAGTGAAGAATACCTTCGGCGCCCTGGAATCGCGGGCGTCTCGCCCGACCGCACAACCGATCTGGCAAGAGTCGATCCGCACGCTGCTGTTGCTGATGACGCCGATCTTTCCCCATATCAGCGAGGAACTATGGCAGCGGGCCAGGAACGTCATCGAACGGCGCAACGATGCCCGTAGGAGCGACCCTGATGGTTGCCCAGATACAGATGGGGAGACCTGGAGCGTTCACCTGCAAAGCTGGCCTCAGGCCGATCCGGAGAAGGCCAAAGAGGACGAAGTCACCGTTGTGGTGCAGGTAAACGGCCGCGTGCGCGACAAGTTGAATGTCGCGTCCAATATAGCCACAGAAAAGTTGGAGGCGATGGCCCTGGCTTCGGCAAACGTGCAGAAATGGATGAATGGCAAACAGGTGCGCAAGGTCATTGTCGTGCCGGACAAACTGGTGAATATTGTGATTGGGTGAAACCATGAGCGAAGACTGTATTTTCTGTAAAATCGTGTCAGGAGAGATCCCGGCGCAAAAGCTCTATCAGGATGAACTGGTGACAGCTTTCCGGGACATCTCGCCTCAGGCCCCGGTTCACGTGCTGATCGTTCCCAACGAGCACTTCGCGAATCTGGGGGAGATGGGTGACGCACAGGCCGCCGCGCTGGGCCGCATCGCGCACGTTGCAGGACAACTCGCCGCGCAGGAGGGCATCGCCACAAGTGGTTGGCGTTTCATCACAAATATCGGCGCGGATGGTGGCCAGGAAGTAGTCCATACCCATTTTCACCTGTTGGGGGGACGCCCTCTTGGTCCACTCCTGACCCGATCCTGAAAGAAATCCGGACAGCGTATATATATTTGGGATCTCTGTGCCTGGGACTATGATTAAGTGATGTATATGACTCATGTTACGCAGAAGACCGACACAGATGAAAACGAGCTCGTCTGTTGGCGCTACGACCATGCCCAAGGACACCTGGTCAAGGGCATCAACTTTGTCACCGCCTTGTGCACGGTGGCTGCGGTCTCATTGCCAGTGTCCTATCGCTTGGTGTTCAAGACTGAATCGCACACGACGAGCAGGGCAAACCCAAACGACGCAGCCCGATAAGCAAGAACGAACACTATCGCGTCATGCCGCAAGACTGTGCGCGCAATCGGATTTCCTTCCGCTATGTGACCAATGACCTCTGGTTTTCCTCGGCTCAGAATATGCGCGCTGTCAAACTCGACCTGCGCAAAGAGTTCGTCATGGGGCTCAAAGCCAATCGCAAAGTGGCGCAAACGCAGACGGCTCGACCGCTGCGCGCTTTCTGGTGACCAGTGCCTTGACCTGACAGCAGACCAACTCATCACAATCTATCACACACGATGGAAAGAGGAAGAGTATCATCGTTCTCTCAAACAGAACGCCTCCTTGACCAAATCGCCGACCCGCAGACCCACCACACAGACCAATCACTTTGTGGCTGCGCTCTGGTCCTTTACCAAGCTGGAGTTGCTAAAGGCGCGCGCCAAGAAGAATCACTATGCCCTCAAAACCCATGTGTATCTCTCTGCCCTGAAACAGGCCTTCGATGCCTTGGCTCAGCCAGACCCCCGCGTCTTGAGGCTCCCACTGTGCAACATCAGTATATGATTCATCATCCCCATCATGGAAATCACAGTCGGAAATGACACTTCCCGAAGAGTAAGGTTCGATCGCGCCGGCTGGCTGATTCTGGCCGGACTCACCACGCTCGCTGTGGCGATGCGTTTCTATCGCCTGGGCACTGTGCCCGATGGCCTGCAATACGACGAGGCGTTCAACGGCCTGGACGCGCTCGCTCTTCTCGACATTCCCCTGACGGACTGGCCGGTATTCTTTAACGGCAATTATGGTCGAGAGCCGCTGTTTATCTGGCTGTCAGGTGGAGTCCATGCGCTCTTCGGGCCGTCGATCTGGACGGCGCGATTCATTTCGGCTCTCAGCGGCGTGCTGCTGATACCGGCGCTGGCCTGGCTGGGTTGGGAGATCGCGCCGCTGCTGGGTGTGCGCAATCGCCAACTGTTTGCACTGTGGTGCTCTGCCGCTACCCTGGCTCTCCTATGGAGCCAGATATTCGCTCGCTATGGAATTCGTGCTGCCCTGTTTGCGCTAGTGGAAATATTACTGTGGGCGGCTTTGTGGCGGGCCTGGCAACGCGAACCGCCGGCTCTTGGCCTGTGGACGATTGCCGGACTTCTGGCTGGCCTCAGCTTCTACACCTACCTGCCGGCCCGCTTGCTGCCGCTGGTCCTTCTGCCCTTGGTGGTCGCTGCTTTCTTTCAAAACCAGCAACGGTTACGGGGACACCTGCCAGGCCTGCTCGGGGGCACGCTCGGGGGCACGCTCGGGTGCCTGGTTGTTGCCGCCCCATTGGGTCTCTATTTTCTGCAAACTCCCATTGCGTTCTCGACCCGTATAGAGCAGGTGGGCATCTTGGGGAGGGAGTCCGTGTTTGCCAATCTTACGGATACCCTGGGAATGTTCATCTGGTCCGGGGATCACAACCCCCGCCACAATCTGCCCCTGCGTCCTGTGCTGGACCCGTTGCTGGTGCTGCCCTTCCTCATCGGCCTGGGACGGGCGCTGCGCAGATTCTGGCGACTGGGCAGGATGTTTCTACTTGCCGGCCTGGGCGTACTGCTGCTGCCCACTGTTCTGAGTGACTATACGCCCAATTTTCAGCGGGCCATTGGCGCGCTGCCGTTTACAGCGTCGCTCATCGCCTACGGCACAGAGGGGATCGTGCGTTTTGTTGGGCAGTTCTGGCGGAAAATGCTGCGACCGGTGCAGGCTCTTGTATGGGCTGTGTTTGCTGCCGCTATCGCGCTAACCATCTGGACGTATTTTGGGGTTTGGGCCCCATCACCGGAGATGTTCCACATCTGGGGAGTAGGCTATAACCAACTGGCTCGCCATATCGGCAATGAGAGCGAGGCTACTGTATACATCAGCCCCCGAAGCGTTAATCACCGCCATCCGGCTGCTGATTATTTGCTGACGATAGAGGGGGCCACAGCCCAGTACCACGACGAGCAGTTCTGCATGCGGGTGGCACTGACTGCTCCGGCCCGTTACATCTTTCTGGTCAATGGAGGCTTGCGCAGCCATCTGCCGATCGATTCTTATTATCCGGACTCGACGCCCCCTCTACCAGTCATCTTTGACCAAATGGGAAAACCTTGGGCAACTGAGCTCAAGAAAGCGAGAGACGCCCCTGTTATCTTCCCGGAGATGCGCCCGCAAAACGTAGAGCTGGCCGACGGCATCAGCCTGAACGGCTACTGGCTCTCCCAGGAAAGGATTCACCCGGGTCAGTCTTTGTACATGCGGCTGTTCTGGCGGGTGAACCGCACGCCCACGGCAGACTATACAACTTTTATCCACCTGGCGCATGTGGATGGGAACGGCTCTCCTGAGCGGCTGGTCAGCTTCGACCGCCCACCTGGGAACGGCGTCTGCCCGACGACTGAATGGCTGCCAGGAGAGATGGTGGTCGACGAGGTAGAATTGAACATGCCGGCAGCCCTGCCGGCGGGGAATCTGTTTCTGACCGTGGGCTTTTACACACTCGCTGACGGGCGGCGAATGCCTGTCAGCGACACGGATACCGGTCAAATTCTCATCGGCCCGCTGTCCCGGTAACGTCAGTGATCAGCAGTTCTGTGCATGTCTACCTCACCACCGCCATCGCCAGACCGTCCGGATAGGGAATGACTGTGCTGACGAGCCGTTCGTCTCTGCTGAGCGTCTGAGCGAATCTGCGCATCCCTTGCACCCAATCGGAGTCCTGCCGTTCAGGATTTACAATACTCCCGCCCATACGCACATTATCGCCCAGAATGACAGTGCCTGGCCGGCTGTAGCGGAGCGCATAGTCCAGATAATCAGGGTAGTTGTTCTTGTCCGCATCGATGAAAATCAGATCGAAGGGCGCCTCATCGGCGAGCTCAGGAAGGATTTCTAACGCCGCTCCAACCCGCACCTCTGCCTTGTCCGCCAGCCCCATGCGTCGCCACTGATCCAGAGCAAAATCGGCATGCCGCCGCTCCAGTTCCAGACCGATCAGCTTGCCGTCCGCCGGCAAGGCCCGGGCGATCCATGCGCCGCTGTAACCGCCTAATACACCGATCTCCAACACCTTTCTCGCGCCGGTTAGCTGTACCAGCAGTTGCAAGAATTTGCCCTGCTCCGGTCCAATGCTCATATTCGGCAGGTCGGCTGAATCTGCCTCTGCCTGCAAACGGGCCAAGTCGCCATCATCGTTGTGAAACAGATCGCGCAGAAACTGTTGGTAGCTATCGATTTCAGCGAGTTTGGACATCAGGTTTCTCCATGAACTGCAGTGGCTAGCAGGAGCGGCGTCTTGTGCCCGCCCTGGGCAACCACAAGGGTTGTGTCCCTACCACTGATCGCCGGGGTTTCACTTCACCAGCGCCGCATCCAGAGCGTCGGCTACCGTGTGCGCGCCGATGACTTCAACCTCAGAGGGAAGGTCTGCTGGCTTGTGGCCCAGAGAGCGCCCCAGCGCATGGCGGGGCACGATCGCGCGCGAAAAGCCGAGCTTGGCGGCTTCACGCAGACGATGTGACAACTGACTGACGCTGCGCAGCTCACCGCTCAGACCGATTTCCCCCACTAGCGTCACCTCCGCGGCGACCGGTACGTTGCGATAACTACTGGCAATGGCCGTGGCAATCGCCAAGTCCACCGCCGGTTCCCCCACCCGCATCCCGCCGATTATATTTACAAAGATGTCCTGGTTGCTCAGTGTAAGCCCCAAGCGCTTGCTGAGCACAGCCGTCACCAGGAGCAACCGGTTGAAATCCACACCGTTTCCAGTGCGTCGGGGCTGGCTGAATGCCGTTGAGCTGGCCAGAGCCTGCACTTCGACAAGCAAAGGGCGGCTGCCCTCCAATGGCACGGTGATGGCGCTGCCAGCCGCGTTGGGAAGCCGTTCCGCCAGGAACAGCGCCGAAGGATTCGCAACCGGCGCCATGCCCATTTCGGTCATCTCAAAAACGCCCACTTCATTGGTACTGCCGAAGCGGTTCTTGACCGAGTGCAGCAGTCGATAGGCCTGGAAACGTTCTCCTTCCATTTGGAGTACCGCGTCCACCATATGCTCCAGCACCCGCGGGCCGGCGATGGCGCCTTCTTTGGTCACATGGCCGACAAGGAACAACGCAATGTTGAGCCGTTTGGCCTGCCGCAGCAGATGGGCAGCGCAGTCTCTCACCTGGGAAACTGAACCCGCGGCGCTGGTGTTGGCGTTACTGTGAATGGCCTGCACAGAATCGACGATCACCAGGGACGGTTTTATCTGCTCAATGTGTCCCAGAATCTGCTCCAGAATCGTGTCGGCCAGAATGAACAGCCGTTTTTCATCCAGCCCCAGCCGAGATGCCCGCTGCCGGATCTGATACACGCTCTCTTCGGCGCTGACATACAGCGTCTGACCGACTTTACTAGCTACCTCCGCCGCTGTCTGAATGAGCAGCGTGCTCTTGCCAATGCCCGGATCGCCGCCGACCAGAATCCCTGCCCCAGGTACGATTCCTCCGCCCAGTACGCGGTTCAATTCATGATTTTCCAGAATGAGGCGGCGAGATGGTTCATCGGGGATGTCGGACAACGCCAGAGGGGCCGCCGCGCTCAGTAGCCCATGGCCGTTGCGACCGAAAGAGGCCGCGCTTTCCTGAACGCGGGTCTCTTCCAGGGTGTTCCATTCATCACAGTCCGGGCATTTGCCCATCCATTTCATCTGCACGCTGCCGCATTGACAACAGACGTATTGGGTTCTGACCTTCGTCGCCACAACCGCCCTCCTTTTGCTCCCTCTACGCCGGCGTAGGAAACGCCTGCACCATTGCCAGCACCTCGTCTCGCACGGTTTCCTGTAGGGCTGTGTCCTTAGGATTGTGGGCAATCGACGCAATCCAGCGACCGATCTGTTCAAACTGGGGCTCTTTCATCCCCCGGGTAGTGGCCGCCGGTGTGCCCAGACGGATGCCGCTGGTCACCATCGCTTTGCGGGGGTCAAACGGAATCATGTTTTTGTTGCAATGAATGGCCGCGTTATCAAGAGATAGCTCAACCAGCTTGCCGGTGATCTCTTCCCTGGCCAAGTTGTTCAGATCTATCAGCAGCAAATGATTGTCCGTGCCACCGGAGACGCTGCGCAGACCCTCTCGCTGCAAGATCGCGCTCAGCGCCTGCGCGTTATCCAGAATCTGCTGCTGATACGCCTTAAAGGAGGCCTCCATCGCCAGCTTGAAGCCCACCGCCTTCGCCGCAATCACGTGCATCAATGGCCCGCCCTGCATGCCGGGGAAGACTGCCCGGTCAATGGCCTTGGCATACGCCTCTTTGCACAGGATCAGGCCGCCTCGGGTGCCGCGCAGAGTCTTGTGAGTGGTGGTCGTCACCACATCACAATAGGGCACGGGATCCGGATGCAGACCAGTGGCCACCAGCCCGGCTACATGCGCCATATCCATCATCAGCAGACAACCGGTCTCATCGGCGATTTCCCGCAAAGTGGGGTAGTCGAAATGGCGGGGATAGGCGCTGGCGCCCACTAACAGGAGCTGTGGCTGGTGTTCCTCGGCCATCTGCCGGATAATGTCGTAGTCGATCCGCTCCGTTTCTGGATTGAGACCATAGTGCGTAAAGTTGTAATAGTGGCCGGAGCTGTTCAAATGGAAGCCATGGCTCAAATGGCCGCCGTGGTCCAGTTTCATCGCCAGCACCGTGTCACGCGGTTTCAGCAGAGCCATATAGACAGCGGCGTTGGCTTGGGCGCCGGAATGGGGCTGCACGTTGACATGCTCCGCGCCGAAGAGCGCCTGTGCCCGGTCAATGGCGATTTTCTCGGCAATGTCCACATACTGGCAGCCGCCGTAATAGCGCCGTCCCGGATAGCCTTCAGCGTACTTGTTCGTCAGCACACTGCCCGCCGCAGCCAGCACCTCGGGAAATACATAGTTTTCGCTGGCGATCAGCTCGATACCGTTGGTTTGCCGTTGCCGTTCCAACTCAATCGCCTTGTATATATCGGGATCGTTCTCTCGCAGAATCTGTCGGGGATCGGGCTGATCGCTCCAAGCAGGCAAGGCCCCGTCCGACCCCAATGCCTGCGATAGCGTAGAGAGTGTGTTCATCAAAATCCGCTCCTGATTTTGTCTATGCCATTCGCGTCCTATAATGCAGAGAGTCGCGCCAATTCAGAACCTTAGCATGGGCTGGGGCGTTCGTCAATTCGACTGTGATTCTTCTGATTGATATGATGGACAGGAAAAATCATGGTCAATCCTGATAATCACATGAATTATAGTCGATTTTCGCCGGGGTATGGTTGTATTGCGCGCCACTGTATTGCGCGCCACTGTAGGGCGCAGTCGCGCCCCACTCCTCTCCTGTTCACACTGTTGCTTCTTTTCGCAGCCTGCAGCCGGCATGAGTTTGCGGGTACAGTGTTCGAAGAGGCCCAGCCAGCGGCGCCGATTCATGGCGAAAATTACAACGGAGCGCCCTTCGACCTTGCCGACCTGGAAGGCGACGCAGTTCTCCTGTTTTTCGGCTATACATTCTGCCCGGATGTCTGCCCACTGACCCTGATGGAGCTGGCCGCAACCAAACGCGCGCTGGAGGAGGACGCGCCGGGGTTGGCTGCCGATCTTCAGGTTGTCTTCGTCTCCATCGATCCAAAGCGCGACAATCTCGCCCGCTTGAAGCCATACGTCCAGGCCTTTCACCCCCAGTTCTACGGGGTTCGCGTCTCAGCCCAAAAGCTGGAGACGCTCAAACCGGCCTATGGTCTGTATGCCAGCCCGCAGGAGGGCCAGAACGCATCTGCCGAATTCTATCTCCTTGATCACACCTCTGGCATCTACTTGATCGACCGGGACGGCAACTGGCAGGGGCTTTTCCGCGCGGATGTGACCGCGGAAGAGTTGACCGCAGATCTGAAGGAGCTACTGCGTTAACCGATCTCCAAGCCCCGGGCTTTGGAGGCGCCCGCTGACCCATGCGCACATTTGTCGCGATTGAGATTCCCCCCAACCTGAAACAGCGATTGCGAACGGAACAGCAACGTCTGCAAGATCGCCTGGCATCACACAATCTGCCGCCTGCTTTGCGCTGGACAAACACACATAATCTGCACCTCACCCTGCGCTTTTTGGGTGAAACAGAAGACTCCCAGCGCCGGCAGATGCAGATAAGGCTGACCGAAATAGCCGCAGAGCATGAAGCGTTTACGCTCACGCTGTCCCGGATCGGCTGCTTTACCTCATGGGAAAAACTGCGGGTGTTATGGGTTGGAATCAGTGGCGAAACAGTGGCGTTAGAGGCTCTCCAGGCGGAGATCGAATCCCTGGCCCGACAGGTAGGTTTCGCGCCGGACAGGAAGCGTTTTTCACCCCATATCACTTTGGCCCGCAGCGCGCGTGGCGCGCCGCGCCGCGCACTGCGCGTTGCCGCAGAGCAGTTGCGCCGTGCCACCGAAAAAGAACAAACGGCCCAGCCTATATTCAACTGGACCGTACGCGAGCTGTGCTATATCCGCAGTGTTTTGGGCAAAGGCAGTTCACAGTACACTACTTTAGCCCGCTTTTCATTGGCTCCGCATTCGTTGCCATTTCATTAAACGCTGGCTTCATCGGCCGACATGGCTTCCTGTAGAATCGGTTCATCCTTCCCCTGTGTTCTTATGCGCTTCGCCAGATGCTGGTCTCTCTCATCCGCTTCCTGTAGGATCGCCGGATCCTCGCCCCGCATAGCCCGCTCTATGCCGTGAAATAGTATGCCCAGCGGCACGCAGATCAGGCTGCCGCTGATGAAGCCCCATAAACTCAGGCCGACGATGCCAATGATCTGCGCCTGAATCTGGCCAGGAAAATCCATCTGAAAGTTCTCCGCAGCCCACAGACCTGTCACACCCTGGCCGGAGACGCCCAAATAGCTGCCGACGCCTATCTGCTGCCAACCAGCTCCCGCGGCGCCGTCGGCGAAAAGACCCACACACAACAGCCCGATGGCAGCCGGCAATCCACAGGTGGCGACGATCCCGGCGCCGTCGTTCAGGCGGAACACACGGTTGAGCGCAAACGTCATAAACGGCACGCTGCCCCCAGCCAGCAAACCGATCAGCAGCGCGCCAAATTGCCCGGGAAATGGCCCCGCGGCCAGTCCGGCAATGACCCCAGCCACCAACCCCCGCGCGCTCATCCCCGGGTCGCTCGCGCCCGTAACGAACCACGTGTACAAGAGTGGAATCAGCACGCCGCCGACGGCGCAAAGCAGGCCATTGACACTGGTCCGCAGAGCGGTAGATGGGTTCAGGATCGACTTCTGAACCGGACTTGCCCACACCCATCCCAATACTCCAGCCAAAACAAGCAGCGCGCCCACTACCGCCAGCATTGGCAGATGAACGGAAGGCAACGCGGGATCGGTCAAGGTTTGTGGTTTGCGTTGGGGCAGCCACACCAACAATGCAGACAAGGTCAGCGCGGTAGATACGAGAAAAACACTGCCCGCGCCACCGAAATCGACCAGCCCGTGCCCCAGGCCAAGGTTGTGGCCCAATGCAGCCAACCAGCCGCCGCCCTGCACCCAATTGCCTGCCAAAGGATAAACAAGGCCGCCAGTCAGCAGCGCGATAATCAGCGTCGCCACTGCGGAGGCTCGCCCCCGCAAAGCCAAAACCGGTAACAACGCAGCGGTGATCGCCCATGGAACGTGCCCCAGAAAAAGACTCAGCGCGGTGGGAGTCACCGCCGGGCCAGTGAGGAACCAGCCCTCTAACCCAGCCACTATCCAGCCGGTGCCCCAACCTTCTGGCAGTGGGATCCACCCCCTCACCAGACCCGTCAGACCCGCATGATCTGGATAGAGAAATCCGATGCTGCCGAATTGGAGGGCAAAACCGACGGCCCAGTAGCCGAGACAAGCCAAACAGAAGGCTGCCAGTCCACCAAGCGCCGCATCCCATGCCCGCTGAGGGCTCAACCCGGATGCGGCAACCAATATCAAACCCCCCGGCAGGAGGAAGGCAAGACCGCCAGCAATCAGATGCCAAAGATGGGAAACGTCCATAGGAGTGTTGTCTCTCCGGCTGCCAATCAGACTATGATTAAGATGATTCATCATCCCCATCATGTAAATCACAGTCTGTGGAGCAGTTACGGTTCTCTTTGCGCCCAGGCGAAGATCCGATAGCCTAAGTCGCAGCCAATCATAGCAGAAAAACAGGAGAAAACAAATCCGCGCGTTGGTTTTGGATTCTCTTAGGTGATACAATGGATGCCGAACGAAAGGGAAAATAGGCCCTCTGTGGCCCAACGCGATGGACGCTTTCAATTGTTCAAGGCAGCAAGAACGCACAGGCAACACGATCAACAACCGCGCCTCTTTCGAGCAGAGACGCATCGAATCCATCAAAAAGAATCCGTCCTCATAAATCTGATACGGATCGGCTTTTTGGGGCTGGTCCTCGTCGTCTTGGGGAACGTCTGGCGTGTGGCGAACGCGCACCTGACGGAACAGTTTCTGGCCATCGAGCGGCAGTCTGCCGCGCTGATCGATCCGGATGCCGGCGAGGATGCGTTGACACCGGAGAATATTGAAGCCCAGGTGTTGGCCCTGTTTCTGCGCTTGAAGGAGGAGCAACTGCTTATTCCCGCCAGCGCTGATACCCGCCCCCGTCCGTTCACAATCAATCCCGGCGAGCCGGCCCGTTTCATCGCCGCCCGCTTGACCACAGCTGGCTTCATCCGGGATGCGGACCTATTCAATCTCTACCTGCGGGTGCACCGCCTGGACCGGCGCATCGAAGCCGGCAATTTTATGCTGGCAGAATCGATGACCATGCCAGAGATCGCCGCAGTGTTGCAGCAAGCTCGCTTTGAAGAGGCGCGGGTGACGATCCCCGAAGGCTTCCGGGCTGAGGAGATCGCCGAACGACTAGCTGAGAATTTCGTGATCGATGCCGAGCGCTTTTTGACGGCTGTACGACAACCCCATAGCCTGAGCCTTTTGGCCGAGTACGATTTTCTTCAGAATCTGCCGGACAACGCATCTCTGGAAGGCTATCTCTTTCCCGATACCTACCACTTTCCCGTCAATGTCAGCACGTCGGAAGTGGTGCTGGCCTCCTTCCTGGACAACTTCGACAAGCGGGTGGGCATGGACGGACTCATTGGAGGGAGTAGCGGCCTGAGCGGTCGGGATCTCATCACCTTGGCATCGATCGTGGAACGGGAAGCAGTGCAGGAGGATGAACGCCCGCTGATCGCCAGCGTCTATCTCAATCGCCTCAATGAGAGCTGCCCTGATGTGGGTGGCCGCTACCTGAATGCCGACCCAACCGTGCAGTATGCCAGAGGCGCGACCGGTGACTGGTGGTGGAAACCCCAGTCGATTGAAGAGTACCAACAGGTGCAGAGTCTATATAATACCTACCTCAATGAAGGACTTCCGCCCGGCCCCATCTCCAGCCCGGGTCTGCGCGCGATCGAAGCTACCAGAAACCCTGCCCAGACAATCTACTGCTTTTTCCTTGCCACCGGCGAAGACGGGCGTCACGTCTTCGCGCAGACGCTGGCGGAGCACGAACAGAACCTGGAAATTTATGGGTATCAGCCGTAGAACGACAGTGGCCACTGGCCACTGGCTACTAGCCACTGCCGTTCTCATTTCTCTTTCGCTTTCCGCTTGCGTATCCACACGGCCAGTTGTGAAGATCGGCCTACTGGCTCCCTTTGAAGGGCTGCATCGTCATAGCGGATACGAAGCTCTAACCGCTATGCGCTCAGCCTTGGCTGAGCGCCCGCTCCCGGATGTGGAGGTGCTGCCCCTCGCGCTGAACACATCCGCCGACCCAGTGCAAGCCCGCCGCGCTGCCGAGAAACTGCTGCGCGACGACAGCGTGGTGGCTGTCATCGGCCCTCTGCAACACCGACAAGCCGCGGCCGTCGCGGATCTCATCGCCGCGGCCAATGCGGATTGGTGGTTACCGACAGCCCCGGCCTCGGCAGACGAGGCGCAAATGCTGGTGACTGCTCTCGCAGCGCGGATCGCCGGTCAGACCATCCTGCTTGCCGGTCTGGACGCCAGCTGGCCCCAGCTATCACCAGAAGCCTGGTCAGCGAAAACAGGCAAGGTCGTATTCGTCAGCGACGAACCGCAGGCAGCCGCAGCCGCAGATGGTATACTTTGGCTGGGCGATGCGCAGACGGGCGCGGCGTTTCTGGCCCGTCTGCGGTCGCAGAATCGCGCCATTCCCTTTTGGACAACAACCATCGGCGGTGATCCGGTCTTTTCCTGGCTGTTGCTGGAGCAACTGGAAACCGAAGGACTGCCCCTTGGCCCGGTCTACTGGGGCGTCGTGCTGGACGAAAACGTCAGCGGCAGCCAATACAGCGCGTGGGCCTCGACCCATGTGCCCGCCACGCCCACAGCGTATGCCGCCTATCGGGCCACACAACAGGCCTTAGCGCAGATCGCTGGGAATAGAGTGTTCTCTGCCAGGCAGGGGCTGGCCATCTTCACTCTTCATGCCGACGGCAGGAGCGTATTGACAGAATACGCCCCTTTCCCATGAAACGCCCACTATGGATTTGACCACTGATTCATCTGATCGCCATCATAACCGCAGTTCATCATAAGAATCAAGTGAATCAAGGGTCATAAATCAAGGATCCACAATGCGTCTTCTCATAATCTCTTGGGAATACCCTCCTAACATCGTCGGTGGAATTGGTAAACATGTGGCGGAATTCATGCAGGCTTTCGCCGCTTTGGCCGCTGAAAACGATCCGCCCGTCCATGTGGATCTGTTGACCCCTCACGCCGGCAACGTCCCCGAAATGGAAAAACTGTCAGAGACAGTGACGATTTATCGAGTGGCAACTCCATCGGTCGATCCCCTGGACCTGTTCAATAGCGTCATCGACAACAACCGTTATCTGGTGACCAAAGCCAAGCATCTGCACAGCCAGTCACCCTATACTCTCATCCACGTCCACGAATGGTTGACCGCCTCCGCTGGCATTGAACTGAAACATGCCTGGAATGTGCCCCTGATCGTGACCGTTCACGCCACCGAGCGAGGACGGCACCATTCTCACCTCCCGAACGTTACCAGCCGCCAGATCAATCAGGTGGAGTGGCAGGCCTGCTACGAAGCCTGGCGGATTATTGTCTGTAGCTCATATATGGCCGGTGAGCTGAGCAGATATTTCGATGTGCCCCCGGACAAAGTCAGCGTCATTCCCAACGGCGTCGATGTGAGTCCGTTCCATTCCTGTCCGCCGGAACGGGTGCAGTGCCTGCGGGAAAGGTACGCGCCCAACGGGGAAAAACTGCTGTTTTTCGTCGGGCGCATTACCCCAGAGAAGGGTGTGCAGGCGCTGCTTCAAGCACTGCCTCTCTTACGCCAGAAGTATCCCAACGTGCGTTTGCTGATAGCGGGGAAGAACAGCGAACGGATGCAGACGTTGGTAGATGAGCTGCGCATCGGAGAGATGGTTGAACTACTGGGATTCATCGACGGCGAGACCCGCAACTGCCTGTATAATGGCGTTGATGTGGCTATCTTTCCCAGTCTCTATGAACCGTTCGGTATCGTTGCGCTCGAGGCAATGGCCGCCGGCTGCAACGTCATTGCCAGTGATGTCGGCGGCCTGAGCGAAGTTGTGCATCACAGGCGAACAGGATTGACTCTGTTGGTGAACGATCCCCAAAGTATTGTATGGGCCGTCGATCAATTGTTCTCTGATCCAATCCTGGCGCAAAAGATGAGAGAAGAAGGATTGCGAGAGGTGACCCGCTCTTACAATTGGCGGGCCATCGCCGCGTGTACCCTGGACACATACCGGACGGTTGTAACACAGCGGCAGAACGTCACCTGGTGACGCGCTCCAAAATGACCGGCGAGAAAGAGCAACTGCTCTCTGACACAGAGATCGGTTCTTCTGCGAAGGTGTAGGCGTCCCGTATGCGAGAAGCAACGAATTGGGCAACAGGTGTATCAGTCGCGTGGATCGTGCAGAGGGAGTCGCCGGTTTGAATTTGCGCGCCCACTTTGGCCGCAAGGACAACGCCCACCCGCCGATCGATAGCGTCGCCTTTTTTCTGCCTGCCGCCACCCAGCGCCACAACCGACAGACCGATCTCGCGAGCGTCCACTGCGCTGACGAAACCGTCTCGCTCCGCCGCTAGATCGAGCGCGACAGGCGCGGCGGGCAGGCGCTCTGGATCGATAACGAAGGCCGCATGACCGCCCTGGGCCGCCACAAATTCGGCGAATTTGGCAAAGGCAGCGCCGGAATCGATCGCAGTCCGCACCCTAAGCCTGGCCGTGTCAGCCGCGACCTCGTATCCCGCTGATTCCCGTTTCTTCCGAAGTTGCGGATCGCCCAGCAGCAACATCTCCGCTGCCACCGCCTGCGTCAGCTCCTGGAAGTCTTGCGGCCCGTTGCCGTGTAGTGTGTCAATGGCTTCCCGCACCTCCAAGATGTTGCCCACCGCCCGCCCCAAGGGCTGCTCCATTGCAGTGATCAGCGCCGTCACCCGACGACCTGCGCCGCTGCCGATAGACACCATCAACTGGGCCAGTTCTCTGGCCTGCTGCAGAGATTCCATAAAGGCGCCTCGTCCACACTTTACGTCCAGAACGATCGCGTCAGCGCCGGCAGCCAGCTTTTTGCTCATAATGCTGCTGGCAATGAGAGGCAAGCTGGGCACAGTGCCGGTCACATCTCTTAACGCATAAAGCAGTTGGTCCGCGGGAGCCAGCCTGGTCGTTTGGGCCGCCACCACCAAACCTACCACCCGCAGTTGATGCCGGAACTGCTCTGCGCTCAGTTGCGCCTGCCAACCGGGAATGCCTTCCAACTTGTCGATGGTGCCACCAGAAAAACTCAGGCCTCGCCCGCTCATTTTGCCTACGGACAGACCACAGGCGGCAACAATCGGCCCGACGGTCAACGTGGTCTTGTCGCCGACGCCACCGCTGGAGTGTTTGTCCACAATCAGCTCGGATCGCGCCACATCCCGTAGATCCAGCATCTCTCCGCTGGCGGCCATGGCCAGAGTGAGCGCGGTAGACTCTGCCGCTGTCATCCCTTGAAAATAGACGGCCATCGCCCAGGCGGCGATCTGATAATCAGGGATTGCGCCCTTTACGATCCCCTCTATCAGAAATTGTAACTCGGCGTCAGTGTGTTCGCCGCCATCCCGTTTTTTTGTAATCAGATCGACAACGTTCATTTCAGTAGAGTCGGTGTCTTGTGCCTGCCCTCTTGGGCAGGGCGCAGGTCGGTGGTACACTGATCAGTGGCCAGTGGGGCTACTGGCAACAGGCCACTAGCCACTGGCGTTTAGCCGCTGATGCAGCGGCAACATCCTTTTCATTATCGATCCAGAGCAACGAATGGGCAAAAAAATTACAGTCGTCGGGGGCGGGCTGGCGGGCACGGAAGCCGCCTGGCAACTAGCGCAGCGAGGCTTTGCCGTGAGGCTATACGAGATGCGGCCAGTACGCCACACCCCCGCCCATGTTACCGACCGCTTGGCAGAACTGGTCTGCTCCAATTCTATGGGTAGCGCACTGCCCGATCGGGCGTTGGGCATGCTGAAAAATGAGATGCTGGCCCTGGGCAGTTTTGTTATCCGCATGGCTTTCAAACACGCGCTGCCCGCCGGACAGGCGCTTGCCGTCGGGCGGGAGGAGTTCGCGGAGGAGATTACAGACGTAATCTCCTCTCATCCGCAGATCGAGCTGGTGCGGGAGGAAGTGACAGCCATTCCTGGCGGTCCAACAATTCTGGCTACCGGCCCCCTGACCAGCGACGCCTTGACCCGCTCCGTACAGTCCCTGACCGGGCCTTACCTTTACTTTTATGACGCCATAGCCCCGATCGTCACTGCCGAAAGCATCGATACATCTATCGCCTTTCGCCGTAACCGCTGGGACAAAACCGGCAGCGCAGGCGCCGCCGAAGGCGATTATTTCAACTGTCCGCTCAATCAAGCGGAATACGAAGCCTTTGTCGCGGCGCTGCTGGCCGCGCCGAAGATTGAGCTGTCCGACGCGGACACGGAACTGGAGCGCTACTTTGAAGGTTGTATGCCGATCGAGGAGCTGGCGCGCCGGGGCAAGAACACATTGGCCTTTGGCCCCATGCGGCCGGTAGGTCTGCGCGACCCACGCACAGAGCAGCGCCCTTACGCGGTGGTTCAGCTTCGGCAGGACAATGTAGCCGGCGCCCTCTACAATCTGGTCGGATTCCAGACAAATGTGAAGTGGGGCGCGCAGGCGGAAATCCTGCGCCTGATCCCCGGCCTGCGGAATGCGGAGTTCGTGCGCCTGGGACAGATGCACCGCAACACCTTTATCAATAGTCCGACCCTCCTGCGCGCGACGTTCCAGTTCAAAGAGCGGGACGATCTGTTTTTCGCTGGCCAGATCACCGGCACGGAAGGATATGTAGGCAGCGCAATGGGTGGGCTGCTGGCGGGCATCAATATGGCGCGGCTGCTGGCCAACAAACCACTCATGCAGATGCCGCGCGCGTCAATGAGCGGCGCCCTGATCCATTACATCACCCACGCTGCGCCTGACAACTTCCAGCCGATGAAGGCCAATATGGGCCTGCTGCCCGCTCTCCCCAAACGCATCCGCAACAAGCAACAACGCTACATGGCCTATGCAGACAAGGCGAAACAGGATCTGGATAGCTACCTCACGCATATGGAGTTTGCGCCGGTAACTTGAGCGGTTCTTGCGGACTGTCGTAAGGATATGCGGGCCGCTTCCGCAGAGCGCTACTCGGCGTGGCCTGCATTGATTATAGCGAGAACTGCATTTGTGCTGTCCAGTTTCACCCTATAGATTTCGTAATCACGAAAGTAGGCCCGCTCGTATCGATCGCCCTCAAATTCGCCTGTAAAGAGCCAGTACTTGGTATACTGCATAGATACAAGCATGCCTGTGCGGATGTCGTGGCAGGTCAGGCCTTTGTAAATCGTCGTCCAGCCGCTCTCTTCTACGACTTCCGCTTTCTGCACATCGCTGCACCAGGCATCGATCTCCTCACCGCTATCCAGGCGGAAGCGCACATTCGTATCTCCGGGCAGGGCGCCTACCCAATAGTTGAACAAGAATAGGCCGGTGTTGTTTGGGTACCGCTCTGTGCCTTCGATGCGGTCGAGCTGATGCGGCCAGGTGGAATCGGCCCCACAGGCATCCTCCCACGTTACGGTGCGGTTGATCTCGAGCCAGCGAAGGTCGCGTATATTGTGTATTTCCGTTCTGGCGACAGCCGCGCATTCGGTCACAGCGCAACGTCTGGAGCCACACTCGTATTCGACATTCCAAGAGGCCGTCAGATCTTCGGGAAACAGTGGAACCAGGGCAGGCAGGCCCACAGCGGTTTCAGTGGGCGTCACCACCCACTGGGAGATCCACGCTGTTTGGGTCAACTCGCCCGGCGCATCGCCAGGACCGACGATACAGCAGATGCGCCACCAACCATTCTCAGTTTTGCCAGTGGTAATGAAGGAATCTCCCTCCACCGCGCCGGCCACCACCTGAAAGTCGAGGCCCGGCCCGCTGCGGATATTGACGTTACGCCTTTGGACAGTCACCGTAGCTGACTCTGGCGCGTCGCCTTCTGCAGGCGTAGCCGCGTCGGTCTCCTGGCCTTCCACGTCAGCCGCGCCATCAGCCGCGCCATCAGCCAGAGGTTCGATCCCCGGCGGATATGCCTTCTGTTCCTCTGTGGCCGCGGAGGAGTCTCCGTCCGCCTCAATCGGCCGGAGAGTGCATCCAGCCAACAGAAGCAAGGCGCAAAAGAGCAAAATAAGAGAGACTCTGCTCGGATATATTTTTTCGTTTCGGAATAGAGCGGGCCTGTTTCTGCAGTTATCGATGCTTTTCATTTGATGAATGCTTGTGAATGTGACAGGCAGCATAGTGCCCCTGTCATGGGCTAATTTTCTTTGGAAATAGTGGATGGCAGGTGTGGAACAAACATGATTGCATCTCGGAGATATGCCTGCTTTATATGCCTACAGTATAGCGATGTTATGGTAGATTGGCAACAGTTATGTTCTAATGTCCGCCATAACCTGGGCAATCAATTCGGCTCGTCGAACGCTAGGGTTAGAGCATGCGAAATGGTCATGCTACAATTGATCAGTCATATTCAAACAGTGAAATGAACCGTGTGGGCCCAATGGCAGAGAGCGTCTCCCCTCGAAAGGGTTTCTCTGCCCCGACCGATCTCGAAGCTGAACATATGCCTTCCGCCAGGCCGGAAAATGTTGTATCGCGCGCCACTGTAGGGCGCGACTCCGTTCACCTGCCGGCTGAGTGGCAAGGCGCATCTCTGACTGTTGTCGTGCCGACCTATAACGAGGTCAGCAATCTGGCAGAGTTGGTCGCCGCACTATTCGCTCTGCCTCTGCCCAATCTGCGGCTGGTGATCGTAGACGACAATTCGCCGGATGGCACTGGCATTCTCGCCAATGAACTGGCCCAGCGCTACAACCAATCCCACCCACGCATAACGGTTATCCATCGCCCGAACAAAGACGGGCTGGGCACTGCCTATGTGGCCGGCATCCGTCGGGCGTTGGCGGATGGCGCAGATTTCATCGTGCAGATGGATGCGGATTTCAGCCACAACCCGGCTTACATTGCGCAGATGCTCGGGGTGATGCACTCCACTGGCATGGATGTTATCATCGGCAGTCGCTACGTGTCTGGCGGCACATTGGACAAGATGTGGAGCTGGTGGCGCTACCTGCTCAGTTGGTGGGCCAACTTTTACTGCCGCAGCATTCTGAAGATCCGCGTGCGCGATATGACCGCCGGTTTCAAACTGTGGCAGCGCAGCGCCCTGCAAGAGATCGAGCTGGACACGATCCGCAGCAACGGCTATATCTTTCAGGTAGAGATGGCGTACCTCAGCGAAAAATTGGGTTTCCATATCATCGAATTGCCGATTCACTTTGAAGATCGGCGGATTGGCCAGAGCAAAATGGATGTGTTGGTGAAGTTAGAATCGATCTGGCGCGTGTGGGAACTGCTCTGGCGACATCGCAAGCGCGTGTCAGAAAAGAGCGCAAGCGTAGCGAACCGTCGGCCGCGCATGAGCAACCGACGACCAGCAGCCAACCGCTGACAGTTCCGGGCAGGGATAAGCCCCGCCCCCTACTTTGCCACTATGCACCGGCTACGACGATTCCGCACTAGCTCCGCTTTCGCGGAACTGCTCACCCTCAGCCTGCTCATTGTCCTACCCCTTCTCTGGTTCAGCCCGGTCCTTTTCACCGGCAAAACCCTGCTTCCCTATGATAATCTCTATCAGTTCGAGCCGTGGCGCTCGCTGCGCCCGGCGACCGTCCCTCACAACGAGCTGTTGAGCGATCTGGTCTTGGAAAACGCGGTCTGGAAATTGCACGTGCGCCGGACGCTAGGGCAGGGAGAGTTGCCCCTCTGGAATCCACAGATCTTCACCGGCGCCCCGTTCTTCGCCTCTGGCCAGGCCAGCGTCACCTATTTTCTAAGCGTCCTGTTCTATCTTCTGCCTGTCGAAGCGGCCTATGGTTGGTTCACCGCTATACAACTGGCGATTGCCGGCATGAATGCCTATCTGCTGGGACGGGTGTTGAAGTTGCGCCCTGTAGCTGCCCTTTTCAGCGGAATTGCCTTTCAGTTCAGTGGCTTCCTGATCGTCAGCGTCGTCTTTTCAATGGTTATCGCCGCCGCTGCCTGGCTGCCCCTGCTGTTGGCGATAATCGAGCGGGTAATCCAGAAGCAGGAGGAGAAGGGCATTGCCAACTTCCGCCCGATACCGTATGTAGTTGCCGGCGCAGTTGTTGTCGGGCTGGTCGTCCTGGCCGGCCATCCTGAATTTCTCTACTATACGCTGCTGGTGGCGGGCATGTATACAGCAGCGCGGCTACTTGTGGCATGGCGGAGAATCCGGCGAGATGCAGAGGAGAGGCAGACAGACAGGGCGCAATACGAAGATCGCGCGGCCCTTGGAACGGCGCGTATACTACGGCCACTAGGTAAAACCGCCGGCTGGCTCCTATTCCTCGCCCTTCTCGGTATTGCCTTCGGCGCTGCGCAGCTTCTGCCCCTATACGAACTGGCGCAACAGAACTTTCGCGAAGGCTCAGTCTCCTACCGGCAAGTCGTCGACTGGGCCTGGCCGAACCGACATATCCTGACATTTGTCTTCCCGGATATTTTCGGCAACCCCAGCCATCATCATTGGTTCGATCTGTGGAACTTCCGCTGGCAGCCGGCAACGATCAATCGCCTGGGTGAAGCAAACAACACGATCTTCTGGGGTATCAAGAACTATGTCGAGGGCGGCAATTACGTTGGGATCGGCACATGGTTGCTGGCGGCGCTGGCGCTGGTGGTCGCAATCAGCCGCCAGCCGCCGGCCGGCGGCCAAGCATCCGGTAGGTTGCGCGCCGCGCGCCGCCAGCAACAGACATTCCAAACCCCCACGCTCCTCTTCGCCGCGCTGGCATTGCTCTCCCTACTCTTCGCATTCGGCACGCCTCTCTACGCCTTGTTGTTCTACGGACTGCCCGGCTGGGATCAGCTCCACAGCCCCTTTCGATGGGTCTTCCCCTTCACTCTGGCGATCGCGGTGCTGGGCGGAATTGGGTTGGAACGGGCGCTCTCATTGCGCTCTTTAGGCATTGCTCATTGGCCCATAGAGATTGGGCGCGTCCGCATCACGTGCTTGGCGCTAATCGCCAGTCTCTCGCTCTTATTTGTTGTCGCCGGATTTGCCGCCCTGTTGGTGTTTGTCGCCAGTTTTTTCTTTCCCGCTCCCTTCGTGAACCTGGCTCAGCGGGTCGTCGAAGGCTCTGATCTGGCGCAGTCGGCATTTGCCGACGGGCGGATGTTTTGGGGCTACCAGAGTGTTGGGCTGGCGCGATTTGGCATTGTTGCCGCTGTCAGCGGGCTGCTTGTGTGGCGGCTCACGCGCGCAGATCGAGATGCAGCCGGGGCCAGCATGGCTGGTAGCCCAAGTTCAGGCTTTACATCGCGCCTTGCGCGCACTCTCCCTTACCTATTGGTCATTCTTCTGCCTCTTGACCTCTACGCGGTCCACGGCGCCTTCAACCCCGCTACCGACCAGAATCTCTCTCCCCTCAAAAACGTTCCGCCAGCGGTGCAGTTCATAAACCAAAAAGAAGGCGTAGCCTCAGAGCCAATTGCGATCCGTTATGCCCCTTTCCGCTTCACCACCTTTGACCCACCCGGCGCCAAAACGTTCAACGCCAATGTCGGCATGTACTATGGCTGGCAGGATATCCGCGGCTACGATTCGATCATTCTGAAGCAGTACGTGGACCTTATGAACCGCATCGCGGATCAGAGCGGCGAACTGCTCTACAATCGCATCGCGCCACTATACGCCACCGGCGCGACAGCCAATGGCGGCAACCCTTTCGCCACGCTGGAAAATCCCCTGCTAGACCTGCTGGGTGTCAAATACATTTTCTCTGAATCGGTGGTGCCCAACGCGGACACGTGGACGAAAGTCTACCAGGACGGCGCAATCCGGGTCTACGAGAATCAGGAGACATTCCCCAGGGCATTCATCGCCAGAGAAGCGGTTGTCCTGCCGCGGGAAGCCCAACCCCTCCTGGACGCAGACCTACGCCTGACCGTCTTCATCGAAGAGCCGCCGGCAGACGTAAACGCGCTCATTCCATCCAGCCCACAGCTCGCCGATACATCCATCAGTCGCTACACCGCCAACGAGCTCTTCATAGACGTAAATCTCAGCGATCGAGGTTGGCTGGTGCTCACGGATGCCTATTCCCCTGGCTGGAAAGCCTACGTACGGCCCTTTGGCGGCCATGAAAACCAGGAGAAAGAGCTGACGATTCATCGAGCCAACTCTGCCTTCCGCACCGTCTATCTGCCAGAAAGCGGTCAGTGGACCGTGCGCTTCACCTACAGCCCCATGAGCTTCAAGCTGGGCCTATACATCAGTTTCCTCGCAGCGATGATGAGCCTTTTGCTGCTATTGTGGTGGGTCTGGGGGCGCTATTATCGGCCCGAGGTCACAGCCAACGAAGTGCGCACCGTTGCCAAAAATTCGATAGTGCTACTGGGCCTCAATCTGACGAACCAAGCCATCAACTACGCCTTTGCGATGTTGTACTTGCGCCTGCTGGGGCTGGAGGGGGCCGGCAACTATGCCTTCGTTGTGACAGTGTATGGGTTTTTCGAAATCCTCAATCGCTACGGCCTGGGCACCCTCCTCACCCGGGAGGTGGCGGCAGATAAAAATCAGTCTAGCCGCTATCTGACGAATGTGTTGGCCCTGCGTACTCTCCTATGGCCGGGAAGCCTGATCTTACTGGGGCTGGTGACTAGCGGCTACTGGCTCAACGCTGCCATTGGGCGGGAGGAGTTGCAGGCCATCGCCGTGTTCGCGCTGGTCATGCTCATCGCCAGCTGGTCTGACGCCTTCAGCAGCCTTTTCAACGCCTTCGAAAAGATGGAGTATCCCGCTAGCCTCGGCAGCGCGATGGCCTTGTTGAAAGTGACATCGGGCGCGCTCGTGCTGTTGCTGGGTTGGGGAATCGTCGGACTGGCATGGTCGGCTCTGTTGGTGAATCTCGTCCAACTTCTTTGGCTGATCTGGCTGGCGCGATCGATCCTCTTCAAGCCCGAATGGAAGTGGGATTGGCCCATGCAGAAATGGATGTTCGCAACCAGCGGTTCGCTGATGATTAACCACCTGCTGGCGACGATCTTCTGGCGCATCGATATCTGGATCCTGCGTCCTTTGGCCGGCGCGGTCAGCGTTGGCCTATACACAGCCTCCCTCAAATATCTGGACGGGCTGAATATCATCCCCAGCGCCTTTACGCTCGCCGTCTTCCCGCTGATGAGCCGCTATGCGAGACAGGAGGGAGAAGGGTTGTTGCGCTCGTACACCCTCAGCGTGCGGCTGCTGTTGCTGATCAGTCTGCCGGTGGCGATGACGATCACTGCGCTGGCACGGCCCCTGATCTCCCTCCTCGCCGGTGGGGAGTATCTCAACGCGCCCAATCTGGTTCCCGCGCTCCCACACGACGCATGCCGCTTTCTGGCAGCCACCTGGGCATCGTTCGATTGCAGCGATCTCAGCTATCGAGGCGGCTCCGCGCTGGCGTTGCAGGTGATCATCTGGAGCATACCCGTCGGCTTTGTCAACAGCGTGACCCAGTACGTGCTCATTGCTGTCGACCAACAGCGCTATCTGACGAAAGCGTTCATCTTCGGTGTCGTCTTCAACCTCGTTGGCAATCTGCTTCTTATCCCTGTTTTCGACTATATTGGCGCAGCAGTGGTAACGATCGGTAGCGAATTCTGTCTGCTGATCCTTTTCAGCCAGCGTGTCCGCCGGTACGTGGGTGTGATCTCCTGGCTGGATCTGATCTGGCGGCCGGCGATCTCCATTGTCGCGATGGGGGCCTTTCTATCCGCCCTGTCCGCTACCGGGGTTGGCGTGTGGCTGACGATCCTGCCCAGCTGGGCGGTGTATACCGGCGTCTTTGCTCTGCTCGGCGGCTTCGACAATGCAGATCTGCGGGGTGTGAGAGCGACTTTGCCGCATAAGCGCATACGCTGGAAGACGCAAGACGGAGCGACGAAGTGAGAAATAGCTTAGTTCTCTCTCCTCACTCATCTTCCCTCCCCTGGATTTTTGCGGCGGTGACCGAGCCAGGGCAGGGTCGCGAACCCGTGCGCTTCCAGCCAATCCGGATCGGGGCCGGCCCAACCGAAGCGGCGCAGATCGATACGGCCATCGGGCAGGAATTGAATGCCTTCGGCCTCCAACCGTTTTCGTTGCCGATCTGTCGCCAAAGGATCCCCCCGAGGGCTGATGCCTCCCCGGCTGTTGACCACCCGTTGCCAGGGAATATCCGTATCTGGCGGCAAGCCGCCCAGCGCATAACCGGCCATGCGCGGCGTCGCCGCGCCGACGATCCACGAGATCTGCCCGTATGTCGCCACCTGTCCCGGCGAAATCTGCCGAACGACAAGGAGAATGTTCTGGTAAACGCTTTCGTCGTGATTTGCCATCGGATTTTGACTATAGATTTGTCTGCTTATCCACTATGATTCATGTGATTATCCAGAATCGACCATGTCGCGCCCTACAGTGGCGCGCGATACAACAGTTAAATCAGGAGAATCACAGTCCAAATCCTAGTGGGCATCATTGCGCTGTTCGACTTGGCAAATCGTCCATCTGCGGCTATGCTTGCGCGCATGGATTTCTTAGTTCCCGTTTTGACGATGGGAGTGTTTCATCCTGGCTCGACACTGGCGCTGCTGGCAATTGGCGCGCTCTACGTGCGAGGATGGCGGCGGATGAGGCGCAGTAGGGGCAACCACAAGGGTTGCCCTGGGCAGGCGCAAGGCCAGCCCCTACTGGCGACAGTCGGCCGACTGCTCAGTTTTTCCGCAGGCGTTTTGGCGCTGGCGATTGCATTCCTTTCACCGCTTGTCGCCCTGCAGCAGGAGTTGCTCATCGGCAGGGCCGCGCAACAGCTTCTTATCGGGCTGCTGGCGCCGCCGCTCCTGTGGCTGGCCTGCCCAGTTCACGTCATCCTGCGCGGCCTGCCGCTCTCTGCTCGGCGGTGGACAGTGCGCATACTGAAAGAGTCCACGTTCACGGGCCGCTTCATTCGCCGAGCGACACATCCGCTCGTTGTCTGGATGTTCTCTTTTAGCTTCTTTCTACTCTGGCACGAACCGGACATTGCCAACTGGTTGCTCGCCCATCCGTTGTTCTATCGCATCAGCCTATGGGGTGTATGGATCACATCTATGCTTTTCTGGTGGCCTCCGTTGGGAACCGGCCCGCGACTGCGGCCAGCGATGCCTGCGGGGGTCGGCTTTCTCTACATAATTGTCGGCGGAGAAGTGCCGAATATGGCGACCGGCGTGATTCTGGCCTTCCGCACAACGCCAGCCTACGATTACTATGCCGACCAGTTGGCCACTTCGAGCCTGACAGTCATGCAGGATCAGATGATCAGCGGTGGGATGATCTGGTTCCTCGGAAGCATCATCTACATAAGCGTAGCCGTAGCGCTTTTGGGCCGGGTCTTCCGCAATTTTGAAGCGCCAAAACCGCCGCCGATCTGTTGGGACGCTACTGAACGGACCATAGCGCCCGGTCTGGAACATCGAGTCCTGGCCCAAAGATCAAACAACCCGTCCTGATAAACCGTCTACTCTTTGGCAAAGTATGGATTCTAAACAGAATAAAGGCAACCTGTCGCCAGAAGGATCTCTCCTACACAGGCGACCAACACGCAAATTCGATCCGCGACGCCGCGCTGGAAGGGGCTTTCTGATATCCGGCATCGTCTCGCTGTTCTTCTTGCTCTGCATCGGTAGCTTAGGCGCCACCGCAGCCCTCGCCTATTTTTTTCTCCAGCAAGACAGCAATGCCGACCGCGCTGTGAGGGCGGAGCGCCCCCCATCTGTCGGGCATGGCGCAACGCCCGAATTGCAGATCAGCGTGCAAGGACCGATGCCGAGTAGAGAGAGAGCAGGAGTGAAGAGAGAGAACTGCGCCGTTTCTCACTCCTCTCTTCTCTGCCCTCACTCCACTGCCCCCTCTCCTCGCCGCTCGGTTGTGCCTACCCGTGATCTGCGGGAGCTGGCATTGCGTCTGCGGCCAGACGTGAACGACATCCCAGAAACCGTGCGCGCTCAGGAGTATGCGATCGGAGATCGAATTCCCTTCTGGGCTTCGAATATAGACAGCAATGAGCATTTTCAAATCGAGGGAGAGTTAATTTACAAGAATGATGTGGTCTACATCTGGGTGGCGACCGGCCACGATTTCGATCTGAATTCGATCATTGAATCGGTAGATACCTTTGCCGAGAAGATCTATCCGCTTGTGCAGGCATTCTTCGGCACAGAATGGAATCCAGGCATCGATGAGGATCCTCGGCTACACATTCTCCATGCCACAGGCCTGGGACGCAGTATCGCCGGTTACTTCAGTAGCGCCGACGAGTTCAGCGCTCTGGCAAACGAGTTCTCCAACCAGAAGGAGATGTTTTACATCAGCCTGGATTGGCTCAACCAGAGCAATGACTACCAGGAATACGAAACTGTATTGGCGCATGAATTCCAGCACATGGTTCACTGGTACAACGATCGCAATGAGGATACGTGGGTCAATGAGGGACTGAGTGAATTGGCCCAAAATATTGCCGGTTATCCCCCGGATATGGGCTTTGCCCTCATATACGCCAGTAATCCGGATACGCAACTGAACACCTGGAGTAACAGTCAGGGTGGCAATGGCGCGCATTACGGCAGCGCTTACCTTTTTATGGCCTACTTCCTACAGCGTTTCGGTGAAGAGCTGACCCGAGCGGTCGTGGCGCAACCAGCCAACGGCATCCAGGGTTTCACCGCAACCCTGCAACAGACAGGGTTTGGTTTAACATTCGAAGATGTATTCGCTGATTGGGTCATCGCCAACTATGTCAGCGATTACGACGCGCTGGACACACAAGGCATCTACGGTTACCGACAGTTGCAGGCGCCAAAGCCACATTTGGAGCGTTCCTTTAGTCGTTATCCCCTGAAGACGCGTAAGGCGAGCGTGCGTAACTTCGGGGTGGATTACATCGCCCTACGCGGCAACGGCAATGTGACAGTTCATTTCCAGGGGAACACCAGCACGCGTTTCGCCAATGTTGCCCCCTATAGCGGCAGTTTCACCTGGTGGAGCAATCGGGCAGACGATTCCGACGTCCGTCTGACCCGGGCATTTGACTTCTCCGACGTGCGCTCCGGTGATGATATAACCATGAACGTGCATATGTGGTATGACATTGAAGATGACTACGACTACGGCTACGTGCTGGTCAGCCAGGATGGGCGTAAGTGGGACATCCTGCCGGGTCAGCGCACGACCACAGAGAACCCCAGCGGCAATAGCTTTGGCCACGCCTACACGGCAAAGAGCGCGACGACACCCGGCCACAAGATGCCAGAGTGGGTGCTGGAGTCCTTTGACCTGCGGGCCTACGCGGGCCAGGAGGTGCTGCTGCGCTTCGAGTACGTTACTGATGATGCAGTGACCTCTCCCGGCTGGTTCATTGACTACATGAACATCCCCGCCATAGGCTATACGGCGGACTTCGAAAACGGAGCGGACGGTTGGGAGAGCGAAGGCTGGATGTTGACCGACAACCAGCTTCTCCAAGAGTGGCTAGTGCAAGTGTTGGCGTTTTATGACGGCGAATTGGTGAGCGTCGAACGGGTGACAGTGGGGTCGGATGGCGCGGCTCATATCGATGTGAGTGGATTGGGGCAGGGCAACGAAGTGGTATTGGCTATCAGTGGGCTGACGCCAGTGACGACGGAAGAGGCCCTGTACGAATATCGCATCGATAAACGTTGACGGCCCCGACAGGCGCGCAGCAATCAGGATGTAAGGATTTGCAGGAAGAAATCAGGTAAAATCCTATCCATTCAATCCTTTAATCTTGATTTCTGTATCAGGGTAGCCCAATGCGCGTGCGCGAATAAGCCGAGAGAGACCGACGCCCAGGAGAAAACCGACGACAACATCACCGATATAATGGATGTTCAACGCCACCCTGGCCCAACCGATCCACAGAACGAGCAATGGGGCCAACTTGCCGCTGCCGGGCCAGAACATATTGACCCAAGTCAATATGACACCGCAACGCACACCATGCCCGCTGGGGAAGCTATGCGCGTCGGCCCCGCCCCCGTAGAGAAATCGTCCAGCGCCGGGGCGAGGGCGGCGAACTGCCTGTTTGACTAGCATCGTCCCCAGCAGACCACCCACGAACGACAAAATCCAGCCCACCAACAAATGACTCCCCTCACTGCTCTTATGCTGTCGGTTGCCATTGGACCGTCGCCACAGGATAACCGTCACCAACAGCCACACAGGCGAATCTCCCAGATGCGCGCCAACATGGGCCAACCAGAAGAGGGGATGGCGCTTCGAGAGCTGATCGTCTTTCAGGGCCGCGCGGGCGCTGTACATTTCATCCAGCCCTGTCAGGAATGTTAGCAGAGAGCGCATACTTTAACTGCAGTGACCACTGGCCACTGACCACTCACCACTGGTTTTGCGGGTATTGGCTGGGTGATCGGGATGTGTCTGTAGATACGCCTCCACCTGGGCCAGTTGATCAGGCTTGTCTACATCCATGCCTGCTTCTGCAAACGGCAATACAACTGGACCACCGCGGATATCTGCAATCCTGTGAGCGATTTCGATCATGTCCGCGATGTTCAGGCGGCGCAAGAGAAACTTGAACAATGTCGGCATACCAAGCTCCCACACTTGCGCCAAAATATTCTTGCGATTGTCGATAAAATACCGGGCTCGGTCCTGCATGTGGAAGCCAGCAGACAGACGACCAAAGTACAGATCGCTGCTGCAAAATGAGCCTTCCCGAAGTGGCAGATAGGTGCGTTTACTCTGGGGAAAGGTGGCAAGCATTACATCTTTGTGGACGATGCCCCAGTAGGCGTCCAGTGTGAATGGCGCGCACGCGTCGATAAAGCAGTTGACGATTTCGTCCGACAGCAAGGCCACGTCGGACGAGAGGGCAAGAATGTAGCGGTCGTTCGGATTCAGCTCATGAAGTTTACGCAAACCAGCATTCTGGCTGGCCCACAGGTTGGGCTGATTGGGCACATGATGCACTGCGACACCGAAATCGATTTCCCCCGGGGCCAGACCAACGACGACGATTTCGCCGATGCGGTTGCTTTCTACCAACGCCCGCACCACATGCCATGCCATCGGCATCCCCGCAACGGGCACGAGAGACTTGTGCGCCACGCCAGCAGCCGCGCTGATTTCATCCAAGGTGTCTGGGTCATAGCCGGCAGTGATGAACGCGTCGAACCGCGACCCTTGATTTATTTGATTCTTATGATGAACTGCAGTTATCGCCGTTATCATGGTAATCACATGAATCACATGAATCAGTGGTCACAGTGCTATTTCGTGCGATCGATGGTGATACGCAGGCGATGTTCCTCCGCCATCAACTGTTCGATCTCATTTTCCAGCCGCTCTCGTTCCCGCCGCTGATGCAGGGTGGTCGAATGGTGAATAGCCCGGAGCTGCCGATGCGCTCTTGTCAGTTTACGCAGGATATCCTGTTTCTGGGCGATCAACGACTCCCGATCATTCATCACTGTCGCCCCAGTCCATCTCATCGAAGCTGCGGGGCGCTCGAGGTTTGTACAACAGATAGGCCAGTCCGACGCCTAGAAAATACAGGCTGATCAGCGGCAACATTACGATCGTCATATTGACAGGATCGATAGTTGGCGTAATCATCGCCGCCACGATAGAGATTATGACCACCGCTTGCCGCCACAGCCCTAGCAGCCTGGGACCGCTGACGAGACCAATGCGGGCCAGAAAGGCGATAACAAGAGGGGTTTCAAAGGCAACACCGATCCAGAAAACGATGCGGGTGAAGAAGCCAACGTAGCGATCGATTGTCCACTCCTGATCGATTACCTGATCTAGAAAATTCTGCAAGAACCCGACAGCCACGGGCAACATCACAGAGTTGGCAAAGGCCGCGCCGACGAAGAACAGAACCATGACGCCTGGCAAGAGCATAAACAGACCGCGTTTTTCGTGGGGATACAGCCCTGGCGCAATGAAGGCAACGATTTGGTACACCAGCACCGGCATAGCGACAACCGCGCCCATCACGAACCCGACCTGAAAGAATACCCAGATCGTGTCGGTCGGACCGATGGCGATCAGTTTTTCCTCGACAGGAGCAGTGATGAACGCAATAGCCCTCTCCACGAAGAAGAAACTGACTACCGTCCCGATAAGCAGCGCGCCAACGATCCAGATCATGCGTGTGCGCAATTCCGCCAGATGTTCCAGCAGCCCCATGCGGCTGTCGTCAAGGGGATCTGCGTCGAACTGCGAGACCTGCTGCGTCATGCCGGTGTCTCCTCGCCCCCGTCTTCGCCTGTATCCTCCTGCATCTCTGTTACAGCGATAGCCGACGGTTCGGAAGAATCTACGCTGCGCTGCTCAGCCTGAACTTCATGCTCTGCAGATTCATCAGCGGCAGGCTGGACAACGGCATCAGATGCTGAGTCCTTCTCAGCCTTTTGCGCTGCCATCACCTCCCGGCGCACAGATGCCCGCCCCTGGGCGCGCTTGTCGCGCTCTTCCAGATAAGAAGAATTGGCCCCAGTGGCGTTGGACTGCCTCTTCGCCCGCTGTTGTTTGCGTAGCTCCGCCAAAGATTTGACGCCTCGCTTCTCTGGGTTGTCTGTGCGTCTGGCGCTGATGCCCGTTGCCCTGTTTTTGGCCGTTGTCGCGGACGAGCTTGCCCGCGGTGTTGAGGCGATTGTCGGGTCTTTTGTTTCGGATTTCGTGTCGGCGCTTTCACCGCCCCGCTGCAGTCCATTCGACGAAACGGACGGCTTGGTGTCGGATAAAGACTGCTGGGCTTGCGCTTTTGTAGGAAGATCAGAACCTATGGTATCAGCCACATTCTGATCAGCTGACGCCTCTGTTTTGGCGTCTTCGTCTGCAATGTCAGCATCGGCGCCAGTGGTTTTGGCCGGCTGCGATGGGGGTTTCGTAGAAGAGGAGGTCGACTTTTGGCTTGCACTCTGTTTGGATGTCCGCTCCTCTTCCTCATCATCTTCCATCAGTTGTTGCATATGATGACTGGGATCGAGTTCGCGCAGATCTCCGATCTCCTCGTTGATCTGTTTTGTCAGGTCGCCGGACAATCTCTGCAGACGCCGAATAAAATTCAGGGTGTCTTTGGTCACCTTCGGCAGCCGTTCCGGCCCCAGAAAAATCAGAGCGAAGATCAATATAAAGATAAATTCAAAGATGCCGATGCCGAAGATGCTGTCCATGCCAGAAGTTACCGTTTCACTCGCGATCTATCTTATGATGGCTGGGAAATCTCTCGCAGAGCGGTGCCAAGGACACCGTTGACAAAACGCGGGCTGCTGTCACTACCGAATGTCTTGGCCAGTTCTACAGCTTCGTTGATGACAACTTTGGCAGGCGCGTCTGCGTCCGGACTTGACAGTTCAAAAATGGAGAGGCGCAACACATTGCGATCGACGATGGCCAACTGCTGCACAGGCCACTCCGGCGCGTAGCGGCTGATCAACCTGTCCAGATCGGCCCTATGCCTGAGAACGCCGCTCACCAGCCAGGATAGGAATGCAAAAGTCTCGACAGAAAACCGTTCATCCACCTGTCGATATTCCAGGGCTACTCCAGGGCTGTGGTTCGTGCAATCCACTTCATAGAGCACTTGCACCGCTGTACGCCTGGCGCGTCGCCGCTCAGCCGGCCAGGCAGCAGCAACGCTTCTCCTTGCGCCGTTGCCATTTTGACGCCCATTACCCGAACTAGCGCCCGGAGCAGGCTCGGCTAACCCAGAGAGTTTTACGGGGTGTTGCGTTTCGTCTGTCATCGGCGCCTGCCCTTCAGATGGTTGACTATCACATCATCACCAACCCGCCATCCACAGAAAGCACTTGGCCGGTGATGAAACCTGCCCGTTCGCTCGCCAAAAACGCGACGGCCCAGGCGATTTCCTCCGGTTCGCCGAAGCGCCCTAGTGGCGTACTGGCGATGGTATGCTCTTTTTGCTCATCGGTGAGCGCATCTGTCAAGGCTGTCGGCACAAAGCCCGGCGCCACAACGTTTACGGTGATGCCGCGACTGCCTACTTCGCGCGCCAAACTCTTGGATAGGCCAATAATGCCGGCCTTGCTGGCCGCATAGTTCGTCTGCCCCGCCTGACCCACCAGACCGACAATGCTGGAAATGTTGATGATCCGCCCCCACCGTTGGCGGATCATGCCCCGCAGGGCCGCTTTCGTGACATTATACATGCTGTCCAGATTGGTGCGCATGACCGTGCTCCACCCATCCGGTTTCATGCTCAGAAACAACGCATCCCGAGTAGTGCCTGCATTATTGACCAGAATGGCAACTTTGCCGAACTCGCTTTCAATCGCTTTCACCAGAGCGGCAGCCTCCTCATAATCGCCCACATCGGCCTGAAATTCGGCGCAGTCGCCTCCTGCTTCACGGATGGCGGCAGCCATCTCAGCCGCGCCGGCCCGATTGCCGCGATAATTCAGGGCAACGCGCGCCCCCCCCGCAGCCAACTCCTTTGCGATTGCTGCGCCAATTCCGCTGCTGCTGCCCGTCACCAGCGCAACTTTACCCGTGAAGTCCATGAAATCTCTCTATCCCGCGGAAATTCTGCCGCTATTTTACTACAAGGCCCACAATAACGGAAGAAGATTGTCCCTGCAAGAACGGCTCCTCCTCGTAATATGTTGAGGCGACTCGTCTACAAGGAAGGTCAGCACAGCCAGCGCCGCGAAATCGCTATGGCTGAACCATCGATTCAGCCAAACTGCGCGGCAAATGCCCGCACATCGGCCCCATTGGCCACATTTACTCGTTTGCTCCCACGCTGGATGCGCCTCATCAGGCCGGTTAGTACGGAACCAGGACCGATTTCCACAGCTATCTCGACGCCGGCGCTGACGGCAAAGCGCATCGAATCGGTCCAGCATACACTGCCGGTGAGTTGCGTATTCAATTCCTGGCGGATTGCTTCAGCGCTGTCGAGAGGACGACCGCTGGTATTGCCAATGACCGGCGCTATCGGCTGCCGCACGGCCGTGTCTTCGATCGTAGCCTTCAATTCCGCTGCCGCCGGCCTCATCAGCGGGCTGTGCGCGGCGATGCTGACTGCCAGGGGCACGACTTTGCGCGCGCCAGCCCCTTCCAACGCAGCCATTGCCGCAGCTATGCTCCTACTGTCACCGGAAATGACGATCTGCCCTGGACAGTTGTCATTGGCGATCTGCGCCACCCCATCACAATCGGCAGCTGACTCGGCGCAAATCCGAGCGACCACATCCTGACTCAGCCCGAGGACGGCGACCATGCGTCCCGGCCGCTCTTCGCCAGCCTCTTTCATGAGCCGACCCCGTTCCCGCACAAGACGCAAACCGTCGGTGAAGTCGATGCAACCGGCCGCTACCAGAGCGGAATACTCGCCCATAGAGTGGCCGGCAAAGAAGGAGGGGCGGGGCAGGATACCGATCTCCGCCTGCATGGCGCACAGGGCCGCCATACTGGACGCCAACAGGGCCGGTTGCGCGTTGATCGTATCGGTCAACCGGTCCTCCGGCCCCTCAAAACAGAGTTTGCTGATCGCTGCGCCCAGCATGTCATCCGCCTGTGAGAAGATGGCGCGCGCGGCTGGATACGCATCCGCCAGTTCTTTGGTCATGCCCACATACTGGCTACCCTGTCCAGGGAACAAGAAGAGCAGCGGATGAGCGTTGTCGCTGTATGAGACCGTGAATGTCATCTGTCTTATGTCTTAGGTTTCGTCTTCGTCGAGGTTCAGAACCTGCAGGCGTCCCATGTATGTTCCGCAATGCGGACAGGTCCGATGGGGTAGGGTCTTCTGGTTGCATTGAACGCAATTCACCAGTTTCGGTGCGCCAATGGCGTGGTGCGCGCGACGGCGGTTGCGACGACCTTTGCTGATTTTTCGTTTCGGTAACGGTCCCATAATCTTGGTTCTCCTCAATCGCGCCCTACAGTGGCGCGCAATACAAAATTCAATTGCTAGGCAGTTCATCTTGAAGCGCCAACAGGGCTTCCCAACGGGGGTCGATCCCCGCGGCTTCAGACGGGCTTCTTACGCCATCTTCATTGGCGAGAGTAAATTCCGACAGCAGTTTCCGGTAGTGCGGACAGGCATCCTGATCGATGGGAGCGCAGCCGGCCACTATCGGTATCGACAGCCAGATGTTCTGACGCACCACCTCGGAAATGTCGAGAATGTGCTGCGCATCGATCAGCAACGCCTCATCGGTCAGATCCTCTACCTGCCCCTCAAATTCCTCTGGCAACAGGAAACGACCGGTTTCGACATCAGTCAACGGCCGAAAACTCTCCGCGAAGTGCACAGGCACGGGAAAAGTCACCGGCTCCAGGCAGCGCCCACACTGCAACTCCAGCGTTATATGAAAGGCGCCCGTCGCCAGAATGCCGCTGTGGATGCGCAACAGCTCCAGGGTTCCAATCAGATGGCTCAAGGGCGTCAGCCCGGCATCCAGATGCGTAATCTCATCGTCGAGCGCAAACTCCCTACGCGCGCCGATCGCTTCCTTCATAAGTTGGGCGACATTAAACTCCACTGTGTAGAACCTCCTGCCCGGTTCCGCGGAATGGACCGCTTCAACAGGCTGACCAGCCAGACTCCGTGCCGAGTCGCGAGCGCGCATATGGATATTATAAGAGGATTTCAGATTTTCTGCCAAAAGTCAGGCAGTTTTATATGCCCAACGGGGGCTACAGGCTTCGTCGCGCCCTACAGTGGCGCGCGCTATAATTCGTCGCGCCCTACAGTGGCGCGCGCTATAAGTTTTCTGGCCTTGTGCCTGTTGGCAAGTTAGGTTGAATTGCGCCGCGTCAAATTAGTCTGCAGCGGTCGGTGTATGGTATAACTACAAAGTTGCATGGACGTTTAAGCAATTTGCGCAATAAAAATTGTGTAAATTGACAAAATGTGGATTGGGTGGTAAACTAGCCTGCAAGTGTACATGTCAGCTTGACTGGCAGTTTGTATTGGGAGCCGGGTACAGCCCAGTAGGGTAAAGATCAAACTTATGTCTATCAGTCCTGATCAAAATTCGCCTGCGTGGCAGATTCTCGAATATCTGCAACGCAATCCATCTGCCACAATCAAGGAGTTGGAATTGCTGCTGGGCGTGACAACGACATCCGTCCGTCAGCATCTGAACGCCCTCCAGTCCGGCGGCTATCTGGACAGACGCGAGGAGCGTTCCGGAGTAGGGCGACCGCATTATATTTACGTGGCAACGGATGCAGCCCGCGAGTTGTTCGCCTGCAGCTGTGACGTGCTGGCGCTGATAATGCTCCAGGAAATGTTCGGAATGGTTGGGCCAGAGAAGATGGGCGCCCTCTTGGAACGGGTGAGTGCCCGGCTGGCGGAGCGCTACGTAGACAGCGTAAAGGCAACCGGTTTGCAGCAGAGGGTAGAGGAGATGGCCGGCGCGTTGGGCAGGCAGGGCGTTCTTACAGATGTGTTCGCCGACGATAGCGATACAATTGCTCTGAAAATGTATAACTGCCCCTATCACGACCTCGCTATCGAGCATCGGGAAATCTGCGATATGGATCAGCAGATGATACAGCAGGTGGTGGGATCAGATGTGTTCCTGGATGCCTGCATTATGGACGGGGATGGAAATTGCTCTTTTGTGATCATGCAAAACAGTCACACAGAGCTTGAGTTTGAATCCTGAACGATCCCCTGTCCGCAGGTTGTTGGTTGGATAGATAAATACTTATGCACAGGCGTCAACTTGAGGAGTGAAGACAGAAATGAGCACGCTTGCGATTCAAAATCTGCACGCATCTATCGGCGGCATCGAAATTTTGAAAGGTGTGGATCTGACCCTGCGCAGCGGAGAGATTCATGCAATGATGGGACCCAATGGATCCGGCAAATCTACCCTTTCCTATGTGATCGCCGGCCATCCCCATTACGAGGTGACGGAAGGTGACATCTTGCTGAACGGCGAGAGTATTCTGGATATGGAAGCCGATGAGCGAGCCAGAACGGGGATCTTCCTGGCATTCCAGTATCCAGTCTCCATCCCCGGCGTCAGCGTGGCGAACTTCCTGCGCACAGCGGTTTCCAATGTGCGAGGCTATATGAGCAAAGAAGTCGACAGCAACGCCAATGGCGTCATCGGCAGCAATCTTATGCCCATGCGGGCGTTTCGCCGGGAACTGAACACGAAGATGAAGGAGTTCAATGTCGATTCCAGTTTCGCCCGACGCTATCTGAACGAAGGTTTTTCCGGTGGCGAGAAGAAGCGCACAGAGGTTCTGCAGATGGCCATGTTGGAACCGAAATTTGCAATTCTGGACGAGTCCGACTCCGGACTGGATATCGACGCCTTGAAAGTTGTGTCTGATGGTATCAACAAACTGGCGACGCAAGATCGCGGATTCCTGCTCATCACCCACTATCAGCGTATTTTGAACTTCGTCCAGCCAGATTACGTCAGCATTTTCTTCGGCGGTCGCATCGTCAAGACGGGTGGGCCGGAAGTGGCGTTGACGCTGGAAGAAAAAGGCTACAAGTGGGTGGAAAACGAATTGGTGGCCGAAGCAGTGCCAGCATAATGAGTTGGACGCCTCAATCTCCGAGCTTTTCGGCATAGTTGAGGCGTTCAATGATGCAAAGGAGGATTTCCCATGGCAGTACAATCAGATCTTCAGCATCTTGAAGGCGTCAAAGAAGAGTATCAGTACGGCTTTCACGACGAAGAGAAGGCCGTATTCAAATCTGAAAAAGGCCTGACTCACCAGGTAGTCGACCAGATTTCAGACATAAAAAACGAACCGGATTGGATGCGCCAATTCCGCCATGAGGCGCTGAACATTTTCTTTGCCAAGTGGATGCCGACCTGGGGCGCGGACCTGAGCAGTATCGACTTTGACAATATCTACTACTACCTGCGTCCGGCAGAAAAGCAGGGTAAAAGCTGGGACGACGTGCCGGAAGACATCAAACGCACCTTCGACCGGCTTGGGATCCCTGAAGCCGAGCGCAGGTTCCTGGCCGGTGTCGGCGCGCAGTACGAGTCCGAGGTGGTGTACCACAGCCTGAAAGACGAGTGGGAAAAGCTGGGCGTCGTCTTCCTGGATATGGACAGTGGCCTGCGAGATCGCGAAGATATCGTCAAGGAATACTTTGCTACAGTCATCCCGGCCACCGACAACAAATTCGCCGCCCTGAACAGTGCAGTCTGGAGCGGCGGCAGTTTCGTGTATGTGCCAGCCGGCGTGCATGTAGATATCCCCTTGCAGGCATATTTTCGCATCAACGCCGAAAATATGGGCCAGTTTGAGCGCACACTGATCATTGTGGAGGAAGGCGCCAGCGTCCATTACGTGGAAGGCTGCACCGCGCCTATCTACTCCAGCGACAGCCTCCACAGCGCAGTTGTGGAAATCATCGTCAAGAAGGGCGGCCGCTGCCGCTATACAACGATTCAGAACTGGAGTACCGATGTCTACAATCTGGTGACGAAGCGGGCCCTGGCCTACGAAGATGCCACAATGGAGTGGATCGACGGCAACCTGGGTAGCAAGGTGACGATGAAGTATCCAGCTGTGTATATGATGGGCCCCAAAGCCCACGGCGAAATCCTTTCCATCGCCTTTGCCGGCAACGGGCAGCACCAGGACGCAGGCGGCAAGGTCGTCCACGCTGCCCCCCACACCAGCTCCAAAATCGTCTCCAAATCGATCAGCAAGAATGGCGGACGCGCCAGCTATCGCGGGCTGTTGAAGGTGGCGAAAGGCGCGCATCACAGCCGCAGCAATGTCGTCTGCGATGCGCTGCTGTTGGATGCAGACAGCCGTTCGGATACATATCCCTACATCGAAATCGACGAGGACGACGTAAGCGTCGGGCACGAGGCGTCGGTCAGTAAAATCGGCGAGGAGCAGCTCTTCTACCTGATGAGCCGAGGCATCAACGAGGACGAGGCGGCAGCCATGATCGTCGGCGGCTTCATTGAGCCGCTGGTAAAGGAACTGCCTATGGAGTACGCAGTAGAGATGAACCGGCTGATCCAGCTGCAGATGGAAGGCAGTATCGGATAGAAAAACGGAAAATTGCGAATTACGAATTGGGCAATTCATTCGTAATTCGCAATTGAACAATTCCTAATTGGGGTTTTGAAGAGTGGACGTGAGTGTACCTGTAAAGGAACCGGAAAAATTTGTGGAGGCAACCGCCCGCTTCTCGCAAGAGACTGTGCGCCAGGCCTCTGCCGTCAAAGGTGAACCGGCATGGATGCTGGATTTTCGTTTGCAGGCCTGGCAGACGTTCGAGAGCCTGCCCTGGCCCAAGCCTACCGACGAGGCCTGGCGACGCACCCGCCTGACCGGCTTCAGACTGGAGAATTTTATCCCCTTTTCCACCAATCACGGCAGTGTCGCGCGCAACGAACTGGGCGCGATTTTGCGCAATGAGTTGGACGAAATGGAGTCGTCCGCCAGCCTGATCTACCGCGACGGCGGCGCCATATTCAGCCAGGAAAACGAAAACCTGCGCACGCAAGGCGTTATCTTCACTGATTTGCAGACGGCCGTGCAGGCCTACCCAGAGCTGGTGCAGCAGTACTTTATGACGGAAGCGGTGAAGCCAGACGCCAACAAATTCACGGCCCTGCACGCAGCTCTGTGGGACACCGGGTCGCTGATTTATGTGCCCAAGAACACCAAAGTCGCGCTGCCATTGCAGGCTATCCTCTACCAGGATGAGGGGACCGCTGGCTATCATCACACCCTCCTTGTTGCTGAAGAGGGCGCGGACGTCACAGTCGTGGACGACCTGCTCGGAGCGGAAAACGCCCTCCAAGCCGGCGTCGTGGAACTGATTCTGCGGGATACCGCCAAAGTCCGCTATATGAATCTGCAGGACTTCAAGCACACTGCCTGGAATTTCCTGACGGGCCGGGCAGTGATGGGCAAGGATACGGATCTGCGCTGGATACAGGTGAGTTGGGGCAGCCGCCTGACGAAAGCATTCCTGACCCTGGACCTGCAGGGCGAAGGCGGGCACAGTGAACTGTTGGGACTGTATTTCACCACCAGACGGCAGCATGTTGACCACCAGACGTTACAGCTGCATCGGGTTCCCAACTGTTTCAGCGATCTGCTCTTCAACGGCGCGCTCAAACATCGGGCCCGCAGCGTCTATATGGGCATTATAAAAGTTCTGCCGGGCGCGCAAAAGACCGATGCCTTCCAACGCAATGGCAATCTGATTCTGGACAGAACCGCCCGCGCCGACAGCATCCCCGGACTGGAGATCGAGGCGGATGACGTGCGCTGCACCCATGCGGCTACCGCGGCCCAGGTGGAGGATGAGTACGTGTTCTATCTGATGGCCCGCGGTCTGACCCGGCCTCAGGCGGAACGGATGATTGTGCAGGGCTTTTTCCAGAAAGTGCTCGACCGGGTGCCAGTGGAGAGCGTCGTGCATAAGCTGGAAAAGGTAATTGCGCGCAAGATCGGCAGATAATCTCATAAATCAAGAATGGAGGAACGCGATGGTGGACAAAGGGTATGCCAATCCTGACGTGCTGGTCAGCACCGATTGGGTCGCTGAACATCTGAATGACGAAACGATTCGTCTGCTCGAATCAAACGAAGACGTCCTGCTCTACGATACAGGACACATCCCCGGCGCCCAGAAGATCGACTGGCACGACGACCTGAACAATCCGGTTGTGCGCGATTATGTGGGCCAAGAGCAGTTCCAGGCACTGATGGAACGTCTGGGTATCTCCAACGACACGACGCTCGTTTTCTACGGTGACAAGAGCAATTGGTGGGCCACATATGCCTATTGGGTGTTTCAGCTTTTTGGCCACACCAAGGCCAAAGTTCTGGACGGCGGCCGTCAGAAATGGATCGACGAGGGCCGGACATTGACGACGGAAACCCCCGCCTATGCTGCCGCTTCCTACAGCGCGCCGGCGCGCGACGACAGCGCCATTCGCGTCTTGCTGACGCAGGTGTTGGCCCATCGGGACGCGGGCAAGCCTCTGGTAGATGTGCGCAGCCCCGCCGAGTATGCGGGTGAACTGCTGCATATGGCGGATTATCCCCAGGAAGGTTCTCTGCGCGGTGGACATATCAGCGGCGCGCGGAACGTGCCTTGGGCGCGAGCCGCCAATGACGATGGAACGTTTAAGAGCGCTGATGAACTGCGGGCGATATACGAGGATGAGCAAGGACTCAGCGCCGATGACGACATTGTCGCCTATTGCCGCATCGGCGAACGCAGCAGCCACTCCTGGTTTGTGTTGACCCATCTGCTGGGGTATAAAAACGTGCGCAACTACGACGGTTCCTGGACCGAGTGGGGCAATGCAGTCGGGTTGCCGATTGAAAAGTAGAGCGTGATGTGTCAGGAGTGAAAGGTGATGCGAGAAGTTCATTGTGAATTCACCTTTCACCTATACTATCGCCTGCGCAGAGATTCAGGATGCGTGCCCATATAGGACCCTGCGCATGAAGGCGCGCCAGGGGGCAAGGCGCGATTTTCTCTCGGTAGTCGAAAACTGTACCCGTGCGCTTATGGACCTATACCGCGAAGCAATTATCGATCACTATAAACACCCACGCCACAAGGGGCAGTTGGATGACCCGGACATCCACTATCGCGACACCAATCCGTTCTGTGGCGATGAGGTGACGGTTCAGTTGAAGGTTGTAGACAACGTGGTGGTAGACGCCGCTTTCGACGGCAAAGGGTGCGCCATCAGCCAGGCCAGCGCGTCGATGCTGATGGAGGAGATCATCGGTATGCCGCTGGCGAAGCTGAAGCGCTGGGGTAAAGAGGATATTCTCGATCTTCTCGGCATCGAGATCGGCCCGGTGCGGCTCAAATGCGCGCTGCTTCCCCTGAAAGCGCTCAAAGCCGGGCTGTACGGCCTGGAGGACTGGCCAGCGTAGGACGACGCGGAAAGGCGCGGGAATACATGGACGAGTATGTAAAAGTTGCCACAGTTGATGACATTCCGCCGGGCGAGCGGCTGCTTGTCGAACTGGATGGCATCCGCATTGCAATTTTCAATCTGGACGGCGCCTATTACGCCATCGAAGACGTCTGCACCCATGATGGCGGCCCGTTGGTGGACGGCGAAATTCTGAAAGGCTGCCAGGTACAGTGCCCCCGCCACGGCGCGCGCTTTGATATTCGCAGCGGCGCGGCCCTCAGTATGCCCGCCTTCGAGCCGACCCCCACCTACGAAGTGCAGGTCGATGGGGGAGAAATTTACGTCGAACAGCCGTTTTGAGGAGGACGACCCAATGAGTGACAATACAGTGCCGACACCCGACGCAATACGCGCCCAGATCAAGACCCATGTGAAAGATCCAGAGTTGATGATGAATATCATCGATTTGGGGCTTGTCTACGACATTGAGGTGACGGATGACAACAACATCGACGTTACCATGACCCTGACCAGCCCCGGCTGCCCGGTCGGCCCACAGATCATCAGCGATGTGCAGCGCACAGCGCACAACGCCTTTCCCAACGTCAACGAAGTCAACGTCCATCTGGTCTGGACACCCTTCTGGAATCCCGACATGATGTCGGAAGATGCCAAAGACGAGTTGGGAATTTTCTGAGAGCAGTACGCAGCGCGCTCTTCTCGATCTGTTTTCTTTTCGTCCTGGTGTCCCGGTCGGCAACAGGGGACTCCGCCGCATTGAGTTCCTGAATCAGCCGCTCAACCGCAGCTTTGAAGCTGTCGGTGGCGGCTTTTTGCTATCATTGCCTGGCGACGTCAAGGCTATGTAGTCAACCATAAGAGGACGAGGCATGCCCTGTTCTCTTCCAGAGATAGTGGCTGATTCAGGTTGCACTCATATAAAGGATAAGCAGAGGTGAACGGCCATGTCTGAAGTGCAAGCGTTCTTAGACAAAGTTCATATCAGAAACTACCTTAGCTTGCGTGATGTCGAGCTGCCGCTAAAGCCTTTGACAGTTCTGGTCGGCCCCAATGCAAGCGGGAAATCGAATGTCCTGAATGCCTTGAGCCTTCTCAACAGGATGATGAGTTTAGAAAACCCACCCTCAGTTGAATTAATCCGAGATTTCCTTTGGGCAGGCAAAGCAAACCACATCACTTTCCAGTTACGCGCCAAAGTGGAAGAAACCCCAACCGTATACGAACTGGAGCTTAAAGCGGATGTGGACAATCGTTTTGTTGCCGAAAATCTATCGGTTAACGATGTAAAGGTCATCTCAATTCAGAGTGGGCAGGGCGTGGTTCACGACGAAGACGGCAAGAACGAGACAAACTACAGGTCCAACAAACTCGCTTTGAAGTCCGCTGGCGATTATGGAAACAAGCCTATTACAAGTGCCTTAACGGAGTTTATCAGGGGTTGGGAATTTTATGACTTTCAACCAAAACTCATGCGCGGTCATCTCCCGATATTAAGGGAGATTATATTGGGTAAATCCAAAGAGTTGCGCGAATCTCCACAGCTTGATGCTGATGGTTCGACATTATCGGCGTTGCTCTCATACTGGCACGAGAATACTCCAGAGCGTTTCCACAGCGTGAGTGAATCCCTCGCCGCTTGCACGAATATCAGCATAGACCATCGCGCAATTGACGGAGACGGAGATAACCAGCTCTGTCTTTTAGAAGGATACAACAAGCCGATACCTTTAGAGAGAGCGTCTGAAGGCACATTGCGTCTCGTTGCCTATTACGCTTTGCTCAACGAGCCTGAATTACCGCCGCTCATTGCCATCGAAGAACCGGAGCGGAATCTGCACCCCGGCGCCCTGACAGACATTGCCGATGTGCTCGAGCGCATTGCCGAACGCTCCCAGGTGATTATCACAACCCATAGTTCTCAACTCCTCGATGCCTTTACTCCTGATGACTTATCGGATTCTCTCGGCATCTTACTCCTACGCAACCGTCGCGGACAAGGCACAGAGGTCATCAACCTTGATGATATCCGCCGTGACCGCGAAGCGCTGGACGGTTGGATTGCGGATTTCGGCATTGGCAGTGGTATTTTCGATAGCGAACTTCTACAAGACCTGATGGAGGAGCCAGCATAACATGCCAACCATAAGGATCTGGACTTTGGAATCAGACTCTGATGCCAAAGCGGTCAAATGTTTGGCAGATAAGTTGGTGACACATTTGCGACTTGGTAATCTATCTATCCAGGCATCTGGCAAAAAGGCGCTCCCGGGGCGCAATAGAAAAGGTAAATCTTCGCATGACACGCTCGCGAACTGTAATGCGACCTCGTAGTCGGCTTTGCGAACGTATCCTCGACCGCAGCACGCAGAGATTGGCTTTGGGACGGCACATAGCGCCGGGGCGAAAGCGTACCCGCACAGTCAGTTACCCCCTCAGCCATAAAAGGCCTTTCCATTTTCTTTTCCGCCTCCTGGCCTCCTGATCGATTTCCTGAATCAACCGCTCAATGCGGCCTTTGAGGCTGTAGTTATTGGCCCTTTGCGCGAACTGTAATGCGGCCTTGAGGTCGGCGATGGCAGCCTTATGCAGACCAAGGTTGCTCTTCGCAATGCCCCGGTTGATGTGGGGTTCGACAAAATTCGGCTGTAGACGGATCGCCTGATCGTGGTCGGCGATGGCATCCTCGTGTCGATCAAGGTAGCCCTTCGCATAGCCCCGATTGTAGTAGGCTACAGCATCGTCCGGTCGTAGACGGATCGCCTGGTCGTAGTCGGCGATGGCGGCCTCATATTGACCTAGGTTGACCTTCGCACTGCCCCGATTGGAGTAGGCTTCGGCAAAATCCGGCTGTAGGCGGATCGCCTGGTCGTAGTCGGCGATGGCGGCCTTATATTGACCAAGGTCGGCCTTCGCATTGCCCCGACTGGAGTAGGCTTCGGCAAAACCCGGCTGTAGACGGATCGCCTGGGCGTAGTCAGCGATGGCGGCCTTATGTAGATCAAGTTTGGCCTTCGCAAAGCCCCGATTGGAGTAGGCTTTGGCATCGTCCGGTCGTAGACGGACCGCCTGATCGTAGTCGGTGATGGCATCCTCATATAGACCGAGGGTGGCCTTCACAAAGCCCCGATTAATGTGGGCTTTGACATCGTCCGGTCGTAGACGGACCGCCTGATCGTAGTCGGCGATGGCATCCTTATATAGACCGAGTTTTTCCTTCGCAAAGCCCCGATTGGAGTAGGCTTTGGCATCGTCCGGTCGTAGACGGATCGCCTGGTCGTAGTCGGCGATGGCATCCTCATGCAGACCGAGGCTGTCCTTCGCATTGCCCCGATTGTAGTGGGCTTCGGCATAATCTGGCTGTAGGTGGATCGCCTGATCGTAGTCGGCGATGGCGGCCTCATGCTGACCGAGGTTGTCTTTCGCAACGCCCCGATTGTTGTAGGCGTTGGCATAGTTCGGCTGTAGACGGATCGCCTGGTCGTAGTCAGCGATGGCGGCCTCATGCAGACCGAGTTTTTCCTTCGCAACGCCTCGATTGATGTGGGCTTCGGCATCGTCCGGCTGTAGGCGGATCGCCTGATCGTAGTCAGCGATGGCGGCCTCATGCAGACCGAGTTTGTCCTTCGCAATGCCCCGATTGAAGTAGGCTTTCGCAAAATCCGGCTGTAGGCGGATTGCCCGATCATAGTCGGCAATGGCGGCCTTATATTGACCACGCTGGGCCTTCGCAACGCCCCGATTGCTGAGTTGTTTACGATTTTTTCTCATACAGCGTCCTCCGCAAGTTGAGCGGTGTCGGGAACGCGAAGTTCACCGCAGATAAGTTTGGGCAGTAGTGTGTCCCGCAGAGCGGCGAGGGAGCGGGATTCATGGATTGCCGACACGATTCGTTTCACCCACGGCTGGATTCGAATGGTAAAGGCTTCGGCCAATGCTCGGTCTGGCAGCGCAATCTTATAGCGAGCCATGTCACGCCACTTGGTACGTGGCATTCTCGTGCCCGTTGACGTGGCATCCGTGTAATCCACGAACGCATTACTTGATAGATGACCAAGAACGAATCCAAACCAACCATCAGATGCTGGCGAGACGACCACAATGTCGGTTGAGCATACCCCTTCCAGCGGAGCGATCCCTACCTTGTGGAAGTATGGTCGCAGCTTTCCAAAAAGAATATCACCCTGCTTGAATCTGAATTTGTTACTGCTCACCTTATCAGCGATGCCCCACTCCGAAAGGGCAAGGCGCCGCTTTGGCATATGCTCAAGAGCGATATAGGGTGTTCCAGACTCGATCGCCTGAGGTTGAACACTCTCTCTGGACTCTTTGGCGACTTCCCCCACCGTTCTAACCCCCCATCCCGCCGGAATCTCCCCCAACTCCGAAGGCGCCAGCCGATCGGGGAAGATGTCATACAGTTCCGCCGGCATCCCCGGCCGCGACTCGCCCCGCCGCCAGCGACCCTCCCTCTTGGCGCGTACCGGGTCGAAGTCGACGAACCAGGACTTGAACAGGGCGCGGGCCATCTCCTCCAAGGTCTCGTTCATGCGCCGGTTCAGTTCGATCTTGTCGTCCAACGTCCCCAGGATGTGGGCGATGGCCCGCTGTTCTGCCAGAGGTGGTAGCCGAATCAGCCAGTTGTCGAATGTGCGTTTCGTAATGGTGTCAAAAACTGTCCCATAGGTAAGCGCTTGCATCTCCGCCACAGTGCCGGTTAGAGCGTAATATAGAAAGCTGTTGTCGAGGTCATCTCCAGGTATCAGCGCATAACAGGTCTGGTTAAACGCCATTTCACAGCGTAACTGCGCCAGGGCTCCAACTGTGCCGCGTGCTGTTATCACCACAGTTCCCGCGGGCATCAGTTTGGCGGAACTAGATTCCAAGCCCTCCTTCGTGATGAATTCTTGGACTTGATTCAGTCCCTTGCCAGGAGCGCTAGCGACATCCTTTGCTGTCGCCCAGGGTATGTCTCCATTCCAATACTCCTTCACATTGCGACGTGGTGTTCCCCCGCTCACAGCACTGACCACATCAGACACTGCAACCGACCGCCATTCACCTGCCATACCTCGTCTCCTCTACGCTCATTCTCCCTCCATTAGAGATTCAATCTCACGGGCGAGGGTTTGGAATCAATATGCGCTCTCCCGTTCGTATATGTTTACCCAACCTCGAACTGCCAGGCCGTGCCCGGTGCGCTGCCTGGAGAAAGCAGTCGCGCAAAGCTCACTGCGCCACGCACCCTGCATAGAGCTAGTCAGGCGTCCTCCCCCTTTCTTGCAGCCGACGCAATCCGAGCGCAAACATGCGCAGCGCCAGTGGATGGTTGCCTATCGGCATGTGGCGCAAGCTCTCGGCTATATACACTGCGTGGCGGGCGTGGCTCTGGTCGCCGGCGATATGTAGCCAGCCCGCCTGGGCCAGCAATGCCCGCCGAAACTGCCCCGTCAACTCCTGTTCATCCTCCTCGGTTCCGAGCGACTGCGCCAGATCGATCACCAGATTGTGTAGCTCCTCCGCCCGCAAATCTGTAAGGGGCTGCGCGTCTGGCGACAAAATCGCATACATGCGCCGATCCTGCAGGAACCAGCCGGTCATCGCCGGGTGACGCAGCAGCGTCTCTGTGATCTGCGACAGATCGCTTCCCGCCTGAGCCCACAACTCTGGGCCGGATTCAAGCAGATCCGATATCTGAGGGGAAATGGCATCCGCACTGTGGCGAAATATATACGGGTTGTAAAGGGTAAATTCCTCCGGCAAGGCGCGTGTCGGCGCCTGCCAGTGGCTGTTCAGCGCCTGACCTAGACAGTCGCGCGCATAGGCATACGGCACTTCCAAAAAGACCGCGCTTTCCCCTTGCGCCAGAGAAATCGACACCATCTCGCCCACCTCTTGCCTGGGCGGCAAATACTGTCGTTCTACCATTTCGCTGCCGAAGGTTTCCACAATGCCTGCCATCCGATTGATGCGCAGACCGATGAGCGTGCCGCCGGATTCATTGCCGTCATGCAGAAACCACAAATCCTGGGAACCCTGAAAATCGCAGGGCGTTATCAGGGCCCACCAATCATTTGGGGGCGTCGGCTGCCAGTGGATGCCGGCGAGACGCAGTTTACGCAGAGTACGCGCGGCCACCTGTGCCAGATCCGGTCGCAGGCTGGATTGCAGAGCATGAAGCGCTGCCGCGGTCTGCTCCGCGACCGCAGGATCTCGCAGCGCGCTCAGGCGGGTCAACGCGGCCTCGGCGACAGCAGGGCGGGAATCGTAGGCGATCAGGCGCAGCAAGCGCGGCTGGTCCGCCTCCGCTTGTCGTCCAAGCAGATCCAACACCAGAAAGGCGACGTCTTCGCTCTCCTGACGCATCTGACGCACGTATTCCAGCAACACGTGTCGGTTGCTGCGCCCCTCCGCCAGTGCCTCTTGCAGGCTTTGCCTCACGATGATTTCCGGGTCTCTCAGATCAGCCATCAGACCCGGCGACACCTCTACCTGCAGGAATTTTTCCAGAATCAGCGCCGCGGTCAGACGTGCCTGGGTGGGATTGTCCCGGCGGCCGGCCTCTTTGCGCAGCAGCGCGCCTGTCTCCGGTTGGGGCAGAAGCGCAGCCAAGCGGCCCAGTCCGCCTCTCAACTGGCTGCTGCTGGTGTTCAGGTGTTTGCATAGCGCCGGCAGTATCAGCGGCGGCGCGTGCTCTTGTGTGATCCTTTGAACCGCCTGCACGAGCTCCAGCTCCGATGACGTATTGGCCAGCCCGGCGACAGCTTCGTCGATTTGGCGTCTTTCTTGAAAGACGTTGATAATTTTGTTGTCCATCAGGGAAGTATACCACGACATGAAAAAACGGCTCCGTTTGCTTCTGTGCCGGCCCAATGGTAGACTACCCTAGAACGTTTGAACGGGGCGCAGATGGGCGCTGAACATCGCTGCTTGCGCGGCCCAACCGAGAGCACGGCATAATGGCCCAAGCACTATACCGAAAGTGGCGTAGCCGCACATTTGAAGAAGTTGTCGGGCAGGAGCATGTGACCACAACCTTGCGCAACGCCCTGCGGGACGGGCGCGTAGCCCATGCCTACCTGTTTTCCGGGCCGCGGGGCACCGGCAAAACCTCTACCGCCCGCATCCTCGCCAAAGCCCTCAACTGCGCAGATGAAGAAAGCCGCCCCTGCAATACATGCGCCCGCTGTGTCGCTATCAATGAAGGCCGCATGCTGGATCTGACCGAAATCGACGCCGCCAGCAACAACAGTGTGGACGACGTGCGCGAATTGCGGGAAAAGGTCGGCTTTCGCCCCAGCGAGGCCCGTTACAAAGTCTATATTATCGACGAAGTGCATATGCTCAGCGCCAGTGCCTTCAACGCCCTGTTGAAGACCCTGGAAGAGCCTCCCCCCTACGCGCGTTTCGTGTTGGCGACGACAGAACCCCACCGCATCCCAGCTACAGTTCTCAGTCGTTGTCAGCGTTTTGATTTTCGCCGCATTCACGTGGCCGAGATCGCCGCGCATCTGGCGCATATCGCCGCCGAGGAGGGCTTCCAAGCCGAGGAGGCCGCGCTCCACGCCATAGCCCGCAGCGCCCAAGGCTGCATGCGGGACGCGATCAGTCTGCTGGATCAGATGACCAGCTACGGCGCCGAAACCATCAACCTGGAGCAGGTGCAACAGGTGCTGGGCAGCGTTGCCAGCGGAGCGGTGAGCGCATTTGTAGATGGATTGGCGACCCCCCGCCCTACAGTGGCGGGGCAGACAAACAATGCCATCGCCGAAAGCTTGCAACTGATCCATGAACTGCTGCTTCAGGGAGCCAGCCTGCACGAGTTTGCCGGTCAGGTCGTCGAGCATCTGCGAGGCGTGATGCTGGTGCAGATGGCCGGCGACAGTTCGCTGCTGGATGATCGTGCGCCGGAGACCGTGCAAAAGATGAAACTGCAAGCCGAACAGATTCCTGCGCCTGATGTCCTCCGGGCCATCAAGCAGTTCAGCCAGGCCATGCAGGAGCTGAAGGGAGGCCACCAGCCCCAGTTGCCCCTGGAATTGGCATTGGTGGAGGTCATGCAGGGGGCGCAAGCGCAAGAGGCTGCGCCTGTGCCTGAACAGCCATCGTCGCGACCAGCGACATCGACGCCTGCGCCCCAGGCAGCGCACAGCCCACCTGCCGCGCCAGCCTCAACAGACAGGTCGGCAGCGCAGTCATCCGCCCCGGACAGCAAAAAATCCGCCGCTGACGCGCGGATCGAAAATGCGGATGCAACGCAGCGGATGCGGACGCGGTGGACCGAATTTCTGGAAATCGTTCGCAATCGTTGCGGGCCAAAGGAACAAGCCTCCCTGCGCTCTGTACGGGATTTTGCCATCGGCGGGGATTCCGTGGCCCTGGCGTTCGGAAACAACCAGTTCGCTCAGGGGGTTATTTCCGAGACCAGGACGAAAGATATCATTGCCGGGATCCTGGCGGAAATGTTGGATCAACAAGTGGTCCTTACCTGCCAGAGCGGCGACACAGCCACCCTTTCCGCTGCTGCAGGGCGGGGGAGGCAGGAGACACAAGCGTCCGGGCCGGATCCTTTGATTGAATTCGCGGTAAAAGAGTTGGGCGCGAAAGTTACCGACAGACGCCAGTAACGAGTGCGATGCTGTTCAGGGACTTACATTTTGCATTGGAGTGACGACTATGGCGAAGAAAAAGAGGACCCGCAGATCTCGCAGCGGTGGCAATCCATTTGGCGGCAGCGGTTTCCCCGCCGGCGGATCGCCGGGCGGGGGCGGCATGGGAGCCGGAATGGGCGGGAATCTGATGGGCCAGGTACGCAAGATGCAGGAGGATATGGAAAAGGCCCAGGAAGAACTGGCCGAGGAAATCGTGACCGGTAGCGCCGGCGGCGGTATGGTAGAAGTGGACATGGATGGACGCCAGACTGTGCAGGCGATGCGGATAAGGCCCGAAGTGGTTGATCCCGATGACGTGGAGATGCTGCAAGACCTGCTGATGGTCGCGTTCAATGACGCCGCCGAAAAGGTCAAAACCCTTACAGAAGAACGCATGGACGGGCTTGCCGGCGGGCTGAATATCCCTGGACTCGGATTTTAGGATCGCGCCATGCAGCCCCTGGCACAGCCGGTCACAAACCTGATCGACGCCTTCAGCCGCCTGCCGGGCATCGGCCCCAAATCGGCCTCCCGCCTAGCCTACTTTCTCCTGCGCAGCGATGAGGAGATCGCCCTGACGTTGGCGACTGCTCTGCAGGAACTGAAGGCCAATACGTTCTTCTGCGGAATCTGCCACAACATCGCCGACAAAGACCCCTGCGCCATCTGTGACAACAATCAGCGTGATGCATCGGTCATCTGCGTGGTCGAGGAGCCGCTCGATGTGCAGGCCATTGAGCGCACCGGCGCATACCGAGGGGTGTATCACGTCTTGCACGGAGCCATCTCGCCGGTGGAGGGAGTTGGCCCAGACGACCTGAAGCTGCGTGAACTGCTCGAACGGGTGCAGCGCGGCCCGACCAGAGATTTGGAAGGCGCTGCCTCCCATCCGCCAGGCATCGCAGCGCCTTTCAATCGGGCTGAGGCAACAGAGTCGCGCCCAACAGAGTCGCGCCCAACAGTGGCGCGCCCAACAGTGGCGCACCCAACGGTGTCGCGCAATTCAACAATACAGGAACTATTGGTGGCGACCAACCCCAATCTGGAAGGCGAGGCCACAGCTATGTACATTGCCAGGCTTATCAAACCCTTGGGCGTGCGGGTGACTCGCCTGGCCCGGGGCTTGCCCACCGGAGGCGATCTCGAATACGCCGATGAGATGACTCTTAGCAACGCGCTGGCCGGACGGTTGGAAATGTGAACAAATTGCGCGCCCTGAAACAAATCTGGCAGGACAAAACCCTGACTCCGGTTGTGCGGCGTTTCCCAGAACGCAAAGAGCGCTTCACCACGAGCGGCGCATCCATCGTTATCCAGCCACTCTACACCCCCTCCGAGAGATCAGAAGACAGCGGCGAAGCCGCCGTGTATCTACAGAACCTCGGCTTTCCCGGTGAATATCCCTTCACCCGAGGCGTGCAGCCGAACATGTACCGCGGCCGCCTGTGGACCATGCGCCAGTACGCTGGCTTCAGCTCTGCTGCCGAGAGCAACCGGCGTTTCCACTACCTGATTGAACAAGGGCAGACCGGGCTTTCTGTGGCCTTCGACCTGCCCACCCAGATCGGATACGACGCGGACCACGAACTGGCCCTGGGTGAAGTGGGCAAAGTCGGTGTCTCCGTCAGCAGCTTGCAGGATATGCGTACTCTTCTCCAGGGTATTCCTTTGGACCAAGTGAGCATAAGCATGACCATTAACGCGCCGGCTGCGATCCTGCTGGCGATGGTTATCGCTGTGGCCAAAGAGCAGGGTGTGCCTCTGGACAAGCTGCGGGGAACCGTGCAGAACGATATCCTGAAAGAATACATCGCCCGCGGCACGTACATCTTCCCGCCGCTTCCATCCATGCGTCTGATGACCGACCTGTTCCGCTATTGCGCCCGCTACGTACCCAAATGGAATACAATATCAATTAGCGGTTATCACATCCGCGAGGCCGGCAGCACTGCCGTTCAGGAGGTGGCGTTCACGCTGGCCAACGCCATTGAATACGTGGAACAGGCCGTCCAAGTCGGGCTCGATGTGGACCGGTTTGCCGCTCAGATCAGTTTTTTCTTCAACGCGCACAATAACTTTCTGGAAGAGGTGGCAAAGTTCCGAGCCGCCCGCCGACTGTGGGCAAAGCTGATGCGGGAGCGATTCGGCGCGACCGACCCGAAGAGCTGGCGACTGCGCTTCCATACACAGACCGGCGGCAGCACGCTGACGACCCAGCAGCCGGACAACAACATTGTGCGGGTAACAGTGCAGGCCCTGGCCGCGGCGCTCGGCGGCACGCAAAGCCTGCACACAAATTCTAAGGACGAAGCCTTAGCCCTGCCTACGAAACAGGCGGTGGAAATCGCTCTGCGCACCCAACAGATTCTGGCCCATGAAAGCGGTGTTGGCGATGTTGTGGACCCGCTGGGCGGCAGCTACTATATCGAATGGCTGACCGATGAGATCGAGCGCCAAGCGAGCGGTTACCTGAACCGTATCGACGAGATGGGGGGCGCCTTGCAGGCCGTGGCCGAGGGTTTCATCCAACGGGAGATTCAGGAGTCGGCCTACGCCAGTCTGCGGGCCATTGAGAGCGGAGCGCAGACAGTTGTCGGTGTCAACCGCTACCAGAGTGAAACAACGGCCCCCGAAGAGACGCTGCGCGTGGATGAGGTCGTGCAGAATGAGCGAATTGCCGCGCTCGGCGCGCTGCGCGCCGGCCGGGATGACGCAAAGGTAGAGGCAATTTTGCATCGCATTGAGCAAGCGGCGCGCGCGGCCGACGAACCACTGCTGCCTCTCTTTGTGGATGCAGTCGCGGTCGATGCCACCCTTGGCGAAATCTGCCATGTCCTCAGAAATGTTTTCGGAGAGTATCAGCCGACAAGTTGGGTATAGTGCAGAAACAACCCAATAGCTCTTTCTGCTTTGTCTGTGGCGTGAAAAATGTGGCCGGCGTGAAGGTGCGTTTTTATGAAACGGTCGCCACGGACGGAACGCAGGAAATCCTCGCCCGCTTTTGGGGTCAGCCCTGTCATCAGGGCTATCCGGGGCGGATGCACGGGGGCGTACTCACTGGCATCCTCGACGAAACGATCGTCCGGGCTATCAATTACGGGGCAGGCGTGGAGGTGGAGACCTGGGGCATCACCGTGGAGCTGACCACCCGTTTCCTGCAGCCTGTGCCGCTAAATGTGGAGATCAGCGCCCGAGGACGGATCCGCAAGCAGAACCGGCGCATGTTCACCGGCAGTGGAGAAATATATCTCCCGGATGGGGCGGTCGCTGCGCGCGCGGCGGGAAAGTTTCTGAAGCTGCCTCTCAGTGTCATCTCTGGGCCAGATATGGATCTCCTCGGCTGGCAAATATACCCGGATGAGGAGTAAACAGCTTGAAAAAGCGCAAAGACGCAGACGCCGCAGGGACGCAATGAATTTCCTGGTTTTCCCTTGCGTCTCCGCGTCATAGCGACATTGCGTTTCTTTTCCGTTCCTGCGAATTGCGCGTTCCGTCGGGGTCGGGTATGAGGCGAAGCGCATCCCAGTCTCATGCAGAAGCAGACTCGGATTACATGGGGAATCCTGACATGAGCATCGAAATTGTTCGCGGTACTAACCAAAAACCTGCGTCCAGCAGGGAGTTGGCTGACCTGCTCTCCCGGCAGACCGAGTTGTCCGGCCAGTTGTTCATCGGATACCCGATCATCGGCACGCCCGAGGGACCATATCCGATCGACGCCCTATTGGTGTCTGCCGACAAGGGAATTGTCGTCTTCGATCTGATCGAAGGAACTGCTACAGAAGATTACTGGCTACGACAGGATGACCTGGCCAACAAGATGGAGGCCCGCCTCAAGCAATATAGTGAATTGATGGAGCGCCGACGTCTTCTGATTCCGATTCATATGGTTTCGTTTGCGCCGGGAGTACGCGATCTAGCCTCGTATGTTGAGGATGATTACCCCCTCGCGAATTCTGAATCGCTCATGCAAGAGTTGGAAAAATTTACATGGAACGGGGCAAGAGAGGAAATATATAAAGTTGCCTTCACCGGATGACATTTTCGGCAGCAATGCCAATGGACTCCCCAGCGTGCGCTTCGATGGCGCCAGCAATGATGGGCCACGGCGCGACATTATTCTGGAAAGATGCTACCGCAATTCGCGGCCCGTTCTCGTAACGGCCCATGCGCTCGGGTTTGGGATCTATCGAGAAGCACAGGGGCAAAGCGAAACCGGTCTTATACAGATGTTCGATCATCCGCAACTATGGGAAGAGATCGGCTATAAGCGGAAAGACGGGGAGTTGAAGGAAGGTTCCCATGTAACCCTCTACAGACCGGAGGACACGAGCCCAAAATTTCTCGAAGACCATTCAGACATCGACGATCTAATACAGTTTATTCCCTTCGACAGCGAGGAGGAACAAGCCGAATGGCTGACGCAGGCGATCAAGAAAAATCTGGCGAATGATGAACTGCTGCACGACGATATCGTTGTTATCAACCCGGACCCTCTCACGACTCGTGAGAAGGTCGGACCAGTGCGTCAGCGCTTACTGAAGATAGGCATCAACTCCCATCTTGCCGGGGTTAACACCGATCCGGATATCTTCTTTGGGCAAGGCGATTCAGTGACCTTTACCGGCGTTTTCCGCGCCAAGGGCAACGAGGCTGGGATGATCTATATCGTCAATGCTCAGGCCTGTCACTCGGCGGCATGGAATCTGGCGCGTATCCGCAATCAACTTTTCACAGCCATCACGAGAAGCAAAGCGTGGATCCGCGTGCTCGGGGTCGGTAACGACATGAAAGAACTCATCAAAGAGTATGAGAGGCTGAAGGAACAGAATTTCGAACTGAAATTTATCTACCCGACACAAGAGCAGCGCGAGCAGTTGCAGATCGTGCATCGAGATATGACGACGGAAGAGCGAAAACGGATACAGAGCCGCCAGAGAAATTTGGTTGATCTGGTCACAGACCTGGAATCCGGCAGTGTCCGCGCTGCAGATCTGGACGAGAGTATGGTCGCCAAGCTGAAAGAACTTTTGGAGAAAGCGTAACGGCCTTGCTGACCCCTAACCAGATAAGAGAGCAGATCAATGAACTTATCGGATACCTGGTAGAGATTGGTCTGGCGGACGCTCAATATTTCGCCTTCCAACGATCAGTAAGAGGCAACGTTGTACAGGTCACGTTTGAAAGAGCTGAACATGTATCGATAGCATTAAGAGATCGCGCTTATGACGAGATTTACAAGCGTCTCGTGCAAGCGCGTGCGTATAATGTGAAAATGCTTGATGGCGCGTTGATCCAGATGATGTACGAGTTCGCTGACGTAACGCTTCAACGCCACCGACTTGCGTTTTTCCCTGCGCCTCACCTCGAAGAGTTCCAGAACAGCCCGGATATATACCTGGATGACGAAATTTATGCTGACGTGGTTGCCAAGAACATCGTTCCATTCCCTGTACGTTTCGACTATGATGCACGGGACGACCAGCGCCAGGAGTTGGCGCATCCCAAGTCCCACCTGACGCTCGGACAATACAAGAACTGCCGAATTCCGGTGACAGCGCCAATGGCTCGTTTGCCGAGTCGATACGTCCGTCCGAACGGGATGTGGTTTACGTGGTACTGCCGGCATAAGCGAGTCATATACCCGAACCTGTCCGCCGCAGAAGACAAATTCTCCTAATGTCCGCACTTGACAGCATTACCGTGGAGGGCTTCAAGAGCATCGCTTCCATCCAGGGGCTGAAGCTCGACCCAATCAATGTCTTGATGCGTCCAGCCTGCAGATATGGTTGCAGGACTACAGCCTCGGTCAGCTCTGGGAGCAGAACGAGATCGGTGGTCGTGCGCCGGATGTGAAAATGTGAAATCAGTCCATCGACACGAACGCAAAGAAGAGATACGGTGAAGGGTTCTATGCTACTCAACGATGCGCAGATCGATCATGTAGGGATCGTCGTGCGCAGCCTGAACGAGGCGTTGGCGACGTACTGTGGGGTTCTCGGCTTCCGACTGCTGGAGCGGGTCGATCTGCCGGCCCACAGCGTGGAGGTAGCCTTTCTGGACGCAGGCAATAGCGCGCTTGAACTTCTGTCACCTACCGATAAGGAGAGCGGCACGGCTCGTTTCCTGGCGCGGCGGGGGGAAGGTACCCATCACGTCTGCTTCGCTGTGATGAACATCCGGCGGACATTGGAGGAGCTGCGATTACAGGGCATCCAGCTAATCGACGAGACGCCCCGCCAGGGCGTTCACGGACAAGTGGCATTCGTCCATCCGCAAGCCGGCCATGGGGTGATGATCGAACTGCTACAGAAAGACGGAGCGTAATCGATCGAATGCCTTCTGCGTTTGCGCATCGCGGCCTTAGGACACGCACGCAACTGTCCCACTGGAACAACGTCATCGACAACTGTTTGGCGGCCAATCGCCCCGAAGATGCCTTGCCGCTGATTCGCGTCATCCTCAAGAGCCTGCCCCGACATCTGTCTACATATTTCCGGCTACTTCAGGTCATTTGGCTGCTGCAGCGCTGGGATGAAGGCCGGATGTGGGCATTGCGTCTCCTGCAGGCCGATCCCGGCAGCGAATTGGCCTGGGCCGTGCTGGCAAGGGGCGCTGAGGCACAGGCCAACCCGACACTGGCCCAGCGTTACTGGACCCTCGCGCTGGAAAATGCCCCCTATAACCGTCCCATTCGCCAAGGCATGTCCCGCACGCTCCTGCGCCAAAAACGCCCACTGATGCTCACCCGTCCGGCGTTGGCGACTCTATATCGGATGGGAGGGCGCTGGGAGAGGGCCATTCGTATCTATATAGAGTTGACGAAGGCCGAACCCCGTCGGGTGGATTTCCAGAGCAATCTGCTTGAAGCCATGTGGCACTGTGGACGCACGCAAGACGCGCTGCAGCTGGCGCGCGATCTGATCTTACATCACCCGTACCTGTTGCTGGGATGGGTGGTCTCTGCCCGCATCGGCGATGATGATGACCAGGCTCTGGCCCAAGCCCCCCTCGCGGCCCTGGATCCGGACGGTGAATACGCGATTACACGCTTCTCCGACAGGAACGAATTCGCCATCCCCACCGACATTTCCGTCACGCCGGAGGACGCGGCCTTGCTGAACGCCGGCAAGGCATCTCAGTAGTGGACTGTCAAACGCGCAGGACAAGAGGGTGCGGCCCTGCTGGTTACGCAATACATAAATCTCGACATTCTTTATTCTTTGTCAAATGCCAGGCTCTGCGGTAAGTTGCGGTCAATAGCTCGATAGGTTCTGGCATGTTTACTTCGTTCATTATGCCATTTGGCGCATTTGTGGTAGATAAACTACTTTCTTTGATTTTCCTCGCACAGAAAAGGAGCGCTTTGTGCAGAGTCAGCAACAGTTGAAGCAGGCGCTTATTCAGGCCAGAGAGAGCGATGAAGACATCGCAGTTATACAGCCGCCTGGAATCGGACAAACACAACGACAAAATGAACTGCTGATGTTCATTAAGCCGGAGATCTTCGCCGTCTCGGATATAGACAGCCTGGGCAATTCTCTTGACTTGATCTGGGCGAAACTGGCAGAGTTTCACGTCTCTGTACAGGGCATTGTGATGGTGGGGGGGCGGGCGCTTGAGCGGAAGGAGAGCATGGACCGGCACTATGGCGTGATAAATGTTTTGTCGAAAACCGCCTCATCCAGCCTGAGCGCAGCCGACCGCGAAAGCGTGTATGACACTCTCGCCGTCTCGTCCGCCGAATATCCTATCTTCGGCGGACATGAGTTGCTCGCAGCGCATCCGTCTTACACGCCGGCGAGCCTGGATACGCTCTGGTTTACAAAGAAAGCCGAGAAGATTCGAAGCGGGTTCTATGTGCAGGCGTATGAAGTGGATAGCGCAAAGTTCGTTCTTGTCAACGGTTTTCATCCTGCTCAACTGGCCCACTTCACGGAATCATCCCACCGTATCGCTCTTATGCTCGTGCATTCAGATACGAAGTGGGCATATTTACGCGACCAGATGATTGGAGATACCTTCCCGGAGCGGGCGGCCGCCGGTTCAATTCGGAATGAACTGCACGTCAGGCCGGGCCAATACGGCTTTGAAGAGGTGACGATCGCCAACAACGGGGTGCATCTGTCCGCTGGTCCCTTTGAAGCAATGTTTGAGATCGCCAATTTCTTTGGCAGCCTCTTAGAGGTGGACATCTCCGTGACGCAGCCTCACATCGTCAAGGCAATGCGTAGTGCAGGCATCGCGGAACAAAACGCCTTCAAGGCTTTGGAAAACCCGCATGTGGACGCGGAGAAGGGAGAGACCACCGATCTGTTCAGCGCTACAGAGCACATGGACACGAATCCAGCCGTAGCATTCTACAAATCAAATCAGGATTCTCTAGAGTAAAGAAATGTAGCAGGATATAATATCCTGATTCGATTCCTGTGAATCTTGTAAATCCCGATCGGAAATGCGCCCGCGCCGCTTATAGTATTTTCATCACGACATTGGCGTCGCTCCACAGCCCTTCAAGATCGTAGTAGAGGCGGGTCTCTTCGGTAAACAGGTGCAGAATGACGTCGCCGTAATCGGCCAGGATCCATCCGCCCCCTTCTTGGCGCAGATCCTGGACATTCAGCGGTCGCATCTTCTCCTCAAGCTGAAGCTGCTGCCAAAGGTCATCCCGAATGGCATTGGCCTGTCGTTCGTTATCCACAGTACCCATAACAAAATAGGTAGCGATAGTAGTCTGCTCGCTCACGTCGAGCAGAACGATGTCCGTAGCCTGTTTTTCCTCAATGATTTCGACAATCTTGCGGGCCAACTGGTTGCTATTCAGATACGCCTCCCTGTCAGCATAGGCAATGGGTTGGACCGCCAGTATAACACAGCCTCCAATGGCTACCTTAGCTTTGCCCCCGCATTGCCAATCGCTTATACTTATACAAAGATACAGCGCGGCGCAAGTCCGAATAGTGCGCTCGCCGCATGTCCCGAATGCTTAGATACGCTCGTCTTGGTGAGCAGTTTATTCACATCAGCAAAGGAGAGACCTGATGAGATTTTCACGACTGATGACCCTATGCGCTGTTTTCACAATGCTTGCGCTGCTTTTGGCCGCCTGCCCAGCGCCCATGCCGGCTGCAGCCGACACAGAGGCAGAGTCTGGCGCCGGCGCAGCCGAGACCAGCGATTTCAAGATTGGCCTGATCACCGATGTCGGTCGGGTGAACGATCGCAGCTTCAACCAATCCGCGTGGGAGGGTGTCATCGCCGCGGCCGAGGGTTTGGGCCTGCCGGAAGAGAACTACAAGTTCATCGAAACGCAGGATGCCAAAGATTACGCCGATAATATCCAACAGTTCATCGACGCCGAATTTAATGTTATCGTCAGCGTTGGTTTCGCTCTTGGAGATGCCACCACAGAAGCGGCCCAAGGAAACCCCGACATCCTCTTCATCGGCGTAGATCAGTTTCAGGTGGAGACAATTCCGAATCTGGCCGGTCTGATCTTCAACGAGGATCATTCAGGGTATCTGGCCGGTGTTCTGGCCGGTAGCTTGTCCAAGACGGGCGTCATTGCCGCAATTCTCGGGACGGATCTGGTGCCTCCTGTTGTGGCCTTCAATGAAGGGTACATCGCCGGCGCCAAGTCTGTGAATCCAGACATAAATGTGATTTCCACCTATCATCCTGGCGAAATCTCCCAAGCGTTTGTGGACCCTGAATGGGGCGCGGCCACAGCCAAACAGGCTCTGGATCAGGGCGCGGATGTGATCTTTGGCGCCGGCGGCATCACCGGCAACGGCGCGCTGCAAGAGATCGCCACCGCTGAAGGCGCGGGTGAAACTGTCTTCTGCATCGGTGTGGATACCGACCAGTGGAATACCGTCCCTGCGGCCCAGCCATGTCTGGTCTCCAGCGCCATGAAGCTGATCACCCCGGGCATTGTCGACCTGGTGAATCTGGCTAACGATGACGCATTCCCCGGCGGGAACTACTTCGGCGATGCGGATCTGGCTCCGTTCCATGATTTCGAGAATATGATCTCTCAGGAGTTAAAAGACCTGTTGGAGACGACCAAAGCTGGTCTGATTGATGGCTCGATCGCTACGGGATATGGCAACTGACTTCAGTTAGCAATGGCTATCGGTTGCCGTTGCTTTCAAAGTCAGCCTGTTCAACATTGACGCCTCGGGTCAGTTCGTGATGGGCACGATTTTCGCCGTGGCTGTGGGGATCAACTTTGAGGGCTTGAGGGCTTGCCAATGGTTCTCCATCTGCCCCTGGCGTTAATCTTGCGGGCCAACTGGTTGCTATTCAGATACGCCTCCCTGTCAGGAGAGGCAATGGGTTGGACCGCCAGTATAACACAGCCTCCAGTGGCTATCTTAGCTTTGCCCCCGCATTGCCAATCGCTTATACTTATACAAAGATACAGCGCGGCGCAAGTCCGATATAGTGCGCTCGCCGCATATCCCGAATGCTTAGATACGCTCGTCTGTGAGCAGTTTATTCACATCAGCAAAGGAGAGGCCTGATGAGATTTTCACGGCTGATGACCCTATGCGCTGTTTTCACAATGCTTGCGCTGCTTTTGGCCGCCTGCCCAGCGCCCATGCCGGCGCCTGCAGCCGACACAAAGGCAGAGTCTGGCGCCGGCGCAGCCGAGACCAGCGATTTCAAGATTGGCCTGGTCGGCGGTCGGGTGAACGATCGCAGCTTCACCCAATCCGCGTGGGAGGGTGTCATCGCCGCGGCCGAGGGTTTGGGCCTGCCGGAAGAGAACTACAAGTTCATCGAAACGCAGGATGCCAAAGATTACGCCGATAATATCCAACAGTTCATCGACGCCGAATTTAATGTTATCGTCAGCGTTGGTTTCCCTCTTGGAGATGCCACCACAGAAGCGGCCCAAGGAAATCCCGACATCCTCTTCATCGGCGTAGATCAGTTTCAGGTGGAGACAATTCCGAATCTGGCCGGTCTGATCTTCAACGAGGATCATTCGGGATATCTGGCCGGTGTTCTGGCCGGTAGCTTGTCCAAGACGGGCGTCATTGCCGCAATTCTCGGGACGGATCTGGTGCCCCCTGTTGTGGCCTTCAATGAAGGGTACACCGCCGGCGCCAAGTCTGTGAATCCAGACATAAATGTGATTTCCACCTATCACCCTGGCGAGATCTCCCAAGCGTTTGAGGACCCTGAATGGGGCGCGGCCACAGCCAAACAGGCTCTGGATCAGGGCGCGGATGTGATCTTTGGCGCCGGCGGCATCACCGGCAACGGCGCGCTGCAAGAGATCGCCACCACTGAAGGCGCGGGTGAAACTGTCTTCTGCATCGGTGTGGATACCGACCAGTGGAATACCGTCCCTGCGGCCCAGCCATGTCTGGTCTCCAGCGCCATGAAGCTGATCACCCCGGGCATTGTCGACCTGGTGAATCTGGCTAACGATGACGCATTCCCCGGCGGGAACTACTTCGGCGATGCGGATCTGGCTCCGTTCCATGATTTCGAGAATATGATCTCTCAGGAGTTAAAAGACCTGTTGGAGACGACCAAAGCTGGTCTGATTGATGGCTCGATCGCTACGGGATATGGCAACTGACTTCAGTTAGCAATGGCGACACCGCCTTTCCGACAACCGGTGTTCTTCGCATTGTACGCGCGCTCCTCATACCACTGCTGGCTCTGCTCGCTGCGCTTCTTACCGGCGCAGTCGTGATGCTGCTGTCAGGCGACGATCCCCTGGCCGCATACAGCGGGCTGTTTGAGGGCGCGTTTGGCGATGGCAAAGGCTGGTCCAGGACGGTCCGCAAAACGGTTCCCTTCATCCTGACGGGCCTATCGGTTGCCGTTGCTTTCAAAGTCAGCCTGTTCAACATTGGCGCCTCGGGTCAGTTCGTGATGGGCACGATTTTCGCCGTGGCTGTGGGGATCAACTTTGAGGGCTTGCCAATGGTTCTCCATCTGCCCCTGGCGTTGGTCGCCGGCATTGTCGGCGGAATGATTTGGGGGGCAATCCCCGGCATTCTGAAAGTCTATACGGGCGCCCACGAAGTGATCGTCACGATTATGCTCAACTACGTGGCTGCACTCTTCGGCGGGTGGACAGTCTACGCCGGCGGCACCCAGGACCAGACCCCAGGGCCGTTATGGGACCCGACAGCCGGCCCGATTTCCGAAACTCCGGATGTGCTGGCGTCAGCGCAGATTCCCTGGCTTTTCGCGCCGCCCTATCGGGTACACTACGGTGTTTTCGTCGCCGTCGCCGTGGCCGTGTTCATCTGGTGGCTGATCTTCAAGACTCCGCTCGGCTTTGAGATGCGCACTGTCGGCCAGAATATGCGGGCGGCGAGCTACGCCGGCATCCGGGTCAATTTCACTATCATTTTGACGATGGCCATTGCCGGAGGACTGGCTGGGCTGGCCGGGGCTATCGAAACCCTGGGACTCAACCACAAGTTTGCCCCGGAATTTGGCGGGGCAGTCGGATTTGACGGCATTACCGTGGCGCTGCTGGGGCAGACCCATCCCTTCGGCGTTCTCCTGGCCGCGTTCATGTTCGGCGCGCTGGATGGCGGCGCGGCCAAAATGCAGTTCGAATCCGGCGTGCCTGCAGACATCATTCAGATCATACAGGCGCTGGTGCTGGCTTTCGTCGCCGCGCCGTTGATGATCCGCATGATCTTCCATCTGCCCCAACGCTCGCAAGGAGACGCGGCCTCGTCCGTCAGCCAAAGCACATAAATCACAGTACAAGTTGGGACAGCTCGTGAGTCGGATAGGGAAAGTCTTAGCGATCGCGCGCGTGAGGAAACGCTTTGGCAGCGCTTTGATGCTGGCGCTGGCTCTGATGGTTATGGCGATCCTGGTGGACCGGACGCCATTGAAAGAGCATACCTGGCTGCGTGTGCTGTTCGGAATCAGCGCCCTCAACTTCACCCTGCGGGCGGCCGTGCCACTGGTGCTGGGCGCGCTCAGCGGGATTTTGTGTGAACGATCCGGCATTATCAACATCGGCATCGAAGGCATGATGCTGGCCGGTGCATTCGCCGGTTTTGTCGCCAAAACCAGCACCAACCATTGGCCGTTAAGCGCGAGCCTTTTCTTCAGCGTGGCCGTAGCTGTGGCCATCGGCGGGCTGATGGGCGCAGTCCACGCGCTGTTCTCCATCCGTTTCCGCATGGATCAGATCATCTCCGGGACAGTCATCATTATTCTGGCATTGGGAACCTCCTCCTATTTGTACAATCGGGACGCCATCGCCGAAGGCAAGTTTTCGTCCATTCCTCTGCCCGGATTGGCGGATATTCGGGTCATCGGCCCGGTGCTGTTCGACAACCCGCCGATCACCTATCTGGCCCTGATTCTAGTCGTCATCGTGCATGTCGGGCTATTTTACACTCGCTGGGGACTGCGCACGCGGGCTGTCGGCGAGCACCCCCGGGCAGCAGACACTGTCGGCATCAATGTCAACCGCTATCGTTACATCAACACATCCCTGGGTGGTATGCTGGCCGGGCTGGCGGGAGCCTTTCTGGTATTGGAAGCGGTCGGCCAGTTTCAGGAGGGGATGACCGCAGGTCGAGGATTCATTTCTCTGGCGGCGATGATTTTTGGCAATTGGAATCCTTTCGGCGTGCTGGGCGCAGCTATGCTTTTCGGCTATACCCAGGCCCTGCAAAACGAACTGCTGCTGGCAGGCGTCACACAGGTGCCCCGTCAGTTTATTTCGATGTTGCCGTACGTCGTTACAGTTATCGCCGTTTCCGGCCTTGTGGGACGGGTGCGGCCACCAGCCGCGGAAGGCAAAGTCTATGAGACGGAAGGGAGCGCATGAACCAGCAGATTCCCCAAAACTCGAAGTCCGCAAAATAACGAAGGTTTTTCCCGGCGTCATCGCCAACAAAGAGATCGATCTGACTCTGCGTGAAGGGGAAATCCTGGCTCTGCTGGGAGAGAACGGCGCCGGCAAATCGACGCTCATGAACATCATCTACGGACTGTACCAACCCACCGCAGGCGAAATTCGGGTCAACGGGCGCAGCGTCGAAATGCACTCGCCCAGAGATGCCATCGACTTGGGCATCGGAATGGTGCACCAACACTTTCAACTGGTGCCAGTGATGAACGTCGTGGACAATATTATGCTGGGCAGCGAAAGCGTCAACGGGGTATTGCTGAATCGGGACAGCGTAGCCGCGCAGATTCAGCAATTGGCCGAGCGCTACAATATGCCAGTGGACCCGAACGCTGTCATCGAAGATCTGCCTGTGGGCATACAACAGCGGGTGGAAATCCTCAAAGCCCTCTACAGGCAGGCCGACATCCTGATTCTGGATGAGCCTACATCTGTGTTGACGCCTCAGGAGATCGAAGGGTTGTTTGCAGTGATGGAACTGTTGCGTAGTCAGGGCAAGTCGATCATTTTCATCACCCACAAACTCAAGGAAGTCTTGCGTATCGCTGACCGCATCGCCGTCCTGCGACGCGGGGAAATGGTGGGTGAAGCAGATCCGGCTACGGTCTCCCAGGAGAGCCTGGCCGCCATGATGGTAGGGCGGACAGTGATTCTGGAGGTGGAAAAGAAGCGGGCCAGTGTTGGCGAGGTCGTGCTGCAGGCGCGCGAGATTCAGGCCCTTAACGACCTGGGCGAGCCAGCCCTGCGCGCTGTCTCGCTGGACGTGCGCGCCGCTGAGATTGTCGGTGTTGCCGGGGTGCAGGGTAACGGCCAGACGGAACTGGTGGAGGTAATCACCGGTCTGCGCGCCACTTCCAGCGGCCACGTTCTGATAAACGGTCGGGATATGACGAACGCGCCGCCTCGGCGGATCACCGAAGAGGGGGCCATCTGCCATGTGCCGGAAGACCGCTATACATACGGAATGGTGGATGCCTATTCGGTGGCGGACAATCTTGTGCTCAACGCCTACTTTAAACCCCCATTTTCCTCCGGGATGACGATGAACGAACAGGCGATTGCGCAGTACGCCGAAGAACTGGTGGCGCGCTTTGACGTGCGCACGCCTTCCGTCAAGACCCCCGGTGGAAGCCTCTCCGGTGGCAATCAGCAAAAGATGGTTGTGGCTCGGGAGTTTAGCCGCCCCATCCGACTCCTGATTGCCGCGCAGCCTACTCGGGGCATCGATGTCGGCTCCATCGAATTTATCCACAGTCAGATCGTCGCCAAGCGGGACGAGGGTGTCGCAGTGCTGCTGGTCAGCTACGAATTGGATGAAATCATGGCGCTCTCCGATCGCATCGCAGTGATGTTTCATGGACAGATCAGCGCAATTCTCCCTCGCGACCAAGCCACCCGCGCATCGATCGGCCTGCTGATGGCAGGTGTCCAGTAGGGGCAGTGCCTTGTGCCTGCCCGAAATGGGAACAGCCTATGACAGATCCCGCCCTCGATCAGCCCCAACTGAGCGACTACGACGATATCAGCGCAGACGCGCGTTTCCCGCAGGCCAACAGCGAACTGTATTTTGTAGCCGATCGGGACAGTGATCTCTATGATTTGCGCTGGCACTGGCACAGGCGCTCCTATGCTCGCGCCATCCGCATCCGCATCGACGCGCCGATCTACACAAGTAGCGGTATCAGCAGCGAACAGCTGGATGATGTCATACCCCTGGCCGTTCAGCTATACCCTGGCTACCAGGAAACGATTTATGGCGTGGAAGGGGTGATCGTCAGCAAACGCATCTTCGCCCCGCTGGACAGCTACTACGACCGCTCCCTTTTGTGGATGATGGAAGCCCAGGCCGAGGGCGACCGGCTGATACAGATCATCGTGGAGATCGACTGGGGCGAACCGCTGGAACAGCGGATGGTGGATGGACTGTTGGTAGCCCAAAAAGATCCCAGCGAAGCAAAAGGCATGCACGGTCAGCGCAATGCCGAGAGTACGCGTGTGTTCGGCGCGGCCGAGGGGCGGCCCGATTCCGTCCAGTTCCCCACTGACTCCCAGGCATTGCTGGTCTATCACGTGCTCGTGGCCGGTCAGGTGGATCTGCCGCTGATCCTTACCCTGAGTGATGTGGGTGAACAGGTGGCCTGGAACGGATTCCTCGTCCAGCGAGACATCGCGCGGGCCTTCAAAAGGAGCCGCAATCGGTGGCATGACATTACCCACCGGGGACGCCTGTGGACGCCGGATGCGCAGGTGAACCGGGCTGTGCAGGAGGCGAAGATCGGCGCAATGCAAAAACTGGCCCGCTTCCGCACGGGCTTTGCTCCCGCTGACCGGCAGGTGTGCTCCGTGTCGGGTCTGGTCGATCTGTTCGACACATGTGCGCCGCAACACAGCCGCGCCCTGCTAGACTCCTTGCGCCGGGTCGCGGAGCGAACCGGCGGCGCATTGCCCCGCCAGCTGCCGACTCTTCCTCGAGAAGAGAGCGACGCACCCGCTGCCGCCTTACCGTTCACAGCCGCTGCCTACCTGTTGACCCTGCACGCCCACCAGCAGCGGCATCCCAATCTGGAATGGCTGTCGGCTCACTCCGCGGCCCTGATTGGCTGTGCGGAACAGCTGATTGCCCATCGACGACAAAACAGCGATTTAGCGCCGGACGCACAGGTAGCCGCCTGGCGCGCGCTTGCCGCTGCCTCCGCACTGGCGCAGGCGCTGGATCACAGCGCCAACGCCGCGCGTTGGGAGGGCGAGGCCGAGGCAATGGCTCGCCGCCGTGCATCACCGCTTCGGCGGGGGCGACCCCAGATCGCGAGCGAAGGAGAAGGGCAGGCGCGCGCGGCAACGGACACCGGCCCAGCGGGAGAGGCTGATATGACCGCTGTGGAGTACCCCTCTTCGATTCAGGAGGCTCTGCTGTGGCCGCCAGCAAGGCGGTCAGCAGCTGCCGAGACGACGATTTGGGAATGGTTGGGGCTTTCGGCTGCCAATGGATATCTATCGATGCAAAGGGACTGGCCGGCCCATTGGGGCTGGTGGGCACTGCTGAATCTTCCCTATTCCGCCGGGGAGGAAAACGACGAAATCAGCCTTCTTTGGGACGGGAAGACGCTTCACTCGACCCGTCCCCTGACGTTCGATGGCCCGCTGGAGATCCATAGCCAGGTGCGGGCCTTCGGCTCGGATGAACATAGCTTTGATCTGCGCTTCCACCTGGACGGCGAACTGTTTCGCCCTGAGTTTGCCTATGATGCAGATACATTGGCGTAGGCCCTTTTCAGACCCATCCCCTCCTCACCCAGGGGTAAACCCGGCGCGCAGCGCGCTGGTACACGCCCGGTGACGGCCATGCGCGGACGAGAAGGGGGGCGCGGTCAAGCCCTTTGACGCCGTGAGCTGCGCGGGGAGAGTCGGGCACAATCGTATCCGGCCTATCTTGCCTGCAGGCAGGATGAATATGCCCAGGGTGGGGGCGTATAGCGGGCATTGTAGTAGTAGCGCACCTCGCCGCCGCCGACCACAGCGCCTATCGGCCGGTGCAACGATGCCCGGCAGATGGGAGGTTGCACCGTCCGAGCTGTCCGTGGCCAGGGAGCTGCTGCTCAGGTGGTCGCCGTGCAGGTAGGAGAGCGTGCCGCCCCGCCTCCTGCTTCCTTTGGGGCAAGATGTATATAGCCCAAGAGGCGCCTGCTGGTGTCCGATCTGTCCGCTTCATCGAGTGTTGTCATGGGTGAAATCAAAATCAAGCACACTGAAAGAAATCCATCCTCTTCCTGCTACCTGCTCAGTTACAATCTGCACCCAAAAATCTCTATGGGTTTTTGACCAGGCGTAATGTATTATTTGCACCTCCGTACAGTACCGCACTTCACCGAAGATTTCCGCCCCATCCTCTATATGAGCACTGTCCAGATCATTATCAACAGGATAGATGCCGGGAGCATCCCAAACATAGAAGCTACCTCGATTCAGATTCGCATCATGAGAACATGCTATTTGCGCTTGCGCAGGGAGCGCCCTTAATTCTTTTGGCGGCAGGCTTGGCATCACGCTGTTGCTGTCATAGGTGAAATCAACCGCGCTGAACGAAATCCATCCTGATGCGGCCTGCTCGGGGATAATCCGCACCCAAAACTCGCCATCGATTTCTGACCAAGAGTAATCCACTACTTGCACCTCGATACAGTACCGTACTGAACCGAGTCTTCGACCCCTATCTCCCATATAAAGACTGTCCAGATCGGGATCAGCAGGATATATACCGGGATACTCCCAAACATAGAGGATACCTTGATTCAGACTCGCATCATGAGAACATTTTATTTGCGCTTGCGCAGGGAGCGTCGTCAATTCTGCCGGAATGTCTGGCATCGGTATAAGAGGTGGGCCTTCATACTGATTGAACAGCATTGAGAGGCCCCACAGTATGCCTACTATGAGTAGGATCACGAAGAGAAACACAATCCCAAAAGCCTTTAGTAAGAATTCTAAAAATTCCGTAAACCTCTCTAGATAGCGCTCGCTCATTACGGCGATCTACCTTCTGTAGCCGAGGTGATACAAACTGTTTGACACAGCATAGCTTCTACTTTTCATAACCTTATCCTCCTGATTTAGTAAGGATACCCCTGCGGTATCCAATATGCCTGCGTACCCAAAGAGATGCGAAGAACATCGCTCAGTCGATCGATAGAGTACCGACCGACTTGTAGATCCCAACCTTGTTGAGCCGCAAGATCGCCAAGACGGAGATCGGGGACATTTAATTCAGAAAGCGGACCATCACGCAACCAGTTCGCAGCAATACCCGTATTTTTACCAAGCCAGAACCCCACGTAGAATAGACCCGCATAATGATGCGATGGATTGCGATCGTCCACGATTGCTGATTTCCATCCTGCAGTCCCTTCGGAGAGAGGCCAGTCGCGCGCCCAATTGTCGGCGGGCCATATCATATCTATCGTTGAAAGAATCGGATTGCTTAGCGGGAATCCGGCAAAGATAAAGGCAAACGCTTTGACAAATTGATCTGTTTCATTGGGTCTATAATGTGAAGCCAAACGCTTTGTATGGACAGCAAACCGTTCCAGTCCCGGGTCCATCGCTCCAGGCCAGGGATCACCTTTTCCTTCCCAGTACTCCCTCTTTCTTGCGCTGTAGTCTACCCAATTTTTGGCAGTCCAAGCACCGTTGGTACCACTACCGAGAAACAGGAGGGAAAAGAGACGGTCACGTCGATCCTGATCCGTCGGCGCTCTTCCTCCATGCGCGTCTCTGAATTCTTGTTTCCACTTATCATCAAGGGGATCATACCCTGTCGGGTCCGTATACCTGAGTGGATTGCCCCGCGCATAGAGGAAGCGGTTGTAGTCGATGACCAGCCCCGCATCGGGCACCATGGAATCCGGCGAGATGAACGTGCCCAGGGTGGGGTCGTAGTAGCGGGCGTTGTAGTAGAGCAGCCCAGTGGCGTCGGCCTTCTGGCCGGTAAACGTGCGGTCGGTTTGCAGGTCGGCCACCTCGCCGCTACGCACGCTGCCATAAGCGTAGTAGCGCACCTCGCCGCCACCGACCACAGCGCCGGCGCTGTCCGTGGCCAGGGAGCTGCTGGTCAGGTGGTCCCCGTGCAGGTAGGAGAGCGTGCCGCCGCGCTTGACGGCAATGCGCTGACCGTTGAAGCTATAGTAGCGGATGGCGGTGGTCGCGCTGCCGGCGACCTCCTCCTCGTAGTGGGGGAAGAAGCTGTAGGTGGTGGTAATGCCGCTCGTCTTCCTGACGCGGCCGCCGTCGGCATCGTACCCGTAGCGTTCGAGAACAGCCCCGTTGTTATCCCGCACTTCCGACAGCCGATTCTGCGCATCCCAGACCAGCGTCTGCTGGCTGCTCAGTCCCTTGTCGCGCACGGTCATGTTGCCGTTGGCATCGTAGTCGTAGCGATCCACACCGCCAATGCGATCCACGCCATGGTAGGGTTCAACGTCGTCAAGGTGGCTTAACGTCTTTGCTGTCAAGTGGCCTTGCGATACACTCCAAAAAGGGGGAATCGCCGGCTGCCTGACAGCCTCACCGATCTGCTTAACCGGCAGGTCGGTTTAGAACCAAGGTCGAGGACGATAACATTCGGCACTGAGAAAGCGCCCGCTTTATGGGTTATACCAATGTGCGTTGTAGTTACTTTACGACTATCGGTGGATCTATTTCCTGTACGCTTCCGGGCCACGGTCGAAGAGCTGCAAGCAGGATACTGAGTCTTTCATCTCGTCTATACGAGGAATTTATTGTATAGTGACGTTGTACCATCTGTGCAACGGATGAAGAGGGCACACGTTCGACGTAAAAGAGACCCATCTCTTTTGTAACAAGTGGCTGTATATCGCGGGTGATATATACCACAGCCACCAGTAAATCACTCTCAGGATAGAGAAGAAACAGGTGAAAAAAATGGGCATCGACTACGGTTTCGACAAAGCTAAGATAGACTTCTGGATTTCCCAGGCAGCGTAACGCGTCTTTGATCGTAGGTGTGGACAGAAACCAACTGTGCGAAAGCGCAGAATGCTCTCCAGATTGCACAATCCTGTAATTGTGCCCAACAGTTTTCCATTCCCAGGCGGTCGTTTTCTCGTCCCATACGGACGAGCCAAGGGTGAGAGGAAAAACAAGGAAGTTGGTACGGATCCACTCTTCGACTTGATCCGTTGCAGATGTTGGAAGTTGAACGGAAAGCAGTTTCTTATCAAGAACATGGCTGCATGGAAGTGGTTGAAGCAGAGAAGTGTACCGCAAGGTGTATACAACTGCCAGTAATGCAATGACAGATATTGTCCCACCGATTATCCACTCTCTGATCGTGAACCTACGCACAGATCCCTCCATTGAGACGCAAGTCATTTAATCAAAGTAAGTTATTGCTGCCCCAGCTTTCTTGCTAGCCACTGTGCTTGTTTAGGTGTCACTATGTAATCATTATATACGCCGGATGAAATCTCAATGCCCTCGTATACCCACGTAGTTACGATGCTGGCGAAGTGTTCTTCTCGACCACTCAATCCATTCCAAAGCGTTACCGGCACGCGACGGCCAACTTTCGGGATTCGGCTGGAGTATTTGAAGAATGGGCCTAGACCACTGCGATAATCGATAACGTGTGCAAGTTCATGTACAACGACAGCTTTCTGCTCTAAGAAGTTATTGTACATATTTCTGAAATCGAGCGATATTTCGCCGGTACGTTCTGCGCGGCCTTCGACACTGCCGGGCAAGCGCTCAGCCCGAATGATTGTCTCACCTCGCAACAGCTTGTTGAATTGATGCATCCCCCCAACCTTTTGCGAAAAGTCGTATATTGCTTCGACTACAACGACTCGCTCTTGTCCACCGATCCGTTCCAGTTGAACTGTTGCTTCCTCTATGACAGCGGTATCTAGTGACTGCCGGTACTCCTGTTTGATTGCGTCATAGCGCCTCCAATCTTGGTCAGTCCAAGTACCGCTGGGACCACTACCAGGAACTGTGAGGGAAAAGAGACGGTCAAGTTTATCTTGCTCCGTTGGCGCTCTTCCTCCATGCGCTTTCTTGAACGCCTCTTCCCACGCGGGACCAAGAGGATCATACCCTGTCGGATCCGTATACCTGAGCGGACTGGCGCGGGCGTAGAGGAAGCGGTTGTAGTCGATGACCAGGCCCGGGTCGGGCACCATGGAATCCGGCGAGATGAACGTGCCCAGCGTGGGGTCATAGTAGCGGGCGTTGTAGTAGAGCAGCCCCGTAGCGTCACTCTTCTGGCCGGTAAACGTGCGGTCGGTGTGCAGGTCGGCCACCTCGCCGCTACGCACGCTGCCATAAGCGTAGTAGCGCACCTCGCCGCCACCGACCACAGCGCCGGCGCTGTCCGTGGCCAGGGAGCTGCTGCTCAGGTGGTCCCCGTGCAGGTAGGAGAGCGTGCCGCCGCGCTTGACGGCAATGCGCTGACCGTTGAAGCTATAGTAGCGGATGGCGGTGGTCGCGCTGCCGGCGACCTCCTCCTCGTAGTGGGGGAAGAAGCTGTAGGTGGTGGTAATGCCGCTCGTCTTCCTGACGCGGCCGCCGTCTGCATCGTACCCGTAGCGTTCGAGAACAGCCCCATTGTTATCCCGCACTTCCGACAGCCGATTCTGCGCATCCCAGACCAGCGTCTGCTGGCTGCTCAGCCCCTTGTCGCGCACGGTCATGTTGCCGTTGGCATCGTAGTCGTAGCGATCCACGCCGCCAATCCTGTCCACGCCATGATAGGGGCCAGCATCCTGGTAGCTGTAGCTCTGACCGGCAAAACTCGTGATGCGGTTGCTCGCCTCATAGGCGTATGCCCGGCCATAGGCGTTCGTCAGCCGGCCCAGACCATCGTAGCTGAAGCTGCGCGTCGTCGCGCCCTCCGTCAGGCTGGCGATGTCGCCGAAGCCGTTGTAGCTGTAGCCGCGGGAGAAACGCTCGCCGCCGCCCTGGCTCAGGCCTACCTTCAGCGACTGCAACTGCCCGCCGTCCCTGGCCACCGTCCAGCCGTAGTAGCTACGCGTATGCCACAGATTGCCCCCGGCCGGGTAGCGCATAGCCGTCATGCGCCCGGCCTCATCCATGCTGACGCTGTCCACCAGCGCGCCGTGGACAGAGCTGCTCGTCCCTACCGGCGCGCCCGGACTGCCATAGGTGGTGGTGATCACCTCCCCGTCCGGATAGGTCAACGTCGTGGGCCGCTGATAGCTGTCGTAGCCGTAGCCGGTGGTCCTGACCAGGTCGTCGATGGAGACCGTCTCGGTGATGACGCGACTATAGCTGTCATAGACATAGCCGCGCTCGCTCTGCGCGTTCGTAACGCGCTGCAAGCGCCCCTTGCTATCGTAGTGGTAGGCGCTGTCGTAGCCGACGGCAGCCGAGAAGCTGCCGGTCGCGCTGCTGGCGCGGGCGCGGAAGCCCGGCCGCAAGGTGATGCGCCCACTGTTATGGATGACGTGCAGAGACACATTCCCGCTGATGACGCCCGACGCGCTGATGGCATCCCAGGCCGCGTAGTGGCCCGACAGGCGGCCCGGCAGCGTCCGCTGCCGGGGGATGACGCTGTCAGTCCCAGGGCTGTCAGTCCCAGGACAGATCCTGTCTGTGCGCAGCCGCCGGCCGGCCAGGCGCCCCAGGCCGTCGTAGTAGAGACAGGTAGTCTGGCCGCGCGCGTCGGTCTGGCGCGTGAGCTGACCCAGCTTGTTGTAGGCGTAGGTCCAACTGCCCAGGTCCGCATCGACCATGCTGGTCTTGCGCCCGGCCAGGTCATAGCTCATGCTGCTCAGGGTATGCAAAGCGCCGCTCCCACCGTCCCGACGCCGCGTCTGTGTCAGGCGGTCGGCCAGGTCATAGCTCAGATGCAGCTCGGCATCGAGCGTCCACTGGCTGCGCTCGGGGCTCAGTTGGCTGGCCAGCTTGTAGGCGCGCAGCAAGACCGGACGCCCCAACGCATCCTGATCCTGCCAGCGCAGCATACGCTCCGCTCCGCCGACTCCGCTCATGCTCACCGACACGCGCTTCTTGTGGTAGTCGTAGTCGGTTGTGCGCCCGTTGGGCGCAGTCACTCGGCGCGGCCGGCCGATGGCATCATAGCTGGTGGCGGTGTAGCCGGCCTCCCAGTCGCTGGCATGCACCCAGGCGAAGGTGTCCACGGCCCGCGGCACGCCGGCCCGCAGCAGACGCCCCAGCCCGTCATAGCCATAGTCGACCACCGTCTCCAGGAGGGTCTCCTCGGCCGCGCAGCCGTCCAGCGTCGTCTGCCAGCCCTGACGCGGACGCTGCTCCTGGATCAGCTGACCGAAGCCGTCGTACAGCTTGCGCACGAAGTTGCCCTCGCAGCGCGGCTGATTCCACTCGACCACGATGTTGGCAGGCTGCCCTCGGCTGGCCCAGGGGTAGTAGAGCCACTGGGTCCGGGCCTTTGCCTTGTCTGGATAGCCCACCCCCTTGTCCCAGCGATGGCTGGGCCGCCCGAAGTCGTCGTAGGCCTGCTGCGTGCAGACCCCATCGCCGGCGCAGAACTGCTGCATGCGCCCCCAGAACCCGCCCCCGACCCGACTGTCGCCGCCATTGACGCCGTAGTAGCGGGCGGTCTCGGCCAGACTGCTGTCGTTGGCGTTGTAGCGGCGGAGTCAGTGGTCCATGGATTGCTCCCTGTCCCGACAGCCAGGAAACCCTCTACCCTGCTATTGCCATTCACATCCAGTCTCTCCCGCGGCGTAGTCGTGCCGATGCCCACGTTGCTATCGCGGTAGATTGTGTCGTCTGAATCGGTTGCGCCACACCACTGGGTGGCGCAACTCTGGGCCAGGGCTGCGCTGGCGGAGAGGATGCCCGCGGCCAGCAGGCAGGTGAATGTGACAACGATGCTGAGTCGGAACTCTGCTCCTCGCTTGGTCTCGGCATGATGGAAGGGGAAAATAAGGTTGACTCTCCTACCTATTCTACAGCTTGCGGTTACTGTCTGTCAACCTCTGTTTCTTAAATCCAGGCCCTGTGGACATTGCGAGGTAGCAAACAATTGTAGTAGAGTGCAGCCGTAGAAGAGATGCTTCTTCTGCGATGAGAGCGAGAACGTATATGACAACCGCCTACGTCTATGACCCGTTCAATCGACACCATACCTTTCCTGGCCACCCGGAAAACCATCTGCGGATGGAGCGTATGTGGGCATTGCTGGAAGCGGACGGCATCCTCGCAACCCTGTCCCGGGTACCCAATGTCATCGCCTCCCTCGACCCGATCCTGGCTGTCCACAGCGTAGAGTACGTTGAACAGCTAGAGGCTATCTGCCGGGATATGGCAGGCTCCGGCCGGACGTATGAAGAAGATCTCCACAGCAATGAGGACAGTTGGAGCGGAGAGAACCCCCCAGGATGCCGCTGGCTCGACCAGGACACGTACGTCCTCAGCCACAGCTACGAGGCGGCCCTGCGAGCGGTGGGCGGATTGCTGCATGTCACAGATGCGGTGATGACCGGCGCTGCGGCCAACGGTTTCGCTCTGGTGCGACCGCCGGGCCATCATGCCAGGCCCCGCTGGTCGAAGGGCTTCTGCCTGTTCGGAAATGTGGCCGTCGCGGCCCGCAGCGCGCAACAGAAGCATGGCGCGGAACGGGTGCTAATCGCCGATTTCGACGTGCATCATGGCAATGGCACGTCGGAGATGTTTTACGATGACGGTTCCGTTCTGTTTTTCAGCATTCATCAGTATCCCCACTACCCTTTCAGCGGCGACATCGACGAGAGCGGGCGTGACAGCGGCGCGGGTCGCACAGTGAATGTGCCCTTCCCATCAGGGGTGGGTGATGCGGGATACATCGCTGCATTCCGCCAGTTGTTGATACCCCTCGCGCAGGCATTCAGGCCAGATGTCATCTTTCTATCTGCCGGTTTCGACGCCCATTGGATGGATCCTCTCAGCGGGCATCGAGTGGGCATTGGCGGCTTCGTGGCAATGATAGAGGAGCTGTTGGCCCTGGCCGATACGCTCTGCCAGGGGCGGCTGATCTGCTCACTGGAAGGAGGCTACCATTTGGATGCGCTGCCCCACTGTGTGCTCTCTACCCTGCGCGCCCTCAGCGGCGATCCAGCAGGGATCAGCGACCCGTTTAGCAGTGTCGAAGAGCGACCGCAAGTTCGGACAGCGCAACAGGTGCTGTCAGCAGTCAAACGGCGTCTGGGATTTCTCTGAGGCGTTACCTATTCAATAACTGCAGTGGCTGGTAGCGAGTGGTCAGTGTAGTATACTGCAGTTCCTGACCACCAACCGCAAAGCGGGGAACGCCCTCCGGGCCACTCAGCGTCACTGACCACTTCCTATCAATACCGCCTGCCGCTGCCGGTCTTGCGCACTTCGAGAGAAAACATGCACACTATCATTCTACAGACCAAAGCCCGTCAGACATCCACGGGTAAAACCTGGCGCATCGAAGTGTTGGGTGACAGTCTCATCAAAGAGGACATAAAAGTATCTATCGGCGAATTGGAATATCACCCGGCCAAAGCCGAGCGTCGTTCGCTAATCGATATACTCACGATCATTGAGCGTCACAACTTTCGCATCTGTCATGTCGAGCATAAGCCCAACGATGATGGGCTGGAAGAGTGGATGTTCATTCTGCAGGGATAACCATGCAGGGCTTCTACGTTCGACATTCGACTTCTGTAGGCAACCACAAGAGTTGCCCTCAGTCTTGTGCCTGCCCGACTGACGGCTTGGATGACGCAACCTCCCGGCTTTCGGGCGCTGCCGCGGACGCGCCATTCAATAGAGCTTCCGGCAGAGGATAGCCATGACCACCCAACCACAGATCTTCGCCCATCGAGGCGCCAATGCCGTCGCGCCGGAGAACACCCTGCCGGCTTTCGAGAAGGCTCTGGAGTTGGAGGCCGATGGCATCGAATTGGACGTGCAGGCCACCGCCGATGGCGCGTTGGTCGTCTTGCACGACTTCAGCCTGAGCCGCACGACAACCGCTACCGGGCTCTTGCGCGCCCACACACTGGCGCAACTCGCCGACGTCGATGCCGGGGTTCTTTTCAACGAATCCTTCGCCGGCACGCCCATACCTACCTTGGAGCAGGTGTTCGATCTGGTGGGGAAGCGCTGTATCGTGAATGTAGAAATCAAGAATATAGACTGGCGGGGAGGCCGAGAAGCCGAGCCACTGGCGCGGATAATCCAACGGCGCAGGCTGCACGATCAGGTTATCGTTTCCAGCTTCAATCCGATTGCACTCCTCAAAATGCGCCGATTAGACCCTTCGATCGCGCTGGGGCTGCTGTACTTCTCAAAGCCGCCGCGCAAAATGGACGGACCAAGCAGCTTCATTCAACAGGCCCGTCATGTGTCGCTCCAACATCTTTTCTTCCATCTGTTCCGCGCCTGCTTCAGCCCGCTCATCGCCGCAGAAGCGCTCCATCCATACTTTCAATCAATCGACGCCGGTCTGATCGCAAAGGCGCGCAGCCGGGGGCAGTTCGTGAACGCTTGGACCGTCAATGACGTGACAGATGCCCGTCAATTGGCCCGCTTGGGGGTGGATGCGATCATAACCGATGTGCCTGACAAGATTCGGCAGGGATTGACAATGGACGCCCCGGACGGTAGGGGCAATATCGAACGGGGCAACGATGCCTGAAAGCCAGAAGGTTGCGCCGTCCGACCTTGTGGTTGCCCAGTGCAGGCACAAGGCCCGCCGACTATTGACCACTAGCCAATGACACGCGCCACCGCAACCGCGCCGGGAAAAATCATTCTGTTCGGCGAGCACGCTGTCGTCTATGGACGGGCGGCCATCGCCGTGCCAGTGACGAATGTGCAGGCCACAGCCACAATCGAAAACGCGCCGGCGGGAACAGGCTGCCGGCTCTCTGCACCGGACATTGGCGCGCGCATCCGCCTGTCCGATGCGCCAATCGATCCGCTGGCTGTCGCCGTGCGCCTGGCAATAGAGGCCGCGGGCATCGAAGCCGAACCGGACTGGTACGTAACCGTCCGCAGCACAATCCCTATCGCCGGTGGTATGGGTAGCGGCGCGGCAGTGAGCGCCGCGCTGGCGCGGGCCGTCCTGTCCCACATCGGCCATTGTGTGGCCGCGCCTTCAACGGCCTGGCCCCGTGTCTCTTCGGCCCGCTGGAGAGATCAGCCCATCCCAGATCCGGAAACGGTCAACCGCATCGTTTTCGCCGTGGAGGAGTTGCATCACGCTACGCCCAGCGGCATCGACAATACTGTAATCGTCTACGAGCAGCCGGTTTGGTTCGCGCGGGGCAGGCCCCCGCAGGTTTTCGCCATCGCTTGCCCCTTTCAACTGATCATTGCCGACACCGGCATTGCTTATTCTACCCGCCAGGTGGTGGCGGATGTGCGCCGGGCCTGGCGAGAGAAGACCATCCGCTATGAAGCGATTTTCGATAGCATCGGCGCTGTTGCAGAGGCAGCTCGGCGGGCCATCGGCGCTGGCCATGTAACCGCGCTGGGACCGCTGATGCAGGAAAATCAGCGACTTCTGCGGCAGCTTGACGTCAGTGCGGAGGCGCTGGAGCGGCTGATCGCCATCGCCGAGAAAGCCGGCGCGTCTGGGGCAAAGCTCAGCGGTGGCGGACGCGGCGGCAATCTCATCGCATTGGTGAGGCCAGAGAGAGTCGACGCTGTGAGAGAGGCGCTCCTGGCCAGCGGCGCCGTACGCGTGATTGTAACGGAAGTGGGCGCATCCAATTACGAATTATCCAATTCATAATTGGTTTGTCGAAGCCGCCAGGTGTCCCGCAGATAGGCGAGTTGCCCGCCAACAATCGTGGCAACGACCTGCGCCTCTGCGTCCAGCAGCGTAAGGTCGGCGCGTAAACCGACTTCGATGCGGCCCACTTCGTTGTCGACCCCCATCATCTGCGCCTGAGAGAGGCTTGTCACCGGCCAGGCTTCCGCCAGAGACCAGCCAGTGGCTGTCAGAAAGTTGCGCAGAGCCACATCTAACGTCAGAACCGAACCAGCAAGCGTGCCGTCTTCCAGCCGGCAGGCGCCATCCTCAACAATGACCGACAGGCCGCCCATGTCGTAGCGTCCCGAGCCCATACCCGCGGCCCGAATGGCATCGCTGATCAGCAGCGTGCGGGCCGGCCCCTTGCAGCGACCGAGAATCCGCATAGCCGTTGGATGCACGTGGATCCCGTCCGCAATCAACTGCGCATAAACTCTATCGTCGCTTAGAACTGCGCCCACAGCGCCTGGTTGGCGGTGGTGCAAGCCGGTCATCGCGTTGTAGGTGTGCGTGGCTTGAGAGGCGCCTGCATCGACAGCAGCGCTTGTCTGTTCGAATGTGGCAGCCGTATGGCCAAGCGCAACCCGTACCCCTGCCGCCAGCGCTTTTTCAATCAGTGCCCCCGCGCCCGCTTCTTCCGGAGCCAGCGTAATCATCCGCACCGGCCCCACAGCCAAAAGCTCTTCAAATTCCTGAATACTTGGCGGGCGCGCAAAGGCCGGATTCTGCGCGCCGGGGAACTGTGGGCTGATGTACGGTCCTTCCAGATGGACTCCGAGAATGCGGGCGCCGGTCTGCCTCGCTTCATCCGCAAATCGGGCCACATTCGCGACCGCAGCCAGGGTATCGGCGTGGGAGGCGGTGACCGTTGTGGCGTAGAAGCCAGTCACGCCATGCTGGGCCACGAATCGACAGATCGCCTCCAAACTGTCCGCGGTGGCGTCCATCACATCAGCGCCGCCGCCGCCGTGAATGTGCGCATCGATGAAGCCAGGCAGAAGTTTGCAGCCGCGGCCGTCGAGAAACTGTCCATCCAGGTGGATGACTTCATTGTGCCACGGGCCGATCCGCGCGCCGGGACATGTGAGGGTAAGGGTATCGCCAGGGGGCACTGCTACGCCGCCAAGAACCGACTGGGCGGTCAGGCCGCGAATGCCGGCGATATCCAGCCGGGAACGCAGACGTCTCGCCTGCCAACTGGGAAAGGCTGGAGGCTCAGAATCGAAATTGTTCAATTAGAAACTCTCCAATTCGTAATTCCCAATTTTCAAATACAAGACGCCCAGCGGAGGCAGATTCATGGCCGCAGAATAGGAAGCGTTTTGCCACGCGATCTCTTCCGCTTGCAAGGGAGACGGGTTATGGATACCGCTGCCTCCATACATCGGCCAATCGCTGTTGAGGATCTCCTGGTAGCGGCCTGGAGCAGGCAAACCGACCCGATACCCCAATCGCGGCGCCGGCGTGCAGTTACAGACGACGACAATACTGCCTCCGCCCTCTGCGTCCCTACGCACAAAACTGACGACCGAGTGATCTACGTCATGGCAATCGATCCATTGAAACCCTGCCCGATTGGCATCGACCTGGTGTAGAGCCCTTTCGCTGAGATAAAGTTGATTACAGTCCCGAATGAAGCGCTGCAAGTTCTGGTGATCCTCGAGCTCCAGCAGATGCCAATCTAAACCGGCGGTTTCTGTCCATTCCCGCCATTGGCCGAATTCCCCACCCATAAATAGCAGTTTTTTGCCCGGATGAGCGTTCATGAGACCGTATAGCAGACGCAAATGAGCGAACTTTTGCCACACGTCACCAGGCATTTTGTCGAGCATCGACTTTTTGAGATGAACGACTTCGTCGTGGCTGAGCGCGAGAATGAAATTCTCGCTGAAGGCGTAGCTCAGGCTATATGTGATAAGGTTATGATTGTTGCGACGGAATAGCGGATCCATCTCGAAGAACCTGAGGGTATCGTGCATCCACCCCATATTCCATTTGTAATCGAACCCCAGACCGCCGCTGTGCGTGGGACGGGAAACCATCGGCCAGATGGAGCTTTCTTCCGCAATCGTCAGAACGCCAGGCGCCCGTTCGTGTAGCGCGTCGTTTACCTGACGCAAAAAGGCGATGGCTTCGAGGTTCTCCTGACCGCCGTATCGATTCGGAATCCACTGGCCCTCCTCCCGACTGTAGTCCAAATAGAGCATTGAAGCCACCGCGTCCACCCGCAGCCCGTCTATATGATACTCTTCCACCCAAAACAGAGCGCTTGCAAGCAGGAAATTGCGCACTTCGTTACGACTGTAATCGAAGATCTTCGTGCCCCAGTCAGGATGTTCCCCCTGTCGGGGATCTGCGTACTCATAGAGGGGGACGCCGTCGAAGAAAGCCAGCCCATGAGCGTCTTTTGGGAAGTGAGCCGGCGCCCAATCCAGAATAACGCCGATTCCGTGCTTGTGGCAGTGATCGACAAAGTACTTGAAATCATCTGGCGTGCCGAAACGGCTGGTGGGCGCGAAGTACCCTACGCTCTGATATCCCCAGGATCCGTCGAAAGGGTGTTCTGTTATGGGCAGGAGTTCAATGTGGGTATAGTGCATTCCTTTCACATACGCGACCAACTGGTGCGCCAGCTCCCGATACCCCAGAAAGCCATTGTCCGCAGGCGCCCGTCGCCAACTACCCAGATGGACTTCGTAGATGTTCAGAGGCTGAGCCAGCGTTTGCCTTCGAGGCCGATCCGCGACCCATTCCTTATCTCCCCAGACGTAGCCGTCCAGCGACCAGATGCGGGAAGCGGTCCCCGGTGGCTCCTCTGCATAGAATCCATACGGATCGGATTTGTCAATCCTGTGTTCTGGTAGAGGCAACCCGTGTGGTTGCCCAGGTACGTGAGAAGGGAGTTGGATGGAATATTTATATTCGCCTTGCGCGGGTACGTTCGGGATGAAAAGCTCCCAGATCCCCTCCCTGTAGGAATGCATGGGATGGACTCGATGGTCCCAGCCGTTGAAGGGGCCAATCACGCTTACCCCTTGAGCATTGGGCGCCCAGACAGCGAAATGCACCCCGGTGACGCCGCCCACTGCGCGGAAGTGCGCGCCAAATTTCTTGTAGCTATAGAGAAAATTGCCTTCTCCGTACAAGTAGGCCTCATCATCTGTGAACCAGGATTCAGCGTAGAGGCCGATCTGCGCGCCGACCGCATCGCAACCTATACCCGCACATCCCCGCGCTGACTGCATAGCGACTTTCACCCGCACGCTTTCTTCAGTCCCGGCAGAAAAAACGATTCCACTACTACATTCCAACTCATCCCCTGGGCCAGGGCGCTGCCAATTCGGATCTGTTCAGCCATCTGCTCGCGACTGGTGACCAATTGCTTGAAAACGCGCCGGGCCGTGGCGCTGGCAGTGCGGCCTTCGATCCTGTCCCGCATCTCCTGGTTGATGGTCAGCGCGTCTTGAGCGGAGTCGGGCGCGTACCGCTCAGGCAGGCGTATGTAATCGGCAACCACCAGTAGGGTCGGCGTCTGTGCCTGCCCTGGGCAGCCACAAGGGTCGCCCCTACCCCAGTTGCCCCCATCATCAGGCCGGAAGCCAGGAACAGCGGGCATCCCGCCCGCATAGGGCAAGCCCTCAGCGTTTCCAAGTATGTCGGCAGACAACACCCCCTGTTGTCCGAGATTCTTCGCCACTCGCTTGACAAAACCAATGCAACCACACACGTTGCTCAGGCAGGAGATCGCGCCGGAGTTGATAGGTTCCACCTGCGCGATGCCGAACGGTTCGTAGATGCTCTGCCCGAACTCCAGATCGCTGCCGCGGCGGATGTCCATAAACTCCATATCCGCCGGCATGCGCGCGCCACATCGCTCCCGGTTCCAGCCGAACTGATTGATCAACACGATTCGGCCGTTGCGGGCAGACCGGTTGAAGGGTTCGACATCTTCAAAAAAGAATGGCGCTTCCGCTCCGATCAGGTCGCCGTTATCTGCCCGGTGGCCCACGGGCCAGCTATAGTCCGCTTCCCACCCGCGCACCCAAGCCGGCTGCCGACCAGCCGGCTGGCTGGTGCTGAGCGCGAACAGCACTGCCGTTTTCCCAGACGAACGCAATATCCGCTCCAGGTGCGCCATCACCCGCACGTCTCGCCATAATCCTTTGGAAAGGACGAGCCGAGCGACATGTGTAAAGACGTAATCCGGGCTGAAGCCGAGCAGAGTACGGCAATATTCCTGCAATCGGCGCTTGGAATCCAGCCGATCTTCCACACATACCTCAGTTGCGTCGATTCCGTTGTAGACGAGATCGATAGTGCAATCAGTAAAAGGGCCGCCCAGAAAGCGCAGTTCCTCCATCACCAGATCGCCGACAGCGAAAATAGTATTGCAGCGAGCCGCTTGCTGAATGATCGCATGCTTGAAATAGTGACTCTGGTCGCCGAAAACCGTTTCTAAAGGCAGATGAGAGTCTTGGGCGCGCAACAGCGCGTTGTAGAAGCGGGTGTCGTGACCGCTGTGGTTTTCCACAAGCAGGCGGGCCGTCGCCATTTCGTGGGCATAGAAGACCGTGCGCCATTGTTCCGGCTCATTCATCTGCGCGGCAAAGATAACGGGCATTCCTAGCCATTCGTGGGCGATGATCACCCGCTCATGTGGAGAGAGTCCAGCATCGACGCCCAGTGCCTTGAGCCCGGCAAAGAGAGGCTGGGCAATAGAAAGGTACAGGTTGTACTCGTCATCATGGCTGTAGCGCTGGCTGTCAATGCCGTAGTGCTCCCAGAGAAAATAACAGAATGTCGACACATGGGCCATGTCCGGGTTGCTGGCATCGACCAGCAAAATCTCGTGAACAGCATCTCCAAACCGACGCGCCCCGTACAGAAGCGCCACCTGATAGGTCCGCTCGACCATGCGCAGGGCCTGCTGGGTCGGCTCGTCAATGCCATCAAAGATTCCGTGTAGGCTGCTGTAGTGAATCTGCAGGTGATTGCGAGGACTGTTCAGCCGTTCCATCTGCAGCGCATCCCCGCCGAACAACGGGCCTGCCAAAATACTGCGCTCTACGCGCTCATTGTATCTTCTGGCGCCCAGAAGCCCGTCCAGAACGGCGCCGATTCCACCCATTTTTATGCCTGCTTCGTGGGTAGCGTGAATCACCAGCGGAATGTTGTTGGACAAAACAGTCTCCGATAGTCTTCTGTGAGGCTGACCTTGTGCGCCGACCCCGTGGGCGCCCACAAGGAGCGCCCCTGCTACTATCATAGCACAGGAGAGCAAGAGCAAACGATAGGAGTATATCCTACCGAAAAAAACGTAATGTCGCCAGATAGCGTTGCATTTTTCATCCAATTGAGGCATGAGCGCCCCTCAGGCAGCCAATTCCTAACTCCTGCGTTTCCTAATTCCTGCGTTGAGAGATGCGCAGAATTGTGCTATGGTGGTTCACGTGTTTGTCCAACCGCTGGGAAAGCGTCTGCTGGATGAATCATAGAAGGGGTGCGCTCCTGCATAAGAGGTGGCGCCGGCTGACTCTGCTCTGTGCATTGTCACTGCCGCTCGGCGCTCTTCTATTGCGCTGGACTGCCCAGAATCCGGACTTTAACCCCCGCCGCTGGCTCCTGATTGCAGCCCTGACAGTAGCCGGCGAGTTTTGGTTTTTGCGCAGAGCGCTCTACCAGAATCATCCCCCCAACAGCCATGAACTCTACCCGGATCTGGGCGCAGCCAATCTGCTGACCATCTGCCGGGGCGTAGCCTATGCGTGGATGGCCGGCTTCCTTTTTATGCCCCGGCCCGGCGGACGAATAGACTGGCTGCCGGCGTTGCTCTATCTGGGAGCCAGCATCGCTGACTACTTTGATGGCTACCTGGCCCGCAGAACCAATCACGTATCCCAGCTGGGCGAGACGCTGGACATAGAATACGACGGTATCGGCATACTGGTGGTCATCGCTCTGGCAGTGCAATACGGTCAACTGCCGGCAGTGTTCCTGCTGGTGGGCGCGGGCAGGCCACTGTTCGTATGGGGAATGCAGTTGCGAAAGTGGATGGGGCTACCCAATCACCCGATGACAGAAAGCGATCAACGGCGGCTCGCGGCCGGCCTGTTCATGATCTTCCTGTCGCTCGCGCTCTGGCCGATCTTCGAGCCGCCGGCCACATTCCTGGTTGGATCGGTCTTCGGTGGCGCAGTTGCCCTCAGCTTCATCCGGGATTGGCTTGTGACCATTGGTTGGCTGCGGCCGGCCCATCTGACCTACACGCTGTGGCGCTCCCGCCTGAAGACTTGGATATTCGAATGGCTGCCCGTCGGCCTACGGCTCCTGATTGCCGTACTTGCCGCTCTCTCCATCACAGATATTTTGCTGGACCCATCCCCTTGGGCTACGAGAGGGGCTGGGGTAGTGCATTGGTTGTTCGCCCTGATTGGCGCGGTCGGCGGGCTGGCGGCCCTGTTTGGCATCGCGGCCAGAGGGGCTGCAACGCTTATCATTGCGGCTGCCTATGCAAATTTCGTTCTCGGCAGCCAGACGCGGCAGGATCTTCTTCTGCTGCCACTGGCTTCACTTCTTGTCATCGTCGGCAACGGCGGCTTCGCCCTCTGGACGCCGGATGAGCGGTGGCTGCGAAGCGGCGCCGGAAAAAATGAGTGACCTGAGGGCGATTGCTCTCAAGAGAGGTAGGTATTCCAGAACGCTCTTTGCATAGTGAGAAATCAGCGTTGAGAAAAACGCAATTTTATGCTATTATAGCGCGGTCAATCTTTTCCATTGGGGCGGAATGCCAAAGTTGAGTTCATACAAGGAGGCAGAAGCCAACTGATTAGTTGGAGAGCCCTCATCCGCTGGGCTTTGATGGCCTTTGCAGCGGTGACGGTGATTGCCTACTTCCTGTTACTGTATATAGAACAGAGGGAACGCTATGCGCATCCAAGATCTGGAAACGCCGATTGGTGTCGTTGATCTGGACCGATTGTCCGCCAATATCAAGCGACTGCAGGCATACCTGGACGGCCACGACATCGACAACCGGCCCCACATCAAGACACACCGTATCCCGGCAATCGCTCACATGCAGTTAGAGGCCGGCGCGGTCGGCATCACCTGCCAGACTCTGACCGAAGCGGAGGTGATGTGCAGCGCTGGCATCCACGATATCTTTCTGCCTTACAATTTGCTTAGTCCGACCAAACTGAAACGGTTGATCTATCTGACCCGGCGAGCCAAGATCAGCGTCACAGCGGACTCCGCCCGTACTGTGGCAGGCTACGCCGACGCGGCCGAAAAGGAAGGAACAAGCCTGCCGGTGCTGATCGAAATGGACGGCGGCGCGCAGCGTTGTGGCGTGACGACGCCAGAGGGCGTGCAGGCGTTGGCCCGACAGATCGACAGCGCGCCTTACCTGCAATTTGGCGGGTTAATGGTCTACCCTTCCAGCGCCGAAGCGAACGCATTTATTGCCGAGACGAAGATGCTGCTGGCTCAAGCCGGGCTGGCCTCCGAGCGGGTCAGCGGCGGCAGCTCCTTTTCTATGTGGCAAGCCCACGAGTTTACAGAAATCACCGAACACCGGGCGGGCATGTATGTGTATGGTGACCGCAATCTGGTTGATGCCGCTGTAATGACCTTGGGCGACTGCTCCTATTCCGTCCTGGCGACGGTTGTTAGCAAGCCGACGAACGATCGGGTAGTGTTGGACTCGGGCAGCAAAGCCCTGGCCGCAGACATGGCCAGAAAGTCACCGGGTTACGGCCTGATTGTGGAGCATCCAGAGGCCGTGCTCTTCAAGCTGTCGGAGGAACACGGGCACGTGGATGTCTCCCAGTGCCTTCAGAAGCCGGAGATCGGCGACCGGGTGACGGTCCTCGTCAACCATTGCTGCGTCTCCAACAATCTCTTTCAGCGAATTGTCGGTCATAGAAACGGTGAAGTGGAATTGGAGTGGCCGATCTTGGCAAAAGGGTGGTGAGGGGAATGGAAAATGAACTCGGATCTCTGAACTGCCCCAGCGTTGCCGGGAAATAGCGTCAAAATAATGTGCCATCCAACAACCACAACCATATGGCTACGCAGACTAGATAGGCCAGTAGAAGCGCCACAAGCGCCAGCCGCAGTTTTGCCCCCAGGCTCAGATTGCCAAACCAAGCGTCAATGCCAGAACGTTGGCGCGGTTCGTCGTCTGGCTGGATAGCTGTGCGCCGACGCTGATCGGAACGCGTTACAGCGCTGACGTCCGCCCCGCGCGGAGGCAATTCCAGATATTCATTGTCTTCGGCAAGGCGATGGTTCAGCAGACGGTTCAGATCGGCGGCGAATGTAGGCAGGCGCATCATCAGCGTTTCTAGCTCCTTTCGCTCAATATAAAGCGCATCCACGTTCGTCTCAGCAAACGCGCTCTGTCCATATGCCTCATCCGTCAGTATAGCTTTCTCGCCGAAGATATCCCCTTCGCCGTGTGTCCAACTGCCGACGCCGGTAAGAGGTTGCAGACGCACAACTCCTTTTTCGATGAAATACAGCGCATCGCCCGGCGCGCCGGCCCGATACACCTGCTCGCCGATCTGAAAACGGGATGGGCGCAGCTGGCGTGCAATTTCCGTAAGTTCGCGTGAACTGAGGTTGGCCAGCAGAGGGAAGCGACGTAAACGTTTCTCGTCCACCGCCTCCTGCAGGGAGCTGAGACGGGAGGCCACTGCTTGATCGAGCGCCGAACCAATGGCCGGATAGCGGCCCACCAGTTCATCCAGATCTGCTTTGTATAGCGCCCATAGATTGGTGTTGCGGGTAGCGGTGGCATTCTCTGCGCGGTCTTGGCCTGTCAGCAGGCTCATTGCGCCTAAATAGTTACCCACATCAATACGGGCCAGCTCTTCGATAACGCCACTGCTATTCTCCGCGGTCAGTTCCACCTCGCCCTGCTCAACGAGAAAAAGAGCGTCGCTGCTGTCGCCGATGTGGTAGAGCGACTCTCCCGCAGGGACGTGCTGAAGCACCATCCGTTGGACAATTGTGTGCAGGGTGGCCGGCTCCAGATGGGCAAAGAGGGGCGTCCGCGCCAGACGCGCGACAGCCTGCATTTGATCGGCTCCACTCAGGCGGCTACGGCTGTGGCGGCCCAGCGTGCGGCGCAGCAGGTGAAATTGGCTGCTCAGGCTGTAGAACGTAGCCGCCGGCAGCGTCCAAACCAGACAGTCGCCCACGGCATAGACGCTGGCGCTGTACGGCTTGTTCGTCAGCAGAGGCAAGATACCGAATAGGCTGCCCGGCTGAATCAGTCTTGCGCTTGGGTTGGGATCCTCATGAGTGGGTGCTGGCCGCAATTCCAAACTACCCTTCTCCAGTAGGAAAAGCCCTTCGGCCTGGGTCCCGGCCTGATAGAGCAGGTCACCCTGCTGAAGTTGGTAAGGCTGCATACTCCGTGCGATAGGCCACAAGACTTTGCGGGGCAGGTCGCCGAGGGCCTGGGTATTGGCGAGTTGCTCCACCAGATAGTCCTCCATCTGCGCAATTTGCCCGCCAAAGTTTTGACTCAATTTGATGCCAATATTGAACTGGCGTTGCAGCAGATAGCGCAGGGCGGCATCAGGCAAGACCCACATTTGCACGTCAGACGCAGCCACTGCACTGGTGTTGTGAGCCAGTCCGCGCAGAAACTCTGCTTCTCCCAATAGGCTTCCAGGCCCAAGGGTCGCCAGCGCTGTTTCATGGGGATCAAGCAAACGGACAAAGCCGCTGCGGATCAGATACAGTTCGTTGCAAGGCTCATCGCTGCGGAAGATCGGTAAACCACTAGGCCGATTCTCCTCTTTGAGAATCGCTACGATCTCCTGTAGATCTTTGTCTGTCAGACCGTTGAACAGGGGCGTAGCGCGCAGGAATTCGACAGACATAGAAAACTCCTTTCAGACACGATGTTTCGCCGCAACGTCAAGCCAAATGGCGCCTGAGTATGTACGATTACTAGGACGAACGTCGCGCTCCTGCTATAATGCAAATCTACAGGTGTTCATCAACCAATGTGGCGAGCGACAAAACGGTCTGCCATATGTGCAGACCGCCGGACGAAAAAGTTTCTCCAAACGGCCCTTCCTATTTCGCCAGACCGGAGAAATCCTCCCATCGTCTGGTGCCGAAGGTGGGAGTTGAACCCACACGGGTTTCCCCACACGAGTTTGAGTCGTGCGCGTCTGCCAATTCCGCCACTTCGGCCTGGGTAAAGTATAGCGGTTTGGGATGGTTTCAGTCAAATGACGCCATCCAACAGTTCCCTTTTGTGATCACAATCGTATCCGCAGGCATCCGCCGTCAGCGTGTCAAAGCGGGCAGGCTATGAATCAGGATCATCTGATCGAACGTTCGCTTCAAGGAGACCTGGACGCGTTCAATAAATTGGTTATCGAATATCAAGGGCTTGGCCACAGTGTCGCCAACCGCCTCCTGAATGACGGTGATGCGGCCGCGGATGCAGTGCAAGACAGTTTCATCAAAGCGTTTCGGTCGTTGGAGAATTTCCGGGGCGGCAGCTTCAAGAGCTGGCTGATGCGCATTATCACCAACATCTGCTACGATTATCTGCGTTCCCGACAACGGAAGCGAACCGACAGCCTGGACGAAATGCCGGTGGAAGAGGAGTACGTCAGAGAGCTGACAGACTGCAGCGAATCCCCTCATGATTTCGCCGAACGCAGAGAACTCCAGGCCCTGATCGGCGCAGCCATCACAGCCTTGCCTGAAAATCAGCGCACGGCAATTGTGCTATACGACGTCGAAGGGTACGCATACGAGGAGATAGCGGAAATTACCAGTGTAGCGCTGGGTACAGTCAAGTCCCGCATCAGTCGTGCCCGCGGTCGGGTGCGGGCGTACCTGAGTAAACATGCGGAACTTTTGCCGACAGCGTATGGGCCGGCCATGGAGTAAGCTGAAATTGTGGTTTTCCCGGCCTGGTTCGGCTATCTGTTCCGTCAAGACAGAGCGAGCGTATAGGGAGCCTCAGTTTTCACATTCGATCGCTGAAGTGCAGCCCATAGCGGAATCGCTCCCCACGCAGCCGACACACGCCCCGAGGACACCATGCCTGAACTGCCAGAAGTAGAAACGTACGTGCGCGCTCTCGAGCCCCTATTGAGCGGCAAAACGGTCGTGACAGCGGAGGTGCGCTGGCCCGGCGCAATCGCAGTTCCTGACGCCTCGCTTTTCCCAGATCTGATTCGGGGGCGACGCTTTGTCACATTTGGGCGTCGAGGTAAATATATGCTGTTTGGCCTGGACAGCGGCGAGACGCTTGTGGTGCATCTGCGCATGACCGGCGAACTACGCATCCATGCGCCGCCTGTGCCTTCGGACGGTGCAACCTCCCAGCTTTCGAACACTGTTGCTTCGAACATTGTTGCTTCGAACATTGTTGCGCCGTTCGATATAGACAAACATACCCATCTCCTTTTGGGGTTGGAGACCGGCGAGACGCTGAAATTCCGGGACATCCGCAAATTCGGGCGCATATGGCTGGTGGAGGATACAGACTCTGTCGTGGGGAAATTGGGGCCCGAGCCGTTCAGCGACGACTTCTCGCCTCAATTCCTGGCCCAACATCTTACCAAGCGCAAGGCGAATATCAAAGGGCTGCTCCTCAACCAGACAGTGGTGGCCGGCGTTGGCAACATCTACGCCGACGAAGCCCTGTTCCGAGCGCAGATCGATCCCCGACGCTCCGCTGGTGGCCTTGCCGCCGAGGAGATTATCCGGCTCTATCAGGCTCTGCGAGAGGTGCTACAGGCGGGGATCGACGCCCAAGGCAGTTCTTTGCAAAACTATGCGCCGCCGACAGGTGGAAAAGGCATGTTTCAGGAGCAGTTTCAGGTCTTTCGCCGTAACGGCGCGCCGTGTCTTCGCTGTAACACTACCATCAATCGCATCGTCCTCGGCCAGCGCAGCACTCATTTCTGCCCTGCGTGTCAGCAATAGGCAGGGGCTGGTACAGCCAACTAGGCAAAACTGAGCGGAAGCCGACGCCACTTGGGGCTGTCAGACAGCGCAACCTCCCATTGAGGGCCGAGCGCGCCGCAGGTTTTGCGCATCGCGCGAAGCCCGAAATCTTCGGGCTTCGTTGCGCCCTTCGATACTGAGACGACCGCTAATGATATGCCGGGTTTACGAAACCTGTCCTGGCGTGTGGCGGCGCTTGGCCTCTGTCAGCTTCTGCTCCAGCTCTGCTTTATGCTCCAATTCGGCCTTTTTCCCCTCGGCCAACGCTCGCTCCCAGCGTGACTGATAGTTGGCGTCGAAGGTCGTATTGTGTGATGGCCCGAAGAGATAAGCGACAGCCGCGCCAAGTGCAGCGCCGATGAGCAGACCGACCGCAAGATTCTCAGCTTTGCCCACAGCAGAACCTCTCCCTCAGTTTCGTGTAGATGTCATCTCTGATGCCGGAAGCGCGCACTTTCCAGAAAGAATCCGGGACCTTTCAGAGTTGCTCAGCCGATCGTCCCGTCGATGACCGCTACGTCCGACTCGTGGCTGTACGTCGTCTTAATAGCTGGCTTTTCCTCTGGGAGGAGCCAGCCGACCAGCACGTATACCAATACACAGGCGCCGACGCTACCGATGGAGAAGGCGGTCCAGATAATCCGGATAAGATTGGTATCCAGACCGGTAGCTCTGCCAATACCCCCACACACGCCGAAGATCAAGCGATCTTCCCGGCTGCGCTTCAGTGGGATGCGGGATTTTGCCCGACGCAGTCCGTCCTTGATAGAGTCGCGATCAAGAGAGGGTATAGCGCGTGCTTTCCGGTTCTGCATCCTGGAGCGGGCGCCGGCGAAGCGGCTACGCCAAGCCTGTTGATTGTTTAGCATCAACAGGCCAGCGCCGATCAGCAGCACAGGCCAGAAGAGCAGCCGCACCACCTGCCAGAAAACGTTCCACAGGGCCGGGAGAATCCCCATATTCGCCAGCAGCCACAGGCCACCGCACAATACTAGCAGCGCCCCGGCCCGCTCAACGTTGCGTTCGTTCAGTTCCAGTGTGGCCGGAGCATGCAAACCGGCCTGCGCCGTTCCGACAGGAAGCAGCAGCCACAGCGCGGCGTAGGCAAACAGACCCGCGCCCGCGGTGCCGAGCGTCAATACCACCCATAAGATGCGCACAAGAGTGGGATCAATGTTGAAAGAGTCGCCCAATCCGCCGCAGATCCCGCCGATCATCCGTTCTTTGGGGTGACGGTAGAGAAAGGATGCCCGCTTGTTTTCGTCCGTGGCAGTTGTTGAGCTTTCGTCAGTTTCTACGGCAATCTCCACATCATGCTCAGGCGTCGAAGCGGGGTTGTCATAGGTTTCTGATTCTGTTGTAGAATGCGCAGGCTGGGGCGTCATCGACTCACTCATGTTTGGCTCCTCAAGGCAATGGGTAGAGATGATTTTATCTCTCTACGGCGTGTCGCGTCGTGCTTTTCAATACAGTCTACGCACGCTCAGGTGAAAAGTTTCGCGCGCCGGAGAGATTTCGCCCATGGATACCAAGACCTGGCTAAGGTTTGTCGCCTGCGGGACGCGCGCGCCCACAATAGTATTCATGCGTTGATGATCTATCACTCGTCACGCCTCAATGCGCACCTCTCTGCCCGCTTCCTGGCTGCGATAGATGCCATCCAAAATGGCTTGAACCTGCAACGACTGTTCGGCGGGCGCCGGCGACGGCCTACCCTCAGCGATCGCCTTGGCGAACTCGACGCATTCCAACGCATGGGGTTCCATCTTGTCCTGGGTCAGTTGCAGAATCCGGTTGCTGAACTGTTTGGTTGTGTAGTTGGTTTCCAGAATCGTACACGTCGGCCAGTGGCAGCCGCCCTCCGTGCCGTAGAGCCAAACCTGCGTATCCTCGCTCAGGGTGTCGTGGTGTAACAGCCAGCTTGTCTCCAGCACAAGGGTAGCGCCGGTCTCAAAGCGAACAAAAGCGGCGGCGAAATCTTCCACATCCATGTCCTGGGGCACGGGGGCCATCCTCCAGGCGCTGAACGCGCCTTGCCGATGGGCTAAAGGGGCCTTTGCCACACCGGAGACGGCTACAGGCTGGGGATTGTCCATCAACCAGAGGGTCAAGTCCAGAATGTGAACACCAATATCGATCGTCGGGCCGCCACCGCTGTGCTTTTTGTAGATGAAACCAGGTCGGACCGGCAGGTTGCCCCGACGCAACATCCAACTGCGAGCGTGGTAGATGTCACCCAGCGCGCCGGTTGCCAGTTCGGCTTTCAGCGCCTGGGCGTCGCCCCGAAAGCGGAAATGTTGGGCAGTCATCAGCAGTTTGCCAGAACGATCCCGGGCTTCAATCATCTGGCGGATCTCCGCCGGTGTGGGCGCCAAAGGCTTTTCGCAGATGACGTGCTTGCCGGCGTTCAGGGCGGCGATGGCGATGGGGGCATGGTAGCGATTTGGCGTGCAGATATCGATGATGTCAATGTCCGGGTCGTTGAACAGTTCAGCGGGATCGTTCGCCAGTTTCGAAACCTTGTAGAGCGCGCCCCACTGCCCCAGGGCCTGCGCAGCGATATCACTGCCGGCCACAACGTCCGCGTGTTCCGATGCGGCCCAGCCAGGCATGTGCGCCTTGGCAATGCCGCCAACACCGACAATGCCGACTTTCAAGATATTGGACACGGGCAAATCCTTTCAAATGATCGTGCCTGACTCGTTATTCGCAACGATCATAACACGATTGGCTGGTCGGCTCAACCGTTCGCAGGGTGGCCGCAAGAATCCTGTGGCAAGTGGATTGCAAAGTTGCCCATCTGATGTTATGAATTGGTGAAGCCATGCCTACAGGGATGCGCAGGCAACTCGAAAGATCTTTTTCCTTTCTCTTATGCCTGCCGGAAGGAGATCCTGCAAGCGCGCAGGTCGAACTGCTGAATAAGGGACTCATCAAACGAATCCGCACTTAGATCGAACCCATCAGGAGAACAAAGCATGCCCAATATGACCGGCGGCCAGTTTATTGCCGAAACAGTTCATGGATATGGGATCACCCATGTCTTTTTCATGCCGTATATTGCCCCAAGGGCCTTAATGGAGATGGAGAAGCTGGGGATCAAGCGAGTGCAGACCCATGGGGAAAAGGCTGCCGCGTATATGGCTGATGCCTACGCCCGGATCAAGCGCGGCCCCAGCCTGTGTATGGCGCAATCCGTAGGCGCGGTCAATCTGGCGGCAGGATTGCAGGATGCCTATTTGGCCTGCTCCCCAGTGGTTGCTCTGACCGGTCGGGAGTTTCTTGTCAATCAGAAGCGCCATGCCTATCAGGAAGTCGATCACGTCAATCCGTTCTCGGCTGTCTCCAAGTACAGCGCGTATGTTTCGAGGCCGGAGCATCTGCCCGTCTACTTGCGCCAGGCCTTTCGCGCCGCCACGACAGGCACGCCAGGCCCGGTCCATCTGGATTTGGAGGGCATCGCCGGTCAGGGCGTTGTCGAACAGGAAAGCGATCTGGAAGTTGTGGTCGAAGAGATCTTTGCTCAGCTGCCGCCCTTCCGCCCCGAAGCGGAGCTATCCAAAATAAGCGCCGCGCTTCAGCTTCTCCGCCGCGCTGAACGTCCGCTCATCGTCGCCGGCGGCGGTGTGACGACTTCGGCGGCCAGAGACGAGTTGATCGAACTGGCCGAGAAGCTTTCCATCCCCGTGGCCACATCTCTGAACGCCAAAGCAATGTTCCCCTACGACCATCCGCTGGCTGTGGGCGTTCCCGGCTCCTACTCCCGAGCCTGTGCCAATCAAGCTCTGTGTGAGGCAGACCTCGTCTTCTTCATCGGTAGCCATGCCGGTGGACAGGTGACCAATTCCTACCAGATTCCACCCCCAGGAACGCCGACCATCCAGCTTGATATCAACCCGGAGGAGATCGGGCGCAACTACCCGATTCAAGTGGGGTTGCAAGGAGATGTCAAAAGCAGCCTGCAGCGCATGATCGACAACGCTCCAACCCGCCCCGCACGCGGGGCATGGATCAACCGCGTGCAGGAACTGGTCCAAGCCTGGAAGACAGGCGTGCGCCAACATCTGAACGCAGAGATCCTGCCCATGCGCCCGGAACGCCTCTGCCTGGAACTGACCAACTACCTGCCATCTGACGCCATTCTCGTTTCCGACACAGGTCATGCCGGGATTTGGACCGGCACGATGATCGATCTGAAATACCCCGAACAGAGCTACATCCGTTGTGCCGGTTCCCTGGGGTGGGGCCTGCCAGCGGCCATGGGCGCCAAGTGCGCCCAGCCGGAACGGCCCGTACTGTGCTTCACCGGTGACGGCGGCATCTGGTATCACATGACTGAACTGGAGACCGCCGTGCGATGCGGCATCAACACGGTCACAGTCGTCAACAACAATCATTCTCTCAATCAGGAAAAAGGTGGTGTCGAGCAGACCTACGGCCGGCGCACGCCCGGTTCCGATGAACTCTGGCTCTTCGCTGATGCCGACTTCGCAAGGATGGCCGAATCGCTGGGCGCCTGCGGCATTACGGTTCACAAACCGAGTGAACTCGCCGGCGCCTTGGATCAGGCGTTCGCTTCAGGGAAACCGGCGGTTGTCGATGTCAAGACCCATGTCGATGGCATTGCCCCGCGCGCGTGGGTTCCAGCGGCCGCGGCGGAATAAGGACAATGTAGTGTGATTCAGATTGGCGGGATTGGCAGAGCATCTATCAGTCCAGCTTACACTATGGTCTATACTGGCGCGCTGGTTTGCTCTGGATATTGGTTATCTGCTAGAATGGATTTTGCCGCCGGCGGATTTGGGGTGACTCAGCGCGCCCGGCGTAAGGATTGGGCACGCAAAAGGGAGGCCGGGGCCGCTTCATTGCCAACAGGAGCGGAATTGAGCAAATTCCGCCGACCGACTGCGTGTATGGCAGTAGGTTGTTTTATGCCTTCAGATCTGACTATGCGGCCTGCAGCGAGTCAGAAAGTTGAGTAATCTTGAGTATTCTGGCGCGTTGTTGTGTAGACTCAACTTTACTCAACAAAAATGTATCGGAAAAAACGTATCGGAAGACTTTCCATGAAAGCGACGCTCTATTTGGATCAGGTGGCCGAGCCGGTGGCCGTGCTGGATGATGTGAAGATCGTGGAATTCGGCAGTGACAACCACCCGGAAGGCGAACGAATCCGAATCTATTACAATACCGATAATCTGAATGCGACAAAAATGATGGTCGAACTCCACCGCGATCGCAAAATGACGGTCAAATTAGAGGACGGCCGCTCTGCCTCTGCGCTGATCACCCACGCTAGTTTGGATGCAAAGGGTCATTTTGTGGGCGTATTGAGAGTGATAGGCCCATTGGCCTGACTCTGAACTGCAGTGGCTAGTGGTTCGCCAGAACACCACTCGTCACTTCCCATTAGCCACTGGTTTGAACGGCGTGCGACTCCACTCCACCCCAGCTCTCCCTCATTCTGCAAACAGTTCCGGCGCTTGTGATCATCTATTCCTTGCGGTACGTGCAGTATCTCCCGGCATTCTGGCGGGAAGGGCAATCCCGGTAATCCCATAATCATCTGAATCCTGGTTTTTTATGACCGTTGATGTGACACTGCGCCCGACACAGGAGAAGATACTCCGCTATGAAGGTGGCCGGCTCGGTATCAGCGCAGTGCCTGGCAGCGGCAAGACGTTCACACTGAGCCTTTTGGCCGCCAAGTTGATGCAGAAGTTGGCAAGCGCTGGGCCAATGGACGAACGAGAGGTGCTGGTCGTCACGCTCACCAATGCGGCTGTAGAGAATTTCCGCCTACGCATCAATCAGTTTGTTCAGAGCCGACGCCTGCTGCCGGGAGGATACCGGGTGCGTACTCTCCACAGTTTGGCCCACGACATTGTGCGGGAGCGACCGAGTCTGGTTGGGCTGCCGGAGAATTTCGATATTGTCGACGAGCGCGCCATCCAGGAGAGTAAACGGGAAGCGGTCATCAGCTATCTGCGAACCCATCCCGATGCCTTGGGCGCATATATCAAACCGGAGTTTCTGAACAATCCTCGGCGAATCGAGCGTCATCTCCTGGAAACGGCGCAGGAGATCGCCGAAGCGGTCATTCGGCGGATGAAAGATCTGCGCACAGACGCTGTCAAACTCGACAAGGCATTGAGCCAGCAGTCGGGCGAGTGGCCACTGCTGGCTTTCGGTTTACAGATATACAAAGATTATCAACGCAGTCTGCACGTGCGTGGCGCAGTAGACTTCGATGACTTGATTTTGCTGGCGTTGCGAGCGCTTGAAACCGATGAGAATTTCCTGGCCCGCCTGCAGCGGCGCTGGCCCTATGTGCTCGAGGATGAAGCGCAGGACAGCAGCGCTCTGCAGGAGAGGATGCTGGGGCTGTTGACCGCCAGTCATGGCAATTGGGTGCGGGTCGGGGACCCCAATCAGGCCATCCACACTACATTTACCAGCGCCGACCCATCCTTTTTGCGCAACTTTGTGCGTCGAGAGGACGTCTGCGAACTGCCGTTACCCAATTCCGGGCGCAGCGCGCAGCCGATCATCGATCTGGCAAATTATTTCGCCGACTGGAGCCGAGAACAGCATCCGGTTTTGCCAGCGGACAAGGCCCTTTTCCTGCCACGGATTCTGCCCACCGGGCCAGATGACCCACAAGCCAACCCGGATCCCGGCGATCCGGCAGTGTACATTTATGATCGCCCGCTCAGCCCGGATGAAGAGATCGACACACTGTTGGCCAGTCTGCGCCGCTGGTTGCCAAATCACTCTCAGAAAACTGTGGCGGTGTTGGTGCCCGATAATCGTCGGGGCGCCGAGTTTGGAAGGGCTTTTGAGAACGTCTCACTGCCTTACGATGATTCCCTGCTACAGTCCACGAGCGCGACCCGCGTCGCTGTCGAGGTGCTGGTAAAGGTGTTGCGGTACATCAGTCAACCTCATAGTCCGACCCATTTGCCCGCTCTCTGGTCCACCGTCTGGTGGAGGCGACGAGCGCGCGCGCTTTCCCTATCCGAGTCGGGCGCAGAGATCGGCCCCAGCGCCTCCGAACCCCCCGGTCGCCTTGGCCGCGTCCCAGACGGCGCTACAGAGAAGAATTCGGTACGGGGAGAGGATCTGCCGGAGCCGGTGTCTATTTTTGGCAAGGCGCTGGGACGGCTACGCTACCCAGAGCGATTTGTCTCCCCCGCGGCCAGCGATGACTGGCTGAACGGAATCGGCTGGCTCGATGAACACGAAGGGTTTCGGACGGTAGTCGAATCGTTCCGCACAGATCTGCGACGCTGGTGCGCGGCTACGGTTTTACCCATCGATGAACTGATTCTGACGCTGGGCCATGATCTGTTTTCAGAGCCGACAGACCTGGCCCTGGCGCATAGCGCGGCCGTCCTGTTGGCGAAGCGGGTGCGGGAGCAGCCCCATTTGCGTCTTCCAGATCTGACGAAGGAGTTGGAAGAGAGCGCGCGGAATCGGCGACGTCTCCTCGGGTTTAGCGCGGATGCGCGCGGCTTCGAACCATCACCAGGCGAAGTGACCATCGCCACGATGCACACAGCCAAAGGTCTGGAATGGGATCGGGTCTATTTGGCGTCAATCAGCAACTATAGCTTTCCCAGCGGTGGGGATGAAGATACGTATCGGGGCGAACGTTGGTTCGTGCGCGATAGCCTCAATCTGACGGAAGAAGCCCTCGAACAGACGAAGCAACTGCACATGGGGACGCTGGACGAATACGTGCCCGGCAAGGCGACCAAGAAGGCCCGACAGGGGGTGGCCGCAGAACGGTTGCGTCTGTTGTATGTGGGCATCACCCGCGCCCGTCGGGAGTTGATTCTTACCTACAATACCGGTAGCCGGTATGAGACACATCCCAATGCGCCGGCGCTCGCGTTCAAAGCGCTGCTGTTGGGGTGGATGAGTGGGAACGAACAGGAGAAAGAGAAAAGGAGTTGATCTATTCGGAGATCTTACTCTGCACCGACGAACAGATTCTGCTCTTGCAACCGTTAGGGAGCGAACACAGACCGCGCATCTTCTGACCCGGATGCGAAAATTGGGTGTTGACGAAAGACTCCTCTGGGAGTTGAACGATCCAAAGAAGCTATGCAACAGTCGAAAATTCAGCAATATTGTGAAGGTGTGATCGAGGCCGGGTGGCTGGCGGCCCTGATCGTTGCGCCGCTGTTTTTCAATGTGTATTCCAGCCGCGTGTTCGAGCCGGACAAGATCAGTCTCGTTCGTTCCATCTCCTTGGTCATGCTACTGGCATATCTGGTGAAGGTCGCCGATGGCGGCAGGCTTTGGCTGCCGGGAGATGGCCAGGAGACCGCTTCTTTAGGCAACATCTGGAGACTGCCACTGCTGCTGCCCCTTCTGCTCCTGATAGCAGCCTACGCACTCAGCGCACTCCTCAGTGTAGCGCCGTATGTCAGCTGGTGGGGATCCTATCATCGTCTGCAGGGCGCCTATACATTCACCAGTTATCTGATTATCGCCATTCTGACGGCAGCCCATTTGCGTCAACCGACGCAGCTGCGACGTCTGCAACATACGATTATCCTCACCAGCCTGCCGATCGCCATCTACGGGGTGATCCAGCATTACGGCAGAGATCCCCTCCCCTGGGGCGATGATGTGGCTACTCGCATCGCGGCCAATGCCGGCAATCCGATCTTCCTGGCCGCGCACCTGATTATGGCTTTTTTCCTGACGCTTGAACGGGTGTTCTCCAGCTTTGCCTATCTGCTGACGGGTGGGCCACAGCCAAGCGAGAAAGCAGAGCCAATCCATGACAGGCGTGAGCTTCCCCCCAGACATACTCTGGCCGGCGTACTGGCCGCTGGTTCTTATCTGTTCGTGCTGATCGCCCAACTTCTCGCCATTTTCTGGACCCAGAGCCGCGGTCCATGGCTTGGTTTGGCCGGCGGGATCTACATTTTTGCGCTACTTCTGCTGACAGGGATACGCCCGCGCAACTACCGCCTTTGGACGGCCGGCTGGGCCGGATTGGGCGTGGCCGCAGCCATCGCGCTGGTTCTGCTGAATACAACAGTTTTGGGCCATACCTTCCGACATGTCCCCTATTGGGGTCGCTTAACGACGATGCTGGAAAGCAGTGGCGGCACAGGTCGGGTGCGGGTCCTCATTTGGCAGGGCGTGTCGGAGCTGGTCTCACCCCATCAGCCTCTGACCTTCCCGAACGGGAAGGAAGATCCCGTCAATCTTCTGCGTCCTCTGATCGGCTATGGACCTGAGACCATGTGGATGACATTCAATCGTTTTTATCCCCCAGAGCTGGCCCAATTGGAAGCGCGCAACGCCAGTCCGGACCGCTCCCACAATGAAACATGGGACAGTCTGGCCATTACCGGGATTTTCGGCTTCCTGACAAGCTCCCTGCTCTTTTTGTCGATCTTTTTCTGGGCATTGCGCTGGCTCGGGCTGATCCGTTCGCGGCGCGACGCCGCTCTGTTCTTTGCCTTGCTAATCGGCGGGGGCGCGCTCCTGAGCGCTCTATTCTTGCTGCGTGGGGCCAGTATCGGCTTCTTAGGTGTCAACTGGCCGACCGGTCTGATTCTCGGGCTGATTGTGTACGTCACGTTAGCTGTATTTCTGCAGCCTGAATCCACAACTCTGGCCGCGGAGCGCCGCCGACAACTATTGATTGTAGCATCTCTGTCGGCAATTATCGCCCACTATGTGGAGATTCATCTCGGGATTGCGATCGCCGCCACGCGTATCTATTTCTGGGTACTCAGCGCATTGCTGCTTGCGCTTGGAATGCGCTGGCTTGCCCCGGAACCATTCGCCATTGGGGCAGATCCCGCCGACCCGCGCGCGTCAAAAGGAGAGAAGATCGGGCGTGAAAGGCCCGTGCGCTCCTCTGCCCAGACGACATCCGGCCGCAGCCATCACCGAACCGCGCTAGAGAGCAGAGTCGGAGAGGTCTCCATGCCGGCAACCGTCTTACCGGATCTTCTGGTGATGATGACCTTAGTGTATCTCTATACGACGAACTTCCTGGGCTTGTCAAATCCCTTGTCGATCCTCTTCAGAAGTTTGACAATGCCCGCGCCTGGGCAAGCTCAGGCCAGGAGTTCCGGTATTCTGTGGCTGGTGATATGCACCTGGGTGATCGCCGCTACGCTGAGCGCATCCCTGGCTATCTTACGTCGCCCCAAGGCTATGTTGAGGCTGCGCTCAAGGAAGACACCGGCAAGAACAAAGCGGAAGGATAAAGCTCTTCCGCGCCGCCAAAGGTTGGGAGTTGTCTTTACGTGGGCGCGCGCCTTGGGCCTGTACGGGCTGATCCTTTTCACAGGTTGGTTCCTGTACGGGTTGATTCACGCGGGGCGGCTGCTACCCAGCGCATCGACAATTGGGTTCGCGGAGCAGTCCAATCATATCGCCGGCCACTTCAGTCTGTATACGTGGATTGTGGTGTTCTGGTGTCTGATTTCGGGTCTGGTTCTGGCGTGGCGCGCAATGCTGGAACCGCGGCGGGTGTTGATGACCCGCGCTCTGGTAACAGCGAGCTGCGCAGTCGTACTGACAGCGGCCACCTTCCTGCTGGTAGGCAATGTAAACATAGCGCAGGTTCGGGCGGATGTCCTTTACAAACAGGGCCAGAGGTTCGATACCGCCGGCGATTGGGTAGAGAGCGCGGATCTATATCGACGAGCATTGACCGTGCGGCCGACAGAAGATTACTATCTTCTCTTTTTGGGGCGCAGTCTGTTAGAAAGAGCAAGCGGCGCGCCGCAGGAGGGGTTCCTGACCCTAGCGGCTGAACTGTCGCTGCAGGATGCTCTCAGCCTGACTGCTCAGGAGATCGCGCAAATGGGGCAGGAGGACCTGCTGCGGGTAGCGGAGGTCGTCCTGCTGCGGGCCCAAGAAGTGAACCCGCTAAATACCGATCACACCGGGAATTTGGCCCGTCTCTATTATCGCTGGTCGAAGCTGACCGATGATCCGCAGACGCGGATGCAGACCCTGGAAATGAGTTTGCAGTATTATAAAACCGCTCTGACGCTCAGCCCCAACGCCGCCCATCTGTGGAATGAAAAAGGGATGATTTTGGCCTCAATGGGCCGGCGGGAAGAAGCGGAGAGAACATATCGGCACAGCCTTTCCGTAGACGACCACTTCGAAACCACCTATGTTCTGCTTTCAGAGTTGTATGCGCAGATGGATGAAACGGAGAAATTCAGCGAGGTTTTGCAGCGCGGCTTGGAGAAACTGCCGAACAGTATGCAGCTACGCAGCCATTGGGGGGTAGCCCAGTCCCGTTCCGGTGATCTGGCAGGGGCATTGGCAACCAACTTGCAGATTGTCGAAAAGAATCCGAATAATCTCAATATCGTGCGCAATCTGGCAATTCTCTATCGGGATCTCAACCGTCCCGAAGAGGCAATCCGGTGGGCAGAACGGGCGGCCGCCCTGATCGGCAACGAGCGGTCTGCCGCCATCGAAACCGGCCCTGGCAGAGCGGACGCCGCCATACTCATATACCATCTGCTGGTCGATCTGTATGTCGAGCATGGACGTCTGTCCGAGTCGGTCGATCTCGTACACCGCCTGATCGACCTGGAGCCGGACGATTTTCGCTATCCGCTACAGTTGGCTAAGATCCACGATCAGCTTGGCAACAGTGCGCTTGCCCGACAGTTCGGGGAAAATGCCTTGGCTCTCGCGCCAGAGGGTGACAAGCTAACTATCCAGGCGTTCGTAGCCTCTCTTGAATAGCTTGCTGGACATCTGTCATGAATTGGCTCCGCGAACAAGGTAACGCAACGACGCAGAGACGCAACGACGCAATGATCTTTCCGGGTTTTCCGCGCGCCATCGCCATCGCCTTAAAATGATTATCGAATTGCCCAATGATTCCTTTTCTCTTGATGGCCGCCAGCGCCTTGATCATCGCCATCGGCAGCACGCCTCTGGTGCGCTATGCAGCTTTGCAGTTGGGAATTCTCGATCAGCCGGCTGCGCGCAAGATCCATGAGACGCCTGTGCCGCTAATGGGGGGCGTGGCCATCTATATCGCCTTCATCGGCGCCCTGGCTTTTTTCGGTGAACGCCGCTACGTCAACGAGGTCGTCGGCATCTTTGTCGGCGCCACGCTTGTCAGTCTCGTCGGCGCTCTGGACGACAGCCGAGGGCTGGGGAGCTACCTGAAACTTGCTTTCCAGGTGGCCGCCGCCAGCATCCTGATTATCAGCGGTGTGCAAGTTCGGCTTTTCAATGGCCTTCTGGACATTGCCCTGACGCTTTTCTGGGTGGTCGGAATTACAAACGCGTTGAATCTGCTGGACAATATGGATGGACTATCCAGCGGGATTGCGACGATTTCGGCAGCCTTCTTTACGCTCCTCGCCGCGATGAGCGATCAATATCTGGTCGGAGCATTGGCCGCAGCGCTGTGCGGCGCGTGTGCCGGATTTCTGGTGTATAATTGGAATCCAGCCCATATCTTTATGGGCGACACCGGCAGCCTGTTTCTCGGTTTTCTGCTCGCTGCCGTCGGCATCAAGTTGCGTTTTCCCATGAACAGCGCCAGCGTCACCTGGCTGATTCCAGTGCTTATCCTGGCTCTGCCGATTTTCGACACGACGCTGGTTTTCATCAGCCGTTTGCGACGCGGCAAGAATCCGCTTATCGCGGCCGGCAAGGATCACATCAGCCACCGGCTCGCCCAGCGTACAGGTAGTAGCCGGGAAGCGGTCCTTCTGTGTTATCTTATCACTGGAGGAATGGGGCTGGCATCCGTATTTTTGACCCAAGCCAATTTGCAGGAAGCCATCGTCGTCGCGCTGGGCGCGCTGTTGCTGGCCGGGTATGCGTTCTGGAAGCTCGAAATGCAAAACGACCGAATATGAGCATACATCTGTCATGAATTGGCTCTGCGAACAATGTAACGCAACGACGTAGAGACGCAACGACGCAATGATTTTTCCGGGTTCCTCGCGTCCTCGCAATATCGCGCCATTGCCTTAAAACATTGCCTTAAAACGATGTCGCGCCCCACAGGAGCGCGCGCTATTAACGACCTCAAGGAGAGTATTTTGACTTTACCTACTGATAGATGGCTCTCTTCGTTCCAATCTGCGCCTTGGCCGTTTCAGCGCCAAAGATGCTGGCTCGTCGCATTCTTGCTGCTTTCCGCGCTTGCCATATCCGCCTGCGCCAACTCCTCTGAGCAGACCGAAAAGACCGAAAAGACCGACAGCGACGCCGCGGCTGCCCTCGAACCGGCGGCCCGTAACGGCATGTACAGCGCATCGCCGGCAATGGGCATCGATCCGTCCAGAGACTATCACGCCCTATTCAAGACTGAGAAGGGCGCTATTCGCGTGCAGCTCTTCGCCGATCGCGCGCCGCTGACAGTAAATAACTTCGTCTTTTTGGCCCAGGAAGGATTCTACAACGACACGACGTTTCATCGGGTGCTGGAGAACTTCATGGCACAGGGCGGAGATCCTACCGGAACCGGCGCCGGCGGGCCTGGCTATCAATTCCAGGATGAGATCCTTCCCAGCCTACAGTTTGACCGCGCCGGCCTTCTGGCGATGGCAAATGCCGGGCCGAATACAAACGGCAGCCAGTTCTTCATCACTTTTGTCGAGACGCCCTGGCTGAACGGCAAGCATACGATCTTTGGGGCAGTAACAGAGGGCATGGATGTGCTGCATTCTCTCACCCGCAGGGATCCGCAGTCCCAGCAGACATCTGATTTGCGCGGCGATCTGCTGATAACCGTTGAAATCGAAGATGCGGAAAAACCGTGAACCATAAACGCTTGCATCAGAGACCTATATGTATACACCTTTCCGCCTGACAGTGTCGCGCCGGACGATCACGCAGAACCGCAACCAATTCTACCCGCAACTGTTGTAGATAATGTAGATAATAGCGTAGTTGGCGAACATTCGACCTGGTCACGAAAGCGGCAGTGATACAACTGCAGTGGCCAGGGGCAGGCACAAGGCCTGCCCGTCCTGACCACTGATTTCCGCCTAGGTTTGAGAGACCGGAATCTACCCATGAACCGTCCTACAACTTCAGATTCATTGCCGAATGCGCTGCGCCAAGTGTCGGATGGCGCTCCTGCCACTGTAACCGACGACGAGCGTTCCAGGGAACATTCCAGCAGAAAGCCACTGCAGCTGATTGCTCAGATCTGTGCGCTGCTTGTTATCACCGGCGGTTCTTGTTGGCTGGCCTTCAACCCGGAGTGGGTGGAACAGTTTAGCCACTGGGGATATGCAAGCAGTTTTCTGATTAGTCTGATCGCCAGCGCGACGGTCATTCTGCCTGCCCCCGGCCTGCTCTTTGTGTTTGTTCTGGGCGCGGCCTTGAATCCGATCCTCCTCGGTATCATTGCCGGCTGCGGTAGCGGTCTGGGCGAGTTGACCGGATACTTGGCCGGGGCAACCGGCAGCGAGTTGATTCGCCAGCAGGGCGTTAACACGAGGCTCCATAGCCTGACTGTCCGCCACACAGCGCCAGTGCTTTTCGTTCTGGCGATTCTACCGCTACCCATTTTCGACTTCGCAGGAATCCTGGCGGGCGCATTGCGGATGCCCGTCTTCCAGTTTCTGGGGGTCGTAATCAGTGGCAAAATTATCAAGCACATTCTGATTGCATTTGTAGGCGCCAGTTCTCTACAGATTCTCCAATCCTGGTTCGGTTTCTGAGCGGTAATTCTGGTCTGTCCCCCAAAGGAGTAAAGAACTATGTTGCACCGTGCTTTACCCCTCTTTCTGATCGCATTGGCGATTCTCGGCTGTACCCAAAACACGTCAGCCAATACCGTTTCCACGCAGGGCAGCCGGCCTGCCAGCGAATCCGTGACACGTGTGCGCCCAGCTGCCCCTGATGAGATTGAATTCAGAGATGCCGAGAGCCAGGTCGCGCCCTCCAGTGGCGCGCAATATAACCAAGTCGCGCCCTCCAGTGGCGCGCAATATAACACTGTCGACGAACCCGAGCCACTGCCCTTTGCTCTCAGCGAAGGGCAGCCCGGCCTGGACAGCGGAGATGCGCGTCCGCCTGTCGCCGAGACAACAGCCCTTACGCAAGAACAGCTTCGAAACCTACTGACCCGTCTGCCCTCCATCCTGGCAGATGATGGCGATGTACAGCAGTACCGGTTGCCCGGGCAGAGTTTGCCTCCGCCCCGCCCCGGCCTGGAGGTGACTCTCCCCTTCCCGCCGCCCCAAGCCGAGGCCGCGCCAGATGAGTATGCCGATTCTCCATCGCGCCCTCCAGGGGCGCGCAACACAACTCTGGATGTGCTGCGCTTTTCGCCAGAGGGGGAGGTCCCCCTGGCTCCACAACTGAGTGTGACATTCAACCAACCCATGGTTCCCCTCAGCAGCCGCCAGGAACTGGCCCAGGAGGACGTGCCGCTAAAGTTATCGCCGGCCGTTCGAGGACACTGGCGTTGGGTGGGCACAAAGACCCTCCTCTTCGAAGCCGATGTGGACGGCATAGACCGCATGCCCATGGCGACAGAATACACTGTCGAAATTCCCGCGGGCGCCGAATCCGCCAACGGCAAGACATTGGCGGATGCCGTCAGTTGGACGTTCCGCACGCCTACCGCGTCCCTGCAAACGGCCTACCCGACAGGGGGGGCTTACGGGCTGGAACCGGTCTTCTTCGCCGCCTTTGACCAGCGCATCGATCCCACAGCCATAATCGAACATGCGCAGGTGACAGCCCGCGGCCGCACGTACGCTGTACGCTTGGCAAGCGCCGACGAAATCGCCGCGGATGCCAGAGTCCGACGCTTGAGCGAAGGCGCGCGGGAAAGCCGTTGGTTGGCTTTCATGGCCGACGAACCCCTCCCACGAGATGCGACCGTTACAGTGACTTTCGCTGCGGGTACGCCCTCCGCTGAAGGCCCGCTCGTCACCGCGCATCCTCAGAGCTACAGCTTCCAGACCTACGCGCCCTTTGCCCTGCGCCAGCATGAATGTGGCTGGGGAACAGACGGCCAATGCCCGCCCTTCACTCCCTGGCGCCTGCAGTTCAGCAATCCCATCGACGTGGAGGCTTTCGACCCAGCGCTCATCTCCACGCAGCCAGAACTGAGCGACGCGGAGTTTGATATCTCCGGCAATTCAATCTGGATTGCCGGCAACACCCAAGGCCGCACTACATACAATGTTGCCGTCTCTGCCGGTTTGACCGACGTATTCGGTCAGGCTATGGAAGAGGACGTACAGGTACAGTTCCGAGTCGGGGCAATGGAGGCCTTTCTGATCGCTGAGAACGGCCCAATGACGATCCCCGATCCCTACAGCGAACCGACCTTTCCCCTCTATACGGTCAATGTCAACGCTGTCAAGGCGCGCGCCTTTCGCGTGGAGCCGGAGCAGTACCTCGAATACATGCAGTGGCGGAATGACTACCGCTACGACGACCCGCTGGATCCACCCGGCGAACCGGTTATGGAACGCACGCTGAAAATCAGCAGCCAAAACGACGTCCTGACCGAGACGCTCATCGACCTCTCCGACGCGCTGGCCGGCGATACCGGGCACCTGATCCTGCACGTCGAGCCTGAGGGCGGCCTGCTCTCCGCGCTCTTCAATCGACAGCTACAGAGCATGCGCGTCATTAGCTGGATTCAAGTGACGCAGATTGGCCTGGACGCATTTGTGGATGCCGATGCGATGCGCGTGTGGGCCAACCATCTGGAGGATGGGGCGCCGCTAGACGCTGTCGATGTGGCCCTCTGGCCCCAGGATGCGCGCGGCATAACCGACGAGACCGGATCCGCGCTCTTGACGCTACCCAAGAATAGCGCCCAGCTGCTCATCGCCCGCAACGGCGATGATGTCGCCTTCCTGCCGGAGAACCACTACTTCTACAGGGACGAAAGAGGCTGGAGTGGCTGGCGGCAACGAGTCGAACCTGTCGAGGCCCGCTATTATGTCTTCGACGACCGTCAGATGTACCGTCCCGGCGAGACCGTCAGCATTAAGGGCTGGATGCGTCAGATCGAGCATGGCCCGCAAGGCGATGTGGGCCTGTTTTCCGCAGGCGCGGCCGACCGCATCGCATATCGGGTGTCGGATTCACTGGGCAACGAAATCGCCACAGATGAAGCGCCTCTCAACTCCTTGGGCGGTTTCCATTTCCAGTTCAACCTGCCGGAGAACATCAATCTCGGATTCACCGAAATTGAGCTTATGGCGGCGCCAGGCGGCGCCCTCGATGCGCGCGCCACACGCCATTACCACTCGATTCAGGTGCAGGAGTTTCGCCGGCCTGAGTTTGAAGTCAGCGCCCGCGTCAGCGAAGGCCCCCATACAGTGGGCGGCCACGCGCTGGCGACCGTCAGCGCCAGCTACTTTGCCGGCGGTCCTCTGCCCGCTGCCGAGGTGGAATGGTCCGTCCACGCCATGCCGGGTTCCTACAACCCGCCGAACTGGTCCGGCTTCACCTTCGGCAAATGGATGCCCTGGTGGCGTTTCTATGACGATGTCGCGCCCTACAACACATTCAGCGACCTCGGGCGCGCGTCGTTCGCATCCCGCGCCAACTCCGCCGGCGAACACAGCCTGCGCATCGATTTCCTGTCCAGCGAGAGCGCATTGAGACCTTTTGCCGGCCCGGTTCGCATTGACGCGACCGCAACGATCCTGGATGTGAATCGTCAGGCGTGGAGCAGTAGCGCCGGTCTGCTGGTCCATCCAGCAGACCGGTACATCGGCCTGCGTACAGCCCGCTACTTTGTCGCGCGGGGCGAGCCGCTGACCGTTGATATTGTCGTCACGGATATCGATGGCAATGCCATAGAGGGGCACAGCGCTGTCCTGAGGGCAGCCCGGCTGAATTGGCAGTATCACCAAGGCGAGTGGCGGGAGATCGAGAAAGATGCGCAGGAATGCGCCGTGGAGACGACCGCCGCCACCGACCCAGACGACGCCGACAGCGAGTTTGCCTCCTGCGTATTCAAGACGACCCTTGGCGGCCAGTATCGCATCACAGCGACGGTTATCGACGCCGCGGGCCGGCGCAACCAGACCGAACTGACCCGCTGGGTGAGCGGCGGCGGTCAGCGCCCGCCCAGCCGCAACCTGGAGCAGGAAGAGATCCAACTCATCCCTGACGGCGAAAACTATGCGCCCGGCGACACCGCCGCCATACTGGTGCAAGCGCCCTTCTTCCCTGCCGAAGGGATCGCAACAGTGCGTCGGCAGGGCCTCGTCTCCAGTGAGCGGTTCTCGATGGACGCGCCGACCTATACCCTGCACGTGCCGATTGAGAAGAAATACATCCCCAATATTCATGTGCAGGTGAACCTGATCGGCGCAGCCGTACGTACGGATGACGCTGGCAACGAACTGCTGTCCGCGCCTCGTCGTCCCGCCTACGCGCGCGGCAGCCTGGATCTATCGATATCGCCCCTGAACCGCACCCTGCGGGTGGATGCAGACCCCCAAGCGGATCGGCTGGAGCCGGGCGGCGAGACGACAATCGACGTGACAGTGCGGGACGCCAACGGCGAACCTGTGGCCGATGCCGAGTTTGCTGTTGTTGTGGTGGATGAGGCGATTCTGGCCCTGACCGGTTATCAGCTGATAGATCCCATTCGCGTCTTCTACAGCGGACGCGATAGTGGTGTCCGAGACCATCACAATCGCGCCGATGTGCTGCTTGCCAGTCCCCAATCGTTGCAGGAGAAGACAGTGACGCCGACGGGGATGCCGCAACCCGCCTTTGGGCAGTTCAGGGGGGCGCCGGCCGCTGCGGCTATGCCACGGATGGAGATGGCTATGATGGATATGGCCGCCAGCGAGGAGGCTGGTGGTGATGAAGGACAGCCGATTCGGGTGCGCTTGAACTACGATCCGCTGGCCCTCTTCGCGCCAGAACTGCGTACAGATGAAAACGGCCAAGCCAGTGTGCCGGTCACGCTCCCGGACAATCTCACCCGCTATCGAGTGATGCTGGTGGCGGCTGGCGACGACAAGTTCTTCGGCTCCGCTGAATCGAGCCTGACCGCCCGGCTGCCGCTGATGGTGCGGCCGTCTGCGCCCCGTTTCCTGAATTTCGGCGACAACTTTGAACTACCGGTCGTGCTGCAAAATCAGACAGACGAGCCGATGGAAGTGCATGTGGGCGTCCAGGCGACCAATGCCGGGCTGACGGCAGAGGGCCCGCAGGAGAGCGAGCAAGGAGAGGTAGCTGGCTACGCGGTGACCGTTCCCGCCAACGATCGGGTGGAAGTGCGCTTCCCGACGACGACGATCAGCGCCGGCGCGGCTCGCTTCCAATTCGGCGCACTCGACGCCAATCAGCCGGCCATCGCTGACGCAGCCGCAGTCGATCTGCCGGTGTTCACCCCGGCGACGACCGAAGCCTTCGCCGTTTACGGCGAGATCGATGAAAGCGGCGCTGTCCTGCAACCGGTGCGCCCGCCGGCCGGGGTGATTCCCAACTACGGTGGCCTGGAGGTGACCATGTCCTCCACCGCCTTGCAGACCCTGACCGACGCCTTCATCTATCTGATGCGCTATCCCTACGAATGCTCCGAGCAGATCGCTTCCCGCATCCTGGGCGTGGCCGCGCTGCAGGATGCGCTCACAGCGTTCGAAACGCAAGGAATAGCCGCCAGTCCTGTGATCGCGCAAGCGATGGAACGGGATCTGCAGACTTTGCAGGCCATGCAGGACAACAGCGGCGGCTTCCCCATCTGGCGTCGGGGAGATCAGGTGTGGCCGTATCACAGCGTGCATGTGGCGCACGCCCTGGCCCGCGCCCAACTGAAGGGCTATGCCGTGCCCGATGGCATGATCAGCCGCTCCCTGGACTATTTGCGTAACATCGAAGGCTACATTTCGCAAGACATCGGTATCAGTACCCGCCGGGCGCTCGTCTCCTACGCTTTATACGTGCGCAAGCTGCTGCGCGACAACGACCCAGCCAAAGCCCGCAACCTTGTGAATGAATCCGGGCTGGGAAATCTCTCACTGGAGAGTATCGGCTGGCTGCTCTTCGTGCTGACGGACGATCCAGCTTCGCAAGAGACGGTGCAGAAGATTCGTCGCTTCCTCAAGAATCGAGTGACAGAGACCGCCGCCACCGCCACGATCTCCACTGGCTACAGCGATGGTGAATACCTGCTGCTCTATTCCAGCCGCCGGGCCGACGCGGTCCTGCTGGAGGCGCTCATCGTCGACCAGCCCCAGAGCGATCTGATCACAAAGCTGGCGCGGGGGCTGTTGGGGCATCGCACGCAGGGCCGGTGGGCGAACACCCAGGAGAACGTGTGGGTGTTGCTGGCGATGGAGCGTTTCTTCAACACATTCGAGTCCCAGACGCCCGACTTCATGGCCAGAATCTGGCTGGGCGAGCAGTACGCCGGCGGCCATGCCTTCCGCGGGCGCACGCTGGAAAACGTCAACCTTGACGTGCCCATGCCGGTCGTCCAGAACAGACGCCTGGACGACGACGGAGACGTGCCGCTGATCGTGCAGAAGGATGGCCAGGGGCGGCTCTACTACCGGCTGGGCCTGCGCTATGCGCCCACAGACCTACGCCTGGACGCGGCAGACCGCGGCTTTACCGTCGAACGTATCTATGAGGCCGTGGACGATCCGCAGGATGTGCGCCGGGACAAGGACGGCGTCTGGCATATCAGAGCCGGCGCGCGGGTGCAAGTAAAACTGACGATGGTGGCCCCGTCCCGCCGTCTGCATGTGGCCCTGGTGGATCCGTTGCCCGCGGGCCTGGAAATCTTGAACCCGACATTGGCCGTCACCGGCGACGCGCCAGACGACCCGCATGAGAGCAGCAGCAGTTACCGGTGGTTGTGGGGGAGTTGGTACCAGCATCAGAACTTGCGGGACGAACGAGCCGAGGCCTTCTCGTCATTCGTGTGGGCCGGTGTGTACGAGTATCGTTATATGGCCAGGGCCACGACCCCCGGCGCGTTCGTCGCGCCCCCAGCCAAGGCAGAGGAGATGTACGCGCCAGAGACGTTCGGCCGCAGCGCAACGGATTGGGTAGTAATCAATTAGAAACTATCCGATTCGTAATTCGTAGAAGGAGATCAAGATGCCACGCAAAGCGGCAACCAGAGGCGCCTGCGTCTACTGTGGAAAGGAGTGCACCCGCTGGGGCATGACCGGTAGCATTGAAGTTTGTAGAGGATCAGATCCTCCGGCGAATGGACGTACACATAGATTTCACAATGCGTTTATGGTCGGCGTTTCTGCCAGTTGAGGCGCCCCAGTCGCGCCACGACCCGCTGCAAGATCGCCTGGGCTACCTCCTCTTTGCTCATCAGCGGCCAATCCTCCCGGTTGCCGTCGCGCTCAAATAGAATGACTCTGTTTGTGTCCACGGCAAAGCCGCTGTCCGCCGCGCTCACGTCGTTGAGGACGATCAGATCAAGATTCTTGCGCTTCAATTTGCCCAGGGCATTGGCTTCCAGATCGTTCGTCTCCGCGGCAAAGCCGATGACCAGCCGCGGTCGTTGCCTATCCGGCCCCGCCGGGTCAGGGCAATAAGCATTGCCCCTACGCTGGCCGACGGCCTGGAGAATATCCGGTGTCCGTTCGAGCGTGATGATCTGTTGTTGCGGCAGCTTTTTGAGCTTTTTGTCTGCGCTGGCGCTGGGACGATAGTCGGCCACCGCGGCCGCGCCGATAAGCACATCCGTCTGGGGCAGATCTTCCATGACCGCCGCATACATCTGGTAGGCTGTATGCACGGGCACAAGCGCCACGCCGCCGGGCGGATGCACAGCCAAAGGCGCGTGCACGAGCACCGTGTCTGCGCCCAGATCACGCGCCGCGCGCGCTAAAGCCACGCCCATCTTGCCCGTGGAGTGGTTTCCCATAAACCGCACCGGATCGATCGCTTCCCGCGTGCCGCCGGCAGTGATCACCACCCGCAGCCCATCCAACGGACCGCCGCGACCGATCACTTTGCAGGCCACTTCAAAGATCTCCTCCGGTTCAGCGACCCTGCCTTCCCCCACTTCGCCAGAAGCCAGACGTCCCTCGGCCGGGCCGATGAAATCGACGCCCCAATCGCCCAGAATCTGGACATTGCGCATCGTCGCCGGGTGGGTCCACATATTGGTTTCCATTGCCGGCGCCAGCAGCATCGGCCCTTTGTAACTGAGTGCCGTGATGCTCAACAGATCATCGCTCAGACCCAGGGCGAGGCGGGCAATTGTGTGGGCCGTGGCCGGCGCAATAATGAACAGGTCGGCCGCATGCGCCAGGGCCACGTGTCCGATGCGCAGCCGCCCGGCGTCATGCCAGAATTCGAATGTGTCGGTTGCCACATCCCGCTGCGTGATGGCCTGAAATGTCACCGGCGCCACAAACTTGGCCGCCGAATGCGTCATGATCACATCCACCAGCGCGTTGGCTTGCGTAAAGCGGCTGGCGAGCGTAACCGATTTGTAGGCCGCGATGCCGCCGCTGATACCGAGTATAATGCGTTTGCCGGAAAGAATCGGAGCCATGGTCAGAGTTCACGTCAGTAAGGCAGGCGCTTTGCGCCTGCCCAATAGTCAGGAATCGGCGATAGTCAGGAATCGGCGATGCCGCCGTCGCGGTGACGAGCGTGGTACGCGCGGAAGGAATTCTGAACAGCTTCCGTGCTGAAATCCGGCGCATGGCGGGCGCAGGCGGCTTCGTCCACCTCCACCCCCAATCCCGGCCTGTCCGGCGGCAGAATGTGACCCTCCACAACTGTCAGGGGCTCGATGACGAATTCTATCATCGAAAGGGGCATCGTGTCCGGGTCCACCATCTCTTGAATGACGAAATTGGGCGTTGTGAAATCTACCTGAATGCAGGCCGCAGTCGAGACCGGGCCATAGGGATTGTGAGGCGCGATGCCAGCGTAATAGATTTCCCCCAGCGCGGCGATGCGTCGCACTTCACTAATGCCGCCGGCATGACAGACATCCGGTTGTAGCAGACTGGCCGCGCCGGTTTCCAGAATCTCCCGGAAGCCCCAACGAGTGAAGAGTCGCTCGCCCGTAGCGATAGGAATGCTCGTGGCCCGGGCCACCTGGGCCATAGCCGCCGGATTCTCCGCCTGCACCGGTTCTTCCATACAGAACGGTTCGTAGGGTTCGAACCGCTGCGCGTAGCGGATCGCCATCTGGGGGGTGACCCGCCCGTGCATGTCCAATAATATGTCCACGTCATTGCCGACAGCCTCCCGCACTGCTCTCAGTCCGTCCTCGGCTTCATCCAAGACCCGCAGCCCATCCAGGATATTGGTGATGGGGACCGGCACGGTTTTGACAGCGCTCCAGCCCTTCTCTACCTTTTCCCCCGCGCTCTCAGCCATCTCTCCGGGTGCGCTTCCGCCGAAGTGGGTGTACATGCGCACCCGATCCCGCACTTTGCCTCCCAGCAGTTCATAGATCGGCTTGCCTGCTTCCTTGCCTTTGATGTCCCACAGAGCCTGATCGATGCCGGACAGAGCCGACAGACCGATGATCCCCTGCCGCCAGAATCCGCTGCGATAGAGGGTCTGCCAGCAGCGTTCCACTTCCAAAGGGTCACTGCCCACAATCATCGGCTCCATATCCTCTATACAGCCGGCCACCGCGCGCGGTTTGCCCTCTACCGAGGCTTCCCCCCAGCCGACCAGACCCGGCTGATCGGTTTCGATCTTCACGAATACGAAAATCCGGCGCTCGCCCTGAGCCAGAATAGGTCTGATAGCGGTAATTTTCATCGCGCTTTTCTCCAACTATGATTTGTATGAGTATCCAGGATCGACCATGATCTCATCCTGTCTACCATCCGCATCAGGAGAATCACAGCCCGCGCGCTCAGTTCGAAGTTTTCCCTGGCGTCTCCGCGTCCTGGCGACATTGCGTCTCTTTCTCAGTGACCACCGACCACTGACCCCTGATGATCGCCTGCGCCAGCCGCTGTTCTGCCGCGCCCGGCTCGATCTCTCCGTCCAGTAGAGCCGCTCGCGCCCGACGCAAAATTTCGCCGTACAGCGGGCCAGGACGCAACCCCATCTGCCGCAAGTCATTGCCATCCAGCGAGGGATGCACATGCTGCCATGTCTGCGCGTAGTGAAGCAGCCGCTCTTGCAGCAATTCATTCTCTTCCAACACTGCGAACAGCAGCAGCGCCGACGGCCGCGCCTGATCGAGTGCAGCGACAATTGCGCTGGGTGGAGCCTGCGGGTCGATGAGCCGGGGCAGACGCGTCTTCACCGTCTGGAGTTGACGCATCAACCGTTGGGTCTCGCTTCGCAGTTTTAGCCGCTCGCTCAGCGCTTTTTCGACCGCGGAGGACGCCCCATCGGCTTCAGTCTCCAGCGGCAGGAGTTCGTAGATAAGCAGCCCCCAATAGAGCCGTTCAATTGGCTCGTCCGCTCTATCTTCATGCCTGAGTTTGTCGCGCAGCGCGGCGCTGTGACGGACAAAGGCCAGACCGGCCCGCAAGTCCGGATGGATCTGTTTCAGAACGCCCAACTCTTCCAAGCGTAGTATGGCTTTTTCCGGTTCGGCTTCCTGAAAGATGCGTTCCAATTCCTGGCGAACGCGAGCCGCTGTCACCCGCCCCAGCAGCGGCACTGCGTCCAATAAGTGCTCTTCTGTGCGCGCCTCAATTTGGAAATCAAAGCGTTGCTCGTAACGTACGGCGCGCAAAATGCGGGTCGGATCATCCACAAAGCTCAGGCTGTGCAAGACGCGAATCAGCCCTGTGCGCAGGTCGGTCAGCCCACCGTAAAAGTCCAGCAAATCCCCCCAGCGATCCGGCGTCAGGGCGATGGCCAACGTATTGATTGTAAAATCTCGCCGATGCAGATCCAGTTTGATGCTGCCCTGTTCCACAGTCGGCAGAATCGTCGGCTCCGTATAGAATTCCGTGCGCGCTGTCACGAAGTCGAGATGCGACGGCAACCGCTTCGACGAAAGCAGTTCAGCGCAGGTCAGCGGTTGATTTGGCTCGTCAAGAATCCATTTGGCCGTGCCAAAGCGGGCATGGGTGACGACCCGCCCCCCACATTGCCCCCGCATCCGTTCCGCCAAGCGGATGGCGTCGCCCTCGACCACTAAATCCATATCCACGACGCCAGAGCCACCGGCATCTCGGACGCCGCAATCTCCCATCTGCCGGGCTCCGTTGCGGACGCGCCCCAGCAGCAGATCTCGGGCGAAACCGCCTACGATGTATACCGCTTGCCCCATTTCTGCCGCAGTCTCGCCAGCAATCCACAATATCCGCTGCTGCGCTTCTGTCAAGGCCTGCTCCAATTCCCGCCTGACATCCGGGATCTGCGCAGACACCTGCCCTTCCTCCCCCCAAAGTTTGAGTAGATCCGTGCGGGTGACGATGCCCGCCAGCTCACCGGCCGCATCGACAACGGGAATCTGCCCCCAGCCGCTTTCGATCATCAGCCGATGCAGCGCCGCGATGGGCGCGTCCGGCCGGATGGTGTAGGCGCCCTGGCGCATCACCTTGTGGATGGGCAGAGCGCCCATCCGATGGCTGAGCGTGCGGTCCGCCTCCCGCCGGGTGAGGATACCCACCAGCCGCTCCGCTCCGTCGTCTGTTTTGTGTACGACGGGAAAACCTTCATGGCCGTAACGCTGCATCAGTTCCATCGCCGCTGCGACAGACATATCTTGGTCCAGTATGCGCGGATGGCCCCAACTCATAATCTGGGCGACGGTGGCAGGCGGGCGCGCGTGCTTTTGGAGCAGGTCGATAATCCAACCCCTGATCTCTTCTGGCGTTGCGTCCTGCAACAGCGCGGCCGCGGCGCGGCTGTGCCCGCCGCCGCCGAGCAGTTCGGCGATCATGCCGACATGCACAGCGTCGGTGCCGCTGCGAGCCACAACTTGCACGCGATCGCCCAGGTTGACGACAACGAACAGGGCATCCGGGTCGAATAGTTCCCGCAGTCTGTGGGCCAGCGTGCTGAGTTCATCCTCAAAATCTGGCGCATCGGCAATGGCGAGAACGATGTTCTGACCAGAGACTGTCAGGTGTTCGGCGTCTTCTGTCAGCTGTTGGGTCAGTTTCCGTTGCGCGACGGTCGGCGGATAGTGCATGAAGCGACGCATCACCTCCAGGCGAGCGCCCCGCTCTACCAACCAGGCCGCGCAGCGAATGTCCCGGTGCGTCGTGGACGCGTAGAGCAGACTACCTGTGTCTTCGTAAATGCCCAGCGCCAACAGGGTCGCTTGCAGGGAAGACAGGCTCGCGTTCTGGCGCATCAGTCGCTCGATAAGAAGGGTGGCGTTGGCCCCGGTCGTATGTGGTCCAAGGGAATCTTTCCAGACATTCCAACCGTTCGGTAGCGGCTCTGCGTTGGAGTGGTGATCGATAACCAGATAGCCGGTTGTTCTGTCCATTCCCTTCACCGCGTTGACACTGCGGGTGTCCACCAGGACCGCCAATTCCACATGAACGCGGGACAGATGCTGGGGCTCAATGAAAGGAAACTGGTTCTTGTACAGCGACAGAAACGCCTGCGTATTGCGGTTTCGTTTCCGTGGCAGCACAGGTAGCGCATCCGGAAATAGCAATGCTCCGCCCAACAGAGACGCCAGCGCGTCGAAATCGGCATGTTCGTGGGTAAGAATGACTGTTTGGCCGCACATTGAACTGCAGTGGTCAGTGGTCTCGCTCATCATCCGCCTTCCGCGCGGCGCAAGAGCGCCAACGCCGCGCGGTTGTGGCGCTCGACCAGCCGAGGTGTGTCGATGTGACGAGGCATGCCGTCCTCAACCAGAAGACGCCCGTTGACGAAGGCAAAGTCCACCGGTTGGGGCGAGCAAAAGACCAGCGCAGCCACCGGATCATGGACCGCGCCGCCGGCAAAGGTGGGAGCTGACAGATCGAAGCCGATGACATCGGCAGCCATCCCCGGCGCCAGCGCGCCGATATCGTCCCGCCCCAGCACGGCCGCGCCGCCGAGCGTAGCGATCTCCAGCGCCTCTCTGGCCGTCATCGCCTGGGGATCCCCCAATACGCGTTGCAACAACAGAGACTGGCGCGCCTCCTCCAGCAGATGGCCGCCGTCGTTGCTGGCGCTGCCGTCCACTCCCAATCCCACATTCACGCCGGCGTCACGCATAGCCCGCACAGGCGCGATGCCGTTGGCCAGACGCATATTGCTCGTAGGGCAGTGAGCCACGCCGGTGCGCGTCTGGGCGAATAAACGAATCCCACTTTCGTTCAGATGCACGCAGTGAGCATGCCAGACGTCGTCGCCGGTCCAGCCCAGAAGCTCTGCGTAGTTCCCAAGCCGGCAACCGAACCGCGCCAGACAGAAATCTTCTTCGTCGACCGTCTCTGCCAGATGGGTGTGTAGGTGGATATCCATCTTGGGGCCGAAGGAGCGGGCTAAGGCTGCGCTTTCTCGCATCAGATCCTGGCTGACGCTGAAGGGGCTGCCGGGGGCCAACACAACCCGACGCATGGCGAAACGCCTGGCGTCGTGGTAGGTTTCGATCACGCGGCGGCAATCCTCCAGTATGGCGGCTTCGTCTTCCGTCACCCGATCCGGTGGCAGGCCGCCCTGGCTTTCGCCGAGACTCACACTGCCTCTGGCCCCGTGAAAACGCACGCCGATCTCCTCCGCAGCAGCGAACTGATCGTCAAGGCGCGAGCCATTGGGCCACAGGTAGTGGTGATCGCTGCTGCTGGTGCAGCCGCTCAGGAGTAGCTCTGTCAGGGCTAACTGGGTACTGACATGCAGATCCGCTGGGGTCAGTTCCGCCCAGATCGGGTAGAGGATTTTCAGCCAGTCGAATAGAACCGCGTTTTGCGCCGCAGGGAGTACGCGGGTGAGAGTCTGGTAGAAATGATGGTGTGTGTTGATGAAGCCGGGCAGGACGATCTTGCCCCGCGCGTCGAAGTGTGAGCAGGATTGGCGGGCAGGATCGCTTTGGCCAGCCGCTCTTGCCCTATCCGCGTACCGGGCCGGCAGATCGGCGCTGGCGCCCACCCAAACGATCTGTGAACCTTCTAGCGCCAGCGCGCCGTCAGCGATCTCCTGACGGCGCGGGTTCATTGTTATGAGGGCAGTGGCGTTAGAGATAACTGTCGTGGTGGGCATCGGTTCGTGGTCAGTGCCGATCACTGATCAAGGAAAGTGTATTGGGCGTCATGCTTTCCTCATCCAGCATCTCAGTTAGCTCTGCGGTGGTGAGCGGACGGTCTTTGTCGGCCAGAGCTGTGAGGGCCGCTTCCATCACATTGGTGCCGAAACTGCGCCCATCCAGGCGCGGCGTAACCGTCACCAGTTGGGAAAGGCCTCGATCCTTCAGCAGGGCCACATCTTCAGCGGTTGTCGTGTTTGTAACGATCGTCTTGCTGTCCAGGCGCTCAGGCAGGTGTTGCTTGATATAATGGAAGTCATCGGCGATGATTGAGGCCCACTGGTATTGCGGTGCATATTTCGGCACGATCTGATCCTGTTTTTCGCCGGTGGGATAGACCCATTCGAAGGGCAGGCGGGCCATCACCGGAAGCAAGATCCTCGACAATAGATGGAGGGTGCTGAGGCGGCGCAAAAAGACGGGGATGCCCAACCCGAAAGCCAGATCGCCAAAGAGCGCTTCATAGCCCGTGTCGAGAAAGCCGCGTACCATAGCGTAGCGGGCAACGCCCACACAGAACAGCACCCGTTTGGGGTGAGCCGGCAACCGGTCTTGCAAACGCTGGGCCGTCTGCCGCTCGACAACGGCACGGATACCGCCGCCATCCACCACCGGTGTTTGCACGCCGGCAATGATACTCTGCACAGAATGGAGCGGGAAGTAGCGGCCGTTGACCTCCAGCCCCAGATCTGCGCCGCCAAAGCCGAAGGCGTCTACCTGGCCGTCATGCTCCAGAAAAAGCTGCCGCATTCGTTCCTGGTCGCCATCGGCGCCGAGCCGCTCCAGAACAATCGGCTCGCCGCGCACGATGGTCTCGACCCGTTTGTCGCGCTTGCTGCTGCCCAAGCTGATGGAAACGATACGTTTCATTGCGGCTTCTGTTTGGCTCTTGTGGAGCGCCCGACGTATCAGTCGATAACGCCCACCAAACGTCCTGCCTGGATGAAGACACCCAGCGCGAATTCGATGTCTTCGGCCGTATGCGCGGCAGTGACGTTCGCCCGCAGTCGGGCAGTGCCTTCCTTCACCGCCGGAGGCAGGACAGGCAGCACAAAGATGCCGTTGTCCTGACAGTACTTGGTCATCGCCAACGCGCGTTCCTCTGTTCCCACCATGATCGGAACAATCGGTGATTCGGTCAGACCCGTATCGAAGCCGGCGGCTTGCAGCCCGCTGATGAACTGGCGCGCATTGCAGGTGAGAATGCGGTTGCGTTCTACGCCTTCATCTTCGAGCACATGGAAACCTTCGGTAATGGCCGCAGCCACCGCAGGGGGAAGCGCCGCGCTGAAAACGAATCCACGCGCGGTGTGGCGCAGATAGGTGACCAATTTGGCGCTGCCGGCAATATAACCGCCAATGCCAGGAATCGTCTTGCTGAGGGTGCCCATCTTCAGATCAATGGAACCATACATATCGAAATGTTCTTCGATGCCATGCCCGGTCTTGCCGAGGACGCCAATACTGTGCGCCTCGTCGAGCATCAGGCGCGCTTTGTAGCGACGGCACAGGTCGAAGGCTGCCGGCAGATTGAAAATGTCGCCATCCATCGAGAAAACCGCGTCAGCGATCACAAGTTTGCCAGCGCTTTCCGGGGCGCGGCGCAACTGCTTTTCCAGATCATCCATGTCATTATGACGGAAGCGAACAAATTTGCCCCGCGCCAACAGACAGCCATCTACAATACTCGCGTGGTTCCACCTGTCAGAGAAGACCCAGTCGCCCCGACCCACAATTGTGCTGACAGTCGCCAGGTTCGTGACATAGCCGGAACTGTAGACAATTGCCTCCTCGCGTCTGGTGAATTCAGCAATCGTCCGCTCCATCCTGGCATGCAGATCCAGTGTGCCTCCCAGAATGCGGACACCGTGGGTGCCGGTTCCGTATTTGTCCGCCGCGGCTTTGGCCGCAGCCACAATGCGGGGGTGATTGATCAGTCCCAGGTAGCTATAGGTGGCAAACATCAGTTTGCGTTTGCCCTCCGTATGCACCCAAGGCCCCTCCAGAGCGTCTACCGCTTGGAAGTAATAGTATAGGTCGTTGGACTTCGTCTCCTGAGTACGTCTCCACCAGGCTTCGATTTTCTGTGTGAAGGGATCGACCTGGTCACCAACGCCATTCACGGTGGATTCGAGAGGGGGCGCTTCGAGGGCTGCCGTGGGGATGCCGTCGGAATGAATCCCATTCGGATCCGGCCGCAAGTGCGCTAGATGATCAATCATTGTATAAGACCTCTTTTCCCGCTACAATATACTTCACGAATGCAGCAATGGCATCGGAAATAGACAACTGTCCGTTATCTGCCTGACAAAAAATGTAGTCAGGGTAACTGACTCCGAAAGCAGTGCGAAAATAATATCAAAGAATTGTATCGTAAAGTGGTAGCCTATGCAAAGACTTCAATAGTCGCGAAATGTTTCCAGATTCAGGAACGAAAGAATCCCTTCATATCCACACATATCGGCCCCATCGCTTCCTGCGTAGTGGGAACCTGCAGACAGTTTTGGCCCAGTACACGCCGCCGGATGCATGGCTCGTCACCAAGGGTGAGCATCCGGTGTTGTTTGACGCTGGCCCCGATCACACAAATTTCGATCCAAAGCGGACAGTGCGTCTGCTCGGGTACTTTACGCCCAGCCGTACAGGTATCAACCCCAGAGGGCTGGTGATGCTTATTCACGGTTGGGAAGGGCATAGCCATTCCGCCTATAATCTCGTGCTGGGTAGCGCCTTGATCCGGGCAGGCTATGATGTTGTGCGGCTGAATATGCGGGATCATGGGCCGACCCACCACCTGAACAAGGGAATTTTCTACGCAACGCTTATCCAGGAAGTGCATGCAGCCACTCAACAGGTGGCGCTCCTGGCCGGCAATGAACCACTTTATCTGGTCGGCGCCTCGCTAGGTGGTAATTTTGTCATTCGCATGGCCCTACGCCACGCCCGAAAACCGATCCCCAATCTGCGGCGGGCCATCGCCATCAATCCGCCCCTCAATCCCCGACGCGCCTGCTCGCTCCTCGACAGCCATAGGCTGCTGCGTCGCTATTTTCGCAATTGCTGGCTCGAATCTTTGCGTAAGAAACAGACTCTTTTCCCCGATCTCTATGATTTCACGACTCTGGCATCTATCCCGACGATTCGAGAGATGAATGATCGGTTGGTCAAGCGCCTGGGCCTCTTCAACGACGTCGACGAATATCTGGACGCATACAGCGTGAAGCCCAAGGACATCGCCGATCTGTCCGTGCCGCTGTCGATCCTCTCCGCAGCCAACGACCCGATCATTCACACCCTGGATATCTACGATCTGCCAGTCCATCCGCTGCTACAGCTCCACATCTTGCCCTTCGGAGGACATGTAGGATACAACGATCTCTTTCCCCTGCGCAACCTCCTGCCAGACCTGGTGACGCCTCTTCTGGAACAGGCGGACCAGACGCTCTGAGCGCACTAGCCATGTCGCATATCCTCATTACCGGCGCCAATGGACAACTCGGACAGGCGTTGCGCGCGCGGTTTGTCTCCGCGGACAAGCTAACCTGCTGGACACGCCCTCAGTACGACATCGCCGATCCGGTCATCGCCGACGCGGTGGCCGAGGCGGCGCCGGATGTCGTCATCAACGCCGCCGCCTGGACGAACGTAGATGGAGCCGAGGAATCTCCGGATGAAGCGTTCGCGGTCAATGCTCTCGGCCCAAAATATCTGGCGGCAGGATGCGCCCGCCGCGGCGCGGCCTTGGTGCATATCAGCACAAACGAGGTGTTTGCCGGAGAAATAGGGCGCTTCTATCGGGAATATGAACAGATTGCGCCGCGCAGCGTCTATGCCCGCAGCAAGGCCGCAGGCGAGCAGGCCGCGGGCGCGGTTTTGGATCGCCTGTATATCGTGCGGGTGGCGTGGCTCTACGGTCCGGGAAGCAGCAACTTTCCCTCCAAAATCAGCGCGGCCGCAGACCAATACGGCGCGCTTCGTGTAGTCAATGACGAGTACGGCAACCCAACCTACGCGCCAGACGTGGCAAAGGCCATTGCCCTGCTCATCGAGACGCAGCGCTACGGCATCTATCATTTCGTCAATGACGGCTGCGCCAGCCGCTACGACTGGGCTGTGGAACTGCTGCGCCTGACCGGGCGGAAGACGCTACCTGTAACGCCCATTGGCGCGCGCGATTGGCCGCGCCCTACGATGCCGCCTCAACACGCAGTTCTGGTCAACCAGGCGGGCGCGGCCTTGGGCATCCATCTGCGATGCTGGCAAGATGCGTTGCGGGAATACGTGCAGACCGAACCGTATGAATGAATTGGACAACGCAATGAGAGAAAAAGATCAACGTTCTTCGTCTTCGCAAGCGGACACCCCACCGTTCTTTTCGCTGGTGATCCCCAACTTCAACGGCAGCCAGTATCTACCGGATCTGTTTGCAGGGCTGGCTGCCCAAACCTTCACGGATTTCGAGGTCATCTTCGCCGACGACGCCAGCAGCGACGACTCCGTAGTCTGGGTGGAAGCCAACGCGCCCCAGGCCCGGCTGCTGATCAGCCACAGAAATCGAGGGTTCGTTGCCACCATCAACGCGGCTGTGAAGGCAGCGCTGGGCCAAGTGCTCGTCCTCCTCAACAACGATACCCAACCGGATCCGGAATTTCTGGCCGAGCTGGCGAAAACCGTCTGCGCGCATCCCCAGGCAGGAATTGTGGCCCCAAAACTCCTGTTGTTCGACGAACGCGATCGCATTCATGCCGCAGGAGATCTGATGGGGCGGGATGGCATTCCCCGTAATCGAGGCGTATGGAGCATCGACAGCGGCCAGTTTGAAGGGCCGGATGGGATATTCGGCGGCTGTGGCGGCGCGATGGCCGTACGCCGGGCCCTATGGGATGCCCTCGACGGATTCGACGAAGAGTTTTGGATGTATCTGGAAGATGTGGACTTTGCCTTTCGCGCCCAGCTGCTGGGCTGGCAGTCCGTCTTCGCGCCAGCAGCCCGGGTGTATCATAAGCTGGGCGGCAGCGGCGGCGACAAACTGAGCAGCTTCTACGTGGGCCGCAACACCCTGTGGACCCTTGCCAAAAATATGCCGACATCTCTCCTTCTGCGGCATTCTGCCCACATCCTACACGCCCAAATCTCCATCGCCGCCGACGCGCTGTGCAACTGCCGAGGCGCCGCCGCCCGCGCCCGGCTGCGGGGACAGCTGGCCGGCCTCATCAGCCTGCCCCGTATCCTCAGGAAACGCGCCACGGTCCAGGCCCGCAGGGTGCGGAAAGATGAGGAGATTGAGCGTCTGTTGATATAACGCCGTCCGCCGAAGACTGCGTATTGTCTACTCAAACTCCGCCAGCCGTTCCAACATTCTGTCATCTACTTGCTCGCCAATCAGAAAGTGCCGGGAGCCGCTGACGCCCGCATTGGTGAGGATGTAGCGTCCCGATTCCGGGCCGAGGTAGTGGCCCAACAGTCGGTTGGTGACATCCCGCCAGCGCTGGGCAGTCGTCCGATCTGCCCGCTGAAGCGCGATCCAATCAGCAGGGATTTCGATGGCGATGCGCGCGGTGGCGGCATCGAAGACCGGCCTCCCGTCTGCCCGATTGACAACCGTCACATCCGGGCCAGCCGAGACCGCGATCGGGTCAGCTCTGTTGTCGCCGGTCAGTGTTGTTTGCACGCGGCGCGCTCGAATTGGCCACAACAGGCTGAGTCGGGAAGCAGGCACCTGATTGAGTTCATTGTGAAAAGGGTACAGGCTGGGTTGAAATTCGTGGGTGACGGCGCGCAAACGAGTAAAGTTGAGCAGCGCGTTGGGAAAGAGCAGCGGGTCTGCCGTCCAGCTGATCAGATCGATGCCGCAGGCCAGGGCTTGGCGGGCCTGTAGCCCTTTCAGGAGTTGGCCGATCCGACGCCGTCTCTGGCCAGGGGCGACCGCTAGAATCTGGGATTCCAGCCGCAGATCCTGGCGAAATTTGTGCCAGGGAGCCGCCAGATGCTTTTTCCCAAAGTGATAGAACCCCAACAGAAAACCGACCAGTTCGCCTTCAACCCGAGCGACCAAAGAGGTGCCCAAGCCCGCGTCGTCGCTGTGCAGGTCGCTGGGGTATAGGGCGTCGGAAGAGCTGTGCCAGATGGCCCGCTGCAACTGTCGAATCGCAATCGCTTCTGTCGCGTCCGGGCGGCCGCAGTCCACTCCTTCAAAGTCGATATGAGTAGGGGTGTAGCGCTGGGCCGCGTCGGGCCGATAGAATACCGTCCGGTCGCCCGGACCTAGCTCCTTCTGCACTGCCAGGCTAATTTCGTCCGCACTGGCGACCGGCGCATTGGCCAGAGGCTCGAAACGCAGAGTGTAAACGGCGCCGCTGGGGGTGATGGCCCGGGGCAGTAAAAACGCGTAGCCGCAAAGGCGCGTCGATGCGCTCGCCCGCCCTGGGCGCAGGGCAAAGAGCGCCCCGCCGATCTTCGGCAAGACGACTTCCAGAAAGTGGTGAGGCAGAAGGGATGGTCGATTTGCCAACCGCTGGCGCATCGTCCGCAGCCGGCCCGGCCAGTCAGAGGCTGCCGCCTCGATCCGCGCTGCTTTCATGGATCGGCTTCTCCGTAGCGCTGCCGCCATTCTTCGACCCGTCAGACGGCGGGCGGGACGGCGCCACCGCGGCCATCGAACTCCGCAGTTCCGACTGGATTGCCTTCACAGAACGACGCCAGCCGGCCAAGCGGCTGCTGCTGGCGATGAGTGGGCGAATGATACTTGTGCTGACGAAATCTGCCGAGCCTTTGACAGTGCCGACCGTTTCCTGACTGTCTTTGATCACCGGTTTGATCTCTACCCGGATCATTTTGATCAGGCGCCAAACCTGCCAGACAAGCACCACCAGCAGTCCGTTCATAATGAGTATTTCAACAGCGACGAGAATAATCGCGATATCCCGAACTGTGGCGCTGACCACGACAGACTCCTTTGCCAATGCGAGGTGTTGACGATGATGGCTTCAACGCGAGGGACCCTTCCAGCCGCCGCCATCTTTTGCAGCGACGACCCTGCCACGCTGCAGTGAACCCTTTGGCTACAAATTAAGTATTTTAACCAGGAATAGGGCGAGTAGGGAAGCAAGCGTCGCCTCCAATGTGTACAGATGCCCGATCCGCAGAATGTCCAACTGCAGAGAGCGACCCACCCATTGCCCCAGAGCAAATCCAAGCGCGGCCGCAATCAGAAATAGCAGCAGATCACGCCTGGAACGGCCCGTCCACAGGTGAAAGAGACTGGCGTAGCCCGCGACCAACAACGTTGCCAGCAGAATCATCGGATTGAGTACGATATCCATTAGGACGCGTATTTGGCGATAAGCCCACCGCCCAGACAGTGCGCGCCGTCGTAGAAGACCGCCCCTTGGCCGGGTGTGATATCCCGCACAGGCGCGTCGAATACGACTCGCGCGCAGCCGTCTTCCTGTGGATATAGAGTGCAGTCCATTGGGCGGGCGCTGTAGCGTATCTTGCATTGGGCGCGGCTGCCGGCGGCAATCGCCCTGCCCAGTGTCCAGGTGACATCGGTTGCCAGCAACTCCGTCTTGCGCAACGCCTCCGCCGGCCCCACGAGCAACGCATTGCGAGTTCGATCCAGATCCACAACGTACAGGGGCGCGCCGCTCCCGCTGAGGCCCAGACCTCTACGCTGGCCAATTGTGTAGTTGGGCAGACCTCGGTGCATTCCCAGAACGTTCCCATCCCGGTCGATGATTTCGCCGGGTATCATTGCCTCGGGCGCCCAATCCTGTAGAAAGCGACGGTAGTCGTCATCGACCACGAAGCAGAGATCCATTGAATCATGTTTGCTGTAGATGGGCAGATTGCGGGCCGCCGCCATGCGTCGCACATCATTCTTCGGGTAGTCGCCGACGGGAAAAAGCAGGTCGGTAAGCTCTGCCTGCCCCAGCATACTCAGCACATACGACTGATCCTTACGCTCATCCACCCCTCGTAGCAGATGCACGCTTCCATCGGGCTGCCGCCGCAAACGCGCATAGTGGCCGCTGGCCAGATAGTCCGCGCCCAGCCGGCGGGCATAGTTGAGCAGATAATCGAAACGGATATGCCGATTGCAGGCCAGACAAGGGTTTGGAGTCAGCCCGGCGCTGTAGCCGTCGATAAAGAAATCCACGACGTTCTGTTTGAAAGGCCGTTCGACATTGATCAGATAGAAGGGTATGCCCAACTGGTCCGCCACCCGGCGGGCATCGTCCACGCTTTCCTGGTCACAACACTTGTTTCGGGAGCCTTCCCCGATCTCCACCTCCGACCATAGACGCATCATCACGCCAATGCAACGGTAGCCCCGCTCAGATAGCAGGGCGGCAGCGACAGAGCTATCCACGCCGCCACTCATGGCGACGACGACCGTCGTTTCGGAAGGGGACTTGTGATGCTTCTGCATAGTTTCAGTATCCATGAACCATCATATTTTAACACAGCAGGCGATCTTTCGTCACGGCGATGCGAGGCCGTCACCCATAATTTCACTGCAAAAAGGAATCAAAAAGGAATCATAGTGGGAGAAAAGAGCTGTAAAGCTGTATAATCGCACTGTGGACTCGTGAAAGCGTCGCCTGGCCAAGTGGCTGTGAGCCACAAGGATGGTCGCCGCAGGGATGGTCGCCGCAGGGATGGTCGCCGCAGGGATGGTCGCCACAGAGATGGTCGCCACAGAGATGGTCGCCACATGAGGAGATTTGGGAATGACGATGCCGACAGATACAGAAACATGTACAGAAACATGTACAGAAACATTGGATATCTGGCCAAGGCTGCAAAGCGCGTTGGCGTTGGCCTCCGCCAGGCACAAGCACCTGTGCCCGCGTCAGGTGTTGGGCGCTCGCATCGGTATCGCTGGGGCTGGCGCGTTGCAGATGGATGTGCCCCGGCATGACAAACGGCTGCTGGTGATCGTAGAGACCGATGGCTGCTTTGCCGATGGTGTGGAGGCGGCCACCGGCGCGACTGTAGGACATCGCACCCTGCGAGTGGAGGACTACGGCAAGATCGCGGCCACCTTTGTCGATCTGAAGACAGGACGGGCCGTGCGCCTCGCGCCGCAGATCGATGTGCGCGCGCGGGCATCGATATATGCGCCGCAGGAAACGCGTCGCTATTTTGCCATGCTCAACGGCTATCAACGGATGCCGGATTCCGAGTTGCTCTCGTTCGATTGGGTGAGCCTGACGACTCCCGTTGAAGCGATCATCAGCCGCGCCGGGGCGCGGGTCAACTGTGAAGGCTGCGGGGAGGAGATCATCAACGAACGCGAGCTCGTTCGCAATGACCGCATTGTATGCCGTTTCTGCGCCGGAGAGGGGTACTACTCAGTTCAGTGATGCGCGCCATTTTCTCTATCAGACCGGACCCGCCCATGTTTCAGCTCAAAGCCACACACAAAGTCGTCAAAGACTACTTCGCCGAGATAAACAGACTGACCCGGCTCGGCCTCGTGCACGAGGGCGCGGTGGCCCCCGCCTTCGCCAATCTCCTGCGCGCGGCCGCCCAACCCTTCGGCTGGACGCTGGCCGAGCAGTACGCCCGCAAGCCGCGCGGCGACCGCACGATCCGCATCGACGGCGCGCTGCTGGACAGCTTCAAGCTGGCCCATGGCTACTGGGAGGCCAAGGACAGCGCCGACGACCTGGATGTGGAGATACGCCGGAAGCTGGCGGCCGGCTATCCCGATGACAATATCCTCTTCCAGGCCCCCGACCGCATGGTCGTAATCCAGCAGGGGCAACGGGTGTGGGACAGCCCTATCGGGGAGGCGGATGCGCTCATCGCCGGGCTGCGGGTCTTCTTCGCCTACCGGCCGCCGGCCTTTGCCGACTGGCAGCAGGCCGTGGAGGAGTTCAAAGCGGTAGTGCCGGAACTGGCTGCGGCTCTGCTGTCTCTGATCGAAGGGGAGCGTCGCGACAATCCGGTCTTTATCGAGGCCTTCGGCCGCTTCGCGGATCTGTGTCGCGAGGCCATCAACCCCCACATATCGGATCAGGCGGTGGAGGAGATGTTGATCCAGCACCTGCTGACCGAGCGCATCTTCCGGCGCGTCTTCAACAACCCGGACTTTGTGGCGCGCAACGTGATCGCCCGCGAGATCGAAGAGGTGGCGCGCGCGTTGACCAGCCAGCGCTTCAGCCGTCACGAGTTTTTCCGTCCCCTGGCTCGCTTCTACGCCGCCATCGAAACCACAGCCGCCGCCATCGACGACTTTTCCGAGAAGCAGGGCTTTCTCAACACCGTCTACGAGAATTTCTTTCAGGGTTTTTCTGTCAGAGTGGCCGACACGCACGGCATCGTCTACACGCCGCAGCCGATCGTCGACTTTATGGTGCGATCGGTGGAGGCCTTACTGCGCCGCGAGTTTGACCGCTCTCTGGCCGATGTGGGCGTCCATCTGCTGGATCCCTTCGTGGGCACGGGCAACTTCATCCTGCGCGTCATGCGCCATATCCAGGAGATGGGCAAACTCGCCCGTCTGCCCGACAAGTACGCGCGTGAGCTGCACTGCAACGAAGTGCTGCTGCTGCCGTACTACATCGCGGCCCTGAACATCGAGCATGAATACTACGATCTGACCGGCCAGTACGCGCCCTTCGGCGGCATCTGTCTGGTGGACACCTTCGAGCTGGCCGAGGATATCCAACTCAGCTTCCTGACGCTGGAGAACAGCGAACGGGTGCGGTCTCAGCAGGGACAGGATATCACCGTCATCATCGGCAATCCGCCCTACAACATCGGACAGGTCAACGAGAACGACAACAACCGCAACCGCACATACCCTGTTATCGACCGGCGGGTGGCGGACACCTACGCCAAAGCATCGCAAGCCACTCTCAAGAAAGCCATCTCTGACCCGTATGTCAAAGCGATACGCTGGGCAGCGGATCGGATAGGCGAGGAGGGGATTGTCGCCTTCGTGACCAACAACGGCTTTCTCGACGGCGTGGCGTTTGATGGCATGAGAAAATGTCTTGCAGACGATTTCGACGCCATCTACATTCTCGATCTGAGTGGGAACGTACGCAAGAATCCAAAGCTTTCAGGCACAACGCACAACGTCTTTGGGATTCAGGTGGGTGTCAGCATCAATTTTTTCGTCAAAAGGCGCGACAAAGCAAATGCTCAAGCTGAAATCTTCTACGCGCGTGTCGATGAGTTGTGGCGCAAGGAAGAGAAGTATCGTTATCTCGATGCAAAGGAGCAGTACCGCAACATCGAATGGCAGCCGATAACGCCGGACAAGCGGCACACCTGGCTGACCGAGGGACTCCACGCCGAGTTTGAGACCTTTATGCCGCTGGGAAGCAAGGAAGCGAAGGCGGCAAAAGGCGAGGCGGTGGATGTGATTTTTAAGGTGTATAGTCTCGGTGTCAATACGGCCCGTGATGCCTGGGCGCACAACTTCAGCCGCGACGCGCTCACAGAGAACATGCAGCGGATGATCGATTTCTACAATGAACAAGTGTTCAAGTGGGAACGGCAGGCAAATCAGAATGCAAACGTCGATGATTTTGTGGTCTATGATGGCAAGAAAATCGGTTGGACGTACAGGCTTAAACAGGACTTGAAAAGAGGGAAAATCGCTGATTTTTCGCAAGAAAAGCTGAGGGCATCACTCTATCGTCCGTTCATGAAATCAAACTTTTACTTTGACCGGATGATGAATGAACGTGTATACGTTTTCCCATCCATCTTCCCCACAGCGGAGACAGAAACGGAAAATCGGGTAATTTGTGTCAATATCACGCGAGAAAAACCTTTTACCTGTCTCATCGCTAATTGCATTCCCGACCTTGTGGCGCCAGGCGGTTTTGGCTCCCCAGGGCAATGCTTCCCCTTCTACACCTACGACGAGGACGGGACAAACCGGCGCGAGAACATCACCGATTGGGCCTTGGCGCAGTTCCGCGCGCGCTACCGCGACGACACAATCAGCAAATGGGATATCTTCCATTCCATCTACGCCATCCTGCACCATCCGCGCTACCGTGAGCGCTACCAGGCCAACCTCAAGCGGGAACTGCCGCGCATCCCCTATCCTGAAAATCCCGATAATCCCGTGAATCCTGATCATTTTCGGGCCTTTGCCCAAGCCGGCGCGCGCCTGGCCGAGATCCACGTCGGCTATGAAGAGATGCCCGCCTATCCGCTCGACATGACAGAGACGGCGGGTCAGTCCCTCGATTGGCGCGTCGAGAAGATGCGCCTCTCCAAAGACAAAACACAGCTCCGCTACAACGACTTCCTGACACTCGCTGGAATTCCATCAAAAGCCTTTGCCTATCGACTGGGCAACCGCTCGGCCCTGGAGTGGATCATCGACCAGTACCGCCTCAAGACCGACAGACGCAGCGGCATCGTCAACGACCCCAACCGCGCCGATGACCCGCAGTACATCGTCAATCTGATCGGCAAAGTGATCAGCGTAAGTTTAGAGACGGTGAAGATAGTAGAGAGCTTGCCGGCGTTGAGGACGATTTGAAAAACGCAATGTCGCGGAGACGCCAGGAACTCCCTGGTTTTCCTTTGCGCCTTTGCGTCCTGGCGACATTGCGTTGCTTTCTGGAGACCGTTCGCTATACCCCCTCACATGCTCACTCATAGCGTAACGCCTCGGCCGGATAGATGCGCGTTGCCTGCCAGGCGGGCAGAATCGTCGCCAATAGCGAGAGCAACCAGGCCGCCAGCAGCATCCCACCAATCGCGAGCCAGGGCGTTGGAAAGCTCTGCTGCGTGGCCAGGCCGTAAGCCTGGCCGATGGTCTTGTCGCCCAGAATCAGACCGGTGATCCCCCCCACCAGAATGCCCGTGAGGGCGATGAAATTGGCCTCCAATACAAAGAGCAGCGCAACCGTGCCGGGCCGGTAGCCGATGGCGCGCAGCACACCGATCTGCTGCCGGCGTTCCACAACCGTGCGGCTGCTGATCACCCCCAGGCCGGCGATGCCCACCACAAGCCCCAGGGCCAGAAATCCCTGAAACAGCCCCAGAATCCCCCGGATCACCGCCTGACCGGCAGAGAATAGAGCGGATGTGGGGGTGGCGTTGAAGCCGCTGCTCAGCATCGCCCGCTCCAAGGCCTGGGCCGTGGCCTCCACCGACACACCCGGCGCGGCTTTGGCGTAAAAACGCCTCGGGCTCAACGGTTCGCCGTTGAGAATATCCAGGACCTGCCGGTTCATCTGTACGCTGCCCTCGGCTAAGGTCTCGTTATCGTCGAGTACGCCGATAATCTGCACTGTATGGGTGATCGGTTCGGCGCTGGCCGCGTCAGGCCGGGAGCGGGTCAACGAGAATTCTGCCCCCGCAGAGCCGATATCAATACTGCCTGAGGTCTGTGATGTGGATCTCAGTTCAAGCGCCACGCGAGGAATGACGCCGCCCTCTTCCAAAAAGAATCCGCCTAGTCGCGCGCCAAAGAATCTGCCTGGTCGCGCATCGGTAGTGGACGGCTCTTCAGCGGAGCGCGGCGAACGTCTCACCCACATTTCTGAGACCACCGCCACATCGTCCCGTTCAGCCAGGGCCTGCCAAACGTCCTCGTCGCTATCAAAGCCTTCGGCCCGCATCTGGAAGCCGTAATGCTGTCTGGCCTGCTTTATATAGCCGTCATCTAGGCCGGCGAATGGAATCGTGAAGAATTGTGAAGAGATTCCCGACGGAGGTTCGATTTGGCGGCCGTCGACCGGCAACCAAGACACGGAGCCGAGAACCGCTACCTGTTCCCTGGGAAAATCCAACCGCGTAGCCGCTTCGGCAGCAATGTCCGTCACCGGATCGAAGAAGCTGAGCAGACCCGGCTGCAGGACAATATCAAAACCAGCCGTGCGCTCCTCGCTCGGCTCCGTCACCACCTCCGTGGCGCGGATGACGACGCTCATCACCGTCACAGCCGTGATAACCATAGCGAAGAGCAGCATGGCTACCCCCGTGCGGAAGCGGTTGTCGAGGGGGTAAGCGACCGCGGTTTTCAGCACCGGCGTCAGCGGCCCGATGCCGCCGACCAGCCGGATGAAGCCGCCGGCGATGCTGTCGGCATTGAACATGACCACCACGATCGCGCCGATAATGATCAACGGCCCGCTCAAAGCGAACGCGAGCAGCGAGAAGGCGGGGTTTTGGTCAAAGAAAGGGTTATCGCGGCCGACAAGCGTATGCCAGGGCACAGCCCACAGAGCCAGCAGCCCCGTACCGACCAGCGTGTACACCAGCCGCTGGCGCAAGGCCGCCCGCCCGCGCGTCCACCTGCTGCTCAGCCAGCCGCCGCCCCAGGCAACGCCCAACAGCAGCAGCGTCCCGCCGATAAGCGCAACCGTCTGCCCGTGCTCGCGCCCCAGCCAAATGACGTATGAGGCGACGCCGATCAGCAGCAGCAGCCCCAGCCCTCGCAGCGCGCGCTGTATGCCCCCCTGTCGCTTTCCCCGGGCCGCGTCAGGCAAATTGCGAATGGCGGCGACGATATTCAGCCGGCTGACGTTCCAGGAGGCGACGGTCACCACAGCAAAGGTGAGGATGACGCCGAGGCAGTAGGCGGTGACAAGCGAGGTGGGCGCGACGGCCCAGCGAAAGCCGAAGGGCAGAGACCGGCTGCTCACCTGTTGGCTCAGATTGCTGAAAAGACCGCTCAGAAAACCGATCATCCCATACGAGACCAGCAGACCAAGCCCTAGCCCCACCAGCGCGGCGGCCAGATCATAGAGCATCCCCTCTGTGACGAACATCTGCACCAGATGAATTCGCCGCATCCCTACCGCGCGGGCGATGCCCAACTCGCTGCGCCGTTCCGCGGCCATCATCACGAATATGAGGAAGATCAGCAGCACGCCGGCGAAGATCGAAAGGATGCCAAAGCTGGAAAAGATGGCGCCGAAGGCAATGCCGGCCACATCCGCCGCCTGCGCCACGAACCGCTTGTTCAGGAGAGCGAGCACGTAGAAATCGTTGATATCCCCCAGAGCCGCGTTCAGCGCCCGCGAGTCTTCAGCGCCAAGGGGCAAATCCCCGAGCCATGTCTGAACGCCTGGGTGGCTGAGGGCAGCCCGCAACGTCATCCCGGCCTCTTCGAAGCCATTCTCCTCGGAGATGGCGGCGACAAGCGCGGCGATGTGCTCTTCGAAATTCGCGCTTTGCGATATCGTTTCGAAAAAATCGACGATAAACTGAGGCGCGCCATCCGTTTCAACGTTTGGATTGGAGGCGTTGGGCGCTTCCCGCCGAATGACCTCGGCCACTTCCGTTTTGCGCAGAATTTTCAGAACTTCGGCCAGCCGGTCTTCGTTGAGAGACAGCGCGCGCAGCCGTTCGGTCACCACATCGGTATGGACCATCCCGCTGATCTCATCTCCAGTGTTGGAGATGAGAATGTTGTTGATGCGCTCCGGCATAAAAAGCAGTTTCTGGGCCTCGTCCGTATGCATCATCACCACAGGCAGGATCGCGCCCAGAGGGCCAGACTCCTCAACCACAGCCCGCACCCGATAGGGCACAGGAATCGGGCCGATGAAGATCTCCAGCAGATCGCCCACGCGGGCGTTGAGCTGCAGAGCGCCCAGCCGGTTCAGGTAGATATCCCCCTGTCGCAGTTGCAGCCCGTACTGATTGAGGGTCCTGTCGATCTCCTGCCCCAGTGTGTTCACGTTGATGGCGTTGAGCAGCGATTCGAAATCCGGGACGTCAAATCCCAAGGTGCGTAGGGTAGGTATGCCGATGGGCGCGTCCGGGTCCAGGCCAAGTTGAGCCAACTGCTCATCGCTGATGCCCAATCCCTCCAGACTGATGATTCCGATGCCCTGCCGCTCAAAGAAAGTTGTGTTGATGCCGAGATTGCGCAGGATTGCCACGTCCAACTGCAATTGGCGCAGAGTGATCGTCGGGCCTTCCTCGGCCGTCAGCAGCGCGCCGGCCGCGCCAACGGCCAGAGCCGCTTCCATCATGCCGACATCCTCCACGCCCAAGATCGAACCGATCTGATCGGCCAGGCGCGCCGCCTCGGCCCACAGCCCTGCCGCATCGACAAAGATGCTGCCCACCCCCGGCCGCAGATCAGCCATGCGCACGGGCGCGCCGTCTATGTCGTGCAAGCCGAACTCCGTGTCATAGGCCTCATCGACGGCGAAAAGAAAGCCCAGCGGTTCCCCCTGGCCACTGTTGACATTGCGCACAATGATCGGGAAGAGGATCGAGCTGGCCACGCCGTCGATGAGGGGCTCGTCCGCGCTCTGCTCCCGCAGTTGGTCGTAACGCAGCTCGGAAATGCCGGGCAGGCCCTTCTCGAAGAGCGCGACAAGACTGACCAGATCGCCGCTGGTGAGGGCATTGAGAAGTTCGGCGCTTTCCGGGCTGCTGGCGTTGGCCGAATCGATAGTCCCGCCACCGGCCAGCCCGGTCAGATCCCCCAGGAAGGGCGGTGACACCACCTGATCGATCTGCCCGTAGGCATCGACGGTCTGACGCCGGATCGTATTGTCCAGGGTGTCGCCCAGGCTGAGAGCGGCCACAATAATCGTCGTGCCAAGCGTAAGGCCCAGGACGATCAGGGTCGATTGCGTAGGCCGCCGGGGAATGTTGCGTACGCCCAGCTTGCCGATAATCGGATTGCGTAGAGAAAACAGAGCCACGCCGGCGAGAATCAGAGCCAGCGCGATTGCGAGAGAAAGAGCGAACGAGTTAAGAAAATTCATAGAGAACCTGCTAGCTAATCGCCAGTGGCCAGAACACCGCAGTTACTGACCACTAGCCACTGATCATTGATCACTGTAGTTTATGATCTGCCCATCTTTCATCTGCACAATCCGATCGCACAACTCTCCGACCTGCGGGTCGTGGGTGACGATCACAAGCGTCTGCCCCTGCTCGCGGTTGAGTTGCCGCATCAGCCCCAACACTTCATTCGAAGTGGCTACATCCAGATTGCCGGTTGGCTCGTCCGCCCAGACAAGAGCCGGATTGTTGACCAGGGCGCGTGCGATGGCTACCCGCTGAATCTGGCCGCCGGCGAGCTGCATCGGCCGGTGGGAGGCCCAATCCGCCAGACCGACATCCGCCAGCCCTTTCAGCGCGCGCTGCCGAGCCTGCGTCGGGCGCACGCCGCTGACAAGCAGAGGCATTTCCACATTTTCCACCGCCGATATCACCGGCAACAGATTGAACGACTGAAAAACGAATCCCATGCGTCGGGCGCGGTAGTCGGTGAGGGTGCGGTCGCTCATGTCGGCCAGGGAGACGCCTTCGATCGTCACCTGGCCGCTGTCGAAGCTGTCCAGACCAGAGAGAGAGTTCAGCAGAGTTGTCTTGCCACAGCCGGACGGCCCCATAATCGCCACCATCTCGCCGGCTTCTATGGTCAGATCTACGCCCCGCAGGGCGTGGACTTCGATTTCACTGCTGCGAAACGTCTTATGGATTTTCTCGGCGACGACGATGGCAGCGGATTCGCTCCCCGCCATCCGCTCCTCTCTCTTCGGACGTTGGGACGAATCCGCCTGCGTTTCGGGCGGCGTTTCTGAGGGCGTGTGGCTCATGTAAATCTGCCTCGATTCGGGTGTTCCAGTCGGATAGCGCGGGTGTTTACAGCTGCTTATACCTGAATATACGTTACGCAACCTGGATCGTTTCACATATTGGCCAGATCGCGGCCGATCTGGCCTTCCCAATTATCCTATTCTCCTTTCGAGAAAACACAAATGTTGCCAGGACGCGGAGAAGCTAATGAATTCCCTGGTTTTCATTGCGCCCTTGCCTCTTTGCGTCTTTGCGTTCTACGCGCCCTTGCGTTCTAGGCAGATCTCACTTCTCTCCTCTGAAAAATTATCAATAATAGTTAATATTTTATATGTAATTTGCCGGTTTGGAACACTTTCATCGGCTTTGGTATACTGATATGACCTCTGAAAACATCAACTCTCAACCTGCTCTCAATATACATTGTAGATACATTGTAGCTTCAGCGCCGTGTGGAACCCGGCCCAATCAGAAAAAAGGAGCGAACCATGAAAAAACGTGTTATCACTCGCCGTCAATTCATACGCCTGTCCAGCATGACCGCTGTCGGCGGCATCCTGGCAGCCTGTGGAGCGCAAGAAGCGCCTGCCGCGGAACCAGCAGCGGCGCCGGCAGTTGCCGAAGCAACCCCTACCCTGCCCCCAACATCTTCGAGCCAGTACACCGAAAGCCCTGTGAGCGCGGAACTGGTCGATGCCGGCGAGCTGCCTCCTGTAGAGGAACGATTGCCCAAGAATCCGCTGGTGTGGGCCGACTACGATGTGCTGGCGATGGAGAAGGAGCAGGGACGGTACGGCGGCACAGTGCGCATTGGCAATGCCGGCGGCATCAATGGCCTGGCTACCTTTGGCTTGGCGCGCTACACAGCCGACGATACCCGCACGTTTGTTGCCGACATGGCCGAGAGCTGGGAAGTCGCCGACGACGCCACCAGTTTCACCTTCCATTTGCGTGAAGGGCACAAGTGGTCGGACGGCGCCCCCCTTACGGCCCATGATCTGCAATGGTACTATGATGAGGTGATCCGCTCCGACTATCTGGATGCGCCCATGGGCTGGGCGGGGATGGAGACCACCGCAGACAAGATCGTGGCGGTGGATGACTTCAGCGTGCGTTTTGAGTTCGCCAAGCCCAATCCGCTCTTTCTGGAACTGAGCCGTGGCGTTGCCGGTGGCGAAGCAGGCCAGTGGAGCCAAGCCGCGCCGCACTATCTGCAACAGTTCCACCCTGATTACAATCGCATGGATTCCTATGCGGACCCGAAGGAGCAGTTTCAGAAGGAAGTGCAGGACAGGTTGCCATTCCTGATAACCCTTCAGGACCCGGAACGCCCAGTCCTCTGGGGATGGCGGCCGCTGGAATACGCCGAGGGACAGCTGGCCCGCCTGGAGCGAAATCATTATTTCCACTGCGTAGACCGCTGGGGCCAGCAAATGCCCTACATTGAGGTTATGGAGAATCTGCTGCTTGGATCCCGAGATAAAGATGTCATTCTGCTCAAGCTGGTAGCTGGCGAAACGCATTGGGAGCGCCGGCTAGGCTCCGTGACCGACGTGCCCTTCCTGAACGAACAAGCCGGAGAGACGTTGGATTTCATCTACACCATCAAGCCCGAGGGCGCGCAGCAAGGCATCTACTTCAGCGCCCATGCCGACGATCCCAACATGAATGCGCTTCTCAATCAGGCGGATTTCCGTCGTGCGCTGTCGATCGCGATCGATCGGGAGACGATCAACCAGACAGCCTACTTCGGGCTGGGCAAGGTTGGACATGGCTTCAGCCTGCCCGGCGTGTTCGACCCGGAGATCGACGGCAAGTGGGTCGAGCTCGACCTCGACAGAGCCTCCCAGATGCTGGACGATCTGGGACTGACCCAAAAGGATGACGAAGGCTTCAGAACCTACCCCAACGGCGAAAAGATGACCTTCATCCTTGGTTCCGCGCCAGGATGGCATCCAGGCGCCCAGGAGTCGGCCGAAATCGCCGCCGAAGGTTGGAATGAGATCGGGCTACGAACAGTCGTCACGGTCGCCGGCCCCGGTGACATGATCGCTGAGTGGAACGAAGGTAGGTCACATGCGTATGTCCGCTCCAGCATCGGCGGAGACGTCATGTTCGACCTCAAACACAGCACAGGACTGCGCTGGGGCGCGCCTTCGTACAGGTGGTGGCAGACCCAGAGCCTGCCAGCAGATCAGGCCCAGGGAGTCGAGCCGCCGGACGATCTCAAGTATTTCCTGGAATTAGGCGATAAGATCATGACCGTCCAGAGTGAGGAAGAGCGCGAGCGGTTACTTGATGAGCGTCGCAGGTTCATGGCCGATTCCTGCTGGTTCATCGGGATAGTGCAGACCGTCCCCCACGTCCTCGTAGCCAATCAGAAGCTCCGAGGCGTCTGGGGCAGAAGTGAAGAGATGCAATGGAAGCTGGGCGCCGGCGACGAAGAATTCTGGCCTCGATCCTGGTTCTGGGCCGAAGGATAGATGCAGTGGCTAGTGATCAGTGCAGTACTGGCCACTAACCACTGGCCACTAGCCACCGGTTTTATATGAGAACGTACATTCTGCAGCGGCTCCTTCAGATGATCATCGTCATGATCGTTGTCATGGTGGCGAGCTTTGTCATCGTCGAGCTGCCGCCAGGCGACTTTCTGACCACCTTGCGCGAGCAGCTCACAGAACAGAACGTGGACCCAAAGGTCATCGACTCGACCGTGGCAATGTACCGGGAACGCTACGGCCTTGGGGAGAATTGGTTCATCCGCTTCGCCAAGTGGGCCTGGTCGCTCATGAAGGGAGACATGGGATACTCGATGCAGCACAACCGCCCAGCCAGCGACCTGATCGGCGAGCGCCTGAGTCTGACCCTTTGGATCAGCGTTGCAACCCTTGTTTTCATGTTCATAATTGCCATACCGATCGGCATGCTGTCCGCCATAAAACAGTACTCCGCCTGGGATCATGCCTTTACTTTCCTGGCCCTTCTGGGTGTCTCCGTGCCCAGCTTTATCACCGCCCTTGTCTTTCTCTTGCTATCGGTCACCATGATGGGCGCGACCAGTGTGGCCGGCCTCTTTTCGCCCGAATATGTCACGGCTGCCTGGTCTTGGGCCAAGTTCGTCGATCTGCTCAAACATGTGTGGGTTATCCTGTTCATCGTCGGGCTGGGCGATACAGCCAGCACGATTCGCATCATGCGAGCCAAAATGTTGGATACCTTGGGCGAGCCGTACATCGATACAGCGCGCATGAAGGGGCTCTCAAGCGCCAAGATCTATTTCAGACATGCCTTGCGAGTCGCCATCAATCCGATCATCTCAAGCATCGGTTTGCGCTTCCCACAGATCATCAGCGGCTCAACCATTGTCGCCATTGTCCTGACTTTGCCCCTGATAGGCCCGTTACTGCTGGATGCCCTGCGTGGCGAAGACGTGTATCTGGCTTGCAGCATTCTTGTGTTGCTGACCCTGGCCCTGATCATCGGCAATTTTTTGGCCGACCTGACGCTGGCCTGGCTCGATCCGCGCATACGATTGGAAAGCTAGAAGGGGGGAGCTGTGGATCAGATCGCGCTGGCGGAGAGGGCGCCTGATCAGCCTGACCTGGAAACGGAAGAGCGAGCGGAGGGCGCCAAACAGGTCTCTTTTGGCCGACTGATTTTCCTGCGTTTCCTCCGAAACCAGGCCGCAGTGGTAGCCGCCATCGCCTTGATCCTCATCTATCTGGTGACGCTGGCATGCCCGTTCTTCGCGCCCTATGGTCCGACCACGCGCTTTCTGGATATGGTCGCCCATCCACCCCATATTCCCAGATTTATCGATGCCGAAGGGCAGTTCCACCTGCAACCTTTTGTATACGCAACGGTGCAGGAACGAGACCCCAAAACCATGCAACGCAAATACTCGCCGAACACAGCGCAGATACACCCCCTGCGCCTTTTCGTGCGCGCAGAAGAGTACACATTTCTGTTCTGGCGTAGCGACCTGCATCTCTTCGGCGCGGAAGGCGCCGCGGTATTCCTGTTGGGCGCCGACACGCAAGGGCGGGATCTGTTGTCGCGCATTCTGTTCGGCGGGCGCATTTCAACGACAGTGGGGCTGATTGGCGTAGCGATTAGCCTGTGCCTCGGCATCATTATCGGCATGACATCAGGCTACCTCGGCGGCGCCGTCGATTCGGTAATCCAGCGAGGTATCGAAGTGTTGCTGTCTTTTCCCAGCCTGCCGCTGTGGATGGCCCTATCCCTGGCTTTGCCCAAGCACTGGAATGCGGTGCGTATCTTTCTGCTCATCACGATCCTGCTCTCAATCGTGGGCTGGGGTGGTTTGGCGCGTGTCGTGCGCGGCATGACACTCGCCTTAAAAAGCGAGGAATATGTGCTGGCGTCGCGCATGAGCGGTGGTGACACTGGCTGGATCTTGTTGCGCCACATACTGCCGGCCAACCTGAGCTATGTAATCGTGGCGGCGACACTGGCGGTGCCCGGTATAATCCTGGGGGAAACGGCGTTGAGTTTCCTCGGCCTGGGTATCCAGCCACCGATGATAAGCTGGGGCGTGCTGCTCCAGGACGCCCAGAAAGTCTCCTTTCTCTCACAGATGCCCTGGCTGATCGCGCCAGCTTTCTTTATCATGGCAACCGTCCTGGCCTTCAATTTCATCGGCGATGGCCTGCGCGATGCGCTTGACCCGTATTCCAAGTTCTGACGAGCGGACATGAACAGCGCTGCGAACCCCGACATAGTCCTGAATATTCACAATCTCCAGGTCAGTTTCCGTTCCATCGCCGGCACGACTCGGGCGGTCAACGGTGTGAGCCTCGACGTGAAGAGCGGCGAAATCGTTGGCTTGGTAGGTGAGAGCGGCTGCGGCAAGAGCGTCACCATCCGCAGTATCGTTGGCCTGGTGCCATCGCCGCCGGCCATCTTCGAAGCCGGCGAGATCTGGCTACGAACGCGACAAGGCCTGACAGAGACTCTCGCCCTACGCAAGAATATGCGTGCGCTTCGTCAGATCAGAGGACGCGATGTTTCGATGATCTTTCAGGAACCGATGCGCTCCCTGCACCCGATGATGCCCATCGGCCGCCAGATCACCGAGGGCATCCTGGAACACGAAGTGATAGACCCCACGGAGGCCTATGAGCGCACGGTCGAAATGCTCGATCTGGTCGGGTTGCCCAATCCTGCCGGCCAGATGAATCGCTACGCGTACGAGCTTTCGGGCGGTATGCGTCAGCGGGCGCTGATCGCCCTGGCCTTGGTCTGCCACCCACAACTGTTGCTGGCCGACGAGCCGACCACAGCGCTGGATGTGACCATCCAGGCGCAAATTCTGGATCTCATCAAGGATCTGCGCGAACGGATGCATATGTCGGTGCTTCTGATCACGCACAATATGGGGGTCGTCGCCAATCTTGCCGACCGGGTTTCGGTGATGTACCTGGGAAAAATCGTGGAAACAGGGGCGGTTGAGGAGGTTTTCAAAGAACCCGCTCACCCCTATACCCAAGGTCTATTGGCATCGATGCCCAGTCTGTTCAGCGAGCCCAAGACGAATCTCCAGTCACTGCGCGGCATCGTCCCCGAACTTGCAATGGCGCCCCAGGGTTGTGTCTTCGCCGACCGCTGTCCATACGTCATGCCCCAATGCAGCGAAACCCCGCCCCTCGTTGAACTCAGCGCCGCGCATAGCACGGCATGTTGGCTGTACACAGGAGCCGATACACATGGCCCAGCTGACGATTCGGCATCATCGGTAGAGGCAGCTCCTGTGCCCGTCCTGGGCAACCGCAATGCCAGCCCAGGGCAACCACAAGGCCAGCCCCCACAGCCCCCAGCCAGCGACGGCATCGCCAGGACCGCATCCGACGCTGAAGAGACGATCCAGCTCCAGATCGAGGGTGTAGCGCTCCACTACCCGATTCTGCGAGGTCTGTTGCGGCGTCAGGTCGGCACTGTCCGAGCTGTGGATGGCGTTGATCTGACCATTCGCCAAGGCGAGACGCTTGGGCTTGTCGGGGAGTCAGGCTGCGGAAAAACATCTGTCGGACGGCTGGTCACACGCCTGGTCGATCCTTCGGCCGGCCATATACGATTTCGCGTCCCTGGCGGCCTTGAGAATATCACGCGCATAGCGCAGAAAGAGATGAAGAGCGTGCGGCGTTCCATGGGCATGGTCTTCCAGGATCCCCTATCATCCTTGAACGCGCGCATGAACGTGCGCAACATCGTCGGCGAACCACTCATGCTGCACAAGATGGCCAGAGGCAGAAAGGTGGATGACCGGGTCGGCGAGTTGCTGGAACTGGTCGGGCTGCGAGCCGGACATCAGAGCCGTTTTCCGCATGCGTTCAGCGGCGGACAACGCCAGCGAATCGCCATCGCGCGCGCCTTGGCCACCGAGCCCGATTTCCTGGTGGCCGACGAACCGGTGTCCGCGCTCGATGTTTCGGTACAGGCGCAGATACTGAATCTGTTGTTGACGCTCCAACAGCGACTGAACCTATCGATGCTCTTCATTGCCCATGATATTGCCGTAGTACGGCACGTGAGCGACCGGATTGCCGTGATGTACCTGGGAAAAATCGTGGAATTGGGCAACGCCAGGGATGTCTGCTCCCGGCCCGTGCACCCGTATACGGAAGCGTTGCTGGCCTCAATCCCTTTGCCTCTGCCTGGCTTCGAGGCCAGCCGCGAAATGCCCAAGGGCGATCTCCCTGATCCCGCCAATCCGCCGACAGGATGTCGCTTCCATACGCGCTGCCCCTACAGCCAGCCCCTCTGCGCCGCAGAGGAGCCGATCCTGCGCGCGCAGGACCAGGCCGGGGGCCATCTCGGAGCCTGTCACTTTCAGGATGAGCTACAGCTCCAGGGCGTAGAGGAACTTGGCAAATCGTTGCGCGCCTGAAGAACCCTGAAGAACTGGGTCAAAAACGAGTGTGAGGAGCTACAATAATGATCGACATCGGTATAGAGTTTCCCGCGCCGGGCGAAATGAGGTTCTTCGACCTGCCAGAGCCGCCTCTCCCTGGGCCAACCGAGATGCTGATTCGCACACGCTATTCCGGGGTAACGAACGGCACCGAGCGCCATGCGCTGATGGCTGATTTTGGCAGTCGTTTCCCCTGTCGCGCCGGATATCAGCACGTGGGCGTCATCGAAGCCGTGGGGAGTAGGGTGGACGCCTTTGCCGTAGGAGATACCGTCTTCCTGGGCAATCATGGAGGCCATCGAGGCTGGCGCATCGTCGATGTCGCATCCACCAACGAAAGAGAACGGCTCTGCCTGAAACTTCCCGCCGATCTAGAGCATGAATTGTGCGCCCTCTTCGGTATCGCTGGCGTTGGCATGAGACACGCCCGGCGTATCCGTGTGGCGGCCTCGATGAATGTATGGGTCGCCGGCCTGGGACTCGTGGGCCAGTCGGTGGCGCAAGCCTCCCGCGCTCTGGGCGCCTATGTGACCGTGACAGACATCGACCCGCGTCGCCTTGAAGTCGCCGCCAAACTGGGCGCGCACCGGCTGATAGATACCTCCAAGGAATCCGCGACCGAGGCGCTTGTGCAGGGCGGCCCGTATGACCGCATTGTCGATGCCTGCGGCGCGCCCCAGCTATTTGAGTATATCTACGAGAACAAACTCCTTGCGCTCTACGGGGCAATCGGCGCGCTGGCCGGCCGGCGCGAAACGATCTTCCATCAGACTATGCTTCACGCCTTGCGGGCCTCAATCGAATCATCATCCCACTTTACCCTGGAAGATCTGGGCATTCTGCGCCATTTTGTCCAATTGGGCGCTATCCGAATCAAGCCATTGGTGACCCATCGCCTGCCGATAACCGAAGCGCCGCGCATATACGCAACCATGCGGGACAAGCCGGCAGATCTGTTGGGCGTGATCTTCAACTGGCAGACCTGAAAGCGACGCCGCCTCCGGAATGAGGCCTGAGCGCCCTTCAGGTCAATCAGGAACTGTTCAAGTGCGAATGAACTGCCCAATTCGATTTTCCCTCAATGCGCCGCGCGCTCTCCAACGTTTTCCTGCAGCCAGGCCCGCAACGGAACGTCCTCCGGCTTTGGGGAGGAGTACCCGTGCCAACCGCTGGGGGCCGCCCCCAAGAGCTGCCGGCGAATCGGATCGATCCGATTCATCAGATGATCGACGGTCATATCATCCCGCGGACGCAGCCAGCGGTAGCTATAGCCGTAGAACAGCGCTTTGCGGGGCATATCGGACGTGTTCGGGCTGGACGCGTGCCAGATGCGCCGGTCGAAGAAGACCGCATCCCCCGGCTTGGCGCGCACAGCCAGGCCGCCTTTCGGTTTGCGCTCCGCATCCAGCGGCAGCTTGTTCAGCAGATGGCTGCCAGGGATCACATACAGGTTGGCCCGCCCCAGCTCTGATGTGTCGGTCAGGAAGTAGGCCACCTTCAGAGAGATGCGCGGCTGCGGATCCGTCTCCAATTCGTTGTTGAGCCGGCCGCTGTCTTTGTGCCAGTTCAGCCCCTGCTGACCGGGGCCGGAGGCCGCATGGGGCGGCGTGATAATCGTATGGGAATGATAGAGTTGAATGTTCCAGCCGAGGATGCCCCACACTTTGGCAAAGGTCGTGGGACAGTCGAGCAGCTCCAGAAAGACATCATCCCGTCCGATAAAATCGAAAATGTTGATGCCGTCATGCGGCCCCATGTTCTGCCTGGCCTTCTCTTCGGCGGTGATGCGGTCCACAGCGACTGTGGCCCGCGCCACCAGCTCCTGAGAGATAGCGTTTTCGATGATCAGATAGCCCTGTTCGGCGAAGGCTCGGTCTTCCTCGGGTGTGAGAAGGTGGTGAAGGCATGCGCTGTTCATAAGGTTTCTCCTCTGGGAACCAAAGGTCTTTCTCCAGCCCTCTGTGGGCAAGGGTGACGTGTATTTTCTAGGCTGCAGACGTCCTTGCGTCCTTGCGCCTTTGCGTTAAAAAGTTGTGGGCAAGGGTGACGTGTATTCTCTAGGCTGCAGCCCAGCCGCAGGCTAAGGTGACAACAGAATCATAGAGGCGTGGGCTGATTTGTCAAGCGCGGTTATATATGCCCGTTTATCATCCTGCTTATCCTTCCATCCTGACAATTCTGATTCAAACGTCCTTGACGTATTGATCAGCCAAGCGTAGAATAGAGTCACTTCGCTTTCGCGTCGCGCCCTACAGTGGCGCGCAATGCTTTCGTATCGCGCCCTAACAGTGGCGCGCAATGCTTTCGTATCGCGCCCTAACAGTGGCGCGCAATGCTTTCGCGTCGCGCCCCACAGTGGCGCGTAATGTAACCTTGTCGCGCCCTACAGTGGCGCGCAATGCAACCTTGCGATCTATGCTCACAACCGACACACAGGAGGAATCGGTATGAAGAAACTTGGCGTGCGAGCAGAGGATATTACCCGCAGGCGCTTCCTGCAGTGGGGCGCGCTCGGCACGGTTGGGCTGGCCGCGGCCGCCTGCGCCGGCGGCAGCGACCAATCGGCCGCCGAGGACATGCCGGCGCAGGCCGCCGAGATGGAAAGCGAGGCCGAGACCACAGCAGCCACTCCGTCCAGCCGCTACAACGAAGCGCCGATGCTGGCCGAACTGGTGTCCAGCGGCGACCTGCCGCCGGTAGATGAACGCGTATCGGCCAACCCACTGGTATTGGAAGGCATGGAAGGAATCGGCAACTATGGCGGTGTCATGCGCCGCGGCTTTCGGGGTGTATCCGACCGCTGGGGGCCGACCAAGCTGGCTCGCCAGGGGCTTACCTGGTACACCCCAGAGCTGACGCTGCGCCCCAATATCGCCGAATCATGGGAGGTCAACGCGGATGCCACCGTGTGGACCTTCCACCTGCGGGAAGGGATGAAATGGTCGGACGGCACGCCATTTGACACAGATAATTTCAAATGGTGGCAAGACAATGTCATGCTCAATACAGACCTGACCCCGGCGATCTCCCGCAACTGGGTGACAGGAACAGAGCGCGCGCCGATGGTGATGGAGTTCCCAGACAAGCACACCGTCGTCTTCACGTTCGTCCATCCCAATCCCATGTTTCTGGATCGGGTCGCGCCGCTGACCCGAGAGCTGTTTATACCCCATCACTATATGGCCCAATTCCATATGGAAACGACAGAAGATCAGGACGCCTTGGAAGCGGCCGTGTCGGATAGCGGCTTCGACTCCTGGACGGCCCTGTTCTCAGACCGCAACTGGTGGTATCTCAACCCGGAGCGGCCCGGCCTCTACTCCTACCTGGCCAAAAACACCATGTCGGAAGAACTCTTCGTTATGGAACGCAATCCATACTTCTGGCAGGTAGACCCGGACGGAAATCAGCTGCCCTACATCGACACGATTCGTCACCGGCTGTTCGATACGCCGGATGTTTTCAATCTGCGTATTATCAACGGCGAGGTCGATTATCAGCAGCGCCACGTCAGTGCCGCCAACTTCACCCTGTATAAGGAAAACGAAGAAGCCGGCGGCTACCGGGTGCAGCTGGGCGCCGGCGACCAACATGTGTGTCTGACACCCAATATGACAGTCAAGAAGCCCCGTCTGCGAGAGTTCTTCCAGAACCGGAATGTGCGTATCGCCATGTCCCTGGCCGTGGACCGCGACACCCTGAACGAGCTCGCTTTCGAAGGGCTGTACACCGCCCGTCAGTACAGCCCGCTGGAACAGTCCCCTCAGTCCTACCCCAAACAGGCCAATGTCTATCTCGAGTATGACCCGGACAGGGCCAATCAACTGCTGGACGACGCCGGTTACGCCGCAAAAGATGACGACGGCTTGCGCGTCTACCCAGACGGCAGTGGCGAAACCATCAGCTTTATCGTCGAAGGCACAGCCCAGCCAGGCTCGCCTGATGAGGACGCGATCCAGATCATTATCGGTTATCTGGCCGATGTGGGCATCAAAGCCACCTACAAAGGCATCGAGCGCTCTCTGTACGAAGAACACTGGGGCGCCAATGAAATCGATGCCGCCTTCTGGGGCAGCGGACGCTCACTGCTGCCGTTGGTCGACCCGGCCTTTTTCCTGGGCATCGGCCTCGACCGACCCTGGGGCGAGGCCTGGGGCCGCTGGAAACTGGACCCGACCCACCCAGCCGCGGAGGAGCCGCCAGCCGATCATTGGATCCGCACAATGTGGAACCTGTGGGACGAGATCCTGGTAGAGCCGGACGAGGCGCGACGCAACGCGCTGTTCTTTCAGATCCTGGATGTCTGGGCTGAAGAACTGCCGCAGATCGGCTTCTTAGGGCAGATTCCCAACCCATTGATCGTCCTCAACGGCCTGAGAGGCCTGGACCCGGACTACATCTATCCGCTCAGCAACCCGACTTCCCATGGCGGCCTGGTGCAGGCGCATACCTTCTACTGGGACGACCCGGCCAGTCACAGTTAAAAACCGCCAGTTCGAGGAGTGAGGAGAGAGAAGTTGTGTTTCTCTCTCCTCTTATACTCAGGAATTTCCCATGACTACCCATCAACGGAACAGACCAGAACGCAGTACCTTTGTTGACCAGCGCACAGGCCGCACGATTGAGCGGCTGACCAACAGCCCTATGGCCGATCTGCACACCTATTACGACATCTGTCCTTGGTCGCCGCACGGGCGCTATCTGGTCTTCTCAGCAGCGTATCCGGCCGATCTGACCATCGTTCATCGGGATACGCTGGCTACCGACAAGGGCCAGATCTATCTGCTGGATCTGAACACATACGAGTTGCGCTTTTTGGCGGAAAACGCATTCTATAATACCCATACCGGCGCTTTTCCCGTGTGGCATCCCACCAAAAATCAGGTTTTCTTCTACACAGGGCCGGAGGAAGTCAGCGTCGTCGATGTCGAAAGCGGCGCGCTGCTGCGCACGATGAAAGGCGGCATCCGACAGCTTAGCCCTGACGGCGAACTCCTGAGTTGGACGACCAATGACATCCGCACAGACCTGCCCCGAGGCGTCTACACCATGCAGGAAGACGGAGCGGATCTGACCCTGATTGTGTCCACTGAGGCCCTCTATGAACTGACGCCGAACAATCACCTCTTCCACATCGATCAGATGACTGTGGGCAACACCAAATGGACGCCGGACGCCCAGCATATGTTGGTGGCCATGTGGATCAAGGCCACGCCCGACGATCTCTCGCCCTGGAACAGCGCGCTGCGCCGCAGTATCTACATCGTCAGCCGCGACGGCAGCGAGCGGCGCTGGCTCACCTATTTCGGCCATCACCACAGCTGGACAGCCGCAGGCGCCAAAGTGCTCTACTCCGGCTATCGCCAACACACAGACGAAGGGCTGCGGGAGGAGCCGCGGCTGTATATGATCGATTTCGACGGCAGCGACAACAAAGTCGTCATCGATCACCCATTGGGAGGCCATCCTATCGCCAGCCCGGACGGCGACAAGATCACCACCTGGGATGATCGCGGCGTGCTGTTGGTCGATCTTGCCGCCCAATCGGTGGACCATCTGGCCATGTTTATGCCGCCCTTTGACCATAAGACCCACCGGGGCACCCATCCCCACTGCCTCTGGAGCCCGGACGGCAGCCAGATCCTGTACAATTCCGCCCAATCCGGCCACAGCCAACTATACCGCATAACCCTATAACCCTGATCAATGGTCAGGAACTCGTAGTACTACCAGCCACTGACCACTGATCACCAGCCACCGACCACTGCCTTATGATGAAAATTGAAAAAATCACGCCCTTTCTTGTGGACAAATTCCTGCTGGTGCGGGTCTACACGGATCAGGGCGTTATCGGCAATGGCGAGGCCGGCCTCTGGGCGCATCACCGCATGGTCCACCGGGCGATCCTCGATCTGAGCGACTATTATATCGGCAAAGACGCCTCCCGCATCGAACATCACTTCCAGACCGTCAGCCGCGATGCCCACTTTATGGGCGCAGCGCTCAGCGCCGCGTTGAGCGCCATCGACATTGCCCTCTGGGACATTGCCGGCAAATCCGCGGGGCAACCGCTGCATCGGCTGCTGGGGGGCAAAGTGCGGGACAAGATCAAAGTCTTCGCCAATGTGAACGGCGCAACCCTTGAAGAGCGGGCCGCCAGCGCGCAGGAGCAAGTGGCCGCCGGCTACCTTTCCCTGCGTATGGCGCCCTTCCTGCCCGGCTTCGAGCGCAAAACACCCTCACAGATGATCGGCGAAGCCGTAGCGACCGTCGCTGCCGTCCGCGACGCCATCGGCTACGAAATCGATCTCGGCCTGGAGATTCACCGCAATCTGCGCCCCGAGGAGGCGATCCTCCTGGCCCACGAACTGCTCCCCTTCCGTATCCTCTACTACGAAGACCCTCTGGCCCCGGAAAGCCTGGAAGCGATGGAATACATCGCCAAGAGCGTGCCGTTGCCGATGGCCACCGGGGAACGGTTCTACAACATCTTCCAGTTCAAAGACCTCATCGACCGCAAAATCGTCAGCCTCATCCGGCCAGATGTCTCCCTGGCCGGCGGCATTACCCAAGTCAGAAAGATTGCCGCCATCGCCGAGGCCGCTTTTGTCGGCGTTTTCCCGCATCTGATGGGCAGCCCTGTGAATATCGCCGCCTTCTGTCAACTGGACGCCTCCATCCCCAACTATGTGCTGATGGAAAGCCACACCGGCGCCGATGCCTACAACGATATTGTGGACTGTCCGGTAGCGCGACAAGGCGGCTATCTGCTGGTCTCAGACCGACCGGGCATCGGCCTGGAGATCGACGAAAGCAAACTGGGCAGCTATCCCTACCAGCCCAAGAAGATCGTTGGCGCCTTTCACGCCGATGGCTCAGTGGCCCACTAGCGCAATCGGCGCCCGGGTCGTTAGATACCGAGCTTTGTAACCCAAAGACGCAAGGACGCTATGGCGCCAAGGAATCAGATACACATCGCGGCTTTGTGTCTTCGCGCCATGGCGTTGATTCCTATGGTACGCATGAATCCCAAGGAAAGCCGTGCATGACAAAAACGCGAACCGGAGGCGAAGCCCTCGTCCACAGCCTGCTCTCCCACGACATCGACACGATTTTCGGACTGCCCGGCGTGCAAAATGACTATTTCTACAACGCTGTCTACGATGTCGGCGCGCGGCTGCGCCTGATCCACACGCGCCATGAGCAGGGCGCAGCCTACATGGCCCTGGGCTACGCGCTGGCCTCCGGCAAAACCGGCGTCTATAGCGTCGTGCCAGGACCCGGCTTTCTCAACACCACCGCGGCCCTCTCCACCGCCTACGCCACCAACGCGCCCGTCCTCTGCCTGACCGGCCAGATCCACACCGACCAGATCGGACGCGGGTACGGAATGCTCCACGAAATCCCGGATCAGCTGGGCATACTGCGTTCGTTGACAAAATGGGCTCGCCGCGTCGAAAGCCCGCAGGAAGGCCCCCGGCTGCTCGCCATGGCCTTAAGCGAAATGCGCTCAGATCGGCCACGGCCCGTAGGATTGGAAGTGCCCTTAAACGTTCTCTCCGGCAAGGCGGAGTTGGACCTCAAGCCCCTGCCCCTGGCCGTGCGCCGCCCAGCAGTGGACACCGACGCTATCGAAGAGGCGGCCAAACTGCTGGGCCAGGCGCGCAATCCGCTGATATTCGTCGGCAGCGGCGCCCTGAACGCCGGCGAGGAGGTCTGCGCGCTGGCGGAAGCCCTGCAAGCGCCGGTTATCGCCAGCGACAGTGGACGCGGCATCCTCACCAGCCGCCATCCCTTCAGCCATACGCACAGCGCCGGACATCGCCTGTGGCCGCATGCCGACGTGGCCATCGCCATCGGCGCCCGTATGACGACACCGCTGATGCAGTGGGGGATGGACGACGACGCGACCCTTATACGTATCGACATCGACCCGCAGGAACACAGCCGCATCATGTCGCCGGCCGTGGCTATCGTCGCCGACAGCCAGGACGCCTTGCAGGCGTTGCTCCCGGCCCTGGCGCGGCGCAATCGCGCCCGCCCCTCCCGCCGGGAGGAGATGTTGGCCCTGCAGACGGAAATGAACGCCCTGTTTGATTCCTTCCAGCCGCAGGCGAGCTTCATGCGCGCCATCCGCGAGGCCCTGCCAGACGATGGCATCTTTGTGGAGGAGATGACGCAAGTCAGTTATGTCAGCCGCTTCGCCATGCCTGTCTACCAGCCCCGCACCTTCCTGACCACCGGCTATCAGGGTACCCTGGGCTGGGGCTTCCCCACCGCGCTGGGCGCCAAAGTGGCAGCGCCGCAGCGGGCGGTTCTGTCGGTCAGCGGTGATGGCGGCTTCCTCTTCGGCGCCACGGAAATGGCGACCGCAGTGCAGCACGGCATCAATCTGGTAACGGTCGTCTTCAACGACAACGCCTACGGCAACGTGCGGCGCATGCAAAAGGAGCGCTATGGCGGGCGCATCATCGCCAGCGACCTGCGCAACCCGGACTTCGTCGCCTTCGCCCAATCCTTCGGCGCGCAGGGAGTGCGGACGCATACAGCGGACGGGCTGCGAGACGCTCTGATCGACGCCTTCGCCGCCGACATGCCGATCCTCATCGAAGTGCCGGTCGGAGAAATGCCCAGCCCGGGGTCGAAGGTGTTTGCCCCCGGAAGACGAGGCCGTGCGCGGTGATGCGCGGCGCATCCGCTTGCGTATTCAGACAGCCTCTCGCTTGATGCGGGCGAGACGCCCGCGATCCCAGCAGGATATGTCCGCCCTATTCAGATATCTGCGCGGGGCGATAGCCGACCTCTTCTTCGGCAGTCTGGAGATCGGACCGCTCTGTGAATGGACTCTGCGCTTTCGCCGGAGATGGGCTGCCGGATTGGTCAGTGCCACAGTGTACACAGATGTCCCATTCATAGCGCGCGGGTTTGCCGCAGGTAGAGCAGGCATATCGAAGCTGGGTGCGGCAGTTGTGGCAATAGTTCCAGTCATCCTGCGCCGGCGCGCCACAGTTGTGACAGGTCAGAGTTTCTTCCAATTCCCGCAGCAGAGACTCTTCCTCCAACGCGCGATCGTAGACATCGGCCAAGGTCTCCTTCGGTCGGATCATTGCGTACAGGATCAGCCCGACAACAGGGAAAATCAACACGAGCAGGCTGGCGAGCCCAATGGCGAGCCAGTCCCGTGTGCGGGAGCGGATATCGTTGAATGTCCAGATGCCCATAGCGATCCAGAATGCGAAGAGAAACGCGCCGAGTAGGGCAACGAATATTCCAATGAACGTTGCCATCGTATTGATCAAATCCGCAGACATTGGGTTCTCCGGTCACTGTTCCCTGGGCACTGGCATGCGGGGAGTATAGCCCACGCCAAAGATTTCGCCAAACAATCCGACGGGTGTGGAGGTGTATCATCCTGCCCATCCTCCATCCTGAAAATCCTGATTCAGACAATACGCGCTGACAGTAAAATGAAGATCCAGAATTTTGATTTTGGTAGCTCACGACAATAGTGATATACTTATAGCGGGAATTAAGATCTAATTCTTTCTTTCCTTTAACCCATCTATCCCAAGGAGTGCAGAATGAAAAGCAGAGCGAAGTTCAACAAAACGGGCATGATTCTGTCGATGGTCGTCGGCATGATTATCGCCGCCTGCATCGGCCCGGCCGCCGCGCCGGCCGTCGTCGAGTCAGACGAGCCGACAGCCCCGGCCATGCAGGAAGAAGCCCAGTCCACCCTGAGTATTGTGCAGGAGCGAGGCGAGCTGATTTGCGTAAGCAATTCAATGCTGCCCGGTTTTGGTTTCCTGGATTCAGAAGGCAATTTCTCCGGCTTTGATACCGATTACTGCCATGCAATCGCTGCGGCGGTTTTCGGTGACGCCAACGCTATGGAAATCCGGCCAGCTACAGCGAAGGAACGGTTCACCGTCCTGTCTAGCGGCGAAGGTGATGTGCTGGTTCGCAACACCACCTGGACGATGTCGCGTGATACGGATCTAGGCCTGAACTTCGCCCCCACCACCTTCTACGACGGCCAAGGCATTATGGTGCGTAAAGATAGCGGTGTGATGAGCTTGGCGGATCTGTCCGGCGCCTCGATCTGTGTGGCGACCGGCACCACCACCGAGCTCAACCTGGCCGACCAGATGGCCGCCGCCGGTATCAGCTATGAGCCGGTCGTCTTAGAGACCGCGGATGAGGTCTTCAATACCTACGATGCAGGCCGCTGTGACGCCGTTACCACCGATAAATCCGGCCTGGTTTCCCGCCAGACAATCCTGGCCGACCCGAGCGCGCACGTGATCCTGGATGTGACGCTCTCGAAAGAGCCTCTCGGACCAGCCGTCCGCCACGGCGACGACCAATGGTTCGACCTGGTGAGTTGGGTAGTCTTCGCTACCATCCTGGCCGAAGAGCACGGCATCACCTCCACGAACATCGACAGCTTCATGAACAGTGAAGACCCGAATATCCGCAAGCTGCTCGGTATGGAAGGCGATTTCTGCGCCAAAATCGGCCTGAGCAACGCCGGCTGCTTCGCGGATGTGATCTCCCAGGTCGGCAACTACGCCGAAATCTACAACCGCAACCTGGGCCCGGATACGATCTTCAATCTGCCGCGTGGCCTGAACAACCTCTACACAGACGGCGGCATCCTCTACGCGCCGCCCATTCGCTAGAGGAGTGAAGAGAGAGGAGTGAGAAGCCGTTCTCTCTCGCTCCTCTCTCCTCTTCCTCCGTTTCTCTTCCCTCTTTTCTCGCATATATGAGTCAGCCTATGCAGGATATCCACGCCAGGCAGATCCGTCCCCCATTTTATCGTGACGAACGGGTCCTGAGTCTCCTGAGTCAGATCGTTGTGCTCGGAATCGTCCTCGGCTTGGGCCTGTTCTTTATCAGCAATATGATCGACGGGCTGAGCGAGAAGCACTCGGTCGCCATCAGCTTTGATTTTCTGCGCCAGACAGCCGGCTTCGACATCGGCGAGAGCCTGATCGACTATTCGCGGCAGGACACCTACGCGCGGGCGTTTGTGGTCGGCCTGCTCAACACCTTTCAGGTCGCGGCTCTCGGTATTGTTTTCGCTACAGCGCTTGGCGTTCTCATCGGCGTGATGCGGCTCTCCCCCAATTTTCTTGTCAACCGCATTGCCGCTATCTATATCGACGTCTTCCGCAATATCCCGCTGCTGGTGCTGCTGATCTTTTGGGCGCAGGCGGTCTTTCTCAAGCTGCCCCAGGTGCGGGAAGCGCTTATCCTGCCCGGCCCCATCTTCCTCAGCAATCGCGGGGTGGCGGTCCCCTGGGGCGTTCCCACCGACTCCTGGAGCGCCTATCTGGCAGTGCTGGGAGCGGGCATCGCGCTGGGAGCGGGCGTCGCCCTTGTCTTGCGCGAGCGGGGCAAGCGCACAGGACGCATGCCGTTCATTCCCCTCTGGTTTCTGGGAACGGTCGCCGCCGTCGGGCTGGTCGGCTGGCTGATCCTTCCCCAACCCCTGACCCTGGATCGACCGTTTCTGGACGGATTCAACACAAAAGGCGGCCAGGTCCTCAGTCAGCAATTTTTGGCCCTGCTCTCCGGCCTGGTCATCTATACAGCAGCCTTTATTGCCGAAGTCGTGCGCGCGGGCATCCAGGCCGTCTCCAAAGGCCAGCGGGAAGCGGCCACAGCTATGGGCCTGACGCCGACCCAGACCCTGCGGCTGATTATCTTCCCCCAGGCCCTGCGGGTCATCATTCCACCGCTGACGAGCCAATACCTGAATCTGACGAAAAACTCCTCCCTCGCCATCGCCATCGGCTATCCGGATCTGTTCGCGGTGGCAGGCAATACGATCCTGAATCAGACCGGCAGAGCGATCGAAGTGTTCGCCCTCATTATGGGCACGTATCTGTCTCTCAGTCTGATCACATCCCTGTTGATGAATATGTACAATCAGCGCATTCGCCTGGTGGAACGGTGAAAACCGCTGTGGCTAGGGATCAGTGCCAAGCTACAAGGACAATCCCTGATTCCCAATTCGTAACTCCTCGGAGCATGACATGACAACAGCGGCGACATCGGCGACCCGCTCCCTTCCGCCGCCGAGCGAACGCTATACAATTCTCGGCTGGCTACGCAAAAATCTGTTCAGCAGTCTGTTCAATACAGTCCTGACAGTTGTCGCCGTGGCCTTTATCGTCTTCATTCTCCAATCTCTGCTGCGCTGGGCCTTTACATCTGCCGAGTGGGGGGTGATCCCAGCGAATTTCAATCTGATTATGCGGGGCCGCTATCCGGCCGCCGAAGCCTGGCGTCTCTGGCTCGTCCTCTATCTGCTGGGGGGCGCAGTCGGGATGATATGGAGCCTGACAACCAGACAAATCGGCACAGCGCTGCTCGTCGTCTTCGTTCTGCCGTTTGCGCTGATGCTCGTTCCCTTTTTCTCCTGGGCCATACGCCTGAATCTGCTGCTCGTCGAAGTCATCGGCATCGGCGGATATGCCCTGGGCCGCTACCTGCCCATCGAACGACGGGGACGGGCCATCGCCTATCTGCTGATCGGCTATCTGATTCTGATGCTGGTGGTTCTGCGGGGCTTCGGCGAAGACGCCAACACCCTGCCCGCCGTGCCGACGACTCTCTGGGGCGGGCTGTTGCTCTCGCTGTTGTTGGCCTTTTTCGGCATCGCCCTCTCATTTCCCTTGGGCGTGTTGCTCGCCCTGGGCCGACAGTCGCAACTGCCGGCAATTCGTATCGCCAGCGTGATCTATATCGAATTTATCCGCGGCGTCCCGCTCATCAGCCTGCTGTTTATGGGCCAGGTGATGCTACAGCTCTTCCTGCCCGACGGCTTCCCCACCATCGACCGCGTCTTGCGGGCGCTGGTCGCCATCACCCTGTTCTCAGCCGCCTATACAGCCGAGAACGTGCGCGGCGGCCTGCAGTCGGTTTCCCGCGGGCAGCATGAAGCGGCCCAAGCCCTGGGCCTGAGCGGTTATCAGACAACCATGTTGATCATTCTGCCCCAGGCCCTGCGCGCCGTCATCCCCGTGCTGGTGGGGCAGTTTATCGGCCTCTTCAAAGATACCTCTCTGGTGGCGCTGGTCGGCCTCTTCGACCTGCTCGGCATCGCCCGCACAGTTCTTGCCAACCCTGATTGGCTGGGTACCCAGCAGGAAATCTACGTCATGGTTGCCGGGTTGTATTGGATCTTCAGTTATATGATGAGCTACGCCAGCCGCCGCATTGAGGAGCAGTTGGGGGTGGGAAAGCGGTAGGAGCGCCCACTCGCGGACACCAAATCCTGTAAATCCCGTAAATCCTGATCCCGAGAGGTATGCCCGATGTCCGAAAATACAGCAGTCGATGAAATTATCATTTGTCAGGATGTGTGCAAGTGGTTTGGCGAATTTCAGGCGCTCAAGGACGTGAGTTTGCGCGTCAAAGCCCAGGAAGTTGTGGTCATCATCGGCCCCTCCGGCTCCGGGAAGTCCACATTCATCCGCTGCATCAACCGGCTGGAGGAACACCAGGCCGGCACTATTGTCGTTGACGGCATCCCTCTGACCCGCGATGTGCGCCACATTGAGCAGATTCGGTCGGAAACCGGTATGGTTTTCCAGCAGTTCAACCTCTTCCCACATCTGACAGTGATGGAAAATATCACGCTGGCCCCGATTCACGTGCGCAAGCTGAAAAAGACCGAGGCCCAGGAGATCGCCATGAGCCTCCTCAATCGGGTCGGAATCCCGGAACAGGCGGATAAATATCCGGGCCAGCTTTCCGGCGGACAGCAGCAACGCGTCGCCATTGCCCGCTCTCTGGCCATGCAACCGAAAATTATGCTCTTTGACGAACCCACATCGGCCCTGGACCCGGAGATGATCAAAGAGGTGCTGGACGTGATGCAAGAGCTGGCCGAGACCGGTATGACAATGCTCGTGGTCACCCACGAGATGGGCTTCGCCCGCGAAGTCGCCGATCGGGTCGTCTTCATGGACAGCGGCGAAGTGGTGGAAGTGGGCACGCCGGAACATTTCTTCACCAACGCGCAGCAAGAGCGCACAAAGACGTTCCTCAGCCAGATTCTCTAGGCAGCCACTAGCCACTGACCACTAGCCACTGACATGCCCGGCCAGCTGTTCACGCACTATTTCCTGTCCGACGGCATCGCCGCCACAAACGCCTGGCGGGCCTGCGTCGGGCAGCCGCAGGCATTCTCCGCCTTCAGGAACGGCGTCTCTGCCATCTTCGACGCCTTCAGCCACTACCAGAACCCCAATGAGGCCGTCACCGAGCAAGACCTGATCCGCCCCCTGTTCGAGCTGCTCGGATGGCGCGACTACCTGCCCCAGCAGGGCGCCGCCCGCAACGAGGACATCCCCGATTACCTGCTTTTCAGCGACGCCAACGCCAAAGCGCGCGCCGCCGCCAAACGCAGGCCCGGCGAACGCTATGCGGATGCGGCCCTGGTCGCCGAGAGCAAGCGCTGGCGTCTGCCTCTGGACGCCCGCGACCAGGACGACAGAGTCCAGGTCAGTTCGCCGCACGGCCAGATCCTGCGCTACCTGGCGACGGCCGACATCAGTGCAGACGGCCGCCTGCGCTGGGGCATCCTCACCAATGGCGGCCTGTGGCGTCTCTATGACCAGCGCGCCCGCCCGCGCGCCAGCGGCTACTTCGAAGCCGACCTGGCGGAACTGCTCCAAGCGGGCGACGAAGATGGCCTGCGTGTCTTCTATCTGCTCTTCCGCACGCCCGCCTTCACCCTGCAGCGGGGCGCCAAGACCACCTTCCTCGAAGACGCCCTGGCAGAGGGCCAGCGCTATGAGGAGCAGGTCGCGCAGGACCTGTCCGGCGTAGTCTTCGAGCGCGTCTTCCCCAACCTGGTGCAGGCCTTGGCCGATACCACAGCAGGAGAACTGCCAGCGGCGCGCCAAGCCGCCCTGATTCTCCTCTATCGACTGCTGTTCGCGCTCTACGCCGAAGACAGGGGCCTCCTGCCGGTCAACGACCGGCGCTACGACGATTACGGCCTGCGCAAGCGCGTGCGAGACGACATCGCCCGCAGGATGGCCGACGCAGACACCTTCTCCGCTATCGCCACCAACTACTACGATCACCTGATGACGCTGTGCAAGCTGATCGACAAGGGCGACAGCTCCATCGGTCTGCCGCCCTACAACGGCGGCCTGTTCGCCGCCGAGGCCGCCCCACTGCTGCAGACGGCGCGCCTGCCCGATGCCACGATCGCCCCGATTATCTATGACCTGAGCCACAGCGAGACGGCCGCTGGACCCCGCTTCGTCAACTACCGCGATATGTCCGTGCAGCAGCTGGGCTCGATCTACGAGCGCCTGCTGGAGCGTGAGCCGGCGCGCGAAGAAGGCAAGATCATCGTGCGCCCCAACAGCTACGCGCGCAAGGACAGCGGCAGCTTCTTCACCTCCCAGGCCCTGGTCGACCTGATCGTCGACCGCACCCTGAAGCCGCTGGCGGCGGAACGTCTCAAAGCGTTCGCGCAGAAAGCCGACGCGCTGAAGAGCGACCGCCGGCCCAAAGCCGAGCGCCAAGCCGAACTGCGCCAGCTGGACCCAGCCGAGGCCGTCCTCGATCTGAAGGTTCTGGACCCGGCCATGGGCAGCGGCCACTTCCTGGTCACCGCCGTCGACTTCCTCTCAGACTACATCGCCGAGCTGATCGACTATCTGCCGGCGCTCCCCGAATGGCTGGACGGCGCCTATCTATCGCCGCTACTGGCGCGCGTGGCGGCCATCCGCCAGGAGATCCTGCAGCGGGCCACAGAATCGCAATGGGTCATCGACGCGGCCCAGCTGACAGACCAGGCCATCATCCGCCGCATGGTGCTCAAACGCTGCATCTACGGGGTCGACAAGAACCCGCTGACTGTCGAGTTGGCCAAGGTCTCACTGTGGCTGCACAGCTTCACCGTGGGCGCGCCGCTTTCGTTCCTGGACCACCACCTGCGCTGCGGCGACTCGCTGGTCGGCCTGCGGGTAGGGGAGGCAATGGGGGACTTGCAGCGGCTGGGCGGCCTGTTTGCCAGCTCCGCCATCGCCGGCGCGGAGGCCGCCACTGTGGGCATGCAGCGCATCGAGGAGATGGCAGACGCCGACGTGGCCGAGGTGCAGGAGTCCGCCGCCTTGTTCCGCGGGGTCGAGGAGACGACGGCCGATCTGCGCGGCCTGCTCGATTTCCTGACAGGGATGCGCTGGCTGACTGCGGGCATGAAGAAGAAGGAACTCGCCACATTCGAGAGTCCCCTGATCCAGGCGCTGGGAGCGGACCCGCAAAACGCCTACAATCTGCTGGCCCGCGGCGACCAGGAGTATCTGGATTTTGCGGACGGCGCAGCGACGGCATTCGCGCAGATCTGGGAGGATGCCGTCTCCATAGCCGACCGCGAAACCTTCCTCCACTGGGAGGTCGCCTTCCCCGGCGTCTGGCGGCAATGGCAAGACCACCGACCAGAAGGCGGCTTCGACGCCGTGATCGGCAACCCGCCCTGGGATCAGATCGAACAGCAGGAGGTCGAGTGGTTTGCACTCCGCGACAATGAGGTAGCGCGCTCCGCGACTGGTGCGAACCGAAAAGCGTTGATCAGACAGCGAATGCAGCAGGGCGACGAACTCGCACTAGAGTACGAAGCAGTGCGAGAGCGCGCGGCAGCGATGCGCGCCTACGCTAGATCGTCTAGTGGTTACCCGCTTCTGAGCGGTGGTCGTATCAACCTCTACTCCCTGTTCGTGGAGCGCGCCATGAACCTGATCAAGCCCGATGGCTTCGTGGGCCTGCTGACGCCCTCGGGCATCTACGCCGACAAGACCGCCGCCCGCTTCTTCCAGTCCATTTCCACGGGCGGGCGCATTGCCTGCCTGTTCGACTTCGAGAACAAAAAGATATTCTTCAAGGACATCCACGCTTCGTTCAAATTCTGCGCCCTCATATTCGGCGGCGAAGAGCGACGTTTCGACCAGACCGAGTGCGCCTTCTTCCTGCGCGACACCGCCGCCGTCACCGACCCGGAGCGCTGCTTCCCGCTGTCGCCGCACGATTTCGCGCGCGTCAACCCCAACACCGGCACAGCGCCCATCTTCCGCAGCCGCCGCGACGCCGACATCACCCGCCGCATCTACGAGAACCATCCCGTGCTGGTGGACCGCTCGGACAGGGGGGAAAATAAAGTGTGGCCGGTGCGATTTATGCAGGGACTGTTCAATATGACGTCCGATTCCCATCTCTTCCGCACGGCGGCGCAACTCGAAGCTGAGGGCTTCTACCCGGTGCAGGGCAACCACTGGAAGAAGGGAGAGGAGTTGTATTTGCCGCTGTACCAGGGGCGCATGATCTGGCATTTCGACCACCGCGCCAACTCGGTTCGCGTCAACCCGCAGAACACGCACAATCCCTATCTGAGCGAGCCCGTGAGCGCGGCGCAGCGCGCAAACCCCGACTTCCTCCCGCAAACGCAGTACTGGGTTCCCGTCTCAGACGTGGAATCAAGCATCCCAGAAGCGCGCGGCTGGGCGCTGGGTTTCCGCGACATTACCAATTCTACGAACGAGCGAACAATGGTGGCCGCCGTCGTTCCCCAAGTTGGGTGTGGACACACATTGCCGGTCCTTCTTCCAGTCGCAGACCGCTTCGATGGCGGAAGCGCGGCCTGTCTGCTGGCCAATCTCAATAGCTTCGGTTTCGACTACATTACTCGTCAGAAGGTTCAGGGAACCCATCTCACGTGGTATACCGTCGAACAGCTCCCCGTCATTGCGCCCGGCGACTACGACCGGCAGTTCGGGAGCGTGACCGCCCGCGAGCTCGTCCGCGACCACGTCCTCCGTCTCACCTACACCGCCCACGACATGGCCCCCTTCGCCCGCGACCGGGGCTATCACGGCCCGCCCTTCATCTGGGACGAAGAGGCGCGCCGTCACCTGCGCGCCCGCCTCGACGCCCTCTACTTCCACCTCTACGACCTCTCCCGCGACGACGCAAGCTACATCCTGGACACCTTCCCCATCGTCCGCCGCCAGGATGAGGCCAAATTCGCCCGCTACCGCACGCGCGACCTGATCCTCGCCTACATGAATGCCCTCGCCGCCGGAGATGCGGATACAGTCGTGGCAGTGTAAACTGTCAACAGGGTTGAGTTCAGATGAGAATTGAAGACATCATCACTGCCATACAGAGCAATCGGGTGCAGATTACGGCTCACGCGGATGACGAGGCTTTCGCCGATCACCTTTCGTTCGACGAGATCGGGTCTAGTGTCGTCCACGGCGAAATAATCGAAGATTACCCGGATGATAGGCCCTATCCTAGCTGCCTGATTTACGGAGATACGACCTATGGTGATCCAGTGCATAGCGTTTGGGGGTACAATCGTGAAAGGGAAGCGGCTATCCTGATCACGACATATCGACCCGATCCCGAGCGTTGGTGCAACTGGCATGTAAGGAGGCCAAGATGACCCTATTCCCCAAGTGCCCAATGTGCGGCGGAGAAGTCGTTACCAAGCAGACAGAGCGAATCCTCCGCGGAGGCGTCAACCTCGCCACAGTCACCGTCACCGCCGACGTATGCCTGCGCTGCGGAGAGCGTCTGTACGACCCCGATACGATCCGGCTGTTCGAGCAGATCCGGCAGAAGCTCAACGATCAGGACGTGGACGAGTTCGAGCCGTTGGGAAGGGCGTTTCACGTTCCAGCATGATTGGAGCGGCCGCTATGACGCAGAGCTGCAAAGGAAAACCAGATAGGCGCAGTGCTTGGCGTCCTTGCGCCTTTGCGTTCAATCGAAGATACAACGCAAACGGTTATGGAAATTCCCAACGAGTTGCTCTCTTCCGCTGAAACCCATATCGACAGAGCCACTATCCAGGCCATAGCGCAACTGATTGTCGAACGCTTTGATCCGGAACAGATCATCCTCTTTGGCAGCCATGCTCGCGGAGATGCTGGAGAGCGCAGCGATGTGGATCTGCTGATCGTGTCGCGTGCAGACGCAGGATGGCCACAGCGCGGCAATCCGATTCGTCGGGCGATTGCGGCGCGTTTCGTACTCCCCGTCGATGTGATTATCCGCTCTCCTGAAGATCTCGCCCAGCAGCGCAATGTCCCGTATTCCTTGATCCACCAGGCGTTGGCAGAGGGGGAACTGTTGTATGAGCGACACGTGGCCTGAACAGCACTGGTTCGAGAAGGCGGATCAGGATCTAAGGAGGCCAAGATGACCTTATTCCCCAAGTGCCCGATGTGCGGCGGAGAAGTCGTTACCAAGCAGACAGAGCGAATCCTCCGCGGAGGCGTCAACCTCGCCACAGTCACCGTCACCGCCGACGTATGCCTGCGCTGCGGAGAGCGCCTGTACGACCCCGATACGATCCGGCTGTTCGAGCAGATCCGGCAAAAGCTCAACGATCAGGACGTGGACGAGTTCGAGCCGTTGGGAAGGGCGTTTCACGTTCCAGCATGATTGGAGCGGCCGCTATGACGCAGAGCCGCGAAGGAAAACCAGATAGGCGCAGTGCTTGGCGTCCTTGCGCCTTTGCGCCTTTGCGTTTAATTTTCAAATTGCCAATGCAGAGCAATTGCCATGACAATCACAAAGACGAAATTGCTGACGGCTGACGACTTGCTTCGCCTGTACAGCAAAGGAGTTCGAGGCGAACTGATCCGAGGGGTGCTTTGCGAAACGATGGCGACAGGAGTAAGACACGGCCAGGTTGTGATGAACCTGGGTGGTGAATTGAGGAGTTTCATCAAGCCCCGGCGGTTGGGACGGCTGGTGGGTTCGGATGCAGGCGTCCTGCTTGACCGTGATCCGGATACGGTGCGGGAGCCTGATATCGCGTTTATCTCCGCGGAAAAACTTCCACTGGATGTTGATGTTCCAGGATATTACGAAGGCGCCCCGGACCTGGTTGTCGAGGTCGTCTCCCCCAGCGATGGCCGCTGGGAGGTTTACGACAAGGCGCGGATGTGGCTCAGCTACGGCGTGCGGCTGGTCTGGGTAGTAGATCCGGAGACTCGCACTATTGAAGTTCATCGCCTGAATGCCCCGATGTTGCGGCTTGCTGAGGATGATAGGCTGGATGGCGGGGAGGCGCTGCCCGGGTTCAGCTGCCCTGTGCGGGCAGTTTTTGACCTCTAGCATCTCGTCCTTGTCGCCTGAGAGCGGAAATACACTCGGCCATGCGCTGGAGTACGGCAAGCTCACAATCACCGAATTCCAGGCGTTTTATCCGCAGACATCGCGCCGGACGCTCCAGCGCGATCTCAGGGCTCTGGTAGAGAAGGGCCTGATCCTCCGCCGGGGCAGTACGAACCGGATAGAATACATCCCCGCGAACGGGACCGCCTGAACTTGTGACAAAACTTGCGACAAACTTGCGACAAACTTGCGACAAAACTTGCGACAAAAAGCCTTGTCTGTCGGAAATACCGAGACGGAGGGTGTGATATTCTGAAAACCGACCGCCTGTCCGCTTGAACGTAGGTGAAACGATGCAGGCGGCGATTGCCAATATCAGAGAGGCCATCGGAGGATACATCGCCGCCCTTGAGGACGATGGCTTGCCGGCGCCCGAGGAACACTTCGCGGCGCTGGTCGTGGCAGTATGAGCGGGCTGCCCAGAATTTCGGGATGGGAGTGCGTCAAGCGTCAGGGGGTCAAGGTACCAGAGAAGCGACCGTTGCCTGTTCCATTGTGGGGAGAGGAACAGTATCTACCATTCGAAACTTTGCGCCACAATAATGCCTTGGGCTTCGGCGGCGCGCAAGAAAGCAGGTCGTGCGTAGTGGGTAATGAGCATCAGAACAATGTTCTCACCGGGATAGGCGTTGCGTACGGCCTCGGCCTTGCGCTCAAGGGTGGAGATGACCGTTTCCTCCTCACGTCGCGAGCGTCGGCGTTCATCTAAGCGCTGTTTGGATTCACCCACGATCAGCGCCGGTTCTCCGTCCCGCGTGGCATGACCAAAAAAATTGATCTCTTCCCCGTCCACTTCGGTGCGAATCAGGCGGTCGGTCATTTCGATGTCATACCTATCGAGCAGAAAAGCTGGCAAGAAGCGATAGGCGTCGTTTTCCAGGGCATACCCTATGCTGCGGGACAGGCCGCCGACTTCGGAGCGGAGGTTTCCCATAGCGAAAGTCAGCTTTTGCACATCTTTCTCGGTGTTCTGTTGGGCAACGACCAGTTTTTGCACTTCTTTCTCGGTGTTCTGTTGGGCAACGACCAGTTTTTGCACTTCTTTCTCGGTGTTCTGTTGAGCAACGGCCAGTTTTTGCACCTCCTTCTGGGTGTTCTGTTGAGCGACAGCCAGCTCCTGCACCTCCTTCTGGGTGTTCTGTTGAGCGACAGCCAGCTCCTGCACCTCCTTCTGGGTGTTCTGTTGGGCAACAGCCAATTCCTGCACAATGGCTTTGAGCTCGCTGAAATCACTTGTCTTGACCAGGTTCTCATAAGCCGCTGTGATCACCTCAGACAGGACTGCAACCTGGTGGGGTTCAAAAACAGACTGTAATTTGCGGGTCATCTCAGATGGAGTCAGCATGAGGGTTCGTCTTTTTATATAAATTCCAGGTTGGCAAGACGCATTAAGTGAATTGTACCGTGCCCACCGTAGCAGAGCAAATCTGGCCTGCCGTTCAACGCAACCTTTATCATCCTGTGTATCCTTCCATCCTGAAAATCCTGATTCAGACAATCTGTTCCTCTCCCCAAAAATCTGGGAGGCGTCCTGCCGCTCCTGCCTTGCCGCGCGGCAGGATGAGGCCGCCTGCGGCCCCTACCGCACGCGCGAATCGCTAAGATTTTTGCGCCGACCGCTAACCGGCGGCATGAGAACTATGGTATACTGGCCTTACTTCATCGACAATGCAGAGCAACTGCCATGACAATCACAAAGACGAAATTGCTGACAGCTGACGACTGAACTCCCTATCGACAGAGCCGCTATCCAGGCCATAGCGCAACTGATTGTCGAACGCTTTATTTGACTGTGGCCGGCATTCCCACCTCAACAGGAGCGCAAAGATGATCGCCACCGATCTATGTCGTACTCCCGCCACCAATTTGGCCGCGGCGATTCGAACCAAGCGGGTTTCCCCCGTTGAAATCGTAGAAGCTGTGCTGACGCGAATCGAAGCGGTGAACCCCACCATCAACGCCTATCTGGCCGTCGACGGCGAGCGCGCCTTGAAAGCGGCGCACGCCGCCGAAGCCGCTGTCATGCGCGGCGATACACTGGGGTCGCTGCATGGTCTTCCTGTCTCCATCAAAGATTTGGAACCAAGCGCGGGCTTGCGCTACACCAACGGTTCGATTCTCTATACAGACCAGATCGCCGATATGGATGGCATTATCACCGAACGGGTGAAGGCGGCCGGCGGCATCGTGATCGGCAAAACCAATACCCCGCATATGGGCCACAAAGATATGTGCGATAATCTGTTGGGTGGCCCGGGACGCAATCCCTGGAATCTGGAGCGCACCCCAGGCGGCTCTAGCGGCGGCGCCGCGGCGGCAGTCGCGGCCGGATTGGGACCACTGGCCCATGGCTCCGACGGCGCCGGCTCGATCCGTATTCCAGCAGCCTTGAGCGGAGTGTTCGGGCTGAAACCGTCATTTGGGCGGGCGCCCTACTGGCCCAATGTCGATATCTGGGCAGCCCGTTCACACAACGGCCCTATCACCCGCACCGTCGCCGATGCGGCTCTTTTTCTGGCCGCCATTGCCGGGCCAGACCCCCGGGATCCAACCACCATCGCTAACCAACCCGATGACTATGTCGCCGCAGTAGCGCAGCCGCTGCCCGCTCTGCGCGGCTTGCGGGTGGCCTGGAGCGTCGATTTTGGCTACGCGGCCGTCGAGCCTCAGGTGCGTCAATTGACCGAACAGGCTGCCCAGCGCTTTGCCGATTTCGGCTGCCGCATCGAGGCCGTCAATCCAGGCTGGGACGACCCCCGCCTGGGCGCAGAGATCTCCTGGTATGTGTCGATGGCGGCGCGCTTGGGCCACAGCTACGATCAACGCCCGCAAGCCTTTGAGCCAACCCTGGCCGAAATAATCGAAGCCGGACGGCGCGTCTCCGGCGAGGAACACGGGCGGGCCTCTCTGGCGCGGACGACGTTTTATCAACAGGCGCGTCAGTTTTTCGAGCAGTACGACCTGCTGCTAACGCCGCAGATGCCACTGGCGGCCTGGCCCGTCGATCACTGGCCCGCCGAGATCGACGGCACACCTACCCCGTCGATATTCGATCGGCTCAGTTTCACCTTCCCCTTCAATCTGACCGGACAGCCGGCCGCCAGCGTTCCCTGCGGCTTTACCGCCGAGGGCTTGCCTGTCGCGCTGCAGATTGTGGGCCGCGGGCACGCCGATACGCTGGTGCTGCAGGCCGCCGCCGCGTGGGAACAGGCCGCGCCTTGGGGAGACGCTTGGCCATCGATATAAAGCTTGACGCCATACAACCACACACGTGTCCATTGTTCATCGTTTTCAACGCGATGCTGCCATAGCGCGAAGCTGCGGGGAATCCTGGTCAGTCCTTGCGTCTCTGCGCCATTGCGTTTCATTGTGGATCGGTTTCAACGCGATTGCCCTGCCGAGCCTCCATCTTCGTTAAAGTGCTGGATTTTTGACGAATATCAGTGTCAAGCCCTATAATACGTTTGACTCTCAACACATAACCTTTCCTCTGCTACCTCTACAATGGCAGAAGATCTCAAGGAGGAACAATAGATGTCAGACAAGCAGACAGTGTCACGGCGCGATTTTTTGCGCGTAACGGGTATGGGGACAGCGGGTTTGGCCCTCGCTGCCTGCGCGCCGGGACCGGCAGCCACTTCGAGTGGAGAGGATTCCACCTCAGCGGATATGGCCCAAGAGCCTGCCCAAGAGCCGGTAACCATCTCCCTGATCTCCTGGTTTAACCATCCCTTTCGAGACCTTCTACCCCAATTCAACGAAATTCATCCCGATATTCAGGTAGAATTCATCGACTCGGGCCAGGGATATTCCGAAAAAGTGATGACCGCGATGGTGTCCGGATCTGAACTGACAGATATCGTCGGCAGCCAGGATTTCAATCTCCCTCTATGGGCCGGCACAGGCGGTTTGACCGATCTCACCGATCTCATGGCGCCGCACCAGGACAGGATCGTTCCCTACAAGTTGAACCTGGGAATCTACGAGGGCAAGAACTACGGCGTCCCTTGGGACGGGTCGCCCTGCCTCCTCTACTACCGCCGCGATATCACCGAGCAGTACGGTATCGACCCGGAAGCTATCGATACCTACGATGATTGGATGGCCGCCGGTCAGGAGTTGATCTCAGCCTCAGACGGCGAATATAGGCTGTGGGGCCTCCAGAAAAACAGTAACTTCCCATGGTTGAACTGGACGTGGCAACGGGGCGGTGGACTGTATGATCTGGAAATAGAGAAAGTCATTATCGACCAACCGGAAGCCATCGAAACTCTCGCCTACCTCAAGGCCCTGTGGGATTCAGGCACAGTCTTCCAGGATATGACATGGGATTCTCTACTTGCATCCTACAAAGAAGGCTCTTCCGCGCTCTTCCCCTCAGCGATCTGGATGGCGAATACGATTGCCGGCAACGCGCCGGAAACAATAGGTCAGTGGGGTGTCGCGTCTCTGCCAGCCTGGATGACGGGCGGCAGCCGGGCGTTTACCTGGGGTGGCTCCCAGCTCTGCATCCTGGGAACCAGCCAGCATAAGCTGGAAGCCTTCACATTCCTCGAATACTCGCAGCTATCCCAGGCCGGTCAGGAAGTGCTGTGGACATCCGGCGACCTCTTCCCCGTGCTGCTGGATGCCGTGGACTGGCCGATTATGAACGAACCGGCCGAATTCTACGGCGGCCAAGTCGCGCTGCGTATGTATGCCGAGGTCAACGCCGCCGTGCAACCCTATGTCTGGGGCGACGGCTATGCCGAAGCCTGGGATATTCTCGGCCAAATACAAGGTGAAGTTCTGGACGGCGACAAGCAGCCCGAAGAAGCTCTGTTGGCCGCCGCGCAGGAGATCCGCGAGCTGCAAGATCTCGGATAGATGTCGTCGAACGCTTAGCCGGCATCACTGCGAGCAGGGATGCCCTGGGAGCGCAGGCGTCTCGTCTGCATCCGCTCAGGGCATCCCCTTATGATACAACGAAGGGATCCTTGAGCATGGGAGCAGCTTCCGTTCCCCCATCCGCGCATTCCACATTGCCAGCGGCTGGTATGGCTCGCTGGTACGCTTGGGAACGAACGGCCCCCTATGTGTTTATCGCGCCCTTTTTTATCCTGTTTGGCTTGTTCGGCGCTTTCCCCATTGTATTCGCCATATGGATCAGTTTCCAAGACTGGCGGGGCATCAGAGCCGGGGAGTTTGTGGGACTGGACAACTACGCCAGGCTGTTCACAGATTCTAACTTTCACATCGCCCTGAGCAATACGTTGATCCTCGGTGTTCTGGTCGTGCCGCTGATGGTTCTGTTCAGCCTGGGCTTTGCCAATGTGCTCAACTACCCAATTCGTGGGCGCGTGCTGTATCGCACCGGCTACTTTCTGCCGGTCGTCACTTCATTGGTGGTGGTGGGCATTCTTTTCGAGTTTTTCCTGGGCTCGACATACAGCCCCCTGGGCTCGGCGCTAGAGCTGGTCGGCATTGAGTTCAAAGGGCTGCTGGGAACGCCCCTGTTCATCAAACCAGCTATCCTCATTATGTTGCTGTGGCGTTGGGTCGGATACAACATGATGATCATGCTGGCCGGGCTGCAAAGTATCCCAGGCGAGTTGTATGAAGCCGCGCGCATCGACGGCGCCAGTGGGATGCAGGCTTTTCTCTACATCACCATTCCCTTGATGCGTCGAGTGATCGCCTTTGCCGCCATTCTGTCGACGATTGGGATGTTCAATCTCTTCGACGAAGCCTATATGCTGGTTGGACCCGGCGGAGGCGTGGACCGAGCCGGATTGCTCATGGGTTTGATAATCTACAAGCAGGCTTTTCTCAATTTCAAATTCGGGTACGCCTCTGCTCTTGCCTATGTAAACGCCCTGTTTATCATAGCGCTTTCGTTTCTGCAGATCTTTATCAGCGAGCGCGTTGCCTCTGATTGACATGCGCCCCAAGGGAAGATGAGCGAATCTTATGCCTGAGCAATATGATGCAAAGACCATGCGTCGGTCGCAGACGAACGCATTCGGTCTGGGCAACCTCCGCTTCTCTCCGCGGCAATCTTGGCGCCCCTTCCGAGCAGGGGCGCATGTAACACTTACCCAGATCGGTCTCTTCATTGCCTTTCTGATCTTTGTCTTCCCCTTCTACTGGATGGTTTCATCTTCACTGAAACCGATGGCCGATATCTACATCGTGCCGGTGCAGCTCTGGCCAACGCGCCCAACCTTTAACAACTACCTGGAGATCATGAGGCTCATCCCATCGGACGAAATAGATTGGCGCGGCGGCATATCGCTGAACCGCACGCTACTCAACAGCGCCATCATCGCCATCATCTACACGATCGGCTCTGTGTTCCTCGCCTCCCTGGCCGGCTACGCCTTTGCCAAAATGCGTTTCAAAGGACGCAATATCCTGTTCCTCTTTATGTTGGCCACTATGATGATCCCCAACAGCGTGGGACTCGTCCCCACTTACATCATCATGGCAATGTTGCAGTGGGTGAATACCTGGTTCCCATTGATCATACCGGGTTTGGCAACACCGTTCAGCGTCTTTTGGATGCGCCAATATATGACAACCGTGCCGGATGAGATGATCGAAGCGGCGCGCATCGACGGCTGTGGCCCGTTCGGCATCTACTGGCGCGTGGTTGTGCCAGTGGTCCTGCCCGGCATGGCGGCATTGGCTATTTTTGGCTTCATGGGCAATTGGAATGCCTTTATGGGACCGTTGATCTACCTGAATAAGCCTGAACTCTACACCGTGCCGCTCTTCCTGGCATTGCTGAACTCGGCTGTGGCCGCACGACCGACCCCGCTTAATCTGCTGTTCGCCGCCTCATTCATCTCGATTCTGCCTATCCTGCTGATCTTCCTGTTCGCGCAACGCTACTTCATCGCCGGACTGACAGCCGGCAGCTTGAAATAAATGGACACACAACCAATGAAATTAACCATGGGCAAACACGCGCTTGAGATGGGGGGACCGTATCTCGGTGAACTACAGGACTCAACCCCCTTGATGGCCGACATGCCGGCCTTGCATAAGCGTTTAGAAGAGGACGGCTATCTGCTCATCCGCGCTCTGCATGACCGGCAAAAGGTGAAAGAAGCTCGGCGCGTTGTCTTAGAAAATCTAGACCGGGCCGAACAACTCGCGCCCGGCGCGCCTTTGATCGACGGCGTCATTGCCGCGGGAAAACGCGGCAAATTCTATGGCGGCTCCAAAGCCATCACCCATACCCCCGCCTTCCTCGATGTCGTCGAAGCGCCCGAACTGATGCAGTTTTTCAGCCAGTTCCTGGCCGGGCCCAGCCTGACCTATGATTTCAAATGGCTGCGGGTTGTGGCGCAAGGCAATTTCACAGGCGCGCATTACGATATCGTCTATATGGGCCGCGGCACGACAAAGGTGTACACCGTATGGACGCCGTTGGGTGATCTGCCTTACGAGATGGGCCCCCTCGCCATATTGGTTGGCTCCCACCGCTTCGAACGCATAAAGGAAACCTATGGCGAGATGGATGTGGATCGAGACAAGGTAACAGGCTGGTTCTCGAATGATCCCGTCGAGTTGGTTGACACCTATGGCGGCCAATGGCGGACTGCCGAATTCAAGATGGGCGACGCCCTGATCTTTGGCATGTATACGATGCATGGCTCCTTATCCAACACCACCGACCGTTTTCGCCTTAGCTGCGATACCCGCTATCAACGCGCCGATGAACCCATCGATGAACGCTGGATTGGCGAAAATCCCTTGGCCCATTACGCCTGGATGAAGGGCGCCACCGTGCCCATGACAGAAGCGCGCAGGCGCTGGGGCGTTTAGGGCGCTTCCAAATATCAGTGACCAGTAACTGCAGTAAACTGGCCACTGACTACTAGCCACCGACTACGTCCGATACTCCGCGTTGATCGTTACATAGTCGTAGCTCAGGTCACTGGTCCACACGGTAGCCGTACCGTCTCCCAGTCCCAGGGATACCCGTACGCTGATTTCGTTTTCAGCGAAGATAGCCGCGGCATCCTCCTCCAGATAGGCGGTCGGTGTGCCGGCGTCCACCAATTGCAACTCCGGATTGCCTGCCTGGGGTTCTCCCGAGGCGATGAACAGATGGGCCTGTTCCGGGTCCACCTGCGCGCCAGAATACCCCACCGCGCAGAGGATACGGCCCCAGTTGGCATCGTTGCCGTAGAACGCGGTCTTGACCAGAGGGCTGGTGGCGATGGCATTGGCGATCTGATGGGCTTGGCCATCGCTGACCGCGCCTTCGATCCGCACAGTCACGAACTTGGTCACGCCTTCACCATTGCGTACAATCGCCTGCGCCAGTTCTATCGACACATCGGTTAGCGCATCCCGCAACGCGACGTAATCAGCCCCCGCGTCGCGAATCTCAGCATGGCCGGCGGCGCCGTTGGCCAACACCAGCACAGTGTCGTTTGTGCTCGTATCCCCATCTATGCTGATACGGTTGAAGCTGCGGTTGACGGCGGCATGCAAAGCCTGTTGCAGTAGGGGTTGCGCGATGGCCGCATCGGTGACCAGCGCCGCCAGCATGGTCGCCATATTGGGGTGGATCATCCCCGCGCCCTTGCCAATTCCAGTGATCGTCACTGTTTGCCCACCGATCTCCACCCGGCGAGAGGCCCATTTGGGAAAAACATCGGTGGTCATAATCGCCGCGGCCGCTTCCTGCCAGCCATCCGGGCGCAGCTTGGCCGCTACCTGTGGAATGCCCGCCTCGATAACCGCAATCGGCAGTTGCGCGCCGATGACACCGGTGCTCATCACAAATGCGCTGTTGTCCGTGCCGCCCAGGGTCTTCTCTGTCGCCTCAGCCATGCGCCGAGCGTTGGCATTGCCCTCAGCGCTGGTGCAGGCATTGGCGTTGCCGCTGTTGATGACGACGGCATGCGTACCCTCGGGGTTCAGTTGCAACAGAGTGCGGTCATACAATACGGGCGCCGCAGGGAAAGCGTTCTGCGTGAACACCGCCGCGGCCCGACAGGCCGTGGGGCTGGCAATCAGCGCCAGATCCAACGCGCCATCGGGTTTGATGCCGCAGTGAATCCCCGCCGCATCGAAGTTGGTGACAGGAAGAGGAAGGGTAGAGAGTGGGGGGAAAGAATGAGCTGTAGATGACATGATTGCCTCCATAGGTATAACGTAGCGAACTAATCTCTCTTGCGCCAATTGACATTGGTCATTGCCGGCCCCGTCGCGCCCGCTCCCTCATCGAAAGGGGCTGGGAAGGCATCAGAAGGGTGCTCAGCCCTGAGCATCGCCGCGACTTTCAGGGGCAGTCCAAAGAGGCGGATGAAACCCTCGGCATCGGCCTGATTGTAGACATCGTCCTCATCGAAGGTAACGTAATCCTCCCGATACAAACTGTGGGGCGACCTGCGCCCGACCAGCATAACATGGCCTTTATAGAGCTTCAGCCGCACCGTGCCGCTGATCGACTTTTCTGTCTCCTGTACGAATGCGTCCAGAGCCTGGCGCAAAGGCGTGAACCAGAGGCCGTTGTACACCAGTTCGGCGTAACGCAGACCTACCTGCTGTTTCCAGTGCAGAGTATCCTTGTCCAGGCAGAGTTGCTCCAAGGCCGCATGGGCCGTATACAGGATCGTGCCGCCCGGCGTCTCGTACACGCCGCGGCTCTTCATCCCCACCAGCCTGTTCTCCACAAGATCCACCCGCCCGATGCCATGTTCGCACCCCAACGCGTTCAGATCTTGCACCAACTCAACTGGCCCCATGGCCACGCCGTTGATCCGCTCTGGCAGGCCGCGGCGGAAATAGAGCTCCACATACGCCGGATCGTCTGGCGCATCCTCGGGCGCATTGCTCCACTCAAACATATCGGCCGGCGGCTCGGTCCACGGATCTTCCAGCGGGCCGCCCTCATTGCTCAGGTGCCACAGATTGCGGTCCTGGCTGTAGATGCGTTCGGCAGTGGCCTTCACCGGCACGTTGTATTCGGCTGCGTAGTCCAGCGCATCGGCGCGGCCGCGGATGTCCCACTCCCGCCAAGGCGCAATAATCTTCAGTTTCGGGTTCAGAGCCATGACCGTCAACTCGAAGCGCACCTGATCATTGCCTTTGCCGGTCGCGCCATGGGCCACTGCGTCCGCGCCTTCCTGTTGGGCGATCTCCACCAGACGTTTCGCGATCAGAGGCCGGGCAAATGACGTGCCCAGCAGATAGTTCCGCTCGTAAATAGCCCCGGCCTGCATTGTGGGGAAGACGTAATCAGTCAGAAATTCGGCCCGCAGATCCTCTACGTAGCATCTGGACGCGCCAGAGGCGATGGCTTTGTCCTCCAGCCCATCCAGTTCCTCCTCCTGGCCCAGATTGGCGCAGAAGCAGATAACCTCACATCCGTAGTTGTTCTTCAGCCACGGGACAATGACACTGGTATCCAATCCGCCGGAATAGGCGAGAACCGCCTTTTTGACAGAACCTTTGACAGCCATAGGCGCTCCTTTGCAGGGAGAAAATCTCTGCTTTGCGTATAGTATCTATTATTTTAGAAACAAAAACGCCACCCCGGACCATCCGAAGTGGCATACAGGAAACGAGCAAAGAGGGCAATCAATCCAACAGCGATCGCGCTGGCGTACCGCTTCTAGACAATGCGCCCGCTTCCTGCGGGCTTCCACCTGATAAGATCTCGTCTCTTCATCATAGTTCTAGTGAAATGACATGTCCCAGAGTGTTTCCAAAGTTGTTTCAGGACATTGATGTAGCGACAACCGGACTATTGAAATCTTCAATCCGAGGCGATCTCGCAACCTCTACCCACAGATTTTCAACGCCCCGAAGGACAATCTGATCTCTGTACTCAGGCTCAGACAGCAAACGTATCGAGGCAAACCGCGCGAGGAGATTGGTGAAGACGATCCGCCCTTCCAGCACCGCCAGGGGCGCGCCGAGACAGTGGTGGATGCCTCGGCCAAAGGATATATGGCTCTTCTCCCGGCGTCCAATGTCCAGAACGTCGGGAGCGGTAAAAACGGCAGGATCTCGATTGGCCGCCCCGATTATAGAGACGATCCGTTGCCCCGCACGAATCTGTTTGCCCCCGATCTCCACGTCTTCACGCGCGATGCGTAGGTTGAGCTGGACAGGGCTGTCATATCGCAGAAGCTCGTCGATGGCTGTGTCCAATAAGTCAGGATTCTCTCTGAGTCGCTGAAGCTGATCCGGATTCCTGAGCAGCGCCAGCATGCCGTTGCCGATCAGGTTACGCGTCGTTTCGTTGCCCGCCACCAGCAACAGCACAAGCATGGACAGCAGTTCCTCGTGGGTAAGTCTGTCTCCTTCTTCCTCAACAGCCAGCAGAGCGCTGATCATGTCGTCTTGTGGAGACCGTCGTCGCTGCTCGAGTATGCCTTCGAAGTATTCGAATAACTCTGCAGTAGACCGCTGAGCCCGACCTATCTGTTCGTCATCGAGTATCGGCTCGATAGAGAGAGCGACATCGTTGGACCAGTCTTTGAAGCGCTCCCGATCCTGCGCCGGAACGCCCAACATCTCAGCGATAACGATTACCGGTAGCGGGAATGCGAAGTCGCCGATCAGATCAAATCGATCTTTGTCAGCAACGGCATCCAGAAGCTCGTCAACTATGCGCTGGATTCGGGGCCCAAGCTCTGACACAGCCCGCGGCGTGAAGGCCTGAGAGACAAGCGACCGCAATCTGGTATGATCGGGAGGGTCGAAATCCAGCAAAGTCCTGTACTGTGTATGGGCGAAGCGCTCCTCATTAGAAAAACGCTTGTGATCCAGCAGAACAGTATTCACGTCTTCGTACTGAGTCAGCGCCCACGCCTTTACCAGCCTCATTCGGTGAACCGGGTCCTGGCGACGCAACCGCTCATATAGGTCGTATGGATTGGCCTTGACCTTCTCGGAGACCAGATTGTAGCTGACACCCGACTCCAAACGCTCCCAGGTCAGCAGCGCCTGTATGGCAACAGACCTCAGTGCATTTTGGACAGCTTCGAGAAAAAGCATAAATATCATTCCTCCTCTCCAGGAGGCCGAAATATGCAGCGGGCGTTTTCAAATGCAGGCTAACCTACCTAGCCTGAAAAGTCAAACAGCCAGAATGCACCGGGCGCATCCCAAAACACCTATTTGAAGGCGCCCATCGTCATGCCCGAAGCGATCTGTCTTTGGAAAAGGAAGAACATGATCAGTACAGGGATCGTGGCGATGGCCATAGCGGCGTACTGCAATCCCAGAACCGTCTCCACCGTCATCGGCGCCGGCTTGTACAGAGCGATGGCCAGAGGCAGTGTACGCACATCAACCTTATTCATAAGGATAAGGGAGAAAAAGAGTTCGCTCCAGATCCAGTTGATGTTAATGATCGCCATGCCGGCGATAGGACCCCGGCTGATAGGCGCTACGATACGTAGAAAAACGCCCAAACGTCCGCAGCCATCGATGCGGGCGGCCTCTTCCAGCTCCACGGGCAGGTGCATGAAATAAGCCCGCATCAGGATGATCGTGAAAGGAGCGCCGATGGTCGCATACACCAGGGTCAGGCCCACGAGACTGTTGCGCAGACCCAGATCGCCCACAAAGAAGTAGAGCGGAATCGCCAGCGCATGGGCAGGCACAGCCAGGCTGAGCAGCAGCGCCTGGTGGAGCGTCGAATTCCCCGGAAACTGTCCCCGCGCCATGGCGTAGCCACAGAGGCTGGAGATGACCAGCATGAGAACCAGCGTGGCAATGACGACAATCACGCTGTTCAGGAAATACCTGCCAAAAAACATGCCAGTGCGATCACCGGTCCAAACGTCTATATAGGCCGCCAGAGAGAAGCGGGTGGGCAAGCTGAACGGTGTATTCAGGATCTGCGTATCTGTCTTGAAGGTGTTCATCAACAGGAAAAAGATCGGGTATACCTGCACCAGCGCCCCCACAATCAAAAGGCCATAGACAATAGGGCGCAGGCTGCTGCCAAACAACCATCCAGCCGACCTTCTGTCACGATCCTCAGCGGCCATGAATCCCTCCCTTTCCGCAAACAACGCCCCGCGTCAGGACACAGGTTTGCGCGTTTTCCCCGGCCATACACCCTTCAGTATTCGACGCTCTCGATCCGCACGCCGCGCACATAGCCGTAGGCGATGACGAAGACAACCATAAACATGACCACGGCGATGGCCGAGCCATAACCGAAATCGCCGGAACGGAAGGCCGTCTCGAATAGATAGTAGCCCAGAACTTGGGTGCTGAAGGCTGGCCCGCCCTTCGTCATCACCAGCACCAGATCGAATACCTTCATCGCGCCAATGATAGAGAGCATGGTAATCGAAGCCAGAACAGGTTTGATCAGTGGCAGGATCAGGCCCCAGATGCGCTGCCACTCGTTTACCCCGTCCATGGTGGCGGCATCGTGCATGTCTTGGGGAATGCCTTCAATCGCGGCCAGCAGCACGATCATTGGAAACCCCACCGACTGCCAGATGGGTACCAGCATAACGCTTATCAGAGCTACATTGCGGTCGCCGAGCCAATTTTGGGCCAGACCGTCCAGGCCGATGCCGCGCAATACAGTGTTGAACAGACCATGATTAAACTCGAACATGTTGGCCCACAAGGTGGCTACCACCACGCCCGACATCATCACAGGGATGAAGAAGGCGATGCGGTAGATCTGCCACCCTTTCAGCCGCCGGCTGATCGCCACACCCAGAAAAAGGCCCAAGGAAACTGTAAAAAAGGGCACGACAATGGCGAAAATGAAGCTGTTCCTGAGTGCCAACCAGAAAATCTCGTCTCCAAACAACTTCACAAAATTACGCAATCCCACGAACGTCTGCGGTCCGAGCCCACCCCACTTGAACAGGGACAAGCGCAGCGTGTCGATAAGAGGATAGGCCAGCAAAGCCAGTAGCATAAGCGACGCCGGCGCAATGAAGAGGTACCAGGGCAATGCCTTGCGGATGTGGAAGAGAGTAGGCTGCTTTTTACCAGACGAGCCCAGCCCGGGCAGCGCCGCTGATGTGGAGGAGGGTGAGGGTCTCAGGTTGCGTCTCATTCAGTTTGCCCAAAGCTGTGCGCCTCTATAAGAAAACAGGAAGGCTCCGGGAGAACCTCCCTGTTTGATTGCCCAGCGCGAACGCGCGGATGGGGCAAGGGCCGCAACCCCTAGGCATTCAAAGCGCTAGATGCGCTGCCGACCCTCCTGTGGTCTATCCCTGTTCCGCCCGAATCTCCTCGGTCTTCTCCTGCAGCCAGGCAGCCGCCTCGGCCGGGGTCAGGCCCCCAGCCATCAGCTGATCAACAGATTTCACTGTGGCTTGCTGATAGGGCTGATTGCTGGATGCTTCGAACAGGGCCGGCGTGCCGAATTGGATGTTGTCTTCCAGGAACTGCAACTGCATCGGGCTGAGGATCTCCGTATAGACATCACTGGGAATGTCCGCACGCCCGTGCGGGATGCCGGCTGTCTGCGCGTAGAGTGAAGCCTGAGGCAACCGATAGGCCCAGGCCATGAACTCCATGGATGCTGAGATGTTCTGCCCTTTCTTGGGGATAATCAGACCATCGGGCACCCAAGCGCCGACCTTTCCTGTCCTTTCCGGTCGGATCTCCGGGTAGTAGAAATAGCCAAGCTCAAACTCGACATCGCGGGCGAGTCCGGCCGCGCCGCCATCCCACGAACCTGTCTGCCACATGGCGGTTTTGCCCGTTGTAAACAGCGATCTGCCGTTCTGGTAGTCTGTCAGACCGGTAACGCCATCGACAAAGACTTGGTTATCGACCATGGCCTGAACATATTCGTAGATACGCACTGAATCTGGATCTGTCCAGGAAAATGCGTCGCAGGACGCGGGCGCGTCCGCTCGCCACTTGATGGGCATACAGTTATACTGCTCCCGACTCCAGGAACGAAGCTGGATGCCGTCATTGAAGTGGCTCTGGATCCCCATGTTATAGTCAACAGCCAGAGGTTGGTAGCCAGCTGCCCGCAGTTCAGCGGACATAGCATACAGATCGGCCCAGCTTTCCGGCGGAGTGACGCCAACCTCGTCAAAGATCTCTTGGTTGTAATAGGCGTACGGTGTCCAGACCACGCCAATCGTTGCTGAATAAAAGTGGCCGTCCGGCTGCCGCTGAAAGTCCACGATGCCTTCCGGGTACGCGTCGAACCAGCCCTCTTGCTCGTAGAGATCATCCAACGGCACGAGGATCTGGCTGGTCACCATGTCATTGTAGCGGTTAGCGGGCACGCACTGGTACCAGGAAAGGTCGGGGGTGTCATCGCTGGAAAAGAGGAGGAATGCCTGCTGATACTGTTCGTCGGCCAGAACATCGATGGTCACCGATACATTGGGATTTTCCTCCATGTAGCGGTCTGCCAGAGCCTGTAAGCCCTCTGTAACGATACCGGCGATGGAGCCGACCCGTAGCTCGAGTGCTTCAGCCGACGGCGCCGCGTCGGCATCGCCTTCGACAGCCGGCGCCGGCGCGGCGCAAGCCGCCAGGACGCCGCCGGCGGTAATCACAGTGACCCGCTGTAAAAAATCTCTGCGCGTAAGCTTCGTCATTTCAATGTCTCCTCACAAAGTGGACAGTGGCGCAAGCCAATTGAGGGTACTATATCCGTGTTTTTCTTAAGGACTCGTCGAAAGGTCCTGCTATTCTGAAAAATTGTATCATGTCGTGCTAAAATATGTCAATCAGTCCAAAAGTCAGAAAACCAGCGCACTTTAATAATGCTCCTATCTGTTGTATGATTCAAGCGCCCGTCTCTTCATCAGACTCGCGTCTGACAATAGAAGCCCAAGTCCTTTAGACTTGGGAGCAGTCACACAGTATGCTCTGCATAGAAAGGAATCGCTCTCCTATGTCAGCGACCCGCGAACAATCCCAGAATGCGCCCTACATGTTTGCCCATAGCCTCGGACAACGGCTGGACATGAATGCGCAAGAACTGCCCAGCGCCAACGCCGATGGTCTGCCAGTGGTCAACCTGACCCAAGAGCAGAAGTATCTCTTCGACACCCGTGGCTGGCTGCTCATGCCCGGAGTGTTGTCCGAGGACGAAGTTGAGGAGATGCGCGCCTTCTGTCTGCGCCTCCACAATGAACCCGCCTCGATCCCCGAACGCGAACGGTCGCCGCTCGGCGGACCCCTGCAACGACTCGCCGATCATCCCGTAGTTGTCGGCTTTATGAATGAATTCGTGGCCTTTCCGCCGCTGTCGCGCCAGGACTGTTACGGATTCCGCATGGAATCCTGCAACCTTTTCCACCGAACCGTCGGCGACGGCCAATTCTCGCCCCACAACGGCAGTGGCTTCTTTCGTCTTCCCGGTGACACCCACTTCTACCACTGCATCCCCGGCAAAGCGCATGCCGGCCTGACCCGGGTCGTCTGGGAACTGAATCCGGTACGCGAAGGGGACGGCACTCTCATCGTCAGCGGCAGCCATAAGGCTGCGTACGCCGCGCCCGCCTCGATCCATGATCAGCACTCGCCGATCTGGGAGGGCTATACCTGCCCAGCCGGCTCGCTGCTTTTCTTCACAGAGTCACTGACCCACAGTGCCCGCCCGTGGACCAATCCTGAGCGCGATCGGGTTGCAATCTTCAGCTGTTACAATACGGTGGATAGCAAATGGCACGACTGGGACCCGAACCCTCAACTTGTGGCATCCATGCCTCCGCTGCGTCAAACCCTGTTTCGCCCTGTGCGCGCCGCCAATAATCTGCGCGACGGAACGCACTATGCCGTATAGATCTTGCGCGCGTAGGAGTCTGTCCCGTTACAGCGCGCATGGATTCAACGCCAAGGCGCGCAGCCGCAAGGAGCCTGTGATTCTCCTGATGTATATGATGGACAGGATACAATCCTGATCGGTTTTCCCTTGCGGCTCTGCGTCCTTGCGACATTGCGTTGGATATTCGCTCCTCGGATTCTTCAACTCTCATATAGGAGATACACTCATGGCAACCCTACTTTCAGCCAAGCAGGCCGCCGTCTTCCAAATGGGCAAAGGCGATTCTCGTAATCTGGTCGGCCCGGCAATGGGCGCGCAGGGCATTACACTGAACTATTCGGTTTTCCAACCAGGCCACGAGTTTCCCCAGCACTTTCACGACAGTTCCGCCGATATTTTTGTCGTGTTGGAGGGCGGCGTATCCGTGCGCCAGGGAGACGTATACACACCGATCAATGAAGGAGAATTCGCCTACGTGCCTTCTCCAGAGGTGCATGGCACAGTCAATACGACCCCTGCCCAAGCGATTTTGATAAGTTTTCAGGCGCCGCCAGATCTGGCTCTGTACCGGGGAGAGCGCGATCCGTCCCAAACAGGGACGACGCCGCGTCCGCCAGAGAACCATAAAACGACCGTGCGTATCGACCGGCTAGCCTCCGGTGAAGTGCGTGAACAGGGGAAGACACAGGCGTGGACACCAGCCTCTCCCGCTACGGGAACAGCGGAGATGCGGCTGGACTACTATGAACTGGCGCCGAATGCGCGGGTGCAGACGCCGGCATCGCCAGACACGGAAGCTATCTGGTTTGTCTGGAGCGGCGCGGTGACCATCGCCGCCGGCGACGAGCCAGTGCGCGCCGGCCGCCACGAGGGCGCCTACATTCCCCCCGGCGAAGCGCAGACCGTCCGCAATGACGATAACAGCCCGGCCCGGCTCATCCGCTGTGAAGCTGTATAACCCAGTGACCGGTAGATGCCCCCTCATGGGCCCCCACAAGGGTTGGCCCTACTCCCGTCAGACGGCTACGGCAGTCGAAACTGACGCCTCCCGCACTTCCTCCGCGGTCACCTCCCGGCCCAACTGATTGGATAGATAGATGCCCTCAGAGATGAGCATACAGTTCAGGGCGATCTCTGCAGTAGGTAGCAGCTCCACCCGCCCTTGCACAGCGGCGATCCAGTGTTGCTGCGCGCCATCATATATGTCGCCCTGTTCATGCACACTATGCAGGCGAAAGTCGAAGATCTTCAGATTGGCCGTCGAGTCCAGCTCCAGATCACCGGCGCTGTGAAAGTAGCCGAAAGGATTCAGCCGCACGCCACCTGCTCTGCCGACAACGAATGAGCCCTCGAAGGCGTTCATGTGAATGGCCCAGGCTTCGATAATGTCCAATGTTATGTTGTCCGCCATGCGCACAAAACCCAGTCCCAACTCCTCTACATTGTAGCCACTGCGCGCCCGCCGAGCCGGATTCATCGCTGTCTCTTGATACGTCTTGCCAGAGATGCGCAGAACGTCCGGATTGTCCAGCAGATACAAAACTGTAGAAATATGGTAAACGCCCATATCATAGAGCGCGCCGCCACTGGCTATTCCCTTTTGCACGAAAAAGGGTGAGCCGTAGCCATCTACAAAAGGCCGGCCCCGACGCCGATGGCCGGTGGATCGAGCGTGATACAGCTTTCCCAGATAGCCAGCGTCGATGAGGAATTTGGCCGCTTTTGTCTCATTGATGAAATACTCACGGTTCTGTATGCTGAGCATCCGACCGCTTTCTCTGGCGGTTGTCAGCATCCTTTCAGCGTCGATGTACGCGCCGGCCATCGGCTTTTCGCAGAAAACATGCTTGCCCGCTTCCAGCGCGGCGAGGGTTACGGGCATATGAAAGTTGTTGTGGAGGCAGAGATCCACCGCCTCGATGTCATCGCGAGCCAGTAACTCTCGAAAATCGGTGTAGACATTGGCAATGCCATTTTGCGCGGCAACTCTCCGGGCCTCGGCTTCGTTGATGTCGGCAATGGCAACGATTTCCACATGGGGCATTCCCATGTATGTGTGCACGTGGCCTTTGCCAATCTGTCCGACACCAATGATGCCGACTCGAGAGGTGTTGTTTGTCATTGTCAGATCTCTTCGTATGATCACTGATTTATATGAGTAGGGCGCTCATGCCTCACTCGCCCAGCGCGCGTTTCATCAGTGCCAATGTCTTCACCGCCGCCCCTTCCTCGTCGCCGTCGGTAGGGACGGATTCGATGCCCCAGACCCCATCGTAGCCGCTATCCAGCAGGATGCGAAACGCTTGCTGAAGGTTGACCGAGGGCTCGTTGCCCTGGCTGTCGAAAGAGAATGTCTTAAAATGGGTGTGACGGGCGTAGGGGGCGCACATCGTCCAGGCCGTCTCCCGCTTGCCTGGCGCCCAGTTGTTCGTATCGAACAGCAGTCCCAGACCGTCGACCGCCTCCAGCAACCGCTTGGTATTCTCCGGATGCATCGTCGGTCCCCAGTGGTTTTCAACCAGTATTTCCAGGCCCATTTCGCGCGCCCTGGAGATCAGGTCGTTGTAGCCGTCAACGATATGTTTGCAGATTTCGTCCGTCAGCTCTTCCGGTCCGCCGCTGTCAATACGCACCTGCGAGGCGCCGAGGGCTGCGGCTACGTCCAGCCAGCGATAGGCCATCTCCCGGCGGGCCGCCCGCTCGGCGGCGGAGGGTTCGTAGATGTGGCCGCCGTCTACAGCGATACAGCCATAAGGCAGGCCGGCATCGTCTGCCATCTTCTTGGCATCGGCCAGCCAGGCGCTATCCTCCAAAGCCGGTTCCAGATGTTTCATCCACGGATCGAGCTGTGAAAAGCCGTGTCTCTGGTGAAAAGCCACATAGCCAGGATAGTCCATGGAGGCGTTTTCAAACGAATGCCGAAAGCTGTAGGAACAGATGCTGTAACGCTGGGGCATGGGATTGTTTCTCCTGTGTATTGCTCGAACCAGTTCTCATCTCACTCTTCCCCGCAGACCATGGCAGTTAGTTATAGAGCTAGTTATAGAGCTGTCCGGTAGCCTCTGGCCAGGCGCTTTTCGATCTGGGACTGAAATGCCGAGAAGATAATTGTGATGATCCAGTAAAATACCGCAGCGATCAGCAGAGCCTCCAGGCTGCGGAAGTTGGCCCGCCCCTGCTTCTGCGCCCGCCACAGCAGTTCCCACACGAAGCCAGTGACGGAGATAAGGGATGTGTCCTTCAGCATGGCAATGAACTGATTGCCGATGGGAGGGATGACCAGCCGCAGAGCCTGGGGCAGCACGATGTACCGCATGATCTGCACCTGCGTCATGCCAATAGCCTGGGCCGCCTCCCGCTGGCCTATATCCACCGACTGAATGCCAGCCCGCATAATTTCCGTCATGTACGCCCCGTAGTTGAGACCCAGAGCCAGCACGCCCGCGGCAAGTCCCGACAGCCGGATGCCCAACTGTGGCAGAGCCAGAAAGAAAAAGACAATCTGCAAAAGCAAGGGCGTGCCGCGGATCAACGAGATGTAAAACGTCGCCAGAGCATAGACCGGCGGCAGCTTCGACAGGCGGCCCAGCGCGCCCAACAGCGAAAGCGCTGTCGCCAGAGCAATAGACAGAATCGACAGCAAAATCGTCAGCCAGACGCCGTTGAAGATGAAAAACCAGTGGCTGCCAATGAACGCCCAATCCAGGGAAATTGTCGTAAATTGCAGACCAGCGACTGTAAATCGAACGCCGCTGAAGGCATATATGAGCGTCAGAAACAGCAGTGCATACGAGCCATGCACCCCCAAAGCAAAGCGGCGGGCGCTCCGCTGTTGTAAGGCGCGGATCTGCTCAGCCTGGGAGATAGAGCGGTCGTCAGAGATAGATCCTGTCATAAGGGTTCGTCGAAACCAATACCCTCAGCGGATTGTGTGAAATTGGGAAGTCAATGCCGGCCCCTTACTGCGTTGGGTCCGTGGTCAGGTCCTCGCCGAACCACTTCATCGACAGGCTTCTGAGAGTGCCATCGGCGTGCAGGGCGGCAATAATTTCGCCGACTTTCTCGACCAGGCGAGTGTTGTCTTTGGTCGCGTTCTTGTCAAAAGCGACGGCCAGGTTCTCCGAAAAGACAGGAGAACCGACTCTGTGGATGGGCACGCCTTTGGCCAGGGCCGCCTCCACGACTGTGTTCGAAGTCAGGAAGGCCTGGAACTCATGGCGACCCGCCTGAATCTGCTGGGAGCATTCGTTGTCCGACTGCAGAGGCATGACAGAAATGTCCGTGGGCGCTTCAGCATACAAACTGGAGGCCGGTAGCCCCAGTCCCTCCAGATCGCCCATCAACCAGCTTTCATAGGTGGTGGAAACGCCCACGCAGATCGTCTTGCCGTTCAGGTCTTGCAGCATCTCTACGCCGGAGCCGTCCGCGGCGGCAAACTGGGCCGGCGTATAATAGTAGGGAGGCGAGGCGAAGTCGAGGACCTCTTGTCGGGCGATGGTGATGGTCATCGAGCCGACGCTTATGTCCCATTGGTCGCCCCAATTGCCGGCGGTAATCAGATCCCAGTCCGGCGTGACAAACTCCACTTCGACACCCAGCCGTTTGGCGATCTCCTGGGCCACATCTACGTCAAAGCCCTGTAAGTTGCCGCTCTCGTCCAGGAAGCTCTGGGGCTCATAGTTCGGGTCGCTGGAGATGCGAATCGTGCCGCGGTCCATTATTTCGGCCAGCAGATCGTCCGGCGCAGACGCGGCGCTGTCGCCGCCGGCAGACGCGGCCTGAGGCGGCGCCGGGGCCACACACGCGCCGACCACAAGGGCCAGAAGCAGAAAGAAAAATAGTAGTCGTTTCATTGGGACTATCCCTCCTGAGATTTAGTGCAATACGCTGATAAGAGTCAGGATCTATAATAATTCTACTAGAAAAATCTGCAAAATGAAAACGCTGCCCGACGCCCCGTGTGGCGGTATATCATCCCGCTCATCCTTCCATCCTGACCGACCGCTGATCTATGCGATGCATCTGATTTTGTGATAGCTGCATCTTCATCATCTGAATCAGGCAAATCAGAGGCCGATTCAGACGATCCGAAACGCCCTCAGATTTGTCCATAGACCGGCTCTGCTGTTATACTGGCTTGTGTGTTTTCCTTTATATGCCCCCATCGTCTAGAGGACTAGGACTCAGGCCTTTCAAGCCTGCAACAGGGGTTCGAATCCCCTTGGGGGTACATATACTTTTCGTTCGAATTCGAAAGAGCCCCGATCTTTGCATCGGGTCTTTTGAATTTTAGGGAGAAAATTTTAGAGAGAAAGCTGTGCGGGTAACGGCGGCTAGTCAGAAGCTTGACAAATCTTGAACGCTTTGCTATAATCTAAAGTATACTTCACTCAACAAAACAAAAAGGAGTTGTCTCCAGACAGGACAGCGTTCATAGCGGAGAAAAGTTCACGCTTGTAGTTGCCTACCGAGATCGTCTTGCGAGATTTGGCGCAGAACGCATCAAATACCTTATCAAGCAAAACGGTGGCGAACGTGTGGTTCTCAACCAGGTTGCGCACTCCCCCCAATAAAAGCTGTCCGCAGATATACTCGGGGCGCCCCCTCTGGGCCTCTCACGGTCGCATCTGCGAGAATCGATGGGCTGCGGAGCATCGTCAGGAAATCGAAGAAGATACGAAAAAAATGGGAATTATATACTTGACTGCACAAGGATTCCTGTGCGTTGAGTGTGAATATGTGGTATGATGGAGATACTTCGAGAAGAGAAAAGCCCGCCGGTGCTGCAAACACCGCGGGCTACGATCCACAAGGTCAGAACTTATGGATACGCCCCAGAGTACCACACTCCACAAGACCTATCAAGAACGAGGCTACTGTTCGCGAGCTGGCTATGCTCGCATCCGTGAGGTATTGCGCTCTTGTTGCTGGCTATACAATCGCTCCCTTGAACAGCGCAAGAATACCTATCTTTCTGATGGCAAGGGCATGAGTTTGTACACGCAGATGAAAGAGCTAACCCAGCTACGAAAGGAACAACAGTTCTGGCGAGATATAGGGATAACAGTTTCTCGCGGAGTCCTGGTACGAGTAGACAGGTCATGCAAGGCATTCTTTCGTAGGGTAAAAGCTGGGGAAAAGCCTGGTTATCCGCGCTTCAAGCCGCATCAACGCTATCAATGCATCGAACTGTCAGAAGTTACAGCGGGCATGGTGAAGGGCAATCGTATCAAGGTGAAGGGATTGCCCGCTATTCGGATACGCCCAAATCGTGAATTACCAGACAGTAGCCAGTTGAAAGCCTTGCGAATCGGTATGCATGGTCGCATCCTGACAGTCGATTTGGTATATGAAGAGGAAAGTGAGCCACTTACTTCTGTGGATACTGCGGTGGGCATAGATATGGGCGTAAATGAACGCATGACCTTCAGCGATGGGGAAACAGTATCCCGGCGCGTGATTGACAGAAGTAGAGAAACAAGCTTGCAACGCGCGATTTCCACAAAGAAGAAAGGAAGTAATCGTAGAGGAAAGGCGGTATCCGCTTTTGCTTGTGAGAGGCGTAGGAATACAGTACGCAATCGCAACGAATGCCATCGGTTGACTACTGCTATCGTGCGAAAATACCAGAAGATAGCGGTTGAGAAGTTGACAATCAAGAACATGTCGCGCAAGGGTGGCAATCGGAAACGTGGCTTGAATCGCGGTATGATGGAACAGACATGGGGCATGCTCTTTCAACAATTGTGCTACAAGGCAGAATGGGCCGGTAGACAATTCGCTGAAGTTGACCCCCGCTATACATCCAAGACCTGTTCCCACTGCGATGAAGTAAGGAAAGAGAAGCTGGCGGTCTATCGGATATTCGAATGTTTGCGGTGTGGTCATACGGAAGATCGGGATACCAACGCCGCTAAAAATATTCAGAAACGCGGGTGGGAATATCCCGCACAGCCGGTTCCACCGGCTGAGAAAGATATGCTTGTGCAGTCAAGTATATAATTCCCAAAAAAATGTATCGAACATTGCGTATCGAAATTTCCCCCCATGAGGATGGCGGCGACCCCAGGCTGGCGGCAGCCTCACAACGGCTGGGCGTGGACACTCTCCGAAACTGCCGCAAATCCCAGATCTACTTTCTGACCAGCCACTCAGGTGAAACCTTCAGCACAGAGCGAATTGACAGGCTCTGTGCTTTTCTTTTGGCCGACCCCGTGACAGAAACAGCCTTGGTTATCGACCTGAGTCGGGACGAACCGGCCGCCGATGGACATGTGATCGAGGTGGCCTTGCGTCCGGGCGTGACAGACATGGCCGCACGGGAACTGGAGCGAGGCGCGGCCGAGTTGGGGATCCGCGGGATCGAAGCCGCCACTGCCACCCGCTACGAACTGCTCGGTGATCTATCCACGCACGATCTGCATCGACTGGCCCAGGGACTGTTCTGCAACGATACCATCGAACAGTACAGCCTCGGCCCCATCGCGCCCCAATTTGGCAGCCACAGCGACGCGCAAAACCGTGTGGAACAGATCCCCCTGTCGGGCCTGGATGAAGAAGCGCTGCTCGCTTGCAGCCAGGAACGGATGCTCTCTCTGGACGCGCAGGAAATGAAGGAGATTCAGAGCTTCTACGACGAAATCAGCCGCGCTCCCACCGATGTGGAGCTGGAAACCCTGGCCCAAACCTGGAGCGAGCACTGCGTCCACAAAACGTTCAAATCCTGGATTGCCTTTCATCAGCAGACGCCCGACGGGCGCGCCAAATCCGTGCAGGAAATCCGCGAGCTGCTGCGCACCTACATCCAGGCGGCGACGGAGAAAGTGAACCGCCCATGGGTGCGTTCAGCCTTTGTAGACAATGCCGGCATCATTGAATTTGACGATGAATTTGACCTGGCGTTCAAAGTGGAAACGCACAACCACCCGTCCGCGCTGGAGCCGTTCGGTGGGGCCAATACCGGCATCGGAGGTGTCGTGCGGGATATCATCGGTGTCTCAGCCCGGCCCATCGCCTGTACAGACGTGCTCTGCTTCGGCCCTCAGGATCTGCCCCAGGCTGAACTGCCCCCCGGGATTCTGCACCCAGCCCGGGTCCAGGAAGGGGTCGTGGCCGGCATCGGCGATTACGGCAACAAACTAGGACTGCCGACGGTCAACGGCGCGGTCGTCTACGACGACGGATACCTGGGCAATCCCCTGGTCTTCTGCGGCGCTGTAGGTCTGCTGCCCAAAGGCGCGCATCCGACAGAACCACAGCCAGGCGACCGGGTGGTGGTATTGGGCGGACGCACCGGCCGCGACGGCATCCACGGCGCGACGTTTTCGTCCGCCGAGTTGACCCAATCCACCCACATGGAGTCCGGCAGCGCAGTGCAGATCGGCGACCCCATTACCGAAAAGGGGCTGATCGAACTGGTGGAGGCGGCCAGGGACGAGAAGCTCTACACCGCCATCACCGATTGCGGCGCGGGGGGCCTTTCCTCAGCAGTTGGCGAAATGGGTAAGGCATTGGGTGTGGATGTGGAGTTGCAGAACGTGCCTCTGAAATACCCTGGCCTGACCCCATGGGAGATCTGGCTATCGGAAGCCCAGGAGAGAATGGTGCTGGCGGTGCCGCCAGCCCATCTGCCCCGACTCCAGGAGCTGGCCGACCTGTGGGATGTAGAGATGCGGAACTTGGGCCACTTCAGCGACGATGGCTGGCTGCGGGTGCGCTATGGCAGACGCGCAGTAGCCGAGTTGCCAATGGCATTCCTGCACGATGGGCTGCCCCGCCCTCTGCGCGTTGCCCACTATCAGGAACAACAACCGACACGGTCCGCCGCGCGTATGCCATCCGACCCAGGGCATATGCTCCTGCGCATGCTTAGCTATCCGTCGGTGGCAAGCAAGGAACAGATCGTGCGTACCTATGATCATGAAGTGCGCGGTGGCACGCTCGTGCGTCCGTTTACCGGACCGCAGATGGACGGCCCTGCCGACGCCGCAGTGCTGAAGCCTTTGGGCGCCTGGCGGCATGACCAGGCGATCGCCCTGAGCGTGGGCATCAATCCCCTGCTGGGAAAGCGGGACCCGTACGCCATGGCCGTAAGCGCTATTGATGAAGCCTTCCGCAACGCCGTTGCCGTCGGCGCCGATCCGGACCGCATTGCTCTGCTGGACAACTTCTGCTGGGGCAATCCTACCTTGCCGGATCGACTGGGCACGCTGGTACGGGCCTGTCAAGGCTGTTTCGACGGCGCAATCGCCTATCATGCGCCCTTTATCTCCGGCAAAGACAGCCTCTATAATGAGTTTGACGGCCAGCCGATTCCAGGAACACTGCTGATCTCCGCCCTTGGCATCGTGCCGGATATGCGCCGCACCTGTACCTCCCACCTGAAGCGGTCGGGCAACCGACTGTATCTGTTGGGCGAGACCCGCTATGAACTGGGCGGCTCTCTCTTCAATCACCTGGCAGGCGTGGACGGCGGCGAGCCACCTTTGATGCCCGACGAGCCGTTAGCTCGCTACCGGGCGCTGCACGCCGCGATACGGACCGGGCTGGTGCAAAGCTGCCACGATCTGAGCGAAGGCGGGCTGGCCGTGGCCTTGGCGGAGATGTGCATCGGCGGACGGTTGGGCGCGGCCGTAGATATCGCAAGCATCGCCCAGGATGTAAGGCTAGTGGAAAGTTCCCCGTTCCCAGTGACCACTACTGACCACCGGCCACTAGCCACTAGCCACTGGTTTTCTCTCTTTAGTGAAAGCAACGGACGTCTGCTGCTGGAGGTTGCGCCCGAAGATGCAGATACCCTGGAGGAACGGTTCGCAGGTTTGCCGCTTACGCCACTGGGTGTGGTTATGGAGACGGCGCAGCTGGTTGTGAAACACAGTGAGCAGCGACTCGTCGATCTCTCAGTGACAGAACTGGTCTCAGCCTGGAAAGGCGAGATCGTAAATGACGCCTCAAGAACTTGAAACAGAACCGCTTGCATTATAAACACACGTAGGCCTGTCTGGAGTCTGGCAGGATATCGACGCATAGAGGAAGTCGTTTGACACTTCTGTACGCAGACGAAAACTTTCCGTTGCAAGTCGTTCGGTATCTGCGTGAAATCAACTATGACATTCTGACGACTCGTAAATGAATTTTCCTATCCTCATCCTTCACGCATCCGGTACGAACCGGGACGCAGAGGCCGCACGGGCCTGTGAACTGGCCGGCGGCGCCCCGCAAATCGTACATATCAATCAGCTGCGGGCCGGTGCATACCGCTTGTCAGATTTTGAAATGCTGGTGCTGCCCGGTGGCTTCTCATACGGCGATGCCCTGGGCGCAGGTGTGCGTCAGGCCTTGGATCTGCGCGTCTTTTTCAACGATCAACTACAGGAATTCAACGCCTCCGGCAAGCGGGTGCTGGGCATATGCAACGGCTTTCAAACGCTTGTGAAAGCAGGCGTTTTGCCAGGCGCCAGAACCGACGTCGGGACAGGTCATACGCAACACGCAACACGCAACATGACCTTAACCCACAACACCTCCGGCCATTTCGAATGCCGTTGGGTGCATCTGGCCGTGGAACCCAGCGCGCAAGCCGATTTCCTGGCCCCCATAGACGATCTGATCTTCTGTCCAGTGGCCCACGGGGAGGGCAATTTTCAGGTGACGGAAAGCGCGACCCTCTCCCAGCTGAAGCAGGACGGGCTGATCGCTTTCCGCTACGTGGACGCCAACGGCGCGCCGGCCGCCGGCCGCTATCCGCTCAATCCCAACGGCTCTGTCGCCGACATTGCCGGCATCTGTAACCCAGCGGGCAATATCATCGGACTGATGCCCCATCCAGAGGATCACATCGACCCGATTCAGAATCCTCTTGGCGGAAAGGGACGGTTGGGTCTGGCATTGTTTCGAGCCATGATCGCTGGACAATGAAAGCCGCCTATGATTCTTATGACTATCCAGGATCGACCATGACTTCATCCTATCCATCATCTAAATCAGAAAAATCACAGTCCACTTTTGCCGGCATCGATATAGCGTTTCTCGGCCCGAAGCGCAGCGGCAAAGTACGCGACATCTACGCGCGCGACAGCCAACTCGTGCTCATCACAACAGACCGCCTCTCTGCTTTCGATCATATCTTAGGGCTGGTTCCGTTCAAAGGACAGGTGCTGAATCAACTTGCCGCCTTCTGGTTCGAACAGACCCAGGATATCGTCGGCAATCATTTCATCGAGTCGCCAGATCCGAATGTGACAGTTGGCCGTACCTGTCTCCCTCTGCCGGTAGAGGTCGTCGTGCGGGGCTTTATCTCCGGCGTGACGAAGACGAGTCTCTGGTATCAGTATAGCCAGGGCGAGCGCCACATTTACGGCCTGGAGTTCCCCGACGGTCTGCGTAAAAACGATCCGCTACCCCAGCCGATCATTACACCGACGACTAAAGCCGAGAAGGGCGGCCATGATGAGCGCATCACCAGTGCCGAGGTGGTGGAACATGGATTGGTCGAAGCGCGGCTGTGGGATGCTGTGAGCGAAGCGGCTCTGGCTCTCTTTCGGCGCGGTCAGGAGATCGCAGCGAAGAGCGGGCTGCTCCTGGTGGATACAAAATATGAGTTCGGCCTGGCCGACAACGGCGAACTGCTCCTGATCGATGAGGTCCACACACCGGATTCTAGCCGCTTCTGGACAGCGGAGAGTTATGAAAAAATCAACAAAGAACATGAGCAGGCCGCCGAGGAAGACACAGGAGAAGACACAGGAATAGAAAAAAGCGAGCCGCAGAATCTCGACAAGGAATTTGTGCGTCTGGCTTACGCCACCCAGGGATACCGGGGCGATGGCCCGCCGGCGCCCCTGCCCGATGATTTGGCCCAGCAGACCGCGCAGCGCTACATCCGCAGCTATGAACTCCTCACCGGGCGCGCATTCGAGCCAGGGGAGATGCCGGTGGCAGAGAGAGTAGAGCAGAACCTGAGAGCCTGGTTTGCGACACAATGAATCCAGAAGTGAGAGAGTAGAAGTGAGAAGTGGTGTTTCCCCCCCTCCACTCTTTTCCCAAGAGAGCGAGAGCAAATGAACATGCCCCTTATAGGCGTCATTATGGGCAGCGCCTCCGACTGGGAGCAGTGCATGAAATTTGCAGCCGAGACGCTGACAGAGTTCAGCCTACCCCATGAGTGCCGCGTGGTCTCGGCTCACCGCACGCCAGATTGGATGATGGAGTATGCCAACACCGCCGCAGAGCGAGGATTGGAGGTGATTATCGCCGGCGCAGGTGGCGCAGCCCATCTGCCGGGCATGGTAGCCGGCCATACGCTCCTGCCGGTGATCGGTGTGCCCGTCCAAAGTCAGGCCCTGAATGGATTGGATTCGCTGCTTTCTATTGTACAGATGCCCGCCGGCGTGCCCGTCGCCACAATGGCCATCGGCAAAGCCGGCGCTATCAATGCCGCGCTGCTTGCCGTATCTATGCTGGGCGCATCCCGGCCGGCGTTGCGCAAGCAGCTGCAAGAATTCCGTCACAAGCGAGCCGCGCAGGCGCTCGCAGAACGATTGTAAGGGCAACCACTAACGTTGCCCACTGGAGAGTAGGAAAGTGGCTCGCGCGCACTTGCAGTCTTTCCCCCCCGGTTCTACGATCGGCGTCTTTGGCAGTGGACAGTTAGGGCGCATGCTCGCATTGGAAGCCCGCAGAATGGGCTATCGCCTGCATACTTTCTCGCCGACACGAAACGCCCCCACCGGCCAGATCGCAGATCAGGAGGTCGCCGCAGCCTACGATGACCGCAGCGCAGTGCAGGCGTTTGTGCAGAGCGTGGATGTGCTGACGTTTGAATTTGAGAATGTCCCAGCCCATGTGGCGGAGATCGCCGCAGCCTGCGGCGTGCCTGTGCGCCCAGCCGGACACATCCTGCACGCCGCCCAGAACCGCTTGCGGGAGAAAATGCTTCTTGCCCAGGCCGGCCTGCCGCTAACTCCTCACCGGGCAGTCGGCTCGCTGACCGATCTGCAGTCCGCCGTACAGGAACTCGGCGCCCCCGCCGTTCTCAAAACCGCCGTCTTCGGGTATGACGGCAAAGGCCAGGCGCGCATCGACTCCGACAGGCGCCTCGAAGCGGCGTGGCAGGCCGTTGGCAGACAAGCATGCGTGCTGGAGGCGTTTGTGGATTTTGCATCTGAGGTGTCGGTGGTGGCGGCGCGGGGGGTGGATGGCTCATTCGCCGCCTATCCTCTGGTAGAGAATCGCCATGTCAATCACATTCTGGATATTACGATTGCTCCAGCAACAGTCGAACCAACCATCGCGGGAGAAGCGGAACAGCTGGCCCGACAGGTGCTCTCAGCTCTCGACGTTATCGGCGTTCTGTGTATCGAGTTCTTTCTCCTGCCGGCTAGAGATTCCCCGCCAGCCAGGCGTCTGCTGATCAACGAAATTGCGCCCCGGCCCCATAACTCCGGCCACTGGACGATCGAAGGCGCGGTCACCAATCAGTTCGAGCAGCAACTGCGGGCAGTGTGCGGCCTGCCACTAGGCTCGACAGAACAGACGCGCCCAGCAGTGATGCTGAATCTGCTTGGAGATCTTTGGCAGAACGGCGAGCCGGACTGGGCAGCTCTCTTAGCATACCCAGCGGCGAAGCTACACCTCTACGGCAAAGACGAAGCCCGCCCTGGCCGCAAGATGGGGCACCTGACGATGACAGCAGACACAACCGCAGAGGCGTTGGAAACAGGATTGGCAGCACGCGCGGCGCTGGTTCAGTGATCAGCGCCGTTTTTCTGGTCACCAACCGCTGACCACTGGTCACTGGTTTTTCTTACAAGGAGTTGCCAGTATGCATCAGTTCGACTCTCCCAACGAAGCCTGCGGCGCGTTTGGCATCTGCGTGCCAGGGCTGGACATCGCTCAGCCGACATATTCTGCCATGTACGCCTTGCAACACCGGGGTCAGGAGGCCGCCGGCATCGCCACATGCGACGGCAAGACCGCCTATATCCACAAAGGGCTGGGCCTTGTCTCTCAGGTGTTCAATGAGGACAACCTGAGCCATCTACATGGGCATCTGGGCATCGGCCACACCCGCTACTCCACCACCGGTTCGCCCCGCCTGAGCAACACCCAGCCATATATTCTGGAGACACTCGACGGCCCGCTGGCCATCGCCCATAACGGCAATCTGATCAACGCGCCCCAACTGCGGCGGAAACTGCTGGAGGGGGGCGTCGGCCTGTCCACCTCTACCGACAGCGAGTTAATTATCCACCTGTTGGCCAGCGCACGCGGCTCCTGGCTGCAACGCATCCGCCAAATGATGGCGATTGCCGAAGGCGCGTATGCGCTGACGATCCTCACCCGCGATGCGATCTACGGTGTGCGGGATCCATGGGGACTGCGCCCGCTGGTGCTGGGCGAGCTGGAAAACGGCTATGCCATCGCCTCCGAGAGCTGCGCCTTTGCCCCCATCGGCGCCCGCGTTGTGCGGGAGATTGAACCTGGAGAGATCGTTCGCATCGACCAAGAAGGGCACAAAATTGTTCAGGGAGCGCCAGCAGAGCAGGCGGCCTTCTGTACATTCGAGCAGATCTACTTCGCCCGCCCAGATAGCATTTTGAACGGACGACTGGTTCATCAGGCGCGGCAGGCTCTAGGGCGCCAGTTAGCCAGGGATGCGCCGATAGAGGCCGATATCGTCGTGTCTGTGCCGGACAGCGGCACACCCCACGCCATCGGCTACGCCCAGGAAAGCGGCATCGAATACAGCGAAGGGCTGATCAAGAGCCACTATATCGGACGCACATTCATCCAGCCGACAGACCGCCAGCGTAAATTCGGTGTGGCAATGAAGTTTAACCCCCTGCCAGACAATTTGCGGGGACAGCGAGTGGTGCTGGTGGATGATTCGATCGTGCGGGGCAACACCTGCGGCCCGCTCGTGCAGCTTTTGCGGGACGCAGGCGCGACAGAAATACATATGCGGGTGGCCTGTCCACCTATCCGCTTCCCCTGCTTTATGGGCATAGACATGGCGAACCAATCAGAGCTGATCGCCGCGCAAAAAAGCGTAGAAGAGATTAGAGACCACATCTGCGCGGACTCTTTGGCCTATCTCAGCGTAGATGGCATGATGAATGCCCTGCGATCCGAAAATGGATACTGCAACGCCTGCTTCACCGGCCAGTATCCTTTCGAAACGCCGGTGCTGGAGTTGGAACTGGAGTTGAAGGAAAAAGAGAAGTTCGCAGGGGTATTGGGAGGGTCGTAGAGGCTGGCCTTGTGCCTGCCCATGACTCAACGGGACGAGACGCTGCGCGCCGGCAATCGGCAAAGGGGTATGCAACATGAACATTCTCCTCATCGGCTCCGGCGGTAGGGAGCACGCCCTGGCATGGAAGTTGGGGCAGTCAGAGCGGGTAACGCGCATTTTCGTAGCGCCAGGGAACGGCGGCACTGCCACGACGACGAAGTGCAGGAATGTCGCCATCTCTGCCGATGATCTGCCGACGCTGCGCCGCTTCGCACAGGAAAACGCCGTAGAACTGACAGTGACCGGGCCGGAAGCCCCGTTGGTGGCGGGTATTGTTGACTATTTCGCCGCAGAAAGACTGCCAGTATTCGGCCCGAGCAAAGCTGCCGCCCAGCTAGAAGGTTCGAAGGCTTTCTCGAAAGCATTTATGGCGCGTCATGCCATCCCCACCGCATGGGCGCAGGTGTTCACTGATTTCGAAGCGGCGGCAGATTTTGTGCATGAGCTGGACACACTACCCGTACTCAAAGCCAGTGGTCTGGCCGCTGGCAAGGGCGTGCTTCTGCCGGAAAACAGGGACGAGGCTGTCGCCCAACTGCGCGCCATGATCGTCGAGCGGCGTTTCGGTGATGCCGGCGCGACCGTTCTGGTGGAAGAGCGGCTGTACGGCCCAGAACTGTCAATACTGGCCTTCTGCGACGGCAAAAGCCTGCAGCTGATGCCCGCCGCCCAGGATCACAAACGGCTGATGAACGGCGACCAGGGGCCCAATACCGGTGGCATGGGCGCGTTCGCGCCGTCGCCTTTAGCGACTCGGGCCCTGCTGACAGAAGTTGAACGCACAATTCTGCGCCCGACACTGGCCGCCATGGCCACAGAAGGCGCCCCCTACCGAGGCGTTCTGTACGCCGGGCTGATGCTGACCGAATCGGGGCCAAAAGTGCTGGAATTCAACTGTCGCTTCGGTGATCCGGAAGCGCAGGCCATTCTGCCTTTGCTGCAGAGCGATCTGTTGGACCTGATGGAGGCCTGCGCGCACGGCAGCCTGGCAGAGCTTGAACCAATCTGGTCTGTCGAATCCGCTGTGACGGTCGTGATGGCCGCCGGAGGCTATCCCAATGCCTACGACAAAGGAAAGCCCATTACCGGCCTGCCGGACGGCGCAACCCCCTATCTGCCAGGCGCCGTTGCGGACGCGCCCTTCGATTCAACAGAGAACCTCCGGGAAAGCCGTAGTCTCGTCTTTCACGCCGGTACCAAGCTGAGAGAGCGCGGCGTGATCCTCACAGACGGGGGCCGGGTGCTGGCCGTCACCGCCACAGGCGACAACTTTGCGGAAGCGGTCGCTGACGCCTACCAAGCCGTAGATCAGATTCATTTTGAACAGGCGGTCTGGCGCACCGACATCGGACAGAGTGCGGCAGACGAGTCAAAGAGGGCCGGACCGACGCGCTAGAGAACGAAGTCACATTACGAATTACAAATCGAATAAGCCCCAATTTTTCAGAGGAAGGTCCCATGGCCCTCATTCCATCGATGTTGCTCAAGCGTCTCTACACCTACGCCAGCTTGCAGAATACCTCTGACGGCGTGCAATTTTCCCTAAAAAACCGGCTGAGCGATGCCAGATTGACAGGGATCCTCGGTATCAGCATCGACGACGCAGAGATTCCCAGCCGCGCCCTATCCCTGGATTTCGGCGACGGACAGGTGATGACACCGGAGCAGATCAACAGCGGCGCTACCCTGGACTTCCCCCTGCGCAAGGAGGTGATCATCAGCGCGCGGATCCCCCCCCTGGAGATCGGCAAGCACGCTATTCGCATCGGTGTGCAGACCTCCCCCTTCGGGCGCATTCAGTTCTCGGTCGATGATGCTATCTCTGAAAAAGTGGATATGCCACGCATTCCCCGCGACCCCAATGATGACTACAGCGACAGTGCCATCCGCGCCCGGCAGACGTTCGTACAGAAGTATACCGGTCATTCATTGGACCACCTCTCCCATTACTCTTTCGACCCCCACATGACACAGGGAAATATTGAAAATTTTACCGGTGTGGCCCAGGTGCCCATCGGCTTCGCCGGTCCGCTGACCGTATGCGGCGAGCATGCCCAAGGAGACTTCCTGATCCCGTTGGCGACGACCGAAGGCACACTCGTCGCCTCCTACAACCGAGGGATGAAATTGCTCAATCTGTCCAGGGGCGTAAAATGTACGGTTGTGGCCGATGCAATGCAGCGAGCGCCGGTCTTTGTCTTCGAGGATGCCCGAGGAGCACGGGATTTCATGCAGTGGGTAGACGAAAATATGATCCCCATTCGAGAAGAGGCGGAAGCCACTTCCAGTGTGGCCAAGCTGGATAACATCGATTGCTACCAGTCCAATAAGTTCGCATTTCTGCGTTTTAATTACCAGACCGGGGACGCGGCCGGGCAAAATATGGTGGGCCGAGCGACCTTCGCCGCCTGTTCCTGGATTCTGGATCACTACGACGGCAACGCCATCCAGCATTTCTATCTGGAGTCGAACTTTGCTACAGACAAAAAGTCGTCGCACGTGAATATCATGCGCACCCGAGGCAAGCGGGTTACAGCGGAGGCGACCATTCCCCGAAATATTCTGATTCAGAATATGCGCGTAACCCCAGAACAGCTTTTCTATCACTACAGTGTCGCCAACATTGGCTCGATCCTGGCAGGGGTGAACAACAATGGACTCCACTCAGCCAACGCTATCACCGCTATTTTCATCGCCACCGGCCAGGACGTGGCCAATGTCGCTGAATCATCCGCAGGTCTGATCTATACGGAGCTGACGCCGCAGAACGATCTGTACATCTCCATCACAATTCCATCATTGATTGTTGCCACGTACGGCGGGGGTACAGGGCTAGCGACCCAACAGGAGTGTTTAGAGTTGTTGGGCTGTCGGGGCAAGGGCAAAGTCTACAAATTTGCAGAAATCGTGGCAGGTGCAGTATTGGCAGGTGAACTGTCTCTGGCCGCCGCCGTTAGTTCCCTCGACTGGGTCAGCAGCCACGAACAGTACGGGCGCAATCGCTAGACCGCAACCCACCAATTTCGTATAGCGTCTGCCAACCGAATTGAGGCTGGGGGACAGGGATTCGAACCCCAACTGCCTGATCCAGAGTCAGGTGTTCTGCCGATTAAACTATCCCCCATAGAAGTACAGTATCGTCCTCATACTAACACATCTGACGGTCGCGGGCAAAATCTCCCAGACCTCAGAGATCAACTCTGCCCGTGTGACCAACAGATAGTCGGATAAGCGGAATCTCCCAAGCTGCCGAGAGATCTCTTACCCCTCCTTCATCAGCCCTCCAGTTCGCGCAACGCCCGTTCAATGCGCCGCAGCGTCTCTTGCCGCCCCAGAGCTTCTATGCTCTCAAACAATGGCGGCGAAACTTTTTTGCCAGTGATGGCCCCTCGGAATGGCCCGAAAAAGCCGCCGGCTTTCACCCCCAACGCCTCTGCCTTTTGCCGAAATGCCTGATGAATCGTCTCCGCCGCAAACGGATCCACCTCTTCCAACAGGGATGCGCCAACCCGCAGAATTTCAATGCTCTGGGCCGCGTTCAATTTGCGACCAATGAGGAGCTTCGGATCGCTGTAAGAGATTTCATCTGCGTCCAGATACGCCCAATCAAGCCACTCAGCGGCTTCGTCAAGACGTTTGATCCGTTCCTGAATCACCGGTATCAAAATGTCCAATTTCCGATCTGTTTCCAACTCATCCTCAGATAGTTGAAGCTGACGACTGAGAAAAGGCAGCAGAGCCTTTTTGAGCTCCGACGCCGGCAGAGCTCGAATGTATAGACTGTTGAGCCAGTCCAACTTTTCATAAGGGAGCGCCGCCGCAGACGGGTTGATATCTTCCAGACAAAAACGCTCAATAGCTTCCTCACGACCGAATACTTCCTGATCCGGGTCGAAATTCCAGCCCACGTTCACGAGAAAATTGAACATAGCGTCAGGCAGGTAGCCAGCATCGCGAAACTCATGCGCCAGCGCCAGATATTCCTTGCCAGCGACCGTCCGTTTGCGCTTGCTCATTTTGCCTTTGCCGCTTGGATCCAGAATGACAGGAAGGTGGACCAGAACAGGCATCTCCCACCCAAACGCATCATAGATCAGCTTATGCAGAGGCGCGGTCGCCAGCCACTCCTCTCCCCGCAAAATGTGCGTAATGTTCATCAGAAAATCGTCAACCATCGCCGCCAAGTGATAAGTGGGCAGACCGTCGGCCTTCAGCAACACTTCATCCCGTAGCTGGCGATTGTCTACTTGGATATCCCCGCGCAATAGATCGGTAAAGACGGTTACGCCCGCTTCCGGGACTGCAAATCGAACGACCGACGGAATCCCCTCCGCCTCTCGCCGCGTCCGCATGGCGTCAGCAAGACGCCGACAATGCCGATCGTAACCAGTAGGCCGTTTGTTGCGTCTCTGCTCTGCCCGCATCGCTTCCAGACGTTCCGACGTGCAGTAACAACGGTAGGCATGACCCCGATCGATCAGTTTCTGAGCATACTTCTGATAGATCTCCCGCCGCTCTGTTTGCACATAGGAGGCGTAAGGCCCACCAATATCCGGGCCTTCGTCCCATTCCAGACCCAGCCAGCGCAAACCCTGCATCAGGCTTGTTACGCTGTCCGCATCATAGCGCTTGCGGTCTGTATCTTCAATGCGCAGAATGAACTGCCCCTCAGTTTTGCGCGCCCATAACCAATCAAAAAGAGCGGTGCGCAGCCCGCCCAAATGCAGATGACCGGTCGGGCTGGGCGCAAAACGTACCCGGACCGCTCCTTCGCCATGCTGTGTCATGTCTATGCCTCGAAATAAGACTGAGCGCTCATCTTCTCCCTGCGAACGCGCCAAATAGCCTACCACAGAAGCAAACAGACGTCAACGCACCCAGGATGTTCGAAAAACAGAAATTGCGATGCCTATCTACGTCGGCTATACTGATAGCTATGAATTTTCTTTGAAAAGGCACTCTTCACTACGTCTGCCTAGTCAGTTATCGGGAATGACCAAACCAGTGAACTATCAACCTACCGGTTTCGATATTGCTACAGGCGCCGTTGCCGCGGTCGCATCCGCCCTGAACAATCGATTTCATTACCCAGCGCCCAATACCGGACTGGAGCTACAGCTTCTGCGGCTGAGCTCCCAGCTGCCTTACAGTTGGGGCGCCGCTTTGGCCGCACGGGCTACCGAGAATCGTTTTCATAACCCTTCCTTCTCCTTCAACTTGACAACCGCGGACCTGGCCCAGTGGAACGTAAGCCAGTACGACAGATTCGATCCAGAAAGGCGTTTCGACACCATTGTCGTTGGCGCGCCTTCCGGCGCCACCGCCCATCTCTGCGCCTGTTTGGACGCGCCGTTGCTGGCCGAAAGCTTCCCCATCACATTTGCATCCAAAGGCAAACCGGACGACATCGCCGGTTACCAACAGAGAAGCGTCGATCTGCTGACGCCGATTCTTAACCACAATCCAGACCTGCACGCGGTCAGTCAATTCGACCCAATCCACGCGCGCCAGCAGATCCAACGGGCAGTGCATATTCACCTGAAGCTGATCGCGTTGCCAGATCTGTACAAAAAGTTCATTCGCGAGCGACTGGCGCCCGGAGGCGCTCTGCTGCTGCTCACCTGTTCCGCTAAATGGAGCCAATATGAGATCGGCGCCCGGCACAAGCTGCAGGTAGGTGGCTTCGGCGGTTTCACCGATCAGGAGTTTATCCGCGGCACGCCATGGTTAGACGACTGGCTGCATGGCGAAGATGGCTCCCAGCGCAGCGGCTGGCGCCTGTCCCGCCACTGGACCTATCAACCAGAGGCTCAGTGGGGCTCAATAACCGGGTTTGCCACCAATGTGGGCACATTCGCCGGCGATATCGGCGCGTCACTGCACACGCTATCGGTTGCCTCCATCGACGAAATAAGTCGCATAGGGTTCTATGCCTGGCAGTGGTTGTTCTATCTTTTGCGTATCCAGCCTAGCGCAGTGCTGATCGAAAGTGGCCCGCAGATGAATCCAGTAATTGGGCGACGCAGCCCTGTGCTGCCCTTGTGGATGCCATCTACCTGCAGCCGCAGCCATGCGCTCTTACAGATGATGCTGCCAGAGTTCCCACCGCAGATTCCAGTCCTGTTTCAGGCCTGGCCAACCGGCCAACCCGCGCCAGATCTGGTTCCCGCCAAGATCTGGAATACCACTCTTTCCGGGCGACACGGCCGCTGGTTGGGCAGCGACCCGCGCCGCTTCCCAACCGATCTCACGACCATTGCCCAAATGACACCGGCCATCGCAGAGTGGAGCCACCGCCATGCCCACGAGCTGCGCCGTCCCCTGCGCTGCGATGAGCTGAACAGGCTGCACACGCTGTTGGCCGAGGGCGCAGACCGACTTGGCCCTGAGATATCCGCTGAAACTGAATTGGAGAAAGGATAGCCCAATGTACCTGTCCTGTTGTGTGTGGGCCTTGACCGCTCCTGAAGAGAATGTGATGTCCGATATGCAATCTTTGGGCTTTCAATGGATCGATATTCGGCCGCAGATGCTGGCGACGCCCGCGGCCCAAGCACGCGCGCGCGCGCATGCCTTGAAGGTTTCATCGGTAAGCGCATCCTGGGGGATGCCAGAAAATACAGCTTTGGACAGCCTGGAAACAGCAGCGCGCAATACAGCCCTGGCGTACGTTGACCAAGCTGCAGCCCACTGCGCAGCCCTGGGTGGGACAGCGATCTATGTCGTTCCCGGCGTAGACGATAGCGAGGCCGCACTGGCCTGTTTCGCCGATTCCCTGGCGACCGCCGCGCAGAAGGCAGCGACAAACGGCATCAAACTTTGTGTGGAACATTTCCCCGGGACCGCGCTCCCCTCCGCCGCAGCGACCCTCGATTTCATCCGCGCAATCGGCCATCCCAACTTGGGCTTGCTGTTCGACATAGGCCATGCGCAGATCAGTGGCGAGGATCCAGTGTCGGTCATTCGTCAGGCCGGACAGCGCTTGGCCTATGTTCATTTGGACGACAACGACCGACAGGGTGATCAACACTGGGCGCTGCTGGACGGTGTGTTGACAGCAGAGACTCTCCAGGATACGTTCCGCGCCCTGGCCGATATCGGCTATTCCGGCCCGATCAGTATTGAACTAAGCCCCCAACTAAACGACCCGTTTCACGCGCTGCAACGCAGCCGACAGATCGTCCTGAATTGTGGCGCGGAGTATCTCCCAGAAAGCTGAAAGGAGTTTGAGATGGCTTGGCAGTTTGAAGTGCTGCTGGAACCCGTCGGTCTGACAGAAGGTCCGCTTTGGAATGGCAGCGCTCTGCTGTTTACCAACATCCCCAACAGTCGCATCTTGCGCTACGACCCGCACAGTGGCGAATTCAGCGTGTGGCGGGAAGGCACGAACAACGCCAATGGCCTGATGCTGGATAAGAACGGTCTGCTCCATGCCTGTGAAGGCGGCGGTCGACGTATGGTGCAGTATCCTGAAGGCGGCGAGACGGTCGTTCTATGCGCCAGTTTCAAGGGCCGACGCTTCAATAGCCCCAATGATCTGGCCATCGACAGCCAGAGCCGGATCTGGTTTACCGACCCCCGCTACGGCGAATACCGGGACGACATGGAGTTGGAGCACGAATCGATCTACCGATTGGATCCGCAGAAGGATGGCAGTTGGCTGCCTGTGCGGGTGACTTTCGACACGACAGCGCCCAACGGTCTGCTCCTCTCGCCGGATGAAAAGACACTGTATGTGGCCCAAAGCAAAGACGGAGAAGGTGAACTACGCGAGCTACGGGCCTATCCTATCAACGACGACAGCGGCTCGTATGAAGTGCTCCACAACTTCTATCCTCATCGCGGAATAGATGGCATGTGCCTGGACAGCGAAGGCAACATCGTCGCCACTGCTGGCTGGGAAGTCAGCGGTCCCGGCGGGATGATTTACGTTTTTGCGCCCAATGGTCGCGTGCTGGAGACGCATCCCCTGCCCTGTAATCGTCCAACGAACTGCGTGTTCGGTGGCCCGGATCTGCGCGATCTGTATGTCACAAGCATCGAAGGGCATCTTCTGCGCGCGCGCGCAGACCGCCAGGGATGGGGCGCGGCGTGAATGACGCTCAGCCTCTGCCAATGGCCGTGTCGGATGTCTTGATCGCAGCGCCAAATTCTGGAAAACCGCTGATCCTTGACGCGTTCCACCGTGCCGTGTTAGACTGCAGTACGCGCGCGCCAGTGTCCGGGAAGAGGGAAGGAGAAAGAGCGAGTGGCCATTACGCGTACCCGGGTTGCGGATGATACATGGGTTTTCACCAGTGCGCTGTACGCAGAGGTGAACGCTGGTCTGATTGTATCCTCAAACGGAGGCATCCTCGTTGATACGCTGCCGTTTCCTTCAGAGACCAAACAGATTATCGACTTTGCGGCTCAGGTATGCCCGGCCGGGATTCGCTATCTGATCAACACCATCAGCCACGCGGACCACGTCTATGGCTCCTGTTTTTTCCCAGAGGCTGAACTGGTCGCCCATGAAACCGCTCGCGATCTGTTAATTCACTACGGTCGCAAAGCTCTGGAGGATGCGAGAGAGTACACCGTCGAACTGCTGAAAGTCGAAATCCGCTTGCCCAAAATCGTCTTTAATGAGGGCGCGATCATCCGCCTGGGCGACAAGACAGTGCATATTATGCATGCGCCGGGACCAGGGCCGGATGTGTGCGTTGTGCATGTGCGGGAGGAGAAAGTTCTTTTCGCCAGCGATCTCATAATGCCGGTGCCGGTCATTGCCACCCCCTTCGCCAATATCGAAAAATACAAACAGTCTCTGCACAATTTGCACGAATTTAATCTGGAAACGATCGTCCAGGGACACGGAGATATTCTCCTGCGCGGGGAAGTGACCCCCGGCATCGAGGAGAGTATCCAGTATTTGAACGACATTGAAGCGTTGGTCGACCGGCTGATGACCGAAGGGGCCACCAAAGCCGAGCTACTGAGCAATGATATCGAAAAGTTCGGACGCAACCGCATCCCCCTTGGCGGCCTGGTGCAAAATTTCCATCAGGCCAATCTGCTCTTCCTCTGGGAGAAGGCAAAGGCTGCGCAACGCAAAATACGCCAAGTCGCCTAAGGCTGTCAGCGGCAAGCGAAACAGTAGCGAAACAGTATAGTATATCCCGCAACCTTCCTGAAAATCCGGCAAATCCTGATCAGATTTACGCCTGTGGACAGATGTCACCGCAAAGCGAAGCCAACGTGAACCGAAAACTGGAAACGATTGTCAGCCAAATCGCAGACCTGTCGCCCGGGCAGCGACGACAGCTTTTGCGTCAGTTGAAGGCTATGGGCCTGCTGGAACCAGAGACACTGCTGTCAGATCGCAATGCGCTTCCCATCGCGCTGGCTGTGCAGCCCCCTCTCCTCGCTACATCCGCAGAAAATCGCGGATCAAGGGCAAAAGAGCCAGCGGCTCCCCCCGCGCTTCCGCCACAACCAGCTGACAAACCGCAGCCAGGATCCTACCACTCACCCGTGAGCGGACATGTCGTTGTCGGCGGCCCCCAATCAGAGGACGCGCCACCGACGGCGATGTCCCCCCTGCCGGGCCAGGCGCCGGAACAGCCAATCCAAATTGTTTTCGACGGCGGCAGCCGCGGCAATCCAGGGCAGGGTTACGGCAGTTATGCGCTGGACTGGCCAGGGCAGGCCAGGCAGATCGTCCAGCTGAACTTCGGTGACCAAGTGACGAACAATGAAGCCGAGTACGACACGCTTATCGCAGGGCTGGAGGCAGTGCGCAAACGTCTGCTGGAACAGAAAGCCGACCCCAAATCGGTAACGCTAAGCATTTGGGGTGATTCCCAACTGGTGTGCAATCAGGTTCGAGGTGACTGGCGCTGCAAGGAGCCGCGCCTGCAGGCGCGGCTGAAGAAAGCCCGCGCACTGCTTAGCGCTTTTGGCAGAGCGACCCTCAACTATCATCCCAGAAAGAAAAGTGTAGAAATTCTGGGGCATTGAGAAGCCGGGCGACAAGGACACTGGACGAAACTGAAGACAGCAAGGAAAGAGCGTTATGCGCCGACGCTGCGTCGGTAGGCATCCAGAAGATTCCGCATCAACAGTACGTTTGTCATAGGCCCCGTGCCGCCGGGAACCGGCGTCAACATGCCCGCTACCGCGGCCACGCTTTCCTGTTCGCAATCGCCTTTCAAAGCGCCATCGCTGTAGGTCATACCAAAATCGACGACAACCGCACCCGGTTTGATCCAATCACCTGTAACCATTTCAGGCCGACCCACTGCTACACAGAGAATGTCCGCTTCTCTGGCGACAGCAGGCAGATCTTGCGTGCGGCTATGGGCAATCGTCACAGTGCAATGCCGATGCAGCAAAAGCAGAGCCATCGGTTTACCGACGATATCACTGCGACCAATTACAACAGCTTTCTTGCCCTTGAAAGCCACGCCGGCATCTTCCAGCAATCGGATACCGCCAGCCGGAGTGGCCGGCACAAAATAGGGCCGCCGCTGGGCAGCCAGCCGGCCTGCATTGAGCGGATGGACACCGTCCACATCTTTGGCCGGATTCAGACCGTCAAGTAACAACGATTCGTCGATCTGATCCGGCAGTGGCGCCAACACCATGATGCCATGTACAGTCCCGTCATCGTTCAGCGCGCCCAGGGCCGCTTGGACATCCCCCTGGCTGCTATCATTCTTTAACTCTACCGGGCGGAAGGCAATGCCGACGCGTAGGCAGGCGCGCTTGATGGCGCGGACATAGCCGGCGGCGGCCGCATCTATGCCGACCTGTAGCGCGGCCAAAGTCGGTGGCGCGCTGCTCTCTCCCGCCAGTTGAGCAAATGTCTCTTTCAACTCAGCCTGCAACTGTTTGGCGCGTTCCCGCCCGGTCAGAAGGTGAGCGCTCATATGGCCATCTCCAGTGTCTCTGTACAGGAGGCGCGGGCCGCGACATAGGCGTTCTCAGCAGTGGTTGCCAACGCCGCCACCTTTCCCCGCCATTCGGTCACGTAGACATCATCTTTCAGATATTTCAGATTGATGTTGACATTTACCAACGCGCTGTGCAGAGCGGCGAAGGCCAGATGGGCGGCGGCAGCGGCATCACTGACCACATTGGCGTTGCCCTTCTCGGCGATGGGACGGGTCAGTTCCAGAAGTTCAGCGCACAGGGCAGCGATGGAAAACGGAACCTCAGTCGCGCCTCGCAAAGCCGCTTGCATGGCTGCGCCGCGGGCCGCTTTCTCCGCGTCGCTCGAACGCGGCATCGCGTAACAGGCGGCCACCGCGCCGAAGGCTTCAGCGTCTTTGTCCGCAAGAGCCAGAAGTTCAGCCCGCATAGTCTCCGTCCGACGCAAATAACCCTGCATCTCCTCTTCCACATCCTCGTATTTTCTACGACCGACGGTGAAGTTCAGGACCATACTGAGCAGTGCGGCCGCCTGGCTACCGGTAAACGCGGCGGCCGCGCCTCCACCCGGTGTGGATTCGCCCGCGGCCAGGGCATCCAGGAACGCGTGAATAGAATTGTGAGCTGTCGCGAGATCTGTCACGGTCAATCCCCATTGTCGATGAAAATCGCGCACCGGCGCTGTCTTTCGTATCCGCAGCCTCGATTATACCGCCACCGCGCAGAAAGTACCAGCCCAATCTGCTTTGGAATGAGATATTTCAGTGGTCACGGCGAAAAAATGCAAAAACGCGACTATGATCGACTAGGATTTGAACGTCGATGCCTCTTTGCGTCTCCGCGTCCTGGCGACATTGGTGTTCCCTTTCAAAGTGTTCCCTTTCAAAGTGTTCCCTTTCAAAGCGGCTACTCAGTTTACATGCGAATTGGGAAGTGGCTCACTTTTGCATTCAGGTATCTGTGGTACAATTCTTGAATAAGTGGATTGGAGAGGCAGCGGCCTCACAATATTGCCAGACGCATCAGGAATGATATGAGTGCCAATACGGATCAGGAACACAAGGATAACGTAGAGCGGGAAGATGAAAATGGACCCGCGGATAACGAAGAGGATCTTTCCACAGCGGCAGAGTCCGATCTTCTGAAAATCGAACAGGTCTCCGACGACAATTCATCTATTTCCGATGATCTGCCGGTGCTGCCGTTGCGGGGCATCGTCGTCTATCCGATGATGTGGCTGCCTCTCACAATCGGACAGGAGCGCAGCATTCAACTGGTGGAAGACACCCTACCCCAAAGCCGCATCATCGCGCTGGTCACCAGCCGCGATGACGCAGTAGAAGAGCCATCACCGGAACAGATATACAAGATCGGCACCGCAGCGCAAGTACACCGGGTGTTGAAGGCCCCAGACGGCACCATTCGCCTGGCCGTGCAGGGGCTGGAACGCATTCGCTTGATCGAATACATTCAGGAGAAGCCGTACCTGCGTGCCCGGGTAGAGGTTCTGCCGGAAACGCTGGAAGAGGGCCTGAAAATCGAAGCGTCGGTTCGGGCAGTGCAGGATCTGTTCCGACGGCTGGTGGAACTGGACGGGCAAATGCCGGATGAGCTGGCCGTGATGGCGGCCAATGTAGAAAATGCCCGTCAGTTGGCCTACCTGGTTGCCAGCAGCATCCGCCTGGAGATGAAAGATGCCCAGGAAATCTTGGACATGGACAGCGTCCAGGAGAAACTGCTGCGCCTGACGCAACTCCTCAATAAAGAAGTGGATGTGATGGAGCTGGGCCACAAGATCCAATCCCAGGCCCACGGCGAGATGGAGCGGATGCAGCGAGACTTTTTCCTGCGGGAGCAGTTAAAGGCGATTCAGAAAGAGCTGGGTGAAGAAGACGAGCAGGAAGCCGACATACGCGAGTTGGAAGAACGCATCGAAGCGGCGGGTATGCCGGAAGAAGCCGACAAAGAGGCTCGGCGCGAACTCAACCGTATGCGACGAATGCCGATTCAGGCAGCCGAGTACAGCGTCATCAAAACCTATCTCGACCTGATGGTGTCTTTGCCCTGGCAGAAAACCACGGACGACAATCTGGACATCACCCACGCACGGCAAGTTCTGGAAGAAGATCACTACGGCCTGGCTGAGATCAAAGATCGCATTGTCGAGTATTTGGCCGTGCGTAAACTACGAGCCGAGCGCAAGACCGAACGCGAAGAAGAGACCGAAGACGATGCACGGGACAAGATCCGCCGCGAAAGGGAAGGTGTGCTCCTCTGTTTTGTCGGGCCCCCAGGGGTAGGCAAAACGAGCCTGGGCATCAGCATCGCACGGGCAATGGGACGTAAGTTTGTGCGCTTGGCTTTGGGCGGCGTACGCGATGAAGCAGAGATCCGAGGCTTTCGCCGCACGTACATCGGCTCGATGCCAGGGCGCATCATCCAGAGCCTGCGTCGCGTCGAGTCAAAAAATCCGGTCTTTATGCTGGATGAAGTGGATAAACTAGGCCGGGATTTTCGCGGCGATCCGACCAGTGCGCTGCTTGAAGTGTTAGATCCAGAACAGAACCGGGAGTTTCGCGATCATTACCTGGATGTGCCCTTTGATCTAAGCGAAGTCATGTTCATCACCACCGCCAATATGCTGGATACAATTCCCGGCCCTCTGCGCGATCGGATGGAGATCATTCCGCTCAGCAGCTACACCGAAAACGAGAAGGTGCAGATCGCCCAGCAGTACCTGGTCCGACGGCAGATCAAAGAAAACGGCCTGCGAGACGCTGAGATCGCTTTCGATGACGCAACTCTGCGCAAAATCGTGCATGATTATACCCGAGAAGCAGGCGTGCGCAATCTGGAACGCGAGATTGGCAAGATCTGCCGCAAAGTCGCCGCCAACATCGCCGCTGGCGCACTCACCGGAGACGTGAACGTCACTACCGCATCCCTGGTAGAGTATCTGGGGAAACGACGCTTCCAGCGCGAAGAGATTGCAAATCGCATACGCATGCCAGGGGTGGCGGTTGGGCTTTCCTGGACGATGACCGGAGGCGAAATCCTCTTCTTCGAAGCAACGAAGATGCCCGGCAAGAAAGGTTTCGTTCTCACCGGTCAGTTGGGGGATGTGATGAAGGAGAGCGCCCAAGCCGCACTCAGTTATGTGCGCAGCCGCGCGCATGAACTCAAAATTGCCCCCGATTTCTTTGAAAATATCGACATTCATCTGCATATTCCTGAAGGCGCGCTGCCAAAAGACGGCCCCAGCGCAGGCGTGACCATGGTAACAGCCCTCGCCAGCCTGCTCACCGCCCGTTCAGTGCATCCCGATATCGGCATGACCGGCGAAGTGACTTTACGCGGCAAAGTGCTGCGTATCGGTGGCCTGAAGGAAAAAGTGTTGGCCGCGGCCAGAGCCGGCCTGGGCGTCATCATCATGCCGGCCGCCAATGAAGCCGATCTGGAAGATGTGCCAGAGAATGTTCGCGAGGCTATGACATTCATTCCAGTGGAAACAGTCGATGAAGTGCTGGAAGCCTCCCTGCAAGATCCCGTTTCGCTGGACCATGCCATCGACATGCCGGATGAGGCCGTGCATACCCGTGTTGTCGAGCCTGTTGAAGAACCTTTGGAGCGTGTCGAATACGTATCGTAGAGATCGATTCGCCAGGCCAGAAAACACTGCCACGGTGGTTTTATGAACAGAAGACGAAAGACCAATAATACCCGACAGGGATCCAGTAAGCTGCGCTGGTACAAAGTGGATCTGCACACCCACACGCCAGCGTCGCATGATTATGAAGATCCCCAGATTACGTACTTAGAATGGCTACTGACAGCCCACAAGCGCGGGCTGGATATCGTCGCCATTACCGACCACAATACGGTTGCCGGTGTGGCCGCCATCCGCCGTGAGATCGAATGGCTGACCCGCCTGCAAGTGCAGAACCGACTTACACATGAAGAGCGAAGCAACCTGGAACAGTGGCAGAAGCTGGCCAACGAAATTATCGTTCTGCCCGGCTTCGAGTTCACAGCTACATTCGGCTTCCACATCCTCGCTATCTTTCCCCCGGAAATATCGATTCGCGAGTTGGAGCATACGCTGCTGCGGTTGAATGTGCCAGCGGACAAACTGGATGTCGGCTCGACAGAGACCGGCGCCAGCACAGACGTGATCTCAGCATACGAAAGTATTGTCGAATCTGGCGGCATCGCAATCGCCGCCCACGCCAATAGCACCCACGGGGTGGCGATGCGCAACTTCCCCTTCGGCGGACAGACGAAGATCGCCTATACCCAGGATGAAAACCTGAGCGCGCTGGAAGTAACCGATCTGGAGAGCCGTAGCCGCAAGGCGACCGACCGTTTCTTCAACGGCTCCAAACCAGAATACCCGCGCAAGATGCACTGTATCCAAGGCAGCGATGCCCACCGGCTCAATACCGATCCCAGGAATAGTAGACGCTTAGGAATCGGCGAGCGAGCCACAGAACTGCTTTTGCCAGAACCCTCATTTGAGGCCATTCAGGCCCTGTTTGCCAGCCGTTTCTTCGACCGCACTCGTCCGTATCGCTCGCAGGAAAAAGTCGTGGATCATCTGGCCGCAGCCAGAACGGAGGGACCCAACCAGACCCAAAGCTTCCACGAGACCGCGAGCAAAAGAGGGGGACGACAGGCGATTGTGCTGGCCGATGTGTGCGCATTTGCCAATACCGACGGCGGCACAACGTTCATCGGCGCGAGCGCACGCAAGGGCCGCGTAAAAGGACTTTCAAACCCGAAGCAGGTGCAGAAGGAGCTACAGCAAGCCCTGGCAGAACGGCTCACGCCGCCGTTGGAGGTTCGCTTTGAGATCCTGCAAAATGAGGGCGCGGGTGTTCTGCGGGTCGGCGTGGATGCAGGTGATGAAAAACCCTACTGTCTGGATGGCTCCAAGTTTTATGTGCGTAATGACGCCGAGACCAGTCTGGCGATTCGGGATGAGATCGTCGCGCTGATCCTGGAGAGTGTCGATCTCAACGCTGATATGAGCGCTCGCCAAGAATCAGCCACGGCGACCAGTTCGAATGAACCCGAAAAAGACGACAATCCGACCGCCAGCAAAAGTAGCGGCCCCAAACGATCCAAAGGCCGCGGACGCACGGCCAAAGGCCTGGAAGAAGATGACCCTTTCTATCTTCCCCAGAACGGGGTTGAAATTGTGGGACGCGAAACGCGGGGAGATACAACCTACTATGTCGTGCGCAACCTACGCAACCAGCGCTCCGTTAGCAATGTCACCCGCAAAGGGGCGCGTAAGCTTTGGAATTACGCCATCTCCCAATACGAAGACAGCCCAGTTAAGTCGGACGCGATCCGCTGGCAAGAAAATGTAGGTGTCGTCCGCGCAGAAAAACGGGCAGGCAAGATGCGCTTTGACCTGGCCCTGCGGGAAGGCAGTAACGTGCGTCTCTTTTACGGCGTCACCGCCGACGGGATGGAAGGCGCCTGGGCCCAGTTTGTCGAAGAGCCGGAATCAGTCTAGCGGAACGCCCCGCCAAATGTCACCAAACATAGATCACTGCCACCACAGACAAGACCCACACACTGATGGCCGCCAGCAATGGCCGGTCCTCAAACAACAGATCTTCAGGCGCGTCCCCCCGTTGTTCTACATGAATCAGGTACAGATAACGGAACACAATGAACACAATGAACGGGACAGTCAGCATCATCTGGGATGGGCCGGCCAGAGCGGTTTCCGCCTCAAAGCTGTAGAAGGTGTAGCTGATCAGACCACTGGCGGTGACGATGTTGATGATCTGATCCAGGAATGGCAAGTTATACTGTTTCAAACTGCTCCGATGACCAGGCGCGCTGTCCTCGAGTAAGACAAGCTCGTTTCGGCGTTTGCCGAAACCGATGAACAGCGCCAGCAGGCTGACGCAGACGTATAACCATGGACTGAAGTTGTTGACATCCACGATCAGGACACCGACAACGATCCGCAGTACGAAAAATACCGCAATCATCATCACATCGATGATCACCAGATTTTTGAGATAGAAACTATACGCCACATTGAGAATCAGGTACGCCGCCAACGTCAGCCCAACAGAAGCATCGACCAACCCAGTTCCCAGGATACTGACGCTGGCCAAAACAACCAGAGCCGCTTTGGCCAGCGTAGGGCTCAGCTGTCCGCTGGGCAGAGGCCGTAAACGCTTGCGGGGATGAAGACGATCTTTTTCGATATCGACCAGATCATTCAGAATGTAGACGCTGCTGGCAATCAGGCAGAAGCCGATGAAAGCAGTGACAGCAGCCAGACCCATGGCCGGTTCCAGTAGTTTGCCATCGAAGACCAACCCTACCAGAACGAATGCATTCTTGGTCCACTGTTTGGGTCGCATCGTGCGCAGCAGATTGAACATATGGCGGCGCACAGATGAAGTGTAACCGGGTGATTGTGTCTGGCTCGCAGCTTGAGACGGGTACGGATCGGCGGAGCGGCGCATTGAATAGACTCCGGAGCGTAGGTGTTTGAAGCCAATGATACTGTACCAGAAACGCAGGACAAAATTCTGACCCGCTCGCTACAACGCGCCACCAGATAAATATGGCAGTTCTCCTTATCATTCTTGTCGTTATTCTCCTCATCACCCTGAACGGCCTCTTCGTTGCCGCAGAGATCAGCACTATAGGCGCGCGGCGGGCGCGCATCGCGCAAGAGTCTGCAGAGGGCAACCGCAGGGCCCGGATGCTGTTGCCGATTTTGGAAAGTCCGAATCAGCTGGACAACTACATCGCTGCCTGTCAGTTGGGAATCACGCTCTCCAGTCTCGTATTGGGGTTTTACGGCCAGGCGGTTATCACGCCCCTGGTGACGCCACTGTTAAGCAGCTCCGGGTTGGTGGCCCAAGGGGCGGCTACGTCCATCGCCGCTACCGGCGTCTTGGTCTTTCTAACCGTTACTCAGGTGGCGCTCAGCGAACTGGCGCCCAAAACCGTCGGCATCCAGTTCCCCGAACGGATAGCTCTCTTGTTGGTGCTGCCAGTGAGGTGGGCGATAGTTTTGTTGTGGCCGCTCATCTGGTTCTTTAATGGCAGCGGTCGGCTGTTTTTGCGCCTGATCGGAATCAAGGCCGTCGCGGAAGGGATGCGCATCCATGCGCCAGAAGAGATCCTGATGCTGGTTCAGGAAAGCGGCGAAGGCGGACTGCTGGAAGAGGCCGAAAAAGAACTGCTGGAGAATACGCTGCAATTGCGCCAGCGCTCTGTGCGCCATGTCATTGTCCCTCGTACACAGCTACTGGCCGCGCCGATAGAGATGCCCGCCGCGGATCTGCTGCGCCTGCTGGCGGAATCGAGCCATTCTCGCCTCCCCCTATACGAGGATTCCCTCGACAATATCGTCGGCGTCGTCCATCTGAAAGACCTTCTTTATCTGGACATCAACACAGGCCCGGCAGGGTCTGAGCCTCTGTCGTCTGAGTCCACATCCGCGCCATCCGAGCCGGATTGTGACATCCGCAACGTAATGCGAGTGCCGCCCTATGTGCCGGCAACCGCGCCAGTGGAGCAGGTATTCCGTCAGCTTCAGCGCGAACATTACCACATGGCCGTTGTCATCGATGAGTATGGAGGCACAGCCGGAATCGTGACCTTCGAAGATCTGATTGAAGAGATTTTTGGTGATATTACGGATGAGTTTGATACAGACAGCCAGGAAGTAGCCTTGGGCCAGGACGGCCGTCTACTTCTCGAAGGGGATGTCGATCTGGAACGTCTGTCTACGATGCTGAAGACACCTTTGGTGTACGAAGATGTTGACACCCTCGGCGGAGCGATCCTGGCGGTGTTGGGCGCAATTCCGGAACCGGGCCAGGAGGTACAGTTACATGGCTTTGATTTTCGGGTGGAAAAAGTGAGTGGCTATGCGGTTTCCCAAGTCAGTTTAGAGCTTCCAGACGATGTGGTGGAGCGGGTGCGGGTGGAGCTAAGCTAGTGGAATTCATCGCTCCTGTGGCAATCATCGCCGCCCTGATCTTTTTTAATGGCCTGTTTGTGGCAGTGGAGTTTGCGGTGGTGGCATCTTCCGCTACACGCATGGCCCAACTGGCTAAGGAAGGATCCGCCTCCGCCGCCAGGGTGATGCTGATTCTAACCGACACCCGCTGGCAGACTCGCTTTATTATTATGGCGCAATTGGGCATTACACTTTCCAGCCTGGGCTTGGGCATGTATGGCGAACACACAATCGCCGCCTGGATTCTAGCGCTCCTGGATCAGTACAGAGAGAGAAATGAATTTGTCACCGTCGCCACGGCCCACAGCCTGGCCTCAGTGTTGGCGATCGGTTTTATGACCTATCTGCATGTGGTCCTGGGAGAAGTGATGCCAAAATCATTGGCGCTCCAGGCGCCGGAAGCCACGGCTCTGCGGGTGGTCGGCCCAGTTGCAGTGATCGAGCGTATCTGTTCACCGCTGATCTACATCCTGAACGCCATCGCACGCGCCCTCATACGTGCCGTCGGCATTCCAGAAAGAGATGCGCACGACCGAATGATCTCCCCTCAGGAGTTGGAACGTATCGTCGAGGAAAGTTTCGAAGAAGGGCTGATAGAGCCTTCCGAGCAGCTGTACATCGAAAATATCCTGGATATGAGGGAGCGTACCGTCGGCCAGGTGATGACCCCGCGCACCCGTATTGTCGGCATCTCCGCGGACGAAACAGAGGAACGGATACTGTCCTTTATCTGCCAATCAAATCACTCCCGCTATCCAATTTATGAGGGGAATCTGGACCAGATCAGCGGCATCTTGCATGTGAAAGACCTGGCCCGACATCGGTTGAACGGCTCCAGGCCGCTTGATGTACGCAACATGGCTCAGCGGCGGCCTGTCATCGTCGTGCCGGAAACCCTTTCACTGGATCTGATGTTGCAGCGTTTCCGAGAGGAGAGAGGCGCGCTGGCAGTCGTGATCGACGAATTCGGCGGTACGGCCGGCATCGTTACGCTCGAGGATCTGCTGGAAGAAGTCGTCGGCGAGATTCAGGACGAATTCGACATTGAACGTGCCCCGTTTGAGTTAATCACCACCCGACAACTTCGGGTGGATGGCTCGCTGTTGTTGCATGAACTGAACCAACACTTCGACATCGACTTTACAGATGAGGAGGTGGATACGGTCGGTGGCCTGATCATGGCTCATCTGGGACGTATTCCAGAGGTCGGAGACACTGTCGAATTGAACGGCGTATACTATACGGTCGAATCCGTGGAGGGCCGAGCCGTAGATTCCGCGCTGGTAGAACTGCCCGAGTCGACGTCAGAACCGTCAGAAGCCGCTGAAAACGACGCGGCATTGCCAGACACCGCGGAGTGAGACCTGAGCGCCCTTCAAATAGCCTGCCTTGATTCCCGCAAATCCAAATAATCCTGATGTTGAACTGGCAGGAAGGGCGCTGCGCGCCTTTGCCTTGTTCAACGGACTGCGCGCAAGTGGTTGTGGAGACGCTACGCGGGTTTGCAGTTGGCAATAAAAAGGGCGCCAATGACAGGCCGGCCACCTGATCTTGGGAGGCGCCCATCTGAATTTTCCACCCGCGCCGCAGCGGTAGGATAGCGCACATGCCAACACTCACCCTCAAACCTACGCACAAGCCCATCCGGGCATACTACGCCGCGCTCGAACGCTTCGAGCGCCTCGGCGTCAGCCATGAAAGCGCGGTGCGCTCCGCCTTTCAGACGCTGCTCGAACACTGCGCGCGGCAGTGCGCCTGGACGCTTGTGCCGGAACACGCCATCGCGCCTCGTGCGCGCAGAGGCGCATCGAACACTGCGCGCGGCAACAAGCGCATCATAGTTGACGGCGCCCTGATCGACGATTTCCAGTTGACCCATGGCATCTGGGAGGCGAAGGATATCCACGACGACCTGCTGACCGAAGTGCGGCGCAAGTTCGAGGCCGGCTATCCTGATGACAACATCCTCTTCCAGACGCCGCAACGCGCCATCCTGTGGCAGAACGGTCGGCAACTGCTCGACGCGGATCTGAGCGACCCGGCGCAGCTGATCGGGGTACTGGAAGCCTTCTGCGGCTATCGTCCACAGGAGTACGCCGTCTGGGAGGAGGCCGTCGCGCAGTTCAAAGACAGAGTGCCCGACATCGGGCGCGGCCTGGCGCTGTTGATCCACAAGGAGCGGCAGAGCAACCGTCGCTTTGCCACGGCCTTTGACGATTTTCTGGAGAAATGTCGTCAATCGATCAATCCGAACCTGCCTGAAGAGGCGGTCGAGGAGATGCTGATACAGCATCTGTTGACCGAGCGTCTGTTCCGCACCGTCTTCAACAACCCCGACTTTACGCGCCGCAATGTCATCGCCAATGAGATCGAGAACGTGATCGACGCGCTCACATCGCAGTCGTTCAGTCGGCCTGATTTTCTCCAAGGCCTGGACCGCTTCTACGTGGTCATCGAGCGCGTGGCCGCAACCATCAACGATTTTTCCCAGAAGCAGCATTTTCTCAACACCGTCTACGAGCAGTTTTTCCAGGGCTTTTCAGTCAAGGTGGCCGATACGCACGGCATCGTCTACACACCGCAGCCGATCGTCGATTTCATGGTCCGAAGCGTTGCCCACATTCTGCAAACGGAGTTTGGTCGCTCGCTATCCGACCCCGGCGTGCATATCATCGACCCGTTCGTGGGCACGGGCAACTTCATCGTGCGCCTGATGCGGGAGATACGCCGGACCGCGCTGGAGGACAAATACAGGTCGGAGCTGCACTGCAACGAGGTGATGCTGCTGCCCTACTACATCGCCAGCCTGAACATCGAGCATGAATTTTATGCCGCAACCGATACGTATCAGCCCTTTGAAGGCATCTGTCTGGTGGATACCTTCGACCTGGCGGAGGACCGCCAGCTGCCGCTGTTCGCGCCGGCGAACACACAGCGCCTGGATACGCAGAAGCAGACGCCGATGTTCGTGGTCATCGGCAATCCGCCCTACAACGTCGGCCAGGTCAACGAGAACGACAACAACAAGAACCGCAACTATGAGACGCTGGACAAGCGGGTGGCGGAGACCTACGCGCAAGCCTCGAAGGCGACCAATAAGAACGCGCTCTCCGACCCGTATGTGAAGGCGATTCGCTGGGCAGCGGACCGCATTGGCGAGGAAGGGATTGTCGCCTTTATCACCAACAACAGCTTTCTCGACGCTGTGGCGTTTGATGGCATGCGGAAACACCTGGCAGACGATTTCGATACCCTGTACAGTCTCGATTTGGGCGGGAACGCGCGCAAGGGCTTGAAGGTATCGGATGCCAATGTATTCGGCATTCGGGTGGGGGTAAGCATCAACCTGTTTGTGAAGCGTAGGGGCGTCTCTGGTGGGCGTCCGCCATCCCGTATCTTCTACTATCGAACCGACGATCTGTGGAACAAAAAGCGAAAATTCGACTTTCTGCATGCACGCCAACACGCAGGCAATATAGAGTGGCGAGAGATCAGGCCGGACAGGCGACACACCTGGCTGACAGAAGGACTCCACGCCGAATTTGAGACCTTTATGCCGCTGGGAAGCAGGGAAGCGAAGGCGGCAAAAGGCGAGGCGGTAGGTGTGATCTTTCACAGATTCAGTAACGGCGTCAAAACCAATCGTGATGCCTGGGCGTACAATTTCAATCGCGACGCGCTCACAGAGAACATGAGTCGGATGATCGATTTCTACAATGAGCAGGTGTTCAAGTGGGAACGACAGGCAGGCCGAGATGCAAACGTCGATGATTTTGTAGTCTATGATGACCGTCGAATTAGCTGGGGCGAGACACTTAAACGAAACTTGACACGAGGGAAAATCGCTGATTTTTCGCAAGAAAAGCTGAGGGCATCACTCTATCGTCCGTTCACGAAATCGAACCTTTACTTTAACCGGATGCTGAACGAACGTGTATACGTCTGCCCATCCATCTTCCCCACAGCGGAGACCGAAAAAGAGAACCGGGTAATTTGTATCAGTGGACTTGGAAGCAACAAACCTTTTCACACCTTGATGGTTTCTATGATTCCGTGCCTTGACATACTCGAAAAGACCCAATGCTTCCCCTTCTACACCTACGACGAGGACGGGACAAACCGGCGCGAGAACATCACCGATTGGGCCTTGGCGCAGTTCCGCAGGCAGTACAGCGACGATGCCATCGGGAAATGGGACATCTTCCATTATGTCTACGGCCTGCTGCACCATCCGCACTACCGCGAGCGCTACCAGGCCAACCTCAAACGCGACCTGCCGCGCCTGCCCTTTGCCCCGGACTTCCGGGCCTTTGCCCAAGCCGGCGCGCGTCTGGCGAAAATCCACGTCGGCTATGAAGAGATGCCCGTCTATCCCCTGACAGTCAGCGAAAACCCGGATCTGCCCCTCGATTGGCGCGTCGAGAAGATGAAACTCTCCCGAGACAAAACACAGCTTCGCTACAACGACTTCCTGACACTCGACGGAATCCCAGCAAAAGCGTTACACTATCGGCTGGGCAACCGCTCGGCCCTGGAATGGATCATCGACCAGTACCGCCTCAAGACAGACAAACGCAGCGGCATCGTCAACGATCCCAACCGCGCTGACGACCCGCGCTACATCGTCAATCTGATCGGAAAGGTCATCAGCGTCAGCCTGGAGACAGTAGAGATTGTAGACGGCCTGCCGACGTTGGAGACGGTTTGAAAAAAACGCAAAAGCGCGGAGACACCGGGACACACTGAACTCCCTGGTTTTTCTTTGCGCCCTTGCGCCCTTGCGTTATTTTCCCCTTCCCGCCCTTGCGTTGTTTTCTCCTTCCCGCCTGAGACGCGCCCGGCGGAAACGCCGAATTGACAAAGCCGACCGCGGCTGGTAGACTTCTGGATAATCAAATGACCTATCGGCGATGACGGAGACGAGTAGCTGTCAGCATGTCCTCAGCGAATCCGGGTGGGTGGAAGCCGGATGGACCCTGTGGCAGTGAAAATCCCTCCTGAGCTGCGGCCCGAAACGCGGTTTTGTCCGTTGAGTAGATGCCGCCGGTGTGGTGAGCCGTTACCCTCACGGCCAATCAGGAGATAGAATGAACAGAGTATTGGTTCGTTCCCCTGCTTGGCAAAGAGTTGCCCGGCGTATCGGCCGGGAAGCGGGGTGGTACCGCGGACTTATAAGCCCGTCCCGAATTGGGGGCGGGTTTTCGTTTGTAACCCCTCCAGGTGTCGAACTGGCGAGAATGCGGAATGAGGAGAAGATGACTGAGCTACTCTATTACGACGACGCCTACCTGCGAGAATTTGACGCAACAGTCGCCGCTATGCAGAAAAAAGATGGCATGTTGCGGGTCGCGCTGGACCGCACGGCGTTTTATCCCGGCGGTGGTGGCCAGCCCAACGACATCGGCTGGCTGACCACCGCCAGCCGCAGGCTGTCGGTAAGCAAAGCCAAACGTGAGGGCGACCAGGTATGGCACACGCTGAGCGGAACGGACGGCGAGTCGATCTCGATCGCCCGAGGACAGAAGGTGCACGCTGAACTGGATTGGACGCGACGCTATGCTCTGATGCGCACTCACACGGCCATGCATATTCTGTGCGGCGTAGTCTGGCGGGATTACGGCGCCTCGGTCACCGGCGGCAATATGGAGCCGGGAAAAGGGCGGATGGACTTTGCGTTCGCGGCCATGAGTCGCGAACTGGTTACCGAAATTGAAGAGAAATGCAACGCTGAAATCGCCGCCGCTCGCCCTGTCACCAGCAGGGTATTGCCGCGACAGGAGGCGTTCCAGATACCAGACTTGATACGCACAAAGATCAATCTGCTGCCCAAACAGATTCCCCAAGTGCGCACCGTCGAGTTGGAAGGGCTGGACCTGCAGGCCGACGGAGGTACCCATACCCGCAACACCAGTGAAGTGGAGAAAATGCGAGTGGTGGACTACAGAAGCAAGGGCGCAATCAATAAGCGCATCTATGTAGAGATTGGAGAAAGTGAAGGGTAGAATGACGTTCATCATTCCCGACCCGCCCCTCTCTGACTATAGCTGCTATCACCGACCCGGAGATGTATTCATGGTTTGCGCCACCCTGCAGGCAGAGCCAGTTTTCGGTCAGACAGGGATGGCGCATCTGCTGCGTTCGGTTTTGCGGGAAGTGCATGGCGAGTTGTGTTTCCGTATGCACGGATGGGCAGTTCTCCCCGACCAATTTCAACTCCTTCTGCATCCGGCGCAGAGCGCGTCGGCCGAACAGATCATGCGGCGCGTGCGGTATAGCTTTCAGGCAGATTACCCACAGGTGCGGGGACTGCCCGCGTCGATCGCTGTGTGGGAGCGTCGCCATCTGATCGAACCGCTCCCAGATGTGGCGGCGTTCGCGCACAGTCTTGATAGTTTGCACTACGCGCCTGTGGCCCAGAGGCTGTGCGCCCGTCCGGAAGAGTGGCCACAGACCAGCTATAGCGCCTGGGTTGAGCGCAGGCTCTATAAACTCGGTTGGGGCTGGGCCGTGCCTGAACGCCTGAACAACAAGGTAAGAGCGGAGTGATCAGTGGTCAGTGGCTGGTGACAGCAGCTCCTGATCACTAGCCGCCGCAGTTAGGAAGCGAAGGTGACTCGACAATGACGCAAATCCTGTCAAAAATGAAATTCAACGCCGTGCCTGCGAACGTCTCCTTTCCAGAGATGGAAGAAGCGATACTGCAGCTGTGGCATCAAAAAGAAGTCTTCCAGCGTTCTATGAAGGAACGGGAAGGCGGGCCAGAATACGTCTTCTTCGAAGGCCCACCGACTGCCAACGGGCGACCAGGCATCCATCATGTGCTGGCAAGAGCCTTCAAAGACATGTTCCCCCGCTACAAGACAATGAAGGGCTTTCACGTTCTGCGTAAAGGCGGCTGGGATACGCACGGCCTGCCGGTGGAGCTAGAGGTTGAAAAGCAACTCGGACTTGCCGGCAAAGAACAGATCGACCAGTACGGCATCGCCAAATTCAACCAGATGTGTAAAGAATCGGTCTGGGAGTACCTGAGTGACTGGGAAGCTCTCACCGAGAGGATGGCCTTCTGGGTAAGCCTGGAAGACGCATATGTCACCATGAACAACGATTACATCCAGTCCCTCTGGTGGATTCTCAAACAACTCTGGAACAAAGACCTGCTCTTCGAAGGCTACAAAGTTGTGCCTTACTGCCCCCGCTGCGGCACGCCTCTGAGCAGCCATGAGCTGTCTCTGGGCTACAAGGAAGGGACCGTTGATCCCAGCATATACGTGAAATTTGCCGTCAAGAACGAAAAGAATACATTCCTGCTCGCCTGGACCACCACGCCCTGGACGTTGCCAGGGAATGCGGCTCTGGCGGTAGGGGAAAACATAGAATACGTGAAAGTAAAGGATCGATCCGGCGCGCAACTCTACCTGGCGAAGGAACTGACCAGAACTGTGCTGGAGCCAGGCTACGAACTGCTTGAGGAGATGAAAGGCAGCGCGCTGGTCGGTAAAGAGTACGAGCCTCTGTTTCGCTTTGACTCTCCAGCAGAAGACTATGCCTACGTCATCGCCGCCGATTTCGTTAGCACCGATGACGGCGCCGGTATCGTCCACATCGCCCCGGCCTTCGGAGCCGACGATTTGGCTGTCGGGCAGGCCCACGGCCTGCCCATCCTCCATACCGTCGATGCCGCCGGGCAGTTCAAGCCAGAGATAACGCCCTGGGCCGGTGTCTTTGTGAAAGATGCAGACCCAGCCATCACTGCCGATCTGCAAGCGCGAGGGCTTCTTTATAAAGCCGAAACATACGAACATACCTACCCGTTCTGTTGGCGCTGTGATACGCCTCTGATTTACTGGGCGAAGAAAACCTGGTACCTACGCACAAGCGACTTTCAGGAGCGTCTGGTGGCTCTGAACCATGCAATCAACTGGGTGCCGGATCACATCCGCGCCGGGCGCTTTGGACGCTGGCTGGAAAATAATGTGGACTGGGCCTTAGGGCGAGATCGCTACTGGGCTACGCCGATCCCAATCTGGAAAAGCGACGCGCCCGGCAGCGCCTATCTGGAATGTGTCGGAAGCCTGGCCGAACTGGCCGCAAAGACCGGCCAGGATTTGAACGACCTGGATCTGCACCGGCCGTATGTGGACGAGATCACCTGGCCAGCGCCGGATGGCGGCACAATGCGCCGCGTGTCGGAAGTCTGTGACGTCTGGTTCGACAGCGGCTCCATGCCCGTTGCCCAGTGGCATTATCCTTTCGCCAATCAGGAGGAGTGGAAAACCTATCAGCAGGCCGATTACATCTGTGAGGCCATCGACCAGACCCGCGGCTGGTTTTATACCCTCCACGCAGTCAGTACATTGCTTTTCGACCGCCCAGCCTTCAAAAATGTCATCTGCCTGGGCCACATTCTGGCAGAAGACGGCTCGAAGATGAGCAAATCGAAGGGCAATATCGTTAGCCCGTGGCAGATCTTCGCAGAACATGGCGCCGACGCCACGCGCTGGTATATGTACACCGCCGGCCCGCCAGGGAACGCACGTCGCTTCAGTAGCAATCTGGTGGCAGAAGTGAAGCGGCGCTTTCTGAATACACTGTGGAATACGTACAGTTTTTTTGTAATGTATGCAAATCTGGCCCCCGATTGGTCGCCCGCGACGAACGACAAGGAAGACGCCGCCGAAGAGACCAGACCGAATGCCCAACTTGAGAGCCGCAATTCCCTCGATCGCTGGCTACTCTCCGAACTCAATCGTCTCGTCCAAGACGTGACCGACGCCTACGAAAACTACGATGTGACGACAGCTACACGACCCATCGCCGATTTCGTGGATGATCTGAGTAACTGGTACGTGCGCCTGAACCGACGGCGTTTCTGGGAAGGGGATGCAACGGCTTTGCGCACCCTGCATCATACGCTTGTGACGCTGTCGAAACTGCTGGCCCCAGCTATCCCCTTCATTTCTGATGAGATCTATCAGAATCTGGTGGTAGCCGTCGAACCAGGCGAGCCGGATTCAGTGCATCTGGCGACCTGGCCCCTGGCCGATGAAAGCGTCATCGATGCCCATCTGCGCGCGGATATGAAACTGGCCCAAAAGGTAACGACCCTGGGCCGGGCGGCCAGAGAAACCGCCGCCCTGAAAGTGCGCCAACCTCTGCAACAGGTGGTGGTGCGTACCCGTTCAGAGGAGGAAAGAGCCGGATTGGAGCGAGTGACGGAGATGTTGTTGACTGAACTGAATGTGAAGGAGCTGGCCTTTGCCGACGATGCCGGCGATCTTGTGGAGGTGGAGGTGTTCCCGTTGCCCAGACAACTCGGCCAAAAATACGGCCGCGGCTACCCAGTCATCCGCAAAACGTTTGCGCAGATGGACCAGGAAGAACTGGCTCGGCGCTTCGATGCCGGCGAGAGCGTAGCCGTGGAGACCGACAGCCAGCGTTATGTTGTCGAGGCGGAGGATGTAGAAGTGCGTAGAAGCCCCAAGGCAGGCCTTAGTGTGGCCGAAGACGGCGGCTATTTGGTTGCCGTCACCACGACCCTGACGCCAGAGCTGGAGCTGGAAGGGCACGCGCGCGAACTGGTGCGCCGCATTCAGCAACTCCGTAAGGACGCCGATTTGGCCATCAGTGACCGCATCAGGCTGACGATGCCCGACACGCCGCTGCTGACAACTCTGCTGACCGCCCACCGTGATTACATCCTGGCAGAAACTTTGACGCTGGAGATCGCGTCGATTCCGAAATCCGGACCCGTCGCCGACGGAGCCAGTGCGACATTCCCTCTGGGCGCTGAGAAGGTGACCGTCGGCTTGATGAAAGCATAATGGTCGACGCGGAATCAGGCGCTTGCTCCTGATATTTCGGCATTCCCTCCAGTTCAATACCTGAAGGGCGCTCATGCCTCAGATGGTAGTTGTGGACAGAGCGATGAAGCGTTGGTGGTCGCGGTTTGTGGGTCTGCTGGTGTTTGGCCTATTCATATTGGCCGCCGCACTGACCGCAGAAATCGCATTGCGTCTGCTGATGAAGGAACGGATCCATCTGTTCCCTCAGTTTCATGATGCAGCGACATACGGCGAATTCACCATTAGACGATACAGACCAGGCATAACCTTCTGGCATAGAACTATCGATGGCCATTGGTATTTCAAGATAAACAACAAGGGCTTCAGAGATTCCGAAGACTATTCCCTTGAAAAATCAGGGGATATTGTACGCGTTTTGACGCTCGGCGATTCGCATACATCGGGATATGAAGTCCGCCAGTCATTTTCCTACCCCGAGCTTATCAGCCGCTCTCTGAAGGTATACGGGATCCAAGCCCAGACGCTCAATGCCGCAATTTCCGATTTTGGTACGGCGGAACAGCTTGTATTCTTAGAAAATGAAGGCATCAGGTACAAACCAGATTTTGTCGTAGTTGGATTCTACGCCAATGACCTTCAAGATAACATCAAAGCAAATCTGTTCCGCCTTCAAGATGGCGAATTAATGGTCGCAAAGACGACCTACACACCCCGTATATTCGCGTACAAGAGAATCGCTGCCGTTGACATATTTAGATGGATAAGCCAGAATTCCCACTTATATTCATTTCTGATTAACACGGCCTATGACTTTGCCAATCGCGCCTTAGTAGTATCCGACCGCCTTCGGCTTCAAACAGAGCCTGCAGCCGCCACCGACGACGTCGCAGAGTACGAGAATGCCCTCATGCGCGCTTTACTCAGACGTATGTATAGTTTCTGTCACGCGCGTGGAGTGAAGCTCATCGTTGTCGATATTCCACGTGTAACGACCGCAGACGAACAGATTCGTTCCTCCATTCCCGAGGCGCTGTATTCTGATTTCGAACAGAATTCTGACGTGCTCTTACATAGTTGGGATATCTTCGCATCCTTCGCCGACGACCCGACAATGCTGCATCGATTGCATGGACAACGCCATATATCAGAAGCCGCCCATGCGGCAATCGCTGAGGCTGTGGCAGGCGCGCTGAATAGGGCGCGCTGAAAACATCCATTCAGGAACCGAGTAGTGAGATGTGTTCTCTCTCCTCATATAAGGAAGAACCCTATGGCATCCTACCGCTATGAATCAAATCTGCAATATACCCATACGCATGAATGGGCCCGCCAGGATGCGCCGGCGCTCGTGGTGGTGGGCATCAGCGACCCCGCCCAGGATATGATGAGTGATATCGTCTTCGTCGAGCTACCCGCAGTGGGTGAATCCGTCTCTGCCGGAGACGCAATTGCCGTCGTCGAATCGGTCAAAGCCGCCGAAGATGTCATCTCCCCGGTCACCGGCACAGTCGTCGCCGTCAACACAGACCTGATCGATACACCGGAACTGGTCAACAGCGATCCCTACGGCGCTTGGTTCTTCAAAATCGAATCCGACCCAACCAGCGACGAGGAATTTGAAAAACTGATGGACATGGATGCCTACAAAGCGTTCGTTGCAGACGCGGAAGGATAACCCAACGCCTATCTGTTGGCACAGCCAATGTAGGGGCAAATGTAGGGGCAGGCCTTGTGCCCGCCCTGGACGACCTTTGTGGCCGCCCCTACCGGGTGGGTTGCTGCTGCTGAGCCTGCTGTTGACCGGATGCCGGGGAATTAGCCTACCGGCTCTCCCCTTTTTTCAACCGGCCGAAACGCCCACCGAAACGGCTCGAAACCTTCGATTGCTGCTTCCGGAAGAGGGCGCGCTGACCGCAGCTTTACGCGAGCAGGTAGCTGCCTGGGCCGCTGACAGGGATATGCGGGTCGATCTGTTCACCGCAGCCGCATACAGCCAAGAACTCCGCAATCGTCTCGACCCGCCGGACCTGTTCATCGTTAGCGGCTTCACATTTCCAGATCTGGCCGCCGACGGGTTTCTGGCCCCAGCAGCGGAGGATACTCTCGACCCGGAGGGGTATCCCCCGCATCTGGCGGCAGCTTTCATCTGGAAAGGCGTCCGCTACTGCTTGCCTCGAGAGGTGCGAACGCTGGCGCTGGTCTATGACAGCGCCGGGCTGGCGGCGACGGAACAGCTTCCGCCGACAGACTGGGAAACGCTGCAGTCCGTTGCCGTAGCGCAAACAGACTTGAACAGTGGTCGGTTCGGGTTTATCGAATCACCTGACCTTTCTCGTTGGCTGCCGTTTCTATACGGCGCCGGTGGCGCGCTTATCGACGAAAACGGGCGCATGGCCCTGAAATCCCCCGCAGCCGCTACAGCGTTGGACCTGTATATTCAGCTATTTCGGGATAACTTCGCCGGCCATCCGGGCGAATCGAACAGCGCTTGGGCCGGGGAGGTGTTGGGCAAAGGCAAAGGCGGCATGACCATTGAGGGCAATTGGGTTGTTCCCTATTTCGCCGCAGAATTTCCAACATTTCGTTACGGTGTCGCGCCCTTACCCGTAGGACCAGCGCGCCTGAACCCGTCGCTGGCCTTTACAAGTTGCTATGCCGTCTCCGCCCAATCGCAGCAAACAGCGGAAGCCTTCGCCCTGGCGACCTTCCTGAACAGCCCGAAGGTGGTGCGCAGCCTCCCGAACGATGGGGGTTGGATGCCCGCCCAAACCGCTCTGCGGAAAGAATGGCAACAAGATTTCCCGCATCTTGCCGCCTTTGCCGAAGCGGTGCCCCAGGCCCGGGTCTGGCAGCTTCCAGTCGGTTTCGACCTGTTTCTGCGTAGCTTCAACCGGGGGATGGTTCAACTGTTCGCCGCCGAAATCGAAGCTGCGAATCTGTTAGCCGAAATGCAACGCGTGGGAGAAGGAATCGCAATTGATGAACTTCGCTGAGAAAGTGGCGCTGATCACCGGCGCTGGCTCTGGAATTGGCCGGCAGACGGCTTTGCGTTTTGCAGAGATGGGCGCTTCCGTTGTGGTGGCGGATCTGAACGCGGATAGCGGCGAGGAAACCGTGCGTCTTCTGCAAGAGACCAAGGCCGAAGGACTGTTTGTTGCCTGTGATGTATCGGCCCCGAAGGATGTGGCCAATCTGATGGAACAGACTGCCAACCGCTTTGGCCGTCTCGATTGCGCTGTCAACAATGCGGGGGTGAGCGGCCCTTGGGAACGCCTCGAATCCTACCCTCGAGATGGTTGGGATAAGGTGTTGGCAGTCAATCTCAGCGGTGTTTTCTACTGCCTCCAAGAGGAGATCAGACGCATGAGAGAGCAGGAAGCCGGTTGTATCGTCAATATCGCTTCCATCGCCGGCAAACAGGGCCTCCCCAATCAGGCAGCCTACACAGCTTCCAAACACGGAGTCATTGGCCTTACACGGGTCGCGGCCCAGGAGGTCGCCAAACACAATATTCGGGTCAATGCCGTCTGTCCAGTCTACACGCGCACGCCGCTTTTCGATCCGCTCATCGTTGACAATCCCCGAAGGGCGGAAAAGATGCTGGAACGTATACCCATGCGCCGTTTTGGACAAACGCAAGACATCGCCAATGCAATCGTCTGGCTCTGTTCGGAGCAGTCCAGTTTCATGACAGGTCAGGCAGTGAACGTGGACGGCGGCATGACAGCCTAGCGAAAGGCAAAAGTCAGAACGAGAAAGCAACTACGGAGAAGCTAACTACGGTTGATGAAACGGCCGGCGCGCACGCCTATTGTATAGTTGCTGGGCAGACGCAAGACGCCGACCCCACAGCATGGAGCGAACAATGTCACGACAAACGGCGCACACAGATTTGCAATCGAAAATCGGCCTTGAATCCCACGTGAGCGACTGGTTTCCGCTCACGCAGGAGATGATCAACAGCTTTGCCGATGCCACGCTGGATCACCAGTGGATTCATGTAGACGTGGAACGGGCAGGCCGCGAGTCGCCTTTCGGCGCGCCGGTCGCCCACGGCTACTTTACCCTATCGCTGATTCCGCACCTGACCGGACAGGTCGAGCCAGACAGACCCCCATACCCCGGCGTAACTCTCAGCGTCAACTATGGGCTGAACCGGGTGCGCTTTCCCCATCCGCTGGCGGCAGATTCCCGCATCCGCGCACGCACGGAGCTACAATCGGTGGCGGAAGTGAAAGGCAATGGCCTGCAACTGGTGAATAAAGTCACCATTGAGATCGAAGGTGTGGACAAGCCGGCCTGTGTGGCCGAGACAGTATCGAGACTGTATTTTACCGAGTAATGGCGCAGGGGTACACCCAATGTACAACGACCAGACCGTCATCATCACCGGCGCGGGCCGGGGGATCGGCGCCAGCGCGGCACAGATTTTTGCCCGGTTCGGGGCGAATGTTGTGGTCAATGATCTCGAAGCCGCACGGGCAGAGGAGACAGCCCACGCCATAACACAGGCCGGTAGCCAGGCTATCGCTGTGGCTGGCAGCGTCACCGATCCAGACTTTCCCGCCCAATTGATGCAGGCAGCCATCGCAACCTTCGGCCAAATCAATGTTCTTGTCAACAACGCCGGCTACACCTGGGACGGTATGCTGCATACGATCACCGACCAGCAATGGCAGGCGATCATCGATGTCCACGCCACCGCGCCCTTCCGCATGATCCGGGCCGTTGCGCCCTATCTGCGCGAGCCGGCCAAAGTGGAGCTGGAATCAGGTACGCCTTTCAGCAACCGCTGTATTGTCAATGTTTCATCCACCTCTGGCCTGCACGGGAACATCGGCCAGGCCAACTATGCGACAGGCAAAATGGGCGTTGTCGGCCTGACCAAGACCGTCGCCAAAGAGTGGGGCCGCCTCGGAATCCGCTGCAATGCCGTCGCCTTCGGCTATATCGACACGCGTCTGACGCGCGCGCAAGAGATCCAGGAAGAGACCATCGAAATCGACGACCACGAAGTGCCGCTAGGCATTCCTCAAAAGGTGCGGACGCTGCTGAACCAGGACATGCAACTGCGTATCCCCTTAGGACGCGCAGCGACAGACCAAGAGGCTGGAGCTGGCATTGTCCTGATTGCATCACCTCTGGCCTCCTACATCACAGGCCATGTGCTGGAGGTCACCGGTGGGATGGGAATTTAGCGGACCCCAACCGAAAAAGTGCCTCCCACCGCACTCTCCAAATCCTTATCTGTTGTTCCCCATCTATACACGAAGGGCTCCGGCCAATGACGACTCGCTCTGTTCTCATTACCGGGGCATCCAGCGGAATCGGTCGGGCCTGTGCGTTGCGGATGGATCGCGCCGGCTGGCAGGTTTTCGCCACCGTTCGTAAGGAGAGCGACGCGCGGCAGTTGCAAGGTGACGCCTCAGATCGGCTGCTCACCATGCGCCTGGACGTGACAGATTCTGCTCAGCTTGCAGATACAGCCCAGATGATTGCCAGGACGGTCGGAGCAGCCGGCCTGCATGGGCTGGTGAACAACGCAGGGGTAACCGGTGGTGGTCTCCTGGAGTTTATGAACCTCAACGATCTGCGCAGGATTCTGGAGGTCAATGCCATCGCTCAGCTTGCCGTCACCCAACCGCTGATCCCTCTGTTGCGCCAGGCGCAGGGACGTATTGTGATGATAAGTTCTGAAGCCGGTTTTAGTTCTACACGGGAAGTTCAGCCTTTGACATTTCTGACAGACCACTACATACTATTCCGATAATCGTGATTGCGTGCCGCGGATCTCACTGCCGGAGAGCCCACCAAGTATGACCGTCGTACCGCCCCAGATAGCTGGAAGCGAACATCGGTATCCGCAATTCTACTCCTGGTACAACGATATCATATCTGTTTCTACAAGAGGGCATTCCAAAATGATCCGATCCCTTTCCCCAAAAACGTTCCCCGGCAGAGGCGCGCAAATGTTCCGGACTGTCATTGCGCTGATATTGCCAACACTTGTCTTCGTAGCCTGCGCGCCTCTGCCGGCAACAGTTGGCGAATCTGCGCCAGCGACAGAACCGCAATCAACCGCAGCGCCGGCCGCAGAAGAAGCAATGACGCCGATCAAAATCGGCGTATTGGCCCCTTTCTCCGCGCCAGGCGCGGTGGTCGGCGGCGAGACCTTGCGCGCTGCCATGCTGATCGCCGCCGATGAAATCAACGCCCAAGGCGGGCTGCTAGGACGACCGCTGGAACTGATCATCGTCGATACCGAAGGTCTGCCAGAGCGCGGCACGGCTGTGACGGAACGGCTCATCAATCAGGATGGCGTCGTAGCAATCACGGGTGGCTTCCATAGCTCTGTAGGCGTAGCAACCAAGGAAGTGGCCCATGACAACGGCATTCCCATCGTCTTTGTCGAAACCTGGAACGACACCATCACCAGCGTCCAGTATCCAGAGGTCTTCCGCCTCGCCCCGCTCAACTCGGAAGTCGGAGCGGCAGACGTGAAGTTCATCCAGTGGCTGCGGGACAAGGCCGGGGTTTCTATAGAGAAAGTGGTCATCCTTACCGAAAATACCGACTATGGCATTCCAGCGGCAGAAGAGACCACACGGCTGCTGGAAGAGGTGAGCGTCAGAGCCGTGACCTTCGGTGTGGACATCGGTACCCAGGAGTTCGCCGCTATCATCGAGCGGGTGAAAGCCGAGAACCCGGATATGATTATGACCCTGGCCACGGGAGAAGGGGGCTACAATTTCATCCAGCAGGCAGCCGACGCCAGCATCGGCCCCCAGGACGTGCCCATGCTGTGTAATCATATTTCGCTGGAGAGTGACGCGTTCTGGAGGAATGTCCCCGACGGCAATTTCTGCTTCGTGCGCCGGATTGGCCCGCCGCCGCAGTTGTACAACGACGTAGCGATCAACTTCCTGACCGAGTATCAGGCGCGCACGGGCAAGGAAGCGGCCGAGTCCTTTGCGCTGACGGCCTATGACTCGGTCAGGCTCATCGCCCAAGCGATCAGCGAAGCCGGCTCTACGGACCCGACCGAGATCATCAACGCCCTGGAGAATATCACCCACGAAGGTTCTTTGGGCACGATCACCTTCCCGATTAATCAGAACAATACACCCGAACAGGCCGGTCTCGATCCCAAATGGTGGCATCAATTTCCGGATCCAGTCATCACGGTTGTGCAATATCAGGAAGCGGGCCAAGACTCCATCAACGCCATATCCGTCTACCCCGCGTCATATCAGACCGGCGATCCGGTGATCGTCGGGCAGTAGTGTGAATGGCTCCGCCTCCCATCCGCCGGGCATCGCAGAGCGATTCAACCGGGATTCTGCGCAATCGAACGGGCCGGTAGTATCCATTTCTACAAGGAGGAATTCTGAATGATCCCATCTCTTTTCCCAAGCAAAAGACGCCTCCAGCAAAGGCGCGCGCAAAAATTCTGGGCTGTTGCCGCCCTGGCATTACTGACGCTTATCTTCGCGGCCTGCGCGTCTCAGCCGGAAACAGTTGGCGAATCTGCGCCAGCGACAGAATCGCAATCAACCGCAGCGCCGGCCGCAGAAGAAGCAATGGCGCCGATCAAAATCGGCGTATTGGCCCCCCTCTCCGCGCCAGGCGCGGTGGTCGGCGGCGAGACCTTGCGCGCTGCCATGCTGATCGCCGCCGATGAGATCAACGCCCAAGACAGGCCGCTAGGGCGACCGCTGGAACTGATCATCGTCGATACCGAAGGTCTGCCAGAGCGTGGCACGGCTGCGATGGAACGGCTCATCAATCAGGATGGCGTCGTAGCAATCGCGGGTAGCTTCCATAGCTCTGTAGGCGTAGCAACCAAGGAAGTGGCCCATGACAACGGCATTCCCATCGTCTTTGTCGAAACCTGGAACGACACCATCACCAGCGTCCAGTATCCAGAGGTCTTCCGCCTCGCCCCGCTCAACTCGGAAGTCGCAGCGGAAGATGTGAAGTTCATCCAGTGGCTGCGGGACAAGGCCGGGGTTTCTATAGAGAAAGTGGTCATCCTTACCGAAAATACCGACTATGGCATTCCAGCGGCAGAAGAGACCACACGGCTGCTGGAAGAGTTGAGCATCGGAACCGTAACCTTCAGTGTGGACATCGGCACCCAGGATTTCGCCGGTATCATCGAGCGGGTGAAAGCCGAGAACCCGGATATGATTGTGATCCTGGCCACGGGGGAAGCAGGCTACGATTTCCCCCAACAGGCAGCCGACGCCGGCATCGGTCCCCAGGACGTGCCCACGCTGTGTAATCATGTTTCGCTGGAGAGCGACGCGTTCTGGAGGAATGTCCCCGACGGCAACTTCTGCTTCGTGCGCCGGATTGGCCCGCCGCCGCAGTTGTACAACGACGTAGCGATCAACTTCCTGACCGAGTATCAGGCGCGCACGGGCAAGGAAGCGGCCGAGTCCTTTGCGCTGGCAGCCTATGACTCGATCAGGCTCATCGCCCAAGCGATCAGCGAAGCCGGCTCTACGGACCCGACCGAGATCATCAACGCCCTGGAGAATATCACCCACGAAGGTTCTTTGGGCACGATCACCTTCCCGATTAATCAGAACAATACACCCGAACAGGCCGGTCTCGATCCCAAATGGTGGCATCAATTCCCGGATCCAATCATCACGGTTGTGCAATATCAGGAAGCGGGCCAAGACTCCATCAACGCCATATCCGTCTACCCCGCGTCATATCAGACCGGCGATCCGGTGATCGTCGGGCAGTAGTGTGAATGGCTCCGCCTCCCATCCGCCGGGCATCGCAGAGCGATTCAACCGGGATTCTGCGCAATCGAACGGGCCGGTAGTATCCATTTCTATAAAGAGGAATTCTGAATGATCCCATCTCTTTTCCCAAGCAAAAGACGCCTCCAGCAAAGGCGCGCGCAAAAGTTCTGGGCTGCCGCCGCCCTGGCATTACTGACGCTTATCTTCGCGGCCTGCGCGCCTCTGCCGGCAACAGTTGGCGACACAACCCAGGAGGAGGCAGCGACAGAACCGCAATCAACCGCGGCGCCGGCCGCAGAAGAAGCAATGGCGCCGATCAAAATCGGCGCATTGGCCCCCCTCTCCGCGCCAGGCGCGGTGGGCTGCGGTGAAGCCATGCGTGACGCCATGCCGATCGCCGCCGATGAGATCAACGCCCAAGGCGGGCTGCTAGGACGACCGCTGGAACTGATCATCGTCGATACCGAAGGTCTGCCAGAGCGCGGCACGGCAGTCACGGAGCGGCTCATCAATCAGGACGCTGTCGTAGCCATTGGCGGCGGCTGCCACAGTTCAGTAGGCGTGGCAGCCAAAGAGGTAGCCCACGACAACGGCGTTCCCGTCGTCTTTGCCGTACCCTGGAACGACACCATCACCAGCGTCCAGTATCCAGAAATCTTCCGCCTCGCCCCACTGAACTCAGAAGGCTCAGCCATAGACGTGAAGTTCATCCAGTGGCTGCGGGACAAGGTCGGGGTTTCTATAGAGAAAGTGGTCATCCTTACCGAAAACACCGATTACGGTATTCCGGTGGCAGAAGAGACCACACGGCTGTTGGGCGAGTTGGGCATCGAGGCCGTGACCTTCAGTGTGGACATCGGCGCCCAGGAGTTCGCCGCTATCATCGAGCGGGTGAAAGCCGAAAACCCGGATATGATTGTGACCCTGGCCACGGGGGAAGGGGGCTACAATTTCATCCAGCAGGCAGCCGACGCCGGCATCGGCCCCCAGGACGTGCCCATGCTGTGTAATCAGGTCTCGCTAGTGAGTGACGCGTTCTGGACGAACGTCCCCGACGGCAACTTCTGCTTCGTGCGCCGGATTGGCCCGCCGCCGCAGTTGTACAACGACGTAGCGATCAACTTCCTGACCGAGTATCAGGCGCGCACGGGCAAGGAAGCGGCCGAGTCCTTTGCGCTGGCAGCCTATGACTCGATCAGGCTCATCGCCCAAGCGATCAGCGAAGCCGGCTCTACGGACCCGACCGAGATCATCAACGCCCTGGAGAATATCACCCACGAAGGTTCTTTGGGCACGATCACCTTCCCGATTAATCAGAACAATACACCCGAACAGGCCGGTCTCGATCCCAAATGGTGGCATCAATTCCCGGATCCAATCATCACGGTTGTGCAATATCAGGAAGCGGGCCAAGACTCCATCAACGCCATATCCGTCTACCCCGCGTCATATCAGACCGGCGATCCGGTGATCGTCGGGCAGTAGTGTGAATGGCTCCGCCTCCCATCCGCCGGGCATCGCAGAGCGATTCAACCGGGATTCTGCGCAATCGAACGGGCCGGTAGTATCCATTTCTATAAGGAGGAATTCCGAATGATCCCATCTCTTTCCCCAAGCAAAAGACGCCTCCAGCAAAGGCGCGCGCAAAAGTTCTGGGCTGCCGCCGCCCTGGCATTACTGACGCTTATCTTCGCGGCCTGCGCGCCTCTGCCGGCAACAGTTGGCGAATCTGCGCCAGCGGCAGAACCGCAATCAACCGCGGCGCCGGCCGCAGAAGAAGCAATGGCGCCGATCAAAATCGGCGCATTGGCCCCCCTCTCCGCGCCAGGCGCGGTAGTCGGCGGTGAAGCCATGCGTGACGCCATGCTGATCGCCGCCGATGAGATCAACGCCCAAGGCGGGCTGCTAGGACGACCGCTGGAACTGATCATCGTCGATACCGAAGGTCTGCCAGAACGCGGCACGGCAGTCACGGAGCGGCTCATCAATCAGGACGCTGTCGTAGCCATTGGCGGCGGCTACCACAGTTCAGTAGGCGTAGCAGCCAAAGAGGTAGCCCACGACAACGGCGTTCCCGTCGTCTTTGCCGTACCCTGGAACGACACCATCACCAGCGTCCAGTATCCAGAGATCTTCCGCATCGCCCCACTGAACTCAGAAGTCTCAGCCATAGACGTGAAGTTCATCCAGTGGCTGCGGGACAAGGCCGGGGTTTCTATAGAGAAAGTGGTCATCCTTACCGAAAACACCGACTATGGCATTCCAGCGGCAGAAGAGACCACACGGCTGTTGGGCGAGTTGGGCATCGAGGCCGTGACCTTCAGTGTGGACATCGGCGCCCAGGAGTTCGCCGATATCATCGAGCGGGTGAAAGCCGAGAACCCGGATATGATTCTGACCCTGGCCACGGGGGAAGCAGGCTACAGGTTCACCCAGCAGGCAGCCGACGCCGGCCTCGGCCCCCAGGACGTGCCCACGCTGTGTACTCATGTTGCGCTAGTGAGTGACGCGTTCTGGAGGAATGTCCCCGACGGCAACTTCTGCTTCGTGCGCCGGGTTGGCCTGCCGCCGCAGTTGTACAACGACATAGCGATCAACTTCCTGACCGAGTATCAGGCGCGCACAGGCAAGGAAGCGGCCGATGCCGCACTGGAAGCCTATGACTCGATCAGGATCATCGCCCAAGCGATCAACGAAGCCGGCTCTACGGACCCGACCGAGATCATCAACGCCCTGGAGAATATCACCCACGAAGGTTCTTTGGGCACGATCACCTTCCCGATTAATCAGAACAATACACCCGAACAGGCCGGTCTCGATCCCAAATGGTGGCATCAATTTCCGGATCCAGTCGTCACGATTGTGCAATATCAGGAAGAGGGCCAAGACTCCCTCAACGCCATATCCGTCTACCCCACGTCATATCAGACCGGCGATCCGGTGATCGTCGGGCAGTAGTGTGAATGGCTCCGCCTCCCATCCGCCGGGCATCGCAGAGCGATTCAACCGGGATTCTGCGCAATCGAACGGGCCGGTAGTATCCATTTCTACAAGGAGGAATTCTGAATGATCCCATCTCTTTTCCCAAGCAAAAGACGCCTCCAGCAAAGGCGTGCGCAAAAGTTCTGGGCTGTTGCCGCCCTGGCATTACTGACGCTTATCTTCGCGGCCTGCGCGCCTCAGCCGGCGACAGTTGGCGACACAACCCAGGAGGAGGCAGCGGCAGAACCGCAACCAACCGCAGCGCCGGCCGCAGAAGAAGCAATGGCGCCGATCAAAATCGGCGCATTGACCCCTCTCTCCGCGCCAGGCGCGGTGGTCGGCGGTGAAGCCATGCGTGACGCCATGCTGATCGCCGCCGATGAGATCAACGCCCAAGGCGGGCTGCTAGGACGACCAGTAGAACTGATCATCGTCGATACCGAAGGTCTGCCAGAGCGCGGCACGGCAGTCACGGAGCGGCTCATCAATCAGGACGCTGTCGTAGCCATTGGCGGCGGCTACCACAGTTCAGTAGGCGTGGCAGCCAAAGAGGTAGCCCACGACAACGGCGTCCCCGTCGTCTTTGCTGAAACCTGGAACGACACCATCACCAGCGTCCAGTATCCAGAGGTCTTCCGCATCGCCCCACTGAACTCAGAAGTCTCAGCCGTAGACGTGAAGTTCATTCAATGGCTGCGGGACGAAGTCGGGACGCGCCTTGAGAAAATAGTTATCCTGACCGAGAACACCGATTACGGTATTCCGGCGGCAGAAGAGACCACACGGCTGTTGGGCGAGTTGGGCATCGAGGCCGTGACCTTCGGTGTGGACATCGGCGCCCAGGATTTCGCCGGCATCATCGAGCGAGTGAAAGCCGAGAGCCCGGATATGATTATGACCCTCGCGACCGGGGAAGCCTCCTACAACTTCACCCAGCAGGCAGCCGACGCCGGCCTCGGCCCCCAGGATGTGCCGACGCTGTGTAATCAGGTCTCGCTAGTGAGTGACGCATTCTGGACGAACGTCCCCGACGGCAATTTCTGCTTCGTGCGCCGGGTTGGCCTGCCAACGCAGTTGTATAACGATGTCGCGATCAACTTCCTGGCCGAGTATCAGGCGCGCACCGGTAAGGAGGCAGCCGAGTCCTATGCCTTGGCAGCCTATGACTCGATCATGATCATCGCCCAGGCGATCACTGAAGCCGGCTCTACAAACCCGACCGAGATCATCGCCGCCCTGGAGAATATCACCCACGAAGGTTCTTTGGGTACGATCACCTTCCCGGTCAATCAGAATAACACGCCAGAACAGGCCGGCCTCGACCCCAAATGGTGGCACCAGTTCCCGGATCCGGCCATTACGATTGTGCAATATCAGGAAGAAGGTCAGAACTCTGTCAGCGCGACAGTCGTCTACCCGCAGACCTATCAGACCGCCGATCCGGTGATCGTCGGACAGTAGGGGCGGGCAATCACAAGGGTTGCCCCTACGTGGTTGCCCGGGCCGGGTCTGCGCCCGGAGAGTAGAGAGATAAAGACGAACCGACAGGGACCCGCAATAGCCTCAAAATGGCGTGCGGATCCCTGCCGTTCGCTCGAAATCGCATGGAACACGCGGCAATTTTCGGCTGGGCACTTCTATGGTTCGCCTTCTGGGGTGTTGTGGGCGGCGTCATAACACCCCAGATCTACGCGCGCAAAGACCTGGAAATCTCCCAGGCGTCCTTCGGCGGCGCGGTGATCGGCGCGGCGCTCGGCCCGTTCAGTCTGCTTCCATTGTGGATCGCCACGCCCAAAATCGACAATCGAATGATCGGGGTTGCCGGCGCCCTCGTAGTCGGCATCTTCATCACCGCCTTCGCCCTGGCCGATCCAGACAACCTATGCGTGGCCAATGGCGAGTTCGTGATCTCCCAACTTGCCAACGGAATCGTCATCGGCATCATCTATGGGCTGATGGCCCTGGGACTGACGCTTATATTTTCGATTCTGGGCGTCGTCAGCTTCGCCCATGGCGAATTTTATATGATCGGCGGCATGGTTACTTATTTTATGACAGCCGAATGGCTTCCCGGCGCCCCGCCGATCGTCGGCATTCTGGCCAGCTGTGTGGTGACGTTCAGTATCGGCTATATTTTTGAGCGCATCTTCCTGCGCCCACTGGGCAGCGGGCAGATCGAACGGCCCGGCGAGTACGCCATTCTCGTGACCTTCGGGCTGGCGTTCTTCCTGCAATATTTCACCCAGGCCCTGGCATCGGCCAATCCGGTCAAAGCGCAGCGTTTTTTCCCGTTCCCGCGCACAGAAATTCCTCTGGACTCCGGATCGCTCCTCAGGACGACGCCAGGAAATATCACGATTCTCGATACGATTTCCATCCCTAACCCTCGCTTCACGGCCGCGCTCCTCGCCCTCATCATGCTGGCAGCCTTACTGTGGTTCCTCTACCACACCTGGACCGGCAAAGCCCTGCGGGCTGTCAGCCAGGACAGGCAAGCCGCTGCAGTCGCCGGTATCAACCCAAACTCGATGAACACACTGGCCTTTAGCCTGGGCGCTATGCTGGCCGGCCTTTCCGGCGCCTCGCTGGTGCAGGTTTTCTCCTGGCTGCCCCAGGTGGGCATTCCCGCCGCAGCGCGCTCGTTCGTCATTATTGTTCTGGGCGGCATGGGCAGCCTGCCGGGCGCGTTCCTCGGTGGTCTTGTCGTTGGAATCGTAGAAGCCGCGGGGACCGGCTGTGTTCCAGATGCGACCCGGGCCGCAGCCTATATTCCTGCCTACGGCATGGTGATCCTGACGCTTGTTTTGCTGCTGAAACCCACCGGTCTCTTTGGACGGGAGCTATGAGCCGCGCCGTTCTCTACCGCGTGGCCGGGCTCGTCGCGGTTGTCATATTGCTGGCGCTCCCTTTGGCGTCAGCAGAGTTGGATGGGCTGGGCCCGCTCGTCTTCAACAGCTATTTTATGCATCTCGCGATCACCGCATTCTTCTATGCGATTCTGGCCTCCAGTTGGTCTCTGTTGGCCGGGTACGCCGGCCAGTTTTCCTTCGGCCATATGGCCTTTATGGCGATCGGAGGCTATACCACCGGGCTGATCGGAAAGTTCATCCGTTTCACCACTGCGCCCACTGAACTATGCGCGGATATCCCTTTGCCCGGCAACTGGTGGCTGGTCATTTTGAACGCCCGCCGCGTCGGCACTATCGACGAAACCTGCATCGACATGGCCAAGACCCAAACCCTTCCCAGCGGCGCGCTGATTATCTTTCCGCCAGTGTGGGCCAGTATCGCCATGGGGCTGGTGATGGGCGCAACCTTCGGTCTTCTGGTGGGCTGGCTGGTGCTGCGCTTGCGTAGCGCATATCTGGCCCTGTTTACGATCGGCTTTTCCGAGATTCTGCGGGCCGCGCTCAGCGCAGAGATTCCAATTACAGAAGGCCAGAGCGGGTTGGAGTTGCTACCCCTCTTTCCCAGCGGCATCAATCTGTTCGGGCAGACCTTCAGCGATACCAGTAAAATTCCGCCTTACTACGCTATGCTGCTTCTGTTCCTGCTGGTGATGCTGCTGATGACATGGCTGGCCAGCTCCCGCTTCGGCCTGTTCATCCGCGCCATCCGCGAGGACGAAGAGGCCGCTGCAGCGTTAGGCGTCAACATCGTGCGATACAAAGTGCTGGTCTTCGTCATAACCAGTGCCCTGGCCGCCGCCGCCGGCGCCCTGCAGGCCCATTACATCGGCATCATCACCCCCAATATTTTGATCATTTTGCAGATGTCTCTGGTCATTGCCATGGCCGTTATCGGTGGCCTGGAGAACATCTACGCGGCCTCCGTCGGCGCGCTGGTCATCACCTTCGCCCTGGAGCTGCTGCGCACGAATATCGCCATCGGGCCAATTCGCATCGACATGTCCCTGTGGCGGCTGGTGTTCTTCGGCCTCCTGCTGATGCTTACCCTGCGTTTCCAACGCAACGGTCTGCTGTTCCCTCTGCTGGAGCGACTCAACCGCGCCGGCATCGCTGAGGAGACCGTCGCGATGCGCGACGCATCCAATTAGGAAGCGATCAGTTGCGAATTAGAACCTATCCAATTCCGAATTCGTAACTCCCTGGACTCTATGTTCTGGACTCTATGTTGAAACTCAACGTCAACAATATCTGTAAAAACTTCGGTGGCCTGCAGGTGCTGAAGGATGTCTCCTTCTCCGTGGCAGGGCCGGAGTTGATCGGCCTCATCGGGCCGAACGGGGCCGGCAAAACAACGCTGACCAACATCCTGGACGGGGCGCTCAAGCCCTCAAGTGGAACAGTCTATATGAACGGGGAGCGTATTGATACGCGACCGGCCTACGGTGTTGCCAGAGCTGGCCTGGGCCGCACTTTCCAGGTCACACGCGCTTTCCGCCGCATGACCGTGCTGGAAAACCTGCTCATTCCAGCTATGGCAATGCGCGCCACCGCCCGTAAACGGGACTTTGAACAGAAGGCCCAAGAGGTGCTCGAATTCCTGACCATCGCCCACCTGCGCAACGAGTACGCCCGAGCCCTATCCGGCGGCCAGCAGAAGCTGCTGGAGTTGGGCCGCCTGCTTATGCTCGATCCGAATATGATCATTCTGGACGAACCGTTCGCCGGCGTTCACCCCCGGCTGATGGAGGTCATCTACCGCTATATCACAGAAGTCAATGCCCAAGGCAAAGCGTTCATCATCATCAGCCATGATATGGACACGATCTTCACCCTCAGCCGCCGACTATTGGTGTTGAATTATGGAGATCTCATCGCCGACGGCGATCCACAGATAGTGCGGGAAGACCCTACAGTGAAGGCAGCCTATTTGGGTGAGGATGAAGAGTAATGCTCGCAATCAATGATCTGTACGTCGGATACTACCGGGATCTGAATATTCTGCAGGGCGTCAATCTGCAGGCGGAAGACGGCAGAATCACAACCATTCTCGGCGCCAATGGCGTAGGCAAATCCACCATGCTCAAGGCCATCTACGGCTTCTTGCGCCCCAATCAGGGCCAGATTCTGCTGGACGACCAGAATATCATCGATGTGCCCACCCACGAACGCATCAATATGGGTATCTCCTATATTCCTCAGCAGCCAGGTGTCTTCCGCTTTATGTCCGTGGAGGAAAATCTGGAACTGGGCGCGTGGACCTTCAAAGGCGATAAGGCTCGCATTCAACGCAAACTGGCAGAAAACTACGAACGTTTCCCCGCTCTGAAGCCGCGACGCAAATCCAACGCCGGCGAACTCTCCGGCGGAATGCAGCGCATGGTAGAGATCGGCCGTACGCTCATGACCGACCCAAATGTGATTCTCGTGGACGAGCCGACCGCCGGCCTGGCCAAGCTGCTTTCAGAAGAAGTCTACCAGATGCTGGTGGACCTGCGAGACCGGGACGGGCTGACGATTCTGCTGGTGGATCAGGAAATTCGTGCCGCCTTGAAAATCGCCGATTACGTGTATGTGCTGGAACTGGGCCGCAATAAGTTCGAAGGGCCAGCAGAAGAATTCACAGATCTTGAAAAGGCATTCTGGGTTGGGTAGAAAAGACAGCAGCAAACGGAGCTGACACTATGACACGCGCGGCAACGGCTGAAATTCAGCAGGTCGCTGTCATCGGCGCAGGAACAATTGGCGCCAGTTGGGCAGCCTATTTCCTGGCCCGGGGGCTGGACGTAGCGGTCGTCGACCCCGCGCGCCCGGAAGTCGACGTGCGCCAAGCCATCGACGGGATGTGGCCGGCGCTGGAAAGTCTGGGCCTGCCGCCGGGGGCAGACCCGAGTCGGATGCGGTTTTCAGCAGCCATCGACGCCAGGCTGGCCAGCGCGCAGTTCGTGCAGGAAAATGTGCCGGAACATCTGCCGCTCAAACAGGAGACGCTGCGCGCGCTGGAAGAGGTCATCGGCCCGGAGGCAATCGTCAGCAGCAGCGCCTCCGCGCTGCTGGCGTCTGAGATTCAGGCAGAGGCCCGGCATCCGCAGCGGGTACTGGTAGGGCACCCCTTCAATCCACCCCATCTGATTCCGTTGGTGGAAGTGGTCGGCGGAGCGCAGACCGCGCCGGAAGCGGTACGCTGGGCGCTGGACTTCTACCGCGCCATCGGCAAGACGCCTGTGCAGGTGAAGAAGGAAGCCGTCGGCCATATCGCCAACCGGCTCACGGCCGCGCTCTTCCGGGAAGCGGTCCATCTGGTAGCGGAGGGCAGCGCCACTGTGGAAGATATCGATACCATCATCGCCCAAGGGCCGGGCCTGCGCTGGGCATGGCAAGGGCCGTTCACCACCTATCATCTGGCCGGCGGCAGCGGCGGCATCGCCCAATACCTGCATCATCTGGGTCCAACCCAGGAACTCCGCTGGCAGACCCTGGGAAGCCCGCAACTCACAACTGAACTGGCCGCGCAGATCGTGAGAGAGGTCGAGGAGATGATGGCCGGGCTCTCCCTGACCCAACTCGCCCAAACGCGGGACACAGGACTCATAGAGTTGCACCGGCTCAAAGCTCTGCGGTAATTTTTGATCGCAAAGCGGGGCGCGCCCTCTGGGCCACTCAGCAACGCTGGGGCGAAGAGACCCTGCCAAGATTCGATCTGCGCACCGTATTCACACTTTTCGAGAGACGGTCTATGTACCCAGCTAAGCGCACAACCTATTTCAATCAGTCGATGATTCGGGAGATGGCCCGACTGGCCATCGAGCACGACGCCATCAATATGAGTCAGGGCTTCCCGGATTTCAACCCACCGGAGGTGATCGTCAACGCCGCAGTGGAGGCCATCCGTGGCGCAGCCAATCAGTACACAGTCACATGGGGCTATCCACCCCTGCGTCAGGTGCTGGCGGAGCAGTATACCGACCAATTGGGATGGACAGTGGACCCGGATGCCCATATCTGCATCGTCTGCGGTGTGACAGAAGGCATCACCACCACCCTACTCGCGCTGCTGAATCCCGGCGACGAACTGATTATTCTGGAACCGGCCCACGAAAACTTCCGGCCCTCCGCACTGTTGGCGGACGCAGTGGCGCGCCCGGTGGTTCTGGAGACACCCGGCTACCGTATCGACCCAGACCGTTTGGATGCTGCCGTCACACCCCGCACCCGTGCCCTACTCCTCAACACGCCCCACAACCCTACCGGGCGCATCTTCGACCGCGCCGAACTGCAAGCGGTAATCGAATTCGTCAACCGACACAATCTCATCCTCATCACCGATGAAATCTACGACCGCATTCTCTATGACGGACAAGAACATATCTCGCCAGGCAGCCTTGACGGTTTGCTGGAACGCACCGTGACGATCGGCGGGCTGGGCAAGAGCTTTGCCGTGACCGGTTGGCGGTTGGGCTATGTAATCGCCCGCGAGCCGCTATCTGCCGCCATCCGCGTAGTCCATGACTATTCGACAATCTGCGCGCCGACCCCGTTACAGGCAGCCGCAGCTGTCGCCCTCAGCCAACCAACCGACTATTATACGCGATTGCGGGAGGAATATGCTGAACGGCGCGAGGTGATGATGGAGGTGCTGGATGCCGCCGGCTTCCGCGCCACTCGACCCGAAGGAGCATACTATACGCTGGCCGACTACACGCGCATCGATGCGCCCCAAGCAAAGTGGCGCTCAGACCGTTTCGCCCGCTGGCTGACGACAGATGTGGGGGTCGCCGTGGTGGCGGGGATCAACTTCTACACAAAGGACAGGGACAAGTACGGCGACGGTATCGTGCGTTTTGCCTTTCCCAAACGTATCGAAACCCTGCAGGAGGTAGCCAAACGATTGGCGACGATTGGACAGCAGGCTCCTCCCGACCTGGCGCGAAGGCGTTCTCTCGCGTCTTCAAATCCTGCTCCGAGAAGATAGTCCCCTAGGCGACTGCTCCCCGTACACCTTTCCAATCTGCCGGACATGTGCCGGAACAGCGCCGCGAAGCAGTCATCTCTGAAAATCCGCCAAGAGTAGCGAATCCGCGCCGGCATGCGTCAGGATTCTGGGCGCGCCTGGTAAAGTTATATCGTACACACCCCCCATCAGTCGTATATTTCCCGCGGGCAGAGTTGAGGGTACAGACAGACTGTAGCTGACCGTTGCCGCCAAAGAATCCATATCTAACGGCGGATCGAGCTGAGCGAGCAGCCCGCCCGACTCGTCGATCAGATGCAAGAAGAGTTTTTCGCCGCCGCTCAGAGATGTTGGATCTCCGGTCCAGTCCAGATGGACAGTCAGAATACCGCCGGCTGGCAGTGTATCCGGCGCAATCTGCGCACGCGCCAACGTCAAGCCGTTTGTAAACGCAACATCGAGCCGACGCCAACCCTGAGTGTCCGGTCGGGTATACAACTGCAGAGGCCAGGAGCCGACGGAATCCTGGGCAGCCAGCCGATAGGTCGTGGAAAGTGCGTCCTGTGCAATGCCGGTCGCATCCCAATTCGACGCCAATTGCACCGGCAAGAGAATCCGCCGCACCCCAGCATCCCGCAGCGCTTCAACAGCAGTCACTGCCCCCTCGGCATCGTGCGGGCCGGGCGGCAGTACAAGGTGCCCAATCTCTCCTGTATAATAATACCAGAGCACAGCGTCAGGGAAATTCCGCGCGATGCGCACATCAGCAACAGGGAGTCCACTGCTCCAGCGCTCCAGAGTAGCTGCCAGCTCCCGCCACCCCAGGGTTTTGCTGAACGCTGGGTCAAAGTAGTGCGTCCGTAAGCTGAACAGATTGCCGGCGACGATGACGAGAACCAGACAGATCGCCGCTACATGCCCAATAGGGATCTTCGCTAGGATGGTTGGGCCGTCAATACAGGGATCAGCAGCCCAACTTCTCCATCTCCAACCCAACCATTGCTCGACACGGTTGCCGGTTCTTACCACCCCCACAGCCAGCATGAGCAGAAAGGGAGGCAGAGCGGCGATCAAATACCGTTCGTCGAAGATCGGCCGCTCTAGCGCGCTGCCCCAGATTGCCAGCAAAGGCACAAACAGGTACACAAGCAAAAGAACCATGGCCTGTGGCCTATGGTTCGTCGTGGTGTTTCGGCGCGCGGCGAAGAGCCCGCTGAGAATACCGGCTACGATGACGCCGACACTCAGGACTCCGCCATCGAACTGCCAGATCTTGTCCGGCACGCTTTCCCCCAGGGCCAAAACGCCGAGCGACCGCCACAGCATCGCCCCCAATGCCGGCGAATCCCCATTGCCGTGGTAGCCAACCAATGTCTGCCAGGCGACGATCACCCACGGTGTGTACAGAGCGGCCACCGCGCTCTGCACCCCTATCCAGCGACTTAGCAACGGCTGCCGCAAGTGTCGCTCGCGGGTCGTCAGCAACTGCGACAGCGCATATAGGTTCTGGGCAAGAAGGACGAAAACGGCGAAGTAATGGGTGTGCAGGGTCATAACCGTGCAGAGAATATAGCCAGCCACTGCCCGCCAGGTGGGCCGCCTGATGATCTCCAAGGCCAGCGCGGTGCTGGCAGTCGTAAGCGCCAGACTCAGCGTATACATGCGGACATCCTGGCTGTGCCAGACCGCGTAGGCATTCACAGCCATCAGAAAACTGCCTAACAGGGCCACAGACGCGCCCAGTCGTAGTTGCCTTGCCAGTCGGTAGACAAGCGCGATGGCCGCAGTCCCGGCCAGAGCCGGCAACAACCGCAGAGCGAACTCACTGCTCCCGCTGACTGCATACCAGACGCGCTGCAAAAAATAGCTGCCAACCGGATGAGGTTCCCGGAGAGAGAGAGTATCCTGTACAATTGTGGCGAACGAATTCAAGCTGAAGAAATAGCCGAAGGCCTCGTCCCCCCGAAGCTCCTGAAAATCCAGCCGGAACAGGCGTAGCGCAAAACCGAGGAGGAGAATAAGCAGGATGCCTGCCCGAGGAAAGAGAATAGGAGTGAGTAGAGAGCGAGCGCCTCCCACTTCTATTCTCTCGCTAGAGTCCGGGGATGAAGAGCGCCACTGATTTTTTACAAACGCCCAACTCCGTCGCCAGGCCCGCTGAACCGCCAGAATCAGCGGATGGCGAATAGCGAACAGCAGCCCCGCCCAGCCAATTCCGCTGATCGCCAGACCCCATCTTACACTGCTGGGACGATAAGCCAGCTCCAGCGTGCCAACGCCGGCAGGGACAGGCACGCCCAGAAATGCATGATGGGCGCGCAATACCGGCAGTTTGTGGTCAGTACGGGGCACTGGTAGCTCGGACGGTGCAACCTCCCCGTTTTTGGGCATCGCTGCGTCATTCGACCGACCACCAGTCACTGGCTTCCAGACAGCCCGCCAGCCGGGCATCCAGTTTTCGCTGATGAAAAGCAGACCAGGCTGGCTGCTTTCAATCCGAATGCGCATTTGCGCAGGGCCTATGCCCTCGGCGTGCAGAGAAGCAGTGCCTCCTGTTCCGAAAGTCAGTCTCCCGTCGCGCCAACCGTCGCCCAATGTTGCGGCATGGTCTGCCGCGATCAGGATCTCTGACCTGGGATCGAAACTGTGATCCCCCAGCAGCGCACGCGCGGTTTCGTCGTCCGCCTGCCGCACTTTTTGAGCCCACCAGAGCCGCGGGGAAACCGAGTTGAGATGATGCAAATATGTAGTGTCCCCTTCCTCCCGAGAAAATTCTGCTACGATGTGACTCTCAACGAATAACTCCTTCCGCCAGGTGAGAACCGTCCCAATGCCGGTCAGTTGCCACATCTGCCCCAGTGGAAAATCAACGAACAGAGCGTTGTAGGTGGAAAGCCGCAAAGGGCTGCTACCCCACACATCCTCCCAACCGTTAAATAGTCCGCTACTTTCCGGCAGACGAAATTCGTTGTAGACCCGTGGCGGGAGGGCATCCCTTTCAGTAGCGGCGCGCGCGGCCCGAAGCGTGGCGGCCGCCTCCGGTGACGCCAGAGCAGCCCGTATTGCCGGCCCATTCGCAAGATTCGTCGTGTAATTGGCGATGAATAGATCCACGACCAGCACAGGGAACAGCAGCAGCAATCGCGTGCGAGAGAGCCGCTCCGCGCCGCACAGATAGGCAAATGCCGCAGCAAAGAGAACGGTCTTGCCGCTAAGAAGGAGAAACCCTGAGCTAGAAGCATCCACGCGCGCCGGCAGTTGCCACAATAGGAAAAACACCACAACGCTAAGGCCGACCGTAGCCAGAAACCCCCAACTCAGAGACTTGCGCCACCGAGCGGTCAGAGAGGGCAACAGGGCCAGCCCATAGCCACTGAGGACGCTCAGGGAAAAAGCAACGAGATAAGCTGCCCGTTCCTGCCCCCGGAAGAGGAAACCGCCCGGCGCGTAGCGATAGAAAAGGGGGTAGATAGGCCCATTTTCACCGTAGGAAAGCAGTAGAGCGACCCCACCACAGATGAGAAAGAAAAAAGCCGCCGGGCGGGCGAAGGAATCGCCACAGATTCGAGGAGAAAGGGCAGAGAGGAAGCCAGGTGACAACAGTGAGGCGACGGCCATCAGAACCAGACCCAGCCCGGCGATACTTACATACTGAGGTGAAAACTGGGTCAGGATGCCCGGCAGCAGCAGTTGCCATGTATCCTCCAGAGGGAAGCCACCGCTCAGTTTGTGATAGGGAAGAGATGAACGCACAGAAAGCCCGGTGAATTCCAGGGCTGGCCATAGCTGCGCCAGGCTTAAAACGATGAGAACAGCGATGTACGCGATCACCCGGCCTACGAACTGCAGAGATCGCCCAAAATCGAACGCGCGCGCTATGACCGCAGACCGGTCCGCCCGACCCGAACCCTGGTGACGCGATTCAACAACGCCCAGAGCCAACATCCAGCCTCCCACCGCGTAGGAGAGAAACAGAAATGTCTGGGGATGGCCAGCGTAGAAGGCGACCGCGTGGACAGCGGCCGCCATCAGCCAACGACGCCAACGATTGAAGCATGAGCGCCCTTGTAGGGGCAACCCTTGTGGTTGCCCGGAACAGGCGCAGACGCCAACCCTACAAGGCAAAAGGAGTAGCAGAATCAGCGGTAGCCAGACTGCCGTGCGCAGAACTCCCAGTTGCAGGGGCGGATACCCGGTGAGGAAACCGGAGAATCCGAAGACAAGCCCAGCCGCAAACGCAGCCATCCGCTGGCCTGTCAGTCGGCGTACAAGCAGATAGGTGAAGGCGCATGCCAGAAATAGGTGCAGGGCAGCCTCCACCTGTAGCCAGAAGAGTCTGCCCGTGGCGCTTCGCTCGAATCCCGTCAGCAACAGCAGAGCGTTGCTGATCGGATAGAACACCGCCGATTGGGCATCGGCCAGGAACGGGTGGCCGGCGTTTGTGTATGGATCCCAGACAGGCAACCGTCCGCCCAGAAGCGCGTCTTGCTGGAAGAGGCTGAAAGGCAAGAAATGTTGAGTGAAATCGCCATCAGGGAAGGTAGCCAGCCTCAGCAGGTGTGGCGCAAAGAAGAATACAACCAGAGCTCCATATGCGAGCGCAACCGGAAAGGCCGACTGGCGTTGCGGGCGGTTCATCTGTCTGGTACCGGCTCGTGGGTTGCCGCCCGTTCGTGAGCGCAAAGCCTTGCTGCGGTTCCTGCTCCGTAAGAGGAAGCCGTGAAGACACTGTTTGGCGCAGCCACTTCTAGCTCTGGCGTCCGACGCGTAGCGCCTGTTTGAATTGCCTCTGGAAATACCTTTTCAGACCAACTACAAGATGAACTAGCTTGCCAGTCCCAGAAACAGTGTAAACCCAATAAGATTAGCGCCCGCAGACTGACGATACCTGCCAGAGGAGAGAGAATGCCTCTCGCTTCTCTTCTCTCCCCCCTCTTCCCTACGCATCGGCCGCTTGAATGGCTCTGCCTCCCATTGGGAGAATGCGCCATCCAACCAACCATCTTTGTCGCCGAGTATATCCCATGCGTCAGGCCGCAACAACCTTTCGGCGTTCTGATGCTGATCCAAAACGTAAGGGAATTATATACTTAGGCTATTGGAGCGACCATGACATAAAAACCAGTGGGGAGTGGTCAGAAATAGCAGTGACCACTCCCCACTGCCTCAGGGCGCGTACACGCCGGTTTCAACCATTTTCGGATCGGGCAGAGGGCTGGCCTCAGCAAATTCGATTGCGTCCTCAATCTCGACCTCTGCCCGTTGACGAATCTCGTCCAGTGCAACTCGATCCATCCGCTCGCCAGCGAGCAGCTTTTCCGTATAGCGATCGATAGGGTCTTTCTTTTCCCATTCGGCCAGCAGCGCCCGCGGCACGTACTCCGCGCCATCGTGGATGGCGTGCCCCATCATGCGCATGGTTTTGGCTTCGATGATCGTGGGCCCCTCACCCTGCCTGGCCCGCTTCACCGCCTCTTTCGTCGCTTCATAGACAGCTTCCACGTCATTGCCGTCAACGATCACGCCCGGGATGTTGTAGCCAGCGGCTCGATCGGCGATGTTTTCAATGGACATCTGTTGGGAAACATGGGTGGAGTAGGCGTATTGATTGTTCTCGACGATCAGCACGTATGGCGCCCGATAGAGAGCAGCCATATTGATCGTCTCGTGCCAAAGGCCGGCGTTGCTGCCCCCATCGCCTACGTAGGTCATGGCCACCCGCGGTTCTTTGCGCAGCTTAAGGCTCATGGCAACCCCCAGTGCAATGGGCATCGACATCGGGATATGACTGATGTAGCCGACAATGCCCAGACGTAAATCGCCCATCCCATGAATATTGACGTCCCGCCCGCGGGTGACACCGGTCTCTTTGCCCAGCAGATTGGCAAAGACTCGTCGGGGAGACAGCCCTCGCAGAAAACAGGCGCCGATGTCCCGATGCATAGGGGCGATAATATCCTCCGGCGCCAGTGCATAGGCAGAGCCGACGCTTACGGCCTCATGGCCGCGCTCGCTGAATGTTCCGCCGATCCCCCGACCCTGCTTCCACAGAGAGACCATCCGCTCATCGAATGTCCGTGTTAAGACCATCCAGTAATAGAGTTCCAGTTTCTGTTCAGTCGTCAATGCAGCCATTGCGCAATACCTTTGCCTCCGATGAATAGGAAAGAGAAGTGAGAGGCATTCTCTCTACATCTCTACATCTTTGCGTCCTTGCGCCTTTGCGTTAAGGAAGAGAAGCGAGAAGCATTCTCTCTCCTCACTCCTCTTCTCTCTCTCCTCGCTTCTGTACCCCTAGCTGTCTGCGGGCAAGGGACAGGATCTGATCGACGATCTGCTTGATAGAGGAGCCGACAGTCTGGATCAAATAGGCGTCATCCGCCGGACGTAGGGGGGCGATGGCCCGCTGGCTGTCGATTGCGTCCCGCCGGCGCATATCGCTCAGAATCTGCGTAAAATCGGCCTGTTGGCCGGCGCAACCTCCCAGCTGTCGAGCATCGTTGCGCCGGCCAATTTTGCCCTGCGCCACAAGCTCTTGATGGCGTCGCCTGGCCCGCTCTTCTACCGGCGCGCTCAAGTAGATTTTCAGCGGCGCTTCCGGCAGCACAACCGTGCCGATGTCCCGGCCTACCATCACAATCCCCGCTTTCTCACCAGAACCAGAACCGTGCATCAGACCGATACGACGCTGATGCCGGCTCAAAGCCAGTCGTACTTGGGCGTTCGCAGCCACGGTAGAGACATTCTGATCCACCTGGGGTGTACGGATGGCCCAAGTGATATCCTGATCGCCGAGGCGCACCGTTGGCTGGCGACCGTCGGAATTGAACGGCGCAACGATATCCGACAGCCGGGAGGTTGCGCCGGCCAACTGATTGCTCTGTGGTGGATGGATTTCGATAGGCAACGATTCGGCGATACGCCCGACCTCGGCGCTGGCGGCCGCATCGATGCCCCGCTCCAGTATTGCCCACGTGACGGCCCGATACATGATGCCTGTGTCGAAGAAGAGAAAATCTAGCCGCTGCGCGACCTCAAAGCCGACAGTGCTCTTTCCCGCCGCCGCCGGGCCGTCGATAGCGATTATATTCACCTTTGACTGTGATTCTCCTGATTCGGATGATGGACAGGAGGAAATCATAGTCTTCTCGCTCCTCACTACTCATCGGCGGGGCTTTGACTTCGCTTTCCCGGGCCGGCCGCCACGTCCGTCAACCATATTGCGCAGCGCGTTCACCTCGCCAGAAGTCAACAGCCGGGACGTGCCCGCTTGCAGTCCGTCCAGAGTCAGCGGGCCAATCGCCCAGCGAATGATCCGCGACAAATGTATCCCCACCGCGGCAGCCATATGCCGAATCTGACGTTTCTTGCCCTCGCGCAGAACAAAACGTAGCCACACGCCTCGCGAGCCGCTGCCCTTGTCCAGGAAGAGCCGGGGCGGGAGACGTTTGGCCACCTCAACCCAGGCCGGGGCTGTGCGCCCACTCTCCAGTTCGATCCCTTCCCGTAGTTGAACCAGCGCCGCGAGCGATGGCTGCTGAGCGACCAGAACATAATAGGTTTTGGGATGCTCATAGCGGGGATGGGTCAATTTGTGGGCCAGCCCACCGTCGTCCGTCAGCAGTATGAGACCCTCGCTGTTCAGATCGAGCCGGCCCACCGGAAAAACCCGGCTGATGCCCGGTGGCAACAGGTGGGCGACGCTCCTACGGCCACGAGTATCTCCGCCGATGTCACTGAGGATGCCCTGAGGTTTGTAAACCTTGTAGTAAACATTTCGCCGGGGAAGACGAATCCGTTTCCCGTCCACAAGAATTGTGGTATTGGCCGGGTTCACTCTTGTGCCCAAGCTGGCTACCACCTGCCCATCGACCCGGACGCGTCCCGCGCTTATCAACTTTTCGCAGGCCCGTCGGCTGGCAACGCCGGCCGCGGCCAACACCTTCTGCAAGCGCTCTTCAGTCATAATCAGAATACCAGTGACCAGTAAGGGGCAACCCGTATGGTCGCCCAGACGCAAGGCGCGACCCTAACGCACAATGAGCCGCTGGGTTGCAATGACAGCATCACCCAAGCGCCACTCCAGTACGCCGGCCTCCATACCCGCGCGCCAAACATCAAAGGGCGGCGGGCGTACCCGACGAAAGACACGCAACTCCTGCCGCTCCCATTCGGCCAGAAAGATATCCGCAGTATCACCTTCAGCGCGCAGAAACCAGCGATTGCCGGCGGCATCAAACAGCCTGTCCAGGACGGTAGGGCGTTCCGGCAGACGAACGGAGGTCCAGCGGTAGTTGCGCTGGACAGCAGCCAGCACTGCCTGTATATCGGCGTAGCGATCCGTGCTGCCGAGTATGACGGCGAAAAGCTGATGACCGCTCCGCTCCACGCCAGCGATCAGAGATTGACCAGCTTGACCCGTTGTGCCGGTCTTGACCCCATTGGCGTTGGGGTAGAAGCCGAGCAACCGATTCGTCGTGCGTAAAGGATGGCTGGCCACCGTCGTCGAGGCCGTCCCGACTATCTGGCGAAAAAGCGGATATTGCCACAGAAGTCGGACCAGCGCAAGCAGATCCTGGGCGCTGCACACCTGCCCGTCGGCGTCGAAGCCATTGGGATTGGCAAAGTGCGTTCCCCGTAGATTCAATTCCCTGGCCCGCAGATTCATCCGCTGGACGAATGTCGATACCTGTCCGGAGTGGTGCCGGGCGAGAGCCATGGCGGCGTCATTGCCGCTGGGAACCAGCAACCCCCACAGAAGTTCCTCAACATGCAACACCTCCCCAGCGCGCAGACCCATAGTGGCTTCGCCCACAAGGTCTTGGGACTGAATCGTGACCCGCTCCGTCAGACGGTTCTGCTCGAAGACCAGCAAGGCAGTCATCAATTTTGTCAGGCTTGCCGGAGACACAGGCAGATCCGCGCGCCGGGTCATCAGCGCCCGCTCGGCATCCAGGTCGTATACCAGCACGGCCAGAGCGTTGATATCCGGCGCTGGGGTACGCGCTCGTTGAATCTGACGCAACTGGCCGACAGTGAATCGCCGTTGGGGCGCCGCATCCCGGTCCACCAGCGCAGGAGGGCTAAACCCACATATGAACAGTAGCAAAACACCACTGGCCAGCGGCCAGTGGCCAGTGGTCAGCACTGGCGTCAGTTGTTTGATCCAGTTCATAGCTCTATCTGTTGTGGTCAGTAGGGGCGCCGTCTTGTGCCTGCCCTGGGCAACCACAAGATCGGACGGTGCAACCTCCCAGCTTTCGGGCAGCGTTGCGCCGTCCGCATCGCCCCTACTAGCCACCCCTTGCAGTTCTCTCCTCCCAGGCAACGACAAGCGGCGTGGCGGTAAAAATGGAGCTATAGGTGCCGGAAACGAGGCCGACAATCAGTGTGGCCATAAAAATTCGTAGGGTGATACCGCCAAATATGAGAATGGCTGCAAGAACCAGGAGCGCTGTCACTTGCGTAGCGATAGAGCGCTGAGCCGTTTCGATAATACTGCGGTTTGCCACCGTTGCCAACGGGGCGCCGCGGTAGCGACGCAAGTTTTCACGGATGCGATCAAAAATAACGATCGTATCGTTGACACTAAAGCCGATGACAGTCAGGGTCGCAGTGAGAAAGAGGGCATCGATCTCCCAGCCGGCAAATAGATTCATAATGGACAGAAACGAAACTGTGATCAACACATCGTGAACCAGCGCGACAATGGCAGCCATGCCGTAGCGCAAAGGATAGGATATCTCCCGAAACGCCAGGGCAATGTAGATCAGGATCAAGATCGACGCGGCGATGACCGCCAGCAGAGCCGCCCGGCTGACCTCCGCGCCGATGGCCGGGCCGATGCTACGGTACAGTCGCTCATCGAATTCGCCGAATCGAGCGACAATTGCCTGTTGGATTCGCTCCTTTTGGGAAATGTCGATGTTCTTGAACTTGACCTGAACGGTTCGGTCATCTTCGACATGAAATGCCTTTGTGTCGGAGAAACCGGCTTCGACAAAGACGTTGCCCACATCCGTCGGCGCGACCGGCTCAGCAAAACGCATCTCCCATTGGGTACCGCCGGTGTAATCGATACTGAGGGGAAGGAGCGTTCCGGATGTGCTGAGATTCCAGAGCATAAACACAATGCCCGGCAAAATTGCAATCAGGGAAAGCAGGAACCAAATCCTGCGATGTTCAACCAAGCGATACATAAGACACTCTTTGTGGTGGTTAGTGGCTGGTAGGGACAACCACAATGCGCCGACCCTACCGACCACCGATCGCATCAGTACCCCAGCAGCCCGCGATTGTCCAGCAACCTCCGGCCCTGAGTAGAGAGAAAACTACGCATAAATGTGCGGGTGACAAATACAGCGGTGAACATCGACAGCAACACACCCACCGCCAGCGTAAGGGCAAACCCCTTTACAATGCTGGCGCCAAAGTTGTTGCCGAACCAGTACAGGACTGCGCAGGAAATCAGCGTTGAGAGATTGCCATCACGGATGGCGGGCCATGCCCGACTGAATCCGGTTTCCACCGCCAGCCGCAGGGAACGGCCGCTGCGTAGCTCCTCTTTCATGCGCTCGAAGATCAGGATGTTGGCATCGACAGCCATACCGATGGAAAGGATGAAGCCAGCGATCCCAGGCAGGGTGAGCGTCACCGGTAGCAGCTTGTACATAGCCAAATTCAAGGTTACATAGATGGCAAGGGCGATATCAGCCAAGAAGCCAGGCAGACGGTAGAGCAGAATCATAAACAGCAAGACCAACGCGCCGCCGATGATGCTGGCCTGCAAGCTACGGTCGATGGAATCCTGGCCCAGGCTGGCGCCAATCGTGCGCACATCCACCACCTGCAGAGGAATGGGCAGAGCGCCGTAACGCATCTGGATCGCCAGACTCTCCGCTTCCTCCCGGGAGAAATCACCGCTGATGACGCCGTTATCATTGATCGCCGCGTTGATGACCGGTGTCGAGAGCACCCGCCCATCCAACACAATCGCGAGCACATCGCCGATGTGATCGCGAGTATAGGTGAAGAACTGACCACTGCTTTCACCGGTCAGGTCAAACTGAATCTGCCAGAAGCTGTATTCATCCTGCGAAGCGATGACCGTTTGCAGAATGTCACCGGTCATGATCGTGTTGAATACTTCGTCCGGATAGGGAATCGACTGAGGCGCAGCTTCACCCGCGGTCACAGCCTCCTGCAGCTTCGCTACAGCAGTAGGACGATTTGTCGTGTTGATGAAATCGCCTGGACGAATGATAAGGTCTGTGCCGGGATCCACAAACTCCAACTGCCCGGTTGAGCGGATTGTCTCGATGGCCTGGTCAGGGTTTTTGACGCCGGGCAGTTCGACAATCATCCGACGCTCGCCCTGTAACTGAACCGTCGGTTCAGCAAGGCCCAGACCGTTCACCCGCTGCTCGACGATAATTTTGGCTGAATTGAGAGCATCATCCGGCAGTGGCTGCTCATCACTGATCACCGCCTCCAGTAGAATCTGCGTGCCGCCTTTCAGATCCAGCCCCAATGTCAATTCACGGATGTCGCGTTGGGTATCCTCGCCCGGAGCCAGCCCCTCCTCCAGCCACAATGGATGTTCAATGGGCAGAGCCACGAACAGCGCGGCCGCGAACAAGAACAGGATGACCACGACGAGAACGTACTGATTGCGCATAGAATCCTTTCCTAAATGCAGGCTAGAGCCGATAGATGGCCCGTGGAAGAGAAAATGAAGTTGGTTCAGACCCAGAAAATCTCAAACTGAGCCATGATTTGATCCATTATAAGCACTGGCGCCAGCGAATTCAAAATCTCAACCGGTTTTTTCGTTACTCCAGACTACATTCCAGCTGAATCTCGTCTGAAGCTGGAGATATGAAGCCGGAGATATGACAGTCAGCAACCACAAGGCGCGCAAAATACATACGGCTCGCCAACAGTAGAGAAAGGGGAACCGCCAAAAGCCAACTGATTTGACAAATCGCACAGTATCGAGTAAAATAGAATCTGCCCCTGAACCAAACTCAGATCAGGGTTTCGATATCTGATAACGCACTCCATATCGCGCTTTCAGAATCCAATCACACTAGATTTAGACCGACGAGATTGGCTTCATAGCAGCAGGATTGAGATCGTATCGCTCCTGTCGCCTCGAAACCGGCTTTTGCTTGACATAATCAGGATTTCCGAGTGCGTCCCCTGTTTTGGCGCCTGAATTCCAGATTCTATGTGAATGACTGTCGAACGAACTCCCTCCATCTAAGAGCGGCTTTGCCGCAGCAATCCGCATTCAGCCACTAGCTTGCAGCCAGAATTTGGCGACGCTACCTGACTGATTTTCCGGTTCCTACTTCTACCACGCTCACAAACATAAGATTTTCGCTGCCTGTCAGGCCAATTTCACAGCTTCTGTATTGGCCAGCGATTGTATTGGCCAGCGACTGTATTGGCCAGCGACCTGGTTGAAGTTAGAAGCATCTTTGTCCGCATCTGGGGACACAATACCCCTGACGGCTCTTTCGTGGCAAATGCATGCAGAATGATCCCCTGTCTCAACCATCACAGTGGAGCGGGGAAACAAGGCCTTCGTGAGCGCTGTACCAACGATGACAGTGCGTTTAGGAAGAAATGAGGAAATCTCCCCATGAAAATCAAAGATGTGAGGGCAGTTGAGATAGATCTCAGCGCCGGGCAAAGCAGCCGCAGTGGATCGTACCGGAGGGAGGGCCGGGAACCGGCAAGTCCCATGGCTCGCTATCCGGCCTACAAATCGCGCAGATCCTCTTGGTCCCCCAGTTGGAAACAGGCAGCCTGTGTCGTCACCGCGGAAGACGGCGCGTTCGGCCTGGGCATTACCTCGTTCGCGACGCCGGTCATCACAATCATCAACGATCACTTCGCCCCATACCTGATGAACGAGAACTGCATGGCCACGGAAAAACTCTTCGATATGATGTCCCGTATGGCTACCCCGTATGGAAGCTATGGCCTGGCCAGCTATGCCATCAGCGCCGTCGATCTGGCGCTGTGGGATCTGAAAGGGAAGATTCTGGATCGTCCCGTCTATGAGCTTTTGGGTGGCCCCCAGAAAGAGAGGATTTTCTGTTACGCCACTGGCTTCGATAGCGAATGGTATAGGGAGTTGGGGTTTCAGGCCATAAAGCTGCCTCTGCTCTACGGCCCGGCCGACGGGCTGGAAGGTCTGAAAAAAGCGGAAGAACTGGTGGCCAAGGCCCGCGACCTGATCGGCGATGACGTAGATCTGATGTTAGACTGCTGGATGGCTCTGGATGTCGAGTATACAATACGGCTGGCCGAAACAGTGCGGCCCTATGGACTGAAATGGATTGAAGACTACCTGCTACCGGAAGATATAGAAGGGTTCACGCAGGTGCGTCAGCGTTTGCCCTGGCAGACGCTGGCCGCAGGCGAGCACTGGTATATGCCGCAAACCTTCTCAAGGGCAGCCAATCACCGCCTGGTAGACATATTCCAGCCGGACCCGTTATGGGCGGGCGGGATATCGGCCTGCCTGCGAATCTGTCATATCGCCGAGGCGGCTGGGCTTGATGTGATCCCCCACGGTGGTATGAACTATCCATACGGACAGCATCTCGCCTTTGCCATGCCGGCCATCTCCTGGGGTGAGCGCTCCGCTGGCGTCTCTCCCCCCGGTGTGCCCCTGAAGGAGACAGTTGCCCTGCCCGGAACAGCCGTAATCAAGGATGGTTACCTCGTTCCCAGTGACGCGCCCGGCTTTGGCATCGAAGTGACCGCGGCGTGGCTGGATAGCATCGGATATACACAGTAAGCGATTGTGTCAGCGAACGTGCGCATGTTCGGCAAAAACGTGCCCCAGAATTGCCCTGAGCGCGCTCTTTGCGTTTTTGACAAACAATTCAAAGTATGGAATACTGTTGCTGTATCTCATAAAAAAGGAGGTGATGCTCTATGGATAGTTGTAGTTGTAGTACTGGTCCGCTAGCATCGCCTCTGGAGATCGCCTTCTAGGCTGTGCTATCGGACCAGAAAACACAAGGCCCCGTCAACAACGGGGCCTTGTACCTTCCAGCCGGCGTGGCCCCCTTCTCTCTTATTCCTTTCTGACAAAATCCGAAGACCTCTTGACAGGGAGAGTCCTTTCCGCTATAATTAATGTTGTGAATTAATTCACAATTCGCCCTGTTTGCATCGGAGCTTGGCTCTCGGCAGAGAACCGGCCTCGCGAATGGAATAAGGAAAAATCCCATGACCAGCGCCGCCGTTTCAATCGAGCGACGACCAGCTCCTCCCACCCCAAAAGCCAACCCAATCTTCGGCACGGCCCGACGTTTTCGCCGGGCGCCTCTCGGCTATATGCAGGAGTTGGTATCAGAGTTCGGCCCTGCAATACACTATCGTTTCTTCCTCAATCTGTGGGGCTATATTTTCGTTCACCCCCAACACAACGAGCATATCCTGCAGGACAACCACAAAAATTACACGAAGCTGCCCCATCCTATATTTCAGATCCTGTTGCCTCTGGCAGGCAAAGGTCTCTTGACAAATGACGGCCAATCGTGGCTGCGGCAGCGGCGGTTGCTCCAGCCAGCCTTTCATCGCAAACAGATCAACGGCTTCGGCCAGATGATGACCGCCGCGACGGAAAAACGACTCAACCGCTGGGCGCGCGCTGCGCGCGCCGGCGAAGTTGTCGCCTTTGACCAGGAAATGATGGAGTTGACCCTGGAAATCGTCGGCAGAACATTGTTTAACATGGACCTGACCAACGCGGCGCACAAAGTCGGCGATGCCTTTAGCGAGCTCAATGAACTGATCATCGCGCAGGCGACAACTCCATTCTCCCTGTATACAATGCGAATTCCCTTCTGGCCCAGCACACGCAAAATGGCGCATGACATTCGCGCGCTGGACCGACTGATCTACGCAATGATCGCGCAGCGGCGCCAGGCGGACTCGCCCGGCGACGATCTCATGGGAACGCTACTGTCCGCAGGCGATGAGGAGACCGGCATCGGCATGGACGAAAAACAGGTGCGGGATGAGCTGATCACGCTGATGATCGCCGGCCACGAGACGACCGCGCTTCTGCTGACTTGGCTCTTCTACCGCATTGGAAAACACCCGGATGTAGAGGCCCAGCTCCACGACGAAGTGGATCGGATATTGAATGGCCGTCTGCCGACAATCGAAGATATCCCCAAACTGGTATACACGCGCCAGGTTGTCGATGAAACCCTGCGGCTCTATCCGCCGGCCTACGCCATATCACGCGCCGGCCATGAGGCCGATGTCATCGGCGGTTACGCGACATCGCCGAACGCAATAATTACCCTCAGCCCGTACATCACCCATAGGCTACCGGAGTTCTGGCCCCAGCCGCAGGAATTCGACCCGCAACGATTCACCCTGACCAACAGCGCCGACCGTCCTCGTTTCGCCTATCTTCCCTTTGGCGGCGGGCCTCGGCAGTGTATCGGCAATAGCTTTTCCCTGACAGAGAGCGTTCTGGTGACAGCAACGATTGCCCAACGCTTCCGCTTGCGCAGCCCTGCCGCTTACATCGCCGAACTGTCCCCGCAGGTTACACTGCGCCCCAAAGGCGGGATGCCGCTGCTGATCGAAGCGCGCTCAGCCTGACGCTGGGGAACGCTGGGCATTTCTGCGTGTTGCCGGCGGGATGCCGCTGCTGATCGAGGCGCGCTCAGCCAGCCTATGACCTCCGCGCGCCGCAATCATCATACAGACCCATCGCGGATTCCCCTGACGCAGTACGGGCAGGCCTTGCGCCTGCCCATAAGAACGGCCACCCCCATCAGCCTGAGGGCGAAACTGTCAGGCATATACAGGCTCTTGTCAAATGACATGATTTCCCGCGCTGAAATGGAAAACGATGAAAGTTCGTTGTGGCTTCTTGGCGCAGGTGCTATACTGGCATCGACACCGTCATACAATGCGAATCAGGAATAAGGAGGCAGAAACCGATGACGAAGAAGTCGTTGATGCTTTGGGGTGGCTGGGAAGGTCACGAACCGAAACAGTGCGTGGACATTTTCGCGCCGTTGATCGAAGCGGCAGGCTTTGACGTAGATGTCGAAACATCCCTCGACATATATACGGATGCCGCCCGCATGGCTACCTATGACATCATCACACAAGTGTACACAATGAGCGCAATCACAAATGAACAGGAAAAGGGACTACTGGACACAATCAAGAAGGGAGCCGGCTTTGCCGGCTGGCACGGTGGCATGGCGGATGCGTTCCGGCAGAACACGAACTATCAGTTTATGGTCGGCGGCCAGTGGGTAGCCCACCCAGGCAATATCATCGATTATACAGTCAACATTGTCGATCGCGCCGACCCGATCACCGCCGGGCTGAACGATTTTCAGATGCGCAGTGAGCAGTATCTGATGCACGTGGACCCCAGCAACGAAGTGCTGGCGACGACGACTTTTGGCGGCGAATACGTGCCGTGGATTGAGGGCGCCGTCATGCCGGTCGTGTGGAAACGACGCTGGGGAAAGGGCAAGATTTTCTACTGCTCATTAGGCCATGTGGCGCAGGATTTCGATGTGCCCGAGGCCCGGGAGATCGTGCGCCGGGGCATCATCTGGGCAGCCAGAGATTGACAACCCCCGAGACGGATGTCCTGTGGGAATGATAGCGGCACATTGTGATAGCGGCATATTGTGATAGCGGCATATTGTGATAGCGGCATATTGTGATAGCGGCATATTGTGATAGCGGCACATTGTGATAGCGACACATTGTAAGAGGAGCGAAGCCATGAAATTGCCAGCGCGCATCGGCCTGATCGGCTGCGGCATCATCAGCAGCCGCTACCTTGAAGTCGCGCAAGAGCTGCCAGAGATCGAGATTGTGGCCTGCGCCGATATGATCAGAGCCGCGGCGGAAACCCAGGCCCGGAACTATGGACTCGACCGCGTGCTTTCGCCCGCAGAACTGATCGCCGCGCCAGATATAGACATCGTGCTCAATCTCACCCCCCCAGCCGCGCACTATTCCGTCTCCAAAGCCGCGCTGGAGGCAAGTAAGGCGACCTATAGCGAAAAGCCACTCGCGGTGACATATCAAGAGGGCGAGCGTCTGCTCGCGCTGGCCAAGGAAAAAAATGTGCGCATCGGCTGCGCGCCAGACACATTTCTCGGCGCTGGGTTTCAATCCGCGCGCCGCTATCTGGACGAAGGAATCATCGGCGCGCCAGTGGCCGCAACAGCATTCCTGATGAGCCGCGGCCACGAGCATTGGCACGCCAACCCCGCCTTCTATTACAAGCCCGGCGGCGGCCCAATGTTTGACATGGGCGTGTATTACCTGACAGCTTTTGTGCATCTGCTGGGCCCGGTGCGTCGGGTTACCGGTTCGGCGCGGGCCACCTGGGCGAAACGCACGATTGAGAGCGAGCCGAGACGGGGCGAGGTGATCGAAGTGGAAGTCCCCACGCACGTGGCCGGCGTGCTTGACTTTGCCTCCGGGGCCATCGGCGCGATCATCACAACTTTCGATACGCAGGCCTCTATGCTGCCGCGTATGGAGCTTTACGGCACGACCGGCACCCTCAGTCTGCCGGATCCGAATACATTCGGCGGGCCCCTTCAAGTGCGCTCCGCAGGCGATGAAGCATGGCAAGAGTTGCCCCTGCGATTCGGGCACGCAGACCGCAGCCGAGGCATCGGACCAGCGGATATGGCCATGAGTACCCTGGAGGGCGCGCCACATCGCGCCAACGGCGACATGGCGCTGCATGTGCTGGAGATCATGGAGGCCATACATGTGGCATCGGATACAGGCCGGCACGTGAAATTGTCCTCCCAGTGCGAACGCCCGCAACCGCTGCCGGAAGGGGTGTACGCAGGCGTAAGGCCGGACTGATTCCAGGAGACGCCCATGCCGTTCCAATTCATCCGCGGCGTGCCTGTGTGGGGAGACCCCCAGGACAACGCCGTTGATCAGATTGTCAATTGCGCCCATCAGGCCGCAGCCGCTGCGTTAATGGCGGATCACCACCTGGGCTATGTCGTGCCTATCGGCGGTGTGGTGGCCTATGAAAATCAGGCCAGCCCTTCAGGTGTGGGATATGATATCGCCTGCGGAAATAAAGCCGCGCGTCTGGATATACCTGTAGCTGAGGTGAAGGCAAATATCAAGCCGATCATGGATGATATCTGGCGCACGATCTCCTTCGGTATCGGGCGTAAGAACAGACAACCGGTCGATCATCCTCTTTTCGACGACGACCCGGCTTGGGATCTGACCGTTGCCCGTAAGCTGAAGAAGCTGGCGGCGGAACAGCTCGGCACCGTCGGCAGCGGCAATCACTATGTGGACATCTTCGAGGATGAGCGGGGCCGTATCTGGCTGGGGGCCCACTTCGGTTCACGCGGGCTGGGACACCGCCTGGCCACCCATTTTATCAACGACGCGCCCGCGCTGCTGAATGTGAACTCAGAGATGGGCCAGGAATATCTCGCCTGTATGCGGCTGGCCGGGCGCTATGCCTACGCGGGACGAGATTGGGTCTGCCAACGGGTGGCCACTCTGCTGGGCGCGCGCATCGTGGAAGAGATCCACAACCACCACAATTTCGCCTGGCAGGAGCGACACAATGGCCGCAGCCTTTGGGTGACGCGCAAAGGGGCGACCCCTGCGTTTCCCGGACAAAAAGGCTTCGTCGGCGGTTCCATGACGGATATTTCCGTCATCCTCGCAGGGGTGGAGAGCGCGGAAAGCCAAACGGCTCTCTATTCGACGGTCCACGGAGCGGGGCGGATTATGTCGCGCTCACAGGCCGCAGGACGCTTCCGCTGGAAAAAAGGCCGCAAAGTGCAGGTGAAGCGGGGGCAGATCGGGCGCAAGCAGATGCTCAACCGCGTGCGACGGATGGGCGTGGAGCTGCGAGGGGCCGGCACGGATGAAGCGCCCCAGGTCTACAAACAGCTGCCCGCTGTGCTGAACCACCATCGCCAGACCATTCGCATCCTCCACACCCTTACGCCTCTAGGGGTAGCGATGGCCGGCGAAGACGAGTACGACCCGTATCGAGACTGATGTACCGAGACTGATGTATAGTAGGGCCGACGCCTTTCGTCTGCCCATCAGCGAGAGTGCCCGCTCAGACATGCCCTCTCGACTCGGCCTCGGCCAGCACAGCCTGAATCGTCTCCACAAGTTGTCGCGCGCTCTCAACGCTCAGTTCCACCGCGATCCGTGCGCTCGGCCCTTGATCTGCATTGACGAAGTCGATGTTGAGCGCATGCTCCTGGGGCGCGTGGAACGGGTGATCCCAACTCACATTGGCCTGGTTCATGTCAAACCAGCCGCCGGCGCCTTTGCCACATCCTTCGAGGGAAACTTTCTGAACGATCATTGTGCACATGGGCTGCTGCTCCTGTGTGGGAATTTCTTCTCTGTGCCGGCTTCATCAAACGGCGAGCTTTCGACCGAGAAACGTCCAAATCTTCTCCCAGCCGTCAACGGCCTGAGCCTGACGATAGCTGGGCCGGTGGTAATAGAAGAAACCATGGCCTGCATCCGGGTACATGTGGAACTCGTACTCTTTGCCCTGCCGTTGCAGAGCCTCTTCGTGGCGGGCTACCTCATCCACTGTAGGGCTGTGATCCTCCTCGCCAAAGAGACCTAAAATCGGGCAATTGAGATCGGCAGTGTAGTCGATAGGGGCCACCGGGCGTTGGGGCGTGAGTTGATCCGGCCCCATGACGACCCCACCTCCCCAGCAGTCGACGATGGCGTCAAAGCCCGCTACTCGGCTCGCCGCCAATACCGCGTGCCGTCCGCCGGAGCAAGTGCCGAATACCCCGACTTTAGCGCTCACATACGGCAAGGCCCGCAGATAGCGCATGGCCGCGGCCAGATCCGCTACAGCCTGATCATCAGGTACGCCGCCATCGGCTCGCGCCGCCGCCGCCACGTCTTCGGGCGTGCCGTGGCCGTAGCGCTCGTACAGATTCGGTGAGAGCGCGGCGTAGCCATGATGGGCAAATCTGCGCGTCGCCTCCCGATACCACTCATCCCAGCCGGGCATATGGTGGATAAGCACCATGCCAGGAAAGAGACCCGCTCCCAGCGGGCGGGCAAAATAGGCATCGATGGTATCGCCATTTGCGCCCTGTATCACGACCGTCTCCGCCAGCATTCCTTCGTATTGATCGGTTGTGTACATACCTCAGCCTCCTGTCTGTCGAAAAGATTTGTCCCCGCATCATCCTCTGTCAGCATAACAAAACAGCTCCCCCCTTGACAAACTTGCATCGTTTCGCTAAAATTGTATCCAATATACATATCTCTTGATTCCCACATGTCATCTCAAGACAGCCGAATGTCGATACTTCCAACCGGCGCTCAGTGCACGAACTGATCGCCGATAGCCTGCGGCAGGCCATCATGGCTGGTCAGTATGCCCCTGGTGAACGACTGAATCAGGAAGAACTTGCCTCGTTTTTCGCTGTCAGCCGCACGCCGGCGCGAGAAGCTCTCTTGAACTTACAAGGTGAGGAGTTGGTTATTTCCAGCCCACACAAGGGTTTTGCCGTAGCAGAAATCTATTCAATCCGATCGTCCCGAAAGGAGCAGAGATGAGTGATATGAAGGGTACTGATATTGTTGGCCTGTTTACCGAGCACCTACGCCTGTGCAACGTAAAAAAGGGTGAAGTGATACTTGCCTTCACAGACGCGCAATTTCTCCATCCCGAGTACGTTGGCGCGACACTTGCCGCTGCGCGTGCATTGGGCGCCGAAGCCTTCGCCATAACCGCGCCGTCCGATGCCGAGATTTCAGCCCAGCTCGTTCTCGATGCTTGGAAAGCCGCCGATATGGTCGTGGCTATGACGACCATACCCTGGCTGTATACGGATGCGCACAACGAGGCGCTTGCCTCTGGCACGCGAACGCTTATGGTCCATGAACCACTAGCGAATCTGAAGCGTATGTTCCCCGACGAAGCCGTCATCCGCCGCACATATGCTGGCGCGCGACGCATGGCCGAGGCCGAAGAAATCCGTGTCACCGACTCCGCCGGATCCGATTTTACACTCCGCAAGGATGGACGCAAAGGGCACGCGCAAGTCGGTTTGGCCGACCACCCCGGCCGCTGGGACCACTGGCCAGCCGGTCTGGTCGCTACGGGCCCGCTGGAAGATACAGCCGAAGGCATCTACATCGTGCGCGCCGGTGATGTGATCCTTCAGCAGCGCCGGCATACGGTCTCAGAGATCCGCATGACCCTTGAAGGTGGCCTTATCACCACTATCGAAGGTGGCCTCGACGCTCAGCTTTTGCGGGACTATCTGGAATCGTTCAACGACCCGGATGCATTTCGCTTTGCGCATGCCGGCTGGGGCACAGAGCGCAGGGCACTATGGAATGTAGTCGGTATGGACTCCGAAAGCCTGTACGGTACGGTTATGGTCTCGCCTGGCCGCAATATCTTCAATGCCGCCCACGAACATTCCGGCCTTGGCGGCACAAACTACACCCGCGCCCACATCGACCTTTGCTGCCGGCACAAAAATCTCTACCTGGACGGCGAACTGATCGTCAACGAAGACGAAGAGATCGTCCCCGAGTACCTGCGCTAAGATTGAATAGTTTTTAATGTGTGGCGAGCGCTCTATTGAAGGAGCAAAAACATGACGACCCCAAGGCAAACCAACGATTTCTCACAGCTTATCAGAGCTGCCTTAGCGTTAAGTAAGATCGGTGAAGGAACACGCGCCGCGCTGTTGAGTACCCACGTATATGACGAGCGCGCCATGCACGCCTTTGGCGTGGCGCTCGATACCCTTGGAGCCGATTGGGTTCGTGTGATTATGCCGCCACGAACCCAGGGCGCCGACTTTGCCAACCCGGTGCAGGACAGATCCTTTGTGGCCGATATACTCAAATCAGCGGATATAGTCGTTCGGCCCACTACCAAGAAGGGCGCGGTAGCCGATATCGGTATGTACACCCCTGTGTTCGCGGAAATTCTCATGAGCGGTACGCGCTGGTGGGACTGCTCCATCGGCGGCTCAGAGACACTTCTGCGCCGTCTGTTCCCCACCCCAGCGATGATCGACCGCACGCGCGCCGGCGCGGTTCGTATGCAAGAAGCCAAAACGCTGCGCATTACGTCGGCAGCCGGCACAGATCTGACCCTAAACGTCGCAGAGCGCATCGGCCACTGCCAGGTCGGCATCGTTGACGAGCCTGGACGCTGGGACAACTTCGGCTTCGGCCTGGTCGCCACAGCGCCCGTGGAGAACTCAGCCCATGGCCAGGTGGTGTGGGATGCCGGTGACTCCCTCGGCGAACTGCTCGGGGCGTACAGCGCTTTGCTGCCGGAACCGGTCATCACGCACTTCGAGAACGGCAAAATCGTTCGCATCGAGGGCGGCTGGGTGGCGCGCCGCTTCGAAGAATACCTGGCAAGCCTACAGCGCCCAGAATTCTATCGAATCGCCCACATTGGGTGGGGCACGCACGACAAAGCCGTTTGGGGTGGCCCCGGCTGGAATACTGCCGAGTGGGAAAGTTACTACGGTTGCATTATGCTGCACCTTGGCATGAATATTTTCCCCACACTCGCCCCATACAACGGTCTGCATGGCCAGAATCACCCATCGAAGCCATGGCCTATGCCATCTCATGCCGGCGGTTGCTTGTTGCGGCATGACTTGTATCTCGATGACGAAATCATTGTGCAGGCCGGTAAAATTATAGCGGACGAATTAAAGTAAAGAGGAGAGAACCCATGCGTATGCAGGATTTCGCGGTATCGTATCATGCTGCCGCAGAAAACGTCGGTCTGTTCCGCCAGGTGTTGGAAGGGTGTAAGCTCACAGCCAGCGAAACGCTGCTTTTATTCACAGATACCCAATTCTACCCCCTGTATCCCGCCGCATTCATGGCCGCCGCGCAAGATATCGGCGCGGAAGTCATTCAGATGACAGTGCCCTCCACCCTTCCTGATATCTCGTCAAGCTATATTCTCGCCGCCTGGCAGGAGGCCGATCTGGTTATCGGCATGTCGCAGGTGCCGTGGCTGTATTCGCGCACCCATGATGAGGCGCGTCAGTCCGGTACGCGTGCGCTGATGGTCCAGGAACCGATCTCCGTGCTGCGCCGGCTCTCCCCCGATGAAGATGTACGCAGACGCGGGCGCGCCGGCGTTCCTCTGTTGACAGCGGGAAAACAGATGCGGATCACCTCCGCCAACGGCACCGACTTTGTCGTCAATAAAGAAGGCCGCGAAGCCTACACGCTCTATAGCCTGGCAGACGAACCGGGCAAATGGGACCACTGGCCACAAGGGTTGGTGACCTTCTTCGCTGACCAAGGACAGGGAGACGGCGCGATCGTGGTCGACCCTGGGACAGTCTACCTGAAGTTCCGCCGGCATTCAACCGAGCCCGTCAAGCTCCACATCCGCGAAGGCAGCATCGTAAAGTTTGAAGGGGGCGCCGAGGCCCGTTTGCTCGAAGATTGGTTCGCGCAATGGAATGATCCGCGCTCCTACGAACTGGCTCATGTCGGTTGGGGGACCGAACACCGGGCCGACTGGAACGTTATCGGCATGGATTCAGAAGCCTACTACGGCAACTTCCTGGTCGCCTTCGGGCGCAATATCTTCTGGCCGGTAGGCGGTGACAATGATGTCGCCTCGCACTGGGATTTCTGTTGTCTGAATCACAATATCTATGTCGATGATCAGATCATCGTGGACAACGGCGCGATCATTCCGGAGAATCTCAAGTAATGAGATTGTGGCAATATGTGCTGAAGCGCCTGCTCCAACTGCTGCCAGTCCTGTTTGGGGTCTCAATCATTATCTTTATAATCTCCCATGTTCTGCCAGGCGATCCAGTGTATCTGTTCGTCGGCCTCGATACAACCCCTGAAGAGATCGCGGCAATCAGAGCGCGCATGGGGCTCGACAAGCAGCTGCACGAGCAATACATCATCTGGCTCAAAGATGTGATGAGAGGGGACCTCGGAGAATCATGGTTTACGTCCGAATCCGTTGCCGAAGATCTGATGCGGCGCTTTCCAGCTACATTTGAGCTCACCACAGTCGCGCTGTTGGTGGCCATCGCGCTGGGCGTTCCCTTAGGGGTCCTGTCGGCCGTCTACAGAAATAGCTGGATCGATAACCTCAGCCGAAGTATCACCCTGATCGGGGTATCCGTACCCTCCTTTTGGTTGGGGCTTCTCCTGATCTACGTGTTGTTTTTCCTGCTGCGGATTTTCCCGCCGCCAAGTGGCCGAATCGGTCTGCTGGTGTCGCCGCCGGAGCGGATTACCGGCCTCTATCTCGTCGACAGTCTGTTGACAGGCAACTGGAAGACCTTGAGCTCGAGCGCGCAACATCTTGCTCTGCCAGTACTGACGCAGGCCCTGGTTACGTTGGCGCCCATCACGCGGCTGATGCGCTCATCTATGCTGGAAGTTTTGGGATCGGAGTATATTCAAGCAGCGCGGGCCAACGGCGTGCCCGACCGCCAGATCTACTTCCGCGATGCCTTGCGTAACGCTCTGCTGGCGCCCCTGACATTCGTTGCTCTGGTCTACGGCAACCTGCTGGGCGGCAGTGTGGTGATCGAAAGAATCTTCTCCTGGCCAGGGATCGGCCGCTACGCGCTGGAATCGATCGTCGTAAAAGACTATAACGCAGTGCAAGGTTTTGTTCTGCTCGCAGCCGTGCTCTACGTGCTCGTATTCCTGATCGTAGATATCCTGTATTTTGTCATCGATCCAAGGATAACCGCCTGAACAAGAGTCGAACAAGCAAACGACCAGGATGTGAGTATGAGCGCGCCGCAAGGATTGCGCCTCGCGCGAATGCCGAAGTAAGGATCGACAGGAAGATGCAGGCTATATCCGACTATAGATTCTCCAGGATCGACCATGATTGTACCCTGTCCATCATCTGAATCAGGAAAATCACAGTCCAGGACGCCCCCCGCGTCTCACTGTAGGAATTGAAAATGAGCGCACGCCAATCGCAACTGCAGTCAGGACTCAAGACTGAACTACCAGAAGGTTTGCAGCGCTTCCTCTACCAACTGCGTCGCAGTTGGTCGACCATGTTGGGGCTGGCAATTATTGTATTTTTCAGCTTGATCGCTGTCTTTGCGCCGCTGCTGGCAACGCATGATCCGGTCGTCACCAACCCGGATGAGCAGTTTCAGCCACCCAGCCGTGACCATTTCTTCGGCACCGATGAAGTCGGGTGGGATATTTACTCTCGCGTGCTCTACGCGACGCGGATCGATTTCTTCATCGCCATCATGTCGGTACTCCTGGCAATTGCAATTGGTGTGCCATTGGGGGGGCTAACCGGCTACTTCAGCGGCCGTTTCGACGATGTCCTCATGCGCGTCCTCGATGCCTTTCAGGCATTCCCGCCCCTCATCCTGGCCATGGCCGTTGTGGCCGCCCTGGGACGGAGTATCTGGTTGGTGATCGCTGTGATTGCCTTCATAAACTTTCCCTCCTACCTGCGAGTCGTCCGCGCGGAGATGAAGAGTAAGAAAGAGAGCTTTTTCGCCGAGGCAGCGCGATCGGTCGGCAATCCATCGTACCGGCTTATCTTCCGACATCTCATTCCCAACTGTCTCGACCCGGTACTGGCCCAGGCCCCCTTGAACGCCGGCTGGGCTATCCTGGTTGCCGCCAGCCTGAGCTTTATCGGTCTGGGCGTGCCCATCCCAACACCTGAATGGGGATCGATGATCAATGATGGTGTCGGCGGCATCATCAGCGGTGAATGGTGGATTTCCTTCTTCCCCGGCCTCACCGCCATGCTTGCCGTGCTCGGCTTCAACCTGCTGTCCGAAGGCCTGCGGGACATCTTCGATCCCAAACGCATGGAATCCTGAGCGATGCGCGATCAACACCTGGACACTCTACTCGAAATCAAAGAGCTGCATACATACTTTTATACCTATGAAGGCGTTGTCAAGGCCGTCAATAGCGTATCCTATCTCCTCTATCGCGGCGAGATTACAGGGCTGGTGGGCGAGAGCGGTTCAGGCAAATCGGTGACCGCGCAATCCATCTTGCAACTCGTCAAAGCCCCCGGCAAGATCGTCGACGGTGAAGTGTGGCTGGATGGCCAGGATCTGATGTCATGCAGCCATGCCGAAATGCAGGCGGTGCGCGGACGCAAGATTTCAATGATCTTCCAAGAACCGCGCGCGGCCCTCAATCCTCTGTTTACGGTCGGGGATCAGATCGGCCGTGTGGTCCAACTGCGTGAAGGCTGCTCGCGCAGTGACGCGCGCAAGCATGCCATTGAGATGATGCGCGCAGTCGAAATCGCCGACCCGCAACGCCGCGCCAATGCCTACCCGCATGAACTATCGGGCGGCATGTGTCAACGCGTGATGGTTGCCATGGCGCTGAGTGCCAATCCACTGCTCCTCATCGCCGATGAACCGACAACAGGCCTCGATGTTACAGTGCAAGCCCAAGTGTTAGACCTGATTCGCACGCGGGTGAAATCCGCCGGCTCGGCTTGTCTGTTCATCACGCACGACCTGGGTGTCGTTGCCGAACTGTGCGAGCGGGTGATCGTTATGTATGCCGGGCGTGTGGTCGAACAGGGACCTGTGGCAGAAATCTTCCAGAACCCACGCCACCCATACACCCAAGGACTGATTGCATCGACCCTGCGTGTAGACATCGATAAGCCAATTTCGACCATCCCAGGCACTGTGCCGGATGCGCTGCGCCTACCGACCGGATGCAAGTTTCATCCGCGCTGTCCGTATGCTGAAGAACCGTGCCAATATGAAGAACCAGAGATGCTGGAAGCTGGTCATGGCCATACCGCGCGTTGTCACATCGTCTCCGGTCGTATCGAGCGAGAGATGCAGGAAGAGGCCTGGGCCTTGCAGGCCCCTAGAGTCGAATAAGTTTAATTTCGTGTAGCAACAACCATCGCCACCTCCCTGGCCCAAAGACGGGAATGAAAAACGCCAACCCTGTCCCTTTCATACAAATCCGCAATCTGCGTAAAGATTTTCCGATTCGTGTCGGCATGTTCTCCAAGGTCTGGCTGCGCGCGGTCGATAATGTGACATTCGACATCCCCAAAGGAACGACGCTGGGGTTGGTTGGCGAGAGTGGCTGTGGAAAAACGACCGCCGGACGCTGTCTTCTGCGGCTGCTCGAGCCAACTTCCGGTGAAATCTGGATGGGCGAACAGCAGCTTACCGACCTGAAAAGCGAGCAAATCACCCAGATGCGAGGGCGCATGCAGATGGTCTTCCAAGACCCAGGCGGCTCTCTCACGCCGCGCATGACGATCGGCGCCCTCCTGCGCGAGCCGCTAGACCTGCACACGAACCTGACCACGCACGAAAAAGACCAACGGGTACGCGAGCTGTTATCCCAGGTGGGCCTGCAACCAGACCATCTCTCACGATACCCACATCAATTCAGCGGTGGCCAACAACAACGCATCGGCGTCGCCCGCGCCATTGCCACCCATCCGGATTTTATTGTGCTGGACGAACCCACTTCCGCGCTTGATGTCTCTGTGCGAGGCCAGATATTACGGCTCCTGACACAGTTGCAGGAGGAAATGGGCCTGACCTATCTGTTTATTTCGCACGATCTGAGCGTCATTAAGCATACCTGTGACCAAGTTGCAGTGATGTATCTGGGGCGCATTGTCGAGATCGGAGACACCGAAGAGATTTTCGGCGCGCCTACGCATCCCTATACCCAAGCCCTGCTTTCAGCAGTTCCAATTCCCGACCCAACGCAGCGCGACAAACAGCGCTTGAAACTGCCCGGGGAGGTGCCAAGCCCAATTGACTTGCCGCCAGGATGCCGACTCTACTCGCGTTGCCCATACCGACGCGAAGCCTGTCTGGAACCCGGCCCGCCACTCCTCCAGGTTGCGGATACCCACAGGGCAGCCTGCATCCTGGTCGACGATGGTGTTCATCCCGATGGTGTTCATCCCGATGAAGCCAACACCGAATCCGCTACCCCCTACTCCCTACCTCTCAACCCGGATTGAGAGCGTTAGAACTTTGTCTGTTCGATGCCAGATTCATCCCAACATGCAGCATTCTGGCGCAGTGAACAGAGAACGATTTGCAGAAATACGACTGAGCGCTCACTGCATCCTGGGCCAGCTCCCAGCGTTTGAGCGAGTACAACTTGTGGACAGCGAGCTGGCGCTTCCCACGTCATTCAACCTGAAAGGAGTTTGCAGATATGCAAAGCAAAACCATGTCGAACGGGCCAACCATGCCGAACGACTCGGAGGTTCGCCCGTCCAAGTCGCTCCGCGTTTTGGTGGTGATGATTCTCAGCGCGCTTTTGGCTGTGCCGCTGGCAGCCTGCGTCGCCGGCGCCGGCCCAGATACATCACCACAACCAGACGCCGAAGAAGCGGCAGCGGACGCGCCAGCGCCGACCGGACGCGAAGCGACGTTTGCCACTGCTTCTGAAGAAGATCGAACACTCATCGTCGCGGTGAGCCAGGATCTGTCTACATTGGACTGGGACGCATCCGGCGCTTTCCCACGGATGACGGAGACGCAGGTCAATGTATTGGGCAGCTGGGCGCAACCGGCCATTATTGAGCATGATGATGGCAGTATGACCGGCGACGCCATGAACTTCGAGCCCATGTTAGCCGACTCTATGGAGATTTCGGCGGATGGAACACAATGGACGTTCACGTTGCCGCCTGGCATGAAGCACTACCCCTCTGGCAACGAGATCACAGCCAATGATTACCTGTACTACAAGGACCGGCGTGGCAATATGCGCGTCCCACCTTCCCTGGACCGCCTGGTGCGTCTGGCCACCAAGGAGGACCCGCTCAAGGGGTTCGAGGCGCTCGATGATCATAACTTCCGCTTCAACGCATCCGCCTGGACACCTATCTTGCGGCCGTTTATGAGTTGCTGCCTTTTTGGCTACCTGATGGATAGCCAGGCCTACATGGATGCCGGCGCCGCAGACGACGACAAGTGGGGTCAGGAATTCGCCAAGACCAACATGCCGAGCAGCGGCCCATACTATATCCACGCGCGCATCCCCAACGAAACCATGGAGTTCCGTACCAATCCGAACTGGCAAGGCAAGGAACCGTTCTTCAACCGCATTATCTTTACGGTTGTGCCAGAATCAGCCGACCGTGTGCTCCTGCTCAAAGCCGGCGAAGTGGATATGGCCCAGGATCTGTCAGCCAAAGAGATCAACGATCTGCGGAGCGACTCGAACGTCAGCGTGAAGCAGGTGCGGATCGGCGACATGATCGTCATGCCGATAAACCACACACTGGAACCCTTCAACGACAAACGGGTGCGTCAGGCCGTCTCATACATGATGCCCTATGACGACATCATCGCAAAGGTATGGTACGACAGCGCTGAGCGTAGCTTTGGTCCCGTGCCATCCATGGTGCCCGGTTATGACCATAGCTATTGGCCATACAATCTTCCCGAAGAGGAGGCCATCGCCAAAGCGAAAGCGCTCCTGGCAGAGGCCGGCTACGCGGATGGCGTAACCTTCGATCTCAACATCGATCTGGGTACGCCCGAGCAAGCCAACATGGCCAAATTCATTCAAAGCGCATTGGCCAAGGCCGATATCACCGTCAATATCAATCCGATGCCACGCGCGGCGTATCAGGAAGGAAAGAACAAAGGCACGCATCCCGCCGCGCTTGATACGCTGTTCCCCTGGGTCGCCGAACCCGGTTACTTCATGGACATCCTGTTAGGATGCGCGTCGTACGGCAACCGGTACAGCGGTGTGTGCCTGGAGGAAGCCGACGCGCTCGTTCAGGAAGCCGGCATCACCGCGGATGAAGAGGAACGCTTCAAGCTGTACAGCGAAGCGCAGCGATTGCACATCGACAATGCTTCATGGATATGGATTGGCGCCCGCTATTTCAATCTGGCCATAGGGTCGGATATCGCAGGCTACATTGCATTTCCCGACACCCGCACACGGTACTGGCACATGTATCGCGAAGCCGAGTAGAGGCAACCACACGGGTTGCCCAGAGCAGTGAAACCCCGGTGGTCGGTGGTCAGGAACGGCCCTGACCACCGACCACTAGCCACCGCAGTGTCCAGATTCAATTTCATGATCCATTCACGATTGACAAGCTCGTGGCGCGCGCGAAACTAAGTCAACGGCGCATCTTCGCCTTTTGGTATCCGCTGGCGCTCAGTTGGTTGATGATGAGCGTCGGCGACCCAGTGGTGAACGCCGGCATCACCCGCCTGCCCCACCCAGAGTTGGAATTGGCCGCGTTCGGTGTGGCCCAGCCCATAGCCATCCTCATGGAAAGTCCGATCATCTATATGCTTGGCGCCACGGTTGCGCTGGTGCGCAACCGCGCCATGTATCAGCTGGTGCAGCGTTTCATGGTGCATCTTTCGATCCTGATGACTGTGCTGAGTGCCGCGTTGTACTTTACGCCAGCCTACCACATAATGACCCGCCCACTCCTGGGCTTGTCAGACGAAGTAGCGGCTGCCGCGCGCCCAGCGATGCAACTCCTTCTGCTGTGGCCAGCCGCAATTGGAGCGCGCCGCTTTCTGCAAGGCATCCTCATCAGACATGGGTACACGCGCTATATCGCCTTGGGCGCCCTCTGCCGGCTTGGCGCGTTGATCACGACAATGGCAGTCGGAGTTTGGTCCGGCGGCCTTTCCGGGGCTGTGCTGGGAGGCCTGGCAATGGTGCTGAGCGTGATTATCGAGGCGCTCGCGATCGCCTGGTGGGCGCTGCCCGTCGTTCGCGCCCACATAAAAGCCAGAAAGGAATCGCCAGATCAGCAGGAAGCGGATATGACATACGCTGGCCTATGGCGGTTTTATCTGCCATTGGCCGCAACCGACGTGATGCGCGTCATTTCGCGCCCGCTCGTTGTCGCCGGTATCGCCCGCTCGGCCATGCCAGCTACATCGTTGGCCGCCTTCCCAGTGGCCTTCGGACTGGGCATGCTTTTCTCCAGCCCAATGCGCGCCTTTCATGAAGTGGTCATTGCTCTGTTCCATGATAATGTATCCTATCTGGCGCTACGGCGTTTTGTGGTGACAGCCGGCGCGTTCCTCAGCATCATAATGGCGCTGCTGGTCTTCACGCCACTGGATAAAGTCTACTTCACGACCCTCCTTGGCGCGCCACCGGAGATCCTGCCGCTGGCCGCGCTCGGCTCCCAGATTATGGCGCCCTTCGCATTCTTGCTGGCATGGCAGAATCTGTATCGCGGCCGGCTGATCAAACGCCGCGCAACGCGCTACATTCAATTTGGAATGGCCGTCAACCTCATCAGCATGGTGATAGCGCTCATAGTTGGCGTGGCGGTCGGCATGGCGTCCGGCATTGTGGTGGGAACAGCGGCTGTCGTGATTGCCCATATAGTGGAAGCGATGGTGCTGCACGCGGCAAACCGACCGACGCGCATGCTATCGGCTATTCAACCGACCCACGCCTGAGGAAAGAAAACCGCAGTGGTCAGCGCTGACCACTGATCTTTGAAATGGAGGATCTTCAAATGGCAAATTTTGAACTCGCCGGCCTACGCGCCGCCCCGGGTGAAGTGGTGAAAGGCCATCTCGGCTATGTCACGCTGGCCGATGGCAATAAGGTAGGGACGCCGGTCGTTATCGTAAATGGAGTTGAAGACGGACCGACGCTCGTCATAACAGCCTCGATTCATGGAACCGAAATCAATGGCACCGGCGCGCTCCTGAAAACAGTGCGCGCGACCGACCCCCAGCAACTGAAAGGACGCCTGGTTGCCATTACCGTCGGCAATCCCTTCGCCTTCCAGGTTGGATCGTACTTCTCGCCCGTGATCGCGCCGACTGGAGATGGCGTCAATATGTCCTCCGCCCCGATGTGGCCGGCAGACTCCAGTGGCACAGTGACGCTGCGTCTGGCCGCCGTCATCGGGGAGGCCCTGAAAGTGGCTACCCACTCCATAGATGTGCACTCGAATCCACCCGATGCCATCCCATTCACCTTGATCCGCCGCGATGCCTGTCCCAACGCCCAGGTGTTAGCGGAAATGGAAAAGATGGCCGCAGCCTGGGGCTTCACAGTTATCGATTCGCCCGGCCGCTCAGCGACTGGCGTCGTCGGCAGCTCGCTGGCGCACGGCATCCCGTCGATGACACCGGAGCTGATCGCCGACTTCTACCTTTGGGAAGACAATACGACAGCCGGCCAGATTGGGATCACCAACGTCATGAAAGCCATTGGCATGCTGGAAGGCGACCTCATGCCCCAAGCGACCCCGCCGATGCAGGGCGACTTTTATATGGCCGATCGTCTCACCTCGCATAAGGGTGGCTTGATGTGGATCAAACACCCCCCAGGCGCCTCTCTGAGGGCAGGCGATGTGGCTGTAGAGATGATGGATGTATGGGGCGATATCGTTGAAGAAGTCAGAATGCCCTATGATGGCTATTGCTGGTCGTTCACCGGCGGTGTCGGCTATACGCAGGTGGTGCCCGAAGGAACACAGATCGCGTTTACATTCCGCGAGCGATAAGGCAACGCGCTTCAAACTTCAGTGCTCAGTACCGACCACTGACCACCGGTTTTGTAAGGGATTGGCAAACTTGAACGCCGACATCAACGCTGGAGCGATTCCGCATCTTCAACCAGGTCAACTGGATAAATTCCGCCTTGGCGTTCTGTCCTTCGGGCACCTGGTAGGGGATATGTACTTCGCTACGCTGATTCCGTTGTGGCCGCTATTGATAGTTAGATTGGATCTGTCCCTCACCGACGTGGGGGTATTCACCTCGGTGACCAGTTTCTTGTTGATGCCCGTTCAACCCATTACCGGTTGGTTGGTGGACCGCTTCCCACGGGCGTGGTTCATGATCTTTGGGTTGGCCGGCTCGGCCCTGGGCATGAGCCTGATCGGCCTGGCGCCAACCTATGCCCTACTCATGGCCTGCGTGGTCATTGGGCGCTTCAGCAATTCCATCTTCCATCCCCATGCCGCAATGATGGTGCGCGCGACCTCCGGTGGTCGGCATGGCGCGGCGATGTCGATCTTCGCGTTCGCCGGCAACCTGGGAATTGCGATCGGCCCGCTCTTGAGTGTCGCGGTCGTCACGGTCTACGGCCTGGAATCCACCTATCTGATGATACCGTTCGGACTGTTGGCAGCCGCGGCTATTTATCGCTTTATCGGCGTAGATGTGCCCAAAGCGCCCCCTGCCAACGCTGCCGACGCGGGCAACGGAGGACACCTGTCTGCCGTGCCCCAAACTATGCTTGCTCCGTTGATTCTGTTGGCGCTGTTAATGACCTTCCGCTCCGCCATCTGGAGCGGCTTCAGAACGTTTCTACCCATATTTCTGGTAGACTACCGGGCCGTTTCACTCCTCATGAGTGGGCTTGGTCTTTCGGTGCTTTCCCTGTTTGGCGCGTTGGGCGGCTTAGTGGGAGGGCATCTGTCAGACCGCTATGCACGCTCGAAGGTGATCGCATTTTCCCTGTTATTCACCGCAGTGGCTATCTTCGCTTTTGTGCGCACAGAAGGCATAGTTAGCTTGCTGATGCTGATCGCGGCCGGCATGGCGCTGTTCGCAAGCCAGCCAGTAGCCACAGTGTTGGCCCAAGAGTTCGCGCCCCGCCAAATGGCGATGGCGGCAGGGGTGATGATGGGCATGGTGTGGGGAATTGGAGCCTTGTTCGTGACCCCGATCGGGATGTTAGGCGATGCGGCCGGTCTGGACAGTAGTATGTACGCGCTCTCCGGCTTGGCAGCCGTTACTGGTTTGGCCGCGTTTTTCCTGCCAGAGATAAGGCATCGGACAGTGAACAGGAAGAGCGTAGCCGGTAAGGACGCCCACAAGGGTTAACTGCAAGGGTTAACTGCAGGTTGCCCTTAATCACTGGTTTACAGATTCAGGAGGTACGTTGTGAATATCCGAATTCTTTACATCAATCCATTGGGAACCGACATGTATGATGAGTACACGGCCAGTATTTTGAAGCCAGCCTCGTGCCCTGATACCGAGCTCGTTGTACGCAGCTTGCAAGATGTCCCCAAGACCCCCTACCTGCCCCCAGCAGCCTACTTTACAAACCAACTCTATCATGCAGTCATCGCGGGCGAGCGGGAGGGATTCGATGGAATTGCCATCGGCTGCTGTGCCGACCCAGGTGTGCAGGAGGCCAAACGGCTTGTCAATATCCCTGTGACGGGGCCGTTTGAGGCATTGGCGCATACCGCTCCCGCTCTGGGGCGCGTCACAGTCATCACCGGCAATAAGAAGCGTGGCTCTTGGAACCACCTGATCCATCACTACAATATGACTCCATACCTCGCCTCTGTACGCGAAGCGCATTTTGATCATCCGAATCCCGAAATGGCCATGCGCCTGTTTCAGCAAGATGAATCGGAACTGCGTCGCATAGTCTTGGCGGAAATGGCGCGCGCAGCGCGTGAGGAAGGGATCGAACAGACCCGATTGGCGCTGGAAGAAGATGGCGCGGACGCGGTTTTCTTTGCTTGCACGCTTTGGTCAGGATTGCTTGAGCCCATCGCGCGCGCCGTGCCGATCACAGTGCTCGATCCCATGATCACAGCGCTGAAGTACATCGAAATGGTTGCAGCCACACGCAGGTACTATCTGGAGTATCAGGCGCGGCTTTCGTTTGCAAGGCAGTTTCGTTTCCCCGTAGCGGCGGAAACAGGCTGAATCAGCCAGCGAATCCTGAGTATCCAACCAGAAATCATCCCCATCTTCTCAATCACGCGCGCCATAGTCAGATAAAGGAAGAACGCCATGGATCGATTCGAAACATATGTGCAAGACAATCAGGAGCGTTTTCTTGGCGAGCTTCAGGAATTCTGCCGAAAGCCGAGTATTATTGCCCAAAAAATTGGCATCGATGAGACCGCGCAGTGGGTCAGTGACCGCCTGCAGAAAATCGGGTTCGAGGCCCAGGTCATCTCGGTGGAAGGTGGAGCGCCGGTCGTGTATGGCGAAATCGGGACCGGCGACAAAACGCTCATGATCTACAATCACTACGACGTGCAGCCCCCTGAACCGCTAGACCTATGGGACTCCGGCCCGTTCGATGCCGAGATCCGAGCCGGCCGCATATGGGCGCGGGGCGTCTCCGACAATAAAGGCCCATGGATGGCCCGCGTGCATGCCATCGAAACCTATCAAAATGTGGTGGGTGAGCTTCCGTTCCGCATCAAGTGGGTCGTTGAAGGAGAGGAGGAGATCGGGAGCCCCAACTTGGGACGCTTCGTCGAGCAGAATCGCGCGCTGTTGGCAGGCGCCGATGCCTGCCTGTGGGAAGGAGGCCGCCGGGATGGAGCCGGCCGACCTGTCATCTCGCTCGGCATGAAAGGTATCTGCTACCTCAGCCTCTCGGTCAACGGCGCCAACAGCGACCTGCACTCTATGAACGCGCCCATCGTCTCCAACCCGGCCTGGCGCCTGGTCTGGGCGCTTGCCAGCTTGAAGGATGAAAACGAAAATATCACAGTCGATGGACTGATGGAGCGCGTGGTAGAACCCACACAAGATGAGTGGACACTGCTGCGCGACATCCCCTTTGACGAAGAACAGATCAAGCAGGACTACGGCATCACCACCTTCGCGCGGGGCGCAACCGGTGAGGAAGTCGTCAAACAACTGCTGTTCGACCCGACCTGTACTATCTGTGGCTTCCTGACCGGCTACACCGGTCCCGGACCTAAAACAGTGCTGCCCCATCAGGCCGAGACCAAGGTCGATTTCCGTTTGGTTCCCGATCTGAACCCCGAGCTGGTTCTGCAACTGGTAAGGGAGCACCTGGACCGGCGTGGATTCACAGATGTTGAAGTCGAGCTTCTGGCGCAACTCTGGCCATATCGATCACCGGTAGATCACCCCTGGGTGCAGACCTGCATTGAGGTGGCCCGCGCTATCTTCGGCGCAGAGCCGGTGGTATACCCATCCTCGGCCGGCGGTGGCCCAATGCACCAACTTTGCGGCGCATTCGACATCCCAGGCATTTCCGGCGGGGGCGCGGGCAATCCCAATTCAAATCTCCACGCGCCCAATGAAAATATCTTCATTGAAGATTACATGCGAGCCATCCGCTATACCGGACACCTGATACGCGCATTGAATAAACTATGACCTGCGCGGCGACGTGAATCCTGGCTAGGAGCAACCCTTGGGGACGCCCAGAGAAGCGAGAACCGCAGTGCTCCGCTGATCAGTGGTCAGTGCCATTTCCGGTCACTAGCCACTGATCACTGGTTTTTTCATGCGTAATGTCGATCCATCAGTAGATTTCGACCGCAAGTGGTGGGCGCTTCTTGCGGTCAGCGCGGGGCTGTTGGTCCATGCCCTGAACCACAGCATCGTCCAGGCGGCGCTGCCGACCCTGACGCAAGAACTGCAGACGGATTTCACAACGATCCAGTGGGTCCTGCTCAGTTATCAGATCACGCTCACGGTGGTGATTCTGAGCGTGGGCCGGCTGGCCGATATGTTCGGCAAAAAGCGCATCTTCATCGCCGGGCTTCTTTGCTTTGCGCTGACATCGCTGCTCTGTGCGCTTTCCGTCAACGTTTACTTCCTGATCGCTTTCCGTGCGCTCCAATCCGCAGGGGCGGCGGTCATCACCGTTCTGTCCATGGCGATCGTGACGGAGATCTTTCCCGACACGGAAAAAGGGAGAGGGCTTGGCATTGCCGCCGGCGTCATCTCCTTCGGTCATTTTGTTGGCCCTGCATTGGGGGGATATCTGATCGGTCTGTACGGCTGGCGGATCGGTTTCTTCGTCCTCGTGCCCTTTGGTTTGTTTGCCGTGTTGCTGGCGCTGCGTTATATCCCCGAGTTACTGCCCTCCGCTAAATCCCAGCAGTTTGATTTTCTGGGCGCGGCGTTGTTGGGCGCAACCATGTGCGCGCTCTCGCTCGCCTTAACCTATGGCCAAATAGTCGGCTTTGCGCACACCCGTATTCTTGCGCTCTTCGCCATCAGCGCGACCGCGCTGGTAGCATTTTTCTTTGCCGAACGTCGCGTCAGCCATCCTGTTCTGGACTTTTCTCTCTTCCACAACCGCCGCCTCAGCCTGCATGTGGCGCTGGCAGGTCTGGCCGCGATGGGAACATCCGGCGTCACCTTTTTGATGCCCTTCTTCATGCAATTTGCGCTCGAGCTATCCATCTTTCAAGTGGGCGTCGTCATGGCGTTGGTATCTCTCGAGATCGCAGCGATTGCGCCGGCAGCCGGTCATCTCGCCGACCGCTTCGGCGCCCATCGCGTCACCCTGATCGGGCTTTTCTGTCTCATTGCCAGCTTTCTCGTGGCCAGCACGGCCGCTGAAGACAGTGGGCAACTTGGTTTCTTGCTGCGTATGTTGCCGATGGGCGTCGGCATCGGGCTGTTTATGAGCCCCAATAGCGCCGTAATCATGGGGGCGGCGCCCCGTGAACGGCTGGGCATCGCATCGGGCATGATATCGCTCACGCGTATGCTGGGCCAGACGACCGGCATTGCTCTACTCGGAACGGTGTTCGCCAGCAACGTGGCGCGCTATGCAGGAATCCCTGTCGATGTGACCGACGCGCCGGCCTCGGCGATTAGCCAGGCATTCCAAATGCAGTTCATACTCGTCGCAGTTCTGGTGGGGGCTGCCCTACTCTGGTCGCTGTGGGCAAAGCCTGACGAGGCAGCCCGTGGTCGTCAGTGACAAAGAGCAAAATATAGAAATCCCTGATTGTTCTTAGCGCCCTGGCGTCATTGCGTTAATCCTGCGTTAATCCTGGTCGTTCTCAGCGTCCCTGCGTTTTTGTTTCTGGTCGAACTGACGGCGATGCCGAATTCAGCCGCTTTGCGGTCAAGTCAGATCCTGGACTTGCCAGCGGAAGAGATAGCGTTCGATGATCTTGACCAGCATATAGGCGCCCACAGCCAGCGCGCTGGCCAACAAAGTTACGGCCCACAGCCGGTCAGCCCGGTACTGCTTCATCGACTGGACGATCAGAAAGCCCAGGCCCTGGCGGGCAAAGAGCCATTCGGCCACGACGGCGCCGATAATGCTCCCGGTAAAGGCGATCTCATGGGCAGCGATGTAGTAAGGCAAAGCGCTGGGCCAGCGAACCTTGACAAAGATATCCCATTGGCTGGAATCTAATGTTTTCATGCGGTCCAGCAATACCGAGTCGACCGATTTCAGCCCCTTGGTCACATTCGCCAGAATGGGGAAAAATGTGATCAGGACCACGATAATGATCTTGGGCAGCGGCGTGTCTCCCAGGATAATGATCAGGATGCTGGCAATGGTGACAAAGGGAATGTTCTTAATGATCACCGTCCAGGGTATGGCCAAAGCTTCCAGCCAGGGCAGATAGAGAAAGGAGACGGCCAGAGCGATGGCGATGGCATTGGCGATGGCGTAGCCTGTCAACGCTTCTACAACTGTCGTCCATGTATGGGAGAGGAGCGAGGCCCGCTCGCTCCACAGCACGTCCGCAACCATCTCTGGCGGCGGCAGCAGAAAAGAAGGAAATCCACTGATTCGGATGGCCAATACCCACAGGATGGGTATGGAGACAAGCATGATCAGGTAGGAAAGACGTTCGCTCATTGGCTTTGTTCAGGTAGTGGTTGGCAGACGATGGCGATTCCGACAGGCGAACCCCCTGGGATCGCGAGCATCTCGCCCGCATTCTGCGTCGTGGATAGACAGTCAGTTGCTCAACTCCACAGCTCGGTAGAGGGAAGACCGTACCCGCGCCACCTCGCGCAGGAAATTTTCGTCCGTGCGAATGGCTCTGGACCGGACAGGCGAACCTCCCAGTAGTTCGACATCATCTGCCCGTTCGACTCGGAACCCGGGCAGCTCGATATCGATGATTTCCGAGATGCGCCCAGGGCGGGCCGAGAGCACCGCCACGCGGTCAGACAGAATGGTGGCCTCCTCCACGCTGTGGGTGACAAAGATCACAGTTTTGGCGGAACGAGACAGAACCCCGCCAAGCCACTCGCTCATAGATTCCCGCGTCAACTCGTCCAGAGCGCCAAAGGGTTCGTCCAGAAGCAAAATAGGCGGATTGTGAACAAGGGCGGCAGCGATGTTGACCCGCTGCCGCATACCTCCGGAAAGTTGGTGTGGGTAGTGATGCTGAAACTCGCCCAAGCCAAAATCCGTCAACAGATCATCCGGCGACAGAGCGTCTGCCCTGCCTGTGATCTCCAAGGTCATGCGCACATTGCCCAGCGCCGTGCGCGAAGCCAACAGGGCCGGACGTTGAAACGCAACCCCAATCCGGTGCAGGCGGCAGGCATTTTGGGGTGTGTCTCCATCGACCAGCACTTCTCCGGCCGTGGGTAGCTCCAGCCCGGCTGCGATACGCAGCATAGTCGTCTTGCCACAACCCGACGGCCCGATCAGAGAGAGAAATTCTCCCTCCTGAACGCTCAAGCTCACATCTTGCAAGGCCGCCACATGGCCGAAGCGCTTACTGACACGCGTAAATTCGATAGCCAAAAGAGAGCTGTCCGTTTCGGCATTTCCGCCAATAGGGGCAACCACAAGGGGCAACCACAAGGGTGGCCCACGCCTGCCTCATACCCTGATCTACTCACACATCTCCAGTTCCAGTTGGTCGTACTGGACCATGGAAGCCACTTGAACATTCCATCGTTCGGCAGACATATAGGCCATAGGCAGGTCGTCATTGCCGATCACAAGGGCTTCCTGCAGTTGGAAGCGGCGCAGGGCCTGTTCCTTGGTCAATTGGACGTCTACGCTATACTGGACAGCAATATCGGCTGAGCCCTCCGGGTTCTCAATCAACTGCTTGAGCCCTTGGAACATGGCGGCCAGATATCGGCGCACCAGATCCGGATTGGTCTCCAAGGTCTCCCGACGCACAACTGAAACGTCCGCATAGCTATCCCAGCCCCAGTCACTGAATTGGAAGGCGACCCAGTTCATAAAGCCTTTCTCTTCCATGAGTCGGGGTTGGTTGACGATCCAGGCCCCAATATAGTCCATCGCGCCCACCAGCACCGGATCCGGCGTGGATCCAGCCCCCATCAGTTCGACCTGATCCGCGGGAATGCCGTACTTGTTGGCGATAAAGGCAAGCAGATAGTCGTTGTTGTCCGGCAGACCGACCCTCTTGCCGATAAAATCCTGGGGCGTCAGTTTTTTGTTGGAGCGTTGATCCCGGGGCGTGTCAGGATCCAGGCCCAGCCAGCTGTAAGGGCTGTGTTTCAGAAAGGCGCCCACGGCCACCACATCAGCCGGGGTAGGGCTGTATACGATGGCTGGCACGCGGCTGCTATCGGCAACGACCGCAATGTCTACGGCGCCGCCGGCCAAAGTCTGCAAATGGTCAATCCCCGGTCCACCAGCCACCAGTTCGACCTCCAGACAGACATCGGCGAAGAAACCCAGCTCCTGCGCGTTGTACCAGGGCGCTTCCTCATCGTTCAGCACCCAAGGCATACCAACTTTGATCTGGTCTACGCTTTCACAATCCATGCCTTCCCAGCCAGCGTCGGAAGTGGGCAGGAGATCATTGGTGAAATAATTCTCGGCCGGGAAATTCTCCTCTACACATGCCAGAATGCGTTGGAATTCAGCTTCACTGCCGGCGGCCATGTCAGCGGCCGCCTCTTCAGACACCTTGGGCATGTCCGCTTCACTGCTCTTCTCTGCCTCGACAGAGGGCGCGGCCGGGGCCTGTGCGGCGCCACAGGCGCTCAGGATCAGAGTCAGGACGGCCAGCAGCCAAAGGGATAGTTTAGCGCGGTACATAGTCAGATGCCTCCTGGAAAATGGCGGGTATCGGCTGGAAAGAAATGATAACCCTCGATAGCCAAACGAGAGCTGTCCGTTCCGGCATTTCCGCCAATAGGGGCAACCACAAGGGTTGCCCCACACATGCCTCATGCCCTGGTCTACTCACACATCGCCAATTCCAGTTGGTCGTACTGGATCATGGAAGCCACTTGAACATTCCATCGTTCGGCAGACATATGGGCCACGGGCAGGTCGTCATTGCCGATCACAAGGGCTTCCTGCAGTTGGAAGCGGCGCAGGGCCTGTTCCTTGGTCAATTGGACGTCTACGCTATACTGGACAGCAATATCGGCTGAGTCCTCCGGGTTCTCAATCAAGTGCTTGATCCCTTGGGACAGGGCGGCCAGATATCGGCGCATCAGATCCGGATTGGTCTCCAAGGTCTCCCGACGCACGAATAAAACGTCCGCATAGCCATCCCAGCCCCAGTCCCTGAATTGGAAGGCGACCCAGTTCATAAAGCCTTTCTCTTCCATGAGTCGGGGTTCGTTGATGAGCCAGGCCCCAATATAGTCCATCGCGCCCGCCAGCACCGGATCCGGCATGAAGCTGGACTCCACCAGTTCGACCTGATCCGCGGGAATGCCGTACTTGTTGGCGATAAAGGCAAAGAGATAGTCGTCGTTGATCGGCAGTCCGACCCTCTTGCCGATAAAATCCTGGGGCGTCAGTTTTTTGTTGGAACGTTGATCCCGGGGCGTGTCAGGATCCAGGCCCAGCCAGATGTAAGGGCTGAGTTTCAGAATGGCGCCCACGGCCACCACATCAGCCGGGGTGGGGCCGTAAACGATGGCAGGCACGCGGTTGCCATCGGCAACGCCCACAATGTCTACGCCGCCGCTGGCCAAAGTCTGCAAATGGTCAACCCCCGGTCCACCAGCCACCAGTTCGACCTCCAGACAGACATCGGCGAAGAAACCCAGCTCCTGCGCGTTGTACCAGGGCGCTCCCCCATCGTTCAGCACCCAAGACATGCCAACTTTGAACTGGTCTACACTTTCACAATCCATGCTTTCCCAGCCAGCGTCGGAAGTGGGCAGGAGATCATTGGTGAAATAGCTCTCGGCCGGGAAATTCTCCTCTACACATGCCAGAATGCGTTGGAATTCAGCTTCACTGCCGGCGGCCATGTCAGCGGCCACCTCTTCAGCCGCCTTGGGCATGTCCGCTTCACTGCTCTTCTCTGCCTCGGCAGAGGGCGCGGCCGGGGTCTGTACGACACAGGCGCTCAGGATCAGAGTCAGGACGGCCAGCAACCAAAGGGATAGTTTAGCGCGGTACATAGTCAGATGCCTCCTGGGAAATGGCGGATATCGGCTGGAAAAGAAACGATAAGAGCGGAGCGGCTCCCCTCATTGCCTGTTACGAACGTTGTCTGTTGCGAACGTTGCCTGTTGCGAACGTTGCCTGTTGCGAACGTTGCCTGTTGCGAACGTTGCCTGTTGCGAACGTTGTCTGTTACGAACCTGGCGGGTAGTTTTCCTGGCGAAAATAAGCAGTATCCAGTGTGCCGTTACTGGAGGTCACATCGCTGGCCACCCAGTGGGTAGCATAGCCCCGCCGCCAACGCGCCGACTCGTTGCGATGGGAGGTGTGCAGCGTCTGGCTGTGGTGGAAAACAACGTCCCCCTTGCCTGCCAGAGCCAGTGATTCCTTCTCCAGATCGATCAGACCGGGCGCTGGCGCCAGGTTGTACGGTTCTCCGGGTATAGGTTCATGAGGCAGGATGGGCCCTTTGTGAGAGCCGTCGATATAGCGCAGACAGCCGTTTTCAGGCCCCACATCATCCAGCGCGATCCAGGCGGTGATCACATGATCGCCCGGTGAACACTGAAAGTAGAAGTTGTCCTGATGGTAAGGTTTGGCCGAACCGAAATGGGGCGGCTTCATAAAAATCTGATCAGACGACAATAAAGGGGACGCTCCCAGCAGTTCGGTCACGAACCGGATCAACCGCTGATCCAAGACGAATGCCTGAAATTCGTCGTGTTTCAGAAAGGGGCGGTCGATCTTGCGCGGCGCGATCTCCCCCTCAGCCGATGCATCGACGACATAGCGATCATCGCTGTCTGTCATCTCCCGCTGACTCACTTCAAGAGCGATCTGGGCAATCCGCTCGGCTTCGTCACGCGTGAAAACACCCTCCACGACTGCCCAGCCCTTTTCCCAATAGTGCCTGAATGCGTCGCTCCTCGCAGGGTCCGCGTCTCGTGCGACGTCCGCATTCTGTGTTGCCGACTGCATAGTGACCTCCTCATGGTAACGAATGCAACTGTTTCGTCAGACTCCGCTTCAATACAAATCAGTATGCCACAGAACACTGATTTCTCCAGATCGACTCTCTTGGAGGTTGCGCCCTACGCGCCCTGCCGCCGCGTTTACCATCCTGTGTATCCATCCTGCGAATCCCGGTTCAGACGACCTGTTCCTCTCCCCAAAAATCTGGGACGCGCCCATGCCCCACGGGTAGTTTGACATCGACTCTCAGGTACAGTATGATACGCTTTGTATGATTATATGATGACTGTCCATAGGCATCCAGCAGATCTCCGAATTTCTCTCGATTCTGGAATCGGCGCGCCCGTCTGCAACGTTCTTTCCTGTACTCTTTTTTGCCATGCCCACAACACTCTGCTTCCCAGAGTTTGCAAACCTGTTTCGGGGTCAGTGATCAGCGCCGTTTTTGGGCACTAGCCCCAAATACAGGCGCCTGGGTTGTCTCAATTATCCAGCTTTGATTTCGCGGCAGTGATCTTGTTCCGAAAGGGGGTGATCAGAGACACGAAGACCTCGGATTCAGAAGGCCTCTGTTGTCGTTGAGGTGGCTCCAGCTTGACGCCGCCTTGATATCCAAATCCAGAAAATATAAGGAGTGAACAAGTTATGTCGAGAAATCGATGGCAAGTGATGTTAGGGCTGCTGGTAGTGTTCAGCGTTATTCTCACAGCCTGCGCCGCGCCGGTGGAGCCGGCTGCCGGGGAGATGGAATCATCAGAAGAAGCTGCCGACATGATGCCGGAAGTGATGATGCCCGAAGACGCGGCCGAAGACCAGATCCTGAACGTAGTGCATGAAGGCGGCTGCGGCTCCGGCCCCTTCCCCGGTATCGACTACGGCAGCCCCTGTAACTTCGGCCACATGTTCATGCCCCCCTTCCTCGTGGACATCGACGGCACTGTGATGCCCGGTCTGTTCACCACGGACTGGGAAGTCAACGATGATTTCACCGAGTACATCTTCCACATCCAGGATGATGCGGTATGGTCGGACGGCAAGCCCGTAACCGCCCAGGATGCGCTCGACTGGTGGAACTTCATCTTCCACTCAGACCGCAACTCGTGGCCGCGCAACTTCGTCATGGGCGCAGTGATAGGGATCGATGAGTTTGCCGATGGAGAGACCGAAACCATCGAAGGCCTTACCGCCCTGGACGATAAGACCCTGAAAGTGTCGCTCTGGCGCTCCGAAGGTTCGCTGCCCCAACTCTGGGGTTTCCGTGAAGCCGCCCCGGCCCGCTTCGATCAGTATGCCGATCTCCTGGAAAGGGCCGACGAATTTGAGACAGCGCAGGATTGGCGCGGCGCTATGTCCGAACGCTTCTTCGCAGGGGAAAACGCAGCCAATCTGATCGTCAGCGGCCCCTTCAAGCCGACCCATCTGCAGCCGGAGCCGGACGCCATCTACCGCTTCGAGCGCAATCCCATGTGGTGGGGCGAACCCACCCTCCTGGACGGCATTGAGTCCACAACCATCCGCGACTTCCAGACCATGCTTCTCATGTTCGAGAACGAGGAGATCGACATCGCCCTCAATCTCGCCGGCCCGCCAGCCGTGCTCCTGCGCCAGAATCAGCCAGACGCCTTCCGCGAAGTGCCCGTCTCCGCGTTCTGGGCCATGTACTTTGTTACCGCGAAAGAGCCCGTGGACGACGTGAACCTGCGACGAGCGCTGATGTCAGCTATCGAGTGGGAAAAAGTAGCCGACATCGCCTGGGAAGGCGAACAGGCGCCCAGCAACGCCGGCAGCCCCATGGCCCCCGCCTATCAATGCTATGACGCCAACTTCCAGCCCTATCCCTTCAATCCGGAACGGGCCAAAGGGTTCCTGGCCGAGTCCAAGTACGGACCGACCGGGGAGACCGTGCCCAAGATCCGTATTCTGACCGGCGGCAGCGATCCGCCACGCATCCGCGCCGCCCAGATCATTCAGGAGATGTGGCGAGTGAACCTGGGTATCGAGAATGTGGAGATCAAGAACGCCGAAGCCGAGTTCGTCGACGGTGAAGGCCTGGTGGCGATCCGCGTCACCAGCGGTGGCTCTTTCCTCCCGCGCCCAGGCTATCTGTTGGAGGCCATCGCCCACACCCGCGGCGGCTCCTATCAGTCCTGGACCCAGTACACAGAAGAGGGCTGGGATGAGGAGATCGATGCGCTGCTGTCCATGGATCCCAATAGCTCAGACTACTGCGCTCGCTCGCTGGCTATGCTGGAGAAGTTCACCGACGCCGCGCTTGTGATCCCAACCGGATACATCCGAGGTTGGTATCAGATTCAGCCGTGGGTCGGTGGGTATGGCCAGAGCCGCATCAGCTTCTGGCACACGATGACAGACACCTACCGGAAAGAACGGTAACGAACTATCGTAGGGAGGAGGGAGAGGGGTTCTCTCTTCTCTCTCCTCAATCTGAATCTTCAGCAGTTGCCAGGCCCACTTGACAGGGCCAATGCCATTCTGACGTCTGTATCAGGCTATGAATCATAGCCGCAAGAGGAACAGCCGTGACCCGCTATCTTTCGATGCGCCTGCTGATCATCATTCCAACATTGTTCACAACTCTGATGATCGTCTTCCTGTTGGGCTATCTGGGACCTATCGACCCAGTCACCATCCTCCGCTCCCAATGGGCAGCCCAGGGTATCTACCTGAATGAACAGGAGGTAGCGGACCTGCGCCATCAATACGGCCTGGATAGACCCTTTTTCGCCCAATTCGGCACCTATATGGACAATCTGCTTCAAGGCAAGTTTGGCTATTCTTTCACCGACGCCGCGCCCATCTGGCCACGCATCAAACGCTCTCTCCCTGTATCCGGCTCCCTCGCGCTCGGCGCGGTGATAATCATGATAGTCGTGGGCATTCCCTTGGGCATTTTGGCGGCCCGCTTCCGCAACACGCGACTGGACTATATCATCGTCGGCTTCAGTCTCTTCCTCTGGTCGATCCCCCCCTTTGTTCTTGTCCCCATGATTCTCATTATCTCTGTTCTCTGGTTTGACATTATGAATGTGCCCCGTGGCTGGAAAGGGGTATGGCACCCATCCTTTTTCGTGGCGGCCGGGATCATCTCCCTCCGTTCGCTGGCCAGTATCATCCGCCAGACGCGCGGCGGCATCTTGGAAGTATTGCAGAACGACTATGTGCGCACGGCCCGCGCCAAAGGCCTGACTGAATTCAAAGTGATGGCCCGCCACGTGGCCCGCAATGCGCTCATTCCAGTCGTCACATCCATGGGGCTGCTGGTGGACGATTTTATGTGGCAAACTGTTTTCGTCGATCTGGCGTTTAATTTCCCCGGCCTGGGGCGCCTCTTTACACAGGGCCTGAGTAGCCGGGATTTCAATATGATCAACGGGGTGGTGCTCTTTACCGCCGGCCTGACCATGGCCATCAATCTGCTCGTGGATCTGATCTACCCCTTGCTGGATCCGCGGGTCGTCTACGATTAGATCCGCTTCATGCTTGGACTGTTCGTTTCTCCTGATTCCGCCGCTGAACAGGATAAAATCACGGTCAATCACACACATCACAGTCAAATCATAGCGCATGATCCCCAGAGGAAATCAGGATGGCCCAAACCGATGCCGCCAATGTTGCAGACCTGCAATTTGAACTTGAGGCCCAAGATCTCAAGACAAGGGGCTTTTGGAGCGATGCCTTCAAACGTATGGTGCGCAATCGGCTCTCAATGATCGGTCTGGGTATCTTTGCGCTTCTGGCTATCACCGCGGCCTTCGGCCCCTTTCTGGCCCCCTACCCCTATATGCTCCAGAACCTGGACCGGGTAGCCGAAGGGCCGAGTATCGACTACCTGCTGGGCACCGATGACCTGGGACGAGATATGTTGAGCCGCATCATGTGGGGCGCGCGCACCGCCGGCATCGTCGCCATCGTCTCCACGATGTTCAGTGTGACTCTGGGAATCCTCCTGGGCGGTGTCGCGGCCTACCTGGGCAGTTGGGCGGACTGGCTGATCAGCCGCGCCATCGATGTGACGATGTCGATCCCCCAGCTCCTCTTTGCTTCTCTCATCGCCGCCACATTTCGCAAACCTGTAGCCGACTGGGTAGATATGATGTATGCAAGAACTGGCCTGGGATTCTTCGCCACCCCCACCTATGTGGACCTGGTCGTGGTCTTTGGCGCCCTCGCCCTGATCCAGTGGCCCGGCTATGCCCGCCTGATTCGAGGTCAGATCTTGTCGTTGCGCGAGAAAGAGTTCGTTGAAGCCGCGCGTGCAGTTGGCGTCAGCCAGTTGAAGATCCTGCTGCGACATCTGATTCCGAACGCCCTGGGCCCCCTGATCGTGGCCGTCACCTTTGGCTTTGGCGGCGCTATCGTCGCCGAATCGGGTCTGAGCTTTCTCGGCGTGGGCGTGCAGCCTCCCCAGGCTAGCTGGGGCGCGATGATCAACGACAACCAACTTAGCTGGCGCTACCGTCCCTGGCTCGTGGCAGTGCCCGGCCTGACCATTGCCATCGTCGCCCTGGGTATCAACTTTCTGGGAGATGGGCTGATCGATGCCCTGAACCCACGCCAGGCAGAGTCGTGAAATTCCTGGAATCATTATGTATCAGAACGTCCAGTACATATATGTCGTTAGCGATTGAACAAGAAATCCGAAAGCTTGCTGCCAGATATCTTACGGATTTAGAACGAAAGATACGTGATCGTGTTGAGGAAATGAAAGAGGATGATACTTCCCATTTTCTCATATATCGTGTTTTGGGTATTCCGACTGAAGAAGGTCATTTGATTGATGTTTACCAAAATAAAGGCCGTTTCCTCTACAATAGTGCGGGTAGATTTCTGGAAGAAGCAACAAAGCTATGTTTTCATGCAAAGTATTCCGACTCTGGTAGCATTAGAATTCCAAACACCAGAGGAAATCGCCCAAAGACTTTTGAGATAGATTGTTTGATTGGGCTTGATGCCATCGAGATAAAGTGGCGCGACGCCACAACTGACGGAGATCATATCACAAAAGAGCATACTCGTATCAGCACGATTGCTGACGCTGGATATATACCAATCCGGGTTATGTTCTACTATCCAAATCGAAATCAGGCCATTCGTATCCAAGAGATATTGGCCACCCTTTATGCGGGGATCGGTGGACAATATTATTTTGGAGATTCTGCTTGGGACTATGTGAACAAGCGAACTGAAATCGATCTGAAAGCAATCCTTGAAATGCTCGCGAACGAAAACACAAAGAAGTAAACATGAATACACAGTTATTGCAAGGCGACTGTTTACCTATCATTCGTGAATTCAATGCCAATAGCATCCATCTAATCTATCTTGACCCGCCATTTTTCACCCAGAAAACACATCGACTGCGAACAAAAGATCGACAACGAGAGTTTTCGTTTGATGATGTATGGTCCTCTCATGCTGAGTACACGAATTTCTTATATGAACGGTTGCAAGAAATCAAACGCGTTTTACACCCGACTGGTTCAATTTTTTTTCATTGTGACCGCAATGCCTCACATATCATCCGGATTCTGCTGGATGAAATATTTGGCGTCAGGAATTTTCGTTCTGAAATAATCTGGCACTATAGGCGCTGGTCAAATTCGCAAAAAAATCTGCTTCCCGCGCACCAGACGATATACTATTACACAAAGTCTGATACGTATACGTTTAACACGATGTATAATGAGTATTCAACCGCTACAAACGTCGACCAGATTCTGCAACGACGCAAGCGTGATGTGTATGGAAAATCTGTTTATGATCTGGATGACAACGGCGACTTCATACCAGGAGGGGCGAAGAAAGGTGTTCCTCTAAGCGATGTGTGGCATATTCCATACTTAAATCCAAAGGCGAAAGAAAGAGTCGGATACCCGACTCAGAAACCTATTCTTCTTCTTGAACGTATCATCCAAATTGCTTCCAATGAAAATGACTTGATTCTTGATCCCTTCTGCGGGAGTGGCACAACGTTAGTTGCCGCAACGCTGCTGCATCGTCGATCAATCGGTATAGACATCTCAAGTGACGCCATTGAAATAGCGCATAGCAGACTTGCTAAACCTATTAAATCCGAATCGAATCTGTTGAAATTAGGTCGCGAAGCATACAAGACAACCTATGAAGAAGCTCTGGCTTTACTGAAAGGATTAGAAATTGTTCCTGTACAGCGCAATAAAGGAATCGATGCTTTTCTAAAGGACGACATAGATGGTTGTCCAATTCCAATACGTGTTCAACGCCCAAATGAAACAATTCTTGAAGCTGCAACCGATCTGTATAACTCGGCAAAAACAAAAAAAGCGCTCATTATGCTCCTGATCGCTATCCAAGAGGGAGGCTACTTCCCATTCGCAAATAAACTTCCCTCCGAGGTCTTCGTCATTGATGGGCCAGCCCTATCTATTACCAAAACCCTGGAAAAGTTCAAACTTGCGCATCAGGATAGACGCCCCCATATATCCGGGGATAGTCCGTGCGAGACGGATCCCTAAACGCCCCTGCGCACGCGGGGACACATCACAATTGTGTATTGGCGGGAGAGATTGTCATGTACGATTGGCCTATGCTATACCAGGCGGTAAGCGCCACGCTCGACAGCGACCGTATCGGCGCCCCGGTCTTTGTGCGCTGGACAGCGTCCGTGGCGCAAAATAAGAACGTTCTCAAAGCGCAACTGGCTGAAATGACCGCCTGCGCCAATCGCTGGCTGGCGGCGAACGTGCGCCAGCTCTATGCCACAGGCGCAGAAGCGCAGGGACATCTGTCGCTTGCGCTCGAATATGCCACCGGCGGCTCCGCGCTGCTTGCCCTCGCGCTGGCGCATAACCGCCCCTATATGAACCTCGCCATCTATGGCGCCCGCGGCGCAGTCTATCACAACGATTTCATTGCCCTCAGCAGCCCTGAGGCCGTAACGGCGCAGCGCGCCAGCCCGACGGTCATCGCCGCATCGTCGAATCTATCAACCCCTGATGCGCATGTGATTCTGGAAGCCATCGACCAGTCGCTCGCTGCGAACCAACCAATTTCAATGATGCGAACAGGGGGCCAGCTATGAGCGCGCCATCGTTGGGCGTCCTCCTGGTCTCAGGCAGGCTAACGCATCAGGAGAACTATGCCGACCTGTTCCATGCCGATCCTCGCTGCACGCTCGTCGGGCTGAGCGATGAAGCGAACGTGTCCCCGCAGCGAGCCCAACTGAACCGGACGTTCGCTGAGGACCTGGACATTCCCTACTGGCCAAACCTGGATGATGCGCTGGCAAGAGACGACGTGCATCTGGTATCGATCTGCGCGGAACCAGAACGCCGCGCCCGCATCGTAGCCCTGTGCGCGCACGCTGGCAAGCATGTCTACATCGACAAGCCCTTGACGCCATCTCTGGAGGCAGCGGATGCGGCAGTAGCCGCAGTAAAACAGGCAGGCGTCCGCAGTCAGATGTTCAGTTCCAACCATCAGCCCTGGGCGCAACGCGCGCGGCGTGTGCTAGAGTCAGGTGAATTGGGCGATCTCGTGGCCATTCATGTCGACAATCTCTTCGCCAAAGGGCCCGGCGGAACTGCCACCTTGGGCACGCCTCGCCGCCCAATCTACCCGCCTATCATCTCTAACTTCGTGGATGCCAAAGCCGAACTCTACGCCATGGGCGTCTATGCGCTGGCATTGGTCTGTTGGCTCTCCGGGCGCGCCGTCCAAACCGTCTATGGCAGCGCGGCAAACTACTTTTTTGCGGCCCACCAACGGCGCAATGTGGAGGACTTCGGTTTTCTCTCGTTGACGATGGAGGGAGGGCTGACAGCGACCATCACCGGCGGGCGTGTAGGCTGGACGAGCCATCCAGCGGGAGGCGTCAATCAGATCTGCCTGATCGGCGCCCAAGGCTCTCTGCTGGTCGATGCCAATCGACCACGACTGGAAGTCTACACAGACGCGCCGCCCTGGACGCCGCCCGCGGTCAATCCACGCGATCCCATGGGCTTCTGGCGCACCACCCAGGAAGAAGTCAACGCCCAACCCAAACGCACGTTTGCCCCCTTATCCAACATGCTGGCCACCCACAGTGACGCCAGCCACTTTATCGATTGTATTGTGGAAGGGCGGGAGAGCGAGATGAATGCGCAGCAGGCCGCTATGCTGACCGAAATCTTGCTGGCCGGATACAAGTCCGCGGCCGAGGGCCAGGTGGTTACGCTCCCCTTGGCGCGTCAACCTGGAAACACCAGTGATCAGTAGTCAGTGATCACCGACCAATGCACTGCCGTTATCAGGAGGCGCTGATGCAAACATCCTATCGTTTCTCGGCCGATCAACTGCAACAAATGGCCCGCAATCTCTTTATGGCTGCGGGAACGCCTTTGGATATTGCCGAAACAGTAGCTGAAATCCTCGTCAACGCCAATCTCGCCGGCCACGACTCGCACGGCGTGCAATTTGTCCCGCCCTACTTGGATCGTATCGAGAATGGTGACATCGATCCCGCCGCCTCTCCCCAGGTCATCCAAGAGACAGCCAACACAATGCTTGTGGATGGACACAAGAGTTTCGGACATTATATGAGTCGCCAGGCTATGGCGTGGGCCATCGACAAAGCGAAACAGGCCGCCGTCTGTTGCGTCAGTTTCCAGAACTTCACCCATATCGGGCGCGTCGGCGAATACGCGGAGCAGGCCGCCAAGGCCGCATGCATCGCCGTGATCACGTCCGGCGGCGCCGCCAAAGAGGGAGGAGGGCAGATGGTTCCCTTCGGCGGCGCGCGTGGCGCGCTGGGCACCAATCCGATCGCGGTCGGCGTGCCCACCGGAGATGACGCGCCCTTCATCATCGATTTTGCCACCAGCGTTATCGCCGGCGGCAAAATCATGGTAGCCCACAGCAAGAATGCCGATCTGCCGGCCGGCTCGATTGTAGATAAGCATGGTCAACCCAGCGTCAAAACAGCGGATTTCTATGATGGCGGATATTTGCTGCCCGCAGGCGGACACAAGGGGTACGCATTGGCGCTACTGTTTAGCCTGCTCGGTGGCCTGGCCGGACAGTTCGATCAGGAGCGAACCGCCATGGGGGGCATGTTCATGCAGGTCATAGACGTGGCCGCCTTTACGCCCCCGGAAGCATACCAGCAGAACGTCCGCGCCCTGCTGAACGGGTTGAAAGCTACGCCGCCTGCTCCCGGTTTTGATGAAGTGCTGGCTCCAGGTGATTTCGAGCGACGCTCGCGGCGTCAGCGTCTGGCCGAGGGGATTGAGGTGCCAGAATCAACATACCGGAAGATTGAGGAATGGGCAGATAAGCTAAACGTTGCGCTCATGTAAGGCATGAGCGCCCTTCAGTGGACGATGTAGAAACTACCAATTTCTAGTTCGTAAAGGAATAGAGACATGCAGAAGACATATCGAGTTGGCGTGGTCGGCCTGTCAGGGATTGCGGCTGGCCGTCCCGCACCGGATCCGGACGGCATCTTGAATACGCCTAGCCCGACTTCACATCTCGGCGCCTATAGCTACCTGCCCGCAACACAGGTGGTCGCCGTCTGCGACCTGAAGACGGAGCTATTTGAACGCGTGGCCCAGACGTGGGGACAGGAGTTTGCCGATCTGCAGACCTACACCGACTATCGCGCCATGATCGAGCAAGAAAATCTGGATATCCTGAGCGTCTGCACTTCAGACAACCGTCACACCGACATCGTCGTTACAGCCGCCAATGCCGGAATCAAAGGCATCATCTGTGAAAAGCCGCTGGCGACCTCGGTGGACGAATGCGCGCGCATGATTGAAGCCTGCCAGGCCAACGCTACCGTCATGTCCGTGGATCACACGAACCGCTGGCGGCCACATTACCATGTGGCCAGAGAAGCCATTCGCAATGGCTCGATCGGCAAGGTGCAGCGCATTGTGGGCCACCTGGGCGGTCCGCGCGCGATGCTCTTTCGCAATGGCACGCACCTGATCGATGGCGTCTGTTTCTTTGCCGAATCGGAGCCTGAGTGGGTCTTCGCTGAATTAGAGCCCGGCTACGACCACTATGACAGCTATCAGGGCGATGGCGGAAGAGACCCGGCCACCGATCCGGCTGGCTCCGGCTACATCCATTTCCGCAACGGTGTGCGCGCCTTTATCAACGCCACCAAAGGGCAGTATCCCGCCAGTTTCGGGATTCAAGTGCTCGGTGAAACAGGTCTGATCGATGTCCACAACAGTCAGGTCGTTCGCAGGGACAGACACACGACCGAGCGCTTCCCATTCCCATTTCACCAACGTACCGGTATCCCTGCCTGTGTCGCCGAGTTGATCGAGGTGATGGAAAACGGTGGTGAACTGCTCAGCCCGGCGCAGGAAGCCAAGAAGACAGTTGAGGTCCTGGTCGGCTTTCTGCAATCCCATGCGCGGGGCAATGTTCGGGTGGATCTGCCGCTGCCGCCAGGGCACTGAAATCATAGTCGGTTTTTCCTTGCGTCTTTGCGCCCTTGCGTTTTATTGTGTAAAAGGATCGAAAATGACTAAATATCGTGCAGGCGTCATTGGCCACACAGGCCGAGGCAACTACGGCCACAACTTAGATACCGTCTACCTGGGCATGCCGGAAGTCCAGTTAGTTGCCGTAGCGGATGCCGACGCGGCCGGCGCGGCCGCGGCCGCGGAGCGTTTGGATGTAAGGCCCGACAACTGTTATCAGGATTATCGGCAGATGTTGGCGCAGGAAAAGCCGGATCTGGTGAGCGTCGCCACGCGCTGGCTGGATCAGCATCATGATATGGTCATCGCCGCAGCCGAGGCCGGTGTGCGCGGCATCTTCTGTGAAAAACCTTTTGCCAGAACCCTGGCCGAGGCCGATGCGATGATCGCCGCCTGTGACCGCGCGGGAACGAAAATCGCAGTTGCGCATCAGAGCCGTGTCCAGCCTTTTGCCCATAAACTGAAAAACCTGATCGCCGCTGAGACCATCGGCGATGTCAAGGAAATCCACAGTGCCGGCAAACAGGATCACCGCGGCGGTGGTCAGGATCTGATGGTGCTGGGAACGCACACGCTCGACCTGCTCTGCTTTCTCTTTGGCCCACCGCGCTGGGTACAGGCGTATATTCTTCAAGATGGACACGACGCCGGACAAAATGATGCCAGGCAGGGTGATGAAGAGATCGGCCCCATCTTGGGCGACCACTTGCAGGCCACATACGCCTTTGAGCAGGGGATTATCGGCGACTTTCTCTCCCGACGCCGCGCCGTGCGCCCAGGCCCGCGGCCGGGTGGCCTGGAGATCTACGGAACAGAGGGCATCCTGGCCCATCGTGATGGCTACTTGCTGCACTATCCCCATCCAAATTGGACGCCAGCCCCTGCAGAGCCCGCCTGGAACGTGGTTCTGAAGCCATACAGCCCAGGCTTTGATCTGTTGAATGCCTATATAGTACGCGATCTGATCGCAGCGATCGAGGAAGATCGCGACCCGATCACGAGCGGACGCGACGCGCGCTGGGCCTTGGAAATGATCCTGGGTGTCTACACCGCGCATCGACATGGGCGTACGCGGCTACCATTGGAAGATCGTGAACATCCACTGCGTGATTGGGTAAATCCAATCAGGAATCGATCGATTCCTGATTCGTAATTTCTAACTTCGTAATTTCTAATCGACCACTGCAGTATGCGCAAGGACAGGCACAATGAAGCGAATCAATCAGGTAATTGAACTGCTGGAAGCCGGCCAACCGGTCTATTGGGATGGCGGCAGGGAGCTGAGCTATGAAGGGGGCGTCAAATCCGCTCAAACCTTCGCCGATTGGCTGGTCATTGGCATCGAACATCAACCTTACGATATCGTCGGCCTGAATGCCTTTATGCGTGGCCTGGTGGCAGGCGGCCCAACACCTACAGGACATCGCACGCCCACCGTGCTGGTTACGCTGCCATTCGACGGCGTGGATGAGTTCGTCGTGCGCAACAATGCCTGGATGATCAAGCAGGTCATGGCAACCGGTATCCACGGCATCCTGCTCTGCCATGCCGAGACGCCCGGGGCCGTGAAGGAGTTCGTCGAGTGGGTGCGCTATCCGTTCCAGACGCCAGGCGTCGGTGAAGGGCTGGATCAAGGGCGGCGCGGCTCCGGTGGCCAGGACAATGCCGCCCATATATGGGGCATATCGACCCAGGAATATCTACGCAAGGCCGACGTCTGGCCGTTGAACCCAGAAGGTGAACTCATCCTTGGCATCAAGATTGAAAATAAGCGCGCGCTCGCCAATGCCGAAGCCAGCGCCAAGGTGCCGGGGATCGCCTTTGCCGAGTGGGGCCCATCCGATATGCGTATGACCTTCGGCTACGACACAGTGCGCACGCGGGAGAATACAGAAGAAGGCGAATTGAAGGCGGCGCGCGACCGGGTCTTCGCCGCCTGTAAGGCGGCCAACATCGGTTTCCTGGACGCAGTCTATCCCGATACTGTGGCCGACAAGATTGAGGAGGGCATCACTTTCCCCGCCGGCAATCAGGAATCGGCAGCGGTCGGACGACAATATACCAAGCGCGCCATCGCCTGAGACGGTAGAAAAACTATGCAGAGCGTATCCATTCCCGACGGGACCAGAGTTTCTATGGCCGGCCATAAGCTTGTATTCGGCCACACGATCTTCCAACCGCGTGAGGCGAACCATATTCTGGACGATGTCAATGCCCTACGCGCCAGAATGAACCAGGACGGTTATCTGCTCATACGCGATTTCTACGATCGCGACGCTGTCATGGCCGCCAGGAGAGAGATCCTGGAGCATCTGTCAGCGCAGGGATATTTGGACCCCAGTCGCCCCCTTGAAGAAGGCGCAATCGGGCCAGACAACAAAGGCCCGATTCTGAAGAACGAGGTGGTCATCAACCTGCGCGCCTACCTGCGCGTCGTGAATTCCACGCGCATCCTGACCTTCTTTGAGCAGTTCTTGGGCGGCCCGATTCTGACCCTGGATCACAAATGGCCGCGCGCCGTCAGGCGGGGAGCAACTACCGGCGCTCACTATGACATCGTCTATATGGGCGCGGGAACGAAGAATCTCTTTACGGTCTGGACACCCTTAGACGACCTGTCTTTGGATAGGGGAACCCTGGCTTTCTGCCCGGGTTCAAACAGACTCGACATCCTCAGGCGTACCTATGGTACAGCAGACGCGCACAACGATCTGACAGATGGTTGGCTCAGTCGAAATCCGCATGATCTGATCCATGATTTCGGGGTCAAATGGGCCTCGACGCCGTTTCGCGCCGCTGATGTCGTCATCTTTGGTATGTATTTTTTGCATGGCTCGCTCGATAATATCTCGAACCACTATCGGCTCAGCACGGATAACCGCTATCAACTGGCCAGTGAACCGGTCGATGAACGACATATGGGGCCCAACCCAGACCAAATTCCAAAGGCCGAAAACCGCAAAACAATGGAAGAGATGCGCGCGCAATGGGGAATTTAGTAGAGGCTGCCCTTGTGCCCGCCCACCGATCACAAAGCACTGACATGATCCCACCTGAATCAAAAAGTCCAACCGAGCAACTGGATACGCGGCAGAAAGCTGAGTCCATCTGGAGCGGCCAGCGTCCAGTAGACCAGAACTACCCGTACATTCCACCCGATTATGACCTTCCTTTTCTGCACATCGGCATGGAAAAGCAACTGTTTCTGGATAACTTCATCCTAGACCACCTGGACGGAGTGCGGCGCGAGGTGTGCGCCCCGACCAAAGCAGACGAACCACTGCTGGCCTGGTCAAATCTCCCCTGGGAACAGGTGCAGTTTAACCCCGGCATCGCCGGAGTTGTCCACGACCCAGACGACGGCAAGTTTAAAATGTGGTACTGGCAAGGTCTGATGAACGATCCATTTAACACGGGGCAGGTCCTCTGTTATGCCGAATCGACCGATGCGCTCCACTGGGAGAAACCGCTGCGCGCTGACTGTCTGCCGTTTCAGGAACACACAGCTACCAACATCGTGCACCCAGACGTATCCCAGTCCGGTCTGGCGCTGAACCACGACCGCAGCAATAGCGAACGCAACTACCTCTTGGTCAATTGGCCGCCAGAAGCCGCCCGCAAACGACCACCCGGCAGCACCCGACTCTCCCGCGTGGATGCATCGCCGGACGGGCTACACTGGCATACCATTAGCGAGGAAACCAACTTTCCTCACCACCACGAGCAGAAGATCATATGGGATGAGAGCATCCAACGCTGGGTCGGCTACAGCCAGTATTCTCATCACCAGAACTTTCTGTACCGTAAACGTCAGATCGGTCGCCAGGAGAGCAGTGACTTCATCAACTGGTCGCCCAAAGAAGTGGTGCTCTCCGCAGACTGGGACGCCAATTTGCCGCCCCACCTGGAGATGCATGACATGTCCGTGCGCAAAATAGGGGGCCTTTACATTGGCATTACAGGCGAATTTGTGGCCGAACCCTTCTGGCAGGAGCGCAATGGGCACAACTGGCGGGATCAGGCCTTCTGCCAGCTGGGGCTTTATACCAGCCGGGATGGCAAACGCTGGCAGCGTGCCGGCCCCCCCAATGCGTGGGTAGACACCGGCTCGCCCGGCGCCCAGGACTATGGCTTCGCCTGCTTTACCCCAGCGGGCGCGCTCGTCCACAGTGGCCAGATGGTGATACCCTACAGCGCCAACCCACAAAAGCAGAACTGGTTGCACCGCGCGTCGCCCACCCCTATCTATCCCCAGGCAGAGTTCGAAAGCCAGCGACAGGCATGGAACAAACGCCAAGCGATCCAGGGGGAGCGCCTGCCCAAACGGGCCGTAGGCGGCCTGATTCTGCGGGAAGATGGGTGGGCCCGGCTCGTGCCGACCTACGAATCCGGCCAGGTGTACAGCAAACAGTTTGTCTTCGAAGGCGAATCCCTGCGTATCAACGCCGACTGCCGCTATGGCTTCATCCAGGTCGAACTACTCGACCCCCAGTTCCAGCCATATGAGGGCTTTTCCGCGCAGCTCTGCGACCCGGTGAACGGCCGGCCAGACCAGATCTGGCACACAGTTCGTTGGCAGGGCAGCAGCGATGTGCGGGCGCTGTGGAACAAACCGGTGCGCATTCGATTTCATCTGCATGAAGCCAGTCTCTATGCCTTCCAGTTCAACGTGCGCCCGCCCGCCTGAATCCAACGCAAAGGCGCGGAGGCGCGATGCGGCCAGGACCCGTGATCGTTTTCCCTCGCCTCTCTGCGTCCTGGCGACATTCCCTATTCTTTTTACTCATTTCTGAAGGAGCCAAACATGGACACCAAAATACGCGTGCACAACCCAATGGGCTATCCGCCCCAGATCGCCCAGAAACCTCTGGCCCCGCGCGCGGATGATTTAACGGGCAAGACAGTCTATCTCGTAGACTGTCGCTTTGACGACGGCGATATCCTGATCGAGCAGATGGCCAATTGGTTTCACGACAACCGGCCCGACGTGAACATCGAAGTGCGGCGCAAATCAGGCGTCTATACCGAACGAGATGAAACCCTCTATGCCGAAATTCAGCAGAAAGGAGCCGGAGCCGTTATGGCCGTGGGCCATTGAAGTACCTGCGCGCCGGCGGTCGCCGACCAATGTATCATTCTCGAAACCGAATATAACGTCCCCACAGCCTCCATCCAAACCGGGGTGTTTGAGTCTTTGGTGCGAGCCTCCACCCTGCAACAAGGGATCCCCTATCTGCGCCATGCCTTTGTGCCGCAACCGGTCATGGGCCGCACGCCAGACCAGCTGCGGGCCTATGTCGATGGCCCAGACGATGTGACGGGCCGCCCCTTTATGAGCGAAGTGATCAACGCGCTCACCCGCCCACAGTCTGCGCAGGAGACCCGCCCCCAGACATTTGAGCGTTCCACGCCCCGCTTTGTCGAGCCAGATACTGAAGAGAACCTGCGCCAGCTATTTCTGGACAAACGCTGGACCGATATGTTGCCCATCATTCTGCCCACCGAAGAGCGGGTCGCCGCCATGTTGAAGGGCAGCAGTCGCAGCCCGGATACAGTGGTGGGCCAAATGCGCCCGACCTCCACGCGAGAGGCCTGGGAATACACGGTCGAGAAGGTGGCGGTCAATGCAGTCATGGCAGGAGCCAGGCCCGAATACTTTCCCGTCATCCTGGCGCTGGCCGCCACAGGCGCCTCGGCACGGGCCAGCACGACCAGTTCCGCCGCGTCCATGGCCGTGGTCAATGGCCCCATTCGCCATGAAATCGAAATGAACTGGGGCATCGGCGCTATGGGACCCTATAATCACGCCAATGCCACGATCGGGCGCGCCTTTGGCCTGCTCTCCCAAAACCTGCAGGGCGGTTCGGTTCCCGAAGTGACCTATCTGGGATCCCAAGGCAATAACTATGCCTACAATAGCGTCACCTTTGCCGAAAACGAAGAACGCAGCCCGTGGACGCCCTTTCATGTGCAGCATGGTTTCCGCGCCGCTGAAAGCGCGGTCAGCGTCTTTGGCGGCTGCCGTTCGACAGCCTTCAACCTGGGGCTGCGGGCGCGGCATTGGCAAGATCATGTGCGTAATATGCTGCGCGGCCTCAATCCGCACAACCCACCTACGTTTGTGCTCGACCCCATCACAGCCCAGCAGTTCATCGATCGGGGCAGCTTTGATAGCAAAGAAAAGCTGATTCAATGGGTGCATGACAACGCCACGATGCCAGCCAGCGTCTATTGGGACTACCAATTGATCGAAAATTACGTCTATCCCCACGCCCTCAACGGCATCGAACCCTATGCCTCGAAGCTGCAAGCCGCCAGCGATGAGCTGATTCCCATCTATCAGCTCGAAGATATTCATGTCGTCGTCGTTGGCGGTGAAACAAACGGCTATTGGCGCATCATGGGGTGCAACTACCACGGGACGACATCAGTTGATGAATGGCGTTGAGTACGAAGACGCCCGCTCCCCAGAGGCAGAGCGCGAATGCAGTGACCAGTAGCTAGTGGTCAGTGACCAGTATACCGCGGTTGCTGACCACTAAATGAGGGAAAAAGCGGGGTTTCAGCATTTTGAAGAGGTCAGGCCCTGTGATGAACCCTTGCGGCAGCAAAAGATCGAGGCCTGCCATAGCTTCAATACTATGCTCCTCTGTCTGCTCTGTCCGGGGATTGAAAACAGCGCAACGTATCGCTTCGTTGCTATACAGGCACGACGCAGACGCTTTCCTGCAGGCGCGTGCCCCGTCTTGGGCGAGAGCGCAGTCGTAGTCAAATCCTCCGAACTCTTCGAAGGGAACGATGTGGTTGAATGGATTTGTCTCGCTGTTCCCGACCCTACCTGTGATCGAAGCGGGAAAAGAGAGAACGCTGTATTGATTCCACCTTTTCATATCGGCCTTGGATAGCCTCGCCGATCTTCGTATATTGAAGTCGTACACATAGTAGCCAGCGCGCCCGCCTTGCGCCGCGCGCTGGCAGTAGTCTATCTGCTCCTGCAAGGTGTCGCTATCGCCCGGACGACCGCTCTCTTTCATGTTGTCGATCGCGCATCCTTGCAAGTACAGCAACTGCGCGCCGAAAGGCCCACCCACGTATTGGCGCACTTCCTGGCCCACTTCGTGGATGCTGACCAGACTGAATCCCACGCTTACCAGGATGAGAGCGAGAACGGATAGTGTCGCACCCGCTGGTATCATGCGCCTGTTCATCTTCAGCGCTCCAGTGTGTTGCAGTCTATTCACTTGTGTTGCAGTCTATTCACTTGAGCATCCTCAGTGGCGCGATCTGCAGATGCGTAGCCAGATCATGAACATAGCCGGATCATGAACAAAGTAGCGCTCATTACAGGCTCTACCGATGGAATCGGTAGAGCAATTGCGGTCGAGTTGGCAAGAAAAGGGTTCACGATTCATCTTCTTGGCAGAAGCGAGGAACGTGGCCAAGACATATTCGATCAGTTGACGAAGATCCGTCCCCAGAATCAGCATAAGCTATTCTTGCTCGACCTGGCCTCCATCCGCGAAAACAGACGTTTTTTAGAGGAATATGTCAATGAACAGAACACCTTGGACTTGCTGATTCTCAATGCAAATGCGCGCGTCAAAAAATCTTCACCCACTGAAGATATGATCGACAAGACTTTTGCTGTTGGTTGCCTGTCAAGATATATGTTCTCCGTTCGACTAAACGCGTTGCTGGATCGAGCGCAGAACAGCAGAGTTGTGCATATCGGCGACGCAACATCTATCGCCAATATCAATTATAAAGCAATTTCAAGCGGTAGGCGGCTTAGCATGCTGAGAGCCACGTACCTGAGCTATAGCGCTAGCGCCTTGCTGGCTTATTGGTTTAACGCCTCTGGAATGACAATGGTTCCTCATGAAATTATGGCGCCCGGGACTGTTAACACCCGGCAATTGAAGGAGCTACAATTCTTGCCCGGGATGCTGTTGCGCTTTTTAGGCGTAATTGAACCGAAGGAGTGCGGCCACAGAATCGTGTCGCATATTCTCGCAACAGAGGCATCTGATGTCGCCGCAAAGTTCTATACGCTGGAGAAAGAGAAGGCAGTCAGCAAAAAGCTCAGACGCGGCCGCCAGGAATTTGACGCGTTACTGGAATTCTGCCAAAGAGTGACCGAGATTCAGGTCTGCGAGATGACATAAGATCGAAACCAATACGTGACCGCTGGCATGCAGTCTCTACGCCTTTCAATCCGTCAGCGCTCTGTAACGACACCCCGAGAGGAGAGAAGCCTATGCCCGCGCTTGCGCATGTCAATACCTCCGATATCGGCGCCGCGATCCGGCTGGGCTGCCGCACGATGTCTTCTGTCTTCAACGCCGATGACAATGACATTCCCTTTTTCGGCTCCCAAGTATGGCCAGAAGCCGAGTTGAACGCCAGTCAGATCTATTCCGAAGCCCATGTGCCTGGCCGCCACCTGAACGCCCTTCTCAATGCCGAGAACGCGCTGAATGTCTATGTGGACGAAGGCTGTATCGACCGTCACGCTCGCGCCGCCTTCTTTTCCTATAGCGGCCCGCTTCCTCTTCCGCTCAATCGCGACCGCATCGGCGGCCCACTCGTCCACTTCGTGCCCCACAATGTGCGTGAAGGTTTCCATGCTTTGTATGCTCTGGCGCACTTCCGCCGCTCTGCCCGCGCCTACGAGCTGGCCGAAAACAGCATTCAGACCATTCAGGAGCGCTGGCATCCGCAACAGGGTTGGGATACAGATTTCCTGGAAGGCAATCTGGGGCTGACCTTCCGCCCTTCCACCTTCATTGTCGGGCTGGCCCGCGCCATCGGACCCCTGGTCAAATTCCATCGCAGCGCAGGCTGTCCCATCGCGCTGGACCTGGCATTGGAGTTGGCGCAGAAAGCAACCAATGAGTTTTTTACGCCATCCGGCCAATACGACCGGGATCTGTTCGGCGCCCATACGCACTCCACCACCTGCGTTCTCTCCTCGCTGGCCCAATTGGCCGATCTCACCCGAGACGCGCCCTTGATGGAGCGGGTGCGGGCCTTTTACGACAACGGGCTCAACGAAATCCGCGACCCCCTGGGCTGGGTCATCGAGAGCAGCGCTGATCAGGCAGACCCGGACCGAGGCGAAGTCAACAATACCGGCGATGTCGTGGAGACCGCTCTGCTCTTGGGAAGATGGGGCTATCCCCAGTACTATCAGGACGCGGAGCGCATCATGCGCTGCCATCTGCTGCCCTCCCAGTTGCGGGATATCTCCTTCATCCAGGAGCCTGCCAATCCCTTGAACCAAGACGGCAAACGGGATCTAGCGAACCGCCATCTGGGGGCTTTTGGCTTCCCCGCGCCCTACGGCCACAAACCTGTGGACGCGGCGCGCATCAGCTTCAATATGGATATCGTGGGCGGCGCGGTGGGATCTCTGTGTGAAGCCTTCCGGCAAGCAATACACTCAGACCAGGCAGGCCACTGGGTGAATCTGCTATTCGACCACGAAACCAAGGCCGTGGAGGTGGAATCACCCTACACCCACTCCCACCTGCGTGTGCGCGCCAAACAGCCCGGACCTCTCTATGTGCGCATGCCGACCTGGGTGAAGCCGGAAACGCTTGTCGTCACAGGCATCGACGACAAGCCTCGCTGGCGCAATGGCTACCTGGCGCTGAGCAACCCTGACATCAATCGCTGGATCACCATCCGATTCGAGCTGGCCGAGCAAGAGATAGTTCTCCACCACCGTACTCGCGAGATAAGAGCGCGATTGCGAGGCGATGCCGTGGCCGCCATGACCAACTTTGGCGCGGATCTGACATTTTTCCCCGCGCCGGACTGAGACGATTTTGCGCGCAGTTTTTCATCCATCGCAAGGAGCCTCTCATGCCGAGCAGACCAATCCATATTCTGCTGGTCGCCGCCCATCCTGCAGATAGCTTTGACATGGCCGGCGGCACGCTGGCCCATCATGTGGCCCAGGGCGACCAGGTCAGCGTGGCCATCATAACCACCGGCGTTCGCTCCCACCATTGGAAGCTGGCCGAAGAAAAACGCAAAGCCGGCGCCGCGCTTGACGTGGAGCGCTATGTGGCTCAGGCCGTTGAGGAGAAGCTGGAGGAAGTGCGTAGCGCCTGTCGCATACTTGGTTTTGACGATGTGCGGGATTTGGGCTTTGAAGACGACGACATCCTGGTCTCCCAAGACAAAATCGAGGCCATCGCCGATGTGATACGCGCAGTAAAGCCGGATATCATGATCGCGCACCATCCCTTCGAGAGTGGAGGCTTCAAAATGCACGGCACTGCTGGCCAGTGCGCGCTCTATGCCTGGCAGCTGGCCCAGGGTTCAGGACGAAGCCACCAGGAACGCCACCCAATCCCGTGCATCTACTTTATGAGCCCCACCGCCTACATCGGCAACAATAGCCTGGAATACGCCGGCGCATCTCGAGCGGACCTGTATATCGACATCACCGACGTCATCGACAAGAAGGTGCGGGCCCTGGATCAGATCGCCAGCCAGTACTATGGCGGCCCCTATGCTCGTAAACGCGCCGAAACCGCAGATGGATCCTATGGCAACAGCGCCTATGTGGCCTACGCCGAGCAGTTCCAGCGCTTTTTTCCCCAGGTTCGCTATACCCTGCCCATCACCGATGCAGAGCTGAAGCGCATCGACGAGCCACAGGCAGTTCACATGGGCCGACGCAGTGAGATAATCGGGGCCCTGATGCCGCTGCCCGACAGCATGACCTATACTTCCCAGCATCGCGTCCCCAAGGAAAACTACACAGACTGATGCCGAGTGGCCCAGAGGACGCCCCCCGCTTTGCGATCAAGAGACCAGACAGCCCATCAGAAGTAGGCGGCCTACCCCAGGCAGGCGCAAGGCCCGCCCCTACTCGGTAAACCGACGAAAGGTCATCCGCTCCTCGCCAGCCCCATTGCGCCACAGATCCTGACAGGCCTCGGCAAGTTCCGCGAGACCCTCTGTAATGCTGGCGAACAGATTGCCCGGCATGTGCCCGTCAGGCCCAAGCAGGTAGTTGTCCCGCCCGTAAAAGATCGCAAGGTCTATCAGTCCGGTCTCGCGACACTGCGCTTGCATGTCGGAGGGAACTTTGTTGCCAGGAGGCACAGGCAGATAAAGAATGTCCCCGGGGATGGGAAAGACAGTGGCGTTCTCCTTGCCAGGATCCCGCTCAGCAAAGGGAGGCGTCAGGATGTATACTTCGTTGTTGGCCCATTTGGCATGATAGGCCGCGCCGGACAAGGGCAGCGCCTTCCAGACAGCCTCGGCGGTCAGGGGAGCGGCATCGTCGCTCAGTTCGGCCACGGCCCGAGCCCTATGCTTCTCAAATAAGATTTCGATTTTGCGCGCCATTCTGCTTTGTTCCTCTTTCGGTATGCCAGTTGAGTACTGATTGATATGAATGAGTGCGCTCATACCGCATGCGCTGGTGACGCCGTCAAGCACCGCTGAGGCATGAGCGCCCTGCAGGTGTTGAACCGGCGGGAATGCCGAACAGCGCGCCTCGTCCTGGCAGGCGGGGCTCGACGCCGAGCATCCCCAAGGCCTGCCAACCGGTCGCCTGATTGGACGTGACAACTGGCTTGCCAATGTGTTGTTCCAGGTCAGCGATGAAGTCGGCGGTCTTCTGCCCCGTACAGCTGATCAGAATAGCCTCTGCCCCAGGAACGTCCGACCTTTCCGCAGCCTCCCGGATGGTCGCGGCAGGTACAAGACCGTGATCCTGAGGAAAGTGTAGAGCGTTGCTGTTGACCACCTCAATATCGCATTCAGCGAGATAGCTGTTGAGCGCCTGGTTCACGTCTTCCAGGTAAGGAGAGGCTGTGGCGACTCGCGTAACCCCCAAAGCGTGTAGCGCGTTGACGATGGCCGAGCTGGATGTGGTGCAAGGCAGGCCGGTGGCTTCCTCGACGCCTTTCTTGAGAGCCGTATCTCCCGCCACACCGCGTACGAAACTGGCCGTAGTGCAGTAGTAGGCGAAAATACGGGGCTTCAAGCGCATCAGACGGGCGGCAGCCGCTTCGATATCCCCATTTTCCGCCAACCAGATTCCGAAGGCCAGGCTGCTGTCTTCCATCGGCACATGCGTGCGCACAGACACCATAGAGACTTCGTCAGGTAGGAATCTGCGAAACTCGTCAAGTGTACAGTTGATGTCGTAGTCTATCCACATGTCATCAGGATAGATCGCGCCCAATGTCAGGTTTTCTTGTGACATAACGTCTCTTTTCTCCGCTTCACCGCTGCAGTGCGCGCCTTGTCACCGCCGGCGGGTATGCAAAGTCAGCATACTGGGACGCGATCCGGGCCGTGTCATCACCGGCATGCGCGAAAACGCGATAACGCAACTGCAGGCTCTCGTCGCCGCGCAGCGTGACGGCTTCGCGGGCGAACGGGGCGACGCACATCCAGCCATCGTCGCGGACGTGCCAGATGGCCGGGTGGTGGATGTTGTCCGGGTGGTCGAATATGGCGAGGCCGTTGGTCTCGTCGGGAGTGATGGGCCCGGCGTAGTCGCACCATTCCGCCGGCCGCCGATGGAGTTCCGCCTCGTTCAGCCCACCGCGCGCAGTGCAGACGCGGCCGCCGGCCCGCGTTACCTCCAACGAATGGGCCACCCGCGCCGCCAGAATGCCGAATGTAGATCGACCGAACGTGACCCGCTCAACCCGCGGCCGGAAGGTCAGGTCGAAGTCGATCAGCTGCTCGCGGCCAGCAAGAGGGTATATGCGCACTCGCCGGATTTCGCTGAGCAACGCCTCTCCGCTATGGCTGATCCAGTCGAGCTCCATCTCCAGCCTGGCATAGACCGGCCCGTCCTCCTGTTTGAGAAACTTCCGCTGCGCGATGCGCCCAATACCGACAAGAGGTGAATCGCTGCCGGCAAAGAAATGCAGGTGTTCGGTTTCAAAGCACACATCGTTCACATTCTCGTGTTCAATCCACAGCGAGCGATGATGGTCATGACCACCGTCAAAATCCCTCGGATGCCCCAAACGTGTGAGCGGCCGACCACTGGGCCCGATCACAGGGTAGAAGAACGGTTTGGGATACTGCGCGCTGTAGCAGTATCCCAGCAGCTTGCGACCATCGTGCGTGACCCAGACGCGATCGTGCGCGTCCGGCCAAATCTGAACCTGTGGGAATGGCAGAGGTCTGCCGGCAGAGGGCTCCGCCATATCAAGGACGAAACGTCGTGGCCAGGTGGACCGGGGTGGCGCCAGCCAGGTCAGAATGGCCCGGTCAGGCGCATCAGCCTTCAACTCGACTTGGGCCGCTAGAGGCAACCCTTGCGGTTGCCCAGAGCGGACGCTGCCCCGACCATACCCCTGCCGGTCATCCGCCAGGCGCTCCTGCATCCAGAAGCCAACCCGACGCCGGTCGATGTGCGCCGGCTCGATGCCCAGCGACCCCAGGTCGATGATGGCGTTCAGCAATGTCTCCTCTGATGTCGCCGCGCCAGCCGGGGCCGCGACCTCAAAGATCAATCTCTGTGTCATCTTATTTCACTATTCCCGCCAGTTGACCACTGATCCATCCGCTTCATCCGCTTGCGTTCATGCCTCACTGTCCGCCGCGACAGAATTGCGTAAGATCCCAATCTCCGCAATCTCCAGTTCAACCGTGTCGCCAGGTGTAAGCCCCCCTGGGTGAACCGGTGTCCCCGTGGCGATGATATCGCCCGCTTCCAGCGACATGTATTGGCTGATGTACTCGATCAGGAAGGGGATCTGAAATAACATGGTGTTGGTATTGGCTTCTGCGACCACCTCGCCGTTGACGCGCATCGTCATCGCCAGATTGTGCGGATCGCCGACTGCATCCGGCAATACCACGTAGGGGCCAATGGGGGTGAAGGTATCGATGCCCTTGGTGTATGACCACGGACGTTGCGCCTCCCAAGCGACGTTCTGGAGATCGCGGGCCGTCACGTCGTTGAGCGCAGTGTAGCCAGCCACGTAGTCCATCGCATCCGCCCGCGCTATATGGCTGCCACGCCGGCCAATGATGACAGTCAGCTCGATCTCAGGCTCCACGACGTTCAGGTTTTTCCTGTAGATGATAGGCTCCTCCGGGCCGATGATAGAGGAGGCCGGCTTGAAGAAGAGCGGCGGCTCATCAGGATCATCTTCACCCGGATGGGAATAGTTGCCGCCCAGCGCGATGAGCTTGCCCGGCTGCGGGATGGGCGCGCGCAATTTGGGCGCGGCAACGACAAAAGCATCCTGCAGGTTGTGTTGGGCCACAAACGTCAGGACTGCCGCGAATGTCTGACGCTGGAACAGGCCGGCGCGCATCAAGGTAACCATATCTGTTACCAACTGCGGACACTCTTTCCCGCTCTGAATAAGCTGTTGGGCCTGATACGCGCGGGAGAAGTCCAATACCCCCGCATCGGTCACAATACCGATGTGATTATGACCGCCATGATCGAACAAGGCGATTTTCATAGATTCCTGCCTCCTGTTTGGAATTACGAATCGATCAACTCCTGATCGTCCAGACGAACGCCATCCCACTCATCCTTGCGTTCCGTGATGTCGAGGATGTTCCCGTCCGGATCGGTCGTTTTGAACGACCCCACCGGAACGCGGGAGTAATCGAATGCCTTTTCCACCTTGACATCCTCGACCAGAATCTCCATGCCCTCCTCGCGCACAAGGTGATAGACGTCCTCCAGATTCTCCACAATCAACCCAAGGTGGATGTACTCGCCTTCATGGCTGAAGGTCGGCCGTTCTTCCCCCTCGTACTGAATGAGGGTCAGGTTCACAGTGCCATCCGTGAGATAGCAACCCGGAGGAAAGCCTTCGTCGTACACATAGCGCAGAAACTGCAATCCCAGTATCCGTTCGTAAAAAGCGCGTGACCGCTCCAGATCTTTTGTTCGCAATGCCACATGGCGCAAAAGGCTCATAGGTTCGCTCCTTTCCTAAGTCCATTCCTGTATGCCGCGTCCCCAGATAGTGGGCAGCTCGCCGCTTTCCAGCATCAGATCCAACGGCGACGTCCGCGCATCGTAGGGGAACCTGATGCGCACGCCACCCTGTCGGCGCGATTCATAGGCCGCCATCGTCAGGGCTAAGGCCAGCCGACCAGAGTGTCCATCCGAAATCGATCGACGATCTTCGTCCAGGCAGGCCACAACTTCAGTTATAGCGCCCACCCAGGGATCATTGTCCTGTGTCGGAATCGGCATCCCATCGCGGAAGACCGTCGAGCCAGACTGTTCCTGAGTCCACAGCCGCATCTGCGGTTGCCAGCCGCCATGGGCCTTGGCTTCGATGCGCCCCTGCGCGCCTTCCCAGATGAATCCTTCGTAGCGGTATTTCGTGTAGCCACCATAAACCAATTTCCCCCGCACACCGCCAGCGAATCCCACCACAGCAAACAGATCCTCCCGCTCCCCGTGCCGTTCCACATCCCGCTCCAGGTGAGCGAAGATCCACTCCGGCTCCCCACCAAACATGCATAATGTGTCAAAACTGTGTGTGGCGTTGTTTGTAAGCTCACCCATATCGCCGATGGCCTGCGCCTCAACGCTGAGCAACTCGCCAATCGCGCCCTGGTCGATCAGGTCTTTGATCTGCCGATAGTTCGCTTCAAAGCGCATGGTGTGGTCGACGATAAGTTTGACGCCAGCCCGCTCACAGGCTTCAATCATGCGGTCGGCCTCGCCGAGATTCAGAGCCATGGGCTTTTCGCAAAAGATGGCCTTGACACCGGCTCTGGCGCCGGCCAACGTCGGCTCGACGTGCTGATGGTTGCGTGTGCATATGCTCAGAATGTCCAGATCTTCCCGGGCAAGCATCTCTGTGTAGTCGGTATAGCGCCGACCCACATCCCACTTTTCACCAAACGTATGCACGGCCGCGGACACAATGTCCGCCGCCGCCGCCAATGTTACCCCAGGAGTGGCCCGATAGCCGCCAGCGTGAACCTGCGCGATATGGCCGCAGCCGATAATCCCTGCTCTGTACTCAGCCATTCATGCCCCCCGCCCTCGATATATCGTGATCGCCGCTTGCTGCTGGAAGCCCAACTGCCGGTAGAGACGCAATGCCCCCGAATTCAGGCTATCCATGTCCAGCTCGACCCGCGTGAACCCGTCTTGCCGCAGACGGCGCAAGGCTTCCCGCATCAGGCAATAACCCAAACCCCGGCGTCGGAAATTCGGATGAACCCCCAGGATATGGAGATGAGCCAACCCTTGTTCACCAGCTTTCAAGCTGGGGGTACAATGGCAGATGCCGACAATCGCGCCTCTTGCCTCCATCACCAGGCTGAGCGTATTGCGAAAACGGGGAGAGGCCACATGACGCCCCCAGCTCTCCTCCGTATATGAAATGTCGCCCCAGTGCTCGGCAAAGGCCAAATTGACAGCCTGCGCCCAGGCCGGCGCGTCCCCAGCGCGGTACGACCGCAGTAAAATCCCCTCCAACCCGCCGGAACTCGACTCTTCAGCTATACTCGTCTCCATCAGATTGCAGGCCAGGATTGCGAAAGTGCGGACCGCTGTCAGGCCGGCGATGCCCAAGGCGACCCGGGTGTCTGTGTCTTCGTCCAGCCCACGAGCCTCCACAGTACAAGTAGCGGCTCCGCCGCTTCCCTGCGTTGCCTCTGCCGCCAGCAGGCGGATGCGGCCGAGCCCCGCGCTGAGCAAATCAGCCACGGGAATGACCGTGCGCTGATCCGGATCCACCACCCAGTCGAGCATCCATAGCGCATCAGAGCCCGACCGGACGGGGTAGACCGCTATACAGGCGTCAAGAGAAGAATCGGATGCAGCCAGCAGAATATGACCTGAGATCCGCTCCAGGCAGCTGCCAAGTCGGCCACGCGCCTCGGCGCCGGTCAGGCCACGTTCCAGACCCAAAGGGTAGCGCGGCGCCAACGCGAAGAGTGGCAGGTCGTCCGCGGCGACGGCCAAGAGGGGCCGATCCACGCCATCGGCCCGATCCGCTCTGTCCACTAGACGCCCCAGACCCGGCCGATCGCCGCTCTGGTAATCACGCAGTTTGATTGCCCAGCGGTTTTTAGACTGTGATTCTTCTGATCTATAGGATGAGCAGGATACAGTCATGGTCAATCCTGGATTTAGGTCGCAGCCAGCAGCTTCCCAAATCCGCGCTGCGATTCATGCGATGTATTCTGCGGCCGCAACTGCCCCGCCAGTCGCAGCGCTTCCCACATGGTAACTTGATTTGCTGTCAGCACAGGTTTGCCCACCGCAGCTTCCAGATCAGGCAGAAACGCTGTCGTGTGCAAAGCCGTATCCGGAACGAGAATCCCCTCTGCCTCAGGGTGGTCGTTGGCCTGGACAAAGGCCAGTGCCTCCCCTCGATCGACTTCACCTACCTCAACAGCCGTCCAGATATCCAAGCTCTGTAGATGCGCGACCTCGATCTCCCCTTCTCCAAGAAAGCGGCGAAATTCAGCGGCCAGATCCTGAGGATAGGTTGCGGCAATCGCCACCCGTTGGATTTGCAGTGCGCGCAGAGCGTTCACAAAGGCGAGGGACGTGCTGGAGGCGGGAACGCCAAGCCGATCGGCAATGTTTTGGGCCTGCTCCCGAGCCCCAGCCAATCCGTAGACGAAGCTCCCACTCGTGCAGGCCCACATGCAGACAGCGACGTTGTGTTCCCGTAGCTCTTCGACGCCCGGCAATAGATGTTCCCAATCGCCCGTGCGCCGACACTCCTCGACCGTATGCAGATCGGTCGCATCGGTGTGCGCGATGAAGACATCCACAGCCGGCTCCAACCTGGCAGCCATGTAGGGATAATCGTCCTCAGCCGAGTGCAAAGGATAGAGAATGCCAATGCGGAGAGCCGGGATCGCGGGCATCTCGCCCGCATCGAGAGCTGGATTCATGCAAAACCAACTATGATTTCTGTGATCGACCGTGATCTGTTCCGCGCTGCAACTGTCCGCGCCCCTAACCACTAACCACTGGCCACTGCAGTCCCTCTACAGTGTCGCTTCCACCGCGTAGAGGCTCTCGTTCAGCACTTCGATCACCCGGTCCAACTGTTCCTGGCTGATAACCAAAGGCGGCGACATTTTGAGCACATTGTGGTAGGATCCGCCGTAGTTGGTTGCGATCACGCCCCGCTGGAGAGCGGCATCGACCACGCGTGCCCCCTCCTCTGTGGCCGGCTCCCGGGTCGTCCGGTCTTTGACAAACTCCAGCCCAACCATCATGCCCACGCCCCGCACCTCGCCAATCAGATGATGCTCCTGCTGTAGCTCCTCCAGCCGAGACTTAAAGTATGCCCCCAGTTCCGCCCCGCGCCGCACCAGACCCTTTTCCTCGATCTCCGCCAAAGATGCCAGGGCCGCCGCGCACCCTACCGGATTGCCTAAAAAGGTGCTGGTGTGCATCATCGGCTCCCAGGCGTTGGCGATCTCCTCGCTAGTGATGGTGGCAGAGATAGGAAAGCCGCTGGCCAGCCCCTTGCCCACCACCATAATGTCCGGCGCCACGTCATAGTAATCCATGCCAAACCAATGGCCGGTGCGCCCGAAACCGGTGATGATCTCATCGGCGATCAGCAGTATGCCGTGCTCATCGCAGAGGCGGCGCACCGTCTGCACAAATCTCTTGGGCGGCACAATCCAGCCCCCATGTCCCTGAATAGGCTCCAGAATCACAGCGGCCACATCAGCCACGCCGGAATCCGGCATGGTCAGTATATGCTCCAGATACCCGCCGTCGCAGAAGAAACAACCATCATCGGAGTGGGTCGGACAGCGATACGGATAGGCGTAAGGCACATGAACCGTGTCGGGAAGCATATTCAGGAACGGGCGACGGTAGTAGTTCTGCGAAGAAACCGACAGCGCCCCGGTCGTCTTGCCGTGAAATCCGCCCTGAAAGGCAATGACAGTGTGACGTCCTGTGTAGATGCGCGCAGTCTTCAGCGCAGTCTCCACCGCTTCAGATCCAGTATTGGCGATGTGAGAGACCGATAGCTGGCCCGGCGCGCGCTCGGACAATTTCTCCGCCAGCTCTACTCGCTGCCGGTTGGGGTTGATCCCGCCCTGGCTGTGCATCAGTGTCTCCGCCTGTTGGGCGATAGCCTGAACGATGCGCGGGTTGCTATGGCCAGCGGTCGCTACGCAAAAGCCGGCCGTGAGGTCAATATAGACGTTGCCATCGGCGTCAACGATATTCGCGCCCCGGCTGCGTTCCCAGAAGACAGGCGTCTGGCCCCGGGGAATGATCGAGCTGGTCGGAGGTTCGACCCTGCTCAGACGCTCTGTCAGCTGCCGGGACTGCGGCCCGGGCGGCGGAACGACAATGGAGGGCAGCGCGCTGCCATCCCCCAGTGCCTGCAGATCTTTTTCGGGCTCCGTCCGGGCGTCTTTGCGTTTTTGTCTCTTTGCGTCAGCGGTTTGCATTCTAATCTCCTAACCTCGACTCACGATTCGATACGACGGATTACCATGCGCTCGCCCACAAAGCCCTCGCGCCAGATGCTTTCGCAGGCTGCAGCCAGACCGTCCAGATTTTCGCTGACAGTGGCGAAAACATTGCCCGGAGCATACCCTTCGGGGCCGAGAAGAAAGTTGTTGCGGCCATAGAACAGGGCGATATCGATGAACGGCTGCCCGCTACGCCTCTCCGGAGGTATGTCGATGGAGGCAGCCGGAATCTCAAAATACAGAATATCCCCAGCAATCGGCATGATGGTCGCGTTTTCCTTGCCGGGATCTGTGCCAAAGGGCGGAACCAGCGTATAGACCTCGCGACCGGCCCAACGGGCATGATAGGCGTCCCCTTCAAGAGGAAGGGCGTTCCAGACCACTTCACAGGTGCGGGGCGCCTCCTCCTCCAAGAGCGTGGCAACCCCTCTTACATTGCGCTTAGTCAGGACAATCTCGATCTGTCGTGCCATACTGTGTTGCTCCTGATACTGTGTTGCTCCTGAACCGTGTTGCTCCTGAGTGTGCGGAATCCCAGTGGCCAGTGCCATCTTTTTCGTTTCAGGTAACTTCAGTTCACTGACAACTGACCGATAGATTTTTGTTGAACAAAGGTACACCTGCTCAACAACGCACGCTTGCAGCGTGGCATTTGTCTGTGACGATTTTCGATCCGTGAAATCTATTTCGCATGTAGGCGACTGTAGACCATCTTCTATTTTTGTGAAAATGTATGACTCGCTGCAGTTAACCCTCTGCTGTCAACCGCAGGGTTGAGCAGGTTGTGGGGCAGATGGCCCCGCAGTACCCGAGCGACTTCCTGCACCGTCTTCATCCGTAGATCCTCAAAGGCCTGTTGGGAATACCAGGCCACATGCGCGGTCACCAGGATACGCTCTGAACGATACAGGGGATGATCAGGTGGCGGTGGCTCTGCATCGACCACGTCCAGGGCGGCGCCAGCAATCTGTCCCTCCTCCACAGCCGTATACAGAGCCGTAGAGTCCACTATGCCGCCGCGAGCCGTATTCACCAGAAAGGCGCTGGATTTCATTTTCCCCAGCGCGGTTGCATCGATCAGACCGCGCGTCTCGTCTGTCAACGGCGTATGGAGGGTGATAAAATCAGACTGAGTCAGGATGGTATCGAGGTCAACCGCTTCGACGCCGTTCTCCTCAGGCTCTATGTAGGGATCAAAGACCAACACGCGCCAGCCAAAGCCGCTGGCTTTGCGCGCCACCGAACGACCAATACGGCCGAAACCCACGATCCCCAAGGTGCGCCCCGCGCTGCGCTGGATCGGGTAGGGGGGCATCGGCCGCCAGACGCCACGCCGCACGTCGGCGGCGATGGCGTCAACGTAACGGATTGCGTTCAGAAGCAGAGCCATAGCGTGGGTGGCCACCTCATCGGCGCCGTAGTCGGGCACATTGGCAACACAGATACCCTGCTCTGTCGCCGCGGCAATGTCGATGTTGTCGACCCCCACCGCCGGTTTGACGATGACCAGACAGCGGGGCAAATGCGCCAGAACTCGGGCGCTGATCGGCTCATCGCCTACGACCAGCGCCGATGCCTCCTTGCCGACCGCAATGATCTCGTCCTCATGCCAGCATGGACGCTTGACCACCACAACATCCAGCGAGGCCAGAACCTCCCGCTCAACCTCTATGTCTGGAAACACGTCGGAGGTGATGACAATCTGTCGGGGCTTGTTCATCTGGATACCTCAATTATCGGTTAAGGGCTATCTTTGTATCCTATAATTTCTGACTTTAGCTAAAAGCCACAATAACTACAACTGCTCTTTACCAATGGCGCGCCACAATTTTTGCATGATCTGTTCTTCGCCTCCCGTATAGGTTGATAGTCCCGTAAGGCAGTTTCGTTCAGTTTACCTATCTCCATATCTGAAAGCATGTCTATTGACTGTGTCCGGTTTGAACTGACTAAACGGCATAATTTTTTGCATTCCTCTTGCCAGAGAACGCCAAAATGCTCCTCGCCCCATTCGACAAAAGGAGTCGCCTGCTTTACCCGACTTCGTTTGTCCCCATCTATCACTGCTTGCGCCCACTGGCTGCCCTGCATTCTTTCAAAGGTATGATACCCCTTCAAATCCCTAAGTATACCCATCGGGTCAGGACCATAACGTTCCTCCCCCCATTCCAAAAGAAGTTGATATTGCTCGTTATAAATCTCTTCTTGTTTTCTTTTTTTATTCTCCAAGATGCGGCCAATAACAATACAACCAACACTAAGGACAGGAACAGAAAGGACAAAAATACCAACCAGATTCCCTGCATCCATTGTCTTGCTTTCTCTTTTCTAAATTTCAAATGAGAGGCGCTAGCGCTTCTCAGTGGCTAGTGATATCAGTGGCCAGTACCCCCAGGTAGCCGAGGATGGCATGGATGTAGACCTTCGTGGCGCGCACCACTTCGGCCAACTCGACCCGCTCGTGATCCGAGTGGGCAGTGAGGTAGGTGGCGCCATAGTAGAGGGCAGGCACTTGAGCCAGATGGACAAATTGGGGCGCATTGGCCGCCGCGCGGGTGCCCGCCAGGGGCAATTCCTCTCCTGTCACCTGCCTATGAGCTTGTCGGATCACGTTCGCCAGGCGTTCGTTTTCGTCGATCTGGTAGCCCTCCACCCCGTCCAGCCACACATCCACCTGCGCGCCGCTCTCTTCAGCCACCCGCTCAGCCAGCTGCTTGAACTCCTGACGGATTTCCTCCATACGGCATTGAGGCCCAAAACGCCGGGTGCCGGCGATGATGCACGACGCCGGTAGACGGTTGAAGTAGTCCCCACCTGCAAAACGACCGATAAAGATCGATTCCGTCCCAAGATAGGGCAGGCGCTGTTGGCCCAGCTCCCTGGCTCTGTCTTGGAGGAGCTGCACTGCGCGGTAACCGGCCATCACCGGATGGGGCGCGCCGGGCGGCGCAACAGTCTCGTGGATCCCTTCTTCGTCGCCGCTGATCTTGATTTCAAAAAAGGCAAGACCCATGCCGGCGATCGGCAGGGTATGCCCTCCCAGCTCAGTGACGATCACCGCATCGCCATGCACGCCCTTGCCGATCAGGGAAATCAGCGTCTCGTTGGTGGCGCTTTCGTGCCGACCATGAGCTGTGAGAAGCAGAGTGCCCTCTAGCTGGATGTCGGCCTCGCGAATGATCCTAGCCGCCTCAGCCATAGCCGCCAGAGAGGCCTTCATATCCTCGGAGCCGCGCCCGTAGATATAGCCATCCTCGAAACGGGGCCTGGGGCCGGCGAGATCTATCGTATCGGTATGGCCGTCCAGTTGGAGAGTGGGGGCATGGCCGCCGGCTCCCTCAAGCCTGGCCACGACGCTTGGGCTGTCCGGAAACTCTTCATCCAGCTCCACATCCAACCCAATCCCCCGTAACGTCTCTGCATAAAACTCGGAGACAGCCCGTTCCTGTCCCGGTGGGCTGGGGATGCGTACCATATCCAGCGTAAGTCGAGTAAGCCGTTCCGGATCAACCCGATCCGCCAGGGTTGCGGCGAGGGTGTCTGTATTCATCTAGCGCTCCGCTCCGGCATTCTCGCCAGGTTCAACATCGGAAGGACGCTCATGCTCCACCCAGTGCTCGTAAAGAGGCTTCACAGCAGCTGGCAAACCGGCAAAGACATCCCTTTTCACAGCCTCGACCTCATTTTCTCTTAACCCTGTTTCTTTCTGCAAGCGCGCCCGCTCCTTGGCGCCGGGCATCAGCCCGTTGAGATTGAGCCACCACGGCGCAAAGCGTATAGCCATCGCCACCCGAGGCTCGTCGCTCCGGTTGGCGCCAGCGGCATGCCACATGCGGCTGTCCATCACCAACACGCTGCCGGCGCTGCCTGTCACCTGTATCTCCGTCGGATAGGGAACGGCCTCATCATGGCCGCAGTTGGCGGCGCTGGGATTTGTCTCCATACGGTGGCTGCCGGGAACAACGATGGTAGCCCCGTTTTCCACCCTATAGGGCGAAAGCATCCACAGAGTCGTGACATGGGCGACCATATCCGGGTAGGGAGCTGGAATATGGCCGGCATTGTGCTGATTAAACGGCCAGTCCGCGTGCAGAGTGCCCCGTGCGTTGCCCGGATAGTTTATCATAGCTGATGTGAAGGAGATACGCGCATGGGACCCCAGCAATGCTTTGATAAGGCTCAGAAAGCGCGGCGCCGCCAAATAGGGCGCGAAGGACTGATCATAGTTGATCAGACCGGTTCGATGTCCGATCTTCGACGGCGCATCGGGCCGGTTGTGTCTGTCTGTCGCCGCGGCCACACTCTCCCGCACGGCTCTGACCTCATCCTCAGGAATCACAGCATCGACAACGCACCACCCGTCCAACTTCAGGCGCAGAAGTTGCTCTTCGATCATAGCTCTGCTTCCTTTCTTTCCTCTTGGGATCGCGACCGATCTCGCCCGCATGAAACATCCTTACGCCCTAGCGCCTTTGCGCCCTTGCATCTTTGCGCCCTTGCGCCTTTGCGTCCTTGCGTTGATTTCTCTTCCTTCTCTTCCTTCTCTTCCTTCTGTTCCTTCTGTTCCCGCCCCTACTCGATCACCATACGCGGATCAAACGCATCGCGCAGAGCATCGCCGATAAAATTTACGCTGAGAGCTGTAATGACAATCATCATCCCCGGTGGTATCCAGATCCACGGATTCTGTTCCAAAATGCGCAACGATTGGGCGTGAAACAACATACTGCCCCAGCTGGCCGTAGGGACATTCACCCCCAACCCCAGGAAACTCAGACTAGCCTCGGTCAATATCGCGCCAGTGACCAAAAAAGTCATCTGCACCAGGACAGGGCCGACAGCGTTCGGCAAAATATGGCGATAAATGATATAGCTGGACTTCGCGCCCAAGGCTCGCGAAGCCAGAACATAGTCCATTTCACGCAAACTGAGAAACTGGCCGCGCACAAGCCGCGCCAGGCTCGGCCACCAGAACAGCCCAATGACCATAATAGTGTTCTGGATCCCCGGCCCCAACATGGCGACGAGAACGGTCACGATGATCAAAGTCGGAAAACACATGAAAGTGTCGGTGACCCGGCTGAGAAAACCATCCACCACCCCGCCATGATAGCCCATGACAGCCCCCAGGATCGTTCCCAGAAGCGTTACAAATGCCGCCGAAGCAAAACCCACCAGAAGCGAGATGCGGGCGCCGTAGATGATTCGGCTCCAGACATCGCGGCCAGTCTGATCCGTGCCCAGCCAGTGAGCGAACGTGGGCGGATCTTCTTTTTCGCGCAAATCGACCTTATTGGGAGGATAACGGCTCACCAGAGGCGCAAAGATCGCCATCATGATCAGCAAAACCACCGTGACGAGGCCGGCCACCGCCAGCTTATGACGGCGAAAGCGACGCCAGGCATAGCCGGTCGGTGTGATTGTGCCCCGCGTTGAGAAGCTTGCGCCATCCAAAAGCGCGCCCGCCTGATTCAAGCCGGCAGCAGTTGATTCATCTGACATAATACAGGTAGGAATCGATCAGTTCGGAATTCACTCTACCGCTATGTATAACGTATGCGCGGATCGACAAAAGCATAGGCGATGTCAGTCACCAGGTTGCTCATCAGAACAGTAACCGATATGAACAGATTCATACCCAATATCAAAGGGTAGTCTCGGGTCATTACGCCTTGCAGCATCAGGACCCCCAGGCCAGGCCAGCGAAAGACCGTCTCGACGATCAGCGCTCCGCTGAAAAGCCAGGCCACACTGAGACCAACCCGAGTAACGATAGGGATTAAGGCATTGCGTAAGAGATGACGAAAGATTATCGTGCCGGTCCGCAATCCTTTGGCCCGGGCGACAGTGGCGAAATCCGCCTGTTTAATATCCAACATGCTGGCGCGGGTAAACCGCACATACTCGGCCAGGTTCGACATCGTCAGAACCAGAGTCGGCAAGATCGCATGCCGCAAGTTGTCAAATAAGGAAAATTTCTCGATCCCCGGCGTCCGAAACCCTCCAGCCGGCAACCAATCCAGGTGAATGGCGAAGAGATAGATCACCAACAGAGCAAAAAAGAAAGCCGGCACGCAGACCCAGGTGAAGCTCAGCGCCATCAGAATATAGTCTGGAATCGAATACTGGTTCAACGCTGAATAGACGCCGAGGGAAACGCCTAGCACAATGGCCAACAGCGTGGATATGACCATGAGCTCCAGTGTAGCCGGCAGTCGATCGCGGATCTCGCGCACGACCGGCCGGCTGGTCGTTACCGACGTCCCCAGATTGCCTCGAACCACCTGGCCCAGCCAGATGAAGTAGCGCACGGGCGCCGGTTTGTCCAGACCGTACTCGCGCCGCAATTCCTCCACATACTCCTTTGAGGGCGCAACCACGCCTCTAGCCGGCGCCAACATCGCAGCCAGTGGATCGCCGGGCGCCAGTTCCAGCAAGATAAAGATCAGCGCCGTGATCATGAGCAAGACCGGAACGCTGACAGCGAGCCGGCGCAAAATATATTCACTCATCCCCAGAACCCCTGTGGCTAGTGGCCAGGAACTGCAATGCACTGGCCACTAGCCAGCGATCAGCGATTTTTACTCCTCGATCCACCACTCATGCAGGTTCTTTTCAAACTGTCGGCGCCAGATGTACAGCCCATCAGACTCGATCCGCACTCTGTTGTTGTACACGATCCCAGCAGGCTTGCTGAATAGCCAGATAAAGGGCAGATCCCGGTTGAGAATCTCCTGAGATTCATAGTAGTACTCTTTGCGCGCGCTCTCGTCGGTCGTTGTCTTGGCCATCGCAAAAAGCTCGTCAAATCGCTCGCTACAGTAATGCGTGCCGTTCCAGCCGGCGGGATACTCGTATTCACAGCCCGACACCTGAATGAAGTTGTCCGGGCTGCCAAAGAGTGACTGGCCCCCCATTTCGATGTCGGCCGCGTCTGTCAGATACCAGTCCTGCTCATCGACCGACCAATCACCGTATCTGACGCGCGCCCTGACCCCCACATCCGCCAGGTAGGCCTGAATAGCCGTCATCATCTCATGCGCCCAGGCCGACTGGTAGTAGTAGAAGATATACAGCTCCCGATCCGGATCCCAATTGGCCTCTTCCAGCAGCTGACGGGAGAGAGCGGGGTCATAGTTCCAGTGCTGCAGATCCGGCTTCATGTAGGGACCGCCTGGAATGAAAGAGTCGATCATCATCACCTGCCCCTTGAAGATCGACTCCAGGATGGCGTCCCTGTCGATGGCGTGGGCAAGCGCCTGCCGAAACGGCAAGTTCAGCTCCGGCTTGGTCTGCTTGATCGCCATAAACATCGGCAGAGAAACCCCACCTGCGCCCCCCGCCGTCAGATGCGGGAACGAATTCAGATGCTCGACCTCCTGGGGACTCATTTCGCCCATAGGCCCATCCACTTCAGCGGCCTCCAAAGCCGTAATGTGGGCATCCCTGCTGCCGCGTACCATCAGCACCCGCTCAATGTAGGGTTGACCCTTGAAGTAGTCATCGTTGCGCGTAAACTCGACAAATTCGCCTGGCGCCTCGCGCGCGTACTTGAAGGGCCCGCTGCCCACCCGCCGCTCGACCCAGAAGGGATGATTGCGTAACTCTGCGCGCGGTACATCCCCCAGAATATGCTTAGGCCAAATCGAGATGTCGGGCAGGACCGAAGGGAAGAATGCGTTGGGCCTCTGTAGCTGGATCTCCACAGTCAGATCGTCGATGGCTTTCACCCCGGACAGTGTAGCCGCATCGCCGGCCTTGTACTCCTCAAAGCCCACAACATCCTGCAGCTTCTGCCCCCAGATCGACTGGGATGTCGGGTCGGCCACCGTAGCGTAACTCCAAACAATATCCCCAGCGGTCAGCGGCTCCCCGTCATGCCATCGAATGCCCTCGTGCAAATGGAAGGTGTAGGTCAGACCATCGTCGGAGATATCCCAGCTTTCCGCCAGGTCGCCGATGCTCTCTCCACTGCGCGGTACCAACTTGGTCATGGTATTGGCGTCCACTGCGTCGAAAGCAATGGATACCTCCCATGAATAGTAGGTGGGGCTGGTCTCATCGAGAAGCAAACGTAGCGTTCCGCCAGAGCGGGGACCGGTCGCTGCCTCCTCCGCGGCCGCGGACATCTGCTCTCCCGCCGCCTCCTGATCGGATTGAGATGCCGGGGCCGCGCCGGCGCAGGCCGCAATCATGACGCTTAGCGCCAGAAGAATGCTCAGAAATAAGGTGATCTGTTTCATTGTGGGGCTCCTCCTGCCCGAATCGTATGTGTATGGTTTTCGTTGCCAATGTCTGGCTTTTCAGCAACCGCGCTGTGACTCGAAACTGAAGACGCTCGAAACTGAAAGCGCAAAACTAAAAACTCGTCTGAAAGACAAACGAGTAGAGTTTGGCGCGCTGCAGATGAAACCGCAGGGCGATTGGCTGATCTCTCAGCGCCGCCGCATCACTGTTGCCGTTCCAGCTGACCGTGTGTCGCGCGTTGTCGCTGGCTATGAATTCGGCATCCTCGCGACTGTAGCCGGGGATCGGACGCCCTTCGCTATCGAGAACTTCGACCGCCAGAGAACCCAGGCTGGCATCGGCGTTGACAACGAGACGGTCGCCCGCCATCGTCAATGGTTTAGTCGTGAGCGCGCCCTCGCCGGCGTCCATCGACACGAACCCATCCAACCGCAGCTTGGCCAGACCGACCGCGCCCCCCTGCAGCTCATGCCGCTTCGTCGCCCAGTGAAAGCCGTTAAAGCCAACGTAGTAAAACCAGATCTCATCGCCCACAACAAGGGGATGCTGCATCACGTAGACCATACCCCAGTCGAAGTCATCCGCGAGTGGACCGTTGGGGATGAAGACCTGCCGCTCGCCGGCGCGCATCCAGGCGCGGTTGTCGCGGCTGAAGGCGAGCTGAATATCCACCTTATCCATCCAGGCCGCGCCGGGCGTGATCTTGGGTTCCATGCCCGGCAGAACATGATAGGCAGCGATGAAGCCGAAGTAGACATCCTCGTAGGGCATCCACTCCATATTGTAGAACTGCCGAGTCCATGGCGGATCATGATCATCGGGGGCCATGATGATCCCGTATGCTGTCCAGTTGAGAAAATCCTCGCTCTCACTTTGCAGCACAACCCGGCTCCCGTTCCCGCTCGGCCCGCCGTATCCATAGCCATCGGCAAAATCCATTTTCTCCCAATGGCGGCTATGGGCCACGTACCTATGCAAGCGCGGCTCCCACATCACCGAATGGGGGCTATCGCTGATTTTCGCCACCCGCGTCTCGGGAACAGGACGCCAGCGCAGGCCATCGGCAGAGAACGCGACGCCGACGCCATCGCCACAGTTGTAGATCATCTTATAGAGGCTGCTCGGCTCCGCCGCCACCGCATCTTTGTAGATGCCAGCGGTCACATTCCTTTGGCCGCGGTGGAATACGAAGTTGTTCTCCCTGGAGCCGCGGAAGTCGATGATCCCCAGGTTGGGCCGCTCCCAGTGAATGCCATCCTCAGACGTAGCATAGGCGATCAGATTGAAAGACCAGGTGTAATCCGCGCACTCATACCACATCTTGAAGAGCCGTTCTTCCTCATCATACATCACATTGCCCATGGCGATGATATGCTCTTCTCCGCCTACTTTCTGCGTTGGCTCCAACTCGATGACCGGGTTAGCGTGGTATTTAGCCGGCTGATTCAGAACGCGGAAGACATTATCCTGTCTTTCGACAATAAAGTTATCGACAAACAGCTGTTTCCGGGTTCCGATTTCCACAGGAGACAGTCCAGACTTATCCATTGTTATCTCTCTGGCGTATTAAAAAATAGCGCGCCCGACACCCCCCTTAGCGCCCTGGCGTTCAATCCCGGGTTCTTCCCCCCCTTTGCGTCCTTTGCGCCCTTGCGCCTTTGCGTTAAATTCCCCTGCCCTTGCGTTAACCCGATCTGCGCCCTTAGCGCCTTTGCGTTGAATTCCCCTGCCCTTGCGTTAAACCGATCTGCGCCCTTAGCGCCCTGGCGTTCAATTCCGGGTTCTTCCCCCCTTTGCGTCCTTTGCGTCTTTGCGCCTTTGCGTTGAATTCCCCTGCCCTTGCGTTTTCAGACACTATAGGGCGCCGAGGATTCCTTACCCTGAATGAGCAGAAGATCAGAGCGATAGCCGGGTTTCTGGCTCATATCGACCAGAGACTTAGAATCGGCGGAGATATAACGCATAGCGTGCGCGCGCCGGCGGTACTGGCTCCTGTTCGCCGCTGTCGCGTGGAGCGAAAGACTGTGAAGAAAAATACAGCCGCCGGCCGGCGCCGGCACAGTTACCTCCCTGGCCAGCACATCATCGGTCTGAAGAGTATCAACGCAGTCCTCGGGGATCATCCCCAACTTATGGCTGCCGGCGATAAACTGCAACGCGCCATTTTCGAGAGTGACATCATCAAGCGCCAGCCAGGCGGTCACCCAGGATTGCGGCACCAGCCAAGGCCAGGATGCCGCGTCCTGATGCCACTCCTTGGCCGACCCATGAATAGGCGGTTTCATAAACATTTCGTCTGCCAGCAGCTTGAGATCAGATGTCCCCAGCAGCGCTTCGACAACATTGACGATCCGGCGCTCTTTCGCCAGGCGCAAATAGAGCTCATCATACCAGGCCAGGAATTCCAGCTTGCGTAGCCTGTCCAATCTACTGGGCGCGCCGGCCTGATCGGGAATGGCCGACTCCTCACGCATCCATTCCCTGGGCACATGGGTGAGCCGGCCCAGACCAATCTCCTCCGCGCGCACGCGCAACGGTTCGATTTCGGCTTCTGTCAGGAGATTCTCGATCAACAGAAAGCCATCCCGCTCGTACTGCATCTTCTGAGAGACTGACAGGAACATGGCTATCTATGCCTTTCTGGCTTGATGGGACGCCACTATGATATACATTGGAAAACGATTTTGTCAAACTGGATTCGGCAAGCTGGGGTTACGCAATACGCGCCCCCGGATGATTGGCTTTCCTTGGCGGCATTCGCTATACTATAAATGTGAACAGCGCCTTTCGCCTGTTTAGGCTGCCAACAACCGCTTCGCTTGCGTCACAGTATTCAGACCACCGATTCCAGCTTGGGGAGGGACTATCGACAAAAATGAACTATCCAGCTTGTCAACTATCAATACACATGCGTCCTGAATGAAAAAGGAGAAAACAGCGAATATGGCTACAATTACGCCCGCCGAGAAAACATTCGACCATAAAGGCGTCAGCCGCCGTCAGTTTCTGCAGCGAGCCGCCGGGATAGCCGGGCTTGCGCTGGCAGGCGGGGCTTGCGCGCCCGCGGCGGCGCCCTCCGCCACCGGAGGAGACATGGCAGCCCCCGCGCCGGAGCCGGTGACGCTCCAACTTTGGTGGCGGATCAATCCCACGACCCAAGGTGTCATTCAGGTCTTTGAGGAAGACCACCCCGACATCACCATTGCGCTCGGAGACCTGGGTGAAGCCGTCTACGGGACGCCAAAATATGTCACCGCGGTCGCGGCCGGCAAAGGCCCGGACGTATCATACCAGAATCGCCACACCTTCCGACAGTTCGCCTCGCGCAACCTCTACCGACCCGTCGAAGATCTCATGGATCGGGACAACATCAGCAAAGATGACTTTATGGCGGGCCCGATCGCCGACCTGACCTGGCAGGGAATGCTGTATGGGCTGCCCCATACGGCTGGGACACGCTATTTCTTCTGGAATCGCTCGCATTTCGAGGAAGCCGGCCTCGATCCGGACAAAGGCCCCGAAACATGGGAAGATCTGCTGGAAATGACCCCGCAGCTCAATAAGATGGCGGGAGACCGCATCGAACGCTACGGCTTTCTCCCCCACTTCCCCCCAGGGCTATCCGACCAACTTCTGATCTATGCCATGGAAAACGGCGGCGCCAGCCAGGACGAAGAGGGCCGAACGATCCTCATCGATACCGACCCCTGGATAGAAGCCCTGACCTGGTGCGTGAATATAATCGACGAACATGGCGGAGGCAACGCCGCCGCATCCTCCTTCATGGAGGGATTCTCCGGCCAGCCTGTCGATCCCTTCGCCCAAGGTCAGGTTGCAATGTGCTCGTATGGCAACTGGATGATCGGCAACTATGCCAAGTTCCCAGATTTGGACTATGATGGCACAGGCGTTATGCCCGTTTCAGCCGGCATGGAAGGCAAGCAGGTGAATTGGTCCTGTGGCTGGACTTTTGTCATCGATCCCAACACAGAACTGGTGGATCCGGGTTGGGAATTCATCAAATGGGTGATCGGCCCCGAGTATGTCATGGCGGCCGGCACCGTCGGTCTGGAATTGGAGACCGCGGAGTGGGAGCGCCAGCAGCTGCCAGGCAAACCCATCTTTGCCCCAACTCCCCCCGTGTATCAACCGGCAATGGAAGTGATGGAGGCAGAATTCTACACCCAGCTCCCGCCGCGCCAGAAGCAGATGATGCAGAGATACCTCGACTCTGAAACATTTGCCGTAGGCTGTGGCCAGATCGCCGGGCTCGCCGCCGCCGAATTGTGGATTGGATTCAAGAATGCCTGGGAGGCTGCGCTCACCAAAAAGAGCACGCCCCAAGAGGCTCTGCAAGCGGCCAAAGCAGACGTGCAAAAAGCCCTGGACGCCGCCTGGGAAAACCTGGAGACAAGCTAAATATTCTTTAGCGTATTCTTAGCGCCTTTGCGTCTTTGCGTTAAAAAAGTTTCATCAAAACGCGAAGACGCAGAGCCGCGCTAAAACACCTGAACACTCTTTAGGTTTTTCCTAGCGCCCTAGCGCCCTTGCGTTAAAATTGTTATTCTTTGCGCCCTTTGCGCCCTAGCGCCCTTGCGTTAAAAATGTTGTTCTTTGCGCCCTTTGCGCCCTAGCGTCTTTGCGTTAAAAATGTTGTTCTTTGCGCCCTTTGCGTCCTTGCGCCTTTGCGTTAAAAATGTTGTTCCTAGCGCCTTTGCGTTAAAAATCGTTATTCCTAACGCCTTCGCCTTAAAAAAATCCCATCCATTATGAACAAACCACAGCGCAAACGCTGGCTAACCAATTCAACCCGAGAGGCCTTAACCTGTTACCTCTTCCTCCTCCCCTGGGGCATTGGATTTCTGGCTTTTGTCCTGGGCCCGGTCGCGGCCTCTTTTGTGCTGGGTTTCATGGACTACTCGATCGTGACGCCGCCGCGTTTCATCGGCCTCGACAACTACATCGAACTGTTTACCTCCGACGACCGTTTCGGCATGTCGATGGGCAACACTCTCTACTATGTGCTCGTCTTCGTGCCTCTTCATATCGTTGTGGCCTTGTTGCTGGCCTTGCTGCTCAACCAGAAAGTACGCGGCATCGCCGTCTACCGCACCCTCTTCTATGTGCCGTCGATCGTGCCCATCGTCGCCGGCGCCATCTTATGGGTATGGATTCTGCAGCCAGAATGGGGCCTTATCAACTCAACCTTGAGACTGATCGGCATCAAAGGCCCCCTATGGCTGGCATCGTTGACCTGGTCCAAACCGGCGCTGATCCTTATGGCCCTTTGGGGATCCGGCAGCGCTATGATCATCGTCCTGGCCGGCCTGCAAGGCGTGCCACAACACCTCTATGAGGCCGCAGAGATCGACGGCGCCAATCACTGGCAGCGTTTCCAGCACGTGACAGTGCCCATGCTGAGCCCAACGCTCTTCTTTATCCTTGTCCTTAGCGTCATCGCCTCCTTCCAGGTCTTTACCACAGCCTACGTGATGACAGGCGGCGGACCAGCCGAATCAACGCTTTTCTACATGCTGTACCTCTACCGACGGGCCTTTGTGCTGTTGAACATGGGCTACGCCGCCAGCATGGCCTGGATCCTCTTCGTGGGCGTTCTCGCGCTCACCTTGTTTCAGTTCAAATTGGCCAACCGCTGGGTCTACTACGAAGCCGAGCAGAATTAATCCGATGATACGTGACCAGGCAATCGGGTCTCAAACCGATCGTGAAATCCATCCGCGCGCCAGAAGGCGTCCACTCTATCGCCTGCTTGGACGCCTGTCAGCCCACACCCTTCTGGTAATGGGAGCAATAATCTTTGCGCTTCCTTTCGTTTGGATGGTCAGCACCTCCCTGAAGGCCGACCGCCAGATTTTCGCCTGGCCGCCGGTCTGGCTTCCCGACCCCTTCATCTGGGGCAACTACCCCGCCGTATTCATCTATGCACCCCTTCACCAATACTTCTTCAACACCCTGACCATCGCTCTCGCCCACGTCTTCGGCGCGGTCATCACCTGCTCCCTGGCGGCATACGGCTTCGCGCGCGTGCGGGCCCCAGGACGCGACATCATTTTCATGGTGATGGTAAGCCAGATGATGGTCCCCTACATCGTGACATTAGTGCCGCTCTATCTGCTTTTTGCCAGGTTCGACTGGGTGGATACGTTTCTGCCGCTGACCGTGCCCGCGATCCTGGGCACGCCCTTCTACATTTTCATGCTGCGCCAGTTCTTCCTCACCATTCCCATGGAGCTTGAGGAGGCCGCCATCATCGACGGGGCCAGTCGCCTGAGTATCTGGTGGAAAATCATCCTGCCCCTGGCCAAACCGGCCCTCGCCACAGTCGCCATCTTCAGCTTTATGTTCGCCTGGAATGATTTCACAGGACCGCTGATTTTCCTCAACAGCCGCGAGAAGTTTACCCTGTCCCTGGGACTGCAAGCCTTTATGTTTGAACGCCGCACCATGTGGGGCCCGCTGATGGCCGCGTCCACGATGATGATCGTCCCGATTCTGGTGGTTTTCTTCCTGGCCCAAAAACACTTCATTCAGGGCATCGCCCTGACAGGCATAAAGGCCTGAGCGCATCTGTTTTCTATCTCCCTGAAAACCGCCCCCGGCAACGCGGGCGTCTCGTCCGCATGCAGTGACGACCCAAGGAGAGCCAAATGTTCGAACGCCTACGGATACAGAACTATTGTGTCTTCAAGGATCTCGAAATCAGCGGATTAGGCCGCATCAACCTCATCGGCGGCAAGAACAACTCCGGCAAGACAAGCCTGCTCGAGGCAATCTGCCTGCTGGCCAAGGCCGGAAATCCGCAACCGCTGATAAATGCCCTTTTGCTGCGCGGGCCAGACCCCGGCAGCTCAGTAGCGCCACAGGCGCAGGAGACCCTGTGGAAGCAGCTGTTCTATGCCTTGGACATGAGCCAAGCCATCGAAATCGAAGGGCATCACGCCGCGCGCGGCCCACTGTCCCTGAAAATCACATCGGAGCGACCGCAGACCACCAAGCTCACCTTTGATAATGGCGTCCCTTCCCTGCCGGATCTGTCCAGCGGGCTTTCACTCGCGTTGCGCTATAGCGGCCCCGGAGGCGCGCAAGACGAAGCCCGCATCAGCGCGCGGGAACAGGGTTTTGATATCCAATGGCCTGATACAGAGGCGCCGTTTCCAGCGGTACTTATCTCGTCGCGAACCGGGAATAACCAGGATGATGCCAAACGCTTGGGGCAGTTGAGAGTCAGAAAGCAAGAGCAGATCATCCTGCAAGCTCTGCAATCCATCGAGCCCAGACTGCAAAGCATCGAGGCCAATGTTGCCAGCGGCGCCCCGATGATCTGGGGCGATATCGGCTGGCCCGAACTGGCGCCGCTGTCGACGATGGGCGAGGGCATGACCCGCATCGCCCGCTTGGTCCTGTCCATAGCCACTTCGCCCGGAGGCGTGGTCCTGATGGATGAGATCGAAAACGGGCTGCACTACTCAGTGCAGCCTAATGTCTGGAAGGCCATAAACACGGCAGCCGAGCAGTTCGACACCCAGGTATTCGCCACCACGCACAGTTTTGAATGCGTCCAGGCAGCCTATAAGGCCCTCGGCCCTAACGGCTTTCACTACCATCGGCTTTCGGCCAGGAGAAGAAATCGCCGCGGCGAATACATCCCCAATCGTTTTGTCACCTATGAACCGGAGGCAATCGAGGCAGCCCTTAAACATCACCTCGAGGTCCGCTGAGTATGATAGAGCCACAACCAATCAAGTCAACAACTCAACTTTTCGTCGAAGGAAACGATCAGCGCAATTTCTTCGAAGCCTTCAGAGATCATCTGTCCCTGGATCATATCCAGATTCAGAATTTTGGAGGCGTAGGCGACCTGCCCGGCTTTCTGCAGGCATTTGTGGGCACGGATCAATTCGAGGACATGGATGAATTTGAGGATGTGGTCGAACTAAAGGATATCGTCGAGAGCATCGGCATCGTTCGCGACGCCGAAGAATCCGCGCAGTCGGCATTCCAGAGCGTTCAGTCTTCGTTGAGGAACGCCGGGCTGCCCGTGCCCTCCTGCCCCAGGGAACGAACCGACGACGCCCCGGCGGTGACAGTGCTGATACTGCCGAACGATAACAGCCCGGGCATGCTCGAAACGCTCCTCTGCCAGACCTTCGCCGCTAGCCCCCTGAATGACTGCATAGATTCCTATTTTGAATGTGTCCAGACCCTGCCAGACATCAACATGAGACGCCCGCACAAGGCCCGCGCGCACGCCTACATCGCAACACAGCCCCAGCCGCATCTCTCCGTCGGCGTGGCGGCCAAAAATGGCTACTGGAACTTCAACCACAGCGCATTCACCGCAGTTCGCCGATTCCTGGAAACACTGTAAAAACATCCTGTAAAAAAACATCCTGAAAAAAATATCCTGCATAGAGAACGCACTATGGCGCGCAAAAGAAAGACCACGAGAGAAATCGCCAACTACGCCCACACCGACGCCCAGCGCGTGAACAACCCGCCCGTCGGCCTGGTGACGCCGGATACCGACAAGGACGCCAACAGCAAGACCTACGCCTACGACCCCCATCTCGACCCCCAGCTCGTATGGGCCGGGAAGGCCGAGCGCGCCTCCTTTACAGCCCCAACCGTATCCCTCCACGTCCACGAACGCATCGACCCGCGCGCCATCATCGAAGCCGCGCGCCGACAGCAGACCACCGACGACGCGCAGCAGCCCTCGCTCTTCTCCCTGCCCGCAGAAAACCCGCCGCTGCGCCGGGCCATCGAGTTCTACCGCCACAAGCACAACTGGAGCAACCGGCTGGTCGCCGGCGACAGCCTGCTGGTGATGAACAGCCTGATCGAAAAAGAAGGCATGGCCGGCAAGGTGCAGATGATCTACATCGACCCGCCCTACGGCATCACCTACGGCTCCAACTTCCAGCCCTTCGTCAACCGACGCGAAGTAAAGGACGGCAGTGACGACGACCTGACCTCCGAGCCGGAGCAAATCCGCGCCTTCCGCGACACCTGGGAACTGGGCATCCACTCATACCTGAGCTACCTGCGCGACCGTCTGCTGCTGGCGCGCGAACTGCTGACCGAGAGCGGCAGTGTCTTCGTGCAGATCGGGGATGAGAATGTGCATCGCGTGTCATTGTTGCTGGATGAGATATTTGGCCGTGAAAACCGCATCGCCACCATCTCTTTCGCCACAACCAGCGGCAGCTCAACCCAATTTCTGCCCGAAGTGGCCGATTATCTTCTGTGGTATGCAAAGGACAGAAAGAGAGCGAAATACCGCCAGCTTTTCGAGACCCTGAGCCGCAAGGAACTGATAGAGTATATGTCCTCGTACGCGAGAGTGGAACTGCCCGACGGCTCGACGCGTAAACTCACCGCAGAAGAGCAGTTCGCCCCCGACCGCTACCTGCCAGAAGGCGCGCGCCTGTACATGCGCATCAGCCTTGATTCCCAGGGCCTGTCTACCACCGGTCGCTCCGAACCCTACACCTATCAGGGAACTGTATGGAAATGCGGGCCCCGCAGACACTGGTCCATATCAATGGAGGGGCTGGACCGCCTCGCCGAATTGGGGCGTCTCGACGCCGCCGACAGCCTTAGGCTGAAACGCTATGAAGAAGAGATCCCCGGACGCAGAATCAACAACATCTGGCATCGCCAGATGTATCCCAGCGATAAATCCTACGTCGTGCAAACCGCCCGCAGTGTCCTCTCGCGCTGTATACTCATGAGCACCGACCCCGGCGACCTGGTGTTCGATCCCACCTGCGGCAGCGGCGCCACCGCCTACGTCGCCGAGCAGTGGGGCCGACGCTGGATCACCTGCGACACCTCCCGCGTCGCGCTCACCCTCGCCAAACAGCGCCTCATGACAGCGACTTTCGACTACTACAAACTCGCCCACCCCGCTGAAGGCGTGGGCAGTGGCTTCAACTATAAGACCATTCCCTTTGTTTCGGCGCGTGCATTGGCATACGACGAACCGCGCCCGCCGGAAATCCTCTACGACCAGCCGCAGGTCGACCGCAGCAAGACCCGGGTCAGCGGCCCCTTCACAGTGGAAGCCGTGCCCGCCCCGGCAGTGCGCTCAATCGCTGAGATATTGGCCGCGCCGCCGCCAGCCGCACAGGCAAACCATGCCGAACCGCCCGCCCCAGCCGACGCCTCCATCGCGCGCGCCGGCGAAACCCGACGACAGGGCGACTGGCGCGACGAACTGCTGCGCGCCGGCATTCGCGCCAAGGCCGGGCAGCATATCCGCTTCGCCCGCCTGGAACCGCTCCCCGGCGCCCGCTCGCTCCACGCCGATGGCGAAACCCGCCCCAACGCCGACGACGCAGACCCGACCCGCGACCCGAGCCCAGCCTCGGCCGCCCAGCGCATCGTCGTCTCCTTCGGCCCAGAGCACGCCCCCCTGGAACAGCGCCAGGTCGCCCATGCCATCGAAGAAGCCCACACCCTGGCCCCCCGCCCCAAAATCATCGTCTTCGCCGCCTTCCAGTTCGACCCGGAAGCGGCCAAAGACATCGACGAAACCAACTGGCCCGGCATCACCCTGCTGAAAGCCCAGATGAACGCCGACCTGCTCACCGATGACCTGAAGAAGAAACGCGCCAGCAACGAAAGCTTCTGGCTCATCGGCCAGCCCGATGTGGCGCTGGAGAAGATCGCAGAGGGCAAAGACAAGGGCAAGTTCCATGTTTCCGTCCACGGTTTCGACTACTACAACACCAGAACCGGAGACGTGGAATCCGGCGACGCCGACAAGATCGCCGTATGGATGCTGGATCCCGACTACGACGGGCGCAGCCTGTTTCCCCGTCAGGTATTCTTCCCCATGGCCGGCCCCCGGGACGGCTGGGCCCGGCTCGCCCGCAGCCTGAAGGCGGAGATCGACGAAGACCGCATCGAAGCCTATCGCGGCACAGTCTCCCTGCCCTTCGCGCCGGGCGCGCACCGTCGCATCGCCGTCAAAATCGTGGACGACCGCGGCATCGAAAGCCTGAAAGTAGTGGAGGTGGAATGATGGCCAGGGCGGATTTACTCGTCAGCCTGGTAAAATCCGGTAGTAAGGGAGACCAATCCAGCTTCCGTCGAGTCGTGGAAGGCATAATCGCCGAAGAACGAGAAAAAAAGCATTTTATCCTTGCTGATCGTCTGGCTTCGGCCATACGCGAGAACGGCCAAACGTTTCATCGCCCTGGGCGAATCCTGGACAATGGCATCGCGCATCTGCTGTATCACCGAGTTCCCGAGCGACGGATGTCGGAAATAATCCTAAGCGATCAGAACCGGGCTGTGATTTGCGAGATTGCCGAGGAACACCACAGAGCGGATCTCCTCAAGAGCTATGGTCTGTCGCCACGCAATCGGATTATGTTCATAGGTCCACCAGGCAACGGGAAGACGATCCTGGCAGAGGCCCTGGCATATGAGCTGATGGCGCCTTTGCTAATCGTTCGTTACGAAGGGTTAATCGGTAGCTTCTTGGGGGAAACGACTTCGCGATTGCAGAGAGTCTTTGATTATGTCCGTCAACAGAAATGCGTCCTTTTCTTCGATGAATTCGATGTGGTGGGAAAAGAACGGGGAGACACCCACGAGACCGGCGAAATAAAGCGCGTTGTCAGTTCCTTGTTGCTGCAAATCGACGCCCTCCCCAGCTACTCGGTTGTGGTAGTGGCCAGCAATCACGCGCAATTGCTGGATTCGGCCGTATGGCGTCGTTTCCAGGTTCGCATCGAGATGCCTGGCCCCACCCAAGAGCAGCTCATCAGGTTCATTCAGGAGTATGAAAAACAGACTGCGCTTACATTCGGCCTGTCAGCGAGAACAATCACGGGAAAAATTGCTTTTGACTCATTTTCTGCTGTAGAGGATTTCTGCCGCGATGTATATCGCCGCGCTGTCTTGGATAGACAGCAGGACAACGCCAAGAAAATAACTGAGAACAAAATTCGTCAGTGGCGCACCCAGCTCAAGACAACATCCAAAGTAGCTTCTAATCCTGAGAATCCAGATCGAAACAATGCCTGAACGACCACTTCTCATCTTCCCCAATCCAGAATCAGTCGATAGACCAAGGGGCTCGGGTTTCTCTCCTGCTACGCCTCGTCCGACAGACAAAACAGGGCAAGCAGAGAGAATAGAACAGCAGTTTTCCCAACTTCAGGCAGCCTTCGTATCGGACGAGCCAGGAGACATTGAGCGGGTGCTCGTTATGGAAACCTCCAACCGCATAGAGGGGCTACAAAATGCCGTCGCGCGGATCGAAGGGATGGAATGGCTGGCCGAAGTAGACGTGGATGATATTGAACTGCACGACCTTTACGATGAGGAAACAGGCAAGAAAGTCAAGGGAGGACGTTTTTATATTCTATCCAGCAACAAACAAGCGACGGATAGATTGCTTGGGCTTTGGAATCAGTATAAGGCGGACACAAAATTTGTTCATGGACTGGGAAAATTTCAGAAGGTTTTCTCATACCTTCTCACTCTACGCCGTTGGGATGTAAGAGACAGGCTGAGAGATACAGGTATTTTAGACAGCTGGAACGCGGAATATCAACTCAAGATCGGGACCAGTTCCGATATTGAGTTTGAAATCGAGCTGCATTATTGGAAAAGAGAAGACAAACGCAGTAGCCGCTTCCAGGAAGTCGTACAAGAAGTTGAAAGCGCAGGCGGCAGCGTTGGTCAATCCATCTGTATGGAAGCTATCGCTTTCCATGCACTGAAAGTTACACTGCCTGTCAACAGCATAGACAAAGTCATGACCCATGACTGGGAGTTAGACGAACCCGCTAGTGAAATATCTCCTGTTTTCCATAGCGAGTCGGTTAAGTATGTTAGACCTATAGGACAGAACATTGACGCCGAAGGAGAACCAGACGAGCGTCTGTTGGATATAAGAGTGAAGCCTGTCGAAAAGCCTCCGGTGTTGGCGCTTCTGGATGGCGCTCCCCTTTTGAGGCATACGTTGCTTGATGGCCGCATCAACTTTTTCGATCCGGATAACTATATGGACGCCTATGAACCTTCGCTACAAAAGCATGGTACCGCCATGGCATCTTTGATATGTCATGGCGATCTAAGTCGAAGGCAGGCCGAGATCAAATCCCTGAGACGTCCAATATATGCTCGCCCTGTGATGAGGCCGAATCCGAATCCTTTTACTCGTGAAGAAAGGATACCTCCCGAGAATTTTCAAGAGGACATCACAGAAAGAGCGGTCAGAGAGATGTTTGAGGGTGAATCTCCAGCAGCCCCCAACGTTCGAGTGATTAATTTCTCCCTTGGAAATATCGATCAGCGCTCTCTCCAAGAGCTGTCCCCTTGGGCACGGCTCTTGGATTGGCTTTCGTTCGAGTATAAGGTGTTGTTCATCGTCAGTGCTGGAAACTGTCTTGATGACATTCGGCTGGCCGATACAGAAGGCGCGAATCAATCTTCATTGTTTGATAGCAGACAAGAGATTCTATGTGGAATAGACAAAAATCAGCGAAATCATCGATTACTTTCCCCGGCTGAATCTCTGAATGCGCTCACAGTGGGTGCTTTGCAAGGGGATGCATCTGGCGATTTGAATCCCTCCATACGCGGCTTTGACCCGATAGATGATATGGACCTACCATCACCATACAGCCGTATTGGGCCAGGCTATCGTGGCTCAATTAAGCCTGACGTTTACACACTGGGCGGCAGACTCTTATATGACAACGACCCGAACGATGAAAAACTTCGTACACCGGTAATCCATTCTGAGCCTCCTGGCATACAAGTAGCGTATCCAAGCTCCCGACCTGAACTGCTTACAAACACCTCCTACCAAGTGGGCACAAGCCATGCAGCAGCCATCATTACCCATAACGCTGGCCATGTCTTTGAAATGTTGGAAGAGCTGCGAGGTGAGTATCCGGATAGATTGGCATCCGATTTCGATGCAGTGTTGATAAAGGCATTGTTAGTTCACGGCACGTCACGGGGTCGGAACGACACCGCGTATGAACACTTGAAGAATGCGACAAATCAAAAGAAATTTAAACGATACCTCGCGAGGTATCTTGGATTCGGAAATATTCACATTGAAAGAGTGCTGGAATGCACTCGAACTCGGGTCACTGCCATCGGCTATGGGAATATAGAAGATAAACAAAGGCACCGCTTCATCTTCCCATTACCTATCGGCGCCTCCATCCATGACTACCTGCGGTTGACCGTCACCCTTGCATGGTTTTCTCCAATCAATCCTTTCCATATCGGGATGCGTCGAGCAAAGCTGTTTTTTGAAGGGTGTGATTTGAAAGGACACAAAAGACAGGAATGTGACGGGCAGCAGGTGCGCAAAGGGACCGTCCAGCATGAAATTTTTGAATTGAAGAAGAGCAGTTTGCCAGGGGATGAGCTGGAATTTTTTGTGGAATGCGCCGCCGATGCCGGGTCCCTTGATGATGAGATCCCATATGGCCTGGCAGTTACTTTGGAAGTTGCCGAGCAGGAAAGTATCGACCTCTACGAGTTGGTTAGAGAAAAAATCAGATCGCGTGTCAGAGTAGCAAGTGACGGTAATGTCGCGAACTAGCGCAAGGCGCGTCTGTTCGATCTGGCCGCCGGCGCTTCGCTGAGAACTTTGACGCGATTAGACCTGAACGCTTATGGAACATTGGCAGGGTGTGTTCAAGCTACGTGTTGGCGATTACCGTGTCCTCGACACGTATGAGCCGGGCAAAACGGGGAATTGTTGTTCACTTTGTCAGACATCGTCGCGCCGACTATGAGGGAGTTATTTACATCCCACTGGACGGGGATGGGAAGATGAAGAAACCTATCAACCTGAATTCGGAACTAAAGAGCGTCCAAGAGCTGGCAAAATAGAGTTGAACAACCACAAATCTATCTAGCCAGCCCTCTGACAAGGATACAACTCTCCCTGCTTTGATTGAACCCCGAACTCGGTCGGATCCATCGCATTATCCGCTGCAGATGCTGCCGAACGTACTCACTGCTGCTGAACTGTGTCCATCTCAGCTTTGTGCGTTTCAGGCTGCTGATCTTTGTGCGTCTCATTGTGCGTTTCAGGCTGCTGAACTGTGGGCATCTCAGCTTTGTGCGTCTCAGGCTGCTGAACTGTGGGCGTCTCAGGCTGCTGCACTTTGTAATCGGGGTGATTTTGATTCGCTTCAGGTTCGTGTGCGCGAATCGTATTCGCGCCCCAAGTCATCAACAGTATGACAATAATAAATCGAGCCAGGTTTTTGGTTTTCATCGAAGTAGCTCCTTTCAAAGCGAACGGGCTAACTTTCGCGGGGTGTTATATGGCCTGCTTACTATACTGAATCGGGCAGTCATACCGCTAGTGCCAATCGGCATATAGTAAGCACATGACCTCAGGCAGAGCTCGCGCCCCTACTCCGCTGTGGATTCCAGGCGGCTTTTTGATAAGAACAGACAAACGGCTCAACCTATCTGGATAACTATCTGGATACCTGCCTGGATACCTGTCCAGATTGCCCTCGGGTTCGCTCTGAGAAGCTTATGCCAACCATCTGTAGAGAATCATTGGCGCAGGTTACACTGTATACAGTTACACTGTACAGTGCCAGGTGTCACAGGAAAGTCATATGACGTTGACAGCAGCGTCGCCTTGCGCTAAGATTGTGGCTCTGATTGAAACGCTGACGAAACATATAGCCGAGAGCCGGGATACAAGCGACCCTACATGGCGCGGCGAATTTTCCTGGCGGCTCAACAGCGCCTATAGTTAGACCAACTCCCGTTTTGCCCGCCCTGCGCGCGCGAATTTCGACACAGCCTCTCTCTTTTGCCATGCGCTGCAGTTCCAGCATCATCCGCAGACCTGCCCCCTTGCTCTGCCCCTCGGTTGTCCTGCCAGGGAACGAATCTCCACCAGGTTGTTCGTTAGCGCTACGAGAGCGCAATAGCGTCGGCTTATCAGAGAGCCAAAAGCAGCCGAATTTGATGTAGATGCAAATGATGCCTTGTAAAGATAAGGAAAAGCGCAATGCAATCCGCCAATGATCCACAGACATCACCCGCGACATTTCGATTCAAAAACCTCGGCCCCGTAAAGGAAGCCGAGCTGGAGCTGGGCGATCTCACCATCATTGCCGGGCGCAACAACACCGGCAAGACCTACCTGGTCTATACGCTCTACGGCTTCCTGAACCTGTGGAAGGACTGGTGGATTACGACAGCCGATTTCCGCTTGGATAATGCCGCCACCGGGCAGCCCTCGACCATAGCAAGGTTCATCCTTGAAGCAATCGCCGAGGGGCGCGCCAGGCGCAAAGTCGATCGCGAAACGCTCAACCAGGAGCGCAAGGAAGTAGCTCGGAAGTTGGCCCGTGATTTCTCGAATGGTACTTTGACCAGAGTCTTCAGTTCCTCACAGGATGCCTTCAAAGACGCCGCGATCGAAGTCGAGCTCAACGCTGAATTCCCCGCAGAACGAACTTTTGAGACAACCCTCCGATCTGGCGCGATCTTTTCGATCCGCTATGATGGGACTGAACTCCTCATGACCTGTAGTAGGGTAGAGGAGGATAGTATCGACGGATATAGGATCTTTGATCTCTATCTTCAGTTCCTGTTCCCGGAACTCTCGTTTGAGCCGTTCATTCTCTCCGCGGAGCGCTTCGGCATCTCGCTCTTCTACAAAGAACTCGACTTTACCAAAAATCAGTTGGTAGATCTGTTGCAGCAGATGGGAGACGACAAGAACAGGAAGTCCTTTTCTCCATTTTCTCTGATAGACAGAGCTACCAACCGCTACGCTCTGCCCATAAAGGACAACATTAACTACACCAGAGACCTCCCCGATCTCCAGAAGAAGAGAAGCGAGCTCTTCGACAACAAACTGTTCGACGATATTAAGGAGATGATGGAGGGCTACTACAGGAGTGCCGGCGACGACATCCAATTCAGATCCAAGGCGCGCAAGGAACGCAGCTTTACCATACCCTTGCATATCGCCTCCTCTTCCGCGCGCGGATTGTCAGACCTGTATTTCTTCCTGCGTCATGCCGCCCGGAAGAACCAACTCCTCATCATTGACGAGCCGGAGGGCCATCTCGATACGGCCAACCAGATACAGTTCGCGCGGCTGCTGGCGCGGGCCGTGCGGGCCGGCTTGAAAGTCCTGATAACCACGCACAGCGACTATATCATCAAAGAGATCAACAATCTCATCATGCTGAGCCAGTCCTTTGAGAATAAGGATCAGACAGTTGAAAAGCTCAACTACAAAAAGGATGACTTCCTCGATCCAGATTCGGTGCGGGCGTATGTCGCGGAGGGAAGTAGCCTGAGCGAATGTGTGATAGACACATTCGGCATCGATATGCCGTCCTTCGAAGCAACCATTGATGCGATCAACCGTGTATCGAACGAACTCGCATCTCGACTGATAATAGAGGACGAGGACGAATGACGTGTCGCTGCATTCATGGTTGAGCGAAAATCTGGCGGACGATGCGCTTACACAGACGAGCCCTACCATCCTCCTTGAAGAGAAAAACGAGGAAGTGGATATGACCGTAGAGATTGTTAGGGCTCCCGACACGGTCACCACAATACGTCTGGACCAGGTAGGTCATGTATCAGCCCTTACTGGTAAGGGATGGCAGCAAATCTGTGATTATCTGCTGGTGGCTCAATCGGATGATAGATACCACGCCATTTTTGTCGAGTTGAAAAAAACGTTGAGGAGAGAAACCAGGCCGCGAGAACAGTTACGACGGTCTCTGCCCCTGTTGCACTATCTTCTCTCGGCTTTCAATGTGGATCGCGGCTTGATGCTGCCCGCATCGGAGTTCGTGGTGAACTACTTCCTCATAGGACAACAATGGAGTCTTAAATGGGACAAACCGCGACGTAGAATGGAGCGGGCAAGCATATTTGAGACTGAGGAGTATAAGTCGATCTGGATTCACGCCAGTGTGGCGCCAACGATTTCGTTCCAAGAGCTGGTGAAAAGTTGATCGCGCCAGCCGCGGCCGCCGCGCCATGCGTCACATTAGCCTGAAGGAGGTAGAGAAATGAGCATCCGCATCGACATTCCGCGCCGGCGGATCGCCTCCTTCTGCCGTCGCTGGCAGGTCACCGAACTGGCTCTCTTCGGCTCTGTAGCGCGGGAAGACTTCGGCCCGGACAGCGACATGGATGTGCTGCTCCGGTTTCATCCAGAGGCCCGACATACACTCTTCGATATGGTGCGCATGCAGGAAGAGCTGACCGAGATATTCGGTCGCGAGGTGGACCTGGTTGATCGCACAGATGTCGAACAGAGCCGAAACCATATCCGTCGCCAGGCGGTTCTTCAATCCGCAGAGGTAATCTATGCCACGTGACGATGCCGCCTATCTGCTGGATATGCTTCTGGCTGCACGCGATGCGGCAAGATTTGTAACCGGCGAGATCACCGCTGAAGCTGCGGCTCGCCCAAGCGCCGAGACAAAACATAACTACCCGTAGAGCCGTCGGAGACAGAGGCATGACGCAGACAACCATAGACCGTCTCATCATCAACTCGCCCTACGCGGAACCGGCGAAACACTGGAGCTACAACCGCGAAAGGCGAACCTTCTCGCTATCCAAGGGCCGCCGACCCGCGGGCTACGTGGTCGCGTCCGGCGCTTCCAAAGCCTTCGATGATCCAGGCATCTTCGTCGAAATCCCGCTGGTCAACCGCATCAGACCCCGCGTGAAAGCCTGGCGCGAGGCCGGCTATCCAGGCGCCACCAGCATCACCCGGCGACTGCTTGCCTACTGGACCGACCCAGAGGAGTTCGATACTCGACGCTTCTTCTTCTGCCAGCTCGAGGCCGCGGAAACGCTCATCTGGCTCAGGGAAGCGCCGGCCGCCGACAAAGTCGGCATCGATATACCCACCGACCGCACAGACGAACCTCCGAACGCTTCGACATCGTTTGCCCGCCCGACCGGCGACGCCTTCGAACGGCTCTGCGCCAAGATGGCGACCGGCTCCGGCAAAACCGTCGTCATGGCCATGCTCATCGCCTGGCATATCCTCAATAAAACCGCCTATCCCCAGGATGCCCGCTTCGCCAAAAACATCCTCGTGATCGCGCCCGGCCTCACAGTCAGAAGCCGCCTGGCCGTCCTGGAACCCGCCCACCCTGAAAACTACTACGAAGCGTTCCGCATCGTGCCCTCGCCCATGCTCGACAAGCTCCGCCAAGGCCGGGTCATCGTCCGCAACTGGCACGCGCTCAACTGGGAAACCGCAGAGAAGATCGCGACGAAACGCAGCGTAGACAAACGCGGCCCCAAGAGCGACGAAGCCTACGTCCGCGACGTTCTGGGCGATATGGCGAACGCCCGCAATATCCTGGTCATCAACGACGAAGCCCACCACGCCTGGCGCATGCCAGCCGAAATCAGGATCAAAGGCGTCGCCAAAGCGGAGAAGGAACAGGCGACCAAATGGGTCGGCGGCCTCGACCGCATCGACAGGGCGCGGGGCGTGCTCGCCTGCTACGACTTTTCGGCAACGCCCTTCGCGCCATCCGGCAAGAAAAGCTCAGAAGAAACGCTCTTCGATTGGATAGTAAGCGATTTCGGCCTGAACGACGCCATCGAGTCCGGCCTGGTCAAAACCCCCCGCGTCGTAGTGCGAGACGACGCCGTGCCCGACGCCAGGATATACAAGTCCCGCCTCTATCACATCTACTCCGACCCCGAAGTGAGGAACGACCTGAATCGCAGAGCGCAGCCCCACGAGCCGCTGCCCGACCTCGTGCTCAACGGCTACTACCTCCTCGGCTATGACTGGTGGGAGACCGCCAAAGCCTGGAAAAAAGCAGGCTTCAAAACCCCTCCCGTGATGATCACAGTCGCCAACCGCACCGAGACCGCAGCCCGGGTCAAGAACGCTTTCGACCGCAAACACGTGCGTATCGACGCCCTCTGCGACCCTCTGCGCGCCCTCCACATCGATTCGAAGGCGCTAGAGCAGGCAGAGGCCGCAACGGAGCCCATCACCGCTGTAGAGACAGCCCTTGCCCCTCCCCCAGACAACCACGCTCCAGGCGCCGCCCGCCGCCTCACGAAAAAAGAGCAAGCCGAGTTGCTGCGCTTGCAAGTAGACACCGTGGGCCAGGCAGGCAAACCCGGCGAGCGCATCCAGAACGTGATCTCCGTCGGCATGCTGTCCGAAGGCTGGGACGCCAAAACCGTGACCCACATCATGGGGCTGCGCGCCTTCAGCAGCCAGCTTCTCTGCGAGCAGGTCGTCGGGCGTGGCCTCCGCCGCACCTCCTACGACATCTCCCCGCATACCGGTATGTTCGAGCCAGAATACGTCAATATCTTCGGTGTGCCCTTTACCTTCCTGCCGCATGAATCCAATGAAGACATCGTCCCAGAACCGCCCAATCCAAAGACGACCATCGAGCCGCTCGCCCACAAAGCCCAGTTCGAGATTCACTGGCCAAATATCATCCGCATCGAGCATCTGTACAGCCCGCGCCTGTCTCTGGATTGGGACAAGGTGAAGCCGCTGGAACTGAACGCCAGCCACAGCGCGCAAGTGGCAGAGCTCGCCCCAGTTGTCGAAGGCAAGCCGGATGTGACGAATCTCACAGCCATAGACCTGGAAGATCTGGCGCGTGCATACCGCACCCAGCGAATTATCTTCGAGACCGCGCGCGACGTGTACGACCAGATGCAAAACGACTGGCCAGCCGCCAGAGAGTTTCTCCTGGCCCAGATCGTGCGCCTGGTCGAGCGCTTCATCCGCTCGGACAAAATTCACATCACCCCGACCCTGTTCCACCAGGACGCTCTGAGACGCAGCCTCGTCATCACCCTGAACATGACGCAGGTAGTCCAGCATATCTGGGAGGCGATTCGCTTCGAGAACGTCAGGAAGTTGGAGCCCGTTTTCGACCAAGACCGCCCGCTCCGTTCAACCAGCGACATGGTAACCTGGTACACCGGCAAACCCTGTGAATACACGACCCGCAGCCACATCAATTTCTGCGTCTGTGACAGCGCCTGGGAAGCGTCCGAAGCCTTCCACATCGACCACAGCCCCACAGTCGCCGCCTGGGCGAAAAACGATCATCTCGGCTTCGAGATCCTCTACATCTATCGGGGCATAGTGCGTAAATACCGACCTGATTTCATCATCCGCCTCAAATCAGGCGACATGCTGGCGCTGGAGACCAAAGGGCAGGACAACGAGCAGAACCGCGCCAAACGCCGCTTTCTCGACGAATGGGTAGAAGCGGTGAATGCGCATGGCGGATTCGGACGCTGGCGCGCCGACGTGTCAAGGGATCCCGGCGACATAGCTGATATCCTCGAGAAGCATGCGCGCCCTTCACGAACCACCGACCACCAACAGTAACGGAGACGCGCCATGAAAATCCCATCAGGCAAGCAGCTGTTCATCGACGACTACTTCATCGAGTCGTTGGACGGCGCGCGCCGAGTGCTCAACAAGCCGCAAAAACGCACACCGGACGAACCCCTGCCCATCCACTTCGACCGACCGTGGGAGGCCCGCTTCGCGCAGCCGGGCAGGGTCATCTACGACGAACGCAACCGGCGTTTCCGCCTCTATTATCGCATCTGGACAGGAGACCAAACCCTGCTGTGCGCGCTTGATTCAAGCGACGGGCTGAACTGGGAACGGCCAGAACTGGGCCTGGTCGAGATCGACGGTTCAACGCGCAACAACATCACCAACGCTCCGACGCAGAGCCTGTCCACCATCTGGGATCCGCACGAACAGGATGAAACCTACCGCTGGAAACAGATCGACAACCAGCCCACGGGCAGAAGCCCAGCGGGTGAACCACGTTGGCTGGCCCGCTACTCGCAGGACGGCTACCGCTGGCATCTCTATCCCGACAGCGCGCACAGCAGCCAGAAGATGCTCTTCAATTTCGGCTCCCCCGCCAAAACCTTTGGCGGCGTGCTGGATCCAGACGCGCCCTACATTCACTATTCCCAGCGAGGTTCGAATCGCCGCACCCGAGTCCTGGGACGCCGGGACAGCCAGGACTTCCTGAACTGGTCCGGCCTGCGTACAGTGATCGACCAGGATCTGCTGGACCCACCAGGAACCGAGTTTTACGCCGCCGGTTTTGATCCGGCCAATCGCGCCGACGGCGGCTTGCGCATCCTCATGCTGCACACCTTTCTGACCGACCTGACCGAACCCTATGGCATCGCCGAGCCAGATCAATACTGGGGCGCCGGCGAGTCCGGCTCAGCAGCCCTACCAGCTCGCATCGATGGCTTTGTGGAGACCCAACTGGCAGTGAGCCGTGATACCCTCTCCTGGAAACGCTTCCGGGAGCCGTTTATCCCCCGCGGGGAAGCCGGCGCCTGGGACTGGGGCATGGTATACACGGATGGACCGATCCTGCACGACAACCAGCTTTGGTTCTTCTACATGGCCGGAAACCTGACCCACAACGGCTACACAGCGCAGCCATGGCAAAAGCCATACACGACCCCCACCCGCCGCGGCAAGGGCGTCGCCGTGTTGCGCCCCGATGGCTACGTCAGCGTAGAAGCCGCCTCCTACGCGCCGGGCATCCTCACTACCCATCGTTTTCGCCAGGAACATGGAGGCCAGATACGGGTCAATGTAGACGCCAGCGCCGGTGAGCTGCGCTATGAACTGCTCGAGGACACCGGTGAGCCGATTCCGGGCTGCGCGCTCGCCGACTGCGACCCGATCCGCGCCGACGCGCTGGACGGCGTTCTCTCTTGGCATGGCCGCCCTGGCTGGCCACCGCTCGCCGAAAGCAGACGCGCCCGCTATCCGGCGCTGGCCCAGTCGGAATTCTACCTGAAAATTCGTTTTTACGTGGCCCCCGGAACCAAACTATACTCCGTCACCATCGACCCGCCAGAAGTGACAGTATGGCATGCGCGGATCAAAAGCCGTTTAGATTAACAAAAGCGCGAGTCCTGGTTTTCCTTGCGCCCTTTGCGCCCTTGCGCCTTTGCGTTAACTTCTGGGTTCTTCCCCCCTTTGCGCCCTTTGCGCCCTTGCGCCCTTGCGTTAACTTCCGGGTTCTTCCCCCCTAGCGTTAGCGTTATGATCCAAAATGGAGACAACAGTCATGTATGAAAGCGTAGAAGTTGCGACCATCTCCTTTCAACCCGCCAAATGGGACAAGGCGGGCAACGCCGAGAAAATGGAAGCCTTGTTCGTCCGCGCCGCGACCCAGAGCCCCCGTCTGATTTTAACGACCGAAGGCGCTCTCGAAGGCTATGTCGTGATGGATGTAATAGAGGGCCGGGCCACAGCCGCCGCGCTACTGGATGTGGCCGAACCAATTGACGGCCCCTATATCCGCCGTTTCCAGAAGCTGGCGAAATCGCTGAACACCTGCCTCGCATTTGGATTCGCCGAACGGATAGGCGACGAAGCCTACAACTGTGCCCTCTTTCTCGACCAACAGGGCGAGATCCGCGGCAAATACCACAAAGTACAGTTAGCCGAAGGCACGCATCCCTCATGGCGCTTCAACCGCGTCGGCAACAGGCTGCGCGCCTTTGATACCCCGCTCGGCCGCGCCGGATTTGTTATCTGCAACGACCGCTGGAATC
>OY282381.1:4770000-5064531 GCA_958295915.1 uncultured Caldilineaceae bacterium
CGCGCGCACGATCAGCTCCACCGCCGCCTCTTCGGGGATGCGGCCCGTATCCAGCATCAGGTGATAATGACGACAGTTCTTCCAGTCCGCGCTGGCAAAGAAACGCTGATACCAGTTGCGACGCTGCTCGTCCGCCAGATGAATAATTCGTCTGGCCGTGTCGATATCGGCTATGCCACGCCGACGCTGGATGCGGCCGGCCCGCACCGCCGGCGCAGCGTAGAGATGCGCGTGCAGAGCCGTTGGATGATCTTCCAGAATCACCTGAGAACCTCGCCCGATGAAAACTGCGTTTCCCTGCCGCGCGAGCGCATGAATGGCATTGCCCATCTGCTGGACATACGTTTTCTGATCCATCGGACGGGTGCGATTGCTCGGATCAGCCGAGAAGAGGGAGCGCATCTCCTGGCTGACAACACCGGCTCGCGACATCAGTTTTTCCTCCGCCTCTACGATTACCTCGACGTTCACGCCGGCCTGCTTGGCCATCTCGCCCAACACTTCCTTATCGATGCAGGGCGCGCCCAGCTCTGCCCCTACCGCCTCGGCGATGCGCGTGCCTCGAGAGCCCAATTCACGAGAGATGGTAACAACTGTCATTCTTCCCTCCTTACCCCTGAACGCAATGGCGCAAGGACACTATAACACAGCCGCAATTCCTGATCACCGACCACTGATGTTAGCCCCCATCCCCCAATGCGCGCAAGTAAGACATCGGCGCCCAATCCGCAAAGTAGAAGATAGTGTATAATTGGTTTATGCTATACACAGCCGCGGAGCCACGCTGAAATTCCTGATTATTCTCTGGGTTGTTCTTTGCGTCCTTTGCGCCTTGGCGTCCTTGCGTTAAAATCTGGGTTCATCCCCCTTTGCGTTCTTTGCGCCTTGGCGTCCTTGCGTTAAAATCTGGGTTCATCCCCCTTTGCGTCCTTTGCGCCTTGGCGTCCTTGCGTTAAAATCTGGGTTCATCCCCCTTTGCATCCTTTGCGCCTTTGCGTTAAAAAGTTCAGTCATGGATGACATCTGCTTCGCTCCAGCCACCCAACTGATCCAGGCTATCCGTGCCGGCGCCCTCTCCGCGCAGGATGTCACCGCGGCCTATCTGGCGCGAATCGAAGCCGTCAACCCGCGCCTGAACGCCGTGACAATCGTAGCAGAGGACGCGCTGCAGCAGGCCAGGCTGGCAGACCAGCGTCAGGCCAACGGCCAAGAACTTGGCCCCCTCCATGGACTCCCCTTTACCGTTAAGGATACATTTTCCACAGCCGGGCTCCTAAGCCAGCTGGATACCCGCATCCGGCAGCGGTACGTTGCGCCTGAAGATGCAACCGTCGTCAAGCGCATGCGACAAGCTGGAGCAATCCTGTTGGCCAAGACCAACTGCCCGCCCGCAGGCTCCGGCAACGATACGGAAAACGCCGCTATTGGCCAGACGCGCAACCCGTACGACGAGAGCCGCTCGCCCGGCGGCAGCAGCGGTGGCGAAGCAGCCTTGATCGCAGCCGGCGGCTCGCCCCTGGGCCTGGGCAGCGATACCGGCGGCGGCCTGCGCGTTCCCGCCGCCTTCTGTGGCATCACCGCCCTGAAGCCAACACAGGGCCGAGTGCCCAACTCCGGCGTGTACAACCAGCCCGGCGGATTTACCGACCAACGCACCCAAATCGGGCCCGCAGCCCGCCGCGTGCAGGATCTGCTCCTGGCCTTGCGCGTGATCGATGGCCCGGATTACATCGATCACGCTGTCGTCGCTATGCCCCTATTCGATCCAGATCAGTTGCCTCTGCACGATCTGACCATCGCGTTTTTTACCTACGACCCAGATTCCCTGGTCACATCTTCAGTAGCGAATGCAGTGGGGGCTTCCGCCCAAGCCCTGGCCCGCGCCGGCGCGCAAACAGTGGAAAATCGACCGCTGGATCTGGTGGGTGGCGGCCGCGATCTGGACCGAGCATGGCGGCAGATGGCAGCTACACGCGGCCAGGATGTGGTGGAACTGCTCCATGCCTGGGATCTGTTCCGCACCAATCTGCTCCAGTATATGCGCTATTACGATGCCATCCTCTGCCCAGTGAGTAGCCGCGCCGCCCCACCTATCGGCAGCAAGGACAGCCAGCGCTTCGACTATACAGCGCCCTTCAGCCTGACCGGCTATCCAGCAGCCGTAGTGCCAGTCGCTACAGATGAAGACGGCCTCCCCGTCGCTGTGCAGATCGTCTCTCACCCCTGGCGCGAAGATATCGTCCTGGCCCTGGCAAAAGCCCTGCAGGAGGAGCTCAACGGCTGCCAGCCATAGAGAACAGCCCCGCGCCCCGCAACTTTTGCCCCTGGCCGGCGTAAAGCAAAGTAGGAACGGACCGTGTGCCCGCCCTATGAACCTGACAAGGGGCCGGCGCTGAACTGTATACGAGGAACAAATGAAAGAAGAACGCGCCGAACAACAGACAGCGGAAGACAACGGCGAGGACGCCCAATCGCCCAACGCAGGGGACGAAGTCGCCCAAGAGATAAACAGGCTGGCCAATGCAATGGCCCAGGCCGCGCGTACCCTCTGGAGCAGCGAGCAGCGTCATCAACTGGAGACCGACCTGCGCCGCAGCCTTGGATCGCTGGTTGAAAATGTAGAGGAGGTGTTGACCAGATTCAATCAGAGCGAACAGGGCCAGGATCTGCAGGAACAGGCGGCGAAGGTGGCCGACCGGGTTCGCAGTAGCGGCCTCGCCGCCGAACTGAAAGAAGGCCTGACCAAAGGCCTGAAGACAGCCGCCACAGAAGTGCAGAAATTTGCCGACAGCCTGGAAGAGCGACCAGCCGAGACCGACGCCCAGGACATCCCCGTAGAATCGGACAACGCCGCTAAAGAAGAAGTGAGTAAACAGAAGAAGTGAGTAAACAGAAGTGAGGAGAGAGAATGCCGCCGCTGTTCTCCTCTTCCCTCTTTCTCGCAATAAGAAAAGTCTTCAGGGGAACGAAAAAAATATCTTCGCCAGCTTCAGAACACCCTGGCTCCACGGCACGCGGTGGGAGACGCCGCTGCGGCCCTCGAAACTGGCAAGATTCTCGAGATACCAGACATAGTTGCGCACCAGCGCCTCTTTGTTGCTGTAGGTCGGATTCCAGCCCAACATCCGCTGAGCTTTTGTGACCGTCACAAACGAGTCTGTCGCCGCGGTTTCATACACCCACTTGTAGAGAGGCGACAGCCCGAGCCGTTCCAGCAGGCGCAATGTCCAGATAGCCGGCGCTGCCGGGAGAGGAATGATGCGTTTGCCATGACCGGCATAGTCCAGAACGGCCTGATAGTCCTCTCGCATTGTGGCGAATTCAGTCGCGCCGATGTTAAAAGTATCATTTGTCCGTGAGCGGGGCAGGGTGGCCGTCAGATAGATCGCCGCGCACAAGTCTTCCACATCCAGCAACTGATAGCGGTTCTTGCCGCTGCCCAGCATCGGGAAGTTCTTACCGTCCTTCGCCCAGTCGTACAGCAGAGCGAATACCCCCAGCCGTTCCGGCCCGATGAAAGATTTGGGGCGAATGATCGGCACGCACAGACCCCGCTGCCGGTATTCCTGACAGATCTCTTCAGCCTGCACCTTCGCCTCGCCGTACGGACCGACACCGTCCAGTTTGTCGTCCTCGGCTAAAGGATGATGATCCGGGATGCCATAGACCGCCGTGGATGAGATGTGAATCAGCCGCTCGACATGCGCCTCAAAAGCCGCTTGCAACACAGTGCGGATGCCGTCGATGTCTGTGGAATAGATATCCTCCGGGCTATACAGAGGCAAAGCTGCTGCGGTGTGGACAACGATATCCACGCCCTCCATCGCTGCGCGCACAGCCGCGCGGTCGCGAATGTCTCCGCACAACACTGTAACCCAGTCCCGTTCCGGATAATCGAAGGGAGCGATATCCAGCGACACCACCCGCTGCCCCTGTTCGCGCAGATAGCGCGCCAGATTGATGCCCAGAAAGCCAGCCCCCCCGGTGATCAGGAAAGTCTTAGCCGCCATAACCGGCGCATCAGCTCTTACATTCGATTCTTCCCTCTTTGCGTTCCTTGCGCCCTTGCGCCCTTGCGTTAAATTCTGGATTCATCCCCCCTTTGCGTTCCTTGCGCCCTTGCGTTAAATTCCGGGTTCCTCCCCCCTTTGCGTCCTTTGCGCCTTGGCGTCCTTGCGTTAAATTCTGGATTCCTCCCCCCTTGCGCCCTTGCTCCATTCCTGCAAAAGACCACGAGTGGATTCAAAGGCCAGATCAGCGGGAATCTCCTCTGGCCCGTACCAGCCGGCGGCCTGCGCGTCATCCGCCACGAAGGGAATGTCCGCAGAACCCGCGGGTACCGCTTGATAGGCCAGCACAATCCCGATACGCGCCCCCTCCTCGTTGACCATCGGATAGATGGCCAGCAGAGCGGTGATATCCGCAGCCAGCCCGACCTCTTCGCGCAGCTCCCGTTGTAACGCCTCCTGGGGCATCTCACCGGCATCCATATAGCCGCCGGGCAACGACCATTTCCCTTTGGCCGGATCCACCGCCCGCTGAACCAGTAGCACGCGCCCGCTGTCTGAGACGAGGGCAATGACCGCCACCTTCGGATCATAGAATTGAACGAATCCACAGACCGAACAGACAGGTCGCAAGGCATTAAAACGCACTGCCTCAACGATCGACCCAGCGCAATAGGGGCAAAAACGAAACATTCTATTCATCCTGAACAGTATAGCGCCTGACCGCCGAAAATGGTATACTGAACCCCAGTAACCCGTGACCACTGGCCACTGGGCAACTACAAAAATTGCCCCTACCAGATGGAGGAAACATGGCGCTATTCGGCGGCATCGAAGCCGGCGGCACGAAATTCGTCTGCGCGGTTGGCACTGGGCCAGATGATATCCGGGCGGAGATTCGTATACCGACAGAGACGCCCGACATCACCATGGGGCAGGCCATTGCCTTTTTCCAGGAACAGCGAACCCAGCGCGACATCGCCGCCATCGGTGTGGCCTCCTTCGGCCCGGTAGACCCGGATCCGGGCTCGCCGACTTTCGGCTATATTACGAATACGCCGAAGCCAGGCTGGCCCCATACGCCGGTCGTGCCGCTGCTGAAAGAAGCGTTTGATATGCCCATCGGCTTCGATACGGATGTGAACGTCGCCGCATTGGGCGAGCGCCGCTGGGGCGCGGCCCAAGAGGTGGATACCTTCGTCTATCTGACGATCGGCACAGGTATCGGCGGCGGCGGCATGGTGAACGGGAACCTGCTGCACGGCCTGCTCCATCCGGAGATGGGCCATATGTTTGTGCCCCACAACCGGGAGCGGGACCCATTCCCCGGGGTGTGTCCCTTCCACGCCGACTGCTGGGAGGGGCTGGCAAACGGGCCGGCCCTGGAAGCTCGCTGGGGACAGCCAGGAGAAACGCTCCCGCCCCATCACGAAGCCTGGGCCCTGGAAGCGCACTATCTGGCCCTGGGGGTCGCCAATATCATGATGGTCCTGTCGCCGCAATTGGTGGTGATGGGCGGCGGTGTGATGGAGCGAGAACATATCTTCCCTCTCGTGCGCCAGGAAGTGAAAACGCTCCTGAATGACTATATTCAAAGCCCGACCACCACAGACGCTCTGGACAAATACATCGTGCCGCCGGCATTGGGCGGACGAGCCGGCGTGTTGGGCGCGATAGCGCTGGCGCAACGAGCGTGGCAAATCGACCATGATCGACTATGATGTACGCGCCTCAGATGATTCAAGCAAATCAGAGCGCCCCTTCGACCCCGCCGAGCACCCCCACCGCCGTCGCAATGCCCTGACCGGCGAGTGGGTTCTTGTATCCCCCCACCGTATGCAGCGCCCATGGCAGGGCCAGACAGAACACGCGCCGCCACAGACAGCGCCCCGATACGATCCGTCCTGTTACCTGTGCCCCGGCAATGCGCGGGCCGGCAGGCTGACAAATCCCGCTTACAAGCACACCTTTGTCTTTACCAACGACTTTGCCGCCCTGCAGTCCGACACCCCAAACGGCGTCATGCAACGCGGTCGTTTCTTCCTGGCGCAGGCAGAGACCGGCGTCTGTCGCGTCATCTGCTTCAGCCCCCGCCACGATCTGACACTGGCGCGCATGGATCCGCCAGACATCCGCCAAGTAGTGGATACGTGGGCAGAGCAGATCGAAGAGTTGGGCCGCGACCCGCAGATCGGCTATGTGCAGCTTTTCGAGAACCGAGGCGCAGTGATGGGCAGCTCCAATCCCCATCCCCACGGACAGGTATGGGCCACTCGCCGCCTGCCGACCGAACCATCCAAGGAAGATCGGGAGCAGCGCGCCTATTTTACCCGGCGCAACGCGCCGTTGCTGGTGGACTATCTGGCCGCGGAACTGGCAGCCGCAGAACGAGTGGTTGTGGAAAATGACGCCTGGGTGGCGCTGGTCCCCTACTGGGCGATCTGGCCCTTTGAAACGCTTGTCCTGCCCCGACGACATGTGCTGCATCTGCCGGAGCTTGCGCCGTTAGAACGAGACGCGCTGGCCGATCTGTTGAAGCGCCTGCTGATCCGCTATGACAATCTGTTTGAGACCAGCTTCCCCTATTCGATGGGGTGGCACGGCCAGCCGACCGCTGGCGACGACTACGCCCACTGGCAACTGCACGCCCATTTTTTCCCGCCGCTGCTGCGCTCAGCCACAGTAAAAAAATTCATGGTCGGCTACGAAATGCTGGCCACCCCCCAGCGAGACATCACCGCCGAGCAGGCCGCGCAGCGCCTGCGCGCGCTGCCCGAACTTCACTACTCCAAACGACGCTAACCACTAGCCACCGCTCACGCGATAGGCGGCTTTGGCGGCTTCGTATGCATCACCGCCGTGACAATCGTTGATGACAAACAGCGGGAACTCCTCGACCTCCAATACCCGAATCGCTTCGCTCCCCAAATCCGCGTAGGCGAGAAGCCGGCTGCTGCGAATCTGTCGAGCCAGGAGCGCGGCCGCCCCACCCACCGCCCCGAAATAGACCGCAGTATGGCGGATGAGAGCCTGCTTTACTTCCGCTGAACGAATCCCCTTGCCGATCAGACCAGCTACGCCCCGTTCCAGCAAAGGCAGGGTATACGGATCCATGCGTCCGCTTGTAGTCGGCCCAGCCGGCCCAATCACCGCGCCCGATCTGGCCGGAGCCGGCCCTACGTAATAGATCACCTGGCCGGCCAAGGGCAGTGGCAATGACGCCCCCCGTTGCAAGGCTTCGAAGAGCCGCTGGTGAGCCGCGTCCCTGGCCGTGTAAATCCTGCCAGTTAAGAGAACCTGCTCCCCGGCGCGCAAAGACAAAACAGTAGCGTCATCCAATGGAGCCCGAATCGTTCTTTGAGACATGAGCGCCCAATCACATACATCAGCAGTCACGTGTGAACCGACGGCAATGTCGAATCCTCACAGTTCCACACTCGCCCTCCTCGGCGCCGAGCAGTTGAGATTCACCGCCACCGGCAGCGCGGCGATATGTGTTGCCAGTGTTTCAATCTGCACAGCCAGAGCGGTGACGACTCCACCCAACCCTTGTGGACCAATGCCCAGCCGATTGATTGCGCCGAGCAGATCATCTTCAAGCTCAGCGATGTGGGGCGCAGGGTTGACACTGCCGATAGGCCGTAGCAGCGCTTTTTTCGCCGCCAATCCAACGCTATCCAGAGAGCCGCCGATGCCGACGCCCACGATCAGCGGCGGGCAGGCATTGGGCCCAGCCCGTTCTACCGTTTCCAGCACGAACCGACGCGCGCCTTCGACACCCACTGATGGCGGAAACATCTGCACCCGGCTCATCAGCTCCGCCCCAAATCCCTTCTGCAAGGCAGTGATCCGCAACCGCTCGCCCGCCACAATCCGCCAATGGATCAAGGCCGGGCTGTTGTCTCCGCTGTTGATCCGCAAGAGCGGGTCGCTCACCACCGATTTCCGCAGATCAGCATAGGCATCGCGCGTGGCAGCCTGCAACGCAGCCTCGATCTCCCCACCGCTGAAATGTACATCCTGGCCGACCTCGATGAATAGAATCGCCATGCCCGTATCCTGGCACGTAGGAATCTCTTCAGCCTCCGCGTAGGATGCGTTCTCCAGCAGTAGCTCGATAACCTGCTGCCCCGTGGGCGACTGCTCGCGGCCGCGCGCATCGCGCATCGCGGCCAGATAGTCTTCCGGCAGGTGGTGGGCCGCCCGGCGCAACAGATCCCCGACCGCCTGGCGCACTTCGCTGACAGCAATCGTTCGCATAGTAAAAACTTGTATAGCAAAAACCAGTGGTTAGCGCCCAATGGTTACTGGCCAGTAACCACTGGCCAGCAACAGCAGTGGACTGGCCACCGGTCACCGGCCACTAGCCGCTGCAGTGAAAGCGGCCACAATCTCACTGTAGCGGCCATCCGCCGACGCCAGCTCGGCCGCCTGGCGGAAGCCGGCAACGACGGCCGGATCGTCGCGGTTCAACAGATAGCCCCCCCAGGCGCCCAGCGCATGGACCGCCGCTCGCTCCGCTTGCAAGCCCAAGGCCCTCTCTGCGTACTCTATCAGCAGTTCGCCGACGGTCTCCTCAAACCCGAAAGCCGCCGATTCATTCGCAATCGGTGTGTCGCCTGTGAAGGTCGTCAGCCCGCTCTCCCACAGCGCGTCGAAGGCCATCTCCCAGTCGCCGGCGAAGACATGATTCAGCAGCGGGAAGGCGCTTCTGCTGGACGCGAGCTGACGGCTGGCCTCCAAGTGGTGTCGAATCCAGACAGCGTTCCAGTGGACCGTCGGGTTTTCGGGGTCCAGAGCCTCTGCCTGCTCGATCTGCGCCAGCGCATCGGCAAACAGACTCGCTGCGGCCAGAGCCACCGCCCGATCGTTCACTGCGCGCAGGTCCGCGGCGTAGTCGTCAGACAGGCGCGTTGGCGGCGTCTCCACCAGTCCCTGCCCATCCCAATGGAAGAACCGGGCCCTATAGAGCCGCACGCCGCAGGCGTAGCAGAAGATATAGGGGTCGGTGTCGTTGAGCAGCAGATCCAACCGACCATCGCCGTTCAGATCCGTCACGTACCCGGCATCAGGGCTGCTGTTGAAGCCACTGATGACAAGGCTCAGGGTCTGGCCATCCCAGCGCAGCAGCTCAAGGCAGCCACTGTGAGCGCCAGCCAAGCCCTGGACCGTCAGCCAGACGCTCGCAGGCTCGATAGACGCCTGTTCCAGCGAGGTTTCATCCAGATAGTTGGCGCATTCCAGCTCCACCCGGCCCAGCTCGGCCCAACCGTCCGCTGTGGACCTGTGGAGCGACACCTGGGGCATGTAGAATGAATCGTCCGGCGGGAAGCCGTAGGTGTGGGCGACGAACAGGGTTTGTTCGTCCACAGAGTCGATCTGCTGCACGGCCACCAGATCTTCCTGCAAGCCGTACTCGGCAGTCAACTGGTCTGCCAGCGCCTGCACGTCAGGGGTTGACCCAAGCTGCGCCTCTACGTCTTCGGACCGAGATGCATCGGCTTTGCGGCTGTCGAAAGCGGCCACAATCTCACTGTAGCGACCATCCGCCGTCGCCAGCTCGGCCGCCTGGCGGAAGCCGGCAACGACGGCCAGATCGTCGCGGTTCAGCAGATAGCCCCCCCAGGCGCCCAGCGCATGGACCGCCGCTCGCTCCGCTTGCAAGCCCAAGGCCCTCTCTGCGTACTCTATCAGCAGTTCGCCGACGGTCTCCTCAAACCCGAAAGCCGCCGATGCGCTCGCAATCGGTGTGTCGCCTGTGAAGGTCGTCAGCCCGCTCTCCCACAGCGCGTCAAAAGCCGCCTCCCAGTCGCCGGCGAAGACATGATTCAGCAGCGGGAAGGCGCTAGTGGACGCGAGCTGACGGCTGGCCTCCAAGTGGTGTCGAATCCAGACAGCGTTCCAGTGGACCGTCGGGTTTTCGGGGTCCAGAGCCTCTGCCTGCTCGATCTGCGCCAGCGCATCGGCAAACAGGCTCGCTGCGGCCAGGGCCACCGCCCGATCGTTCACTGCGCGCAGGTCCGTGGCGTAGTCGTCAGACAGGCGCGTTGGCGGCGTCTCCACCAGTCCCTGCCCATCCCAATGGAAGAACCGGGCCCTATAGAGCCGCACGCCGCAGGCGTAGCAGAAGATATAGGGGTCGGTGTCGTTGAGCAGCAGATCCAACCGACCATCGCCGTTCAGATCCGTCACTGCCCCGGCATCAGGGCTGCTGTTGAAGCCACTGATGACAAGGCTCAGCGTCTGGCCATCCCAGCGCAGCAGCTCAAGGCAGCCACTGTGAGCCCCAGCCCCGCCCTGGACCGTCAGCCAGACGCTCGAAGGCTCGATAGGCGCCTGCTCCAATGCATCTTCATCCAGATAGTTGACGCACTCCAACGCCACCCGACCCTTCTCCAGCCAGCCATCCGCAGTGGGAACGTGGAGCGACAGCCTATGCTGGTAAGAATCATCGGCATCTTCCGGGGGGTTGCCGACAGTGTAGACGACGAACAGAGGCTCAACAGCATCGAGCTGCCGCACAGCGACAGAGCGTGCCGGGTCAAGGACCAGACCGTACTCGGCGACGAACTGATCTGCCAGCGCCTGTACGTCAGGCGCACGTGTTGTCACTGCCTCTGTCATCCGCGTTGCGGTTGCGGGTGGCATGCCAGGCGACAACGGCACACAGCCCGTGATCAGAAGAGCCAACGCCATTGCCAAACCTACGTTGTGCGGGGAGGAGATTCTCATCGGTGTGCTCCTTGTGTGAACGCGGGCGTTTCGCCCGCAGGATGTTCGCGAACAACTGGCCCGTAGATGTGGCGACGCAGCCGCCCGACATGGCTATAGTTGACCCAGTAACCACAAGGCCAGCCCCTACCGTTCGGCATTCCACCAGCTTGAAATCAGGAATCGATCGATTCCTGATTCCTAATTGGGGAAGGCTATTTGCGATTCGGAAATCAAGTTTGCTATCGCCCGCTGCACCTTCTCCGAAGACAAAATCCCCCTCAGTATGTCTACAAAGTCTGCTTCATCATCAGCAGTGTATGAAATATCGTTTATTGAATCATCAACTCGGACAGGGTACACATCCGCATACGAGTACCTCAGGTCAAGAACTTTGAGCCGGTATCTTTGAAGCGCTGGCGCCACGATATACAGCGCTAGGAAAAGAACTTTGGGATTGGCGCCAGGACCACGTCTTACTTCACCTTCGAGCGCTTCGTTCGTGAGTTTTCCCAACAATCCTGCTTGTTCCTGTAAGATCAGAGCAGGGGTTCGGGTAGTTGCTATATCGCCAAGATATCCCCACAGGTTTTGCGCTGGCATAGTCGAACCTCGTGTCAGAATTTGAGTCTGAATAAAAGAGGGAAATGGTCAGATACGCTTGTGTCAGGTCGGCCATTGGCTTTCATAAGGGAACGAGAGTTTACCTCAGTTATAATCCGCAACTCCTCATTGCGGAAATTAGGCAACAACTCTGGCCTGATTAACACTTGATCGAAGATGTTCCAAAAGCGATTTGTTGGAGATGAGGAGTCGTAATAGTAAGTGCCTGATGGTCCAAACGATTCGTCACCAAACCGCGACCACATTGGATTGTAGAAAAAGTGGCGAACCTCTCCATTGACTGTGCGACTCCTTCTTTCTGCGATTCTTTTGTCCATCACGCCGTGAAGCCCTTCGGATGATACAACACCCGAATCAAACGGATTCATGTTGAGGTCTCCCACAATCACAGTTCGCTTATGCCCAACCTTCTTCTCTGACTCCTCAATTTGGGATCTCGACCGTGTAGCGAGATGGCTCAAGTCTTCTTCAGTTCGGTGCAATCTGCTGGATAGATGAGCAGCAACGATCAATAGCTCTTGTTCATAAATGGGGTGAACAAGATGACGGATTGAAAGCTTGTCATCGTCCAATATCGGCCTTACCCATTTTGAGGGAAATCGAGTGTAGATTACGATTCTATCCGATGGACTGAATGTAAGAGAGAATTGTAACCCTGCCCTGGAATTCAATTCTCGAAGCATAATCGGACTCGCAATATCGCATTCTGCAAAAATTAAGACATCTACCTCATATAATTTAGCGAGTTCTGCGATAAGTTCATGCAACGGATTCTTCTTCAAATTCCAGAAAAGGAAGGTCAACATGAATCAAAGCTTCACATCAGTTAGATAATAATCAGTTAGATAATAAATAGTATACACGCTGTACCCCAAACCCTTGCAGGCCTTTGTTACGGAATTGTATCAAAAATGGTGAGATCCTGTCACAGCAGGTTCCGGTTCGTCTCGGGTTGCCAGTCGTGGATCAGCCTGGCCTCCAGCTCGCGCGTCTCCTCCACGCCCTCGGTGAACGCCACGGAGAACTGCGCTATGTCCCGGAACATGCGCAGCGCGCGCCGCAACTCGGGGTTCGTCTCGTTGGAAATATGCTGCAGCAGACGACGGCGGAGACAGGTCTCAGACTTGCCCACATACAGACGCTCTGGCCCGCCGTCCACGCCCGTCGGCAGCCACAGCGCATACAGGCCAGTTCGCTCCTCCGGCACGCGACGGCGCACCTCAGCCCGGTTGTACGGCCAGCGTTCCCGTTCAAGTCGATACTTCAGCGCGAATGGCGTGCTCATCGTCCGCCCGAATCATATAGTAAAGGCATATAGTAAACGCGCGCGAACGCTACACTTTCGTGTCGCGGTACATCTTGCCGTTCCGCCATGTAGGGACGTAGCCCTGCGTCTCGATAGCGCGGCGGCGCGCCTTGATCGCCGCGCGCTTCATCGCGATCAAAGCGAGTTCAGCATGGGATAAAGTCTTCTTCTGCTCATCCGTAGCGTAGATCAGGCTGGGATCTTTGGGTTCTTTGATTGCCATCTGCTGGCCTCCTGGTGATCTCAGGTTGCTCCCGCTCTCGACGATTACCGGACCGCTGCCTGTATTGTCGTACAGTATCCACCTATCGACCAAATGACAATAGACTTCCTGGAAGTTCCGCCAGCCTGCCGCCGCCCGGCGGCGGACCACGTCTTCCGGCACGTGATGCCCTCCCTCGCGTACGCGTAGCGCGACGCGTTCCACCGCTCTGTCAGGAGTCGAGAGGCGTAAGAAGTGGAGCCGAACGATGTATCCCCGCTTCTGCCACACCGGGATCATCCGCGCGTAGATTCGTCCGCTGAGCGTCGTCTCGAAGGCGAAACTCTCGCCGGCGCTGACTCTATCGCGGATCATGCGCAGCATCAAGCGGCCCGCCTGTATAGCTGCTCTTTCGGGTTGAAACGGGTTCAGTCCCATCGCGATGAGGTCGGCGTTGATGAACGTCGGGCAGTTCGCCTCGTTTATCAGAAATTCGGTGGCGAAAGTGGTCTTGCCCGCGCCGTTCGGTCCGGCGATGATGAGGATATTTTTCGTCATAGCGTTAATTTCTGCGAGATATCGAACTGCTTAACGCCAAGCCGCAAAGACGCAAAGGTTTTTCCGGGGTTTTCCTTGCGTCTTCGCGCCCTTGCGTCCTTGCGTTGATTTCTGGGGGATGAAGAATTTTAACGTGAAGCCGCCAAGCCGCAAAGATGTTTCCGGGATTTTCCTTGCGTCCTTGCGTTGAAATTGGTGGAGAATGTAACGCCAAGCCGCCAAGCCGCCATGATTTTTCTGGGGTTTTCCTTGCGTCTTCGCGCCCTTGCGTCCTTGCGTTGAAAAGCGTAATTTCTGCGTCAGAATAACCGCGCCCTGTCGGGTTGATGCATCCGATCCATGATGCGGGGCCACTCGGTTACGAGCGTATTGAAGATAACAGCATTGTCCGAGTCGCCGGCGCGATCATAGTGGTTATAGAGAAGGCGCGCCAGCCGCTCGACAGAGTTGACGTTGCCATACATGGCTCTGGCGACATCCGCCGCGCCGTTGATATAGCCTCCGTCCTCATACTCCAGGTGGTAGACCATGCGCATGCAGCCCTCCCAGGCCGTCGAAATACTGGGGAGAGAGGAGTAATCGGTGTCCCGGTCCCCCTGATATGCCTCCAACGGCAGCAGCTGCACCGCGCCCCGTTCGGCCGTGAGCAGCTCGCTCATAGCTGCTACGGCCACGTTCTTGGCCCGCGCCAGCGTATCTGCATCGCCGAATGCGCCTTGGTCGTATCCGTGCTCCTTGAGCCACTCCAGGCAGAAGCGGCTGGCTGAATCGAGGTCGCCCTCCTGTTTCTGGTCGTAATCGGAGATGGCCTTGTTGATGGCTGTCAGGGCCTCGCGCATCGGCACCGGTTTGCCGCTGACCGTCGCCACGCGGCTGTAGCGGGAGTAGATCTCCATGCCCGGCCCGATGGTGGCCTGGGCCAGGTCGGTCGGCGCGATATGGCCCTCGCGCGTGAGATGGTCGAGGGCGGCCGGCATCTCCCGTTCCAGCGCATCGTAAAACTGGCGGCGCGTGGCCGCGCGCGCATCCGCAGGCCGCGGCCGGCAGACCAGCACGACGGAAGTAGCCAATGCGTTAGAGCCAAGTGAACGTTGCCTGGTAGCCCTTTCGGTACGCATGGGCCATGCCGACGATCTGGAAACCGGCGTCGACCAGCGCCGTCAGCATCGTCTCCCAGCCAGTGGAGGTCGTGCCTGCGCTCTGCTCTTCCTGTTGCTTGTAGGCGTAGAAGATGGACGAGGGGAATTCGTCTGTGCAGCGCTCGCGTATCCGTTTGAGCGTCTTGTGCAGCAGTTCCTCAAATCTTTGACGCGGCTCATCGAACCGTTGCGGCTCGGCAATCATCTCCTCTTCTTTGGGCGTTGTCATACCAGCGAACAGTTCCGGGTACGTGTCGCGCAGCAGCGGACGAATCCACACGTAGAAGAAATCGGATAGGTCGGCGTAGGCGATGTTGTCGTAGTAGGGCGGGTCAGTGACGATCACGGGACCGCGCTGGGCATGGATGGTGGTGGATGCGTCTGCCTGATACACTTCACCGCCGTTCGCATTGGCAGGAAGACACTCGACAACTCTGGCAATCCGTTCGATATGCGCCATCCAGTTCCCCGCCGAGTCGGAAAAGGGATTGCTTTCAGAAAAATTCCAAACCATCGGGATTGCCTGACGGCTGAAAACTCCGACGACTTTGTTGCCGGAGCTTTGCCACCTGTCAAAGCTGGAACACATGTCCGCTTCTCTGCCAACAGCAAACGCGAGATAGGTGCAGACGGCATTGGCATAGTCTTCATCCGCTCCCTGCTTCGTCATCAGTGTACGCGCCTCTGCCAGCAGGTCGCTGAAGGTTGTCAACGCAACAAGCTGACGCTCGGTGAAAAGCTGATGCCAATGCGTGATGCCGTACCCAGACGGAGTGAAGTCCCGCGTTCGATTGGGCATTCTGCCATTAGGATGCCAGGAAGGAGCGGCAGATAACGAGGCTTTGATATGCTCCTCCGTCGGCGACAAGAACAGCCGCTTGCGGTCTCCCTCGGCCACGATAGCGGTCATCTGCTCGCCCATGTTGCCGGCTCTGGCCTGCTCTCGCACGTATTCCAGCCGCGCCGTGCCCCCGCAGGCGGCGCAGAATGCGCCATTGCGGTTCACTGTGCCGGTCTGCGGCACGCCGTCGTCATGGTCCTGAACCACAAACGAAATCCGCTTCTCCGCCCGCTCAACCACCGGCCTCGTCCAGTGCTGATTCTTCGCCTTCTTGGACAGCTGGAAGGTGGTCGTCAGCGGCATGGGCACGCCGCAGGCCGGGTTGGGACAGGGCACAGTGCGCGCCCACAGCCAGGCGACCACGGTATGAGAGAGAGAACCCTTCCTCCTCACCTTTGGGTAGAGATGGCCGATACGCTTGAACGCCTCCTCCCGCATCCAGCGCCCATAGTAGCGAATATCGGCAGCCAGCCCTGCCGCGCCATTGAAATCAACGCCCTGAAGCGAAGCCGCAGAGCCACGCTGAAACTCCTGGTTTTTCTCTGGGTTGTTCTTAGCGTCCTTGCGCCCTTGCGTCTTTGCGTTAAAAAATTCAGTCTCCTTTGCGTTAAAAAGCCCAGACTCTCCACCAGGATTGACCGGCGGCCGCCCGGCGAACTTAGGCGGCAGCTCAATCAGCGCCTTGTTGATAAGCACGGCGACCGGATTGAGATCTGTGCCCACGGCGCGCAGCCCCAGCCGCTGCGCCTCCAGCGGTATGGAGCCGCCGCCGGCGAAGGGATCATAGATAGACAAAGCTTGCTCGTCCAGGTAGCGCAGCAATTCTGCCGGCGCGCTGGGCGCGCGCTCCCCGCGCGCGCGGGCGACGGAGCGGGCGATCTCATAACGCGCCTCGTTCATAATTTCCCGCGCCTCCGGCCTGCTCTCGTCGGTACTCTCCCACTTCACCAACTCGCTGATAATGTCGTGCAGCCGTTTGCGTTCGGCCGCTTGCTCGGCAGCGCTGGGGAACTCATCGGGGCAGGATGACGGATCGTCCACCAGGCTGGCGAAGATAACAGCGCGGCAGGCCGCCAGCGGTTTCCGCGACCACCACAGATGCAACGTGAACGGATGGCCGTGGTGGATGAATCTTTCGCGTGCCGCCTCGCGGTTGATATCGGCCAGCGGCAGATCAACCTCGATCAGCTTCTTACGATTCATAAATAGCTCTTCTCCACCAATTTCAACGCAATGCCGCCATGTCGCAAAGTCTTTATCCGGGGGTTCCTTGCGTCCTTTGCGTCTTTGCGCCCTTGCGTTGTATTCTTTATTGTTTCAACGCCATGCCGCCATGTCGCAAGGTCTTTATCCGGGTTTTCCTTGCGTCCTTTGCGTCTCTGCGCCTTTGCGTTACATTCTTCATCATCGCCCCTACGCCCTTTCCTCCACATCCAAACCAAGCTGAGCGCTATTCTCGCGCACCGACCGCGCGATGCCTTCGGAGAACCCGTCCGCCTTATGCGCCGAAATGGCAATCGTAATCGTGATTTCTCCGCCATCAGCGCGCAAATTGTGAATTATCTCATTGCTCAACTGGCTGATATCGTCCAGGGAGAAATCATTCTGAACCATTTTTCTGGCGATGATGCGCTGAGGGCCGCGCGCCGGCGGCGCCGCCACCACCAGCGGCGAGTCAGGATCAGGATCAGACTCTATGCCGCCGGTCGAAATCCTGTCTTCCGCTCTCTCCGCTTGCGGTTTCATCTCATCCACTACCAGCGCCGCCATCACAGGATTGACCAACAGCCCTGAGACGCGCTCCGCCGCGCCCGCTGAGACGCCAACCAGCGCTTCGCCGAAGCGTATTCCCTTATACTCGCCCTGGTCGTGGCTTTCGGCATACCCGAAGCTGCTCTCCCGCACGCCGGCTGCGATGCCCGCCATCAGGACAGTCTTATCCCGCAGCCGCTCCATATAGACATTGCTGGTCATCATATCCCACAGCGCGTCAATGCTGATGTGATCATTGTTGTTGCCCCAGACATGCCGCTCCAACATATCGACGAGCGCGCTCGGGGGCATCTCATCCAGGAGAATTTCTTCCTGGATGAATTTGTCGAACGCTCTCTGGATAATTTCTCCGCTCTCTTCGTTGTTAGTCTTCCAGCTGGATATGCGATATTCAGCCCGTTGCGGGTCGTCCTGAACCGGCGCCATCACCCAGTGATAGGCGCGCACCAGCCCCGAACGCGTAGCAGCCTCCGCCGCGTTGAGGCTGTTTCTGGCCTGCTTGAAGCGGTCGCCTTTGAGGTTTGCAATGCGCCGCTCGCCGTTGACAATAGAATCCCAGGCCAGAAATTGGCGAACGTCGCCCCGCAGGACGCGAATATCGTCCTTTTGGGCGGCGAGAAAGAGGAGCATATTGCGACAGTTGCGGAGGCGGCCTTCGCCCCACTGGATCACGATGTCGTGGGCGTTTCGCGTGGCCTCATCGAGGTCGCTGGAGATGCTGGGCAGAGATTGGCTGGGCTTCAGGACCACCAGCTGGACCGAATCAGAGTCCGGAACATCCGCGCAGCTGTCGGGACAGACCAAGGTGTCGCGACGACGGCCGCGGGCATCGCGCAGTGCCTCAATGATGTGGTCATCGAGTTGGGATTGGTTGAGCTCCGCGGCGCGGTCCGCAGCCACCCTGTTCAGGTTCTGCTCGACATGGAAGTAGTAGCGCTTGTCGGCGGAGTAGAGGTAATATAACTCGCCGGTCATGAGGGCGAGAGCTTCGTTGTAGACCGACACGCCATGGCCAGGCTCGACGACGCCCAGACAGATGCTTTGGATATCGATGCCGCGCACAGCCCCGCTGCCAGCGCTGCCCAGAAAGATCGCGCGCGCCATCCGTCGCGCCGCCCCGCCCACAGCGGCGTAGCGGGTTGAGCGCTGGTCGATTTCGTCAGGCTTGGAATGGGCCCTGTCCACTTCAGACAAAACCGGCTCCCAGTTGCCAGACAACAGCCTGGCGAACTCGCCGCCAACATCAGGGTCGCCTAGAGGCGCAGTGCCGGGCAATATCAGCGGTGACGGGTCCTGGTTCAGGTACAGGCGACTCACGCAGTTCGCCATCATGCGCAGCACGCCGCGCGTGCGCTGAAAACGGGTGATGGCCGACCAATCCGTATAGAGCCGGTCGAAAATCTCCGGATGAATGGGATAGCAGGCCTTCATGCGCTCCAGGTAGTTCTGCTCGTTCACGCCCCGCGGATAGTCGCGACGGTTCTGTCCATACATCCGCGAAAAGGCCTCGCAAGTGCGATCGCGTTCCGCCGTATCGATGACATCGCCGAACAGCCTGCGCCGCACCACCTCGAAGGCTTCATGGACTTCCAGAGGCTGCCAGACAGCCTCGATGCGGCCAAAGAGGCTGTCAAGGCGGGCAAGGGCTTCCTGGCCCCCAACACCGCCCGCCTCAATGTCGCTTTCAGGCAGAGTGACGACCAGAACGGCGTTCTGGCTGCGCCGCGCCGCCTCCGTAAGGCTCTGGATGAAGGTGTAGATGCTGTCCTGCATGTGGCCGGCGTTGCGTACATAGGCGACAATCTCGTCCATCAGGATCACGCACGGGCCGACGCGCTCGAAAAGCGCATCAAGCTGGCCGCCGCCAGGAGCCGTGCCTTGCCGGGCCGCCCCCTCAATGATAGTGTAGGCATCCTGCCCGCCCAGCTGCCAGGCCATCTGACCCCACAGGGTGTTCAAAGGCGCGCCGCTGGGGGTGCAGTCCGTGTCCGTGGGAGACAGATAGGTGCCCACCAGCACGGCAATGGCGGCAGCAGGCAAGGAGTCGTCAGGATTCAGCCCAGCCTCAGATACGATCTGGCGAATCTCCCCCGCGGTGCGCGCGGAAGTGGGGTTAGAGGCAGAGGCGTTGAGCAGGGTGTCAGCGCTGGTGGCCAGATGGTGGAGGGCGATGAGGCTGTGGGTTTTGCCGCCGCCAAAACCGGTTTTGGTCTGGATGACAGGGTCGCCGCCATGGCCCGCCAACCGCCGCAAAGCGTTGACCAGCAGCGCGTGGATGCCAGGCGTAATGTAGGTGCGGTTGAAGAAACTGACCGGGTTCCCATACTCGGTGGCGCTGGCGCGCCCATCATGCACATGCTGCAGATCGGCGGCAAACTCAGCCTGTTTGAATCTGCCCTGCTGAACGTCCTGGTTAGGGCGAATGACCTCGCGCCAGGGCGCCAGGCTCGCCGCGCGGGCGCGCCGCGCCCGCTCAGGCTGAACAGCGCTCGCCTTCGCCTTGGCGTCAGCGGTTTGCGCCGCCGCAGGCGCGCCGTCCGCCGCCGCCAACAACCGATCCCGGATTGTCTCGACATCGGCCCCCGGCCGCGGCGCATTGATGCGCTTGAGCGCGCTGGCAATGTCGAACAACCGGCTGCGTACAAACTCGCGCTCCAAATCGCCGACGCCGATGTGAGCCCACTGGTTGCGGGCCTCGGCAATCAGCCCACTTTCATTGAGCAGGGTGCGGTCTTCGTTGCACACTCTCGAAAAACCATCCCGCCAATTCCGCTGAAGAAGAATGGGAATGTAGCTGAAGTCGATAGCGCCTTCGATATCGCCGCCATTTTGGCGCAAGGTGTCGCCGAACTGGACCGCCTGCCGGTCCAGCAACGAGTTGCGAATGATCGTTTCCACGTTGTCGCCCCGCACCTGCCGCAGGCAGCGCGTGATGAAGGGCCGCATGGCATCGAGGTAGATCTCCAATGCATCGCCGAGAGCGGCGCGGTTGGAGCGGCTGGTCGTCGTCATCTGCATCACCTCCTGCGCTTGAAACGGTTACAGATTCTATTGTACGCGCCAAACTATGTATCCACAAACAAAATGCGGAGTGTAGAGAACCAATGAATCCCGCCCTGATCGACGCCCTGCGTCAAAACTATATCGCCTATTTCCGCCTGTTCGACGGCCAGCATGGCATCCGCGTCCACGTGGATGACGCAACAGCATGGATTATCGCCAATCGACCGCCAGGAAATCACATCCTGCGGACCAATTTCGACGCCGCCCGCGTAGAAGAGCGCATCGATGCCCTCTTGCAGACCCTCCGCCGAAAAACCAACGGCATCCGCTGGCTGCTCTTTCCCACAGATCATCCGCCAGATCTCGCTCACCGCTTGATCCAACGAGGATTGCAGACAGACAGAGGCGATTTCTGGATGTTTCGATCGCTCAATCGACTGCCAACCGCACAGCCCCCTCACGCTTGCCGCATCGAACCGGTGACAGACATGCCAGGGCTGCGCGCCTGGTGGAGCGCCTCAGCCCGAGGCTTCAGTATGACCCAACGGGCGACGCAAATCTGGTACGACGCCTACCGCAGGCATGGCTTTGGGCCGCATGCCCGCGCCCTTCACTATGTCGGGCGAGTAGAGCAAGGGGAAATCGTCACCTCGGCTACGCTGCTCCTGGCCAGCGACATCGCCGCCATCTATGACCTCTCCACACTGCCAACCTGCCGGCGCATGGGGTACGCCTCCGCGCTCATGCGCGCGTTGCTGGCCGAAGCGCGACGACGGGGCTATGCCCACGCCGGCCTGCAGACAGCCGACGCCGTGCCCTTCTACCAACGTCTGGGATTTGAAATCGGCTTCCAGGAAAGGGAATATTTCTGGACAGCAGACCAAGTGGAGCCGAAAGACCAGACAAACGCATGTTAGAAAATGCCTAGTAGCGGACAGTCTGATACACTGACCAGCACCGATTCATAGTTGGTCGCAAACGCCCCGGGTTTGAACTATGAAGAACGAACCAACTGTTGGCGCGCCTGCCGCAGAAATCCCCGCCCCAGCGCGCCCGTCAGCCAGAAGACGGGTCTTCGACCTGGCCTGGCCGGTGATTGGCGAGAGCTTTCTGGAAACGATGTTGATGATCGTCGATACCCTGATGGTCGCCCGACTTGGCGTCGCCGCCATCGCCGGTGTCGGCGCTTCCGTGCAAGTGATGTTCTTCATCATTGCCGCGCTCAGTGCCTTGAGCGTCGGCAGCAATGTGCTTGTAGCCCAGGCTTTCGGCGCCCGCAAGCTGGCCGAAGCGTCACGCCTGGCCCGTCAGTCGATCCTGTGGAGCATCCTCCTTTCTATACCCCTGGCGCTCCTGGGCTTCTTCCTCGCAGGCCCGATAATTCGCTTGTTCGGCGTAGAGGCAGACGTGGCCCAGATCGGCGAGGACTATCTGCAAGTCACCATGGCAACGGTTGTGGCGCTTGTTGTACTGCTTATCGGTGGCGGCGCGCTGCGAGGCGTAGGCGACTCGCAAACACCGATGCGGGTGACGGCCCTGGCCAATGTCGTCAATGTATTTCTGACCTATGGGTTGATCTTCGGCGTCGCCGGCCTGCCCGCTTTGGGTGCAGTAGGGAGCGCCTGGGGCACCTTTCTGTCCCGCTTGCTGGCGGCGGCGCTCCTGTTGTTTGTCATGTGGCGCGGCAAGCGCGGCGTCTCCATCTCTGGCCCTGGCGGCTGGCTGCCAGAGCTGCGAGTCGCTTCGTCGCTGCTGCGTATTGGCGTGCCGGCCGCCCTGGAACAGGCGCTTATATCCGCGGGCTTTACCACCATGACGATGATCGTCGCCAGCCTGGGCACCGCTGCCCTGGCAGCCCATCGAATCGCCTTCAATGCCCTCTCTCTGTCCTTCCTGCCCGGCTTCGGCTTTGCCATCGCCGCAACCGCCCTGGTTGGCCAGTCCGTAGGCGCGCAGGAACCCGAACAAGGCGCTGAAGCGACTGCCATCGCCACCCGCTGGGCCACACTGTGGATGGCGGCGATGGGGGCGCTCTCCTTTATATTCGCCACGCCGATTATGCGCCTGTACAGCCAGGATGCCGATGTAGTGCGCGGGGGCGCTGCAACCATTCAGATAGTCGCCCTGGCCCAGCCGTTCTGGGCGATCCTGTTTGTGCAGTCCGGCGCCTTGCGGGGGCTGGGCAACACGACATTTCCTCTGCGAGCCAACACCGGAGGGATCTGGACCTCAATGGGCATCGCCTGGCTGGCGGTGACATACTTGAACGGAGATCTTGCCCATGTGTGGGGTGTCTTTCTCATCACCTCTCCCATAATGGCGGCTGTCCTCTGGCGCCGCTTTCAGCGGGAGGCGCAGGAATGGGCGGCCCGCCCGCGAAAAAAAGAACCCAAAGACGCAAAATCACCATAACACACAGCCCATTGCGTTCCTTGCGCCCTTGCGCCTTTGCGTTAAACTAAAAATAACCTTTGCGCCCTTGCGTTAAACTAAAAAATCAACAATGCGCCAGCAATACCCGATCCCAGCCGCTCGCCATCGAATGGAAGAAAAGATCCGTCGTAGCCGCTTCATCACGACCATTGCGCCAGCGGCAACGGTCGAAGAGGCCAGAACATTCATCAAAGAGCTGCGGAGCGAATTCGACACAGCCGACCACAACTGCTGGGCCTACATCGTCGGCCCGCCCGGCTCGACAGCCCAAGTGGGGATGAGCGATGATGGCGAACCCCATGCAACCGCTGGACGGCCCATGCTCACCGTGCTCCTCCACAGCGGTATCGGCGATATCGCAGCAGTCGTGACCCGCTACTTTGGCGGCCTGAAATTGGGCAAGGGTGGGCTGGTCAAAGCCTACAGCGGCGCTGTGCAATACGCGCTGCAGACCCTGCCGCGCGCTGAAAAAACGCCCAAAACTGTGCTGGAAGTTGTCATCGACTACAGCGCTGTGACGCCGTTCCAGCGCATGTTGACAGTCTATGAGGCCCAGACCCTCAGCCAGGAGTACGCCGTAGATGTGCGCTACCGGCTACACCTGCCGACAAAACACCTGGAACGCTTCACTCTGGACCTGGCGGACCTGACGAACGGGCAGGCCCAGGTGGTCGTTCATCCAGAACTGTAGAATCGACACCGATTTCAGCGACCGACCCCAAGATCACATCGGCCGAAGGCGCAAGCTCCGCCCGGCTGCCAACACCACTGAGCGCCCCCACCCGCAGTCCGACGCCGGCTGCGCGCGCCATGCGCAGATCCGTCACAGAATCCCCGACCATCGCCGTGCGCTCCAAGGGAACGCCCAGCCGCTCGGAGGCGGCCAGCAACGCATCTGGCGCCGGTTTGTGACGATATGGGCCATCTCCGCAAGAAATGAAACCGACAAAACGTAAAATGTCGAAATGCGCCAGAGCCGCCTCGGTTGGACCGCTATCATCGTTGGTGATAACGGCAATCTCCACCTCGCTTTCGTGTAGCGCAGAAAAAAGCCGGACTAAATCCGTGACCGGCTCCAGATCATGCCTGTCCGCAAACATCGGCGCAAACTCTTCCCGTACCAATTGCTCGCAGGCGTCCCAGTTGAGCCGCGGCGCCGTCTGCTGGAAGAGAACCGTCGTTGCCGCAAACGTCACCGCTTCGCTGGTAGCTATGGCAAATGGCGCATAGCCGTCAAAGGAACCGCTGGCCGGGTCGTAACCGAGCGTGCCATAGAGAGCCGAACGGACATCGGCTCCATTGGGAAGATGCATAAGCAGACGCTCCGTCGCAGCCAGAAATTTGGGCCGCCAACTAGCGCTGAAGTCAAAAAGCGTGCCGTCTTTGTCGAAAGCGATGAGCTTGACGTCAAAGGCGTGATCGCCGAAGCGGACGAGGCTCATTATGTCAATGCCAGCGGCTGAGGCAGAGCGCTCTTCAGATAGTGCGTCCTATTAGTGCGCTCTATGGAAAGGCGGGCGGAAAAGAGGCGCGCCGCCTGGTGAGTATCGCCTGGTGAGTATCGCCTAGTGAGTATCGTCAAGCACGTTGGTCAGATAGTCCCGGCCGACGACGATACGCAGATCAGCCGAATTGGGAATAAGCAGGCCGGGAAACGTATACAGTGAGGCCGGCAGATTAAGCTGGCGGCCGATCTCCCGCACAAAATTTTCGTCTGTATTGTAGTTGACGAGCAGAGTCCGCTGATAATCGCTGCGGTCAGCGTCGCCGATGGCCACGACGCGCCATCCCCGCGCCTGTAGTTCTGCGCGAACTCGGGCCGCAATGCCAGGGTAACCGGTGCCGTTCAATATCTCCACACGCGCATCTCGGGCAGCCGGAACGTGAACAGCGCTTGACGGGTTGGCCTGGAACGCATCTGTGGAGAAGAACGCACCGCCGGCGGACGAGAACGACCGCCCAGTCGCCGGGCTGGCCGTTATATCGAAGAATTGCCTGAGTGTCGCACGAATCCGTTGGCGATCCGGCAGCAAAATCCAGGCCTCATTTTCGCTCCAGCTTTCCTCCCCATAGCGAGCGTCCAGCACCACCCGCCGCTCAATTGCGAACGGGTTGGAATACGCATCGCGGGCGATATCGATCACCTTTGGCAGCGGCATGTCCGTTTGGACACTCGCCTGCATTGTGCTCATCAGTCGATACGCATTGGCAATCAGTGTCGGTGTCATATCTGCCGACAAAACTTTGTCCACCACAGCCTGAACCAGTTGTTGTTGCCGTGCAGCTCGCCCATAGTCGTTATCCGGGTTGCGCGTGCGCGCATATTTCAGCGCAGTCTCGCCATCCAGCTGTTGATAGCCCGCATCCAGATGAAAAGTCTGGTATTTGAAATCAGGCGTAGGATACTGCTCGTCGTGGATCGTCTGGGGCACATCGACCGCAACACCGCCGATGTGATCGATAAAACGCACAAACCCGTTGAAATTGACCTGTACATAGTATTGGACCGGTTGCCCGATAAAGCTGCTGACCGTATCCTTCGCCAGTTGCGCGCCGCCGCCAGGATAGCCCCGCCGTTCGCCCATGGTATAAGCGGTGTTGATCTTCGTTGTCTGGTTGTAGCCAGGGATAGGTACCCACAGATCCCGTGGAAAGGAGATCATCCCAGCAGTGCGTAATCCCAGGTTTAGGGTAAGCAGTAGTATCGTGTCCGTGAGAGGCGGACCCTCATCGTTGATTCGCTCGTCCGTTCCAAGCAACAGAATGTTGATCTGGTTCCTTGGCAAAGGAGCGAGGGATGGCGTCTTTTCCTCCTCAGCCTTCTGAACGACGACCGGCCTGTCCGCAGGCGGTTGCACGCTATCTATATCCGCGCTCACTTCAGAGTGGATCTCGGTTGTCAGGACGGGCCGGCCGTTTCTCTGGGCAAAATCCCTGGCCAGATCAGCAAGAATACTCCCAACAAGGAACGCGCTGATGAGGAGAAAGAGTGTGTATAGCCCTGCCAGCAAAACAGCAAACGTCGTGTTCCAGAGACGCCAACGACGAAGCCAGACAGGGAGACGAATGGTTGGCAAGACGATTCTGCCCGAATGGAAACGGAATTCTGACATAGCGGTGCAATTATAGCATGATCTCTGACGCCAGAAACAAACCGCGCAGCCGTAAAACCAGGCAGGCTCTCAAACAAAAATGCCAATGATCGCTAGAGAAATCGATTGGGTACTCATGAGCGGGGGAGCGGATGCGCATACAGACCGGAGTAGGTCAGAATGTAGAGTATGCCGGTCATCTCATCCAGAAATAACCCCCTCAATCCGACCAATGCCCGCTCTTCGGCATCGACGTACTGTTCAATATAGTGGCCTTCTTTATCGAAGACAAGAATGCGATCATGGGTCGTGTCGGCCAGATAGAGCGTGCCCCCAGGCTGGCTGTCCATCACCATATCCACCAACAATCCCCCCAACCCCGGACTTCTCTCCAGACTGAACGGCAGTTGCTGACCTTGGCGATAACGCAGTAGAGCTCCATCCTCGGAAAGCAGCCAGATATCACTGTCGATACCTACCGCCACCAGGCCAGACAGATCGCGATGTATCTGTTGCTCAAACCACTCCTCCGGTGGTTCGGCGTAGTCCAACCCCGCCGGCGTGTAGCGGTAAATCTGGTTCGCCCGTTCGTCCGCCAGATACAGACGACTGTTATACATCTCCAACTGCCCGACGCTGCCCAGGGAGTTCTGCGCCGCCAAGCGCAGATGCGAGGCCCCGTCCAAGCGGTTGTAGCGGAATACATTGTTGTTCCGATCCAAAATCAGTAGGCTGGCTTTTTCAGCAAAGCCGGTAATGCGGGGTTGCCAGGCGATGTCCACCAGTCGGCCTACCTGCGTACCCGCGATCGTGTCCCCCTCTCGCAAAATGACGCCGCTGTTTTCTTCCAAAAAGGTGCGGCTCGGATTGATGCGGTAGTGTTCGACCACCTGGCGGCCGCTGTCGAATATATATATGTCCTGATCGAAGACGATGATCCGATGAGGCCTCGCATCCGGGGGGAATTCCACCAGAGGCACATCCAGTGAATACAGGGCGCGGATCTGCAATAGGTCCTGCATTTCAGTGGCAATGATCTCGGACAGATCCTGAATCTGGTCGGTGATGCCAATCAGAATGATCGCCTCATCCAGATACCGCTGCGCATCACCCAACGCTGCGCGCGCAGTCACCTTGTCATCCACGCTCAGAGCCTGCTGCACTTGTAGTAACTGGCTTGCCGCCAGTTGAACAAGCTTGAGACCTTCCTCCTGGTTGATGTTCCCCTCTCGCAGAAAGGCAGCTCCAACGATAGCGGAAGTAAGCAGCGGAATGAGAATCGCAACCAGAATAATCAGCCTGGCCCGATTGCCCCGGGTGCGTTGCGGCGCTGTATAGACCGGCCGCTCTGGAGGCGGAATCCGTGCCAGAGGTTGAGGGGTGGACGCAGGCGCAGGCTCCGGAATCGGCGTAGACCCCACCCACTCAGACTGCTCGCTCTGACGCCCCCGACGCTCAGGCAGAAGACCAAGAAGTAAGCCAGCCAGCCATCTGCGCGGCCCGCCCAACAGGCCAGTCGCGCGCCGATACCAGGGAATGCGCGGCTTGCGGCGCGAACCCAATGGCCCCTCTAGCTGGTGTTGCATGGTCGCGGCGCTTGGCAGCGCCTGACCCGACGCATCCTCGCGCCTCCGATCCGGGGGTATGTGCCTCTCACTCCGGCCCGCAGGCATATCGCGCACCGGCGGCGCAGCCCCAACCGCTGTCGGGAGACGCCGGCCGACCGAGCTATCAGACGCGGGCGCCGACGCGATCCGCTCCGTGTACACCAGTAGCAGGCCGAGAAGGCTTGCAGTGTTGCTTTGCTGCCGCAAATGGTACACCATATCCCGCAAGTTGCCGACAGATGTGTTGGCAATCGCGCCGCCAAGGGCTCTGATGTCAGATAGGCGAATCCAGTCGCTTTCTCCCAGAAAAAGCGCATCGCCGCTCTTGAGTTGCTGCCGGTATTTATTGATGGCCGGGGACGCCTCCCCACCAATAGGCCCCGCGTAGTGGCTCGCGTCAAGCGGAAATTGATCGAGACGCTGCCCAGTGGCAACCAGCGCCAGAGACGGCCCAGCCGACGCAATCACCAGATAGCGCTGAACGATCGCGGCGCAGGTGATGCCAGCCTGCAGGTCTATATCCGGGCTGCGCCGGTTCAGTTCGCGCAAGGTCTCGTGCGCACGCACGATGGCCTGCTCCAGCACCTCGCTGACCGAGCCGCCAGCGGCATAGTATGTGCGTTCAACGACCGACTGAATCTCCCGCACAGCATGATTGTTGATAGGACTGTTGCCAATCAGTTCGATGAGAATATACAGGTTGCCCCTGTCGCCCCTGGCTTCGTTTGGCCCCGGGTCCACGATCTCTATGTGATTGGCCCGCGGGCTGCGATGATCAAGCAGTTGGGCGTGATGAATGTGTTCGTGTAGGGAAGAAGCTGTGCTTGCCATAATTGTTCAGATTTCCAGCCGAGGAGTTTAGCCGCTAAAGTTGATAAAGTTCGCCGGATTTTGACTCGTAGATCGTCTCTATAGAGGTTGATCCCGCGCTATCATCTATTCCGACCTTGTGTCAGTTCATTGTACACTCTGCCTGATTAGGTGACAAGAGAGAATATAGGTGTGGTTATTCGTGCGTTTCACCTGATTCTGCGGTATGATTGCGCTATTGACGTCTGGATATGTCGCCAAGCCGACCTTATGCTATGACGAAGCCAAAAAAAGTTCGGTATGCCGGCAATGGCAATCAATCTGATCCGTCGCGGCCAGCCCTACCCGCCGATCAACGCACTGTCCGCTTGGAACACTCTCCGTACCTGAACGCCTATGAAAATCGGCATCATTGGTGGGCCGAATAGTGGGAAAACAACCATCTTTAACGCGCTGACCTGTAGCGCCACCGCGACCGGGGCCTATTCTAGCGGCCAGTTGGAAGTGCATACAGCAGTCGTGAACGTGCCCGATCCACGGATGGACCGCCTGGCAGAAATCTTCTACCCCCGCAAAGCCATCTACGCGCAGGTGATCTATAACGACATCGCCGGGCTGCAGAAAGACGCCAGCAAAAGCGGTGACATCAGAGGACCATTGCTGAACGCAATCGCTGTCAACGACGCGCTGCTTCTCGTCGCCCGAGCCTTCCAAGACCCGAATGTGCCTCATCCCAACAATCGCATCGATCCAGCCGCGGATCTGGAAGCCATGGAGATGGAGCTCCTGTTGAATGATATGGTAACGATCGAGAGCCGCTTGGAACGGATCACCGCTCAGCGCGACCGAGGACAGCTCGCAGAACGACAACGTATGGCCCAAGAGGAGGCCTTGCTGACGCGGCTCTACGCACTGCTGGAAGAAGGAAAGCCCCTGCGAATAGCCGCATTGAGCGCCGACGAATCTAAAATGCTGGGCGGCTTCGGTTTCCTGAGTTTGCGACCCCGTCTACGCGTGATCAACGCCGGAGACGACGCTGAAGAAAGCGCATTCGCTCATCTGTTGGATGCAGAGACGTTTTTCCTGCGAGGCCAGCTGGAAGCGGAGATCGCTCTGCTGGCGCCGCAGGAAGCCGACGACTTCCTGGCTGAATTTGGGATCGCCGAACAAGGTCTGAACCGCGCGATTCGCCGCTGCTACCATCTGCTGGGTCTCCTCAGCTTCTTTACCATCGGCGAAAATGAGGTGCGCGCCTGGACCGTCACCGCCGGCGCCAAAGCGCCCACAGCCGCCGGTAGTATCCACTCAGATATGCAGAAAGGATTCATTCGCGCCGAAACGATCCATTTTGACGATCTGATGGCCGCAGAGAGTATGGCCGCAGCCCGCAGCCAGGGCCGACTGCGCCTGGAAGGCAAGGAGTATGTAGTGCAAGACGGCGACATTCTGAATATTCGTTTTCATCTGTAGACAGTATCCCGCTGCCAACAGTTCTGTCTGCCTTTGTTCTATATGAAGAAAAACGGTATACTACATATTGGTGTTGCGCAGGGACAACGCTAATTTCAATGAGGAGCGAAAGATGACTGAGGAAACCCGTACTGTTGAAGAAAAAACGGCCGACCCTACCAGCGAGACATCCGAGGGCAGCAAAAAGATCGTCCGCCTGCAAGTCGGCCAGGAACTGACCGGTACCATCAAACAGGTGGCCGATTTTGGCGCATTCGTGGATATTGGCGCCGGCCGAGACGGTCTCGTCCATATTTCCGAACTGTCGGTCGGCCGGATCAACAACGTCAAAGACATCGTGCAAAAGGGCCAGACCGTCACCGTTTGGATCAAACGCCTGAATCGAGAACGCAACCGCATCAGCTTGACAATGATTTCTCCAGATACAAAAACAATGCGCGACCTGCAAGAAGGAGAGATCATCGAAGGCACCGTCACGCGCATGGTTCCCTATGGCGCCTTCGTCGATATCGGCGTGGGCACAGACGCTCTCCTGCACGTGCGGGAGATGGGCAACAATTACGTCGCCAAACCGGAAGATGTGGTGCAGATCGAGGAGAAGATCGACGTCCGCATCGTCACCATCAATCGTCGCCGTCGCCATATTGATGTTAGCGTCAAAGGGCTGCGGCAAGAGCCGGAACCGGAAGAAATCGACCAGAAGGAGCCCGAGGCTGCCCCGGGCGTTGACGCAAACACAGGCGTGGTCGATCAATTCGAGAACATTGAAGTTCTCTCGCCAATGGAGTTGGCCTTCAAACGCGCCATGGAAGCCGAAGGCAGGGAGATTCCTCCGCCCAAAGTGACGCGCCGTCGCCGCCAACACCGCGCCCGGGCCATGCAGGCAGAGATTATTCAGCGCACGTTGGATACAATGCGAGAATAGATATCTGGCGCAGCTTGCCCAGAAAATAGGCGATGGTGGCGACCCGCTCCCGTCGCCTATTTTTTCGCTACGCTGAGTTTCCTTCACCGAACGATTGTCTGCAGCAGTCGAAGCGCAACGCGCGACGCCCGCAGAGAACAAGTTGAAGACCGCATGGACATCCAAAGTAAATGGACATCCAAAGTAAAGTGGCGCTCGTAACCGGCGGCGCGCATCGAGTGGGCAGATCGATTACATTGGAACTGGCCCGAGCCGGCGCCAGTGTGGTGATCCTCTACAACGCTTCCGCCGACGCCGCCGCCGAGACCGCCCAAGAGGCATCGACGCTGGGCGTAGAGGCAATGGCAGTCCAGTGTGATGTCGCCGACCTGAACGCAGTACAGCGAACGGCGCAGGAAGTCCGCAACCGTTTCGGTCGTCTGGATGTGCTTGTCAATGCCGCGGATTGGTTTGGCCAGCATCCTTTTCCGACGAAAAACTATGACGCCTGGCGCCGAATTCTCGACATCACCGTGCACGGCAGCTTTTATGTCAGCAACGAATTCGCTCCGCTTCTCCTGGAACAGCCAGAGGCGACGATCGTCAATATCGTAGACCTTTCCGTCTGGCGCCCCTGGCCTAACTTCACCGCGCACGCAGTGGCAAAATCCGGCCTGCTGGCTCTGACTCGGCAGATGGCGCTGGAGCTGGCCCCCACAGTGCGGGTCAATGCCGTAGCCCCAGGGCCGGTTATGCCCCTGCCAACGTACAGCGAAGAACGTCTGCAACGCAGCGCCAACCGCACACTCTTGAAACGCTGGGGCGCGCCCGAAGATGTAGCGCAGGCCGTCGCCTTTCTCGTCAGGTCCAGTTTTATGACAGGCGAGGTAGTACGCGTTGACGGCGGCGAACTGATCGCCTCGCGCGCCCACTCCGCCCGCTAAGCTTCCTCTGTGTGGGCCTGGGGCATGATAACATGGCAGAAACCCTCCAGACATCAGCCCTTTTCAGGAGATCAAATGATATGAAAAACACATCGAAAGCCAGACCCCTGGAGTTGGACGTGACCAACTTCGGGCCAATCGTTGAGGCAAAGATCAAGCTGCGACCGCTGACAGTGTTTGTCGGGCCAAGCAATACCGGGAAATCCTATCTGGCGATGCTGATCTACGCGCTGCACAGGTTTTTCAGCGTACAGTATAGGCGCAGCTTTCTGTGGGGTTCCGAATTCCGCCCGACTTTCTGGATTTCGCCGGCAGAGTTAAACATCTCCGACGAAGACATCAGGGTCTTATGGGACTGGCTGAGTAGCATAGAGCAGAAAATAGAAGACAGAGGATCGCAAACTATCTCTGTTCCGGACGCCATCGCCGCATTGATCCGCCCTGCATTCAAACGCATGCACGGATTCGCGGACGATTTCGACGCTGAGATAATGAGATGTTTTGGCGTTGACGAAACCAGGCAGTTGATTCGCCGCCCCGGTAAACAGGGCGCGAGCGTGACGCTGCGGAGGCATGTTTCAGAAGGTCAGGAGAACATAGAGCCTTTCGAGTATACATTCAAGACGCGAGGCGCGCATCCACAGCTTACCGCTTCCATCCCCGCCACCACACCCTTACAGATTGAGTTAGACCGTGAACAACAGTTGGGGCAATTTGTAACCCTGAGTCCATGGATATTTGAGCGTAAATATAGAGAGAATTTTGGGCCAGCAGTGCTACTGGATCTTTTGGCTGCCGTTTTCCCGTATACTGTCGGTGAGGTGTATCGTCCTGCCCATTACCTGCCCGCGGACCGCACGGGCGTGATGCACGCGCATCGGGTGGTTGTACGCTCCTTGATCAAGGGCGCAACCACCGCCGGCCTCCGCCCGGCCTCTCCGCTGCCCGCGCTCTCCGGCGTTATGGCCGACTTTCTCGAACGACTTATAGACTTCGGTGACATGCCACCCAGAAGGCGCGACCGAGATCTGGCCCGGGGGCTGGAAGAAAATGTCCTTACGGGGGCGGTGCGCGTGGAAAAGTCGGAAACCGGCTACCCCCAATTTTTCTATACCCCGCAAGGATGGAAAGAAGCGGACGCGTTGCCGTTAATGAACGTCTCCTCCATGGTATCGGAGCTGGCGCCGGTGGTGTTGTATCTGCGCCACGTCGTCGCGCCGGACGATCTTCTGATCATCGAGGAACCGGAATCCCATCTGCATCCGGCCATGCAGGCCGCGTTTGCAAGACAGCTTGCGCAGATAGTCAAGGCCGGTATCCGCGTCATCGTCACCACACACAGCGAATGGGTGCTTGACCAGTTCGCCAATCTGGTGCGGCTGTCTGACCTTCCCCAATCCAAGAGAAAGGGGATTCAAGGAGCAGACGCAGCGCTCCGTCCCGAGCAATTCGGCGCCTGGTTGTTCAAGCCGAAACAGCGCCCTAAGGGTTCGGTGGTTGAAGAAATCCGCATCGATCCAGAAGCTGGTGGGCTGTTGAGCGACTACAGCGAGATCGCCGAACAGCTCTACAACACGTGGGCGGAAATCGGGAACCGGATCACGGAAAGCCAAGGGGGCGAGAGAGAATGAGCGATCTGGTGAGGCGTGTAAAAGAAAAGATTCATAAGAAATGTCAGGTCAGGATCTGCAAAGAAGAAGGCTGCTCAGTAGGAATGCCGGGAGGAAACATGCCGCGAGTGCTCGTTGACATGAATTGCAAGAAGTTAGGGCTTCAGAGCGGGCCGAAACGTTGTGATTATATTTTCATCGGCTCGCAATCGAATATGAATGCAGACTGGGTTGTGCCGATTGAATTGAAGGGGAAAGCCAAAGCAAGTAAGATCAGCAGGCAGCTTCAGGCCGGGGCGAAGTTTGCGGAAACGAAACTCCTCCCCAACGACGTACAAGTTCATTTCCGGCCGATTGCCGCTCATGCTGGAAAAGCCCACAAAATCCAGAATATGAAGCTAAAGAAGCAGCAATATAAGATCAAATTTCGAGGCAAGGAATACGAAATCAAGCTGATTCGCTGCGGGTCGCCGCTCGAAAAGGCGCTGAGGTAAGCTCGAAGCCAAAATGAGTACGCGCTGCAAGAAATCGATTGAAGTGGCCCCCCGGCCACTGGCCGGGCTCAACGCAACGGCAACCCGCCGCCTGCATTCGCGTTCTTCGCCCCCCATATTGCCGTCACCGTGAGACCAGCCCCATGAAGGGGGTGTGAGAGCTCAGGTGGTCAAATGATCAGTTGCAGCAACTCTGAACCGTTCACAGCCTAGAAATTCTATAGAGCTACATACCGACAATTAGGAGAAAACCAAAATGGACTTGCTAATAATTTGGCTGGTGACCTCAGTCAGTCTGCTGATCATTGCCCGGATTGAGCTGTTCGGTATTGAAATCGAAAACTTCGCCGCCGCGCTCGTGATGGCTGTTGTGCTCGGGGTGCTCAATGCGGTACTGCGCCCGATCCTGAGCTTCTTCTCCTTCCCGCTGATCTTTCTGACATTTGGGCTATTCAGCGTCATCGTCAATGCCGCTGTTTTCGGGATCGCCTCAAAGCTGGTGAAGGGGTTTGAACTGCGGCGTGGTTGCTTTAGCGCGCTGATCGGGCCAGTGGTGTTGGGGGCCTTAAATTCGATCATTCTGGCGATCGTGCGTTAGCGGATTCGAGAAATGATTGGAAAATGATTGGATGGGTGGTGCAACTTGGTCAGCTACGAGCGTCCATCCCCATCACCCTCGCCCCACCGTTCGATGGCGCAACCTCCCAGCTTTCAGGCGCTGTTGCCGATGCGCCCTTCAATTTTGGCCGCAGTTACTTGCCAGATCCAGCCGCCGGTGGTACGATACCTCCGTTCTGCATGGGCAGTCGGCCGGACAGCGCAACCTCCCAACCTTGGGACATCGTTGCGCCAACCGCCGAGAGGAGATCCAATGGACCATCTGACAGCTTTCTGGACAGAATTGGAGACAGGTACAGATCAGCCCGAACGGCTGGCCCTCCTGATCGGCAATCTGATCGACCCGCTGCTGGATGTGGACGCATATATCCGCCGGCTGAATGAACTGGCGGACCAGGTCGACCAGCGTATGCCCGGCGGCGTGGTCGGCCGCGCCCAAGCCGAAGCTCTCATCGCAATTCTGCATCAGGAGATGGAGTTCTTCGGCAATGTAGACAACTACTACGATCCGGACAACAGCTTCTTGCATCGGGTACTGGATACCCGCCTGGGCCTCCCCATCACCCTCAGCCTCCTTTACATTGCCATAGGCCGACGCTTGGGCATCAATCTGCAGGGCATGGGATTCCCCGGCCATTTTATGCTCGAATACCAGGACGGAAGCGGAACGTGGATGCTCGATCCATTTCACGGCAAAGTCATTGCCTCAGAAGAGCTTTCCTACTACCTGTCACAGATCTTCCAGCAGCCAATTCGGCTCTCCGTTTCCCCAGATCAGTACCAAGTCGATACCAGCGCATTGATTCTGCGTATTCTGAACAATCTGCGAACCGTTTATCTCTCCAATCACCGCCTGGCCGAAGCTCTGTCCGTTCTGGACTATATGGTGACGCTGGAATCGGAGAATGCAAGCCTGTGGCGGGACCGGGGACTGCTCCACTATCAGCTGAATAATCTGCTTGCAGCAGAAAGTGATCTGCGCCGCTACTTCCTGCGCCGCGACCGCTTGCATCTGTTTGCCGCCGCGATGGCGCTCAGCGGCGCCATCGCGGCCGGTTGGACGTCGACCGCCGAGCGGAAACTGACAGATGAAGACCAGCGTGTTCTGTTTGTCGTGGAACAGATTCGGGAAAACATCCGACGCTTGAATTAGAACAATGATGAAGATCCCATCCGACGCTTCCCCTATATGGCGATTTTGCTGTATCCTTTCTGGCGCTCTCCGACCTCTGGTCTGCTCCCTGCAGGTGGAAGGGGCAGAGCGCGTTCCATCAACAGGTGGCGTCGTCCTCGCCTGTAATCATCCCGGCGGCATGGACGTCATTACCCTTGCCTACGCGTCGCCGCGACAAGTATTTTATATGGCGAAACAGGAACTGTTCGACATCCATCCGGCCCTGACATTCCTGATCTACCGACTCGGCGCCTTCCCCGTCAACCGGGGCGCCCGCGATACCGCGGCCATCGACTACAGCCTGCAACTTCTGCGAGAGGGACGTGTGCTGGGTATGTTCCCCGAAGGAACACGCAACCGGGGACAGCCACTGGGGCGGGGCAGAAGCGGCACAGTCCGGGTCGCCCTGGAAGCTGGCGTGCCGGTAGTGCCCGCTGCGGTTTTGGGCGTTCCCGATCTACACAAAAACTGGTATCATCCTTTGAAATGGACACGGATGTCCGTCCACTTCGGAGAACCCCTGTGGTTTCCGCCCGGGGATATGGCGCGCGCGTCGAAGTACACAGCCGAAGTAATGTATGCTATCGCCCGTATGATGCCGCCAGAACTGCGGGGCCGGTATAAGTAGATAGGTAGAGACAACACCCATCGCGCCCCACAGCGACGCCCAAAACAACCTGCGGTTGCCCAAGGCGGGCGCCAGGCCCGCCCCTACAGCGCAGCCATCACGGCCGCCAGCGCTTCCCGGCTAGGGCGTAGCTTATCGTCAGGCAGTTGTGCCAGCGGCGTGTCTGTCAGATTCAGAAGTTCGGTAAATGTCGGCTCCTCTTCGTTGATATACAATAGACCGGTAATGAGCTTCTGCTCCGTATGGGAGCGCCGGATGGCGGCGTAGGCGACATCCCGGTCCTTCGGATCGTGGTTCGGATCGAGTTTTTTGAGAATGATGCGCCCGCCATCGTGCAGATTCACCTCGAGTTCGTCCTCATAGTCCTCGATCTCAATCGCCTCGTACTCAGGCACAAAGTTCAGTTCGTGTAGCGGAATCTCATTCGCTCTACCAAAACCATAGCTTTTGGTAGATGTGTCATGATTGTTGAACGTCACGCATGGGCTGATGATGTCCAGCACGGCAATGCCCCGATGATTGACCGCAGCTTTGAGCAGAACCTCCACCTGCTTGGGATCGCCAGCGAAGCTGCGAGCCACAAATGTCGCATTCGCCGTCAGCGCTTCCATGCAGATATCCAGAGACGGCAACTCGTTCACCCCCTGATATTTAAGGGATTGCCCCTCATCGGCCGTCGCGCTGAACTGCCCTTTTGTCAGCCCATACACGCCATTGTTTTCGACAATATACACCATCGGCAGATTGCGGCGCACCGCATGCTTGAACTGACCTATACCGATAGACGCCGTGTCGCCATCGCCGCTGACCCCAATCACCTGCAGAGCCGTGTTGGCAATGATCGCCCCAGTCGCCACCGAAGGCATCCGCCCATGCAGGCTGTTAAAGCCGTGACTCCAGCCCAAATAGTAGGCCGGCGTCTTGCTGCTACAGCCGATCCCGCTGAGTTTGACGACCTGCGTCTGATCCAGCCCCATCTCCCAGGCGATGTTCACAATGCGTTGGCTGATGCTGTCGTGGCCGCAGCCTTTGCACAGAGTAGACGGCCGTCCTTTGTAAGAGTTCTTTGCCAGACCAATGCGGTTGGTTTTAGCGGAACGCGCCCCACGAGTAGAAGCAGCCCTTGTGCCTGCCCGCGCAGCCGCGACCTTTGTCTTCGCCCTCATACCCACGCCTCCTTCCGAACCCTGGCATCGCGGGCATCTCGCCCGCATAAACGATTCTGAATCTGTTCGACAATAAAGCGGGCGCTTAGAGGCAGTCCGTCGCACTTGGCAATGGATTTCAGCTTCAACGCCTGCCCCGGTTCCTCCGTCGTCAGAATTGTGTGTAGCTGTCCGTCATGGTTCGCTTCAATGACAAAAACCGCCTCGTAGCGACCGATGAAGCCGCGAACGCTGTCGTCGATGGGCAAAGCCCGCAGACGCAGATAACCGGTGGGCAGGCCGCCGACAGCCAACAGATCGCGGGCTTCCTCCACGCCGGCATCGTTGCTGCCCAGGCTGATGATCCCAATCGTCGCTCCCTCTTGCTCATCCAGAATCGCTTCCGGCGCCAGCTTCCGCGCGGTTTCAAATTTTCTGCGCAACCGCTCCAGATTCTGTTCCCAATCATCCGGACTCTCACTGTAAAACCCCTGCTCGTTGTGTCCGGTGCCCCGCGTGAAGTAGGCCGCCAGGTTGTGCTTGGTGCCCGGCAAAGTGCGATAGGCGATCCCATCGCCATCGACGTCCATATAGCGCGCCCAAGGAGCTTCTCCCCTTTCCGCCAAATCCTCCGCGCTAAATACTTTGCCGCGTTTGAACGGAGCGTCCGTATACTCAAACGGCTCGGATATGTGCAAGTTCATGCCCAAATCGAGATCACTCATCACAAATACCAGTGTCTGTAACTCTTCCGCCAAGTCGAAAGCGATGCGACCAAAGGCAAAGCATTCAGCCGGGTTGGCCGGGAAGAGCAACACATGTCTGGTGTCACCATGGCTGAGATAGTAGGCAGCGAGAATATCGCCCTGAGATGTGCGGGTAGGCAGACCAGTGCTCGGCCCCATCCGCTGTATGTCCCAGATCACCGCCGGCGCCTCCGCAAAGTATGCCAACCCGGCAAACTCCGCCATCAGACTAATGCCGGGCCCGCTCGTGCAGGTCATGGCCCTGACCCCAGCCCACCCCGCGCCCACAACCATCCCTATGGCCGCCAGTTCGTCTTCCGCCTGGATAACAGCGACAGTAGCCTTGCCAGTATCCGGGTCTGTGCGTAGCGTCGACGCATATTTGTCAATCGACTCCGCCAGACTGGACGATGGCGTGATCGGATACCAGGACGCGAGACCCAGGCCGCCAGCCAGAGCGCCCAATGCCCCAGCCGTATTGCCATCGACCAGAATTTTGCCCTCATTGAAACCAGACATCCGCTCAACGCGATACGTGTCCTGCCGTTCTACATTTTCTCTGGCCCAGTGAATCGTCCGCTCTACCATATCCATGTTGAGCCGGACCGGTTTTTCTTTGCCGCCAAAGTGCCAGAATAGAGCCGCTTCGATCTCCGCCGGATCGATGCCGATCAGAGCCGCCAAGGCGCCGACATACACCATATTGGCCACATAATCCCGCAGAGCATGGGACAGACCCGCCGCTTTCACCAGCTCTTTCACCGGCATAGGGTAGAAGGTTACGTCTTTGCGGTGATTGGCAATTGGCAGAGAATCGTCATATAAGATGATGCCGCCAGGAAGAACCCGTTCCATATCCTCAGCCACAGTGCGGCCGTTCATACATACCTGAATATCCGTCACCTCCCGCCGCGCCAGATAGCCGTCTTTGCTCAGACGAATGATATACCAGGTGGGCATCCCCTGGATGTTGCTGGGGAAAAAGTTTTTGCCATTGATCGGTATCCCCATTTTGAACAGGGCGCGGAGCAGAACGCCGTTGCTGGTCTGGCTTCCAGAACCGTTTGCCGTCGCCACATTGATGACAAAGTCATTGACGGCCGCAGGCGCGTCCGACTTCGTTGCTGGCGCTTCCCGAACTGCAACACTCATGCTGGGCTCCTAACACTATTGCTCAATTCCGCGCTGGTTGATTCTTCGCGCGCTTCATCGAAAGAGACATCTCTTGTTCGCAGCAGCAGTAGATGCTCCTCATGCAAGGCCTTGGCGCTGTCGATCTCGTCCTTCTGTATGGCTTCAGCGATCCGCTCATGATAGCCCCAGACCGCCGTCAGATAGCGATAATCGGCGTATGTGTTCAATTCTATGGCTTCGTATGCGTCCCAGTACGCTTCCAATAACCCCGTGACAAACAGGTTGTCCAATCTTCGAAAGATCGTCATATGGAAGGCCCGATGTTCTCGATGAGGAATCTGAACGCGACTCTGCTGAAGTTTATGCCATGCCAGCGAAATATACCGGCCGAGTTCCTGTTTGTCATCGTCCGTCAACGCCTGAACCGCCGGCCGCCAGAATGCGCTTTCAAGCGCATTGCGCAACTCACTGAAGGCAAAAAATCGACGCTCGTCCGTGGCCAGTCCAAACATCAGGCTGGCGCGTGCCGCAGGTGTGAAGCTGTAATCATTGCACTCGATTCCCCGACGCGGGCGGGCAGCCACCAACCCCAACACCCGAGCCCCCTCTAACTGCTCCCGCAGCTTGCCGATACTCACCCCCAGCTCTTCGCTGATCTCATGCAGCGAAGGCAGACGACTACCCGGGACAAATCCGTTCTTAACAATATAGTGCAAGAACTCAGAGCTTATGTGAAGCTGTGTCATCAGGTATGTAAGAATCTTGTCAAAAATACAACGAAATCACTATAAATCATTGGATTAATTGTATCAATCATATCAAAGTGTCTGGATCATACATAAAGAAGCGCAAAAAGTCAATTTCACGCGCGCGTGACGTAAATGTTGTCTAAGGCGGTTTGGGAAATAAGGGCTTTTTGTGTTCGGGCAGACGCAAGACCTGCCCCTACTCATCTGTTGCTTTCCCGCCAGGCTGCCGCGATGCGAGCTGCGCAAAGGCCGCCTCAGTCAACAACGCGACACCGGTCGGCAGTACGCGCTCCTCAAAGTTGAAGGTCGGGCTGTGGTGGGGGCTGAAGATCCCATCCTCCGGGCTGGCGGCGCCTACCAACACAAAGCAGCCCGGCGCCCGGTTCAGAAATTCAGCCATGTCCTCGCCCACCATCATTGGTGGAATCTGCGTGACGTTTTGCGCGCCCACAACAGCGCTCGCAACCTGCTCCATCAGTTGCGCGCCGGCTACAGAGTTGGACGTCGGAGGCACGCAGCTGCGCATAGAAAATTCGTATGTCGCGCCCAACGCCTGGCAGACGCCTGCGCAGATTTCGTCGATACGCCGGTGGAGCAAGCTACGCACTGCCGGCTCGAAGCTGCGGACCGTGCCTTCCAATACGGCGCGCTCAGAGATAATATTGCCCACCGTCCCGCTGTGGAAGGCGCCGACGCTTACAACGGCGGTATCTGCCGGGTCGGTGTTGCGGGACACAATGCTCTGCAACGCTACCACCACCTGACAGGCCACGAGCGTCGCATCGATGGTGTCGTGGGGCGTGGCGCCGTGTCCGCCTTTGCCCTGAATCATAAGCGAGAACTGGTCCGCCGCCGCCCATAGAGGGCCGGGCTGAACCACCACCTCCTTGAACGGCAGCCGGCTCCACAAGTGCAGCCCGTAGGCCGTGGCTGGCCGCGGCGCATCGAGCGCGCCATCCGAAATCATCGCCAGCGCGCCGCCTAAGCCCTCCTCAGCCGGCTGAAAAACCAGCTTGACCCGGCCTGGCAGTTCATTGCGATGCCTCGCCAGCAACTGCGCCACTCCCATCCCGATCGCTGTATGACCGTCATGTCCGCAGGCATGCATCACGCCAGGAGCTTCTGAGGCAAAAGGCAGTCCGGTATCCTCCTGAATCGGGAGAGCGTCCATATCGAATCGCAACAAAACCGTCTCGCTGTCTGCTGTCAGATCATCTGGCTCCACCAATGCGACCACGCCGGTCTTGCCCACGCCAGAACTGACCTCCAGCCCCAGACCTTGCAGATGCGCAGTCACAATGCCAGCGGTCCGTATTTCCTCGAAACCCAGCTCCGGATGGCGATGAAAATCCCGCCGCCACTCCACCAGCTTAGACAGCAGTTCGTCCGCTTCTCTTTGAATCCATTGATTCACGAGTGTCTCTCCAATCTGGTTTAGAACATTTCCTGCTACTATTGTAACAGTTGCTCTGCCAATCGCAATTTATTCCAGCCGCCGTTTTGCCTTATCTTTGCGCCCTTGCGCCCTGGCGTTAAATAAGCACAGCTAAACTAGGGGAATTATATACTTAACTGCACAAGTATATTTTTCTCAGCCGACGCGAGTCGGCTGTGCGGGATATTCCCACCCGCGTTGTAGTGTGGGTGGGAAGGGCAGGCAGACCTGCTCCTCGTTCCTGATTCCCCATCCACGTCGTAGAATATTCTTAGCGGCGTTGGTATCTCTATCTTCCGTATGCCCACACAAAGGGCAGACAAAGACACGATAAACCGCCGGCTTCTCTTTCCTTACTTCACGGCAACGGGAACAGGTCTTGGATGTATAGCGGGGGTCAACTTCAACGAATTGTCTACCGGCCCATTCTGCCTTGTAGCGCAACTGTTGAAACAGCATACCCCACGTCTGTTCCATCATACTGCGATTCAAGCCGCGTTTCCGACTTCCGCCCTTACGAGACATGTTCTTGATTGCCAACTTTTCTACCGCTATCTTCTGATAGTTTCGCACGATAGCGGTGGTCAACCGATGGCATTCATTCCGATTGCGCACCGTATTCCTACGCCTCTCACGAGCAAAAGTGGCGATTGTCTTTCTTCTACGCTTGCTGCCTTTCTTCTTTGTGGCAATCGCCTGCTGCAGCTTCGTTTCCCTGCTTCTGTCAATCATGCGCCGGGATACTGTCTTCCCATCGCTGAAGGTCATCCTCTCATTCACGCCCACATCGATGCCAACCGCAGAAGCGACAGGTGCAAGGGACTTTCGCTCCTCTTCATAGACCAGGTCAACTGTCAGGATGCGCCCGTGCATCACGATTCGCAACGCTTTCAACCGGCTGCTAGCTGGCAATTCACGATTTGGGCGTATCCGAATAGCGGGCAATCCTTTCACCTTGATACGATTGCCCTTCACCATGCCCGCTGTAACGCTTGCCAACTCAAGGCATTGATAGCGCTTTAGTGGTTTGAAGCGTGGATAACCAGGCTTCTCCCCAGCCTTTACCCGGCGGAAGAACGCTTTGAACGACCTGTCTACACGCTTCAAGACCCCACGGGAAACTGTTAACCCTATATCGCGCCAGAACTGCTGGTCCTGCCGCAGTTGGGTCAGCTCTTTCATCTGCGTATACATGGTCATGCCCTTGCCGCAGGCGCGGTATATGTCTCGTCTCTGTTCAAGGGCGCGATTGTAGAGCCAGCAGCAGGCGCGCAACACCTCACGGACGCGGGCATAGCCAGCGCGCGAACAGTAGCCGCGCTCTTGGTAGGTCTTGTGGATTGTGGTAAGATGGGGGGTATCCATAAGCCATTCTCTTGTGGATCGCCGCCCGTAGTGCGCCAACACTGACGGGCTTCTCTCTTACTTGAACTATTCCCAGTATGCCACATACTCACATCCTACGCCAATCCAACACGCTGAAATCCTTGTGCAGTTAAGTACATAATTCCCTAAACTAGCTTCTTTTCTCTGCATTCGGTATACTAATAGCATTGTGAAAGAAGCAAATATTGGGTAGTAGCCTAAAGCGGGGTGCATACATGTCACTGATTACCGCCATCGCTGAAATCGTCTTGTGGACCCGAGACAAACAGAAGTCTGTCGCCTTCTATCGAGACCTATTGGGGCTGGAAGTGATCTCATCTCCCGAACTGCCAAATGTCTTTCTCAAGGCCGGCGAAGGCGCCGCTGGCATCCCGCAAATGATCGTGCTGGCGCCAATGCCGCCAGATGTGGCGGCCCGTCCCAGAGGCAACCAGCTTCACCATCTGGCCTTCGAACTGCCAGCCGACGACTTCGATGATCAGGAGCGAACCCTGCGTAAGGCGGGATACCAGCCCAGGGACGGCCAGCATCCGGTTCTCGCCAGCCGCACAATGTATATCGACGACCCAGACGGGAACGAAGTCGAGTTTATCTGCCCACTTTGATTCATGTCGGTCGTCGTCTGAGAGAGGCAGGAACGTAGATGACGAAATCTCCCTATCCTATGCTCTCGGTTGAGGAAGCCCTGGCCGTAGTGCTTGCCCAATCCCAGCCGCTGCCGCCCGTTACCCAGCCGCTGACCGCCGCGCGCGGAGCGATCCTGGCCTCAGATATAACCGCGCCAGAGCCACTTCCGCCCTTTCCCGCCTCCACCAAGGACGGCTACGCAGTCGTGTCCGCCGACGGCCCCGGCGCCTACCCCCTGGTCGGCGAAGTGACCGCCGGCGCGCCGGCCGACTTCGAAGTCGCGCCAGGCACAGTCGCCTACATTGCCACTGGCGCGCCCTTGCCCGCGGGGGCCGATGCAGTTGTAATGATCGAAGAAACCGAAAAACTGGAGACGCGCTCCGCTCCCGCCCAGATCCACATCAAAACGCAAGTGCAGCCAGGCGCGGATGTGCGACCGCTGGGTGTGGACGTGCAGGCCGGCCAGACCGTGCTGGCCGCCGGTGAACGTCTGGACGCAGCCGAAATCGGGCTGCTGGCAACAGCAGGCGTTGTCGATGTTCCTATCTATCCTCGCCCTAAGGTCGCCGTCTTGTCCACCGGCGACGAACTGATCGAGCCAGGGAATCCCCTCGGCCCCGGTCAGATTCGGGACAGCAACCGGGCGATGCTTCTGGCCGCCATCGATGCCGTGGGAGGCGAGCCGCTAGACCTGGGCATTTCAGGCGACTCCCAGCAAGCGCTGAACGCGCGCGTCCAGACCGGGCTGGCGCAAGCAGATATTCTGCTGACTTCCGGTGGCGTTTCAATGGGCGATCTGGACTTGGTCAAACCCCTGTTAGAACATGCCGGCACAGTGCATTTCGGCCGCGTGCGCATGAAACCAGGCAAACCAGTTACCTTTGCCACAGCCGATGCGCAAGGATGTCGGCGCCTGGTGTTTGGGCTGCCGGGCAATCCAGTCAGCAGTCTCGTGACTTTTTATCTGTTCGCTGTGCCGGCTCTGCGTAAACTGGCCGCCTGGAGAGACCCGCGCCTGCGCCAGGTTCAGGCGCGGCTGGCTCAGCCCCTGCCCCTGGATGCCTATCGGCCCGAGTTTCATCGCGCCACCCTCCACTGGGATGGAGAACAAAGCTGCTTCGTCGCCGCCAGCACCGGCAGCCAAGCCAGCAGCCGGCTCCTGAGTATGCGCACCGCGAACGCGCTGCTGGCCTTGCCCCAACGAGCGGGCTCTCTGCCGACAGGCGCGGCCGTGGATGCCCTGCTGATCGGCGACCTGTAGAAGAATTTCAAGCCGCGTAATGTCCAAGCTGACACATCTCGACACAGACGGCCATGCATCGATGGTGGATGTGGGCGAAAAGAATAGCTCCAGCCGCGAAGCAGTGGCCCAAGGCAGCGTGCGCATGAACCCAGCGACCCTGGCCGCCATTCGGGATGGAAATGTGCCCAAAGGAGATGTGCTGGCCGCCGCTCGCATCGCCGGCATTATGGCCGCCAAGCGCACACCGGAACTGATCCCCCTTTGCCATACGCTGTTGCTAAGCAAAGTCGCCCTCGATTTTGAAATCGACGAAGCGGCAAGCCGTGTCATCATCACCAGCACTGTGCGCTGTAAAGGGCGCACCGGTGTAGAGATGGAAGCGCTCACGGCCGTCAGCGTGGCGGCATTGACGATCTACGATATGGCAAAAGCGTTGGAAAAGTCGATGACGATTGGTGAAATCCGTCTGCTGGCCAAACAAGGCGGAAAATCCGGCGATTGGCGACGAGATGCCCTGGAATGAGGAATATGCGAAATCCCGACAGCCATTGGCCAGGCATTGGCTTGGACATCTCAGCATTGCTATCCCTATCGATGGAGAGCGCTGAAACGTGAATGTGCGGCTGATTCTTTTCGCCGGTTTGCGTCAGGCAGCCGGCTTCAAGCAGGGCATCGTCTCCCTGCCCGACGCAGCTACCGTCGGCGACCTGCTGGATATCCGCGTCCCCTTTCTGCGCGAACGCACCTTTTACGTCGCCGTGAATGAAGAATACGCGCAGCGGGACACAGTTTTGCAGGATGGCGATGAAGTCGCCCTTCTGCCCCCCGTTTCCGGGGGACGCATGTTATTCATAGAGACCCTGGCTCAAGATATTCCCTGCGCGGAAACAGTGTATGCAAAGTATGCCAACCAAACTCTTCGAAATCACTGAACAACCCCTTTCCCAAGACGATATTCTGCGCCGTGTCAGCCAGTTCGACTGCGGCGGTGTCGTTACCTTTGCCGGCACAGTGCGGGGCTCGACCGCGACAGACGCCGGCGCGCGCGAGACAGATTTTCTCATTTACGAAGCCTACGTGCCGATGGCGGAAAAAATGATGGCGCGCATCGGTACAGAGATACAGAAACGCTGGCCCCAAGTGAAAGCTGTCAGCATTTTACATCGCATTGGCCGTTGTGAAATCGCAGATCCGACAGTCCTGATCGCCGTCGCCACTCCACACCGCAACGACGGCTGCTTCGAAGCCTGCCGCTACGCTATCGAGCGCTTAAAGGCCATCGTGCCTATCTGGAAAAAAGAAAATTGGCGCGACGGTGAAGTGTGGATCGAAGGCCCGCGCCAGCCAGAGTTGGACGTCTCTTCGCTAGATAGCGGGCCACAGAGCTGCAGCGACGCAGCCACATAGTCAGCAGAATTTTTGCCCCGCTTGTCAGAATCCGGCCTGTGGCCATCCATCAATCCTGTCTATCCATCCATCCTCAAAATCCTGATTCAGACAATCTGTTCCTCTCCCCAAAAATCTGAGACGCGCCCAAGCCCTACTCCAATTTGGACTACGATCTGATGTGTGCTACAATTGTATATTGTGAACACAGCATGAGCGCTGGTGAAATCGTCTGGCTGCAGTTCCGTGGCGGTCAGGTAAGGTAGATGCAGTCATCGCTGTCGATATCTTGTCGGCAGAGGAACTTCCCGACTCTCACCCACGGTGTCTGCCCAGCAGCATCGTTGGGACGTTGCCCCATGAAACCGTAAGTGGGGGCGCATGACCGGTAACGGGCATGTGACTACAACCGCAGCAGAGAGTAGACCCGCCATTCAGCCACCCACGGGCGGCTGCAAAGGTAAGGGCTGAAAGGGTGGGGTAAGAGCCCACCAGCGGTTTCGGTGACGAAACCGGCTAGGCGAGCGTGCAACAGAGAGCAAGGCGAGTGGGTTTTGCATTGTTTGTGAAAATGATGTAAAATCTCGTCGCAGCGGTCTGAATGAGGCCGGGTAACACCCAGCAAGTTACAAACCGCCGGGTATTATGCCCGAGACAGATGATGACAGTTAGGGCTTGCCTTCAGGCTGCCCTGATGACAGAATCGGGAGTACATCTGCCTTTCAGAGAATCTTTTTGGCCTTTCATCCCTTTGTCCTCGATTTTCTGGACAGGGCTGAAAACGCCCCAATAATCTGATTTGGCTTGCGAGGCCGTTCTGCTCAATTGGCGCTGAATAGCTTACCAATATGTAAGCCGACGTGGCGGAATTGGCAGACGCGATAGACTTAGGATCTATTGCCCGCAAGGGTGTGGAGGTTCGAGTCCTCTCGTCGGCACTAAAAGTCAGCGCCCGGGCCCGTGGCCAAGCGGGAAGGCGCCTGCTTTGCAAGCAGGAGATCGTCGGTTCGAATCCGACCGGGTCCACCTGATTCCCTGCCGGATTCATGACAGTTGTTGGCTCGATAAATAATATGCGGGCGTAGTTCAGTGGTAGAACGTCTCCTTGCCAAGGAGAAGGTCGTGAGTTCGAATCTCATCGCCCGCTCTCAAAGGACCGGCCTTCGAGAAGGCTGAGCCGCTGTCGTTTGCCGAATAGGATGTCGCGGCTCAATCGTCTTATGCGCCGGCCTTTTTGCCGAGGTAGCTCAGTTGGTAGAGCGGTGGACTGAAAATCCATGTGTCCCCAGTTCAAGTCTGGGCCTCGGCGCCTGAAGAAGGATCCATCGCCATCGATACATTGTCTGCGAGTATGTCATTGCGCTGATTCTGTTCCGTAAACAGCGAGTCTTTCGTAGTTCCGACTCAGCATGAAGTGGGGGATCGTCTAATGGCAGGACTACGGACTTTGGATCCGTCAATCGGGGTTCGAATCCCTGTCCCCCAGCCTTGTTCGGGGTGGCCCCTTCCCGCTTCGAGCCGCTCCCGAGCCGATGACCAGTACGACCGTATCGCTGAATAACGCGGCGCCTATAGCTCAAAGGCAGAGCGTCTGATTGTGGATCAGGAGGTTGCCGGTTCGAGCCCGGCTAGGCGCCCCTGTAGTAAACCGATTCATGCTCCGGCACGCCACCCCTATTCCTCTAAATTGCCCACAACCGCCAGAGGCGTGGCCGCAAGCAGACCAGCATCCACCGGCATGATGACGCCAGAAACCCAACGAGATTCATCGCTGGCAAAGAAAAGCGCCGCATAGGCCACATCCCAAGCAGTGCCCTCGATGCCCAAAGGCCCGATTTTGCGCCGCCGCTCCCGTTGTTCAGCGGCAATGTGGGCGACAAAGGATGCGTGAATATGACCAGGAGCAATACAGTTGGCGCGAATGTTCTGACGACCATGGTGAACAGCCATCAGCTTTGTAAGGGTAACAAGCCCTCCTTTTGCCACAGAATAGGGCACATTGCGGACGGCGCCAGCCCGCAGACCATCGATGGACGCAATGTTGACAATTGAGCCGCCGCCGCTTTCCGCCATCCGCGGCAGCGCGTGTTTGCAGACCAGCATCGCGCCTTTGAGATTTACGTCCAGGGCCAGCTTCCAGATGTCTTCCTCGATTTCCGACACCATGCCATCTCCAGGAACACCGGCGTTATTGACCACAACATCCAAGCCGCCATAACGCTCGAAACACGCCACCGCCAGCCGCCGGCAGTCCTCTTCCCGAGTGACATCTGCCCGCACAATCGACGCTTCTCCGCCACTATCCCTGATGCTGGTCAGCGTCTCTTGAGCCCTGTCCTCGTTCAGGTCCGCCAGAATTACCCGCGCTCCCTGTTGGGCGAAGAGTATCGCCGTCGCCGAGCCGATCCCCAACGCTGAGCGTCCGCGCGAACCAGCCCCAGTGACAATCGCCGCCTTGCCCTGTAATCGATTGCCTTTGGCCGGCAGTCCCTTGCTTTCATTCACCTTTTTTCATTCACCTTTTTTCATTCACCCTATCGATCTCCTGACAGATCGAAAATCTGAATCTATGAGTCGCCGATTACATCCGACAGATAGCGGGCCTTCGCAATCGCAATCACTTCATTGGGATCGCGCCGCCACCAGTTGCGTTCGGAGAATATCTCTACTTCCCGGTAGCCATCGTAGCCCGTCTCCTCCACCAGCCGGCGAATGCGGGGAATGTCGATGACGCCGTCCCCCATCATTCCTCGGTCCAGGCGCAAGTCCACAGTGTTCATCAGCCAATCACACACATGAAAGGCAACGATGCGCCCGGCAGCGCGTTCGATAGCGCGCGCCAACTGTGGGTCCCACCACACATGATAAACATCCACCACGATACCCAATTCCGGGCCGGCGCGCAGTTGTTCGATCCAGCTGTTCGCCTGCCCCAAGGTGGACAGACAAGAGCGGAAGGCGCAGGTCATTGGGTGCAGAGGCTCCAGGGCCAAAGTTACGCCCGCCTCCCTCGCGTAGGGCAGGATGTCCGCCAGCCCTTCCAGGCAGCGGGCTTGCGCCGCAGGCAAGTCCTTGGATCCGGCCGGCAGGCCGCCAGCGACGAAGACGACGCATTGCGCCGCAAGCGCCGCCGCCTCGTCGATAGCCTGCCTGGTCTCAGCCACGTTGGCCCGGAAGCGGGCCGGATCCGAGTCAGTTAGCAACCCGCCGATACAATAGCCGGTGACAGTCATCTGGTGGGCGCGCAGCAGCCGGCGCGCCTCCGCCACACCAATTTCCCGCAATTTTTCGCGCACAATCCCAATCGCGTGGATCCCGTGGCGAGCATACCCTTCAATCGCCTCTGGCAAGGACCACTGGCGCATGATCGTCCACTGGTTGATCGAAAGTTTGCTGTAGTCGGCCATGGTCTCACGCTCTGATCATTCCCTATAGAAAATTGGTAGGATATAATAATGCCAATCAATGATTCAGTCGTCTTGCTGACCGAGCCGCCGCGTCATCTTCACTGCGCGACAGCAGTTCAGCCCTCCCACCCGCAAGGTGTCGCAGAGAATTGAAGCAACGAGAATGAAGCAACCCATCCAATATCCCCTACCATTGGCAGGACTTTCTGATTCCCAAGGTAGGGAGAGCGCGGCGATCAGGAATAATCAGAATACAATCGCCCCGCAAGATCGGCGCATTCATGATTGGTATCGCTTTGTTCTTTCCTACCCGCCGCATCTGGTGAGAAAGTATATTCATGAGTTTGGACTGAAAGACGGGGCAACAGTGCTCGATCCCTTTTGTGGCACAGGTACGACAGTTGTTGAATCGAAGCTGCAAGGGGTACAAGCGATTGGAATCGAAGCCAATCCGTTTCCGCATTTCGCTTCTTCTGTGAAGACGGATTGGCATGTCGATCCGGAACTGCTTCTCGCCAGAGCCGCAGAGATTGCGCAGAATACGCGCTCCCTGCTTTCCCGCCAGGGAATCGATGATCGGCTGGTCTCTGCAGCTGAAAAGCTCTCTTTGAGAACGTTGCCGCCTACTACTGCCCGGGCCCTGATCAGGAACTCCATCAGTCCTCTACCTCTCCACAAGACGCTCATTTTACTCGAACAGATCAATCTTCATCAACTTGTCGCCGAGCATAAATATCTCATTCTGGCATTGGGAAACGCGTTAGTGAACGCAATCGGAAATCTGAGATTTGGCCCAGAGGTTGGTGTAGGCAAGGTCAAGCGCGATGTCCCGGTCATACCCGCCTGGCTGAATCAAGTCCGAAACATGGCGATGGACGTGCGCGACCTGCAATGCCTAGGCTACCCCGAAGCCCAGGTCCATCTGGCTGACGCCAGAAATCCGGCCTGCATCCTGACGCCAAACTCGATCGATGCTGTGATCACCTCGCCGCCCTATCCGAATGAAAAAGATTATACGCGCGCGACCCGCCTTGAATCCGTGATATTAGGCTTCTATGAAGATATGCCTCAACTTAGAAGATACAAGAAGACGTTGCTGCGCTCCAATACTCGTGGCGTTTATACAGCCGATGATGACGATCAATGGGTGTCGGACCATACTGAAATCCAGCGGATTGCTGAAAGAATCGAGAAGCGAAGAATCGAATTAGGAAAGACCTCCGGTTTTGAGAAGCTGTACGCGCGGGTGACCAAACTGTATTTTGGCGGCATGGCTCGCCATCTTGCCCAGTTGCGACACGTGTTGAAGCCGAATGCGCGCTTAGCCTATGTGGTAGGGGATCAGGCATCGTACTTGCAAGTGCTGATTCGAACAGGAGAGCTCTTGGCCGACATTGCCCAGGAATTGGGATATGAACTGGCGCGCATCGATCTGTTCCGAACTCGATCCGCTACAGCCACGCAGAGCGATTTGCGCGAGGAAGTTATCATATTGCGATGGCCCGGATACAGTAACAACAGGAACAGATGTTGGTAAAATTGGAAACCGTATAACGCTTTCTCGTCAATATGTCGCCCGCCCACCAGAGACATCAAAGACCGCGCCCGTGGAGAAGCTGCACGCTTCGCTGCACAGCCAAGCCACCATGTCGGCGTTTTCCCGCACCGTGCCCAGCCGGCCCATCGGAATCTTGGCAGTGACGCCAGCGATATACGCCGACGTCATCTCCTGCAGGAGGTCCGTTTGCACCATCGCCGGGGCCACGCAGTTGACGATGATCCCACTCCGAGCCAGCTCTTTGCCCAGGGATTTCGTGAGCGCGATGACGCCGGCCTTGGCCGCAGAGTAGGCGCAGGCGTTGGCATTGCCCTCCTTGCCAGCCACCGACGCGATATTGACGATGCGACCGCTACCCTGCTCTCGCATCACCGACGCCACTGCCCGGCAACAGAGAAAGACGCCGGTCAGATCCGTGGCAATGACCCGATCCCACTCTGCCAGGGGATATTCCCATGTGGGCGCCGTCGGGCCAGCGACACCGGCATTGTTGACCAGAATGTCGATGCGTCCCAACCGGGCGAGGGTATCCCGCACCGCCTGCTCCACACCTGCCGGTTCGGTCACATCCACGGCGAAAATTGCGTCGAAGGCTCCACCGGCGGCAGAGTCGCGTAGAGGATCCGGGTCCATATCCCACACAGCCACAGCCGCGCCCGCGCCGGCCAGCCGCTGCGCAATGCCCAAACCAATTCCCTTTCCCCCGCCAGTGACGACTGCAGCGCGTCCGCTGAAATCAAAATGAATCATGCCTTTAATCCTTGTATGGCTCGCCGTTTGTGCCTTGACAGTGAATCATCCGTTCACTTATACACCAGGATGCGCAAAAATGCTATCGTTTCATGGCTTTCTGGCCGCCTGAAGGCCGGTTGCATCCGCGAACTCTCTCAGCACATTTTCGGTGATTCTCGATACGTTGTTGTCATAGTGGTTGTGCGACAAGCTGCCACACCAACAGATCGAGCCCACAGAAAAAACAGCCCCATCGTTCGGCATCTCAAAATAGACCATATCGGCGCGCACGTTCGCCAGATGATCGTTCAGTAAGTTCGTATTCACCTGCAGATAGTCCTCGATGACCGGTGCCATCGACCGCCCATGCCCGCTTGAAGAGGCCAGCACAAGCGTGTGATAGGGTGTCCCCAAACTGTAATCGATGCGGTCCAGTTCGTCGCCGGCCGCTCCCCCAAACACAAGGCCGAAATCGCCAATGATTTCATCTTCAGCGATGCCATCGAAGATGAACGCCGCCCGTTCATCGAAACTGTCCGCTCGCCGCCTATACCCCGGAGCGCGATCACCCCAACCCTGGGCTGTGAACCCGATGCCGGTCAGTTGGTTGGGCGGCTTGCCGCGATGCCGCCACAGTCCGCCCAGCTCGCCGCTTGTGCTGTGATAACATTCGCCAGGCGCAGAGTTCCAGGCGCGCGTGCCGGCCATGCCTCGCCGCGACTCAACGATATGTGGCCGCTCAGGATCGACGCTCGTCACCCAATAGAAACCATTGCCGCCCAAATACATCAGCCGCCCGCCAGCAGCCAGATAGGCTTCCATGGCTGTCATCATCGGGGTGGTCCAATATTCAGGATGGGTGCCAGTAATTATGACCCGATAGCTTGCCAGAAGCTCCCGCCCTGTAACGTGCAGATCTTCATCGGTGGCGACGTCATACGCAAACCCTTTCTGTTCCAGCCAATCGATCAGATAGAGGTCCTCGCCCAGAAGGCGGGGCGCGCCCGTCAGCGGATGCCGGTATTTGGGACGTATGTTGACGATGGGACGCAGGCGAGACGAATAACAGCAGCCGCTGCCATCCGCGTGCAGATCGTAAATCGACATGGCGAATTCAGGATGCTCGGCCAGATAGAGATCCCGTGGATCCCGTCTGATATGGGCTTCAGGTAAGCCAGCCAGATGCTCTTGCGCGGCATCCATCCGATCATTGGCGTAGACCAGATAGGTCATGGTTGGTATGAGATAGAGAACGGCAGCGCTCGCCGACCCATAGGGAGGGCGCACAAAAAACGGAATGTGATCTTCCTGCTCTCCCGCCGTCAGTCGCGCCGCATAAACGCCGCTTCGCAATCCCTTCGGGACCACCAATTCAAAGTCGGGCGCCCAGCCGGCATCCTCCAGATCGTCCTCATGGAAATGAATGGCGCCGTACTCCTCCGGCGCCTGTTTGCCGTTGATTTCATTGGCCGTCCAGTTGTGCCCGGTCATGGCGCGCGCAGGCATGTTGATGGCGACTCCATGCAACCCGTGCCGGCCCCTATCGGTCACCTTGGCCGAAGATAGATCAGCGGCGAAATCCCAGGCGGCAACCAGGTCGTCGCCAGCTACCTCCTCGGGAGGAACGCCTTGCCTCAACCGCTCGATCTCGCCGGGGTCGAGCCCCCGCGCGAAGACGCGCGGGCTATCGATCTTTCCATTATAAAGGCCCCGGCCCACGAGGCGATTCGAGCCGATACCCTCAACGTATGTGGCAGCCATCAGCAGAGGGCGATCGTTCCTGCCAGATACCTCGACTCCGACAGATCGTTCAATCACAACGGCTGAACTGTCCGACGGCCAATCTGACAGCGGCGCCTGATACAGTCGGAGCGTCCGCATCTCTGCATCAAACGTGCCGGCGACAAAATACCATTCGGAAGCCCGCAGCGCTTGGCCAGTGTGGATGCGCACGCCCGCGCCCGACCCGCCAATCCACAGCCCCAAGTCACCGTCCGCGCCAATCATGAGACCATACCCTACCTCATCTGTGGACCACTTGCTCAGCAGCCCCTGCGCTTCCCCCTTTTGAGGCGTCGTTGGATATACCCAGGCCTGAAGGGTGAGGCTGTTCAACCGGCTGAGCGGCGCATGGTCTTCGACCAGAACGTACGCGCCGGTATGAGCGACCTGCTTGCGTCCCGTATGCTGACCGTTGACCGCTGTGTCAACTACCTCTTCTTTGAAACCAGGCCCGCCCGGATTCTCATCGCCATGAATCAGGCGGACTATAGTTGCTTGGTAGGTCGGCAGATCTGTGCTGACCATGAAACGAATCGGTTCACCTGGCGCGACGCTGAATTTATCAGTGTAGCCTATCAGCTCGGTTGTCATACTCTTCTCCATTGCGCCCTTGCGTTGATGTTCAAAACCGTCCCCGTCCCCAACGCCGGCAGGCAAAGAAACTCCCGGTTTTCTTTGCGCCCCTTGCGCCTTAGCGTCCTTGCGTTTATTTTCAAATATGATACTATATCCAATCAAACAGTCGCCGCTTGGCAGGGAAATATAGCTGTAGTATACATATATGAGCGCCGGCGTCCACCTGCCGCCAACGGGCGGAAGCCCAGTGACGAGGCCCATCGAAGGCGAGTCAAACAGGCAAATGAACGACACCAAACAGATCACTGTCCCCGTGCTCGGGATGAGCTGCGTCAACTGCGTGGCGGCGGTGGAAGGCAGCGGCAAGAGCGCCGCCGCCGTAGAAAATGCGACGGTCAACTTTGCCAGTGAGCGACTGACCGTCACATACGATCCGGCCCAATCGCAAGCCAATGACGTGCTGGCAGACGTGCGACAACGAGTCGCGCGGGCCGGCTATCAAATTCCCACCGCAACGCTGACAGTGCCCATCACTGGCATGAACTGTACCAACTGCGCCAATACAATCGAACGCGCCTTGGAAAAAACCGAAGGCATCGTGCGCGCCAACGTCAACTTTGCCGCTGAAAAAGCGCATGTCGAATATGTCAGCGGCCTGACCGCACGCGCCTCAATCGTGGCCGCCGTGCGTAAGGCCGGCTACGACGTCATCGCGGCCGAACCCGGGGCATCCGCAGAGACGCCCCCAAGGGACGCCCCGGGCGAAGATGCCGAGGCGACAGCCCGCGCCGCCGCGATTCACCATCAGCGGCGACGGCTGCTCGTGGGAATCGCCTTCTCCCTGCCGCTGCTGATCCTGAGCATGGGGCGAGACTTTGGCCTGCCCGGTATCTCGGACGCTGCAATCTCCCAGCTTTTGGGAATCAGCGCGCTGTCCGATTGGGCGCACGCCAACTGGATCAACTGGCTCCTGTTTCTCCTGGCGACGCCAGTGCAGTTCTACGTTGGCTGGGACTATTTCGTGGGCGCCTACAAATCCTTGCGCAATCGCAGCGCCAATATGGATGTGCTGGTGACGATGGGCACATCCGTTGCCTACATCTACAGCCTGGCGGTCCTATTGGCCCAATCCGCCGGCAACAACGCGCTGGGCGACCATGTCTACTTTGAAACGGCGGCGGTTATCATCACGCTGATAGTTCTCGGCAAACTACTGGAAGCCAGAGCGAAAGGCCAGACCAGCGCCGCTATCAAACAGTTGATGGGTCTGCAAAGTAAGACAGCCCGCATCGCGCGCGGCGATGAGGAACTGGATATCCCCATCGAAGAAGTAATCGTCGGCGATGTCGTGATCGTGCGCCCAGGCGAAAAAATTCCAGTGGATGGCATCGTCATTGCCGGCGGGTCGGCAGTGGATGAAAGCCTGCTCACCGGCGAAAGCCTGCCTGTCGAAAAAAGCGTAGGCAGTGAAGTCATCGGCGCCGCCATCAACAAGCAGGGCCTGCTGCGCATCGAGGCCACAAAAGTGGGACGCGAGACAGCGCTGGCCCAGATTATCAGGCTAGTGGAAGAAGCCCAGGGAAGCAAAGCCCCGATTCAGCGCGCCGTCGATCAGGTATCAGCCTACTTCGTGCCAGCGGTGATCGGCCTGGCAATCCTCACATTTGCTGTGTGGATGCTGGCCGGCGCTGGATTTGTGCCAGCGCTCCTGCGACTTGTCGCCGTGCTGGTAATCGCCTGTCCCTGCGCAATGGGGCTGGCCACGCCGACTTCAATTATGGTGGGCATCGGAAAAGGCGCGGAAAAAGGCATTCTCTTCAAAAACAGCGTGGCCCTGGAACAAACGCACAGACTCACCGCGATCCTGCTGGACAAAACCGGTACCCTCACCAAAGGCCAACCGGCCGTCACCGACCTGGTCGTCAGCCCAATCTATTCAGTAGCCAGTGATCAGCTGTTGCGGCTGGCCGCCTCTGCCGAAAAAGGATCGGAGCATCCACTTGGCGAGGCGATTGTGCGCTCCGCCCAGGCTAACGGCCTGACCCTGGCCGACCCGACCAACTTCGAAGGGATCGCCGGCCACGGTATCGCGGCCCAAGTGGAGAATCATCAGATTCTGATCGGCAATCTGCGCCTGATGGAAAGGGAAAAGGTAACGTTGAACGGGCTTGCGCCCAGATTTGCCGCCCTGCAAGCCGAAGCCAGAACCGCTATCTGGATGGCCGTCGATGGCCAGGCAAGAGCGCTGATCGTCGTGGCCGATACCGTGAAAGAAGGCGCCCCAGAAGCTGTGGCCGCCCTGCGTAAACTGGGCCTGAGCGTAGCTATGGCTACCGGCGACAACCAGGCGACCGCCGACGCTATCGCCAAGGAGGTGGGCATCAACCGTGTCTTTGCCGAAACGCTGCCAAGCGACAAAGCCAGCTACGTGGCCGCCTTGCAGGCAGAAGGCCATCGCGTGGCGATGATAGGCGACGGCATTAACGACGCGCCCGCCCTGGCAAATGCCGATGTCGGCATCGCTATCGGCGCCGGCGCCGATGTGGCGATGGAGACCGCCGACGTGACGCTCATACGCGGGGATCTGCGCAGCGTGCCCCAGGCTATCGCGCTCTCGCAGGCGACCATGCGCAACATCAGGCAGAACCTGATCTGGGCGTTCGGCTACAATGTGGCGCTGATTCCCATTGCCGCCGGTATTTTGGCGCCCTTCGTCTGGGCGCCGGCCTTTCTGCAACAGTTGCACCCGATCTTGGCCGCAACAGCCATGGCCTTCTCCAGCATCAGCGTCGTAATCAACGCGCTACGCCTGCATCGACTCCAGCTGTAACGAGATATGTATGATCTTTGATTTCGGCTACTTAATTCTGGTGGTCGCCCTGCTCCTGGCCGCCTTTGGCATGGTCGCCGGGTTTTGGGCAGGACATAAATACGAAAAGAGTGGCGCAGAACTGGCCGAACGGCTGACCGCAAGCAGTTTTCATGCCGTTTTTGCGGTTGCCGCGCTGGTGAGCATCGCCGCCGCGATCCTGTGGTATGGCCTGCTGACCGACCAATTTCAGATCAGGTATGTCTGGAACAGCTCCGAGCGAAGTCTGCCGACTTTCTATAAATTTGCCTCACTCTGGGGCGGCCAGGCAGGCAGCCTCCTCTTCTGGACACTGCTGCTGGGTCTGTTCAGCGCAGCGGCAGCTTTGACTTTTCGCAACACACAGCGTCCTCTGATGCCCTTTGTCAACAGCGCGCTGCTGGCCACGCTGCTCTTTTTCTTGACGCTCCTCGTCTTTAGCGCCAATCCCTTCGAGCGGGTCGGCATCCTGCCGCCCGACGGCCGAGGACTTAACCCTTTGCTGCAAAACTACTGGATGGTCATTCATCCGGTCATGCTCTACCTGGGCTGGGTCGGATTGAGCGTGCCCTTTGCGTTTGCCGTGGCCGCGCTGCTGAGCAAACGCCTGGACCGACGCTGGGTGCGTACCGTGCGCCGCTGGACGTTGATCCCATGGATGTTCCTGTCAGCCGGCATTATTATGGGCAGCCAGTGGGCCTATATGGAGCTGGGTTGGGGCGGCTACTGGGCCTGGGACCCCGTGGAGAATGCCAGCTTTCTGCCGTGGCTCACCGCGACCGCCTTTCTGCATAGCATAATCATTCAGGAGCAACGCGGTATTCTGAAAGTCTGGAATGTCACCCTGATCTGGTTGACCTATACCTTGGTGGTTTTGGGAACATTTACGACTCGAAGTGGCATCCTCAGCAGTGTCCATAGCTTTGCCCAAAGCCCGATTGGCCCCTATTTTCTCGTCTTCCTGGCCTTCACGACAATCGGTTTTCTGCTGCTTCTCTTCCTGCGTATGCGCTATTTGCAGGGAGAGAACGAAATCGACTCGATCTCCAGCAGGGAAGGCGCGTTCTTGGCCAATAACTGGTTGTTTGCCGGCATCGCCTTTGTTGTCTTGTGGGGTACGTTTTTCCCCATGTTCAGTGAAATCCTGACAGGCGACCGCATCACCGTGGCAGCTCCCTGGTTCAATAAAGTGGCCGGCCCCCTCTTCCTGCTGCTGTTTGTGCTGATGGGCGTTGGCCCTCTGCTAGGCTGGCGACGCACAGGCGCGGCCGCCTTTCGCCGTCAGTTCACCTGGCCAGGTCTGGCCGCGCTGCTATCAGCCCCCTGTTTCCTGCTCACCAGCCGCAATCCCTTCCCCGTGGCCGGCCTGAGTGTCTGCGTCTTTGTGGCCGCGACGATCCTGCAGGAGTTTATCCGCGGCCTGAATGCTCGCCGCCGTACAAAAGGAGAGCCGTTCCCCGCAGCGCTGCTAGGGCTATTGCGCCGCAATGGTCGCAGGTATGGCGGATATATCGTCCATTTTGGCATTATGCTGATCGGCGTAGCGATTATCGGCAATGAATTCTACCAATCCACAACGCACGTAACCCTCTCAGCCGGTGAATCCGTCGACCTGTCCGGCTATACCCTGACCTATACCAACTTGGACTCCCAGCGCAGAAGCAACCATACAGAAATGCGCGCCAATCTCCTCGTCGCTGATGCCGAATCCGGTCGGCTGCTGGATCAGATAGCGCCCCGCCGTAATATTTACGACAAAGCGCCAGACCAGCCCACGAGCGAAGTCGGTCTGCGGATGACGCCTGCTGAAGATGTGTATGTGATTCTCAACGGCTGGCAAGGCGATGGAAGCAGCGCCACATTCACCATTTATATCAATCCACTGACCATGTGGATGTGGATTGGCGGCCTTCTCATCATCCTCGGAACGGTCATCAGCGTGTGGCCCCATACCACAGGGACCAGTGACCGGTCGCCAGTGACCAGGATTCCAGCCACTGGCCAGTGGTCACTAGCCACCGACCCCTGAAGTTATGTGGATCGTTCTCGCTTTCATCAGCGTAGTCTCCATCGCCGCAGTTGGGTTTGTCATCTGGCCCCTGTTCCGTCCCCATTCCACCTTGATTTTGTCGGAAGGCGAGGAGGGCTTGGCAGAGTTGCTGACGCGCAAAGACGCCACCTTGCAGGCGATCAAGGATCTGGAGTTTGATCACAACGTCGGCAAGATCGAAGACGCCGATTTCGAATACTTCAATCAGATCTTGCGGCGTAGAGCCGTGTTGTTGCTCCAGCGAATCGAGCGGTATGCGCCGCAAACCGCTCAACTGGAAGAGACGCTGGAAGTAGAGATCGCAGCCCGCCGCCGGGTAAACCCCAGCGACCAGAAACAACGTGACCACTAACCACCGGTCACGTCGCCACAGCCGTATTGCCAGACAGAAGTGGCGCGCTCAGCGCGCCGACAACGCTAACAAGCGATGCCGTCACATAGAGCCCTGTCATCCCAATGCTTTCCAGCGCCAGGCCGAGGAGCCAACTCCCCAGACCAATGCCGAGATCGAAGGCCAGATAGAAACTGCTGGTGGCGCGACCACGTTGCGTATCTGCCATGCGATCCACGCATATAGCGATCAGAGCCGGGTGGGTGATGCCAGAACCAACGCCCATCAGCGCCGCGCTGCCCAGAAGCGCGGGCATTGTCCCAGCAAAGGCAAATCCCATCAAACCGACGGCGTTCACAAGCAGAGAAGGGACCAGCGCCCGCGCGCGCTCAGGGCGATCAAGTAGCCTGCCCGTTAGAATGCGGGTGGCAATGATTGAGATTCCATATACGCCGTAGGCCGCGCCCACCGGCGCGAAGGCCCGACGCGCCGCCAGCAGAGGCAGAAAGGCCAAAAAGGCGCCGAAACTGACGCCGAAAAGCCATGTCGTCAGCATCGGGCCTCGCAAAGGTGGAGGCAGTAGGGAGCGCCCAGTGGAGAGGGCAGACACAAGACCTGTCAAACGGCGCAACCATGCCCGAAAGCTGGAAGGTCGCGCCGTCCGACCCACTGGATGCCCAGCGCAGGCGCCAGACCTGCGGGTAGGCGCAAAACCTGCCCCTACAGGGACCGCCCTCCATATAAAAACGCCGGCCAGAAGGGACAGCCCACCGCTCAGCCAAAACGCGCTATGGCCAACACCCCATCCCCATAAAGGGCACAGTATGCCGGCAGAGCCGTCTACACGTGCAGACATGCCGCCGCACCACATCGGGCAAGGATCGGTGGGGCAGCGGTATAGCAGGGTAAGCTGCTCCATCCCAGCGCTGACCGTCGCCGGTGTCAGTGTTATCGCTAGATTGGCAGCCACGCCAAACAGGGCCAAGGCCGCGCCCCGGCGGGCCGGAGGAGATAGATCCGCCACCAATGCCGTCGCTGCAGTGGTGAACGTGACGTATCCCCCAGCCTGTAGGATGCGCAACCCAAACAACAGCGCGGGGCTGCTGGCAAAACTCATCAGCGCCGCGCCCGCAGCCAAGGCAACTGTGCCGAACAGAATCACCGCACGGCTGCCCAAGCTGTCGTTGACAGCGCCGGCCAGAGGCCGTCCGAATAGAGAGGCAACGCCGAATGCGCCCAGCACAAAGCCGATCTGCCAGTCCGGCAGGCCAATGGCCTCCAAATAGAGGGGTATGGGGACCAGCAGCGTATAAAACGCGCCGAAGAACAGCAGCGATGCCGACCAGACCGCCCAGTGAGGCATGAGCGCCCTAATCACATACATCACGCACAGAGGCAACCATAAGGGGCGCCCCCACCGGCGAGGCCGAATAGCGGCTCACTTGCGCGGCTTTCGCGCCTGAATGCTACTGCTGGTAAAACGTTGCGCCAGATCGTCCAGCGTAGAATCCGGCAGATTTCTGAGGGCCGGAGGCAGAACACTGAAAAAACTGCTGGCATGATAACGCTGTTCGACGGAAATGACAATCTTCTCGAAGCCGGCAGCCTCCAGCAGGCGCCTGAATTCGGCGCTAGTCAGAGCGCCGGCGATGCAGCCAGCCCAGCTCAGACCGGCCCGGATCTGATCCTCACCGACCGGCAAGTCGTGCAGGTGGCCATCGATGACAATATCCGAAATGGCCAACCGCCCACCCGGCTTCAGCACGCGGAACGCCTCCCGCAGAGCATTGCCTTTGTCCGGCGTCAGGTTGACGACGCAGTTGGAAATGATGACATCGACTGAATGCGCGCCTAGAGGCAGATCCTCCAGATCGCCTTTGCGGAACTCTACATTGGCGACCCCCATTCTGGCCGCATTGCGTCGGGCCAACTCCAGCATTTTGTCCGTCATATCCACGCCGTAGACGTAGCCCTCCATCCCTACCTGTCGCGCCGCCAGCAGAACATCCAACCCACCGCCTGAGCCGAGATCCAGAACGACTTCGCCGGGCTGCAAGGTAGCGATTGCATGGGGATTGCCGCAACCCCGGCTGCTGTCCACAGCGCTGTACGGCAGTTCGCTCAGATCTTCGCCAACATACAGAGCGCTGCCGCATCGCCCCGTCTCGCAGCAACTCTCCACCTGCAAGGAGTGTTCGCCCCCGCGCCCAGACGGTCGGACAGTGCAATCTCCCAGCTTTGACTGTGATTCTCCCGATGCGGATGATAGACAGGATGAAATCGAGGAGACTCCTTCGCTCTGCCGCTCAGCGACTTTTCCGTAGTAGGTCTGTACCTCCGCCCGGATAGCGGACGCATCGCTCTCTGAACCCTTCTCTCTCCTATCCCCTCTCTCCTCGCCAGAGAATCCGCCCTTTTCTACCTCCAGCATCATCGCCTGCGCGCCAAGCGGGCAGACCTCCCTGAACTCCAATGACTGTTGCACTGCCTTGTCAACCTGTGACCGTTCGATAGGACGGAATCCAAACGCCGGGAAATAGTCCGCCGCAGTTTCCGTCAGCAGATAGATGCGCCGCGCGCCTGTCTCCCGCGCCGCCCTCAGCGCCTGAAGCGCCAAACGTCTCCCGATCTTTCGCCCGCGGGCATCCGGGTGAACCGCCACAGAACGCAGCAGACCAGAAACGCCGTACAACTCGACAGCCGCACTGCCGATAACTTGGCCGCCGGCCTTGGCGATGAAAATGTAACCGAACGGTTCGGCCAGACCGGCTATCGGCAGATTTACCTGTTTCAGCAGGTCGCAAACCGCAGGGAGTTCGTCCGCCGCCGCCTGTTCAATAGAAACTGCCTGTAAATCCATTATCCCACTCCTGATGAAAAGTGGCCAGTGAAACCCCAGTGAATCGTGATAAGTGGAGAGTGGTTCGTTTTCTAGCCACTATTCACTAGACCATTGATTGTATGCAGCGCTGTGGAGCCTTGTCAGAAATGCGCGCAGCGGCGCAAGACTTTCTTCCCGCACAAAGTAGTAAATCCAAGTGCCCCGCTGCTCGCTGTCCACCAATCCAGCCTTACGTAGCGCCCGTAGGTGATGCGAAATCGTGGGCTGAGACAGGTTGAACCGGGATTCGATATCACAGACGCATACCTGGCCTGCCTGCCGCCTTAGAATGTCCAGAATCTGCAAGCGCACTGGGTTGCCGATGGCTTTGAACGCGGCCGCTAATGCCGCCGCGCGGCTGCCATCGATGAACTCTGCCTCCAGTTCTCCACAGCAACCAACTGTAGTCACGGGTTCCCCGGCCTGTTCAAGCGAGACGACTTCGATCCGCTCAGTTTTCAATTGACGAACCGCTTCTGGTTTTTCTGCCATGGCCTTATCGTCAGTGGCTAGTCGGGTCGATGTCTTGTGCCTGCCCCGCGCAACCACAAGGGTTGCCCCTGCTAGTCGCGCCGCCACCGCAGGTAAACGATAGTCTAACCCATATATCGATATCTGTCAATATTGAATTTTATCAATATACCGCAGTTCTCATGCCTCACGCTGGGGAACGCACGCAGTTATCTGCGTCCCTCTCTCCTCCGTCTGTGGTACAATGCCTGCTATGAATCCTGTAACAATTTCGACGTTGACAGCCCACATCGTCGCTCTCTTCGAGGAAGATGATCTGCTGCGCGATATCTGGGTGCTGGCAGAGGTCAGCAGTTGGAAGAAGGCCGCCAGCGGGCATATCTATTTCAGTTTGAAGGACAGCGGCGCGGTCATCTCCGCTGTGATGTGGCGGGGCAACGCCTACCGCCACACCTGGCTGCCAGGTATCGGGCATCAGATTCTGGCTCACGGCTATGTGGGCATCTATCCGGAGCGAGGCAGTTATCAGTTTTATGCGGATGAGATCCAGCCAGCCGGACGCGGGCAACTGTACGCGCAGTTCGAAGTTCTGAAGGAAAAGCTGGCCGCTGAAGGTCTCTTCGACGAAACGCGCAAACGCCCCATTCCTGCAATGCCTCGTCGCCTCGGCATCGTCACCAGCCCAGGCGCGGCGGCTTTGCAGGACGTGCTGCAAGTCCTCAGCCAGCGTTGGCCTCTGGCTGAGGTGGTTCTGTTCCCAACGCTTGTGCAAGGGGCGGAAGCGCCAGCGCAAATTGTGGCAGCCCTGACCGCAGCCAACCGCTTTGGCAGAGACCGATCCCTTTTGGATGGCGATCCCGTGAACACGATTCTGCTGGTGCGAGGAGGCGGATCAATTGAAGATCTATGGGCCTTCAACGAAGAGCGGGTCGCCTACGCGATTGCCGCCAGCGAGACGCCGGTAATCGCCGCTGTCGGCCACGAAACCGACTTCACGATCGCCGATTTCGTCGCCGACCTACGGGCTCCCACGCCGACAGCGGCCGCCGTCGCCGCCGCGCCGGACCGTTGGGAGCTTCTCGGGCAGATCAGGCAGACGTACTCACAGCTGCACCGACAGGCGCAGGATTCAGTGGCGAAGCGTCATGAACAGTTGGCAGAAGCCCGACGCCGACTGCAGCGGGCCGCGCCGCTGCGACAGATCGACATCGCCCGCCAGCGCCTGGACGACGCGCAGGAGCGTTTGCCGCGCGCGCTGATACAGATCCTTCGCCAGCGAAAAGAGCGGCTGGCATTCAGCGCAGCGCGCCTGGAAAGCCTCAATCCATCCAGTGTGCTATCCCGGGGCTACAGCATCGTACAGCGGGCTGATGGCGCAGTGGTCACCGCGCCGCAACAGGCATCCCCCGACGAGCGGCTGCTCGTCCGTGCCGCGGGCGGAAAGTACGCTGTCCGCCGCGAGAGAGGAGTGAAGATAGAAAAGTGAGAAAAATCCAGGAGTGCGAGAACAAAAATGAGGAGAGAACCCCCTCTCACTCCTCTGCCCTCTTTTCTCGCGCTGTCAAGAGGGTGGTTTCAAGGGATCCCCGGATCTCGACGATGGCAGGATCGATGTCCTCGATTTTGCCAGACTCTTCATCCCAAAAAACCTGGCTGGCCATCCGCGCGATCTCTTCCTGACGATAGCCGAACCGGGTCCACAGCTCCTGTTTCATCTTCTGGAGCCGTTCGTGCCGCCCCGCCTGCTTCAGATCGATGATTTCGCCCAATGATGCGCCCAAAAAGACGGCCTTCGCCCACAACTCCAATGTATCCTGATCCGGCCTGACGCCGTGGCGTTGGTAGAGGGCCTCGCTCACCGACGGATAGCGATCGTAGCTGTCGGTGGCGATGGTCACGATGTTGTCCCGCGCTCCCAATCCCAGGAACTTCGCCGTCTTGATCGCGCCAATGATGTTGCAGATGCAGCTGGGCCCGAACTTTCCATGCAGCGCATGCGCCTCAGCCTGCCCGACGCCAAGACGGTCCACCAGCGCGTCTGCGCCCGACTGAATCACTTCCATCCCTTGCACTGTCTCCTCGTCGTTGATCAACATCAGCAGATCGGTGTTGTAGATGTTGTGGATCAACGTCACCATCTTGTCGCCGATGCCTTCGATCCTGTGCTGTCCCTGGCCGCCGTTGAAAAGCGTCGCGCATTGGCGGGGCTCCAGAGCCACAGTTTTGGCGTCAGGAAAGATGGACTTCACAGTATCTCCCGCGGCGAGGGTGCCAGCGCTGCCCGGCGCGCTGACAAACGCTGCCACCTGGCCATTGCCCACATCCGCGGCTGCCTGTATAACTGCATCGCCGGTGACATAGCGGTGAAAACGGTAGTTGGGCAGCAGTTCGAACTGGGCCAGGACGACATATCGATCCGCTTTGCGCGCATATTCGTTGTGGGTGCGCTCCAATGTCAGAATGACGTCCGATTCCGTGCCGGGGGTCAGGTCCAGTTCACCGCCATATTTGCGGATACGCGCGTACCGTTCCCGGCTCATCGTATCAGGCATCACCACCACCGCGCGGTAGCCTTTCAGCGCGCTCACATAGGCTGTGCCAATGCCAAAATTGCCCGTGCTGGGGCCGATAACGCTCCTATCGCCCGGCCGCAAACCGTCCAGCGCCTCGGCCTCGGCCAAAGTCGTGTAGGCAGGTCCGACCTTCATAGAGCCACTGGGAAAGTTGCGTCCACTCAAGACAATGATGTTGGCCTGAACGCCCGTCAACGCCTTCGGCAGGATGATGCGCTCTACGGCTGTGCCCGTATTTTTCCAGTTGATGTTGAAAAGATTGATGGGCGCCAATTCGTCCGCGGCAAGGGCTGCAGTCGCGCCTAAGCGAACGGCGGCTGGCAGCAGTGTGGGATCGCGCATTTCCGCGTACGTAGGGCCGGGTACGATCGATGCTGAGTACAGCCGTTTCGCGATCGGTTTCACAGCATATTCTCCAGTTACACAAGATTCGGGACACTGCATAAGGCCGCCTTCAGGTTTAGACTGCTTGGGATAGAGTTTGGTCAGGTGAGAGACGGTGTAGACGATGGCGCTTGCCTTCTTCATGGCGTTACAGTCAAAGGTATGCGAGCGCTATCTTCGCCATTGGGAAGCATGAGCCGCTGACCATCCCCAGAACGATAGACCCCGAGCCGTACCTGATATGCGCCCGCAGGGAGTTCAGGCGGCAGATACAGTCCCATCCGTGTATGTTGAAGTTGTTCTGAGCCATCATCCGCGGCTGGGGCATCAACCTGCGCCAATAGTGTCCCCTGCCCATCTACCAGGTGCACGAAAAAATTGAGTAAATTATCCTGTGAATCCTGAGTATGCTTGCGCCAGATCAGCTCTATAGGAACGATCTGTCCTGCAGGTTGTGGCCGGGTGATAGCGCGCCACTCGCTGACAGCAATCCGCTCATCAAACATGAGATCTCTGTGTACAACCTGCATGCCATCGACGGAGGGGAGGGCATGCGCAATCCGCTGTTTGCAAGCCAACCATTGTGAACGAGCTACATAATAAGTTTTCTGGATGCGTGCGTAGATCATATCGTTCCACGGGGCATCTAAGGAGTAGTCAAGCAAGAACCAGACAGGGGAGGAGCTTCCATCAATAAGGCTCAGTTGATTTTCTAACTGCCATTGTCTGAGTATGGGTATGCCTGCTTGCTCGGGCGTGACCGTGAAAAGACGCTGCGCATGTGACTCGCGTTGCAACCAGTCTACGAGCGCATGGGTGCTGGCAGCGATGGCATGGTTCGCTGGAATCTCTGCCAGCAAAGCAGTCAGGTCGTGATACGGCTCCAGCGGCCATGGAGGAGGATCGGCGTATTCTGGTTCGTCGCGGTTGGGACAAGAGAGAGTGTAGATGGCGCCATCCTCAGCTTCATGCGCAAGCGCAAAAAACGCGGTGTTCACGGGCGGCGCCGAGGAGAGATACTTGATGTAAACGGGTTGTGCGCCTGGAATGCGCGCCTCAATCGAACAGAGAGAGTTTGCATCGTACAGATTGACATCCGGGAGACAATGCCAGGCATTCTCTGGGACTGGCATATAGATGTAGTCATCATAGCGCGGCATACGTACATAGGACAGACGTTGGGCATAATTCACTTCCATTAAACGATACCAGGAGTCCTGCGTAGCGGGATCTTGCTCATAGAAAACCAAGGCCTTAAGCGGTGTATTCCGGGCAATCCAGCGTGATGTGGATGAAATCGTCGGCCTCTCTATAGCGAAACGATAATAAAGCTCAGCGCCAGCTGTCACAACAGACAAAACAAGCTGTATCGCCACAAGCGCCGTCACATAGCGGCGCTTCTGATCTTCCCACTGGGTCAACACATAACAGCCGATTATGACAGCGGCAAACTGAGCCGGCAAGATGCCGCGCATGGCAATGTCATTGGCGATGGGCGTCCTGGCTATAAAGGGAATCAGCAGCCCGATGCTTGTGAAGATCCAGAATCGGAGCGGACGGATATGCAGGTGGGAACGCATCATCAACCACAGAAGCAGCGGCAACAGGATACCGATTTCAAGCAATAGGTAAACAAAACCAGTAATGGGATACCTGAGCCAGGGGATGCCTGGGATGTCGAGAAATGCAAAGGAACGCAGCTCGAATTCCAGATAGGATTGCTTGCTCAGGATATCGATAAGGTCCGGGAAGACCAGAACAAGAGCGACCAGAGCCGTGCTCCCGAGATAAGAGAGTTGGCGTATGCGCTCCTTGGCTGTCAGCAGTTCATAGAGATGCCAGAGCGCCAAACCGGGCACGGCGCCGAGGAAAATGAAGACGCTGGTGTTGAACAAAGCCACCAGCAGCAAAGCAATGGCCACCGCGTGCGGGAATCCCTTCGATCTCGTTGTCGTGATATAGAAGATCAGCCCAACCACAGCGATCCCCAGCAGATGTTGGGGTGACCAGATATACAGGGTGATCGGCATAGTTATCTGAATAAATCCATCGAACCAACCGAGGTCAACCGGCCAGCCATCCAGGTGCGGTTGACCCCATCCTATCTCGTTCTGCCGCCTCTGCAGCCAGGGTAGGAAGAGAACATCCAGTCCGGTGGCTGTGTGAAGGGCAATCAGTCCAAACAGGCGCGTCTTGCGAGTATCGGCGTACATATAGATCAAGCGCGTCAGGAAGAGCGAGACCGCAAAGGTCTGGATGCCGATGTGAACCACCCATGCCTGCGCAATGCCAACCGCGCCCTCTGTATATCGAACCCAGAGCGCGGGCGCAATGTAGTCAAGATCATAGTAGGTGAACGGATATAGCGGCTGCCGCGCGTAGCGAGATGGCAATCCCGTTGTCGCAATGGAAGTCAGTTTTGTCAGGTGAAAATTGTCATCGTCGATCTGGGCGATATACCCCTGGAAGATGCCAAATCGCAGGGCTACGACAATGGCTGTCAGGAGAGCTGCGAACAGTAGCGCAGCTTTGTCTGTTTTGGGAAGCCCGCCGAAGTCGGGCAGGCGTCTTTTGGCGCCCGGCCACAGTCGGACGCCAATCAGGGCGAGCGCCCAGAACGAGACATACCCGGCCAAGAGCAAGCTGTCCTGCCCTGGAAAGACCCGACTCAGCAAGGTAAAGGTCAGAGGCGCAAACAACAGCGAGAGCAGAACGGCGAGCGCGCCAGTATCAAATGGCTTCTTCGTGTCGCCAGCTGAGTTCGATACGAGTACGGCTCCGGGCAGAAAGTAGAACAGGAAAAACAGAACAAGAACGCTGCTGAGAACCAACATCTGCGGATGCCTGTTGTTGTAAATCGGCCGTTTGGTTATCTGTTCTGAGTATAGCCCTGGTCTTGGGTTACGCCAAGAGTTCTGGGGCTGCTGCGAAGGCGCCTGGAAACGACTCCCTTATCTCTCCTCGAAAGGCGTTACAGTCAAAGGTATGTGGGCGCTATCTTCGCCATTGGGGAGCACGAGCCGCTGACTATCCTCAGGACGATACACACCGAGCCGTATCTGATATGCGCCCGCAGGGAGTTCAGGCGGCAGATAAAGCCCTATCCGTGTATGTTGCAGTTGCTCGGCGCCGTCATCCGCGGCGGAGGGATCAACCTGCGCCAATAGTGTCCCCTGACCATCTAGCAGGTGCACGAAAAAATTGAGCCTTTCACTTGGGATATGCTTGCGCCAGATCAGATCCATAGGAACGATCTGCCCTGCAGGTTGCGGTCGGGTGATAGCGCGCCACTCGCTGACAGCAATCCGCTCATCAAACATGAGATCTCTGTGTACAACCTGCATGTCCTCGGCGGAGGGGAGGGCAAGCACAACCCGCTGGTTGCAAGGCAGCCATTGTGAACGAGCTACATTGGGATGGGCCACATAATAAGTTTTCTGGATGCGTGCGTAGATCATATCGTTCCACGGGGCATCTAAGGAGTAGTCAAGCAAGAACCAGACAGGGGAGGAGCGTCCATCAATAAGGCTCAGTTGATTTTCTAACTGCCATTGTCTGAGTATGACGGGTATGACTTCTTGCTCGGGCGTGACCGTGAAAAGACGCTGCGCATGTGACTCGCGTTGCAACCAGTCCACGAGCGCATGGGTGCTGGCAGCGATGGCATGGTTCGCTGGAATCTCTGCCAGCGGAGCAGTCAGGTTGTGATACGGCCCCCGCATCCATGGAGGAGGATCGGTGTATTCTGGTTCGTCGCGGTTGGGGCAAGAGAGAGTGTAGATAGCGCCATCCTCATCTTCATGCGCAAGCGCAAAAAACGCGGTATTCACGGGCGGCGCCGAGGAGAGATACTTGATGTAAACGGGTTGTGCGCCTGGAATGCGCGCCTCAATCGAACAGAGAGAGTTTGCATCGTACAGATTGACATCCGGGAGACAACGCCAGGCATTCTCTGAGACTGGCGTATAGAGGTAATCATCAGAGAGGGATATAGGTACATAGGACAGACGTTGGGCATAATTCACTTCCGTTAAACGATACCAGAATTCCTGCGTAGCGGGATCTTGCTCATAGAAAACCAAGGCCTTAAGCGGTGTATTCCGGGCAATCCAGCGCGATGTGGATGGAATCGTCGGCCTCTCTTCAGTGAAGCGATAATAAAGCTCAGCGCCAGCTGTCACAACAGACAAAACAAACTGTATCGCCACAAGCGCCGTCACATAGCGGCGCTTCTGATCTTCCCACTGGGTCAACACATAACAGCCGATCATGACAGCGGCAAACTGAGCCGGCAAGATGCCGCGCATGGCAATGTCATTGAAGAGAGGGGTCCTGGCTATAAAGGGAATCAGCAGCCCGATGCTTGTGAAGATCCAGAATCGGAGCGGACGGATATGCAGGGGGGGACGCATCATCAACCACAGAAGCAGCGGCAACAGGATACCGATTTCAAGCAATAGGTAAACAAAACCAGTAATGGGATACCTGAGCCAGGGGATGCCTGGGATGTCGAGAAATGCAAAGGAACGCAGCTCGAATTCCAGATAGGATTGCTTGCTCAGGATATCGATAAGGTCCGGGAAGACCAGAACAAGAGCGACCAGAGCCGTGCTCCCGAGATAAGAGAGTTGGCGTATACGCTCCTTGGCTGTCAGCAGTTCATAGAGATGCCAGAGCGCCAAACCGGGCACAGCGCCGAGGAAAATGAAGACGCTGGTATTGAACAAAGCCACCAGCAGCAGGGCAACGGCCACCGCGTGCGGGAATCCCTTTTGCATAAGGCCGGGCCATGTCCGATGGGTGGAGGGCCCGGCCTTTGCATAGGGCCTTGTTGTCGTGATATAGAAGATCAGCCCAACCACAGCGATCCCCAGCAGATGTTGGGGTACCCAGACATACAGGGTGATCGGCATAGATATCTGCATAAATCCATCGAACCAGCTGAGGTCAATCGGCCAGCCATCCAGATGCGGTTGACCCCATCCTGTCTCGTTCTGCCATCTCTGCAGCTGCAGCCAGGGCAGGAAGAGAACATCCAGTCCGGTGGCTGTGTGAAGGGCAATCAGTCCAAACAGGCGCGTCTTGCGAGTATCGGCGTACATATAGATCAAGCGCGTCAGGAAGAGCGAGACCGCAAAGGTCTGGATGCCGATGTGAACCACCCATGCCTGCGCAATGCCAACCGCGCCCTCTGTATATCGAACCCAGAGCGCGGGCGCAATAAAGTCGAGATCATAGTAGGTGAACGGATATAGCGGCTGCCGCGCGTAGAGAGATGGCAATCCCGTTGTCGCAATGGAAGTCAGTTTTGTCAGCTGAAAGTGGTCATCGTCGATCTGGGAGATATGCCCCTGGAAGATGCCAAATCGCAGGGCTACGACAATGGCTGTCAGGAGAGCTGCGAACAGCACTGCAGCTTTGTCTGTTTTGGGAAGTCCGCCGAAGTCGGGCAACCATCCTGTGACGCCCGGCCACAGTCGGATGCCAATCAGGGCGAGCGCCCAGAACGAGATATACCCGGCCAAGAGCAAGCTGTCCTGCCCTGGAAAGACCCGACTCAGCAAGGTAAAGGTCAGAGGCGCAAACAACAGCGAGAGCAGAACGGCGAGCGCGCCAGTATCAAATGGCTTCTTCGTGTCGCCAGCTGAGTTCGATACGAGTACGGCTCCGGGCAGAAAGTAGAACAGGAAAAACAGAACAAGAACGCTGCTGAGAACCAACATCTGCGGATGCCTGTTGTTGTGAATCGGCCGTTTGGTTATCTGTTCTGAGTATAATTCTGGTTTGGGGATATGCCAAGAGTTCTGGGGCTGCTGCTAGAAATATTCCTGATCGCTGTAGCGGCATGGCGTCCCTGCCCTTTCGAAATGGCGAGAATATCCTTACGATATGGTATAGTTAGGAGTCATGGACCTGTTTTGCAAGTCCAATCGTAACCGTGCCACAGACAACGAGAACGCTCTTGGGCGCGAATTCTGCGGAAACGGAGTGGCAACGATTTTCACCTCCAAACGTATTCTATAGTGGATGCGCCAACATATTTTTACTCCCTATGGGGAATCTGTTTGGGAAGGGTCTGATCACCATCTGCCGGCCACGGCAGATCTTTTCGATAAGGGATGGGTGCGTTTGCTATGCGGATAGCCCTCTTTAGCGACATTTACAAACCCCACGTTAACGGTGTTGTCAATCACGTAGTTTTGCTGAAGGAACATTTCGATCGCTGGGGTGAACAGGTCTACTTATTCGTTCCAGAACAGAACAAAGGGTACGACGAAGAAAGCAATGTCATCCGTCTACCCAGTATTCCTCTCGCCGATACTGGGTATCGTCTTTCGGTTCGGTTAGACGCCCGCAGCCGAGATATTCTGAAACGGATGGATATCATTCACGTTCATCATCCGTTTATCAGCGGCAGCTTTGGTCTCACCTTTTCTCGCCGCTACGATATCCCATTGGTCTTTACCAACCACACTCGCTACGATCTATACGTACAGCAGTATCTTCCCCTCCTGCCGGAAACCCTCTCCGAGACGGCGCTCCAGGCGTTTTTCCAGCGCTTTAGCCAGCGTTGCGGCGCAATTATCGCTCCCAGCGAAGGCGCCGCCGCGATCATGCAGACATGGGGCATACAGGGACGCGTAGTCATCATCCCCAACGGTATTGAGTTGGGGCAGTTTCGCGCGCCAGAAAATGTAGCGACACGGGCCGAATTTGGCATTCCTCAGAAAGCGGTTGTGGGCATTTATGTGGGGCGGATAAGTTGGGAAAAGGCTGTAGACCGTCTGCTGCGAGTTTTCGCTGTGCTGAAGGATGAAAGCCCCTCCTTGCATCTCCTATTGGTGGGCGGCGGCCCGATTCTGGAAGAATGCCGTCAATTGGCGCAGACCCTGGATCTACATGGCCGGGTGACGTTCACAGGCCCCATAGCATACGAGCGTGTTGGCGGCATTTTGAGCTTGGCTGATTTTTTTGTGTCCGCCAGTATAAGCGAAGTGCATCCGCTGACTTTTATCGAAGCCGCGGCCGCTGGGCTACCGTCCATCGGTATCGACTCACCCGGCGTCGCCGACATGATTGTAGATGGGCAAACTGGATTTCTGACCGCAGACAACGATCTCAGCTTTGGACTTCGCATATTGCGCATGGCGCAGAACGCGGAGTTGCGCAGGCAAATGGGATGTGCAGCCAGCCAATACAGCCAGCGCTACTCTGCTCACCACAACGCGCGCGAAGTGCTGGGGCTGTACCAGTCCCTGCGAGAAAAATAACCAGGGTTCAGGGCGCGCTCATGGCTATATCTTCTCCGAACATGCCGGTTTCATTGCGCGCGTTTGAGGAGATGAGCGAATAAGCAGCCCAACAGGAAATCTCAAGTCAAGATTGCGCTCCTGATTCATATGCTGTATTATATTTTCATCATCTTATTATTCATGATTTTATTCAGGAGTACCGGATTATGCGTTGGGCACTGCTTCTGCGGGGGCTGGTCACCCTCGTTTTTGCCCTGCTGGGGTGGGAATTAGGCAGGCAGTTTGCGGGAGTCGATACCCTTGAAAACCTGACCATCTCTTCTGCCCGGATCATCGTGCCGGCCATCCTCGCTGGCGCACTGGTAGGCATGGTTATTGCCCCCTGGCTGACTGTGCGGCCAGCCTATGCTCTGCGTTCCAGCTTGCGGCACATTCCCACAGTTCAACTTATGGCTGCCACAGCAGGGTTGGCAATTGGGCTGATGATTGCCGCGCTTTTGGCCTATCCCCTGTCGTTGCTTCCCAATCCATTTGGGACGATTCTACCCTTTGTCGGCGTCATTGTGATGGGCTATCTCGGTGTAACGACGATGGTGATGCGGCATCGGGAGATCTTCTCTCTCTTTCGCATTCAGACCGGCGGTCAGCCAGACGTGCCGAAATTGCCAGTCTTTGCCAACGGCAGCCGCGCCCCGTATTCGGAAATGATGTTATTGGATACCAGTGTAATCATTGACGGTCGCATCGCAGACGTGGCAGAGACCGGCTTTCTGTTGGCTATGCTGGGGGTGCCGCGTTTTGTCCTCAATGAACTTCAATATATCGCGGACTCGGCAGAGGTGCTGCGGCGTAACCGCGGGCGACGAGGGATTGATATCCTCGATCGCTTGCAGCATGTCGAAAACGTGGAAATCGTCTTTCTCGATCAGGACCCTTCGGAAGCCCAGCAGGTGGATGAGAAGCTGATCTACCTGGGTATGGAATTGGACGCTGCGATCGTGACGAATGATTACAATCTGAACCGAGTTGCCAAATTGCAGGGCGTTCGCGTGCTGAATATCAACGAATTGGCCAACGCGGTCAAGTCTGTCGTCCTCCCCGGAGAAGAGATGAATATCCACGTGATCCAGGAAGGCAAAGAGATTAACCAGGGTGTCGGTTATCTGGATGATGGTACAATGGTGGTCGTCGAGCAGGGACAGCGTTTCATGGACGCTCGGATTCCCGTTCGGGTTACGAAGGTTCTCCAGACGAACGCTGGCCGGCTGATCTTTGCCATGCCCGAAGAGACCCACGACCGCCGCCAGGTATATGACGCGCCCCGATAGAGATTGCTTATCCGACCGAGCTTTGCAGCCAGCGACAGGGAAACCGATGACGCTTCACATCTATAATACTCTGACACGTCAGCGAGAGCCGTTTGAAACCGTCGAAGAGAGACGGGCACGCATGTACGTCTGTGGCCCGACCGTATATGCCGATGCGCACATCGGTCACGCGATGAGCGCTATCGTATTCGATATGATACGGCGCTATCTTGAATTCATCGGCTATGATGTGACATATGTCACAAATTTTACCGATGTGGACGACAAGATCATCGTCCGAGCGAATGAAACCGGCCAGGACCCGTTCCAACTTGCGCAGTTCTACACGGATAAGTACCTGAAGCATCTGAGCGATCTCAACATTCTGGCCGCAGACGCGTATCCGCGTGTGACCAATGAGATCATGAATATCATTCGCGTCATTCAGAATTTGGGGGAGGCTGACTACGCCTACGAAATGGATGGCAGCGTCTATTTTCGTGTAGAGAAAAATGAAGAGTACGGTAAACTCAGCCGGCGTAAGCAAGAGAAGGCAATGGCCGGTACCCGGGTCGACTCGGACGAACGCAAAGAAAATGTGGCTGATTTTGCTCTGTGGAAAGCGGCTAAACCCGGTGAACCGTCTTGGAACAGCCCATGGGGTCCAGGTAGGCCGGGGTGGCACATCGAATGTTCTGTAATGTGTCTGCATCACCTGGGGGAGACGATCGATATACACGGCGGCGGCAATGATCTGATCTTTCCCCACCACGAAAATGAGATCGCGCAAAGCGAAAGCCTGACCAGCAAGCCCTTCGCCCGCTATTGGATGCATAACGGCATGCTGCAACTGTCCGGCGAGAAGATGAGCAAGTCACTAGGGAATCTCATTACAATCGACGATTTTCTGGAACAACACTCGGCAGACGCTTTGCGGATGCTGATTTTCACAGGCCACTATCGCAAGCCGGTCGCGTATACCGCTGAATCTATCACTGCAGCGGAACGGAGCGTTGCCCGGCTACAGAGGGGGCTGCGCGCGGGCGCCGGAACTGTCTCGGTTGGCGAAGAAGTAAACACCCTGCGGGAAGCAACCGAAGCCGCCCGCGGTGGATTCCGCCAGGCGATGGACGATGATTTCAATACCAGCGCGGCTTTGGCGCACCTGTTTGAACTGGTGCGATCTATCAATACCGCCCGCGCTGCCGGGGTCTCGGGCCCATTCTTCCAGGCTGCCCAAGAGACGTTGCGCGAGCTGGCTGGCGTCTTGGGCCTTTCCCTGATGGATGCGAGCGGGGCTGAAGGCAACGCACTGGCAGCCAAAGCGTTTATCGATCTGCTTGTATCTGTGCGCAGCGATTTGCGTCAAGAAAAGCAGTGGGCGATGGCGGACAAAGTCCGGGATCGACTGGCCGCGCTGTCCGTGCTCTTGGAAGATACCCCAGACGGAACAACCTGGCGAATAGAGGACCCTTCATGAGCGAACTGCTCGTGGGACGCCACGCCGTGCTGGAAGCATTGCGCGCCGGGCGGCGTCATTTCTACCGCCTCTGGCTGGAGGGCGATGCCGATGCCGCGCCCAAAGGGAGCGTCGCCGAGATCGTGCAGATGGTCGAAGCCCGCAAAATCCCCCTGCGTCATGTTGTCGGCGGCATTTTCGATCGATTGCGCAATGCTCAGCTGAATCCGCAGGGCGTAGCGCTGGAGACCGGCCCTTACCCCTACACGGACCTGGACGATCTGCTTGCCATACAGGCGCGAAAGCCGGACGTTCTTTTTTTGCTGCTCGATCATCTGGAGGATCCGCGTAATTTGGGTACGCTTTTCCGCAGCGGCGAGGCGTTCGGAGTGGATGGGGTCGTCCTGCCGGAGCGACGGGCAGCGGGCATTACACCTGCGGTCAGCAATTCTTCGGCCGGCGCTGTCGAATATCTGCCTATTGCCCAGGTCAAGAACCTGAACCGCACGATCGAACTCTTAAAAAAATCCAATATCTGGACCGTCGGATTGGATGTCGCCCCTGGGTCTATATGTCTTTCAGAAGCGAACTTAAGCGGCCCGCTGGCCTTGGTTGTTGGCAACGAAAGCAAGGGCCTCAGTCGTCTTGCGCGCCAGAAATGCGACTTCTGCGTTACCATCCCAATGACAGGTTCAGTGGACAGCCTGAACGCTGCCATCGCCGGCAGTATCGTTCTCTACCATGCCTTCCTGGCCAGAATACCGACCGGGCCAACTCGCGCTAGCTGAATGCCCGCCGGCAAAAAGGAGAGCAGCCGCCCGACGCGCAAGAGCCTGATCGCGATTCTGAGGCCCTATCAAACCGCAAAAACTGATCGTCCGCCCTCAGGCACGCAACCAGTCCTTTGGTGGCGCGTCGAATGTCGCTGTCTTTCCCGTGGGCCAGTGCAGTATCTCCTCGATTCGTAGCGCGAGTTCCAAGTCCTTTTCCGTAATGCCCCCGGCATCATGCGTTGTCAGATAGACCTCTACTGACCGATAGTTGAGGATCAATTGCGGGTGGTGATAGGCCGCTTCGGCCAGGAAGCCGATCGCATTGGCCGTCATCAGCGTCACACGCCAATTGGCCGTTCGATAGTGGCGATACAGCTGCCCCGACCGCCATTCCCATGCGCGCAAGTTGGCATCGAGCCATTGGCAGGTTTCCTCTTCGCCATATCTTCTGATCATGTGATCCGCCTTTTGTTCGTTTTTCCGCAGGAATCTGCCTGCGCTTGAAGCCGTGTTTCTCCAGTGAGCCTTACCTGTTCAACGCCCTCTTCAGCGCCTCCTATGGAGTATAATATCCTTATATCCTGACGCAAGCCTTGTTCCAATGCGGTGTTGAGCGCCTTGCTGTTATATAATTGCGCTAATGACAGACATCGGCTAAAACAATACCCACAGAAGCGAATTCAACAGCTCAACTCTTGATGGAGACAGTGAATGGTACGTCGCAAGTCTTATCTGTGCGCACTTGTCAGTTTGATTTTCGCCATTGTTCTGTTCAGTGCCTGCGCGCCGAACCCCCGGATGCAGCTAATCTCTCCCAATATGGTGGTTATCGGCGAGGGTGAAACATTCGTGCCGCCTACGCCCACGCCGCGGCCGCGTATCGCCGATCTCAGCCCGGAGGAAATTTATGTCGGGTTGCCGGATTCGATTGCTGATTTGCTGCCGGGTGACCCTGCCAATGGCCAAAGTCTGACGGTGCCATATAATTGTATAAGCTGCCATCAGCTTGATCTCAGCCTGGTGGATGTTGCGCCCACGTGGGCTGAAGTTGCCGACACCGCTGTCGGGCGGGCACAGAATCTGGGCTCTCCCGGTCCGGCAGAATATCTCTATATCAGTATCGTCAACCCCAACGCATTTATTGTAGATGGGTATAGTTCCGACATCATGCCCGCGACCTACGTTGATGATCTGAGCGAACAGGATCTGGCCGACATTTTAACCTATCTATTGACACTGCGAAGCGAGTAGCCCCTGGGAAAGGTTGGGGGGCGTCTCAAGATGGGATGAGTTTCTGACTAATCTCTGGGCAGCTACACTGGATTCGGTCTCTCTGATACCCCGCGCCCTGCTTCCGCCAGCCTTGCGTTTGCCAGTTCGACAAAATTCTTGTCCTTCTCAATCCCAATAAAATGTCTGCCGAGTCTTCGACACACAACAGGACATGTTCCGACACCGGCAAATGGATCGAGAACAAGATCATTCTCGACAGAACTGGCTTTCACGAGCCTTTCTATAAGTTTCTCTGGTTTCTGAATTGTGTTGAGAGCGTCTCTACTAACCAGTTCCGCTGATTTATAGGTCAATTGCTTGATATCGCCCCATACATCCCCAGGGTTCTTGCCTTTATCATTAAACTTTGTCTTGTTAAATTTTCCGTTCGTGACAGAAGGGACCCGTTCACAGCGAAGTCTGTGTTCTAACTCGACAAGTTGAGGAACTCGAATTGCATCAAGATTAAATGTCTTAGATTTTTTCCCCTTGACGAAGTAGCAAATAATATCGTAGTTGTTCGTGTACCTTGTTCTTCCCTGAGCCAAACGGCTTGGCTGGAACCAGACGATTTTGGAGCGGAGTTCAAGGAACAGTCGATAGTCGATAAAGTCAATACAATTCGGTTTTCCGAACAGATAGAGGGCTCCCCCCTCTTTCAGCTTGGTGGAGAAAATACGAATCAAATTCAGGTTAAATTCTTGAATGTTGTTGGTTCTATCCCACTCGTTCGTAGTGACCCCATAGGGACCATCGCAAATGATGAGATCAACGGATCCATCGTCAATGCGCGAAAATATTTCAAAGGCGTCCGCGTGGTATATTTGGTCAACAGTAAGCACCTCTTTGTTATCTCCTTGATTCGTTCCTTATAGGGCAAGACCTTGCCAGATATGCCCGCCGCTAGGGCGGTCATTCGCTCCACCGCACAGCCCTTTTAATCTTTGCGCGATCCTGCATGATCAAGGAGAAGCGAGCGCATCTCTTGAATATCCAGCGGCGATGTGCGGCAACAACCACCGATGAGTCGCGCGCCGGCCGCTCTCCATATCTCCGCCTGCGCTGTGAATTCTCTTGGTTCATCATCGGCCACCCAGCAGCGAGCCGTACTGTCCCAGCGTTCGCCGCTGTTGGGATAGCAGACCAGCGGTTTGTCGGTGACAGTCTGCGCGCTGCGCAACAACGGGGCGACGTATTGGGGGACGGTGCAATTCAGCCCCACCGCGACAACTGAAGAGCAGGTGTCGGCCAATGCAACGCATGTGGCAAACGGTTCACCGTGGCAGACGCGCGCCGCATCGCGGCAACTGAAGCTCAGCCAAGCGGGTACCTGCCCATATTCGCCCAGCAACTCGACCAAGGCCTCCCCTTCGCGCAAACAAGGTATCGTTTCACAGGCCAACAGATCGGGAGCCGCGGCCAATAGCGCCTCCAAACGCGGGCGGTGCCATTCTTTCAGCGCCAGCTCTGAAAGGCCGTAATCGCCCCGATACTCGGAGCCGTCCGCAAGGAACGCCCCGTAGCTGCCGATGGATGCGGCCACCAGCGGGCGCAATCGTCCGGCCCGCTGGGTTCTGGGGTGTAGCCCGCCATCGTTGCGCGTCTGCATCGCGTGTTCCCAGAACAGATCGCGCGCTTCCTGGGCCAACTGCACACTGCGTTGCATCAACGCCGCGCTCTCCGTGCGGCCGAGTCCTCGGCGAGCGAAGCCTTCAAAGCTGGCCTGATAGCTGACGCCGATCGCCACGTCCGCGCCAGCCGCGAAGTAGTCGAAGTGCAACCTGCGGATAGATGCCGGATCTTCAATAAGCAGCTTTGCCGACCACAGTTCGTCGCGCAGATCAGCGCCCCGTTTTTCCAGTTCCGTTGCCAGGGCGCCGTCCAGGATGACGACACCTTGCTCCGTTAAGAACCGGTGGAGGGGGTTGGCTGCGTTCATGTCAGGATGTCGGGCGTGTAGCGGCCCTGACGCATGATAGCGAGTTCTGTGCCATCGCTCAGATAACCGGTGACATCCAGAGTCGCCGTACCGATCATCACGTCCAAGTGGAGGGCGGATTTGTTCACGCCGGCCTCTGTCAGCTCCGCCAGCGACAGATCCGCGCCGCCGGCCAGCCCGATAGGATATGCCTGGCCAAAGGCGACATGACAGGCCGCATTTTCGTCAAAGAGGGTACTGTAGAAGACAAGGCCGCTGCGGTAGATCGGCGAGGAGATATCGACCAGCGCCACTTCACCCAAATACCGAGTGCCTTCGACCGCGAAGAACTGTTCGTACACCTCCTGGCCTTCGCCAGCAGAGAAGTCCACCAGCCGCCCCTCCGCAAAGTGAAATGTCGCCTGGCGCACCTCTCGCTGAAAGGGAAAGCTGGGCCGGGAGATGCGCATCCAGCCGTCGACGCGCAGTCGATGGGGTGTCGTAAACAGCTCCTCAGTGGGGATATTGGGAACAAAAACCGGCGTTGTGGCAGGTTCTGCTTGCCCTTCTGAGGCCGTTGCGGCGCCCTCTAATGACCTTAGGCCGCTGACGCCTCCTACCCAATTGGGCTGATCGGTCAGTCCAATTGTCAAGTCAGTCGAAGGCTTCCCATCCGGGGCCGGCGCCGGGTCGAAGAAGTGAAGGGTATGGACCTGTTTGGCCTGCAATGTTGAGCGAGCTGACCCCAGGTTCGCCAGATGCGCCTTCCAGGCCGCGACCGGGTCATCGGCATCAAGACGGATGATGGAGCGGATCTCCTGCCAGAAGCGCGGCAAAGCTTCCTCTGCCGGCAGGTTCGGGAACACCTTATGCGCCCAAGCCGGCGTGGGCAGGGCAGCGACGTTCCACTGCTGTTTCATTTCCATCATCGATGAGCGCCAAGGCAGGAGCGCCTGGTACTCCGTTGTCTGGAGTATACGCAACCGTTCTGGGTCAAGTTGGGCGGGCAGAGATGGATCCTCTTCCCCTACCAGGTTGATGGCGGCCCAGCCGTCGTCCCGCCGTTCGCTCGCCATCTTTTCGATATAGCCGGGGAGGTGCGCCAGCGCCTCTTCCGCGCTCTTGCGGATGCGAACGCTGCGCAGGCGCATGTCGCTATATTCTATCGCCACAAATTTTGCCCCAGCGTCGTAGGCCACCGCGGCCAGCAAAAGGGCAAACTCGCGGTGAATCGGTTCCGTGCGGATCGCCAAAGATTGCCCTGGCTGTAGATTCACGCCTAGATGAATGAGAAGATGGGCGTACTGTTTCAGATCTTTGCTGGGAACTGTCATGGCAGGTGGTTCTCCTGTGAACGTGGCGGAGTGATTCTGTTCTCCTAACGAAACGCCTCAGAATTTGACAAGTCTGAACCAGGTTACTACAATGTAGTTTGCTTTGTGGCCCACTAGCTCAACTGGCAGAGCAGCGGACTCTTAATCCGCGGGTTCGGGGTTCGAATCCCTGGTGGGTCATATACATGCGGGCGGATTTTTCAGTGTCGCCTGCATTTTTTATTGGAAACTCCATAGCGCGTGACATAGAAATCAGAAACCCGCCGCCAGCGAAAGCAACAGGCGGCGGGTTCCGAAACGCTCTCAGTCGGATAGTAAGAAGGTCCGTCCCAGCCATCGCCACCCCGAACTTTCGCGCGACGACTGAACGGGCCACATTCCCGCGGGCTGAACCTTCTGGGGCTGTTATCTTGTCTCCCGGTACACAACATGTTTGCGTACAATGGGATCGTACTTACGCAACTCCAGCCGTTTGTCGTTGTTGCGCCGGTTCTTCGTCGTTAGATACATGTGGTGACTTTCGCTGCTGCGCATCTTCACAAGCTGACGAGGACCTTTTTTCGCCATAATGAACTCCCAATACATTTTTGTTGAGTAAACGTAAGTCTCAACAACGCACGATAACAAGTACATGTTGGGTACCGTTTCGAGGCGAAATGTCTACCCGTTATCGCGAGGGATATCTCCCAAAGCACAATTAAAATTTAACTGTGCGCTTCCAATATACTCTTGTCGCCTTGTTGTCTTTCCGAAAAGGAAACTTGACTCGGGGTCTGCTTCACGGTCTGTCGTCTCATATCTCAAGCATAGATTGAGAATGCGGTCCGCCCGTCATTTAACCTATTTCGGCCGTCCTATGGCTTACTCGACCCACAATAGCTTGGTTCTCGCCTGTGTCCTTTCAGTACGACGCCACAGAACTCTTTTGTTCTGATTCAACTACACCTCCTCCCGAATAAATGCACCACCAGAATACTCAGGATTACGCAACTTTAACGCCTGCCGCAGGTAGCCCTCACCTCCCTACGTATGATCATTGAGTCGTCAATCCGAGCTAGACAGATGAATCTCTGCAACTCATTCAGCGCTATTGCTGAGCACTCGCCAAGATAGTTGGCCCGAGTCGATAGGTTTGCCAGCCTACTATTTCCAGTCCAACCATCTACCTCTGGGATTATAGACGTCTCCGGTGATGAAAGCAAATCGCCATTCGATAACCGACGCAAGCGATGCGCCGCCGGGAATATGATGCGTTGCCCGATTGCGGATTTCCGATACAATACAAGGTGATGGGAAAATCTGTCCGAATACGCCACAAGGAATCGATATGAAGGAGCCAAGATGACAGGACCGGTACGCGTCGCCCTCCTCGGTCTGGGGCAACGGGGGCTGCAACACCTGCGCGCGCTGTGGACCTTACAGGAACAGGGCGCGGTACGTCTCACAGCCCTGGCGGATGCCTTCGCCTCCAATTTGGATGCGGACAAACTGCGACAGTATGCGCCCGACTTGCGGCCTGAAGAAATACTGCGCACTACCGATTTTGATGAACTGCTTGCCCAAGAACAGGATGCCCTGTACATCTGTATTCCGCCGAACCTCCACCAGGGTCAGGTCGTGCGGGCAGGCCGGGCCGGGTTGCATCTGTTCGTCGAGAAGCCGATGAGCCTCTTTCTGGATGAGGCCCTGGAAATGGAAGCCGCTATTCGGGAAGCGGGCGTTCTCTCCACAGCCGGCTTTCAGCAGCGCTTCGATGGCCGCTACGAAGCGATCCACACATTGCTGCTTCAGGGTCGACGCCCGCTGATGGCCTGCTACACCTTCCATGGCGCGCTGGAAGGGCACAATGTGAAGCATCACCAAACGGAAGTCCACGGCGGTCCCCGCAACCGGGTTTGGACTGCCAACCGGGCCTGGAGCGGCATGACCGTCGTGGAAGGGGGCATCCACCCCCTGGACCTGTGGCGCTACTGGTTCGGTGATGTGGCGTGGGTGCAGGCCCACTATCAGCACCGTCCTCCGGCAGAGGTGTTCGACGACGCCGACAATCCCTACGCCTACAGTGTCCTGTTTGGCTTTGCCGGCGGCGCCATCGGCTCCATGACTCTCTCTCGCTTGCGGAAGGTGTACACGAGTTATGCAGACCATCAGGTGTTATGGACAGATGGCCGGGCGATACTGGGCAGCGAAGACGTAACCGTCTACCACTACGATGGCCCCTATCCTCCACCGCAACCACCCCTGGACGAGTCCGTCTCGCGGGTGCTTTACAGAGGACGAGGCGGAGATGATACATTTGCGATCAATCAAGCGTTTATCCAAGCGATTGCGGAGAACCGACCGGAGCTGATCCGCTCCCCGTTTCGCGATGCAATGAACAGCCTCGCCGCCGTGATCGCCGCCAACGTGTCCGATGAGTTGGGTGGCAAACGGGTGGACGTGCAGCAACTGCTGACTGCAGAGAGCTATGCCTGTTTTCGGCAGAAACCGCAACAACCAGTTGCCAATACTGGCCACTGACTACTGCAGTATAAAGAGGAGCAATCCCAATGAACTTCCTCATCTACCCACCTCTGACGCCGGCTGAACTGGCCCAGGTGCAGGCGGTTTCCCCAGAACTGGAGATCGTCAACGCGCTGACAGAGGAGGATGCTCTGGCCGCCATCCCCCAAGCCGTGGGGATGTATGGCAATCTGACGCCGGCATTGCTGGAACGGGCCGAGAATCTGCGTTGGCTGCAGACGCCCATCGCCGGCCTGGAGCGCTATATGTTTCCCGACCTGGCCGCAAGCGATATCATCGTCAGCAATATGGCAAAAATCTACAGCGATATGATCGCAGATCATGCCTTCTGTTTCATCCTGATGTTCGCCCGGGGCATTCATCTGTATATGCGCCGCCAGATACAGGGTGTATGGCGGCAGGGAACACCCGTGCATCACCTGGGGGATTGCACGCTTGGCATCATCGGGTTGGGGGGCATCGGTACGGAGCTGGCCCGGCGAGGCAAAGCCCACGACATGCGGGTTATCGCCGTCGATGCGCGTCCCGACGAGACGCCAAGCCGATTCCTGGATCTTGAAGCGTTGTGGTCAACGGACCGTCTGCACAATCTTCTGGCCGCGTCGGATTTCGTCGTCAGTTGTGTGCCACAGACGCCGGAAACTGTCGGGCTGATCGGCGCCAGCGAACTTGCGAAGATGCGGCCGACAGCATATCTCATCAATATCAGCCGAGGCGTCGTCGTCAAGTTGGACGCGCTCGTGGACGCGCTGGAATCAGGACGCATCGCAGGCGCCGCGCTGGACGTTTACGAGCGCGAGCCGCTGGCGGCCGAACATCCCCTATGGCAGATGGAGAACGTAATTCTCACGCCCCATGTGGCCGCAGACAATCCGCATGTGCCCCAACGCCGCATCGATACATTGAAGGACAACCTGCGTCGCTATCTGAATGCAGAACCGTTGCGCAATGTGGTGGACAAACGGCGGCTGTTCTAGCGATTCATCAGATCCCCAAATAAGCCTCCGCCACCTGAGGATCGGCCAGCAGTGACTGCGAATCCCCGCTGAGGACGATGCGGCCAGTTTCCAGGACGTAGCCCCGGTGGGCCACCTGAAGCGCTGCTTGGGCGTTCTGCTCCACCAGCAGAATGGTCGTCCCCTGCGCGTTGATCTCGCGGATGATCTGAAAGATCTGCTGCGCCAGAATCGGCGCCAGGCCCATTGACGGCTCGTCCAAGAGCAGTATGCGCGGACGACTCATGAGCGAGCGTCCGATCGCCAGCATCTGTTGCTCACCGCCAGAAAGAGTGCCGCCGGGCTGACTGAGGCGTTCGGAAAGCCGGGGAAACAGCTCGAGTACCCGTGCGAAATCCCGCCGGATGCCGGCGGTGTCCGTGCGGGCAAATGCGCCCATCTCCAGGTTTTCCCGCACGGAAAGGCGGGAGAAGATCTTGCGGCCTTCCGGCGATTGGGAAACGCCCAACTTTGCGATCGCATGGGCCGGCAGCTGATCCAGTCGGACAGCGCAACCTCCCATCCGCCGGGCATCGTTGCGCTGTTCGATTCGGACGCTCTCGCCCCGGACATCACCGGGGCGACGAGACCCTGGGGACGCGGGCGTCTCGCCCGCAAAGATTTCGTTTCCTTGACTGTGCAGATAGATGGCCCCAGCGCGCGCAGAGAGGACGCCGCTAATTGTGTTCAGAGTCGTCGTTTTGCCCGCGCCATTGGAGCCAATGAGCGTGACGATTTCGCCTTCGTTCACCGTCAAGGATACGCCCTTCAGCGCGTGAATATGATCGTAGAATGTGTGGATGGTTTCCAGTGTCAGCATCCCACTATCCCTCCATCACAACTTACATCAGGTTATATCCTGCATCTCCCTGTCAATCCGTAAATCCTGATCGACTTCCGGCCCCAAGTAGGCCTCGATGACTCTGGGATTCGAGCGCACTGCCTCGGGCGCGCCAGCGGCGATCTTTTTGCCGTAGTCCAGAACCGTCACCTCTTCAGAGATGCTCATTACCACCTTCATATTGTGTTCGATCAGGAAGACGGTAACCCCTCTTTCATTGCGCAGTCTGTGGACCAGCTCCATCATCCGCTCTGTCTCCCTGGGGTTCATGCCCGCGGCCGGCTCATCCAGGAGCAGCAGACGGGGACGGCTGCCCAGCGCCCGGGCGACCTCCAGCAGCCGCTGCTCCCCATAGGGCAGATTTGTCGAAATGATCTCCTCCTGGCCGCCAAGGCCGACGAAATCCAGCAACGCCCGGCCGATCTCGCGGGCGGCCCGCTCTTCCGCCTGCTGGCGGGCTGTGCGCAGGACCGCCGCCCAGTGAGAGGCCCGCAGCCGCAAATGCTGACCGACCAGTACGTTTTCCAACGCCGTCATCCTCCCGAAGAGCCGGATGTTCTGATAGGTGCGGGCAATGCCCCGGGCGGTGATCTCGTCCGAGCGCAGGCCGACCAGGGAACGACCAGCGAACACAATCTCGCCTGTGTCCGGTCGATGCAGTCCGGTCAGACAGTTGAAAAGCGTCGTCTTGCCGGCTCCATTGGGGCCGATAAGACTTGTGATCGACCGTTCGACGATCTCCAAGTCCACGTTATCGACAGCGGTCAGCCCGCCAAACATCTTTGTAACGCCCTGGACGGCCAAAAGGGTTGTCATGTGGCGCCTGTGATTTGTGTGATTATCCACCATGATTCATGTGATTATCCAGAATTGACCACGATTTCATCCTCTCCATCATCCAAATCAGAAGAATCACGCTCAAATCGACGGCGGGCAGACGGCAAAATACCGGCCGGTCGCACGATCATCATAATTACCAAGAGAGCGGCGAAGGTGACAATCCGGTACTCGTCCACGCCTCGCAGCACTTCTGGTAGCCCTTTCAGCGCCAGTGCGCCCAACACAATACCAGGAGCGCTGCCTATCCCACCGACGATGATCAGCGCCAGAGCGTCAATTGAGACGAAGAGCGAGAAATTCTCGGGAAAGATATTGATCTGACGGGCAGCGTAGAGCTGGCCAGCCAGCCCGGCAAAGGTGGCGCCGATGGCAAAAGCAAGTAGCTTTGTGCGTACAAGGTGGACACCAGTAGCCTGGGCTACGTCTTCGTCTTCCTGCATGGCGATCCAGGCGCGCCCCAGCCGGGAGTCATTCAAACGTATAGCAATAAATGCAATCAGCGCCGAGCTGAGCAGAGCCAGCAGGAAAATCCAGCCCTGGGAGCTGAGTTGGCCGCTGGAGAACGCATCCGGGGCGAGCCCAAACAGGCCGGGCTGAGAAATTTGCAGAATCCCTCGCGGCCCATTCGTGAGTTCCCCCAGATTCAGCATAAAGAGACGGATGATCTCGCCAAAGCCGAGGGTGACGATCGCCAGATAGTCGCCTCGCAGGCGCAAGACAGGGATGCCGAGCAGGATCCCACCAATGGTGGCAGTGATCATCGCCAGGGGCAAGGCCATCCAATAGCCTAGCAGGGGGCTATCCGCTGAGACGCCCAAATCCAGGAGCAGGCTGCGGATGAACGGCGATGAAAATGGGGCCGAGACAAACGCATATGTGTAGGCGCCAATCGCGAAAAAAGCCACATAGCCCAAATCCAGTAGCCCCGCATAGCCGACGACGATATTCAGCCCAAGCCCCATCATCACGTATATAAAAACGATGCCCATTACAGAATTCTGGAACTGATCCAGCGCAAAGGGCATGGATAGCACACCGAGGCCGAGCAGTGTTGCCACCGCCATCCGTTCCCGTCCCGGCCGCGTCAGGCGTAGGGCGAAAAGGCCGCTACCCGTCGTGACAAGTGTGAGCAGCAGACGGACAGTGCCTCGGTTCGTGCTGAACAGCTTGACGTTTGGCAAACCAAGATAGATGACGATCGCCAGCAAGACAAACGGCAGGGCAATGACCAGCCAGCGACCAGCGGAAACCATGGCCGGGCGGGAGAAATATGTCCGTAGGGACGCCCCTACTGCCGCGACCGCCAACGCGCCGAGAAGACCGCTACCAGTGAAATAGACCACCTGCAAGAGGTAACGAAGAAGCGGAACCTGCGCCTGTGCGATGGCGCCGGGCCGAACGCCGAGTAACGCGGCGATATTCTGCGGGACGATCTTGTCGAAGACTGGCTGTATCGATACGCCGTTGCCTAACAATGTGGCAAAAAGGCCGCTTTCCATGGCTATGAGCAGGCCAGCGGTCGCGCCGGCCTGCAGGCCGGCGCGCAAAACGTGGACGGAATCGCCTTTTCGTCCTACTTCCCGGCGCAAGTTGAGCCAGAAGAACAGCCCGGCGACAACGGCCAGAATGGGCAGCGCGTTTTCTCCTATACGACCAGGGACGCCGATAAAAATCAGATAGCTTAAGAATGCAAAGGCGATGAGACCGGTACGGATTGTTTTGGGCATAACTGCAGTGGCTAGTGGCTTAGTGGTCAGTGGCCAATGCCCACTAACCACTTCTTACGCCTTCTTTTCGCTCAGCACTTCGCCGAACAGGCCGGAGGGCCGGAAAATCAGAATCAGTACGAGGAGCGTAAAGGCGATAACATCTTTGTATTCGGTCGGAATGCCCAGGGCGCTGGGCCCAATTGCTTCGATCAGACCGAGAACCAGCGCGCCGAACATGGCTCCGGGAATGTTGCCGATGCCGCCCAATACCGCTGCGGTGAATGCTTTCAGACCTGGCATAAAGCCGCTGTTGAATTTGACGACCGTGTTGTGAAATCCAAGCATTACGCCAGCCGCGCCAGCCAGGGCCGACCCCAGCATGAATGTGACGACAATCACCGCATCAACATCAACCCCCATCAGGGCCGCGGTGGAGCGGTCCTCAGCTACGGCCCGCATGGCCCGGCCCAATTTCGTCCGCTGAATGATGAAATACAAGGCCAGCATCAGCAGAACGGACGTGATGAAGATAATCGCGCCGGTGTACGGAATGAACACATTGCCCAGACGCAGACCTCCGGAGATCAGAGCCGGTTTGCGATAGCTATGGGGGCTGACGCCGAAGATCAACAGAACAGAGTATTGCAGGAAAAGAGATGCGCCGATGGCGCTGATCAACGGCACCAAGCGAGGCGCCTGACGTAGGGGGCGGTAGGCCAGTCGTTCCAAAGTCATGCCGATCAGAACCGATGTGACCATACCAATGAGCATGATAAACAGCAGCGCTACAACAACCACTAGCCAAGGCCCTTCCATCCAGCCCTGGCCTTGGGCGAACTGCAGGGCGAAAAAGCCGGCGATGCCGCCGAGCATCATTACCTCGCCGTGAGCAAAATTGATCATGAACAGGATGCCGTAGACGAGAGTGTAGCCCAGAGCAACCAGCGCATACACCCCGCCCAGGACCATTCCGTTCAGTGCCTGAGAAATCCAGAAGGAAGTCGGATAGCCTTCCGCCAGCCCGACAGTGATCACCCGCCAGATGATGAGAGCCAGGATAGCTATGCCGATGTATCTTGTGGCGGCCTGCTCGTCAATGCGCAGTTTTTGTGCTGTTTCCGCATGCCTTGCCATAAAGTTCCTGTTTTCGAAAAAAGGAGAGAGAACTGCAGTGGTCAGTGCAGTTCCTGGTCACTAGCCACTGGTTTTCTCTCTCCTCGCATTCAGGGCGCTCATGCCTCAGTCATTACTCCCTACCGAAGCCGGCAATCTGATTGAACGCGCCCCCCTCGACCTGGAAGATCTGCACACCGCCGGCCCCACACTCACCCACTTCATCGCACTTGATCATGCCGGTCAGTCCGTCAAATCCCTCCACTGCGCGAATGGCAGAAATCAACTCTTCCCTGTCGATCACCAGGTTTCCGCCGCTATCTACCAGCGCAACCTCCTTGATGGCGGCCGCGATTAGCTTTACAGAGTCGTAACTCTGGCCGTGAAACGGACCAAGATCGTCCGGGCTGACGCCGTATTTGTCCAGATATTTGGCGTCGAAATCGGCGTTCATGGCCTCGGCGTCAGCGCCGGCGACGAAGGATACATATGTGCCTTCCGCGGCTTCGCCGGCAGCGTCGAGATACTGCCGGGTGTAGGCGCCGTCATCGCTCATAAACAGGGTGTTCTCGAGACCAGGCGCTTCTGTCATCTGCTGGGCGATGAGACCCGCCTCGGTGGAGTAGCCGCCGAAGAAGATAAATTCCGGCCCATTGGCGCCAACCTTCGCCAGCAAGGCGCGGAAATCAGTATCGCCCACTTGGACGCCTTCAAAGTTTGTAACTTCCCCGCCCAATGCCAGGATGTGGTTTTGGAAGATCTCGGCCAGCCCCTTGCCATAGTCTGAATTGTCGTGAACAACGGCAACTTTCGTGACGCCCAGGTCGCTGAAAGCGAAATCGGCATCGACAACGCCCTGCAAAGCATCGCTCAGGGCTACCCGATTGCAGACATCACAGTCCGAAGATGTAATGTCCGGATTCGTGGCACTGGGACTGACGAAGGGAATGCGCGCCTCCAGCAGAATCGGAATCAGGCCGAATGTCTCGCCGGAGCAGGTGCCTCCAGTCACCGCAACGATGGTTTCGTCCGCGGCAAACTTGTTGCCCACGTTCGTGCCTTGGGTGCCGTCGCAAGCGCCGTCTTCGGCCACTAGATCGAACATGAAGCCTTCCAGGCCACCGGCTGCATTGAGATCGTCGATCGCGATCTCTGCGCCTTGGCGAATGTCCTTACCGGGGTCGGGGATTGGACCGGTCAGGGCAAAGGAACCGCCAATGCGGATCTTTTCACCCGAAGCGATGACAACCTTGCCACTCATATCGACGGCCGCTTCTTCTGCCGGCGGCTCAGAAGCGACTGGGGCCATTCCAACACAACCGGCAAGCGCCAACGCTGCTACCAAGAGCAGCCCGAGAGTTGTGAATCGAGTTTGCATGGGAATCTCCTTTGGACAGTTCAAGAGTTGGGAAAGGTATGGCGATCGCTTCGTCTCCCAAAGCGCAATGGATTTTAAGGCCACGGTCAAAGAAACGAACGCTGCGAGAAAATCACAAATCAATTATAGATGAGGAAAGCGCAATCTGGCAAGAGCGGATTCGGCGGTTGAGTGTGTCCCAGATTTTTGGGAGAGGAACAGATTGTCTGAATCAGGATTATCGGGATATAGATTTTCAGCGAACAGTGTGGGCGGGAATGAGACAACAACGCAAAGGCGCGCAGGCGCAGGGACGCAAGGAATTTTCTGGTTTTTCTTTGCGCCTTTGCGTCCTGGCGACATTGCATTGTTTTTTCAAATCGTTCCCAACGTCGGCAGGCCGTCTACAATCTCCACCGTCTCCAGGCTCGTGCTGATGACCTTTCCGATCAGATTGACGATGTAGCGCGGGTCGTCGGCGCGGTTGGGGTCGTTGACGATGCCGCTGCGTTTGTCTGTCTTGACCCGGTACTGGTCGCTGATCCACTCCAGGGCCGAGCGGTTGCCCAGCCGATAGTGTAACGCTTTTGCTGGAATCCCGCCCAGTGTCAGAAAGTCATTGTAGCGAATCTGTGTTTTGTCTTTGGACAGCTTCATCTTCTCGACGCGCCAATCGAGCGGCAGATCCGGGTTTTCGCTGACTGTCAGGGGATAGGCGGACATCTCCTCATAGCCGATGTGGATTTCCGCCAGGCGCGCGCCGGCTTGGGCAAAGGCCCGGAAATCCGGCGCAAAGGGCAGGCGCGGCAGATCGCGTTTGAGGTTGGCCTGGTAGCGCGTGCGATAGTCCGGGTGGTGCAGCAGACCGTAGACATAATGGAAGATATCCCATTTCCCGATAGAATCGTCGCTGTACTGCCTGCGGAACTGCGCCAAGGCCCAATCGGTGATGTTCTCCTGCCGGTTGCTGCCATCCTCGTCGTAGACGTAGAAGGGGAAGCATTGGGAACCACCTTGCGGCAACCCATCGGGAATTCTGTTGCCCATCAGCGCAAACATCGGCCATTCTTGCCCGATCTTGAGCCATATCACCCGATTTTCCGTTTCGGTCTGCGCTGTGGGGAAGATAGACGGAAAAATAAAAACTCGGTGGGTTAGAATTCTATCAAAGAACAGATTCGTTTTCGTGAAAGGACGATAGAGGGACTGTCGGATTTTTGCTTCGGTAAATTCTGCGATTTGCCCGCCCTTGAGTTTCTGTTTTAAGCCTGAACTCCACTTGATTTTCTTATCATCATAGACCACAAAATCATCGACGTTTGCACCCTGATTTGGCTGCCCTTTCCACCTGAACACCTGTTCATTGTAGGTGTCAATTGTCCGCTTCATGTTCTCTGTGAGCGCGTCGCGGTTGAAGTTGTACGCCCAGGCATCACGGGCCGTATTGATACCGAGACTATACACCTTAAAAATTACATCCACCGCCTCGCCTTTTGACGCCTTCGCGTCCTTGCCTCCCAGCGGGATGAAGCTCTCAAATTCGGCGTGGAGTCCCTCTGTCAGCCAGGTGTGTCGCCTGTCCGGCCTGATCTCTCGCCACTCGATATTGCCTGCGTGTTGGCGTTCATGCAGAAAGTCGAATTTCTGCTTTTTGTCCCACAGGTCGTCGGTTCGATAGTAGAAGATACGGGATAGCTGGCCTTGTGGTTGCCCGCCCCTACGTTTCACAAACAGGTTGATGCTTACCCCCACCCGAATGCCGAATACATTGGCATCCGATACCTTCAAGCCCTTGCGCGCGTTCCCGCCCAAATCGAGACTGTACAGGGTATCGAAATCGTCTGCCAGATGTTTTCTCATGCCATCAAAGGCCACAGCGTCGAGAAAGCTGTTGTTGGTGATAAAGGCGACAACCCCTTCCTCGCCAATGCGGTCCGCTGCCCAGCGAATCGCTTTGACATACGAGTCAGCGAGCGCGTTTTTATTGGTCGCCTTGGAATCGTGCGCGTAGGTCTCCGCCACTCGCTTGTCCAGCGTCTTGTAGGTCCGATTCTTGTTGTTGTCGTTCTCGTTGACCTGGCCGACGTTGTAGGGCGGATTGCCGATGACCACATACATTGGCGTCTGTTTCTGCGTCTCCAGGCGCTGTGTGTTCGCAGGCGCGAACAGCGGCAGCTGGCGGTCTTCCATCAGGTCGAAGGTATCTACCAGGCAGATGCCCCCAAAGGGCTGATACCTGCCGGTCGCCTCATAGAACTCATGCTCGATGTTCAGGCTGGCGATGTAGTAGGGCAGCAGCATCACCTCGTTGCAGTGCAGCTCCGACCTGTATTTGTCCTCCAGAGCGGTCCGGCGTATCTCCCGCATCAGGCGCACGATGAAGTTGCCCGTGCCCACGAACGGGTCGATAATGTGAACCCCAGGGTCAGATAGCGAGCGCCCAAACTCGCTCTGCAGGATGTGGGCAACGCTTTGCGCCATGAAATCGACGATCGGCTGCGGCGTGTAGACGATGCCATGCGTATCGGCCACCCTGACTGAAAAGCCCTGGAAAAACTGCTCGTAGACGGTGTTGAGAAAATGCTGCTTCTGCGAAAAATCGTTGATGGTTGCGGCCACGCGCTCGATGACCACGTAGAAACGATCCAGACTGTGGAGAAAATCAGGCCGCCTGAACGACTGCGATGTGAGCGCGTCGATCACGTTCTCGATCTCATTGGCGATGACATTGCGCCGCGTGAAGTCGGGGTTGCTGAACACTGTGCGGAACAGACGCTCGGTCAACAGATGCTGTATCAGCATCTCCTCGACCGCGGCTTCCGAGAGGTTGGGGTTGATCGATTGGCGACATGTCTCCAGAAAATCGCCAAAGGCCGTGGCAAAGCGGCGGTTGCTCTGCCGCTCCTTGTGGATCAAGCGCGCCAGGCCGCGCCCGATATCCGGCACTCTGTCTTTGCACTGCGCCACCGCCTCCTCCCAGGCGGCGTACTCCTGCGGACGATAGCCGAAGAAGGCTTCCAGTACCCCGATCAGTTGCGCCGGGCCGCTCAGGTCGGCGTCGAGAACCTGACGCCCGTTCTGCCACAGGATGGCGCGTTGCGGCGTCTGGAAGAGGATGTTGTCATGCGGATAGCCGGCCTCGAACTTGCGCCGCGCTTCGGTCAGCAGGTCGTCATGGATGTCCTTCGCCTCCCAGATGCCATGCGTCAACTGGAAATCGTCGATCAGGGCGCCGTCAACTATGATGCGCTTGTTGCCGCGCGCAGTGTTCAATGCGTCTCTACTCGCAAGAGGCGCGATGATCGCCTGTTCGGGTACCAGCGTCCACGCGCACTGCCGCGCGCAGGCTTCGAGCAGGGCTTGAAAGGCGGCTGGCGCCGCGCTTTCATGGCTGACGCCAAGCCGGTCGAAGCGCTCAAGCGCGGCGTAGTATTCTCTGATGAGCTTGTGCGTGGGTTTGAGGTTGAGTGTCGGCATGTGCGCTATCCTACCGCTGCGGCGCAGGTGGAAAATTCAGGTGGGCGCCTCCCAAGATTCAGATGGCCGCACTGTCATTGTCGCCCTTCTTATTGCCAACTGCAAACCCGCATAGCGTCTCCACAACCACTTGCGCGCAGTCCGTTGAACAGCGCAAAGGCGCCGACCGCCAGCCACGAAAACAGCGCTGGGCCCCAACGCGCCGTTTACTATCCTGTGTATCCTTCCATCCTGCGAATCCTGATGCAGACAATCTATTCCTCTCTCCAAAAATCTGAGACGCGCCCCGCTGGCCCGCCGAATCGCCAAAGGACAGCGGCTGTGGTATAATTCTTCCCTGTGACCAAACTGCTGCCCGGTCTGACCAGCTATGTACAGGGATCGAAAGACGGGTGACGGTTTGGTGTTTTTGTGTAACGCGTAGACAGTGGGCCGGGCATATCGTATGAGTCTTCTGGTAGCCAATCATATCTCGAAAAACTACGGCGATCTCGACGTCCTCGAGAATGTGAACGTCCGCATCGAGTTGGGAGACCGCATCGGACTGGTGGGGCCGAACGGAGCGGGCAAAACCAGCCTTCTTAGGGCCCTCGGGCGGCTCGACCCCAGCATCAGGGGCGACCTGTTCATTGCCCAGGATACCCGCATCGGCTACCTGCCCCAGGATCCCCCTCCAGCCGGCGAACGCACTCTCTACGACGATTTGAAATCGGTTTTCGCCGACTTGTTGGCGCAAGGAGAACTGTTGCAGCGGCTGGAAGCCTGTATGATCGACGATGCGCAAAGCGAAGAAGAGCTGGCGGCGCTGCTGACGAAGTACGGATATCAACAGGAGGCGTTTGAACAGGCTGGCGGCTATGCCATCGATCAGCGGATACAGTTTGTTCTGACCGGGCTCGGTTTTGCCGAGTCTGTTTGGCGCGAACCTCTGGCCCATCTTAGCGGCGGCCAGCGTACTCGCGCCAGTCTGGGCCGTCTGTTGTTGGAGGAGCCGGATCTGCTGCTGCTGGACGAACCGACGAATCACCTGGATGTGCGCTCGATGGCGTGGCTGGAAGGAGTTCTGACAGGGTGGAAAGGCGCGCTGATAGTCGTTTCCCACGACCGTTATTTTCTCGATGCCGTCGCTACCCGTATTTGGGATCTGTCCCATCGGCGGGTCGAGACCTACCGGGGCAATTACAGCCACTACCGACAGCAGCGCAAAGAGCGCTATGCTCTCTGGCGCAAAGAGTATGACCGTCAGCAAAAGTTCATCAGCGAGACCCAGGCATTTATTCGCCGCTATAAAGCCGGCCAACGCACGAAAGAGGCCCAGGGACGGGAGACATGGCTGAAGAGATTTCTGGAAAACGAAGCCCTGCCTCCGCCGCCGACAGAGCAGTACATCCGCCTGCCGCTGCGTACAGACACCCGCAGCGGCGATCTGGTGTTGCGCACGCGCAAGCTGGTGGCGGGCTACAAGAGCGAAACGTCGATTGCAACAAAATCCGATGATCGCTATGCCGCCGCCAAGATGGAGCGTGGTCACACAATCGATCTGAGCGAGCGCTCATCCCCGCCGGTTGGACCGGCGAAGGTGGCCAGATCAAACCATTTCGACGCTAGAGCAGCCCTGCATGGCCGGTTGCGGCCTATGCGCAGTCTCTCGTCTTCCGATACTCCGATTCTGGATGTGCCGGATCTGGACCTGTACCGAGGACAGGTGGTTGCGCTCATCGGCCCCAACGGCGCCGGCAAGACGACCTTTGTGCGCACGATTCTGGAGGAGCTGGAACCACTTGCCGGCCGCGTGGAGTTGGGCGCCTCCGTTAAAATTGGCTACTTAGCCCAGCGACATATGGGCAGCGGCTTTGGTCTGATGAAGAGCCACCAGACGGTCCTCGATACACTTCTGGAGGTAAAGCGCCTGCCCACTGAGCGGGCCCGTACGTATCTGGGTCAGTTTCTGTTCAAAGGCGACGACGTATACCAGACCATCAATAGTCTGTCCGGTGGACAGCGCAGCCGCATCGCCCTGGCGCGTTTGACCCTGCAAGGCGCCAATTTCCTGCTGCTGGACGAACCGACGAATCATCTGGATCTGGATAGTCAGGAGATACTTCAGGATGCATTGCGGCAGTTCAACGGAACCATTCTGCTTGTCACGCACGATCGGGCGCTGGTCGATGCTTTGGCCACACAGATCTGGCAGGTGGATTCGGGAGCAGAGGGAAAGCCCGCTACGCTGGAACTGTTCAAGGGCGCCTGGCGGCAATGGCAACTTGAACGGGCGCACGCTGAACAGGAAAAAGCTGCAACCACATCCGAAACGGCGCCGAGCGCTTCACATGCGGAGTGGGAACGTCAACGATCGGCCCGACGTCAGCGACGGCAGGCGGAACGCCAGGAGCAGGCTGTCGCCGAGACTGAAAAGCGTATCGCTCGGCTGGAGAACCAATTGACTGAATTGGAGCGCAGTATGGCCCAGGCGAGCGCGATGCAGGAACTGAAACGGCTGCGCGCGTTGCAGGAGCAACATCGGGCTGTTTCCCAGCGGCTAGAAAATCTGATGGAAGAGTGGGCGGACTTGGCAGCTTGAAAGGCTTGCCAGCAGTTCAGATCATCAGCTAGAATAAAGCACACTGCGAATCAAGAAGGATCGAAATGTATGGCGCGTAAATCGCTGGTCATTGGGCTAACTGGAAACATCGCTACGGGAAAGAGCACGATTTTGCAGTATCTGATCGAAAAATGCGCCGCCATCATCGATGCCGACAAACTGGGCCACCGGGTCATCGAGCCTGGCGGCCCGGCCTATGAAGCAGTGGTGCGATCCTTTGGTAGAGAAATCTTGCGCGAAGATGGCACGATCGATCGCAAGAAACTGGGCAAGATCGTCTTCTCCAATCCATTGGATTTGGGACGTCTGGAAAAGATCGTCCACCCGAAGATATTCGAATTGGGGAAGGAGGAGATTGCCGACACCGAATCCCCCGTGATTATTTTGGAAGCGATCAAACTCCTGGAAGCTGGATTGATGTTTACACTGTGTGATGAGATCTGGGTGGTCACCTCCAGCTTTACCACGCAACTCTGTCGTCTACTGGAGTTTCGCAAAATGGATGAAAACGAAGCCCGGTACATTATCAATCTGCAAACACCTCAGGCTGCGAAGATGAACCAAGCTGATCGGGTTATCGACAACAACGGTACATTGGTCGAGTTGCATGCCCAACTCGACGCCATCTGGGAGGACTTAACGCGACGCTATCCGCGCAGAATGACGGCACTGGCAAGGTAAGGAAATAGAAAAGATGGATGTGCTGAAACGATTCTGGAACGAACACGTTGCACTGTCCAACTGGCTCATTCTTGCCATCGGTTTTGTCATTATATTGGTCTTTAGCGCCCGGGATGTAGGCTTTACCAGCGGACAATGGGTCGCGCTCATCGGCGTGACCGTCGGATTGGCAGGTCTGTGCGCCTGGATCATCAGTTGGGAATAATATTTATGAGCGAAAAGCGTGACTATTATGAAGTGCTTGGCGTAGAGCGCAGTGTGGATGAACGCACTCTCAAGCGGGCCTTCCGCAAGCTCGCCCAGCAATACCATCCGGACGTCAATCGCGACGCGGAAGCCGAAAACAGATTTAAGGAAATCAATGAAGCCTATCAGGTCTTGAGCGACCCACAAAAGCGCTCCCTCTACGACCGCTTTGGGCACGCAGGCTTGGGAGGAGCCGGGGGCTTTAGCGATTTCAATCAGGGCTTCGGCGATCTGGGCAGCATCTTCGAGGAGTTTTTCACCGGCTTCGGCGGCGTCGGGCGCAGCGCCCGACGTGCCCCCCGCCGTGGCGCTGATCTGCGGGTCGATATCTCGCTGAGCTTCGAAGATGCCGCTTTCGGCGCCCAACGGGAGATCGACGTGCCGCGCATGGAGGCCTGTGATCGCTGTAACGGCAGCGGCGCCGAGCCGGGTACCTCTCCGGAACGATGTCCCACCTGCGGCGGCAGCGGTGAAGTGCAGCGCCGCCAGCAAAGCCCTCTTTTTGGCGCAATTGTCACCGCTACCACCTGCCCTACCTGCCACGGCGAGGGTGAAGTCGTCTCTTCCGCTTGTATCCAGTGCAGCGGCCGCAAGCAGATGCAGGTGACCCGCAAAATCAAAGTCAATGTGCCCGCCGGCGTCAATGAGGGTACCCGCATCAGGCTGGCCGGAGAAGGGGAAGCTGGCGCATTGGGTGGCCCCAGGGGAAACCTCTACGTGGTCATCAGTGTCGAAGAACATCCGCTCTTTGTGCGCGATGAGTTTGACATCCACCTGGAGTTGCCGATTAGCATAACCCAGGCCACGCTCGGCGCATCGGTGGATATCCCGACATTGGAGGGAGAGACCGAAAGGTTGGACATTCCTGCAGGAACCCAGACTGGCAAGAGCTTCCGTAAACTAGGGATGGGGATTCCGCGTTTGCAACGCAGCGGACGGGGGGACCTGATCGTCACTGTGCGCCTGCTGACACCGACAAACTTGACCGATGAGCAGGAGATACTATTCCGGCAACTGGCTGCAAGTTTGGGCGATGAGGTTCACGAGCCGCGGCGGGGGTTCTTTGACCGGATTCTGCGCCCGGATTAAAGAAAACGAAAAGTACCGATAGCAGGTGGTAGGGGGCAGGGCAGCCAGCAGATGCGCGTTGCGCTTTGGCGGCGTAGATAGCGCAACGCAAGGCGCGCTGAGAAATGCAGAAGGTCGCAACCAACTCCCCATGAATGCTGATGAGCTGATCGAGATTGCCGTGGAGGTCGACGGCGAGGCAGCCGAGGCGGTCGGTGAACTGTTCAACCGCTACAACGGCGGCGACTGGATCGAAGACAGCGCTGCCGGCGAAGCGTCCGGTGGTGGGGCCGTGCTGGAGTCTACCGGGTATGATGATTGCGGCAATCCCATCGACGGCGCCTACCGACTGGTGGTTAAAACGTACTTGAAGCCCGGCCCCCGCGGCCGCCGCATCCAGCGGCAGATCGAAGAGGGGCTGTGGCGTCTGCGCCTGCTCTATCCTATCCCTGAATCGACAGTGCGCACGATTCAGGAGGAGGACTGGGCGCACGCCTGGAAAAGATACTACAAACCCCTGCGCATCGGCAAGCGGGTGTTGTTGGCGCCGGCCTGGGAGGAGTCGGATGCCCGGCCCAATGATGTGGTGGTACGCCTGGATCCAGGGATGGCCTTCGGCACAGGCATGCACCCCACTACCCGCCTGTGTGTGGCCGCGCTGGAAGACTATGTGCATCCTGGTGAGCCGCTGCTGGACATCGGCACAGGTAGCGGCGTCCTGTCGCTTGTGGCTGCCAAATTGGGCGCGCGGCCGGTCTGGGCGACGGATATCGACCCGTTGGCTATCAGAGCCACCCAGGAAAACGCCCAGCGCAACGGCATCGCCCTGGCCCCGAACGCGCTGTACGTCCAGAAAGGGAGCGTGCCCGCCGACCAGTCCGGCCGTTTTCCGCTGATCGTCGCCAACATCCTGGCCGAGGTCCTGGTTGGGCTGTTTGACGCGGCATACGACAACGTGCCTCTGGTCGAGCCGCTGGCCCCCGGCGGTCATCTGATTCTTGCGGGCATTCTGGAGAAGAAGATTGGGCTGGTGCTGGCGGCGGCGGCCCGCCACAGCCTGCGGGAAGTCGAACGCAAACAGGAGGAGGATTGGGTGGCTGTGATCATGCAGAGCGAAAGAGAGGGAGGAACGGAAGCCGCGGTGGCGGGCTAATGATTACTCACGCCCTTTCATCTATAAGTATCTGAGGCCGTATTTCTTCAAGTTCTTGCTCCTTTCTTTCAAGAATCGTTAGAGGAGTAGAAGACTCTGTGATGGACTGAATTCCACACATCCTTCTATGTTTTTACCCAGGAAGGGGGTACGTGGACCCTGCCTGGCTCCTGGCGCGACAACATCCAAAAGCCGCCTGGCGAAGGTAGGCTTTGCGCTCCTGAAAACGCTGAGCTTGCGCCATCTTCAACCTGTGACCGCTGCCATGGCGCCAGCCATCACCATAAAGCCTAGCACTGCCAGAATAGTCATCATGATAATGACGCCATAGCTCCGTCGTGTCGCTGCACGTACAGAAGCCAATTCAGACTCCAATTCTATACGCGTCATCTTTTTAATATCTCTGGCCATGGTATTTCCCTCCTATTTAACTTATTTTCTTCTTCAGATTACTCCCTTCCTGAGCGTTTGTAAAGGTACTCCAGTACTCTTTTGATAGGTATTCCAATACCCTATTGGAGTAGGTATTCCAATACTCTATTTGATAGGTACTCCAATACTCTATTGGAGTAGGTACTCCAGTATTTCTGGACAAGAAAGAAGCGCCCCAATGCCGCTGGGCGCCTCCAAATGAATGTGGGAATCATATAAGGGCGAGTACTTAGCGGGAGTGGAACCAGCGTTGGCTGCGAAGAGTAGAGCGCAAAGCGAGGACGGCTTGCGCGTCGTGGCAAAGATCAGGCGCCAGTAGTCAGTTTCCAGTAGCCAGTGCCGTTACTGGCTGGCGCCAGCCACTGGGACTGGCCACTGCAGTTGGCGTGTGGAGGTGTATCATCCTGTCTATCCATCCATCCTGAAAATCCTGATTCAGACAATCTGTTCCTCTTGGAATCGTTGCGTGCGGTTTGGGGGCAATCTCAGCTGTGAGAGAATCCGCGTTCTATGGCCCACACAATGGCTTCGGTATGGGAGTGAACGCCCAGCTTCTCATAGATGTGACTGGCATAATTGCGTACAGTCTGATGCGCGAGGTGAAGAGAGGCGGCGATCTCAGCATTGCTGAGACCGCCTGCCATCAAGGTCAGAACCTGACGTTCGCGTTCGGTCAAATGGATCTCCTCTTGCCGATCCTGGCGTGAATTCGACAGTGGCGCTGTCGTCAAGGCGCTGATGAGATGGCGACTGATCCAGACATCGCCTTTGGCGACTACATCGATGGCGCGTAATATGGTCTCCACATCTTCGTCCTTATGCACGTATCCATCAGCGCCGGCGATGAGTAGAGCTTGCACTCGTTCTGGCAGTTCATTGTTGCTGAAGATCAATAGTTTTGTGGCTGCGTTCTGCGCGCGTAGCGTGGCGATGATGTCCCGCAACGGCATAAGGTGAGGAAAAGGTTCTATCAATACGATGATGTCTGGCGTGTTGTTTTGGCTGAACTGAAGTGTAGCCGCATAGTCTGCTGTCTCTGATACAATCGTTCCCTCCGCTCTCAGTTTTTCCAGCAGAGCAGTATGTTCCAGTGGTCGTCCTCCCGTCACCAGAATCTGAAGCCCCTGTTCTATCGTCATTTTCTCCTCATCAGTATTCCGCTGATGTCCAATGCTATAGTATAAAGTATACAACGATTGTGCCAATAGCAGAATTTCTCTATCCTTCACAAGTGGAAAAAGCGCGCATGATTCTACCGCTATTCTACAGCAGTCGCCAACGCTCTTAAAATAGAGCTATGCAAGCGCATCGGTTTTTTCTGCCACAAGTGCCTGCGCGCCTGAATTGCGCCGTGGACCTCACAGCGCTCGCCCACCAGCTTCGCAACGTCCTGCGACTGGGGCCGGGGGATGTGATCACGCTGTTAGACGGCAGCGGCGATGCCTTCCCCACGCAGATTGTGGCCCTGAACAGTCAGCAGGCGACGGGGCGGGTGCTGGCGCGTCAGTTGGTGCCTAGCGAGCCGGCCGCCGACCTGACGCTCTATCAGTGCGCGCTGAAGAGGGAGCGGTTCGAGTGGGTGCTGCAGAAGGGCGCTGAACTGGGGGTGCGTCGGTTCGTGCCGGTGGTCAGCAGCCGCACGGTCGTGCGCCCGGCCGAGAAACTGCTGCGCAAGTACGACCGCTGGCGGGCTATCATCCGCGAGGCCGCGGAGCAGAGCGGACGCGGCCGGCTGCCGACCCTGGCCCATCCCCTGAGCTGGGACAAGGCCGTGCAGCACGCCGTAGGGCTGCGGCTCCTCCCCTGGGAGGAAGAGAAGCATACCTCCCCTGGCATCGCCGAAGCGCTAACGGATTGGGCGCCCTCTGGGGCAGTTGCCCTGCTCATCGGGCCGGAAGGGGGCATTGGCCCGCACGAAGCGGCCAGCGCGCTGGCATGCGGCTGGCAGAGCGTCTCCCTCGGCCCCCGCATCCTACGCGCGGAGACAGCGGCCGTCGTGGCCCTGGCCCTGGTCTTACACCAAGCGGGGGCGCTGGGATGAGCCGAGCCAGTGGGCGCCTGGAAAGCGCCGGTGACTTTGCCGCAACGCATTTTTGCTATAAACTATGTAAACTGATAGTCTCCTGTACCAGAACACAAAAGCAATTTTTAGTTGTCAGTTTCCAGTAGTCAGTGAACTGCAGTTACTCGAAACCAAAAACTAAAAACCAGAAACTGCAGTTTCTGTCGCGCGCTACAGTGGCGCGCCAATACAACCTTTCGCAACCAAGGAGAGAAAAGATGAAGAGGAGTCGGTTTGTATTCGAGATATGCGTGATGGCGTTTCTTGGCCTCCTGTTGGCGGCCTGTCAGACCCAGACCACTGTTGTTGAAGTGACGCGGGTCGTTGATGTCACGCCTACGCCCAGAATACTCACTTTCCACGATGCGGAGGCGGTTACGTCCATGACCGCGCCGCATCAGTGTAAGCCATTAGCCAGTCTCCCCACCGAATTTTCCCAGCCATGGCGGTTGGGATTCATCAATCCCAACCTGGCGCATCCATTCTTCGGCGAATGGTCAGGCGCAATGAAAGATGCCGCGGCATTCTATGGCGTGGAATTCTTCGAATCTGACGCTGCCGGAGAATACTCTACCGAGCCAGACCTGTTGGAGACTCTGCTGCTCAATGATTTGAGCATCGTCGGCGCCCACGGCCCCAATGTCTACGAAGGTCTGGCATTGCGCGCCCTGGATGAAGGCATCCAGTTTATCGGGATCGACAATGGCCCCAGCGAGTACACGCCAATCGTCTACGGTATCCCTGATGGCATCGCCGGTGACCGCGGCGCTGAACTGTTGATTGAAGGCGTCAGGAAGCGACAACAGGAAGATTGGGCTGGTCGCGAGCTGTTCTTTATCGAACTGACCCATGGCGGCATTCCTGCCTGTGTCACCCGCACCGGATCGGCGGCCTCTACCTTCCAAGAGGCAATGGAACTGGATGATGACCATGTTCTTATGGCCGATCTGACTACAGGCCGCTCCGCGGAAGATATGGTGAACGACACCATTACAGCGCATCCTGATGGAGTCTTCGCAATGATTCCCTGTTGGGATGGACTCGGTATTGGCCCCTACAATGCCGTGACAGAAGCGGGCAATGAGGCGGATATCATGCTCGTGACGTTGGGTGGCGATGAGCCGCCAGCCAAGTTCCTGAAGACCAGGCCGCAAGGCTATTATGGCTTTATCGAATTCCAGCCATATTGTGAAGGCTGGGGTTGGGTCGAGGTCGCGCTCGCAACGCTGGAAGGACTTCCGTTTGAAACCTATCAGGTGCGCAAGGCGATCACGCAAGAGACCATTGACCAGCGCTATGCAGAGCTGTACGAGTCACAATAGAGGTTTGCCAGCGATGGAGAGAGTGAGGCGAATCCAGCCTCGCTCTCTCCGCATCAGTCGCGCCTCATAGTGGCGCGCTGATCTAACCTGCATCATGCAGGCGAGACGCCCGCCTTTCTCGGCTAAGTCGCGCCCCACAGTGGCGCGTGAATATAAACAGTTTCATAGGAGGTAGAAAAGTAAGCGCGTATGGCTTCTGGAGTGCCACCGCAGCAGCCCGCTTCGCAGTTGGGCGCCAGCAATCGCAAGCTTGCGTCGGCGCAGGTTGTGCAGTTTCTGCTCGACAATGGCTTGTTCATAGCCTTTGTCCTTGAAGTCGCCTTGTTTGCCTTCGCGGCCCCCAATCTGTTTCTCAAATCAAGAACCGTTGAGGCTATCCTGCGTCTGAGTGGGCCGGCAGGGATTGTGCTCGCTTCGTACACAATTACGCTGATCTCTGGCCAGATTGATCTGTCCACAGCTCAGGTCGGCGGCATGGCTTCTCTGATGTTTGCCGCCGTCTTTCAACTGCTGGAATGGCCACTTGGCATTGCGCTGGCTCTCACCGTGGTTCTGACGATTGCGGTTGGTCTGCTAAGTAGTTGGCTGATCCAGCAGGGAATCCCATCATTTGTTTCGACGCTGGCGGTTGGGGTTGTCTCTGGGGGCATTGGCTTTCTCATTATCAACCTGACCAACCAACCCGGCATGATCCGGTTGGTGCGTCCACCTCTGCGCGACATCGCCAATTTCGAAGTAATTGGCGTCCCCTTTGTCATTCCCCTGATGTTTCTCGCCTATATCGTGGGCTGGGTACTTCTCAACCATACGAAGTTCGGCGCCCACATCTATGCCTTGGGCGGGAACCCCAGCGCGGCCGCCCTGAATGGCATCAACGCCGTGCGCATTGCCCGTATTGTGTTGGTAACAAACGCTGTCATTACCGGTCTGGCCGGTATTCTTATCGCCGGTCGCCAGTTGGCCGCTCAGCCAGGGGTTGAAGGATTGGGCCAGTCCCTGACCGCCGCCCTGTTCGCTGGCGTTGCCCTATCTGGCGGGAGCGGTAAGATAGAGCGCACATTGATCGGTCTCTTGTTTCTATCGACTCTGACCATTGGATTGGGAATCCTCAATGTATCGGCCCCGCTGCGGCAACTGATCAACGGGCTTGCCTTTGTTTTCGCCATATTGCTGGATAGTATTCGCCAGCAATTGGCATCGCGTTAAGGATCGATCACGTGTTGGAACGGATAACGCAAGGAGAGGTGGCTCTATCCGGTCGCAGGCGCGCGCAACTACTGTTCCTGATGGACAACGGCATCTATGTCGTTACAATCCTGCTCTTTGTCTTATTTGCCTTCCTTGCTCCTCATTTCTTTACCCCTCGCAATCTGGTGAATATTCTCATCAGTGCATCGCTGGCCGGTATCGTTACCGCTGGATACACGGTCGCCATCCTGGCCGGGCAGATCGACACCTCCACGCAAGGGGTGCTTGCTATCGCGACAGTGGCAACCGCTCTTCTGTTCCAGGAGGCAGGATTTTCCTTGCCTCTGACAGTCATTTTGGCGCTAACGGCCGGCATAGCCGCCGGCCTGTTTAACGGCGTCATCGTTGTCAATGGAAAGATCGTTGCTTTTGTGGCCACGTTGGCCACCCAGGGCGTGATGCTGGCCATCGCTCTCTTTCTCAGCGGAGGTCAGACGATTACGATTACCCGTGCGGGGCTGCAGGAAGCTGTCTTTGTCCGCATGTTTGGCATCCCCTCATCGGTTTGGATTATGTTCTTCTGCTATCTTCTCGGCTGGATAATGCTTACACAGACCAAGCTGGGCGCCCATATCTACGCGACCGGCGCAGATTATCGCGCCGCCCGTCTCAGTGGCGTGCCGGTGGACCGGGTGATCCGCATTGCTTTGGTCATATCCGCCTTGACCGCGGCCCTGACCGCGATTCTGGTGACAGCCAGGTCCAAACAGTCGGCCCTGTTCGGTCTTGCCATCGCCGGCAGCGTTGATTTCGTCACTGCACTCACAGCTGTCCTGCTGGGAGGATTCAGCCTTTTCGGTGGCGTCGGCCGTATCGAGCGCAACCTCGTGGCCGTCCTCTTTCTGACCATACTTGGGAACGGCCTGCAGCTCATGAATGTGCCCACAGGAATCGTGCTGGTGGTCAGGGGTTTCGCCCTGGTCAGCGCTGTCATCCTCAGTGTGCTGCGGGCGCGCGTGGCCTAAGATCCTGGAACGCGGGCAAGCGCCCGCAAACGATAACGGAGTGTTGCATGGCAAGCGACCAGGTCATTCTCGAGACTATTAATCTGGATAAGTCGTTTGGCGCCATTCATGCAGTCAGAACTGTCAGTTGGAAAGTCTACCAGGGTCGAGTCAATGCCCTTGTCGGTGACAACGGCGCCGGCAAGTCGACCTTGATCAAGCTGATCAGCGGCGCACTGGCTCCGAATGCAGGGAGCTTCCGGGTTCACGGCCAGGAGACGACAATTGGCGGACCGGCCGGCGCCTTCAATCTGGGCATTGCCGCTGTCTATCAGGATCTGGCTCTGGTGGAGAGTCGGGACGTAGTCATGAATATGTTCCTGGGCAGCGAGATGACCCGCGGCGTTGGCGCAATTTTTCTGGACCATAAGGGTATGTTGCGCCAGGCTCATGACGTGCTCAATGATATCCATGCCCGGATTCCCAATGTGCGTGAGATGGTGCGCAATCTTTCCGGTGGACAGCGTCAGGCTGTTGCGGTTGGCCGGGCGCTGATCCGCGGGGGTGAGATTATCATTATGGACGAGCCAACCGCCGCCTTGGGCGTTGAACAGACGCAGGAAGTCTTACAGTTAATCGACACGTTGCGGAAGCAGGGCAAGACAATTATCCTGATTAGCCATAACATTCAGCAGGTTTTCGAAATCGCCGATTACATCTCCGTCATGTTTCATGGTGAACTCTTGGGCACGCGGCGCAGAGAAGAAGCGACAGAGGCCGAGATCGTAGCCATGATCATGGGCAGGCGCGCGCCATAGAAAATGATAGGGATTTTCCTATGAAGGGCGCGCATGCCTCACTGATCCCCTTCCTGCTCGCTGCCAGGCGTCTGAAAGCCGAAGCCTGGCTGGCCATAGCCATAACCCTGGGTTTGCTGGCAGCTGTAGCGTTTACGACCAGTGTGCCCACCTACAGCAATGCCGTTTACGTCCGTCTCTTGCGCAAGGAACTGCATGAAAAGACAAAGAATTACCCGCCCTTTGCCTTTATGTTCCACTATCTGGGCGCCAAGCATGGACTTGTCGAATGGGAAGCGATTCAGCCTGTCGATGCTTTCCTATCCAGACAGGCCGCAGCTGACCTGGGGCTGCCTCAGACGATAGCCGTACGGTTTTTGCAGACGGTTCCTTTCTCGATATTCCTCCACAACGCCGCCACAAACGCAATCGGTCATGCGCCCACAGCTGAACTGAGATTCGCTTTCCAGAGCGACCTTGAGAGGCACATTACCTTGCTCGAAGGAAGGCTTCCAAGTGGCGCGCGCCGGTCGTCAAATCGTTCCCAACCTATCGAGGTGCTGATCAATGACGTGCTCGCGCAGAAGATGGGGTGGCAGGTCGGAGAAACCTTCATCGCCTTGTCCCAAACGCGCGCGGGCTCTTCAGAGCCCGCAAGCCAGATTCCCTTTGTTGTCGCAGGAGTCTGGCAGATCACAGATCGGCATGACGAATATTGGTTCTACAACCCGTTTTCTCTGATCAGAAATCTGCTGTTGGTCTCGGAAGATGCCTTTGCCAACCAGATCAGCCCATCGCTGCGGGGTGATATAGCCGTGGGAGCCTGGTACACAGTTCTGGACGGCGCCTCATTTGACGTCAGAGACGCCGATGCCTTCCTGGAGCGTCTGCAGCGGGTCGACCAGCGCGCCGGCGCTTTGCTGCCCGGCACAGGGTTGCTTGTCGCTCCGAGCGACTCAGCGCTGCGGCGCTATCAGCGTTCAGCCCAGTCGTTGACGCTCTCTCTCTACGCCATTACTCTGCCAATCTTTGGCGCAATTGTAGCGTATCTGTGGCTCGTTGCCGGCGTTTACGTAAACAGACGCCGCGCCGAGATTTCGCTCTTGCGCAGCCGCGGCGCATCAATAGGCCAGATAGTAACGATGGTCGTGCTGGAAGGCGGCGCGCTGGGCGCAGTTGCCTGGATAGGCGGTCTCCCAGTCGGCAGTAGACTTGCGCAGATCATCGACAGAACCCAAGGATTCCTGGATTTCAGTGGGCCAGCTGCCTTCCCGATGACCATAACCGCGTCAGTCGGCCGTATCGCTATGCTGGTCGTCGGGCTGGCCGTACTGGCTTTCATGTTGCCCACATTTGCTGCCGCTCGTCACACTTTGGCTTCCTATCGGCGCGACCGCGCCCGCCGCCAGGAAACTTGGTGGCATGGAATTTGGCTGGACTCGCTCGTCCTCTTGTTGGCCACGCTTGGCATGTTTCGATTGCGCAGTCAGGGTGGATTTGTTCCGCTGACGGCTTCCGGGTTGTGTTGCGCGCCACTGGGGGGCGCAACAGAAAGTCAAGCCGCTCCCTTGCTCGATCCTCTGCTTTTCATAACACCGGTTCTCTGGCTCCTCGCCTTTGCCCTGTTGAGCCTGCGAGCGCTCACTCCGTTGACAAGTGCCGCCTCATGGGCAGCTCGGCTCGTAGCCGATCTCGGATTTCTCTTGGCCGTTCGTCGTCTCGCCCGCTCCCCGAAAACCTATATGATTCCGCTCCTGTTGCTCATCCTGACCCTCAGTTTGGCCGTATTCACGGCATCGCTGGCCCAGACGATGAAACAGCAAATCGCTGAAGAACTCTTGTACCGCTTCGGGGCCGATATGAGTTTGACAGAGTTGGGAGAGAGCCTAGAGATAGACCCGTGGCAAAGGGCTTCGTCTTCAGATACGACAACTGAGGCAACCACTGTCTCAAATCCGCAGGAGACTTCGCCATCCGCAGGATATACGCCCTGGTCCTTTTTGCCCGTCGCAGAACATAGAAGCGCAGCCGGCGTGCAGGCAGTCGCCCGCGTCGGCAAATACAAGGCTTTGGCTCAAGTTCACCAACGAGACCGGGAGGGTCTGTTCATTGGAATCGATCGGACCGACTTCCCCCATGTCGGCTTTTGGCGACGGGATTTCGCGCAAAATAGCCTGGGATCTCTGATGAATGCCCTGGCCCTGACGCCAAACGGCGCCTTGGCGCCGAGCAGTTTCTTGAGCCGCTCCTCCTTAACGCCAGGTGATACGGTGCGGGTGTCTGTTTCGATACCTGAACAACGCAAAGAACTGACGTGGTGGGTCGTGCCGATCGATTTCCAAATCGTCGGTAGCTTCAACCGATTTCCAACCTGGGAACCGACGGAAGGGCCTCTCATTGTTGGCAATCTCGAGTACGTCTTCGACCGCGCTGGAGGACAATTCCCCTTCGATGTCTGGCTGCGCACGGAACCGAACCCAAACTATGGTCAGATCGAACAGGAACTGCGCGCAAAGGGTTTTCGCATCTTAAGTTGGGAAGCGCCGGGGCCAAAGGTGGCGCAAGCCCTGCAGCAACCAGAATACCAAGGCGTTGTAGGGGCGCTTTCACTGGGTTTCATTGCCTGTGCCCTACTGACCATATTGGGCTTTATCCTGTACACGCTCTCATCATTTCGAGAACGTTCGATAGAAACCGGCGTGCTACGCGCTATCGGCTTCACGCGGCGAGAGGTCTTGTCCTTCATGGGGTGGGAACTTATCGTCCTTCTCCTGTTTGGCCTGGGCGTTGGCACAGGGATTGGCATCTGGTTGAGTCGCTTATTCATTCCCTATTTGCAGACGGGAATCGATCCAATGCCCTTACTTCTCCCCTTGACGCCTCAGATCGCATGGCCCCGGGTCTATCAGATCTATCTCATCCTGGGGATATTGTACGTGGGCGCGACATCTCTGTTGACAGCGGCGCTCATGCGAGGTCAGGTTACACAGGCCATAAAGCTGGGAGAGACGATCTGAGGAGAGAGAAAAATCCAGTGGCTAGTGTCGGCGGCGCAGTTATGACAGTCCAGTTCCCCAGTTGGGTTGGGAAGGGCTTGAAACATGCTCGTAGCCATCCATCAGATGCTCTGCGATCGTTCGGATTCCGCGCGGACCCGTCACAAGCGCCCGGTGATGAAGGATGAACAGCCGCAAATCCTCGCCTACAGGCATCCTGGAACTTGACGACGGCACGATCATCGAATCCAGCGGCGTCCACATGGATGTGAACCGGATTCTGGCCAGGCCCCCAACATCTGCGCTCAAATCCTGGAGGAAGCGGCTATGCGGTCGCAACTGTATTGCGATAGGGTGACGGCTGGCGAAAGCCGTCCAAGTGCCGTGATGAGGCGTACCCACAGACAAGAACCGACCGGTACGCGCCAGCCCTCCCAGACGCTGAATATAGTAACGCGCCACAATCCCACCCATACTGAAACCAACGAAATCCAGCTGCTGATCCACCGCGAAGTTGCTATCGACATACCTCTGCAACTGTTGGGCCAGCGTCTCCAAAGGTACCCGACCGTCACTCGGCGCCAGCGTCACCGCGTGGGTTGTCCGCCCTACCCCTGACAGATACCTTACGAGAGGTTGGAAGATCCTGGCGTCATCACCGTAGCCATGCACGAGCACAGCCGGCCGCTGATGCCCCTGCCACGCCCCGGATTCGCGAGGCCAGCGCAACAAGTCCCTTGCCATGCGCCACGCCGCGGCACAAGTCCAATCCGATCTCTGGATTCGCTGGTATAGCGCCCCAAGGCAGTCGCGCATCATGAACATAACTCGCATTGCCCCTCGGAAATCAGATTACCCTGCTCCGCCTGACCTACTCTAACATAGATGGGAAGCAATCGCTGAATTCGACTTCGATATGTCCCGACAGAGGCTCGCCCATCTTTAGCGATTCTTCCCAATTCGGGTAAAATACTCTTTATCCGATTGGACGGGAATGGCGCCCAACATAGCAGCCAAAGGAACCCATACCACAGTCGGTGTTGAATGCAACCTGATCGCGCCCTACAGTGGCGCGCAACACAACCTGGCCGCGCCCCACAGTGGCGCGCAACACAACCTGATCGCGCCCCACAGTGGCGCGCAACACAACCTGTTCAATCCCTGGACCGACCTACATGTCGCCCAACTTTAGGAGAAAAAATGAGAAATGAACTCACCGCGGGCGCTCCCGCCCCCACGTTCGAAGCCATGACAGATACCGGCGAGACCATCAATCTGGCCGATTACCGCGGACAGAAGGTGATTCTGTACTTCTACCCCAAAGACGACACCCCCGGTTGCACGACCCAATCCTGTGGATTTCGGGATGTGCATGCGGAGATTACGGAGAAGAACGCCGTCGTCTTCGGCATAAGCCCTGACGGGAAGGAGAGCCACCAGAAGTTCCGCGCCAAATTCGATTTGCCCTTCACGCTGCTGGTGGATGCGGATCACGCCATCGCCGAGGCCTACGGCGTTTGGGGCGAGCGCGCCATGTCTGGACGCACATTTATGGGTATCCACCGCAGTCATTTCGTTATCGACGAGAAGGGCGATCTATTGGAAGCGGATTACAATGTGGCGCCGGCCGACAGCCCCGCCAGGGCCCTGACGGCGGTGTCGTAGGGCCAATACGAAACGCCAATGACGTCTTGTGTAATCTTGATCAGTTCGGGCTGTAAAGATACGTCCACACGCCATAGAGTAGATAGATGGCGACGACGATAACCAGCAGGCTGAGAATTGTATTCCACTGGCCGCGGAACCGCTGAAACTCCGACCAGACAGTCTTCGGCTTGAGGAGGAACAGCAGACCGAGTAGAAGGAATATCAAGAGTAGGCGTTGAATCTTCACGGATGTTGCTTTTTGCTAAAATCCTCGTATGGATGGCTCATGGCTATGGGAACAACTGACCCTGTCTCCACTGCGCGCCGGCTTTTGGCTCGTGCTGAGTTTCTTGCTTGCCGGCGTAACGACGGGCGTGACTCGGCTGATTGCGCCGGAGTTGGAACGCATTGCGCGTTTGGTCCGCTGGGTGCAGCTGCCATACATAGGGCTGATTCTGGGTGGACTTTCCCCCCGCTTGATGGGGTTGACAGAACTCGATTGGGCGGTAGGGTTCAGCATCGGCGTAGTTTTGCTGTTTGCTATGCTGATCCTGCTTGCGCTGATGCGCATATGGCTGCATACAGACCAAGAGCTACCGCCCAGTCGCGCAACGCGCACGGGCACGCCCCACAGTGGCGCGCCAATCCAAAGTGCATCATCCGGTCTGCTGCTGTTTGAGAGTAGCGCCCAAGAGTTTCATTGGTGTTTTCTGCGGGGCGCTGTATGGGATCTGCTCCTCTCCTTACCATCAGCGCCAGAATCACCCCAGTACTGGGCTGTCTGGATCGGAGCCGCTCTGGCCTTGCCCGGCATCAGCATCCAGCGCAAGCCGATCTCCGACCGGCTGAGTACGGCCCTGATCCTGATGACTACTTCCAGTCTGTTTCTCTACACACGTAACTTCTGGCTGTGCTGGCTGCTTCACCTGTGTATACGCATCATTCTGCAATGGCGACAGCCGACCCGACAGCGGACCATATAGCGTAATGATAGCGCCAGCGCTCTGCTATCGCTACAAAAAGAATCCCAGCGCCAACATCAATCCAAAGAGCGCGACCGAGACGATCAGCAGCTGTTTCAGATCGGAGAAGACCTTGCTGTATTCGGTCTTCCAGTTGACCTGATTCGGACTGTGCAGCGCGCCAATCCGAACTGATTCGGGCGTCTGATCTGAAGCCGCCGACTGTTGTTGAGACTGCGACGCTCTGTCGCGCCCCACATTGGCGCGCTGATACAATTTGTTCTCGGGCGGTTCATGCTGCGTTCGGGTGTGCAGTCCGCTATAACTGCGCGGATTGGCTTTGCTGGCGCTGGAACGGCGGCGGCGACTGCGTCGGGCCATTCTTACACGTCCTCTCACGGTTTAGGTTTGGCGCATTAGAACTATACTGGCCTTCATTATACTGTCATCCTCCGTCCCACTGCAAAGAGAATTCTGACGCGATTCGGTCAGGCGAACAGAAGCGGTAGATGATCCTCTTTATTTCCTTTCTGGTCGCCAACGCGCCGACGAAACCGGCCAGCAGGGCCAACCGCTGGAGATGCCCTCGTCAGGCAGTTCATCAAGGGGGGTGATCCAGGTTTAGCGACAGCTTCTTTGCGCGTCCAGATCTGGAAGAACATGCGCGCCCGCTCTGTTGCCGCTAGTCGCGCCCCACAGTGGCGCGCCAATTCAACCTGCCCGTGACCTTCACAGGGCCGCGTGGCGGCCTTTCCAAAGAGTAGGGACGGGTCTTGTGCCCGCCCAATAGGGCAACCACAAAAATTGCCCCTACCTACAGCTTTCGGGCAGGTCTGGTTCAGTAGAGTATGCCCCGGCAGCATCAGATTCGAAAATTCCACGCCGTAAAAAGCAGAGTACCTGTTAAAAGAGTATTGGAGTACCTTTACAAACGATCAGAAGAAGAGTAATCTGAAAAAGAAAATAATTCAGAATGAAAGGAAGTGAAAAAGGAAGAAAATGTGGCGTTTACGGCTGCGACCTTTTTGCCCGCATCGGTAAGCCCTGGGATCGCGGGCGAGACGCCCGCATCGCCCGCATACACAGGACTGTCTGCAACCCAGCGACCACTGACCACTAACCACTGTTGTAAACAGGAATATTTCAGATGGCCCTTACAACCCGCGAGTGGGAGCGGCCCTTGCTCGCACTCGCCTATGAGGCCTGGCAAGCAGATACGTCTCCGCCACAGGTGCAAGTCGAAAACAAAGATGTATTGGCCCAAGCCTATGACTACTGCGAATCGATAACCGCCATACACAGCCACTCCTTTCATATGGCCTCCCGATTCCTTCCCCGGGCCAAACGTCGCGCTGTGAGGGCCTTGTACGCCTTCTGTCGCAAAACCGACGATATTGTGGACAAGCCTCCCGCTGGCAAAGAGGGACCCGATGCTGCGCAGGCCGCGCTTGAGTCCTGGCGGGCACGTTCATTGACGCCAATCGCTGATGCAAGCGCCCCGATCGTTCTGGCGTGGACTGATGCGCGCTGTCATTTTCGTATTCCCCAGCGCTACGCGGAGCAACTCATCGATGGCGTCGCCCAGGACATCGCCTGCCCGCGCTACGAGACATTCGCCGCCCTGACGACCTACTGCTACGGCGTCGCCGCGACAGTTGGGCTGATGAGTATGCGCATCATCGGCTTTTCCAGCGCAGAGGCGATTCCCTATGCCCTGAAATTGAGTGTGGCCCTGCAACTGACGAATATCCTGAGAGATGTGGGCGAGGACTGGCGAGCCGGTCGCCTCTACCTGCCCTTAGAAGAGTTGCGCCTTTTTGGCTTGGGCGAGGGGGACGTTGAGGCCGCTATCGTCGATGACCGCTGGCGAAAGTTTATGCGATTTCAGATAGAACGCAACCGCCAACTCTACGAAGAGGCCTTGCCAGGAATCGCACTCCTGCACGCCGATGGGCGCCTTTCAATCGCTGTCGCCGCCGAGATGTATCGCGCAATTCTGGCGGACATCGAAGCCCACGACTACGATGTGTTTTCCCGGCGCGCCTACGTCAGCGCGTGGAAAAAGCTGAAACGTCTGCCTGCCATCTGGCGGCGCAGCAAGACCGTGCGCCCTCTGTAGCATGGCGGTTTCATCTCACCGTCGCGCCTCACAGTAGCGCGCCAATCTAAAAATACAAGCCCAAGCCCCGAGAATTGACAAAAAGGTCGCTGGAAGCTACAATGTCTCCAACTTCGGGTAGAGTCGCGCCTGTCACGCTGCGCAACAAGCGCTCTATATCGCGCCCCACAGTGGCGCGCCAATTCAACACTCCCCCCTATGCTGAATTGGTTCTCGTAAACAGTTCCCTATTCGGTATTCCCGCCAGTCCAACAGCTGGAGGGCGCTTATGCCTCACTCACTTGTCTCCCACAGACCTACGGGTCGGTAGGAAATTGTCAGTCTATGGCTGTGAATCAGCAGACCTCCGCGAGCGCTGAAGCCGAACCATACGCGGATGATCCCATCCTTGAACTGAGGGATTTGAAGACCTATTTCTTCCTGGAACGGGGAGTTGTCAAGGCCGTTGACGGTGTAAATGTCGCGCTTGGGCGCAAGAAGACCTTGGGTGTCGTCGGCGAAAGCGGCTGCGGAAAAAGTGTGACCTTTCGCTCGGTCATGCGGCTGGTTCAATCGCCGCCGGGAAAAATCGTCGCGGGCGAAATTCTGCTGAACCGCAAAAATGACGCCACCGTGGATATTGTAAAGCTCGACCCGCGCGGCCGCCAATTGCGTGACATTCGTGGCGCCGAGATCGCAATGATCTTTCAGGAGCCGATGACCTCCCTGAACCCACTCCATCCGGTCGGACGGCAGATCTCGGAGTCGGTTCTTCTGCATCAGAACCTATCCAGGCGCGCAGCCCTGGAACGGGCCGAGGAAATGCTGCATAAAGTCCACATTGCCGACCCGAACCGCCGCCTAAACGAGTATCCCCATCAACTGAGCGGCGGGATGCGCCAGCGGGTTATGATTGCCCTCGCCCTGAGCTGCAATCCATCTATCCTGATCGCCGATGAGCCAACCACCGCCCTGGATGTGACAGTGCAGGCCCAGATCCTGGATCTGATGCGGGAACTACAAGACGATTTTGATTCCTCCATCGTCCTGATTACCCACAATCTGGGCGTCGTCTCACAGATGGCGGATCACGTAGCCGTAATGTATTTGGGGCGAGTAGTCGAATACGCGCCGGTATACGACATCTTTCATAACCCCAAACATCCCTATACAGTAGGGCTTCTCAACTCTGTGCCGGTGCTGGGGCGGAAAGACGACAAGATGCTGGTTCCCATCAAAGGCATGGTGCCCAGCCCGATGGAAGAGATTCGGGGCTGCGCCTTTGCCGACCGCTGTCCGCAGACAATGGAGATCTGTAGAGAGCAAACGCCGATTTTCAAGGAGAGCGAGTCGGGTCATGCGGTCGCCTGCTGGTTGCATGAGTGATGCGGAGAAGGCGGCATTTGGTAGATTTCCCCACGACGCCACATGCCGCGAAATGAATTTTAGTCAGCGTACCAGTACGGGGTAAACATGTCCCCACTGCAATTCTATGGCGCCCCACAGTGGCGCGCCAATCCAACCCTTTTCACCAAAGTTTCAAGGAGAAATGTACATGTCGCGTAAACGAACGACCGCCCGCTCAACACAGGCGGGCACAACAAACACTTTCCTGACCCTGTCCTTGCTGATCGTGCTGTCCATGATCATCAATGCCTGCGGCCCGGGCGGCGATGAGCCGGCAGCCAGCGACACCCAGGAAGAGGCGGCCGCGGCCGCAGAGTCCACCGACTCGGAAAGCGGTGGCGAAGAAGCGGCGATGGAGGTGGATCTGTCCCCCAGTATCTATCCGGAACCCCAGTTGATTATGGGGAGCCGGGCAGTGCAGAAACTGTCCCTGGATCAGATTCTGACCTACAAAGCGCTCGATTCCTACAATGAACCGGATTGGGTAAGCGATCTGGTGGCCGATGGACTATTGCCTCCGGTCGAAGAACGCCTGCCAGTCGAGCCTCGCGTTGTCCTCGAGAGCGGCATGGCCGATGGCATAGGCGTATACGGCGGTGTCTGGCGAGACTTCTCCGCCTGCCCGACGGAAGGCTTTAACCGAGGCGCGGGCCAGAGTGCCGGCTGGTTCGGCATCGAAGCGGCCGCCTTCGCTTCCCTGCTCAAGTCTGGCCCGATCTACCGCCGCTCCGATTCCCTGGAGCCGCTGCCCTACCTGGCCAAGAGTTGGGAGTGGAGCGAGGACGGCTTCGAGCTGACCATGCATCTGCTCGAAGGCGCCAAGTGGTCCGACGGCCATCCCTTCACCACCGAAGATGTGCTCTTCACCTGGGAAGATATGATCGTGGATAAGAATGTGCAGTCACCCAAAGGGGCCAGCGCCTGGATGTTCAACGATGAAATGACCCAACTTGAGGTGATCGATGACTTCACATTCAAGTTCGTCTTCCCGGTTGCCTTCCCGGTTCAGGCTCTCTTCCAGATGGATGAAAGCGATTTCCACATCTCCCCAGCTCACATCCTGAAGCCCCTCCATCCGAAGCACAATGACGCCATGGATTATGTGGACTTCGAGGCGTCCATGCCGCCTAATAAGGTTCCCGTTGTGCTGGGTCCTTTCGTGCCCGTCGAGTACATCACCGACGAGCTGATGATCCTGCGCCGCAACCCCTACTTCTGGGGCGTGGATGAGGCCGGCAATCAGCTTCCCTATCTGGATGAGGTCGTCTTCGAGAAGGGGCCATCCGGCGTAGGCCGTACACTGAGCACCCTGGCCGGCTCGGCGGATCACTCCAATCTGGAGAATCCCAGCACCTTCGTCGAGACACTGAAACGGGCCGAAGAGGACGACGCCCACTTCTACGTCGAATGGGGTCCGGAAGTCCTGGGCTTCAGCATTAAGATGAATCTTTCCACATCCCTGGGTGTGAAGGATGATCGGGATGCCGCGGTGCGCGAGCTGTTCCGAGACGTGCGCTTCCGCAAGGCAGTCAGCTTTGCCCTGGATCGGGAAGGCATCGCCCAGTCGATTCTGCGTGGCCCGTTCCTGCGTGGCTGGGCCGGTGGTCTGTTCCCCGGTTCCTCCTACTTCGATCGCGACACCGTTGCCTACTTCAACAACAATCCTGAAGCCGCGGCAGCCCTGCTGGCAGAGTTGGGATTCGAGGATACCGACGGTGACAGCATTCTGAACTGGCCGACGGAGCGCCTGGCCAGCGGTGAAAACCTGGTTTTGGCGCTGGTCACCAGTGAAGATGCCGAAGAAACCCAGACCGTCGGCGACGCAGCTGTAACCTTGCTCGGCGACCTGGGTGTGCAGATCAATGTCCGCCCGCTGAACAGCGCAGCCCGCCGTGAAATGACAGAAGCAGGGGAGTGGGAGATGAAGGTCGACCGCGATGGCCAGGTGTATGCCGTTCCCTTCACCCGCTGCACCGACCTGGGGCCAGTGACGAAGGAATACCACTTCCACCGGGAGGGTTCGGAACCCCGTGAACTGCTGGACTTCGAGCAGGATCTGATCGATATTATCGAGGCCTTCTGCGTGGAGCCGGACACAGATGCGCGCAAGGAGTTGATGGCTGAATACAACCGCCTCACCACAGAGAACGTTTACTTTGTGGGCGTCTTCATCGGTCGGTACGGCCTGGCGGCCGCCAAGCGCTTCAAGAACGTGCCAGCCGGTATGCCCGTGTTCATGTACCAATGGACCTGGGATAACGTTATGTCCGAGCAGGTTTGGGTTGGTCCGGCAGAGCAGATCGACCAGTTGCGACCAGGCGTGATTCCGACCTACGATAGCGAATAGCCTACCAACTTGGCAAGATGAAAAGGTGACAAGGTGGACCGTATTCATATCCCCTTGTCACCGCTTCCATGAATTCAACGCAAAGACGCAACTGTAGATTTTTTTGATTTGTGTGATGACCAGGATGAAATCGACGTTCACATCATAGTCGGTTTTCCCTTGCGTCTCCGCGTCTTGGCGACATTGCGTTTCTTTTCGACTTGTAACGCCGCCCACCATACAAGCAAGCGAAGAAATTGGCGCAGGTTTCTCTATGATCGGTTTCATCGTTCGCCGCTTTATCGTCTCTGCTGCCGTTGTTCTGGGCATCGCCCTGGTCAGCTTTATCGTGATCCAGTTGCCGCCGGGCGACTATGCCGATGGGTATGAGGCCTTCCTGGTCGAGCAGGGAGGCGCCACTGAAGCGGAAGCTGAAGCCCAGTCCGATCTTTTCCGCCAGCGCTACGGCCTGGACAAGCCCTTGCCCATCCAGTTCTATGTCTGGATACGAGACATGATCACGAAGGGGAGTTTCGGCTTTTCCTTTGCCTATAAGCGGGACGTGGGAGAGCTGATCGCAGAACGGCTGCCGCGTACGTTGCTGCTGGCGGTCCTGGCCCATCTCACCTCGACTGCCGTTGGCATCATTGCCGGCATTTTCGTCGCCCCGCGCCAGTATTCCCTGATAGACAACCTGGCCGCGTTTCTGGCCTTTATTCTGTCCGCGCTTCCCCGCTTCTGGATTGCGCTGGCGATTATGTTTTTTCTGGTCTTTACCCTCAATCAGGAGCATGTAACCGCCTTCCACTCGCCGCAGTACGCTGTGACGCCGTGGGCATTTGGCAGCCTGCAAGAGATGCGTGACAGTTGGGCCAAACTGCTGGACCTGCTCCAGCATATCTGGCCTGTAGTGGTCATCGCCGGTCTGGGCGGCGTGGCCCGCAATATGCGGGTTATGCGGGGCAATATGCTGGACGAATTGAACGCCCAGTACGTGACCACAGCCCGCTCTAAGGGCTTGACAGAGGGCCAGGTCATGCGTCGTCATGCAGTGCCCAATGCGCTGCACCCGATCATTATGTACCAGGGAACGGTTCTACCCTATATGCTGCAAGGCGAGCTGCAGGCGTCGATTGTGCTCGGCTTGCCGACGATCGGCACCTTACTGCTGACATCCTTACGCAATGAGGACATCTATATCGCCGCCAGTTGTCTGCTGATCTACGGTGTGCTGCTGGTCGCCGGGAATCTGATCGCCGATATCTCTCTGGCTGTGCTGGATCCACGGGTGCGTTACTCATAAGAGGCCAGATCAGAAGGAGGATCATTGTGTGGATCAAACTTTCCCTGACGTTGTCACTGCTACTTGTGATTTTCATGATTGTCAACAGCGGCGCCACCCCCGCCGTCTCGACCGCGGAGGAAGCGGAGGCCAGTGAGTGTCCGGATTCTCTGTTGATAAAGGGTAAGGAATTCTTGGAGCAGATGGATGTCATCGACGCGACGAGCTCCAATACTCTATACACTGAGTGGCGCGTCACGCCCGGCAATATCTGGGCTGTCGGCAGCGCTGAAGAGTTGAATGCCTTCATTCAATACCTGGCAGACCTTGGCATCAGCCCCACGACAGCCGCGGTTGGGGCTGCTGCTGAGACCGTGACGGGCGCGACTGGGGCTGCTGCTGAGACCGTGATGGGCACGGTTGGGGCTGCTGCTGAGACCGTGACGGGCGCGACTGGGGCTGCTGCTGAGACCGTGATGGACGCGACTGGGGCTGCTGCTGAGACCGTGATGGACGCGACTGGGGCTGCGGTTGAGACAGTAACGGGCGCGACTGGGGCTGCTGCTGAGACCGTGATGGACGCGACTGGGGCTGCGGTTGAGACAGTAACGGGCGCGACTGGGGCTGCTGCTGAGACCGTGATGGACGCGACTGGGGCTGCGGTTGAGACAGTAACGGGCGCGACTGGGGCTGCGGTTGAGACCGTGACGGGCGCGACTGGGGCTGCGGTTGAGACAGTAACGGGCGCGGCTGGGACTGCTGCTGAGACCGTGACGGGCGCGACTGGGGCTGCTGCTGAGACCGTGATGGACGCGGCTGGGGCTGCTGCTGAGACCGTAACGGGCGCGACTGGGGCTGCGGTTGAGACAGTAACGGGCGCGGCTGGGGCTGCTGCTGAGACCGTAACGGGCGCGACTGGGGCTGCGGTTGAGACAGTAACGGGCGCGGCTGGGACTGCTGCTGAGACCGTAACGGGCGCGGCTGGGGCTGCTGCTGAGACAGTAACGGGCGCGGCTGGGGCTGCTGCTGAGACAGTAACGGGCGCGGCTGGGGCTGCGGTTGAGACAGTAACGGGCGCGGCTGGGGCTGCTGCTGAGACCGTGACGGGCGCGGCTGGGGCTGTGGCTGAATCCCTGTTGATTATGGGCAGTAGCCAGGAAGTACAGGAAGCCTTAAAGCGCGTGGACGTCCTGCTGGCGGCGCAAGGGTTCGAGGATACGGACGGTGACGGCCTTCTGAACTTTCCGCCAGACAGCCCATTCATCGGTGGTGAAAACCTGGATCTGGTGCTGATTACCACCGAGACTTCAGGCGTTGTTATGGGTTTTGTACCAATTGCTGGCGAAATTGTTGATGGCACTGCAATCGTAATTGGTAAGGATCCGATTACCGGTGAGTGCCTGACACAGACCGATCAAATCCTTCTCGCTTTAGGCATCATACTGTTGCTTCCCATTTCTGGAAAAGGTCTGAAAGTAATCTGGAAACAAATAGATAAAATCCCGCTTCCCCAAGCTGGCCCGAAATTCGAGTTTAACCCGTTGCTATCGAATAAGCACTCCACCTGGATATCAGAGTTTAAGGAGGGTGTTCGCCGGGCAATTCGACGTGTCACGGGACTCAACAGAGTCGCCCCTGCCTTCAAGCATATGCGACGCGTTGTAGGTGAGGGAGCCGTTTCTACGACCGAATTGGCTGCTGCGTTAGGTTTCAAAGACTTTACGAAGTCCAACTACCGCCAGGCCTTACTGAAATTCACCGGAGTCACCAAAAAGGAAGCTCAAGAATTTGAGGCGCATCATATTCTGCCTCAGACATTTGAAGAAACTTTCAACAATGCTGGCATTAATAATATCCATGATCCAAGATTCCTTGTCTGGGTTAAGAATGGACCACATCAGGAATGGAGCTCTGACTACAATGATGCTTGGCGGACATTCTTTGATCAGAATTTAAATCCAACCGTTTCTGATATACTGGAAGAAGCGCGCAGACTTGCACAGGACTATAAATATGACGTTCTCTTTGAAACTCCTTGATTATGGCAAGCTCTATAGATTCTCAGATGTATTCGCAACTCGTCCCTTTCGACTTAGAAGCCGACTTCCTAGTGGGACATTATCCGGACCGCAACTCCATTTGCTGGCGCAAGGCAAATATGCAATCTCTGAACCCATACAATTCGATGCTGTCGAGGGAGATCAGGCAGCCGATGTCCTGTGGACGCAACTGGTGGGACTGTTTTGCGTTTCCGGGCGACTCATTCGTTTACTGGAAGAGAACGAAATCACGGGTTGGTCAACCTATCCAATCGAAGTCTATGACCGGCAAGGAAACTTTCTGCCTGATTACCATGGCTTTGCTGTGACTGGCAGCAAGTGTGACCCAGAGTATAGCCGCAGTGCTGTCATTGACAAACCACCGCCAGATCCAAGAGGGAGAGGGTATCAAGTATATAAAGGGCTCTACTTTGATGAAAGTCAATGGGACGGTAGCGATATGTTCACAGTAGGGGTGGGAGAAGCGGTGGGAACACGCGTTGTCGTGGACAAGGTGCATAGGCTTTTCAAAAAGTACAAAATTAGGAATGTGCGTTTCACACCGTTAAGTGAGTACGAAATACGTGTCAGACATGCGCGGGCCCGATAGCGCCATTATCCCCACGCCATCGGAAGGTTATTACGATTCGACATCTGTCTCAGAATATCAACCGAACCGAGTAGAATGCTATGACAACTGCCGGTAAAAAGGCGGAGATTCCAGTTGTGCAACTGCAACCGGACCACGAAGACGAGAAGCACGAGTCCTACTTTCAGTTGGTCTGGCAGCGCTTCAAAAAGAGCCGGCCGGCGATTGTCGGCGGGCTGATGGTGCTTTCACTGATCATTCTGGCCATATTCGCCGAATTCTTCTCGCCCGTTGACCCCACGGACGCCAACCTGCAAGACAGTTTCATTCCCCCCACCCGCATTCGACTGATCGATGGCGAGGGCAACTTCCACTGGCGACCCTTTGTCTACAACCAGGTCGTGACGATCGATGCCAAAACGTTTGAACCCCTCTGGGAGGAAGATCATGCCCAGCGTTTTGAAATCAAGTTTTTCGTCAATAGTTGGGAATGGAAAATACTGGGACTGATCCCGACGCAGCGGCACCTGTTCGGTGTCGAGGAGGGAGGCAAGATTCACCTGCTGGGCACGGAGAAGCAAGGAAGAGACCTGTGGGGGCGGGCCTGTTCCGCCGGGCGCATTTCCCTCTCCCTAAGCCTGTTCGCCACCTTCGTCAGCATTGTGGTCGGCGCGGTCGTCGGCATTATCTCCGGTTACTATGGCGGTGTGACCGACAATATTATCCAGCGCTTCGTCGAATTTGTGGCATCCTTTCCGCAGCTTCCCCTCTGGTTGGCTCTGGCCGCCATTATTCCCCGCACCTGGGACTCTCTGCAGGTATTTATCGTCATGGTTATTATCTTTTCGCTCCTCTCCTGGACACTCCTGGCGCGGGAAGTGCGGGGCAAAGTGCTGGCCTTTCGCGAAACAGACTTCATTATGGCCGCCAAGGAGATGGGCGCCTCTGACATGCGCATCATCTTCCTGCACCTCTTCCCCAATTCCATCAGCCATATTATCGTCGTGCTGACCCTCACGATTCCACAGATTATTCTGGCTGAGGCATTTCTCAGCTTTCTGGGCATCGGCATTCAGGAACCACTGGTCAGTTGGGGATTTCTGATGAGGGATGCCCAGAATTTGCAGACACTCGGCACCCATACATGGATTATGATGCCGGTGATCTTTATTATCGTTGCCGTACTGGGATTCAACTTTCTGGGCGACGGTCTGCGGGACGCAGCCGACCCCTACTCGATCGTCTGAGAATGCAATTACGAATTGTTCAATATGCCCAGGATTGTCATGGCACGCCCGTTCTACCTGTTTTTTCTCTTGCTGTTGATCGTCGTTGTCTGCGCAGTGGTCACCGTCTTTGCCTGGCCCCGTCCCGCCACCGCTGCCGTCAGTGGCACGGTCACGGACGCCGACGGCCCGGTCGCCGGCGCTTTGGTGCGCGTGCAGACAACCGGCAACCATACCTACACTGCCGATGATGGCCGATTCACAATCGATGGCCTCTCCATCGCCGAGAGCGTCACCCTGGTCGCCTGGGCGGACGGTTACGTGTTCGGCTGGACAGAGGTCAGGGGGGGCGACTTCGATGTCAACATTGCTCTGGAACCCCACAACCGGGTCGATCATTCCGTCTACGACTGGGAACCGTCGGCCAATTGTGGCGAGTGCCACCCGTCCTACGCAGAGTGGCAGCGAGATGCCCACAGCCAGTCAGCCGTGAATGATCGCTTTCTGACCATGTACAACGGTACCGACATCGAGGGCAACCGCAGCCGCAACAGCAACTATGATACCGGCTTGCCCCGCACACGCGATCCGGATCGTCCCTATTTCGGCCCCGGTTTCAAAGTCGACTTCCCGAAACGGGATGGCAACTGCGCGGCCTGCCACACGCCCATGGCATCCACGCTGGAAGCGGACAACAGTTGCGGCTGGAATGGCTGCCATATGTACGAGACGAGCGCAGCCAGCGACGAACTACCGCAGAGCGTCAGCCCCAATGCGGCCATCGGCGTTGCGGCCGAGGGGATCGCCTGTGATTTCTGCCACAAGATCGGCGCTGTCAAATTCTATACCGATACACTCCTGCCGGATCCAGAGATGCCAGGCATACTTTCCCTGACGCTGTACCGGCCCGCGTCGGGAGAGGATTTCCTGATGGGGACAGTTGACGACGTCGCCCGCCCAATGGACAGTTTCAATCGCCTCCACGGGGAAAGCGCCTTTTGCGCCGCCTGCCATTACGGCGTCAACGACACCACCATCATCTACAACTCCTATGGCGAGTGGCTGGACAGCCCATACAGCGATCCGAAAACCGGCGCCACCTGCCAGGATTGCCACATGCCATCGGCGCCGCGGCTCGAGTCGCGTATGGAGGCGCTTGTGCAGACACTTGCCTGGCTGGAGGATGTCAGCGGAGACACCCTGCCCGCCTCCCTTGGCAAGTTGGCGGAACAGGCGGAGCGCAGCTATTTTGTCTATCCGCAGAAGGGAGGCCTCTATCGGGAACTGGACCAGATCCACCTGCACCAGATGCCCGGCGCCACGGATGAACTGTTCCTGCAGCGCGCCATTGCCCTGGATGTATCTGCCGAGATTGTCGACTCTACGCTGCTCGTGAACGCGCGCGTCACCAATAGCGGCGCCGGACATCACTTCCCCACAGGCTCCCCCCTTCGCCAGATGCTACTCGTTGTGCGGGCAACCGATGCCCAGGGTACCGCCCTGCCCTTGGTTGACGGTACCGTTCTGCCCGATTGGGCCGGGGATGTAGCGGGAGAGGCCGGCCAGGGCTTTGTCAAAATTCTGCGGGATACGCTTACCGACGAAGAGCCGACCTTTTCCCACTGGCGGATGGTGACGCTTGTCCAGGACACGCGCATCCCGGCGCAGACAACACAGAGCAGTTCGTATGTCTTTGCCGTGGCGGACAATTCACGTAGGGGCGCCCCTCGCGCCCGCCCCCTTCAAGTTGAGGCGCAACTGATCTACCGCCGGGCATTCCAGCAGTTGCAGGAGTGGAAAGGCTGGAACGACCCGGATATCCTATTGGCCTCAGAAACAATAGAAATCGAATAAATGGAAGATACACTTCTTGAAGTCAATGATCTGAAACAGTGGTTTCCAATCCGTCAGGGATTCTTGCAGCGCACCGTCGGGCACGTCAAAGCCGTTGACGGCGTCAGTTTTGTCATCCGCCGCAATGAAGCCTTGGGCCTGGTGGGCGAGAGCGGTTCCGGCAAGACAACGGTCGGGCGCGCATTGCTGCGGCTCTATGACCCGACTGCGGGTGAAATCTGGTACACGACCGCCGATGGCAAGCGTATCGACATCGCCCATATCGCCCAAGCGGAGATGAAACCCCTGCGCAAAGAGATGCGCATGATCTTTCAGGATCCGTTCAGTTCGCTCAACCCGCGACTGACTGTGAAAGACCTGATCGGTGAACCGCTCATCATCCACAAGGTAGCCTCCGGTCGGGTGTTGGAAGACAGAGTTGCGAAGCTGATGCAGTCGGTTGGACTGGATCCGAACTACATGCGCCGCTATCCACACGAATTCTCCGGTGGCCAAAGGCAACGCATCGGCCTCGCGCGCACGCTGGCGCTCAGCCCCCGACTGCTTATCGCCGATGAACCGGTTTCAGCCCTGGATGTGTCGATCCAGGCCCAGGTGCTGAATCTGCTCCAGCAGTTGAAGGACGAACTGGGGCTGACCTATCTGTTCATCGCCCACGATCTGTCCGTTGTCGAACACATGTGTGATCGCATCGCCGTGATGTATGTGGGGCGGCTGGTGGAGATCGCTGGGTCGGATACATTGTTGCAACGACCGCTGCATCCATACACAGAAGCGCTGGTGTCTGCCATTCCGCCGGCTGATCCGGAGATCAGATTGGATCGGATTATCCTCGAGGGCGACATCCCCAGTCCGGCCAATCCACCCTCCGGCTGTGTCTTTCACCCCCGTTGCCTCTACGCCCAGGATGTATGCACGCGGGAGGAACCGCAGTTGGAAGAGATCGAGCCGGGCCATTTTGCCAGTTGCCACTTCGCCCAGGAGCTGAACCTGCAAGGTATCGGAGGATTGGATGGCGCAACCCCCCATCTGACGGGCATCGTTGCGCCATCCAACTAGAAATGACACAGAACGCCTCTGACGGGCGGCAACTCAACATCGACGCCGCCCTGCTCGCCTATCTGATTCCCGTGCTTGGGCCAGTATACATTCTTGCGCTGCGAAAAGACGATGCCTTTTCTCGTTTTCATGCGCTTCAATCTCTGTTGATCGTGTTGGCGCTCATCTTGGCGCCCGTGGCGTGGTTCTTATTTTCGTGGCTGGTTGTCTTTTTGCCCTTTGGCGGCGTCATCGCCGCCTACATCTTCGCCTTGGTCATTGCTGTCTATCTTGCCGTAGTCGTCGCCTGGCTGGCCGGCATCGTCAATGCCCTGCGCGCCAAACGCGCGCCAGTCCCATTCTTCGGGCGAATGCTGGGGAATTACACAAATTATATGAATCATAGTCGATCATAGTCGGTTTTCCCTGGCGTCTCCGCGTCCTGGCGACATTGCGTTTCTTTTGGAGCAATCGCAAGCCGGTGCTAAAATTGATATGCTGGCTATGTGTCCGGCCGTTCCTGTCGTATCCCACAACCAGAGGTATTCAGATGCCCAAAATCACATTCATCGGCGCCGGCAGCTTTGGCTTCACCCGCAAACTGGTCCAGGATGTCCTCACTTTTCCCCGCCTGGAAAACGCGACCATCTGCCTGATGGACATCGACCCGATGAAACTCGATCTTATCGAACAGGCGGTGCGCCGCATCGTGCGCGAGGGCAACTACCCCGCCACTATCGAGACAACGCTCAGCCGGGAGCAAGCCCTGGACGGCGCCGATTACGTCATCGTCACAATTCTCGTCGGCCATACGGATGTCTGGCGAAACGATATCGAGATTCCCAAGCAGTACGGTATCGACACAAACATCGGCGACACCCGCGGCCCGTCAGGTATCTTCCGGGCCATGCGCACCACCCCGGTGATGGTGGACATTGCCAGAGATATGGAACGACTCTGCCCCCATGCAGTGATGCTCAATTACACCAATCCGATGGTGATGAACTGTCGGGCCATTCAGAAAGAAACCAGCATCGTCGCCACCGGCCTCTGTCACAGCGTCCAGGGCACCGCCAATATGCTGGCCCGCTGGATCGGCGCGCCTTTCGACGAGATCACCTATACCTGCGCCGGCATAAACCACATGGCCTGGTATCTGAAATATGAATGGAATGGAGAGGATGCCTACCCTCTGATCCGCAAGGCCATTACCGAACGGCCGGAAGTCTACAACGAAGAGCAGGTGCGCAATGAGATGTACCTGCACCTGGACTACTACCCCACCGAGTCCAGCGGCCACCACTCAGAGTACAATCCCTGGTTCCGCAAGCGCCCTGACCTGATCGAGAAGTACTGCACGCATGGCGCTGGGTGGAATCCTGGCGAGTACGCCTATGTCCTTAAGCATTATTCAGGGCGGGAGGAAACATGGCAGGATCAGATTCGCGCCTGGCTGGACAATCCTGCGCCCCTGAACCTGGCCCGCGGCCATGAGTACGCAGCCTATATCATCAACGCGTTGGAGGGAGGCGAGCCATTCCAGTTCAACGGCAATATGCCCAATGGCAGCGACGCAAGCGTCCTGGTGGACAATCTGCCTGTTGGCGCCTGTGTGGAGATTCCCGTCTGGGCCAGCCGCAAAGGGTTGGAAAGCGTGCGTGTCGGCGCGCTCCCCGCGTCGGTGGCAATGCTCACCGGCCTCAGCGCGCAGATCGAAGAAATGGCAGTGGAAGGCATTCTGGAGGGCGATCCCCGCAAGATCGTCCAGGCCATCCTCCACGACCCACTGACGTCTGCCGTCCTGACGATGGCCGAAATCCGGGAAATGGTCAACGAGATGTTCGCCGTCAATCGCGAACGCCTGCCCACCTTCTCCCATTATGAAGTGGAAGGAGACCGACCAATGCGTCTGCTGACGGAGCCGCAGCACAGCGCGCAGCCAGAGGCGCAACCGGTCTTGACGGACTAAGAACCTGTTGGAAACGTAACAGTTAGCGATCACAAGTTGTTGTACACATTTGCTTGACTTTTTTCAAACAGCCTCTCACTGCATGCGGGCGAGACGCCCGCGATCCCAGAGGTCTGCAAAAACAGGAGCGCGCCCATGCTGTATGAATACCGTATCTACGAATGTCACCCTGGCAAGCGGGATGATTGGGTCCAGTTTATGGAAAGTGTGATCATTCCATTTCAGGTGTCGAAAGGGATGGTCGTTGTCGGTTCATTCATCGACGAGGAAGATGAGAACTGTTATGTCTGGATGCGTCGTTTTCAGGATGAGAACGAACGTGAGAATCTCTACGAGGCTGTCTACCAATCCGACAGGTGGCTGAACGACATCGGCCCGCGCATCCCTGCATTGCTCAACCGGGAGACGATCAAGGTCATGCGCCTTGTGCCGACGTCGAAGTCGGTGCTGCAATAAGGACCCACCCTATGCCCGAACTTTCCCTGCGCGGCGTCTTTGCCCCGACTCTGACGCCCGTCAACGCCGACCTGACTATCGATATCCCGGCGTATTTCGAATTCTGCAACCGCCTGCTGGCAGGAGGCTGCCACGGGCTCGTCCTGTTTGGCACCAACAGTGAAGCCACTTCCTTTTCCGCAGGCGAGCGCATGGCCGCCGTCGATGCCGTAATCGAGGCAGGTATTGCGCCTGAAAAACTCGTTGTCGGCAGCGGCGCCGCATCGTTCACGGAAGCCGTTGAACTGACCCGCCACGCAGTACAGGCCGGCTGCCGCGGCGTATTGACCCTGCCGCCGTTCTACTATCCGAATGTGTCCGCTGAAGGCCTCTTCCGCTCCTTCGCCGCCATCTGCGACCGCGTGAACGACGACCGCCTGCGTATGTATTTCTATCACATCCCCCAGGTGAGCGGCGTTCCCCTCAGCCCGGCCCTCGTGGCCCGGCTGGCCGAGGCATTTCCCGGCCAGGCCGCCGGCGTGAAGGACAGCTCCGGCGACCTGGAAAACCTGCTGCGTTTGCATGAGGTGGCGCAGCGCTTTCCCGGCTTCGCGATTTTCTGCGGCACAGAAGCCCATCTGTTGCAGAATTTGCGGGGTGGCGGCGGCGGCTGTATCTCCGGGATGGCGAACGTCCTGCCCCATGTCATTCGGGACCTGTATGACAATTGGCAAGCGCCCGATGCGGATGAACGCCAGAACCGCGCCAATGGGATCCGCAGCGCAATCGTCGCTTCCGGCCACAATATGATTGCCTCCCTGAAAGTGATCGTCGCTGACCAGACCGGACGACCCGCTTGGAGCCGGGTACGCCCGCCGCTGGTCGAGTTGACCGGTGCGGAGCGGACGCAGTTGCTGGCGGCGCTGCGCGCCGCGCAGCCGCCGGCTGTATAGAAAGGAGCTTTGCATGTCTCTGCCAATGCGTATTGGCCTGGGCCAGTTCAATGAACTGACCGACGAGAAGCTGGCATTCATCAAACAGCTTGGGGCCGATGATTTTCTGATGAACACGCCGAAACTCCCCGGCGACAAGCAGTGGGAGTACCAAGATCTGAAGGCGGCCAAAGAGCGGGCCGACGCAGCCGGTCTGCGGCTGATGTGTCTGGAAAATGTGCCCGTCTCCTTCTACCATAAAGCGATGCTGGGCTTGCCAGGACGAGACGAGCAGATCGACCACATGCAAACGACAATTCGCAACATGGGGAGAGCTGGCATTTCGATTCTCGGCTATCACTGGATGCCCAACCAGGTTTGGCGCACGCCGGACCCAGCGTTGCTGCGGGGCGGCGCGCGCGGCACCCGCTTCAATCTGGAGGAGCACGACCCAAATGAACTGACGCACAGCCGCATCTACCATGCCGATGAGATGTGGGCCAACTACGAATACTACATGGAGCGCATTCTGCCGGTGGCGGAGGAAGCCGGCGTGACCCTTGCTTTGCATCCAGACGACCCGCCAGTGGCGTCTCTCGGCGGCGTGGCCCGTATCTTTCACAACTTTGAGGGCTTCAAACGGGCAATTGACCGCTTCGACAGCCCCAATCATGGCCTGGATTTCTGCATGGGCTGCTGGTCAGAGATGGACGGCCACGACTACGTCCTCGAGGCCATACGCCATTTTGGTGGCCGCGATCGCATCGTCTACGTCCATTTCCGCGATGTGCAGGGCACTGTCCCCTGCTTCAACGAATGTTTCATCAACGAGGGCAATGTCGACCCGTTTGAAGTGATGAAGACGCTGAAGGAAGTAGAATTCACCGGCTTTATGATCACCGACCATGTGCCAGCGATGGTGGATGACACCTCCTGGGGACACCGCGGCCGCGCCTATGCCATCGGGTATATGACAGCGATGCTGGAGATGGTAAACCGGCTTGCAGCATAGAAATACACTTCATCTGCAAATGAACTTTCCACCTCTTGACCCTCAGCTCCTCCAACGCCGCCTGGCGCCGCCAGCGGCTCCGCTGCGTATGGTCTTGGACACAGACGCATATAACGAAATCGATGACCAATTCGCTGTCGTATACGCGCTGCTCTCGCCCGAACGCTTGACCGTCGAAGCCCTCTACGCTGCGCCTTTCCATAACGCCCGCTCCTCCGGTCCAAGGGATGGGATGGAAAAGAGTTACGCCGAAATCCACCGACTGTTGGCGCGCTTGCCAGCCATCGCTCGACCCCGGAACGGGTATGTTCTGCGGGGAGCTACAGCATGGCTGCCGGATGAGCGGACACCGGTAGAGAGTGAAGCCGCTGCCGATCTCATCGCCCGGGCGTTGGCCTCACCGCTGGAAGATCCCTTGTACGTTGTCGCCATCGGCGCGAGTACGAATATCGCCTCAGCTCTGCTGCTGGAACCGATGATCCGGGAACGCATCGTTGTCCTGTGGTTGGGGGGCCATGCCCGGCATTGGCCCGACACGCGCGAGTTCAATCTGCGCCAGGATCCTGGCGCCAGCCGCATTCTCCTGGACTGTGGCGTCCCACTGCTGCGTTTCCCATGTATGGGGGTTGTCTCCCATCTGCATACAACCTTACCGGAAATGGCCGCGCATGTGCAAGGGAAAGGAGCTATCGGCGCCTATCTCTTTGAGATCTTCCGCGACCACCATGCGGATCATTTTGGCTATTCCAAACAGCTCTGGGATCTGGCGCCGATTGGCTGGCTGATCAATCCGCAGTGGGCGCCCATGGAACTGGTCAGCTCACCGCGATTGACCGCTGAAATCACCTGGGCCTTTGACGATAGCCGACACCCCATCTCCTGCGCTCGCTACGTCCAACGCGATAGGATCTTTCAGGATCTGTTCACGAAATTGCGTCAGGCCGCCCCAGGGCCGCAGGGTCAGGGGCGATGAGCTTCTTCGACAGGAGATGCGCATGAATTTTGCGCTCATGCCCAACGAATACCCGGCGGATGCGCTGCGCCGCATCGTGTGCGAACAGATCGACGGAGCCATCGCTCAACTTCAGCGCGCCGACGATCTGAATGAGGGCATTCATGAGGCGCGTAAACACTTCAAGCGGGTGCGGTCCGTCGCACGGCTGGCGCGGGGCGCGCTTCCAGACAAGACATATCGTCGAGAGAACGTTTTCTTCCGCGATCAGGGCCGCATCCTTTCACCGCTGCGCGACAATGTTGTCTATATCGAAACGCTGGATATGCTGAGAAAGCGCCACGGCAATCAGTTGTCCGGCAAGGCATTCATCAAGATGCGCCGGTCTCTTGTGGATAGACACGAAATGCTTCTGAGAACATTTGCCGAAGACGACCGCAAGATCCCTGTTGTGATCAAATCACTGCGAGAAGCGCGACTCCGGGCCCAGGATTGGAAGTTCACCGCCGAAGGGTTCGCTTACTTCGCGCGCGGGCTTCGTAGAATCTATAGCCAGGGCCGTTCTGAGAAGAAAGTCGCGTATGCCCAGCCCACCACCGAGAACTTTCATGCCTGGCGCAAACGAGTCAAGTACCTTTGGTATCATCTGCAAATTCTCCAACCTCTATCTCCCAAGGCCATGAAAGTGATGGAACGCGAGAGCGATCTGTTGGCCGATCGGCTGGGTAAGGAGCACGACCTGGCCGTGCTGGAAGAATCTCAGTATATCACTGAGCTGCAGAGCCTTAGCGAGCGAAACGCCGACCTGCTCACCGCCCTGATTGCCCGTGAGCGGGTCCGTAGGCGCAACGCGGCCGTGCCCGTGGCAGACCGAATGTATATGGAGAAGCCCGCCCAATTTGTCAACCGCATCGAAGGCTACTGGCAACGATACCAGTCGAAAGGTCTCTCCCGACCTTAGCTTTTGGACTGCATTCATTGTTCTGAACGCATTGCTTTTCTTCCCAGTCGTCCTTATCGACCGGGAAGATGGGTCGATTCTGCCGACGATCCACTTCGCAGGACGCTCTTTAGAGCAGATCTGGCGGCAGATGGTTGTCTGGCGCAGAACGCCAGATCTGCTGCGCTTTAACTCCGAACTCATTCTCTTCATCAGCCTGTGGACGCTATGCCCTCCGCTTCGCACGACGAGTGTGCGCCGCGGATTCATCGTCACCTATCTTTTTTTCTTTTCCTATTACCTCTATGAAGGCGTCTCTCTCACATTTTTCAGCGTCGAACCGGTCTTTTATAGCCAGTTGCGGATGGCCACAGAAGGATTCAGCTTTTTCCTGCAAAACGCCCGCGTCACATTCGGATTTGTGGCCGCGATCGTTCTGCTCATCGTTGCCGGCGCAGCTGTCGTTGCGCGCCTGGCTAGACTCGTCCTGCCAATCCAACACGGGATCGCGGGCGTCTCGCCCGCAAGTCGTCCGGCGCCGTGGACCCAGCAACTGAATATCCAGCGCGCGACAGCAGCCAGGCCGCAGTACAGTCTGAGCCCGGCATCGCGCATCGCTTTGGGTCTGCTGACAGTTCTTATTGTCGCGCAGGCCTATACCCGCCAGGACCAGCTCAGCCGTCCGGAAATGGTGTTCGGCAGTCTTGTGGCGAAACTGAGCCGAAATATCGCTGAATCCTGGCGCGTTTACGACAATGTTCAACGATTTGACGATTCGGAGGCGCGCCGCGCGTACGATTATAGCGGCTACAGTTTGGCGCAACGGCCCAGTGTGTACATCATTTTCAGCGAATCATACGGAAGTGTTCTCTACAAACGATCCGATTGGCGTTCCCAATACCGGGTTTTGACCCAGCGGCTGGAAGAGACATTGGCTGCAGCGGGCTGGCATGTCGCATCGGCCCGCAGTCTGGCTCCCACATGGGGGGGTGGCTCGTGGATGTCCTACACCAGCGCTCTCTTCGGCCTGCGTATTGATTCAGACCCACAGTATTATGCGCTCTTGGATATCTATCAACTGGAAGAGTACCCGGATTTGGGGCGGTTTCTGAAAAGTCAGGGCTACCGTTACTATCGCTTAACCGCGCTATCGATGGGGCTGCCGAAAACTGTATGGAAGAAATATGCCAACTTTTTCGGCGTAGACCGTTGGTTGAAATATGAAGACTTGAACTTTGTCGGCCCTGAATACGGCTGGGGACCGGCTCCTCCAGATCAATTCTCTCTGAATTTCGCCCGCCAGACCATTCGTCAGGAAACAGACGGACCGTTTCTGTTTTTTACCATAACGCAGAACTCCCATTACCCGTGGACACCGCTGCCTGCCTTGACCGATCCATGGCAGGCGTTGAACGCGCTGGGGGACGCGCCGCCGCCCTCGTCAGAACTGATCGAACACAGCCAACGCCGGCAAAACTACTGGAATGCCGTCGAATATCAGTTGGAAATGCTCACAGACTTCATTGTGAGCGAGCCGAATGAGAAGGCGATCTTCGTGCTGGTGGGGGACCACCAACCGCCTCGGGTCTCCCGACGGGAGGACGGTTGGGATACGCCAATACATATCATTGCCAGAAACCAGCCTTTTGTTGCATCATTTGAAGAGTATGGCTTTGAAAGCGGACTGGCCGTGTGGCAATCTGAGCCGACCTTTCGGCATGAGGGCTTCTATTCGCTATTTGTCCGCCAGCTATTGGCCGCTTTCGGAGGCGGCGACCGCGCCTTGCCTGCCTATCTGCCTGAGGGCGTTCGCTTTGTCGAAGGATCGTTTTCCGGCTCCTCCCCGGAATCGAAGGAGTAATGGTAGGATGGATAGGATAAAATCATGGTCAATCCTGTATAATCATATGAATCATAGTCGATTTTTCCTTGCGTCCTTGCGACATTGCCTTTCTTTTTGTGGGCGCTCGCAAAGGAACGTCTCTGCTTACACCGTGAAAACACAACTTCTACTGCTTAGCTTGATATTGGTGGCATTCCTGAGCGTCGGCTGTACTGATCGAGACACCACACAGACGTTGTCGCCGGAAGCGGCCGCGTCTTTCGCCACGCTGCCTCCGCTCAGCCTGCGTGAGGAAAAGGGATTGCAAACGTTCCAGATTATTCCCGCTCAGTCCCAAGCGGTATATGTTGTAGATGAGGAGCTCTTCCCGGACGCAACCCGAAAGTACGGCCTGGCAGTCGGAAAGACCAAAGTGACCGGCGTCACACAGGATGTGGAAGGGCTGTTGCAGATCGACCTGGCAGGCAATACAATTGGCGTCAACCGTTTCGCAGTCTATTTGCCGACCTTGCGTACAGATCAGAGCCTGCGAGATGGATGGATTCAGGACAACGCATTGGAGTCAAACCGTTTTCCTTTGGCGGTTTTCATCGCCACACAAATCCGGGACGCGCCGCAGAACTACCAGGAGGGCGATCCGACCCGCTTTCAATTGGATGGTGCACTGACCCTCCGTGGCATGACACTGCCCACTGTCTGGAACGTGACGGCCAGCTTGCGCGGCGATACAATCAGCGCCAGCGCCGAGACTCGACTACAGATGACAGATTTTGGCTTTGATCCGCCCAACTTTGCCAATACACTCACCGTTCAGAACGAGTTTACCATCCGCATCGATTTCATTGCTGTGGAGCAGTAGCAAGATCCAATGCCTGATGGCGTTCTTCACCCTGGGAACGCAGGCGTCTCGCCTGCATCGAATCGAATCTCGGCGCAGCAGCCATTGTCAACGGTCAGCGCCGATCGCCGCCTGCCGGCCACAGACCCTTTCGACGCCGAGGTCGTCGCCAGAGCCAAAGCCCTGGCGGCCGGGTTGAAGGCTCGCCTGCAAACCGTGCCTCTCCCGCCGCCGATCGTCGAAGTTGCGTATCTGTTGGAAGAAAGCCGCAACCCGGCCTGCCCTTTGCTGGAGCGTATTCGCATTCTGGGGCTGCTTGCGTCCAGTCTGGATCAGTACTTTGCAGAGCATGCGCCTGTTCCAAGCGGTCACGCGTCTGCCCCGACAGCCCTCCGTCCGGACGGGGCAACCTCCCACCCTTTGGCTGCCATTGCGGACGCGCCGTTCGATTGGGAGGAGATCACTGCGCGTCTGGAGCCGCTCTTGCAGCAGGCCTTCGTCGATTTGCAAGAGACATTGCTGCCGGCTCTGGCGGCAGAGTACGGCATCGCGCTACGCCGGCCCCAGGACCTAAGCGGACAGCAGCGGGAACACCTGCGCCAGTTTTTCCATCAACAGATCTATCCAATGTTGACGCCCCTGGCGATCGATCCGGGCCACCCGTTTCCGTTCATCAGCTCGCACAGCCTCAATCTGTTGGTTCATCTCAGCCGCCCGGAGGCAGGAGTCGGCCCGCTTTCATATGCCAGGATCAAAGTGCCGCCCCTGTTGTCCCGTTTTGTCGGCGTTCCAACATCCGCAGGGCCGCGCCTGTATCTGTGGAGCGAAGACGCGGTGGCCGACTTTCTCAGCGACCTTTTCCCCGGCATGCAAGTCGAGAGAGTCTTTCTTTTCCGGGTCCTGCGGGCTACCCACCGCAGCCACTACAGCGACACACTGGCAGCCCAGAGTCGACGGCTGCGCAACCTGCAGTTGGCCTCGCCGGTCGTGCGTCTGGAGGTCGAAGCATCCATGCCGGATCGTCTGGTGGAGTGGCTGGCCTACCATCTGCCTGTGCCGCTCCACCTGTGCTACCGCAGCGCCGGTCCCTTGGCGTTGTTTCAACTGGTCGATCTGGCCAATCTCGCGCATGCGTGAGATTTTGACAGCGCCATCCGGCTGTGATATCCTAGCTATCATATAGGGATACATAAGGCTGCGATTGAGACCATGGACCGTTTGCCCGCACTTTCAGAGAGTTGCCGGACGCTGCAAGGCAATAGGCGACGAACGGTTTAGCGCCCCAGGAGCTTCCGGCAGGAAATGGCCGGACGGTCTGCCCCGATATCGGCACAATGAGGCATGAATCTCTGCGAACTCAGGTGGTACCACGGGTCCCCTCGTCCTGAAATAGGCGAGGGGATTTTTCGTTACATGCCGTATCGCGTGGTGAGAACTCACCACGAACCACGAACTTTGTAGGAGCGAAAGATGCTTGACATACGTTGGATGCGGGAAAACCGGGCAGCTTTAGCTGAGGCGATGGCGAAATTGAATGACACGGAAGCGCCCTGGGAGCTGGCTCTGGATCTGGACGCAAAGCGCCGCCGCCTGCTGCAACAAGGGGAAGCGCTGCGGGCAGAACGGAACACCGGCTCCAAACGGATCGGAGCGCTTTTTCGGGAGAAGAAAACAGAAGAAGCCGGCGCGCTGAAACAGAGAATGAGCGCGATCGGCGCTGAAATCACTCACATTGATGATGAACTGCGCCGGGTGGAAACAGCCTTCCACAACGCCATGATGCGCATCCCCAATCCGCCTGAACCGGACGTGCCGGTGGCCCCGGATGAAGAGGGCAATGTCGTTGTCTCCCAGTGGGGTGAGATGCCTCAATTTGACTTCGAGCCCCAAGCCCATTGGGATTTGGGGCCAAAGCTGGGGATCATCGACTTCGAGCGCGGCATTGCCGTCGCCGGCAGCCGTTTCTATTTCCTGAAAGGAGCCGGCGCCCGGCTGCAACGCGTCCTGTCGAACTGGTTTCTGGATGTGCATATCAACGAGCACGGCTATACGGAACTGTATCCGCCTATGATGGTGCGTGGACATTCCATGCAAGGCACAGGCAATCTGCCCAAGTTTGGCGAGAATCTCTACCGCGACGCTGAGGAGGACTACTGGTTCATCCCCACCGCGGAAGTGTCGATCACCAACATGCACCGGGACGAGATCCTGGAGGCAGGCGCCCTGCCCCGCTACTACGTGGCCAGCACGCCCTGCTTTCGCCGGGAGAAGATGTCCGCCGGCAAGGATGTGCGCGGCATCAAACGCGTGCATCAGTTCGAGAAAGTGGAGATGGTCAAATTTGTGGAGCCAGCAACGGGGCGTGAGGAATTGGAATCGCTCACCCGGGCCGCGGAAGTGCTGCTGGAAAGACTCAATTTGCCCTATCGCCGCGTTGCCATCGCCACCGGTGATCTGTCATTCGTGGCCGCGATCAAATACGATCTGGAGGTGTGGGCCGCCGGCTGCCGCGAGTGGCTGGAGGTCAGCTCCTGTTCCCTGTTCCGCGACTTTCAGGCGCGGCGCGCCAACATCCGCTACCGACCGCAAGAGGGCGCGCGCCCGGCCTATGTCTACACGCTCAATGGCTCTGGACTGGCCCTGCCGCGGGTGATTATCGCCCTCTTGGAAAACAACCAACAGGCCGACGGCAGCATCCGTCTGCCCGAGGTGTTGCGCCCATATCTTGGAAGTAAAATGGAGATTCGCTCTGCGGCCCAGGCAGGTGGCGGGCGTCGTCAAACCCAACTGGCGCGCGACATTTGACACAGTTGCCGCCCGCGGTGTATACTGTAGAAGTCAATGGCTGGAAAGTCCAGGCTCGGCGAGGATAGTCTGAAGTCCAACGGCGCTACTCAAACTGGCTCAACAGAGAGAGCCCTGAAGAAATGGAGGGATGGCCGAGTGGACGAAGGCGGTTGTCTTGAAAACAACTGTGGCAGCAATGTCACCGGGGGTTCGAATCCCTCTCCCTCCGCCTGCCGCAGCCGACACAGTAATAAGGGGAGGTCGCATAGCCTGGTCGAGTGCGCCCGCCTGCTAAGTGGGTAGGGGCAGCAATGTCCCTCGAGGGTTCAAATCCCTCCCTCCCCGCCATACGCGCCAGTAGCTCAGTGGATTAGAGCGCCGCCCTGCGGAGGCGAAGGTCGCAGGTTCGAATCCTGCCTGGCGTACTGTCACGACGAAACTCTGCAAGCCCAACTCTCGGCCGCACAGCAATTCCACGCCGACTTTTACCCCGACCTTTTAGGAAAGATGACGACATTGAGCGCAGACCGCCACGCGGTCTGCCCGCTTTGTCGCGCTGCTCGCAGTCGGTCCGACGCAGTGTGCGCATGCTGCGAATGAACAAAATTGACTTGCTCCATTCGCAGTTCATCAATGGGGCCGGGCCCTCGCGGCCCGGAGATGGGTTGTGCTTCTACCCACAATATGACAACATAAATCCTTCAAAGGGGTCTGGTCTTCGGGCTTGATGCCCTGTTTCGGCCAGAAATCTAAAATCAGCTCGAAATTGAGTATTGACAGATGCCTTGGCATCTGTTATACTTGATCTACGTTGTCATATTCTGCAAAATAAAGCCTGGGCACAAATTAGGTGCCTGGTCTTTCCAACAGCATTCAGCCACGGTTAATTGTAACACAAACGCTACCAGGAGAGTGTTGGATGGATTATGTAAGATTTTTTGTTGCCGCGACCGGTCATGAACCCTATCCCTATCAAACCCAAGTTGCTGAGAGAAAGGGCCTCCCTACTCTCCTGAAAATCCCAACGGGGGCAGGAAAAACCGAGGCCGCAGTTCTGGGATGGCTATACAGGCATCTTTATCATCCTGAACCGCGCGTTCGCTCTACCACGCCCCGCAGATTGGTGTACTGCCTTCCGATGCGGACTCTGGTTGAGCAGACCGCAGCGCGAGTCGAAGACTGGCTCGAGAGGTTGGACAAGACAAATGACGTTGGGGTAGTCATCCTCATGGGGGGAGAGCCGCGCGTTCAGTGGTATCTCTATCCCGAAAAGCCGCACATCATCATCGGCACCCAGGATATGCTGCTGTCCCGCGCCCTCAATCGGGGATATGGGAGCGCCCCCTTCGGGTGGCCGGTCGAGTACGGTCTGCTCAACAACGACTGTCTCTGGATCATGGATGAGGTGCAACTCATGGCCAATGGGCTGTCTACGTCAACCCAACTGGCCGGGCTTCGACGCAAGCTCGGAATCTTTGGCCCAACCCATAGCATGTGGATGTCGGCGACGGTCCGACCTAGCTGGCTCAATACCATAGACCATTACGCGCCATCCGAATCTCAGGTCTTGCAGCTTGGGACCGACGATCGGGAGAACGCTCACATCAGTAAACGGCACAACGCCTGCAAGGTCGTGACTGAAATTTCCGTTGAGAAGGGTAAGCGCTACGCCCGCAAAATGGCTGAGTTCATCGCAGAGAAGCACCAACCCGGAACGCTGACCCTGGCGATAGTCAACACCGTGGAACGCTCGCAGGAAGTGTACAAAGCATTGAATAACCACCGGTGGGTTTCTCTGGATGCGGAGAAGGTGCTGATTCACTCGCGCTTCCGGGGGAAGGATAGAGAAAAGAAACGGGACCTGCTCTTGGAAGAGATAGACAAGGCAGACCCCGGAAAAGTTGTTGTAGCAACCCAGGCCGTCGAAGCCGGGGTAGACATTTCGGCTCGGACACTGATTACTGAACTCGCGCCGTGGCCGTCGATGGTGCAGCGATTCGGGCGATGCAACCGGAAGGGCGAGTACAAACAGGGCGCCGTTCTCTGGGTGGACGTGGGCGAGCGCAGCCAGGACACGGCCCCATACGATCCCAAGGATGTGAAATCCGCCCGCGATCTCATGAAATCCCGGGAAGGCAAGTCCGTCGGACCATCAGATCTCGAAAGGTTGAGCGATATCATGGGGGATGCCGATCACCTAACCGTGATTCGCAGGCGCGACGTGGTAGGGCTGTTCGATACCACTCCTGATCTGTCGGGCAGCTATCTGGACGTATCACAGTACGTCCGGGGCGCTGACGAGCGTGATGTGTCGGTGTTCTGGCGGGATATTCCCGCAGAAGGTCCTGGCGAAGATGAACCGAGGCCCACCCATTCCGAAACCGTAAGCGTTTCCCTTGGGAAAAGCATCAATGATTACTTGAAAGATGAAAAACGCAAAGCATGGCGGTGGGATTTTCTGAATAATCAGTGGACAGAAGTTCAGTCGAGGAACATTCATCCGGGCATGACCTTGATGCTGGATGCCACGCAAGGGGGATACTCTTCAGAAATTGGTTGGGACCCCTCCATCAAAGAAACGGTGGCTGTCGTTCAGGATACAGATAAGGATCCGGAGGACGGCCAGAACTCGGATCCCAACTCCACTTCGCAGAGGAAGTGGGTAACTCTGCTCGACCACACCCGCCATGTCGAAACTGAGGTAAGAAAGATTCTGGATGAGCTATCCAGATGGCTCGTCGAGCCAGGTGTCCGCGAAGCCGTGAAACTGGCTGTTCTATACCATGACGCGGGCAAAGCGCACAAAGCGTTCCAGGAGATGCTGCGCGACTCTCTTCCAAAAGGTGAAGTCGCCCCGGGCAGTGATGTCCAGATGGCGAAAAGCCCAGGTAAGGGGAAAAATAAACGTCAGCACTTCCGCCATGAGTTAGGCAGCGCTCTGGCTATCCTGGAACATGCGAATGAACTTGAGGGTAGAAACCGCGACCTGGCCGCATACCTTGCCGCCGCGCATCACGGCAAGGTCAGGCTAGGCGTCAGGTCTCTCCCCGGACGGCGCGGGGGCAATACCGATAGCAACCCCAATCCGAACTACCTGTTGGGGTATCAGATTTCGGAATCCGAAACGCTGCCACCTGTGGAACTTGGAGAGAGGCTGTGTATAGACGAAACAAAGTTAGACCTGTCGATCGCGCGAATTGGTCTGGACGATAACGGACGGCGCTCCTGGCTGGAGCGAAGCCTGGGTCTGCTGGACTGGCTCGGCCCGTTCAGACTCGCCTACCTGGAGGCCATTGTCCGCGCCGCCGATATGCGCGCCAGCAAGGATGAGCAGGAGGACACAAATTGAATCACCCCTACGAACTCGAACTGCGAGGATGCACCCCTGAGCCTTTGATGGCCTATCTGAAGGCCCTGGGAATCTTTCGCCTGGTGTCAGAGCAAAAGGACGCACGCGCTCGTGCCCGGTGGCAAACCGACATTTTCTATCTGAATTCATCCCTGAACCGCGATGCGCTGGTGAAGTTCTTCCTGGAAGAGTACCGGCCAACGCCGATCGTGTCACCATGGAACGGCGGCAGCGGATTCTACCCAAGGGACAATCAGGATGCAATCAGTGTCATTCGATCTTCAATCGGCGACCGCATGAAACAGTATCGAAATGTGATCTTGACCGTGAAAAAGAACAAGATCATGGAGCAATTGATTAGACAGTTTGAAGACGCGGAGACAGTGCAGGACACTGCGGGACGCAAAAGGGCAAGAACTGAGGCTAACAAAGCAAGAAGTGAGGCAAAGGACACGATTCTCGCCCATTGTCGAGTCGAATTTCCTGATGATTCACTAGACTGGATCGATGTGGCGTATGTTCTAACCGCTGATGGGCCAAAATATCCGCCTCTGCTTGGTACAGGAGGCAATGACGGCAGGCTGGAATTCAGCAACAACTTCATGCAGAACATTGTCTTGGCTTTGAACCTGAACCAGCAACGTAATGGCGAATCCATTATCCGAAGTCAGCTTGTTGCAACCCTGTTCAATGAAGATTCCCCCCAGTTTGTAAGGAAACCAACCGGATTCTACAACCCTAGCAGCGTCGGAGGGGCCAACGCATCCGTGGGGTTTAACGGTGAAGGACTGACCAATCCCTGGGACTACATTCTGATGTTCGAGGGCGCGTTGCTATTCGCGGGCGCTGCCGCTCGCAGGCTTTCAGCGCAGGCATCTCCCAAAGCGGTGTTCTCGTTTACTGTGGATAACTCTGCCGCCGGGTATGGCACATCTGCGAATTCCGAGTATGGAGATTCGTCCAGGGCTGAGTTCTGGGCGCCGCTTTGGGACCAGCCCGCTAACTTGCAAGAGTTAGAACATCTGGTGTCCGAGGGGCGCGCACAACTTGGCCGGCGACAGGTCTCCAGCGGCACGGATTTTGCAAGAGCGATCGCTGGGCTGGGAACAGAACGGGGCGTTTCCCAATTCCAGCGGTATGGGTTCCTGGAGCGAAACGGGAAGGCATATCTAGCCGCTCCCCTAGGGCGTTTTTGTGTGCGATCTGATGTGGATGCCGCACAACGCGCCAACGTCCTCTTTGACCTGGACATATGGATGGAAAGCCTGCGGCGCAATGCGACCGGCAACAAAGCGCCTGCTGGTCTCGGTACCGTACTGAGGCAGGTTGACAGCGCCATCATCGAGTTCTGCCAGCGGGGGCAGCCATACGATTTGCAGAATGTGTTGGTTGCGGTTAGTAATGCGGAACGGTGGCTGGCAAAATCAGGACCCCGAGAGAAAGTGCCCCCTCTCAACAACCTCTCACTGGATTGGCTCCGCCATGCCGATGACAAGTCTGCCGAATTCCGGCTGGCCCGCGCCATGGCGTCAATCCTTCATGAACCGGCGCAGGGAGAGCGCAAAGTCGGCCCAATCAGGGAGAATATGGAGCTTGTAGACACAAGCAGGGGAACCATATGGAATAAAGACAGCACATCCTGCGTCTGGACTTCCGGAGATGCCTTATCTAATATGCTTGCCGTGCTGGAACGCCGCTGTCTCGAAGGTCGAATGCAGGGCCTGAAAAATTCCTATCCCCCCTTGGATTCAGCATACTCGGCTCGGCTGAGTGACATCGTGGCGTTTCTGGATGGCAGCGTAGATATCCAGCGCGTGGCAGATCTGGCCCTGCCGCTGTCGTTCGTGCGCCACCGACCCCGTTCGCAGGTGAGCGATTTTCAGCAGGACGCGCCATTCACCTTGTCCGCTGTCTATGCGGTGATGAAGCTGACTCTGTTGCCCAGCAAGTTCGTCTGCCCGCAGTTTGGCGCGGACACGGATATATGGCAGGAGCCGTCTATGATTGCTATGCTGCGCGCGGACAGGGTCAAAGACGCATATCGGGTAGCATATCGCCGTCTCAAGGCCTCAGGACTGCAACCGCTGTGCGACGAACCGGGCATCGCCAACGGGTCAGACTATGGCCGTCGTCTTGCCGCCGCGCTGCTGTTCCCGCTAGACAAGAGCGTGTACAAGGCTCTGGCGGAACGCGCCCTGTGGAGGCCACGCGAAACGACATCCCTAGCATCGTAACAAAAATACATCAATGGAGGTTTTTTCATCATGCCAATCCAATGGCAACAGCTAGATAACCAACCCCGCCTTCTCATGGAGGCTCAGCTTCAACCCATACAGGGTACGCGATTCCAGCCTACGGGCTTCCCTGACCTGGGCGCTGCCGTGTACGATGTGCCCGAGGATGAGGGCAAGTCAGTCCAGGTGATACTGGTTGAGTCTGCCCAATCCATGGCCAACAGATTGGAAACCGTGTGCTGGGACGAGTCCACCCATACGTTGCATTCCGCCATTGCCGGGATACCCTACGTTTCGGTACATCTCTGGGACAGCGGAGACACAACAAACTCGTTGTTGGAGGCTCACAGGCTCAACTCGCCCTATATCATGCGTGACGACGATTTCCAGACCCTGTTCCGGGACGAAGCAGGACTGCCTGCAAAGAATTCAGGGACAGGCGTGTTAAACCGACGAAGACTTGCTAGGGCAGCATTCAAATACGATCCGGGATCGGTACTGCATGGCGTGTTTCTAGAGAAATTGGCTGGAGTGGCTCGTTTGCAGCGCTGCCTGTCCGGGTTCATAGAAGCCCATGATTCCAATGTCGCTGACAGCGGCGGAGTCAAGAACGACAGAGTTGCTCCTGCACCGTCCTCATTGAAAGAGATTGGGTTGTCCGTTGGCGCTGCGGAAGGATTCGGTAACGTTCCATTCCACCGCACCGAGTACACCGCCAAACGCATCACCGCCTACTTCAACCTTGACCTGGCCCAAATCAAGGCCTACGGCTTAGGAGAGAATGCCGATCGCTTCCTGGGCACGCTGGCGCTGTGGAAGGTGCGTAAGTTCCTGGACACTGGCCTGCGGCTGCGTACAGCCTGTGATCTGGATATGGTTGGAGACCTGGAGGTCATACGGCCCAGAGAGGGATTCAGCGTGCCAACCACGTCGGATCTGGAGGCAGAACTGCCCGCGCTCATCGCCGCGTGCGCCTCCGAAGGACTGTTCGCGAAGCCGCCCGTCACGGAGCTTACATTCCGGAGGAAATAATATGCTCGCCATCAAGTTCACATTCACGGCAAACCGTTATCACGCCACCCAGTGGGGCCGGCACGTCAACGAGGGCGTGCTGGAGTGGCCCCCCTCTCCGTGGCGTATCCTCAGGGGCATCGTCGCCACGTGGCGACGCACCCTGCCCGACCTGGCCCCCGACCGCGTCATGTCCATACTGAAAGCGCTGGCATCGGAATGTCCAAAATTCCACCTGCCCACAGCCTCAACAGGGCACACCCGGCACTATATGCCATACCATGAGGGCGTGAAGGAGCGGACAACACTGGTAATAGACTCCTTTGTAGCAATCAGAGCCAACAAGCCTGTATTCGTAGTGTGGCCGAACGTAGAACTGGACTCGCAGCAGCGCGCTGACCTGGACCGCGTCCTCCACAACATGCCCTATCTTGGCCGCGCGGAGTCGTGGGTCGAGGCATCGCTCGCCTCGGAGTATCCAGAGATAAACGTATACGCGCTGGAATCGGGCGCGCTCCCGAAGGGCGACTGGGAAATTATCCGGACGTTGATGCCGCGCGCTCCCATCAAGCTGAAAGATCTCGAAGTAGAGACCTCCACGCTTCGGCGCAGCGGGCGCATAGACCCCGAAGGCGCGCAGTGGTGGCCCTATGTCCGCAAGGCCGACTGCTTCACAGAATTCCACGCCACGCGTCCACAACCACGCAGACACGGCGCGGGGGCCACGGTCATCCGTTTCGCCATGGCGGGCAAGCCTCTGCCCATGGCCTTCGACACACTGCGGTGGGGGGAGTTGGCGCGCAAGTGTGCGATGGCCCAATATGGCAGACGGAATGAAGGAGCGAGATCCCCGAAACTATCCGGGAAGGACTCATCAGGAAAGCCTCTGGATGGACACCGCCACACCTTCTACCTGCCCACCGACGAGGACGGTGACGGACGCTTGGATCACCTCACTGTCTGGACACCCGCAGGCTTGGACGAACAGGAATTCAAAGCGGTGGTCTCGGTGAACACCCTCAACCCAAGGGGTCAGCGGGAGCCTATTCAGTTAGCATACCAGGCGCATGGCAAGGAAGATGATTTCGCTGGCGTCTCTCCCCTGTTCGGCAAGTCCAGGCGCTGGCGGTCGCTGACACCGTATGTACTGACGCGCCACGTCAAGTTTCGCGGCCCGAAGAATCAGAGACGCATGGTAGATAGCCCGGCTGACCAGATTGGACGCGAGATCTCCCTGCGCTGGCCGGACGGCCCCAGCCTGGTCAGAGTGGAGAGCCTGGATCCCCGAGAGCGTATCACGCCCATCCATGAAGGACGCTCAAGCGGATTCCGCCCCTTCGATTTCTTCAGGTATAAGCAGGCAGGCTCCAACGGCGGCGGGGCGTTCAATTTCGAGATAGAATTTGAAGAGGAGTTCCCCGGCCCTGTTCTCCTGGGCTTCGCCTGCCACTACGGATTGGGCATTTTCGTTCCTGTTCAGTGAAAATGGTGACAGCCATGACAACCACCGTGAACCATTCCACAGATACCCCCGAGCTTGTCCCTGCTAGGATGCTCAACGAGTTCGCCTACTGCCCCAGGCTATGCTACATGGAGTGGGTGCAGGGCGAGTTCGCCCACAGCGCGGATACGCTGGATGGGCGCTTCCAGCACAGACGGGTTGACCAACCCGCCGGCGACCTCCCTGAACGGACAGCGAACGGCAAGATGCCGGAGTCAGATGGCGAGGACGCGCAGACTGAGAAAATCCACGCGCGTTCGGTCATGCTGTCAGACGAAAATCTGGGCGCCATCGCGCGGATCGATCTAATTGAGGTCGAAGGAGGTCGCGCCACGCCGGTTGACTACAAGCGCGGGACCATCCCCAATGTTCCTGGCGGCGCGTACGAGCCTGAGCGAGTGCAATTATGTGTTCAGGGCCTGCTGCTGCGCGCCAACGGATTCCAGTGTGACGAGGGGATCATATACTTCGTGGGCTCCAAGCGTCGCGTTCTTGTCGTTTTTGACGATATGCTTGTCAACCAAACCCTGGATATGCTGAACGCGGCGCGGGAGATGTCCGTCGGCGGTACAATCCCGCCCCCGCTGGAGGACAGCCCCAAGTGTCCCCGCTGCTCCCTCGTCGGTATCTGCTTGCCCGACGAGGTGACCTTCCTCAAGGGCAGCCGCTACGTGGTGCGCCCCGACGACGTTCGGCGCATGATGCCGGCGCGGGACGACGCTCTGCCCATGTATGTAGTCACCCAAGGCGGAGTCGTGGGAAAGTCCGGCGATAACCTCACCGTCAGCGTCAAACGCAAGACCATCGCCAAGTCCAGGCTGCTGGACGTTTCCAGCGTCTCTATCTTCGGCAACGCCCAGGTTACCGCGCAGGCGACGCGCGAACTCCTGGAACGAGGAATACCCATCTGCCATTTCACCTATGGAGGCTGGCTGAAGGGAGTAACCTGGGGCATGGCTCACAAGAACGTCGAACTGCGGATGCGCCAGTTCCGCGCGGCAGCCGACACGCTTACGTCGCTTTCGATAGCGAAGGACATCGTTATCGCCAAGCTGCGCAACAGCCGGGTGATGCTGCGCCGCAACCACCCGGACGCGCCCGCAGCGGCTCTGAACGAGATAAGGCGGCTGACCGCAATGGTGGAGTCGGCAGACTCGCTCCAGACGCTGCTTGGAATCGAGGGGGCCGCCGCCCGCGTCTATTTCACCAACTTCGGGGCGATGATTAAGTCTGAACACTCCGCTTTCAATTTTCGGACACGCAACCGCCGCCCGCCCAAAGACCCGGTGAACGCAGTGCTGTCCTTCCTGTACTCCATGCTGATAAGGCAGGCCATGGTGTCAGCGATGATGGTGGGATTCGATCCCTACATGGGGTTTTATCATCAACCCAAGTATGGACGACCCGCGCTGGCCCTGGACCTCGCCGAGGAGTTCCGCCCCCTGATCGCAGACTCCGCCACGCTGACGCTGTTCAACAACTCCGAACTGAAGGAAAAAGACTTCATCCACCGGTCCGGAGCCGTGTCCCTGACCCAGGACGGACGCAAGGCTGTAATCAGGGCATTCGAGCGCAGAATGGACACGCTGATAACGCATCCTCTGTTCAGATACTCCATAAGCTACCGTCGGGTAATGGAGGTGCAGGCGCGTCTGCTGGGCCGCTACCTGCTGGGCGAGCTGAAGAAGTACCCCGCTTTTACCACGAGGTGATCAGTGCGCAACAGATATATCGTGGCCTATGACGTAAGCGACGACAAGCGCTTGCGCAGAACGTTCAAGAAGATGAACGGATTCGGCGACCCATTGCAATACTCGGTTTTCGTCTGCGACCTTTCTTCTAAAGAGCGCGTTATAATGGAGGAGGCGTTGACCGAAATAATCAACCTTAAAGAAGACCGGGTGCTCATAATCGATACAGGCCCCGTCGATGGCCGTGGCTCAGACGCGGTGAGGACATTGGGGCGCCAGCTCAAGCCAAACCGGCGGGAGGCTTTGGTAGTCTGAACGCTCTACGGTGAGATAGTCTTGGTATCCATGGTGGAAAGGTCATGGCCCCTCATTGACGATGAAGATGGCATGCGCCCGCAGTCAGAGTGCGAGAGGTTTGGTGCTGTACCCTTTCATCAGGAAGCGCTCGCATATTTTCAGTCGAGAAAGAGGGGATGGCAGGTCTGAACTTGACAATAGAATGGCGAATCGAGCAGCCAATCCCATCAATCCCCCAAACAGACGGCGTCATCAAAGCGGAAAATCCTGTAATTCCACTGTATCCATGGCTGAAAGGCCATGGCCCCATTGAAGGAATGCCGTCAACGGGCTGTTCAATCTGCGTGCGGATGTATCCATGGCTGAAAGGCCATGGCCCCATTGAAGGCTACTGTTGGCTTGCCCGGCCCGTGTAAAGCTGAACCGTATCCATGGCTGAAAGGCCATGGCCCCATTGAAGGCACTTATAGCTTCTCTTGATAGGTTGATATTTGAAGATGTATCCATGGCTGAAAGGCCATGGCCCCATTGAAGGAGCTTGACAATGTCCCGATGCAACGCAATCAGATCGGTATCCATGGCTGAAAGGCCATGGCCCCATTGAAGGCATCACGAAACGAACGTAGGATACGCATACTGCACATGTATCCATGGCTGAAAGGCCATGGCCCCATTGAAGGTACTAAGAGATTTAGATACAGAGTGCGTACGCTAGTGGTATCCATGGCTGAAAGGCCATGGCCCCATTGAAGGAAGTCGGGCAACGGGTAAGCAGGGCAAGCCACAAGCGTATCCATGGCTGAAAGGCCATGGCCCCATTGAAGGCCGGGAGGGGTCTCGCACTGAAGTTCAAAGTGCGATGTATCCATGGCTGAAAGGCCATGGCCCCATTGAAGGGTAATCTCCACTGATGGCCTGTGCCGCGGTATCCCTTGTATCCATGGCTGAAAGGCCATGGCCCCATTGAAGGTCATCCAGCTTGGCTGCCCTGCGCAGAGCCTTCATGGTATCCATGGCTGAAAGGCCATGGCCCCATTGAAGGATGATACTTGTGCGAGCCCACCTTTGTAAATGCACCTCGTATCCATGGCTGAAAGGCCATGGCCCCATTGAAGGGGTTCCGATTCACTCGGCCGTTCCGAACCTCAGTAATGTATCCATGGCTGAAAGGCCATGGCCCCATTGAAGGCATCCCTTGCTCCTCTCGTGTTTGGTTCGCTCCGAAGTATCCATGGCTGAAAGGCCATGGCCCCATTGAAGGCCGTGTGACTTACCAAACAAACGAGAATCCGCTTCTGGTATCCATGGCTGAAAGGCCATGGCCCCATTGAAGGGATTATGAGCGGAAAGAACGCCTCTCAAGCAGTGAAGTATCCATGGCTGAAAGGCCATGGCCCCATTGAAGGCCGATCCGAGAAAGACTACCGTAGCGTCGAAAGCAGGTATCCATGGCTGAAAGGCCATGGCCCCATTGAAGGCGCTGGGGCGCGCAGGTCGCCTTGTGCTGCGCTGGTAAAGTATCCATGGCTGAAAGGCCATGGCCCCATTGAAGGGGTACCCTGCTTACCCGCTATCGGTTCGGTACCCTGGCACGTATCCATGGCTGAAAGGCCATGGCCCCATTGAAGGGGGCTTGCCCTGCTTGCCCGGCCGTTGGCTTGCCCAGGTATCCATGGCTGAAAGGCCATGGCCCCATTGAAGGCATGAGTCCTAAAAAGAAATCGCAACGAGAATTCCGACGTATCCATGGCTGAAAGGCCATGGCCCCATTGAAGGGGCTGTTCCAGTCAGACTTGGTCGGACTACTTGCATCGTATCCATGGCTGAAAGGCCATGGCCCCATTGAAGGCGCGCCATAGCGCGCGAGCTGAACAAGGCGCGAAACGCGTATCCATGGCTGAAAGGCCATGGCCCCATTGAAGGATCGTCTACTGTGGCGCTCATGGCATCGCAGTGGCGGAGTATCCATGGCTGAAAGGCCATGGCCCCATTGAAGGGCGTTGCCTTCGGTTTCGTGATACGATTGTGGGCAATGTATCCATGGCTGAAAGGCCATGGCCCCATTGAAGGCCTGTGGGTTTGGTCGCTTCTGGCGGCTCTTCAGTGCGTATCCATGGCTGAAAGGCCATGGCCCCATTGAAGGCTTGTGGTTCGGTACCCTGCTTGCGGTTCGGTACCCTGGTATCCATGGCTGAAAGGCCATGGCCCCATTGAAGGCAAGAGCAGTTCGCAGAAGCGGCCGTAGAGAAATTCGTATCCATGGCTGAAAGGCCATGGCCCCATTGAAGGTGCTATCTCCGATCGGAGCGTGGGAATCTGGTCCTTGTATCCATGGCTGAAAGGCCATGGCCCCATTGAAGGAATGAATTTTCAAATTGGTTCCAAAAACCCTTGACAGTATCCATGGCTGAAAGGCCATGGCCCCATTGAAGGAGTCGAGTATCCCACATCACCGCGGCGATGCGGGAGGTATCCATGGCTGAAAGGCCATGGCCCCATTGAAGGCAGGCGTTGTGTCGGATAATCGCCAGGGCGTCTGAAGTATCCATGGCTGAAAGGCCATGGCCCCATTGAAGGCTACAGATGCGAACGCATGACGGAGATGTGGACTGGAGTATCCATGGCTGAAAGGCCATGGCCCCATTGAAGGATCTCCTCTCCTATCTCTTCAGCTTGCACACCAAACCGTATCCATGGCTGAAAGGCCATGGCCCCATTGAAGGGCTGCGCTCGCAGGGAATGGCGATCTCGGTCGGGCGGGTATCCATGGCTGAAAGGCCATGGCCCCATTGAAGGCTATGGTCCAGATGACCATCCGATTATCGAGTATGATGTATCCATGGCTGAAAGGCCATGGCCCCATTGAAGGCCAACGCTTGCCCTGCTTGCCAACGCTTGCCCGTTGTGTATCCATGGCTGAAAGGCCATGGCCCCATTGAAGGAATGCGGTTGATGATGAATCGTGGTGCAGCACCCATGTATCCATGGCTGAAAGGCCATGGCCCCATTGAAGGGTTGAAAGGGAACGGGAAGGCGTGCAAAGAGATGAGGTATCCATGGCTGAAAGGCCATGGCCCCATTGAAGGGCATTGTTTGTGTATATGTATCTAGCATAAGCGTAGGCGTATCCATGGCTGAAAGGCCATGGCCCCATTGAAGGGAATCGGTAAGGACGCTGGACGCTTGCCCTGCTTGCCGTATCCATGGCTGAAAGGCCATGGCCCCATTGAAGGGTACGCTTGTTTTGTGTCTAGTGTCGTACCATGGAAGTATCCATGGCTGAAAGGCCATGGCCCCATTGAAGGGTCTTCGATCCCGCTATTCTGCGTCTGGCGGAGCAGTATCCATGGCTGAAAGGCCATGGCCCCATTGAAGGAACTACGAGCCGGTCCAGCTGGTCGGCGCGGACATAGTATCCATGGCTGAAAGGCCATGGCCCCATTGAAGGATCGCGTCGCCGTGCCGAGAATTGCGATAACTCGACGTATCCATGGCTGAAAGGCCATGGCCCCATTGAAGGCGTACACACGGCGACCCCCGCGGCGCCGGCCGAGTGCGGTATCCATGGCTGAAAGGCCATGGCCCCATTGAAGGTTGTTGACCAATATCATGCGCCGCAAGCCCTGACCGGTATCCATGGCTGAAAGGCCATGGCCCCATTGAAGGCGCTTACGTCGCGCCAGACAAGCGCCAGGGCGCGCGTATCCATGGCTGAAAGGCCATGGCCCCATTGAAGGACCCCACGGCCCTGCCGGGCTGGGCCCAGCGCAATCAAGTATCCATGGCTGAAAGGCCATGGCCCCATTGAAGGAATGCGCTTGAATGCGGCGCGCTGGGGATTGCCCGCGGGGTATCCATGGCTGAAAGGCCATGGCCCCATTGAAGGCCGCCCATTTGGTTTTGACGTCTCCCAATGAAGACGGTGTATCCATGGCTGAAAGGCCATGGCCCCATTGAAGGGTTTTGCCGTGTGTTGTAAATCTAGTAGAGCATTATCTATACTATGTATCCATGGCTGAAAGGCCATGGCCCCATTGAAGGGTTTTGCCCGCCGGGGGCGGCGGCGGCGCCGACAGGTATCCATGGCTGAAAGGCCATGGCCCCATTGAAGGGGGTCGCCCTGCATTTCTGGCTGCAGCAGAAGTCTGCGTATCCATGGCTGAAAGGCCATGGCCCCATTGAAGGACTACGTGCGCGAACGACGGGCGGGCAAGTTCACGCGTATCCATGGCTGAAAGGCCATGGCCCCATTGAAGGGATCTGGGATGGGGACGATGGCAAGTTGGGCGCGAAATGTATCCATGGCTGAAAGGCCATGGCCCCATTGAAGGCCCACTCTTCATAGGCAGCCTGCGCCACTTGCGCGGCGTATCCATGGCTGAAAGGCCATGGCCCCATTGAAGGTCGTTTAGAGCCTTCATGGTCTTTCTCCTTTCTTCGCGTATCCATGGCTGAAAGGCCATGGCCCCATTGAAGGACTGGAGTTCAATGGGCATAGGGTTGTCTACAGCATAGTATCCATGGCTGAAAGGCCATGGCCCCATTGAAGGGAGGTCGGCTATCAGAAGATCCGCGAAGGCGGGGAAGTATCCATGGCTGAAAGGCCATGGCCCCATTGAAGGGTCCAGAGTTACGCCTAGCTGCCCATCCGTTTCGCGTATCCATGGCTGAAAGGCCATGGCCCCATTGAAGGCCCTTCATAATCTCGAATTCCGCTATGACCGTATCGGGTATCCATGGCTGAAAGGCCATGGCCCCATTGAAGGGGGGGAGTAGGCGTTCCTAAACGTGCATAAGTCCACGTATCCATGGCTGAAAGGCCATGGCCCCATTGAAGGCCCATGCGTCACTGTCCTTTCATTTCTGCTGCAAATGAGTATCCATGGCTGAAAGGCCATGGCCCCATTGAAGGGACGGTGTGTTTTGCCCTGTTTTATAGCGGTCGGGTTGTATCCATGGCTGAAAGGCCATGGCCCCATTGAAGGACTCCCCTTTGCGCCTCCTCATGCGGCCGCGGGCAGAGTATCCATGGCTGAAAGGCCATGGCCCCATTGAAGGGCCAATGCCCTGCGCCCGCCAGTCAGCAAGCGTCGACGTATCCATGGCTGAAAGGCCATGGCCCCATTGAAGGATACCAGTATCTATGGCAGCCGGGCGACCGCTGGGAGGTATCCATGGCTGAAAGGCCATGGCCCCATTGAAGGGGTTGGGGGCTGGGCATCGACTCTATGGATGGGGGGGGTATCCATGGCTGAAAGGCCATGGCCCCATTGAAGGGTGTGCCTCTGCCAGGGCATTGTTCGGATCGGAGTGGTATCCATGGCTGAAAGGCCATGGCCCCATTGAAGGAACGATCTTGTCTCTCACGAGATAAGCGCGCGTTCACGTATCCATGGCTGAAAGGCCATGGCCCCATTGAAGGCTGATGGCGCGTGGAAGGTGATTAAGTCGTTGAGCGGGTATCCATGGCTGAAAGGCCATGGCCCCATTGAAGGGGAACGGAAGGACGCTGGTACGCTTGTCGGATTACCGTATCCATGGCTGAAAGGCCATGGCCCCATTGAAGGCAACTACCCGTGACTCGTTTTCTGATAGCGGTTCGTGTATCCATGGCTGAAAGGCCATGGCCCCATTGAAGGGCGCTTTGGCAATGCTGCTGAGTGTGTCCTTAACCAGGTATCCATGGCTGAAAGGCCATGGCCCCATTGAAGGCCAGTGGCTCACGGATGTGGCTCACGGCACACGCCTGTATCCATGGCTGAAAGGCCATGGCCCCATTGAAGGTTGTTGCCTGCGTTGAAATTTGTCGCGTGAGGCCCGTTGTATCCATGGCTGAAAGGCCATGGCCCCATTGAAGGAGGTTCTACTTGCCCGAGTTAAAAGTAGAACCTGAAGTATCCATGGCTGAAAGGCCATGGCCCCATTGAAGGCCCGCATTGAACGTGTGGCCTGCGGGGCAACGCAGGATGTATCCATGGCTGAAAGGCCATGGCCCCATTGAAGGCGGGTAATGACCGATAGCGAAGTTGAAGCTGCTGCGGCGTATCCATGGCTGAAAGGCCATGGCCCCATTGAAGGGCATTACGCCACGCACGGTTCAGTTTGATGGCGACGTATCCATGGCTGAAAGGCCATGGCCCCATTGAAGGGATAGTGCCGTTGACGAGTTGCGGGCGTTGACGTGGGGTATCCATGGCTGAAAGGCCATGGCCCCATTGAAGGCAGCTCGGGCCATCTCGGGCCATCTCGGGCCACCCCGTATCCATGGCTGAAAGGCCATGGCCCCATTGAAGGCCGGCTTCCAGCGCTTCAATCACGTCGGTTGCCGACGTATCCATGGCTGAAAGGCCATGGCCCCATTGAAGCTCTGCTATTTTATATATACAGTCAAAAATGAGAATTGTATCCATGGCTGAAAGGCCATGGCCCCATTGAAGTGCCCGACGCTTCGCCCGATCTTCTGCGGGCAAAAACGTATCCATGGCTGAAAGGCCATGGCCCCATTGAAGTCACGGTATGCGAACCATCCGCATCATCAAGAGTGAATGTATCCATGGCTGAAAGGCCATGGCCCCATTGAAGGTTCGTATTCCAAAGGTTGCCCTGGGAATTTCGAAAGCGTATCCATGGCTGAAAGGCGCATGGCCCCATTGAAGGTTTCTGGTGTCGGTCGCCGGCGTCGGGAACGCCGAAGTATCCATGGCTGAAAGGCCATGGCCCCATTGAAGGAACATTCGCGCTGGACTACTCACAATTGCATTTGAGGTATCCATGGCTGAAAGGCCATGGCCCCATTGAAGGACTCACTCCGATCGGAGATACCAGCGACACTTCAGCTGTATCCATGGCTGAAAGGCCATGGCCCCATTGAAGCAGGCGCACGCGATCCTCCAGCCATCTATTATAGCGTCGTATCCATGGCTGAAAGGCCATGGCCCCATGCCGGCTTGGCCCTATGCGCTGTGTCTGATGAGGAGTTGCCCCGAATCCTGGAGGAACTGAATCTGGAGTTGATGGCGTGAACCGGCAGAGAGCAGACCTACCCAATGTTGTCAAGAATTATCTTGACAACATTACCTCACCATGTCATACTGGAAGGAAACCAGAAGGGAGCATGCGTGATGGGTGCGCCGAAAACCGCGCGCGGGAAAAGCCCCGCGCCGTGGTCATGGCCCATTTCCGGGCCAGCGTCGAAAGGAACCGCCGCCTCTATGCGTTGCTCGCTGAATGACCCATGAGTTCCCGGACTTTGGCGAAGCCATAGCCATATATGACTCCCTGATTCGCGAGTTCGGCGGCGCTATGGGCATCCGTGATGAAGGTGCCCTGGCCTCGGCGCTCATGCGGCCCCAGCTCGGATACTACGACGGCCTCATTCAGGAAGCGGCCGCCCTTATGGAGAGCCTGGCCAACATTTACCCCTTCGTGGACGGCAACAAGCGAACCGCCTTCGCCGTCACCGATACTTTCTTGCGCCTGAACGGCCACTTCATCGACTGCGATGACCGTGAAGCCTACGAGTTCTTCATGCAGCTGTTCGAAATGAATTCGTTCCGATTCGCCCAGTTATGTCCCTGGCTCGAGGAGAAGGCCAAACCCCTGCTGGGGGTTCGATAACCTACGAGCAACGCCGCTGGCTGGAGTCCATAGGGACCACATCGCCGGCAACGTAAGCATGGATCTGAACGACTTCCAGTATGCCCCTTTCAATCGGCAAGGCGGCGAGGAGATCGTAAAAGACCTTCGCGCCGCCCTGGAATAGTTGGAGGAAATCGCGGCAGACTTTTCAAAAATTTCATCCTATCCATCATCCAAATCAGGAGAATCACGGTTCATACTATGACCTTTACAACACGCCCTGTCTTCATGGGACGCTACGGTATTGTCACAGCCGGACATTATCTCGCCGCCGCGGCCGGCTTGCGGATGCTTGAAAAAGGGGGAAACGCGATCGATGCCGGCGTCGCCGCCGGCTTCGCGCTCAACGTACTCGAACCGCAATCCAACGGGATCGGCGGCGAAGCGCCGATCCTTATCCATTGCGCGCGGCAAAAGCGGGTGTACGCCATCAATGGACAGGGCTACGCGCCCAAAGCGGCGACGATCGCATGGTTCAAATCGCGCGGGATTGAGATGATTCCGGGCGATGGCTTCCTACCCGCGACCGTGCCAGGCGCCTTCGGCGCCTGGACGACCGCGCTGCAATACTTTGGACGCTTGTCTTTGAAAGAGGTTTTAACGCCAACAATTGAGTTGACCGCAGAAGGCTTCCCCATGTATCCGGAGCTTCACGGCGCGATCAACCGACTCAAGGATAAATTTGAAAGTGAATGGCCCAGTTCCGCGCGGCTCTATCTGCCGAACGGGCAGCCGCCAGCAGTAGGTGAAATCTTCTGTAACGAGACCTGGGCAGAGACCTTTAAGGCAACGATTGACGCTGAAATCCGCAACAGCCATCTCGGTCGGGATGCCGCGATTGCCGCCGCCCGTGATTACTTCTATAAAGGCCCTATCGCCGAAAAACTCGTTGCCTACCAGCGCGATACGAAAATCCGCGATGCGAGTGGACAGGCCAACAGCGGGCTCCTGACACAGGCCGACTTTCACGACTACCGGACGAAAGTGGAGACAGCGGTTACGTTTCACTATCGCGGCTACGATGTGCGCAAGTGTAACACCTGGTGCCAGGGTCCCGTTTTCCTGCAACAGTTGGCGCTGCTCGAAGGCTATGACCTCGCCGCGCTGGGACACAATTCAGCCGACTATATCCACACTGTGGTTGAAGCCTCAAAGCTCGCTTTCGCGGACCGGGAGAAATACTACGGAGACCCTGACTTCGTTGCCGTACCGCTCGACCGCTTGCTATCAAAGGACTATGCGGCCGCTCGCCGCAAACTGATTGATATGAAAACCGCATCCATGGAATTGCGTCCTGGCGATGCCCCCGCAAGTGTGCCCAGGCATCAGGAAGCGGATACAAACGTTAATCAGGAAAATCACAGGTGCACGGACGATACCACACACCTCGATGCAGTCGACCGTGAAGGCAATATGATGGCTGCGACGCCGAGCGGCGGTTGGATACCGTCTTCACCGGTCGTCGAGGGGGTAGGCTTCCCATTGGGGACGCGCGGCCAAATGTTCTATTTGGATCCGAATCATGCCAACGCCTTAGCGCCGCGCAAACGGCCGCGCACGACATTAACGCCATCGCTGGTAACAAAAGATGGGGAACCGTTCATGGTGTTTGGCACGCCCGGCGGCGATTCGCAAGATCAATGGACGCTGCAGTTTTTCCTGAACGCGATTGACTTCGGGATGAATCTGCAAGAAGCGATTGACGCGCCGAGTTTCCACACAAACCATTTCCCGAACTCCTTCTATCCGCACAACGCCAGGCCAGGAAGCCTCACGCTTGAAGCGCGCATCCCGGAATCTGTGCGCAACGCGCTCACGGCGCGTGGACACAAAGTTTCGGTTGGCGGGGCCTGGAGCCACGGAAAAGTGCTTGCGATCACGTTCGACCCGAAAACCGGCGTTATCGCTGCCGGGGCTTCGCCGCGCGCCCAGATCGCGTATGCAATGGGACGTTAGCTTTTTGTCAAGGCATCGGAGGATTCAGATGCAATCTCCACATGGGATTACGGCTTCGGCGTTTCGCCCGTCTGTGATGGGCCGAAACGGTATGGTTACATCAGGACAGTCCCTCGCTTCTCAAGCAGGGATTCAGACGCTCATGGCTGGCGGCAATGCAGTGGACGCGGCAATCGCGACCGCCGCCGCCTTGGGTGTGGTTGAACCGGCCGGTTCCGGGGTCGGTGGCGACGGCTTTATTCTTATCTATTGGGCGCAAACCGGACAGGTCACAGCAGTGAATGCGACCGGCCCGGCGCCCGGCGCCGCGACGCGCGCGCGGTATCTCAAAGATGGCGGCATCCCAATGAAAGGGATCCGCAGCGTTTCAGTGCCCGGCCTGGTAGATGGTTGGTTGCTCGCGCATCAACGCTACGGCGCGCTGAAACTCGAGCAGGTCTTCCAGCCCGCTATTTCGCTCTGTGAAGACGGTTTTCCGGTCAGCCATAAGCTGGCTGCCGCACTCCAGGCTGAATATGCGCGTTTCGCGGCGGATCCGTACACGCGCGCGGTCTTCACCCATAACGGTCAACCGATTCCCGCAAGCGCATTGCTCTACAATCGTAACCTCGGCGCAACCCTCCGAAAAATCGCTGAAGATGGGCGTAAGACGCTCTATGAAGGTGAGATCGCCGAAGCGATTGCTGAATTCAGCCGTGCCCGCGGCGGGTTTCTGACAGCGGAGGATCTTGCCAACTACCACGCCCACTGGACGGAACCGATACACGCCAACTACCGCGGCTACGAGGTGTACGAGATGCCGCCCAATTCGAGTGGGCATATCCTGTTGCAGGAACTGAATATCGTCGAACGTTTCGATTTACAGACCTTGGGGTGCAATACCGCTGAAAGCATCCATCTGATGGTTGAAGCCAAAAAACTCTGTTTCGCCGACCGCGAAAAATACATGGCGGATCCGGAGTGGGTTGATATCCCCTTAGAGGGCATGCTGTCCAAAACGTATGCGGCGGCGCAATCCGAACGCATCGACCTGAACCAGGCCGCCTTCGATGTTCCAGCTGGCGGGCCTGAAGCGCATGAGGATACCACCTGTTTCTGTACGGCAGATCGGGCGGGGAATATGGTCTGTATGCTACAGAGCATCCAATCCGGGTTCGGTTCGAGCTTGATTGCCGCTGAGACCGGCATCCTGCTGAACAACCGCATGACCTATTGGCATCTGGAAGAAGGGCATCCGAACTGTCTGATGCCGGGCAAGCGTGTCCGCCATACGATGAATCCTGTCATCGTTACCAAGGATGGCAAGCCGCTTCTGGCGTGTGGGACACCGGGGGCCGATACACAGGTACAGACGAACCTCCAGCTCGTTACCCATCTGCTCGATTTCGGTATGACACCGCAGGAAGCGGTGGCCGCGCCACGCTGGCGTAGCTTGCAAAATCCAATGGAATCCACGATTCCGCATGTCTGTTCCAATGACCTGCAGTTGGAGACCCGCTTCCCGGCATCTATCCGCGACGGTTTGGCGCAAAGGGGGCACGAAATCCAACTCGTCGCTGATTGGGGCGGCCCGGGCAATGCGCAGGTTATCATGGTGCACCCTGAGTCCGGCGCGCTCATCGGTGGCTCTGACCCGCGCAGCGATGGATATGCAATCGGCTTTTAGTAGGGGCAACCACAAGGGGCGCCCAGGGCAGACACAAGACCCCGACCCCACTACCACTGACCACTGGTGTTTTATGACAAAGAACTCTGATGAACTGCTGAAGCGACTGGGCGCAGGCGAGTCGATCTCTGCGTTCTGTGACGCGGCCGGCATGTCGCGCGCGCAATTCGACAGCTGGTGGGACGCAGAAACCAGGCGCAGAGTGCCCGACCCCGCTGGACATCTGAGGGCCGGCGTTACGCAGGAGACCCGTATTGTCCGCAACCGCTGGGGGATCCCGCACATTCAGGCGACCAATGACGGGGATCTCTTTTATGCCTTCGGTTACGCCATGGCCCAGGACCGCCTGTTTCAACTCGACTACCTGCGTCGCCGAGGCCACGGCAGGCTGGCGGAGATACTCGGCCAGGACGGCGTGGAACTCGACACGATCGCCCGCACGATCGGCCTCAACCGAATCGCCCGCGCTGAGTGGCAATCGACCCCCGCCGAAACGCGCGCGCTGCTGCAACGCTTTTCCGACGGCGTCAACGCGCTTATCGACGAGTCTCGCGGCAATCTGCCGATCGAGTTTGCGCTGCTGGATACCGAGCCGGAAGCCTGGTCGCCGCTGGATTGCCTGGCTATCGCCGCCGAGTTCCGCTATTATCTCACGGTCCGCTTTCCCGTGATCGTGGCGCCGGAGCTGGCCAAGCGCGCATTGGACGACGAAGGGTTGTATCACGCCTTTCTGACAGGAGAGGCGGATGAAGAAAGCATCATCCCAGCCGGCTCCTACCCGCCCTCGCGGAACGTCTCCGTCGGCGCGAGTGTGGGCGACCCGCAAGAAGGCGAGGGCAGCAACAACTGGGTCGTGAGCGGCGCTCATACCCGGTCGGGTTTGCCAATGGTGGCCAGCGACCCGCACATCGCCTTCGCAGCTGTCTCCTGCTGGTATGAGGTGCACCTGACCGGCGGCTCATTCGACGTAGCCGGTATGGCCTACGCCGGTATGCCTGCCGTGATGTTCGGCCGCAACAGGCACGTCGCCTGGGGAATCACCAACAACATCTGCTCGCAGCGCGACCTGTATCAGGAACGCACCGATCCGGCCCGGCCGGGCGCCTTCCTCTACGATGGCGAATGGGAACCAGAGCGCGAGCTGGTCGAAACGATCCGCGTGCGCGACGACGGCGCGCTACGCAAGACGATCCGCTTTTCGCGTAACGGCCCGATCGTGGACGAAATCCTTCCCCCTGAAGCTGCGGGAACCGGTCCCGTGTCTCTGCGGTGGCTCGGCCATACCTACTGCGGATGGCTCACGTCTCTGCTTGGAATCGACCGGGCCAAGTCCGTAGCTGAAGTCAGGGAAGCGACGCGCGCCTGGCGCGTGCCGACCTGGAGTCTGGTGATCGCGGATGTGGATGGCCACATCGGCTACCAGGCCGTAGGCGGCATTCCCGTGCGCAACGTCTGGGAACGCGGCTACCGGCCAGGCTGGGATCCAGAACGCCAGTGGCTCGAACGGCGCAACGATGCCCGAAAGCTGAGAGGTGACGCCGGCCGACAGGGTCTCATTCCATTCGAACACATGCCGCGTCTCGAAGACCCGGACCGAGGCTGGATCATCTCGGCCAACAATCGGGTAGCGCCGGACGACTTTCCGTATCCGCTGTCGGGTACCTGGGCCAGTGGTCACCGGGCCAGGCGTATCCGCCAGATGATCGAGGAGCGTGATGAGTTTTCCCAAGAGACGTTTGGCGAGATGCACCAGGATACCCGCACGGTCCGCGCCGACGCAGCGATGCCAGGGCTATTGCCCATCCTCGGCCGTAGCGGCGATTCACAAGTCCTTGAAGCCGCTCGCTATCTGGAGGCATGGAACCACAACATGACGCCCGATTCGGTTGCGGCATCGATCTTCGAGGTGTTCTTCAATGCGTGGTCCAGGCGCGTTGCCGAAGAGAGGTTCGACAACGATCTGGCGGCTGCGCTGGCCGGCGCCTGCGGCGGGATCGCGGCGTCGCTGATTCACGCTGACACCGCCGGCTGGTTCGCAAAGTCTGATCGCGAGGAAGCGATCGTTGACGCGCTGCGCGCTGCCCTGACGGAGATCGAGGGCCGCTTGGGCCCGGACATGTCCGCTTGGACCTGGGGCGAACTGCATAAAATTCAACTGCGCCATGTCCTGTCCGGCCGGGGTGACCTGGGACAGCTGCTCGATCGCGGCGGTCTGCCGGTGGGCGGCAATGGCGTCACCGTGTGCAATACGGGATTCGATCCCAACTGGGGCGCGCTGATGGGCGCCAATTACCGCTTGATCAGCGATCTGGGCGAGGATGGCATGTGGGCCGTGGAGGCGCAGGGCCAATCAGGTCACCCGGGTTCGGAACACTATTGCGATCAGCTACCAGAGTGGCTGGAGGGCCGCTATCACTTCCTGGCCTTCGATCCGAACGGTTCGTCCGAAAACGCCGAATCCGTATTCACGCTGGCCCCGGCCGACAACAGATAGGGGCAGCAATTCTTGTGGTTGCCCAGGGCAACACAAGGCGCCGACCCTACCTGGTTCCTTAACGACGAGAAAAAGAGTGGTGAGGAGAGAGAAAACCTTCTCTCTCCTCACAGTAGAAAGTCAGGATGTCTGATCCAGGCTTGAAGCTGGCTGGATACCGGCGGTAAGTCTGTGCTTTTCCCTGGCGAGCTTGCGAAAGTCACATTCAATCTGGATCCCGTGCCAGAACTCGTCCGACTGGCCGCAGAAGGCGGCGAAGCGAATCGACTCTCTTCACATCTGCGCCGCCCGGATGTGGCTATGAATCTGGTCGCTGAAGCGGTATTCGCTGTTGTCCTGCGGATCGTACCCAATGACTCTGCGGGCGTTGACGATGCTCCAGAACGCCTGGGAGTTGTCGCTGATGCCGTAGAACACCTGAAAGGGCACGCCGCGCTCGTCCTGGATATCTTCGCATTCGATGCTCTTGATGAATAGCTGCTGCAGATCCCGCTGGCTGATATAGACGCCCAGCGCCCGATACATCCGCAGCAGATCCCCTTCAGCGATGGTATCCAGATCGTCCTCCCTGGGGCCGCCGATACGTATCTGCACGTTTTCCAGGGGCTGGGGTTGGCGCTCCGGCCCCTGCAGCCCACGATACTGCATCCGCCCGACGGCGAATACAAAGCCCAGGTGCTCGTATGCCTCCTTGGCCCAGCCGTAATAGTTGTCAGACAACGGCCGCATCTCCGGCGTGACCACATCCCACTTTTTATCCAATATCAGCCGCTCGTAGTAGTCGGCCGCATGGTTGGAACTGGCGATGACTACCCGGCGCACGTCTTCCTCTTGCGCAGTCTGGTAGACGTGAAAAGCCATCTCCACATTGGCCAGTTCGGCATAGAAATCCTGGATCGGATCGTCACGATCGGCGGCCCGGGTGAAGCCTAGATGGACTACGGCATCCGCGCCGCGGAAATAATGGCGATAGCTGTCGCGGTTGCGGTCGGTCAGATCAGCGATCTGAACGCCTTCCACTGTCTTGCCGTCCCGGTCAACTGTGCGCACGTCCAGCAGCGTCAGGTCGTAGCGCTCTCGGAAAGCAGGCAGAAGCAAACTGGCGATGTACCCGGACGCGCCGGTGAGTACGACTTTGCGTTTTGCGTTCATTGTTAACTCCAGTTCTCCACTATCATCTCCCGATGTTCGGCGTAATGGCCGTAGGTGTTGCCGATAATCCGATACAAAATCGGTTTGTCGCCATCGGGCCGTCGGTCTTGGGGCAGAAAATCGTCATAGGGTCGCATTAGGTCCTCATCCGACAGATCGGAAACAGCCGCTACAGCCCGCTGATGTGCCGCGTGCAGATCCGCCAGAACTGCGTCCAGCGGACGAGTGCGGTTCTGCGCGAAAATCATTTTCTTCATGCGTTCGATACCGACCGTATGGGGAGCGGCGTCCGCCGGCAGACCCATTGTCAGAATTAGCGTTCTAGCCTGAACTCTCCTCTGCCGCCGGCGGCTGCGTGGGCGTCGGCGCCAGAGTGGGCGTCGGCAGAGGCATCGGTTCCAGAGAGATGTCGCTCACCTCCATCATGCGCTCTAAGATCTGTTGCAGAACGTCCAGTTCAGCGCCATATGCAGCCCAATTGCCCTCCAACAGCGCTTCCTGTGCCTGGTTGTAGCGGCTGTTTGCCTCCAGAATCAGCTCCTCCAATGAGGTTTGTGACAGGTCGATGATGCCAGTGGCTGCGGACGTGGATGGCAGATCAGCCGGTAGGGACAACCCTTGTGGTTGCCCGGAAGAGCGCGCCAGCTCCGCTAATTTGGCGTCGGCGAGAATGTCCTGCCCGAACTGTTCTGCCAGGGCCAGACCCAGGTTTTCAGCCATAATCACCCGTTCGGATGTGGCGAGGATAACCCGTTTCAACTCCGGGATTTTGCCGGTGGCCGCCTGCAAATAGAGCGGCTCCACATAGAGAAGGCTCTCACCGATGGGAATGACCAGCAGATTGCCCCGGATCACCTGGCTACCCTGCTGGTTCCACAGGCTGAGCTGGGAGCTGATGACCGGATCCTGATCGATGCGGGCTTCGATCTGCTTGGGACCGAAAACGAGCGAATCCTTACCGAAGCGGTAGACTAGTTTTTCACCGTATTTGTCCGGATCGTTCTGCGCGGCCAGCCAGGCGATCATGTTCTCGCGGTTGGCCGGCGTGAAGGGCAATATCTGGATGAAGTCCAGATCGTCATTGCCAGGCAACTGCATGAGCACATAGTATGGTTCCATCGGCCGGGATTTGTTGTCGAATATCTCCTCTGGCCAGGCCCAGACATCTTCCCGATTGTAAAAATCTGTCGGTTCGGTCATCTGATATGTGCGGAAGACGCTTGCCTGAATGCTGAACAGATCGTTGGGGTAGCGGATGTGCGCGATTAAGTCCGCAGGCATCTCCTCGAAGGATCGGAACAGGTCCGGGAAGATGCGGGCGTAGGCGGCAGCGATTGGTTCGTCCGGCTCCACAAGATAGAAACCCATCTCGCCACTGTAGGCATTGATGAGTATCTTCACAGGATTGCGAATATAGTTAAAACCAGGGGGCACTGTCTTTGTCCCGAATTGGCTGGGCTCGCTGTAGGGGAAGCGACCGCTGATCGTATAGGCGTCCAGGAACCAGTATAAGTTGCCGTCGCCGCCGACAACGATGTACGGGTCTGCGTCGTAGTGCAGGAAGGGAGCGACCTCCCGGGTGCGCTCCAGGATGTTGCGCCTCCACAGAAGTTGGCTTTGGGATGTCAGCTCCTGGCTGATAAATAGATTGATATCCGCGAACTGTATGGCAAAGGCGAGCCGGGGCAGAAATCCGCCTATGTTAATACCCGTATCGCCCTCAAACGTGGTGAAAACATTGCCGCCCTCGCCGCGGGGATAGTCGAATTCCGGCGTGTCGGTCTGGACGATGACATATTCGTTGGTGCGCTCGCCGAAGTAGATTTGGGGGCGTGTAACCTCCAGAATGCCCTGCACTGGGAGGTCTTTCAGCACAAAAGTGGGGAGGCCGTCCGGTGTGATCTCCGCCACCGGCGACGCAGCCACGCCATAACCGTGGGTGTAGACCAGCTTGCGGTTGACCCATGTCTGGGCCGGCTGCTCCAACTGTTCCGGTATCAGTTCCCGAGCCGAGAGCATCAACTGTCGGCGTTCCCCATCGATCTCATAGCGATCGATGTCGATGTCGGTGAACTGATACTGTTGGCGCAAAGCCTGCACCTGATTGTAGGTCTGAAGTAGCGGGCGGTAATCCCATAGTCGGATGTTGCGGATTGTGTCCGGCTGGCTTAGCAGCTCGGCCGCGGTCAGTTCGCTTGCGGCGTCGAAATTCTCGTCGACGATAGTGTCCAATCCAAAGGCGACGCGGGTAAATTCGATGTTATGGGCAATGTATTGCCTTTCGCGGGTGAACTCATTCGGGTTTACCTGAAACCGCTGCACCAGAGTCGGATATACATTCCCAGCCAGAGCGGAGATGGCGACCCAGCCCACGATGACGACGACAATTGCCCGCCATGCCTGCCGCAGAAACACATTAATGAGGAGCAACACTGCAGCGATGATTGTGACGACCACAAGAATGTTGTAGGCCGGCAGTTGCGCGTGAACATCCGTGTATCCGGCTCCGAAGACAGCGCCCCGGGCGCTGTAGACCAATTCCAGCGCGTCCAGACGGTATTGCCAGGCGATGAGCAGGAGGATCAGCGCGCCCAGAAAGCTCAGGTGCGCCCGCACGGCCGCTTTCGTGTTCCAGCCCCGCCAACCAATGCCGCTCACCAACCCGGTGGCGATGAGCGTGATGACGAGTGTTGTCATCAGCCAACTGCGCAGGAACTGCCATATCGGCAAAGTGAAGACGAAAAAACTGACATCCCGGCCGAAGATCGGATCCGTCAGACCGAAGGGGCGCTGATTGAAAAAGAGCAGCAGCTCTTCCCAGGCCGAGGATGCGCCGGTGCCCATGAAGAAGGCGAAGAAACCGCCAGCAAGCAAAATGATCGGCGTCAGACGCACACCGACAGCCTGAACCGCTTCCATTACTGGCGTATCGGTCAACCCCTGGGGATCCAGACGGCGGGCCAGCAAGACATTCGCCACCAAGAATAGCCAGAAGCTCAACGCGCCGGCAGCGAACAGGCCCAGGGATGCGCCGATTCGAGTAAAGAACACCGAAGTCAGAGAGAGACTGTCATACCATAGCCAATCTGTGAAGAAACCAAGACCTGTATTGAAAAGGATCAACGCCAGAAATGGCAGCAATATCCACCACAGGCGATGTCCACCGCCTTGGGAGGCCCCATTGCCACCGCTCCCACCGCCTCTGCTCGGATCGGACGGGCCCCGCGGCCCGCGATCGTCGTGCAGCAGTTCCTCTTCAATTTGCTCCCAGTCATCCTCATTCAGAGTTTCCAGCAGTTCACGAAACGGATTGCGCTCAGCCATACAGTTTCCTTATCGAGTATGTGGGACACATGGCGGGGGCGAAATGAGGCAAGTCAGACGCCACGGTCAGACTCCCCGCCTGTCCTGTTGGTTCGCTTCATTGTCCCAAACGCCTACTGTCCTATAGTATACCAGATTATCGTTAATTCAGCGTGGCTCACTTAGACCTGAGGCATGAGTGCCCTCCAACTGTTGGACTGGCGGGAATGCCGAGTCGATCTTGCGGAAAGTCCGTCCTGTCGCCCCCAAGAGGACAGCGGATATTTCGGAGCGAACCTTCTGGCTATGCTATACTCTTTTATGTGCCTGGCTGTTCAACCTCAAGTTCAGAAGTCGTCTTGCTCGGTCTGTATTCCGCAAGGAACGTGGTGTGGCGACCAGGAAACCGTAGCTGTATGAAACCGAACCAACTTCCGCCCTTGCTCTGCCCGCATGCGCTCGATGTCCGATAGTCTCAACCTTTCCTGTGTGGCTGAACTGCCCCAACAACGATCTTTCCTGCAGAACGTCATTCCTGTTCTGGCCGACATTGAATCAATCCAGGCGATTTGGTTGGTCGGCTCGCTGGCCCGAGGGGATGCGGACCGCTGGAGCAGCGTCGATCTCTGCCTGCTGTGGAACGCGAGCGCAAGCGATGCCCTTGCTGATGTATCCAGTCAGTGCGAAGCATTGCGGGCCGCTCTGAGCCGGGCGTTGGGAGACGGCTGCTATCTGCTCGATCAGGTCAGCGAGCGAGTGGGGGGAGGCAGTCTACAGGGAATTACCCTGACGTCCACCGTCCCAATCGAGAGACGAGGCAGTGGGGATGGCGCTGTAGAAGGATGTGTGGGTTTCAGCATAGACTGGGCGGCCGTGTCCGCAATGGCAAGAACGTTGCGCAGTTGGCACGGACTGGCGCAGCCGCTGTTCATAGCCGACTGCCTGCCTGACGATCTGCGCAGATATCTGCAAGGGAAGTTTGCAACTCTGAATCCGCCGGCGGCAGATGTCGTCGACGCGCATCTCGGTCGCTTCTGGAGTTTGCTGGCGCGGCTGCCGGCAGTCGTTAAGCGACGCGAGGATCTGGCGGCGCACGCGCTGCTGACGGAACTGCGGACAGTATTGATCGACCTGGTGGTTGCCTTAAATGGCGCCAGCCGGCCACAATCGCCGGCCCGTATCAACCAGTATTTGGGAGCGGCCCAGCAGGCAGCGTTTGAAAAGACCCTGGGCAACGACAAGGCCCGCTGGATCGGACAAGCGGTGGCCCTGATTGTTCTCTATCGCTGGTACGCTCCGCAACTGGCGGAGATCTATTCGCTTCCCTACCCCCACCGGGCAGAACAAACGGTCCTCGCTTGGCTGCGCGCCGAGATCGACGGCTGGCCAGCTCAGATCACAACTGGATGAGTGCCGATCAGACGCGGCGCACATAGATCGGATTGCTGAAAATCCAGCCGCGCAGCTTGCCCCAGCGATGTTTCCAGACCTCCACCCGATACACCCCCGCGTCCCGGACATCATACGAGAGAGATGTGGCGCGCCCCTGGGATAGTATCCGCCCGTTGCGCAGCAGACGAATTTCCTCTGCCGCCGGCGTTTCGATATGCAGGCGCAGGTTCTGCCCCGCCGGCAGCGAGATAGTATCGCCCATCAAGGCAGCCAGGCCGCTGTCGCTGTTGGCCGCCCCTTCCGCCCAAAAGAGGAAACCTTTCGTCGGCCCTGCCAGGTCATATCCTACCCAACAGTGGCCCCGACGCAGTGCATTGAGCAGCAGGTCGCGGTCGTGCCGTACGTTCATGTGCAGAAAATCGGCGTCACCCGTGTCCGGTTGGCCCCATAAGGGGGTCTCGGTCAGAATATGGGTGTTGACGGCTTTGGCGCAATGGTCGTAGGGCAGGAAGCAGAGACTGACCGGCCCGATGCGGTATGTAGTGGCATGTACGTCTGTGCCGCCCAAAGCAACGACCGGCCGCTGTCGAGTCAGTTCGTCCCATTTTTCCAGCATCGCCGGCAGGGGCCCCCTGGAGAATCGATAGGGCAGGAGCCCCAACAACAGCGCTCTGGGAACAGTGGTGGCGAATCCACGGAAGCTGGACATATAGTTCCACAGTTCGATACCGTGATAGCCGGAGACCTCCCAACTGTGCCACGGATAATGTCTGGGGAACAGTTCGGTGTACTCCTCGATGGGATGGGCCAGCACAGGCAGGGCATCCTGCCGGTTGACGGCATCTATGAGGGTTTGGGGATCTTTCGCCAGATGGCTGACGTCCGTCTCGACCCCTAGACAGAGTAGGTGATTGCCCGGCACGGCGCGCTCCTCGTCGTGTACCTCCTGACCGACGATAGTCAAGATGCCTCGGCGGTATCCTTCCTCTTTCTCGCGCACCAGCACATTGTGATCGGTGACGAACACGAAGTCGAGCCCCGCGCGCGCCGCGCCCGCGATGAGATCGTCGAATGAGCCGGCGCCATCGCTATATGTGGTGTGCATATGAATGTTGCCGAAGTATTCATACAGGTTTGAATCGAAAGGCATCGCTTGCGTCCTCCCAGAGAAGAAGATGGTTGGGCCGCAGCAGCATCTGACAAAGGAGAGCGGCCCCGACCATTTTTCAGGGTAGTTTCGGATATTTGCGGCCGCTGTCCGCTCGGTGCGCTTCTTCCTCTGCGATCCGTTTTTCCAGCTTTTGGCGAGCCTCGTAGCGCTTGCGCTCTTCGGAGAGCCAGCGACCAGGCTCTGTCGCATCGATGATCGGACGGGCAGAAATAAGAAAACCGGTGTGGCCCACCATCGAATCGTCGGGACGCAGCCGATTCGGTACCGGTTTATATTTGCGCAGAAGAATTTCCTCCACCTCAATGTCGGCAAAGCTGGACTTCTCCAGCTCGCTCAGGAGTTCGCTGACCTGATTGGTGGTGGGGACAAGGGCGACAAAGAAGCCGCCGGGCCGCAAGGCGGCATGCGCGTGCTCCAGAAAAATCCAAGGAGTGCGCACATCCAGCGCCAACGCGTCTGCGTCCGTTTGGCGGAAACCGTTGAGAATCGACTCAAGATGCATCTCTACATAGGGCAGCAGTCCCATCTTTTCCAGGTTGTTGCGGGCCACCTGAAAGTGATCCGCGCGCACCTCGTAGGTGAAGACGCGTCCAGTGGGGGCAACAGACCAGGCCAGCGCGATCGTCAGTCCGCCGCTGCCTGTTCCGGCTTCTATCACACGGCTACCGGCCCGCAAACTCAAGCGTTGGACGAGCATAGCCGCGTCCTTTGGGTAGATGATCTGTGTATTGCGCTTGATACGGGTGATCCGGTCGGCCAGAGACGGTTCCAACAGCAGGAGTGGATGCCCTAGCTGGCTATGGACGGTTGTGCCATAGGGGAGATGCAACAGATCGTTGTGCTTGATGCTCCCCAAATGGGAGTGAAATTGTCGCCCCGGCTGGAGGCGCAGCAGATAACGTTTGCCGCCACTGGTGACGAGCAACACCAGATCATCCGTTTGGGTGAACAAAGGGTCTATCCGGCCTGCCGCAAAGGATGTATTCAATGTCAAAGTTGGTTGGGCGCGAGAGATCGTGCCAGAAGACGTTTGCGCCGCGTCAGCGCCAAAACCGCCAGAATCTCCATTATAGCCAATCGTTGAACAGTTCGGCAAAGTGATGAGGGCACGGAAGGGCATCTCAAAATGGGGTGAGTTTCTGGCTACCTCGCGCGCAATTCACAGTTGACACCCGTTGCAAGCCAGTGTACAATAATAGACGTCGATAACGATTCAGTTCTTTTCATCAGTACTCTATTTCACTCATCAGGAGGTCATGAATGCAGAAACGTGTCACATTTTGGACTGTGCTTTTGCTTGTCGCTGCGCTGATTTTCTCGGGTTGCACTTCCCGCACCGGCGCTGGCTCATTGATTGAGACGACAGACCCGGACGAATTGTTCATTGAACTGCCGGCCATTGTCATCGATTACGCATCAGACGGTACGGCATCCATCGGCGGCCTGTCACACATGGTAGTAGGGGGTACCGAAAAACCCGGTGGCGTAAGTCTCTCACCAGGCGCCAGGCTGGGGTTTGCAACGTTTTTGTACGCATTGTCGCTCGATACGCGTTGGGTACAACACTTTACCGCAACCAACATTCAGCATATGCAAGTGAATAACGGGACTGATGGCATCTATCTGATGGTGAACGGCCGGCAGATTCCTTCGCTTGTTTGGGAAGACGATTCGTTGGTCGCAACCGCAGACGCTGTTTCGGCGCTTGGCCTGGGCCTCCCGGCGCTGAACAGAGTGCTGCCGCTGGTGAAGCAGTTGGGCGTAGGCATAATTCTGCGCTTTCCGGTCAGGGCAGGGGCTGATCTGATCCCGATGATGGCAGAGGGCGATAGCCCTGCCGACGAGATGGCCAAGATGGTCCAAACACAATTCCTGCAAATGGTCGGGACGCCTCCAACGCTTAACCTGCCCATCGTGTATCATACCGATGGCAGTTGGACTTTAGGTGAGCTGTCTGATATCGATTGGACTGTTCTGACAAGCACGCCGTTCTACGCCCTGCGACTGCCTGCCGGTTTGGTTGCCAGCCTGACAGCCGCCGGCGTGTCCACTCTGTCCTTGCAAACGGATCAGGACGGCATTCACATTGCCGTGGACGACAACCAGCTACCCTATCTCTCCTGGGGCAGTGGTGAGGTGCAGAATGTGCTTGCTCTTTCTAAACAGTTGGGCCTGCTTGAAGGCATTTCGGCAATGATGCCAGGCGGAGACGTGGACTCAGTCTTAGCCTTGATTGAAAACCTGCTGCCCATCATTCAGGTAACCAATGCCAACATCACCATCTATCTGCCAGGTTCCGGTATGGGCAACTAAGCCGTACTGACTGAAGAATTGCAAGGGTTGGGGGATGTGTTTGTAATCCCCTCTCATGGTAGAGCAGGTGTAGAAACGCTATGCCTGCTCTACCTAATTGTAGAGATCTGGAACTGTATTGTCTCACGCGAATTCAGAAGGCGCCCTCCAACGAAAGCCCCTCTCCTGCTGCCTGTATGATCTGTTAACGAGTCTCTGTGACTTTGCGCAGCCCCCGGGGGCGATCCGGATCGTAGTCGCGGGCGGCTGCCAGGTGTAGGGCGAATAACTGACCTGGCACTATCGCCAACAAGGGTGACAACCATTCGGGCGCGTGGGGAAGAGGGAATCGACATCGTCCCATTTGACGCAGTTTCTCGTCATTGCTAATGCACAACAGTTCGGCCTTTCGGCTGTGTAACTGCTTGACAAACTCCTTTAGCTCTGGCGTGAGTGCCCCGGTCGGCGCCACAATGAGTACCGGGAATCCGTGTTCGATCAGGCTTACGGGACCATGCAGAAAGTCAGCGCTGCTATATGGTTCGGCCAGCGTATATGTCAATTCTTTCAATTTCAAGGCGATTTCAAATGCCGTAGCGTAATTGAAGCCGCGGCCAATCACCACACAGTCTCGCATATACCGGTAGCGTTCCGCGAGTCGGGCGACATCGCTGTTCAGCGCAAGCGTTTGCCGTAGCAGTGTCGGCGCTTGCCCAAGCGTGGAGATGCGCTCGGAATCGCCTGCTAAATGGGCTGAAAGCAAGCCGATGGCAAAGAGTTGCGCTGTGTATGTCTTGGTAGCCGCGATGGAGCGCTCCTCGCCAGCAGACAGCCCCACGATATGCTCCGCTTGCGCCGCTATCGGTGATGCCACAGAGTTCGTGATCGCCGCAGTCATACACCCCTGATGTTTGCCTTCGCCCAGTACACTGACGATATCCGGACTTTTTCCGCTCTGGCTTATGCCCAGAATCAGTGTATTGGGGGCGAAACGAGGCGGTCGCTGATAGACCGTGAAGAGGCTGGGTGTGGTCAGCATTACCGGTAGCCGATTGCATGCGCCCAGCAGATACTGGGCATAGCGACCAGCGTTGTCGCTACTGCCTCTGGCCGCGATCACGACCTGACGTATGTCTGCGTTGCGCATGCTGGCAGCCAGGCGCTGAACCGCCTTCTGTTCCTTCTGAGCAAACCGTTCGATGACTTCCGGCTGCTCGTGAATCTCCTGAAAGAGTATAGAATCTGAACCCATCAAAATTCCTTTCGCGTGTCGCGCAAGTATCCCCGTGAAAGTATACCACCTCCGACAGGTGATCTCCCTGTCGACAATTTGTTTTGCATAAGGACCACTTCAAAATGTACGAACTTCCTGAAGATGTCAGAATGCTGCAAGACTTGGCGATGGATTTTGCTATGCGTGAGATTTTGCCGTGGGCGGAGCATTACGACGAATCCGATGAATGGCCTTGGGAGATATTTCATAAAGCCCGAGAAGTCGGACTCGTCAATGTCAATATCCCAGAAGAGTATGGCGGCATTGGCGCCTCTGTTCTGGAGGAGTGTGTAATCTCTGAATCCATGGCCTATGCCTGTTCCGGTATCCAGACGGCGCTGATGCTGAATCAGTTGGCAATTCTACCGCTGCTGATTGCCGGCAACGAAGAGCAGAAACGCCTGTACTTGCCCTGGCTTGTGGATGATGGCAAAGTGGCCGCCTATTGCATGACCGAACCGGACGCCGGGTCGGATGTGGCTGGCATCAAATCCACGGCGCTGCGGAAGGGGGACAACTATATTCTGAACGGCTCAAAGACATGGATTACTGACGGGCCGGTCGCCAGTTTCTTTGCCGTTTTCGCCAAAACGGATCCGGATGCTGGCCACAACAGCATCAGTTGCTTCCTTGTCGAACGGGACTGGCCAGGTGTCAGCGCCAGCAAACCCCTGAAAAAGATGGGCCAGCACGCAGCCCAGGCCTGCCAGGTTTTCTTCGAGAATGTCGAAGTGCCGGCGGAAAACCGACTTGGGGAAGAAGGCGACGGCTTTAAGATCGGCATGAAGGTGTTTGACAAAAGCCGACCAGGAGTGTCCGCCGCAGCTCTTGGCGTTGCCCGGCGGGCCCTGGATGAAGCTGTCCGCTACGCGGGAGAACGCACCGCCTTTGGTCAACCCATCTCCCACTTTCAGGGCGTCGGTTTCATGCTTTCGGATATGGCCATCCGGGTAGAAGCGGGCCGCCATCTGGCCTACAAATCCGCCTGGGAAGTCGATAACGGGATCCGCAATACGATGTCGGCGGCCATGGCGAAGGCGTTCTGCGCCGAGGCCGCTATGAAAAATGCGACAGATGCCGTTCAGGTCTTCGGCGGGAACGGCTATAGCAAAGAGTTTCCCGTCGAGAAACTCATGCGTGACGCCAAAATCTATCAGATTTACGAGGGAACCACACAGATCCAGCAGATGATCATTCTGCGGGAACTGTATCGCAGCAGCTGAGTTGGCCCGTTATGAGCCGCTCTGGGATCGCGGGCATCTCGCCCGTATGACACTGGGGTCGCGGACGTCTCGTCCGCATACACGCTGATGTCTGCAACCCGGCGCGGTTTCGTTGACATACCCAAGAAAAATAAGTAAAATGCCATAACAGTGAAGAAAAGCGCCTTAAAGTAGGAGTAAACGCTGTTTGAAAACATCCCCCTGGGATCGCGAGCGTCTTGCCCGCATGACAGAAGAACAAGTTGATTCCCCATTATGGGGATATATCCATCGCTATGAGGAGGATTCATGGCCGAGTTTTCGACTGACAAGATCCGCAATGTGACCATTCTTGGCCACGGCAGTTCCGGTAAGACAACCCTGGTCGAGACGCTTCTTTTTAACGCTGGCGGGACGAGTCGCGTCGGGCGTGTGGAAGACGGCACAACCGTATCGGACTGGGACGTTGAGGAACAGCGGCGCGGCATTTCGATCAATCTTTCCGTTGTGCCTGTCGAGTTCCAGGGCACAAAGCTGAATTTCGTGGACACACCGGGATATCTGGATTTCGTCGGCGAAGTGATCAGCGGCCTTGCCGTGTCAGAAGCCGGCCTGGTGCTGATCGATTCCGTGGCCGGTGTCGAGGTGGGCACAGAGCTTGCCTGGGAGCAGCTGGATGCCGCCAACAAACCCCGCTTTGTGTTCATCAACAAAATGGATCGGGAAAACGCGAATTTTGAGCATGCGCTTGCCAGCCTGCACGAAATCTTTTCAGGCACGATCTTGCCATTCCAACTGCCCGTCGGATCAGCGGAGAGCTTTGAAGGCGTTGTAAATCTGGTTGATATGAAAGCCTATCTGGGCGCGGATGCAACTGTCGCCGAGATCCCCGCCCAGATGCAGGACGCAGTGGACGAAGCCCGCCAGAATCTTGTCGATGTCGCCGCCGAGACCGACGATGAGCTGATTATGAAGTATCTGGAGGGCGAGGATCTGACCGAAGATGAAGTGCGGCACGGATTGCGCAAGGGCGTGCTGGATGGCCAGATCATCCCCGTCTTTTGCGGCAGCGCCCTCGGCAATATCGGTCTCTTCAGCCTAGCGCGTGCCCTGACCAATTATGTTCCTTCGCCGGCCAACGTGACCACCACGGCTTCAATCGACGACGAATCAATAGACCTGAACGCCCAGGCAGACGGTCCGCTTGCGGCATATGTGTTCAAGACAATCGTCGACCGCTACGTGGGTCGCATGAATTACGTTCGGGTCTTTTCCGGTACCCTCGCCGTAGATAGCCAAGTGGCCATTCAGCGCACGGGCAAAAGCGAGAAATTGCAAAACCTGTTTCAGGTACGCGGCAAAGATCTGGAATCTGTCACGGCGCTCGTTGCCGGCGACATAGGTGTCGTAACCAAAATGGACGATCTCTGCACCACCGATACGATGGGCGAACAACAGACCGCCATCATGCCCCCGGAGTATCCCACCCCTCTTTACTCCGTCGCAGTGATGCCGGCAACGAAAGCGGATAGCGCCAAAATGGGCCAGAGTTTGCAGGCCCTGGCGGAAGAAAACCCGACCTTGCTGGTTGAACACGTCAGCGCGACGAAGCAGAATATTCTACAGGGAATGGGTGACACGCACATCGATGTAGCGATTCGTAGTCTGGATAACAAATTCGGCGTGAAGGTTGACACGGCTGTACCGAAGGTGCCCTATCAGGAAACAGTGACTCGCACAGCCAGCGCCCACTATCGCCATAAAAAGCAGACAGGCGGCGCCGGTCAGTTTGCCGATGTGCAATTACGGGTGGAACCTCTGGATCGGGGCGATGGTTTTGCCTATGATAGCGAAGTATTCGGCGGCTCCATTCCAAGCGTTTTCATCCCCTCCATCGAGAAGGGCATTCGCCAGATCCTCGATCGCGGGGTGATCGCCGGTTATCCGATCGTCGATGTCAAAGCCATCGTCTTCGACGGCAAGCACCATCCGGTTGATTCGAAGGATATCGCGTTTCAGACTGCCGGGCGCGAAGTATTTAAGATTGCCATGCAGGAAGCCAGACCGGTGTTGCTGGAGCCGATACACTACATGCGTGTAACGGTGCCGGAAGAATATATGGGCGATGTCATGGGAGATCTCAACAATCGGCGGGGACGAGTGCAGGGCATGGAAAATCGCAACAATCGCGCGCTGATCAATGCCGAGATCCCGCTTGCGGAGATCCTGCGCTATGGCACAGATCTGCGTTCCATGACCCAGGGCCGAGGCATCTACACGATTGAGTTCGCCCGCTACGAACCGGTGCCCAATCATCTGGCAGAGCAGGTCATCACGCAAAGCAAGGAGCAGGAATCCGACCAGGAATAGCCAGCCGCCTGATATCCAAGGCGAGGAAGCAGAGTGAACGACGTGGAGTTGGGTACGCTGGAGCGTGTTGACGTGCGCAAGGCATGCCCGCGTCGGGGCTGAAGTTCAGTTGGCTCATAACTAGATCGCGGGCGAGACGCCCGCGATCCCAGTCTGTTGTCCCTGCCTGCGCCCTCAACATGCTACCCTGCAAGACGCACGCCGCAGGGACGCAATGAATTCCCTGGTTTTCCCTTGCCTCTCCGCGTCCTGGCGACATTGCGTTTTTCCCGTATCGTCGACTATGCCATACGCCACAACAGCCCATATAATCTGTTGAAGACAGCGTAAGTTTTCGCGCATCTCCCAATTTGAACTATACTATATGATATGGAGTGTCGGCGAGGAACGTCGGCGTTTTTGCGTAACGCAAATGCAATCCAGGTGACGGCCAGGGACGCCGTTACCCATTCTCTTTACGGAAAAGTTTGCTCGCGATTTGAGCCTATATCAGACCTTGCGACAGGATCATCCCTAAGCGGAGCCCTAACTGTGTCTCAATCCCTGCTCTTGATATGCCTGCAACTCCTCTACACAGTCGGCGTGCTTGGACTGGCCATCTACGGATTACAAGCTTTATGCTTAACATGGTTAAGAATCCATGCGGAAGGATCGTTGCAAACGACAGCGCTTCGAGCGCGCCGCTCATCCCAGACCCAGGATGAGGGCGGAGCGCCTCGCAGGTTGTGCGCCTCGCGCGATGTCCGAATGCCGGCTGTGACCGTTCAACTTCCTGTTTACAACGAACTGCACGTTATCAGCCGTTTGATCGATGCCTGTGCACAGCTGGACTATCCATCTGATCGCTTGCAGATTCAGATCCTGGACGATTCTACAGATGGCGCCACCGCCGTCGCTGAGAGCCGGGCAGAATTCTGGCGCAGGCAAGGTGTCGATGTGCAGGTTTCGCACCGCCACGAGCGGCAGGGCTACAAAGCCGGCGCCTTGCAGGCCGGCATCTCCGGCGCTGTCGGCGAGTTCATCGCCATTTTCGACGCAGATTTCGTGCCCCTTCCCGATTTCCTGCGCCGTACGCTACCATTTTTTCTGCAAGAAACAGGCAGTGATGTCGGATTCGTACAGACCCGCTGGGCGCATCTGAATGCAGGATATTCCGCTTTGACGAAGGCCCAGGCTCTGGCCTTGGATGGCCATTTCGTTGTGGAGCAGTCCGGTCGCGCTTCTGCCGGCTTAGCGTTCGGCTTCAACGGCTCTGCCGGGGTGTGGCGGCGGGCCTGCATCGAAGACAACGCAGTCGGAGGCTGGCAAGCCGATACCCTCTGTGAAGACCTGGACCTGAGCTACCGCGCCCAGTTGGCCGGCTGGCGCGGCGTCTATCTGGACGACGTGGAAGCGCCGGCCGAGCTTCCACCGCAACTGCTGGCTTTCAAGCGACAACAGTTCCGCTGGGCGAAAGGCAGCATTGCAACTCTGTGCAAACTGGGCGCCCGCATCTGCCAGGGGAGATGGTCGCTCCCGAAGCGGACCGCTGCCCTCGTGCATTTGGGCGGCTATCTGATCCACCCTCTGCTGCTATTGCTTCTGCTCGTCACGCCACTTTTGATGCTATTCGGAAGCCAGCCATACTGGCCTCTGGCCTATCTCAGCCTGGTTTCGGTCGGCCCTCCTACCCTGTATGCGCTGGCCCAGCGACGTCTGCATCCCGATGACTGGCTGAGGCGCTGGGCCTATCTGCCCGTACTGACGCTTTTGGGTATGGGTCTGTCGTTGAACAATTCGGTTGCCGCGCTGGAAGCTCTGATCGGCCGAGCTGGAACATTCCTGCGTACCCCGAAATTTCGTGTAGAACTACAAACTGATACTTGGCATCAGAGCAGCTATGCCCTTGGCCTGGAACCGCTCGTTGCCGGCGAACTCCTCCTCGCTGTCTATGCCGGCATCGGCTGCTTCATCGCCATCGCCCAAGATCAATTATGGAATCTACCCTTCCTGTCCCTCTATGCCGGCGGGTATAGCCTGGTGGCGGGTCTCGGCCTTTACGAGGTCTGGGTTGCCCGCTCAAGCCACACTGGACATAGGCAAATGAGATCTGAGCGCGCCACAGCGTCGCGCCCTACAGTGGCGCGCAATACAACCTTCGCGCATCGCGCGAAGCCCGAACTCCCGTCGCGTCTTCTCAAGACGAAGAATTTTGTCAAATTTTGAGGGCGCTTGTAGAATTGCAATGTCTTAGAGCGAATCTGTCCCTGAGATCGTGGGCGTCTCGCCCGCATTTCTGGCATCTGCATAGTGAACTGAAGAGGGTTGTTGTGGCAAAACGAAGTTATGATGACATCACTTGGCTCGAAGATCCGAAGGACATAATTATCCTCGCCAATCGGAGCGACAAGAACTACATTCTGGAACTTCCTACCGGTATGTATCGGCTGGATGCTGGGCGTCGGATGCGCACATTGCGCTCGATTCTGAACATCGGGCAGATTCGAGAGTTGATTTCCGACGGCCAGCTGGCGCTCGAGGAATAAATTCGGGCTTCGCACGATGCAGCGTCGCGCCCTACAGTGGCGCGCAATACAACTTTCTGCGCTGCGTTCAGCCCTCAGCTGTTGCCTCAAGGGTAAGCGACTGTGTCAACTTTTCTGCTTATCGACGGTCATTCACAGGCATATCGGGCCTATTTTGGCGTGAAGACGCCGCTGGCCACCGCTCGCGGGGAGATGACGACGGCAGTTTTCGGCTTTGTGCGCAAGCTGTTCAGCGTCCTGCGAGAATTCCAGCCCGACGGAGTAGCCGTTGCCTTTGACAAAGGCGCCACCTGGCGACATGAAGAGTTCGCGCAGTATAAAGCCACCAGGGATGTCATGCCCGATGATATGCGACCACAGATGGCGCGCATCGAACAGATCCTGGAAGCGCTCCATATACCAATCCTCGCCATCGAAAACTATGAGGCGGATGACGTGCTGGGCGCGCTTGCCAAGCAGGCCGCTGACGAAGGGCATGATGTCTTGATTTTGACCGGGGATCGGGACATGTTCCAGTTGGTCACCGATCGCATCCGCGTCCTGTACACATCCGGTGGCCCTTCGCCAGTGACGACATCCTATGGCCTTGCCGAGATCGCCGCGCGCTACGAAGGCCTGAATCCAGAGCAGTTTCTGGACATGAAAGCACTGGTTGGCGACACCTCCGACAACATCCCGGGCGCGCCAGGCGTCGGCGAAAAGACCGCCATCCGCTTTCTGAAACAGTACGGTTCTCTTGACGGGCTGTACGCGTGCATCGATGAAGTGCGGGGGCCAAAGACCCAACAGAATGTGCGCGATGCAGAAGCCAATGTGCGTCGCAACAAGAGGCTGATGACGATCGTGCGCGATCTGGATGTCACATTCGATGCCGAAGGGTTTCGCCTGCAAGAGCACGACACCGGAGCCGTGCGCCGACTGTTTGAAGAGTTGGAGTTTCGCAGTTTCCTCCGTGAGTTGAATCTGATCAGGGAAGCGAGATCATCAAACGACAAAGATGGGCAGAGTGCGGGCCAGACGCCCGCCATCCCAGAGGACAGTCAGTTGACGCTCTTTGCCGCAGGCACTGCAGCGACGTTTCAGCCGAATTTGAGCGCCATTGAGGAGCATCCGTATCTGTGCATCCAGACCGAAGCCGACCTGACCCGACTGCTGGAGGTTCTGAACAAGGCAGAGATTCTTGCCTTCGATGTAGAGACAACTGCTACGGACCCGATGAACGCCGCGCTGGTCGGTCTGGGAATCGCCTGGGCGAAAGGCGAAGGCTGCTACATCCCCCTCTCCCACAGCAGCGGCGAGCAACAACTACCCTGGACACAGGTACAAGCGGCCTTGCAGCCCTTTTTTGCCCGCACGGACCTGCCAAAAGTGACGCACAACGGAAAGTATGATCTGGTCGTTTGCCGCCGGCACGGGCTTGAGGTCGCCGCCCCAATTCACGATACAATGATCATAGCCTGGCTGCTGGATCCCGCCAGTCGCGCCCTCGGACTGAAAAGCCAGGCAGAGGTCGAGTTAGGCTGGACAATGACCGAAATCTCGGCGCTCATCGGCGCCGGGCGCAATCAGATCTCGATCGATCAGGTGGGCATCGAGTCGGTGACGGCCTATTGCGGAGCCGATGTGGATGCCACCATTCACTTGTGGGATGCTCTCCTGCCCCGGCTGCAGGAGTCCGGTATGTGGGCGCTCTACGAGAAGATCGAACTGCCTCTATTGCCCGTGCTGGCCGATATGGAGATGGCAGGTATTCTGTTGAATCCTGACTTTCTGGCGGAACTTTCCCAGAAGTTGGCGGCGCGCTTGCAGGAGATCGACATACACCTGAAGGATATCGTCGGCCACGAGTTCAATCTGCGTAGTACACAGCAGCTAAGCGCAGTCATGTTCCAGGAGATGGGGTTCCCGACCACTGGCTTGAGGAAGACACGATCAGGCTTCGTCAGCACCGCTGTCGGCGAGTTGGAAAAGCTGCGAACGGCCTCTGCAGAGCTGTCTCCCAAGCAGAATCAGTTTCTGGACTTGCTGTTTGAGCAGCGCCAGTTGGAGAAATTGCGAGGAACGTACGTGGACACCCTCGGCGAGCTGGTGAACAGCGAGACAGGCCGGGTACATACCAATTATAATCAGACAGGCTCTGCCACCGGCCGCCTCAGCAGCAGCAACCCGAATCTGCAAAACATTCCGATCCGCACAGAGCAGGGCAGGGAGATCCGCAAAGCGTTTGAAGCATCAGCAGGCAATGTCTTGCTGGCTGCAGACTACAGCCAGGTAGAGCTGCGCATTCTGACGCATATCGCGCAGGAGGAGCCCCTTCTGGATGCCTTCCGCCAAGGGCAGGACATTCATGCGGTGACTGCATCTCGTCTGTTCGAGGTGGAGCTTCACCAAGTGTCTTATACGCAGCGCGACTTGGGTAAGACGATCAATTTCGCCACAATTTACGGCATCAGTGCCTTTGGCCTCAGTAGCCGTACAGAAATGGGCCCGGTAGAAGCCCAGGCATTTCTGGATCAGTACTTTGCCACCTATCCGAAGGTGCGGCAGTACATCGATGAAACGATTCAAAAGGCTCGCGCAGACGGGTATGTAGAGACGCTCCTGGGGCGTAAACGTTTTTTCCCGGAACTGAAGCAACGTCTGCCCTTCAATCAGCGCCAGGCCCTGGAACGACAGGCGATCAACGCGCCGATTCAGGGTACCGCCGCGGATATCACCAAAATTGCCATGTGCCGCCTCCACCACCAGTTGCAGCGCGCGGGCCTGCGAACGAAAATGCTCTTGCAGGTCCACGACGAACTGGTGCTCGAAGTTCCGCGTGCGGAGCGGGACACTGTCGCGCGGCTTGTGCGCGAGGTGATGGAATCAGCGTACAAGATGGACATTCCTTTGCAGGTCGATATCGAGGCTGGAGCAAATTGGCATGAAATGGAAGAAGTGTAACCTAGGGTCAACCCTTGTGGTTGCCCAGGCCAGCCATTGAGTTTCACCATGATTCGAGATCAGATACAGCAGACTGTTGCCAATGCTGTGGCCGCGGCCCAGGCATCTGGTATGCTCCCCGCCATAGATATCCCTCCGGTGGAGATTCAGCGACCCAATCAACCCGAACACGGCGACTATAGCTCCAACATCGCCCTGCTTGCCGCCTCCGCAGTGAAAAAGACAACAGGCCAAAAGGGCAACCCCCGTCAGATCGCCCAGTCGATCGTCGATCAGATTCCTACAGCGGGAACGCAGGCGTCTCGCCTGCCATCAGATGATCTGATCGGTAGCGTCGAGTTGGCTGGGCCAGGATTTATCAACATTCGTCTCAACGCGCGCTGGTTACAAAGCCAAGTGCTGACGATTATCGCTGAAGGCGAACGCTTCGGGACTATCGAAAAAGGGGAAGGACGCCCTTGGCAGGTGGAATATGTCAGCGCCAATCCAACAGGGCCGCTCCATTATGGGGGTGGGCGCAATGCCGTATTAGGGGACACACTTGCCAATCTGTTGGAAGCCGCCGGGTATGAAGTGCAGCGGGAATTTTACGTCAATGACAGCGGCACACAGTTCCAACTGTTCATCGAGAGCCTGTACGTCTTCTATCTACAGATTTTCGAGCGCGATGTGGAGCTTCCGCAGGAAGGGTATCAGGGCGCATATCTGCGTGACTACGCCCAATTGGCGCGCGAGCGGGAGGGCGACCGGCTTCTTCACATGGAGCCGAGCGCGGCGAAAGCCGCCTTGAAAGAAATTGGACGCGAGATCGTTTTGCAGGATATCAAAGATGAGTTGGCCGGGCTGGGTGTGACGTTCGATCTCTGGTTCAGTGAGCAGAGCCTGTATGACGAAGGGCTTGTGGATCAGCTGTTGATGAAACTTACACATGAGGGTGAAGTCATCGAACGAGATGGCGCCCGTTGGTTCCTGGCCAGCAAATATCCGGGCAATGAAAAAGATGAGGTGGTCGTGCGTTCGAACGGCTCACCCACCTACTTCGCCAGCGACATCGCCTACCACTATGATAAATTTGTGCGGCGCGGCTTCGACAGAGTCATAAATGTTTGGTCTGTGGACCACCAAGGCCACATCCCCCGTATGGGGGCGGTGATGCGAGCATTGGATCTGGAGCCGGAGCGCTTGGTGATTCTGCTCTACAATCTGGTCAAACTGATCCGCGACGGCCAGGAAGTGAAGATGAGCAAGCGATCCGGCGACTTGCTCACTGTACGGGAGGTGGTGGAGGAGGTGGGGCCGGACGCGGTGCGTTTTATGCTACTCACCACCAGCCCGGAGCGCAGCATCGAATTTGACCTGAGCCTGGCTGTTCAGCGCAAGAATGAGAACCGCGTATTCTACGTCCAGTACGGCCACGCCCGCATCTGTTCGCTCATCCAGAAAGCCGCAAAAAGCGGATTTGACGATCCGGAGGTCGTGCCGGACGATGCCGCACACAGCGTGACGCTTCTCACCCATCCCGCAGAGTTAACGCTCATCCGCCGGATGCTGGAGATGGAGGAGCAGGTCGAACTGGCTGTAGAGCGGCTTTCGCCCCACAATCTGACCTATTACGCCGAGGACTTGACCAAAGCGTTCAGTGCCTTCTATGAAAACTGTCAGGTCCTACATTCAGACGTGCCACCCGAACTGGCGCGTGCCAGGCTGCTGCTCAGCTTGGCGGCACGCACGGCCCTGTCGCGGGTTTTGCAGCTGATGGGAATGACTGCACCGAAAGCGATGTGACATACGTTTTTCGTCGCTGGTTTTCGGTTTTTAGCAACTGCGCTGTGAGGCATGAGCGCGATATACTCGAAACCTAAAACGCAAAATCAGAAACTATCATCCTATGAATCCTGATGCCACCTTTCATGTTCTGGTAAGTGATAAGCTGTCGCAAAGAGGTTTGCAGCCACTTCTGGACGCCGAAAGGATATCTGTGGATATCCGCACAGATCTATCCTCGGCGGCCTTGCAGGCTACAATTCCCAACTACCATGCGCTGCTCGTGCGCAGCAGCACACAAGTGACGGCGAAACTGATCGAGGCCGGCAAGCGTCTGTATGCGGTCGGCCGAGCCGGCAGTGGTGTGGACAACATCGACGTGGAGGCAGCCACAAGAGCCGGCGTGACCGTCGTCAACACGCCGACCGGAAATACCGTGGCCGCGGCAGAACATACAATCGCTATGTTGATGGCCCTGGCCCGCAACGTACCCCAAGCCGATCGGCACATACGGGCAGGGGAATGGAAGCGGGGCGCTTTCATCGGCACAGAAGTGCGGGACAAAGCGCTGGGCATAGTCGGGCTGGGACGGATAGCGCAGGAGGTGCTTCAGGTCGCCCACAGCCTGGGGATGCAGGTGTTTGCCTATGATCCGTTTGTCAGCGCAGAATACGCAGCCCAGCAGGGTGTGACACTCCTTTCTTTAGACGAAATGCTGCCGCAGGTGGACTTTCTAACTGTGCATGTGCCCCTCACCGACGTCACCCGGCACATTATCGACGCCCGCAGGCTGCAGCAACTGAAACGCGGGGCGCGCGTCTTGAATGTGGCCCGGGGCGGTCTCATAGACGAGAAGGCGTTGGTATCCGCTATCGAGAACGGCCATATAGCCGGCGCGGCCTTAGATGTATTCGAGAGCGAGCCCCTGCCGGCGGACAGCCTTTTGCGCGACAATGAGAAGATCATCTTGACGCCTCACCTGGGCGCAAGCACAGTCGAGGCCCAGGAACGGGTAGCTGAGGATGTGTCGGTGCAGGTGCTGGATGTGTTGCATGGACGGCCCGCCCGCTATGCGGTGAATGCGCCGATTTTGCCGCCTACTGCCTTGAGAACTATAATCCCGTATATCGATCTGGCGGAACGGATGGGCCGCTTTTTGCGTCAGATCGATGGACAGGGTATTGAACGTCTGGAGATCACTGGACACGGGCCCGTGACGGCATTCGACATGGCCTATGTCGTGGCATCTGCCATCCGCGGGGTGTTGGCCGATATCGTGGAAGAACGGGTCAATCTGATCAACGCCGAACTGATGGCTAAGCAACGAGGCATTGAAATTGTGCAGCGCAAACTGCCGGATCACGAACGCTATGAGAGTATGATCACCCTGCGGTTAACCAGCGCAGGGCGCACAAATTCCGTGCTGGGCACAATTCTTCTGGATGAACCGACTTTTGTAGCGATCAACGATCTGTGGGTGGAGTTTCCGGCAACAGGCAATCTGCTGTTGACCTCCCATACGGACCGCCCGGGCATGATCGGCAACGTCGGCACTCTCCTGGGCCGTTCAGATGTGAATATCAGCTTCATGCATGTGGGGCGCAGGGCGCCTCGTGGTGAGGCAATCATGGTATTGAGCACAGATGAGCCGACGCCGGCATCGGTCTTGAAGGAGCTTGCCGAGCTTCAAGATGTCCGCTGGTTAAAGGCCGTTGAACTGCAGTGATCACGAACCACTGAAATGAACACAGAGATTCGTAGGCGCAACCACAAGGAGCGCCCTCCCAGATACGCCGCCACGTCACGCCGCCACTGGCCACTCGCCACTGCAGTAATGGCCCTCCTGTGGATCGGTCCGATCCTGGCCTGCGGCAGCTTTCAGCCGCGCCCGACGCTGACGCCTCAACCGCTAGCTGTTCCTATACAGGATACCCCGGAGCGGGAACAGGTAAGCCCAACACCTACGCCTACTCTGCCACCACCGCCTTCTCCAACAGCTACAGAGATAGCTACGGCTACGCCGACGCCGGTTCCCAGCATCTCGTTGAAAATAGGCGAGCCAGCGCGTATCATAGCTGCCGGCGGGCTGAACATCCGCGAGCAGCCAAACACCGGCGCACCGATTGTCGTCCGTCTTGGATTTGGGAAACGGGTTCTGGTCATGGACGGCCCGATCTCCACCGATGAACTTGTCTGGTGGCAGGTGGATGACAACCAGGGGAACGTTGGTTGGGCTGCTGCCGGCCAGGGAGCCGAGGAGTGGATCACATCTCAGATAGGAGAGCCACAACCAGTAAACCGCTCGCCCAGCGTCGGCGATCGGATCGTGGTCACACTCAATGGACAGTTAAGCGTTCGAGCACTGCCCGGAACCAATTCGGTGGTCGTCGCGCGCGTGAATACGAGTGAGCAGTTTTCTGTGGTGGCCGGCCCCCAAGCGGCGGACGGCTATCTCTGGTTCCAGATCCGGTCGGACGATGGCCAGGTGGAAGGCTGGGCTGCCGATGGCCGGGGTGGAGAACGCTGGCTGAGCCCGTTGGAGTAAATCAATCAGGAATTGTTCAATTACGAATTGGATAGTTCGTACTTCCTAATGAACCAAGCGGCGCAGGGCGGATTCGAGGACCAGCGCCGCCTGCCAGTATTCGTTCAGATGGATATGCTCATCCGGGGTATGGTCTAGACCGTTGTCGCCAGGACCGTAGGCTACAATAGGACACTGCCAAGCCGGCCCGACGACGTTCATATCGCTGGTGCCGCTCTTGACGACAAAACGAGGACGTTCTGCCGTCTGCTCGCGGATGGCGGCGAGAAAGCTCCGCACGAGGGGAGTATTGCGGTCACTGCGCCATGCCGGTTCGTGCCCGTGAATGCAGAAGTGCAGCCGCAGTGCATCGCTGCCGAAATGAAATCTCTGTGGCACAGCGTCTGTGTCCTCCACGTAAGGCCAGTTCGGCAGTGGTGAACAATCAGCCGTTCGTTCCCGCGCCCACTCCCACACTTCTGCCAGAAAGTCATCTACGCCAAAGTCAGGAGGCAGGCGGATGCCAATTTTGATCCACACTCGATCGTGCATGGCCGCGTCGGTCCAGGTGCGCAACGCCCGTAGGCTGGGCAGAAGTTGATCGAAGGTTTTCAGTCTTTCGCGATTGAAGTTGTCCCCGTAGGCTCTTATCCAATTCCACAGATCGACAGCAACCGTCGCCACGCCCGGGTCAGGGCCGGCCGAGTGCGTCATTGGCCGCGCGGCTTCCATCTCCAGCAGGAGCCGTCCTTTGTAACCGAGAGTAAGACGGGATGCGCCGCCTGGCTCGCCGATGATGCAGTAATCTGGCGCTGGCTCTTTGCGACCATCAAAGCGATCGCGGATGAAGCGGGCGCCTTTGCTGGTCGCCGCTTCCTCTTCCACCGCGCCAACCACCACCAAACGGATGTCGTTGCGGTGCGCCCAGTCACGTCCCAGACGAGCGACAGCGGCGGTGAATGTCGCCAGCGACCCTTTGGCGTCGACACTGCCTCGACCATACAGAACCGGCCCGTCTGTCGCCTCTTCCACGCGCACGGGAATGTCACCGTGAACGGTGTCGATGTGGCCGAGAAGAACGATCGACCGACTGGCATTGGCTGCGCCCATCTCGCCGACCGCGTTGCCGGCAGCATCGACCTCGCTTCTTTCGTATCCGCAAGATCGCATGGCCTTGACCAAGAATCGGCTGGCGGCAGCCTCCGCGCGACTGAAAGAAGGAATCGCCACCAGTTGGGTCAACAGTTCTTCGGCATCCTCCCGGGAGACATGCCTTGGAGTACTATCCTGCATCTTCCTGTCAATCCTTAATCAATTAGGAATTATCCAATTCCTAATTCCCAAATCAGACCTCCAGATCATCCAGAAGATCGCCCAATTCCCGTTCCCATACGTCATCCAGCGGCATGAAGGGATTCTCGGTGAACTCTTCCTCAAGTTTCTGCAGATAGGCATGCACGTCAAGTTGAGGCGCCTGACGGGCTAACTCTTCCATCTGCTCTTCCATCGAGGACGTCAACTCATCGCTCTGAATCCGCAGCTCTGACAGGTCAATCCCCAAATGGAACATAAAGTCCACCCGACGCAGAATATCGTACCAGGCTTTCACATCGTCTTCGATGCGTACGCTCTGGGCCGTCAGCATTATCTGACCGAAATCGTATGCCGGTACAAAGCCGTGGAAACAGATGTATTCTAAATTTCGTTGCCCAGCGTGATAAGCGAGATAGGAACCAATTGTCGTGCCGCCTTCATAGTTGGAGAAGCGCACTGCATACTCTTTCATCTCTCTGCGCATTCCTTCCAAACTGAAGACACAGGAGATATCCCTGTCTTTGTTATAGGGCATGGCGCCGTAAACGCCCCCTACGGCCACGATCCGCCTGACACCTAACGCTTCGACGATATCGAAGAACGCTTCGGCGTACTCTTCCTCGTTTACGTGTGGTTCTTCGCCTAGAAATATGACCAACCCTTTGCCGGAGAGTTCGGCGTAATACAACTCCGTTGGGATCACCCGCATTTCCTGAACTACGCCATCTTTTGTATGCACTTCTGGGCGCAGCAGATGATGCGCGCCAGGTATCTGGAAAAGAAAGAACCCTTCTCGGCTGATTTCGCCGATTTTATGTGTGTTCAACTTTTCGATCAGATAGGCAGGCAGACCAGAGGAGATCGAACCGGCATCCGCCCACTGGTGCCAACCGGCGATCATCACCACCTCTTCGGCTGTCGGTGTCTCCAAGTGTACTCGCTCGTCCATAACTTTACCTCAAATTCATTACCTCAAAGGACAGTGCCGCTACATTTCGGGCTTCGCACGATGCGCAAAGGTTGAATTGCGCGCCACTGCAAGGCGCGACACTGCGGTGCGCTCAGCCCTCATTCGTTCGCGGTCGCTGCATACGGAAAACAATCACCGGCGGAATCTCGCTGAAGTTTGGGCCCCAACTGAGTTCGCGCCGTCCCGGTGGATGGTCCGATGGAAAGGCCCGTTCTTCGATGCCATTCACTACAAAGCCTGCCCGCAGGCCGATGTTCAGCAGTACGTGAAGCGGACGGTGGAAGTACGGCTGAGGAGAAGGCTGCCCACGGAGAGCGAGGCCGCGGCGCATCGTCGGTGTCATATAGCCGCTCACCCGCACCCCATACGTCGTGACTAACTTTCCCTCGCGGTCTTCCACTTCACCAAAATGGGTAACGTGGGCCTGGTTGAAACAGGGATGCATCATCGAGAAGACGAAACAGCCCCCTGGTTTTAACAGATAGAACAGATTGCGAAACAGGGGCCCGATCTCCGCCATGTCGAACAGCGCCATATTGGACAGCGCACTATCATATCGCTCCAGACCCAGCGCGTGCATGCTGTCTGCATCGCTTGCGTCAAGGACGAAATAGCGAATGTCGCCATCCGCGGGCGATGTGCGCTTCCTGGCCCTTTCGATCATCTGCTCTGCCACGTCGAAGGCGACGACCTGGGCCCCAAGCCGGCCCAGCCGTCTGCTGGTCAGTCCATTGCCGCAGGCGATGTCCAGCACCTGTTGCCCTGGTTCGACAGTGAGCAGGTCTTTTATAGCCGGCCAGCACAGGATGTTGACAAAGTCATTGCCTTCACCCATATGCTCATCCCAATAGGCGGAGTTTTGGTTCCAGACTCTTTCCACCTCTCGCCGATGCTCGGAAAAGGCCGGTTCAATGGGCGCAAGGGTCTCTCCCGCCCAACCATCCAGATCCTTTTCGTCGTGCCGGCTCGGTTCGGTCATGCGGTCGCTCCTGTGTAGAACGCGGGCGTTCTTCGTCCCAATACTCCACAACATGGATGCCTTTAGGCCATTGTACCACAGATAGCAAGTTGCGGGATACAGAATTACGGAGCTTTTATGCGTCCAGGGGCAGGGCGATTTCGTTCAGTTTCTTGCGATTCATTGATGACGTTGCTCTCGACTCCATCGCGGCGGCTTTGTCAGCGCGTACCCGTCGGCTTTAGCCACCTCGTCGGGTAACTGGCTATACTCGTTCAATCCACCAGGGCTATCAGATCGAATACGGGACCGTGGACGCAAGCCCGCGTGACGCCGCCGCGCGCTGTCGGTATGGCGCAGACGAGGCAGGCGCCGACACCGCATAGCAGGTCTGTCCGCACCAGAACCTGGGCAAAGTTTTTGTCGACGTGGAAGCGGGTCTCCTGCACGGCTCCGAGGAGCTCCCGATACCGTGACGCCGGGATGCCGGCGCAGATCCGATCCGCCCAGCCAACAGTAAGGAGCAACTGCGCCTGCCAGTCCATTTCGTTGGTCGCCGTGCAAACCTCCACCTGCACCGGCAGCAGGGGAATCAGATCGGCAATCTCCTTTTCGCTTGTGGACCGTAACAGAATCGTAACCCGTCCACCCCTGTCCAGCGCCCGCTCGCACAAAGAGAACAGGCGCCAGAACCAGGCCGGGTCATTTGCATAGTCCACCAGGATCAGTAGATTGTGCGCGAGGGCCTGCAGGGTGAATCCGTTGCCGAACGGGCCCAATAGGTTGAGGAGTCCTTGCAGTGGACGCTGTGCCAGCCAACGAAAGCCGATATCAACACCGGATGATTGCCCTTTTTTGAAGCCTGGAAAGCCGCGAGCAAACCCTTCTGTGCCAGTGGGTAGATACAACTGCCAGCGGTCGTACTGCGCCCGAGGCTGACGACCGCAGACAAACAGAGGGCACCGCAGAAAAATCGACCAGTCGCTGTCCCGCTCCACGCCGACGGCATCGCTGCAGCGCGCCAGAAAGTACCGCCCAGCGAGGATGTCCCAGTGGGGCAACAGATTGGACGGCAAGCGTAGGGCAAACGGCAGGCCAAGCTGCACAGGACTGTCGATCTGCCCCACCAGAGCGGGAAAAGGCTCTTCCGTTGACCGTGTCGGCATCATTGTTTATGCGGCCTCGTCGGTGTGACCGTCGTCCCCTGAGCGCTCCCCTCTCTATCGGCACGATGGTCATCGAAACAAGATGCCTTGTCTATCCCATGCATATCGGACGAATCCTGTTGCTCTGCGGTCGGCGGCGGCCGCCGCTGCCGCGAAAAGGGGCGCTTTTTCACCAGCGGCCCTGGCTCGATGATAGCAAAGAGCAGGACAAGGAGGATCCCCCCCATAGCCAGGACTGCCAACATCTGCCACAATAGGGATAAGACTTCCTCCGCCGCCACGCTGGATGGGAGGTGGGGCAGCGCAAAGATCCCTATCGAACGGGCAAACGATGCCCGAACGCTGGGAGGTTCGCCCGTCCGAAATTCCGCTTGCGTTTCCGCTGCTCCCCAGCCCGGCAAAGCAAAACTGTGGCAGCGGAAAGATAGTTGTTGCAGTATTCCTGGAAGCGCCATATGTCTGTGGTACAATTTGTTCAGTTCTTCATTGCGTCGTTCAAGTCGATGCGTCCGTACACGAGCCGGCATCATGCCTATAGGTGGCTGCGCGCGCCTTCGTGGCCCATTCTGACATAGGTATCAACGAACAGTCAATCTCTATCGTGGTCATTGAAACAGCCCGTAAGACAATCCATACGTTAATTTTGCCGTTTCGCTTCTCCCCCCAGCGGGCGCTCAATCGACTCCTGAATCGTAAATTGCCTCCTGAGCGGCGTATCGAACTACGCAGCGGATGGCCTCTTTTTTTCGTTCCGCTCTTGCTCTTTATGCAACTATTCGGGCCAAGCGCTATCTGGACCGCTCTGGGCGTCTCCCTGGTCGTCCTCTATGGAATCGGCTATGCCTGGGTGCGCAGTCAGGTGCTCCACATCTGGTTCGAGCGACGACGGGAAGGGGCGCTGTTGGTGGTGGGTGATGCGCTGCAGGAACGGTTCATCGTGCAGAATCACAGCAGTCTGCCGCTGCATTGGTTGGAGTTTGCCGATGACTCCCGACTGCCCGGATACAATCCAAGACAGGTGGTCAGTTGTGGCGCTGGCAGTAGCTATCAGTGGCGGACCGAGGCCCACTGCAGCCAGCGGGGCGTATTCCGTCTGGGACCACATACCCTGCGCACCGGCGATCCATTCGGTCTGTTTCGCCTGGAAATGCGGGAATCGGATTCCGAGTCGCTGCTTGTCTATCCTCGGGTGGCGCATATCCCCGCGCTCGATCTGCCAAGAGGCAATCTATCCGGACGGGACCGCCGCCGCCGCGCCTACAGTGGGACGGAGCGCGCGCCGGTTGTGCGGGCATATCGCGCCGGCGACAGTCTGCGCCATGTTCATTGGCCCATCAGCGCGCGACAGGGCGAACTGATGGTCACCGACTTGGAGACCGAACCCAGCGGCGATCTGTGGATCGTTCTGGATGTCAATCAACAGGCGCAGACGGGGCAGGCAACTACCAGCACGCTGGAAACCAGTATCATTCTGGCAGCCAGTGTGGCGGCTGAATATCTGGGCGGTGGCGAACGCCGATCGGTTGGGTTGCTCACCGCTCCAGCCTCAAGGATGTATGAGCCGCTATCGACGGTGGAAGAATCTCATCTGGTGGATGTGCCGCCTTTACCGGGTAAAGGGCAGGTCTGGCGCATTCTGGCGGCGTTGGCGCCGGTTCAGGCCGGTGAACTGTCTCTGAGCCAACTCCTGCATCGCAGCCGCGGGCTGTTCAGCGCCGGCCAAACTGTTCTGATTATCACATCGGAGATCGGTGAAGGTGTGGCGGACTGGGCCGCGGAGTTGCTGCACCTGCGCCGGGGCGGTGTGTCGGCCAGTGTGCTCGCGGTGACACCAGCCGCCAAAACCGTAACCGCTGATGATAGCCAATCCCGGATGATCGAAATCCTCGCCCGCTACGAAATTCCCGTGCAGTGCATGCAGGCGGGAACGCGTCTGACGCCCGCTCTGACCTACCGCCGCACCCGCACAGTTTTGCGCACGACTCCCACTGGCGGCGTTGTTACCTATGAAATCGAGGAAGATGTAGGGTGAATATAGAATCTGCCGCTGATGATCGTCATGTGACCGTGCGGCTGCTTCTGTTGGCGGCGGAGCGCTTCCGTCCGCCCTTGGGGTGGACGGTTTTCGGCGCTGGTTTACTGTTGATGTTGCTGCCGGCCATCGCCATACGGCAAGCTGAATGGATCAACTTACGCCGGGTACAGATCGATCTGGAGTGGGTTGGCGCCCTCAGCCTGTTGTTCGGTTGGTGGCTGGTAGGCCGCCTGCGTATCTGGGCTACGAATAAGAGGACGAGCGGCGGTTGGCATCGAAGATCAAAGTCGGCCGGCGCGACACCGCAGGGGGCGCGAGCAAGATTCTCCAGCTTCGCTGTCCTTGTTGGTTATGTCTTTGGGTTTCTCCTATGGGGCGGCTTGGGTATCATCACAATTTCTCAGGTGCTGGTCCATTGGATTCCTGGCCCGGGTGATCTATGGCGGGCAGCCAGGGCCGACAATCTGTTCATTCTCATTGAGGGGATGGAGGCGGATCTGTCGAGTCTCATCTGGCGGTATGCGGATTGGGTGCAGGGCGTGCAAGGAGGCGGAGCCTATCAGGATGATTTCGTCTTTCTTTCCTTCTTCGGCGTTGTCCTGTGGCTACTTGGCGGAGCTACCGCCTTGCTGGCCCTGTGTACCCGCAAAGGGTTGATTATGGGGCTGCCGGCTCTGTGGGCGCTGGCGACGTTTCTCTTCTATGGACGACAGGGACGCCTACTCATTCTTATTGGATTCGGCGCCATATTGTTGCTACACGTGCTATTGGATCAGCAACGGCTGGAACGCGGTTGGGCCCGACATAGGATGGACTTCAGCCCAGCGTTACTGATGGACCGTCTGTTGTCGGTGGTTGGCGGCGGGGCGCTGATCGTTGTTCTGGCTGCCTTCGTACCCAACATCGTGGTTCGTCCCATCACCTATCAGGTTTACCGGACAATGACGCCGGTCTACGATTCGGTGGATGAGATGACAGAGCGGATGTTTCCGGATCTGAAAGGGGGAAGGCGAGGGCTGGGCCGCTTGGGCAGCGGTCTGCCCAACCGTTTTCTGCTCGAAGGAGGGACAGAGCTGAGCCGAATCGAAGTGATGCGGGTGTCGACGAACTATCCCTTTGGATCTGTGACGGAGTTGGGGGAGAGACCACCCCGGCTCTATATGCGGCGAGGCACGTTTGTCAACTACGACGGACGGGGTTGGGACAACACGGGCAATATGAGAGATGCCGCATTCGCAGCCAATCGCGCCTGGCGGGACGAAGAAGAATGGCCGGGGCGGGTAGCGTTGCTTCAGCGGGTGAGGCTGACAGCGCCGACCGCAGCGCTGCCGGCTGCAGGTGAACCGGCCGAGCTCCGAATGGACTATGAATTGGAGCGGCGCTCTCCCGACGATCTGGTCTCCATCTGGTCGGGGGTAGGGCCAGTGGACCGGTTCGACGTTATCTCCTATGTTCCCGCCATGTCGGCTGAGACGTTGCGCGGCCTGCCTGTCTGGGGAGAGGCAGATCCATTGCCGGCAGAGATGGCCGCGCATCTGAGAGTGCCGGACAGCGTCACCCCGCGCACGCGCAGCTTGGCAGAACGGCTGGCAGCCGACCAATCGGCGCCGTTTGCCATCGCAGAGGCGATTGAAGCCTACCTGCGGGGATTCGAGTACAATCTCGATGTGCCCGGGCCGCCTCCCGGCGCGGATGTCGCGCATTTCTTTCTGTTTGATCTACAGCAGGGGTACTGCGATTATTACACCACGGCTTTCGCTGTATTGGCCCGTTTGAACGACCTGCCGACTCGCTTCGCTACCGGATACATCGGTGGGTATTGGGACTTGGAGTCGGGCGAGTGGACGATCACCGAAGCGGAAGCCCACTCCTGGCCAGAGGTCTACTTCCCAGAGATCGGCTGGGTCCCCTTCGAGCCGACAGCGGGGCGACCGGCCCTCCAACGGCAGGATATCATTCAGTGGGCGCCGGCAAGCTCGCCTGGTTCACAGCCGGTCGAGTCGGCGGAGGTAGCCGAGGAAGGTTTGGCTTGGAACTGGCAGATGCTCTTCTGGCTGCTGCCGCTATTCGCTCTGCTGTACTTTGTCTGGATCTGGCTGGAACGCAGGCCTCAGGACCCATGGCTGGGGTTGTTAGCGTGGGGACGGCGCATAGGTCGACCCTACCGCGTGATCGAGACGGAGCTTGAGTACGGCCAGGGCTTATCATCCCATCTGGCCGTTCACGAAAGCGAACCAGAGCGACGTCGGCGCCTGACCCGCAACGTGATCGGACTCACTATGGCCGTCAGTGAAGAGCGCTATGGCACGGCTTCTGCGCGAGCCAGCGCGCTGACACGCGCAGAAGATTTCTGGCGCTCCATCCGCAGAGATATCCGGCGCGTGCCGTGGTGACCTTTGTCGCCTGCGCTGAACAGAATAGACTGCAAAGCTCAGGTTGCGTGCGCTACTCATCCTCGCGCATCTGCGCCGCTTGCAATTCGTATCGGGAAAGATCTGCCGCCAGGTCGTCCGGATCCGGCGCGGCACAGCGCTCCCATATTTCCGCCGCCAGACGACGATGATTGGCGCGAATGCCGTAGCGACGGAAGTATTGGCAGACCCGTTTCACGTCCCGCCCCAGAATCGCTTGCGCACTGCGGTTGGATTGTATATCGATCACTTGAGGGAAGTCGATCAGGGTGATTTCGCCTTTCCAATACAGAATGTTATACGCCGACAGATCCCCGTGAACGAAGCCCTTTTGCAACATGCGTTTTATGCTCTGCATCGTCTGCTGAAACAAACGTTCGGCTTCGTCATGCTCCAATTGAACTTCGTGGAGGGTCGGCGCGGCCATCTGCTCATCGCCAATATACTCCATCAGAATCGCGTTTTCTCCAACACCGTAGGGTGTTGGCGCCGGCACGCCGGCTGCATGGAGAATCTGTAAAGTAGAGAATTCGTGCATAAGCCAGGATGTGTGCTGTACCTGCGCTCCGAAAGTGGTCTTCTTGCCAACGGCCCTCAGAATGCGGTCATCGCGTGGGTTAACGGCCTGGGGCCGCCCGTCCTCTGAAGACAGGATCTGTCGTCCCTCCCTGTAGATCGAATCATTGCGCAAGTTGCGAAACTGTCGGGGCCGGTAGACTTTGGCAGCGATCCACTCCACATCCATTGACGGGTGTGCCCGGCAGCGATAGACGCTGGCCTCTTTGCCGCCCTTTACCTGCGCCATCACGTCCACGATCTGATTTTGTGAGTAGAATGGCCGCAGTGAGCCCTTGAGGAAGGCGCTTTCAAAGCGGGCCGGCGTGTAGGTGATCTCCCACACGTTTTCCAGACCCGCGTCTTCGGCGAGTTCATCCACCTCGGCCCGATGTTCCTCGAAGCGCTGGCGCGCGTTTTTGGGTTTGCGGGGGACACGGTACGCGCGTTCTCGCGGCAGATGAAATTTCTCTTCATAAAATGCCAGTTCCGCTTCTTCTTCCTCCCATTGGCCGTCTTCATACTGTTCGTACTCTTCCCAAAGGTTCCTGTTCGCGTTCTCTTGGGTATTCAAGGTGTGTTCTGTCCTTGTAATCGGGGCACAATGGCAACTTGACTGTGCCGCGTCAGTTGGTAGATGCAGAAACCAATCCCTCAACCGCATGATTGCGCGCGGGATTGGGCGGCTCAACCCAGTTTTCAAAGCGGATGAGCCAAACGATTGGGTTGTGCGGCCTGGATTTGAACAGTGTCGGAAGCCGTCGGAACGGAGAAATGGCTTCGGGTCAGGAGATCAAAAAAGGCCGCGAGCGGGGCAACGCCTGCGGCCTCTGAATCGGAGGGGCAAGTGAATCTGGCGCTTAGCAGAGATCAATAGATAGAAACAGCATTCGATGATGCGTCACTTGACGGGACAGTCTAATGATTTCTGCCTACTGGCGCACCGTATGCAGGCAGGTACCCGTGACAGTTTTCTGTCTGGTCTCAACATGTTTCACTTTTGCCGACATACGGACCGCCTCCTTTCACGATGAAATGTTCGCAAAATCCTACTCTGCGTTGAGGGTTGAGCGCCTCCCATCTGCTGGGCATAGCGCGAAGCCCGAATAGTCCGCTGCGCCACAGCCGAAGGGTAGGCCATCAGTATAGCGCAAGCCGCGGACAATGCCAAGCACAATTTTACCGTTCTTGGATCTCGATGAGGCGTCCATCCGGGTCGCGCGTGTATGCCGATCGGCCCCAAGGGTAGGTGGCAGGTTCAATCGCGCCCGGGGCATTGTTCAGGCCGCGGTTTTCCCATACGCTGTCCAGCGCCTTCACGCCGATTGCGAAGTGATCCTCGTTGGGCGGCCCGTCTGCATCGATTTCGTAGGCCGGATCAGGCGGTTCCTGATGATGGATCAGGAGGTGAAGACCGTCCAGTTGAAACATGGCCATTCCCTCGGATTGGAAGACCGGCGCTCCGCCGAGTAGCTGCTCGTAGAAGGAGGTAAGAGCGGGTACATCCATCGTAAACAATGCGAGTTCGACGACTGGGCGCATGGATGTCAACTCCTTTCTGGACTATGGATCAACGGATTTCAGGTTCGCGCAGGTCGTTGAGAACTTCCTGTTGTGCGGGAAAGCGGTCGAGCAGCGCCGCGAAATCTGCCGGGGCCGGCAGGGAAAAGTCCTCGTCGGCATATTCGGGGGCGAGCGTGCATCCCATCAACGCCCACTGTCCACCCGCTTGCAGGCGAGCGCCAAACCAACTATACGCTGGCGCGACCGCCTGCACAGTCTGGCCTTGCATAAGGTCATGTCCTAAAACGAATTGCGCGTAGTCATTATCAGACTGAAAAATATGCAATGCTACTGGATCACCCATATAAAAATGCCACATCTCATCCGTCGGCAGCCGATGCAGGCGCGATTTTGTGTCTGCCGTCAGGAAGTAATAGATAGCTGATGTGATACGCCGCGCTGAAGTGAACCCCGGCGGAAGCGCGGCTGTGGGCGCCTGTAACGGACCTCGGTAGGTTGGACGAAAGTAACCGCCTTCCACCGGCAACGGTTCCAGTTCGAGGATTCGTATAACGTCTGCCGCTGTGAGATTTGTCGCCCGCATAGAAGGTCTAGAACGCTGGCGCCACCTGAACGCCTCCGTCGACTGTCAGTGTTGCGCCGGTAATCCAGCGGGCCAAGGGAGAAGCCAGAAACAGGCAAGCGTCGGCGACATCTGCCGGCGTGCCGAGACGCGCCAACGGAACTCGTTCCTGCCAGCGCCGAACGCCGTCCGGCCAATCCTGCGCCAGCCCAGGGCGATCGATGAGGCCCGGCGCTACCGCGTTGACGCGCACCCCGTACGCGGCCAGCTCCAGGGCTGCGCTGCGGGTGTAGTGCTCCACGCCCGCTTTGGCCGCTGCATAGTGGCTGTGAGCAAAGGCGGTTGAAGAGGCCTCGATTGAAGAAATATTGATGATAGCTCCGCTCGCGTCGTTTTCCACTTGCTGTTTTGACAGTTCGATCATCGCCTGCGCGGCCCGCTGGGTGCAGAGATGCGTACCGCTGAGATTCGCCGTCACCACCTGCTCCCATTCGCTGTCTGTCATGGTCAGCAAGGTTGAAGCTGGATAGATTCCAGCGTTGTTGACAAGCGCATCCAGCCGCCCGTGTGTGGCGACCGTTTGCGCAATCAGACGCTCCACGTCTGTGGCCTGTGTCACATCGGCCTGCATCGCCGCGGCGCGCCCGCCGGCCGCCTGAATCTGCCTGACCACCTCTTCCGCTGCCTGGGCCGCCTGGACATAGGTCACAACCACAGACGCGCCGGCCTGGGCAAAGCGTTGGGCAATCCCGGCGCCGATGCCCCGGCTGCCGCCTGTGATCAGGACGACTTCGCCGGAAAAGTCGAGAGCAGTCGCTAAGTCAGGCGCGCGCATGAGCAACACAAATCTCCAATGGTCTTAAAAAGTGTCTTCATCCCGTCAACATCCCCCCGGGATCGCGGGCGTCCTAAAGGACCTTTCTATTTTCTCTTCGTCCTGGTGTCCTTGTCGAGTTCCTGAATCAGCCGCTCAATGTGGGCTGCGCGGCTGTCGTTGCCGGCCCTTTGCGCGAGCTTTAATGCGCCCTCGTAGTCGGCGATGGCGGCCTCATATAGACCAAGGGCGGCCTTCGCATTGCCCCGATTGCTGTAGGATACGACATCGTCTGGCTGTAGACGGATTGCCTGATCGTAGTCGGCGATGGCGGCCTCATGTAGCCTAAGGGCGGCCTTCGCATTGCCCCGATTGCTGTAGGATACGACATCGTCTGGCTGTAGACGGATTGCCTGATCGTAGTCGGCGATGGCAGCCTCATGTAGCCTAAGGGCGGCCTTCGCATTGCCCCGATTGTTGTGGGCTTTAGCATGGTCTGGCTGTAGACGGATTGCCTGATCGTAGTCGGCGATGGCGGCCTCATATTGAGCACGGGCGGCCTTCGCAACGCCCCGATTGTTGTAGGCTTCGGCATAGTCTAGTCGTAGATGGATTGCCTGATCGTAGTCGGCGATGGCGGCCTGATGTAGCCTAAGGGCGGTCTTCGCAACGCCTCGATTGTAGTAGGCTTCGGCATAGTCTAGTTGTCGACAGATTGCCTGATCGTAGTCGGCGATGGCGGCCTCATATTGAGCACGGGCACTCTTTACAAGGCCCCGGTTGAGGAAAGTGAAAGCATAGTCTGGCTGTAGACGGATTGCCTCATTAAAGTCGGCGATGGCATCCTCATGTAGCCCAAGGTCGGCCTTCGCAACGCCCCGATTGTTGTAGGCATCGGCATAATCCGGCTTTAGACGGATTGCTTGCTCGTAAGCGGCAATCGCCTCTAGGGCATTCGATTTCCCGGCCTCATCTAAACCGTCTTCCGGCAAGGTATAGATGTGGGTTTGTTGTATAGTCATGGTTTGTCGCTCCTGCTCCTCTGCTGAACGAGATCACCAACGGAGAACCAAGCGAACATGGCCAAGTCGTCATCGGTTCCTTCCGCGGCCTTGGCGATGTGCCGCCACTTTTCGATGGCCTCCTCAATCTTTCCTGCCTGCTGCAACATGTAGGCGTCGGCAATATCCTTGTCTAGCGGCGATGCCTCGGCTGTGCCGGGATCCCGAGAGTACTCCTCACCAGGAATGCTCCGCACAAGTCCTGAATCAGCACTGGTTATGTTCCGCAAATGCTCGTCGGCTTGTTCTCTATATTTCTTGATTTCCTCAATAAGCCTCTGCGCTTCTTCCGCATGCTCTCGCGCTTTCTCAACATTTTGGCGCGCTTCGTTTTTAATCTCCTGAAATCCCTTAAAGCCCAAGTAACCGGCAACGGCGACTATAATGCCCCAAAATGTAAAGAATATGGCGATGCTGGTCAGCCACCAATTGATAGATTCAGCCCGATCATCCAGAAGTTCGCGTCTGAGATCGTTGAAGCGGCGTTGGATTTCGACTTCGGTGGCGGCATCGATCCCGCTTGTGTCATCCGGGGTGTCTGTTGGCTGTGCGCGCCCAGGCTCGTTGTCGCGGGATTGGATTTTGGTATCAGTGGCAACATCGACCTCGGGCATATCATCCGGCGTGTCCGTTTCCCCAGCCGCGGGAGCCTCCGCCGTTTGCGGGGTCGGGATCGTCAGACCTGCCGTGACCATCGCGGCAAATGCCACCGCAACCACTACAACCCAGTACCATATTTTGGGAGTTCGCATCATGGAAGTCGCTGTCCCTGCGGATCGTTTTGCGCGCTCTGCATTTCCACCCGCAACTCGCCGGAAATGAGCTCGGAGAGCAGCGTGTCGCGCTAGGCGGCAAGGGAGCGGGATTCCGCGACACTCAACCGAACTCGCTCATCTAATGATAGCACAAAAGTTCTGAATAGAAGAACTATTTCTGATGTCGGATCGCTCGTTCTCAGAGCCTCGAAATATGCGCTAGCGATTGCAAGAGAGGATTGCTGAGTTGTTTACCACTTTTGCTCATCCCGCGATCTTCGCAAGTTCATCTGTGTCGGGAAGGCGAAGTTCACCGGAGATGAGCCTGGGCAACAGCACATCCCGCTGGGCGGCGAGGGTGCGGGATTCATGGATTGCCGACACGATTCGTTTCACCCACGGCTGGATTCGAATGGTAAAGGCTTCGGCCAATGCTCGGTCTGGCAGCGCAATCTTATAGCGAGCCATGTCACGCCACTTGGTACGTGGCATTCTCGTGCCCGTTGACGTGGCATCCGTGTAATCCACGAACGCATTACTTGATAGATGACCAAGAACGAATCCAAACCAACCATCAGATGCTGGCGAGACGACCACAATGTCAGTTGAGCATACCCCTTCCAGCGGAGCGATCCCTACCTTGTGGAAATATGGTCGCAACTTTCCAAAAAGAATATCATCCTGCGTGAATCTGAATTTGTTACTGCTCACCTTATCGGCGATGCCCCAGTCCGAAAGGGCAAGGCGCCGCTTTGGCATATGTTCAAGAGCGATATAGGGTGTTCCAGACTCGATCGCCTGAGGTTGAACACTCTCTCTGGACTCTTTGGCGACTTCCCCCACCGTTCTAACCCCCCACCCCGCCGGGATCTCCCCCAACTCCGACGGGACCAGCCGATCGGGGAAGAGGTCGTACAGCTCCGCCGGCATCCCCGGCCGCGACTCGCCGCGTCGCCAGCGGCCCTCCATCTTGGCGCGCACCGGGTCGAAGTCTACGAACCACGATTTGAACAGAGCGCGGGCCATCTCTTCCAGCGTCTCGTTCATGCGCCGGTTCAGATCGATCTTGTCATCCAACGTCCCCAGGATATGCGCGATGGCCCGCTGCACAGGTTCCTCCGGCACGCGCAACGCGCGCGCATGGGCGGCCTTGCGATTTAGTCCCGGAACCGCGCTATCCTCGTTCATGCTCTCTAAGCCGAGAGTCTTTAGCGCGTAGTACTTAAACCTGAGAAGTTGAGGGTCAATAGCAGTGACGAAGTAGGTTGTATCTATGGGCCAGCACGGAACCGACGAGTAATGAACTGCTCCCACAGTCCCTTTACGACCGATAATGATCGTTGGCCCATTCGTCAATGCTGCGTCGTGGAATCCGACAACGCCATTTGAACCGAACACGGGTACAGTGCCTGCTGAATTCCGCTCACGCTCTATCATCGACAAGGGTGCTTATTACGATTACCAATCTTTTATTGTGCTGAATTTTCTCTTAGCTGGCCCAAGCAATCAGCCAGTAGTGTACCTGTAATCTTGCTGGAAAGGAAGCAAATCTCGCGCCCCCGTTCCTCGTCTCTGGCGCATCGCAGCGCCTTTATGTCGAGAAGTGACAGCGCGCGGGTGATGACAGCGTCAAGGTTCAACAAAGATCACGGCGCGTATTCGCCATTCTGGATCGCCTTCTGGCGGGCATCTTCCAGCGTTGATTGGATTTCGGCGATGTCGATGGGGGTGTCCGTGTCCCGAAAGAGCAGCCACAGTACCTGATTGAAGCCACTCTGCATGGTGTCGGGAATGGCGAGAAAGAGCGGTGGGCTTACGTCGTCGGCGTTGCGAACGATCTGCTCGCCTTTTTTCGCGGCCACCGATAGAAGCGCCCGATCAAAGTCCCGGTGAACAGGCGCATAGCCGACATTGTTGTCGTCCTCGCCTATCTGTTGTAGCTGTAGCTCTTCCGCCTCGGCTGAGCCCATGAATCCGACAAATGCGCTGGCCTGGGGCCGGTTGGTCGCGTCGGCGGGGATGACGTAGCCGAACGTAATGGCTACCTCGCCTACGGGCAGATCGGCATTCGTCAGCGGAAATTGGAAAAAATCCAATTCAGCCTTGAAGACAGGCGGCAATTCTCCGGCGCTGAAATGAGGAGCCAGCGCCATAACAGCCTTGTCTTGGTTTAGCGGGTTGTCCGCGTCGCCGCGAATGAGCGCCGTCATGCTGGAGAATTCGGAGGTGGCGTTCGGTCTTTCGACGAAATAACCCCGATCCAGCAGAGAAATCCAGTGCTCCCATACCCGCGCAACCCGTTCATCGGTGTAGCTCTGGCGTCCAGCAACCAGGCTGAGATGAAATTCAGGACCGTTCAAGCGCATATTCAAGTAATCGAACCAGAGGTTGCTGACAAACGGATTCTGGCCAGCCAGAGAGAGGGGCGTCTCACCGTTGACCAGCAGCGTATCACAGATGCGCACGAACTCATCCCAGGTCTGAGGCGGAGACAGGCCATAGCGGCCGAAGATCTCTTTGTTGTAGTAGATCCCCATCCAGCTGAAGCCGGCTGGCACGAAGTACAGAGTGCCGTCGACGCGGCTGAGATCCCGGAACTGATCGCCGTAGGCGTCATTCAGGTTGTTCTCGCTCCAGATGTCGGAGAGATCGGACAGTAGACCCTGGGTTGCGGCATTGCGCAAGAGATAGCCATCCCACAGCAGCATTACATCCGCTGGAGGCGTGTCCAGCAGGTAATCGGCTGCATTCCGCTGAAATGGCTGGCTGTCGATCTCAATACCAGGCGCTCGCTCTTGGAAGCGATCAATCGCTACCTGCTCCGGGATAGTCAGAATGACGGAATTGGGGGTAATGTACGTGATGGCGACCGGCGTTAAATCAACCGGGATGAGCGTCTCATCCTGCTGGCGGCCACAGCCAGCCAGCAGCGCAGATGTGGCCAGGAACAGAAGGAAGAGGGTGAAATTCAAATCCAGTATTGCCCGCAGGTTGGCGAAGGTCATCTTAAGTTTTCAGTAACAGCGCAGTCGCCGTGAACGGGCAACTGGAAGCTGGCAAATTCTGGTGTATCAGAGATTCCCGCGCAACCGTTCAGCGAACGCCCGGATGTGGAGCGGACCGATGCCACAGCATCCGCCCACCATTTTTGCCCCCTGCGCCACCCACTCCATGGCCTTGTCGGCGAACGCATCCGGCGAGATGATGTCTACAAACTGCCAGTTGGGCATGATGAAATAACCGCTTTCCGGATAGACGCCGGTGGCGCCGTCCCAGACAGCCTGTACTTCGGCCAACGCCGGGCCGCTGATGTCAACATTGCTGTGCATGACGGCCGCCAGCGAGCCGCCGACAGCCATCACCGCGGCCACGCCCGCGCCGATGGAAATCTCCTGTTCAATGGTCGGCGCCAGTTTCAAGCTGCCGTCCTCGGCCCGTTCACAGCTGAATCCTACCCATACAGGCAGACCGGTCGCGGACGCTGCCTCTACTGCAGCGCAGCTATAGTCGATATCCCGCATCATCTCCAGTAGCAAAAGATCCACGCCCGCGCCGGCGAGTAGCTCTGCTTGTTCTGCAAAATGCGCCTGCATCTCCGGCAAGGACGGCCTGGCCGCGTTGCTATCGCCCGCCGTCATCGGGGAAATCGAACCGGCGATCCAGACAGAGGCCCCTCTCCTCCTCTGCGCCGACACGACTCGGGCATTGGCTTCTGCAGCCTCCTCCCTGGCCTGACGGGCCAGGCGTACAGCCTGCTGATTGATCTCTTCGGTCTGGCTGTCTACGCCGGCGGCTCGCAACATGTGTCTACCGCTGGCGAATGTATTGGTGATAATGACTTCCGCGCCGGCCTGGATATAATCTATATGCACCTGGCGCACGACGTCGGGATGGGTAGCGACGGCCAGGCCGCTCCAGGCGACGCTGTTCATGGGCACGCCTCGATTTTGCAACTCTGTGCCAGTGGCGCCGTCAAGAAGAAGAGGGCTGTTGTCTGTGAGCCGTTGGTTGATGGTCGTCATTGGGCCGGGCCTCCGCTGTGCAGGGATAGCGCCGGGCAAGCGCAGAGACCCATCCGGCGCCGAGAGGAAATGAGGCTATTGTAACAGACATGATGCAAAAGACGAATCATCGCGCGCCCCTTGCATCCCTTTGGCCCGTATCGGCGCTTTGCTGTTCTGTGATAGATGGGATAGGCTTGTTAGCAAAACATCGACCAACGAAGACTGACTCAGGAAGATATAAGCGCATGTCTACTCCCATCTACGAACGACCGCTAGATCTGCTGCGCACGCTTATCCGCTTTGATACGACAAATCCGCCGGGAAATGAAGCCCAATGTATCGGGTATCTGAACGAACTCCTGAAGGAGGTCGGCCTTTCCACAACGATTCTGGCTAAGGATCCGAACAGGCCCAATCTTGTGGCGCGCCTGCCAGGGCGGGGCGCCGCGCCGGGGCTGATTCTGCAGGGCCACGTGGATGTGGTGACGACGGCTAACCAGACCTGGCAATATGATCCTTTCAGCGCCGACCTGGTGGAGGGGTTTGTCTGGGGGCGGGGAAGCCTGGACATGAAAAGCGGTGTGACGATGATGACCTGCGCAGCGCTGCGCGCCATAGCCGAAGGGCGCGCCCCGGCCGGCGACATCGTGCTGACGATTATGAGCGATGAGGAGGCCGGCAGCGATTACGGCGCTCGTTTCTTAACCGAAGAGCATCCGGAGCAGTTCGAGGGAGTGAAGTATGCCATTGGCGAAGGAGGCGGCAGCGCGCACTATCTGGGCAACCAGCGTTATTATCCGCTCATGGTAGCGGAGAAGCAGGTCTGCTGGCTGCGCACGCGCCTTACAGGGCCAGGCGGGCACGGCTCGACGCCTCTGCGGGATGGAGCGATGGCCCGCCTGGGACAGGTGTTGACGACCCTCGACAGCCACAGACTGCCGGTGCATGTCACGCCGGTGATGGAGCGGATGCTGCCGGCGTTGGCGGAGCGCGCGCCGGCCAGCCTGGCGGAAGCGGCCATGGCACTGCTGGACCCAACCCAGACCGACGCCACCCTCGACCAAATGGCGGCGGACGGCCTGCCCCAGGCCCGTTCTTTTGACGCGCTGCTTCACAATACAGTCAACGCCACGGTTGTGGCGGGCGGCCTCAAAACGAACGTTATCCCCAGCGAAATTCTCCTGGAACTGGACGGTCGCGTGCTGCCAGGCTATACGTCGGACGACATGATCACTGAACTGCGCGCGCTGTTGGGGGATGATCTCCCATTTGAAATCATCCGCCACGACCCGACTCCCTCCGCCCCTCCTGATATGAGCCTTTTCCCGCTGTTGAAGGGCATTGTGGAAGAACTCGACCCAGACGGCGTTGTCATCCCCTCGATGGTGGGTGGTTTCACCGACGGGCGCATGTTCTCCCGATTGGGCATTCAAAACTATGGATTTCTGCCGCTGAAGTTGCCGCCCGGCATCAATTTCAGCGCAACCGTCCACGCCGCGGATGAGCGTGTGCCGCTGGAGGCAGTGGAGTTCGGCGTGCAGGCGATTTCGACCTTGCTGGAACGGTATGGTGAACATGGCAATGGGTAGCGACCTGAAAACCGCGGTGCGGCAACAATTCGATCGGGTGGCGGCGAACTATCGCACGAGCGCTGTGCATGCGCAGGGCCAAGATCTGCCGGTGATGGTGGAGGCCGCGGCCCTGCGCGGCGGCGAACGAGTGCTGGATGCAGGCTGCGGCGCAGGACACACCGCAGCGATCTTTGCGCCCCATGTGGCGGAAGTCGTAGCTCTGGACTTCACGGCGTCGATGCTGCGTCAGGTGGAGGTTCTGGCCCAGGAACGGAGGCTGGCGAACATCACCACGCGGCTCGGGGATGTAGAGTCGCTGCCGTTTGCGGACGCTACGTTCGATCTGGTGGTTTCCCGTTACAGCGCGCATCACTGGCTGCGCCCACAGCAGGCGCTCTGTGAGTTTCGCCGGCTCCTGCGTCCTGACGGGCAGGTGATCCTCAGCGATGTGGTGGGCCTCGATGACCCCATTTGCGATACCTATCTGAATGCCATCGAGCTACTGCGAGATCCATCCCACGTGCGCAATTATACACTTGAGGAGTGGCGGACATTTTTCAACACCGCAGACTTTCAGACGGGGATCATCTTCCCCTTCCGCATCTGCCTGGAGTTCGAGGACTGGACTGAACGCATGGCAACAGCAGAGGTGAATCGGGCCGCCATCCGCGCCTTGTATGACGCCGCGCCGGCCGAGGTAAAGGAAGCGCTTCACATAGACGGGAAGGGCCATTCGCTCCGCTGCGCGGTTTTGCGGGGCATACTGAACCCCAGCAGTCAGTAACTGCAGGTGCCCGAAACGAAAAACCAGAATCTATTTTCAAGTTTCGAGGAGGTCTGAAGTGACACCAGTACCCATTCTCTATGTAGGAACGATCGGACAGAGCGTATGGCGTAGCCAGGACGGTGGCGCATCTTGGCAACGGGCCACCGAAGGTCTATTTCTAGAGGCGGATATTCGCGCCATTGCTGTACGCCCGGATAATTCAGCCGTTCTGTTTGCCGGCTCCGGAGCCGGCCTCTACCGTTCGACAGACGGCGGCGATTCCTGGAAATTTATCGATTCACCCATGAACGACCTGCAAATCTGGACGCTCGCCATTCACCCCGAAAGCCCGGACACGATGTACGCCGGCGCCTGTCCCTCGGCCCTCTACCGCTCCCACAACGGTGGCGATACCTGGCATAAGCTCACTGTGGAGCTCGCGGCGGAGTGCCCCGGCGTGCCGATTGTCCCAAGGGTGACGAGCATTCTCATCGACCCGGAAGATGCCCAGACCGTGTACGCTGGAATCGAAATCGACGGCATGCGCATCAGCCGGGACGGCGGCAGTTCCTGGAGCGCCGGCAACGAAGGCCTGTCCAGCCAAGACATTCACGGGCTCGCTCTTGTGCCGGGCGCGCCCAAAACCCTGGTCGCCAGCACCAATAACGATGTATGCGTAACCACAGATATGCTCAACTGGACGCCACTGAATGTCGGGGCGCACTATCCCTGGCCCTACTGCCGGGGTATCCTGCATCTATCGAACGGAGATAGCCAGATCTGGGTGGGGGCTGGCAATGGCCCGCCTGGGAATCAGGGCGGCCTGTTCTATAGCGACGATCTGGGCAAGTCGTGGCAACGGGCGGATCTGGGAGGCGATGCCAACAGCACCATCTGGGCACTGGCCCACAACCCTGCCTTCCCCGACTGGCTGGTGGTTTACAGCGTGGCCGGACAGCTCTACCGCAGCACAGACCGCGGACATACCTGGACGAAACTGTCGCGTGAGTTCGGCGAAGTGCGTGCTGTAGCCTTGGCAGCGTAGCGCAGCGCGCTTGCCGTCCAGACAACTATGCCCGACCGACGCGGGCCGAAAGGCCCGCGTCACGGTATCTTTCTGACGGATGCGGTCAGGTACATCTCGCAACTGTCGCCGAACCCGTCTTTCCAGATCAAGCCGGTACAGATTCGCCACGGGCCAAAGCTTTTAGCTCTGCGACATCCACAGGTTCAAAATCTGTTTCTCCCCTCTCCGCTTCCAATTCCACAGTGAGCGCAGTGATCAGATCATCTTGCTCTTCCAACCTTTCCAGAAGCTGATTCCACACGGCAGGTTGCACAAGCACCCCCGCTGCATGCCCGTGATGGGTAAACAGGAGTGGCCCCTTGTTGAGTGTGGCGAAGATCTTGCTTTGGTCACGACGCATACTACTGGCCGGCAAGGTCGTCATTACGGGAAAAATATCACTCATCTCACTCTCCTGATACCGACTGTGATTCTCCTGATTCAGATGATGGACAGGATAAAATCATAGTCGATATTCACACAAATCATATGCCTGTCAATCCTTACATCCCGCTCCCAATTGCCGGAAGGCTTCCACCCCCGGACGGAGGGAACCAAGCAACAGCTGATAATCAGGCCCGTAGCCTAAGAATGTAAAGCCTTGGGCAGCCCGCTGACGCAGTTCCTCCGGGCTGCCTGAACCGATGCCAATGGCTACATCGCCTGACCGACCAACGGCCAACGCGCGCTCGATCACAGCGTCGATCTCGGGCAAGGGCATATCAAACGGGTTCAACCCCATCGACAGACAGAGATCAAAGGCGCCGATATACAATACGTCAATGCCTGGCACGGCCGCAATCTCTTCCAGATTTTCCACTGCTTCTTGGGTCTCGAGGATCAGGGCAATCAACAGGTTGTCGTTGGCCTGGTTGAAGTAGTCCTCGTAGTCGATGGTGTACTGTGACGCGCGCAATGGCCCGAAACTCCGGGTTCCTTGTGGGGGATAGCGGGAAGCGCGCACGATGGCTCGGGCTTCGGCTGCTGTCTTTACCATGGGAACGGCGATCCCCATGGCGCCTACATCCAGCGCCCTTTGAATGAAGACAGGATCGGCTGACGGGATGCGCGCCATCGGGATGGTCTCAGCGCCATTCACAGCCATGAGTATATGCTCCACCTCGGCCATGTCCAGGGCATTGTGCTCCATTTCGATCAGCAGCCACTCGCAGCCGGCATGGGCCAGGAGTTCGGCGATAGTGGGGCTGCCCATACCCATAAAACATCCGAAAGTCTGTTGGCCGCTGCGCACCTTCTCACGCACCGTATTGGATCGCATCTGATAGCTCCTTGTGTAGGGGGCTGGCTTTGCGCCTGCCTTGGGCAACCACAAGGGTTGCCCCTACGTGCCCGCCCGCAGATCCACAGGCCGTCCTGTACGGATCGATTCGTGCACGGCATCGATGGCCCGCATGTTACCCAGGCTGAATTCGGGTGGAATGCGATGGGGCGCATTCGTCGCCAGACAGTCACAGATATGGTGGAGTTGCAGGTCAAACTGGTTCACGGATGTAAAGTGATATACTTCCGTGTTGAAATTGTCATAGTAGACATGAACACTGGCCGGCAGATCTTCCTTTTCCACGAACTCCTGCTCCCGCGCACTGCGCTGGTCGAACGGCAAGTCCATCCGAATCCAGCCGCGCGTGCCCAGGATCTGGGTCGCCTGACAGTAACCGTATTCGTAGCTGGATGTCAACTGCGCCGTCATGCCCCCTGGAAATTGCAGCAAGATCGCGGCCGACATCTCCACATCCACGTTCTCGATGAATGAGCCTGTCGCATAGACGCGCCGAGGCTCTGCGTCGAACAGATAGCGCGCGAAGTGAATCAGATAGCCGGCCGTATCGAATACGGAGCCGCCGCCACGCGCCCGATTGTAGCGCCAGTTCGCGCTGGAAGCAAAGCGAATCAAGGGCGAAGAAAATACGCTGTGGATCGACATTGGCTTGCCAATACGTCCAGAGTCGATAAGTTCTTTGGTTCTGAGATGCTGCGGGTCGTGTCGCCACTTGAAGCCCTCGGCCAAGAGAATGCCATGCTCGCGGGCAACCGCGATCATCTCCTCGCATTCAGCCGCGCTGACGCTGATGGGTTTCTCGATCAAGATGGCCCGCGCCTTGCCCGTATTGGCTACGGTGTTGCACACTTCGGCATGATAAACGCCCCACGTAGACACGATAACGATATCGAGATCCTCTTTATTCAGCATCTCCTGCGGGCGCGTATAGCGGCGGGACACATCAAACTCATCCCCAAATCGTTGCAGCGCCTCAGTAGAGATATCGCAGATGGCAACCAGTTCCGCTTGTTCGACATGGCGACAGGCCCGGCCATGGTCACGCGCGTTCTCGCCTGTTCCGATGATGCCCACTCTGTATGTCATCGATTCCCCCCTGTTCGATCACGAATTCATGCTGTGATTCTCCTGATTCAGATGATGAACAGGATCATGATCAATTCTGGATAATCACATGAATGATAGTCTAAAATTGAACAACCAGAGACTTCAGCCCGCGAAAGACGATCTCCTCTCGCCACTCGATTCTGTCGTCCCCCAAGCGCAGCGCGGGGAACCGGCGCAGAAGCGCGTTGAAGGCGATGGCTGCCTCCATGCGAGCCAGCGGCGCGCCTATACAGAAGTGGATACCATATCCGAAGGCGATGTGACGGTTGGATTGGCGGGTGATGTCGAGACGATCCGGATCGGGAAATGCGGCCGGATCCCGGTTGGCCGCGCCCAACATTTGGGCGACAAGCTGTCCGCGACCGATCCGCTTGCCACGGAATTCAATATCTTCAGCAGCCACGCGCCAGTTGCGTTGGAACGGAGTTTCATAGCGTAGCAGCTCCTCGACCGCCAGCTCGATCAACGTTGGATCCGCGCGCAGCCGGCCTAGTTGTTCAGGATGGCGCAACAGAGACAGCAGACCGCTCCCAATCAGATTCATGGTCGTTTCAAAACCAGCTGTGATCAAAGTCTGATATGTTGTCACCAGTTCATCTTCTTGCAGCCTGTCCCCCTGTTCTTCAACCGCGACCAGCGCGCTGAGCAGGTCGTCTTGTGGCTCCTGACGCCGTTGCGCGATCAGCCGACGCAGGTATGCGCGCAAGTGCAGAAAGCTGGGCAGACCTCGTTCAATGTTGGCGGGCGTGGTATGACCGCTTGCGGTCAATTCGTTGATGCCGTCGTTCCAATACCGAAACTGTTCATGGTCTGCCGCCGGTATCCCCAGTATCTGGCTGATGATTGCGACCGGAAGCGGGTAGGCGAAATCGCGCATGACATCCATCTGTCCAGCTGGCTGAACGGCATCGAGCAGATCGTCCACGATGACCTGAATACGCGGGCGCAGGCTCTCCATCGCCCGCGCTGTGAATACCTTGCTCACCAAGGCTCGCAGCCGAGTGTGGTCTGGCGGGTCGGAGTGAATGAGACCCACAGAGTAGTGATCGTAGATCGGTCTGGCTTTCTCTCGCACCGCTTCTGGCAGACGGTCGAGAGACAGCGCATGCCGGCCCGCATTCGAGAAGCGGCGTGGATCGCGCATGGTGGCGACGACATCATCATAGCAGGTGAGAACCCAGCTTCCCATGATGTCGCTCCAATGCACCGGGTCTTCGGCGCGCAGCCGATGGTAAATGGGATAGGGATCTCTGTAGAACTCGGGCTTGCCCAGGTGTTCATCGAGTGTCATAGGCCGCATTCCCTTCACTGCAGTTTTTCGTTGTCAGTTTCCAGTAGTCAGTGAACTGCAGTTACTCGAAACGAAAAATCAGAAACTTCCCAGGCGCCCGCCCCTACGATTTGATCCCGGAGTAGGCCATCGTATCGAGGACACGGCGCTGCATGAATATGAACAGCAACACCGGGGGCAGCAACACCAGAAAAGCCGCCGCAAACACTGCCCCGTAGCGGGCCACGCTCGTAGCGCCACTGCCGATAGTCTGCATCGCCAGGGTCAGCGTTTTCATCGATTCACTGCGGGTGAAGATCAAAGGGGTGAAATAGTCGTTCCAGGTTGGAATGAAGCTGAAGATCGCCAGAGTGGCCCAGGCTGGACGGGTGAGGGGCATCATGATCCGCCAGAAGATGCGCAGTTCTCCCGCCCCATCGATGCGCGCGGCTTCGAGTAGTTCCGTGGGTACGCCTTCCATGAACTGTTTCATCAGAAATAACCCCAGGGGCAGGGCCAGGTTGGGGATGATCAATGCGCCAAAGGTGTCGATCATGCCCAGTTTGTTGACAATCAGATAGCGTGGGATCTGGGTCACCTCAGGCGAGAACATGAGAGCCGAAATGACCACGGAAAAGATAAAATTTTTGCCCCATAAAGGATATTTCGCCAGGGGGTAGGCCGCCAAGGAACCGAGCAGCACTGTGCCCACCATGACCGATAGGCTGGTAACGACGGTGTTGAATATGTTGCGGGAAAAGGGGACCGTCATGCTCGATGTCGCCAAGACCAACTGCTGAAAGTTGTCGGTCGTCGGCCGGCGCGGGAAAAGGGGCGGTGGAAACAGAAACAACTCCTCCAGAGGCTTAAAGGCAAAGGAGACCGTGTAGACCAAGGGGATAATCATGGCCATAGCGAAAGGGAGTATCCAGATATAGGTCCAGTTCAGGCGCAGCCGTCGAATTGCAAGGGCTGGTTGAGAAGAAGTGAGAGGGTATTCTCTCTCCTCAGTTGGTTGGGTAGCCATATCAATCAGTCCTCAGATGAAAATAGACGCAAACAGACACGCCCCAGCATGAAGGTGAAGGCGAATAATAGTACGGCAATGGCCGATGCATACCCCATCTCGAAGCGAATGAAGGCATAGTCGTAGAGGTGGGTGATGATGACGTGACCGGCATAGAGCGGGCTGGGAAACCCCACCAAAGCCACGGCTACCTGAAAGACGGCAAATGAGTTGACGATGCTGATCACTGTGCCAAAGAGAAGCTGGGGCCGCATGATTGGCAATGTGATCTTGATGAGTTCAACCCAGACATTGGGCACGCCATCCATTTTGCCCGCTTCGTAAAGCTCTTTGGGCACGGTTTGCAGACCGGCCAGAAAGACCAGAAAACCGGTGCCCAGGCTCATCCAGAGCGAGACGACAATGATGGCCGGCATGATATAGACCTGCTCAGCCAGGAACTGGATCGGTTCATCCAGCGCGCCCAGTCTGATCAGAGCGTTGTTGAGTGTGCCGTAGCGGTCGCCGCTGAGGAGTATGCGCCACACAAAAGCGGCGGCGATGGCGCTGCCGATGGAGGGTGTGTAGAAGGCGAGGACGTATAGGCTGCGAAAGCGCATGCGGTTGAGTAGCCAGGCCAGGAGGAAGGAGGCGATGAAGGAGACGGGCCCCGTGATGAAGGCAAAGGTGAGGGTGTTGCCAATGGCGATCAGGAAGATTTCGTCGTCCACCAGCAGCGCCCGATAGTTGGTCCAACCGATCCAGTGGGGCGCTTCCAGGATGTTGAAGTAGGTGAAGCTGAGATAGATGGCGCTCATGACCGGCCCGACCACGAAGATCAGGAACAGTAGAAGATAAGGCGCCATGAACGCGTAACCGATTAGCTGCCAGCGTCCCTCGCTGCGCATGCGCTCTTTTAGGGAGCCGAGAGGGTAGGAGTGAGAAGGGAGAGCCGAGAAGTAAGAGCCGTCCTCTCCTTTCTCTCTCCTCTTTTCTCTCTCCTCTTTTCTCTGGATCGGGGTTCTCATGGCTCCAGTAGACCAAATTCTTCCTGTTTTTTGCGCATTTCTTTGTTGATCTCCCGCACGGCTTCCTCCAAGGCGTCTCGCGGATGTTCGCCCTGCAGGACGGTTTTGTTCCAGGCGTTGTAGATATGGCGGGGAGTAAAGTAGCCCCCCAGCACCACAGGCGTCTCTTTGAACCAATGCCACTGCTCCAAAATGGCCTCTATATCTTGGGCATCCCATGGCAAGCGGCGCAGCGCGGCCACGTTGGCTGTGTTCCAGCGGGCTTCCACGCCCAAGAGCGCTTCCACCTCGGTGCCATAGCGGATCTGGGTATCCTCAGCAGTCCACCATTTCATAAACTCCCAGGACGCTTGCGGGTGCTGGGTATCGCGAAACATGGCGATGGCCTGCCCCCGGCCCCCATTGGTGCGATCGGTACGGCCATCGGCGCGGGGTGTGCCCGGCATGGGCGCCATGGCCCAACGTCCACGCAATTCGGGCGCGGCCGTCTTGAAGCGCACATAGGTCCAGTAGTTGGAAACACCCATGGGCATTTGACCCATGCGGAAGCGGGTGAAGAAGTCTGCTTGCAGGGGCAGTCTGTAGCTGATGAACAGGTCTGTCCATTTCTTGAAGGCCGCTAACCCTTCCGGTGTGTCCAGGGCCGAGCGGAATCCGTCGTCTGTATACCACTCGCCTCCCTCCTGAAAGAGGATGGGCATCAACCCGGCATCGGTCAGGCCGCCAACCGCGGTTGGCGTTGGGGCCTCATAGTAGAAGTTCAGGCCAAATTGCTGCAGTTCAATGACGGCATTGTATATCTCTTCCCAAGTATCCGGCACAGGCAAATTCAGTTCGTTGAGGATATCCGTGCGATAGAATAGCATGTTGAAATCCTGGGTTTCCGGCAGCGCGTAGACGCCCTTCTGATATTGATATGGGATCAAGGCGCCGGGTCGAAAGCGCTGGACCACCTCTTGGAAATCGGGAAATTGGGTTAAGTCGATTACGCCATTGCGTATGGCGAACTCGATCGGCAGGTTGGGGTTCAAGGCCATGGCCACATCCGGCGCTTCGCCAGCCGTCATGGCCAACAGAACTGCGTTGAGGCCGCCCACGTTCATCTGTTCGGCGGGCATGACCCGCACATTGACTTTGATGCCCGTGCGCGGGGTGAAATCGTCGTCGATCATGTCGCGTAGAATGAGTGCCCATTCTAAACCTCTGCCCACCCAGACTGTCAATAATACTTCATCCCCGGTCGCGGTGTAGACGCTGCCTACGGAGTTGTAGTCTTGCCTGAAAGAGACGAGAAATTGGGAGATGGAGCTGAGAAATGCGCGTCCGATATTGTAAGGCTGGTTGGACACGGTGGTGTCAGGGGCGGAGATCGCCAGCCAATCCAGCTCCAGCCATTGCTCTTTGAGCCGCACGACCCAATCACCGAGCTGCCCTTGACTACGGCCCAGGTCTTCGAGACGAAAGGGAATGGTATCCGGTTCGCGTACCAGGTCGAGGAGCTGATCCTGGACGATTTCGAGGGTCGCTACGGTATTGGGGCGCTGTCCGGCGATCTGGGTCAGGTGCTGCTTTTGCGCCTCGAGCCGTTCGGAGATGTCAGTCAGCCAGCCTAGCAGGTTGGGGATCTTCTGATCGACTTCATAGAGCACAAATGGATCGGGGCGCGCGCCGGTGATCATTACGATGCGTCGGGAGATCTCAGACAGATCCAACAAGATATCTTCCACAGCCCGCACTGTAGGGCCGAAGGAGCCTACAGTCGCCTGCAAGGTGAGCGTATGTTCGCCACGAGGCAGGTAGAAAAGGTAGGGCGACCCGTCAGGACCAGCTATGGTGACAGTCTGCCAGTGGCGGTCGTAGCCGATGTGTATTTCGCGCATTTCGGCGAACGGAATCTCACCGTCGATGCGCAGGGCGCGCACAGACGGTCGGCCATCGGCGAATGCCTGCAGGGCGCGTAGGCTGATGTGGTAGAGGCCATCCTCAGGCGCGTTTAGCCGCCATGATGCAGTCTGCCCTGCCTGACGCCAGCGATAGCCGCCAAAGGTGTTTAGTTTGAAGCCGGTGCCGGCGGGCGGTTCTACGGTGGTGTCGTAGTTGACTTCGCGCCGAATGGTCGGTTCGGATTTGGCGTAGGTATGTTCAGCCTGCACCTGTACGAGGACGTCTTGGGCTTCCTGCAGACCTGTAGCCCGCCACTCGGCCAGACGCTCGGAGTAGGTGGGCAGTTGACGCGGGGAGAGAACGCGGAGCGCGGCGATGGCGACCGGCTCGCGATGGGCGACAAGACGAATACGGTTGGCGCCGGCGGTGAAGTAGAAGCGTATTGGGTCGAGGAACATGCCATTGGCGTCATCCAGGCGCTTCTCTTGCCAGCCAAAGATCTCTGTCTGCGGCGGGCGCACATCCCACCCTCGGTTGTCCTGTCTGGGTTCGCGCAGGTCGTTCCAAATGCGTGGAAAAAGAAACTGTTTGGCCTCGACAAAGGGGCGTTCGCCATTGATGCGCAGCTCGCGCCAGATCGCCGACCGCTTGCCTGCCAGAGTGTAGTATTCAAGACTGATTTCGTACAGGCCACTTTGGGGCGCGTCGAATTCCCATTCAACCCAACCCCGCTCCGATTCCCACAGCAGGATCTGGCCCTGTCTGCCCTTGAAGTCTGTGGCCACGCGCAGCCCAGGCGCCTCCGCCTCCGCGTACTGGCCGCCAGGGATGGTGATGTCCACCTGGAGAACCGGTCGATGTCCAGCTGTCTCGTAGCTGTCCAGCGCGTCAGCGTAGGTGGTTTCCAGGAAGATGTTGTGTTGCGCGCCACTGTGTTGCGCGCCACTGTAGGGCGCGACCTGGACGCCGATCCCTTCCTGAGTTGACGGGGCAGGCAGCGCAGCGCTGGGGAGCGCCCCGTGCAGGCGAGACGCCTGCGATCCCAGAGTGGAGTGGATTTGCGATTTTGCTGTGACGCTGCTCGGCATCGGAACCAGTAGGAGCGCCAAAACTACAGTGGCTACTGACCAGTGGGGTTTACGAATTTTCATTCCACCAACCCGGTCCTATCGATGCTCTGCGTGAAGTAACGCTGCGCGAACAGGTAGATCAACAGCACAGGGAGAACCGTCAGCGCCACCGCTGCCATGAAGGTGTTCTCTTCCAGATTTGTGTAGGTCGAGCCGCTGAAATTGTTGAGCAACGAGTTGAAGATCTCCATGCGCTGGGTGAGGGTGAAGAGCGTGTTGTCTCTGAGTACCAGCCAGGGCGTGAAATTGTCGTTCCAGGTCCAGACAAGCGAGAAGAGCATCACCACGAGAATCGCCGGTTGGGCCAGGGGCAGCATGATCTGCCAGAAGACGCGAAACGGTCCCGCGCCGTCAACGTAGGCGGCATCTTCCAACTCATAGGGCAGCCCGCGGAAGAACTGGCGAAAGACGATCAAGAGGATGCCGCCCCGCACCCCATAGCTCAGAAATGGCGGCAGGATCAATGGCAGGTAGGTATTCGTCCATTTCAGGTTGGTGTACAGCATGAACTGGGGCACCATGATCGTTTGCGGCGGCACTACGATGGTGAACAACAGCAAGGCAAAAAGGAGGTCGCGGCCTGGGAAACGCATGCGCGCGAAGCCGTATGCCACCATAGCGCCGACCAGGGTCTGGCCTACGGCGGCCAGTACACTGGTCAGGAGACTGATGCGCACGCCATCGAAGTAGTTCAGCACCTCGAAGGCCAGTTGGTAGCCCTGCATGGTCGGGCTGCGCGAGATCCAGTTGACCGCCGGATTGTTCAACTCATGCACCGTCTTGATCGACGTCGTGAACATGAAGATCACGGGAAAGAGGAAGACATAGACAAAGTCGATCAGCACCAGCCAGCGCAGGATCGTGCCCAGACGACGCTGGAGCGCGCGCGCGTGGCGCTCCCAGCTTGACCACTGATTTATATGATTGCGAATCAGGAATCGATTAATTCGTAATTCGGAATTGATCTTCATTCTCGCTCTCCGGCATAGAAGATGATGCCCGACGACAGCCGCACCAGCAATACAATCAGCACGAAAACGAGCACGAAATAGATCCAACCGAGGGCCGCGCCGTAGTCCAGCCGCAGCGAGGCGCCGATACTCACATCCATGATGTAATCAACCACTTTGTTCAGCGGATCAGTGAACGAGTCTACCAAAGTGTAGATGGCAGCCACCAGAATCACGGGTGATAACATTGGCAGGCTGATCTTCCAGAACGCTTCCCAATTTGTAGACCCATCCACATACGCGGCTTCGTACAGGCTCGGCGGAATGCTGTTGAGGCCGGCGACAAAGAGCAATATCTGCACGCCTGTACGCCAAATGATCAGCGTCAGACGATCCAAAACAGCCTGGATGGGAGTTACGATCCCGCCTTCTATAGGTGATGAAGCAGAGGAGACCAGGATCGGCTCCATCGTCGACATCATGATCTCATCCCCGGCGCCGGCGCGCAGCAACTCCTGGATCACGCCGGCGCTGCCGATAACGACCGGCATAAAGAAGATGGTGCGCAGGGCCGTCTGCCCCCGCCTGACCCGAGACAGCAAGAGCGCCATAATCAGCGAAAAGACGAGGATTAAGGGCATATCGACGGCCATATCTCCGAGTGTTTCGGTCAGTGTCGGAATCAGTCGCACGTCCTCGCGGAAGGCTTCGCTGTAGTTGACGAGACCAGCCCATTCGCTTTTCAATTGGACAAGACCTGTCACCCTCTGAAAACTCATAAGCAGCGAACGCATAAGGGGATAGGCGAACAGCAAAACCGTGCCCACGATCCAAGGGCTGACGAAGATGTATCCCCACAGAATCTGCTGCTTTCTCAGACTTAGTTTCATACGAATTAGGAATGAGGAATTACGAATCGATCAATTCCTCATTGGTTTTTGCGGATCAAATATCCAAGGCTCTCCACGCGTGCGCCATCACCTTCATACGCCTCGTCTGCATAGTTCACAATGACCTGTGTGCCGTCCTCGTAGGTGGTCTCGAAGACCTGGGGGGCCAACTGCCGACGCCCGATGATGAATTGGCTGACAGTATGCCCCAATTGGTCTGCGCTGACAGCATATTCCGCTGCGGCTCGCTCTACCCACTCCTGATAGTGCGAGCTGTAGAGTTCAGGATATGTTGTGCGGTTCAGCACAATCGGTTGGCGGTAGGTAAGTTCGTAGGTCGGTAGCATCCCGTATTGCAAGCGGGTCAGAAAGTCGCGCTGCGGATCGGAATCAAGGTTTGTTGGTTCGCCGTACAGGCGCACCAGGCCATGGGTCGCAACCGGGTAGAAGGGCACAGTCTCATCGGCGAAGATATAGTCGCTGCGGTAGAGAGGGAATTGGGTGACAGTATCGGCTACATCAAGGACATAGCCGTTCCCCCCCTGGGCAGAAGCCGATCCCATGCTGGCAGAGATGAACGCCAGCATACGTTGCCAGGCCTGCGCAAATTCGGTGCGCTCCAATGGGAATCTGGGGTTGACGTCTTTGAGCGCCAGTTCACCCGACCAGCGTACCTCCATACCATCCACACCGAGTTCGGCCAGCCGGGGCGCTTCCCGCTGCAGATAGCGTTGCGTGGCAAAGGTTGGGTTGAGAAAGAAGCGGTTCTTGCGCAACTCCCTCGGTACCTCGACGTTGGCGGCAGATGCAACCAGATCGCTGACCGGCAACAGGTTGGGCTGGATCACCCCGTCTGTGAGGGGAAAGAAGCCTCCGTTCTGTAAAAAAGCGAGAGTGTAGTCAGCTTCGACGAATAAGCGCGCGTTCACGGCATGAGCCTGTTCAGCCAGACGCGCCAGTCCCTTTACGCCACCCAGATGGCGGTCGGGCGGCCAACGTTTGGGCAGGTTCCCTTCATACCCATCCGACTCCCATCCCACCAGGACGACGTCCAAATCGGTCATACCGGCATCATGATAGGCGGCGATGATTTCAGCTGCCTCTGCAAAGGAGGTTGCTGTGACGAAACTGCGCCAGATGAGGCCCGGTTTCTGGGCGCCCATCACCAAGCGCAGCCGCAGCGCCGGCCTGGCTGCGAGCTGGCCTTGTCCTGGTTCGGTCGCGGCCCCCAAGCGTTGTAGCCCGCGATCCTCTATCAGATGTCTGCGGAATCGTTGGGCCATGCCAACCCAGTCCGCTTCCTCGCCGGCCAAAAAGAAGAAGCGCATTGCCCGATCTCCCCGTACTCGTTCTGTCTCGAAGAAGGCTTTGAAAACCCCTTTGCGTAACGGAAATTGGGTCAGCCGGCGGTAGATCAGACGTATGCTGGCACGGCTGAATGTCATCGGGTCTATGCTGATGCCAGCCTCAATCGAAGTCTCACCCGCGCCGACTGTGGCCACGCCCAACACTGCGCCTTCGGGATGGGCGATGCCGTAGATCGGCAACGGCGTGCGCTGCTCGGATGGCCGGGCAAACGAATAGAGATCCGTTCCGTATGTCACAGCGCTGTATGGCTTGCGGTAACTGAGTTGTTTGCCGATATAGGTCAGGGCGCCCGGGCCGTCGGGGAGAACATAATAGGCGGAAGTCTCTGCGCGGTAGGGTGCGGAGCCAAGATAGGGCAACAGTTCGAGCGCTACGATCAGGTTCTCTTCCGATTCCACCAGATCGACCTCGTCAACGGCGATATCCAGATAGTCGGGCCCCAAAGTGTAGCGCAAAACCAGCGTAAACCCGAGCGCTTCCATTTCATAACGGACGACGACGCCATCGGCAGGCCCCGAATCGATCTGCAGCCCGGAGACCTTGGTGACGCTGTCCTCGCGCCGCATCTGCGTGCTCTGTCCTCGGGTAAAGAAGGCAAAAAAGACCGAGCCGAATTTCCCGTGTAGGTTTTCCGGCACTTCTCCGGCAGGCGGAAGCGGGGGCGTACTCAACCACACGTAGGACGAGCGCCGATCGCGAATCGCGAGCTGTGCTGTACGAGGGTGCATGTGCAGTTCCAGGTGGGCGCTCTGAGCCACCTGTTCGTACCCTTCTGGCACAGTGCGGGCGATCGTATGCGTGCCCTGAAATGGCGTTTCTTCTTGGGCGACGACAAGCCCAGTGCCCAGTGACCAGTGGCCAATGGCCAGAACCAGAAGGAAAAGTAGAGAGTAAAGAGGAGAGAAGAGAGAGAAACACCCCCTCCCACTTCTTCTAAATGACCATCCGCAAAATTTCAAGGCCAACTTCTCCCAGAAAACCGATCAATTCGACGCTCAGCAGTCCTACCAACACCAGAGCGCCAGCAAGAATTAACATACCAAATACCTTCAGTACGCCAACACCGAAGGTTCTGCCCAAGGGATAGTTATGGATGACGCGCATTTGGACGACCAACAGCAGCAGGACCCAATAGTAGGTTACACTCCATAATACCTCGTAGAATCCGCGTTCCTGCACCGTCAGGACGTGGCTCAACAGAGCGATGGGTATGGCGAACACGATGTACGGTATCAGACAGCAGGCTGTGGTGCGCGTCACAGCTCGGAATGTGCCTTCGCCATCGAAAAGAGCGGCCACACCGTAATTGGAGATAGTCCAGAGCAGCCAAGGTACCGCGATGCGTAGGATTTCAAAGAGCAGGTTTGAGTCTTCCCAGCGCAGTTCCGGTAGCAGATAGGCCGCGACAGGGCGATAGAGCCGTACCCAATCCAAAATCGACCCTACTGTTGGCGTGGCGCGCATATGGAAAGCGATCAACCATAGGCTCACAAGGCGCGCCAATGCTGCCAGCGCCACAAGGACCACCGCCAGCCAGATGGAACGTCCCCGCGCTACAGTCTCGAAGGCCTCGACAGGATGCTTCAGAACCCCCGTGACCAATGACCAAATGCCGCGCAGTACTCCAGCCACCACCGACCACTGACCACCGACCACTGTAGTTCTCACTGGCCAGCGACCACCGACCACTGGCCAGTGGAATTTCACCGGCGAAACAACGACGCCCGCCATGACCACAAACACGGCCGATACGAGCCAGCCCATGTTGCGGCGTAGTTGATCCTGCCGATACTCATAGAAGGCCAGCGCATAGCCTAGCTGATCATGGGCCAGCGCATACTCCCGCATCGCCTCCTGCCAGCGTTCCTGATGGTAATAGGCGGCGGCCATGCCGCTATGAGCCAGTTCATAGTTTGACGCCAGATGCAGCACGCCGCGCCAAGCGGATGCCGCCTCCTCATAGCGGCCGTCGAACTGGAGCGCGCTGGCGCGATGCGCAAGTTCGGCGAACCGGGTTGGGCGCAGAACGTAGATCACCGAGCGGGCGCCGTCCAGTGTATAGAGGTAGCCCCGGCTGTCCACCTCGATCTCGCTCGCAAGCCCAAACTCGACGCGCCCGATGCCCATCCGCCCAAACGCCATCAACAGGTTGCGGTCTTGATCGTATTGATAGATGCGGCCACTGCTCTGATCCAAAACGGTGACCGTACCCACATCATCCACTGTTACGGCAGAAAAGCGATGGGCCGGCTCCCAGGAACGACGCCGTTCGCCAAAGATGCGGTTTTTGTAGAGCTTCCGCTCCAGGCTCTTCTCGACAAAGATATTGACCCCTACGGGGCTGAGTTTCTGTACCTGACGCGAGGATTCACCGGCCACAGATGTGTAGATGAAGCCGTCATTGCCCAGATACATGTCTGAATGGGCGGTGGGCGTGGACAGAAGAATTTTTTCTTTCTGCTCCTCAGTGGCCAGATAGCGGGCCCACAGCCATCGCAGGCTGAATGCTTTGCGGTTCGAGCCAAAGAAACCCCGGAAGCGATTCTGCCGGTCCATGACAATCATGCCAGCGCCGGTGCCTTCCAAATAGTAGATGTAGCCGCGTTTATCGACGATCACCTTGCTCGGCGCGGCCGCCGAGATGCCCACCAGAACGTCGCTCTGGGGCGCCCCGAATTCTTGCCGTATCTCCCCCTCTTCTGTGACGTTGAGGATACGCGCGTTGCCGGTGTCCGCAATCCACAGGGTGCCGTCTTGGGCATTGCGAAAGATACCTTGGGGCCGGTTGAGATCGAGCTCCGCCCCCAAGATGCGCACGATCTGGCCTTCCGCATCCAGCTCAATGATACGGTTGTTGCCGGTATCGGCGATGTAGAGATGGTCGTTTTCGCGGTTCAGAAAGATGTCGCGCGGGGTCGACAGGCCGTCAGGCACGGCGGCGAATTTGTCGATGATGCGATCGAGGATATACGGATCGGGAATGGGAAGTTGGCGGCCAGCGTGATCGACAGTATAGCTGCGATATTGCTCGATTGTATCCTGGGCGCGCGCCAATCCTGCGCCGACCAGGAGCAGCAAAACCCCAGTGAGAACTGCAGTGACCAGTGACCAGTGGCTAGTGGCTAGTAGGGGCAGGCCTTGCGCCTGCCCTAGGCAACCCCTACCTGACCACCGACCACCGGGAACTGACCACTGGGATTTCACTGGGATTTCACTGGGGTTTCACTGATCACTGGGTTTTTTCTAACCGTCGAGGCCGGCGGCCTTCCTGAGCTCGGCGCGAATTCTGGTTGCCTCAGCCTGCCACTCCTCGGCGATCTGCTGCGCAGTGACTCTGCCATCGAATATGTGGCCTACTCCGCTTTCTCCACAGCGTTCTGCCCCGCCATACATATCGGCGCAACGGGACCCGAGCCAGTGCATCAGCTGGCCGTCCATCCACTCCCAGCCGGAGAAGGTAGGCGGATGTTCGATGTCCCTTCTCAGGTTGGCCACCGAGACCGCGCCGGCGTTGTGTTTCGCCGCCAACTCATCGAGCCAGGGATCTTCGCCAAAACTCTTCAACGCAGAAGGCGGCCCGGCAATCGTCATAATCGCCTGCGCGATCTCGGACTGTAGCTGCATTGTCGCCAACTGGAAGGCCGCTTCGTGGTTTTCCAGTTGGCTCGACGCTACGATACCGGCGCCCCATGTGCCTTCGTAGCCATACTCATGAGACCCCGGCGCCATCCCCGGTATCTCCGAATAGCCGATGAGTTCGACCATATCGTACATTTCCTTGTCATAGGCAATGAGAATCGGCCAGGTGAACTGCTGCGCGGCGACTACGCCTTCAAAGAGCCGTTCGTTGCGGGCTACTTCGGGTTCGTTGGCATTGTCATAGCTGACGCCGTAGGTGTAGACCGGATCAAGGTAGATGGTCTGTATTGTATTGGCCATTTCTTCCGTGTTGATCGTAAACTGGCCTGCGCCTTCGTCCCACCAGTGGGAACCCTGATCGAGAACGCCGCCGAGAACGGGGAACCCTGACCAGCTTGTGCCAATGTGATCCCAGCCCCAGCGGGTGATGTTGCCGCTGGCGTCCTGTATTTGGAGCTTTTGGGTCCACTCGAACAGCTCCGCGTAGCTCTCGAACGCGCCATGCGTTGCAGGATGAGAGATGCCGGCTTCGTCGAGAAAGTCCTTGCGGTAGATGAAGAACCCATTGGGAACCCCGTTATGCCAGAATGGGATCTTCTTGATTTCGCCGAAAAATGTCAGTGCCTCTATGTCAGCCGAAATGAAATCGTCGGCGCTATGGGGCGAGGCATCCAAAAGGTCGTTCAGGGTCAGGTATGCGCCCTCGATGTAGAGCGCGCCCGACATCTTGCCCATGTCATGGACTACATCCGGCGGTGTGCCGGCAGCGATGGCGGGAATGAGCGTATCGCGTATGGGCCACTGTACTTCCTGCAGAGTGCCGTTGTGTCCGCTTTGTTCCATAAAGGTGTCGATGATCAGGTTGTTGAACTCTGGCCAACCGGTCCCCTTCAGGCTCAGCAGGGTAAGATCAAGCGCCTCTGCCATGGCCTGATCATCGCTTGCGGACGCAGTATCCGCCGCATCCGTAGAAGCCGGCGCCGGCGCGGCGCAAGCGGCCAGAGCAAGTGAACCTGTGGCCACAGCGCTCCACTGCAGAAATTGCCGTCGACTTGCTTTCCTGTGTTCCATCGGTTTTCCTCCATTCAGGAGTTAGTCAATCCCTAATGCGTAATTAACTGTCCAGTCCGGCGGCCTTCCGCAGCTCGGCGCGACGATTGGTTGCCTCAACCTGCCACTCCTCGGCGATCTGCTGCGCAGTGACTCGGCCATCGTATATGTGGCCCAGTCCATTCTCGCCACAACGCTCTTCCCCGCCAACCGTCGGGTTGCAGCGATAGTGCGGCCAGGTGAAGTACTCGCCATCCATCCACTCCCAACCGGCGAAGGTAGGCTCATATTTGACGTCTCTCTGGTAGATGAATACCGCGAGCGCGCCGGCGTTGTGTTTCGCCGCCAACTCTTCGAGGAAGGGATCATCTTTGAAGCTCTTCAGCGCAGAAGCCGGCCCTGCGATCTCCATGATCGCGCGCGCGATCTCGGGCTGTAGCTGCATCGTCGCCAGCTGAAAGGCCGCTTCGTGATGTTCGACCGGGCTTGACGCCACGATACCGGCGCCCCACGTGCCTTCGTAGCAGTAGTTATGGGCGCCCGGCGCCATCCCCGGCATCTCGGCAAAGCCGAGGATTTCGACCATGTCCATCATGTCCTTGTCGAGCGCAATGAGGATCGGCCAGTTCATATGCGACGCAGCCACAACACCCTCAAAGAGCTTCTCGGTAAAGCCTACCTCGGGCGCGTTGGCGTTATCATAGCTGACCCCATAGGTATAGACCGGGTCCATGTAAATAGTCTGTATGGCATTGGCCACTTCGTCTGTGTTCAGTGTGAACTGTTGCGTTCCTTCATCCCACCAGTGGCTGCCCTGATCGAGGACGCCGCCGAGGACGGAGAACCCGGCCCAAGTCAGGCCAATGTGATCCCAGCCCCAACGGGTGATGGCGCCGCTGGCGTCCTGCACCTGGAGTTTCTGGGCCCACTCCCACAGATCCGCGTAGGTGTCAAAACCGTCCTCGGTGGAGGGATAGGCGACACCGACTTCGTCGAGAAAATCCTTGCGATAGGCCATGACTGCAATGGGAACCGTGTTATGCCAGAACGGGATCTTCTTGATGTCGCTGAAGAACGTCAGCGAATCTATATCGGCTGATATGAAATCATCGGCGCTGAAGGGAGCGGTATCCACCAGATCATTCAGGGTCAGGTAGGCGCCTTCGATGTAAAGCGCGCCCGACATCTTGCCCATATCGTGGACTACATCCGGCGGTGTGCCGGCAGCAATGGCGGGAATTACCGTATCGCGTATGGGCCACTGCGCTTCCTGCAGGGTGCCGCTGTGTCCCGTCTGCTCTTGGAAGGTCTCAACGATCAGGTTGTTGAACGTGGGCCAACCGGTCCCCTTCAGGCTCAGGAGGGTAAGATCAAGCGCCTCTGCCATGGCCTGGTCATCGCTTGCGGACGCGGTATCCGCCGCATCCGTAGAAGCCGGCGCGGGCGCGGCGCAAGCGGCCAGAGCAAGTGAACCTGTGGCCACAGCGCTCCACTGCAGAAATTGCCGTCGACTTACTTCCCTGTGTTCCATCGGTTTTCCTCCATTTCGGCATTTCCGCCAGTTCAACAGCTGAAGGGCGCTCATGCCTCATTGCTTAGTAGGGTTGCGTCAAAGGTGATTTGATGCGTTTTGAAGGATAGATGCTCCTTTCCAGATACTCACCATCGTATGAAGACGGTCGATCCAGCGCTGGCGGAATGGGCTGCCGGCAGGGTTCGATACCCAGCGTTTCGAGTGGAGAAACTGTTGCCCAAGGCAGGCGCAAGGTCTGCCCCTACGAAGCGCAACGTCTTAAAGAAGAGAATCCGGTCGTCGCTGAGCGGAGAAGGAACGAAGCGCTCATGGGCAAGGTCTCCTGACTATACCGATTTGAGTAGGGTCAGGCAAGCATATCACAGCGACACGATGAGAGCAACCTGCGAAAAATCGACTATGTTCGTGTGATTATCGACTATGATTTGGGTGAGTATTCAGGATGAACGGGCGCTGCTCCGAGACAGTGATTTTGGGGATGGGCAGACGTTGCATCAGCGTCCATAAACCGTTTCGTATGACGGCAACAATCTTTGTATCCGCTCAACTTCACACGCGGAAAAACCGTACAGCGAGCCAATCAGAACATCTAATCGACGCTCATCCGCTGTTGCCTGCGCTACGGCCTCCGTTTGGCAGTCCACTCCACCCAATTTCAAAAGGCGTGCAACGAGTGTTTCAATTTCGTCGCGGGTCGTTTCATCGGGCATCGGCGGGAATGGCAACGAATTTATCTCCCCCGCTGATAGCTGCGTATTGCTATTCAGCCGTCTGAAAAGATACTCCATCAAACTAGAGTTGAGTGCCCCCAGCAAAAAGGCGCCACGCGAATCGTCGTCCAATGATATGAAATTTGTGTGGTTTTCCGAATACACGTTCTCAGTATAAAAATACTCTGGCGCAACCACGGTCGCTATAATGCGGCGAGGTTGCTCATTGGCAGAGATGCGCTGCGTCACAATGCCCACACCTGTAATGTTTGGCGCTACCGCTGACAGAATGCTTTTTGCCAGCCATTCCTTGCCGATTCGTCTGTTGGATTCTCGTCTGGCGTATCTCTGTATATTTTCTGCCCATACCAATCGGCACGCATCATTGACATTGGCAGGCCGTGCATAGTCTCGATACTTGTCGAACTGTAACTTGCCTGTTTCCGCCTTAAGTCCAAAAGCCGATAGGTTTACGCCCTTTGCATTCATCTTTTCGAATACCTGGTAATCGAACTCTGACGCGCCTATGTAAAAGGCGTTGTCATATTCATCGCCCAACAGTACACGCTCTGACCTGATTGAATGCGCAGTTTGCGAGTCAGTGAGGTCAATGGGTTTAGAAATTGCCCGGATACTGACCACGTAAGATGGGGCTGGATTCGTCTTTTTGGACAAATGCAGAATGATGCACTCCTGTAGTACATTCTCAAATGTGTTGTGGCGGTCTGCAATCAGCGCGATGCCCTTCAACTCGGATTGCCGCTGTATAACCTTCCTCAGATTCATGAAGTACTTGTCGGTTAGCAAAGTCCTTGGATCGATAAAGGAAAGCTGTCCCTCTTCGCTCAGCAGTTGTAATCCGCGCTGGATAAACAGCCCGTAAAGGTTCATACGACCATATACGCCCTCTCTGTACATCGCTCTCAGTAGGCTATCTTTGGTGACTACATACGGCGGATTCCCAATCACCACATCGAAGCCGTCAGCGACGCCGAACATATACTCGGCGTCGAACCAGTCGGCGCCGGCGTTCTGGTCGTAGGGGTCCCAGCGGGCGATTTTTTCGGCGTCGTCAATGGGCATGCCGCTCTGCGTCAACGCTGCCGCCAGTCTGTCGCGCAGCCGCCGGTCATTCTCCCGGCGCGCCAGCTTCTTGCGCCGCGTGGCGGCCTGGAAGTGGCGCTCGCGGTTGGCGTTCAGCTCCCGCTGCAGTGCGTTTACGGCGTCGGTCTGGCCCAGTCTCATCTGCCCACGATGTGTCCAGCCCAGGGCCAGCAGCGTGTCGGCGGCGACAAAGCGCGTTTCCAGGTTGGGCAGCGGCTTGATGCCGTAGTTGTCTCCTGCCTCCCCGGTCGGCTCCTGCTCGATGGCCAGGGAGATGAAGAAGCGCAGCTTGGCGATCTGGGTGGCGATGGTCTGAATGTCCACGCCGTAGACGCTGTTCTGGATCAGATAGAGCTTGCGCCCGAAGTCGGAGTCGCGGTAGCGCTCGAAGGTATCGCTGATTTCACCCAGTTCGGCAGCGCGCTCCCGCTGATCGCGCCTGTCAAAGGCCGAGGCCGCGCGGCGCCTGGCCAGCTCTTTCTGCAACTGCTCCCAGCGTCGGTTGTCGGGGTCGAGGCGGCGCAGGGCCAGGGTCAGCTTGTGCAGCGCGCCCATGGGAAAAGCGCCGGAACCGACCGCGGGGTCGAGGAGTTTGAGTTCGGCGATGGCGCGCACAAGGCTCTCTTTTTCGCTCTCGGCAAAGAGTTCATGGACGTCGTTGAACGCGTCCTCGTAGTCCAGCAGATAGCGCAGACGCTTGCGCCAGGAGTCGGCGTCGCCGTCAGTGGGCTGCGCCTTTTCCGCCAGAGCCGCGACCAGAGCCTCGTCCACCATGTAGTCCACCACCGGCCGCGGCGTGTAGTAGGAGCCGGTCTGCTTGCGCGCGCTCGCGCGCGTTTCGGGGGTGTAGGCGGCCAGCAGGTTCTCGAAGACCTTGCCCAGCAGCTCCGGGTCCAGGGCCACCTCCCGCTCCGCGGGCGTGTTCTCCTCGACCGTGAACTTGTAGCGCCTGAAGAGGGGGATCAGCCCATCGTCATCGAAGAACAGACGGTTGGGGATGTGTAGGAGCGCCCCTTGTGGACGCCCCCTGCGCTGATTGGCGTTGTCACTGAAGCAGTCGATGCGATAGCCGCCCTGTTTGGGCGCCTCCTCGCTGTCCAGACAGTCGAACAGGCCGCCGTTGATGAAGGGCGTCTGCGCGAACAGCGCCAGCAGCGCGTCGGGCTCGGCCATCTCTTCACGATAGCGATAGAGGGAAAAGTTGCGGTGGTCGGCGTTCGTTTTCCTGGCGAATCGTCGCCGCTCGATGTCGGTGTTCAGCGTGGCGAAGAACAGGTTTTGCAGCACCGCGCGATAGTAGGAATCGCCCGAGTCACGGTCGTAGTCCCGCAGCAGGGGGCCGACTTGCGCCTCGATGAACAGGTCTGCGGCGATCAGTCCCTTCTCCCGGATGAACCAGACGAACAGCAGGCGCGTGATCAGGCGGATAACATGCTCTTCGGCCGGCAGGGTCTTGGCCTGGTTGGTGGGAAACCTAGCCTCTCTGAGCGCGCGGGTGAACCAGGCGAACAGGTCTTTGTAGAAGCGCCGGTTCAGTTCCTCGGTGTCCAGCGCGTCCAGCCAGGCGGCCAGCAGACCATCGAAGTTGTGCCGCTCGCCGCGCCCCTCCATCCAGCGCAGCCGGGCTGCCAGGGCCAGTTCGGCCAGGATATCCAGATGGGCGCGCTGGGGGCTGGCCGGGTCGATCTCGCGTATCAGCGAGACGCTGCCCAGCACGGCGCGGCGTTTGTCGCGCTTGTGCGGGCGGCGGTGCGCAAAGGCCAGGGTGAGCAGGTCCGCGGCGCTCCTGAAGAGGACGACTGTGGGCTGGCTCAGCCGTTTGTTTATCTCGCGGGTGAATGCGGCATACTGGCCGCGCGCATACGACTGGCCGTTGAGTTCGACGGCGGCAAAAACAAAGCTCTTGTTGGCGTCTGTGTCAAAGGCGCCGGCTGCGAAGTTTTGCGGATGCGCCGGGGCGATTTCGGAATCGGTTAGCTGGAACAGAATCCGCGCTGCGGCGACGTTCTGGCGGAAGCGCTCCTCCGATTGCGTGTCCGGGTTCGCGGCGGGAAACTGCGCGCTGAAGTCGTCCACATGGCCCGTCTGGCCGGGCAGCGTGCGCTCGCTGCGGTAGCCGAGAGCGGCCAGCAGCTCCGACGCCGTGGCCGCGAAGTCGCCCGCCGACAGGGCAGCCAGAGCGGATCGGATTTCGTTATATAAATTCAGGAGAATCACAGTCAAAGCTGCATTGCCAATTCCTGCGCGCGCTCCAGGCTGGCGCTTTTTTCTTCGAGCATGCGCCGACGCACTTCTGCCAGGGTCTCTGCGGATGCGCCCGTCGTGACATACAGCGCGCGGCTGGCTATGATCTCGTCAATTTGCTGGGCGACCCGCCGCACGTCAGGGCCTAAGGTGTGCGCCAGCCAACTCGCTGAATCTTCAGCGCGCTGATAGCGAAAGTCACAGGAGAGTCGGATCCGATCCGAACGGTTGAGCAGACCGCGATGCACCGTCAAACAGGTAAAAATCACCGCATCACCAGGCTGAAAGTCGGACGTCACCCAGCTAAGAGTATCTGCGTCCAATCCGAATACCTCGTTTTTCTTCACCAGCTTGGCTGAACTGGCCACCGACCCACCGCCGTGGTCTAACTCACCTCGCAGATGAGACCCCGGCGCGACGGCCAAGCCACCGATCTTCTCGTCAATGTCCATCAGCGCCAGCCAGCAGGCATTGAAGCTTTGGGATTGATAGCCGAACTTGATGTTGCCGTCCTGGTGAGCGCCCAGACCGATCGGCGCCGGCGCATCTGGATCCGGATACATCACGCGAATCAGGCGCTGTTCCCAGACCTGCACCGCGCCGCCAAAGATTCCTTCCATCAGCGCCACGATCCCTGGCGACTCCGCCAGCTTTACGAAGGAGTCGAGCCGCACGATCTTATCGTAGAAAGCCATGTATTCCGTTTCCGTAGGATGTGGGCCGCCACTCCACATTGGGTCGGCTGCGCCGTCGTCCTCGATAATCTGATGTTCCCGCAGGATGCGCATAATATCCTGTTTGACAGTCAGAACCCGCTCTGGGTCGACCAATCGACGCAAGAACAGGTATCCCTCCTCATGCAGAACTGCCGACAGACGGGCAGCATCGCCTAAATGCCTGGTTGAATCTCTGAACGGCTGATAGCTGGACATCGCTCTTCCTCCTTAGGCGCGCATGAGATATGCGCGCAATCATATAAATCAGTGGTCACCTGGCGGGAATATCGAAAAGATCCGCGACCGCCGTCAGCTGGGCGCGGGCCGCGTCTGCGATCAGGCTATAGTCGGTAGCGTAGCACAAAAACGTGAAGCCCTGGTCTATCCGTTCACGCAGCTCCTCTGGCGTGCCGCAGCCGTAGCCGATAGCTACGCCATTCTGCCGACCGACCGCCAAGGCCCGTTCAAGCGCGACTTCAATCCGGGGCAAAGAATCCTCCTGCATCGGATTCAATCCCAGAGCCAGGCTGAGGTCGAAACGGCCAGCATACAGCGCGTCGACCCCGGGCACAGACGTGATCGCTTCCAGGTCATCCAATGCCTCCTTGGTTTCCAGCATAAGAACGACGAGCGTGTTCTCATTGGCGCGCTTGAAGTAGTCCTCATAGTCGAGGGTATATTGAGAGGCGCGCAAAGGACCAAAGCTGCGCGTGCCTTCGGGCGGATAGCGCGTGGCGCGGACGATGGCGCGCGCTTCAGCGGCGCTTCTCACCATGGGCACGAGGATCCCCATGGCGCCTATATCCAGCGCGCGCTGAATGAAGGTTGTATTGAAGGTTGTGTTGTGCGCCTCTGTAGGGCGCGACACCGGATTGGATGCAGGGACGCGCACAATGGGAATGCTGTTGGTTGCATTCATGCCCATGAGCATATGCTGAACGCCTGCCAGGTCCAGCCCGTTGTGCTCCATTTCTATAGACAGCCAATCATAGCCGGCATGCGCCAGGAGCTCAGCGACGGTCGGGCTCCCCAATCCCACAAAACAACCGACCGTCGGTTGGCCCGCAAGCAGTCTTTCGCGCACCCAGTTCGTTCTCACGATATGCGTTCCTCCTGAAGTGTTAGATCGCGCGCCACTGTAGGGCGCGACCGGCGCCCGGACGATGGGCCTTGCTCAGCATAGAGAGCCATCGCCCCTTGCGTCCTTGCGCCTTTGCGTTAAAAAGGTGGCCAGTGTCATCTTCCGATTTTCCAGTCCGGAACGTCTCACAGCCTGAGCCCCATTTCAACAGTGAGACCAGAGACCCGCTCCTGATCTTTGCGCCTGTTGCGCCGCCGCGCGAACCCGCGCGGCATACTTGCCGGGATTCCCATAGTCCCTGTAGCGAGCGTATCCGCCCCTGGTCAACTCTTCATTCAGCAATCTTCCATCCGGGAGCCAAATGTACGCCAGCAACCTGTTGTATCTGTCTCTGCCCCTGCTCTCTACCCCGACCCGTTGACCATGAAATGACTCTGTGAACTGTGAAGCTTGTGGCCCGAAGCATTCAACGCCGCCTCTGGTTTCAGGCGTGTTCACATCAAAGAAGCGGATCCGTTCCGTTGTCCCATCGTTGAATGTCACATCTATAGTATCTCCATCGATCACGCGGGTGATGATGCCTGGCGTGCCGGGAATGACCCCACCGGGGCTTTCCGTGGGCGCTTGCGGCGCTGGTGGTGGAGTGGGGATAGACGCAGCGACCTTGACCTCGTCAACGCCAGTGGCGCTTACGAGCTGACCGAACGCCCAGGCCTGCGATCCGTTATAGTTGATCTGCCACCAGTCACCCGCGGCATTTCTTCCTGTGAGTGGAAAATGTTGTCCCGGCGAAGCGCCTCCTACCACGGGATAGTTCGTGCCTGGCCCGTCCCGTATGTTCATCGACTTCGTTACAGTGAGATAGGGCCCGCTTGGCGTTGGGGCAAGCGGCGCGTCCTCAGCCACCGTTACCGGGTGACCATTCTCTACCTCGACCAGCGGCCCGTATATCCAACCCTGTTCAGTAGCCAGGCAGCAGAGTTTGTACCAGTCCCCCGCACGATTCTTGCCCATGATAGTGAAGCGATCACCCTGCGCAACAGTTCCTATGATGGAAAATTCTGTGCCAGGCCCTTCACGAACATTGACCCTCTCCCGCACGACTCTGAGCCGCCCCCTCATATTGGCAGACGCGCCTCCTGATGGAGTTGGCGTGCGTATCAGTACTTTCTTTCTGGCCGTCGCCGTTCGCGCCGATCTGGCAGTGGAAGTGGCGCTCTTGATGCTACTTTGTTGTGGCTCGTTTTGGGAACAGCTAGAAAACGCCCATAGAGCCAGCCCGACCAATAGAGCAATGGGAAATATGCCCTGCAGGTCTTTCATGGTGGCTTTTCCCAATAATTTCGTACGTGGAAATCGGGAGTACTTTCGGCGATATCGGCCTTTCATGGTAGCTTTTCCCGCTGATTTTGTACTGAGATTCTCCTGCTTTATAGGATGGCCAGGATAAAATTTAGGATAAAATTACTGTATTGCGCGCCATTGTATTGCGCGCCACTGTTAGGCGCGCCACTGTAGGGCGCGACATAGTCAATCCTGGATAATCACATAAATCATAGTCGATCTTGTCGCAGTGAGATAGTCTGCATTCTACCATGCGCGACCGGATCGGGCGAACCACTATGATTCTCTCCTTGCGTCTCCGCGCCCTTGCGTTAGAAATCCTTGCGCCCCTTTGCATCTCTGCGCCTTTGCCTTAGAAATCCTTGCGCCCCCTTGCGTCTCTGCGCCCTTGCCTTAGAAATCCTTGCGCCCCTTTGCGTCTCTGCGCCTTTGCGTTAGAAATCCTTGCGCCCCTTGCGTCTTCGCGCCTTTGCGTTGTATTCGCGCCCTTGCGTTAGAAATCCTTGCGCCCCTTGCGTTGCATTCACTGGCCTATGATTCTCTTGATTTATAGGATGAACAGGATAAAATTATTGTATTGCGCGTCGCTGTTAGGGCGCGACATGGGCAATCCTGGATAATCACATAAAACATAGTCGGAATTGACTACGGAGTGGAATGCAATGGCATATCGGCATATATTGGACAACCGCACGCGCACGGTCGCCGAGTATCTGCGGCGGAACCTGCGCGACGCGCAAGCCTTCCGGCTGGTGTCGGCGTACTTCAGTATCTACGGCTACGGCCTGCTGGCCGACGCCTTGGACGGCGTGGGCAAAGTGCGCTTTCTCTTCGGCGACCCCGCGTCGGTGGACGACCTGGATCCGGGCCAGAAAGAGTTATATGGCGCGCCACTGCCGGGCGCGATACCAAAGTCCTTTGAGCTGACCGAAAAGGGCCTCATCCCCAATCATACACTGTGCCAGCAATATCTGGCCCAGCGGTGCGCCGATTGGGTGCAGAGAGACAGCGTTCAAATCCGCTCCATCAGCAAGGCCAACTTTCTGCACGGCAAGATGTATCTCACCGAAACACCCAACAGCGGCATCGTCGGCAGCTCCAACTTCACGCAACGCGGCCTCGGTAAAGGCAGCCAACCCAACATTGAAATCAACTTCGCCACCGACGACCTCGAAATCTACGCTGAGCTGCGAGGGTGGTTCGACCAGATCTGGAACAACGACCGCCTGACCGAGGACGTGAAACAGAAAGTTCTCGACGCGCTCAGCCGCATAGGCAAAGACCACTCGCCCGAGCTCATCTATTTCAAAACCCTTCTCGAACTCTTCCGCGCGGATATCGAAGCCCGGCGCGACCGCGAGCGGCAAATCGATGACGTTCACCTGTACGACTCCGCAGTCTGGAAAATGCTGTACCAATTTCAGAAGGACGGGGCCACGAGCGTCATCACCCGGCTGCTGCGTCACAACGGCTGCATCCTGGCCGACAGCGTAGGGCTCGGCAAGACCTACACGGCCCTGGCCGTCATCAAGTACTTCGAGCTGCGAAACGAGCGCGTCCTGGTGCTCTGCCCCCGCAAGCTGCGCGAAAACTGGTCGCTCTATCAGGCGCATAACGCGCACAAGGGCAACCCCTTCACCGCCGACCGCTTCTCATACTCTTTGCTTTCCCACACCGACCTTTCACGCGACACCGGCTACGCCGCCGGCATCGATCTCGCCAACTTCAACTGGCAAAACTTCGACCTCATCGTCATCGACGAATCACACAACTTCCGCAACCACGAGGGCAGTCGCTACGCGCGCCTGCTTCAGGAGGTCATCGGGCAGGGCGCCAAAACCAAAGTGCTGATGCTGTCGGCCACGCCGGTCAACACCTCGCTTCTCGACCTGCGCAACCAGATCTATCTTATGACTGAAAAACGTCAGAACGCCTTCCAGGACAGCCTCGCCATCTCCGATATCGGCGGCCTGCTGGGACGGGCGCAGAAGGAGTTCAAGCAGTGGGAATCCCACAACGGCGGTAGAGATAAAGCCGAACTCCTGGCTAAGCTCGGCAGCGACTTTTACCGGCTCCTCGGCGGCATCTCGATCTCGCGCTCACGACGGCAGATAAAGGAGTTCTACGCTCCGGAAATGGAACGCATCGGCAGATTTCCCGACCGCGAAAAGCCGCAGAATATCTATCCCCGTACCGACGAGCAAAGCCAGTTATCATACCAGAAACTGGCAGAGCGCATCAGTGAGTTCACGCTGTCCGTCTATCGTCCATCGGACTATGTCATCAGCGAGCAGGGCAAGCGACGCCTGGCCGAAGAAAAAAAGAAGCACAACTTCAACCAGGCAGACCGCGAGCGTTTTCTGATTGCGATGATACGCACCAACTTCCTGAAACGGCTGGAAAGCTCCGCCCATTCCCTGATTCTGACCCTGGGCCGCACTATCGACAAAATCGAGAGTCTGCTGGAGAAGATCGACCGCTACGAGAGTGTCCCGCTCTCCCCAATCAAACGGCGCGACCATGCCCGAAAGCAGGAAGGTCGCCCCGTCCAGGACGACGGGGCGGACACGCTGCCGGACGACGACGAAGACGACGAGGAGTTTCTCATCAACCGCGCCCGTCATCCCTACAGCCTGGCCGACCTGGACCTGAAAGCGTGGAAGAGCGATCTCAACAAAGACAGAGACACGCTGAAGGCGGCCTACGCCAACGTCGCGCGCATCACGCCGCAACGCGACGGCAAGCTCATCCGCATACAGCGACAGATACGCCACCGCGCCGAAAACCCGACCATCGACCGGAACGGCAGAGAAAACCGCAAGCTGCTGGTGTTCACCACCTTCAAGGACACAGCCGAATATCTCTACGAAAATCTGCGCGGCCTGGCAGGCGAGTTGAACCTGAATACGGCGATGGTCGCCGGCGACGCCACCTACACCACAGCCGGCGCCAACAACTTCAACAGCATCCTCGACAACTTCGCGCCCGTCGCCCGCGGGCGAGATGCCACCGATGGCGGCTGCGAAGTCGACATCCTCATCGCTACCGACTGCATCTCCGAAGGGCAGAACCTGCAAGATTGCGACACTGTGCTGAACTACGACATCCACTGGAACCCGGTGCGTATAATCCAGCGCTTCGGGCGCATCGACCGCATCGGCAGCCAAAGCAACGCCGTCCACATGATCAACTACTGGCCCACCGAGGAGATGGACGAATATCTGCGCCTTCAGGCGCGCGTCGAGGCGCGCATGGCCCTGGCCGACGCCGCGGCCAGCGGCGACGAAAACCCTCTGGATAGTCAGGAGAGCATTCAGGGAGAACTCAACTTTCGCGATCGCCAGCTCAGACAGCTGCTCGACGAAATCCCCGACCTGGACGAATTCGACGACGGCGTGGTGATGAGCGATTTCACCCTGGACTATTTTTTCACCCAGCTATTGCAGTATTTGGAGCGAAACCGGGAGCTGCTCGAACAGACCCCCATGGGCGCATACGCCGTAAGCGACGGCCCCGAGTCGAAGAGTGGCGCTCCACATCCCGAACCCGGCGTCATCTGGGTGCTGCGCCAGCGCAACCTAAGCGGCGATAAGCAGACCAGGTCCGCCAGCCCGGTCCACCCATTCTATCTCGTCCATGTCCGCGACAATGGCGAGATTCGCCACGGATGCGCCAACGTCAAGCAGACGCTTGACCTCTTTCAGGCCGCGGCTCTCGGCAAAACCAAGCCTATCCTGGAGCTGTGCGACGCATTCAACCACGCAACCGCGAACGGCGCCGATATGGCGTTATACGACGATCTGCTCAACACAGCCATCAGACACATCAGCCAGACGCACGGGACAACCCAGATCGCCGGCCTGGGGCTGCACGGCCCAGGCGACTTCAAGCTACCCAAAGCCTCCGAAACGCCCGCTCGCGCGGACGATTTCGAGCTGGTAACCTGGTTGGTGATGCAGCCCGCAGAGTGACAGACGCCAGGCCTGGGAACCCAGGCGTCTCGCCAGGCTGTTGGAAAGCGCAGGTCATCCGCCACCGGACTTTGAAATTTTGGGTCACTACCTGCGGGCAACGATGCATACGGCGCGCAACAGGTTTTGACAAGCGCCGCCAGCATATCTATGATATCCGCAAGTTGATACGTTCTGGAGCGCAAAAATTTGAGCCGACACACTCAGCTTCGCCAGCGGATTCTCAATGGCCGCTCGGATGCGAATATCCGTTTTAACGACTTGTGCGCCCTACTCAAGAGGCTAGGGTTCACCGAGCGGATACGAGGAAGCCATCACATATTCAGAAAGGAAGGCGTGGCCGAAAGGCTGAATCTGCAACGCGATGGCAGCCACGCCAAGTCCTATCAGGTGCGACAAGTCCGTCAGGTTATCCTGAATTACAAACTGGAGGAAGACTGATGTACAAATACGGGGTCATTTTTTATTGGTGCCATGCCGACGACGCTTTCGTGGCTGAAGTGCCGGAGCTTCCCGGATGCATGGCTCACGGCGACACACAAAAAGCCGCGCTCAAAAACGTCAATCAGGCGATGTTGCTCTGGATTGATACCGCGCGCGAGTTCGGCGATCCAATACCGGAACCCAAGGGCGAGCGTCTGATGCTGGCATACACCAGTGGAGTGGTCAGCGCTAATGTATACCATGAATTCGGAGGTGAGGACATGGCGGATCAGATAACCGTGTCGGTCGATTCCGATGTAGCCGAGATCTATCGTTCGGTTTCGGAGGATGAGCGTCGCAAACTGGATTTGCACATCAACTTGCGTTTGCGTGATGCAACAGAGTCCCGGAACATACTCTGATCAATCCCAGCGCCTGTAACGCCATCGAATCCGTCCTGCGGGAGATGCCGGCCGGCGATTTCGCGGCCGCGGCGCGCCGCCTGCTGGCCGCTCTCGGCTACCACAGCGAGCGCACGCTGGAACTCTCCGGCGATGTGGACGATTTCAGCGCGCAGTTTCCCGCTGAGAACCCGGACACGGCCACTGAACGCGTCTTCCGCGACAACGCCCAATCCGCGCGCCTCCTCTTTCAGCTGACCGATAGCGAAATCGAGGAGGCGGCGCCAGCTTCTTTGTTCGATGCCGGCGTCTTTGACAGAGGCAACGTCCGCAGCTTCCTGTTCATCGCCATCGAACTGCGTGGCGCTACCTACCCCCGCGGCCAGTATGCCGCATTCACCCGCGAGATAAACAAACGGCTGGGCCAGCCCGCTGTCATCCTCTTCAGGAGCGCCGCGGACCTGCTCACCCTGGCCTTCGTGCACCGCCGCAAGCACAAGCGCGACCCCGCCCGCGTCGTGCTGGGCAGCGTCTCGCTGATACGCGAGATCGACCCCGCCAGCCCCCACCGCGCCCATCTGGACATCCTGGCCGAACTGGCCCTGGCAGACCGTCTGCGCTGGATGGAGGGGCGCGGCGCGCGGCACAACTTCGATGGTCTGCTGGCCGCCTGGCTGGACGCGCTGGACACCGAGGAACTGAACCGGCGCTTCTACAGAGACCTGTTCGCCTGGTTCACCCGCGCGCTCAGCGAGGCTACCTTTCCCGCCAACGAAGCCAGGACCCTGCCGGCCGAAGAGCACGTCATCCGCCTGATCACGCGTCTGCTGTTCGTCTGGTTCATCCGGGAAAAGGGGCTGATCGCCGCAGACCTGTTCATCGAGGCGCAAGTCGAAAAGCTGCTGCAAGACTACGACCGCGCCACGGGCGATTCCTACTATCGCGCCGTCTTGCAAAACCTGTTCTTCGCCACGCTGAACACCGACATCGAGCGGCGACGATTCGCCAGGAAAATGAACGCCGACCACCGCAACTTTTCCCTCTATCGCTATCGTGAAGAGATTGCCGACCCCGACGCGCTGCTGGCGCTGTTCGCGCAAACGCCCTTCATCAACGGCGGCCTGTTCGACTGCCTGGACAGCGAGGAAGCGCCCAAACAGGGCGGCTATCGCATCGACTGCTTCAGCGACAACGCCAACCAGCGCCGGGACCACTCCATCCCCAACCGTCTGTTCTTCGGCCCGGACGGGCTGATCCCCCTCTTCACCCGCTACAAGTTCACGGTCGAGGAGAACACGCCCGCGGAGCAGGAGGTGGCCCTGGACCCGGAGCTGCTGGGCAAGGTCTTCGAGAACCTGCTGGCCGCCTACAACCCCGAAACGCGCGCGAGCGCGCGCAAGCAGACCGGCTCCTACTACACCCCGCGCCCGGTGGTGGACTACATGGTGGACGAGGCTCTGGTCGCGGCCCTGGCGGAAAAATGCCCGCCGGCCGCTGGCGACGTCGACTTCTGGCGCGAGCGTCTGCGCTATCTGCTGGACTACGAGGACGCGTTCAACGACGCCCACGAACTCTTTGCCGAGAGCGAAAAAGAGAGCCTGGCGCGCGCCATCGCCGAACTGAAAATCCTCGATCCCGCGGTCGGCTCCGGCGCCTTTCCCATGGGCGCGCTGCACAAGCTGACCCTGGCCCTGCGCCGCCTCGACCCCGACAACCGACGCTGGGAACAGCTGCAAAAAGAACTCGCCGCACAACGCGCGACGGCAGCTTTCGACACGCAGGATCAGCGGGAGCGCGCTGCCGAGCTACAAGAGATCAGCGATACCTTCGAGCGCTACCGCGACTCCGACTTCGGACGCAAGCTCTATCTGATCCAGAACAGCGTCTACGGCGTGGACATTCAGACCATCGCCACCCAGATCGCCAAGCTGCGCTTCTTCATCTCCCTGGCCATCGAGCAGGAGCCCGACCGCAACGCCGCCAACTTCGGCATCAAGCCCCTGCCCAACCTCGAAACCCGCTTCGTCGCCGCCAATACGCTCATCAGTCTTAAAGGCGAACGGATGCTGACGAGCGAGAAAGCGCAGGATCTGGAGCATAAGTTGGTTAAAAATCGCGAGCGGTATTTTCATGCAATCACGCGCCAACGCAAACTTGCGTGCAGGAAAAAAGACAAAGCGTTGCGCGAGGGCTTGGCAGCGGAATTACAGAATATCGGCATGCCCGCCGATGACGCGCAAAGAATCGCCCGCTGGGACCCCTACGACCAGAACGCCAGCGCCGACTGGTTCGACGCCAAGTATATGTTCGGCGTGGGAGACGGCTTCGATGTGGTCATCGGCAACCCGCCCTATGTGCAGTTGCGGAAAGACGGCGGCAAGCTGGGCAAACTCTACCAGGACGCCGGCTACAAAACCTTCGCCCGAACCGGCGACATCTACCAGCTTTTCTATGAAAAAGGCTGTCAACTGCTCACAGCGCGACACGGCTTCTTGTCCTATATCACTTCCAACAGTTGGCTGAAGGCTCAATACGGCAAATCCACCCGTCGCTACTTCTCCGAGCGGCACACGCCCCTGCGACTGCTGGAAATGGGCAAGGACATTTTTGAAAACGCCATCGTGGACACCAACATCCTGATGGCGCGCGAGGGCAAAAGCAACGAAGCCGGCAAGGCGGTCGACATGGACCGGCTGTCCGATACAGAGTTTCCGCCGTCCGAGGAGATCTGGGGGGCGTTGCGCCCGCAAGGTGAAAGACCGTGGAGCGCGTTGTCGGCCATCGAGCGGAGTATCATGGACAAGATGGAGGCCGTCGGCACGCCGCTGAAAGAGTGGGATGTGTCCTACTATCGCGGTATCGTAACTGGCCTCAACGACGCTTTTATTATAGACGAGGCGACCCGGCGGGCGCTGCTTGCCGAAGATCCCAAATCCACCGAGATACTGAAGCCGGTACTGCGCGGACGCGATGTAAAGCGTTACCAGGCACAATGGGCCGGCTTGTGGCTGATTGACACGCATAACGGCTACGGGAATGTTCCACCGATCAATGTTGACGACTACAAAGCTGTCAAACGGCGCCTTGATAAGTTCTATCCTCAACTGGAAAAACGGCAGAACAAAGGCAAGACGCCGTACAATCTCCGCAATTGCGCCTACCACGAAGAATTCGCCAAAGAAAAACTGGTTTGGATGCATATGTCACCAAGGGGAAGATTCGCTTACTCTAATTCGGAAATCTATTGCAATTCAAAAGCGTTCATTCTGACGGGAACATCCCTGAAGTACCTTTGCACAATTTTGAACAGCGCTCTTGTCACTTGGCTGATAAAAAATACAGCGGTAACAACAGGAATGGGGCTGACTCAGTGGGACAAATTCGTTGTAGAAATAATCCCCATCCCCAGAATCACCGCTGCAGAACAGCGCCCGTTCATCCGTCTGGTGGAGCGCATCCTGTCCGCCAAAGACGCCGACCCGGACGCGGACACCAGCGAGCAAGAAGCGGAGATAGACCGGCTGGTGTATACTCTCTACGGACTGACGGCGGAGGAAATCGCGGCGGTAGAGGGTCACCGGGCTTGACGGTAGGAGAGCGGGAGACGGTGTACGCGGGCGCGTGGACGCTGGTGGCGAACTGCACGCGGCGGGCGCGGAGTGAATTTGACACCCTACTGATTTTATGGTTCAATTATTAGGCATATAATTTAATGAATGAAAGGAGAGCTCCATGCCTAAAAACGAACGATATGTAACAAAACATCCTAGAGGATGGGCGGTGCAAGCGCCCGGAGGAAAACGCGCCAGCAGTGTCCATAAAACCCAGAAGGAAGCCGAAAAGGTAGCGAAGCAAACCGTCAGCAATCTCGGCGGGGGCGAAGTACGAATACAAGGGCGTGACGGGAAATGGCGCGACTCCGACACGGTAGCGCCGGGAAAAGATCCCAACCCACCGCACGACAAGAGACACTAATGCACACTGCTGATCAGGTAATTGGGAGGACATATGAAAGCGTTCATTTCATACTCGCATAAAGATGCATGGGCTTTAGATCGCCTTCATACTCACTTGGCGATGCTCCGGCATGAGGGCAAAATTAAGACATGGTATGATCGGAAAATCTTAGCCGGTGGAGATATCGACCAGGAGATTTCTAAGCAGCTTGAGACTTGTGATCTGTTCCTGCCTTTGATCAGTCAGTATTTCCTTGATTCGGACTATTGCTACGATCAGGAAATGACGCAGGCACTTAAGCGCCTCGATGCAGGAGAAGTTCACGTCATCCCTATCATCATCGAGCCCTGCGACTGGAAAAACTCACCGCTGAATCGACTGAAGGCTCTTCCACGTGACGGCAAGCCTGTAACGGAATGGACAAACCAAAACGCAGCATTCACGGACATCGTTGCTGAACTGCGGCGCATCCTCACAGAAGGGGATACCAAGGGTGACACCGCAGTTGTAACTCCTAGCACTGGTCAGCTCCTCCGCCAGGTTGACAAGCTGAAAATAGGTAGTGATGACACCGCAGTTGTAACTCCTAGCACTGGTCAGACCCGTGAAGGACGCAAGTACCGTATCAAACGTTCTTTCAATCAGATTGAACGAAGCGATTTCCGCGAACAAGCGTTTGAAACGATCCGTACGTATTTTGAGGCCGCTATTGATGAAATCGACAGCATCAAAGGCGTCCAGGGACGGTTTCGTGCTATTAGCAGCCAGAGCTTTAGCTGTACCGTCATCAATCAGAACATAGACCGGGGCACGGCTCACATTACCGTGCATGCAGGGAACGACTTGGTGAACATTGGAAGCATCTACTACTCGTTTTCTGAGAATGCCCCCAGCAATACTGCGAACGGATGGTTCCGCATTGAATCGGATGAGTATGATCTCTTTCTGCAAAACGCCATGGACATGCCTGGGTCGCGAAACGACGCAAGGCTTTCGGCGCAAGAGGCAGCTGAGCTCCTATGGACGCAGTTTATTGAACAGGCCGGAATGTCGCTTGACTGAACTGGATGTGTCGGGACCAGGGATGCTGATTACTACCTCCGTAACCATCTGAAACAGGTGGAGGCGATAATCAACAAGCGACGATATCAGGAGTACTCCCGGCTTAAGGTGGTGTCACGCCAACATTACTCCGGTCACATTATTGGACAGCTAGGTGGTTTGACTACAAATTGTTGCTGGCAATTCTCAACTCTGAACTCATCAACTGGTACTTTCTCAATTTTTTGAGCGAAAGTTTGCACTTTCCCCCCAACAGCGCCAAAGAACTGCCCATCCCCAAAATCACCGCTACAAAGCAATGCCCCTTCATCCGCTTGGTGGAGCGCATCCTGTCCGCCAAAGACGCCGACCCGGACGCGGACACCAGCGAGCAAGAAGCGGAGATAACCGGCTGGTGTATAATCTCTACGGACTGACGGCGGAGGAAATCGCGGCGGTAGAAGGATAGAAGAACTATTTTGGAGGAAAAGGCATGAGCGGGCAAAACCAACCCGATACCCCAAATGGCCAGCAAAACGAAGTCTGGAAAATAATGCGCGAGATAGCGGAAAAATCGGCCGAAGGTGACTACATCTACCGCGGCGAACCTAAAAAACACAAGAAAGTGTCCTCAAGCCTCTATCGCCAATACAAGAAGGATATTGAGGCAGGGCATTTTAATGTGAAAGTTGTACAAGACGAAATTCTGAATGAGGCTAAACAGTATACGCACGAAACCGACGAATCTGAAATCCTGGCGGAACTCCAACATTACGGCGGCAAAACCAACCTTATAGACTTTACGACCGACTACCTTATCGCGATCTTCTTCGCTTGCGATGGACTCCCTAAGAAATGCGGCAGGCTTATCTTGTGCAAAGAAGAAGAAAACCAAGTCTATCGGCCTCGGAAGCCGAGAAATCGCGTCATAGCCCAAAAAAGTATATTCGTTCAACCGCCCGCGGGCTTTATTGAACCTGAAAATATGATCACTATCCCAGCAAAACTTAAACAGCCCTTGTTAGACCACCTACGCAAATACCATGGCATATCCAGCGAAACCATCTACAACGATCTCCATGGATTTATCAAAAATCGTAATATCCATGAGAGTGCCTACACAAAGTTTTATAGAGGTTTTACCGTTCAGAATGCGGGCAAGGATGACCAAGCCATCAAATACTACGACAAGGCCATCCAACTGAAGCCGGATTTTGTCGAAGCCTACAACAATCGAGGCAATGCCAAGGTTAGACTTGACGGGCACGAGGACGCGATAGAGGACTATGACAAGGCGATAGGCATCAATCCAGAATTTGCCGAAGTCTATACCAATCGAGGCAATGCCAAGGCTGAACTTGGCCGATACAAGGAAGCGATAGAGGACTATGCCAAGGCGATAGGCGTCAATCCAGAATATGCCGAAGCCTACTACAATCGCGGCAATGCCAAGGCTGAACTTTGCCGGCGCGAGGAAGCGATTGCGGACTATGACAAGGCGATAGGCATCAATCCAGAATATGCCGAAGCCTATACCAATCGCGGCGTTGCCAAGGCTGAACTTTGCCGGCGCGAGGAAGCGATTGCGGACTATGATGCGGCAATACGCCTCAATCCGGAAGATGACAAAGCCTACCTCAATCGAGGCAATGCCAAGGATAGACTTTGCCGGCGCGAGGAAGCGATTGCGGACTATGACAAGGCGATAGGCATCAATCCAGAATATGCCGATGCCTACTACAATCGCGGCTTGTCCAAGGCTAAACTTTGTCTATATGAGGAAGCGATTGCGGACTATGATGCGGCGATAGGCATTAATCCGGAAGATGCCGATGCCTACCTCAATCGAGGCAATGCCAAGGCTGAATTTGGCCTGCACGAGGACGCGATTGCGGACTATGACAAGGCGATAGACATCAATCCAAAATATGCCGAAGCCTATAACAATCGAGGCGCTGCCAAGGCTAAACTTGGCCGGCGCAAGGAAGCGATTGCGGACTGGGATGAGGCGATAGACATCAAGCCAGAATATGCCGAAGCCTATAATAATCGCGGCTTGTCCAAGGCTGAACTTGGTCTATATGAAGAAGCGATTGCGGACTATGATGCGGCGATAGGCATCAATCCACAATTTGCTTTAGCCTACTACAAGCGAGGATTAGCCAAAAACTTTCTGTGGCAACACCCAGCGGGCATTGAAGATCTCAACCGAGCGCTAACTCTGGCGCAAGAGCAGGAGATCAGAGAACTCTTGCCGTTGATAGAACAAGCGCTGGATGATCTGAATCAGGATGACACCAACCCATAACAGATAGCGTTCGCCCTGATGATTATTCAAATACCCTAAGCGGAGACAGACCGGCTGGTGTATGCGCCCTACGGGCTGACGGCGGATGAGATCGCGGCGGTGAGACTGTCTGAAACAGGATTATCCGGATGAAAGGATGGGCAGGATGATGAGCCAGCAGGGTTCGCTTTTTAGCGATAGCGAACTTTCGCCGCGATCGACCGCTGACTTGCGTCGTCTGAACCCATGGTGGGAGGGCGATCCCATGCCTCCGCAACCGAGCACGCGCCGCCACCTGGTGGAGCAGATACGCCGGCGTCTGGACGCAGAGATCACCCCGATCGTCGCCGTGCGCGGCCCTCGCCAGGTGGGAAAGACGACCGCGCAATTCCAGATCATTGCCGATTTGCTGGCAGAAGGCGTGCCTTCCACAAGCATCCTCCGGGTCCAGTTCGATGAACTGGACTCGCTGAAGAAGATAAAAGAGCCGATTCTTGCCATTTCCGACTGGTTTGAACGGAAGATAACAAAGGACCGTTTCAACGCGCTGGCGCGAGACGGCCAGAAGGCCTATCTCTTTTTTGATGAGGTGCAGAATCTTGACGGCTGGGACGCGCAGCTCAAGTCTCTTGTGGACAACGCCTCGGTCAAGGTTGTGGTCACGGGAAGTTCAGCGCTGCGGATCGAAATGGGCCGCGACAGCCTGGCCGGACGCATCAACACGGTCGAGGCGGGCGTGCTTTCGCTGACCGAAATCGGAGCGTTCCGCGAGCTGGAGACACTGCAACCATTCCTGCGGGACAACGGCCTGCGCTGCCTGATCGACAAGAATTTCTGGCGGGAACTGCGCGCATACGGGCAAGAGAACACAGAGTTTCGGAAAGAAGCCTTCCGACATTTCTCAGAGCGGGGAGGGTATCCGATCGTCCATAAGCAAAGAGATGTCGAATGGGCTGTGCTTGCGGACCATCTGAATGAAACCGTGATCAAGCGCGTTATCCAACACGACCTCCGGGGCGGCGGCCGCGGGCGCAAGCGCGATGCCCAGCTACTTGAAGAGCTTTTCCGCCTGGCCTGCCGCTATGCCGGACAGACGCCCACGGTTTCGACACTTGCGGATGAGGCCCGCCAATCTCTCGGCGCAAATATCAGCAGCCAGCGAGTGACTCAGTACCTGAAACTTCTTGGCGAGACGCTTCTGCTTCGCTTGATCCCTCCGCTTGAGATACGGCTTAAAAGAAGGCGAGGGAGCGACAAACTTTGTCTGGTCGATCACGGCTTGCGCGCCGGCTGGCTTCAGGAGCGGATTCCATTAACGCCTGAAGCCCTGGCGGAGCGACCCGAGCTCACCACGCTGGCCGGCCATCTCGCCGAAAGTATTTTCGGCTCGGTCGCCTCGACAATGCACGCTTTGGACATCGCCCACTTTCCTGAACGCGGAACGGATCGTGAAGTGGATTTCGTCTTGACTGTCGGCGCTCAGCGCGTGCCAGTAGAAATCAAATATCAACGCAGGATAGATCCCTTGCGCGATACGCTGGGCATTCGGTCATTCGTCGAGAAATCGGTCAACAACGCCTCGTTTGGCTTGCTGATCACGCAGGACAATTCCGCGACAGTCGATGACCCCCGAATCGTGAGCCTGCCTCTTTCAACCTTTATGCTTCTCAGATGATGAAGGAGTCGATCGGGGATCCCTGCCGCGCGCGCTAGCGAAAGGGCTGCCTGGGAAAAGATCGAGTCTACCCTGGGCGCGCTTCAGACTTGCCAGCGCATCCTTGCCTCGCCTCGCTCAAGTCAGGCATGGCCGCTGGAGCGTGAAGTCGCCGGGTCTGCGCGCGGAATTCCATTCCCTTCTCAGCCAGCGCGGCCAATTCGTCGTTGTCGCCCTGAAACCACTCCTTTAGTTGGCGGCGCGCAATATTGACGTGTTCAACTTCATCAGCCCAATCAAAATCCTGCAATGTGCTCATGAGCGGGTGACGCGCCACATCACGACAGAATTCATATTCAGCGCGCTTGCCAGGCGGATACTTCATTAAGGCAGCCTCAACTCCAATCCCTAACATGGCATAGAGTTCCAGCGGCGTCATTTTGAAAAGATATTCGATTTCGAAGTCTCGCAGGGGCATCACCGCGCGATCCCCATAGATATATTCAGCAGCGGCTTCACCGAACAAGGAATGGCGCATCTCATCCCACATATGGCGCGAAATAGCCACATAGAAGCTCCAGGGTTGCCGCTTGACCTCCCATAATACAATGGCTAACGCCTCCGCGATCGTAATCTCACCCAGACGCGTGGCGATCATCTGAACGAGCCGCTCTTGAACGCGTTGATTATCAACGTGTTCAATATCCCAGACGCGTGGGAAGGCGCTATCACGCTCAGGTTTTCTGGCAACCCGAAAAGGCTCATGGCTGCGTCTAGGTTGAAGGGTCCTGACCTTCGTTTCAACTTCGCCCACGATCCCCCCGGCAGCTTGCAGCATCTCCTGGAGCGTGTCGGCCCAACTTTGTGCCTGCGCAACTTTTTCAGGCGTGTTCACCACATCCTGATAGGCCGCTTCCAGCAGACGCAATCCTTCTTCCTCCTCAGCGATGATATGTCGTATCAGCCGCACTGATTCATAGTCCGCCAAGCCATTGGTCTGACTTTCATAGTTGTGGTAGGCGTTCAGCAGAGCCGGTTTGAACACGGTGCGGAGCGCGGCCACAATCTCGACGCTACCGTCCGAATACATAGCCTCGTCCAAGACAACCTTGAGCCGCTCGTCCGGCGCTTTATGGCTCCTGTCTTTGGAAACGCGTAGTTCGATGAGCCGAGTCTTGAGCTTGTCCGAGTGTAGTCCATCCTCGTATTGCAGCCGCGACAATAGCGTTTTCAGATCGCGTTGTGGCGTTGTGACGATATGCGTAGCCTGCAGAAACATGAGCCTTTCTTCGACATAGGCCAGCCGCTGGATCTGATGAGCGCATGTTTCCACACTGAGGCCAGGTTCTTTGGCCCGAGAGAGTCCTGCATACTGATAGATAGGGTTCATCTGTTTGCCTCTGGTTGTAGAGAAAGACAGGTTGCTGAGAAGTGAGGCGGCAGTGATGTAATTCAGTATACGAGATCCCCAAAGAATCTTCAAGAATAGCCGGTTTAACGGGGTGTAACGGGCGCTGTTGACAGTATTTCGATAAGATGATACCCTTTGAAAGTCCCTGATCGACAGAAAAACTCGCGGGAACTGGGTAACTCTGACCTTCACTTGGTTTCGTCTGACGACCGCTGAAATAGATAGCCTATGCCTCCTGATATAGTGGTGGTTGGCAGCTTTGTGGCAGGTCTCACCGTGCGCGTCCCTCGCAAGCCGGTTGAAGGCGAAGGGCTGATCGGCGACTTGTTTGACATGGGTCCTGGCGGCAAAGGCGCCAACCAGGCCACCGCTGCCGCCCGGCTGGGCGCGCAGGTGGATCTTGTAGTCTGTGTTGGCGACGATCTGTTTTCCGAAATGGCGGAGCAACTCTGTGAAAACGAAGGTATCTCGTCGGCGCACATTCACCGCATCCCTGGCGTCAATACGGGAGTAGGCCTGGTCACCCTCCTCCCTTCCGGTGACAACTGGATTGTGGGTCATCTGGGAGCGAACCTGCATATGCGCCCGCATCATGTGGAAGCGGTTGAGCCCCTCATCGCCCGATGCGATATCGTCATGACCCAGCTCGAGGCGCCTTTGGAAACAACGGCCCGCGCCTTGGAACTCGGGCGCAAGCATGGGGCCATGACCATGTTGAATCCAGCCCCAGGCCAGACTGTTCAGCCCGAACTGCTGGCTACTGTTGACATTTTGACACCCAACGAGAGCGAAACCCGCATCCTGCTCGGTCTGCCCCCGGATGATCCAACTCCAACACTCGAGCTTGCCGAGCGGCTGCTCGATCTGGGCGTCGAGCGCATCGTGGCGACCCGAGGTGAACGCGGCGCGGTTATCGTGACGCCGGGCGGCACAGAGGAGATCCCAGCGGTTCCGGTACAGCCGCTGGACGTCACCGGCGCCGGAGATAGCTTCAATGCAGCCCTGGCCGTTGGCCTCGGCGAGGGCTTGAGCCTGCGCGATGCCGTCCGCCAGGCCACCTACGCAGGCGCCTACACGACGACCCATCTGGGGGTGATCGATGGCCTGCCGACCCGGGCCGCATTGGAGGCGTTGCAGCGGTCAACCAGCAGCGATGTGTCATCTGAGACTACCCAACCCCTTTGTTTCCCAGGAGGAAGACAATGACAATCGAAAAGATAAGTCGCCGTGATTTTCTGCGTACAACAGCATTGGCGACGGGAGTAGTTGCTCTGGCAGCTTGTCAGCCGGCCGCTCCGGTCGAAACCGTCGCGCAGGCAGATCAAGTCGCCGCCCCATCCGCCAATTGCGAGCCGGACTGGAATCAGCGCCTGCCGCCAGTCCCCAAGAAGTACGATCCCCCCGTCGAGATCTCAGTCATCTTTCAAGACGTTTCTTATCACGAGGGCATGTCGGCCACCAACAACCCCTGGTACAATTGGTTCAAAGAGAACATGGGGATTGAGTTCAACGTGCATTGGGTAGCGCAAGGTGATATCGCCACCCAGAAATTGCAGGCGGACATTGCCGCAGGGACCCTGCCGGATTTCTTTGCCGCTTCCGGCTCCTTACTTGCCCAGTTGATCGACAGCGGCGCCGTAGAAGAGATCCGCGAGCTATATGAAAACACGACGACGCCGCTGGTCAAGCAGCAGGTTGGCTACCCCGATGGCTCATGGTGGAACCAGGCATTCCGGGGCGAAGGTCTATACGGTTGCTCGCACAGCCTAACCAAGAATGCCCTCACCGGTATTGGTTGGATCCGTAAGGATCTGTTGGATGAGTTGGGTCTGGAGGCGCCTGACAGTCTGGATGGCCTGGAGAATGCCATGCGCAAGATGCTGGATGCCGATCTTGTTAAGACTGGGGTTACGGTCAATAAGGAACTCCTCACCTGGAATCACAGCATCGATCAGGTGTTTGGCGCATATGGGGTCATGCCGACAACCTGGCGCGATCAAGGGGGCAGCTTAGCCTATGATAGCGCCTCGCCTGGAATCAAGGACGCATTGGCGCGGCTTAATAGCTGGTACAAAAGCGGCATCCTGAACCCCGATTTCTACACCATGGGCTGGGAGCAATGCCGGGCAGAAAGAGATCGCGGTGACTCAGCGTGGTACACGGTCCCCATGTGGGGGACGCCTCTGCCAACTGTAACAACGACTGATGGCAAAACCCTGCAGTGGGCGCGCACCGATGTGTTTGCTGGCCCTGACGGCCAAAAAGCCCGCAAAGGCACCAATCCCCTTTTCCATGCCTGGGTCTTCCGCAAAGGACTGGAGCCGGTCAAGATCGAGGCCCTGTTGAACCAACTGAACTATTACATGGAGCTTGAAGTGAACGGCCCCGAAAAGTATGATAACTACGGGCCGCTTTGGGGTATCACCGACATGTTCCTGGAGGGCGTCGATTGGGCGTGGACAGAGGATTGTGAGGTGAAACAGGCCAAGGAAAGCCTGGTCGCCACAGGACTGGCATCCACCGGGATTATGTTCCGCGATGTTGGATTCTGGCATTCTACTTTTCCCAACTACCAATTCAATACGGATAAGTATTTGCTCAAATTAGCCAGCCAGGATCCAGCTACTTTGAACAAAGCTCAGAAAGTTTTCCTGGAAAACCCAACGCCTTTGGCCGCGGCAAGCGCGTATGAGTATGTGATGACCACGCCAGAACTGGATCTTCTGGACCAGTACATGGGCATTCCCACTGAGCGCATGGCCACGCTCGTGCCCGAGTTGAAGAAGATGGAAGATGAACTGTTCATCGGGATCATCACTGGCCAGAAGGATCTGGCTGAGTTTGACAACTTCAGGGACGCCTGGTTTACGAACGGCGGTGACCAGGTCACGGAAGATGTGAACGTCTGGTATGAGAGCGTGAAGTAGAGCTTTTCCAGGGTGATGACAAGTAGGGTGATGACAACTATAGAGGCAGGGGTCCGTAGCTAGACGCGGACCCGCCTGCCTCATTGGCCGCTCTGCCGTATCGCAGTAAGCCACAGGCAAGGCTTTCGCATTATTAGGCGCGCGCAGGCGATGACAACCGACCAAGGTTCTACGATAAGAGCGCGTTTCGTGCGGCCTGATCGATATCGTCGCACCCCCAAAAGACCCGCCTTTGGCGTTGTGTGGCAACAGCATTGGATGCTCTACGCGATGCTGATTCCGGCAGCGCTATCGCTGCTGCTGTTCCACTTATACCCACTCTGGGGAATATCCATCGCCTTTGTCAAGTACAACCCGGTTAAGGGCGTCCTGGGTTCGCCGTTTGTCGGCCTGGAGCACTTTGACCGCTTCTTTTCGGGCCGGCTTGCGTTTGAAATCATCCGCAACACGCTGATAATCGCCATCGGCAAAACAATCGTCGTGCAATGTATAGCCATCGTGTTCGCTCTTATTCTGCATGACGCGCGCATTCCCATTCTGAGACGGGCAGTGCAATCAGCTACTACACTGCCGCACTTTCTGTCCTGGGTGATTATCGGTGGCATCATGGTCCAGTTTCTCGGCAGTACCGGACCTTTGAACCAGGCCGGAGCGACGATGGGCTTGCCGCGCGTCAACTTCCTCGGCAACAGAACGATATTTCCCCTTATATTGATCCTCTCCGAAACATGGAAGGAGTTCGGTTGGGGCGCGGTGATCTATCTTGCGGCTCTGGCAAACATAAACCCCAACTTGCATGAAGCGGCAGCCGTGGATGGCGCCGGCCGCTGGGCGCGTCTATGGGCTGTCACGATCCCAGGGATCATGCCCATTATCGCTCTGATGTCCTGTCTCAGCCTGGGCGGTGTTCTGAACGCCGGCTTTGAGCAGGTGTTGGTCCTCATCAACTCGCTTGTCTCAGAGACCGGCGAAATCTTGGATACCTATGTCTACCGTGTTGGCCTGTTAGAAGGTCAATTTAGCTTTGCAGCAGCAGTCGGGCTGTTCAAATCATCGGTTGGCTTCCTGCTAATCCTGCTCTCTTACTGGCTTGCCGAGAGATTCGCCAACTACCGCATCTTTTAGTCTGCCCGGCTGCACGGCTTACTCTGGCCTGAAAAGAGGAGGGCCATCAATGGTTGAGGGATACAGCCTGCGCGGCCGCATTTTCGACGCCGTCGTCTACTTGGTTCTCGTCGTGCTCGCGCTGTCCTGTATTGCGCCGTTTGTCCATGTTGTGGCACGCTCGCTCAGTTCATACGCCGCTATCCAGGAAAGCAGTGTCTTCCTGTGGCCGGTCGGGTTCAATGTCGACAACTACGAATTTCTGATGACGTCGGATCGATTGTTTGTGAGAACCTTCCTCATCTCCGTAGCCCGGGTTCTGGCTGGTGTTGCGCTTACTCTGGCTGTCACCGCGCTGACCGGCTATGTCCTGTCGCGGGGAGATAGCCTGCACATTCCGGGGCTTGGCGTTTTCAAGTTCGTTATGCTGTTCTCGATGCTCTTTACCGGTGGCTTGATACCCATATTTCTGGCGTACAAGAGTTTGGGGTTGCTTGACAACTTCGCAGTATTGGTGCTCCCCGGCGCGTTGAATGTCTTCTATGCCATTATTATGGCGAACTTCTTTCGCGGTCTGCCGATGGAACTCTCGGAAGCGGCTTTTCTGGATGGCGCCAACCACTCTGATGTCCTGTTTCGCATCTTCGTGCCGGTATCGCTGCCCGCATTGGCAACCATAGGCGTCTTTGCAGCCGTTCACCACTGGAACTCGTGGTTTGATGGCATTATCTTCATGAGGCTCAACACAAAGTGGCCTCTGCAGAGCTATCTGTACTCTCGAGTCACCCAGCAACTGCTACAAAATAGAGACACGATAGATCCCACCCAACTGCAGAATATGACTCCGGAGGGATTAACGGCGGCCATGATCGTGATGGCGACACTTCCCATCACGCTTGTATACCCGTTCGCGCAGAGGTACTTTGTCACCGGCCTGACCCTGGGATCGGTAAAGAGCTAATGCCTACGTTATTCGATAGAATGAAACCAGCGAGGTGATCAGATGGCGGATGTAGATATTCAATGCTGCATACAACAGATACTGAATGATGGGCACTGCATTCTGCGCGGGCATTTCCCGGTGGACGCCGTCGAGGCCTGCAAGGAAGCGTTCGAACCGATCGCCAGCGCCTATCTGGCGGAGCGCGCCGATAATCCGAACCGGGGACCCAATAGACATTACATTCCCCTGCCCTTCCGCCCGCCGTTCTACAATCCGCTGTTCTTCGATGACGACACGGTTTTCGCTATCGCTTCAGGGATACTGGGTGAAGAGATGGTCATCGACCAGTTCGCCTCAGACACCCCCTTCAAAGGCTCAGTGAATCAGGAGATCCATAAGGATGTGAGCGAGCTTTTCCCCGAAAACCCCGAGCTTCGTCTCCCACCCGCGCTCCTGGCCATGAACTGGCCTTTTGTCGACGTGACGCCCGAACGCGGGCCGTTTCAAGTGGCGGCAGGGACGCATCTGATGCCGCCAGAGGAGGCGATTGCCAAAATCGACTCGGGTGAAATCCCGCTGAAGTCGCTGCTGATGCAGGTGGGTGATCTCCTGATCCGCGACCCGAGATGCCTGCATCGCGGCTCCCCGAACCAGACGGATACCCCGCGTGTCGTGGCGGTGGTCAGCTTTATGCGCTCGTGGTATTGTCGCCGGCGTTCGGATACCCACCCGATTGCCCGCTCTGTCTGGGAATGCCTGTCCGAACGGGAAAAGCGCCTGCTGAAACGGATTGCAATCGATGAGTCACTGTAGAAATTCGGGGAGGACTCCCCTATGCAGTTGATTGTTGACACCGAGTTGCCTCGCGCCGCCCGCTGGGCCGCCACCCACCTGAGGCTCTATCGTAAGATTCGACAGCGCGACCTCCCAGCTTTTGAGCATCGTCGTACCGTTGAACCCGGAGCAGCCCAGCGCCTGTTAGCCGTCCGCCAGCTCCTGAGACAGGGCCGGGACCACTGGCGCGCGCTCGCCGCGGCGGCCGATGGCAACTACGCTGACGATCTGGTCTTCGGCTTCCGCCAGAAAGGCCACTGCGGCCACTGGAAAGACGACCTGACGGTCATCGAGAGCGACCTGGCCACAGTCGATCAGATCATGGCCGCTGTGGAGCGCCACCCTGCGGATCAGGCGCAGCCGCTAACCTCCCTCTCTGCGCTGTTCCCAGGCGGCGACATCCATCCGCATCCTCCCGATGTAGTCTTCTCTCCTCCTGCGCGCGCCCCGGCCGGCCGCGATCTGATCCTCCGCATCCGCTGCGATTCCTCCACGCCCCTGCGCGCTGCCCGCTGCTACCACCGGATTGCCCACCAAGCTCTGCCCTTCGATGTCATCGACATGCGCGCCGACACAGCCGGCTATACAGCAGCGCTCCCCGGAGATTTCATCGATCCCGCCTGGGACCTGATGCTGTTTTTTGAATTCGAGCTGGCCAACGGCTCGGCCACCCGCTGGCCCGACTGGCGAATTCAGACCCCGTATTTCGTCATTCCAACGCAGTGAAAGACAGCGGAGAGTCCGCCATGCAGAAATCGATTGGGATGATCGTAGCCGATTGGGGGCTTGCGCTTACTCAATAACCACGTTATACATATAGACCTGTTGAGGTGATGCTGAATCCTAGAATGAATCTGAAAGAGTCAATATGGCTTGCCGACTCGCCGCACGACTGAGATGATGCCCGCCCTTTTATCCAACCCTGGAGGTTGAGAGCCGCGCCCCTCGCGCATCTGCGGCGGATTGCGCGGCCTTCAAATAGCGAACAATGCTGAATGTAGACTACCGCGCCTTGATCTCCCGCGCTGACCTGATCTACCAACTGCCGGCGGAACATCCCGTTCAGGGTCAACCCATCGGTAACGGCCGCATGGGTACCATGGTCTGGACAACGCCGGGCGCTATCCATTTTCAGATCAACCGCAGCGATGTGTTCGCCGTAGACAAGCGCCACGCCGGATCGTACGCCGATGCAGCCGACTACTGCAGCGCGTGCGCTCAGGTGACGCTGGAAGTGGGCGGAACTCCCTTCGCCGCCGGAGACGGGTTTGCCCAGCGGCTGTCCCTATATGAGGCCGAATGCGCCCTGGTCGGTGACGACTTGTCAGCACGCTGCTTTGTCTCGGCAGCCGAGACACTTTCAGCGCCAACCGACGTGCTGGCTGTGGAGATAGACGACCGCCGCGCCAATCCACAATCGATCCGCCTTACGCTTTCCATGTGGCGTCCCCCAGAGGTGCGCGTCGCTGATCATCTGGCTCGCTATGCTTTCGCCAATGATACGTCCTCTATCCATGGCGACCAGCATGATCGCATCCTGCTGACTCAGCAGTTTACCGAAGGAGAGCACTACTGCGCCTCCACGGTGGCCGCAGGCGTGGTCGGGAGTGAGACCCAGCTAGAAGCCTCTGAAGAACGCGCGCGCGCCTTGATCTTGCCGGCCGCGGCCGGCAAGCGCACCGTTCTGCTGGCCAGCGCGGCTTCCTGGTCGCGCGACGAAGATACGGGAATCAAAGCCCTAGCCCTTCTCGACGCAGCCGCCAGACAACCGTATGCAGCGCTGCGCGCGGCCCATACCCGCTGGTGGGAAGAGTTCTGGGGAGGCGCCTTTCTCCACCTGCACAGCGAGGACGGCCTGGCTGATTTCATGGAGCGCGTGCGCACTCTGCATCTCTATTACATGGCCAGTACCTCGCGAGGTCTGTTCCCGCCCAAGTGGAACGGCTCGCTCTTCACCACCGATGGCGACCAGCGCGCGTGGGGCGCCCAATTCTGGGTCTGGACCACCGAGATGCACTACTACGCGCTGCTGGCTGCCGATGCCGCTGATCTGTGTGAGCCGTTTTTCCGCATGTACAGGCGTCAGCTGGAGGCCTGCCAGCAGGCCGCCGCCCAACGTTGGGGCGTTTCCGGCGCCTTCTACCCGGAGACTACTTCCTTTGACGGCCCAATGGTTTTGCCCCAGGACGTGGTGGAGGAGTTCCGCGCGGTTTTCCTGGGCCACCGGCCAGCCACAACACTGTCTGCCCGCCTGCGCGAACTGTGCCGCTACGAGCATCACCTGCACACACAGTTGTATCCCCTCGAGAATCGGTCCGCTAACCACATTACCTATATCAGCCATGTGGCCTCTTCCGCCTGCGAACTGGCCGTACAGGCTTGGTGGCGCTATCGTTACACGGGCGATGTCCAGTGGCTGCGCGCATGCGCCTACCCACTCTTGCGCGAGGCGGTCGAGTTTTATCGCGGCCTGGCCGTGCGCGCAGAGGATGGCTACTACCACCTTCACGCTCTTAACCAGCACGAGGATTTCTGGGCCGCCAACGATGGCATCTGGGATCTGTCCGCCATTCGCGGTACAGCCCCGCTGGCCATCGCCGCGGCCGAGATCTTGGGTGTGGACGCGGACCTGCGCCTGGCGTGGCAAGAACTGCTGGATCATCTGGCTCCCTATCCTTTGGGCAGAGAGCCGCAAGCTCAAGCCCTGACAGGGGGCGTCCTGGCCGACGATGTCTGGGCGGCGGGTTACCTGGGCGAGGTGGACGGCCAGCACAACCCTGAGGATGTCTGGCTGGCGCCGGTATTCCCCTTTGAGGATTGGACCCTGGAGACCCGCGATCCTGCCACGGACGCCATCGTGCGGAAGTTGATAGAGCTGGCGCCGCGCATGCGCTCCATCCTCCAAGGGGACAGCTGCAACACAACCATCCGCACGCCGATTGCCGCGGCGCGGGCTGGTCGGGGCGCCGACCTGCCCGCCCTACTGGCCGCGTACTACATGGCCTTTGGCCCGTTGTCGAACGGTTGGAGCCTGTTCGAAGGACATGGCAAGATCGAGAATCAGGCCCACTCTATCGAACCTTTGGGCTGCATCGCTACCATCTTACAAGAGGGGCTGCTGCAGAGTGTCTCCCCTCGTCCCGGCCAAGGCGAGATCATCAATGTCTTTCCTGCCTGGCCGCAGGCATGGGACGCTTCGTTCCAGCTGCTGGCGCGCGGAGGCTTCCTGGTATCCTCCGCTATGCGTGACGGCCAAGTGAAGTTTGTGGAGATCGAATCCCGGCTGGGAGAGGAGTGTCGTCTGCGCAACCCCTGGAGCGCATCCTGTACGCTAAGCCAGGTAGGCGGCGCTACCCAGCATCTGGATGACGATATCCTTCAGTTCAACACAGAGCCGGGTAGTCGCTACCGTCTGCTGCCCATAGGTAGGCCGGAGCCTATGTCGATTCGCATCTCGCCGCAACCTGCCACGCAGCCCGCATCCTATCTGCTGACCCTGCCAAACGGGACCATCGCTCACGCTACCCTCGGCCGCAGCCAGTAGCCCAGCGGGAGGCCCGCTCAGGCATCTGCCGCGCCAGCCGCCTGGCCGCGTTCCTCAATCAATGTGGAAGACCTCCCGCAGATCCTTGGCGATCGGACTGTTGTCCGGATTGGACGGCATAATGTCCCGCATATAGCGCCACCATTTCTGGCAGATTTTTTCCTCGGCAATACTCGCCCATTGCGCCTCGCTTTCGACTTCAGCGTACGCGAACAGCTGGTGGGTATCGGCATCCAGGAAGATCGAATAGTTCTGAACGCCGTGCGCCTTGAGCGCGGCCTCGAGCTCGGGCCATATCGGCTTATGCCGCTTCTCGTACTCCTCATGCTGGTCCGCATCGACCGTCATCACAAACGCCTTGCGAATCATCCTGTCCTCCTTCAGACCGAGAGCTGGCCACGCCTCACGCGGCCGCTTATAATTGTGTAACCACAAACGCCCCACCCTGGGCGCGCGGGCGTCTCGCCCGCATCTCCACTAAACTGGTTATCCGCCCGCGTAGGCGACGGTTGCCAACTGTGGCAAATCCTCCGCGCCGCGCAAGCACCGTTTGCAGCGGGGAGGCCATCGCCTCCGCCAGGAACGTGAAAGCATCGGCGAAGTTGCTCTTGCCGGAGCCGTTCTGACCGACGAGAAAGGTCGGGTTGTCGAATTCCACCTCCTCCGATGGAAGGCTGCGGAAACGACGCCATATCAACTGGCGGAGAATGGGATCAGCCATAAATCACCTCCGCTATGGCCAACAGCATGGCATCGGGGAGCCGCTTTTCCTGCTGACCTCTGACCTTGAGATTGGGCCGGCCCGTTCCAACCGGCGCGGGATACAGAAGTGTTGTCCCTATTCTGTCCCGCGCAGTGGGCCGTCTCCAATCAATGCTCGGATTCTGAGCGCCAGCTCATGGCGCAGGCTGTCGATATCGCTATCGCTCCAGCCAATGTGTGGATATTGCCGTGTATCGAAATGTAGTTGATTGAACATGTCTTTGCGACATGTGTAAATCACCGGAATCTTTAGCCCGTGCGCAAACCCCGCTTCGAAATAGACGCTACCTCTTGCGCCATCTTCTCCATGTGTCATATCAGCTACTAGAAATCGAGAGCGACGGATCTCTTCAATAATTGCGTCGTCGATTTTATTTAGGATCGGCTCCCGGTCAATTCGATAGGGCTTAAATCCGGCTGCTTTTATAGCGGGTTCGAGTCCTCGATTGTATGCGTTGTCCGTATCCTTATTGAACCACATGGCTACAAACGCCTGCGCGCTATCGGGATTCGCAATGGCTACAAATGCCTGCACGCTATCGGGATTCGAAGAAAGATCCGCTATCTGAGCGTATCCATCCACCGTTACCATGACGTTGCCGCTACCACCCTTAATAAAAGCACCATCTATCCATCCTTTATCACTCAGATAGTTCAACAGGAAAACTACCTCATCCCAATTGGTCGACTCGGACCAAGCACAAGCATAAGCAGCATAAGCGCTTGTACGAACATCAACCCTGGCCCCAACCCTACGTGTCTTCTCTGCGATAAAATGCAGCAGCCTTTCGGCCCGCTCATGGACTGGAAGATCGCGTTTACCCCCGGTGGGCTCGAAGGACTCGACAATCTCGTCCGTAACGATTGGCTCCGCAATTCCCTGCCTCCGTTGATCGACAAGCCAAGTAGTTAGCCGCGCTTTCTCAGGGACGCTTAGCCTATTATTATGATACACTGAAAAAAATGCAGGTAGGGTAATCCTATATGCGCCGCCCGCCCGATTAGAGTTGACAAGGTCCTCTTCATTTATGTCGTTTATGTTACCTATCCCTTTTTTATATACAGTCGCTGTGTAACCCTGTCCCCAGATTGGGCAATCTATTGTAATTTCCATTCCCGCTTCTCCTTATGTTTCATTCAACCTTGCGAAGCGCATACACATTCGTAACAAGCCGCTTAGCCTTTCCCATCTGTATCTCCCCGACACCGGCCTCGACAGTCCAGGCAGGATTCAGCCGCGCCGTCCTCTCCGTAATATCGGCATACATTCCAGGAAATCTTACTACCCTCTAATCCACTGCGTCAAATTTTTCCCTTGATCTAAGCGATCTTAAAAAATTTCCACTTGCATGCGGGCGGGACGCCCGCGCGCCCAGACAGAATGTTGATCCTGAACAGGAACGGATATGCCACCCGGATTTCAAAGGCAAACAGCGCATCTACGCCCACATCTCACCGTGCCCCACCGCTCGCTCTGGCATGCCGTCTTCACACCTGCGCGCGCAGTTACAGCGGACCACACCTTGAAGGATTCATTGAAATCGTAAGTCAACCGGAAGAGGCGATTCGATCCGCTAAGAGGGACGTGTGGTTGTCAGCAGACACTGGCCGGGCGCCGAGTTCCAGTAGGTGGGCATTGTCCGCAGAGGCCAGGGTGAACACTGGTTTTGCGCCGCTGAGCGCATTCTTGCACAATGTCTCGGTTTTCCCGCCCTTTTCGGCGTGGGCGATGAAGATGCGGTCGGCCAGCGCGGCAACATAGGCATTGCGCCTGGCGGTGTTACGGGCCGTGGCGCGGCGCACGCTGTCGTCAAAAAACGAAAGAAGCAGGAGGCGTCCTTCCGCGAGCGGGTTCTGCCAGCCTTTCGCAATCCGCATAGTCCCAAGCCCCCGCGCCGGACAGACGACGACAGGCGCCGCGCCTCGCAGCAGCAGGTCCAGGCATTCTTTCTCCATGGGCGACTGGAAACCGCCGATGATCGTCGCGTCCGCGCTGCGAAGCGCGCGCGCGAAGTCGTAGGTCTTGAGGATCACGTCGCCGGGACACTGCACCGAGCAGAAGAAGCCAATCAGCCTGCTATCGGGTATGCTGAGGTCGCCCTTCACTGTGACCGTAGGCTCGTCCCCTGCCTCGGCGCAACGCCGCAACGCTGGCGGGCTGTCCGGCGCGCCCGGTTCATAGCGTCTGGTCTTCAATTGTTCACGTCCGCAGTATTTCGAGCAACAGCGCGGTTGCGAAACAGTCTGAAACACGTGCTTCGCATTCGCGCCGCTCTCTGTTCCCATTCCTTGGATTCCCTTGGCGATCTCGTCTTTCCTTTTCGGGCTTCGCACGATGCGCAACCTCTGCGGCGCGCTCAGCCCGGACGCCTCCACGCTGCATTGCCCCTGTCGTTGAGCGTCTGCATGACCTCCTCGCCCATCGCCACCGCGTAGATGCGGTTGCGGGTGAGATAGGTGACGAGGTCGGCAGGGATGTGCAGAGAGGAGAAGACCGGCACGATGGCCATCTCCTGGAACTCGGGGAAGTAGAGCGCGAATTCGTCCCGGTTCAGAAAGTCCACGAAGGCGCGGACATCCTCGCTGCGGGGTGTGGATTTGGTTTCGTTGAGCAGCACGGCTTGCGCGCCTACGTAGAGGACGTCGAACTCTCGCCGCAGGCTGGAGTCGTCGCTGCGGACGCGGGAAATCCGGGCGCTGAAGAAGTGTTCTTCGCCACAGTTGAACTCCTCTCGCGCCATGCGTCGCAGACTGGGCGCAATGATATCCTCTACGATGGTGCCCATCTTGTTGGCCAGCTCACCCCAGCGCTTGTTCATCTCCCGTCGGAGTCGGGCGGATTCTTCGCGATCTCTGGCGAATTCCTCGCGGAATCGAGCGGATTCTTCGCGGTCTCTGGCGGCTTCCGCCTCCATGCGGCGCAGGATGGTTCCGGTCTGGACCATGAACTGTCCGAACAGCGTTTCCAAGCGGTCGGTTCGCTCCTCGAAGGCTTCCATCCGTTCTTCGAGTATTGTCATCGTCTCATCGTTCCCCTATCTACACACCTGGGAATGTCTTCTGTCGGTCTCACTGTTGCATTCTCTGCGATGCGTTTCTCGGCTGACCCGGTCAGTAGTATACCCTCTTCGTCCTGTTTGGAGGAGTGTTTCGAGAAAGGGAGCATTTCTATGCCCACCATTTGGTCGGCTTCCTTATCGACATGCAGTTTCATGATTTTTCTTGCCCATACGATATTTGATGTCGTAGTTGATGATGAAGTCGAGTTCCTCATCGGTAAAGCCGTAGTGAGGCGCCAGGGCTTTGTCTGTCTGATTAATGATGGGCTTGGATTTCTGAACCTTGAAAGACTGTGTTTCCGTCTTTCCTGTGCTCTTTTGGTTCCGAACGAGCATAGTGCTATGCCGTCGTAAATCTGCGATATATTCTGCTCCTAAGCGCTTGTTCACGTCCGCAGTATTTCGAGTAACAGCGCGGTTGCGAAACAGTCTGAAACACGTGCTTTGCATTCGCGCCGCTCTCCGTTCCCATTCCTTGGATTCCCTTGGCGATCTCGTCTTTCCTTTTCGGGCTTCGCACGATGCGCAACCTCTGCGGCGCGTTCAGCCCGGACGCCTCCACGCTGCATTGTCCCCGTCGTTGAGCGTCTGCATGACCTCCTCGCCCATCGCCACCGCGTAGATGCGGTTGCGGGTGAGATAGGTGACGAGGTCGGCAGGGATGTGCAGAGAGGAGAAGACCGGCACGATGGCCATCTCCTGGAACTCGGGGAAGTAGAGCGCGAATTCGTCCCGGTTCAGAAAGTCCACGAAGGCGCGGACATCCTCGCTGCGGGGTGTGGATTTGGTCTCGTTGAGCAGCACGGCTTGCGCGCCTATGTAGAGGACGTCGAACTCTCGCCGCAGGCCGGAGTCGTCGCTGCAGACGCGGGAAATCCGGGCGCTGAAGAAGTGTTCTTCGCCACAGTTGAACTCCTCTCGCGCCATGCGTCGCAGACTGGGCGCAATGATATCCTCTACGATGGTGCCCATCTTGTTGGCCAGCTCACCCCAGCGCTTGTTCATCTCCCGTCGGAATCGGGCGGATTCTTCGCGATCTCTGGCGAATTCCTCGCGGAATCGAGCGGATTCTTCGCGGTCTCTGGCGGATTCCGCCTCCATGCGGCGCAGGATGGTTCCGGTCTGGACCATGAACTGTCCGAACAGCGTTTCCAAGCGGTCGGTTCGCTCCTCGAGGGCTTCCATCCGTTCTTCGAGTATCGTCATCGTCTCATCGTTCCCCTATCTACACACCTGGGAATGTCTTCTGTCGGTCTCACTGTTGCATTCTCTTCGATGCGTTTCTCGGCTGACCCGGGCAGTAGTATACCCTCTTCGTCCTGTTTGGAGGAGTGTTTTCGAGAAAGAGAGCATTTCTATGCCCACCACTTGGTCGGCTTCCTTATCGACATGCAGTTTCATGATTTTTCTTGCCCCATACGATATTTGATGTCGTAGTTGATGATGAAGTCGAGTTCCTCATCGGTAAAGCCGTAGTGAGGCGCCAGGGCTTTGTCTATCTGATTAATGATGGGCTTGGATTTCTGAACTTTGAAAGACTGTGTTTCCGTCTTTCCTGTGCTCTTTTGGTTCCGAACGAGCATAGTGCTATGCCGTCGTAAATCTGCGATATATTCTGCTCCTAAGCGCTGTATTTCAGGATCGTCCATTGCTGATTCTGGCACGGGGAAATGCTTCCAATCAGAAGGATTAAGGTCTCTCAAGTTGGACGTTACTGTGTACCACCACCAAAACACGTCGCTGCTCAGAACGGCCACGACTAGCTTCACATGTCGCTTATCAGAAAGGGAAAAGCTTGTTTCCCTCGATGAACTGCTCGCTACACCGTTGATATAAAATGCTGGGGCAAAATCGGTGAACACTTTCCAATAGAGACCGCCCGTTGTGCGATAATACACAAGGTTATCAGATCGCCCGATGTAATGCGCCACTGTTTTGCGAATTGAGATATATTTCCTCAATGGGGATGCGCAAGGAAGAGCTTGACGATGACCTTTTTTGCTTTGATCTGCCTGGACAATCTGCGGAGGCCCGCTTCGTCCTTGTTGCTGGGCGCGCCAAGTATCAACTGCTCGCGAAATTCTTCCGCCAGCCTGAGCTTCAGTCGCAACGCCGTCTGGTTGTCCAGCTGTCCTTCATGCGCCCATAGACTTCTGGCGATACGCAGGTCTTGGTGGGGCAGTCGCTGCATACCGACGAGAAGGCGGCAGCAATGGCCATCCCCACCCTCCCATTTTTCGACATGTTCATCGAGTGAACGCCAGCCGCGCAGGTTGAAGTAGCCCACGCAGAAGTCGGCCCGATCGGCAACCTTCATGGTTTCCGCCAGCGCCGGGCGGAGATGCCGTTCGATATTGTCAAAGATGCGCGGCATAAGGTAGTCCGTGGCTGGAACTGCAGTTTTTCGTTGTCAGTTTCCAGTGGTCGGTGAACTGCAGTTACTCGAAATGAAAAACTTTTGCTCAGTCCGGGTCTTTTTGCGTAGGCCTGGTTTCCAAATTTTCATGTCGCTGCTCATGCTATTCCTTACAGATATGAACGCATTATGCCATCAGAGACAGTATCTGGCAACAAGTAGACCCCATATTCTTTCTCAAGCGCCCTTGTCATTTTTGGCTCGTTTTGGCGAAGATAGCGCACGTGGTACAATTGAACGGCAATGAGAGTGTCCTGATTGTCGGTTCCTATACTTTTTCAAGGAGGAAGCAGACGATGAAATGCCTGAGTTTGGTGTGTTTATCGATCATTTTTTCGTTGGCGCTGGTTGCATGCCAACCGCTGGCCACAGCGCCGGCAGCGGAGATGCCGGCTGCAGCCGAAGGGCCAACCGGCACAGTGGAGGTCTTCTCCTGGTGGAGCGGCGGCGGCGAGTTGGAAGGCCTCAACGCCATCATTGAGGTCTTCAACGAACGCTACCCGAATCTTGAGTTCGATAACGCCGCCATCGGCGGGGGCGACGGTGTCAATATGAAGACCGTGCTCGAGACCCGCATGTTGGGCGGCGAGCCGCCGGATTCATTCCAGGTCTGGGCCGGCGAAGGGGTCGTCCAGGATCACGTGATTCCCGGCAGAATGGAGGGGCTTGACTTCCTCTATTCGGAGGAGGGCCTCTACGACATTTTCCCACAATCGGCAATCGACAATGTCTCGTACCAGGGCATGCCCTATGTCGTGCCGGTGAACATCCACCGCCAGAATGTCATGTGGTATCGCACGGACAAGCTGGAGGCCGCCGGCATCGCAGAACCGCCCAAGACATGGGATGAGTTCTTCGTCGTGGCCGAAAAGCTCAAGGAGGCCGGCATCCCCGCCATCGGCGGCGCTTCACTGGGCGCATTGGCCTTCCACACCTACAACTATTTCCTCAACAGCGTCACGGATGGCGAAACCTACCTCGGCCTGTTCGACGGCTCAGTCGGTTGGGATACGCCCGAAGTGGCCGAAGCGCTTGAACTCTACAAGAGAGCGATGGCATACGCTTCCGATGATTGGCTTGAGGTCGGCTGGGGAGACCAGACAGAGCGTTTCGTGGGCGATTACGACGAAACGCCGGCCATCATTCTCATGGGCGACTGGTTCTGGGGCTTCATCAAATCGGAAGAAGCCGAGGCGAATATCAGTTGGGCAGACATTCCCGACCATCAGGGCAAGTACGTCTGGGTCGCCGATTCGTTCGGCCTGCCCAAGAACGCGCCCAACCGCGAGGCCGCAATCGCCTGGTTGAAGGTCGTCGCTTCAAAAGCGGGCCAGGATGCCTTCAACCCCCAAAAAGGCTCGATCCCGGTGCGCACCGACGGCGACGCGACCCTCTACGACGACTACCTGAAAGAGTCGATGGAGGCCTGGAGGACGTTGGAACTGCTCCCGTTCATCGGTGGTCTGTCACGGCAAAGTTTTGTGACCGACCTGGGCAATATCGTGAATAACATGCTGACCGGCCATGGCGACGTTGCCCGTGCGCAGGAGGAGCTCATGCAAGCCGCCCAAGACGCCGGCATCGGTGAATAGGGGCGAATTTTTAGTTTTTCGTTTCGAGTAACTGCAGTTCACCGACTACTGGAAACTGACAACGAAAAACTGCAGTTATAGGATCTGTTCGTGAAGGCCGCTTCGCATAGAACGACATTAGCTACTGCGCGAAAGGTAGTGGGGGCAATCCTTGTGGTTGCCCTTGCGCGCTGGGTCTCTCCATGGCTGCGCAACGACCGCAAGGTCGCCATCCTGGCGCTGGCGCCCTCCATCTTCGCAGTGGCCCTGTTCATCTACATCTTTATAGGCTGGACTTTGTACATTTCAGTTTCCGACTGGAATCGCCCAGTACTCGATCTTACCTTTGCCGGCTTAAAAAACTGGCGGCGCCTGTTCACCGACCCTCGCTTTCACATCGATCTGCGCAACCTGGTCTTTTTTGCGGCCGGATATATGACCCAATGTATCGTTATCGGCTTTGTTCTGGCCGCGTTGCTGAACGAAAAGATCAAGGGGGAGGCGTTCTTCCGTACGGTCTTCCTCATGCCCTTTGCCGTCTCCGCAGTCGTCAGCGGCACAGCCTGGCGCTGGCTCCAACTGCCGTCGTCGGGCATCAATCTGCTGATTGCTAAACTCGGTTTCGAGAATATCCGCCCGCTATGGTATATGCATCCCCAGTACGGTATGTTGGCGATAACGGTAATGGGGGCCTGGCAGTTTTCTGGCTTTGTCATGGCCCTCTACCTGGCCGGCCTGCGCGCCATTCCCGATGAGCTGCGCGAGGCGGCAATCATCGACGGCGCCGGCGCGCTTGCCCTCTACCGCTATGTCTACATCCCCATGCTGAAGCCCGTGACATTCACCGCCATTGTATTGACCGGCGCGGGGTCGATCGGCAACTTCGACATACCCAGCATCATCGGCACCGGCCCGGGATTTGCCACCGATTCCCTCGGCTTCTACATGTTCGAGCAGACCTTCCGCTCCAGCCGCTACGGGCTCGGCGCGGCCGTCGGCTCGCTTATGCTCTTTCTGTCCATTCCCGTTGTGCTGCCCTATCTGATTAGCGTGTTACGCGAGGAGCGAGAATGAGCCATGCAGCATTTGCTGACTCGTAGCCTGAAGTATGCCGTCCTGATCGCCTTTACTGTCTATTATATTGTGCCCTTCTACGTGATGTTTCTGACCGGGCTGAAACCGCTTGAAAACATCAGTTCATTCGAGATGTGGCAGTTGCCAAGCAGCCTTGACTGGGGCGGTTTTCGCGAAGCGTGGAGCCACATGGACTCCAACTTCTGGAACAGCGTGCGCATTACGATCCCGGGCGCGATTGTCTCTACATTTCTCGGTTCCATCAACGGCTACATCTTTGCCAAATGGGGATTTCGCGGCTCGAACGCAATTCTTTTCCTGTTTGTGTTCGGTATGTTTTTGCCTGGACAGGGAATCCTCATCCCACTGGTGTGGGTGTTGCAGTTTTTTGGCCTGTATGGCAAGATCGCCGGTCTGATCACCGCGTATTGCATCTTCGGCATTCCGATCACCTCGCTCCTGTTCTATCGCTACTATGCCAGCGTGCCCGATGAACTGGTGGATGCCTCGAAGATCGACGGCTGTGACTTTTTCGGCATCTACCGCCGCATTCTGCTGCCGCTCTCCGGCCCGACCTTCGCAGTTGTGGGCGTCTGGCAGTTTACCCGGATCTGGAATGAGTATCTGATGGCTCTGGTGGTGCTCGGCAACCCAGCGCGGGCGCCGGTCACCGTTGCCATAAAGAACTTTTCCAGCATGGGGGTCATTCCCTGGAACCTGCAGATGGCCGCAGCCCTGATCGCGTCTGTGCCCACTATCGCAGTCTATCTTCTCCTCGGCAAGTTGTTCATGCGCGGCCTGCTGGAGGGATCGTTGAGCGGCTGAACCGCAGTTGCTCGAAACGAAAAACGAACAACCAGAAACTTTCCGGAGCAACCTTGAGCGACGACATCCGCTTTATGTGGGATATCCCCGTGCCGATGCGCGATGGGGTGAAACTATCAACCGACATCTATCTGCCAGCAGCCGAGCGGGGCTACCCCGTCATCCTTTCGCGCACGCCTTACGACAACATTGCCCCCCGCTTTGTCGAGATTGCCCAGTACTTCAGCGCGCAAGGGTACGCCGTTGCGTTGCAAGACGTACGCGGCCGCTTTGATTCGGAAGGTCAGTTTGAGCCAAGGGTGAACGAGGGCAAAGACGGCTACGACACCATCGAGTGGATTGCCCGGCAACCCTGGTCCAATGGCAAGATCGGCATGATGGGCGGGTCGTATGGCGGAACGGCGCAATGGCTGGCTGCCCGCGAACGCCCGCCGCATCTGACCACGATAGTCAGCGCTGTCACCGGTGGAATGCGTTGGATGCACGATGAAAATTACATGAACGGCAAGTTCCCGGTCTTCCAGTTTCGCTGGCTGAATATGACCGGCGGGCGCACTATGCAGCATTACCCGTTCGAGCCTTTAGACTCTCATCAACCCGGCGTGACATCGCCCTATAACTTCAACAGGCTGATCCGCACGCGCCCGCTCAAGGATGTTGATAAGGCAGTGGGGCGCGTCAACACCTATTGGCGCACTTGGCTGGAGCGCAATACCTACGACGAGTATTGGCAGCGGATGTCGTTCGAAGATCACTTCGCCGAGGTCGATGTGCCAGCTTTGCACATCACCGGCTGGTTCGACAACTGCCAATGGGGCGAGATGTACATGTACAGCCAGATGGTCGCCCGCTCTCCAGGGGGCGATAAACAGTGGCTACTGGTCGGCCCGTGGGATCATGCCGGGGCGACCCGGCCGAGTTCGCGTCTGGGTGATCTGGAGTTCACGCAAGACGCTGCGCTGGATATGAGAGCGATCCACCTGCGCTGGTTCGATTATTGGCTGAAGGGCGAGGACAACGGACAGGCCGGCGACGCGAAAGTCAGGATATACACCATGGGGCGCAACCAATGGCGGGAGGAATCCGCCTGGCCCGTGCCACAGATGCAGTTGGTCGCATACTATCTCCACAGCGGGGGCGAGGCCAATACTCCCGGCGATGGAACGCTCGATACCATAGCGCCGGGAGATGAAGCCAGCGACCACTACACCTATAACCCTGAAGACCCCGTGCCTTCGGTGCTTGATCCGGACTCGCCAGCGCCTCTGAGGGACTCCCACGTGCTGGCGCTGGATTATCGCTATGCCCTGGGCCGTGAGGACATACTGGTCTATACCAGCGCGCCGCTGGAGGCGGAACTCGAAGTGACCGGCACAGCCTTCATCACTTTGTATGCAGCCAGTGACTGTGTGGATACAGATTGGGTGGCCTTGCTGTGTGATGTGCGCCCGGATGGAAAGTCGATTCCATTGACTTCGGCCGTGATGCGCGCCTCCTATCGCGCCGGCGCCAGCCGGATCGACAGCCCGGCTCCCTCACCCATCGCGCCGGGAGAAGTGTACGAGTATACGATTGAATTCATGGCGACTTCGATGGCCTTCCAACCTGGACATCGCTTGCAGGTGGCGATCACCTCGTCGCTGTACCCGGCCTATGACCTGAATCCCAACAGCGGCGCGCCCATCGGCGAGGATGTGCCAAGCCGGTTGGCCCATCAGATCATCTATCACAACGCCGAGTATCCGTCGCATATCCTCTTGCCAGTGGTGACGAATTAGGAATTACGAATTGATCAATTCCACCTGTAGGAGCGCTGGGCAACCACAAGGGTTGCCCCTACTGGCCGGCGCGGCCGAGTCCGTCATCACCCGCGTGAAAGACAGGCCACAAGTCTACGACGATCTGTACGCGCGCGCATTGACGCTGGCTTCATCTGAAAATCAACTGGCCATCGTTACAGTAGACATGGGGACCTTTAGCGGCGCCTACGTCGAAGTTCTCCTCGCCGCAATCAACAAAGCCACCGACATCCCGGCGGCAAACATCATCATCAACACAAGCCAGACGCACAACGCGCCGGGTGTCGACGGGCGGATACTGACCCCTGAATCCGAGGCCTGGCTGACAGCCAGCATAGCCAGATTGGTAAAAAGCGCAGCCGCTGACCTCCAGCCGGCTAGGCTGCGCGTTGGCCGCGCGCCAGTACAGATCGGCTACAACCGTCGCTTGATGCAGAATGGCCAGATCGTCATGGCGCCGAACCCCCAAGGCGCAACTGTGCCCTGGGTGGACGCGCTGGGCGCCTACGCTGAGGACGGAAGACGGATCGCCGTGCTGTTCTCGCACGCCGCCCACCCAGTGATCATCCACTGGGCCAGCGAGGAGATAGGTCCCGACTTTCCAGGGCATGCGGTGAGGCATCTGCACGCCCTGCTGGCCAAGCAGGGCGCGCCGGAAGGCGTGTTCATGTTCGCGCAGGGCTGCTGTGGCGACATTAACGGCCATCCGCTGCGCGGCGGATTCGGCGCCTGTGACGCCGCGGGGCTGGCCCTGGCCTTTGGCGTCACGCGTGCGTTAGCAGAGCCGCAAACCGTCACGCCCGGAGCGCTGCAAGCCCGCTCGCTGACCCTGTCTCTGCCGCTCCAGGAGCCGCCCTCGGTGGCCGAGTGCAAAGAGGCGTTGACCCAGGATCCCGACAGTCGGCGCTATCGGCAGCTGCTGAAGATCGCTGAAAGTGGCGAGCCACAGTTCCATCCGCTTTCTATGCGCGCCCTCGCCGTTGGCGACGAGTTGTGCATCCTCACGCTAACCGGCGAGATGTTTGCCGAATACCAGCTGTTCGTGGACGAGGCGTCGCCGTTCAAACATACGTTTGTTTTCAGTCACACCAACGGGATAACGGGATATGTGGCCACGAGGAAAGACTACGAGTTGGGGGCGGCCGGCGGCTACGAATCTTGGGGACATCCCACCAGAAACGAGCCCTGGTTGCCCCCGCAACCGCTGGCTGAACAACTGGTCCAGGAAGGAATCACACGCCTCCTGCGAGAACTGAAACGGCAAAAGGCAGTGGCTACTGGTCAGTAATTGCAGTTAACCACTGTAGTTCAGGGAGAAGCAATCATTATGTCTACCAAAGCTGGGCCGGAATTTGGGCCGTATTACATGCCCGACAAGTGGTGTTTGGATCGCTACATGTATACCGAAGAAGTGCGCGGCGCCCTCAATCTGCCCGCTACGTTCTATGTGCGAGACACCACCATCCGCGAAGGCGAGGAAACCCCCGGCCTCTCTATGACCCCTCAGGATAAAGTCAAGATCGCTGAGAAGCTCTTTGAGGCCGGTGTGCAACAGGTGGATATCGGCTATGTCGGCGCGGAGCAGGGACATTATGAGACCGCCAAGTTGATCAAGCAAGAGATCCCGGAGCTGTCGATCACCGGTTTTGCCCGCGTCTGGGCTGCGGATTGGCGCAGAGATGTGGATCGTTGCCTGGAGCTGGGCGTGGCCCAAGTGGATGTCCTCCAACATCCGATCCTCATCTGGGCAACCGACGAGCAGGTCAAAGAACTCGGCCCGCCCAGAGAGGCGCTCATACCCAGAACTGTCGAGGTCATTGAGTATGCGAAAAGCTGCGGCTTGAAGGTGGCCTACGGTCATCCGGATGTTTCCAGAACGCCCTGGGAGATACTGCAAGAGTTCTACTCAGTCACGGCACGCGCCGGGATCGATCTGCTGATTCTCTATGAAGATGGCTATGGTTGTCCGCCGGGCGTGCAACACCTGGTGCAAAAAATAAAAAATCTGGTCAACGTGCCCTTGATGATCCACTGCCACGACGATCTTGGGCTGGGCACGGCCAATGTCCTGGCCGCTGTGGGGGCAGGCGCAGAGGCGGCGGATCTGGTCGTCAACGGCTTGGGAGATAAAGGAGGGCTGACGAAATTGGAGGAGGTGGTCGTCGCCCTGGAAACGCACTATGGTCTTTCTACCGGTCTACGTTTAGAGAAGTTGACTGCGTTGTCCAGGTTTGTCGAGGAAATAACTGGATTCAAACGTCAGATCAACAAGCCCCTGGTGGGTGAAAATGCCTACATTCACGAAGCTGAGCTGCATGTCTACTGCATCGTCAAGGGTCTGTGGGAAGCGATGGAGGGCGTCCACCCACATGTGATAGGCCAAGAGCGAACGGTGGTCTTTGGCAGCACGACTCTCCACGGAGAAGCGGCCCGAGCCAGACTGGATGTCCTGGGGCTCAGACATACTGCCCAGGATATAGAGGCCATTCTGAATGAGATAAGAAAACGTCTCCAAACACAGCCTTCTCTTACACTGGATGAGTTTGACGAAGTGGCTCGCAAACTCCTGGAGTAGCTACCGATGAACGATAAACCCAATGTAATCGTCTGCATCTGTGATCAGCTGCGGGCGTTTGAGGTCGGCTGCTATGGAAATGAAGCAGTTCGCACCCCCAATATCGATCGGCTGGCGGCCGCAGGCGTGCGCTTCGAGCACGCGGTATCCACCAATCCTGTGTGCATGCCGGCACGCTCGTCTCTGATTTCAGGTCAGTACGCGCGCGCCTGTATGGGCGACCTCGGCAATGCCGTAGAGATCGACGAGCAGGGCGAGGCGATCTGCGCCGCGTGGCCCGTTGACGCACGCGTCCACATACCGGACGCCACGATCGCTGAGCAGCTCAAAGCCGCCGGCTATGACACGGCCCTGATCGGCAAGTGGCATATTCATCCTGCCCCCGAACTCCTGGGCTTCGACTACACCCTATATCCAAGAGCGAATCACCGTCACAGCGGCCAGGAGTTCGTCGAGAACGGTGTTCGGGCTTCGCGCGATGCGCCCAATCTGCGGCGCGCTCAGCCCGAAGGCAGATCGCAGGTCATTGACGGTTTCAGTGTGGAATACGAGATTGAACAGGTTCTACACTATCTCGCTGCGGATCGCGACAGCCCATTTTTCCTCTACTATAGCATCTCTCCACCCCATATGCCGCTCGCCGATGCGCCCGAGAAGTACCTCACAATGTACTCGGCGGACGAGGTCCCGCTCCGTCCAAACGTTTTTTTGGACGGCAGGATGGCGCACAGCGAGGAGTGGTTCAAGATATACCTTTGGGATTTTCTCTACTATTCCAAGAAATTGCCACACACGCTGGAGTTGCCTGAAGGCTTCGACCTGCGCGAGCTGACGGCGCTGTATTACGGCCTCACTACCTGGGTCGATGATATGGTGGGCCGGCTTATGGCCGGCGTGCGGGATAACGGTCTGTCCGAGAATACAATCGTTGTCTTCGTTTCAGATCACGGAGACAACCTGGGCAGTCACCACAAGTTCAACAAGGGCGAGCTGATAGAAGAGTCGATTCGCATTCCCATGATCTTCCACGCGCCGCGCCTGTGGCCGGCAAGCGTCAACCATTCACAGGTTGCGCAAATTGTCGATATCATGCCGACCGTGCTGGAAGCATGCGGTTGCGCTGTGCCTGCCCACGTTCAGGGCCGCAGCCTGGCGCCGATATTGTCGGGTGAGTGTAGGCAGTTAGAAGAGAACTGGGGCTTTATCGAGACCGGGGGCGCCGAGATCGGGATCAGAACCCCCACCCACCTTTACGGACTGAAAGTCGCCGCAGACAACAGCCGGCTAGAGGATAAGCCTGGCCATTTCTATGACCTGAGGGACGATCCGTATGAGCTGAATACTCTCACTGGCGCCGATCACCAGCAGGAAACAGCCGCAGCGCTCAGATCGCTGCTCAGAGCGTGGCACGAGAAAACGCCGTGGATGAAAAAGGCATCAGAGAGAGGAAATTGATACATTGCAGACATGCGCCTAGCGAATCCTCATACGCGCCACCAAGGCCCGCCCGACCAGAGCCTGCAGGGCCCGCGGCAGGGTGATCGTCACCGATCCCGCGTGCTGTGCCATGCTGGCCGCGACGATGATCTCCAACCCCTCCTCGACCAACCCCTCGTAGATCATGTGCGCGGCGGCCTGGTACTCGAAGCCGGTCATCACCTCGTCCCAGTAGGGGAAGGGCACGCGGGGTCTGTCACCGTGGGGCCAACTGGCCATCAGAAGTGCGGCCTCGTCGCCCCCGGCCAGAATCCCCCAGTTGCAGCGAGATCGGCAGCGAATTGGCGAGCAGACGGTTGACCGGAACCTTGGTCTCAATCGACCGGCCGAGGTCGCCGCGAACGGTCCTGCCCATATAGTCCAGGTACTGCTCCCAGAAGGGCCGATCCAGGCCCAGGGTATGGCGCATGCGGGCAAGGTCTTCTTCCGTGAGGCTGTAGAGGTCCTCGCCATATATGAGTTGGATCGGATCGCCGGGGGCGTAGTAGCCCAGCGTAAAGGTGATCAACAGCGCCACCAGCACAACCGGTATCACGACTGTAAGACGCGAAACAAGATAGCGAGCCATTGCTTCCGAACTCATGAATGGAGCATACTGCAGTGGCTGGTAGAGGCAACCCTTGTGGTTGTCCAAGGCAGGCGCAAGGCGCCGACCCTACTGACCACTGGTTCGTAGCGATGATGAGTGCATCCACTCGCATGGCTTATCCATCAATAAACCATGTAACTGCGTGAACAAGCGGCGTTGGTCAGGGCAGACCTGCGAGCCGCCCTGACCAGAGGAACGGTCGTCACCTTTCGATAACCGCCAACGGTTCGACCCATGTGAGGAAGTATGCATAAGGCGAGTAAACGAGGTTCTTCACCCACGGCTGTATCGCGCCATTCTGTCGTTGCAGTTGGGGATTGTGATTGGCATAGAGAGGGATGAGCATGGCGTCAGCCAGAAACAGATCCTCGGCTTGGCGGACAGTTGCGCAGAACTCAGGGTCTTCGCGGCTCATGGCCAGAGCCTTGTCGATCAGTTCGTCCACTTGGAGATTCTCGTAGCCGCCCATGAACCGCGCGGCCGCGGGGCTGTTCGAGTGGAATGTATTCTTGGCCAACAGGGCAGCATCAACAGGAAGAGCGCCTGTGCTCTGGCGATCGATAGCGACCAGGCCCTCTTCATTACCGAATCCCGACGGCAGATCTTTGATCTCCACATCGGTGATGCCCAGGTGAACGCGCCACGCTTCCTGCATGATCTGGAAACACTTGATGTTGACCGCATCTGTGCCGTTGGGCGTCATGCGGATCTTAGGCGCCTGGTCGCCGGTCTTGTACCTGGACTTGGCCAGATATTCCTGCGCCAACTCCACATTGAACTCGGTGTAGCTGGTCGTTGCGGGGTCGTAGCAGGGGAAGCCCTCTACAAGGCCTGGCGCGCGCCAGATGTAGCGGGCGCCCTCGCCGGCCACTTCGACCATGGTCTCATAGTCGATAGCGTGGATGAGAGCCTTGCGCAAGTTGATGTCATCCACCGGTTCCACACCATCTTTGAACGAGGCATAGGCAAAGCTCGTAGCCCGGTAAGATACCGGGGTTCCCCCAATGCGCTCAAGGTATCCTTCATGATCCTGGCATTGCCAAAGATGGCTACGTCCAGCTGGCCGTTTTCCATGGCAATGCCCATAGCTGTCTGATCCGTGTAGGCCTGCATGATGATCTTGCTGATCGCGGGCTTGTCACCCCACCAGTTGGGGTTCAGTTCAAATACGGCTTGTGAACCGCTCGGATGGACCTCGGTTATCTGGTAGGGGCCGTTGACAAGCTGGTAGGGCTTCAGGAAGTAGTCAGGATCGCCTGCGGCATCCTCGACGTTGAAGACCTGGGTGAACAGTCGGCACAGGCCGAATGGGAAGAGCTGATCGGTGGCCACAAGTTGAACTTCCAGGGTCTTGTCGTCGATTACAACCAGGCCGGCAACCTCATCGGCCTCGCCGTCGGCCATCTCCTGCCAGCCCACGACCCCACTAAGGTAGAGACTGGAAAGAAAAGTTACCTCGTTGGCCGGATCGGTCATCCACTCCCAGGATGCCTTGATATCGCTGGCGGTCAACGGGGTGCTGTCTGACCAGACGGCGCGGGGATCGACGTGCAGTGTGTAGACCGTGGCATCCTCATTGGATTCGTACCTTTCGATCAGTTCGGGGGCTATCGAGCCGTCCGGGAGGTTGGTTAAGGGCGTTGCGTATTGAAATCTTGCAACGATGACGCCCAATCGGGTATCCATGGGGCCAAACTGCACGCCGGCGCCAACACTGGTCATTCCCAAACGCAGGGTCTGCTCAACCGCTTCGGCAGCGGCCTCCTGCATAACCGGCTGGGGCACGCAGGCAGCAACAGCCACGCCGGCCGCGCCAGCGGCCAGGCCCGCTCAGGAAACTACGCCTTGATATCTTGGTCATTTTGATTTCTCCTGTGAAATCTGGTCGGAGCATGCGCCCCGGAAGACTGAGAGACAGAAGCGGATATCCAAGGGGCATCCCTACTTATACCAGACGGATGACCTGATTCTCTGTGTCATAGCGCACCGGTTTGGAATAGTGATAGACGTCGATCCCTTCCCCCACCGGCGTCGGCGCACGCACGATGAACTCGGCCCAGTCAGGACCATTGAAGGCGACGAAGGCCAACTCCAAGCCGGCGATCAAGTCGTCTGGCTGGCGCGAGAAGTCGGGCAGGAGCACCGGCCCGGTATCGGTCTGGTAGATGTTGTCCCGCTCGTTGGCGTTCATCGTCTTAACCGGAAATTCCAGCGTCGTCACGTAGCGTTCTTCTTCGATAATGGCGCGCCCCACCAGCGCGCTCGCCTTTGGGTCCAGCGTCGCCCAGACGATCCGCTCCGCCGTTTCCAGAATCTCTCCATCGGCGCGACGAATATCAAGGCGTATGCTGTCGAAGGCTTCCACTACGCTGCCCACCTGTCGTTCTGGCTGGATGCCGCGTGAGGGCGGATAGAAAGGGACGTTCCAGTTGGCTCGGTCGTAGGTCTTGAGGATCAGAAAGCGATCTTGTGAGAAGATGGGGATGAAGTCAGCGTTGGGCTGTAGCCAGATGTCCCGCTCCACACCGACGCGCTCCGTCTTGCAACTCGCGCCCAGCACGAAGGTCTGCGACGCGCCTGTCTCTTTGTCGGCGATTTCACAGACACAATCGAGCGCGATGCGGGCGTTATTCAGCGTAAACGGTGGCTTGTGCGACACTGTTTCGGGCGGTTTTTTCAAGTGATCAGTGCGGAAGGTGAGAAAAGAGCGAGTAAAGTCAACTGTTTGCATAGGTCTCTCCGGTCGTACTGACAAATGACAGTATCTACACACTGATCTGACGATAATCACCATGCAAACATGATGAATTTCCGTATCCAGTATACTGCATAGCGTAATTTTCTGTCAACTGAAATAAATTTCCGCCTGGTCCTGGTCTATTTCTCTGTGTTCATTGAGGGCGGTTCGTGCTATACTATGGCCTATCGTTTCACGGCGGAATGTGAATTGAGTCGATCATCGACCGCGCCATCTGAAGAGGAAAGAAAAACGATGGTACTGCGAGCCGGCATTGTCGGGTGCGGCGGCATCAGCCGCAGTCACGCGACGGCCTATACGAACCTGGATGGGGTGACACTCACCGCTCTGTGCGACATCAACCCCGACGCGCTCCATGCACGCGCGGATGAACATGGCGTTTCCAGCCTCTATACCGATTATGAGGCGATGTTCCAAGAAGAAAAATTGGATGTCGTCAGCGTCTGTACGCATGCTCCTCAGCATGCCCCGGTAGCCATCGCCGCCGCAAAGTCTGGTGTCAATGTTCTGTGCGAAAAGCCGTTGTCCATCGATCTGCAAAGCGCCGACCAGATGCTGGCCGCTTGCGCCGAGGCCGGCGTACGACTGGCCATCAGCCATCAATACCGGTTTACGCCGATCTTCCAGGAGGCCAAGGCATGGATTGAATCGGGGCGGATTGGCGAAGTTCGTTCGGTCCGCGAAGTGGGGAAAGGGCGTCCAGCCGGCTTTGAGTTAATGGAAATGGGCGTCCATTACTTCGACGAGATGGACTTCTTCCTGGGCGGTATCGCCTGGATCCACGCCCAGATTACCTATCAGGGCCATGAGGTCGGCGCCGAGGACATAATGCCGAGCCGCCAGCTGTGCAAGACTGATCGGCGTGACAATGGCATAGTCGCCGGCGATACCATGTTGATCCATATCCGGGGGCAGAGTGGGACGTACGGCATCATGGAGCTCTATTGCCGTGAACCCCGGCAGGGATGGATGATGGGCCCTCACATTTTGGGCTCCGAGGGGCAACTTATGATCAAGCCGAATCCCGACGACGGCCGCGACGAAATGTGGTATTGCCCCTTCGATGTCTCATTTGCAGCCCATACACCGCAGTGGGAAAGGGTGAGATTCGATCCGGAAATCTTTATGATTGGAAACAAACCCTGGCCGGGCCGGCATTCGATTTGGGGCGCGCGCGATATGGTAGACGCGATCCGCGACAATCGCCAGCCAGAACTCGGCGGCGCCAAAGCGCTGACCTCCCTGGAATGCGTCAGTGCAGTCTATGAATCTCATTTCACGCGCGCAAGGGCGGAGCTGCCCTTGAAGGACCGCCGACACCCGCTTGTCAAGCGGCTCTAACCCTAAAAAGGATATGCTGTGTCTATTCTTGTGTTAGGGGGCACCGGATTGATCGGGTCACGGCTAACCAGACGTCTGGTCAGCCTGGGGCAGCAAGTCGTCTGTTTCGATCTCTACCCCGATTATCGCAAAGTGGACAATCTGGAAAATGTGGAAGCGCTGGTGGCGGACGTCACCCGCTTTGAGGATATTATAGCTGCGATCGAAAATTTCGATGTCGAAAGAATCATAAATCTGGCCTATATTCTGCCGCCGGAATCTGAGGAAAAGCTGCAACTCGCCATGCGCGTCAATCAGATGGGCATGAACAATGTATTCGAGGCGGCACGACTGATGGGCATACAACGCGTGGTGTATGCCTCGACCATCGCCGTCTACGGGCTCCAATCCTCTTTTGGGGACCGACCGGTTACCGAGGAAGACCACTGCTACCCGATAACGGTCTACATGGCGCACAAGTTGTGGAATGAATTTATGGCGGGCAAGTATATGGAACGCTATGGCATGGCGATCCCAGGATTGCGCATCGCGAATGTGGTTGCTATGGGGCGGACAAAAGGTTTTTCGGCCTGGCAGTCCAAATGCATCGATGATTTGGCCGTTGGCAAACCGTTCACCATTCCTTCTCGGCGCGATCAAAGGCTGCTCATTCTCTATGTGGATGATACAGCGGAGCTATTCGCCAGACTCTGTTTACAGGAGACGCTTACCTACGCGGTCTATAATTCGCTCGCCTACGCCATCACCGCGCAGGAGTGGGCCGATGCCATAAAGGCGTTTCTGCCCGATGCAGAGATAACGTTCGATGAGACCGCTCCTGACCAACCCAATATCTACAACTGGTCGAGCGCGCGTATCGAAAAGGATCTCAATATCCAGATTTCGCCGCTGGCGGAGGTGATCCGGCGTCATATAGATGAGGCGCGCGGCAGCCAACTGAAAACACCGGTGGTCAGTGCAGTTACTGATCACTAGCCACGAACCACTAGCCACTGGCGTTGGAGATTCAGGGTGTGAGACTAGCGAACAAGATAGCCGTGGTTACAGGAGGCTCGCGGGGCATCGGAAGGGCCATCAGTCTTGCTTTCGCTCGTGACGGCGCGGATGTGGTGGTCGGCTATCGGGCCTCCGCCGAGCAAGCCCTGGACGTGCGCGCAGAGGTCCAGGCGATGGGAAGGCAAGCCCTGGCTTGCAAAGTAGATGTTTCGGTCAGCGATCAAGTGCAGCGGATGGTCAAGACAACCCTGGACGCATTTGGTCGAATCGATATTTTGGCCAATGTTGCCGGCGTCACGGTCAAATCTCCGCTGGAAGATGTAAGCGAACGGGACTGGGATCGCGTGATCGGCGTCAATCTGAAAGGCGCATTTCTGTGCAGCCAGGCCGTTGGTCGGGTCATGATAAAACAGGGCGGAGGCAACATCATCAATATCGGTTCTGTCTCCGGGATCGCGCCACACCCCAATAGAGGGGCATACGGCCCCAGTAAAGCCGCTGTCGATATGCTGTCAAAGGTCATGGCCGTAGAATGGGCTGAGCGCAATGTACGGGTGAACACCATCCACCCTGGCGCCACCGAGACGGAAATGACAAAGTCTGTATATCCTACGCAAGAACTGCGAGCCAGGAGGGAGAAGACCATTCCCCTGAATCGCTTTGGCGCGCCAGAAGAAGTAGCGGCCGCCGCCGTTTTCCTGGTTTCTGATGATGCCGCTTATATTACAGGCCATTCCCTCGTCATTGATGGCGGATTTCAGAATAGCCTTTTTCAGTTGATAGGATGAATGTTCTAATAAGCTATAATCATAGTATACACGCTAAGCGCGGACCGGCAGAGCTGGCTGGCGTATTCTGGAGGCGTGGCGGGGAGATGAGGATGGTGTTACCTTGTCAACGGTGATGTTACCCTGATCACATTTCGCCTGGGTCCGGCGGAAAGCGTGCTGAGATAGCTGACGAGTGGGGGTTCAGGCCGGCCAAGGGCGCGGATTCGATGATGGGGGCGGGGTGGTCAGTTGCATTTTCCATTTCCTCCGGATGAGGCCGGCGCAGACCGCGCCGGCCTCTGGTGGACGGGGTCAGCTATCGTTGCGGCGGGGGGTGATGATTGTCACAATGAAATTGATCGCGCCGGCGAGCGTGTTGACCTGTGCGGTCAGGCCTTCTTGCCGCTTCGCCAGCTCGGCGATCTGTTTGGAATTGGCGGTAATCTGTTCGGAATTGGCCGCAATCTGCTCGGAATTGGCCGCAATCTGCTCGGCGTTCTGCTCCAGCAGCTTTTCAATGCGGTCAAGGCGGCTGGCGGTCTGATCTGTCATGGTTTTCCTCTTTGCTTTTCAAACGTCTTTTATCGTAAGAGATTGGCCGCTTGAACTCTCCAGCCCAAACAAGCCAAACAGTTCCTCCCCGCTCAACTGAGCGGACAGGTCGAGCGATACGTCGTCAATGAGTTGGTTGAACAGCCCCTGCTTGCGCTCCAGAATCTGGTCGATGCGCTCTTCAATGGTGCCCACGCACGAGTACTTGATGGCGTTGACTTTGACCGTCTGTCCGATCCGGTGCGCGCGGTCCTCTGCCTGTCGCTCCACAGCTGGATTCCACCAGCGGTCGAGGTGAAACACGTAGGACGCTTCCTGCAAGTTCAGCCCCAGACCACCCGCGCGCAGCGATATGACCATCACCTTGTGCTCGTCGCGACTCTTGAACCGCTCTATCACCGCGGCCCGATCCTCGATCGGCGTATCCCCCGTCAGAGTGAGAGGGTTGAACTCTCGCAGGAAGTTGGCCGCGGCCGCTACGCCGGACACGTCGTTGGTGTACTGGGAGAAGACCAGCGCCTTGTGGCCTTGCGCCGATAGCTGCACCAGCCGCTCCCTGATGTCGTCCAGCTTGCTGGACTCGCCCGTCTTAGGGTCCGCGTTGCAGATCTGCTTCAGGCGCGTGATAAGCTCAAGCACGTGCCGGATGCGGATATCTGCGCCGAGGGACTTCAGGAAGACGACGCCATCATCTTCTGCCTTCCTGTAGCTGGCGAGTTGCTTGGGGCGCAAGTCTATTGGCAGATTGGTCTCCAGCTTAGGAGGCAGATCGTCCAGCACATCGCTCTTCTTGCGCCGAAGCTGCAACGCGCGGTGCCGGTTCAGAAGATCGATCCCAGGATAGTAGCGCTTGGTCGGCGCTTTCCCGTCGTGATCGACGAATTCCATAATGGAGGCCAGCTCCTCCTCGTGGTTCTCGATCGGCGTGCCCGTCAATGCCCATGATCGTGTCCTACCTACGCTCTTGACCGCGTCGCTCGTATCATTGCGGTTCTTGACCCGCTGGGCTTCATCGGCCACGACCACGTCCCATACACGCCTGGATGGGCGCAGCTTGACGACTCTGCCGGCATCCTGCCGCAGCGCATCGTAGCTGACTAGCGTCACGTCTTTCTCAGCCGCCCACTGCCAGGCACGATCGGCCGCCGACCCGCGGATGATGATGGCGGAAAGCTCCGGCGCCCATTTCGTAATCTCCTGCCGCCACTGATTCAGCACGCTAGCCGGCGCGACCACGAGGCACGACCGGATCTCCCCACGCGCCCGCAGAATCCGTACCGCGGCGATGACCTGCACGGTCTTGCCGAGTCCCATGTCGTCCGCTAAGAGCAGTTGCTTCATGTCCAGCAGCGCGCGGATGCCATCCTGCTGGAATGGCATCAACGCCCCTGGCCATTCCAGTTGGAAGTTCCAGAGGGACCGGGAGGGCTTCTGTGATGTCTCGGAGGCGCCCCGGCGCAAGGCCAGCAGCGCCCACATCCGCTTCGCCACGACATCCCCATGCTCCGGTGGAGGTAGCAAGCGCACCACGGCGTTTAGCCCCGAAATAGCGATCGAGCTCCGAATCCGCCTGTACTCGAACGCTTTGGTCAGGCATTCAGCGGCGCGCGCGAACGCCTCGAAGGGGTCGTCTCGCTCCATTATCTGATCGAGAACCCGATGCGTGTCGGAGCCTGCTCGGGGTTGTTCTGGCGCCCAAAGCATCTGTGGGGGACGCTCATCGATCAGTCTGACACGGCAGAAGGGCAGCTCGACCCGCAGGGCGTTGGTAAGTACCCATAGCGGTATCTCATCGGCCAGACCAAGTATCAGCGACGGCGATCCTGCGGCTGACTGAAACAGGGATTTGGCGAGGAATGACACGGCAGTCTGTCTCGAATTCCCTGCCTGTATAAGGGACGGGGCGCGCCGGTCAATGCGGGTGAAGCAGAAGCCCAGCGGTTCGCCCCGGCTCGAGGTTTCGAATAGCGCGGCGCGAATACCGGTGTCGTCCTCCTCTTCGACAAACCGCAGCCACGCCACCGCGGTGGCGTGGCTGGACTCGTTCAAGTCATCGAAGGGAATGGGCATGGGCGCCTCTATCCGGCGTCCGAGGATTCGCGTTCCAGATCTCTGTTCTCTTCATACGTGGGGATGAATTCGTGGATCTCCGTTTCAGGCCGGGAGTTTGGACGCAGCCGTAGCAAGTCCCACTCGTTGATGGCGGCGCGCACCTTGTAGCGCATGCGCCCTTCGAACCCGGCGCCGTCTGCCCTCGCATCGAGCGGGGGCGCGTCCCAGCCGTAGGCGTTGCTGTACAATGCGCGCAGCTTCTCCACGGTAGCGCGCACGTCGTCATCGTCGGGTGGCTTCAGGGAGATGCACTCCCGTTCCAACATCCACATTCCGGTCTCGGCGCGGCCGGCGATGCCGCTGTATTTCATGTTGGCTTCCAATTTGGGCTTAATGTAGTCGTGGTCCTTCCTGTAGCCATCAGGGCTGATGATCGCGGAGGCGAAGTCGTCGGTAACCGTACCCACCACGATCAGCCCCGGATAGTCTTCCCCGGCTGCCCGCCCCATCCAGCGCGCCACTTCAGCGTACGATCGTCCGCGCTGCAATATGGTGTACGAGCCGACCAGCTCGATCTCGTCAAGCAGCACAACCCAGCCTTTGTAGCCTGCGCCCTTGATCAGATCGACAGCAAAGCGCAGGCGCTGCGGCGGCAGATCGGCGGCTTTGGGCGCCCTGAAGCGGTGGTTCTGCAGCTGATTGATTTGGCGTAGCCCATCCGTAATCCTGCTTTTCAGTATCCGGTCACCCGCCCAGAAGGATTCGATATCGTTGTTTAGGTCGAAGTCTACCGACCTCTCGTGGACGAGTAGACTTGCGGGAAATATCGGATGGAGGGCGTCACGCGAAGCTGCTTCGTTTGCCCACCTGAAGAAGTCCGCGTACTCTTTGGAATCTGGCTTCATCGCGAGCGCCAACTCTTCGATGAAACGTCCGCTGCGGCCAGGTAGCCGCCCGCTCTCCATTGCCGATGTGAACACCTTGCCGAGGTCGTACAGTGGCGTCTCTTTGCTGATGACCACCTTGCTGCAGACGAAATTCCGCTCGAGCGCAAGGTGTTCCAGGTGCGTCAGCAGGTGAGACTTGCCCGAACCGAAGTCTCCCGAAACCAGCATCCCCTGATCGTTGCGCGCCGGATTGTCACCGTCCGTGACCCTGTCCAGCATCTCAGCGAAGCGATCTTCCACCTGCGGCTGGTTGCAACCCAGAAGCCGCACAGCCTCCCGGTTGGGAACGCCGCTGCGTAAAGCCTCCAAAGCCAGCCGCTCGGCAACCGTTGAATTGCCATCAGAGCGTAGTGACATGCCGTGCCTCCTTTACGACAGCCGCACCAACGACGCGACCGGATTGACAAGGTTTCTGTCTCGAACGTCGTCCATTACCCTGGTGCGCAGAGCCGGGTAGATGACCCAGCTCCTGTCCCTCTCGGACTGTTCGTTGATGAAGTCGTAGTTGGTCACCACCACCAGCAGCATCCCCGCCAGCCGGTCCACGTCGTCGATGAACTCGCGCAGCAGCTCGTAGTGGTCCAGGGTCATCGGTCTGGTGTAGTACCGCTGACCGTCCTTGGGGTTACGCGCCAGCGTTACGCGGGTGTTTTCCAGAAGGATCACCGTCCCGGCGTATCCCACATAGTGCACCCAATACAACGCCGACTCGATAAAGTACTGCGCCGTGGTGCGGTTGATGACGGTGTGGATGGAAAAAGGACGGAGGTTGCCAACACGCGGATTGGCGCCGGTCAGCCAGTCCAGCAGAGGCTCATCGGCGTACCGATCCGGCCCTCCGGGATCCAGGCTTGTACAGAGATGGGTCATGGCTACCCTGAAATCTCTCGCCATCTTCGGATTCTTAAAGACCTTACTTTCTATGCTCGGCCTCATCTCCTGTAGTACGGACCTTGCTTCAATGCCGTTGGCGCGACCCAAGGCGTGGAAGATGTTGTCGGCGTCCGTTACTGCGATTCCTTCAACCTTGAATCCCCTTTCGTCAGCCAGCCGCAGCGCCAGGCGACGCGCCAGGAGCCGCCAGTCGATCTGTTTGGCCAGCCCGAAGAAGATGTCCTGCGGCATGTGCACGCGACTCGTGACCGCGTCCAGCTCCACAAAGATGTAGTCCAACTCCTGGCAGCGCGTCTTGAGCGCACTGTACAAGTCCGGCTTCCGCTCATCGGGCGTGACCGCGAACTTGACAGATGCGCCGCCGTCCCTGATGAATGTGGACAGGTACTCGTCGTTGAGGAATCCCAGCCACTCCTGAATTGGGATGGTGTTCGTCATCAGACATCCTCGCTGAACCTGATTCCGTAGTACTCGGCGCTCTGCCCTTCCGGTCCGATGAATGTAAACAGGTCTTTACGCCGGCGGGCGCCTGTGGAGGACGGGAAGGAGACAGTCGCGCCTCTTTTTGTTCGGCGTGGGCCGTTGGCATCCAGAGTGTACAGGTCTCTGGCAAAGTCGCTGCGGTCATATTCACGGGCGCCGCCCGGCAGAGCGGTTATCAACCCGTAGATCCTCGCCAGGGGCACGACGCGCCCGGTGGCTTTCATCAGGCGGCCCGAAGAGTCTTCGCCGCTTACGATGTCGGAGTAAACGCTATACAGCGATTCGAGGAAGCGGGCTGACGGGAAGCCACTGGATCTTGTCTGATTCTTGAGCAGTAAGCCAGCTAGGTGAGACGGTCTGATAGTGGATATTTTCTTCCTATCTACCTTCACTGCATTTTCCCGCGGCAGCATCCGCACAATGGATGGGTAGGAGATCAGATTTCTGTCCCGCTCGTATATGTTGAGGCCGATCCCACCAGCGACCTCCCTGAGTTCGTCCGCGTACTGTTCGTTGAGGTACTGCTCCACCTCCTCGTCCGTGAACGGCCAGGACGAAGTGGCGTTCTGAACCTCCTGCCGCAGCGCGCGCAATGCCTCGTCGAGCCTGTCCTGGGCACGCCTTATGTCCGCGATATTTCCGCTCTTTGCGGCCCGCTCCAGCGCCCTGGCCCGCGTGACCAGTCCTGCCGCGGACCTGCGCGCTGACTCAGCGGCTTTTTCAGTATCACTGAATGCCTGTTCGAAGCTGATCACTTATGTTACTCCCAGAGGTGATTTTTCAAAGGGCTATTGTAGATATCTTCCTCCTCTTTGTCAACCGGCGACGCCTGGGGGGCGTCTCAAGATAGGGGTGAGTTTCTGATGAACACCAGTTGCCAGTGGTCGCCGGGTTGCATAGCCTGATACTGTTGATGCGGGCGAGACGCCCGCGATCCCAGGGGGTACGCAACTGGACGCAGCCTCCCTAGAGGCTGCGTCCCTGACCGAAAGCGCCACAATATTTCTGGAGGAAGTCGGCAGAGGTTACGTTCCCTGAACTTGATCGATGACCGCTTGCAGATTGTCCCTGCTTTGCCGCGAGCCGGCCATCAATGTCTCCAAGTCGCTATCGACCTTGCGTTCGTATTCAATCGCCCATATCCCATCGAACGAGGTCAACAGGGCGCGTATGATCGGCGTCCAGTCGATATCGCCCTCGCCAAACGCTCGATACTCGACGCCCGCTTCCGTATGGGCGACATCTTTCCAGTGGGTGTACAGCACCCTGTCCTGAACCGCAAGCAATGCCGCGTAGGGATCTTCCCCGCCGTACGCATAGTTGGCCGGATCGTAGGTTACACCCACTGATTCGTAAGGCGTCATATCCAGCAGTCTCTTGAGCCGCGCGCCCGTGGCCGATGTGCCGCCATGATTCTCTATGGCCAAAGATACATTTTTCGTCTGCGCATAGTTGCCGAGTCTGTTAAATGCCGCGCTGAGCGTCTCATACAGCGCATCCGTGACCCTTTCCGCCGGCAGCACATAGTGCTTGGAGTGCGTAAAGTCATGCTCTGTGAAGACCCGTATTATCCGCGCGTCGAGTGCGTCGGCGTGGTCGATTACTTTCATCAGCTCATCGCAGCGATCCTCGGCCACATCGCCGTTGAGGCCGACCACGGCCCCGCCACCGAGAGCAGTCACTTTGACACCGGCCTCCGTCGCCCATCGCCGCACAGTGTCGAGCTCCTGCGGAGTGGCATCCACAGCGATCTTGTTTCTCGATTCTTCTTCCAGCCAGCCGCAGTCGATCTCAACCGACGTCAGGCCAACTTTCCTGGAAGCGCCGAAGAATTCCGGCAAGCTGTACTCCCGAAACCCATAGGATGCGTTGCCCAACGGTATGCTGGTAGACATCAAGTGTCCTCCTCTGGTCGAACGTGCCATCGTGCGCCCGCGTGATGTATTTGTAAATTGCGCCATCGGGCGCGGACACCCTGGCCGAAGATCGTCTGCCTGTACTCCGGATCCAGGCCAGGCAGAATACCGCCGCGACCATCCGGCAGATCGTCCAACAGGGTGAAGATCGCCATATTGATCGTAAAGCGGATCGGTTTGATGACCGGCGCTGATGGCGGGTCGCGGTGCGCCACCCATGTTACCTGATGGACGCATTCCCCATCCACCAGCCACTCGGCGCGATCAGGGCCGGGCGTGAGCACGCCATCGCTGCCGGGATCGTAGCGGATCTCGTAGCGATGCCAGGATCCCGGCTCGATAACCAGATCGGTCAGCACTGGGTCCGCCAGGGGGAGGACGGATCCGACGCCACCCGGGGCCGTAACGACGAATAGCTCCCGCAACGCCAGAACGCGCCGGTTGGAGATCTCGAAATTGAGAACAAGCCCGGTCGAGTCGTCGATCAGGGCGATGGCCGCCGCGCCCAAACGTGGGTCGTCCGGGTCGGCTCCAAATGGGTTGGTGTCGGTTCCGTGCACATTGACCGCCATGTCCACCGCCACGGAGAGACCGTTACCGGTTGCAAAACGCTGGTCGGCGACTACCATGGCCTTGACATGGTCCAAAGGGTTGTCGAATCCGAGCGTGAAACGTGGGATATCGATCTGGAATTCAGGTCGTTCAGATGTCGGCGCGGTTATCGTCGCCGCGGGATCGAGGGCCGTGAAATCTCCCGTCTGCAATACATGCCAGCCGGCGCCAAGTACAGGCGAGCCAGCAGACCAATCATCGAAATCGCGGCCATCGCCCGCCAGCAGATTGGAGGGCGCGGGCAGTCCGCGCCAGACATCGACAGTCTTGGGCTCGTTCGGCCAGTCAGCGGCGACGTATGTCTCCTCGTCCCAGATTCGGTCCAGCTCCGTGGTCAGTTCGATAACATTGCCAGCGGGGTCAGGGATGTAGATGAATATGTTGTGGCCGGGACCGTGGCGGCTGGGCCCGTAGATAATCGGCACATCGTTGCGCCAGAGATGATCACACATGCGCTTGATATCGTTCCAGTCGGCCAGATCATAAGCATAGTGGTTCACCTTGGCATAGCCCGCATTCAGGAGGGCAATCCCGTGATGTTCCTGGTTGCAGCGCAGCCATGTCACGGCATCCTCAGCCGTATCCGAGACCCGGAAGCCGAGGAGATCGGTATAGAAGTCCATAAGGGAGGGGAGATCGCTGCACTGCAGGGTGATATGACCGAACTTAAGCGGCCGGATCTCGCGCGGCTGCAGAGGCTGGTCGATGGTTTCCATACCTTCGTAAAGCTCGATCAGGTTCCCATCCGCATCCAGGTAGCAGAGAGCCGCGCCGTGGCCCGGCTCTGCGTATGTCCTGTCCTGCGGCTGGAAACCGCGCTGCGCCAGGGCTGAACGCGCTGCCTGTAACGCTTCTTCATCCAAAACCTCCAGCCCCAGATGGTGCAGCTTCCTGATCTCGCCCGGATAGATGGCCAGGCAATGATGTTCAGCATTGCAACGCAAAAAGACCGCGCCATCGCTGCGGTCTGAAACCTCCAGACCAACGATGCTCTCGTAGAAGGCAACTGTCTCCTCTACATTGGGGACGGTGATGGCAACGTGACCGAGACGCGTAATCCTGAAGTTGGGGGAGAGGATCCAAGCGTCGTACTCCGCGGTCGCCCAGTCCGTACATTGATCCATGGTGAGGTAGGAGGCTGTGAGGGCGGGGTTGTGGTCGGCGTGGACCGTGAAGCGTTTAGCCCGTCCGGTCCGGTCGTCCCGCTCGACTGTGCCGTGGGCGAAGAGCCTACCGTCCACGTATAGTTCGAACTCTGTTTTGAGGTCGTTCGTGTAGGAGTACTTTTCTCTTTTCATTGGCGCCTTACTCTCCTGTCTGATAGGTGGGGATGGAGTCTGGGATTGACAGGGTATCGAGAGATCGTTGAAATCGTCCATAATGCCATCGTGTATATCGTCCAGGCAGAGAAGCCCCCGTGTTCCTATTGAATACTGAAACCGCCGTCCAGCACAAGAGCGTGGCCGTTGAGATACGAGGCCCGTTCAGAGCATAGCCAGAGTACGGCGTCAGCCACCTCTTGAGGGTCGATCAGACGCTTCACTGGATAGCCGGCGGTCAGCGCGGAAGCCACCCGGTCATCACCCCCTGTAAAGCGGTCGAGCATGGGCGTAGCGACGATGGCGGGGCACACGGCGTTGACGCGAATGCCGGCGTCAGCGTATTCCAGAGCGGCCGCCTTGGTGAGCCCAAGCACACCGTGTTTGCTGGCTACATAGGATGCCATATCTCTCTGCCCCAAAAACCCGACGACCGACGCAGTGTTGACAAGCGCTCCCCCTCCGTGTTGTAGCATGGCTGCGATCTCGTACTTCAGGCACAGCCAGATTCCTTTGAGATTGACAGCGATGACGCGATCCCAGTCAGCTTCGCTGCTTTCAGAGATCGACGCCATTTCCGGTTCGACGCCGGCGTTGTTGTGGGCTACATCCAGTCGCCCATAGGTAGCGATGGTCTGGCGAACCATGCTCTCGACATCGCTGGCTCTGGATACATCCGCCTGCACAAAGATGGCGTCACTGCCAGTATCCTGGATGAGGCGGACCGTCTCGTGACCGCCTTCACTTTGCGCATCGACCACCACAACCTGGGCCTGCGCACGCGCAAACGCCAGTGCCGTTGCCCGGCCAATGCCGGAGCCGCCGCCGGTCACCAGCGCCACTTTGTTTGCCAGGGTTGCGCTTTCTGCCATATACGAATCACTCTTCCGACTTCGCACGAGGCGCAAAGGTGTCTGCGCGCCCCTACTAGGCCAGAATGCCCCCATCAACGGCCATTGGATGACCGGTGACAAATGAAGCTGCGTCTGAGCAGAGCCAAACCACAGCCTCGGCGATCTCTTCAGGCTTGCCCATGCGCCCCACCGGTTCCAGCTCTGTGAATTTTGCCACCGCATCCGGGTAGTGGACCGCTTGCCGCGCTACCATGGGCGTAGAGATCAGACCCGGGCATACAGCATTGATGCGGATATTGGAGCGGGCGTACTCCAGCGCGGCTGAACGGGTCAACTGCACGACGCCCCCTTTGGTGGCGCTGTAGACAGCCAGCTCCGGCGTGCCGGTCATCCCTGCATTGGAGGCCGTGTTTACAATGACGCCGCCGCCTTGGCGCAGCATTTGGGGGATCTCGTACTTCATACACAACCACACACCCTTGAGATTGACCCGCACAATGCGGTCGAAATTCTCTTCGCTACACTCAGCCGTAGTGGACATCTCCCCAAGAACGCCGGCATTGTTGAAGGCGCAGTCTAGCCGACCGTACCCCTCAACACACTGATCGACCGCCGCGGCGACCGCATCTGCGTCCCCGACATCGCAGGCGATGAACAAAGCTTCTCCGCCGGCCGCTTCGATCAGGCGCCGCGTCTCTTTGCCGCCATCAACCTGCGCATCAGCGATGACGACCTTAGCCCCTCTGTCGGCAAATGCCAGGGCTGTTGCCCGCCCAATGCCGGAGCCGCCACCGGTCACGAAGGCGATCTTGTCTGCTAAACTTTCCACCACGCTTGTCCTCCTTGCGCATGTGAACCGTACGGTACCGCATGAACTCTCCGCTTACATCTTCGCAGAAGTTTTTCGTTGCCAGAAAAACTGTTTACGTTTCCAGATGGCAGAATTGCAATCCGTTACGCAAAGCTGAAAACTGCAGTTCAACGCAAAACTTCCTCAGTGGCTGGCGAATCCAGGAAGCCCAGCTCTCCTAGCCGGCGAATCCAGCGCTGGCGAAGCGGGCTGCCGTTTTGGTTTGCTAACCAGTGGGGAGGGTACAGCGGATCGTTGGGTCGATCGTACTGCGCTGTCGCCTTTATGGAGCGAGCGGCGCGGTTGCGAGTCGCAGCCTCTTCCTCTGGCTCCGCGGGGTTATGGTAGTAGACAAATGTGCACATTCTGCGCCCCGCGGAGCCTCCCCAACTGGCGTGCCAGAGCCGCAGATCGAAGGCCACCATATCGCCTGGCATGCTTTCACAAACGTAACTGGGTATGTCTGGGATGTCAAGAGCGGAGCGCTTGACCGTATCCCCCACTTCTTGGTGGAGCGGAAATTTGTGGGATCCTGGAACGACCCGCAGCGCGCCGGTGCGCGCGCCAACAGGATCTAAATAGTAGGCAAACTTGATCCCGTAACAATCTTTCTTCGGATCAGCGTTGTGATCGGGATGCCAGGCAGTGTGGCCGACATAGCGGTTGGCATCGGCCCCCATACCCAGCACATCCTCACCGTAGAGCTGCTGGGCAGTCTTATAAAAACGCGCATCTTCCAGCAAGCTGGCCATAAATGGTGTCTCAGCTCCCAGCGTGTTGGTCCAGTGACGTTTGCTGCCGTCGAAAGGCTTATGCGCATAGGCGGCATTGAGGCCATCTTCATATTCGGCTTCGATGGTCGCCAGTTCATCGGGCCCGAATACCTGACGCAAAACCACAAAGCCGAAGGTGTTGTACTGATCGAACTGCTGATCGGTTAGCATGGATTCCTCTCCAATCGGACATCACATTATGGCGTTCTGCCCTCAAAAGTGTTTGCGAAGAACAGGGTAACGATTCGACACTCCCGTCAGTTGATCACTGGTTGATGTGATTTATGTGATTGCGCTCATGTCTCAGTCTGAAGTGTAGTGTGAGTTAGGGGCTGTGTCAAGATTGGAAAACCGGACACTGCACCCTCATAGCGTCTGGCGCTATCTCAGGTATAATGGGCAGGCAAAAAGACCCGCCTGAATGGGACAAGCAATGTTGTATGCCTGCTGGTATTCTATCATAGGCAGTTCCGGCAATCCACGCCATTCGACATTCCCGCCGCTTGATCATTGGTTGATGTGATTTGTGTGATTGCGCTCATGTCTCAGCTCCCCATACCATCCGATGACCTCCCGTCTGTTCTATGGCTGGTGGATCGTCGCCGCTGCGGTCCTCTTACAATTTACTTTTCTCAGCATTAGCCAGGCCACTGTCAGTGTTTTCTTGCGACCCGTCGTTGATGAATTGGGCTGGCAGGTCTGGCAGTTTACCCTCGGATCCTCCCTGTCCGTCATGGCTGGCGCTCTGTCCGGCGTGGTGGTTGGTTGGATCGTCGATCGCCATGGCCCGCGCCTTCCAGTCCTCGCCGGCGCATTGGCAACGGGTCTTTGTCTCTATGGCCTGGGCCGCCAATCGAGCCTCTGGCTGTTTTGGGCGTTGCACTTCTGCGCCGGCCTGATCGGTTGGACTCTCTTCGGCCCGTTGGTGGTCAACACCACATTGAATAAATGGTTTGCGCGCCGGCGAGGCTGGGCGCTGGCTATCGGCTCTACAGGTATTTCATTGGCTGGACTTATCGCTCCGGTGACGATGACAGTGGCTGTCGACTCCTTAGGCTGGCGCGTCGGTTACTTTGTCCAGGCTCTCTTTGTCCTTGCCATCGTCGTGCCGGTTGCCTTCCTCATGCGACGCGCGCCGGAGGAGTATGGGTTGTCCCCGGACGGGGATGATGGCGCGGCCCGCCAGATGCGGAGCGCCGACCCTCGACTCCGCGCGCGGTCCGGCGCGGCCGAAACGCCATCCTACACCAGCCGACAGGCCGTGCGCACGCAGGGATTCTGGCTGCTTCTGTTTGGTTACAGTCTGAATCAGGCGGCTCTTTCTTCCGTGCTGACGCATGCCATCCCTTTCGCCACCGATGCCTCATTCTCTCGGGGGACAGCCTCCTTGGCTTTGGCCATCAACGGCCTGGGAAATCTGGTCTCTAAAGCCGTGTGGGGATACTGTCTGCAGCGCTTCCCGCCCCGCCGGCTGGCGGTGATCGCCTTTTCATTTGGGGGAGCCGGCGTTGGCCTGATGCTCTTGGCGGCATCATTTGTCGATCCAATCCTGCTATTCGTCGGTTTTTTCTGCTACGGCTTTGGCTTTGGCGGCACAATCCCCATCAGCGAGTATCTGTGGGTGACCTACTTCGGGCGCGCATACATCGGCGCCATCCGTGGCCTGAGCCAGCCGCTGACGATCATCGGCCCCACGCTAGGGCCAGTGCTTGTTGGCGTGGGATATGATTTGACAGGCGCCTATCGTCCAGCCTTTCTGGCCATAATCGCCGCCTACCTCCTGGCTGGGCTACTGGTGTGGATGTCCCGCGCTCCGGTAGTTCGCCAGGGATAAGTACACTGTGACTGTTTTTTTATGGGAATTATATACTTAACTGCACAAGTATATCTTTCTCAGCCAGCTTTCGGCTGTGCGGGCTATTCCCACCCGCGTTCCTGAATATTTTTAGCGGCGTTCAGATCCCGGTCTTCCGTATGCCGGCACGAGATGCATACAAAGGTCCGATAGTCCGCCAGCTTCTCTTTCCTTACTTCACCACAATGGGAACAGGTCTTGGATGTGTTCCTGGGGTCCACTTCAACGAATTGTCTACCGGCCCATTCTGCCTTGTAGCGCAATTGTTGAAATAGTATGCCCCAAGTCTGTTCCATCATACTGCGATTCAAGCCACGTTTCCGACTGCCACCACGTCGAGACATGTTCTGTATTGCCAGCTTTTCGATCGCTATTTTCTGATAGTTTCGCACGATAGCAGTGGTCAACTGATGGCATTCATTGCGATTGCGTACTGCATTCCTACGTTTCTCGCGGGCATAGGTAGCTATTGCCTTTCGCCGTCTGTTACTTCCTTTCTTCTTTGTGGAAATCGCCTGTTGCAAGCTCGTTTCCCTGCTTCTGTCAAGTACACGACGGGAAACTGTCTTCCCATCGCTGAAGGTCATGCGTTCGTGTACGCCCACATCGATACCTACCGCAGTATCCACAGGCGCCAGGATGTTCTGTTCCTCTTCATATACCAGGTCAACTGTCAGGATACGTCCGTGCATCACGAGCCGCAAGGCTTTCAGTTGTCTACCTTCTGGCAATGCACGATGGGGGCGTATCCTGATAGCGGGCAATCCTTTTACCTTGATACAATTGCCCTTCACCATGCCCGCTGTAACGCTTGCCAACTCAAGGCACTGATAGCGCTGATGCGGCTTGAAGCGTGGATAGCCCGGCTTTTCCCCAGCTTTCACCCTACGGAAGAAGGCCTTGAATGCCCTGTCTACTCTCACTAACACCCCGCGGGCAACTGGTAATCCTATATCTCGCCAGAACTGTTGTTCCTTTCGTAGCTGGGTTAGCCCCTTCATCTGCGTATACATAGTCATGCCCTTGCCACAAGTGAGATAGGTATTCTTGCGCTGCTCCAGAGAGTGGTTGTATAGCCAGCAGCAAGCACGCAATACTTCGCGAATGCGAGCATAGCCAGGGCGCGAACAGTAGCCTCGTTCTTGATATGTTTTGTGAGTTGTGGTAGTCTGGGGCGTATCTATAAGCCATCACCTTGTGGGTCGCAGCCCGTAGTGTTCCCGCACTGACGGGCTTTTTTTATGGAACAGCTCCTCTTGTTGGGAATTATGTACGTACGCAGTTAAGTACATAATTCTCAGCCTTTAAGAAAGGCTGCGCGGGATCTGAATTCCCACCCGCGTTCCATTTTTTTGAGTGCCCCATCATACCACAATAGCACATATGCTCACCCAACGCAACTTCAACATACGATAATTTTACTTGTGCAGTTAAGTATATAATTCCCTTTTTTATCCGCTTTTCAGCTATGATTGGATGAATGCGTCCTATGGTTGCCCTGGGCAGGCACAAAGCCAGCCCCTACGAACCACCGACCACTGGTGTCAATATGCCAACGCTCAACCTCAAACCCACGCACAAACCTATCCGGGCATACTACGCCGCGCTCGAGCGCTTCGACCGCCTCGGCATCAGCCATGAAAGCGCGGCGCGCGCCGCCTTTCAGGCTCTGCTCGAACACTGCGCGCGGCAGTGCGCCTGGACCCTGGCGCCGGAACAGGCCATCGCGCCTCGGCTCGCAAGAGGCGCATCGAACACTGCGCGCGGCAAGCGGCGCATCGTGGTCGATGGCGCCCTGATCGACGATTTCCAGCTGATCCATGGCATCTGGGAGGCGAAGGACATCCACGACGACCTGCTGTCCGAAGTGCGGCGCAAGTTCGAGGCCGGCTATCCGGACGACAACATCCTCTTCCAGACGCCGCAACGCGCCATCCTGTGGCAGAACGGGCATCAGGTTCTCGACGCCGACCTGAGCGGCCCAACGCAGTTGATCGAGACACTGGAAACCTTTTTCAGCTACCTTCCGCAGGAGTACGCTGTCTGGGAGGGGGCTGTCGCGCAGTTCAAAGACAGAGTGCCCGACATTGGGCGCGGCCTGGCGCTGTTGATCCACAAGGAGCGGCAGAGCAACCGCCGCTTTGCCACAGCCTTTGTCGAGTTTCTGGAAAAATGCCGTCAATCGATCAATCCGAACCTGCCTGAAGAGGCGGTCGAGGAGATGCTCATACAGCACCTTCTGACCGAGCGACTGTTCCGCACGGTCTTCAGCAATCCCGACTTCACGCACCGCAATGCTATCGCCAACGAAATCGAGGGCGTGATCAAAGCTCTCACATCGCAGTCCTTTAGCCGGCGTGATTTTCTCCAAGGTCTGGATCGCTTCTACCTGGCCATCGAGCGCACGGCCGCAACTATCAACGACTTTTCGCAGAAGCAACATTTTCTCAACACTGTCTACGAGCAGTTTTTCCAGGGCTTTTCGGTCAGGGTGGCCGATACGCACGGCATCGTCTACACGCCGCAGCCGATCGTCGATTTCATGGTCCGAAGCGTTGCCCACATTCTGCAGAGCGAGTTTGGTCGCTCGCTATCCGACCCCGGCGTGCGCATCATCGACCCGTTTGTGGGCACGGGCAACTTCATCGTGCGCCTGATGCGGGAGATACGCCGAACCGCGCTGGAGGACAAGTACGCGTCAGAGTTGCACTGCAACGAGGTGATGCTGCTGCCCTACTACATCGCCAGCATGAACATCGAGCATGAATTCTATGAGGCGACCGGCATGTACCAGCCCTTTGAAGGCATCTGCCTTGTGGACACCTTCGACCTGGCGGAAGACCAGCAGATGCCGCTGTTCGCGCCGGCGAACACACAGCGGCTTGAGAATCAGAAACAGACGCCAATGTATGTGGTCATCGGCAATCCGCCCTACAACATGGGCCAGGTCAACGAGAACGACAACAACAA